>NZ_CP014782.1:0-4800000 GCF_002005305.1 Shewanella psychrophila
TAATAGATCTTAAGATCTTTATATAGATCCTTTATTATTGTTACTATTAAGGGAGCGATCTTCTGTGGGTAACCGCTTTTTCCCTTTAGTATTCATGAGTTAGCAGCGATCAGATCCTGTGATCTTATTATGATCAAACTAATGTAAGCTTGTGGGTAGATCGGCTACTTATCCACAGGGGGGATCCTTAACCGGATCGGGCCTTGAGTAATACAGAGTTTGATCAAAAGAAAATAATAGGTTATCCACATATTTATCATTTTAGATCGTAATATGTGGATAAGTTAGATCTAATCTGTGAGTCGATCCTTAACTTATCCTTTAAAAAGATCTTAAAGACGATCTTGCCACTGTTCTAACCAAGCTAGTGCAGGATCTTCAGGGACATGATCGTATTGCACATCGATCTGGATCTTATCCACATAGACTTGTGCACCGCAACTCTCCAATGCTTGAGCTAATTTTTCCGGTCCTTGGCAGAAAGTGTCGTAACTTGAATCTCCGATCGCACAAATCGCATATTTAGTGTCACTAAGATCGGGTTTTTGAGACAAGATCTCCTCTAAAAATGGCGCTATATTGTCCGGAAGATCCCCTGCGCCATGTGTAGAAGAGACGATCAACCACAATGATTTTGGGTCTAGATCGGCATATTTTGGGGTCATATGTATGATATTTTCATGGCTTAAACCGGTTAAAATTGCCGAGAATTCATCGGCAACATACTCAGCATTACCCAGAGTAGTGCCTACTAAGATGTCTATTTTTGCCATCTTGTTTCCTTATTTTTACTGCTATGCCTATTTAAAAGGCTTGATATAAAGTGCTCAAATGGCCAAGTTTGAATCCTAAAATGGCCAGAGAAGACTCAGCATTTTTCCTAATACTAAGTGAAAAGCCTGCTTGGATCTTGCTACTTAGTGGGATTTACATCTGTATTTTCGTTGATTTTGACTCTCAGACTAAGCTAAATTGATTAGGTGTCTGATGATTTTGTAGCGAAAAGCAGATAGTTAACCTTGGTATTCCGGTTTACTGACCAGTGTTTAGTGAAGGGATTAAACGTCATGCCTTTAACATTTATTGTCTCTAGACCTTGTTTTGAGAGCATGGCCGATATCTCCTGTGGTTTCACGAAAAATCGCCATTCATGGGTGCCTATGGGGAGATACCTCATGACATATTCGGCGCCAATGATACCGACTATATATGACGTAACGGTTCGATTTAGGGTCGCCATTACCAATAAACCACCGGGCTTGAGTAGCCTACAGCAGGTATCTACCAATCCTTGTTGATCGGCGATATGCTCTATGACTTCGGTATTAAGTACTATGTCGTATCTATTGGATTTATCTTCAAGATCACTGGCTAAACAATGAATGTAATTGACTGATATATGATTTGTTTTCGCATGTTGGTTAGCGACTAGTATGTTGTGCTCGCTAGCATCTATACCTGTGACGTCAGCGCCAAGTTCGGCTAAAGGTTCGCACAGGAGTCCGGCACCGCAGCCGATATCGAGTAAGCTAAGGCCTGCCAATGGGGCCGGGTTATTAAGATCGAGAGCTAAATGTTGGGCTATCATCTTCTCGATGGCGATTAAGCGTGTTTGGTTAAATGCCAAAACCTGTTTGAATTTTCCTTTAGGATCGCGCCATTCTTTGGCTAAACGATCAAACTTAGCTATCTCTTCGGCCGTATTTAGGCTCGTACTGTGACCGGAAGTTAATTTGCTTCTATCTAACACGATATATTTGCTCAAAATTAGCTATTAGCTCGAGTATACCAAGTCTTGGTCTTTCTATTAATGTCTTGTCACAGCTAGCTATCCGCTCTGTTTCACCAATTATCGAGTAATGAATCGCTGCTATACTTGAGTAAATAACTTGGGTATTTTCATTACTTGTTATAACTGCTCAAACGTTTTTGACAAGCATGAAAAGATCTATTGTGAGGGTAAGGGCATGTTAAGACATTACTTTATTAGCAGCGATCTCGATGATCTGGAGAAGGTTGAACAGGAACTAGAAGCCGAGGGGATCACTGAGCCACAGATACATATATTGAGTGAGAAAGATGCCGATGTAGAAAATCATCATCTCCATGAAGTTGAACCTGTGCTAAAGCAAGACGTGGTTCACTCGACTGAAATTGGTGCCGTGATTGGTTTTGTTATTTCATCCGCAACCCTGATGCTTGCCTATGAGATGGGCTGGACCGAGAGTGCTGCGGGGTGGCTGCCGTTTATCTTTCTTTCAATTGTCATACTGGGTTTTTGTACCTGGGAGGGCGGTTTTATCGGTATTCAGAAACCAAATGTACATTTTGAACGATTTCAGGAGTTATTACATAAAGGAAAACATGTGTTATTTGTCGACGTTGACCCTAATCAAGAGCCTGTTTTTGCCAAGATCATCAATGCTCACCCTAAATTAGAGCCTGCAGGTCTGGGATCGGCAACCCCACATTGGGTGGTTCGTTGGCAAGATAAGTTCCACAGTTTCATGAAGACTATGCCTTAGTGGGATCCCTAAAACGTGGAGGGAGTTTCATGTTGAAACCGCTAGTTGTTTAAAGTTATTTAGCGCCTGTTCGGCGCTTTTTTATTGCTTGAGTTT
Source organism: Shewanella psychrophila (assembly GCF_002005305.1). Taxonomy (NCBI): domain Bacteria; kingdom Pseudomonadati; phylum Pseudomonadota; class Gammaproteobacteria; order Alteromonadales; family Shewanellaceae; genus Shewanella; species Shewanella psychrophila. Next base: position 2,622 of record NZ_CP014782.1, read on the forward strand.
ATGGGCTTCTCAGGAGAGATCGCCATTTATAGTCTATCTTAATAATACCAGTTGCATTAAGTATCTGACCATTCAGCGGGAGTTCAAAGCGCTGTAGGCAAGGCTGGGGTTTGAAGCTAATAGTTATTCTATATCTAGGGCCCCAAACGCAGCATAAAGTGCTTTGAAGCCCGCGCTATGTGAGCGACTCAGGATTTCCACTTCTGCTTTGCATTGATTTAAAAGGGAGTAACCATTTCCTCATCACTGCGCCTTGAATTGAAAACCCTGAGGAACTCTGAATTGATTACATATTTAATGCAATCGGTATATTAGTCAGAAAAATCTTAATGATCTCGTAATTTTAAGTGTGGTCACTCTGGAGTTCAGCTGCTTTAAGTGTCCACTCTCTTATAGGGATGAGTGGCATGGCTATAGCGATTGTTATCCTGTTATTAGTACTCGTATCTGTGGTATTTCACTTCGCAAGCCCTTGGTGGTTTACTCCGATCGCGTCCAATTGGACAGCCATCGACGATACCATCACTATTACCTTCTGGATCACAGGTATAGTCTTCATTCTTGTTAATGGCTTCCTCGCTTTCTGTGTATTCCGCTTTCGTTTTGATAAAAACAAACGTGCCGATTATGAACCGGAGAATAAGAAACTCGAAGTGTGGCTAACCGTGTTCACCACTGTCGGTGTGGCGGCCATGCTTGCCCCTGGTTTGGTCGTTTGGGGGGATTTTGTCACGGTTCCCGACGATGCGGAGACATTCGAGGTCGTTGGTCAGCAGTGGCATTGGAGTTATCGGTTACCCGGTAAAGACGGCATATTAGGCCAAAGCGCCGTCGAGTTAATGGATGAGAAAAACCCTTTCGGTCTCAATCCCGATGATATGAATGCCCAAGACGATGTATTGATCCCCAGTAATGAGATGCATATTGTGTTAGATCAGCCGGTGAAGGTGTTGATGCGATCTAAGGATGTATTACATAACTTTGCGGTACCGCAATTTAGAGTCAAGATGGATCTGGTGCCCGGCATCGAGACCTACCTCTGGTTTACGCCTACACGACTCGGTCGTTTCGAGATGCTATGTGAAGAGCTATGTGGCATGGCTCATTACACCATGCGAGGCCAGATTGTGGTGGACACGGCTGAAGATTATCAAGCCTGGTTGGATAAGCTATTTACCTTCAGAGAGTCACTTAATGCACCTGAGGGAGATCTGCAGTTAGGTAAAACTTTGTATGCCAGCTGCGCCGCCTGTCATGGCAATAATGGTCAGGGCAATGAAACGCTCAATGCACCTATGTTGGCGGGCCAGCCAGCCTGGTATTTAACGCGTCAGCTTAACTATTATAAAAGTCAGGTTCGTGGCAGCCACCAGCAGGATATTTATGGTCAGCAGATGGCTGCTATGGCCAATACCTTAGCCGATGCTAAAGCGATCAAAGATGTCACGGCTTATATTGCATCCTTGCCAGCTCAGGCTATCTCCCCTGCAGCCGTGAATAACGGACCTCTGGCTCGTTCCATAGCCAGTGGTCAACGCCTGTTTACCAACTGTGCATATTGCCATGGTGATAAAGCTGAAGGTAAGTTTGCTCTTAATGCCCCCAGATTAGCGGGGCAACATGACTGGTATCTAAAGCGGCAGCTACAAAATTATCGTGCCAGCATCCGCGGGGCTCATAGGGGGGATCTTTACGGTACTCAGATGATTATGATGTCGCGATTACTGCAAAATGAACAAGCCATAGATGATGTTATTGCTTATATCACCAGATTAAAGCCAGCTTCTGATACCGGTTATCATCAATCGGTGAGTAGGGCGGTTAAAGCAACTGAATCCCCAAGCATTATGGATCAGAGCCATGAAACACAGGAGGTGAGCCGATGAGTTTTACCGCCATTGTCGATCAAGCCGACGAGTCCCAACATCCCACCAGCTTTATGACTAAGTATATCTGGAGCCAAGATCATAAGGTTATTGCTATTCAGTATTCTATCACTGCGCTGTTCGTTGGTTTAGTCGCTCTGGGGTTGTCGGCAATGATGCGTTTGCAGTTAGGCTTTCCCGATACTTTCTCCTTTATTGATCCCAGCAACTATCTGCAGTTTGTCACCATGCATGGCATGATAATGGTGATCTATTTGCTTACTGCTTTACTGCTAGGTGGTTTTGGTAACTACTTGATCCCCTTGATGGTAGGTGCCAGGGACATGGTGTTTCCCTACCTGAACATGCTCAGTTATTGGACTTACTTGTTGGCGGTCATCGTTTTGCTGGCGAGCTTCTTCGTTCCCGGAGGTCCGACAGGTGCAGGATGGACCTTGTATCCACCGCAAACTATTTTACCTGGTACTCCGGGAAGCGACGGTGGCATCCTGTTGATGTTGGTGTCACTGGCAATATTTATCGTCGCCTTCACCATGGGCGGGCTCAACTATGTCACCACCATATTACAGGCTCGTGCCAAAGGTATGACCCTGATGCGTATGCCGTTAACCATCTGGGGGATCTTCATCGCCACCATCTTAGGTCTGTTGGCATTCCCGGCGCTTTTAGTGAGTGCCATTATGATGATGTTAGATAAATTAGTGGGAACCAGCTTCTTTATGCCCGCAATATTGTCTTTGGGTGAGCCTCTCAATTACACCGGCGGTAGCCCGGTCTTGTTTCAGCATCTATTTTGGTTTTTCGGTCATCCCGAAGTCTATATTGTGGCGCTGCCGGCCTTCGGTATGGTGTCCGATGTGATAGCGACCCATGCCAGGAAAAATATCTTCGGCTATCGCATGATGGTGTGGGCTATCGTCGCCATTGGCGGCCTTAGTTTTGTTGTTTGGGCACATCACATGTATGTCAGCGGCATGAATCCCTATTTTGGTTTTTTCTTTGCGACGACAACCTTGATCATTGCTATTCCCACGGCACTTAAAGTCTATAACTGGTCGCTCACTTTATGGCGTGGCAACATACATATGACTGTGCCCATGATGTTCGCCATCGGTTTTATCTTCACCTTTACCCATGGCGGGTTAACCGGGCTGTTTCTCGGTAATGTGGTGGTCGACTTGCCCTTGTCGGATACCTACTTTGTTGTGGCTCATTTTCATATGGTGATGGGGGTTTCACCTATAATGGTGTTGTTTGCCGCTATTTATCATTGGTTTCCTAAGATCACAGGACGCTTCCTCAACACTGGTCTGGGTAAGTTTCATTTCTGGATGACTTTCATCGGGACATACTCCATCTATCTCCCCATGCACTATCTGGGTTTTCTCGGTGTACCGCGGCGTTACTTTGCTATGGGGCCAACCGAGTTTATCCCCGAGTCGGCTCAATCTCTGAATGCCAGTATCACCATATCGGCGCTGATTGTTGGCCTGGTGCAGCTAATATTCTTATTTAACATCATCTGGAGCATCTTTAAAGGCAAGAAATCCGGGTCTAATCCCTGGAATGCCACCACGCTGGAATGGCAAACCGAATATACACCGCCTAGACACGGTAACTGGGGAGAAAAGATCCCCGTGGTTTATCGCTGGGCCTACGATTACAGCGTCCCTGGCGTGAAGGCTGACTTTATTCCGCAGAATGTCTCACCGGAAGAGGTTGAGATGATGGATGAGCCAGATGTGATGCCAGCAGCCACTAGTGAAACGAACGACCAAACAAAAGTTAACTCGCAGTCAGATGATAAGGGAGGTGTTTGATGAACTTTTTCACGAGCACATTCAGCAAACTCACCGAGAAGCCCTGGTTAGCTCAGTCAGCTGGCACATTTGATCAAGGTGTAATCGAATATCAAGCTGGGTATCCCGGCAAGACGGCGCTGAAATTTTTTATCGCCGTGGTCACTGTCATCTTCTTTCTGTTTAGCGTGACTTATCTGTCGCGCTCTCAATATGCCGACTTTCAGGCCTTGGGGGGCGAGCCCTGGTCACCTCTCTATCAACCTCTGTGGTTATGGGTTAATACGGGCTGGTTGCTGTTGGCTAGCCTGAGCCTACACTTTGCCGTTGGCCAAGTGAGTGAAACTAAGCTCAACAGATTACTGGGTTTACTGACATTGGGCGTTATCTTCTCCCTATTCTTCTTATTTGGTCAGTGGAGTGTATGGCAGCAGCTTTATCTACAAGGTTTTTCTATTAACTCGAATCCGGCCAATAGTTATTTTTATTTGCTAACAGCAATTCATGGTCTGCACTTGCTCGGCGGCTTATTTGCTTTGGCTCGGGTGCTGGTTATTTTTAGCCGCAAGGTGAAGCTGGATATATTGCAGCGGAGTTTAGTCTTATGTGCTTGGTATTGGCATTACCTATTGTTGCTCTGGCTATTTATCTTCGCCTTGCTGACCGCTTCCCCCAGCACTTATAACACTATCGCAGCCTGGTGTGGCTTGTAGGGATTTAGTGTTAGTGATTGTAGTTGTTTGTAGAAAACGACACATGAGCATAGATGATAAACGGAAAAGTAGCCTTATGTGGCTTGTAGGACTCGTGTTAAGGCTGGTGTAAGTAGTGGAGTGACACATGAGCATAGATGATAAACAAGAAAAAGCAGAAGCGCCCATAGCATCGGACAATTGGCAAGGTGCCGTGAGTGATTGGGGCGCTGATAAACAGGTTTTCAATATGCCTTGGGGCAAGTTGATGATGTGGTTGTTTCTGCTCAGCGATACCTTTGTTTTCAGCGTGTTTCTAGTGGGCTACATGAATGTGCGCATGTCCAGCATGGACAGTTGGCCCCTAACCAGCGAAGTGTTTGCGCTAACCATAGCCGGGCACCATATCCCGTTAGTGCTCATTGCCATCATGACCTTCATCTTGATCACCAGCAGCGGCACCATGGCGATGGCCGTTAATTATGCTTATCGCGGCGACAGACGAAAAACCGTTATGTTTATGGCCGCTACGGCTTTATTAGGCGCTTCTTTCGTCGGCATGCAAGCATTTGAGTGGTCCAAGCTCATCATAGAGGAGGGCGTTCGTCCCTGGGGGAATCCCTTGGGCTCGGCACAATTTGGTGCCACCTTCTTTATGATCACAGGCTTTCATGGCATGCATGTCACCGCTGGTGTTATTTTTCTCTTGGTTATTGCTAGACGTGTTGCTAACGGTCACTACGAAGGCAAAGGCTATCATATCGTCGAGATAACGGGTCTCTATTGGCACTTTGTAGACTTAGTTTGGGTGTTTATTTTCGCACTTTTCTATCTCTGGTAAGCGATATAGAAAATAGGTTAAGAGCGAAAAGTGGTAAAGGCGATAAGCAGGAAGGTAAAAGCTTTATTGGACGCTATGGTAGAGCTGGTCTGGGTGTTTATTCTTGATAAGTGATAAGTGATAAGTGATAAGTGATAAGTGATAAGTGATAAGTGATATTGAGGTGGTGTATGAGTCAGATAACAGGTAAAGATGCGGAGCCTGCTGAGGCGGATAAAGCCCAGCCTAAGCTACATCCCATCAGTCTCTACTTGAAAATATGGGGGTTACTGTTTGTGCTCAGCACCATGTCCTATCTGGTGGATTTCTTTGAAGTGCAAGGAATGCTGAGATGGACCTTGATCTTAATATTTATGGCGTTAAAGGCCGGGCTGATTATCACTATATTTATGTATGTCAGGTGGGAAAGGTTGGCATTAAAGCTGGTGCTGTTTATCCCTCCATTGGCTATAGTCGTGTTTATTAGCTTGATGGCCATCGAGGGTGACTACACTTTAGTTAATCGCCTAATCTCATTTATCTCGGTGTAAAGTTATGTCTGACGAGTCACTCGCTAAAGTTATTCGCTAATATGTCACGCCAAGTTAAGGCTAAACTCTTTTTAGGTGTCGGCGTATTCATTATCGTCACTTTAGTGCTAACCAGTATTTCATTCATTTGGGTTAAGTCCAGTCCTCGGGTTAATTTACAACTGCAAAGTGCGAGCTTGCTACAAAAGCCGATTAAACTCTCAGATTTCACCTTAGTTAATCAACATAATCAATACTTTACTCAAACTGACTTACGCGGCCAGTGGCATATATTGGCCTATGGATATCTAAATTGCCCGGATGTATGCCCGGCAACTCTGCTCCTATTAAATAGCCTGATGCTTAGTCTGCAAAAAAATCATCAATTTGAAGATGTTCAATTACTTTTCTATACCATAGATCCTAGTAGAGACTCGATTGAAAAATTGGCTGAGTATGTAGCGTTCTTTGGTGAAGATATAATAGGACTGAAGCCTGTTGAGGTTGAGTTATACGATGGAATGGCCAAGCGGTTCGAACAAGAATTAGGTATAAGAGTCAAGATAAGCAGGCAGATGGAAGGAGAGGATATTTATCAGGTCGGTCATGGGGTCGCCATTTACCTTCTGGACCCCCAAGGTCGGCTCCACGCTGTGTTTGAACCGAGCCTAGATCCCTTCGGCAATCGTCATTTCAATAAAGATGATATCTATCATGATTATGTTTTGATCCGCAAAAATGCCGCTAGGATATGAGTACGTTATAGGTTGATAAGCCACAACTGAACATTGTTTGTGTTGTACTCAATGTTATATCAGTTATGGCTGAAACCTATATTAATCGCTTAGTTTTGTTGCTTCGTTGGAGCTATTTTTAAGTCTCGAATACACACAGATTGAGGAAGTTCTACGGCAAACTCTACTGCTGACGCTACATCATCTGCTGAAATAACCCCACCGATAGATTCTTTCCAATCTTTATAATCTTTTTGTACTGCGGGGACAGAAATATGACTTACAAGTTCTGTTTCTGCTGCGCCTGGAGATATTTCAATAACTCTTACATTATAAGGAGCCAACTCCCACCTAGTTGCTTCCGTTAAACCATGAACAGCATATTTTGTTGCACAATAGGCCGCATGAAATTCATATGTTTTTTGTCCGGCCAAGCTCGACATATTGACTATTGTGCCACTTTGACGTTTTTTCATTTTGGAAATAACAATTTCCATACCATTCAAAACACCTTTGAGGTTTACGTTTATCATGGCTTCCCACTCTTTAGGATCTTGAGAATCAAGCTCTGATAACAACATAATACCAGCGTTATTGATTAAAGTTTCTACTTCTCCGTAGATAGCTTCAGCTTCAATAATGGCATTTTTAAATCCTTCGGCATCACAAACATCAACAGCTTTACAAATAGTATTTGATAATTTTAAATCTTCCATAGGCTCTAGCCTACGTGCGATCAAGAGTAATGGATAATCAAGCGCATTTAAACGTCGAGCGATGGCTGAGCCAAAACCACTGCTAGCACCAGTGATTACAACTAACTTTTTCATTTAAGATCCTTATAAAATTATTTGTTTACTTCTATCATAGGTTTTACTACTTGATCTAGTGTATCACCGAGGAAAAACGCTGCAGAATAGCGTTTAGTCTTACTTGTTAACACTCTATGTTCAGTCGCTGGAAGTTGACCCCTTGTAAGCATTTCAAGTAATTGACCTATTTTAACAACAATTCCTTCTGGAATTGTTGGTACATCTTCCCAAATACCATCTACCCTAATTTGCAATCCTCCAACTTTATTTTGCAAAAGTAAAGTGAGTAAGCCTTCATTTTTATGTACCCAACCCCTTGTAAACCCTTGGCTTCAGGGTAACTAATTGTAATTGTCCGAGCAAGTACATCTTCAGCTACTTTGATTGAACCATTATTTTAACGACTGACCATTACATCAGGAGTTAACATGGCTAAACGTTCTCATAAAGATTAGGGCCGCTTTGATAAAACAGCAGTCCGCTAGCAGTTTATCGATTACGGCTTTTTGTCGTAAAAATAAGTGTTGTCTCTCTATTGTCAGACCATCATAGATCACAGTAAAAAATGATAAACAAAACAGGGCGGGATCTTTTTATTTAAAAGATATCCCGTTTTTATAGAGAGAGTACTAGCCCATGGCCTGAACTTGAGAGCCCAGTAACAAGATGGCTAAGGCGAAGAATATCATGCCCATAAACTTATTCTGATTAGCCCTGAACTTGTCATTTTTCAATAGTGACTTACCCAAAGTACCCACCATTAACACCAGTAATAAGTTAAACAATAATCCCATCACATTGAGTAGCAGGCCTAGAGCCAGCATCTGCTCGCCTGATGTTGCCGTTAGCTGAGGTGAAACAAATTGAGGCAGGAAGAGCACAAAGAAGAGTAAGGCCTTAGGGTTTAACAGGCAGCAGAATGCCGCGCGTCGGTATAGCACCTTAGCTAGCCCAGATTGCTGGGTTATTTCCGGTGTATCAGCAGGTCCACTACGCATGCAATCCCAACCCATCTTCATTAGATAAGATCCGCCTAAGATGCGTAGCACCTGCAAAGCCATAGGATTCATGGCAATCAATGCCGACACGCCCATAGCTGCAAGTAGTGTCAGTATTAAGCCTGAAGTCGCATTGCCCAGGCTGGCAAATATACCGACTTTTTTGCCATAGCTTAAACTAGAGCTCGCAATCAGTAACATGTCGGGGCCCGGTATAAGGAGTAGGGCGATAATGGTAGTCAAATATAGCGGGAGTATAGCGAGATCGATCATCATAAATGCATAGGTTGGAACAGACGGCGGCATTCTACCTCTATCAGGACCTATCGGCAGTAGTTTATCTGTGGCTTTTGAGAACTCTTAGCTATTAAAACTACGTACAACTGAGATATTTGAACTAGGTCTAGGTTTACTACTGAGTGGTGTTTCTTGTAAAGCGCCTAAGATTAATAGCGTCATATTTTTGTCAAAGTGGCTTAAACACTGGCTTACATAGGATTCGCAGGGTTGTTTTTTTATAGTTTTTTATTCAGTAACTATATTTTTTGGTTATAAATATTGCGATTTTTCAGGTACCAGTAGAAAAGTGCTTTAATTTACAGTGATACTTTATTGGTTAGTTAATTTGATTTTTACGGCTTTGTTTACTAGCAGGCAATATTGGATTCAAATGAACATACTCACAATGACTAGGTCACTAGCTATTTGATATTAGCGTTATGGAAAACAGCTAACTGATTATTTGTATTGATTAAATATCATTCACTTCTATTTACTTTGGTTTGTTATGAGCATCGCTATAAATTTTATATTCGTAAATGACTGGCCTGGATAATCTATAAAAAGACGCGTCATATATTAGTTCATTTCTTCTAAAATCCACATTTAGCACCTGCTTGTTAAGTGTTCAATAAAATGACGATAAGTAAGATGTTTGACGCAACTAACAGTCAGTCAAAACTAAAAAAGTGCTGATAAAACAGACAACATCTTGACAGTATCCGCTGTATTAAATTTACTCTAAAATGATTTGTATTATCTCGTTACCATTATAAAACATCGGCTTTATAGTCTGTTTTTAGCCATGATATTGGTTAACCATTTCTCGAGTCATGTCGTGAACCACTTCATTATTAATTTCACGCAATAGGTGAATAAAGAGTCCTTATGTTACGTTATATTTTATCAGCCATAATCCTCTACGCATTCTGGTTAACTTACCAAGATGCATCGGAATACTTTGATGAGCAGTCACTCAATGAAGTCGAACTGGCTCAGGCTGAAGTTACAGTAAAATTAGCCAAGCAAGCGGCTCTGCTGGAGGAGACCAGGCGTTATAGCCAGATTGAAGATCTTGGCAGTGAGTAAGCCGATTATCGACCAAAAAATTTGGGTCCTTGTTGGTTCACAAGGTTGAAAGAACTTATTGGTTAGGTTTAGGGTTTGTTTGGCAGATTTTGTGTTTGGTTGGTTTATGGGAGAGCATAGCTTCATTTAAGTTTATAACCTGCGGTTCGCTGAATATGCAGATACTTCTGCGAGACGCCGGCTCTTGATTTCATAAGAGTTGTCCTTATAGGCTCTGCCAAAACTTCCTTGTTTTGGAAGCTCGCTGCCGCATCTACACCTGTTGGTAAAGCAAAACGTTATATCTTCGGTTTATCAGCCTTCATAACCATGCAGACTTAGGGCTTTTCTCCCTCTTTTACAATTCTATGAAGTGTTCGATGTAGTATCTGAGAAAACATCTGATGTGAATGGTCTTGTATGTTCCAGACATACATAAGACACTTTATAGGTAAGGTTCACAAATGCCGTGGTGACAGGTCAATGATATTCCCTTCATCATAATGACATTTCCCATATCCATATGGGAAATGTCATAGAACTGCCTTGTTTTTGCCTACCTACACCGGGTATTTAAAAGGAGTGCGTTTCTTCGATTAAATGATTTATCTCCTCCATTATTTTTCTATTTACCCTTCATATAAGCCTTGGTTAATTCTATTTTGAAATTGTGTGCTGTGTGGGTCATATTGATGGCTGTGTATTTGAAAGTGGCATATGAGTAAAAGGTTTATGAAAGGGATGAAGAGGGTGACTGTCTTGAATAACACCGTCAGTGGTGGGGAGTTATGACGAGTCCGTATTCTGCTCAGGAGTGGTTGCAGCTAAATCTACAGCAGCAAGGGTTATTAAAGTCTGCTAGCTCGGTGAGTGAGGCTATTGAGCGGCTGAGCTATGTGCAGATAGACTCTATTAACGTGGTGGAGCGGGCACATCATCATGTGCTGCATAATCGAATACCTGAGTATCAAGCCTCTCAATTGGATTTGGCTATGACTAATAAGGAGATATTTGAGTATTGGTCTCACGCTGCGGCTTATTTGCCTATGTCCGATTACCGTTACAGCTTGTACCACAAAACACACCTAAAGCAGGGGGGTAAGCATTGGTTTGAACCTGAGCATAAAGTCATGCGTGAGGTAAAAGCCAAGATCACCGCCGAAGGGCCGTTGAAGGCTAGCCATTTTGCTTCTACTTCGACTGGCACTAGCACCGGATGGTGGGACTGGAAACCGGCTAAGCGGGCTCTGGAGCAGTTATTTATGCAAGGCGAGCTCATGGTGGCTCACCGGGATAAATTTCAGAAGGTGTACGATTTAACCGAACGTGTGTTGCCATCCAATGTCGACAATCAATTACCTGATGAAACTGAGTTCGCCCGCTACCTTATCCATCGCTATTTAAGTGCCCACGGTTTCGGCACTATTCAGCAGATCTTCTACCTACGTAAAAACATCAAAGCTATTTTAGTTAAGACACTGAATGAGATGTGCCTCGCCGGAGAGCTAGCCCGCTTCTCTGAATCCGGGCAGGAGTATTTTTACTTTGCTGAACAGCAGCCATTAACCCCAGTGCCAAATCGTGTCTGGTTACTCAATCCCTTCGATAACCTGGTTATCCAGAGGCAGAGATTAAAACACTGGTTCGGATTTGATTATCAGATAGAGGTATATGTCCCGGCAGCTAAGCGCCGCTATGGCTACTACTCGTTACCCATATTATGGCGAGATCGCTTTGTTGGTCGAGTAGATGTAAAGGCTGAACGGAAACAGGGCTTGCTGTTACTCCAGCAATTAACCATTGAGGAACAGGCTTTTTCTTCTAATTCTAAATGCAGTACAGGCTCCAGTAGTAGCTCAAGAGCATATGAGTCAGAGCTTGAGCAGTTTGTTGCAGCGTTAGCGCTAGCGATAAATGAATATGCCAGATTTAATAACTGCCAGCAGTGGAAATTGGTTAAATCCAATCATAAAGGGGTGGCAGACTTGTTGGTTAACAAGTAATTTATTCGCTTGAACGATGAAGCTATTTCATCGTTTTAATTAACCCGTTATGGTGTTTGAGCGTGTGATGGGGAACCATGGCCTTCATTGTGTTAATCGCCTCCAGCAAGTGCTGTATATGGTCTTGCATGTTCCCTGCATGCATAAGACATTTCCAATATCCTTAGGGTCAGGTGTCACAGAACGGCCGCATTTTGGAAACTCGCAGCCGTATCTACACTGGATCTGTAACAGAAGTGTGTTTCTTCGATTTATCTGTGCGGTGTTCAATATTCAAGTGCACAATTATTACTTGGGGGTTTTAGTCTTCACTTTTGTTACTCTATAAGGCTAAATCACCTCTTAGCCTTGAATGTAATATGAAATTAGATGAGATAATTACCACCCTGAGTCGTGGCGACCTAACTGAACTTCCGGTTGATGCCTTGTTGGCGGCTAGAGATCAATGGTCTGAGCTACTGCCTGTGATAGACGATTTGATGCAGCAGTTTATTGCTAAAGAGGCGTTGACCGATCCTGAGTCCAATCTGCTCTTCTTTGGCATCTGTCTGATTATCGACCGTAAGCAGTTTAGTTGTTTTGACTCCTTGATATATCTTACTAATAAAGATGACTGTAATGCGCCACTAGATAAACTTCTTGGTGATTTCATCGCTTCAGATCTATCTACTGCTTACTATATTTTGGCCCAAGGTAAGCCTGAGCAACTAGGTTACTTAGTTAGCTCTGATCAAGCAGGTGAACTGGTTAAGATGGCCGCGTTAAGCGCGCTGTTCTCTCAATTACATACTGGCCAAATTGATAGAGAAACACTTAATCACAGCATTCAAGGTTTTATCGATAGTCTCGTTAAAAATAATCACTCCATAGCCCTATTTGAATTGATTAACCTGTTAATTTCGAATCAGTTTAATCAGTATCACAGCCAGTTTGTTGGTTATGTAGAGAGTAAAGTGATTGATGAAGGTCCAGCTGAAAATCAGTGCATTATCGATTGGGATAATCAATCTATAGGTTATTCAGAGTGGGAAAGTGGCCTAATAAGCGGTGAGTATGATGTGATTGATTCACTTAGCCAATGGGCAGGTTTCAATGCCGAGTCTGAGATGAATGATGAGGAGTTGCTGGCCATCTTCGGTGAGATGATGGAAAGCTCTGATGAACTTGGTTATATAGATAGCGAAAACTTTCCAGAGATGGGGGATATTCAGCTACCTTTTATCGCCGATATCCAAGCAGGCCGTAACGACCCTTGCCCCTGTGGCAGTGGTAAGAAGTACAAGAAGTGTTGTTTAAATTAGTTTGTATACTTTAGGAAGAGTAGTGATAGCGTACGGCAACGATCGTTAACTTATCCTGAGTCGCCTTATAAACTAAACGATGTTCATCGGTGATCCGTCTAGACCAATAACCAGAAAGGTTCTCTTTTAACCTTTCTGGTTTGCCGATACCTTCAAAAGGTGTCCTTTGGCAATCTTTAATAAGCAGGTTAATTCGTTTCAATGTTTTTTTATCTTGTTGTTGCCAATAAAGGTAATCATTCCAGGCGTTATCAGAGAAGAGAATATTCATTAATCCAGTAACTCACGCTCTTGAGCTTGGCCATCTTCAACCTGCTTTATAGAATCTAGCAGATGCTTTGCATTTACTGGGTTTGAAAGTAAGTAGATAGTTTCTTTCCAGCTATTGAACTCTGACTCTGAAAACATGACAACATTTTCAGCACCTCTACGGTGGATCACCGCAGGTTCGCAGTCGTTGACCACGCTGTCACAGACCGATTTAAGGTTACTTCTAACCTCGGTAAAACTATAAACACTCATAAACACCTCTACATGTACGTTAATGAGTACAGTTTAGTTTAAATGTGTTAGTTGTACAAGATTAAGTACAAGTGTGGGGCCTTGTAGATTCACAAGGTTGAAGGAGTTTTTTGGGTTCATTTGGCTTTACTTCTGTTTGGTGGATTGAAGGTAATCGTACCTTCATTGCTACTTATCACCTCCGGTGAGGGATGTGCAGACACTTCTGCGAGACGCCGCAAGCACATCCCTGTGGGCTCTGCCAAAACATCCTTGTTTTGGAAGCTCGCAGCCGCATCTACACCTTGTCTCTAAAAGGCAGTGTTTCTTCGACTTAGGTTGACTCTAGACAGATCATAGCGTTGGAATATTTTTGATGACCGATAAATAGCTTGTTCGCTTCTGCTTCGGCCATTAACCAATGTTGCGATTGGGAGTGGGGAGCATGATTGTTATGGGCTTCTGAACACTCAATAGGGTCTAAGGTGTTTTGTTGGAAGTACGCGATGGCGAGTTCTAATCCTTCATCAACTAACCAGTCTGGTACATCACCAATGCCATAAGCATCGAGAGTCGTATTTCCCAGTAAATATATGCTCCAGGGATATTAGTTACCGCTAATTATCCTCGGAGATAGGCCGCTAAACCACGGACTATGAGTCACATTTACTGTTAAGTAGATCTTTTATTACTTTGCCTAATGCTAGACCTAGTAGTGGAGGAACTGCATTACCAACTTGGGTATATTGTGGTACTTCAAATTTTCTCATTTGACCGCCTGTAGTAACCTTGGAGCGGAATACGAAATTATCAGGGAAAGATTGAATTCTAGCCATTTCTCTTACAGTTAGCACTCTTAATTCATCTTCATCATAATGGCAAGCATCATCTGGAATAGATAAGGCTGCTGGTGCTGGTGAATTTGGGGCGAGTGCTTTCTGTGTTTGCTTTTTAGTGGGATGTGACAATAAATAAGTTATAAACGATTCTTTGTTTAAAAATAATTCTAGCTTTCCACTTTCTTTTAGATAGCAGTATTCTTTTACTTCATTCCAAATATTATCATCTAGTTGAGTATCGCTACCCTTTAAAATTGCAAAAACAGCTTTAGTTACAGAACGATTATCTATCTGTTGAAGTACTTGATAAAGACGGAACCTGCGCTTCACTATTTCACTATTATTTCTTTGTTCGTTATTGGGGATTTCGCCTTCTCTTTTTTTGAGAGAGTTAGAGAATGTTTTATTTAAGTTTTTAACAAACTTTGATGGTGAACTTGGCTTCTTTTGTTTCAAATCATCTAACGCTTCACAAACTGAAACTTCTTCTCTACTTACTAGATGATGTAAAAATGAATTTTTATATAGAGCGAAATCTGCTGGTTTTGTAGCATCAAAATATGGAATTGATCCAAATTTCACGCTTTCGACATCCATTTTAACGGCTTGAAAAAAGCTTTCAGATAGCTTGAATAGCTTAGATTCAGTGCTATCACTTTTGAAGTTGATAGCTAATAGATCGTAAATATCTTCTCGTATAGCTATCATAATAAAACGAGGTCGGTTTTGAGCTACACCCGCTAACCGGGCATTTATGTGAAGGCATAGAGGGATATAACCTTTTGTAGCGAAAACTTTTGCGACTTCGAACCAAGCATGGAAAGAGTTACCCTCATCATCTTTGAAAGCTCGCAATATTCCAGTGACGTTTTCTAAAACAGCAATTTTAGGTCTTACATGAGAAACAAATTTAGCAAACTCCCATGGTAATGAGTTTTTATCGCAATCTTTTTTACGTAAACCAGCCATGCTAAAGCTTTGACAAGGTGGGCCGCCTGAAACAAGGTCTAAACCGCCATCTCCGAAAGCATCTTGTAATTTTTCTACAAGCTCAGGAGTTTTTTCCAGTAATTTATTTAGTTCAACAATGCTTCCAATTACCAGCTTTCCTTGTAATTCATTTAAATCTTTAGGGATGTCACTAAATCCTTCGCCAGAGGAGAAAGAAGGCGAATTAAATGGGTTTTCTCTTAACCTAGATTTTAAGTCGCTGAATTGACTATTTAACCAATATGATTGGTTTGGTTTCCCACCATTGTTTGCGATTTCTTCTAGGTTTTCATTTAAGAAGTTATAAGCAAATGTCTCTGCAGCCATAGGTGATAATTCATTGGCCATGACTAGCTTGAAGTCGGCCTTATCTAAGCCTAATGATAAGCCACCGCAGCCTGCGAATAATTCGATATGGTTCAATATACACCTACAAGAAGAAATTTTGACTTTGGGGATTCTAATCGAAAAAGGTTATAAAGTCCAGGCATTCAGGTCTAGTTTTTATAATCTAATCTTGACAGTTAAAATACTTAAATATACCTTATAAACAAGGCTTTGGAGAGAAGCCTACAACCCAATAAAGTAAAGACCCTATGCGTCCTCTCTGTAAAAACTAGTTTCGTTAGCACTAATTAGCTTATTTTTGGGTAGTAAGTCTGGTGTATAACTCATTGAAACTTAAGTTTTTACAGAGGTGTATGCGTGACTTCAGAACAAAGCCATTCTAAAAATCCCTTCATAAATATTGAGCGGTTAAAGCAAAAAGCAAAAAAGCTCAAAAAATCACAAAATATAACCCAATCAGAAGCCCTGTTACTCGTTGCGCAACAAGTAAACTTTGGAAATTGGAAAGCTGTTCTTAAAGCTTTTGATAAACAGCAAGTTTTATCAAGACCAGATCCTTTTGCATCTAAAAAAGTTGAGGATGGAGAACTAAACCAATTAGATGTTGGTAGTTATCATACTGATAGTAAGGAACTTCTAGTAAGTAAAAACAAATCATTATTAACAAAGTTAGGAATTGAATTTTCTATTTTTGAACCAACTACTACAGGTTTAAAAAAATCAATACTCGATGCTACTCAACCAGTTAGAACACACTTTGAACTCACAAATTTTCATGATTATGAAAATCAAGGCCAAGGACAAAAATCTAAAGTAAAGAAAAGTGCATTTTTCATCTCGGATAAAGGGTGTAATGCATCAAAAGTTAGTCTTTATAGGCCTGAAACTAAGAAAGGTGATCCTAGAATGTGGTTCACCAAGTTGGGTGATTTCGCTGATTCTGGAGATCAAATAGCCATTGTTGTCAGTGAAGATTCTGCATATTTAATAAACCTGAGTACCAATGCCTTAGAGTTAGAGGCTAGTAAACCAAATTTGATTCAAGAGATTAGTCCTAGTTATGGTATTAAAACTACGGATTTACAAAGTTTTATAAATAAGTACTTAGCTGCTAGCAATAGTATATCTTATGAGCTTTTAGCTAAATTAAAGGTGCTAGCTAAAAAACCTCTTCGAGCCATTATGGAAGGTAATACTGCAATTGGTATGTCTATAGAGGCAGCTTTAGATATTGAGGCTAACTCTAGTAAATTGCCCGACTACAAAGGGATTGAATTAAAATCTGGGCGCGGTAACAAGACTAGAACGACCCTATTTGCACAAGTTGCTGATTGGGGGCTTAGTACTTGTAAAAGTAGTGCAGCCATTTTGGACCAATATGGCTATGCTCGAGAAAACGATTTTAGGCTTTACTGTACGCTCAGCACTAACAGGGCTAACAGCCAAGGGTTGAAATTTGAGTTTAACCGTGAAAAAGATGAATTGAATGAGATTCATAGTAGTGGGGATCATGTAGCAACTTGGCCTGGTAATCTATTGCGTCAGAGATTAAAAGAAAAGCATGCTGAAACCTTCTGAATAGAGGCAAAAAGTCAATTTATTGAAGGTGTTGAGCATTTTAACCTATTATCAGTTGTACACACAAAGTCGCCTTTATTAGGTCAACTTATGCCTTTGGTCGAAAGTGGAGTAATAACAATGGATCATTTGATTAAGCGTACTGGAGGTGTAAAGCCCAAAGTTGCAGAGAAAGGGCCGTTATTTAAGATAAATAAGCGAGATTTGAGTCTTTTATTTCCTGAACCTGTAAAGTATTACCTAACCTAGTTAATAAAGTTTAGCTGTATCTAATTCTGATACAGCTTGAGTATTTATAAGTGCATTAAAATCCTCTTAAAATATTAACCATATAAAAATCAATGTAGTTATGTACTATAATTAAGTAGTGTAACCTTCTTCGGTATTTAGTCATGCACCAATACAAACAAGAGTTTGGTGAAGCTTTTGATCTTGGTTTTGAGCTTAGCCATTTTTCATTTCTTAAAGATAAAAGTTGGCATAATGACGTGTGTCCAAGCTTTATGTTTAAGGCCAAGGTGAACTCTGATATTTCAGTTGGTCTAGAGCAAAGTGAGCAATACCTCGTCTTGTGGGTTGACTATTTCAAGAGCCTGTAAATAATTTTGTGTAACTACCTTTCAATCAGTACCCTATGTGGGTCAATGGAAGGTAGAGTATGAATAAAAAAGAACTAGAAGCATTCGCTAAACAAGCCGCTAAAGGCATTAAAACCGAAGCCGATTTAAATGACTTTAGGGCTATGCTAGGCGTTGTTGATCAAATCCTCGCTATAGATGCAGCTACTCCAAGGGTTTGAGCTAACTAGGCAGCCTGTTTCCTAACTGGCATTCCTAGTCTTATGACTTTGTTCATTGCCTTTACACCTGCCAGCGCTTCACCTACT
This sequence comes from Shewanella psychrophila, assembly GCF_002005305.1. Taxonomy (NCBI): domain Bacteria; kingdom Pseudomonadati; phylum Pseudomonadota; class Gammaproteobacteria; order Alteromonadales; family Shewanellaceae; genus Shewanella; species Shewanella psychrophila. Next base: position 20,686 of record NZ_CP014782.1, read on the forward strand.
TGAGCATTATAATCTCGTAGGCTAAGTTTCGGACTAATTAGTTGCTTATATCGGTACATTGCTGTTTCAGATAGTGACCGTAAGTGATAGTCATTTTCCTTCTTCCATTGCGCTAACTCATTATTTTTGAGGGCTCTCACAGCCTCGTTTCGAGGGTGCCCATCCTCCCAAAACCCAGCACTGCTTCTTGGTGGGATAGTGGGTTTGCAACCTTTACGCTGAAGGAGTTTGTGACACGCTTTGGTGTCGTATGCTCCATCAGCAGAAACTTGTTTAATCTGTCTTCTTAACGGCTTGATTAATGTGGGTAACACTTCATTATCAGCAACGTTAACCAGAGTGACTTCTGCTGCTACGACTTCATGCGTATTAGCATCTACTGCGAGGTGTAACTTACGCCAGGTACGACGCTTTTCTTTACCATACTTTCGAGTCTTCCATTCTCCCTCGCCGTAAACTTTAAGGCCCGTTGAATCAATCACTACATGTGCCACAGAGCCACGACTCGGTGAGCGATATTTGATATTTACGGTCTTGGCACGTTTGCTAATGCAGCTATAGCTTGGTGAGGTTAGTGGCACATTCATAAGCTGGAAAACCGAGGTAGTGAAACCTTCTAGTGCTCTCAGTGATAAGTTGAATACACCTTTAACAACCAATGCAGTTTCAATAGCAACATCAGAGTAAATATACCCACGGCCACGGCGGCCGTGATGTTCAGAGCAACACCAAGAGCTAATGGCGTGCTCATCAATCCAAAAGGTCAAGGACCCTCGATTAATCAATGCCTTGTTGTACTGAGACCAATTGGTCATTTTACGCTTAGCTTTACCCATCTTGATGTTTCCAATAACCACATTGGAAGATCAGATCACATAAGCTGCAAAAGGTTCAATCGATTTAGGAAACAAGGCCGCTATGCTAACCAAAGTCACTGTTGAGGCCGCATTAAATGCTGAACTCGATCATCACTTAGGCTATCAAAAAAACGAGAAGGTCGCGGCTGGTAATAACCGCAATGGCTACTCCCACAAACAAATAAAGACCGAAGATGGATGCTTCGAGTTAGACACTCCCCGTGACCGAAATGGTAGCTTTGAGCCTGAGATTGTTAAAAAGAACCAAAGCCGCTTCACCTCGATGGATGACAAAATTTTACATCTTTATGCGAAAGGAATGACGACACGAGATATTGTCGATACCTTTGATGAGATGTATGGCGCAGAGATATCACCAACGCTAATTTCTCGCGTCACTAACTCAGTCCTTGAGCGTGTCGTCGAATGGCAATCTCGTCCGCTAGAACCCGTGTATCCTATCGTTTACCTTGACTGTATTGTGGTTAAAATCAGGGAGAACAGTAAGGTCATCAACAAAGCTATTTTCCTCGCGCTTGGCGTTAACCTCGAAGGCCATAAAGAGTTACTTGGCATGTGGATAGCAGAGAACGAGGGCGCTAAGTTTTGGTTAAATGTACTGACAGAGCTTCAAAATCGTGGACTCAAAGATATCCTCATCGCCTGCATTGACGGTCTAAAAGGTTTTCCTGATGCCATAAATACCGTGTTCCCAAACACTCAAATCCAGCTCTGCATCGTCCATATGGTTCGAAACTCGATGAAGTTTGTGCCGTACAAAGATTACAAGGCGGTGACAGCTGATTTAAAGAGGATTTACCAGTCAGTGACCGAAGAGGAAGCGTTGCTTAATTTGGAACGTTTTGGCGAGCAATGGGACGCTAAATATCCTAGTATCTCAGCATCCTGGCACAGGCACTGGACTAATCTTAATACGCTATTTAATTACCCTCAAGACATCCGGAAAGCCATCTATACAACTAATGCTATCGAGTCATTAAACAGTGTGATTAGGAAAGCAATCAAGAATCGTAAGCTCTTCCCAAATGATGACTCAGCGAAGAAAGTCGTTTACTTGGCGATTATGCAAGCTTCGAAGAAGTGGACCATGCCGATAAGAAACTGGAAACCAGCACTCAATCGTTTTATTATTGAATTTGAAGATCGAATAGCAGACTATATATAATTTAGGTAGTTACACAGAATCTGCTACAGGGTCTATTTCAATGGAACCCCCGACGAGGATGAACGTGAGAATGCCGGCTCTAGTCGCTACACAGTGATCACAGCAACAGCTACCCGTTTCAGCACTTCTGAATGCGATATAGAAATAGGCCATGACGAAGACAGTATCATCCTATTTGAATCTGAAGATCCCAAAGCACTAACGCAATTTCTTGAAAAATATCGCCTATCAACCCCCACCTCTTTAGTAACAAGCTAATTAGTCGTAGATCGAAGAGAAACACTGTTTTTGCTTTTTAATTACCAGTGTAGATGCGGCTGCGAGTTTCGGTTTCAGGGATGAAACCGCAAAGCGTATAGGGATATATTCACAGCGCCTCGCAGAAGTGTCTGCACTAAAGCCTGCTGCAAGCAATAAACACCAATATAGCCATGCTGCCAAATCCCCCACCAAGCAAAAATACAGCCAAATGAACCCAACAGACTAACCTTCAAAGCTATTACTCAAACTTGTTAGCTGACAAGTAAGTTAACTCCTGTTTTAACTCAAAATAGTGAGCTGTTTTCGGTTCTGCGCTGTGAAAGTGTGCTTTCAACCTCTTTAATTGTCTGTTTAGATACACCAATATCTTTTGCTAATTCAGCAAAACTAGCAGTGATATCAACGATCTCCTCTATAAGCTGCTTGGCCTCTTGCCAGCGGTTAAAGCCTGCGGTTTCGGCCAGCTTCTGTATTGTGGCTAAAGGTGGCTGTTTCCCATGACCAATAAATGAAGTTGAGTGTTCATTAAATGGGTGTGGGCTGTAGGTAGTATCGTAAAACGGTGCTGGACTCCAGCGACCCGAGTCATCTTGCAAAAATGCCCAGTTTTTACTGTGATCATCTTGATTACTGGCAAAGAGATTAAACATCGCACGACTAAATTGCAGCCTGCCTACTGCAGGTGATTTACATAGATGACGGCTCATCTTAATTAAGTCTTCATAATCTAAACTCGGCATTCTAAAGTCTGCATCTAAAAGACCGCATGCACTATGCATGTGAATGCGACCTGCCGTTTTATCTATGCCGTTATCTACCCAGTCAAATCGTTTTAACGCCAGCCAAGCTGGAGCTCCACTACTTGCAGGAGCCTCTAATAATTTCCATTTTGGAGGCTCAAGCTGCAAACTGTTTGCCATTTGAAGATAAACGGCCTCACATAGCCCCTCTTCATGGCCGAGTGACAAGTTTTTTGACGTGAACTTAACAAGCCAAGCCTCATCACCTTGCTTGGGTACTGTTCGACAGGTTTTATGATCACTTTCATTCAGATAGATTTGCGCTTTAGGGCGAGCACCGCCAGAGCTGCCTGCTGTGACTAGGGCTGCAAGTACCTCATCAGTTTGGCCATCAAACAGAGCCTGTGCCTGCAAGCCAAGGTGAGCGATATCGACATCATCATTCACTTTTTCTTGGTATTGATACTCAGGCGTAAAAATAAGTGAACCCATGGCATTGGATCCAACAAAGGCTAACCGATCCATTGCGGTAATTTGTGCTAACCCTATTCCCTGCTGCCTAAACACTCTGTCTTGCAGTAGAAGCCCCCATCCATCAGGTAAGCTGTCGGCAAAGACACCATGTAAACCACCGTGAGGTGCTCTGGGGGCAAGTTGTAACTCGCTACTGTCAGACATTGTAAATGGCGAAAGGTTACCAAACTGCTGCAAGTAATCGTTACTGTATTGAAAGTATACACCTTGACGGTTTTGAGCTAATTGACCAACAGTTACTTGCTTTCCTGACATTAAAGTTCTGTCGATCTCCAGCTTCTGAATTGGCTTAAAACTCATCTTTTAATACCTCTTCAATGGAAGTCGGCATTTTAGAGTGCTTGATTAATGAGGAGGTTCGCGTCAACTCATATAATCGTGCCAATTCATCTAAGCTTTGCCATAGCAACAGTAGTTGACGAAATGATATCTGACCCGTTAGCTCAAATTTTTTTATCGTAGGCGCAGGAACACAGCTACGCAGTGCTAATGCATCACGGGAAAGACTTTGTTGTTCTCGCAACTTCCTCAGGTGAACAGCAAAAGCTAATTGGACATCTTTATCATCTAGTAATTGAAATGGAGGCATAGCAAGCACCTGTGGACATAATAGTATCTATTATAACTTAAAAGTGGCAAGAATAGACACTATTGTATCCAAATTGAGTGTGCTGTCTCTCCCTCACTTTCTATATATTAATAAAGTAGTCAATAAAGGGGTAGTAGCTAATTAAGCGGAAATTAATCGATATATACTTTTTGGGCTATAAAATGCCTATGTCTATTCCAAATTATCGTGGTGAGAATGCTCTTTTTTCAAACGTTAACCTAGATACTCAATCTAAGAAGATAATTAAAGCTATCACCACGGCGAATATGGCGAAGCCATGTGCTAATGAGCGAGAGCTAGGGATAGCGAACTGGCCGTTTAACAGGGACGTTATTGGTACACAGAGGACACGGAGAAAAGACTAAGTCGAAGAAATACAGCCCAATGAACCCAACTAAAGCTAATTACGTTACTTGCTAGCAATTAAGTATCGAGTACTTCGTCCACCAGCTCCCGCTTTAACTAAAAAGCCTTGCTCAGCAAGCTGTGTCAAATGACGAGTTGCTGTTGCACGGCTTACCTTTGCGACTTTCTGATATTGGCTACTGCTTATGCCCAGCTCAAAACTATCTCCAGGGCTGGCATCCAATAAGCGGTTAAGCACTTTTACTTGTTCACCACTCAAGAGTGTCTGATCGACACGTTGCCAATAGTTGGTTTTCGCTACTGTTTGAGCTATATCATTGAGTGATTTCTGCAAACTGCTATTGAGCGTATCTAAAAACCAGACTAACCAAGAGGTAATATCTAACTCGCCTTTTTGAGTGCTTTCCAAAATATCGTAATAGGCTTGTCTGCGCTCTAGGATACTCACTGACATGGCATAAAAATGGATAGAGCGGTTTTCAGCCTGTGCGAGAGCTAAATCTGTGAGTAAGCGGGTTATTCTGCCATTACCATCATCGAGTGGATGCAGAGTCACAAACCACAGGTGAGTGATGGCTGCACGGATCAAGGGGTCCATTGCCACATCTTGCTGTGATCTGTTGAACCAATCTATAAACCTTGTGAGTTCATCTTCGAGCCCAGAGCGAGGTGGGGCTTCAAAATGGACTTTAGGCTTATCTATGCGTCCCGAGATAACTTGCATAGGCTCGATACCCCGTAACACGCCACCTTGAACGGGATTAAACAGGGTATAGCCTTCGGGGAAGAGTAATGTATGCCAATCCATGATCCGCTGTAAACTTAACTCTGTTTGCCAGTTCTGCAGGGCATCTAGTGTCATCTCAGCTAAGCCATCAGTTTGAACCGTGGTGGGATAGGGCTTCTCATCACTGATACCTAGCTTGTTGGCCAAAGATGATCGCACCGAGAAGGCATTGAGTTTTTCACCTTCAATAGCACTGGAGTGAATGATATTTGCCAGTAAGGTATCAAGTGTCATTTGAGCTGATGGCTCGCGATCAAATTTACCAAGCAGCAAGCCCTGGTTGAAACTAACCTGACGTAATAATAAGGCTATATTATCGGTTTCCCAGCGAAAATCAGGCCAGTTAGCTTGTTGCCAAATCCACATATAGAACCTCTATGAGTCGCTATGAGTCAAATAACACTGTTATTCTACTCACTATGTGAGGCGAATAACAAGCTTAATCGCCTCAATACTTGAGGCTAATAGCCCTTCTAATTGCCTCAATGACTGTTAAACCGACAAAACCGAAGAAATTCACAGCCTGTATTCTTTGTTTGTCATCAACAGGTGTAGATGCAGCTGCGAGCTTCGATGACAGGGCGAGGTTTCAAGAAATGAAACTCCTCGAGCGAGAGATAGGGATATCGAACTGGCTGTTTAACAGGGAGGTTATTGGAAACCGCAAAGCGGCCAGAGATGGCTTCATAGCGTCTCATAGAAGCGTCTGCACATACCCCGCTGGAGGCGATTAACATCAGAAATGTCATGAACTACTAAACCCCCACCAAACAAAAATACAGCCCAACGAACCCAACAGGCTAACCAAAAGCCTATTTGCCAAACTTGGTGCTCTTCATGTGAGGTGACAAGTGCATCAATTTGTATATTTATAGTTTCTGCACTTCCGCTGTCACACTCCCTTCATTTTCCTTCTCTATGGTTGGTGGCCGTTGGTAACCGGTATGTCGTCTGAAACCGCTTTTTACGGCAATCCTTTGGTCAATAAACACATTAACTATCTATTAGTTCTTCTGTTAGTTATTTCCGGCGGCCATCGATGATGGCTCGTCTGGTATTAGATAAAGAAATAGGGAATAAAATGAAAATTAAAACTGGTCTTTTATCTGCGTTGATTGCTCAAGCTTTGTTGGTTTCTGCACCTGCGGCGGCGTTGAATATTGTGCTAACGAATGATGATAGCTGGAATACCCATAATATTAAGGCGATGAAAGAGGCGCTGGTTGCTAAAGGGCACGATGTGATTATGGCGGCGCCTTGTACCGGCCAGAGCGGTAAGGGCGGCTCATTCGGTTTCTTTAAATCGGTGAAAGTTGATGAGACTAAGGCCGAGCAGTATGAGTACTGCGTGGGGGATGAAGATACTTCACAAGCCTTCGAAGATTATGTGGAAGGTACGCCTGTGATGTCTGTTTTATACGGCATCGATGTCGCGGCGCAAAATAAATGGGGTAAGGCACCCGATCTGGTTGTTTCTGGGCCTAACGAAGGCAATAACTTAGGTTATATGAATAATAACTCCGGCACCTTGGGGGCGACCATGATTGCACTTAGCCGTGGTATTCCGGCTATCGCAGTGAGTGGCAATGAGAATTCTCTGTCGGATCCGACCCAGGGCCCTAAGATTGCCAATGTAGTGGTGAATGTGATCGATAAGCTGGAAGCCAGCCGTACAGACAATCAGCCGCTGCTGCCAGCGTATATGGGGCTAAACATCAATACGCCGGAAGATATCGATGCCAGCTTAGGTTATCGATTTACCGATGTGGGTTGGAACGGTGGTGGTATAGCGCTTAAGTTTGTCGAAGATTTTAGTGAGAACGAGATGATAGTCGGCTATTTTGCGCAAATCCTGTTAGCTCAGGGAGCGGCTGAGACTATGGAGCAGGCATTAATCATGGCAAAGGGGATGTTGCGCGGTAAGCAAGGTATCGGCTTTAACCCGAGTGATGTGAATGACAGCAATGAAAACTCTGAAGGTGTTGCGGTCAAGAATGGCTACATCACTATCAGCACCATAGATGCCAGTGTGCAGGCGACCAGAGCTAAGGTGGCCCTTACTCAGCAACGTTTATCCGGCTTATAAGCAAGGGGCAATATCATGAACAAGTGTCTTTTAGGCTTAATGAGTCTCGCTTTATTGGCTGGGTGCAGCAGTGATAACGACGATGGCAACAAGGCTCCTGAAGTGTCAGGCGTGTTTTCTGGGGTTAGCTATAGCGAAGCCGGCACCCCCTTAAAGGTGACGGCTACGGTAATCAATTTAGCTGCCTCTAACACGATTAATGAAACAATTGTCACACTATGGGACGAGAGAGATCGGCAGATGAGTTACTCAGGGGTCTATCATCTAGACTCTAATAGGCTGACTTTTGCTAACGAGCAATATGAGTGTATCCCGGATAATAATCTGTGGTTGTGTGCCTCTGCTGTTGAGAGCTTTACACTGCCTAAAATTACCCTGGAAACGGTAAGTGCCGATGGGTTACTGGGCAGTTATCGTGCTCAAGTTGAGTCTGAGCCTTATGAAGTGACCATAGCTGCGGATAACAAGATGACTATCTCGGGTGCAAGCTGTGAAGCGAATGGTTCAATATCCTATGAACTCAACGAGCAAGTATTGATGTTTGAGATGGCAGATAATGACTGTGGGTTCGAGCATCTGACTGGGATTATGAGTTATGTCAGCGATAACGATGAGCTGTACAGTCTCGAGTTTCAGACCATTAACACAGATTTCCCGAACACTTGGGTGAAGCTTTAAGATGAATAAAATAGAAGCTGGTGAATATACTCACCAGCTTCTATTTTTGTCAGACATTAAGTCCGACTCTTATGTGAACGGCTTTTTTGACAAGTGTGTCTTGTCGTTTACACATTTAGGACTTAAAAATAGCCACTTCTAAGGCATACTGCCATTCACTCTTAGGTTCGTGTCTACCTCATTAGAGCGGAAATAAGCAGTGTCACCTTTATTTATAATGCTGATTAATGATTGATTTAGATGTATATTTTTTAATAATTTAAAATTTAACAAATACCTGAGTGATTGAATCGCTATAATTAAATTCTGTTTTCCTGTCTTTGTTCCCTCCAATCCCATTGCCCGTTAAACTTGACCAAATATTTAATATTCTCTATAGGATAAACATCCTATGTCGCATCATACTATGTATATGATCTACCTAATAAAAGTGACTCATCTATGAACTCATTACCCATTGACAAGCTCTATCAAGAGTTTAAATCTGCCATCAAGGACAATCACTTAGTGGTGGAGTCGGATACTGGTTCGGGTAAATCTACCCGCTTGCCACTTTGGTGTGTAGGAGCCGGGTGTGTAGAAGTTGGGGATAGAGAGAGAGGGGGGACAGAGCCAAAAGAAGATGGAAAGCTTAGGCGAGTGTTAGTGGTGGAGCCTCGTAGAGTCGCCTGTTTGGCGCTGTCTTCATTTGTTAGTGAGCAAACTGAGTTAAAAGTGGGTCATGCCATACGTTTCGACTCTACCGTGACTGACGATACTCAAATAGCCTTCGTTACACCGGGTATTGCTCTACGTTGGCTGCAAGAAACCGGTTTAGCTAGTTTCGATACTGTGATTATTGATGAATTCCACGAACGCCGTTGGGATACTGACTTGTTGTTGGCCATGTTGAAGCTGAAGGCTCAATCTTCTCCTGAGTTTAGAATCATATTGACTTCGGCCACCATAGACGGTGAACGTTTGACCCGCTATTTAAGTAAAACAGCACATCGTTTAGTGACGGAAGGAAAAAGGTTCCACGTGGAACTAAAATTTCAGGCCAGTGAAAGTCACCATCTGCCTGACATTCGTGGCGTGGAACAAGGGGTGAAAACCGCTGTGTCGGGTCTGCTGCAAGAGACTGATGGAGATATACTGGTGTTTCTTCCTGGTAAGCGTGAGATTCAAAGCGCTATTCAAAGTTGTCAGCCTTTGATTATGGCCAGTGGTAAGCCATTGGAACTATTAGCACTCCATGGTGGTATCAGCCCTCAAGAGCAGAAGAATGTCTTGCAGCAAGCCGATCATCAGCGAGTCATCTTCGCCACCAATGTGGCGGAAACTTCATTGACTATCCCTGGGGTCTCCGCTGTGGTTGATACCGGGCTTGAGCGAAGAACCCATCAGCGCAACGGCCGTACAGTGCTTTCTCTTGCAAGAATATCTAAAGCCAGCTGTGACCAGAGAATGGGACGTGCTGGCCGTACGCAAAACGGTATCTGTATACGCTTATGGGGCAAGAATGCTCCCATGGAGGCTATGACACCGCCAGAGGTTCAACGTGAGGAGTTAGTGGAGCCTATGCTAGCTGCCGCTTGTTGTGGTTATAAGTTGTCTGAACTTAAGTTTGTCGATGATTTGCCGCTAAAATCAGTGGCTATTGCCGAGCAGAAGTTACTGGCTATGGGCGCTATAGATGACAGCGGGTTAATCACTGCTCATGGCAAAAAGCTATCCCCGTTACCGATAGATACTCAGTTTGCTCACCTTATCAGTGCTATGCCCGATGACATTTGTCGTGGCCTTATGATCGATCTCGCTGGGGCTCTGAGTGTGCCACAAGGCTTGTTCAAGTTACCCACCAGTGAATTTGATCTTAAGTTGCTGAGTGAATGGGAACCTCTGGGTTGTGATGCATTTACGCTAATAAAAATAGTCAGAGAGAAGCTCCCCGGTTTTCTTGGGGATGCCGATGCTGGCTATGTTCATCGGGGAGCTCGCAAAGAGGCGCGCATGCTTGCAAACCAGATCCGCTCGGCCCTGGGCTTGCAGAGTATCGAGCAATCATCCGCCTTGGTCAGCAAAGACATCGAGCTGCGCAGGCGTTGGTTGTTAGCCGTTATCAAGGCTGCACCTGAACTTGCCTACGTCAGGCGTGAAAAACGTATCACAGCCCTTGGAAACGGTTTTAGTGAGGCACAAATCGGCCGTGTCAGTCGTTTCTGTAGTGAGCTTAAGGGAGTCGATGGCAAGGAGCGTGCTTTAGGGGCGGTGATATTCGATCTGCACTCTATAGCCGGTAAAGGGGCAAAGCAAACACTTAATCTAGCCTCTTGTATGGCACCAGTTTCATTTAACTTCTTGTTAGAGGCTCAGTTAGGTGAGGAGCGCCTAGGAGACACTAAAGAGAAGGGGCAGAGTCATAAGCTGGTGGTTGAGACTATTTACGCTGGTAGAGTGATAGGTTCTCGTCTGAAAAAAGTTGAGGGAGAGCAGGCGATAGAGGCTATTGTGCGTAGCATAGACGTTGGCCGGCAATTTAAGGGGTTATCCCAGCGTTTAAAAAACGATATTGCCGCCTGGAATATCTGGTTAGCCCTAGGAAAGGCCAAGGAGCAATTTGCTGAATCGGGTCAAATTAACAGTTTAGGTGAAGAACCATTAGTGTTCGATGTCTATCTTATGGAGAGGTTAAATGAGCTTGGGGTGGAAAGTTTTGATGATCTGGAGCTGATAGAGGCGGATGATCTCTTGTTCGAGGGGATACCTGATTGGCTGCGTGAAGAGTTCGATAGCTTGTACCCGGCTAAATTGATATTAGCTGACCTCAAACTTACCGTTGAATACCAAGCTAAACGTAAGCTAGTGACACTGGTTTACGCTAATGGATCACGTAAAACTGGCCCTAAGCGCTGGGAGTTACCTCGCTGGCAAGGTTGGAAGATTCAATACCGGAAGGCCAGCCGAGTTATAGATGTAAAGTGATTCATATTAGCTAGCGGTTGGATGTGATAATCGAGGGTTTTATCGGCTATATTTAAATGTTTTGATCCGTTTTTAGGTTTCAATTTTGAGAGATATATTGAGCATAAACTTAAAAGCATCGAAGTTATAAAAATCATTTTTGATCTTTGCCCGATCAGATCGATTTTGATCAGTAGAATTAAAATTCGTTTTGCGTATAACTTTTTAGCTAAGATCTTAAATTTTGTATTTTACAAGTAAAATCGGCATTTTTATCCACAAAGAGAATTGTTTTATATCAGTAGGTTAGGTTTTGATCTGCTCGATATTTGAATAAATGATCTAAATTTACATTGCTTGTTGATATCTCTGTTGATGATTTTGATCGAGATCAAAAAACGTACAGGCTTAGATCTGCTATTTTTATCGGCTAAAATAGTGGCTTTAACGGCTAATTTAGCTGCATAAAGCATAATATTCAGTCGTTCGTTTTATTTTAAAATATGAGTATTTAATATTGTCGTGAAACTTGTCGATCTGAGGAGCTAGGTCTTAGAAGCCATTTTCTAGGATCGAAACGCTGGATTCCGGCCAAAAGAATGCCGGAATGACGCAGGGGGAAATAGGGAAGGAGTGCCTCGGATCTTTAATTAGCGCAGCGTCGTCTTAGCTTTAACAGGATGAAGTCCGTCGAACAGCGAAGCGTCCGTCTTTTGCCGAGGTCTTTACTTCCCTATACAGAAGGAGCTGAAGATCTTTCCGAGTAGATCGTCTGAGGTGAATTTACCTGTGATCTCAGAAAGTGCCATCTGAGTCATGCGTAACTCTTCGGCAAGTAATTCACCGGCCAGGTAAACCTCTAACTGCTCTTTGCCTAACATCAGGTGACTGCTGGCTAGATCAAGTGCCTCTAAATGACGACGACGTGCGATAAAGCCGCCTTCGAGATTACTCTGATAACCCATAAGGGATTTCAGGTGTTGTTTGACGGAATCGACACCTAAACCTGTCTTAGCTGAGATGCGAAATACTGGATGGCCGTGATCTTCGGTGAGTTCTAGTGATTCGCCTGTGATGTCTGCCTTGTTACGTACCACTGTAATACCTAGTTTCTTAGGTAAGCGATCGATAAAGTCAGGCCATATTTCGTGCGGATCTACTGCATTTGTTGTGGTGCCATCGACCATAAACAGCACCTGATCGGCGGTTTCTATTTCGGCCCAGGCTCGTTCGATCCCTATCTGTTCGACGGTATCCGAGGTGTCACGTAATCCAGCTGTGTCGATAATATGCAGTGGCATGCCATCGAGATGGATATGTTCACGTAGTACGTCACGGGTCGTGCCTGCTATTTCGGTGACGATGGCAGACTCTTTACCCGCAAGTGCGTTAAGAAGGCTAGATTTCCCCGCATTGGGTCGACCTGCAATCACTACCTTCATACCTTCACGGATTATCGAACCTTGCTTGGCGCTGGCCTTAACCGAATCCAGTCTGGTGATGATCTTGTTGAGTGAACCGGCAATCTTTCCGTCTGAGAGGAAGTCTACTTCTTCATCGGGAAAGTCTATGGCTGCCTCGACGTATAGGCGCAAGTTAGTGACCTGTTCGACTAATGCATGTACTTCTGTCGAAAATTCGCCTTGGAGCGAGTTCAGTGCGCTCTTAGCAGCTTGTTCGCTGGTGGCATCGATAAGATCGGCGATGGCTTCGGCCTGGGTGAGATCTAATTTGTCATTCATGAAGGCCTGTTCGCTAAACTCACCGGGTCTGGCGATGCGAATGCCTTTGGTTTCCATTACACGCTTGATCAGCATATCGAGCACGATTTGGCCGCCATGACCTTGTAGTTCCAGTACATCTTCACCGGTAAAGGAGTTAGGGCCCTGGAAATAGAGGGCGATACCTTGATCGATCACTTCACCATCGGCAGTCTTAAAATCACAGTAGTCGGCATATCGTGTCTTGGGAATGTGTCCAAGCATGGCCATAGCTACTTCGCTGGCCTGATCGCCGGAGATACGAATGATACCTACACCACCACGCCCTGGAGCGGTTGCTTGTGCCACGATAGTATCTGCTGTCATTACTGTGATTCCTACTCTTGTTCAAGGGTATAAAATGGGTGTGAAACTGAAAGGCTCAGTCTCTCATAAAAAGCAAAAAGCGGTTGATACCTAAGTATCAACCGCTTTTCAATTAACGCTTATTTGGTATCAGACTTATTTTAAGCCTTTCTTCGCCAGACCTGCGTAGATTATTTTCTGCTGCGTGATAGCAACTAAGTTACCTACTAACCAGTAAAGTACCAGACCGGCAGGGAACCACAGGAAGAACACAGTAAATACTACAGGCATCCACTGCATCATCTTCTGTTGCATAGGATCCATAGTCGGTGCCATAGGCTGCATCTTCTGCATGACGAACATGGAGATACCCATCAGAATCGGCATCACGTAGTAAGGATCTTGTACCGATAAATCGGTGATCCATAACATAAATGGTGCATGACGCAATTCAACACTTTCCAGTAGTACCCAGTAAAGTGCGATGAAAATTGGCATTTGTAGCAAGATAGGAAGACAGCCACCCATAGGGTTAACTTTCTCTTTCTTGTACAGTTCCATCATGGCTTGACCCATCTTCTGACGGTCATCGCCAAAGCGCTCTTTCATTTCAGCAAGTTTAGGCTGTAGATTACGCATCTTAGCCATAGACGTGTACTGAGCTTTAGTTAGCGGGAACAACATACCACGTACTGTAAGCGTGATAAGAATAATCGCTAGACCCCAGTTAGACACAATCGACTGGAAGAACATGAGTAGCTTGTAGATAGGAACAGCTATCCACCAAAGGAAACCATAATCTACTACTAGGTTAAGTGAGTCTGAGATTGCAGAAAGGGCTTCCTGATCTTTAGGACCTACATAGAACTCAGCATTGATAGTCTGAGTCGCACCCGGTGCAACATCATAGATGGCGCCACGGAAACCGATATTTGCCTGACCGCCTGCACTGATGCTAGAGAAGATGGTGTTCTGGTCACTTTCTGGTGGTACCCAAGCAGAAACGAAGTAGTGTTGCAGCATCGCTGCCCAACCACCTAAGGTCTTCTTATCCAGATTCTTATCAGCCATATCATCGAAGCTGTACTTCTCGTAACGAATGTCCGAAGTTGAGAAGGCGGCACCACGATAAGTCGGCATCATCATGCTGCTTTCGCTTTTCTTGATGCTGTGCTTAATCTGACCGTACATCTGAACTTGAAGCTGCTTATCTGTAGTGTTGTTGATGACATAATCGACATCAATCTTGAATTGACCACGGTGGAAGATAAACATCTTAGTGTACTTAGCACCGTCATCAGCAACATAGGTCAATGGTACTTCTAGAGTATCTTGACCCGAAGCCATGGTGAAGTCACGGGATGTACTGTCGAAGTGAGCACGGCCCTTAGAACTGCTGTCGATACCATTACGACCAATAAGACCACTTTGAGCTATGTAGTTAATATCTTTAGTCTGTTCAAGAAGAACGAATGGTTCGTCATTTTCCAGTTCTAGCTTATGTTCAACTAGGGCCGAGTAGACGATATCACCACCAACAGGATTAATCTTGATAACGAGTTGGTCGGTATTAACAGTGATCAATTCTTTTGAAGCTACAATTGCAGCTGGAAGCGCAGAATCAGCATCTGGAACATCTGAACTGTGCGCGTCTGTAGAATTTGATGCAGTCGTTACTGAAGTTGTTGTTTCAGTAGCTACTGGTTGCGGAGCTTGATCCATCTGCCATTGTTGCCAAAGCAAAAAGCTGACAAAAAGCAGACCGATAAGCAATATATTGCGTTGAGATTCCATAGCCTATTTATTACACCTGTGTTTTTTTGAGGGGACGGGATCAATACCGCCCGGATGCAAAGGGTGACATTTTAATACGCGTTTAGCTGTAAGCCAACTGCCTTTTACAAATCCATGCAAACGAATGGCTTCGATAGCATAATGTGAGCATGTTGGATGAAAGCGGCACTTATTAGCCCCCAGCAGGGGACTGATAAAGATTTGGTAGCCACGAATAATCGTGGTAGCTAGCCATTGTAACGGCGACTGAGTTTTCGCCATAGCTTTTCTACCAATTTATGGAGCTCTGCATTATCCATCTCTACAACGCCATTTCTGACCAAAACAACAATATCGACCGGAGGTATTTCGTGTTGATGCAAACGAAAGTTATCTCGGATGATACGTTTAATTCTGTTTCGCTGGTGAGCTTTCTTAACAAAACGCTTAGCAACAGTTAATCCAATACGTGGATGCTGCTCAGAATTCGGTATAGCAAGTAAGGTTATTTCAGCGGATGAAGCTTTGATAGGTTTTGCAAATACAGATTTGAATTGCGCGGGAGTTAACAAACGTAACTCCCGCGTAAAGGTATAGCTAGTCACTTGCATTTCTACTATTAAGCAGAAAGACGAGCGCGACCTTTAGCACGACGACGAGCTAGGACCTTGCGGCCTCCAACTGTAGCCATACGAGCGCGGAATCCGTGAGAACGCTTGCGCTTGAGGTTGCTTGGTTGAAAAGTACGTTTACTCATTGTGGCAATCCGTCTTTATGTTAGTTGAACAAAACCCAAATTCTCAAAATTGAGCAATAGGGGCAAAAAAGAGGCCGAATTGTAATCACTTTAACTTTGCTCGTCAACAAGCAAACGCATCAAGTGGCAAAATTCTAGCCATTTATTTTCTAGCCGACTTCGCCAAAGCCACCAGAATTTGTGGATAACTCTGTGTATGACCACTACATGTTGTGGATCTAGTGATCATTTAGTCGATCTAGGCGCGGTAATTATAGATCGATTCGGATCGCTTTATAAAGCTGGATTTGACGCTTTTTACAAATAATAGGATCGCCGTAGATCCTTTTGGATCGGTATCTTCTGCCAAAGGTGATCTATCTGGGGATAATTATATTATAAGGATAGCGATCCTAGTGATCTCAATATAGAATACACCTCTTTGTATGATCTTTTGGGGATAAGTACGTGGCGGTTTCACTTTGGCAGCAATGTCTCGGGCGACTACAAGATGAGCTCTCGTCTCAACAATTTAGTATGTGGATCAGACCGTTGCAAGCAGAAATGGATGGGAACACACTGGTTCTCTACGCGCCAAATCGCTTCGTACTCGACTGGGTCAGAGACAAGTATATTAACATCATCAATCAGTTTTTTACTGAACAGCTGGGTAGTGATGCACCTAAGTTACGCTTCGATATAGGCAGTAAACCTGCGGCTCCACGTCCGGTTCAGGCCACTCCTGCCATGGCTCCCCCGAGAGTAGAGATGAATTCCAGGCCGGCTAGGACTTCATTTAATGTGAATACTCCCGAACCTGCGATTATGGCAAATCACAGAAGCAATATTAATCCTGCTTATCAGTTTGAAAACTTTGTCGAGGGTAAGTCTAACCAATTGGGTAAGGCTGCGGCACTTCAGGTTGCTGAAAATCCTGGTGGCGCTTACAACCCGTTATTTCTCTATGGCGGTACCGGTTTAGGTAAGACTCACTTGTTGCATGCTGTGGGTAACAGCATCATTAAGAATAATCCCAATGCCAAAGTGGTTTACATGCATTCTGAGCGTTTCGTTCAGGATATGGTGAAAGCCCTGCAGAATAATGCCATCGAAGAGTTCAAACGTTATTACCGTAGCGTCGATGCTCTTTTTATCGATGATATTCAATTTTTTGCTAATAAAGATAGATCCCAGGAAGAGTTTTTCCATACCTTCAATGCGTTACTGGAAGGTAATCATCAGGTGATCCTGACCTCAGATAAATACCCGAAAGAGATCGATGGCGTAGAAGATCGTCTCAAGTCTCGTTTCGGTTGGGGTTTAACTGTAGCGATCGAGCCTCCTGAGTTAGAGACTCGTGTTGCCATCCTGATGCGTAAGGCGCAGGAGAGTGGTATCAATCTACCCGATGAAGTCGCTTTCTTCATCGCTAAGCGATTACGTTCTAATGTTCGTGAGCTCGAGGGTGCATTGAATCGAGTTATAGCTAATGCTAATTTTACCGGTCGCCCAATTACTATTGATTTCGTCCGCGAAGCTTTGCGAGATCTACTGGCGCTGCAGGAAAAGTTAGTCACCATAGATAATATTCAGAAGACTGTTGCCGAATATTACAAGATTAAGATGGCGGATATGCTGTCTAAGCGTCGCTCTCGCAGTGTCGCCAGACCTCGTCAGGTGGCTATGGCGCTATCGAAAGAATTAACAAACCAGAGCTTACCTGAGATAGGTGATGCCTTTGGTGGTCGTGATCATACAACTGTGTTGCACGCATGTCGTAAAATTGCACAGTTGCGCGAAGAAAGTCATGACATTAAAGAAGATTATGCTAACTTGATCCGTACGTTATCTTCATAAATCTGGGAAATTGAAACTGATGAAATTTTCAATTGATAGGGATGCCCTATTAAAGCCGCTGCAATTAGTTAATGGAGCGGTGGAGAGACGACATAACTTGCCTATTCTGGCAAACCTTTTAGTTGAAGTAAGTGGTCACTCACTTAAGATGACTGGTACCGACCTTGAAGTCGAATTAGTCGGTCAAGTCCAGTTAGAAGGTGATGTTCAAGAGGGGCGAATAACCGTTCCGGCGAAAAAATTCCTCGATATTGTTAAATCACTTCCCGATCAGGTCGAGTTAAAGATTGAGCAACAGGAAAATCGCCTGTTACTTAGATCTGGCCGTAGTCGCTTTACTTTAGCGACACTTCCGGCAGAAGAGTATCCCAATGTCGAAGCCTTCGAATCTGACATCGAATTTACCATTAAGCAAGGCACACTGAAGTCGATTATTGATGCGACTCAGTTTTCCATGGCTAACCAAGATGTGCGTTATTACCTTAACGGTCTGCTACTGGAAACCGACGGTAATGTGCTGCGTGCCATAGCAACCGACGGTCATCGCTTAGCCTTGAGTCATCGTCAAATAGAGGCGACTCTGCCTGAGAAGCAAGTTATCGTACCCCGTAAAGGTGTCGTAGAGTTGCAACGTCTATTCGAAGGTGAAGACTTAGATGTGACTATTGCCATAGGTGATAATGCCATACGTGCGACGACATCCAGTGCAGTATTAACCAGTAAGTTAGTTGACGGCCGTTTCCCAGATTATCGCCGAGTCTTGCCTAAGGGCGGCGATAAGGTTGTTATCGCCAGTCGTAATCATCTTAAACAAGCGCTATTACGTGCCTCGATTCTTTCCAATGAGAAGTTTCGTGGCGTGCGTGTTCAGCTTGAAAACAATCTGATTAAGATCACCGCCAACAATCCTGAGCAGGAAGAAGCGGAGGAGATCTTAGATGTGGAATATGACAACACGCCACTGGAGATAGGTTTCAACGTTAGTTACCTGTTGGATGTGCTCAATAACCTACCCTCAGACGATGTACGCATCACGCTTATCGATGGCAACTCTAGTGCATTGATCGAGAATCATATCGAAGAAGATTCTATGTATGTGGTTATGCCCATGAGGCTCTAGTCTTCATTCGACTAGATAAACATAAATTAATATTGAAGAGGCTGCTAACGCAGCCTTTTTTTTGGATGAAATCCGAGCTTTGATGTGGTCTGTGGATATGCTAATCTTCTTGGCTATTTGAATTTTTCCACCCGATTATTTGCGGCTTTTTTATCCGTTAAATTAAGTGCATTTTGTTAGCTTGCCTGAATAAGTGATTAATGAGCCATAAATGAGTTTGACGCGTCTTCATATTGAAACCTTTCGGAATATCGCTTCTGCTCAACTGCTTCCGGCCGAAGGGATTAATCTCATTTATGGTCAAAATGGCAGTGGAAAAACCAGTATTTTAGAAGCTATCTATTTTCTTGGTATGGGCCGCTCCTTTCGTAGCCACCTTTCCCAGCGTGTGATTCAACACTCGGATGATAAGTTAACCTTATTCGCTAACTTAAATGTGCAGGATAAAGAGAGCAAGATAGGTCTCAGACGATTTCGCAGCGGCGAGACCGAGGTCAAGATTGACGGCGATAAAGTTAAACGTTTATCGACCTTGGCCGAATCTTTGCCGATACAAGTGATCACTCCAGAGAGTTTTGCCTTGCTGTTTGAAGGGCCAAAATCGAGACGTCAGTTTATCGATTGGGGGGCGTTTCATTGTGATAAAAGTTTTCATTCGGCATGGGTTAATGTAAAGCGAATTTTAAAGCAACGAAATCAGTTACTTAAAAATGAGGCGAGCTACGCTCAGATTCAATATTGGGATAGAGAGTTAGTTCGTTATTCTGAAGTCGTGACAGATATAAGAACTGAATATGTAAACTCGTTAAATGAGCAACTTAAGGGTATAATCGGAGAGTTTTTACCTCTGGTCGATGTGAAGATTTCTTTCACCCGAGGTTGGGATAGTAAAACAGATTATGCGCAGCTCTTAGAGACGCAATATTCCAGAGATGTATCCAGCGGCAATACCGCTAGTGGTCCCCATAAAGCCGATTTGAGATTACGTGTCGGCACCTTGCCAGTTCAGGATGCTTTATCCCGAGGACAGTTGAAATTGTTAGTCTGTGCACTGCGTATTGCACAGGGAAAGTTACTTAAGCAGCAAATAGATAAGAATAGTATTTATCTGGTGGATGATCTTCCATCGGAATTGGATGCAAAGCACAGGCAATTGTTGCTGCAGCAGTTAACCGATACCGGCGCACAAGTTTTTGTCACCGCCATCGAGCCTGCAGCGATACTAGATTCGTTAAACACGCCACCGAGTAAGGTGTTCCATGTGGAACAGGGGCGTGTAACGGTAATTGAACAACCGACGAGAGAATAATATGTCAGAGAATAGTTACGATTCTTCGAGTATTAAGGTACTAAAAGGCCTTGATGCAGTACGGAAGAGACCAGGGATGTATATCGGTGATACCGACGACGGTTCAGGTCTACATCACATGGTATTCGAAGTGGTCGATAACTCTATCGATGAAGCTTTAGCGGGTCATTGTAATGAGGTTGTCATCACAATCCATGCCGATGGTTCGGTATCGGTGAAAGATGATGGTCGTGGTATTCCTGTGGAAATTCACCCAGAAGAGGGTATTTCGGCCGCAGAAGTGATCATGACCGTACTCCATGCGGGCGGTAAGTTCGATGATAACTCATACAAAGTCTCCGGTGGTCTTCATGGCGTGGGGGTTTCGGTTGTAAACGCTCTGTCTGAGAAGCTACAGCTTACTATTCGTCGTAACGGTAAGCTCTATGAGCAGTTCTACAGCATGGGTGAGCCCGATGCACCGATCAAAGAGATTGGCGATTCGACTAGTACGGGTACCGAGCTAAGATTCTGGCCAAGCCATGAGACCTTTTCCGATACTCTGTTCCATTTCGATATTCTGGTTAAACGGGTACGTGAGCTGTCATTCCTAAACTCAGGTGTAGGCATTCGCTTGGTTGATGAGCGTGATAACCGTGATGAGTTTTTCCAGTACCAAGGTGGCATAAGCGCCTTCGTCGATTACCTGAACGTGAATAAGACACCTGTGAATAAAGACGTGTTTCACTTTATTCAAGAGCGTGAAGACGGCATCACAGTCGAAGTGGCTATGCAGTGGAACGATGGTTTCCAGGAGAATATCTTCTGTTTCACCAATAACATTCCTCAGCGTGATGGTGGTACTCACCTTGCTGGCTTCCGTGGTGCCTTGACCCGTAACCTTAATGCCTACATGGAGCGTGAAGGTTATAACAAGAAGGGCAAGACTAGTGCTACTGGTGATGATGCCCGTGAAGGCCTGACTGCGGTTGTTTCGGTTAAGGTTCCGGATCCTAAGTTCAGCTCTCAGACTAAAGACAAGTTAGTTTCAAGTGAAGTTAAGTCGGCGGTTGAGCAGACCATGGGTGAGCAGTTGGGTGATTACCTGATGGAGCATCCAAACGAAGCCAAGTTGATAGTAGGTAAGATTATCGATGCGGCTCGTGCTCGTGAAGCGGCACGTAAAGCCCGTGAGATGACGCGTCGTAAAGGCGCATTAGATTTAGGTGGTCTGCCGGGTAAACTAGCTGATTGCCAAGAGAAAGACCCCGCGCTTTCTGAAATATACATAGTGGAAGGAGACTCTGCTGGCGGTAGCGCCAAGCAGGGACGTAACCGAAAGAATCAAGCTATTCTGCCATTGAAAGGTAAGATCTTAAACGTTGAGAAGGCTCGCTTCGATAAGATGCTTTCTTCTCAGGAAGTTGCGACTCTGATCACCGCACTAGGTTGTGGTATTGGTCGTGATGAATACGATCCCGATAAGACGCGTTACCACAACATCGTCATCATGACCGATGCCGACGTCGATGGGTCTCACATTCGAACTCTGCTGCTGACCTTCTTCTTCCGTCAGATGCCTGAGCTTATCGAACGTGGCTATATTTATATCGCCCAACCACCTCTCTATAAGGTGAAGAAAGGCAGACAGGAACAGTACCTGAAAGATGAACTTGCCTTGACTGAGTTTCTGACTAACTTGGCCTTAGACGGTGGTGAACTCCACGCCTCTGCTGATGCGCCGGCTATGTCGGGTGCACCGTTAGAGAAATTGGTTTATCAGTATCGTGAAGTTGAAACCATCTTTGAACGTTTAGAGCAGCGTTATCCGACTCTACTGACCGAGCGTATGCTCTATCATCCGGCACTGAGTACAGATGTGTTAGCCGACGAGGGTAAAGTTCAGAAATGGTGTGACGAGTTTGTCGCAGATCTAACAGAGAAAGAGTCTGGCGGTGTTATCTATAGCGCTGAGCCGATTTTGGATCCTGAGCGTAAAGTGTATCTGCCAAATGTGCACATACGTAAGCATGGTATCGATACCAGCTATCTGTTTACTTACGACTTCTTGACCTCAAGTGACTATGAGCGCATGGCTAAGCTTGCTGCGGCGCTTGAAGGACTTATCGTTGATGGCGGTTATGTTAAGCGTGGTGAGCGCGTCAAGGAGGTTTCTACCTTCGTCGAGGCACTTAACTGGCTGATGAATGATTCTAGACGTGGTCTCTATATCCAACGTTATAAGGGATTGGGCGAGATGAACCCTGAGCAACTTTGGGAAACCACTATGGATCCTGAGTCGCGCCGTATGCTGGTAGTGACTATTGAAGATGCCATCGGTGCCGATCAGTTGTTTACCTGTTTGATGGGTGATCAAGTTGAACCGCGTCGTAACTTCATCGAAGAGAATGCGTTGAACGTAGCGAACTTGGATGTCTAAATAGATCTGCTGCGCATCTCTATTGATGCCACTACGTGGCGTTAAGAGCTAAGCGTTAACAGTGAAAGATAAAGCCTCAGAGAAATCCGGGGCTTTTTTGTACATGGACCTTTTTTATAGAGTGCTTATCCCCGGAGTACAGGAGGTACTAGGAGGGGGGTTATATCTGGCCATTAATGTTCCCTTGTTGTAATCAAAGAGTATTGGCGTCTCCTTCTTAATCCCTTCTCACTCACCTTCTTTATTCCCTCTTTTCCAGCCCTGATTAACTTTTCTCAACGCTTTAAATCAAGAAGTTTGAATATTCTTAACCGTCTTGTTAAGGCTAAATTAGCGACACGTTAAGTGAGCCTTCAGCTAATGCTATAGGGTTCACTGCAAATGATACCAATGGGTATGAGTCGTTAATTTATTGAGCACTATGGAGGCTGTAATGCCCATGTTTAATCTCAGAAGTGCCGAGCATAGATTGAGTTTGATTCTATCAAGCTTAGTCATGCTTACTGTTTTGGCGCCTTCGGCTGCGCAGGCCGGAGAGTCACCTCAGTTGCTCAATATGTGTATTGCTTGCCATGGCGCTGTAGGCACTAATGACTTTCCCAATATTGCAGACTTACGATGGCAGAATCAGGAATATCTGGTTAAACAACTTCAGGCATTTAAATCCGGTGAGCGCAGTGACAAGACCATGTCTAAGGTGGCGCAGTTATTAACCGATGAAGATATGCAGAGCCTGGCGCAATATTTTTACACTGGAGAGAATAAATAATTATGAGTTTAGACAGACGAGCTTTTATTAAAGGGGCTATTGCTACCTCTGCGGTCGCTATATTGCCGGTTAAATGGGTATTTGCTGGAAATATGCCTCTGGGAATGGCCTCTCTGGATATTTCATCTTTAACCTGGAGTAAGGCTGAAGATCTTCCCGATTACTTCACTGTTTTGAATACAAAACCGTTAAATGCTTACCCAGCAGAGCACATGCTGGATAAGGCTGTGACTCCTGGTGATGTAGCATTCATTCGCTGGAATGGTCAGATGCCAGACTTTAAGGCTATGGATCTTAAAACCTGGACCTTCAAGGTGGATGGCGAATCTGTAAAGACACCTAAGACCTATACCTTAGATGAGCTAAAGCAAAGGTTTAAACATCATACCCGCAGACTCGTGCTTGAGTGTGGCGGTAATAGTCGGGTTAACTTCTTTCCCGGTACTAAGGGCAATCAGTGGAATAATGCTGCTGTGTACTGTTCTGAGTGGACAGGGGTCTTAGTCAGGGATGTGCTGTATGACTGTGGCATCAAGGAAGATGCCGTGTATACCGGACATCATGGTATCGACAAGCATCTTAGTGGTCACGGTGAGGCTATTTCACGAGGCGTGCCTATCGATGCTGCTCTGAGTGATGATGCCTTGATCGCCTGGTCGATGAACGGTGAAGATATCCCTTATATGCATGGTTATCCACTGCGTATTGTTTTCGGCGGACGGCCCGCTTCGGTATCACAGAAATGCGCGGTGGGGATCAGTGTACGAAACAAGGTACACGACGGTCATAAGATGGCGGCTCCTGCTTATCAGGTGCCTAAGTATCCGGTGGCTCCTGGTGAGAAAGTCGATAACAAAGACTTTGAGATAATTGAGCAGATGATTGTAAAGTCATTGATCACTTTCCCTGAATCCGGTACCGAGATGAAGCTTGGCAAGAAAACCGTGCTTCGTGGTCATGCCTGGGCTGGTTTGAGAGAAGTTATCAAGGTTGAGGTTAGCTATGACTATGGTACTCGCTGGCATATCGTTGAGCTAGAGAAGCCCAAGAACGCAACGGCCTGGCAGCAATGGCAGACAGAGTTAGACTTACCTGAGCAGGGGTATTATGAGATTTGGGCCAGAGCCACTGATAGCGAGGGTGATACCCAGCCTGTGGTGCAGCCTCAGTGGAACCCAAAAGGTTATATGTTTAATGGCTGCCATAGAATAGCCGTTAGGGTGGTCTGATGAAGTCCTTTATTCGGTTTGTCTGTCTGCTCCTGCTCTCTACATGCCTGCATGCTCAAGCCGTTGAACTAAGCGATACCAATACTTCAATTGCTAAGATTGATTACCCCGTCGATGCTAAATCCGGTTTGATTAAGGCACCTGGCTGGGAGTTAGTGAATGGTCAGTGTAACGCCTGTCACTCTAGTTTAATCGTGTCACAAAATCATGGTGATAGAGATTTTTGGCGAGAGACTATTCAGTGGATGGTGGATACACAGGGATTATGGGATCTGTCTGATACCTGGGATCCAACATTGGATTACTTAAGTACTTATTACAATCAAGTCGATATTGATATGACCTTGTTTCGACGTAAGCCAATAGATAAAGACCTGCTGCCACCAAGTCGGAAAGCCGATACTGGCACTGTGATAAAGAGGGAAGAGTAAGATGAAAAAGTTAATCGGTATCGCATTTCTATTTATTATTTCCATCGTCTCTGTTGGTGTGAGCGCAGCGGAACCACAACAAGGGAATATTGAGCAGGGGAGACAGCTAGCCAACACCAGGTGTGAAGCTTGTCATGGACCTATGATGTTAAGTCAGGCGGGTTTATTTCCTAGCCTCAGGGGACAGAAGCAAGCTTATCTATATAAACAACTTAAGGATTTTAAATCTGGGGACAGAGCCGATATCAACATGCAGGCTCAGGCTGGTGGCCTGACCGATGAGCAAATGAGAGATCTTACTTTCTACTATAGCCTTCTGACTCCCATCAATCTGAATGCCAAGGTTAAATAAGTTATCTTTGGCGTTTGATTGGCGTTATCTATTTTTAAGGTATTCAGTGATCTTCTGGGCGAACCTTAAGGCATGCTCATTATCCCCATGTAAACAGATACTATCGGCCTTGAGCTGCAGCATGGATCCATCTAATGTCGATAGTGGTCGATTAGCTAACACTTGCTCAACTTGTTTTATGGATTGATTGTCATCTTCTATTACCGCTCCAGACATAGTTCTGGGAGCCAGAGAGCCGTCAGCTAAATAGGTGCGATCGGCAAAAGCCTCTTCAATTACCGTTAATCCGTGCTGTCTTGCCAATGGCACCAGTGGACTGGCAGCGAGAATCATTAATTTTAAGCTTGGGTCTATTCGTTTTATGGCGTTAATTAAAATCAGCCCTAAACGCTCACTGAAGGCCGCTTGATTATAAAGGGCACCGTGAGGTTTCACGTGGAACAATTTTGCGCCTAGTGAGCTACATACGGCTTTTAATGAGCCAATTTGCTGATTGAGTGAGGTTAATAACTCTTGATCTGTAATATCAATGGATTGCCGGCCAAAGTTTTCACGATCGGGAAAGCTGGGATGGGCGCCAATATTAACGCCTGAGGCTAGTGCTAATTTTACCGTTGTCTCCATGCTCGTTCGATCACCCGTATGACCACCACAGGCGATATTGGCCGAAGTGATTAATTGCAGCAGGGCTTCATCATGGTGACCGCCTTCACCTAAGTCGGCATTGAGGTCGATAGGGTAAGTGTTTTGGTTCGATAACATTATTGACCTCTGTTTCACTTGTTAACTCGTCGCTTTCTTAGCTTTGTTTTTAGCTCGCAACTCGATACTTTCTTAGCCTTAGCCTTAGCTATTAGCGTCTATAGATCTCTGTAAGCGATAAAAATATTGTTGCCACTCGTAATTTGCATCTTCTGCCTGGTTTGGACTCACGTGAATAAATTGCAACTGCTCTCCAGGCCTGGTTTGAGCCAGTTTCCAGAGGTCGGCTTCAATCACTGTGGCTATTTTGGGGTAACCGCCAGTTGTCTGCCCATCGGCTAGCAGAACTATGGGCTGGCCCGATGGTGGCACCTGAATGCTGCCTGGCATAACCGCATGTGAGTTTAAGTTCAGCTCTTGTGTTAAGTCTAATACCTCACCGGTTAAACGTGCGCCCATACGGTTACTGTCGTTAGATAGCTGCCATTGACTACTCCAGAATACTTTGCGCGACTGCTGGGTAAATTGGGCCATTTCGGGTCCGGGCAGGGCACGTATCTCATTAGAATAGCCTCTCTGTACGGCGCCAATTGGCTTAGAAATTGAGAGTTTGTTCCCTAAAGATATTCGATCTCCCACTTTGAGGGCTCGACCTTGATGACCACCTAGTTCGGCGGCAGTCAGTGTCGATCTCGAGCCTAAATATAGGGGGACATCTATGCCACCATCTATGGCTAAATAGGCACGCATACCTGACTTAGGCCCTCTTAGGCTGAGGGTTTCTCCTGCCTTAATGTTGTTGCGCCAGCCATGCCAGATCTCTCTGGAACCAATCTTAATTTCATAGTTTGCTCCCGTTAGAGTAAACCAGGCATCTCGATAGAACTTGAGTTCGAATGTTCCGGCTGTGAGTTCCAGGCCTGCTGCGTTGTCCGGGTTACCGACCAAGCTATTAGCAAGTATCAAGGCCTGTCGATCCAATGCCCCTGAGACTGATACACCTAAGTGGCGATAGCCTGTGCGTCCCAGATCTTGAACTGTGGTGTGAAATCCCGGGGTGAGTACCTCTATCATCTTGGTACCTCTGATTTGGCTTCTTCAACTTCACCCAAAGACTCTATGGCAATGAATTGAACTGTATCGCCAGGTGAAAGCAGGGAGGGCTGCGCTCTATCGTTACCGAATAAAGTGCTGTCGAACAAGTTGACTGAGCTGCGACCTATCAGTTGCCAGCCGCCGGGAGATTGAGCCGGGTATATGCCAGTTTGCTCGCCACCTATCCCTACTGAACCAGCTGGAATGGCTAACCTTGGAGTCGCTAATCTGGGGGTGAATAGTCGTTTATCAAGCCCATGGAGATAGGGAAAACCGGGCTGAAATCCCAGAAATAGCACGCTGTACTGAGCTGAGGTATGTATTTCTATGACCTCTTGTGGTGTTAGCTTATTGTACTGTGCAACAGCATTTAGATCTGGCCCATACTCCCCACCATATTGAACCGGGATCTGGATAAGTTTCCCCGGTTTTAGTTGGACTAATTTATGTGTCCAAAACTGGTTAACTTGATTGCTCCAGAAGGGGATTTTTTTACTGTCTTTGAAAAATAGGGTGAGATTGTTATTACCCGGGACAATGTCTTCAAAGTCACCACTGGCTTTGCATAGATCCGATATGTGCCAAATTTGTCTCTGTATCTCTAATTTGCTGTTTGAGCCAGATAGAGAAGCGCAATCCAACACCAAGGCTTTTTCACCTAATTTGAATAATTTGGGTCGAAGATCCTTGCTCATGGTGTGTTCTTTATCTATTGCAGTAAAGGTTCAGGATAATACTTAAAACCAAATTTGTAACCCAATAAACTGCAACGGTTATCTTTCTAAGCACTATGATTAAATTGCTAACTTGGCGCATCGCTTTATAGTCCCGGTCATATAAATTGGTTAAAAAACTTTTTAATAAGCTCTTTAATATTAGAGACAAAACTTCTGTTGCCGAGCCGAAAGGCTTTAGGCAAGACACAAGTGTGCAAGAAAAATTAGCTAATGAAGCGGTTAAACCCAAAAAACAGGCAGCAACAGAGGAAGTGTTTATTTCTGATTCTGTCGATGTTTCAGCGTTGTTTTATAGTCTACTTTTCCCGACAAAATCCAATGATACAGGCGGGGTCGCTAATAATTTAGAAAAAGCTGTTATGGATGATGTTGAGCACGCTCTGATGTCACCTCAAGATGTGGCCGATAAGGTGCTTAAACTTCCGAGCAAATTAGCCGAGTTAGATAAGCGCCTCAAAGATGAAAGTGTCGATATCAGGGTGCTGGTGGATGAGATTCATGATGATCCTGTATTGAGCGTCGAAGTGATAAAACTGTGTAACTCTCCGGTATTTAAGCGTGGCGACAGGGAAGTAACTAGCTTGCAGCAGGCCTTCGTTCAGTTAGGTAGAGATCAGCTTAGGCGTCTGGTTACTACTTGTATGGTGCGTGAGATGATAGTGATTAAACCTATCTACTATCGTCGCTTCGGTCTGCAGATATGGCGTCATTCAATGCAAGTCGCCTACTTGTCATCTGAGTTAGCTACGGATAATTCCGGTCAGGATCCCGATACGGCCTTTCTGTTGGGCCTACTTCATGACGTTGGCAAAATTGCCATCTTTAAGATGCTGTTAGATGAGTTTCAGTTAGCCGAACCTGGAGAGCAGCCCAGCTCCTGGCTGTTCAGGCAAGTTATGACCTCAAAATCCCTTAGCCTGAGCGCCTTACTGGCCCAATGCTGGCATTTGCCTGCTTGCTTCGAATCATCCTTGAGCCAACTAGCCAATCTTGATTCAACACCCACTGAGCCACTGGCTGCCTTGGTATGGCGCGCAAACCTGATCAGTGAATGCTCCATGCTTTATCATGGGAAAAAGTTAGATGAGCCCTGTCTAGCACGCTTGTTAATTGATGCAGATTTGAGTCGGGATGAATTTGAGGTTTTACATGAGAAACTGATAGAGGTTTAGAGGGAAGGAGTGCACAGGGATTGTTACTCTATGTTTTTTCTATTAAAAAAGCCTCAGTGGTATCTGAGGCTTTTTTAGTTCCTAGGTTCTAGGAATTTAAATATCTTATTGCAGCAATGATATGTCCGCAGCATGGAGGAACTGGTCGCGTAGGCTAGAAAGTAGCGCTAAGCGATTGTTCTTCAGTGCTTCGTCATCGACCATCACCATGACATCTTCAAAGAAGGTATCCACGCTTTCACGTAGGTCAGCCAACAGTGCTAATGCTTCCTGATAGTTTGCCGAGGCAAACAAAGGAGCCAGTTTAGGTTGAAGCTCCTTGAGCTTCTCTGCCAGTGCTTTTTCAGCGTTTTCAGTCAATAAACTCGCATCGATATTTGCCGGAATATCACCTTCAACTTTAGCCAGGATATTAGACACACGCTTGTTAGCGGCGGCCAATGCCGAAGCCTGTTCTAGTGTTCTGAAATGAGCTACTGCCTTGATACGACTATCAAAATCTGCAGGTGATGTTGGACGACGAGCCAGTACGGCTAAGATTACGTCGACGCTAACACCTTGATCTTGGTACCAGGCACGGAAACGAGCCATGAAGAACTCGAGTACCTGCTCGGCAGCTTTATCATTACTTAAATTACTGCCATGTAATGCCTGTGCCTTAGCAATAAGGTCAACCAGATCCAGCGGCAGGTTATTCTCAACACAGATACGCAGGATACCGATAGCGGCGCGGCGCAGTGCAAATGGATCGGCAGCGCCCTTAGGTGCCTGGCCAATTCCGAAAATACCAACCAGAGTATCTAGCTTTTCAGCTAGAGCGACACAGACAGAAATTGATGCTGTAGGAACTGTATCACCGGAGAACTTAGGCTTGTATTGCTCTTGCTGTGCAAGAGAGACTGCTTCAGTTTCACCGTCGAGGCGGGCGTAATGCATGCCCATTGTGCCCTGAAGATCAGTAAACTCCATCACCATGTTAGTCATCAAGTCTGACTTAGAAAGCAGGCCTGCACGAGATGCTTCCTCGGCATTTGCATCTATGCTGCTAGCGATGAAACCAGCTATTTCAGAGATGCGCTCGACACGTTGCTTAATAGTACCCAGCTGCTTCTGGAACACGACGGTTTCCAGGCTGACTAGGCGCTCTTCCAATGTCAGTTTTTTATCATTTTCGAAGAAAAACTCGGCATCGGCAAGACGTGGACGAACCACTTTCTCGTTACCGGAGATAATGACCTGAGGATCTTTAGACTCTATGTTAGTGACGAAGATAAAGTTAGGTAGCAGCTGACCTGTCTTGTCGAATACCGGGAAGTATTTTTGATCGCCTTTCATGGTGTAAACCAAGGCTTCAGCAGGTACATTAAGGAACTTCTCTTCGAAGTTAGCGGTTAATACCACAGGCCATTCAACGAGTGAGGTAACCTCTTCTAAAAGCTCATCTTCAAGATCGGCAACACCACCAATCTTAGTCGCTGCAGTTTCAGCATCTGCCTTAATAATCGCTTTACGCGCTTCATAATCTACTAAGACTTTCCCTTGCTCTTTAAGTGCAGTTAGGTAGTTATCGGCATGATCTAGCTCGAAACTGGATTGACCCATGAAACGATGTCCACGGATAACTCGGTCAGATTTGACGCCTAGCAATTCTCCTTCGACGATTTCACTGCCAAGAAGCATGGTGACAGTATGAACCGGGCGGATAAATTGAATCTTGCTGCTTCCCCAGCGCATAGGCTTAGGAATGGGTAACTTATCTAGCGAGCGCTGTGCCATAGCTGAGATTAGGCCTTTAGTCTCTACACCGACAACTTTTGCCTGGTGTAATAACCATTCGCCCTTTTCTGTTTTAAGGCGACCAGCTTCTTCGACTGTGATGCCGTTACCACGAGCCCAGCCCATGGCGGCTTTAGTCGGATTACCGTCAGCGTCGAATGCTTGGGCTATTGCTGGCCCACGTTTCTCAACAACTTTATCGGCTTGAGCGTCTGCGAGTTGATTGACACAAAGTGCTAAACGACGCGGAGCGGCATGCCAAACAGCTGATTCGAAGCTGAGTTCAGCTTTGTTCAGCTCATCGGTAAAGTTGCTTAGGAAAGACTCTGCGAGTTTACGCAGGGCTTTCGGAGGTAACTCTTCAGTTCCTACTTCAATGAGTAAGTTTTCAAAATTCATTAGGTCTACCTCTACTTACACATTGGGAAGCCGAGAGCTTCACGGGCTTGGTAATAAGACTCTGCAACACCTTTAGACATAGTACGTACGCGTAGTATGTAACGCTGACGCTCTGTGACTGAGATTGCGTGGCGTGCATCAAGCAAATTAAATGCATGAGAGGCTTTCATCACCTGCTCATAAGCGGGTAGTGGAAGTGGTTTTTCCAGAGATAATAGACGCTGACAGGCTTTTTCACAGTCATCAAATAAGGTGAATAGCACATCAACATCGGCATGCTCGAAGTTGTAAGTTGATTGCTCAACTTCATTCTGGTGGAAGATATCGCCGTACATGATCTTGCCCATTGGACCATCGGTCCAGACAAGGTCATAGACACTGTCTACTTCCTGAATGTACATGGCCAGACGCTCTAGACCGTAAGTGATCTCACCGGTGACCGGACTACATTCCAATCCACCGACTTGCTGGAAGTAAGTGAACTGAGAGACTTCCATACCGTTCAACCAAACTTCCCAACCTAGACCCCAGGCACCTAGAGTAGGAGACTCCCAGTTGTCTTCGACGAAACGCACATCATGAACGCCCATGTCTACGCCCAGAGCTTCCAGTGAACCCAGGTAGAGTTCCTGAATATTACTTGGAGATGGCTTTAACACGACCTGAAACTGATAATAGTGCTGCAGGCGGTTAGGGTTTTCACCATAACGGCCATCGGTCGGGCGGCGACATGGCTGCACATAAGCACTGCTCATTGGCTCTGGGCCAAGAGAGCGTAGGAAAGTCTGTGGGTGGAATGTACCAGCGCCAACCTCCATATCGAGAGGTTGAACAATGGCGCAACCTTGCTGCGCCCAGTACTCCTGCAGGGTCATAATGAAACCCTGGAATGTCTTTACGTCATGTTTCGTCGTCATGTCTACTATCTACGCCGTCAGGATGATACCAACACCTTGTCTAAATGCTTTTTAGCAGCTAGAGCTAGCTTGGAAATATAAAAATGGTTTCGATTATACCTTGTAGAAATATGCATATGTAGGTTATTTTTTATCTCCTAAAGGAAATACCGCTAAATATTAAAATAAGGGAGTAACTCCATGGACAAGAAGCGTTGTGGCTGGGTTGGGGATGATCAAATTTATCTGGATTATCATGATGATGTTTGGGGCCAGCCTGTATTCGATAGTCTGGAGCTTTTCGCCAAACTCTGCCTCGAAGGTCAGCAAGCCGGGCTTTCATGGATCACTATCCTTAAGAAACAAAAAACCTATGAAGCGGCATTTTCCAATTTTGATCCTGAGGTGATTGCCAAGTTCGATGATACCAAGGTCGAAGAATTACTCCTAGATAAGGGGATAGTCAGAAACCGTCTCAAGGTAAACTCCATCATCAAGAATGCTCGTGGCTATATGGCCAACTTTTCTGACACCAAGGGCGAGCAGGGGAATGATTTCTCTGAGTTTCTTTGGAGTTTCGTTGGCGGCAAGCCGATTGTGAATCATTTTACTGAGATGAAACAGATACCAGTGCAGACTACCGAGTCTGAAGCCATGTCTAAAGCTTTGAAAAAGCTTGGTTTTAACTTCGTTGGGCCGACAATCTGTTATGCATTCATGCAAGCGGTAGGTATGGTGAATGATCATGCAACATATTGTTTTTGTTATGATAAGTGTAATAAGTAAGGAGGGGCTGAGAAGGTATCAAGGTTGAGAAGGGAGTAAAGCCAAGATGACGGCTGCGTCTGTTGGACGTTTGTTCCACTCTCTGATAATACAAGTTCCTAGGATCTAGGTTTTAGGAAAAGCTAAGACCCAAGCAACGCATGTTGGGCCGAATAAGGCGTATTACATCGATTGGCATCAGTGCTGCACGTTACTGTTCGATCAATTCTATCTGTGATAGAAAAAAATCTATCTCTTGTTGTGTGAATCCATTGAACGTCAATTTAATTATTGTTTTGTTGCTGTAAACATTAACTCTTACAACTGTATTCAGCTCCGACTCTCCAAATTGAAAACCTTGATATCCTTTATCTAGTTTAAATTCTAATATGTTTCCATTGATAGCTATAAAAGTTGACTTGAGGATTGTGGACATCAATGCCAGTTTATAGTCATCTAATGAGGAAAAAAAACTTAGGTCATCTCTTTCAAATTTAAACAGGTATTTGAGTAGTTCAAAATCAGAACTTAAGGGCTTAACACCAACTAAATTCTCTAATTCTTCAGAGTTCTCTTCGGTTAACAGCTGTTTGAGATAATTTGAGTTTCCAACTACTTTACTAATATTCAATGATTTATAAGTGTTATCATGTTCATAAAAATACATTATGCTATCGGTATCGAGTCTCTTACTGCTAACTTTTAAAATATCTAAAGGAATTAATGATTTAGATAACATAAAGCTTAATGATATATCTGTAGATACATCAGAGCTTTGAGGGCGATATTCTATTTTTCTCAACTTAAGTGGGTTGGTATTATTAGTACTTGTTTCTTGGTTCTGGTATTCATTGAAGGCGAGGAAATAGACCATTCGCGGTAATGTATACAAGGATAAAATAGTTACCAGGATAACAAGAGTAACCGTTATCACTATGTTGAACCGGCTATTCTTAATCTTTTTTAATAGATAACATGCTACTCGATAAACAAGCATGGATGTAAAAAAGGTTGCCACTGAATTCATAGCATTAACAGCTTCAGGCTCAAGAGGGAAGAAGTACTTCTTAGTGATAAATATAATACTTAAGCTAGAAATTGTCGCAAAGTAGAGTGTGGTTAGCTTCCATTTTAACCTCCTAAAAATGGCCATGCATAAAAGGAAGAGAGCCAAGATTGTCAGTAGAATAATTTGCATGAACCTTCTCTAATTTTGGGCGGATGAAGTATGTATATTATGATAAGAAAAAGAGTGTTCCACGTGGAACACTCTTTGTCTTATTTAATACCGAAGTATTACTTTTTCTATCTCATTTTTCTTCGCGAAGCGAAAATTTAATTATTTTTTGGTTCTTTCTCTTTAAAAAATAATTTTCATGAAATTAAAATTTGGCAGTAAAGTTAGCCAGATTTTAAAATTAAAAACAGAAATTAAAGTTCAAAAAAGAAAGGTTTTCTCTCTTTGCCTCTGTTTTTGGATCCACCGTTGACTTGGTTCATGGTTTCGGCATTGTAGAGTTTGCCGTTGACCATTGTATAAGTCACTCGATCTGTGACTCGAATATTTTCGAGTGGGTCACCGTCGATGACGATCAAGTCGGCGAGCTTGCCTTGTTTGATTGAGCCGAGCTGATGATCCATGCCGAAGTGTGTGGCCGGATTGATAGTTGCTGTTTTTAGTACTTCGAGATTGCTCATACCACCTTGAGCGAACATCCACATTTCCCAATGAGCGGCTAAACCTTCACGTTGACCATGAGCACCAATATTGGGTTTAACACCCAGATCATTCATCTCGTTGGCGACACGAGCAACATTGAAATGGTTATAATGTTCATCTGGTGCGGTAGGGCGTCTCATGGATCTTGCATCTAATAGATCACTTGGTACATACATAGACAGTCTTGGGTGTGCCCAAACATCTGTTTTATCGTACCAATAGTTCTCACCTGAGATACCACCATAAGCGACTACTAGGGTCGGTGTGTAACCGACTTCTGTTTGACTCCAGAGCTGCTTAATATCATTGTAGATAGCTGCCGCTGGTAGTGAATGCTCAATACCCGTATGACCATCGACTATCATGCTTAGGTTGTGTTGCAGTAAACTGCCACCTTCAGGCACTACCATCATTTCGAGTTCACGAGCCGCGGCAATGACTTGTTGACGTTGATTACGACGAGGTTGGTTATAGCTCTTCACACTGAATGCACCGACTTTCTTAAGGCGTTCCAGGTGAAACTTAGCATCATCCAGTGAATCTATATGGGATGTGTAGCCAGGACCATTGGCTCCATAGAGAATTGTACCAGTCGAGAAGATACGCGGGCCGGCAATATTACCTGCTTTTTGTTGCTCGGAAGCGGCGAATATCTCAGTTGTATCGTTAGATGGATCATGGATAGCCGTCACACCCAAAGACAAGTTAGAGTAGAGTTCCCAGTTTTGTTGGGGGATTATCTCCTCTTCACCTTGTGCACCATGAGCATGGGCATCGAACAGACCCGGCATCAAGGTCTTGCCCTTGATGTCTAAAACTGTAGCTTCACTGGGGATTTTTGTTGATGAGTCACCGACTGAGACAATCTTATTATCCTTGACGATGACCACGCCATTCTCTATCACCTTATCATCTTCCATGGTGATGATCTTGCCGCCAACGAAGGCAATTGTTCCACGTGGAACATCGGCCTTCTGTGTGAATCCTAGATCGGTGATCTTAGGTTCGACCTTAGCTTCATCTGAATTAGCTTCCTCGTCATTGTTGGCTTGACGCTGATCTTTGTACTCGGTATCAACGGCCATTTGGTAGAGCTCAGGACCTAAGGTCCAGTAAAGTTGATCGCTGTTGCCGTTCCAGCTAATGCTCTCTCCGGCACGCACACTCAGTTGGCTGACAGGTAGATTACTTGCCTTAGGACCTATCTCTATGGTCTCACCATGCTTAGCAAATGGAGTGACCCAGACCTTGAACCGCTCAGCGAAAGCGAGCTGCTTGCCATCGGGAGATATGCGGAATTCTGTACCTAGCTTACTGGTGTAATGAACTCGCTTCTGAAAGCCATCTAGGTTGATAGAAGCGAACTCTGGGGTCTCTCCTTGAGCCATAAAGTAGACGCGTTTTGAATCGGCAGCAAATTGTGGCTGATAACCATCGGGAGTGATGCGGGTATTTTGTTTGCCTTTGATGTCTACCTTGTATAGACCAGTATCCTGAGACCAGGTTCTGGGTGTGATATAGCCGCCCTTGGCCTTACGGTAAACAACGAAGGAACCGTCGGGTGAGAAGGTGGGCTCTACATACTTTCCTGGCTCCTTGGTCAGGGTTTTACTGCGCTTGTTTCTAACGCTGACGATTTTAACTGTGCCTTGGTCTTGATCATCCCAAGTGGTAAACACGATATTTTTGCTGTCACGAGACCACTGGGGATAGAGCTCTCTTAAGTCTGAATCTAGCTTGGTAAGACGGCTACCTCTTCCCTCTGATTTTCCACCAGAGAGATTTTTAACCCAGAGTTTGCCAAGGGCCTCATAAACCACTTTTTTACCATCCGGTGATACCTGAGCCATACGCAGCATCTTGACGTCGAATACATCTTTATCAAGATCTTGCTTGAATCGTACCGCAGGCTGAACCGCCAATTCGGTCTTCACCGAGAAGGGGATCTGTTTAACTGACTTAGATTCAACATCTAGTTTGTTAATCTTACCGCCAGCCCAGAAGACTATCTCTTCGTTGTCGGCGGTCCAACTCATGGTCGGGTAAACTCCATGAATGGCCCATGTCTCCTGCATGTCTCTGTCAAGATTGCCGTATAGCTTTTCTTTCTTGCCAGACTTAAGGTCAAGGAGGTACAGGGAAGACTGAAATCCATCGCGCTTGATATAGGCAAGCTTAGTTCCGTCAGGGCTAGGAGTAGGTCTTATGGCACCACCTGTGCCTTGAACTAATATTTCTATGTCACCGGTTTCGGTGTCATAGCGTTTGATCTTATAGATGCCTTTAACCGAATCTTTAGAATAGTGAAATGTCTTACCTGGAGTCGCGTCCTGACTAAAGTAGATATAGCGGCCATCTGGTGAGTAGGCGGGTTCGCCTAAGTCTTTCTGCTCGTTAGGGCGTTCAGTGAGCTTAACCCCTTCGCCGCCAGCCACATGGTATAGCCAGACTTCTCCGGCGCCCAGGCTACGTGAGCCTGTATAGTGCTTACGTGCAATTAAGTATTGTGAATTAGGGCTCCAGGCTGGGCTATTGAGCAGGCGGAAGGTTTCGTTGGTTACGGCTCTTGGATTACTGCCATCGGCGTCCATGATCCAGATATTGTCGCCACCATCCTCATCCGAGGTAAAGGCAATATACTTTCCGTCCGGGCTATAGGTAGGCTGCATCTGCCAGGCGATACCTTTGGCTAATACTTTGGCTTCACCACCTTGCATAGGGATCTGATAGATATCACCCAGCATGTCGAACACGATGGTTTTACCATTCGGGCTGACACAGATGTTCATCCAAGTACCTTCGGAGACATCAATCTTAACTCTCTCAAGGGGGGCATTAGCCGGTGCATTTACCTGCCACTTGGTTTCCTTGTCTGAGGTTGATTCACTCGCCATTATTGGCAAACTTAAACTAAGTGCGATTGCTGCACATAGAGGAGTTAGCTTTTGTTTTATCATTTTAATCCCTAGTTTTCTTATTTTAATTGAGTCATTACTGGCTATAATTATTCTTTATTGATTGTGCCAGACTTTTATTAAAGCGAACTTAGTTGTTGTTTTTGTGACGCTAGTGTTTTTTGTATGCAGTATTCAAGTTAATTTAGCCTGTCTTTTATCGCATATTTAGGGGGCGGGTAAAACAACTATCGTGTAGCAAAATTGTTAATTGGTGCTGGATTTGGGACTCATTGTATAGCTGAATACATTGGTATTTTTGGAGAGAGGTTTTTTGGTTAGTTTTGTTGCTTGGACAGGCTTGCTGTAGATTTTTGAATGAATATGTAGGATTGAGAAAGAAGAAAATTTGCCTTAGCGTAACTCGATAGCCAGAGCTAAGGCCATCGAGTTTGGTTTTGCATTTGCAGGTAAGGCGGTTTAGTTCAGTTGAACTGTATCGCCTTCAAAGATTTCCGCATCATTCAATACTCGGCAGGTGACGCCGCCACGCCAATCAGGTCTTAATGCGGCTTCGAGTCCGGCATGAGCTATTTCCATCTTCTTACATGGGTCTGTTTCGCCGGTGATCTCGAGTTTAAGTTCACCAATCTCGAGAATCTTGCCGACATGCTCGGGAGTAAAGCTCAGTCCTTCGACCAGCAAGTTCGCTCTACGAGTGGTCCAAGGTAACAGGGTATTAAGCTCACTACAGACGGTCTGCCATTGTTCTTTCGACATAACAGTGACTTGTCGCTTGCTTGGTCGGCCGAAGAAGTCCTGTTCGACACCATGGGAACAAGTGACATTCGCCTTAGTAACGAGTGTCATAGGTTGCTGCTTAATGGGCTTAAATCCGATGGCAATGAGCGTCGACATAGATGATTCCTTCATGTTGTTAAGGCTTGCGGTTCAGAGACCTTTTTGGATTAAATACTGGTAGGGTGTTTTATCTGTACTGCTCGAGAGTAGCTTATGATCCATAAATTCACAGAAGCTAGGAATATCTCGGGTAGTGGCAGGGTCATCTGCGATAATCAGCAGGGTCTCGCCAGCTTCCATTTTTCGTACTGACTTACGAACCATCATCACAGGCTCTGGACATCTGAGTCCAATGGCATCTAAATGATGGTCGGCTTGATTCATGCCATCGATAATAGTATCACTCACTCGGTCGCTCATAATTCCTCAACCATATATTTGCCATCTAACCTACTGCAAATCAGAGGATAGGCTTGTAAATAGGTGACTAATAATACGCTAGCAAAGTTAATAATCCAAGTTGAGCGATTGCTTTTGTGAGACTAAGAGTGAGTTGGAAAACAGGACACGAACTAACTCGTAAGTGGAGCGAATTGTGCTTTAGTCACCAGTAGTAACTGTTCTGGTGCTAGTTCGATATCTAATCCTCGTTGACCACCGCTGACATATATTTTTACGTAGTTCTTTGCGCTAATGTCTATGTAGGTCTTGAGAGGTTTTTTCTGGGCTATAGGGCTGACACCTCCCAATTTGTAACCCGTGGACCTTTGCACATCATCGGCATTGGCCATGGCTGCTTTCTTAGCTTTCGTTGCCTTAGCGATGAGTTTCATGCTGAGTTTCGAGTCCACGGGAATAATGGCAACCGCGAGTTGTTTGCCATCTAGCTGAACGACTAAGGTCTTAAAGACCTGCTCAGGCTGCAAACCTAATTTTTCAGCGGCCTCTAAACCATAGGAATCACAACCAGCTTCATGGTGATATTCATGAATGGTGAACTCTATGTTAGCTTGCTTTAATGCATTGATTGCGGGAGTCATGCTTGTTTCTGCTCTTCACAATAAACGTCATTAACCTTTAGCTTCATCACCAGTACATCGACGCCGTGGTAGGTCACCTGTTCGACGGCTTTCCAGCCCATCTTCTTATATAAACCACCAGAGTGATCTTCTGTTTGTAGATATAGTTCGTTTACTCCATGCTTATTAGCTAAATCCAATATGCCATTTATGAGTGTTTGCGCCACAGATTTTCCTCTGTGGGCTTTATCTACATAGACACCGCCAAGCCAATGTGATGTTTTGGGGTAAGTCGTCATTTCCTGAAAACGCAATTGAGCCGTTGCAACCACTTGGTTATTGACTGTAGCCAAAAGCACCAAGGGGAGTTTGTCTGTATTGAGATAACCATTTAGCTTAGTTTCTAACGCTGAAGTTGATCGACTGCTGTCGTTACTTATGTATCCCCACTCATCGCTATACCATTTAGCTATTTGCGGGATAGCCTCGGGTTTATCTGCGAGTAATACCAGTTCCATCAATGGACTCCATAAGAATTTGTGAACAATAGTGCCTATTTTTGCCAGATTTTTATATATTTTTCAAGGGGATATTCGAGCTGTTTGCGGAGAAATTTTCTATTGCTTGGGAGTAAGATGTTCCACGTGGAACATAAAAAAGACCCTAGGAACTCGTCCCTAGGGTCTTCATATCTTATTTAATACTTCTAGCTACAGAAGATTAAGGTCTTTCGAATATTGTTGCTATGCCTTGGCCTAAGCCGATACACATGGTCGCCAGACCATATTTTGCATCTTTGCTTTCCATCAAGTTGATAAGCGTTGTAGAGATTCGAGTACCAGAGCATCCTAATGGATGACCGAGTGCGATAGCACCACCGTTGAGGTTAATCTTCTCATCGACAACATCCATTAAGCCTAAGTCTTTTACACAAGGTAGAGACTGGGCGGCGAAGGCTTCGTTAAGCTCGATAACATCAAGATCATCGACAGTTAGTCCAGCACGCTCTAATGCTTTTTTAGTCGCAGGAACCGGACCATAGCCCATGATGGCGGCATCACAACCTGCAACAGCCATAGAGCGGATGCGTGCACGGATTGGTAAGCCTAAAGCCTTGGCTTTCTCTTCTTCCATGACCAGCATGGCTGAAGCTCCATCAGACAGTGCTGAAGATGTTCCCGCTGTGACTGTGCCATTGGCAGGGTCGAAAGCAGGTCTAAGTCCTGACAGTGACTCCATTGATGTTTCAGGACGAATAACTTCGTCATGCTCAACCGTGATCAAGGCACCATTGGCATCATGACCTTCGATTGGGTGGATCTCATTGGCGAAGCGACCTTCGACTGTGGCTGCATGAGCACGTTGATGTGAGCGTACCGCAAATTCATCTTGCTGCTCTCGTGTGATGCCGTGCATCTTTCCTAGCATTTCAGCCGTAAGACCCATCATGCCCGATGCCTTTGCTACATTGCTGGCAAGGCCGGGATGGAAGTCGACACCGTGATTCATAGGAACGTGGCCCATGTGCTCGACACCACCGACGATAAACGTATCGCCTTGACCTGTCATAATTGCGCGTGCCGCTTGATGTAGGGCATCCATAGATGAACCACATAAACGGTTTACGGTCACGCCGCCAATCTGCTTAGGCAGCCCCGCTAGGAGTGATGCGTTACGTGCGATATTGAAGCCTTGCTCCAGAGTCTGTTGAACACAGCCCCAGATCACGTCTTCAATGGTATTAGGATCTAGCTTGGGATTACGCTCAACCAGTGCCTTCATTAATTCTGCAGAAAGAGTCTCTGCACGTACATTTCTAAATACTCCAGCCTTAGAGCGGCCCATGGGAGTACGAATGCAATCTACGATAACTGCTTGTTTCATTGTTTTATTCCTTCCCACTTATTTAGACTGGTAGTAGCTGCCATTATTTGCGGCAAGTTCACGCATGGCATCTGTTACTTGATATAGGCCACCTAAGTGAGCGTATTTATCGGCGAGAGCAACAAAGTTTGCTACGCCCATGGTATCTATGTAGCGGAATACACCGCCTCGGAATGGTGGGAAACCTATACCGTAAACTAGACCCATATCAGCTTCAGCGGGTGAAGCAATAATACCTTCTTCGAGACAGCGTACGGTTTCTATGATCATAGGGATCATAGTACGGGCGATGATTTCATCGGACTCGAATTGCTTAAGCTCACCGAATTCGGTACCTAGCAATTCATAGCTAACGGCATCGACATCTTTCTTTGGCTTGCCACGACGGTCGACTGAGTAAGCATAAAAACCTTTGCTATTCTTCTGACCGAAGCGATCAGCATCGAACATGATATCGATAGCATCTTTGCCTTCTTTCGCCATGCGATCAGGGAAGCCTTCAGCCATAACAGCCTGGGCGTGATGACCTGTATCTAAACCGACAACATCGAGTAAGTATGCTGGGCCCATAGGCCAACCGAACTGTTTCTCCATCACTTTATCGATAGCGGCGAAATCAGCACCGTCGGCGAGTAGGCCGCTGAAGCCTGCAAAGTAAGGGAACAGCACGCGGTTGACGAAGAAGCCAGGGCAATCATTCACTACGATAGGTGTTTTACCCATCTTACTGGCGTAGGCAACAACTGTTGCGATAGTCTCTTCAGAACTATTCTCACCACGAATCACTTCAACCAGTGGCATCTTATGTACCGGGTTGAAGAAGTGCATGCCACAGAAGCGCTCAGGCTTTTTAAGCGCCTTAGCCAGCAAATTGATCGAGATGGTAGATGTATTAGAGGTGATGATGGCGTCGTCGGCAACATTCTGCTCAACTTCGGCCAATACCATAGACTTGACCTTAGGATGTTCGACAACCGCTTCGACGACTACGTCGACATCTTTAACCGGGGTGTAGTCCAGAGTTGCTGTGATGTTGTTAAGCACCTTAGCCATCTTCTCTGGTGTGGAGCGACCACGTTTAATCTGTGCAGCAAGAAGCTTAGACGCTTCCCCTAGACCTAAATCCAGAGCTGGCTGTGCAATATCCTTCATGACGATAGGCGTGCCCTTGCTGGCGCTCTGGTAGGCGATACCGCCACCCATGATGCCTGCGCCCAATACGGCAGCTGTGTCGACTTTCTTAGCCAGTTTTCCGGCTTTCTTAGCCTTGCCTTTTACTAACTGGTCATTGAGGAAGATACCTATCAATGCCTGGGCCACATCTGTCTTGGCTAACTTAACAAAGGCCTGATGCTCTATCTTAAGGGCTTCATCTCGTTTAAGGTTTGCAGCTTGCTCTATAACGCTGATGGCTGTCATAGGTGCAGGGTAATGCTTGCCCGCTATCTTGAATACCATGCCTTTCGCTGTGGCGAATGACATCATAGCTTCTAGCTTAGGTAGTGTAAGTGGTGCCTGCTTGCGAGCACGGCGAGTCTGCCAGTCGAGTTTTTCTGTGACGGCATCCTTCAGCATCTGAATTGCTGAAGCTTGTAAGTTCTCTGGTGCAACAATAGCGTCGATTGCGCCGACTTTTAGTGCCGCTTCAGGACGTTGGTCTTTACCGCTAGTGATCCACTCGAGCGCGTTATCTGTACCAATTAGGCGTGGAAGGCGAACCGTACCACCAAAACCAGGAACAAGTCCCAGCTTAGACTCAGGTAGTCCAACTCTTGCCGTGGAATCGGCAATGCGGAAATCGGTCGCTAGTACGGTTTCGAAACCGCCACCTAGTGCAAAGCCATTGATGGCTGAGATAGTTGGAAAGGGAAGATCTTCTAACTTATTAAATACGACATTCGCTTCTGCTATCCAAGGGAGTAGCACGCTATCATCCTGTGCGAACAAGCCTAAGAATTCAGTGATGTCGGCGCCAACAATAAAGGCGCCTTTACCTGAAGTCAGGACTAAAGCTTGGATGTCTGAATTTTGCTTGATTGCATCGAGTGCAGCGTTAAGAGAGTCAATCGTTTCTCTATCTAACTTGTTGACTGAACCCGGTGCGTTAAAGCATAGCCGAGCGATATTATCTTCAAGTAACTCAACCTGAATCGTAGGACTTTGGTAGATCATTGCTTGCTTCCTTTTGCGTGATACCCGTCTTAACTAGGGGTTATTCTTCTATCTCAGCGCAGGTCATCATCTGACCAGTTACTACTCAGTGTGCGACGAATTTAGATAAATTACAACACCCAATTTAAACACTTGTTTGATTCCCGCTTTGGTGGAGGTATTTTTGTGCTTTATGTTAGACTGCTTTCAGCTGCTATACAGGAATAAATAGTCTAGTTAACTGGCGCTGAAAAGCGAGTCTGGTATTTACTATACTTATACCTTATTTAGTAATAAGAACAACTAACAACAGGAAGTCACTCATGGATCAGCTCGCTAGCCATTATCTTGCTCACATCACCGAACTGAACCGTCGTGTGGCGGACATTGTTACCCGAGAAAATTTATCTGGCCTGGTGATCCATTCGGGCCAACCTCATCGACAGTTTTTAGACGATATGGATTATCCTTTTAAGGTCAATCCGCACTTTAAGGCCTGGCTACCTATTTTGGATAATCCCCATTGTTGGTTGTTAGTTAATGGCCGGGATAAGCCGCAATTGATTTTCTTTCGCCCGGTAGATTTTTGGCATAAGGTTGCCGATGTTCCCGATGCATTCTGGAGCGAACATGTAGAGATAAAAATGCTGACCAAAGCCGATAAGGTTGCCGAATTACTACCAAAAGATATTGGCAATTGGGCTTACATAGGTGAGCACTTAGATGTCGCCGAAGTGCTTGGGTTTAAGACTCGAAACCCAGATGCCGTGATGAGTTATCTTCATTATCATAGAGCAACCAAGACTCAATATGAGCTCGAGTGTATGCGACACTCTAACGAGATAGCTGTCCATGGCCACATAGCGGCTAAAAAGGCCTTTTATAATGGCGGCAGCGAGTTTGAGATCCAGCAGGAATACCTGAATGCTTCTTGTCAGGGTGAGAATGAAGTTCCCTACGGCAATATCATCGCGCTTAACCAGAATGCTTCGATTTTGCATTACACTAAGCTTGAACATGCGAGTCCTCATCCGAGAAAGTCATTTCTTATCGATGCAGGGGCTAATTTTTCTGGATATGCCTCAGATATTACCCGCACCTACGCCTTCGAGAAAAATATTTTCAGCGAGTTGATCGAGGCGATGAACAAGTCACAGCTTGAGCTGGTAGATATGATGAAGCCGGGAGTTAAATATGTTGATCTGCATATTGAGACTCATAAGAAAGTCGCCCAGATTATGTTAGATTTTAATATAGCCAAAGGGGATGTTGAGAGCTTGGTGGAGCAGGGGATCACCAGTGTTTTCTTCCCCCATGGATTAGGTCATATGTTAGGGCTACAAGTCCATGACATGGGGGGTTATCTTCATGATGAGCGCGGCACCCATATTGCAGCACCAGATGCGCATCCTTTCCTGCGTTGCACTCGTACCTTAGCCGTGAATCAGGTGCTGACCATAGAGCCTGGCATCTATATCATAGACACCTTGCTCGATGGCTTGAAACAAGATAAACATCAGGCACAGATCAACTGGGACACTATAGATCTATTACGTCCATTCGGCGGCATTCGTATCGAAGATAATGTTATCGTCCATGCAGATAGAAACGAGAATATGACTCGTGATTGTGGTTTAGGTTGATAGATCTGTTGCGCATCTCTATGTGAGCCACT
This sequence comes from Shewanella psychrophila, assembly GCF_002005305.1. NCBI lineage: Bacteria > Pseudomonadati > Pseudomonadota > Gammaproteobacteria > Alteromonadales > Shewanellaceae > Shewanella > Shewanella psychrophila. The sequence goes on from NZ_CP014782.1 coordinate 65,481, forward strand.
GCGTGGCGTTATTTTTGAATAACTGCAACTTAAATTTTTTGGCTTATCGGTAACCTATTATTTATGTTTATTTTATGATTGAGGCTGACTTGTATTGATTGATAGTTATCAAATTCCATCCGCCGAATTAGTAATAGAAGAGGAGATAAAGCATAGCCGCTTTATCTCTTTTCTTTTTCACTGCCAGTCTACGGATGAGCTGAAGTGTGCACTTACTAACGTTAAGGGTGAATACCCCGGAGCTAGCCATTATTGCTATGCTTTCGTGAATGCAGAGCCCGGTAACAGCATGGCTATCGGTTCCAGCGATGATGGAGAGCCTGCCGGGAGTGCGGGGCGTCCCATGTTGGCTACTTTACAGGGATCTGGTGTGGGCGAGATAGGGGCCATAGTGGTGCGTTACTTCGGTGGTACTAAGCTAGGAGTGGGTGGTTTAGTCAGAGCTTATAGTTCGGGGATCAGACAAGGACTGACTCAGTTACAAACAGAGCTTAAACAGATCCGCTATCCGGGCCTACTGGAGTGTGATTATGGCCAGCTTCAGGATGTAGAGTATCAAGTTAAGTTAGGTGACGGCGTGATAATAGACAGAGTTTTTACCGACAAAGTGCTTGTGACCTTTGAACTTCCTAAGCGATATCAAGACAAATTGAATACTGACTTAGCCACCATGAGTCAGGGAAAGCTTAAAGCTAATTTTGAGCTGGAGTGATCTCAGCCTCAAGAGGCTTATATCAGTTGGTATTAGTGGTGATTGAGCAAGATTATTTGTCTCTGTGCTGAGTTATCGAAATGTGCGAAAATAACAAAATGTGCGTTTTTTCTCGCTCTCATTTTATGTCGAGTGAGTTTCGCTAATGGATAATAGATAGGCCTAGATGCAATATAGAACGATAATAAGAATAACAGGTTTGCTCATGGGCTTGTTTTCCCTGTCTCTGCTGCCACCGGCTCTGGTGGCGGTGATCTATAAGGATGGGGGAGGAACTGCATTTATTCAGGCGTTTGTATTGAGTCTATTTCTCGGTTTTATTCTTTGGTATCCCAATCGTAGACACAAGAAAGATCTGCGAACCCGTGAAGGTTTCCTATTAGTGGTACTTTTTTGGGGAGTACTGGGCTCTATCGGTGCCGTGCCTTTTATTTTCTCAAGTCAGCCGGATTTATCTATTACCGACAGCTTCTTCGAGTCTTTTTCGGCCTTAACTACCACAGGTGCTACTGTGATTGTGGGCTTAGATTCTCTTCCCAAAGCCATACTCTTCTATCGACATCTGCTGCAATGGTTGGGTGGCATGGGGATCATTGTTTTGGCCGTCGCCATTCTGCCTGTGCTGGGTATTGGGGGAATGCAGCTCTATCGCGCCGAGATGCCTGGACCGGTGAAAGACAGTAAGATGACTCCTAGAATAGCCGAGACAGCTAAGGCTTTATGGTATATCTACTTTCTACTGACTGTCGCCTGCGCCTTCTCTTACTGGGTTGCGGGAATGAATGTATTCGATGCTATATGTCATTCTTTTTCTACTATCGCTATCGGCGGGTTTTCTACCTATGATGCCAGTATAGGGCATTTCGATAGCCCGGCAATTAACATTGTCTGTGTGGTCTTCCTGTTAATCGCAGCGCTCAATTTCAGCCTTCACTTTGCAGCCTTCACCCGCCGCGGTATTAATCTCAGAGTTTACTTTAAAGACGCCGAGTTTAAGGTGCTCATAATAGTGCAGCTTGTGTTGACCGCGATCTGCTTCGCGACTCTCTATCATTCTGGGATCTATGATTCTCCGGAAGAGACTTTCGATTACGCCCTGTTTCAGGCTGTGTCTATTTCGACAACGGCAGGGTTCGGTACTGAAAGCTTCCACATGTGGCCGTTGTTTCTGCCTATGTTACTTATCTTCTCCAGTTTTATCGGTGGCTGTGGTGGTTCGACTGCAGGCGGTATCAAGGTGATACGAATGATCTTGTTACTTAAGCAGGGCTCCCGTGAACTAAAGCGCCTGGTACACCCAAGAGGAATGTTCTCGATACGGATCGGTAATAAAGCCTTACCCGAGCGCGTGATCGATGCGGTATGGGGGTTTTTCTCGGCTTACGCCCTGGTTTTTGTCATCTGCATGCTGGCATTGATGGGGATGGGGATGGATAATATCACCGCCTTTAGCGCAACTGCGGCTTGTTTAAATAACTTAGGTCCAGGTTTAGGCGAAGTGGCAAGTAATTACGCCAGCATCAATGATGGTTCTAAATGGATACTCTTGCTGGCTATGCTATTTGGCCGACTAGAAGTCTTTACACTTCTGGTTCTGTTTACGCCTACTTTTTGGCGAAATTAAGATGGAATTAAACCTTTACCTTATAGCATTACTGGCTACATTTTTATTTAATTGATATAGACAAAGTGGCCATGAAAGGCCGCTTAAATTTCTACCTTCATTATTCAGGAAATCTGATGAGCAATACGTTAATTATCTACTCCACCGTCGATGGCCAAACAAAAGCAATCTGTGAGCTTGTGCAGGGGATTAGCGAAGGTGCGGGTGATAGTGTGACTTTGGCTTCACTGGAAGAGGCCCAAGGGTTAAACCTCTCTTACTTCGATAAGATTTTGATCGGCGCCAGTATTCGTTACGGTAAGCATAGGCCTGAGCTGTATCAGTATATTAACCGTCATCAAGCTGTACTGAATGCAAAGAAGAATGCCTTCTTTACCGTGAATGTTGTCGCCAGAAAGCCAGAGAAGAACACCCCGGAAACTAATCCTTATATGAAGAAGTTTTTGGACTTGTCTCTATGGAAGCCGCAACAGTTAGGCGTTTTTGCCGGTAAGATTGATTACCCTAAGTATCGCTTCTTCGATAAGACCATGATCCGTTTCATCATGTGGATGACCAAGGGGCCTACTGACACATCAGGCACCTATGAGTTCACAGATTGGGATCAAGTCGAAGAGTTCGCCAAGGCTTTTACTGATAGATAATGGTTAGGTGCTAAAAGTTCGTGGGTGAGAAGTAGTGGATGACCAAGGGGTCGTCCATGGACACATCAGGCACCTATGAGCTCACAGATTGGGATCAAGTCGAAGAGTTCGCCAAGGCTTTTACTGATAGATAATGGTTAGGTGCTAAAAGTTCGTGGGTAAGAAGCAGTGGATGACCAAGGGATCATCCATGGACACATCAGGCACCTATGAGCTCACCGATTGGGGTCAAGTCGAAGAGTTTGCCAAGGCTTTTACTGATAGATAATGGTTAGGTGCTAAAAGTTCGTGGGTGAGAAGTAGTGGATGACCAAGGGGTCGTCCATGGACACATCAGGCACCTATGAGCTCACAGATTGGGATCAAGTCGAAGAGTTCGCCAAGGCTTTTACTGATAGATAATGGTTAGGTGCTAAAAGTTCGTGGGTGAGAAGTAGTGGATGACCAAGGGGTCGTCCATGGACACATCAGGCACCTATGAGCTCACAGATTGGGATCAAGTCGAAGAGTTCGCCAAGGCTTTTACTGATAGATAATGGTTAGGTGCTAAAAGTTCGTGGATGACCAAGGGGTCGTCCATGGACACATCAGGCACCTATGAGTTCACAGATTGGGATCAAGTCGAAGAGTTCGCCAAGGCTTTTACTGATAGATAGTTTGCGGTGATGGCTGTGATTAAAATAGCAATGCCAGCCGAATGACTGGTATTTTTTATAAATCAGGCTGATTATTGCTTTAAGAGTTAAGCACAAAACTGCTTATGCATGATCGAGATGATTTCTGTGACTTGCTCACTCTTGAGTGAGTAATACACCACCTGAGAGCTCTTACGTGTAGACACCAGATCCTGAGTTCTTAACACGGCAAGATGCTGAGACAGAGCCGACTGGCTGAGGGGGACGGTCTCATTCAACTGAGTCACACTCAATTCATTATCCAGTAGCAGGCACAAGATCATCAATCGATTCGGATTGGCAATCGCTTTTAGCCACTTAGCCGCATTCTCAGCGTTGGTCACCATGGCATCTACATCGATATCTTTTTGCATATCTGTACTCACTTCACTCTGGATTAGTTTATTCTAATTGAGCCGTTAAGCTAAGACAATGATACTAACCCAGTGCTAGATCTCAATTTTGACTTCTATTTATATGAGCTATCGCTAATTTGTGATCAATTCCTGTGTTTCTGAAATGACTTGCTGCAACAATAAGCGCTGAAAATAGTTTTGAATTGGACATATTGATGAAGTCAGTACTGGTACTTTATTATTCCAGAGGTGGACATACCGCCAGGATCAGCCGAGCCGTTGCCGAGCAAATTGAAAATAGCGGTAACAGATGCACTGTGATGCATATCAGTGAGGCGGCAAAAAGTGGCTTGGATTGGTCAAAATATGACTGTGTCGCCTTAGGTGCCTGCGTACTTTATGGCAGCTATGACAAATCGGTATTCGCCTTTGCCACTGAACATCAAACCGCTTTAAATCGTATTCCCAGTAGTTTTTATAGTGTTAACGTTGTCGCTCGTAATCCCGAGAAGCGCATCCCTGAAAATAACAAGTATCTACAGAAGTTTATCGAGCTTTCTCCATGGAAACCCAAGGACGTCAAAGTCATCGCTGGTAAGGTAGATTACCCCTCATGGCGTTGGTGGGACAGACTCGCTATTCAGATGATTATGAAGATGACAGATGGTCCAACAGATCCTAAGTCGGTGATCGACTACACCGACTGGGAAGATGTTAAGGTTTACGCTAATCATTTGGTTAGCCTAGCAAAATGATTTAACAGCCTTCGAATGAAGGCTGGTTGCATTTTCTTAGTTCGAATTTAAGCTTCTAGCTGAGTTTGATATTGGGTTTGTGTATTTGAAGCTCGAACCTACATTGCTTTTTATTGCCTCCCGAAGGGTATGTGCAGACACTTCTGCGGCACGCTGTGAATATACCCCTATACGCTCTGCGGCTTCGTCCTTGAAGCCGAATCTACACTGAGTTATTTTCCTCTTCGATTGTGGTTTTTGGGGATTCCCCAACACTAAATGTCCCAAAGCTTGTTAGCTTTCGAATGAAACTTGAGGCTGTTTTGCCTTATTTTCTCCGCCCCCTTTATTTTTGGTTTTTTAGCCAATGCCTGTAAGCGAAAAGATGATAAAGGCTATGATATGGAAGCGATAAAGCTCAAACAATTAACTGTGAACGGTATAAAAACGACTACTCCAGAAAAGAAATTTCCTATAGCATAAAGCATACTAAGCAACATGGATGCGGCAGCGGCCAAGTCCAACAAGTGATTTATGCTTTGCAAACAACACGATAAATAAATACTAAGACGTTATGTTTTTAGGTGGTATGGAGATGGTTTCACATTATGAAAAATTTGATTGTTTTGACTTTTGTTTTGTTTTTCCTACTTCATGGGAATTTGTATGCCAAAACAAAAAAGCTTAGTTGGAAAGGGGTTGCTACTCTTGATGTTGAATTACTCGAAGAAAAAGCACGGGCTTACATAAATGAAAAAATGCCAGAGCTAAAAGGTGCTGAAATTAAGTTAGTTCAAGCCAATGTAGGGTATTATAAAAATAGTGAACCAACGCTAGATATTTCATTTATCCATTCAAATTCGTTCAAACCTATGGATCAAAACAAGACGCTAGGTGACCAGAATCAATATTTTGTTAAATATTACATGGAGTTTGTTTTTGTAGAATTTTCACAGAATGATGAACCCATAAAAATTAAAGTGAATGAGGCTTTGCTTGGTGGAGATGAAACCAGTTCAAGAGAACGTTTTTTAGGCACTTACAACTCATTCTAAACATTGTATTTATAGCAATATAGCAAGCATCTAAATCAAGATTCGCCAAGGCTGTCATGCTATTTGTTGTATAAATCGCTCGCTAGTACATGGCTAACTTAGTACAGAGCACTAGCTTCTTTGTGCATCAAATAATGAGTTTATAGAGATAGAAATAGACATTGAATATGTTTATCGTTGGTTATTCCCTGATAACTCACCGTATTTTGTTGAGTTTGATCGCAATAGTGTTCCTATCTCTCCTCCAGGGAAATTAGTCCCATTCATCAAAGAGCAAGTGACTAAGCATGATGGTTTTGAGGAGTGGGTGAAAGATATGAAAGCAAATAAAAGCATTGATCAACTTATTGATTTATTAAATGTATACAAGGATACAGCCACTGAATTTGGCATTCACAGTAAAGGTAAATCAAGGTATACCGCTTCAATTGAATTTGAACCCAATTCATACAAACCATACTTTATCCATGCTGACGGAATTGGAATGACGATCATGTCGCTACGAAAATTTCTAGGTCAGTTATGTAACTTTGCAAATGTAAAACTGGACTTCCCAGTTGATAACGAACTTTTTTGGCTTGATGGTTTTACTCAGGACTGGGAGTTTTATCGTGTAGAGGGTGAGAACGATTTTGAATCAACCATAAAAAAAGAAAGACCGTTTGCAAGAAAACATAAAAGAGTTGTTTGAAAAAAACACATCGTAAAGTAGTTTGAAGGCTAACAAGGCACTAAAATCGACATCTCACGCTTGGTAATTTTGCTTCGCCAGAATATAAGCAAGGCTTCGTGCGAGTTAGCTTGGCGTTAGGCTTCGGAGATCATTATGATTGTTAGCGAAGTAAAAAATAATACTCAGGTTTGTATAGAATATATAGGAGGCGGAGCGAATTAGGGTCTTCGAGTAAATTAAGATACTTTTTTTTGGTCAAAGTAACCTTAGCTAGACGCGATGCTCTTACTTATTCCAGTCCAAAAACGTGTTAGTGACTGACTATAAACCTTCAATCGAAGAAGCAAATATTCTGGTGTGAACACGGCTGTGACCTTCGACTGCAAGGACGCTGTCGCAGAGGCTATAGGGATATACTTGTGCCGTGTCACAGAAGCGTTTGCACTTAAGCCTGCTGCAAGCAATAAATACCAATGGAGCTCTGGTTTTCAATAAACTTACCAAATATCAAAATCTGCTAAATGAATCCAATTCAAACTCGAACCAAATACTTCGAACTAGTATTTCCAAAAGCCTGGGTGGAACAACACCGCTACCGTCAGTATCTCCAAGCGTCCCAACAACATACCAATTGCTAGTGCCCACTTGGCCACATCGGGTAAGCTAGAGAAATTGCCTGAAGGTCCGATAGTACTCCCTAGTCCCGGACCTACGTTTGTCACAGCTGTGACAGCGCCGGTGAAACTGGTGGTGGGATCGAGTCCCGTCATGACTAATATGACTGAAAGCGCGACAATTACGAACATGAAAAGCAAGATAAAGGTTACTAGGGAGCGAACGATATCGTCACCAATGGGCCGGTTGTTATATCTTTCCTTGAATACACCGTTAGGGTGAAACTGCTGCTTAAGCTGTTCACGCATGATGGCGATAGCTATCTGAAAACGGAAGATCTTGATGCCACCAGAGGTCGATCCAGAGCAGCTACCGGCGAACATTAAGAACAGGAAGGTCACATTGGCAAGTGCTCCCCAGGCTGTGTAATCGGTTAATCCGTAACCTGTAGTCGTGACCACAGATACCACGTTAAAACTAGCGAGACGGATGGCATCTATCAGTGGCATCTCGTGACCGTTCCAAAGCCAAATCGCCATGCAAGATGACACTGCAAAGATGAATAGTAGGAAGCCTTTAACCTGGGCATCGTTCCATACTAGTAAAGATCTTTGTTGGATACAGTTGACGAACATCAGCATTGGCAAGCCTCCGGCCGCCATAAAGAAGGTACCGACCCAATGAGCATTATCTGAAAAGGCTGCCATGGAACTATCGGAGGTGGAGTAGCCGCCGGTGGAGAGGGTGGTCATGGCATGATTGATCGCCTGAAACCAACTCATGCCTGCCATATGGTAGGCGAAACCACAGAGTACCGTAAGTAAGATATAGATATAGAAGAGATTCTTGGCCATGTCTTGAGTACGGGGAATAGCCTTGTCACTCCAGTCCGAGGATTCTGTTCTAAAGAGCCGCATACCACCGACATTAAGAAAAGGGAGTACAGCCACAGCCATCACGATAAAACCAATACCGCCGAGCCATTGTAATAGGGAACGCCAGATTAATATGCTGTGATCCATATTATCTAAGCCTGATAATACCGTCGAGCCTGTAGTCGTTATTCCTGACATGGTCTCGAAGAAGGCATCGGTATAATTGATGCCGTGATAGAGGGTGAAAGGCATTGCTGCGAAAATGCTGACGATTAGCCAAGTAAGGCTAGTCAGTAAGAACATGTCGCGGATATTAAGATGGAGCTTTTGGCTTTTTCCCTGATGCATGCAAGCGGTGGCTACCGTGGCAGTGACCAGAGATGAAATCATGAAGGCCCCCACGGTTTCTTCGCTATAGATAAGTGCAAAGAGTAATGGGATAAACATAAATACCGTCAAGGTCGACAGAAATATGCCCAAGATAAACAGCAGCGGCCGAAAGTTCAGCATAACTCAATCCTTTGAAAAGCAAACGAGCGGCCAGCCTCTATTTTCCCCAGTAAAACTGAGTTAACAGCCAAGCCACTATTCAAAAGTGTTTGATGGAAGACATTAAAAGAAAAAAGCACTCGGCTGGAAGAGTTTTTCTACCTCACCGATAAACTTCTTGTTTACCAAGAAGAGGATGACATGGTCACCTTGCTCTATGACTGTCTTGTCATGAGCCATCAGCACTTCTTCATCTCTTACTATGGCACCGATAGTTGTACCCGGTGGCAGCTTGATTTCGCCTATCTTTTTACCTACGACCTTAGAGGTCTTAGAGTCGCCATGTGCGATAGCCTCAATGGCCTCGGCAGCGCCGCGGCGTAGTGAGTAGACGTTACAGATATCACCTTGACGTATATGGGTCAGGAGTGCCGATATCGTGGCTTGCTGAGGAGATATGGCGATATCGATATTGGCTTCCTGAACGATATCCACGTAAGCCTCACGCTGGATCAGTACCATTACCTTCTTGGCACCCATACGCTTAGCCAGCAGGGCGGCCATGATATTGGCCTCATCGTCATTAGTGACGGCGATAAAGACATCGGTCTGGTCGATATGTTCTTCTAACAGGAGCTCCTGATCTGAGGCATCACCACAAAATACTGTGGTGTTTTCTAATCGCTCAGAAAGTATCTCGGCACGCTCTTGTCTATGTTCTATAAGTTTGACCGAGTGATTTCGCTGTAGCTGCTTGGCGAGTCCCATACCAATATTACCACCACCGGCAATCATGATATTGCGATAGGAGTTATCCAGTTTTTGCATCTCACTCATCACTGCACGGACATGGCGACTATCGGCCACGAAGAAGACTTCATCATCGGCTTCGATGATTGTGGTTCCACGGGGCATGATCGGCCGGCCTTGTCTGAAGATGGCTGCGACTCGGGTATCGATATTGGGCATATGTTCGCGTAGAGCGGCGAGGGCGTTGCCCACTAAGGGGCCACCATAATAGGCTTTTACAGCGACCAGACTGAGACGCCCCTCAGCAAATTCAAGTACCTGTAGGGCTCCGGGGTATTCTACTAAGCGACGAATATAGGCGGTGACCAGTTGTTCCGGGGCGATAAGTTCATCAATAATGAAGCCGCCTCGAGTTCGATTATCACTTTGTTTGGTTTCACTGTTGATAAACAACTTGTCTTTAAGCGCTAAGTATTGCTCTGAACGGATTCGGGCAATCTTAGTTGGCGTTCCAAACAGGGTATAGGCGATCTGACAGGCTGCCATATTACACTCATCGCTGTTAGTCACAGCGATCAGCATATCGGCATCTTCGGCGCCCGCTTCCTTGAGTACATCAGGATGAGCACCGTGACCGAGTACGACTCGCAGATCGTATTTGTCCTGCAATGAACGCAAACGCGTCTTGTCGGAATCGACTATGGTGATGTCATTATTCTCACCCACTAAGTTCTCAGCCAGTGTGCCACCGACTTGACCGGCACCTAAAATGATAATCTTCATTGCCTTTGTTTTATCCCTTTACTAGGCGAGCGTAATAGAATCCGTCCATATTCTCTGTTCCCGGTGTGATTTGCCAGCCGATATCATCGGGGTTTGGCTGTTCATCAATAGGAACCAGAGTGGCATCATCGGCTCTTTCTAAGAATGAACGGATCTGCTGTTCATTCTCTTGTGGGAGAATCGAACAAGTAGCATACAGGAGTGTGCCACCTGGCTTAAGCCACTGCCAGCAATGATCTAAGATTTTACTCTGCAGCGAGGCTAGTTCATCAATATCAGACTGTTTTCTTAGCCATTTGATATCGGGGTGGCGGCGTATCACTCCAGTTGCCGAGCAGGGAGCATCGAGTAAGATACGATCGAATTTGTCCCCTTGCCACCAGGAATCGATATCTGCTGCGTCTCCATAAACTAGCTTGGCCTGGAGCGATAGGCGATCTAAATTCTGTTGTACACGCTCGAGTCGTTTCTCATCAAAATCCACGGCGACCAGTTGGATATTTGCCTGCTCTAGCAGGTGGCAAGTTTTGCCTCCCGGCGCTGCACAAGCATCGAGGACTAGCTCACCCTCTTTGGGGGCCAGTAGAGTGGCCGCCCATTGAGCAGCACCATCTTGAACCGAAGTGGCGCCCTGTTCAAAACCTGGTAGCTGAGCTACATCGCGAGGGCTTTCGAGCAAGATAGCATCGCTGCTTTTGCCTGCTGTTGCCGGGATTTCTATTTCGGCTAAGGCGGCAAGGTATTCATCACGAGTTTGTGATTGTTTGTTGTTACGCAACCACATTGGTGGACGCTGGTGGCTGTGCTCGATAACCTCTTGCCAATTATCTGGGTAGGCAGCCTTGAGGCGCTTAACAATCCAGGCTGGAGTGTTGAAGGCTAAGGTATCGTTATCTGTAGGCAGAGGTTTTTCCTGGCGCTGAATGTTACGTAATACACCATTGACCACTTTCACTAGGCCTTCAAATTTAAGCTGTCGGCAGGCCTCGGCAGTTTCTGAAATCGCAGCATGGCTGGGAATGCGGGTAAAATAGAGCTGATAGCAACCAATGAGAAGTAGCTGGTGCAGGATTCTTTGTTTGCCTTTCAGTGGCTTGCTCATACAGTCACTGACCAGTTTATCTAGCTGGGGCAGGTGACGCATCACGCCGTAGCTAAGTTCGGCAAGGAGTGCTTTATCTTTGCCATTCTCGAGATGTTTCTGTTGATCGGGTAGGGCAACAGAAAGTGAGATGCCTTTCTCAAGCACCTGAAATACGACTTTTGCCGCCAGCGCGCGCAAGTTCATATCAGCTAGCCTCTTTATTATTTAAGCGTGTGCCTGGGGTGAACCAATCACCGCGAGAATTAAGAATGTCGCCGACACTCAAGGGTTTCTTACCCGGTAATTGCATATTCTGCAGACTCAGCACGCCTTCACCAGTAGCTATCTCTATACCATTTTTGTCGGCAGAGATTATGGTTCCTGCTGGTGCATCGCTAATCGATTCACTCATTTTGGCTTGCCTGATCTTGATGCTGGCATCTTGATGAGTGAAGTGACTGATTGGCCAAGGGTTAAAGGCGCGAATTTCCCGCCAAAGCTGTAGTGCTGATTTGCTCCAATCCAGCTCAGCTTCCTCTTTACTTAGCTTCTCGGCATAGTTAGCCAGAGCTTCATCTTGCTTCTCGGCTTTAAGCTCGCCTTTTGCCAGACCCGCTAATGCTTGAATAAGTGCATGAGGTCCTTGTAGTGCCAATTTGTCGTAGAGGCTCCCCGAGGTGTCATCATCTTCGATAGTTAACTGAGTTTTGAGTAGCATGTCCCCGGTATCCAGACCTAAGTCCATCTGCATTATGGTGACACCAGTTTCTTTATCGCCGGCCCAGAGTGCTCTTTGGATAGGCGCCGCGCCGCGCCAGCGTGGCAGAATAGAGCCATGAACATTGATACAGCCTAGTCTTGGGGTATCCAAAACAACTTGTGGCAAGATTAAACCATAAGCAACGACAACCATAAGGTCGGCATTTAAAGCGCTCAATTCCTGCTGGGCCGCTTCATCGCGTAAGGACTTAGGCTGGTAAACAGGAATGTCATGCTCTAGCGCCAAACTTTTTACCGGGCTTGCCTGTAATTTTTTCCCCCGTCCAGCCGGTTTATCTGCTCTAGAGTAGACAGCAATCACATTATGTTCTGAGTCTATAAGTGCTTGCAGGTGGCGAGCGGCGAAGTCCGGAGTACCGGCAAAAACGATATTTAATGGTTTCAAGATTAGGCTATCCCTGTTTTGCTTCTAGTCGTGCGGCTTTTTCTAGCTTCTGTTTGATGCGCTGACGCTTTAGGGGCGACAGGTAATCGACAAACAACTTACCCTTGAGGTGGTCTAGTTCATGCTGTAAACAGATAGCGAATAAGCCATCGGCTTCGAGAGTGAACTCATTACCGTCACGATCTAATGCCTTGATGGTGACGTGCTCGGCACGCTCAATATCGGCATAGATCCCGGGCACAGAAAGACAGCCTTCTTCGTTGGCAAAGTGGCCGCTGCTGGCAACTATTTCCAAGTTAATGAAGACTTTGGGTCTCTCTTCTTCATCTTGAAGATCCATGACAATCAACTGCCTATGAAAATCGACTTGGGTTGCGGCCAGGCCAATCCCCTTCTCTTCATACATGGTTTCGAACATATTATCGATTTGAGTTTGCAGGCTAGTGTTAAACTCTGTTACAGGCTTAGCAAGCGTGCGTAATCTCTCATCGGGGAAACGTAAAACTTTTAATAAACTCATACATAAACTCTTAACAAGTCTGTCAAATCCTAATCAGTTGGTTATACTGACTTTAGCTAATGGGTCAATTTTAATCCTTAGTGGCAATCAATAACAGCAAAAGCTCTCTATATCATCAAACTAGTTTTATCTTTCGAGTGCTTCCAGCAAGGAAGAGTTTGTCATATAGAGGAAAAACAGCGTGGATACCCCGATGAAACGATTAATTTTACTCGGTTTAATTTTATTAAATTGCTCCTTTGTGTTCGCAGATACCCTGACATTGAAATCAGGTCACCCCGACTCTTATGTAGTGGAGAAGGGAGATACCCTTTGGGATATATCTGCACACTTCCTGAAAGATCCTTGGCGTTGGCCTAAGCTTTGGGGAGCGAATCCTCAAATAGCCAACCCCCATCTCATTTATCCTGGCGACAGGTTGACCTTAGTCTTTATCGACGGGGAACCTAGACTAGTCGTTAAGCCCCATATTCGTAAGTCTCCTGAAGGGAGAATACTGTCTAAAGACGGGGCTATTCCCGCCATAGATCTTGCGTTAATCAGACCATACTTGATTCAGAACAGGGTCGTAGATGGTGACTGGTTCGACACTCAACCTATGGTGTTAGGTGGCGAGAGTGAGTCCAGGCATCATGTCGTAGGCGATGTTATCTATATTCAAGCCGAGCTTACTTTGGGGGACAAATTTGGTGTCTATGAGCAAGGTCGCGAATTTGTCAGCAAGGAGGGAGACGAGCTTGGCGTCGAGGCGATATTAACAGCCAGTGGCCGTGTCATCGAGTCGGGTCCAGTCTCTAAAGTTAAGTTACTGAGTAATTTTCGTGAAACAGTTGCAGGCAGTAGAGTGCTGCCAATCGAAGATGATTCATTGATGTCCGCGTATTTTATGCCTCGAGCTGCCGAGCTTGCGTCTCCAGCATCTGTGCTGGCATCAGAGAAGCATCTTCGTGAGATGGGGAAGCTCGATGTTGTCTATATTGATAAAGGCAGCGAGGATGGTGTCGAATCTGGTCACGTATTCTCTATTTATAAAGATGGTATCGATGTGGTGATTAATGGTGATGGCCAGCCAGTAATACCGACAGAGCGAAGTACATACGAGACAATGTTGTCGAGTGTTTCTTCCGGTAATTCTATCAAGATGCCGGATATCTACCGAGGCAAGTTGATGGTGTTTAAGGTGTTTGACAAGACCAGTATGGGACTCATCATGGTTAACGAGAGGCCCGTAAGAGTCGAAGATAAGTTAGTAACACCCGATGCGCTGTTAATTAGTGAATAAACTGTCAGCGAATAAAGAAGCCAATAAGGCAAAAGAATTGAACAAATACACTGATTAGCAGATGACGGATTATCTGTTGATTCAGGTTGTGGGCTTGTAAATTAGAAAATTGAGGTGAAGGAATTACCGATAAACTGGTCGACTGGCTGGTTGTTAGCGCAGTATCCGGGCTAGGACCCGCTCGGATCCAACAACTACTCAACTACATGGATGTAGAGGAACTCAGACAGATGTTAGAGCATGAGCCCGGTGCGCTTCCTCTGCCAGAGAGTCTGCTCAAGCGTTCACTCACTCCCGACTTTTCTCGCGTAGAGTCAGCCCTGTCATGGCAACAAGCTGCCGATGACCATTATGTACTAACCTTAGACGATCCCAATTACCCTTATTTGCTCAAGCAGATTATCGATCCGCCAACTATCATATTCGTCAAAGGAGATCTCCATGCATTGAAGTTTCCTGGTATTGCAATCGTCGGTAGTAGAGCCGCGTCACAGACTGGGCTACAAATAGGTTATCGGTTAGCTGCTGAATTATCAGGGTTGGGCTTTGCTGTGGTAAGCGGCATGGCTGTGGGTATCGATGGTTCGGCTCATCAAGCATGTATAGATAATGGTGGAAGAACCTTGGCTGTTTTGGGAACGGGAACCGATGTTATCTATCCCCGTAGACACAGGGCTATATATGAAAAAATTCAGCACCATGGAGCCATTGTCAGTGAGTTTTGGCCTGGAACTAAACCTTTCGCGGGTAATTTCCCGAAACGTAATAGGGTTATCAGCGGTCTATCTTTAGGTACCTTAGTGGTAGAGGCTTGCAGAAAAAGTGGTTCACTCATCACTGCTAAATTGGCACTGGAACAGGGGCGCGAGGTGTTCGCGGTTCCTGGTAATATTCTGGCAGGTCAGAGCCAAGGTTGTCATGATCTTCTTAAAGATGGGGCAAAGCTTGTAGAGAATGCGGCCGATATAATAGAAGAAGTTGCGGCTTTATCGAATTTTCACCTTGAAGAATTGAGAAGGCGTCACCATATAGGGGAGGTTAAGGCCGTTGATTTGCCATTTGCCTCACTGTTAGCTAGTGTAGGATATGAGACCACAACAATAGATGATGTGGTTGAGCATAGTGGAAAGGCCATAGATTTAGTATTAGAGCAAATGCTTGAACTTGAATTACAAGGTTGGGTCGCTGTAGTACCCGGTGGTTATATAAGACTAAAGAGGAGCTAGCCATGTTTGATGTCCTCATGTATCTATTTGAAAACTATGTTCACAGTGAAGTAGAGTTTCTAGTGGATGAAGATGAGCTTACACAAGAGCTCACCCGTGCTGGTTTTCATCAGTCCGAGATAACTAAAGCCATCTCTTGGCTTGAACATTTAGCCGAGCTACAGGAAGGTGATACGCCTTACCTGTGTGATCATGCTCAACACTCTTTCAGAATTTATACTCAGAATGAGATGGATAAGCTAGATGTCGAATGTAGAGGTTTTCTTTTATTCCTAGAGCAAATCAAGGTGTTAAGCGTTGTAACTCGTGAGATGGTCATAGATCGTGTCATGGAACTTGATGAGCCGGTGTTAATATTAGAAGATCTCAAGTGGGTCGTGCTTATGGTGCTATTTAATGCGCCTGGTAATGAGTCTGCTTACGAGAAAATGGAAGATCTTATCTTTGAACAGCCCGATGGAAGGTTACATTCGTAACATCACTTCTATATTGAATATCTCTTCACGTGATAAAAAGAAAGGAGGCTAAGCCTCCTTTTTTATACATGGAAGTATTTATCCCCGAGCGCAAGACCATGAATACTCCCGGTATTTATTGGCATTTTCTCCATCTCAGGAGATCAGACAGCGTTAGAGGGGATTTTTGTCCGGAATACTTATGAACATTTGTCATGGATGGGTATAAATGTTCGTTGTGTCCGGCCGTAAATGTTCCCTACTTTGATCAAGAGTATCGGCATTTCCACCATCTATATTTCTTTGAGGGAAATACCTTCGAAGCCCATAAATGAGCTTCGTCTTCCTTAATTGATTAATAATGCCTGTGAGCATCATCTTTTGTCAGGTGTGCGGGGGCTAAGTAATCTCGATAGCTATAGCGGTTTTGTTTGTGCAGCCTAGGCTTAGCTTGATTTTCGCTATCATCAAACTGTTCTGCTCGAGCCGATAGCCAGCGACTAAACTCATCTTGATGCTGAGTCAATTCAGTAAGTAACTCATCATAGCCCTCGAAATAGTCTGTTTTAAGATATTGGCTCAGTTGAACGAAGTCTTTGTGGTAGTTCTCGGCCAAGAATCGAATGGCCATATAGCTCCAGCTATAAGTTCGCTCTAAACCGTCCTTATATTCTGTGGCGAAGATCTCTTCCAATGTTGGAGCCTCATCAAGTTTTTTCTTCACTATTCTTAAGGTTTTGGCGTTGTTATCACCCTTAGAGATGTATTCGGCTAAGCCTTCTGACCACCACACCATCTTCTCAGGGAAGTGACCGAAGCCGCCATATTTGATGAAGTGTCCGTCTAGGTAGTGCACGTACTCATGATTGAGATTCCAGATAGCGAATTCAGGTTGAATCCAGAACTGACGGTAGGCGAAGAAGCTTGCCTGATTACCTGGCTTAGATGGTGTGCCTTCTATATACATGCCACCGTTATCCGTGCTGATATCGAATAATAATTGGCCGTAAGCGTTATATTGACTCCAATTTTTGAAGGCTATGACTCTGAGGGCGTCATTAAAATCGTTAGCCGTTGGCTGGTTTCCTGTCTCTAATAAGGTATGGAAATTAGATTCTTGAGAAGTGAGCTTAGTACAGCTGATTGCCAGTTCTTCCTTATTCAGGTCTTGTGCAAGAATAAATAAGCTGTCCGAACAATGATGTTCGATAGGCAATATTTCGCTCTGCTCAGGGATGCGGCAGACATCACTATTCTTCTCACACTCTTCTAATCCTACAAATGAGTTTACGTGATAGCCTAGGGTGTAGGCATCCTTTGCTACATCACCTCTAACACTGATATCTTGCCTCGCTATATTGGCTATGGCCTTATCCAAAGCTGCTTCATCTTGAGTGACGCTAGCGTCTTCACTGGCTGGTAGTGCTAAGCGATATAGACCAAGAGCCCAGTAGGCATTACGCTTAGGCCAGTCTTTATCATTACGTATACTGTGTTTTGAGCCTGCAAAATCCAATAAGGTTTTATCGACTCTCAGCTCCAGCAGTGTCTTATTAAGTTCACCATCACTATCTTTTCTCGCGACATTGAGAAGCAAGCCGTAAGCCCGGAGGGTTTCCCATAGAGCGTAATCATTTTCTTGAGCACTGGTACTGTTAGCGAGTTGGTTAAACTGTTTATCGAGAATTGGGATCAATGTTACTAGCGCATTCGATTGTTCGTTGTTGGCGTAATAGCGATACAGGGTGACGGCAAATTGCTCTTGCAGCCGAGCTGATGAAACAAAAACATCTGTAGAAGCTAAGCTGGTTAACCCGGATGTCAGTAATGCAATGCTATTTTCATCTAAATCATCTATTGGGCCGAAGTAACTAAAGGCTCTTAAATAATAGAGTAGGCTATTGGCTTCAGATAAGCTGGCTGTACTATTTAACCTGAAGGCAGCTTGTTCGAAGGCACTTTGACTAAGCAGTGGACTACTGGCATCGAATAGTTTTTCATCTGATGCTTGAGTCATTTTCTGTAATAGACTCGTGTCGGTGATGATATGAGGTGAAGTGCTACAGGCCGATAGTCCTACAAGTGTAGGGAGAGCTATCGCCAGAGCCAGAACTGACTTGCGCAACATAAGATTCATCCTATTGTGTTTTTTGCATACAATATACTCATGTTGTGTGTATAAACCTAGTGGTAATTATTTTCCTAAGATATTTCCCTGTTTTGGCTTTGCTTGGTAAAATGGTTAATACCCGATCTAGCCGAGAACCCCATGTCTAAAATTGATGACCAACTGTTTAGTTCCCATGAACATGCATTAGAGAAAGAGTATGAACTCTGCCCTAAGTGTGGCTGTGAGCTATCGGTTAGGCACAGTAAACATGGCGGTTTCATTGGATGTAACAGTTATCCTGTATGCGATTATACCCGGCCATTAGTGCAACATGAATCAATTGAAACTCAAGTTATTCCTGGCTCAGAGTGCCCCGAGTGTGGCCATGAGTTGGCGGTAAAGTCTGGACGGTTTGGCATCTTTATTGGTTGTACTAACTATCCTGATTGTAAGCATATTGAAAAGCATGATCAGGAGGAGCCGGAAGATCAGATAGCTTGCCCAAGTTGTACAACTGGAAAAATTGAGCAGAGAACCAATCGGTTTGGTAAAAATTTTTATGCGTGTAGTGGCTACCCTAAGTGTAAGTTCTTAGTGAACTACCCTCCAGTCGCCGAAGCCTGTCCCGAGTGTGATTTCGGTATCTTGGTTGAAAGGAAAGGGGCCGCTGGATCACGTTTGGAATGTCCTAAAAAGGCATGCAAATATAAAAGAACAATCTAAGCGCTTTTATTAGCCTTGGAGGCCATAGTGGATGGGTTTCTTCGGCTATAATTTCTATTCATTTATTCGTCTTACAATCTCTGTATAATCCCCCCTGTTGGGCTCTCCTGAGTGATGGGGCGGTGAGTTCTTTCATGGCTAAAATTATTAAATTTGATTGAAGGTAGCGATACATGTTGCAGTTAGACCCATCAGAAATTTCTGAGGTGATTGAAAATGGAGGCGTGATCGCCTATCCAACCGAGGCTGTGTATGGCTTAGGCTGTGATCCAGATAATGATGTAGCAATAGGAAAGTTGCTCGAGTTAAAACGGCGCCCTTGGCAGAAGGGATTGATCTTAGTCGCCAGCGATTATTCTCAGCTTGCGCCCTATCTTGATGAATCTCAGTTGACTCGAAAACAGCTAGAATCTGTTTTTTCTAAATGGCCCGGCCCTTTCACCTTTATCATGCCTGTAAGGCCCGATATTTCTAAGCTGCTCTGTGGCAGCTTTAATTCATTGGCAGTCAGGGTCTCTGCTCACCCTGGAATACAAGCTATCTGTAATAAGTTAGGTAAGCCTCTGGTATCTACCAGTGCCAATATCACTGGCCAAAAACCGGCAATGAGTGTGGATGATGTTATTGCACAGTTTGAAGGTGTGATAGCAGGCGTTGCCAGTGGAGCGTTAGGCCTTGAGGCAAGTCCTTCGACGATTATCGATGCCATCAGCGGCAAGGTCATACGTTAAGCCTGTTACATAAAAGCTCTTAGGTAAAGGCACTTAGATAGAAGACGCTATAAAAGTGCCAGCTTATAAATATAAAAGAAAAGGAATCTATATGTCTGTACCTGACATCAGTGCAGTAAAATCATTTTTACTCGGCCTTCAGCAGCAAATCTGCGAAGGCTTGGAACAGCTTGATGGCAAGGGAGCGTTTAGAGCTGACTCCTGGGAGCGAGAAGAAGGCGGTGGTGGACAGAGCCGAGTACTAACTAAAGGTGCGGTATTCGAGCAAGCCGGAGTAAATTTTTCCCATGTAACAGGCGCAGCTATGCCTGCATCGGCAACGGCCCATCGACCTGAACTTGCAGGACGCAGCTTTGAGGCTATGGGGGTGTCACTGGTCATTCATCCTAATAACCCTTATATACCGACGACACATGCAAATGTGCGTTTTTTTATTGCATCTAAAGAGGGAGCTGATCCGGTTTGGTGGTTCGGCGGGGGATTCGATTTGACTCCTTATTACCCGTTCGAGGAAGATGTTATTGAGTGGCATCAACATTCGAAGTCTTTCTGTGACCCATTTGGTGATGAGGTTTACCCCAAGTATAAGAAGTGGTGTGATGAATACTTCTATTTACCTCACAGAGATGAGACTCGTGGTGTCGGTGGACTCTTTTTCGATGACTTAAACCAACAAGGATTCGATACTAGCTTTGAGTTTATGCAAGCGGTAGGAACTGGCTTCTTAACTGCCTATACACCGATCGTTAAGCGTCGTAAAGATACTGAATATGGTGAGAAGGAACGTGAGTTTCAGCTTTACCGTCGTGGACGCTATGTAGAATTCAATCTTGTGTATGACAGAGGTACCTTGTTCGGACTGCAAACCGGTGGTAGAACCGAGTCTATTTTGATGTCGATGCCGCCCTTAGTCCGTTGGGAGTATATGTACACACCGGAAGCCGGATCACCAGAATCTTTGCTTTATACCGACTTTCTTAAGCCGAGAGACTGGTTGGGTTTGGAAAGTAGATAGTTAACTAGGCGTAACCAATAATCCATGCTTAAGGTTTATTGGTTACGCATATTATCAGCTAATATGCTGATAGCCTGATAAATCACTTCCCTGTGCTGTGGATTTTTAATCTCAATATCTAGTGCCGCCCTCATACAAAGCAGCCATTGATCTCGCATCTCTTCATCTATTTTAACTAATCAATTGCGCCTCGATCCATACTGGGTGAAACTATGGCTAAATCAGAAGCATTTACTCTTGAGAAAAATATGACTGACCGGTATGCCGTTTTTGGAAATCCGATAGCACACAGTAAATCTCCATTAATTCATGGTTTGTTTGCCGCAGAGACTGAACAAGCACTGGAGTATGAGGCCTTGTTGGCTCCTATCGATGGTTTCGAAACAAGCTTGTCGGAGTTTTGGCTAAATGAGGGTAAGGGAGCCAATGTTACCGTCCCTTTTAAAGAGCAAGCATTTAAATTATGCGATGAGTTGAGTGAATTAGCTCAGTTGGCCGGGGCGGTAAACACCTTAACTTTGTTAGAGAATGGTCATGTTCGTGGTGACAATACCGATGGTTTAGGTCTGGTCGCCGATCTCCAGCGTAACTTTGGTAGCTTAGTCGGAAAACAAATTCTTCTTTTGGGGGCTGGTGGGGCGGCAAGAGGCTGTATTCTTC
Source organism: Shewanella psychrophila (assembly GCF_002005305.1). NCBI lineage: Bacteria > Pseudomonadati > Pseudomonadota > Gammaproteobacteria > Alteromonadales > Shewanellaceae > Shewanella > Shewanella psychrophila. The sequence goes on from NZ_CP014782.1 coordinate 86,436, forward strand.
CTATGTTAAATGCCGGGATAGCTGAGCTTTGTATACATAATAGAACCCATGAAAAGGCTATAGTCTTGGCTGAACTGTTTTCTGAATATGGCGACATCAGGGCTGTCGTGGCGAATGAACTGATAGCTTCATTCGATATTATCATCAACTCTACTTCTTCAAGCTTATCTGGTGATGTTCCACAGATCCCTGAGTCAGTTATTGATGGTGAAACGAATTGCTACGATATGATGTATAGCAAGCAGATCACTTCGTTTAATTCCTGGGGTTCATCTTTGGGCGCGAGTAAGGTAGTCGATGGCTTAGGTATGTTAGTAGGCCAGGCTGCGAAGAGTTTTGAGTTATGGCGCGGTGTTAAGCCTAAGGTGGCGCCAGCCTTAGATGCACTAAGAGTAAAGTTGGATGCAGAATGAATCAGAGTGTTTTATTTCCAGACTTGCAAGATTGGGATGACATTAGGCTGCTTGTTATTTTTCCGGCCCAAGTTCAAGGGGCTAATATACAGTGTCGGATAAGCCTATCCAGACTAGCTAAGCTGCATGGTGAGGAGCTGACTGGGGAAACTCAAGTACTCGAAGCCTTTGAAAGATGTCGTTTCGATATAGAAGACTATATCGAAGAGCTCATCGAACAGGAGAAGTTCGATGAAGATGGAGGGGTTAGTTGGTGCTAGTCAGAACTCCCATATTGGTAAAGCCTTTTGCTAAAGGCTTTACCTTCTATTGAAAGATTACTCGCTACCTAGATCGAAGTGACTATCTCTTCATTTAAATATTCATTCTTGAGTCGAACGTAATTATCCGCTGACTGGGGGAGAAACTTAAGTTCTGCTTCGGTCAGGGCACGGATCTGTTTTGCTGGGCTACCTACATATAAATGGCCACTCTTTAATACCTTCCCTGGAGGAACTAAAGATCCCGCTCCTAATATCACATCATCTTCCAATATTGCACCATCCAGTATGATGGCGCCCATACCTACTAAGATTCGATTGCCAACGGTACAACCATGGAGCATAGCCTTGTGTCCTATGGTGACGTCGTCTCCTATTAATAGAGGATGGCCATCGGGATTGGAGGGGGACTTACGTGTCACATGAAGAATGGCACCATCTTGTACATTCGTCCTCTTGCCAATTCTCATGTGGTTTACATCACCGCGTGCAGCAACTAAAGGCCAAATACTAGCATCGGCATCTAAAAATATGTCACCAACGAGTACACAGGCATCGTCCAGGTAGACAGAATCATCGAATTGAGGGCTTACCCCTTTATAGGCTCTTAATGAAACAGGCACTGAAACTCCTTAAATATAGGTTTGAAGCGTAATTAAGCCATTATAATGCTTAAAAAGTAGGAGGTCAGGCTAAATAACATTCAAACGGACAGGGAAAGGGAATTAACTCAATATTAGCCCTTGTGCTCTGGGCTGACATGCCTATAATGCGCATCCACTGACACGGCAAACCAGTCTTCTTAAGCAGTAAGCTAACTAAGACAAGAGCGAGTCAGGGCAACAAGTAAGCGCTTGAAAATTTAATTTTTAAAAGCCCTTGACGCCAACTACGGAGAGTGTAGAATACGCCTCCCTAGCCAAGACGAATAGCCTTGGCCAGTAAGTAAAAGCCTTCGACCTAGCGTCAACGGCGGTGCTACTTAGCACCACGTTCTTTAACAATTCAAAACAAGAAATCTGTGTGGGCACTCACAGGTGTTGAGTTATTCGAAGCCATCTTACTTTGTAAGTGGCAACAAATTTTCTCAATGAACCACTGAGTGACCATAGCAACTTTGATTTCTACTTTCTTACTCTCACGAGCAAGCAAAGTAAATTCAAAGAAGCAAAATATGTAAGCTTCATTGACATTCTCTTTATAGAGAGTGGTTAATGAAAAACAGTATAATTCGTTGAGCCGATGTCATTTTCGAAAGGAAGTGCATCAAAAGAACTTTAATTGAAGAGTTTGATCATGGCTCAGATTGAACGCTGGCGGCAGGCCTAACACATGCAAGTCGAGCGGAAACAGGAAGGTGCTTGCACCTTTGCTGTCGAGCGGCGGACGGGTGAGTAATGCCTAGGGAACTGCCCAGTCGAGGGGGATAACAGTTGGAAACGACTGCTAATACCGCATACGCCCTACGGGGGAAAGGAGGGGACCTTCGGGCCTTTCGCGATTGGATGTACCTAGGTGGGATTAGCTAGTTGGTAAGGTAATGGCTTACCAAGGCAACGATCCCTAGCTGGTCTGAGAGGATGATCAGCCACACTGGAACTGAGACACGGTCCAGACTCCTACGGGAGGCAGCAGTGGGGAATATTGCACAATGGGCGAAAGCCTGATGCAGCCATGCCGCGTGTGTGAAGAAGGCCTTCGGGTTGTAAAGCACTTTCAGCGAGGAGGAAAGGTTGTAGTTTAATAAACTATAGCTGTGACGTTACTCGCAGAAGAAGCACCGGCTAACTTCGTGCCAGCAGCCGCGGTAATACGAGGGGTGCAAGCGTTAATCGGAATTACTGGGCGTAAAGCGTACGCAGGCGGTTTGTTAAGCAAGATGTGAAAGCCCCGGGCTCAACCTGGGAATTGCATTTTGAACTGGCAAACTAGAGTCTTGTAGAGGGGGGTAGAATTTCAGGTGTAGCGGTGAAATGCGTAGAGATCTGAAGGAATACCGGTGGCGAAGGCGGCCCCCTGGACAAAGACTGACGCTCAGGTACGAAAGCGTGGGGAGCAAACAGGATTAGATACCCTGGTAGTCCACGCCGTAAACGATGTCTACTCGGAATTTGGTGTCTTGAACACTGGGTTCTCAAGCTAACGCATTAAGTAGACCGCCTGGGGAGTACGGCCGCAAGGTTAAAACTCAAATGAATTGACGGGGGCCCGCACAAGCGGTGGAGCATGTGGTTTAATTCGATGCAACGCGAAGAACCTTACCTACTCTTGACATCCACAGAACTTTCCAGAGATGGATTGGTGCCTTCGGGAACTGTGAGACAGGTGCTGCATGGCTGTCGTCAGCTCGTGTTGTGAAATGTTGGGTTAAGTCCCGCAACGAGCGCAACCCTTATCCTTATTTGCCAGCACGTAATGGTGGGAACTTTAGGGAGACTGCCGGTGATAAACCGGAGGAAGGTGGGGACGACGTCAAGTCATCATGGCCCTTACGAGTAGGGCTACACACGTGCTACAATGGTCGGTACAGAGGGTCGCAAAGCCGCGAGGTCAAGCTAATCCCACAAAGCCGGTCGTAGTCCGGATCGGAGTCTGCAACTCGACTCCGTGAAGTCGGAATCGCTAGTAATCGTAGATCAGAATGCTACGGTGAATACGTTCCCGGGCCTTGTACACACCGCCCGTCACACCATGGGAGTGGGCTGCACCAGAAGTAGATAGCTTAACCTTTCGGGGAGGGCGTTTACCACGGTGTGGTTCATGACTGGGGTGAAGTCGTAACAAGGTAGCCCTAGGGGAACCTGGGGCTGGATCACCTCCTTACCTATACGACTAACTTAATATTTGTTGAGTGTTCACACAGATAACTTGTTCTTGTTAGAGCGAGAAACGCACCTTTACGGTGTAGTTTGTTCTTTAAAAATTTGGAAAGCTGATAGTGTTAATGCGAAAGGGACTATTGTGAAAGCGACGTCGTAAGATGAAGTGATAGCAGTGGTTAATAGCATTAGCGCGAAAAATAAATAATTGAGTTCTCAAACACTTAAATCAAGTGCCGACTCATTCATTATAGATTCTTGTAAGAAAAGGTCTTTAACGATTGAGTCATGAGTATTCTTTTGGCGAAAGTAAACACCATTAGTTGCGATACAACAAACTTATGTGGGTTGTATGGTTAAGTGACTAAGCGTATACGGTGGATGCCTTGGCAGTCAGAGGCGATGAAGGACGTAGTAACTTGCGAAAAGCGTTGGCGAGCTAGTAACAAGCATTTGAGCTAACGATGTCCGAATGGGGAAACCCACTCACATAAGTGAGTATCACTTCATGAATACATAGTGTAGTGAGGCAAACCCGGGGAACTGAAACATCTAAGTACCCGGAGGAAAAGAAATCAACCGAGATTCCCCTAGTAGCGGCGAGCGAACGGGGATTAGCCCTTAAGTCTATAGGGTGTTAGTGGAATGAGTTGGAAAGCTCAGCGGCACAGGGTGATAGCCCCGTACATGAAAACTAACTATAGATGAAAACGAGTAGGACGGGACACGTGACATCTTGTCTGAACATGGGGGGACCATCCTCCAAGGCTAAATACTCCTGACTGACCGATAGTGAACCAGTACCGTGAGGGAAAGGCGAAAAGAACCCCTGTGAGGGGAGTGAAATAGAACCTGAAACCGTATACGTACAAGCAGTGGGAGCGGTTCTTGAGACCGTGACTGCGTACCTTTTGTATAATGGGTCAGCGACTTACATTTTGTAGCGAGGTTAAGCGAATAGCGGAGCCGTAGGGAAACCGAGTGTTAACTGCGCGTTTAGTTGCAAGGTGTAGACCCGAAACCCGGTGATCTATCCATGGGCAGGTTGAAGGTTGAGTAACATCAACTGGAGGACCGAACCGACTTATGTTGAAAAATGAGCGGATGACTTGTGGATGGGGGTGAAAGGCCAATCAAACCGGGAGATATCTGGTTCTCCTCGAAAGCTATTTAGGTAGCGCCTCGAGCGAATACCATTGGGGGTAGAGCACTGTTAAGGCTAGGGGGTCATCCCGACTTACCAACCCTTTGCAAACTCCGAATACCAATGAGTACTACTCGGGAGACACACGGCGGGTGCTAACGTCCGTCGTGAAAAGGGAAACAACCCAGACCATCAGCTAAGGTCCCAAAGTTATTGCTAAGTGGGAAACGATGTGGGAAGGCTTAGACAGCTAGGAAGTTGGCTTAGAAGCAGCCATCTTTTAAAGAAAGCGTAATAGCTCACTAGTCGAGTCGGCCTGCGCGGAAGATTTAACGGGGCTAAGCAATACACCGAAGCTATGGGTACTAGTGCTTGCACTAGTGCGGTAGAGGAGCGTTCTGTAAGCCGTTGAAGGGAAAGGGGTAACCCATCCTGGAGGTATCAGAAGTGCGAATGCTGACATGAGTAACGATAAAGGGAGTGAAAAACTCCCTCGCCGAAAGACCAAGGTTTCCTGTCCAATGTTAATCAGGGCAGGGTAAGTCGACCCCTAAGGTGAGGCCGAAAGGCGTAATCGATGGGAAACAGGTTAATATTCCTGTACTTCTGCTAACTGCGATGGAGAGACGGAGAAGGCTAGGCTAGCGCGGCGTTGGTTGTCCGCGTTTAAGGTTGTAGGTTGTATTCTTAGGCAAATCCGGGAATACGCATTAAATTGCAAGACTGAGGACTGATGACGAGACCCTAAGGGGTTGAAGTAGTTGATGCCATGCTTCCAGGAAAATCTTCTAAGCTTCAGGTTAGTAGGAATCGTACCCCAAACCGACACAGGTGGTTGGGTAGAGAATACCAAGGCGCTTGAGAGAACTCGGCTGAAGGAACTAGGCAAAATGGTACCGTAACTTCGGGAGAAGGTACGCTGCCGGCGGTGATGGGACTTGCTCCTTAAGCTGCTGGCAGTCGCAGATACCAGGTGGCTGCAACTGTTTATCAAAAACACAGTACTGTGCAAACTCGCAAGAGGAAGTATACGGTATGACGCCTGCCCGGTGCCGGAAGGTTAATTGATTGGGTTATCTTCGGAGAAGCTCATGATCGAAGCCCCGGTAAACGGCGGCCGTAACTATAACGGTCCTAAGGTAGCGAAATTCCTTGTCGGGTAAGTTCCGACCTGCACGAATGGCGTAATGATGGCCACGCTGTCTCCAGCCGAGACTCAGTGAAGTTGAAATTGCGGTGAAGATGCCGTATACCCGCGGCTAGACGGAAAGACCCCGTGCACCTTTACTATAGCTTGGCACTGAACATTGAACCTACATGTGTAGGATAGGTGGGAGACTTTGAAGTTGGGACGCTAGTTCTGATGGAGTCAACCTTGAAATACCACCCTTGTAGTTTTGATGTTCTAACTCTGGCCCCTGAATCGGGGTTGAGGACAGTGCCTGGTGGGTAGTTTGACTGGGGCGGTCTCCTCCCAAAGAGTAACGGAGGAGCACGAAGGTTGGCTAAGTACGGTCGGACATCGTACGGTTAGTGCAATGGCATAAGCCAGCTTAACTGCGAGACATACACGTCGAGCAGGTACGAAAGTAGGTCATAGTGATCCGGTGGTTCTGTATGGAAGGGCCATCGCTCAACGGATAAAAGGTACGCCGGGGATAACAGGCTGATACCGCCCAAGAGTTCATATCGACGGCGGTGTTTGGCACCTCGATGTCGGCTCATCACATCCTGGGGCTGAAGTCGGTCCCAAGGGTATGGCTGTTCGCCATTTAAAGTGGTACGCGAGCTGGGTTCAGAACGTCGTGAGACAGTTCGGTCCCTATCTGCCGTGGGCGTTGGATGATTGAAGGAAGCTGCTCCTAGTACGAGAGGACCGGAGTGGACGAACCGCTGGTGTTCGGGTTGTTATGCCAATAGCATTGCCCGGTAGCTACGTTCGGAATCGATAACCGCTGAAAGCATCTAAGCGGGAAGCGAGTCCTAAGATGAGTCATCCCTAGGAATTTAATTCCTCTAAAGAGCCGTTCGAGACTAGGACGTTGATAGGCAGGGTGTGTAAGCGTTGTGAGGCGTTGAGCTAACCTGTACTAATGACTCGTGAGGCTTAACCATACAACCCAGATGGGTTTGTAGCGTTAATGTTGATTACTTTACAAGCACAAAAGAATACGAACTTGATTTAAGTTGGTCATAAAATGCTTCTGTATTTATGACATAGAGTACATCCGTGTACTAGACCCAATTATTTAACGCTATTTAGACGATTTCTGAATAGCCAGCTTTTCAAATTTACCAAATTAGTCTGGAAACCATAGCATTGTGGCCCCACCTGACCCCATCTCGAACTCAGAAGTGAAACACAATTGCGCCGATGGTAGTGTGGGGTCTCCCCATGTGAGAGTAGGTCATTTCCAGGCGCCTAATTAAGTAGAGAAGCCACCTGAATAAGGTGGCTTTTTTGCGTCTGGGTATTTTTAAATATAGATCCAATTTCCTATATCGAATGTCAATGTAGGCAGGTGGCTTATCCACTTAAGCACGTACGTGCAATGTCACTTTGGTTTATAAAGAGTCGATGTCGTTCGATAAATACTCCTCGGCTCTGGCAATAACATTCTTGTTAAAAGGCCTGTTCGACCTCCATGTCTCTCGTTCAAAAGCCATCATTTCATGATTTTCGCCCTGCTTCGCTCTCGAGAATAGCTCCTGCATTATTCTACCTTCGTCCTTCCTTTCCTATATCTGTGCAAACATTGGCTGACAATGTAATGCTTCTATAAAAGGAGTCATCAAAGCATTTTTGTTTAATCTTTATATTCATCTATAACATTTTAATGGGGAAATAGTGTATCTTGCTAGAGCTTAGCTTGTTAACATTTACGGATTACTAGAAAGTGCTTTCTGGATGCATTTGTCTGTTTTTACTTTAGTTTTAGGTGCTGTCAGGTTTGTTTAAAATCAATCGACCATCTTTGGTCTATGTTGTGCCCATATTCACGTTTATTCTATATCTCTGTTTAATGTCTGCAGAGTTTTTTTATGAGAGTAGTAAAAGTCAGACTGAAGCCCTATCTCAAGTCCAAACGAGAATTGAACAGCATTTGATTCGAATGCAGTATATTGTTGAATCGGCATTGGTGGTTCAGGATACTAGACGTATAGAGCAAGAGATATCTCTGGCCGCTACAGATCTGGATGTCATGGTTTTCACTGTTTTGTATCAGGATAGTGAGATTCGGTTTGCTAATCATCTGGTGTGGCGTGGAAGTCAGGCTAATTATGTCATCGACGGCTATGAGCCGAGTGTTCACAGTAAGGCCACCCAAGCTGATACACTGGCTATTCAGTTTAATCCTGCCCGTCTATCTACTCAGGCTTATCAACCCATCAAAAACGTTACAAGTCTGGAGAAAGACCAAGGCAATATCATCTACCTTGAATATGATGTATCTCCTCTGCTAGCAGAAGTTAAAAAGGCTACTTTTCAGAGGGCTGTTCGTTCCTGGAGTATGAGTCTACTTGGTTTAATTATTTTTCTGATTTTCCTTCATTTTTATCTGATGAGACCCCTGAGGCTTATGGCTCAGCAAGCCAATAAGGCGAATGATGTCGTAAAAAACAATGATCCTTTTCCTAAATGGAAATCTTCTCCTGCTTATGTTGCATTCAGTGAATTAGAGGCGATTAGAAATCACCTTATCAATTTTTCGGATAAGCTTTATCACAGTGAAAGAAAGCTAAAGGACAGTCAGCAAAGGTGGTTATTCGCTATTGAAGTGTCTAGAAATGGCATATGGGATTGGAATTTTGCCACTGGTGAAGTATTTCTTTCCGATCGCTGGAAAGAGATGTTAGGTTACTCTGAAGATGAATTAGCCAGTGAATTGTCAACCTGGGTAGATTTATTACACCCGGAAGATAAGCAAGATGCATTGCTTGCTCTCAACCAATATCTAAATAATGAGCTAGATGAATTTGAAAGTGTTCATCGGCTTCAGCATAAGCTTGGTCATTATATCTGGGTGTTAGATAGAGGCATGATTGTTGAGTGGGATGATAAAGGCAAGGCTACTCGAATGATCGGTACACATGCCGATGTGTCTAGTGACGTGAGAAATAAGCAGGTCATTCTTCATCAGGCAAAACATGATTTGTTAACCGATTTACCTAATCGTAGCAGCCTGCTTGATGCACTTTATTCTCTTAAAGAGAGTAAACAAGAAATTTCAGCGGGTCTGTTCCTTATCGATTTAGATTATTTTAAGATGATAAATGATGCTCTAGGACATCATTACGGTGATAGGTTGTTGATTCAGGTCGCTGCGCGTCTTTCGAGTTTTTTTTCAAATAACTCATTAATAGTCAGATTAGCTGCGGATGAGTTTGTTGTCTTAGCTAAGAATCTGCCTGAAGATCAAAGCTCTGCTAAGCGGAAAATTCATGCGTTGGCGAGTCAAGTGCGCCAGGTTATCGGCCGTAATTTTAACATTAATAATCATAAGTTTAGTGTGTCAGCCAGTGTCGGGGTTTGTTTTATTGATAGTCCAATTAACATCGATCCTGAGCAATTACTAAAACAAGCTGACGTGGCTATGCACCAAGTGAAAGAAAGGGGCAGAGACGGCTACCTGCTTTATAGTGCAGAAATGGAGGAGGTTGCCCAACATAGTTTGTTTATACAAAGTGAGTTACGGGGGGCTATCGCGGCTAATCAACTTTCTTTGGTCTACCAGCCTATAGTTGATTCCAGAGGGCAAGTTGTTTGCGCAGAAGCTCTACTCAGGTGGAACCACCCTCAGATGGGTAATGTTTCCCCTTCGACCTTTATTCCTCTCGCTGAAGGTAGTGGTTTAATTGAAGACTTGGGAGAGTGGGTCCTGTTAGAAGCCTGTGACTTCATTAATAAACTTCATGGCAATGGTGTGCCCTTAGATGCGGTCGCCATAAATGTTAGCGCCAGACAATTTAACCAAGGGGCATTTGCGGAAGATTTGCTGAGGGTAATAGAGAGGCTTGGTGTTAAGTCAAATGCTATCGAATTAGAATTGACCGAGTATGCTTTACTGAGCAATTTAGACGTCGTTAAACAGGCGATGGAGAAGTTAAGGTCGGCTGGAATCTCCATTGCGATAGATGATTTTGGAACTGGATATAGTTCATTAAGTTATTTGCAGAGTATTCCGCTGGCTAGGCTAAAATTGGATGCGATATTTGTTAGTAAGATAGGTGTAAACGAGTCATCAAATGCCATCGTTAAGGCGATCATTGACATGGCTCATGGTCTAAATTTAAAAGTCGTTGCCGAGGGGGTTGAGACCCAAGCACAATATGATTTTTTACTGCAGCAAAGATGTGATTTATTCCAAGGTTATCTCTTCTCTAGACCATTAAAGGAAGCTGACTTTGTTAATTATATCGAATCAGTTCCTGTCAAAGGGCTTAAGTCTGTGAGTTAATATTAATTGTATTAACTCACAGATTTAGAAAAAGAAGAAATAGCTCATAAGAGCGAATGAGAAAAGGGCTCCAGATATTACAGGGTAAATTAAGTAACTATCTCCTGAACGACGCGCGCGGCGGATGCATAGGTTGACCAGAATCAGATTAAATACTGCTAGCATTAGAGATGCCATTGCACCGTGTCTGAATGGCATGTGTCTGATTTCCGTAGAAACGTAGAGCAATATAAACCAGTCGAGCAAAATGAGGTAGAGGAAGATTTTTTGTAGACCGTCCGGTCCTTTGCGCTTGTTGGGGCGTGTCATTGAAACCTCTTAAACAAAATCATGATCCGTTATGCATGTTTAATTGAGCTAGATATCTACAGACTTGTATGTGTTGTGTGGCGTGATGATATTGAGCATAGTGATAATCTCATTTTCATCCTGAGTAACCCAGGTCGCGCCGACAAAGTGGAGTCTGCTATTGATTGGCCAGCTTCTTGCCACTCGAATTTTTAATTGAGAGTCTAGATATTCGATATGTATCTCTTGAGCGGACGACAAAGGAACTGTAGTCAAGAGCCCTAAACCTCCCAGGCCTATGTCCTTTATATTGGCCACACCTAACTTATGCTTTCGCCACCAACTTTTACGGATCAGATCTACTGTGACTCCATCGCAAGCCAGAGTCAGACATTCTTCCTCATTGGCTCTTAGGCTCAATCGAGTGTGAAGCCTAAGATTACTATCTGACTCTTTTGGCTGTTGTTTTTTGTCTGCGGGAATAAACTCTTCAAACAGCATCATTCGGTTGTCCACTGCTCAGGGTAACGTGTTCTGGGTCGATTGTCCTCGGCAGCCTTTTTAGCTTGGCTCAGGTTTGAGTCTGTGTCTGGCACTTTTTTAGTTAGTCCTGCCATCTCTCTTATTTGTGATTCAGCTGCACTGGTCAACACCAGCATTTCGATACGTCTATTAGCTGCGGCAGCAGGGTCATCATTGATATACGGCACTTGATCGGCCATCCCTGTAACCTGAATGACCTGATCGCGCTTTACACCACCATATTCCAGGACTCGTCTGGCTAATAGTGCCCGCTTGCTGGAAAGCTCCCAGTTAGTGAAAGTTTTTCCTGCGTAGGGAGTAGAGTCTGTGTGACCGGATATACTGATTTTATTTTCAACTTTTCCCAGAAGAGGACCTAAAGCTAGAAGGAGATCTTCAAAGTAAGGTGTCATGTTTGAGCTTCCCCGGGTAAACATAAACTGATGGACATTGTCGTGGATCAGAATTCTTATGCCTTGAGGTACGATTTTGATCTCAACATTGGCACTTAAATTTACTTGGGTGATGACTTCATTAACCTCTCTGGCTAAAAATTCCAGCTGAGACTGAGTCTCAAATTGTCCTGGCACTAAGGAGTTAAGCTCTGGGCCTCGACCTGCCTTGGGGTTACTTTCGCCTGCAGGAATATGGTTATGCATGGCTTGGCCGGCTCTTTCGACCCCAGTCCCCGTTGCCGGAATTATGGCTTGTTGTAGAGCGACAGAACCTTGTAAATCGATCATTGAAGGAGATTGGCTCAGATCGAAAGGATTTATAGAGCCATCAGAAAACATATCGCCTTTTAGATATTGAACAATCAATGTTCGCTCTTGCTGGTCGGCGATTTGTAAAATCCACAGCACCATAAACAGCGCCATCATGGCTAAGGTGAAGTCTGCAAATGCAACTTTCCACGCGCCGCCATGTGAGCCTTTTGACTTTGTTCGCTTGCGGCGCTTGATGATAATTGGCTCGTTCTTTATTGCCATTAGCTTTTCTGCTCCACCATCCAACGTTCTAGCTCTACAAAGCTAGGTCTGTTTTCACTCTGTATCTGTTTTCTACCCGCATCAATGGCTAGCATGGGAGGCTTACCTTTGGAAAATGAGGTTAGTATTGCAGCGACACAGCGAAGTTGTGCTGATTTTCTATCGACTAAGTGCTCTAACGCCTTAGAAGCGGGTTCAAACAAACAGTAACAAGCAAAAATACCGATGAAAGTGCCGACGAGTGCCGCTGCTACCTTGACGCCAATCATAGTAATTGGACCATCTATGCTGGACATGGTGATAATGATGCCCATGACTGCGGCAAGAATACCAAACCCAGGCATAGCTTCGGCAACTCTAGCCAGTGCATGGGAAGGGCGTAACCTGTCTTCCTCAATTCGGTAAATCTCTTCTTCCAAAATATGTTCAAGATCGTGTGGTGAAATCTTGCCTATAGATTGCAGACGCAGGTTATCGATAAGAAATTGCAGCACATTCGGGTGCTCTAACACTGTGGGATACATTAGAAATAATGAGCTTTCTCTAGGCTTTTCTACATGTTCATCCAGCACTTTCATCCCTTGAGACTGGATCTGGCTCATTAGCATCCCCATTAAACCAAATAGTTGAGGATAGAGTTCCGGATCTTCTTTTTCTACAGATATTAGTTCCTTTAACTGTGAAACCATATCTATCAGTACGGGTCTAGGGTTAGCAATAATAAGAGCACCAGCACCAGCACCAAAGATGATAAGTATTTCTGCTGGTTGCCAGAGGGAACTCAGATTTCCACCTGCCCAAACATAGCCTCCAAATACCGAAAATAAAATAATCGCTAAACCTAATATCTTACTCATGTTCTCTTACCTGCCTCTACCGCTCCCAAAGTTGGTAAATCTCCTTAAGATGCTTCACCGCCTGTTTATGTAGCTGGCAGATCCGCGTCTCAGTCAATCCTAAGGTCCCGGCAATTTCTTTTAAATTGAGTTCATGTTGATAATAAAGCGACAGGATCACCTGTTCTCTTTTACTTAATTTAGATATTGCCTTTTTTAATGTTTGTTTGGATGAAAACTGCTCAATCACATTAGCCTTATCGGCGAAATGGCTGCCCGCACTTAGCATGTCATCTAAGCTTTTCATGGACTCAGATTGAGAGGCATAGAGACGTTCTCTATATTGGTCTCTGCTTATCCCCATCGAATCAGAGACTTCTATATCTGTCGGATCACGCCCCAGCATGCGGGTGAGTTTACGCACAGCGTCATTAAGCTCGTGAGCTTGTTGTCTAACGGGCCTAGGACGCCAGTCCTGGCGTCTAAGCTCATCAAGAATTGCACCGCGAATTCGCTGTCCAGCAAATGATAAGAAGCCATTGTCAAACTCTCCGGGGTAGCGTCTCGAGGATTCGAGTAGAGCCATCATGCCAATCTGTTCCATATCCTCGACAGCAAGTACGGCTCCGCAGTGGCTTCTAAGCTGAGAGACTGATCGCTTTACCAAAGGTAAATACTGCTTCATCACCTGGCTTTCACTGAGTCTGTTTACTGTCTTTTCTTCACTGGTCTCTTGGTATGCGAGTTGAGCAGAGTTCATGATGTCATTCCCTATTGTATAACCATGCGAGTAAATAGGACTTCATCGATCTCTATCTCATACTTATTCTCTGTCAATACGTTGGAGAGTAGGACAAGAGCTTCTCGTTGAAGGTTTTCCAGTTGTTTAGAGTCATTGAGCTGATTGAAGTGCTTGCGAGAGAACATCTTCATTAGTGAGTTTCTTACTAATGGATCCGCTTCTTTAAGAATTCTACTTACATTGGTCGAACGGCTTTTTAGCGCCATTTCAAGTAAGAGGTAGTGAGGTAAATTATCACCAGGCACAGAGATAACAAATCTATCTAAGGGATAGAATTTTGCTTTGTTGGCTTCTTCATCTTGTGTGACAAATGGACCACCGATAATACTTGGTGATTGCCAACCGACCCAAAATATAGTGGTACTCCAAAGGATAATGAGTAGTGAAAAAGACAGTTTTTTGCTTACGCTTGTTTTACCAAAAGCCATTAAATTACTCCTAGTTAGGCTAATAAATCGATTTGATTATTTTGCTGATCTTGTTGTTCGGTCTCAGGTTCAATAAGATCAACTTGAGAATTGGAAATGTTTATTGCATGCCTCTCATCCTGTTGCTCACGTTTGTCGCCCTGACTGATATCCAGATCTATCAGGCCTCCATGATCCATCGCTAGTTCTTCTCTTAATCGATCCAACCCCATTAATAGTGAATCTCTCACTGAAGCGTTAGCTGCATGCATTTGAATGTATAAGCGGTCACCATCGAGGCGGATGTTGAGTTCTACTTTTCCAAGTGAAGGGGGATCTAACCTAATCTCCGCCTGTTTAATTTTCTGATCGATCTGGAATCTAAGCTGTTCTCTCAAGGGGGTTAGCATCTCTTGAGCTTGCATCGCCAGAGGTGCATTGGTTGTAACGGGTACAGGTCCCCACTGGCTAACCGCTGCATGAGTTCGGTTGGCAGTGGCGATGGTCAAATGGTTTGTTTCGCCCTCAGTAATCTGCGCCGTAGCCTGAATAAGCTGGCTAGTAACCAAGTTAGCCTGCAGGCTTGCCTCACCTTTTTGAGTTTTTATTACTTGGTTCATATTAGGTATTGGCAAAGACAGCTGTTGTGTTTGGGGTTGTGTAGCCCCTTTCTCAAGTTTCTCTGGTTGTAACTGCTCACTCTGACTTGTTGGCGGAGTGTGAGTGGGATTAGAAGATACGTTCAGTGGTTTATCAGGAACCCCTTCTCTGGATACGATAGACTGAAACTGAGTCGATTTTTCTAATTTACTGGTTAGCTGTTCTGCATCCTGAGTTAGATTTGCCAAGGAGCTACCACTAACCTTTGTCCTCTCTTGAGCTATATCACTATAGATAGAGCTTAAGCTTGTATTGCCGCTGAGCTTCTCTAACTGAGACAGGCTGGCTGAGGCATATATGGCAAATTCAGTGGACTCTGTGGAGAAAAGCTCTTCGTTAGCATCTGAAATATCACCTGTTAATTTCTCTGAATTATTTCTAGGTGAATGTAGATTAATTGAATTAGATATCATCACGATCTCCACTCAGGCTAGTGAGTTGATAAGCTGCGATGCCATCTTGTTGGCTTTGGAACTGTTTCATCTCAACTTCCAACTTATCCTTCTCCTTTTTGAGCTGAGCCAATATGGCGGCATGGGTCTTTGCAAGTGCTTGTCTGGCAGTAAATTGAGGGCGTGTTTTAGCTTTACCCTCTCTCTGGAGCGCTTTGATCATGACTTCATTGATCATCACGACCTTGTCCCAATCCTTTGACTTTGAGTGCTTATTCAAAGCCGTTTCAAACTGGCCCCACTGCTCAATTGAGATTGGTCCAACCTTCTCTGACATCGCTAATTACCTTTATTATGGGATCTAATTTTTCCGAGCTGTTTTCGACACTGGCGGAGACGAGTTGGCGGCTGCAGTACTCATAAAGGCGGTTAAGGCTGGTTGCTACTTCACCGCCATTCTCAAGATCCAACATGGAATCGAGACCATGCACTATGTTGAGGCACTTATTGACGCTCTTCCCTTTATCTTCGAAGCTTCTTCGCTCCATAAAGCCTCGGGTGCGTTCCATCTCCTCGAGTAGTCCGTCGAGTAACATGCGCACCATTTCATGGGGGTTTGCAGCTGCAGCTCTGGCATCGAGAGTGGTCTGTTTATAAGCGCTGAAGGGATCATGCTCATTCAACATAGTGTTTGGTTTCCTTAGTTAAAACAGCCCGCTGGCTGAACTCATTTTCATAATATTGGCTTCCATTGCAGTAAACTGGGCCAGGTAAACCTGATACCTTTGCTGCATGTGGTAGTCATGGCGTTCCATATTGTCCTCAATGCGAGACACCTGCTTATCCAGGTTGCCTTGCTTAAGATCCAGGTAACCATCGGATTTTGTGAAAGGGTCGATTATGTCGTCGAGTCGACTGACGTAACCTTTGTCATCAGTGAACATGGCCTTAACGGCCGAGGGATCACTCTTTAGGGCTTCCGAAAGCTTGTCGTCGTCGATCTTGAGCTTGCCGTCACGGGTCATCTCGATGCCGATATCCGATAGACGCATTCCATTTGGCGACGCTACGAATGCCGCTTGCCTCATGTTATTTTGCAGCATGCGTACACTGGAGTCGCCTTTTAAGACGCCGAGTTGATCTTCAGTTATCGAGCTATTGCCGGACGATGAGTCGTCATCATCATCGTCATCGTCATCGTCTTTTTTCTTATCATTGATTTCATCGGCCACTTCACTGCCCATGGTGCGAGTGAGCTTATTGACCTGATCCATCAATAGATTAAAAGCGTCGACAAAATCTTTTACCGCCTGCTCACTGGACTCAAAGTCTGTGCCTACAGTGATAATGCTCGGTTGCCCTGATTCGTGGACTTTTTTGAGCTCTACGGTCATGCCATCGATGACATTTTCAAGGTAATTACTGCTGCTTTTAATTTCGATGCCATTGAGCTCTGCTAATGCATCTTGAGCTTTGCGGCGCTCGGTCATACCAAAGTCAGTACCGTTATCAAGCACGGTTATCTCACTTGCTGTTCCCGTTTCTGTAGAGGTCAGCATAAACTCAACACTGCCACCAGTGCGTACCAGGGATGCCTGTACACCAGGGTTATCCGCGTGGTTATTGATATGGTCTCTGAATTGACTGATGGTGATACTGCCATCACCATTGATTGCGCCCATATCTAAGGTGAGTGTTTCGCCTGCAATCTCTATGGTGAAGTCACCACTAGTAGGCAGGCCGGTGGCGTCTTCACTGGCAAAGTTTTTTGTTAGTTGATGAGCCTGAGCAAGTTGTTTTACTAATAATTCATAGTTACCTTCTGGCGCATCTGAGCCCACGGTAACGGAGGCATTATCATCACTGACAGATACCGTTTTTTCATCGAAGGCATCGCTATCGATCTTATCCAGCTTACTGGTCATGCTATTTAAGCTTTTTTCCAGCACGCTGTAGGCATCAAGCTGGGCTTGATAACGATCCATTTGATTTTTATAGAGCTGATCTTTACCCATACGTTCGGCCATAATTATCTGTTCGGCGAACTGGGCGGCACTCATACCTGATATCATTGTGACTCCTCCTGTTAAAGGGGTATGGCAATCTTTATGCCAAAAGTTAAGTTGTTAATTTTCAACATGTTAGCTTTTACTCTTGATTCATCTAATCTAAAAGTTTTCCGAAAATGGAATGATTGAAGGAAGCAAGGCTTCCGCTTTAACTTGCTGACCGTTAGGCATTCGCTAAATAAATAAAGCGACGCTAGTTCAAAGAGATGAAGTGTAAGATGGATAGATTGAACAATTCTTTGTGACTAACGAAACACTGAATGCAGTTAGCAGAGAAAAATAAATGAAAAGGAGCCGTTAGGCTCCTTTTTGATGTTTGATAAATCGATACTCTATGTTGAAGAGTAAGGTTTAACGAAGAGCAGGGTTTATAGCAGACCCATAACCAAACCAGTGTTCTGGTTGGCAGAAGATAGGATGCTAGTACCGGCTTGAACAAGTAGCTGGTTCTTAGTCATGTTGGCAGTTTCAACGGCGAAATCTGTGTCCATGATACGGCCAGCAGCGGACTTAGTGTTTTCAGTGATGTTAGATAGGTTAGATGATGTATGACCTAGGCGGTTGATGTTAGCACCAAGAGTTGAGCGATCTTCTCCAACGGCATCAGTGAAAGATTTTACTGCTGTGATAGCATCTGTTGGGTCGTCTGCACCAGGTACAGCAGGTGTACCTGGTACAGCAGGTGTACCACCCCAATCAACATCTGCTACTGCGTAACCACCGTTGATCTTAACGTCTAGCTGCTCAGTGGCACCGGCACCAATCTGGAACTTAACACCTGTACCCGAAGTAAGTGCACCGGTGGCTGTGTCAAAAAGGTTATTACCGGCAAACTCAGTGTTGTCGACGATACGAGTTATTTCAGAGTTTAGCGCGTTGTACTCAGACTCAAGCGCTGCAAGATCTTGTTGTGAGTTCACGCCATTAGCCGCTTGTGTTGCAAGCTCTTGCTGACGATTAGCGATAGTTGTTAGCTCGTCCAGTGCACCATCGGCTGTTTGTAGCATAGAGGTAGCGTCTGAAATGTTACGGTTAGCCGTTTCCATACCGGTAACGTTAGAGTTCAAGCGATTAGCGATCTGCAGGCCTGCAGCATCATCGGCTGCGCTGTTGATGCGAAGACCAGTAGATAGGCGCTCCATAGAAGTGGTAAGTAAGCTGTTATTTTTGTTTACAGCATTTTGAGCGACGTTAGAAGCATAGTTAGTATGAACAGATAACATGGTTAATTCTCCAAGTATTTTTAGTGTTATTCAGCTTCCGTTCCAGCTAAGCACTAAAGCGTGTTTAGCTAGGAGAGAACAAAAGTTAAATAATTCGTTGTGTCTCATATTTGTTAAAACGACGCCCTGATTTGAAACTGAACTCTCGGATAGAAAAATAGTTAAAAATAATAAATGCAAAAAGCAGAAGTTAGGGCGAAACAGGATGCCAGAGCCGAGAACAACTTTTGCTTCAAGCCCCAGCCTTGCCTACAGCGCTTTGAACTCCCGCAGAATGGTCAGATACCTAATGCAATTGGTATTTCGATGTGCGGGATATTCACATATAAAAAACCGGCGCTAGGCCGGTTGAATGAATCAAGTTATCAATTAGGGAGAGACATGGTTATTTCAGTAATGAAGAGACATGGGCGCGTGTAACATTGGCCTGAGCCATGATAGACGTCATCTGTTTAGAAAATGGGTTGGCTTGCATTACTGAATCTAAGGTTTGTAAGGTCTCGATGACCAAGTTATCACTGTTGTGGCTGCGGTTGATTTTGTCTAGCTGACGCTGCACCTTTAGCTTGGCTTCGGTAAGATCCCTGAGTTGTTGATCGACTTTATGCAGAGACTTATTGATCTTGGCTATGGCCTGTCTGAGCTCATCATTACTGGTAAATTTCCATTCTCTTGGATCTTGCCAGGAGAGTTTTTCATCCAATTTGATATTTCTGGCTTCCCCGGCTGGTAGTCGTTGGCCTTGACCTGTCATCATTATGCCGTTTTTTAGTTGTTGCCACTGCTTATCATTGGTCGAAAAAATGGTTTCTTGTGTCGATGGGCTATCTTTGTGTGTGAAGACATCGATGCCAAGGACTTTCATCCCCAGGGCAAGTTGCTCTCTGAGCTGTTGACTAGGAGTTTTTGCCGGGAGAAAAACACTGGCATTTTTTTGGTTGTGCTGTAGCTGAATGTATTCATCTCTTGGCTTAGTGCTCGCGAGATCCACGGATTTCATCGTGAACTCTCGTTGCGCTGCCGGGCGACTTGGTGTGATCAGGTTCAGTTGATGATCTATAAGTGGTGTGTCTTGATACTCGACCTTTAGCTTTGTTAGCTGATTCTGTATCCTTTTAGCCATATTGGCTTTTTCTGTTTGTAAGCTGCCCTCAACGCTCAGTGCTTTTTGAGTCTGTTTCTTGAGCTGCTTCAGGATATGGGTTATCTGCCTAAGGCCTTGTTCGGCAACTTGAGAGGCTGAGACCTTATGCTGGCCTTGAGTTACTTTTGCCCAGCGGGAGTAGCTCTCTAGCCTGTGTGTCGGGATATTGGATTTATGATTCGGCTCGAGCTGACTTTGTGCCTGCCGATCGTTAATCGGCGCGCTGAGAGGCTGGCTACGGTGTTGAACACTTAGCGCATCTGAGACTCCAGTTACCATAGCCATCTGCTTTTTCCTTGTTAAATCTGACTGAAGAGAGTGAGTTGGGTGATCTGCACGAAGGTCTGCTGTGTCACCTGTAGTGTGGTTAACTTCAGATTAAACTCAGCCGTTGCCTGGGCATAATCCAAACCTTCAGTTTCACCGATCACCTCCTCATTAAAGAGAATCATCTCTTCATGGGATTCTTCCATCAACATCAGGCTCTTCTGCTTACCCCCTATATCGGTAATCGCGCCGCTGATACTGGATAATGTGTCATTTAATGTCTCCATCATGGCCTTAGATACGTTATCAAATCCAGGTTCTCCGGGGGCTAAACTTGGGTCTTTAAGCACATCGATAAATTCTTGAGTCTGATTGAGGATATCTGCACTACCGTTCGAGAACAAAAACTGCTCTGCGGTGACGTTTGCTGTCATCCAGGATGAGCCAGAGGTCTGTACCTCTCTGTGATTATTATCGCCTTGATAGATATAGTTGCCGCTGGCATCTTGGGCTATAGGCGCTGTGCCAGTCTGGTTCCCGGAGAAGATATAGTTTCCGCCATCATCCTGCGCGTTGGCCATGCCAACGAATGTTTCAAGCAACTCTTCCAGCTCTGCACCGTAAGCAGCTCTGTCTTCTGGGGATAGCGAACCATTACTCGCCGCTAATGTTACTTCGCGCATTCTGGACTCTATCTCCACCATGGAAGATAAATTGGTCTCTGCACGATCGAAACTCGTGCTCAGCGAGTTGATATTTTTAAGGTACTGCTCGGTGGCTGCGACTTCACGTTGGCTGGCTATGACTTTGACCGAACCAATAGGATCATCGGACGGGCGTAAAATAGACTTGCCCGTTGCCATCATCTGATTGAGGCGTGCGATATCAGCGGTAGAATTTTGCAGGTTATGTAAGTTACTGGCATAGAGGTTGTGGGTACTGACTCTCATTGTGTATTCCTTAAATCTGATTCAAAAGCCCATACTTAAGTGGTGGGCAGCTGCGCCGACGGGTTAAATGTTGACTATGGTTTGAAACAGTTGATCGGCGGTGGCGATTACCTTGGCATTAGCTTGATAACTCTGTTGATAGATAATGAGGTTTACAGCCTCTTCATCCATATTGACTCCACTGGTGCTGGCCCATTGTGCCTGCGCCTCCATCTGAAGGCTGATGGCGGTGTCTTCACTGACCTGAGCCTGTCTCGATTCGGAGCCTAGTTTGCCCACCATGCTCGAATAGGCATCTCCCATAGAAGTCGTTACATCGATAGAGCCGAAGGTAAACTCAGTGTTAGCCAGCTCGATTAGCTCTTTTAGGTTGCTGTTATCTCCAGGCCCATCACCTTGACCGAAAGCAAGCATCTCTGCGGTAAAACCTTCGGTTACCTTGATGCTGCCAGCTGGATTATTAGGGTCATAGGTAAAGAGGTCTTGTGTCGGTGTACCACCGTTAAGATCGGTACCACCGTTAAGATCGGTACCGCCAGCAAGAATGGCATTGAACTCATCGGCAAAAGTCATCGCTAGTTCATCGTTAAATGCCATGGATTCCAGCAGGCTATTATCACGGTAATCGAGCATGGCGCCTAAGCTACCACCTACGTTCTCATCTAACGGGAAGCTGGAATCGCCAAACTTAATCGTGACGGTGCTTAGGGCTGGATTACTTGGATCTGGCTTTACTTCCAGTGTCGAAGCGGTAGTGCCTGAGAGCAGTGGCTGACCCTGGGCCAGGGAGATATTGACCATGCCATTTGATTCTTCGGTGACTCTGATATCAACCAGTTGAGCCAGATCATCTATCGCCGCATCTCTGGCATCGAGCAGTGAAGCTGGAATATCGGTACCGGAGCGCTGAATTTCTTGGTTAAATTTAGCAATAGATTCGAGCTGGGAGTTAATCTCTTTAGCCGATGCACCTATCTGTCCCTCAATCTGTGAAAGTTGTGAATTGAGCGAGTGGCTGATGGAGTTGAATCTCTGTCCCATAGCCTTAGCTTCACTCAAAGCACCCTGACGATAGGCAATATCACTGGGTTGCTCTAGTGATGAGTTTAGTGAGGCAAAGAGTTGATCTAGGCCGTAAGAGATATTATTGCCTTTAGAGCCGAAGATCTGCTCCACCTGACTGTAGTAACTATTTGTGACTCGGGCATAACCCACACCGCTGGTGGTGTTCCATAGCTGCGCAACTTCATATTGATCTGAGATCCGGCGTACCCCATCGACCTGAACGCCGGCTCCGCTACCATAGATACCGCCGCCTACAGAGCTCATCATCACCTGCTGGCGAGAGTAACCAGGTACCATGGCATTGGCGACATTATTTGAGGTTGCATTCAGGGCCGCCATACTCGATGTCAGTCCTGACATGCCGATATTAAGCATGCTCATAGGGTTTCCTTATCTGTTAAATTTATAGGTAGCAGAAGTCAGCGAGTGTAAGGCGTCTCTACTTATCGTTTGTATTGGTTAATTGAGGCACAATAAGTGCGGGTTGCATCGCCATTGTTGAGCCACTGTTCCCATTAAACTGAGCCGAGTTAGCCGCTTCACTTAATGGGGTCTCTTGTGTAGAGGCGACTGCTGTGGGTTGCGACTTAAGACCGACGCTTAATTGTTTTGTCATAACGCTGGCAAGGCCCGTGCTTTGCATCTGACTGAGGCGTCCTGCAAGTTCGGCGTCATGCCAATCTCGATACATGCCATCATTCTGCGAAGAGAGTGGACTATCACTGTCGGCCATTACGTCTGATGCACTGCGCATCTGCTTAAGCACATTTTGTAAAAATTGAGCTTCGAATTGCTGGCTAACCAGCTCGAGAGCGCCATGTTCACCATTGGCCTTGATCAAATCGCCTGCGTTGAGGTTGTTAAGGTAACTATGGGAATTTTCTAACTTCATTATATAACCACCAGTTCAGCTTCCAGGGCGCCCGCTTCATCCAGTGCCTGAAGTATTGCCATTAGATCCATAGGGGAGGCCCCTAAACTGTTTACAGCCCTGACGACTTCCTCTAATGCTATGCCTTCAGGCCAGACAAACATGTGACCATCTCCGGTGTCAATATCGACCTTACTGTCTGAAATTACTACAGTTTCACCTTGGCCCTGTCCCCACATTGGTGCATTCGGCTGGCTAACATATTCCTGTTCTATGATAGATACAGTCAGATTACCATGGCTTACAGCGGCTTTTCTGACGACGACATCTCCACCCATGACCACAGTGCCAGTTCGACTATTGAAGACAACGCGAGGGGATTTTCGGCCTTGTTCTATCTGCAACTCTTCGAGCATCGACATAAAGGTGACACGTTCTCTATTTGATTGTGGTGCCCGGATCCTTACTTTAGCGCTACTGTCGGCCTGAGCAACATCCGGCCCAAATAGGGCGTTGACCTGGCGCTCTATATTGCGAGCGGTCATAAAGCTTGGGGCCCTGAGATTAAGGACTATCTCCTCATTGTCATTGAAGTTACTCTCCATCGGGGCTTCCAACAGGGCACCATTGGGAATATTGCCGACAGTTGGCACATTGATAGTGACCGAAGTGCCGTTACGTCCTTGAGCCGATACGCCGCCTACTACTAAGTTACCCTGACCGACGGCGTAGATCTCACCATCGACCGCCCTTAACGGGGTCATCAAGAGTGTACCGCCACGTAGGCTCTTAGCATCTCCTAAGGATGAGACCGTTATATCGATAGTCTGCCCCGGGCTGGCAAGTGGTGGTACTGTGGCGTGCACCGCAACAGCTGCCACGTTCTTTAGCTTAGGGTCGATTCTTCCATCGACCTGAACGCCAAATTGTTTGAGCATGTTGACGATAGACTGGCTGGTAAATCGAACTTGGGTTCTGTCACCCGTGCCATCTAGGCCGACAACTAAACCATAACCAACAAGCTGGTTATCACGTATGCCTTGCACATCGACAATATCCATCAAGTATCGAGTCTGACCTGTGGCTTGAACTGGCGTATGATTGATGGCAAATACGAGGGTCACACTCGCAATAAATAGACTGATCTGT
Source organism: Shewanella psychrophila (assembly GCF_002005305.1). Classification (NCBI taxonomy): domain Bacteria; kingdom Pseudomonadati; phylum Pseudomonadota; class Gammaproteobacteria; order Alteromonadales; family Shewanellaceae; genus Shewanella; species Shewanella psychrophila. The sequence continues at coordinate 110,165 of NZ_CP014782.1, forward strand.
CTCATTGACTCACCCTTGTTGCAAGTGAAAGCTGTAAGCAAGATTCTTGCTTAGAAGTGTTCTGTATATCTTGTTTTGCATGGATATTTTCTTGCTTCATAGGGGGAACCAGGGGCTATTAAAGTATCGTGCAGCCCATCCCATGGCGTTACTGTCGGCTATTGCACCTTGGCCGCCATAGATGATACGAGCATCGGCGATTCTCTGTGAGGATATGGTGTTATCGTTACCGATATCATCGGTGCGGATAAGCCCTAACAAACGCAGGTATTCATCTCCCTGATTGAGCCTCAACCACTTCTCGCCACGTATAAGTAAGGCGCCGTTGGGGAGCACTTTGGCGACAGTTACCGTGATAGAACCCGAGAGTTGGTTCTGTTGAGTGCTAGAACCTGACCCTCTAAAGCCACGGGAAGCTGCGCCACTGCCACTTCCACTGAAGCTTTCACTGCCCGTAGAGGCTTGGCCGCCGAGAGACATATCTTGCTCTTTGTTTGCCTTAGTATCGGCTCGCTTACTGGAGTAGGTTTTTTCATCCAGAGCGACTGTGAGAATATCTCCCTCTCTGAAGGCACGTTTATCTTTGAACAGGGTTAGCATATAACCATGTCTGTAAACACTGCCGTCTTTCGCGTCCGGTAGGCTATAGTCAATCTCTGGCGGTGCCCATTCAGGTTCTCCCGGCTTGGTCTCTGGCTCAGGGAAGTGAGAGATACATCCAGATAAAAGTAATAACATCCCTATCCATAAGTGGCGCATCTGTTGTCCTTATCTATCTAATTGAATAAAAGGCTTAAAGCGCCTGATTGAGGAACTTCAACATGTCATCTGAGGCGGATACCACCTTGGCATTCATCTCATAGGCACGTTGAGTCGAGATCATTTCAACCATCTCTTCAACCACGTTAACGTTGGAACCTTCAAGAGCCCCCTGGCGTAGCTGGCCGATGGCCTGATCGCCTGCTACACCTTCAATTGCTGCTCCTGAGGCACCCGTTTCACGGTAAAGGTTATCGCCGCGAGACTCTAATCCCGCAGGATTGGTGAAGTTTGCCAAGGTGATCTGCCCCAACTCCTGGGATTCTGCTTGACCCGAGATCTGTGCACTGACTACACCATCTGTGGCGATTGTGATGGTTTGTGCATCTTCAGGGATCTCGATATTGGGAACTAGAGGTAAGCCTTGTGAAGTCACCATCAAGCCGTCGCTGTTACGATAGAATTGGCCGTCTCGGGTAAATGACAATTCACCATTTGGTTCCTCTATCTGGAAGAAACCTTGACCTTCGATGGCAAGGTCAAGTTGTTGATTGGTGGTTAGCAGGTCGCCAGTGGTAAATACTTTCTGGGTGCCTGCTACTCGAGTACCAGTTCCAAGCTGCAGGCCTGCAGGCAACTCGTTCAGTTCATCGACCTGACCGCCTGGTTGACGCTGTGTCTGATAGAAGAGATCGTTGAATGCCACACGATCACGCTTAAATCCTGTGGTATTCACGTTTGCCAGGTTGTTGGCTATGGTGGTCATCTTGATATCTTGAGCCGTGAGGCCGGTTTTACTCACCCATAACGAGGATTGCATTTTTATTCCTTAATTCTTTAACTGATAAATGTGCCTATCTCTTAGGCGTTACGGATCAACCTGTTACCTGCTTCGGCTAACTTTTCTGCGGTCTTCATTAGTTTGACCTGAACTTCAAATTGGCGACTGAGATCCATTGAAGCGATGAGTTCATTGACCGCATTGACGTTACTGGCTTCTAAGAAGCCACTGTCTACTCGTACTTCTTCACTGGCTGGTAAGATGTTACCGTCACGGCTGTAAAACATGCCGTCCAGTCCTTTATCTACGGCATTCAGTTCAGGCTTGACCAACTTGAGTAGACCCACCTCTTCGATGATGCCGCCTTCGGCTGCAACTACGCTGATCCTGCCATCATCACCGATAAAGAGTTGTCGATATTCGGGTAGAACTATGGGGCCATCGATGCCAGCCACAGGCCGGCCATCTATGGTGAGTTGACCATTGGTATCGGGAACCAGATTGCCGGAGCGGGTGTAAGCTTCCCCTTGTTCTGTCATCACGGTAAACAAGCCTTGATCACGAATGGCAAGGTCTAAGGTTCTGCCTGTGGGGTTCATCGCACCAGCTTGTTGGCTAAAGCCACTACTCTCGGTTTGCGCCATCACCCGTGTGTGCAGACTGTTTCCCGTAGGAGCGAGTACCTTGGCATTGACGCGCTCAAGGTCGGCCTTAAATCCAGTGGTTTCGGCGTTGGCTAAGTTATTGGCACGTATGGTTTGTGCTTCCATAACCCTAGCCGCCCCCGTTGCCGCCGTGTATAGCATCTTATCCATGGTCAGATCCTTTAAATGGCATTAAGCAGTGATTGCTGCATGCTGGCATTGGTCTGTAGAACTTTGGCATTTGATTGATAGTTGCGCTGGGCAGTCATCAGGTTAACCATCTCTGCCGTTTGGTCGACATTAGAGCCTTCGAGGTAGCCGCCGAAAACAGCACCGAAGGTTCCTGTTCCCGGAGTGCCTATCATGGGCTGGCCAGCGGCATTAGTGGCGGTCCAGGCGTTTTGGCTGGCCGGTGTAAGGCCGTTAGGATTGTTGAATGATGCCAATACCACCTGGCCTTGGGTTTGCTCCTGTCCATTGGTATAAGTGCCAAAAAGTATGCCGTCTTCATCGATGCGTATGCCGTTAAGGTCGCCCGAAGTATAGCCATTTTGTGTCAGACTGGAGTTGTTGTAATCAGAGGCGTATTGGGTGCTCTTGTCATAGCTAAGTGCGAGACTCAGGGCTGATGCGCCGCCGACAATATCTGGGTCGGCAATATTAAGAGTCAGGCTGTCACCGGTTATCAGGTTACCGTCAGAATCAAACTCCAAAGAGTGACCACCCGGTGGAGTGACTTCTTCACCGTCCATCATGTAGTGAACCTGCCATTGGTTATCGCCGGTTTTGACATAATATTGGGTCAAAGCATGTTCTTTACCTAAAGAGTCATAAGCCGTGACAGTACCCGATGAGTGGTAAGTCGAGGCATCATCAGCATCGAATGGATTTGCCGTTTGATCAATTTTTTCGACTCGGGCATCTAAATTAGAGACCTGACCTATGTTGGTGGTCGCTTTTGCCGCGAGTGAACCCGAGTGAACCTGTAGATCACTCACATTACCCGTCTGTAGCTGACCATTAGCACCCACTGTATAGCCTTGAACCCGGTTACCGGCAGGATCGACCACATAACCGTCTGCATCTTGGTTGAACATACCCGCTCTGGAGTAGAGCGTAGTACCATCAGTGGCTGACAACATAAAGAAGCCATCGCCTTCGATGCCCATATCCAGCTCGCGACCCGTATAGGCTAAGCCACCGCCCATGGAGAAGTTCTGGCTGGTGGACATGACGTTGACACCACCGGGTTGACCGCCGTTATAGATGGCTGAAAACTCGCTGCGACCACCTCTGAAACCAACGGTTGATGAGTTGGCGATATTGTTACTTATGGTATTAAGATCTTGGGTGGTTGCTTGCAATCCACTCAGTGCAATATTAAATGACATTCGGTTTATCCTTGAATTAATCGTTATTGTGCTTTTAATCTTTAGCTAACGTAATGTTATGAAACTTCAGATATATCCAATACTGATACTGTGCCTAAGCCATTACCAAGCTCAGCCATCATCACGCCGGATGCACTGACGAAGTGGACTTTTTCTATGGTAGCCTTGATGAAGGTATCGGCGGTGAGGGTATCTTCGCCATCGGTAGCCTTAGCTTTGATGGCATACTCGCCTGGAGGTAGGTCTAATTTGTCAGGATCTATGGTGAAAGCGATGTCACCAGTTTCCTGTGAACCTAAATCGATAGTGGCGACCACTTCACCATCTTTATCGGTGATCTCTAGCGTTAGCTCTTCAGTGGTATTCTCAAGATAGATCTTGCCATCAATAGCGTCTGTATCGATCTCAAACTCAGAGGCCGGGACCATGGCACTTTTACCAATCAACTGCGCCGATTGCACTATGCCTAGGTTCTCCATCATGATCATGCTCATCCCCTGATTGGCTCGCATCATCTCCAGACTTTCTACTTGAGATATTTGCGCCATCTGGGTGACAAACTCATTATTATCTATGGGGCTAGTCGGATCCTGATTTTGAATAGAGGCGAGCATCAAGGTTAAAAAATCATTTTTGATTGTTGCTGCATTACCATCTGACGAGCTAGTGCTGGTCGATTGTGTGGCTCCACCTGAGGATGCTTTTATCTCCGGATTGTTACTCTGCTTGGTTTCATTTTGATTTGAAACAGTATTGATACTCATCTTAATTGCTTCCTAATTGCAGCAGACCCTGCTGCATAGAGCGGGCACGGTTCATCACTTCTACATTGGTTTCGAAAGATCGACTCGCAGCCATCATGTCGGCCATTTCATCGACTGTGTTCACATTCGAATAAGCCACATAACCTTGCTCATCGGCGTAGGGATGGTTTGGCTCATAACGCATATCCAATGGTGCATCGGCTTCGACAATGGCAGAGACTTCCACATGGGCACCCGAAAGTTGCCCTTCCTGAGTTTGTTTGTAGATGGTTGAGAACACGGGCTTGAGTGCTCTGAATGCTGTTTCCGGTGTTTCAGCGGCAGCACCTGCGTTTGCTAGATTACTCGCGACTGTGTTGAGACGTATTGTTTGAGCGTGCATGCCTGCACCTGCAATATCGTAGATCTCTCCAAAAGACATAGTTACAGCTCCTACTGGCCTTCGATGGCGGACTTAAGCCCGGAAATTTTCATGTTGAGAAATGTGAGACTGGTTTGGTAGTCCATCGCATTTCGCGAGTATCTAGCCTGCTCTTTACCTAGCTCAACGGTATTTTGATCCCCGGATGTCTGATAGGGCACTCGGTAGGCTGCTTGATAACTTCTATCGTGGCCCATTCCCGCATTGATCTGAGTCATTACAGTCTTGAAGTCGAGATCTCTGGCCTTGTAGCCAGGGGTCTCAGCGTTGGCTAGATTACCTGCCAGCATCTTGCTACGCTCGACGCGAAAATCGAGTGTTTGTGGGTGTATGCCAAGTGCGGCATCGAGGTTGATAGCCATCGCGACTCCTAGTAGTGTATGTTCGGTTTCTTTCTTGTTGTTGCTACGTTACAAATTACGTGCCAATTATGTTTGTTGAGGTTTTTTAATGGCTTGCAGTTGTTTTTATAAGTGGAACGGAACTCTTCTTTCCTGTTTGTTTATCTTGTTGTCGTCTCTGCTTCCGCTATCTTTGTCACTGGGAAGTGTCTTATCGGTCAATGAACAAATCGAGGCTGAATTTACTCAGCTGATTGCCCGGGAGCTTAAGCAGTGGCAGCAGCAGAGTGGAGTGAAAAGCCTGCATCATGAAGTTGCTATTAGGGTGCCTTCCGGAGCGGCAAATTTAGAGGTTTGTTCTGACGCTTTGACGATAGATGGAGCTACTGGGCTTGCTTTTGGCAATATTCAGAGACGTATTGAATGTCGTCCCCAAGGTTGGTCTATGTTTGTACGTGCCAATGTCAAGGTAAGGGTTTCGATCCCTGTTGCTAACCGAGCGATGAAGCGGGGTGAATTGGTGAGTAGGAGTGATCTGGATTGGCTGTCGATCACCCTTCGTTCCTCTGACAGAAATCTAGCGACTCGACTCGATGAGATAGTTGGTCGGCAGGTGATCCGAGGTCTGCGTCGTCACAAGGCGATACAAGTTCAAAGTCTTAGTGCACCACAGTGGGTAAATATTGGGGATAAGGTCATTATCGAGGCTCGAAGCGATGGTTTCTATGCCAACATGAAGGGGGAAGCTCTGGAGTCTGGTGGAGAGGGGCAGGCGATTAGGGTAAAAAACTTAAGTTCTGGCAAGGTCATCACCGCTTATCCAACCGCCAAAGGCCGGGTGGCGACGCAGTTTTAATATTCAATGCTATAGCTGCTATAAAGTCTGCCTTATTTATGAGTATTTGCTTCTTGTTTTTTTAGTCTAGATGCTTTTGGGTCGCTTTAAGGGAGTAACGACCATTACTTTCGGTGAAACAGATGGAAATTCAAAAGATAAACAGTGCTATCAGCACTGAAATTAGTACTAAGAAGGATCAGGTACTGCCCCTGGTGAAGCAAGATAACCCAGAGAAATCGATACAAGCTGAACATAAAGTTGTCAGTGATGATTGGCAATTACTGGCAGGCTCTCAATTGGAACTTGAGATACTTGAAGACGTTGATCAGGCAAGAATTGATGAAATTCGTCAATCATTAAAATCGGGGACATTTAAGCTAGATCTGGATGCGATCTCTGAGGCTATGTTGCAGCAGCACGGTTAAAGCGGGTCTGTTTATGAGTTCTAAAAGAGAGATACTTCAAATACTTGTTCGTGGTATTCGACAGGATATCGAAGGCTATAAGCAGCTAAAGAGCTTGCTCAATCGGCAACGTGAGCTAATGCAGCGACGAGATAATGATGGCCTTAAGCATCATAATCAACATCAGACTCGGCTCTGTGATGAGCTAATGGTGAAAGCTAAAAAACGCAGTGATGCACTAAATCAGTTAGGCTTTAGTGAAGATGCTAATGGTATGAAGAAGCTGATCGATAAGCTACCTAAACAAAGTTCACTGCAGGTTAACTTGCTATGGGAGAATTTGTTAGCGCTGGTCAAAGAAAGCCAGCAGGCCAATGAAGCGAATGGTAAATTATTGGTGTCTCAACAGACTGTGATCAATAATCTGCTGAGTCGCGATACCGAGAAAAATGTCGATTACGGTGCTAGTAAGGGATTATAGGGAGCGTTAGCTTAATTCTTCCTGCTATCCCTGGTTTTGATATCTCGATGAGAGATCATCTAACTGCTTTTGTTCCTGAGCATCGATAGCTTTACGTTGCTCCGATTTACGCTGCTCATAGAGCCAGGATAATCCCTTTTGGCGTCCGAGTTGCCTTCGCCATAGCCCATCCATTCGCTGATGTTCCCGTTGTAGCAGCACCTCTTGCTTATCGAGCTTGTTCTGTAAAGGCTTCAACGTGGAGAGCAAGTTAGCATTATTTTGCAGTAACAGAGGATTAACTCTATGGCTGCTACTGCCATGATATTCATTGAGCATGTTATCGATAGCCTGACGCTGCTTGTGATTCTCTGTAACCCTAGTTTGGGCATCGGCTCTTTGGTTACCCAGTCGGCCGAGCTTTTTTTCTTCTTGCTGACAGAGTATTAATAGTTGCTTCATTAGTCCGCCTTAATAAGGTTGATGAGTTGCTCGAGTTCATTCAGGCTCTGAGTCAATTCAGATTTTTGCTCTATCTCTTGCTGTAGAAACTCAGCCATTTGAGGGTAAGCGTTAACGGCCTGATCCATTTTAGGGTCATGTCCTGCCTGATAACCGCCCAGTGGAAGTAATTCTCTGACGTCGTTATAGCGGCTATTGAGTTGCTTAAATGTATGCCCCCAACTGATCACTTGCTTGGTACTAACTTGTTTAGCTAATCGACTCACCGAGCTGGCAATATCTATGGCGGGGAAGTGACCCTGTTCGGCCAGCTTTCGGCTCAGTACGATATGGCCATCTAAGATAGCTCGAGCAGAGTCGGCGATAGGATCTTGCTGATCATCACCTTCGGTTAATACTGTGTAGAAGGCCGTTAACGTTCCAGTAGGGTGTTTGCCATTACCGGCAAGCTCCACAAGGCTTGGAAGCTGAGCAAATGCCGAGGGTGGATAGCCTTTAGTGGCTGGTGGTTCTCCTAGGCTGAGTGCTATCTCACGTTGTGCCTGGGCAAAGCGGGTCAACGAGTCAACCAGTAGTAGTACCTGTTTACCTTGATCCCGAAAGGCGGCGGCTATGTGGTGGCTAAGACGCATGGCTCTTAAGCGCATTAACGGGGTGGTATCGGCTGGAGCGGCAATCACAACCGCTCGACGACGGCCCTCTTCACCCAGAGATTCTTCGATAAACTCCCTGACTTCACGACCGCGTTCGCCGATTAGGGCTACCACGACCACGTCGGCTTCGGTGAAGCGTGTCATCATGCCAAGCAAGACACTCTTACCTACGCCAGAACCCGCAAAAAGGCCTAAGCGCTGGCCGCGTCCTATGGGCAGTAGAGCATTGATGGCACGAATACCGACATCTAAAGGCTCTCGAATCGGCTTTCGTTGCAGAGGGTTAATAGCGCGATTTGATGGCGTAACTGTTTGGGTGTTATTGAGCTTGCCGAGATGATCTAAAGGCTGACCTAAACCATCGATCACACGACCTAATAAGGCACTTCCAACCGGGATTTGAGCTTGTTCTGCTACAGGCATCACCCGTGAACCCGGCATTAAGCCTGATGTGTGTTCTATTGGCATCAAGCAAAGGGTTTCTTTGTTAAATCCCACGACTTCGGCTTCTACCAAACGTCCATCGCGGCACTCAATATTACACCTGTCTCCCATGCCTAATTGGCAGCCAACGGCTTCTAATAGCAAACCGTTCACTCGTGTTAGGCGGCCATATACTTGTGCTACCGGAATAGTTGGCCAGTCGAGGATCTCGGCGCTATTGGGTTGGGTATTAAGCATTCTCAAGCTCAATTTCAGGCATGCTTTCCGTTGAAGCTAACCCTTGTGATTGCTGGCTATCACTGGAATTAGTATCAGATGTGTAAAGTTTAGCCTCTACCTGATCCATGCAGGCATTTAGGCGAGTTTCAACTGATGCGTCAGCATCTGACTTGTCACTGACAATACGGCAGCCTCCGGGGGAAATACTTGTGTCTTCAACCAGGGTCCAATCTTGAATCTTGTCTGCTGCCAGTTCTCGTAAGCGTTCGACTGCAGTTGGTTCCAGGTGAATCTTTATCTCGGAGCGAGTATCGGGTAGCGAGGCAACCGTTTCTTCGACCAGAGATAATATCTGCTGTGGCTGCAGTGTAAGTTCACAACGAATGACCTGCTGTGCTACACGGCGTACCAAATCTAATATAAGCTGCTGTTGAGCATTTACCTGACTGAGGTGGCCATCTTCCAATAAAGACTTGAGTGCACCAAGAGGAGCAAGAAGACTGTTGAATTGGTCATCTATGGCCTCTTTTCCTTTCAGTTGGCCTTCTATTCGTCCCTGGCTAAAGCCACTCGCGTGGCCGCTTCGACGTCCCTCCTCGGAACCCGATTCGAATCCCTCCTGATGACCCTTAGAGAGGCCATCATCGTAGCCTTTATCAAAGGCGGCTTGGTAATCCTGCCATCCAGGCTCACCATTGTTCTTTGCTGTTTGATCGGGTATTAGAGGGCTAAATCTGTGGCGCCTAGCGAGATCACTTTTCAAGCGCCATTTAGGGTCAACACTTTTTTGTATAGATTTCATTACTCAACCACCTGTTCTTCGAAGTGCTGGGGCTCTATGATTATGAGGTTATTGCTAGTTATTTTCATCACTCTACGACTTGCTCCTCGAACAACTGCAACTCAATTTCACCGTCATCCATCATCTGTTTAGCCAGTTCCATTATCTCTTTACGAGCTGTAATTGCTTGGCTAAGAGGTACAGCGCCGATAGCATCAACTTGTGTCTCAATTGCTGATGACATACGTTTCGGTAGGGCATCCAGTAGTGTGGTTTTAAGCTCAGTCTCTATGCCTTTGAGTGCAAGAGCTAGCATTTCTGGTGGAACAATTGCCATGATCTCCTGCAACGTCTCAGGCTTTTGTCGGCCAAGAATGATGAAGTCGAACATGTTATCGGCCACATTACTGGCTAACTGTCTGTCATGAAGCTTGATCATCTCCATCAACTGCTCCCGATCGCCTTCATAGCGATTAAGGATATCGGCAACCTGGCGGATACCGGCGACTTGAGTGTGGCTTTTCTCCATAGCAATTAACATACAGCGCTCGACCAGCTGTCTGAGCTCATCGACGACATCTCTATCTAATTCGCCCAATTTGGCGATACGCACCAGAACCTCATCTTGGCCAGCTTCAGGTAAGCTAAGTAACACTTGGGCTGCGCTTTCAGGTGGTAATAACCCGAGTAGTACGGCCTGAAGTTGGCTGTGTTCATTGGTGATCTCTCTGGCGAGTAGCTGAGGATCTACCCATTCGAGACGCTTAACTAATGTCTTAATCTCGTCACCATAGATACTATCGATCAAACTTTTTGCTACCCGATCACCGAGTGCAAGATCTAGTGTTTTTTGTAGATATGATCGAGAAGCACGGGCGATGCCGGATTGCTCCTGATAACGCATAAAGAAGCGACCCAATACTGCCTCGGCTTCTTGCTGAGTGATACTCGATAGACGCGCCATTTTATGACTTAAGTGTTGAACATCGTTTCTGTCCAGATGGGACATTACTTGAGCGGCACCTTTCTCACCCATACTCAGCAGCAACATGGCAGCCTGCTCCAGATTGTCCATTTTTATTCCAAGTTCACTCTTGTTCACAGTCTCTATCCTGTCAGTTAATCTGTTATTACACCAAGCTATCGATCTCTGGTTTGTCGCTATTTGTCGTTCTCGTTGTCGCCGATCCAATGGGCTATCACTTCTGCGACTCGCGCCGGTTCCTGATTCGCGAGTAAGCTAAGGTGTTCCATCTTCACCGTTAGCGGAGATTCTGGTGGTGGTAAACCTTGATTGCTGATCCAGTCACTGTTTGACATGTCTCTATCCAGTCCCATCAACTGATCGGCTAGGGCTTGAGAGTCACTAGCTTGTTCCTTATTCGCTAGCTGACTATGAGATGGTGAGTCTAACTCTGGGATACTTGTGGCATCATCTTGCTGAGTCTTAGGTTCGGCTGTTCGAGTTAGGTGAGACACAAGTGGTCTCAATACAAACAGAATTAATCCAAAGCCGAGTAGGCCGCCGATAAAGTATCTTAGATAGGCTTGATAGCCTTCGGTTTGCCACCAAGGCACAGGCTCAAATACTGCTATTTGTACTGGGGCAAAGTCGAAGCTATTGATACTGAACTGATCGCCTCTCATCGCTGTAAAACCAATGGCGTCTTGCACCATAGCCTCAAGCTGAGAAAGCTGAGCCTCACTCCAGCCATTTTCGCCGGCGGCTTGGGTATTCAATAAAACAGAGACTGAGAGGTTTTCTAGCTGCATCTGTTGAAAACGCGTGTGTCTGACCGAGCGGCCAACTTCAAATTGGCGACTCTCTTGTTGGTTTAGATTACGGCGACCGTTTTCGTCACCCTCGGCATTAGCTGTGGGGGCTTGATTACTCAAGGCTCCTGGAATTCCCATGGCCATGCTTGAATTGGTCTCGTTTGTGCTCTGTTTTTCTTGTGAGACTACTGTTTGTGGATCCAGAGATTCGCGGGTTTCTTCGACTTGATTAAAGTTAACTTTAGCCGAAATTTGAACTTGAAAATTTTCCTGGCCCAGCACTGGAGTAAGCATGCTTGATGCGCGGCTGATAAGACTCTGTTCCAGCTCTTGGGTATATTTAAGCTGCCTGTCTCTTGCCTGAGTGATGTCTTGATTCATGGCAAGACCTGAACTGAGGTGGTTGCCTTCCTGATCAACGATTTGAACATGTTCTGGTGTCATGCCTGTGACACTTGCTGCGATTAAGTTAGCTATCGCTTCTATCTGGTTAGGTTGGATATTACTACCAGCATAAAGGTCTAACATCACAGAGGCTGACGGTAGTTCAGGCTGCTGACGGATGAACAGGGTGCGCTTAGGAATGGCTAGATGTACCCGAGCCGTCCGAACCGGTTTGAGTGCCATAATTGTTCTGGATAGTTCACCTTCAAGACTATGGCGATACTTAGCTTGCTCCATAAATTGGCTGGTGCCTATGCTTGAATTATCCAACGACTCCATGCCAGATGGTACTCTTGCTTTCACACCTCTGGCTGCTAACACCATACGTGCCTTTCCTAGCTTATCTTCTTGTACTAAGACGAGTCCGGTGTTTGCCTCTAGTCGATATTTTATGCCTTCAGCTTCGAGAACTTCGATAATTTCAGAGGTTTCAACTTTCTCCTGATGACCATAGAGTGGGCGATATCCTTGACTGGCAGTCCAAAGAAGTAGCACGATGACACAAGCAACAACACTGGCAAGTATTGCCAGAATCAGTACTTGCTTGTCGCCGTTGTTAAACTGTTGCCATTTACTTCTTGCCGTCGAGAGTAAGTCACTCTTCTCTGACACATCTGTAATAGCGGGGCTCGGTTGAGCTAAAGTTGTAGACATTGTTTAATCCTTACAAAAAATCGCATAGGCTTGCGGCTTTTCTAAAACTGATAAACGGGTTGATTCATTATGAATTGATCAACTTAGACGTTAGAGGGGCATTTTCATTACTTCATCAAAGGCCTGAACTAATCGATTTCGGATCTGAATCATGGTTGAAAACGAAAGACTTGCCTTTTGAGATGCGACCATAGCGCCGACTAAGTCATCACTTTCGCCACTATCGACCGCCCTCATTAAAGCTGATGATGCATTTTGATCTGTATTTACCGCCGCGACCTTACTCTCCATTAACTCGGTGAAGGAGGGGGCTTGTATGCCTAAATCTCTCGGGTTTTGAGGGATTTTTATGGCTCCTTTAGCCATCTCAGTGTGAATACTTAGGGTATTCATCATAGATTGAGGGCTGATAATGGTTGAGTTTTGCATCTGTATTTCCTATCTAAAACAAATTTATGAATTGATATTTAGGCTGCTTTACCTAGGGCTAGATCTATATCTATGCCCTCTTCTCGCATTTGCGCTAGTTTGTATCTCAAGGCACGGGTCGTCATACCTAGAGAGTCGGCACTCTGAATTCGGTGACCATTAAACTTTCTGAGGGTGTCCAGAATGTACTGAAACTCAGCTTGGCGTTTAGAGGCTTTTAACCCTTGCTCACTCAGCTCTTTTTGTCCGCAGTTGAGGGAGGAGTCTGCTTCAATACCGAGTTCTGCAGCTTGAAGTGCCTGACCTCTTCTCATTACTAATGCTCGTTGAATGGTGTTTTCCAACTCCCTCACATTTCCAGGCCAGTTATGAGAAGTGAGGCGTTGCTTAGCTGGTTCGCTGAAATAACACTGTTGATCACCTGCAAGGTGCTTGTACCTTTGTAAAAAATGCGCTGCTAATGGAAGAATGTCTGCGCGCCTGTCTCTTAATGGCGTAATTTTTAAGGGTAAAACATCGAGTCGATAAAACAGATCTTCTCTGAAACTGCCAGACTTAACCGCTTTTTTTAGATTTTTATTGGTTGAGGCTATGACTCGGATATTTAGCTTAATCGACTTATGCCCCCCCAGTCGCTCGACCTCCCTTTCTTGTAATACTCTAAGAAGCTTAGCTTGTAGCACTGCAGGCATCTCTCCAATCTCATCGAGTAGCAGGGTGCCGCCATTGGCCAGTTCAAACTTGCCAGGTTGATCGCAAGTAGCTCCGGTAAAAGCTCCCTTGTTATGACCGAAAAGAATCGACTCTAAGATGCTCTCAGGAATAGCTGCACAATTGACCGCGATAAAAGGTTTATCGGCTCGGGCAGAGTGGCGATGAATATAGCGGGCTAATGGCTCCTTGCCTGTGCCACTCTCTCCTGTGAGTAATACTGTCGCTTCAGTTGTCGCTGCTCTGTGAGCTAACATCATGAGTTGACGACTCACAGGTGATGCGACTATCAGTTCTGAATCCGGTTGTTCAAGGCGCCTTAACCTCTGTGCAAGTGCACAAACTTGTGCTATTTCCAGAGGAAGTAACAAGTAGTCTTGAACGCCATGCTGCATTGCTGTGGTTGCAAGCTCTGTCTGTTCTGGATCGAGTAGTGCCACCTGATTTCTAGCAGGATGTTGAGCTAGCTTTATGATGGCTTCTTCTGTTGTACAGTTTGAAATATTTATCATAGACAGCCAGAGGGATTTATCATCCGGTTGCCAAAGGTCGAAACCTTGATATTTCAACTGCGACAGCTCACTCGCTGATAGAGAGGTATCTACGAGCCTTATTTGATTAAGAACCATATTCAACTCCAGCAGTTCTTTTTGTAGCGATCTTGTTGGGGCGCTTTATTAAACGGATCATTACGCGGCGATTAGCGTCTCTGCCATCTTGAGTCTTGTTAGATACTTTTGGTTCCCTGGCACCGTGATGCCTGACTTGGATTAATCCTTTTGGCAAGCCCAGCTCCACTAACCTAGCAGCAACCTCATCGGCTCTCTCTTTACTTAGCACTAAATTTGCTAAGTGCTCTCCGTTATTATCTGCATGGGCATCGACTAACACTTGAGTGATTGAGCTGTCAGCTTTCACATATTGAGTGATCGCGTCGAGATCGGTTTCGTGAGCCATTGTGATTTGACTCGAACCTGAGCTGAAAAGCAGCTCGACACTACGAACATAAGAGAAAGGTTTAGGTAAAAGTTGATGGCGACAAAGTCTAAATTGGTTGGCTACTTGGCCAGTGTTTACCGGACTACTACTGACCAAATATGACGCTGTTTCACGGCCGTCGATAATCGCCTGCCAGGCAAAGCCTTGTTCGAGCGCCTCTAGAAAAGGGTTGATACTGGTATTACTGGTGGCCTTATTACCATGCCATATCAATTGTGTTTCGCCGAGCGCAGTGTGGCTTTTTTTCCAGGCGGGTGGGGTGATCTTAATTGAGCTTTGGGTTTGGTTGAGTGTCAGCCAGTCAGCCGTTAGCTCTAATCTGAGCGTTTCACCTGGAAGCGCTTCCATCTTCATACTACCGAAGCCAGTTATTTTATGCTCTATCTGGCAGCTAAACTGGTCACCATTAAACGTCCATATGGCTTGTTCAAACGGTGTTTGGTAGCGAGTCATATTAGCTGCTGCTGTATTAGAGAGGCTTGTACTAATAAACAGCGAAAAGATTAATATATGAGCTGATGCTTTCAATGTTTTATTTCTCATTTGTTTTTAGAATATAAAACTACAAAGTAACTAACTGTATAAAATATTATCTTTACAGTGGGTAGTTTATTATCAGACTTGTTTTCGGAGTGTAATTAAACATTAATTAATGAATATGTAAAATGTTTTCTCATTAATTTATTTATTTTGTGAGAATAAGCTAGTTGAACTAATTTAATTCAGCTATTATCTTTTTCGAAATTAGAAATGGTATTAGAATATATCCCTTGGTTGATGCTTTAACACGCTATTTATTACTGTGTTGATAAGTTTTGATACAAGGGTATATAATGTAACATCTCTGCATCTTGCTGTTTTTATTGTGTTTTTGCCTTATTTTGATTTCTTTGATGAACTTTGAAAATAAATTAAAAATTAAATAAAAAACAATTAAAGTTATTGGTGCTTTGTGTCGACTTAATAGCTTATTTTATTTTTACATATCGAACTGCACTTATATTAAGTTAGTGTTCGTGTATTTACATTTGTTAATTACAAAACTTAAAATAGCGCCATAAATATGTCGATAGTCATTTTTTAGTTGCGTCATTAATATGGCAGTAGTCATTTTATTTGTTTGTCATATTAATTGATTAATAGACTTACTTAATTACTTGGTTGGGTTTTAATGAAAACAACAGCGAAAGCAAATTTACTGAAGTTGAGTCAGTGTGAGAAAGTAAGGCCAGTGGCGTTAATCCAAGAAAAGCTTGCTAGAAGTCGGTTACTGGTTCAGGTTGAGTCGTGCCAACGTTTAGTGCTAGATGCTGCAAATGGTGTGTTAAATCCAATTATCCGCCAAGGTCATCATGGGTTAACCAATATAACTTTGACCGATGATCAGCCGATAGAGCCAGAAGGAAAACATGCATGGTTTCGTCTTAGTTATCATAGATCCCTACTTGCCTGGTGGCGTATCGACAGATGCACGTTAGATCAACTTGCAAGCGCATATTATGGCAGTACTTCTAGTCCGTTGAAATCTCCTTTAAGAGCACCTAGTCAGTCTGAGTTTAGGCTGGCCAGAAAGCTTATGCTTGCCGCACTGAAAATGCTACCCACTGTTGAGCTAGATGAAGAGGCTTTAGAGCTTGAGCTAGTTGCTAATAATACACCTATTCAAGCGCCAGTAAATTGGGCGCTTAAGTTTCCTGAAGAGTATATGGCACCTCCTATGCTGTTCTGTATGACAGAACACTTGCTAGGCTTGATGTCTGAGCAACCCAGCCAATATCAAGCCACTTCCGATCTGTCAGAAAAGCTAGCGTATCGACTAAAACAGATCCCTTTAAGAGTGCTACTTGAGCTAGGGCGACAAAATACTCCGGTTACTTCCCTCAGTGGTCTCAAACCTGGAGACATTTTGCCTATGAAACTTCATTCCAGATGTCCTGTAACCGTAGGGAAAAGACCGCTTTTTTACGCTGCGATTCATACCCATGAAGGCCAAATGGTTGCCAAGTTAACCCAAGATATATTTCAGCAAGATGATATGAAAACTGTTTAATTTCATTGTGATGCAATGATTTATTTGAATGTATGTGAATTTTTTAAGCTATTGAATAATAAATTTTTAGGAGCTAACTGTGTCAGAACAAACTTTGCTACAAGATGAAGACTTTCTACTTGATGATAATTTATTCGCTGATGAGGACGTTGAGCAGGAGGCCGTTAAAGCTAAGCCTGTAAAAGATATCTCATTTTTTCAGCAGTTACCTGTTCAAGTCACGTTGGAGTTGGCCAGCGCTGAGATGTCATTAGGTGAATTAACTCGTATGGGAGAGGGGGACGTTGTAGCACTGGATCGTATGGTTGGTGAGCCGTTAGATATTCGTGTTAACGGTGCGCTACTAGGGCGGGGCGAAGTCGTTGAGGTTAATGGGCGCTATGGTGTGAGATTGCTAGAGGTAGAGGCGATCAGTCTAACCGGAGCGAATGACTGATATGTGTCGAGTCCTGTTGCTCATCTTATGTCTGTTTGCCCCTAATGTGTTTGCCAATGAAGGTTTAACCTTATTTACGTTCAATGATGGTGATCAATCTCAGTCTGTGAATATCAAGCTTGAGATATTGGCATTAATGACAGTGCTGAGCTTTCTGCCTGCACTGCTGATGATGATGACAAGTTTTACCCGAATCATAGTCGTATTAGCTATTTTACGTCAGGCGTTAGGCTTGCAGCAGAGTCCCCCTAATAAGGTACTTATAGGGATCACTCTGGTGTTGACCATATTTATTATGAGGCCTGTAGGGCAAGATATTTATGATCAAGCTTATCTACCCTATGACCAGGGCGCGATTGAGCTCAATGAGGCTGTTTCTATTGGTGAAGGGCCCCTCAGGAAATTTATGCTGGCTCAAACCAGGGAGACAGATCTCGAGCAGATGTTGAAAATAGCCGATGAGCCAGTGACCTTGACCGCCGATGAGGTGCCTTTCTTTGTGCTGATGCCGGCATTTGTATTGAGTGAGCTGAAGACCGCATTTCAAATAGGTTTTTTACTCTTTCTGCCTTTTTTGGTGATCGATCTCGTCGTGGCCAGTGTCTTGATGTCTATGGGAATGATGATGTTATCGCCGTTAATTATCTCCTTGCCATTTAAGTTGATGGTATTTGTGCTGGTTGATGGTTGGTCTATGACAGTCGGTACCTTAGTGGCGAGCTTTGGTTAGTGCTGTCACTGGCAGAACCAAAGATTATTTGAGCTAGTTATTAACCTAATTAGGTGAACATGATGGAAATTTTGCGAGAGATAGAAAAAGAGTTGAGCCTAGGTGACATGATCTATTTTCTGCTGTGTCTTGGGGTTTGTGGAATTGTCTTGTTCAATGGCTGGGAGTCATTACTTAGCTTGTTAGCATCGGGTCTAAGGTAGATTTATGGACGTAAATGAGCTGACTTCGATGTTCGCCGATGCCATATTTCTTGTGGTTTCTATGGTGGGTGTACTCGTCGTGCCTAGTCTGTTAGTTGGCCTATTAATCGCTGTATTTCAAGCGGCAACTCAGGTGAATGAGCAGACGTTAAGTTTTCTTCCCAGACTGGTTCTCACCTTGTTGATGGTGTTGTTTTCGGGTCCCTGGCTGTTACAACAGATCTCTGATCTCTTTAATCGTCTGTTTATGACGATCCCCCATATTATTGGGTAACTATGCTCTCACTTACTTCAGTTCAAATCAGTGCATTTATAGGAACATTCTGGTGGCCATTTTGTCGAATAATGGGTGCCTTTATTGTAATGCCATTCTTGAGTAGCAGTTATATCCCGCCTATGGTGAGAGTACTATTGGCTGTGCTTATCTCTGCCTTGTTATCACCTATGTTGCCTCCTGTGCCAGCTGTGGATGCTATTTCTATTGGAGCACTATTTCTTGCTATAGAGCAGCTGTTAATCGGCTTCATGTTAGCGCTATTTACATATATTTTGATCCATGTAATGACTCTGTTTGGTGCCATGATGTCGATGCAGATGGGCTTGGCAATGGCGATTATGAATGATCCTGCAAATGGCAGCTCAAATCCTATATTAAGCCAATGGTTTCTCCTCTATGGCACCTTGTTGTTTCTTGCCCTTGATGGTCATTTAGTTGCAATTGGTATTATCGTCGATAGCTTTAGATTATGGCCAATCGGCACTGGTATTTTTGATTTGCCCTTGATGGGATTAGTTGGCCGGTTCGCCTGGTTATTCGCGTCGGCATTTATGTTAGCAATTCCCGCAATACTGGCCATGTTGATGGTTAACCTCACCTTTGGTGTATTGAGCCGCGCCGCACCATCTTTGAACGTTTTCGCTCTCGGTTTCCCTATGTCCATGTTGATGGGCCTGTTATGTGTGTTCTTCTCGTTTAGTGGCTTGCCTAGTCGATACAGTGATCTTTGTCTGGAAGCTTTATCTGCCATGTATCAGTTCATCGGGGGGATCACATGAGTAAAAAAAATACCGGGCAGAGTAAAACTGAGAAGGCGACACCGCAGAAATTAAAGAAAGCCAGAGAGGAGGGCCAAGTTCCGCGCTCTAAAGATCTGGCCTCTACGGCGCTTATTATCGGCTGTTCTATGATGTTATTTCTGAGTGCCGATTGGTTTGCTGCTCGTGTTTCTCAATTGGCGCGGTTTAATATGTCTATCACTAAAGAGGAGTTAGATCGCCCAGGTATGATGCTAGAGCACCTTGGTACGACTCTGGTAGAGATGCTCAATATTCTTGGCCCCTTGTTCATTATGGTGGCAATTATTGCCATGGTTGCAGGTGCTATGCCTGGTGGACCGGTATTTAGCTTTAAGAATGCCCATTTTAAGTACAGTCGTATCGATCCCATTGCCGGTATTGGCCGTATGTGTTCAGTGAAATCTCTGGTTGAGTTGGTTAAGTCTATTCTCAAGATCACCCTGCTTATTGGCATCATGTTTATTTTCTTAGAAAATAATTTACAAGTATTACTCACCTATAACCAACTTCCTATCGACGAAGCGGTGAGCAAGGGCATCAATATGCTGGCGCTTGGGATCTTGTATTTGGGTCTTGGCCTGCTGGTTATCACGTTTATCGATGTGCCATATCAATATTGGCATCATCATAATGAGCTTAAGATGTCGAGGCAGGATGTTAAGGATGAGCAAAAACAACAGGATGGGAAACCTGAGGTCAAGGCTAAAATCCGTCAATTACAGCAACGCATGGGACGATCTAGAGCAGAAATTGCTATCCCACAGTCCGATGTCTTGTTGGTTAATCCGACACATTATGCCGTTGCACTCAAATATGATGTTGAAAAGGCCGATGCACCTTATGTATTGACCAAGGGAACAGATGAAGTCGCCCTCTATATGCGACAAATTGCCAAGCAGCATGATATTGAGGTGATCGAGCTCCCACCACTCACCCGTGCTATCTACTATTCGACGAAAGTTGAGCAACAGATCCCCGCCGCACTTTTTATCGCTATAGCCCATGTATTGAGCTACGTACTGCAGATAAAAGCGGCCAGAGATGGTAAGAAGAAACGCCCAGATCCGTTACCAAACTTTTTTATTCCGAAACACTTAAGACACGATTAAAGGTACTTTCCATGAATTGGTTATCTCGAACATTTGCAGGAAATCGTAGCTATATAGGTATACCTATCATGCTACTGACTATTCTTGCTATGGTGATCCTTCCGCTGCCGCCCTGGTTGTTGGATATTCTCTTTACTTTCAACATAGTCCTGTCTGTGATGGTCTTGTTGGTTGCGGTATCAATAAGGCGGCCGTTGGAGTTCTCTGTTTTTCCGACAGTCTTGCTGCTTGCTACCTTGATGAGACTGACATTGAATGTCGCTTCCACTCGAGTCGTGCTGATTGAGGGGCATCAAGGGGGAGACGCTGCAGGTAGAGTGATCCAGGCCTTCGGTGAAGTGGTCATTGACGGCAATTATGTGGTCGGTGCGGTGATTTTCTTAATCTTGATGATCATAAACTTTGTGGTGATCACTAAAGGTGGTGAGCGCATCTCTGAGGTATCAGCTCGCTTTACCTTAGATGCCTTACCCGGTAAGCAAATGGCTATTGATGCCGATCTTAATGCTGGGGTGTTAAGCCAAGATCAGGCGAGACTTCGTCGTCAGGAAGTTGCCAGAGAGGCAGATTTTTACGGCTCTATGGATGGTGCCTCTAAGTTTGTTCGTGGTGATGCTATTGCCGGAATATTGATCTTAGTGATCAATATTTTGGGCGGTATTGCCATCGGTATGTTTATGCATGACTTAAGTGCAGGTGATGCCTTTAAGACTTATGCCTTGTTGGCGATTGGTGATGGATTGGTCGCTCAGATCCCATCTTTGTTGCTCGCTACCGCCGCAGCGATAATCGTGACTCGAGTTTCAGATGCTGAAGAGATGCCGGCTCAGCTCAGTAAGCAGCTATTGGCGAATCCTAAGACCTTGGCCACAGCATCTGTGATCATGGTCATTTTTGGTATTGTGCCTGGCATGCCAGCCTTGGTGTTTCTTCCATTTGCTGCTGTTTTAGGTTTTTCCGCCTGGAAACTGAGCCAGCGAGTAGAGGTTAGGCCTGAAGAAAAGATTGAAGAGAAACTTGAAAAGAGTCTATCAGAGCCATCATTGCCAAGCTGGGAAGCATTGCCTTTTACCGATCTCATTGAGGTGAGGCTTGGCTATCGTTTGGTACACCTTGTCGAGCGCAGCAAGGGAGCCGAGCTGCAGAAACGCTTAACAGGCATTCGGCGGACCTTGTCCGAGCAAGCTGGATTCTTGTTATCTGAGGTGCGTGTTCGGGATAATTTAGCCTTGGCACCTAATGCTTATCAAATTAATTTAATGGGTAACCCGGTGATCACCGCTGAATTAGAGCCCGAAAAGTTGATGGCAATTAAGAGTGGGCCTGTTTTCGGTGATGTCGATGGCATTATTACAAAAGAGCCCGCTTATCAGATGGATGCCCTTTGGATAGAGCCGGATACTAAGGCTAAAGCCTTGAATTTAGGCTATTCTGTCGTCGATAACGCCACTGTAATAGCGACCCATGTGAGTAAACTTATTCGTGAGTCTCTACCGGAGATGTTACAACACGATGATGTGATAGCACTGAGTGATCGCTTGGCTAAGCAGTCACCTAAATTGGCGGAATCACTCTCTACGGCGTTGACACCGATTTTACAGTTGAAAGTGTATCGACTCTTGCTCAAAGAGCAGGTATCCCTCAAAGATATTCGCACCATAGCCACGACTCTGCTCGATTGCAGTGAGGAAAGTAAAGATCCTGTGTTACTCGCTGCCGACGTACGCTGTGCGCTTCGTAGTAGCATATTGCACACTATTGCTGGTTCGTCGCAGCAGTTGAACGTCTTGACTCTGGCGCCTGAATTGGAACAGACCTTGCTCACGGCGCTTAATCAATCACAACAGCAGGGCAAGGTGTCACTGGACAGTTTCCCGGTGGAACCTCAGCTGCTTGCTCAACTACAGCAGAAGATGCCTCAGTTGCTGGCACAAGCCAAAGAGCAAGGTCACAGTCCTATGTTGCTCGTCTCGCCGCAGCTAAGGCCAATTCTGGCGCGATACGCCTTGGCCTTTGCCCGAGGGCTGCATGTCTTGTCATATAACGAGATCCCTGAGAGTCGTGAGTTGATGGTGGCAGGGCAGTTGGGCTAGCTTTGACTGCAAAGCATATGCTGGATACGTCCAGTTAGAACAAAGGGAGCCTAGCTCCCTTTTTTAATGCTGGTTGTGAGTGCTTGATTTTAGCCCGTGTGGTGTGAGGCTAAGAACTTAAGTAGTTTTTCTATGGCAAAGTTGCGACTTTCATCTTGCTCCATAAAGATTTCATGACGAGCATTGGGAATATTGATCAGTTCGCACAAGCCTCCTACACCATGATACTGAGCAAAGTTATCGACAACCGTGTCCTCATCAGCCTGAAGAATCAAAATTGGCGTCTTAGTTTCTTTGGCTGCTTTTACCGTTTTGGCACCGGCGTCGATAGATTCGACTAGCCAATGGTTGGTTGGCGAGCCAAGTTGTAGCTCTGGATGTTGCTGATAAAGCTTGCGGTAATCTTCATAACGCGCCTGGCTCTTAGTCAGATCATTCTTGGCGAACTCATCGCCGTGGTAGTCCTTACCACCCAATATATAGTTAGGCTCTTCACCCTGTTTGGTGTCTAACAGGTTTGCCAGCCAACGGATAAAACCTTTGCTTATGGGAAGTTTTATGCCGTACATGGGGGCTGAGAAAACGGCCGCCGTGAAAGTATTGGGATGCTTGTCAATATACAGAGTACCGATAGCACCGCCCATGGAGTGACCCACCAGAAAAACTTCTCGATACTGTCTAGGCGTCACCACTGTGTCGACAAATAAAGCAAAATCATCGACGTAGGTACTAAATTTATCGATATGTCCGTGATGGGGGTTGGCTGTGGTACGAGTCGATAAGCCCTGGCCGCGATGATCCAGTGCGAAAATACTGTAGCCTTGATTATAGAGGTCGAAGATAAGCTCTTTATATTTAAGATAAGACTCGATTCGCCCGCTGCTGATCACTATGGCTCGTTCACTGTCTGGGTGCTCAATATACATGTAGGCGAGAGAGATATTGTCATCAGTTTTTACTTCTGACTCTGTCACTCTACCCCAGAAAGCTTGCTGTTCATGGGTATTAAGTATCTGCTCAGAGGAGAGCGGCTTAGCTTGAAGGTTAACTTGATTATTCATTTGTGATTCGACGGCTATCGACATGATATCTACTGGGCTTATGTATGCTACTTGCCAGTGTAGCATAGAGTAAAAAGCCGCCGTGAATCACGAGTACCACTCTTAGGAGACCCAGATACTGGATACTCGTGATTTTGTTGGCTTAGTTATCTATTTTCTCTTTTTCTGAGGAGATAAAGTCAGCGACTTGTTGCTCCAGTACTGACATAGGCACAGAACCATTTTCTAAGAGGGCATCGTGAAAGGCTCTGATATCAAACTTTTCACCTAGTTCCTTTTCAGCCTGAGCACGCAGGCGTTTGATAGTAAGTTCGCCAATCTTGTATGACAGGGCTTGGCCTGGCCATGAGATGTAGCGGTCTATCTCTGTAGTGACGTTATGCATGGACAGAGCCGTGTTACTGGCCATAAAGTCCAGTGCCTGCTGTCGGCTCCAACCTTTCGCGTGCATGCCTGTGTCTACGACCAGACGAGCCGCACGCCACATTTCATAGGTCAGGCGACCAAAGTTACTGTAGGGGTCTTGATAAAAACCAGCCTCTAAACCCAGATACTCGGAGTAGAGTCCCCAGCCTTCACCAAAGGCCGAGATATAGCTATAACGGCGGAAGTTCGGCAGCTTGGTTAACTCTTTATTGAGCGAGATTTGTAGGTGATGACCGGGTACCGCTTCGTGTAAGGTCAGGGCCTCAAGTTCATAGAGAGGACGTTTATCTAAGGCGTAAGTGTTGACCCAGTAATAACCTGGTTCATCGTCTCGGTTAGAACCTGAGTAACGTCCTGTGGTGTATTTAGGTGCTATCTCGGCCGGGACGGCTTGAATGCCATATGGGGTTCTGGGCAACTTACCAAAGTATTTTGGTAGCATGGCATCAGCCTTCTTGGCGATAAAGGCCGCTTCCTTGAGTAATTCTTCGGCTGTTTTAGGATAGAACTGAGGATCGGTACGCAAAAAGTGTAAGAAGTCGGCGAAACTGCCCTCGAAACCGAGATCGTCGATAATGGTCTGCATTTCTGCTCGGATACGTTTTACTTCTTTGAGGCCGAGTTGGTGAACTTCATCGGATGTCATGTCGAGAGTGGTGTAGTAACGGACACGGTTTTCATAGAAGGCGACGCCATCGGGTAGGCTGGCACTGGCAATATCTTTGCGGGCTCCGGGAATGTATTCCTTGGTCATGAAATCATAAAACGCTTGATAAAGTGGCAGCACCTGCTGCTCTATGATTTTGCGGCCTTGCGCTGTCAACTCGTCTTTCTGAGCCTGACTAAAATGTTTTGGATAGTGAGTAAAAGGCTTGAAGTAGCCACTGTCTTCCACTGGAACCATAAAGGCGCTGATGCTGTCTTCGAAACCATCTAGGGTGACTCTTGGTGGTGTGATCCCTGAGTCTAATCCTTGCTTTAGCCAATAGGTCTGCTGAGCGAAGTACTTGGGTAGGTTTGATAACTTGGTAATATAGTGTTCGTAGTCTTGCTCAGTTGTGAATCTAGCCTTGGCAATAGAGGCGATATAAGCATGGAAACCACTCTCGGCTGTGATGGGAAGGTAGTGATCTTTATATTTATAGAGATCGATGCTGTTCTGTAGCTGATCTTGGAGGATCTGGGCATTGATCTTGTCCTCTTTCGAGAGGGTATCTCTGTTTAATCCCTTTAATGTGTTGAGCAGAGTTTGCTTACGGTTATTAATGTTATCTAATTTTTCCGGTGATAAGTCGGCTAGCTTACCCGCTGCGCTGGCATCACCTTCGGAAAATGCCAGTGAAGGACTGCTATCGAGTTGAATTTTCCAGTCGGCCTCAATAATTGATTTAAGCTTTAAATCACTCACTCCCGTTGTTAGTAGGCTTTCAGTAGATGTCGTAGACTGAGTGTGTTCTGTGGAGATAGCATTGATTTGGCAAGCGCTGAGAGAAATGGCGAGTAAACCGGAAAGCAAAAGCTTACGCATTACAGAGACCTTATTATTAATTATTATGCCTTGATTATGCCTCAGACTCGTTATCGAACGAAACTGTATACAAAAAAAGTTACAAAATATATACAGAATAAGGGAACAAAAAAGCCGACTAATTGCCGGCTTCTAAACAGATGATTTCTAGAGAGCCATTGAAACAGCTCTCATTGTCAATTAAATCACCCTTGAAAATTGCTGCTGGCGAGCCTTCTCTCTGTAATAGACATCGAAACAGATACAGATATTACGGATTAACAATCGGCCTGTTGGGCTGATGGTGATCTTTCTGTCTGTGATGTCGACGAGCTTGTCGTCGATGAAGGTTTGTAGCAGCATTAAATCTTCGGCGAAGTAGTCTTCGAAGTTAATCCCTAGTTTCTCATCGATCTGTACCATGTCTAAGTCGAAGTGACAGATAAGCTGTTTAATCACCACGCGGCGAATTTCATCGTCACGGTTTAGGCCACAACCTTTCCATAACGCATGACCATTAGCATCGATAGACTCGAAGTAAGGACGGATATCTTTCTGGTTCTGGGCATAGCAGTCGCCTATCTGGCTAATTGAAGACACACCTAAGCCTAATAGGTCACATTCTTCCTGGGTGGTATAGCCTTGGAAGTTTCTGTGGAGTCTGCCTTCGTTTTGCAAGATAGATAGTTCATCATCTGGCTTAGCGAAGTGATCCATACCGATATATTGGTAACCGGCACCAGTTAAGGTTTCAATTGTCTGATGTAGCATATCTAGTTTCTGTTGTGGTGAGGCTAGATCTTCATCTTTAATCTTACGTTGAGCCGCGAATCGAGAAGGCAGGTGAGCATAGTTAAAGACAGAAAGACGGTCCGGGTCCAGATCTAAGACTCGCTGCATGGTTTCTGCAAAGGTTGCTGGTGTCTGATGAGGCAGACCATAGATAAGGTCTATGTTGGTTGATACGAAGCCCAGCTCTTTGGCTTTTGCCATAAGATCGAAGATGAACTGCTCATCTTGCTCACGGTTGACGGCAATCTGTACCTTCTTGTTGAAATCCTGAACGCCGATAGAGATGCGGTTAAATCCGGCCTCTTTAAGCGTATCTAACATGGTGAGTTCAATTTCACGGGGATCGACTTCAATGGAGTACTCGCCAACTTCGGCGATATTGAAATTGGCCTTGATCAGCTCAGATAGCTTAAGGATTTGATCCGGACGCAGGAAGGTCGGGGTTCCACCGCCCCAATGGATCTGAGTGACGAGATAGTTCTTAAACAGAGGTGCACGTTTGATAATTTCTGCAGCCAGATACTCTAGGTACTGATCTGCTTTATGCTGGTGGCGAGTGATGACCTTATTACAGCCACAGTAATAACAAAGCTTGGCGCAATATGGAATATGTATATAGAGAGAAAGCTTATCACTCTTACTGTTCTTAATCGAAGTCAGCAGTTTGTCTTCGGTGAAGGAGTCATCGAATTCCAGCGCCGTCGGGTAAGAAGTATAACGGGGGCCGCTGTAATTATATTTTTCGATCATTGACTGATCCCAACTAATTTGGGTGGGCTGCTTCAAGGCGTGTCCTCCAGAGTAATAGTTAAGCAATATGTAAAGTATGCATGGTAATGGGTGAAATAACCTTGATCCATGTTGTATAAATTGAAGCTGAATAATTAATTTCAGGTGGGGAATATCCACGAAAGAGGGCGTTTGTCTGCGCTCTTATGAAATTTGGTGCACAGACTCACGGGATAGGACTATTTATACTTATGTAGGCTTTGCTTAGTAGGAGATTTTAACCGAGTTAATGTAGTGGACTTGGAGTAAAACTGGTTAGTTGTTTCGCTTCTTCAAGAATATCGGCTTCGAGTTCGGCTTCGGATCGCATGCGGGCAAAATCCAGCTTCATGCGTTGTTGCTTCTCCAGCTTTTTTCGTTGAGCCATGATGGGGTGGTCTTGGATCACCTCAAAATGTTTGAAAATAGCCGGATATTGAGGTTCTACTTGTTCTGATATAGATAAAATACTGAAAAGTTTAGCTATTCTCATTACGCCTTCTGAAAGTTCGCAGCGTTCTTCTAACATTGCTGTCGCAATGTAGCGGATGCTGTTCAAGTGCTCGTCTAGGCGTGCTTGGTTTATGTCTTTTAATTCTTGCTGATGCTTCTTTCTTTGGATGCTCTGCTTACGAAGCTTAAGCAACAAGACTGTGGCGTAGCCTGTAAGGGCGGTAATGATAATAAAAGCAATGGCTATAAGCGCAGTTGTCATGTCATGCCCTGTCGGTATAGAGGGCACCTAAATAGGTGCCGTTTCAATAGAGAACTAAGCGTTAATCTTTTTTCTGGTAGTCTTTTAACAGGTCTGCACCGGATTCAAACTTGTCCAACAAGTCGTCATCACTCACCGCAGCTGTAGACTGAACAACCTGGTCAAGATCATCTTCCTCTGTGATACCTAAGCGCTCCATGAGTGCTTCTATCTGATTCAGTGTTTTATTGAGCCACTTCTGATCGTCTTGGCTTAGATCTTTACCCTCTTCGAGCATATCGAGTAGTTGGTTTAGTCTTGGATCTTCTTCGAGCTTAAATAGTTTCTGCTCATCGGTCAGTTTTGGACCTTGCTCTTTCTTAGGGGCGATCACTTGGACCTGGCTTGGAAGATCAAGTTTTATTGCCTTCTTGCTGCCATGTCGTGGATCTTTCCTACTGGCTGCCGAACCATCTTTGCCACCGACAATATTTGAATTGTGACGGCTACCTGCCTTGTTTCCTGACTTTTTCTTTTTGCCTTCAAGAACACGCTCACTCTTCTTGGTTCTTGGAGATAACTTAGGCGCATTTTCATTGGCTTTACGGGTTTTCTTAGAGTGTGACATGGCTTTTCTCAATAACTGGTAATACAAATTTAGATATAAATGCGCTGATTACAGATCAATAAGCGAACTTTGGCCGCGTTTTATATCAGATCCTGATGGTTTTTGCACCAAGATGAGATCATTTGCTGCGAATAATAGCTTAAAACCTGCCTGCTCGGCTAGAAACTCGAAGGTGACAGCCTGATAAAAGCTGACATGAGTCAGGTTGTTCTTGTGATGCCACCTTTCGAAAGCGTGGATTTCGGTGAGTAATTTAGTATTTATTGCCAGCCAAGCTCCTGGTTTTAAAAGCTTACATAGCAGTGACCACTCCTTGAATGGGGAGCGGAAATGCTCGAATACCCGATAACAGCAAATAAAGTCATATTCTTGTTTGAGTAGGCTGTGGTCGGGGGAAAAGTAAGGATCATACTGGCGTAAATCATGTCCCTGAGCTTTGATTGTATCGAGTGTCTGATTGTCAGCTAATCGGCCAAAGTTAAGTCCGGTTAATGCTTGATCGGTTTCTTGGGCGATCTGCTGTATTAGGCTGAGTAAAAACTGCTTTAGGGGCTTTTGGTATTTGCTGGCGCTTAGTTGGTACCTTTGTCTCTCTACTTGAGGTGGGAGGTGAGAGTTTGCATCGGAGAATACCAAGTGACAGTGATGACAGGTGTAGATACTGCGTTTTCTGTCTTGATAAAATAGTGAGGTATGTTCGTTGTGACAAAGAGGGCATCTAAGCATATAGGTATGAATCTACTCACTATGGACAGAATAGTAATATTTGCCATAAAAAAAGGCGACAGTACGACTGTCGCCTTCAAAAAGTGTCAAAGACACCAATTCTTATTTCAAGTATCCGTACTTGCTATGCGACTTTCCCGGTCAATTTCCATCTTTTTTTAGTCTGCTTTCCATGCATGCTTATGTAGTTATTGGTCTTCCAGACGCTTTCTTAATATTCCTGAGTCTTCCTGACCACAGCTTCCGTAGATGGTCTTCATGACACATCACAATCCTATCGTCATCTTTGACGCCTAATGTAACCATCCATGTTAAGGTTTACTGTTGGTTTAGTGCTAGTGTTCTAAAACTGATACTAGGTATCGGCGGAACAACTTTCTCTAAACCTGCTAAGGGAGTGCTATTACAGCTAAATGGCCTTCCTAACCAAGTTCCTTACACAAATTATTCTGACCTGGACTTCAATCGAAATCACGACTCTTGTTATTTTTAGTGAGTGGTCTTAATTATATTATTGTTATTTAAAGTATTTATTCTTATATCTTAAATTTTCACTAAATACCGAAAACTGTAAGTTATTATTTAATATTTTATACAAACAGATGGGTTCATCTCGGTACGGGCTTAATTAAACCTAAATCTGTGATCACTGTCAAGTATGTTTTTGCGGTTAGTTTACGTAAAGGTAAACGTGATGATGTTAAAAAAGGTGGAGTGACCACCTTTTTTAACATGCTTAAAGTTACTTAAGGCTTGATATATATTTAGATAATGCTTCGATATCATCGCTGTTAAGTTTGTTAGCGATGTCTTGCATCATGCCATTTAAGTCGTTGTTACGATTTGTATCGCTAAACTTGTTAAGCTGTATTTTGAGGTAGTTGGCATGCTGACCACCGATATCAGGGAAACCTGCTAGCTCAGTACCCGCACCTTCAGGACCGTGACATGCGATACAAGCGGTAATTCCGCGAGTCACGTCGCCACCCTTGTAGAGTTGCTCGCCTAGAGCCGGTATATCTTTTACTTCGACTACAGCTTTAGTCTGTGAAGAGTAGTATGCAGCGACATCTTCGATATCTTGGTCGCTGAGCATGAGAGCCATACCACCCATGATAGGATCGTTACGACCCTCTTTACCGCCTGTTTTAGCCGCACTACGGAAATCATGTAGCTGCTTAATCAGGTAGGTAGCTTGCTGTCCAGCAAGTTTTGGGTACATGTCTATCATGCTGTTACCATCAACACCGTGACAGGCAGAACAAACAATTGCTTTAGTTTTTCCCGCTTCAGCATTGCCTTCAGCCATTGCTGGTGAAGAGATACAGGCTAAGACTGATAGCGCAAGAGCTAACTTTTTCATGGCGTTCCAACTTATTGTTAAATTTTTTTGTCCTGAGCTTACTAGCTGAGCCCGCAAGCGTGATAAAATACTACTTATGTGATCGGGGTAATATTTTACACGAAATTGTGAAAATGTAAGCAACTCTTCGATATTTATAGTGCAAAACCTAATATTTTTGGAGTCAGTAGTGACTGAATCTCGTATTGATTTTCGTAAAGCCAAGTTTTTAATCAGTGCCCCCGATATCGCACACCTTGATGAGTACTTACCTGGAGATGCTGGAATCGAAATAGCCTTTGCAGGGCGTTCGAACGCGGGTAAGTCTAGCGCCTTGAACCTTCTTACAGATCAAAAGAGTCTGGCACGAACCAGTAAGACACCGGGAAGAACTCAATTAATCAATGTGTTTGAATTGGATGAACATCGCAGGCTAGTTGATTTGCCTGGTTACGGTTTCGCTCAAGTGCCACTTGCCCTCAAGAAGAAATGGCAGAAAGCACTGGGTGAATACTTACAGGAGCGTAAATGTCTAGGTGGTATGGTGGTCTTGATGGATATCAGGCATCCATTGAAAGATCTCGATATGCAGATGATCGAATGGGCCGTCGAGAGTGAAATTCCTGTGCTAGCCCTGTTAACTAAAGCCGACAAGATGAAGCAGAGTGAGCGTATGAAGATGGTCAATGAAGTCAGAAAGCATCTGGGTGATTTTGATGATCGGGTTAAGGTGGAGCCATTCTCTTCACTTAAGGGTATAGGTAAGGCCAAGGTTTTAGGTATTTTAGATACTTGGTGTCACCCTCAATGGTTGGTTGATGCATTAGCCGAAGATGAAGTTAATGAATCCGAGGACGAAAGTCCTGCTACTGATTCTGCAATTTAGGATTAAAGCTTACTTTTAAGCCGAAAATCATCAATGAAATAGCGTCTTCCATTTTTATTTTGGTAGGCGTTTTTTTTGGATGTTTTTCTACTGGGAGAGTATTGGTAAGTTGAAAATTAGGCAAAAAAATAGCCGACGGAATAACCATCGGCCCAATTAGCTCTTTTGGGGAGAAGCTAAATTCAACAAGACTCAAGCGTCATTAAGATAGACTCAATGACTCTTAATAACGACAGCATAGCGCGAATCTAATCGGATTTAAAGTAAATGCTCTAAAATTTATTTTGGGCGAAAAAAAGCCCCAGCAAAATACATTGCTGAGGCGCCATAATTTGGCTGTCCATTTAAAAAATGAACTAAAAAGGTTTGAAAGATAGAACATCTTAACCTCTGTACCCTACGCAGGGGATAATACCCCATTGGACGTTATTAGGAAAACAGTTTTTTATAAAAGGCATCAATAATGTGACCTATATCTAACGTTTTCGTAGTGAAAATGTTATTTTATGATCCATAATTATCATTATATTGATTGAAATTGAATCGCTTAGGGGGCTGGGCGTGATAATTCATCATATACTGATCTTTTATCAACATTTCGTGTATTTACTTGAGTGAATTTAGTTGGTTTACTGTTTTTCAAGGCGGACACTCGTTCTTTTTAGTCATGGGACGATGAAAAGATGAGGAGTAGAAAGTAAAAAGCCTTCGATTTATATCAAAGGCTTCCTAGAGAGGGGGTTAATGATGCCAACAAGGACTAATGAGCCTGTTCCCAGTTATCACCTATTCCAGCTTCTGCAAGGAGTTCGACATCCAGGCTGACCGCATCGGCCATTAGCTGACAAATTTTCTCCTGCATTTCAACCGCCTTATCGCTGTCGACTTCGAACACGAGTTCATCGTGCACTTGCATGATCATGTCGATCTCACCTTGAGTCTCGGTAGCAATCCAATGGGCTATGTTGATCATGGCCTTCTTGATGATATCGGCGGCAGTGCCTTGCATAGGCGCATTAATCGCTGCTCGCTCAGCTGCCTGGCGTCTCATGGCATTCCTATCTTTAATCGCTGGTAGATATAGCCTGCGACCATAGAGCGTCGAGACGTAACCAAGATCTGCCGCTTCTGCGCGAGTCTCTTCCATATACTTGAGCACACCCGGGTAACGTTTAAAGTAAGTGTCGATATACTTTTGAGCCTCAGGGCGAGGAATATCTAATTGCTTAGCGAGGCCAAATGCTGACATGCCATAAATGAGTCCGAAGTTTACCGCTTTGGCGCGACGGCGTTGTTCCGTAGTGACTTCATCGAAGTCCACATCGAATACTTCGGCTGCGGTTGCCCTGTGAATATCTTTACCGGCGGCGAAAGCTGTGAGTAATCCCTTATCTTGAGACAAGTGAGCCATGATGCGCAATTCGATTTGTGAGTAATCTGCTGCGAGTACCTTCTTGCCTTCACGTGCGATGAATGCGTGACGGATTCTGCGACCCTCTTCCGTACGAATTGGGATGTTTTGCAGGTTAGGCTCGCTGGAAGAGAGACGCCCAGTAGCCGCATTGGCCTGATGATAACTCGTGTGCACTCGGCCACTCTGAGCATTGACCATGAGGGGTAACTTGTCAGTGTAGGTGCTCTTTAGCTTAGCTAAGCTTCTGTGTTGGAGTATGATCTTGGGTAGCGGATAATCTAAGGCTAATTCGACTAATACTTCTTCGGCAGTGGAGGGGGCACCTTTAGGTGTCTTCTTAATAATGGGATAGCCCAATTTCTCGAAAAATAGTGCTTGAAGCTGCTTAGGTGAACTTAAATTGAATTTCTCATCGGCGATTTCGAAAGCTTGTTGCTCTAACTCATCTATGCTTCTGGCGAGCTCTTCACTCTGTTGCCCTAGCATCATGCTATCTATTAAAACGCCTCTGCGCTCAATATCTGACAGTATTTGAATGAGTGGCAGCTCAATATCGGTAAATACCGAAGCCAGTTCCGGCTCTTTCTCTAATCTTGGCCATAAATGATGATGCAATCTGAGGGTAATATCGGCGTCTTCGGCTGCGTAAGGAGCCGCGGTTTCTAGGTCGATTTGATTGAAGGTCAGCTGTTTGACACCTTTGCCTGCAACCTCTTCGAAGCTGATATTTTTGTGACCTAGGTATTTAAGTGCCAGATCATCCATGTTGTGCTTAGATGCGACTGAATTGAAGACATAGGACTCGAGCATAGTATCGAAGGCTATGCCTTGCAGCTTAATGCCCACATTGGCAAAAATACTGATGTCGTATTTAAGATTTTGTCCTACTTTTTTTAGCTCGGGATTTTCCAGTAGAGGCTTGAGTTTTGCTAAGGCTTCAGCTTGATCCAGTTGTTCTGGTGCATCTAAATAGTCGTGGGCTAATGGAAGATAGGCTGCCTTGCCCGCTTCTATTGCGAAGGAGATACCGACTAATTTGGCTTCCATATAGTTGAGACTGGTGGTCTCAGTGTCTATGGCGATGAGCTCTGCATTGGCGAGTTTATCTATCCAAAGATCCAATTCTTCATGGGTATATATAGTGGTGTATTCGGTTTTTATATCTTGCTTAGAAGTTTCTTCATCGGCTGTATCTTCACCTTTACTCGAGCCAGATTTATTATCGAGTACTTCGGCCAACCAACGTTTAAATTCCATTTCACCGAAACATTTTATCATTTCATCTCGGTCTGCCGGCTTGATATTGAGCTCTTGCCAGTCTTGTTCGAGTTCGACATCTAACTTAATCGTTGCCAGCTCATAGGATAACTTGAGTATATCGCCGTGCTCGGCAAGCTTAGCCGGCATGGTCTTAGCGCCTCTGAAGCCTAGTTCAGGCATCTTTTCCGGAGCGGCTAGGATCTTATCTATGCCGCCAGCACCGGTTAGCATGGCTACGGCTGTTTTCTCGCCTACACCAGGAAGCCCGGGAATATTATCGGCCTTGTCACCCTGTAGGGCTAATAAGTCGATAATGAGCTCGGGTCCGACACCAAATTTTTCGGTGACTTCCTCCGGTCCCATGATGGTATTGGTCATTGTGTTGATCAGCGTGACATTCTCATCGACGAGCTGGGCCATATCTTTATCGCCAGTACTGATAAGTACGGCTCTGCCCTCTTTACTCGCTTGGGTTGAGATTGTGCCGATAACATCGTCCGCCTCGACTCCGGAAATACATACCAGAGGCAATCCCATAGCACGTATTATTCTATGGAGAGGTTCTATCTGAGTGCGAAGATCATCTGGCATAGGCGGCCTCTGGGCCTTGTAATCTTCGTACATGTCGTTACGGAAGGTTTTACCTTTCGCATCGAAAACTACCGCCATTTGAGTCGGTTCATACTGGTTGAGCAGGCTGCGTAACATGTTAATTACGCCATAAACAGCGCCGGTGGCTTCACCCTTAGAATTGGTAAGATGTGGTGGTGCATAATAGGCACGATAAAGATAGGAGGAGCCATCTACTAGAACTAACGGATTTTCGGCAATTTTAGGCATAATTTAGGTTTCGATTTAGGTTTCGATTTAGGTTTCGAGAGCTGTGAATGGCTCTGATTTTGAGTGCATTTTTGATATTGACGCTAGCATGCCACAGAAGGGGAATTTCAGCCACGGCAAATAACACACGACCTGTGGATAAGTCTGTGAGTTAAACTTTTAATCTGTTGAGGAACTTGCTAATACGGTAAAAACGATAGGGTTGTAACCTGTTGATTTTAAGGTGAAACCAAAAAAAGTGTGAACTAGACATTAGTTTCTTGAAAATCATCCTAATTTGTGGACTTAATTATTTCTCTGTCTTTCGAGACTCAACTCTTGGCTAAATATTCAGCGCTTGGTAAAGTCGATGCACTAACTTAGCACGAAAAATAATCGGATCAAGGGCTTTGTTGTATTCCTGTTAAAATAAAAAGATATATGGAGATTAGTTTTAATGAAAAAAATAGCAGTCTTATTGAGTGGCTCCGGTGTATTCGATGGTAGTGAGATACATGAATCTGTTTTAACTATGTTAGCGCTTTCAAAGCTGGGCGTGGAGTACCAGTGTTTTGCGCCTAATATTTTACAGATGCATGTGGTTAATCATCTAACTGGTGAGGTGGAAACTAACCAGAGTAGAAATGTTTTAGTGGAATCTGCTCGTATCGCCAGAGGCGAAATAAAGGCGACCGAAGAGCTTGAACTTAGTGAGTTTGATGCCTTGATCATACCAGGAGGCTTTGGGGCCGCAAAAAATTTATGCAACTTTGCTACTAATGGTAGTGATTGCGTTATTGCCCCGGAAGTCACAAATTTTATTAATCAATTTGCCGATAGTAAGCAGCCGGTTGGTTTTATCTGTATCGCACCGGTAATGATACCCCTCTTATACGGCGAGGGCGCCATAGGCACTATAGGCAATGACAGCGAGACTGCCCAAGCCTTTAACTTGATGGGAGGCGTGCATCAGGAAGCTGTAGTTCAGGATATAATAGTCGATGAGGTCAATAAGGTGGTGAGTACTCCAGCTTATATGCTGGCGGGTAATATCGTCGAAGCGAGTATTGGTATCGAGAAGCTAGTGAAGAAAGTGATAGAGATGGTATAAGGCTCTAGATCCTAGGGACTAGAACCTAGGATCTGCTAACTGTTTATTCTTTTACTATCAATCCAGCCTTGCCCCAGTCCGACGAGTAAGCCGCCGACATGTGCACCATTGGCGATTGAGAGACCGAACATATCGGTAAATCCAAACACTAACCAGATAAGCAGGAAGCCCATGTAGGCCGGGGGCAAGCCGATACCTAATTCCGGGCGTCTAGTGCCCATGATCCAGGTGTAACCGACAACGGCGTAAACTACACCGGATAAACCCCCGAAGTTTGGCCCACCGACGAAGTACTGGATGATATTAGGCAAGGTTCCCGCAACTATGAGTAGAGTGAGTAGCGGAGTCAGGCCTAATTTATTCTCTATTTTTCCTCCCAGAGACCACCACCAGAGCAAGTTAAAAATAATATGCAAGGCGGAGAAGTGCAGTAGACTTGGGGTAAATACTCGCCAAAACTCACTCAGGCTAGATCCGGGAACGGCATTAAAAAATGACAGGTATTGGTATATCGGCTCGGCAAAGCCCAGGTTAAACCCTGCAAACACTAAGATGCAGATGAAAATGATGCCCAAGGTTAATGGGCCTGCACCAGTAATAAATTGTGTGACCAGTTGCAGAGAGGGGGAACCGTAGTCTAGTTTCAGCTTGCTATCACCATTATCCCAAGAAGCCTGCAAATATTTAGGATCGTGAGGGTTGTGGATAAATCGTTCAAATTCTTGTCTGGCACGAATACTGTGGTGGTCGTTGAGCACACAAACACTGACGCCCTGTTCAGTAGGCAAGATCTTACACTCAATCTTCTCGCCTTTAAGGTAATCGATCAGCGCTTGAGCCGCTCGCTCATTGGGGAGCCTACCTATTTCTACCATAGCGTATCCTTTATTGGTTTATGCGTGAGCTTCGTGCCAAGCTTGATAGCCGCCATCTAGACTATAAACATCATCGAACCCTTGCTCGCCTAAGTATTGAGCCGCCCCTTGGCTGCTGATTCCATGATAACAGACAACAATAAGAGGTTGATCCATATCTGCTTCTGCTACAAAACTAGCGAGGTTTTCGTTATTGAGATTGACTGAGCCTTCTACATGACCCGATGCAAAGCTGGCTGCATCGCGAATATCTACGATCTGAATATCTGCATTACTCTCAGAGAGCTGAATCAATTGATTGACGCTAAAATGTTGGAAGTTAGACATAGAACCTTACAGCAAAAAATGAGGATATAGATTAATTGTGCGATAAGGGGCCGCAATAGTACAGCCCCTTAGCACTATGACAAGAAGTTAATCCCAGCTGAGGATAACTTTACCTGATTGGCCCGAACGCATGGCGTCGAAGCCTTGCTGAAAGTCATCGACTTTGTAGTGATGGGTAATGATAGGTGAGATATCCAGACCCGATTGGATCAGGCTCGCCATCTTGTACCAGGTTTCGAACATTTCACGACCGTAGATGCCTTTGATGATCAATCCCTTGAAGATAATCTTGCTCCAATCGATGGCCATGTCATCGCCTGGAATACCTAGCATGGCGACTTTTCCGCCATGATTCATGGTATCTAGCATAGAGTGGAATGCACTCGGTACACCAGACATCTCCAGTCCGACATCGAAGCCTTCTGTCATACCAAGTTCAGCCATGACATCTTCCAGCTTCTCTTTAGCTACATTGACCGTACGAGTCGCGCCCATCTTCATTGCTAGCTCGAGTCTGTATTCGTTTACGTCGGTGATCACCACATGGCGAGCACCAACATGACGACATACTGCGGCGGCCATAATACCTATAGGACCCGCTCCGGTGATCAATACATCTTCACCGACTAAGTCGAAAGAGAGTGCGGTATGGACGGCATTGCCGAAAGGATCGAAGATAGAAGCAAGATCGTCTGAGATATCATCGGGGATTTTAAACGCGTTAAATGCTGGTATAACTAGATATTCTGCGAAAGCACCATCACGATGAACACCGACACCTGAAGTGTTACGGCATAGGTGAGTTCGACCCGCACGGCAGTTACGACAGTGGCCACAGGTGATGTGTCCTTCACCTGAGACGCGATCGCCAATGGTAAAACCACGGACTTCCTGGCCTATTTCGACTATTTCGCCCACATACTCATGTCCAACAATCATAGGTACCGGAATGGTATTTTGCGACCAGGTATCCCAGTTGTAGATATGTACGTCGGTACCGCAGATGGCTGTCTTGCGGATCTTGATCAATAGATCGTTATGCCCCAGCTTTGGTTTAGGTGCATCGACCATCCAGATGCCTTGCTCAGGCTTTAACTTGCTTAATGCTTTCATTTAAATAATACCCATCTCTTTAGCGATGCGAGTAAATGACTCGATAGCCTTATCTAATTGCTCTTTAGTATGAGCTGCAGACATTTGAGTGCGGATACGTGCCTGTCCCTTAGGAACTACAGGGAAAGAAAATCCAACCACATAGATGTTCTCTTCGAGTAGACGATTAGCGAAGTCACCAGCCAGTTTAGCATCACCAATCATTACTGGAATGATTGCGTGATCGGCGCCGCCTAAGTTAAAGCCGGCTTCAGTCATTTTTTCTCGGAAATAACGGCTATTTTCCCAAACTGCTTCACGCAGTGCCTGACCTGATTTTAGCATCTCGAGCACATGGATAGAGGCGGTGACAATAGAAGGAGCTAAAGAGTTAGAGAATAGGTATGGGCGTGAACGCTGGCGTAACCAGTCTACGACCTCTTTCTTCGCCGCAGTGAATCCACCTGACGCACCACCGAGTGCCTTACCTAAGGTGCCCGTGATAATGTCTACGCGGCCCATTACTTCACAGTATTCGTGAGTTCCTCGGCCATTTTGACCGATAAAGCCGACGGCGTGGGAGTCGTCGACCATGACTAGTGCGCCATATTGATCGGCAAGGTCACATACACCTTTAAGGTTGGCGATAACGCCATCCATAGAGAACACACCATCTGTGGCGATCAATATGTTACGTGCACCTGCTTCTTTAGCTGCCTTAAGCTGCTCTTCGAGGGCTGCCATGTCGTTGTTGGCGTAACGGAAACGTTTCGCTTTACAAAGACGCACACCGTCGATAATCGATGCGTGGTTCAGGGCGTCAGAGATGATGGCATCTTCCGCACTAAGCAAGGTCTCAAATAGACCTGCGTTGGCATCGAAACAAGATGAATAAAGAATGGTGTCTTCCATGCCCAAAAATTCGCTGAGGCTAGCCTCAAGTTTCTTGTGTATGTCTTGGGTGCCACAGATAAATCTGACCGAAGCCATACCGAAACCATGATCGTTTAAACCGCCTTGCGCAGCCTTGATCAGTTCAGGGTGATTTGCTAAACCAAGGTAGTTATTTGCACAGAAGTTCATTACTTCTGCATCATTAACCCGGATTTCGGTCTGCTGAGGAGAGACTATTATGCGCTCGCTCTTATATAAGCCTTCGGCTTTCACTTCAGCAAGTTGTTGATTGATCTGGTCGTAGAATGAGGTCGTTGCCACCTGAATTCTCCTTAATTAGCATTATTTTGAGTATTGGAGTGGCGGCATTTTAACCTTAAAGCTGCTCGCCCTACAGCCTTTTTTTTACCCGTGATAGCAAGATGAATTAGTTTAGGGCTAGTGATGTTTTCACATCAACAAAACTAATCCGTAACAAATGAAGGGAGTCTGGCTGTTATATCTATTTAAGCTGTGATTGTAGAAGGGATTGAAAAGCTAAGATGG
Source organism: Shewanella psychrophila (assembly GCF_002005305.1). Classification (NCBI taxonomy): domain Bacteria; kingdom Pseudomonadati; phylum Pseudomonadota; class Gammaproteobacteria; order Alteromonadales; family Shewanellaceae; genus Shewanella; species Shewanella psychrophila. The sequence continues at coordinate 149,406 of NZ_CP014782.1, forward strand.
CGTTATTGTGATTAACATTTTGGAGAGAAATAGCGCCGACAATGAGTCGGCGATATGCGTTTTAGGCTAGTTCTTCGACTGGAGATTGGGCTAATTCTTGGTAATGCTGCTCGAGTCTGACAAATGTTGAGCGTGAATTTGGTGTCGAATAGGCCTTAGATAACATCAATATTCTCAGCAGTCCTTCGTAGAGTGAAGATTTAGTGATTTTTATATCTGGAGAATGGGTCTGTTTGTAACTGATCCAGAAACAGACGATCATTCTGATGGTTTCAGCCAGAGGAGGGATCTCATCTTGCTCGATAGCTATTACACCATCTTGCTCGAGTTTACTCAGGACATGGCTGCTGCGAGCGAGTACTTGTTGCTGAACCTGCAAGTATTGCCTTTTTAGTTCATCATCACGGCTCAATATATCTGTGAGGTTGGCATACATGAACCTAAATTCCCACATGGCATAGAAGATGGCATCGAAGTAGCCTATCAAGAGATCGATATTGACGGGTTCGCCTTCATAAGGTTGAAAGCTAGTCTCAAGGTGACTTTCGTAAAGGGAGAAGATAGAGCGAATAATGTCCTCTTTATTACGGAAGTGGTAATAGAGGTTGCCTGGGCTTATGCCTAGGTGGGCGGCGATATGATTGGTGGTGATAGTCCTTTCACCATGCTCGTTAAACAGCTCCAGGCTGGCATGTATAATTTTATCGCGGGTTTTCATCTTCGTCCTAATGGCATTTTACTTAATAGCTTAGTTGACAAACATACTAGCACTGAGGGAATTCATCAGGCAAAACTCATTTGTTAGATACTGTAATATTGGTTGTAGTAAGTGCGTCAGATGTAAAGGATATTAGGTGAGATGAAAAGAATCGCTGAACCGACCAGTAATTCTAACTGCTCTTTTGTAGCTCCCAGGCTATATAGGGTTAAGTTGTAGGCATCGTGATGGCAGCTTGAGTGCTAGAGACTTGTCCCGTGACATTATCACTGGGTTTAGTGCTGTGATAGCATTGCATATTCAACTGCCAAATATTTTAAGTACCTGATCCTATGAATCGTTTTTGCTATTCCGCCTTGCTATATCTGTTACTACCGTTGTTGGTGTTGTATTTAGCCATACGTGGGATAAAGAGCGTTGATTATCGAGGCCGATGGGGTGAGAGGTTTGGCCTGACATCGCTTAGGCAAAGCGATCTGTTAATTCATTGTGTGTCCATGGGGGAGACATTGGCGGCAGTGCCCTTGATTAAAGCGATTCAGAAAGTATTTCCCCAGTTAACAATCACTGTGACGACCACTAGCCCTACCGGTTCGGCCGAAGTGATAAAAGCCTTTGGTGATAGTGTGCAGCACTGCTACTTACCCTTCGATATCTCAATCTGTGTCAGGCGTTTTCTCAAACAGGTCGCGCCTAAATCTTGCATCATCATGGAGACAGAACTCTGGCCTAATCTGGTTCATCAGGCATCGAAGTCTGGAGTGAAATTGATGTTGGCGAACGCCCGTTTATCTGAAAAATCGGCGAGAAAATATCGAAAACAAACCACACTGACCTTGCCCATGTTACATAGCCTAGATCGAATAGCGGCTCAATCAGAGCTGGCTGCGGCGCGTTTTATCGATTTAGGCGTCAAACCAGAAAATATCAGTGTCTGTGGCAGCCTAAAGTTCGATATCACCATATCGGCAGATAACATTGAGCAAGCAAAAGCATTGCGCCGGGAGTGGCAGAAGATCGATTGTCCTATTTGGGTTGCAGGTAGTGTGCACCCTGGGGAGTTCGAAGCGATCTTGAATGCTCATCGTCAGGTTTTAGCGGATAAGCCTGATACTTTGCTTATCATGGTCCCCCGGCATCCAGAGCAGTTTAATGCCGCCGCAAGTAAGATTTCTGATGCTGGATTAAATTTAGCTCGTCGAAGCTTAAATGAGTCAGTCCAGTCAAATACTCAAGTACTATTAGGCGATACTATGGGGGAGCTACTCACCTTCTATGGCGCCGCGGATCAAGCCTTTGTCGGTGGCACCTTGATCGATAACGGTGGTCATAACCCATTGGAGCCTGCAGCATTGGGCCTACCGGTATTCGTTGGTCCACAGCATTGGGATTTCGCTGAAATAGCAGGTTTGCTCGAAAGTGCCGGAGCATTGAAGGTAATTGCTTCGGGTAGTGAACTCGCCTGTGAGTTGATAGGTAAGTTCAATGATAGCTCGGCCTATGAAGCTGCCAGCGAGGCTGGGCTTAAGGTAGTCACCGCTAATAGAGGCGCGCTGAAGCAGCAGTTTGAGCTGGCGAAACAGTTGATCGACTCACAAGAAGGGAGAAAAATTCATTAGTGATTAGGTTAGTCCAAATGCTACTTTGGTAGCGGTAGGCTCTGCCGAAGGATTAATTAGCTAATACTAATGAATAGTTCGACCTAAGGTTTCGAGTAACCTTTCATCAAGCTTTGCCAGTCAGATTCGGTGAATGCCAAAGAAGGGAGCTTTCCCTTCTCCTTGTTGAACGAGCGCAATAAGCGTTCAAGGTTTGCACCTTGCCATTTAGCATTTGGCGCTCGAACCTCTCCTCTATCGAAATCGATAAGATAGAATTCATCATCTGTGATGAGAATATTCTTGGCATTGAGATCGGCATGATAGACACCGCGTTGGTGAAACTTACTTATGCAGTGGCCTAATTGTTGCCACTGATCGTCCGTCATGACTTCTTTGCTTAGCTTGGCCACCAAATCTTGTGCACCTTCAACTCGCTCGATGATGATATCGGCGCGATAGTACAGGCCGCTACGCTCAACATTGGCAGCGATGGGTCTGGGCACGGCAAAGCCTTCATTAAAGAGTTGGGTCAGTAGAGCAAGCTCAGCTACGGCTCGGGTCTTGTGTAATCCAGTGAACAGATATTTATCTTTGCTTAACTTCTCTATCAGACCGCCGCGATAATAGTGACGTAATACCCATTCACTCTCTTTATCTGCCGGCTCTTCATTCTGAGGCGCTTGGAGAGCTGGTTTCACAAACCAGGTGGTATAGCGCCCTTTCGATGAGCCTGTGACAGCCGATTTTTCTTGCCAGAAACTAACATCGAACCATTCAGTGGTGCTTGCTTGTGCGGCGGTTACGCAATATGCGATAGCGCCTCGGCTGGTCTGCTTTATCTGCATGGTTATCTTGGGTTGATCTGCTTGAACATTAGCTGGCATAAAATCTGACTTAAGTGATTAAAAATAAAGTGAAGCCTTCGGTCTGAGCTCATTCTACATCAAGAAGCATGATTCGAAAAAATTATAGCTGTTTCAGTGCTAGTGATAGATTCTCTTGCCATGGTTTAGCTATCATTATCTGCTGGGAGTTTGTTATATCGAGTAAGCTAAATTTGGGCCGCGATGCTGCACTTGAGAACTGCTTGGATGAAATAGGCTTAATTGGAATACGAGTATCGAGTTTTCCTAAATTCAGTGCTATATCTTGAATGGCCAAGGCGAATTGATACCAGCTTGCCTTGCCTGCATCACTCCAGTGGTAGATAGGGGCTAAGTTTTCTTGTTGGCTCAAAGCCCAGATGAACTGGCCTAGCTCTGAGGCAGAAGTAGGGCAGGATGTCTGGTCATCAATAATCGATAATTCTGACTTTTCTCCCATAAGTCTGAGCATGGTTTTGACGAAATTAGTGCCGAATGGGGAGTAGAGCCAAGAGCTGCGAACTATACTGGCTTCCTCATATTTAGCGGCTAGGACTGCTTGCTCTCCGGCTAGCTTAGAGGTGCCATATACATTGATCGCATTTGGCTTATCGTTTACCGAATAGGCCTTATTCTGCAGACCGTTAAATACGTAATCCGTTGAAAGGTGGATCAAACGTATCTGGCTCTGCTTAGCTGCTAGTGCGATATTGCCTGCGCCATCTCGATTGACTAAAAATGCTTGGCCTCGCTGTGATTCTGCTGCATCGACTTGGGTATAAGCGGCGGTATTGATAATAAGATCGGCGCGGGTCAGTTCAATCGAGGCTAAAATTGAGTCTACAGAGCCGATATCGACATCATCTCGCCCCATGACCGTAGCATCGATGCATCTTGGCTTGCTGGCGATTAAAGCCTGAGCCAGTTGACCATGCTTGCCTATGATGAGTGCGCGTGATATCGACTTCATCGAGTCAGAACATCAGGTTTATCTGAACTTATGAGCTGTTGGTACCATGCGGGGTTATTGATATACCAGTCTAAGGTGCTGGTTAAGCCAGATTCAAAACTTCGCTCTGGCTGCCAGCCCAATTCTTGCTCTATTTTGCTGGCATCTATGGCGTAGCGTTGATCATGACCTGGCCTATCAGTCACAAAAGTGATGAGTTGTTTGAAGTCATAAATACCTTGGGGTTTATCTAAGATGTGTGTGTTTAACAGCTCACATATTTTCGTCACTACTTCCAGATTAGTCCGCTCGTTACCGCCGCCAATATTGTAGGTTTCACCGAGTTTTCCCCTTAAGGCTACAAGGTAGAGTGCCCGCACATGATCTTCCACATGGAGCCAGTCTCTGATCTGTTGACCATCTCCATATATGGGCAGGGGCTCGCCAGCTAAAGCCTTGTGCAGTACCAGAGGGATGAGTTTTTCTGGGTATTGATAAGGGCCATAGTTGTTCGAGCAGTTACTGAGTACGACCGGTAGTTTATAGGTGCGGCTCCAGGCGCGCACAAGATGATCTGCAGCCGCCTTACTTGCCGAATAGGGCGAGCTAGGCTGGTAAGGGCTATTTTCGGTAAACAAACCAGTGTCTCCTAATTCGCCGAAGACTTCATCTGTTGAGACATGGTGAAATCTAAATGTCGCCTGTTTTGCGACATCTAATCGAGCAAAATAATTGCGGCAAGTCTCTAGGAGGCTGTAGGTACCGACAATATTGGTTTGAATGAATTCTGCCGAGCCGTTTATTGATCGATCAACATGGCTTTCGGCGGCGAGATGCATGACTATATTTGGGGTGTATTGGGTCAATAAGCAATCGATAAGCTCACGGTCGCAGATATCACCATGGATAAACTGGTAGCGATGGTTGGCCTCGATACTGGTCAGCGATTTAAGGTTGCCTGCATAGGTCAGCTTATCTAAATTGATGACGGTATTTGACGTTTCATTTATGAGGAAACGTATTAATGCAGAACCGATGAAGCCTGCACCGCCAGTGACTAAAATTGTTTTATTACTATGAGTATCCACAATTACCTGCCCTTGGTCATAGCGTTGAAGGAAAGCCCCTGATTATCTTTGTTTGATAATTTGGGTAATTGCCCCTCTAAAGGCCAGTCTATGGCAAGAGTTTCATCGTTCCAGGCGAGGATTTTCTCGAACTCGGGGGCATAATACGCGGTACACTTGTAGATTATCTCTGCAGCACTTGAGGTGACATAAAATCCGTGGGCAAAGCCTGCAGGAATCCACATCTGGTGACGGTTCTTTGCCGATAAATATGTACCGAACCATTGGCCTAAAGTCGGGCTGTTTTCACGAAGATCGACCGCGACATCGAATATCTCGCCAACGATCACACGTATCAGCTTGCCTTGGCTGCGTGGTGATTGAAAATGTAATCCCCTCAAGCAGCCTTTTATCGACCGACTATGATTTTCCTGTACGAAAGTCACATCGGCTATCTGCTGCTTAAACCAAGCGTCTCGGAAAGTTTCGCAGAAATAGCCGCGTTCGTCTTCATGGACTCGAGGTGAGAGTAGTTTTAGATCTGCAATTGGTGTGTCGGTGATAATCATAGGGTCATTATGTTCTGAGCTGAGTGTCACTGTATTTATCAATATCAGGACTTAGTCTTAGAAAATTCGTTTAATCCATTTTTACACCAGTTAGCTTTTTTAGCCTGACACCGCTTAAAAATATTAGTATTCACTTTTAGCATTCCTTTAGAATTTTCCTTGTGGTGGAGATGGAATGCAATGGCACTAAACTTTATATTTTTTCTTAAAATACCATTATTTAACAATCGTAATGCAAATTCTTGATCCTCTGGGCCCCAACCAATAAAGTCATTGTTAAAACCGTTAATATTGATTGCATCATGCTTCCAGAATGCGATATTGCAGCTTTGTATACTGTTAACTGAATTTATTTGAGTCTTGCTGAATAGCTTGGACACAAATGGTAATCGTATCGAATGTTCCCTTCCTCTCGAAATTCCTTTACTAAATGGTGATATTTCACATGGGAGTGATAATTGCTTACTAGTCATGTTTTCCGATAATCTGACACGTTTCCCTACGGAAAAAAAACCGGATTCTGAATGCGTTATATGATCAGCTATAAAGTGTCGCTCTAGCACCATATCTCCATCGATAAGAATAATGTAATCCATGCTTGATTTAGATATTGCTTTATTTCTACTTCGAGCTGCTCTAAACCCCTTATCTTCCTGCCAACTGTGTATAACTGAAATACAAGTTTGAGCTCTATACTTATCTATGACATGCTTGGTTGTTTCACTCGAACCGTCATCGGCAATGATGATTTCATCAGGTTTAATTGATTGTATTAACGTGCTTTTCAAGACCCTATCTAGTGCTTTAGGCCAATTATAAGTAGTAATAATTAAAGATACTGTCATCTGCTAGGGTCCAGGTGCGAATTTTTCTCATGCTGTACTGTACTGTAAATGAATTATACTTGTTAAGTCTTTTCAAATGAAGCCGTCGAGCCTGTAAATATCTTAGAAAGTAGGCGTGAGTTTGATTTTATTATTAGAATAGATTGTTAGAGCAGATTATTTGTATTTTATTCGTCAGGTAGCGCTGGCTCAAGGAAGTCTTGTTAGTTCACTCCAATTTCAATTAAACTCTGTGGGTTCTTTTCTAACTCTCTGGCCTTATGAGCTTAAATCTAGATAATATCAATTCTCTGTGTTTGTTACGCTTGTCTGCAATCGGCGATGTGTGTCATGCCGTGGCGATGGTACAGGCGATACAGAGGCAATATCCTAAGCTTAAGATCACTTGGATTATCGGCAAGGTCGAATATCAGTTGCTTAAGCATCTGAACGGGATCAAGTTTGTCATTTTTGATAAGTCACTGGGCTGGCGTAGCTATTTCAAGTTACGTGAGGATTTGGCGGGGAAAAAGTTCGATGTGCTGCTGCATATGCAAGTGGCTTTGAGAGCGACCATAGCTTCATTAGCAATATCTGCTAAGGTTCGGGTCGGTTTCGATCGCGCACGAGCGAAAGAGGGCCAATGGCTGGTGACTAATCAGAGTGTCGAGCCTCTTGCCACTCCTCATGTACTCGAAGGCTTCATGGGCTTCGCTAAAGCGATCGGGGTGACAGATCTCACTCCTAGGTGGGATATTCCCGTACCTTTAGCCGATACCGAGTTTGCTAAGAAGATGATCCCCGATGGCGATAAAGCCTTAGTTATCTGCGCCGCCGCCAGTAAGGCGGAACGCAACTGGTTACCTGAACGCTACGCCGCGGTGGCAGAGCATGCGATATCTAAAGGTTTCAGAGTGATACTTTGTGGCGGGCCAGTCCCTTTAGAGCTTGAGTTAGCCAAGAGCATTGAGCAAGTTTGCGCAGTCCCCCTGGAAAACCAAGTTGGTAACACTTCTCTTACTCAATTATTGGCCGTATTAAAACAAGCCTCAATTGTTCTGGCACCCGACACCGGACCAGCGCATATGGCAGTGACTCAAGGCACGGCAGTGATTGGGCTATACGCCCATTCAAACCCTGGGCGTACAGGTCCCTATACAAGTTTGGACAATGTGGTGAGTGCTTATGATGAAGCGATTAAGTCTCAGTATGAAGGGGGTATCCCTTGGGGGAAACGAGCAAAAGGTGAGTCTTTGATGGTCATGATACAGCTCGTAACTGTCATCAATCAGTTTGATATACTCTCAAGCGATTATCTATATCGAACACGTAAATAAGTTACCTGAACTGGTTAGAAAAAAGATTTGTTGAGGTGTTATGACATTGAAGTGCAGTATTATCTGCGCTAGCGCATTTTTCTCGATATCATCAGCGGTTCCCTCAAATACGATATATTCTATTTTATAGTTTTCAGGAAGAGAGAAGTATAGTGAACTCTCCATGCCGCCAATTTTTTGAGGTAAGATTTCAGCCATTATCAGGGTTTCGAATGGAATTTTGGAATCCATTTCTTGCATCTTGTGTGCATCAATAATTTCATGGTTGAAGTCAGCAAAAGGATGCCCTTTAAAAACCAAGTTAATTTTTCCTATTGCAGGAATAACCCCTTTATCCGCAAGAGAATCTGAAATTACCCGTATCTGAAAGTCACTACTTGCAGTCGTTGAGTCCACACCAATAAACATGAAGCTATTTTCTTGGTAGCATTGGACACTTTCAGGTTTGAAGTTGATCAATTTATTAAACAGTAACTTTTGTTCCTGTGTAAACGAGTGGTTTGATATGTAGTCCCATTAATCTGTTTTGTATTACCCATCAAGTGCTTTTTTAACTGTTTGAGTTCAGGCTTTTCCAGATAATCCATACGCAGCATATGATAAGTAGTGGGGAACAATTGATGCCAATTGAAGATGCTCTCTATGGAGCGGGGGAGTTTATTTGACTTGCCGGTTAGGAACCTAACTATTCTGTTACTACTACCAGAAATATAGTTTTGTAGGTTGTTTTGTCCTTGAGTTAGGCTCTTGATTTGAGCGCTTAACCCTAGGCTTTCCCAGGTATACATCTTTTGGTATTCAGACGAACCATCATCGATAAGCTCAAGCTTTTTAATATTTATTCCTGGCAGTTTGCTTATTCTTCTGATGAGTCTCGCTATATCCTTACTCCAATAGGTATTCCCATAGATAGTGACGTGGCAGTTATCATATGAAGATAATAATTCTGTAACTCGGTGATGAATGTTGTCGATAGAGCAGCATGACTCACCGTTGATACATTTCAACAGCTCTCGATCCGTGAGGGGATGACGTGACCAATAAATGAGTTTTTTATGTGGGCTCTTATTGGCTACTATCATGGCTATTTGCTGTATTGTTGGTAAAGTTGCACGATCTATGTAGATCTCTAAGTTAAAACTTGGTTCTATAGCGGTTAAAGGAGGCATAGGTTTTAAGAGAAGAGTGATTTTGTCTGAGTATCATCTATTTTTGAGTAAATGTATTCAATGTACACAAAAATCACTTTGACTATAGTCGTGTTTTTAAGCGGATAGCATACTGGTGAATATCCATTAAATTTTAAGATCATTATTATGGGGTTAATGTCGCGTCGCTAATGGAAATAGTGGTAAAATAATGGATCATAACTGCACTCGCACATTAATAAGATCGCTTTTTCATGAAGGATAAATGGATGTTGTTGGAACCCAAATTTTTATTTGTTCCTGTTTCTACTCCTGAAGGGATTGGGGAGTACATGCGATCTAAAATCATTGCCGATGAGGTGATGAATCGTTGGCCGAATGCCAAAATTGACTTCGTACTCAATCGACATGTTTCTTACGTTCGTGACTGCCCCTACTCAACTCATCTAGTTGACGATACCCCCACTAAAAAAACCCGTGAAGTTAACCAGCTAATAACTGACCTTAAGCCCGATGTGGTTATTTTCGATGCTGCGGGGCGTAAGGCCCAACTTCAGCACGCCCATCGCATGGGGGCAAAGGTTATTTTTATCAGTCAGCATCGTAGGAAGCGGTCTCGTGGTATGAAGGTTGAGCGAGCTTTAGTTACCGATAGTCATTGGGTCGTTCAACCTGAGTTTGCTATTGGTGATATTAGTCGTTTCGATAAATTGAAACTTAACTTGATAAAATGTTCATTCCCGATTTTTACGGGCTCTATTTTTAAGCAGCCGGATGTTGCTGAGCAACAACAGCTTCAAATTAAGTATGGTATACAAGCTGGTCAGTACCTACTCTATAGTGCTGGTTCTGGAGGGCATATGTTGAAGTCTGGTTTGGCGGCAGATCTATTTGCTCAAGTTGCTAAATCTATCTTTACTCAAACAGGTCTTCCTAGCCTCATGGTGCTGGGCCCTAATTACCCTAAGTCTTTACCTGAAATAGAGGGGGTCACAATTATTCCTCAATTGGATCATTGTGAGTTCATTAATTTACTTCAAGGTGCAAAAGCTGCAGTTTTAAGTGGAGGGGATACTCTTCTTCAGGCTATAGCGCTCAATATACCAAGTCTGGTTGTCGCTGTATCAAAAGATCAACCAAGTAGAATAAGTAAGTGCTACAAGGCTGGTCTGATTTCTACAAGTGCAGCAGAAGTTGAGCCTATGTGCATAGCACTTACGGCATTATTGAGTGACAAAAGCAATGAATCTATAGGAAGTCGAACTACTCGTTTAGCTTCGAGTTGTGGGCTCGAAATTGGCATGGCCGAGATTGAGCGTTTATTGCATAACTAAAGAGTGTCTTGAATTTGGTTCTAATGCGCTTAACAGGCGGTCATTTGCAGATGCTGACTAGTGATGGCTATGTTAAAGTGTGAAGTTCTCCTTATTTGAGTCGTAAAGTATGAACTATAAAGTTTTCATTATTAATCTGGATACTAATCCTCAAAGATTAGCTTCAATTGCCGAGCGCTGTCATGAGATAGGCTTACCTTTTGAGCGTGTCTCAGGTGTTATGGGTAATCAACTAACACCAGAGCAGATTAATGAAGTCTATGATACTGAAACTAACTTGAGAAGGTATGATAAAAAATTAAATGAAGGTGAAATTGGCTGTTATATGAGCCATATGAGCTGTTGGAAAAAAATAGTTGATGAGCAATTGGACTTTGCGCTAATTCTTGAAGATGACATCTTACCACGGCCTCAAATAGTGGAATGTTTAAAGCGATTTGAAACAGTTTCGTTAGATTGGGACTATATAAAACTTCATAATAAGAAGTTGAAATATATCTCTGAATCTAAGTCCTTAGGTAGCGATATGCAACTGCATAAGCTTGCTAAGTTATCATCAAGCGGTGCTTGCCAGTTGGTTTCTTATTCCGGTGCCGAGAAGATGTTGGCACATGCGCTGCCTATTTCTCGGCCAATAGATGTGGATGTTCAATACTGGTTTGAGCGAGATTTACGTGCTTTTGCAGTATCCCCATCCATGACCGATTCGACTCAGTTTGAAAGTGACATTGAAAAAGTAAGCCTTACCCATAGAGATTTAGTTAAGCGACGTCCGATAAAGCGTATCTTGCTTCGTACTGTTTATGAAGTGAAAATTATGATGTCGAGGTTTAACTTGCCGAAATTTCCGAAAATTTAGTTAAATGAGCAGAGGTTAGGCGTTATCTTCAGTTGGTTTTCCCGTATTAAAGCCCCTTTGGTGAACATTCATGCTATAGCAAAGGGGTTCGCTTGTTAGTATTTATGGCTAGGGTGAAATAAGCCAAAAATAAAGCTCAGTAAACTTCTAGGTAATTTTGTTTTACGATTTTGCTTTAAGATATACCAATTCCAAGATTCTTGCTTAAATTTCAAGACCTCTGCTTCTGATAATGTTCCTGAATAAAGTTTGCAATAATCAATGATATACTTCAACTCTCTCATTGGAACCTTTTGTCGATATCCTCTGCCAGAGTAATGGATGAAGTCGGCATCTTGATAGTTATCATGACCCAGTAGCTGCATACGGTTAAAGTTAGCTTCTACACCAACACTGTTAATATTGTCTCTTCTGATCAGATAGTTGATATAAGTTTGATCGTAGAATTTAACTTCATTGCAGATAGCCTGCATCTCTTCGATATTGGCATTATCAAACAGCCCCGTCTCTTTTGAGATCAAAAACATACCAGAGTTATAGTAAACAACCTGATTATTTTCCTTTGGCCAGTCAACTTCACCGAGCACAGTATTAATTTGTTGGGCCTGCTGACTACGATCTCTATGAAAGCCTTCATTAAACATGTATACCGTATCGAGATCTGGATACAGTTCAAAAATGTCCCTTGCCTCAGGCGTGACAATAATATCCGCATCTAGATATAGCACTCGATCATATTCTTTAAGGATTTCTTGAATATACAGCTTCTCAGACCAAGCGGGGCTGGCATCAAACTTGGGGTTATTGATATTGATTTTATAGTGTAATTGATCTGATACGATGACATCGGCACCAATCTTCTTGCCATACTCTTTAAAGCTATCTACGGCAGCTCTATACATCGGGTTATCGCCTATGGCGAGAGTGAAAATAGCTTTTTTCATTGGAATACCTTAATTAGTTAACCCTTGTCATCTTTACGTACTGTTGATAAACAGTTTCAACAGAGATATCAGAAATATGTCCTTTCCCCTCAGTGGCATACAAGACGTGTGAGGACGGACTTGCTGGTGGTGCCCAATAGGGCTTCTTTTGTCGCATCATGGAGAGTAGAGGTCTTTTAGCTGCGAAGGCAAAATGCAAAATTGCAGTATCTACTGTGATCACAAAGTCAGCACGTGCAATAAGGGAAGGTAGCTCGAAAAAGTGCTCCTGTACGGTAAACACAGCAACTTGACGTTGGCTGCTTTCAACAAACTCTTTGGTGCTTGACGCTACCTGTTGGTAGTTCTCTTTAGTCACATTGATCACAAAGCGATAGTTCACATCATCTTTTGAAATACGCTCTATTAATTCAAATAGCTGAGATAGTTGCCAATCTTTTTTAGCGTTAGTAGAAAGGTGATTCAAGAAAATTAATGGACCTTGTTTACTTGGATCATCGAACTGTTTTGATAGCCAGATATCGGTAATAGGTTCAACACTTTTGGGAACCACTAGCTCTGGCATCAATTCAAGTTTTGCTAGTTGTAGTCCAGTGATATGGTTGAAAATATTTTCATAGCGATCGGTTATATGGTGATTAATAGGTAGCTCATCGGAGTTGAGGCTGAACACACGATCTGAGTGGCGGTAGAGTATTTTATCGAATATGCCCCAAGCAGAACGTTTAGGCAGACTAGATACAATAAAGGCACTTGGACTAATGGTTCTAGCTATTTCAGAATACTGCTGGCTTTTGCTCACCGAATGACAAATGATCAGATCATATTGCTGAGATTTAGCTTGCTCGATTTGCACCTTGCGCGCCTCAATGGAGTCGGTACAACCATAGCTACGGGTAAAGCAGCCTTCAGTTTCCATCCATTGCTGCAAAATTTTACTGCGTGAAAGGCGCCAACTATCAGAATTACACCTGTTGTCATCCAACCATATATCAAGTTCGATATGAGGGTAACGCTGCTTTAACGCGATAAGAAACGTCTTTAGGTAGAGAAAATCCCCTAAAGCAACTGGCGATATGAATAAAAGGCGTTGGCACTGTTGAAACTGTTCATCGGATACTAGCGACATAAACTGAAGTTGGTAATTTTTGTTGCTGTAAGCATACCTTGAAAAGTAATATTTTAAAAAGATTTGCGTAATTAAGCGGTGTTTCAATTCGTTCTTGAGTTAGTCTCCTGCACCTTCGATTCTGAGATATAGCTTAGATGCATAGGTGTGTTATGATCTACGGAACTTTACTAGATTCGTTAATCTAATTCTTATATGTATTTTCAGTAAAGAAGGTCTATTTTGATTTGCTTTGACATGCTGCATCCCTATTATTTACCGCAATACCTGCCAGTGATGGACGAATTAACAGCTCGTGATGTATTGGTGCACTTTGTTGTTTACCGCAGTGAAGATCAACAAGCCGCATTAGATGCCCTAGTAAAGCAGCATAAATTGACTGTGATTTGGGTAGAAAATGTTGAGCAGGCCTTGGCTTATTATGTTGAGCATAAACCTGAGTGGATCATATTTGGTAATACTTTCGATAACGCGTCAAAGTTAAAAGGAGTTAGTAGGACGGCTTTGATGCAGCATGGGATTGGGCCTAAATCCTGTTATTACACAGTATCAGAATCAGATATTGATGTTCGTTTTGTTGAAGGCGAATACCGCTTAAAACGCTTGCAGTCGATGTTTCCTAGCAAGCAGTTTGTTGATACTGGCTATGCCAAGCTTGATCCTATTATTCAAGGTAAAGAGCAAGGTTTAGATCTACAAGTATTAGGTCTTGATCCTAATAAACCTACCTTATTATACGCGCCGACATTTTATCCTAGTAGCATTGAAAAAATGGGCCGTGATTGGCCTCAGCTGTTTGCTGAGTATAATATTTTACTCAAACCGCACTATTTCTCGCTGAGCAAATCCAATTATAAAAAACAAAAGCAGTTGCTTGAGCATTGGGGTCAATTTGATAATGCCTATCTTGCACCCATTGAGCAGGCTAATCTGCTGCCATTTATGGCTTCTGCAGATCTGCTAATCAGTGATGCGTCCTCTGCACTATTTGAATTCGCAGCGCTCGACAAGCCAGTTGTTTGGTGTGATTTTTATCATCTGCGCTGGAGTTATAGAGGCATATTCAAATTCCGCTTCAATAAGCGTATGGATGAAGACCTTTACAAATATTCTGGGGTTGCTGTGCATGCAGCGTCTTATAAAGAGTTGAAATCTGTAGTGGATCAGCAGATAGCTAATCCCAAGTCATTCGCGACGCAGCGAGCAAATTACAGTTACGAGCTTGCAGGCAAGGTCGATGGTCTATGTAGCCAACGAATTGTCGACTATCTTTTATCTGATGAGGTTTCATGAGAATCATTACATTTGGTACCTTTGATATGTTCCATATTGGCCATCTTAATATTATAGAGAGGGCTCGAGAGCTAGGTGCTCATCTCACTGTTGGTGTTTCATCTGATGCACTGAATTTTTCTAAGAAACAGCGATACCCTATCTGTAATGAAGCTGACAGAATGCGTATAGTGAAAGCTCTTTCATGTGTTGATGAAGTATTTCTTGAAGAGTCGCTTGAGCTAAAAGCGGAATATATTAAAGTTCATCGTGCGGATTGTCTGGTGATGGGAGATGATTGGCTAGGCAAGTTTGATCAACTAAAGCCGCTCTGTGATGTAATTTACCTGCCTCGTACTCCAGCAATCTCCACTACTTTATTAATCGAAGTGGTTCGTGAGATAAAATAATTAGATAGAACGCCAAATAAGCCATAAATTATTTGGCGATTCTCAAAATCAGATTATTGACCGATAAAATGCTGTGACTTAAGCCAGTCCAGATATTCGGGTACTGCTTGTTCTACCGTTTTAAATACCTCAGTGTAACCCGCTTGACGAAGCCGAGTTAAATCAGCTTGGGTGTAATGTTGGTAAGCACCCTTCAACTTCTCCGGAAAGGGAATGTACTCAATTTTGCCTTTGCCGTGATAGTCAATGACGGCATTAGCTACATCGTTAAAGCTCTGAGCGTCACCCGTTCCGCAATTAAATACACCCGATATCTCTGGGTTCTTCCAGAGCCACAAATTTACTTTAACTACGTCTTCGACGTACACAAAATCACGTAACTGTTGACCGTTTTGATAACCCTCAACACCTTCGAATAGTCGACAGACTTCAGTAGCTTTAATTTGATTATTAAAGTGAAATGCAACGCTGGCCATACCACCTTTATGCTGTTCACGAGGGCCGTAAACATTAAAGTAACGTAAGCCTGCAACTTGAGTGGTTAATTCCTGCTGTCTAACATATTGATCGAACAGGAACTTAGAATAAGCATAGACGTTTAAAGGCTTCTCGAATTCGCGCTGTTCAATGAATTTATCGCTACCACCGTAAACCGAGGCCGAAGATGCATAAATAAACTGGCAATTATTCGTCTGACAATAATTGAGCATACTCTTGGAATACTCATAGTTATTTTCCATCATGAATTTTCCATCCCACTCAGTCGTTGATGAGCAAGCACCTTCATGAAATATCACTTCAAATTGACCGTTGAAGTCGCCAGATTTTATCTTGGCAAGAAAATCATCTTTATCAAGATAGTCGGCGATTTCACAGTCTGCTAAATTAAACATCTGTGTACCATCGCTGAGATCGTCAACGGCGATAATGTCGCAGCGCCCCATATCGTTGAGTGCTTTGACTAAGTTACTGCCAATAAATCCTGCGGCACCTGTGACTACAATCATATTTATCTTCCAATTTCCAGGCGAGTTGAGTGGATCTCAAATCGCGATAATTATTCACAACTTGCTTTATTTAAGCACAATTAGTATCTAGGTGACTGATAATCTTATAAATTCAGAGTTGTGGTAAAAATACGCCTATTGCAGGAACAAGGGAACTTCAATGTTAGCTTGTTTTATAACGATTTTTTACAGGGGCAATGTGACCCATAAAGAACGAGAACGCTGCTGTTATCCGCATCTTCGCTAAATATTTAATCTGAAAACGATAAGAATTATCGCAAATGATAACAGTTTTATAGGGTTTAAACTGCACTATTGGCATCAGATAAATAGATTTACAGATTAGATTTCGCTTAATGATAGAGGTGTAACTATTGTCTTACTCTACGATAAGCAGGCTTAATCAGAAATTGACTGCAAAGGTAACAGAGACTGGAAAAATTAGGTACAATCGGAGTCTAATTTTGAAAAAGATAAGAGTGTTATGAAGGTTTCTCTGCCTGCATTTGAAAAAGCTAAGGTCTTGGTCGTCGGTGATGTCATGCTAGATAGATACTGGACAGGGCCAACAGGACGTATATCTCCTGAAGCACCGGTACCTGTGGTGCGTATCAATCACATAGAAGATCGGCCTGGTGGGGCGGCAAACGTTGCACTCAACATTGCTACACTAGGTGGTCAGGTCTCTTTAGCTGGTATTGTCGGTCAAGATGAAACCGCTGATGCATTAACTATAGGCGTACAAGCTCTGGGGGTTGAACCCAAATGGCATATTGTTGCAGATAAACCCACTATCACTAAATTAAGGGTGATGTCTCGTAGTCAGCAACTGATCCGCCTCGATTTTGAAGAGCCGTATCCTGAAGTTGAGAGTCACGCTTTGCTAAATGGTGCGCTGGAACAGCTGTCATCTGTCGATGTAGTAGTGCTATCTGACTATGCTAAAGGTGCCCTTATCGATCCTCAGCCTTTCATTCAACAGGCTAGGGCACAAGGGGTTAAGGTGTTAGTCGATCCCAAAGGGAGTGATTTTTCCCGTTATCGTGGAGCGACCCTGCTTACGCCAAACTTAAGCGAGTTTGAGATGATTGCTGGTGAGGTCAGTAGCGAAGCCGATCTGATTGAGAAAGCCCATAAACTGCTTAAGCAGTTTGAACTCGAAGCTTTACTGGTTACACGTTCAGAGAAAGGCATGACACTGATAACATCAGATGAGTTCGAGCTGCACATACCTACCGTTGCCCGAGAAGTTCATGATGTGACTGGTGCTGGTGATACAGTTATCTCGGCACTCGCAACCGCCATCGCAGCTGGGAGCTCGCTTGCTGAGGCTTGTGCTATAGCCAACACTGCTGCGGGAATCGTGGTGGCAAAACTGGGTACTTCTACGGTTAGTCGAATAGAGTTGAACGAGGCTCTTGCTCTTAGCCATGGGGAGATGGGGTTTGGTGTCGTTTCTGAAGATCAACTCGCTTATGCACTTGAACAGGCGAAATTGCGAGGTGAACGCGTAGTGATGACCAATGGCTGCTTCGATATTCTCCACGCTGGTCACGTGAGCTATCTGCAGGAAGCGAAGGCTCAGGGAGACCGACTCATAGTAGCGGTCAATGATGATGATTCTGTAAAGCGTTTAAAAGGGGATGGAAGGCCGATTAACCCTCTCGATAGGCGTATGGCAGTGCTTGCTGGTCTATCTTCGGTTGACTGGGTGGTACCTTTTAGCGAGGATACTCCCCAACGGATCATCTCTCACCTATTACCCAGCATGCTAGTGAAAGGTGGGGATTATAAGATTGAGGACATAGCCGGTGGCAAAGAAGTGATAGCTGCTGGTGGCATCGTAAAAGTCCTCTGTTTTGAAGATGGTATATCTACCACTAAGATTATCGAAAATATTATGGCGAAAGGCTAGCAGGTATGCACACAAAAGCTATTTACCCTGGGACATTCGATCCCGTGACTAATGGTCATACAGATTTAATCGAGCGAGCGGCTAAGTTATTTAAGCACGTGGTGATCGGTATCGCGGCTAATCCTTCTAAGCAGCCCAAGTTTTCACTGGAGCAACGTGTGGATCTGATTAAACAGGTCACTTCACATTTGCCTAATGTTGAGGTGGTAGGCTTCACAGGATTATTGGTGGATTTTGCCAAGGAACAACAAGCCAGTGTATTGGTTCGAGGATTGAGGGCCGTGTCTGATTTTGAATATGAATTTCAGTTAGCCAATATGAACCGTCGACTTAGTGCAGATCTGGAGAGTGTATTTCTAACACCGGCTGAAGAGAACTCGTTTATCTCGTCAACCTTAGTGAAAGAGGTTGCTTATCACGGTGGTGATGTTAGTCAATTCGTGCATCCTGTAGTCTCTAAGGCACTGTTAAAAAGGTTAAGTAGTTAAGTCATGATAAAAGTTGTTAAGTCTTCTCTTGCCAAGCTGGGATTAGTTTTTAGCCTGGTTCTCTCATCTTCCTTGTTGGCAGCGCCTTGGGTGGATGTCTCCGATATCTATCTCAGAGCTGATATTCAAGCTCTTGCTGATTCAGGTGTTATTACCGTGCCTGTCAATACCTATCCTCTGATGTGGTCAGGTATTGGCGTTGACCTAGCTAAAGTTGAGCCATCGATTTTGACCCCAGACTTGGCCGAGGCGTATGCAAGGGTTAACTATTATTACCGCAGTGCTGTCGGCAACCGAGGTAATACCCGTATCAAGGCGGCCGCGGCAACCGATGCGGCGCGCTTCCAGCATTTTGGTTCGGATTATCGTGAGCAAGGTGATCTTCAGGTTTCCCAAGAATATATGGGCGAACGTTTTGCCTTCAAGGTGTCGGCATCGGCTCATTATAATCCTGCCGATGGTGAAGAGTTCCGCCTAGATGATTCATATATGGCTATGATTTGGGGCAATTGGATCTTTACCGCTGGTGCCATTGAGCAATGGTGGGGGCCTGGGTTTGATTCGGCATTACATAGGTCTAATAATGCACGTCCTTTGCCGTCAGTGATGGTGAGTCGAAACAATGCTGCTGGCTTTGAAACGCCTTGGCTTTCTTGGCTTGGCCCTTGGACATTAACAGCTGGTATAAGTCAATTAGAGGAAGATAGGGCTGTATCTAAGCCATTATTGTGGAGTTTTCGTAGTTCACTTCGCCCTATACAGCAGTTAGAGATTGGCTTTTCCTGGTCAACTCAGTTTTGTGGCGAGGGCGAGGAGTGTAGCTGGGACAGTGCACTAAAATCGATAACGGGTCAGCGTGATTGTCGCGGTGCAGGTGAGGCAGGTTGTACCAATTATGGGAACCAGATGGCGGGCTATGATATCCGTTTCAGCGATACTTGGTTCAATATCCCATTTGGTATCTATTACGAAAAAACCTGTGAAGATGCCAAAGGCTCTGCGCCTTGGGATATCGTCGATTGTGGTCATTTTGGCGGTATAGATACGCGTTTCAATTTCGATAATGCCCAGTATAAGTTGTTCTTCGAGTATACCGATACCATGGTCGCCTGCGGTGAAGATGATAATAGCTTCAACTGTATGTATGAGCATTCAACTTACCAATCAGGCTCGCGCTATTACGGTAAAACCTACGGCAGTACCTATGAAAGTGATGCGATAGTCTATGCCCTAGGCTTAATTGGCCAGTTCAAAGATAGCAAAGGTATCACTTCGATACTTAGATATGCTCAGTTAAATAAAGATGGCTCTAGCCCAGGAAGTGCTTGGGTGGAACAAAGGCCAAAAGAAGACCTGTTGATGTTAGAGCTTAGTTACCGTATGCCTATCTGGAAAGGTATGATGAGTGTTGGTGGTACTGTGTCGCGCTCTGAGTTTGACACTCAGGAGAGTGAGTCCGATGCCAGCTTATTTGGCACTTATGAGTATCGTTTTTAAAAGAAGGTGCTAGGTAGGAGGGACGAGGTGCTAGAGCGGTAAGGTTCGCACCTTGTTCCTAGTTTCAGCGGCTCGCTGCGCTCTTGCGTGAGCCTGCGAACGTCCTCGTAGCCACATAGTGGTGTTCTCGAAGGCGTTTTTCAGCCTTCTACCTCGTCTGGCATATGCCACAAAATACCGTTGCCCGTTGGCCTAATTTTATCTCACTGAGTAGATTGCCACATTGAGTGCAGGTTTTTCCTCCACGGCCATACACGTGCAGTTTCTGAGCAAAGTATCCAGGTTTACCATCAGCATTGGTAAAATCCTTCAAGGTGGTGCCTCCTTGCTTGATGGCATTAGCCAATATCTCTTTTACCTCAGTAACCAAGATTGTTAAACGTTCAATATCAATTTTTCCGGCTTCAGTTTGAGGGTGTATTCCCGCGGAAAACAGGGCCTCGTTAGCATAGATGTTGCCCACGCCAACCACGATATGATTATCCATTAAGCAGAGTTTGACCGCTTTTTTCTTGCCTTTGAGCGAGTCAAACAGGTATTGAGGGTGAAAGTTGGCTTCCAGAGGCTCTGGGCCAAGCTTTGACAGTAATGGGTGAGCTTCTTCAGGGAGCTCACACCAAAGCCAGGCACCGAAGCGTCTAGGGTCGTTATATCTGAGCACCTTGCCGCTGGCGAGTTCCAAATCGATATGATCATGCTTCTCTACAGGTGTAGATTTGGGGACAATTCGAAGGCTGCCTGACATACCTAAATGTACAATAGTGGTTCCTGCATCGGTATCGATTAGCAGGTACTTAGCACGTCTTCGAACGTTACGTATCTCTTGTCCGACAATCTGCTGCGCAATATCAGGTACTGGCCAGCGTAAACTGGGGTTACGCACTGTTAAGCCGATCACTTGCTGCTCAACTAAGTGGGGTGTTATTCCTTGGCGAGTGACTTCAACTTCGGGAAGCTCAGGCATATTGATTCTCTACTTGATATATTTTGTAAATAATAGGCTTAATACCTGCTCTACTGCTCAATGAAAGCTTCCGCTTTGATGATCGGAGTTAAAGCTTCACGTTGACTAGGCGGGATCTGATACCAGTTATTAGCCGGTGATTCGAGTAAACCTGATGTGGCAAAAAACTTCCATAGTTGGGGTTGAGATTTATTGGCTATTTGAATTACCACTTTTTGTGCTAATTCATTATCGGCAGCTCCAAGTGGCTGACCTAATGGTGACAAATGAATATGACTCCAAGCTTCAGCCCAAGACTGACAGTTGAGTACATTGGGGTGGCATTGCCAACTAAAAGTCCCCTTATTGAGCCAAAGCTTATCGAGCTGTAGCTGAGTTAAAGGAGAGTCTTCATCGAAAAGTGGCGAGGCATCGTCGGGGAAATTAGCTGTTTTGTTATCTAATAGAGTCAGAACCGATATCATCATAATAGTTGCAAGGATGATGATATTATTCCACTTTTTCCGTGAGAGTGCCATATTGGTTCAGAACTTGATGCGAAGATAATAGATACTAGCACAAACCATCGGCTGTTGGCTCTGGCACGGACTGCGCCAACAGCGATCCAAATGAAGCTCTTAACGTTTCAGCATTTGAGTCACTATTCTAGTTCTAGGTTGCTAACCACCGGTGGCATTCATGAATCGCAGTATCTGTACTTCGCCTTCCACATCAAATATATGCTCCTTAGGTTTGAGCTTAATCGCGTCTAAGATGGCGGTTTTTAGTTTATTTATGTTACCGGGAAACTCACGGACTATGGCCTTGAGATCCACCGAGTGCTCATTGCCCAGGCAGAGAAGTAAGCGTCCCTCGACAGTGACGCGCACTCGGTTGCATTCATGACAGAAATTATTGCTGTGGGGAGAGATGAAGCCCACATGTATCGAGCTGCCGGACATGGTGTAGTAACGCGCGGGACCACCTGTGCGTTTATTGGAAACGCTGAGTTGATAGCGCTCAGAGATAATGGCCTTGACCTCGTCGCTGCTGCAGTGACGGCTCTTCTTACGTTCATCGATAATGCCCAATGGCATCTCTTCGATGAAGGCGATATCCAGCTCCCGGTCGCGGCAAAACTCGATAAGATCTAACACCTCATCATCATTCTGACCGCGCAGGATCACAGCATTGATCTTGATCCGTTTAAACCCTGCAGCTTTGGCGGCATCGATACCTGCGATTACACGCTCGACCTTGCCATTGCGGGTGAGCTCGGTAAATAGATCTGGCTTGAGGGTATCCAGGCTGATGTTGAGTCTGCTTAAGCCTGAATCGCGCATTTTATCGGCAAACTTAGTTAGACGTGAGCCATTGGTGGTCATCGACAACTCTGACAAGCCAGGCAATGTGCCGAGTTGCTTGACGAGTTTGTCGCAGTCGCTGCGAACCAAAGGCTCGCCACCGGTGAGGCGGATCTTGCTGACACCGAGCTCGGTAAATGCTTGCCCCACCCATGCCAGCTCTTCAAGACTCAGCACCTGCTCTCGTTCCAGAAAGCAAGGATCTTCACTCATGCAGTAAACACAGCGAAAATCACATCTGTCGGTGACAGAGAGGCGCAAGTATTCCACCTTGCGACCAAAGGTATCGACGATCAAACTCATACTAGTTACCTACAACAGGGCTCTAACGGCTGAAGCTTCTGATTGATACAGACAATATGCAGTGCATATTCTAAGTTACAGAAGATCGGCAAAGGGTTGAATATAAACGGTATCACCAGGATTCAACTGATCATCTTGCTCACCTATGATGATAAGACAGTTCCCTTTGACCATAGAGCTCAGCATCCCTGAGCCTTGTGCACCTGTTGTTGTAACGTGTAGCTTGCCATCTTGAGCTAAGTGGTAGACGCCTCGGATAAACTCTGTACGTCCCTCGCGACTACGCATCTTACAATCGGCAACGGCGGGAACCAGGCTCGGCTGCCAGTTTGTTTCTCCGGCGAGTTTGCGTAGTGCTGGTTGAACGAATTGTATAAAGGAGACCATGACCGCAACTGGATTACCCGGTAAACCGAAGAATAGGCTGTCACCAATTTGGCCGAAGGCTAGGGGACGTCCCGGACGCATGTTGATACGCCAGAAGTTAATTTGACCGACTCGATCTAAGGCCAGCTTGATGAAGTCGGCGTCACCGACCGATACGCCTCCAGAGCTTATAACTACATCAGCATCGACGGCGGCCTGTTTTAATGCCTCAGCGAGGGCATCTTCTGAGTCATGAATGATACCTAAATCGATCACCTCACAGCCCAGTTTACGCACCATAGACTTGATGGTGAAACGGTTAGAGTCATAAATACAGTTCTGTTTTAATGGCTCACCGGGTTGGCAGACTTCATCTCCGGTGGAAAAAACGGCGACCTTAGGGCGTCTGAATACCGGAAGTTGACCAAAACCTAAGGATGCCAGCATACCTTGCTCAGAGGCCTGCATACGCTTATGAGCTGCTAGCGCTGTCTTGCCTTTAGCGATATCTTCCCCGGCTAAGCGTACATGTTGGCCTAAGACTATCTCTCCCTGGAAGCTGACTTCTGAGCCTTGCTCGTTAGCAAGCTCCTTCGCCTGTATGGTGTCTGCACCGGCAGGAACTGGAGCACCTGTCATGATGCGCACGGCTTCGCCGTCCTGCAGTGTGCCTTTATATTGATGTCCGGCCATCACGTCGGCGACTACGGTGTAGCGCTCGAGCCTAGGCTCGGAAAGTTTGAATGCATAGCCATCCATAGCCGAATTGGTATTCAGTGGTACATCAACTGGAGATATTGCATCTTCGGCGAGCACTCGGCCGCTAAGATCATCTAATACCAATTGCTCGGTGTCGGTGATCGGTTTTACGAAGGATAGAATATTATCTATGCCTTGTCCTACGGAGAGTGTCTTACTCATCTCGAATTCACAGCCAGAAGAGGCTGCTAACGGTACTGGAGCTGGAGATGCCTGCCACTTGCCGATATATTCGATGACAAAGTCGGCTATCTGAGCGACATTGTTGATATCCAGGCGGTGTAACTCACTAGGGACTTGGGTGTCATCACAACAGGCAATAGCTTGGATATTATCATCTTGAGTGTGAATAAAGGGTTTGCCGTGTGCGGCTCTGTGTAGCTCGATTTTTGGTAGCTCAAGTTTCTTGAAGCCTTCGACCAAAACGATGTCGACCTTGTCTTGTTCTATCTGTTGCAACAGATGTGGTAGCTGAGGATCTCCTTCCACCGCATTTTCAGTCATGAGAGCCCAGCGTACATGGGAGGCGACCAACATCTGGCGAGCACCCGCTTTGCGCATCTCGAAGCTGTCCTTTCCCGGAATATCCACATCGAAGTTATGATGGGCGTGTTTAACCACGGCCAACTTAACACCACGACTGTTTAACTCTGGAATGAGTTTCTTGAGTAAGGTGGTTTTTCCTGTGCCGCTATAGGCACAAAATCCGAGTACCGGGATCGATAGCGGATTGGTAAAAGGAATGCTCATTTATACCTCGAAATTTATTTGGCAATTGCCTCAGCAAGCTGTTGTTTTTGTTCTGGCGTGTTCACGTTAACAAAGGCATTGGGTTGATCTGCAAAATCAGCAACAACACAGTGATGTTTTGCGTACCAAAAATCTATTTTACGTTCACCGGCATCTAAGAAGGCTTTCATAGAATCTCTTAGTCCAGGCTTGAGCAACAAGACCACGGGTTGCTCTCTCTTGCCGTCACTAGCAACTGCTAGCTCGGCACCTTGGCTCTCTATCTTTTCCAGCATGCGTGACACCAGATCGGTCGGTAGCAAGGGACAGTCACAAGGCACGACTAACAAGTAGTCTGCCTGGGTATTCCCCATGGCGGTGATCATTCCCGCTAGTGGGCCCAAATAACCTGTATCTTCATCACTGATAACAGGGTAACCAAACTCAGCATAACTGGTTTGATTACGATTTGCGTTGATCAGGATCTCCTTAACTTGAGGTTTTATCCGATCGATTGCATGTTTTATCATAGGTTGTGCATTTAGCTCGACTAGACCTTTATCGTTTCCACCCATGCGCCTAGCCATTCCGCCGGCTAAGATAACGGCATCAATTTGCAATGACATATTGAGAGTCCTGTATGTTTATTGGAGCTGTCTTCGCTGGATTAATCGCAGCAGACGATGACACAATTGTTCGGTCTTTTATTATCCAGGTCTGATTACATAAGCTGGTCAGCGCACAAGATTGATGACTGCTGATCAGCATGCCTGTGCCAAACTCTTGTAGTTCATTGATCATAGCTAGCACCAGTTGTTGAGAATATTTATCCATGTTAGAGGTGGGCTCATCTAACATCAATAACTTAGGGCGCATTACCCAAGCCCTGGCTATGGCGAGTCTCTGCCTCTCACCGCCTGACAAGCTGGAGGCAGCCTGTTTATGCAAATGAGTCAGTTGAGCCATCTCGATTGCGATCTGAGTGCGTTGATTGAGTTCATTGGTACTCAAATCGCTAAATGGGTGTGGGTAGCGCAGATTATATTCGACGCTACCGTCGAACAGGTAAGGGTGCTGATGCAAATAAACCGCCTTCCCCAACAGAGGATTGGAACGCCACCATGGCAGTGGTGCGAATCCTTCAGCTGTGATAGTTCCACTGCTAGGCTTCAGCAAACCTGCGAGCAACTTCATTAAGGTGGTCTTGCCGCTGCCGTTATCGCCTTGAAGGTGTATGGTTTTACCCTCTGACAGCTGTACTCTGTCAATGGTGAATAGTTGTCTCTCATCGAAGCACATCTCGATATTTTGCGCTATCAAGTTGACCATAAGTTAGTGGCTCCTCGGTTCGGCTTTGCCTCTGAGGATACCTAAGGCGAAGTTAAGCACGAGGGAGAGTATGAGTAACACAAGACCTAAGGCTATCGCTTGGGCAAAATCACCTTTGCTGGTTTCTAGTGCAATAGCTGTGGGGATATTACGAGTCACGTCGGCAATATTCCCCCCCACCATCATGGAGCAACCGACTTCCGTCAAGATACGGCTGAAGCCAGCGACAACGGCCATCAGTAAGGGGACTTTTAACTCTCTGCATAAGGTCCAGATAGCTCTGATCCAGGAGGCGCCTAAGGTACGGGATGTTTCCCATGCTCTGCGGTCAACACTGGTAAAGGCCGCCTGACTCATGGCGACTAAAACCGGAGCACAGATTAACATCTGGCCTAAAATCATGCCTTTTTGCGTAAACAACCACCTAAGATCACCCAGAGGCCCCATACGGGTTAGCATAAGATAGACAAGTAAGCCTATGACCACGGTGGGAATTGATTGCAAGGTTTGAATGAGATTGGTGATAAACCAGCGGCCGGGAAAGCGTCCGAAAGCCAGCACAAATCCTAGTATCATAGAGGGCAGTAAGGTGATCAATAGCGCTGCAAAAGATACAGAAAAAGAGACGGAAACGATGGACCACACTTCGGGATCCAATGAAAACAGCAGGCTCAAGGCCTGCTGTAAAAGGGCTAACCAGCCTTCATTCATCTGTGATAGACCGATTCAAATAACGGCATATGCAGACCTTCAAATGTGTCTGCTGTATCGCATTTTAAAAAGCTGTTTAACCAGAACCTTAGAGTCATTCGCTATAAGTTGCCTTAAATAATTGCTCACCTTTGACCTTATAGCTATTGATCATGCCTTGAGCTTCGGCACCAATCAGCCAATCACTTAGGGCTCTCGCGCCTTCGTGGTTAAGATCTGGGTATTTAACAGGGTTAATTAGCATGATTTGATATGGGTTAGCTAGTGCTTGTCCGCCATCAAAATCAATTGCCATATCCAACTTGGCTTGATAAGCCACAAAAGTACCTCGGTCTGACAGGGTGTAACCTTGTAATTCATTGGCCATAAGTAAGGTCTTACCCATGCCTTGACCTACTGACTTATAACCTGTGAAAGAGGGATCTACCTTGGCATTCTTCCAGATAATCAGCTCTTTCATGTTAGTACCTGAATTATCTCCACGAGAGATAAAGGTTTCACCTGACTTAGCTATTTTAGCAAATGCTTGTTCAACTGTCTTACTGCTACGGATCTTCGCGGGGTCATTTTTAGGGCCCAAGATCACAAAATCGTTCATCATTATACCGCGAGGGAGTAGGCCATAGCCTTCATCGACAAATTTAGCTTCGGCGGCGGGAGCATGAGTCATGATGACATCGACATCACCTTGGCGGGCTAGCTTTAATGCTTTGCCTGTGCCGGTAGCAATGACCTGCACCTTGTAACCTGATTCGGCTTCAAATTTTGGTAGTAAATTTTTCAATAAACCTGAGTTTTCGGTGCTGGTGGTGGTGGCTAGTTTTATTATCTCTTCGGCATGGGCTGGCATGCCCGTTATTAACGTAATGGCTAATGCAATGCTGAAGACGGACTTAAGGTTTAACATGCTTACTCCTTGGCAATTCTAAAGGGAGGACCCATTGCCATATGGTGTCATCCAATAATTTATCTAAACTAGCAATTTCGGTGCCAAGTGAAATATAGATAAATTGGCTTCACAAGATGGCGGAAAGTGCGAGTCGAGTCGCAAATTTAGTAAGCGTTAGGCAGACATATTGTCCTAGGTGTCGCATTCTTTGGTTCACAGTGACCTTTTTGCCTAAACTAGATGCTAGAATCATCAGCAGATGAGTCAAAATGTCCAAAAGTAGACAATATGAGCCAATTAAAGAAAGATTCTAAACCACTTCCCTCAGCGGTTTCTGTGCTTATTGTAGATGATGAGCCGGGAATGCGTAGTTTCCTGAAAAAAGCCTTATCCAAGAAGTTTGCTTTAGTGGAGACGGCTGCGAGCGTCGAAGACGCCGAACAGCTGAGAAGTCGTTGTCACTTTGATCTACTCATTGTCGATATACGTTTACCCGGGCGATCTGGCATAGAATGGCATGAGGCGATCGATGATCAAGAGCGTCGCTCAGATATCATCTTTATGACAGGCTACGCCGATATGGATGTTGCTATTAGGGCTCTACGAGCCGGTGCATCCGATTTTATCATGAAACCATTTCACCTTGAGCAGATGATGAAGGCGGTCGACCGCTGTATAGAGCGCCGCCTACTCAAGCGTGAAAACTTGATGCTGCGTCGGGAAGTTTCTATTGGTCAATCTTCTACCATAATCGGTAGCAGCGATGCCATGCAGGAGGTTAAGCACGTGATTGAGCGCGTCGCACCAACCAATGCGGTGATCTTGATTGAGGGCGAATCTGGTACTGGTAAAGAGCTAGTGGCCAGGCAACTTCATCTACTCAGCGGTAGACAAGGACCCTTCGTGCCAGTTAATTGTGGCGCGATTGCCCCTGACTTGTTGGAGAGCGAACTATTTGGTCATTCAGCCGGTGCTTTTACCGGTGCTAAGGGCAGTCGTGAGGGGTTATTTAGCTTCGCCTCAGGTGGGACATTGTTCCTCGATGAAATTGGTGAGATGCCACTCAAGATGCAGACGGCCCTGTTAAGGGTTCTGGAGCAGAGAACGATACGTCCCGTTGGCAGCGAAAAAGAGATTAAGATCGATGTCAGGGTGCTAGCGGCGACGAACAGAAGGCTGGCGGAAGAGGTCGAGCAAGGTAACTTCAGACGAGATCTTTATTACCGTCTTAATGTATTAGATATTGTGATCCCTCCTCTGCGAGAGCGACCCGAAGATGTGGTCGAACTTACCCATCATTTTACCTTGCAGTTGGCGGCGGAGCTCGGGGTTAAGGAGGTGGTCTGGAGTCATGAAGACATGCTTAAGCTGCAGCAATATAGCTGGCCCGGTAATATCCGTGAGCTGCGCAACATGATCGAGCGTTGCATCTTATTAGGTAAGCCGCCGGCGGAATATTGGAAGCAGCAACCTAAGAGTGAATCGTCAAACGAATCGGGCTATCCACTTGACTGGAGCTTAAAGGAAGTGGAGAAGCATCATGTGATGCAAGTTGTCGATATACATCAAGGCAATAAATCTGCTGCTGCCAGAGACTTAGGCGTATCGCGTAAGACCTTAGATCGCAAATACAAAGAGTGGTTCAGTACACATAAAGAAGAGGAAAATTAACGTGTCTTTTTTCCCTCGGGTATTCGGTGTTAACTGGAAGCAGATGCAAGCTAAGGTACGTTATAGAATTCTTATTCTGACCTTGTTACCTATATTACTGACCTTAGTCAGTTTAGTGTTTATCACCATTTACTGGAATATCAGTTATACGGGTAAGCAGCTGTTTATGAAGGTTAAGGCTGACCTCACAGTTGCTAGTAACACCTTGGTCTCGGTACAGAAGAGTCAAGAGAAACAGCTAGAGTTAGTAATGAATTCCTGGGAGTTCCAGAATGAATTCAGGCAGTTCGACACCAGCCAAGATGACTCCCGCAAGAAGATAGAGGTCTTTCTGGAGGCGCAGAAACAAAAGTTGGATTTGGATTTCCTCAGCTTGGTCAGTATATCTGAAGCCGCCGCGGATCCGGATCTTCGTTTCATGTTACCTAAGGTTGAGGGTCGTGATGCCTATTCAGGCATGATGGTGTTGGGTCCAAATAGGCTTGCCAGAATCGCCCCAGATCTGGTTGCGGCCGCCAATATTCTTCTCGTTGAAACTCCCAGATCTCAGAAACTCACTAAGACGGTTGAAGACAGGGGCTTACTTAGCCGTAGCTTGTTACCTATCCCTGACGCTAGTGGCAATATCGCCTGGTATCTGGATGGTGGCATCCTATTTAACCGCGACACTCGCATCGTCGATCATATTCGTGATCTGGTTTATGACAAAGGCACCTTACCTGAGCGTTCTATAGGCACGGTGACCATCTTCCTCGATAATATTCGAATCAGTACCAATGTTCCTTTACATTTCTTTCCTCAAGATGGTGAAACAGAGGGGCGCGCCTTGGGCAGCCTGGTATCGGAAGAGGTGAAGCAGAAAGTATTGTCCCAGGGTCTGCTCTGGGTTGATCGGGCCTTCGTGTTTAATGATTGGTTCATTTCGGCATATTCGCCATTGGTGGATATTCAGGGTAATCGCATCGGCATGATCTATACCGGTTTCTCCGAGTCGCCATTTATTCACAATTATCTGCTGAATATCATAGAGTTGGGAACCATCTTAATGTTGGTTCTTTTGGTGTCAGGACTCTTAGTCTATCGTGGTGCTTACAGCTTATTGCAGCCGATAGAGCGAATTCATCATGTGGTTAAAGCGGTCCAGTCCGGCCGTAATCTGCGTATCGGCTCTTTAGGCTTAGAGCGGGATAATGAACTATCTAATTTAGCCGAACAGTTTGATCGTATGTTAGATCTGCTGCAGCGTAGAAACTCACAAATCCAGGCGGCATCAGAGCTATTAGAGGATAAAGTCGAAGAGCGTACCCGCAGCCTGCAAGAGAAGACCGAAGAGCTACAGAACAACGTAGCCCTATTAAACGAGACTCGACAGCAGTTGGTTACTAACGAAAAGCTGACCGCTTTAGGCGAACTGACCGCCGGGATAGCACACGAGATCAACAATCCGACAGCGGTGATCTTGGGCAATATGGAGCTGCTTAAGTTTGAACTTGGTGATAATGCAAAAATCGTCGAGGAAGAGATCGATCTGGTTATTCAACAGGTCGGACGTATTAGTACGATTATTCGTAGCCTATTACAGTACAGTCGCCCGGGAGAGTTCAACGCGCCATTAGAGATGCATCAGCTGACTCCTATTATCGAAGAGATGCTGGTGTTGGTGAGGCATTCGATTCAGGAGCAAGAGGTTATCTTGAATCAAGAGCTCAATGCGAGTTATCCCATAGAGGTGAACCGGCCTCAGCTATTGCAAGTTTTGATTAACCTAGTGGTTAATGCTGCTCATGCTATGGATGAGCGGGGGCGGATCTGGATCAGAACCTATGATTGGGTTCATATGGATGAACCTATTGGCGTTAAGATTGAAATAGAAGACGAAGGTAAGGGGATACCTCAAGAGCAGCTGAGTCGGATCTTCGATCCCTTTTATACCACTCGGAAGGATGGTACAGGCTTAGGTTTATCTCTAAGCTATGGCATCATTAAGCGCATAGGAGGTACGATTGAAGTGAGTTCGACTGTCGGTAAGGGTACCTTGTTTACCATAGGTTTATATCATAATGCTAAAGAGGAACGGACTGATACACCTTATGAAGGACTACACTTCAATGGCACTTAATCTAAGTCGGGCATTTATGCTAAACCATCGAAGAGGTTAGCGCACAGCAGACAAAAAAAAGCCTGGAAAATATAATCCAGGCTATAAAGAGTGTGTGAGCAATGTCGTGCTGATGACCCAACTTCATTATGACCTATGCCGTGAAACATAGGCTGAATCACATAAGTAAGTATGAATCCTTGGAACGCATGCAAATAGTAATCATTATCATTTGGTTGTGCAAGTGTTTTGTTTGTTTTTTATGTGAATAGGGCTATGGTTAACGTTTACCACATTTAAAATCAATTGCTTACCTTGTATTTTGCGGACTGAAATTTACAAACAATTGTTTTGCCGTTTTACCAATTTGAATCCCCTACAAGTAGGACATAGACTGATATTGGCCTTTTTTCCTCTCGATACCTATTAACTGATGATGTATGGCTATTGGCTATGTTGATAGGACTATTGCCGCTTGGTAGGAACATACTCACTGGTTGCCTTGTCTCTGAAGCGTTAAATTCTCGTTGAGTGACCACACATTTGTACCAATCGGTAATCGGCTTCAGTCAAAAAATTTTAGGCAAAAAAATACCGGGATAAAGAATATCCCGGCTATAAGAGTGTGTGAGCAATGTCGTGCTATGCGAAACCCGCTTAACTTTCCTATTTAGTTAACTCTTTGAGCAAAAAATTAATTAAATAGTGAGCTAATTAAAACAGAGATGAAGTGTTTACCTTAGCTTGTAGAGTGAGTTCTTGGAACGCACCCAAATAATAATCATTATCATTAAGGTTTGCAAGTTTTATTTGTATGTTTTTTAGGTTTAATTTGTTGTCAGTTTGATTTCGCGATTTAGCTGATTGTTTTTAATGTGTTTTGTTTTTTTGTGATTTTTAACAGAGCAATATGGATTGTTGTTATTTAAATTGAGGTAAAGAGCTGTTTATCAAATATTACTTTTAGGTCATGGCGAGTTCAAGGGGTGAATATATTTGCACAAGGTTGCTAGTCTTGCTTCACGGTAAAAATCAGACAAAAAAATACCGGGATAAAGGATATCCCGGCTATAAGAGTGTGTGAGCAATGTCGTACTATGCAAAACTCGCTTAACTTTCTATTTAGCTAACTCTTGAAAAGTTAATTAGATAGTCAGCTAATGAAAACAGAGATGAAGTGTTTACCTTAGCCTTGTAGAGTGAGTTCTTGGAACGCATGTAAATAGTAATCATTATCATTAAGGTTGGCAAGGCATTTTATTGTAAAGATTTAAAGTCGCGCCATATCACGGGTGAGCGACTTGTATAAACTATTGTAAATAAAGCATATAAAGTGAATTTATATCAATACTATTTTTTAGTGATGATTCTTTGTTCTAGAATTTTTAATAAGATGCCATATGCAGGTAGGAACAGGCACAAGCTTACGATAAGTTTGAAACCATAATCGACACTGGCTATTTCAGGCCAATGTTCTGCCATAAAGCTATCGCTGGAGGCGTAAAAAGCGATCCCAAAGAAGACGATAGTATCGATCAGATTGCCGACTAATGTTGAAGCTGCTGGAGCTACCCACCAGGACTTAGTATCCCTTAATTTTGCAAAAACAGTGATATCCATTAATTGACCAACAAGGTAGGCAGCAAAACTGGCAAATGCAATTCGAAAGACAAAGCTATTAAACTCGCTCAGCGCACCAAACCCTTGAAAACTAGCCTGATGAAACAAGACACCCATTAAATAAGAGATAACTAAGGCGGGAAGCATGGCCTTAAAAATGATTTTTCTTGCATTACTCTGACCGAAAATTCTTACGGTTAAATCTGTAGCAAGATAAACGAATGGAAAGCTGAATGCTCCCCAGGTCGTATGTAAGCCAAAAATCTGAAATGGCATCTGAACTAAATAATTACTCGCGGATATGATCAATATGTGGAAGCCGACGAGCAGAAGTAGCGCGCGACGAATTTGCGTTGCCGATATGGATAACATTTTGCGACCTTTTTATAGATTAAGCTTTGGTGCGGGGTGAGGGAACCCGCCAGTTCTGGGTAACACTGAATTAAGTGGCTAATGGAATAGGCATCTTAGTGAGTATTTTTGATTGTTTTGCCCCTAAGGGCGGCACAGTATATAGGTGTAAAGATTACTGGCAAGTAAAAATCTGCCTGAGCGATCAAATAATAGCTTTAGCATCTAAACTTAAGTCAGGTTCCTCGGACTTAGCCAATTGAGTGTTCGAGTGAATGTTCCTCTCCGTTTAAATCGACTCAACTGCAGGTAATAAGGTCGACACTAGGGCCAAGGCAATGAAACAGCTAATTTGCAGATTGATTTTAATCGTACTGAGCGCTATTCCTATCAATGGCTTAACTGAGCCTACTCGGATTCATATCGTTACCGAAAATTGGGTTGGATATACTAATCATGATGGTAGTGGTTATTACTTCGATATTGTAAGGCGTATTTTCCCCGCTGAAGAGTGGCAGCTTAAAATCGATATAGTGCCTTTCTCTCGGGTTAGGTATTTACTACATTATAATAAGGCCGACATGGCGCTTGGCTTCTACCCTGATGATAAAACTCGCTCTATATACAGCGATATTCCTATTGAAGTCGATACCGTAGATGTGGCTATAACGCCTGAGTTAGCGGCATTGTGGCAGGGCATAGACAGCTTAGCTCAAAAGAAGGTGCAGGCACTGTTAGATTATCGCTTCGATGAATTGATCCCCGTCCCCATGTACTACGAAGAGAGTGTTAACTTGCTGGATCTGTTGAACCGAGTTAATCAAGGGAAAATCGATGCGGTTTTAGATTATAAGCCTGCTATGCTCACTAAAGTGGGCGATCTTAATCAGCCAAAGCAATTTGTTATTTTGGAAGATGTATTTCGCCTCGAAGTCTATTTTGTATTCAGTCAAACAGAAAAAGGTGAGAGCCTGAAAATGCATTTTGATAGAGAGTTACAAAAGTTGATCGACAGTGGCGAGCTAGATCGACTGTTTCGTCATTACGTAGGTGAAGATGCCGAACGGCTTTCAGCTAAATAATGAACCATAAATAAAGGAACTTGAAGTCTCTGTGTCTAAGAATTCTAGAGTTCGGTTAATATTGAGAGTATTGTTGTGAGCTTATTTTCCAGTTCTACCCACTCTGCATCAGCCTCTGACCCTGATACGATTCCAGCCCCAGCAAATAAATTGATTCGACCGGGTTCGATCAGCGCGCTGCGAATAGCGACGGCAAATTCACTTTCATACTTATTAAAGTATCCACAAGCGCCGGCATACCAACCTCTGTTATACCCTTCTCGCTGACGTATAAAGTTCATTGCCGGTTCTTTGGGTAATCCACCCACGGCTGGAGTTGGGTGCAGGGCAAGCAATAGCTGGAAATCATCCACGCCGGGTTTTAATTCGGCGCGAATAGAGCGATGCAGATGCTGAATATGACTTAATTTAAACACCTTAGGTGTCTCTTCAGCACCTACATAGTTACTTAAGGGGGTGAGAACATCGACAATGTGTTGCCTAACAAGCTGGTTTTCATGACTATTTTTACTATCTTTCATTAGCTGGGTTGCTAGTAAGGCATCTTCTTCTTGGTTGAGCCCTCGTGTCGTTGTGCCTGCCAATGCTTCAGTAAATAGTTCTCTTTGTCGGCGGCGAAATAGCCGCTCCGGTGTGCAGGAGATAAATGTACTATCCGGGCTAAATTGAAAACCAAACTGAAAGCTATTTGGGTTACGCCCCTGCCAGCAGGCCAGTAGCATCCAAGGATTAATTTCCTCGTTAATTTCAAGTTGAGTCAGACGAGATAATACTACCTTAGGGGTTTCTTTGATAAATTTGGGGTGAGTTACCTTATTGACTAACTCGGTCCAATGATAACGATCTGGCCTATCATTACGTCCTAACAGGCTGACTTTGTTTGGTGGTGGTAGTGGTTTTGGGGCGGCTAAGCTGGCTAAGCTATCGATGGCATTTCGCCGCTCAGATTCGGTATCCTGGTTTTCACAATTTAAATTGACTAGTAACTTATATTCAGTACCGCTGCGTCTTAGCTCTATTCTGGGCAAAACAAATCTGGCTCTGCCAAATTCAGGCCAAGACTCAGTCGTTCTGTCGAACGCGACACCGCCGTAATAACGAATGTCCTGATTATTGGATAATGCGCGCTGTTCCTGGTACGCCATGGCGAGCTGATTATCGTCTGAGGCTTCCTCATAGAAGAAATCTTTACAGTTACCGATTGCAGATACTTCTTCCTCTGTGTCTCTGCCTTTCCAATAGATCCTCGGATAAATTGGCTGGGCAGATAACCAGGCTATAGCTGGTATGGCTTTAATGCTGACAGACAGTTGAATAATGGGATCGCTAGGGGACTGGAAATTGAATTGTTTCAGCTTGTCAGTAAGAGATGAAATAGCCTGTGACAAGATTAGGGCAGCCAATAAAAACTCCAAATAGATCAGAACAGTGAAAGGTCATGTTGTGGCATGAACTCAGTTGCTAAGACTCATAAACAATCGGTAATAAGAATCTTTACCACAAAGTAAAGGGCGAGCTAAAAACTGTCAAGTTATAGGCCATCAAGCTGTGAGCTTGAACTAAATTTCGGCAGTGTAACGCCCTTATGACTATAGAAGTAAAAGTGAGAGGTGACCCTATTCAGAACATCAGACTTTAAATTAAGCCGTTACTAAACTAAATGAGATGTTCACGGTATGTTTTTAAGTCGAATAGTTATGTTATCGATATTTTAAAGTGGTGATTTATCCTATCTAGGAATAGAATGCTCCCCCTCACGCCAATTAAAAACAAAATGTCGACAAGGCATCTGGCGTACTAGAATACTTATATGAAGATGTATTAAGGTAAAGAGTCTAAATTAGATAAAAAGACTCTAGGCTCATAGGTCATTTGGGGGATGTGAGTACATGGTCGGTTCGACGGATTCTAAAGCATTGGTTAAATTTCCTGTGTCCAAATTGGACATAGGTATGTTTGTGTCGGCCATAGATCAGCAAGGTCAGGTGGCTGTTGCTAATGCAGGTCAGATCCGTAATCAAAATTCGATTATCAAGCTACAGAAAAATGGCATCGAATATGTGTGGATTGATATCGAGCGTTCGGCCGATAGCTGTGGACTTAAACGCGCAATCTCCCCTAAACCCGTAGCCAAGAAAACCAAACCAAGTAGAGAGAAGTCCCAACAACATGCAAAGAAATTGATCGTTGAGGCTAAAGATCTGGTCAAGAAGGTATTGTCAGAGGTCTTCGAGGGCAAGGCCATCGAAGTCGCACCTTTCGAAGCATTGGCCGACAATATGATCGAATCCGCACTACTCGACGATGATGCCCTCAAGTGTGTATCGGCACTGAGAACTAAAGACGCTTACCTGTTAGAACACTCGATCAACGTCGCATTTTTACTGGTGACCTTTGGTAAATATCTGAAGCTGGATAAAGATATCCTTAGGCAGATGGCCGTGGGAGGGATCTTGCATGATATCGGCAAAATTAAGGTCGATAATAAGGTACTTCATAAGCCGGGAAAGTTAACCCCTCAAGAATTTGAGCATATGAAGTTGCATCAGGTTTTTGCCATAGAGATTATGGCAGAGACCAAGGGGTTGTCGGATCTTAGTAAAGATATCTGTTTAATGCATCATGAGAAGTTGGATGGTAAAGGTTATCCAAGAGGTCTTAAGGGAGATGAAATTCCCTTACATGGTCGCATGAGTTGTATTGTCGATATTTTCGATGCATTAACGGCCACTCGATGTTATAAAGAAGCCATGAGCCCTGCAGCGGCCTTTAAAATCCTCCTAAGCCTGACCCCGTTTCATCTGGATGAGACCTTAGTTTATGAGTTTATCCGCTGTGTGGGAGTTTATCCTGTGGGCTCATTAGTGGAGCTATCGGACGGACAAATAGGCATAGTCTGGGAGGCAAAGGAGAGGGATGCGCTGCATCCCATACTCAAATGTTTCTATTCCATCAAACACAAACGATATACGAGTGTGAACATGGTCGATCTGCTTAAGTCAGATCTACATATCGAGCGTGGTGTTTCCCCGAGTAGTCTGGATGTTGATCCTGCTCCATTTTATTAGTCTTTGTCCCTCTTCAAACTAAGCCGTTTTGATCTACCTCTTACATCACGGGTATAATCTGGCATTCGACTTATTCTGATGATGAGAATCATGAAGCGTACATTACCTGTGATCGTTATTTTACTCTCTTTAGCCTTACTAATCCCTGGTGTGACTCTGCCCATTTTGAACATTAGTGGAAGCATAGAGAAATCTGAGCTGGCTCAGGCCGGGATCAGCCATCTGGCTGATGGCAGCGGTAGCGCGCGGGATATGCTGACTATGATGTCGAGCATGTTAGGGTTAGACACGATCCAAGGTGAGGTTCAGGTCTTTCAGAAAACGCGCAGTATCTGGGGGACTGTTGAGGAGCTATATCTGTCCGGGAATATCTTGGTGGCTCTGCTTGTGGGGTTATTCAGTGTCGTCATTCCGGCATTTAAACTTATCTTGATGTTAATCCAGCAAACGCCTATCACACAGAGGGCAAGATTCAGGTTAAGTAAGCTTACCAGCATGATAGCTAAATGGTCGATGGCCGATGTGTTTGTTGTGGCACTTATCGTGAGCTATATGGCGGGCAATGCCTCGGCGGGAATGGGAGAGCTGTTAAAAACCACAGCGAGTTTCGCTGTGGGTTTTTATTATTTCTCTGTTTACTGTGTTTTTTCTATTCTCAGTGGTTACTTGATGCGTCACGAACGAGAAGTCATTGGTACCAAAGATGAGCTAGGGGTTGAGTCTAGGGCCTAGATAATGGCTCTCTTAATTGGGATGAGATTCGAGTAAAAAATCTATTTCATTATTGATAATAAGTTATTTATATTCAGCCTTAGCCGATCTAGCTATTTGTTAGTAAAAACGGGTATTTGGGATTAAATCGCGATTCGATAAATAATAACCACTCTAGGTAGATCTGCTTCGCATTTCTATATTATGCCACTTTGTGGTGTTACTTGGGCTATATCCAGAGTCCAAAGTCAGCCGGAGGTTAGAAGATGAAACAGTGGTTAATTATCTTATGTTGTGCAGTTTTTGTTATCGCCTCATTGCTTACCAGTGGCCTAACAAGGGCGCTTATCGATCTAACAGCCTTCGCGTGCTTGTTATGGATCGTACTCGGATATAAATCCACCCCAGTGAAGCAATCTTAGTTCTGTCTTGAGTCTTACAGCTTAAAACTCGAAACTTTTGTTAAACATACAAAATATACAGCAGCGAACCTGTGCCGATCGACAGCCAGAGTGTTACCCCAAGTATTAAAGGTTTCGCTCCGGCAGCCCGCATCTTACCCACAGTGATCCCAGCCCCTATCAAGAACAGACATAAAACCAATACTCGCTTGGATAACTCAAAAATGGCCTGATAAGCGATTTGTCCCTGAGGGAACCAATGGGCGATAGCGATGGCGAGGCAATAGAAGCCGATGAAATAGGGAATAGTAATCTTTTTCTTGTCACCGCCAAATAGTAGGGCGCTGATAAGTGCGATTGGAATTATCCATAATGCACGAGCGAGTTTGATGGTGGTTGCAGTTGTAAGGGCTTCTTCGCCATAGGCCGAGGCTGCGCCGACGACTGAGGAAGTGTCGTGTATCGCGATTGCACTCCATACACCAAAGTCATATTGGCTCATGGCAAACAGGTGACCTAGGGCTGGAAACAGAAACAGGGCGACAGAGTTAAGAATAAATACCGTAGCCAAAGCAATAGCCGATTGCTCGCTCTTAGCATTGATGGCGGGAGATACTGCTGCGATGGCACTGCCGCCACAAATCGCTGTACCAGCCGATATCAAATGTCCCGTTTTTGTGTCGAACCTCAGCGCCTTAGTAAGTAAGTAACCTAAGGTTAAGGTGAACACTATCGAGCCTAAGATCAGTGGTAGATTATCTAAAGTGGCAGATATTGCGGTCTGCAGATGAATACCGAATCCCAGACCTATGATCGAATATGACAATAATCGCTTAGTCCATGACGCTATATCTAGGTTGGCAGGTATTAAACCAAGACTCGCTAAGCTAAAACCGAGTATTAAGGCGATAGGCGAGGAGATAACCGGGAGCAGGCAGAGGGAAGCGATTAAGAAAAAAGGCAGATACTTTTTAATTATGGGTAACTTTTCCTGCAATGTATGTTTGTCTGCTGCCATAGGATCGAGTTGAAGTAAAACGGCTAGTAATTATAGCCAGAGAAACAGTGTCAATAAATTCAATTAATTTTAGTTGTTGATTCAATAAAATTGAATCACTATAAGAAGGAGATTAGCTTATTGCCTCCATCGTCACCTCAAAAAGCAGTCATAAAAAAGCCCGACGCTATAAATATCTATTGGTATTAGATAGCAGCCGGGCGAATCACTTTTTAATAAGCTGCTATCTCATAGTAACAAATTCTTCCGCGCCAGTCGGGTGGATAGCCACAACTGCATCGAAGTCTTTCTTAGTCGCCCCCATCTTCATGGCAACGCCGAAACCCTGTAAAATCTCATCCATGCCGTAGCCTAGGCCATGTATGCCAACAACTGTCTCATCAGGGCCGGCACAGACAAGCTTCATCTTACAGGCTTGGCGATGGGCTGTAATTGCCGTGTACATTGAGGTGAATCCCGAGCCATAGACTTTGACATTCTCTTCACCATATTCAGCAATGGCCTCAGGCTCGCTGAGTCCCATAGTGCCAATCGCCGGATGACTGAATACTACTGTAGGAATAAGTTTGTAATCCATCTTAGCATCGGTCATGCCATTGAACAGGCGCTCAGACAGTAGGCGACCCGCTTTAACGGCAACTGGCGTTAGTTCTACGCCACCTTGGATAATATCGCCGACACAGTAGATACCTGGGTTGGTGGTATTTTGTTGATCATCAACAATCACATAGCCTTTGTCATTAAGCTGAACTTGGGTATTTTCAAGACCGATATTGCCGGTAGAAGGTTTACGGCCGATAGCCCAGATTAGGGTATCAACTTCATAGCTCTCACCATTTTCAAGCTTAAGGGTCAGACTTCCATCGGCATTCTTTTCTACCGCTTGGGGTGTGCTATTGATATGCAGGCTAGGGCCATCAGTAGCCATAGACTCCATCAAAGCTTCACTCAGCATAGGATCGAAGCTACGAAGGGGCGCGTGTTTACGCACGAATAGGTGAGTCTCGCTACCTAAAGAATGTAATACACCAGCTAGTTCGACGGCAATGTAGCCGGCACCGATAACGGCAACACGCTTAGGTTGCTCCCTAAGCGCGAAGAAACCATCGGAATCGATACCGTGTTCTGCGCCGGGAATAGTTGGGATGGTTGGTGAGCCACCTGTGGCGATAAGAATATTATCGGCGGTGTAGTGCTCGCCATCGACTTCAATGGTGCGCTCGTCGACGAAACGGCCATAGCCGCGGACTAAGGTGACCTTGTTGCTTTCCAATCCACGGTCATAGGCGCCGTGGATGCGATCGATATAGGCCTCGCGGCTGTCGACTAAGGTGTTCCAATCAAACTTATTTACCGTGACATCGAAGCCATAATCTTTGGCGTATAGATGCAGTGCTTCGGCGACTTGTGCGCCATACCACATGACCTTCTTAGGTACACACCCTACATTGACACAAGTTCCGCCGAGAGCCTTTGCCTCGATAAGAAGTACTTTAGCGCCGCGCATAGCTGCACGGTTTGCCGATGCAATACCACCACTACCTGCGCCAAGACAGATATAGTCAAAATGTTGGGCCATCTTTATCTCCAAAAAAGTCTTTAAAAGGTTGCTCGAAAAAGCTTGCCTCATTGTAGAGGGAATTTATGTCTTGAACCAGTGCTCTATCTTTGACCCGAAATCCAGACATTAAATTTCAACTTTCATGTCCAAGCTGAAAGTTGCTGTTAACGCCGATACTGACAAGTATCATATTCTCTCTGATTTGGTCCCTCTGCACCACACTTCATACACAGCCACTCTTTGTGTCTTATTTTTAATTCATTTCTATGAAAAGCATAGCTTGCTTGGTTTCCTGTGTAAGACAGACTCTTCTCTAATTTATCCATACGGCTGTCGAGCCAGCGACAGCTAGGATCGTTGGCAACATCGACTCTACTGGCAAGTTGCTGTTTTCTTGAAAGAGTTTTAGTGTTTTTCTTCTTAGGGTGTTGAATCTTTTTCCTCTTGGCTTGTTTGGGTTTATGGATCGGTGGGGCGTGATATTCAAGGGCGCTTCGAGTCGCGGGGATGGGAATTGGTTTACCTTCACTGTCTAAGGCGATACCGATACCAAGAGGGGGCGCATCGGCATTGGTGAGTAAGCTTTTATCGTTAGCTTGGATAGAGAGGGGAAACAGTAAGAGCAGCATTGCTAACGCTGGCTTGATCAACAAATACTGACGCGCAACTGGCTTCTCGATATAGAAGAGTGACATTCCCTGTTCCTCTTTGCT
Organism: Shewanella psychrophila; assembly: GCF_002005305.1. Lineage (NCBI taxonomy): Bacteria > Pseudomonadati > Pseudomonadota > Gammaproteobacteria > Alteromonadales > Shewanellaceae > Shewanella > Shewanella psychrophila. The sequence continues at coordinate 191,024 of NZ_CP014782.1, forward strand.
GGGTACTTTAAATTTTTGATCTGTATTCGATTGGTGTATCAAATATAGATTGTACTAACGGCGTTCCCTGCCATTAGTCTAGATTTTATGAGGTGATGCCTCAAAAAATCATTTCTTGCGATGAAGCTAAAAGTAAATTTAGACGATAAAGGGAGATTTAACCAAGTTTCTCTCACTATGTATTGCCAAGTCGTACTCACTTTAGAAACGATAAGTTAGATGAATGCCTGCATAGGTCTGGTCTAAGCTAGCCTCGTTACCATCTGCTCTGGCCTCAAGCTTGATATCTTCTTGGGCTAATGTATGGCTGAGGTGTCCGGACAAGGCAAGTTGATTATTGATGAGCCACTCAGCTTCTATGCCAAATTGGAAGTGATTAATGCCATCATGATCTTCGGTGACATATTGGAAATCAAATGCCTGAGTAATGTAGGGGGTAAGGGTGAGGCCGTGGAGCAGTTCCCAAGGGCTGTGTATGCTTGCCTCGACGAAATACCCGCCTGCTTCGGTAGAGTAGGTATAAGCCAATGATGGCACTAGCCAGTCTTGGTAATGGTAAGTCAGGGTGCTAAAAAGCTCATTGTCACTGCAGCGCTCAGTCCCATAAAATTCTAGCCTTTGATAACCTAAGCTGACTTCGACAGTATCTGAGAGTAAGATGGCGTATTCCAGACCAAAGTTCCACTCTGTGTAGTCTTGGCTATCTGCTCGACCGCCCGTTACATACCCAGTAAAATCTCCATCTTGGACGGCAACGGTCCCCCAAGTTACGCCACCGTTGTCGAGGTTATTACGGCCTTCAGATACGTACTTAGAGTCCCATCCAATGTCGAGAACAACCTGAATCTTGTCCTGTTCGTTTGATGGTAACTTATTGATGTTATGAGAGTCATCGAAGTTTGAAATATCACCCGCATTGGCGGAAAAAATGGCAATAACTAGGCTGGAAGCAAGCGATAATTTGGCAATGTTGTGCATAATTTAACTGATTTAGGCGAAGGGATGTCTATAGTGGTTATAATATTCCTTACTCCTTGAATGTAAATGAGAACGTGTTTCATTTGTGGGCTGGTTATCAATAGCTAAAATGTAAATTATGAGTAAATCAATATTTTGAACTAGGTCAATGTTTTTTATGGATTTGACTGCTAGGTAAGTATTTTATATAGGGATTTAACGATCTTGCTTGAATATGGCTCACTTCGCCCATATGTCATAGTCAGACTCGTTACTTTGCTGAGGAATAAACATGAGCAACCCTTTGCTTACCAGCACCACGTTACCCCAATTTTCGAAGATTAAGCCTGAACATATTCAAGTGGCTGTAGAGCAAGGTATCGCTAACTGCCGCAGTAAAATAGATCAAGTACTAGCCCAGTCAGTTTCCTTTACCTGGGATACTCTGGTGGCGCCTCTCGAAGAGGTAGATGATGAGCTCGGTAAGATCTGGTCACCAGTTTCTCATATGAATTCGGTTGTCAGTAGTGAAGAGTGGCGTGAGGCACATGATGCCTGTTTGCCTTTGCTATCTGAGTACGGCACCTTTGTAGGTCAGCATCAGCCTCTCTATGAAGCATACAAATCATTGAGGGCCTCCAGTGAATTCGAGCAGATGAGCCAGGCCAAGAAACAAGTTATCGAACACAGTTTGCGTGACTTTGAGCTGTCTGGTATCGGCCTCAGTGATGAAGACAAGCTAAGATATGGTGAGCTGGTCAAGCGTATGTCTGAGCTTACTAGTAGCTTTTCGAATCAACTGCTTGATGCGACTCAGGCCTGGAGCAAGTTGATCACGGATGAGGGCGACTTAGCTGGTCTTCCTGAGTCAGCCATTGCCGCAGCTAAAGCCATGGCTGGAGCAAAGGAGCTGGAAGGTTGGTTATTTACCTTAGATTTTCCATCTTATCTTCCTGTGATGACTTACAGCGAAAATCGTGAGTTACGCGAAGAGTGCTATCGCGCCTTCGTGACTCGTGCATCGGATCAGGGTCCCTTCGCCGGTGAATATGATAACGGTCCCTTAATGGATGAGATTGTTGCTCTGCGTCACGAGCTAGCCTTGCTGCTAGGTTTCGAGAGCTTCGCCCATAAGTCGCTGGCCACTAAAATGGCCGAAAATCCTGAGCAAGTGCTGGCATTCCTTAATGAACTTGCAAGCCGCTCGAAAGATCAAGGTAAAACCGAGCTGGCGGAGTTGACTGAATTTGCCCAGCAAGAGTTCGATGCAAGTGATCTTCAGCCCTGGGATCTCACCTTCTATGCCGAGAAGCTTAAGCATCACAGATACGAGATTTCTCAAGAGTTACTGCGTCCATACTTCCCCGAAGATAAAGTGCTTTCCGGCCTATTCTATACCGTGTCTCGCCTATTTGGTTTGAGCGTAGAAGAGCAAAAAAACTTCGATAGTTGGCATGACGATGTTCGTTTCTTCCATATTAGAGACAGTGACGGTGTACATAGAGGCAGCTTTTACTTGGACCTTTATGCCCGTGAAGGTAAGCGTGGCGGTGCCTGGATGGATGATTGTCGTGGTCGTCGTCAGACATCGAATGGCTTGCAAGATCCTGTGGCTTATTTGACCTGTAACTTCAACGCTCCTGTAGACGGTAAACCTGCCTTGTTTACTCACGATGAAGTGACAACCTTATTCCATGAATTCGGTCATGGTATTCACCATATGTTGACCAAGATAGATGTTGCTGGAGTTTCCGGTATTAATGGTGTGCCTTGGGATGCCGTAGAGTTGCCGAGTCAGTTTATGGAGAATTGGTGCTTTGAGGAGGAGGCATTGTCCGAGATTTCCGGGCACCATGAAACCGGTGAGCCGTTACCGAAAGCTATGTTAGACAAGATGTTAGCGGCAAAGAATTTCCAGTCAGGCATGGTGATGCTGCGTCAACTTGAGTTCTCGCTATTCGATTTTAGACTGCACCTGGAATACACACCGGAGCAGGGGGCTAAGATTCAAGGCAAGCTGGACGAAGTACGTAGGCAAGTTGCCGTGGTCAAGGCCGCTGAATTTAATCGCTTTCAGCATAGTTTCGCCCATATCTTTGCTGGTGGTTACGCCGCAGGATATTATAGCTACAAGTGGGCCGAAGTGCTTTCTGCCGATGCATTTTCTCGCTTCGAAGAGGAGGGGATATTCAACTTAGGAACCGGTCGTAGTTTCCTTGAAAATATCCTACAAATGGGCGGTAGTGAAGAACCGATGGTCTTGTTCAAACGCTTCCGTGGACGTGAGCCTAAGATCGATGCTTTGCTTCGTCACAGTGGCATCGGCGGCGAGTAGAAAGTAAGTCTAGCTTGAGCCTGTCACTCAAATGCCAATCGGTTTTCCGATTGGCATTTTTATTGGCTGATTCACGCCGATTTGAGTATCTATTGGTATTAAATCGAGATCAGTCGAGTCTTTCTAATGTGAAAAAATGTTCGGATTGAGTTTCAGTGATTGTTCCGTCTTCCTGAGTTTCAGTAGACGAGGATTCAACTCCTCCTAAGGTCACTTTTTCATGGGATATAAGTTTCACGTTCGTCATGATTTGATTACTGAATGCAAACTCTGGCTCTGCAGCAGCTGTAGGTTCTGATGGTGACTCTATGGCATGTCGGAAAAATTTAGCATCGACATAAAAAGTGTCTTCCCCCAAATTTCTGATGGTAATGTCATGTGTTTCGTCTTTAAATTTTAGCTCTTCTCCGAATTGACTTGCTGATATTTTGATGTCTATAGATGTCGCTGTTTCATAGAGATATATTTCGGTCTGTCTATCCTGCGCATTAGAATTTAGCGTGATAAACATCATAGATAAAACCATGACTACAAGTTTTGTTTTCATAAAATAATAATCTTATATAGAAAGCTAAGAAGCTCTTGGTTTTTTTGAAGGTATAAATACCATTTAATGCGGATTAATACCAGAATTCAGCTTACCCTTACATTAGCAACTTGTGATCTGGTATGACCTCTGTTAGCCTTTTGGGTTCTTTTTAGTACCATTTTCCAGAACCGTTTTAAGTATTAGTTGTAAGGACTGTTAATGAATCTCTATTTCAGGCTAGTTTGGCTCTTTATTTGGCGGGTACGCCATTGTCGCTCTATTGGTTTCCTCGATACCAGTCGTATCACCTATCGTGCCTTGCCCTTTGATTGTGATATCAATTTACATGTAACCAACTCAAGATATCCGGCATTTCTGGATTTAGCCCGTACTTATATGATGGCTGAGATGGGCTTCTTGAAAAAGTTTATCAAGATGAAATGGATGCCAATCGTCAATGCCGCAGAATTTACCTATATCAGAGACATCAAGCCCTTCACTAAGTTTGAGATTGAGACCAAGCTGGTGGGATGGGATGAGAAGTATTTTTATATAGAGCAAAGGTTTGTCAGTGGTGACACCTTGCACTGCATAGTACATGTACGTGGTGTGTTTGTGTGTCGAGGTAAGCAAGTTCCCATAGAAACGATGATCAAGGAAGTAAACTTCGAAGGTCCGGCTCCTGAGCTTCCCCCGGAAGTCGTTAAGTGGAAGCAGTTTCTGCAATTGAAGAAAGAGCGGAATATATAAGCGTTTCTGGTTACTAGATTCTGTAAATGAAACTGGGAGCTTCTTCTAAGGTATTGGCCTCCTTCCCGAGAGGACTTCTATTTGTGCCAAGTCGACTTCCTCTGTTACTTGCTGGAATGCGCCTCTTAGCTGAGCTTGGTGCCAATATCTGTCCAAGTTGTCATATTCAAAAATCTTAAAGTGGTTCTGTGCGCAATATAAGCATGGGAAAAGTGCGCAGTCTGCCAAGGTTAAACTATCACCACACAACCAATGTTTATCTTCTAGCAAAGTATCTAAGTACTCTAGGAAACGATTAATGTCATTTTCTAATTGTTTGATACGAATCTGATTCTTATCCCCAGATTCGAGTTTTTGATGCTCAAGCTCAAATAATATATTACTGAAATCATTATCGATCAGACGATCTTGTAAGCGCGTATCCAGAGCTAGATTCTGCTCCTTAGGTAATAAGCGAGTGCCTGTGGAGAATTCGTTATCGACATATTCTATGATAATGCTCGATTCGGGGATCAGTTTTCCGGTCTTGGTCTTGAGGAGTGGTACCTTACCCGGAGGATAAAACTGACAGAACTCTTTACGAGAAAAAGGGTCGGTTAGTTCTATGATTCTTGGGTAGAAGTTGGCTTGTTTTTCGTAGAGGGCAACGAGAACTTTCTGTGAGTAGCGGGAAAGTGGATGATAAAACAGCTCCATCAGCGATCGCCCTCAAAGAAAATGTGAGTTATATAGATAATTTTAGTCGCTACAGATTAGAGCGCAAACCCATAAGCTACCTGAGTATTAAGTTAGCATCTGTTGCTTGTCAGCTTTTAGCCTCTCTTGAATAAAGTCGAGAAAAGCCTTCACCTTAGGTGGTATCACATCATTGAAAGGGTGAGTCGCGTAGACGACGCCCTTCTGTAGATGATAATCAGACAAAATGTGCACCAAGTGTTTGCTGGCTATCTGAGGCTGAGCTAAATAGCTTGGTAATATTCCAATACCCAGTCCTTGTTTGATTAGCTTCAATACCCCTAGATTACTATTACAGCTGATAAATGGACTGATATTGAGTTTAAACTTATCGCCATAGCTATTTTGGATCTGGTACTTTTTAGGGAGTTGATTAGGTGCCTGCAACACCCATTGGTGCATCTGTAGCATATCTGGGTGAAGTGGCGAGCCATGTTGTTCAAGATATTCTGGGCTGGCGACAAGGTACTCATCGAATTGAGTGAGTTTGATGGCATCTAGTTGCGGATCTATGTGGGCATCAGCATGAATCGCTATGTCTATCATATTTTCTCGCAGATCCATGTGTCGATCTTCGAGCTGTATAGAAATACGGATCTTAGGATAGAGTCGATGAAATGCTCCCAAATGTTTGAGCAGATCGTGTTCACCGAAGCAAATCGGGGCTAAAACTTTAATACTGCCATGTAGCTCAACGTCATTGGGGCGAGTCGAGAGTTCGGCTTGTTTGGCTAGTTGAAGCAGTTCGGCGCAATAATGATAGAAATTTTGCCCATCTTGGGTGAGTCCCATCTTTCGGGTGGTTCTTTGGAGCAGCTGTGTCTCACACCTAAGCTCTAATTTCTTTAGATGTTGACTGACCATGGAGCGGCTAATGCCCAGTTCTTCCGCCGCTGCAGTGAGGGAGCCCTGTTCGACTACGTTCGCAAAGACTAGCATTCGATAAAGTTGTCCTGCGTCCATAAATTCTCTCCATGGCGACATAACCAATAGTTAAACAGTGATAACCAAATTTGCCTATATATATTGATTGTTTATTAATTGCTCGTTATTAAAACTAGATGTTTGTTTGGTTTTTGTCCAGTAGCTTTGAATCTTCACGGGAAGTGGAAGTCGTTGCTTTCTGTATTAGATTTCTTACTATGTACAGATTATTTAGTTAGGAATCGATATTCCAATATGAGTCGACAAGAATCTTTCTCTGCTATCTACCAAAGAGCAAGTGATCGCAAAGGTGGTGACGAAGGCCTAGAGAGCCTGCTACCTAAAAATAACTCGAATTTAAGCGTCGATGAGATAGGTGAGTATAGCGATGCTCAGCTATTGTCAGAGATTAGTAAGAAGGTATTCCAGTCAGGGTTTGTTTGGCGCATCGTCGAGAATAAATGGCCTGCCTATGAGAAAGCTTTTTTCGGTTTCGAGCCTATGAAGGTGCTGATGCTATCGCCTGAACAGCTACATGAACGGGCCAGCGACGCGACGCTTATCCGACATATGAAGAAGACGATGGCCATCTATGATAATGCGCTTATGGTTCAAGACATTGCCAGAGAGCACGGCAGCTTAGCTGAATTCATCGCTAACTGGCCTAGTGAGGATATTACTGGTTTATGGGCACAGCTTAAACGAAGAGGCACTCGACTTGGGGGGAACACGGGTCCCTATTTTCTGCGAGCCATGGGCAAGGATACCTTTTTGCTAACCGGCGACGTGCAAGCTTATATGAAAGCGCACAAGTTGGTGGACTATGGTTTCAGCTCTAAGAGTGGACTCAAGCAAGTGCAAACCGTATTTAACACCTGGCAACAAGAGTCAGGCCGTAGTCTTGCCGATATTAGCCGCATTCTGGCCTGTGGCGTAGGGGATAATAGGGTTTAAACTTATGGTACAGGCTTGGCGGGATTATTGCCTAAGCCTGCAGGAAAACCAAGTGCTAATTATTGCAGACAGGCGTTTCATGTAGATAAAGCCAGCGTAATTTAACATCTGTAGTGTCAATAATTGCTGTTCCAAGACGCTCTGTAATCTGAGCATATTCATGGTGGATTTCTCGATAGCGGATTGTCACTATGCCATTCTCGTCTAAGATTGGCATAGCATCCTTAATGATTATCTCCAATTCTGGGCGCTTTCCTAAAGCGCTATTGAACAGCTGTGTCACCTCAGGTAAACCGACAAGGGTGCCCTGTTGAGTGATCATGGTAAATTTTGGATCGAAATATGTTAGTAGTTCGGATAAAACGGCTCTTCCTCTCTCCTCTGAATTAGTAAAAACCTGATGGATCAATCGATGGATTGTGTGCACGCTTTCTGTGGCGAGTCTTTTCGTCTTTTTCATGGAGATACCTTATTTTAGCTTGTTGATGTACAAGAGTGGCAGCATGCCAATCAGGGCGGCGATTAAATATGTAAGGTGATAGGCTTGGGTTTTGGAGAGGTGCATGACAACACATATCAGGTTAAAGACCATGGTAAAGAACGCTGCTCCGATGCAGAAAGATACCTGTCGATTGATGTTCCAGATCACGCTTGCTTTTAGCATCTGATGTTCATCAAAATCCATCAATGCTGTTGTCTGTGCACAGTTAGCCCCTAAGCCTCCGCCAATGCCCATCAGTGTGTACGCCAGCATAATAACCGTAAGTGGTGAGCCTGAGTGAACCCAAAGCAGGGTAGAGATCCCCGCGCTGTGTAGTATTAAACTACTGATAAATAACTTATGTGGTCCAAGTTTGTTGTAGCTTTGGGCACATATTATTATGGCAATAATAGCTCCAAAACCGTACAAAATCATAAACATACCGGTTTTATCTGCGCTGAAATTCAATATGTCTTGTAAGAAGAATATATTGAGTAGATTAATACCAGTAAATACTCCTGGAATAGCGTAATAGATGATGATCGACAAGGTCAGCTTGTTATTTTTGAGCAGGCTTAGGTTAATAATAGCGCCTTCATGGTTTTTGTCGTGTTTGACATAAATCAGGGTAAATACCGCCACTGTGAGCAGGGAAAATCCCCCAACTAAGCTATTTTGATCGTTAGCATAAACTGACATTCCCACTAGCAGTGCGGTTAACGCTGCACTTACAAGTAGTAAGCCTCTGATATCTGGCTTTGAGACTGCGGCCTTTTTTTCATTTTGAATCCAGTACCATGCCAGTAGACACACCAGTATGGAGAGCGGAGCGTTGCTGAAAAATACCCAGCGCCAAGAGAGGTGTTCGACAATCATCCCTCCTATCATTGGTGAGATGGCAGGGGCAATTAATGCTACCGCCATCACTAATGTAGAAATTTTGGCTCGCTGATTATTTTGGAATTGGCTGAAAGTCAGTGATTGTCCTATGGGGATCATTAGGCCCGCACCTAATCCCTGAATAAATCGCCAGCTGACGAGTTCATAAAAACTGCTTGAGAAACCACATAAGAGTACTGAAATGGTAAATAAGGCCATAGATAGGCTAATAATATTCCTTGGTCCAAACCGACTGGCTAACCAAGGGCTGATGGGAATGATTAAAGTCATTCCCAGGATATAAGCATTGGCAACCCAAGCTACGGTTGAGGTATCGGTGTGGAATTCACTGGCAATCGAAGGTAGGGCGATTGCCGACATGAAGATATTAATGCAGTCGATAAAGAAACCGAGTAAAAAAACCAGTGTTATTTGGTAGCGATAAGTCATCTTGTATGCCTTTTTTACGTAAGGTTAATGTATAGGACGAATCAGATAATGGATGACCATAAGACCTGAGAGCTTTGAACATTGGGTCTTCGATTTTTCATCGTGCGGCAGACTGGATTAGTGATTTTTAGCTAATCTAGCCCTAAGGTTATGCTTGCCTCATTACTGGCTTGGTCTATCACTCTATTTTCTTCTCCGCTTATGAGCGCCATAAACCATCCTCAATGTTGGATTTATATTGTCGGTAGATTAAATGGTTCATTAAATGTGAGCAATAATCTAAAATTCACAACATTAGTGATTATTTCTGCACAATGAGGGCGTCATGGATCTTCTTAAATCGATATCTACCTTTCAATTAGTGGTTGAATATAAGAGTTTCTCCGGTGCGGCCCAGGCTATGAATTTAGTTCCCTCTGCTGTGAGTCGACAGGTGAGTGAATTAGAAAAGTGGTTGGGAGTACGCTTGCTGCAGCGGACAACACGCAGCATAGGCTTAACTAGCGAAGGGCGAAGTTATTTGGCACAGATGGCGCTGATTAGCCAGAGTGTGGCGGAGCTAAAAGGGGCGATTCCATCCAGTACAGAATTAAAGGGCGACTTAAGAATAACGGCACCATTAATTCTAGGGAAATATGTTTTACCATCTGTGTTATCGGAATTTTCAAACCAGCATCCAGAGGTTAACCTGTCACTTTTTTTGACGAACAGAAACGTAAACTTGGCCGAAGAGGGTTATGATCTGGCACTGCGAGTAGGTAATTTACCTGACTCAGGTTTGATTGCACGTACGCTAGGAGAGTACCGGATCAAAACCCTCGCATCTCCCAGCTATTTGGAGCGTTATGGTGTCATTCTTACCCCACAGGAACTGAAAGATCACCGATGTTTGATTAATAATGCGAGACATACTCCGAGGCGCTGGCTTTATCAAATTGACGATAATCCCATACAAGTAAAAGTGGATGGCGACATTGAGTCGAATGATTCTGAATGCTTACTGGAATTTTGTTTGCAAGGTCAGGGGATCATACAGTTGCCGACTTTCCAAGTTAGGCACTTGATCGAAAAGGGAGAATTGGTTGAACTAATACCTGAGTATAGCGCTCCTCCTCAGCAGGTTTCTTTGCTATTTACCAGCAATAAGCTGATGGGGCCAGTACAAAGAGCCTTAATTGATTTTCTGGTAGGTTTTTTCCATAAAAATCCGGTAGCAAGGGGAAATTAATTGCTCCTCTCAATAAATTCTCTATGAGTTGCATAGTCCTTTTACGGTATCAGGAAGGGGATAGCATAAAAAAGCCAGCCTGAGTAGGCTGGCGAAATTTTGTCAAAGCAAAAGATAGAGATGTGGATCGAACTGTACGTTGAGCTATGTTGCAAGGTAAAACTGTTTCTAAGCACTAATATAAAACTAGCTTAGAAGCTTTTGTTGATGCCGATAACGAATCTGTCATCAAAAATTTCTGTTTGAGTGCCATAGACCTTGTGGGTCTCATCGACTGTACTGCCGTGATATCTAAGGTCGAAATTTAGGCCAAAATAAGCCTTACTGATACCTAAATTCCAGTGCCCCCAGCCCTCGGCGCCTTCACCATCCAGATCTTGATAGCCTACAGAACCAGACACTTTCAGGCCGTTGTTGAATTCATAACTCGGATGGATGGCGTAGTTAACCCCTTGCCAACCTTCGACACCGAACCAATCATCGATTGTAGGGGTGACTTCCAATTGGATATTTGCCTGACCAAATTGCTTGCCCACTTTTAACCATAATTCTGTGTAGTTTGAATATGAAGCACCAGGATAGAGGTAGGAGAATACCATCACGTCATAAGTGAATCCGCTGTCGCCAAACTCACCAGCTTTACCGATGAAAGGAGCTGTGACTATTTCTAGATTGGGATCGGCAAATTTGATATTCGATGCGAATACACCGCCATACCAACCATCATCATTTCCCCATCCTAAAGTTCCTTGCACCACAGGCACGTCGCCATCCATGGTTTCTGACTCACCACGAAATACATAGTCGGAGGCAAAAGTCAGGTTTCCTGTGATAGTGCCACCCAATACTTCTGAATCCGAGTCCGACACTGCTGCTTGAGCAATGGAGGAGGCTGAAAGTAATAATCCGCCTAAGAGTAACGTGCGTTGTAGTTTCATCTGGACTGTCATGTTCATAATCTCACATAGATAGAATTTGTTAGCGCAGTTGCATCATAAGAGGGGGATGTGAATAGAATTGACTAATGGGATGAACCAAAAGCGAAAATATATGAACAAATATGAATGAGTTAGCCGGTTTCGCTAGTTTGATATAACTGTGATGTCGCTAATTATCTTATAATCTTGAGTAGAGAGATGTCACAAGGTGAGTGTGATGAAGATCACGGAATTGTAGTGTTTTAACCTGTTATGCAACATAAGATTATGATTATCATCTAAAATTTGCATTAGCTTACAAATTTACTGTGAGTTCCTCTTGTTGAGCTTGTTTACTTATGAGATAAAGGCACGTTCAAATCTTACACAATAATTTATGCTTCCAAATATACCTGTAATAGTCGTTTCTATTGTTCGGGATACCATGTCTGGGTCGGTTGCTTTATAGGAGTTCTCATGCGGCAAATAGTGAAAGTTGCCTCTTTTTTAAGTGTGGCGTTATGGATAACTGCTTGTGGACAGAATGGAGATGCTAAGCAAGGTCATGCTCCAGGAAGTGCTGAAGTCGGCGTTATCAAGGTTAAGACCCAATCTCAGGATATTCGAGTCGAGTTGCCGGGACGGAGCAAGGCATTCCTCGAGGCCGAAGTTAGACCACAGGCTTCGGGTATCATTACCGAACGGACGTTTGTAGAAGGCAGTGATGTTAAGAAAGGTCAGTCTCTCTATCAGATTGACTCGGCAACTTATAAAGCCGCTGTGATCAGCGCCGAAGCAGACTTGGCAAGTGCTAATGCCAGCCTAGTGTCAGCCAAAGCGAAAGCATTGCGTTTTAAAGAGTTAATCAAGACTAATGCCATCAGTCAGCAGGACTTCGATGAAGCCGATGCCTTGTATAAAGAAGCATTAGCTAATGTGGTCGTTGCTAAAGCAGCTATTAATACTGCCCAGATTAATTTGGTCTATACGGAAGTTAAGGCGCCTATCTCTGGTCGGATCAGTAAGTCCAGCGTCACAGCTGGTGCGTTAGTAACGGCGAATCAGACACAAACCTTGGCAAAGATTCAGCAACTGGATCCCATCAATGTGGATATTGCTCAGTCAAGCGCTCAACTATTGCGCTTAAAGGCCAAGCTTAAGCAAGGAAAGTTGCAAGCTACTGATAACGCGGATGTGCAGCTTATTCTCGAAGACGGCACTACTTACGCTCATGCTGGCGTGCTGCGATTTGCTGAAGTGAGCGTCGATGAAAATACGGGCTCGGTAACCTTAAGGGCCGAGTTCCCTAACCCCGAAGGTCTGTTGTTGCCTGGCATGTATGTACGTGCCGTGCTCAATGCTGGTACCGATCCACAAGCGATTCTAGTACCGCAGAAAGCCATCACCCGTAATACCAAGGGACAGGCCGTTGCTATGTTAGTCAATAGCGAAAATAAGGTTGAATCTCGTGTTGTGACTACTGCTGAGGTGATCGATCATCAATGGCGTATCACAGACGGTCTTGCCGTCGGTGATCAGCTTATTGTCGAAGGATTACAAAAAATTCGTCCTGGCGCTCCAGTTAAGACTGTAGCTGTCACTTCTGATGATTCGGCGAATACACCGGCTAGTCAACCGACTAAGCAGAAATAAGGTAGGGTAGAGTTATGGCACGTTTCTTTATCGATCGCCCTATTTTTGCTTGGGTGATCGCCATTATTGTGATGCTGGCCGGGGTCTTGTCGATCTTCGGGTTACCCGTATCTCAATATCCGAGTATCGCGCCGCCATCGGTTGTGATCAGCGCTGTATACCCTGGTGCATCAGCTAAGACTATGGAAGATTCGGTGACTCAGGTCATCGAGCAGAGAATGACAGGTCTGGATAACCTGCGCTATATATCATCGACTAGTGATAGCTTCGGTAATGCGCAGATCACCTTAACCTTTAATGCAGAAGCAGATCCTGATATTGCTCAGGTACAGGTGCAGAACAAGTTACAGCTTGCTATGCCTCTGCTACCCCAAGAAGTTCAGGCGCAAGGTGTTAACGTCAGTAAGTCGAGCGCAGGCTTCTTGATGGTATTGGGCTTTGTTTCCCAGGATGGTTCTCTGGATAAGAACGATATCTCGGATTATGTGGCGTCTAACATACAAGATCCCATGAGTCGTGTTCCTGGCGTGGGTACCATTCAACTGTTTGGTGCTCAGTATGCGATGCGTATCTGGCTAGATCCTCTCAAGCTGACTCAATATAATCTGACCAGCATAGATATTATGGCCTCAATACGTGAGCAGAATGCTCAAGTATCTGCGGGTCAGTTAGGTGGTGCCCCATCTGTCGGCGGACAGGAGCTTAATGCGACTGTATCGGCTCAGAGTCGACTGCAGACTGTAGATCAGTTCGAACAGATCATCATCAAGTCTGATTCCAGCGGTGCCAATGTTTACCTCAAGGATGTGGCTCGAGTCGAATTAGGTGCAGAAAACTATTCGTCTGAGTCTTTCTACAATGGTAAGCCTGCGGCGGGTATCGGAATTCAATTAGCAACCGGAGCTAACGCACTGGCAACGGCTAACGCGGTACGAGCCAAGATTGACGAGATGGAGACTTTCTTCCCTCAGGGGCTGGAAGTCGTTTATCCTTATGATACGACGCCATTCGTAGAGCAATCCATCGAAGGTGTTGTTCATACCTTACTCGAAGCAATTGTACTCGTTTTCTTGATCATGTTCCTGTTTCTACAAAATATCAGGGCGACACTCATTCCGACCATCGCTGTGCCTGTGGTGTTATTAGGTACCTTCGCCATTTTGTCGGCGCTGGGTTTCTCAATTAATACTTTGACCATGTTTGCCATGGTGTTGGCCATCGGCTTGCTGGTGGATGATGCCATCGTGGTAGTGGAAAACGTCGAACGTGTGATGCAGGAGGAGGGGCTGAGCCCCATCGAGGCCACCAAGAAATCCATGGAGCAGATCACTGGTGCTCTGGTAGGTATCGGTTTGACCTTATCGGCAGTATTCGTGCCCATGGCATTCATGTCGGGCTCGACAGGTGTTATTTATCGTCAATTCTCGGTGACCATTGTTTCGGCCATGGGACTATCGGTGATGGTAGCCTTGATTCTGACTCCGGCCCTATGTGCCACTATGCTTAAACCGATGAAGAAAGGTCAGACGCATATTGATACAGGCTTCTTCGGTTGGTTTAACCGCAGTTTCGACAAGATGACATCGCGCTACACCGACAGTGTTGCCGCTATGATCAAACGAACTGGCCGTGTCATGTTGATTTATCTGGCCTTGGTTGTCGCAGTGGGTTGGATCTTCATGCGTATGCCTACAGCTTTCCTACCCGATGAAGATCAGGGCATCATGTTTACTCAGGCTATCTTGCCAGTGAACTCGACTCTGGAAAGTACTCAGAAGGTGATGGAAAAAGTCAGTGACTTTTACCTTAACGAAGAAAGTGAAAACGTGAAATCTGTATTCAGCGTTTCTGGTTTCAGCTTCGCGGGTAACGGTCAGAACATGGGTATCGCCTTCGTCAGTATGAAGGACTGGGCCGAGCGAGAGGGTGTCGGACAAGATATTCAATCGGTTGCGGGGCGAGCCATGGGCATGTTTATGCAGATGAAGGAAGCTTTCGTGTTTGCATTTGTGCCTCCTGCGGTTATCGAGCTGGGTACTGCAAACGGTTTCGACTTCTATCTACAGGACAGAAATGGCCAAGGTCATGAAAAGCTGGTTGAAGCACGTAATATGTTGTTAGGCTTAGCTTCCCAGAATCCTAATCTGGTAGGGGTACGCCCGAACGGTCAGGAAGATGCACCTATGTACCAGATACATATAGATCAGGCTAAGATCCGTGCCTTGAGTGTCGACATCAACTCGGTGAACAGCGTGCTGGGTACGGCATGGGGTGGCTCATACGTGAATGACTTCATCGATCGTGGACGAGTTAAGAAAGTCTATGTTCAGGGTGAAGCCCAGTACCGTATGCAGCCGGAAGATCTCGATACCTGGTATGTACGTAATAGTAATGGAGAGATGGTACCTTTCTCAGCTTTCGCTACGGGAACATGGGAATATGCTTCGCCTCGACTGGAGCGATTTAACGGTCTACCTGCGATGAACATTCAGGGGGGAACTGCACCTGGCTATAGTACTGGTGCTGCCATGGACGATATCGAACAGATGGTGAAGAAGCTACCACCTGGGTTCGGTGTCGAGTGGAACGGACTATCCTATGAGGAAAGACTATCGGGTAATCAGGCTCCAGCTCTGTATGCCCTGTCTATCGTGGTGGTATTCCTGGTATTGGCGGCATTGTATGAGAGTTGGTCTGTACCTTTCGCGGTTATCTTAGTGGTTCCTTTGGGCATTATCGGTGCACTTATTGCCATGAACACCCGCGGATTGCCAAATGACGTATTTTTCCAGGTTGGGTTATTAACAACGGTGGGACTGGCGACCAAGAATGCTATTTTGATTGTAGAGTTTGCCAAAGAGTTCTATGACAAAGGAGCTACTCTTGTGGATGCGACGCTACATGCTGTACGTGTACGTCTGCGTCCGATCCTGATGACATCATTAGCCTTCGGCTTAGGGGTTGTACCGTTAGCGATAAGCAGCGGCGTAGGCTCTGGTAGCCAAAATGCCATAGGTACAGCTGTACTAGGTGGCATGATGAGTTCGACCTTCATAGGGATATTCTTCATCCCAATTTTCTTCGTCGTTGTGGAGCGTATCTTCAGCAAACGAGAGAAGAAGAAGGCAGCCGAAGCTGAGACCAGCGCTACGTTATAGCATTAGATGATCTCGACGAGATAATGTTTAAAAAACCCGGCAATAACATTGCCGGGTTTTTTTATTGGTTAAAAGGAAAGATGAGAAGACGTGAGGACGCCAACAAGTTGGCTAGGAGGCGCCTATTAGGAAAGAAATAAAGCTAGGTGAATGAAGCTTAAAATTAGCTCAGAGCCATTTTGAAAGACTGTTGAATGTATCTGGGAAGTGTTTTAGATTCACATAGCTAGTGTTTACGGTAAGCTAGCTGCTAGCTTTATTATTCATGCATGCACATTAACAAATAGATGCGAATATGCACTGCACCGAAGTTTATTTCAAGGAAAAAAATGCGAACAATTGTAATGTCAGCCTTGGTGCTATGCTTTGTGTCTGGATGTGCTACAAACCTCAATAAGATAGATTCTAGTCCTGATAAAAGAACTATTATTGCCTACAGCGATTCAGGAGCAAATGTTTTACTGCCTTGGTCTTCTACAAATAGAACAAGAATTGAGAAGGTAGATGGCGAGGATGTCAGTGACTTTTTTACGGAATAAAATGCCTTAGCTGTTTCCCCTGGAACGCATTCTTTGATTATAAGTTGTTATATAATTCAAGGTGGTATACCTGCCAAAAATCGGATGACCTATGAACTTAAAGTTGAACAAGGGAAAAATATATCTTTAAGGCTAGGTTAGATGGAAATTCGGGGTGTAAAACTAGTTATGAAGTAATCTAAACTTCACCAACAGCTAAATTAGGGGCGAAAAAATTACTACCCCTTTTGTTGGTAAAACAACCTATAGGAAATAGTTGAAGTACATAATAGACTAATTTAGCCTTGCCCTAAATCGACGAGGTCGCGCCCTCGCAGGGCTGTCGACCTCGTCTTAGCTTTTCTCGTAAAACCTAATACCTTCTTCTAAGGCGTATAATAGGTCGCGGCCCCAGGTCCCACTGGCATCTCTAATACAAAGACCCAAAGGAAGAAGAACAGCGTCCAACCGATAAAAAATACGATGGAATATGGAAGCATGGTGGCGATGAGCGTACCTATGCCTAAGTTCTTCTTATACTGGGAAGCGACCGCAAGAATTAGTCCGAAGTAACTCATCATAGGGGTGATCAAGTTAGTCACCGAATCCCCGATTCTATAGGCCGCCTGAATGGTTTCCGGTGCATAGCCAATCAGCATCAGCATAGGAACGAAAATGGGTGCAGTTACTGCCCATTGCGCCGAGGCACTGCCTAACATTAGGTTGATGACACCACACATCATGATGAACAACAGGAACACGAGTGGGCCAGTGAGGCCGATGGCGCTGAGTGCATCGGCGCCCGAAACGGCTAATACCGCACCTAAGTTAGTCCACTTGAAGAAGGCGACAAATTGCGAAGCGAAGAAGACCAATACGATATACATGCCCATGGAACTCATACTGTGGGACATGGCATCGATAACATCTTTATCTCGTTTCATGGTGCCGACGACTTTACCGTAAACCAGACCGGGAATAGCGAAACAGATAAAGATAAAGGCAACAATTCCCTTAAGGAAGGGCGAGTCGGCCACTAAGCCGGTTTCTGGATTTCTCAGTGGTCCACTTTCCGGTACTATAGTTAGTGCCAGCAATGCAGAAAGTATGAGTATGGCAATCCCTGCAGCTTTAAGGCCCCGCTTTTCCTGGGCACTGACAGAGTCCATTTTCTGATGACTTAAGTCGACAGCCGCTTCACTAGCATCATATTTACCTAGTTTAGGCTCGACAATTTTCTCGGTGACCAGTGCGCCTAAGACAGTAATTAGGAAGGTTGAGACGAACATGAAATACCAGTTCACCTCGGGACCAACGGTATACTCAGGGTCGATCATCTGAGCTGCAGCTTCAGTGATTCCGGAAAGCAGAGGATCGACAGTACCTAAGAGTAAGTTAGCACTATAACCACCGGATACCCCGGCGAATGCCGCAGCAAGACCTGCAAGTGGGTGACGCCCAAGAGAGTGGAATATCATCGCCGCCATAGGGATTAGAACCACATAACCTAGCTCGGCTGCTGTATTTGATACGATACCTGCGAAGACTATCGTTAGGGTGACTAAGCGTTTCGAAGTCCCCATGACTAATGAACGCATAGCGGCAGAAAGCATGCCGGAACGTTCGGCTATCCCGACACCTAAAAGCGCTACGAGTACGGTACCAAGTGGCGTGAAGCCAGTGAAGTTAGTCACCAGATTGGAGACTATCATCCTTAAACCTTCGGCATTCATCAGGCTGACAACATGAATGAGTCCGTCTTCACTGCGTCCTGATGAGCCTATCGGGCGAGGGTCGGTAATCGAAAGTTCGAAGTAACCAGCGATGCCGCTGATAACGATAACGGCCATACAGAACATGGCGAATAGTGTGATGGGATGAGGGAGCAAGTTACCTAATCGCTCGACAATATTGAGAAAACGCACAAAAGCGCCGCTCTGTCCCCCAGATGGTCCCGATGATTTGAGAGGCATATCTATGCTCTCATCTTTATTTAAACCCATACCCTGTTTCCTTCAATGTTGGCCTCTTTGGACCTTTTTGTCGCCACTTTAATAGTTGGCTTTTTCGGTTTTCATACTCGGGATTTCCGAGTCGACCTGCCATCATGTCTCAGTAGGTTTAAATGAAGCTTAAAATGCTAAGTTAATGCGTTTAATTATTGACTGCTGTTTATGAAAAGTGAAGAGAAGTGTTAACCCCTATGAGATTTCTTGTATTTATGTGGAGTCATCTCAGTGCGGCGCTTGAACTCGGTATAGAAGGAAGACTTGCTGTTATATCCGACCTCATAGGCGATATCTATAACGCTCATTTCACCCTCGAGTAGTAGCCCCTTAGCATCTTGTATGCGGTATTGGTTAATCAAGTCGAAATAGTTACCTTGGGTGTGCTGGTTAATTATCTGGGATAGATGGTGAGTACTTATTTGCAGTTGTGCGGCCAGTTTCCCAAGAGACAGCTTAGAGTCTTTATATACTCCTTCACTCATAATGTGTGCGAGATCCTTGATGACCTCTTCGGCTTGATTAGAGGTCACGGAGGAGCGGTATTGTTTATCGACTAATACTCCTCCGATTGGTATCTGTATGCTACTCAGGAGGGGGCTCGTCTGTTCTGATACTTGCTCTGATCTAGGGGCAAATGGCTGGGAGCGTATTTTATCAAGGGCTTGATGACTGAGGATGTTTTTACCCAGCACAGGTAGATAGTAAAAAATCATGCAGCTTATCGCTGTGACGATTAACACAATACTGGATATCATCCAGGTGAATTTGTGTGGCAGACGAAAGAGGAAGAAACCAAATACGATGGCGAAACTGATGCTGATGCCTATGAAGCCACCCTTGAGGCGATTTATTTCTCTGAGCACATCATTTTTCTTATTGTTCATTTCAACATGCAATTCATGCCAGCTTAAGTATAGGTATACAGAACCTAATCCACTTATTAACAGCAATCTACTGAAACGTATTGGCATCAGGGAAAGTTGCCAGGGAATAGGCTCATTGGCATAAACATGTACAAAAAATTGCTGTTTTGCGGATTCATCGAGCATGTTGTAGGGCATCATCACGATTAAATAGATTAGGGGGAAGGCTAAGTGTTTGATATTTCTCCACTGGAACTCATCGTTTAATCCCATACTGGCTTTGAAGTAGAGGTAGAAGAAAATAGGTACTGACACTGAGAGTGGGCCGGATATCGATATGATATAAAGATAACTCCCACCGTCTTCGAAAATTGCCAGTTCGATCATTAAGCTTATCAGACCTATCAACATCATAGAGAAACAGAGTCTTGCCTTATTGTTTTGATGGGGCGTAGTTGCGACATACCCCATCATGAAGAAAGACATTCCCACTGATATTAGTAACAAGATGGTCATTAACTGCATGGCTTAATCAATCCTTGGTTTAAGCCTGCCTCATAGGGCTATGGCAACACCTGAAAATAACCAAATGAACCCAAATACTCAAACAATCGTTTAAATAATTGATAATTAGTAAGAATAAAAAAGTCCGAACGGGTCGGGGCGGTCGAGTTGTTCTGCATTAGTGAATAAAGTAACAAATGAATAGCAAATCATAAACTTATTTTTGGTAAATCATAGGGTGTCAGCTTGATTTTGGGTCGCATCTACAGGGGATTAAATCGGTAATGAAAAATAATAAATATAAAATATACCTAACTCCAATTGCAGTGGCGTTGACGCTGTCGCTAGTGGGTTGTAATGGCAGCGACGATGATATCAATGAACCAGAGGTTCTACCCAGTACCGCAAAAATTGAATATACCTCATTTGGTGTGCCGCACATTACCGCCTCTGATTATCGGTCATTGGGATATGGGCAAGCGTATGCCCACGCTCAAGAGAATATGTGTACCTTAGCCGAGCAGATTATCGAGGTCAGAGCTCAAAAAGCTATCACTTTCGGTGCCGGCGACTCGAATGAAAATGTGAATACAGATTTTGGCACCTTAGCCCTGAATATTTATAAGGATGCTGAGAATGCGATAGAAGGTATGACACAAGAGCAAACTGAGTTATTGACAGGTTATGCGGCAGGGTTTAATCAGGCCGTATTAGATAAAGTAGGGTCGCAAAATTATCCATCTCCTTGCCGAGGGGCTGACTGGGTTCCCGAGCTGAGTATTGTCGATCTACATGCCTATCATTTAAAACTGGCTCTGTTTGCCAGTGGTGGCGCGTTGACGACTCAAATAGCCACGGCTTCACCAACACCAACGAATAACAGTTTACAGAAGATGTTCAAAGATGTGGCCAGCAAAAACGAAGGTCTGGGCAGTAATGGTTGGGCACTTGGCCGGGATAAGACTGAATCCGGTAGTGGTATGTTACTTTCTAATCCTCATTTCCCTTGGGTTGGTAACCTTAGATTCGTAGAAAATCATCTGCAAATTCCTGGTGAAATCAACGTAACCGGTGTCTCTTTCGTCGGTGTGCCTGGAGTGCTTATTGGTTTTAATGAAAACATTGCCTGGACTCATACGGTTTCTCAATCTAAGCGCTTCACCACTTATCGTTTGACACTGGATGCTGAAAACCCGACTCGCTATCTCTATGACGGTGAATATCTGGATATGACCAGCCAAGAATTTATAGTCTCGGTGAAAAATGATGATGGCACCAGCGCTGAGGTGAGCAAGACACTCTATTCATCTCATTATGGACCTATGCTTGGCTGGTATCCAGATGGAACAGCGGTCAGCTATCGTGATGCTAATGCCAATAACGGTAACATGGTCAGTCAATGGTTGGCCATGGATCGTGCCAAGACTATCGAAGAGTTTGAGGCGGCATTCGAGACCTATCAGGGCATTCCCTGGGTGAATACTATGGCGACAGATGATAAGGGAAATGCCTTCTTTATCGATGGTTCGAGGGCGCCAAATCTGAATGCATTTGCCGCAATTTTAGTTAAAGACTTCGTGAATAATGATCCTGTGGGTAAGGCGCTATGGCAAGGTGGCCGCGGCCAGTTAGTACTGGATGGCAGTATGTCGTTATTTGAATGGGTGGATACTGGCAACACACCGATCCCGGGTGTGGTGCCTTTCGAAAAATCCCCTAAGGTACTTCGCAGCGATTATGTGTTTAATGCTAACAGCAGTCATTGGCTAAATAACGTCGAGGAACCATTGGAAGGTTACTCTATTGTCTATGGTCCAGAGCAGACTATTCGAAGTCCACGGACGCGAATGAATGCGACCATGTTGCAAGAAAAATCGGCTCAGGGTATATCCGGAGAAGATGGTAAATTCAATCTTGACGAGTTAAAGCATGTAGTGACGAGTCAACGTGGCCAACTGTCTGAGATGATCAAAGATCAGTTAGTCGATCGTTGCACCGGAGTCACCAATATCACTCTAGAAAGTCAGGATATCATCGATATCTCAGCGGCCTGTAGTGTGCTCGCAAACTGGGATGGCTTATATGCTAATACCAGCCAAGGTGCTCATCTATTCAGAGAGTTTCTGAAGGTATTTGATGTAGGCGGCGAGCAAGTGTTGAGTGATAGTTTATTCGACCTAGCATTTGATGTTAAAAACCCAGTTTCAACACCGGCGCAGCTGGCCAAGCATACAGGATCAGTCGCTAGCGACCCAGTTTTACAAGCTTTAGCCAGCACGGTCCAGCATCTCGCCAGTGTAAACATTCCATTGGCAGCACCATTGGGGACAATTCAGTACCATATGAAGAATGAAGAGAAGCTAGCCATTCCTGGTGGAGGCACCATAGATGGTGTGTTTAATATCAATACTGGCGGCAGTGCTAAGGTGAAAAGCTATGGTTATCCCGTATTTCATGGTGCGAGTTGGTTGATGGCGTTGGAGTTTACTACTGATGGCCCTAAGGCCGATGCGTTTTTAACTTACGGTCAATCCCATGATCCTGAGTCAGAGCATTTTGTCGATCAGACTCGCTTGTTTTCCAAGGGGAAGTGGCGTCCGGTGCTGTTTACCGAGCAGCAAATTAAGGATGACTTAGTCGACACCATAGAGTTAACTCTGAACTAGCGTTAATTCCAGACAAAAAAATGGACCCAAGTAAGGGTCCAAAAGGGATATTTGATTTGCGCTTGCACTAACAATTAAAAATTAGAGAAGTATAAGCAAGCAGTTCGAACAAATGGGGTAATACTCTCGCTGTTTGCTTGATTACTAATTTAGCAAGGTACTGCTGTACGGAAACTGAATGATAAAGTCATTAAGTTCAGTCTCTTCATTAAATTTCAGGCAAAAAAAAGCCTCTATTCTAAGAGGCAAAAGGGTTCTATGTTTTTATAACAATGAGTTTGGTGCTTAAGAACTCGTTGTTAGGGATCTTTCCGGCAAAGAGGGGTAAATCCAGGGAGAATTGACCTCTTTGCTTACCAACTAATCTACTCCATCTTGTCTGTATGAATGCTGAATCATGATGCAGAGAGAGAGAATAACTCTTATTTTAATATATAAACCTGTCTTTATTGATAAAGGTCGCCTCTAACGTTTTAAACGAGTTTCCCTATTGAAAGTCTTAAAATGTGATTGTCAGCATTGAATGCCTGTCTTAGTGAGTATTATTCAGAGTTAATTACTCATAATAGATAGGAAAATGAGCATGTTTTATGAGTGGTAGGTTATTTTTTACCACTAGAGTTTATCTTTTTTAATAATAAAATCAATAGGTTTAATTTTTGTTTTGAAAGTTTATTCAAATTGTAGTCTATTTTCTCGCTTTAATCTCTATTTAAGCGATAGCCTAAGGTAATTACTAAGTTTAGTAGATTAAAAGTACTGTAAATAGGCAATTTTTCTTAAATTAGTGCAATAAGCACCCTCTAGTGCTTCGTTAGTCTTTTACATAAATGTATGGAAATAGTGGAAAAAATAGGTGAGAGTAAAGGGTTAAAGCTTAATCAAAAAAGCTGAGCAAATAGTCGCTAAAAAGAAGAATAAGGACATGAGATGGAAGGATTGCTGTTAGCTTTGGGATTGGTAGTCATTATCGTCTACCTTTGGTACGTGAGCCTGGTAAAAAAACGCAATGCGGGTCGTGAGGCCTTGTCAGGCATAGATGTGCAGATAAAGAAGCGTTCGAACCTAGTGCCTAATATTTTGAAAATCGCTCAAAAATTTATGGATCATGAGAAGGCCTTACTCACCGATATTACAGAGTTGAGGGCCCAAGCAATTAAGTCCTATGATGCCAATGACGCAGCAGAGATCAGAGAGCATTTAGCCGTTGCTGAACAGCTCAACACTAAGATGGGCCAGCTTATGATCAATGTCGAAGCTTATCCTGAGCTTAAGTCTGACAATACCATGCTACAGGCGATGCAAACCTATAACGAAGTCGAGGCACATATTTCGGCTGCGCGTCGTTTTTATAACGCTGCAGTTACTGAATTGAATAATGCAGTAGAGATCTTTCCTGGATCAATTATTGCCTCAATGGCAAGCATCAAGATTATGCCTTTCTATGAAGCCGACGAGGCCTCGAAAGGGCCTATCGATGCCGCAGATTTTCTCAAATAATCTAATTTTGCGGTCTTTGGGGCCGCATTCCTTTCCTTGTAAACTAGTCTGATAGCAAATGAATATAGTCAGTTTTATCTTAGGTGCTCCCATCAAATCTAAGCGGCAATCACAACGCTTGGTGGCTGTCCGTGGAGAGATAGAAGATCTAAGAGCCCATTATAATGAGCATATCGAGCCGCTCACCCGTAAATTCGAAAACCGCCGAGTCGCTTGCCTGAAAGCTCTTAGGCAACGTATCTATATGAGCATCGGCATCTTTTTGGCGATTGTTTTCGTGGTCTATTTGTTTGATACCCGTCAACGGTTGGATATTCCCTGGTTCCTCTACCTCTTACCTGCTTTACCTTTATTTTGGTGGTCCTCAAGGCCTGTTCAGCGTTACAAGAGTGACGTTAAACAGCGGGTTTTTCCTAAGATATTTAGCTATTTTGGTGATGACTTTATTTTTAGTCCGACCCATAGCATGAGCTTGTCGGTACTCAAGCGATCAAAGCTACTTCCCCATTACGACGATGCAAAATTTGAAGATTATGTTCAGGGTACCTACAAGGGGGTGGAGATCGCGATAAATGAGCTGCAATTGACCAAAGAGGTGAGGCGGGATAAACGCACCGATACTCAGACCGTGTTTACTGGTGTGATGGTTCAACTCAGTAGTCATAAGAAATTTAACGGTCATACTGTAGTGGTTAAAACTCGAGGAGGGTTTATTAATTTCTTATCTGATTCATTTAAGAGTCTTGTAAGAGTGAAGCTTGAAGATCCAAGGTTCGAGAATCAATTCGATGTTTTTTCCTCTGATCAAATTGAAGCAAGATACTTGCTGACAGTGAGTTTTATGGAGCGCCTGCAAGATCTGGCGACTTGTTTCACAGGTAAGATTCAATGTGCTTTTTATGATGATAAGCTGCTCATCATGTTAGCCAGTCGTGATAATCGCTTCGAATTAGGCTCCATATTCAATGGTGCCACTTTTGAATATGAGTTCAGCCAAATAAATAAAGAGATGCAGCAGCTGTTTGCTATGATTGAAGTACTTAAACTCGATGAGTACACAGGACTCTAGATGAGAAGATATAGTGCAGACTCAATTGAAAGGTTACTGGGTCGAGAGTGCTTTATAACATTTTCCCGATTGAGTCTCATATTCGGTATCTTATTGCCTATGAGCCAAGTTCAGGCTGGGTTTGAAGCAGAGTTGCAGTCACAGAAGAAGCCTCATTATAAGGCTAGCTATTCGGAAACTGGCTTGGTAGTAACTCAAAAAGCGAGTGAAGAAACTCGCTTTTCTGAAGTAACTGATACTGAACTTGCTTATGCAAGATCTAGCGATACAGGAGCCACAGATACACAAAATTCGGAGGAGTGGAAAAAAAATGTTGTTTCGACACAGGCCAAAAGCTATAAACCCCATATGTTAGACAACAACAGTTTAGTTCAAGCACCTAGCACTCCTATCCCCGGCTACTTACTGCCAAGCGGAACATCATCGACTGACATATCAGAGAATGGCGAAGAGCAACTTAAGGTATACCAGTATAAACAAGCCAATGGCGTGATGGTTTTTTCGGATCACGCCCCTGGTGGCAGTGATTATCAGGTGCTGCTTTATGACTGTTATGCCTGTCGCCCTGATTCAGAGCTGGATTGGCGTAGAATGCCACTGTTTTCCCATGACTATGACGAGCTTATTGGTCAAGCGGCTAAAAGGCACAAGTTAGATCCGGCACTGATCCGTGCCGTCATTCATGCAGAATCTGCCTTCAATGTGTTTGCACTTTCCCGCACGGGAGCCATGGGTTTGATGCAGTTGATGCCGGAAACCGCCAAAGAGCTGGGCGTAAGCAATGCCTTTCGACCGGATCAGAACATCGATGGCGGTGCAAAATATCTGGCTCAGATGCTAAAGCGCTTCGATGGTGATATAGAGCTTGCCTGCGCCGCCTACAATGCGGGCCCCGCCACTGTGACTAACTATAATGGCATTCCCCCTTACCCCGAGACTCAAGCCTATGTAAAACGAGTGAAAATCCTTCTACAACGTTATCGTAAATCCTAGGCCCTAGACCCTAGGAGCTGATTAACCTCGCGATCCTTATCTGTTTTTAAATGGTGCCAAACCATAGGCGCCACAATTAAAAACATCACTATATTAGAGATAGGCATTGCAAGCCACACGCCAGTGACCCCGAATAGAGGCGGTAAAAAGTAGAGGAATGGAAGCTGGATCAGCATATTACCTATGGATATTCCTAATGCCTTCTTTCCCTGATTCACGGCCATGAAGAACATGATCGCTAACACCAGGTAGCCATCGAGAAACATGGCAAATAGGTGTAGCCGAATTCCTGTGGTCGCTTCTTCTATCAGGGCTGTGTCTTCACTGTTAAACATGCCGATAATGTTACTTGGAAATAGATTCAGGATAAGTAACCAGACAATCCCGGCTGTGATGGTGACTTTAGTCGCCAGCACTAGCACCTTCTTAATGTTTTCAGTCTGTTTAGCACCGAAGAAGTAACTCACCGGCGGCTGCATCCCTTCCCCTAATCCCTCGGCGATAAAGTAATAGAGCACCATCAGGTAGCCGACAATGGCAAAAGCGCCGACTGTAACTGGTGAGCCATACTCCATAAATAGACGATTATGTAGCGCGAACACGAAACTTGTATAGAGGTACATAACGAAGCTAGAAGCACCCAAGAGTAGTATTTGCTTTGCTAGTCTAGAGTCGAATCTCATTGCTGATAATTTTAGTGTTAAGTTACCCACTTTCAATCTTGTGGTCGATGATAAAAAATAGGCTAGTCCACACAACGAGACTGTTACCTGTGCTGCTACCGTTGCCACGCCTGCGCCATGCAGAGCCATATCCATACGTACGATAAAGAGGTAATCGAGTAGGATATTAATACAGGCACCCATAATCATAAGTCCGGTTGCGATATTGGGACTTTCGTCGTTACGGATCAGAATGGGCATTGCGGAAGCCAGAATGGTAAAGACTAAGGTCCAGATAAAAGGGCCTATGTACTGTTGCCCCAGTAGTAAGGTGTTGTCGATACCGCCTTGGATTTGCAATAAATGAGTTCCACTTATCGATAATAAGATTGAACCTAGTATCCCAAAAACTAAGATAAGGAAGATCGCTGTCGTTAAGGTGCGGTTGGTTTTGTTAGAGTGAGTGAGAGCGTCTGATTTGACCGAAGAAGAGACTTGTTCTTCACCTCGGCTTCTGGAGATAAGGCTACCCGACCCCATGCCTATCATGAGGCCAATGCCCGCAAAAACATAGATGATAGGCCAAGCCATATTAATACCAGCCAGTCCCTCGTGGCCTACGTATTGGCCGATAAATATACCATCAATTATTTGATAGAAGCTGTTGACCAGCATGGCTGCAACTGACGGAATCGCATAACGCCAGAAGGTGCGGTTAATGCTTTTATTTGATGAATCGGGTATTGATATCTGGTCGTTGGCTTGCATAGATCACTTCTGAATTTTAAATATGGAATCTGGATATCCCATTAGGTTATCCTTAATTTTCGGATTGATTAAATCAGTTCGTATCCGGAAAGCGGATAGGTCGCTTATTTAGAGGCAATACTAAAATGAGAGTTAGGATAAGAGTAAAGGTGAGATGATATGAACTGGACGCTTTATCAGCTGGAAGCTTTCGTGCTTTCGGTTAATCATGGCTCATTCTCGGCGGCCGCAAGAAAACTGGGTAGGGCACAGTCTAGGATCAGTACGGCTATTGCCAATCTGGAAGTAGATCTGGGCTTTGAGCTATTCGATCGTAGTGCCAAGTTACCTGTGCTTACTAAACATGGTGAAGATATGTTTATTCAGGCTCAGGCCGTGCTCGAACAATGCCAGAGGCTCGAATCTCGTGCGATGACGCTTAATACCGGCCAGGAGATCGCGTTAACAGTTGCCATGGATGAAGCCGTTCCGGTTAATGCTTTTGAGCTGTTATTTGAACAAGTAGCAATACAATTTCCTTTGTTGAAACTGACGATTATCAATGGCTCCAGAGATGATATCGCCTCATGGGTAGATGAAGGCAAGGCTGATATGGGAATTGTTTTTCATGTGAGGGAGTTACCCGGTTCATTAGAATTTATGTCTATAGGCCAATTCAGGCAGTCACTGATAGTGTCACCTAAACACGCGTTAGCAAAAATTCCGTCTCCCAAAATAGCCGATCTCAATCAGTATCGTCAGCTGGTTATCCGTGATCGTGTAGGTGACAGTCAGGCCAAGGCACTGTCACCAAATCATTGGTATATAGATAGTTATTATTATATGACGGCACTGGTGATACGTGGTGTAGGTTGGGCACTCGTGCCTGAGCACGTGGTCAATGCCGAGTGGTATTCTGGCGATGTTGTCGAGCTATCGACAGAATATATTCCCGATCCTCTTTTGGTCGAAATGGGGGTCGTTAATCGCCGTGATAAAGCCTATGGTCCTGTAATGGAGTGGATTTTTATCGAAATAGAGTCCATGTTTAAGTCTAATAAGCTTCAAAATTATTGATTTGTGCTAACTTAAGTTTAAGTGCAGTGAGAAGGGGAGGATTGCATGTTAACTAGTTTAAAGCAAAAACTCGTCGAATTAGAGCTCTACCTGCTTAAGTCTGATGTCCGATCATCACCCGCTGAGTTAGATCTGCTCATTCATAACGACTTTCACGAGTTTGGTGCGTCCGGTGCCAGTTTTGGTAAGCGAGAAGTACTCGAATGTTTACCTAAAGAGAAGTGTCCTGAGTTTTGTGCCACCAGTTTCGAGCTTAGAATGTTATCAAAAGATCTTGCTCAGTTGCTGTATCGAGCCACGATGAAGAAACAGGATGAATTTAACACGCGTTATTCACTGAGAAGCTCGCTGTGGAAACACAATGAAGAGTTAGGTGAGTGGCAGATGATTTTTCATCAGGGAACAACTTGTGAGCGATTTTAATAGTCATTGATTAGTAGATAAAAAAGCCGCAATGAAGCGGCTTTACTGTTTTTATTATGCAGGCTAATAAAATGTTCGTGGCTTATTCGCCGACTTCCCATTTCACTGAGACTTTGCCGCCGCCTTGATTAAGCAATGGAGAAAGATAATCAAGCATCTCTGAAGCTGTCTCATCTAACTGCCAAGGTGGGTTGATGACCCAAAGACCAGCTGCGGTCATACCAAACTCATCACTGTCAGACTTTATCGCCTGCTCAATTCTAAGCTGACGCTTGATGCCGCTGTCGGTGAGCAGCTTAAGCATCTCTTCAGTCTGGGCACGTTTTACCACTGGATACCAGAGGATATAGATGCCGGTAGAGAAGCGTTTATGGGCTTTGATTATTGTCTTGGCAACATCCTGATAATCGGTTTTCATCTCATAACTAGGGTCTATCAGCACAACGCCGCGACGCTCAAGAGGTGGTACTGCTCCAAGTAAGCCTTTTAAGCCATCGCCTTTAATGACCCGTACTTGCTTGTCACTACCGAGTTGCTCGTCAAGCAAAGCATGGTCGGCGCCGTGTAGTTCATGAAGTACCATGCGATCTTTTTCGCGCATATTCATGTCGACGAACGCTGGAGAACCTGGGTAATAGGTTAGCTCAGATTCACCTTGGTTGAAGTGCTTAACGTCTTCAATATATTGTTGCAGTGATTCTGGGAGGTCGTTCTTATCCCAGAGTTTTGCCACACCATCGAGGTATTCCCCAGTTTTTTGTGCAAACTCATCGGTGAGAGCGTAACCACCGGCACCGGCATGGGTATCTATATAGGCCAGTGGCTTATTTTTCTTATGCAGTGATTTCAGCACTTGTAGCAAGATCGAGTGCTTTAACACATCGGCATAATTTCCGGCATGGTAGCCGTGGCGATAACTAAGCATGAAAATTCCAAGAAAATTGAATGTATCAGTGTAAATTCCTGCGCTATATTAACACAATTATTTCCATGAGAGTCTGGATATTGGGTTGTAGGAATGTAGAGCTTACAGTGATATTTGTATATCAACTGATAGGCATAAATCGATATATCAAAAACTTATATTATTATAATAATATAAGTTTTTGATATTTTTACGCTAGTTATTATTATCGATTAACTAATTCCTATCAATTTAATAGTCCGTCATATAAATTTAATATTACTCAGATCGGATGTTTAACTCGTTTTAAATTTTTTAAAAAACAAATAACTAAAATTAGTCGTTGTGTTTAATCGGTTTTATCGCAGGTGATTGTCAATCACTTATGTATTATAAAAACAAGAGGGTAACAAATGTTAACCTTGTTTAATCTTTGTCCGGTTGACAAATATTTTATTAAAGAGTAAAAATTTAAATATCTAGTTTATTTGTTAATCTTATTGTTTTTAATAGCAAGTAGAGTAATAAATTGAACTTGTTAGAATCAAGCTTTGTATAAAAGAGTGGGTTAACCTGAAGCTATTAACAGTCGCCAATCCAATGTGGGCCTAGCGGGACACAATAGCGGAAAGACTTTACTTGGCCGAAAGCTCTTGTATTCACTGAGCTGAGCTTTTGGCATAATGTAGAGATAATCGTCCAAATTCGAGTTAACGTGACTAAAGATAAACAAGAAAAATCGGTTCCAGGCATTTTTTTCAATGCTCAATATCCTTCACTGGAGGCTATCTGTCAGCGTTGGGGACTGGTTTTTGACAAAGAAGCCGATTTTGAACTGGTTTTTGAAAATAATACGTTGATCCTTAACAAGCGTGATGAGCCAAAACTTAAAGGTATTTGTGTGGACTTCGTCTCTGGTGCCGTGGCTCATCGTCGAAAATTCGGTGGTGGACGTGGTCAATCCATTGCTAAGGCGGTTGGGCTCAAACAAGGCGTAAATCCTTCAGTGGTCGATGGTACTGCGGGTCTTGGTCGAGATGCTTTCGTGTTGGCTAGCTTGGGCTGCACCGTGATTATGGTTGAGCGTCATCCTGTGGTTGCCGCCTTGCTAGAAGATGGTCTAAGACGTGCCTACGAAGATGTGGATATCGGTGAATGGATGCGTGAGCGAATGAGTCTGGTCCCCGGTTCTAGCCTTGAATCTGTTATAGAGCTAGGTAAAGAGGTCGATGTTGTTTATCTGGATCCCATGTACCCCCACAGAGAGAAGTCGGCTCTGGTTAAGAAGGAAATGCGGGTCTTTCAATCTCTGGTGGGAGCCGACATGGATGCCGATGGCTTACTTGAACCCGCCATGACACTCGCGACGAAACGAGTGGTAGTCAAGAGGCCTGACTATGCTGAAGACCTAGATGGCGTGAAGCCGTCGATGGTGATAGCAACGAAGAAAAACCGCTTCGATGTCTATGTAAAGGCTGCGATGACGAGCTAGCTATATTGAAGTTATTGGTGAGCGTAGGGGCTAGCAGGTCGGGTCAGATCAAGAGACCTCAATTAAATACACTGAAGACCTAGATGGCGTGAAGCCGTCGATGGTGATAGCAACGAAGAAAAACCGCTTCGATGTCTATGTAAAGGCTGCGATGACGAGCTAGCTATATTGAAGTTATTGGTGAGCGTAGGGGGCTAGCAGGTCGGGTCAGGTCAAGAGACCTCAATTAAATACACTGAAGACTTAGATGGCGTGAAGCCGTCGATGGTGATAGCAACGAAGAAAAATCGCTTCGATGTCTATGCAAAGGCTGCGATGACGAGCTAGCTTGTTATGGTTTACGGCCTGATTACGACTAATTTGAACAAGAGGTTTATGCTTTTCTATTTAAGCGTAAATACTGAGACATTCTATCTAGTAACTCGAAAGGAAACTCAAATGTCAGAAGTAACAGGTAAAATCCGCACTACGTTAAGAGTTGAGGGATTGGTGATATTGCTAGCCTCATTACTGATCTACCACAAGTTTTCTTTTAGTTGGTCAGAATTCGCATGGTTTTTTCTGGCTCCAGATCTTGCACTATTAGCCTATATTCATAGTGCTAAACTCGGTTCCCTTGCCTATAACCTATCCCATTCGTTTATTGGCCCCTTAGTCACCTTGTTATTTGGCGTACTGGGGGATTCACAAGTTGCAATTCAAATTTCATTAATCTGGTGTGGACATATAGGCTTCGATAGAGCCTTGGGTTATGGCCTGAAGTATTCAAAAGGCTTCTCCTACACTCACTTAGGTCAAATTGGTAAGAGTCAAAAGACATAGTAAATATGGGGAGCTGCTAGGTGGCAACTTGTTGCTTATAAGTCTTAAATGAGACTTATAAGCACTGTATTAGATGTTTTATCTGGTCCGTTAGCCTAGGCTATGTTCATAACCGAGATCATATTTTTAATCGGCAATCTTATTATTGCGCTCAATAATATTTAGTTCCCACTAGTACTTATATACTACTTAACTAACTCAGCTCTATTTGTTTTTTAATATGTGGGATTGAGTGTTCTACTCTAAGAACTATTATTGCTGGTAATGTTTTATATGGGTTGGATAACATTGGTGCAGCCGCACCAATATTGACCGCGTATAGAGTAAGGTTACTTGTCATTGTGAATATAATTGATCATGAATAAAAATTTAACATTCATTAATTAACTAATCACCATTTTAAATATATAATCATTATTATGTTTTACTCCTTGTATTAATTCGTGGCGTTCGTAAGTAGTTAAAGCGATGTTGTTATATACCACTGCAATGAGTTTGACACTGGGGTTATACCCAGAAAGCGTAGTGTTGAATAACTTGGAAGGATAGGTCCATGAACATTGATAAACTCTACTCGCTAGTTGAATCTCTTTCACACTGTCATACCCCTGAAGAAATTGAGAAAGTCTGCTTAAAGTTTTGCCAATTATGCGAGCTGGAATTTTTTCTGTTTGCTGTCTGTAATGCAACGTCTCTTAGTGCGCCTAAAATCTTTACTCTCACCAACTACCCCAGTGAGTGGTTAGACGTTTATTATAAAAATAACTTTCAAAAAAGTGATGCCG
Organism: Shewanella psychrophila; assembly: GCF_002005305.1. Lineage (NCBI taxonomy): Bacteria > Pseudomonadati > Pseudomonadota > Gammaproteobacteria > Alteromonadales > Shewanellaceae > Shewanella > Shewanella psychrophila. The sequence continues at coordinate 224,008 of NZ_CP014782.1, forward strand.
TTGTGAGGTATTGCTTTGGTAATTCGGTACCCATCACCTGGAATAAGTTGATGAAAATTGATGAGTACAGTGAGCCTAATGCTGTTAAAGTAATGAATGAGGCGCATTCAAAAGGTCTGATCGATGGCTTATCTGTTCCAATTAAGGCTCCAACCGGTGAAATTGCCATTTTAAGCTTAACGACTAAAATAGAACCTGATGTTCAGCAACGTCTCGCCAATGTGCTCCCCTTTGTACAGTATTTTGGTTATTCGTTATTAGAAACCCACCTGAAAATGAATTTAGGAAAATCACCATCGGCTTCACTCACCCCCAGAGAAAAAGAAAGCTTATTTTGGGCATGTGAGGGTAAGACTGCCTGGGAGATGTCACAAATAATGAGTGTGGCCGAACGTACAGCAATATTTCATTTGAGCAGTGCCACTAAAAAATTGGGTGCGGCCAATCGGCAACATGCGGTTGCCAAAGCTGTGATGTATGGACTCATAAAACCACAGCCCTAATGATTGGCTGATGCCAGCAGAACCTTTAAAAACAAACATAGAGCCATCGGCCCTATGTTTAAGAAGGTTTACTCATTATCTCGCTACCATAATAAGGGGTTAATGAGACTGCATCGGAGTATGGGCGTCCTGACTTTTCTCTGGCATTAAGATTAAGCGACTACAAGCGCCTATATCAGTATTTGAATTTAGCTGCCAACCCTCAGTGGGGAGCGAAGCCAATTCTGTGAGCTTACTTACTGGTTTGTCATGAATCGGTAAGTGACAAATCACTTCGTCTGTTAATTTATTTTCCATTAATGCTGACTGCATCTTGTCCTCTGTGAGGACCAATACACTACAGCGGTGCTCGCTAGCAAAATACTTAAGCAAAGTGCGCATACCTTCTATGGATGTGGCTTCATAAAATTCTTGGTATTCATTTGCATAATTTCTATCTGATAACTGCTCAATAAAGCCTTTTTGAGACGGCGAATACACCACGGCGCGGGATTGTTTCGCAATTTCATCTATATAGGCAACAAACCCAAATTCGCCTCGAAAATCTTCCAGACGCAATGACTTATCTTGGTTATCGGCTATGGATACGCTGGATACCCAGGGGCGATGACTCGATAGCACCATGTTAAGCCCTGAGCCAATTCTGCGTGTTGCATGTAAAAAGTCGACACTCTCGATCTCACCTTGCCATCGCCCTAGTGGCGATGCTCGAAAGCTCTGCATATCAAAGTCCATGACTGGCACTATGATTTTTTGGCAAGATGATTCGACGAGACTGCTGGCAAGCTCTTCACAGTCGAACAGTGATTCTAATGGCCATAGAGTCACAATTAATGTGTGCACCACATGGGCATAGCGATTTATGGACGCGGTCAAACTCAGATAGTTTGTGCCGGCAATGATAGCCTCGGAATGAATATGCAGGCTATTTTCATCGAGCAAGACCCAACCGATACCGGCTCTTTTAGATACCTTTTCAGCCGAAGTGATGGCTAAACTCATCGACACTTCGAGGGCTGCTCGTTGTTTTTGTTGTGTGTCTAGTTCCAAAATTTGATACATCCTGATCATGTAGGTAAGGGAACATTATGTGTTTCTTCGGGTGAACATTTTCCAAAGTAAACGGCACTATTGTTCCGTTAATATAACCAAGTTTTCTTGGTTCGAATACTGTAAATAGTGTCAGGTACTCAAACGGGATATTTTGGCAATGCGTGCATCAAAAATCTAAGGGGGGACTATTTAGTGAGCGGTTATAAATCTAGCTGTTATAAGTGACAGTATAGGGAAAGAAGCTATTTTTATCACATCTAAAACAAGGGTATAGGTTTGTTTTTTTTAGATTGTAATTTCTGACAGATACGCTGAAGAAACAAAATAAATATATTGGATCTCGTAATCAACTTCCGGCGAGATAACTATGAATAACACAGTATTTACTCAACATAATCTGCAAACTTCTGCTTCAGAACTTATTCTCGATGGCATCATGAGATTACGTTACGAAACGTTCATCAAACGACTGGACTGGGATATTGCTTCTACAGATGGTCGCGAACAAGATTGCTTCGATGACAACGAAGCGCATTACATCGCCGTTCTTGAGGATGATAAAGATGTTATTGGCTGTTGGCGAGCCAGGAGTACCTTGCAAGATTATATGCTCAAGTCGGTGTTTCCCGAACTGTTACAGGGGGAGTCGGCACCTGTGCAAGATGATATCTGGGAGATCAGCCGTTTTGCCGTGAAAAAAGGCTCAGCTGAAACCCAGAAAGGATATTTTGGCGATGTCACCATAGATCTTGTTAAGTCGTTTTATGATTTTGCGAAACAAAATGGAATAAAAAGCTATGTTACGGTAACCACAGTTGCCTGCGAAAGATTATTGCGTCAGTTAGGGGTGAATTTAAGGCGCATGGGCGATGGCAAGGTTAAGCAGATTGGTGTCGAGCGAACCGTAGCCCTGTGGATCCAAGTGGATGAAGATTTAAATATCATTTCCCATTAACATGTCAGGTTCAGTGTAAACGTTTGCACTTTCAACGGCTAAGATAGGTGAAAGGTTGCGACAGCTAATCGCTCAGCTACTCCAGGTCTAAGGTGAGAAATCAAATCATAGCTGACCCTCAAGAGTTTATTTGCATCTGCCTGCAAGCGTTTATGATTGGGGGTGAACAATAGCTGTCGATTGTCTACGTCTATGGCAACTAAACGTGCAAGGGTAAAACTCAGGTTATCTCCAGGTTCGCTGAGGGCCTTGAATAAACTTTCTTTGGCCGAAAACACCAGTGTAATGGCCAGCTCAAAACTGAGTTCGCTCTCCTCGACGCAGACTCGTTCTTGGTTCGACAAAATATACCGTGCTATTCCCTCGGCTTGTTTTTCATTGACTGTAAACTCAATATCCACGCCCACGCGACATGGATGAGGGGATGCTAGTGTCATGGCTAAGGCAAATTCACCACTGTGACTTATTGAGCCATAAAGCCCATCTTCCCATGAAGGTTTGCCACAGGGCGAGGTGCCGATCTTGATAGGCTGGAGCTGTGCCGGTTCCATTTCAGCAATATTCAGGATATTTTCCTGAGCCAGGCTGCTAACCGCGACAGCGGCGCAAAGTCGCCCAGCAAGAAAGTCTTGTTGACGCTTCTTACCCCAGGTCTTATAAAAATCTGTGTTTGGAAACCATAGTGCCATGTCATTGGAGGAAAAGTTTTCGCGGTTAAAATGACCTAAAGTGATCACACAAGGGGACGATTCTATTTGCTGACCAAGATGACTCACCTGGATGAAATCATCTTTAAAACAGCTGCAGAGTCTAGGGGACACTCGTGTCGTCTCATGGCTAACATGTTTATTTATCACTAAATTAGTCAAGTTGTGATCTCCTTTAGGTTTATGCGTTTGCCTCGATGGCTCGCTCATGTGCATGCTGGATCTGCTCGGCAACCCAAGCGCTGTGACTGCGAATAAAGAAATGACCCGCTTTAATTGTCTTTAATGGGGTGCTTGGCGGTAAGTGTTGTCGCCAAGCTTGCAATGATGTCTCTTCAATAAAGGTGTCTTCTGTCGCGCCTAATACCAGAGCCGGATGAGGATAGTATTGCTGACAGGCATTATGGGTCTCACACAGGGCCAAATCTGCGCGGATCACAGGTAAAATCCACTGTTTGAGTATCGACATTGACACCTTCATTCCGGCGAAACTTTCGAAACGATTGAGATAATTGATCATCTCTCTATCATCCATCAGTGCATTGGGCTTAAATGGATACAGCTCCGAAGGCGCACGCTGCGCCCCTATAGCCAATAGCTCTGGGGGACAGGCCTCTTTTGCCAGTTGCTTGGCGATATACCATGCAAACCAAGCCCCCATACTGTGACCATATAGCATTATCCTGTGCTGTTTTATGGCGGGTAAAATAGCTTGGCTCATGGCATTCGCAGCGGTCTTAAAGTCAGTATAAAAGGCTTCATGTCGGCGGCTATCCCGGCCAGGGAATTCCAGTGGCACCAAGTGGTAAGCATCACCAAAGAGTCCACTCAATCCGGCAAAGCTGGCACTATTTCCTCCGGCAAATGGAAAACATATTATATTCACTTTATCTGGCTTTATGACCTGTCCTAACCAGTCACTCGCCATAGCGTCGTCATGAGCTGTACACATATTCATCTCCACTGGTTAGCTGTGATTCAGGGATGTATCTGCAGATCCATAGTATTTCGCTCCTACTTTACGAACCTGGCGTTTAAGTAAGCGCTGGGTGAGTCCACGTAGCCAGTTTATCCGTGAGCCAGCTATCAGATCCGAGAAAATCCAGATCACTGTCAGCGGTAGATGATTCGGCGCCCCATGAATATCATCGACTTGTAAAATTTGATTGTGTGGAACGTTCGAACGAACCGCTTGCATATCATCAAGGGGAATAATCTCATCGCGGCTACTGGCAAGATAATGGATATTGGCGGAGATTCTTTCCAGAGATTCAGCCGAGAGGCCCCAATCGGAGATATGGGATTTAACCTCTGTGTTATCGCAGTCGAATATATGGGCTAAGGTATTGTAGGTAATATCCGGGATTGCTAATTTATTGCTACCATCACCAAAAAAGTCTGCAATAGGAGCGCCTACCGTGGTAATGGTATGAATATTACTGTTTTCGAGCGAGGCGTTCATGGCTAAATGGCCACCAAAGCTAAAGCCTATGACGTGCACATCTTGGGTATTAGCACGCCCCTGTAAACGTTTCAGTATACGACGAAATAACTGACTGTCGTGGGCATCGTATGGCAAGGTATTTTCTCCCACGCCGGGTAATTCCGTCAGCACCACACAATAACCAAGTTTTTTTGCCATGACTAACAAGCGGTGCCATTGCTCCTTGATTGATACTATGCCGCCAAGTACCACAACCACAGGTTTGTTCTTGTCCAGACCTGCGGTATAGCAGCCAAAATCAGGGTCAGAAAAGCGCCAGTATTCAACATCGGGTAGTGTGTTCGCCAGCCATTGGCGGTATAACTGTTGGCATTTATTGAGCGCTTTTTTACGAGCAGGGTCACCTACATAGGGGAAGCGCGCCAAGTTATACAATTGAATAGAGTCTTGAATATCTCCCGAAGATTCGGCCCGTTCGGCTAAGGATGACAGCACATAAGCCCAACTTCTCGGATCGCCGTGAATATCATTTTCTATGTTGTGTAAGGCAAAATCTAATACGCTTTCATCTAATTTCTGCGCCCGACTATGAAGGCGCGCAAACGCCTTCAGCTCAGCGACATCATGTTGCTTTATCATGATATTTTCCCCATGGCTAATGAGCGTTGACGCTTGTATGAGATCTGATTGAGGATGCGATTCTGTATAAATGGCATGCGATTTAAAATGAAATAAAAGGCTTTACGCATACTCAGCATGAGTTTCGAGTCGCTACAGAGCATTTTTTCCTGGCGTTGTTGCATTTGAGTCACAAAATCGACTTGTGGTTGGCGCTCGCTTTGATAGCTTCTTAAAAATTGAGTATCGACGGCTTTATCTGATTGCACCTGTTGAGCCAGCATAGGTGCCAAAGTCATGGCGTCCTGAATGGCAATATTTACGCCTTGACCCAGTAATGGGGTAAGTGTGTGCGCCGCATCGCCAATCATGATCAGGCCATCTTTACCCCACAGAGGCGCATGAGTGGTAAAGATGTCTAGTACATGGAGATCTTTCCAGCTGGTTATGTGCTTGCGAACATGTTGACCGAGTTCTGCGTTCACCTCATCAATCAGATTATAGAAACCATCTAGGCCTTCTTTCTTGAGAGCCGCGAATCCACCCTTGGGAATGTTCACTCCTGTACGGTATAGATCTGGGTAGGATGGCAGCAAGATGATGTGTTGAGCGCCATTGAGCAAGATATAGTATTTATGTTTATCCCAACCTTCAGGAATAGGCATCTTGCACCAAAGTACATCGCGCTCTTGTGGTGTTTTTGTGTAAGGAATGGCCGCTTTTTCACGGACTCTGGAATAACGACCGTCGGCGGCGATGATGGCTTTGGCATGGATGGACTTTTTCTCACCGGCTTCGCGATAAGTCACACCTATTACGGTATCGTCTTTTTCGATGACACCGTCGAAGGCTGCGCCTCTGATCAATTTGGCATTTGGATATTGTGCCAGCTTCTCGGCAAGGGCATTGAGGAAGACCGGCTGAGGCACATCGATCATGAATTTATGCTGATAGGGCATTTTAGTGTAATTCATGTTGAGTCGTTTGGAGTCCCTCTCCCAAACCTCCAGTTCTTTAAATATCATATAACCATGTTCATTTATCGCATCTGCGATACCCAATTCGTGAAAGATGCCAACGGTATCAGGCTGAATGGACTCACCGCGAAATGAACGCTCATAACTTTTGTTGGCCTCCAGCACTGTGACATCGACGCCACTCTTTGCCAATTTAAGCGCTAAAACCAGGCCAGCTGGGCCACCGCCTACTATGCATATTTGACTAGTCTGTTCCATAATCTTACTCCTAAGTGTCTGCTTTTATGGACTCTAGGCCCAGTTTTAACTCTTCTAGTAAATCGGCTGCTTCGGCACCATCGATGACGCGATGGTCGAAGGCCAAAGTGAGGGGTAACATATCGCGGATCACCACCTCGCCCTTTACTACCAGAGCCTTGGCTTGGATCTGTCCAAGCCCTAAGGTGATCGATGCGCCAACCTGAGGAATCAAAAGGCTGACAGGCTTCTGTCCCAGTGAGGTGATGGCAAATGAGCCCTGTAACTTATGTTTTAGCGTCGGCTTACTCATTAACTTGCCAAACAACCAACGTCCAAGTGGCACAGGTAACGACTGAAGCTTCTTCAGTCGGGGAAACTCTGGCCATAACGCGAGTGGTGTCTGTTTAAGAAACCTCACTTCCGACTGAATTTGCGCCAGAGATTTTGTTTCTGCATGTGCAATCAAGCCTGAACCGACACAGCGAACGCCATCAATCTCTTTATCCAGTGCAAACTTGCCGTGAACGGCTGGAAAACGATGTAACTTGGGGCGCCAACGTCCGGTTACGACTCCATTGGCGTCAGGGTGATTTGCCAGTGCCCGCCCCGTGGCATACATGACCATAGCGACGATTCCTGGCACTTCGGCTTGTTCTTGGCCTTTGGCTGTGGCTCTGAGTGTATTCATTGCTGTGGCATCGATATCCGTGGATAAGAACACGGGACTGTATTGTGTCGACTGCTCTAAAAAATAGAGGGTATGACGACGAGAAAGAGGAAATGCGGTGTTATTCATAACGCTTCCTCTAAGGTGGCGAGCCGATGGATATCGCCTAAGGTGTTCGCTTTCAGGAAGGCAGGAATAGGAACTGGGTGTCCTGTCAGCATTTCGAGTTCAGAGAGTAAGCGGACAGCATGAAGTGAGTCCCAACCTTCGAGATCGACTAGCTGCATCGACATAGCCGACTCGGTTAGCTTAATGTCCATAAAATCTTCAACTAGTGCGATAAATTCATGTTTATGCATTGCAGCTTTCCTCATTAATCGTGGTGAGATGCCCTGGCAGTGGCGCAATTTCAGACAGGGTGTGAACAAACAATTGGCTTTTGGGAGTGCCAGTTGCTAGTGCCGATTGCGGCTGATGTGTCAGCGCTGTTGTGGTGAATCCCATAGATGGGTAGAAGGTGGCCATACGTTGGTTTTTATGGCTTAGTATGAATTCAGCCGTGACACTTGTTTTACCTGACGCCACAGCTTGGGCGAGCAATAAACTGATGGCTGCTTGTTCGATACCGCGAGAAAAAACTCGGCAGCTGAGCAGCATATTATCGATATGAGAAGTGTCCAAGGTCATGGATATCAGTACCGCACCAATCAAGCCATAATCACCAAATCTGTCATGACTTCTCAGTACCCAAATCGATTTATTTTCATTTTCCAGATAGTCAATTACCGCTGCTTCGCTCAGACGCTGTGTGGTCATATTAAATTGATTGGTGCGTTGGCTGAGGTTGGCAATACGTGGCACATCTTCGGCTTTTGCATTAGTCAGACTCAGTTCAATATTCAGACTTTCAAGGAAAGAGGTCAGATCTTGACTAGAGGCCTTAAGCGCCTGTCGGTGAGTTTCCTGACGATACTTATGGGGGCGGTCCTTATCTTCGGCACTGACGGACATCATCAGAAAATCATTCATATTGGCCAACATAGCGGCAAAATATGCAGGTTCTCCGGTGACTTGCAGAGATGCCAGCGAAGGGTGTGCCGATTGCACTTCTTCACATTCAAAACTACTGTCGTCGACGAAAACAAAGCTGTCGATACCAATATTGAGGGACTCGGCAATGTCGGCTACCGCCTGACTTTTTGGCGACCAGTTGGCCTGTATATGAAGAAAGTCACTGGCTTTTAGCACCATGTCTTGTCGTTTTTCAAATACGTTATCGACGTTTTCTCTGTCATTTTTACTGCTGATGTTGAGTAACACGCCTTGTGACGCAAATTGCTTGATGACCCGCTGCAACAGCAGGTGTGCTTCACCGGCTGGGTTGCCATCCAGGCCAATGCCATCCACTCCATCGTCGCCTAATATCCCGCTCCATAAGGTATTGTCCAGATCCAGAATCAGGGCTTTCTTACTGTGTCCCAGAGTCGACGCCGCCAAAGCCGAGACCTCACGGATCAATATGTCCATCAAGCCATCTGAATAGGGCAGTTTTGCATAGAATGCCAATCGCTCGTCGCGCCAGCGAGACGTGCCAGTCATCAAACATTGCATGTCCAGCACCAACACGCGCTGACTCAGTTCTGTCATTGCCAGCATATCCAGATTGAACTGCAGCCAGAGTCGGCTTAATTGATTTCTTTCCCGTGATCCCAGCATTTGACGCTGTAGCGATAATGGCAGCGGAATGGTATTGAATATTGCCATTCCTCGAGTGTGTTCGAGTAGTTGCCTGACACCCTGTTGGCAGAGCGTCAGTACTTGTTCACACGCCTCTTGTATATCGGCTAAGCTCCAGGGGGTAGGCAATCTCTCTAAGATGATGTGTTCATCGAGCAGGCATAAGGAGTAGTCTGCCTCGGCCTTGATAAAGTCGCTATTTACATCGAGCACATCGGGTGCAAACTGATTGTAATCAGAAAGGTATAGCGATGGCATAAGTCCTTTTTCCAGGCTGCCAGCCGTCAGCAGTTCGCCGACCATAGCGGTACTGAAGGAGCCTGTTACCGCAAAATTGACTGGTTTAAAGCCTTGAGTATTCAGCCAGTCTTGAGAGATTTTGCGACACTTTCGTCCTGCACTGACCCTAGCTGTCGGATCCGTTGTGCGCCTCAAAGTTTGCATAAGCTGGTGGCGGTCACAGATGTTAACGCCAGCTAAATTAACTGCAAATTCATTATTTTCGTTAGCAGATATCATATGGCCTCCTGCTCAAGCACCAAGCCAGACTTCAACCATTTAGAGGACTCTATCGCTATCAAGAGGGCGGTTTGATTATCTTCAATTCGATCTTGTAAGTGACTGAGCTGAACGAAGGGAAGTGCGTTACCATTATTACCTGTTTCGTGGACACAGCTAATAACCTGATCATCCTTCAAGCCTAAGTGTCGGATGATGTTATGTGTCATCCTTCCAGATAGCTGAGGGGGCAAATACCAATCTACTTCACCCGCAGTCTGCGTCGACAAGCTATCTAGAATCTCTGCGGCTAAACCGGGGACATGCTTTTCGATGGCCTTGTAATCTTCCATCAGCATGGTGTCATCACTGTCACGTAGGCCGCGCCAATTGACTATCTGTCCCGGTGGCAGATCTAAGCCGGTGTAATGACATTCGAACTGAGTTAGCTTCCAGCGCAATCCCGTTGCTTGGGTAGACATAATCATCGCCCCGGCGCCATCACCAAACAGCGCAAAGTTAATCTGTTCGTTGGCTTCACTTTGGCTGTAGTCTTTGAGAGGGTCGATAAACTTGGTACAGACATCGGCACCTATGATGAGTCCGCGTCGATACTCACCACTTAACAATAAGGCTCGGGCCATAGACACGGCTTGCATCGCCCCGGTACAACCGGACTGCAGCTGGAAGGTCGCAATATTGGCAGCGCCAAGCTTTTCCGCCACGAGATTGACCGTTGCAGGCATCAATTGATCCGGTGTTGCCGTGGCCATCACAATAAAATCCAGATCTTCACAGCCTATCTGCTCTATCTCCATGGCTTTTTGTGCCGCTTGTGTCGCTATGTCTGCTAGTGAGTTTTTTATTTCGCCAGTTTTCAAATCTGTAGTGAAGTAACGGCTACGATTTCCCAGGAATAAACTGACCCAATCGGCATTTAGCCCAAAACGTTCGGCAAGCAATGAATTATCTACCGGATCATTGGGCAGATAGTGTTGGCATTGATTAATATAAATAGTCATGGAAATTTCCTATTTTAGGGGCAAGGTTGTTCGGTCCAGAATGGCCATTAAGTCGCCGACGGTTTGCACATCGAACAGTTCAGATAGTTCCGGCATGGCGTCTTCTCCTACCCGCTCACGTAGCTTATCGACCAGCTCAATTAAATTGACTGAATCTAGGCCCAGATCGGCGCTTAAACGTTTGTCTGGGAGGATGAGCTCGGCTGGATGACCCGTCACGGAGGCGAGGACATCGATCACAAGACCGCTGATCTGTATGGCGGGTTTTTCTTTCAGCGGCTCTATGATTTTTTTCGAGCTAGTTATGGCTTGTTTGGAGTGAGTCGCTGGCTGGTGGGTACTCATTGACGTTTTGCGGAAGCGAGCCAGAGATTGGCGAGAAAAGTCAGTTAAATCGAAGGCAAAAGGCACTAGATCAGAATCCGATTCACTGGTGTTCAGGGCTGACCAGTTGATTGGCATACCTCGGCGGAACAGGGCCCTTAGGGTTTCGCAAAAGGTATTAATATCCTGGGGGTCTTCGATAGAGGAAGAGTAGAATTCACCAGTATTAGGGCCATTTTTGATCGCGAGCATAGATAGCACGGGAGCCGACCCCATCTCTATGCCTATGACTCCCTGTCCGCTGGGGATATCACCGAGTAAAGTATCGAAAGCAGGTTTGAACTTCACTGTATTGACTAAGTGCCGAGACCAGTAATTTGCCTCTATGGCTTGTTGAACTTGCTTATTACCTGTGACTGTCGAGTACCAATTTAGCTGTGGAGCGTGATACTCGATCTTGCTGGCCGCAGCTTCTATATCTGACTTTGCCGCTGCCATTTGAGGGCTGTGGAAAGCATGGGTCACAGTGAGAGGCTTGATACGAACCTGCTTTTTTACGCCCCACATTCTTGCTGCTTCTATGGCTGCGCTGTCACCGGCAACGACAAATTGTGCATCGCTGTTCCAGACCGCAAGGGACAGGCCTGGAACATCTTGCTGTAGTTCTGCCAAGGTTTCTCGTGAAGCTAATACCGCAGCCATTGCACCATTACCATTCACATCATCGATGGCGTCACCTCGGGCAATGACCAGAGATATAGCTTGCTCCATGGTCATCACACCCGCAATGCTTGCCGCTGCAAACTCGCCAATACTATGGCCTATTACAGCATCTGGCTTAAAACCAATTTCCATCCACCATTGTGCCAGTGACCATTCGACGGCAAAGAGGACTGGTTGAGCAAAGCGAGCCTTGGTCAGCAAGCATGATGCTTGACTATCATTATCAATAATTGGCATCAAAGAGCTGCCTGTTAGCTGTCGATAAACGGCATCGCATTGATCGAAGTAGCGACGGAGTCGAGGAAACGTCTTATATAGCCCTTTCATCATTCCTGGGTACTGACAACCTTGGCCCGTAAACATAAATACCAGAGGAGCCTCATTGGCATCAAATGGTGCACGGTAAGTGGGTTTTCCCAATAGACGAGCAGATTCTTCAACTTCTTTACTGTTACGGCCAAAGCATAGGTCTCGTACCTGGCCTTGGCTTCTTAGCTGTTGATGCCCACTTGCCAATTGCTTTATGTCGGCGCCTTGAGAAAGGCTTCGAATTGCGGCATTTTTTTGCCTTTGAAAACCAGCTTCATCTTTGGCTGCGATAGGAATAAAGGCGGGTTCGGGAGCTGTGTTTACAACGGCGGATTTTGGTGAAGTAAATACCAGATGGGCATTGGTCCCGCCTAAGCCGAAGGAGCTGATGGCGAAGTGTTTCTTATGCTCGGCTCCCCAAGTTTCCCCATCACTGGAAAGTGCCAGATTTCCCTTGGCCACGAGTGGATTGGCTGTATCGGAAAATGGGTTAGCTGGGATCTTTCTGTGTTTGAGCATCAAGGCAACCTTGATAATGGAGGCCATTGCGGCGGCTGCTTCACAATGCCCAATTAGGGACTTTACCGAATCTATGCCGCAGGGGACTTTACGCTCTCCACGAAACACGCGATTAAGCGCATTAATTTCAATACGATCGCCTAAGGAGGTACCCGTGCCATGACATTCAATAAAATCTATGTCTGCAGGTTCCAGTGCTGCTTTGGAATAGCATTCTCGTAGCAGACTTTCTTGGGATGGTCCGTTAGGAGCGGTTAATCCATTACTCTGACCATCATGATTGATGTGTCCGGCGATGAAGTGACAATATTGGTTTCTGGCTAAGTGTTCGGGCTCAAGCACCACAGCCCCTATCCCTTCGGCGCGAATGATGCCATCGGCGTGATCTGAAAATGCATTACAGCGTCCACTGGGGGATAAGAGTCCGGCTTTTTGATAGAAGCGCTGCAATACTGGGGTAAGGATCGCATTGACCCCGGCGACAATGGCCAGATCACACTCATCAGAACTTATCGCATTCCTCGCGTGCACCAGAGCCACTGCCGAGGAGGAGCATGCGGTCGCTATGGTCATACTCGGGCCTTTAAAGTCATATAAGTATGAGATACGGTTTGACAGTAAAGCGTGGCCTGTGCCCGTCACATGACCCGGCAACAAGGCATTGGTATCTTGAAACTGAAGTGTGGTCCAGTCATTAGCCATGGCTCCGACAAACACCCCAACTTTTTGACCTCGAAGTGTCTTGGGGTTATAGCCAGCGTCTTCCAAGGCTTGCCAGACAATTTGCAGTAGCCAACGTTGCTGTGGATCCATTAAGGATGCTTCACGTCGATTGATTCCAAAGTGCTGATAGTCGAAGGCTTCAAGCTGCGAGACATAACCGCCTGGGACGGTCTGAAAATAGGCCGTGTCTTGGGCATTATCAAACCACTCATCTGCCAGCCAACGTCCAGCAGGCAGAGGACATACGGCATTTTTTGCGGCACATATTTGCGCCCAATATCCTTGCTTGTCATCTGCACCTGGAAATCGGCAAGCGACACCGGAAATAACGAGAGATTTCATCATGTTCTCTTTTCCTTTATGGTTAAATATTTCAAATTCATCGTCTTCTTGCCCATCGACTACCAGTCATTGCGCAGGGTAGGTGATAGGTCAGGCAAGTTGCGCGTTTTGCTCTTCGATCAGGAAGGCCGACATTTTTTCAATGGTGGGATAGTTCCATGTCAGCGTCGGCTCCACATCGATACCGATCAGGTCCTCAATATCTGCACATAGGCTCATTGCCGAGACTGAGTTAATACCGTATTCAGATAATGCGGTGGTCAGTTTGATGTCTTCCACAGGTTTACTGAGATACTCGGCAACCTTCTCTTGGATAAAAGTCATTAATTCGGTTTGTGTATTCATGGTGTACTCCTGGTTGATTCAGTTAGTTATTGTCTGAATGGTTAGCTTTAGGTTGAAACATGAGTGAGGCCAAGGGATCGCCATCTGTGTCTTGTAGGTAATGGCTAATGGTGTCTGCAGCGCTCAGATAGTAGGTATTGGCTGACGGGTCACACATGGGCCGTGTCAGGCGCCAAAGCGTGATAAAGCCCAAGGCATGATGAATATCCTGACTATCGGTTGCGGTGATATTTCGTAGCACTGAAATGGCTGCAATCAGCTTGCAATAACGTGTTGCCGCGCCATAAATGTCCTGCTGAAGCGAGTCGAAGCACTGGGTTTTCAACGCTTCTAAGTCTGTCAGCAGGGATACCCATTCGGCTTGTTGGGCAAATAAGGCCCGGCAGCGTGCCGTTAATGTGGGCAAGAGAGAAAGTAGTGGATCTGATTTACTGCAGGACAGGCGCAGGGCAGACAGCCAGGACGTGTTGCTGGTATTTAAGGCCGTTAATATTGAACTGGCATCGGATTGTGATTTCTCTGCCAGTAATCTTGGCAGCATATGCACTAAGCTAGTCTGGCAGACTAAGCTTCCGGCGTGGCCGAAACTCACCACTGGAAAGTCTCTGACCAGCTTCTCGAACATGCCGAAATCATCGTTCATAAGGTAGTAACGAGCGCCTATTAGGCTGCCCATAGACTTGATTGCCTGCTTCATCAATGGGGGTAAGAAATATTTACTGGCTGAGCTATAACCGTTAGCGAATTGCGGAAATGCCTGTAAAGCGTGTCGCAGTAAGCTTGCCATTTCACCAGCAAGCCAAACATCTGCGGTGGCTTCGGCAAGTTCTTTACGGTAAACCGGTATGGCAAATAAATTGTCACCATACAGGACGCGGTTTTGTGCGAAACGTGTGAGTATTTCCAGACCATTTCGGGCCGAGAATTGGCTGATAGCCGGTAGTAAGGTGCGGGTGATCTGGAATGCTTTCAAGGCATATTCGCCAGCGCGTCCCTGTTCACCAATCAGGCAAGAGTCGGCGATGAAGACACGATCGAAATAGATCCCCGAGATATGACAATTACGTACGCCTAAGGTGTCGAAGCGCCTCTCTATGCTCACTCCTTTCTGGTTTAATTCTGTCTGAGTCAGTAGAAATAAGCTGTGGCGACATGCTGGATTGTCATTGCCTGTATCGGCAAATAGCACCAAGCCATGGGCGCGGGCGAGGTTGTTGACGACCTCTTTACAGCCAGAAAGGAGATAGCCGCCCTCAACCTTAGAGGCCTTAAATGTCATGGCTGTTAAGTCATTACCCGCCTGCAGTTCGTGATAGGCAATCGCAATGCGTCGGTCGTCACTCAGTAGAGCGGCAAGGGTTCGCTTCTGTTCATCGTTGCCGGCAACGGCCAGGTTGGTTGCCGCCATAAATGCGGTAAGGCAATAGCCCAGTCCCAGCGCCAGATCCTGACGGCACATCTCTCCCATTGCACTGGTCAGTGTCTCTAAGGTCACGCTCTCGTTATCCAGCAACCAGGTGGCGAGTAAATTACCCAGACCTGCCTGATGTATCACAGATTCCGCTGCCGTGTTGATTTCACCCGTGCGATCGAAGCTCAAAATTGCACTGGCTTTGAAGGCTGGGTGATGGTGATTAGCTTGGGCCAGCGCCGAGGATACATTGATAAAATCAGACATAGCTTATCTCCTTGGTGGGCTTTTCAGCTCTTGTAGCCTTTGAATCCTCTCTAGTCTGGGCAAGTTTGGCGTCGACTTCGCCACGAATTGATAAATTGAGCGGAGAAAAAAGGTTGTTGTCATCGAGTTGCTGGCGTACCAGTTTTAGGCAATGCATGTCCTTTAGCGCGTCTTGATTGCCGAGCAGCAGATCTATGCACTCCTCTACCCAACTAAATGAGCGGAAGGATCGAGATAAGCGGTTACGGTTGTAAAGGAAGGTGAGCAAGGTCATGGCGGCGAGTTGTAAGTTGCAGTAACGTTTCGCCAAGGAAAACCGTTGCGCCGATGGGTGACCTAGTTCAACGGGTAAAGCCTGTACCAAGCCATCTAGTTCGGTAAGTCTGGCTTGAATTTGGACCAATTTTTCGGTGAGAACCGGACACTCACCTGTCATAGATTCGGCTCTCTTTAACCCGGCAGCCAGCCAGTCACCACGCATAGTGAACAGGGAGAGTGAATCTCGGTCGAATGTCGGCAGTTCTGTATCGATACAGAACAAGGCATCTAACATCTGAGGCGAAATAGCGTTTACTGATTTCTCTCTATGGCGTGCAAGTGTCGGTAATTGAAGGGCGATAGCCTGTAGGTTAACGGCGGTATTACCATCGAAGAGAGAAATCAAACGAATATCGCGCAACATCTTGCCGAAGATATCGGTTTGCTCACCAAGTTGGACGTAGGAGCGAACACCGAGCACATCCGAGAGCGATTCCATCATGGTTTCACATAGAACAGGAACAGAAGCTTTGGCGACGGCAGAGAGTAAACTCATCTGCTGAGGAAAACACTGTATGGCTCGACTGATCACTTGGGTCGCTATGTCAGCGATGTACATCTGCGTGGCACTGGTCGCTAACACCTGACGAATATTGGCTATGTCGATCAAAGCTTGATTACCCGAGCGACGTTGCTGAGCAAATTCCACTGCGAGTCGTAGGCCTGTATCAGCAGCGCCGCAAGAGAGGGCGGCACATAGAGTGCGGGAAAGTTGGAAGCCTTTAAGTGTGATATCCAGGCCATGACCTTCTTTGCCAATCAGGGCATCATGATTAACCTCGAGGTTTTGAAATTGAATCCCACTTATATCGGCGCCCTTTATACCATGGGTCACCGCTTTCGGCACCTGACTAAAGCTTTGTGGCGGATGATCTTTCTTACGCACTAAAAATAATGAAAAATCACGAGATTGGCCCTGATGATCGGTACGGGCAAAGACACTGAGAGCCTGTCCCCGAGTGGCGTTGTTTATCAGGTATTTTTCACCGTTAAGGCGGAAGCCTTTTGGGGTTTTCACCGCCGTTACTTCAGTGCTGGATACATCGCTGCCATGGAGGCGTTCGGTCAATGCTAGAGAAACCATGTCACATGACAGGATATCTTCGGCTACCAGATGCCGCTGAGCCGCGTCGCCCCCGACCCATACGCTGACTGCGCCTAGGAAGGTTTTACCATGGCCGATTGCGACGGTGAGATCTCGTCGTGCAATCAAACGGATCAACATAGCTAATTCCGAAAAATTGCTCAGCTTGCCCCCCAATTCTGCCGGCACATAGTATGCGGCCATGCCCCAGTGATTGAGGGCATCGACCTGATCATCGGGAAAGCGACTGATGTCGTCTGATATCAGTGCATTAGCCCAACTAAATAAGGTGTCAGGACTACGTTCATCACCAAAGTGCTGTTCAAATTCAAGCACAAGAGAGCCGAGAGTATTCATGGTGACTCCTTTACGCCGCATAGGTTGCAGAGGTTATGCTGTCATCGAACAGTGGCCAATTTGGTTCGGCCTGCCATTTTTGTCGGGTCTGATTTCTTTGGATCTTGCCACTGGTCGTGCGGCAAATGGTGCCACGTTTGATTAAAACGACGGCTTGGATTGGGGCTTGAAACTCTAAGGTTATTGCTGCACGAATCTTATGGCTGAGTGCGGGGAATTCTGCTTCCGGTGTGTCGTTAGTAGCAATTTCCTGCACTATAACTATCTCTTCACTGAGGCTTCCCTCTACAGCAAAGGCTGCGGCGAAGCCTTTCTCGAGACGAGGATCCAGACCCGAAACAAATATCTCGATATCCTGCGGGTAAAGGTTGCGGCCATTAACCACAATCAGATCTTTCAGACGGCCAGAGATAAATAGTTCGCCGTTAGTAATGAAGCCCAAGTCTCCGGTTCGTAACCAGCGACGTTCATCGTCACTATTGGCAATTAACGCCTGGAAAGTGTGGGCATTTTTTTCAGGTTGATTCCAGTAGCCCTGACCCACACTGTCACCGTGGACCCAAATCTCACCAATGCGTCCATGGGGAAGGCGAGCCTGACTTTCAGGTTCTACAATGGCGACATTCAGGCCTTCAAATGTGCCGCAGCTGACACAGGTCATGGCATCTTGGGTGCCGGGTGGACATTGCTCAATGATCTTATTTTGGTAAGACTCAGGTGCCACACATATAGTCTGATGTGCCTCTCCGGATTGACCACCCGAGACAAACAGAGTGGTTTCTGCCATGCCGTAGCAGGGGTACATAGCGCTGTAGCGAAAGCCAAACTTTTTAAAGCGATGAAAGAAGAGTTCGATGGTGTCCTGACGAACGGGCTCGGCTCCGTTGAAGCAATTTTGCCAATGAGATAAGTCTATACCTTGGAGATCTTCATCCTTGATGCGACTGAGGCAATATTCATAACCAAAATTGGGAGCGCCAGAGGTGTAGGCGCGATAATGGCTGATGGCTTTGAGCCAAGTCGCAGGGCGCTTGAGGAAAGATGTTGGGGATAGTAGTACCAGAGTCGAGCCGTTGTGTACCGATTGTAAAATATTTCCGATAAGACCCATGTCATGGTAAAACGGCAACCAGCTGCAGGACACCATATCTTGACTATGGTGCATGCGGTCACGGATAAGTTCACTGTTATGGATCAAGTTACCATGGGAGATCATGACCCCCTTGGGAGAACCTGTGGAACCTGAGGTGTATTGCAAGAAAGACAGATCGTCTCGGGTCACTGTAACTGGCTTATAGCGGTTCTCCATCGCAGGATCGACTGTGTCACTAATGATGACTCTCAGCCCTGACATTCCGGCCTCATCGAGCCAATCTTTGAGTGCAGGCCAAGAGGCACTGTCTGTGAGAATCGTTGAGATCTCTGCATCTTGGATAATATGTGTGATGCGAGTGTGGTGTTCGCCTCTGCGGGAGGGAAGGGAAGCGGGCACTGCGACGACACCGGCATATTGGCAAGATATGAAAGCCTGTACAAACTCGAGTCCCGAAGGATAGAGCATCAGGACACGTTCGCCTTTAGCGCATGACTCACTGATCTTGGTTGCCTGAGCTTTTGCTATGATATCCAACTCGGCAAAGGTGATGCGGTCAATCTCATCGCCTCGGTCATTTAGCATGATGTAGGCGAGCTTGTCTGGCAGCTCACAGGCATGCTGCTTGATGAGATCGACTAGGGTGTGTTCCAGTTCCTTGTTCATTGCGTTACCTTCGAGTGTGGAGAATGTGGTTTAGTATTCACCTAACACAAGAAAATCGGCTAGTTGTTATTTCTGACAGGTATAGGATAAAGTTCAATTAAATCAATATGTAATATTGTCCTGCTATCATATGTGACAGGTTGTATCTTCTGTGGGTACTGATAATTATCTAGGTTCATTTGGGAATCAGGATCTGTACCATGTCAATGCACCTAACTTGCACCGAGACGATACGCGAATCAGACGATAGCCTAAGCGCATGGTTTGCTTGTTCAACACCTGTAGTGGCTAAAGGGGGGCAATATATAACTCTGTCGGTTTCTATCCAAGGTCGTGTCCAGACGCGAAGTTATTCTCTGAGTGGCTTTGTCTTACTGGCGGCTTCCAGTGCGCTTCGCATCACGGTGAAACGGGTTGATAAGGGGCTCGTTTCTAATTGGTTGGTGGATAACTGCCGCGAGGGAATGCAATTTGAAACCTCTAAACCCATGGGAAGTTTTACCTTAGATGATGATGCCATCAGTCACACTTTTATTGCTGCGGGTAGCGGCATCAGTCCGATTGCAGCCATGCTAAGGGAGGCTTGTAAGGATAGACCAGGCTCTCGCTGTAATCTGCTATATATCTTTCGCGACCGGGCGTCAGCCCCCTTACTGACCGAATTGGAATCCCTGTCTAGTTGCTATCCGAAACTGAATATCACTACTTGGGAAACCCACTCACTTGGTCGCCCTGACTCTACTCAAATTTTGGATGTCATTAGTGAATGGCAGGCTGATAGTCACTATGTTTGCGGCCCGGAGTCCTTGATTGACACTGTGAGTCAGCTGGATCTCGAATGCCTGAGAATGGAGCGCTTCAACATTCCTGTGGCCAGTCTTGAAAACGTGACAATGGGTAATGCCAAAGTCACATTCTCTAAATCGAATATCAGCATAGAAGTGAACGAGGCGGAAACCATCTTAGATCTGGCTGAAGCCAATGGGATAGATATCAATTCAAGTTGCCGCGCCGGCGACTGCCATGAGTGTAAACTGAGGCACAATAACCCCGATGCGATTGCCTGGTTAGACAGAGATGACGCACTCACGGAAGAAGAAAAGCAAGAATTCCTATTGGCTTGCTGCACAAGCATAGTTGGTGAAGTCAGCATCGACTGCTAAAGTATATTGCTTCGCTCTGGTTATTTTGAGCTTGTTATTGCGTTAACTAAGGCTTGGTTTCACACATAATCGTTTTAAGGCAATACCGAGTTGCCACCAGGCGCTGTAGGCCTGGTGGTCGCTAGCCTGACTATGTCGTTGCATATTGGTTTCTGCGATTAATTGTAGTTGTTTTATCTTATCTTCATCATGTCTGTTTTCTAAGATACTGGCGAGTAACTGGCGAATGAGGACGCGATCCTTATCGGTTAATAGATCCTGTTCACTTAACTTAAAACATTCACCGATGGAAATAAGTCGATCTATGTATACCTTAGTGTGGTCTTGCCGTACTAGTACCGGGTAGGCGGACAAAACCAAGTCTGATGACAGGTTTGAGTGTCCAGGATTAGGTTTGAGTTTTTTGAGAATTCGTTTTATTGAGTGGATCACTATCTCTGTGTCTTTTCGACTGGGGATGATCATATAAACCGCCATGACCATTATTACTGCAACAACATTGGCCATAGCAGTGTTAAGAAAACCACCGAAATCGAGTGTAGGCACGTTGCTTAACGGTATGTAACTGGACCAAAAAATAAGCATGTACCTCCAGACTGATTTGTTAGCGCTGGTGCATACGGCAAATTGATATGAGGTGATGAGTAGGTAGATAAACATAACGGGAAACAAGATGTTGGGTTCGCTCAAAGGAGCGACAGCGAATGTGATCACATACCCGAAACCAACCATGATTAGCTGAGCCAGCAAGACTTTCTTATTGCCTATTTTGGCGTTCGGCACTGTTGCATTCATTGAGCACAACATCCCCGCCATCAGCATGGCATTCATGCCGTGCTCCCATTGTCCTTCAATCCAGATAAAAGAGAGACCAGATAAAAGCAGCGTGGTTCTGAGCATGCTACGAAGCACATCTTGCAGATCCCTATGAGTGAAAAAACGGCTTACCTGCCTTTTGAACCGCTGGGACTCAACTGCGATCCTGTTTGAATTAAGCCAGACTAAATTTTCGATCAGTACTGCGAGATGCTTATTAATAATGTCTGATTGAATATCCTCTGTAACAATTTTTATCCTGTCGAACAGTAACTGAGTATCGAGCTCACCTCCATGAATCTCTTCGATGATCTCGACGATGGAATGCTCGAGTTCGGTATTGCCGGAAGCTCTTAGCATATGTCTTATTTTGATGGCTGCGACGGCGAGTGAGACGCAGTGGAACAGCGCATCTCTCTGTGAATTTATGAGTTCCAGAGAGGCCTTGCTGCCGACTAAGCTATTAATGGGGAGTTGTTTATTGTTGCTTATTAACCCCAGGTACTGAGAGAAGGCTTGTTGTGATTTTTGACGTGTCGAGCCGGAGAAAACCTTGGCAATAAACTTGAGGGTGGCCTTCTTTATTGGAAGTAAGCGTTTTATGTCATCTTCATAGGGAATAACTGCCGACACTATTATTGATACCGCTATGCCGATCAGAATACCAAAACATCTAGCCTGTACATTGTCAAAAACTGAGATGATCTCGGGAGAATAGGCCAGGGGAAAGCCGATCACTGCCGCTGTCATGCCGGCCATACCAAAAACATAGGAGACACTATTTTGCAGGTATGATGCTAGCCCTACACAGGTCACGATCCAAAGAATCATAAACCCATTGAATAGCCATGCATCTATCAATGCCGTCGAGGAGACGAATAGGACGAATGCGCTAGCTAAGATGGTACCGACAGCGCGATAGAAGGATTTAATTAAGTTGGCACCATGGCTGCCGGCCATTAAAATTATGATGATCGAGACCATGGCCGCACTTGTGGCTTCTGAGTTGAGTTTTAAACAGAGCAACCAGGTGATAATGACACTTATCGAGACACGTAAGGCGAACTGAGCGGCTTCTTTATTCCCCCAATAATTCATGACTAGTCTTTTACTGTGACTGTGACTGTTGTGCCTGCAATGAGCCTGTGTTCTTTTAATACTGAGCGGTCGATAGCGATTTTAACCGGTACTCTTTGGCCTAATCTGACCCAAGGAATGGTGGATTGCACATTAGGCAGCAAGCCCGATTGATCGGCACTCTGGTCTACTACGGCTCTACCAACACTCTGAACCTTGCCCTGAATCACTTCCTCACTGGTGTAAGGTAAGATATCGACACTTTGGCCAGCTTCAATAAATTTTATCTTGGCTTCGGAAAAGTAACCGAGAACATAGTAAGAGTCGGCTTCGACGAGGGCCACAAAGGTTTGGCCTATGTTGATATAGTTTCCTACCCTTTGTTTTAAGTTGGTGACATAGCCACTCTCTGGGGCGAAGATTTTTGTGCGGGTTAAGTTAAGTCTGGCTACTTCGAGATCTATTTGAGCCTTGTTATAAGTGGCCTGTTGAGCCTCAACCTTAAGCTGCTCATTGGTCACTTGCTTTTCAGAGACTAAATTATTGGGCAGTAAGTCTTTATCGCGGCTGTAGTCATTTTTAGCTTGATTCAGAGTCGCCTGTGAAGCCATTAATGTCGATTCAGCCTCCTTGATCTTATTGTCATAGTCGGTCATCTCAATTTCGAAAATTAAGGCTCCCTTTTCGACATAGTCGTTATCTTGTACGTGTATGGCGATGATCTGTCCCGATACCTTAGGGGCTACTTGGATTATCTCCGCCCTAATCTTGGCATCTCTGGTCCAGGGGGCATCCATGTACATATTCCATATACTGCTGCCCATAAAGCTGGCAGTAATGATTAATATCAAGGGGATAACAAATTTTGTAAGAGGCATATCACACCATGTAGAAGGTTAAGACTAGATATAAGGTAATAGTAAAAAAGCAACAATCACATAGGGATGGGTGCCAAACTTTTAACTTGGTGAGGATAGGTGAATAGAGGTTTCTCGATAGTAACCAGATGCCGATAGACAATATGAAAACGTTTAGAAAGGCCGGTAAGTAATAGGAATCGAAAAATATCACATCTTTCATGTGTCAGTTATACCAACAGAGATAAGCTAACTTATTAAGCTAGCCGACAACAAGTTGAATCACAATAGCAAATCGTTAAATATCCTCTAATTCTCGTATATTTTTTATCAGAATAGCACTAGCATTGAGCATAACCATTTGATGAAAAGGAAACATAAGATGATCGAGCAAGGACAAAAGTTGCCAGCAGGCATCATGTTAGGTGAACTAACTAGCGAAGGCATGGTTACCCATAACGTAGCTGAGTTATTTTCAGGTAAAAAAGTGGTGTTGTTTGCCGTTCCCGGTGCATTTACGCCAACGTGTTCAGAATCTCATCTGCCTGGTTTCGTGGTGTTAGCCGATCAGTTTCAGGCTAAGGGCGTCGATATCATTGCCTGTGTGTCAGTCAATGATGCCTTCGTGATGAAAGCCTGGGGTGAGGCTCAAAACGCATCAGAACTGATGATGCTAGCCGATGGTGATGCGAGTTTCACTCAGGCACTAGGTTTAGAGATGGATACGGCAGGTTTTGGTGGCGTGCGCTCGCAGCGCTATGCCATGGTTATCGACGACGGTGTGGTGACGCTGTTGAATGTCGAAGCACCAAAGACCTTCGAAGTGAGCAAGGCTGAAGCGGTCTTAGCTGCGATTTAATGTCGATATGCTAGCGCTTAAAGATTTAAACAATAAAGGAGCCAATTGGCTCCTTTATTGTTTGTAGGATTAATCGGGTATTTAAAAATAGTGAACGTATTCGACAGCCACTCGGTACAAGGTGTCTTCGAAGCCGAGTAGATCTAGCTCATAGTCACGGCTTATGTATTGGCTGGTGAAATGCAGCAGGTTGTTTTCATCGGCTAGTGGTATTATCGCTCCAAATGTAAGGCGGTCGACTTTATAATATTGGCCAGCATCATAGGACCAGTTGCCGTCATAACGACTGAATTTGGCAATCAGCTGAACGCCGCTATGGCTGAACGTGTAGGCGTTGCTCCATTCGAAGAAGTAGCCAAAGCCTGCTCGATTAAGCACATCTTCACCGTGACCCATCTCTTCTCGAGGCCAATCATCATCTTTTTCTTCTTCGCTATAGGCTAGGCCTAAAGTCAGACCAAGATCATAGTGATTTACGTCGGAGAAGCGAGTGTTAAGGGTGAGTCCTGCAACAGCAAGTTGTTCAAACTCTTCTAGTTGCTGGCTGTTGTAGTGGCCCTCATAGCGCCCATGAAAACTCAATAGGTATTCTTGCTCGTCACCGAAACTGGCGAAAGGACGCTGATAGTTGAATTTAAGATCGGCGGAATTTCTGAATCTGTCTTCATCATATTTTTCTGAATCACGTTCGTAATAGTAAGCACCACGGACTCTGAAGTAATTAGTGTCTAGTTGATAGGTATTGTTGTAGCGCAAGTCATCCCAAATAAACGACACTCCGCCACCCCGAGACATGGAGCTTGATTCAGAGTCTGGATAAGACTCTAATCCAGCTAAAATAGAGACGGCGTATGGATTTTTTGTCGTCTCTTCAGAAGCTTGGGCTAATTTTGTTGTAAATAGCGCTGTGGTTATGGTCGCCGTGATGGCAAGTGCGGCTAGTAAGTGAGTGTGCTTCATCATTATCCCAAAAAATGTTATACCAGTTGGTATTAGAATGATTTATTTTTTCGAGATATTAACACTAAAGTTAACATTGTAGGTTGGAAAATAAACTAGGCGGCTTGGGCTAGTCTTGGTTTTTGATTTGAAATGCCTAAATTTTTCTCAATATCTTGCACACTCTGCTGCACCTCGGTGCCAATTACTTCGCTTTGCTTAGATGCAGATTGTGCCTGATTTTTCAGTAGCACCATGGCGTTAACAAAGTCATCCAGGTAATTGACCTGTTGCTGGGCATTGATAGAGCCTTGCTTAGCCGTCACAGCCATCTCACTCGCTTGGGTCTGTACCGATAAAGCGACATCTGATAGGCCCTGAGCCCGTGATTTTTGCCTTTGAGTGGCTTGCTCTATTCCCGTCATGCTGATACCAAGTTCGCTGTTAGCTTGGTTGAGCTGATTTAGAATTTCCATTATCTCTTTCAATGAGTCCTGAGTTCTATGGGAAAGGCTTCTGACTTCATCGGCTACGACGGCAAAGCCGCGACCTTGTTCGCCGGCTCGGGCCGCTTCAATGGCCGCATTTAACGCGAGCAAATTAGTTTGTTCGGCAATATTTCCGATCACGTCGATGATCTTCGACACATCTTCAACTGAAGTCGTCAGGCTAGACAATGACTGATGGGATTGAAGCACGGCTTGCTGTGTCTCTTCGGTGGCCAACAGCATAGCTTCCGCTTCCGTTTGGCTCGTTTGCATCTGTAACATGGTTTGTTCTGCGCTCTTTTCTACCAGAGCCGAAGTTGTACTCACTTCATGGGCCAGGTTTCTTATTTCATCAGTTTGCGACTGGGCCTGACTCACAACGTTCTGAGTCTCATCCGTGCTATGGGTTATTTGAGATATACGTTCAACCAGCTTTGATAGTGAGCGTGAGACGAGTGTCATTTGCTGCCGCTGAGATTCATCTTCATCCTCGAACCTCTGTAGCAAGAGGTTAAAGTGTCCTGCTATCTGCCCTGTTTCGCAAGGTCTGTTTATTTCGAGACGCTCACGGCTATTGGACTCACTCAGTGTCTGAAAAGCGTGGTTAAGGCGTTTCAACGGCGATACGACCCGGCTTTGTTGCAACATAAGGTAAATAACAGCAAACAAGGCCAATATAGAGACGACGGCATAGAGAGCGACTTGTAACTCTTGCTTAAGCTTCTGGTTTTGAGTCGATTGTGTCGCACTTAGCTGGAGCATTGCCAGTTCAACATCGGCGATAGAGTCTTTTAGTTGTTGTTGGATTATCTGGTTATCTTTCAGAAGATTATAGGTGTTGCTAACTTCTCTATTGTATCTATTACTGAGGCTTAACAGCTCAGAGCGATAGTTTTCACCAATTTCTAATACTTCCTCATCGACATCACCTAAGGCGAATTCATCGACTTCTTGGCTTTCAAATATGCCGATTAAAGGCAGAGTATCGAGCTTGTCATGCCAAATTTTAAGTTCATCGATTGTGCTTTGTAGAATGGCCTGTAGTCGTAGATCCTTGCCGATGAGATAGCCTTGGGTCAATTGTGAAAGTCGATAAACTAAGGGAGGCAGCTGGCGGCTTAGTTGCAAATATTCATTGGACAGGGAGCCATTCTCACTCTGGCCAATATCGGCGTAGTCGGCTAGGCGCAGATTATTGTCCAGCATCTCAGCTTCAGCATGGGCAAGAAGTTGTCTCGGGTTACCGGCAAGCTTACCTGCTGCTCGATAGTCGGTATCTAAGCTTTGAATGAACTGATTGAGTAGCTGCCTAAGAGAGTCTGCATCTGGATCGCTGTTTTGTGCTAGCGATGACTCGATCTGCTCCAATTGGCCTTTAGCAATTTCTAACTGGTTGGTATTTCCAGTATTAAGATAACCGTCGAGGGCTCGTCTAACTTCAACCAAAAACTTCTGTTGTAACTGCTGCAGTTCATTTGATTGTGTTTCAATCGTTTGGCGTTGAGCATTACTCCAGACCACCACGGTGGCGAGCAGAGCGGCTAAAAGCAGTAGGGTGGCAGAGGCTGAAAGCGACAGGGTTGATATTTTCATCGGTATCAAGCCAAACAAGGATATTTGCCGCCAGAGTAAGGTATTGGTGTTACAGTTCCATGTCTGTTATGTGACATTTATTCAGCAGGTTATACTTGTACTAACCAGAACCGAAAATGCAATATCGATCGGTATAAATCATCGGTGAGTAGCTTATTCGAGTGGTAACCAGACCTGAGCATGTAAACCGCCAGCGACCCTGTTAGTCAGTACGACTTCGCCTTGATGGCGATCGACGATACGCTTGATGATGGCCAGCCCCAAGCCCGAGCCGACACTGCCTCTGGCTGTATCCCCCTGAGTGAAAGGTTGAAACAAGTTAGGGATTTCAGATTCCGGAATACCTGGGCCATCATCTTCTACGCTAAAGCCTACACGCCGTCCGTCAAAGTGAGAACTTAGCCTGACCCAGCCATTGCCATAACGGAAGGCATTTTCTACCAAGTTACTCAGAATACGCTTAATGGCAATACTTTGAATTGGGATCTCTGGACACTCGTTGAGTACCACTTGGATCTCGCCCTCTCGATTGGACTCGGCCTGGGCGACATCTTGAATAAGATAATTGATCTGCTCCTGCTCGCGAACACTCTCCTGATCTTGCCTGATATAAGCGATGAACTGATTGATGATGGCATCCATATCTTCGATATCATGGACGATACCATCCTTTAGGTATTCATCCTCGGCAACCATCATCTCAGAGGCCAGACGAATACGGGTCAGAGGTGTACGTAAATCGTGGGAAATCCCCGCCATCAGAAGCGCTCTGTCTTGCTCTAACTGTTTCATGCTGTGGGACATTTGGTTGAATGCGTTAGTTACTTCGACAATCTCGGTTGAGCCACTAAGAGGCAGGGGCTTGGGATAATCTCCCATGGAGACAGATATCGCCGCTTTCTGCAGCCGCCTGAGTGGCCGATTTTGCTGTCTGGCGAACCACCAACCACCGGCAACACTCAAGGCACCGATCACCATCAGATAGAGGGTAAGGGGCGACAGATCATATTCGTTGAATCCGGTGAGGGGGATCTTGATCCAGATGGAAGGAGCCTGAGGAGGGCGGATCCAGATCTCAAAAAACTCGCCTTGAGCGATTCTTACCTCTGCCTTACCGCCTAAGTGTTCGGACATCTGCGATGAGAGAAGAGCATAATAGGTCGCTTGTTCTATGCCAGCTTCACGAGCTTGTTTCTGATTATAGACATGCATACCATCGTCGCGAACCTTGGCATTGAGTGCATCGACCATAGTTAAATGCTCACGACCTACATCAACACCATCGACAAAAAGTAGTTTCACTTGACGCGCTATCAACTGATTGATCTGCTGATAGGTGGGTTGAATGAAATAAGCCGCGACTGAAAGATAGGATACCAGTTGGTTGATCAGCAAGAGGCTGCCAATCAGCACAACTGTTTGACTAAATGCACTACGGGGTAAAAGTTTTTTCAGCCACTTCATGTAACTGGTTTACCCCTTAGATAAGTATAAAAGTACGATTGGTGACATTAAATATCTTAGCGACGTGAGGTGCCATCGGGCACGAAGACATAACCGAGTCCCCAAACTGTCTGGATATATCTGGGATTGGCAGGATCTTTTTCAATTAGGCGTCTTAACCGGGATACCTGTACATCGATAGACCGTTCTAGAGCCGAGTAATCACGACCCCGGGCCAAATTCATCAATTTATCGCGAGACAATGGCTCGCGAGGATGACTCACGAGAACCTTAAGTACCGCAAACTCACCACTGGTTAGGGAGATTGCCTCTTCACCGTGGTACATTTCCCGTGTGGCAAGGTTGAGTGCAAACTCACCGAAGGTGATCTCTTCTTCCTGCTGAGTAGGGGCACCAGGTACATCCGGGCTCTGTCTGCGCATTACCGCTTTAATACGGGCAAGCAGTTCACGAGGATTAAATGGTTTAGGCAGATAGTCATCGGCACCGAGTTCTAGTCCTATGATGCGGTCAACTTCGTCACCTTTAGCCGTCAACATAACGATAGGAATTGTATTACCTTGCTGGCGAAGCCTGCGACAAATGGAGAGGCCATCCTCGCCCGGCAGCATTAAATCCAAGACTAATAGATGAAAATTTTCGCGCTCGAGTAACCTGTCCATCTGCTCGGCATTGGCTGCGCTGCGAACCTGATAACCTTGCTCCATTAGATAACGCTCGAGTAAGGCTCTTAGCCTCATATCATCATCGACGACGAGAATTTTAGAGGTTTCCTGTCCCATGCTTATTATCCTTTTTCTTGGAACCCGATGGTGGTCGGTAGCCAACTGGCTGATATTGAATATAATTAAACCTGCATTAGCCGCTAATATAGCGGTTTTTTAAGCCCTCTTACCAGCGACTCTTCGGCATAACCCAAATGTTACCTTGCTTCTTGCCCTCAAAAGTGGATGTAATCGATTGAAAGTAAATGTTTATTACTTATTTCCTATTATAGTTGTAAAATTTGTAACAAATTGGAGTCGAAAAACTTCCTCTTGTGTTTAGGCCGATTTATTGAGCCTTCAAATCATAAAGTCTGAGTACCTGCCAAGCTTGCTATTAACTTTCTCTAACGCTATTCCTCCACGCTCTGAGGCACTTGTGCCTGTTATCGACTAGATTATTAATATGGCCAGAGACCCGCTGTATCTCACATGCGACGACTACAGCAGTTGCAGGCTTCTTGATCGGTGCTTTGCACCCCATGGATTTAGACCCTAGAAGGAACATCAAGATGAATATCGAATCACTGAAGTTTGCAGGTGTGGATGAGTTTTGGGCACAGGCAGACCAACTACAAGATGAAAGCTTGTTACATGCGGAAACTCTTTTTTCTGCTCTGGAAACTGCATCGCCGCAACAGCTTATCTCCATTCTGACTCAATATCGTTTCTTCACTCTATATTATGTTGCCGATCTGGCGATACTGATTGCCCGCCTGAAAGATGGCAGGCTCAGGAGTCTGTTGGCTGATATCTTATCCGATGAGCTTGGCTATGGAGACCCGCTTAAAGCACACACCCGACTCTATGATGATTTTTTACTTAGCCTGGGGGCTAATGATGCAGATTTCGACAGTTTAGCCCTAGCTGATAATCTGACTTTGCTCGAGAATGCACGCAGAAAACTGATGGATCCGGCTCAGACCCATGTCTATGGGATTGGCTTTCGGGGGATGGGGGGAGAATGTACCTGCCAGATATATCTGGCTAAACTCTATGAATATATGATGCGTAACCCTTATATAAAACAGCAGACTTCAAAGATCGATTGGAAATTTTGGGAGCTGCATATCGGAGAGCATGATATTGAACACAGGGTACACACACGTCAATTGATCCATGAAGAGCTGGTGTCGCAAGATGCTGCTTGTTTGGTGGATCTTGGCCGAGGTTATTACGAGAGCATGAATGCCTGGCGCGCTTTCTGGGAAAATATATTCAACCAAAACCCAGCCGATTCTTTGCTGGGCCAGGCCAGTGCTTCGGTAGAAGATCTTAGGTTAATGCCTTCTGTTTTATCGGGCGCAGAGGAAAGAGGGCTGAAGCAAGCGCGGGTACCAGAGGCAATTGCTCAATTTCATCTGGCGATTCCAGTGCATGAATTGTCGGCGGCTAAAGAATTCTATTGTGATGTATTGGGGGCGAAGGAGGGGCGTGCCACCGAGCATCATCTCGATGTCAACTTCTATGGTCACCATCTGGTGCTGCATGCCACGCCTGAAGGCGCATCCCATATCTTTGACTTCTTCGAGGCCGATTTTCATGGTGAATCAGTACAGATCCCCCATTTCGGTATCAATCTCGATAGGCAGACCTGGTCTCAATTGGCTAAGCGGATCACGCTCAGCGGCTATGAATTTCAAGATGCTCCTCATATACGGCTCAAGGGACTTCCCGGTGAGCATGCCAGTATGTTTATCTTGGACCCTTCGGGCAATGCCTTAGAGTTTAAGGCTTTCCTTAATCATGATGAGGTATTCTCGAAAGTATTCAATCCGCAAACTAAGGAGCTGTTTGGTCTGGAGGAGTTGATGGTGAAAGTTGGTCAATGAAGAGTTTAATTTTGGTGTGACCCGAGTAGTCTTTTTCCATCGAATAAGTGATAATTGGCGACATGCTACATCATGTGATGTTGTTCGATAGATTTAAAAGAGATCGAAAATGAAAGCGTTATTAATCACCCGTAAAGGCTGGCAGGCTCTGGACAAGGAGCTTAAATACCTTTGGAAAGAGTATCGCCCGGAGATCACCAAGAAGGTGCAGGAAGCTGCGGCTCAGGGTGATAGATCTGAGAATGCTGATTACACCTATAACAAGCGTCTGCTGCGTCAGATAGACGGTCGGGTTCGCTATCTGGTGAAACGTGTCGAAGAACTTAACATAGTCGATTACTCTCCTCAGCAAGAGGGGAAAGTCTTCTTCGGCGCTTGGATTGAGCTTGAGAATGAGGCGGGTGAGGTGGTGCAGTATCGTATCGTCGGCAAGGATGAACTGGATACTAAGCTAGGTTACATCACCATTGACTCGCCCATGGCTCGTGCGCTTATTGGTAAACAAGTCGATGATGAAATCGTGGTACAAACCCCTTCGGGTGCCAAGGAATGGTACGTGAATAAGATTCAATATAAGGCGTTTAAGGATGAATGAGCCTAAGGTGGCGGACGAGCGACTCCAAGTTCACATAGATGAGCTTAGTTCCGATCCTTTAATCTTAGATTGGCAGAATATTGACCTGCCTCGCACCTGGGCCGATGAGATCAACTTTAAGACCCGGACTAATGTGGGCAGACTATTTCGCAGCCTATTTAAGAAGGGCAATGGTCGGGCGGATATTCCAGATAGTTTTCCTCAAGGAATATTGGGTAAAGAGACCTTGCCTAAATATCTACAGCAGGAGTTTCACGGTATACCTAACGGTAACTATTCCAATAATATTACCCGAGGCTATATCAGCGCGTTCGATGGCACCATGTTGGGAAAGATGAAGCCTGTTCGAAAACAGATCGCCACTTGGTTTCGCGGCTGTGAACGTGTCTTAGATCTTGGCTGCGCTGGTGGCCAGATGGCCGCGGCGCTAAAGGATGAAGATATCGCAGACGTTTGGGGACTAGATCCCTCACCTTATCTACTAAAACATGCGGCTAAAGCCTATCCAGAAGTTAAATTTGTTCAAGGCTTGGCAGAAGATCTTAAGTTTTCCGATAAACGATTTGATGGCATTACTGCGAGTTTTTTATTTCACGAGATGCCGCCCAAGTATATCGATTTGGCACTGGATGAGTGCCACCGAGTGTTAGATATTGGGGGCTTGTTGGCTATCTGTGAGCCTTCATCGATACAGTTCAAATCTGGCTGGTGGCAGATGTTTAAAGGGAATGGTTTTACCGGCCTTTATTTTAAGTGGCTTGCTCATCATGTCTATGAGCCATTTGTCCCCGCCTGGCATAAGCAAGACATCGAACAGCTTTTAAATCGACATGGTTTTGAGGTGCTGATTAATCGAAGAGGTATGCCTGAGCATACCGTACTTGCAAGAAAATGTTCTCTGTAATCCTTATCCTACAATATGGCCGCACATTCTTTTCTCCTGAGTGATTCGATAGTAACGGCTTAATCTCCCCAAGGTTAAATTATATAGTCTAAAAGTTGCGGTCAGGTTTCGATAAAATGAATGTCCGATCACGAGATCGATTATCTGTGTAGCTTTCACATGCAAGCACACCTTAGCCTGTGGTATCTTGGCATCATCAGATTCTTTCAATCCAGGCACGACAATACTTTTATGCATATGACGCAAAATATTGCCCAGATCATTGCTCAGGAACTCAATGTCCGCGAGCAGCAAGTCAGTTCGACAATCTCTCTACTCGATGATGGTGCAACAGTGCCTTTTGTCGCTCGTTATCGTAAAGAAGCGACCGGAGGCTTAGATGATACTCAGCTGCGTACATTAAACAGCAGGTTGAGTTATCTACGTGACTTGAATGACAGGCGTGATGTGATCATTTCCAGCATAGATACTCAGGGTAAGCTGACTCCTGAGCTCAAACATGCGTTATTCGAGGCTGATAGTAAGACGCGCCTAGAAGATCTATATCTGCCCTATAAGCCTAAACGTCGCACTAAGGGCCAGATTGCCAGAGAAGCTGGCATCGAGCCCTTAGCCGATCACTTGCTTAATAACCGAAATGCCGATATTGAACAAGAAGCTGCCAAATATATTAATTCAGAAGCAGGTTTTTCAGACTGTAAACTTGTGCTTGATGGGGCGCGTTTCATCTTGATGGAGAGCTTCGCCGAAGATGCTTCCCTGTTGCAGAAAGTGAGACAACACCTCAGCCAAAACTCTGTTATCGAAAGCCGTATGGCAAAAGGAAAAGAGAAAGAAGGGGCTAAATTCCGCGATTATTTCGAACACACGGAAAAACTCAGTAAGGTACCTTCTCATCGTGCCTTAGCCATGTTGCGTGGTCGCAATGAAGGCATGCTGACGTTAAACATGAATGCGGATCCGGGTAACGAGTCTAAGCAAGGTAGTTATTGTGAGGTGATCATCGCCGAACACTTCAAATTGAACCTTGGCACAGCCGATGTCGATTTATGGTTGAAAACTGTAGTTACAGCGACTTGGCGAATTAAGATAGCGCTGCAGATGGAAACTGAGTTTGTCGCTAAGATGCGAGAGCATGCGGAGTCCGAGGCGATAAATGTATTTGCTCGAAACCTTGGGGATCTCCTGATGGCTGCGCCGGCGGGAGCAAAAACTACATTAGGGCTAGATCCCGGACTAAGATCCGGTGTTAAGGTCGCTATCGTTAACAATACAGGCAAACTCGTGGCACACTCGACCATCTTTCCTCATGCCCCGCAAAATCAGTGGGATAAGTCGGTACGCACCTTAGCTAACCTTGCCAAAATGCATAAAGTTGAGCTGATTGCCGTGGGCAATGGAACGGCTTCGAGAGAGACTGATAAGCTGGCTGGTGAATTGATTGCTAGCGTTAAAGCTGAGCTGCCAAGACTCACTAAGATCATGGTGAGTGAAGCCGGGGCATCTGTCTATTCGGCTTCCGAGCTAGCTGCCAACGAATTTCCGAATCTCGATGTGTCCATTCGTGGCGCCGTTTCTATAGCTCGTCGACTGCAAGACCCGCTCGCCGAGTTAGTCAAGATTGAGCCTAAGTCTATCGGTGTCGGCCAATATCAGCATGATGTTAGTCAGAGTCAGCTTTCCTTGTCACTGGAAGGTGTAGTGGAAGATTGTGTGAACGGTGTCGGTGTCGATCTGAATATGGCGTCTGCGCCGTTATTAGCTCAAGTCGCTGGCCTCAATAAGACCTTGGCCCGTAATATTGTTATGTATCGAGATGAAAATGGTCAGTTTACCCAGCGTAAACAGCTATTGAAGGTCGCAAGACTGGGACCTAAGGCTTATGAGCAAGCTGCGGGATTTCTGCGTATTTTCGATGGTGATAATCCACTGGATGCATCTTCGGTTCACCCCGAGGCCTACTCACTGGTTGAGACGATCGCTAAGGCTAAGGGACAGGCGGTTGAGGCTTTAGTGGGCAATACCGATTTACTACGTAACCTGTCGGCGGCAGAGTTCATCACAGATAAATTTGGTCTGCCTACTGTGACCGATATTTTAGCCGAGCTAGACAAACCGGGCCGAGATCCACGTGGTGAGTTCAAGACGGCCACATTTAAGGAAGGCGTGGAGCAGGTCAAAGATCTTAAGCCTGATATGATCCTAGAAGGTGTGGTGACCAACGTGACTAACTTCGGTGCCTTTGTGGATGTTGGTGTTCATCAGGATGGTTTGGTACATATCTCATCTCTGACCGATAAATTTGTCAGTGATCCCCATACGGTAGTCAAGGCCGGGGATGTAGTTAAAGTGAAGGTGATGGAAATCGATGTGGAGCGTAAGCGTATCGCTCTCACCATGCGCTTGGATGAAAAGGCCGGTGATAAACCCGCGCCGAGAGCGGCTCAAAGGCCTAATTCAGGCGGTAAGCAGAAGCCACAAGGAAAACCTCAGCACAGAACTCAACAAAAATCTCAGCCGAAGCAAGCTAATGCCGCCATGGGTAATGCTTTTGCCGATGCCTTTGCCAAATTGAAAAAATAATACATAAGTGAGTTGTTTTGCCATTTGGTATTACATTAATGTCGGAAGAGTTTTCTCTTTCGACATTTTTTTTACATTCCTTCCGCTAACCTACTATTGGGGTGACTCAATTGTATTCTTGGTGTTTCATTATTATGAGTAATAATGTGAACTTTTGTTATTGGGCTTAGTCTTAATACTTGGCTATCATTTCAAAGAGAGTGAAAGTCATCATGGACACTCTATATAGAGTATAAGCGCAGGGACCACTCCATAACTCTAGACTAAGAGTTTTGGATTTTAAAAATTCGAATAACTTTGGGTACTCTATGGCCTTTCGCTTCTCCTTTTTGGGTCCCTTTAGATCCATTTTAAGTTTCTGCTTAATTGCATTGATTA
Source organism: Shewanella psychrophila (assembly GCF_002005305.1). Taxonomy (NCBI): domain Bacteria; kingdom Pseudomonadati; phylum Pseudomonadota; class Gammaproteobacteria; order Alteromonadales; family Shewanellaceae; genus Shewanella; species Shewanella psychrophila. The sequence goes on from NZ_CP014782.1 coordinate 259,222, forward strand.
TCGTCACTGTGAGCCGTATCGGCTTGGGACTTTGGCAAATCGAACGTGTTTCGGCCGTCGATGGCTGGTCGCATCTCTTATTTCAGGGTCTAAGGGTGGATCTGGCTACCTTATGTTGGTTATGGGGCATCGCTGCGCTTGGCACAGCCATTTTTTCTGGTGATCACGCTATTGGACGAGGTTGGAACACGATATTACGAGTTTGGCTGACACTTGGCCTCTGGCTAATTTTATTTCTGGAAGTCTCATCTCCCTCGTTTATTCAGGAATATGGCATTCGTCCAAATCGTCTCTATATCGAATACCTTATTTATCCTAAAGAAGTTCTTTCAATGCTTTGGGGCGGACGTAAGTTTGAGATGATCTTAGGTTTCTTGATCAGCGGTGCAACTCTTCTTGGTGGTTGGAAGCTCAGCGGTTACCTGCTGCGAGATCTCACCTATTCCCGCTGGTACTGGCGCCCGGTTATCGCTGTTGCCGTGATTGTTGTGACGTTAGCCGGGGCAAGATCAAGTCTGGGCCATAGACCGCTTAATCCGGCTATGGTTGCTTTTGCCGATGATCCTTTGGTTAATTCTCTAGTCGTTAACTCAGCATATTCTCTTTTCTTTGCCATCAATCAGATGGGTAATGAAGCTAATGCCGCTAAGATTTATGGCCGAATGGATGAGCAGAAAATAATCGATACAATCAGGCGAGAGAGTGGCCGAGATCTAAGTGCGTTCCCGTTAGAGGCCGCGCCTAGTGTTTCTTTTAATCCTGCTAGTTACCAGGGAAAGCCTAAAAATTTAGTGATCATCTTGCAGGAAAGTCTGGGGGCGCGCTTCGTCGGAAATCTAGGTGGCCTTCCACTGACACCAAATATTGATGTGCTTTCTAAGGAAGGCTGGTCATTTGAAAATCTTTACGCCACAGGAACACGTTCGGTTCGTGGCATCGAAGCCATCACTACTGGTTTTACGCCTACACCAGCACGCTCGGTGGTTAAGTTAGGTAAGAGCCAACAGGGATTCTTCTCTATTGCTGAACTATTGAAAAGCCATGGCTATGAAACTCAGTTTATCTATGGTGGAGAGAGTCATTTCGATAATATGAAGAGCTTTTTCCTTGGCAATGGTTTCAGTAATATTGTCGATGAAAATGATTATGATGACCCGTCTTTTGTGGCTTCCTGGGGAGTATCGGATGAAGATCTTCTTCGCCGTGCAGATCAGGAATTTAAACAATTCCATAAAGAGGGAAAGCCATTTTTCAGTTTAGTATTTAGCTCGAGTAATCACGAACCCTTCGAGTTTCCCGATGGCAAGGTTGAACTTTATGAGCAGCCTAAACAGACTGTGAATAATGCGGTTAAATATGCGGATTATGCTGTAGGAGAGTTTTTCAAGTTAGCCAAGAAGTCAGATTACTGGAAAGATACGCTATTTTTAATCGTGGCAGATCACGATAGTCGTGTAGGCGGCGCAAGTTTAGTACCTATTTCCCGCTTCAGGATCCCTGGAATTATCTTAGGGGATGGAGTCGAGCCAAAGAAAGACCAGCGAGTGGTGAGCCAAATTGATATGGCGCCGACTTTATTATCTATGATTGGCATATCCGACAGCTATCCCATGCTAGGGCAAGATTTGACTCGAGTCAGAGATGACTGGCCGGGGCGAGCTTTGATGCAATATGATAAAAACATGGCTTATTTACGAGGCGATGATGTCGTGGTGTTACAGCCCGAGCGTGAAGCTGCTGGTTTCAAATATGACTTCGATGCTGAAACTCTTAGTGCACAACCTCAAGCCGATGAGATGAAGCAAGCAGCGCTCGCCTGGGCATTATGGGGCAGTATGGCTTATCAAAAAGGCCTGTATAGAAGTGCTTCACAGGAAGAGAGGCTAGCGTTTAAGCAAGATAAGGATAGTGCTAAGTTGCAGCTGGTCTTGGAAGATGAGAAAGATAATACGACTAGCCAAGCGAGTGAAGTGTTACTGCGTTAAACAAAAGAGGAGATAGCAGGTTCAGTTTTTGGAAGAGCCTGCTCTTGATAGAAGCTAGTTATATGTAGGGCAACCGCTTGATAAAACTCCTTGGGTTGGCTTTTTAGCTCACTCTTTTTAGACTGGTCCTGGTTGTGATTATTGACTGGGTTCGACTGTGGGGCAATACGAATATCACGCCTGTTTAGTGCGGGTTTTCCTCGGAGAGGAGCTCTGGGTAAGCTGGCTGCTAGAGTCGGCTTCTCTGCTTCTTTTTGCTGTTTATCTTCTTGTTGCTGCCCACTACCTTGGTGTTTACCTTGTAGTCGCTCATTGAGCCTAGCTTGAACCTCAGGCTGTTCAGCTGTTCGTTCGTGTTGTGGTGTAAAAGGGCGTTCTTCGTGGCTCTTGACTAGTTCTGGCGTAGGAACGATAGGCGGTCTTTGTTGGCTATCCACGCGCGCGGCATCGGTAGCGGGATTTGTCGTCGCTATTGGTACCTGAGGATAGTTTGTGACCACTAACATAGATAATTCCTTAACTATTGTGGTTAAATAATAACCTTCGTTAGGTTAAAGATAAAGCTCTGTGTGTTCGTTGAGGGCTTAATTTGAAATTTCTTCTATCCAGCTCAAAAAACCAGTTAAAAATTCATCTGTGTGAGAGAAAAATGGGGCATGAGAAGCCTTAGCCAGTATGACATCTTGGTAAAGTGGGTCATTCACTGGCATGAGGGGGGGGACTCGTCTGGGAACTAGCCCATCTAACCTACCCCATATTCTTAGCCAAGGTAGGTCAATCTGATTTAGCCTAGGTCTGAGATCGACACATTCCAACATAGTTAATCCCTGATACAGAGCTCGGGAGTCTGGAAGTGGCCTTGCGAGTACTAAGTTTCTCAGTTGCTTGATATCCTCTTTCGCCGTTGGGCTACCCATTGCCTGAATCGCCAGGAATCGTTCAATTGTTTTACCGAGATCTTTATGCAGGGATTCACTAAACTGGGATAGGACTTGGGGTGAGATCCCCGGCCATTTCTCCTCTTCTCTGGCCATAAAGCAGGGGGATGAAGCTATGGTCACCAGTCCTCTGATTCTGTCAGGATAGTTTAATGCTGCTAATGTAGCTAGGAGTCCTCCAAGAGACCAACCTACCCAGATTGCCTTGTCAGGGAGCTGTGATATCAAGACCCCTAGCCAATCATCAATATCGCCTTCTATGGCCGAGCTATGGCCAAAGCCGGGCAGATCCACATAGTGCACCCTATACTCAGACAAAGACAGATGCAGTGGCGTAAAGACTGCGCTGTTCATTCCCCAGCCGTGAAGCATGACTATTTCAGGGGCAGATTCAGGGCCTATAGACTCTATATGTAGTTGTGCTTGACTCACTTATCTACCTCTTAATGGAAACTTTAGTGGGAAATTGATGAAAATAGCTAAGCTCACTAGACTAAAACATTATGGAGAGAAAAACCTACAGAGAGGCGTCGTATGCGTGAAGCAGTGGCTGGCAGCAAGTTTACCCAATCGCTGTCTTATGTGCCATCAAAGCGTGATTCCTCCTGGCAGTGGGATCTGTTTTACATGTTTACATTCTGGTCTCTACCAACAGCCAGTGTGTTTAGGCTGTGGGCGCAGTTTACAGTTCCAATCTCGCTATTGTGGTGCCTGTCTATCTAGTGAACCCCTGCTTGTTATCTCACCTTGTAGCTATCATCAAGGCTTAGGTCCATGGGTCGGTTTGATAAAATATCGAGCTCAGTTCGCGGGACTAGACGCCTTATCTACGGCCTTGATTATGCGTATAAATAAACTGGAAATGGCAGGGTTAATTGAACGTCCCCAAGTCCTAGTTCCTGTACCGCTACATGAGAAGAGGCTTAAGGCTCGTGGCTTTAATCAGGCTTGGATAATTGCCGATGTTCTTAGCAAACGGCTCAACATCCCCATTGAAACTCATGGATTAGTGAGAAGTTTAGATACTCAGTCTCAGGCCGGTTTAACTGGCAAACAGAGACGTAAAAACCTTAAAAATGCCTTTCATCTACATGATGATTTTCCATATCAGCGCATAGCCTTGATCGATGATGTAGTGACAACGGGAACCACGGCTAAAGAGATAGCCTCTTTATTCGAGAGGCGACATATTCATGTGCAGGTATGGTGTTTAGCGAGAGCTGAAGCACCAGGACTCTTAGATTAGGTTGGAATTAACCTAAGTAAAATTTGAGATTGTAAATATTTGTCAGCTTGCTGTTGTTCAAGAGTTTAGTTTAATCTATTGCCTGCAGCATGCGGATGTCCTATCAATCCAATGGTACGCTACTAGCACATCCCTGTGAGCTCGGCGTGGCGTCCCTGCCACCAACGTCCCTTGTCGTGATAGGACTGGAGAAATAATTATAAATATGTCAGTTCCTAGAGCCTTCTGCTAATTCAATGCGGGGACGAAATAGAGGGCATTAGCGTATATTTTTTCTGAGCCTATCCAGATGTTGCGGAACATTAAGTCATCGGCGAAACCGACTATGGCACCTTTGCCTAAGGGTTCCAAAACTATGGCTGGATTATTAGCGAAACTCGCTTGATACTCTTTGGCGAGATAGCCGCTTAGCAGAGGTTCATCGGCGTATTTTGCCGCGATAGTAAAGGGAGATGAGCTGGTGGTTAATCCAATAGCCTTATTTTTCAATACGGGTAGCCTATTTCCCCTGATACCGAAGTTTATCGGATTACTGGGGTCGAGTGTCAATTCCACTATGGCACCGCCTATGGATTGACGTGCGGCGAGCTTTTCCTTATCTCCATAGCTTAAACCTCGGCTATCGAATAGTTGTTTATAGAAACGTTTTCCCTTGATGTCACTCTTGAGCAGGTTGTTTTTATTTAACCAGGTTAACGCACCTTTTTGAGCGATCACTGTGCCACCATCTGTGGCGAATTGGCCTAATTTTCTGGCAAAGCTTTTGTCTAAAGATGAGTAAGTTCCATCGGCCATGATCACATGTGTGTATCGGTTTAATTTTACTCTGGAAATCTGGCTTGCATCGATTAAAGTTACTGGCACTGCTAACTTACGGTCTAAGTAATACCACAGCTCGCCTACTTCGGAGGCATCTGTGCCTCGACCCGTTATTAATAGAGGTTTTATGGGGGCTATGACCTTGAAACTAGGGCTGCCCAAATCTATACCAGATATAGAGGCGCTAGTGGTGACGGAATGCAAGGTCAAAGGATATTGTTCGGCTAGTTTAACGAGCTTGCTATTAATTTCATCCACCGAAAAATTGGTTTGTTTCAGTGGAACTTGTAAGGTGCCTGCAGGAAATGCATGAGCCTCTCCGGCTAGATCAATGGTAAAAGGTTTCTTAGCAAATTTGACAGTTATATTATCTTGTAACAAGGCCTGTAACATAGGGGCTGCCAAATCTTGCTGCCAATTAATTAGTACTGCTACGGCGTGTCCACTCATTTGGAAATTGGGTTTAGTCGTAGCTTGGCTGGAAAGAACATCGATATCCAACTTACTATTGCGTACCATCTGCAGATGATAGGCGTGTTCTAGATTCCAACTTGAGACATCGTAAAATGTTGGATCTTCGAACTCTGTGCTGTTATCAAACAGGGCTAAAACAAGACTTTTCTGGGGCTGGCTGATAGGAATAAACACACTGCTATCGGCTGTAAAATCCTGACTTCCTTGATGAACGGTTTCGGTAAGATAGTAAAATTTTATCTTGTGTTGGGTTAACAGCTGACTGAGGTCTTCAATACGCTCTCGGTTCGCTGGAGCACCAAGAAGAAAGCCGGTTTGGCGTCCTCGTTGCAGTTTTTTGTCACGGCCTTGATAAAACTCACTCTGGTATTCTATCAGCTCATCTTTTAATGCCAGGCTGCCTTTTAGGCTAGATATAGAGGTGGCGATTTGATTATTTATGGCTTGGCTGAGCCTCAATTCGCCATTTTGGGTGATTTGTACTTGTCCTCTGGGACTAGCTTGCTCGAATAAAATGCCAACTGAGCCGTTGATATCCGGATAAGTCGAGCCTTTTCCATAGTAAAAGTCGTCAAACGCCTCTCGACTGAAATAGCTCTGCTTTAAATCATCTAGGGCTGCTCTATGGAAGTGAGCCAGCTTCTCTGTCAAAGCTTGATTGGTCTTGGAGGTAGCAGGATTGGTGCGCGATGGAACCCCTGGTTGGAAGAAGTAACTCCTATCCCGGCCCATCTCATGAAAATCTCCCACATAGTGAGGCTGCCATTTATGGAACAGGGCTACTCTACCTCGGGTTTCCGGATGTCTGAGAAACAAGAGATCACGATTAAGATCGGCGAAGTAGTGGTTGGTTCTGCCGTTGGGCCAATTTTGCTTGTGTTCTTTATGGTTGCTATCACTAACATCGGTCTGGCCACGGTAGTTATTGGTCCAGGTTGAAAACCTATCCATACCATCCGGGTTCTGACTCGGAGTGATCAAAACAACGGCTTCATCGAGCAAGTTTTCAACCCATTCATCTCGGCTGGAGGCTAGAAAGTAGCTGAGGGTCAAGGCGGCATGTGCGCCACTGGCCTCATCCCCATGAATGGAATACGTCAGCCAGATAACTAAGGGGCCTTGCTGTGTCGCCCCAGATTTAACGGTTTGACGCAGTTTCAAGATATCGTCCAGATTTGCCTGGTTTTTACTAGAGGTAATTACGGCAGTGAGTTGTTGTCTGGCTTCATGGCTCTGACCTGTATGCTCTATGGATACTTTGGCGCTGTCGCTGGCAAGTTGTTTCAGGTAATAATTTACTTGGTCATGACGCAGGTGCCATTGGCCTAATGGGTAGCCTAAGAAGGATTCCGGCGATGTGATCACAGGATCTAAACTTGAATTTGAGATCGAGATCACCCTTTGTGGGTCTGCTGCTTTGACAGGATAACTCAGACTCAAAGAGCAGAATAAGATCAGCAGGAATAGGCCAATTTTCAACATATATAGTTTTCTTTATACTTGTAATATAAGGTTAAATTATCAGTTGGTGTTAATTATTGCCACTGTTAACGCTAGGTGATAACCTAGAAAATGTCGAAAAATAATCCTTACCTGAATAAAAAAATCCTCCATTACATCCTCTAAAAGAGCAAAGCAATTTACAAAGGGACTACAAAGCTGCCCTTAGTCGGAGTATCATACCTCTATATCTTACTAAAACAGTCAAGTTTTACCAGACGGAGCATGTCTTAATGATCACCATTTCCGATGCAGCTCAGGCTCATTTTGTTACCTTGTTAGCAGATCAGCCTGAAGGAACTCATATTCGTGTATTTGTAATCAGTCCTGGTACTGCTACTGCTGAATGTGGCGTTTCATATTGTCCACCAGATGCCGCCGAATCCGACGACACAGAGTTAGAGTTTAATGGCTTCAATGCCATGGTTGATGAGAAGAGCGCGCCTTTCCTCGAAGATGCGACTATCGACTTTGTTACCGATCAACTGGGTTCACAGCTAACCCTTAAAGCACCTAATGCTAAAATGCGTAAAGTTTCCAGTGATGCTTCACTTAACGAGCGTATCGAATACGTGATTCAGTCTGAGATCAATCCGCAACTCGCAAGCCATGGTGGCAACATAATGCTGATGGAAGTGTCTGAAGAAGGCGTGGCTATCTTGCAGTTTGGCGGCGGTTGTAATGGTTGCTCAATGGTCGACGTGACACTAAAAGATGGTATCGAGAAGCAGTTACTCGATATGTTTCCAGGCGAACTAACAGGTGTTCAAGACATTACCGAGCACCAGGCTGGCGATCATTCGTATCAGTAAAGGGCATTTCTAGATTCGAGGGGTAAGACCCTTGTTCTAGGTTATAAAGAGTACGAAAAAGCGAGTTGGCTGATTGCCTACTCGCTTTTTTATGTCAGTGGCTAATGCCAAGATGACGCTGCGCTGTTGGGGCTGAGAAGACGCTACGATGATGGTACTAAGACGACTTAGCTCTAATAGGGCGTAGCCCGTCGAATAGACGCAGCCGTCCGCAAAGCGATAGGTCGGAGGCCGTCATCTTAGCTTTCATACCTTTATTAACTAAAACCCTTCATCTCTCAATTTATAACGATAATGTAGTGTCAGGGTTATGCTTCTGGCTAGCATGAAGCAGCTCATGGCAGCCCATAGTGCGTGATTACCACTGCCTTGCATGACAAACCAGACGGGGAAAAATATGCCAAAAGTCGAGATGATCATACTGTTGCGCATCACCTTTCCCTTGGCTGCTCCGATGTAGACGCCATCGAAGAGGTAAGAACCGAAGGAGAGGATAGGCAGAAGCACTATCCAAAATAGATATTCACTGGCGACCGAGCGTACCTCTTCAATGTTTGTAAGCATCTTGATGATGCTTTCTCCACCGAAGGCAAACACTAAGGTGAATAAGAGCGCGGAGATGGCCGACCACAGCCAGGCCAGAGTGACGGTTTCTCTCATCAATGTCTTATTTTTTTGACCATAAGCCCTACCTACTTCGGCCTCGGCGTAATAGGCAATGCCGTCTAGGGCATAGCTGATTAGTAGTAAAAGATTGAGCAGCACGGCGTTGGCCGCGACTGTATTGTCGCCCAAACTCGCACCATGGAATGTCATAAAGGCGAAGGCGATCTGCAAACAGAGACTACGAACAAATATGTCGGCATTGAGGCTGAGTAGTTTATGATAGCTAGTTAAGTTGAGGCTCTTACAAAGCTTATAAAAATCGAAGCCACCAGTTTTTTGAACTTGCTTGTAGACCATAGTCAAGGCGACCAGAAAACCGGATATATCGGCAAATACAGAAGCAAGTGCTGCCCCTTTAACCCCCCAGCCCAGGCCGAGGACAAACAGTAGATCTAGGCCGATATTGGCTAAGTTGGCGACGATTAATTGCCACATGGCGGCCTTAGGTTGTTGCCTGCCCAGTAGCCAGCCTAATAGCACTAAATTGAGCAGGGCGAAGGGGGTCGACCAGATCCTTATTTCAAAATATTCACGGGTATATCTTTGTACTTCTAGGCTTGCATCGGTGAGCATCAAGGCTGTATTGAGAATGGGGAGTTGCAGAAGTACGGCGCTTAACCCTAAAATAAGCGCTAAACTGCCAGCTTGCAGCAGTAATTTATATTGGGCTTGTGTGTCTCCGGCACCATAAGACTGGGCAACGAGTCCAGTGGTAGCCATACGAAGAAAGCCCAACATCCATAAAATTAAGGTGATAATCGTTGACCCAACGGCGACGCCACCTAGGTAATAGGCATTACTTAGGTGACCAACTACTGCGGTGTCTACCAGACCCAGTAGAGGCACTGTGATATTGGACAATATCATGGGCAGGGCGAGTGCCAGTAGCTGTCTGTTTTTCTGTTTATTACGGATCAATTCGACAGGGGTCATATCATCTCAGAGGTTCTAATTATGTTTAAGAATATCCTGATAACGCTTCTGGTGTTATTCAGTCTATCGTTGCAGGCCTTCACGGCTCGAGCTGCGGTGATTTTACAATATCACCATGTGTCGGAGCATACCCCGGCTATCACTAGCGTGACACCGACTCAATTTAAGGAGCAGATGCAGTATTTGGCCGATAATGACTTTATCGTGACGCCATTGTCTCAAGTTGTGGACGCGATTAGAAACCAGAAGCCGATAGCGGAAAATACTGTGGTGATCACCTTCGATGATGGCTACAAGAGTATTGCCGAGACGGCGCACCCCATCTTAAAGGAATACGGTTTTCCCTACACGCTATTTGTCTCGATTGAGCCGATTAAGGCGAAATACAGTGAGATGATGAGCTGGAAAGAGCTGATTGAATTGTCTAAAGAGGGGGCGGAAATAGCCAATCATAGCTGGGGACATGAGCATCTTATTCGCAAGTTGGCTGGAGAATCAGAACTGCATTGGATGTCGCGTATAGAGACTAATATTCTCAAGACAGAAGCTGAAATTAGTCATGCTACAGGGCAAAACCACAAGATGCTGGCTTATCCCTATGGTGAATATAATCAGGCTCTCGAGGATATGCTGAGCCGCAATGGCTTCGTCGGCTTAGGTCAGCAGTCAGGTGCTGCCGGGGCCTACTCGTCTCTGACAGCGCTGCCGCGTTTTCCTGTCGCGGGAGTCTATGCCGATCTCGCTAGCCTTAAAGTAAAAATGCACAGCCTGAATATGCCAGTCTTATCGATAACGCCTAACGATCCCGAACTTAAAGGTGGAAATTGGCGGCCCGAGCTCAGGGTTACTCTGGATATGAATGATATTTATCCACATCAGATGATGTGTTTCATTCAGGGGCAAGGGGCTCAGAAGCCTCTCTGGTTGAGTGAAAATGAATTTTCTATCCGTGCCGAGTTCGATGTGCCACCTGGAAGATCCAGATATAATTGCACAGTGCCTAGTAAAACAAAGAGCGGTTATTACTGGTTCTCTCAAGCCTGGGTACGCCCCAAGGATGATGGGTCATGGAGAAAGGAATAGGGAAGCAAGATCCTAGTTCCTAGGTTCTGGAGCCTAGGAACTCATGTTTTAACTAGCCTTACAATTCTCCGCTTTCAACAGAAATAATAATTTTTGTGGAATCTTATCCAGATGCATCTGCTCGTGGTGTGCGTCTAGATCTACCGCTGCGCCGGGCATGCCCCATACTACAGAGCTAGCCTCATCTTGGGCTATAGTGTAAGCGCCCTTATCTTTCAGGTTAAGTAGGCCTTTGGCACCATCTTTACCCATGCCAGTCAGGATTATACCTATGGTCGATTTGGCTGCAGACTCGGCGACACTATTAAACAGTACGTCCACTGAAGGCTTATGGCGATTAACGGGGTCGCTGTCGACGAGCTTGGTGAAGAGTAAGCCGCCTTTACGTTCGATTATCATGTGTTTGCTGCCTGGGGCTAGGTAGGCGGTGCCCGGTTTGAGCTGTTCTCCTCCCTGAGCTTCAATGACTTTCATCGCGCAATTATTATTTAGACGTTTAGCAAATGAGGCACTAAATGCCGCTGGAATATGTTGAGCGATTACCACAGGGGGGGTATTTGATGGCATTCGCATGAGCACACTCTGAATTGCTTCGGTTCCGCCAGTCGAGGCTCCAATAGCTATAAGCCTGTTACTGAACATCTCACCACTGAGTGGTTTTATTCTTGGGGCCGATAGGGACTTAGGGCGAGCCTTACTTTTGTAGGCAAGGCGAACCTTGTCTATGAGTTCCTGCTTATAGCCCATGAGTTGGTTGGTGAGATCAGATTTAGGTTTAGAGATAAAGTCTACGGCGCCTATCGAGAGAGCCTCTAAGGTAATCGCGGCCCCTTTGGCCGTCAGGGTCGATACCATGATCACAGGCATAGGTCTGAGCTTCATGATGTTTCTTAAAAAGGCAATGCCGTCCATCTTGGGCATCTCAATATCTAAGGTCAGTACATCCGGGTTGAATTTCTTGATTAGATCTCGCGCCTCATAGGGATCTTCTGCGGTGGCGACAACCTTAATATTGTCGGCATCGTTTAACAGATGGCTGAGCAGTTGCCTTACCAGTGGTGAGTCATCGATCACTAACACGCTAATCATAGTTTAATCCTCGTGGTCTAATCTGCATTCTGGCTTCGGCTAACCGTTATAGCCATAAACTTGCTTGTTGTTTTAGCCAGTAAGGGCTTTTTTTCTCTCTCCATGGACCTTGGCATGACCGCCTTGTAGTGGCTGATATATGGTTTGGCCAATGAGCTCGAATTCATCAGATAAATTAGTTAAAGTTTCAGAATGTCCGATAAAGAGTAGCCCGTCCGGGGCGAGCAGTTTTCTAAATTTAGCGATGATCTTGGCCTTGGTTTCATTATCGAAATAGATGAGCACATTACGGCAAAAAATCACATCGAATGGACCTGTCATGGGCCATTTCTGTAGCAGATTGAGCTGTTTGAAATGGATATTCTTTTGGATACTTGGTTTCATCTGGATACCATTTGGCGTCATCTTTATATACTTTTCTCGGTATCGATCCGGCAAACCAGTGATGCTTTCCTCTGAGTAACACCCCTTAGCCGCCTTGTTAAGTACATTCGTATCGAGATCAGTGGCCAGTATTTTTAGATCCCATTCGGCTCCGGCAAAATGATCTGCCAGTGTCATGGCTATGCTATAGGGTTCTTCGCCAGTTGAGCAGGCTGAAGACCAGACCCGTAAACGTTTGTTGCGTCGTCTTCTCCATAATGGTGCTATCTCTTTATCCAGATAATCGAAGTGATGCTCTTCACGAAAGAAGGCGGTTAGGTTAGTGGTTAGCGCATTAACAAAATTCATTAACTCGCTAGGTTCGCTCTGTACATGCTCACAATATTGGTTAAAGTTTTTCAGTCCCAGGTGACGCAGGCGCCTGCTGAGCCTGGAATAGACCATATGTTTCTTTCTTTCTGGAAGAACGATTCCCGTCTCTTCGTAGGCAAGACTTTGAATAAAATCGAAGTTTTGCTTTGTCATAGAAAATTCCTTTTCGTCTATGATCTCCAATGCCGATACCTCCGTTCTGAAATCATTTGTAATAAATAAGCTACCTATATAGGACATAGACAGACCTTGCATGAAAACAAGGCCTGTCTATGTATTAAGTTCTAGCAGTGGTGAAGCTCAGTCGTTAAAACTCATTCCACTCCTCTTTACTGATACTTAGATTGCCATGGGTATCTCCCGAGACCAAGGCTAGTGGCGCTGATGCCATACCAGAGCTGGTATTTCCACTCGTCTGGAAGAAGCCAAGTTGGGTCTTCATATTTCTGGCTTGATCGGCCATGGCTTCACCTGCTGCCGAGACTTGCTCTACCAGTGCGGCGTTCTGTTGGGTCATTTCATCCATCTGAGAGATGGCCTTGTTGACTTCTTGAATGCCGGAAGACTGCTGATCCGAGGCGATACTTATCTGGCTTATCATGTCGGCGACTTTAGTGACCGCTTGTACGATATCTTCCAGGGTTTCACCGGATTGGTTCACTAACTGGGTACCATCGGTAACCTTGCCCACACTGTCACGGATAAGCTCTTTGATTTCCTTAGCGGCGCCAGCACTTCGTTGAGCAAGATTACGAACCTCACCAGCAACTACAGCAAAGCCGCGTCCTTGTTCGCCCGCTCTTGCAGCCTCTACTGCGGCATTAAGCGCAAGTAGGTTAGTCTGGAAGGCTATCTCGTCGATAACCCCGATAATATCGGATATCCTCTTGCTCGAATCGTTGATGGCTTCCATAGCTGAGACAGCCTGTTCGACCACTTTACCGCCATGTTCGGCCTTGGAGTTAGCTTCCTGGGCCAGTTCATTGGCCAAGGTGGCATTCTGAGCGCTCTGAGTTACAGTCGCGGTCATCTCTTCCATGCTGGACGCAGTTTCTTCCAGCGACGCGGCCTGCTCTTCGGTTCGTTGACTCAAGTCTGCATTGCCCTGTGCTATTTCTTCGGCGCCAGAGGTCACTGTGTTGGCTGACTCGTTGATGCCACCTAAGACTTCGGTGAGTCTTGATACCGTCGCATTGGCATCTGTTTGCAGCTTACCGAACTGACCTTCGTATTCTCCATTTATCTGACGGGTCAAATCCCCCTTAGCTAAGCCGTCGAACATGTTGACTACATCCGAGATGACGTTATCTGCGATCCCCACTAAACGGTTGAGGCCGTTAGAAAGGTTGAGGAAGAAGCCGTCTTTACCCTCGGTGGAGACTCTGTGGCTCAGGTCACCGGCTGCTGCCGATGAGATGATGGTGTCGATCTCATGCTCGATGGCAACCTCGGCCGTACGATCGGTCCATTCAACAACTGTGCCTATCCGTTCGCCGTTTTCATCCTTGATTGGGTTAGCCACCACCTTGAAGGTGCGCCCTCCAACTAATAGCTGGCTTGAGTAGGTAGATGTGAGTCCACCTAGCAGGCCTCGTTGATGGGCAGGATTCTTATGGAAGTCATCGATATTAACCCCGATAAGGTTATTGGCATCGAAGTTAGGCAGATCTTTGATTATGTCAGATTGTGCATTTCTGAACATGTTACCAACGGCACTATTCATATAGATGATGTTAAGGTCGGCATCTGCCACCATGGTATTGGCGGAGACATTATCCAGTGCTTGCTTGATGCGGGCATTTTCTGCTGCTAGCTGTTGTTCTTCGGCTTCTCGCGCTAGCTTGTCGGTCAAATCTTGCCACTCGACAACTGTACCCGTGCGCTCTCCATTATCGAACACTGGGGTGGCGATTAGACCGAAGGTGAGGCCTGACACCTCTATGTTAGTTTCGAAGGTTTCAGTGAGCCTATTCAGCATGCCACGCTGATGAGCCGGATTCTTATGGAAGATATCGATATTACTACCCATCAGGGTGCGCATATCGAAGCGACTCAGGCTCTTTTTCAGGGTCTTCTCATTCTCACCTAGCATCTCGTTGAGTGAATCATTGAAGTAGATGATGTTGTAGTCCGCATCGGCCATCATGACGTTTGCCTTACACACATCCAGCGCCTGCTTGATACGACCTGTCTCGGCGGCTTGCTGTTTCTCTTCTTTCTCTCTAGCCAACTTAGCGGTGACATCTTGCCATTCCACAACTGTGCCGGTGCGCTGTCCATTATCGAATACCGGTGTGGCGATGAGTTCAAAGGTGAGCCCGGAAATTAGTATGCTGGTTGCATAGGTTTCTGTAAGCTTGTCCAACATGCCTCTTTGGTGAGCCGGGTTCTTATGGAAGATATCGATATTACTCCCCATAAGAGTCTTCATATCAAACTTCTTCAGGCTCTGTTTTAGGGTCTTCTCATTCTCGCCGAGCATCTCATTGAGAGACTCATTGAAGTAGATGATGTTGTAGTCGGCATCGGCCATCATGACGTTGGCTTTACAGACATCCAATGCTTGCTTGATACGTCCTGTCTCGGCGGCTTGTTCCTGCTCCTCTCTTTCTTTGACTAGCTTAGCGGTGACATCTTGCCATTCGACCACGGTTCCTGTTCTTTCACCGTTATCAAACACTGGGGTGGCGATAAGCTCGAAGGTGAGCCCCGAGACCTCTATGCTGGTCTCGTAGGTACTGGTCAATCTGTCCAGCATACCTCTCTGATGTGCTGGATTTTTATGGAAAATATCGATATTGCTGCCCATCAGAGTCTTCATGTCGAATTTGGTCAAACTTTCCTGAAGCGTGCGCTCATTGTCGCTGAGCATCTCGTTGAGAGAGTCGTTGAAATAGATGATGTTGTAGTCGGCATCGGCCATCATGACATTAGCCTTACACACATCCAGTGCTTGCTTGATACGGTTAGTATCGGCTGCCTGTTTCGCCTCCTCTTTCTCTGTGGCTAGCTTAGCCGTGATATCTTGCCACTCTACAACGGTACCCGTACGTACACCGTTATCGAATACTGGGGTAGCGATAAGATCGAAAGTGAGTCCCGAGACTTCTATGCTGGTGGCGTAAGTGCTGGTGAGCTTGTCAAGCATGCCTCTTTGATGAGCCGGGTTCTTATGGAAGATATCTATGTTAGTGCCCAATAGTGTCTTCATATTGAACTTGGACAAACTTTCCTGAAGTGTGCGTTCATTCTCGCTGAGCATCTCATTGAGAGATTCGTTGAGGTAGATGATGTTGTAGTCTGCATCGGCCATCATGACGTTGGCTTTACAGACATCCAATGCTTGCTTGATACGTCCTGTATCGGCAGCTTGCTGCGCTTCCTCTTTCTCCTTGGCTAGCTTAGCCGTGATATCCTGCCACTCTACCACTGTACCCGTACGTTCACCGTTATCGAATACCGGTGTGGCGATTAAATCAAAAGTGAGACCCGAGACCTCTATGCTGGTGGCGTAAGTGCTGGTGAGTCTGTCTAGCATGCCACGCTGGTGAGCCGGATTCTTATGGAAAATATCGATATTAGCACCCAACAGGGTCTTCATATCGAAGCTTTTAAGCTCTTGTTGTAGTGTCTTCTCGTTCTCGGTGAGCATCTCGGTGAGCGACTCATTGAAATAGATGATGTTGTAATCGGCATCGGCCATCATGACATTGGCCTTACATACGTCAAGAGCTTGCTTGATACGGCTAGTCTCGGCGGCTTGCAGCTTCTCTTCGGCCTCACGAGCGAGTTTAGCCGTGATGTCTTCCCACTCGACCACAGTTCCGGTACGAACACCATTATTGAAGATAGGATTGGCGATCAGGTTAAAATTAAGGCCTGCGACCTGGATGGTGGTTTCATAGGTGCTGGTTAACCCGTCTATCATGCGTCTCTGGTGCGCCGGGTTCTTATGGAATATATCGATATTCTGTCCGACCAGCTTTTTCACATCGAAGCCGGTGAGTTCGGTCTGTAGCGTTTTCTCATTCTTGGTCATCATGACGTTGACCGAGTCATTGAGGTAGGTGATATTGTGATCCGCATCGGCCATCATGACGTTGGCGTTACAGATATCCAATGCCTTCAGCGCCGTCTCGTCCCGCTGACGCTTCTGATATAACTCATCTATTCGGCTAGTAAGAAGTTCCCAGCCAGGCAAAGATAAGTCTGAAAATTTAGGCGCTTCATTGCTGATCAAGGCATTACTGACTTCGGTTAATGCTTGTTCAAACATCTTATGCCAGCGGTTGAACTTGATAACGCCAGCGGCTATAAGTACTATCGCAAGAATTTGGGTTGCTGCAACCCAGCTTCCTGCTTGTCCTGAAAATGATAACCCTAATGCAACGATGCTGACCACCAATCCGGCTACTGGTAAGCTGTTTACATTTGATAGGTTGGAGTTTTGTGATTCCATTCGTTTATCCTCGTTATACCAGTTTACGCATTAACCACTTGCTGCTGGGGAGCATCAAGCGTATTGATTAAGTTAGAGAGTTGCTCGGCTTCGGGTAAGACTTCGCTACCGAGTAACATGTTGATATCGAGCAAGATCACCATTTTATCGCTGGCATTAGTTAAGCCTTTGATGAAAGAGAGATCTGTGCCTTCACCGAAATTGGGTGCTTCACGTACATCGTCATTATTGACGCTGAATACATCGGATACTGCATCGACGACGATACCTATGACCTTATGCTCGTTAGCGATGGCCACTTTGACCACGATAACTACAGTTGTAGCACCATAATCTAAGACCTCGATGCCGAAACGTTGGCGGAGATCTATGATGGGCACTATGGTACCCCGCAGATTAATCACCCCCTTCACATGACTCGGTGCATTGGGGATCACTGTGGTGGACTCCCATCCCCGGATCTCCTGTACCGATAATATTTCGACTCCGTACTCTTCGTTGGCCATGATGAAGGTTAGGTACTGCTGACTGTCTTCATCGTTATCTTGCTTTATCCCATGATCGTGCTGGGGCTGTTCATTTTGAATTTGCTCTGTCATCTCGTCAGGCTCCATCTTCCTTAATCTGTTATTTTCATCGCTCTCTAGCGTGTTCATTCATAATCTGGTTAAGTAGCATTTTTCATATTGGTAATTAGCGTGTACATTCATAATCTGGTTAAGCCGCATTTTTCATATTGGCAATTGACTAGTGTGTTAATTCTTAGTCTGGTTAGGCTGCGTGTTCTTTCATATTGGTAATGCCTGCCATGCTCACTAATCCGGTAACATCTATGATGAGTGCAACGGTGCCATCACCGAGAATAGTGGCACCCGATACGCCTGGGACCCGGTTGTAGTTATCTTCTAGGCTCTTGATGACCACCTGTTGCTGTGACAAGAGTTCATCGACCAGTAAACCTATTTTTTCATTATTAGAGTCGACTACCATGACCAGACCATCTTTGATCTCTCTGGCATCGGAAGTGTGGCAGAACTCTTGGTACACCTTGATAACAGGTAGATATTCGTTTCTGAGCTGTATCAGTTCATGGCCGTCGCTGAGACGGTTGATTTTGCTTGGTTCGACCTGTAATGATTCATGAATGGAAACCAGGGGCACCACATAGATATGCTGGCCAACCCTGACTAGCTGGCCATCGAGTATGGCTAGTGTCAGAGGCAGCCTGATAGTGAAACGACTGCCTTTATCTTGGGTGGATTTAAGCTCTATGCTGCCGTTGAGCTCATTGATGTTTCGTCTGACTACGTCCATGCCCACACCGCGTCCAGAGAGATCTGAAACCGAATCGGCGGTGGAAAAGCCGGGCTTAAAGATCAACTTATGAATCGCCTCTGTGCTGAGTTCTTCCTCCAGACCGACGAGCCCCTTCTCCCTCGCCTTGTTAAGGATTCTGTCGGTATCCAGACCAGCTCCATCGTCGATTATCTCTATGATGATGCTGCCGCCCTGATGAAAGGCGTTGAGAGTGATAGTGCCGACTTCTGATTTCCCCTTGGCTAGGCGTTCTTCTGGGGTTTCAAGGCCATGATCTAGTGAGTTACGTACCAGATGCACCATAGGATCGACTATCTTCTCCATCACAGTCTTGTCTAGCTCGGTATCTTCCCCTTTTAGTACTAGATTCACTTTCTTTCCTAGTTGCTGACCGATATCGCGCACGAGCCTAGGGAAGCGGTTGAAGGCGAAGCTAATGGGGAGCATACGGATCTGCATGACGCTCTCTTGCAGATCTCGGGTATGGGTGGCGAGCTGTTCCAGTCCCTGCTTGAGTGATATAAGTGACTCTTCGTCTATCTTTTCCTGCTGACCTATCTGGCCGAGCATGGCCTGGGTGATCACCAGTTCCCCTACCATGTTTATCAGCAGATCTATTTTGTCTATGCTGACTCGAATCGAGCTGGTCTCGGGCGTTTTAGCCTGTGAAACCGCTTTAGGTTTAGACCCTTGGTTAGATGTCTTGGTCTCATCTGCTCCATTACTCTCTATGTCAGCCTGGACCGCTTCGCTCCCTTGCAGCTCCTGAGTAATTGTCCCTTGGGTCGATTCTATATTGGAGAGTTCATCATCTTGATTTTCATTAATGAGAGGGTTAGAGGAGAAGTTGATGGTGCATTCATCTTCGACCCATTCGAATACCTCTTTTAATCGTTCTAAGGGCTGATCTGTGATGAGTTCAAGTTGCCAATTCAGATAACAAGCCTCCGGATCTATATCATTAAACTCAGGTGACGTATGTTCGGCCAAGTTGACGCTTAGCTCTCCCAACTGTCTGAGCTCATTGAACATGAGGTAAGGGTCGTTACCACAGCGCAGAATGTCGATACCTGCCTGAAAATCTATGGACCAAAGTAGCAGGCCACTCGCCTCTTGTTCCGTCGTTATCTCGCTGCTGGAATCGACTTCTGCAGTCTCCGATCCCTGAGTACCTTTTTCGAGTTCCATAGTAAATTGCTTCTCGAGTTGAGCGAGCAGGGGATCGTCGAAATCAATTTTTCGCATCAAGGCATCGAACATATTTCGCAGTAGATCGACTGAAAGCAATAATATGTCTTGATGCTCGCTGGTCATCTGTCTGCGTCCATCGCGGATCTCATCGAGCAAGGTTTCTAGCAGATGAGTGTAATTGGCGACTTGGCTGAAACCGAAGGTGGCACTGCCTCCCTTGATAGAGTGAGCCGCGCGAAAAATAGTGTTGATAGCTTCATCGTCGGGGTTATTTACGTCGAGATTAAGCAGTTCGGATTCCATGGCGTCTAAACCTTCTAGACTCTCCTCGAAGAATACCTGACTGAATTGACTGAGATCGATTTCCATATTAAATGTCCGTTAGATCCATCTGATGATTTGGATGTTCTTAACCAAGCACCTTACGCACGGTTGCCAGTAACTGATCTGGGTTGAATGGCTTCACTATCCAGCCGGTAGCTCCAGCGGAGCGACCCTCTTGTTTCTTTTCTGTACCTGATTCCGTTGTTAGCATCAATAGGGGAGTAAATTTATAGTTAGGTAAGGTTCGTAGATTACGGATCAGGGTGAGTCCATCCATGATGGGCATATTCACATCCGAGATGACCAGGTCGTATTCGCCTTGCTGGGCTACTTTTAAAGCCTCGTCTCCATTGCACGCCTCTGTGACGTCGAAGCCAGCCGTTTTAAGGGTAAAGCCGACCATCTGACGCATGGAAGCAGAATCATCGACTGCGAGTATTTTTTTCATAGTTACTTTTCCTCATCCAGTTCGGCTTGTAACTCTGGTGTGCCTATCTCTGGAATACTAATACCCAGATTTTCCAAATTGGTTTTTAGTTCGGGCTGGCAGTCTAGCCAGTCGACTTTTAGAGAGCGGGATTCACATGTTTGGGAAAATAGATACAGGAGCTGCGCCCCAGCAGTGTCTACCCGTGACAATTGGCTAGCATCTATATGCAGCTCTTCGTCATGGGCTAATAGCTCTGAAAGTTGTGCGAATATGGGCTGAATATTTCGAATGGTTAATTCAGAATCCAATATAATTGTTTGTTCCGACATTTTATTTTCCTTTGGATAGCTTTCTTCATCCCTGCAAGATCAAAAGATAGTCGGCAAATTTAAGTATTTCCTCTTTTGTTGGTTTTTTTTTGATTATTTATTCGAGAAATAAAATAGCGGGTAACGAGTCAATAATATGCGATTTAGGTTAGATAGTCGTCCGTATGTGTTCTGTCAAATTATCTTGTATCTGTATGTATTAAATTGGTTTTTAATAGCTTTCCGTGAAGGATTTTCTGAAGTGTGTTTAGCAAAGTAAATATGCTGGATCGACGGATATTTTCAGTTACAATTTGGCACAATTAGTTGATAGTCCCAAGGTTCTCGGTTCTCGGTTCTAGGTACTCGGAGTTCTAGCTTCTTACTTATAATTGGCTATGATTGTTTGAATATCTGCAATCAGGTTCTTGTTGGAGATCTGCGGCAGCTTCCCTGGAGACGAGGACTTAGGTTTTATAATCGCCACCTTGCTTCCATCCGGTGATATCAGTGCCATAGATGCACTGTGGTCTACCTGATAGTCTTCTCCATCGCCGATCATGGCATAGACGAAGCCTAGATCTCGAGTGAGTGGGAAGAGTTGGGCGTGTTCCCCTGTGATCGCGACAAATTCAGGGTTAAAGAAGTCCATATAGCTTAACAGTTTAGCCTGAGTATCTCTTTGAGGATCAACGGAAAGGAAAACCACTTGTAGCTCTGCATTTTCTAATAATTTGGGGTAAGCTGCGGTGAGTTTCCCCATAGTGGTAGGGCAGACATCTGGGCAAGAGGTGTAGCCGATGAAGAATAGGCTCCATTTATTATTTAGCTGAGTGTTAGTAAATGAATTGCCATGTTGATCCGTGAGAGAGAAAGGTGCCAATGGCTTTGCTATTGGAAACACGAAGCTGGTGGTGAGCTCCAGTTCTGTATTTTGCATAGAGGTGATGATGGTATTGCTCTGCTTATTTTTCTGCACCTGAACCGCGGTCACACCGCCGAGGCCGAGAAGAACTAAGCCTAGTAGTGCAACGGCGATGATTCTAAGCTTCTTTGCCATATTGAAAGGCTCCATGTTCGACCTCGGATCTGTATAACACCAACGAACTAATCACTTGTATTCTCTGGTTTATACCCAGAGGTAATGATCGACCAAGAGCACAATAAATAAGATCATCAGATGATAGATGGAGAAACGAAATACTTGCATCGCCAGACCTGGCTTATCATCATATTTAAGCTCCCATGCTTTATAGATGAAGCAGCAGCTTAATATTGTCGAGCCTACTAAGTAGATGGGACCGCACATTCCTACGATAACAGGTAGTAAACAGGCGATTGCTAATAACAAGGTATAGAGCAAGATACAGGTCTTGGTGAATTCGACGCCATGGGTTACAGGTAGCATAGGAATATCTACTTTGGCATATTCCTCTTTTCTGTGGATGGCCAGCGCCCAGAAGTGCGGCGGCGTCCAAGTAAAGATGATGATCACTAACAACAGCGCATGACCGTGGAACTCCCCGGTTATTGCCGTCCAACCAAGGAGCGGTGGCATGGCTCCTGCGAGTCCGCCGACGACGATATTTTGTGGTGTGGCACGTTTGAGATAAGCGGTATAGATGATGGCATATCCCACGAGACTGGCAAAGGTGAGCCAAGCGGTGAGTTCATTGACTAAGGTGTAGAGCAAGGCAAAGCCCAATATCGCCAAACTAACGGAGAAGGCGAGAGCCTTAGCGATAGAGACACGGCCCTTAGGTAAGGGGCGATTATAGGTGCGGGCCATCAGGCCATCTATACGTCGGTCTATAAGGTGGTTAAAGGCGGCGGCGGCACCAGCCATCATGCCGATCCCCATCATGCCAATAATTAAGGGCTGTATAGGCACTGACCCTGGTACCGCCAGACACATACCGACTAAAACCGTAAGCAGCATGAGCGCGACCACTTTAGGCTTGGTCATCTCATAATATGCGCGCCATTGAAGTAACTCGCGGCTGGTCTTAGGCTCTGTTGCCGAAATCGAAAGTGGTTTTGCCATGGCTTTTCCCTCGCTTAGGCTTTATGCCCTTAAAATTATTATTTTGCTTAAAACTTAAAACTTAAAACGTTAGCTTTATGCTTTTCGCCACAGGGCGTAGTTGATAAACACTAATGTCATTAGCAGCATGGCCGCCCCTGCATTGTGAGATACGGCTATGCCCAAGGGTAGGTGCAGTACAACATTGCTGATCCCGAGCCCGACTTGCAGTATGACTAAGCCGACTAAAACCAATGATGCTCGTTTCAATAGCGCCGATTGAGAACGAGTAAAAAGTTTATAGGCAAGCCAGAGCAAGATACCTGTGGTCAATATAGCGCCAAATCTATGGGCGACATGTATGGTCATACGTGAAGAGTAGTCGAGTACGCCAAATTCATAGGTTTCGTGGACGCCTTGGAACGGATTAAAAGCCTGAGTTAGCTGTAAATTTTTGTACCAATCTCCTTCACAAATAGGCAGTGAAGTACAGGCTAGGGCTGCATAGTTCGATGAAGTCCAGCCGCCGAGAATGATCTGTAAGATCAAGACTCCCATGCTTGCTAAAGCTAATGGAGCAAGTTTTCTAGCGACAATATCGCCACCGGGGATCCTCAGTGGCTTAGTTCTGAGGTAGAGTAGGAATAATAAAGATATTAAGGTAAAGCCGCCGATGAGGTGAGACATGACAACTACGGGCATGAGTTTCATGGTAACAGTCCACATACCTAAAGCGGCTTGAAATAAGATTAAGATGGCGATAATTGTCGGCAGTTTCTTGGGGGCATCCAGCTTCTTTAAGCAAAGAATGAAGACAACGAGTACAAGTAAACCAAGGGCTCCGGCTATATATCTGTGGATCATCTCAAGCCAAGCTTTCTTGGGTTCAACTTCCAGCCCAGGGAAGGCATCTTGTGCCTGAGCAAGTTCATGTTGCTGACTGGGGACCTTGAGCATGCCATAACAACCAGGCCAATCGGGGCAGCCCAAGCCTGCATCGGATAAACGGGTATATGCCCCCATTAAAATGACGCAAAGCGTGAAGACAAGGGTGACTCTGAGTAATGCTTGGATCCCCATTAGCCAACTCTCGATAGTTTTAGCATCTTTCTTAAGTCAGCGACCAGTGATTTTCCCTGCATTATCTGCTTGTCCATACCGTCAACTGCGGGATATTCCATGACTAAGCTGCCCAGTGGGTCGACTACTATCATTTGCTGGCGGTCCAGCATTTTTATCATGGCATCATTGGCCAACACCGTCTCGAATGTGTATGTAGTAAGGGCGTGTATATCGCTATCTTGGCTCAGTAAGATCAAAGTGTGAACTCTGTCTTGATTTCGGCCCAGCGCGATATGGCTCTGTTGCAGGATATAAAGATGATCTAGGCATTGCTGGTCACATTTGTTGGGCAGTAGGTAGAGGAGTTGCCACTCTTTAGGCTTAGGGTTGTTCATCCTCAGGCTCTGGTAGCTAGTGCCGATAGGAAGTAGCTCTCCCTTGTTGGTGGCACCTCCTTGATAGAGATCTAAACTGAGCACTATTTTAGCCGCAGCCACTGGCAGCACGAAGACTAAAAAAAGTAAAATTAAAGGTTTAGCGCCGCTCTTTTTTTGGGAGTTCATACTCTCTCCTAAGAAAGCCCATATGAACGCCTTTAGAGGCTAATAAAATTCATATGAGTCATACTCATCCAGTTTCCCGAGACGGCTAGGAAACACGTATTGTCACTTCTTATGTGTAGAAGTTTTTACTGCTTAATCTCTAACCTACTTGGTCTTGTTTTCATTGGCAACAGTCATTTCATGGATATTGGTCCGATCTGGATTATTACTCACTGTAACTTCATTTTGTTGTTTTGTTGAGGCTTTGGATCTTCTGCTATAGATGAAATATAGAATAAGCAGGGCAAAAGCCAGTGCCATTGAAAACCACTGTAGGGCATAGCCTCTATGCTTCTGTGAAGAAAGTGGTATGGGAGTCCAAGGATGGGGCAAGTCAAAACCATCGAGATGATCTGGCTGCAACACAGCAGGAGCCAAAGGCTGGTCTAATAGCTGGCTAATCGCACTAATATTAAGATTTTGGATACGTTTGGGCCAGCTTGATTCTGGCATTAATGCGGAGCTCATAGGGTTTGCTTGTTTCTGATATAACCTGCCATTCAAGCTGACCTCTCCTGTGATAACTTTAACCTTGGGCAGTATTCGTCTATCTAAGCCTGCAGGTACAAAGCCAAGTTCCAGCAGAATCCAGGGACCATCGGCTGTTATCTGCATGGGCTGTAGCGCTAGATATCCTACCAGTCCGTTAAAAACTTGATTATCCAGCAGGAAGATATGATTCGAGGCCGGAGATGCCTGGACCGAGAGACGGTAACCTGTGACTTTCTCTGTTGGGGGAAATGAAACTAGCTGAGTATATGTCAGCGGCGCAGATGATTGGCGCTGGGTCAATTCGCTCTGCCAGCGCTCCTTCATCTCCGCACGATCTAGCTGCCAAAAACCTAGTTTCACTAAAATGAGGAACATAGTTATTGAGAACAAAGCTAATGCTGCTCTGGTCGACCATATGTACAGGCCACTAGGTTGAGAGAGGCTGGTCATAATTTTCTCTCCTGTGTTTTGGACGACACCTAAGGAACCAAAAAGCTAACTTGACCAAATGGATAAACAGCTCCAGAGTAGAAATAGTAAATAAGGCCCTAGAGCCCCATGACTCAATGTGAGGATAACCGGTGAATCTATTAATTATCTTTAAAATTGTCTTAGTACTGCTACTGCTATTCATTATGTTTAATCTTGTCCGAGCCCTGTTTATCTTGGTAAAAGGTGAGAGTGAGACGCCCGTGAGTCATTTCTTAGGGCGCCGAGTCATTTACTCTGTGCTGGTTGTCTTATTTATCCTTGTGGCACTTGGCACTGGGGTTATCACCCCAAATCCAAGGCCTTATTAGTCTAAGGTTCTTGTTCAGGAGCCAAGGTGATGGCTCCTGCTTACTCGATGAAATGATTCAGACTGAACTTCACGTAGTGACATATATAGAGAAGCGTAGCGGCTCTATCAGAGGACGTAGACGAAGATAAATAGACACAACCAAACGACGTCAACAAAGTGCCAATACCAGCTACCCGCCTGGAAGGCGAAATGCCGATCTGGGGTAAAGTGTCCTTTCAAGACCCGTAAAAACAATACAATCAGGAATACGGTTCCTAGGGTGACGTGCATGCCGTGGAAACCGGTCAAGAGGAAGAAGGTATTACCATAAACTCCCGATTCCAACGTTAATCCCATTTCCTGGTAGGCGTGAATATACTCTTCGGCTTGTAGCGCCAGAAAACACATGCCCAGTAAGATGGTAATACCCAGCCAAATGCTAATAGCCGAACGTTTACCTTTCTCCAGGCTTACGTGAGCCATATGCAGAGTCACAGATGACGTGAGTAGAATGATGGTATTATACAGGGGCAAGCCAGTCCAAGGCATAGCCTCTGTTTTTGTGCCATCGGGTGTTGTTATTAGTGGCCAGACGGCTTCAAATCCAGGCCAGAGCACCTCATTAGTCATGGCGTTATTGGAATCGCCACCCAACCAAGGTACGGCAATCATTCGGGCGTAGAGCAGGGCACCGAAAAAAGCCCCGAAGAACATTACTTCGGAGAAAATAAACCAGCTCATTCCCTGCCGAAAGGATCTGTCCATCTGTTTGGAATAGAGGCCGCTCATTGACTCGGCGATAACGGTTCTAAACCAGCCAAAGATCATAAATATGATGACGGCTATACCGGCGAGTAAAATCATTCCTCCACTGCCGCCATCGGTTTTGAGTTGTTGTACATAACTTCCGGCGCCAAATGCAATGAGGAATAATCCTATGGCGCCAATTATGGGCCATGCACTCTGTGCGGGAACGTAATAGTGTTCGTGCTTAGTTGTCATCTTGCTGCTCCTTGCTCAACTGAGCCGACATAACCTCGGTCGGTGATGTTATAGAGGGTATAAGAGAGAGTCAGTGTGGTTATTGAATCGGGAAGATCAGGATCCACAAAAAATATTAGTGGTAGCTCGGCGCTCGCTTCGGCCGTTAGTTTCTGCTGGTTGAAGCAGAAGCATTCGGTTTTATTGAAGTAAGCGGCTCCCAGTCCTGGTGATACCGAGGGGATAGCCTGTCCAATGGTTTCATTTAGAGACAAATTCTTGGCATTGAAATGAGTGTGGATCAGCTCTCCGGGATGAACCTGCATACGTTTGATTTCAGGCTTAAATTCCCAGGGCATATCACTTTGAATCTGCGCCATAAATTCAACTGTAATGGTACGACTCTCATCGATTGTGATCGGTTTATAAGTGCTGGCACTGTTTTGGGTCTTACCATTGATCCCCAATTGTTCGCAGAGCACATCGTATAAGGGAACCAAAGCGAAGCCGAAACCGAACATGCCCACAGCACCAGCAATCAACATACTGATAAGTTTTCGATTGGACTTGCCTTGGTTATTGTTCATATCTACTTAATCTCAGGTGGTGTAGAGAATGAGTGGTAGGGTGCTGGGCTCGGGAGTGTCCACTCTAAACCTTCAGCCCCTTCCCAAGGCTTAGCCGCAGCCTTTTCGCCACCGCGTATGCACTTGATGACCAGCGCGAGGAAGATAAACTGAGACAGTCCAAAGGCGAAGCCGCCTATGGAGACTATCTGATTAACATCGGCAAATTGCACCGCATAATCCGGGATACGTCTCGGCATGCCCGCTAAGCCTAAGAAATGCATAGGGAAGAAAAGTACGTTGACCGATATCACTGAACACCAGAAATGAATCTTGCCTAATCTTTCGTCATACATGTTACCGGTCCATTTAGGTAACCAGTAATAGGCCGCGGCCATAATGGAGAAAATGGCACCTGTCACCAGTACATAATGGAAATGTGCGACCACGAAGTAAGTATCATGATATTGGAAATCAGCCGGGGTGATAGCCAGCATCAGGCCCGAAAAGCCACCTATGGTGAAGAGTATGATGAAGGCGACAGCGAACAACATGGGGGTCTCGAAGCTGAGTGAGCCTCGCCACATGGTCGCCACCCAATTAAACACTTTTACCCCGGTGGGAACCGCAATCAACATGGTGCAATAC
Organism: Shewanella psychrophila; assembly: GCF_002005305.1. Taxonomy (NCBI): domain Bacteria; kingdom Pseudomonadati; phylum Pseudomonadota; class Gammaproteobacteria; order Alteromonadales; family Shewanellaceae; genus Shewanella; species Shewanella psychrophila. Next base: position 286,707 of record NZ_CP014782.1, read on the forward strand.
ATGAAGAAGAGCTCGGCGAATACTGGCATACCTGTGGTGAACATGTGGTGTGCCCACACAAGGAATGAGAGTATGGCGATACTCGAGGTGGCGTAGACCATAGAGGAGTAACCAAATAGTCTTTTACGGCTGAAGGTAGGCACTATGGCGGAGATGATACCGAAGGAAGGTAAGATCATGATGTAAACTTCCGGGTGGCCGAAGAACCAGAAGATATGCTGGAACATCACAGGATCGCCACCTCCCGCGGCATCGAAGAAGCTAGTACCGAAGTATTTATCTGTGAGCACCATGGTCACTGTGCCAGCGAGTACCGGCATCACAGCAATTAAGAGGAAGGCGGTGATCAACCAGGTCCAGACGAAGAGTGGTAACTTCATCCAGGTCATGCCCGGAGCCCGCATATTGACTATGGTCACGACGACGTTAATCGCCCCCATGATGGAGCTGATGCCCATGATATGGATAGAGAAGACAAACAGTGCCGTACTGTCAGGGCTATAAGTGGTCGACAGCGGCGCGTAGAAGGTCCAACCAAAGTTTGGTCCGCCTCCTTCCATAAATAGTGAGCTCAGCAGGATGGCGAAGGCGAAGGGTAAGATCCAAAAACTCCAGTTGTTCATCCTTGGCAGTGCCATGTCTGGCGCGCCAATCATCATAGGTATTAACCAGTTTGCCAGGCCTGTAAAGGCTGGCATTACAGCGCCAAAGACCATGACCAATCCATGGACAGTGGTCATCTGATTGAAGAAATTAGGTTCTATCAACTGCAGTCCTGGTTGAAATAGCTCGGCACGTATCACCATGGCCATGGCGCCACCTGTGAGGAACATGATAAAACTGAACCAGAGGTAGAGTGTGCCTATGTCTTTGTGATTGGTGGTTAACAGCCAACGTTTAATGCCCGAAGGATGCTGCTGGTGATGCTCATCATGGTGCTCGCTGGCTTCTTCGACCTGGCCGATTTCCATATTCGGTTCCGCTTCGCGGGTTAAAGTATTCATATTTACTCCCTATTGGCCATGCTGACTAACGTCAGCCGCCTGAACTGTATCGCCTGTGTTGTTGTCCCATGCGTTACGTTCATAAGTAATCACTGCGGCAATCTCTTGCGCGGTTAATTGCTTCCCAAAAGCCTGCATCGCAGTGCCCACTTTTCCATTGATAACCATCTCTAAGTGATCTGTTAATGGTCCAGTTGTTATTGGGCTGCCTTTCATTGGAGGGAATACGCCAGGTAGGCCCATGCCGTTGGGCTGATGACATGCAGCACATCGAGACATGTATACCTGTTCACCTTGAGCCATCAGCTCATCCATGGAGAGGGACTTACTCAAGGAGGCCTGTGCTTCAGCGGCTGCGGCGCTGGCTTGATTCTTTTGTTCTGCTACCCAGATGTCGAAGTCGGCTTGGCTTAGAGCCTCGACCACGATCGGCATGAAGCCATGATCTTTACCGCAGAGCTCGGCGCATTGACCTCGATAGGTACCTGGTATATCGATACGGGTCCATGCTTCATTGATGAAACCCGGATTTGCGTCTTTCTTAACCGCGAACGCGGGAACCCACCATGAGTGGATCACATCTTCTGACGTCATCAGGAAGCGTACTTTTTTATTGATAGGAAGGACTAAGGGCTTATCGACTTCGAGGAGATAGTTCTCTCCCTTCTCTTCGGTTCCCTCTATCTGCTCTCTAGGGGTTGAGAGTAGGCTAAAGAACTCTATATCTTGATCGAAATAGCTGTAATGCCATTTCCATTGAGAGCCTGTTATCTTGATGGTGATGTCGGCATCACTAGGATCTTCCATGGCGATTAAGGTCTTAGTCGCCGGAATAGCCATAAGAATGAGTATGATGAAAGGGGCTATGGTCCAGGCTATCTCGACCTTAGTACTTTCGTGGAAATTGGCTGCTACGGCACCCTTAGATTTTCGATGATTGATCATGGAATAGATCATCACACCAAAAACCACAACACCGATGGCGCAACAGATATACAGTATGATCATGTGCAGGTTGTATACCTGGCCACTGATATCTGTAACGCCCTTTGTCATATTAAGGGGCATTTCTGATGCCAAAACGTAGGGCGTAAACAGCAACGCCAGAAAACTATACAACACTCGCTTCACTAGACTTCTCCTCTGTCAAAAATTAAGACAAAGAAGAGTCACACAGTAAGTCTCTGCTCTATGCAAACTCTTCAGTTCCCAAAAAAGCAACGATGACTTCAAAGTGCAGTGGCGGTTTACTTGTTATTTTAGTTTGGCAGTCACTGACTACCTGAGTTAACCACACTCGCACCTACGGCTGAATATATCAGTACCGATTTCAGCGAGGTAAATATCTGGACTTCCACACATGGCAGGGTCTTTACTACGCCGACTACTAAATCGTTTGGATATAACAAATTATCGTTGTTATATCCCTAACTTACTTGGTGTTGAAATATTGATCAAGATCACTTTTGGTGAATTTTTCAAATATTTTAAATAAAAATCAAACACAAAAAAGTCCCTTACGGGACTTAAATAATAGATTTTCTATTCGTCAAATTGACTCGAGACTAGTGTAGAGAACCGAATAAACTGGCTTGGCTGAAGTGAGTATCTGTTTGGCTATGGGGCTTAGCATGTAAGTGGCTATTCGCATCTTCGATGACAATGCCTAGGGCTCGTGCGCTTTTTTCTACCAATTTCAGTCGGCGATTGTCCCGTGAATCTAAGGCCTGAGTCCAGCAGATGACGGCACTGGATGTGCCACTGGTGAGCGCTTTCTCCATGGCCCATAAGGTTTCAACTTCGTCCTTAGCATGAACGAGAAGGACGCGGTCCATTCTGACTCCTGCTTCGGCTAACATCTGCTTGTAGCCCATGTTGGGAGGACTGATCAATACAATCCATTGCCCCTGATGACTCAAAGTAGCAAGCTGATTACTCACTTTTCTCAGTTCCACCCGGCCCTGAGTGTGGGTGCTTACTGTGGTGATACTCGCATTACCTTGTTCGATGGACACTTGGTCAAGGGGATTCGACCATAAACCTGGGTGTCTAGGGCTATTTCCAATTAGATTTTTCATTACCAAGCTCCTTCGCCAATGAGCGATTTCATCTATTGCCAATTGCCGTTACGGATAACACCGACTGCGAGTCCTTCAATATTCAGGCTCTGGCTGGTGAGGTCGACAACTATCGGTGAATAGTCTTCATTTTCAGCATGGAGATAGACCATGCTACCTTTTTTCTCGAAGCGTTTTACTGTGACATCATCTTCCACTCGAGCCACGACAATTTGGCCATTCTTTGCTTGAGCAACCTTATGGACGGCGAGTAGATCACCTTCGAGAATACCGATATTTTTCATGCTGTCACCGCGTACTCTAAGTAGAAAGTCGGCACTAGGACGAAACATACTTGGGTCGACCTGATAATGTTGTTCTATATGCTCCTGGGCAAGGATAGGTTCACCAGCGGCAACTTGGCCTATCAAGGGTAAGCCTAATTCTTCCGGCTCCGCAGCTTGTGTGAGTCGAATACCGCGAGATGTACCAGGAATAATCTCGATACAGCCTTTTTTGGCGAGGGCCTTCAGATGTTCTTCGGCCGCATTGGCACTCTTGAAACCTAGGCGTTTAGCTATTTCGGCTCGAGTCGGAGGCATGCCGGTATCGGAAATATTGCGCTTAATCAGTTCTAGGATCTCGGCTTGTCTTGGTGTCAAAGGTCTCATGATGAATCCTGTCTTTCTATACAGTTACTGTCAGTATATACAGTATTGCAACCAGTGCAAGGATTAACCAAGTTTATTAAGTACGTAAAAGAACCTTTTGACTAGATTAGGGCTAACTCTCTTTTATCTGGTATTCTATGCCGTTATTAAGAAGACTCACATTGTATAAGAAAAATGTCGAAACAAGACTCTCTTTGGTATAAATCATTACGTTGGATTCAGAAAAAACTGGTGCTCACTGTTGTTGTGCCCCATGACCCCTTTGCCGATCTCAACTTAGACCCAGATAAGCCTGTGGTTTATGTGATGAAGACTGAATCTCTCAGTGATATCGCTTCCCTAAGTGAAATAACCAGTCAGTATGGACTTCCGAGCCCTTATGATGAGCTGGTTGTCGATGGTGAGCGCACGCCCAGAGTGGTGTGTTTGGAAGGTGCTAAGCCTCTTTTTGGGCAAAGAGAGAGCAATGAGTTTTTCTTAAATAGCTTTATGGATCTGTTGAAGGTTCATAGGCAGAAGCCTGAGCTGGATATACAGTTAGTGCCGGTTAGCCTCTACTGGGGGCGCACTCCAGGCAAAGAAGACGATACCATGAAGGCGGCAGTGTTTGAGCGCCAAAATCCGACCTGGCTCCGAAAATGTCTGATGATCCTCTTCTTGGGACGACATAATTTCGTGCAGTTTTCTAATGCTGTCTCAATTCGTTATATGGCCGATGAACACGGCACCGATAAGCGAATAGCTCACAAGCTGGCTCGTGTGGCTAGAGTCCACTTCAGTCGTCAACGTAAAGTGATGACCGGACCTGTTTTGCCTAAGCGTCAGGTACTATTTCAAGACCTGTTAAATTCTGAGTCGCTAAAGAAGGCGATTCTAGAAGAAGCGGCGAGCAAGAAAATCTCCGAAGTCGAGGCCAGAGCCAGGGCGATGGAGTACCTGGATGAAGTGGCGGCTGATTACTCCGAGAGCCTAGTGCGTATCGCAGAGCGTTTCTTGACCTGGCTGTGGAACAAGCTCTACAAGGGTATCAAGATTAAAGGTGCAGAGCAGATAAGGCAGCTACATCATGATGGCCATGAGATCATCTATGTGCCTTGTCACCGTAGTCATATGGACTACCTGCTACTGTCCTATATTCTCTATTACGAAGGTATGGTTCCACCGCACATAGCTGCGGGTATCAACCTCAACTTCTGGCCTGCGGGGCCTATGTTCCGTCGTGGCGGAGCCTTCTTCATTCGCCGTAGCTTCAGGGGGAACAAGCTTTATACGGCGGTTTTCCGTGAATATTTAGATCAATTATTCACTAAAGGTTACTCGGTAGAATACTTTACCGAAGGTGGACGTTCACGTACCGGTCGTCTGCTGGCACCTAAGACTGGCATGATTGCCATGACTCTCAATAGTGTGCTGGGTGGCATGGAAAGACCTGTGACTTTAGTGCCCGTTTACTTAGGTTATGATCATGTGATGGAGGTCGCCACCTACCATAAAGAACTTAGCGGCAAGAAGAAAAAGAAAGAGTCTGTTTGGCAGCTGTTTGGCGCGCTGCGTAAGCTAGGTAACTTTGGCCAAGGTTATGTGAATTTTGGTCAACCTATCACCTTAGATTGCTATCTGGACGAGAAGGTGCCCGATTGGAAGCAGGAGATAGCTAAAGACCCTGAGCAGAAACCTAAGTGGCTGACGCCTGTGGTGAACGCCTTAGCTAATCGAGTGATGACAAGCATTAATGATGCGGCGGCGGTGAGTTCAGTGACGCTGACAAGCTTGGTTTTACTCGCTTCCGAGCAACATGCACTGGAGCGTTCACAACTTGAGAAGCAGCTAGATCTCTATCTAAAATTACTCAAGGATCTGCCTTATACTGAGTTCACATCTGTACCTGAAGGTGACGGTAAATTACTGGTACAGCAAGGTCTAGAACTTAAGAAGATTCAGCTAGATAGCGATCCGCTAGGGGATATCATCTCCATAGAAGATAGCATTGCAGTAGCGATGACCTATTACCGTAACAATATCATCCACCTTTTGATTGTTCCCTCCCTAGTTGCAAACTGCTTGACTCAGCATGAGCACGTTTCCAGAGATGAGATTATCGATACGGTAAAAGACTTCTACCCCTTATTGAAAGCAGAATTGTTTATGGGTATCGAGGACATAGAAACTCATGTTATCCAAATTTTGGATTTATTTGTCGCACAAGGATTAGTGACCGAAGCTGGACGCTTATCGCCAGTAGAGAGTCAGATCAACCAGTTGTTGTTACTCGCTGGCACAGTGAGTGAGACGATGCAACGCTATGCCATAATATTTAACCTGCTGGCTGCCTGTCCTAAGATGGAGCGATCAGAACTTGAGCGTGAGAGTCATAGGCTGGCACAGAGACTGGGTGCGCTTCATGGCATCACGGCGCCGGAATTTTATGATAAAAAGCTTTACGGTACTCTTAGTGTCAAGTTAAAAGAGCTAGGTTACTTATTAGATAGCGACAAGAGAGGGGAAGTCGAACGGATTAGATTGCGAGCCAATGGCCTGCTGCGTTCATCTGTCAGACAGACCATAGAAGATAGCGTCGCAGCGGAGCACAAAGCGTAATGGCTAACCATATGAATGCCACGAAAAATAAAGTGGCAAGTAAGTCTCTACTCGGTGGAGCCATGATTATTGCCGGAACTGCGGTTGGGGCCGGTATGTTCTCTCTGCCGGTCGTCGGTGCTGGGATGTGGTTTAGCTACTCCATAATAATGATGATCGGTGTGTGGTTCTGTATGTTAGTTTCGGGGCTGTTACTACTGGAGACTAATTTACATTTTGAGCCAGGTGCTAGTTTTGATACCTTGACTCGCGAGACCTTAGGGCAATTTTGGCGGATTGTTAATGGTCTCTCCATCGCCTTCGTGCTTTATATCCTAGCCTATGCCTATATCAGCGGTGGCGGGTCTATCGTTAATCATAGTCTCGAGGCGGCGGGAATCGAGCTGCCTCAGAGTGTGGCGGGGCTTGTTTTTGCTTTAGGCTTGGCATTTGTGGTATTTATCAGTACCAAGGCGGTGGATAGAATTACCACCATAATGCTCGGGGGCATGGTTATCACCTTCTTCCTTGCCGTGGGTAATTTACTGATCGATATCGACACTGTTAAGTTATTTCAGCCTGATGGTGAGGCGACATACCTGCCATATCTTTTAGCTGCGCTGCCTTTTGGCCTGGTGAGCTTCGGTTATCACGGCAATGTGCCTAGTCTGGTTAAATACTATGGCAAAGACCCTAGCACTATTATCAAGGCTATCGTACTGGGGACAGTGATCGCATTCGTTATTTATGTGTGTTGGTTGGTCGCGACTATGGGGAATATCGGCAGGAGTGAGTTTGTCGATATCATAGCCCAAGGCGGTAACATGGGTGTCTTGGTCGGAGCGCTGTCGGGGGCGATTACCAGTGATTGGCTAACCAGTATGTTAACCCTGTTTGCTAATTTAGCCGTCGCTTCATCTTTCCTTGGAGTGACTTTGGGCCTATTCGATTATCTTGCGGATCTATTTGGTTTTGATGAGTCACGCTCTGGTCGTTTGAAGACTGCGGCGGTCACTTTTCTGCCTCCAACGGTATTAGGTTTGCTGTTCCCTGATGGTTTCTTGATTGCCATCGGCTTCGCTGCGCTTGCGGCCACTATATGGGCGGCAATTGTACCTGCCATGATGGCTCATAAGGTGAGAAAGATGTATCCGGATTATAAGGGGTTCAAAGTGCCTGGCGGAACGCCGGTGATTGCCATAGTGATCTTATTCGGCATTATCACAGGAGCCTGCCATCTTCTGGCAATGGCAGATCTGTTACCCGTTTACGGCTAGCTTTAATGAATACTTATTGGTATTAGTAAAAATAGGGCCTTCGAGGCTCTATTTTTTTGTCGACATAAAAATAATATATAAAAGAGATAAATGTTGAAGATAACCCAAGCTGAGCGAGATGCCGTCTATAAAACCATTTTCAATCGTCGCGATGTCAGAGCCGAGTTTAAGCCCGACACCATCCCTGATGACGTTTTGAAGCGGATTCTCACCGCGGCTCATCATGCACCTAGCGTGGGTTTCATGCAGCCCTGGGATTTTGTGATTGTCAGAAGCGAGCAGACTAAACAGAAATTGAAGCAAGGCTTTATTCAGGCGAATGCAGAGGCTGAAACGCTTTTCGAGGGAGAGCGAAAAGCGCAATATAGTGCCCTGAAGCTAGAGGGGATTCTAGAGGCGCCGATTGGCATCTGTGTCACCTGCGATAGGACAAGAACGGGACCAGTAGTCTTGGGGCGCACCACTAATTTAGACATGGATCTCTATAGCTCGGTCTGTGCAGTGCAGAACTTGTGGCTTGCAGCTCGCGCCGAGAACATAGGCGTAGGTTGGGTAAGTATCTTACATGATGAAGTATTGCACCAGACCTTAGGTATTCCGGAGCACATAGTTCCTATCGCCTATCTCTGTTTGGGTTATGTCAGTAAGTTCTATGACCAGCCTGAACTAGAGAAGCGTGGTTGGCTTAAACGCCAAAGCCTGAGCTCTATCATTCATGAAGGTCAGTGGCAGGCTAAGTCCCATAAATAGATAGCAGTTATGGTTTTATCCTTTCCAGATACTGTTGCGGCGTGCAGTTTCTGAATCGTTTGAATGCCTTACTAAAGCTCTGTTTATTGGCATAGCCGAGCAGCTGGGAAATCTCCTCGACAGACCTATTATCTAACATATATTTGATCGCTTGATTACTGAGAAGATAACCACAAATATTAGTGAAATTAAAACCATGGAGCTGCAATTTGCGTTGTAGCTGCTGCCTGGAGATATTAAACAGGGCTGCGACACTGTCTACCGTAGGTAAGCCATAGTACCTGGCGTAGTTGACCATCTCAAATAGCACCTTAGGGGTATCATGGGGTTGAGGCATATCCAGATATTGTTCGAACAGTGAACGGGGCATAGCAACAGAACTGTTTTCTGGTATTTGCAAGTTTGCTTGTTGTACCAAGGCGTCTGTACTGATCCAGATTTCTGTTTGAGGGGCGTTCCAAATTACAGGGCAATTAAACAGAGATTCAGCTTCCTGTTTACCGACAGCTGGGCCGCTAATGTGGATCTGTAGCGGTCGATATTCATTACCCAGAAAATATTTCAATGTATTGAACAACATGACGGCGACTCGTAGCGAGTCATGGGTTTTCTGTTGGTTAAAAACATAGGGGTTTCGGTAACACCACTTAATGATCTTTCCCGATTGAATGATGTAATAACTGGCTCCAGATTGGAAACTGGCGATACCATAATTAATACGTCGCACACTCATCGCTAAGTCTGTGGTTGCCAGGAAACTGATCCCAGGAATATCCAAACGAGAAAAATCCAGATGTTGGGCAAGTTTCAACATATAAGCCGGATCTTGAGTGGCTTGCTCTAATTGCTTTAGCCAGATGCAAATTTGGCTAAAAGGAATCAGTGCCATGGGCTCATCCATCAAGGTCTGGGGAATATTTAAGTCTGTGGTGTGAATCCCATACACTCGTTCTACCCCTTTGAAAACGGTACTCATGTAACAGACTCGGATGAATGAGCTATTGAATTTCATGATCGTGCCTTAAGACTATGTTTGGGTCTAATTAAATCATTTATAGTCATATTTTGATAGAACTGGACTTACTATCTTGCTCCTTATTTCATAAGAGGCAGACTGGATACAAGATTTAACACTTCAACGTTAGTTCTGACTCAAATCCAGAATAATAACTTACCTCGTTTGAATCATTTTCTCGTTAATCCATTTTGCTTGCATGGGATCACTTTATTTATGAGTTTAATTAGTATGCCGTTTGTGGACTCGGGTTTAGATACCACGTTACATGTTGTGGCGACGGTGGTGATGATCACTACCCTAGCTGCAATGGCTATCGGCTTTTGGAAGATCCATGAGCTGCCAATCAATAAGGCGCATAAGGAAAAGCATCATCAGATAGGCTTAATAACAGCCCTGACCTGGATAGGTTTCCTATGGCATTGGGTATGGGTGTTGGCCGTGTTTGTGGCATTCATTGATGGTGAGAAAGCCCTACGGAGGATCCGAGACGTTTGGCATGAGGATAAAGATCTAGAATCAGAATCTAGAGAAAATCAGGGCAAGGGGACTAAAAATGCTTGAAGGTTTAGCGGTTTGGGCTCTGTTCATCTACCTGTTGAGAATGGCAGGAATGCCATGGAATAAATACAGTAAAAGTTTCTCCTATCTTGGAGGCGGTGCTTGGTTGCTATTCGTATGGGTAGGCTTGATTAACTACACGCCTATGGACATATCGGGAGGCTCAATAGTCCAGTCGCCTCATATTCAACTTAGGCCTGCATCGAGTCAGATCAAGGGGCAAGTTAAGCATATCTATGTGGTGCCAAATCAGACCATTGTGGCGGGTCAGTTGATCTATGAACTCGATGATAAGCCCTATCAAATAGCTTTGAACAAATCTGAGGTGGCTAAAGAGTCGGCTGAACTTGAGCTCGCTCTGGCTAAAGAGGATGTTAATCTGGCTAAGAAGGCACACTTAGCAGCGCTGACCGATATCGAAATCAGTGAGAATCAGCTTGAGGCAGGGATAAAAGATCTCAAGTGGAAACAGAAAACTCTGGCTCGTTTTATGGAGCAAAATAGAGTGGTTCCCGACACCATTACTAAGAGTCAGCTCGATGAACAGAAAAATGATGTAGATATTGCTCAAGCTAAGGTCAACGCTTACTATTCACAGATTGATAAGGCTAATCTTGCGGCTAATAGAACCGAGTTAGATATCGGTAAGGCTAAATTGAGCATTCAGAGTAGAGGTTCAGATCTGAAGGCTGAGGTCGAGAATGTTGCTAAGGCACAGTGGGATCTAGATAGTACTAAGATTTATGCCCCTGCTAATGGCTATGTGACCAACTTCATCATGCGAGAGGGGCAGTTTGTGGGTGCAGTGCCCCGAATGCAAATGTATACGGATGAGAAATATGTGCTGATGAGGGTCAATCATCAGGCTATACGTAATGTGAAAGTCGGCCAGAGAGCAGAGTTTGCTTCGGCTGTTTACCCTGGAAAGGTGTTCAATGCCGAGGTGGAGGGAATCATAGAAGCAACGGGCGAGTCTCAGGGAAGTCTTATCGCCCGGGATGACAATGTACGACAACTGACGGGGGTTAATGTGAATAATAAGCATCACTTCGTGCGTCTTAAGATCTATGAAACAGGTGATTATGATATTCCCGTCGGTGCGGTAGGACTGGCCTGGATATCGGGTGAGAAACCTATCGCCTTCCTTGCTTTTTTAGATGTGATCAGAGGGATAGTGATCCGCATGAAGTCGCAAATTTACTATTTCTATTCTATGTAGCATAAATGAGATTTTGACTCCACTTTCATTACTGACGGTGGAGTCTTTTCTATTTGATTGAGCGATTGTATCAAATGCAGATCTGGTTACGGCCTTTCTTCTTGGCTCGATAGAGAGCCTGATCGGCACGTTTCATGGCTTGATCGAAGTTTTCACCGCCGAGTCGTTCAGCAACCCCGATAGATATAGTCACACTGACTGTCTTCTTTTTTGCTGTTTTTGACTTACTTCGTTTTGCCTTGGCCTGAGTATTACTATTTTTCTGCCGTTTATCCTCCCTCAAGACGATGCGGTAATCTTCTATCGACTCCCTAACATCCTCCAAGTCATCAAGAACCGCTTCGGCATCTTTACGAGGGAAGACGATAGTAAACTCTTCACCACCATACCTGAACACCTTACCGCCTCCGGAAACTTGGGCCATCTTTGCTGCTACTAGTCTAAGCACTTGGTCGCCCACGTCATGGCCATAGGTGTCATTAAATTTCTTGAAGTGATCGATATCCAGCATGGCGACACTGTACTTTCTACCCAGAGAGAGCACTAGGTTGTAGAGGGCGCGTCGAGATGCCAAACCGGTTAGCTCATCTCGATAGGCAAGAAAATAGGAGTCAATCAAGATGGTAAACAGATAGATGACGGCCAGAGATGACAGGAGTATGGAGAGGGGGAGATAATCAGGTCTGAAATAGTAAAATAACCAAATTCCTAAGGTCGTTAAGATGGATGTATTGACCAAGTTTGCTCGCCAAATAGCGCGAAAAAAAACTAAGGCAAAACAGAGAATAATGGGAACAAGTATGAGGGCCTGATAGCTAATATTGACTGGAGATTTTGCGATGATGTCGGCTTGAAAGTGATCGATAGCTGCGAGCCAGATAAACCCAAGCCCCAAGCAGATTATTATACCTAAAGTTCTCACTATTCCATGGGATGAGAATAGCCCCCTGTCTTTAATGAATGCGAACCAAGTGATGACCATAGCCCCGCCAATAAATAGCTCATCTATGTGGCTATTTGGGGCCGTAAACAATGGGCTTGAACTCTGTTTACTTACATAAAATACCAGTATTAGAACAGCGAGATAGGCCAATCGACTGCGATTAAATTGTAATGCCATAGCGGCCGCGATGGATAATAGCCAATAGGGCAGCCGTTCAATTATCTCATTCCAGATCTGCCAACTGGCTTGAGTCACTTGAATAAAAGTGAGCGCCATAACAGTAATAAATAGCGGCAGGATGAAATAACGACATCCATGTAAAAAAGATGGCAAATTAAACCTCTACAGTGATCTTATATTTGGGCCACAGGGAAATAAGTTCCCGAATACTCAATAATCAAACCTGCAGAAGATTGAGCTTAGCCATATAAGTCGACACTTTTCTTCTATTGGTGAAGAGGTAAAGGAAGTTTATTTTGTGATTAATTGTGGTTTTATTTACTCTTTCATCTCAGGTTTCATGGTATCAGAAATCACATGTATGACAGAAATCCAAGCCTGTCTGACCTCATCGGTAAAGGCATCACCTAGACCGATTTTTAATGTGTGAAGCAAAGCATTTCCGACCGGGGTGAAATGGCTTTTCTTGGTACCATAAGCATTATGTCGTTGGGCAAGCTGCTGTAAAGCCGGGACTAATGCCTCGAGATCGTTTAAGCCATCTACCGCCGCCTTTAGCATGGTCATTAGCTTGCGCCCCTGAACTTTCATGTCGTTGCGAAATAGGGGTTTCAATGAGGGGTCTATGCCGAACAGGGCGTCGTAGAATATGTCGGCGGCTTTTTCGGCTATGGGTTCAACTAGACTAAAGGAGTGTTGGACGAGTTGAATCTGTTTCTGTGTCAATGCCATTGTGTCATCCTTAATTAGGCTATTTTCATCCTGATCTCTATGTCATCTAATATCATTCAGGGGATATGATCTAATTTGTATAGGGCCAATATGGAAATCTGTTTTAAAAACTTCTATCACATTTAGCATAGACAGAAAATAGAAAACAAGCTTAACTAAATGCGTCTTTCTCTTTATTAACCAAGGATGTTGTCTATGAGAGTGAATCAATATATTCAGGGGTTGCCTTGCTGGGTAGAGCTGGCTAGCCATGATGCATTGGCTGGAAAGCAGTTTTATGCGGAACTGTTTGGCTGGAGAACTCAAGATATGCCAATACCGGATGGCATATACACTATGTTTGGTCTAACACCTGATTCAGCTTCAGATGGTGAAGGGCAAGATGATATTGGTGCTGCATATCAGATGCCAAAAGAGATGTCTGATCAGGGAGTGCCGACGACGTGGTTAGTTTATTTTGCCGTCGATAGTGTCGATGAAACTGTTGAGAAGGTGAAAGCAGAGGGAGGCAGCTTATCTATGGGACCGTGCGATGTCGGTACCGCAGGTAGGATGGCGATGTTTAGTGATCCCGAAGGCGCAAGATTTGCTGTGTGGCAGGCGGGTGAGCATATTGGGGCTCGACGTCAGGGTGAACATGGCACCTTATGTTGGGTCGAGCTTGCCACCAGAGATCCGGCATCTGCCAAGATGTTTTACCCCAATGTTCTGCATTGGACTAGCCATGCAGGGGACATGCCCGAGTTTGAGTACACGGAATGGCTAGTGGGTGATAAACCCATGGGAGGAATGTTACAGATGAATGAAGAATGGGGAGAAGTGCCTCCTCACTGGATGCTTTATTTCGCCGTGGATAACTGTGATGAAGCGGCTGCCAAGGCTAAGCAGCTTGGAGGTGAGATATGTGTGCCACCGACCGACATCGCTAAAGTTGGCCGGTTTGCCGTGATTAATGACCCACAGGGCGGCTTCTTCTCTATTATCACGCTAAATCTACAACAAAGCGCTAGTCATCTGGCTTAGATCTGTCTCCCCCAGAGCTTCAGCTTCTGATTCGTTAGCCTCTATGAGCTGGGGACATAAATTGGTCCCCAGTTTCTAGCTTTGCACCATGACTTGGCGCGACAAGCGCCTTAAAAATTTCCTGCTAAACTTTAATGAGTTAACCCACTCTGTACTCGACAGATGGATTTCAGCTTATGAAGCAGCTTTCAATACGGCAGAAGATTATCCTGGGCTTTAGTGCCATAGGTGTATTACTGATCACTGCGAGTAGCTTTTTTTATCAGTCTTTGAGTCATATCAGTCGAGCTAATCTTGATATTGAAACTTTAGCCGTTCCTGTGCAGAAACAAAGCAATGCTCTACAGCTGAAGCTGCTGCAGATGGTAAAGCTGGTAGCTGTGGCGAATACTCAAAAGGCCAAAGATAAAATCTTAAAGAGCCAGCAAGAATTTAATCAGCTTAAGCTTAGTTATTCTCAAGCATCCAATGCACTAGAAAGTAAAATCTCAGATCAAACACAGATGCAGAATGCTCTGGGAAATTCAAATGATCTCTACAAAGGGTTTATTGAAGCGAGTGATGCAATGATTCGAGCGAAACTTTCCAATTTGGCAGCCAATGAGGAGTTTAAAAAAGGTTATATGTTGTTTGATGATGCTCGTTTCGGTGCCAGTAATACAATGTTAGATCTAGAGCTAATCTCTGCGGCAGAAGAACAGCAAAGGCTGTTAGAGGAAGTAATAGGTACAGGAACACGCATCGATGACATGCTATTTACCATGGGCAACACCATGGCTGGATTAATGCGAGTCGAGGAACTCGATTTATTACTTTCGCATCAAGAGGATATGGCATTTCTACTCAGTAATCTTAAGAGTAATTTCGATTACCTTAAGAGACAGGCCGAGCCCTTGGACACTCAATCTCTGCTCGGTGAAGCCAATGAAAAGCTGAATCTTGTCTTTTATTATCTCGAGGAACCTGGGGACTTGTATCGGTTACAGAGGGAGGTGATAGCTCAAGATCAAGAAGCGCAAGCCGCATATGGCCAAGTGCAGCAATATTTCTCTTCGAGTTTAAGCGAACTAGAGCGTTTAGTGACGTTGGCAGATGAGAGATTTATGGTGTTGCAGCAAACGGCCAAAGATGAAATAGCCACGGGAGAGACATTAGCCATAGTGCTCGCTGTGGTATTTGTCATCATGGCCAGCCTAATCTCTCTGATGACGACTCGTGCCATGCTGCGGCCACTGAATGCAGTTAACAGGGCACTAGCACGTATTGCAAGCGGAGACCTGAGCCGAAGAGTCACTAAGGTGAATGATGATGAGTTTGGCACACTTATCGATAGTATTAACAAGCTGTCGGAAGATCTCACTCAGCTGCTCAATGACATTAGGGAAAATGCACATAAATTAGATGAGTCGGCAGTTTCATATAGCGAACAGAGTCAACGTATAGCCGGAGTTGCCAGTGCACAGATAGCACGAGTTGATGATGTAAAGAGAAGCGCTGAACAGATGTCGGTTAGCTCAAATACGGTTAGGGATGTAGCCGATACCTCGGCAACAAATGTGTCTGAGGCCACAAAGCATAGTCATGGGATTAAGGACATAGCCGACGCTAATAACGCCAGAGTAGCACAGCTGTCTCAGCGTTTACTGGTGGCTGTGGAGATAATGACCAGGCTGAGTAGTCATAGCAAAAATATCGGCGGCATCTTAGATACCATAGTTTCCATCGCCGAGCAGACAAACTTGCTAGCACTCAATGCAGCCATAGAATCTGCCAGAGCCGGTGAACATGGCAGAGGGTTTGCGGTGGTGGCCGATGAAGTCAGGACTCTAGCCATGCGAACTCAGGAATCTACTGCGGAAATTCAAGTGACGATTTCTGCCCTACAGCAGGAGACGACGAATGCCGAGGAAGCGATAGGCTTGGGGCAGTCACAGGCTTCTGAATGTGTAGAGCAGAGTCAGGAATTAACTCGGGCAATAGAGCTGATGGATAGCTCCTTGAATACCATAGAGCAGATGAGTAAGCATATTGCCCAGGTAGCACAAGAACAGCTATCCGATAGTGAGACTATAGTTTCAGGAATGAAGGAAGCCGCCGAGGCGGCAGAGCAAAATGCCGATGAGGCCAACGAAATGTCGAAAGGCAGCACTGAGATGAATGAGCTGGCTCATTCTTTGACTAGTTCGGTAGAACGTTTCCAGCTGTAATTTTATAATTTCGACAAGCGAGCATAAAAAAAACACCCAGCATTGCTGGGTGTTTAGTGTTATAGAGAGCTTATTTACTTAGTTTACGTGAGTAAACCAAGAGATAGAGGGCTGGCAGAACGAACAGTGATAACAGAGGCGCTGTTACCATGCCACCGACCATAGGTGCGGCGATTTTCTGCATTACATCATTGCCGGCTCCCGCGCCCCACATGATGGGCAGCAGACCGAAGAAGATGGTAGCAACTGTCATCGCTTTAGGGCGAATTCGCATCACCGCGCCTTCTATCAAGGCTTCTTTCAAGTCACTAACCGCTTCGTATTGACCTTTTTCTTTTCTATGCTTGATGGCGTTGTTGAGGTAGACCAACATTACCACACCAAACTCTGCGGCCACTCCCGCCAGGGCAATCATACCCACGGCCACGGCAACTGACATATTGAAGTCCAGAGCATATAGGAGCCAGGTACTGCCAACGAGTGCAAACGGCAAGCTGAACATGATCATACTGGCTTGTAGTGTCGAGCCGAATGTCATCATCAACAAGATGAAGATGACCCCCAGTGCCATGGGGATCACTTTCTTAAGCTTTTCATCGACACGTTGCATATATTCATACTGGCCAGCAAAATCGTAGCTGTATCTTGGTGGAACTGTTAGCTCATTTTCCAGTGCTGATTTAGCCTGATCTATATATTCACCAATCGAGGTTCCTTCTATATCGACAAACACCCAAGAGATTAAACGACCATTCTCACTCTTGAGCATAGGTGCGCCGTCGGTGATCTCTATATCGGCTAAGTTACGTAGCGGCAGATAGTGTCCCGTCTTAGTGATAACCGGTAGCTCTCTGAGTTTTTCGATATTATCTCTTAGATCCCTAGGGTATCTAAGATTGATAGGGTAACGCTCTGCCCCCTGAACAGACTCACCAATATCCATACCGCCGATGGCGTATCGGACCACATCTTGGATATCGGTTAGAGTCATGCCATAGCGAGAGGCCACATCCAGCTTAGGTGTGATATCGATATAGCGGCCACCGCCCACACGTTCGGCATAGGCCGACTTAGTGTTAGGCAGTTTACTAAGTATGGCTTCTATATCTGTACCTATCTGCTGCAGCTCATTGACGTTGGCGCCGGTGATCTTAATGCCTACCGGAGTCTTAATCCCGGTGGAGAGCATGTCGATACGTGTCTTAATTGGCTGCACCCAAGCATTAGTAAGCCCTGGCACCTTTACGGTTTGTTGCAGCTGTTCTATGACATCCTTTAGTGTGTACCCTTCACGCCACTCATCCCTAGGTTTAAGCATGATGGTGGTTTCTAGCATGGTGAGTGGTGCCGGATCCGTCGCCGTTTCTGCACGGCCTACCTTGCCGAATACACGCTTCACTTCCGGAACTGTCTTAATTAACCTGTCGGTTTGTTGCAGTATCTCTGCAGCCTTACTGGCACTGATACCTGGCAAAGCTGTAGGCATATAGAGCAGATCGCCCTCATCCAGCTCTGGCATGAACTCGCTACCTAAATTGCTCATTGGGTACCAGGCACTCAAGAGTGCGATTAGCGCGACGACCAATGTCATCTTTGGAAACTTAAGAACCAGAGTCAAAGAGGGCTTGTACAGGGCTATTAGGAACCTGCTGATGGGGTTGCTGGTTTCCTTGGGGATTTTTCCTCGGATAAAGAAGCCCATAAGTACAGGCACTAACGTGATGGACAGCACTGCAGCTGCAGCCATAGCGAAGGTTTTTGTGTAAGCCAGTGGGCTAAAGAGTCGGCCTTCCTGAGCTTCCAAAGCAAATACCGGCATAAAACTCAGGGTAATGATCAGCAAGGAGAAGAATAGGGCAGGACCCACTTCGACCGAGGCTTCTGCTACCAGCTTCCAGTGCTCCTTTATGTCTGGTCGGCGTTTATTTTCTTGTTCGAAATGCTCCAAGTGCTTATGCATATTCTCGATCATGACAATCGCGCCATCGACTACTGCGCCTATGGCAATGGCGATGCCACCTAAGCTCATGATGTTCGCGTTGACGCCCATTTTATTCATTACTATGAATGCAATGAGTATCGCCAACGGCAAAGTAATCACGGCGACTAATGTCGAACGTGCATGCATCAGGAACAGCAAGCAGACCAAGCCAACCACAAACATCTCTTCGATCACCTTATGAAACAGGTTTTCCACTGAGCTTTCGATCAATTGAGATCTGTCATAGGTCGGGATGATCTCTACCCCTTCAGGTAGGCCTGCTTTTAGCTGCTCTAGCTTATCTTTAACCGCTTCTATAGTGGCCAAGGCATTCTCGCCGTAGCGCATGATTATTATGCCACCGACGACTTCACCTTCACCATCTAGCTCGGCGATGCCGCGGCGTGATGCAGGGCCTTTACGTACGGTAGCAACGTCCTTGAGCAATAAAGGCGTTCCCGACGGGCTGGTTATCCCGAGAGGGATCTCCCGAAAATCATCCAATGTTTGACGATAACCTTTGGCGCGAACCATGTATTCGGCTTCGGCCATCTCGATAACTGAGCCACCGGCTTCGGTATTTGACTTAGATATGGCATCTTTTATGGCTGCTATATCTAGCTTATAGATGGCCAACTTATCGGGTTCTATAACGATCTGGTAAGTTTGTTCCATGCCACCTACGGTGGCGACTTCGGAAACGCCAGCCACACTTTGAAGTTCAAGTTTCAGATACCAATCCTGCAAACTCTTTAGCTGTGAAAGATCTAAATTACCGGATCTATCCACCAGAGCGTACTCAAAAATCCAACCCACTCCGGAAGCGTCCGGTCCCAAAGATGGCTGAACCCCCTGGGGTAGACGGCTACCCACTTGATTCAGATACTCCAAAACTCGAGAGCGAGCCCAATAGATATCCGTGCCATCTTCGAAGATGACATAGACATATGAGTCGCCAAAGAAGGAGTAACCACGAACAGTCTTGGCTCCCGGAACAGCCAACATGGCGGTAGATAGCGGATACGTGACCTGCTCTTCGACCAGTTTAGGTGCCTGTCCTGGGAATGGCGTCTTGATAATAACTTGTACGTCTGAGAGATCTGGCAAGGCATCTAAGGGCGTATTTCTTAGCTCCTGTACGCCCCAGACAGTGATCATTATGGTGACAATAAGCACCATTAACCTTTGTTTTATAGAGACTTCGATGATTTTCTTAAGCATGAGAAGAGTCCCCCAATATCAAATCGTAGCTGCCAATAGAGGCTTCGTCATTAATGTTTTTAAGCATGATAAATCCTCCTAGTGCTGATGACCGCTACTCAGGCGCATTAAACTGCCCTTGAGACTGGCTTCTGAATCGAGTAAGAACTGACCGGAAGTGATCACACGTTCACCTTCGCTCAAACCATCGATAATCTCGGCCTTGCCTTGGCTTAGCATACCCACTGTGACCTTACGTGCGGTAAAGCTGTTATTTTCCAGCTTTACTATGACGCGGTTCTCTTTACCCGTTTGGATCAGAGCCTCTTGAGGGATCACTAGAGCATCTTCATTGGGGCCACCGAAGATGTCTATCTTGGCTAAAGTGTTTGGTCTTAGCTCTATATTGTGATTTTGAACCACAATTCTGACCCGTAAGCTACGGGTGATAGGATCTAGCTCAGGATAGATATAATCAATCTTACCTTTGATGCCCTTGATCCCCATGGCAGGTACAGAAACTTCGGCTTTTTGACCTACTGCGAGCCAGCTTTGCTCATTTTCAAAGACATCGGCGATCACCCAGACTTTAGAGAGGTCGACTATGGACATTATCTCGGTAGCGGGTTGAATATACATACCATCTCTGATGGTTAACTCTTTTACTATGCCGTCACTCTCGGCGTAGAAGGGCACTCGATATTGAGTTTTCTTTGATTTTGCTAATGCCTTTATTTGGCTCTTATTTAAGCCAAGTAATTCTAATCTTAGGCCTGCTTTTCTGAGTAAATCTTGGTAACTGGCATTTTTCCCCGTACGTCTCAAAGTATCTTGGGCGAGTAGGAAGTCATCCTGTGCGTTGATCAGATCCGGTGAGTAGATCTCATACAAGAGTTGCCCTTTAGTTATCTTGTCACCGACAGACTTGATAGTCAGCTTCTCGATCCAACCAGTAACCCTGGCGTGGATATGATTGATTTTACTCTCGTCATAATCAATCTGGCCTACTGTCTGAACAAATTTCCATAAAGTATCTTTTTCTACTCTAGCGACCTTTAGAGCCAAGGCTTGCTGCATGCCACCAGAGACATCTATCTGGATCTCTTTGCCGTTACCACCTATCTCAACCTTTTCCAGATTCATACCACAGATTGGGCAGGTACCCGGCACATCGCTGATGATATGTGCATGCATAGGGCAGACATATTTTATTGTGCCACCGTCATCGAGCGAGGCTGGCTTAGCGCTGCTAAATACTGTGTCAGCAGGAGTGATTGCCGATTGAGCCATATGTTCGTGGCCCGAGTGGTCTTCTGGGATTGATTCACTCATGTTATGGGCCGAGTGCTCTATATCTCCTTTCTCTTCCTCCTCCTCTTCCACGAGGTACATGTTGCAGATAGAACAACGGGTGCCTGCTTCATGGCTGGTAATTTCAGGATGCATAGGGCATGAATAGGTTATCGCTTCATGTCCTTCTGTGTGGTTATGCTCAGTAGCTGGGCTCTGAGCTATCAGCGACTGAGAATGGGCTAACTGCGGTGTCACAACCATAAATAGGCTGAGCAGGTAGGCTAGTTTTTTGCGTTTGTTCATTTCAAATTGACTCATGATGCCTCATCTCCACTCAAAATTAGTGTTTGTGGTGAACTGCTGGTTTAGTATCTGCCTTGGCTTGCAAGGGCTCTAAGTTCATGCCGCATTTAGGACATGTATCACCCTCTTTCCCGGTGATTGACGGATTCATCGGGCAAGCATGGGTATCTGCAGATACACCGTTTTCATGAGCCGTAGCCTTATGATGAGGGCAGTTATCACAGCTTTGGCCTTTATGAGAACTGGCTTTCATGGCTGTTAAGCTCATACCGCATTTAGGACAAGTATCACCTTTTTGTCCCGTTATCTCAGGATGCATAGGGCAGGCATGATCGGCCTTCATTTCTTGATGTTGAGCATGTTCTTGCTGCTGTGAATGGTCATGCGCAGATACAGCTGGTACAACTGAAACTAAGATAAAGGCAGATAAAATAAGGCTAATAAGGGGTTTCATTTATAAAATCCATCATATAGACGGCCGTCAGGTTTGATCTAATAGATCGAAAACAAGTAACGGCTAATATAAAACTAATCACAATTAATAACAGTCTTAATCAAGCATAATAAATCGATAGTCTGACAGGCAGAACAAATCGTGCTGTTAAGAATCTAATTATTAATCGAATCGAATAATTGTCTTAAAGGTATAGCTGAGTAAGCAGTCGATAGGACTACTGGATTTAAGATACAAGCATCTTAAGTCCTGTTTTTTAAGCTATGGGAGGTCTGATATCTTTAGTGATAGAGATTGAATGGAAATGAGGCATTTGAGTGGCCAATGCTAACTCAGAGGGACTAAATCCTGGCCAAGATCTAGTATCGAAAAGAGTGCCTGTCACCGAGATAACGAGACAATGATTACAATCGCCCTGGCAGTATCCGTTGCCGTTACAGCAGCTCTGAGCTTCGTCGGGAAGCACTACGTTGAGTTGCTCTGAGTCGCAGCATTGGGGGATGTTATCTGTCTGTTCCGAGTGGCAAGCAACTCCATCTTTCATGCTCATCATTTGTGTATGGTGTGAACCAGACATCATGGCTTCATGTGCTTGCGCCTTTCCTATCATCAGAGACCCATTAGATAGCAGCCCTTGGCTCAGCATAGCGAGCAGGGTAAAGGCTATCAATGTGTGACGGCGAATAAGGGTAAACATAAACATCCAATAATGAGTTATGGCTAGTCTAACATGAGCGAGTAATAGTACATTGACTGAATTCACATTTCTCGGTTTAAGCTCGATGAATTCTTCACTTCAACAAGGTCAATATTTTCTGTCGATATCTGTTACTGGCTCAATTTTGCTTCATTAATTGTATCTAAATCTAAAAATAACTACCCAGCCATTTCAACAAAGTTAACTATTGAAATGGCTTAGATATGACCGGCTTATTTCTTTGCCAGTAGAAGCTGAGCCATCAGCTGGTGGTGAGTCAGCAAGGTTACATCTTTGCTCTCTCCTAGGGATCTAGTGAGGGTGATCACTGGGTTATCGATAAAGTCGTAGGCTTCATCTTCGGTATCTATAACCGGAGTCATTGCTTGATATTGAGCTTGCTCAACAGAGCTCATGATTAGGTAGAGAGGCGCAGATTTTACCCAAGCCCCCGAGTCATCGGCATTAACTTCGAAGATGTCGTGATACTTGAGTTCGATTAAGTTTTTACCCTCGGCAAGCTGTATTTCGTGGGTGCCAAACTTCGTTTCTCCATTGATGCCTGTAACTGAGAGTGAATCTGGAAAAGAGACGCTGGCAGCTGAAGATGAGAAGCTAGTTAAACTTATAAGGGCTAAGGCTGCAACTGTGATAAATGTTTTCATAATAGACTCCAATTGGAACTATGCCTAGACAGGAGCAAGATCTATAACGCGGCTGACTATGGGGCTCTTAAGATAATAGTGAAGAGCACCTTCATAGACACGGCATTAGGCTCTGTCTTTAGGCAAAAATATAATAAATTGTTTTGGGTGCGACTTTAGCAATATGCCTAGGCGCCAAGCTTTAAACGGTTAAGTTAAACTTGTCCAAATTGGAGGGGGATTAAACGTTGCGAGGTCTGAGGTTTGAGCTGACCATGATAGTGTCTGAACTTTACCGTTGGATTCTGGTGATGACAGAGAGAATTGAGCTTGAATTAAGATGCCACTAGCGCTGGCGCAGTGGGAGATACATCCTCCTGAGCCCATCATCTCACATAGGGCATCACAGTCGATAAGGATATCGCTATCACTAGTCGTCAGATTCGCGACCATCATGTCACATTCTTTCTCACCATGTTTCATGATCATCTCAGCTTTCGAGCCTGTGTCTGAATCAGAGGGGGATGTAAATTTTGATGTGAGTGTTGAGCTCTGTTGGACTTGTCCCATGGACATCTTCATAGATGCATCAGAACTGCCCATTTCTGCCATATGAGAGTGAGTAAATGCATGCAAAAATCTCGGCATAGCCATCACTGGTGTAAGCAAAAATTGCCCCACCAAAGAGATGATTAATACAAGATGTGTAATTTGCTTCAACATTTCTCGCTCTTAATTCGTTAAATGAATAGTGTGTTGTTCTAATAGACCCAGTAATTATATAAAAAGTTTCAAACTTTGAAAATCTTTTTTTTGATCGAGGTCAATAAAGGGATAAATAAAATATTTCGACCTATAAAATCATGTAAAATGTGTTAATTATCAGCTTGTTACGCGTGCGCCCTTGCTAAATGCATGGGTTTGAATTAACTTTAGCTATAGTGAATATAAATTGAACTAAGTGCATTTTTCTCTATTTAGCAAATAGAGTTAGAGCTAGATCTCATTTGCACTATTTCTCTCAGATCAGGTGGTAAGATCTGGTTTATAATTTCTGCCATAGAGATGAAGTAATAATAAGTACTAGTTACTAGGTAGTAAAAAATAAAAAGCTAAGTACTCAATAAAAATCATATTTTACGGAGAAGAGTGATGAACTGGCGTGCCCTATTTAAACCAAGTGCGAAATATTCAATATTAGCCCTACTTGTGGTTGGTATTGTAGTCGGTGTTGTTGGCTATTTTGCTACACAACAAACTTTACATGCGACAAGTACAGATGAGTTCTGTATGTCTTGTCATAGTAACCACTCTTTGAAAGATGAAGTGTTGGCTTCTGCACACGGCGGAGGAAATGCTGGTGTGACGGTTCAATGTCAAGATTGTCACCTTCCACACAATCCAGTTAAGTACATGATTAAAAAGATTATCGTATCTAAAGATCTCTATGGGTTCCTAACTATCGATGGCTTCAATACCCAAGAATGGTTAGATGCAAACCGTAAGGAACAAGCCGATCACGCGCTTAAATACTTCCGTGCTAATGATTCTGCTAACTGTCAGCATTGCCATACTCGTATTTACGAGAATCAGCCTGAAACGATGAAGAAGATGGCGAAGAGAATGCACGAACGTAACTTCAAGAAAGAAGCCGATAAGCGCAAGACTTGTGTGGACTGTCACAAAGGTGTGGCACACGTTTATCCTAAGGGATAAACCTTAAGGCTCTTTATAGAATAACGTAAGCCCCATAGCTTGTGCTACGGGGCTTTTTTGTGCTTGTTGTAGCTCTGTATGAGTTTGTACCAGCTTGTATCATTATGCGTTAATATACTAAGAGGCTAATAACTCATCTCGTATCTGCTGGCTTGGTTCAGTTATA
The DNA here is from genome assembly GCF_002005305.1 of Shewanella psychrophila. Taxonomy (NCBI): domain Bacteria; kingdom Pseudomonadati; phylum Pseudomonadota; class Gammaproteobacteria; order Alteromonadales; family Shewanellaceae; genus Shewanella; species Shewanella psychrophila. The sequence goes on from NZ_CP014782.1 coordinate 311,377, forward strand.
TCTATAGGTATTAAACCTCATGTTCAATCATTCATCTTACTTTTACCGGGGAGGTCTATGTCAAATCGTTCACCTCTCACTCGTATCGAGGGAGTACTGGAGTATATTCATGATAATTTGGATAAGAGCCTCTCATTAGAGGAGTTAGCCGAACAGAGTTGCTGGTCGAGATGGCAGCTACAGAGGGTGTTTCAGAGCCAAACTGGCTTGAGTGTTGCTCAATATGTTCGTGAGCTGAAGCTGAGCCTGGCGGCTGAGCGTATGATCACTGGTGGTGAGCGTATGCTCGATATAGCCTATGAGCTTGGATTTAACTCTGAAGTGAGTTTTAGTCGTGCCTTTAAGCAGTTTTTCGGTTCCAGCCCGAGGGAATATAAGCTCAGGGGGGTGAGAGTCGGCTTGAGAAATCCGCTGACCAAGCTAACGAATTTGGCTTCCTCTAGTGTTGTGGACAGTGCATTTCTGCAGACGCGTATCGAATATAGACCCGCATTCAGCATCCTAGGAGTATCTTCGCCCATCAAGGGGGTACTCTCAGATTCTCCAGATTTTTCTACCATAGTCCCGGAAACTTGGCGAAAGTTGCATGATATTCTGGATGCTCAGTTGGTATCTGCTAGTGAGCTAATAGGTGTCGTCGATACCCGTATAGTGGCTGAGCCACTTATTAACTATTGGGCCGGGATTGAAAGTCAGACTATTAAATGGGATGGCCAGAAAGTTCTACAAACTTTGAATCCGTTAGAGATACCGGCTCAAGAGTATGCAGTTGTCTCATATACTGGGGCTATTAGTGGTTTTTCTCATGTGGTTGAGTGGCTGATCTGTACCTGGTTACCCGAATCAGGATACTCGGGAGTCGAAGGTTTAGAGCTTGAAACCTATGGTGCCATAGAGGAGAGAGACAATGAGGCCCATACCGAGATGGAATACTGGCTTCCTGTTGAGAGGAAAGTTTAAGCCTGTTTTACCTGAACTTTAAAACCATGTAACTGAAATTTAGATGTTTGTCATAATGCTGAGCTACTGATTATCCCTACGCGTATAGATATTGTGATTTTCCTCCCGAAATGACCAACAAATTGAATATTTACATTCCCATGCACCAAATTGTTAATTTTATCTCTGCTAAAGACTATATTATCCACACCTGATAATCATTCTCATTTATATTCTCATAAGCAACTCAGTCTGCTGTTGAGAAGCCTAACCTGAATTTAGTAGAGGGCTTCATGGTCTCAAGTAAGCGCAACCTGATATTTCATCGCACCGTTCTGGCAACGGCTATTATGGCTTCATTGTCGTACACCCAGTCTGTCAACGCGCAGGAGTCAGATGACTCTGTGATTGAAGTTCCTCAGATGGAGACCATTACCGTTCTCGGTCAGGCATATCGCAACACAGCGACTAAAACCTCGCTACGTCCTGAAGATACTCCTCAGGGGATAACAGTCATCGATAGCGAATTGTTGAAGGAGAGAGGTGTTAAGTCTTTAAACCAGGCACTAAGATATGTTCCAGGCGTGACTACCGAGCAAAAAGGTGGCGCGGTGACCATGTATGACACTTTCAATATTCGTGGTTTTGATGTTAACCAGAGCTACTACGACGGCCTGGTGCTTCAGTCGCTCACGGGCTGGAACCTGCAACCTCAGATCGATCCTATCGCTATCGAGCAGGTGGAGGTATTTAAAGGGCCTACTTCTGTACTTTATGGCTCTATGCCACCGGGTGGCATGGTTAATATGATTGCTAAGACGCCTCAAACCACGAGTAGTACCGAGATCACTGCAGCCACAGGATCAGATAACCTGATGGAAGCTTCGATCGATACTACGGGCCAGATTGGTGACAGCAACTTCTCATATCGTGTCGTTGCTCTGGCGCGTAAGAAAGATGGCCAGGTGGATCATACCGAAGAGGAGCGTTACGTTTTTGCACCTTCTTTAGATTGGAACATATCAGATAGCACCTATATCAATTTCAATCTTTATTATCAGAATGACCCTGCTATGGGGATGAACTCATCATTGCCTGCTTCGGGAATGATCTATGATAATCGAGCTGGCAGTACCAGCCCATCGACCTTTGCCGGTGATCAAAACTGGAGCACTTTCGAGCGTGAATTTTGGATGGCAGGTTATAAGTTAAATCATGAGTTTAACGATAATTGGTCATTCCTGCAGAGTTTCCGTTATCTGGACGCTCAGCTGTATCAGGAGAATACCTATCATCAGGCGGGTAACTTCGATCCCGTTACAGGTAACTTAGACAGAAATATCTACAGCACAGATGAAGACTCTAGCGGTTATACGGTTGATAACCAGCTATCAGGCAGTTTCTATACCGGCAATGTAGAACATAATGTACTGATCGGTGTCGATTATCAGAAGATGAGCGGAAGCTCTGCATACTCAGAGTTTGGTACTACGAGTCAGTTTGGCGATTTCAATATTTTCAACCCAAATAATGACATGATAGATCCAAGTCAACTGACCTCTACTTATGATGCCAAGCAAGATGTTGATCTGGAGCAACTGGGCTTTTACTTCCAGGATCAGCTACGTATAGATAAGCTTATCCTGATCGCCGGTGGCCGCTTCGATGACTTTAGCGCATCGAGCCAATATATAGGTGATAGCAACAAACCGGAAGCTAATCATGACCAGTTTTCCTACCGTGTCGGTGCTATGTACGAATTCGATAATGGTGTTTCCCCCTTTATGAGCTATGCCACGAGTTTTGAGCCTGCGGCCGGCACTAAGTCCGATGGTAGTTCTTACAAGCCTGAACTCGGTGAGCAGCTTGAGGCAGGGATCAAGTACATCTCACCAGCTCAGGATATAACGGCCAGTGTCTCCTATTTTAATATCGTTAAAAGCGACGCCCTGATGTCAGATCCAAGTGATCCTTGGGGGAATAAACTCCAGGTCGGCGAGGTGCAATCCCAAGGAGTTGAGCTAGAGGGCCAGTGGTACCTGACGGACAATTTCGATATTTTAGCCAGTTATACCTATATCGATATGGAGATCACTAAAGATAGTGGTAACGATCTACAGGGAAAGGCGCCCATATATGTGCCTGAGCACACGGCGACACTATGGAGTAATTACTACATAAATTCTGGTGTGCTCAGTGGTGCGCGTATCGGTGGTGGTGTGCGTTATGTTGGTGAAATGCAGATGGATGCTATGAACACCGACACAGTTGAATCATACACCTTAGTGGATCTCTCCCTTGGTTATGACCTGAGTACATTGAGTAGCAACTTAAATGGCGCCAGCATGACGCTGATTGCTAATAACCTATTCAACGAGGAATATTATACCTGCTACGACTCGATGAACTGCTGGTATGGCGCAGAGCGCACCGTCGAGTTGAATTTTAAATATAATTTCTAGCCTGCTATCGAGGCTGGCGGAGAAAGGGAGCTCCCCCAAACAGATTTTTGGAGAAAGGGAGCTCCCCCAAACAGATTTTTGGAGAAAGATGTGAGCCAAGCTGATTTCGAGCAACTCTTTAAGCAATGTGAGCAAGTGACGCCTTACCTTAAGGGGGAACTTGGCCGCTCACTCAAGGGGATGATTTCACTGCGAGGCTCGAACCTGCCGCAAATTAAGTCTCTTTATCTTGATCTACAAACCAGCACTCCCGAGGCAGAAAAGGTATATTGGCTGACTCGCAGCTGGGATCTGCTCACATGGCAGCCTCTCTATCTGGCATTTGTCGCCATCTATAATATGAAGTCGCTGCCAAACCTGAGTAATATGGCTCAACACCATAAAGGCGATCTCATTGCCGGATTCAGCTTCGATAACACCGAATGTATTCAAGGTGACTATGAGGGGTTGATAAGTCAGGCGGGTCAACAACTGTCTCAGATGTTTGAGCACTACAGGAGTGAACTCGATCATTGGATACGTTGTCGCCCTGGATTTGTGCAGCATCTAGTTGCCGACGCTCTGCTGGCTAAGTTACTCCAAGTGCAGCAACGACATTTGGAGATGAGCGATGGGTTTATCTTACACCACGCAAAACTTTGGCTAGCGGCGTTTAATATCTCAGACAAGCACTTGGCATCACTGTATTTGTCTAAATTAGATAATAAACTCAAATTGAGCCGCACCAGCTGTTGTTCCGTATACAAGACTAAATCGGGTGTCCTGTGTGACAATTGCCCTCGTTTAAGAAGAAGTAAAGATGTATGAACTCAATAATATCAGAGTGATACGTGGGGAACGTACCATTTTGGATATCGATGCCCTAGAGATAGATCCCCACGCCCTTACTGTGGTGCTCGGCCATAATGGCTCCGGCAAGTCGACTTTGGTCAATCTGCTCGCTAATCAGTTTTCCCCGGAAGAAGGGAAAGTTAAATTAGCTGGCAAGCTCCTGTCAGATTATAGCCCTAAGCAGCTAGCCCAAACCGTGGCTTATTTACCGCAAAAATTGCCGGAAGTGGCAGGACTGAACGTAGCAGAGTTAGTACGCTTGGGACGCTTCCCTTGGCGCGGCGCTCTAGGGCGCTGGCGTAAAGAGGATGATGAGATTATAGCTCAAGCGATGAAAGAAACCGGAGTTGAGGCGTTTAAAGATACCTTAGCCGATCAACTTTCTGGTGGTGAGCGTCAACGAACTTGGGTCGCCATGTTGTTGGCACAACAGGCTGACTTGTTGATATTGGATGAGCCAACATCGGCCTTAGATATTCATCACCAATATCAATTGATGGAGCTATTAAGCAAGTTAAATAAGAATACAGGCAAGGGGGTGATCGTCATCTTGCATGATCTTAATCTAGCCTTGCGCTTTGCAACTCAAATTGTGGCGCTAAAGGCGGGAAAAATAGCCTTTAAGGGGGAGGTGGATGTCTTGCTCGATGAACAGCTGCTATCGGATCTCTATTCGACACCCGTCAGACTCATGGATCATCCGGAGCAAGATCATAAGGTCGCTGTCGTATGTTAGTGACTCAGTTAAACGCAATATTAGCCAGATCTGTGTTGCTAGTTACAATGGTGTTGGTGTCTTGGGGGAGTCTGGCAGAGGTTCAAGCCCCTGTTCAAATTCAAGATAGCCGAGGCCTGCAGACGTTAGCTCAAGTACCAAACCGTGTTGCCGTGTTGAATTGGGATGTGGCGGAGCAGGTGCTGGAGCTGGGCATCACTCCTATCGCCATGCCGGACATCGACGGTTATCGTGAGTGGGTGATGAAACCTCAAGTTCCTGAATCCGTGTCGGATATCGGTACCCGAGTCGAACCTAATTTTCAGCGTTTGGCTGCCTTGAAGCCTGATGTGATCATCATAGCATCGCCTCAGCTCGACCTCTTACCTAAGCTGGAGCAGATAGCGCCAGTGCTGTTTTTTCAGACCTACAGCGAACATCACGATAATGCCAAGGCCGCCATCGACAATTTCAAACAGATCGCTAAGGTACTAGGACGGGAGGAGGTAGCCGCTCAAAGGTTAGCGAAAATGAACGCAAACATAGAACAGATGAAGGAAAAGTTAGCTGTGGCATATTCAGGACACTTGCCTAAGGTGACCAGTTTTCGTTTCGCTAGCATGACCTCTATCTATCAGTATGGTGATAACTCCACCTCACAATATGCACTTTCTTTGTTGGGTATTGAGCCTGCCATTGCTCAAGGCCGTTCACAATGGGGCGCGAGACAAAAGCGCTTGAAAGAGTTGCGCCATGTGGGTGAGGGGATTGCCTTATATTTCCGTCCTTTTGCTCAAGAACCTCAGTTGGACTCAAGCGTGATGTGGCAAGCCATGCCTTTCGTTCGGGCTAAGAAGATGAACAGTGTCGAGTCGGCCTGGAACTACGGCGGTGCCATATCTATCGAATATATGGCTCAAGCACTCACTGATAGCCTGCTTGAGATTGCGCCTGTTAAACCTAGGGTGACTCAAGCCTTAGTATCAAATAAAAAGGGTGAGTCAAACCTGTAATGCACAAATATCAACTTCTTCGCTACAGTACAACGCTACTATTTTTACTGCTCATGACTGCAATGTCTGCGCAGGTCGATACTCAAATCTCGCTATCAAGCCAATGGCATCTACTTATAGATTTCTCCCAGCGTCATCTGTTGGCTAACAGCTTCGATGAGATCATGTTTGTCGAGTCTCAATTGCCACGTATCGCCATGGCCATCATGGTAGGAGCCACTTTAGGCTTAGTGGGCAGCTTGATGCAGCAGTTAACCCAAAATCCTCTGGTTTCTCCTCTCACCTTAGGTACGGCCTCGGGGGCCTGGTTAGCCTTAGTGGTACTCAATGTATGGTTTCCCGGCTTTGTCGGTGAATATGCTTCACTGGCAGCCATGATCGGTGCCATGTTGACTCTGGGGTTAGTGATCTTAATTACGGGTATCCGTAATATGTCAGGACTGCCTGTGGTACTTGCTGGCATGGCGGTCAATATTCTGCTGGGTGCTATAGCGACGGCGATTATTTTACTTAACGATCAATATGCGAAAAATCTGTTTATCTGGGGAGCTGGTGATCTGGCTCAAAATGGCTGGCAGCAAGTTCAATGGTTAGTGCCAAAGCTTTCTGTTGCAGTGCTTGTCTTTATCTTTGCTCCGCGGGTCTTGTCTTTACTGCGTATGGGGCAAACTGGCGCTGCGGCTCGGGGTTTAAATATTATCCCCGTTTTTTTAGGCTTGTTTGCCCTAGGGCTGTGGCTGGTTGCCTCATCTATCACTGCCGTAGGTGTGATCAGTTTTATTGGCCTGCTTGCGCCAAATATCGCCAGACAACTCGGGGCCAGAACTCCGAAAGATGAGCTGTTTTATAGCATGTTACTTGGTGCTCTGGTGCTGGTGGTTACCGATGCATTGGCCATGCTGATGAGCACCTATACTTTTGATCTCGTGCCATCGGGAACGGCCGCCGCTTTAATCGGGGCTCCTGCGCTAATCTGGTTCACACGGCGCAAGATGGGAGCGCAAGATCAACTGTCCCTTTCCTTGCCTAAGAGCCGTTATCAGATGAGCCCCAAGGTTCTGCCATTGATGTCATTGTGCTTACTGGCTTTGGCGGTCATCTCTTTGTTTATCTCTAGAGCAACCGTGGAGCAGGAGATTGTCTGGCTGTTCTCATTTCCTGACGCCTTCGGTTGGCAGATCCGCTGGCCGAGATTGTTGACCTCTATCGCATCGGGTGCAGGTCTTGCCGTCGCTGGTGTCTTGCTGCAAAGGTTGATCTATAACCCGTTAGCTAGCCCGGATATATTGGGGATCTCGGCCGGGGCAACCTTGGCCTTAGTTGGCGGGACTATCTTCCTGGGATTGAACATCTTCGATGGTACTCCGGCCATTGCTTTTATGGGCAGCATGTCGGTCTTGGGACTGCTGTTGCTTCTGGGAAAACGGCACCAATATGCGCCTTCCATGTTGGTGTTAATCGGTATTGCCTTGACCGCACTTATCGAGGCCATGGTGCAATTTGCTCTGGCGCGAGGCGATGAAACCTCTTATACCATTTTAAGTTGGCTCGCTGGCTCAACCTATAGAGTCACCCCAGTATCGGCGCTCGTGCTCACCGCTGCCGTGGTGTTATTAATCGGCTTTGCCTTATTAACGTCGCGCTGGCTGACACTGATTTCGGCGGGGCGGGAATTTGCTAAGGCCAGAGGGCTGAACGTACCTTGCGCCTTTATTTCGTTACTCTCTTGCGTGGCACTATTGTGCGCAATAGTTACTGCCACCATGGGGCCTGTTGCGTTTGTCGGCTTACTCGCGCCGCATATGGCGGTGATTTTAGGCGCCAAAAAGGCTGAGTTACAAATCCCAACAGCAGCCATACTCGGTGCCAGCTTGATGGTGTTTTCAGACTGGTTAGGCCAGAATCTGGTATATCCATCCCAGATAGCGGCAGGCACATTAGTCGCGATAGTCGGCGGGCTGTATTTTATTGTTTTGCTAATACAAGGGAGACGCACTGCATAGTAAGGATGCAGGTTTCCTTTGTTACGTTTCGGTATTGAGCAGGCGCTAATTAAGGCATAAGTCGATTATCATTAATTGCTTGCAGCAGGCTTATATGTAACTACTTCTATGACTCGCAGCGAGTACGGTCCCTGTATGCTCTGCCAAAGCATCCCTGCTTTGGAAGGTCATAGCCGCAGTTACATTTAGTAGTTTTCTCTTCGATGATACGGTGTTGTATTTTTACTGGTCACAATAAAAATCTTTTATTTTCAGTTTATTACTGATTTAAAGGCTGCATCATTTAACCATTGATCGTCGTTATGAGTATTCTCCGCACTAGATATCATTTTATTTTAGCAACCTGCTTATTTTCGTATCTACTTTGGCGAGTGCAGATACTCCAAGTTCGTCCGCTATTTTTACTGCTGAGCAGCAGCTGGTATTCGAAGAATATACCCATGGGATCGATAACAAGGTTGGTGATGTCAGTAACCAGCTTGCTCAAATTCAACAAAAAATTGATGCCGACAATGCTGTGCAGATTATTAAAGACAGTGTAAAGCAAGCGTTCTGTTGATCTCTGGTTAGGCTTTCTGAGTTTATTACTAGCGGCTGCGATTTTCTTTGTCTGGCGCATGAGGGCGACGATTCAGCAGGAATGGGATAAACAAAAAACTCAAATTTCAGCAGAACATGGTGCGGCAATACAAGATATTGACAGATCCAAAGAGGTCCTTACAAGAGAGGTTAAAGAGTGCTTAGTTGAAGCTAGAGAGCGAATTAAAAAATTACGTGAGGAATTAAATCATGCGCGATCTATTAATGGAGATATAATAAAACTTCACGATAAAGCAGAAGCACTGATTTATCTCATAGTAATGCTAATTATTGGTTTGATTATGCTTTTTCTCTTTATAAATCAATTTGATGAAGGTGTTTTTCCGTATGGAAATGGCTAGGAACTACCAAAAGTTTGACTGAAAGTTATTTACCTTTGTTAACTGACAAAAGGGTCTGTTGTCGATAGCTTAATAGGCTAAATATGCCGAAGGCGAATACGTTTAGATAATCGCTTTTGCGCAGCGTTAGCTGAGATTTGAATAGAGTATGGAAGATGACAACCTGAAATCCGTGCATAAACAGGGTTACAGCAAATAAAATATACAGGATCACGGCGAGGTTGCCTTCGAAGGGCTGAATTAAATTATAGGTCATCAATAACCAGGCAAAGAGGGTGATAGCCTTACCCGGTATGATAAAAAAGTTAATAAACGTCATTTTTCTCTTAAGATACTTTTTTAATCGCAAATTGCAGCGCTAATCTGCGTAGCTCGTAGCTCGTAGCTCGTAGCTCGTAGCTCGTAGCTCTAAAAGTCTTTAAGGCTGATATTGATACAGGCGATAGATAACTTGACCCGCTTTCTTCTCTTTTAACTGTACCCAGTCAGACGGTACGCTTAGGTTTTCCAGCTCGCTTTCTGTCTCTACATAAATCTGAGCATTTTCTTTGAGCCAGTTATGTTCAGCGATCAACTGAATACTTTTCTCGGCGAGATCTTTTCTAAATGGGGGATCGATATAGACGATGTCGAAGCCTTCGAGGGGCTCAATTTCCAACAATTTAAGAGTATCACCCTTGATGACATCGGCCATCGATGAGTCACACTTGAGGGATCTTAAGTTCTGTTTTAGTTGCTCTGCCGCACTCGACTGGAGTTCGAAAACCTTGGCATAGCTTGCGTAGCGAGAGAGGGACTCGAAACAGAGCGCGCCACTTCCGCCGAAGCAATCGAGTATTCGAGCGCCAGTCAGATCACCTGCAAGCCAGTTAAAGAGCGTCTCCCTGACTCTATCAGTTGTGGGCCTTAAGCCTTCAAGATCATGAATAGGCAGACGTCTCGATCGCCATTGGCCCGCGATGATTCTAACTTGGCCACTGGAAGGTCTATTTCTCGCCATTTCTTTACCCATCTGCTTAGCTATTTTTGGTCTTAAGGGAGAAAGTGGTAGACTATTTCGCCCAATGAAAGGCAGTTATTTTACCCCAAAGATAGTTGAAATGGTGAAAACCTGAGGTTATTGCTGGAAAAGGCTTGTTTCTCTGCGTATTTACCCCTTTCTTGTGGTTATAATGTGGTCCTAAATTAGTTTGTCTGTATGGCATCGATAAAGTAATTATTTGAATGATTATTTACTGCTGAGCTATAGATAAGCAGCATATAGACATCAGATAAAGATAAACAAATACATGATTGGATGATTTCGTGAGCTTTGACATCAATAGACTTGGTAGTCCATCCAGTTTAAAAGTTAAGTCCGTTAGTAGAGCACTGGTATAAAACATGGCAAAGAAAGGTTTTTTTTCCTGGTTTCGCAAAGATAAATCAAAAGATGAAGTCGAAGCTCCAGAGGTAGAAGTTGCAGATACAGTAGAAGAGCTGGCTATCAAAGAAGCCGAGGCTCTGGCTCTCGTCGAGAAAGAAGCGGCTGAACAGGAACGTTTAACCACTGAGGCTCAAGCCGAGAAATCGAGACTTGAAGCTGAGGCACTTGCTGAAAAAGAAGCTGAGGCTCTTGCATTAAGAGAAGCTGAAGCTGAGGCTCTAGCTAGACAAGAAGCCGAAGCTCTTGCTGAGAAAGAGGCTGCGGCGCTTGTAGAAAAAGAAGCGGCTGAACAGGCACGCCTTGCTGTAGAGGCTGAAGCAGAAAGGGCTAGACAGGAAGCTGAAGCTCTTGATTTAAGAGAAGCTGAGACTCTTGCTTTAAAAAAGGCTGAAGCTCTTGCCAGACAAGAAGCCGAAGCTCTTGCTGAGAAAGAGGCCGCGGCGCTTGTAGAAAAAGAAGCGGCTGAACAGGCACGCCTTGCTGTAGAGGCTGAATTAGAAAAGGCTAGACAGGAAGCTGAGGCACTAGATTTAAAAGAAGCCGAAGCTCTTGCTTTGAGAGAAGCTGAGGCTCTTGAAGCCACAGCAGAAAAAGAAGCTGAGAAGCAGCCCGAGCCACAGGAAAAACCCGTTAAAGAAGGCTTCTTTGCCCGCTTGAAGCGAGGTTTAAAACGTACCAGTGAGAATATTGGTAGTGGCTTTGTGGGTCTGTTTAAGGGCAAGAAGATCGATGATGATCTTTTTGAAGAACTCGAAGAGCAGTTACTGATCGCCGATGTCGGTGTCGAGACTACTACTCGCCTGATCAAAAGTTTGACCGAGCAAGCGAGCCGTAAGCAGCTTAAAGACGGTGAGGCCCTCTATGAACTACTGCGCGAAGAGATGCAGAAAACCTTAGAGCCTGTCTCTATACCTCTGGTTCCGGATAGTGGCGACGGTCCCTTCGTTATCTTGATGGTCGGTGTCAATGGTGTAGGTAAGACAACAACCATAGGTAAACTTGCCAAACAATATCAGGCCGAGGGTAAATCGGTTATGTTAGCAGCAGGCGATACTTTCCGTGCTGCAGCCGTAGAGCAGTTGCAGGTTTGGGGGCAGAGAAACGATATTCCAGTAGTGGCACAGCATACTGGAGCCGATAGTGCTTCTGTGTTGTTTGATGCACTTCAGGCGGCTCGAGCTCGCAACATCGATGTATTGATTGCCGATACGGCAGGTCGTTTACAGAATAAAGCGCATCTGATGGACGAACTGAAGAAAGTCGTGCGGGTGATGAAGAAATTAGATGAAAATGCCCCTCATGAGGTGATGTTGACCTTAGATGCGGGCACAGGGCAAAATGCGATTAGTCAGGCAGATCTTTTCAAGAAGGCTGTTGGTGTGACGGGTATTACGATTACTAAGCTGGACGGTACGGCGAAAGGCGGAGTTATCTTTGCCATTGCCGATAAGTTCGGCATTCCTATACGTCATATTGGTGTCGGTGAGCAGATAGATGATTTACGTACTTTCGATGCAAAAGACTTTATCGATGCGCTCTTTACCCAAGATAGTGAAGAGCAGAAATAATTTATTCAATACCCAGGGCACTTTTCAGAGGGAAATGAGAAACAGATGATCCAATTTGAGCAGGTTAGTAAAGTTTATCCGGGTGGGCAGAAAGCCTTAACTGATGTTAACTTTCATCTTCAAAGAGGTGAGATGGCATTCTTAACTGGTCACTCGGGTGCCGGTAAGAGTACCTTGCTTAAATTAATCACTGTAATTGAGCGTGCTAATGCTGGCCGAGTGTTCATTAATGGACATAATATTGCCAACTTGTCTCGAAAGGATGTACCGTTTCTTAGGCGAGATATCGGTATGATTTTTCAGAATCATCACCTGTTGATGGAGAAGAGTGTTTTCGATAATGTCGCTCTCCCATTAGTGATCGAAGGCTTTTCCCATGGCGAGATTAAAAAGCGTGTATTAGCGGCGTTGGATATGGTCGGTCTCTATGGTAAAGAGCGCCATCACCCTATTATGCTTTCTGGTGGTGAGCAGCAAAGGGTTGGTATAGCGCGGGCTATTGTAAACAAGCCGCCCTTGTTATTAGCCGATGAACCAACGGGTAACCTAGATCCTAAGTTATCTATGGATATTCTGCGCTTATTCGAGACCTTTAATGACTCAGGTACTACTGTGTTGATCGCGACACACGACTTAGGCCTGATAGCGAGAATGAAATATCGCACCTTGACCCTAAAGCAAGGTCGAGTGTTAGGAGGGGAGGAGCTTACTTCTGCTCCGGCAAGTCCATTTACCGTTTAAATTAATATGATGTCTAATGGCACACAGGGAATGACATGAGCAAGAAGCCTCAGCTAACCAGAAGCAAGTTACCTATCTCCGGCCGTATTGTGATGTTCTTCATTCGCCATATACAGCATGCAATGGGGAGTATGGGTGAGCTTTGGCGGAATCCTGTCTCCTCTGTCATGACTATGGCTGTGTTGGGGGTGAGCTTAAGTCTGCCTGCTGCGCTTCAAGTTTTAGTTAAAAATGCCGAGACGATAACCCAATCCTGGAATAGCGCAGCCGAGATATCGTTATTTGTCGACGATGCCCGCAGCGAGAGAACCATTCAGAGCTTAATAACCCGAATTAAGGTGTACCCTGAAGTCAGCGAAGTGAATTATATCAATCGCGATCAGGCTCTCGAAGAGTTTCAGACTCTGTCAGGATTCGGGGAAGCTCTTGCTTATTTAGATACAAATCCACTGCCGGCGGTGGTGACTGTGACGCCGAGTCTCAGATATTCGAGTCCTACAGGTGCTCGAGAGTTACTCAAGAAATTAGAGCTGGAGCCTGAAGTGAGTTTTGGCCGACTCGATATAGAGTGGTTGGAGAGATTACAGGCTGTAGTTAAGTTACTCGAGCGTACTGTGTTAGCGATTGCGGCCTTATTAGTGTTGGCCGTTGTACTCGTGATAGGCAATACCATACGTTTGGCTATTATTAATCGCCGTACTGAGATTGAAGTGATGAAGCTAGTAGGTGCAACAGAGGCCTTTATTCAGAGACCATTTCTGTATACAGGGATCTGGTATGGCATCATAGGTGGCATCTTAGCTTGGATAATTATCAATCTTCTGGTCTTGTATCTCGACAATGCATTGGCTGAATTATTGGGCTTATATGGGAGCAAACTGCAGATGCAATCTCTGTCATTGGTGGAGCTTGGTCAGCTAGTAGGGCTTGCCTCTTTCTTAGGTTGGCTGGGGTCATATCTCTCTGTTCGCCACCACCTGAGAGCGATTGAGCCTTCATAATTAGGCTTGAACCTCATGCTGAATTAATTTCAGAATCCAGCTTTAAGGCTTCTAGCCTTTTAGCTTTCAGTAACAAGTATGAGCTATATGAACTAATCTTCACTTGCCTTGTCTATTCATTTGAGGCGAAAATGAACCATGGTAAAACTGTTTTTAAAATAGTCTTTAAAAACTTTGAAGGTCCACTTTGAAGTTAGTAAGCAAAAGGCTTTCGGAAAGAAGTCGGAAAAAGAGATAAGTTAGTAGCAATTATTTCATCTCAGGTGTGTTGACATAAGTTGTCAGATCACCGATAGTTCTCCGTCCTGCCCTTTTTTACCTCGGTATTTAACAGAGGGCAAGCCGCAACAAATACTTTCATCTTGTTGAAATAAGTCGGTGCTACACTCTGTCTTGTGTATCGATGAATGTACTGTTAGCTGTATTTGTTAGACGAGTAAATTTAGAAAGAATAGGAGCGTGAATGACTGATCAAACGCAAACAATGGCACTTGTGGTTCCCCATGGTAGCGGTAGCCTAGAAGCTTATGTCCATTCGGCGCACAACATCTCTATGTTGGAAGCCGAGCAGGAGTATGAGTTAGCTAAGCGTTTACAGGAAACAGGTGATATACAAGCAGCAAAGCAGCTGATTATGTCCCATCTTCGTTTCGTTGTTCATGTTGCTAAGGGGTATGCCGGTTACGGTTTGCCTCAGGCTGATCTTATTCAAGAAGGCAATATTGGTTTGATGAAGGCGGTTAAGCGTTTCGATCCTAATGTTGGGGTTCGCTTGGTCTCTTTTGCCGTTCATTGGATCAAAGCTGAAATTCATGAGTATGTGCTTAAAAACTGGCGCATAGTGAAAGTGGCTACCACTAAGGCTCAACGTAAGCTGTTCTTCAACCTCCGTAAGGCTAAGAAGCGTCTTGGTTGGTTTAGTGATGCTGAAGTTGGTATGGTTGCTGAGAATTTGGGCGTATCTAAGTCCGATGTGACTGAAATGGAGTCACGTATGGCGGCTCAAGACCCTGCGTTCGACCTTGCCAGTGATAGTGACGATGACATTCAGGATTATGCTCCGGCTCTGTACCTTGAAGATCACTCTTCAGATCTTGCGAGCCAAGTCGAAACTGATAACTTAGAAGCCAACAATCAAACTCGCCTTTTGGCTGCTATCAAGACCCTTGATGAGCGTAGCCAACACATTCTTCAGGCCCGTTGGTTGAATGAAGATAAGACAACGTTGCAAGAGCTAGCTGCAACCTATCAGGTTTCTGCCGAACGTATCAGACAGCTTGAGAAAAATGCCATGAACAAGCTCAAGGGCCGAATGGAAGCGTAAAGCTTGCTAGCCTAAAAGAGTAAATTAAAACCTGCCGCGGCAGGTTTTTTTATGTCTGGAACATTTATGCCGATAGCCTAGTTCCTAGGCGCTAGGACCTAAAACCGCCTCAATTATCTGTTTTCGGGATACTTTCAAACTCGTTTGCTCGACCTCTGGCCAATGATAATATTTTCGAGGGCGTTTAAAGCGAGCAGCTTGACTGCAGACTAACGTATCAAGTTCACTTTGCTCTGGGAGATGTCCCTTGATAATTGCGACTGGCAAGTAGCCAAACTCCTCATTGGCTAGAGGAAATACGATAGCCTCTTCAATATCTGGGTGTTGCTTAAGTATCTTCTCTATCTCTTCGGGTTGGATGTTCTCTCCACCTGAAATAAACATGTTGTCACAGCGGCCTAAGATGCATAGGTTTCCTTCTTTGTTCCAATAACCTCTGTCTTTGGTAAAGAACCAACCATCCGGATCCAATGACAATGTTAACTGCTTTTCACTTCTTGTAAGAGATAGGGAGTGAGAATGAGGCTTGAGGTAGCCCAAGAAGAGTGACTCGCCCCTGACATAGATCTTGTTATCTTGGATCTTAAGTTCTCGGCCCGGTAATAGATGACCGCAACTACCGTCTTTATTGGCAATACCTGTGGTGATCTGAGAGCCCATCTCTGTCATACCATAACTGGTGAAGCTGCGTATATTCAGTGCTGCCAATTGGTCTAAGAGATTTGAAGGTATTGCCCCGCCACCGAGGAGTAGCGCTTTAACCTGTTTAAGACTATTGGCATCTTGATTCAGTATCCTGATCAGCTGAGTCGATACTAATGAAAGATGGGTGATATTATCTCTGGTTAATTGCTTCGAGAGTTTTGTCTCTCTATCTTGTAATACGACCGATGCGCCAGCTAAGGCACAGCGGTTTATGATTGCTAGGCCACCAATATGAAACACTGGCAAGGTTAGCAGCCAGCTATCGCCAGGCTCAAGAGGAATGAAGCTGCGGGAGCCCTCAGCATTTACAATATGGTTATTGAGACAGTGCAACGCGGCCTTAGGTATACCACTGCTGCCCGAGGTGAGAATGATGTTGGCAGCTAGCTTGGAATCGACTCTGACGGGTTGAGGTGGATAGAGTTGGGCTGGTGTCGCTTTGGTTACATGCGGATAGCTCTTCAGGCTAAAATCTAAGGAGATCGTTTTATGAGCTGGTCCCTGAGTCAATAAGTCCCGATGAACCTTTCCCGCCCAGACATGGCTTAATGCATATCTCTCCACTAGCTGGGTTATCTGTGCAGATGGAAAGCGTGGTGAGAGTGGGCAGAAGAGTATGCCTTGGTCAATACAGGCCCAGTAAAGCATGATTAATTCGACGGAGTTACTGTCAATACAGGCGAGCCTGTCTCCTCTTTTTAAACCTGAGGCCTCAAGCTGCTCACCGAGTATCATGACCCTCTGACTCAGCTCTAAATAGCTGAGTGTTACGCTGACCCCCTTACTGGGCTGGCGTATCGCTATCGTTTGTGGATGAGTTTTCGCCGTCTGATGCAGGGGAGAGATAATAAGGGCTTGTTGCAAGGGACCTCCTTTACCTAGGCAGATTTCATTAAGGTGAGATCATTAAAGCTAAGGCAATTAGCCTTGCCGGAGTCGATGATCAGATCGGCGCTAAATGCACTCAAGGTATCGAGCCCGGGTATCTCATCCGGCGACATGACCTGATTTAATCTGGCTAAAGACTCAATCCCCAGGCTGGCCTCTAGGCTGGAGCTTATTATGGTACGTACGCCATAATGGTCGGCGTCATATTGTAATTTTTGTATTTTCTCTAAGGTGCCGATAAGCATAGGTTTGATAACGAGTGCAGTGAGACCTGGCTGCATTTCAAACTTGAATTTAGGGTCGTTGAGTGTCTCATCTAATGCCCAGGGCATGCCGATGGCTCGATAGAAGTTTGGGTTGTCATTATGGTCGATACAAGGCTCTTCTATGTACTCGATGGCATCGATAGGTAGGCAGGCGGCAAAGTCGATGGCCTGCTCTAAGGTGAGACCCCGATTGGCATCGAGTCTTAGCTTTAGATCGGGCCTTATGGCTAATACCTGATGAACAAGCTTGATCTCCTCTTCCATTGAGGTCTGGGCGACTTTTATCTTAACCGAACGTATATCCTTTGGCAGGGAACGGATTCGGTCTTGTAAGGTGCTAATGGACTCATCTTCCTCGCGATAGATAAGCGGAACGACTCTAGTATTCTGAAGCGATAGGCCGTTGTCATCGAGCTGGCCGATGAGCTTGGAATAGAGCAGACTCAAGCCGAATGCGAGTGATGGATATTGGGTCTCTTCGGCGAGATCCAACAGATGGATTAGGGGCTTACCTATGAGCGATTCGAGCCTTTCTGCTAGCTGTTGGCTGACATCATCCAGACTTTCCTGACTGAAGCCCATCAAGGGATGACGATCGATATCCTGGCCCGATAATGGACTTATTTCAACCAATTCGGTTCGTAAGCCTGATGTGACCTCAGCTTGGGGATTCTCACTCACTTGGAGTCTGAATACGAGTCCGCTGCGTAGTTCGATACGTTGCTTCCCTACAGGAAGGAGTTTATTCAGAGGGATCTGGTAAGAAAACAGCTGGGCAGAGGAGATGATCATTGAGGTGTCTCTGTGAGTTGTAATATCAGCTGCTGACAAAATTTATTCGCAGCCGCTAAGTGAATATTGTGCCCGGCTCGATCGAACTGATGCACAGTTAAGGATGACTGATCCTGCCAATTCAGAGCGAGGGCTAAAAACTTACTATCATCTTTGCCTACGTAGTAATGGCAGGGAGCTGAAATTTGATTGGGTAACTGAGATAGATCTTCCTGCACTGCGAGTGAAGTGGCCAGATAGATCGACTGCAGCGCCTGGGCACTATTTTTACTGCGCTTTTCAACCAAGGCTTGCCGTGCTACCACAGATAGCTCGGAAAACACGCCCTGCTGGTACCAAGCATTGAGGAATTCATTCAAATTCAGGCTGGTGAGTCTGGAGTTCCACATCTTATCGTTTCTGAGTCTGACTTCTTTATCACTGGCTGTGGTGAGTCCAGGGTGAGAGGACTCCATATGTAAGCTGAGGATCTGCTCGCTGTTTTGTCGGGCGATATGCAGCGAGATACGACCACCGAGTGAGTATCCTAGAAGATGGTACATGTTTATGTGCAGAGCCGATATGGATTGATGAATTTCAGCGGCCACCCGATAAAACCCTGGGGTGTCGAGTGAGAGTGCGGGGCTGTTTCCGTGTCCCGGCAAGTCGATGCAGATGCAATAAAAATACCTAGTTAGCTCTGGTAGAAGAGGTGTCCAATCGGCTCCACTCCCCAAGAAACCATGGATCATAACCAGAGCCGGATTAGCTTTATCACCATGACAAGTTAAGGCTAGCATTAGCTCTGTTTGACCCAGGAGGTGATTTTCGCTATCTGTGCGCTGGCCTGCTCTTGCGCTACAGTCACTTCGATAACAGAGGGACCATCGAATCCAATAGCATCCTGATAGGCTTCATCGAAGCCCTCGATATCATCCACTTGGTTGTAGGCTATACCAAACATGGCTGCGCCATAACCAAACTCCAAACCATGAGAGAGTCGGTAATAATCGTTTCTTAACTTCTCATCGGGGACTGGTAATAAGTTAAAGATGTTGCCGCCATCATTGTTTAAGATCACCAAAACAAAAGCTGTGTTCATGGTGCGTGCTAGGGCAAGAGAGTTAAGGTCGTGCAACTGGGAGATATCCCCTATGACTAAAGTTGTTGGTATCTTGCTATGTTTGGCGATACCACAAGCCGTTGCCAAGAGGCCATCTATGCCCGATGCTCCACGGTTAGTGTAAGTCGCGCCATGCTCAGGTGTCATAGGGGCAAACATATCATAGAGGCGCACGGGTAAGCTGTTGCCAATAAATAGCTGCTGCGATGTATCTTGTGCCTTGGCAATGCGACGAACCACCATGGCTTCGCCAAATTCACCATTGTCTATCTGGTGTTGGAACAGAGTTTCCAGATTGTCATTAACTTGAGTGAGTTGCAGAGCCCAGTTGACTTCAGAAGATCTGGGCCACTGTAGTGAGGCAAATGTTTGCAGCTCACACTGCCAAACTTGCTTTGTGCTATGGCTGGGATCTAGTCTCATCTGTGTCGGTAGTACTTGCCAGTAGCTCTTCCACTTTTGCTCGGCAAGATAACTGATTAATCGTTTCGATATAAAACGTCCACCGAAGACTAAGACACGTTCGGCTTGTTGCAACAGGGCCTTGGCCTTAGGGTGATGTAATAGTTGATCTATGTTACCTACAACGCCTGGGTGTTGTCTAAGTTGTGACTGAGCATCAGTGAGCAGTGGCCAGCCAAGTTTCTGTGATAATAAGATCAGGGCTTCAGGAGATTCTTGAGGTGACAAGGTGCCGGCAATGATCACTCCCTTGCCATGAACGAAGCGTGCCAGAGCATCCTGACTCGGTATACTCTGCTGTTTAACCTTGCCATATTGAACATAGGACTGGCTGGTATGTTGCCAGGTACCTAAGGTGCTCAGATATTCGGTAAAATTGGCACTCATAGTAGAAGGGTACAAAGGCTCCCGATACATGCAGTTGATGTGCACGGGTTGGCTCTGATTGCTAATGGCTTCATCTAGAGTTGCGAGAAGGGATTCGGGGCGAATTGCGAGATCCGGTGTAGGCAGATTTATCTGTTTAGCATATTGAGAAAAAATCGCAGGCTGTACTATAGCTTGATTGGCACCGCAGTCGATGAGCTCAGGGGGTCTATCTCCTGATAGCACGATGAGAGGGACATGGGTCAACCAGGCTTCAATTATCGCTGGATAAAGGTTAGCTACGGCCGTGCCCGATGTGGTGATGATTGCCACAGGGGCTTGGCTTGCTTTGGCTAAACCTAACGCAAGAAATCCCAGTCCTCGCTCATCAAAATGCAGATGTTGTTTCAACTTTGTTTGTTTAGCGGCAGCCAAGGTTAACGGTGTAGAACGCGAGCCAGGTGCCATACATACATGTTGTACGCCAAGGCGTGCAAGCTCTTCTAGCATCAGAGTGCCCCATAACAAATTGAGTTCTGCTGTCTTTTCGATCTGCATAGATAATTACCATAAAATAGATATCGCTAGTCTATCGTGAAGTAGGGGGGATTTCTAAGCTAAAGCACATAGTTTATGCATTAGTTAGCTTCCTCGTTCGTGGTCAATGAACTCTATATGTGAAATTAACTTATTCGCCCCGGTTATCTATCCACTCACTCATGACCACATGGGTTTTTATTTTGATGATATCGGTCTGGGCGTCGATAAACTCTCTGATCTCATGAAGGCGTTTCATCGAAGGGGCCCTCACATAGACTAAGAGATCCATATCTCCAGTTATGCCCCGGCAGGTGATTACCTCAGGAATGGCATGGAAAACATGAACGACATCGGCACAACGTGGGCACTTGTGCTGGATCTCGAAGTAGGCTGAGACGCCTTCTTTTTGAGATTCGCTAAGTAGTACCTGATAGCCACGTATGATACCTGTGTGCTCGAGCTTTTTGATTCTCTCGGAGACGGCAGAACGAGACAAACTCACCGCCTCGGACATATGGGAAATGCTCTGTCTGGCATTTTCTCTCAATGCGGCAATGATCGCCTTATCGAATTTGTCTAATTGATCCACCTAATTCTCCTGATCACATATGCTCGGTATTATCTCTTGCCAACTATCTGTCGGATATTAAAGTCCTCACAGACATTTTGTCGGTACATTGCTTAGATTCGCTTCTTGAATACGGCAGTTTGTATCGTGACCTAAGTTTATACTAACGATGAAGATTCCCATAATTATGGGAGTAAGAAAGACACTTAATAAAAATTCAACTCAATAATTATATGAAGCTTATACCAACGTTTTGATGGTTCTCTCAGCGAGATAGTCATCAAATGGTATGAGGCGGATATAGCAGGATAAGGACAGGCAGATGGATCAGGTTAAGGGAACAATTGGGCGGTGGCAGGGTGCGGGCTTGATGGCAACTACGTTATTAGGTACTGGAGTGTTTATCTTGCCTCAGATGACAATAGCGACAGCGGGTAATGACGCCTTAATTGCATGGCTGTTACTAACACTTGCAATCATTCCTGTCGCACTGGTATTTGGTCGATTAGCAGGGGCTTTTCCCCATGCAGCGGGACCAGCATATTTTGTCGAGAAGGCATTTGGTCGGACGGCGGGGAGAACCATAGGATTGATTTTTCTCTTGGTTGTCCCACTAGGTGCCCTCGCCGCTATCTTAATGACATTTCAATTTGTTGATGCCATGGTGCCCATATCGGGCTGGAGTCAGGTTGTTATGCAATTGGGCTTGTTAATCGTGCTCTTTTTTCTTAATTTCAGAGGCATACATGTCTCGGCTAAGCTGCAATTTGTACTGACAATTGCCATTGTTAGTGTTGTAGTCTTGATGTTTGGAGCTGGTGGGTTGAATCTGCATAAGCTGGAGTCGATATCCTTAGGGACAACCAGTGATGCTGGTTTAATCATGGCGGCTGCGGGTATCGCTTTCTGGAGTTTCTTAGGGATAGAAGCTATGACTCACTTGGCAAATGACTTCAAAGATCCTAAGAAAGACATGATCCCAGCCATGATGATAGGTATTGTCTTAGTGGGTGTCGTTTATATCGCTTGTACAGGACTCTTGCTACTGACCCAAGTCGAGACCGGGACAGGCTTAGCCATGGTGACAAGCTTCGATAACCTGCTCGGAGGTTATGGGGCACAAGTGATTGGTATCTTAGGAATCGCTGGGGGATTAGCGACTGTAAATGTGTATACCGCCAGCGTTTCTCGCTTGGTGTGGAGTTTTAGTTGTGAGGGTATTCTTCCTAGATACTTTTCTTCGCTCAACCGTCATCAGGTTCCAGTCAGATCGCTGTTTGCGGTGTTATTCGCCATGGCATTAGTCATAGTCTTAACCTATGTTTCGGGGCAGGAACTTGAACACCTCATCGCATGGACCAATGGTGTGTTTGTCATCATCTATCTGATGGCTATGCTTGCTGCAGCTAAGCTTTTGAGTAAGCGTTACTTACCTTTGGTGGCGATGGGTAGCTTGTTTTGTATTATGCTTGGCTTCGCCTTGGGTTGGAGCATGCTCTATGCGGGGCTCATGACCTTAGTAGTCGCCCCTATCTTATGGTGGCAGAAGAATCATCTCTCACGCAAACAACTGCTTCAAACAGCTTAGTTACTGATTCTTAAATTAATGGAATTCAATGGGAGATAAACCTGAGCATATTTGGATTTTCTGTCCTATATTTTTAACTCTAAGTTAAAGAATTTATGGAGATACAGAATGGATTCAGCTGCATTACTCAGCCACATTGATGAGTTACCTCGCTTACCTAAGGCGGTCAGCGAGCTAATCGATCTGGTTAATAATGATGATGCCTCGGTGGCAGAGATCACAGAAAAAATCTCACACGATCCCCTCGTTAGTGCCCGGATTTTACGTTTAGTCAATTCAGCGCATTATGGTCGTAGTAGGGAGGTAGGCTCGATCGATGAAGCTGTGGTTCGTCTAGGTATGCAAACCTTAAGAACCTTAGTGATAGCATCGGCAGTAATTGGCGCCGTACCTAGTATTGCTGGTATCGATTTGGGAGTGTTTTGGGGGCGGACCTTTGAGGTATCCCTGTATGGACAAGAGATGGCTAAGCGATGTGGTGCAGCCCCGGATATGGCATTTACCTGTGGCATATTACACGATATAGGCGATTTGTTAATTGCTACCATAGAGCCTGATAAATCGTTGAAAGTTCGTGAACTTGCAACTGATGGGGATAAAAAATCACTCATCGAGCAAGAGATTTTTGGGTACGAGTCGGCAGAAGTCGCCGCATTACTGGCAAAGAACTGGAAGTTTTCTCCCGAGCTTGTTGAGGGGATAAAGTATCAAAATCATCCATATAAAGCCGAGCCTTTCTCTAAGCAGGCTGCTTTATTAGCACTATCTCGTATGGTGCTAGATGAGTGGGATCAGGTTGATAAAAATGAGAGAACCTGTTGGCTATCCCAGCAAGCAACGGCAGTTGGCTTGAAAATGGAGGTGGGAGGGTTACAGGATAAGATACTGGGATTGAGAGGCAAGGGCTTCGATATTGCTAAGCAATTGACTTAAGCTTTAGAACATCTGAATGAGTTTATTCGAGCACAAGCTCAAAGGCTATTGGCTCTTTTTTAAAGTTAAGTCTGACTTTCTATGGCGATATTACGCATCTGTATTAGTTCGCTGTGTTTCAGATAGAGTAAGTCTGCAGTTCTACGAATTATTTGATCTTCATACTGGCACAATTGACCGTCGGCATAGGCTAATTTCCACATGGCCAATATCAACTTTTGTTTTTGCTCGACGTCGCACTGTTCATTTATCTCCTTGGTAAATTCATAGAGAGATATTGAGTCACCTTGTATCTTCTTGGCTTCATAGATTAACTCTTCAGCTTCTGCTTGTGTAAGAGATAGAGCCTTAGTCATCAGCTGTGGCAGCATTCTGGCTTCTTCTTCACTCAAGGTCTCATCGGCAAAGACAACTTCGAGCAGTAAACTCACAGCGGCTAGGTTTAATTGGCGTGCTTTCTCTTCCGGTGTAGCTGCTTGTGAGTGTGACGTTAGAAATTGTTTTAATTTGGCTAACATGAAAGACCCTGTCGATTCGAAGTGAGTTCAGCATAAAGGATTAGAGTAGAAGATGAAATAAGAGTTCACTTGTAAACTTAATTCAATAATGAATCTTATTTCATCTATCTTTTCTGCGTCAGAGACAGGCTTAAAGAATAGCACCTAAGCCTTTCATAAGCATATCCGTCGTACCCTCTCCAGCATTGCTATCTAAATAACCTTTAACTATATCGACCATAGGAGCTGCGAGTTCCTTCGATATGCCAAGTTTTTCGAAGGCATCGTAAACCTGAGCACCGCCTTGAAGCGAGCTGCCCAGATCACCTGCTTTTGCCAATAAACCAGACATACCTGATTCGTTGTCTAGGGCTGGAGCCGCAGATAGTAGGCCATCTATACCTGGTATAGCATCGGCGATAGAGGAGAAGTCATCACCGCCTAGTGTAGATTTGGCCAGAGATAGCAGACTCCCTAACCCACCCTCTGCTTGGGACTTGTTGAGTCCTAGCTGAGACATGACACTGCCTACAAGGTCATCGCTTTGAGGTTGCACTACTTGTGGTTTTTCTTTTTCTGCTGAAAAGAGGTCATCAAACCAACCAGCAGTCGCTGGTGTGCTTAATGTCGTGCTCGCGAGTAGTAGGCCGATCACAGCTGATAGTTTCATTTTTATTCCAATGGTTATTTAATTTGGTTGTTGCAATCATTCTATCTTTTTTAACAATAACATTGCATCTATTTTACGGTTTCAGCTCTGTATTGTGATATTTCATCGGTGCAATAAATATCAAATTTCGGTATCCTAGCTGCCTTATTCTGCTTTTTTAATTATCTATTGGAAACACCCATGTCATTGTCTGCGATATTAACAGAAGCCTATAACTTCTTTCGTAATCATATTAGCCAGTTAGCCGCATTGACTGTGCCTATTTTATTTGTTCAGGTTGGTATTCAGTTGTGGCTGGGCATGGAGATCAGGGGAGCCGATTTAGAGAACCCTCAGTTTGGTGCCTCTCACATGGCGGCCATGATGGCCTTGTTACTGGTGTTTTCATTATTGATCGCTGCCTTAACTATCTTCTTAGAGCTCCGCTCACAAGGTCATGAGGCCAGTACTGCGCTGATATTGAAGACCAGTTTGAATTTCGTTCCTGGCCTACTACTCGCCGGTGTATTTTCAGGCTTAGCGATTCTCGCCCCTGTGATGATTTTTGCAGCCTTCGGTCCTTTATGGCTAATCGGGCTCACCATGAGTATCTATATCTTTGCAAGACTCGCCTATGTGAACTTTATGGTTGTCGTCGAGCGGTTAACGCCGTTCGAAGCGATTAAGGCAAGTTTTAAATTTAGTAGTCCCATAGCGTTTAAGACCTTGATGGTACTCATGTTGTACATACCTCTGTCTCTGGTGGGAGGTTCAATTTCTGCTCTGGTTCAATCATTAGGCTTCCCTGTTCAGCTAATCGTCGAGGTTTTTATTGCTTTTATAGGCCTATTCGTCAATGTTGCGCTGTTCCGTTTATATATGGTTTCACGCCCTAACAAGGTAGATGAAGAAGTTTAAGCTAGGGCTTAATATTTAGGGCCTAGGTATATGGAGTTGTACTGTGCTTACTGATGTAGACTTAGTGACTCAATTTTCTGCCGAGTTAGGTCATGATTACGGTATAGCTAAGAGCTATGTAAAAGATGTGCCAACCCAGGCATTGCTGCTGCTTCGTAGCCTTACCCATAAATTAACGGATCTGCTAGCTGACTCCAAAGGAGTTAAGTTCGCGGGTCCAAATTTATATGACAGAATAGAAACCCTTAACAGTAAGCGTGTCATCGATGTACGTATTACCAGGACCTTGCATCGCTTACGGGGTGACGGTAATCGTGGAGCCCACCCGGAAAAATATCATCTGACAGCCGAACAGTTACAGCAGCTCAGTGAAAAATCCATAGAGAACTTATTAAAACTCATCGAATCTTTATTTAAGCAAGTAACGGGTAAGCCGCTGCCTAAGTATAAATTTGAGGCGTTTGACTTACTGGTTGGACGGGATCTCTGTTATAGAGCCGTGATGCAGGGAGAGGCTGAAGCTCAGTATCTTGTAGGAATGTCACTCAAGACCCGCGCCTTGATGCAGCAAGAACAAGAGCTGGCACTCGAGACTCTCAATGATGCAGAGGCTGTTCAATTAAACTCTTCCACTGACAACTTAGCCAAGGCTCAATATTGGTTTTCGCTGGCTGCCGATCGGAATATGGACGCTATGCATGAGCATGGTGTCGCCTTAATACACGGCTATAACGGTGAGGCCGACGTGGTAGCTGGAGAGAAGGCGATCGCTGTTTCTGCCGAGGCAGGTGTGGCTAATGCCATGGCCTTGTTAGGCTATTTCTATCTGGTAGGCAGTGAAACTGTCGCCATAGATCTCGATAAAGCCCAAGAGCATCTACAAGGTGCTGCCGATTTGGATCAAGCGGAAGCGATGGCAAACTTAGGTGTGTTGTTTTATCAGCAAGGTGATCTTCTTCAGGCTAATTACTTTATCTCTCAAGCCGCTAAGGCTGGCTTTCCCCATGCTCAATATCATCTCGCTCTGATGTTAGCAAAAGGAGAAGGCACAGAAATCGATCTGTTGTCCAGTGACCATTGGATGAAAGAGGCGGCTGAGCAAGGGCAGCTCGATGCCATGTTCTCTCGTGCTCAGACCATACTCAATGATGATGGCTCTACAAGTGCCCAGTTGGCGTTGGCGGAGTCTTATCTCAGAGAAGTTATTAGGTACGGTCATAGCGTCCCCGCCATGATTGAGCTCAGCATAGCGTTAGCTGATGGGATGCTAAATAAAATTGACGTGGTAGGCTCTTCTGCTCTGCTTAAGTTAGCCAGAGAGCGGGCGAATGATGAGGAGCTTTCGGTCATAGTGCCATTATGGGACTCTCTGTTACAACAGGTTGAAAATGTGCTTTCTGTTGCAACAAAAACCGAAGAGTTAGCCACCCTGAAAAGAGCGAAAGAACTGCTTTCTGACTAATTTTCTATAAGAATCATCCCCAATAAATCTTCCTTGTTTATGATCTCGAGAAATTGAAATAGGAATTATGCACAACTGGTTAGTTGCATACAATATGCAATGTGTTACATTTATGTTATTCAAGTTAAGAGGGTATTCAATTGCTGACACATGCAGATGAAAGACAACACAGGGAAGATGATCTTATGGATGATCAACAATTGAACCGAGAGCTCAATGATATTGCAGAGTGTTATGTCAAGTTAGTATTGGCTATCGGTCTGCATGATCCATTTTATGTGGACGCTTTCTATGGTCCTGAAATTTGGCGACTGGAATGCAAGGAACTCACCTTGACAGAGCTTCAGCAAATGGCAAAGGCGAAACTCAGCTGCCTGAATTCGCTAAATCTATCCTGTATCGATGCCAAGCTTATTTCCAGGCATAGCTTCTTACATAAACAGGTGTCATCTGTGGATTACTATCTGAGTCACCTTCAAGGGGATAAAGGCAGTTTCGATGTTGAATCTGAAGGCTTGTATGATACTAAATCGAAAAAATTTGGCTTGTGCTCATTCGAATCGATACAAGATGAGATAGATAAGCTGTTACCGGGGGAAGGTGAGTTAGCCGAGCGCTTCGAGCAGTTTCGAGCGGAGTTTATCGTGCCTCAGAACAAGATCCCTGTTGTATTTGAGGCTTCAGTAGATAAAGCTAGGGCGCTTACGGGGGTACATATTGAGCTGCCACATGATGAAAATTTTAGCATCGAATTTGTCACCGATAAGATTTGGACTGCCTATAACTGGTATCAAGGTAATTATAAGAGCCTTATCCAGCTTAACCAAGATCAGCCTCTCTATATTGAGCGCTGTATGGAGCTTGCCAGCCATGAGGGTTATCCTGGCCATCATGTATTTAACCTGTTGCAGGAAAGAGAGTTGGTCAGAAGCGAACAGTGGATCGAATATGCAGTTTATCCTCTCTACAGTCCTATCTCTTTTCTCTCGGAAGGTAGTGCTAACTATGGCCTAAGCCTCATAATGTCCCAGCAAGAGGTGATCGATTTCGAACGAGATATCTTGATGCCACTGGCGGGTATAGAGGGGGATATTGAGAAATACCACAAAGTTTTGGCGTGTTATAAGAAGCTAGCCTACTTGGATAATTTGGTCTGTGAGCAGTTGACCGATGGGCATATCTTGGAAGAGGATGCTCAAAACCTATTAATCAAATATGGTTTATATACTCGATCAAGCGCTAAGCAAAGGGTGAAGTTCTATCTCTCTAATCGAGCCTATGTAATTAATTACAATCATGGTGAAGAGAGTGTAGCCCGTTGGATAGAAAAAGATGGTGAGACAAGAAAATTAGAACACTGGAAGCGTTTCGAGGCGCTGTTAATGCGTCCTCTGACAGCTTCACAATTTAAGGTTTAACCTAGGGCTGATATGTTTTTTTGCTGAAAGCAAACGTCTGCTAGCTTGGATCATGTTCGTAGGTGCGCCCTTGATGCGGTTTAGACTGATGACGGTGCTCGTTAAATATTTGCTGGCTTTGGTGCTCGCTAGCGGTTGAGAAACTTCCCTGCTGATCACTATTTTCATGGGTGCCTTGGGCCTGCTGCTGTTTAAACCTAGCAAGCTGTCTCTTCAGAAATAGACGGCCAAACAGACTTAACAGGATAAAGCTGATAGCCCCGAAAAGTAGCAAGAATGGCAGAGCAATGAGGGCTAAGGTGATGACGGCAATACCGACAACAAACGCCATCCAGCCTTTGGTTCCGGAGAATCTAGTTTGGAAAGGTGATTGCTGAAATTGACTATAAATCATAAGAACTCCAAAAGTTAACTGTACCCAGTCTGCATATTAAATAACCTAAGATCACGTTAAATTCAGTTAATCTGGCTTTGAATATGTAACAGATTGTCTGTAAAGGCGATAGCAGCCTCAAGAATCATAATAATAAACCAGCTTGGATTAATCTAAGCTGAATAGCTGGCTAATTATTACAATTTTCGTCATTGAGAGTCTGATCTTCGAAAGCATCGGCGACACTCTTACATATGGTTTCTCTGATCCATTTATGGCCGGGCTCCTCGTTATTACGAGAATTCCAAAGCAGTACATAAGCCAATGGAATAAATTTGAATGGCAGTGGCAGCTCGACCAGTGGATACAGCTTGCCTGCATGGCGGGCAAAGCTAGATGGCAAGGTGAATATTAGGTCGCTATGGGCACACACACTGGCCGCGCCATAAAAGTCGGGTACAGTAGTGCTCAGTTTGCGTCTATGGCCTAAGTTTGCCAGATGATAGTCCAGTGCCCACCAATCATTGCCTTCGCAGCGTACCTGTACATGGGACATTTCCAAGTAGATCTGTAGATCCCATTGGCCTGTTTTTACAGCGGAAATTATTGGATGCTTCTCTCTAACTAAGCAGATTTGCTTGTCGGTAAATAATGTCTTGTGAGAGATTCCGTCGGGAAGCCTGTCAATTTGAAAATCTGACTGTGGATGTAGGTCTCTTCCTGAAATGCCGAAATCAATTTGTCCTTTCTGCAGCGCCTGCATGGATTGCTCCATCCACCCATAGGTATCGAGTTTAAGGTTTGGCGCATTGTTGAGTAGGGAGCCGATAAAATAGGGTAATAAGGTCTCATAGGCACTTTCGACCATAGCGAAAGAGAACTGACGATTACTGCTTGCTGGGGTGAAATGAGGAGGCTGTGTGATCTGATATAGGCCCTGGAGCATATCTGGTAACTTCTGACCCAGCTGTAGGGCATGGGCCGTGGGTTTTAATCCGTGGGCGGTGCGGTGAAACAGTGGATCACCCAGAGTGTCGCGTAGGCGGTTAAGGCTCTTGCTGAGTGCAGATTGACTCAAGTGTAGGCGACTGGCAGCACGGGTGACGCTTTGTTCTTCCAACAGCACCTGCAATATGACCAGTAAGTTGAGATCGATTCGCGCCAGGTTGTCTAAATTCATTAGTTATTCCTTAAAGGAAATTCAGTTCTGAAATTATACCATTTCTGTTCATAACATCACTGGGCTAGAATTTAGCTATAGAATAATGTTTCATCTTGAGAAAAATAATGCGTCGAAATCTGTTACCCATACTCATGTCAATGGTGGTGCTCAGTCCATTAGCCATAGATATTTACCTTCCTTCTATGCCGACGATGGCTGCAGAGTTCTCTGTCTCATCGAGTGAAGTCCAATCGACCTTAGTGTTGTTCCTATTCGCTATGGGCGTGGGGCAAATTCTAATTGGCCCACTAGCCGATCGGTATGGACGTCGGCCAATCGCCATTTTCGGTGTTTTACTCTACGGAGCTAGCAGCTTATTTGCGGCTATGGCCATGGAGTTTCATTGGTTGCAGTTGGCTAGAGTGCTTCAGGGGCTGGCGGCTTGTTCGACATCAATCGTTGTCTTCAGTGCAGTGAGAGATTGTTTTACTCCTAAAGAAGGTGCGCGATATTATAGTTATCTCAATGGGGTCATCTGTGTGATCCCTGCATTGGCTCCGACTCTCGGTGGTTTGCTGGCGTTGCAGTTTGGCTGGCGATCGACTTTCATCTTTATGACGCTCTACGCCATAGTGATGATGATAGTCGTAGGGTACCGCCTACCGGAAACTCGCCCAGCCAATACTGTTACTACGGGGCCACTTTACCGTTGGTCACGCTATAAACCTGTACTCAGCGAACCCCACTTCATGTTCTATGCATTATGTTGCATGGCTGGCATGGCCTCGATTTTGAGTTATGTTTCTTATGCTCCAGTTTGGTTGATCGAACATTTGGGTATGTCAGAGCTGACCTTCAGCGGTCTATTTGGCCTCAATGCAGCTGTCAATATAGCAGCCTGCTTCATAGCACCTATGGTGATGAATAAGTTAGGTAATCGTCCTACCGTCATGTTGGCTTTAAGTACCATGTTGTTATCGGCTCTATCGCAGGTGCTGGTTCAGATCTGGGGGCCACAAGCGGGTCTGGCTGCGGCATTTAGCTTTATGCTACCCATGATGCTGCTCTGTATCGGTTTTGCTCTACTGCTTGGTCCTGCAACTAGCATGGCACTGTCAGCATTCGGCGAAAGAGCCGGAACCGCAACGGCCATGCTTGGATTCATTCAGATGAGTGGCGCTTCTCTGTTGGCTGGGCTAGTACAACAGACAGAGCTAACGGCGCCCTATGCGGTTGCGTTGGTGATGGGAGGCTTAGCGATTATGCTATTAGCTATGATGGCCATGCCGCGTTTAGATAATTGGCATCAAGAGCAACATGCGCATTAAGAGAAGTTTCTAGGCTCTAGGAGCCTAGACCATATTAAGCAACACCCTTTGCCCGCTAACTGCTAACCACAGGAGGCGGGCTTTTTTATACAATGCTTGGATGGTCAGAAGTCGTTATTCCCGGATGCCCTAGATGGTATAGGAGGGGATTAATGTCAGGAACATTTATATGTGTTGGCTTCAAGATACAGTTTATATCTCATGTCGGTTACACTAGTGTTTCTATTCATTGATTGAAATAAGAGAGCCTAGTGGCCCGCCCTATCTGCCCTAAATGTCATTACCCCTTGAAGGCTTGTCTCTGTGAGAGTATCGCGCCGATGCATGTTTCGACTGAGTTGATTGTGTTGCAAGATCCCAGTGAAGTAGGGCATGCAAAGAATAGTGTGCGCTTGTTATCCCTAGTTATCCCAAAGACCCAAGTCTTGGTTGGTGAGGGAGCCGATGATTTTTCCAATCTGCGTCAATATCTGGATGCCAGCACTAAGCCTGTTTATCTCGTTTATCCTTGTGATAAGAGTAAAAGTGCTGAGGAGGAGAGATTTGATGATGAGGTTATTTTGCTGTTGCTAGATGGCACTTGGAAGAAAGCTTATAAGTTGTTGCAGCTCAATCCCTGGTTACTTCAATACCCTTCCTTGCACCTAGATCTGCAGTCCGGATCGAATTACACCATTCGTAAGGCGAGCCGAAGTGATAGCCTCTCGACGTTGGAGGCGGCGGCCATGATGCTCAAGGCCATAGAGCCTGAATTGAGTGTGATTCCCTTGACTCGAGCATTGAGCGCCATGGTTAATCAACGCCTTAACTCTATGCCTGCGAGCGTGCGAAAGCGTTACGAGTAAGTTTGTCATAGCTGTGATAGGGAGCTGAATATGCCTTGGTTTATGAGAAACTCTCAGAGGTGAAGTTATCTGCAGTCTTAGGATGGCCAAAAAAGTATCCCTGACCGAAACCTTTTCCCATCTGCTCTAATATCTCTTTTTGTTGTTTAGTTTCGATACCTTCAACAACAAAACTGATATCTAAAGCCTGCGCTAGCTGGATCATCGCCTGACAAAGTTGCTTCCCTTGGGGCTCACTGAGCCTACGTGCAAATCCTGCATCTATCTTTAAGCTATCTATCGGCAGACTGCCGAGCTTACTGAGGGAGGAAAGACCTGCACCAAAATCATCGATGGCGATGCTGACGCCCAGTTTTTTTAATTGAGATAAAGTGCTCTTCACTCTTTCTGGTTGTCTCAAGAGTGCCGACTCAGTGATCTCAAGTACTAGGGCTTCAGCGGGGAGTGAGCTTATGATTAAGGCTTGGTTGACGTGCTCGACAAAATCCGGGTGTTCAAGCTGCATAGGTGAGACATTGACACAGACTTTGAGGTCGGGAGCGTGGGACTTTCGCCACTCAGAAACCTGCTGACAAGCTTGCTTGAGTACCCATTGGCCAATGGAGATGAGTAGGCCAGTTTCTTCCAGTAATGGCACAAAGTCGCAGGCCTTGATGATTTCACCATTGTTTTTTTGCCAGCGCAGTAGGGCTTCGGCACCGATAACCGTATTACACTCTAAATTAACGATCACTTGATAGGCGAGCTTAAATTGTTTTAGGCTGTGAGCGTGACGCAGCTCACTGAGTAAGGTGAGTTTTCTCTCAGCTTCTTCATGCATAGCAATGTCATAAAATAGCACGTGCTGTGGGCTTTTCTTGGCACTGTACATGGCTGTATCGGCCAGGCTGAGTAGTTTGGTGGCTTGATCACTATGTTCAGGAAAAAGGGCTATTCCTATACTGGTACCCAGATAAAACTTCTGATCGTTAATCTCGAACGGGGCATCAAACAGCGTCATTATCTGCTTTGAAAATGCTTCGACTTCGCTTCTATCATGACAACCTTGTATCACTAAGGTGAATTCATCGCCGCCAAGGCGAGCGATTTCGGCCTTTTCAATGCAACTCGCCTCTAGTCTTGCTGAAACCAGTTGTAATACCTTGTCACCAGTAGCATGACCAAAACAATCATTAATATTCTTGAAACCATTGAGGTCGAGGAACATCAAGGCACCAATTTCATTCGGATTGTCTTTGATCTCTTGTAGGGCCTGATTCAGTAACAATTTTAGGTGAAACCGATTAGGTAAACCAGTGAGTGCATCATACATGGCCTGTTCGGTCAGTTTAGCCTCTAATTTTTTCTTGGCACTGATATCACTGAATATGGTGACATAATAGATGTGTCCATCGGCTGATATCTTTCGGCAACTTTTCCATGCCGGGAACTCTGAACCATTAGATCTTTGTTTCCAGACTTCACCTTGCCAGCTACCACGTTCCTCTAGAGCGTTGTTGTACTCCTCCTCTTCGGCAGGCGTATGTTTTCGTAACTCGAGAAGTTCAGTGCTGTTAAAAAGAAGTTGATCCGCGCTATAACCACTGATGCGGCACATAGCTTTATTCACGGCAATTATTTGGTGTTTTGCATTGGTGATATAAACAGCCTCGGCACCGTCTTCTAATGTGATAGACATCAACTCTTTAGGCAAGGCGTCGAAACCGTTTCCGGTAATAGTTCTGGCTTTACTTCGCCTGTTGGTGGCAATGAACTGCGCCAAAATGACCGTTTCTTCCTCCAGTTTAAACGGGAAGAGAGATACTTTCGTTGGTAGCTCCGTTCCTCGCTGACTCAGATGAAGCCAGTCAAATTCAATGATATTACCTTCGGCAGCTTGGCGGATCATCTTCTGAGAAAATTCGACACTATTGCGGCCGGAAGATTGAATTCGAGGTGAAAAGTCATAGGGAGTCGCGTTGACGAAGTTATCGGTTTGGGTCTGAAAGTACTCTAACGTAACCAGATTAGCCGCGATAAAGTGATAGCCTTTGATTATGGCTAATGGAGGTGAGTCTGCTTGTCGTAACCAAGTTTCAAGCTTCTTTGATAAGCTTGGCCTATCTGAAGTTAGCTTAGATAATAGCTGAGACCATTGGTCCATTCCTTTACTCCCTTGTCCCATGTCCCTGTTTACTGCTTAGGTGTTAATTCAGTTAAAAATGCATCATATCTATTAGTACAAGATTACAGCAGGGTTAAAAATAACCTTATTTCCTCAGTTACTCAAACTTGAAATGCCTTTTTGTAATATATAACTGCTATTTGGATGATTTTTCCCTGCACTTTTGGATGGAAGTGAGGTTAAGATACAGTTTAAATCGTACTTTGTTCTTGGGGGAGAGCCTAGTGAGTGTTTTTATTATGTTGGGTGATCTTGCGTGAGATGGGTTTTATCTAAGATGAAATTTAAGACGTTATCATCGCTTGGTCTTTTCTCTATATTAGTGATTATCATCGCAATCGCTACATCCTACCTTTATGCATTCTGGCAAGTTTCTAATGAAGTGAGATCCGATTCTGAGCAACTGCTCAATTATGTTGAGCATAAACTTTCGGTGGCCGGAAATAGTTTAGAAAAGCTCAATGAAGTTAATTTTTCTAGCTGTGACAATAAGGGTCAAGAGAAGTTAGAGGAGTTTCTTTTCGATCATTTAGGGGCGGGTTTATTTCTTATTCGGCATAAAGACTCGGCGCCTTGGACTTATTGCTCTGTTGTGGGCAACATCTTGGTTTCACAAAGAGATCGAAACTTCAATAACGTTATATATTTAGATGATAATAGAAAGAAAGTCATTTCTGTGATGGGTTACGATTGGCAAGGCATAGAGAAGCGTGATCTTTTTGTCGCGTTAGAGGCTGATGACCGGATTAATGTCGTACGTATTGCCCTTGAAGATAGTTATTCTTTCTTTGAAGATCAGTGCACGGATTGTAGGCATGTGGAAGTGAGACTTTCCAATGATGATTTGATTTTAGAATTAGGAGAAGTGAAGTCTGGCGTGTTAACTGAACTTAGGGTCTATAGCCATGAATTTCCACTCTATGTCGATGCGGTAGTGGGAAGAAAGCGAGTGCGTGGAGAGATGTTTAACTCGTTAATGTTAACCATTCCAATATCTTTGGTGTTTAGTCTACTCTGTTTATATATCGTTAACTTGGTAAAAACCTTACATCGTTCTCTGGGCTACCAGTTAAAAGTAGCGGTAAAAAGAGGGGAGTTAATCGCTTATTATCAGCCCATTATTGATGCTCAGACCGGTTATGTAGTCGGGGCCGAAGCCTTGGTTCGTTGGATTAAACCTGATGGAAGTGTTGAGCCGCCTGGACGTTTCATTCAGGTATTAGAAGAGAGCGATCTGATTAATGATGTGACTCTGCAACTGCTTAAAAATATCCCTATCGATTTAGCTGAGGTTCTCGAACAATCTCCTCAGTTTCGTTGTAGCATTAATCTCGTTCCGCAGCATCTGGAGTCTCCATGCTTTGCCAAACAATTGCTCGAGCTTAAGGGCAAGGGTTTTCCTTGTGATCAGCTTGCAATAGAGATAACTGAAAGACTTCCTCTTAAAAACCTAAGTCAAGCCAAAATGAATGTAGAAAAAATGAAGGCCTTAGGTATTTGTATCGAATTAGATGATGCGGGTACAGGTTACGGTGGTGCATCTTATTTGCAAGAGTTGAATATAGATGTAATGAAGATCGACAAGCTGTTCGTCGATACCTTAATAATCTCCCCCGATAGAACTCAGGTATTAGATGCTAACATTCAAATGGCTAAGAGCTTAGGCATGCAAATTATTGCAGAGGGAGTCGAAACGAGCTTTCAATCCGAGGCCTTGGTCGAGAAAGGGGTTCGCTTTCAGCAGGGATATCTGTTTGCTAAGCCGCTATCGACTGCTGAATTTATTGCGTTTTGGCATGAAAGCCATCAAGCTTATATTCAGCAATATGCTAATACCGACATGCCTAATTTATATGCTCTCAAGGAGGAGTGAATGATATCTAATAGAAGTGACCGTTTCAGTCAGAAAAGCTGTGTGATTGGAGTGGCTTGTATATTCCTTTCAACTTTCTCTACAGCTTCAGACACGCAAAAAAGTTTAACCCAAAAAGCCGATGCAGCGCGTGAGGAGTCCCGGGAACTTGAGCAAGAGCAGTTACAAAAGGCTAGAGATGCAGCGGGCGAAACCCAGGCTCGTGAAAAGAAGATCTATAAAAAGACGCAACCTAATGACTGGGAAGCCGAGCAGAGAGTTAAGGCACAAGAGCAGTTTAATGAGCGTGAATCTCGCGAGGATAAATATCTTAGAGAGGCAAGGGAAGCGGTATTAAAAGAACGGAAAATACCAAAACCTTTTTAAACCTAGCCTAGAAAAATCTACTTATTCAGACTGTTGTAGTAAGTGGTTGAGAATCACTTTTTGTACAAAGATCTCAGCCTCACTCTGGGGACTGTTTATGATAAAGCCATATTGGAGCTGTGCTTTGTCATGTTCGATTCCAATTGCATTCTTAACTGTGACCGGCATGGATAAAGTTTCCATGTCTGGCATGATTTTAACTTGAAGCAGGTAGTTGCCTTCCTTTTCTATTGTGTCATTTGTCTTACAGACAAAGGCCCCACCCTTTATTGATATATCGCTTAAATTTCCATGTGCCAGAGGCTTAGCCTCAGTGCTATTTTCACTTGCTTCACTAGGCGCAGCCCTGAGTGACGACTCAACATTTATAGGGATTCTGGAGTGTTGTCTAAGTGCTACTTTTTGTATCTCTTTAGGATAGTCTACAAGCAACCATCGGCCTGAACTGTTGATGAGTTTTTGGATACAGGTTTTAAAGGCAATTACATTAGCATCGGGTTCATCAGTTTTGACAATGCGTATGATGACTCCCTGATCTTGAGCAATAAAGTCACTAGCCTGTTGCCAATGCTTGTCAGAACCAAGAGCCAATATTATGGATACATGTGGATCTACACCGACAAGCCTGGTTCGTAATCGTATAGGCTGAGTTGGGGTTAGGATCTGAATATTGACCTCAGTATTGCAGGCAATATTATCTAGATAAGAAAATTCGTAAGCTTGTGATTGAGGCACTTGTTACTCTCCCTTTTTCTACCTAAACCATAGCATATAATTTTAAGCTGATGTTTTTAAGCTATAAAGCCACATCTTGAATTCAAAGTAAGTAATGTGAGCAGAGTTGTGTTTGTATCTTCTTGCTTGAAATTACAGCATTTTTAGTTTCTTATACTGGTTGCTTTAGGAAGAAAGATAAGGCTTAGATAAGATTCAGCTCATTGTTATATTTTGGAGCATGATATTTACAATTTGTTTCTGTTTATTTACGTAGTTACAGTTGAATATTAACGAGTTTTAGCTTTATATGTTCGACTTAGCGTGTCATTGCTATCGAGTCAGGATAAATAACTGGCTTTGTGGGATGTACCAGAGAGTCGAGCTGTTCGATTAAACATAGAAAGGGAGCGAAAATGATTCGCAAAATTTTAGGGATAGTACTGATGTTAGGGGCTTTGGTCTCGACAGCTGTGCAGGCGACCCAAGCCGAAGATATCAAGAGCTTTACTCTGGATAACGGTATGAAGATTATGGTATTGGAAGATTCATCGATTCCAAATGCCAATATGTATCTGTTTTGGAAAGTAGGCTCACGCAATGAAGTGCCAGGTATTACCGGCATATCTCATTTCTTCGAGCATATGATGTTTAATGGCTCTAAGAAGTATGGTCCTAAGATGTTTGACCGCACTATGGAAGCCGCTGGTGGAGCTAATAACGCCTACACCACAGAAAACCTCACTGTCTACACAGATTGGTTTCCTGCTAATGCGTTGGAAACCATCTTCGATCTGGAAGCTGATCGCATTGAACACCTGGATATCGATGCGAAAATGGTGGAAAGCGAGCGTGGTGTTGTGGCCTCAGAACGAACTACAGGTCTTGAAAACTCAAACTGGCGTACTCTGCAGGAAGAGCTTAAGGGCATTGCATTTAGGGCTCATCCATACAGCTGGTCTGTGATTGGACACGAATCAGATATTACAGCCTGGACCTTGGATGATTTGGTTCAATACCACAAGACCTATTATGCACCAAACAATGCAGTGGTCGTTATTGCCGGAGATGTTAAATTTAATGAAGTTAAGGCATTAGCCAATAAATATTTTGCGCCTATTCCAGCGCAGGCTCCGCCAAGAGAAGTGAAAACAGTTGAGCCACTGCAAAAAGGTGAGCGACGAACTTATGTTCAAAAGGCATCGGTAAGCACCCCTAATGTCATGCTGGCCTTCCATGTTCCTTCTACGTCACATGAAGATTACTATGCACTGGATCTGCTCTCATCTGTGCTCAGTGAGGGCAATAGTTCTCGTTTGTACCAGTCTTTGGTGGAGAAGCAAGTTGCCATCGAAGTTGAAACTTACCTGCCGATGACAATCGATCCAAACCTATTTTATGTCATGGGCGTGGCAAATCCCGGGATCACCGCGGTTGAACTCGAGAAGGAAATGATTAGCGAGATCAATAGAGTTGCCCGTGAAGGTGTGACTGAAAAAGAGTTAGAGAAGGTCAAAAACATCAAGTTGATGGATTTTTATCGTTCCATGGAAACCATCAATGGCAAGGCCAACACTCTTGGTACCTACGAGCTGTATTTTGGTAGTTTCGAGAAATTGTTTAACGCACCAGAAGCTTACAACAAGGTGACACCTGCTGATCTTCAGCGTGTGGCGCAAACATATCTACGTCGTGCAAACCGTAGTGTCGCCGTGCTGGCAGCAACAGAGGAGACAGATGAATGAATACGTTAACTCATCTCACTAAGCGTTCAAATAAGTTGATGGCAGCTATTGCTCTGGGCAGTGTATTAGCACTTTCGGCCTGCGCTTCAACGACAAGTAATACCAGCGTAGATACTGGTAGTTTTAGCATGCCGGCGTATGAGAAATTAGTATTAGACAATGGGCTGACTGTATATCTAATGCCTCAGAGAGAAGTCCCTTTGGTGACCGTCAGTGCTGTGGTACGGGCAGGTTCGGTAAATGATACAACCTCTGGCGTGGCTGGGATGACGGCGCAAAGCCTGCTACTCGGTGCTGACGGAAAATCTAAGGCCGATATAGAGCAGATGGTGGATTTTCTCGGCGCTTCTATCTATGCCGATGCGGGCAAAGAGGGCAGCTATATCGGTGCCGACTTTATGGCTAAAGACAGCGATACAATGTTGCCGCTAATCAAGAGTCTGCTTTTATCCCCCAATTTTGATGCCAAGGAATTCGATAAGCTACGTCAAAGAGAGATTGCCGGACTATCTCAGGCTAAAGAGAGCCCTCGCTCTGTGATCAGCCGCTATTTCGATAAACTCGTTTTCGGTACGCATCCATACGGCAATGCTAACTCTGGTACCAGTGAGTCTTTAGCCGAGCTAAATATTTCACAGTTAAGGGCTTTTCATAAAAGTTATTACCAGCCAGCTAATACGGCAATTAGTGTCGTCGGTGACTTCGATACTGAGCAGATGAAAGCCGAGCTTAGAAAGCTGTTTGGCCAGTGGGAAAATGGCGAGAAAGGCGTGGCACTTAAGCTGAATGAACAGCAGCCTGAATTATCGTCTCCGCAGGTATTATTAGTCGATAAGAGTGATGCCATAGAAACTACTTTTTTGATTGGTGGTAAGGGTATTTCACGGGATAACCCGGATTATGTGGGTTTAAAAGTAGTTAATACTATCTTAGGTGGCCGTTTTACCTCTTGGCTCAATGATGAGTTAAGGGTTAATGCTGGACTGACCTATGGCGCTCGCTCAGGATTTATTCCTTACTCTCAGGGGGGGGTCTTTAGAATTAGCACCTTTACTAAGACTTCAACGACCAAAGAGACTATCGATTTGGCATTGAAAACTTACGCCAGGCTATGGGAAACAGGCATAGATCAAGTAACACTGGATTCAGCTAAGGCCTATGTTAAAGGCCAGTTTCCGCCTAAGTTTGAAACCAGCGGACAGCTTGCAGGTTTGCTATCTGATATGTATCTCTATGGCTTCGATGATGGCTTCATCAATGATTTTCAAGCTAAAGTGGACGGCTTAACTGTGGCCGAGACGCAGAGATTGGTCAGCACATACTTTCCGCAGCAAAACCTGCAGTTTGTCATCATAGGCAATGCCGAGAAAATAGCGCCTATTGCGGCCGAGTATGGTGAAGTTAAAACCTTAGACATCAAAGCCGTTGGTTTTGGAGGCTAGCAAGTTAGCCTAATAAGCTTTAGGTTTCTAGGTTTAGAGACCTAAAGCGTTTCTTGCTGCAGCTTTCTTTGCCCTGTTCTACACTTGATGCTTATAGGGTATTAAGACTAGGAGGGTCGAGATGGCAATAAGTAATGCAGGGATCAGCAAGCTTGAGATGGAGTTTCCTCCAAGTGATGCCGATGTAGATTGGTGTCATATTCAAGAGACCATCAAGGTGTTGTTGTTAGCCATGGCGCAGATAGAACTATCTTTGACCGATGGGGAGCATAATGTGACTTCACTAGGTTCCTTATTCACCGATATGGCTAGGCATCTGGAAGGAATGAATAGCTACTTGACCCAACTCGAAGGCACACCGCCTGAAGTATTAGTTCATGGCGAAAATCTAGCGACGGCCGTTAGGGAGGGGGTTGTAGCATTCCAGTTCTATGATCGTGTTTCTCAACGTCTGCAACACGTGATCATGGGGCTAGCCTTAATGGAAGAAGTGCTAAGCAGTCAAAAGGAACGTATATCCCCCGAGGCGTGGGAAAAGCTTCAAGAAGAGATAGAAGAGAGCTATTCACTTGATTGTGAGAGAAAAATGTTCGATCTTGTATTGCAAGGAATCCCGGTACACGAAGCCTTGAGGCTTTATAAGGATCAGAATCAAGTTACTCCCCAAGATGATATCGAGTTGTTTTAGAAAGAGTATCGTTTCAATTGCGGTAGTATTGTGCCTATTTGTGTCCACTCAATCTTGGGCCGAGAAGGCTAACTTCGGTGATTTTTGTACATTACTGGCGGGTCATTGGCAGGGCAGCGCAGCGAAACTGAAGCAACTCCCTATACAGACCTCTGTCCAGGTTATCTGTTCGGCAGATCAACAACAGCTATTGGTCTCTGTCAGTCGTAATGCAAATCATAAGTTCAGTGAAACCTGGTGGTTCAGGCGTAGAGGCGAGTCCACTTTTCTCACCTACTTCGATGGGGTCAATGAGGATAAATTTCAAAGCTTCAGTCTATATCGCCAATATGGTAGCTATACCCTATTGGGTGAGGGGGAGTTGAACAAACGCCCCGCCTTGATCCAACTCAGGTTTGAGCCTAAAGGAGATGGCTGGCTCTGGCTGCAGAATGTGCAATATCTGGATGACGATACCGATCGTTATCTCTTCTATCGAGGCATCGAAATGATGCCTGTTCCCTTGCGTTGAAACCCTAAACATTAACAGTTTTCAGCTGCTTATAGTGCTCCTTCGAAACCGTTCTGTCGCCAGGCTTCATAACTGATGATGGCGACAGCATTGGAGAGGTTGAGGCTTCTGCTCGTTCCTGCCATGGGTATCTTGAGTCTCTGATTCGTGGGCAGTGATTCGATTATCTCTATTGGCAGTCCCCTGGTTTCAGGGCCGAACAAGAGGACATCTCCCTTTTCGAAACTGAGTTCGGTATGAGGGCGGCTTCCCTTAGTGGTACAGGCCATGATGCGCTTTCCATCCATAGCATCGAGGAAGCTTGGAAAGTCTTTATATCTGGTGACACAGGTGAGGTCGGCATAGTCCAATCCCGCACGGCGTAACTTCTTCTCTTCGAGATCGAATCCTAATGGCTCAATTAAATGCAGCTGGCAACCATTGTTGGCGCAAAGGCGTATGATGTTACCTGTATTGGGAGCGATTTCGGGCTCATAGAGTGCGATATGAAACATGCTGGCCTGCCTAAATAATGATGAAGCGTGATTATGACATAAAGCCGACCAGAAAAAATAGCCGCACTGGGTGAGCTCAGTCTTGTTTCTACCTTGCTAGAGTATACGCCGAGTCTGGTTTCTGTTTATATTCCTAGGTTACGAAAAGAACTAAAATAATGCATCATAGGCGTAAGTAAGTATATGGATCTGGTCAAATTATCCCGTATTAGCATGAAACATCTGATCACCTTACATGTGATGTTAGATACTCTGAGTGTTACGGCTGCCGCTGAGCGGCTCTGTCTAAGTCCTTCTTCTGTCAGTAAAACATTAAGTCAGCTCCGCAGCAGTTTGGGGGATGACCTTTTCTATCGTCATGGCAACAAGCTGGTGGCGACACCTTTGGCGCGCAGGTTGGGGCCGAGTGTACAGCAGATGATCTACGATATGGATCAGCTGATGAGCCAAGATCAATTTGATCCTTTCAATTGTGAGGGGCGGTTCTCATTGGCCATGCGTGAGAGTACCTTCGAACTGCTAGCGGCAAAATTAAGTGCCCATGTGCTGGCACTGGCACCTAATATCAAGCTGGAAATCAGCACCAAGGACAGTGTAGGATTCGATGGCTTGATCGGAGGCACGTTGGACTTTATCATCTTGCCTCACGACCTCAGCCAGCCACCGGGATCTCGACATGATCTGGTTTGGCAAACCTTGTTTAAGGATGAGATGGTTTGCCTGATGAATCCGGATCACTCTTTAGCACAGAGGGGCGAAGGGGAGTTGAGCCTGGATGATTATCTCAGTTACGGCCATATCGGCATCACAGACGGGGATCTGAATATTCCTTTCTTCGAGATGCAACTTGCCCAGCTAGAGTGCCGCAGAAATATCAGCATATCGCTGCCTGACTTTGGCAGTGCAGCCTTGATGTGTCATCATTCTGAGCTGTTGTTTACCTGTTCCCGTCGTTG
Source organism: Shewanella psychrophila (assembly GCF_002005305.1). Lineage (NCBI taxonomy): Bacteria > Pseudomonadati > Pseudomonadota > Gammaproteobacteria > Alteromonadales > Shewanellaceae > Shewanella > Shewanella psychrophila. The sequence continues at coordinate 354,156 of NZ_CP014782.1, forward strand.
GGCCGAAATGGCGCTACAGGCCAAGGGGCTTGTCAGCCGTGCCTTACCTTTCGATTATGGCGAGGTGGCCTATAGTCTGGTGTGGCATAGTGCGACCCTGAAAGACCCCGCTCAACGTTGGTTCTATGAGCAGGTATTGGCATGTAGCGAAGCGGAAGATTCATTTAGGCTAATAAAATAGCTAGGAACAATTTTATAGGTAAACAGAAGGTAAGGTTAAGGAGATTACCCCGCGTTCAGTGAGTCTCTCGGCCAGAGTAGTCATATCCTCTTCACTGCAAGTTTGCCACGCTAAGGCCTCTCCCTTCACACCATGGTGACCAAAGGCATTGAGTCTGATCTTAGTCGAGCTCGGCAGTCGCTTTAGATACTCAGCTATCGCCGATATTTCAGAGTCTAAGTCTGATTTCCCCGGGATGTGTAGTAGCCTGACTTCATATAGCTTCTCCTCGCTGGCCAATAGCTCCATGGAGCGAAACACCCTGTGGTTATCTCTGCCTGTCAGCCAAAGATGGGTTTCCTTCTGCCAGGCCTTAAGATCCACCATGGCGCCATCCATATAGGGTAGTAACTTGTGCCAGCCCGACTCACTTAGGCTGCCGTTGGTGTCTAACATACAGTTAAGGTGCTGCAGCTCAGGGCTGGATTTTATGGCAGAGAACAGGCCTACAATGAACATGAGTTGCAGACTGGCTTCGCCGCCGGAGACTGTGATCCCTGTGATGAAAGGGCTATTTTTCCGAATCACAGCCAAGAGCTGGCTCACTGTGTATTGGCAGGTCTTAGGGCTTGCTTGTTTCGGGCACGCCTCCAGACATGCATCGCATTCGATGCACAGGTCTGTGTCCCAATTAATTGCGCCAGCTCCATCGGTCTCAATTAATGACAGTGCCTGAACCGGACAGGAGGAGAGGCAGAGGCCACAATTATCACACAGGCCTATGGTGTGAGGATTGTGGCATGACTTGCAGTTGAAGTTACATCCCTGAAGGAAGATGACTAGCCTATTGCCTGGACCGTCGACGCAGGAGAAGCTCAATATCTTAGTAACGGTTGCGCTTCTCTCATTTCTCCTCTGGTGGGCTGCATCACTGTAGGCTTGCTCTAGGACTCGTAGCAAGGTGCTTGCTCATGACTGGTGACTCTGGGTTTACGGTTTGAGATGCCAGTATTGGCCGCCGCTTGTGCACCTAGGCCCGTGGTATTGGTGCGGGAACCGCGTTTTTTGAAGGCGGCTATGTCCGACAACTTGATCATGTAACCCGTAACACGGACTAGGTCATTGGAGGCCACATTAGCGGTGAATTCACGCAGTCCCAGACTCAAGGCTCCCTTGCATAGCTGGTACATAGCTTGGGGATTCGATTTCACCGTCTCGTCGATAGTCAATATCTCGCTGATCCCAGATGAGTAATATTGGTGATGCTCGGCCAAAGCCTGAATATGGGTGACAGGATCGGGCTCGGTTCCATAGGGAATGCGCACCCCTGGAGTGACCCCCTTATCCAGACTGATACCGCCCTGGGCGTGTAGCAGTGCTCGGCCGCGGTAGCCATAGGTGACAGGTGTCGATTTAACAATTTTGTTCAGTGCCGCAGAGATCTGATAGCCAAGTTTATTGGCGGTCTCATTGTGACCATATGATTTCGGTGAAGTCTCGGCCTCACCCAGTAGGCTGTTCACCGCCTCTGCCATGCCATAGATACCAAACATGGGGGCAAATCTTGTTTCTTCTATCAGGCCCTCTTCGACCAGGAAACTGGTGAAGAAGTGTGACTCTTCATGTAGGTAGCTAGTTCTGGCCTGGATTAACTCATACATGAGTCGGCAATAATAGGGCAAGGTGTGGGTGAAAAAATCCTGACTGTCTGTGGCTAGCAAAGCCACTTGTTTGAGGTTGAGGCGAACTAGGGTGTTAGCTCCACCGGCTAGGGGTAATGAGTTGTAGCAGCTGACGATACCGAAACCAGTCTTATCAAAGGTCTGAGCATGTATCGGGTAATTGGCGATGTGGGGTTTACTGCACTCGCAGATATTGTCGGTTGCCTGTTGCAGCAGTTTATCGGGTGTGGTGTTGGGATCGTACATAAAGGTGAGGTTAGGCGCGACCTGCTTCAGCTCTGCATCAACACGTAAGATAGTCCGGCAGATGATGTTATCTGACGGACCTATGTTCACATGCATAAAGGCATCGGGCAAGGTGCGGTCTAGCATGATCCAGAATAGCCTGAGTTTGTTATAGATAGCTTCATCATCCAGATTGGCTACATAGGGCATCAGCAATTCATCCAATCGACCCAAGTAGACTGGGATGTTGGTCACCGAAGGCACATGGTGATAGATGATAGTTAAGGCATTGATGGCCTCATCTAGATTACGTGCTGGCTTCAGCTCCAGATATTTTGAACCTTGAGTCAGATACTTGGCATAGTCGGGCAGTACATAGCGAGGTTTGAAAGGGGCATGGCCCTCGAACATGTCACAGATGATCCCCGAATCCATCGCCTGGCTGACGGCACTTGATACTTGAGGATATGCAAGGCTGGCTTCTGCCTCGAGGGCCAAATAATTGGATTTCTGTTTTGGCGTTAGGCTGGGGTCGGTCACTATACGGTTGAATGTTTCCCGAAAAGTCATCTGCTCTATCCATATATGAATGATGCAGACTAAATTACTCCTTAAGCCTTTTAGCCAACAGTGAAAAACCCTGCAGTGCCAGTTTCCAAAATGGAAAAGCGATATGTGGAGTCACAGTTTTCCCTCTGAGACTATCAGTCTGAGAGGGAATTGCTTTTTATTAGAAGAATCCTAATGGATTAACATCGTAGCTGATAAGCAAGTTCTTGGTATTTTGATAATGATCTAACATCATCTTGTGGGTCTCACGTCCGATCCCCGAGCGCTTATAGCCACCGAATGCGGCGTGTGCCGGATAGGCGTGATAACAGTTAATCCACACGCGTCCCGCCTGGATTTCCCGTCCCATGCGCTGGGCTCTATTCATGTCTCGGGTCCAGACTCCGGCACCTAATCCATATTCGGTATCGTTGGCTATGGCCAGCGCCTCGGCTTCAGTCTTAAAGGTGGTGACAGAGATCACCGGGCCGAAGATCTCCTCTTGGAAGATACGCATGTCGTTGGTGCCTTTGAGGATGGTGGGCTTGATATAAAAACCACCACTCTGGCCGCCTTCTAGACTGCATATATCGCCGCCTAACAATAGCTCGGCACCTTCTTCTTTACCTATTGCTAAGTAACTCAATATCTTATCGAACTGTTCCTGAGATGCCTGGGCACCGACTTGAGTCTCAGTATCCAGAGGATCGCCTTGCTTGATGCTCTTAGCGCGCTCGATGACCTTGGTCATAAACTTGTCATAGATAGACTCATCGATGAGTACCCTAGATGGACAGGTACAGACTTCGCCTTGGTTGAAGAAGGCCAGCAACATGCCTTCAATGGCCTTGTCTAGATATTCATCTTCGTGTTCCATCACATCGGCGAAGAAGACATTGGGTGACTTACCGCCAAGCTCCACTGTCGAAGGGATCAGTGAGTCTGCGGCGCACTTCAGAATGTGTTGACCGATATTTGTCGAGCCGGTGAAGGCTAGTTTGGCAATACGCTTGCTGGTGGCCAGTGCTTGTCCAGCTTCGGTGCCGAAACCATTGACGATATTGAGTATGCCCGCAGGCAGCAGATCGCTTATCAGCTCGACCAGTACCAGAATCGATACCGGAGTCTGCTCCGCAGGTTTGAGGACGATACAGTTACCCGCAGCTAGTGCGGGAGCGACTTTCCAAGCTGCCATCAATATAGGGAAGTTCCAGGGGATTATCTGGCCAACGACACCTAATGGCTCGGGGAAGTGGTAGCTGACAGTATTAGCATCGATATCGGCGGCGCTGCCCTCTTGGGCGCGAATGCAGCCAGCGAAATAACGAAAGTGATCGACAACTAAGGGAAGATCTGCGGCGAGAGTCTCGCGTACCGCCTTACCATTTTCCCAGGTCTCGGCGATAGCCAGATATTCGATATTTTGCTCAATACGGTCGGCAATCTTTAGCAGCAGATTAGAGCGTTCTGTGACTGAGGTCTTTCCCCAGGATTCTCTAGCCTCGTGTGCAGCGTCCAGTGCAAGTTCGATATCTCTCTCGTCCGAGCGTGCGACCTGACAGAACACCTTGCCATTGACGGGGGAGCTGTTCTGGAAATACTCGCCGCCGACTGGGGCAACCCATTCGCCACCGATATAGTTGTCATACTTGTCTTTGAAATTGATCTTGGCACCGTCGCTTCCTGGTTGTGCGTAGTTCATGCTATTTGTCCTCTAATTTGTCTTGTTAGTTAACTCTTACTGAGTCATTAGCCGATACATCTGCTGTATCTTGTTGTTTTAAGTGCAAAGGATTTTCTCTGCTTATGTGAGCTTTCCCGAGGGATATCGCAAACATCGAGCCAAGCTGGCCGGAGTTGTGATATTTGTGAGGTAACAGTATGATGAAAAACTAATTTTTGATGTCTTAATGTGCGAAAACCAGTAAGGCGTTGCACTGGTATTGCGGTCGCACTGTGGCATAAATGCACACCATGAGTGTGCCAAAATGGAACACTGCTATGACTCTTAGACTCGGCACTCAACAACAGAACATGCATGATTGGCTATCTGATTCCTGGTTACGTAGTCAAGGTGCAGGGCTTACTGAAACCAATCTTCCCGAGGAGATGAAGCTAGATAGAGACGCGTTGGAAGACCGGAATTTTCACCATAAACAGCTTATCGAGCTGGTAGAAAACCATGCACTCCCCCTGTTTAGCCAACTCATGTCACACACTTCGAGCCGGTTAATCCTGTCCGATAGCGAAGGCTATGTGCTGTGTCATTGGGGGGTGAGAAAATATTCAGATAAGCTCGCCAATATTGCATTGGATGTTGGGGTTAATTGGCTGGAGCAACATAAGGGCACTAATGCGATTGGGACTGCGCTAAAGGCGAAGCAAACCATATCGGTTATAGGTGAGCAGCATTTTATTAAGCAGCATAGATTTATGAGCTGCACCGCCAGTCCGATATTCTCTCCTTCCGGTGAGATGATAGCTGCCATAGATATCACCACAGAGCAGCAGCAACACACTCAGCAAACTCTGCTATTAGTGTCTAGCTTGGCGCAACAAGTTGAAACGGCTTTACTCTGTCATCTACCACATAGTCATTATCGAATCGACTTGGCCGAGCAAGCCACGCTGATAGACTCGGGTTGGCAAGGTATCGTCATCGCCGATAGCGAAGGCAAGATTTTGGGTACTAATGCCATGGCTAAGAAGTTGTTAGATACGCCGGATTTAGGCGAGGACATCAAACACTATATTGGTAGTCAGTGGCCCCAAAACAAAGCCTTATCAACGCATAGAGATCTGCATCTTAAAACTCAGGCTATAAAACCCAATAAGACTCAGGTATTAGGTCATCAAGTCGCGGTGCGTTTTAAAGACCCCAAATTAGAGCGTGCCTGGCAGCAAGCCAATAAAGTGGTAGGTAAATGTATTCCTCTGTTGGTATTAGGTGAAACGGGCGTGGGAAAAGAGCAATTCGTGACTAAACTGCATAGTCAAAGCAAGCGTCGCGGTCATGCACTTGTTGCAGTCAATTGTGCCTCTTTACCCGCAGATCTTGTGGAGTCCGAGCTATTTGGTTATCAAGCCGGTGCCTTTACCGGTGCTAGTAGAACCGGATATTTAGGCAAAATCCGTCAGGCGGACGGGGGATTCCTGTTTTTGGATGAGATTGGCGAGATGCCGTTGGCGACGCAAAGCCGATTATTGCGTGTCTTGCAGGAAAGAGAGGTAACGCCCGTAGGCAGTAATCGCTGTTATAAGGTCGATATCCAAGTCGTGGCGGCGACTCACACAGATCTGGAACAGTTAGTTAAGGATGGCCGGTTCAGGCAAGATCTCTTTTACAGGCTTAATGGCTTGCAGGTGACCTTACCATCGCTGCGGGAGCGAAGTGATATTGAGGGCATTATTCATAAACTGCACAGAAAATATCGTGGGGCACCGCAGCTTATAGAGGCATCTCTATTGGCAAATTTACTTGCCTATGATTGGCCGGGGAATTTACGCGAGCTGGATAACTTGATGCAGGTCGTGTGTCTGATGTCAGAGTGCGAGCAAGAGGTCCACTGGGGGCACCTGCCAGATAACCTGCAGCGAACTCTGGCTCAAGAACATCTGAGCCCCTGTTCGGTCACTGAGCCTAATGATAGTGAATTACAAGCTCTGGTTAATAGCAATATTATCGCCTGCTATGCTCAGTTTCAGGGGAATGTCAGTCAATGTGCTAAACAGCTGGGGATCAGTCGCAATACCCTTTACCGTAAATTAAAGGCATTAGGAATTAAGAGTTAAGTGCTCGCTAATAGGATTTATTGATTGTGTTAATCGATTTAGATCTCTTCTTTTAATCCGATTTTTGAATATACTGTTTGCAGGCAGAAAAGAGCTTTAGATCATGCATATGGAGGAACTGATATGCATATTTCCAAAAGCCTTCTATTTATATCTATAGGGTTGACGCTTAGCGTACAAGCCGAGACTATCACTCGTGATAACGGCGCAGCCGTTGGTGATAATCAAAATTCAACTACAGCTGGTAGCAATGGCAGTGTGTTGTTGCAGGATGTTCAGTTAATACAGAAATTGCAGCGTTTTGCTCGTGAGCGAATTCCTGAGCGTGTGGTGCATCCTCGTGGCGCCGGCGCCTATGGCGAATTTGTTGCTAGTGGCGATTTTAGTGACTTGACTCGTGCGACTCCATTTGCGCAAAAAGGTAAGGTGACGCCTGTTTTCGTGCGTTTCTCTTCAGTTATCCATTCGAAAGGCTCTCCTGAAACCTTAAGAGATCCTCGAGGCTTTGCGACAAAATTTTATACCGATGAAGGTAATTGGGATTTGGTAGGTAATAATCTACCAGTGTTCTTCATTCGAGACGCGATCAAGTTTCCGGATATGGTGCATTCTCTCAAGCCATCTCCTGTGACCAATATGCAAGATCCGAATCGCTTCTTCGATTTCTTTAGTCACGAAGCGGGTTCGACCCATATGTTGACCTGGCTTTATACCAATTTAGGCACGCCAAAAAGCTATCGGGAGATGGATGGTTGGGGCGTACATGCCTATAAATGGGTGACTGAAGACAATAAAGTCAATTACGTTAAGTTTCACTGGCAGAGTCTGCAAGGCGTAAAGGGCTTGCGACCGGAAGAAGTTGCCGAAGTACAAGGTAAAAACTTTAACCATATGACTGATGACCTCTATCGAGAGATAGGTCAAGGTAATTTTCCTAAGTGGAATCTCTATGTGAAAGTGTTATCGCCAAAGCAGTTAGGTGAGTTTGATTATAACCCATTAGATGCAACTAAGATGTGGCTGGATATTCCCGAGACTAAGGTGGGTACCATGACGCTGAATAGAATGCCGGATAATTTCTTTCAGGAAACTGAGCAAGCGGCATTTTCACCTGCAAACTTGATTGCTGGGATTGAGCCATCGGAAGATCGCTTACTTCAGGGGCGAATATTCTCTTATGCAGATACTCAGATGTATCGTCTAGGGGCGAATCACTCCATGTTGCCTATTAACAGAGCAAAAGTGAAGGTGATAAATCACAATCAGGAAGGCGCGGCAAATTACGCTAATACTCGTTCCGACATTAATTATCAACCGAGTGCACACTTAGATTTAGCCGAAGATAAACAGTATAAAGCGGTAAACACTCAACTTACTGGGTATGTGCAGCAAAATGCCATTAGTAAACAGGATAATTTCTCTCAGGCTGGGGTGTTCTACCGTAGCTTAAGCAGGCAAGATAAAACCGATTTGATCACTAACCTAGCTGGTGATTTAGGCAAGGTCAGTGACATTAACGTGAAGACTCAGATGCTGAGTCATTTTTATCGCGCCGACAAAGACTTTGGTCAAAGGTTAACTAAAGCGGTAAACGGTAACCTTAGTGACGTGAAGCAAAGCGCCAAGATGTAACCATGACTTAACTCGTACCAAGCTGTGATCCATTAAGTCCCGCAAGACGTATATTAAGCTCTTTTCTGCCCTGTTTAGAGAGTGCGTCTTGCGGGCATTCCCGAATTTTTTCCGGAATGTATTTGATGGAATACTCGATATAACCCAGTTTACGACTCTAGATTATTTGTCTGTTTCTGTGGTGATTTACATTATTTAACTCTAATGGGTAGGTGTAAATTAGCGGAAACCGTGCGAGGTTTCATATTAGTGTAATTATTCAGTCATGATCTTATGGCGAAATAGTGCCGGAAAATAGCAACATAATATCGAGATCTCTGCATCAAACCTTCGGAGTTAGCGTTAGGCGATATCGCCTTGTTTCGGGGGAATTTGATTTAATGCATTCTAATCGAAGGAAATGATATGAACCCATTAGAAAAATCCATTCTGGCCCTTGGCATATCCGTTTTATGGGTTTTACCAGCGCTTGCCGACAGTGACATTTATGTTACCAATAACTCAAATCAAATAATGTCGGTGGATGTTATCCATACCGGCTCGGGTAGACTGGAGGAAGGCAATGAATGGCAGCAACACACGGACAGTTTAGGCCCTTGGGAGACCAAAGTCGTCCTGAGTTTTAATCGATGGGAAGGGGTTGAGTCGGGGCAAGACTACAATTTTGAAACCCGGCTCACTAATCAGCTGGGGGAGTCAGTTTCCTTACATCAGAGAGTCGAGGGTCACTGGTATAATTCGACCATGAAGCATGGTGCCAGTGCTGACGATTTAGATCTGCAATGGCAAGACAATCGCGATATTTATCGGTATCAGATATTCAGTCCATATTCAGGACTTTCAGAGTTGTCATTCAAGGCGGACAACACCGCACGATATGATGACATTTATTATGCTCTCACTCCGGGGAAAATAGACGAGCAAAAGGATGACAATGAAGACTTGCTCAAGGTGATGACCTATAACATCTGGGCCTTACCAGTTATTGCTTCTCACATCCAAGACCGCTTAGCCATATTACCTGAGTATATGCGAGGCTATGATGTCTTGATGTTGCAGGAGGTGTTTGCATCGGGACGGGGAGACTTCTTGCGTCAGTTGGCTGAGGAGTACCCCTTCCAGACCGAGATGCTCAACAAGCCCGGGGTTAATATCTATGATGGTGGGGTTATCTTAGTCAGTCGCTTCCCCATAGTTAACCAGAGTCAGTACGTGTTCCCCGATTGCACTGGTACAGATTGCTTTGCTGACAAGGGGGTCAATTACGCCGAGGTGATAAAGGGAGGCAAGGCCTATCACCTATTCGCCACTCATACAGCCTCATTCGATACAGACACGGCCCGTGATTATCGCCAACGTCAGTTCAGGCAGATACGCGAGTTTGCTTCTTCGATGAATATTCCTGCCAATGAAATGGTTGTCTATGGTGGTGATTTTAATGTCAATAAGCGGAAGTTTGAGGATGACTACGCCAATATGCTGGCCAACTTAGACGCTTCGGCGCCGGCGTATGCTGGATATACTGAGTCGACCTTCGATCCAAGAGTCAATAAATTCGCCGGTGCGCCAGCTTCGGGTGGCGAAAATGTCGAATACCTAGATTACATAGTGGTCAGCAATGAATATCTGACCAAGCCGAATAATACTAACCGTGTCCTAGTGCCGAGAACCACAGACCCTCGATTGTGGAAGAACTGGAACTTATCGGATCATTTCCCTGTGGCAACAGTATTGTATTAGCAGGCTAACAGAATATGTTTAACACCAAATATATCGGAATCTTACTCATCGCCGCTCTGGGGGGGCGCGCAGTTTATCTGTTTGTCGAAGGAGGGGCTAGGCAGCCACTGATACCTATTACCTCTGGGTTAACCCCAGTAGATACAAGATTAAGGTCGACTCAAGTGCAAGGTTCCGCCGCAGCCATGAGCTCAGAGCGCTTGTCAGTGAAAAGACGGCAGTTACGCGGGGCGATCGAGAACAGTTCCGGTAGAGAGTTAGTCGCTCTTTTAACTCAATTTTGGCGGGATTGTGAGGTAAAAGTGAGTTGTGATCAGGAGCTGTTTGAGCTGAAGCGCTATCTAAGCCCGGAGCGTTATGTGCTGCTAGAGCACTTTTTACAGAATGAGCAGGCTAGAGAGGAGCTGTTGGGATTGGAGCTTGTGTCACAGGATATTTCCTTGGAGCAAAAAATAGCCAAGATTAAGTATATCGATCGGCAAGTATGGGGTGACGATGCCGAGCTGGTGTTTAAGGATGAATACGCACTATACCAATTCACCCTGAAGAGTCGGCAATTAAGCGAGTTGGAAGATGTCTCCGACTTTATCGACGCATATGAGCAGTTATTGAGGGTTCAGCATGATGATCTAGCCAGTTTCGCCCTTGAATCGGAGCAGGCTAAGTATGAGCATGCCTTGACTCTGATCCCCGATTCTTATTCGGCCTATGATAGAGAGTCTGTGATCCAAGCATTGGGAGAGAGGTTCCTGACCCCAGCTCAACAGACATCTATCCATAATAGACAAGAGCAGGTGACTCATCAGGCTGCAGAGGTAGAGACATATCAGCAGGGACTCGATGCACTGAATCGTGAACTAATGAACTCGAGGCAAACCGATAAGTCACATTTGAGTCCGGCCCAATGGGAGGACTATTTGGCTCAACGTCATTATGAATATCGCTTACATTTCTTCGCTAAAAATTGATAGGGAAACGCCATGAATATCTATAGCTTAATGTCACCTATATTTCTGTGGGCTGTCATTTCCGCGCCTATATACGCCAAAGCTGTCGACACAGAAGCCGAGGCTCTGGCGAGTCCGCAGCAGCTGAGCGACTATTTCTTTGCCGCGGCGAGAGTGGGAGACATTGAAGTATTGAGTACCTTTCTCGATGCTGGATTTCCCATAGATCAAGCTAATCAGAAGAGCTATACCGCCCTAATGGTCGGCGCATATGCGGGACAATATTCGGTAACCGACCTGCTTTTACAGCGAGGAGCCAATGCCTGCTTGCAGGACAAGCGGGGCAATACAGCAATCATGGGCGCCTTGATTAAGGCTGAGTTTCGTATTGTCAGCCTGCTTTATTCTTACGAATGTGATGAGAGCTTGATTAACAAGTCGGGTATGAGTCTGGAAGAGTTTGCCCGTTACTGGGGTCAAGCCGACAAACTTAAAGAGCTTAAAGATCCTGCTTAATGATATTGGCTATAAGCTTAAGCAACTAATTTGGAGTACGAGCCAGAGTGCAAATCGTTTTTGATTTGGGCTGACACATTTTGAAAGTGATAACTATGCCTTCTATGCATGGGAGATATGCAAATTATGCAATTTAAGCATGATTGTTTTTGCTTTATGCTAGCAGTATTATTTCAGAGGAGTTCATCATGTTCAAAGCACTGGTTTTAACTCAAGAAGGCAAAAATACCCTAGCAAACATCACTCAGATCCAAGAGTCAGATCTGCCTGAAGGTGAAGTGCTAGTCGATGTAGCGTATTCATCGTTGAACTATAAAGATGGTCTTGCTGTAACGGGAAAGGGCCGTATTATTCGTAATTTCCCCATGGTACCGGGTATCGATTTTGCTGGTGTGGTGAGTGAGTCGGCCGATCCTCGTTATAAAAAGGGTGATGAGGTTATCTTGACCGGTTGGGGAGTCGGTGAAAATCACTGGGGCGGCATGGCTGAGAAAGCACGTGTAAAAGCCGACTGGTTAGTCCCTATGCCACAAGCTTGTAATGCCAAAAAATCGATGATGATAGGCACTGCTGGTTTAACCGCTATGTTATGTGTGCAGGCGTTACAAGATGCCAAGATCACACCTGAATCAGGCGATATCTTAGTGGCAGGGGCGAGTGGCGGAGTGGGCTCTGTTGCCGTTTCTTTGCTTGCGAGGCTGGGCTATAAGGTGGTGGCAAGTTCTGGTCGTGTGGAGCAAAACAGTGAACTGTTGTTTTCACTCGGTGCAAGTGAGGTCATAGACCGAACTGAACTCGAGCAAGATTCTAGACCGCTAGAAAAGCAGCGCTGGGCTGGTATTGTCGATACCGTAGGAAATAAAGTGCTGGCATCTGCTCTGGCTCAGATGAACTACGGCGGCGCGGCGGCTATTTGTGGTTTGGCTGGTGGATTTGCACTGCCGACGACTGTGATGCCGTTTATTTTACGCGGCGTAAGCCTGCTCGGTATCGATTCTGTTTCGTGTCCCTTAGATAAGCGCCAAGCCGCTTGGGAGCGAGTCATAGAGCTATTACCGGAAAGTTACTATCAGCAAGCGGCTCAGACTATTGAGCTCGATGAGGTTGCTGGTTACGCCGATAAGATAGTTAAAGGTCAAGTCACTGGTCGTGTGCTAGTTAAAGTTTAGAGAACTATTTTAATATTAGCTCTCTACTTTGAGAGCTGATATCTGATTTAATATTCTGTTAAATCAGCCTGATACTAATCCTTCCTAGTAGATCATCTTCTGCTACCTTAAACTCACTCTCGGTATAAAAAACTAATTTATAAAGATTTTTGCAATTAATTCTTACCTTTTTCTGCAGATTTAATATTTTATACTCTTTTCGTTTGTTTAGGTTGTATTTTTGTTGTTCATTTGTTAGTTTTCGCTTGCTAATTAGAGTCCGTATACTAAATCAAAGCGTTATGGATAACGTTTTGATTTAACTATTCTAAATAGCATCGCTTATAGCTATAAGTTGATTAACTTACCTATAAAAATAAAAGGAAGTATTTAATGTCAAACCATATTAAATTAGCGATGGCTATTTCAGCCACGCTGACTTTGTCTGCGTGTTTAGAAGTTGAAGATAACAAGAACAACGATGCCGTTGTAGCAGCTTTAGAAGCACAAAATCAATTACTACAAGATCAAAATAACGCCAGTGCTAAGCCGATAACTTTATCTGGAACATTAATAGGTGCAACGGAAGGTGTCGCTCTCTCTGATGCCCAAGTCTCTATTAAGTTTGCTGAAGGATGGTCGACTCCGGTGTCCATAACCGATTCCAAGTTATTTTTGGATAAACAACCAGCAAACAGCGACTTTATGTTGAAAGTAGAAAGTCCTTCAGGCTCTTTCGTCACTATGGCCTATAAAGGTATGACAAAGGGCGGGGCTCAGGGTCAGCTTGTTAGTCAAGACTTGGGTGAAATCACTTTAGGTAAGCCAAAAGAGAAACTGCTAACACTTCTACATTCGGGCGAAAATACATATGTGGAAGGTTTGGATTTATATCCGGTTTATGTCGTAGATGATTATCCAAACTATTACATGTCATATCCTTTAAAGCTTCAACAGCCAGAATTCACAGCAGATTTCACCAAAGAAATTGGTGAATATAAGCTGATTTTACCCGAGGGTATTCCTACTGAGATACATGCAAATCTCGATATTGATAGTGATGGTATTAACGATTTTGAATTAGAGCTAGGTCAGAATGGTTCAACCTCTAAACTATTGAGCTCAAGTAAGATTTGGGCCGAAGGTTTGCTCTATCTGAAAGAGGTTAATCAGCTGAAGGAATACAGCTTACGCTTGACGCTATTAAATGGAGAGGGCGAAGCTTTAGGGGGGGCTCGTGTTTCCTCAGCAAATAATGATCATGGTAATGCCTACTTTGAATATGATTCTACTAGCGGCCAGTATGTATTGGATGTTGCATATCGTGGGGCTCTGAATGTAGAAATCCCCAGTTTTAAAGTTGGAACTCTCAACTATACCAGTGCTGAAGTCAGTATCAATCAAACTGAATTTGAACAACAATACAATGTTTATATCTCAGATTCCCAGTATCATAGCTTCTTAACAGAGGTCGTAGCAGGTGAACTTAATCTAGTCGTAAATCTATCAACATTCAGCTATCAATCCCCATCGATTAAAGTGCTCTCAAAAACCACAAGAAACACTGATTTTGAGATATTTTATTCAGCACCAGTGGCTTTAGTCGAGGAGGAAGATATACAGACAAGTGTCATGCTTGTTGCGACGGATTCTGTGAAGGTTATTCCTGGTAATATTCAGAATGAAGAGGGGGTAAGCCCTGGAACGACTTATCTTATGAGTGAGCATAAGATTATAGGGACAGATGTAGCGTTGTCGCTAAATGGTACTAAGTTAACGGCTTCTCCTGTAGATGAGTTGATTGATGGAGAGTATCAATATCGGGTCGGTGAGTTAGTTAATGTTATTGCTAGTAATGAGGAAGATGTTTACAACGACGACTCAAATCCACTTTATGTTTACAATATTTCATTTAATATCAATGATGTAGTTTTAGATAATAGAAATTTCACCACAAATGGATCTTTAATCGTTTCAAAAAATACTGCTGATGAAACGGTAATATGTGGATGGTGTGGTGCTAGTAACAGTGTGAGCCTATATTTTCCTACTTCCATTAATAATTTGCATGAGCTCACTTTAACAATGACTTCATATAAAGAACATGGTGTCAGTAATGATTATCATAATGAAATTAAGGTAGTTGTTGCAGGTGAGCTATATTCAACGAGTAAGCAATATCTGTTGAAAGCCGCCCAAAATGAAAATATTAATTCTAGCTCTATTTATCCACAAACAGGAACTAGCCTAGAGTCTGGGTATAGATATTCTAACTACACATATCTGCATCTTGAGGATGATGTTGTGAATAATGAGAATAGTGCGACTTTTGATTATAGTTATACGACAAAAGAAGGCGTGCATCAGACAGGAACGATGACATATAAAGTAAAGTAATCAATATATCTATTTGATTTAAGCCCTGCTTTTGCAGGGCTTTTTATTATCTGGATTATTGTTTAAGCAGTTGACGAATTAAAGCCGTGATCTCTTCCCTTAACCACTTGTGGGCTTTGTCGAGTTCAGATTTTGAGTGCCAAAATAGGTTGTAGTCTAATGGTGGGATCTCAAAAGGAAGTGGTTTTAGCCTGAGCCTGTGCTTGGATGCGGCAAGTTCAGCCATACCCTCAGGTAAAGTTATGATCAAAGGATGAAATTTTAATAGGGTAAGGGCGCTATCCAGATGAGAGGTTCTTAATAACTCATTGCGGTCGGGATGCGCCGCAATAGCCGAATCAACCAGTGCCTTAACGCCATCACTGATGGCTATGGTTGCGTGAGGGTAATATAGGTAATCCGCTAATGTGAGGGGGGAGTCAGCCAGGGGGTGCTCGGGCGATAATAGGCAACTGACTCCGACTTTACCGAGAAACTCTTGACTGAGCTGCCGAGTTTGACCGATTGCACGGCAGATAGCCAAGTCAGCCCCTTGCTGACTTAATTGGGGTTGGAGTTCTTTATGCTGAACCGGTATGACCTCAAGTCTGATACAGGGCGCCTTACTGTAGATTTCCGGTAATACGAAAGGCACGATTGCCTGCATCGCATAGTCTGTGGCGGCTATGGTAAATTTTTGCTGACATTCACTTGGGTTAAATTCTTTGGGAGTCAGTAGCTCAATCAGTTGCCCTGTAGGTTGCTGTAACTGTGAATAGCAATTGAGGGCGAATGGAGTCGGTACTAGCTTTTGTCCTACACGGGTAAAGAGAGGGTCATTAAGCATGTCGCGTAACCGGGCCAAAATTCTGCTGGTGGCAGATTGGCTTAGATGCAATCGCTTAGCGGCTTGGGTCACGCTACATTCTTCAACCAAGATCTGCAGTGCAATAAGCAAACTTAGATCTTGCCGGTAGATATCTTCTAGTTCCATTGATATTCACTCAAATCTCATTGATATAACACTAACACCAAGACATGAGCTATGCTCACTTCTAGTTTTTTTATCTGTAAACTAAGTGTTGATTGGGTTCGGCAAATTGTTTCGGCGGCTTTAGAAAGGTTGCCACTCTCAGCGACAGCAATAAAGCTTTCAAGTAGTTCGATTTTTAACATCTGGTATTGGCTTTATTAATAGTGGTATCAGTATTACTCAATATCAGGGGCTCAGAAAGCTTGCTATCTTGTAACTGTGAAGTTATTAAGTTGCAAAGTTAAGAAGTGTGATGAGGTCGAGATGAGTAGTTGGGAACAACGCGGGCAGTACTTGGTTGGCGCAGCGTTGCCTTAAAGGACATAAAACCTTTGATCTTTGCCGTTCACATTTGGTACACGCGAGTCAAATATCTAAGGGTACTATCTACAATCATTTTACCACCTAAGCGGATTTAATCGTTGCGGTCGCGTCTGGTGAATATGAGCATTGGCTTGAGCTGGCTAAGCAAGATGCCAAAGACTACCAAGATCCGCTAATGTGCTTTCTCTATCGTCACTGTAATCGGCTTTACTCTACCTTGGCTGAAAAACGATTTGTGGTAGATCGGGTTATGCCTAATCAAGATTTGCTAGATCAAGCGACAGATTTATATCGTCTACGATTTGAAAAGTTATACCAAGAGTACTTAACTTGGAATAAACAAATCATTTCTAGTATAGGCGAGGTGCCTGGCTTTGATCGGGTTGAGCTCGTGATGAGTTATCTGAGAGGTGCCATGATAAACAGTAATGATGCCGAAAAACATTTTGGTGATGTACAACTTTACTATCAATTCAGTTATGCATTGAGTCAGCTAATGGGGCATTCGGATAGGCGAATACCCACTAAGCTGGCATTATCTGCCTGGTTGTCAGCTAAACATCAATTGAATCTTCAAAAGAATAGCGTTAGCTCAGCAGCTTGATGGTGACTTTCAAACCGTGGGGCTGAATATTTTCGGCTATTATCTGTCCTTGATGAGCATCAATGGCCGCCTTAGTAATCGCTAGACCTAGCCCCCAGCCGCCAGATTCTCTTTCTCGAGCCGTTTGAGGCCGATAGAAGGGGTCAAAAATAGCTTTTAAATCTTGCTCATTCTCAATACCTGGTCCATCATCAGCAATGGTTATAATGACTTCATTTTCTGAGAATTGAGCCGTGATGTTGATCTGATGCTCGGCATAGCGAATCGCATTTCTGAGTAAGTTTTCAATTGCCCTAGCCAGTGGTCTGGGACTTGTCGGCATTGCGATTGCATCATCAATATCTATCAGCAGTTGCTTGCCCTGCTGCGAAGATTCAAAATCTGCATCATCGAGAACCTGACTCAAGGTTTCATTGAGTGACACTAGATGCTTAGTATCGTGAATATTGAGCTTTACTCGAGAAAGCTCAAGTAACTCAGCAATCATCTGTTCTAGCTGTTCTGCTTCATAGCCGATACGTTCGGTTTCGGCTGATTTCTGTCCTTTCTTACGAGCTAGGGCCAAGGCCAATTGAAGCCGGGTTAGTGGTGTTCTTAATTCATGAGAAATATCACTAATGAGCCTTTGTTGGCTTTGAACCATATTCTCAACTGAATTAGCCATGCCGTTAAATGCCTGAGCGAGTTGACCTATCTCATCTTTGCGCTTAGTGGTTGCCTTGTCGACACGGCTGGTTAAATCTCCGGCGGCAAGTGCATCGGCGCTTAACTTCAGTGTACGCAGCGGTTTTCCCAGGTGCCAGGCGAGCAGACCACATAAAAGGCCGGAGAGAATGATGGCTAGGCTTAATGTCAGTAGTTTATTCTCTGCGAAGAAGAAAAACCAAGGGCGTGGGTGATGATCGGCTAGCCTGCCATAAATTGAGTATTTTTCTCCTTTGACATCGAACTCATAGGGGCCAAAGATTAATTCTCTCTTAAATTGGTGTGTCATAGGTCGTTCGGCTTCATCTGCCATCAGCATGAAGCGGCGTAGCCCCCGAGATACCTTGTGTGTGTTAATTACTCTGCCCTGATGATCGGCAATATAAAAACGGACAGGTTTGTCGTTCCTATCTCTGATGTGAGTGAGTCGTTTGAATCGACTGGTGTTAATAGCTTGAGGACCATCCTCCAAGCGTATACTGACGCGATCGGCAACCCTGACTAGCATGTTTGCAAGATGAGGGGGAAGTGGTGCTCTGTCATGGTTTTGCTGCAATAGCGGGAGCAGTCCAACGATGGCTATGATCAAGGAGCTACATAGCCAGAAGCCAAGCAACAACTTTATAAAAATACGGTTCGGGAGTTTGCTTAGAGTCATTAAGGTAGCCAAATATAGCCTTTGCCGCGAATCGTTTTGACTCTAGGTCTGCCATCTTGCCGCTCCGGTAGCTTCTTACGTAGGTTAGATAGATGCATATCTAAGCTTCTGTCGAATGGCATAAGCTTCTTATTGAGCACTGTTTCACTCAAGCTTTCTTTACTTATCAAGTCACCTGCATTTTGTACCATCTCATATAACAAACCAAACTCAGTTCCGGTGAGTATGAGTAGCTGTTCCTGGCAATAGACTTCCTGACGACTAGGATCTAGCTTGATATCGCCATATTCAAAAATACTGGGTTGCTGTTCGCTGGGTAAAATATGACTACGACGAATAATCGCCTTAATACGTGCGACTAGCTCTCTATCGTTGAAAGGTTTAGGTAAATAGTCGTCGGCTCCTATCTCGAGTCCCACAACTCTATCAATCTCATCGCCGCGAGCGGTGAGCATTAGCACAGGTGTCTGTTTGTTCGCTCTGAGAGACTTTAATACCTCAAAACCATTTAGCTTTGGTAACATGACATCGAGAAGAATCAGATCGTAATCTTTTTCCAGAGCCAGATCTAAGCCTGATTGCCCATCATGGGCGAGTGTCAGCTCGAAGCCTTCCAATTCAAGGAGTTGTGCTAATAACTCCGATAAGCCCAAGTCATCGTCTATCAGTAACAGATGGTTCATATACGCTTTTACCCTAAATCAATATGCTAACAAGACGAGTATACCTTTTTAGATGTCAATTGCAGTTTATCAATGTAAGTCTAAGTAAAGATTGCAGCATAGGCTGATTGAAGGGAAGCTTGTAATAAAAGAACTCAGTAAATTTACAGTGATTTACCTTGTATAAACCCTGACTTACATTGAATTCGCTAAACTGGATTTTGTTGAATGACGTGAGATAACTCACCCACAGATAGAGGTCAGTGAAATGAAAAAGAATACATTTAAAGCAGGTTTACTCGCAATTGTAGCAAGCACGGCTCTTATGACATCGGCTGTATACGCAGAAGATGGGCAACATGACGGTCAGCATCATATGAAGAGCGAGCGTATGGGACACCATGGCGGTATGCGTCAAATGTTTAGGGGGTTAGATCTGACTGATGAGCAAAAAACTGAAATAAAGTCTTTAATGAAAGAACAGAAATCAGCGATGAAAGAAAATCGTCCTAGTAAGGAAGAGCGTCAAGCTAAAAAGGCTGAGTTTTTAAGTTTGATCACAGCCGATAATTTCGATGAGGCAAAAGCACAAGAGTTGATGCAAGCCAGACAAGATAATGCCAAATTTAAGAAACTAGGTATGCTTGAAGTTCAGAATAAGATATATAAGCTTCTTACTCCTGAGCAACAAGAGCAGTTCAAAGATAACTTCGAAAAAGGCCATTCACGTAAAGGTGGGCACTAGTCATCGGTTTTTAGTTAGGTATTGATATACACTGAGATCATAGGCTTCCCCTGCTTGCTATTCTTAACAAGAAAGTTAATAGCTATATATAGTAGAAATATGATCTCATGAATCAAACTTCCCAATACGACTTCTGGGTCAAATTAGCTAGTCGTGCAGCTGTCGCAACTGCCTTGACCCTTATTATTATCAAAATGGCTGCCTGGATGTATTCAGGCTCTGCCAGTATGTTAGCGTCATTGACAGATTCCTTTGCCGATGCGCTCGCATCTATAGTTAATTTCATCGCAATTAGATATGCGATAGTTCCTGCCGATCAAGATCATAGATATGGCCATGGTAAAGCTGAGCCATTAGCGGCATTAGCCCAATCTGCATTTATCTTAGGGTCTGCGTTCTTACTATTATTTCATGGTGGAGACCGCTTAATTAATCCAACCCCAGTAAACCATGCAATGTTGGGGGTCGTGGTCTCTATAATCGCTATTATCCTAACTTTTGCTTTAGTTGTATTGCAGAAGAAAGCACTAGCCGCTACATCTAGCACTATTGTTGAGGCCGATGCACTTCATTATAAATCAGATCTATTCTTAAATGCTGCCGTATTAGTGGCACTTGTTCTCTCACAATATGGCTGGTGGTGGGCTGATGGATTGTTTGCAATCCTTATTGCAATCTTCATAGGCCAGCAAGCTTTGGGTTTAGGCTATCGCTCAATTCAGTCTTTACTCGATAGAGAGCTAGATGATGACACTCGATTAAAGATAGTCGAGTTGGCTCAGCAGGATCCACAAGTCAAAGGCATCCATGATTTAAGGACCCGTGAATCAGGCAAGACAACCTTTATTCAGTGCCATTTAGAATTGGACGGTTCTCTTAGCTTAAGAGAAGCACACGCTATTGCGGATAAGACCGAAGCGAGAATAAGAGCGTGGTTTGATGATGCAGAGGTTATTATCCACCAAGACCCAGTTTAATGGTTTTATGTATTTAAGTTTATGTAAAATGAAAAAAAGGCTGCTATTTGTGGATAACGTTGGGGGTAACTAGTGCGCAGCGTGTGCTTAAGTATCTACTTTTAAATAAAGTGATTTTATACCTAAAAAGCCCTTGCGCTCTAGGCTGATATCCCTATAATGCGCATCCACTGACACGGCACAGCAGGCCATCTAGACTAATTCTTAAAACTTATAAACAGTCGAAAGATTAGATAGTACGGGACTTGCAGCAGTGTTAGAGAGTTTATTTCTTCGGAATTTAACTCAGGTGAAAAGTGCTTTAAGAGCTTCGGGTTTTGTTTGGTTCTCACAATAGTGATTAACAAATCATCACTTGGAAATCTTCTTAAAATAAGCCCTTGACGCCAACTGCGGAGAGTGTAGAATACGCCTCCTCAAGCCAACGACCTAGCGTCAAGGCTGCTACTGAAAGATTCGCTCTTCATGTTAGCAACGCTCTTTAACAATTCAAAACAAGAAATCTGTGTGGGCACTCACAGGTGTTGAGTTATTCGAAATTACCTTCTGTTCTTCGGAATGTCGGTAATCAAAAATTTAACTCGATGAACCACTGAGTGACCATAGCAACTTTGGTTTCTACTTTCTTACTCTCACGAGCAAGCAAAGTAAATTCAAAGAAGCAAATATGTAAGCTTCATTGGCATTCTCTTTATAGAGAGTGGTTAGTGAAAAACAGTATAATTCATTGAGCCGATGTCATTTTCGAAAGGAAGTGCATCAAAAAAACTTTAATTGAAGAGTTTGATCATGGCTCAGATTGAACGCTGGCGGCAGGCCTAACACATGCAAGTCGAGCGGAAACAGGAAGGTGCTTGCACCTTTGCTGTCGAGCGGCGGACGGGTGAGTAATGCCTAGGGAACTGCCCAGTCGAGGGGGATAACAGTTGGAAACGACTGCTAATACCGCATACGCCCTACGGGGGAAAGGAGGGGACCTTCGGGCCTTTCGCGATTGGATGTACCTAGGTGGGATTAGCTAGTTGGTAAGGTAATGGCTTACCAAGGCAACGATCCCTAGCTGGTCTGAGAGGATGATCAGCCACACTGGAACTGAGACACGGTCCAGACTCCTACGGGAGGCAGCAGTGGGGAATATTGCACAATGGGCGAAAGCCTGATGCAGCCATGCCGCGTGTGTGAAGAAGGCCTTCGGGTTGTAAAGCACTTTCAGCGAGGAGGAAAGGTTGTAGTTTAATAAACTATAGCTGTGACGTTACTCGCAGAAGAAGCACCGGCTAACTTCGTGCCAGCAGCCGCGGTAATACGAGGGGTGCAAGCGTTAATCGGAATTACTGGGCGTAAAGCGTACGCAGGCGGTTTGTTAAGCAAGATGTGAAAGCCCCGGGCTCAACCTGGGAATTGCATTTTGAACTGGCAAACTAGAGTCTTGTAGAGGGGGGTAGAATTTCAGGTGTAGCGGTGAAATGCGTAGAGATCTGAAGGAATACCGGTGGCGAAGGCGGCCCCCTGGACAAAGACTGACGCTCAGGTACGAAAGCGTGGGGAGCAAACAGGATTAGATACCCTGGTAGTCCACGCCGTAAACGATGTCTACTCGGAATTTGGTGTCTTGAACACTGGGTTCTCAAGCTAACGCATTAAGTAGACCGCCTGGGGAGTACGGCCGCAAGGTTAAAACTCAAATGAATTGACGGGGGCCCGCACAAGCGGTGGAGCATGTGGTTTAATTCGATGCAACGCGAAGAACCTTACCTACTCTTGACATCCACAGAACTTTCCAGAGATGGATTGGTGCCTTCGGGAACTGTGAGACAGGTGCTGCATGGCTGTCGTCAGCTCGTGTTGTGAAATGTTGGGTTAAGTCCCGCAACGAGCGCAACCCTTATCCTTATTTGCCAGCACGTAATGGTGGGAACTTTAGGGAGACTGCCGGTGATAAACCGGAGGAAGGTGGGGACGACGTCAAGTCATCATGGCCCTTACGAGTAGGGCTACACACGTGCTACAATGGTCGGTACAGAGGGTCGCAAAGCCGCGAGGTCAAGCTAATCCCACAAAGCCGGTCGTAGTCCGGATCGGAGTCTGCAACTCGACTCCGTGAAGTCGGAATCGCTAGTAATCGTAGATCAGAATGCTACGGTGAATACGTTCCCGGGCCTTGTACACACCGCCCGTCACACCATGGGAGTGGGCTGCACCAGAAGTAGATAGCTTAACCTTTCGGGGAGGGCGTTTACCACGGTGTGGTTCATGACTGGGGTGAAGTCGTAACAAGGTAGCCCTAGGGGAACCTGGGGCTGGATCACCTCCTTACCTATACGACTAACTCAATATTTGTTGAGTGTTCACACAGATAACTTGTTCTTGTTAGAGCGAGAAACGCACCTTTACGGTGTAGTTTGTTCTTTAAAAATTTGGAAAGCTGATAGTGTTAATGCGAAAGGGACTATTGTGAAAGCGACGTCGTAAGATGAAGTGATAGCAGTGGTTAATAGCATTAGCGCGAAAAATAAATAATTGAGTTCTCAAACACTTAAATCAAGTGCCGACTCATTCATTATAGATTCTTGTAAGAAAAGGTCTTTAACGATTGAGTCATGAGTATTCTTTTGGCGAAAGTAAACACCATTAGTTGCGATACAACAAACTTATGTGGGTTGTATGGTTAAGTGACTAAGCGTATACGGTGGATGCCTTGGCAGTCAGAGGCGATGAAGGACGTAGTAACTTGCGAAAAGCGTTGGCGAGCTAGTAACAAGCATTTGAGCTAACGATGTCCGAATGGGGAAACCCACTCACATAAGTGAGTATCACTACATGAATACATAGTGTAGTGAGGCAAACCCGGGGAACTGAAACATCTAAGTACCCGGAGGAAAAGAAATCAACCGAGATTCCCCTAGTAGCGGCGAGCGAACGGGGATTAGCCCTTAAGTCTATAGGGTGTTAGTGGAATGAGTTGGAAAGCTCAGCGGCACAGGGTGATAGCCCCGTACATGAAAACTAACTATAGATGAAAACGAGTAGGACGGGACACGTGACATCTTGTCTGAACATGGGGGGACCATCCTCCAAGGCTAAATACTCCTGACTGACCGATAGTGAACCAGTACCGTGAGGGAAAGGCGAAAAGAACCCCTGTGAGGGGAGTGAAATAGAACCTGAAACCGTATACGTACAAGCAGTGGGAGCGGTTCTTGAGACCGTGACTGCGTACCTTTTGTATAATGGGTCAGCGACTTACATTTTGTAGCGAGGTTAAGCGAATAGCGGAGCCGTAGGGAAACCGAGTGTTAACTGCGCGTTTAGTTGCAAGGTGTAGACCCGAAACCCGGTGATCTATCCATGGGCAGGTTGAAGGTTGAGTAACATCAACTGGAGGACCGAACCGACTTATGTTGAAAAATGAGCGGATGACTTGTGGATGGGGGTGAAAGGCCAATCAAACCGGGAGATATCTGGTTCTCCTCGAAAGCTATTTAGGTAGCGCCTCGAGCGAATACCATTGGGGGTAGAGCACTGTTAAGGCTAGGGGGTCATCCCGACTTACCAACCCTTTGCAAACTCCGAATACCAATGAGTACTACTCGGGAGACACACGGCGGGTGCTAACGTCCGTCGTGAAAAGGGAAACAACCCAGACCATCAGCTAAGGTCCCAAAGTTATTGCTAAGTGGGAAACGATGTGGGAAGGCTTAGACAGCTAGGAAGTTGGCTTAGAAGCAGCCATCTTTTAAAGAAAGCGTAATAGCTCACTAGTCGAGTCGGCCTGCGCGGAAGATTTAACGGGGCTAAGCAATACACCGAAGCTATGGGTACTAGTGCTTGCACTAGTGCGGTAGAGGAGCGTTCTGTAAGCCGTTGAAGGGAAGGGGTAACCCACGCTGGAGGTATCAGAAGTGCGAATGCTGACATGAGTAACGATAAAGGGAGTGAAAAACTCCCTCGCCGAAAGACCAAGGTTTCCTGTCCAATGTTAATCAGGGCAGGGTAAGTCGACCCCTAAGGTGAGGCCGAAAGGCGTAATCGATGGGAAACAGGTTAATATTCCTGTACTTCTGCTAACTGCGATGGAGAGACGGAGAAGGCTAGGCTAGCGCGGCGTTGGTTGTCCGCGTTTAAGGTTGTAGGTTGTATTCTTAGGCAAATCCGGGAATACGCATTAAATTGCAAGACTGAGGACTGATGACGAGACCCTAAGGGGTTGAAGTAGTTGATGCCATGCTTCCAGGAAAATCTTCTAAGCTTCAGGTTAGTAGGAATCGTACCCCAAACCGACACAGGTGGTTGGGTAGAGAATACCAAGGCGCTTGAGAGAACTCGGCTGAAGGAACTAGGCAAAATGGTACCGTAACTTCGGGAGAAGGTACGCTGCCGGCGGTGATGGGACTTGCTCCTTAAGCTGCTGGCAGTCGCAGATACCAGGTGGCTGCAACTGTTTATCAAAAACACAGTACTGTGCAAACTCGCAAGAGGAAGTATACGGTATGACGCCTGCCCGGTGCCGGAAGGTTAATTGATTGGGTTATCTTCGGAGAAGCTCATGATCGAAGCCCCGGTAAACGGCGGCCGTAACTATAACGGTCCTAAGGTAGCGAAATTCCTTGTCGGGTAAGTTCCGACCTGCACGAATGGCGTAATGATGGCCACGCTGTCTCCAGCCGAGACTCAGTGAAGTTGAAATTGCGGTGAAGATGCCGTATACCCGCGGCTAGACGGAAAGACCCCGTGCACCTTTACTATAGCTTGGCACTGAACATTGAACCTACATGTGTAGGATAGGTGGGAGACTTTGAAGTTGGGACGCTAGTTCTGATGGAGTCAACCTTGAAATACCACCCTTGTAGTTTTGATGTTCTAACTCTGGCCCCTGAATCGGGGTTGAGGACAGTGCCTGGTGGGTAGTTTGACTGGGGCGGTCTCCTCCCAAAGAGTAACGGAGGAGCACGAAGGTTGGCTAAGTACGGTCGGACATCGTACGGTTAGTGCAATGGCATAAGCCAGCTTAACTGCGAGACATACACGTCGAGCAGGTACGAAAGTAGGTCATAGTGATCCGGTGGTTCTGTATGGAAGGGCCATCGCTCAACGGATAAAAGGTACGCCGGGGATAACAGGCTGATACCGCCCAAGAGTTCATATCGACGGCGGTGTTTGGCACCTCGATGTCGGCTCATCACATCCTGGGGCTGAAGTCGGTCCCAAGGGTATGGCTGTTCGCCATTTAAAGTGGTACGCGAGCTGGGTTCAGAACGTCGTGAGACAGTTCGGTCCCTATCTGCCGTGGGCGTTGGATGATTGAAGGAAGCTGCTCCTAGTACGAGAGGACCGGAGTGGACGAACCGCTGGTGTTCGGGTTGTTATGCCAATAGCATTGCCCGGTAGCTACGTTCGGAATCGATAACCGCTGAAAGCATCTAAGCGGGAAGCGAGTCCTAAGATGAGTCATCCCTAGGAATTTAATTCCTCTAAAGAGCCGTTCGAGACTAGGACGTTGATAGGCAGGGTGTGTAAGCGTTGTGAGGCGTTGAGCTAACCTGTACTAATGACTCGTGAGGCTTAACCATACAACCCAGATGGGTTTGTAGCGTTAATGTTGATTACTTTACAAGCACAAAAGAATACGAACTTGATTTAAGTTGGTCATAAAATGCTTCTGTATTTATGACATAGAGTACATCCGTGTACTAGACCCAATTATTTAACGCTATTTAGACGATTTCTGAATAGCCAGCTTTTCAAATTTACCAAATTAGTCTGGAAACCATAGCATTGTGGCCCCACCTGACCCCATCTCGAACTCAGAAGTGAAACACAATTGCGCCGATGGTAGTGTGGGGTCTCCCCATGTGAGAGTAGGTCATTTCCAGGCGCCTAATTAAGTAGAGAAGCCACCTGAATAAGGTGGCTTTTTTGCGTCTGGGTATTTTTAAATATAGATCCAATTTCCTATATCGAATGTCAATGTAGGCAGGTGGCTTATCCACTTAAGCACGTACGTGCAATGATCCATCTCGAACTCAGAAGTGAAACACAATTGCGCCGATGGTAGTGTGGGGTCTCCCCATGTGAGAGTAGGTCATTTCCAGGCGCCTATTTTGATTTTCACTTTCTAGAAAGTGAAGTCAAAGTCTACTGATAGTGACAAATCAGAGACTATAAAGAATTTAGTAATATGCGCAAGCACTTTACTAAAGGAGCGGTAGTTCAGTTGGTTAGAATACCGGCCTGTCACGCCGGGGGTCGCGGGTTCGAGTCCCGTCCGCTCCGCCAACATTACGATAAGCCCTAACAGCAATGTTAGGGCTTTTTCGTGTCTGTTTTTTATTCAAAAAAATATACAAGAAGAGCGGTCACTCTTGCCCACCCATTCCTGTCGGTCGTACTTTCGTGGTCATCTTTGAGTAAAATCATGTTCATTAATCGTGCTTAATTTTGGAGCCAATTCTTTCTGCTAGCTAAATACGCTACAATGCCGCTTTAATGCTCTCTAAAAGTCTTTATCTATGTCAGCGGTACCTTATTCATTAAAATCTTACAATACCTTTCAAATCGAGCATAGTTGCGGCCAGTTGATTCATGCGAAAACTAAAGATGAATTGATTTCTGCCTGTTTGGAACTTTATCTTAGTGACGAGCCATTTTTGGTACTCGGAGGAGGGAGCAATATTGTACTGACAGATGACTATTTAGGCAGCGTTGTTCATATAGAGACTAAGGGCATAGAGTTTACTGAGGATGATGAATATCATTACCTGAGTGTGGCAGCGGGCGAGAATTGGCCTCAACTCGTCGAGAGAACCCTCTCTATGTCTATTGCTGGACTTGAAAATCTAGCCCTGATACCTGGAACTGTTGGTGCGGCGCCAATTCAGAATATTGGTGCTTATGGTGTTGAGCTGATGCAGTTATGTGATTGGGTAGAGTATCTAGACCTCAGAACAGGAGACTTGAAACGTTTAAATGCCCATGAGTGTCTCTTTAAATATAGAGATTCAATTTTTAAAGGGGATCTCCTCACCTGTGCAGTGATCACTGAGGTTGGACTCAAGCTAAGCAAACAATGGCAGCCTGTAATATCTTATGGGCCACTGAGAGCGTTTAAGGAAGCTAGTGTGACCGCTAAACAGATATACGAATGTATATGTAATATGCGAAATACTAAACTTCCTAATCCTGATGTACTCGGTAATGCGGGGAGTTTCTTTAAGAACCCAATAGTTTCACGTGCTGTATTCGATTCCCTAGTTGAAAATCATCCCGGGATAGTTGGATTCACTGTGGATGATGATTCGATTAAATTGGCAGCTGGCTGGCTAATCGACAGAGCAGGTTTAAAGGGGCTTAAGGTTGGAGATGCGGCTGTCCATGAGCAGCAGGCACTGGTTTTGGTTAATATGGGACAAGCAACGGGAAAAGATGTCACTCAGTTAGCGCGTAAAGTAATTAAAGCGGTAGCAGGGCGATATGGTATTGAATTAGAAGCAGAGCCAAGAATAATTGGTGCGAACGGTGAAAAGGGATTAGCTGATGATTGAACAGTGGGGACGTAAGAGAGAGATATTAACTGCATTATCTGGTGAGCAGTTTATTTCAGGTGAAGAGTTAGCGAAACAAGCTGGCATATCGAGAACAGCGATTAGTAAACACATAGACTCACTCGAAGATTATGGTGTTGAAATTTTCAGTGTAAAGGGCAAGGGCTATAAACTGGCAAACCCAGTGTCATTAATTGATGAGCATAAATTAGCGAGTTCACTTAATCATAGGTGTTTCTACTTCAATGAATTACCAAGTACCAATGCCTTTCTGCTAAAACATGTAAGCGAATTAACCTCAGGTGATATCTGTATAGCTGAATATCAGTCTGCAGGCCGAGGGCGTCGTGGTCGTAGCTGGGTGTCACCCTATGGCTGTCATCTGTATTGCTCTATGTATTGGAAATTAGAGCAGGGGATGTCTCATGCATCAGGGCTCAGCCTGGTTGTCGCTTGCTCACTGGTTAAGGTTCTGCAAAGTTTTGGCATCGACGATTTAGGAGTTAAATGGCCAAACGATATTTATTTAAATAACAAGAAACTTGCCGGTGTCTTAATAGAAATGAGTGGTCAGGCTGATAGTGAATGTCATCTGGTTGTTGGTATTGGAATTAATATCTCGATGTCCCAATCCCAAGGAGATAAAATTGATCAGGCGTGGAGTGATCTTTCTGCTAATCCTTCGTGCCCGAGTAAAACAGATCTGGCAATAGCGCTACAGAAACAGTTACATCAAGACTTTTATACTTTTGAGCAGTTGGGGTTGAAGGCTTTCTTAGCACGATGGCAAGAGGTCGATGTGTTCTTCGGTAAGCGAGTAAAACTCCTGATGGGGGATAATCAGATAGAGGGTATCTGCAAGGGAGTAGATGAATCCGGTGCTCTTCTACTCGAAACGGACGAAGGTATAAAAGCATTTGTAGGTGGCGAGATTAGTCTTCGAAGCGCGATATAACGCTTCGAAGTAGGCTATTTTCGTAATAGAACCTGGCTCATCAGATGATCATCCCCTTTCTGTAAAATAAGGTGGGCACGATCTCTGGTGGGTTCAATATTCAACTTCAGATTTGGACCGTTGATGCTATCCCAGATGTTAGAGGCTATGGTAATTGCTTCCTTATCATCAAGCTTTGAATAATGATGGAAGTAAGAGTTTTCATCGCTAAAAGCGCCCCCTCTGAACTGGAGAAACCTGTCCACATACCATTTTTTCAGTAACGCTTCCTCTGCATCAACATAGACAGAGAAATCGACAAAGTCAGAGACAAAGGGTTGTTGTATTCCAACCGCGGCATCCTGGCCTGTTTGCAATACATTTAAACCTTCAATAATCAATATGTCAGGCTGCTTAATTATTTGATGCCTGTCCATGATTCGATCATAGCTGATGTGAGAATAGAGCGGCGCCTGTACCTGATGCTCTCCAGCTTTGATTTGAGAGATAAACTTAACCAGCATCTTCATATCATAGCTTTCTGGAAAGCCTTTCCGCTGCATTAGACCGCGACGTTTGAGCTCTGCCAGTGGATAAAGAAAACCATCTGTAGTCACTAGATCGACTTTTGGGTGTTCTGGCCATTGGCTCAAAAGGGCCTGAAGAATTCGAGCCGTTGTGCTTTTCCCCACCGCGACACTACCGGCAATACTGATAATATAGGGGCGCTTCGGAGGCTTTCTTCCTAAAAATTCGTTGAGAACCAGACCTCTCTTCTGTTTAGCACCGACAATAAGGTTAAGTAATCGGCTCAGGGGGAGATAAATATCGGTAACTTCGGTTAGGGAGAGCTTCTCATTTATACCGCGTAGCTTCTTGAGTTCAGATTCAACAAGGGTCAAGGGGACGGATTCACGTAATTCGGCCCACTGAGATCTTTGGAATGCAAGATACAGAGCATTATGAATTTGATTTTCGGTTGTCATTACTTATCTCCCTTTGAGGGAGGAACAGTACACTAACACTTTATGATGAACAATATTAAAGCCAGCTTAGATGCCTACTGTTTGGCCATTGACTCGTGGGATGTCCAAAAAAACATCTAAAGCCCACTTTTATGGGTGAAAAAACAACACTCGACATCTTTTTTTGGTTTTTTTCTAAATAGCTATTGCACTTGTGCTCACATTTCCATAATATCCGCTACCGAAATGACACGCCGGCATAGCTCAGTTGGTAGAGCAACTGACTTGTAATCAGTAGGTCCCGAGTTCGACTCTTGGTGCCGGCACCATTTCTCTGGAGGGGTTCCCGAGTGGCCAAAGGGATCAGACTGTAAATCTGACGGCTCAGCCTTCGAAGGTTCGAATCCTTCTCCCTCCACCATTTTCTAGGTAGTTAGGTAACCTGAAGTAGGTTGCGCGGATGTCGTATAATGGTATTACTCCAGCCTTCCAAGCTGATAACGCGGGTTCGATTCCCGCCATCCGCTCCAATTTTCGCTGATGTGCTCACCCTTAAGAGCACGCCCTGATAAAGGGTGAGGTTTTAAGTCACTGCCATCAGCGCCAGCCTTCTTCAAATATCCTATTCTAAATTTAATTGATTCGATGACATTTATGCATCGGATTTTTTGTTGTATGTCGGTTTCATCACCAAGATATCTGATTGGGGCAATACCATGGCTAAAGAAAAATTTGAACGCGTTAAACCCCACGTAAACGTGGGCACCATTGGTCACGTTGACCATGGTAAAACAACTCTAACTGCTGCTATCTCTGCTGTTTTGGCAAAGACTTATGGTGGTGACATTAAAGATTTCGCACAAATCGATAATGCTCCTGAAGAGCGCGAGCGTGGTATTACAATTAATACCTCTCACATCGAGTACGATACTCCAGCACGTCACTACGCACACGTAGATTGTCCTGGTCACGCCGATTATGTTAAAAACATGATCACTGGTGCTGCTCAAATGGATGGCGCGATTCTAGTAGTTGCTTCTACAGACGGCCCAATGCCACAGACTCGTGAGCACATCCTGCTTTCTCGTCAGGTTGGCGTACCTTTCATCATCGTATTCATGAACAAGTGTGACATGGTTGATGACGAAGAGCTGCTTGAGCTAGTAGAAATGGAAGTTCGTGAACTTCTTTCTGAATATGACTTCCCAGGTGATGATCTTCCAGTTATCCAAGGTTCTGCTCTTAAAGCCCTTGAAGGCGAAGAAATTTGGGAAGCTAAGATTCTTGAACTTGCTGAAGCTTTGGATACTTATATCCCAGAGCCAGAGCGTGCTATCGATGGTGCATTCATTCTTCCAATCGAAGATGTTTTCTCAATCTCAGGCCGTGGTACAGTTGTAACTGGTCGTGTAGAACGCGGTATCATCAAGGTTGGTGAAGAAGTTGAAATCGTTGGTATCAAAGATACTACTCGTTCAACTTGTACTGGTGTTGAAATGTTCCGTAAGCTGCTTGACGAAGGTCGTGCAGGTGAGAACTGTGGTGTTCTTCTACGTGGTATCAAGCGTGAAGACGTTGAACGTGGTCAGGTTCTTGCTGCTCCTGGTTCAATCACTCCACATACAACTTTTGAATCAGAAATCTATGTTCTGTCAAAAGAAGAAGGCGGACGTCACACTCCATTCTTCAAAGGCTATCGTCCACAGTTCTACTTCCGTACAACTGACGTAACCGGTACTATCGAGCTTCCAGAAGGCGTAGAGATGGTAATGCCTGGTGATAACGTTCAGATGGTAGTAACACTAATCTGCCCAATCGCGATGGATGAAGGTTTACGCTTCGCTATCCGTGAAGGTGGTCGTACTGTTGGTGCTGGTGTTGTAGCTAAGATCATCGCTTAATAGCGAAATCTTACAAGACACTAAGAAAAGGAAGCTTCGGCTTCCTTTTTTGTTATTTTAAATTTTACTAGACACAAGCTTGCTTGTATTCTTGATTACTCGTCAGAATAAGAATACAATCTATGGCCGATTTTTGACCCTTTGGGCTTACCATTAAGCGCATTGAGAGTAGTAAGCTCGGAATTAAGTGGTTAGATGGTATTTTAGTAGAATGCGATCAACCTGATACCACCTTTGGTCGTAGTGAGTAACGGAATTAACCGATGACAACAAATACTGAAAGCCAGGGTAATTCTCTGGATATCGTAAAATGGGTTCTAGTCGCTATCTTGTTGGCAACAGCTATTGTCGGCAATCAGATGTATAGCGAAGCCAGTGTATTAGTTCGTGCAATTAGTGTAGTCGCAGCCTTTGCTGTAGCTGGATTTATTGCACTGCAAACAGAGAAAGGCAAGCAAGCGCTAGTCTTTGCTCGTGAAGCACAAATTGAAGTACGTAAGGTAGTTTGGCCTACGCGTCAAGAAGCGCTAAATACAACGTTTATTGTATTAGCCGCGACCGGTGTTCTTGCGTTGATCCTTTGGGGTATGGACGCAGTATTGCTGAGAATTGTCAATTTTATTACAGGCGTATAGGCACTTCGAATGACTGAAGCAACTGAAGCTAAAAAAAGATGGTATGTGGTCCAGGCCTTTTCTGGTTATGAGGGCCGTGTACTTAAGACTCTGAATGAATATATTCAGATGTACAAGATGGAACACTATTTTGGTGAGATTCTTGTCCCAACTGAAGAAGTTGTCGAGATGAGAGCTGGTCAGCGTCGTAAGAGTGAGCGTAAGTTCTTTCCTGGGTATGTACTTGTCCAGATGGAAATGAACGATGAGAGCTGGCACCTAGTGAAGAGCATCCCTCGTGTGATGGGCTTCATTGGCGGTACTTCGGATCGTCCTGCTCCTATTTCTGATAAAGAAGCTGATAGAATTCTACAGCGTCTGCAGGAAACGACCGAGTCTCCAACACATCGCGTTATGTTCGAGCCTGGTGAAGTGGTTCGCGTTACCGATGGTCCGTTTGCTGACTTTAACGGTACTGTTGAAGAGGTCGATTATGAGAAGAACCGCGTTAAGGTTTCTGTCATGATCTTCGGCCGTTCTACGCCTGTCGAGCTAGACTTTAGTCAGATCGAAAAGAGCTGATTAAATTAAATACAAATTTTATTTGGAATGGGTGTGGATTTGTTATAAAATCCGCACCCATTGTTTTTCGGGGAGCTTACTGGCATTTTGTCGGTGGCGTTTGAACCCAAACTGAGGAAATACTCATGGCTAAGAAAGTTGATGGTTACATCAAACTACAAGTCGCAGCTGGTGCTGCAAATCCGTCGCCACCAGTCGGGCCTGCTCTAGGTCAGAAAGGTGTTAACATCATGGAATTCTGTAAAGCATTCAATGCTCGTACTGAAAAGTTCGAAAAAGGTATGCCAATTCCAGTTGTTATTACTGTCTATACTGACCGTTCTTTCACTTTTGAAACTAAGACACCGCCTGCATCTTTCCTACTGCTTAAAGCAGCTGGTCTGAAGTCTGGTTCTGGTCGTCCTAACACTGAAAAAGTGGGAACTATCAAGCGTAGCGTTGTCCAGGAAATTGCTGAGACAAAAGCTGCTGACATGACTGGATCTGATATTGATGCGATGACTCGCACAATTGAAGGTACTGCTCGTTCAATGGGTTTGGTAGTAGAGGACTAAGAAAATGGCAAAACTAACTAAGCGCGCTCGCATAATACGCGAAAAAGTAGAAGTAACTAAGAACTACGACATCAATGAGGCTGTTGAGCTTCTTAAAGAACTAGCAACTGCTAAGTTCGTTGAGAGTGTAGACGTTGCTGTAAACCTTGGTGTAGACCCACGTAAATCTGACCAAAATGTTCGTGGAGCAACAGTGTTGCCACACGGTACTGGTCGTGACGTTCGTGTTGCCGTGTTCACACAAGGTGCTAATGCTGAAGCTGCTACGGCTGCTGGTGCTGAGCTGGTCGGTATGGACGAGCTTGCTGCACAAGTTAAAGCTGGTGAAATGAACTTCGACGTTGTTATTGCTTCTCCTGATGCAATGCGTGTTGTTGGTCAACTAGGTCAGATCCTAGGCCCACGTGGTCTAATGCCTAACCCTAAGACTGGTACAGTGACACCAAATGTTGCTGAAGCAGTTAAGAACGCTAAAGCTGGTCAGGTTCGTTACCGTACAGATAAGAACGGTATCATCCACACTACTATCGGTAAAGTGGACTTCGAAACTGCTAAGTTGAAAGAAAACTTGGAAGCACTTGTTGTGGCACTAGTGAAAGCTAAGCCTGCAGCAGCTAAAGGTGTTTACCTTAAGAAAGTCAGCATCTCGACCACTATGGGCGCAGGTGTTGCAGTTGACCAGAGTACTCTGGAAGACGCTAAGTAATTTTACAAGGTTAGCGTATTAGTCTATAATACGCGCACCTTGTGGGTTGAGGTCTAAATTTTAGCCATTTATTTGGCTTGATCTTAGACTTCCGTCCAAGACCGTAGGTGTTGGTTTAATCGCTGACTTAATCTCCTACGTAGACGGTGTCGAACCCCAGAAAGATTTTGTTCTACTGGATAAGCACCGTAAATCACTAGTCATATTTATGATTAGTATGGTAATTGCTAGGGAATTCCCTAGATTTAATCCAGGAGTAAAGCCAATGGCATTAGGACTCGAAGACAAAAAAGCGATTGTTGCTGAAGTCAACGAAGCTGCCAAAGGTGCTTTATCTGCAGTTGTTGCCGATTCACGCGGTGTAACTGTAGGTGATATGACCGGTCTGCGTAAAGCAGCTCGCGATGCTGGTGTATTCGTTAAAGTTGTACGTAATACATTAGCTAAACGCGCAGTTGCGGGTACTGATTTTGAGTGCCTTAGCAATACGTTTACTGGTCCTACTTTGATTGCCTTCTCTAACGAGCACCCAGGTGCTGCAGCGCGTCTTCTTAAAGATTTCGCTAAAGAACAAGAGAAGTTTGAAATCAAAGCAGCAGCCTTTGAAGGGGAAATAATCCCTGCAGCCGATATAGATCGCTTAGCGAAACTGCCAACATACGACGAAGCAATTGCTCAGTTGATGATGACAATGAAAGAAGCATCTGCTGGCAAGCTAGTACGTACACTGGCCGCCCTTCGCGATCAAAAAGAAGAAGCAGCTTAAGTTTAAACTTAGCCGCTTAAATTCAGAACAATAGGAATTTTTTGTTATGTCTATCACTAAAGACGATATCTTAAACGCTGTTGCAGAAATGTCTGTAATGGAAGTTGTTGAACTAATTGAGTCAATGGAAGAGAAGTTCGGCGTATCTGCAGCTGCTGCAGTTGTTGCTGGCGGAGCTGCTGAAGGCGGCGCTGCTGCTGAGCAGACTGAATTTGACGTTATGATGACTTCGTTCGGTGAGAACAAGGTTAAAGTAATTAAAGCTCTTCGTGGCGCTACAGGTCTTGGCCTGAAAGAAGCGAAAGCTATGGCTGAAGCTGCTCCAGTAGCAGTTAAAGAAGCTATTTCTAAAGAAGAAGCTGAAACGCTTAAGACTGATCTAGAAGCCGCTGGTGCTTCTGTAGAGATCAAGTAAGTTATAATTTAACTTGCTAAGCCCGAGTCATCGGGTGAGGGCTGACGGTTTTTTAACCGTCGGCCTTTTTTGCGCTGTAAGCGTAGGCGATTTTTTTTTCACCGTTTGTCGCCAGATTATGCAGTTCCTAACAGAGATTACTGGTTAGGTTCTTGCCATCAACGGTGATGGGCAAACGCGCTGTTTCAATTTTTGAATCAGTCTTGGTCACATCTCGAAATCAGAGGAAACCCATGGTTTACTCCTATTCTGAAAAGAAGCGTATTCGTAAAGATTTTGGTAAACGTCCAAAAGTTTTGGATATCCCTTACCTACTCTCAATACAGTTGGACTCATTTAAGAAGTTCACTGATCAAGATCCTACTGGTGAGCGTGGTTTTGAAGCCGCTTTCCGTAGCGTTTTTCCCATCAAGAGCTTTTCTGGTAACTCAGAGCTGCAGTATGTCAGCTATAAGTTAGGTGAGCCTGTTTTTGATGTGAAAGAGTGTCAGATCCGCGGTGTTACATACTCCGCACCATTGCGCGTGAAATTGCGTATGGTGTTGTATGACCGTGAAGCTGCACCTGGCACAGTCAAAGACATTAAAGAACAAGAAGTCTACATGGGGGATATCCCTCTAATGACAGACAACGGTACCTTTGTTATCAATGGTACTGAGCGTGTTATCGTATCTCAGTTACACCGTTCACCCGGTGTGTTCTTCGATCATGACCGTGGCAAGACCCACTCTTCAGGTAAAGTGTTATATAACGCACGTATCATCCCTTACCGTGGTTCTTGGTTAGATTTTGAATTCGATCCAAAAGATGCATTGTTTGTACGTATCGATCGCCGTCGTAAACTTCCGGCGTCTATCATGTTGCGTGCATTAGATTATTCGACTCAGGATATTCTGGATCTATTCTTCGATCGTGTTAATTTCAAGATCAAGAAAGATTCATTAGTGATGGATCTTGTTGCAGAACGTCTTCGTGGCGAGACTGCAAGTTACGACATCAAAGATTCAGATGGCAGTATCTTAGTTGAGAAGGGACGCCGCGTTACTGCACGTCACATTCGTCAGCTAGAGAAGTCAAAGACCTCTGAGTTAGAAGTGCCGGTAGATTACATTGCAGGTAAGATTTCTGGTCAGGATTATATCGATCCTGATACAGGCGAAGTACTGGTTTCAGCTAACGCTGAGATCACACTTGAAGATCTTGCTAAGCTTTCAATGGCCGGCATCAAAGAAATAAGCACTCTGTATATCAACGATCTTGATAACGGTGCTTACATGTCAGATACCCTACGTATTGACTCTACAACTAACCGCCTAGAGGCGTTGGTTGAGATCTATCGTATGATGCGTCCTGGCGAGCCACCAACCAAAGATGCGGCTGAAGGCCTATTCCAGAACTTGTTCTTCAGTGAAGAGCGTTATGACCTGTCTAAAGTCGGTCGTATGAAGTTCAACCGTCGTCTAAGCATTGGCGAAGATGAAGGTTCAGGTATCCTATCTAAGGAAGACATCGTTGCGGTAATGAAGAACATCATTACTATTCGTAACGGTGGCGATGAGGTCGATGATATCGATCACTTGGGTAACCGTCGTATCCGTAGTGTTGGCGAAATGGCTGAGAACCAGTTCCGTGTTGGTCTAGTTCGTGTAGAACGTGCCGTACGTGAACGTTTGAGTCTTGGTGATCTTAATGAGCTTATGCCACAAGATTTAATCAACGCTAAGCCAATCTCTGCAGCAGTTAAAGAGTTCTTCGGTTCATCTCAACTGTCTCAGTTTATGGATCAGAACAACCCACTTTCAGAAGTGACTCACAAGCGCCGTATTTCGGCTCTTGGTCCTGGTGGTTTGACTCGTGAACGTGCAGGCTTCGAAGTTCGAGATGTACACCCGACTCATTACGGTCGTTTGTGTCCAATCGAAACTCCTGAAGGTCCAAACATTGGTCTGATTAACTCGTTAGCGAGTTTCGCGCGTACTAACTCATATGGTTTCCTCGAAACACCTTACCGCAAGGTAGAAGATGGTGTGGTTACCGATCAGATAGATTATCTGTCGGCAATCGAAGAGGGTCGTTATGTTATCGCTCAGGCGAATATAGAGATAGATAATAACGGACGCCTACTCGAAGAGCAGGTTGCCTGTCGTCATAAGGGTGATTCAACCTTTATGCGCGGTACTGATATCCAGTATATGGATGTATCACCGCAACAGATCATCTCAGTGGCAGCCTCATTGATTCCGTTCCTAGAACATGATGATGCTAACCGAGCTTTGATGGGCGCGAACATGCAACGTCAAGCTGTACCTACACTAAGAGCTGATAAGCCATTAGTTGGTACTGGTATTGAGCGCATCATTGCGGTCGATTCAGGCGTTGTAGTTGCTGCTAAGCGTGGTGGTAGTGTCGATTATGTTGATGCTAGCCGTATTGTTGTTAAGGTTAACGAATCTGAGCTACGTCCAGGCGAAGCTGGTATCGATATCTACAACCTGACTAAGTACACACGTTCTAACCAGAACACCTGTATTAACCAACGTCCTTGTTGTTCTGTTGGCGACCCAGTGGTTCGTGGTGACGTATTGGCCGATGGTCCTTCTACGGATCTGGGTGATCTGGCTCTTGGTCAGAACATGCGTATCGCGTTCATGCCTTGGAACGGTTACAACTTCGAGGATTCAATCCTCATCTCTGAGCGTGTAGCTCAGGAAGATCGTTTCACTACTATCCATATTCAGGAGCTTTCTTGTATCGCTCGTGATACTAAATTGGGTAGTGAAGAGATCACTGCTGATATTCCAAACGTGGGTGAGTCTGCGCTTTCTAAGCTGGATGAATCGGGTATCGTTTATATCGGTGCCGAAGTTAAGGGTGGCGACATCCTAGTTGGTAAAGTAACGCCTAAGGGTGAAACTCAGCTGACTCCAGAGGAGAAACTCCTCCGAGCTATCTTCGGTGAGAAGGCCTCTGACGTTAAAGACAGCTCGCTACGTGTACCTAACTCAGTGAAAGGTACTATCATCGACGTCCAGGTATTTACCCGTGACGGCGTTGAGAAAGACAAGCGTGCGGTTGAAATCGAAGAGATGCATATCGCTCAGGCCAAGAAAGATTTGACCGAAGAGTTCCAAATCCTCGAAGAGGGTGTTTATGGACGTGCACGTAAACTGCTATTGAATGCAGGTTTCGACCAGGCACAACTCGATGCTATTCCTCGTTCTCAGTTGCTCGTACAGACAATTGATGATGAAGCTAAGCAGACAGAACTTGAGCAGCTTGCCGAGCAGCATGACGAATTGAAAGCAGACTTCGATAAGAAGTTTGAGGTCAAGCGTCGTAAAATCACCCAAGGTGATGACTTAGCACCTGGCGTACTTAAGATAGTTAAGGTTTACCTTGCTGTTAAACGTACTATCCAACCTGGTGATAAGATGGCTGGTCGTCACGGTAACAAGGGTGTTATCTCTAAGATTAACCCTGTTGAAGACATGCCTTACGATGAGAACGGTAACCCAATCGACATCGTATTGAACCCGCTTGGTGTACCATCTCGTATGAACATC
The DNA here is from genome assembly GCF_002005305.1 of Shewanella psychrophila. NCBI lineage: Bacteria > Pseudomonadati > Pseudomonadota > Gammaproteobacteria > Alteromonadales > Shewanellaceae > Shewanella > Shewanella psychrophila. The sequence continues at coordinate 393,172 of NZ_CP014782.1, forward strand.
GGTCAGATCTTAGAGGTTCACATGGGCGCCGCGGCTAAAGGCATTGGTGATCAGATCACCGCTATGCTTGAAGAGCAGCGTCAATTGGCTGAAATTCGCGGTTACATCAAAGAAGTATACGAGTTAGGTGACGAGGTGCTGCAGCGCGTCGATATCGATTCGTTTACTGATGATGAAGTCCTGCGTTTGGCCAAGAACCTTAAGGGCGGTATTCCGATTGCTACACCAGCATTCGATGGTGCGAAAGAGAAAGAGATCAAGGAAATGCTTGCACTTGCTAAGCTTCCTACCTCTGGTCAACGTACCTTGTATGATGGTCGTACCGGTAATGAATTTGAGCGTCAGGTAACCGTAGGTTACATGTATATGCTCAAGCTTAACCACTTGGTTGACGACAAGATGCATGCTCGTTCTACGGGTTCGTACAGTCTTGTTACTCAGCAGCCATTGGGTGGTAAAGCTCAGTTTGGTGGTCAGCGTTTCGGAGAGATGGAAGTATGGGCACTAGAAGCATACGGTGCTGCATATACTCTTCAAGAGATGCTAACTGTTAAGTCTGATGATGTTAACGGCCGTACTCAGATGTATAAAAACATCGTCGACGGTAATCACCAGATGCAACCAGGCATGCCAGAGTCATTCAACGTACTGTTGAAGGAAATCCGTTCACTCGGTATTAATATCGAGTTGGATCAAGACTAAAATTGACCTAGGTTAATTTGGCAATAAATTGGTGTCCTGCAATAGCGGGGCACCCGGTTTAACTCCTTCAGGAGAGAAACGTGAAAGACTTATTAAAGTTTCTGAAACAGCAAAGCAAGACCGAAGAATTTAACGGTATCAAGATCGGACTAGCGTCGCCAGATCTGATCCGCTCTTGGTCGTTTGGTGAAGTTAAGAAGCCAGAAACCATTAACTATCGTACTTTCAAGCCCGAGCGTGAAGGCTTGTTCTGTGCGCGTATTTTTGGTCCAGTAAAAGATTATGAGTGTTTATGTGGTAAATATAAGCGCTTAAAACACCGCGGTGTGATCTGTGAGAAGTGTGGCGTTGAAGTTACACAGACTAAAGTACGTCGTGAGCGTATGGGTCACATAGATCTAGCCAGCCCAGTAGCACATATCTGGTTCCTTAAGTCACTGCCGTCTCGTATTGGTTTGATGCTGGATATGACTCTGCGTGACATCGAACGTGTACTTTACTTCGAATCATTCGTTGTGATTGAGCCTGGCATGACCAGCCTTGAGCGCGGACAGATGCTAACCGAAGAGAATTATCTTGACGCGTTAGAAGAGTACGGTGACGAGTTTGAAGCTAAGATGGGTGCCGAAGCAGTTCTTGAATTGCTACGTGCTATCGAGCTTGAGAAAGAAATTGAAATGATGCGTGAAGAATTGCCATCAATCAATTCTGAAACTCGTCGCAAGAAGATCACTAAGCGTCTTAAGCTTATTGAGGCCTTCTTCCAATCAGGTAACAAGCCTGAGTGGATGATCCTTAAAGTGCTACCGGTTCTGCCACCTGATCTACGCCCTCTAGTTCCACTAGATGGTGGACGTTTCGCTACGTCTGATCTTAACGACCTTTACCGTCGTGTGATCAACCGTAACAACCGTCTTAAGCGTCTGTTAGATCTAGCTGCACCAGACATCATCGTACGTAACGAAAAACGTATGCTGCAAGAGTCTGTTGATGCGCTATTGGATAACGGTCGTCGTGGTCGTGCTATTACTGGTTCTAACAAGCGTCCGCTTAAATCTTTGGCCGATATGATCAAAGGTAAGCAAGGTCGTTTCCGTCAGAACTTGTTAGGTAAGCGTGTTGATTACTCTGGTCGTTCGGTAATTACCGTAGGTCCAACGCTTCGCCTACATCAGTGTGGTCTTCCTAAGAAGATGGCACTCGAGCTATTTAAACCTTTCATCTATGGCAAGCTTGAAGGTCGTGGTCTAGCGACAACGATTAAAGCCGCTAAGAAGATGGTCGAACGTGAAGTTGCCGAAGTATGGGATGTACTAGACGAAGTAATTCGTGAACATCCAGTCATGCTTAACCGTGCACCAACACTTCACCGTCTTGGTATTCAGGCATTTGAGCCGGTACTGATTGAAGGTAAAGCGATTCAGCTTCACCCACTCGTTTGTGCGGCGTACAACGCCGATTTCGATGGTGACCAAATGGCTGTTCACGTGCCGCTGACGCTTGAAGCTCAGTTAGAAGCACGTTCGTTAATGATGTCTACTAACAACATTCTATCGCCAGCAAACGGCGAGCCGGTTATTACACCGTCACAGGATGTTGTATTGGGTCTTTACTATGCCAGCCGTATGTGTGTTAACGGTAAAGGCGAAGGTATGGTTTTCGAGTCAATCGATGAAGTTGAAAAAGCTTATCGTACTGGTTTCGCTGAAATCCATGCTCGCATCAAGGTGCGTGTAACTGAGACTCATATTGCCGACAATGGCGAGCGTACTGAAGCACGTCGTATTATAGATACTACAGTGGGCCGTTCACTCCTTTCTCGCATCTTACCGAAAGGCTTGTCTTTCGATCTGGTTAACCAGAACATGGGTAAGAAGCAGATAGGTAAACTATTGAACACTTGTTATCGTCAGTTGGGTCTAAAAGATACTGTTATCTTTGCTGACCAATTGATGTATGCGGGTTTCCACTATGCAACAGTATCGGGTGCCTCTGTAGGTATCGATGATATGGTTATCCCAGCAGCTAAGTACACCTTAGTTGCCGATGCCGAAGCAGAAGTGCTTGAAATTCAAGAGCAGTTCCAATCGGGTCTTGTTACCGCCGGTGAGCGTTATAACAAGGTCATCGATATCTGGGCAAGCGCCAACGAGAAGATTTCTAAAGCCATGATGGATAACCTGTCTACTGAGACAGTGATTAACCGTGACGGTGAACAGGAAGAGCAAGAGTCGTTTAACAGCATCTATATGATGGCTGATTCGGGTGCTCGTGGTAGTGCTGCACAGATTCGACAGTTAGCAGGTATGCGTGGTCTGATGGCTAAGCCAGATGGCTCAATCATCGAAACCCCAATTGTGGCTAACTTCCGTGAAGGTCTGAACGTATCACAGTACTTCATCTCGACTCACGGTGCACGTAAGGGTCTAGCCGATACCGCATTGAAGACAGCTAACTCCGGTTACCTGACTCGACGTCTGGTTGATGTTGCTCAAGATCTCGTCGTTATCGAAGATGATTGTGGTACATTCGAAGGTCTTACGATGAAGCCGCTTATTGAAGGTGGTGATGTTGTTGAGCCACTACGTGAGCGTGTACTCGGTCGTGTGGTTGCTATCGATGTACTTTATCCTGGTTCTGAGAAGATTCTTGCTCCTCGTAACACTCTGCTCGATGAAGCGTGGTGTGATGCCTTGGAAGAGAACTCTATCGATGAAGTTATTGTTCGTTCTGTCATTAGCTGTAATACCGATTTCGGTGTTTGTAAAGCCTGTTATGGTCGTGATTTGGCTCGAGGTCATATCATCAACCAAGGTGAAGCTATTGGTGTAGTTGCTGCTCAGTCAATTGGTGAGCCAGGAACACAGCTAACGATGCGTACCTTCCACATTGGTGGTGCGGCTTCTCGAGCTTCTGCTGAAAACAACGTTCAGGTTAAGAATGCCGGTACACTTAAGTTACATAACGCTAAGCATGTAACAAATAGTGAAGGCAAATTGGTTATCGTCTCTCGTTCATCTGAGATCGCGATTATTGATGAGCTTGGTCGTGAGAAAGAGCGCTATAAGGTGCCTTACGGAACGATTCTGGAGAAACTAGAAGAAGCGACTGTAGCTTCTGGCGAAATCATCGCTAACTGGGATCCCCATACTCACCCAATCATCTCTGAGGTTGCGGGTACCATTAAGTTTGTCGATATGATTGAAGGTGTCACTATGACACGTCAAACAGATGAACTAACGGGTCTATCTTCAATCGTCGTTATGGAAGTAGGTCAACGTCCAACAGCTGGTAAAGAGATGCGTCCTGCGATTCGTCTTCTAGATGCTAGCGGTGAAGACTTGAAGATTCCGGGTACTGAAGTGCCTGCGCAATACTTCCTTCCTGGTAAAGCGATTGTTAACCAGGACGATAACGCCGCGATTAATGTCGGTGATGCGTTAGCGCGTATCCCACAGGAGTCATCAAAGACTCGTGATATTACCGGTGGTCTGCCTCGCGTTGCTGATTTGTTCGAAGCGCGTAAGCCAAAAGAGCCGGCAATTCTTGCCGAGTACTCAGGTACTATCTCGTTTGGTAAAGAGACTAAAGGTAAGCGTCGTCTATTGATAACGCCTGCCGATGGTGGCAAGCCTTACGAAGAGATGATCCCTAAGTGGCGTAACCTTAACGTGTTCGAAGGTGAAAAAGTCGAACGTGGTGAAGTTATTGCCGATGGTGCTGAGGCTGCTCACGATATTCTACGTCTTCGTGGAATTCATAAAGTGGCTAACTATATCGTTAATGAAGTTCAAGACGTTTACCGTCTACAGGGCGTAAAGATTAACGATAAGCATATCGAAGTGATTATCCGTCAGATGCTACGTAAGTGTTTGATCACAGATGCAGGCGACAGTCAGTTCCTTGCTGGTGAGCAAGCAGAAGTGGCCCGCGTCAAGATCGCTAACCGTGAGCTTGAAGCTCAGGGTAAGAAGCCTGCGACCTTTGACCGTGAGCTGTTGGGTATCACCAAGGCATCGCTTGCAACAGAGTCGTTTATCTCTGCTGCATCGTTCCAGGAAACTACCCGCGTACTTACGGAAGCGGCTGTAGGCGGTAAGAGTGATAAACTACGCGGTCTGAAAGAGAACGTGATAGTGGGTCGCTTGATTCCTGCTGGTACCGGTTATGCTTACCATCAGAAACGTAATGCAGCAGCTGCTGCGAAAGCATCGGGTAAGACGACTGAACAGCCGTCTGCCATCACTGCAAGTGAAGCCGAGCAAAACTTGGCTGACCTGCTAAATCTTGCTGGAAGTTCTGATTAAATCGGGCTGAAAAGTAAATAGATTGTAAAAAAGGCGCCTTTGGCGCCTTTTTTTTACTTTATATTGGTTAAAAGTTGTCTATTTCTTGACAGAATGCCATTACCTTTCTAAAATTTCGCGTCCCACACCTGTGGGATATAGATTTTTCACACCTTACTGTTGAGTTTATCAACTGATTCGGAGCTATACATGGCAACTGTAAACCAGTTGGTCCGTAAGCCTCGCACGCCAAAAGTCGACAAGACTAATGTGCCTGCGTTGAATGCGTGTCCACAAAAACGTGGTGTTTGTACTCGCGTATACACGACCACACCAAAAAAACCTAACTCTGCACTACGTAAAGTAGCTCGTGTGCGTCTTACTAACGGTTTCGAAGTTACTTCGTACATCGGCGGTGAAGGCCACAACCTGCAGGAGCACAGCGTAATTCTAATCCGTGGTGGTCGTGTTAAAGATCTACCCGGTGTGCGTTACCACACTATTCGTGGCGCGTTAGATTGTGCTGGCGTGAGTGACCGTCGTCAAGGTCGCTCTAAGTACGGAGCTAAGCGTCCTAAGTCTTAACGCTTTCCGTTAAGTAAGGCCAAGCTAGATATTAAGATTCCAGTTTTGGGGTCCCTGAAGCATACGGAGAAATTGTTATGCCAAGACGTCGCGTTGTAGGACAACGTAAAATCCTACCAGATCCAAAGTTTAAAAGTGAGTTGTTGGCTAAGTTCATCAACGTCATCATGCAGGACGGCAAAAAGTCGACTGCAGAAAAAATTATCTATAAGGCACTAGATACCGCTTTCGAAAAGAAAGGCGAAGACCATCTAGTGATCCTTGAAGCAGCCCTGGAAAACGTTCGCCCTTCAGTCGAGGTTAAGTCTCGTCGTGTTGGTGGTTCTACTTACCAGGTACCATGTGAAGTACGCCCAGTTCGTCGTAATGCATTGGGTATGCGTTGGTTAGTTGAAGCTGCTCGTAAGCGCGGTGAAAAATCTATGGCTCTACGTCTAGCAGGTGAATTGGTAGACGCTTCAGAAAACAAAGGTACTGCTGTTAAGAAGCGCGAAGACGTGCATCGTATGGCAGAAGCAAACAAAGCGTTTGCTCATTACCGCTGGTAATCTGATGGAGCTGATTTTAGTCAGCTCCATATTCTACATCTCTAAGGCGTTAGCCTTAGACAAGAGGGTTTAAACGTGGCTCGTACAACTCCGATTGAGCGCTACCGAAATATTGGTATTGTTGCTCATGTCGACGCAGGTAAAACCACAACGACAGAACGTGTTTTGTTCTACACCGGTGTTTCTCATAAGATTGGTGAAGTTCATGATGGCGCAGCCACCATGGACTGGATGGAGCAGGAGCAGGAGCGTGGTATTACCATCACTTCTGCGGCAACGACCACATTCTGGCGCGGTATGGAAGCACAGTTCACTGAGCACCGTATCAATATCATCGATACACCGGGTCACGTAGACTTCACTATTGAAGTTGAACGTTCTCTGCGCGTACTCGATGGAGCAGTAGTTGTGTTCTGTGGCGCGTCGGGTGTTGAACCACAATCTGAGACTGTTTGGCGTCAGGCCGATAAGTACCATGTGCCTCGTGTCGTATTCGTCAATAAGATGGATCGTGCTGGTGCTGACTTTGATAGCGTCGTCGAACAGATACGTAACCGTTTGGGTGCGACTTGTGTTCCAATTCAAATGAATATTGGTGCAGAAGAGGAGTTCCATGGGGTTGTTGACCTGATTAAGATGAAGGCCATTAACTGGTCAGAAGCTGATAATGGTACAACATTCACCTATGAAGATATTCCAGCTGAACTTACTGATAAAGCAAGTGAGATGCGTGAATATCTAGTTGAAGCTGCCGCTGAGGCCTCGGATGAACTGATGGAGAAGTACCTCGAAGAGGGCGAACTATCAGAAGAAGAGATCAAGAAGGCGCTGCGTCAACGTACTCTAGCTAATGAAATTGTACTTGCTACTTGTGGTTCTGCTTTTAAGAACAAAGGTGTGCAAGCGGTTCTTGATGCTGTTATTGAGTATCTGCCTTCGCCAGTCGAAGTGCCTGCAATTAAAGGCATAGATGACAATGAGAAAGAGGTTGAACGTCCTGCGGACGACAATGCTCCTTTCTCTGCATTGGCATTTAAGATAGCTACGGACCCATTTGTTGGAACTTTGACCTTTATACGCGTATATTCGGGTATATTGGCAACAGGTTCAGCCGTTTATAACTCAGTTAAACAGAAGCGGGAACGCGTAGGTCGTATGGTGCAGATGCATGCTAACGATCGCCAAGAGATCAAAGAAGTTCGCGCTGGTGACATCGCGGCTGCTATTGGACTTAAGGACGTGACAACGGGTGATACTCTTTGTGATCTTGATCATAAAATCATCCTGGAACGTATGGAGTTCCCTGAGCCCGTTATCACGATTGCCGTGGAACCAAGATCTCAAGCCGATGAGCAAAAGATGGGCATTGCGTTGCAAAAACTTGCAGCGGAAGATCCTTCATTCCGTGTTGAAACCGATCCTGAATCGGGTCAGACACTGATCTCTGGCATGGGTGAGCTACACTTAGACATTATTGTTGACCGTATGCGTCGCGAATTTAACGTCGAGTGTAACGTAGGTAAACCGCAAGTGGCTTATCGTGAAACTATTCGCTCGAGTGTAGAAGTTGAAGGCAAGTTTGTACGTCAATCTGGTGGTCGAGGTCAATTCGGTCACGTTTGGTTGAAGTTGGAGCCTCAAGAAGAGGGCTTCGGCTATGAATTTGTCAACGAGATTGTTGGTGGTGCTGTTCCAAGAGAATACATCCCAGCTGTAGATAAAGGTATTCAAGAACAGATGAAGAGCGGCGTACTCGCTGGCTTCCCTATCTTGGATGTCAAGGTTACTCTATATGATGGTTCATATCATGATGTGGACTCCAATGAGATGGCCTTTAAAGTTGCGGCTTCCATGGGCTTCAAGAAGGGCGCTCTCGAAGCAGACCCTACGCTCCTGGAACCTTGCATGAAAGTTGAAGTAACAACTCCTGAAAATTATATGGGAGATGTTGTTGGTGACTTAAACAGACGTCGTGGCTTGATTGAAGGAATGGACGACGGCATTGCCGGCGTCAAGCTCGTTCATGCGACGGTGCCTTTATCTGAAATGTTTGGTTATGCAACTGATTTGCGCAGTGCGACTCAAGGGCGTGCTTCATACTCCATGGAGTTTTTGAAGTATTCCGACGCACCGCAAAACATTGCTAAAGCGATTATGGAATCTCGAGGCTAACTAGCCGGGAAACCATAACTAAAAATTAATTGCTATTGCTCGGTGTCAAGCCGAGCATTTCTGAAAAGAAAGGAATATATCGTGGCTAAAGAAAAATTTGAACGCGTTAAACCCCATGTAAACGTAGGTACTATCGGACACGTCGATCATGGTAAAACAACTCTAACTGCTGCTATCTCTGCTGTTTTGGCAAAGACTTATGGTGGTGACATTAAAGATTTCGCACAAATCGATAACGCTCCTGAAGAGCGTGAGCGCGGTATTACAATTAATACCTCTCACATCGAGTACGATACTCCTGTAACGTCACTACGCACACGTAGATTGTCCTGGTCACGCCGATTATGTTAAAAACATGATCACTGGTGCTGCTCAAATGGATGGCGCGATTCTAGTAGTTGCTTCTACAGACGGCCCAATGCCACAGACTCGTGAGCACATCCTGCTTTCTCGTCAGGTTGGCGTACCTTTCATCATCGTATTCATGAACAAGTGTGACATGGTTGATGACGAAGAGCTGCTTGAGCTAGTAGAAATGGAAGTTCGTGAACTTCTTTCTGAATATGACTTCCCAGGTGATGATCTTCCAGTTATCCAAGGTTCTGCTCTTAAAGCCCTTGAAGGCGAAGAAATTTGGGAAGCTAAGATTCTTGAACTTGCTGAAGCTTTGGATACTTATATCCCAGAGCCAGAGCGTGCTATCGATGGTGCATTCATTCTTCCAATCGAAGATGTTTTCTCAATCTCAGGCCGTGGTACAGTTGTAACTGGTCGTGTAGAACGCGGTATCATCAAGGTTGGTGAAGAAGTTGAAATCGTTGGTATCAAAGATACTACTCGTTCAACTTGTACTGGTGTTGAAATGTTCCGTAAGCTGCTTGACGAAGGTCGTGCAGGTGAGAACTGTGGTGTTCTTCTACGTGGTATCAAGCGTGAAGACGTTGAACGTGGTCAGGTTCTTGCTGCTCCTGGTTCAATCACTCCACATACAACTTTTGAATCAGAAATCTATGTTCTGTCAAAAGAAGAAGGCGGACGTCACACTCCATTCTTCAAAGGCTATCGTCCACAGTTCTACTTCCGTACAACTGACGTAACCGGTACTATCGAGCTTCCAGAAGGCGTAGAGATGGTAATGCCTGGTGATAACGTTCAGATGGTAGTAACACTAATCTGCCCAATCGCGATGGATGAAGGTTTACGCTTCGCTATCCGTGAAGGTGGTCGTACTGTTGGTGCTGGTGTTGTAGCTAAGATCATCGCTTAATAGCGAAATCTTACAAGACACTAAGAAAAGGAAGCTTCGGCTTCCTTTTTTGAATTGTCTGAAATTTGCCAGCACCACAGGCTGGTAATTTATATTCGAATGGCTATAATGTCGCTCGGTCGAAATAAAGTCTTCTTGATGTTATTTCAGACAGCGGGGTTGATCTATTAACTTAAATCAGTATAATACCCCTTCGCCTTAACCATTAGGCGAATTACTAATTAGACTTTTAAAGTTTAATTCAAAAAACAGCGGCTCCGATTGGGAGTCGAACGGTTAAATCATCTCGCTCTGCGTTCCTATAGGAAGTGCAAGAGGGTGATTTTTTATGTGTCCATTTTAGGAGCTCTGGTCAATGCAGAACCAAAGAATCCGTATCCGCTTAAAAGGATTTGATCATCGTCTGATCGATCAATCTACTGCGGAAATCGTTGAAACTGCTAAGCGTACAGGCGCGCAGGTACGTGGTCCAATTCCACTGCCAACGCGTAAAGAACGTTATACCATTTTGACTTCTCCACACGTTAATAAAGATGCGCGTGATCAGTACGAACTTCGTACTCACAAACGTCTAGTTGACATCGTTGAGCCAACTGAAAAGACTGTAGATGCACTTATGCGTCTCGATCTTGCGGCTGGTGTTGACGTTCAGATTAGCTTGGGTTAATAAGAGGTTTTCGAGATGGCTATCGGTCTTATCGGTCGTAAAGTGGGTATGACTCGCATCTTCTGTGAAGATGGCGTTTCTGTCCCGGTTACAGTAATTGAAATCACGTCTAATCGCGTTACTCAGGTGAAAACCTTAGAAACTGACGGTTACCGTGCTCTTCAAGTTACTACTGGTAACAAAAAAGCTAATCGCATCACTAAACCAGAAGCAGGTCACTTTGCTAAGGCAGGCGTTGAAGCCGGTCGTGGTTTATGGGAAGTGCGTTTGGCAGATGATGAAGGCGAAGGCATTGAAGTTGGTGCCGAGCTAAATGTTGATATCTTCGCTGACATAGCGAAAGTTGATGTTACTGGTCAATCTAAAGGTAAGGGTTTCCAAGGCGGTATTAAGCGTTGGAACTTCCATGCACAAGATATGACTCATGGTAACTCACTGGCACATAGATCCAACGGTTCTATCGGTCAAAACCAAACCCCAGGTCGCGTTTTCAAAGGTAAGAAAATGTCAGGCCACATGGGTGCAGAGCGTGTTACTACGCAGAATCTAGACGTTATACGTGTAGATGCTGAGCGTAACTTGCTATTGGTTAAGGGTGCTGTTCCGGGGGCTACTAATGGCAACCTGATCATCAAACCTGCCGTTAAAGCTTAGGTCTGAGGAGATAGTAATGGAATTGGTATTGAAAGACGCACAAAGTGCTCTGGAAGTTTCCGAAACTACCTTCGGCCGTGACTTTAATGAAGCACTGGTTCATCAGGTAGTTGTAGCATATGCTGCAAATGCGCGTCAGGGCACTCGTGCTCAAAAGACTCGCGCAGAAGTTATTGGTTCTGGCAAAAAGCCATGGCGCCAAAAAGGTACTGGCCGTGCACGTGCTGGTACTGTTAAAGGCCCAATCTGGCGTGGCGGTGGCGTAACATTCGCTGCTAAAACACAAGATCATAGCCAAAAAGTTAACAAGAAGATGTACCGCGGAGCGCTGAAAAGCATTTTCTCTGAGTTGGTACGTCAAGACCGTCTAATCGTGGTTGAGTCGTTTAGTGTTGAAGCTCCTAAAACTAAAGAGCTGAAAGCTAAATTGGCTGAAATGAACCTAGAAGATGTGTTGATTGTTACTCCAGAAATTGACGAGAACTTGTTCTTGGCAGCTCGCAACTTGTACAAAGTTGACGTGCGTGACGTTGCTGGTATCGATCCAGTAAGTCTTATCGCATTCAACAAGGTACTAGTAACTGCCGATGCTGTTAAGCAAATCGAGGAGATGCTGGGATGATAAGCGAAGAACGTTTGCTAAAAGTTATTCTTGCACCACATATCTCTGAAAAGAGTACTGTTTGTGCAGAAAATAACAACACGGTAGTTTTCCGTGTAGCTGTTGACGCCACTAAAGCTGAAATTAAAGCTGCAGTCGCTAAGTTGTTCGAAGTTGAAGTTGATTCAGTTCGCACTCTAGTTAACAAAGGCAAAACCAAGCGTACCGGTGCCCGTATGGGTCGTCGTATCGATTGGAAAAAAGCTTATGTAACTTTAGCTGAAGGTGCTGACATCGATTTCGTCGGCGCTGAGTAAGCAAAGGAGAATTATCATGGCAATTGTTAAGTGTAAGCCTACCTCTCCAGGTCGTCGCCACTTAGTAAAAGTGGTGAACAAGGACCTGCACAAGGGTAAACCTTTTGCAGCCTTGCTGGCTAAGAAATCTAAAAGTGGTGGCCGTAACAATACTGGTCGTATCACTGTTCGTCACATAGGTGGTGGACACAAGCAGCATTACCGTATTATTGATTTTAAGCGCAATAAAGACGGTATCCCTGCAAAAGTTGAGCGTTTGGAATATGATCCAAACCGCACAGCTAACATCGCACTTGTTTTGTATGCTGATGGTGAGCGTCGTTATATCCTTGCTGCTAAAGGCATGCAAGCTGGTGATAAGATCCAGTCAGGTATCGATGCTGAAATCAAAGTGGGTAACACTTTGCCATTACGCAACATCCCAATAGGTAGTGTTGTACACGCAGTCGAGATGAAGCCTAGTAAAGGTGCTCAAATCGCTCGTTCAGCAGGTACTTATGTACAAGTTGTAGCTCGTGATGGCGAATACGCTACTCTACGTCTTCGCTCTGGCGAAATGCGTAAAGTACCAGTGGATTGCCGCGCGACTCTGGGTGAAGTTGGTAATGCCGAGCATATGCTACGCCAGTTAGGTAAAGCAGGTGCTAAACGCTGGAGAGGCGTACGCCCAACAGTTCGTGGTGTTGCAATGAACCCAGTCGACCATCCACATGGTGGTGGTGAAGGCCGTACTTCGGGTGGCCGTCATCCTGTATCTCCATGGGGTCAGCCTACTAAGGGTTATAAGACTCGTAGTAACAAACGCACCGACAAGTACATTGTACGTCGTCGCAATAAAAAGTAAGAGGATTCGCCATGCCACGTTCTCTCAAGAAAGGTCCATTCATTGACCTACACTTGCTGAAGAAGGTAGAGAAAGCGATGGAAGCGGGAGACAAGAAGCCTATTAAGACTTGGTCTCGTCGCTCTATGATCATACCTAACATGATAGGTTTGACCATCGCTGTCCATAATGGTCGTCAGCACGTACCTGTGTTCGTAACTGACGAAATGATCGGCCACAAGCTTGGTGAGTTTTCACCAACTCGCACTTATCGCGGCCATGCTGCAGATAAGAAAGCGAAGAAGCGTTAATACGGGAGGAATAAGATGGAAGTTTTAGCTAAACATCGTTTTGCCCGTACGTCGCCTCAAAAGTGTCGTTTGGTTGCAGATCAAATCCGTGGACTGCCTGTTGCTAAGGCTCTCGAAATTCTAACTTTCAGCCCTAAGAAAGCTGCAGTACTTGTTAAGAAAGTACTGGACTCTGCTATCGCTAATGCTGAGCACAATGAAGGTGCTGACATTGACGAATTACGAGTTGGAGCGATTATGATCGATGAAGGTCCAACCATGAAGCGTATCATGCCACGTGCCAAAGGCCGTGCTGATCGTATAATCAAGCGCACCAGCCACATTACTGTGGTTGTGTCAGATCGCTAGGAGTTAGCAATGGGACAGAAAGTACATCCTAATGGTATCCGTCTGGGTATCACTAAGCCTTGGATCTCGACTTGGTACGCTGATAAGTCAGACTATGCCAGCAACTTGAATAGTGACTGGGAAGTGCGTAAGTTTCTTGAAAAGAAACTTAAGCAAGCATCAGTTTCTAAGATTGTTATCGAGCGTCCAGCTAAGAGTGTTCGCGTTACTATTCACACTGCCCGTCCAGGTGTTGTGATTGGTAAGAAAGGTGAAGACGTTGAGAAGCTACGCAACGCTGTTGCTAAGCTGACTGGTATTCCAGCTCAGATTAACATCGCTGAGATCCGTAAGCCTGAGCTAGATGCAAAGCTTGTTGCCGATGGCATCGCTTCGCAGCTAGAGCGTCGTGTTATGTTCCGTCGTGCTATGAAGCGCGCAGTACAAAATGCAATGCGTCTTGGTGCTAAAGGTATCAAAGTTGAAGTTAGTGGCCGCCTAGGCGGAGCTGAAATCGCGCGTTCTGAGTGGTATCGTGAAGGTCGCGTACCTCTACATACACTTCGTGCTGATATCGACTATTCTACTGCAGAAAGTCACACTCAATATGGTGTGATCGGCGTTAAAGTTTGGGTCTTCAAAGGTGAAGTTCTAGACGGAATCGTTCCTGCGCATGAAGAGCCGAAACAGCAGCCGAAGCGTAAGCCTCGCGGTAAATAGGAGAGCTGGCAATGCTGCAACCAAAACGAACTAAGTTTCGCAAAATGTTCAAAGGCCGCAACCGTGGTCTTGCGAACGGCACTGAAGTAAGCTTCGGTGATTTCGGTTTAAAAGCTGTTGGACGTGGTCGTCTAACTGCTCGTCAAATCGAAGCTGCGCGTCGTGCAATGACACGCCACATTAAGCGTCAAGGTCAGATCTGGATCCGCGTTTTCCCTGATAAGCCGATCACCTCTAAGCCTCTTGAAGTGCGTATGGGTAAAGGTAAGGGTAACGTTGAATACTGGGTTTGCCAGATTCAACCAGGTAAGGTTCTTTATGAGATGGATGGTGTACCAGAGGAGCTAGCTCGTGAAGCTTTCGCTCTTGCTGCCGCTAAGCTACCTCTTAAGACTACCTTCGTAACTAAGTCGGTGATGTAATGAAAGCGAGCGAACTAACAGAAAAGAGCGTTGAAGAATTGAACGCTGAACTGCTTGGTCTGCTGCGTGAGCAGTTTAATCTGCGCATGCAACACGCAACTGGTCAGTTGACTCAGACTCATCAGCTGAAAATCGTGCGTCGCAATGTAGCGCGCGTTAAGACCATTATTACTTCTAAGGCGGGTGCGTAATGTCTGATAAAATCCGTACTTTGCAGGGTCGTGTACTTAGCAACAAGATGGACAAGTCTATCACTGTAGCTATTGAGCGTAAGGTTAAGCATCCTTTATACGGGAAGTACCTTAAGCGCACTACTAAGATCCATGCACATGACGAAACAAATCAGTGTAGTGAAGGTGACGTCGTGACTATTCGCGAATGTCGTCCTCTATCTAAGACTAAGTCTTGGACCCTGGTTGAAGTAGTGACAAAGGCCTAATTCATTTTAGGTTTAGTTAAACGGCTCCTGCTATAGGAGCCGTTTTTATTTTAACACTATCTATTCCCAAAATCGGGTGTTATACTTGCGCGCCTTTTTAGACTAAATGTTAGTCGAAAAGTGGCGAAATAGTAGTCCCGATAAGGGATGTGAAGTAACGTTTAGCGGAGCATTTACAATGATCCAA
This sequence comes from Shewanella psychrophila, assembly GCF_002005305.1. Classification (NCBI taxonomy): domain Bacteria; kingdom Pseudomonadati; phylum Pseudomonadota; class Gammaproteobacteria; order Alteromonadales; family Shewanellaceae; genus Shewanella; species Shewanella psychrophila. The sequence continues at coordinate 408,200 of NZ_CP014782.1, forward strand.
ATGCAATCTACTCTAGATGTAGCCTGTAATAGTGGCGCTCGTAGAGTTCAGTGTATTAAGGTCTTAGGTGGATCTCACCGTCGTTATGCCGGTATCGGCGACATCATTAAGGTTTCTGTTAAAGAAGCTATTCCTCGTGGTAAAGCGAAGAAAGGTGATGTTTATACTGCGGTTGTGGTTCGTACTAAGAAAGGCGTACGTCGTCCAGACGGTTCTGTCATTCGCTTCGATCGGAACGCAGCTGTTTTGCTTAACGCAAACAATGCACCGATTGGTACTCGTATCTTTGGCCCAGTGACGCGTGAATTGCGTAATGAACAATTTATGAAAATTGTTTCTCTGGCACCAGAAGTACTGTAAAGGAGCTTCAAATGGCAGCTAAAATCCGTCGCGAAGACGAAGTAATAGTACTAGCAGGTAAAGATAAAGGGAAACGTGCAAAAGTTTCTCAAGTTCTTACTACTGGTAAATTAATTGTTGAAGGCATCAATCTTGTCAAGAAGCATCAGAAGCCAAACCCACAACTGGGTGTGACTGGTGGTATTGTTGAGAAAGAAGCACCGATACAAGCATCAAACGTAGCGCTATTCAACTCTGCCACTGGCAAAGCTGATCGCGTTGGTTTCCGATTTGAAGACGGCAAAAAAGTTCGTTTCTTTAAGTCGAACAGTGAACTCATTAAGTAATTGGAGTAAACGATGGCGAAACTGCATGATAAATATCAAGAGACTGTGAGTCCTGAGCTTGTTAAAAAGTTTGGTTACACCAGTGTCATGCAAGTCCCTCGGATTGAGAAAATCACCCTTAACATGGGTGTTGGCGAAGCAGTAGCAGATAAGAAAGTTATGGAGCATGCGCTTCGTGACATGACTGCTATCGCTGGTCAAAAGCCAGTAGTGACTGTAGCTCGTAAGTCAGTGGCTGGTTTTAAAATCCGTGATGGCTACCCGATAGGCTGTAAGGTTACACTGCGCGGTGAGCGTATGTGGGAATTCTTAGAGCGTTTAGTTGATATCGCAATCCCGCGTATCCGTGATTTCCGTGGCATGAGCGCTAAGTCGTTCGATGGCCGTGGTAACTACGCGATGGGTGTACGTGAGCAGATTATCTTCCCTGAGATCGAATACGATAAAATCGATAAGATCCGTGGTATGGATGTTGTGATCACTACTTCTGCGAAGAATGATGAAGAAGGCCGAGCTTTGCTCGAAGGCTTTAACTTCCCATTCAAGAAATAAGGGTAGCGAAATGGCAAAAAGTTCAATGAAAGCACGTGAAGTAAAACGTGCCAAGCTCGTGGCTAAATTCGCTGAAAAGCGTCAAGCTCTTAAGGCTATCATTAGCAGCCCGACAACATCTGATGAAGATCGTTGGGATGCCGTTCTTAAGTTGCAAGGTTTACCACGTGACTCTAGCGCTGCGCGTCAGCGTAATCGCTGTAGTCAAACTGGTCGCCCACATGGTTATTTACGTAAATTCGGCCTTAGCCGTATCAAATTACGTGAAGCGACTATGCGCGGTGAAGTTCCTGGTCTACGTAAGGCCAGCTGGTAAGCACGTGTCACGGAGTAAGCTAATATGAGCATGCAAGATCCTATAGCGGATATGTTAACACGTATTCGTAATGGCCAAGCTGCTAACCACGTATCAGTATCTATGCCTTCTGCTAAGCTAAAAGTTGCCATCGCGCAAACGCTTAAAGAAGAAGGTTATATCACTGACTACGCCGTAGCAGATGAAGCTAAACCGACTCTAGAAATCACTCTTAAGTATTTCCAAGGTCAACCAGTCGTTGAGACTATCCAGCGCGTTAGCCGTCCTGGTCTTCGTATTTACAAAGGTAAAGGCGAACTTCCAAAGGTTATGGGCGGACTGGGTGTCGCAATCGTGTCCACTTCTAAAGGTTTGATGACTGATCGTACCGCCCGCCAAAATGGCATGGGTGGGGAAGTTATCTGCTACGTAGCATAAGGAGCTAGCAATGTCTCGTGTCGCAAAAGCACCAGTCGCTATTCCTGCAGGCGTAGAAGTGACTTTAAACGAACAAACTATCACCGTAAAAGGTACTAAAGGTAGTTTGACTCGAGTAATAAATACTGAAGTTTCTGTTGTTGTTGAAAACAACGAAATCAAGTGTAGTTCTGTTGAAGGCGTTAAAAATAACGCTCAAGCAGGTACAGCTCGAGCTTTAATCAACAATATGGTTGTTGGTGTAACAGCTGGTTTTGAGAAGAAACTAACTCTAGTTGGTGTCGGTTACCGTGCGAAAATCACTGGTAAAGATATCGACCTGACTCTAGGTTTTTCACACCCTCTAGTACACAAACTTCCTGACGGCGTAACAGCAGCCTGTCCTTCACAAACTGAAATCGTACTTACGGGTACTGATAAGCAGTTGGTTGGTCAAGTAGCAGCTGAGATTCGCGGATATCGTCCACCAGAGCCTTATAAAGGCAAGGGTGTTCGTTATACCGATGAGCAAGTACGTCGTAAAGAGGCTAAGAAGAAGTAGGTAACGCGATATGGATAAGAAAACATCTCGCTTACGTCGCGCATTACGCGCCCGTAAGAAGATCCAAGAGCTGGGCGTTAACCGTCTGGTTGTACATCGTACACCACGTCACACCTATGCTCAGGTAATCAGCCCTGATTCACAGGTTTTGGCGTCAGCTTCTACTGCTGAGAAAGCGGTATCAGAGCAGCTAAAGTACACAGGCAACGTAGATGCAGCAAAAGTAGTGGGTAAAACCGTCGCTGAGCGTGCTATCGAAAAAGGCGTGACTGTAGTTGCATTCGATCGTTCCGGTTTCAAGTATCACGGACGTGTAGCTGCATTAGCAGACGCCGCTCGTGAAGCTGGCCTCAAGTTCTAAGGAATGATGAAAAATGGCTAAATTTGAAGCTCAGCAAAAAGACGATCTGCAAGAGAAATTAGTTGCAGTAAATCGTGTTTCTAAAGTAGTTAAAGGCGGACGTATCTTTAGCTTCACTGCACTAACTGTAGTCGGTGATGGTAATGGTAAAGTCGGCTTTGGTTATGGTAAAGCGCGTGAAGTACCTGCAGCAATTCAGAAAGCGATGGAAAAAGCTCGTCGTAACATCGTTTCTGTTGAATTGATCAATGGTACTTTGCACCACCCTGTAAAGGGTCGTCACACTGGTTCGCGTGTTTACATGCAGCCAGCCTCTGACGGTACCGGCATTATTGCCGGTGGCGCAATGCGTGCCGTATTGGAAGTAGCAGGCGTTCATAACGTTCTGTCGAAAGCATACGGTTCAACTAACCCGATTAACGTTGTTCGCGCAACTGTAGATGCGTTGGTGCACATGAAGTCACCATCACAAATCGCAGCTAAGCGCGGCCTCAATGTTAATGAAATTCGAGGTTAATGCACCATGGCTAAGAAAACATTAAAAGTTACTCAGACTAAAAGTTCAATTGGACGTTTGCCTAAGCATCGTGCAACTTTGACTGGTCTAGGTCTACGCCGTATTAACCACACTGTTGAACTTGAAGATACTCCTTCAGTTCGCGGTATGGTTAACAAGGTTTACTACATGGTTTCGGTGGAGGAAGTATAAGATGCGTCTAAATACTCTATCACCTGCTGCAGGTGCTAAATCAGCAGCTAAGCGTGTAGGTCGCGGTATCGGTTCAGGCACTGGTAAAACTTGTGGTCGCGGCCACAAGGGTCAGAAGTCTCGTTCTGGTGGCGGCGTACGCATCGGTTTCGAAGGTGGTCAAATGCCACTTAAGATCCGTCTGCCAAAATTTGGTTTTACCTCGCGTAAGGCTTTGGTAACTGCGGAAGTTCGTATCAGCGAACTTGCTAAAGTTAACGGTGATGTTGTTGACTTGAATGCGTTGAAAGATGCAAATCTTGTTACACGCAACATTCAGTTTGCTAAAATCGTTCTTTCAGGTACCATTGAGCGCCCAGTGACCGTTAAAGGTCTAAAGGCAACCAAAGGTGCACGTGCAGCTATCGAAGCTGCCGGCGGAAAGATCGAGGAATAATACGTCGATGGCAAAACCAGGACTTGATTTAAAAAGCGCGAAAGGTGGATTTTCTGAACTGAAAACTCGCCTCCTGTTCGTGATTGGTGCAATTATCGTCTTTAGAGCCGGTTCGTTTGTACCAATTCCTGGTATTGACGCTGCTGTATTAGCAGAGCTGTTCAATCAGCAGAAGGGTACCATCTTAGGCATGTTTAACATGTTCTCTGGTGGTGCTCTTGAACGTGCTTCTATCTTTGCATTAGGAATTATGCCGTATATTTCGGCATCGATCATAATGCAGCTATTGACTGTGGTACATCCTGCACTCGCTGAACTAAAGAAGGAAGGCGAATCAGGGCGTAAGAAGATCAGTCAATACACACGATACGGCACATTGGTTCTGGGCACGTTCCAGGCAATCGGTATCGCAACGGGTCTACCTAACTTGATCCCTGGTTTAGTAGTAAACCTAGGTTTTAGTTTTTACTTCGTTGCTGTTGTGAGTCTAGTCACAGGAACTATGTTCCTTATGTGGCTCGGTGAGCAGATTACCGAACGAGGCATAGGTAACGGTATCTCGATATTAATTTTCGCAGGTATTGTCGCTGGTCTACCATCTGCTATCGGCCAAACGGCTGAGCAGGCGCGTCAAGGTGACTTGAGCGTACTAGTATTATTGTTGATTGCAGTTATCGTATTTGCTGTGACCTTCTTTGTTGTATTTGTGGAACGTGGTCAACGTCGTATCGTCGTTAACTATGCTAAGCGCCAGCAGGGCCGTAAGGTTTTTGCTGCACAAAGCACACATTTACCGCTCAAGGTTAATATGGCAGGTGTGATACCACCAATTTTTGCGTCTAGCATCATTTTGTTTCCAGGCACACTGGCTCAGTGGTTTGGTCAAAATGAGTCCCTTTCATGGTTAAGTGATTTTGCACTTGCTGTGTCACCGGGACAACCGCTTTACTCATTATTGTATGCAACAGCGATTATCTTCTTCTGTTTCTTCTATACTGCGTTGGTGTTTAACCCTCGCGAGACAGCTGATAACTTGAAGAAGAGTGGTGCGTTTATTCCCGGGATCCGTCCTGGAGAACAGACTTCGCGTTACATTGATAAAGTAATGACTCGCCTGACATTAGCAGGTGCCTTGTACATTACCTTTATCTGTTTAATTCCGGAGTTCATGTTAATTACGTGGCAAGTACAGTTCTATTTTGGCGGTACTTCACTACTTATTATGGTAGTCGTAATCATGGACTTCATGGCTCAAGTTCAGACCCATATGATGTCTCATCAATATGAGTCTGTTATGAAGAAAGCTAATTTAGTTAACAAAGCGAATTTAGATCGCTTTGGACGCTAAACTAACTTTACGGAGTGATGAAATGAAAGTTCGAGCTTCCGTTAAGAAGATCTGCCGTAATTGCAAGATCGTCAAGCGTAAGGGCGTTGTTCGCGTACTTTGTGTTGAACCTAAACACAAACAGCGTCAAGGCTAAAACATTTGCTCAGCCCTGTCCGGGCTGAGCAAAATATTATTTGCAAAACTGTCGTCTGTCGAGTATCCTACCGGGCTTTTCACAGATGACCATTAACTATTGAGGAGTGCATAGTGGCCCGTATCGCTGGCATTAACATTCCTGATCAGAAGCACACAGTCATTGCATTGACTGGAATCTTCGGCATCGGCCGTACTCGCGCTAGAGCAATCTGCGCGGCTACTTCTATTGCTGAAGAAGCTAAGATCAAGGAATTGAGCGAAGCTCAAATTGATACACTACGTGAAGCAGTTGCCGAATACACTGTAGAAGGTGATTTGCGTCGTGAAGTTTCTATGAACATCAAGCGTCTTATGGACCTTGGCTGTTACCGTGGAATACGTCACCGTCGTAGCCTGCCCCTTCGTGGGCAACGTACTAAGACCAATGCGCGTACGCGTAAAGGTCCTCGTAAGCCAATCAGAAAGTAACGGGGTAATCCAATATGGCTAAAAGTCCGTCACGTTCTCCGCGCAAGCGCGTACGTAAACAGGTTGCTGATGGTATGGCTCATATCCATGCGTCTTTCAACAACACAATTATTACCATTACTGATCGTCAAGGTAATGCACTATCTTGGGCAACTTCAGGTGGTTCAGGTTTCCGTGGTTCACGTAAATCTACTCCTTTTGCTGCACAGGTTGCTGCTGAGCGTGCAGGTGTTGCTGCTCAGGATTACGGTGTTAAAAACCTTGAAGTTTTTGTAAAGGGTCCAGGTCCAGGACGCGAATCTGCGATTCGTGCACTGAATTCGGTTGGTTACAAGATAACTAACATTACCGATGTGACGCCTATCCCTCATAATGGTTGTCGTCCTCCTAAGAAACGTCGCGTTTAACTCGTCGTTTTTAAATAGGATAGTTGGAGAAAGAACATGGCAAGATACTTGGGTCCAAAGCTCAAGCTCAGCCGCAGAGAAGGTACAGACCTTTTCCTAAAAAGCGGCGTGAGAGCAATCGATTCGAAGTGTAAGCTTGAAACTGCACCTGGACAACACGGCGCTCGTAAGACCCGCCTGTCTGAGTATGGTGTTCAGCTACGCGAGAAACAAAAAGTTCGTCGTACTTATGGTGTGCTAGAAAAGCAATTCCGTAACTACTACAAAGACGCTGCACGTCAAAAAGGTAACACAGGTGAGAATCTGCTTACTCTTTTAGAAACCCGTCTTGATAACGTTGTTTACCGTATGGGTTTTGGTGCTACACGCGCTGAATCACGTCAACTAGTTAGCCATAAGTCAATTATGGTTAATGGCAGCGTTGTTAACATTCCATCATTCAAAGTGTCTGCGAATGATGTAATTAGCATTCGTGAGAAGTCTAAGAAGCAAGCGCGTATTATGGCTGCTTTGGAAGTTTCTTCTCAACGCGAAAAGCCGACATGGGTTGAAGTTGATAACACTAAGATGGAAGGTGCTTTCAAGCGTCTACCTGAGCGTAGTGATTTATCTGCGGAAATTAACGAACAGCTTATCGTCGAACTTTACTCTAAGTAAAGTTAACACAAAAGAGAGGACACAATGCAGGGTTCTGTTACAGAATTTCTTAGACCGCGTCTCGTTGATATCGAGCAGGTTAATCCAACACGTGCCAAAGTTACACTTGAGCCGCTTGAACGTGGTTTTGGTCACACTTTAGGTAACGCGTTGCGTCGTATCCTATTGTCGTCTATGCCAGGCTGCGCGGTAACCGAAGTAGAGATTGATGGTGTACTGCATGAATACAGTAGCAAGGAAGGCGTGCAAGAGGATATCCTTGAGATCCTACTAAACCTTAAAGGTTTGGCAGTAGTGATCGAAGGGAAAGACGAAGCTATGCTTACTTTAAGTAAGTCAGGCGCAGGCCCTGTTACTGCAGCAGATATCACCCATGATGGTGATGTTACAATCATGAATCCTGAGCATGTTGTCTGTCATCTGACAGGTAACAATGAAATCAGCATGCGTATCCGCGTAGAGCGTGGTCGTGGTTATGTACCGGCTTCAGCCCGTGCACAAACCGAAGACGATGATCGTCCTATTGGTCGCTTGTTGGTTGATGCTTCTTTCTCGCCTGTCGCTCGTATAGCCTACAATGTAGAAGCTGCACGTGTTGAACAGCGTACTGACTTAGATAAACTCGTTATCGATATGACCACAAACGGTACTATTGATCCTGAGGAAGCTATCCGTCGTTCTGCAACCATCTTGGCTGAACAGCTAGATGCATTTGTTGAGCTACGTGATGTGACTGAGCCAGAGCAGAAAGAAGAAAAGCCAGAGTTCGATCCGATTCTGTTGCGTCCTGTGGACGATTTAGAGCTAACTGTACGTTCAGCTAACTGTTTGAAGGCTGAAGCGATTCATTATATCGGAGATCTGGTACAGCGCACTGAAGTTGAGCTGCTGAAGACACCTAACTTAGGTAAGAAATCTCTTACCGAAATTAAGGATGTTTTGGCTTCTCGCGGACTGTCGTTGGGTATGCGTCTAGAAAACTGGCCTCCAGCCAGCCTAGTCGACGACCTTTAACTCCAGATTTTGTACAGATAAGGTAATAAGGATTAGGTCATGCGCCATCGTAAGAGTGGTCGTCAACTAAACCGTAACAGCAGTCATCGCCAAGCTATGTTCCGTAACATGGCAAGCTCTTTAGTCCGTCACGAAGTGATCAAGACTACTGTAGCTAAAGCGAAAGAACTGCGTCGCGTAGTTGAACCTCTAATAACGCTTGCTAAGAGTGATAGCGTTGCAAATCGCCGTTTGGCATTTGCTCGTACTCGCGACGCTGAAGTCGTAGGTAAGTTATTTAATGAATTGGGTCCACGCTACCAGGAACGTCCTGGTGGATATACCCGCATCCTTAAGTGCGGTCTACGTACTGGTGATAAAGCGCCTATGGCGTATATTGAACTAGTAGGTCGCCCTGAAGCTGCAGAAGCTGTTGAAGCTGACGACGCTGAGTAATTAAGGGTTTCATTGTAAAAAAGCCGGGCTAACCCCGGCTTTTTTTATGTCTTCATTTTGTCCAATGACTCTGTGTGCTCACCCTCTGAGGGAGTTCAAGTTGCCATCGTTTAAGGCCTTCTAAGCTAAACAGATAGCGGCCCTGCCTATCGAACTCATAGGTGAGCTGATTTGGACTCTTGCCCTGTAAGATCTGTGAGATAAGTTTCCCTGCAAGCTGCCCATGAAGATAGCCATCTAAGACGTAACCTCCTATATTCCTTTGAGCCCCTATTGAAAAATCCCAGAAACCGAAGTGGGGTATAGGTGCATTTTGTTGGGTCCAAAGAATGACTTCATTTGGGAGAACATGCTGCTGTTCAGCATCGACTAGGGTGTGATAGAGGCCAACGAAGAGGGCATCGTAGCCATTTTTCTTAGCATTGCTGACAAGCTCTTGCCATTCTACAACTTGCTTTAGAAGCTTAAAATCAACAGTAACCTTGCCAATGCTAATGGCTGCTAAATCCGGACTGATAGGCTCGATAGAAGCTTTGGAGGTCTTACTGTTATCAAATATGACCAATATTTTTTTTTCTGATTTATCAGGCAATATTTGTTCGGCTAGAATAATGGAGCGTTTCAATATTGGCCGCTCTAGGACGCCGGTGAAGTTAGACAGTTTAGTTAAACCATAATCTCTCGGGTTGCTATTGAGCCCAAGAAATACAACCGGGACATCCGTCAGTCCAAATCTATGTGATAACAAGCTTATGGCGTTGTCATCACAGAGAACCACTAGATCTGGTTTTAGTTTGAGGTATGTTTGCCAGGCTAAGTTTGCTTGCTTAGGAAACTGCTCAATAGGGAGGGTTTTGGTATCCATATAGAAATGTGTAAATGTGTTGTTTTCATCTACAATCGATTTTATGCCACGATTGTAGCTTTTATCCCAAGCATACTCTTTATGATAGCTCTCAATAATTAAAATCGATGCCGCAGTTGCTTGTCCTCCTGCTAGGACATATATCACAAGCAATAAGAGAACTGTCGCGCGCATTTTAATCACCTCCTAATCCTCTTTTATCTAGTTATAGCTTAAATATGAGCAGAAGGCGTTCTGGGCGTATAAAAAAGGCCTCGCTAGAGGCCTATTCAATCAGTTAGTTCTAGTAACCACTTTTTTGCTCTGTCTTGTAATCTAGTTTCTCATGAGTTTGCCCCATAGCTTCGGCTACTTCGGGAGGCATGTAGTTTTCATCATGCTTAGCGAGTACTTCAGTTGCCTGCAACTTGCCACCTTCTATTAAAACACCCTGAGCGACGATGCCTTGGCCTTCACGGAAAAGATCTGGTAGTAGATCGTCATAAGTCACTATGATCTCACCGCCTAAGGAATCATGAACGGCAAACTCAACATGCAAGCTGTCAGGATCTCTCACCATAGACCCCATGGTGACCATACCGCCTACGCGTATGCGCTGGCCAATTTCGGGTAAAACTCCGGTATCTTTCTTACCTTGCACTATTTCTGTCGGAGTATAGAAAAGGTTTAAGTTTGAGTTTAATGCATACAGTAATAATGATGCTATTGCGGCTACACCACCTATTAAGGCTACTGCTAGAGCTAGTCTCTTTTTACGTCTTGTGTTCACTATTTATTACTCCGGTTTTCTTTTAGGCGTTCTTCTCGCTGAATTTTCTTTGCTATTTCAGTCAACACTTTACGTTTCTGACCCATACTCTGTATGACGAGGATGGCTAACGAACCAAATGTTACGCCATATGCCAGCCATACATAGAAGGCGTAGCCTCCCATATTAAAAAAATCACTCAATGAATCAAATTGCATTACTTAACTCCTTGGGCTTTAGCTAGAGTACGAACCCAAGGTCGCATACTGTTACGTGCCAAAACTTCAGATCTGAAACGGATCAAGGTTATTGCGCCTATCATCATGCCGAAACCTAAGATGTTTATCAGTAGTGGATAAAGCATTTCAGTTGGCATAGTCGATTTCTCTGTAATTCTAATAGTTGAAGGTTGATGTAGAGAGCTCCACCATTCAACTGAGTACTTAATTATCGGGATGTTAATCACACCAACTATAGCTAATATTCCAGCCGCTCTTGCTGCTAATACCTTGTCTTCAAAAGAGGCATAAAGCGCAATAACACCCAGATAAAGAAATAGCAGGACCAACTCGGCTGTTAAACGTGCATCCCACACCCACCAAGTCCCCCACATAGGTTTGCCCCAGGTTGCGCCAGTGATTAAAGCGATGAAGGTGATCACAGCTCCTATGGGGGCAATGGCTGCTGCGGCCCAATCGGCCGATTTTATCTGCCATACTAGGCCGATAAATGCAGACGTTGCCATGCCCATATAGGCCGCCATAGACATTGAGGCTGCAGGAACATGAATGAAGATGATTCGGTAACTATCACCCTGCTGATAATCACTAGGTGCAAAAACCAAGCCCCACACTGACCCTATACCTATCAGGGCAATCGCTAGCATAGCGAACCAAGGGAGGAGTTTTCCAGAAAGGTTATACGCGCGCTCTGGATCCGCGTAACTATGTAGCCATTTCCACATGTTAGTTTGTACTCACTCTTAAAGATGCACCAATTGCGAAAGGTGCTAACGTTAATGAACCGACCAGCATCGCAGCAATTATAGCGAGATGGCCATCATAAGGTAGATTCAACCCGGCAGCATCTATGGCTGTCGTGGCAAAGATTAATACGGGAATATATAAAGGTAAGATGAGTAAGCTAAGTAGCACACCGCCTTTATGTAGTCCTACGGTTAATGCGACACCAATAGCCCCGAGTAGACTCAATACAGGTGTTCCTAAGGCTAAAGTTGCCATCAGGGCACCATAACTATTGCCGTCTAAATGAAGTAATACGGCTAAAAGCGGTGCGACTAGAATTAATGGAACCCCAGTTAATAGCCAATGAGCTAAAACTTTTGCTAGCACCATCAAAGGTAAAGGTTGTGGGCTTAGTAGCATCTGTTCAAGGCTACCATCGACATAATCTGCCTTAAATAATCGCTCTAATGACAACATAGAGGCTAACAAGGCTGCGACCCAAATTATGCCTGGGGCGACTCTGGATAATATTTTTGGCTCGGGTCCTATGGCCAGTGGAAATAAGGTGACGACTAGGATAAAAAACAGCAGTGGATTGAAAATGTCACCCTTATGTCGGATCGCTATCTGTAAATCGCGTTTCAGTAGAGTAAAAAATGCTTGTCTGAAGCTGATGCCTTTTTTCATTTCTGGACCTTATACAAAGCGATATTCAAGGCTGATCTTTCGGAGAATATCGTCATGGATAATTCCCATATCTTGGTGTGTCGTTAAGATGACACATCCGCCACGTTTAGCGTGTTCAAGAAACAGATGTTCAAGTTCTTCAACGCCTTTCTTGTCGATGGCTGTAAAAGGTTCGTCTAACAACCAAATTTTACAATTGGTATGCCAGAGTCTAGCCAAGGCTGTGCGTCTATGCTGTCCAGCAGAAAGATGTCCTGCGAGTGCTTCTTCAAAGCCAGCTAGGTTTACCTTGGCGAGAATATCTTGAGTATTGAAGTCATCATAACCACTAATTCTTAAATTGAAGTTAAGATTTTCCTCTGCGGTTAACTCACTCTTAACGCCTGCAAGATGACCTATATAGAGCAGGTCCTCGTTGTATTCGTCTCTATAGCGGTTTATCTCTTGATTTTTATAATGGACATCACCAGCATAGGGGCGTGAAAGACCTGCGAGGATCCTAAGTAGACTCGTTTTACCTGAGCCGTTTGGGCCTTCAATTTGAACAATCTCACCTTCAGTAATGTCGAAGCTAAGCTCATCGAATAAGATGCGTTCCTCGCGAATACAGGTCAATTCCTTGGCCGAAATTAAGGTCTTTGTCATCTGTTCTACCACTGAGTCCTCTATACCAAGCCTTGAGTCATTACAAGGGATCTTAACACAATCACAATAAGGGGTTTAGTACTGCTTGATTCTATGTGTCAGCAATTTGATGTGCTTCCAATAATTGAAACCTTTTAACAATATTTTTGAACTTTTTTCTTTTCTCAATAAAGATTTTTTAACCCTTGCTAATATAATATCGAATTTGTGCTTCTAATTGTGTTTATAGTATGCAAGCTTTGATAAGAATCACAAAAAGGTGAGATTTGTTGAAGTTTAATGTATTCTAGAACAGCTATAAAAATAGTCTGCCTTACTCATTGATGAGAGTAACAAGGGTGGCGTTGAGCTTTGTTAGAACTTGCATTAGGAACATCGAACATGAAAAAATTGTTAGCTATGACTGCGGTCGCTGCTTTGACTTTGTCTGCAAACGCATTTGCACAAGAAGGTAAGGCTGTATACGACAAGGCATGCCATATATGCCACAGCATGGGTGTCGCTGGCGCTCCCAAATCACACGATGCTGCTGCTTGGGCACCTCGCCTTGAACTAGGACTCGATACATTAGTATCTACAGTGAAAACTGGTAAAGGCGCAATGCCACCAGGTGGCATGTGTACTGATTGTACCGATGAAGATTACAAAAACGCTATCGAGTACATGTCTAAGTAATCGTTATCTAGCTCGAGTACTGAGCATCAAAAACCGGCTAAATAGCCGGTTTTTTTGTGTCTGTCTTTTCTATTTCTTATTTATCTACTTTCTAGTTGTAGCTAAGTACTAGGCAATAAAAAGGGCCTGCGATTGCAGGCCCTTAATCTTAATAATGGTTATCTGACTATTTAACTTGCGTGTCTATGACAAGCTGGACTGTATCACCGACTTTAACCATGGCAAGTCGACCCTGAAGGTCACCGGTCTGAGGTTTCACACTACCGTGCTTAGAGAGTACTGCAATTATCTCGACATTTTTAGCACCACTTAGCTTCACGTCACCACCCATAGAAGTGCTGTCATCTAAGGTGATTGTGGCTGGTAATGATTTAGCCGAGACCTTTACTGCCGCTAGAGGGACTTTGGGGCCTTCTGTGCTCCGAGCAAAGATGAATAGCATATCTGAACTACCTACTTGCTCGGCGAGCTTATCAGACACAGAAACTTCAACGTTTACGCTTTTGACCACAGCTTTAACACTTGCGTGTGCTGCGTCATCAGGAATTTCACCTGTCTCAGCCTGCATTCTCATCTTGGCACTATCGATAGCATTGATGATCGCACTTCGATCGACATCACTTCTTTCGCTGTCGAGTATGGCTTGCCAAGCATCTATTGCCATTTGATAGTGAGCAGTAAAGAAGGCGTCCATACCTTTAAGCAATAGAGTCGATGGGTCTTCGGGATCTAGGGCTAAAGATTGATCGATAATAGCCTGGATGGCTGGTGTCATTTGTTGGTTCGCCCTGTAGTACATGGCGGTTGCTTTTGGACCCAGTAACTCGGCATGGGTACCAACGAGTTCCATAGCCTGATCAAATGTTGATATAGCATCGTTGTAACGGCTCGCAGAGATATACATGTGACCAAGGCTAAAGAGAAGTTGGCTATTTTCAGGTTCAGATTTAGCTTGAGCTTCCATTATTTGCAGACGTTGCTGCATAATTTGATCGGCATCCATTCCTGCATGTGGGTTTGCTTGAGCTGGTTGATCTAGTTTTGCATAGGCGCCAAGTGTTGAATAGAAGTATCCAGAAAGCCCTAGGATAACCACAGACATTAACGTAGGCCATAATAAACCTTTAGGTTTGACCTTGTTGACCAGGGATTCATCTTCCCCTTGTTTCATATCCTGAAGGAGACTTATCTCTAACTCTTTCTTCAAGATATCAAATTCACCTTGATCAAGCAGTTCTTCTTCTAGTTCTTTCTCTAGAATGACGAGACGATTGTTAAACAGTTCAAGGTTCGTTTGTTTACGAACACCTGCTTCTTCCGCCTGCAACATCTTATGCTGACGAAAATGAGGAAACCAAATCAGCGCTAGGCTGACTAACACAAAAAGCGCAATAAAAATCCAGAGAGTGGTCATTATTTCTTTTTCACATTAGTTATAAAAAGCGGATTCACCGCTGAGCTAGGGAAGGATTATACGTAAAGATTATTCATTGAACAGTAATATAAGAAGATGAGTTAAGTAAAAAGTGATAGTTGGGCACTGGTTCACAGTTCGATTCTATTTTTGAAAACAGGCCGAAACTTAAGCTTCACATAAGGGTCTGATCATAGAATCTTGCACATTTTACATCTGTTACAAATCTGATGATTAGACCAATAAATGCGACTAGTCACCCATATTTGTACGAAAGAAGCAGACAGATACAATAGCAAATACTAAAATGACTCAAATTTTAAACCTTAGGCAGCTAAATTATTAATTGCTTAAGGATGTTGAGTGATTGAATTGGGCGTAAGCTTAACAAATAATCTAAAGTACTGAGGAAAACTCATGATCCCAGAATTAGGACACCTCTCGCTGATAATCGGTTTGGCTTTTGCCTTCCTTTTAGCTAGCGTTCCTTTAATTGGTGTTGCACGCAAAGACCAATACCTAGTGCGATATGCTTGGCCACTAAGTTACGGTATGTTCTTTTTTATCTTCCTATCCGTTATTGTTCTAGGCTACAGCTTTGCGGTTGATGACTTCTCGGTTGCTTATGTAGCGCATCACTCAAACTCTCAGTTACCTATCTTCTTTAAGATAGCAGCTGTTTGGGGGGGGCATGAAGGTTCTTTACTCTTCTGGGTGTTTGCCCTTTCAGGCTGGACTGCTGCGGTCGCCTATTTTAGTAAAAGCTTAGAAGAGGTATTTACCGCTAGAGTGCTATCTGTGCTGGCCTTTATAGTCATTGGCTTTGCATTATTCATGGTTTTGACCTCCAATCCTTTCGAGCGTTTATTTCCGATCCCTATGGAAGGCCGTGATCTGAACCCAATGTTGCAAGATGTTGGTCTGATCTTCCATCCTCCTATGCTATATCTTGGTTATGTTGGCTTCTCGGTTAGTTTTGCCTTCGCGATTTCAGCCTTAATGGGTGGTAGTCTCGATTCTGCATGGGCACGCTGGAGCCGACCATGGACTTTAGCGGCTTGGGTATTCCTGACTGGTGGTATCTCTCTCGGTTCTTGGTGGGCATACTATGAACTTGGCTGGGGTGGTTGGTGGTTCTGGGATCCAGTTGAGAATGCTTCATTCATGCCTTGGTTAGTTGGTACTGCATTACTTCATTCGGTTATTGTGACCGAGAAACGTGCGGCATTTCGTAATTGGACCGTACTGCTCTCTATCACAGCTTTCTCGTTAAGCCTGTTAGGTACTTTTATTGTTCGTTCCGGCGTACTTACATCGGTGCACTCTTTTGCCGCAGACCCTAGTCGAGGCATGTTTATTCTATTGCTATTAGGTTTAGCTGTGGGTGGCTCATTGACACTATTTGCTTTCAGAGCGAGTCAAATGAAGAGTCCTGCGCGTTTCGATCTATGGTCTAGAGAAACAATGCTGCTTATCTGTAATATTTTACTTACTGTAGCATGTGGCACCGTACTACTTGGTACCCTCTACCCGTTACTCATAGATGCATTAAATATGGGTAAGATCTCAGTAGGACCTCCATATTTTAACGCCGTGTTTGTACCAATTGTCCTAGTGCTATTCGTATTTATGGGTATAGGTCCAAATATTCGCTGGAAGAGAGCTAAACCTGGTGCCATGAAGGCGAAAGTATTGGTACCTGCAATTGTTGCTATTATAGCGGGCCTAGCTGCACCATTCCTGGCAGATGGTAAGTTTAACTTTTGGGTTGTACTAGGAATCGGTACGGCGACTTGGGTTACGCTTATGACGCTTAGAGCGGGATACGATCTAATTAAGTCGAAAGATGGCTCACTGAGTTTAGTTCGTCTAAGCCGTAGTCAACTGGGTATGATCATCGCTCATTTAGGTATAGCCGTATCGGTTGTGGGTGGCACTATGGTGTCCAACTACTCCATCGAAAAGAGTGTACGCATGGGACCTGGTATCAGCCAAGAGCTGGCGGGTTACACCTTTAATTACCTCGAAACTAAGAATGTTGTTGGGCCAAACTATACGGCTCTACAAGGACAGATTGAAGTGTCTAAAGATGGTGAGTTCATCACCTTGCTAAAGCCGGATCGCCGCCAGTACAATGTACGTACTATGGATATGACAGAAGCTGGTATCGACTGGGGACTCTTCCGTGATCTATACGTCACTATGGGGGATCCAATCAGCAGTACTGAATTTGCAGTTCGCTTGAACTATAAGCCATTTGTTCGTTGGTTATGGTTCGGAAGCATCTTTATGATGGTAGGTGGCTTCTTTGCTGCATCAGATAAGCGTTATCGTACGAAAAAGACAACGCAAACATCTAAGCTTGATGCAGAAAAAGCGAAATTGGCTACGGCCTAACTTGAATTGGGGCAAGTATGAAGAAGCTAGTATTATTTATTCCGCTGATCTTAGTGATGGGAATGGGGGTGTTCCTTTATAAGGGACTCTTCCTTAACCCACAGCAATTAGATTCGGCTCTAGAAGGGAAGCCTATTCCGGTTTTCCAGTTAGAGCGTTTGGAAGATAGTAGCGAGATAATCACAAACGAAACGTTGAAAGGTAAAGTGTCACTATTAAACGTATGGGCGACATGGTGCCCTTCGTGTAAATACGAGCATCCTTATCTAATGCGTTTCGCAAGACAAAATACCTTACCTATATATGGTATTAACTACCGTGATGAGCGAGCGTTAGCGGTTCGTGAGTTAAATAGGCAAGGTGATCCTTATACTAAGAACATTTTCGATCATGATGGGCGTCTCGGTCTGGATCTTGGTGTTTATGGTGCGCCGGAAAGCTTCTTAGTGGATCACAATGGGATTATCAGGTTCAGATATGCGGGCCCAATTGATCAACGAGTATGGAATGAGACATTGCTGCCAATGATTAAAGAGCTGCAAGCCGCTGCAAAACAGGAGGGAGCATCATGATTAAATCTATATTCAAACTCATGGGCGCAATACTCCTGTCATTAACTGTGATGTCAGTATATGCAACGCCAGTCGATACCTATGAGTTTAAGTCTGCAGATAATCAAAAGCGAGCGCTTGAACTAGCGCATTCACTTCGTTGTCCTCAGTGTCAGAATCAAAATTTAATCGATTCTAATTCGCCAGTTGCTCAGGATCTTCGTCTTGAAGTTTATCAAATGGTTGATGCGGGTAAAGGCGATGACGAAGTTATAGAGTTTATGACGAGTCGCTATGGTGATTTCGTTCTTTATAAACCTAGGATGGAAGCTAAAACATATGTCTTATGGTTAGGTCCTATTGGTTTATTAATCTTTGGCTTACTTATCGGTTTCATCTTTGTACGCAAACAGCGTATCACTCAAGTCGAAGAACAAGAGATTAGTGCCGAAGAGCAGAAAGAGTTAGATAAACTGCTTAATCGAGATGATGAATGAATAAGTGTTTGTCTAAGGTGCTAACAGTTTCTTTGTTAGCACTCACTTCATTATCCTTAAATACGGCTATGGCATATCCTGGGATGCAGAAGAAGGAGGAGGAAGGAGCCGCTCAGTCGAGTGTTGATCTTATCAGTGTATTGCCTGAAACCTATCCTATTGATGTTGTTCCTTTCAGTGATGCGAATGGTAAAGCTGTAGACTTCAGTCAATATCGAGGAAAGGTGATCATGGTAAACATGTGGGCAACTTGGTGCCCACCTTGTGTTCGAGAGTTGCCAGCAATAAAACGCCTAGCATCTAAGTTTGATAAGGCTCAATTTGAAATTTTACCAATTTCTATTGATCTTGATGGAAGAGAAAAAGTAGAACCTTTCTTAAAAGAACTTGGAATGGAAGGTTTCACATCTTTTTATGATGAAAAGCAGCAGCTAGGGCAGGTGTTCCCACTAGATACTATTCCTGCTACATTTATCTTAAATAAAGAAGGCGACCTAATTGCCTTTGTGCGAACCTTTGTGGACTGGGATGATAAGAAAGCGGTTGAATTGATCCAGAGCCTTATAGATAAAGCTTTATAGACCAGTCAATGATAGAAAGACTTATTATATAGGTAAAGCAAGACTAGTATTATTGCTTCTTTAAAAAGGGACCTTAGGTTCCTTTTGTGTTTTTAATCCTGTAGTGATGACAAAGCAACCTGATTACGTGCTATTAATCATCGTTTCGATTGATAAGTATACGGTCGTTAAGTTTATTGGAATATTCTTCTAAATACCCCTTGCGCTCTGGGCTGACATGCCTATAATGCGCATCCACTGACACGGCAAACCAGTCTTCTTAAGCAGTAAGCTAACTAAGACAAGAGCGAGTCAGGGCAACAAGTAAGCGCTTGAAAATTTAATTTTTAAAAGCCCTTGACGCCAACCACGGAGAGTGTAGAATACGCCTCCTCAAGCCAACGACCTAGCGTCAAGGCTGCTACTGAAAGATTCGCTCTTCATGTTAGCAACGCTCTTTAACAATTCAAAACAAGAAATCTGTGTGGGCACTCACAGGTGTTGAGTTATTCGAAGCCATCTTACTTTGTAAGTGGCAACAAATTTTCTCAATGAACCACTGAGTGACCATAGCAACTTTGGTTTCTACTTTCTTACTCTCACGAGCAAGCAAAGTAAATTCAAAGAAGCAAAATATGTAAGCTTCATTGACATTCTCTTTATAGAGAGTGGTTAATGAAAAACAGTATGATTCGTTGAGCCGATGTCATTTTCGAAAGGAAGTGCATCAAAAAAACTTTAATTGAAGAGTTTGATCATGGCTCAGATTGAACGCTGGCGGCAGGCCTAACACATGCAAGTCGAGCGGAAACAGGAAGGTGCTTGCACCTTTGCTGTCGAGCGGCGGACGGGTGAGTAATGCCTAGGGAACTGCCCAGTCGAGGGGGATAACAGTTGGAAACGACTGCTAATACCGCATACGCCCTACGGGGGAAAGGAGGGGACCTTCGGGCCTTTCGCGATTGGATGTACCTAGGTGGGATTAGCTAGTTGGTAAGGTAATGGCTTACCAAGGCAACGATCCCTAGCTGGTCTGAGAGGATGATCAGCCACACTGGAACTGAGACACGGTCCAGACTCCTACGGGAGGCAGCAGTGGGGAATATTGCACAATGGGCGAAAGCCTGATGCAGCCATGCCGCGTGTGTGAAGAAGGCCTTCGGGTTGTAAAGCACTTTCAGCGAGGAGGAAAGGTTGTAGTTTAATAAACTATAGCTGTGACGTTACTCGCAGAAGAAGCACCGGCTAACTTCGTGCCAGCAGCCGCGGTAATACGAGGGGTGCAAGCGTTAATCGGAATTACTGGGCGTAAAGCGTACGCAGGCGGTTTGTTAAGCAAGATGTGAAAGCCCCGGGCTCAACCTGGGAATTGCATTTTGAACTGGCAAACTAGAGTCTTGTAGAGGGGGGTAGAATTTCAGGTGTAGCGGTGAAATGCGTAGAGATCTGAAGGAATACCGGTGGCGAAGGCGGCCCCCTGGACAAAGACTGACGCTCAGGTACGAAAGCGTGGGGAGCAAACAGGATTAGATACCCTGGTAGTCCACGCCGTAAACGATGTCTACTCGGAATTTGGTGTCTTGAACACTGGGTTCTCAAGCTAACGCATTAAGTAGACCGCCTGGGGAGTACGGCCGCAAGGTTAAAACTCAAATGAATTGACGGGGGCCCGCACAAGCGGTGGAGCATGTGGTTTAATTCGATGCAACGCGAAGAACCTTACCTACTCTTGACATCCACAGAACTTTCCAGAGATGGATTGGTGCCTTCGGGAACTGTGAGACAGGTGCTGCATGGCTGTCGTCAGCTCGTGTTGTGAAATGTTGGGTTAAGTCCCGCAACGAGCGCAACCCTTATCCTTATTTGCCAGCACGTAATGGTGGGAACTTTAGGGAGACTGCCGGTGATAAACCGGAGGAAGGTGGGGACGACGTCAAGTCATCATGGCCCTTACGAGTAGGGCTACACACGTGCTACAATGGTCGGTACAGAGGGTCGCAAAGCCGCGAGGTCAAGCTAATCCCACAAAGCCGGTCGTAGTCCGGATCGGAGTCTGCAACTCGACTCCGTGAAGTCGGAATCGCTAGTAATCGTAGATCAGAATGCTACGGTGAATACGTTCCCGGGCCTTGTACACACCGCCCGTCACACCATGGGAGTGGGCTGCACCAGAAGTAGATAGCTTAACCTTTCGGGGAGGGCGTTTACCACGGTGTGGTTCATGACTGGGGTGAAGTCGTAACAAGGTAGCCCTAGGGGAACCTGGGGCTGGATCACCTCCTTACCTATACGACTAACTCAATATTTGGTTTGGTAAGAAATTGCATCCGTGCATTTCTTACACACAGCACATCCGTGTGCTTGAGTGTTCACACAGATTACTTGATAGAAGAAAGAGAAATATATCGAAAGGTATTTTTGAGAATTTTGATTCTTAATCAAGGCACTTGATGAGTCTCTAGGGAGTGTGCTCTAGTACATGACTGAGAAACGAAGAAAGTAACGATGAGAAAGGATTAAAAGATCAAAAGAATGGGTCTGTAGCTCAGCTGGTTAGAGCGCACCCCTGATAAGGGTGAGGTCGGTGGTTCAAGTCCACTCTGACCCACCAAATCTTTGTTTATACTGCGTTAACTTGTTACTCGTTTAGTGAACTAAACGTCGCAACAAGTCGTCTTGTCTAAATTCGATTTGGCTTCGCCAATGTTTTCATTGGATATCTTGATTGTTTCTCAACTGCATGTAAATGGGGCTATAGCTCAGCTGGGAGAGCGCCTGCCTTGCACGCAGGAGGTCTGCGGTTCGATCCCGCATAGCTCCACCATTTACTTTTGCTTAAGGATGTTAAACATCTTTAAATATAAGTGCATGCACATGGATAGAGATGCCAAAGATAAATTAATATTTATCTTTGGCTTTTTTTAAGCCCGCTCTTTAAAAATTTGGAAAGCTGATAGTGTTAATGCGAAAGGGACTATTGTGAAAGCGACGTCGTAAGATGAAGTGATAGCAGTGGTTAATAGCATTAGCGCGAAAAATAAATAATTGAGTTCTCAAACACTTAAATCAAGTGCCGACTCATTCATTATAGATTTATTTCTTTAACGATTGAGTCATGAGTATTCTTTTGGCGAAAGTAAACACCATTAGTTGCAATGTAATTTATATGAGTTTTAAACTTATGTGGGTTGTATGGTTAAGTGACTAAGCGTATACGGTGGATGCCTTGGCAGTCAGAGGCGATGAAGGACGTAGTAACTTGCGAAAAGCGTTGGCGAGCTAGTAACAAGCATTTGAGCTAACGATGTCCGAATGGGGAAACCCACTCACATAAGTGAGTATCACATACTGAATACATAGGTATGTGAGGCAAACCCGGGGAACTGAAACATCTAAGTACCCGGAGGAAAAGAAATCAACCGAGATTCCCCTAGTAGCGGCGAGCGAACGGGGATTAGCCCTTAAGTCTATAGGGTGTTAGTGGAATGAGTTGGAAAGCTCAGCGGCACAGGGTGATAGCCCCGTACATGAAAACTAACTATAGATGAAAACGAGTAGGACGGGACACGTGACATCTTGTCTGAACATGGGGGGACCATCCTCCAAGGCTAAATACTCCTGACTGACCGATAGTGAACCAGTACCGTGAGGGAAAGGCGAAAAGAACCCCTGTGAGGGGAGTGAAATAGAACCTGAAACCGTATACGTACAAGCAGTGGGAGCGGTTCTTGAGACCGTGACTGCGTACCTTTTGTATAATGGGTCAGCGACTTACATTTTGTAGCGAGGTTAAGCGAATAGCGGAGCCGTAGGGAAACCGAGTGTTAACTGCGCGTTTAGTTGCAAGGTGTAGACCCGAAACCCGGTGATCTATCCATGGGCAGGTTGAAGGTTGAGTAACATCAACTGGAGGACCGAACCGACTTATGTTGAAAAATGAGCGGATGACTTGTGGATGGGGGTGAAAGGCCAATCAAACCGGGAGATATCTGGTTCTCCTCGAAAGCTATTTAGGTAGCGCCTCGAGCGAATACCATTGGGGGTAGAGCACTGTTAAGGCTAGGGGGTCATCCCGACTTACCAACCCTTTGCAAACTCCGAATACCAATGAGTACTACTCGGGAGACACACGGCGGGTGCTAACGTCCGTCGTGAAAAGGGAAACAACCCAGACCATCAGCTAAGGTCCCAAAGTTATTGCTAAGTGGGAAACGATGTGGGAAGGCTTAGACAGCTAGGAAGTTGGCTTAGAAGCAGCCATCTTTTAAAGAAAGCGTAATAGCTCACTAGTCGAGTCGGCCTGCGCGGAAGATTTAACGGGGCTAAGCAATACACCGAAGCTATGGGTACTAGTGCTTGCACTAGTGCGGTAGAGGAGCGTTCTGTAAGCCGTTGAAGGCGAAGGGGTAACCCACGCTGGAGGTATCAGAAGTGCGAATGCTGACATGAGTAACGATAAAGGGAGTGAAAAACTCCCTCGCCGAAAGACCAAGGTTTCCTGTCCAATGTTAATCAGGGCAGGGTAAGTCGACCCCTAAGGTGAGGCCGAAAGGCGTAATCGATGGGAAACAGGTTAATATTCCTGTACTTCTGCTAACTGCGATGGAGAGACGGAGAAGGCTAGGCTAGCGCGGCGTTGGTTGTCCGCGTTTAAGGTTGTAGGTTGTATTCTTAGGCAAATCCGGGAATACGCATTAAATTGCAAGACTGAGGACTGATGACGAGACCCTAAGGGGTTGAAGTAGTTGATGCCATGCTTCCAGGAAAATCTTCTAAGCTTCAGGTTAGTAGGAATCGTACCCCAAACCGACACAGGTGGTTGGGTAGAGAATACCAAGGCGCTTGAGAGAACTCGGCTGAAGGAACTAGGCAAAATGGTACCGTAACTTCGGGAGAAGGTACGCTGCCGGCGGTGATGGGACTTGCTCCTTAAGCTGCTGGCAGTCGCAGATACCAGGTGGCTGCAACTGTTTATCAAAAACACAGTACTGTGCAAACTCGCAAGAGGAAGTATACGGTATGACGCCTGCCCGGTGCCGGAAGGTTAATTGATTGGGTTATCTTCGGAGAAGCTCATGATCGAAGCCCCGGTAAACGGCGGCCGTAACTATAACGGTCCTAAGGTAGCGAAATTCCTTGTCGGGTAAGTTCCGACCTGCACGAATGGCGTAATGATGGCCACGCTGTCTCCAGCCGAGACTCAGTGAAGTTGAAATTGCGGTGAAGATGCCGTATACCCGCGGCTAGACGGAAAGACCCCGTGCACCTTTACTATAGCTTGGCACTGAACATTGAACCTACATGTGTAGGATAGGTGGGAGACTTTGAAGTTGGGACGCTAGTTCTGATGGAGTCAACCTTGAAATACCACCCTTGTAGTTTTGATGTTCTAACTCTGGCCCCTGAATCGGGGTTGAGGACAGTGCCTGGTGGGTAGTTTGACTGGGGCGGTCTCCTCCCAAAGAGTAACGGAGGAGCACGAAGGTTGGCTAAGTACGGTCGGACATCGTACGGTTAGTGCAATGGCATAAGCCAGCTTAACTGCGAGACATACACGTCGAGCAGGTACGAAAGTAGGTCATAGTGATCCGGTGGTTCTGTATGGAAGGGCCATCGCTCAACGGATAAAAGGTACGCCGGGGATAACAGGCTGATACCGCCCAAGAGTTCATATCGACGGCGGTGTTTGGCACCTCGATGTCGGCTCATCACATCCTGGGGCTGAAGTCGGTCCCAAGGGTATGGCTGTTCGCCATTTAAAGTGGTACGCGAGCTGGGTTCAGAACGTCGTGAGACAGTTCGGTCCCTATCTGCCGTGGGCGTTGGATGATTGAAGGAAGCTGCTCCTAGTACGAGAGGACCGGAGTGGACGAACCGCTGGTGTTCGGGTTGTTATGCCAATAGCATTGCCCGGTAGCTACGTTCGGAATCGATAACCGCTGAAAGCATCTAAGCGGGAAGCGAGTCCTAAGATGAGTCATCCCTAGGAATTTAATTCCTCTAAAGAGCCGTTCGAGACTAGGACGTTGATAGGCAGGGTGTGTAAGCGTTGTGAGGCGTTGAGCTAACCTGTACTAATGACTCGTGAGGCTTAACCATACAACCCAGATGGGTTTGTAGCGTTAATGTTGATTACTTTACAAGCACAAAAGAATACGAACTTGATTTAAGTTGGTCATAAAATGCTTCTGTATTTATGACATAGAGTACATCCGTGTACTAGACCCAATTATTTAACGCTATTTAGATGATTTCTGAATAGCCAGCTTTTCAAATTTACCAAATTAGTCTGGAAACCATAGCATTGTGGCCCCACCTGACCCCATCTCGAACTCAGAAGTGAAACACAATTGCGCCGATGGTAGTGTGGGGTCTCCCCATGTGAGAGTAGGTCATTTCCAGGCGCCTAATTAAGTAGAGAAGCCACCTGAATAAGGTGGCTTTTTTGCGTCTGGGGCTTTGTAAAATTATTAACTTTACGCCTCGAATTTACCTGTGCTGATAACTGGTGGCTTATCCACTTAAGCACGTAGGTGCAATGGCGACTCCCGATGTCGCCGCGTCGCTGAGCGGGCTCTCCCGCTACGAAACGAAGTTTCTCCGCGTTCAATTAGGGCTGAATACTGCGTATTCAAAGCGTCGTAATTTCACCCCCATGTGCCCACTTCGTGGATCGAGTTGGCCATTTCCAGGCGCCTATTTAAGTAGAGAAGCCACCTTATTAAGGTGGCTTTTTTGCGTCTGGGTACTTTTTATACCAATCAGTAATGAGTTGTGATCTAATATAGGTATCGCAAATAACCCGTATCTCCGTTTGAAAAACTATACCGCTGAAGAGATTTTAATCTTATCTAGAGCAGAAAAAGAGCCGCGTAAACGGATCCGATTACTGGCAGTAGCCTTATTCCTAGAGGGGCATAGCCGAACAGATGTCGCCGAGAGACTAAAAGTAGCCCGTGGCAGTGTTAACGCCTGGGTAGCAAAATATCTTGCGAGTGGCCCCAAAGGATTAGATGCCAAAAAGAATAAGGGCCGTGATAGCTACCTCACCTCAAGCCAAAAGCAGCAACTAAGTGCATATATAGAAGAACAAAGCATAAGTTCCTCTGGAGGCAGACTGACAGGTGACGCTATCCTAAAATATATTCAGCTACGCTTTAATGTCGACTACCACCCGAATGCGATTTACAAACTACTGGAACAGTTAAGTTTTAGCTGGATAACTAGTCGTTCTAAGCATCCAAAGCAATCACCTGAAGCCCAAATGGCTTTTAAAAAAGTTCCAACTGGAAACGATCCTTAACATCCCTGGTAGTGTGGCGCTTGAACGGGTAGATATTTGGTTTCAGGATGAGGCTCGATTTGGTCAACAAAATAGTACGACACGCTTGTGGGCGAGAAAAGGGACGCGTCCAAGAGCTGTGCGTCAGCAGCAATTTGAATATGTCCATTTCTTTGGTGCTGTTTGCCCACAAACAGGAGAGACTGAAGCGATAATTACGCCATACCTAAGTAAGGATATTATGCGTCAACATCTATCACTGATATCCCAAAGAACAAAGGCTGGTCGACATGCTGTTGTTGTGATGGATGGTGCAGGTTGGCATACCGATGATATAGCGGATGAATTTAATAATCTAAGTATCATCAAGTTACCTCCGTACTCACCAGAGCTAAACCCAATAGAACAAGTATGGAGTTGGTTACGACAACATCACCTTGCTAATCGCAGTTTCAAAGGTTACGAGGATATAGTGGATGCCTGTTCGATTGCTTGGAACAGTTTCATTAGTGATACAAAAAGAGTGGTGTCACTATGCCGAAGGGACTGGGCAATAATGACTTAATGTTAAGATGGAATGGTATTATTCTACCTTCGTCCTTCCTTAGCCTCGTAGCTTCTATATCCATATTTCACATCCATGTGGGTCGTAGGTCATTTTCAGGTGTTTCCGTTCAAGCTTGTTTAGCATTCGTTAATATCAATTGGATTTTTCTATGTAGGTGATTTAAATAATCAATTATACAAGTTAGGGAAGAGTCTATAGATTTGATTGAGTTCCGTGGGGGAATTAACTTTCAGGTCTTCTTATGCCGTTATCCATAGCTACCAATTCAGATACAGATCCATTTATAGCTAGCGTGCTTGCCGATGAGTCATCTCCAAAAAAAGGTAATGCTCAGCGCTATACCATGCCAGAACCGATTGCACATACGGCTCTGGTAGCAGAAGGTGGAGGTCAGAGAGGCATATTCACTGCAGGTGTACTTGATAGCTGGTTAGAGAGTGGCTATAACCCATTCGAGTTACTGATAGGTACCTCTGCGGGGGCACAAAACCTGTCTAGTTATCTGACTGGGCAAGCTGGATTTGCCCAAGCATCAATTGCAAAGCTTTCTAAGCAACCAGAGTTCTTCAATATTAAAAGAGGGCTGAAAGGAGCTAATGCCGTCGATCTTGACTGGTATTTCGAACAGGGCAGTGATGCACAATTTCGTTTAAACACTGAGTATGGTTTGACTAAGCTTAAGAGGCGTAGCCTACTTATTTCAACAACGAACAGTTCAAGCTATCAGGCTCATTTTTCAATGCCTAATGCCACAAATTGGTTAACCTTGCTCAAGGCATCGAGTGCCCTGCCTTATCTTTATCGAAAGGGAGTGAAGATTGAGGATGATTATCATGTAGATGGTGGTTTGTCAGCTCCCTTGCCTGTGGAGGAAGCTTATAAGCGTGGGGCGAGAAAGATTGTTGTTATCCGCACTATGCCGAAGGAGTATGCTGCCCATACGCCTTGGGTTAATAGGCTTAAATCCTGGATTTGTTCGTCGAATCGATGCCCTAAGGCACTCGATTATTTTATTCATCATGAAGCAGCCTATAAACACTCTTTACAGTTTATCGCGTCACCACCAGACGATGTTGAGGTGATCGAGGTATTTCCTGAGTCTCGATTGGTGAGTCATATTTTAGGCAGTGCAGATACTGAGCTTTCACATGACTATAAGATGGGCATAGTGGCTGGAAAAGCGTTTATTGAGTCAAACCCTTTGGCTAACTTTATGAGTGGAGGGAAAATTGAATTGATTAATAAATCTAGGAGTGACTCGCTTGGTAAGCATGAGCACAAGCTTGGGTTTAGGTATTGCTAGTTTGCTAATCCTAAACCCATAGAAGATGTTTAATCTTTTATTCTTTGCTTAAATGCTTTACGGGTCTCTTCATCTGCTTGGCTATACCAAAAATCCAGCATTTGCCCAACATTGATCTGGTCTTTGTTGGTGTTAGGTGCCTGTCCAGAGGCCACACTACTATTGTTAGTCACCACCAGAGCCGTTGCTGGTAATACTACAGGTGTTGATTTCTGTGTTTTTGTCGCAAGATTAGGGAGGGCTGCAGGCGCTGAACTCCCGTTATAGACTGCTATTTCTTTGTCATAATCCCGGCCTAGTTGTATTCCCACTTTGAGGAGTAGGTCACTGGTGTATTCAACGTCTACACCCGCATCATCGACAAGGGTCAACTCTGCAAGCTTATTAAACTTGTCTGCATCACTGTCTGATCTGAGTCTTGGCAACGACAACTTATAGGCCGAATCTTGTCCATTAAAAGTCAGGATCACCGCTTCTGATGTGAACCTTCTTTGTTCACCTTGTTGCCTGAAGCTGGTGTTATATTTAAATACGATTTGATTATTGCCATCATTAAGATCCACTGTGGTTTCATCTTCCATCTCTACACCATTAACCACTAAGAGCTGCGCAGACTTAGGTAAAGTAAGGGTGATTTTTGCATATGCTGGCAGTGAACAGGCTGCAGTGATAATAACTGCGAGGGCTAAAGTGTGCTTCATAGGATTCTCTAGGTTAGATCTGTGAGGTGATTTATACCACTTTTATACACATTATTGTAATCGGTATAGCAAAAGATGAGATTGTTCGGCGAGTCTCAGGTTTTTTCTTATGTTTGATTAGACATTCGTACCAGTTTAAACAGTGAAAAGACGTTATAATCACAGGTTATTATTACCGTTGGGGCTCGCTGTGTTCACGAAAATACTGATCACTCTCTTAGTCATTGTCGGCGCTTTTTTCTATCTAAGGAAACCTGCTCGAAAATCTGATCAAACCAGAACTGCAGATGTGGGTAAACGTATCATGCTGCGCTATATTTTTATGGGCTTGATCGCACTTTCAATGGTTGGAAGCACTAGTTATTGGTATTGGAACTGGCAAGATGGCAACCAAGTGGTCAGAGTGACCATAGTATCGCCGTTAATAGACAGTACCAGTGTATATCAGGTGAGAAAGAAAGATATATTGAATAATCAGATCACAACTGTTGACGGTATTAACATACGATTATCGAATCAAGAACGTGTCATTATCGCAAATGCTCAGTAATGGACATTTTGACTAGATTATTGTTTATAGTCCTTTTTAATGTTGGCAATTAAGGTAGAATAGCCTCGTTTTTTACCCTGCGCTCTGACACAAATAATTTCGTCATAGTGTTTTTTCAGGAGATACCATGATAACTGCTTATGTCTATAACAATCGTGAACTGACGATTACTGAACTGAACATACAGGATGTCGTGCCTCCGGATACTCTCTGGCTAGACCTTTTTAAGCCCAGCGATGAAGAACGTGAGTGGTTGAGTAAATATTCTGTTGAAGAGGTGCCAGAGGAGGAAGATATCAATGAGATTGAGGCTTCCGCACGTTTTTATCAAAATAACGATGGTCTGCATATTAACTCCTTGTTTCCTCAACGAGTAGGCCAAGACGTCAAAGGCGTTAACGTCTCATTTAACTTACGTAAAGATTTCCTGCTAACGATAAGAGAAGACGATGTAGGCCTCATTCGCTTGCTTAGAAACTATCTTAGGCTTGGACGTATCGAAGTTACCACTCCTCAGGGGCTTTTTCTGGAGTTGTTTAATCTAAAAGTTGATCACTTATCAGATCTTATCGAAGATATTTATTCGGTAGTCGATGGAGTCAGTGAACAGGTTTTTGAGAACAATGAACTCGATGAAGTGTTTAAGCTTATCACCTTGCAGGAAGACTCAAATGGTAAGATTCGATTGAGTCTGTTGGATACTCAACGCTCTCTACGTTACATGCAAAGATATTATCGTGGCCAACTCACCGACGATAATCTTAAAGACTTGCGTGAGATGTTGTTAGATATCGAATCTTTGATGCCTCACAGTCAATTTATCTTTGATAAATTAAATTTTTTGCTGGATGCCGCCATGGGATTCAGTGGGTTGCAACAGAATAAGATTATTAAAATCTTCTCGGTTGCAGCGGTTATTTTCTTACCTCCAACAGTAATCGCCAGTGCTTATGGGATGAATTTCACCAATATGCCTGAGCTTGAGTGGCAATTTGGTTACCCTATGGCCATCCTGATGATGTTAGCCAGTGCCGGTGGAACCTACGCATTCTTCAAGAGGAAAGGTTGGCTCTAGTCAGCAGGTTTCTTTGAAGGAAGCGTTAAGATTTTGGCATTTTGTTGCCGAAACTCTTGGGGGCTATTCATTATGGTGTTTAAGGAAATAAACTTGTCGTTCATGATGCTAATGGCCAAATAGCATCTGTGATAAGGGTTTGTGCATCTGGATAGCTGTTGCTCAAGGTGGTATTGCATCGAGATCAGTTGTTCTTTGTTCGATTCCGGGCAGCAGTCTATCGCTTCTTTACAGAGTGTTTTTTGAAGTTCTTCGAGTTCATCGGGCTCATTATCTGCCAGCCATCTCAGTTGATCGAAGTTAGGTAATTCAGTCATAGCCTCCTCCCCCAGAAGATAGCGTTACTTTCAAATTAGCTAATAGTTTGGTATTCGGCAAGAAAACTTGAGAATAATAGGGGAAATATAAGGGGTTTTAGCTATCAGAGCCTATGTAGTAGCTGACGCGCTCTCTGGGGTTTAAATATTTAAAGATTTTTTCGGGTAACGCCATCGGTTGTATACAGCGGACTATGCTCAGACCTTCGACTTCAAGATCTACAATCGGAGCCTGATCTTTGGGGACCATGGCATCGTAGACCAGTATTCTGGGGAATAATATCTTGTCCAGATTAACTGACATGACCATGGCAAATTGTCCTGAAGATAATTCAACAATACTGCCTGGGGGATAGATGCCCAACATCTTGATCATCTTGCCCGTTACTTCCTGATTTAACTGTGTCTTGAAATTTTTATAGATATGACCCAGTGCTGAATAGGGGGTACGCGCTTTCGTCTGCGCGTCCGGGTGACACAGAGAGTCATATAAGTTAACTACGGCAACGAGTTGACACAATTTGTCGAGCTTATCCTCTTTAAGCCCCCTAGGGTAGCCAGAGCCGTCAAGATATTCATGATGATTGAGTACAATTGGCATGGCACCAGCAGGAAAGTTTTCGGCGAGTTTCAATAAGTCGGCACCCATGACAGGGTGTTGCTTCATAAAGTTAGCTTCAGGTGGCGTTAAAGCGGTTTTTTTCCTGAGCAATTGTGGAGGGATTTTCAATTTACCGGTATCGTGAAATAGTGCACCCATGCCGACTAATTCCATATCGGCTTTATCCCAACCCAGCTCTTTTGCCATTAACATGGAGAGTACGGCGACATTGAGAGAGTGATAATAAATTGACTCATCGTCTTTGGCTTCGCCCATAAGGTGTAGGACTAAGTTATCTGAATTGAGTAATTGCGCACTCATGTCATTAATTAATTCTTTGGCATCATCAATGGCATTTAGCGGACGATTGCGTAATTTAGACACCAAGTTACGCATTTTTGCGATAGAACGGTCAAAGTCTTGCTCGGTTTTTTGAAGGTCTCTGCGCATCCGTTTGAGTTTTTCAATGCGCTCGTTCTTGGTTTTTTGCATTTCGATAGTGAGAGCATCAAGATCTTCTTTCTGTGCTGGCACCACTTTAGTTTTAGCTACCTCTTCGCTGAGAGGAGGAATATCACTTCGTTCGAGATCGACGAAGACAAAGTCGATGGCTAACTTTTTGATTAACTCGATTTGTGCCTGTTGCTTGAGTCTGAAACTACTGAATAGAAAAGGGTGATCTTTCCAAGAGACGGGTAAGCGGATGAAATTACCGACTTGTAATTGATTGACTGCAACTTTACGGCTTTTCTTCATATTCTTCTTATCAGTATCCCCATCTTTGTAGGGCAATTATTCCAGAACGAGTTTGATTGCTATAGCAATATTTTAACTTAACTCAATGACTTTACAATCACTTAACCATTATGTCAGCATAGACTGAACACAGAATAGACAAAGTTAATAAAATGGACTTCATTGAAGTATACCCTAATGCTATCCCTGATGACTTATGTGAGCGTTTGATCGCCTGTTTCGAACAACATAAGGGGGTCACCGATGGCAGAACTGGTCAAGGGGTGGATTTAGAAAAGAAAGTAAGCCGTGATCTCACCTTAGACAGTTTCGAGGATCTGCAGAGTATCAGGAATGAATTACTCACTTATACATTGAAATATTCTACCGAGTATTTTAATCAATACTCGATGGCATTGATGGGAGCTGTATCGGTGCAAGTCGCTGATGAAAAAGGCCAAGGTGTTGCGCTGACGCCGGATAATTATCAGAGTTTAGGTGAACCAAGAGCTGAGGCATTAGTTAAGTACCTCTATCGCAGTGGGACCATCAATGTTCAGAAATATCAGCAGGGGGTTGGGGGATACCCTCACTGGCATTCGGAGCTGTTTCCTCAGGCGGGGCATAATGAAGCCTTACATCGCGTGGTGCTCTATATGTTTTATCTTAACGATGTAGAGGAGGGAGGGGAGACTGAGTTTTTCTATCAAAACAGAAAACTCACACCCAAGAAGGGCACTATGGTCATTGCACCTGCGGGCTTTACTCACTCACATCGTGGCAATAAGCCAATCAGTAACGATAAATATATCGCGACCTCATGGGTAATGTTTAATCGTGCCGAACAATTGTATGCACCGATAAGCTAGATTATCAGTGCCTTGGTACCAAGGCACTGTGTTGGGGGTCAAAGCAAATAATTAGTTCTCGGCCTAAATTGGAATCGTTATTCTAAACTTAGCGCCTTCAAGCTCTGATGTTTCGATGCTCAAATTACCGTTGTAGCTGATCACTATCTCATTACACACGGCGAGTCCAATACCTTGTCCCGCTTTTTGTGTATCGGCTCTGACACCGCGTTCGATGATTCTTTGGCGCAGGCTCTCTTCGACGCCAGGCCCATCATCTTCGACAATCAGCTCAAACTCTCCGGCATCGCTATAACGGGCTGTGACTTTTACCTGACTGATACACAATTTGAATGCATTCTCCATCAAGTTACCGCAGAGTTCCATCAAGTCGCCTTTATCACCTGGGAATACATGCTCCTGGGGGATATAGGCTGTAAATTGAACTTGCTTGTCACGGTAGACCTTAAAAAGCATTTGAGAAAGCTGATTGACCAAGGGGGCTACTAAAGTTTGTTCATGTTTAAGGCCTTTACGACCTAGCATGGCGCGCTTGAGCTGGTATTTAACCAGTAAGTCCATTTGGCTTACCTGCTCCATGATCCGCTCACTCGCACCTTGCTTATCTAAGGACGCGTCATCAGTGATGGCGTGGACAGCAGCAAGGCGTGTCTTCAGACTATGGGCAAGGTCATTCATTGCATTCTGATACCTTTGCTGCTGGGCACTCGATTGTGATAATAGTTGGTTGAGAGCTTGGGTGACTCCTTCGAGCTCTATGGGGTAATCTTGTGATAAAGCCTTAGTCTTACCATTGCTGACACTCTCTAACTCACTTCTCATTCGAGTTAAAGGGCGCATTCCCCAGTAACCTGCACTGATTAACAAGACCAGAGCCAATGCCAATACCATAGCGAGCCTGAAATAGGTGCGTCGACTGAACTTGTCTAATTCCTTCTCGAGCTTCTCTGCATCTTTCATCACTAACAGGTTATATTGATTACCTGACATATCTAATGACAGCAAATAGATGAAGTAACCCTTATCGTCGGCAAGATTAAGGTAATAGGGAGGTGAGTCGTGGCGAATATCGTTGAAGCGTTCGCAGGTGTCGAAAAGCCCTTTATCGACAGCCAGGGATGAGGTCCAAATTTGTCTATAATCGGCATCACAGCTGGCTATGATATAGCTCTCGGGCGTATTGTTTTCCTCGAGCCAGTCATCACTACTAGCAGGGATTAGATCGTGTTCCCTCAGTTCAGCGGCAACTTTAGGGATCTCAGCAATGAGCTGAGCCGTCTCTTCGTTGTAATTGTCTTGTGCATGTAGAATGTTAACCAGCCAGGCTAAACCAAATCCTACTAAGGCAATAATTGACAGTGAGGTAAGAAACATCCGTGTTAGCAGACGTTTCTTAAATTTAAACTTAAACATATTCAGTTTTAACTGCATGGCAAGTTGAACTTGTAACCTTGACCGCGGATCGTAGCAATAGGATTTTCCAGCCCCTCTTTGGTGAGCTTCTTTCGGAGTCTGGATACCATGACTTCGATGGTATTGGGGTCACCCTCTTTATCGCCATAGATCACATCTAACAGACGCTGCTTAGCAACGACTTCATGACAATGGCGCATCAGGTACTCGAGTATGAGATATTCAAAAGCAGTGATCTCCATGGGGACACCATTCATCGAGAGCTGTTTCGCGGCGAGATCCAGTTCCAGTTTACCACTGGTGATTTGGGGTTTCACAAAACCTGCACTGCGTCTAACCAAGGCGTCTAAACGCGCGACTAATTCTTCTTTCTGGAAGGGTTTAACCAGATAATCATCGGCACCAGCATTGAGGCCTTCTACCTTGTCTTGCCAATTGACTCTGGCGGTTAAGATAAGGATTGGGGCCTTCAGCCCCTCATCACGTAGACTTTGAATCAAGCTCATGCCATCTTGATCCGGTAAACCTAAGTCGACAATGGCGACATCTATGGGATAATTGGTTGCCTGATAGAATCCCTCTTTGGCGGTCAATGCAACTTGAACCTGATTCCCTAGTTCACTCAGTTGCACCTTTAAATGGTGAGACAAGATAGGATCGTCTTCAACAACCAAAATTCTCATAATTTTATGCCTTTATAATTTTTTACAACAGTTTACTCAGATATTGGCATATTGCCAATATCTGTATTTGCCAATATTTTACGTGAACGTAACTTAATACCAGCTGACTTAATTTGAAGATAAATGGCAGCAAATCGAGATAGAGTCTTATTTTTGCAATAAATCACTTTGTTTCTGAGGCCATTATCGTTAAAATCCTGCACAATTTTTACTGACAGGAAACATCTCATGAGGCTAATAAACATAGTCGCTCTACTACTTTTAAGCACGCTTTCTTCCGGTGCGTTTGCGACTGTATTTACTTTCACCGCCATTCCTGATGAAGATGAGAGTCAGCTTCGTACACGTTTCGACAAAGTTGCTGAATATCTTGAGACCCAATTAGGCGTCGATGTCAGATATATTCCGGTTAAATCCTACTCGGCAGCGGTAACCGCATTCAGGAATAACCAAGTTCAACTGGCTTGGTTTGGTGGCTTATCTGGGGTGCAGGCGCGTCGTTTGGTCCCTGGCTCTGAAGCGATTGCTCAAGGTTATGAAGATCAGTTTTTTAAGAGTTACTTTATTGCGCATCATTCGGCTGACATCCTGCCATCTGAGAGCTTTCCTAATTTAAATGGTTACACCTTTACCTATGGTTCAAAAGGCTCTACATCGGGCCGCCTAATGCCGCAATTTTTTATCGAGCGAAATCTAGGTAAGAAGGCTAAAGATGTGTTCTCTCGTATTGGCTTCTCCGGTGACCATAGCCGCACCATAGCCCAGGTTCAGGCTGGGGCGTATCAGGTTGGCGCGGTTAATTATAAAGTTTGGGAGGTGGCGTTGGCTAAAGGCATTGTCGATCTGGATAAGGTCGATGTGATCTGGCAGAGCCCGTCATACCCGGATTATCAGTGGACGGTAAGGCAAGGGGTGAATGAGACATTCGGAGACGAGTTTAAGGCTAAGCTGACACAAGCCTTGCTCGACATGAAAGATCCTGAACTACTTGCTAGCTTTCCAAGAAAGTCTTTCGTAGAAGCTGAGAATTCGGATTATCAACCTATTGAAAATATTGCTAAAACTATAGGGCTCATCGACTAGTATTTATTCACTATGATAACATTTGAAAACTTGACCCTTAAATATGCTGACAAGCTGGCTATTGATAGGCTCTCTCTGACGATAGAAGCCGGAGAGAAGGTGGCGATAATAGGGACCTCAGGTGCCGGTAAGTCGACGTTGTTGGCTCACCTCTATCTGTTGCTAAAAGACAATGCCGCTTATTGCTCACAAAAACAGGGATTAGTTGATAGCTTAAGTGCTTACCATAATGTGTATATGGGGGCATTAGCCAGGCATCATTGGGTTTATAATCTAGTCAATTTGATTGCTCCGTTCAAAAAGCCATTAAATGAAATAAATGAATTATGTCGAGAATTAGCACTCGACTTTCCTATCAGTAAGAAGCTTTCAACCCTTTCTGGTGGTCAACGTCAACGCGTCGCACTAGCCAGAGCCCTCTACCAAGAGAAATCCACTTTTATTGGTGATGAACCCTTTTCGGCTTTAGATCCTATTATGGGTAAACGCCTATTGGATCTCGTGTTTGCCCGCCATGAAACTGTCATCATGGTGCTGCATGATAAGTCATCTGCCCTATCATATTTTGATCGTGTTATTGGCCTGAGTCAGGGCCAACTTAAGCTGGATATCCCCCACGAGGAAATAAACTCGAGCCACATCGATGAGCTATATTCGGGTTCGGTTTCTGACTTAGCGTCAGATACATTAAACCATGCCTAAATCTCAGCCTAAGGCCATGGCCAAGGGCTATCCATTCTTTAGCTATTGGCAGAAGTTAACCTTGCTGTTATGGCTCATCGCGACTCTATGTTTTGTTTTGTCCGATACCGAGATTATCTCTCTTGACCCTTGGAGTGAGTTGCTCAGAATGGCCGAGGGTTTTATGAGCCCTGATTTTTTCGCCACAGAGTATTTATTTGAATCCCTTTGGCAAACGGTCTCTTTTGCTCTGCTTGGTGTGGTCGGTGGCTTGCTTTTCGGGGTGCCACTATCTTTCTTGTATTCCAACCGCTTGGTTGCAGCCTTTTGTGCGGTTACACGCTCGATTCATGAAATCTTTTGGGCGCTGCTGTTTCTGCAAGTGTTTGGCTTGTCACCTATAACGGGAATATTGGCGATAGCCTTACCTTATGGTGCTACTTTTGCCAGAGTATTTAACGATATCCTGATACAAGCTCCCCAAACAACGACTCAAACTTTACCTGCTAATACCGATAGAATTAGCCGATACTTCTATGGTCGTATCAGTCATGTACTCCCCTCTATCTTTGCTTATGTTCGTTATCGATTCGAATGTGCCTTAAGAAGCAGTGCCGTGTTGGGATTTATCGGTATGCCGACCATAGGTTTTTATCTGGAAACGGCTTTCAGGCAGGGGAATTATCATGAAGGTGCAGCTCTGTTAATCTTGTTTATTGCCTTGATTGGTACGATAAGGTATTGGTGCCAGCCTAAGCTCATCGTGTTTTATATCTTAGCTGGCTTATATACCTTGCCTAGTATTCCCAGTGTCGATGGCATGCTGTTATGGCGTTTTATCACGGTAGACATATTACCTCCTGCTTTGCAGCACGTTGAGCATTGGCGTCAAATCGATTTAAATCTTGTCAATCAACTGCTGAGCTGGGCACAGAAATTATTCTTCACTCAAGCCTTGCCAGGTCTAGCCATCACCTTATTGCTTGCCTTATCCGCGCTGGCCATGGCTCATATTATTGCCTTGGTTAGCTCGGCGCTTTCATCCAGAATGTTGACTGGGACCGTGCTGTCAACCTGTGCCAAGTTGAGCTTGCTAGTGTTTAGATCTGTGCCTGAGTATATTTTTGCCTTTATCTTCATGATGCTATTGGGTCCATCTATGCTACCAGCCATGCTAGCTCTGGCGCTTCACAATGGTGCTTTGATTGCTTACTTAACAGTGAGGCAGTCCGATACCTTAGAGGTCTCGGCATATTACAATGGCAGGCTCGATGGATATTGTTATGAGGTATTGCCCCAGATATACCCGAATCTTATGAGCTTGGTGTTTTATCGCTTCGAAGTCATCTTACGTGAGACAGCAATCTTAGGAATGTTAGGTGTTGCGACCTTAGGTTTTTACATCGACAGCGGCTTTGCTGAGATCCGCTACAGCTCAGCACTATTCTTACTGGTGTGTACCGCCATGCTCAACATAGTGATCGATATGATAAGTCGGCGTTTATTGACCGCTAACATTAATCAACAGATGACCTGCAGCGGTAATAACCAAGTTAGTAATAACCAAGGTAATAATAAGAGGTTAAGCAGCACATTCTAATCTGTGATGGTTAAAAACGTTAAACTAGCGACCTAGACCTAGCACGCTTAGCTATTATGCCATTGCAGCATGCTGCGGCGATTAAGGTGAAAGCAGCTACCGCCGCCATGATCATCCCCAATCTAAGCCAAGGTTGCTCAAGAGCCAAACGCATCTGCACAAATTCATATCCGCTCATCCCCCAAACGAGTAAGGCGCTAGTGACTAAGGTGACTTGTAATAGGCGAGTTGCGAATTTATGTCTGATGAAAAGCAGCAGGGGAGCCAGTGCGAAAAGTGAGCAGACAAGAATGTAGCCATAACGCATGAAATGAGCGCCGATCAATAAAAAAGCCAGAGAAATGATAAGAGTACGCCACCACATGTGAAGCTCCGAAAATCAAGTAATTGATATTTAGAGACTACTCTATTTGTGGATACTCAAACCTGGCAGTGTTCACATTTCTACATCTAAGATGTTAATTGATTTAGTTTAATGCATCTCTTATGGCCTGTTTCTGCTCTTCTGTCAGTTCGCTTTGCTTAATAGATTCAATTAAGTGCTGGGTAATATCAGATTTTTCATCACCATGAAAGATAAATACATGTTGACTATCGGCACCACCTTCATGAATTTCTATCTCGATATCACTGAAATTTGAGGTTATTTCGGAGACTTCATCGGCCAGCTCATTCATGATTATATCGAACTCTTCTTCATGCTGATCGAAATAGATTTCGAGTGCCATCGCTTTGGCTTCCATTTCGTGGGCGTGGGATTCCATCTGGGCAACATGCACTTCAAATTCTCTTGCCTTAGCCTCCATTTCATGCCCTTTAGTTTCCATTAAGCGGCTTATTTTTTCAATTTTCAACAGTGTTTTTGGATCGAGCTCGTTTTCAACGATGAGGTCAAAGCCTAAGTCTTGCCTGTTTGCCATTCTACTCAGCAAGTGAGCGACTTTAGTGGCTGAGGCTTTAGGTAGGCTACTTAGCTTGTCCTTTATCACTTGCGGATCTGTTAGCTCATCTTGGGTGAAGGTA
This sequence comes from Shewanella psychrophila, assembly GCF_002005305.1. Lineage (NCBI taxonomy): Bacteria > Pseudomonadati > Pseudomonadota > Gammaproteobacteria > Alteromonadales > Shewanellaceae > Shewanella > Shewanella psychrophila. Next base: position 447,173 of record NZ_CP014782.1, read on the forward strand.
AAGGTTTGTTTATCCTCACCAACTCTGACTTTAACCTGAGTAAGTTTATTCTCATCACTCTTGATTTTGGCGAAGGTGGTTTTGTCTTCAAACTCAAGCTGATGTATCTCGGTTGGCGCCGCTACTACATTCAATGCTAGCAGGCCACTACAGGCTAATGCGATCACGATATTTTTAAGTTTCATATTTAGTCCTTACATCCCTTAATAGAGTAATGATTTATTTAATTTTATGGCTAAGGTTTTACCCTGCCTGCTCAGTTTTACTTGACCTCGGTTATTGAGTGTCTGTGTTAGAGATAGCCAAGTTCATGCCAATATTTAGATATCAATATAAAACAATAAGATGAGCGATTTTTGCTTGGTTGAGATAGAGAGATCAGAGGAAAAGCGTTAAGGCTACCCGATATGAGTATGTGACTTCCTTATATGAGGAATTATGTTGTGATTATGATAATGTTTGTTTGCAAACGACTGTTAGCGCTTGTATTTTAAGCTTGGTACTTTTCTTGTATAGCTAAAGTTTTAAGGCAAAATTTAGGTATGGGTAAGATGGAGCGAGTATGTCGATAAAGCGTTATGTGTTTCTCCTTTTTGGGACCTTGATTGTATTACTTGGGATCAGCCAACTGCTGATTTCTCAGTACTATAAGGGAGAGCTACAGAGTGAGTTGAGCCAAAGTTCGCGGACGCTCTCTAAAAATTTAGTCAAGGTGTTGATAGATAATGTCGGCAGTGAGCAGGAGTTTGTTGTTGAGTTCTCGGAGGATGAGTTACAGGAAACTATCCAAGATATCGAAGAGGCTAGGAGTGATTTTCAATTTGATATCGAAGAGATAAGCCAAGAGATCGGACAGCTGACGGAAGAGATCATCTTAATCGAGACTAAGAATCCTCATGATTTTTCACGGCAGGAACGCAGAGATATACAAGCTGCAATGCAGGAAAAACAAGGTGAATTAAAGGCACACTTGAGAGAGATGGCGGTTCATGAGCGTGAGTTAGAGAAAATGCAAAGAGCTAATATCGTTGAGGCTCGCCGTGAGGCAGCTATCTCATACCGTGAGCGGCTACATGAGGCTGTGAGCCAAATTCAAATTGACACCAATACCTGGTTGGAAGACGGTAATGTTGCCATTATCGAGGTACCAACAGCACCGAGTGAAGGAAAGCCTGCCTTCAGTTTCATCCACGATTTAGCCATTCCGAGTCAAAATACCAATAATCAATTGGAGCGTTTCAGTGAGTCTATGCTAGCCCTAATACTGTTAACTTCAATCGGAGCATTAATAATGGCCTATCTGTTGAGTCATTATATTAGTTCGCCTTTGACTAAGCTGGCTAAAGGTCACGAAAAATTAGGTGATGGTGACCTAGGCTTTCAAGTTGAAGAAAAAGGGGTGAAAGAGTTGAAAGCTATCTTGACTGGCTTTAATAAGATGAGTCGAAAGCTCGCCCAACTGAGTGAAAAAGAGCAGTTAATGACTCAACAGCAGCAGTTAGCCGAATTAGGGGAGGTAACACGAGGTATAGCCCATAGTCTACGTAATCCATTGCACACCGTAGGTTTATTATCTGAAGGCGCAATGCAGGCCCAAAGCAAGGAGGAGGGGGCTGAGCTACTGCAAAAAATACAACAGAAAATCGCCATGATGGATAAAAGTATCCAATCTCTGTTGACCCTATCGAGTAATGAGGTTAATCGCAGTCATAGCGTGCCCATCAAGGCTATCATCCAAGATATTTTACTTGAACTCTCTATTAATGGCTCTAAGCCTAAGATTACATTTCACTCAGCAGACTGTTTAGCTGCGATTAATGGTGCCGAGTCAGAAATAAGAAGCATATTGCATGCGGTTTTGATTAATGCTGTAGAGGCTACACCTGAGGATGGTAGCGTTGAGGTATCAATAAAAAATCGCGACGATAGTTATCAGGTAATAATAAAAGATAGCGGTAAGGGTATATTGCCTGAGGTCAGGGAGCGTTTAAGTCAGCCCCATGTGACCACAAAAACAGAAGGTACAGGTATGGGGATCTATATCGCGGAGCGACTGATTAAGGGGCATTATGGTGGCGATATACAATTTGAAGACAATCCCACTGGTGGTACTTTAGTGAAGTTAACATTTTCTAAATCGGCGAATAGAGACTCAGAGGCGGCACAATGAAAGTTGAGAGATTAAAGATACTGGTTGTGGAAGATGAACCTGATCAGCGAAGCCTTATTTCACAAATGCTTGAAGCTAATAATTATCAAATCACCAGTGCCGATAGTGTCGAGGGCGCCATTGTGTCATTGAAGCAAGATGTTCCGGATCTGGTATTTTCAGATTGGAAGTTAGGTCAGCTTAGCGGCATGGATCTCTTGACTTATGTTAGACGCGAGCATCCTGATATGGGATTTATTATAGCGACGGCATACGGTACGATCACACATGCAGTCGATGCTATGCAGGCAGGTGCGGATGATTATTTGGCTAAGCCTTACCAGCGTCAGTCCCTATTACTAGCGATAGAGAAAGTTGCTAAGTCTCTGGTATTAAAGAAACAAAATAGACGCCTCACATCTGAATTGTCTCAACAGCAAGAGCTGGTGGGTATTGTGGGTAAAGCGCCCTGTATGCAGAAGGTTTACTCTCGAGTGCAACGAGTGAGTGCCACCGATGCCACTGTATTGATTGGCGGTGAGAGTGGTACAGGTAAGGAGCTTGCGGCCCGAGCCTTGTACCAACTGTCCCAGAGGAAGCATAAACCTTTTATTGCCATCAATTGTGGCTCCATTCCCGAGTCATTAGCTGAGTCGGAATTATTTGGTGCCGAGAAAGGGGCATATACCGGCGCGACGTCGTTAAAAATCGGTAAGTTAGAAGCGGCCAATGGTGGTACGATTTTTCTCGATGAGATAGGTGAATTACCTCTGCTGCAGCAAACTAACTTACTCCGCTTTCTCCAGGAGGGTCTTATCAGTCGTTTGGGACAAAATGGCGAGATCAAACTGGATGTGAGGGTTATTGCCGCCACCCACAGGGATCTCAAGTTTGAGGTGGAAGAGGGGCGGTTTAGAGAGGATCTCTATTATCGACTCAATGTTGTACCGATCCATATGCCCCCATTAAGAGAGCGACAGGAAGATATTGGCAGGCTAGTCGAGCATTTTTTGAAGCTGCACAGTGGTCAATACAAGATGGAGCAAGCTAAATTATCTGCCAATACCTTAAAGCAGCTACTGGATCACCCATGGCCTGGAAACGTCAGAGAGCTGTCAAATCGCATAGAGCGATTCGTGTTGCTCGGAGATGAAGAGGAGATGCTTGAAGAGTTATCGAGTCAGCCAAAACCACTAAATACCAGTCAATTCTCTTTGCCTGAAGAGGGGATTGAATGGGAAGTTTTCGAGAAAGACTGCTTAGAGCAGGCCATGAACAAGCATCAAGGTAATCGTACGAAGGCTGCAAAGTTTTTAGGCTTAAGTTATAAGGCCTTTCTCTATCGATTGGAAAAGTACCAACTTGTGTAAATCAGGTCATACCGATTGGTATAACCTTAGGTTCAGTGATTAAAAATAGTCACTGAAGCTAAACACTCATCTTAGTACACTAGTTTATTGGAAATTATTATAACTTGTGTGCCCGACGCGAATGTAGAATGTTATAAATTAGCGAATATCTTTAGTATGACTTATTCGTTTATTTTGTTTTTATGGTTAGTTTTAATATTCAATTAATAGTTTGGTTCTAGTAGGCTATGTTTTTACAGTTTATTATTGAGTGTTCCGTACGGTTTAATTTGATTTTAGATACGATACTTATCAGTTTTTACTAGATTTTAAAGTAATTCTGGTTTTTACGTGTTCTTAGTGGGTTTGTTCTTGACATGATTTATTATATCACTATAATTCAGCTCAAATTTATTAGGTGAGACCGCTCTATGGATACCGACAGTTTAAAGGGAATTAGCATTAGCGCTTGGAGAATTAAATTCTGGTAAAATAACCATCTTAGGTTTCATTCAGAACTATCCCTTCTTTTTCGTTTCTTGCTTTCCCCGCCTTTGCTTCAAAAACAACACTTTGTATCACAATGACTAGTGCTCGTATCGCCATGTGCTCAGTACTATATGCTATAGCTAACATCCATATTCTAGCACTGTATTTCTTTGCTTATGATTTATATCAGTGCTTTGCGTAGCCAGTTATATTGTGACGTTACATAACAGATCTATGCTCTAGCTATTATTAAATGTAGAGTTTAATTTATACATATCCTGCTATGTTTATTGTTTATTTATTATTAGGAAACAAAAATGGAAATCGACATTCCTCCGAGTAGAGAAAACGGCGTGATTGGGTACTTATGCTGAAATTGATGTTAAATTAATTAAATCTGTATTTGTCATAAACTCCCTTTCTGCTGTCACTCCTATTCTATTTATATTATATCTCGATATCTATCGAGTCATAGTCAATCAATATAAGTTTAAAACCCTATACTATGGGAGGACGACACATGTCCAATATTTCTGCCGGAATTAAAAACAACCTTAATATTAACTTAACTCATAATTTAAATTTCTGGAATAATGATACCATTCAATTTGAGAGTGATGATGTCAGTGACCAGCTGATTAGTTTTATGCAAGAACAAGCTAAAGGTGTTATTCAAGGTTGGCTTGATAATAAATCTTTGATGCAGTGTTTCTATATTCATCAACTCTTGCCTGAGACTGAGAGAAATACTTTTTTTAGCCACATGCCCGCTAGGTTTGTGAGCGATATGGAGAAAATTGAGGTTGAGAATCATCCTGTTATTTCTGTGATTTCAACAACTCCTCAACTTTCATTTACTGGTGATATGTGTGTTGGTGATGCCATCGCCAAAATACATGAAACCAGTGAAGCCTTTGATAATAAAGTGGCTTTCATTGTCGATGAACAAGGCTGTTATCGCGCTGTTCTGCCAATACACCAATTGCTCAATCATAGTGAGACAATATTATTAGCCGATATTGCTGAGACGATAGGGGCTTGCCATGCCTGCACAGATAGAGAAAAAGCGGTTGCCATGTTGCAACATAGCGATATGGATTGTTTACCTGTTGTCGATCTCTGGGGAAGGCCTGTAGGCGCACTGAGTGCTAAAGAAGCGATGGTGGTGATGCAGCAGGAACAGACTCAAGATGTAGAGATGTTGATGGGCATACAGGCTGATGATAATGACGCGCCCTATATGCAAACATCGGTATTGGCCCATGTCAAAAAGCGTATTTTCTGGATTGTGGGGTTAGCTGGCGTAGGTATCTTATCGGGTATGGTGATCCAAAGTTATGAAGATGCGATCACTGCGCTAACTATATTGGCACTCTATATGCCGATGGTCGCCGACACTGGTGGCAATGCAGGCAGTCAGGCATCGACCGTAATAGTGAGATCTATGGCTTTGGGAGAACTCAAGCTTAAGAATTGGTGCGAGGTCTTATGGAAAGAGCTGAGGATCTCACTCTTTATTGGTCTAGGTTTGGCGTGTATTTCATTCATTAAAGTGTACTTTTTGTCCCATGGTGTTGAATTACCTAATGGTTTAACCTTGTCTATGTTAGGCAGTGCAATAGCCTTAGCGCTGTTCTTTCAGGTGGTTACAGCGACAGTCATAGGCGCCGCTCTTCCCCTGATAGCCAAAGTTTTCGGCCAAGACCCAGCCGTTGTTGCTAGCCCGGCAATTACCACGATAGTGGATGTGACTGGGCTCTTGATCTATTTCTATGTCACCTCATTGATCTTGCTGAACTAGTAGTGTCTTCAACGACTCATTAATGGGTCTGTTAATAACGCAGTATTCACCCATTATGAGCCGTCAAAAGTCTAGAGAGGCGAGTTCTCTCTAGACCCTAACTCTTTAATTTTTATTTTATCCTAATTTTATGGGAGGACTTCCTATGTCCTATCAATATGTAAGACGAGCAGAGTCTAGTAAGGCCAAATTTGTATTCTTATCTAAAGTGCTGGTTATCGTTGTTTGTATATTTGGCTCTGGAGGACTAGAGGCGTCAATAGAAGCCCTAGATGACAGACTAGAACAAAAAGAACATCTTCCTGGGGAGAGAGAGCAGCTCGCCTTTTATGTTGAACTTGGTGGCGAGACACAATATATCACCGAGGGACGTGATCAGCTGGATAATGGCGGGATCATTTGGGGCAGTATGTTATTGGAATATGCCAGTATTAATCTCTACTCAAGCTTAGGACAGGCGACTAGTCAAAACTACAGGGAATGGGAGTTGGGCGTATCTTATGATGTATTTGAAACAGATACCTTCAATGGGGGGATTGGTATGCAATTCGTCGAAATATATGGAACCGAGCGTGAAAGTGACATTGAGTTCGTCAGTGCTTTGTCTTATAGGGGAAGTCAATGGATCACAGCATCGATTGATCACACGTACTCCTTGCAATCTAAAGGGCACTTTCTCGAGTTGAGCCTGCACGGCAAGAGTTTAGCATTACCGGGTAGGGGGCGAGTAACGCCCTATGTGAGCCAGGCCTTTGACTTTAAGTTTGCCAATGAAGAATATACAGGGGCTAATCATTTTCAGTTTGGCATCGAAGCTTATTACCCTTTAAGCCACCAGTTCACCCTGTCCGGGCATATGAGCCATGTTATTCCTCAGGGGGGAATCAAGCGTGACCTTAATTTCGAGGTTAAAGAGCAGACCTTTGCGGGAGTGAGTGTCAGTCTGCAGTTCTAGTGCTGGTCTGAGCCTTAACTGTGGTTTAGTCATTTTTCAGCCTCTGCCGGAGTATGGAGCTGAGAGTGGTGGATCAAGTTAAGGCTCATTTTACAACACAGCTAAATCAGCAGTGTTTAATCAAGAAGGCTGTTTATATGACGCCAGAGACTATGACGATTGCGACAGAAATAAACAGTATGCCAGTGACTAAATTAATCACAGGACTGGCTCTTTTAACTTTCAGTTGAATAAGGGGCTTAGATAACACTAAGGCGATAAATACAAACCAGGCTAAGGATAAGATAAGCATGATAAATACGGCGCTCACCTTAGTGATAAAGTTGATGTCAGGGGTGATCATGGCGGAAAACAGGGTAATAAAGAACACCATAGCTTTTGGATTTAGTAGGTTAGTGTATAGCCCCTGGAAAAATCCTTGTTTGATAGATAGCCCAAGATGACAGGCATTATCCAAATCCTGTGGACTCACTTTCTTTCGCCATTGTGACACTGTGCCCCGAATGGCTCCTATGCCCATCCAGCCAAGATAACTCGCGCCAATTAATTGTACGGCGACAAAGAGTAGGTCTGAGCTTTTGATGATTAAACTCACGCCGGTGACACTGAGTAAACTGTGTAGCAAGATAGCGACAGATATTCCCACCGCAGAGGCGATAGCCGTAGCACGGCTTTCCTGGCTGGCCATCTTGACCACTAGTGCGAAGTCCGGGCCTGGGCTCGCCAAAGCGACAGAGTGAATAATGGCAAGAGAGATGAGAAGTTGCAGTTCCATATTGAGATCCGATTTAATAACTTGTTGTCATCATGGGGGATTGAGCGCGGGAGATATTGTAAATTATTGCAAGGGTGTAAAAATAGGGTGTAATTTTAAATAACGCGCTTCTGGAAATGAGAGGGAGTAATCAGAAAAGCTTGTTTAAAGGCTTTGTTGAGGTGGCTTTGATCGAAGAAGCCAACTTGCAGGGCGATATCTATCACAGCTTCGCCTTTTGCCAAGGCTTTCTTGGCGTATTCTAATCGTACCCGTTTCAAATAGGCGTGTGGTGTCATGCCTGTGGCGGCTTTAAATTGACGTAAAAACTGAAATTTACTCAAACCCACCGAAGCGGCTAAATCATCGAGTTGAAATACATTATGCATTTCATCATGAAATTGAGACTTTATGTCGACAACCTGCTGAGATGACAGTGCATGTTGTTGATGACTCAATTTTTTTACTGAACCATAGCGTTCGAACAGTTCCGTGGTGAAAGCCATCAAGCTCGTCTCTATTTGTAATTGAGCCTGCTTGGCGTGGGGACTGGTTAGGTTTTTATGTAGATGTAAAAATGCTTGGTGAAGGTCTGGAGCCCATGAGAGAGGAGATGAAAAAAACTGCTCCCTGATACTAAGTTCAGAGGTGATCTGATTGATATAGGTTATGGGAATGGACATGACATTGGCTTGGTAACCCTCCTCCTCAACGCTTTGGCCATTATGAGCCTCATCGGGGTTTAAGGTCGAGATGCATCCCTTGCTTAAATGGTAACTTTCGCCCTTGTGCTGATATTTTTGACCGCCCTGAGTCACGACGCCTATGTGGTAGTCGAGATGAACATGTTGAGCAAACTCAAAGTGCTGGAAGCTAGCTGTACTGAGCTCCATCTCTGGCACTATGGGATTACGCCAATATTCAATTTTCTCTTCAGTCACTTCTCACTGCCTTTGTACTAATTCTCACATCTTTTTACTATATTAGCTGCCGATTATTCCTTTAGGCTAGTAAAAAATTGCACGAATAAAATATGTTGCAATATAACACTGTATTAATCAGTATTTTGGCTCATAATATCAAACTCATCTGCTATATATCTTTATTCGATTGGAGCTCAGATTGTGAAGGGACAGATTTTACGTGAAATGAAGGTTCAAGCTGCGATAGAGCCTGAGTATGAAGTGCAAAGACGCGTTGCTTTCATTAAATTAAAGCTTAAAGAGTCTCACTGTCAGAGCTTAGTGCTTGGGATCAGTGGTGGGGTCGACTCATCACTCGCAGGTCGTTTATGTCAGCTTGCAGTCGATGAACTTAACCATGAGGCAGAGCAGAGCGTTTACCAGTTTATTGCCGTGCGTCTTCCATACAATGTTCAGCAAGATGAAGATGAGGCTCAACTGGCCTGTCAATTTATCTCTCCTTCCAAGCAAGTCACCGTCAACATACATGAAGGCGTTGCCGGTATTCATACTAATACTCTAGCTGGGCTTAAGGCTGCTGGAATAGAGCTTAATGATGAGGGCAAGGTCGATTTTGTTAAGGGGAATGTAAAGGCGAGAATGCGGATGATCGCCCAGTATGAAGTCGCTGGTTTAACTGGGGGGCTGGTGGTCGGTACCGATCATAGCGCCGAGAATATCACAGGTTTTTACACTAAATGGGGCGATGGCGCTTGCGATCTAGCACCGCTGTTTGGTCTGAATAAACGTCAGGTACGTAAGCTCGCTGGCTTTTTAGGGGCGCCTGATATATTAGTCAGTAAAGCACCTACTGCAGATCTTGAAGACGATAAGCCTCAACTCGAGGATGAAGTTGCATTAGGCTTGAGCTACGATCAAATAGATGACTTCCTAGAAGGTAAGCCCGTCGATAGAGTTGTAGATGACAAACTCGTTGGGATCTATAAGGCTACACAGCATAAACGTAAGCCCATTCCGACTATCTATGACTAATTGAATGAGCCTTTAGGCTCAATGTACCGATAAAGACGCGAAAGCGTCTTTTTTATTGGTGTTTTTATATTTATAGGTTAGTCGGTTTATTTATTCAGATAGGGTTTTAGCTGTTCAATCAGATTATTAGGAAATTGGCGATAATCCAGATAAGGCGAGATAAAAACCCCCAAGCCATTTGCATGAAGCTTGTCTTGTTCATCTAGGCTGTTAAACAAATCATTAGCACTATTGATGTTTAACTTAGCAGCCGCTACGGCGCCGACGATAATATGGCGCTCCGCTGTTAATGACAGGTGTGAGGCCTCTATCATTATTTGCTCGTTATGTTTAAGTAACTGAGTATCCCGATAGCTTTTCCAGTCGGCATCAGGGGCTGACAATTTGGCCATAATGGTCAATATCTTGCGCCAATGGTTACCATTAATTTCGATGAGTGTAGCCAAGGCGTCTTCTTGGTGATAACACCATCCTTGGGGTAACGTTGGGGCGTTTGGAAGATAGTAGCAAGTCTTAGCTTCGGCATTGCCGAGAATCATAGTAGACACGGGGTTGGACATAATCTGCTCGGCCATGTTTGTGAGAATGAGTATTGGTGGATTTTACCTAGTTAATCCGTGTAAGTTAACGTAATTAATGTAATTTCAATTTGGACAGTCACTTTTATCACTATTGGTGCTGGTTAATTGTGTCGAGGCATGCTGGAACAGATATGAGAACGATCGTTATAGGCTCTACCAAACACCTGTTAATGGCGATTTTTTATGCGTCGCTTGGGATTTTTGTTGCCTTGCTGGTGGCAGGAGTCTGGTTCTTAAATGCGAGACCGGATCTCGATATTTGGCACACAGTTGATCTAGAGTCAGACTTTAAACGTACCAAAGGACTAGAGACCTTTTCTGACTATCTCGATCTTGAAAAGGTACTTTTCAAAGAGGTCGAGGAGAAGATCTACGATCAGACTCTGACCCCGCATCCGTCGATCTTGAATCGTTATGTACGTGGTAGTTTGGCAGACCCACAGAAGTGGCGCCATGATTGGAACCGCAGTTACGAGTGGCCAAATGAAGATGCTGATTTCGGTGTATTGCTGCTTCACGGTATGTCAGATTCCCCCTATGCTTTGTCCCATGTGGCTAAGCATTTTGAGGACAAGGCATATGTCTTAGGTTTAAGGTTACCCGGTCATGGCACCATCCCCTCAGGTCTGGTTGATATCCAATGGCAAGATATGGCTGCAGCCGTTTCTTTAGCGACCGAGCATCTTAAACGGGTACTTAATGGCAAGCCTCTATATGTGATCGGTTTTTCAACTGGGGCCGCTTTGGCATTAAATCATGAGTTAGAACGACTGGCCAAGAATAAGACTGGCGAATATTCAGGGATGGTTTTTTTATCTCCAGCCATCGGGTTACCGCCAGTGGCCGCTGGTGCGCAGTGGCAGTCTAAATTAGGGGCCTTATTGGGGTTAGAAAAACTGAGCTGGAACAGCATTCAGACAGAATATGACCCCTTTAAATATAACTCCTTTGCGGTAAACGCCGGCGATGTTGTCTATCAACTTGCTGAGCGCAATCAGCTACTGTTAGATCAAGCGTCAAGACAACAGCTTGAATCTCTGTCATCTGTGCTGGCGTTTCAATCGTTGACTGACGATACTGTATCGACTCAGGCTGTGATCTCTGGGTTATTTCAAAAGTTACCTCAGGATAATCATCAATTGGTTATCTTCGATATCAATCGCACAGAGGTCAATATGGGGCTGATTCCGGATGATCCTATATTGCATTTCGGCGGTTTATTTAATACCACGCATCTAAAATACGACTTGACCTTAGTTCACAATAATTTCGACACACTTGACCTGCCTAGGGATGTGGTAGCTGAGACTCATTTTGCTCAAGGCGAACCAACGAAAGAAGCGCTGAACTTGAGGTGGCCTAGAAATGTCTACTCTCTCTCCCATGTTGCCTTGCCATTTCCCATCGAAGACAGTTTGTATGGTCCTGAAGGAGTGCATTACGTGAAACGAATACAGATAGGTGCTACATCTACTCGAGGAGAGCGTGGTGTGCTCGGTGTGTCGGCCGATGAGATATTAAGGCAGAAATGGAACCCATTTTTCCCTTATCTGATTTCCAGGACTGACAAGTTTATTAAAGGGTTAAAATAAAAATGATGTTGGGCTAGGCTCAGGTGTATTCACTTAGGGTCTATACAGTCACCTTTTTATCGGAGGGTTTCGGCATAGAGATGATGACCTTATCTCTGCCCTGATTTTTAGCCTGATACAGATTAATATCGGCCTGTTTAAACCAGACATCTAACTCGGTGCTGTATCTAGCATTGTTCACTAAGGCACCTATACTGACCGTCATACTTATTGGGCGTTTATCATTAGGGTTTATTATAACTAACCCTTGAACCTTGTCTTTAAACTCGTTTAGGTGCGCTTCGATCATTAACACATTACAAAAGGGTAAGATGAGTAAAAATTCTTCACCACCGTAGCGTGCAATGACATCGGTATCCCGTTTAAAGTATTTCTTCATTTCTCTGGATAAAACCCGCAGGCATTCATCACCGCCTTGATGGCCGTAAGTATCATTGATTGATTTGAAATTATCGATATCTAAGATCCCAACCGCCATCACCTCATCGCTGCGTTGGCAGAAATCTTGAGTAGATCTGAATTTTGCTTCGGCATAGCGTCGATTGTACAGCGAGGTCAACTCATCTTTTTCTACTAAGATTTGCAGTTTAGCATTGGCTTTTTCCAGTTCAAAGGTACGTATCGCGACCTTCTCTTCAAGTTCTAACTGGTAAGAAATTAGCTCTTGTTTACTCTTCTTGATGCTTTGATATAAGTTGAGGAACTCAATAGGTGATTCCTCGTTGATATGATAATCGGCTGCTTTACTGTGTCCATGCTCGGCAAACTTGTTGGCTATAACGCTAAGGGGCTGAGTCAATCTGATGCTCAATACTCGAGTCACTAATACGGTAATGATAATAGATAAGATAAGTACTGCGAAGGTAGTGAGATATTGAGACTCTAGTAATTTTAATAACGGAGAAAAAGGCTTAACCACATAGAGTTTCCACTGATTATCAAGCGCGTAGCTGTCATAGACAAATTCAGGGTTTGGGTTCTCGATATCGCGGAGGTTGAGCATAGACAGGCTAGTCTTATAGTCTTTGCCACTTTCAGCCCACATAAACTCGGACAGTGGGGCAAGTCCTAGCTTATCGGATGCGTATATGACCCTGCCAGCTTCATCGACGAGGATCATAGATTGATCTTGATAGACTTCATTAGCCTGTTCAATTTGGGCAAAAGTTGTTAAATCTAACGAACCTTCGATGATCCCGGTGGGTTTGTCGGGCTCATTGCTACGGTAGAAGGGAGCACTGATGGCGACGATGGGGTCTGCGCCGAACCCCCGGCCTAAAAATGCCGGTGAGGTGTAGGTGATTTGATTGAAAAATGCTTCCTGAAAGTAATGACGATCTTCAACACTGATCTCTTTGTTGAGTACCTTGTTTACGCCTAATGCCGATAGCGGGCTCGCCGCTATGATCCGCGCATCGGCGTTGGTTACTAGCATAGTAGCGAACCCGGGGTAGCTCTGATGCAACTTAACCAGTTTGCTTTGCCAACCTGAGATTTTCTCTGCACCAGATAGGCTCAGCCATCGAGAGGCATTATCTATTGCTCGCGTATGAGTCTCAAGGAATACCTCTGTTGCCAGCCCTAAATGGGTGACAGAATCATGTAAGTTTCGCTTCAAACTCTCTTGTTGTTTGATAATGACCTGATGATTGAATATCAGCGCCGAGCCCAGCAGTGAGATGGTTAGTACTAAGGAGAAACTGTAAGTGAGCTGAGCATTGAAGCTGCGTCTTTTCTTGTCTTTTACCTTGTCTTTTAGTTGCCATAATTCAGAGATAACAGTGACAGCCAGAGAGCCTACAGCGGCGCAAATTAAACCATTAATCCCTTGTTTTAGTGTGATAAAGGAGAGGTGGCTTTCAGGTAGTTCCGAGAAAATACTGGCGTACAGTACAAATAATGGCATGCCTAACAAGAGCCAATACCCGATATCTGCGTATAAAGAATAGATGTCTTTTCTACGGGCAAACCCTAACCAGATAGCCTCTAGACTGAAAATGAGAAATACATGGGGGCTAGACCAGGAGATAAACAATCCGATTGAGCAGACCAGAGCTGTAAGCAGTGCATACCAAGGCCCCAATAAAATAGCGACGATAACAAAAGCACTGTTACCTAAGATTAGCTGCACATTTCCAAACAGGGGAATAGGGTACAGGTTCGCTATTAGGCCTAATATGCCTAGGAAGAGTGAGAACTTGAAATGCTGACGATTTATCTGGAACATGAAAGCCTTATATTTTTTTATCTTGCGGCTATTTATAGATGCTAGCGGCTTAGAGAATAATCCTCAATACATATGTAACAAAAAATCACTGTTTGCTTGGTATTTATACCAGTTGGTAACTTCGGAGTTATTTAAATTAAAACAGATAGCAAATGGTGATGGGCTAAGTGTATTGGTAACTCGTAAACTAGGTTGCCTTTATGTGTACGTTTGTGTGTGTTGGTGAAGGTTTGTTTGTTTAAGTTTACATATCGTTGAATAACTTAAGCTTATTTCAGTAGAGCACACCTCTAGTTATTCAGATTAAGCTTATCTTCATTGTCACGATTCATAATTTCGCTTAAAGCGACAAAGCTACACATCTACCACTAAATGGATCATGAAAATGGATAATTTAATCAACCAACATATTTTTAAGGTCGGCATAGGTTTAGCCATCTTATTATCTTTTATTGTCTATGGGATCACCAAAGACTTACGTTTACAGAAGCAGATGGAAGTAGAGCGGAAGAATAAGTCTAAAGCTGAATAAACACGCGGGAAGAAAATATAGTTAGCTTGTGTGAGGTGGCTAAAGGCTTCTGAGACCTGCTCAATAACGTTAGCCTAGCTATTGAGCTGACTTCATAATAAAAAGGACCTGTTATTTGCCTTGAAATAATAGGTCCTTTTTAGTCATTAAGCTTTAGAGTCAGAACGGCTCATAAATTTATGCTCGGCCGTGTTTATCTTAATTTTCTCACCATTGGCGATATATTCAGGAACCTGTACCGTCAGTCCGGTTGAGAGAGTGGCGGGTTTAGTGCGGGCGCTGGCGGAAGCCCCCTTGATTGAAGGGTCAGTTTCTACAATGACCAGATCGACATGGGAGGGGAGTTCGATAGCAACGGGTGAACCATCGACTGTAAGCACATGCAAGCCTTGAGTCTCTTCTGTGATAAAGAGTAACTCTTCGGCGATGGTGTCTTTGTTGAAATGGTAAGGCGTGTAATCTTCTACGTCCATGAAGACATACTCGTCACCATCGATATAAGAGAAGGTCACATCATGGTGACTCAGATCTGCAAGGCTTATCATATCGTCGGCCTTGAAGGTATGATCTAGTTTAGAACCCGACGCGACATCGTACATACGCATACGGTATAGGCTGCCTCCAGAGCGTCCCTGTGGAACAGAACGTTCAATATCTCTGATGAGAAAGACATTATTGTTGAATTCGATAGCAGTATTTTTTTTAACTTCGCTTGCCTTCGGCATGATAACAATCTCTAAAAGTAATTTGGTCAGTAAAATATCATAAGCTTAGGTGGATACCAATCCAGCTTAGATAAAATTAGTGCGAGATTAGATAATACATCCTAATCTGCAGGGCGAGAGGGCTCAGCGCTATCATTTACTTAAGAATCACTTGCTTAAGATTTCTACTGTTTCTGTGATGCCGGCATCAGTCACGAATTCTCTGTCGTGGCTTATCAAGATAAAGCTCCCTCGATACTGATTTAACGCTTCAGATAATAGATGTTTCGATTCAATATCTAAATGATTGTCAGGCTCATCGAGTAACAGTAGCGGCAAGGGTATTTGGTGGGTCGCGATGAGTATAGCAAGCTTCATTTTTTCCCCTCCGCTGAGCCAGCTCGCTTTTCTATGTACACTTTGCCCCCTAAATCCCATTCCGGCCAGTAAGGTGTGTGCTTGAGTGTCAGCAATGCTAGGGCAATAAATTTTGAGATTACCCAGCAGGGAAAGCGCTTGATTAATTAGCCGAAAGTCTTGATCTAAATAAAAGAGTGGAGCTGCTCGTTGAATGTCACCACTGTCTGCTGGCAGCTCTCCTAAAATCACCTTCATCAAGGTCGATTTACCACAAGCATTGTTGCCCTTCAGGTGCAGCTTATCTCCATGAGACAAGTGCAGTCGGATAAGAGGCGTATCAACATAGGGGATCCGTATGTCTTGGATACTGAGCAGGGTTTCGGGCTTTTGTGTCTTCACTTTCACACCGGTCTGAATGTACATTGCCTGTGGCTTTAGTGATTCTTTTCGTTGAGATAATTGCCGAATTAATTCGGTATTGTTTATCTGCTGATTATCCCTTTGTATGGCTCTTGATGAGGATGATTTTTCGGCGTTATCTCGCATAGTATTGAGTAATATTTTAGCCTGACTACCTGATTTTCTAAGTCGCTTACCACTCGCGGCCCTTTGTTGTGCTTTCTCATGGTTGAGCTGCGTATGACGAGCTATCTGCTTTTGTTTGCTTTGTGCTTGTGCAAGCTTGCGATTAACAGCTATCAGATGGGTTTGCTTGCTCGTTTTGTAATGGGAGAAATTGCCTGGATAAAGAGTCAAACCTAGACTCGTCAGTTCATAAATGGCCCCTACATGATGTAACAGCGCTCTGTCATGGCTAATTAACAATACCTTTGATTTACTTGTGTTAATTTGTTTTAAAAGCCACTGACGTCCTTTGTTGTCCAGATGATTAGAAGGCTCATCTAAGATAAGTAGTTCGGCATTTGTGCTAAACAACTTAAGTAGCTGCAACTTTGCTTTTTCGCCACCACTAAGTTGTGCGCAAGGGGTCTCAGGAGGCAAGGTGATCGCTATTTCAGCAAGCTGTCGGGCCAGATTTTCCCGTACTTGCCAGTTATCTCCTATGATATCTAGTTCTGCTGCTTGATATTGGCCTGACTCGACCTTCTTTAGCGCGTTTATCTGTGGCGCGACGCCCAAAAATTCTGCAATGCTTTGCCCTGAGTGGCTGTCTATGCCTTGTTGCTTAAAATAACCAAGATGGTTAAATGAACGAAATACCGAGCCTGAATCTGCTTGTGTTTCGCCCGCTAAAATAGACGCGAGTACTGATTTACCTGCACCATTGCGACCTATGATGGCAGTAAATTTTTGCTCTATGGAAAAGGAAAGATTGCTAAATAGTCTCTCTCCCGTATCTAGTTTGTATGAAAGTTGCTGTGCGTTGAGAATTGGCATATTGCCTCCTAAGAAGAGGGAAGCAGGGTGTGCACAATGACTATATTTGGGATCTAATGGTCTGCGATGTGATCAAAAAGGACGCCCAAAAGCTTAAACATATAAGACTGGTGGAAATTCGATCGTGCGCTCAATAACAAATTTAAGCCGAAAGTGCCTACTAACCCTGTGGTTCCAAATAAAAGAATAAAGATGGAAAACAGGTGTTAGTTGTTCATTGAGGCGAAGACTCCGAGATAAGAATGAAGAAATTGAGGTTTACTCACACGCAAGTGCGTGAAGATTGAACACGCATCATAAAAGTTAACTTGCTAAAAGTAAACCGCCAAGTATTTGCTTTACCCAATAACGTTATGGGTATGCCAGCTAACATTCTGACCTAGGTCACAGTATCGCATTCTAAAAGTTGATCTGTTAAGCAAGTATTCAGAATAGTTGGACTAATTAATATTCAATTAAGGCTGATCCATAGAATTAATATTAAGAGAAGCAATGAGTTTAGATAGAGAGTTGAGCCTTTTTTATCTAAGCAGAAAAAATAATTTTAGGGTGACCGAACCCGGATTACTGAGGTATAGAGATGAAATATTTAACTTTGATCGCCGCGTTAGCTTTTGCTGGTTCTGCCATGGCGGTAGATTGTACCGATTGTCATGAGAAGATTGATGTGGCTGTCCACACTGAGGCTGAAGCAAGTATCGCAACCTGTAATGATTGCCATGATTTTGAGGGAGCCCATACGCTAGATATGGACATGCATACTCCGGATCTGACCATTGCTGAGTGTTCAGATTGTCACGAGTGATCACATTTAGCTAGATATACTGCTTGGTATTGATAGGGATTAGCCAGACTTTATCGTCTGGCTTTTTTGATCTTACACCGACACCAATCACAGTGTTCGCTATAAGTGGCTAGCATGAAATAGAAAGCAAAAAGCCAGACTCATTGCTGAATCTGGCTTCTTTAATGTGGTCGGGATAGCAGGATTTGAACCTGCGATCTCTTGTCCCCCAGACAAGCGCCTTACCGGACTAGGCCATATCCCGAAATTTCTTAGAACTTAAACTGTTTCTAAGAACACCTAAATATCTTTTTCGTGGGGGCTATTTAGGTGAGGCAGAACTTTAGCAAGTCACTTAAGATTCTGCAAGCGATTAGTCAACAAGCTTGATCTAATCGCTTAGTTTATAAGCTTTTTAGCCAGTAATTATTCAGTTGGCATTAATTACTGGCTAAAAAGGGCACTTTAAATAATGCGCGATTAGCTATGCCTTAGTTATTGTACAGCCTGCGACCTTCACGCATCACTTCGATGAGTTCCGGTGCACTCATCTTCTTACGCAGGCGCTGCTCGTAATTTTCATCATAGATACGGTACTTACCGTGTCTGTCGATCACCGTAATCTCTGATTTTTGATAGATGCCAAATATACGATTATCACCGACATATACCCAAGACTCTGCATCAGGTTGCAACAAACTTCGACCAGCGCTGTAATCGGTTGCCGGATTTGTGCAGCCAAGGACTTGAGTCATTAACGTAGGAGCAATGCCATAGTGACTGGTACGATAATTTACGTCTTTTGCAGGTGATTTCGGCCAGTGAATCACTAAGGGGACCTGAACATTGGCTGGAGAGAGATTACCTCGAGCTTCGTCCGGGTTACTGGTGAACAACTTTCCACTGACGCCTGTAATGATGACTAAGGTATCTGCTGGCAGAGCAGTGATAATTTTTTCAATCTCTTGATCGATAAAATTCAGCGACTGACGATATTGATTGAATAAGACTCGCTGGGCAGGTGTTAATTTCTGCTCAGACTGGACTGTCTCGATACCCAAAAAGCCGATAGGGGTATCATAGCTGTCAGGGGCTCTTAAGTTGATGAGGCCAAACCAAGGACTATTTTGTGTCTGTTGCCAGGTTTGAAATCCTGAAACCGTTTCAAGGTCTTGAGCTGCATCGCTACTATTTGGAGCCGATAATATCTGTTCAAAATCATCATAGATGGCTTTTGGCATTTGACTGGCGTGTTCGCCTGAGAATAAACCTAACTGATAGCCCTGTTGCTTCAATATTTGAGTCAGTAGTGGAGGGGTTTGTGATAAACCACTGGAATTGATATAGCTGCCTTGAAGCCCATAAAGAATGGAGAACATACCGCTGTTGAATTGATTGCCGCCACTGATGTGGTGAAGGAACTCTTGATTGGCATCGCCATACTGGCTGAAGAAGGGCATGGTTTTGCTGTTGACCATATCAGCTCTAAGACTATCTATGGTTAGTAATAAGATATTAGGCTGCACTTCATTAGTCTTAGTGCATTGCAGTGGCCGCTTAGGGTAATTTAAACTGCTTTTTAGGGATGAGCTTGCTTTAGGCCGCGTTGAACTGTCTATGCCATGACTTTCCATAAATGAGCGGGCAGTAGCAGGGTAGGAGAGCGGGTAAGCATCGTCTAGGCGGGTGATCTCAGTGATATCTGCGGCATCGGCCCAGATATGGATCAGATGACTGCTGATAAAACATAGACCCACAAAAGCGACGACCTTATTACCACGACGTACCTTGTGGATTTTTTCGATCCGTTTCCAAAGGAAATTTGCCGCCGTGAGCTCAATGGCTAAAATCCCTAAGGGGGTAATGATATAGGAGGTACCACGAAGCAGAGCATTGAGATCAGCCCAAGCCAGATCGAACACAAATGGACTCAGGTGTAGACCATAATCATCATAAATGATGGTGTCGTAGAGTAAAATACATAAACTTAAAGTCGCAACACTTGCCGCATAGCCACGTAAAATCTTGGAATAGGGCAGTAAGAAGGTGACGGGAAAAACCAGTACTAAATAAACGATAAAGGCCAAGAAGCTAAAGTGACCTATGGTACTGACGGCCAAATAGCCCCAGCCAATCCAAGTTTCAGGATGGCCTACCGTATCGAGATAGCGGAAACCCACAATCATGGCAAGAAAGCCGTTGAAGAAGGCAAACCAATGTCCCCAGCTCACCAAGCGTGATACACGATCACGCCCCATTTCCTTTTTACGCTCGACCATGTGGCTCCGCTTAGCGTTTAAGTGCTTATTTTATTAGATACTAATGTATCTTATGTGTTTTTTTACGTGTTTAGCTAGTTTTCAATGCACAAAGGCATTAATTAGCTTTTAACAGATTGAGATAAGGCTTTTGAAAACTGCTCAGCTACTTGGACTCTGGCTTCTTGAGGTACTTTACGCGCAAGAAGATCTGTCACACAGTTACCCAATACCATGAGTCTTAAGTCAGTCGGTGCCTGGTGCTTATCCATCACAGCACTGATTTCAGCAATAAGTGATTCGACTTGAGTGTTTGAATATTTTGATTGTATAGCCATATTAAAAATGTGTTTCGGTTACCTAGATATTTGGCGCTTATGATAACCGAAATTCAGCCTAAGCACGATATCATTGCACTGGTTAGCCCGATATTGATACCAATATTCTCTTTTACCTGTGTAAATATGACTAATGACTCTTTTGGATAAGATTTTCAGGCAAGTCTTAGTCATCTTATTCTTGAAGCAGGATTTCAATTGGGGCAATATAGGCTCATTAAAATTGACCCAAAAGTGAGGTTCTGTTTAAGCGATTCCAGTCGCGGCATCAGAGACTTTTTATTGGTGAAATTACATTTTTAACCATTATCTTTATCGAGACTTATGAGCATAAACGTCGAACAAGCCATCATCCATGCCATTATTCAAAATAGTGAGGGGCAGTTAAGCTGTCGATTGCGTCCCCAACCTTTATTAAACGGCGAAGCCGTTGAAGCCATGTTGGATGAATTACATCAAACATATACAACAAAGGCGGGTAAGGGATTTGGGCATTTTGGTATCTCTGGTGAAGATGGTGAGGCTAATCCTAAATTTATGGAGGCGTTAACTGAGTACCGAAATGGTGAACTTGGTTTTGTCGAGTTTTCCGGTTTGGCGGGTAAATTATTGCAGGAAGAGTTGTCCAAATATGATTTCAGTCAAGGTGGTTACTTGCTCCTGTCTTGTTATACCCATATGACCAGTGACTATCTGTATGTTTCTTTGCTTAATGCTAAATCATCGATGACAGTGCTCGATGATATGGAACTCTCGAAAAATACGCATTTAGATCTTAAGGATGTCCAACTTGCGGCGCGTATCGATTTGACCGAATGGCAGGCAGATGAAGATTCACGTAAATATATCTCCTTTATACGAGGGCGTGCGGGCAGAAAGGTTGCCGATTTCTTCCTCGATTTTATGGGCTGCGTAGAAGGGGTCAACACTAAGGTTCAGAACAAGCAGTTGATGAATGCCGTCGAAGATTTCGTTTCTAGCAGCGAACTGACCAAAGACGAACGTCAGCAGTGTCGTGAGAAGGTTTTCGATTATTGTACCGAGCGTTGTGATGTTGGTGCCGATATTGAAATTAAAGATCTCGCCGATGAGCTCGCCGATAGTGGCATGGACTCTTTCTATGATTTTGCCAAAGGTGGCGAATATGAACTTGAAGATGAGTTTCCTGGGGATAAGCCAACTTTACGCCAACTGAAGAAGTTTTCCGGTACTGGCGGTGGCGTGACACTTAGCTTCGATGGAGCACACCTTGGTGAGCGGGTTATGTACGATCCCATTTCTGATACCATAATGATCAAAGGTGTTCCGGCTAACCTAAAAGATCAACTCGATCGTCGTTTGAAGGGTGGGCAGTAATCCTTTAGGTTTTATTGATTGTTGAAGCATGTACGATTCAATATTTTCCGACACCATTATGATTAAAGGTGTTCCGACTAACCTAAAAGATCAACTCGATCGTCCTTTGAAGGGTGGGCAGTAATCCTTTAGGTTTTATTGATTGTTGAAGCATGTACGATTCAACATTTTCCGACACCATTATGATTAATGGTGTTCCGACTAACCTAAAAGATCAACTCGATCGTCGTTTGAAGGGTGGGCAGTAATCCTTTAGGTTTTATTGATTGTTGAAGCATGTACGATTCAACATTTTCCGACACCATAATGATCAAAGGTGTTCCGGTTAACCTAAAAGATCAACTCGATCGTCGTTTGAAGGGTGGTCAGTAATCCTTTAGGTTTTATTGATTGTTGAAGCATGTACGATTCAATATTTTCCGCTACTATCATGATCAAAGGCGCCATTTGGCTGTCTTTTATACACAAATCCCTGTTAAGAAATTAACAGGGATTTTTTTGAACTAATTTTCAATTTCATGATCCGAACTTTTAACCTTATTAAGGAGATAAAGTGATGATTCATGAGCATCTACAGTGGGCACAACAGCAATTTGGGCAATCTGATTTAGGAGAGCCTAGAAGAACCGCTCGTCTGGTAAAGTTAGCTTCTACTCTAGCTAATGAACCAGGGAAACCTATCGTGAATGTGACACTGTCTCCTGCAGATATGGAAGGTGCGTATCGCTTTATCCGCAACGAGAACATCAAAGCTGAAGCCATCGCTGAGTCTGGTTTTCAAGCCACAGTAGAGCGAGCGCAACAACATGATTTATTACTTGCTCTAGAAGATACCCCCACGCTCATATACCAACATCGTTCGATAAAAGGTGACTTAGGCCATGCAGGACGCGGTAAGGCACAAAGAGGCATGTTAGCGCATAGTATTTTACTGTTTTCACCTGAAGAAAAGAACGTAGTTGGTCTTATTGAGCAATTACGCTGGAGTCGTGATGTGAGTAAAACCGGCCAACGAGAGCAACACGCTACTCGTCCCGATGAGGAAAAAGAAAGCGTAAAATGGCAAACGGCTTCAGAGTCGATGACTCAGCGTCTACAGTCCAAGATGGCCGATGTTATTTCTGTTTGTGATAGAGAAGCCGATATATACGAGTACCTACTCTATAAGCTTAACGCTCAGCAACGGTTTGTGGTTCGCTCAATGCAGAGCCGATGCATTGAAGAGAGTGAAGATAAGCTTTATCAGTTCGCCAGTGAATGACAAAGCGCGGGGCAAAAACAGCTTAATATTGCTCAAAAGGGGGGCGTAAAGCCAGAACGGTAACACTTGATATCACTTACGCTCCAATTAGCCTAAAAGTGCTTGCAAATAAAAAGGACAATCATTGCCAATGTATTATGTAGGGTGTTGTGAACGAAGCAGTCACGACAAACCGTTAAGTTGGCACCTTTTAACCAGCGAGCCTGTTACCAATAAAGAACAGGCCTTAAAAATCATCAGTTACTACGAAAAACGTTGGTTAGTTGAGGAATATCATAAAGTCTGGAAGAGCGACGGTACAGATATAGAGAGCTTAAGGCTGCAAAGCAAAGATAATATGGAACGGCTTGTTACGATTAGCGGTTTTATTGCGACAAGGGTGCTCCAGCTAAAATTTGCGAATATGCAGGCAGGAGACGTGAGTTGCGAGCAGGTTCTGTCGACAAAAGCGTGGAAACTACTTTGGCTAAAGCGAGTGGGTAGCGAGCTACCGAAAGAGGCACCCAATATGGGCTGGGCTTATCAAGAATTAGCGAGGTTAGGTGGCTGGAAAGATACGAAGCGGACAGGAAAAGCTTTAGTGAAAGTAATATGGCAAGGATGGCTTAAGTTGCAAACCACCCTTGAAGGCTACGAGTTAGCAATGTCTCTTGAGTTTAACTTGTGATCAAGAGACAGCCCATCAGGCGCCTTTTTTATTGACCGTGTATTGTCCTGAAATACATTTAAACTTTAAGAGCCGCTAATCCAGCCAGCGAAATGATCGTTTGAGGAAGGCTGGAGCATCCTCCCAAATACACTCACCATGAGCAATGATTATTCCTTTTGGCTGCCATGCTTGAATGAGTTTAAAGCAAGCTCTGGCTTTGCCTTTGCCAAATATAAAACTGATACGCCAGTCGGCTGGGGTCTGGCCATCCGGGGCTAAGATACCAACCAGTTTGGCGATATGGTTTTGCCAAGGTTTAAAGTGAGTGGTTGGGAAGTTCTCTATCAGATCGGTCAAGATGAGCGTGCCACTGGTTTTATGAAAGAAAACGACCTCCTCCATTGCCGGACTTCCGGTAAAGATAAGCTGGTCTATTTGATGGCACCAGACATCATTGGGTTTTGAGATTAATTCACTCGAAAATGGGATGTCCGGGCACTTCTTTATCAGACCAGGTGCCGCATAAGAACTCGCATCCGGATAGCGGGATATCCACTCTTGAATAAAGAGGTAGTGAATTTTATTTGGGGCAATGAGATAGCTGACTTCACCTAGGCTGTCGACCTCTTGTTGCAGGGAGGCCGTTAACTGACAAGGTGAATGCACCCATAATTTACCATCATCGAGGCGGATTACTGTCATACGAGTGGTATAGGGCATGCAATAGAATGAAACCGTAGGCCCATCGTAATACCAAATGTCAGAGTCCACAGGGTGTAACAGACTAAGGTGTGTGTCACTTGTAGTGTTGAGAAGTGTATCGGGCATATATACCTCCTGTGCAGCTTGTTTATAGCTTACGTAAAGTGATCACTGCACGAAAACCATAGGCGCAAGCTAAATAGTAAAGCGAGTGATTCGAAGTGAATTATTAAGCTTATACTGATGACAAATCAAGCATACTCGCCAAGTTTACAATTAGGCGCAATAAACGGGTCGAAAATTGCTGTTATCACATGTAAACTTGCGTAAACCTCAAAGATAATGTCAATTTATCTTGAGACACTATTTCTGTCCTTTGGCCATTGCCGAATGGACGTACAAAAGGTGGACTGTTTTTCCATCTAGGAGCGTAAATGCAACTTTTTGTTAGAGATTTAACCGTAATCGATTTTTCATACTTGTGTCCTATTCGTGGCATGGTGGGAGAAAGCTGGATAGTCGATGTTCTCCTCGATGGCGGCTTAGATGAGCAAAATATGGTGTTAGACTTTTCTAAAGTTAAACGCACCATCAAAAATACAATCGATGAAGTTGCTGATCACCGTTTACTCATTCCAACGGCTTGCAGTGAAGTACGTTGGCAACAGCAAGGCGATAAAGTCTTTATGGACTTTAACAGCCTACAGGGCGATATTCACTTAGCGTGCCCAGCTCAAGCCTTTGCCCTTATTCCCAGTGAAATTATCGATTTCGATAGTGTTAATGCTTTTTTGCAGAAAGCATTAAGAGCTGTATTGCCGGACAATGTGGAAGGTATAGCGTTGACGCTACGTAATGAGATGCATGAAGCGCCGTTTTATCATTACTCTCATGGTCTTAAAAAGCATGATGGTAACTGTCAGCGTATTGCTCACGGCCATCGCAGCCCTATTAACATCTTCGAAAATGGTATTTCGGCACCTAAATGGGATGAGTACTGGGCTAAGCGTTGGAAAGACATTTATCTGGGTACCGAAGAAGATGTGGTTAATTTGAGTGAATTAACACTTTCGCCACAGGCAAAGGTGAGCGAAGACACTCACTATGGTTTCTGTTATCAGGCACCGCAGGGAGAGTTCCAACTCGCCATGCCAAAGACTCGATGTGAGATCATTCCACATGACACTACGGTAGAGCTGCTGGCAGAGTTTATCGCTAACACTTTGGTTGATAAATTGCCTCAAAGTGAGTTTAAAGTGATCGCCTATGAAGGAATAGGTAAAGGGGCTATCTCAGTAAAAGGCAACATAAATTAGCGTGGTTTATGCCCATGCGCGTCTGGATATTAATGATTAAGTTTAATCGAGTCCTATCACATATAACTGGAAATTAAATGTCTCTATTACCTAAAATAGTCTCGCCATTGGCTGCATTGACACTCTTATTTACCGTTAACGCAACCGCGCAAATCCAGTTGACGGGTAAGATGGAGCAGGGCGCTCTGATCCGAGCCATGGTTGAGCCAGGAACTCAGGTATACCTTAACGGCGAAGCACTAAAAGTGACCCCTGAAGGTGCGTTTGCATTTGGTTTCGCGCGCGAGGCTGAGCTAAAGCAAGAGTTGAAGCTTGTTTATCCTGATGGCTTGACTCAGATAAAGCCACTGAGCATCAAGACGAAAGAATACAAGATCGACAGGGTGAACGGGATCAGTAAAAAGATCATGAAGCCCGATCCCAAAGCGGTAGAGCGCTCCAGAAAAGACAGTAAGCAAGTCAAAGCCGCCAGAAGTCAGTTTTCAGAGATTGAGTCATTCACTCAAGATTTCATCTGGCCATTGACGGGCCGTATCTCTGGCGTTTATGGCAGTCAGCGTGTTTATAACGGCAAGCCAGGCAATCCTCATTATGGTGTTGATGTCGCCGCGAAAACCGGTACTGTCGTGGTAGCGCCCGCCGATGGTGTCATCAGTTTATCCGTAGCGGATATGTTCTATTCCGGCGGCACCATAATTCTCGACCATGGTTATGGTGTCAGTTCGAGTTTTCTGCATCTCAGTAAGCTCTATGTCAAAGATGGCGAGGTGATCAAGCAAGGTCAGCCTATTGCCGAAGTCGGCGCGACAGGCCGGGTAACTGGCCCACATCTAGATTGGCGTGTTAACTGGTATCAGATGCGTCTCGATCCTGTGACGATAGTTCCAAATATGGCTGAAGTGCTTAAAAAGTAACTGTTTTTCGATAAATGAATTGCCTCGATAGCAATTATTGTACTGATAAAGCAGAATCAGATAGGCTGAGCCAGAGTTTACCAAGGTTAAGCCTGTTTTATTATTGTTAGTGATGGCTGCTAGTTACTAATAGCTTACCTTGTACTTCACTTGAACGAAGTTGTTAGGGAAGGCAATAGCTTCAGCTTGTTCCAGCTTTATATCTTTGAATACCTTACCAAATAATGGCTTACCTTCGCCTAATAGCACTGGTGCGTGTGTTATTGTCATTTCATTGATAAGTTGAAGGTTAATGAAAGCCTGAATTGTAGTGCCACCATCAATATAGGCATGCTCGTATCCTTCACTTACAAGTCTCGATACTAAGGCTTGCAGATCGCCAGAATACATCTCTACTTTGTCTTTCATATTCTCAGGAGCTTCGTTTATGGTATTGCTGAGCACTATGATGCGAGTATCTCCATAGGGCCATTGTTCAGCGGTCAACTTCATGCTCGAGATCATGTCCATGCATTTACGGCCCATGATCATACAGTCAACCGAAGCCATATAATCCAGCATCCCCATATCCGCTTGTTTACCCATATCAGCTTCGGGCTTACCTGCGGTGTGTAACCAATCGACCCCGCCATCGTCTTTTGCAATAAAACCATCGACACTGGTTGCGATAAATACTGAACATTTCATATAAATATTCTACACTGTAGAAATAAAAGAATTAGTTTAACGAGGAGATTGAATGACTGTCAAGGAAAAAACACGTGGGCGACCAAGAGGGGCGACCAGCCAACTAAGCGCTCAAGCTATTATGAAAATGTCTAAGTCCTTGATGCGAGAGGAAGGTAAAATTCCCAGCATTCGTAAGCTTGCAAGATGTTTAAATGTCGACGCAATGGCGATTTATTATTATTTCAGTAATAAAAATGCGTTATTAGAGGCTATCACCACCTCATTAATACAAGAGGTGTATCAGCCTGAAGCGGGCGATCTTAAGGCGAGAGAACACTGGAAAAATGAATTAAGCCAGTTGTGCACTAGCTATCTGTCATTACTCAGTCATTACCCCGGATTGTTAGAAACGTTTCTTTCAATGGATACGATAAGTCCAGCTGAAGTCTTTGTTACACGCTTTAATATCGTGATTGAGCCGTTAAATCTAGACTCAGAATCGGCAAAGAATGGGTTAGATTTATTGGTAGACTATCTTCATGGCTATGCACTGGCACTGAGCTGTAACGGGAAAGACTGTAATGGTAAAAACAGTCAATCTACGTTGAATATGGAGATGATTAAGGGGCCATTAGCCCTATACTGTGTTGCTCTGGAAAATATAATGAGTACAAGTCGATAGATTTTTTCAGTTGTTATGCTGTTGCCTTTTGTTCGGCCTTGTTTCCTAAATCGATTGAACCTTTTGCAGCTTATGTGATCTGATCTTCCAATGTGGTTATTGGAAACATCAAGATGGGTAAAGCTAAGCGTAAAATGACCAATTGGTCTCAGTACAGCAAGGCATTGATTAATCGAGGGTCCTTGACCTTTTGGATTGATGAGCACGCCATTAGCTCTTGGTGTTGCTCTGAACATCGCGGCCGCCGTGGCCGTGGGTATATTTACTCTGATGTTGCTATTGAAACTGCATTGGTTGTTAAAGGTGTATTCAACTTATCACTGCGAGCACTAGAAGGTTTCACTACCTCCGTTTTCCAGCTTATGGATGTGCCACTAACCTCACCAAGCTATAGCTGTATTAGCAAACGTGCCAAGACCGTAAATATCAAATATCGCTCACCGAGTCGTGGCTCTGTGGCACATGTAGTGATTGATTCAACGGGCCTCAAAGTTTACGGCGAGGGAGAATGGAAGACTCGAAAGCATGGTAAAGAAAAGCGTCGTACCTGGCGTAAGTTACACCTCGCAGTAGATGCGAATACGCATGAAGTCGTGGCAGCAGAAGTCTCTCTGGTTAACGTTGCCGATAATGAAGTGTTACCCACATTAATCAAGCCGTTAAGAAGACAGATTAAACAAGTTTCTGCTGATGGCGCATACGATACCAAGGCGTGTCACAAACTACTTCAGCGTAAAGGTTGCAAACCCACTATCCCACCAAGAAGCAGTGCTGGATTTTGGGAGGATGGGCATCCTCGGAATGAGGCAGTGAGAGCGCTTAAGAATAATGAATTAGCGCAATGGAAGAAGGAAAATGACTATCACTTACGGTCACTATCTGAAACAGCGATGTACCGATATAAGCAACTGATTAGTTCGAAACTTAGCCTGCGAGATTATAATGCTCAAGTTGGTGAAGCGCTGGCAGGTGTAAAGGCCATCAACAAAGTCATAAGACTAGGAATGCCAGTTAGGAAACAGACTGCCTAGTTAGCTCAAACCCTTGAAGTATCTGCGTCTATAGCGAAGATTTGATCAACAACGCCCTTTTGTTCTGTAATCGCACTATTTATAGTATATAAGTGAGTTATATTTAATCTTCAGTCATTTTCAATGATGGCCTACATTTCCTTTAAATTCTCAATAATTCTTGTTTATTAATTTACTTTAAAAGTGGAAGGTACTAAATGTGAGTTTATTTTGATCAATGTCAGACCTGAACGCTATATTTTAATTTCTATTATAATAGGGGAGTATCAAGTCATAAAGGGTCTTGGTTTTAATTTTGATTGTTTGTGTAAATTAATCAGCCTATGGGACACTCTCGCCATCTCTAATTTTGAGTAGTAATTCTCTTTACATTAATTAAAGCGGCTCTTTGATTATTAATTTTTCAAATGTGTTTTCGTCTGGTCATTCTTATAAGTTGTTGATATTTATTGTTTGTTCTTGGTGTGCTTTTGATTGATGATAAATAAATCCATTTACAGTGCTCTAATATTGTTTTTTGTGAGGGGAGGGAGGTATATATAAATGAGCTTGTAACATCACTAGATTATAATGTGAACAGGCTTGCATCTCTTGTTAATAAATTACTATTAGTATAGATTATTATTCTCATTTTTATGGTTTGAAATTTTATGGAGTAATAATGAACAAAGTTAATTTATTTGGCTTGATAGCTATTCTTGCTACTGCGACAGTCTCTGCAAATAATATTGTATTCCCAGTTCATACCGATACATTAGCAACAGAGTCCGTTGTCAATTTTCTACAAGAAAAAATACCTGTTCCACTTGTTGGCGGTTATCAAATTGAAAATGGTGTTTTGACTGCAAAAACGTACAACTGTGGTATTAGCATTAGTGATCTTGAGATTGAAGCGAAATTAATTTGAGACGGGGCAACACCTCAGCTTCTCATTGTTGGTGCGTATCCATCGACTATGTGTCGCGCTGCTTTTACCGGTCCATTTTCAGTTGACCTGACAGGGTTTATTGCTAATACACCGACACATATTTTAGATCATCTTGGAGTGGCTAACAGCGTATATATTGGTTTGTAAGATCATCTATTCGACTTATTAATAAACCGAATAAAACCAATAAACCAGAACAGCCGCTGGCTTATTTTTTACTGGTTGGTCTTATTTCGATAGGTATTGAGTTTCATTACTTATTGCTAGCTGTCTAGTTGGGCAGTTGCCTTGATTGTAATGATTCTACATTATCTGCGCCCTAACTTTTAATGTGATGGTTTTGTTTTGTTTTGGGTGGTTAATGCTGACCTTAGTTAACACTCAGCTACCTTCTTGGTAGCAAATATAACGAAAAAACATTATGGGGAAGGAACTCATCCTCTTTATGTATTTACGGAATGCGCATTTTATTAACTGTTTTAAGTTAATAGTGATTGTATTTTATCTTTTATTTAATGATTGAAAATTAAATTAAGGTTGTTAACTGTGAAATCTAGTACCTCAGCCTTGCTCTGTATCATCATTGGATTGTTGACCATCTTACTGGTCAATTTGACTCTGTTGCATCACTTTTATAAAACATCTGAAGATGATTATCAGAGAAAAGAAGATCTACTGTTTAATTCGACCCATGATATGTTGTTGCAGCATAAAATCATGCTTAATGCATTACGCTCCTTATTCAACGCCTCCGACATAGTGACAAAGGAAGAATTTAATATTTTCTCCGAGGAGTTGTTAAAGATAAAGTCTGCGGTTGCATTTACTCTGGACGATAATTACCACGTTCAATATATGTCTGATCCCATATTTCAGTCTGAGATATTAGCCGGTAAGGTACAGCTTAATAAAGATGACAAGCTGGAATATCAGATGAAAAATTTCTCCAGCATCATCGTTAGCATAGAGCAGCAAGAAATGCCGTATCTTGTGTATGCCATTTCACATAAGAAGGTGCAACAAAGGTTAGATGAATATAAGGGGGTCTGTGCCCGACTGCTCTTAGATGGCACTGCGTTTAACAATGTATATTGCAATAACGAAGACGCTAATTGGTTAACCTCTTTTTTTAAGTACCAAGGCACAGATACTATTGACTTGCCTGAGTACAATAAACAATACAGCATCTCGGCCTGGTCTATTGCGCCTGCTGTCCAGACATACGAACTGTATCTGTTGGTGTTCTTTATCACAGCCATGGGCGGTAGCCTATCGGCACTCCTGTATCTTAAGATCCGCAATCATACGCGTCTCATTCAGATGACCATAGAGACCAAGTCTAAATTTGCCTTGCTGTCGAGTATAAATCATGAGATCCGTACGCCTATCAATGCAGTGCTTGGCTATAGCCAAATGCTCAAAGACAGTGATTACTGTGATGTATCCGGACGAAGCACACTAGACAAGATCATCTGGTCGGCAAACCTACTTAATAGTGTTGCAGAAAACACCCTTAATTTTTCAAAAGCCGAGGCAGGGCACCTGAACTTAGACTATCGGGATGTCCATTTTATGGATGAACTCAATGCCATAGATGATTATTACAATGCCTTTAGTCAAACTCACGAGAAGCGTCTGGTGATGAAAGTACAAGCAGACATGCCGAAATATATCGGTTTGGACGGCACTAAGTTTTTCCAACTAACGACCAATTTTATCAATAACGCCTTTAAATACAGTAATTGCAGCGAAGTCGTGTTCGATATCAGTTTAAAGTCTGTGTCTGGTCAGGATTTTGTGCGTGTGGCGGTCAAAGATACTGGAAAAGGTATGTCTGTTGAGTCGAAAAAAGCCATCACCCATCCTTTTAATACCGACCCTAATGTTAAGCCAGCTATTCAATCGGGGATCGGCATAGGTCTCTATACTTGCAAGAAAGTGATAGAAGAGGTCGGCGGCAGTATACGTATACGCAGTAAAGAAAATAAAGGCACATTAGTCCTATTTCGTTTCCCATATCGTCAGGTTTCAGGGGTGGCTAACATTAGCAAAATCACCAAGGCCAGATATGCCGATATCTCATTGTTGTTGGTTGATGATGATCCATTTAATTTGCAATTATGCGGCAGCATACTGAAGAGCAGTGGTTTTGTGGTCAAAGCACTTCAAGATGAAGCACAGGCTTTCGAAGCTTTCCAAGCATCTCAGCCTCAGGTCGTCGTTATGGATTACCGATTAACTAAAGCAGATGGGATCAGCTTAATAGAAGAGATGCAGCAAGTTCAGGCCAATAAGGTTCACTATTTTATTTTATCGGCTAACAAGAAGAGTGAAATCCCCAATGCCGATAATTACCCCGATATAACCTTCTTGCAAAAACCGCTTAATCTCGCCGTTTTTATGCAGCAGTTGGATCGTAAAGTGCTTTGACTAAAACAAGGCCGATCCAAACCTCTATTTAGTTGTGCTATGTACAGATTATAAAAGGAAATGATAATGAAGATAAGCTACTTTGCATGTGCTTGCGCCTTGATAACAAGCAGTGCCCATGCTTATGAAATCTGCCAATTGGGTGATGAACTGTTGGTTCTCGACAAAGAATCTTTCAATGCCGTCCAACAAGATAATTATCAGACCTTCAGTGAAGACATCACTGCTGACACCTTATTCACCACCGCCCCTGAACATTTACCTGAACTAAAACCTACGTTACCCGATACCGAGGGAGTATTTACGCGCACCTCGTTATTATTGGAGACTGGTCCTGCCTCGACCTTGGCTATCGAAAGTGGCGAAGCGGCACGTTTGATGAGCACTTTGGGCCGTACTAGTAGTGGGTTAGCCAAAGGGGCACTTGAGGCTTTGGGACCGATTGGTGATGCCGCCGCAGTGGGATTATGGGCACGCGATGTCGCTAATACTTTCCAAGATGAATCACGTACTAGCTACGATCGCTTTACGTCGGTTATGGGATTAATCGATTGGTTCGGCGCATTGAAGCTGCCAGAACGTGAGATTGACCGGCATATTTTGAGTAAGCGCTGGGCTGCCATCGCTACTGGTGAGCACTACAGTTTTTCTGTTCATCAGGATCTAGTGACTCGGCAAGACGTACGCAATAAGGCACATTGGGCGGCACTGGCTGCCAATCAAGATGTGATGTTAACGCAGGTGGTTAACGGTTATGCCACCGATCTTGCCCTCAAATACCAACTGCATTATCAAGAGGCAGTGAAAGCACAAACTGAGATGGCGGAAACCTTGCTCAATGCGATCGATCTAGAAGTGCGCAAAACCTTGAGTACGCATTTTGCGTTTGATTGGGAAGATACCCGTCTGTTTGCGAGTGATTTTTCAAGTGCTTGTCGTACTCAAGTGAGCACGCTTGAAGCTCTATATCCTGTATACCGAGAAAACAACAGTGCGCCACAGAGCCTACCTTCAACCAAAGAGGCAAACCGGGCACTCTCGACCCTGCAACGGTGTCAGTTTGCATTGCAACAATCGGCTTTTGTTGTGCTCGATGAGCTAAGTCAAGGCCGGCGAGATGGATTATCGCAACCAGCCATGCACTATCTGTATCGCACAGCCTTAGAAGCAAAAAAACAGGTTGTCGACACCGCCGACAATCATTTGAGTCTGATCCAACAAAAATTACGTCAGGACATGCGTAAAGCGGGTCATGACACCATTGATGCCTTATTTGCATCTGGTACGATCCAACAAAGCACGCAATTTTTCAAAGACCAAGCCAGCCGTTATGCCGTGGATGAAATGGCACGCAGCGTGCTTTATCGCCCAGCGACTGGCCAAGAGCTCAATACAAAAGTGTTAGTTTTGCAGCCAGGTTATTCAAAATGTACTTACTTTGGTGTTTCACAGCGTAATCCACAAATTCCAATGTGCTTGGAAGAAACGTGGATCCCCGCGGAAACCCGTAGGTTTGATCAAACCAAAGATGTTGTGGTAAACGCGATTCGCCTGCCCATTAAGCAGAAATACATCAGCTACTTTGATGATGCTATGCAGCAATTGGTTACGCATGGCTGGGATGCCAATAACGAAGAAGAATGGCTAGAAACACAACTGAAAGACTATGCCAGACAACAAACCACCAAGCAGCAATCCCGTGATGATAAGGCCTTAGTACAGCGCTGGCTATTCGCTTCGCTCGGCAATGAATGTCGCGGTGATAATGCTTGTGCAGGCTGGGGCCAAGCCTACTTGGCTAAAGAACGATTGTCACACAATTCCTCATTGACCGACATTGCTAAGTGGCTGGCGGCATACCCGAATCCAAATAGTTATGTGCACAAGCATCGCCTAGCTAAGCTCAAGGTCGAATTACCTCGCGCATTGGAAAGTGAGTGGCAAGCCGCCCTTAGTCATAGCTATCACAGCTATGCTTATCCTGAGAGTTTCAATATCGAGCATTATGCTCCCTTGATTGATAGTGCGTTAAAAG
Organism: Shewanella psychrophila; assembly: GCF_002005305.1. Lineage (NCBI taxonomy): Bacteria > Pseudomonadati > Pseudomonadota > Gammaproteobacteria > Alteromonadales > Shewanellaceae > Shewanella > Shewanella psychrophila. Next base: position 481,372 of record NZ_CP014782.1, read on the forward strand.
GGGCTGGACTGAATTTTTCGGCATTGGTTAATCCCGCGCAAATAGACAAAGTGATGCCGCTGTTTAAGCGCATTGTGAAAACCAATATTATGGAGGCGATGGTTCAATCTGAGATGAGAGGCAACGAATGGCTCAATGCACAGATTGGGGACTTCCAACGTTATGCTGCCATTGTCCATGCCCAGAATACGACAACAGGTCATTACGCCCCAGGTCAAGCCGACAATAACATCCTGTTTTCTCAACCTCTACCAGCATATCTGCTGCGTTACAGCATTTCCGAGGTTCCTGGTATTTCCAATTTACCTGCGGGTTATGACGGTACGCTGAGCGCATCAATTGATGCGATGTATACGCCTAGCTCATCACTTGGCCAGCGTATTACTGAAGTCAGTACTGCCCAAGAGGAGATAGCTGCTCAGATTGGGCGTGCATGCGACATTGATTACACCGCTTTGAAGCAAAGTTTACTGAACTTATCAGGCAACGACACCTTGATGTGGTTATACCCAATGTCAGATTGGGTCGACAGCTTAACGCGTGAACAGTTGCGTTTGCAGGCGGTGATTAATTGGGGAGCCCAACAACAAACCGACAATCATCTTAGTTGTCAGTTGAGTCGCAATAATCCGCGCTATTTTTGATACGCCTTAGACACTGTAAGGCAAAATTATGAAGCAGATTCTTACACTTATCGTCAGTTTGACGTTTAGCCTTTATGCCCAGGTTTTACTCGCATTGCCATTGGATGCTCTCAAACAACCAATGCGTACGCAACAAGAGTTGGCACTGCTGTCTGAACAGTTTAAAGATTGGTCTGTTGCTGCAACGAGCTGGCGTCATAAACTACTGACAGCAACAGAAAAAAGTGCACTTGAGGACTTTTCTGTGTCGGGCTACATCACCGCGAATGACCATCTACGTGCCAGTGATGGTGCAGAATGGGGGGCCGCTGCGCGTGATGCACAAAGATACATTCGTCAGGTGCGCAGAGGGCTCGTGAAATTACCGCGCTATAAAGGCACTGTCTTTCGCGGCAGTTGGATGAAGCAGTCATTAGCGCAGAAACTTAATGTAGGTGATGTACTGGTTGATCCGGCATTTATGTCAACCAGTACCCTGCCTGAAATGGTAATACGCTTCGCAGTTGTGCCACCGAGTTCCGCTTTACCAATGGAAAAAGCCTTTTTTGAGATCAATGCACAACATGGGAGTTATACCTTGGCGGGGATATCAGAATTCAGTCCAGAAGCCGAAGTATTGCTTACACCTAAGCGTTTCTTTCGTGTTACTGCACTTGAAAAAATGGCAACAGGTAACTTCATTGCAATGGACACCTTGGCTGGAGCGCCTTCAAACACGAGTCGAGTTTTTAATTTGTTCTCTGGAGAAGAAGTTTCGTCATCAAGATGGCAGCGCTTAATTTGTCGTTAGCCGTTTTATTTACTACATACAGGGAAGCTCTCGTTACGTCACCACACAACGAGAGAACCACATTGATACCGGAGTTATCATGTTAAAAATACTGATATCAGTATTACTGATTGTTTTTACTACGTTTACGTGGGCAGAAGATTTTGCTGAGTTCACAGGACGGGCATTGAGTCCACAGCAGGAAGAAAACATAGCCGATGCCTTGATGGATTGGAGTGTCAGTCACCATGTGAAAGCTGAGCAAAGAATGTTGCCGGAAGAGTATTCTGCCATCAAACGTTATGGACGCGTTGATCATGATGTGATCAATGAGTTCCTACGCGCTGGCGAGCCGAAGGATTTCCTGGGCGGACTCTTTGGCGATGCTGCGCAACGTAGCGTAAAAGCCATAAAATCGGCTTTGAATAAACTGCCCAATTATAAAGGGACCGTATATCGAGGCTCAACCATCAAAAATGTGCTTCTAGAGAAAATCAATGTGGGTGACATTTTTCATGAGAGAGCATTTCTTTCTACCTCAATGATCCCGAGCTATGCTCGCACTTTTTCAGCCAGTGCTGCATACGAAGGTGCATCGGCAGCACAGTTTAAAATCTCACTTAAATCGGCGGGGCGAGCCATCAATGCGTATACCTTTAAAGCTTATGAAGCGGAGATCTTGGCTAAACCTAATACATATTATCGTATTGAGGCCATCAATCGCCTTTCACGTAATCAAAATTTTATCAAACTCAGAGAGATTAAGAACCCAAGTCGTTACTTACGAGCAGATCCGGATGCCCGAGTGTATGACAGTTTCAGTGGCGAAGAGGTGAACTCTCGCCGTAGCAGCCTTATGTGTCTCTAATTAGCATGACGTATGCCTGGCCACTTCTGTGTGAGTGAGTTCAGAAGGGAGCACCATTCTGAACTTATTCGTCTTGAATTATGCAGTCAAAAAATTCTGAGTTGACCACTTTCTTATACTGATTGATATTGCTTGAAACTGCGTAGTTTGGAACGGAGAAGACTTTGCTATTTCTAAGTGGCTCGGTGTTATTGAGGAAGTCGTTCAGAGTCATACTCATGATTTTAATCATGTTTGATACATCTCTTAGATATCTTGGTATTACTGATTTTTGAGTACTGGATTTCGATTTTTATTTATAACTAGCTGTCCAAATGGGTAGCTGCCCTAATTGTGTCTTTTATGGTTAACTTGTTAAGTTCTTCCGGCGGTATAAGCAGCGAAAATGTCAGTGTGATTTGTGTTTTCACTTGCTTATGTTCTATATGTCTATGAGCGTCCACAGCATATTGTGTATCGACATCGGGGGATAGATAAGAGTATGAGAAACACACCTTTATTACAGTTGAGAGAATACCGATCAAATCAGAAGTGAAGAGAAAGTCTAATCTAAAAAATAAGACTAAAATGAAGCAGCGCATGGTACGTCATAAAATAGAGGAGTACATGGAACAGCGTGAGTTGAATGCAGTGTTAGGTCTCGAAGAGGGAGAGGTTATCTCTGTGCTTAGTTATGACGATAAGTGAGAGTCCTATGAAGTATTGCCAACATTGCTTTCTTGTCAATAAAACACACTGTGTAAATATTTGCGTATTGAGTCTTGAACCTGGCCGTTATGTTTTTTCTCAGCTTGGAGAATATTGGTATCTCACTCATCCAGAGTATTACGATCCCATTACGATAATCAGTGAGCAGGAAAAAGAGACCATCACCTTTATAAAACAATTGTTGGAACGGTTGAAAACCGAAAGGATTAAGTAAATTTTACTGCAGACTATCCGAACAGCACATCCCCGGCATTGCCACTTTAGTGGGAGGTGTGTCTGTTCCAACAAAGATAAGCCCACTATAGGCTTAGAGATCCCCTCATTTTTCAATTTTAAATAATCCCGAAAATTGAACGGTAAATAGGCTGGTTTTTAAGGTAACGATAAAAATTATCCATTAGAGGTTCTGCCCACTCTTCTCGCATCGTGGGTAACAGTTCATAGTAAATACAACCTTGGCGAAACAGAGAGTATGAGCGAGTTTTACTGGTATTTGCCTTTATTGTCTTTTCCAAGTCAGCATCCTCGCCCGCTTTTCCTAGTAGCGTCAGCAAGCCTATCGCCAAGGCGCTTAGCAAAAACAACCGGTCTCTACGTACCGGGGAACGCGTGTAGGTGGCACTCATCCCCATGCCAAAACGATAGTCTTTAATGTCACGAAAAGTCGTCTCTATCCCCCAACGTTTCCCATATAAAGTCAACATCTTGCTACTCACTAGGTCACGTCGACTTGATGCTAAATACCAAGCTTCTTTCATGCCTTTTTTCTTGGTGCAAATGACCCGAGCGACTGCTTGCTTATTACCCGTTATTTGAACGTCCTTAAGGGTTCTTGTTATGCCGCTGGGTAATAGCCAGTCCTTTACTGGAAACAGCTCTCCTACCGCATCGGTGACTTTGATATTAGCCTTAATTCTAATGATGAAGTCAAAACCCAGCTCATGTTCAATGAAGTTAAATAGTGCCGTATCACTAAAGCCTCTATCAGCAACAATTGTCACTTTAACATCCTCTGCAACGATCGACCTTAACTTAACCAACAACTCATCTTCATGGTTGTTTCTATTACCTTTTAAAGCATGTTTACGATGGGTTTTCCATAGCAGTGGCGTGTTACGTCCATGGGTTGTTTGCATACTCAGTACGATGGTTGAATGGTCGTCTGAATCAAATTCAGTCCAATCGAGAGAGACCACTATCTCTTTGCGTGCACCGATAATATAAGGCCCCCAGGAGTCCAGTAATTGCCAGACGTTTAACTTTGTATTACTGAGTAATCGGTCTACTTGTTTAATAGCAGACTTACGCTTAAGTTTATTGGCTTGGGCTAAGCCAGCGCCAATGGCATGAATAGCGAGTGACTCCTTTTCAATCACTCCGTGAGCGGCATTAGCAAGTGAGGTGACCCTTTTAGCATGCATGTCATGGCCAAAGAGTTCATCGATGTGATTATGAATAAGGGCTTTATTTATCATGTTATAAATTTTAGAACATAGAGTGATTTGGCTTATTATACTCTGGAAGCCTTGCTGCCTCTGGTTATTATGAGGGGATGCTTAAGCACTATAGGCCAAGTTGATGGCCTTAATATCAGCACCTTAATATAATAAGCAACATAGTGTGTTAGTCCATTGTTTATAATAAGCCGTTTAAAAAACTGTGACTATCTAGATGAATGGCTTGGGTAGCCCAGAATTTCTGGCTTGCTTATCAGTATTTAGGTTTTAATATTAAGATTAAAGTGACCCCTTCATTGTGTTGTAATTTTTTATTACAAGGTATCATATTGGAAATATAAAAAATTAAAACGTTTATTGATAGAATATCCCCTAGTAAAAAACAAATATAAAGAAGGTGGCTAAAATAATAGCTTGTGTGCTAATCATTGTTGCTGATTAAATTGTTTTCTCTGTAAGCAACGAATGAAGTGGTTTTAGTTATATATAAATAAAAATATGGATACCTGAAGGAAGGGACAATTATGCCAACAAGTATAACTAACAATCTGCAGACCATAACTAGATCAACAGAAACCAGTGTCGCATCTCAAGATACATTACCTATTAGCACGATAAAAATATCAGGGATACTTCAAAAGCCGTTTTTGCTTCCTTCGATGCAGTCTTCTAGTTCAACGCTAGAACAAAGTGGGATGCGAGAACAGCATTTAACTGGGTTAACGTCTTCAACATCAAGTAGTCATTTACACTTAGATGGCAGACTTGTGACTGAAAAAATATCTAATATCGTTAATAGATTGCATGAGTGTATAACGAGTTTAAACCTTATAGACACGGCAAGGAGCAAGCCTCTATTATCAATATTGACCATCATGGATAAATCTCAACAATCTACAGGGATTGTATCCATAGATGACACTGCAAAGTTATCCTATCAATTTGAAAAGCTAGCAAAAATATTACCTAAAGGTGATATAAAAGAAATTTGTACTTTGCTCGGCCAAAATATAAAAAGTGGTTGGATAACACTAAAGAATCAAGAGTTAAACACAGAGAAAAAACAACAATTAGCTCCTTTGGGAACTCCTGGGGCATCAGAAACTTTGAGCCTTTCTGTAGGTGCAAATACTGGAGTCAGTTTGTTACCTGCATCTGGGGGCGCTGGATCTGTAGGCCCTTATGCTGAATTGTCTGTTGGGGTCCATAAAACAACAGGTTTATCGGCTGATGACGAGGCGCTTTTTTTTAAAGATTCTACAACGGGTAGTAAAGTCAACGTTGCAGCGGGGGCGCAAGTAAAGCTCACCGAGCAAATAGGCGCAAAATTGGGAGCCAATGCTCAATTTAGTCACAGTCATACTCAATTTAAAGAATATGATAGTGTCGAACAATACGTAGATAGAAAAGGGCATAAGCTTAATAAGGCGAATCGTCGGGAGTATATTGATAGCTCGAAGAATAATAAGGTCGAAAACTTTGTTAAAAGACACCTTCCTTTTAATTTAGGATCCGAATTAAAAAATTTGAAACACGAGCGTCAACAAGCAGCAAATAGCCAGCATCGTTTAAATGACTTACTCGAAACAGTGTTAGATATAAAAACAAACGTGAACGCCCCAGCCCCTGAAAGAAGTAAGCCACTGCTGGGGCATTATAATACATGGGCGGGGGAAGTTAAATTATCGGCTAATGCGGGGATGACAGTAAATATTGGCGAGGCTGGATTAAAATTAGCTGCAGGGGCGACAATAAATCATAAAAAATCAGTAACCAATATTTATGAATTTGTGCCTAGTCAGTTTTATGATGTCATTAAAAATAACGCAGATAAATTGAAAGAATTGCCAGCGAACCTGACTCAGCATGCAAAGGAGATCACCGCTTATTCTTCAAATTCAAACGGTGCAACTAAAGGTTTGAAACTTTTATCACAAGATATTGATAGCTATTATAAAACAGTACAGCAATATGATTATCTTAAATCGGCAAAAAATGCAGATCCAAGTGTCCTTAAGCAGCATCGAATAGACAAGCACACGATTGAAAATCGTTGGGGAGCCATTGGACGTCATCAGTTTTTACAGTTTGCTAATGCATCTCATGCTTATTTAGCTCATAAAGCGATGGCAGATGATCCTCAGTCAAAGGCACTAACCACTGAACAACAAACGAGTAAAATGGATTTAATTGCTAATGTTGCAATGAAAACACAGTCTCCGCCAATAGAATATTCTAAGAAACGTTTAGATAAAATTGCGACATTTAAACAGCAAATTTTTTTAAAAATCACAGACAGTAAAACAGGGCTTAATGTGTCGGCTGGCCCTTTTTCTGCTCAGTTAGATGTATTGCAACGTGAGCGTATTCACCCGAGCCGAATACGTGCCGGTAGCTATGTCGATCTCAATCTTACATGGACGGTATCAGGCTCCTTACAAGGTGTTATCGATAAAGCCAGCATTACTGCAAAAATTAATGAAGCAGCGGAAAAAGAGGGGGTGAAATTGCCACAAGATTTCGATTTTTCTCCTGATTTAAGTGGTGGAAAGTCGGGCACTGTGCTGATTCGTTTCTTTAAACCTAACTATGCAAAAGGAGCTGAGTTTGAAGGAGATACAGGTTATCGACGTCAATTTATTCGTCATCTAGGCTCCATTTCGGCAGGGGCTGGATTAGGCGCTGCAGCAATGGTTGCACCTGGGGTAAATGTTGGAGCTAATCTCGGTGTCAATTATAATAAAACCACAGTATCCAGTGAAAAGTTAGGCACAGAAGATCTCACTTATACCATGGTCCGCTACAATCGATTTTTTCGTAACTCAGGCAAAGACCCAGCTAATAAAGAATGGCAAGCTTTTGAAAGCAAAAATGAAATAGAGTATCAGAAAATGTTTCGCCATCTTGGAGACCAATCACATAAGATCCATAAAGAAGCGCAGCATTTCTTAAGTGAGTTGGTGGATAAAGCCCCTGATGAATCTAATAAAATCAAGGCTCAGTCATTATTTAATGAATTTAATCAAGCTATGAGCAATTATGATGCAGATCCAGCTAGCCAAGATAAATTCAATTCCGCAAAAACGTATTTTAATCAGTTTCTTGAGAAACAAACGTTCCCATGGTGGGAAGATCATATGAGTACTTGGACCGACCAACCTTTCGTACAAACTGCCGATTCAGGACTAAACTTGGGCACTAAAATTAAAAAAGCCTTAAATCTCCATGAAAGAGTGAAAGTATAGGCAACTACTTATGGGAGTCGTGGCTGAAATCAGAGCGATAACAGTAAAGCCAATAAGAATAAGATGAAAGTTAATGCATGATATTGAAATTAAAATAAACGAACTTTTTTCTGAATTAAGTCATTCAGTAGGAAGTCATTTGGATATAACAACCGGCGTTTGTGCTCTCTACGATCATGATGGTCAAGAAGCGGCCATTATTGAAGTACCTAAAAATAGTGAGATGATAATACTTCATTGTGAGTTGCTGAGTATGTATGAGGGCCTTACTGTCGAGTCGTATCAACATATTATGATGAGAAACTTCTCTATCAGTGACATGAAAGGCTGTTGGTTTGCTTTGGAGAATCATTCCCTAAAATTATGTACTCAACGAGCGATCACGGATATGAACGGTATCCGTTTTTGTAACTTGGTGAATGGTTTTGTTCAACAAGGAAAGCAATGGCGTGAAAAACTACCTCAGCTATTAGATCCTAGATTAGACAATCCATTATCGCCTTGGTTAGCGGTATAACGCAGAGTCTGAGCTTGCCTGCAGTGGTAAGGCACTCGACCGAGGTGAACAGGGCTATGTTCTCGGTTGTCTTCAGGGTAGTCCACTTCAATAAATTATTTTTGAATGACTAGGCTTATGAAAATTATGCTATGTTTTCTCATGCTAGTCTCCTTTGTAATATTGTTAGGTCACAAATACAGTATGGCTCTGGTGTACAGTTTAGCTATTTTGGACAATCCACGAACTTGGAGGCTAGCACCTCTTGGGAGTCATTATGCCTAGAGGTTTTAAGCCCTGCATCAAGTCCCGCAGTATTATCGCGGCTGTTAAACCCGATAACTTGATGAGGATTAATAATGGACAACAACAGAGATAAAGATAGGAAACAAGCAAAGAAAAGAGTGTAAAAACTCTCAAAGAAAACGAATAAGTTGATAAGCTGTTTATTCCAGAAAGAACTGGAAGCTTATGTATATTCGCTTTGAAAAGTTGAAGCGAGCTAAACAGTTAGGAATGGATTACTCACCAAAACATTGAGACAACAATTAGATGACTAAATACCAATTGATGTTATTAAGCAGCCGTAAGTTTAATAACAGTTAACACCTTCATGAGGCCACCCTTGAAGGTGTTAACCAAGAATAGGAAGTGTATGTTAAGCATAAGAAAATACCAAGAAGATGACTGCGATGATTTGTGGGCGTTATTTTATAATACAGTGCGCTTCATCAATATTAAGGACTATTCCAAATCTCAAGTTGACGCATGGGCATCAAAAGACATTAAACGTGCTGCTTGGAGTTCTATATTGGCAAAAAACCAACCATTCATAGCGATAGTGGATGGCATGGTGGCTGGTTATGCAGATTTACAAAATGACGGTTTGATTGACCATTTTTATTGCCATCATGACTATCAGGGCAAAGGCGTTGGTTCAGCACTTATGCAGCATATTTTTGATGAGTCTACAGCTAAGAGATTGAGTAAGCTCTATGCGCACGTGAGTGTAACCGCAAAACCTTTTTTCGAATCCTTTGGTTTCAAAGTCGTTACAGAGCAAGAGGTCAGTGTACGTGGAGAAAAGTTAACAAATTATCTGATGGAAAAGGCGCATAAGTAAAAGCTAGCTCACTTTTAGGTCAAAGTGAGCTAAGGATTTTATGACCTTGGTTTGGTTAAGGCCTAAGTTATACCCAGCGCATAGCTCGTTGTGGTAAGGGGCTTAAGTTTCAGAGATTACTAGGAACCCTCTCGAATTACCATTATCTTTTATGGCCATAGCTTCAAAAAGTTTATTAGCATCTACCCAAACCCAAGTTTGAAAGGTATTGGATACATCCATGATAAGAAATGAATCTGAAGCTTTATGGTAGGCCACCACAGGTGAGAAATGACCGCTACCCGCTTGGTCTAATACACTCCGTGAATAGTTGACGATGGCATAAGTGTCTTGGCTCACAAGTGCATGGATAAGACTCGCTTTTTGCTCAGTATATGTGGCTGAATCTTTCACAAAATAAGCGTGGGCTCTGAGGCCATGGTTTTTCGCCAGACCCGCTAAATCAGCTAATCCGAGTCCGTAATCGCTGGCTTGTTCTTTCTCTGTTCCTTTTTCTTGTCTGGGTTTCCCCATAATTTCGAGTCGGGTTTTAGGACTGAGTTCAACCACTGTATTTTGAGTATATCGCTCGAATAACGGGCTCCAATTTTTTTGTGGGAAATAACCTCTGTCTTGGGGCGCTATGATGGACTCGTCCGGCGTTATCTTATGCTCACCTTTGCCGACACGCAGGGCATTCAAGATCACTGTCATTGAGGCTACACCACAATAGACCTTATTTTGTTGTCCTTCAAAATGGGTGGCTAACGCAAAAAAATCACCTTTCACTGCAGACTCTTCGAGTCTGTGGATCCCTTCATTGCTGTTCCAGTGCACAAGCGGACTTGCAAATGCCGGTGCATGAGTGAGCAAGTAAAAAATTGAAAAACAAAGCAAGGTAATAAGACATCTACGTATGGTCGTGTTCATGGCCTGTGGTTTCATAAAATGTACTTTAATAAAGTGTTTATAGAAGCAGTCTATTGAAGCTGTATTCGCTAATCATTTGTAAGAGGTCTACAAAGGCTTAGTTATTTCTGCTTGGTTAATATGGTAAGTATTCTTAGACAGACTGGACCCCTAATGTTCCCTAAAAATAAGTTATTCTTGGCTGTAATTGCAGCAGTTAGCCCTTTTTCTCTCTATGCGCACCAAGATCATCAGGATATTGAAGTTATTAGCGTCATGGGAACAAAACAGCCTATAGCGACGAACAGTTCGGCCATGAAGATGGACATGAGCCAGCTCGAGACTCCAGGCTCAATTTCTGTGTATGGTAAAGAGTTAATTGAGGCGCAGCGGGCCACAAGCTTAGGGCAAGTATTAAAAAACGATGCCAGTGTGTCCACAGGGAATGTTCGTCGTAATCGTGAGCGGTTTTATATGCGAGGCTTTATATTAGAGCCTGACCAAAGCTATCTGAGAGATGGGCAATTCCATCTGTCACGTTACGCTCAACCCATAGAGTTATATGAACGTATCGAGGTCCTCAAAGGTCCCTCAGCCTTGTTGTATGGTAAATCGACTCCTGGTGGCATGATCAATATGGTGACAAAAAAGGCCCAAGAAGAACTGCAATTTAGTTTTCAGCAGGAGTTTGGCTCGTTTGGATTCAATCAATCGATACTCGATGTGGGCGGAGCCCTGAATGAGTCAGGCAGTATACGTTCGAGAGCTATTCTGTCTAAGTCTTCTCAAGATGGTTGGCGCAAATACAAGGATGGCAGCCATGGGGGCCAGGATCGCTTTGTCGGCGCCCTGATGTTGGAGGCCGATTTGAGTGAAGACACGACCCTAAGCCTTAATTATGATCGCACTCGAGATGAAGGTTCGATAGAGATGGGGCCTCAGCACCTTAAGAATGAGCAAACGGGTAAGTATGAACTCGCCGGGAAACGAGATTATATTTGGGATATGCCCTGGTCCGCGCGCGAATCCACAGTAGAGAACATGGGCTTTACCTTAAACTCACACCTTGACGATGATTGGTCGATACATATGGGCTATAACCAGCAACGTCATGAAAGACAGACTCTGGAGAGTCTCTATGGCAAGGTTCAGCAAGTGGATTTGTCGAAAGGGACTTATGCTCTGCGTGGTCGAGATACCTATGAGAAGTTTGATGTGTCGACGGCATTTTTCGATCTTAAAGGCGAATTTTATACCGGAAAAGTTCACCATAGGCTGTTGATGGGAACCAGCATGGTGGATTACGATCGCTCTGGTCAGCAAAATAAAATGAAGATAGCCGGTAAGGCCAATATGAACGACAAACAGATAATCCATAGACCCGATGAATTGGACTATCGAAATGGCGATCCTCTGATCCGAGTTCAGCGGCAAACCTATGGAATTTATGTACAAGATATGATTGAGTTTAATGACCGCTGGCATCTGCTGGCGGGTGTAAGATTCGATAGAGAGCAAATTAATGGGATTTCCGGAACTAGGTCCCAGAATAATGTCTTGCCTAAACTGGGTTTGATTTATCACCCGAGTGAGAATACATCAATTTATTCGACTTACAGTGAGAGCTTTGAGCCTAAAGATCCTATTTCTAATACGGACGATATCAATTACGGCAAAAAGTTGGATGCTGAGCGTGGTCAGTCTTTCGAGATTGGTGCTAAGGGGGAGTTCTTCGATGCGAGTTTGTTTCTTTCTGCTGCTCTCTTCTCTATTGAGAAGAGTAATAAGGTTGTTACTGATAAAAGAGGGAAACAGCCGATCACCACGCAAAATGGTAAGGCTCGCCATCAGGGGATAGAATTTTCGGCTGAAGGCAAGCTGACTGAAGGATTGTCGGTACTCACTTCTATGATGTATCTCGATGCTAAAATTATCGATGATCCTCTCTATACAGGCAAGCGAGCCAAAGATACCCCTCAATTTAGTGCCAGTACCTGGTTTAACTTCAATGTGACCGACAGCAGCCAGTTTTCCATTGGTGCCGTTTATGTGGGCGAGCGTTATGGGGATACACCTAATGACTTCTTGAAACAAGCCTATGTAAAAGTTGATATGGGCTATAGCCATAGCTTTAGTTTTGCCAATGACCATGAAGCGGTTTTTAGAGTGAATGTCGATAATCTGTTCGATACCGATTATCTCAGAGGCGGTTGTAGTAATAGTGCCATGTTTGGCGACGGACGTGCTATCAAGGCATCAGTGCAATACAGGTTCTAGCTGGAAGTGATACATTCAAGTCCGTGAAATAAAGAGGTGAGCCAATGGCTCACCTCTTATGTTTCGAAATGTCTACTGAGGCTCGAAGTGGAATTGATTAATGTTCAGATGCTATAACTGCCCTGATGCCATGGGGATGTACCTTGATACAGATATCATCTTTCTTGAAGGCGATGGTAGGATTAGCCAGTCGTTCATGCTCTCCCTGAGGTGAACTGATCTTGACTTTTATCTCTGATTGTCCAGATAACACGGGCGCAAGTTGCGGCGCCATATTCAACAGCTGCTGTTTAAGTTCATCGCAGGTTGTGGCTTCGCACGCTAATACCAGTTCAATATGCTCCCAGCCTTCGACAAGATATTGCTTGTTACCCGGATAAGGTAGCTCTATGCAATCAATCTTCATCAGTCCCATGATGAGTGGCGTATTAAGCTCAAAAATCAAGATAGGCCGACCATTGATCATGTTGTTGGAAATGATTTGTCCCTGGCGTTTAAAATAAACACTCAGGGCCTCGGCGGCATCATTGGAGTTGACTCTTAAGGCGACGTGGTCGCAGGTTAACTTGAATTGTTCTAGCCCAAGTTCCCGCAGGAATATCGTTATTTTGTCACAGAAACTTGGCCAGGTATCGAGTAATACCTGCTCAGATATAGCGTTTGTCATGCTTAGTGATGATCCTAATAGCAATGTAGGTTATGGCAAGATCTCGATGGGCGTACCTTCGTCTATGGCGCGCCACAACTCATCCATTTGTGGGTTAGTGATGGCGATACAGCCATCGGTCCAGTTATACTTTTGTGCTTCTTCGGCGTTGAGTGAAGATCTTGGATTCTGACCGTGGATCATTATCTGTCCGCCGGGCTTGATCCCTAAGGCACTGGCACGTAATTGATCTTCTTCGTTAGGGTAGGAGATATGTATGGCTCGGTAGTAGGCACTATCAGATTTCTTATAGTCTAAGCTGTAACGGCCTTCAGGAGTTCTCTGATCTCCTTCCTGGAGTTTATGGCCTTGGGGCTTGTCACCTAGCGCTATGTGGTAGCGTCTTAAAACTTTTCCGTCACGCATCAATGCCATGGTCGAAGTCGATTTGGTTACTACGACCAGATCAATCTTGCCGATATTCACTACAGTTGAACTCGACAATGAGTTTTGCATCGAAGATACCGCCGAAACCGGCAAAGAGATGCCCGTAAAAAATGTCAGTATCGCGATAGAAAAAAATAGGCGCATCGGTAAATAGCTGCTCATCAATGATTCGAGTTTCGTGGGCTTATAATACCTTAATCTGGCAATAAGCACAGGACTTGAGGTATCTGTTTGGTATTGTGGAAAAGAAGTGGCAAAATACTCTGCTTGTCCAGAGTAAGTATAATCGTGATTGAGCTAGGGGAAAGCTCACCGTTATGGTATTTGCCTAGGCATCCAAATTAAACCGTTTGAGGAAAGTTCGTTTACATGTATCAAGAGAAATCATCAGATAATGGCGGTTCGATGCGTCATCAACTCCGTAGGATCATATTCGGTACAGATACTAAACTGGGCCGCTACTTTGATATTGGTTTAATGGTTTGTATCATTCTCAGTGTGGCCCTGGTTTTTTTGGATACTGTCGCCAGCATTCATGAGCAGTATGGTGAGATCATCAGTATTCTAGAATGGGGATTTACCTTTATCTTTACCCTGGAATATGTGTTGAGACTCTATTGCTCCGCACACCCAGTGCGCTATGCGCGAAGCTTCTATGGCGTGGTGGATTTACTCTCTGTGATGCCTAGTTACCTGGCATTATTCTTTCCTGGTGCAAGCTTTACACTGGTGATCAGAATATTAAGACTGTTTAGAATATTCCGTGTATTTAAATTGTTACGATATCTTAGCGAAGGCAATGTTTTGCTGCGAGCTATGCTACAGTCTGGGCGTAAAGTATTTATCTTCTTTTTCTCAGTTAGCCTGATAGTCATGGTGCTTAGCGCCGTGATGTACGTGGTCGAAGGACCCGAGAACGGGTTCACTTCGATCCCTAAGTCTATCTACTGGACGATTGTGACCATTACCACAGTTGGATATGGCGATATTACCCCAGGAACCAACTTGGGACAGGCCATTGCAGCCCTGACCATGTTGCTCGGTTATTCCATCATTGCGATCCCTACCGGAATATTAACCGCCGAGATCTCACAAGAGATAAGTCGCAGTAAAGATCTGCGTCGTTGCAGTAATTGTCTCAAGACGGGTCATGAGAATGACGCGCTATTTTGTGATCACTGCGGTGGAGAGTTAGAAAGAGAGCTTTGACGGTTCAATTTACAGCCATGAGAATGACGAGGCTAATGATGTGAACACTGCGGTGGAGAGTTAGAAAGAGAGCTTTGACGGTTCAATTTACAGCCATGAGAATGACGAGGCTAATGATGTGATCACTGCGGTGGAGAGTTAGAAAGAGAGCTTTGACGGTTCTATTTACAGCCATGAGAATGACAAGTCCAGATAATTTAATACCAGCAAGACAGAATCAAGGATAGAAATGACCACAGCTAAATTTGTTCAAGGCCCAATCATGCGCCATATTCTGGTGATGAGTTCTACCGCAGCGGTGGGGATCTCAGCCCTCTTTGTGGTCGATTTGATTGATATTTTCTTCTTAAGTTTACTAGGAGAGTTGGAGCTTGCCGCAGCGGTAGGTTATGCCGGCACAATTTCATTTTTTACCACATCAATAGGCATAGGGCTCTCTATAGCGCTGGGGGCACTAGTATCACGCTCCATTGGTGCAAAACAAATGGACGTAGCCAGACGCTTGTTACTCAATAGCGCCATTGTCACCCTGATTATGTCGGTGATTGTATCTGCGATTGTGGCCTTCTTTATTCCTGATCTTTTGGCTCTGGTCGGTGCTAAAGGCCATACTGCCGAGCTTGCCGCAGATTACTTGTACATTTTAGTACCATCATTACCTTTCATCTGTTTGGCCATGGCATTGGGCGCGGCGCTCAGAGCCGTGGGTGACGCTAAATTATCTATGATATCCACCTTAGTCGGGGGCGGCGTCAATCTGGTATTAGACCCTATTTTTATCTTCGCCATGAGCATGGGGATCGAGGGTGCCGCTGTGGCGTCAGTACTGGCAAGATTGGCTGTTATGTTAGTGGCTGCCCGTGGTGTTATCGTTAAGCACAAACTTTTTGGTCAATTTGAACTCAATAGCTTTATTACAGATTTAAAACCCATTTTTGCCATTGCCGGGCCAGCCATGATGACCAATGTTGCTACGCCTATAGGTAATGCCGTCGTCACTCGGGCCATAGCCGATTTCGGTGATGGTTATGTAGCGGGATGGGCTGTATTAGGCCGTATCATTCCGGTGTCATTTGGCATGATATTCGCCCTTTCCGGTGCGGTTGGTCCTATTATCGGTCAGAACTTTGGTGCCCATGAATTTGACCGAGTGCGGGAGAGTCTGACTAAGGCACTGCAATTTTGTGTACTGTATGTGGTCAGTGTTTCCGTGATACTCATGTTACTTCAAGACCAGATTATCTCAGTGTTCGGCATGCAAGGGGAAAGTGCGGAGCTTATTCGCTTCTTCTGTACTTATATTGCGGTATTCTTTGTGTTCTCTGGGGCTCTTTTTGTTGCTAATGCTTCGTTTAATAATCTGGGTAAGGCTAAATACTCGACCTTCTTAAACGTGGGTAAGGCCACAATCGGCACCATACCTTTTGTTTATTTTGGTGCTAAGTGGGGCGGCGTTGAAGGAGTATTGATAGGGCAGGTTATTGGTAGTGTCATCTTTGGTATTTTGGGTGTGATCACCGCCTATGCCTTGGTTGAGAAAGTGAAACAAGCTTGCCTCAATGATACAGGCCTAGATCGCGACACATCAGCGAGTGACACAGATCCGTTAGATGCAGAGCTACTCCCGAGCAGCCCTAATCCTCTCTCTTCTTCATGTGCTCAAATGGCACAGATTAATGAAGAGCAAGACTGTGAGGCGAGTAACCAAGTAACCGAAGCTCTGAAAATTTCAGATCATAAAGCAAGCTAGTCTGGGTGACTAAAGACAACTAGTTAATCAATAGACAAGCAAAAGGGAGCCGCGGCTCCCTTTTTGATGAATACGTTAAATCTTATGCTAGTGAAAAACGCTTATTTAGCTTGGGCTTCAACTTCTGGCCCTGTGGCGGCTATTTCTTCAGAGCCGGTATTCTTATCTGCTGTGTCTTTTAATGCAGACTCTGCCTGCTCTTGAGCTAACATCTTTGCTCGATCAGACTTAGAGATATATTTCTTAATCGTAGGAGCTGTGTGCTTGTTTTTACGAGCTTTGGCGCGTTTTGCCGTTAGCTTGATCATTTTCTGTTTTTTATTCATGGCTCTCTACCGAACTGTTTGACTGATCTGACACTTATATAGTGGCAGATATTAACCGGACGCGGATTTTAACTTAATCTACAACACCAATCCAGTCACAGCATCAATACTTATGCTATTTGTTAAGATAAGACGGGTTTGTCTCTCGTCTTGTGGTCGTTTTAACTTCGCTCTATGGGGGTTAAGGCTTGAATCTTTGTAGTTTGATGTGAGCCTAAGAGGAAAACTTATCTCTATCCTTTTGGGTCGCCCCTTCATTGCACTCACCGCGGATTTCACCGCGATCGACCTCTATAAGCCGGCTTAACTCCATATAACCTTCTCGACAATAGCCCGTCATGTCTAATGTCTTAGATAAGCCAAGTTCTATCTGCTGGGTCCAATCAGTGAGATCGACTTCGTAGCGTCCAGAGCGAGAGCGTTTACTGCGCATGGCTTGCTCCATTCTTTGTTGATGGGGCATTTGGTCAATCGTGTCATTTGAGGTGGCGAGCTTAGCTTTATAAGTAAATAACTTGGTGCCATTAGTTCGAATATCGGTGTGTAATCTATCTTTGACCTTGCCTTCAAAATCACTGGGGTCGGTCTTTTTGCTTGCACATCCCGCGATAACACTCAAGATGAATAGCGTAGATAAGGTTTTTATTAGGCATTTTTGCATCAGATTTATGTGTTCTTATTAGTATTATTTCTCGGCTGCAATATCAGCTTTCTTTACCCATAAGCATGAGAAAGCGGTAGTCGCAGAGGACATTATCAAGCCAGAATAGCGCAATTAGGTCATGGACGCAGCATGATATACACTTTTTTACCTTAGGGACTCGTGAGCTTAATCGATGGACAATAACTAATTACTGATGAATTAAATGCTGATATAGCTTGATGGGGATGTGGGGGGAGAAAACTAAGGCAGTAATTCAAAGTGAAATGATGTTACTGCCTAAGAGAGTGAAGCCGTAGGTTATGCGAAACGGGTATCTAGATAACTGATAATATCCGAAGACTCATACATCCAACGTGTTTCACCATTTTCTTCGATTCGTAAGCAGGGCACCTTGGCCTTACCACCTTGATCAACGAGGGTTTGCTGATGGTCATTTTGCTTGGCATCTATCGTGGCAATATTCAGCCCCTGGCGACGCATGGCGCGACGAACTTTGACGCAAAATGGGCAAGCCTTGTATTGGTATAGGGTCAACAACTCAGTTTCATTATCAATTTTTGCTTGCTCATCCGAAGGACGTTTACGTTTCTTGGGAGTGAAGATAAAATTAAGAGTAAGTATGATACGGCCTAAAAGCCAACGAACAACAAACATGAACTACCTCTGATAAAGTCTGAAAACGGCAAGAGTGTAACTCATGTCTGCTTAATATTGAATCTTTGTTTAATCGGC
The DNA here is from genome assembly GCF_002005305.1 of Shewanella psychrophila. Classification (NCBI taxonomy): domain Bacteria; kingdom Pseudomonadati; phylum Pseudomonadota; class Gammaproteobacteria; order Alteromonadales; family Shewanellaceae; genus Shewanella; species Shewanella psychrophila. The sequence continues at coordinate 499,621 of NZ_CP014782.1, forward strand.
ACCTAATGTAAGTAAGGCTTCCTGTGCTCCGTGGTTAATATCAATTCGGCTGTCTAGGAGGAAAATTCTCGACGGCGGGATCTTATTGATCTCGACCAAGTGTGTTTTTACCGCGCTCGCTCTAGAGCTGGCCAAGGTGCCTAATATGCCATCATCGACAACTTGCTTGTTCAAACTGAAGTTATATAAGGCGATGTGCCATAGCGTCTGCAACTTCTCTTGGTCAAGTTCGGCCTCTTCGGTATGTTCTTTTTCAATACTGAGTTTTAGCTCACTCGCGCTCAAGCCCGTTTCCTGTTTATATACGTTAATCAGCGCCTCTGAGAGCGTCCCTTCTGTGGGGAAGTTACTGGCCGAAAGTTCACTTGGTAGCGACTCTATCTCTGTTTGGCTTAAGTCCGCCAGTTTTTGGTGCAACATCTGCTCCTTGAGAGTACGGGAGTCAGTAACGGCATCGATGGCACCCTCTATGCTTAGGGTTAATTTAGGTCGGTCGAGTAGGGCCTTGGCCAGAGTGGCAAGCTTCTCCTGCTCATCGGTTGAAATCTGAGTTTGACCGGATTCAAAGGCTATCTTATCAAGTTGCTCGTCGTCATCGAACAAGCCCGCTAGTAAGGTAAAAGGAGCGGTGACGGCTTTAGTTATCACATTGGTAAAGGCCGTCATTATTATGCTGCCAAAACTGAAACTCGGCGAGTCCAGATCGCCAGAGACATCAAGTCCCAGATCTATGACTCCATGCCTGTCCTGCAACAGAGCAATTGCTAAGGTGACTGGCAGCGTAGTAGCCAGGCTACTGTCGCTGGGCTTGCCCAGTTGAAGTTGGTCTACCACCAGGTGATTACTGCCTTTGAGCCTGTTGTTTTCCAGCTGGTAATTGAGAGATAAAGACAGTTGCCCCTTATCGATATAGTAACCGGCATAAGTGCCGGAATAGGGGTTAACCGATGTCAGCTCAACACTGTTGAAATTGAGGGCAAGATCTAAGTAAGGCATTTCAAGTAGGGGGTTGAGCTCCCCCTTGAGTGTGACCGGGGCGTACTTATCAATCTTGCCCTTGATGTCCACCGAGGCAGGAAGCTTAGCAGTGGATGATAATTTGTCTACGGTACCCTCTAATTGCTCAATGCTGGCGGCGAAACTAGGTGTCAAAGAGTTATCGGCAAAGAAAGTAGAGCCTTGTTTGAAACGAATTTTACCTATGTCAATTTCAAGGGGGGCTTGGGGCTCTGTTTTTGCCACCTTTGGAGTTTTGCTTGATTGTTCAGGGGAGGATTTGACCAACAGGGCTTGGATATTGGTGCTCTTGTCTTCGGCAATGATGATGCGTCCGTATGGCTTGGTAAAATCGACGCTCTCTATGGATAACTTATTTTTCTCTTGATCGAAAACAAGTCGATTGACCGACATAGATTGCCATTTAGTTAAGGTTTTCTTGTGCAGCTTGTCCTGCACCAATAACTGGTCGACGTTAATATCTCCAGCGAAATATAGCGCTTTATCTGATCCTGCTGTCAGGCTTCCCTTGGTATTGAGCTCACCCTGCTTCAAGTCGATATTTATGTATGGCTGCAAGTAGGCTTGGAGTTGTCTGAGATCAAATTTAGACAATGCGATATCGGCTTTTAATGTCTCTTGTTTGGCATCTACTGAGCCTGAAGATTCGAATGTGCCTTTATCATTGATGACAAGGTCCAAGCGGTATTCAATGGGAGATTCAAGATCTGAATGGATTTCGCTCGTGCTCAGGTTGAATGGGAATATTCGCCATGGAGTATTGTCTGTGAGTCGATTTTCTACCAAGTTTAGGTCGTAGTCTTTAACCGACACATTCGTAATGACCGCCGACCAGGTTGAGGTGTTGGCTGGCTTGTTCTCAGGTTGCGGTTTAGCTTCTTGTTGGGCAGAGGCTGTTTCTTGCTGCGCCGACTTAGGAGGTTGCTCCTTAACTGAGGTGCCAACAGGCATAAACAGGGGAAGAATATCCAGCCCCTGTTTTGTCAGGCTAGCGTTAAGGGATAATTTCTCTGTTTCTACACTGGCAATTTCGACCTGTTTATCGGCTAAATTGAGCCTGATGCCATTTACGCTAAATAGAGGAAGAGAAAGTAATGGACGCTGGCCGTCGACGAAGGAGATATTCTCCAATGAGAAATGGCCATCTTGGGTGAGCAGCTGAAGGGGCTGGTCTTTTTTAGCTTGGATCTCGAAATGGCTGTTAAAGCTGAACTGGCCGGTACTGAGTTCTGCTTTAACATCGTCGGCGATAAATGACCAAAATTGTGGTAATTGAATCGCCGTGAGTTGCAGCTCGCCTATGATGTTTAATGGAGATAGTTGTAGCTTGCCTTGGGTGGCAATTTCTCCGCCATTTTGTCCCACAAATCGGATTGAAAAATGATTACTGCCGTTACCATTACTATCGAAGTTTTTTAGGGTGTCGAACGCTTTCAAATGCAGTGTCATGGCGGGATAGTGGAGACGGCTATGGGAGACTTTATCTGTATAGAGAAGTTCGGCATTTAGAATAGACAGGTCGTTGACCTTAATATGAGGCAGACCGGTAGGTTCTTCTGTTTGATTGTTAGCGGTCACATTAGCGTCATTACTTGCCAACTCATGGATGATATCTGAAAAATTAAAGACGTATGAATCTGGCTGGTTGAGGCGTTCCAGTAAGGCATAAGGTTTCTCCAGAGTGACATGATCGACACTGAGGGCTCTGTTTATCACAGAGCGCCAAAAATCCAGTTGGAAGGTCAGTTTACCGAAGCCGACGAAGCTGGAGTTATCTTTCTCCTGAATACTAAAATCGGTCAAGGATACCTTGAGGGTGAATGGGTTGATGGAGATATCCTCAAGCACCACGGGACGCTGGAGCATAGACGATAATGCTTGAGGTACTTGTTTATGAGCAAGGTAAGGGACCAGCAATCCGAGCAAAGCGGTGAAAATAAGGTAAATAGTTAACAAAATCGTCAGGTATCGATGATACTTAGGTAGATTGCGAAATTTGATAGCCAATTGGGTGAATGGTTTTGACATTTGAGGCCTATTTACTTAATTGTACGAAGAATCTTCCAGTTAACTGGTATTTTAGCTAACTTGATGGCTTTGTTATAGAAATGTTTTGGGCTATTGCTCGTTATTATGCGAGAAATGATGAAAATGGACACAGAGTGAACGGATGACAAGATTTTATTTCGATGGCCAAGGTTTTGATGCCCAATCTGATGAGACAGTGTTAGACACCTTGATCAGAGAGGGGCATCAAGTTAATTACTCATGTAAGAAGGGATCATGTAAAACCTGTCTGGTAAAGCATGTGGATGGCGAACTCTCCATGGGGTCGCAGCGAGGGTTAACCTTGACCTTAAAACGGGAGCATTATCTCTGTGCCTGTCAATGTAAGCCCACTCCAGGATTAAAACTTAAATCTGTTTTGGCGCAGGAACTCTTTATTTCGGCCCAAATCCACTCAAAACAATATTTATCTGACTCTGTGGTGAAAATTAAACTGAAGCTACCGGAGAAGATTAATCATTGTGCTGGTCAATACATCAACTTACGCCGTTTCGATGGCTTAACTCGGAGTTATGCCATCACTAACGACCCCTTGGGAGAGTTTATCGAGCTCCATGTCAAAAGGAAATATAACGGTCAGTTCAGCGATTGGTTATTTAATCATGCCAGTGTTGGTGAAGGTCTGTTGTTACAGGGACCTTGGGGACATTGCTGTTATTCTACTGCTTATATTGAAGATGACATCAGCTTGATTGCCAGTGGCACAGGCTTGGGCCCGGTATATGGAATAGCACTCGATGCACTTAAAAGCGGCCATAGAGGACAAATAAACTTGTATCATGGTGCCAGAAATAATGCCGAACTATATCAACATTCAAGTTTGTTACAGCTCATGTTAGAGCATAGAAATTTTACTTATCATGGATGTGTTGCCACACAGAAAACAGACGCCCAGCCCATGAGCCGAGTACAGCAAGGCGATCCCTTTGATATCGCTATGATGCACTTTCCTGTGAAGGTTGAATCAGGAAATAGGAGTCGGCATCGGGTGTATCTCTGCGGAGAACCGGATTTTGTTTTGAGAGGTCAGGCATCGGTATTTCTAAATGGCGTACAACTTAATAGGATCCACGTGCTGTCATTTGATTACAAAGATCTGAGGAGTGTGTCCAGAAGTTTATAGAACCGACAAAATAAATATCCCTCTTTATTCGTCGCGATTCTTATAAGTGATTGCGGCTATGATGGCGCCAGCAGGGTCTTGTATCCAACAAAATCGACCAATATTGGGAATATCTTCTGGCCCATATAGTAAATCTCCCCCTAAGGTTTTCGCCTTGATTGCAACCTCATCAACATCAGCTACTGTGATGTATCCCGTCCAGTGACTCGGCATTTTAGAGCAGGGGTTTGGTGCTATTCCACCTATACTAATGCCCTGATTTTCTATGATGTAGTAGGGACCTTGTGGCATGTTCATTTTTTTAAATGTCCAACCGAAGATCTCCCCGTAGAAACCCATTGAATCTTTGCAATTGTTCGATGTCAATTCATGCCAGCTCAATGTACCCGGAGTCTTAAATGGTGAGCCCATTGGAATGTCCTTTATTGAGTGAATGGATAAATACGACTTAATACCAAGTGGTATTAAAGGCTGAGTTTCAAGTGTAGTTCAGCTGGTGGTTTTTAATTATTTTAGTTCTAAAATTCACCTATGAAATTTATTTCTATGTGTTAAGGTTATGTAACTGAAAGGGAAGTTGATGACAGTAAAATATGTCATTACTCGGTACGTCATTGACATCGACATTATTTCAAGGAATGAAAATGCACATTAGAATCGCCACTGATGAAGATCTACGCTCGTTAACACCATTATTTGACGAGTATAGGAAAAGCTTAGGTCAAGACTCTCGTTTAGCTGACTGTAAAGAGTTTATCGAAAGCCGATTACAAGAAAATGATTCTGTAATATTCATTGCCTTTCTGGTGGACATCCCCGTTGGATTTATTCAACTTTACCCCTCATTTTCATCAGTTTTACTCAAACCACTCTGGTATTTTGACGATCTTTTTGTGGCTGAACCCTATAGAAAAAGAGGCATAGGCACCGAACTGGTAAAGAAAGCCAAAGAGCTTGCCGATGAGACTCAAGTGTTGGCGGTTCGCCGAGAAAAGATTGAAGGCAATGGTTTTGTGTCTATTGACTCACTGGCGCTATTTGAGACTCAAGTTTAAAGTCATAAAATTTGCCTGACAGCACGTCAGGCATTTGTCCTGTTATTTGTCGCCATGCCAGAAACAATGTCACGCCATAATTACTGAAAGCTCAGCTAGCTATGATATTATAAGGAGTTTTGTAGCTGTTTTAATTTTGGAGCAACAGATTGAATAAGAGTGTGATCACAAATCTAATCGCGGCCCTCTTGCTGGCATCAGGTTATTATTTTTCATCGGCTATCGTCTTGAGCATAGGCTTGTTCGCTCTCTCTGGTGCGCTGACAAATTGGCTAGCCGTCCATATGTTATTTGAAAAGATCCCAGGCTTGTACGGCTCTGGCGTTATTCCGTCTCGCTTCGAAGAATTCAAAGCGGGTATCTCACATTTGATGATGAAGCAGTTTTTTACCGATGAAAATATCGATCGCTTCTTGTCGGATCAAGGTGGCAGTGAATCTCATATAAATCTGCAGCCCGTCATCGAGAAAGTCGACATGACGCCGGCATTTGATGCCCTGGTGACCACTGTTGAGCAGTCATCTTTAGGTGGAATGCTTGCCATGTTTGGTGGTACAGAAGCCATCACCCCGTTAAAAGAGCCGTTTATCGACAAAATGAAGGCGTCTTTGGTTGAGATTTCACAGAGTGAGGAGTTTTATACCTTGCTTAAGAATGAGCTCGAGCAGCCCGATGTTTTGGCCGATATGAAAACGAAGATCAATGAGATTGTCAGCCAAAGATTAAACGAATTGACCCCTGAATTGGTGAAGGAGATCATTCAAGAGATGATTCGTGAGCACTTAGGTTGGCTGGTGGTCTGGGGGGGGGTCTTTGGAGGCATCATCGGATTAGTTGCGGCGCTGATACAAGCCTAATCTATCCGTCTAGAGTTGAAACCTTTTAAATATTGAAACAGGGAACGAATTGGTTCCCTGTTTTTATAGTGATATCAATCAGCATCATTCTGCTAGTTTATTAACAGTGTAATGCTAGGAAAAGGAAGCCATTATGACTGCTCATCATTCAATTAATTATATCGAAATGCCAGTTAAGGATATCTCGGCCACTAAACAATTTTTTGGCCAGGTGTTTGATTGGGAATTTGTCGATTACGGTCCTGAATATACCTGTTTCACTAATGCCGGTATCGCTGGGGGATTTTTCCTGTCTGAACAGATTTTCGACTTGGCTAAGGGAACGCCATTAGTGGTGCTATATTCTGCTCAGCTTGAAGCTTCTATGGCGAGAATCGAAGGCGCTGGTGGAGAAATATCTAAGGCTATATTCTCATTTCCAGGTGGACGACGTTTTCATTTTAAAGATCCCAGTGGTAACGAGTTTGCCATCTGGTCAGAATAGTTTCGTATGTAACGTATCCCTCATTTTCGAGAAATATTTATGCCCCACTGTGTGATTGAATATTCGGCGCCTCTAGCCGAGTTGATAGATATTCCTAAGTTAGTCAAAGAGACTCATCAGGGCGCGATAGATTCTGGCTTGTTTGAATCAAAGGCAATTAAGATCCGCGCTCACAGATGTGATGATTTTTTGATGGGTACTGAACCTGACGATAATTTCATTCATATTCGTTTATCCATTATGCCTGATCGCAGCAACGAGCAGAAAACCGTGTTGCTGGAACGGATATATGCCAACATTGTGGCACTCACTTCAGACGTGAATAGTGTGACCATAGAGATCCTCGATATCGACAGTCAACATTATTTCAAGGCATTGGCACCAAGTTAAGCATCAGAAACCGTCCTACTGCATGAATCGTGCTTATACTAATACTGTGAATTGCTAACTGGAAGTAAGCTAAATGCGAAGTTGGCTGTGCTTTATTCTGATGTTCGGCTTACCTGTGTGGGCGGCTCCTGCTATGCGAGCCTGCATCGACCACTATCCTCCGTTTCAGATCATAACCGATGATGGGATCATGGGGGAAAGTCTGGTGGCCTTGAATTTGTTGGCTAAACTCATCAAACATGATTTAGTGATTAAGACTAGCCCAAATTTTGCCAGATGCCTTCGCATGTTGAAAGTCGGTCAGGTGGACGTCGTCGCCGGTTTGATTTTAAAGCCAAAAAGACAAGCCTATGCCAGCTTTCTTCCTTATCGTGAAGACAGCCATTATGTGTTTATCAGCCGTGATCCCGATATTAATATTGAGTATTATGAGCAGTTAGCCAATCATACGATAGCAGTGTCCCGCCATACCCACTATTTTGACCGATTCGATCAAGATCCCGAGTTACGTAAGATCGTGGTCAATGATATCAAGACTGCGATTGCTATGCTGGCTAAAGAACGCTTCGAGCTCTTAATTGTACCTGAGATGATCTTACCGAGTATCAGGCGGGATTTTACTCAGTTTGATAATCTGTTTAAGGTTCACCCTTATCGATTTAAGCCGCAACGTATCGTCTATTTTGGTTTCAGCCGTAAGCATCAGCTGGTTATCGAGCCTGATATGCTCTCGACTACTGTCGAGGCTGCCTATGAAAATGGGTTATTTATCAAAGAAATTGAGACGTTTACCAACGAACATTTGGAGTGGTATTAAGCGTTTTCGAGTACCTAGTGTTAGATTTTCAGGGAAGTAAAAGGGTTTATCAACGCATATCCTGAGTGGAATTAAGGGTAAGAACGCATATAAAAATGCCGTGAATTGTCATTCACGGCATGATAAAAAATTACATGACCCACTTTAGCTAATCATCTATAGATCAATAAGCGCTATCGTGCACCGATTGTACAGCCCGTCCCGATGGGTCGATAATGCCTTGTAGGCTTTCATCCCAGGCTAGCGCTTCTGGCGTTGAACAAGCCACAGATTTACCACCCGGTACTGTCTCTGCTGCCGACTCTAACGGAAACTGCTCTTCGAAGAAACAACGGTAGTAGTAACCTTCTTTGGTATCAGGCGTGTTATAAGGGAACCTAAACTTGGCATTGGCCAGCTGAAGGTCATCGACTTTCTCTGCTGCCAGCTCCTTTAAGCCATCGATCCATGAGTAGCCAACACCATCACTGAACTGTTCTTTCTGACGCCATGCGACTTCTTTGGGTAACTTGTGTTCGAATGCCTGACGCAGAATATGCTTCTCGATACGGCCATCTTTTGACATCTTAGCTTCTGGATTGATGCGCATCGCCACATCCATAAATTCTTTATCAAGGAAGGGCACACGCGCTTCGAGTCCCCATGCTGCCATGGCCTTGTTGGCTCGTAGACAATCGAACATGAAGAGCTTGTCCAGTTTACGTACTAGCTCTTCATGGAAAGCTTGTGCATTCGGCGCCTTATGGAAATATAAGTAACCACCGAACAGCTCATCGGCGCCTTCACCCGATAACACCATTTTTATGCCCATGGCTTTAATTTTTCTCGCCATGAGATACATAGGTGTTGCAGCGCGAATGGTAGTGACATCATAGGTTTCAAGATGATAAATCACATCTTTAATCGCATCGATACCGTCCTGGAAGGTAAAGGTGATCTCGTGGTGGATTGTTCCTATGGCATCGGCGACTTTTTTCGCCGCTATTAAGTCGGGGGCACCTTCGAGGCCAACGGCAAAAGAGTGAAGCTGCGGCCACCACGCATTGCTCTCGCCATCATCTTCGATACGACGTTTAGCATAAGTTTGAGTGATAGCCGAGATAACCGATGAGTCAAGACCTCCCGATAGCAGCACACCATAAGGTACATCAGACATAAGCTGGCGTTTAACCGCGGCTTCCAGTGCATCTCTAATCTCATCGATACTGGCTGGGTTATCTTGTACCGCTGCAAACTCGCGCCAATCACGCTGATAATAAGTCACATAACCGTCTTCTGTGTCGGTTGCTTTGTTACATAGGTATTGACCGGGCTTAAATACATTCACAGTCTTACAGACGGGCATCAAGGCTTTCATTTCTGATGCGATGTAGAAGTTACCTTCGGCGTCTAAACCTGTGTAGAGGGGAATGATCCCCATATGGTCACGGCCAACCAAATACAAGTCTTTAGACTTATCGTAGAGCACGAAGGCGAATATGCCGTTTAGTTTATCGAGAAAGTCGACACCATACTCTTGATAGAGGGATAAAATTACTTCACAGTCAGAGTTAGTCTGGTAAGCGTATTTATCACCGAGCTCGGCCTTGAGTTCTTTGTGGTTGTAGATCTCACCGTTGACCGCAAGAATAATGTTTCCATCGCTGCTTAGCAAAGGTTGAGCACCGTTATCTATATCGACAATGGCGAGGCGCTCATGAGCTAAAATGGCTTTGTCGCAGCTGTAGATCCCTGACCAATCCGGTCCACGGTGGCGCATCAACTTCGACATTTCCAGTGCGACCTGTCGCAGCTGTGTTGCGTCTGACTTAATATCTAAAATGGCAAAAATTGAACACATATTCTAGCTCCTGCAAATCGGTGTAAATCTCAATTGGTATTACTGTGCCAGTAATTGATGCTTTTGCCAAACCCTAAATTGATAAAACATGAGTAAAAGTGCGGTTTGTTGGTAGATCTACATATTTAAATGGTAATTGAAATGAGTTTTATCTAACAAATATTGGTTTTTGTTAACGATAATTCGTTTTCACTATGTGGTGGGTGGTGGAAATTGATTTTTTATCAGTGGAAATTGCTTAATGTCATTAAAAGCACTATTACCGTTAATTGCTGATTTTTTCCTCGTTAAGGCTTGACTGAAACTGGCATTGAGCTGAGTAATAATATGGCTCCCAAGCAGCGGGAGCCATATTCAGCAGATCATGAATAAAGACCATCAACTAGAGTGATTAAGATAATCATCAATTTGAAGACCAATTTCAGGTTAATCTAGGTTATTCACTCACGGCTTGAGTGTTTGCACTTCGAAGAGAGTGAAACTCAGTGCCAGCAAAGTATCCAGGCCAGTCTTGGCTGTTGGCCAAGGTTTCAGCTGCACTGTAATAAATAGCCAAGTCTTGTAGGGCGCCGCTAAGATCCCAATCTTCCCGGTATTCATCACAGGTATTGTGGTAACAGCCCTTCATGGTCTCCTTCATCTTCACCTTGTATTGTGCCGTGGCCTCATCGACTGGCTCACTGCCGCCGCCGGCGAATACAGCCGGAATGCCGAGCTTGGCGAAACTGAAATGATCTGAGCGGAAAAATCCACCTGATTCCGGTCGACTTTCGGCCTTAGCCACGCGATTTTGTGATGTTAATGCGTCTATCAGGTAGTTTTCTAATTCAGACTTGCCTTTGCCGACGATAGTGTAATCCAAGGTACGGCCGTATATGTTGGTACTGTCTAAGTTGAATACGGCCACGGATTTATCGATAGGATAAATGGGGTTGGCAGCATAGAAACGTGAACCCAGTAAGCCTTGCTCTTCACCTGTGGTGGCGATGAAAGTGACCGAGCGAGAAAGAGGCTGTCCATCTTTAGATTGCTTGGCAAACTGACGGGCTATTTCGAGTATGCCTGCGGTGCCAGAAGCATTATCAAGTGCACCATTATAAATTTGATCGCCGTCTTTGCTCTCATCCTTGCCGATATGATCCCAGTGGGCAGTAAACAATACCTGCTCATCGGGCCGTTTATTGCCCGGAAGGGTGGCGACAACATTATAACTGTTGGCATAGCTGGCCGTATTGGCGAATTGAATATTGGCCGTTTGTTTAAGAGGGACATTCATCGGGCCGCTGGCTGCTCGTTGGACAAGCTCTGATAAATTCAGGCCTGACTTTTCAAATACCTTGGTTGCAATATCTTGGGTGATCCAGCCTTCAACTTGTACATGCTTATCTAGCTCAGTTTTATCAACCACCAAATCTTGTTGAGGGCCTGTCCAGCTGTTTTCTACCACGGACCAGGGGTAAGATGCCGCGGCAGTTTCGTGGATAATGATGGCACCTAGGGCACCCTGTTTACTTGCCTCGCTGAACTTATAGTCCCAGCGACCGTAGTAAGTCATGGCTTTACCGTTAAACTTACCTGAGTCCGGTAGAGCAAATCCTGGGTCATTGACCAAGATCACCGCAATTTTTCCATGCATATCCAGATCTTGGTAGTCGTTCCATTCGTATTCAGGTGCATTGATGCCGTAGCCAACGAATACCAACGGCGCGCTAGCAATATCGACGCCGCCATTGTCATGACGGCTGCCTAGAACGATATCTTTTCTGTGTTCAAGTGTAAGATCTGCAAAGCTGATAACTTGTTGCTCTGAAGCCGTATAGGTCACCATGGGCACAGCTTGCAGGTAATCACCATGATTGGCTCCTACAAGTCCCATTTCTTTAAAGGCTTGGGTCAAGTAGTTAAGGGTGAGAGTTTCCCCTTTGGTGGTTGGCGCGCGGCCTTCAAACTCATCGGAAGATAAGGTTTTGATATCTTGCCTAAAGCGAGCTTCATCGAACTTAACTGGGCTGTTTGCCGCTGTGTTAACTGCTGGCTTAACTTCTGATGATGTGGAGGTTTGGGTGTCAGTTGGGTGTTGGCTACAGGCACTAAGCAGTGCAAGCGCACATACCGGAGGCAGTAATCGCATTGAATGTCCTATTATTATTGTTATTGGTGAGTGTAAAAATCGATCTTGCGCTGACATCATGAAGGAAAATAGCCCGCTTTGACAAGCAGGCTATTGGTTTCCTAAGTGTAAATGTGTTTCTTAATATTGCTATGTGCCGTAGTTGATTGCTAAATGACCATATTAAACGATGTCGATATCTCCGGCGCAGGCAAACACATGGTTAGGGCGGAAGGGCTCTTTGTCAACATCGTGAAGTTGGCTGACCCCGCTGGTGACCAGAATCGTCTCCAGACCAGCCTGAAAACCTGCCAGTATATCGGTCTTCATGTTATCGCCGATGATCACTGTATTGTCCGAGTGACCATCAATATGGTTAAGTGCCGAGCGAATGATCCAGGAGCTTGGTTTGCCCACGTAAAAAGGCATACGGCCGCTAATTCGCTCGATTGGCGCGCACAAGGCACCACAAGCTGGGCTATGTGCCGGACCATGGGTATCTGGGTTAGTAGCGATAAAGCGGGCACCTTCGGCGACGAAACGGGCCGCCTTGTGGATCATCTCCCAGTTATAAGAGCGCGTTTCGCCAACGATAACAAAGTCAGGGTTGATATCAGTGATGGTAAAACCAGCTTTATAGAGTTCGTGGGTCAGGGCGCCTTCACCTATCACATAGGCCTTACTTCCTGTTTGATGCTTTAAAAAATCAGCGGTTGCCATGGCAGAGGTATAAAAGCACTCCTCTGGCACATTTATCCCCGCCGCGCCGAGTCTGTTTTGCAGATCTTTACCGGTTTGGACTGGATAGTTGGTCAAGATAACCAAAGGGTTACCTTGCTCGAGCACCCGGTGTATGAATTTGTCACTACCAGGAATAAGCTCATTGTTGTGCAGTAGAACACCATCGATATCACAGATAATATTTTTCATTTATCAATCTCGGTATACAAAGGAATTTTAGCTAACGTTATTTAATCCATATAAAGCCAAATTGACTGTCATTACAATGCTTTTTACTCAATTGTGCGGACTAAATATTAATGGCAAGTGGCATTAGCTAATGTATGAGTCAGTGGATTGCAGCTAAAGACTCTATGGCATGGTGAATAGGAGGTATTTGGGTGGATATTTTTGGATTTAAACATCCGTGTTTAAATCCATTGATACGTGAGTTGATTACTGAATTAATTAGCTGAATTGATCACGCAACAGTTACAAGCGGCTAGAGCGTTAAAGTAGCATGCTAAGCAGGGCCACTATGATAAAGGCAATCGTGCCCAAAAGGGTTTCCATCACAGTCCAGGTTTTAAGGGTGGTTTTTTCATCCATCTCCATAAGGCGTGATACCAGCCAGAAGCCCGAGTCATTGAAATGTGACAATACGGTGGCGCCGCCTGCGATAGCGATAACGATGAAACACAGATCAAGCTCAGACAAACCAGAGGTCGCAGCTACGACGGGAGCTATCAATGCCGCTGTCGTAGTCAGGGCCACCGTTGCTGAGCCTTGAGCGACGCGAAGACAAGTGGCGATAACGAAGGCCGCCAGAATTACAGGCATGCCTGTATCGGAGAGGACACCAGCCAGTGCATCGCCAATACCGCTCGCGCGGAGCACGCCGCCAAACATACCGCCAGCACCAGTGACCAGAATAACCGCGCAGATAGGGGCTAATGAATCACCACAGAGTTTTTCCAGTTTCGCCATGCCGAAATCTTTGGCGAAGATGATAAGACAGACTAGCAAGGTGATCATTAAGGCTATCGGGGTTTTACCTAACATTCTTAGAAATTCAACTAAGGGCGATGAGCTATCTAGCATGCCGGCCACAGCGAGTGTATTAAGGCCGGTATCCATAAATATCAGCATGAGCGGTAGCAGCAAGATACTTATTACAGTCGAGAATTTTGGCAGTCTTGACTCATCTATGATGGTGTCTGTGTTGAAGAAGGCTTTAGACAGAGGAATATTAAACTTCTTGCCGGCATATTGGCCAAACAGATAAGCGCCGATATACCAGGTTGGTATCGAGACACTTATACCCACAAATAGCAGCAAGCCTATGTTAGCGCCTAATAAGTCTGCTGCAGCAACCGGGCCCGGGTGAGGGGGCACGAATCCATGCATAACGGCAAATGCCCCAGCTGATGGCAATGCATATTTAAGCGGTGAACCACCAAAACGAGCAGCGACACTCAAGATGATGGGCATCATCACAATGAGGCCTGCGTCGAAGAAGATGGGAAAGCCAAACAGCAAGGATGCAATACCTAAGGCGAGTGGCGCGTTCTTCTCACCAAAACGTCCAACCAGCTTATCGGCCAATACCTTAGCGCCGCCCGTCACTTCCAATATCTTGCCTATCATGGCGCCGAGGCCAACGAGCAAGGCTACTGATGCCAAGGTGCCGCCGAACCCACTCATCATAGTCGGCACAACGTCTTGAGATGATACGCCGGTGACGATGGCGGTAGCGAAGCTCACTAGGGTAAGAGAAACAAAAGCATGGATTTTTAATTTAATGATTAAGATGAGCAGAGCAGCGATAGCTAGCACCGCGACACTAAGTAGAAATGTTGGATCTGCTGTTTGAGCCATCAGGTTCATAATGATACCTATCTCGTGTAAGGGGTAAGTTTGTTTGTGTTTTAGTTCACAAATCTCTTGGTTACGGGTAACATGTTACCCGTAACACTACTTGTGTAAAGTACTATTTTTAATCTGAATAGCAAAATGTCGTCTTGGGTCACTCTGAAGGTAGAGGAAGTTATATGCTTGGTAAAAGTATTATCGTTATGGGTGTTTGTGGTTGCGGAAAAAGCACTGTGGGAAGTCAGATTGCTGAGATGATAGCTGCAAAGTTTATCGATGGTGACGATCTGCATCCTAAGAAAAATATCATCAAGATGGCGAAGGGTGAGCCGTTAAATGATCAGGATAGAGGCCCTTGGCTGGAAAGGATAAGAGATGCTGCATACAGCATAGAAACTAAGAACGAAGTCGGGATTATCGTCTGCTCTGCGCTGAAGAAAAATTATCGCGATATCATTCGTGATGGCAATCAAAATGTCTATTTTGTGCATTTACACGGTGATATGGCGTTGATCTTAGATAGAATGCGTCAGCGAAAGGGCCATTTTATGAAAGAGAGCATGGTCACCAGTCAGTTCAATACCTTAGAAGATCCACAATTGGAATCAAAAGTGATGGTAGTGAATATTGATGGTTCTCAAGAAGAGGTCATCAGTCGTGCTATGGCTGCATTAAATACAGCAGGCCTATTACTTTAGCTTAAGTGCTTACTTGAGGAGGGCCTATAATCAAGCAATCGGTTCGTAAATGATGTAGGACTTTTTCTGCGGTATTGCCCAACAAAAAACCGCTCACGCCTTCGCGGCCAATTGTCCCCATAACCACTAAATCAGAGTGTAGTTCATTCGCAACATGTGGAATGGTTCTAACGGGGGGACCAGCTATAATATGACTAGTCACTGAATCCAACTCAAACTGATTTAATAAACTGTTCATTTTTTGTTGAACAGCGGCGGCATTGTCTTGCTTGACAGTATATTTATCTACGATACCAAGCTCTAATAATGAGTTAGCAACAGGGATACTGTACATGGCATGTAGCTCTGTATGGGTCACTTGCGACCAAACTTTTCCCCAATTCAGCGTTAGGCTGTTAAGTTCTTGGTGCATTATTTTGTTTTCAGACAAATCGACAGTTAGCAAAATATTGGCTTTACTTTTCCACTTTACATGAGAAGCGATGAGTATTGGGCAAGGTAGGTGTCGAATTAACTGCCAGTCGCATGGGGTATGAAACAATGATTCACTTCGGTGTCCAGTTTTGATAACAAGATCGACAGAAGTCTGTTGGCAACGATTAACGACCCAGTCGGCAATGTTATCACTATAAATGACTTGGCTAGTGATTTCTGAAGCATCATCAAAAACCTTATCCACTGTAGAATTGAGTGAGTCTTTAAGCTGTTCTATAGAAGTATCTAATTGGTCTGTGCTGTGAAGAAACTTAATGACCTCCACCGAAGCATCAAAGGGGTGAATAATATCTCGAGCTTTCTCTAGGGGAAGTAAATCATCACTTTTGATATTTGTTATCACCAAAACGTGCTTTTTCATGATTCAAACTCCTCTTTCACCCATATTCTTTGATTGCTATTAAAAATCTAAGTCATAAAACGCAAGTGGCTGTTTATACGTTAAGTCAAGAAACTCTTTAAACGACAGAGCGTTTAGTCATAAATATAAGTTTGAAAATCAGAGAGCCATCCGGATTATCAGCTAGTATTAATGTAATTAAAGAACATGGCTTTGGGGTTGTCAATTGCATCTAAATGTCCCCTCAATATGATTTAGGTGAGAATAGCAGGGATTCTACAAGCTATTGTAAACGACTTTACTGGCGCTAATTAGCGTAGAAAGGTGACATTAATAAGTTTTAGTACAGGCTGTTCTTATGAGACATACACTCAGTTTATTTCTGACGTTAACTGCTTTTTGGGGGTTAATGTCGGGTCACAGTTCTATTTTAATGCTGCTTCTTGGAGCAGTGTCTATTACTTGTGTTCTATATATAGCACACAGAATGGATGTGGTTGACCATGAGTCTCAGCCAATACATCTTTCACTTAAGATCTTTGGCTATTTTTTATGGCTTTTCAAAGAGTTGGTTATAGCTAATATTACTGTAGTCAAAAGTATCTGGTTAGGGAACGCTTCAATTTCACCTGTTTTAGCAACAATTAAATCGAGCCAAGTCACTGATGTTGGAAAAGTAATTTATGCAAACTCCATTACCATGACTCCAGGAACAGTGACAGTCGATTTAGTTGGCGATTGTCTTATTGTTCATGCTTTATTTCAACGCAATGTGGAAGTGTTAAACACCGGTGAAATGGATCGACGAGTTTGCCATTTGGAAAGCAAATGTTAATTGCGGCTACACTTGCCATTCTTGTCGTTATGATTTTAGCGATCATTCGAGCGATTTTAGGGCCAACACTTTATGACCGAATTCTGGCTGTCAATATGTTCGGCACCAAAACGGTACTCCTACTGTCTTTACTCGGTTTTGTAATGGGGCGTCCAGAATTTCTCGATATTGCAATAGTGTATGTCCTGATTAATTTTATCAGCGTAATAGCAATATTACGTTATTCAGATAGCTTTAAGTTGAAAGATTTTGACATCAAGCCTTCAGATAAAGGAGGCAAAAATGACGTTTGATGCGATGACTATCTTTAGCTTTATCAGTGCTATTTTTTTATTTATTGGGAGTTTTTTATGTATATCAGGGGGCGTTGGCATTCTAAGGTTTCCTGACTTTTATACTCGAATACATGCGGTTGGAGTCACAGATACACTTGCTGCCGCGATGATTTTACTAGGTTTAATATTGCAGAGCCCAAACAGTTTAGTTTTGATAAAACTGCTGATTATTCTTGTGGTGACCTTATTTATAAACCCGACAGCAAGCCATGCATTAGCCAAAACTGCGATTCATAATGGCCTAATGCCTATGGTTATTAAACATGATCACGACAAGATGATAATTGCTAAAAAGGAGGGTAAGTCATCGAATCGGTCATAAACTTCGTTTTATTGGCATTACTTGTTGTTATTGCAATCGAGGTAGCGCGCCTGAAAGATCTGTTTGCTGTAGTCATGTTAACAGGGATATATGGTCTAGTCTCTGCGAGTTTTTTTGTCGTGATGGATGCAGTCGATGTGGCATTTACAGAGGCATCTGTCGGCGCAGGGATCTCCACATTATTGATGTTAGTGGTGATTAGTTTGACCCAGCGCTCTGAGCATCCCGTTCGCAATAGACCATTTGGGGCATTACTTGTGGTTATGCTCACAGGCGGTATGTTGATTTACGGCACTCTAGATATGCCTTATATGGGGGCGGGAGATGCGCCCATTCATATTCACATTGCGCCAAGATATCTTAACGATTCGATGCAAGAAGTCGGTGTTGTTAATGTGGTCACAGCGGTGCTCGCAAGTTATAGAGCGTTTGATACTTTTGGCGAATTGGTTGTTATTTTTACTGCTGGTGTGGGGGTATCAGCTCTGTTGATGACTGTTGGTGGTCGAGGCGAGAAGAAACCAATGGTTGCAATAAATGACTCGATGCATAAACAACAACTCATTTTACGTATTGTAAGCAAAATGATGCTCCCATTTATCATGTTATTTGCACTGTATGTACAGTTTCATGGAGATTATGGTCCTGGAGGTGGATTTCAGGCCGGGGTGATTTTTGCTGCGGCTATTATTTTATATACCTTGCTATTCGGTTTAACGAGTGCACGTCGTGTCATAAATCAAACCGTGAGCCAATTAGTTGCTGCTTTTGGGGTTCTATTATATGGCAGTGTTGGACTTGTATCTTTATTAAATGGAGGGAACTTCCTTGATTACAATGTGTTAGCTTCCAATCCAATTAGTGGTCAACATTTGGGTATTTTATTTATTGAGCTGGGAGTTGGTATTACTGTTGCGTCAGTCATGATCACCATCTTTTTCAACTTTGCAGGCAGAAAAGAACTTCAAAAAAGTACTTCAGAAAAATAAGGATACTTAAGCTTCAAACAAAGGTAAGAGGGGGAGTGTTATGTTGATGGGTCTATTTAATCATTGGATTGTTGTCGTTTTAATGATGATAGGGCTTTATATCGTCATTGCTCACGGCAACTTAATCAAAAAAATTGTCGGTTTAACCATTTTCCAAACCTCAGTTTTTATTTTTTATATAAGTATGGCTAAGGTGGACGGAGGTACCGCCCCGATCTTAATGGCTAACGTTAGCCAATACGCTAACCCGCTTCCTCATGTTTTAATTCTTACAGCGATTGTGGTTGGCATTGCCACTACGGCTCTAGCGCTCGCTTTGACGATCCGTATTAAAGAAGCTTATAACAGTATCGAAGAAGAAAGTATTCAAGAGCAGAATAAAAAGCAAGCGTCAGAACCAGATGAACTTGACCCCAGAAGTGACCCATACTGATGTTAGCACATTTGCCGATTTTGCAAGTGATAGTACCGCTCATAGGAGCGCCTGTGTGCGTGTTATTAAGTCGTGCTCGTTTAGTATGGTTATTTGCGTTAATAGTGAGTGGTTTATCTTTTATTGTCAGCGCCTTACTTTTACAGCAAGTGCTGATGTCAGGTACCATTATTTATGAACTGGGAGGCTGGGATGCCCCGTGGGGGATAGAATATCGTATTGACAAGCTAAATGGCTTTTTATTGTTGATCATTTCAGCAATGAGTACGCTAGTTTTATTCGCGGCTCAAACCAGCATTAACAAAGAAATCCCAGCAGAAAAACATACCCACTTCTATATCTTGTACTTATTATCTCTGACTGGCATGCTGGGCGTTGTTGTCACTGGTGATGCGTTTAACGTATTTGTTTTTCTTGAGATATCCTCGCTTTCTTCCTATGCACTGATTGCCCTCGGTAAGGATCGACGCGCACTTTGGGCTGCCTATCAATATTTAATTCTGGGGACGATTGGCGCCACATTTATCCTGATTGGTATAGGTCTTATGTACCAAATGACAGGGACATTAAATATGGCGGACCTTGCTGCTCGTTTGCCTGAAGTCGCTCAAACTAAAACGGTATTAACTGCTTTTGCTTTTGTTATTACCGGCGTTTGTTTGAAACTGGCTTTATTCCCATTGCATCTTTGGCTACCAAACGCTTATACCTATGCACCGTCTATAGTGACGGCTTTCTTAGCCGCTACTGCTACAAAAGTTGCGTTCTATTTATTGATCCGTTTTACCTATTCGGTGTTTGGTGTCTCTTTTTCTTTTACTACGTTACCGCTGCAATTTCTATTTATGACACTGGGGCTGCTGGGGATTTTTGTAGGCTCAATAGCCGCTATTTTTCAGACTAATGTTAAACAAATCTTTGCTTATTCGAGTATTGCTCAAATTGGTTATATGGTAATCGGCTTCAGTATCAGTAGCGTTACAGGTCTAACTGCCGCGTTATTGCATATATTTAATCACGCATTAATGAAAGGTGCGCTTTTTTTAGCCTTAGGCGCAGTGGTGTACCGTATTGGTAGTGTGCAAATTAACCAGTTTCAAGGGCTAGGGCAGCAAATGCCACTCACTATGGCTGCGATACTTGTTGCTGGTTTAAGTTTAATAGGCATGCCGTTGACGGTTGGATTTGTGAGTAAATGGTATTTACTTAGTGCGCTAATAGAAAAAGGGTGGTGGCCAGTTGCTGTGCTTATTTTGATTGGGTCATTGTTGACGCTTGTTTATGTATGGAAAATAATTGAAGCAGCATATTTTAAGCCATCCCTTTCTACAAATAGTACAGTGAATGAAGCGCCTTTGGCTTTTTTGATCCCTATCTGGTTATTAGTCATAGCGAATATCTATTTCGGTATCGATACACGTTTAAGCGTCGAGGTTGCACATTCAGCCTCTGAAAGTCTGCTTCAAGCTCAGGGGCTGGTGATACCATGAGTCTGTCTTTGGAGACGATGCTGCAACTGTGCATTGTATTACCCCTGCTCGCCACAATACCAATAGCCCTAACTGGCCATAAGCCTAACCTGCGTGAGGCAGTTTCTATTGCTATGGGGTTAGTTGTTCTTTATTGCGTCATTAAGTTATATCAGGGCATTATTAAGGGCGAGATAATCAACGTTTTTTGGTGGGAGTTGATGCCTGGTCTAACACTCAGTTTCTCAATAGAACCACTGGGGATATTATTTGCACTGCTCACCAGCTTCCTGTGGATAATTACAACCATTTATTCCATTGGCTATATGCGGGGTCACCATGAGAAAAATCAAACCCGATTCTATAGTTATTTTTCTGTCGCTATTGGGACGGTAATGGGAGTAGCCTTTGCTGCCAACTTATTCACTCTGTTTATTTTCTATGAATTGTTAACTTTATCAACTTATCCATTAGTGTCACATTCGGGGACTGAGAATGCGAAAAAAGCAGGGAGGATCTATTTGGGGCTTTTGTTAAGCACCTCAATAGTCTTTTTTTTATTGGCAATTGTCTGTACCTGGCTGGTGGCTGGAACGCTCGATTTTACTCATGGTGGGGTCTTTGACCCTAGTGTCAATAAGCTGCTAGCGGGTGGGGTGTTAGTGCTATTTATATTTGGAATAGGCAAAGCCGCAATCATGCCTTTTCATCTATGGCTACCAGCAGCTATGGTTGCACCAACACCTGTGAGTGCATTACTTCATGCCGTTGCTGTCGTCAAAGCCGGTGTATTTGCAGTATTGAAAGTCTGTGTGCTCATTTTTGGCTTGGACTTGTTAGCTATTTTGCCCTCAACTCAGTTTCTACTTTACATTGTGGGTGTTACCGTTTTTATCGCCTCTATCATCGCAATGCGTCAAGATAACTTAAAAGCAAGATTGGCATATTCAACGATCAGTCAATTGGGCTATGTCACTATCGGGGCGCTGATAGCGACATCATCAGGGGTGGTTGGTAGTGCCATGCATATTGTTATGCATGCCTTTGGCAAAATCACGCTATTTTTCTGCGCAGGCGCAATACTAGTCACGACACAAAAATCAAATGTCAGTGAAATGCACGGCCTTGGAAAACAGATGCCACTCACTATGGCAGCTTTTTTTATTGCCAGTCTTAGTATCATTGGTGTACCACCTACTGGCGGAAGTTGGAGCAAGTGGTACTTGCTGCTGGGGGCGGTGGAATCTGAGCAGTTTATTTTAATGCTGGTATTGTTGCTGAGCTCTTTGATGAATATCGCCTATCTATTACCTATACCTTTTAACGCTTTTTTCTCTCACTCTTTATCTCATCAGCAGCTTGATTCACGTAACACGTTAAGTACTTTTCAATTAAAAGAAGCGCCGCCAGCTGCACTTATCGCTATAGGTATAACTACAGTTGGTTGTTTATTGTTGTTTATTTATCCGCAACCTATATTCGACTTGGCAAGGTCCATTTTGGAGCCCTAAGGAGTTGCAGGTGGAAAGTAAAAAAAAGCACATCTTTGATGAGGTTAAAAATGTCAAGCGACTATTAAATTGCCTTTATGTTTGTTGTGCGCTGTTGCTGATTTTAGATTTTGTTATTCATCGTCATGTGAGTCATCACTGGGAGCGTCTATGGGCTTTTTATCCTATTTATGGTTTCTTGGGATGCGTAGCTCTGGTATTAGTCGCCAGTTGGATGCGCCGTTTTTTAATGCGTGGGCAAGATTACTATAATGATGAAGGTATTGATTATAAACCAAAAAGTAAGGGAGAGAGGCAAGACTTAAGCCAGCACAGGGCAAAAGAGGAGGGGCATGATGTGGATGCTTGAAATACCTCCATTTGTACCATTTTTTATTAGTGCATTAATTGCATTAGCAACGCGGGGTTTTTTGCGTGCTGTGATAATGACCATTATCCCGGTCATTAGTATGCTGCAACTATGGACAGTGCCTGAAGGTATCCATCTTCAATTTACCTTTCTGAGCTTTGAACTGCTCCCTTATCGAGTGGATAAATTGAGCCTGATGTTTGGTTATATTTTTCATATCGCAGCCTTTATCGCCATTATATATTCTCTGCATGTACGAGACACTAGTCAACAAGTCGCCGCTATGATGTATGCCGGTAGCGGTTTGGGCGCTGTTTTTGCTGGTGACTTGATCACCTTATTTGTTTTTTGGGAGTTGCTAGCCTTTACTTCGGTGTTTCTTATTTTGGCACGTAGAACGCGACGATCTTATGCAGCCGCCATGCGTTATTTAATCATTCAGGTCTTGTCTGGCGTACTTCTGTTAATTGGTGCCGTCTTTTATTTTGCTGACAATGCAACGCTTGAGTTTACTTATCTTGGCTTGGATGGTATTGCTGGCTGGCTAATATTTATCGCCTTTGGGATTAAATGTGCTTTTCCTTTGGCACACAATTGGCTTACCGATGCCTATCCCGAAGCAACAGTGACTGGTACTGTTTTTCTTAGCGCTTTTACCACAAAAGTTGCAGTGTACGCATTGGCTAGAGGCTACCCAGGGACTGAGTTATTGGTCTATATCGGTGCGGTTATGACCTGTTTTCCTATTTTCTTTGCTGTAATTGAAAATGACTTACGCCGAGTATTAGCCTATAGCCTGATCAACCAGTTAGGTTTTATGGTGGTCGGAATTGGTATTGGTACGGCGTTGGCTATCAACGGCGCCGTCTCACATGCATTCAATGATGTTATTTTTAAAGGCCTTTTATTTATGTCTATGGGAGCGGTATTGCATAAGACTGGTCGCATTAATGGCTCAGAGCTAGGTGGGCTTTATAAATCTATGCCCAAAACCACAGTATTATGCATGGTCGGTGCAGCATCTATCTCGGCATTTCCACTTTTTAACGGTTTTGTGAGCAAGTCAATGGTGATGTCAGCAGCCTTAGAAAACGGCTATGATTGGATATGGTTAATACTTTTGTTTGCCTCTGCAGGTGTATTTCACCATGCAGGTATTAAAATCCCCTACTTTGCCTTTTTTGCTCATGACTCTGGCATTCGTACCAGCGACCCTTCCAACAATATGATAATGGCGATGCTGATAGCAGCTGGCTTGTGTATCGCTATAGGTATTTATCCTGCAGCTTTGTATTCACTATTACCATACGAGACTGGCTATAACCCCTACGATGCCACCCATGTACTGGCACAAACTCAATTATTATTTTTTTCTGCATTAGCTTTTGTTTGGCTGAACCTGAGAGGAATTTACCCGCCAGAACGACCCTCTACCAATTTGGATTTCGATTGGGTTTATCGACGGTTTTTCCCGACGATATTGAGATCAATATTTGCAACTATTTGGAAGATGGACAAAAAATTACGTCAGCGAGTTATCAATAAAATAGAGAGTAATTTTGTTTTTATGTCAAAAAAATATAGCCTGTTGACTGATTTACTATTAAGGGGCTATCCGCTGGGGAGTATGGTGTTGTGGTTGGTTGTTGTACTGAGCTGTTATCTATTTTTGAGTGTTATTTACTAATTTTCGGCATTTAGCTAGATTAATTTATCCATATTAAACATTCTCTAACGTAATACAGTAAAGGTTAAGCGGACCTGACATCATATCAATATTTAGTTCAATTTTAGTCTGGTTATTGTTTAGCGCTAAATCATACCCATGCAGATAATCAACCGGTAAATTCAGGGCATTAATTCTAGGAGGCTTAATAACATCATTGAAGCGCTCGCTACACACTTGAGAAGGGCCTAAAGCATCCATAGGAAGCAGGGTTTCAAGCTGGCTAGGCTAGTTATCAACCAACAACCAAGACCCCCATGATTGTCAGTCGAAGCTCCCTTGATGTTTTTTAATATTGAACTGCACTAGTACAAGGAGAAAAGTAGGGTGTATCAGTTATTTTTTTTTTCTAGATGTCATCATCCGGGTTCATTGCTTCTTTTATTTCATCACTGCCGAACCCTTTACGGGATAAATAGGCATAGGCTTTCGACTTTTCTTTATAGTCCGATAAATCATAGCGCTTTTTGGCCAGCTCATTTTTACAGCTTTGATAAAAATCGACATCATCTGTCAGCGTTAATTGATACAAGGTATCTTCAAAGTTGGTTACATCAATCAGTCGCTGTTTTAGCTCCTGCAGGATAAGGGTTTCACCTTTCCCTTTGTTAAAAAGTTTAATTATTTCAGTTTGTAAGTCGATTTTGTCTGCTTTTACGGCTAGTTTACTGCGCAGTGTTTCACGTTCTGGATGTTGTGATAATGCGTGATCAATTTCTACTCGAGAAAACCCTTTGGTGGTCATCTGGGCATAGACTTTTTCTTTGTTGGTACCATAAAAGTTATCAAACTTGTTTAGCAGTCTAGATGTAGCCATAGCAAAGGCATCAACTTTTTGCTCGTCCATCACTTGCTCTATAGCCGCATCAATCTCTGTAACAGGGACGCCGCGTAGTCGTAATTTACGTTTTATTGCACCTGTACCGAGCTCATTACTAAAGGCCACCTCGCAATAGCGTACAGCAAAGTCATAGTCATTTTTTAAGTAACCGTTCTCTATTAGTTTGGCTAGTACGGTCTCAATCCAATCTTGGTTTTCGGTTTTACGCTCAAGCTTGGTGCGAATTTCATTAATGGTAAAATCCTGCTGACCTAGGTGCCAATAAGCGCTATTAAAAACGTTGTCGATGGTTTTGGCTTGACGTAGTGGAGGACGCTGCATAACAAATTGATCTTAAATTAAAAAGTAACCAAGGGAGTGTAGCAGATCTCCGCGTTGTTGAGTACGCGCCTTTCTGGTGAGATATTCAGTGTAGATGCAGCTGGATATCTCATTAGCTATAGCATTACAGGCTTGAGCCCGCAGAAATGCTATAGCCTAAGTCGAACACCTTCTGTTCACTTCGGTCATCGGCCAAAGCATTGATAATCAGCTCGGCACTTTTCCTGCCAATTTCATAGCGAGGGGAGTCGATGCTGGTTAGCGCTGGGCTCATCACAGTCCCTATGTCTAAGGCATTATTGCCTACTAGGCTTAACTGCTTGGGCACCTGGATGCCTTTTTGCTGCGCGGCGATCATGATGCCGACGGCAATATCATCATTGGTGCAAAAGGCCCCGTCGAGGTTTGTGTATTGTTTGAGTGCTTGTTCGAGCAGACTTGCACCAATTGAAAAGCTTGAGTGCTCCTCTGTCAGTACATAAATGGGTTTATGTCCCTGAGCTTCTACGGCTTGAGTGTAACCTTGCATTCTGAGTTTAGTGCGACTGTCTAAACGCGCACCGAAGTAGGCTATCTGTTTCTTGCCAGAGTTGAGCATCTGGGTGACAACTTTATACGCAGCTGCCTGATGATCTAAGCCTACGGCCATATCTATGGGCGTTTGAGGTAGCTCCATGGCTTCAACAACTGGTATGCCAGCTGTACGTATCATCTGTAAGGTGCGCTTTGTGTGTGAAGTTTCCGTGAGTATGAGCCCATCAACCTGATAAGAGAGCAGGGAGGCGACCTTATTTTCTTCTTCTATTTCACTGTAGCCAAAGTGGGCGATGAGCGTTTCATAGCCATGAGCTTTAGTGACCTCTTCTATTCCCTGAGTAAAGCGCGCGAAAACTT
The DNA here is from genome assembly GCF_002005305.1 of Shewanella psychrophila. NCBI lineage: Bacteria > Pseudomonadati > Pseudomonadota > Gammaproteobacteria > Alteromonadales > Shewanellaceae > Shewanella > Shewanella psychrophila. The sequence goes on from NZ_CP014782.1 coordinate 525,531, forward strand.
GATTTGATAGTGAAGGCAGTAAAATGCCTATGGCCTTGCTAGATGATTTGGACAACATGGCAGGAGCGCGGTTTTGAATATAGCCTGTGGCTTCTATCTCCTTGGCAATCTTGGCTCGGGTATTTTTTGCAACAGAATTAGGGTCGCGCAGGTAGCGTGAAACCGTCATCTTAGTGATGCCGATTTTGTCGGCAATATTCTGAAGGGTTGGCCTGGTTTTTTGTGCTGCGCTCATACATGTTCTCACTATAATGTTACAGGTAACATTAACATCAATATATACATGAATCTAATGGTAATGATGAGTTTATGGAGGAGAATCGGTCGACTTATCTAGTACCTTGTCGACGCAATAAAAAAGGCGCTGAATCAAATTCAACGCCTTTATATTATCGATTTGTCTGTGGAAGCTTATTAGTCCGCAGCGTAGCCCATGTTTTCGAGTGCTTTACTGTCGAGAAATGCCTGACCATCTTTCATCTCGAGTCGATTCTGGCTAAACCATTTAACGACCATAGGATAGATAGCATGCTCTTGCTGATGAACTTTCTCAGCTAAGGTATCGGCGGTATCTTCATCATAGACAGGCACCTTAGCCTGCAAAATGACAGGACCCGAGTCTAGCTCCGGCGTCACAAAGTGTACGCTGGCGCCATGTTCGGTGTCTTTAGCATCGATAGCACGCTGGTGGGTATTAAGCCCTGTGTACTTAGGCAGAAGAGAAGGGTGAATATTGATCATTCGTCCTTCGAAACCTTGTACAAATTCATCGCTTAATATCCGCATAAAGCCGGCTAAGACAATCAGATTTGGCTGATATCTGTCTATGGCAAGCTTTAATCGAGCGTCATATTCAGATCTTGCTTCATCCTTTCGAACAATCACACAGCTAGTATCAATCTCGCTCTGGTGAGCACGGATAAGACCGTAAGCATCGGGCTTGTTACTGATAACACCGACGATTTCAGCTTCGAGGTGATCATCACAATCATCGATGATCGCCTGCAAGTTGCTACCATTACCTGAGATTAATACTAAAACGCGACAGCTTGAGGACATTACAGGATCTCCACTTGCTCTTCGTCACCACTGCGCTTAGCTATGTCACCGATTAGCCAAGCTTGCTCGCCTTCAGCATTTAGAAGCTCAAGTGCTGCTTCAACTTTTTCAGATGGCAGTGCGACAACCATACCCACCCCACAGTTGAAGGTACGATACATCTCGAATTCAGAAATGTTACCGTTTTCCATCATCCAGTTGAAGATGCTTGGCCACTGCCATGAATCACCTTTAACAACGGCTTTACAGTCATCAGGAAGGACGCGTGGGATGTTTTCCCAGAATCCACCGCCTGTGATGTGTGCCATAGCGTGTACATCGGTTTGTTCGAGTAACTTAAGCAGTGATTTCACGTAGATTTTTGTCGGCTCAAGCAGGTGGTCTATCAGTGGCTTGCCTTCAAGATCATCTTGAGGGTTAGCCTTGCTGACTTCGAGTACCTTACGGATTAATGAAAAACCGTTTGAGTGAGGACCGCTTGAGGCTAGGGCGATGAGTGAGTCACCGGCAACGACTTTAGTGCCGTCGATGATGTCTGCTTTTTCTACAACACCGACACAGAAGCCGGCTAGATCATAATCATCACCTTCATACATGCCTGGCATCTCGGCTGTTTCACCACCGATAAGTGCACAGCCTGACTGTACACAGCCTTCGGCAATGCCTTTTACGACTGCAGTGGCAGCATCAACGTCTAGCTTGCCCGTTGCATAGTAATCGAGGAAGAAAAGTGGCTCGGCGCCTGAAACGATTAAATCGTTAGAGCACATGGCGACAAGGTCGATACCGACAGTGTCGTGCTTCTTAAAGTCGATTGCCAATCTTAACTTGGTGCCAACACCATCGGTACCAGAAACAAGCACTGGGTGTTTGTACTTAGTCGGAAGCTCACAAAGAGCGCCGAATCCACCTAAGTTGCCCATAACTTCTGGACGGTGGGTACGTTTCACGGCAGTTTTAATATTATCGACTAGTGCATTTCCGGCGTCGATATCGACACCTGCATCTTTATAGCTAAGCTGTGTAGGAGTGCTCACGAAGATCCTCTCGGGTACAGAATGATTATTGGATTTTATGCGGCGCTATTCTACCAGTTTGTGACAGGCCTCGAAAGCGAAGATTTCGCTATTTACAGCGGACATAGCTCACGATTTATCGTGTTTTTAAAACTTTATGTTTTCCATTGCGGACAAATAAACTAAAATCTCGTTAATTTGCTTGTCACGATGCTAAAAATCAGGAGAAAAAAATGAAAGTTGTCGAGGTTAAACACCCATTAGTACGTCATAAAATAGGCTTAATGCGCGAAGGTGATATTAGCACTAAGCGTTTCCGTGAGTTAGCTGCGGAAGTGGGTAGCCTGCTGACCTACGAAGCGACTGCTGATTTTGATACCGAAACTGTCACCATTGAAGGTTGGAATGGTCCGGTTCAAGTGGAACAGATTAAAGGCAAGAAGGTCACAGTTGTGCCGATTCTTCGTGCAGGCCTTGGTATGATGGACGGTGTACTTGAAAATATTCCGAGTGCACGCATCTCAGTTGTTGGTATGTACCGCGATGAAGAGACGCTTCAGCCTGTACCTTACTTTGAAAAGCTTGCCAGCGACATGCCTTCTCGTATCGCATTGGTTGTAGACCCTATGCTGGCGACAGGTGGTTCAATGATATCAACTATCGATCTGTTAAAAGACCGTGGTTGTACTGCGATTAAAGCCTTGGTTTTAGTTGCAGCGCCTGAAGGGGTTGCAGCATTAGAGAAGGCTCACCCAGACGTTGAGCTTTACACGGCCTCTATCGATGATTGCCTGAACGAGCAGGGATACATTCTGCCAGGTCTTGGTGATGCTGGTGATAAGATATTCGGCACTAAGTAGTCTCAATAAAGGCAGTCATAAACACTGCGATATAAACTTAAATTAAGCTAATCGCTAGCTTATGTTGTTGGTTTATAATTGAAAAAAGGAGCCGAGTGGCTCCTTTTTGTTTTTCATCTTGCTCGAATCTCGAATCTCGAATCTCGAATCTCGAATCTCGAATCTCGAAACTTTGTGCTACAGCACCATAGCCGCTATCCAGCCAAACACTAATAATGGAATGTTGTAGTGAATAAAGGTTGGGATAACACTGTCTTTAATGTGATCGTGCTGTCCATCGGCGTTCAGACCTGCAGTGGGGCCTAATGTGGAGTCAGAGGCTGGCGAGCCTGCATCCCCGAGCGCCGCAGCAGTACCTACGAGCGCAATCGTGGCGGTGACTGAGAACCCAAAACTCATGGCCAGTGGCACATAGATAGTGGCGATAATCGGGATAGTAGAGAAAGATGAGCCAATACCCATGGTAATGAGTAAGCCCACGAGTAACATCAAGAAGGCGGCGAGGGCTTTATTGTCACCTATGATAGTGCTCAGAGATTCGACTAAACTGCTCACATCACCAGTCTCTTTGACTACTGCAGCAAATCCGGCTGCAGAGATCATGATAAAGCCAATGTTGGCCATCATGCGCACGCCTTGGTTAAAGATATCCTGATCGGCAACATGCTTAAGTGCGCCAGAGAAGCTGAAGATAATAAAACCTATCAAGGCGCCGAAAATCATTGAGCCTGTAATTAACTGCACCGCGAGCGTCGATGCGACAGCTACAGCTGCGATGGCAATATTACGACCGCTTACAGTCTCTTCGGGCTCGGCGGCTAGAATCTTCTCTTCTTTATATTCACGGGGCTTTCTGTAGCTGATAAATACCGCCACTAATAAACCCGTTATCATGCCCATTGCAGGGATCATCATGGCTGTGGGTATCTGCTCTCGTACGGCATTGAGGTTATTGCTGTTGAGGTTGGCCAGTAATATGTCATTTAAGAAGATACCACCGAAGCCAACGGGCAATATCATGTAGGTAGTCACTAAGCCAAAGGTGAGTACACAGGCCACCAAACGTCTGTCCAATTTTAGCTTAGACATGACATGTAATAGTGGTGGAATAAGAATGGGGATAAAGGCAATGTGGATTGGCAGCAGGTTCTGAGAAGAAACCGCCATAGCCAGAATAGCCAGCAATAGGATCCAACGAACGCGATTCATATTCGCGCCGTTCTGCTCTTTGCCGAGTAAGGCGATCACCTTTCTGGAAATGAGCGTGGTTAAGCCCGAATGTGACAGAGCGACGGCAAAAGCGCCAAGCAATGCGTAACTTAACGCAATCTGTGCGCCACCACCTAGGCCAGTGTTAAAAGCATCTACCGATTGTTGAAGACTCATCCCCCCAACCAGACCTGCGACTAGTGCACTTACCGTGAGTGCGATTACAACATTTACCCGAGCTAAACTGAGTCCTAGCATAAGGCAAACTGCGATGACGACTGCGTTCATATCAATAGATTCTTTCTTATCTTTAGTTGGGCAGACATTCTTGCCTAGCTAGGCTTGCCTTGTCCAGTAGACAGAGGATATATCTGTTAAAACTGGGCACTTGTTAACTTAGCGTGGATATAAATGGTGGTTTTTTGTAAATAACCTCAGTGTCCATAAGTCTATTGCGATGCCTTAATATACGAAGAGATGAAGATTCAATTAATAAAGGTGATATTCGTCGCAAAAAGCTTGTATGCAAGAAAACACTGCCTATAATGCCATAAGATTTAAAACGAAAAACGTTTTTTCAATCCATAGATGGAGATATAAAATGAGCGTATTAGTAGGCCGTCCGGCACCTGATTTTACTGCAGCAGCTGTACTTGGTAACGGCGAAATCGTAGATAGCTTTAACCTAGCTGAAGCGATTAAAGGCAAGCCAACGGTAGTGTTCTTCTACCCACTTGATTTCACTTTTGTTTGCCCATCTGAGCTGATCGCTTTCGATCACCGCATTGAAGAATTCAAGAAGCGTGGCGTAGAAGTGATTGGTGTTTCAATCGATTCACAGTTCACTCACAACGCATGGCGTAACACTCCAGTCGCTGAAGGCGGCATAGGCCCAGTTCAGTACACTCTAGTTGCTGACGTTAAGCATGAGATCTGTAAAGCATACGACGTTGAGCATCCAGAAGCTGGTGTTGCTTTCCGTGGTTCTTTCCTAATCGACAAAGAAGGCATGGTTCGTCATCAAGTGGTTAACGATCTTCCACTAGGTCGTAACGTCGACGAAATGCTACGTATGATCGATGCACTTCAGTTCCACGAAGAGCACGGTGATGTTTGTCCTGCTGGTTGGGAAAAAGGCGACAAAGGTATGGACGCAAGCCCAGAAGGCGTTGCTTCTTACCTAACTGATAATGCTGATTCTCTATAATCTTAATCGATTATCGGTAGTCTAAAGCATAAAAAAACCGCGTTTATCGCGGTTTTTTTGTGCCTGATGTCAGGGGCGCAGACATAAAAAAACGGCCATGAGGCCGTTTTGTCGTTAAGCTTTGGTATCTAGTTTGTCTCTTCAGCTGCTGCATCAAGGTCATGATTAACCGCTAATGGCCATCCACCTAGTGCTTTCCACTTATTGACGATATGACAGAATAACTCGGCGGTACGTTCAGTATCGTAAAGCGCCGAGTGAGCTTCGCTATTATCGAAGTCTATGCCTGCAATTGAACAAGCTTTGGCGAGTACAGTATGGCCCAGTGCTAAACCAGAAAGTGCGGCAGTATCGAACGTGGCGAAAGGATGGAAAGGCGTACGTTTTAGCGCACAGCGTTCAATCGCCTTGGAAACAAAGCCATGATCGAAGGCTGCATTGTGGGCGACTATGATACTTCTGTGACAGCCTGCGGATTTCTGAGCCTTTTTTACTTCTTTAAAAATCTCGAGGAAGGCTTCCTTTTCGCTAACCGCACCACGAAGTGGGTTGGTCGGATCTATGCCATTGAAGGCGAGGGCGTCAGGTTCCAGATTAGCCCCTTCGAAAGGTTCTATGTGGTAATGAAGAGTGTTGTCTAAACTGAGTACACCTTCATCATCCATTTTCAGCATGGTGACGGCAATTTCAAGCAACGCATCGGTTTGGGAATTGAAGCCGGCAGTCTCGACGTCGATGACTACAGGGAAATAGCCCCTAAAACGGTGATTTAATTTATTGGCGTCGCAAATTTCGCTCATTGAAAGTGTCCAAATAGTTATCAGGCCGCTATTATGAGGGAAGCGCTTAATGCTGTCATGTCTGAATGGCTACTTTATAAGCTAAAGGTCTGTAAAAGTGTGCCGATAGCATTAAGTAATAGAATTAATATGAGTATCGAGTATGTGGCTTAGAGTATTGCTTGCGTCAACATTATGCGTGCCTTTTTTTGCGACAGCAGAATTGCGCCATTATGTTGCCTCTCTCGATCAGTCTCAGTGGAAGCTGAGTGGCAATACGCCGATCATATGTCGTCTCGAACATGATATTCCCGCTTATGGTAAAGCGGTATTTACCAGCACAGCAGGTAAAAACCATAACTTGACCTTCACTTTAGATATGTGGGTTAAGCCGGATCAAGTTACTCAAGCTACCTTGATGAGTATGGCACCGGCTTGGAGACCGGGGATCATGTCTAAAGAGATCACCGAACTGACCTATCAGAAATATTTCAGTGGTGAAGTGCCACGCAATGCTGCCTGGTCAATGCTTGCCGAGCTTGAACGCGGCATGGAGCCTACTTTTTACTATGCAGATTGGTATAACCAATCTAATAAGGTTGCCGTTGGCCTCTCTGCGGTAAATTTTAATCGTAATTATAGAGATTTTAAGGCTTGTCTTGCAGGATTGTTGCCTTATAGTTTCGACGATATTGCTTTTACTGTATTGACCTATGAGTTTGGTGGTTCAGAGCTAACTCGCTTCTCCAAAGCACAAATTGCCAAAGTGCAAGAGTATCTTGCCTATGATTCTGAAGTAGAGCTGGTATTGATCGATGCTTATACAGATAGTTATGGTGGTCGCTCAAGTAATCAAAAAGTCTCAGAGCAGCGCGCAGATTCTGTGAAGAATTTCTTCTTATCGGCGGGTATCAATCAAGACCGTATCTACACCGTTGGCCATGGGGAGCGTCGTCACGTTGCCTCGAATGCAACCATAGATGAACGAGGCAGAAACAGACGAGTTGTCATTAGGATTAGTAAACCAATGTAGTGAATGTGTAATAGATGAAAAGAAAGGATTCTGCATACCGTTTATCTGTTAGCGATTAGGCCCAGCTTTTGAGCTGGGCTTTTTATTACCGAAATTTTGATAAGTGGGGAACTAAAGAATTCTGGGCAAAAAAAAGCCCGCTTAATAACTTAAGCGGGCTGCAAATAATATATTGCAATCAACAAATTGAAGGAAGGAAGTCAAGCATAAGAACCAGGGATGAATTCACGTGTCAGACACGGGAATTAAGAGTTCTTGTTTTCATATCTGTGAAACAGATACTTCCTGAAAACGAGATTAGTATAGGCTCAGACACTTGAACTAACAAACTAGAAAAAATACTAATTTTCATTAGAATTTATAATGTGGCTTAGTGTGATCTAGATCCATAAATGCAGTGATTAAGCTGATTTCCGCTTGGTTAAGCAAATTAACTGCATAATTCGACGGTTACTTAACTAATCCATGTTACAGGGTTATTAATATGACTAGCCCTTCAATCATTATCCATTAAATAATCTTTCGTTGCCTCGCAAATAATTACTTGTATAGTGGCTTTCAATGCTGGGCTTAGGCTCAGGGAAAAGATAATAAGAAACACCATCAATATTAGCAGGACAGCAAATATGATATTTAAAAACAAATTGAAAAAGCAGCACCTATTAATAGCGAGTTTAGCCTTGGCGCTTATGGGGTGTCAGGCTACTCCGCAAGAATCCGAGAAAAAAGCTTCATCCGCAGCAATTGCTGGAGATACCATAGAAACCATTCATGGTGTTCAAGTTGCAGACCCTTATCGTTTTCTTGAACAAGATACAGAGCAAACCCAAGCTTGGGTGAAAACCCAGCAAGCGGAGGGTAAAGCATACCTGTCAGGCATAGACAACAAGCAAGCCGTGGTCGACCGTATTACCGAGCTGTGGAATTATGAAAAAGTCTCCGCGCCTTTCGAGCACGGTAACAACACCTTCTTTTATAGGAACGATGGTCTTCAGGCACAATCTGTGCTTTATGTGAAAGGTGCCAATGAAGATGAGAAAGTGGTATTGGATCCAAACACGCTATCGAGTGATGGTACAGTGGCTCTGTCTGGAGTCTCGGTCAGTGGTGATGGAAAGACGTTAGCTTATGGTGTGTCTAAGTCGGGTTCGGATTGGCAACAGTGGCAATTTGTCGATGTCAAAACTGGGACTAAACTCGGTGACGAGCTTAAATGGATTAAATTTTCAAAAGCCGTGTGGAACAAAGATAATAGCGGTGTGTATTATGCGCGTTATGATGCGCCAGCTGGTGGCAACTTGCTGGCCGATGTTAACTTCAATCAGAAGGTTTATTTTCATAAACTAGGAACAGAGCAGGTGAGCGATACGCTTGTTTATGAGCGTCCGCAAAATAAAGACTGGGGTTTCGGTATTGAAGTCTCGGAAGCTGGTGACTATTTACTACTTTCTATCTCTCAAGGAACAGATACCCGTAATCGCTTCTTCTATAAGTCTCTTGAGAAGCCTTCAGAAGTGGTGGAGTTGATCACAGATCTTGAAGCCGAATACAGCTTCTTGGGCAATGATAAATCGGTATTCTATTTTAAGACAGATCTCGATGCACCGAACGGTAAAGTGATTGCCATCGATGTTAATCGTAGTGACAAAGCTAACTGGCAGACTGTTATTGCCGAGTCGAGTGATCCAATCAGCAATATCGCGATTATTAACGATCACTTGGTAGTGAGTTACTTGCATGATGTGCTCGGTAAACTATCCATTTTCAGCATGAATGGGTTAAAGCGCCAAGACGTTAATCTTCCTGGTAAAGGTAAGGTGGCAGGCCCCTACGGTAAGCGCAGTAAAGACTACTTTTATTATGTTTTTAATAGCTACGTGCAACCTAAGACTACCTACAGGTTTGATTTTAAGACGGGAAAATCATCTCTTTACGCGGAGCCAAAGGTGTCATTCAGTCCAGATGACTATACTTCGGAGCAAGTCTTTTACACCAGTAAAGATGGTACTCGTGTACCTATGATGATTTCATACAAGAAAGGCATGCAGAAAAATGGTGCAAACCCGACATTGCTCTATGCCTATGGTGGCTTCGCTATTTCGCTGACGCCAAGATTCAGTCCGGCTAATATAGCTTGGATGGATATGGGCGGGATCTATGCGGTACCCAACTTAAGGGGGGGCGCCGAGTATGGTGAGAGTTGGCATCAGGCAGGCATGCTAGATAAAAAGCAAAACGTGTTTGATGATTACTATGCGGCGGCTGAGTATTTAATCGATGAGAACTACACCAATAAAACTAAGCTTGGAGCCTATGGCCGTAGTAACGGTGGCTTGTTGATGGGAGCAGCACTGACTCAGCGTCCTGAGTTGTTTGCCGCCGTGTTGCCCGCAGTCGGAGTACTCGACATGCTCAGGTTCCACAAGTTTACTATAGGTTGGGCTTGGACCAGTGAATATGGCAGCGCCGATGTTGCTGAGCAATTTCCAGCTTTGCTGGCTTACTCTCCATACCATAATGTGAGTGAGCGTAGTTATCCAGCGACTATGGTGATGACAGCCGATCATGACGACAGAGTGGTTCCGCTGCATAGCTTTAAGTTTGGTGCCATGATGCAGGCCAAACAGCAGGGAGATGCGCCTATCATCATGCGTATCGAGTCGAAGGCGGGTCATGGTGCTGGTAAGCCAACATCGATGAAGATCGATGAATTTGCAGATATTTATAGCTTTCTATTTGAAAGTTTCGGTTTAAAAATACCGACAAAAGTTAATTGATAATCACGTAATCGTGAAATGATGAAGAAAAGAGGAGCCTGGCTCCTCTTTTTTATTAACAATTTTTTATGATTATCACCTGCTTCTGAGCATAGCAAGCATTCACAATTGCATTGGGTCTAGGTATAGTAGGCCTCTATTTTTCTTTCATGATTGGCGCGTAGAATTCATGTTTCGTTGGCCTATTTCTGTCTATTACGAAGATACCGATGCCAGTGGCGTTGTTTATCATTCAAATTATCTTAATTTTTTTGAGCGAGCTCGTACCGAATGGTTAAAGGCCATAGGGGTCAAGCAGACTGCTCTACTGGCCGATGATCTCGCCTTTGTAGTGAAAAAGGCCGAACTAAATTTTTGCCGTGCAGCTCGATTTGAGCAGAACCTTATCGTCGAAACGGTTGTCATAGACTTGAAGAAAGCATCCTTGATGTTTGAACAAAAGTTAATTGACGAGCAGGGTGTAATATATTGTGAGGCTAAAGTCTTAGTCGCCTGTATCTCTCTATCGCGCATGCGACCTCGTGCCATCCCACAAAATATAGTTCAGGAGTTTAAAGTTGGAAGCTGAAATTTCATTTATAGGGTTATTTTTACAAGCCAGTTTATTAGTTAAATTTGTGATGCTCACCTTGCTGAGTCTGTCTGTGATCTCTTGGGCAGTTATCATTCAACGTCGTCGTTTATTGAATGCTGCAAAGCAAAATGCACTCAAGTTTGAGGATAAATTTTGGTCTGGAGTCGATCTCAATAAACTCTACAAAGAGTTATCGTCCAGACAAGATAGCAATACTGGATTAGAAACTTTGTTTCATACCGGTTTTAAAGAATATGCCAGATTAAGCAAGCTTAATAGCAAGGTTCCAGGGGCGGTGATGGACGGTAGTTATCGCGCCATGCGTGTATCCTTGTCTCGCGAGATGGAAAAGCTGGAAACCAACTTACCTCTGTTAGCCACAATCGGCTCTACCAGTCCGTATATCGGTCTATTCGGCACGGTTTGGGGGATCATGAATTCTTTTATCGCCTTAGGTGCGGTGGAAAATGCCACTCTAGCCATGGTGGCTCCAGGTATTGCCGAAGCCTTGATTGCGACGGCAATGGGTCTGTTTGCCGCTATTCCGGCCGTTATTGCCTATAACCGCTTCACGACTCAGGTGGACAGCGTTGAGATGTCCTATGCGAACTTCATGGAGGAGTTTTCCAGCATTTTGCATCGTCAAGCATACAGTGACAGGGATGAAAGCTAATGCACCAGGGCTATCAGCGTAAACGCAGGCGCCCCGTTGCCGAGATAAATGTGGTGCCTTATATCGATGTGATGTTGGTATTACTTATTATCTTCATGGTGACGGCGCCAATAGTTACCCAAGGCGTAAAAGTGGATCTTCCTCAAGCAACATCCGAGTCGCTTCCTGCCGACAGTAAGCCGCCGATCGTCGCCTCTATCGATGCCGATGGGGATTACTTTTTGGATGTGGGCAGTTCAAGTTCTAAGGAAACATTAGATCTTGAAGAGGTCGCGATTCGTGTGGGCGCCATTATTCAATTGGAACCCGAGCGCCCTGTAGTGGTAAAAGCCGATAGAAGCATCGCCTATGAGAAAGTGATCCAGCTAATGGTGAGCTTACAAGGTGCAGGCGTTCCTTCGGTTGGTTTGATGACAGATTCACCTGGAGAGTAGTCGGTGGCAGCTAAATCAGATTTTACGTTACCTTTAATCATTTCAGCTGGTATTCATATTGGCGTGTTAGTAATCCTCATCATGGGCGTGGATGTCTCTGAGAAGCCGAAACCTCAGCCTCAAATGAGTGCCCCGGCGATGAAGGCTGTGGTGGTCGATCAGAAATTGGTGGCTCAGCATGTCGAGAAATTAAAGGCTGAGAAAAGAGAGACAGCTCGTAAAGAGAAGGCTCGCCAGGATGAATTGGAACGCCAAGCGACTGAGGCTCGTCAACAAAGAGAGCGCGAACAAGCTCAAATTAAGACTTTAGAACGTGAGCGTAAACAGAAAGAGGTAGAGACTAAGAATGCACTGGCAGCGGCAAAAGCGGCTCAGTTAAAGCAGAAACAAGAGAATGAGAAGGCGCAGCAGGCCGAAGCTGAACGTAAGCAGAAAGACAAAGAACGTAAGGCTTCTGAAGAAGCGGCAAAGAAGGCAGAGGCTAAACGTAAACAGGAAGAGGCTGTAGCTAAGAAAGCCGCCGATGAGCGTAAACGTAAGGCGGAGGCTGAACGAAAGCGTAAAGAGGAAGCCGATCGTAAACGTAAGGCGGAGGAGAGAGAGCGCCAACTGCAAGAGCAGATGATGCAAGATGCCTTGGCTGCTGAACAGACCGCACTGTCTCAAACTCGTAACAGGCAGGTGATGAGTGAAGTGCAGCGCTATACCAGCATGATTAGGGCGACCATTCAGCGGAATTTAGTGGTTGATGAGTCGATGCGCGGAAAGAGTTGTAGGGTCTTTATTCGCCTTGCTAATGATGGTTTTGTTACAGGAACTAAGATACTGTCCGGGGATTCTGTAGTATGCCGTGCGACAAAGGCTGCGATTAATAAGGCTGGGCGCCTGCCTGTATCGAGTGAACCAGACGTATATAACAAGCTCAAAGAAATTAATTTAACTGTTCAACCGGAATTCAATTAATAGGGGTCCTATGAAGACTTTGGGGAAATGGCTCTTTTTAAGCCTGATTATTTTAAGCTCACCAGCGAGAGCCGCGTTAGATATCGTTATTACCGAAGGCGTGGATGCTGCACGTCCCATCGCCGTAGTCCCGTTTGTTTGGCAAGGGACCGGGGTCGCGCCTGAGCAAATCTCCGATGTTGTCATGTCGGACCTTATACGTAGTGGCACGTTTAATCCACTCGATGAATTAGGTCTTCCTCAGCGCAACATTAGTAATGTGTCTCAGTTTGTTGCTAAAGATTGGTCAAGCATCGGCGCCGAAGCGGTGGTGATGGGCTCAGTTAAGCCCTATGGTAATGATCAATATCTGGTTACTTTCGATTTAGTTGACCTGGTTAAGGCCCAAATGCAACAAAGTTCCAGTCCACAGTCTAGCAATGATTATCTTATCGATAGTCGTGAGACGGTTATCTCTGCCGCACAATTTAGACAGTATGGTCACAGGATCAGTGATTTGGTTTATGAGAAGTTGACTGGCATTCGTGGCGCATTCTTAACTCGTCTTGCTTATGTGGTTGTGAAGCATGGTGAGAAGTCTCCCTACCAATTAATGATCTCTGATTATGATGGTCATAATGAGCAGATGTTATTACGTTCACCTGAGCCTTTGATGTCACCTTCTTGGTCTCCCGATGGTCGTAAGTTGGCTTATGTAAGCTTCGAAAATAAAAAAGCCGAAATATTTATTCAGGACATCTATACTCAGTCTCGTAGTAAGGTCACCAGCTTCAATGGTATTAATGGTGCTCCGGTCTTCTCTCCAGATGGAAAGAAGTTGGCATTAACTTTATCTAAAGATGGTCAGCCTGAAATCTATGTGGTCGATATTGCGACCAAAGCACTCAAACGCGTCACCAACCATTATGCAATCGATACCGAAGCCTCATGGTTCCCAGATGGAAAGTCTTTAATCTTCACTTCTGAACGAGGTGGTCGCCCTCAAATCTATAAGGTGACATTAGCCACGGGCAAGGTGCAGCGCCTGACCTATGAAGGGGAGTGGAACTTAGGTGGTTCTATTGCTCCTGACGGTCGCAGTATGATATTCGTAAACCGTACTAACGGTAAGTATAATATCGCAAGAATGGATCTCGAAACGCGTTTTATGCAAGTACTCACGTCAACGCGTCTCGATGAGTCACCAAGTGTAGCGCCGAATGGCACTATGGTGATATATGGAACAACACATCAAGGTAAGCAGGTTTTAGGGGCAGTCTCTACGGACGGACGATTCAAAGCAAGATTGCCTGCAGGTCAAGGGGAGGTTAAGTCTCCTTCATGGTCACCTTTTCTCTAACAATTTTAACTATAAAAAATATTAAGGATTTTAAAATGGATCTCAATAAGCTGTTTAAAGCTATGTTGGTTGCACTTCCGATTATGGCACTCAGTGCTTGTAGCTCTACTTCTGAGTCTGAAACTGATGCAACTAGTTCAACATCAGGTTCAGGTAGTGAGTTAGCTACTGGTGGTGTTGAAACCGGAGGCGTAGCGCCAATTTTGACTCCTGAAGAGCAACAACGTTTAAAGTATCAGGAGCTACGTAAAGAACACATAATCTATTTTGATTTTGACCGCAGCGCAGTATCGGCTCAGTTCGCTGAAGTACTTCAAGCCCATGGTAATTATTTAGTAGAGCATCCAAACGTACGCTTGATGATCGAAGGACATGCCGATGAGCGTGGTACTCCTGAATATAATATCGCGTTAGGAGAGAGACGTGCGAAGGCCGTTGCAAAATACCTACAAGGCATGGGCGTACTGCCAAGCCAAATGAGTATTGTCAGCTATGGTGAAGAGAAGCCATTAGATATGTCTCGTACAGATGATGGTTTCGCGATTAATCGCCGAGCTGTTTTAGTTTACTAATGGTTTGGTAGGTTTATCTATGAAAAGAGCCGTATTAACGACGGCAATTCTTCTTAGTATAGGTGCGGCGTCTGCTGCACCTGCACCGGTGGCAGATGCTACCGGTAGTTCTACTGAAGAAAGAGTTGCACGTATAGAAAGGATCCTTCAAGCAAAGCAACAGTCAGAGTTCCAGACTCAGCAACGCTTGGAAACGCTACAGCAGGAAGTGCTCGACCTACGTGGCTTAAATGAGCAGCAAGGTTATCAAATTGAGCAGATGCTTCAGCGTCAGCGCCAACTCTACGAAGATATCGCAAATCTATCGGCCAAGTCCGCTCAAATGCCTGTTGTCACAGCACCACAGGCTAGCTCAAGTTCTTCCTCTTCTACTTTAGGGGAAACAGCGAGTTATGAGCATGCCGTTAATCTGGTGCTTAAGCAGAGAAAGTATGACGAGGCGATCCCTGCTTTCAGGGGATTCATAAAGCAGTACCCTGATTCTACTTATGCAGCTAACGCGAACTATTGGCTGGGACAACTCTTATATAACAAGAGTGATTTTGAACCTGCTAAGCAGGCGTTTGATACTGTAGTCAATCGCTTTAAAGACTCAAATAAGCGTGCTGATAGTTTAGTTAAGCTTGGAATGATAGCTGAAAAGGGTGGGAAGGCGTCTTCTGCGAAAGCTTACTACCAGCAAGTTATTAAAGAGTACGCAAATAGCGCCGCAGCTCGCTTGGCACAGCAGCAATTGTCTGCTCTTTAATCCCTATTTATTCAAAAAACAGACTCTTAGACTGTTTTTCATGCAAACAGCAAAAAATGTAAGAAATGCACTTGCAAGAGAAGATGAAAAAGGTATTATAGGCGCCCTCAGAGCGGCAGAGTCGCTTGAGGGTCTTGAGTTAAACAGTTTTCGAATCGTTTGACAAGAGATTTTGCTACTAAGATGGGCCGTTAGCTCAGTTGGTAGAGCAGTTGGCTTTTAACCAATTGGTCGAAGGTTCGAATCCTTCACGGCCCACCATTCTCCTGGTGGAGAAGGTAGAGATAGGTTTGCTCAGTCGATGCTTTTAAGTAAGAGCCGTTGGCTTTACTTATTATTGTAATGGAGTAGACCACATTGGTCGAAGGTTTAAATTCTTCACGGACCGTCACTTCTTGAAAGTGTATGCCTTAAGTTAATCCTTGAGCTGTTAAATTCAAAACCACTCTAACTGAAAGTGGACTTGTTCATTGCGATGAAGAAGCAAATTCAGAGTGCAATATCAGTAAGGGCCGTTAGCTCAGTTGGTAGAGCAGTTGGCTTTTAACCAATTGGTCGAAGGTTCGAATCCTTCACGGCCCACCACTCTCCTGGTGGTTAAAATGGAGAAGGTAGTAATAGGTTGTTTCAGTTGATGTTTTTAATAAGAGCACAGTTGGCTTTACTATTAACTGTCACATTGGTCGAAGGTTCGAATCCTTCACGGCCCACCACTTCTTGAAAGTGTGCGACTTAAGTTAATCCTTGAGCTGTTAAATTCAAAACCACTCTAACTGAAAGTGGACTTGTTCATTGCGATGAAGAAGCAAATTCAGAGTGTAATACCAGAAAGGGCCGTTAGCTCAGTTGGTAGAGCAGTTGGCTTTTAACCAATTGGTCGAAGGTTCGAATCCTTCACGGCCCACCACTCTCCTGGTGGTTAAAATGGAGAAGGTAGCAATAGGTTAGCTCAGTTGATGCTTTTCATAAGAGCGCAGTTGGCTTTACTTTTAACTACCACATTGGTCGAAGGTTCGAATCCTTCACGGCCCCCCACTTCTGAGGTGGATTTGCTTCTAGGCAAATAAATTCAGAAAAGCAATACCAGAAAGGGCCGTTAGCTCTGTTTCTTGTAGAAACAGACAGTTGGCTTTTAACTAATGATAGTAAGTTATTAATTTCGATATATCAGCAATACCAGAAAAGGGCCGTTAGCTCAGTTGGTAGAGCAGTTGGCTTTTAACCAATTGGTCGAAGGTTCGAATCCTTCACGGCCCACCACTCTCCTGGTGGTTAAAATGGAGAAGGTAGCAATAGGTTAGCTCAGTTGATGCTTTTCATAAGAGCGCAGTTGGCTTTACTTTTAACTACCACATTGGTCGAAGGTTCGAATCCTTCACGGCCCCCCACTTCTGAGGTGGATTTGCTTCTAGGCAAATGAATTCAGAAAGCAATACCAGAAAGGGCCGTTAGCTCAGTTGGTAGAGCAGTTGGCTTTTAACCAATTGGTCGAAGGTTCGAATCCTTCACGGCCCACCACTCTCCTGGTGGTTAAAATGGAGAAGGTAGTAATAGGTTAGCTCAGTTGATGCTTTTCATAAGAGCGCAGTTGGCTTTACTTTTAACTACCACATTGGTCGAAGGTTCGAATCCTTCACGGCCCCCCACTTCTGAGGTGGATTTGCTTCTAGGCAAATGAATTCAGAAAGCAATACCAGAAAGGGCCGTTAGCTCAGTTGGTAGAGCAGTTGGCTTTTAACCAATTGGTCGAAGGTTCGAATCCTTCACGGCCCACCACTCTCCTGGTGGTTAAAATGGAGAAGGTAGAAATAGGTTAGCTCAGTTGATGCTTTTAATAAGAGCGCAGTTGGCTTTACTTTTAACTACCACATTGGTCGAAGGTTCGAATCCTTCACGGCCCACCACTCTCCTGGTGGTTAAAATGGAGAAGGTAGAAATAGGTTAGCTCAGTTGATGCTTTTAATAAGAGCGCAGTTGGCTTTACTTTTAACTACCACATTGGTCGAAGGTTCGAATCCTTCACGGCCCACCACTCTCCTGGTGGTTAAAATGGAGAAGGTAGAAATAGGTTAGCTCAGTTGATGTTTTTAATAAGAGCGTAGTTGGCTTTACTTTTAACTACCACATTGGTCGAAGGTTCGAATCCTTTACGGCCCACCACTCTTCTAGTGGTCACCCCTAACTCTGGTTCAAATTGATTTTCCTTCCTAAAATTTTGTTTTATATAATCCACCCAATTAGTTATTCAGAATATTAAGTAATACCAGAAAGGGCAGTTAGCTTCTTATAAGTGATTGGTTTTAAGTGAATAGGCTGTTGGCTTCACACTTAATTCTTGCTTTAAGAGGGCAATTGGTCGAAGGTTCGAATCCTTCCCATCTAAAATAAAAAAAACCTGCCGTTCACGCTACATCAACTACTATATCAACTACTGCACTTTATAGGATATCCCCAAAGGGAGTGCCGATAAAAGCGGTAGCTTATTACTTTAGATCTCGCCGTTATACTTTTGTCTTATAGACGTATTGCCAATGTTGTTCGATTGTTATCTAGTTCATATTCTTGTAAATAATATAATAATGTTACGGGAGAGAGATAATGAGACAAGCAAAAATGAGTCTTGTAGCCATGGCGACTATGCTAGCAGTCAGCTCAGGGGCACAAGCAGGTGATACAGAGTTTAAGTTTGGAGGCTATGTCAAAGCTGATGTGATGTTCAGTGATTACAGCAATGGCGCTCCTGATTCCGGTAACCTGTCCAGACAGTTCTATGTTCCAGGCACTATCTATGGGGATCCGAGTAATGGGAATCAAGTTGTCGACTTTCAGGCTCGTGAGTCCCGTTTTAATTTTAAGACCAGCACAAATCTAGATGGGCATAAATTAACGGGCTTTATCGAGCTTGATTTTATGACTCATACCGATGGCAATGAGCGAGTATCTAACAGCTACTCTCCTCGTATCAGGCAGGCCTTTGTTAGTTATGACAACTGGACAGTGGGTCAGACCTGGACAACCTTCCAGAACCCTGGCGCACTTCCTGAGAATCTGGACTTTGTCGGTGCAGCCGAAGGTACCCCTTTTGTCCGCCAAACTATGGTCCGTTATACCAATGGTGGCTTCCAGTTTGCGGTAGAGAATCCAGAAACCACAGTAAACAGTTATGTTGATAGTGGGTCAAGTTCTCGTATCACTAGTGGTAGTGGTATGGTGCCTGATTTTGTGGCTCGTTATAACTTCAAGACTGAAGGTGGAGCAAAGTTCACCGTAGCTGGTTTAGCGAGACAGCTAAATGTTGAGATAGATAACCTTGATACGCAAGAGATGGGTTATGGTGTGAGCTTCACTGGAGTTATTCCTGTCGGTGACGATGACATAAAGCTGTCTGCTACTGCCGGAGATGGTTTAGGTCGTTACATGGCACTGAACTACGCTAATGCCGGTGTATTAGATGCTAATGGTGAGATTGAAACGATTAGTTCTTATGGTGGTTTTGCTTCATATCGTCATTGGTGGACTGATAAGTGGCGTTCAAGCTTCACGCTTTCAGGCTTTAAGGCCGATAACAATGAAGCGCTAACAGGGGGAGGGGTAAACAAGGAATCTTATTCCGGTTACGTTAACTTGCTCTATTCACCTGTTAAGCCTATGACAGTGGGTGTGGAGTACATGTATGCAGAGAACACCAAACAGAATGGGGATAATGGCGAGTTAAACCGTGTCATCTTCTCGGTGAAATACGTACTCTAATACCAATTCATATATCAGTTTATAAAACAGCAAGATCAAAAAAGGAGGCTTAAGCCTCCTTTTTCAGTTGAGAGTGCAATCTTATAAGTTAAGCCGGAGCTGAAAGTAATTGATTGTCTCTGACATACTGTTCAAACTCAGTGCAACCACCGACGTGTTCTTTGTCGATGAAGATCTGCGGGACAGTTTCAACAGGCTTACCGACTGTTTTTTCAAGATCCGCTTTGCTAATCCCTTCTGCATGAATATCGATGTACTTAAATTTAAAGTCATCGCGAGCTTCAACGAGTTGCTCAGAAAGTTGTACCGCTCTAACACAGTAAGGACAGCCTGGACGGCCAAAAATTACGACAAACATATTAACTCCTGAAAATTTAGTCGCCACTTTTATACCACAAAACCACTTAAATTGCATATTCCCTATTGGAGAAACTTATTCTCAGTTTGGTAGCGGCCTTGATAATCGAAGAAGGTTTCCTGTAGATCCCAGCCCTTTTTATGCTTTTTGAGTAGCAGCATATCTGGTTTACGAAATAGCTCTCGGGTTGCAATTACCTCTTGTACCTTGTTGTATCTTGGATGCTTTAGCCCAGGTGTTCGGGTGTGTGATAACACGAATATGGCATAGAAGGCGCGGATCTGCGCCTTGGTCTGAAAATTGAAATACTGACAAAAATCATTGCCGTCGATATCTATGTATCTGATTTTGAGTTTGTCTTTTTCCTCTTCGAATAACATGGCATCGCATTTAAACAGATGATGATGCTTTTGTTGCAGCACTTCTTTGAGGCGCTTGTCAGGATCGATCAGCATGGCATCGCAACTGTGACAGATTTTGGCCGCGATATCATTTTCTTCGCTGCAGTTTGGACAGGCTTTAGATCTAAACCGGAAATCGCATTGGTTCTTTTGGTCATCTTGCTCGATTAACGCCTGACATCGTCGGCCAAAGTGCTCGATAATATCTCCATCGTCATCGACCAGCCCCCAGAAAATATTAGCAAAATCACAGACAGGGCAATGCACCTGTACCGGTACAGATTTACTGTTTGGCTTGTTTTGACCCACTTCAGGAAAATAGAGATCGTAGCCGTTGGCGGCATAATCTATGATTAGGCACTCAGATTTTCCCTCACATATCCTTAAGCCTCGACCGACCATCTGCTGGAAAAGGCTTACTGAAGCCGTCGGGCGTAGGATGGCGATCAGATCCACATGGGGGGCATCGAAGCCTGTGGTTAACACGGCGACGTTTATCAGGTACTTAATCTTTTTGGCCTTAAACTCTTCAATCAGGCTATCGCGCTGCTCTGTACTGGTTTTGCCTGTGATCAGGGCTGCTTGCTCTTTACGTAATAGTTTGAGTATCTCTTCGGCGTGACGCACAGTGGCGGCAAAGATAATCACACCTTGTCTGCTGCCGCCTATCTGTATCAGTTGCTTCACGATAGCTGTTGTTGCCCGACCGCAGTGACTGAGTAGGTCATTGACTTTGGCTTCTTGATATTGGCCGCTCGTAGAGGTCTTAAGGGAGCTGAAATCATATTGGGCACTGAGACCATCGAATATTTTAGGTGTGCTCAGGTAGCCGCGTTTTATTAAGGGGCGCATGGGTAGCTCGAAGATGCATTGTTCAAATACTGCCTTGTCTGGGTTGCCTACCTTGCCATGGTAGTGGTGACGATAGATCCAACCGAGATCTAGCCGATAGGGGGTTGCAGTGAGTCCTAACAGCCTTATTTTGGAATTGATGTTCTTGAGGTGTATCAGCAGCTGTTGGTATTGGCTGTCTTTATCCTGACTTATCCTGTGACATTCATCTATGATCACCAGAGAAAATGGGGTGGTAAACTTCTCCGGCGCTCTCACCGCAGATTGGATGCTGGCGACTATGGTTTTATCTTCGGTGGATTTTTGATTCAAGCCAGCAGAATAGATCCCGGCGGCGGTGGTCAATATACCGACTTTTTCTGCATTTTGTGCAACGAGCTCTTTGACATGGGTTAAGACTAAGACTCTGCCATTGGCTATTCGGGCTAGCTCGGCAATTACTATGCTTTTACCCGCTCCCGTAGGCAGCACCAGTACGGCCGAGTCCGGGCTTGTCTTGAAATGTTGTACCGCCGAGTCGACCGCTTGTTGTTGATAGTCTCTTAATTGCACAAAAATCTGCTGTTCAAAATACCGATGGCAAAGCATATCAGTGTGAAGATGGTGTCGCTATGTTTCCCTCTAATAATTTTTGCTCAGTGAGTTTCATCTGGACAATAAAAAGCCCCTCCTGGGAGGGGCTAGGTAAAATTAACGATTACTGTCGGATAACGACTGGGATTAGTTATTCGCTGCGGTTCAGACGAGACTCAATCAAGACGTCGATCACAGCAGGATCAGCCAGTGTCGATGAGTCACCTAAGTTGGTCACCTCATTAGCGGCAATCTTTCTCAGGAAGCGGCGCATGATCTTACCCGAACGAGTCTTAGGCAGGCCGCCAGCCCATTGAATGAGATCCGGTGTCGCCAGGGCGCCAATCTCTTTTCTCACCCATTTTCTCAGGTCTTGGCGAAGTTCTTCAGATTCTACCGTACCTCTGGTTAGCGTGACATAAGCGTAGATACCTTGACCTTTGATGTCATGGGGGTAACCCACAACAGCGGCTTCTGCCACACTTTCATGTGAAACTAAAGCGCTCTCTACCTCGGCGGTGCCGAGTCTGTGGCCTGATACGTTGATCACATCATCGACGCGACCCGTTATCCAGTAATAACCGTCTTCATCACGTTTCGCACCATCACCTGTGAAGTACATGCCGCGGAAGGTCTTGAAGTAAGTCAGTGCAAACCTGTCATGATCACCAAAAACGGTACGCATCTGTCCGGGCCACGAATCGAGTATGACTAGGTTACCTTCAGCTGCGCCTTCAATAATGTTACCCATATTATCGACAAGCGCTGGCTGCACGCCGAAGAAAGGACGTGTTGCCGAGCCAGGCTTTGTATCAATTGCGCCAGGAAGTGGGCTGATCAAGATACCACCGGTTTCTGTCTGCCACCAGGTATCGACAATGGGACACTGCTCGTGGCCAATGACTTCGTTATACCAGCGCCAAGCCTCAGGGTTAATTGGCTCACCGACGGAACCCATGATACGCAAAGAGCTACCATCGAATTTATCAAATTGTTCCTTGCCTTCAGCCATCAAGGCGCGGATGAGAGTCGGTGCGGTATAGAGTATGTTTACCTTATGGCGGTCGACAATTTCACCCAGACGAGAAGGTGTTGGGTAGTTAGGTACCCCTTCGTGAATTAGCACGGTTGCACCATTGGCAAGCGGGCCGTAGACCATATAAGAGTGGCCAGTGATCCAACCCACATCAGCGGTACACCAGTAGACTTCACCGTCTTTATAATCGAACACATATTCATGGGTCATGGATGCGTAGACCATGTAACCACCTGTGGTGTGTAACACACCTTTAGGATTACCGGTTGAACCTGAAGTGTAAAGTAGGAATAGGGGATCTTCGGCGCCCATCTCTTCGGGTACACAATGCTCAGAAGCTGTCTCCATGACAGTATCCCACTTGATGTCACGGCCTTCTTCCCAGTTAACATCGCCACCAGTACGCTCGAGAACGATGACACGTTCTACACAAGTTACATCAGGATGAGACAGAGCTTCATCAATATTGGCTTTTAGTGGAATAATGCGACCAGCACGCACGCCTTCATCTGCGGTGACGATAACCTTAGAGTTACCATCTATGACACGTGATGCAATAGAGTCTGGTGAGAAACCACCAAATACCACTGAGTGAACCGCACCTATGCGAGCACAGGCCAGCATTACCACAGCCGCTTCGGGGACCATGGGCATATAAACAGTTACGACATCGCCACGTCTTACGCCTTGGCTTCGTAATGCATTGGCAAATTTACACACATCTTTGTGTAATTCACCATAAGTAATAGTGCGTTGATCTTTAGCATCATCGCCTTCCCAGATGATGGCGACCTTGTCGGAATACTTTTCCAGATGTCTATCTAAACAGTTGGCCGAGGCGTTGAGTGTGCCGTCATAGAACCAATTGATCGACAGATTATGATCGTCGAATGAAGTTTTCTTTACCTTAGTGAAAGGTTTTATCCAATCTATGCGTTGGCCGTGCTCTCTCCAGAAACCTTCAGGATTCACAATCGACTCTTGGTACATTTTTTTGTATTTTTCTTCGTTTATATGTGCGTTTGCAGCGATTTCGCTGGGAACTTTATAGAGAGACTGCGTGCTCATGGGGCTTCCCTTATATCTAATGAGATTGGGTTTAGTATGTAGGTTTCGATGCTATTTGCTCTATTAGACCTTGGTCTAGTACAAAAATATCCTTTGTTTTTAGTCTGTTGTCAATAAACTATAACCTAGATTTAATCTTCTATTTAACGCACAATAAGCACAAAAAAATGAGAGTCTAATGAATCTGACCATAGTGGTAGGCGTTATTGCCATTTTTTACGTTTTTCTGCTCTTCCTGCTGGCGTGGGGAGCGGAGCGTTGGTTCAGTAAAATAACCAAGAAGATCCAAGTGTGGATCTATGGTTTGAGCCTAGCGGTTTACTGCTCATCCTGGAGTTTTCTAGGCACAGTTGGCCAGTCGGCCCAGGACCTCTGGTCTTTCTTACCGATATTTATTGGCCCTATTCTCATCTTTACCTTAGGTTTTGGACTGCTTCGAAAGATGGTGATAGTTTCTAAAACTCATAACATCACTTCGGTGGCGGATTTTATTGCCGCCCGTTATGGCAAGTCTCAATTATTGGCAGTCATCGTCACATTAATTGCGCTCTTTGGCATCATGCCTTACATAGCCTTGCAACTTAAGGCCATGGTTTTTAGCCTTAATCTGTTTCAGCCCGATGACTCTCCTTTCGACGGTGCCCAGGTATCTTTGGTTATCACAGCCGTACTCGCCATGTTTGCTATCTTATTTGGTACTCGAAAACTCGATGCTACCGAGCATAATCCCGGCATGATGTTGGCCATCGCTTTCGAGTCTTTGGTTAAGTTAGCGGCATTTTTACTCGTAGGTGTGGTGGTCAGTTTTGGCTATTTCGATGGTTTCGGCGATATCTGGCGTCAGGCAGCGGAGCGAAACTTGATTAGCGAGCCTAGTCTCAGAGTGGAGTCTCTGATGCCTCAACTCTTGGTGGGAATGGCGGCATTCCTGTGCATGCCCAGACAGTTCCATGTGATGATGGTGGAGTGTATCGATGAGAAAAGTTTATTAAAGGCGCGCTGGATATTTCCCATTTATCTATTGTTGTTTGGTCTGTTTGTGGCGCCATTAGCCCTGGCTGGGAAGTTGATTTTGGGGGACTCGGTTGCCGCCGATACCTATGTGATTAACTTGCCCTTAGCCCTAGATCAACCCATGTTGGCGGTAGTGGCTCTACTGGGTACGCTCTCGGCTGCGACTGGTATGGTGGTGGTCGCTGTAGTAACCATCAGCGTGATGGTGAGTAACGAATGGTTAGTCCCCATCATGTTACGCACCGGGAAAATTAAGCAGAAAAATTTTAGTCAGTTTTCTCAGTTTTTGCTCAATGCACGTCGTTTGTCGATTATTGTTATCTTAGGTTTAGGTTATTTCAGCTATCTTACCTTTATGGACAGCGACTCTCTGTCGGCTTTGGGAATGTTATCTTTCGGCGCTTTCGCTCAGCTGGCCCCTGCGCTCATAGGGGGCATGTATTGGAAGCACGGCAATCGCTCCGGAGTGCTGCTTGGCCTGCTCGTTGGCTTTGGTCTATGGTGCTACATCTTAGCCAAGGGGGCGAGTGATGCCAGCGGTGTGTTTGGCAGTGATTTTGGTTTACTCGAGGCGATTACTCCTAATGTAAGGGATATTTTAACCGCCTTACTCGCGAACTTAGCCTGCTATATCTTAGGGTCAATCTGGTTTAGAGCCGGGGTATCTGAGCGTATGCAAGCCAGTGAGTTTGTTACTCCAGGAGAGCTGAAGGATAGTAGCAGCCGCAAGGGAGCCCCGATCTCTCAGCAAGATCTCTTGATCTTGGCGAGCCGATTTGTCAGTCCGACTCGTGCCTATGAGAGTTTCTCTCGATTTTCCGAAGAGGCAGTGAAGAGTGACAGTTGGCATAAAGTGGCTCCTGCCGAGCTTATTGCTCATACAGAGCATATTTTGGCTGGAGTCCTAGGGGGCTCTAGTGCGGCCTTAGTGATGGATTCTGTGCTGCAGGGCAGAGATCTGGCACTTGATGAAGTATTTAACCTGGTCGATGAAGCCTCTTCTAAAATAATCCTCAGCCAAGATATGCTGCGCGGAGCCATAGAGCACGCCTATGAAGGCATGAGCGTGGTAGACCAAGACTTAAATCTAGTGGCCTGGAATCATAAGTATTCTGAGCTATATCAATACCCGGCAGGTTTCCTAAAAGAAGGAATGCCTATAGGTGAGGTGGTGCGTTTTAACGCCGAACGTGGTTTTTGTGGTCAAGGTGAAATAGAGGAGCAAGTCAAGAAGCGGGTACAGCACATGATAAACGGTACCGCCCATGTGTCGGAGCGTGAGCGGCAAGACGGTAAGGTGATCAAGATACAGGGAAACCCTATGCCTGGTGGCGGTTTCGTGATGACCTTCACCGATATTACTCAATACCGTGAACATGCTAAAGCGCTGCAGGAGGTAAATGACTCACTGGAGGCGAGGGTGAAGGAGAGAACCTATGAGCTGGCGATGTTAAACAGTCAGCTATTGGAGTCTAAGGCTCAGGAGGAGATGGCGAACGCATCAAAGAGTAAATTCCTAGCCGCTGTGGGTCATGACTTGATGCAGCCTTTGAACGCGGCGAGATTATTTACCGCCTCCCTGTCTCAATATCCAAATCTTGATCAGGAGAGCAAGACGACACTGTCCCATGTCAATAGCTCGCTCAAAATTGCTGGTGAATTGCTCACGGATCTGCTGGATATCTCAAAACTTGATTCGGGCGTGGTGGATCTCAATCGCCGTGACTTTGCTATCTCAGAATTGCTGGATGGTCTGGCGGTTGAATTTGCCGCTATGGCTCAAGATTACCAGATTAAGTTCAGTATGGTGCCTTGTACGGCCTCGATTAACTCAGATCTGAGTCTGCTTAGGCGGGTATTGCAGAACTTCTTGACCAACGCCTATCGCTACGCCAAAGGTAATCGCGTCTTATTAGGCTGCCGTCATCGGGGAGATTTCCTGGAAATTCAGGTGCTGGATACGGGCTGTGGCATCGATGAGAGTGAAACCTCGGATATTTTTAAAGAGTTTAAACGTCTGGATAATCCCACCAGTAAAAGCGTTAGCGGTCTGGGATTAGGTTTAGCTATTGCCGATAGGATCAGCCGGGTGCTGGAGCACGATATCAAGGTGGCTTCCATTCTTGGGCAAGGTTCGGTTTTTTCTATTCGTGTGCCGCTGGGTAAGACAATTTCTGAGCCACAGGTGAAAAAATCAACCGCTATGATCCAGCCTTTAGCTGGCGTTAAGGTACTGTGTATCGATAACGAAGAAGCTATTCTGGCAGGATTGGAGAGCTTACTTAGTCGCTGGCAGTGTGAAGTTATCTGTGCCACCGATCTTGCCGATGCGAGGATTAAACTTGGCCTCAAGGGGGTTGCTCCGGATATAGTATTGGCCGATTACCATTTGGATAATGACGAAAATGGTGTCGATGCCATGGATGGTATACGTGCCTTATATGGTAGCCATCTCCCCGGTGTGCTTATTACTGCTAATACCAATAAAGAGCTTGTGGATGATGTTGAGCGTAAGGGTTATCGCTATATGGCTAAGATGGTGAAGCCCGCAGCTCTGAGGGCCTTGATTTCGAGTTTGGTGAAATGATAGAAATCAGCACTTAATAAGTCGGTTTGTGATGTGATAGTCAGCGATTATCCTGTGGTCTGTTTTATAAAACGTGTTTTGATAGACAAATGTGGGTTTATGTTTGGAGTGGAGCTAGATGAATACTGTAGTCGTCGATAAGAGAGTGGTAAAACCTTCGAAAGTGGTTTGTGTAGGGCGTAACTATGTCGAACACATTATGGAACTCAATAATGAGGTACCCGATGAGATGGTGCTGTTTGTTAAGCCAAATTCGGCTATCTCAGCTGAGCTGGCGAGTTTTCATCAAGAGGCGATACATTATGAAGCCGAATTATGTTTCGTGGTTGAACACGGACAATTTAGTGCCGTAGGACTCGGATTAGACCTTACTAAACGAAGTCTTCAGAGTCGGCTCAAGGTCAAGGGGCTACCCTGGGAGAGAGCCAAAGCATTTGATGGCTCAGTGGTGTTTTCTGAATTTGTTGCTATCGAGAATGTCAGTGAGAGTCTGACGTTCGAACTAATGATCAATGATGAGCTGATACAAGTTGGTAATATGGCTCTAATGATGAATAAACCTGAACAGATCTTGACCGAGATACAGAGCTTTATGAGCTTGATTGACGGTGATATCGTGATGACTGGCACGCCGAAAGGAGTCGGAGTCGTCAACAGAGAAGGTAAGTTCTGCGCTAAGCTTTTCGACAAGGACTCGTTACTCACACAAGTAAATTGGACTGCTAAATAATACCCATCTTTTATCTTCTGTAGATTAATTTCTCTCCTAAAAGACAAGACTTTCAGTCTTGTCCTCCTGTTTCTACTTTTTGTTACTAACAAGTGCCCACTTTCGTAAAATATTTCAATCAAGCGTGTTGACGAGAAATTAGCCTTGTATATACTGAAATTATTTACACTTGTAAAATATGTTAAACGATCAAGGCAGAAATATTTGCCTTAGCAAACATACGGAGAACCCTATGTCAGAACAACGCTGTGATTCTTACTATAACGCCACAATCAATGAGGAAACGAATTATCCTCGTCTGGAGGAAGACATTCGAGTCGATGTGGTCATCATAGGCGGCGGGTTTACCGGTGTTGCGACTGCGGTGGAGTTAGCGGAAAGAGGCATTAAAGTCGCTATTCTAGAAGCCAATAAAATAGGCTGGGGAGCAACGGGGCGTAACGGCGGCCAGGTGACCGGCAGTTTGTCCGGTGACGCCGCCATGACGAAACAACTGAGAAACACCATAGGCACCGAAGCGGAGGATTATGTCTGGAACCTTAGGTGGCGTGGGCATGAGATTATCAAGCGCCGGGTTGCAAAGTACAATATCGATTGCGATCTCAAGTTTGGTCATCTGCATACTGCTTATAAACCTGCTCATATGACTGAGATGGAAAAAACCTTTGAAGAAGCGCTCTCAAGAGGTATGGGTGATGAACTGCGTTTGTTATCGAAGCAGAATATCCCTGAGTATCTGGAGAGCCCTCTTTACCATGGAGGTTTGCTCAACAGGCGTAACATGCATCTGCATTCGGTAAACCTGTGCATCGGTGAGGCGAGGGCGGCTCTGAGCCAAGGTGCATTGATCTTCGAACATTCAAAGGTTATTGATATCTGTGATGGTGACTTACCTGTGGTCAAAACCGAGCATGGGTCTATCACGGCTAACAGCGTCTTATTGGCGGGAAATGCCTACCATAAACTTGCTCGTAATAAACTCAGTGGCATGCTGTTTCCCGCGTCTCTGGGTAATTGCGCCACGGTAAAGCTCACTGCAGATGTGGCTAAGGCGATCAACCCCCATGATGTTGCTGTTTATGACAGTCGGTTTGTACTCGACTATTATCGAATGACGGCGGATAACCGTCTCATGTTCGGTGGTGGTACCAATTACTCGGGACGGGACTCGAAAAATCTGGCTGCAGAATTGCGTCCGGCAATCGAGCGGACATTTCCTCGCCTGAAGGGAGTCGATATCGAATTCGAATGGACTGGAATGGCCGGCATTGTGGTCAATCGTATTCCACTGCTAGGAAAAGTATCGCCTAATGTCTTCTACTGCCAGGGCTACTCAGGACATGGGGTCGCAACGTCCCATATCATGGGGGAGATCATGTCCGAGGCTATTATAGGCCAGTTAACTGAATTTGATTTATTTGCCGGAATGAAACATGTCCGTATTCCCATGAATGAGTGGCTAGGTAATCAGGCTATGGCACTAGGAATGACCTATTATCGCATGATGGAGCACTTTCGTTAATGTTCCCTCATTGAGTTTCTATGCTAATCCATAAACTAAAAAGCCAATCTAAACTGATTGGCTTTTTGCTTCAATTACATCTGAGTTTGACTAGAGCTCCACTTTTTCCATTTCTAGCTGTTGTAATGAGATAACAGCTTGGGTGCGATTTCTTACACCTAACTTACGAAATATCGCCGTGGCGTGAGCCTTGATGGTGGCTTCCGATACGCCTAAGTCATAGGCAATTTGCTTATTGAGTAGGCCTTCGGCAAACATCTGCAGCACCTTGTACTGCTGTGGGGTAAGATCTGCAAGCTTGCTAGCCATCAGATCCGTCGCGTCTTCCTTTATTTCCTGTATCTCAGCATGATCCGGTAACCAGATATCCCCATAGAGCACCGAGGTCAGGGCTGCAGCCAGTGTTTCCATCGAAGCTGATTTAGGGATAAATCCTGAGCTACCATAATGCATAGCACGGCTGATGGTCATATTATCTTCATGAGCCGAAATAACAATGACAGGGAGATCGGGAAAGTGGGTTCGCAGATGGATCAAGGTGGAATACCCGTGGGAGCCAGGCATCTGAAGGTCTAGCATGACTAAGTCATAGGCTTGATCTTTATTTTCAAGCAGGCTTTGAAGAGCATCGGCACTGTCTGCTTCAAACCAGTTGGTGTCAGAGAAGGGACCACTCAAGGCATGTCGTAAGGCATTACGAAATAGCGGGTGATCATCGGCAATAATTATGTCTAAATTTTCTAGCTTCATGGCTTTATATTTTATTTCGTTGCGCGTGAAGATTACATCAATGTAACAGAAAAAGTAGGAAGGGGACTATTGGTTTATGGTTATTTGGTGGTGATTTAGCCTTAAAACAGGTTTTTTTAAGACTTAGGTCTAGTGTTCAAGCACAAGGGTCTTCAGGAGATGAAGGTGTCGGGCGAAAATTGGCCAATCGAGGCAGTGAATACCGTCACTGCCATTTATTTTTATCTCTCTTGTGTCCAGACTTGGGTGGGTTGTCTGTCATCATCTACGGCAACGAAAGTGAAGACGCCTCGAATGGCATGCTCTCTGTGATCTTTATACATGTCTTCGACAAAAATGTTTACTTCGACTTTCAAAGAAGTATTACCCACATGGATCACCCTAGCGATGATTTCGGCCAAGCTACCTGCTGGAATCGCTTTCTTGAAGTCAATTCTGTCGGAACTCACAGTAACCAAAGGTTTACGGCAGAAGCGAGTGGCTGCAATAAAGGCGGTTTCATCCATCCAAGCTAAGGCTTCACCACCGAACAGAGTGTTGTGGTGGTTGGTAATAGATGGAAAAATGGCCTTAATG
The DNA here is from genome assembly GCF_002005305.1 of Shewanella psychrophila. Taxonomy (NCBI): domain Bacteria; kingdom Pseudomonadati; phylum Pseudomonadota; class Gammaproteobacteria; order Alteromonadales; family Shewanellaceae; genus Shewanella; species Shewanella psychrophila. The sequence continues at coordinate 555,991 of NZ_CP014782.1, forward strand.
ACTCGGGCTTCTGATTGTTCTATTCGGGTATTCATCACTGGTGAGCGACATTCGGGTGTTTGGGATAATGGCATACGGCAACCTAAGGTTATGCTAGTTCAATATTGGCGGAATAGAGAGAGCAGAATTATAGTGAAACTTCCCGCCTAAAGGAAACATTATTAAACGTGCGTTTAATGTCCGTTACTTAGTGGTTTATTGAGGTTTAATTATGTTGAACGTAGTAAATAAGCAAATATAATGCATAATCCGTCGCTAGCGATGTAGTTGTTAGTCATTGATAAATAAATTTAAAATTAATAAAGTTATAAAGAGTGGGTTTATTATTATATTAAACTAATAAACAAACTCATATTAAGTGTGTAGTTTAATAGTATCCAAATTACTTCATAACCAACAGGTTGAAGTGATCGGGTTTAAATACCGATGAAGTTATCTTGCAGTTATGTTATTGAGTTTTGTTGTCTCTATATTTAGGTAGTTCGGTACAACTAAATAATAATAGGAATAATCAAATGAGTAACAATACTGCATATTTTGGCAGACGACATCGTCTCGCTTTAATAATAAGCACATCGCTCTTGAGTCAAGCCGTGGTAAGCCAAGCTTACGCTGTCGATTGCCAAGAGGTCGCACCTTGGTTAGCCGATACTGTGTATGCTAGTACCACTCAGGTCACCCAGCAAAATTCCCTCTATCAAAATAAATGGTGGACCACCAACGAGTCACCTGTGGATGCCGGTGAGTGGGGCGTGTGGGAAACCTTAGGTCAATGCGATGGCGCCTTAAACCAAGCACCAACCGTAAGCATACTCGCACCCCAAGCCGACAGTACTATTAATCTACATGATGAGGTGGTGCTTAACGCCGAAGCGGCTGACAGTGATGGCACGGTAGACAGTTTGGTATGGACGGTAAACGATATCGTGGTGACCAGTCCTTGGTCAGCAGATCTTCAAGGCGCAGTCGTATTGAAAGCCATTGCTACCGATGATGACGGTGCATCGACTGAGCAGCTGGTTAATATCACCGTGGTGAACAGCCAGAATCTATCGCCTGTGACGACAATAACTTCGCCAACAAATGACAGCGCTGTCAAGTTTGGCGATTCGGTACTTGTTACTGCTAATGCATCGGATCCCGATGTTGGCGATAGTATATCTAAGGTTGAACTGCTTGTTGACGGTACTCTAGTGAGCACCGATACCAGCGCACCTTATGAGTTTAGTTGGGTGACTACTTCTACAGGAGGTCATAGTCTGCAATCGCGAGCATTTGACGCTCAAAATGACAGCGCTGTCTCTGAGGTGGTCAACATAAATGTGACTGCGGCTAATCAGTTGCCAAGTGTGCAGCTATCAGCGCCTACTGCAAACTTCACTCTGGCCGTTAACGGTGAGTTAGCGGTGAGTGCAGATGCTCAAGACAGTGATGGTGAGATAGCGTCGGTCAGCTTCTTCGCTAATGGTGTCTTGATTGAAACTGACACCATAGCGCCATACTCAACACGATATAGCGCGGTACAAGCTGGCGATCTTTCTATCTCAGCCGAAGCCACAGATAACTTGGGAGCGACTACGCTTTCAGGTGCTGTCATTGGCTATGTGGGTGATAGACCGACTAGCCATGAGGCCTGTAGACCCGATGGGCTAGAGGGCGACTCTGTTTATTGCGATATTTACGATGAACAGGGCCGCGAGAAGATGGGCGCGGATCATGCCCGCCGCGTGATTGGTTACTTTACCTCTTGGAGAAATGGCACCAATGGCCAACCTAGCTATCTGGTGAACGATATACCATGGGATAAGATCACCCATATTAACTATGCATTCGCCCATGTTAATAGTGACAACAAGGTGTCTGTTGGCAACCCAAATAGTCTAGAAAACCCTGCCACGGGTATGACGTGGGATGGCGTTGTCGGTGCTGAGATGGATCCAGAATTTAGCTATAAGGGACATTTCAACCTGCTCAACAAGTACAAAAAACAACACCCTCAGGTGAAAACCTTGATCTCAATTGGTGGTTGGGCCGAGACCGGGGGCTATTTCGATGATACTGGCAATCGCGTTGCCAGTGGCGGCTTCTATGAGATGACCAAGACCCAAGCCGGGATCAATACCTTTGCCGATTCTGTGGTGGAGTTTTTGCAAACCTATGGTTTCGATGGCGCCGATATCGATTATGAGTATGCAACCTCAATGGCGAAATCCGGTAATCCAGATGACTTTGCCATCGCCGATCCGCTTCGAGCGACTCTGTTTGGTCAATACGATCTATTAATGAAAACCCTGCGTGAGAAGCTAGATACAGCTGGTAAGCAAGATAACAAGCACTACATGCTTACCGTTGCAGCCCCTGCATCGGGCTATTTGCTTCGCGGTATGGAAGCGTATCAGATGACGCGCTTTCTCGATTACGTCAACATCATGAGTTATGACCTGCACGGTGCCTGGAATGATTTTGTTGGCCATAACGCCGCGCTCTATGACACAGGTGAAGATGCCGAGCTGGCATTTTGGGATGTGTACTCCACCGCGCAATATGGTGGCATTGGATATCTCAACACTGACTGGGCTTATCACTATTTCCGCGGCGCTATGCCAGCGGGTCGTATTAACATAGGTCTGCCTTATTATACCCGAGGCTGGCAAGGGGTCACTGGTGGGTCAAATGGTCTGTGGGGTAAGGCGGCATTACCAGATCAAGCCTCTTGTCCATCGGGTACAGGTGAAGGCGACAATAACTGTGGCTACGGAGCGCAGGGGATAGATAACCTCTGGCACGATCTCGATAAAGACGGCAACGAGATGTTTGCCGGCTCTAACCCCATGTGGCATGCAAAAAATCTAGAGCAGGGCATAACCGGCAGTTACCTTGCAAGTTATGGGCTAGATCCAGCCAATGATCCTGCCGATAAGCTGACGGGAACGTACGAGCGCCATTACGATAATGTCGCTCAGTCTTCCTGGTTGTGGAATCCATCGAAGCAGGTTTATCTGTCTACCGAAGATGAGCAGGTGATGAATACTAAGGTCCAGTATGTGGTCGACCAAGGTATAGGTGGTGTGATGTTCTGGGAGCTGGCTGGTGATTTTGACTGGTATCCGGAGCGTAATTCTGGTCAAGGTGAATATTTTATCGGCGAGACGATGACAACTATTGCTTACGATAAGTTTGCCAGTGCGACGCCTTACGGTAATTCCGTCAGTAACTCTCCGGCGCTGGCTAATGCCTTAGCCTTGAGCGCGAGCTTGTCGGGTTACAAGGTGGGAGACAGTAATTACCCCATCACACCGACACTCACGATCACTAACAACAGCCAGAGCACCATACCTGGCGGTGCCGTGTTTGAGTTTGATATCTCAACCTCAACCTCTTCACAAATAAGCGATCAATCGGGGATGAACTTAGCGGTTGTGACTGATGGCTCAAACGCTGCATCGGGTAATGTTGGTGGATTAGAAAATGATTTCCATCGGATTAGTTTTACCTTGCCTAGTTACAAGTCTATCGCACCAGGCGCCGATTTTGGTGGCACCATTAAGTATTATATACCTGTGTCTATGCCATCTAACTTTACCGTCACGTTCGGTGGGATCACCTATGATTTTGGCCAAGGTGGTGAAACTGTGCCTGATGAATGTGAGTTAGATCCTACCGCGCCAGGTTGTGGTGATACCACGCCACCAACAACTGACTCATGTAGCGATGCCAATATCGATCCCTCTGTTATTCCGGCTTATCCTAACTTCCCTCAGACTGACTGGGCGGGTAATCCCAGTCACGCTTCAGGTGGGGACAGGATGAAAGATGAGACGGCCGTGTTTGTTGCGCTTTGGTGGACCAATGCCAAGCCGAGTACCTCGAGCGGCGATTGGGACTTTGTTTGTAACTTTAACTAAGGGTGAACTCAGTTATTACCTACGTAAGACATTAATTGCATGAGTAATTAACTGAAAAGTTCAATTAAATAATTGATTGGCTAAGCCTATATTTGAGCGGGCCAGACTAGGGTACTGGTTCGCTTTGTTACAGGCTACTGGTTGCTGCAATGGACCTAAGTCGGCGACATTTGCTATGCCAAATGGAGCAATAAAATGAGTAATTTATTAACCATACACAAGAGACAATTTTGTCAATCTGTACTGGCCGTCTCACTGGCTTTAAGTACTAGTACACAGGTATATGCACAAGAGGCTGCTAAGAATACCGATGATCATGATAAAGATATCATAGGCTACATCACCCAGTGGGAGCCATGGAAAGACACTAAGGCTGGGTTTGTTGCCAAAGGTGCGGCAAACCATCTTAATGTCGATATGAGCCAGTATACGGTGCTGAATTTTTCATTCTTCGGGGTTGCCGTCGATGGCTCACTGCATTCGGGGGATTTTAGAAACAAGAATATCTACAAGCAAGGGACAGTGCAGCAACCTGCGGAGCTCTTGATGGGGGATGTGTATAGTAGCTGGGATTACTTCTTAATTTTTGGTGAGCTGTTACCCAGTTATAGCCTCACAGCGGAAGCCGAGGAGCAAGGCTTTGTGCTCGATGGCAGTGGTTGGAAAAATACCGTCTATGGCACTAAAGGCTCTATGCCGATCCCTGTTAAGAAGTCTGGCGGCGCACCAGGTTTAATTGAGAAAGCCCATGCCAATGGCGTTAAGGTGATGGCATCTATCGGTGGTTGGTCCATGTGTCGGCATTTTCCTGAGATGGCGGCCGATCCTACCAAGCGGGCCAAATTTATGGAGGGGGTCGATCAGCTGATGGCACTTGGCTTCGATGGTATCGATCTCGACTGGGAATATCCGGGTCCCTATTCAGGAATGAACTTCATCGGTAGTGAAGCCGACTATGATAATTTTCTGACTTTAGTACAGGAGATAAGAGACAGGATAGGCGCGGATAAACTCATTAGCGCCGCATTTTCTGCCGATACGCGAAAGTTAGAAGGGTTTAACTGGGAGCAACTCGAGCTGGTCATGGATGATTTCAACATGATGAGTTACGACTTTAATGGAGGTTGGTCAAATATTGCCGGTCATAACTCGCCTCTGTACAACTATGAAGGGGCTGAGGCACCAAACTTTAACTGGGACTACCTGACTCAGTGGATGCTGGATAAGGGCATCGAACGTTCAAAAATCAATATGGGCAGCGCCTTTTATGGCAGAGGTGTAGTGACCCAAGATGGTGCTGTGCTTAATGGCGCTACCAAGAAGCGGGATGTGACCATTCAACCAGATGGTCCCATTAGCACGTCTGCCGATTATGATAATTGGAAGGTGGAAGTCTACGACGGCACACCCAACTACTTCTTTATTAAGCAACAGGAAACGAGCTGGACTCTGCACTGGGATGATGAGGCTAAGGTGCCTTATATGACGAAGGGGAACTACTTCCTTAGCTATGACGATGAGGAGTCAATTGGGTTAAAGGCGCAGTACATTAACGATCAGGCTTTGGGCGGCACCATAGTGTGGCACGTGGCTGGCGATCAACAATGTTTAGGCGGCACGACCACCTATGGCGGTAAGCTAGTAGAGTGTGGATCCCTTAATCCTACCTTAGTCAATAAACTCAATAATGTATTTGCAACGGGCTGCAGCGGATGCCCGACAGTGCGGATCACATCACCCAATATTGGCGATGTGTTCTCTCCAGGGGATGATATTAACTTTTCCGTTGAAGCCAGTGATGCAGATGGTGAGGTCACTCGAGTCGATTACTTTAATGCTGGTACCAAGATAGGCAGCAGCGATATTTCACCCTTCGATTTTCGTTGGACAGAGGTTGCTGAGGGCAGTTACGCAATCACAGCACTAGCGGTAGATAATCAAGGTAATGAAAAGGCGTCTTCAAAAGTCATGGTTGAGGTGAATGAGGATCACCTCAAACCTGAAGTCACAGTATCTAAGCCTGAAGCGAAAGTGATACAGGAGTCACTTACCGAGCTATTGCTGGTGGCAAGAGCCGAATTTTCTGCCGGTTCTATCACATCCGTTGAGTTTTCCGTCGATGGTCAGCTGGTTGATACACTCAGCAGTGGTGGACCTAATTATCAAACCACTTGGCTTCCCAGCCAATATGGTACCCATCAACTCATTGTTACCGCGCAAAATAATTTAGGTTATCAGCAATCATCCAGTCGTGATTTTCAAATCGTACTGTGTGATGCGGCTGCTTGGGACTCAAGCTTAGTGTACACCTCACAAGAAGTACTCTACGAGGGTAAGCTATATCAGGCTAAATGGTGGAACCAAAATCAACGCCCCGATACTGGTGACGCCTGGGAATTAGTACGTGACTGTGCACCAGATAATAGTGGCAGTGAACCTGAGATTTCCATCATTCGTCCCGTCGATGGCACGAGTGTCAGTCAAGGCGATACCATTGCTATTACTGCCGATGCGCTCGACAGTGATGGCGCAGTGACTCAGGTGGAGTTTTTCGTTGCAGGTAATTTGATAGCGGCAAGTAATACATCCCCTTATCAGGCGAGTTGGACGGCTGACATTACCGACGATGTCACTCTGATGGTAAAAGTTACCGATAATGCTGGGTTAACCAATTCCAGCGCCGTGGCCATCAAGGTAGAAGCGGGGAGTAGTTCATGCAGTTTACCTGAGTGGTCAGCATCAGACATCTATACCGGTGGCGAGAGCGTGTCTTATGAAGGTCAAGAGTACCAGGCCAAATGGTGGACTACCAATGAAGTGCCTACCGCATCGGGTGAGTGGGGCGTATGGGAATCATTGGGGTCTTGCCAATAACCCCATGATCACTTTCTAACGTTGACAGATATTAAGCGCCACTTGGGGCCTAATATCTTTTTACTTATTTTGATTGAAGTAGTACTCAGTAGTACTGCCTAAATAATGAGTGAGGAATTATGAAAAATTCAATTCAAATTATCATCAGTCTTGGCCTAGTCATGGCATTGTTAAGCTTTCAGTTCGTTCAAGCCCACGGCTTTATGGAAAACCCTAAGGCACGTCAGCAGTTCTGTGTCGAAGCGGGGGGCTATTGGTGGCCCGAAGATGGCTCGGCCATTCCTAACTTGGCTTGTCGGGCGGCATTTCTCGCCAAGGGCACTAAACCTTTCGTGCAAAATAATGAGTTTTCGGTCAATGTCATCGACTATCACAATATCGAAGCGGTAAAGCTGGCTATCCCAGATGGTCAGCTCTGCGCCGGTGGAGACATAGATAAATCCGGTATGGATATCGCTTCAACATACTGGCAGCGTAGTCTTATCACCCCGGATAGCGAGGGTAATGTGACAGTGACTTTCGATGCTCATACTCCCCACAACCCCAGTTTTTGGGAGTTTTACTTGTCCTCGCCTAGCTTCGATGCCGCCAGCGAAACTTTAAGTTGGCAAAAACTCGATCTTATCGCCGAGGTGGGCGATGTTGGCGTTATCAGTCTCGATGGTCGTAACGTGTACCAGATAACGATTCCCTTTCCTCAAGATCGTCTTGGTGCTGCGACCCTGTACACTCGATGGCAGCGTGAAGATTCAGCAGGTGAAGGTTTCTACAATTGCAGTGATATTACCATAGTAAGTGATACTCAACCCCAAGAGTGGACCGAGTTAGACCAATATATCATCAATGGTTTAACGGCTAATGAAGGCGATGAAGTCTGGTTCCGTCTATTTAGTTCCATGGGCGATGAGTTGGTGTTTGAGAAAATCACGGTGGAGCAGTCAAACCTGGCTATTGAGATATGGGCAAGGCAATTGTCGCAGCAGGTGTTGCAGCATTCATCGCAGCTACGGGTCGGGATCAAATCCCTGGGTGATGAAATTGTCTATTCAGAGGATCTCGCTCTTAATAAAGTCTGGGTTAAGCAGCCTGGTCTGACTTTTAGACTGGATATAAAAGCGCCTAGCGAGCCACCTAAAACATGCACCCTGTCTCTATGGAGTGAATCTGGGATCTATAACAGCGGTGATTTAGTGGTACATGAGTCACTCAGTTACCAAGCTAAGTGGTGGACTAAGAATGAACTCCCATCCGCATCGGGTGAGTGGGGCGTGTGGGAGCTATTGGGAGTGTGTCAGCAATGATATTGATGGATTTTTAGATCAAAAAAGGCTTCCCAGCAATGCTGAGAAGCCTTTTTATACGGTATTAGCTGTTAATTAGCTAAGCTTATTCATTCTGGCTCTCGATGCCTTAGCGAGGGAGCGAAGCAGTTTTTCTGAATCTTCCCAATGCAAACAAGCATCTGTGATGCTCTTGCCATAGACCAATTCTTCTCCAGGGATAACCTTCTGGTTACCCTCTTCGATGAAACTTTCAGCCATGATACCGGCGACAGCCGTCGAGCCTTCATTCATCTGTTTGATGATGCTGTCGGCGACAATAAGTTGCTGGGCATGTTTCTTCTGGCTGTTGCCATGGCTGAAGTCGACAACCATACGATGAGAAACACCTACACTTTGCAGCTGCTCTGCAGCGGCATTGACGTCTTCAGCGTGATAGTTAGGTTGCTTACCACCACGAAGGATGATGTGGCCAAATGGGTTACCGCTAGTGCGATAAACTGCCATGGCGCCGTCTTTATCGGGAGAATAGAAAATGTGCGGCTCTTTAGCAGCGCGTACGGCATCGATGGCAATATTAATGTTGCCGTTGGTGCCATTTTTAAAACCTACCGGACAAGACAGCGCCGATGCCATCTCACGGTGAATTTGGCTTTCGGTAGTACGTGCGCCTACAGCCCCCCAAGTGATCAGGTCGGCAATATATTGCCCGTTCACCATATCGAGAAACTCCGTGGCGATAGGTAACTTAAGCTCTGTGATCTCTTGCAATAGCTGACGAGCGAGTCGTAAGCCTTTATTGGCATTGAAACTGCCATCGAGATCAGGATCTGAGATTAGGCCTTTCCAACCCACTGTGGTGCGCGGTTTTTCAAAATAGACACGCATCAGGATACAGAGATCGTCTTTTAGCTCTTGATGTAATTTAGCTAAACGTTTGGCGTAATCTATGGCTGCTGTTGTGTCATGAATAGAGCAGGGACCTATGATAACTAATAATCTTTGGTCTTCGCCTGTGAGGATCGCTTCAACTTCGCGTCTCTGCTGAACCAGGTAATCGGCAGCATCTTGTGTTAAGGGGAACTCAGAAGCTAATTTAGCGGGAGAAATTGCCTTACATAATAAAGTGGTGCGTAGTTCGTCTGTTTTAATGGTCATTAACTATACCGAGCGTTCGTAAGGGCATTTAGCCTGATTGCTTCGGATTATAACGAATAGTTTAAAGATGCACAGCGCCTTAATCACGAAAAGTGAGGCTAATTTCGGCTCTCTGTGCATAAAGGTTGACAAATAAGTGAATATTTAAGCATTTTTGCCGTTTTTTAAAACATATGACGTTCCAGTCCGGTGACATCGAGGATCTTAGTCGCTATCTCTTCTACCGAGTGATTGGTGGTGTTGACGTAGGGGATACGCTCGCGCTTGTACATCATCTCTACCTCTTTAACTTCGATGCGACACTGACGCAATGAAGAGTAACGGCTGTTTTCCATGCGACTCTGGCGTATCTCATGTAGCCGAACCGGATCTATGGTTAGACCGAATAGTTTCTTCTTATTACGTTTGAGCTCTTCAGGAAGCTTAAGGTTATCCATGTCATCTTCGACAAAGGGATAGTTAGCAGCTTTGATACCGAATTGCATTGAAAGGTAGAGGCTGCTTGGAGTTTTGCCACAACGAGATACACCTAATAGTACTAAGTCTGCTTTATCTATGTTCTTTAATGTCTGACCATCATCATTGTCCATGGTGTAATTGATGGCTTCTATTCGCGCCTCGTAGCCTTCATTTGCCTTGCCATGGGTTCGATGAACCACGGGAGAGGCCTTCATTCCCAATTGTTTCTCTAATGGAGCGACAAAAGTGTTCAAAAAGTCATAATCTATGCCTTCACTGCTGAAGATGATGTCTCGTATCTCAGGTTTGACGATAGAATGGAAGACTAAGGGACGCTCACCTGTTGTAATAAAACAATCATCTATTTGCGCTTTAATAGTTTGAGCTTTTGATTTCGTTTCGACGAAGGGAATTGTAAGTGCGTCAAATTCAACGGGAAATTGTGAGAGAACCGCATGGCCAAACACCTCTGCCGTGATGGCGGTACCGTCTGAGATATAAAAAACTTTACGTAACATTTTGACCTCTTGTAGTAATAAAATTACAAATAAAATTATAGATTTACGCTTCCTGCGATGGAGTGTAAAATGCCGCTGCCCTCCTGTGAAGGGGCTACACTGAAATAAACTTGCGGAGATAGAACTGTGCAGCAATATGTACTCTGGTATCAAGAATTAGGCATGGGTGACGTCAACAAGGTAGGCGGTAAGAATGCTTCTCTTGGAGAGATGATTAGCAACTTAGCTAATGCAGGCGTTCAAGTGCCTGGCGGTTTTGCCACCACCTCTTACGCGTTCAATGAGTTTCTTGAACAAAGCGGACTGAACCAGAAGATATACGACATTCTAGATGTTCTAGATGTAGATGACGTGAACGCACTCGCTACAGCCGGTGCACAGATCAGACAATGGGTGATAGATACCCCATTCCACCCCGAATTTGAGCAGGCCGTAAGAGATTCTTACGACAAGCTTTCCTCTGAAACTAAGGATGCGTCTTTCGCAGTTCGCTCTTCAGCGACTGCAGAAGATATGCCCGATGCATCATTTGCCGGTCAGCAAGAAACCTTCCTTAACGTTAAAGGTTATGACGCAGTTCTTATAGCGATGAAGCATGTATTTGCTTCCTTGTTCAACGATCGCGCTATCTCTTACCGCGTTCACCAAGGTTATGACCATAAAGGTGTCGCTCTGTCTGCTGGCGTGCAGCGCATGGTTCGCTCTGACACTGCAGCTTCCGGTGTTATGTTCACGATGGACACTGAGTCGGGCAACAATGATGTGGTATTTATTACCTCTTCATTCGGCCTGGGTGAAATGGTTGTACAAGGCGCGGTCAACCCAGATGAGTTTTATGTCCACAAGCCAATTTTAACCGCCGGCCACCAAGCGGTTGTTCGTCGCAACATCGGCAGCAAGCTGATTCAGATGGTGTATTCCGATGATGAGTCCCATGGCAAGCAAGTCAAGATTGAAGATGTTGTCGCTGAGAAGCGTCGCGAATTCTCAATCAATGACGACGAAGTCATGGAACTGGCTAAACAAGCCATGGTCATCGAAAAGCACTACGGACGTCCAATGGACATCGAGTGGGCTAAAGATGGCAATGACGGTAAGCTTTATATCGTTCAAGCTCGCCCAGAGACTGTGCGTTCTCGTGAAGATGTACAGTTGATTGAACGCTATCATCTTAAGACTAAGGGTGAGGTACTCTGTGAAGGCCGCGCCATCGGTCATAAGATAGGCAGTGGTGTGGCTAAGGTTCTGGCTTCAATTGAAGACATGGACCAGATTAAAGAGGGTGATGTACTGGTCACCGATATGACAGATCCCGATTGGGAGCCTATCATGAAACGCGCCAGCGCCATTATCACTAATCGTGGTGGTCGTACGTGCCATGCGGCAATTATCGCCCGTGAATTAGGTGTACCAGCTGTTGTAGGTTGTGGTGACGTGACCGAGCGCATCAAGACAGGTCAAAACATTACAGTTTCTTGCTCAGAGGGAGATACTGGTTTCATCTATGAAGGTATTCAGGAGTTTGAAGTCACTTCATCTCGTGTCGATTCTATGCCTGATCTTCCAATGAAGATCATGATGAACGTGGGTAACCCGGACAGAGCGTTCGATTTTGCACGCCTTCCTAATGCCGGTGTTGGCCTTGCGCGTCTTGAGTTCATCATCAACCGTATGATTGGTATTCATCCTAAGGCGCTACTTGAGTTCAATCAGCAAGATGCTGCGCTTCAGGAAGAAATTCACGAGATGATCGCGGGCTATTCATCCCCTGTTGAGTTCTATATTGCACGTCTCGTCGAAGGCATGGCGACTATCGCATCTGCTTTCTATCCGAAGAAAGTGATTATTCGTATGTCTGACTTTAAGTCGAACGAATACGCTAACTTGGTAGGTGGTGACAGATACGAGCCTGAAGAAGAGAACCCTATGTTGGGCTTCCGTGGTGCTAGTCGCTACATCTCTGACTCTTTCCGTGACTGTTTCGCACTGGAATGTGAAGCCATCAAGCGTGTCCGTAATGAGATGGGTCTGACTAACGTCGAGATCATGATCCCATTCGTTCGTACTCTAGGTGAAGCGGCTCAGGTGATTGAGCTACTGAAAGAGGAAGGTCTTGAGCGCGGTAAAGATGGTCTTCGCGTCATCATGATGTGTGAACTGCCTTCTAATGCATTGCTTGCGGAGCAGTTCCTTGAGTACTTCGATGGTTTCTCTATCGGATCTAACGATTTGACTCAGCTGACGCTAGGTCTGGATCGCGACTCTGGTATCATCAGCCACCTGTTTGATGAGCGTAACGAAGCGGTTAAAATCCTGCTAGCTATGGCCATTAAAGCGGCTAAGGCTAAGGGTGCATATGTTGGCATTTGTGGTCAGGGACCTTCAGATCATGCAGATTTCGCAGCCTGGTTAGTTGAGCAAGGCATAGATACCGTATCACTGAATCCAGATACTGTAATTGATACCTGGTTATACTTGGGTAAAGAAAACAGTTAATTATTCTTAAAATAGAATAAGCTAATTTGAAAAGCCGCTGTATAGCGGCTTTTTTTTGTGTCAAATTTTTATATAATAGCGCTCATAATTACATAAATATAATAGACAGAAACATATATGTTACCTAACGCTAAGCTGCCTAAGTTATCCCATGAAAATACCCTTGAGCCTGAATACCTTGCCTTCTTAATCGCGCTCGAACAAAGTGAATTCAGCGGTGACATAGACAAGCGTTACAGTGCACGCTTAGCTCAGGCAACGGATAACTCAGTCTATCAATTTCTGCCACAGGCTGTCTTATACCCAAGGAATCAACAAGATGTGTCTCTTGCCCTTGAACTAGCTTCACGAAAAGAGTTCGATACTGTGGTCTTCAGTGCTCGCGGCGGTGGCACAGGCACCAATGGCCAGTCACTGACTCATGGTTTTATCTTAGATCTTTCTCGTTACCTCAATAGCGTGCTGGAGATCAACGCCGAGGAAGGGTGGGTGAGAGTTGAGGCCGGTGTGGTCAAGGATGCTCTCAACGATGCGCTGAGGGAGCACGGCTTCTTCTTCAGTCCGGATCTGTCGACATCGAACCGCGCAACCATGGGAGGCATGATAAATACAGACGCTTCAGGGGCGGGCTCTCTGGTCTATGGCAAGACTTCCGATCATGTACTCGAGCTATCCAGCGTATTATATGATGGCAGCATATTGAATACTTATGCAATTAAGCGTGAAGAAGTGAAAAATGTCACCGGAATCACCAATAATCCATTAGGTCAGCAATTAATCGCTAAGATTGCCGATATGTGCAGTGACAATCGTGGTGAGATCGAAATACGTTTTCCTAAGCTCAATCGATTTCTCACCGGATATGATCTGAAAAATGTCTGGAATGATGAGTTAACCGAATTTAACCTGTCGCGTATTTTAACTGGCTCCGAAGGCACTTTAGCGGTGATCACTGAGGCTAAATTAGATATCACGCCTCTGCCTGATGTACGTATGATGGTCAACATCAAATATGACTCATTCGAGTCTGCGCTGCGCCATGCCCCCGAGCTGGTCAAAGCCAACGCTACAGTAGTTGAAACTGTCGATTCTAAGGTTCTCAATTTAGCGCAACAAGATATTATCTGGCACTCTGTCTCTGAGCTGATTAAAGATGTGCCTGGCAGTCGTATCGATGGCTTGAACATGGTGGAGTTTGCCGGTGAAAGAGAGGACGTTGAAGCGAGAGTATCGACACTTATTTCCAGTCTGGATACTCAGCTTGCGGCAGGTTCTTGTGGTTTACTGGGTTATCAGCAGACAAGCGATAAAGCCAGTATCAATATGATCTACGCCATGCGTAAGAAGGCGGTTGGTTTGCTAGGGGCGATGAAGGGGCGGCGTAAGCCCATAGCCTTTGCCGAAGATACCGCGGTGCCGCCGGAGAAGCTAGCCGACTTTATTATGGAGTTTAGGGCCTTGCTCGACAGCCATAAATTACAATATGGCATGTTTGGTCATGTGGATGCGGGGGTATTGCATGTGAGGCCAGCGCTGGACATGTGTGATATCAATGACGAAAAATTGTTGAAGCAAGTTTCCGATCAAGTCGCTGAATTGACCCTTAAATATGGCGGCTTGATGTGGGGAGAGCACGGTAAAGGGGTGCGCGGTGAGTATGGCCCCGCGGTATTTGGTGAACATCTGTATGGCCTGCTCGAAGAGGTGAAGGGCTTGTTCGATCCCCATAATAAGCTCAATCCGGGCAAGCTGGTGGCGCCCAAAGGTGCTGGTACATTAATCTACAATGTCGATAGTGCCAAACGTGGCAGCTTAGATCGACAGATCCCAATACAGACCCGAGATGCATTCCCCGATGTGATGAACTGTAATGGTAATGGCCTGTGTTTTAACTACAGCAGCTATTCACCCATGTGTCCCTCATTTAAGGCCACAGGTGACAGAGTTCAATCGCCGAAGGGTCGTGCGGGCTTGATGCGAGAGTGGCTGCGTCTGCTCGAAAAAGAAGGTGTGGATGTTGTAGAGCTTGCTAAACAAAAGCCTCAGGGTTTGCTGCAAAGGGCTCAAAATAGCTTAAAAGCCAAGAGTGAGTATGACTATTCTCATGAAGTCATGGAGTCTTTGAAGGGCTGTTTAGCCTGTAAGGCCTGTGCATCTCAGTGTCCGGTTAAGGTCGATGTGCCTAAGTTTAGGGCGCAATTTTTTAATATCTACTACCAGAGGTATCTACGTCCGGCAAAAGATTATCTAGTGGTCGGCATCGAAGATTCTCTACCCTTGATGGCTATCGCACCCAGATTGACAAACGCGGTGGCTCAAAACGGCGTCAGTCAATGGGTGATCAAGAAGTCTTTAGGCTATGTGGATGCGCCGGCTTTATCTGTGCCTACTCTTAAGCAGAAATTGGATGGTCATGGGTGTAGGGGTTACGATCTTGAGGCGCTGGAGGCTATTAGTGATGATGAACGTCATCAATATGTCTTGGTTGTACAGGACCCATTTAATAGCTTCTATGAGGCCGACACGGTTTATCATTTCATCAAGCTCATTGAGAAGATGGGGCTTAAGCCAGTGTTGTTGCCCTATAAACCTAATGGTAAGCCCATCCATATTAAAGGTTTCTTGGATAAATTTGCTAAGACGGCTCAATCCTCGGCAGATTTTTTGACCAAGTTGCACGCATTGAACATGCCCATGGTGGGGGTAGATCCTGCCATGGTGCTATGTTACCGCGATGAATATCGAGAAGTGTTAGGTGATGCCAGAGGAGATTTCGAGGTTAAGCTGTCCAGCGAGTGGCTGCTTGAGGCGATAAAATCCATGCCTGCGGTGACGGAGCAGGTTAATCAAACAGGCTTTACTTGGTTTAGTCACTGTACTGAATCAACCGCTAAGCCGAGTACTGGCGCCGAGTGGAAGACGATTTTTTCTCACTTTGGTGCCAAACTTGAAACTGTCAGTCTAGGGTGTTGCGGTATGGCTGGTACCTATGGTCATGAACTCGAAAACAAAGAACGTTCTAAATCCTTGTATGAGATGTCATGGGAGAAGGCTATGGAGGCGGTGCCTCAGGAGCAGGTTTTGGTGTCGGGTTACTCTTGTCGAAGTCAGGTGAAGCGTTTTGGTGGTTTCAAACCAAGGCATCCGGTGCAGGCTTTACTGAACTTACTTTAATCATTGTCGCAAATGATATAAAAAGGCTAGGTTATCCTAGCCTTTTTATTGGTTTTCTATTAATAGTTTGGCAATTGGTATGGGGATGAAATGAGCAAAAAAACAGAAAATAGCAAGGTTGAGGGAGTCGATATTGCATTGAAGCAATTGAGGCAAGGTAATGCCTTATGTATGGAAACGGTTTTATTTCATATCGATAACCAAGGGCAGTGGTTTTACCAAAATGAATCTCTGCCAACAAAGTTTGCGCGTCTGTTCAGTAGTATTTTGCACTGTATCGAGCAAGAGTACTTTCTGATCACACCCGTTGAGAAACTTAAGGTATCGGTGGAATCAGTTCCTCTCATTATCGTTGATTATCAAGCGCTAGAAAGCGGAAGTTTTGAGCTGGTGACAAGTCTCGAGACCCAGTTTGATATCGAAGGAATAAATTCATTTACAATAGTGGAAGACGGCGTCTTCGTTGAGTTGTCTAATGGGCTAGCAGCTAAACTCGGTAGGGCCTGTTATTATCGATTCGTAGAAGAATACGTTCTGGAGTGAAGCTGGTATAAAGAAAATTTAAGTTAAGGCTTTGATGTTATATCGTTTTCATAATTAGTTTTGAGTATTGCTAGTTTCTTGTGAGCTTAGTGGTAGTATTAAATTAGGTTCTTATTGAATTGGAGGTGCTAGTTGAAACATTATGAAAGTCTTGGTTACTTGGTATCTCACTTGAATATTGATCTTCAAAATGCACTAGATGAGAAACTCAAACGATACCAACTCGATATTAAGCTTTGGCCAGTTCTTTTTGCCCTTTGGCAAGAGGAGGGGATAACACAAACTGAATTATCAAAGCGCTGTGATGTAGCTAACTACACCATGACTAGACTATTAGACCAACTCCAATCACAAGGGTTAATACATCGCCACCAAGAAGCCGATAATCGTCGTGCCTTTCAGATTTTTTTAACCGATATAGGCAAGGCTCTGGAACAAGATTTAATCTGTGAAGCCGAAAGGGTCAATGATAATTTTCTGGTAAACTTGTCGGAAGATGAGCAAGCGTCTTTTGTCCTCATGCTCAATAAGATTAATCGCTTTCCTACCTGATCGGTTAAGATATGTGCCATTGGTCTCAATAGGCACTCATTAAAATGTTCAAGTCTCCCTCTATCCTCGTCTGTTCTCTTTTGTTGAGTGCATGCTCTGTGAATCTTCAGCAGGCAGAAGATCCGTCTACAAAACAGCTTGTGAGGGAGAAAAATTCTTTCCAAGTTTATGTAACTAAAGTTGAGCTGGCATCAGGTTACACCTTAGTGGTGTCCGAAGGGCTATTGGAGCCGAGATCGATAGGAAGTGTTACCGTAAAACTGTATCGGGATTTAACCCTAGGAGACTTTGTTTCGGCAGTCTCATTCTCCCGAGATGGGACCATATTCGAGTCGGTACTGGTTGAGAATGCTACGAACAAGCAACAGCTGTCAATTACCACTGTCACTGCAGGAAGTGGAAACTATCAAACTAGCCAATTCATCTGTATCCAAGGTGAGAAAATGAGTCTTTGCTAGCGCATAGATGCTGAGCTGTTTATGCCTATCCGCCAGTGGCGTAACTGGCTGTGCTATTTAGTCAATGCTATCAGTTTAGTAACAGTAACAGTAAGCCTGACAATGTCGCGAAGATAGTCATGTTTTGCAGTAACTTTCTACTCTTAACCAAGTTTTCTCTCCCCTGATTAATACTGGTAATGAAGCTGTTACTCTTATAAATCCGACAGATCATTTCTTCAGAGGTTGGGTCTATAAATAACTGAAAACGAAATGGTTTCCCATCATTTAGTTGAATGTTATGTTCACTGTTTTGGCCAAAGTTGAGTTTTCTTGAGACCCGTTTCCCATTGATATAAACTTGCTCTAAACCACACCAGTTGCTGGCCTGAAGTTCAATCACGTCTTGGTTGAGATCATACCTGAAAGTCACCATAGCATTTTCCTATGCGAGTAAACGAGCCTCTAAGTTAAGCTGACAAATATGACATTTTCCAGTGCAGTTTAATTAAATTTCTGTGTCTGATTGGTATCTATTTGGCTGAGTTGGAAATTTATTTTTAGAAATAAAAAATGGGACAAAAATTTATATTTTGTCCCATCAAAATAGTTAAAAAAACTGTAGTAATGTTACCGATATTTACCTATTTTTTTGCCGCTTCGATGATCTTGCGTGCCATCTCATCGGCAACAGAAGCGGTTGTGCGATCTTGTGCATCTGATGCGTTAAAAATCGTCATCAAGGTGTTGTAGATTTCTTCGACTTTCTTCGTTGATATGCTTGCATCATAGTCTTTTTCGAAAGAGACATTGATGATGCCACCGGCATTGATAACATAATCAGGTGCATAAAGAACTCCCATTTCTTTCAGCTTCTCGCCGTGACGTGCTTCGGCTAACTGATTATTGGCACAACCTGCGACTATGCTGGCTTTAAGCAGTGGGATTGTAGTGTCGTTGATGGTAGCACCCAGTGCACAAGGCGCATAAATATCGACATCTTGATGATAAATATCTTGAGGAGCAACGACTATGGCACCAAATTCGGCAGCAGCTTTATCTAGAGAAGCCTGATGTATGTCAGTGACGATGAGCTCTGCACCTTCTTGGTGTAGGTGACGACAGAGATAATAGCCAACATGACCCACACCTTGGACTGATATCTTGAGTCCCTTGAGTGAGTCGACACCTAGCTTATGCTTCGCCGCTGCTTTTATGCCTAAATAAGTTCCTAGTGCGGTGAAGGGCGATGGATCACCGCTCTTTCCTTCGAGTCCCGCCATGTAAGGCGTTTCTTCATGGGCGATCATGATGTCTTTTGTCGATACCCCGACATCCTCTGCGGAGTAATATTTACCACCCAGAGCGTCGATACAGCGACCAAAGGCGCGAAAGAGGGCTTCACGGTCTTGAAGTTTAGGGTCTGCGATGATGACAGACTTACCGCCACCCATGGTGAGCCCCGCGAGGGCGTTCTTATAGGTCATGCCACGTGATAGGCGTAACACATCGTTTAATGCCTCGTCATCTGACTCATAATTCCACATTCTACAACCGCCAACGGCCGGTCCAAGATTGGTGTTATGAATGGCAATGATGGCTTTTAAGCCACTTTCTTTGTCTTGACAAAATACGACCTGTTCATGATCGTCGAAAGAGATATGATTAAATACAGCCACGTACAGTTCTCCACTTGGGGATGTAAACGCCAGGGCTCAAAGAGTTAGTCTGACGGCTTGTTATATTTATTGCAGAACGATAGCATTTAGCGATACTCTCGATAAAGTAAAGATTCGGATTAATTGTGATCTGTGTGGCAATCTAGCTTTCCACTTTACGTCAACGTAAAGCTGGTGGTTGTTTTAATGCTCAAATTGCATTAGAGAGTGAAGTGAAATCAATAAGTGTAGAATAATAAGATAGGGATCCAGTATGACGGAACAAGCAGTCGATCAAACTCCAGCGCTAACAGCAGAACAACAAGAAGAACTTAGGCAAGAGTGGATCAGAGAACATTTTCAAAAGGCGAACCACTTCTTAGCTGAAAAGGGCGTTATACCTAGTAAGGTCATTGCAGATGAGAGCCGTTATCTAGCCCCATATGTTGCGGTTTGGAAGATGGAGTCTAAGCAACCTAAGAAGCAGACGTTTTGGGTAATGTCAGGCGATCTTCCCTCGGATTATGTTGATGTGAAAGTGGCGGCAACGGCGCGAGATGCTCTACGTCATTTCTCTATGATGTGGCAATTAAAAGCCGAAAATTTACAAAAAAGTGGGGCTACAAATGAGCCGACTCAAGCCAAGTTTGCCCAACTTTTGGTATCAAGGGCCGAAAGCTTGTATCACATTCATAACGATGAAAAACTCTGGGGCTAACATAAGCTTAGGTAGATGATTCTCTGATTTCAGAGACATTCAATCGATAAACTGACTGCTGTTTTAAACACAGAGCATAAAAATCCCCACCAGAATACTGGTAGGGATTATCAATCATCTACACGCTCATTCAAGTGTTGTTAAACGATCGGCATTGCGATAATTATTAGCAATCTTTTAATATCTGAGATTAATTAGAACTTATATTCAAGTGATGCTTTAAAAGCTCTGCCATCACCAAAATTAGCATTGTTGGTACAGCCTCCTTTTAGATAGTCTGCGTCAAATAAATTATCGACCGTAAATCTTACAATAGCAGCATGATCGCTTCCTAAATTGACCGTATGGCTTAGCCCCAGATCTACTTTTACATAACCGTCTTTCAAAAATTCATTAGCAGGATCGCCATATCGTTCACCCACATAAACGGCACCAGCCGATAACTTAGTATCATCGGTAAGGCTGTAACTTAGCCAAGTACTGGCCGAGAACTTAGGTACATCTCTAGAAAGGTTTCCTTCAAAACGCGGATCTTTAATTATCTTGGCGTCGATATACATCATTGAGGTTAACAGAGATAGGTCATTAGTAAGCTGGCCTTCTGCAGAGAACTCAATACCTCTATGGCGCACAGAGCCTGCCTGAGTTGTCTCTGGGTGCTTGCCAGTCTTATCAGTTATAACTTTGTTGTTTTGCTCAATATTGAATAACGCTGTCGAGAGGTATAGGGCACCGTCTAAGAACTCACCTTTAGCGCCAATCTCAAATGATTCGCCACGTTCAGCGTCAAGCGATTTACCATAGTTAACATCGTCGGAATTCATAATAGGATCTTTAGGCTCAAAGCTTTCGCTATAAGTCGTATAGATCGATGTGTTATCTGTTGGATGATAGATAACACCTAGCTTAGGCAGGATATTGTTTTGTGTTGATGTGTCAGTCTCTTCTCTGTCGAGTCTAACACCCGCTATCACATGCCACTGGTCGTTCAGCTCAATCTGATCTTGTACGTAAACACCATATGATTTTCTGGCAAGCTTAGCCATGTCTTTACCGTTACGATAATCTAGTTCGTCAGGCCTATTGATGATGGCTGGAGCATCCCAGCTCACCTTATTTTTAATCTTCATGCTCATCTGTTTGCCAGTGCGGGAGTAATCAATAAAGTTGGTACCAATCACCATTCTATGATTGATACCGCCAGTATCAAACTCACCTTTAAGATCGAAATATCCAGTTAATACTGCAAACTTTTCAAACGTGTCTCGACCACGCAATGAGTATTGTTTTTTCTCTAGATCAACGCCCTGAACTTTGCCGTACATGCTTTCTAGGGTTCTACGCTCATGGATTTGTTTGTTCACACCCGTGTTAAATGACCAATCATCGCTAAGATTTGAATTAACAGTAAACCCGATGTTTTCAACGTCAGACTTTCGTTTGGCCCATGGCATATCCCAAATATACCCGCGCTTACCAATTAGCTCATGCTCACCTGTTTTTTTATTTTTAAGGTGAAGAGCGCCCATATCTAGCTTGCCGTCATCATCTGTTTTGTCATAGTTGAATGTGATAGTTGTATCGTCACTTATATCACCCTCAAGCATTAACGCCCCGACAAATCGCTCTGACTCAGCTTTAGAACCATCTTTGTATTCTCGCCATCCATCCTTATGAGATTTAGATAAAATGCTTCGAGCTCTTATTGTGCCGCTCTCATTAAGGGCTCCTGCAACATCAAGAGTAGATTTAGAGTGACCGAATGAGCCAAACTCATGTTGAATGCTAAATTTAAATTCGTCTTTATCTGCTTTTTTGGTGACGAGGTTAATCAGGCCCGCAGGGGTAGATTTTCCGTAGAGTAGGGCACCTGTGCCTTTTAGCACTTCAATACGCTCATAGAGCTCGATAGGTTGCGAGTAGCGTGATAAATGGAACTGACCATCGCGCAAATAACTTTGATCTGGTTCCAGTACAAAACCACGCATATAGAAACGCTCGCGATTACGTCGTGTGTTACCTGCAGATACGCTGGCATCGTTTTTAAGCACATCGCCAAGAGTCTGAGCCTTTTGCGCTTCCATCAAACTAGAATCGTACACGGCAACTGTACCTGCAGTGTCTAATTGACTGGTTTCCATCTTCATGGCCGACCCATGGCTGGATATGACGCTTTTAGTTCCTGTTACGCTAATTCTCTCTATCTCACCGGATCCCTTCTCATGTGCTTGGGCAGGAATAATCGTCATTGCGGCCATCACAGCAATAGAAGTAGTGCTTAGTTTAAACATTTATGTTTTCTCCGAAGGAACTCTAACCTTTAAATGATAATAAGTATCATTATCTATCCGGAGGCGTAATCAATCCTCACAAAGACTCATAGTAGTTGTCATCGGTTTTCACTTGATTAAGTAAGGCATTAATTAGTTTATGCGATTTAATGCGCAGTAGAGCTTCTATGTAGAGTTACGTAATTATGAATATGAAAGGAGAAATCATTGCAGAAAACT
Source organism: Shewanella psychrophila (assembly GCF_002005305.1). Classification (NCBI taxonomy): domain Bacteria; kingdom Pseudomonadati; phylum Pseudomonadota; class Gammaproteobacteria; order Alteromonadales; family Shewanellaceae; genus Shewanella; species Shewanella psychrophila. The sequence goes on from NZ_CP014782.1 coordinate 578,273, forward strand.
ACTGGAATACCACGAACAAAGAGGCTAAGAATCATCCTATGTCTGCGCACAAGTCTTTCACTTCCATGGCTCCGTTCATAGCTCAAGAGCAAGGCTTATTGAAACTATCAAAACGGCTGGAAATGGAAATATAACAGAAATAGCCTCGGTTTCATTGTTGATAGCGCCAACTATGTCTGAAAATCCACAAGCATTGTCGGTTAAAGCTGGAAAGTAGGCTACAGATCCAGCGTGGCTGACTGTGATCCAGTTAGTTAGCCGCAATAATGCCTATCCGAATAGTATTTATTAACCGATTAAGGTAGCCCTTACCTTTCAATTGTGTGGGGAAGTCAGTTTGTGGAACTATTAGCATTAGAGTTTACTCGTTATTAATTATTGCTAATCTGATTAAACCGCATTAGTTCGAGAGTTTATTTATGAGAAGACTGTAGTGGCACACTAAATTTGGCCACCTGATTAGAGGTGATATCATCACTTCACTATTAAAGCAGGTGAGACAATGACAAAGAAATCTAGACCCACATATAGCGCAGAGTTTCGACTTGAAGCGGCGCAGCTAGTTGTTGACCAAAACTATTCAGTGACTGAAGCGGCCAAGGTCATGGGCGTGAGCAAATCAGGAATGGATAAGTGGGTTAGACAGCTTAAACAGGAGCGTAAAGGGCTCTCCCCTAAAGCCTCTCCAATGACACACGAGCAGATTGAAATCCGTGAGCTAAAGAAGAAAATTGACCGTCTCGAGGAGCACAATACTATTTTAAAAAAGGCTACAGCTCTCTTGATGTCAGACTCCCTGAACAGTTCTCGTTAGTCGAGAAGCTCAAGCAGAGCCATACAGTAAAGCGTATTTGTGAAGTGTTCGGGCTTCATCGCAGTAGCTATAAGTATTGGTGTGGCCGCGTGAAAAATATTTCACCAGGAAGAGTTAAATTATACAGCCTAGTGAGAGAAGCCCACGCTGCTAGTAACGGCTCTGCGGGCGCTAGGAGCATCGCTGAGATAGTGACAGCTAAAGGCACTAGCTTAAGCCGTTATCGAGCGAGTAAGCTAATGAAACAGCTCGGGTTAGTGAGTTGCCAACTTCCTAAGCATAGCTATAAAAGAGCGGACAGCGAGCATGTTGAAATACCCAACCATTTGTCGCGTCAGTTTCAAGTCACTGAGCCGAATCAAGTGTGGTGTGGCGACGTGACTTATATCTGGACAGGTAATCGATGGGCTTACTTAGCAGTGGTTATTGACTTGTTTGCTCGAAAGGCAATTGGCTGGTCAATGTCATTTTCACCAGATAGTACCTTAACGGGAAAAGCGTTATCAATGGCTTTTGAGTCAAGAGGAAGACCGCAGGCACTGATGTTTCATAGCGACCAAGGTTGTCACTATACCAGTCGACAATATCGTCAACTACTTTGGCGATACCAAATAAAACAGAGTTTAAGCCGTCGAGGAAACTGCTGGGATAATGCACCTATGGAGCGATTCTTTAGAAGCTTAAAGACTGAATGGGTCCCCTCTACGGGCTACAGCAGCTTCACTGAAGCCAAGGCATCAATCATTAACTATATAGTTGGATACTATAGCCAAGTCAGACCACATCAATATAACGGTGGCTTGACACCAAATGAATCAGAAAGAAGGTTCTGCCTTACGTATAAAACCGTGGCCAAAAAAGGTTGACCACTACAGAGTTGATTTTTTGTCGCTATCAATAGGCGTAATGGCCGCAATAGGCATTCCTTCGCAAGCTTGTGCCACGACGGAAGATAAACCATTCAGAATTCTTTGCTTTGTATTCAATGACTATGAAACGTTAGATCTTCATGGGCCTATCGAAATGCTCGGCCATATGAAAAATGTTGAAATAACATTAGTAGGCAATGAAAAAATTGTAAGAAGTTACCAAGGCACAAGAATAGTTACAGACACCTCAACTGATTATCTCACCCCTTGTGAGTTATTTATTGTCGTTGGCGGTATTGGTACTCGTTCTCTGGTGGACAACGCCTTAAGAATGGAGTGGATAAAAAATCAAGTAGATGTTTCTGATAAGGTGTTTTCAGTGTGTACAGGCTCAGCTCTACTAGCCAAAGCAGGGGTGCTAGATGATATTAATGCCACTACGAATAAAATGGCCTACAAATGGGTTATCAGTCTCTCAGACAAGGTGAAGTGGTACCCTAGGGCTGGCTGGGTCGATGACGGTAAGTTCTTAACGTCCTCTGGTGTTTCCGCTGGTACGGATGCAGCTCTATATTTTGTAAGCCAGTTGCACGGCATGAAAGAAGCTAAACGAATAGAACGCCTGACCGAATACAACTGGAATAGCGACGCAAATAACGATCCGTATGCAGTTGAAAAATAAACAGGCGAAATTACGCAATGAAAGTGAATTGACCTGCTTGGTTGTTGAGATTCAAAATCGAATGCTAATAAGGCTACCGATTAAGGTGGCCTTTGTGTTAGTGGTGATGAACATGACCAATGCCGTTAACGAGCATGTAGAGAATAGCGAACCCTATAAGCGCCCCTATACGCTCTGGCATATCTTTCTTGCAGCATTCGCCTTCGACATGCTGATGAAGAATAACATGCATGATAGAACCTGCTACGAAGGCCTGAAGGTATACAGTGCTCTCAAGGTTGAGATGTATTAATAGTTCCCCGCCTGCAAAATACCCTAAGCAAGTCATACCAAGCATTAATAACAGTGCCGCGCTAGCCCATAAACTTCCTGATCTAGGCTGAACCATCCACCAAATAGCAAGTCCTTCCGGTAATCGATGGATGATAACCCCAACAGCCAGCATGATTGAAGCATCGGCCTGCTGAGCGAGTATGATTGAGCAGCCATCGGTGATATTGTGAAGCATAAGTCCGAACAGGCTTAATACAATCGCTATCTTCTGCGTCGTTCCAAAATCCCCCTTAAAAAACTTTTCAGCCATTGTCGGTAATATAAGCCCAACAAGTACTGTAATAACGGCAATAGCGCCACCAACTTTAACTAAGTCTGGCAATATGTGCAGAATAACTAGACCCGAAATGGTGATGAAAATAAAACCGTCTAGCCCTTTTCTTAAACCATGGTCTGAGTTCAAAAAACGATAAAAAATAGGGCCGGCCAGCAATGATACACAGCTGACGAAGAGATAGATCATAGTTTTTTGCCTTAGAGATGTGAGCCACCTAGACAGTGACTTGGTGAATGACCAATTTTTAGTAACGCCCAGTTAGACAGGCGAATGATGTTAAACGTAGGCGAGGAAAAGGAGGCCGCTAACCATAATAATCATCAATGCGTCACGAATTTTTTGCAAAAACTTGGTAGCCTTAATATTCGCTTCCTCCTCTTGGCTTTTTCTTTCATTAGCAATTTTGTCTCTAACTTTCTTATTCAATAAATATTCCGCCTTCTCGTCTTCTCCCATCTTGCTCATTTTCTGTAATTGCAGAGACTTTAGCTGAATATCTCGTCGTTCTTCCTGCTTGACTATGGCCGCTCGATCACGGGCTTTTCTTATTAAAGATGCTTCTTTAATTGCGATTAGAATGAGACCACAATAAATAAGGAATAACCCAGCAGGCCAATAACTAAGTAAGAATATAAGTCCTGTAACGTAACCGATCAATATAGGACGGTATTGCAGGAGATTAAGAAGTCTGCATCAAATCTGATGTGAGTGGGTTGTCGGCAAATTTCGTCTTCCACACTCGCGGCGTGAGTTCTTCAACTTTCGAAGCTGGCTGCTGGCTGACGCGTTGCAGGACATCGACGAGGTAAGTGTAAGGATTAATCCCTTGCAGACGGCAGGTAACCAGTAAACTTTGCAGCATCCCCAACTGCTCCGCCCCCAGTTCGGTCCAGCAAAATAGATAATTTTTCCTTCCCATGGGTATGACTCGTAAAGCTCGCTCCAAGTGATTGGTATCGATAGGCACAGCTGGGTAACTCAAGAAGACCTTAAGTTCTGTTTTTCTATCAAGTGCATAACTAAGGGCCTTGCTTAACGGGTTGCTCGGTAAAATCTCTGGGCGTTGCCGTTGGTCATAGAGCCATTTGAAGAAGCTATCGACGATGGGCTCACTCCACTTTTGCCGATAAGCGAGGATTTCATCGCTGTAGGTCAGGTTATCGCGGATGTGTTTTTCGATTTTGTAGAGCTCGGCGATTTGCTTTAAGGCCTCTTTAGCCAATTCCGGCTCCATGAGTAAAGATTTATCGAAGTAGCGCCTAGTATGAGCCCAACAGGTGGCATGGATGATGTTCGCTTCGTTATCACGATTAAGTGCTTTTATCACATTGGTATAAGCCTGGTAACCATCACTGAGCAGTACACCGGTAAAACCTGTTAACTGTTCCTTGGCGTGCTTAGCTCCACGGCTTGATGACCAGGTGAAGGCGACTTCATCATCTTCACCGTAGATGGGCCAAAAGTAAGTCTGTTTCATCCTACCTTTCGCTTTACGCCCTGCTTTCATCGGTACTTCATCCATGGCCAGTGTAGAGCTGGTGAGGATATGCTGTAGCTGAGCTCGGTAGATAGGCGTTAACAGTTCGATGCCCCGTTTTACCCAGTTAATGAGAGTAGCCCGGCTGACCTGAACGCCGCTATCAAGCATTCTTTGGTGCTGGCGATACAAGGGTAAATGATAGACTCCCTTGTCGACCATGATGCCGGCGATAACAGAGACATCAGCAAAACACCCGTCGAGCACGTTATCGGGTGCAGGTTGTACGCTAAGGCAATGCTCAGTTTTGTGACGGACGACGGAACGCTTGTAGATAAGAATGGTGTAGCTGCCCGGCTGTTGAGCCAAGCGATGAGTCTCTTTATAACCGATAACCTCATACTGCTCAGCATCGTCACCTTCTAGCTCTGGCGCCTTAAGTTCAATAACCTTAGTAGGTACCGTGTCACCAAAGCGCAAGCCGGTGTCATTCACTTCATTGCCGGTGCGTTTTTTTGCTGAGCGGGTATAGGATATCTGTTGCTTGTCTTCAGGCTCTTGCTCCCCAGACTCAAGGCGGTCAAATAAGACTTCTTGATTGGGATTATCCTCTAACAGCTTTTCAGACTTGCGGCCAAATAACTGGCGCTTAAACCAGTCGAGTTGCTGTTGCAGCGTGAGCACTTTTTCAGACAGCTCAGAATTTTGAGCGTTTAGCTGCTCAATTTCTTGTGATAACGAAGCTGTCTGGATAGTTGTTTTCATGGCTGATATTATATCAAAAACAGCCAGTTATAACGAACTAAACCGTTTGTTTTTCACTTGTTTTTGCCAATTAATGCCTTCGATGAGGCACTGTAGTTGAGTCCAGGTGAGATTGATTTTATCCCCGTTACCCTCAACGTGATGAAAGCGGCCTAACTCAAGCCGCTTACTCCACAAACAGTATCCTCCGCGACTGAAATACAGCACCTTCATCATGGTCTGCTTGCGATTAATGAACACAAACAGCTCACCACTCATGGGAGAAGCGTGGAGTTGGTGCTTAGCTAATACGATTAAGCCATCAAACTGCTTGCGCATGTCCACGGGTTTGGCATACAACCATATGCGTAAATCCGGACTGGGCAATAACATCAGTATCGTAGTCGTAAAATGACATCACCAGGGAGCACAAGCTCAATGTTCCAGTTTGGTTTTGGGTCAGGTAACACGGGAAGCTTATCTTGCTTAGCGGGCTCAAGCGCTATCCAGTCGGCTTCGGTAGCCTGGATTTCTGGAGGAACCGTTAACTGCTGGCGCCAACGATTGAAAGAAGAAGTTGAAATGTTCTCCTGATGACAGAAGTCCTGCATAGATAAAGGCGTTGTGCACCACTTGTCCAGGAGGGTAGATTTTTGAGCGTCGGTGAGATGAGGTTTAGCCATGAGCATTCTCAGTATTAGGTTTACCCTGAGAGTAGCCACATCAAATGATCTTAGGAAGACGTCCTATATTGATCGGTTACCCTGTAACTAGACCCTGTAGCAGATTCTGTGTAACTACCTAAATTATATATAGTCTGCTATTCGATCTTCAAATTCAATAATAAAACGATTGAGTGCTGGTTTCCAGTTTCTTATCGGCATGGTCCACTTCTTCGAAGCTTGCATAATCGCCAAGTAAACGACTTTCTTCGCTGAGTCATCATTTGGGAAGAGCTTACGATTCTTGATTGCTTTCCTAATCACACTGTTTAATGACTCGATAGCATTAGTTGTATAGATGGCTTTCCGGATGTCTTGAGGGTAATTAAATAGCGTATTAAGATTAGTCCAGTGCCTGTGCCAGGATGCTGAGATACTAGGATATTTAGCGTCCCATTGCTCGCCAAAACGTTCCAAATTAAGCAACGCTTCCTCTTCGGTCACTGACTGGTAAATCCTCTTTAAATCAGCTGTCACCGCCTTGTAATCTTTGTACGGCACAAACTTCATCGAGTTTCGAACCATATGGACGATGCAGAGCTGGATTTGAGTGTTTGGGAACACGGTATTTATGGCATCAGGAAAACCTTTTAGACCGTCAATGCAGGCGATGAGGATATCTTTGAGTCCACGATTTTGAAGCTCTGTCAGTACATTTAACCAAAACTTAGCGCCCTCGTTCTCTGCTATCCACATGCCAAGTAACTCTTTATGGCCTTCGAGGTTAACGCCAAGCGCGAGGAAAATAGCTTTGTTGATGACCTTACTGTTCTCCCTGATTTTAACCACAATACAGTCAAGGTAAACGATAGGATACACGGGTTCTAGCGGACGAGATTGCCATTCGACGACACGCTCAAGGACTGAGTTAGTGACGCGAGAAATTAGCGTTGGTGATATCTCTGCGCCATACATCTCATCAAAGGTATCGACAATATCTCGTGTCGTCATTCCTTTCGCATAAAGATGTAAAATTTTGTCATCCATCGAGGTGAAGCGGCTTTGGTTCTTTTTAACAATCTCAGGCTCAAAGCTACCATTTCGGTCACGGGGAGTGTCTAACTCGAAGCATCCATCTTCGGTCTTTATTTGTTTGTGGGAGTAGCCATTGCGGTTATTACCAGCCGCGACCTTCTCGTTTTTTTGATAGCCTAAGTGATGATCGAGTTCAGCATTTAATGCGGCCTCAACAGTGACTTTGGTTAACATAGCCCTGAAGTCATTTAAATCGGCTTCGGTTTTAATGCCTTTAGCGGCTTGTTTAGCGAATGCTTCTAGTTCTTTTTTATTCATACTCTACCTTCCATTGACCCACATAGGGTACTGATTGAAAGGTAGTTACACAAAATTATTTACAGGCTCTGTAACTATTAATATAATGCCCATGGGATTCTCAATACGCGTATCAAACTCTTAAATGAGACGAGATCGTTCGGTCGCAACAGCTTCGCGGGTGTTAAATACTTCCTTAAACTTGATCCTATAGAGTTCGCTATTCTCACTTTTCTGGTGTACAGAGCTAAAGCCATAAGGCTGGCTCCTGTAACTTAATCCGCTACCAAATAAGCTGCCATATCCAAGTGCCCCTTTTTATTAATGTTGATGCCTAGCCCTCTACCACCTATTGATAGGCTAGGGCCGTCACCTCTGCCAAGCCCAAAGGTAGACTTGTTTAGGTTAATACTAATGCCTTTGGCCAATTTGAATTTATTTTGAAAACGGAAACCCATATAACTTGCTCTGTAGCGTTTCTTATACTACTTATATTTCCATGCTTACAACCATTAAACATTGCCAGGGTGTATAGGGATAAATAGTGAATAGATGGATGTTAAGGTGGGCTTAATGAGTCCTGCTCACGCTCGGTTGATGTTTCATTTAGATAACTGGGCTGCAAATAATCAATCGAAATTTAAGCGTGAAGGTGTTGCTAAGAAGTTAGCGAACAACAAGTTTTCAAAGTGAAAAGCTAAAGCAAAGAATAGGATATAACTAAAATCGAGAAGGAAAGAATACGTATATCTAAGGCTGTATCAATCTTAAAAGTGGGTACGACTGAAATGAAACAGATAAATTTAGATAAAGGCAAAAAGTTTGAGGACTTGCTCTTAAACATTATCGAAATGTCTAGTAACAGCTGCTCCCTTAATATTGCTGAATTTACAGGTCGTATTCGTGTTCGCATACCACTATGGGCCGTGATTATCGGTGAAACATCTCACTCACTACTAAAGGCAATGGAAGATAGTCGGACAACTTCAGTATCTCACTGGTACAGCGATTACCGCCTACCTTTTCCGGATACTGAAAATCTGACGGTGTATGCCACCCTCGATGAGTTTAAAAGTATATGCAAGAGTCAGACTTTTCGCTGTCCTTCATGTGGTCAATTATCAGTAGAACCTTTTTTCTGCGAAGTAAAGTCTACAAAATTGTATTGCAATTGGAAGGCATACGGTTATTCAGGATGCTTGGGCAGGGGACACCGCTTTGTTATAAAAGCTGATTTAATACAAACCCCTAAAGTGCCTGAGATCTTCATGCCATTTGATTTGGAGGATAGCTGTGGCCAACAAACTCATAAACTCATATAGCTTTGAAACGCTTCAACTAGAAATGGCAGAGAAAAATGGAATAAGTGGCCGACTCGGTAAGTGGCAAGCGCTCACAGCTGTTCTTATTAATTGCGGCTACGCATTTTCGCCAGCTATGCCAGCTTTTGAAGTTCGTTCTGTTATCACCAACTTACTAGAGCTAATCAAGCTTAAAAACGAAGCACAATAGCCTGCTAAAGAGCGGCCATACCTCGTGTGTCCAAAGTGCGAACGTGTCACATACAAGATTAATGACATTCGGTGGGAATTCTGCGGAATATGTGGATTTCACGTCACGTTCATCGATTTGGATAAGCCAGCTAGCGGCGGAGAACCTTTGACATTAACAAGGCCGCAAAATGAATGACACAATGGACCTCTATAGAGAATAAAAACCAATAATAGAGGGCAAAGTATCGCCTCAAGTGATTGTTGCCGATCGTATTTTAGCCATATCCCTTTTCTATTTGATCCATTTTCTTCAACAGACTCATAGCTCTATACGCAAACATAAAAAATCCCCACCAGAATACTGATAGGGACTATCAATCATTTGCAAGATCGTTCAAGTGTTCTTAAACGATCGGCATTACCCTTATAAGGGGCTATTTTTGATCTTGTTAGCTAAGCCTAAAGGAACTCGACTTAAGTTGACCAAGTTTAGGCTAAATAGTAATAGCCTACGTTAAGCATAGTGAGAAGAAACTTTTTTAGCTCTACAGAATCAGTGAAGGCGAGCATTTTATCATTGTCCAAGCACATCTGATTAGCGATATGGGCTAACTCATCCTGATCTATGTTTAACTCAAATTCCTCGCCGTTAATGAACAAGCGTGATTGCGTATCGCCCTCGAGACTGATGACTTTCAATCCGCCAATTCTGACTAACCGCGCACCTTCCGATAAGGCCGATGCTAAATCAGCCGCCGAGTACTCTTGCTCTGGTTCACATAGATCCAGCTCGAAGCGGTTTTGACTCAGTAGCTGGCCTAACATCTGTTGGTAATGCTGAGGCTGTGCTAAAAGGTCTTGCAGCAGAGCCAATATTCCCGTTTGATGAGCTATGGACAGACTCGCTGGCATTTTTGGTTCATTTTCTGAGATAAAGCGCTGTGAGCCTGTGTTGGTGTCTAGCAGATGATCAGCCAGTCCACTCATGAGTTCTTGCTGACTCGGTGCCCGATACCCTATGGAATAGCTCAGGGCGGTGGTGATTGTCTCCCCTCTATGAGGGTAGCCCGGCGGGATATATAACATATCGCCTTTTTCCAATACCACATCGATAATGGGCTCGAAATCGTCGATGAGGGCTGTGTGAGTATCGCCACCACGAGGAGAGTAATCTCCTCTAGCACCGACTTTCCAGCGGCGGGTCCCTTCGCCTTGAAGCAGGAAAACGTCATAGTTATCGATATGAGGTCCAACACCACCACCTGGGGTGGCAAATGAGACCATGAGATCGTCGAAACGCCAATCGGGGATAAATCTGAAGGCTTCGACGAGATCAACTGAATCAGGAAACCAATGGTTGACGGCTTGCACCAATAATTGCCAGTTATCGTCACCAAATTGATCGTAGTCTTCTATAGGACCCTGAATGATATCCCATCCATCATTTTTGGTGATGATAACCCGGGATGAGATTTCTTCTTCGCAGGCGAGGCCTGCCAATTCATCGGCGCTGATAGGATCGATAAAATCCGTGAAGGCGTTTTTGATGACTAAGGGGGTCTTCTGCCAATGCAGTGCTAAGAAGTCTTGGGTATTGAGATTCAGTTTATACATAGGTGGCTTATTAATAAGGTCATAAAAAAGGCGGTAAGGATAAGCTTACCGCCTTTGGTTTCGATTGTCTTATAGACTATTGAAGCGTTACTTTAGTTCATCTACGAAGGCTTCGGCGCGGCCAATGTAGTTGGCTGGCGTCATCTTTTTAAGTTCAAGTTTCACTTCTGCAGGAAGCTCTAGACCCTCGATGAAAACAGCTAGCTGCTCACCATCGATACGCTTACCACGAGTCAGTTCTTTAAGCTTCTCATAGGGCTTCTCGATGCCGTAGCGACGCATCACGGTTTGAACAGGCTCTGCTAATACTTCCCAGTTTTTGTCCAACTCGGCTCTCAGCTGAGCTTCGTTAACTTCTAGCTTGCTGATGCCTTTTAGCGTCGATTGGTATGCAATCAATGCATGAGCCATACCTACGCCTAAGTTACGGAGCACGGTAGAATCGGTAAGGTCACGTTGCCATCTCGATACCGGCAGTTTAGCGGCTAAGTGCTGCATCAAAGCGTTTGCTATGCCTAAGTTACCTTCCGAATTTTCGAAATCGATAGGGTTAACTTTATGTGGCATGGTCGAAGAACCAATTTCACCGGCTATGGTTTTTTGCTTGAAGTGACCCAGTGCAATATAACCCCAGATATCACGATCGAAATCGATCAGGATAGTGTTGAAACGAGCGATGGCATCAAACAACTCTGCGATATAATCGTGAGGCTCAATTTGAGTCGTGTATGGGTTCCAGTTTATGCCTAAGCTTGTGACGAAGCGCTCGGACAAGGTATGCCAATCGACTTCAGGGTAAGCTGAGATGTGAGCATTGTAGTTACCCACAGCACCATTGAGCTTGCCCATGATTTCGACTGCTTGGATCTGCTTAAGCTGACGCTCCAGACGCACCACAACGTTGGCCATCTCTTTACCTAAAGTCGAAGGTGAAGCTGGCTGACCATGAGTACGGGACATCAGTGGCACAGTTTTGTGCTCCACTGCTAGTCCCTTGATAGCATCGATAATCTTCTGGCAATAAGGAGCAAGAACTTGCTCGCGTGCTTCGTTTAACATCAGAGCATGAGACAGGTTGTTTATGTCTTCTGAGGTACAGGCGAAGTGAACAAACTCATCGATAGCGACCAGTTCGGCATTATCGGCAATCTGCTCTTTGATGAAGTATTCGACCGCTTTTACATCATGATTAGTGGTCGCTTCGATAGCCTTAACTCTCAGTGCATCTTCTTCACTGAAGTTATCTTTAATTTGATCAAGAAGGGCGAGTGCCGCTTCGCTGAACGGTGGAACTTCAACTATTTCTGGGCAGCTAGATAGCAGCTTTAACCAGTTTATTTCGACTTGAACACGGTACTTGGTCAGGCCGTACTCGCTGAAAATCCCTCTTAATGAGGCGGTTTTACTACCATAACGACCGTCTACGGGAGAGATAGCAGTTAGTGCGGAAAGTTCCATTAGAAGCTCCTTAATGAACTTGACTTATTATAGGGTGAGGCTTTTTTTAGCTATATCGACTATTGTTTTTCTGGCGAAGACAAGGTGTCTACGCTTGCCTCCTAATTGGCGCCATAATACTGCACTGCGCATGGCAGAGAGTAATAGGGCTCGGATTTTCTCCTGAACCTGAGATTGTTTCAGAAATTCTGGGTTACCCGAAATTTGGATTTTTGGACCTAAGCTACTGATAATATCGCTGTAGATACCGGCAAAATTGGCGACTACCTGCTCGTCAGTAATTGAGAAGTGGTGCAGTTGACGGTGCACCTGATTGATTCTTTCGGCTAAGATCCCCATGGCATTGCCACGAGACAATTTGCGTTCTAAGGCAAGGATGCCGACAAGGTAACGTGTTACCTCTACATCTTTTTCTTTGCCATCGCCTAACTGATTGACGATCAATTGATAGCCTTTTCTCAGGGTTATCTTATCTGCATAGACATCTGATGTGGTCTCAGCTTCTGTGACCAACACTGTGTTTAGGCTGGCAGCGAGGCTATCGGTATCGGCACTTCCGTGTCTGGCAATGTGTTGCACTTGGGCGATAGCCTGCAAAATCCCTGCAAAGGCCATGGTGCGTTCATTTAGTTGCTCGTTCACGGCTTAATCTCTGATTAATGAGTCGATGATGCCGCCGCCTAAGCAGAGTTCACCAGAATAGAAGACCGCCGATTGACCTGGGGTTACAGCCGCAACAGGTTCATCAAACAGGACTCTGATTGTGTCTTCGCCTTTATCATTGGTTTCGAGGAACAGGGTACAAGCCACGTCGTGTTGACGGTAGCGGGTCTTTACTGTGATTTTTGCGCCATTGATTGGCCCTTTTCTGTCGACCCAGTGTAGCTGGTCAGCGTAGAAGCCCACGGACATTAATCTTGGGTGAGTGCCACCTTGGCCAACGATTAAGACATTTCTGTCCATTTCCTTATCTACTACATACCAAGGATCGTCATTGCTGTTCTTCATTCCGCCAATACCCAGACCCTTACGTTGACCTAAGGTGTGGTACATGAGCCCCTGATGCTTGCCGATAACGTCGCCTTCTGAGGTCTCAATATTACCGGGCTGGGCGGGTAAGAAGGTGCTTAAAAAGTCGGTAAACTTACGCTCGCCGATAAAACAAATTCCGGTACTGTCTTTCTTATCATGGGTGATAAGGCCCATCTCTTTGGCTATTTCTCTGACTTCACTCTTGTCGAGCTCGCCAACAGGGAAAAGAGAACGGGATATTTGCTCATGACTGAGTGTATAGAGGAAGTAACTTTGATCTTTATTGCCATCGATGCCACGTAACATTTGGCTTTGGCCTGTGTTATCGCTGCGACGTACATAATGCCCCATGGCAATGTAATCAGCGTCTAGAATTTCATCGGCGAATTCGAGAAAAGCTTTGAACTTAATCTCTTTGTTACAGATGATATCAGGATTGGGTGTACGGCCTGCCTTGTATTCTGCCAAGAAATATTCGAACACATTGTCCCAATACTCGGAGGCGAAGTTCACTGTATGCAGCTTGATCCCAAGCTTGTCACATACAGCTTGAGCATCTTTTAGATCATCGGCAGCAGCACAATATTCATCAGTATCATCTTCTTCCCAGTTTTTCATGAAAAGTCCTTCGACCTGATAACCTTGCTTGAGTAGCAAGTAAGCCGAGACAGATGAGTCGACACCGCCGGACATGCCGACAATGACTTTTTTATTGTTATTTGCAGTGGGTTCGATTGATGCCATAGATCCTAAAAACCGTTAAATTGAGTCTTTTGCAGCTGTTTTACTTTGAAAAGTAAGCTGACAATTAGGTGAAATACCCACAATTGACAGGTTTCTTACAATGAGCAAAATAAGTTACATTTTCGGGGGCGTATTCTATCACGCATTATTGTTCGGGGCTAACTTGAGATAGTCGTCATTGAGCACTTGTAGCGGATAGTGAGTTTTGTGTAGAAAATCATCGAGGCATGAGAGAACTAATGGGCTTCTTAAACTGTTTCCCAGAGCCGAAATTTCAGCATAGATCAACCAATGTGTGTCTTTGATTATCGGATCTTGTGGTTGAGCCGGGAGACAATCATTGAGGGCCACATGAAAGGTAAACCTTAAGAAGGCGAGGGAGTCATTGGCTGAAAACTGATAAATTCCCGTTAGGCCTTGAGGTATTATTTCGAGTCCGGTTTCTTCCCGAACCTCTCTTTGGCAGGCCTGAAGTAAACTCTCTCCATGTTCCAGATGGCCTGCTGGCTGGTTATACCTTTGTTTACCTTGGATAAGCTCTTCGACAATCAGGAATCTCCCTTGAGCCTCTATGATGCAGGCTACAGTGACATTGGGCTTATATCTTGGTGTCATTTCAATGTCCTCAAAGCAATGAGCTTAAACTTATTTGGGTCAGCGCTTGGCTGTCATATCCAAAATGCGGTATTGCCCAATATCAATATCGTCGAGACTCCATTGACCTATTTTATAACGGATGAGTCTGAGGGTGGGGAAACCAATATGGGCGGTCATGCGTCTTACCTGCCGGTTGCGACCTTCGCAGATCTGAATTTCGAGCCAGGTGGTCGGTATATTCTTACGTTCTCTAATAGGAGGGACGCGGCCCCAGACATTAGGTTCTGAAATGATGGAGACCTTTGCAGGTAGCGTAATACCATCTTTGAGTTTGACGCCATCGCGTAATCTTTGAAGTGTTTCTTCGTTTGGAGCTCCTTCCACTTGTACCCAATAGGTTTTAAAGGTTTTCTTTTTGGGTTCGGTGATTTTTGCTTGTAACTTTCCATCATTGGTTAGTAATAGTAGACCTTCACTGTCTCTGTCTAATCTTCCCGCGGCATAGACATCTTTCACAGGAATGAAATCTTTCAGGGTCTTCCGGCCTTGCTCATCGGTAAATTGGCAGAGGACATCGAAGGGTTTATTAAACAGAAGTATCACAGGTTCTGTAGCCGCGGGCTTTCCCCTCGCTGGCTTGCCTGTTTTGGATCCTATGGCACTGTTTTTTTTATATTTGCTTACTTTCTTTTTATCACCCCAGGCAGAGGATTTATCTGCCAAGGGCTTCGCAGTGGCTTTTTTTGATGGTTTTTGATGAGAAATAGTATGACTCACTCTGGCTGTCTTCTGGCATAGTGTGGCTTGATACTGACATTGTACTTGGCATTCGCCATTAGTGGAATTTGAAAATTGCCTGGAATGTTTTATGATGTTGGCCATAAAATGTGAACCAGGCCAAGATGCAGTTAAGTTTTGAGATGTTCAACTGTGTGAATCTCTGATTTAAAGAGGCTGAAGCACCTTGTCATTATTATGGTCTGTCTGGTTTCAAGCATATAGAATGTTACTCTCTATATTCACGTGTAAGCATTCAGTTTTCCACTTTGAATAAGGTGGGCAACTAAATAAAGTATGTATAAAAAACTGCATCTAGATAAAAAGCAGTATAAGAAAAAATCAAAAGTATCTTAAATCTTTATTTTACAATTACGTAGGACGGAAAATGACCGATAACTCATCAACTATTATTTACACTGAAACAGACGAAGCTCCGGCGTTAGCGACATTGTCTTTGTTGCCTATTATCCAGACGTTTACTCAAGCGGCTGGTATCAATGTTGAAACCCGTGATATTTCTTTGTCGGGACGAATCATCGCCATCTTCCCTGAGAATTTGACTGAAACCCAAAAAATTTCAGACGCTTTAGCCGAACTAGGCGAATTAGCGGGTAAGCCAGAAGCCAACATCATCAAGCTTCCCAATATCAGTGCGTCTATACCACAGCTTAAAGCCTGTATTCTCGAGCTACAAGGTAAAGGCTATGATATCCCTTCATATCCCGATGAGCCGACAAATGCTGTCGAAGAAGATGTTCAAGCTCGTTATGATAAGATTAAAGGCAGCGCCGTAAACCCAGTATTACGTGAAGGTAACTCTGATCGTCGTGCGCCAGGCTCAGTTAAAAAATATGCTCAGAAGCATCCCCATTCAATGGGCGCTTGGGCCAAAGGCTCTAAGACTCACGTTGCTCACATGAATGAGGGGGACTTTTACGGTAGTGAAAAATCAGTCACTCTGACTGAAGCAACTCAAGTCAATATCGTGCTAAAGACAAGAGACGGTAGCGAGCAGGTACTTAAAAGCTCACTTCCCCTGAAAGCGGGTGAAGTGATCGATGCTGCTGTGATGAGTAAGCAAGCGCTACTCGCGTTTTTTGAGCGTGAGACTCAAGATGCTAAAGCGCAAGGAGTGCTGCTTTCATTACATTTGAAAGCGACCATGATGAAAGTATCTGACCCTATTCTCTTCGGTCATGCGGTTAAGGTTTACTACAAAGAGTTGTTTGCTAAGCATTCTGCACTGTTTGAAGAGCTAGGTGTTGACGTGAATAATGGTCTTGGTGACGTTTATGCCAAGATAAGCACATTACCTGCAGGGCAAAAATCCGCTATCGAAGCCGACATTGCGGCTATTTATTTGACTCGTCCTGAATTGGCTATGGTCGATTCAGATAGGGGTATTACCAACTTACACGTTCCTAGTGATGTGATCATTGATGCGTCTATGCCAGCAGCAATTCGCACCTCAGGCATGATGTGGGGACCGGATGGACAGCCTAAAGACACTAAGGCCATGATCCCTGATCGTTGTTATGCTGGTGTCTATGAAGAAACTATTCAGTTCTGTAAAGAAAATGGTGCCTTCAACCCAACAACCATGGGCAGTGTACCTAATGTGGGCTTGATGGCTCAGAAGGCCGAAGAATATGGAAGTCACGATAAGACATTCGAAATCTCTGCATCAGGCAGTGTGAGTGTTATTGATACTAACGGCAATATTCTTCTCTCTCACGATGTTGAAGCTGGCGATATCTGGAGAATGTGTCAGGTTAAAGACGCGCCTATCCAGGATTGGGTTAAGCTTGCAGTCAAGCGCTCACGTTTATCGGACACGCCTGCGGTATTCTGGTTAGATGAGAAACGTGCACACGACACTGAAATCATTAAGAAAGTGAATCAGTATCTTGGCGATCATGACACGAATGGTCTGGATATTCGTATTTTGTCACCTATAGCTGCCACACGTTTCACCCTACAGCGCACTAAAGATGGGTTAAATACTATCTCAGTGACGGGGAACGTTCTGCGTGACTACCTAACAGATCTGTTTCCAATTCTAGAGTTGGGTACCAGTGCTAAGATGCTCTCTATCGTTCCTTTAATGAATGGTGGTGGTCTGTTTGAGACTGGTGCAGGCGGAAGTGCACCTAAGCATGTGCAACAGGTTGAAAAGGAAGGACACCTGCGTTGGGATTCATTAGGTGAATTCTTGGCCTTAGCTGCATCGTTAGAGCATCTGAGTCAGACGACTAATAATGCTAAAGCACAGGTATTGGCAGATACGCTAGATGTGGCTATCGGACAATTCCTCGATCAGAACAAATCACCTTCTCGTCGTGTGGGGCAGTTGGATAACCGCGGCAGTCATTTCTATCTTGCTATGTACTGGGCTCAGGCTGTTGCTGGTCAGTCACAGGATGCAGAGCTTAAGGCACAGTTTGCTGGGCTAGCCGAAGCCTTGACTAGCAATGAAGACAAGATTGTTGATGAATTAAACTCTGCACAAGGTAACCCTGCAGATTTGGGCGGATATTATCGCTTGGATGCTGTTAAGGCTGTTGCTGAGATGCGACCAAGTGTGACACTTAATGCCTTGTTTGCTTCTTAGAGTATAAAACTGCCGAAGTGGGTTTACCGCTCCGGCTCCGTTTTACTTTAGCTTGTTATGACCCGGAACCGTTAATAGATTTCAGGCGTGAATAGTCAGGCAATAAAAAAGGCAGGGTCACCCCTGCCTTTTTTGATCTTAGCCACTAAATTAATTAGTTGGCGATATTACTGACGCGTGCATACCTTTTGGACCCGCTTCTACTTCAAATTGAACTGGTTGGCCTGCTTTTAGAGTTCGATAGCCTTCCATTTCAATGGTAGAATAGTGTGCAAAAACATCTTCACCGCCAGCATCAGGGCAAATAAACCCGAATCCTTTGGCGTTGTTGAACCATTTAACAGTTCCGTTTGCCATACTTCCACTTCCTTCTGTTGTTTACTTACCAGTAAGATAGTAAAACTAAATGAGCGGGCTGATTCACCGCTTGTTGAACAGAATGAAAGCAGTTCGTATGTAAGTCAAGCGTATTTTAACAAAAACTCAACAACTGGGTTAAAAAGTTGTATCAATTAGTGTGTTAGATATGAGATGTTGACTAAAAGTGTTCAAAAATTTTATATCAATTGGTACAAGCGATGACTAGAGGCTAATATTGAAACATGGGTAAAGTAGGAAACATTGAACATGTAGAAGAACGTGTTGAATCAGAATTGATGCCACCATCTATGTACAAGGTGGTTTTGAATAATGATGATTACACTCCGATGGATTTTGTGATTGAAATTTTACAACTTTTTTTTAAAAAAAATGAACAGGAAGCCACAGATATCATGTTGGCAATTCATCATCAAGGCAAAGGAATTTGCGGTGTATTTCCATTTGGAATTGCAGAAACTAAGGTTGCTCAGGTAAATCAATTTGCAAGACAAAACGAACATCCGTTACTGTGTTCTTTAGAGAAAGCCTAAATTTAGGTTTGTTACGTTGTATATTTAGGGGGTGCTTATGCTAAACAAAGATCTCGAAGTCACCTTGAACCTGGCGTTCCAGCAAGCCAGAGATGCGCGTCATGAGTACATGACGGTAGAACATTTATTGCTGGCCTTGATTGACAATCCAGCCGCTCAAGAAGCGCTCGTCGCTTGTGGTTCGAATTTAGACAAGTTAAGGGAAGAGGTATCTAGCTTTATTCAGCAAACCACGCCAATCATTGCCGATCCTGAGGATGATAGAGAAACTCAGCCTACTTTAGGTTTCCAAAGGGTGCTCCAGAGGGCAGTGTTTCATGTCCAGTCTTCGGGCCGTAATGAAGTCACTGGTGCCAATGTGCTGGTTGCTATTTTTAGTGAGCAAGAATCCCAAGCAGTCTACTTATTAAGAAATGCCGAAGTGACTCGACTCGATGTGGTTAATTTCATCTCTCATGGTGTGTCTAAGAGCGAAGGCGACTCAGGAGCGAGTCAAGAACGTATCGAAGATCATAGTGAGTCTGAAGAAGAGAAGAGTAAACTTTCTCAGTTTGCCGATAATCTCAATGAGCGTGTGGAACAAGGGCATATCGATCCCCTTATCGGACGCAGTGAAGAGATTGAACGTGCGATTCAAATTCTCTGTCGCCGAAGAAAGAATAATCCACTGCTGGTTGGAGAAGCTGGGGTTGGTAAGACGGCAATTGCCGAGGGGCTTGCCTATCGTATTGTTAACAATGAAGTGCCTGAAGTGATGAACGAAGTCACTGTCTACTCTTTGGATCTCGGGGCGCTACTTGCCGGTACAAAATACCGGGGCGACTTTGAGAAGCGATTCAAGAGTCTGCTTAAAGAGCTTGAGAGTGATGAAAAGGCTATTCTGTTTATTGATGAAATTCATACCATAATTGGTGCCGGCGCCGCTTCCGGTGGTGTGATGGATGCGTCTAACCTGTTAAAGCCTCTGCTGTCCGGTGGCCGGTTAAGATGTATGGGCTCGACCACGTTCCAGGAATATCAGAGTATTTTCGAGAAAGATCGTGCCTTGGCTCGACGTTTCCAAAAAATTGATGTTAACGAACCTTCTGTGGCAGAGACAACCAAAATATTGCGCGGACTCAAGTCTAAGTATGAAGAGCATCATGGGGTGAGATACACCATGGCGGCCTTGAGTGTTGCGGCTAAATTGTCTGACAAACACATTAATGATCGTCACTTACCGGATAAAGCCATTGATGTTATCGATGAAGCTGGTGCCCGAATGGCGATGCAGCCTGCTAGCAAGAGAAAGAAGACTATCGGTCAGAGCGAGATAGAATCCATTATTGCTAAGATTGCCAGAATACCTGAGAAGTCCGTATCGGCTACTGACAAGGATATGCTGAAGAACTTAGAGCGTAACCTCAAGATGGTGGTGTTTGGCCAGGATAATGCGATTGAAAGCCTTAGTGCTGCAATTCGGTTATCTCGAAGTGGGCTTAGTGGAGAAGAGAAGCCTGTAGGTAGTTTCTTGTTTGCCGGTCCTACTGGTGTTGGTAAGACTGAGGTGACCAGTCAATTGGCTAAATGTCTTGGGCTTAACTTGGCTCGGTTCGATATGTCCGAGTATATGGAGAGCCATACCGTATCTCGCTTGATTGGTGCGCCTCCAGGTTATGTTGGCTACGATCAGGGGGGGCTGCTTACCGATGCAGTGATTAAGAACCCTCATTGTGTCGTCTTGCTCGATGAGATTGAGAAGGCGCATCCTGATGTATACAACTTGCTGTTGCAGGTGATGGATCATGGCACCCTGACTGACAATAATGGCAGGAAAGCTGATTTTAGGCATGTGACGCTGGTGATGACAACCAATGCGGGTGTGCAGGAAACGGTACGTAGTTCTATTGGTTTTAAACAGCAAGATCACAGCTTAGATGCACTGTCTGAGATTAATAAGATTTTCTCTCCGGAGTTCAGAAACAGGCTCGATGAAATCATCTGGTTTAATCATCTGGATATGACTGTTATCGCTAAGGTTGTCGATAAGTTCTTAGTGGAGTTACAGGCTCAACTCGATGATAAGTCCGTGACTCTCCATGTTAGTGATGAAGCGCGAACTCTGTTGGCTGAGAAGGGCTATGACAAGTCAATGGGAGCGAGACCCATGGCACGTGTTGTCACAGAGCTTATTAAGCGACCGCTGGCGGATCAGATATTGTTTGGTGATCTGGAGAAAGGTGGTGAGGCACATGTCGATGTGGTTAATAATGAGATTGTGATCACAACGGATCGAGTGGAGAAAGTGCTGAGCTAGTGGGTAAAAAATAGATAAAAAAAAGGCTGCAATTGCAGCCTTTTTTAATACGATTAACTAAAAAAACCGGCTCGGCCGGCTTTCTAAATTCTGTTATTAGCTAACTTAGCGTGAACGGAAGACGATGCGACCTTTGCTCAAATCGTACGGGGTCAGCTGAACTGTCACTTTATCACCCGTTAAGATACGGATGTAGTTTTTACGCATTTTGCCTGAGATGTGAGCAGTCACGACATGACCGTTCTCTAGCTCTACACGAAACATTGTGTTCGGCAAGGTTTCAAGGATCGTGCCTTGCATCTCAATGTTGTCTTCTTTCGCCATTAATCAGTTATCCTGTTAGCCTTCAAATATTAAAAACGGGCATATCATGCCGCAATTAAGCCTTGCTGTAAAGAGCAGGTTAACTTATCGCTGATAAATAACGCTCTTGCGGGGGCTCCTATCCAAAAACTAATAAATTATTTCTCATCAGGTGTTTGCAGCCATCCTGATTCGGTTAATATTTGATAGGGAGTATAGTCTTTTTTGTAATTCATCTTTCTTGACTCATCAATTTGATAGCCTAAATAAACAAAATCTTTTTGCATCAATTTAGCCAGACGACATTGGATCAGAATGAGCAAAGATCCTAGAGAACGTTTGTGTTCATCGGGAGCAAAAAAACTATAGATTGCCGACAAACTGTTAGGCAGAATGTCGGTGACAGCCACCCCGACGAGCTTGTCATTGCTCCATAGCTCAATAAAGACAGGGTCTAACCAACCTGAGCCTATGAAATGTTGATATTGTTCTTCAGAAGCTGGATACATAGGCCCATCACAGTGTCTTTGATTGATATAACTTTCGTACAAAGTGTAGTGGTATTGGGCTTGCTTGCCGATTATCTTCCATACCAGATCTCTATTATTTTTCAGTGTTCTTTTTTGTCGTCTTGAAGGCGTAAAGTTCGCACTTGGTATACGAATGGGCTGGCAAGCGGTGCAATTGGGGCATTGGGGTTTATAAATTGTGCCGCCACTGCGTCTAAAGCCCAGTGCTAATAACTGTTCGAACAGATCGATGTCGATACTTTCTTCTTGAAGCACCAGAAGTTGCTCCATTTGAGTGTCTAGGTAACTGCAGGGAAAAGTTTTGGTGATCCCTACTGAAACTTGTTGTGATTTAGAGTTCAATATATACCTCTGTGGCTAACCAAGTGTTGGCTGCAACATCACCATCACGAAAACGCTTGAGCAACTTGATAAAATCTTTTCTTTTTAGCGCTGTAGCTCCTAGAGAAACTAAGTGTGGGTTCATCACTTGTGCATCGATTAATTTGAAGCCGCTTCTCAGTAGGTGTTGATGCAACATCAACATGGCCGCTTTAGACGCATTTGTTTGGGTATGGAACATAGATTCGCCACAAAAGACCTGTCCTATGGCCACGCCATATAGCCCCCCTATGAGGGTACCATTTTCCCAAACTTCTACAGAATGGGCTTGACCTTGTTGGTGCAGCGTTAAGTATGCTTGCTGAATTTCAGTGGTGATCCAGGTGCCATCTTGTGCCACTCTAGGCTCTGCACAGCCTTTTATTACCTCTTCAAAAGTCTGGTTTATGCTATAGGTCCAGGTTTGTTTTTTTAGATATTTTATTAAACTACGACTGACTTTCATGCTTCCGGGGACAAAAACAGCCCTAGGATCCGGTGACCACCAAAGGATAGGGTCATCAAGATTAAACCAAGGAAAGATGCCTTCGTAATAAGCCTTAAGTAATCGCGGCGGCTGCAGATCACCACCTATGGCTAATAGCCCGTTGGGGTCTGTCAGTGCCAGCTCAGGTTCTGGAAACTGTTCGAATTGATGATTTAAATAGGACAGAGAGTTCACAATTGAGTAAAATTATCCTTAATGGGCCTTATTATAATTTAGCGGAAAAATGATTATGTTGAAACCTAGTTTTGCTTTGTTAGTTAGCTTATGTATTGCTTTAACTGTTTCATTTGATGTATCTGCCGCTTATCAAAGGGATCAAGCGGTCCCCGTTGAGAAAGTGGTGTATGGTAATGTCGTTTCGGTAAGGAATATAACCGAAAAACAGCTGATAGAAGATAGAAACACAGGTTGGAAGACCTTTGGCGGTGCATTGATTGGCGGCGTGATCGGTCATCAATTTGGCGGTGGCAGCGGACAAGATGTTGCGACTGTGCTTGGAGCATTACTCGGGGCGGGTGCTGCCCATAGATATGGCGATAGCTCATATTATCAAGAATTACATCTTGTAGAGCTTATGATCACCCAAGAAGGGGGAGAGCAGGTGATGATCATTCAGGATCTCGATCCTGGTATGGTATTTAATACCGGTGATGAAGTCAGAGTGGTATATCTTCAGGGCAGTGTCAGAGTCGACATCGCCATGTAGCGTGTAAAGTTATCGTATAGCATAAAAACAAAAAGGAGCCTCAGGCTCCTTTTTGTTTTTATGCTATTGGTATAAAGATTAGAAACCGCGAGGTAGCTGACCTTTGCCTGCAAGTTTTTCTCGCCATAACTCTTTTGGCGTTTTACCACCTTTAGACCCTGTGGCTTTAATTGATTTTGCAGCCGCTTTTTTTGCGGGTGTTTTTTTAGCTGCAGCCTTTGGCTTTGCTGTTTTAGAGGTCGGCTTAGCTTTGGTTTGCACCACTTTAGCAGAAGCTTCACTGCCACCTAGATCGGTAAGCATAGTTTCGAGATCGCTAAAGCGTAATGACTTACCGCCATCGATTTTGTACCAGCTTCCTTTTTGTTCAATCGTTACAGCCGAACCTTGCTTTGCAGCGAGAGCAGACTCTAATGCGCTGATAACCTCTTCTTTGGTCAGTTTTGACATAGTAATAACCTATTTATTTTTTAATGTTAACTTGAAGGTTTGGCTTAATTTTATAGGCTAAACGAGTAAAATGTCCAATTTTCACTGAAAATCGCGTGTATTTGCTGGTTTTTACGGCTTATTTTCAGATGATTGATCATTAACTTGATTTTAAAGGAGTTAATTAAAGGTACTGGAAATGTCGTCTAGGTGTTTTTTTGAAGTGTGAGTGGGTTAAACCTGTGCCGGGTTTAGTTGATGGGTTACACTTAAACAGCATTTTTATAAGGACGACCCGATGACACGTAACGAATTAACTGAATATCTCTCAGAGTTTTTGCAAGTAGGTAAGTTTAAAGATTATGCGCCTAACGGTCTGCAAGTTGAGGGGCGAACGGAGATAAAGAAAATTGTTACAGGGGTTACGGCCTGCCAGGCTTTAATCGATAAGGCCATCGCACTCAATGCAGATGCGCTGCTAGTGCACCACGGATTCTTCTGGAAAGGAGAGAGAGAAGTGATAACTGGCATGAAGCAGAGGCGTATAAAAGCACTGCTGACCCATGACATTAATCTTTTTGGTTACCATCTTCCCCTAGATGCACACCCCATGCTAGGCAATAATGCCGAGCTGGGACGAAAGTTAGAGATATCTAACGCCGAGTCAGTCGAAGGGATTGCTCAGGGGCTCATTTGGCAAGGACGTCTAGATACGCCGCTTCCTGCAGGTGTTTTTGCTAAATTTATTAGTGATGTGCTTAACAGAGAGGCACTGCATATTGGCGATACAACTGCTGAAATACAGAGTATTGCCTGGTGTACTGGCGGGGCTCAGGATTATATTGACGATGCGGCGAGCTTAGGCGTCGATGCTTTTATCAGTGGTGAAGTGTCGGAGCGTACCTTTCACAGTGCCCTCGAGTTAGGCATACATTACTTTGCGGCGGGTCATCATGCGACGGAAAGATATGGTATCCAGGCCTTAGGTGAGCACTTGGCCCGTGAGTTTGATATCGAACACGAGTTCGTAGACATCGACAATCCTGTTTAGGTTAATCTATCTCGGGTTAAAGAACGAAGCAGTCGCAGATGGACTGCTTCTTATGCCAACTAATCGGCGTGAATACTTGTCTTTTGCTTCAAGGCAATTTGAGCTTTTTGCTGAATTACGCTATGCCAGAAACTTGCCCCTAACTTAGCGATGACTCTCGACTCGCCATTGAGTAACATGGCCATGCCAACTTTAAGCCGAGGAGAATAGGCTACTTCGGCGACATAACCTGCCACCCAGCCTGCATGATATATTAATTTTTCTCCTTCGAAATCATACACACGCCAACCTTTGCCGTAATGAGCATCATGAAGGTAAGCTTTCCATTCCCGGCGGCGTAACTCTTTGCTCGTGCGCACTCCTGGAGTTTGAATATCCGACAACAAACTTAGGGATAGTACATCTGGGTTATTTCCTAGGTTTGCGATTAACCATTTTGAAAGGTCGGTAATACTCGCATTCACGCCTGCAGCAGGCTCAACCTGATAGTAGTTAGGCTTTACCTTGACCTTTTTGAAACCCGAACGAGTTTTGATATGTGGACTGGCCCGATTGTCTGTCGCCATAAAGTTATCTATACCAATGGAGGCGGTATTCATATGTAGGGGCTCAAAGATACGCTTTTCTACCAAATTAGCGTAACTGTCGCCGGTTTGCTGCTCGATCACTGGCTGAATAAAAGAAAATGCAATATTCTGGTAGCTATAACAAGTGCCTGGTGAGCACATGGGGGTTAACTTTTTGAACTTTGGAATGATCTTCTCGAGTTTACCGTTGGCATTGAGAATATTGTCATAACTGTTCGGCATCAGACCAGTGCTTTGTCCTATGAGGTGGCCGAGCTTAACTTGCTGACTGGCTTGTGGGTTGGCGAGGTGAAATTCGGGCATATATTTTCGTAGTGGCTCATTCCATTCAAACTTATGTTCATGAACCAACATGGTCGCTAAGGTGCCTGCGAAGGTTTTTGATACTGAGGCGAGTCTGAATACTGTGTCTGAATTAACATTGAGACTACCGCCTTTCTTTCGCTTGCCATAGGTGCTCATTTTTATAATTTTATCATTGTCGATAATAACGAAGGCACCGCCCGGTACCTTGTTTTTCTTTAATTGAGCATGAAACTGCGATTTAAAGCTATCACTGATAGCCTGATAGTCAGACTGGGCAAAGCTTGTGGCAGAGAAAATTAAGCTGGCAAGGGGAAGAGTAAGTAAAGAGAAAGACCAGTTGGACATGACGAAGAAATCCCAAAATAAAATCTAAAGAAACAATAGGCGAGATAATCGATCATGTTAGCAATAAATGAGGCTAACAAAAAACAGTCAATTGACATTAGTGGGTATTAATGAATCTTTTGCGTGAAAAACAAACGTTATAGCAATAATTAATCCACTGAAATCAGTATTAATCAGCTGAGGGTTGAGCAAACCTGTTATAGAATAATCAGTGTTATGACAAGAATAACGAGATTGGCTTGTGACTTTGTAGCTATGTGATTATTCTGGTGTATTCCTTAGATGATAAGTCCTCGATATGAAGTTGGCATTGGTTAGTGATCCGAATACCGAAAAGGGTCTTGCAGGGATAAAATATGTGCTGGATGCAATGGGATCAAGCTCGAAGCGCATAGGTTATATCGCCTCACAGCCTGACTCAGCCAGAGATTACTATTTACCTACTCAGCAAATGTACAGCAAGCTAGGTGATAGACTCGATTGCTACTTAGAGTTGGAAGAGGGCTTCAATGAAGCCAGCTTAAAACAGTTACTAGATTGTGATGCGATTCACTTATCCGGAGGTGATACCTATCGTTTTCTCAAGTGGCTTAAATATCGGGATTTACTCCCTGTCCTTCATCAGTATGTAACTCATGGTGGCGCACTTATTGGCATCAGTGCTGGGGCGATGATCATGACGCCCTCAATCGATACTGCGATTTTGTGTGGTGATAAAAACCTGGTGGGCTTACGGGATCTGTCAGGCTTATCTCTGGTGCCTTTTCATTTCGTTCCTCATGTATCATTAGTTGAAAAAACTTCGAATATGGCAAGAGAATTAGCGGCAATCTCTGCTGATTTGTTACAAGTCTATTTTTGTGGTGATAACTCCAGCCTAGTCATTCTCGATGAAGATATCGTCGAGCTAGGTGAGCCATTCCCTTGGGTAATAAACTAGTTCAAGTTGACATAAAAAACCGCCAAAATAGCGGTTTTGTATGGAGGAATGATATGCTGTAGAGCATATTAAATTTCGATGTGTTAGCGGGTTAGTTCAGCGTTAAACCGTTCAAAACCAGCTTCGAGATCTGCGATTAAATCATCCGCATTTTCCAGACCGATATGTAGCCGAATAAGAGGTTTACTACTATCCCAGCTGGTGACAGTTCTGATTTTGTCGATACCGAATACGCCTAAGATAAGACTCTCGAATCCACCCCATGAGAAGCCCATCTTGAAGTGATCCATGTTCTCTACAAAAGCGGTAACTGATTTGAGATTTCCCTCTTTTAATACGAAAGAGAACAGGCCGTTGGAGCCACTGAAATCACGTTTAAAAAACTCATGACCGGGACAAGTCTCGAAAGCCGGGTGTCTTAAGTGATCCACTTCCGGGCGAGTCGCTAACCAGTTTGCCACTTTTAAGGCATTCTGTTCATGCTGTTGCATACGAACACCAAGGGTTCTCAACCCTCGGCTGGCGAGATAGACATCATCTGGGGAGGTGCATTGCCCCATAAGGTAGCTATTCTCCCTAAGTTGCTCCCAGTGGGTATCAATCGATGTTGCTGTGCCTAACATTACATCTGAGTGGCCAACAATATATTTAGTCGCCGCTTGAATGGAAATATCCACGCCCATATCGAAAGGGCGTGAATTTATCGGTGAGGCCCAGGTGTTATCCAACATAACAATGAGGCCGTGCTGATGTGCTATTGCGCTCAGGGTTGGAACATCCTGAATTTCCATGGTGACTGAGCCTGGCGATTCTAAGAATAAGACTTTTGTATTGGGTTTGATAAGCTCGGCGATACCTTCGCCTATCATGGGATCATAATACGTCGTCTCTATGCCAAAACCTGCGAGCAACTTGTTGCACAGATCCCGGGTTGGCTCATAGGCACTGTCGACCATCAACAAGTGATCGCCGCTTTTTAAAAATGATAATAGGGCACCGCTGATAGCAGCTGAGCCAGATGGATACAGCGCTGTACCGCTGCCACCCTCGAGTTCGGCGATAGCCGCCTGAAAAGCAAAGTGGGTAGGGCCACCACGTCTGCCATAAAACATCTCACCATTAGCACGGTTTTTTGTGGCAAAACGCATCTCTTCCATAGTATCGAAGACCATAGTCGATGCTCGAAATACGGGGGGATTGATCACGCCCTTGGTCCATTTTTTGTCACGTCCAACACTGATGATCTGGGTTTCTTTTTTCATAGGGCATACTTCCTGGAGCGAATAGGAGAAATAATGGCTTTTAGCCATCTTAACATCTAAATGGCTAAATAGGAGCGTGAGTGCCGTATACTCTTATCTGGTTTCTAAATCACTTAAGTAAATTAACTAAAATTCAGTTGGTTATGATAGTTTTAGTCTTTTATATAAGGTAGTGAAACCAAAATTTCGACCCCTGATTTATCTCGAACGGCACTTTCGCTGCCTTTTTTGTTCGGAGCTTGTAGATCCCTTGCCTTGATGGAACCGCGGTGGAAGTCAGTGATAAGCCGGGCGATATAGAGACCGAGACCTAAATGAGGCTTGTCTTGGGCCTTTTGTTGTCGAACAGAGACCATAGACTCGAAAATTTGCTCTGCCATTTTTTCAGGTAATAGGGGGCCAAAGTTCGAAATAGTTAGCTCGGCGTGTCTGTGTTTGGCCGTTAGGGTGACAGTAATGGGCGTATTGTCGGTGCTGAACTCTAACGCGTTGGCAATCAGTTTATCCATGAGTTGAGCGATATACTCGGGCACACCACTCATGGTTAAAGGCTCCTGTGTGACAGAAACCAGAAACTCTTTGTTAGGGTAGGTGAGCTGATAGCCTTGCATACATCCTGAAATGACCTTGGAGAGAGGAAATATGTCAACTTCGGCTTGAGATAAACTCTCTTCTAGGCGTGTGGCTTCGCTCATGTTATTGAGGATCATATTGAGTCTACTAACGCCTTCTTCCGCCCGATCGACGTATTTTCGGGTGTCAGGATCTAACTGTTGCAGGCTTAGGTGCTCAAGTGATGACCGCACCACGGCCACAGGGGTTCTCAGCTCATGGGATAAGCGTGAAGACATATTCTCAAGGTAGTGAGTGTATTGACCCAAGCGACCGACAATGCTGGCAAAACTTCTTGAAAGATCGCCAATTTCATCTCTGACTTCAGAGCCCTGTATTGTTTTTCTGATCCGTCCTTGGCTGTCTATTGCTTCTTCGGCTTCGTCCCTGAGCTTTCTTATCCTGCTGGATATGCTGGAAGCGAAAAAGAATAGGGCTAAGGTGCCCATGCTCATGATGGTCAGAATGACGTTAAACAATTTCTCCAGGGCCTTGTTACGCAGGGTACGGATACCATGCGTGGTTTCCTCGGCTATCACTACACCCATGACCTTATCATCAATCCAGATAGGGCTGGCCGCAGCCAGGATGACGGCTTTATTATCCGGTGTTAGACGCCAGGTGGACCCTTGCCGACCAGCTAATGCATTCTTGATATGGCTACCTTTGAGCACTGTAGAGTCCTGCAGGGAGTCGATAAAGTCTTTAGGAGGTGTGGTTAAGATTTTATAATAGAAACGGTGGAGGTAGTCCCGCTTAAAGTGACCCCAGAACGAATCATCGGGCGTATCTTGCACTGTGCGGGTCCAGACACTACTACTTGTACGAATGTCACCTGATTTGGCTAATACGCGTCCATGTTTATCGACCACCCAAATACGGGAACTGTTATGACTCATTCCTTTGATGATGCTTTCAATTTCCGGAGATGGAACCAGTACTGTGCCTAAGCTTTCCACATCATCGATAGCCGATGTACCGACAATCGCATCTAGAATGCGCGTCTTCTTATCGTTTACATCATAGATAGCAAACCCCAGCTTACTGCCGACCATATCCAGTGGCATGCGTATTTCGACATTGTAACCTACTCGGGTTTTAACCCACTTTCCCTGAATTTTAAGCTCCGGGGTAACAGGCATTCTTTTTTTGGGGTCTTCAGGCAGTTCATAGGAACTCACCCAACCATCTTCTTGGGTGGCGATGATGTAGCGTTTGAATTTTCCATCGGGTGCCAATGTGGCAATGGCTAGGTGATCATTGACATCGATCTTGAGGCTGTTGGTGCCACGATAGATCACACTGGGATCTGTTACTTCAAAGAAGGCGTAGAGGAACCCAGCGTATTTGCCCACCATATGATTAAAACTAACGTTTAACGGTGCGTCGGCTAAACGTTTAAAGATTTGATGGTCTTCGCCATAATTGATACTTCTGTGGCGATAGGAGGCCCAGTCATGTAGCCTGCCGTCGAGTTGAATCGCTCCGGCTAAAGGATAAGCGTAGAGGTCGCGCCCTTGCTCTACCTGTGTAAGAAAGCTGGCTTGTATGTCAAAGAGGCTAGGGCGTTCATGTAGCGCCGTAGCGAGAGCCTGTGTGGTACCCTCGAGTGTTTTCTCCTGGCCGTATCTCAGGTATTTTTCCATCTCCCATACATATTGATAGCCTAACCAGGGCAGACAAAGCAGGAACAGAGATAAAATGGCGACTTTCGATCTTAGGCCTATCGGAGGATGAAATTTCGATAGTTTGTACTTCAGGTTCATAAAGTGTTCGGTCAGCTTCTTGCTTATTGTAGAGAAGCTAGCCGGGGTTACCTTGATGATTTTAGCCTTTAGCCAGGCCCAATGCTTGCGCATCCTATTCTTAGTCTCGCTAACGATGAGGAAAGCATACATAGAGGCTTTAGCTCTGATGTCCAGGAGGCGATATAACAAATGAGATACTCTTTATTTAAACATTTTTACTGGCTTTGAACTCTCAGTCTAGCTTAGCGCTGAGGGTCCCAACGATATCCCATTCCATAAACGGTATCGATGCAGTCGAAATTTGAGTCGAGGATGAGGAACTTCTTTCTGATCCTTTTGACATGGGACGTGATGGTGCTGTCATCCACAAAAATCTTAGCTTCCTGCATCAATTCCTGTCTGTTTCTAACATGCCCTGGACGTTTTGCCAGTGCGTGCACCATCCAGAACTCGGTAACCGTGAGTTCAATATGAGTCTTGTTCCAATACACTTGCATGCGATTGATATCGATAACCAGTTTATCTCGCTCTAGTAAGTTTTCATTGGCTATCTCTTTGCCTTGAAGTTCGGAACGACGAAACAGGGCTGCCAGTCTGGCAATTAAGTGGGGGAAGCTGACATCTTTACTCAAGTAATCATCGGCGCCCAATCTGAGGCCACATACGGTATCAAAATCGCTGTCTCTCGCGGTTAAAAAAATGATTGGTAGGTTACTCGACATGGCTCTGAGGGACTGACAAAGGGTAAACCCGCCGTCGATTTCATCTTCGAGTCCGATATCAATGATTGCCAGGTCTGGGAGACGAGTCAAGAAGGCCTGCATC
The DNA here is from genome assembly GCF_002005305.1 of Shewanella psychrophila. Classification (NCBI taxonomy): domain Bacteria; kingdom Pseudomonadati; phylum Pseudomonadota; class Gammaproteobacteria; order Alteromonadales; family Shewanellaceae; genus Shewanella; species Shewanella psychrophila. The sequence goes on from NZ_CP014782.1 coordinate 609,511, forward strand.
GCCATCGGACGATTGGCATAGGCTTGAACACTGTAGCCTTGCTGTTGTAATACTTCTTTATAGTTTTCGCGAATGGCGACTTCATCTTCAACGATGGCGATGCGTTTCATGATCTTTAACCTTTCAATATTGATTATCGTGATTGTGCTTATCGATAATCGCTCGGCAGCTTACTCTACTACCGGTTAACCTTAATTGAGTGTGACTATACAGTAAAACCACAAGGTAAAAAGCTAACTTAAGCGATTGCCTTTTTGTTGCCACAATTGATAGTCGCAATGCCATTTTTTCTCCCCGTCAAAGTCATCTCTATTCGTTTAAATGTTCATATCGAATTGAAGCGAAGTTACACCTCCGCTCAGAACAGACATATAACGTTAATGACAGTAGGGAAGAATAAGATGAAGAAACAATTGATTGCCGCATTAGTGATGAGTTCATTAACATTTTCCAATATGAGTTATGCGTCGGATACTGAAAATCAAAGAGAACACCATGAAGAGCTAATCGGCGTGGGATCAGGGATCGTCCTAGGTGCCGTCGTCGGCGGCCCCATTGGCGCTATCATCGGCGCGTTTACCGGAGGCATTATAGGGAAATCGGTTGGCGATGATACTGAGATTGAATCTCAACAGGTAAAATTAAGCGAGCAAGCAACCACCATTAACCAACTCAGTGAAGATAACCAGTCTCTGGCACTCATCTCTAATCAGTATGAATCGGTACAAGGTGAATTGGCCGAACTTAAGCTGGTAAGGCAGCAAAAATTGACTGAGATGGAACTTGGCTTAAACATTCAATTTAAGACTGGCTCCTCTCAGTTAGAAACACACTTCCAGCCTCAATTGGATGAATTAGCGAGTGTGTTGGGAATGTCTAATGATCTCAAGTTAGATCTGACCGGATATGCCGATCGTCGTGGGGAGTCGACCTACAATCAGGCTCTGTCAGAGCAGAGGGTCGCCGAGGTGAAGAGCTATCTGGTAAGTCAGGGGGTGAGTGAACAAAGATTAACGGCTAGTGCTTACGGTGCCAGTGCTCCGATTACTTCTGAGCAGAGTTTCGAAAATGACTTCTTCGATCGTAGGGTAACGATTAAGTTTGTATCACAAGACACGGCCATTGCTGCCAACCATTAATCGGTTTTCATAATAAAGGAATATAAAGATGAGAACTGGTTTGTGTCTACATCATCATTTAAATGTACAAGCCCCTCTTAGGAGGGGGCTGAGCTCTGCTATTTCCGGGATAGTCATATTGATGGCATCTTGGGTTAATACGGCACAAGCCGTGGATGCCGTGGAGATAACCCAGGGAAGTTTTGTGTATCATAAGCAAGGAGAAAATGAGCCTCAGGTGGCGATGCCGCTGAACACAGATGTTCAGATGAAGATCTCCGGATGGGTCAATCGAGTCACAGTCACCCAGACATTCAGAAATGATAGTGACTATTGGTTAAATGGTAGCTATCTATTTCCCTTGCCAAATGAGGCTGCGGTAGATCATATGCGCTTGATCGTTGGCCAAAAGGTCATAGAGGGCCAAGTTAGGGAAAGGGAAGAGGCTAAGAAACAGTTCGAACAAGCCAAGGATGCAGGTCAAAGAGCCAGTTTGGTGGAGCAATCCAGACCAAATATCTTTACTACCTCCGTCGCTAACTTGGGGCCAGCTGAAACCTTAGTGGTTGAGATAAGTTACCAAGAGTTAGTTAAGTATGAAAAAGGTGAATTTAGCCTCAGGTTTCCTATGTTAGTTAATCCCAGATATGAGTCTGAACTTAGATCTGAGAAAGATAAATCCCCCCCCTCAACTGAGAGATTACTGGCGCAGTTTGTTGACTCAAGTTATGGCTATGGGGAAGGCAGAGGTACTGGTGCAAAGGTGAGGATAGACATAGATCTCGATGCGGGTACAGAGCTGAGTGAGATAACCAGTGTTTACCATGATATAGAAAAGCATCCAGTTACTAATACTCAATATCGACTCAAACTCGTGGGCGATACACCAGCCAACAGAGATTTTGTACTGAAATGGTCGCCGGTTTCGGGTAGCGAACCCGTTGCGGCCATCTATGCCCAGCATGGCCAAACCCATAGGGAAACAGACGCTTCACAAGAGAGCAGCGATTATGCCTTATTGATGCTGATCCCGCCGGAAACGGGTAAGAGTAATGGCGTTATTGCCAGAGAACTGATACTCGTTATCGATACTTCTGGCTCTATGTCCGGTGAGGCAATTGAACAAGCCAAAAAGGCGATGGGTTATGCACTAGCTGGGTTAGGTGTACGTGACAGCTTCAATATCATAGAGTTTAATTCAAATGTACATTCGTTATCACCACAATCTCTTCCCGCCACGGCAAAAAATATCGGTAGGGCTAATCAGTTTATACGCACCTTAAGGGCCGATGGCGGCACAGAGATGGGGCTTGCACTGACTCGTGCGCTGGGTAGCGAGGTTAAATCGGCTTATCTTCAGGAAGAAGAACACTCTGATTCAGATAGTGCTAGGTTGAAACAAGTCTTGTTTATGACAGATGGGGCCGTGGCGAATGAGAAAGACTTGTTCAACCTTATTGAGGAGAATATTGGTCATTCGAGATTATTCACAATAGGAATAGGCTCGGCACCTAACTCACATTTTATGGAGAGAGCGGCTGAGAAAGGTAGAGGGAGCTTCACTTATATTGGCAATCTCGATGAGGTGCAGCAGAAAATAGAATCGCTACTGTATAAGATAGAGCATCCACAAGTAACGGATATTGAACTGCACTATGGCGATGGCACTATTCCCGATCATTGGCCAATTAGTGTTCCAGATCTGTATGCCAATGAACCTCTGTTAGTCGCGATAAAGATGCGCCCTAAGATTTACCAAGCTTCGGCCTCTGAGTTAATCGTTTCGGGCATGATTGGCGAGCAATATTGGCATAGCCGTTTGTCTCTTAATGAGCGTAAATCCGCTGCAGGTTTAGATCTTGTCTGGGCCAGAAAGCTGATAGCCGCATTGGAGATGAGTGAAGATGGGGTTAACCAGACTAGAGTCAAAAAACAGGTGACAGCGTTAGCGCTTAAATATCATCTGGTGAGTCAGCATACCAGCTTAGTGGCAGTTGAGGTCTCTCCTGCAAAGCCTTCGTCCGTGGTGTCAAATAATGCCAGTGTGGTGCAGTCAACGCCATTTGGCTGGCAGGCCCCTGTGGGCTATTTGCCTCAGACCGGAGGTGAGAGTCGTTTGCTTATCATGATGGGCATGATCTTGCTGGGCTTAGGCTTAGCGTATTTGGCAAGTTTTAGCCTAGATAAGGGAGCAGGGCTAAGGGTACTGCATAGCTTAGCTGTGCAGAGAAGGCGACAAGAAGTGTCAATTCAGGCAAAAGGAGAGTATGGCGACAATGTACATGGACCATCAAAAGGCTTGGAGATATGAGTGGGTTACGGGTGGGGCGTATAGCACTCTGCAGTAGTGTGATATTGACCGGATTATTACTATTGGGAGGAGGTTCATATATGCAAGCTAAGGCGTACTTCGCACAATATCTTATTCAGCAAGCCTGGCGACAAACCTTAGAGGATAAGCAACCCCACAAACCATGGAGCTGGGCAGATACTTACCCTGTGGCTAAACTGACCTTGATGACGGAAGATGATTTAGGCAATGAAGACAGAACTTTTTATGTATTGTCAGGTGCATCAGGCAGAAATTTAGCCTTCGGGCCTACTATGGTTCAAGGTAGAGGCCTGCAGACCGAGGGGGGGAACAGAATCATAGCGGGTCATAATGATACCCATTTTTCTGTGTTGAACGGGATTAAAGCTGGACGGGTGTTAAAATTTCAAGACGCGGACAAGCATACGAGTTTATACCGGGTATCTTCGACTCAAATTGTGCACGAATCTGACACCCGTGCGCTTATGCCAAGTTACTATGACCAATTAACGTTAATTACTTGCTATCCATTTAATGCATTACAAACAGGCAGTCCTTACAGACTCATAGTGAGGGCTCTGCCGGTGTAGTAAGGTATTATTTAGCTGGATATGGGCATTACCCTGTTCCGGCCCAGGCGCTTGGCCTCATAGAGAAGTTTGTCCGCTTTTTCTATGAGCTCAGTACCCTCGAGATTTGTATTCCATTGTGCGACGCCGAATGATGCGGTGATCTTATTGATAAGAATGTCTTTTCTTCTGTCTTTAAGGGATACTTTTTCCAGCCCTCGCCGCATGGCTTCGGCCAGATGACGAGAGGAACTAAGTTGGCTTTTAGGTATGATGACGGCAAACTCTTCGCCACCATATCGATAGAGTTTTGCGCCATCTCTGCAGGCTTCTTTTAATCGCTTTGCGACCGCTTTAAGTACTTGATCGCCGAGCTGATGACCATAATTGTCATTAAATGCCTTGAAATGGTCAATATCTATGAGGATTAGGCACAAGCCGTCAGGTGATTGACTCAGGGAGCCACTAAGATCGTTATCGAATGCACGGCGATTGAAGATACCGGTCAGTGCATCGTAGAGTACGATTTGTTCGGATTTAGCTAGTTGGTGCTTTAATGCATCTATCTCTTGCTGGGCTTTAGTAAGTTGACCGGTGAAAAACTGCGTGCTCGAACGTATGTCATCGGACTCTTTAACTAAACTTCTGACGATACCGAGTACCTTCTCTAAGCTGACGCCTTCTGACTCTATTCGATTTAATTTCTCGAAATTACTGTCGATACGACGCTGAAATTGAGTGGCATCTAAATTAGTATCTTTGAGAGAGTGAGATAGTTCAGTCGCCATCGCCTCGAGGGTTTGCCGCATGTCTAGGACATCGACTTCGACGGGGTCTGATACGTATTCGCGATACAGTATCTCGGCATTTACTGGAGGGCAGGTATCATGCTGCTCTATAACCGTGTCGAGTCGTTTATTTAATTCCGGACTTTGCTCTGATACATAGGTATACCAGAGCGCATAATTGGTTGGCGTGGTAGGAATTTGGTGCTTTAACATCAAAGGAACGGCTTTTTTCAAATTTCTGGCCGCTATTTTCATGATTTCTTTGGACATAACTCTCCCTAGACTAATACCAATCTAAGTTCTCTAGACTAACTACCAATTCAAATAAGTATAAGCACTGTGGTGGGTAAATGAGAGCATAGTTAAATAAGCGTAATAAAGAAGGAGCCAGAAGGGTGAATGTTTTCCTTTTCTGGCTCCTTATTAAGTGACTTTAGTGCTGATTCTTTTGGACTGGAGCCCAGTTTAACCATTTAGGTTCGAGTTTTTCATGTAAGGTAAAACTTGCACCGGGTGCCAGTTGATTGTTAGCCACGGTTTGTTGCTCTGTTACCACACCTACACCACCTGCCAATATGGTTTCTAATGATCCTGTCTCTATCTTAGCCCCTGAAAATAGCCCAACATCGACTTTTACACCGGAAAGATCCCAGAATTGACTCGTTTGATTGACCAAGTGGCGATATTGCCCATCTATATGGGCGAACATCTGCACTGAATTCCCTGTATCGGCGAGCTGATAAGCATCAATCGCACCAATTTTTATGCCTCTAAAAATAATGGGGGTTCCGGCTTTGATTGAGCCAAGGTTACTGTCCTCAAGAGTAAATTGTAACCAGTCCTCTTTGGCCTGAATCACTGGGGACACATGACCAATAAACTGCGTTCGGCTATGAGCACTGATTCCAGGTTTTACGCCGATATAGGGGCCGGTCAATAAGGTTTCAGGAGCCTCAATACCCGCGAGGGATATTTGAGCCTCAACAAGGAAATACTCGGCATCTTCTTGAGTAAAATGCTGGGCATAATTTCCATACAAATAGGCATCGACACTGACGCTTATTAGATCTTTATTTAAGGTGACGCGTTCGACAGAGCCTACTTTATGGCCTAAGTAACGTATAGGCGCCTTGGCTGCTAACTTAACGTCAGCCGGGAAGGTGAGGCTAATGGGTTTTGCCTGAGCGAGAGCAAGAGATTTAGACTCATATAGATGAGTTTGAGAGCCTATATCATCATCGTCGAGCAAACCTAAGGTGATACTGCCTTTTAATGCTCCTTGTATGGGAGCGATATCAATTTCGATGCCTGAAAGGGCTGCATTTACAGTGACGGCACTGTTTCGCCAAAAAACGCTATTAGCTTTGACTAATGGTTTGAATTGGTCTCGAATACTGATGTTAATATCGAAGTTCTCATTAGCCGAGTGCCAGTCAACTCCGTCGACCTGACCAATTTGCATCTTTTGATAGTAGACAGGTGAGCCAGGCGAAAGGCCTGCCCCATCCGAGCTCGTCAGAGATAATGTAAATTGATTGAGCTTGTCAAAATAATCATCAGCCGCATCTGTTGAGTGAAACAAAGCCAGTTGTGCATGATTTTTTGCCACTACCTTACTGGAGCCCTGTATCAGGCTGATAGCGCCTTTAGTCAAGGTGGATAAATCTCGAGTTTCTACCGATATGCCATCGAGGGAAGCTTGGATAGATAGAGCTGATTCGGGGATGAAGTAACTATTGCTATTGACCAGCTCTGTATACTCAGGCCAGATTTCGATCTGGTATTCTACGCCGGTTAATGCTTGATTAAGGTTGACTGCATTGACTTTGCCGATGGCTAATTGCTTATAGCGAACTTCAGCTCCTATCCCAATCCCCGGATTATTATCCGCGGCCAAATTTAGCGATAATTTTGACTTTGCATCATGGTCAGGTGCCATATCCAATAACGAATATTGCGGCTTAGGCTCACCAGTTCCTGGTGAAAAATTAATGACACTACCTGTGAGCAATCGCGCCGCATGCTTGATACCAGACAAAGATATATCGGCGCCTTCAAGCCAGAAATGGGACGTACCTGAGAGTAACTGAGCATATTCTTTATCAATTTTTGCCGTGAACTCAACTCCTGTATCTGTTAATTGAGTGTCTGTGATACGGCCAATATCTATGCCTCTGAACACGATGGATGTACCAGTCGATACTGCATCTGATTGAGTGGCAGTCAGAGAGAACTCAATGCCGCCTTGGGCTAACTCTTGACTGTCATAGACACGGTAACTGTGTCCATTTTCGGCTCTTTGAGTGTCATCCGAAGAACTGAAACTGAGACCTCCTGCAAGGATGGATGATAGACTTTCAGATTTTATCTCTATACCTGAGAGTGAGGCGTCGATATGGAGTCCGGACACGTTCCAGAATTGAGAGTCGGTTTTTACCAGATGAGCATATTGTTTCTTTATAAAGGCAGAAAGTAAGATTTGTCTCGAGCCTTCTAGGTGATAACTAATTATTTTTCCGACGGGGATTTGCCGATAAAATATCTGTGAACCCACATCCAGAGACCCTAAGGTATCGGCTGTTAATTCAATGACCAAACCATCACTTCCCGGTAACATAGCGGGGGCATCAGTCTCAGCTTCGAAGAAGGATTGTGACTGACCACCACCGGGTTGAATAGCGATATAATTTCCCGAGAAAAGGGCATCTAAACCTTCTACTCCTGTGATTGAAGCTTTAGGCGTGACTAACCAGAATTTGGTTTGCTCATTTAAAAAGGGATCTGCTCGATAATCCATTTTAAGATCGACATTGACGCCTTGAAGGTCGTCATCAATGCTGATATCGGCCACTTTACCAACCGTTAGGCCCTGATACCGCACTAAAGTTTTACCCACATCAATACCAGTCGCGCTGGGGAAGTGGATACGTACTTCGATACCGGCTTCTCTTATACTTTTTATGCCTAACCAGGAGCCTAGGGCTATAGCCACAAGGGGCAAAAGCCAGATAGGCGAAAAAAGCTTCTTCTTAACTACTTTCGGTGTTTCAATTTGCGTCATCTTTCGATTCCAATCGATCCCAGAGTAAACGAGTATCAAGTACCTTAGCGGCGACTTGTGTCAGTAAAATCACTAAAGCAAATGCGGTTGCGGCAGGTCCAGGCTTAGCATCTAGTAACTGCCCCATATTGACCACCGCAGCGGTAATAGATATGACAAAAAGGTCAAGCATTGACCATCGTCCTATCCATTCAATAACATGAAAACCGACCATCAACCTTTTCTTGGAGATGGGCAGACGAAAACTGATGGCTAGCAGATAAATAGTCAGCCCACAGATTTTTAGAATAGGAACTAAGATACTGGCTGTAAATAATATTATCGCAATAGGGAGAATGTCCAGATCGATAAGGTGGGTAATGCCGGTAAAAATAGTATCGTGGCGTGTCTGCCCCTGACTGGTAAAGATGGTGATCGGATAAATATTTGCAGGGATCAATAAAATTGCGGCAGTGATCAGCAAGGCCCAGCTTTTTTGTAGGCTGGAATAATCTCGAAGCGCGAGCGCAGAGCCACAGCGTGAGCAATGGGTTTCCTTATGTGACATCAACTTTTGGCATGAAGGACAGAGTGTAAGGTTTAAATCTTTACCTTGTTTTCTCTGTGGCAGCTCAGAGGGGCTAGTCATCTATTAGACTCCACATATGATCCAGATGATATTCGCGCTGTAAAAACAGAGTCACAAGAAACAACATGGCAAAACAGAAAGTCCCCATTCCCAGATAGATATCGGTATAGTCCGTGAGTTGGAAAACGGAAACAAAAATACTGATCATATAAATTTCTAACATGGTGAGTTGTGAGAGTAGGCCGTGACATTTCAACAGGCGTTTCAAGATATCTCGAAAGAAAGGCACATCTAGTCGGTACTTGATGATCAAAATTTGCGAAAGCACAGATAAAAGCAGTAATCCAGGTGCGATGACCGCCGAAGTGAGTACGGCAATTGCGACGACCCAATACCCTTGATTTGCTACAGCCATGGCACCTTCGAGGGTGGTTGTGGTTCTGATGCTGCCAAGAAAATGTAACTCGAGAACAGGGAGTAAATTTGCCGGGATGAAAAAAATGATCGCGGTTAGGCAAAGGGCTAACATGCCGTTTAAGGAGCAATAAGGTGCATCATAGATGGCTGTATGACATCGAGGGCATAAGGCGCGAACAGACGAAGGTAAGGCTCGCTTCCGAATTACGAGATCGCAAGAGCGACACAGGGTCACACTGGTATCTGCACATCGATGTTCCGTAAGTAATTTCAATCTCTCTGACACACCCGTTATCGTTAACACTTAACTTGAAGATACTTGTTAACTCACTTGAACTTCTTGTAATGGAGTCATGTTTACTGGCGAATACCCTGATAGATATCACACTACAATCAGACAGATAATATCAGGTTTTCAGGAATACTTGCATAAGAAGTTACATTTATGAGACCCTACAACTGTATATATAAACAGTGAGAGGGATGTTATGGCGGTTGTAACTAAATTTGTAGTGGTCCGAGAGGGGGTTGAGAAAATGACATTCACATCTAAAAAGGAGGCTGATGCCTACGATAAGATGCTTGATATCGCCGATAATCTAACCCCCTTCTTAGCTGAGTCAGAATTAGACATAGATGAAGTAACCTGTGAGAAGTTGAGTTTTTATCTTGCTCAACACAAGGACCTATTGCTCAGTTTACTTAAAGGTGTTGTCCCTCAGCAAACAGAGACGACAGAAATCAAGAAAAAGACTAAGAAAGCCGACCCTAAAAATGTCGATACAAAAAAATAAAGTGTTAGGAAGTTTGTATGAAAACTGAATTTTATCAAACACTGAACCGTCAAGCCCAAGCCCTTCTCCAGGGGGAAGACGACTTAGTGGCAGCGATGGCCAACTTTTCCGCCTTACTCAATGACTCATTAGAAGAGCTAAATTGGGTGGGGTTTTACCTGCTAAAAGGTGATCAACTTGTGTTAGGCCCATTTCAGGGGCGGGTTGCCTGTACGCGTATCCCTCTGGGAAAGGGAGTCTGTGGTTCGGCAGCATTAGAACAGAAGACGTATAGAGTGGCCGATGTTCATCAATTTTCAGGACACATTGCTTGTGATGCAGCGAGTAATTCAGAAATCGTTATCCCAGTTATCAAGGACAACCGAATTATCGGTGTGCTAGATATAGACAGCCCTAAGCTCGCTCGATTCGATGAAATCGATGAAATAGGACTAGAAAACTTAGTCTCTAGCTTCGAAAATGCGTTATTTGGCTAAACTATAAGCAATTTTGGGTAATTCGTGTTCGCAATCGTCAAACTCGGGTTTATAATAGGCGGTTCGAATACTAAGGACGTCGAGGATATTCCTAGGTGGGAATGAATGCTTGGCGTTTGTTAATTGTAATTGCTAAAGTATGTCTGCCGTGTTTGCGCTGCGTTTCGATAATTCTGTTTAGGATTTTCTGATTGAGCCCGCGAAAGACAAATATAAACGACACTGAATAGTCCATTTTATGTCTAGTCAGTGCCCCTTTTAAACTGTGGAAGTAATAATGGAATCAACAGACAAGTTGACCGACACCAACGCAATTCTTGCGTATTTATATGAAACATTTCCTTTGTGCTTTATTGCCGAAGGTGAAACTAAACCATTAAAGATTGGATTGTTTCAGGAGTTGGCTGAAAGGTTAGCTGATGATTCTAAAGTCAGTAAAACTCAATTGAGAATTGCTTTGAGACGCTATACTAGTAGCTGGCGTTATCTGAAGGGCGTAAAAGTTGGTGTTCAGCGAATTGATCTTGATGGAAATGAGTGCGGTGAGTTAGAGCAAGAGCATATCGATCACGCACAATTGACACTTAAAGAGAGTCAGGAAAAGGCGAAAGCGAAACGCGTTGCGAAAGCTGCAGCGGCAAGGAAGGAAGGGCAAGCTGCTAAGCAAGCCAAGAAACCTGCACCTAAGCGTGTTAAGCCAGCGGCTAAAAAGCCAGCAAAAGAGCCAGCGCCTGTTGTTAATTTGACGCCAGCAGTGTTAAATGAGCTAAAACAAAATCAGCGTGTTAGTGTCAAACTAGGTAAGTCACCAGTTTCAGGTGTTATCATTGACATTAAGAAAAAAGATGTTCAAGTCCAATTGGACTCAGGCCTAACCATAAAAGTTAGTGTCGATCACATCATGCTATAAATTCTAGTAAAGGAGTAACTTGTTGATGCGAAAAATTACCCTGGCTGTCTCAATCGCCAGTATATTTGTTGGATTTTCGGCTTGGGCGTTAACCCCAACAATTCCATTCAGCGAGTTACCCGCTTTAACGCAGGAGCCGCAACACAAAGTTGCGAGCAAGCGCGTTACTGGCCTTTTCACTCGTTCCCACTATCACAGATTTGACTTAGATGATGCTTTTTCCGAGCAGGTATTTAAACGATATCTAAAACAGCTCGATTACCGACGTAATGTGCTGCTTCAGAGTGATCTGGATAGCTTTAAAGTATATTCGAAGCAGTTCGATGACATGCTGAAAAGTGGTGATTTAACTCCTGCTTACAAAATGTTCGAACTAGTTCAAAAAAGACGCTACGACCGTTTTGCCTACGCACTCACCTTGTTAGACAAAGAGATAGATTTTTCGCTCCCTAATGATAAGTACCAATATGATCGCGAAGATGCGGCTTGGCCTAAAGATGAAGCGGAAGTGGATGAGCTTTGGCGTCAACGAGTCAAATACGATGCATTAAATCTTAAGTTGACTGGTAAGACATGGGACGAGATCGTTCCTGTGCTTGAAAAACGCTACAACAACGCGATAAAGCGATTGAGCCAGACTAAGAGTGAAGATGTATTCCAAGGTGTGATGAATGCCTTCTCTCGTACCGTCGAGCCACACACTAGTTACCTCTCACCACGCAATGCCGAACGTTTCCAGATGGAGATGAATCTGAGCCTTGAGGGGATCGGTGCCGTACTTCAGATGGATGATGACTATACGGTGATCAAGAGCCTTGTGGCTGGTGGCCCGGCTGCGACCAGCGCAAAATTATCTCCAGAAGATAAAATCATTGGCGTAGGTCAAGAGGGTAAAGACGTTGTCGATGTTATTGGTTGGCGATTAGACGATGTGGTCGAACTGATAAAGGGCCCTAAAGGCAGTAAAGTTGTACTGCAAATTTTACCTAAGAAGGGTGGCTCTTCGGCGAAATCTTTTGAAGTTGTCATCATCAGAGATAAGATTCGTCTCGAAGACAGAGCGGCAACATCTGAAGTAATCGAACCTGATAATGGCCTTTACGCCAATCGTAAAGTTGGTGTCATTCAGATCCCCGGTTTCTATATGGACTTATCTAAAGATGTGTCTAAAGAGCTGGTTAAACTCAAGGAAGCCCAAGTCGAAGGCATCATTATCGACCTACGTGGTAATGGCGGTGGAGCATTAACCGAAGCTACATTGTTGACTGGTTTGTTTATCGAGCAAGGCCCAGTCGTTCAAATAAGAGATGCTAACGGTAAGGTTTCACAGAATCGTGATAATGATGGCCGCACTAGCTATAGCGGTCCATTGACAGTGATGGTAGACAGGTACAGCGCGTCGGCATCTGAAATTTTTGCTGCGGCATTGCAAGATTACGATCGTGCACTCATTGTCGGTGAATCTACTTTTGGTAAAGGTACTGTGCAGCAGCATAAGAGCCTAGGTCGTATCTATGACATGTACGAGAAACCTATCGGTCATGTGCAATATACGATTGCTAAGTTCTATCGTATCAATGGTGGCAGCACCCAGCTTAAAGGTGTTACACCCGACATCTCTTTCCCGAGCGCATTAGAGCCAGGTGAATATGGCGAGGCCGAAGAAGAGAATGCACTGCCTTGGGACAAGGTACCTGTGGCTCAATATGGTACGCTCGGGGACATCAATCCTAATCTGATCACTAGCTTAGATTCTAAACATCTAACGCGTATTAAAAGCGATGTAGAATTCGATTATATTAATCAAGATATCGCCGAGTTTAAGCTGCATCACAATGAAAAGACAGTGTCACTAGTTGAGAGTGAGCGTATTGCCGAGCGTGAAGGTAATGAAGAGAAACAACTTGTGAGGCTCAATGAACGTCGTGTTAAACAAGGTTTAGCAGTCGTCAAAACATTGGATGATGAAGATGAGGCCAATAGCGAGGACAGTGATACTAAATCTGATGAGGAAGAAGTTAACATTCCTGATGCCTTCCTCGATGAAACTGTCTATATCACCTTAGATCTTGTTGACATCGAAAGACTTGCTAAGAACGAATCACACTAGATTTGTATGATTTTTTGAAAAACGCGCTTCGGCGCGTTTTTTTATATTTATGATTCAGCTTATGGTGACATAAGCTTTGACAAGGATTTAAGGTCTGTTTATGACACAAGCACAAGCAAAATACCTAAAAGACTATGCCGCACCTAGATTCACCATCACCCACTTAGATTTAAGTTTTACCTTAGATGGAAAGCAAACTCAAGTGATTGCTAAGAGCTTGGTGGTTAGACGAGACAAACAAGCGACAAGTTTGTTACTCGATGGTGATGAGATGAAAATCTTATCGGTGAAAATAAATGGTGAAGACGTTAGCTATAAACAAGGGTTAACGAGCTTGAGTATAGATACACAGCTCGATGAGTTTGAACTCGAGATTGTGACTCAGCTTGATCCCGAGGCCAATTTAAGCCTAGAAGGCCTCTACATGTCAGATGGGGCTTATTGTACTCAGTGTGAGGCTGAAGGTTTCAGGCGAATCACTTACTTCCTCGACAGACCCGATGTTCTGGCCATCTATACGGTGCGCATAGAAGCCGATAAGGTCGCTTTCCCTTACCTTTTAAGTAATGGTAACCCTATTGAAAAGGGCGATCTCCATGGCGGTCGTCACTTTGCCAAGTGGCATGACCCATTTCCTAAACCTGCTTACTTGTTTGCCCTAGTTGCTGGAGATTTTGACCTCTTGGAAGATGAGTTCATTACCCGTAGCAATAAAGCTGTCAAGTTGCAGGTATTTGTCGATAAAGGGAATTTAAATAAGGCTCACCATGCTATTGCGTCACTGAAGAAGTCAATGGAATGGGACGAGTCTCGCTTCAATCTTGAGTATGATCTCGATATTTACATGATCGTCGCGGTAGATTTTTTTAATATGGGCGCCATGGAAAACAAGGGACTTAATGTTTTCAACACTAAGTATGTTTTAGCCGATACCAACTCAGCTACCGATGATGATTACCACGGTATTGAAGCTGTGGTAGGCCATGAGTACTTCCACAACTGGACTGGAAACAGAGTGACCTGTAGAGACTGGTTTCAATTGAGCCTTAAAGAAGGCTTAACGGTTTTTAGAGATCAAGAATTTAGTTCTGATCTGGGTTCGAGAGCGGTTAACCGTATTCATGCTATCAAGGTGATAAAGAATCAGCAATTTTCCGAAGACTCAGGCCCTATGGCCCATCCTATACGTCCTGAATCCGTTATCGAGATGAATAATTTTTATACGGTAACTGTGTATAACAAAGGTGCTGAAGTCATTCGGATGATGCATACCTTACTCGGGGAGCAGAAGTTTCAGGCCGGAATGCAACTGTACTTCAAGCGTCATGACGGTCAGGCGGTCACTTGCGATGATTTCGTTGCGGCAATGCAAGATGCTAGTGGCATAGATCTGGTTCAATTTAGGCTGTGGTACAGTCAATCGGGTACCCCTGTCGTGACTGTTGAAGAAGATTATGTCGAGGCCGATGGATGCTATCGTCTAACGATTAACCAGACTACACCTGAGTCGGTGGAGCAAAAAAACAAGCAAGCACTGCATATTCCCTTCGACTTGGAATTGTTATCCAGTCAGGGGGAGTCCATGTTGAGTGAAGTGCTAGATGTTAAACAGGCAAGCCAAGAGTTTATTTTCCACGGTATTACACAGAAACCGACTCCATCTTTGCTGCAAAACTTCTCGGCTCCAGTGAAATTAGTATTCGACTATTCCGTTGAACAACTGGTCCATTTAATGAGATTTGCCGACAGTGAGGTTGCTCGTTGGGAAGCGTCAGTGACGCTTGTCAGTCAGTCGATTTGGGAAAATGTCGCTAAGCTGCAACACAATCAAGCCATGCATGTGGATCCTAGAGTCGTCGATGCCTACAGAGGAGTAGTGCTTTCAGAAAGTTTAGATCTTGCCTTAGTCGCAGAAATTTTTACTTTTCCCAGTGTTTCCGCGCTCATTGAGCAGGTTGAAGTCGTCGATCTCGATGCCCTGGCCACAGCGCGTGACTACGTAGCAGAAGAGATAGCCAATGGGTGTGAAGATGAGTTAGTCACTCGCTACCGAGAACTAGCTGAATTCGATAATGCAGGTGCCCGATCGCTTAAGAATATTTGTTTATTACTGCTTCAAAAAGTTTCTGATGAATATCTGGGGTATGCTGAGAGTCAGTATCGTCAGGCGGATAATATGACTGACAGTTTAGGTGCACTCCAAGCACTGAATAGTGAAGCATCGTCTATAAGAACTGAGCTGATGTCTGACTATGAAGCTAAGTGGAAAACTACACCACTAGTGATGGATAAATGGCTGACGTTACATGCGACTTGTGGTGATGATAATTGCTTGGAAATTTTAGTCGCTTTAACTGGGCATGAGTCTTTTAGTTATTCAAATCCTAATAGGGTCAGATCTTTAGTCGGTGCTTTCGCCGCTGGTAACTTAACGCAGTTTCATCATATCGAAGGTAAAGGTTACGATTTCCTGACGGATGTGATCATCAAGCTTAATAAGGTGAACCCTCAAGTTGCTGCACGTATCATTACGCCTTTAATCCAATTTAAGAAGTTTGATTTAGCCAGACAGGCTAAAATGAAAGCGTCCTTGGAGCGCATATTAGGCCTACCTGATTTGTCCAAAGATCTCTATGAGAAAGTATCTAAGGCTCTTGCCCTCTAAGTCTGATTAATCTTTATCATACCAGCCCCTAGCAGCTTAGGCTTCTGGGGGCCTATATCTCATTTCATGTAGTTGCCCTATGATCTTTTATTTTTCACTCAATGTCACTTATCACGATTTCCAGCAATTCTACCGGGGTGAGGTGAATAAGGTCGAAGTCCATGACCGTAATGGCAGAACCTTGTGGATCCATGGTAGACATTTTCGCCGTTTCTTAACACGCTCAGGTATTGTGGGTCAGTTTAAGATGGAGATAAACGCTCAAGGTGAGCTTGTGTCACTTTGTAAACTCTAAACCATTATAGAGTAATTACTTCAAACGAACGATTTATTACTTCTTCGCTTCTCACTCTCTCTATCTGTAGTTAATTAACTGTATTTACAGTTAATTAACTTAGCTTATCTGCATTTAAAATCCCATCTAGATTCGATTTTAAATCAAGTGTTTGAAATCTTACTTTAAAACCAGCTAACGTCTTTAATTCTTTAGAAGATTTTCTTAAATTCCGCCTTGCTCATCGCATGTAATTGCTGTAACAATGGTGTTACCTGCACGCTAACAAGATGTTGGTTGCCATTCCTAATAACAAGAATTCAGCAGGTTACGGAGAAGCGCTAAAATGAAAAAGGTTAACAACGGCTTTACGAAGTCGACACTTGCTTTAGGGATCGTAGCGGCACTGAGCATGGGGATCTCATCCAGTGTCAATGCTGTATCTTTTAATTGGGGAGAAGTTGAAGGTACGTTCGATTCTACATGGTCAGCGGGTGCAAGCTGGCGTGTAGAAGGACGTGATTGGGACAACCACATAGGTAAGGTCAATCATCCACAGTTTGATTGGTCTAACTATTCCGCATTTGGTAATACCAAGTACACCTCAGATCAAATTTGGGCACAACCAGGCTCTTATTCCAGTAATGGTGATTTAAGTAATCTGCTCTATTCCCAGGGTGATACTACGGCGGTCGTGTTTAAGGGATTACATGAGCTTTCTCTTAAGTATAAGAATTTTGGTGTGTTTGCTCGTGGTATGTATTTCTACGATCAAAAAGCCAATGACGGCAGCTATGGTTTTAGTGATCCATTAACGGGAAATGAATACGATCCTTGTGCCGATTCCAAATCCTCAGAGGTGCAATGTAAAGACATTCGTTTGCTTGATGCCTTCGTTTACGGTGATTTCGATTTTAATGACGGTGCCAATCCCTTGTCTGTCCGAGTTGGTCAGCAGGTGGTTTCTTGGGGTGAAAGTACACTGATCCCCCATGGTATCGGTGTGATCAATGCGGTGGATCTGAATATCCTCAATGCGCCGGGCGCCGAGCTCAAGGAAGCCTATAGACCTCAAGGTATGGTTTGGGCATCCTTTGGAGTCACCAATGAACTTTCGGTGGAAGCCTTCTATCAGTACGACTGGGAGCCCGTTTGGGTTCCAACGCCAGGTTCGTATTTTTCCACTAACGATTTTGCTGGTTATGGTGGTTATAGCCAGAATGCTCAGTTAGGTTTTCAGGCCAATCCTGATATGAACATGGATTTTCTTGAGGCTGAATACAATAAACTGGTAGCCATGATAGGGTCTGGTCAATATGACGCTGCAACTTTGGGGGCATTAGCCTTGGAATATCCAACCAAAGCGACCTTAGTTGAAGATCAAGCCAGTGCCAGTGATTCGGGGCAATACGGTGTAAAGCTAGGTTATTACTCCCCTGAGCTGGGTGAGACAGAGTTCGGCTTGTATTACATGAACTATCACAGCCGTCGTCCGTTAATTAGCGGTACTACGGCTAACTTTACGGCTGACGCCGTTGGTCGTGATTTAGCCGTATTAGGCGGAATTGCCGCGGCTGGCGGCTCTGTTGACAGAGAAACCTTACTGGGTCTAGAGACCTTCTCTAAGGCGCAAATTGAGTATCCAGAAGACATTCAGCTCTATGGTTTTAGCTTTAACACGCTTATAGGTGATACATCGGTGGCGGGTGAGATTGCCCATCGCCAAGATGAGCCACTGCAAATTGATGATGTAGAGTTATTATTTGCAGCGATGCCACAGCAGCTGGCTAATGCAGGCCTTAGACCCGAGTTCGATGGGATTTCACAAATTGATAATGTTGCCCCTGGTCAATATGCTGAGGGTTTCATACGTTTAGACACCACTCAGGCCCAAGCGACTTTTACTCATCTGTTTGGTCCGACGCTAGGCACCAGTAATCTGGTAATGTTAGCAGAGGTCGGCGGCGTCTGGATCCATGACATGCCTAGTTTTGATGAGCTAAGGCTCAACGGTCCAGGTACGGCTCGTTCGGGCGGAAATCCTGATATGCCGGGTATTATCGAAGCCGTCCATAACGGCCCAGAGACTAATCCGTTCCCGACGGATTTCGCTTGGGGTTATCGTCTGGTTGCCAAAGCGGATTACAACAACTTGTTTGCAGGGGTAAACATGTCGCCGCGGATCATTTTCTCACATGATGTTGAGGGGATTACTCCCGATCCTATGTTCTTGTTCACCGAGGGCAAGAAATCTGTGTCTGTTGGCGTGAACTTCGATTACCAGAGTCGTTGGGGAGCCGATTTTTCCTATAATAGCTTCTTCGGTGGCGTAGGCACGACAAACCAGATGTCTGACCGTGATTACGTGTCATTTAACATCAAATATTCAATCTAGATCACAAGGACAATAATAATGAAGAAACTTGCGATATTGTCGGCGGCTGTGATAGTTGCTTTGAGTGCACCGAGTGCATGGGCGAAAGTTACGGAGGCTGAAGCGGCTAAATTAGGCACCGAGTTGACGCCTCTGGGCGGCGTCAAGGCGGGTAATGCCGATGGTTCCATTCCTGCTTGGGATGGTGGGATCACAACAGCTCCAGCGGGGTACAAGAAGGGGATGCATCACCCGGATCCGTTTGCTGGTGATAAGATAGAATTTACTATCACCAATGCCAACAAGGATAAGTATAAAGCGCACCTTACCGATGGTCAGATCAAGCTATTTGAGCTGTATCCTGAAACGTACAAGATGAATGTTTACCAAACTAGACGTACAGCTTCCGTGCCTCAGTTTGTTTATGACGCAACTAAAGCAAATGCGACCCGTGCCGAGTTGGTTTCTCAAGGTAATGGCGTAAAAGGGGCATCTATCGGTGTACCTTTTCCTATCCCTGAGAATGGGTTAGAGGTTATCTGGAACCATGTATTGCGTTTTCGTGGTGTCGATGTGAAAACATCACGTAGCCAAGCAGCGCCTACGGCAGGTGGTAGCTACACGCTTGTTGAAACTACCGAAGAGATTCGTTTTCAGTATTCACGTCCTGAAATGACTCTGGATAAGCTAGCCGCTTCTAATACCTTGTTTTACTTCAAGCAAGTAGTGACTCAGCCTGCTCGTCTTGCGGGTACGGCTTTGCTGGTTAAAGAGACCATGGATCAAGAAGCCTTGCCTAGACAAGCCTGGACCTATAACACGGGTCAGCGCCGAGTGCGTAAGGCTCCGAATGTGGCATTTGATACGCCGGGTTCGGTTTCAGATGGCCTGAGAACAACGGATGATTTTGATATGTTCAATGGCTCGCCAGTTAGATATAACTGGGAGCTTATGGGCAAAAAAGAAGTTTATATTCCTTATAACGACTACAAACTTCATTCAGATCAGTTGAAGTACGATCAGATCATTCATCCGGGGCATATCAATCCTGAATTTGTCCGTTGGGAAAAGCATCGTGTGTGGGTGGTTAAGGCTCAGCTTAAAGAAGGCATGCGTCATATCTACAAAACACGTACTTTCTATATCGATGAAGATTCATGGCAAGTATCGCTTGCCGATATGTACGATAATCGTGATGAGTTATATCGTGTCGCGGTTGCTCATGCAATTAACTACTACGAAGTGCCAACACATTGGAGTACGTTAGAGGTCTTCCACGATCTTCAGTCCCGTCGTTATATTGCAATGGGTCTTGATAATGAAGGCCGCATGTATGATTTTGATGCCAAGCTCAGTGAAGCTAACTTCACTCCGGCAGCATTGAGACGTGCTGGTATTCGTTAACCCTCAGTTCTAAGGGGCGGGTTACCGCCCCTCTATTCTTTAAGGAAGTCTGTATGTTGTTTAGCATGCTTCGATCAGTATCTATTTGTCTATTTTTAGCTATTTCTTTGCAGCCTTTTGCGCTTGCACAGGAAATCCATGATGTTAAAGGCCAAATACAAGCTTTAGCCATTGATTCTATTATTCTCGACATCGCGACTAATGGGGACACAGTTCTTGCCGTGGGTGAACGGGGCCATGTTTTTATATTCGATGAACAGGCAAGCCCCCAGTGGCAGCAAGTGCCAAGCCCAACCCGCGCACATCTCACCAAAGCATTTTTAATTACCCCTCAACTTGGATGGGCCGTAGGTCATGATGCGACCATCATACACACTCAGGATGGAGGAAAAACCTGGCAGTTACAGATGGAATCCATGGAAATCGAAAAACCTTTATTGGATATTCATTTTTTCGATAAATTTAATGGTATAGCCGTTGGTGCCTATGGATTGTTTTATCGTACCGATGATGGCGGTGGACACTGGAAAAGTGAATATCATCAAGAATTATTATTCGAAGAAGATGTCGACTACTTGGCCGAATTAAAGGCTGAGGATGAAGCTATTTATTTGAGTGAGCGAAGCACCTTGCTACCACATTTCAACCGGATTATTTCTACGATAAATGGCCAGTTGGTGATGGTGGGAGAGCTAGGTTTAGTGGCCGTATCCAATGATCAAGGTAGGCAGTGGCAAAAGCTAGACTTCATTTATGAAGGCTCAATGTTCAATGCTATCTATGTCAATGATTCATTATTTGTCATGGGATTAAGGGGACATGTTTTTAAAACCGATGCAAGTCTGACAAACTGGACTGAAATCTCATTACCCGTGACCTCAACGATCAATGGGGCCATGGTGAAAAAAGACGGAAATCTTCGTCTCGTCGGCAATGCCGGTGTGATTATTGACGTAACGTTAGAGGGTAAAAGCCAACTGATCGAGCAGCGTCAAGGTGAAAATTTAGTGTCAATAGTTCAAGATCCCCAAGGTCATACCTGGATTGCAGGTACCAAAGGCCTCTTCAAACAACAATAATAGGATCTTTATGATGTTAGAGAAATTAGTTAATGGATTAGAATCCTTTTTATTCAGGCGACGGGCCTTTGTCATCTTACTGTTTATATTAACCACCATTTTTTTGGCGTTTCAGGCCAGTAACTTGAAAATGGATGCGGCTTTTATCAAGAATATTCCGCTTAATCACAGCTACATGAAGACCTACTTGAAGCACCAGAAGCAGTTCGGCGGTGCCAACAGTATTATGGTTGCCGTCGAAGACACCAGTGGTGATATTTTCAATGAAAACTTCTTCGATGCGCTGAAAAATGTCCATGACCAGCTCTTCTTCATTCCAGGGGTTGACAGGGCGCAAGTTAAATCCTTGTTTTCTCCCTCCACACGTTTTACCGAAGTGGTAGAAGATGGTTTTGCAGGCGGCCCGGTTATTCCTGCTGACTTTTCTACTACTCCAGCGGGTCTGGCAGTTGTGAGAGATAATATTGAAAAAGCGGGAATCGTCGGTCGGCTAATCGCTGAAGATTATTCCGCTGCTATGGTCAAGGCTCAGTTGATGGATTTCGACCCTCAAACTGGTAAGCCACTCGATACCTTGGCATTCGCAGCGCAGCTCGAAAAAGAACTGCGTACAAAATATGAAAACGAACATATAAAAATTCATATTATAGGTTTTGCCAAGATGGCGGGGGATGTGGCCGATGGCGCTAAAGGCGTCATGCTTTTCTTCCTTATCGCAATAGTTGTCACAGCGATCATGGTTTACCTCTTCTCTAAGTCATTTATTCTTACCTTATTGCCATTAACCTGTAGTTTAATCGCAGTGATCTGGCAGTTGGGCTTATTGACTGTAGTTGGCTTTGGGCTTGACCCTATGTCGATTCTTATCCCATTCCTTGTGTTTGCGATTGGTGTGAGTCACAGCGTGCAGATGATCAATGCCGTACGACGGCGAGTTCTCGAAGGGGAGACGACGAAGGCCGCTGCAGCACTTGCTTTTAGAAGTTTATTGATACCAGGAGGCATCGCACTTCTGTCTGATACCGTGGGCTTCTTAACTCTGTTATCCATTGATATCGGTATCATCAGAGAACTGGCTATTTCTGCCTCTCTAGGTGTTGCCGTCATCATCTTAACTAATCTAATTCTCTTGCCACTCATCATCTCTTATACCCAAGTATCGGCGGTGAAATCAAATGACGGCTCAACTGAGCGAACTAATCGAGTCTGGGAATTCTTGTCGAGATTTGCGACGACTAAATATGCTATATGGGTACTCGTGTGCACAACGGCCTTGTATGCTTTAGGTTTGCAGCAAGCTAACCAAATGAAAGTAGGTGACTTACAAGGCGGGGCACCAGCGCTGCATTTTGATTCTCGCTACAATCAAGATACTTTTTACATCACTGATAAGTTTTCAATCACTACAGATGTGATGACTATTATCGTTGAGGCCTTCCCTGAAGCGTGTACTTACCACTCTGTGTTGACACAGATGGATGAATTTGAATGGTTAATGAGTAACACTCCTGGGGTAGAAGCGACAGCCAGCTTGGCATCGGTTGCGAAGCGAGTAAATGCCGGTTTCAATGAAGGCAATCCCAAATGGCAGGTGTTGCCTCGGACAACAGCTAGCCTAGTACAAGCGGTTGGACGTGTACCGACAACCTCCGGGCTACTCAATAGCGACTGTTCCGTCATGCCTATTTATCTTTTCTTGAAAGATCACAAGGCTGAGACGATAGAAGTCGTCATAGATAAAGTGAAAGCACTCTCTGCGACGATGGATAATGACAAGTTACAGTATCGACTCGCTTCGGGGCCTGTTGGCGTGATGGCCGCGACGAACGAAGCGGTAGCTGCGGCTCAATTACCTATGATGTTGTATGTCTATGGGGCTGTGTTTTTTCTCTGTTTGCTCAGTTTTAGATCCCTAAAAGCGACGATATCTGTCATCTTGCCTTTATATGTGGTTTCTACATTGGCTCAGGCATTGATGACTCAACTGGATATTGGTTTGGCTGTGAGTACTTTACCTGTGATAGCCCTGGGTGTCGGGATCGGTGTGGACTATGGTATCTATATCCTTTCAACCATGGCTGGAAGATTAAGAGAGGGAATGCCGGTGCAACAGGCGTATTATGAAGCCTTAGTTGAGCGAGGCAGTGCGGTTATTTTTACCGGTCTCACACTGGCCATCGGCGTCAGTACTTGGTTTTTCTCGGCGCTTAAATTTCAAATGGATATGGGAATACTGCTGACATTTATGTTTTTGGTAAATATGTTAGGTGCCATAATTATTTTACCGGCGATAGGGGCGGTTATCTGGCGAAAACCCAGAGAGGTATAAGTTAACAGGGAGCTTCGGCTCCCTTTTTATTACCCTGAAAATGAATAGTTACGCTGTAATGACGATTGATTTTTCATCTAACGGTCCTAAATACTGCTGTAACTGGTTTTAAGGAGGATCTACCACTAAAATAAGTCTCGAAATGTGGTCGCTTTAGTAATAAACTTCGCCCATGACCTAGGTCACACTATTTTGACTGGTCATTGTAACAAGCATCCCAAAAATTATAAAAGCGCTGCCATAGACCCTTAAAGGAAACAGCAACATGGCCTTGAAAGATGCAATGCCTTCAGTACTACTCGAAAACGTAGTCAACCTTATTCATTCAAAAGTTCCTACTACACAAGTAAAACAGGTCGAGCAGTTTGCCACCTGTCTGTATGCCCACATGTCGAAAGATGATCTTAAGGCCCGTAACGATAGTGATCTTTATGGTGCCGTATTAAGTCTCTGGAATGCCGCGAATATGACAGTAAAAGGCGGTTCACATATTCGAGTTTTTAATCCCAACCAGTCAAAGCATGGTTGGCAATCAACGCATTCAATCATCGAAATCATTCAACCTGATATGCCCTTCTTAGTTGACTCTGTGGGTATGGCGCTCAATCGTAACGGGATCACGACCCATATGATGCTGCATACGCCCTTGTCTATTAAGCGAACCAAAGATGCCATCACTCAAGTCACCTATGGCGACGATGGTAAAGGGAAGCAGGAAAAGGTCGCCGTATTCCTCATTGAGATCGACCGGCTCAGTAGTAAAGATGATATAAAACAGATAGAAAAAGAGATAGCGTCGGTACTTGGTGATGTTGCAGCCTCAGTCAATGACTGGCAAGCCATGTCCAGTCAGCTCGACGAAACGATTAAAGATCTCGCTGTACGCCCGTATCCAGGGGAAAAACAAGAGCTTAAAGAAGCCTCTGATTTCCTTAATTATTTGAATAATCATCACTTCACCCTCTTGGGCTATCGTCGTTATGATTTACGAAAAGTTGAAGGCGATCTAGAGCTTATTCCGGATACCTCATCAAGCCTGGGCTTGATGAACATACCCGGTAAACCTCAGCCAGATACTGGATTATTATTGTCTAACTTTTCGGAAAGCGCACGAAAAGAAGCGTTAGATCATAGCTTACTTCTGCTAACTAAGAGCAGCGAAAAAAGCCGAGTCCATCGTCCAGCTTATGTAGATTATGTCGGCGTTAAGCGTTTTGACAAAAAAGGTAATGTGATTGGGGAAGATAGATTCTTAGGACTCTATGCCTCAAATCTGTATAACCGCAGCCCACGCGAAATTCCATTGTTAGCTGAAAAAGTTCAGCGCGTGTTGGACCGCTCAGGTTTAACACCTCGATCCCACGATTATAAAGCCTTAATGCACATACTCGAGACCTTGCCCAGAGATGAGCTTATTCAAGGCAATGTTGAAGAGTTGGCATATGTCGCCCATGGCGTACTTGAGATGCAAGACAGGGACAAGTTAAAGCTGTTTGTTCGTAAAGATGGCTTTGGACGTTTCTTATCTTGCTTAGTCTACGTGTCAAAAGATAGATATAACACTAAGCTACGTGAAGATACTCAACGTATATTAGCCCAGCATTTTAAGAGTGATGCCGAGGTTGAGTTTACGACCTATTTCTCTGAATCAACACTTGCGCGCACTCACTATATAGTGAAAGTCGACAACAATACTATGGATGTAGACGTGGCTGCTATTGAAAATAATTTAACCGAAGCTGCTCGTTCTTGGGAAGATAAGCTGAGCGACTCCCTTAGCAGTGCTCGTGGTGAAGAGTCTGGCACTAGGCTAATGAAGCGTTATCTCACCGCATTCCCTCGTAGCTATCAAGAAGATGTATTACCCAGCTCAGCTGTTGTGGATATTTTGCAACTTGAAGCACTGGATGATGCTCATAACCTGGGCATGCTGTTTTACCTGCCTCAGGAAACAGCTTTAAGTAACAGTAAAGTGCGTTTGAAGCTATTCCATAAAGATGAGCCGATCCACCTTTCTGATGTCTTGCCTATGCTGGAGAATTTTGGCCTTAGGGTGATTAATGAACGTCCCTATGAAATAAAAACCGCTAATGGTGATACTTATTGGATCTTAGACTTTCTGATGACAGTTCGGGGTTCTACCACTGAAAATGTTGCAGAGAGTCAAGACAGATTCCAGAATGCCCTGTCTCAGGTCTGGAAAAAGCAGCTTGAAGATGATGGTTTTAACCGTTTGGTCTTGGCTACGGGCCTTAGCGGACGTGAAGTTTCTATACTACGTGCTTATGCTAAATATATGCGTCAAATTGATGCGACATTTAGCCAAGCTTATATAGAAGAGACATTTACCCGTTATCCTCAGCTTGCCGATCTCTTGGTTAAAATGTTCATTCGTAAGTTCAACCCTAAACTTAAGACTCGCACCTTAGGCAAGTTTGTTGAGCAGATCGATCTACGTTTAGACGATGTTTCCAGCTTAGATGATGACAGAATTATTCGTCGTTATTTAGACCTCATCAATGCCACATTAAGAACCAACTTCTATCAGGTAGCCGATGACGGTGCTGAAAAGCCTTATGTGTCATTTAAATTTGCTCCGGAAGATATTCCAGAGATGCCACGTCCGCTGCCTAAATTTGAGATTTTTGTCTACTCACCAAGAGTCGAAGGCGTGCATCTTAGAGGCGGTAAAGTCGCCCGTGGTGGATTACGTTGGTCTGATAGACGTGAAGATTTCAGAACTGAAGTATTAGGCTTAGTTAAAGCACAGCAAGTTAAGAATACCGTGATCGTCCCAGTTGGAGCGAAAGGTGGATTCGTCTGTAAACAGCTACCGACAGAAGGCGGTCGCGAAGCCTTCTTCACCGAAGGTCAGGCTTGTTACCGGATATTTATTCGTGGTCTGCTCGATATTTCAGATAATATTATTGAAGGAGAGGTGATCCCGCCAAAGAATGTTGTTCGCCATGATGAAGACGATCCTTACTTAGTGGTCGCTGCAGATAAAGGCACGGCAACGTTCTCTGATATCGCCAACAGTATCTCTGAGGAGTACGGTTTCTGGTTAGGTGATGCATTCGCCTCCGGTGGTAGCAATGGTTACGATCATAAGAAGATGGGGATCACGGCGCGTGGTGCTTGGGAGTCAGTTAAACGTCATTTCCGTGAAATTGGTATCGATTGTCAGACAACAGATTTCACTTGCTTAGCCATCGGTGATATGGCGGGTGATGTATTTGGAAACGGCATGTTGCTTTCTGAGCATACTCGTCTTGTCGCGGCTTTCAACCATCTGCATATCTTCATCGATCCAAATCCAGAAACGGCATCTACTTATAAGGAGCGTGCACGTTTATTCGAACTGCCTCGTTCTAGCTGGGATGATTACAACAAGAAGTTGATCTCTAAAGGGGGCGGAATATTCCTACGCTCTGCAAAGAAGATCCCGTTGTCTGCAGAGATGAAGGAGATGTTAGATACCAAGAAGGCGTCGATGACACCGACTGAGCTGCTTAAAGAGCTCTTGAAGATGAATGTCGATCTTATCTGGAATGGTGGTATCGGTACGTATGTGAAGGCATCCACAGAAACTCACGCGGAAGTGGGTGATAGAGCGAATGACACCTTGCGTGTCAATGGCGATGAAGTGAGAGCAAGAATCATAGGTGAAGGTGGTAACTTAGGTTGTACTCAGCTAGGTCGCATCGAGTACGCTACCCATGGTGGCCGCATGAATACCGATTTTGTGGATAACGTCGGCGGCGTCGATTGTTCCGATAACGAAGTGAATATTAAGATCTTGCTTAATGCCTTAGTTGCCGACGGTGAGATGACACTTAAGCAACGTAATCGTCTCTTGGTTGAGATGACTGATGAAGTAGGCCGCATAGTCCTTCAAGACTGTAACGATCAAACCAGGACGATCTCAGTGACCCAAGTTCGTGGTGCTGAGCAGCTGAAAGAGCAGATCCGCTTCATTCATTATCTGGAGAAAGACGGCAAGCTTGATAGAGGGCTTGAGTTTTTGCCTTCGGAAGATGAGCTAGCTGAGCGCTTAGCCAATGGTAAGCCGTTGACGCGTCCTGAGTTATCTGTGTTAGTCGCCTACGCGAAAATGGTGCTTAAAGAGCAGTTATTGACACCTGAAATAACGGATGACCCCTTCTTGAGTCAATTATTGATTGCATATTTTCCACTGCAATTACAAGAGAGGTACAGTGAGCGTATGGCTGCTCACCCTCTGCGTGGTGAAATCATAGCAACTTCATTGGCAAATGAACTGGTTAATGATCTGGGTCTTAACTTTGTTCAACGTATGCAAGATGAGACAGGTGCCTCAGTCGCTGAAGCCGCGATTTGTTACACTATGGCTCGTGAAGTATTTGGTTTAGCTGATTTAACGAAAGAGATCACCTCACTCAATGGCATTATCCCTGCGGTAGTACAAGGCGAGATGCTACATCAATTACGTCGTAATATCCGTCGAGCTTGTCGCTGGTTCCTGCGTCATCGTAATCGTAGTCACAGTATTGAACAGTCAGTAGCCTTCTTCACTCCAGTATTCGAGGATTTGAAAGCGAATGTCCATGGCTATATGGTTGAAGCAGAAGTTGAAGGCATACATGCAGAGATTGCGGCACTAGTAAAAGAAGGTGTCAATGAGCCGATAGCGACGAATGTGGTTAACATGAGTACGCTATTCTCTGCACTGGATATTGCTCAAATTGCTGAGTTGGAAAGTAAGCCTATTGCACTGGTTGCACAGACCTACTTTAAATTAGGTGCGCGTGTGGATTTACACTGGTTCCTCGATCAAATCAGTGAGCAACCGGTTGCTAACCACTGGCAAGCACTTGCCAGAGCGGCATTTAGAGAAGAGTTAGATTGGCAACAGCGTTCACTGAGCTCAGTAGTACTAAGATCATGTACCTCGACTTGTGATGCTGATACCATAATCGATCAGTGGATAGACTCCAATCAGGGCTTGTTGGAGAGATGGTTCCATATGCTCGCAGACTTTAAAACTTCGCAAAGCCATGAGTTTGCAAAGTTCTCTGTCGCCTTACGTGAGTTAAATCTTTTGATTCTTCATTGTGAAGGTTAAAAGTAAATAATAATATTAATCAGCCCTGGCATTTGCCGGGGCTTTTTTCGGTCTAGGAGAAAGCATGTTTTACAAAATCGCTCAAAAAGTCATGTTCCAGATGGATCCTGAGAGAGCGCACCATGTCGCACTCAGCAGCCTTAAATCCACGGCGAATAGCCCGTTAGATTGTTTCTACGCTCAGACGTTTGAGTCCGCGCCTGTTGAGTTTATGGGGATAACCTTCCCTAATCCTGTCGGTTTAGCTGCTGGTATGGACAAAGATGGTGAATGTATCGATGGTTTTTATGCGATGGGATTTGGACATATCGAAGTGGGCACTGTAACACCCAAGCCACAGCCAGGTAATGAGCAACCACGTCTGTTTAGACTCAAGCCTGCGAAAGCTATTATCAACAGAATGGGCTTTAATAATAAGGGAGTCGATAACCTTATTGCCAACCTTAAATTGGCAAAGTCCGGTGCACTGGTTGGCGTCAATATTGGTAAGAATAAAGACACACCGGTGGAGCAGGGCAAAGATGATTACCTTATCTGTATGGAGAAAGTGTATCCATATGCCGCCTATATTACAGTCAATATTTCCTCTCCAAATACACCAGGCTTAAGAAGTATGCAGTATGGAGATCTGCTTGACGATCTATTGAGATCACTTAAAGAGAAGCAAAAAGATCTCGCACAGAAGCATGGTAAATATGTACCACTCGCATTAAAAATCGCCCCTGATTTAACGTCAGAGGAAATTGAGAAAATTGCAGAATCTCTCATTCGCAACAAATTTGATGGGGCTATCGCGACAAATACGACCTTGAGCCGAGATGGTGTTAGCGGGCTTATCAATGCAAATGAAGCCGGAGGGCTAAGTGGTAAACCACTGAATTCATTGTCTACATCTGTGATAAAGCAACTTTCAGATTGTCTTAAAGGCGAGATACCTATCATAGGTGTCGGTGGAATTAACTCTGCATCTGACGCGCTAGATAAGCTCGATGCAGGGGCGAAAATGGTCCAAATATTTTCAGGATTTATTTATCAGGGGCCTGAATTAATTAAAGACATAGTCAATGCCTATCGAGTTCGATAATTAAAAGATCGTTTTTCAGATCCATTTAAGATCGCGCGATCGCAATTTGATCGCGCATGACCGATATAAGATACTGTTATCTTGGTCAATTTTTTTTAATTATATTTTGATATTGAGTAAAATATCATCTATTATCGGCTTGTATTCTATATGACAGGTAAACGTTATGTTATTAATGCCAAAAAAGGATTGGCAATGGAATTATAATGATGCGTATGGTGTGTTAAGCGTCTCATTAGGTTCAGAGATGGAATTTCTGACCCCTTATAAAATGAAAACTTTAATTCCTGACGCTTTGATGGAGTTAGAGTTTAATATGGAACATGCCAAATTTTATATTGAGTTTCTAGATCTTCTTTCAAGGTCATTACACCTAACAGCGGGTTTGCAAGTTCAGCTTGCGCTCAATGCTACTGCTGCCCATTTTTTGTTAAAGCCACAAATGCCTAAATCATGGTTTTTTGCTACCAGTAATATGTGTGTCTTTAGTGAGCTAGGTAAAGTTTTTCGTCTATCTTGCCAGGGCATTAGTGCACAAGTTTTAGTCGTTGAAACAAGCGTACAAGCCTCACTTGTGATGTTGTTGGAAAAAGATTTACGGCTAAGTGATAGCAAATCTCTAGGTCAGTTCGAATGTATTAAAGTTATGCACGATAGACTGCACCCAATTATTGTTAATCGGCAGATTGTCGCGGCATAATTATCTGTTTTGTCATGTTTCATTCCCTATCCAATTCCTATCTAGCTAAGCGCTTTATCTAGAGAGTGAGTGATTATATAAATCGTTCTAACTCATTTCCATTTAACGTTGTCAGCATGATTAATGCACAATTGATTTTAATTTTATTTTTGTTCATCGGAATAAAATTAAGTGGGTGTGTTTTATGGAGAAGATATTAGGGTGTTTTAATATTTAAGAATTGGTTGCGGGAGCTGGATTACTTTTATGAAAGTAGGGCCACGAGCTTCACCCCGATGTAATAAGTCGCTGAGTCCGAGTAGATTTCATACAGCCCCATCTCGCGTTCGATTCAACTTCTTGATTTTTCTTGATTTAGAGTCATCAAATCTTTCTTCCATGCCGTCGAAGCGCGGCAAACTATAGCTATATGACCTGGCTATTACAAGCCTGATTTCAGTTGAAAGATCTAACCGTTCATAAATGAGACGAAGAGCGGGGTCTTTGTGCAAATAGTGGGGTACTAACAGGAATAATCTCCTTGAGAGCTAATAACTTTTTATCATTTCAGTGCGCATCAAGGTATAATGTCTGATTAATTTTTACTGTGTGCCTATCTATACGATGTTAAATTTTTTTGCTGCGGCTCCTAGGGGCTATGAATATGCGTTATCACTCGAGTTAGCAGAGCTCGGTGCCTCTGAAATCAAAGAGAGTGTAGCTGGTGTCTACTTTACGGCATCTCTTGAGCTAGGTTATCGAATTACGCTTTGGTCACGTTTGGCGAGTCGAATCATTTTCGTCATACATAAAGGCCCATGCGAGTCTCCTGAGCAGCTCTATAATGCTGCTTATGGTATAGATTGGCAGATGCAGTTTTCTAATCGCAGCACATTTAGCATCGATTTTCATGGTCAGGGTGGTTTCATCAATAACACCATGTACGGTGCACTTAAGATAAAAGATGCCATTGTTGATCGTTTTCGCGACGATGATTTTTCAAGGCCGGATGTTGCTCGCCAGGATGCAGATTTTCGAATCGACGCACATTATCGTCGTGGAGAGATCACCATAGGATTGAACTTCTCCGGACCTGCCTTGCACAAACGTGGCTATCGCTCGACCACAGGTGAGGCCCCTCTAAAAGAGAACCTTGCGGCAAATATGCTGGTTCGTAGCGGGTGGAAGAAAGAGCCGGTTTCATTGCTCGATCCCTTCTGTGGTAGTGGCACTATCTTGATTGAAGCTGCCATGATGGCCTGTGATATTGCGCCGGGTCTTCATCGTGAGCGTTTTGGTTTTGAGCATTGGCTCAGACATAACGACAAACATTGGCAAGAATTGCTTAATGAGGCTCGTGCCAGGGCTTCTATTGGCATAACCCGCTGTAGCACTAAGTTTTATGGTTCAGACATCGAGCCTCATCTTGTCTCTATCGCTAAACAGAATGCGGAAAATGCCGGTGTAAGTGACTTAATTGAGTTTACTGTTAGCGATGCTTTAGAGGTGAAAGTGCCAGAAGCATCCGGTTATCTTATCAGTAACCCTCCCTATGGTGAACGTTTAGGCACAGTGACTGAGTTGCTTCAGCTCTATTATCAGTTGGGTGATAAGTTTAAGGCTGAATTTGGTGGCTGGAAATTAGCTATGCTAAACAGTGATAAAGAGCTGTTATCTGCCTTGAAGCTTAAAGCCGATAAACAGATGAAGATGAGTAACGGTCCACTGGACTGTGCTTTCAACCTCTATACTGTTCATGCTGAGAATACTCGCCGCGTCGATCCTGAGAATATTAAGATAGAGGGTGATGTTAGTGATATCGCTGTGCCTTTCGCTAACCGGGTAAAGAAGAATTATAAACAACTTAAGAAATGGGCTAAGAAAGAGGGTATCGACAGTTACCGTATCTACGATGCCGATTTACCGGATTACAAAGTTGCCATAGACAAATATCTGGATTATGTCGTTATTCAAGAATATACCGCACCGATGGATATTCCCGAGTCAGTGACCAAGCGGCGTTTGACCGATGTGCTTATCGCCTTACCTAGCGCAATTGGTATAGATCCTAAGAACATCATCTTGAAGAAGCGGGAGCGTCAAAAGGGCACTAATCAGTATGAGAAACTCTCAACGTCTAAGCTTGAGCTTATCACGACTGAATATGATGCCAAATTTAAGCTAAACCTTAAAGAGTATCTGGATACCGGCCTGTTTCTCGATCATCGTCTCACCCGTAAACTCGTGGGTGAAAAGTCTAAGAATCGCGATGTCCTTAATCTATTTGCCTATACTGGTACGGCTTCAGTACATGCTGCTCTGGGTGGGGCTAAAACGGTTACGACCGTCGATATGTCCAATACCTATATCAGCTG
This sequence comes from Shewanella psychrophila, assembly GCF_002005305.1. NCBI lineage: Bacteria > Pseudomonadati > Pseudomonadota > Gammaproteobacteria > Alteromonadales > Shewanellaceae > Shewanella > Shewanella psychrophila. Next base: position 642,000 of record NZ_CP014782.1, read on the forward strand.
GGCGAAAGAGAACTTTGCCTTAAATGGTTTAAATGACAATAAGTATTCGTTTGTACAGGCCAACTGTTTAACTTGGATCAAACGAACCCACGATACCTATGATTTCATCTTTATCGATCCGCCGACCTTCTCAAACTCGAAGCGCATGGAAGACTCTTTTGATGTGTTACGTGATCATGTGGCTTTGCTGACTGACTTGATTAAGATCTTAAGACCTGGCGGTGAGATCATCTTCTCCAATAATAAGCGTAAGTTTAAGATGGAGACTGAAGCGCTTGAAGCTGCTGGGATCAAAGTTGAAAATATTGACAGTCAAACTTTACCTACGGATTTTAAACGTAATCCACAGATCCACAACACTTGGCTGTTAACCCATGCCGAGTAAGTCCTATATCTTGTTCCACACAGATGCTTGTCATCTGTGTGATTTAGCCGAGCAGTTGATTGAAATGTCTGGCGTGTCATACATAAAAACAGATATCTGTGATGATGAAAAGCTAGCTGAACAATATGGCATTCGTATCCCTGTGCTAAAACAGCTTGATTCTGAAAATGAGCTTAATTGGCCATTTGATGAAGATGTATTAAAGAATTTTTTAGGAGCATAACTTGAGTCTTGTTCGTATTAATAGTGGCTCTCTAGCCTATGGTTACACCCCACTATTGCAAAAAGCCGATTTCACCATAGAACCCGGTGAGCGTGTCTGTATCGTTGGCCGAAATGGTGCCGGTAAGTCCAGCCTGATGAAAGTATTGAGTGGTGATGTACTTCTCGATGAGGGTGAATTCAATATCGCCACCGACGTTAAGGTGAGTCGTCTACAGCAAGATCCACCCAAAGCCGAGCAAGGTTCAGTCTATTCTTATATCTCTGCCGGACTTCAAGAGGTGGGTGAGAAGCTCGAACGTTATCATCAGTTGGCTCACGATGTAGGCACCGCAGATCCAGAGCAGATGGATCGCATGCTTAAACAGATGGAGCGACTTCAGGAAGATATTGATCACCTCAATGGCTGGCAGCTAGACAGCCGAATTAACCAGAATTGTGAACTATTGGGGCTAGACCCAGATAGTGCCTTGTCAGAATTGTCCGGTGGGTGGCAACGTAAGGTTGCCTTAGCCAGAGCTTTGGTGAGTGAGCCAGATTTGCTATTACTCGATGAGCCCACCAACCATCTGGATATTGATACTATCGAATGGTTAGAGCAATTTCTGTTAAGTTATAAAGGTGCTATCGTATTTATTAGCCACGATAGGGGGTTTATTCAACGTATGGCGACCCGTATTGTCGATCTCGATCGCGGTGTCATCACGTCCTGGCCTGGTAATTATCAAACATACCTAGATGGAAAAGCGGAGTGGTTAAGAGTCGAATCCGAGCAAAATGCACTATTTGATAAACGTCTCGCGGAAGAAGAAACCTGGATTCGTCAAGGTGTTAAGGCAAGGCGTACACGTAACGAAGGTCGTGTTCGTGCGTTAAAAGCTTTGCGAGTCGAGCGTATGGCGCGTCTTAATCGACAAGGCGGTGCTAAGATGGCCGTTGCTGATACCGATCGTTCCGGCAAGCTTGTTTTTGATATTGAAAAGCTGAACTACAATCTGCCTGATAAAAACTTGGTGAAAGATTTTACGTCGGCTGTGATGCGCGGAGACAGGATCGCGCTTATTGGTCCTAATGGTTGTGGTAAATCTACCTTAGTAAAACTCTTGATTGGTCAGCTAGAGGCACAGTCGGGTAGTGTCAAGGTGGGGACTAAGCTTGAGATTGCCTATTTTGATCAATATAGAGAAGCACTCGATCCCGAGAAAACAGTGGAAGAGAATGTAGGTGAAGGTAAGAAAACCATCACCATCAATGGTCAAGACCGTCATATTTTGAGTTATCTGCAAGACTTCCTCTTCTCTCCGATGAGAGCAAGAACACCAGTCAAAGCGCTTTCTGGTGGTGAGAAAAACCGTTTATTGCTAGCCCGTTTGCTTTTAAAACCTGCTAACTTGATTATTCTCGATGAGCCGACCAACGACCTTGATATTGAGACCCTAGAATTGTTAGAGTCTTTGTTGACCGATTATCAAGGAACCTTACTTTTAGTGAGTCATGACAGAGCATTTATCGATAATACCGTGACCAGTAGTTGGTGGTTCACCGGTAATGGTGGCTGGAGTGAGTATGTCGGTGGCTATGAAGATGCAGTGTCTCAAGGTGCTAAATTTTATTCTGAGGAACCTCAGGGAACAAAGAGTGTCCAACCTCAGAAGGTTGAGGTTAACGAGGTAAAGCCAGTAGACAAACCTAAATTAGAAAAGAAGTTGTCTTATAAACTTCAGCGTGAACTCGAGGCGCTACCTGCTATGATGGAGCAGCTAGAAGCGGAGGTTGAAGCTTTGCAAGAGAAAGTTAGTGCATCAGATTTTTATGCTCAAGATCAAGATAAAATTAATCTCCAACTCGGCCAACTAGCCGACAAAGAGCAGGAGTTGGAAGTGTGCTTCGGGCGATGGGAAGAGTTAGAGTCGCTCAAGTAATACAAAATTAAAACTAGAAATAGTATGGGAATAGCGTTAATGAAGTTGAAATTGGATAAAGCACTATCATTAGTTGCAGTAGGTGTAATTAGTGTTTTGCAAGGTGCCAATGCAGCACCTGTATATGAAATTAAGAACCTAGACGAAATTTATAGCCAGGAAGATGGCGCTGAATTAATTGGCACATTACAAGGTACTCGTAGTGGCTACGGTATGGCTGTGAACGCTAATAATGAATCTTTAGGTGTGGCAAAAGGTAAAAAATACCTGAGCGTATCTGAGGATGATGATGGTGTTATCGATATCGAAGATGGTATCGCACCGGAAGAGAAGATCGTGCTGTCCATTAATACGCCGATCAAAGCTAACAACTTCACCTTTACTGCCGTCGAGAATGATTCATCTACCCCTTGGTTACCGACTTTTGACAGCGTCAATGGCACCACAGATCCCAGTTTAACCGATCCAGATGATCCAGATACAATAAATTCGGTCGATGCCTATTACTATGGTATCAATAATGCGGGCGTAAAAGTCGGTTCCATGACATCTGAAGAGCTGAAAATAACTTGTGGCGATGACTGTAAAGATGATCAGGATTTCTGGTACTACCGGGAGTTTGAAGAGCGTGGCTTTGTTAAAAACGCCGATAATATCGAGATAGATCTGGTTCCGCCTCTCACCGAATATGTTAAAGACGACGAGACTCCGGCTGTTAACGTGGGTGGTTATTCGGTTGCGGCCAAAGTGAACTCAAGTGGTTTAGTCGTAGGCTATGCAGGTACTGAGTTATCTAAGAATTCTGAAGATCGTATCGATACTTGTATTTCGAGTGATACTTACCCACTAGATGTCTGCGTGCAGACACTGCAGTTTCCTTATGATGATTACGGTAATTCATACATGATTTACCAAGTACGTGGTTATGTATGGCAGCTAAATGCGGATAGGACTGTAGTAGAGAATGAGATTGAGTTACCCTTAGGTTTAGCCCCAAGTTCTAGTGACACAAGAATTTATACGGCTCAAGGTCTGGGAGTCAATACAGCCGGGGTTGTCGCAGGACGCTCCCATGTTTATCGTCGAGGCAACACAGATAAACTACATTATGATGCGGCATATTGGACTAAGAACGACACTGGTAAATATGACTACCATTGGATAGATATGATAGATGATAGATATGAGTCTATCGCTTATGATATTAACGATAATGGCATCTTAGTCGGCAGTTATAAGCAATACCTTCAAGGATATTCAAGAGATAAGTTCTTCTATTACGATACTAATGGGACTGAAGACATAGTTACCCCTTATGATTTTAGCAGCAACACTGGAGTTTCAGATCTAAGCAGTAGGCCAAAAGATATCAACAATAAGGGTCAGGTCGTCGGTTATATTGAAACCACCCACGATAAGGAAAAACCCCGCCCTAAAGCAGGTTTCTTGTTTGATAAAGACACAGATGATTTTAGGAACCTTAATCAACTGTTGACTTGTGAGTCCAAGGGCTTCGAGAAGGTCGATGATAAGTGGGTGCGTAAAACAGTCGAAGTCGAAGATGGTGCAGGTAAGACACTAACCTACAATGAAGACTTAGTGGTTGTCGAGGCTAACGGCATCAATGAAGAGGGTGTCATTGTCGGTACAGTGTCAGTGCGTAAGCCGGTGTATAAGTTCGACTCAGAAGGCAACTTGGTTATTGAAAATGGCAAGCCAGTGTTTGAAGTGAATGGTTATGGTGATCCGCTTACATCTTACTTACCTCGTTCTGTGGTTTTGCAAACGAATTATGCTGAAGCGACCGATGAGTGGCTAGCGGCTAATAACTGTGTTGATGACAATGAAGAGCCTGATGATTATGAGCGTAAAGGCGCGGCAAGCTTTGCCTGGTTATTTGCCTTACCCTTACTTTGGTTCCGTCGTCGCTACTCGAATAAATAGCATGAATGTTTATTTCAATTAACTCGGGTTAGTGCTTGTTATCATGAGTGCCAAGTCTGGTAGAACAAATTCATAGAAAAGTCGAGGCGATAGCCTCGATTTTTTTTGTCTAAAAAACTCAACAGCTTAAAAAATAACCATGTAAATTGGTGAAATATTGATTGATCTTGAGCCGAAAAAGATCTATTTCTATCAAGTGAAGCTATTGCTTCTTTGTATGTAAAACAGAGGATGCTTGCATGAAGAGACAAAAAAGAGATCGTTTAGACAGAGCTTTTTCGAAAGGATTTCAAGCCGGAGTTGGCGGCCGCTCAAAGGAGAATTGTCCGTACTCGACACTTGATTCTAAGTCACAGTGGTTAGGGGGGTGGCGGGAAGGCGTAGATGGCCGAATAACTGGTTTATTTAATAAGTAACGTAGCATTTTGCCCTCCTGGTAACAGATAGCTGTAGCCGAAGAGGGCATTTTTATGCCTGATTATCTAACTTAAAAAAACAGGCATAGAAATATAGTTTAGAAGCTACTTGTATCTGTGAAAATTCCGACTTTCAAATCTTTAGCGCTGTAGATTTCACGTCCATCGACTTCCATGGTGGCATCAGCTATACCCATGGTAAGTTTACGATATACCTTACGCTTAATCGTCAGTTTATAAGTGACTTTCTTAGCATCGGGAAGCACTTGGCCGGTAAATTTAACCTCACCTACACCTAACGCTCGCCCTTTACCTTCGGCGCCTTCCCAACCGAGGAAGAAACCAACTAGCTGCCACATTGCATCCAGACCTAAGCAACCAGGCATAACGGGATCGTTTTCGAAGTGACAACCGAAAAACCATAATTTAGGATCGATATCCAATTCAGCAACAATCTCACCTTTGCCGAATTCACCACCGTCGGCATTTATCTTAACGATGCGATCGATCATCAACATATTGTCTATAGGAAGACGAGGTGAGTTCTTACCAAATAACTCTGCATGACCACAGGCGATAAGTTCTTCTTTACTGAAACTGTTTGCATTACTCATTGATTTACTTCACTCCAACAATATGAGGAGCCAAGATTAGCGAACACGTGTACGCTAAACAACTCCGATCAGCTAAAAAACTTCAATTTTCGGAGCAACTTCTCAAAAAATGTACTTTCTTCGTCGGAATAGCCCGCTAAATTTGCCAATCGACCCTGAACTAGACCATAGAGTGAATCTTCTGGAAAATCATTATTTTCATCGGCAACGCCGGCCGTCATCTTCATCAGAAGCTCGACGGCTTCATCGATATGATCGATTTGGTAAAGGCTAAACTTCTTGTCTTCAATCGCCGCAACGAGATTCGCAGAGAGATTGAGCTGTTGGGTGTTAGCTCTTGGGATGATAACCCCTTGGTTACCTGTTAGTCCTCGACGTTCACATAAGTTAAAGAAGCCTTCAATTTTCTCATTGACGCCTCCTATGGCTTGTACTTTTCCGAATTGGTCTATGGCACCAGTTGCCGCAATACTTTGACTGATTGGCTTCTCAGTAATTGCAGAAATCAAACTACAGTATTCAGCAAGAGACGCGCTGTCTCCATCGATTTCTTGATAGGATTGCTCGAACACTATGTTGGCATTTAAGTGTAGTGGGGCATCTTTACCGAAGATTCGATATAGGCAAGATGATAAGATCATCATCCCCTTAGCATGAATATTTCCTCCCAGTTCTGACTTTCTTTCGATGTCGGCAACTTCCCCATCGCCATAATGAACCGAAGCGGTAATGCGTGCTGGCTCTCCGTAACTGTACTCAACAGTTTCGAGTACCGTTAATCCATTAATTTGACCAACTCTCTCACCTTCTGTCGGTAAATTTATAAACTTGTCATCGAAGTTTTGTGCCGATAGTGTCTCAGAGGCGTTATGGCGAAGCTGATAACGCGTCAAGGCGTAGGCTATATCTTTAGCCGAAATTTCAGAAACACCACTGTATGCGTGAGCCTGGGACAACAGTTGCCCCACTTGAGATGATAACAAGGTTAGGCGTCGCTGATGGTCGGCTAATCGTGCACTGTAGTTAAATAATGGTGCTAAGGCTGAATGAGACAGAGACACTTGATTGAGCGCCGCAATAGAAACGAGCCAGTTTCCATAATCCTTTTCGCTATAACTGGTTAAATCCAGTTCATAGCTCATCTCGCCCAGAAGAGGAAAGTGAAGAGAAAACTGGCTTTCCTCTATCCAACAGACACTGTACTGGGTACTCGTGCCGACAAGTACAATCTTACAATTAAGCGGTACAAGTGGAAGTTGAGAATGAATTTGATAGCTCTTAGATGACAAAATATTGAGTAACAGATCCCATAAGCCTTCTCGTTTCCACAGGGAGTCAGCACAGATAAAGAGGGTATGGCACTGGGCCAATGCACCTGCTTGATATTGGAGCTTATCGAGGTTAGCGGTATTAATGGGATGAACACTCGAACTCAATAGTCGACCAACCAGATCGGTACGCTTAATATTGCCCGATAGATAAGAGTAACCTTGGTTTTTATGGCTCAAGATGAGTGGTTCGCGCTTTTCATTCAGCACTAAATCTTGTTCATCTACCCACTGAAAATGAGTGGTGTTGTTATCATTTGAACCAATGAGTAGCTGAGAAGCCTTATCACCTTGTTGGCTAGCTAGTGCGTCAATGAAGGCTTTCCTATCTATACCTGCAAAATCTGCGAGATACATATGCTGGTGAGCCGTTTTAGTCAAAAGTGTGAAAGCGTCAACGACTCTCTCTTGGCCTAATAGCAGGCTTTTCTTTTCGTTTTTTAGTGTTGAGAGTGCAGGAAGGTTATGCTTAGGCGTTAATGATGACAATGGAATGACGTTTGGATTCATAGAAACATTAGCTACTTAAAAATAGAAATCAGAATTGTGATTAATGATATGTTAGCACATCAAGCTTACAGCCCATATTCTAATTGAGACTTTGATTCTTGATTTTGAGAGTAATTACAATATTAGAGCGCGAGCAGGTATGGACGAGTTTGTTTGAGTTTAAGCCAAGTATTGGGCTTGTTGTATATTTTTACAAAATGTTGAGTGTTACATCGCCACTTAACCACAATCTTTAAAAAAAGAGTTTACTTCGATCTTAGATACTTATAATATTCGCAGCGTTCGGAGAGATGGCAGAGTGGTCGAATGCACCGGTCTTGAAAACCGGCATGGGTTTATAGCCCATCTAGGGTTCAAATCCCTATCTCTCCGCCACATTCAAGAAAAAAGGCTACTCGAAAGAGTAGCCTTTTTTCGTTTTAGATGATGATAGGAATGTGAGCCCTTGGTTCCTCTTGTTTAAAGTTAGCTATCTCTGTGCCACATTAAGAAAAGCCCTTAACATTAGATGAGTCTCTAGTCTCTTCTATAACAAGCGTAGGACTTTTACTTTCGTCTGAAGGTCAGCTCTATCCAACCTATGACGACTCGTTTTCTTCCCTGGTTTTCTAGATAGCAAGAGTCCAAACACTCGACCATCGAGATAACAGTAACAGGGTTGAGATCTGCTTTAATAAGATAAACAAATACAATAGCTTGATTATTATCTACTCAATGTAAGGGCTTACCTGGGGTTTATCACCTAGTATATTAAAAAACGAGCTTTATTATTGATGGTTTATGGGCTAAATTAGCTTTAAATAAGAAGTAGAATCAGGCAAGGTTCTTCACGTTAGCCCTAAGGTAATTTGAATTGATTTCTGTATATTTAGTCGATGATCATGAACTAGTCCGTACCGGAATTCGCCGTATTCTTGAAGACGAACGTGGCATTAAAGTCGTGGGTGAGGCGGGTGACGGTGAAACTGCGGTTCAATGGAGCCGAAGTAATGAAGCTGATGTTATTCTGATGGACATGAACATGCCCGGGATCGGTGGCTTAGAAGCGACGCGTAAGATTTTACGTTATCAGTCCCATGCAAAAATTATTGTACTAACAATACAAACAGAAGACCCCTTTCCAACTAAAGTGATGCAGGCAGGCGCGTCAGGCTACCTTACCAAAGGTGCGACACCACCAGAGGTGTTGCAAGCGATTAGACAAGTGGCACACGGGCAAAGATACCTTTCTCCGGAAATCGCCCAACAGATGGCACTCAGTCAGTTTAATTCCAATGAGGACAACCCATTTCAATCACTCTCAGAGCGTGAGTTACAGATCATGATGATGATCACCAATGGCGAAAAGGTCAGTGAGATTTCTGAACAGCTAAATTTGAGTCCTAAGACGGTAAATAGCTATCGCTATCGTTTATTCGCTAAGTTGGGGATCAATGGTGATGTTGAGCTGACGCGCCTTGCGATCCGTTATAAAATGCTAGACACAGGACAATTTTAGCCTAGAATCTCAGCTATTTAGAATGATTAAGATCATAAATAGTGCGTACCCCTCATAGTCATGAGCCAAAACTGTCCGATCCATTAGCGTAAACAACTTTAGTCATTCTATCTATGCCAGCTCAGTTTGATTCAGTACTCTTTCTAAAAAATGTATCCTCATCGCCGGGTGTTTATCGCATGTATGACGCAGATAATGTCGTCATCTATGTGGGTAAGGCCAAAGATCTTAAGAAGCGCTTAAGCTCTTATTTTCGTAAAAATCTTGGTAATGTAAAAACTCAAGCCTTGGTTTCTCATATCGCGAATATCGATGTGACAGTGACCCATAGTGAGACTGATGCACTGATCCTCGAAAATGATTATATCAAGCAGTATATGCCCAGATATAACGTGTTACTTCGTGATGATAAATCTTACCCGTATATATTACTGAGTCATCACAAACACCCAAGGCTTGCCTATCATCGTGGCCCTAAGAGAGATAAGGGGACCTATTTTGGTCCATATCCAAATGGTGGGGCTGTCAGAGAAAGCTTGCATCTGATGCAAAAAATATTTCCTATCAGACAGTGTGATGATCTTTACTATAAATCGCGTTCTCGTCCTTGTTTACAATATCAAATTGGTCGTTGTAGTGCCCCTTGTGTAGATAAAGTCACTAGTGAGGAGTATGAAACCCAAGTCAAATTGGCAAGCTTATTTCTTAAGGGCAAGAATAAACAGGTGATGATTGAACTGGTGTCGAAAATGGAGGCTTGTGCACAATCCCTTGACTATGAGAAGGCGGCCAGCTATCGAGATCAAATCTCCGCATTACGGAGAGTGGCTGAGCAGCAGGAAGTGTCCAATACTTCAGGTGATATGGATGTGATAGGTGCTCATTACGCATCGGGTGTGGCTTGTTTTCATCTGCTCTTTATTCGTAATGGTAAAATTTTTGGCAGCCGAAGTTATTACCCAAGTGTCCCCGCACAAACCGATATCGATGAAGTATTGAGTGCGTTTATGATCCAATTTTACCTCAATGGCGATAGTCAGAGGACGTTGCCAAAAGAGATCTTATTGAGTCAGAGTTTCGATGACTTACCTCAATTAGAAGAGGCCATACAAACGGCACTGGATAAAAAGGTTGAGATTAAAACGAATGTACGTAGTGAAAGAGCTAATTTTTTACGCTTGGCTGTGACGAATGCTACCAACGCTGTGAATACCCGGCTATCTCACAAGAATACCGTCGAACAGCGCTTCTTGCTATTAGAAGAAGCCCTGGAAATGACCACGCGGATACAGAGGATGGAATGTTTCGATATTAGCCACACTATGGGGGAGAGTACAGTTGCTTCCTGTGTTGTTTTTAATCGCGAAGGGCCTAATAAGGCTGACTACCGTCGTTATAACATTAATGGTATTACGCCGGGTGATGATTATGCAGCCATGAAGCAGGCAATAACAAGGCGGTTTAATAACATCGATAAAACCGGCAAGATCCCAGATATTTTATTTATCGACGGCGGCCTGGGGCAGCTTCGAATTGCGCAAAAGATTGTAGATGAAAAATTTGCCAATATTGATATCGCTCCTATGCTTATCGGGATCGCTAAAGGAGAGGGGAGAAAACCGGGCCTAGAAACCTTAATCTATGGCGAAAATGAACAGTCTTTCTCTATCTCTGCAGACTCAGGTGCTTTGCACTTGATACAGCACATTCGTGATGAGTCTCACCGTTTTGCCATAACTGGTCATAGAAATAAGCGACAGAAGACACGCAATACTTCCACATTAGAATCCATTGCCGGTGTTGGACCAAAACGGCGCAAGGCCTTGTTGCAGTTTTTAGGTGGGATTCAGGAAGTGAAAGGAGCGAGTGTGACTGAATTAGCGAAAGTGCCTGGAATAAGCTTAGAGATGGCACAAACAATCCATGATTCATTGAAAGGCTAAGTGCTATGCACAATATAAGTTGTGCCATTGATTGCAATCGGATTAAACCTGTCTGATTGGCTAAGAACGGCCATTTTGCCTTCTTGCTAGATTTTCTAGGTTGCTTCCTTCAAATCCCCATTCAATTTCATCGATAATCGCCAGCACCAGGCACAACATCTAATTATGTCTGGTTCTAGATCACATTTTTAAAATTCCAATAACCGTTAAGTCAACCTTGCATAGACTGCTAGCAACTTCAACATCTTAGACTCAACGGGCAATGGCTCTGGTTTTATCCCACTGTATTCGATGCGTTTGTATAAACGATTTTTTACGAGGGGATATTGATTTTTTAGTTGGAAGTTATACTGGTCTTCCCAATAATATCCATCAAGCTCATTTAATTGATATATCTCACTCCGCTTATGTTAGAAAAGAGCACCCTCTAGTTAAATTAAATACAGCAGTAACTATAGAGGAACTGAATGAGTATCAAATAATTGAATTAGAAACTCATGAAAATGCCGATTTTACTCTACGTACGAAAAACATAGTAAGACCCTCACTCAAACTTTCTAAGTATGAAAAAATCGCACCTATCCTTAAAGAGTCTAGTGCTATTTGCTTTCTACCCGATAACCTTTTAAACACGTCTGATCTCGTTAGCTTGAATATTGCATTTCCCAAACTAATGGTTAACTGCCGCATCTATTGGCATGAATTAATGAATGGTGATTTGTTCCATAACTATTTGAAAGGTGTGTTAATTAATATAAATTGCAAAGCAAGAACGGAAAGTTTGGGTGAACAAATACCATCAGGCTAGGCTTAGTGGACCTATTACTAGACCTCTTTTTCGTCGTCGCCCCCCTGATGTTAGTTGTTTTGTACTCGATACATGTTCCATGTTTTGTCTGTTTTATGTGTTACCGAGCAACTGGGGGCACTGAAAGTGGCAGAAATTGAAAAAGTGCTACAGATTAGCCTAGAAATGGCACAAACAATACATGATTCATTGCGAGGCTAGCTAAATTAAGGCAAGATTGGCGCTGCTTTTAAACTATTGGTTTTCTCATGCCGTTTAACATACCTATAGCTTTAACTTTGTTTAGATTATTTTTGTTACCTGTGTTTATCGTGGTTTTTTACCTTCCTTACTCCTGGGCGCCTTTTGCTGCCGCCTTTATTTTCTGGTTAGCTGCTGTCACCGATGCATTAGATGGCTATGCCGCCCGAAAATTGAAGCAGTCTACTCGATTTGGTGCTTTTTTGGACCCCGTTGCTGATAAGATCATGGTAACCACTGCACTCGTGCTGCTCGTAGCCGATTTCAATAATATTTGGCTTACTTTACCCGCACTATTTATGATTGGTCGCGAGATCGTTATCTCGGCACTGCGTGAATGGATGGCAGAGATAGGCAAAAGAGGGGCGGTTGCAGTGTCTTGGATCGGTAAATACAAGACGGCAGCACAGATGGTAGCCATTACAGGTCTTATCTGGCATCCCAACGACTTTCTTACTTATACCGCTTATGCACTCTTTTATGTCGCTGCAGTCCTCACCTTTTGGTCAATGATGAATTATATCTTAGCCGCTTGGGGGGATTTAACGGCGGAATCGGATAATTAAAATGCAATGAGACTATTTAGTGTCCAAGCAGTCATTTATCGGTAAATATGCGATTGACTCTTGGTGCTAAATCGGTAGAATGCCATTCCGCAGTCAGGGGAAAGCTTCTTAAGAAAGAACTTGCTGCAAGTAAGATTATTGATGTAAGCGACATTAGCTCAGTTGGTAGAGCGATACCTTGCCAAGGTATAGGTCATCGGTTCGAACCCGATATGTCGCTCCAATCTTACAGATTATCAGAATAAGATGTGAAACTTTACCAAGGTATAGGTCACAGGTTCGAACCTATCTTTATAAGAAAGGCCGCTTCAGTATTACTGGTAAAAATTGGCGCGATGGCAGAATGGCTATGCTGCGGATTGCAAATCCGTCGATCTCGGTTCGACTCCGGGTCGCGCCTCCATATTTAGATTGTGATGAGTGTCAACTCTTGAAGGTTATAAACTAGCTATCGAGAGACACAGTATTAACTACCGATAATACGTATCATCAAAGTCAACGAGTTTGCCCGAGTGGTGGAATCGGTAGACACAAGGGATTTAAAATCCCTCGCTTAATAGGCGTGCCGGTTCAAGTCCGGCCTCGGGTACCATCATTTAAGCCCTGACATTAGTCGGGGCTTTTTTGTATCTAGATATCCAGAAACAGGTTTAAAATCCCTCGCTACGCTTCTCTTGATAAGAGCGGGTACGTACCGGTTAAGCTCTCTACTTCTAAGATTGGCCTCGGATACCATCATTTTTTTGAGGGTTGGCAAAACCTTTACCTCATATAAGAATAAAACTAGTTTCAGGAGTATTTTTAGGTTTAGGCACTCAGTTAGTACTTCGATTGACCGTCAATTTTAAAGGGCTAGCTGGAGTTGTAGATGAGATGAGTGAATCAATCTGCTCTTTGGGGATAGGGGTACTATAGTAATATCCTTGAATCTTGTCACAGCCCAGAGCGATAACACTTTCTAGTTGCTTTTTAGATTCGACTCCTTCTGCTACTATGCTCATATTGAATGCATCTGCAATGGTAATAATAGCTTTGACTAAAGCCCACGTCTTATTACATGTTCCTAGTCGTTGAATAAAGCATTGATCTATTTTGATGATATCGAAGGGGAGGTTCTGTAGATAGTTCAGTGAGGAGTATCCGGTACCAAAATCATCGAGAGCTAGCGAAAACCCCATGGCTTTAAGGGTATTAACAGTTCTTGTCACACATTCAGAATGTTCCAAAAATGCCGTTTCTGTGATCTCAAATGTGAGTTTAGTAAAGGGGAACGTGAAGCGGCAAAGTATATTTTCGAGTCGGTCTAAAAAATCGTGAGCATTCAGCTGTTTTGCTGATAAGTTAACAGCTAGAGTGAGGTGGCGGGTATGAGTCGATTCTTGCCACTCTTGTAGTACAGTACAGGCCTGTATAAGGACTGCTTGGCCTAAGTCATATATTAGTCTTGACTGTTCGGCGATGGGAATAAATTGTGCCGGTGAAATACGAGGTTGATTATCTCTCTGTGGCCATCGGACTAGGGCTTCAAAACCAATAAAGCGGTCTTCTTCAACTGAATATTGACCCTGATAATGCACTTCTAATTGGTTGTGTTCTAGTATCTGGCGTAACTGGTTCTGTATGTAGGCCTGTTTTTGAGCTTGCTCCGACATCGATGGGACAAAGAGTTGATAACAGTTTCGGCCTTCTGATTTAGCAGCATATAAAGCTATATCGGCCCATTTTAGTAAAGTCTCTTTATCTGGCTCTCCATTGTTGCAGCAGGAGATGCCGATACTCGTTTCTATTGAAATCTCTTTGTCTTGAATAATGCAAGGTACGGCAATAAGGGTACCTATCTTTTTTGCTATCTCCTCTGCGTCTATACTGGATTTACAATCTTCGAGTAAGATTGCAAATTCATCACCCCCTAATCGGGCTGCGATATCAGTTTCTCTAAGCATAGATTTAAGCCGTATTGAAATTTTCTGGAGTAGGGCATCCCCGATATCATGGCCGAGATTGTCGTTAATGAGTTTGAAGCGGTCCAAATCTAAGAGGAGTAATACTACCGAGCTATTCAAGCGTTTAGAACGCTTGATTGCCCGGGTTAGACTATCGTGGAAGTAGGTTCTGTTCACTAGTTGAGTTAACGTATCGTAACTTGCTAAATGTACTAGGCGGCTCTCCATCTCCAGTCTTGCAGTAATATCTTGAAAAAGAATGATCATAGAGGAGTCTACATGCTTCAGTGCAGAGGTGCATGTTAATTCAACCAGTAGGTTCTCGTCCTGGTGTTTGATTAGTTGAGCTACCTGATGTTGATATAGTCCTAGTTTGCTTACTTTATCTTTTAGATGATGGAAAAGAGTCTGTTTTTTTATCTCGCTGGGTTGCCACTGAAACCAGTGATTAAAGGCAGCCCCCAAAATATTTTTGGGATCAGTATCTAATATTTGACATGCTTTAGAGTTGGAGAACTGTATCTCCCCTTTTTTATCGACTTTAATGACCCCTTGACCGGCCGCCTCAAGAATAACCTCTCGCTCGCTCTTCAAGTAATGGGTTTTAGACTGTAGTTGGTTAATTTTTACGAACTGTTTGACCTTGCTGAGTAGAATAGTGCTTTCAATGGGCTTGGTTAGATAGTCGATAGCACCAGCTTCATAAGCCTTTAATATATCTGCAGAGGAAGGGTCATGAGCCGTGAACATGACAATAGGGGTATGTTTATGAGCTTCGGTAGAAGAGATTAACTCTACAACTTCATAGCCATCCATGTCGGGCATATTGACATCGAGTAAGACCACGGCAAATTTATCATTTATTAGTTTCGATAAGGCCTCACTGCCTGAGCTGGCTTGAATCAGCTCGATATTTTTTAAAGACTGCAATACTTTCGTCAAAGCGATACGATTATGCTGTAGATCATCGACGATGAGAATTTTACTTATGTGTTGGTCCATATTCTCATCATCCATTAACCGTCCTTGGGTGGAGTGTCAAAGCTATTTGATTAACTGAGTGTAGACCAGAATTTGATAACTTCCCTATTTTCAGGTGGATGTGTTTAAACCATTTTGTTCTGTGAATAGGTTAAGTATTTGAGTTATTTGCTATCAAGTTAGTGACACTGAAAGTCTGAGCGAGATATAATGTATACACTGTGTTTTGTGTAGGTAGTAGAAGGTTGGGTGTGATGAAAGGTGGGGATGATAAAGGTTTTACCCTTATCGAGCTTGTGGTTGTTATCATTGTCTTAGGTATTTTAGCGGTTGTCGCTTTACCTAAATTTATTAATTTAGGTCAGGATGCCCATGATTCTGCTGCTAAAGGTGTTTTTGGTGCATTTAAATCTGGAGTGACTATGTATCATAGTTGCTGGGCTGCATCGGGAGTCAGTGCTCGTGTCGAAGATTTGGACTGCTATGGTGATGGAACAGTAGATTCGAGTTTTACAGGTTATCCCTTGAGTACAACTAATGGCGGTGATGGGACTATATTAACTGGTGATAGTTGTAAAGAAGTGTGGCAAGGGCTACTTGAAGGTGATGACTATGTGTTAGCTCCTCATGCTGATGCTTCATTTGGTGGCGAGACCGATATCATTTATTGGTATGGTTCGGGCTCCTCAATCAGTGGTGGTTCGTATTGTTATTATAATTATATAGCTGATGACCGCTCCAAAGGTTCTGAAAATTGGCAACTTAAATATTTTCCAGGTTCAGGTGAGACTGAGGTTGTTCGAGCAACGTTAAGCTAATTTCAATGAGTCAGTTCATTCAAGTCTAAACACGAGTATTAACACTTCCGGTTCGGTGTTAACGAGCTTAAACGTAAAATAACCAAGTTTAAGCTCGTTGCTAGCAACATATATGTTGTGAATGCCATATACGCAAGATCAATGCCTCGCCTCGGTAGCACTAAATTCTAGCTGAGTGTTCATAGCGTTATTTTGATTGGTCTTAAATTATTCTCCTTTCGTATTCTATTCTGCATATCGTAAATTTTGCCATACTTAAACCACTAGCGAGATATGTATAAAGCTAAAGAGTTCAGAGGTTGTATTAGTCGATCATGGAGGTGAATTTATGTTTGCAAGGTGTGCGAGTGCTAAAGTGTTTGTCCTCTTGATTATCTTGCTCAGTACCAAGCCTCTACTTGCTATGGAGCACTCAGAAGCAGCATTAAACTCTTTGCTCTATCAAGTTCAATTTGTACGTTTAATTAAACCATCAACACAAATTGAACAAGATTATAGGGCATTAACCTTAGGCGCCATGGAATTAAAACTGGCTAGGGTACAGCGGATTCAGTCTGAGCTAGAGCAATTTTGGGCATCTCTAGGGGTCCCTACTAACGCAATGAACTTGAAAGGCTCGGATAATTTGTTCCAACAGGTTCTTTCCCTGGAGCCAATCTCTAAGGACTATCTAGCTACCAGTAATAAAATCCGTTACTTGCTGTGGCTGGAGCAGAAAGGGGACTGGAGTGAGTTAGTGTCCAATTCTTGGTTAAAGCTGGGCGATAAGCATAACTTAGTGTCTGAAATTAGTCGTAGATTAAAAGGGTTTGGTGATTTAAGGGAATACAATCCTGTCAATACACTGTTTGATGCCAATGTTGAAAACGGTGTTAGGCACTTTCAACAGCGTCATGGGTTGAAACTAGATGGAATTATTGGCCCCGAAACGCTTCGCTGGATCAATATTAAACCAGTGAAACGGGCTGAGTTGTTAGCCATTAACTTTATAAATAAGACTAGTTACTTAGCCTCAATTGAGCCTAGCTTTTTAATCATTAACATTCCAGCATTCGAATTAGAACTTATCGACAATGGCCAAGTGGCGTTACAGTCTCGGGTGATAGTGGGTAAACCCTATCGTCAGACTCCCTTGTTAAGCAGTCGAATTTCAAACCTTGTGATCAATCCAAGCTGGCGTGTACCTAGGCGTTTATTAACTCGGGATCTGTTACCTAAAGTCAGGGAGGATGGTGGTTATATTCGGGCTCGAAATTTTAATGTTTTCGATAGTCAGGGGCTTTTAGTGAGTAAAACTGCCCAAGAGTGGCAAGATTTAGCTCATGGACGTTTTCCCTATCGCTTGGTTCAAAAGCCTGGAAAGGAGAATACCTTAGGGCGGTATAAGTTTTATTTTGAGAATAAATACAGTGTTTATCTTCATGATACTGCAGACAAGGCGTTGTTTGAAGAGTCCAACCGTGCGCTTTCATCTGGGTGTATACGTATTGAAAATGTCGAGGGGCTAGCTAATTGGATGGCATCTAATTTGGTGACAGATAAGCAAACCTGGGTTGATATGCAGATTGAGCGTCAAAAAACCCAATGGTTTTCTTTGGATCAGAGCTTACCCGTTCATTTAGTTTACTGGACCGCTTGGGTCGATAAATTGGGAGTAGCCCAATTTAGAAATGATATATACCATAAAAATTCTACACTTAACTCGGCATCGGCTCATCTGTCTCCATGAGTGCGTCACTATTCATTTATACCTTTATTATTGTTAACTTGATATTTGGCAGTTTTCAGTTTAATTTGTTCGCTGTTTTGCTTGAATATTAATCAATGGTGGTAGTGTGTCTGTAGTATGTCCAACTCGTAGGCAGTTGTTGCTAGGTCTTAGTGGCGCTGCAATGTTTTCGATGGTTCCTTCTAAAGTTTATGCAAGTCGTTCGACGAAAGGAGTTCGTACTCTAGGTTTTCATAATTTGCATACGGGGGAGCGCGGGCAGGGAAGCTATTGGGTGGATGGAAGTTATCAAAGTGAGATTTTGTCAGACTTTAGCCATATCCTGAGAGATCATAGACGCAATGAATCTGCTCCTATGGATAAGCGTCTCTATGACTTGCTATTTAAGCTCAAGGAGTCACTCAATATAGAGCAGGAATTCAATGTTATTTCTGGATATCGCTCTCCTAAAACCAATGCCATGTTAGCGGCTAAGAGTAGCGCTGTTGCCAAGAAAAGTTATCATATGAAAGGCATGGCTATGGATATCGCGATTGAAGATGTGAAGTTGAGTGATCTTCGTGATGCGGCCATTGAGCTTAAATTAGGTGGTGTCGGTTATTACCCTAGATCTGGATTTATTCATGTTGATACAGGGCCTATACGCACCTGGACATGATAGAGGATTAATCTCCACCTAAGCGCTTAATAAAACAGTTTGTTAGCCCTGCATTGTTATGGTAGACTTCCGCCGCGTTTAAACGTCCTTACTGGTCGAAAGTAGGGACACTCTGAAACTAATTTTATTTTTAAGTGAGAAAAACATGTCTTACACAATTTCTGCTGAAATCCGCACTGAAATCGGGAAAGGTTCGAGCCGCCGCCTACGTCATGCGAATAAAGTTCCTGCTGTTATCTATGGTGCTGGTAAAGAGTCTATCTCTATCAAGTTTGACCAAAAAGATATCATTAACATCCAAGAAAACAAAGAATTTTACACGGACGTTCTGACTATCGCTGTTGATGGTAAAGACGTTAATGTTCGTGTGCAGGCAATGCAGCGTCATGCATTCAAGCCTCTTATTGAGCATGTTGATTTCAAATTCGCATAATTTTTGTATGTGAATTAAAAAAGCGCCGAATGGCGCTTTTTTTGTGGTTAATTTTTATGGAACTAAACGTCATCTGACTCCTTTTGTTTATCGGGACAAGCAGCGATAATAGTGGTGACCCCATGCTCGTTAACTTCTTCTAATCTGATATCAAACCCCCAGAGACGATGCAGATGTTTGACGACTTCCTGACAACCTTTGGCCAAAGGGATATGGTTAGTCGGGATATAGCGTAGGGTTAGAGAGCGATCGCCGGTGATATCGACTTGTTCTATCTGTATATTAGGTTCCAAATTCGATAGATTGTATTGCTGTGAAAGCATCTGGCGTATATCTTTATATCCCTGCTCATCATGGATAGCAGAAACTGAGAGATAGTTTTTCTTATCATCGTCCAAAATACCAAACAGTTTAAATTGCCTGATGATATTGGGTGACAAATATTGGCTGATGAAGCTCTCATCTTTAAAGTTCTGCATGGCAAAATGCAGGGTCTCTAACCAATCACTGCCGGCTATGTCCGGAAACCACTCTCTATCTTCATCGGTTGGATTTTCACAGATCCGTCTGATATCGATAAACATGTTGAATCCTAACGCATAAGGATTGATCCCATTATAGTAAGGGCTGTTGTAGCTTGGTTGTACAACCACATTGGTATGGCTCTGTAGGAACTCCATCATAAACCTATCTGTCACTTTCCCATCATCATATAGATGGTTGAGTATGGTGTAATGCCAGAATGTAGCCCAACCTTCGTTCATTACCTGAGTCTGTTTCTGAGGGTAGAAGTACTGACCCATCTTCCTCACTATTCTTACTATCTCTCTTTGCCATGGCTCTAATAGCGGGGCATGTTTTTCAATGAAATAAAGAATGTTTTCCTGTGGCTCTTCAGGAAATTGAAATTTAGTTTTTTCTGTGTGTTCCTGATGAGCCTGAGGTATGGTGCGCCATAGATCGTTGACTTGGCTCTGAAGGTATTCTTCACGTTCTTTTTGTCTGAGCTGTTCCTCTTTAAATGAAATTTCGCTCGGCCTCTTATACCTATCGACTCCGTAGTTCATCAAGGCGTGACAAGAGTCGACGATCAGTTCGACTTGTTCAACGCCGTGAAGCTCTTCGCACTGGCTGATATAGTTCTTTGCAAAGACGAGGTAATCTATGATGGAACTAGCATCGGTCCAGGTTTTAAACAGATAGTTGTTTTTAAAAAAACTGTTGTGACCGAAGCTGGCATGAGCCATCACCAGGGCCTGCATTGTAATGGTATTTTCCTCCATCAAATAAGCAATACAGGGATCTGAGTTGATCACTATTTCATAGGCCAGTCCCATTTGACCGCGTTTATAGCTTTGTTCTGTTTCAATAAATTTCTTACCAAAGGACCAGTGAGTATAACCAAGGGGCATGCCGATACCTGCATAGGCATCCATCATCTGCTCAGCTGTGATCACTTCAATTTGGTTAGGGTAGGACTCCAACTTGTAGTGGGCTGCAACCCTCTCTATTTCGGTTAAGTATTCCTGAAGTAGTTCAAAGTTCCAATCAGGCCCGTCATCGAGCGGTGTTCTCTTTTTCTTGTTATCCATAACGCCCCCTTATACAGCTTGTTTCTTGAAGAGTTCTCTAAACACTGGGTAAATGTCTTCGGCTTGCTTGATATGCTGTACGGCTATGTTATCGAAAGACTTCTGTAGGCCCTCATACTCACGCCACAGTGTCTGGTGAGCACGGTTAGTGATCTCTATATAACTAAAGTAGCGCACTACGGGTAATAGTTGTTTCTCAAGCAATTGCTTACAGCCGGGTGAATCGTCGGCCCAGTTGTCTCCATCGGATGCCTGCGCCGCATAGATATTCCATTCACTCTCAGGATAACGTTCTTTTTGTATCTGGTGCATTAGCTTTAATGCACTGGAGACTATGGTGCCGCCGGTTTCCTGAGAATAGAAGAACTCATGTTCATCGACCTCTTTTGCCTGAGTATGATGGCGAATATAGACAACGTCTAAATTTTTGTAAGTGCGGGTGAGAAAGAGGTATAGCAAGATATAGAAGCGCTTAGCCATATCTTTTGTTGCTTGATCCATAGAGCCTGAAACGTCCATTAAACAAAACATGACGGCCTGACTCGAGGGTACCTCGCGTTTAGCAAAGTTGTTATACCTTAAATCAAATGTGTCGATAAAGGGGACTTTAGCTATCTTCTGTTTTAGTTCTTCAATTTGTTCTTTTAAAAATAGTATACGCTCAGCTTCGGCTCCGGGGGTGTTCTCGAGTTCTTCGAGTTCATTCTCTAGCTCGCCGAGTAATTTCTTCTTACTCGAAGACATAGCGATACGTCTTGCCAGTGAGGACCTCAATGAACGGACGATGTTGATATTAGAAGGGACACCATCATTGGTAAAACCAGCGCGATATATCTGATATTCAACTAATTTATTAAGGCGATTATTCTGTAAATTAGGCAGTTCTAAATCTTCAAAGAGGAGTTCTAAGTATTCATCTTTCGAAATTTGAAAAACAAAATCATCTTCGCCTTCTCCAGAATCGGAAGCGTCCCCCTGACCCGATCCTTGTCCTCCACCGGAAGGCGGACGTTCAATCTTGTCTCCTCTAATAAATTGATCGTTACCTGGATGGACTCGGTCCCTTACTCCACCTTGTCCTTGGCGAAATGAAGGCTCACTGATGTCCTTCGTTGGAATACCTATTTTTTCGCCCTTATCGACATCGGTAACGCTACGACGTGTCACCGCATCACTGACTGCTTTTTTAATCTGTTGCTTGTAGCGATTGATAAATCGTTGACGGTTAACCGTACTCTTGCCTTTAGCATTGAGTCTTCTATCTATGAAATTCGCCATGCGCACCTCCTAAACTATTGCCGGAAGCGAATATTGCTTCCGGCCAGTCTATTTTAAGAAGACTTACGTACTCTCAAGTACCACTCAGATAAGAGTCTGACTTGCTTCTTGGTGTAGCCTTTCTCCATCATACGATTGACAAAATCATCGTGTTTACGTTGATCGTCTGTGGATGTTTTGGCATTGAAAGAGATAACGGGCAGCAGATCTTCCGTATTAGAGAACATCTTCTTCTCGATGACGGTTCTGAGCTTTTCATAGCTGGTCCAAAGAGGATTTGATCCCTCATTATTGGCCCGAGCCCGCAATACAAAGTTGACTATTTCATTTCTGAAGTCTTTGGGGTTGCTGATCCCGGCTGGCTTTTCAATTTTCTCTAGTTCAGCGTTAAGTGCCGAACGATCGAATAGCTGACCGGTATCAGGATCTCTATATTCCTGATCTTGTATCCAGAAATCTGCATAGGTAACATATCGGTCAAAAATATTTTGTCCATATTCGGAGTAAGATTCCAAATAGGCTGTCTGTATCTCTTTACCGATAAACTCTACATATTTAGGGATTAAATACCCCTTGAGAAATTCCAGATAACGTTCGGCGGTGTCGGTGGGAAATTGTTCCTGCTCTATCTGGCGCTCAAGCACATAGAAGAGGTGAACGGGGTTGGCCGCTATTTCACTATGATCGAAGTTAAATACCTTAGATAATATTTTAAAGGCAAAACGAGTCGATAAGCCCTGCATCCCTTCATCTACACCAGCATAATCACGATATTCTTGATAGGATTTTGCTTTAGGATCGGTATCTTTCAGGCTTTCACCGTCATAAACACGCATCTTAGAGTAAATGGATGAATTTTCTGGTGACTTGATACGGGATAGCACACTGAACTGAGCTAAGGTTTCCAGTGAACCTGGTGCACAAGGGGCATTAAAGAGTTCAGAATTAGACAGTAACTTTTGGTAGATCTGTATTTCTTCTGACATCCTCAAGCAGTAGGGCACTTTAACGATATAGACCCTATCCAGAAACGCTTCATTAGTCTTATTATTTCTGAACGTTGTCCACTCTGATTCGTTAGAGTGGGCTAGGATTATGCCGCTGTAGGGTAGGGCTGACAGACCCTCTGTACCATTATAGTTGCCCTCTTGGGTTGCTGTCAGTAGCGGATGAAGTACCTTGATAGGTGCTTTGAACATCTCGACAAACTCCATGATGCCTTGGTTTGCACGACACAAGGCACCTGAGTATGAGTAAGCGTCAGCATCATTTTGGGCAAAATGCTCGAGCTGGCGAATATCTACCTTACCGACCAAGGAAGAGATATCTTGATTGTTCTCGTCTCCAGGCTCCGTCTTAGCGATGGCCATCTGATCTAGAATGGCGGGAAAGACTTTTACCACTCTAAATTTTGAAATATCACCGCCAAATTCATGCAAACGTTTTACCGCCCAGGGCGACATGATGCATTTCAGGTAGCGGTTGGGGATCTTGTATTCGTTGAGTAACAATTCACCGTCTTCATCTGGGTTAAATACACAGAATGGGTGATCGTTAACAGGACTTCTGACGCCATCAGCCATAAGTACATAAATAGGCACTTTCTGCATCAAGTCTTTCAGCTTTTCAGCAAGTGAGGACTTACCGCCACCGACGGGACCGAGAAGGTACAATATCTGTTTCGATTCCTCTAAACCTTGTGCGGAATGTTTAAGGTAAGCGACTATTTGCTCTATGGCATCCTCCATACCATAAAAATCTTTGAATGCTGGGAACCGGGAAATTAGCCGGTTTGAGAAAATTCGACTGAGAATTGGGTCCTTAGAAGTATCTGTGACTTCAGGCTCCCCGATAGCCATTAGCAACCGTTCGGCAGCCGATGCATAGGAACTTCGGTCTTGTTTACAGATTTCTAAGAACTCTTGCAGTGAATACTCTTCGTCGAGTTTCTGTTCGTAGCGCTGTTGGTAATGCTCAAAAATGCCCATATTCCACCCCCTGAAACGCCTAAAAAGTGTGTAAGCGATAACGGAAAACTAGTCTCCTACTTTTAATATTAGACCTTAAAAATGAACTGCGTCATAAAAAAGTCAAATAAAACAAAGAGAAACAGTTGCAAATGCAACTATCGCACTTGTAAGTCGAGGGCATTTTAGTGGAAGTTGTCGAGAAGCATAAAAAAAGGAGCCGAAATGGCTCCCTATTGTCTGTGCGCTAGGTTTTATCCAGACACTTTTTCGGCTAGTTACGCGAAATTTTTGTTAACGAAATCCCAGTTAACCAATTCCCAGAAATGAGCCATGTAATCAGGACGTACATTACGATAATCAATGTAGTAAGCATGTTCCCAAACATCAACCGTCATAATGGGCGTAACACTGCTATCAGTCAGTGGTGTTGCAGCATTGCTAGTATTAACAATAGCGACGCTACCGTCAGCATTTTTAACTAGCCAAGTCCAAGCGCTACCAAAGTTGTTTACTGCTGAATCGGTGAATTTAGCCTTGAACGCTTCGAAAGAACCAAATGCCTCATCGATAGCCTTAGCTACTGCCCCCGTTGCTGCGCCGCCGCCATTTGGTGATAAACAGTTCCAGTAGAAAGTGTGGTTCCAAATCTGTGCAGCATTGTTGAAGATACCGCCAGTTGAGGTCTTGATGATCTCTTCAAGGCTTTTTTCAGCAAGTTCAGTACCATCAACTAGGCCATTTAGCTTAACGACGTAGGTGTTGTGATGCTTACCATAATGAAATTCAATCGTCTCTTTGGAGATATGTGGTTCTAGTGCGTCTTTAGCATAAGGTAATGCTGGTAGTTCAAAAGCCATGAGTTGCTCCACTCTAAGTTAGGTTTATTATATTTCTAGAATCTAATTCTACTTGAAAATTCCCTATCAGTATCTGCAATTTCTCGATTAAATCAATAAAAATGTTTATATTTAATAACCCTTTAAAAAGTAGGTTTTAGTTCTGGGTAAACCTGAAGTACAATAGGATAAATTATTAGTAATTGTGTGTGCAGTTTAGGAATTGAAATGGAAACAAATGAAACAGTAGAGAAAATCAAGGCACAAATCGCCGAAAATCCAATCATAGTCTACATGAAAGGTTCTCCCAAATTACCTAGCTGTGGCTTCTCGTCTCAAGTTGCTCAAATCATGATCAACTGTAATGCGCAATTCGCGTTTGTTGATATTCTACAGCATCCAGAAATTCGTTCTGAGTTGCCTAAATACGCGAATTGGCCAACATTTCCACAGCTTTGGATTGAAGGTGAGTTGATCGGTGGTTGTGATATCTTGACTGAAATGTATCAAAAGGGTGAGCTGCAGACGCTAATCATCGAAACAGCTGCAAAGCATGCTTCTGAAGATAACGCTTAGTTTTAGTGAAGCGAGTCAGCCAAAAAAGCCTTTCAAATGAAAGGCTTTTTTTATGGGAGTAACAATCATAACAATGAATATTAAGTCACTTCCGGGTCTGATTTTTAGACATCAGAGTCTTTAGGAATCAGAGTCATTAGGCATTGGTAGTAACAGATTCATGGTGATAGCGACTATTCCGCAGAGGCTGATCCCAGTCAGACTAAATGAGCCTATTCCGAAGGCCATGCCACCGATCCCGAAGACCAGAGTCACACCGACGATACAGAGATTTCTTGGCTCAGTGAGATCCACCTGATTCTTAATCAGTGAATTTAACCCTACCGCCGCGATAGATCCAAATAATAGACACATGATACCGCCCATCACTGGGACGGGTATGGTCAACATGATCGCGCCGAGCTTACCGACGAAAGCGAGAATAATCGCGGTAATGGCGGTCCAGGTCATGATCACCGGGTTAAACGACTTGGTGAGCGTGACAGCACCAGTCACTTCCGAATAGGTGGTATTTGGCGGTCCACCGAAGGCTGAGGCGGCAATGGTTGCCACACCATCACCAGCAAGGGTTCTGTGCAGCCCTGGCTTCTTCAGATAATCTTTACCTGTGACGTTTGAGATAGCAAGTATATCGCCGATATGTTCTACGGCTGGCGCGATGGCTACGGGGATCATAAATGCGATGGCATGCCAGTTAAACTCTGGGGTGACGAAATTGGGCATGGCTATCCAACTGGCCTGAGCGACAGGGGTAAAGTCGACGATACCAAAACCGAGACTTAAGCCATAACCCACTACAATACCGGCTAAGATAGGCATCAATCTGAAGATCCCTTTCGCAAATATGGCGATGCCGATTGTGGTAAGTAAAGCTGCGAGTGAGATGATTAACGCGATATTTTGCTCCACTAAAACGAGGGAGCCATCACCACTCTTACCCATGGCCATATTGACGGCGACCGGAGCTAAGCCCAGACCAATCACCATGATAACGGGTCCGATAACGACGGGGGGAAGTAAACGCTTGATGAAGCCATCCCCTCGAACTTTGACCAGACTGGCTAAAATTAGGTAGACAACACCGGCTGCCATTAGCCCGCCCATGGTCGATGGGATCCCCCAAGTTTGAACGCCGTACATGATAGGGGCTATAAAAGCGAATGAAGATGCGAGAAAAATCGGGATCTGTCTCTTAGTGATTAACTGGAAAACCAGTGTGCCTATACCTGCGGTAAACAGGGCAACATTAGTATCTAATCCTGTCAATAAAGGCATCAATACCAAGGCGCCAAAAGCCACAAATAGCATTTGAGCCCCTTGAAGGGCGAGGGAAAAGTTTTTCATTATTATCTCTGTTATTGGGTACCAGGCTAATGTTAACAGTATGGGACAATTTTAATAGTAATTAGTCTCGCACTTGCTTGAGTTTTATGTAAAAACAAAAAACGCCATAGAAACGATGAAATAGCCAAGTGAATGATCTGGAGTGAACAAAGATGTGATACAATTTTGCTATCTTGTCTCCCGTTAGAACAGTGAAGATGCTGAAAACCTTATTAAACTCTTCGATTTTTTGTGTTGGCTATTTATTGTTACAGGCCAATGTAGTGAGTGCTGCCGAAGTTAATCAACTCGATGAAACCTTAGTTTCGGTTGAGTCCCGTTCCGTTGCCCTGCGACAAAAAGCCATTTCTATTGGGCTGAGGGAAGTGGTGCTTAAAAACTCAGGAACCAAAGCATCGATCTCTCATCCCAGTGTTCAGGCCAAGGTGAAAAATCCTTCCTCTTTGCTCAGTCAGTTTGGTTACAAAGAGGTCGACGGCGAGCTTTATTTACAGGTAAGTTTCGATCATCAACGCATCATCAAGCTATTGAGAGATGCTCAATTACCTGTCTGGGGCAAACAGAGGCCTTTGACCTTGATCTGGCTAGTTGAAGACGATGCAGAAGCAAGACAGATCGTTAACGATGAATCTGTGCTTGATAGCCGGGAGCTATTTCAATCGGCTTCAGAATCAAACGGGGTACCTTTACTGTTTCCAGTCATGGATCTCGATGACAATATGAATGTAACTCTCAATGATATCCGCGGTAAGTTTGTCGACCAAGTTGCTAGGGCATCACAGCGATATCAGGCAGATTATTTCGTCATGGCGTCTATCGATACCCGCGGAGAGTCCACCAAATATAATTTTGCTTTATACCCCAAATCCAGTGACGAAACCTCGCTGAGTCCTTTAACGAGCAAAAGTAATACGGTCAATGATATCGATACCGCCGTAAAGGAAATTATCGCGGGAGTGAGTGAGTATTATGTCGGACGTTATGCAATTGCAGATTCCGGCAGTGCACTCGATAGTTATGTGACTTTTGTTGATATTACTGAATTGAAGCAACTGGTTGAAATTGAAAAATACTTCAAGCAACTCAGTGCCGTAAAATCAGTTCAGCTGACTCAATTGCAAGGCACTTCGGCTAAGTTTAAATTAGATCTGTTTGGTACTGAAGAAGATCTGCGCAGATTAATGAAACTTGAACCTAGAGTCAGTGTCTTGGATGAAGCTATGCCAGTGACTGATGATGGATTCGATCCACTTCCTTCTAACGAAGTGCATGGTCCTGAGTATCGTTGGCGAGGTTAGCCCGTAATATGAATCTTTAGGTACTCGTGTTAAAATGAGAGCTTAAGTGTTACCCGTGTAATTGAGAATTATCTGAGTGAAATCTAACTCACCACTGCAACTGTCTTTGCCTGTACATCTACCCGATGATGAGACCTTTAACAGCTACTATCCCGCGGCGGGCAACGATGAGCTTATTCAAAGCTTACAAGCCTGCGCTGAAGGAGCTGCTCATCAGGCTGTTTTTCTTTGGGGGCCTGTCAAGTCTGGCCGAACTCATCTGATGCATGCTGCTTGTGCTCATGCGAACGATGTTCAAAGAAGTAGTTTCTATTTACCATTAGGGATACATGCCAGTATTTCACCCGCCTTATTAGAAGGCTTAGAGCAGTTAGACCTGATCTGTATCGATGATGTCGATGCAATCGCTGGGCATCCCTTGTGGGAAGAAGCTATTTTTGACCTGTATAATCGAGTCTCTGAAAATAACAACTGCAGCTTAATCGTTAGTGCCAGTGTTTCGCCCACGGATTCTGGTTTTGTTCTTGCTGATCTTGTCTCTCGCATGCAGTGGGGCCTCAATTATCAGTTACAACCTATGGCCGATGAAGAGAAATTAGCGGCGCTGCAGCGACGTGCTGCCATGCGAGGCTTACAACTCGAGGAAGATGTGGGGCGTTTCTTACTCAATCGCTTAGCCAGAGATTTGAGAACCCTGTTTGATGTGCTCGATAAATTAGATAAAGATTCACTCGTGCATCAGCGTAAGCTAACCATTCCTTTCGTTAAGAAGATGCTTAGGTTGTAACGATACCAATCGGTATTACACTCATGAAAAATTGGTAATGGCTCAGGTTATATCATTCCGAGTAAGTATCTGATCATTCAGCGGGAGTTCAAAGCACTGTAGGCAAGGTCTATATTTGCTCCTGCAATATAGACATTCACCACATCCATGTGACTTGCGAATGTTTGAAGCTAATAGTTATTCTCGGCAACAAGCTCCTGCGTTGCTCTACCTCCTGCATCCATGCAGTCGTATATCAAGAACATTCAACGTAGCATAAAGGGCTTTGCCCTTTGCTTTAAACATCAGCCGCACTGCGTGAGGCTCTCAGTGTTTCCATTTCGGTGTGCACTGACTTATAAAGGGAATAACCATTTTCTCATCAATGCGCCTAGAATTGAAAAACTGAGCGTCTCTGAACTGACCAGATAATTATATGGAATGGTATTATTACCAGTTTTTTATGCCTATTATTGGCTTTCGTTCATCTTATGCCTGTCACCGCTTATCCTCAATTCGGGGATAAATTGTTGTTCTTGAGGTACGTTAGGAGCGGTTGACTGCGCAGGGGACATTTTCTGCAGAGCCAGGGACAACTGAGATGAAATCGTTAGATTCTCTAACCAAGACTGGCCTTGAGTCATCTGGATTGGCAAAGGTAAATCTCCGATAAGCTGACTGCCATCTAATGTAGGTAAAATTTGATTGATAACGAAGGCCGCTCTTTGAGGGATCGTAGAGCCAGAACTTTTCTCACCGATGCGTCCGCGTTGTCCCCAGTCAACTGTAATACTGAACGCGGTGGCGTTGTCCGGGTTATCAGTAATGCCAACATCACGCATTATTCCATATCTGTAACTCATCATGGCTTCTTCGAACAACATGGCAGTATCTTCACGGCTGGTTGAATAAGCGTAATAATCTGTTGCATTGTCATCGGAGAAGAAGCCTGTGATGTCACTTGGCAGATAAGCTTGCTGCGCAGCTGTGGCAGTTTCGCCTCTGAAACTGACGTCGGCGAGGCTATACATCTCGTTGCTCAAGAGGGGATATAAGTTCGTGACTTGATCGGATATTAATTCGTCAGCCGCAGTGCGGCGATTATAGTGATCTAACAAGGTTTGGTTATCGACAGGAATTGTGTCGTAAATTGAACTTGGGAAAAAATCATTGGCATGGGCGAGTTCATGGAACAAGAGTGAGGATAGGTCTGGGCTCATCTGGACCATGGTGCGATCGGTTCTAAGCTCTCTGGGGCTCGAGTATGATACATAGGCATTATCTTTTACATAACGCCAGGGCATGATAAAGCCAAGCTGATTGCCAAATGCACTACGAAAATCTGCGGCTTCGTTTATCACATCACGCTCTTCGGCGAGTAACCAAAGATCTGTTGGATCTAAGTAAATAGCGCCTGTGACCACCCAGTAAAATGATGGCCGAATATCGTAACTGATCACTATCGCTGTCACCGACTGTAAAAGTTGAGCAAAGTCACTGTTAGGATCCATATTATCGAGAAATGTTTCGAAATTTTCTCCCATCCACTGATGAGATACCTGGACTCTTTCCATTATCTTCTCTTTTTCAGAGAGGGAGATCGTTTGGCCCAGTAGAGGTAATGTCTGGATCGAACAAGGCGACAAGAGTTGATTTGAATAAACGCATGAATTGAGTGCGTTTTTATAGGTTGAGCTCTCTCTATAGGTAAATGTACGGGCAACAGGCTTATCGAAATAGGGTGAGGTTATACCTGATTCATTAGTGATTAGGGTCAGGACCTCATCAATAACCTCTTCTCCATCGACATTCCCTGTTGCTCTTAATATGGCGATAGTATCTGAGTCAACTGCGGGCGCCTTAAATTGAGGGCGTTCAATATTACTGGTATCGATATTGAGTTCGGGCCCGGATGCGATACACCAGCTCAGATCCGATGGGATTTGATCGGCCAGAGCTCCCACTCTATCTGCTCTGACACTGACATCGTTACCTTCAACAACCTGTTGGTCGCTGCGGACATTGAACTGAGTCCTGGTCATTGCCGAAACTGATATATTGAGTGTTTCATTGAAGGACATGCCGTTGCCTGAGACATTAACGGAGAAGCTATAGTCTCCAGCATCGGCAAACTGGAAGGCTAAAATAGGACTTTTTACCGATTTCAATATAAGGGGCTGACCAGCTGTTTGCAGCCAATTGAAAGCAAGATCTTTACTATCTGTATCACCTATTTTTGCGATTATGGCGGCGGATTGATTAGCGGTATAGGCAGGCTCGCTGACAAATTCTAGGACAGAAGAGGTAGAGGTAACCGTTAATTGAGTTTGCTGTTCGCATCGATTCAAATTAGGAGGGGGTGGATCGATAGGTGTGTTGTTGTCCCCATCTGAATTACCACCGCCGCAGGCTGTTAGGCCTAAAACACTGGCTAGGGTAAGCGTGTTAAGTTTCCACATCTAAGGGGACTCCCGTTATTAATTAGTTTAATTATTATTTAACGATTGTTTTAACTAAAATATAACACGAGATTTAACATTCAAGCACGAGTTTTCTCTGGGCATTCTTGTGACATTAGGTATCTGTGAGTGACTAGTAACAAAAAAGCGCCCTGAGGCGCTTTTACTGTGTTTAGTCATTGACCTGATTACTTCTTTTTCTTTAACCCTAACCCCAATTCTTTGCCACGAATACGGGCATAAAATGGAAAGCCTATCAGCAGAGCACCCAGTAGGAGTACCTCTACCAGAGCAAACACAAAATACTTTTCTGTAACGTAAAGTAAGGTAAGGCCGTGGAGCATATACACACAGATGATGAAGCTGGCCCAGGCATAGGTGTAGGGCTTTCCTTCGATAATGCCTTTCAAGGGAAAGAGTAATGGGATGATCCACATCGCAGTAAATACCAGAGAATATTCTCCCGTGATCCCCTTATTGGCAAACCAAGCGCCGAGCATTAACACTAATGCTAGATAACCAGCACGGCATAGTTGAAACAAACGAGTCGAATTCATTCAAAAACCTTATAGAATCGCAAGAACATTTTCGGGAGGACGGCCGATAGCGGCCTTATCGTTGGCCAGTACTATGGGGCGTTCAAGCAATTTAGGGGTATCGACGATAGCTTGAATGAGCTGCTCTTCAGTCAAGTTTGTGTTGGCTAAATCTTGCTCTTTATATTCAGTCTCTTTGGTGCGCATCAATTCTCTGGCATTTAAACCAAGCTTAGTGAGTATACTTTCAACCTCACTTTTTTTGAGAGGGGATTTCAGATATTCAACTATCTGAATTTCGCAATCTCTTTCCTCTAATAAAGCAAGGGTTTGACGGCTTTTAGAGCAACGTGGGTTATGAATAATACTGACCATAGTCATGAGCTAATGTCCGAATGCAAATATTGCCGACATCATACTGGAAATTAGGTTTAATTGGGATTTTATTTAACAGGAATCGTTCATGATACTGGTGTGCTGAAGGGGTAAACACAGATAAAATATCGGTGATCTCGACGTAAAATCACCGATTTTAGTACATTGTTACTGTAGTGCCTCTATTGCAGATTTAGCTTGCTTGAATTGTCGAATTCTAGCCTCGATTCTGGCAAGTTGTAGTGGTTTTTCTTCGGACAATCGATAAGCGAAATTAAGCTGGTCTATTGCGCCTTTATAGTCTGCTCCCAGGGCCATAGACTCGGCTTTAACAAAGTGCTCCATGGCTTTATTGCCTGTCTTTCGATATGCATCACTGAGTAAGAAGAAAGGCAATTGATTCTGCTTGTCTAAGAAAATGAGCTCTTCGAGTAAGGGAATAGCTTTAGTCGGTTTGCCTGATTCTATATACACATGGGCCAAGTTAGTGTTAATCACTTGAGAAGAGGGTTTAAGCTCATGTTGTGCCTCGAGCAGCTTAATAGCTTCATCTGTGGCTTCTCGCTGAACTAACAAATCTGTCTTGGTATCGAGATAAAATAAGTTATTTCTTTTTTCTTTCAATAGGTTATCTATTATTTCTTCGGCTTCATCGAAGCGCTTAACTCTAAATAAGGCTAATGCCTTACCGTAAAGGGCTGCATTTTTGAAAGTATAGGTTCTTTTTCTGAGCTGTTTGTCGAATAGGGCGAGGGCGGCTTCTTCACTGTAGCTGGAGAACCTGACCTGAATACGCGCTTTTGCTAACTGAAAATCGATATTATCCGGAATATACTTGTGTGGATACTGGGCGGCTCTGTAGCGGGCTTCAGTAATTCGTGACTCGGGAAGTGGGTGAGTCAATAACATCTGTGGAGGTTTGCTGGTGAAACGGTAGCGAGTGGCAAGCTTAGCGAAGAAATCTGCGGCGCCGTTGGGATCGAAGCCTGCATCTACCAAAATTTGCATGCCTATTCTGTCGGCTTCTTTTTCATGGGCTCGGGTAAAGTTAATCTTGGCTTGAGTCGATAGAGCTTGTGTGGTGGCCAGTGCTGCCATTCCCGCCTGTGGCGAGGCTATTGTCAGGAGTATTGCCCCTAGCATGCCGACGATTGTTGCGGTTGAACTCTTATCTTGGGCCTCTATTGAACGGGCTAAGTGCCTTTGGGTAACGTGGGTAATTTCATGGCCAAGTACCGATGCTATTTGGCTCTCATTGTCGGCGTTTAAAAACAAACCTGTGTGAACACCAACATGTCCTCCGAAGAAAGCAAAAGCGTTGATTTCATCATTTCTTAATAAGAAAAAATAGAAGGGGGTCTTAACGCCTGTGGCATGGGCCACTAATTTATTACCTAATTCAGTCAAATATTGGCTGAGTACCGGGTCGTTGAGCATAGGGGCTGAGGAGCGAATGACCCGCATATACGCATCGCCATAGATGGTTTCTTTTTCGAGACTGAAGGTATTGACGGCTGCTGTACCCAGATCGGGAAGATCGTTGTTTGCAAAAGCCATTGGTGCGGTGGCACAAAAAATAAGTGAAAGGGCACCGGCTAACAGAGACTTGGTTGATGTAATTTTACTCAAACTTATCCTTAATATGGGCAATGTGGTCTTGATGCTAAGTTAATCATTATTAAACAAGCTGCTGACTTTATTAGAATAACTCATGTAATGATGTTTAATATTGTGATTAATATTACCTGCAGTTTTGCGCATATTCCATACTTGTGTATATTCATTATGAATATCACACTTCGTATTGACCACAAGGTAATAGATTCGGCAGGGATCGCTTGTGGTTTGTCTTGCAACTTAGGATAATAGCCAAAGTTTGTTCATGGCAAGATTATTATGGTTTTTATCGATTTAACCACACTTCGTTGTCCATTAGTGTTAGTCAAAGTCAAACTCGCATTGAAAAATCTCAACAGCGACGATGTACTTTGTGTTTCGTTATCAGACACTGGTTCTAGACAGGATGTTCCCCGGTTTTTAAAAAAAGTCGGTTACCGTTACTCAGAAGTGAGAAACGATGACCAGATTTTAACATTAGAAATAGCTAAATAGGGTTACCCCTGCACAGTGGCAACAACACGATCAACGGTTTATTTTTCAGGAATGGTGAATGTTAACTTTATTGACAACTTGGTATAAAGAGCGTTTTAGCGATCCCCAAGCGGTGACCTTAGTCCTTATTTTGATCGGGATCGCCTTAGCTATCTATTTTGCGGGTGGCTTGTTGGCGCCCTTGTTGGTGGCACTAGTGCTTGCTTTCTTACTGGAATGGCCAGTAGCACAGATGTCAAAACTGGGCATTAATCGAACCACTGCGGCCTCATTGGTGTTAGTCATGTTCGTTGGTGTGATGTTGCTGCTGATTTTTGGCTTAGTCCCCAGCATATGGAAACAGGGGCTAGCCCTGGTCACTGACTTACCTACCATGCTTGATAAGGGCTTAATTATCGCCCAAGGTTACGTCAATCAGTATCCGCAATTTGTTAATCCGGATCAACTCGATACTATGGTGCATGAGCTTAAAAAAATGCTCGATACCCAACACCTTTTGGATATCGGTAAGCAAATTCTTGGGTATTCGGCGTCATTGCTAGTCTTGATGGTTTACGCGATTCTGGTCCCGCTATTGGTGTTTTTCTTCTTAAAAGATAAAGACGAACTGCTGCGTGGCAGCAAACGATTTATTCCGACCAATCGCGATCTAGCTCATAAGGTTTGGATTGAGATGAATCAGCAGATATTTAACTATATTCGGGGCAAGGTAATAGAGATAGTCATCATAGGTGTGGTGAGTTATGTCTTCTTCGCCGTGATGGATCTCAGGTATGCCGCCTTGTTAGGTGTGTTAACCGGTTTTTCAGTTCTCATCCCTTACGTAGGTGCCACCTTAGTGACTCTGCCTATCGCGCTGGTGGCCTTCTTTCAATGGGGGATCAGCCCAGAATTTGGCTACCTTATGTTAGGTTACGGCATCATCCAGGCACTAGATGGCAATTTGCTTGTGCCCATTCTTTTCTCCGATGCAGTGGATTTACATCCAGTGTTTATTATCGCTGCAGTGTTAATTTTCGGTGGACTCTGGGGCGTGTGGGGCGTGTTCTTCGCCATACCTTTAGCCTCTCTGGTTAAGGCGGTACTTAATGCCTGGCCAACAGTGGAACCTAAAGCTGAAACGGTAGAAAGAGAATCGTGAATGAATTAGCAATACCAGCATAAAAAAAGAGCCGTCGGCCCTTTTTTATGCTTATTGATTGGTAATCCGCAAGGAAATCATGAAACATTAATCATGGCATAGAGACTGTTTCGCCGTGACTGCCAGAGACCGATAGACGATAGTGGTCTGCTTGGCTTTAATGTTCCAATGTTGCCAATACAGGGGAACACGCTTACGTTTACCCGGGGTTATTTCAATCACTAAGCCTTTCTCCAGTAAGGGCTCGGCTTGGAGATGGCCAACTAATCCATAACCTAAACCCTGTAAAATGGCATCGAGAAAACTTTCTGAAGAAGGGATCTTATGCTCACGCCAGCTACCTGTTTTCATTTTAAAATATCGGCTTAGATACTTCTCATGAAGTTTATCTTTCGTTGAGAACACAACCGCAGGTGCTAACTCTAGAGAGGCTTGAGATACGGTGATGGGGAAATATTGCTCGATAAACTCAGGTGTTGCGACGCAAAGATACTCCATATCTCCAAGGTATTCACTGCTGCAACCGGCAAGTGCTTGTTTGCTTGTAGTGACACACCCAACAGCCTCGCCATTTTTTAGCAAATTATGGGTGTAAGACTCATCATCGACAACCAGCTCAAGCAGCCATTGATGACGCTTAAACACTTCACTCAACGCGGGTAAGAACCAGGTGGCTAGACTGTCGGCATTGACGGCTATTTTGACTATGGTGGGTAATTTAGGATCATCTACATCCATTTCACTCCTGAGTTCACTTTCTAGTAGTTCGACTTGTGAATAGTGACGTAATAGTCGTTTACCGGTAACCGTTGCTTCGACTGGACTGGTGCGGATAACTAAAGCTTGGCCGACTCTCTCCTCTAGCAGTTTAATTCGTTGTGATACGGCAGATTGAGTGATGCAGAGTACCTTAGCAGCGCGTTCGAAGCCGCCTTCAGAGATCACTATTGATAGGGCACGCAGGTGGGAATAATCGAGCAAAGGATAACTCCTCATAATGAAATGCATGGTGTATAAGTTTTACTTATACACCATAAAAAAGATTAGTTATATTTATTTCCGTACCTTGTGTACGCTTGCGTTCAATCAGATGTTTCTAGGAAAAACCAATGCAGGCATTCATTCAAGGTGTAGGAATAGGCGGTAGCCTTATCATGGCAGTAGGAGCGCAAAATGCGTTTGTATTGAAGCAAGGCTTAAAGCGCTCACACTCACTGCCCATCGCAGCACTCTGTTCAATCATAGATGCCTTGATGATCACCGCGGGTGTTGCGGGTTTAGGCCATCTGATCCTAGCATTCCCCTTGATAAAGGACATCGCCAGTATAGGTGGGGCTATTTTTTTATTGGTCTACGGCGCTAGGGCACTTAAGTCATCATTTATGGTACAGAGTATGACTCAGGGTTCCACTAATGGCACGGATACGTTAAAGGCTGCAGTACTAACCACATTAGGGATAAGCTTGCTCAATCCCCATCTGTATTTAGACACTGTGGTGTTATTGGGCAGCATCAGTGCTCAATTTGAAGGAGCCGATCGACCGCTGTTTGGTGCTGGAGCCGTACTGGCTTCATTTCTGTGGTTTTTTAGTTTAAGTTTTGGTGCCAGATATTTGAGCCCACTATTTCAGAAACCCAAGGCTTGGTGTTATCTGGACAGGTTTATTTGTTTGACTATGTGGACGATTGCCTTAGTTTTGATATGGCCATATTTCGCTTAGTCATTTCTCTTTCATGCCTGCTATTTTAGGCATAAAAAAGCCCGCGATGAGCGGGCTTTCTGTTTAGTTAGGTTACTGTTCAGTCTTATTTAAGATGTTTAAGCACCACTTCATGATGCTCTTTAGTCTTAAACTTGTTAAACAGGTGGCTGACTTTGCCATCTTGTCCGACTAAGAAGCTTAATCTATGGATACCGTCATAGATCTTACCCATAAATTTTTTCTCACCCCAAACACCGAATGCATCGGCGATGGCATGATCTTCATCACTGAGAAGAGAGAAGTTCAGCTCCTGCTTTTGGGCAAAGCGTGCCAGCTTAGGGACAGGATCGGGACTAATGCCTAACACGGTGACTTTCAAGTCATTGAGTTCTGTCATGCTGTCTCTAAGACCACAGGCTTGAACGGTACAGCCCGGTGTAGAGGCTTTGGGGTAGAAATAGACCAGAACAGGGCCGGTTTTCAAACACTCTTTCAACGAGATGAGCTTATCGTTTTGATTTTTTAGCTCGAAGAGTGGGGCGTTATCGCCTGCAGTTAACGTATTCATTTAAAACTCCTATTTAGCTACTGGTGATGCCCTGCATACGTTCGATGGTACAGTTTAATGACATCTCTGAAGCCAGCTCATTGATGCTGATTTCTAACTTATCCAGTTCGACTTTTTCCGGAACATTGATTGTCAGGAAAACATGTTGGCTTGGATTCCCTTGTTCGTCTTCCTCTGCATGGGATCTCACTGCGGCGAGATCTAAGGAGCGATCGGCCAGAAACTGGGTGATTTTTTTCATGGTGCCGCGCTGGTCTTGTCCGCTAAAGGTGACTTGCAGACGAGAGATATAGTTTTGCGCGGTGTGTTTTGAGGTGCGCTTCATCACTGTCATCAGCTCAAGCTCAACGCTTAAGGCGGGAAGTTGGGTTTCCATCTTAGTGATAGAGGCCCAGGAACCTGACAGCATCATGATCAAGGTGAATTCATTGCCAAATAAGGCCATTCGACTGTCGACGATGTCACAGTCACATTCACTTGCAAGTCTTGCAAATTTACTGACAATACCTGGGCGGTCTGAGCCCATAGCAGTAACGACAAGATGATTGGACATGAATTCCCCTTAATTTATAGCCAATTTTGTACATAAATACACCGATTTCAAGCGTATTTCTCTATGGCGACTTATGCTACCACAAGATCGCAGAGATGAGATCCCCGTCGTATCGATCAAAGCGCTTATTGCATACACTGCATGATGAAAAACTCTTAACACGATTCAATCGTTGAAATGCTTGTTTTTAATGGTCAGCATCAGTACCATAGCCAGTCCTGAATCTTGGGGAAGTCACATGATAAACGGAAGCATCGTAGCCTTAATCACACCACTAAATAGTGATGGCACAGTAGATAATATAAGTCTTGAAAAGTTAGTTGAGTATCATATTGCAGAAGGCACTGATGCCATTGTTGCCGTAGGCACCACTGGTGAATCAGCCACACTTCCTATGTCTGAACATATCGAAGTGGTAAGGCAAACTGTCAATTTTGCATCGGGACGTATTCCAGTTATAGGTGGAAATGGCGCCAATGCAACGGCTGAAGCCATAGAGCTGACCAAGGCACAGAACAAGCTTGGTGTCGTGGCGATGTTAGGTGTTACGCCTTATTATAATAAGCCGAGCCCTAAGGGCTTGATCGCTCATTATACTGCCGTCGCCGCCAGCACGGATATTCCGCAAATTCTCTATAATGTTCCAGGCCGTACGTCGGTCGATATGTTGCCTGAGACCATTGCGCAGCTGGTTGAGGTTCCCAATATCATAGGTGTTAAAGACGCCACTGGTGATGTCGCTCGGGTGAAACAATTACGTGAACTCTGCGGTAACGATTTTCTGCTTTATAGTGGTGATGACGCGACTGCGAGAGAGTTTTTGACCTTAGGCGGTGACGGCGTTATCTCTGTCACCAACAATATTGTGCCAAAGCTGTTTAAATTGATGTGTGACGCCGCGTTAGCCGGTGACAACCACACCGCTATGGCTGCTGAAGATCAAATTAAAGGTCTGTTCACAGCACTGTTTTGTGAAGCTAATCCTATACCCGTAAAATGGGCTGCCCATCAGATGGGCTTGATCAGTCAAGGTGATATTAGATTACCTTTGACGGAACTTTCTACCGAGTTTCATGGTCTGTTGTTAGATGCAATGAAGAATGCCCGAATTGAGGTTAAATAATAGATGTTGAAGCAAGTGACTCCTTTAGTACTTATTGCCGCTGTTACCGCGTGTAGCTCACCTGTCGATAGAAGGCAGGCCAATGGTGGTGATGAGTATACCAATGTACTCGTTGAACCTGCGTTAACTATACCCGAAGGCCTTAACACGCCGGTATACAGTAAAGAGTACGATATTCCTAAACCAGGTAGCAAAACTAATGCGACTCTGGTGGGTAAACAGTTGGATATTCGTCCTCCTCTTCAGGTTTTACCTATGGCAGAGGGAACTCATGTTGAGGAAGGCAGTGACAATATTAAAATTGTCGTAGAGTCAATTGACAGTGATATTGAACTTAAGAATGAACTGTTCAACGTAATCAAAGATTATTTAGCGAGTAAATCAATCTCCATTCTTAAGGAAGATTTTGAGAAAGGTCTGATTGAAACAGATTGGATTGAGAATCAAGAAGTGATTGATTCTAGCTTTTGGGGGAGTGATGAGATTTACACCCTGCGTCAACGTTATGAATTTAATATAGACGTACGTCCCCATGGCCGTAGTGGTAACTTGATGATCAACCTTCTCGATCATGAAGAGAGCTTCGACGGTGAGCAACAAGACATCATTTTGACCGGCGAGGATAAGCGTAGATACACTATTGATATGCTGAACAATGCCGTTGCGTATATGAGTATTAAACGTAACCAAGCGATCAAAGCCAAACGTCTGCGTGAAAGCTTAGGCATAGACATGAGCATAGTAAAAGGTACTCGTTCGGATGAAAGCTCGGATGTTGAAGACCTTGTTGCTTCATATTGGTTAGCCGACGCACCGTTTAAACGAACCTGGGATCGCTTGCGCATAGTCCTGCCTGAAATGGGTTTCGAAGTTGTCGATATGGACAGCAATAAAGGTCTGTACTACATCAATGTTACCGATGACTCAGGTTTCTGGAGTTCGCTTTGGAATGAGAAGGAGCTGCCCGTTAAAGAAGGCTCCTATCGCATGATACTGAAAGATGACACCAATGCAAATAAGACTCGCATCTATCTACATGATTCATCGGACAAGCCGTTGGATAATGAGACTGTTGAGGCCGTTTATGATGGTTTCTCGGAACTGATGCAAGAAGATCGTAAGATCCGTTAAATTCATTGGTTGAACCATTGCAAAAAAGGAGGCGTCTAGCCTCCTTTTTTATTGTCTAATTTTTGAAATATTAGTGGGTATGGCCAGACATACTACTTCTATATCGCATCTATCCATCATACTTCACTATTCTCATCCTCCCGAAAGCATCAACTTCTACAAAAAATAGACAGAGCTTAGATTACCCTCCATTGTTAACTTGTCGTGTTAATTGTAAGTAAAGGTAAAACCCCTTGAAGCACTATGAGCTATGAGTAAACTAACGGCATAAAAATAAGTGGTATTTTGGGGATTTGATGAAAAAAACAATAATAATGTTAACGATCTTGGCTCTTGCTTGGTTTATCTATCAACAAGTCGCGCCTGAGGGGCTTACTGCGGGCAAGAAACATAGACCCATACCCAACGTGGTGGTGGCTAAGGCAACGATTGAGCCTATACGTGATGAAGTGGAAGCATTGGGGACCAGTAAGGCCAATGAATCGATAACTGTTACTCCGAAAGTCACCGAAGTGGCGACCAAGATCAACTTCGAAGACGGTGACATCGTTAAAAAAGGTCGTTTACTGGTTCAACTTCAGGATAGAGAACAGAGAGCTCGGGTGAAAGTGGCTAAAGTGCGCGTCAATGATCATAGACGTGAATTGGACAGGATCCGCTCCTTGGTCACCAGCCAAACCATAGCCGAGCTAGAACGAGACAGGCTACAGACCTTGATCGATACCGCCAAGGCAGAATTGGAGCAATCTCAAGCAGCCCTAGCAGACAGGAAGATATTAGCCCCCTTTAATGGTCGATTAGGCCTGCGTCAAGTCAGCGTAGGCAGCCTATTGACCCCAGGCACAGTGATCACCACTTTAGATGATATTTCTGTGATCAAATTGGATTTCTCTGTGCCGGAGCGCTTCTTAGGATCTCTTGCCATAGGAAAAACCGTCGAAGCCACTGCGGTAGCATTCCCGGATGAATTGCTCAAAGGTAAGGTGATCTCCATCGATAGCCGGATCAATCCAACCACTCGTGCCGTTATCGTCAGAGCAGAGATCCCCAATCCGGATAATCGATTGATGCCGGGCATGTTAATGAAAGTCACCTTGATCCAACAGAGCCGTGAAGCGCTTATATTACCTGAGTCGGCGATCATCCCGATTCAGGATCGACATTATGTCTATTTGGTTAACGATGAGAATGTCATTGTTCAGCATCAGGTTACCTTAGGTTTACGCAAGCGCGGTTGGGTCGAAGTACTAGAAGGGGTCGAGTTAAATGAGCTGGTCGTCATCCGTGGCATATTGAAGGTCAGGCCTGGGGACAAGGTAAAGGTTCAGTTTAGTGAGCGTTTTAGTTTCCTTAAAGAAGCTAAGGTTGGGCCAACCGCATGATGTTAACAGACCTTTCTGTCAAGCGTCCCGTCTTCGCTTCGGTGATCAGCATTTTGCTTATCGCCTTTGGGTTAGTGGCGTTCGACAAATTACCGTTGAGAGAATACCCCAATATCGATCCCCCGGTTGTCTCGATACAGACCAATTATCGCGGAGCCAGCGCCTCTGTGGTGGAAAGCCGTATCACCCAGCTAGTGGAAGACAGGATAAGTGGTGTCGAAGGTATACGTCATATCAGCTCTTCGAGCCGTGATGGACGTTCTACCGTGACCTTAGAATTTGATGTCGACCGTGACATCGAAGCCGCCGCAAACGATATACGTGACAGGGTATCGGGCTTGTTAAATAACTTACCCGAAGAGGCCGAGCCACCTGAGGTACAGAAAGCCAATGGTGGTGATGAAGTGATCATGTGGTTAAATCTGGTCTCAGATCAGATGACCACGTTGCAGCTCACCGATTATGCCCGCCGTTATCTAACCGACCGCCTATCCGTTATCGATGGCGTGGCGAATATTCGTATTGGTGGTGGCAAGGTATATGCCATGCGCATTTGGATAGATAGGCAAGCCCTAGCGGCGCGAAATTTAACCGTGGCCGATATAGAAAAGGTGCTGAGATCTGAAAATGTCGAGTTACCGGCAGGCTCAGTCGAGTCTAAAGAGCGGCACTTTACCGTGCGCGTGGAGCGCAGTTTTCGCACCGTTGAGGATTTTTCCAATCTGGTGCTGAGCGAGGGCGACGATGGTTACTTAATTAAGCTTGGGGATGTCGCTCGGGTCGAAATAGGCTCAGAAGAAGATCGCATCATGTTCAGGGGAAACCGCGAGGCCATGATTGGCCTTGGGGTCTCAAAGCAATCCACGGCCAACACCTTAGATGTG
This sequence comes from Shewanella psychrophila, assembly GCF_002005305.1. Lineage (NCBI taxonomy): Bacteria > Pseudomonadati > Pseudomonadota > Gammaproteobacteria > Alteromonadales > Shewanellaceae > Shewanella > Shewanella psychrophila. The sequence goes on from NZ_CP014782.1 coordinate 684,585, forward strand.
TCGAGGGCAACTAATGCCTTAGTAGATGAGCTCAATCCGACATTACCTGCGGGAATGGAGATAAAACGCTCCTATGATAGCTCTGTATTTATTGAGGCTTCGGTGAAGGAGGTGTATCAGACCCTGTTCATCGCCATGTCCTTGGTTATCATTGTTATTTATCTGTTTTTGGGCAGTGTACGTGCCATGTTGATCCCGGCGTTAACCGTACCAGTATCCTTGATGGCGACGTTTATCGTGCTATACGCCTTAGGTTACACCATTAATTTATTGACTTTACTGGCCATGATCTTAGCTATTGGCATGGTAGTGGATGATGCCATCGTGGTGCTGGAGAATATTCACCGACGCATAGAGGAGGGGGATTCGCCATTAAAAGCGGCCTACCTTGGCTCTCGTGAAGTGGCATTTGCTGTTGTCGCTACAACCCTGGTGCTGGTGGCAGTCTTTATGCCGATCACGTTTCTCGAAGGTGACATAGGTAAATTATTTAAGGAGTTTGCCGTTGCTATGAGCGCCGCCGTGATCTTCTCGAGTCTGGTCGCGCTGACCTTGAGCCCTATGATGTGTTCAAAACTGCTTAAACCCGCAGGTGACGATTCTTGGCTAGTGCGCAAAGTCGATGCCGGTATGAGCTATGTCGCAGATAAGTACCGCTTACTGCTGACCAAGGCCATGTCCCACCCGGTGATCGTGACCTCGCTAATAGTGGTTGCACTGGGTTCCAGTGTTGCTTTGTTTAAGTTAGTGCCTCAGGAGTTTGCGCCAAGAGAGGACAGGGGCTCGATGTTTCTAATCGTCAATGGTCCTCAAGGCGCGAGTTTCGAGTATATCGAGTCCTATATGGATGAGATCGAAGCACGTCTCATGCCTCTAGTGGACAGTGGAGATATTAAGCGACTCTTGATCAGGGCGCCGAGAAGTTTCGGCAGCAGCGCTGATTTTTCTAACGGCATGGCCATCATAGTCTTGGAAGATTGGGCGGTGCGTAGAAGCGCAGCTGAAATCACCACAGACATACGAGGACGACTGTCCGATCTCGCCGGGATCAGGGCCTTTCCTGTGATGAGGCAAGCTTTCGGTCGTGGCGTCGGAAAACCGGTGCAATTTGTACTGGGTGGACCCAGCTACGAGGAGTTAGCCAGATGGCGAGACATTATTCTTGAGAAAGCTAAAGAAAATCCGAACCTTGTTGGATTGGATCATGACTATCAAGAGACTAAGCCGCAACTGAGGGTGATCATCGATAAAGACAGGGCGGCGGATCTCGGTGTTTCTATCTCCCATATAGGCAGAACATTAGAGTCTATGTTGGGCTCACGTCTAGTGACTACTTTCATGCGAGAGGGCAAGGAATATGATGTCATCATAGAGGGAAATCGAGAAAATCAAAATACCGCCAGAGATCTGGAGAACATCTATGTTCGCTCGGACAGGAGTCAGGTCTTGATCCCCTTATCGAATCTGGTGAGTGTCGAAGAATTTGCCGATGCCAGCAGGCTTAATCGCTATAATCGTATGCGAGCTATCACCTTAGAGGCAAACCTTGCTGAGGGATACAGCTTAGGCGAGGCGCTGGATTACCTCAATGAACTTTCCGATACGTATCTCCCCGCCGAGGCCGTTATCAGTTACAAAGGGCAGTCACTGGATTATCAAAATTCCGGTAGCTCGATGTATTTTGTGTTTGCTTTGGCCTTAGGCATCGTATTTCTGGTATTGGCGGCTCAATTCGAGAGCTTCATTCATCCTATGGTGATCATGTTAACTGTGCCTTTAGCGACTCTTGGCGCTTTGATCGGACTCTACTTAACGGATCAAAGCCTCAACATCTACAGCCAGATAGGCATCATAATGTTGGTGGGGTTAGCGGCTAAGAATGGCATCTTGATTGTCGAGTTTGCTAACCAGTTAAGGGACAGGGGGCTTGAGTTTGAACAGGCCATTATACAAGCCGCCTCTCAACGACTCAGACCAATCCTGATGACGGGGATCACTACTGCCGCTGGTGCAATACCTCTGGTAATGGCACAGGGAGCGGGCGCCGAGACTCGATTCGTTATAGGCGTGGTGGTGCTATCAGGGATTCTGGTGGCTACGCTGTTTACCTTGTTGGTGATCCCTGTGGCTTACTCCTTGTTTGCCCGTAACTCCAGTTCACCCGAGGCCGTAGCGCGGGCGTTGGAGAAAGAGTTAATGCAAAAGTAAGTTAACTCATTTTCACTCACTAAGCGTGTTAAGCCAGTCAGCTATCTGATTGGCTTTTTTATTTTTCCTATTTAAATCCTTGCTCATAAAATTTTGTCTCGCAAGCAGTTTATATCGGTTGGTATCACTGCTATAAATAGATAAGAGGTGAGTGAGATGAAGTCTTCCCTATACAAATTTTTCTGCACTATTACCTGCAGTTTGTTGATGTGCTTAGTAGCCCTATCTGTGCCAATATTTTTGGCGATCTCGTTGCCCATTTATGCGGCCGATAAGTTGCCAGAACCAGAGCTTATCCTTGGGGTGCCATTAGATCGCCCCCCTTATGTGGTGGAGGATGGCGGCATAGAGGTTGATATAATTAAGGAAGCCCTGCAACTGCAAGGGTATCAGGTTCAAGTACAGAAATTTTCTCACCTGAGGTTACAGAGAGAGCTGGATAAAGGCAGAATCGACATCAGCTCCAGATACACGGCAAAAAATGACAAGATAGCCTTATCCGGTGACTACATCACGTTTTATGATGTGATCTTCACTAAAACAAGCCTTGGTTTGACAATCGATTCTTGGGCCGACTTGAATGGTAAAAATTTTCTGGGTTGGCATGGATTCGAAGAAGATTTTGGGGATGACTTTACACGAATTTATCGAGAGAATACAAGCCGCTGGCATGGGCTGGTTTCTCAGGAAGAGCAATGCCTGCACTTTTGGAAAGGTATGGCCGATACCATCATTCTCGATACCAATATTTTTAACTGGTATCGAAAAACCTTAGCCATGCGGGGTATCGATACTTCCGCAGCTATATCTATGCATCATCTGCTTCCTGAAGGTGTTTCTTATCGGGCAGGTTTTAGAGATAGCAAGATAAGAGATGCATTCGATAACGGAATAGCCCAGCTTAAAGAAAGTGGCAGTTATCAAGACATCATAGATCACTATAGCCAAGTGCCTGCGAAATAGCCGTGGCTTGAAAGGTGGTTTCGCCTACTGGAACCGATTGTGATACACATTGAACTGGCCAAGTTTTGCAGTGTACTTTTCCTAGCTTCCTAGTTTTGTATAAATAACCTTAGCTTCGACCCCTGCGCGTTCCTATCTCATTTCTCCTCATTGCTCTCGATCATTATCGCTCGTTACTTGCCAATACCTATAAATCTCGTTAATAACATGTTGTAATATTGTATATCATATATTTTATGTGTTAGTTTAGTTTTTGGTGATTAATCGAATGATTTGTGTTCAATCATTATGGTGTTGACTCAAATTGGTTATATATCGACAAGCAAATATCACCGGCAAGACAATAAAAGCGTCATGAGCAGATAGCTCTATAAGTCGCAGAACAAAAATCGTGGCACCAGAGGCTTCTGTAGTGGCCCGCCACGTTAATTTAGCCTGATAAAAACGAGAATATAACAATGATAAAAACCATTAAAGGTGGTGCTATCTTAACAGCACTGACCCTGTGCGTTAGTTTGCCTGTAGGGCATGCTTGGGCCGGGCAGTCGGTCAATAAGATAAACCAAGCCAATAGCAATCAACAAAAAAATACCATGTCGAGTCACCTAAAATCCGGAGGTCAGGTCTGTGGTACTGACAGTAATGGACAAACATGGGTACCGAGTCCAAATGAAGGATTATTTTTCGCTTCGGCTTTATCACAATCACAGCAACAAGCTCAGTCGAAATCTTTATCTAGTCCTGCTAGCTTTTCTGTGGGTGTACAATCTATCGGTAATGCCGATCAGGGGGAGTATATCGTCCCTGTGGTATTTCACGTATACGGCGCAATACATAACTGTGATTCAGGGGGCTCCTGTGTACCAGACAGCCTTATTGCCAATGCGCTAAAAAGATCAAACGAAGATTTCCAGGGACTCAATATCTTAGATGGGCCTATCGCCAGCCAATTTCAAGCGATAAGAGAGAACATGAATGTCGAGTTTGTGCTTGCGCAAGTCGATCCCTGGGGAAACCCAACTAACGGCATTGTCAGGCATGGCGAAGCGACGGGTTATGGTAATTATGATGCGCCTAACGATGCTGCCAGAGACGCAAAAAATGCCGAAATTTCTGGGGATGCTTGGGATAACTATCGCTACATGAACATCTATATCATGAATGATTTAGATGGTGATGGCGCGACCAATAACTCTGGTGTAGCCTGGTATCCAACGACATCTATGTCAGATGCTGGCTTGGCCCGAGTGGTCTATAACGGTGCTTATCTAGGCACCAACACTGATGAAAATTTTCGCTCTATTTTGACCCATGAGTTCGGTCATTGGCTTAACTTACCCCATGTATTTGACGGTGCTCAATGTAATACAGATAACGAAATTTTCTGTTCTCATACGGGAGACCGAGTCTGTGATACGCCTCAGATGAGTAGCCAGTCTATGGCCAATAATGCACAAAACTGTCTTGGTCAGGCGACCAATACTGAAAACTTCATGCATTACACTGATAATTACGCCATGTTTACCCAGCAACAGGCTCAGCGTATGTATGGTGCCTTGAATCATCCGGCTCGTAAGACGCTGTGGACCGATGACAACTTAATTTCTGTGGGTCTGAGTGCTTATACATCAAGCTTTCCACATAACTGGGATGGTTCAGGTGTCGATGCACCGCCAGAAGGAACGGTATTGATGGAGTTACCCGGGCTATCGGCCTTAAAAGGAGAGATTAATACTTATACTATCGATCTGCCTGTGGGTACCGAGGTGATGGCTGTTTATCTGGACGGCTTCTCTGAAGATCCCGATTTGTATTTAAGATACGGTCAGGCTCCTAGCTATGACGGTACCAACTGGACTTATGATCTTCACTCTTTTAGCTCGGCGGGAACCCCGGAATTTATCGGTCTTGTGGGGCCTAAGACCACAGGGACGTACCATATCACCATAGACGCTTTCTCGGCCTACACTAATGCCAGATTGATCATCGTTGCTATGGACGATCCTACCCTGTGTAATGGCTGTGAACGCGTGACTGCAATCGAGGAAACTAAGCTTGCGGCGCTTAAAGGCTCAGCGCCTAAGCACTATAGTTTCACGGTGCCCAATGATGCAACTCGTGTCATGGTTGAGATCCCGGCAGGTTATGGCAGTACGCTTCAAGGTGGACCCGATCCGGATCTGTATGTCAGTCGTGATATTATCCCGACGACTTCTGTTGCCGATTGTAAGCCATTTGCGGCGCCAGGTTTGAGAGAAGTCTGTGAATTTACCGGAGTCGATCTCGGCGGTACTTACAACATCATGATCGATGCATTTCTCGACTACAGTGAAGTGACACTTAAAGCAGTTTATGATCACCCGATAACGACCAATGTATTGCCGACAGCTCAGGCTAACGGACCATACTCGGCAACTCTGGGCGCAGCCATCAATTTCTCAAGTAATGGCTCAGTAGATTCAGATGGTTCGATTGTCAACTACAGCTGGGATTTTGGTGATGGCAATACCAGTAATCAAGCCAATCCTGTTCATACTTACGGATCTGCTGCGACATTTAATGTGACCCTGACGGTTACCGATGACCTCGATGGTATCGGCAGTGTTACTACGACAGCTGTCATCACCAATTCAGATCTGGTGGAGCTGAAGAATGGTGTTCCCCAGTCAGGGATCTCGGCAAATACTGGTGACTTTGCTAAGTTTTTCGTCAATGTCCCTGCCAACGCGAGTAATCTTGTGGTTAAGGTAACTGGTGGCACAGGTGATGCGGATCTCTATACACAATTGGGCGCTGAGCCTACAGATAGTAGTTATGTATGTAGACCTTATGTGGGGGGCAACAGTGAGACCTGTACTGAAGCTGCGCCAGCAGAAGGGATCTGGTATGTGAACCTGAAAGCTTACAGTACCTTCGCAGATGTGACCATAACGGCAAGTTTTGATGGTGGAGCGGCGAATGTTAAGCCGACAGCCAATGCTAATGGTGGCTATGCGGGCAATGTGGCTCAAGGTATTAGCTTCTCTAGTCAAGGCTCTAATGATTCCGATGGCAGCATTGCTAGCTATGAGTGGAATTTTGGTGACGGCAGTGTTAGTAGTCAGGCTAATCCTAGCCATGCATATTCAGTTGCTGGCAACTATACGGTCACATTGACGGTTACCGATAATGGTGGCTTAAGCGATACCAGTACCACTACGGCTACTGTCAGCGCCACGCAGAATATTGCCCCAACGGCCGCAGCAAATGGACCTTATGCCGGTGATGTGAACGCTAACATTAGTTTCTCCAGTCAAGGATCTAGTGACACCGACGGTAGTATCACCAGCTACAATTGGGTGTTCGGTGATGGTAGTACCAGCACTCAGGCTAATCCTAGCCATGCCTATGCAAGTGCTGGCAGCTATACCGTGACTCTAACTGTGATCGACAACCTTGGTGCTACAGGCAGTAGTGTTGCCGATGTCACTGTCTCGAGTGTACCGGCTAATGGCTTGATTAATGCCTGTGGTACTCAAGCGGCGGTGGATTACATCGAAGTACAGTCGGCTAACCCAATCTGTGTGACATCGGGCAGTGATATGTATTTCTACTTCTACGCCGATGGGCTGAGCAGCACCGTTATTCGTACTCAACATGGCAGCGGTGATGTGGCGCTCTATTACAGTAATTCAGGTTGGCCGAGCAGCTCAACCTACACCCAGATATCAAACACGTCAGGTAATACTGAAACGATCACGGTCAATGGGCTGGCAAATGGCTGGCACTACATCATGGTTGGCGGTAGCCATTCGGGTGTGACGCTTAAGGTCGATATGCAGTAATATCTAGGTAATACCAATAGGTATAATACTAGTAAAACGCCAAGCCGGCATGGTTCACCATGCCGGTTTTTTGTGCCATTTTTCTGGTATTGAGATCCCCGTCAATAACGGGTCAGATTGGGATCAACCTGGTCAATCCAGGCCAAGATGCCCCCCTTGAGATTGGTCACCTTGCTAAAACCTAGGGCTGTCAGCTTATCACACACTTTAGCCGAGCGGCCGCCCAGTTTACAGTGAATAACCAACTCTAGATCCGGGTCTAGCTCGGCCAGATGAGCATCGAACTCTTGCATGGGGATATATTGACTCCCCGCTATCATGCATATGGCCCGCTCGAAGGGTTCTCTAACATCGATAAGGCACACGCTCTGATCTCTATCCATCCAGGCTTTAAGCGCCTTGGCTTCTATCTCTTTATAGGACTTAGCCTCACTGGTGTGAGAGAGGCCACAAAATGCCTGATAGTCGATGAGCTCTGTAATGGATGGGGTATCGCCGCAGATGGGGCAGTCAGGGTTTCTGACTATGGCAAGAAACTCAAAATCCATGGCCAAGGCATCATATAAGAGCAGACGCCCGGATAGTGGGGAGCCGATACTGGTGATCATCTTGATGGCTTCGGTGGCTTGTATAGAGGCTATGATACTGGGTAATACACCGAGTACACCGCCCTCGGCGCAAGAGGGCACGAGACCTGGAGGTGGCGGAGCAGGATAAAGGCAGCGATAACAGGGACCGGCTTGATAGTTGAATACACTGGCCTGACCGTCGAAGCGAAAGATGCTGCCGTAGATGTTAGGTTTGTTGAGTAAGATACAGGCATCGTTGACCAGATATCGGGTAGGGAAGTTATCAGTGCCATCTATGATGATATTGTAGTCTTCAATGATCTTGAGTGCATTGTCTGAAGTGAGGCGTTCACAATAAACGGTGATGTTAATGTTTGGGTTGAGCCGCTCGAGACGCCGCTTAGCACAATCGACCTTAGGCTGTCCGATGTCATCGACGCTGAACAGCACTTGTCTCTGAAGATTAGATTCATCGACGACATCATCGTCCACAAGACCTAAGTGGCCAACGCCGGCGGCGGCCAGATAGAGTGCTAATGGGCATCCGAGTCCGCCAGCCCCGATGATCAAGATGCTGGCATTTTTCAGGGATTCTTGCCCTTGTATTCCAATTTCAGGCAAGAGGATATGTCGACTATAGCGACTGAGCTCATTGGGTGACAAAGGAGTATCGAGTTCGCTACCACCGGCAATGGCTGGGACTATCCTTACTTCACTGCCGGATTGGAGTTCAGTGTCTAGACCCTCTTGCTGACGGATATCTACCTTGTTGTGATACAGGTTAACAAAATTTCGTAAGTCACCTGTGTCATCCATGATCTGAGGTTTGATATCCGGATAGCGCTTAAACAGTTCATTGAGGGCTTCTTTTACTGTTAGGCCATCGAGTTCTATCTGCATCTGATTGTCGGTAAATCGGCGCAGTGGGGAAGGGATTTTCATTATCATCTTCATGACTCATCCTCTATTAGCATGACTTCTGCTTCTGATTGCCGGTAAATCGTCGTTGTGTGGAAGGGAGCTTAATTTTCATTATTTTCATTTTCATGATTCATCTTCTATTAACGTGTCTTCTGCATCAAATTGGCTGTGATCTTCCCTGAGTTGCCAGGAGCGATAACTGCTCACCTGGCCCTCAAGAACCGAAATGATGATGTAACTCAGCCCTGGCCAGGCATGTAAGCGGTCAAATTCGGAGGGATCATGGTTATGGTCTGGGTGAGAATGGACTATGCTGATGATATCTAGTCCCTGCTCATCGGCCCTGTCTTCTGCGTCTTGATACTGTAGAGGGTCGATAAGGAAACGCCGTGACTTTTCCACTAAGGTATTATGACAGGGGAGGTAATAGCTGGCCTTAGAGAATGCCAAGCCTGATTGTATACCCGTAATGAAGCCACAGCATTCATGGGGGTAACAGGTCTTAGCATGGGCTAAGAATTGAGCCTCGATTAATCTGGTTATTTCGATACTCATCTAAGCTCCTCTGGTTTGTCTAGTCAACAAGTTTTGGCTGACTGAATCGTTAAACTCGCCTTCATCACTGCCACAGCCCTGAACTGATATAGCGTTCACCTAAGTCACACAATAAGGTGGTGACGACGCCAGAAGATAGACTCTGCATTAACTTTTCACACGCGGCCAAGTAAGCGCCGGAAGACTGACCGAGGAAGTAGCCATAACTGGCCATCTTTAGACACATTTCCTTAGCTTCGTCGGCGCTGATGTCTACCCATTCATCGACTAGGCCAGCATCATAGATTGCAGGTATGATGTCCTCCGGTTGCCCCAGGGGCTTTAAGCCTTCTATGCCAGGCCAGACTTCTGGACGAACACCAACAATGCATATGTCGGCGTTAGTCTGTTTCAGCCGCCTAGCTATACCTGTTAATGAGCCGCCTGTACCGACACCGCAGACAAAGTGGGTGATAGGGTCGGGACTTTGCTGCAGTAGTTCGTTAGCGGTGCCGTGAAAATGAGCCTGGACATTGAATGGATTGCTGTATTGATCGCAGTAGAAATATTTGTCTTTTGAATCGGCATAAAGCCCACGCACATGACGTAGTGCCTGATCGTAGCCTTCTAGGGGATCGGTTTCGATGAGTGTCGCGCCATGGGCCAGTAAACGTTGCTTGCGTTCATTACTGGCGTTGCCGGGAATGACGATAGTGACTGGAAAACCCAGGGCGGCACCTATCATGCTGTAAGAGATACCGGCATTGCCGCTGCTGGAGTCGAGTATGGTTTTTCCTGATACTAGCTCGCCGGATCCAATGGCATTCAACAACATCGCTTTGACTGGCCTGTCTTTGAGGGACCCCCCAGGATTACGCCATTCGGCTTTAGCGAATAGTTTGATACGCTCTTGTGTTTTACTGAGAAAACTCAGATCCAGTAGAGGGGTATTCCCAATCAGCTCTAGTAGCGTCATGTCCATGTCTCATTATTTACTCAGACAGCAATGAGTATAGTGCATGAACTCGATAACAGAGCAGACGGGGATTTGTGCCTAGGAAAAAATGGCTAAGGAATAAACTGTGATTGGTCTAAGAGCTTAAATGCTTAGTGCTAATTTGATGTGCCAGATTTGCCATCTTTATTCGTCTTGTCATCTTCTAAATCATCGGTCTTAGTTGTCGGATTAACCGTGCTTTGATCGGATGGCTCTGAGTTTTCCTTATCCTTAGGGCTGGATGGCTTCTTCGTTTTAGCGCTGAGCTTAGTGTCTTTACCGAATTGAGTCATTTTATATTTAGCACTGTATTTGAGCACGGCAAGATTACTGGCTATCACGCCAATAACGAGAATGATGATGAGCCAAGTTTCAAGATCAGACATGAGTACCCTTAATCAATGTTCTCAAAGGAGTAAAACAAAGCCCGTAAGGTGGGCTTTGTCTTATTTAATCTACCGCCAGTCTTGCTTCACAGATGCGGATATCTTCAGGGGTATCGACCTCGGGTGAGTCGAAGGCACTGATAGCGACTTTGATCTTATGGCCATGTTCCAGTGCCCTGAGCTGTTCAAGCTTCTCAAGATCTTCTAAACGTCCTAATGGAAGTTTAGCAAAAGTGGATACGAAACTTCTGGTATAGGCATAGACGCCTAAATGCTTGTACACAGGATACTCGCTGGTGTCACGGCCAAAGGGAATACGAGCACGGGAAAAATATAGGGCATTAAAATCGTTATCGAACACCATTTTCACGTGTTTAGGATCGTCAAGTTCACTCTTCTCAGTGATCTCAAAACCTAAGGTGGCCATACCGAACTCACCGGGATGACGTTGGAACAAGCTAATGATCTGTTCGATTGAGATAGGATCGATCAACGGCTGATCGCCTTGAAGGTTGACAATAAGGTCATCATCTTTCAAGCCCAATTGGGTAATGGCATCTTCAATTCTGTCTGTACCTGAAGCGGCTTCTGGACTGGTCATTATTACTTTACCACCGAAGGCTTCAACAGCGTCTTTGATACGAACATCGTCAGTGGCCACATAGATGGAGGTCAGGCCTTTGGCTAATGATGCACGCTCAACAACATGCTGGATCATAGGCTTGCCGTTAATCGGGGCTAGTGGTTTTCCTGGAAAACGACTTGAACCATAGCGTGCCGGGATTAACAGGGTAACATTCATGGGATTTACCTATCATTTTACAATTCTAGTTCAATAGATGAGGGCTCAATTGAGCCCTCATTAGTAACAAGCAGTCAGCATTATTACATGCGATGACACATAGTGTGCCGTTAGCATCTCAATAGCTCTACATGCGACGATAGAGTGCAGTTAGCATCTCATCGGTGACTTTTTCTTCCCAACTAGGGCCATAGACATTTTCCCATAGTGGGCCCATGCTCTTAGCGACCTTAACCATCTTAGCGATAGTCTCATCGGGAAGATCTTTACAGATACCTTTCGGGATAGTGATGTTATGTTTTTCGATCATGGTACGGAATTCTGCAACCCCTTGAGGGTAGAAGTCTTCGAGTACATCGAAGGCGATACAGTTGCCTATACCGTGATGATAACCCAGTACGTAACCTAAACCGTAAGACACGGCGTGGCAGGCACCAACCTGGCTGTAGGCTATGCTCATGCCGCCCATGTATGAGGCCATCATCAACTTATCATCTTTCTCTGCATGATCGTCTATGTAGACTTCACGACAAAGATCCATAGATTTCTCAGCGAAGGCTTTAGCAAATTCGTTAAGGAATGTGCCCTGGAGTGATTCAACACAATGGATAAAGCAATCCATTCCGGTATAGAACCATTGATCTTTCTCAACACCATCGATAAGTTCAGAGTCCATAATGATCTGATCGAATACCGTGTAATCTGAGTTCAAGCCCAGCTTACGCACAGGTCCACACAACACTGCAGTGCGTGATGCTTCTGCGCCTGTGCCTGAAATTGTTGGAATACCAATATGGTGGATAGCCGGGTTCTTGATGAGATCCCAACCTTGGTACATGGCGCTGCCACCCGGATTGGTTAGCATCAAAGACACAGCCTTGGCTAAATCCAGAGTTGAACCACCACCCAGACCCACAACACTCACAGGAAGCTTACCATTGAAGGCTTGTACCTGTTCAGTTAATGCGTCGACTTGCTTAGTCGATGGCTCATCGTCAACGTTAACGTAGATAAGTAGATCATGGCCTTTAACGGAAACACGAGCCGCTAGCGGCTTGTCCTGATGCACATCATCCACAAGAAAAACGACGAAATCGTCTTCAGTCTTGCGCTCTTCGCTTAATACCAGATCTAGGTCTACGAATGAGCCACGTCCAAAAATCATTTTAGGCACGCATTTGAAATTTTTAAAACTCATTACAACATTCTCCGTTGAAATGTGAAATTGCGCCTTAATGTAAGGCGCAATTATAATATGGGGTTATGCGAAGGCTTTCTTTATGTTCTCGATGCGCTGGGCTATTTCTGCTTCAGTCCAGGAGAGTTTTATCAACATAGAGATGGTCTTGCTCATGATTGCATCAGACTTAGGCACCGAGACTTTAGTATAGTCTGGACGATCTTCGATTAATGTGATCGGCAGTGCAGAGCAAGATTTAAGCTCTTGAATGTGTTTCCAATTGCTTAGGTAATGCCAGTTGTTGATATACCAGTAGAAACAACCGTCAACGCCATTTTCAGCTAATTTTTTGTTGATCTCTATGGTGCGCTCTTCTGTTGGCATCATAAATGTTAGGAAACCAGCCGAATCACCTTCTGCATCAGGCAGCTCACGGAAGGTGATTTCGGCGATATCGCCAATGGCATCCTTGATGAGCTTCTTATGCTTGCGCTGGATCTCGATGATGGTATCGAGTTTACGAAGTTGTGCTAGACCCATGGCCGAGTTCATTTCTGAGATGCGGAAGTTGAGACCCATGATTGGATGGTCTTCGGCGCCGCGGTCGTTGCCCACATGGTCGTGGCCATGATCAGAGAACATATGAGTGTGATTGTAAATGGTTTCACTGTTAGTGATAACGGCTCCGCCTTCACCGCAAGTGATGGTCTTTACTGAGTCAAATGAATAACAGCCTACATCGCCGATTGTGCCAAGGGCTTGGCCCTTGTATGTGCCGCCGATAGCCTGACAGGCATCTTCTAGCAGAACAAGATCATGCTTATCACAGATGGCCTTTATTTCATCCATCTTACCCATAGAACCACACATGTGGACTAAGTTAACCGCCCTAGTACGGGGGGTGATCGCAGCTTCGATGCCTTCTGGTGATAGACAAAGTGTCTCATCAATCTCGGCAAAAACTGGTACTGCGCCGGCCATGAAAACCGCTTCTACTGAGGCGACAAACGTAAAGGGAGGGACGATAACCTCATCGCCGGCACCAATCCCCGCAGCGGCTAGTGCTGTTTGCAGTGCAGCTGTACCGCTTGAAAGAAGGTGAGCGTGATTCACATTCATTTTTTCACACAGTAGCTGCTCCATCTCACGCGTTTTCCAGCGGTCATTACGCATATGATCAAAGTTATAACGGAAAGTAAAACCGTTCTCCATTACGTCTGCAACTTCTTGCTTCTCTTCAGGACCAAATAATTCAAAACCGGGCATGGAAATTTCCTTAGAATTCGCTGCGCTTATCTGCGCGAGATATAAATCATAACTGAAGGATTATAACTGGGTTAGGCTAAAAACTGCGATGTTTATTAAGGATTATTTAATTAAAAAAGCAAGATATTGAAGAGATAGGGTAAAGCCTGTACATCAAGCCCCTAAATATTAGGGGATTTAAGGGCTGGTACAGATAAATTAATCGATTTCGGCTTTAAACTGTTCGTTGTCGACGGTAACATCAAGATCTGATAGCAAGCCATTTTCGACACTGTAAATCCACCCATGAACGGAGACATTCTGTCCTTTTGCCCAAGCATCTTGAACGATATTGGTGCTGCTGACATTGCCGACTTGTTCGATGACGTTGAGTTCACAGAGACGATCGAACTTCTCCTGTTCACCCAGTTGATTGAGCTCTGCGTTATGAAGGCGGTGAATATCTCTGATGTGCCCCAGCCAGTTATCGATAAGCCCGAGTCTTTGTTTACCCATAGAGGCTTTCACGCCGCCACAGCCATAGTGGCCGACAACCATGATGTGTTTCACTTTTAGCACTTCAACTGCATATTGCAATACAGATAAACAGTTGAGATCCGTATGAATCACCATGTTGGCGATATTTCTATGGACGAAAACTTCCCCAGGCATGAGATCGATAATTTGATTCGAAGGTACACGACTATCGGAGCAGCCAATCCACAGATATTCAGGGTTTTGCTGTTTCGCCAACAGCTCAAAAAAATCAGGCTTCTCTTGTACGATACGTTCGGCCCAACGGCGATTATTGTCAAATAGGGGTTTTAGTATTTTCATTTGTTCACAGAAATTAAGTAATTAAGAGTCGATTGTGACGAAAATGCATTCTAGCATCCTTTGTTCACTTTGGTGGTCTATTCAGTAAGATACAGGGTTAACATTAATTAACGATTAACAGAAGTTTTTAAATTTCTGTTAATCGAGTTGGTTTTTAGTGTGGAAGAGTTAGAAGGTGGCGACGACTTTGACACTGTTATTGACGGCTTGTGCGTCGACAAAGCCTATCATATTCGGGTTCGCACTGATGAGCTCCATGACATCAGCATTAGTATCAACGGCTATTGGCGGCTGACCCTGACCCGAAAATAGACGTTTAGACCAGTAGGATTTAAGCTGGCTCTCAGATTTATTGAGAACGTGTTTAACAAATGCCATCCTCTCAAGGCTTCCTTGTTTTTGATCCAGAGCAATAGCTTTAGAGCCACCGGGAAATGATTTGATCTTACCTAGATAAATTCTGGATATGTCTTGAATAGAGAGGCTAGCAGGATTAGAAGGGTGTACCACCACGGCCACTTCCGCCGTCGCCGCAAAACAGAACATAAGGCTGATCAGGGAGATAAAACAGCGAAAACATCTGTTCATTATGGACTCCTTATTCACTGCAAACAAATACTTAAAATACCATATCTACAGCCATTGCCAGCAGCTGCGAATCGCTGCCATCGCTATAGTCATCTGAGTAGTACGTGTATTCAATCTTCAGGGCTGCAGATGGATGAAAATCCCAGCGGGTGCCCACTATGTAATAGCTACTGTCCTCTTCTTGAGCCTTTAAGGCTGCTTGTGTGCCAAATAAGAGTGGCGCCAAGGCGACTTGGTTAGCCAGAGGGAGTGCCGTGTAGATGGGAAGCATAGACTCATAAGCATCCATCTGGGGCGTCCCTTCATCAACTCCATAGGTGAGATGAAAGGTTAAGTCATTGAAAATCACTCCGCCGGAGATGTACCCTGATGTGGTATCGGACAGTGAACTTGGATCCAATTCGGTAACAGTATATTCGGCAAGCATAAACCAATTATCGGCATTATATTTTATATGTGCACCTATGAGTGTTGCGCCATCATCTATGGGCAATAAGTCGTCAACAATTTCTTGGGGAAACACGCCCGTGTCTGAAATTGCTGCACCTAAGGCCAAAAGATCAGGGAGCTCGTAGGAGTACTCCTCTATCAGGCCGATGTTGAGCCCATATTCAAATGCTTCAGTGATAAAACTTAAATTGATGATGTGACCCTTAGCGGAAAAAGGCGAGGGCGTCGCATCTGAGCCTATGGGTTGATAATCTGAGATCGAGGATGTGATATATTTGTACGTGAGTCCAGCTTCTGTCTCCCCCCACAAATCGTTATAAAGCAAACCAACACCTTCACCTGAATTAAAAGGCAAAGAATAGACACCTCTGGGTGGAGTGATCCAATGGTAGGCGTATCCCACATCTATATAATCTGAATATTTGTATAAATTGAACCTCTGTCGACCCGCCATCAACATAAAATTATCGCTGATGTCATAGGAGATATAAGCCCACTCAAATTCAGGTTTAAAATCATTAGAACCCCTGGAGATTACTTGGGCGGTGGCTCTTAATCCCTCACCCAGATCAGCTGAAAACTGAAGCGCAATTTTACTATCATTTTCAAAGTTTATCTCTTTGTCGTATGCGTAATAGGCTTTGTCGTCATCTAAACTCGAGCCTGCAACAATGGAGGCAAATCCATTGATGTTGACCTCAGCTAAAATCATAGGTGTATATATTAATGCGGCTATGGTTATTGCCAGTGAACTCTTTCTCATTGCCAAACCTTTTTAATGACTTAACTCTGCTTAAAGGTAGTAGGTAATTGTTGAAAGTTCACATGGGCGCGATATTTTAATCTTAAATTCAATGGGATTATGGTGGGAAAGTCAGAGAGGGGGGGAATGTCCAGTTTAAAATTGTGGGAGGAGGTGATCCTCCCACAATGATTATTAGCTATTGATTTAATAAATTATTTAGCTATTAGATAAGTGCTTAGAGAGGAACTTACTCAACTCAGTATTGACAAAGTTTGGCTGTTCCAAACTCGAGATGTGACCAGCCTTGGGAATATGGATAAATTCACTGCCGTCTATGGCATCGTGCATCAGATAGCTTTCTAACACAGGTCGTACAGTGTCTTCTAGTCCAGTCATGATCAAACAAGGTAAAGCCAAATTATCTATGTCATCCATGGTGTCACGGCGACCAAAAATGATCTTGCCTAATCGACAAATACTTTCGATACGTCCCGTGCCTATATTGGCGAGAGATTGTTTAAATGTGTTAAACAGTTCGGGTGCATCCTGCTCTACATTTTTGGCGAAATACAGTGGCGCGATTTGCTCGATAAGTGGCGCCGGAACGCCTTGGGTTTCTTTGATAATATCCAGCATAGCGTAATACTTAGCTCTGGCGACTTCCGGCTCATAACCAATGAAGGAATTCATCATGACTAATGTTTTGACACGCGTCGGCGCGGCGAGTGCCAGTTCTGCGCCCCACATACCACCAACTGATAAACCAATCACTGAAAAATCGTCTATCGACAGGCTATCCATTAATTGCAGCATCTGCTGACTGATATGTTGTAATGAGCGTGTCGCTTCAGGAAGAGAGTCAGACTCACCATGTCCCCATAAGTCGGGCACGATACAACGATATTGCTTGGATAGGTGCTCTATTTGAGGGGCCCACATCTTAGAATCCCAAAGATAACTGTGGCCGAATAATAGTGCCGGACCTGTGCCTATATCTAAGTAATTCAGACTTTTGTTATCTATGGTTATCTGTTTTCTTGCGGATGAAAAATTCATATTTCCTGCTGTCTTCATGGGTCATAAGAGTTCGATTGGTGTGTTATCTAAACGGTGTTCGTGCATTAACTTTGAGGCCGTTTCTACTGGGTATAGCTTACTTAATCCTGTGACTTAAGCGTGCCTACTCAGGAGGCGGTGCGACCTTAAACACATATTCTTGTGTTAAAGCAGGCAGGCGTGACAGTATTTCATTTTTAAATATAATGTCTGAGTCTATTATCGTCTGCTTTAAACATTCCACATCGAAACTTTCTAAAATGTCACTGGATACCGGGTAATAGCTCAAGTGCCAAGGCTCTGGGCTGACGCCGCTTAATCCTTGTTGAAAGGGAAAGTAAAACCCAAAGTCAGCGGCATGTTCTAGCAACCAGAGGTGAAGCTTGGCACAAGGTCCACCTTGTGAGTATTCGGCGGTCACCAGTTGTAAATCACCTTGTTCGATACCTGTAGCATCAAAGACATCTATATCGGTTCCCCAATGGTGGCGTGAGGCGCCGGGCAGTGCAGACCAAATTAAGATCAAATCGATGATCTCATTGGGTGACTTACCCTTGAGAGAGACGGTCTGGGACTTAAGGTCTAAAACAGGCCGTTTACCATTGGCCTTGGCGTTCCAAATCTTAACTTGTCTTTTGAAGTCACGGTAACCGGAACAGAGCTGGAGTGTTACCCCATAGCAGTCGGCTGCACGGGCCATATCTATGAACGCATCTCGGGTTCTACGCTCGAGTTTATGACCTTGATGTTCTACTAAGTGGCTTGAATTAAGGCCATAGGCCGCCATGGAGTTTAGCAAAGTAATTTTTCCAATATCACTTCATAACAAAGTGCCAGTTGCTCGATGTCATCCACTTTTACGCACTCGTTCACTTTGTGAATCGTGGCATTAACCGGACCCAGTTCTATCACTTGTGCGCCAGTAGGCGCGATGAAACGTCCATCTGAGGTGCCTCCGGTCGTTTGTGGATCTGTGTCTGTTCCCGTGACTTGCTTGATTGCTGCTCGAGTTGCATCGAGCAGAGGCCCATCTCCGGTGAGAAAGGGCAGACCGTTGTAGATCCAGTCGATATCGTACTCTAAACCGTGGGTATCTAAGATATTTAGCACGCGCTGAATGAGTATTTCTGCGGTGACTTCGGTTGAATATCGGAAGTTAAACATGACTTCTAATGCTCCAGGGATCACATTAGATGCGCCTGTACCGCCATTGATATTGGCTATCTGGAAGCTGGTGGGCGGGAAGTATTCATTGCCCTTATCCCAATGCATCTTGGCCAATTCATCTAAGGCTGGCATCGCCTTATGAATAGGATTGTCCGCAAGGTGAGGGTAGGCCACATGGCCCTGAATGCCATTGACGGTAAGATTGCCGGTCAGGCTCCCTCGGCGTCCATTTTTGACGATATCACCTAGCTTATGAGTCGATGATGGTTCACCGACCAGAGACCAAGTGATCTTCTCATTTCTGGCTTCTAAAGTGTCTATGACGCGAGTGGTACCGTTGATGAAAGGTCCCTCTTCATCACTGGTTATCAAGAAGGCGATAGAGCCCTTATGATCTGGGTTCTTCTTCACGAAACGTTCGGTAGCGACCAACATGGCGGCGAGTGAGCCCTTCATATCAGCGGCACCGCGGCCGTGGAGGTAGCCATCGATAACGACAGGGTCAAATGGAGGCGTGTGCCAGCGATTGAGATCGCCTACAGGGACCACATCTGTATGGCCAGCGAAGCAAAATACTGGCTTTTCGGTGCCACGTCTGGCCCACATATTAGTGGTGTCTTCAAACACCATAGGCTCAATGTCGAAGCCAGCCTTAGCTAATCTGTCAGCCATTAACTGCTGGCAACCTTCATCTAGTGGTGTGACCGATGGACGAGAGATTAAATCTTGGGCAAGCGTTAATACATTCTGGCTCATAGCTTGAACCATTCTTGGTATTCGGCTTCTTTAAAGCCAACTTGTACTTTATCGGCGGCAACCAATACGGGTCTCTTGATCAGCGTAGGATGGGCGAGCATCAGATCAATGGCCTTGTCTTGATCGATATCTGATTTATCGGCATCGGACAGGTTTCGAAAGCTGGTGCTGCGCTTATTAAATAGGGTTTCCCAGCCAGCCATGGCGACCCAGCTACTCAATAGATCTTTCTCGAGTCCATCTTCGCGAAAATCATGAAAAGCAACCTGAGGTTGATTAACTTGGAGCCATTTTCTGGCTTTACGTACCGTATCGCAGTTTTTTATGCCGTAGAGAGTCAAGGTAGTTACTCCATTTTTAAAAGCAGATGTTCATGCTTGTGTCACTAATGTCAGTTGACTGGCTGACTTAGGAGATGCATGAATTGTTATTTGCACGCATTGTGGCATTGCCATGACTTTGGCTCAAGGCGAGACTGGTTTAAAGGTGAATTTTTCTTGATTGAAAGGGAAGTTATATCCCTTCACTGAGCTTAGAGTCAGTGAAGGGATGAGCTGTTACTCGTTTAGCTTGATATCAGAGCACGACGGTGAAGATGACATCTTTGCCAGCTTCGATAGAGCCTTGCCTTTTATCTAATGATTGAATATCTTCCATGTTGGCGAGAACGACCGGTGTCAGAAGACTCTCGACTTGTTCTTTGAGATAACCCATATCAAATTCTAAGATGGGTTCCCCCATTTTTACTTCCTGACCTTCTTCTGCTAGACGGGTAAAGCCATTGCCTCGTAATTCCACCGTGCCCACACCAAAATGAACGAACAATTCCAGCCCTTGTGGGGATTCTATGCTGAACGCGTGGTTGGTCTCGAATATTTTTCCTATAGTGCCATCAATTGGCGCGACGATCTGTTTACCCTTAGGGTTTATGGCTAACCCATCGCCGACAATTTTCTCGGCAAATACCACATCGGGTACCTTTTCAATTGGGACTATCTCGCCTGATACGGGGGCATAAACATCTATGCCTCCAACTAGGTCGGTTTGCCCTGACATTAATCGTCTGATACGGCTTAAAAAACCCATTTCTTATCCCCTAGTACAATTTCTATCTTATTGTTATTACGCTTGTCATCACCAGCATACTGAATAATATCAGTCAGTAACAGTGTGACACATAATCATTTAATTCATCTAATCTTTGTATCGATAATGCTTGTTGGCTCCATTGCTGATAGGTAGCCAGGGTGTGATTGCACAGTGAAGATTTAAGCTCCAGTAGGGAAGATGGGCTGACACTGAGCTCATCTATGCCCATTCCTACAAGAATTGCCGCGACATTGGGACTCGTGGCAAGCTCACCACACAAAGAGATAGGGACCCTAACAGGCTTAGCCGTGTTAATCGTCATCTTAATGAGTGCTAAAATGGCCGGTGACAGTGAAGGGTAAGCTTTAGTTAACACAGGATTAGTCCGATCTGCCGCCATGGTATATTGGGGGAGATCGTTAGTCCCTATACTGATAAAGTCTAGCCTGGGAAGCATAGAGGGCAGGTTCAGTACCGCCGCCGGCGTCTCTATCACTATGCCGTAACTAAGTTGGCCATATCCACGCTCCTCATCAACGAGTTCTGTTTTACATTCCTCGATGATGTCGAAAAGCTTGTCCAGTTCTTCCACTTGATTGACCATTGGGAACATCAATCTTATTTGACCATGATTTGCCGCCCTAAGTACGGCCTTCAACTGAACTTTCAGTAACTCTGGGTGAGCGAGTGAATATCTGGCACCACGAAAACCCAGTGCCGGGTTGTCTTCTGTTGGTAGAGACAGGCAGGGAAGCTCCTTATCGGCACCTATGTCCAAGGTTCTTATGGTGAAAGTCTTACCATCTAACAAGTGTAACGCATCACAATATAGCCTGTACTGCACTTCTTCCGATGGCATCTCGCTGGCATTCATCAACATAAACTCGGTACGAAACAAGCCTATGCCATCGGCTCCCACATCGGATAAGTGACCTATCTCGCTTAAACATCCTACATTGGCTAGCAAGGCGACTCTGTGTAAGTCCTTAGTTACCATAGGTTGGTCTTTGTATTTCTGTAGCTGAGCTTTTCTTAACGAATCATTTTCGCCAAGTTGTTTAAGCTTCACCAGAACATCAGAATCTGGTTCTATGTGGAAAACACCAGATAAGGCATCGAGAGCCACGGCTTGATTATCCTTTAGGGATTCATTTACATCTATGATGTCGAAATCACAACTGAGTAAGGCTGGGACCCCTGCGCTTCTGGCTAGGATGGCAGTATGGCTGGTTAAACCGCCTGTTTTCAGCACTATGCCATTAATCTTATCCAGTGGCAGAGTGGCAAATTCGGCTGGGGTGAGATCATATGCGAATAATATTGTCGGTCCACTGAGGTTTTGCAGCTCATGTTTGAGATTACCGTTGATTACTGATATCAAGCGGCTGCCCAGACACTCTATGTCTTGGGCTCTATTAGCAAGATAAAGATCTTCCATGGCCCTTAGCTGATTTGCATGTTGAGTGAAAATTCGCTCGACGGCGACACTGGCAGTGAATTGTTGATCGGCAATGGATGACTGTAATTGTGCAATAAGCTCATCATCTTCTAGCAGTATTATATCGGCCTCGATTAACTGATAATTTTCACAATCTGCTTGTAAACTTTGTAAGCTGATAGTCAATGAGGTGACAAACTGTGTTATCGCAGTAGAGAGCTTGGTTTGCTCGGCTGGAATTTGCGCTAATGGCAAAACCCGGTAATCCAATTCTGTGTTGTGTTGATTAAGTATTCTAGATTGACCGAAGGCGATACCAGGTGACACAACAATTCCCGAAATGGACATACTGTTTTCCTATGACGAATGACTTGATGATGGGGTACATCTTTTAGCTGAGTGTGATTAAAAGCTCCGAGACTCTCTCTACGGCTTGTTCTGCTTCTTCACCTTCGGCAAATACTCTAACCGTTACGCCATTATATAAGCCTAATGTTTGCAGTTTAAACAAGCTCTTGGCACTGGCTTGTTTACCGTTACATTCTACTAAGACATCACATGTATAGGTTTTGGCTTCTTTAACCAGTAGTGCTGCGGGTCTGGTATGAATACCATGAGTAGCCGTTATAGTGACTGATTTTTCGTACATAGCAAGAGCTCTTAAAATTGGAATGAAGGGACTTAATACTCGGTTATGATAAAGTTCTTTTTCTTTAATGCTGTGATGGCCTGGGCGAGTTTGTCTTTTTTTACCAAAATATAATCGGTATCGAAGGTTGATATGGCAAATATACTGATCTCTGCATCTGCCAGCGTGCCGGAGACACTGGAGAGAATACCAGTCATAGAGAAGCCTAATGGACCCATGACTTCGAAGCAACGCCAACCTTTTTCCTCTTCTAAGCTATCTAAAGGCAGATGTGTAGGCACTACAACGGATAGCTCATCCTTGGTTTTTCCCACAAAAAACATCTCTTGCTGAAAAATCTCAGGGGCTATCGGAGCATCCGGGCTGAAGCTATGTATGCTGTAGAGTTGAGAATGAACTGCTAACGTCATTCGCGCCATGATTATCCGTTACCTAATATTTTTGAAATTAGAGTCAGTAGCTTAGCATAGTTAACTAGGGCAAATCTTTTCAAAACTATGCATTATTCAATTATGCGTAGTCACAGGGATTACCTTGCTCAATATGGGAGCTGTTTGCTCCCATATTGAGCAAGTATAGGTATGTAGACTTTGAATTGACTCAACGTTTACGGTATCTGTATTCATAGTTTGCAGGGATTCGGCGGCGCAGCGATTAGCTTTTTCTAGGTTAATGCTTGTTCAGCTCATTCACTTTAAATGTTGTAAAGAGAACCAAGCGCTAATATCAACTTTTTCTTGCCATCTTTGAAATGTTGATTAAAATCATGTCTATTCAGTGGCTTAAGTAATAGGTTGAATGTTTTTTTAGATTGCGTCTGTTAATTTATTGTTTTCACTTTGATTTTTTTGCTGATTGGGCGCAGAATTAATTATTATTCTTTTTGGGTTGGCCTCATGACTACTACATCCCATGTCATCACATCTGATGATATTTTAATCAAACTTTGTAATTCTGTTGCTCATGTCTTATCGAGTACTACCGCAAGCCAAGTGACACATGCCGCCATGGTGCAGAGCATCACCCGCACTTGTCTTAAGCCCGATCTCGGTTGTTTCTCTATTTTCGATGGAGGCTTTTCGGGATTAGTCGTGATCAATTTCTCCGCCCCTGCAGCAATAGAGATTTATCGCTCTTACATGAAACAGATGGGCATGCCGGAATCTGAGCTGGCTTTTTCTCATACGTCCGATGAAGTCGGTGATGTTATGGGTGAGTTGATGAACCAGATTTTGGGTGACTTTATCAGTAAGGTGAATAAACAACTACAGACATCAATTAATCAAAGTCAGCCAAAAATGCTGACAATCAATAAAGAGTTAACCATCTCCATCGATACAAATTTAGATGAGGCTGTGGCGAGAAGAGTGTCTTTTCGAACTCAAAGTAATCATATATTCTATCTTGAGTTTGCCATGGATAAGACTGAGTTTATCAAGCTTAATGATTTCGATGATGAAGAGGAATTTGATCCCGATGATCTTCTGGCTGAACATGGACAAAATCAGAAGGGTGCGTCTCAAGCTTCTCCCTTAGTTCAGGTAATAGATAACAAACCAATGGCTGACGACGCAGATGATCTGCTCAATGAGCTAGGAATTTAGTGTTCGTTAATTGAAACGGCAATCAGGCTATACGTAAGGTATGGCCTAGATACAGGCTAACAGAGTCTAGAATTTATCTGCAATAATGTTATTACTACTTAGCGTTAGAATAAAACAATAATAAGGTGCTTAGTTTAATGGCATTGAAAGCCACTTCGATCGACATTGCATATCGCGCAGGCGTATCTCAATCAACAGTATCTAGGGCTCTGAGAAACAGTCCTCTGGTGAACCTTGAAACTCGTGAGCGGATCCAATCCATAGCGAAGGAACTTAACTACAAAGTCGATAAGAATGCCAGTAATTTAAGGACTCAAAACTGTAAGACTATTGCTTTGCTTCTGTGTGAAGATCCGACTAATGATGACTCATTAATTAATCCATTTTTCCTGTCCATGTTAGGTTCAATAACCAGAGCCACGGCTCAGCAGGGCTATGATCTGCTGGTTTCATTTCAGCAGCTCAGTAGCGACTGGCACGGAGATTACGAAGACAGTAATAAGGCCGATGGCATCATATTACTCGGCTATGGTGATTATTTGGATTATGAGTCTAAGCTGGAAAAACTTCTGGAGCAAAATACTCACTTTGTTATTTGGGGGGCGGAGCATAACAACAAGTCTGTCTTGTCTATTGGCTGTGATAATTTTCAAGGAGGCTTGATAGCGACTGAGCATCTATTGGATCAAGGCCGTAGACAACCCGCTTTCTTAGGCGACTCGAGCAGCCATAGCCCTGAATTTAGAGACAGGTACTTAGGCCATAGCAGAGCGATGAAACAAGCTGGTTTACCTCTCAATAAGAAGCGTCAGTTTAGTGCGATAAGTACTGAGGCATCAGGTTTTGAGGCGGCAAATAAACTGCTCGATTCAGGGCTAGCGTTTGATTCTATTTTTGCAGCCAGTGATCTCATTGCTATAGGTGCTATTCGGGCGTTAAAAGAGCTGGGGATTTCGGTTCCGGAGCAAGTATCGATCGTAGGCTATGACGATATACCTGTTGCCAGCTTCGCTAACCCTCCGCTGACGACTGTAAAGCAAAACACTCAACTTGCCGGTGAAATTTTGGTTGAGAGTGTGCTCAAATTGATAAAAGGTGAAGCAGTCAAAGCTCAGCTGATCCCAACCAAGTTAATCGTCAGGGAGTCGACGAGGCCTTTGGGCATTCAGCTAAACTCATAAGTTAGCCGACCATACTTAAGAAACGATTAACCTGAGCCTTAGGTTTTCGGGATAAGTCTTGCATCAACTTAAAGCTAGGTTCGTTGATGCTATGCTCTGTGAGCATATCATCAAGCATCTGCAACCAGAGCTTAGCTGTCATCTCTGAGTCGGCTAATGCCCGGTGAAATACACCATCATTTTCAATTTGTTTATATTCAACCAGGCCACCGAGTTTATGATTCGGGGCGGCTTGATATAGACGACGAGCTATCAACATTGAACAAGCAAATTCCCCTCCATAACTTAAATTAATTGCATCGAGCTCAGCATCTAAAAAACGCTGATCGAAGGAGGCATTATGTGCCACCAGGTTATGGTCGCCGATGAAGTCGGCGAAGCGTGGCATTACTTCTTCACACGGAGCAGCATTGGCCAACATAGTATTCGAAATACCAGTATAACCTTCGATAAACCCACTGACACGAAAGCCTGGGTTCATCAGTTCCTGAAATGTATCGACGACTATGCCGTTTTCTATTCTTACTGCGCCAATCTCTATGGCTCTATCTCCTTGGTTAGGGGAGAGGCCTGTGGTCTCGAAATCGAGGATGATGACTGAGTCGGCTGCTGGGGAGCTCATTTTACGTTTATACCTATTATTTTGCTGAATACAACGCCCATTTATTCCAATTTTTTGTGGTAAAGGTATAAATGTACATAGGTGCTCTAAACACAAAAGCCCGCGAGTTGAATCGCGGGCTTTTCGTGTTTAGAAAGTGCTTAAAAAGTAATATTACTTCTTAGCTTCAGCTGCTTTTCTTTCTTTAACCTCAGCGACAACTTTTTCAGCAACGTTGTTTGGACACTGACTGTAGTGAGAGAACTCCATAGAGAACTGACCACGGCCTGATGTCATAGTACGTAGTGTACTGATGTAACCAAACATTTCAGATAACGCTACGTCAGCCTTGATGCGAACACCTGTAACGCCAGCCATCTGGTCTTTGATCATGCCACGGCGACGGTTAAGGTCACCAATAACATCACCAACGTGGTCCTCTGGAGTGAACACGTCAACGGCCATGATTGGTTCAAGAAGCTTAGGATCGGCCTTTGGAATTGACTGACGGAATGCGCCTTTAGCGGCGATTTCGAAGGCGATTGCCGATGAATCAACGGCATGGAAAGCACCATCAAGAAGTACTAATTCAACATCTAGTACTGGGAAACCAGCAACAGTACCAGTATCCATCAAAGATGCGAAACCTTTCTCAACTGCAGGCCAGAATTCCTTAGGAACGTTACCACCAACAACTTTAGAGGTAAATGTTAAGCCAGTATTGGCTTCGCCTGGACGGATAATGTAGTCGATCTTACCGAACTGACCAGAACCACCAGACTGCTTCTTGTGAGTGTAGCTATCTTCAACTTCTTTAGTGATAGTCTCACGGTATGCCACTTGTGGCTCACCAACGATTAGCTCAACGCCGTAAGTACGCTTAAGGATATCTACCTTAATATCTAGGTGAAGTTCGCCCATGCCTCTAAGGATGGTTTCGCCTGAATCTTCATCTGTCTCTACGCGGAAAGTTGGATCTTCTGCAATCATTTTACCGATAGCGACACCCATCTTCTCACTGCCACCTTTGTCTTTTGGTTTAACAGAGATTGAGATAACAGGCTCTGGGAATACCATAGCTTCTAGTGTACAAGGGTGCTTAGGATCACATAAGGTGTGACCAGTTTGCACGTTCTTCATACCCACGATAGCGATAATGTCGCCCGCTTGTGCAGAAGATAACTCGTTACGCTCATCGGCTTGCATTTCAACCATACGGCCAACACGCTCAGTCTTACCTGTGAACGAGTTAAGTATGGAGTCACCTTTATTAAGACGACCCGAGTAGATACGTATGAAGGTCAGGGCACCGAAACGGTCATCCATGATCTTGAATGCAAGGGCTTTAAATGGCTCATCGGCAGATACGATAGCGAATTCACCATTTGGCTCGCCTTCTTCGTCGGTAAGCGGCTGTGGATCAACTTCTTGTGGCGCTGGTAAGTAATCAACAACGGCGTCAAGCAGAAGCTGCATACCTTTGTTCTTGAAAGCAGAACCACAGTATGTTGGGAAGAAATCAATTTTACGAGTACCTGTACGGATACAACGTTTGATGTCTTCCATAGAAGGCTCTTCACCTTCCATGTAGGCTTCTAGCAAGTCATCGTCCTGCTCTAGGGCAGTTTCGATTAGCATTTCACGGTATTCTTCTACTTGATCAACCATATCAGCTGGAATATCTTCAATCTTATAGTTTTCAGCTTGTCCGGTTTCGTCCCATATCCAAGCCTTACGAGATAACAGGTCAACAAGACCGGTGAACTCATCTTCGATACCAATAGGAAGAACCATAACGAGCGGGGTAGCACCCAGAACATCTACAGTCTGCTTAACAACGCGCAAGAAGTCAGCACCCATACGGTCTAACTTGTTGACGAAGATGATACGTGAAACTTCTGATTCGTTCGCATAACGCCAGTTAGTTTCTGACTGAGGCTCAACACCACCGCTACCACAGAATACGCCGATACCGCCATCAAGGACCTTAAGAGAACGATAAACTTCAACAGTGAAGTCAACGTGGCCTGGAGTGTCGATAACGTTAAAACGGTGATCGTTCCAAAAACAACTTACAGCAGCAGACTGAATGGTAATACCACGCTCAGCTTCCTGTTCCATGAAATCAGTTGTTGATTCGCCATCATGAACTTCACCGATCTTATGGATTTTACCGGTAAGCTTTAGGATACGCTCAGTTGTGGTGGTCTTACCCGCGTCAACGTGAGCGAAGATACCAATGTTTCTGTACTTTGATAAATCAGTCATTTTTCTACTCTAATTGGAGTTACGTTCTAAAATTCGGGGGGAAGTATATCAATACTTTGAGAATATCTTTATAGATTTTTATTAAAATCCTCCACTTTCGAATAAATAAGCTAAATTTATACGTATTCTAACTAAGAGGTTATTGTCTGTATGTCCTGCCATGACTGAGTTATATGTCAGTCAGCCTGGATTTTTTTAAGCCTATTTATACTTATATCATTTTTACTAAATGTGAGCTGCGTTCAGTACTATTTCATCTGTTAGCTGCAATTGTCCGACTAAAGCCTCCTTTTCTATGATCTTATCGAGCGTTTATAGGGATATTTATTGCTAGTATCGCGCAAATTCTAAATGGCTTTATTACTATGCATCTGCACTTAGGTGAACTTACACCGGAAACCTTCCTTAGGGACTATTGGCAGAAGAAACCTCTGGTTATTCGACAAGGCTTCAAAAATTTTGAAGACTTACTCACCCCCGAAGAGATGGCTGACCTTGCTTGCGATGAATTGGTCGAGTCCCGTCGTATCTATAAAGAGTTAGGACAATGGCAGGCCGAATTTGGTCCCTTCGATTCTTATGAACATTTAGGTGAGAACGATTGGACTCTGGTCGTTCAGGCACTCAATCATTGGTTGCCTGATACAGAGAAGCTTATTCAGTGCTTCGATTTTATTCCTCGTTGGCGTTTCGATGATGTCATGGTGAGCTATGCCACACCTGGTGGCGGTGTAGGTCCCCATATTGATCTCTATGATGTATTTATCTGCCAGGGCTCTGGCCGCCGTCGTTGGCGGGTTGGTGACAGAGGACCACATAAAGAGTTTGCTGCGCATCCTGCACTTCTTCACACTGAAGCCTTCGAGGCCATTATTGATGTTGAGTTATTACCTGGTGATATTTTATATTTGCCACCGGGCTTTCCTCACGAAGGGGTGACATTGGAAGCGTCTATGAGTTTTTCCGTGGGGTATCGCACCGCATCGGCAAAGGACATGGTGAGTGCATTAGCGGATCACCTTATCGACAATGAACTGGGCTGTGATCAGATAGCCGATCCGGGGCGTCCCCTTGCTAAACAGAGCGGCAAGATAACTGATGCAGATCTCGTTCGTATTAAGGCCCAATTACTCGACACTTTGGATGATAAACTCATTAGTGAATTTTCCGGTCGTTACCTGACCCAATCTAAATGTGAATTGGAGCTCGTTGATGAAGCGTTAGGATTTCAGTCTACAGATATTGTTGAGATTCTCAGCAATCAAAGCCTCACTCGTCTTGGGGGACTACGCTGTCTCTACTTTGAGCATTCAGTAAAACAGGGGTTTTTCTATCTCAATGGCGAGAAAATATCTATGGATTCCAGGCTGACAGCAAGCATTCCCATGTTATGCGATCATCAAAATCTCACCTCAGCAATGCTAGAACCCTGGCTTAGAGATGCGGACTTCATCGATATGCTCACTGAGTGGGTTAATGCCGGTTTCTGGTATTTCGAAGAGGATTAACCTCTTTAAACTCATCATAAAATGGAGCCATAAGGCTCCATTTTTGTTAGAGTATTGGTATTATTTTGGTATTATTTACATCGTACTTTGTCCTGTTTAGAGAGACGATGTCGTAATACCTCATCGAAGGAGAGCCAACTTTGGCGATTGAACACAGCGTAATTATGTCAGTTTTAAACTCATTGGAGTGCCGCACTAACTTTACCATCAAGAAGATCACTGAGTATATGTTGCCTCAGCTTAAGGAACCCGTGTATTTGCATGGTTCGGCCAATGATTGTCAACTGGTCATCAGGCCCGCTTATGAGGTGTTCCTTGCGGATCTCAGCTGTCTAGAAGGGGTCAAACATAAAGAGGGTTACTTTCACAATAATGAGATGACGCGTTTTCCTAAGCGAGTACAGAAGAGCCTTAACGGCATTCATTATGGCTTAGCGTTCAAATTTGAAGACGAAGCTGCGGTTAAGCGGTTTATCAAGCGTCTTATCGGCATCATTAATGGCGAATAATGCCAAACTTGATAAGCAGTTAATCCTAGATAGGATTATCTCGGGACTTGAGCTTGCTAAGCTGGCGGCCATGTCTGCGGCGAAGCAGGCCCACGAAACCGCCACACACAGTGAAACCGTAGCCAAGAGTAAGTATGAGACCTTCGGCCTGGAAGCTTCATACCTGGCTCATGGGCAAGCACAGAGAGTGGCGGAATGTGAAGCTGAATTAGTGGCCTATAGAGCATTGAATTTAGCTTGCTTCTCCGATATCTCTGGTATCGATGTCTCTGCCTTGGTGACTATCGAGGATGAGCAGGGGATAGAGAACACTTATTTTATCGGTCCCGGCGCGCCGGGAATGAAAATTTCTATCAATATAGGCAAAGATAAAGATATTGAACCTAGCTGTTGCAAGCTCCCAGATAGAGAACAGAGGGAGGTAATCGTTATCACGCCATCATCTCCCCTAGGAAAGTCACTTATGGGAAAGTACCTTGATGATACCGTGGGTCTCAATATTGGTGATCAACCTAAGGTTTATGAGATCAAAGGGCTAGAGTAAATAGAAATCCCCTCATTAGTTCCTATCTTTTATGACTGAATTTGTTAGTCTTTTTCTGATTTAACTTGATTTCTCGGCCATAATGGTTAATTTGGTTTGTATCGGATATGTTGCGGCTTGGTTTGAATACTGTGTCGCCATTAACCATTTTCTTGCCGGATAGCCAATCGATGTCGAGTATTGCTCCTGTTCATGCTTCCTCAAATCTAGTTCACAACCTTTCTTGTTCTTTTTGGGAAGCCAGAGGCGTGTTGCTGTTATCTCTATGTTTGCTTCAGTTTTGTTCTGGTGTTCAGGCCCAAGACCTCGAACCCAGAAGTTACACTAATATTCCCACCGGAATGAACTTTATGGTGCTGGGTTACGCACATTCCCAGGGGGAAGTCTCACCCTCTCCCGGTGCACCAGTGGAAGATGTACAGCTTAATATTGATGCTGCCGCTATTGGCTATGCTCACTCTTTCTCACTGGGTGGGCGTTCATCTAAAATAGACATGGGAGTATCGCGAGTTTGCTTCGATGGCAGTGCTATGTTAGCGGGTGAAACTATCTTTGCCGACCGGTGTGGCTATACCGATCCAAGTATCAGGCTCACCTGGAATTTTTTCGGTGCACCGGCGTTATCACCCAAAGAGTTTGCCACTTGGAAGCAAGGTGTTGTGATAGGTACCAGCTTACAAGTAACGGCCCCCCTGGGCAGTTATGAAGAGACTAGATTGCTCAATGCCGGTACAAATCGGTGGGTTTTTCGTCCGGGGATCGGCATGTCTCAGAAACTGGGTCGCTGGTATTACAACCTTATTGCCTCGGCGAGAATATATGCTGACAACGATGAGTATTACAATGATCTGGGTTTAACCCAAGAGCCTCAATATACATTTCAGGGCCACCTCATATATTCTATCAGTCCGGGGCACTGGATCTCCTTTAACTCGAATTACTTTTTTGGTGGTGAGACCACCAAAGGCGAGATTGAGTCCAATGATTACCAGGAGAACTCTCGATTTGGATTAACTTATTCCATCCCTCTAAGCAGGCATCACAGTATCAAGCTTAATTACAGCAAAGGGGTATTGACTCGAGTGGGTAATGACTTCGATTCATTTGGTGCATTTTGGCTGTACAATTTTTAAGGCTTGCTCTATGCCTGTTTAGTGCCATTTTTATTGAGACTCGAGATGGATCTTCTAGTTGTTTAACTTAGCATCTACTACAGGATAGTGATCCCAGACTTGTTTATCTGTTAGGGATCGTACCAGTTTTATATATTCTGCATGGGTCCAGGCGAGAGGAGTGGCCGAGTTAGTCCCTTGGCCATGTTGATAGTGATATCGACTAGGATTGCCTACGCTGTCCCACACTTGCTCCGGCAGCATGAGGCCTTGGTTGGCAAAGCTTTCCATGCCTTGAACATAAGTATCGACCAGCTCACTTCGGCGCTTATCGGTTAATGCATTATTTTCGGTGGATAGTGCCAGTTCATAATGGCCACGCTCACCGGTGAAGAAGGGCCACACCCGACCTCTTTGGTGAGGCGTGTTAGCGCCGTTCTCGGCATAACTCGCGCCAGTCTCGGTATCTTCACCGTAACCATCGTTACCATAGCGGCGGAATCCGGGAAACTGACTGCCGTCTTTGGTGGTGAATGTGTATTTGACCCTAAGATTATCATCCAATTGAGTGTTATCCATCAGTGCCAGAGTTTGCTTAATCACAGCATCATCTGCAGGTATGACACCGTATCGTACCAATTCGAGAAAGCCACCGTCTAATATGAGACGTTGATCTAAGCCGGCTCTGCCATTGTTATCGCCGAGTGTTGTTGCTTCATTGGGCTTACCCTGAGGCGAGATACGCAGATAATAAGGAGGAGTTATCTGCTCATCAGTGCGAGTCATGGAAACTCCATCGGTGCTAAGCAAGCCTACAGTGGTAATGACCAGATCTGTGAGCCCTTTTTTCATGGCTTTTGCGGTGTCGAGGTATCGCTTGGCACCAGTGAGATCTCCTGCAATCCGTGCGATATCACTGGCGGACACCAAACCTGAGATCACCGCGGCTGCGGTTGATGGTGAGTAGCCTTGCTGCTCCTCCCAGCGTTCTTGCTGGGTGTTAAGTGGCGTAATGTGAGTGTGATTCCAGTCAAGATTTACCTCACCACCAGTGACGAGAAATTCGGCTGCGGGTTTGAGTATCTGCTGATACCAATGGGCGATTTCTGTATCGGTAAATATGCCAGCCTGCCAAAGCTTCCAGCCGAGCATGATGGGCATGGCAGTTTGATCTAGTTGCACACCAACCCACTCTATTTCACCGTCCACATGGGTCTTCTGTAAGAACCAGCCGGGAGTCCCTGTGTAACCAGGGGTGCGCTTTGTGACTTGCACCTTCTGTAAGTATTCAAATGCTACCTTAGGTGTTTGAGTGTCTCCCATGGCGAGAAAGGCCATGGCGCATTGATAAAAATCTCGCGGCCACACGGCCTTGTAGCCTGTGCTGCCCACTTTTGCCGATACCGTGTCACCCCAAGGGTTAGAGAGGGAGGCGATAAGGGCGCCGCTATGTGTCTTATCCTCCTGAGCCTTGAGTACCAAAGCGCTGGCATACAAGAGTTTGCCCTCATCTTTGGTATTGCCGGACATAGCAGGCAGAGCGGTTAACGAGGTAAGGTAGTCTTGCCAACCTATCGCTTCGCCCTCGCCATTATAGTCGGCCAATACTTGATTATAGCCTCGTGCCAAAGTCGCATCGGCGTTGGCCATGCTCTGGACAGGGTCATTACCAAATCCCAGTACCAGGTTGAAGCTGAGACTCTTAATCTCTTTATCTGTGCTCTTTTCGAGTACAGGTAATTGCGCGGTGAGGGCCACATTACCTATGGTTTGCTCTTGTGGAGCTGATGTAGATCTGTACTGCCAGTTCATCTCGCCATTGTGTTTAATGTCGCTAAGGCCATCGGAAACCCCAACGAAACCAGCGCTGGCTTTGATGAAGGCCAGATCGGATTTCACCGTCATCACACTGGAATCTAGGTTATTGGTGTAAGACACCAGTGCCAGTTTTCCGTCTTGGCTCACCACATGGGCTATGTCGTTGGCGCCGCTATTATCCATGTGGGGATTCAGGTAAAGGTAAGGGGTGATCCCCTCCTCGAAGGCGGTAAAGGTCACCTGCATCATCAGGCTGGCGTGGAGCGGGTCGGTAAAGATATGTTTCTCTATTTGATACTTGCCATTCTTATCTGTGTTGATGACCTTGTAAGCCAGTGATAACGGGCGACCTAACTCATCTTTGTGAAGATAGTCTATTGTGCTGACTGTATCTTGTTTCTCCGTATCGACGAAACCATTTCCAGTGACGATAAACTGTAACTCTTTAAGTTGAGCGTTATGGATCAGACCATACATGGTCTCGGTCAGGACGCCTTGTGCGATGGAGAACCAGACCTTACTCTGCGCCTCAGCGTTATTTTTAGGGTTTAAGTAGGGTGTGTAAGAGGTGCCTATGCCAGTCTTACCGGCAAATGCCCATGTGGGCTCAGTCCCAGGAGCACCTGGGGAAAACATGTTTGCCCCTAGTATATCCATCACGGGTTTATCAGTTGTTGGCGAGCAGGCACTGAGCGCTGCAATGATGGCCAGAATCACTAGCGTCTTAGTTACAGGTAAAGGTAAATATCCACGGAACATATTAGTTAATCCCCAAGCTGATTATTATTGGTTTTATTGTTCGAGATGAGCTACGTCATCGGGTTTGAGTCGGCACTTTGACAAACAAGACGCTGATACCGGCTATCATCATGAGTACGCCGCCTGTGATGAGGGCAAAAATGGATTTGCCATCGAAGAGCTGTTTTATAATTAGCCCCAGTACGCTGGCGGCCAGCAGCTGAGGGATGACGATAAAGAAGTTAAATATGCCCATATACACCCCCATTTTGTGCGCGGGTAAAGCGTTCGCCAGCAAGGCGTAGGGAATAGATAAAATTGACGCCCAGGCTATGCCCACTCCGATCATGGGTAGCCAAAGCAGGCTGGGATCTGTGATGAAAAAGAAACTTATCAGGCCTATTCCACCGCAAAATAGGTTGATCATATGGGTGAGCTTAAGGCCTACAGACATAGCAAGCAGAGGAATAATTAAGGCGGCGAGGGCGGCGAATCCATTGTAGGAGGCGAACAGCATGCCCACCCAGTCTGCACCGTCATTATAGGCCTTAGATAATACGTCTTGGGTGCCATAGTGATGCTCTGTGACGGCCGCCGTGGTGTATATCCACATTGAAAAGAGCGCAAACCAGGAGAAAAACTGTACCACGGCCAGTTGACGCATGGCCCTTGGCATGTGGAACATGTCGTCGATGACACAAAATACCAGGCCCTGTTTATCTCGAGTATGGCTCTGTCCCCGTTGTTGGTTATTCTTGCTGATTTGTTTGAGCTTATGGGCGCAATAAAATTGCAGGGGTCCGAAAGACAAGATCCCTAAGCTTAAGATAAAGAGCTGTTTATCGAGGTCTTGCCCCCAGATGATGAGAGTGAGCAGCATACCTGAAGTGGTCCAGATGGAAGATGAGGAGCGGTAGGCTTGCTCGCTCCTCTTGTTTTTGACGTTTACATCAAGCTCTAGGCTGGAATTTACTTGCTCCAGACGCTCAAATACGGCTAATTCATCGGGTGAATACTCCTTAGTGGAGATGACAGTCCAGCCCACGGCTAACAAGAGTACGGCCCCACCAAAATAGAAGGCATAGCGTACCGAGTCGGCGATCTCACCTGCTGGCGCCATATTGGCCACATCAAAGTAATTAGTCAGTATGTAGGGCAGGGCTGAGGCGATAACGGCACCTATACCGATGAAAAAGCTCTGCATGGCGTAGCCAAGGGGGCGCTGACGTTGAGGCAAGTTATCGCCGACAAACGCTCTGAAAGGTTCCATGGCAATATTGATCGAAGCGTCCATGATCCACAGCATGCCGGCGGCAATCCATAGACTAGGGGAGTTAGGCATGATGAAGATGGCGAGGGTAGTCAAAATAGCGCCGATGAGAAAGTAAGGTCGGCGTCGTCCCAGCTTTCCCCAGGTGTTATCACTCATATAGCCGATAATAGGTTGTACCAAGAGGCCGGTGAGCGGTGCGGCTATCCAGAGAATGGGGATCTCATCGATTGAGGCGCCTAGAGTCTGAAAAATTCGACTCACATTGGCATTTTGCAGTGCGAAGCCAAATTGGATCCCCAGAAAGCCGAAGCACATGTTGAAGATCTGCCAGAAGCTGAGTTCCGGTTTATGGCGGCCATGAGTGGCCTGATTGCTATGGTGTATGGACTCAGACATACTATTGTTTACCCTTATATTGTTATTATTTTTATGTCGATGTCAGGTTAGAAAATCAAGCGAATACACGTCTCCCTTATTAGGGTATTCGCTCAAGAGTTAGGCTTTCAATCTATCGTTATTCATAGGTTGAAATGAGACTCCAAAATCGACCCGTCTAATTTCAAATATCACAAGAAAAAGCAGAAATTAAACACATTGGCATAGTACCCTCGGGCAAGATTTTGACACAACAAGATGCATACGTATTCATCATTCTTTATTAACTTTGAGGTATCACTGTGGCAACCTTGTTTTAGGTTGATAAGAGAGGAGCAGAAAGTGAGAAATCGACATTTATTGCTATTGAGTTATCTGTTTTTGTTGTCTGGGTGTAACTTAGTTATAACACAAACCTATCATTCAAATCTTGATGGGAGTGATAGAGAGTCTGTGGCGCTAGGTTTAGTGGAAGGACAGAGTTGCCAGACGTCAGCACTCTATCTCATTTCCTACGGTGAGTCGGCCTCTACCCAAGGGGCGATAGCCGATGTTAAATCTCGTATGCTTATGGAGAAAAACCAAACTCAATTCCTGAGGAGTAAGATTCGCCTAGGTGATAAATCTTTGAGCCAGCTCATCCAGGTCTTTCGATAGTGAAAGTAGCGCTTGAATGGTGTCGGAGACCTTGTTGAGGGATTCAGTATTATCGTAGCCTAGGGACACTATCTGATTAACACTCTTACTCAGCTCTTCGGCCACATGGGATTGCTCGTTAACCGCAGTGGCTATTTGTTCCGACATGCTGCTAATCGAGCTGGTGGCATCGAGAATATCTGTTATTGAGGCTTCGGAGCGTTTAGCATTGTCCACGGCAGTGGCGCTTAACTCAAACGATGCCAGAGTTGATTGGACGGCAGTGTTTGTGCTCGTTCTGAGACCATCTATCTTCTCTTTAATCTCTAAAGTACTGGCTTGAGTACGTTGAGCAAGGCCGCGTACCTCATCGGCGACGACGGCAAAACCACGACCATGTTCTCCGGCCCTTGCGGCCTCAATAGCGGCGTTGAGTGCGAGTAAATTGGTTTGCTCGGCGACGCCGTTGATTACATCCATCACGGAGACGATTCCTTGGACATTCTCATCCAATGAATTGATGGCATGTTCAGAGCTCTTGAGTTGCAATGCAAGTTGTTCGATGGAAGTGACCGTCTCTTGTAAAATCAATGCCACGGCCTGGGTATCTTTACGTGCTTGCTCAGCTGACTCTGCAGTCTGATTGACTCGGCTTGCGACCTCTCCTGCAGAAGATGACATCTGTGTGATGGCGGTCGCCATCTGATCGGTTTCCTGTTGCTGAGCCTCGATGAGCTGGATACTTTCTCTGGCATCTTCATTGGCCTGCATGGCTTGAATGCTGGTCTTGGCTACAGACTGTTGAAATGCTCTGACGATGGCTTGGATCATTTCGACAAATCGATTGAATCCCTGACTGACACGTTCAAACTCGTCTTTATTGCCCACATGGAGGCGATGAGTGAGATCGCTCTGTCCTCGATCCATATTCTCCAGCGCCAATGTGAGTTTTAGTAGGGGTTTTGCGATCAACATTTTATATAGGGTGTAGGTGATGAGAATAATTAATAACCCCAATGACAGGGCTTCTATAACCGAGGTCATGAGTAAGTCACCGAGCACAGAATGTATGCTGTTATCATCGATGTAGATGGCTAATTGACCTATTGAGCTGGACTCGTCATCTTCGACGAAAACCAGAGGCACACTCATTTTTTGTGGAGTCTTATTGTCACCGGCTGTGGCACTGACCTCGTCCTTATCGTTGATAAATTCGATAAAAGCGATATGTTCAGATGCCTGCTCTGACTTGAGAATATTAACGATACGTTCCTGCTCAAAATTCCATACAGCCGTGGGTAGATTTAATTCGAGTCGTGAAACTGCATGCTGGAGCTGTTGCTGTTGCCTCTCTTCGAGTAAGGTTTTTTGGTTGTAATAACTGACGGTGCTCATTCCCGTGATTAAGACACTAACCGCAATCAGGGTCGCGACTATCAATCTGAATGCGATTGAGTTAATGATCTTCATAGGGTTATTTCCAGTCTTTGAGCCCATAAACGGATAAAATCTGCTGTAATTTACCAGACTCTCTCAGCTGTTTAGTTCCCTTGTCGACGAGGTTAATATATTCCTGGCTACTCGCCTTACTGGGTGAGCAGGCGATAAATAACGGGGTAGGGTTTCCATCTTCACCACCAGATACTATGTTAGCCGATAGTCCCATCTCGCTGACTTTTGCGGCGCCTACCGCTTGAGATTCTATGACAATATCTAGCCTGCCAGCATTGAGCTTCTTGAAGTTCTTTTCAAGTGCATCGTTACCTGTCGCGGCTTTATATGAGCTGGGGTTTGCCTTAATCAGTGCATCAATCTTGTCGCCATAGGAGTAACCGGAAATAATGCCTATCTTCTTACCATTTAATGAGCCGTCACCATTGAAGCGCCAGCTGTCGTCAGCTTTTATATAAAAAGAGGAAACATCTGTACCCCAGGATTCTTTGGGGAAGATAAAATCAGGCGCATCGTCGGTATAAGCACCTATAACACAGTCGAACTTACCGTCACGTACCTGGTTGACAGCTCGTTCCCAGGGCATCGTTTTATATTCAATTTGATGGCCAGCGGCACCGAAGACTTCATTTGCAAAATCAACCATGTAACCAGCGGGTGTCGCACCAGGAGCTGCATTCATGGGAAACCATTCATCACTGCGTATGGTAATGGTCGCACTGTTGGCGAGAAAACTAACCAGAGACAGGATAATAAGAGGGGTGAACTTATTCATCATAATTCCAAAGTACTAAGAATTGAGCATACTAAGAAGTCTAGTCAATGAATGCTGCTTTATCGAACAGAGGTTTGAGCTAACAGAGAATGGCTTATAAATATAGATTCAAGGTGTTAACTGAGCCGAAGTAATCCTACTTAAAGGGATGTAAGTTATGAGCAGTAGGGTGAAGTAAGATTGGGAACTATTGGAGCATGATCCTTAAGTAATCCTGATTAACTGATTACACGAGTTTTATAAAGAGCACAAGATGGCGCTGTTTTGTTAGACTGGCCAGTCTAACCTTGTTGAAGTTCTGCGCTAGATTAATTACTCTAGCTGCTGGTTTGACTAGACAGTTATTTCTATATTGGAGCAAATAGGAGCAAAATGAAACTCAGTCCCAAATCCATGAAGCGACTGCTGAATCTTTATCCACCTTACATAGGAGCGGGGATAAAGATCACACATTTGAGTCCTGATTGGCGGGAACTTCATGTTGCCATGTCGGTGCGCTGGTACAACCGTAACGCCGTGAATACGCACTTTGGTGGCAGCCTCTATTCCATGGTAGATCCACATCTGATGTTGTTATTGATGCAGCTGCTGGGCAGAGACTACTTTATTTGGGACAAGGCGGCCGATATCGAGTTTTTAAAGGCAACGAAGAAAAAAGTCTCCTGTGTTATCAGTATTTCAGATAACGATTTGGGGGAGATCAAGCAAGGCACTCAAGGAGGGGATAAGTATTTCCCTACATTCATCTTAGAGATAAAAGATGAAATGGGTGATGTGATAGCCAAAGTGAATAAGACACTCTATGTGAAGAGAAAGCCTGCTAAAGTGTAATGGGCTTAGTGACAGTTAGTTCTGTCTGTGTTGATACATAAGCTTATCGGCTATTTCTATCATATCATCAAGGTTCATAACTTCATGATAATTGAAGATGAAACATCCAAATCTTGGTTTATTTGCATTCAGCAAGCTCAGGCCGTGCCTGTGACTGAATACCTTGTGATAACAAGCCCTGGGCCATTCCTGCCGTTATGATCAAGCTGCAACCTAGGAGTTGAATCGGTGTTAAGCTCTCTGCAAATAGCCACCATGCCTGACTGACCACAGCCACAGGTTCAAGATAGGCTAAGGTGCCGAAGGTGACTGCTGGTAAGTGCTGAAGTGCTTTTACCGCAAACAAGATAGCCAGAAACCCAGGCAGAAATCCGATAGCCAGTAAGTAAGCTACTTGCTCACCACTGATTTGAATTGGTTGGGTGATGATCAAGGGCAGAAGGCATAAACTGCCCACTGAAAGTTGAATCAAGGTGCTCTGATAGGCTGTTGCCTGGCTGGGTTTGCGATTGATCAACATAAAGCCGCTGTAGGTGAATAGGGCTAAAATGGAGAAGAACAAGCCCTTGGCTTCATCTGAGTTGGCTAGCGTATTGGTGTTTGCACTTGGGCTCATCAAGATAAAACCAAGAAGTGCTATACCAATGGCGATGATATTGAACAGTTTTAGTTTTTCACCTAAGACGAAGTGAGCGATGATGGCAGTGAGAAGGGGAGCTAGGTAGATCACCATGATGACATTAGCCATGCTGGTGTAGTCGATGGCCTCGACGTAGAAAGACATGAATCCTGCCAGCATGGCACCATTGATCAGGTGGCGCTTACTGGGCTTATGCAGTATTTGAGCTTTTTTACCTGAAATAAGCATGTATACGACTAAGAAAAGTGAGCCAAAAAGCAAACGGAAGAAGGTTATTTGCTCAGCCGGAAGTGCGGCATATTTAGCAAAGATGCCGATAGTGCCCATCAAGACTGCCGACATTAACGCCAACAAAATATATCCTGCTTGAGATTGCATTGAGCATCCTTATCTGTATTTCAAGCGCATTATGAGCCTGAAATATTTGCTTAACAAACCTTTATATCAAACCATGTCATTAAACAATGGGCTTGATTATCATCTTGATTGTGAAAATTAGATCCATAGTTAAAACCATAGTTAACGCGTTAAAATCAGAATCTGGAACTGCACTGATGAAACAAGAGGCCGCGGCACAGGTGATAGGACAATCAATATGAAGCAATCGATCGTACATATAGCATTAGTGGTCAGAGATTATGATGAAGCCATCGATTTTTATGTGAACAAGTTGAAATTTGAGCTGGTCGAAGACACTCATCAAGCGGAGCAAGATAAGCGTTGGGTCGTGGTGTCACCACCAGGATCCACTGGCGTGAGTCTGTTATTAGCTCGGGCGTCTAAAGCCGAACAAGAGAATTTTATTGGTGATCAGACGGGAGGACGGGTATTCCTATTCCTCAATACCGATGATTTTTGGCGTGATTATGAGCGCATGGTTGCAGATGGCATAAATTTCATTAGGCCTCCTAAGGGTGAGGATTACGGCACTGTTGCCGTATTTGAAGATCTGTACGGTAACTTGTGGGATCTGCTTCAGCTCAATGATGCTCGTGGCTAGTGATACTGATGTTTATCGTGCTAGTCGATGATTGAGATTATTGGTCTGTTGGGTTTTGCTGCTGTAAAAATTTTATTGGTTAAAGCATCTTGATAAGAAAGCGCTGAGCATGGGCCTTAAATCAAATTCCGGCTTAGGCCCATGTTTCGTTTTTCGCTTCTCCTATTGGGGGAGCTGAGTAAAGCGGATCGCCGTACCGCCACTGCTGGCTAATTTCAGCATTAATTTGTCTATACTGGTGACAGTCTTAGTTTCGATGACATAGTCATAGGGATTATTTTTCCAGTTCGCGTTATCGCCATCACCATCACGGTAAATTTGTGCCTGATACTGTTTACCTTGATGTAAAAAATCCAGTTTAACCTCGATTGTCCTCGCGTTATCATCGGTTATTGCCCCAAGAAACCAGTCTGCATCAGCCTGTTTGGTATCGACTCTTTCTTGTCTGGCGACCACCACAAATTCACTGACTTCGCCATCGATAGCAATACTCTTATGCCAATCTGTGACTACATCTTGAATAAATTTAAAGGCATCTGGGTGCTTGTTATAGTTACGCGGCAGATCGGCAGCCATCTGAATCGGGCTATAGAGCACCACATATAAGGCCAGCTGTTTAGTCAAAGTTGTCTGCACGCGATTAACTGCAGGGGGCTAAGTCGAAGATCCCGGGAGTGAAATCCATTGGACCAGCAAGCATACGGGTATAGGCAAGGGTAGTGGTATGTGCGGGATTATTGGGCGGGGTTCCCCAAGCATTAAATTCTTGGCCGCGAGCCCCTTCACGGGATATCCAATTGGGATAAGTGCGGCGCAGGCCGGTATCCTTGATAGGCTCATGGGTATTGATGCTGATATGACGCTTAGCGGCTTCTTTAACGCTGTGCAGGTACTCATTGACCATAAACTGGCCATCATGCCATTCGTGGCGGGTGATCCCTTGCTCATCTATGCGTTTGATATCGCCGCCATCGGCTACATATCCTGTTTTGATTTGAGTGACGCCGTACTCTTGATACAAATCGTAAGCATCACTAATTTGCTTGCGATAGTTAGTCACCGAGCCTGAAGTTTCATGATGACCAATCAGGCGTACTCCTTTGTCTGAGCCATATTGTGATACTGCAGCTAGATCGAAATCTGCATAGGCTTGAGTGAAGCTAAATACATCGCCATTATAGAACCAATTGCCGTCCCAACCGATATTCCAGCCTTCGACTAACACGCCATCAAAGCCGTTAGCGGCGGCAAAATCCATGTAACGTTTAGTTTCTCTGGTGGTTGCCCCGTGCTTGTCGCCTGAGCCCCAGGTATTCTCGTCAAGATGCATCCCCCACCAGATCCCAACGTACTTGCCTGGCTCAACCCAGCTGACATCGCCGAGTTTATTGGGTTCATTTAAATTAAGAATTAAATCTGAGTTAAGTAAACCTGTGGCTTTATTCGCAATTTGAATCGTGCGCCAAGGAGTTGAGAAGCCTGCGTGAGTTTTTACCTTGATGCCATCAGCCCAAGGCGTGAGATCGGCCCTTAATGTCCCACCACGTCTTTGATCTAATGTCATCGACGCATAATCGGTAAGCGCGGCCTCATGAATGCTCATATGCACGCCTGAGTTTAGCTTAAACGTATAGGGCGTATGGACTCTGTCGATATCTTGCACCGGACTCTGGGTATAAAGATATTCATAACGGTTCCAGCCACGAGCAGGGATCCACCAACTTAGGCTCTTATCCGCATCGGGTATGCTAAATTCGGTGAGTTCATTGGTGATGTTTAGTGTATTCAAGTCTGCTTGTTTAGGAACACTGTAGCGAAAACCTATGCCATCATCGAAGGCTTTAAACTCGAGGTAGAAGTGGTATTGATCATTGCTTAGTTTTACGTTTAATCGATTATGATTATCACGGATCC
The DNA here is from genome assembly GCF_002005305.1 of Shewanella psychrophila. Taxonomy (NCBI): domain Bacteria; kingdom Pseudomonadati; phylum Pseudomonadota; class Gammaproteobacteria; order Alteromonadales; family Shewanellaceae; genus Shewanella; species Shewanella psychrophila. The sequence continues at coordinate 727,768 of NZ_CP014782.1, forward strand.
ACTCACGCTCTCCCCAAGGCTGTTGCCAGCGATTATCATGACTAGTTTGCTCAATAGTTTCTATCTTAAAATCTTGGCCAAACTCACCAATAGACTGAAATACCAGGCCCAATCTTGAGTCATTTATGACTGGCTGACCGTGAAACTTAACTCGATATTCGGGGCGCTGATAATCATCACTGACTTCTATCACTATTTGTTTGTCAGGAGAGGCGAGCGAGACAGTCTGGGCCATAGCCGTGGTGCTTGCAATAGTAGAAATACCAGTAAATATCAGTGCGAAAATGCTGAGTAAGCCATATGGCTTAAATGCTACTTCTGTTTTATTTTTTTCAATCATCTTAGGTCTCATAGACTCCCCTGTACTGTGTTTTAGTTGTTATTTTCCGTTTTAGCTGAGATTTTTAACGCTGAGATGTCAAGCTCACATACTAGTGGGGAAGCATTAACCGGTTCAATAAACTGCATACGTATTCAGCTGGATTTACCTCTGTAGGAGTTTTGAGCCTAAAGCTATCATCGACTGTGAGGTTTATGCTAAAAGAGTGGTCTAGGCTAAATCTCACCGAGTTGGTACGCAAATTTCCCAGCTGTACCAACGTGGAACTACAGCGCAGTGCATATCAAAGGCAGAGCTAAGATATCAAGTAAAGCGGATACTGTTCACCTTTACTCGATAAACACGATGTCATGAGCCCGGAAATTATCGATAAGCTCAGTGGTGCCATCGTTGGTATATCAATTGAAATATCAGAGATACAGGGTAAGTTTAAACTAGGTCAACATAGAAAGGTTGATGACCAGCAAGGCGTATTCAAAGCTTTGTCTGAGAGTGAACATAATGATGCCCAGCAATTAGCACAATATATGACTAAATTGGGAGTAGGTGTTGGAGAGGTGTAAAGCATCGTCATTGAAAGCCCTTCATGCCAGAGCCTACAAGAAGTGATAGTTTTAATAGCCTGTGGACTAAAACCCACCTTCGTTAGAAGGAGAGTTTTAACCCATCTAGTTCAGGTTAATTCACTACCACTTCTTTAATCGCAATAATTTCACCATTTCTATCACCACTCCTCATCATAAATGTGACTTTATCACCGATGGATAGCGGTTCGCTGGTCACTCTGTGGACCTCTTTTTCATTGTTTTTAACACTTGATCTAGAGTAATAGCATGTTTGCTGGTCACAAGACATTTGATAATTGCCATTAACTTCCACTCTAACAAAAAAATCAGCGAACGAACTGTATGTATCGCTAAATGACATGGAAATAGTATTAGTTTTTAATTGTGCTTTTACCTCGGAAAAATGAGGGTTAACTATGACTTCTTTTTTATCTACAATTTCACCATTTGAACCACCAGTTCTCATCGTAAATGTGACTTTGTCACCGAATGATAGGGGGATATAGCTTTTTCTGTGGACTTCTTTTTCATTGTTATTAACACTTGGCCAAGAGTAATAGCATGTTTGCTGCTCACAAGACATTTGATAATTGCCATTAACCTCCGCTCTAACAAAAAAGCCTGAGAACGAACTGTAAGTATCGCTAAAGGACATGGAAATGGTATTGTCTTTTAATTGTGCTCCAACTTCGGAAAAATAAGGGCCTTGTTTCCTAAATCGATTGAACCTTTTGCAGCTTATGTGATCTGATCTTCCAATGTGGTTATTGGAAACATCAAGATGGGTAAAGCTAAGCGTAAAATGACCAATTGGTCTCAGTACAACAAGGCATTGATTAATCGAGGGTCCTTGACCTTTTGGATTGATGAGCACGCCATTAGCTCTTGGTGTTGCTCTGAACATCACGGCCGCCGTGGCCGTGGGTATATTTACTCTGATGTTGCTATTGAAACTGCATTGGTTGTTAAAGGTGTATTCAACTTATCACTGAGAGCACTAGAAGGTTTCACTACCTCGGTTTTCCAGCTTATGAATGTGCCACTAACCTCACCAAGCTATAGCTGCATTAGCAAACGTGCCAAGACCGTAAATATCAAATATCGCTCACCGAGTCGTGGCTCTGTGGCACATGTAGTGATTGATTCAACGGGCCTCAAAGTTTACGGCGAGGGAGAATGGAAGACTCGAAAGCATGGTAAAGAAAAGCGTCGTACCTGGCGTAAGTTACACCTCGCAGTAGATGCTAATACGCATGAAGTCGTAGCAGCAGAAGTCACTCTGGTTAACGTTGCTGATAATGAAGTGTTACCCACATTAATCAAGCCGTTAAGAAGACAGATTAAACAAGTTTCTGCTGATGGAGCATACGACACCAAAGCGTGTCACAAACTACTTCAGCGTAAAGGTTGCAAACCAACTATCCCACCAAGAAGCAGTGCTGGGTTTTGGGAGGATGGGCACCCTCGAAACGAGGCAGTGAGAGCCCTCAAAAATAATGAGTTAGCGCAATGGAAGAAGGAAAATGACTATCACTTACGGTCACTATCTGAAACAGCAATGTACCGATATAAGCAACTAATTAGTCCGAAACTTAGCCTACGAGATTATAATGCTCAAGTAGGTGAAGCGCTGGCAGGTGTAAAGGCAATGAACAAAGTCATAAGACTAGGAATGCCAGTTAGGAAACAGGCTGCCTAGTTAGCTCAAACCCTTGGAGTAGCTGCATCTATAGCGAGGATTTGATCAACAACGCCAAAAATAAGGGTTAACTATCACTTCTTTAATATCTACAATTTCACCATTTGAGCCGCCAGTTCTCATCGTAAATGTGACCCTATCACCAAAAGACAGCGGTTCGCTTGTTACTCTATGGACCTCTTTCTCATTGTTTTTAACACTTGGCCAAGAGTAATAGCACGTTTGCTGCTCACAAGACATTTGGTAATTGCCATTAACTTCCACTCTAACAAAAAAATCGGAGAGCGAACTGTAAGTATCGCTAAATGACATGGAGATGGTATTGTTTTCTAATTGCGCTTTGACCTTAGAAAAATGAGGGTTAACTATCACTTCTTTTCTATCTACTATTTTACCATTTTTGCCGCCAGTTCTCATCGTAAATGTAACTTTATCACCGAAGGATAGGGGGATATAGGTTTTTCTGTGGACTTCTTTTACATTGTTATTAACACTTGCTCCGGAGTAAAAACATCTTTGCTGTTCACAAGACATTTGATAATTATCATTGACTTCCACTCTAACAAAAAATCCAGGTGATGAACTATAATCATTGCTAAATGACATGGATATACTGCTATTATCCAGTTCGGCATGTACTTCAGAAAACTTTAATATTTCGCTCGAATTTTCATTGGTATAATTAGTACTCATGGCTTGAAAGGAGCTAGTGCTGAGCACTGCTATTAAGTACAAATGAAATTTTGTCTTTGACAATAATTGCATCAGTTTATTCATTGTTAATATTCCTGTGTATATTAAATGATTAGATTAGTTGTTTAATCAAACATTCATGATTGATTTTTATTTTATGGAAATTACGAAGTGAAACGTGGATTGTTTCTATATTTAATTCCCATATTAACTAATAAGGGATTGTCGATTGATCCCATTGCATTTTTTAACATCTATCAAGTGATGCGTCACTATTTTGAATGTATCCACAACGTAGCAGTATTAATTAAGGTGTGTTGTTTTTATTATTCTGACAATTAATTTATTTTAATCGTTAGAAGGTAAGTTTGGTAAACTAAATAAAGTAATATATGGAATGTATTCAGAATTCATACTAAGTCTCGATGGAAGTTTAAGTTATATTAAAGTTGAAGGCTATTATTCCCCATGTCATCATCTAGGGTGACAATACATAGACAGGTAAAATTTAGGAGTATTATCGTGGATGGTTAGAGTCAGAAATACTCAAGCGGACAGAGGTATTTTTCGCAGGGCGACCGCATGAGTGTTTATTTTTTAGTCGAGCTACATAATCCAGCGAGTAAAACTTTCTCTAGATGTTGAGGATTCATTAAGCAGCGCTTTTGTTTACCAACGATGCTGAGTTTGGTCGGTTCTTTTCTAAGCATGTTGAGAGCCATATGCCTCAAGTAAGCTAGATTTTCAGCGCCGTTATTTTTGTATATCTGGCATGTATCTTCGTTCATGTTGACATCCAAGACCCAGTGCATTGACTCGATACCCCAATGTTCACGAGTAGCACTTAAGGCTTGCTCTGCTGATAACTCTTTCGAACTAATATAGTAACGATATTCAAGGCTTATCGCCTTACCTTTAACCGCCCTAAAACTTTCAACCATAACAATGCATTTGAGTGCTTCCCAGCGTGAGAAATCACCTTCGAGTTCAGCCGAATTTAAAACATAGCACGTTCGATTTTCAATACGACCATGGCCTGTTTCTATATTGAAATCATCATTACTTAAGCCTGCTGAACGATGCTGACTAAAAGCTTGATTTACCGCTTTAGCTAAGTGGCCTTGATTGCTTTTTACAGCCAGTAGGTAATCACCACCTTTGTCGATGATCGCTTTAGCAATAGCCGTTTGACAGCCCATAGCATCGATTGTCACTAGCGCTCCGCGTAGATCTAGCATTTTTAAAAGCTCTGGGATTGCCGTAATTTCATTACTTTTTTGGTCTGATTTTAATTGACCAAGTACCAGCTTATTTGCTGAAGCATAAGCACTTATCATATGAATAGTGCTGTTTCGGTCATCACGATTATATGAGCCGCGTAGCGTTTTTCCATCAATCGCAATGACTTCCCCATTAGTTAGCTGGTGAACCGATTGCATCCATGCTAGAAAACACTCGTTAAAACTATCAGGATTAATCACAGAAATTGTTCTAGCAATTGTATCGTCAGTAGGGATCCCGCCTGTAAACATTTTTTGCGTTTTGAACCAATGGTGGTGACCAAGAATGTATTCTCGGATATCGAACCAACCATTCGAACCTGCAATAACAGCGCAAAGAGAACCGAACAATATATCGAACAATGGATAGGTGATTTTTGCACTTTGGCGGTGGTCGTCAATCGCGCCAAAATGCTCTTTGAATGATTCAATATACATAATGAGACTCCTTAAAAAGGAGTATAAGATCACAAGCACTTGATCAGGTCAATATTTTGCTGAAACGGCTCAAATAACGTTCACGATCTGACCCTGGTATTTTTCGCTATTGATGTTGTAAAATATGCTGTTATAAGTAGCGTCGGCACTTAGTATTACAGGTCGATGATGACTTGGTTCGAAGTTGAACTGGTTTTGATCTGGTGCCTCAATGGAAATGGCTTTTTAAAGGGGGGGAGCTTTAACCATGACTTTGTTAAAGGCCCACCGCTTGAATCCTATCAAAAAATATCATCAAAAAACGAATAAAAGAGTATCGGGTTAGAAATAGCAATGGGTGTCTCAGTTATAGTTTCTATTTTTCTAAATCAATAACTTTGCAGCGTATAGGAAGAGTTGCCATGGTGGCACCTGAGGACAAACTACGGACGAAATCGATGGCTTTAGTTAGATCTAGTGGTTCAATTTTTTGCTCATTAGCGATACGGCCATCATTGGTCATATCAGTATCCACTACACTTGGACATAAGCAGCAAACCTGAATATCAAAAGGAAGAAGTTCCTGATACAGTGATTGACTGTAGCTAACGATAGCCGCTTTTGTGGCTGAGTAAGCTGCAATCTTTGCAACTGGTTCTATGCCAGAGGTAGAGCCCAGATTATAGACTTCGCCGTGACCTTGTAGCTTCATCTTTTCGACCACCAAATTACATGTCGTAATTGTCGATACTAGGTTTACGTTCATCAACTCAGAAAGCTGATCGAGTGTGAGATTAGTGTGTCCAGCCATCAGAATACCTGCACTATTAACCAATACATCAATCGTGTCGTGGCGTGCAATAATTGATTTAATCGCTGATTCAACCTCAATGGGCTTGTTAAAGTCTACGGCAATGGTTTCTATTTTGCTTGCTGAGGATAGTGATTCTAGCTCTAATTTTGTTCGGTTAAGGTTTTCCTGATTTCGGGAAACTAAAATAAGCGAGTAACCTTGCTGAGAAAAGTAGTGAGAGATAGCTTTTCCAATACCACGACTGGCTCCAGTGATTAACGCAAGTTTTGACATGAGTGATGACCTTTACCATTAGTTTTTGGCAATATACATTTTTTTAAGGACTTCCGCAAAAGTTGAAATATTGTTATAAATATCAAGGGTGCCGTTCAACATAAACGTTAGTTTTAGCAGTTTTCTGGATTAAGGGCTCTAATACTGGGTATTATTGTCGGTGTTATACGTGATTATATCTGGAAGAGGGGGCAAAAAATATATAACGAAAGTCAATGGTATCAATAGCTAATTATACGCGCCTTTATAGTGGGGCTTTATTTTCAAGGAAGTTAAATGATTTACTCAACAACTGAAACCATTCCAGGTAAAGAAATTACTGAAATAGTCGGTGTAGTTACGGGTAATGTCGTTCAATCGAAACATATTGGACGTGACATTATGGCTGGGTTAAAAAGTATCGTGGGCGGTGAGATCCGTGGATATACAGAAATGCTGACAGATGCCAGAGATGTGGCAATTCAACGCTTAGCTGAAAGTGCTCGTGAAAAAGGAGCTGATGCTGTAATTGGTATTCGCTTTACTACGAGTTCAATCATGGATGGCTCGTCTGAAATCATGGTATTTGGAACAGCGGTCAAATTAGGTACATAATTTTTATAAAAACCTTCAAGATGACCTCAGCGGGGGGGTCATGATCCTGCTGTATCTTCTGCTTTGTAATGTTTTACGTTATAGCCAGCCTTATAGTTTACTCATTTTGGAAGTATCCTAATGGAATAACCTGTAATCATCTAGTGATGAATACATACATTATTACGGATATCATATTGTTTAAACAATTCACTAATAATTTTTTTGGGGAATGCTGTATAAAATGCCTGCAACACTTCTTGCAAAAAATAATCAACAAGAGGATAGTCAAAGTAAGTTGGATGTGTATTTGTTATACAATAATGAAAATAGATTATCGGATCATATTGCAGGCTATCTCATGGAGGAGAAGAAATGAAACTTTTTATTAGGCAAAGTTTTACTCAGGCAGATTCAGGACAAGAGTCTTTAGTTCAAAGTGTTATCGATGAAATTAGACGTGAATATGCTTGTGCCGATTTCTTAACTGGTACTCATGCTTTAAACAAAAATTCTTTTATAGAGTATTTTGAACATCAAATGAAGCAAGAGTTTACTGCAAAATCCTTTCGACAATATAGACTAGGTCTCATTGAGCAATGTGATGCTTTGATTTTTATTCGTACTTCTATGAGTGAGAGCGGGGCGTATGAACTAGCCTATAACCTACATTCACAAAAGCCGAAGCCTGTTTTTTATGCTCATTGGGTTAATGCACCAATAAAAACCACCTTGCTCAGAGAGTTAGATGATGAATATCCTTTAGTTTATAATGCGTTTAATTCGTCAGACGATATCCTAGCGGGGTTAAGTGTATTCTTTAAACGATATGATTTATTAGAAGTGGAGAGTGCACTTGCTTAGTCGATAGCAAATGTTTTACATATATCGACACTGAATTCTGGTTCATTTATTTATATCTGATCTTTAACTCCCTGCTGACTGAACTGTGTTTATTCAAAGGTGGTCAAGGTTAGGTGATGTGTGAGCAAGTCGCTAAGTCTCTTCCCCCTTTTCCCCTCGTCTCGACATTCTTCATTTCAAAATCATAACCATCACAGAATAAACCGCTGACGTTAGAGTAACTTCTTGGATATTTGCTAGTTTGTTTGGCTAGACAAATGGAAATATAGGGAGCAATATCCTTGTCGATAATTAAGTTATAGGCTTATTAGTTTAAATTAATGTACGCCATTTTTCGGCAATAACGTTCAGAGAAAACACATGACTCATGAAAATAAATATATTGTTATCATCGGCTTAGGTAGGTTTGGTATGGCGCTTTGTCATGAGTTGAGTCAAGAGGGGGCACAGGTACTCGCTATAGACATCGATGAAAAAAATGTACGCAAGGCGGCCGAATTTGCGACTGAGGCCATAGTTGCAGATTGCTCAGATGAAGAAACCATATCTGAGTTGAAACTCGATGATTACGATCTCGCCATGGTAGCGATAGGTGAGGATGTCAACGCCAGTATATTAACCACTCTCGTATTAAAAGAGGCTGGAGTGAAAACGGTTTGGGTAAAAGCCAAAGATAAGTTCCATGCGAAGATTCTGGACAAGATAGGGGCGGATAAAGTCATTCAGCCTGAGCGCGATATGGGAGTCAGAATTGCCCATCACATGCTAGATCAGCATATTTTTGAGTTCATCGATTTAGGCTGCGATATTGCTTTAGCTGAGGTCGCTGTCTCTGATAAGTATTTAGGCAGTAAACTTATGGAGCATCCTTGCGCTAAGCGTAGTGATATTAATTTATTGGCATTGAAAAGAGGCGTAGAAGTCGATAAATACCCGTCACCCGAGGCCACTTTTGATAAAAATGACATGTTGATTGTGACGGGGCAGAAAGATAAATTAATAGAAGTGTTAAGACGACTATGAAGTTTATTGCTCACAGGAATACTTTCTTTCCAATCAAGGCTGAAAAATCCGGTGTAAAATGGTCTGAACCTAAGATCATCTTGTGCAGTTTTTTTGTTATTTTATTTCCTTCCGCGATATTGCTGACCCTGCCGGTATTCTCTGTTACTGGTTTAAGCTTTACCGATGCATTGTTTACGGCGACGTCGGCGATCAGTGTGACTGGATTAGGTGTGGTCGATACTGGCACACACTTCAGAGCGAGCGGTAAAATATTATTGATGTTCTTGATGCAGATAGGTGGCTTAGGTCAGATGACTCTCTCTGCTGTATTGCTTTATATGTTTGGTCAGCGTCTAAGTTTGCGCCAACAAGCATTAACCAAGGAGGCGCTTGGCCAGGATAAGTCTATTAATATAAGGCGATTAGTGAAGCACATCGTCGTCTTTTCCCTGATTGCCGAATTGTTAGGTTTTATCTTTCTGGCCATACGTTGGGTGCCGGAAATGGGCTGGCAGACAGGCATGTTTACCGCTCTTTTTCATGCGGTATCGGCATTCAATAATGCCGGTTTTTCACTATTTTCAGATAGCTTGAGTTCCTACGCCACTGATCCCTTGATCACTTTCACTATAGCTAGTCTGATCATCTTTGGAGGTTTGGGTTTTACAGTTATCTCAGATCTCAGGCGCAATGGTGCAAGTGGTTTTCGCCATTTTCAGTTGCATACTAAGATAATGCTGCTTGCCACACCATGTTTGATCTTGTTCGGTACCTTGATGTTCTGGCTACTGGAGCATAATAATCCGAATACATTAGGGCAATACAATCTGGGGCAACAATGGTTGGTGGCCTTCTTTCAGTCCGTCACAGCGCGAACCGCAGGTTTTAACAGCGTCGATATCGCACTGTTCAGCCAGGGGGCCTTTTTTATCATGATCATTCTGATGTTGATTGGCGCAGGTTCTACATCTACTGGGGGAGGGATAAAGGTGTCCACATTTGTGGTTGTGGCTGTGGCTACCTGGTCTTTCCTAAGACAGCGTCCTCATGTATCCATTTTTAAACGTACCGTGCCATCGAAAACGGTGACTAAATGTTTGGCCATCATAGTGGTCAGCGGCATCATATTGTCACTGGCCATGTTCAGTCTTATGCTCACTGAAAATGCACCTTTCGAACAGATCATGTTCGAGACTATTTCGGCATTTGCCACCGTGGGGTTGACAGCGGGCTTAACGGGCAATTTATCGGAACCTGGTAAATACATCATGATAGTGGTGATGGTCATAGGTCGTATTGGCCCATTGACACTGGCCTACATGCTGGCAAGACCCAATCCCACCTTGCTAAAATATCCGGAAGATAACGTATTTGCTGGCTGATATTTGATAGTGATAAGAATTATTATCACTAGGTACAAAAAAACGGACACGTGCCTACTCGTGTCCGTTTGATTGTGTGTACTGTGTTTAAGCTCTATCTATTCAATTCTTCCATTAAAAGAAACAAAACAGAATCTTAAGTTCCTCAAGAATAGCGGAAGATGTCTAAGCCTTGGGGGTCGATATCGGGCGCGATACCACTCACCTGATCGGCTAGCAATTTTCCCGAACCACAAGCCATGGTCCAGCCCAAAGTGCCGTGTCCGGTATTGGTAAACAGGTTAGTGATGGGAGTCTTACCTATGATCGGTGTGCCATCTGGAGTCATGGGTCTAAGCCCTGTCCAGAATTCGGCCTTGTCTATATCCCCGCCTCCAGGGAACAGATCATTGACTACCATGGCAATGGTTGCCTTGCGTTGATCACTTAAGTCGAGATTATAGCCCGAGAGTTCAGCGGTTCCTGCCACGCGAATGCGCTGCTTAAAACGTGTGATGGCGACCTTATAGGTCTCATCCATCACAGTGGAAACCGGAGCGAGCGCTTCATCTGTTATGGGCAAGGTTAGCGAGTAGCCTTTAACCGGGTAGACTGGCGCTGACAGGCCTAATGGGGCGAGTAGGGCGGCGGAGTAGCTGCCTAAGGCGACCACATAGGCATCGGCTTTTAGCTCGCCGATACTGGTGGATACCGAGCTTATCTTACCATCAGTGCGATTGAGCCCTGAGATCTCGACGCCGAATTTAAAGCTGACACCAGCCTGTTTCGCCAAGGCGACCAGTTGCTGGCAGAACAGGTAGCAGTCTCCGGTTTCATCGTCGGGTAGGCGTAATCCGCCGACGAGCTTCTCTTTGACTTGTGCTAATGCGGGCTCTGCTTCAATACAGGCTTGAACATCAAGTTTCTGGTAGCGAGTACCACTTTCTTGCAGTAGCTTGATATCTTTAGCGACGGCATCTATTTGGGCGTGACTGCGAAAAACCTGTAAGGTACCTTGCTGGCGACCTTCATAGTCTATGGCATGGCTTTGTCGTAACTCAATTAAACAGTCCCGGCTGTAATTGGCCACACGTAACATACGTGATTTATTGATTTGATAGCTGGCTTGATTGCAGTTGGCCAACATCTTACTTGCCCATAGATAGAGAGCTGGTGACATGCCGGGCTTAATTTTTAAGGGGGCGTGTTTCTGAATGAGCCACTTTAATGCCTTAGTGGGAATTCCGGGAGCGGCCCAAGGAGAGGAGTAACCGTAGGAAATCTGGCCTGCATTGGCGAAGCTGGTTTCTTCTCCGCTGCTGAGCTGGCGTTCGATAACAGTGACCTCATGTCCGGCTTGCGCCAGATACCAGGCCGATGTTAGGCCTATGACGCCACCACCGAGTACAATAACCTGCATAAGATTCCTTCATTATATGGCTAAATTAACAGAACTCGACTCACATTCGTGGGTCGAGTGTACAGGGTTTATCCATGACGCAGTATCATGAATATCTCTAGCCTCGATAATATCTCTGCTCAACGAATGGCATTTTGGCAATTTTCATCGGCATCTTCTTACCGCGAACCTCTGCAAAGACTAAGGTATCTAAACTGGCGAACTCCTTGGCGACGTAACCCATGGCGATGGGAGAGCCAAAGCTTGGCCCTGCGGTACCACTGGTGATAATGCCTATTTCCTCGTTTTGTTCATTGTATAAAGCTGCACCTTCACGTACCGGAGCCTTGCCAAGGCCAATCATACCGACGCGCTTACGGCTCACCGCTTTGGTGGCTATCTGATCCAATATTAATTCAGCCCCTGGGAAACCGCCCGGACGAACGCCGTCTGCCCGGCGTGCCTTGCTGATGGCCCAGAGCAGGCTAGCTTCTACTGGTGTGGTTGTGGTATCGATATCGTGTCCATAGAGACATAGACCTGATTCGAGCCTCAAAGAATCACGTGCGCCAAGCCCAATCCACTCGACTTCAGCTTCACTGAGCAGTAGACGTGTCAGCCTGTCGGCATGTTCTGCCGGTATTGATATTTCGAAGCCGTCTTCGCCAGTATAGCCTGCTCGGCCAATGATGCAGTCTACGCCATCGAACTTGAGTACTCTGGAACCCATGAAGACCATGTCGGCAGAGTAGGGGATGTGGCGCGCCAGCACCTTAGCTGCGAGTGGTCCCTGAAGTGCGAGTAGTGCTCGGTCTTCAAGGATCTCTATTTCTACATCTTCAGGCAAGTGATGACGCAGATGTGCGATGTCCTGGTTTTTACACGCAGCATTGACCACAAGGAACAGATGATCACCAAAATTACTCACCATGAGATCGTCCTGAAGGCCACCATTATCATTGGTGAACAGGGCATATCTCTGTTTGCCTTGGGGAAGATCCAATATATCCACTGGTACTAGAGCCTCAAGTGCCTTGGCGGCATTGGGGCCATGTAAGCGTAACTGACCCATATGGGAAACATCGAATAGGCCGGCAGAGGCGCGGGTGTGCAGATGCTCCTTCTTGACTCCCAAGGGGTATTGAACTGGCATTTCGTAGCCTGCAAAAGGCACCATTCTGGCACCCGCTTCTACATGTAGCTCGTAACATGGGGTTTTTAATAACCTTGGTACTTCTTGTGTCATGTTTGACTCCAAAGAAGCCCCGAGAACGGGGCTTATCTTATATTAAGTGATGAAATAAAATTTGCTGGGTAACTAACTAAGTTTAACTTGGCTCTTTTACGCTGTTTTCATCTTCATCAATAGGACTCTTAGCTTGGAAGTACTCTTTACTCAACTTGAACACCACTGGGCTAAGGAGTACTAAGGCGATGAGGTTTGGAATGGCCATCATGGCGTTGAGGGTATCGGCTAATAACCAGATGAATTCTAATGATCCTGCGGCGCCAACGGGTACGACTATGATCCATAACACACGAAATGGCATCACAGCCTTAGGACCGAGCAGGTATTGCACACATTTTTCGCTGTATACACTCCAACCTAAGATGGTAGTGAAAGCGAAGACAGACAGGGCGATGGCGACAATAAAGTTACCGTAGGGGATGGCGCTAGAAAAGGCGGCAGAAGTGAGCGCCGCGCCTGTTTGGCCACTGGTCCATTCGCCGGACACGACGATAGCGAGGCCCGTAATCGTACACACGACTAAGGTATCGATAAAAGTACCTAGCATGGCAACCAGACCCTGAGCGACAGGATCTTTTGTCTGCGCCGCCGCATGGGCTATGGGGGCACTACCTAAACCAGCTTCGTTAGAGAATACGCCACGAGCCACACCAAATCGTATTGCTGCCCATACCGCTGCACCGGCGAACCCACCTTCGGCCGCCGTGCCTGTAAATGCACTGGTATAGATCAGAGCTAAGGCTGCTGGTAGTTCAGATGCATTGATGGCAAGAACGATGATACCTGCGACTATGTAGAAGGTAGCCATAAGGGGAACCAGCTTACCTGCGACATCTGCGATACGTTTTATCCCTCCCATGAGCACTAGACCGACCAACACCATCATGACGAGGCCAGTGATCCATGGATCAATACCGAAGTTGACATCGAGGGCGCTAGCCACGGAGTTTGCTTGTACCGTGTTACCTATGCCGAAGCCTGCGATGGCGCCAAATAAGGCGAATGCGGTACCTAGCCAGGCCCACTTACTGGAGAGGCCGTTCTTGATGTAATACATGGGGCCGCCGCTGAAGTTGCCATTTTCGTCAACTTCACGGTACTTAACCGCCAGCACGGCTTCTGCAAACTTAGTTGCCATACCAACCAGTGCGGTACACCACATCCAGAATAGAGCTCCGGGACCGCCGAGGAAAATGGCCGTTGCAACACCGGCGATATTACCTGTGCCTATGGTGGCTGACAGTGATGTCATTAGGGCGTTGAACGGACTGATCTCTCCCTTGATGTTTTTGTCTTTGTTGGGGATCCGTCCACTCCACAAGAGTTTAAATCCGCTGCCGAGCTTCAGGATCGGCATCATCTTGAGGCCGACTGTTAGGAATAAGCCCACGCCGAGAATAACGGCCAACATGGGTACTCCCCAGACAATTCCATTGATATAAGATAGTGCACTTGTAATAGTTTCCACGATAACCTCTTAATCTTCTTATAATTTTTTAGTAAGCATCCACACTGCTTCTATTTGGTTTTTTTATTACTGTGTCAATCATCGGAAACGTTAGCAATTTGTTAGCGTGAATTTCCAATAGGAAAAAAATTAGACAATTTAGAGAAAATATTCAAGGTTTAATTTTTGTTAATTTAGCAAAGTGGCATGCATACTCATTCTAACTTACTGAGTAATAAGCGATAAGTTGATCAAATTTTTTTTATGTTTCTTAAGTTTAATTTAAGGTAGTTTTGAAATTGTTTTCCATTAAAGTGATTGTTTATTCCTAAAGGGATAGGAAAATGAGCAATAGACGGCATTGGGGATAGATAGAAACTGGTCCATGGGGTGTTAATTGTATTTTTAGGGAACGAATGCTGGCTGATGGGATGTGTGTCGTTGAGGTTTTGTGTGTCAGGCTGCGTAAGCCTTACCACCTGGCCCGTGCCGGATCCTTGGCAAGGGGGGCGTTAAGTTATATATCTAGATGCACATGGACTAAGCTGAGGTGATCCACAGAATGTGCGCATCTTTTTCACTGAGAGATATGACAGCATGGCCCATGGTGGCATCATAGTAAGCTGAGTCACCCACATTTAAGGTGGCTGGTTCATAAAATTCTGTGAGTAACTGTACCTGTCCCTCTAACACATAGAGAAACTCTTCGCCTTCGTGGCGCACCCAATCCTTGTATTCGTCGAATGAACGAGAGTGGACACAGGTCCTGTAGGGCAACATCTTCTTGTTACTCAGTTGAGTCGAGAGTAGTTCATGCTCATAGGTCGGAGTGAGTTGTTGTTTTCCCTCTCCCGCCTTAGTGATATCTCTGCGCCCGGTTGCCAACAGAGTCTTAGGCTTAGTGAACAGCTGAGGCAGATCTATTTCTAACCCTGCTGCTAACTTCTGCATCACCATAAAAGTGGGCGATATCTGCTCATTTTCAATTTTAGACAGGGTGGACTTGGCTAATCCTGTGAGTTTACTGGCTTCTTCAAGAGTGAGCTTATTCTTGGTTCTGATGGCCTTGAGTTGCTCACCTATGTTTACGGAATCTACTTTACTCTCGCCACCTTCGCTTCTTGTTAGGGCGATAGAGGGATAAACATCGGTCACACCGTTCTCAATCATGGGATAAATCGACTTATATTTACTTGAATTGACTCATTGTTGCATATTCCCGGCACTTCATGAACCGAGATGAGGGATATTCACGTTTATCAGCGCTGGCCCCTTCCTATAAATCGTTCACTTATCCCGCATTACCTAGTGTTACAGGGTATTTATCCAGCTAAAGCAGGACTGCATAATTATTCATTGCTGACAAAATGTTTCCAATAGGAAACTTTTTTGTTGTTAATGAAAAATAAGCCTGATATGTTGTAAATGTGATCGGGATCAAGACAAACATCATCAGGAGACCCTTATTTATGGCTCACAGTATTTTCGATTTATTTAAGGTTGGCATAGGACCATCGAGTTCCCACACGGTAGGCCCTATGGTCGCGGCGAATCGTTTTGCGAAAGAACTGGTGACTCAAGATTTGTTGCAAGAGGTAGTTAAAGTGCGAGTCGAGTTATTTGGCTCTCTGGCACTGACTGGAAAAGGCCACGCCACAGATAACGCCTGTGTATTGGGACTGATGGCTGAATCGCCCGAGTGTCTCGATGCAGATAATATTCCCGGTCTGTTGGCTCTGGTAAAAGATACTGGCGAGCTGCCTCTGTCGGGTAAACGTTGGATCTATTTTTCATCGGAAGAAGATCTCATCTTTCATTATCACACCTCGCTGCCAGAACATCCCAACGCCATGACCATAAAAGCTCTGGATGAAGAGGGGGCAATCGTGCTGAGTCGAACTTACTTCTCTGTTGGTGGCGGTGCTGTAGTTGGGGAACATGATCCACAACAGGCGATAAGTTCGAGCTTAGCTTATCCCTATGCCAGTGCCCGTGAATTGCTAGCACATTGCAGTCAAACCGGGCTCTCAATCGCCGAAATAATTTTGGCTAATGAAGCTGCCCTAGGCGAGAAAGAGGCAGAAATTAAACTACTCTCGTTGTGGCGGGTGATGTCAGGCTGTATTGAGCGTGGCTTAGCACAAAAAGGTGTCTTACCCGGTAGCATCAAACTTAAACGCCGTGCCCGTGCCTTGCATCAAAGGCTGCAGGCTCTCGATGTCGAAGGGAGTATTCAGCAAGGCGGTATCGATACCTTAGACTGGGTCAACCTTTATGCCATGGCGGTGAATGAAGAAAATGCTGCCGGAGGCCGAGTGGTTACCGCGCCCACCAATGGCGCCGCGGGGGTGATCCCCGCCGTACTCGCCTGGTTTATCAAGTTTAAGTCAGATAAAGATGAAGATATCGTGACCTTCCTGTTAACTGCTGGTGCTGTGGGCTTGTTATTTAAACAAAATGCCTCTATCTCGGCAGCCGAAGTGGGCTGTCAGGGAGAGATAGGCGTGGCGTGTTCTATGGCTGCTGCCGGGTTAACGGCGGCGTTGGGCGGGAGCCCTGAGCAGGTAGAAAATGCAGCCGAAATAGGCATGGAGCATAATCTGGGGCTGACCTGCGACCCCATAGACGGCCTGGTACAGGTTCCCTGTATCGAGCGCAATACTATGGGGGCGGTAAAAGCCATTAATGCCAGCCGACTCGCTTTATTGAGCGACGGCACTCATTACGTACATCTCGATGACGTCATCAAGACCATGCATCAAACGGGTCTGGATATGATGTCCAAATACAAAGAAACCTCCCAAGGTGGCCTGGCCATCAATGTCATCGCTTGCTAATTAAAGGAATATAATAATGAAAAGCCAGTACACCTCACACCAACTCGCGCATTTTTTCGGCGCAGGTCTTGCCGCTACTGATGGGGACATTCAAGGCGCTATTGAGCTTGAATCTCAACGACAAGAGCAGCAGATTGAGTTGATAGCCTCGGAAAACATAGTGTCTAAGGCGGTCATGGAAGCCCAAGGCACGTCGTTAACGAATAAGTATGCCGAAGGGTATCCGGGACGCCGTTATTATGGCGGCTGTGAGTATGTTGATATTGTCGAGCAACTGGCCATAGACAGAGCTAAAGCGCTGTTTGGTGCCGAGTTTGTCAACGTGCAGCCTCATTCTGGTGCTCAGGCAAACGGCGCGGTTTTCCAGGCGCTGTTGCAGCCCGGCGATACGATATTAGGCATGTCTCTGGATGCTGGTGGTCACCTGACCCATGGCGCACGCCCAGCGCAATCTGGTAAGTGGTTTAATGCCATTCAATATGGGGTAAAGCAGGGAGATTGTCTGGTGGATTTCGAGCAAGTCGAAGCCCTGGCCAGAGAGCATAAGCCAGCGATGATAATCGCCGGCGGTTCAGCCATTCCTCGCGAGTTAGATTTCGCCCGTTTCAGAGCCATAGCCGATGAAGTGGGGGCTTATCTTATGGTGGATATGGCCCATATCGCAGGTTTAGTGGCCACTGGGCATCATCAGAATCCCATTCCCCATGCACATATCGTGACCACTACGACCCACAAGACATTAAGGGGCCCTCGCGGCGGCTTGATCCTCACCAATAACCAAGATATTGCTAAGAAAATTAACTCGGCAGTGTTCCCCGGTCTGCAAGGCGGCCCCTTGATGCACGTTATTGCAGGCAAGGCCGTGGCACTGGGTGAGGCGTTAGAGCCAGAATTTAAGACTTATATCGGTCAGGTGCTGGAGAATGCAAAAGCCATGGCGCAGACCCTGAAATCCAGAGGCTGCGATATCGTTACCGAAGGCACAGACACACATCTTATGTTAGTGGATCTCAGACCTAAGGGGCTCAAGGGCAACCGGGCTGAGGAGAGCCTCGAACGTGCAGGCATCACCTGTAATAAGAATGGTATTCCTTTCGATACAGAGAAGCCCATGGTCACATCGGGTATTCGATTGGGCACACCAGCGGGCACTACTCGGGGTTTTTCCCGTGAAGACTTTATTCAGATAGGCCACTGGATTGGCGATGTGCTGGACGGCTTAGCGTTAAACCCTGATGACAATAGTGACGTGGAGCAAAAAGTACTGGCACAGGTGCAGGGGCTTTGCGGTAAATACCCCTTGTATCGATAGCCCTAACGTAGCGTTAACTCAGGCGAATAGAGTCTGGGTTAACAAGAGTCAAATAATATCGTTACTCGTTGAATAAAAAAGAATTCAAGCCAGGAATAAGAATAATGAACGCAATCGAAAATAACTATAAATTTGCCACTACCCATGAGTGGGTGAAAGACAATGGTGATGGCACTGTCTTAGTTGGGATCTCACAACGTGCTCAAGAGCTGTTAGGCGATGTGGTCTTTGTTGAGCTGCCTGAAGAGGGCGATATCACTACAGCCGGTGAAAACTTCTCTTTGATTGAATCGGTTAAAGCCGCATCGGATGTGTATGCGCCTGTATCGGGTGAAGTGCTAGCCGTCAATGAAGCGTTAGATGACAGCCCTGAGACGGTGAATGAATCCCCCTTCGATGAGGGCTGGATAGCTAAGATAAAGCTATCAGATCCTGCAGATTTGGATAACCTCATGAGCTACGAGCGTTATCTCGCTAGCCTCGAAGATTAAACAGGGGCAAACAAGATGGCTAGAGATGACTTGAAAACCGTGAGTTTACTCACTCAACTTACAAGCAGTAATGAGTTTATCACCCGCCATAATGGCCCGGGTGAAAAAGAGCAGGCTGTGATGCTGGAAGCTATCGGTGCCGAGTCGATAGCGGCACTTATTAAGCAGACCGTTCCTGAGAATATTCGTCTTCCGGGGCAGATGGCGTTAGCAGGCCCAATGAGTGAAGCCGACATGTTAGCCTCACTCAAGGTCATTGCCGGTAAGAACATCATCAATCGCAGTTACATAGGTCAAGGTTACTACGATACCCATGTACCCAATGTCATTTTGCGCAATGTGATGGAAAACCCAGGTTGGTATACGGCGTATACCCCATATCAGCCCGAAATAGCCCAAGGTCGACTGGAAGCCTTACTCAATTATCAACAGATGATCATGGATCTTACTGGCATGGAGCTGGCCAATGCTTCTTTACTCGATGAAGCGACGGCGGCGGCGGAAGCCATGTCTTTGTGTAAACGCGCTGGAAAGAGCAAGAGTAACCTGTTTTTCGTGGCCGATGATGTGCATCCACAGACATTGGATGTGATTAAGACCCGTGCCGAGTACTTTGGCTTCGATATTAGTGTGGCTCCGGCAGCAGAGGTCGCAGAGCTTGATGTCTTTGGCGCCTTGTTGCAATACCCAGGCTCTACGGGTCAAGTACAAGATCTGCAAACGCTTATCTCTCAGGTACAGAGTAAAAAAGCCTTAGTGGCTGTGGCGAGCGATCTGCTAGCCCTCACTGTGCTCAAGTCTCCTGGCGAGATGGGCGCGGATCTGGTGATCGGTAGTGCCCAGCGTTTTGGTGTTCCTATGGGATTCGGCGGTCCACATGCCGCCTTTATGGCGACGAAAGAGAAGTACAAGCGTACAATACCAGGCAGAGTGATCGGTGTGTCTATCGACAGCAAGGGCAAACCTGCGCTTCGCATGGCAATGCAGACTCGTGAACAACATATCCGCCGCGAAAAAGCCACCTCAAATATCTGTACAGCACAGGCACTGCTGGCCAACATGGCTTCTTTCTATGCCGTGTACCATGGTCCAGGGGGACTGAAAAAAATAGGCCGCCGGGTACATCATCTGACTGCGATATTAGCCGCAGGACTCGAGGCATCGGGTATTGAACTGGCTTATAAACATTTCTTCGATACCGTGACGCTAAAGACGGGGGATAAGACGCAAGCTATTTATGAGCGCGCCCTTGAGGCGGGATTGAACCTGCGTCTGCTACCGGGTGCCTTGGGGATAAGTCTCGATGAAACCACTAAGTCAGACGATGTCGAAGCCCTGTTGCTGGCGATAACCGGCGAGACCCAGAGTATAGCGGACTTAGATGCCCGCATTTCTGCCAACGAATTTGCCGCTATTCCGGCAAATTGCATCCGTGAGTCTGCGTATCTGACCCATGAGGTGTTCAATCGCTATCACAGCGAGACTCAGATGCTGAGGTATCTCAAGACATTAGAGAATAAAGATTTTTCTTTAACACACGGCATGATCCCACTGGGGTCTTGTACCATGAAGCTCAACGCCACGGCGCAGATGATCCCGGTCACTTGGCCTGAACTGGGTAAGTTACATCCCTTCGTGCCTCAAAATCAAAGTCTGGGTTATCAGGAGATCGCCGAATCATTCAGTGAGATGCTCAAAATCGTTACTGGTTACGATGCCTTCTCTTTGCAACCTAATTCAGGGGCTCAGGGGGAATATGCGGGTCTTATCGCTATTCAGCGATATCATGCTAGCCGCGGCGATAGTCACAGAAACATCTGCCTTATTCCAAGCTCTGCCCATGGTACCAATCCGGCGAGTGCGGCCATGGTGTCTATGAAGGTGGTGATCGTCGATTGTGATGATAAGGGCAACGTGGATATTGATGATCTGGCAGCTAAGATAGCGTTACATGAAGCGCGACTGTCTTGTATCATGATCACTTATCCTTCGACCCATGGGGTCTATGAGTCTGGTATTCGTGAGATCTGCGAGCGGGTGCATCAGGCTGGCGGTCAGGTGTATCTCGACGGCGCTAACATGAATGCTCAGGTAGGCCTGACATCACCTGGCTTTATCGGCTCGGATGTATCCCATCTGAATCTGCATAAAACTTTTTGTATCCCCCATGGCGGCGGTGGTCCAGGAATGGGGCCGATTGGCGTTAAATCTCATCTGGCGTCTTTCCTACCTGGCCATGGTATCCATAATACTCAGGGAGCCGTGTCGGCAACGCCTTTGGGTAGTGCCTCGATTCTACCTATCTCCTGGGCTTATATCGCCTTGATGGGCGCATCGGGTCTGACCAAGGCAACTGAGCTTGCCATCCTCAATGCTAACTATCTGATGGAAAAGCTGCGGCCTCATTACCCTGTTCTGTATTTGGGAGATGAGGGACGGGTGGCTCATGAGTGCATCATAGATCTTCGTCCTCTTAAGGAGAGCTCTGGGATCAGCGAAGAAGATGTGGCAAAGCGTTTAATGGATTTTGGTTTCCATGCGCCGACCATGTCATTCCCCGTGGCTGGCACTTTGATGATAGAGCCAACCGAGAGCGAATCATTGGGTGAACTGGATAAATTTGTCCATGCCATGGTGAGTATTCGGAGTGAAATTGCCAAAGTGGAAAGCGGTGAGTGGAGCCTGAGTGATAATCCTCTGGTGAATGCTCCGCATACCATGGGCGATCTCAGTGGGGCTGAGTGGACCCATCCATATTCGCGGCAGCAGGCTTGCTTTGCAGGGCTCGATGCTCACAAGAATAAGTTCTGGCCCAGTACCAATCGTATCGATAACGTCTATGGCGATCGCAACTTGATCTGTAGTTGCCCGAGCATAGACAGTTATCGGGATGACTAATATTCAACCTTTTTAACACTCTCTGTGGGGCTGTTTCATACAGCCTCAAAGGGAGCGCTTTGCCGTCGTAATGTCAAGTTGAGTCGTCTGCCATTGCATTTATCTCGTACTAAGGAAAGAGAAATGAGAAATATAAAATCAAAAACAGTATTACTTCCTTTGATTATTGCCTTGCCTACCTTTGGGCTTCAGGCTAATGATGAAGATGTGAGTAGAGAAGCGTTGCAGACAGAGCTTAATCAGATCCGTTTACGGTTAGCCACCTTAGAGGAGCAGGAGAAGGCCGATGCTAATGCCAGCGGACAGACTGAAAGCATGTCCAATAGCATCAACTTCTATGGTTCTTTACGGCCAACGTTCGGGGTCACGATGTCGGGCTCAGATGATACCTGGGATGTGGGTGATGCCTTGTCTCGGATAGGGATCGCGGCGGAGCAGGAACTTGGCCATGGCTTAACGGGGTTTGCCAGAGGCGAGTTCAAGGTCAATATAGAAGGTAATGGTGATTTTGGTGAGGCACGTAAAGCCTATGTGGGAATAAAGGGTGGCTTTGGCCGCGTGGCTATCGGTAAGCAGTCGTCGACGCAATATCGTTTCATTGCCGAGCCCGTGGATATCTTCAACCGCGCCGCGACACCACTGGCCTATGACAGTGCCAGTCCGTTTCGGGTGAATAACTTAGTGACCTATCGTAAAGACCTAGGCGACTTTAGCTTCTCGGTAGATTCTCAGTTTGATGGCGACAAGGATGCCAACGCCAGTGACTTTTTCAACACGGGTTTGGCTTATAATAGTGACTTGCTTCGCGCTGCCGTAGCTTATTACAGTAAAGAGTTGGATGACGGTAAAGAGGAGACGGCTTATGGTGTTTCTTTGTTTAAGAGTCTAGGCGACTTGTATCTGGCTGCCGCTTATCAAGACAGAGATGTGGATAATGTCAGTGGTTCAACACTGGATTTGGTTGGCGCCTATGCCATCACAGAGATCTATAAGCTCAAGTTAGGGGCATCAAACTTTGATGACGGTATCGATGATATAAGCTCAGGTAACTACAAAGCCTATAACACCACGTTAGAGTGGCAAGGAACTGCGGATTTCCGCTTGTTCCTGGAATATCAAAAGACAGATTTCGAACACAGAGACGCCGATGATTCCATCATGGTGGGTATGCGTTACGATTTTGACTATAAGTTCTGATAAGCGCTTAGGGATGAAAACTTAAGATAAGTCATCAGGCTTATTTGTAAAAACGGAACTTGTTGCCATTAAGCTCAAGTTCCGTTTTTCATTCTCTGATCTGAAACGGGTTTAACGTCTACTAGAAGCACTGATAATTCGTGTTAAATAGGGTTTATCTCAATCAAGGTATTATTCATCACCCTTTAATCGAATTGACTTCATTTTTGTGATAAAACAAACCTCTCGCTTAACGAATTAACTTATAACACTAATCATCTGCCCTTAACTGTGCTGAAGACAAGCTAGTTTACTCACAATGGGTCGTTATTATTAAGACTGGCAATGTGCATGTTTAACTGAGGGGGGAGATGATTTCTTAGTTGTAGTCATCTATTTCAAGGCCATCTTTTAGTAAAATATAATAGTCAACTTCTTGTTTTTTACATCCTGATAACTGACTGAACACGACTCCCCATAAAATAATGTCCAATTATTATTTTACTGATATTGACTAATTAACCTGATGCTTTTTATAGTAATAATTCTCCATGTAAGCGCCGAATGTTTTTGTAGTCAATATTTGAGAAAATATGGCATCAATTAATAGGACAACCTATGTTAAATCTGATAAACAGTTGAGCGATAAAGAACTTCATTTTATTACGATCGTACGGACAATGAGGTACTATTTACTCGTCGACAGGCTAGGTCATATGAGGGAGCTTGACTAAGCTCCTAAAGACTGGCCGCCAGCCAGGGGATTTTATGACTCTGAACATCCCCTGTGAATAACTGACGATATAGTAAAGCAATTAGACTTGATTCGAACACTGGAAACTGGCGTCGCCTATCCGATTATTCATATAAATTGATCAATGTTCTGGATTTGATAAAATGGTAAAAGAAGTAGATAAACGAGAATTTAGTCGTGTTATGCGTGATGCAAATAGTGCATTTATCGCGTTAGATGAGGAAAAATGCAAGACAATAAGAGTAGGATTTGTGCTACTTGAGCATTTTTCCATGATGGCCTTTACGGCCGCCATGGATACATTAGTCACGACAAACCTAGTACGTTCAGCTCCCTTATTTACCATGTCTACCTTTGGATTGTACTCTTCATCTGTTAAAAGTGACCTTAATTTAAATATATCGACAGATTTTACCATTGAAGATCTGATTATTGATGATTATGTATCAATGGATGCGATCATTATTTGTGGTGGTTATCGCAGTTCGCTCAATGAATCAGTACATCTTTCCGCAAAACTGAAGTTATTGGATAAGAAAAATATTGTTTTAGGCGGTTTATGGAATGGAGCCGTAGCACTTGCTCATACTGGGCTGCTAAATCATAAAGCCTGCTCCGTACATATAGATAACCATGCCTTTATTAAAGAGCATTTTCCTTATATCTATCTATCTGAATATGTTTTCAAAA
Source organism: Shewanella psychrophila (assembly GCF_002005305.1). Taxonomy (NCBI): domain Bacteria; kingdom Pseudomonadati; phylum Pseudomonadota; class Gammaproteobacteria; order Alteromonadales; family Shewanellaceae; genus Shewanella; species Shewanella psychrophila. Next base: position 751,906 of record NZ_CP014782.1, read on the forward strand.
TAGATGGTAACTATATGACTTGCGCAGACCCAAATAGTGCCTTGGAGATGATGTGCGTATTTATTGAATCTTGTTTTGGCGGTGATACCGTGCGGGCTATTCGCGAAATATTAATGTGTAACCAAGTCGAAAATAATAACGAAGCCACATTAATGAAAGCCGCCGATGATCCGGCTTTTCCCGATACATTGCGCAATATATTACAATTAATTAAATCTAACATTGAGGAGCCTTTACAGCCCCATGAAATCAGTTCCTATGTGGGATTATCACGACGATACATAGAGCGCTTGTTTCAAACTCATCTAGCAACAACACCATCACGGTATTATCTTGAATTACGGATCACACATGCTCGTCGGTTATTATTACAAAGCAACGATTTGATAGGAAATATAGCGGTAGCCAGCGGTTTTCATAGTACGACCCATTTCAATCACTGTTTTAAAGCCTATTTTGGTTTATCACCGAGTCAAATTCGTAAAAAGTACCGCTGTGAACCCTTTTAAGCTATTTATCGCTAACAATAACAAGCCTCCATTATCAAGTGGAGACTTGTACGTATGCTAATCGTTGATTTGTGGTTGTATTAATTAGGCTGAATGGGCTCAACTCCCAGTGTCGGTGTATTTTCGGCTTCTGTCTGTTTTTGTTCAGCATTGGTTAATTTAGGAGAGAAGCGTCCGGTTGCCGCATAAAAAAGTCCAATTAAGGGGGATATCCAACAGGCAAACGCCAAAGGGATATAGAGTAAATTTTCTATATTGCCGTCAGCAATACCTAAACCTAATGCGGTAATGACGACGGCTCCTCCTGCGTTCCAGGGAATAAGTGGTGAGATTAAGGTTCCACCTTCTTCAACTGCCCGTGAAAGGTTAAGCTTAGAGTAACCTTGCTTTATGTATGCAGGTGCAAACATTCGACCCGGTAGGCTAATCGATAGGTAGGGATCTCCAGCCACTAAGTTAGTGACGACGGCGGTTCCCATTGCCGCTGCCTGCAGTCCAAAAAAGGAACGGGTTTTGTTTAATATCACTTCAATAATGCTTTCTAAGCAATGTGTACTCTCTAACGCGCCGCCAAAGCCCAGTGAAATCATGACCAGAGTGATCACCCAGGCCATTGACTGAATGCCACCACGGTTAAGCAAGGAATCTAGCTCTGTTACACCGGTATGAATACTGAATCCATTCTGCATAAATTGAAAAATTTCATGTAAAGAGAAACCTTGAACAACCACCGCAAGTACAGCACCGGCAACCACACCAGCAAACAAGGAGGGTAATGAAGGCATGCGTTTTAAAGAGAGAAATAACACAATGGCTGGAGGCAGTAATAGCCATGGAGAGAGACTAAAGCTAGTTTCGAGTCCTGTAGTGATAGTATTAATCGTTGAAAAATCAACTGATTTTGAATCAATTACATAGAAACCAACAAATAAATAGATACATAATGAAATGAGCATCGAGGGGAGAGTTGTTGGAACCATATTCTTGATATGATCAAACAGATTTACGCCAGTCACTGCGGGCGCTAAATTGGTTGTATCCGATAATGGTGACATTTTATCACCAAAAAACGCCCCAGACACCACGGCCCCAGCAGTCCAATATATGGGGATATCAAACCCTGCCCCTATGCCGACTAATGCCAGACCTATCGTGCTCACCGTTCCCCAAGACGTTCCTAATGATACTGAAACAATCGCGCACAATAGCATGCCTGACGCGAGGAACAATTCAGGGCTTAGAAGCTTAAGGCCATAATATATCAATACTGGTACTGTGCCACTGGCTATCCATATCGCCACTATCATGCCAACAGTAATTAAGATGGCGATAGAGGGTAATGCGATCCGTAAGGCATTGAACACACCAGCTTCAATATCGTGCCATTTATACCCTCTGAACCGCGCAAGTATAGCGGTTATTCCGATTCCTATAGCCAAAGGAATGTGAGGGGTAAAGTCGTTAAATACAAATAATTGGATAGCGAGTAAAAGGAGTGTGAGCGCAATGGGGAGTAAGGCCATCGTAAAACTTGGTTTTATACCCTTATTATGATTCATGTACATGCTTCCTTACATTGAAGTGTTCAAATTCATTGTTCCGCTACCATCAAATTCATAATGAAAAATAAATGGCTTTTGTGTCAGTAAAACAAAAAATCCCAAACACTTATTAGTAAATTGTTGGTTTTTTATTTCTTGTTGTGTGAGCTGGAACCTAACATAACTGAATCAATGATGAATGGTGGAGCGAACCATTTGTCGTCAATCGACAATAAGTGGCCGCTTAAAAGCAATAAGGAGTTTTTAATTACGAGTATTGTCTCATCTATGTCATGGAAGTCATCGCTGTTGATGACGAGTACAAGTACAAAGGTGAATTTAATGTTTGATTATCGTAATAAGATTAAAGAGTTCGATGCTGTGGTTGATAAAGCCATTCAAAAAGAAAAAGTACGCCAAGAAGCGCACATCGAACTAATTGCTTCTGAAAACTATGCCAGTCCAATGGTGATGGAAGCACAAGGAACATCACTGACAAATAAATATGCCGAAGGTTACCCTGGACGTCGTTATTATGGTGGATGTGAGCATGTTGATGAAATAGAAGCATTGGCCATCGAGCGGGCGAAAGAACTCTTTGGCGCTGATTACGCCAACGTGCAACCGCATTCAGGTTCTCAGGCTAATGCGGCAGTATTTATGGCATTAGTTGAACCCGGAGATACAGTATTAGGCATGAGTTTGGCTCATGGTGGGCACTTAACCCATGGTTCCCATGTGAGCTTTTCTGGAAAATCTTACAATGCGGTTCAGTACGGTATCAATGACGCTGGCGAAATTGATTACGATGAAGTGACTGCTTTGGCTCACCAACATCAGCCCAAAATGATCATTGCCGGATTTTCAGCTTACTCTCAAATCATCGACTGGGCTCGCTTTCGTCAAATAGCCGATGAAGTCGGAGCCTATCTTTTTGTCGATATGGCCCATGTTGCAGGCCTTGTTGCTGCTGTTCAGTATCCAAATCCACTGCCTCATGCTCATGTCGTTACATCAACAACTCATAAAACTCTACGTGGGCCTCGTGGTGGTTTAATTTTGAGCCTAAATCATCCTGAGTTAGAGAAGAAGCTCAATTCAGCCGTCTTTCCTGGTGTTCAGGGAGGGCCTTTAATGCATGTTATTGCGGCTAAGGCTGTGGCATTTAAAGAAGCGCTACTTCCTGAATTTGCATGCTATCAAGCGCAGGTTGTTCGTAATGCCGATGTGATGGCTCGCACATTGATTGAACGTGGCTATGATGTGGTTTCCGGTGGTACCCGTAATCATTTATTCCTTCTGAGCCTCATTAAGCAGGGCCTCACAGGCAAAGAGGCTGATGCAGCCCTGGGCCAGGCTTCAATCACGGTAAATAAAAATGCTGTGCCTAATGATCCCCAATCCCCCTTTGTTACTTCAGGACTTCGTATTGGTTCACCTGCAATCACAACTCGAGGTTTTAAAGAAGAAGAGTGTCGTCAGCTGTCTACTTGGATAGCGGATATATTGGATGCTCTGCAAACTGAAGATGCCAGTACTGTGATCGCAGAGGTGAAGAATAAAGTAAGCCTGCTTTGTGGTGACTATCCGGTCTACCGTGGTCAGTGATGCTATCGCTATCTCATATTTAACGGCTATATAGCCAAAGATTGAAAGGGCTTTGGAATGGAAAAGTATTCTGGTTTTGGGCTAGTAACACATGCTCTAAGTCATCATGAAAACTGGCAACGGGTTTGGCGTAATCCCCAGCCAAAGAAAAAGTATGATGTGGTGATTGTTGGTGGTGGTGGTCATGGCCTTGCGACGGCTTATTATTTGGCAAGTGTTCACGGTATTACCAATATTGCACTGCTTGAAAAAGGATATTTGGGGGGCGGTAACACTGCACGAAATACAACGATTGTTCGCTCTAATTATCTTTGGGATGAATCAGCGCACTTGTATGAACATGCGATGAAATTATGGGAAGGATTATCGCAAGATTTGAATTATAACGTGATGTTCTCCCAGCGAGGGGTCTTGAATTTAGGCCACACTTTGCAAGACATGCGAGATATTGAGCGCCGGGTTAATGCCAATCGATTAAATGGTATTGATGGGGAAGTATTAGACACCCATCAGGTACAGGAAATTGTGCCTATGATGAACTGTGGTACCGATACTCGTTACCCGATATTGGGCGCCTCTTGGCAGCCTAGAGCTGGTGTTGCTCGTCATGATGCCGTTGCATGGGGCTATGCACGTGCAGCCGATGCCTTGGGCGTGGATTTAATTCAGCAATGTGAAGTGATTGATATCATCACCGAGGATGGCGCAGCCGTGGGGGTGAACACTAAGCAGCACGGTGTGATCAAAGCTGACCGAGTGGGGTGTGTGGTTGCTGGTAATTCCAGTGTATTAGCTAAAATGGCGGGCTTTGAGCTGCCTATTGAGTCGCATCCACTCCAAGCGTTGGTGTCGGAGCCGATTAAGCCTATTTTAGACACTGTGGTGATGTCTAACCAAGTGCATGGCTATATTTCTCAATCAGATAAAGGCGACTTGGTTATCGGTGCCGGTATTGATGGCTATAACGGTTATGGTCAGCGCGGGGCTTATCACACCATAGAGCATACTGTTCAGGCTATTTTGGAGCTATTCCCAATATTTAGCCGTGTCAGAATGAACCGTCAATGGGGAGGAATTGTTGATACCTGCCCGGATGCTTGCCCCATCATTTCGGCTACCCCGGTTGAAAATCTATTCTTTAATTGCGGCTGGGGCACGGGCGGGTTTAAAGCCACGCCAGGTTCTGGTCATGTTTTTGCCGATCTGTTAGCGAAAGGGAAAGCCAATACGTTAGCCGAGCCATTTTCTTTGTCCCGTTTTCACAATGGGTCTTTGATTGATGAACATGGTGCTGCCGGCGTCGCTCACTAAAGGAGGGGAAAAGATGTTTTATATTTATTGTCCTTATTGCCAGGAACATCGCGAGGAAGAAGAATTTCACGCAGCAGGTCAAGCGCATATCAGCCGTCCACTCGACCCTGATAATTGTAGCGACGTGGAGTGGGGGGATTATTTGTATTTTCGGAAAAACCCTCGCGGACTGCACCATGAGATTTGGTCCCATGCAGCGGGTTGTAGGAAATATTTTAATGTGACCCGAGATACTCAAAGTTACCAAATTAAAGAAGTTTATAAGATGGGTGAAGTCCCCCAAATTGTTGCTGAAAAAGCCTCGGATAGAGAGAGGAGTAGAGTATGAGCCAGAAAAATCGTGTTTATTCTGGGGGATGCATAGATCGCAATAAACCATTGAATTTCAGTTATAATGGTAAAAATCATCAAGGGTTTGATGGTGATACGTTGGCCTCTGCATTACTCGCTAATGGTGTCGACATCGTTGGCCGTAGTTTTAAATATAGCCGGCCTCGAGGCATTGTTGCAGCAGGCAGTGAAGAACCCAATGCCATTTTACAAATGGGGGCTAGCGAAGCGACTCAGGTACCTAATGTTCGCGCGACCCAGCAAGAACTCTTTGAGGGATTAGTTTGTCATTCAGCCAAAGGTTGGCCAAGCTCTGACTTCGATATGATGGGCTTACTGGGTAAAGTGGGCGGAAAAATGATGCCCCCAGGTTTTTATTACAAAACCTTCATGTACCCCCAAACGATGTGGCAAACCTACGAGAAATATATTCGTAAAGCCGCGGGGATCGGACGCTCTTCAACTCAAGCCGATCCTGATATTTATGATAACTTTAATCAACACACCGATGTGCTGATTGTGGGTGCTGGCCCGGCAGGTTTAGCGGCAGCGTTAAGCGCAGCACGCAGTGGCGCTCGCGTTATTGTCGCTGATGAACAAGCGAAAATGGGGGGGGCATTATTATTCAGCCGTGAACTCATCAACGGTCGACCTGCACTGGAGTGGGTGGAGGAAACGTTAACTGAGCTCAGTCAATATAGTGATGTATTGATACTTCCACGTGCCACAGTCAATGGCTATCACGATCATAATTTCCTCACGATTCATCAACGTTGTACCGATCATATTGCTGATAAAGCCCCCAATGGCCAGATCCGTCAACGTCTGTATCGAGTACGTGCTAAGTGGGTTGTCCTTGCAACTGGTGCCCATGAGCGGACTTTAGTTTTTGGTAACAATGACGTTCCCGGGTGCATGCAAGCCTCAGCAGTATCGACGTATATTAATCAATATGGCGTGGTACCGGGTAAGCGGTTAGTGTTAATGACGACGAACGATAATGCGTATCAAGCCGCTTTCGATTGGCAAGACAGTGGGCGAGATGTGATTGCCATTGTCGATACTCGCAGTCAACCTCAAGGTGAAAAAGTACAGCAAGCCCGTCTTCGAGGCTTGAATGTCATAACGGGCAGTGCAGTTATTGAGGTTAAGGGCAGTAAAAGAGTGTCGTCGGTATTAATCGCCAGCATCAATCTAGATGGCACTCAAGTGATAGGTGAAGCAAAGACAATAAAGTGTGACACCATCGCGAGCTCTGGAGGATGGAGTCCGGCGGTACACCTTTCTTGTCATACTGGCAGTCGTCCGCAGTGGAATGAGGATGTACTTGGGTTTGTACCCGGTGACACGATTCAGAAGCAACTGACTGCAGGTGCCATTAAGGGGACTTATAGCCTGAGTAAATGTTTACAAGAAGGCTTTAGTGCCGGACAAGAAGCGGCAATTAAATCGGGCTTCACTGATGTAGGTAATCACGAAATCCCCACAGTGGAACGACTCACAGAAGCCGCAACAATGCCTCTGTTTCATATTCCTCATACACTTCCAACCAGTCGAGCACCTAAACAATTTGTCGACTACCAGACCGATGTCACCGCGGCAGGTATAGAATTAGCGACACGTGAAGGGTTTGAGTCTATTGAACATATTAAACGTTATACGGCAATGGGTTTTGGTACTGATCAAGGCAAGCTGGGTAATATTAATGGTATGGCAATTGCGGCTAAATACTTGAATAAGTCGATACCTGAAACCGGTACGACTATTTTTAGACCTAATTATACACCGGTCACTTTCGGCGCGATTGCTGGACGTCACTGTAATGAGCTGTTTGATCCAAAGCGTTATACCCCGATGCAACAATGGCATGTGGATCATGGTGCCTTGTTTGAAGATGTAGGGCTGTGGAAACGTGCTTGGTATTACCCCAAACAAGGGGAATCAATGTTAGATGCCGTTAACCGTGAATGTAAGGCCACACGTGATAGTATCGGTATTTTAGATGCATCAACGCTAGGCAAAATCGACATTCAAGGTAAAGATGCCCGTGAGTTTATTTCTCGAGTGTATACCAATGCATGGGCCAAACTTGCGGTAGGTAAATGTCGATACGGTTTGATGTGTGGTGAAGATGGGATGATATTTGATGATGGTGTGACGTCATGTCTAGCAGAAAACCATTTTATTATGACAACGACAACCGGTGGCGCAGCCCGTGTTTTAAGCTGGTTAGAGCTGTATCATCAAACTGAATGGCCTGAACTTGAAGTGTATTTCAATACCGTAACGGATCAATGGTCCACGATGACGATATCAGGCCCTAATGCTCGCAAGCTTTTAGCGGAAGTTTGTCATGATATTGATTTAGACCGTGATAGCTTCAAATTCATGGATTGGCGACAAGGAACTGTCGCTGGGGTTCCAGCCCGGATATTCCGTATCTCATTTACGGGTGAGCTTTCTTATGAAATCAACGTCCAGGCAAATTATGGCTTGAAGGTATGGCAAGCACTCCACGCTCATGGTAAAAAATATAATTTGACCCCCTATGGCACAGAAACCATGCATGTCTTACGGGCTGAAAAAGGCTTTATTATTGTCGGTCAGGATACTGACGGTTCAGTTACCCCGATGGATCTCGGTATGGATTGGTGTGTCAGCAATAAAAAACCATTTAGCTATATTGGTAAGCGCGGTATGCATCGTGAGGATTGTTTACGACCGGGCCGTAAACAACTGGTTGGTTTAAAAACCAAAGATGCGAATGTTGTTATACCTGAGGGGTCACAGGCCGTTGCCGATCCCCATCAAGCGATACCTATGACCATGTTGGGGCATGTGACTTCAAGCTATTACAGTGAATGTTTACAGCGCAGTATTGCAATGGGGGTGATCATTGGGGGTCTTGACCGTATGGGCGAGACTGTGTATTACCCTCAGGCGGATGGTCGAGTTATTGAGGCTGAAATATGCAGTCCAGTTTTCTTGGATCCTAAAGGAGATCGACAACATGTCTGATGTTGAAAGTGTGATTAAAAAACCAGGATCAGCTCGAGTGGTTATATCGGAGAGACCGAAAGTGGATGCTCCTATATCGATAACATCTAAGGTTCTGGAAATGCAGCAACTTTCTATTGAAGGTGTGCAAGCCGTTAGTCCATTATCTAAAGAGATATCACAGGCAAGTCAGCGACAAAATATCGGGGTTCATCTGAGTGAATTAGCTTTTTTAGGTCACTTAGTGTTAAGAGGTAATAGTGAAAACAAACAGTTTTCAGCAGCGATAGAAACCGTGTTAGGTGTACCTTTGCCGAGTGCGTTACAAAGTGAAACGAAAAACGACTTATCAATAAGTTGGATTTCACCCGATGAATGGTTAGTTATTTTACCTATCACTGGAGCTTTTGAAATTGAGCGTCGATTACGTATCATGGTCGACGGTCACTGTGCGGTGGTGAATGTTTCTGGCGGGCAGACTGTGTTGAGCTTATCTGGGACGAATGCATTGCAAGTATTGCATAAATCTACGCCTTATGATGTTCACGAACGTAATTTTCCTGTAGGGAAAGTGGTGACGACGGTATTTGCAAAAGCACAGGTGATTATTCGTCGTACAGGGCCTGAAAGTTGGGAACTGACGGTTCGAAGAAGTTTTGCAGATTACGTGTGGCAGTGGTTAATGGATGCTTCAACGGAATATGGAGTAGAGGTCAGTGCCTAGTGTTTGGCTGACATTTTGGTTGGGAACTTTGGTTCAAGAGTGAACCAAAGTTTATCGTTTCAGGCTTAATTAAAGAGATATTATCGTGGGAAATAATGAAAACACTTGGATATTAACCGCTCAGTGTCCAAGTTGTCTTGGCACTGTCGATGTTGTTACTCGCTTTCTTGCTGAGAATAGTTGTTACATTGTGGATATACAATCATTTGATGATCGTGAACTTAATCTTTTCTGCATTCGTGTGCAATTTCGTCCACTTAATGATGAATTTAACTCTGATGTCTTTGAGCAAACATTTCAAGCGCGGGCTAATAAGTTTGATATGACCTGGTCGTTAACAGAGCCAAATCATAAAACTCGTGTAGCGATCATGGTTTCAAAATATGACCATTGTTTAAATGATTTGCTGTACCGATATAGAACGAAGGCATTACCCATTAATATTGCGGTGATAATTTCTAATCATCCTGATTTGGAAGCCTTAGCCGAATGGCATGGTATTGATTATTACCATCTACCTATTACGGCTGAGACTAAACCTCAGCAAGAAAAGCGAGTGTTGGAAGTTGTGCAGCAATACACTTGTGAGCTGGTTGTGCTTGCTCGTTATATGCAAGTTTTATCTGCCGATATGTGTTCTAAACTCAGCGGTAAAGCCATTAATATTCATCATTCCTTGCTACCTGGTTTTAAAGGCGCTAAACCTTATCATCAAGCGTGGGATAAAGGGGTGAAACTGGTTGGGGCTACCGCTCATTATGTTAATGACGATCTCGATGAAGGGCCGATAATTACTCAAGGTGTTCAGGCTGTTGGCCATAGTCACTATCCAGAAGATCTGGTCGCAAAGGGGCAAGATATAGAAAGTCAGACATTAGCCAGAGCGATTAAATATCATATCGAGAAACGGGTGTTTTTATTTGGCAGCCGCACCGTCGTGTTTGCTGATTAATTTGATCCCTAATAGGGCTAAAGACGAGAGGTTAACGTTTTTGTTTGGATACATAAAATGTGATATTAGTCTTTTTATGTAGCGCTTATGATGTGTGTTCTATTTTGCACGTTTGTCATTGGACACCTAATACTGGCTTATATATTGTTTTGGCGGCCGGCCTAAGGTTTTCTTGAAAAAAGTGATGAAGGCGCTGACCGACTCGTAGCCCAAGTCTTCAGATACCCGTTGTACTGAATATCCCGATGACAGCTTCTGCAGAGCGATGACAATATGTAACTGACCCCGCCAGCGACCGAAGGTGACGCCGACTTCTTGTTTTACCAGCCGCGCTAATGTCCGCTCACTCATGGCAAATTTAGCCGCCCATTGGCCAAGGGTATCCCGATTATCCGGCTGGTCTATTAAGGCTTGGGCGAGCTGATTGAGTCTTGTCTCTTTAGGAATGGGGAAATCAAATTGCTCCGTGGGCATTTTGACGAGTTCATGCATTAGCACATCGACAAGTTTCGCCGTGGGACTCTCGGGCTTGTAATCTTGTGGCAGGCTGGTTAAGTGTAAGATCAGCTCTCTCACCAGAGGGGATATGGACAAGGTGCAGCTCTTTTGGGGTAAATTCGCTATTTGAGGGTCGATAAACAACATGCAGACCTGGGCATCGGGCGATATTCTGTTGCTGTGGGGCACCAGGCTTGGGATCCACACCGCGCAATGAGTCGGCACCATCCAGATCCCATCACCGATATTACAAGTCACATGGCCATGAATTGCCAGTACTAATTGCCCCTTTCTGTGTTGGTGGAAGGGGGTTTCACACTCCCTGTCTCCGCCCGTTAACTTTAATGAGACCACTGTTTGTGGGTACAGATCAGAGTCAAATTCGGGGAATAATGCATCTAATGGCATAGGCTTGTCTGTTTTTAGCAATAATATGTCAATATATCTTAATTCGGCTATTGATTTAAAGGCTAGAGTGGCAATATTCAATGTTGTAGGAGCGTTCCATGACCAAAAATCATCAGATATTGGCCACTAAATCTATTTTTCTTATACTGGGGATCTTGCTGATCGCGGCTAATTTGCGTGGCCCCATCACCAGCGTGGCCCCCTTGTTGGACTCGATCCGCAGTTCACTGAACTTAACAGCGACTCAGGCAGGCTTACTGACGACCTTACCCTTGCTTGCGTTCGCATTTATGTCGCCCTTGTCCTCTAAAATTGGCCACCGTATAGGGTTAGAGCGGGCGTTGATGGTGGCACTCGTGCTTATCCTTGTTGGTATCATGGTGCGGGCGTTAGGCTCGATCAGTGCACTTATCTTAGGCACTTTTGTTATCGGAGCCGGGATTGCCATTGCCAACGTACTTCTGCCTAGCCTGCTGAAACGTGATTTTCCCACAAAGGTGGCGACACTCACGGCTGTCTATGTGCTCACCATGGGAATAGGCTCTGCAGTCAGCTCGGCTGTGGCGGTGCCTATGTCGAATCTTGCTGGGCATTTAAATATCTCATTTATGCCAGATTGGAACTTTGCTCTGGTTAGCGTGATCTTGTTTCCTCTGGTTGCAATACTATGTTGGTTACCCCAAATGGCTAGCCGTACTGATCCGGCTAAGAATACTGCCGAGCTTGATTCCCATAGCTATGTTTGGCGTTCACCTTTGGCCTGGCAATTGACTTTTTTTCTGGGTCTTAACTCATTCGTGACCTATATCATCATAGGCTGGTTACCCAGTATGCTGATGGATGCTGGATATTCTGAGATTGAGGCGGGGTTTAACGCAGGTTTGTTGCAATTAGCGACTGCACTTCCTGCCATCGCCCTGATTCCCATCATGGGGAAGTTAAAAGATCAGAGTTTACTGGCCTTTGGCACTGCACTCATTGCACTAAGCGGCATATTGGGTCTCTTGTTATTGCCACAATTTGCCACTGTTTGGGTATTGGTGTTTGGTTTTGGTGGTGGGGCGGGCTTTATTGTTGGCTTGTCCTGTATCAGCCATAGAACTCATCATACTCATCAGGCTGCTGCATTATCGGGCATGGCGCAGTGTGTAGGTTATTTGCTGGCGGCAACGGGTCCTATTCTTATTGGCTCGGTACATGACACGACAGGAAGCTGGAATTTACCTCTGATTCTCTGTGCGATTTCATGTGGTCTTTGCAGTGTATTTGGTTTGTTGGCTGGTCGGGATCGTATTCTTGAAAATAAGCAGAGTGGGGCCATAGTACTCTCAGATGCTGAGCGAGCCTAGATAGAGGGTGAGTTTTTAAGGGAAGATTTAATTGGATTAAGCCGATGGTGCTTCAAGTTATCGGCACAGCCCTGCTATAATGGCGGCACTTTCTCTGTTTTGCCCCAATGATCTATTACTTTATGTTGAGTGCCTTGTATTAGCTAGTGTACTCCAAGGCGTAAACAGTTATTTATCCGTTACTATGTTGAGACCTTAAATGTCATTCTCTAATCTTGGATTAAGCGATCCGATTTTAACTTCCCTGGCCGAGTTGGGTTATTCAACGCCAACGCCTATTCAAGCCGAAGCTATCCCACTGGCCCTTAAAGGCAAAAATTTAATCGCGGCAGCTCAGACGGGCAGCGGTAAGACTGCTACGTTTGTGTTGCCTATGCTTGAGATGTTGGCAAGGGGGGAAACTCAACGTAAGAAACGTGTTCGCGCGCTTATTCTCGCTCCCACAAGGGAGCTGGCTATTCAGGTCTGTAATAGTATAGAAGCCTACGGCAAGCATCTTAATCTTAAAGCTGTGGCGATATATGGTGGCGTCGATTACGGGCCACAAAAACAGGCTTTGATTGAAGGGATAGACATAGTCGTAGCCACGCCGGGTCGCTTGAGAGATCTCTATACCCAAAGATCCATACATTTCGACGAAATCGAACTCTTGGTGCTCGATGAAGCCGACAGAATGTTGGATATGGGCTTTATCGAAGATATCACTAAGATCATAGATACCTTGCCGGTCGACAGACAAAATCTCTTGTTCTCGGCGACCTTATCGCGTCAAGTGAGAGAGCTCGCCAAAGAGACCATTCCCAATGCCATTCAGCTCTCTGTCACTAAGGAAATCGAAGGCAAGCCCAATATTGACCAGTGGTTAGTGACGGTGGATAAAGACAAGAAGTCGGCGTTATTGAGCCATCTGATCAAAGAAAATAGCTGGCAGCAGGCGCTGATTTTTATTGAGACCAAGCACGGCGCGGCTAAGTTAGTTACTCAGCTTGAGAAGCGGGGCATTCAAGCCGAGTGTATTCACAGTGGTCGTACTCAGGCCATTCGAGAGCAGATCTTGGCGGATTTCAAAACAGGTAAGATACAGTATCTTATCTCTACTGGGATCTCCGCCCGTGGCATTGATATCGATGAGTTGCCTTTAGTGATTAATTACGACTTACCTTATCCAGCCGATGAGTATGTACATCGTATCGGTCGTACCGGACGTGCGGGAGCGGCTGGTGAGGCGATATCTCTGGTGTCGAAAGATGATTTTAAGAACCTGTGTATGATTGAAAAGCGTCTCGATCACTTGATCGAGAGAAAAATAGTTGAAGGGTTCGAGCCGCGTAAAGAAGTACCTGTTTCAGTCTTGAATTTCGTGCCTAAGAATAAGCCGACTAGAGAGGATTCAAAAGATAACAGCGCTAAGTCAAAAAATAAGCGCGTGGCATCGAAATCAAGTGCATCGACTCACAGTTCAAACGGGTCTTCGACACCTAAGCAAACTGACACAAAAGAGAACTCTGCCGATAACAAGTTGCCACTTAACCCCTGGGACCGATAACTCATATCCAGTTAGCCAAGGCTAAACATGATCGAGCTTTGGTCGAATAAAAGCTCGAATTACACCTCGAAAGGCGCGTGAATTCACGCGCCTTTTTTGTTCTTATTGTGTCTCGTCCTGAAACTAACTTAGATTATAGTGAGAGGACCTTAGATTCTAATGGCTTAAGCTTAATTTTCACCCATCCAGCTCCTGTGCTATCAACCACAAGCTCTTCTGTTACGAGTCTCTTTAGTCGCTGAGTTAATGGTTTCGTAAGCAAGTCTGTTAACGGATATTGATCGGGCTTGACCTGCCATTGAGCGATTAAGTCTGCGGGGAGTTTGAGCTTAAATGTTTTGCTTTGTGAACGGCTGAAGTTACTGACAATCACTAACTGCTGATCTTGACTAAAACGGGCGAAGGCGAATGTCATGTCATCATAAACTGAGTCAGGTAGGCTCATCTCGTCCGTTTCCCTGTGAATGTCGCCCCTACCAGATCGATTCACTGTATCTAAATTATAATATTCACCTAACAAGGCGGGAGCCGTGTGGCTTAGGTTTAACAAGCGGGCGTAATCATCCCTGAGTGTTAGTTCAGCCTCGGTTGATTGTCCGCCATCGAATTTGCCATTATTCATAAAGCGCTGGTGGGCAGGCACGCCAATATAATCGAAGATACTGGTTCGACTCGGTGCACCAAAACCGGCAGTTTCGCTGCCATCTTCACCCAGCTCCTGGCCAAAATAAACCAGTGTCGGGGAATGACTCTGTGTGAGTGACACCACCATGGCGGGCAGGGCGGCGAAAGGATTGCCGGCAAATTCGGGGCTGGCGATACGCTGCTCATCGTGATTTTCCAGAAAGTGCAGCATGTGAGGAGCGATGTCTGCGACATTTAAGCGATCCGCTTCTATTGCCGCTGTAGATTGTCTTCCTTGAATAACAGCCTTTAAGGTGTCGTAAAGTCCTACTTTGTCATAGAGATAGTCCATTTTGCCTAAATGAATATAATCTCGATAACGTGCTGGGTTATAGACCTCGGCCAGTAAGAAGGCATCGGGGTTTATCTGTTTGATATTACTGTTGAGATAACTCCAGAATTCGACAGGTACCATCTCGGCCATATCATAGCGAAAACCATCGACCCCCAAACTCAACCAAAATGTGGTGATCTGTTTAAATTTGAGCCAAGAGTCGGGCAGCTGCTTTTCATCCATGCTCTGCCAAAATTGGAAATGCGAGGCAGTTTCCAGCTTAGCGTAGCCTTTGGGAAGAGCCGGGAAGTCGTTGTTGCCATCAGGTTTGACACCGTAATTTATCTTTACCGTTTCATACCAATCATTAGGATTTGGCTTGGCGAGGCGTGAACCATTACCAGTCCATTTTGCGGGGAACTCATCAAACAGCCCGTCACTAAGTGCATGTGTTTCACCACCGAGTGGCTTGTTATCACCGATATCTGGTACCTGAAAAGCCGTGTTTGGAACATAATAGAAGTTATTATTTTTAGCGTATTCGATGTGTGTATTATCACTATCTCCAAAGTTTTCGACACCTGTTGGCATAGAGGTGGAGGCATAACGGCGTGCCACATGGTTAGGTACGATATCGATAATGACCTTCATGCCGAGACCATGGGTGCGCTCGATAAGGGCTTTGAATTCATTGAGTCTATTTTTAGGATCATCGGCTAGATCAGGATTGACGTTATAGTAGTCTTTTACCGCATAAGGTGAGCCTGCCCGACCTTTTACGACGTCAGGATCATCATTTGTGATCCCGTACTGACTGTAGTCATTCACCAAGGCATGGTGGGGTACTCCTGTGTACCAAATATGGGTTACCCCTAGAGATTGAATGCTTTTAAGCGCTACATCATCGAAATCGCTGAATTTACCTATGCCATTTTCTTCGATGGTGCCCCAAGGCTTGTTGGTAGTGTTTCTGTTACCGAACAAACGGGTGAACACTTGGTAGACAACGGGTTTCGTGGCTAGATTTATGGGCTGTTTCTCTTGTGCTTCACCGCTTAATGCCGATACATGTACGCCTGCAAAAACTGGCTGATAGCCACCAAGTAGAGTGACGAGGATGAGCTTCTTTATCGTTATTTTCCAAGGGGCTGTGAATGTTGATATTTTTGTTATCATAGTTTTACTCAACGTATTATTTTTATGTCTATTACTTCGATATCTATGTCTTTGCTTTCAGTTTACTTAATCGTTTGCCTCTTTATGTGTAAAGTAGTCAGAATATATTTTCTGACTAGTGCTTCATCGATAATACCAATACGTCGTGAGCTGGTATCTGAAGGCTTGATTGAGCAGATGTGTTTAGCTCAACGGTCGATTTAGTGAGTACGTTTACACCTTGGGTGAAGCCATCAAGCTGAGCGTTAAAACGACGGGTTGCTAAAGAGACGGGTTTATTATTCTTATTGATGATCACCATGACAGCTTCATCATGATTAAACCTGAAATATACGTAGATACCGTCTATGGGCACATAGTGTCTGAGTTTACCCGAGTGAATGGCACTCGAACTCTTGCGGAAGTTGAGCAAGGCCTTGATAAAGTCTTGTGCACTTTTCTGCTTTTGGGAAAGTCCGCCCCCTGTAATGGCGCTGACCTTGTCGTTAGTCCAACCACCGGGGAACTCCCCACGTACTGCGCCATCGTGTCGACCTTCCTTAGGGCTGGTCATCAAAACTTCGGTGCCATAAAACAGCTGAGGAATACGATTGGAAGTTAAGACGTAAGTGATGACCATCTTAAACAAACCCAGATCTTCATTCATCAGGCTGTATAAACGGTTCGTGTCATGGTTACCTTCAAACAGGACTAGATTGGTGGGGTAGGCATAAACCACATCGTTGGCTAACATCTCATATAATGAGATGAGTCCCGTGTCCCAGCTCTCGTCCTGATTAAATGCTTCTAGCATGACTTCATAAAGTGGGAAGTCCATTAGACTTGGCAGGTTTGAGGCGTAACCGTCTTGATTGAGCTTGCCCGCTTGCCAATAAGAGACGGTGATGGGGTTATTGCTCCATTCTTCACCGACTATGTTGAAATTGGGGTATTCGTTCATGATGGCTTTAGACCAAAGACTCAGGAAGGATTTGTCGGCATAGGAGTAAGTATCTTCGCGTATGCCACTTAATCCTGCATATTCTACCCACCAGATGCTGTTTTGGATAAGATAAGTGGCGAGTAGGGGATCTTGCTGATTTAGATCTGGCATGGAGTCGACAAACCAGCCATGGACGAAGTTACCGCGATCTGAATCTACGGCGTAGGGGTCTTGTACTGTGGTGCGTCTGTGGCTGGTGAACTTTAATGAGGGGCTATCTTGTACTAATTTTTTGCCATTTATCCAGCTTGTGCTGGGCAAATCTTTCATCCACCAATGCTCTGAGCCTATATGGTTGACCACTATGTCTTTAATGATGCCGATACCTTTCTCTTTGGCGCTGGCGGCCAGTTGTCGATATTCTTCGTTGTTGCCAAACCTTGGGTCGATACGATAGTGATCTGTGGTTGAGTAGCCGTGATAGGAGTATTTGGCTTGATTATTCTCCAGCAGTGGGTTTATCCAAAGTTGAGTGACACCTAAGTCTGCGAGGTAATCTAAGCTATTTTCAATGCCTTGGATGTCGCCGCCATGCCTGCCATTCACAGCTTGACGATTAACCCGCTCAGACATGCTCGCTTGATTATCATTATCTGTATCGCCATTGGAAAATCGGTCTGGGGTGATGAGGTAAATAACATCCTTATTGCTGAAACCTTGGCGAATAGCCGAGTCAGCGCCACGTTCAAGCAAGGAATAGCTAAAGGAATGTATGCTGTTACCGGCACTAGTGAGCATTAAATCAAAGGTGTGTGGTTTGGCATGGGTCAGATCTAGGGTAATAAAAAGGTAATTGGGATTATTGGTTTTCTCGACCTTGATGATAGTAATATCGCTATCTTTATTAGCCGGATTATCAAGCATCATTGGGGTTAATTCAGATATATTTAGCCCATGAAGCATCAACTGCAATTTGGGGTTAACCATATCCGCCCACCAAAATTCTGGCTCTACTCTGAGATTAGGGTGTTGCTTAATCTCTGCTGGTGCGGCAAGTGTCACTGGTGCTATTAACAATAGGAACAGTGATAATGCGGTTAAGAGGCGTTGACTAAAAATAGAGGTGATTGGTTTCATATGCCGCTCGAAATCGTGGTTGAGGAAGGGCTGGCTACATTAAATTGTAAGAATTTTATGTGGTGAAACGTAATTTAAAATGATAAAGCCTGCTTCATGGCAAAGTAGGCTTTATCGATATCAAGTTACAAGGTATAACTTAGGCCTAGGAAGTACTGACGTCCAAAGGTCTGGATAGTCCCCGTTTGATACTCCTCACCGAAGTGAGTCTTGCTTGGTTCATCTGTCAGGTTATTCACCTGAAAGAGAAACTTCAGGCCATTATCCAAGGCATAAGATGCTTGATAATCGATAATTGTCTCCGGGGCAAAGTAGGCTAGCTGAGATTCGACTGCCACTTGCTCTGATACATATTCGCTACGGTAGCGCATGCTGACGCGGGTATCGAAGCCTTCGTAGCCATAAAACAAGGTCGTATTGACCACATGCTCAGAAAGACCAGGTAGCGGAATAGGACGGGACTCACCGCCTAAGTCAGTTTCAAATTCAACTTCACTGTCAGAGAAGGAGTAACTGCCGGTGAAACCTAGGCCACTCCATGCATCGGGAAGGAAATCGAAGACTTGAGTATACGCTAGCTCGATACCGCGGATATAACCGCCATTATCGTTGTTGATCGCGGTCTGATATTGACCCTCATCTTTCACTACCGGGTATTCAATACCATTTTCGACAATCGTATCGGGTACGATAAAGCCTGCGGCTTCGAAATCGAATGGTTGGACAGTAAAGTCATTGATGAATGATTTAATGTCTTTATAGAACAAGGCAATCGCAATCGCGCCTTCTGTGTCCGAGAAATAGTGCTCATAGGAAATATCATATTGATCGGCATAGAAAGGATCCAGTAGTGGACTGGTGTTGCCCCAAGCATTGTACTTTTTCTCGCCAGGTGTAGATGTATCGTCATACCAAGAGCCCATACCAGATTTTAGCTTGTTGATTGGAGGGCGAGCCATAACAGATGCAGCGGCGAAACGAATTTGATCATTTTCGGTTAGGTGAAAATTCAGGTTTATCGAAGGTAGATAATCTGTGTAAGTTTTACCTATCTCATTGCGGATATAGTCAGTGCTGATACTGCCATTATCATCGGCTATCTCTTCGCCTAAACCAAAACCAACTTGTTGTAGACCTTTGCTGGATTGATCGGTATTGACGACACGTACGCCGATATTACCAGTAACGGGCAGGCTGCCGATTTCAAAATCCAGATTTGCCTGAACATAACCTGCCAACACATCCTCGTTGACTGAGCCGCTCTGGATCATGGTCCAATTATTTTCCCAGTTGGCGCTCGGAGAGAAAGGATCGTTACCCGTCGAGGCCAATTGAGCATTAACCAGGTCTACCGCCTGATCGAAGTCAATTTTTAAGAAGCTTGGGTAACCTGAGAGTTCACCACCAAAATTGACCACATCTGTCATATCATCTGTCAGTCTGATAACCGGCATATGATCTGGATTGTTGCCAAATTCTGAGCCGTATCCGGCCTGAGAACGCTGAGCGTTAAACTCTCGCTGAGAGTAACGAACCCCAACATCCACTGATGAGATAAAAGAATCTGATAATTGATAATTTAGATCTAGTTTATAGGCAATAAGATCGTTCTGTTGATCGTATGGCCACATGCCTACTTCACGCAGGCCTAATGTGGATGTGTCTGTATAGTCTTTGGCAAAGTTCACATCGGCAGGATTTAGTCCGTTAAGCTGATAGGTAACCGATTCCGCTGAGCGGATCTGATTGTCCATATCATCATAAATCACCGCGCGTGTTCCACCGTTAACGAACTTACCATCGGCCTTCGAGTAGCTGATATCCGCTGCTATGGTTAAGGCATCGCCATTGTTCCATTCGATGTTGAATGCGCCAGACGTCAGTTCCGAGTATTTTGAGTCGTTGTCATTCACCACAAATACCGCGAAATTATCTGTGCCGTCGGTAGTCACTGTGCCGCCAGTCATGGTGCCATCTTCGACTGTGGCGTCACTGATATTGCCATTGGCTAAAGACTTGACTCGAAAGCCTCTAGCAAAGGTTTCGGAATCAAATTTTGAGTGAAACAGATCGCCTTTTATACTCCAGTTATCATTAGGCTGCCAGTGAATAGCCCCCATGTAACCGTCACGGGTCTCTTCACCGCCTTTTTGCTGTACCTCAAAGCCTTCACTGATATTGTCATCGCTGCCATCATCGTTCACGTCTCTTCTCTGCCAAGATGGATAGTGTAGACCTATGAATTGGCTGGAAACGGAAGGTTGATATAGATGGGCGTAACCCAATGCAACTCCTAAGGTCTCTTCGAGGAACTTACCTTGATAAGAGAAGCTTAAACGGTTACCTAAGTCATCGGCGTCAGTCACATCTCCGGCTTTGTCGTTGAAGCTGCCACGTAGATTGACGGTAAAATTGTGTTCTTTACTGGCTTGAAGTGGATCGGCGGTTTTTAGCTCAACGGTACCTGCAACACCACCTTCAATGAGTGAAGCTTTAGGTGATTTATACACTGTCGCTTGATTGATAAGCTCCGATGGGTATTGATCGAACTCAATAGCTCGCTTATCGCCTGTTGTTACTTGCTCACGGCCGTTTAAGGTCGCGAATACGAAGTCACCATCGAGTCCGCGAATGTTAAGACCGCTGGCCTGGCCACCGGTACGCACTGCGGTAATACCGGGTAGACGGGTCAAGGCATCTGCGATGGATTGGTCCGGTAGTGCGCCCAAATCATCTGCTGAGATGCTCTCTGATACTGTGTCTGCAAAACGTTTAGTGTTAAGAGACTTAATTAAACTGGTTCGAAAGCCTCTAACTTCTATGACTTCAATAGAACCTTCTGCGGCCGACTCTATTTTTTTTGTTTCATCGGCGGCGTAGGTGTGCATGCTAGCGCCGGCTGCAATTAGCGCTATGGTTAGCAAGCTAGGTTTAAATTGAAACATCCATCTTCCCCTTATTTACTCTTTTCACTTTTATTTTTTATTCTAAGCAGTCACGGCAAAACACAGATAATGCATATGAAGTTGTGAATTAGAGCTGCCTGTTATTGTACTTGTTTGCAACTTGTTACGGTACGGTGAAGATGTTACTCCCGCCTATCCTAGCAAAACAATCTTGTGCATACGTATTCAAAAGATTTGTGTGGTATAAAACCAGGCAGCTTATGGCCCGTAAGGAAAATATTCGACCATGGTCTATCCGATTAACTTGCTGTTATCTTAGTGGTTAACCTGCTGTCTGAGCTGTGGTTAAGAGTAAGTTAAGTTATGCATACGTATGCAGAGATATTGAACCCTATTTCCCTATTCACGTATGCTCGTCTTATTCAAATAGGACATGCAGCCAATAACCTCAGACATACGTTCAAGCAACAAAGGTTTGCCGAGGTGGGTTTGTCTGTTTCATATCTTTAGGTTTTTATTAGGGGCGACAATGACTCAAGTTTCTTGGTGGCGGGGCGCCATCATCTACCAGATCTATCCGCGTAGCTTGATGGACTCGAATGGTGACGGTGTTGGAGATCTCAAAGGGATCATAACTAAACTCGACTATATATCGAGTTTGAATGTCGACGCTATTTGGATCTCTCCCTTCTTTAAGTCGCCGATGAAAGATTTTGGTTATGACATCAGTGATTACCGAGCGGTGGATCCTCTGTTTGGCACCATGGACGATTTCGATGAGCTAATAGATAAGGCCCATGGTTATGGGATAAAAGTGATTATCGATCAGGTTCTGAGTCATACGTCAGATCAGCATGGGTGGTTTCTAGAGAGTAGAGAGAGCCGGACTAACGACAAGCTAGACTGGTATGTATGGGCCGATCCTAAGGATGATGGTTCGGCGCCTAATAACTGGTTAGCCATTTTTGGCGGCTGCGCCTGGGAGTGGGAGCCAAGAAGACAGCAGTATTATTTACACAACTTTCTCACCAGTCAGCCAGATCTCAACTTTCATAACCCAGATGTCAGGCAAGCGGTGCTCGATAACGTCGAATTCTGGCTTAAGAAGGGCGTCGATGGCTTTAGACTCGATGCAATCACCTTCTGTTACCATGATCAAGACTTGAGAGATAATCCGGCTAAACCTAAAGATAAGCGTCAGGGAAGGGGCTTTAGCGAAGATAATCCCTATGCCTACCAATATCATTATTACAACAATACCCGGCCCGAGACAGTGGGTTTTATTGAAGATCTACGAGGCCTTATCGATCGCTATCCTGGCGCAGTGACTCTAGGCGAAGTCTCATCTGAAGACTCGTTAGCTACCATGGCAGAATATACCCGAGGTGAGCATAGATTACACATGGCTTATAGCTTTGAGTTATTGACCGATGATTTTAGTGCGGGTTACATTAAGCAGACTGTAGAGGCACTAGAGGCGAGTATTGGTGACGGTTGGCCTTGCTGGGCGATAGGTAATCACGATGTTCAGCGCGTCGTTAGCCGCTGGGGAAAGGGCTGTACTCGATTGCCTATGATAAAAATGCTTACGGCTATGTTATGTTCATTGCGAGGCAGTATTTGTAGCTATCAGGGAGAAGAGCTAGGTCTAAGTGAAGCCCCTATTGAATATCATCAGCTACAAGACCCTTTCGGTATCGCGTTTTGGCCCATGTTTAAAGGCAGGGATGGTTGCCGTACGCCTATGCCCTGGTTACATGACAAGCTTAATGCTGGTTTTAGTGACACTAAACCTTGGTTGCCAGTACCCGAACATCATCTCGCCTTTTCGGTGGATCTACAAGAGTCGGATGAAACCTCTGTGCTTAATGCTTATCGTCATTTTTTAAGTTGGCGGCGTCAACATCAGGTGTTAATTACAGGAAGCATCAAATTCATTGATGCACCTGATCCTATGCTTGCCTTCATCAGAGAATCTCACGGGGCAGCGTATCTTGTGTGCTTTAACTTGTCCGATGAACCTGTTAGATATAAAGGGGCTGTTGCTGGGTTTGGGGAGATTAGTCGAGAGCAGGCAATCATAGGTCATGGTTTACTTCAGGGGGATATTATCGACAATGAGATTTTTCTTCCTGGCTATGCGAGTCTATATATCAGATTGAAGTGAAAAATATTCATCAGTAGTAATCAAGATGTTTGGCACAGCAAATAGTTAGCATCAATATTGTCAAAATAACATAGAGAATAACAATATGGCTTCATCGTATAATCCTGATACATCGAGTAACTTAGGCGTCACTGCGGGCAGCGAGCCCCAAGAAAATTACCGCTTCGCTTTAGTTTCACTGACTTCGCTGTTTTTTATGTGGGGGTTTATCACCTGTCTCAATGACATCTTGATCCCACATCTTAAGGCAGTCTTTTCACTCAATTACACCGAGGCAATGCTGATCCAGTTTTGTTTCTTCGGCGCTTACTTTCTAGTGTCTATTCCTGCGGGTAAGCTGGTTAAACGCTTAGGCTATCAGAAAGGCATTGTGACTGGGTTGGTGGTCGCGAGTTTGGGTTGTGCATTGTTTTATCCCGCCGCCGAATACGCCACCTACGGCCTTTTCTTAGGGGCTTTGTTTGTGTTGGCTTCGGGCATTACCTTGTTACAGGTCGCAGCTAATCCCTATGTCAATGCTATGGGGAGCAGCGATACAGCATCGAGTCGCTTAAATTTAACCCAAGCTTTTAACGCGTTAGGAACAACTGTTGCGCCTTTCTTTGGCGCTGTATTGATATTATCAGTGGCTTCATCGGCAGCCTCTGATTTGGCACACGCCCAGGCCGAAGCCGAGGTGGTTAAGCTGCCTTATCTCTTGCTTGCGGCCATGTTGGCTAGCCTAGCGATTATCTTCGCCAATCTGAAATTGCCGAAAATAGAAGCCCATACAGCAAGTAACACTGGCCAGATCAGTTATAAGGGCAAGACCAGCGCCCTGCAGTCTACCCATCTGGTATTGGGAGCTGTGGGGATTTTTGTCTATGTGGGCGCCGAAGTGTCTATTGGCAGCTTTCTGGTGAACTTCCTCGGTGAGAGTCATATTGCTGGATTGAAAGAAGCGGATGCGGCGCACTATATTGCCTATTACTGGGGCGGTGCCATGATTGGGCGTTTTGTGGGCTCGGTTGTGATGCAAAAAGTTGAAGCGGGTAAGGTGCTGGCGTTTAATGCACTGATGGCCGCTCTGTTGGTGGCTGTAGCCATGACAAGTACTGGTAGTATTGCCATGTGGGCGATACTGGCGGTTGGCTTGTTTAACTCAATTATGTTCCCGACCATCTTTAGTCTGGCTTTACGGGATCTCGGCCCTCATACGTCACAAGGGTCAGGTATCTTGTGTCTGGCCATTGTTGGCGGCGCCATTTTACCGCTCCTTCAAGGTGTAACTGCCGATGCCATGGGGATCCAACAGGCGTTTTTCTTACCGATTATCTGTTATGGTTTTATCTTGTTCTATGGGGCGAAAGGCTCAAAAATGTAGACGTTTTCTCATTCAGACATAGATGTAAAATGGCGGCCTCATGGTCGCTTTTTTTGTTATGTTCAGTTGAATTAGGCTTGGGGTCAAAAATACTTAAGCCTAAGTCAGTCTTTACTTGCGTATTGATGGCTTAACTCCTATGATCCACTCGTTTTTATTTCAGTCTTGATTTTCAGGCATCCACCGCAGGCGATTTCATGCTTAACTCACCACTTTCTCCCAGCTCGACCGAATTAGTCATTAATGTTTTAGATATGGTTTTATCTGAAGGAAAACCCTTAGACAGAGCCTATTCTCATCATTTCTCGGGCTTACAATTAGCGCCGTCTGAACAGGCTCGTATCACAGTGGTTGCCGGAGATATCCTACGAAGGTTAAACCTCTACTGTTATCTTTCCGATGTGAAATTCGAAGAGATGTCACGCATGGGCACGCGTCTGCTTAACGTCTGGCACCTGTTCCATGAACTCGATCTGCCTAAGATGCAATATGCATTACAAGTTGATGAAAAAGAATATTTTGACCGTTTGGAAAAAGCCAAGGCACAACCCGCTCTGTGGGATGGCTGTCCTGAATGGCTAGATACCATGGGTCAGGCCCAGCTTGGTGAGGCTTGGGCTAAAGAAAGAGCGGCGTTAAGTACCCAACCTAAGCGTTATTTACGAGTGAACTTACTTAAGTGTACCCGTGAAGAGTTAGGCAAGAAGCTGAGAAATGAGCAAGTTCAAACGAAAGAGGTCGAGGGCGTCGATACTGCACTGGAAGTCACTTCTGATTCGGCACTGTTTCGCACCGAGAGTTTCAAGAAAGGTTGGTTCGAGCAACAAGATGCCGGTTCACAACTGGTGGCTACGGCAGTAGATGCTAAACCGGGTATGCGGGTGATCGATGCCTGTGCCGGTGCTGGCGGAAAGACTTTGTCCATCGCGTCTCAGATGCAGGGCAAAGGACGTTTATTGGCTATGGATGTTGAGCAGTGGAAACTTGATAGTTTGAAACAGCGAGCTCGCCGCGCCAACGCCCATAACGTTGAGACCCGTATCATTGCCAGCTCTAAGACTATTAAGCGCCTTAAGCTCAGTGCCGACCGTGTGTTGCTGGATGTACCATGTTCTGGCCTAGGGGTACTTAAACGTAACCCGGATGCCAAGTGGCGTGACACCCCTGAGCGTTTACCTGTGTTGGTTGAGCTACAGAAACATATTCTGCAAAGCTACAGCCGTATGGTAAAAGTGGGTGGTATCTTAATCTACGCTACTTGCTCTATCATGCCTGAAGAAAACCGAGATCAGATTGATGCCTTCCTGGCTGAAAATGAGCATTTCAAGTTTATCGAAGATGAAAACATCAGCGTGGCAGATTCTGGATTTGATGGTTTCTATCTGGCTAAGCTCGAGCGTATCTCTGAGTAGCATTTTCTTGTTGTAGCTAAGAACTGAAATAGAGGTGGCTTATCCGCCTCTACTCTCTCAACTTTAACTGCTTCTTTTATTGCTAAATCCCGCCTTTATATACCTAATACCCCTCCCACTTTGAGCAAGTTTATGGTCTCAAAGAGACGCTCTTACCAATAAAGAAATCTTGCTCACATTTATTCGACATATCATCTTGTTTAATTAATAAAACTTAACCCTATTTATTCCTGATAGGCGTAACATACTAGCTAGCTTCAAGTTTGTTGAAGTTATGTACTAAAAGATCTGGGGGGATCATTATGTCATTATCGACTACCGAAGACACAAATCAGAGTAAAACCTACCGAGTATGGGACAGACCCACACGTGTGTTTCATTGGGTTAACCTGCTATTGGTGCTCAGCTTGATGTTTGTTGGCTTAATCATGTTGTTTAAGAGTGAAGTTGGCATCACGGGATTAGAGGCTAAGATAGGCCTGAAAGAGTTACATACAGTTATTGGTTATTTGTTTGCAATCAATCTAATAATAAGGCTTTCATGGGGATTTATCGGCAATCGATTTGCTAAATTTTCTGGCAACTTACCGAAACTTGGGGCAATAAAACGTTATCAAACAGCCTTACGTGCAGGAGAAAATCCGCAATACTTAGGTCATAATCCCATGGGCAAGTTGGCTGTGCTAGTCATCATGATCACGTTAATGCTGATCATGGCGACGGGATTACTCCGTGCTGGCACGGATATCTATTATCCGCCATTTGGGGGAGCTGTGACTCAATATATCGCCGCCGAAGGCGTCGATGCCACTCGCATTAAGCCTTACGATGAAACTGGCGTAGATAAGGCTAAGCTGGCCGTGCTCAAACCCTATAAGAGTCTGGCCGGAACCGTACACCTGTATAGCGTCTATTTTCTTATGTTATTAATTGTACTGCATGTTGTTGGGGTGATTATCGCCGAGGTACGTCATCAGCCTGGGATAATATCGGCCATGTTCTCTGGGAAGAAACAGATTGAAGGTACGCCGCTGGATAAATGAGCCTAGGTGTGGATTGTTTGCTCTATAACCTTATCTAGATCCTAGGGCCTAGTTTAGTCATGTCAGCCAGCTTAACTTACTTAAGCTGGCTGAATTATTTATCTTACTTTTATATAATGCCATCAGCCTTTGTCTAAATAATGGATATCGGTAGCATCCCTTAGCCTGGTTGCGGCTTGCTCCGGGGTTAGATCTCGCTGGGATTCGGCCAGCATCTCATAACCCACCATAAACTTCTTTACCGTGGCTGAACGTAGTAGAGGCGGGTAAAACACGGCGTGTAACTGCCAATGGTCGTTATTGGTTAATTCACCTTCTTGATCTCGCTGAAATGGTGCGAAGTGCCAGCCCATAGAGTAAGGAAAAGAGCAATTGAACAGGTTGTCATAGTGGGTGGTCAGCTTCTTAATGGCCAGGGCCAGTGAGTCTTTGTGCCCATGGCTTAATTCATCGAAGCGGCGAATGTGACTTTTTGGCATCAAGATGGTTTCAAAAGGCCAGGCAGCCCAGTAGGGCACAACTGCTAGCCAGTGTTCAGTCTCGACAACAGTACGGCTACCATCTTTCATTTCTCGTTTTACATAGTCCAAGAGTAGATTGCGGCCATGTTCTTGCTGATATGCTTTTAAATTTTGGTCTTTCTTTCTGACTTCATTCGGCAGGTAACTATTGGCCCATACCTGTCCATGGGGGTGGGGCTGAGAGCAGCCCATGACAGCGCCTTTATTTTCAAATGCCTGTACCCAGATATACTCCTTTCCCAAAGCTGTAATTTCACTCTCCCAGGTATTGATAACCTGGCGGAGTTGCTCTGTGGTGAGTCGAGGTAGTGTCTTGCTATGATCTGGTGAGAAACAGATCACCCGACTCAGGCCGCGGACGCTTTCATTGCGCATCAGGGGATCATCATTAAAGGGTGCTGCAGGTGTGTCTGGTGCTAACGCCGCAAAATCGTTACCAAACACAAATGTGGATTGATAATCAGGGTTAACTTCACCGCTGATGCGTTGATTACCGGCACATAAGAAGCAGTCTTTGTCATAGCTCAGATCTAGACCATCGGTCGCCGTTTCGTCCTGACCTTGCCAGGGACGCTTAGCTCTATGGGGAGAGACGAGCACCCAATCACCCGTGAGTGGGTTATATCTACGGTGAGGATGTTCAGTAGGATCGAAGCTAGTCATAGGAAATTCAATGTGAGGATATTGTATACGATGGATTATATAAGAATGAAGCCAAAAAGCGATAAGAGAATTGTACCCTTATCATATGTTTTAATATAAATGGCTTATTCAATAATCGATCGCCTCACTATGAGCATGAAAATGGCGTTTATCACACAATAATATATAGGCCTTAACCTCATCAATGATATAGTTCTCCCTTTCGTTTTAATTTAAATAGTTTACAAGCTTGAGCGCGGTGATCTGTTAGATATCACCTTAGTGTGTTTTTGGTTTGAATCGACAGTTATGATTGGAAGGCGAGATTGACCCAACTAGAAAATTTTTTTAGCCAGTCAGTAATATTTGACGGGATGCAGGTTTTACTGGATATGCCGCAAGTTGATTTCGACTATAGTGGGCCTGTGTTGTCTGCACAATTTAGAACAACTAAAGAGCTGAGCAGAGTCATTAAGGACTTTGATGTCAGTGATGTAAATCAGTCTATTGTGACAGCCACATTAGACTGGTCAGCGGGTCCTGTCATTGCTTCCGGTAATACGGGGTGCAGCCAATGCGGCGAGTCGCTGTTACCTTGTATTCACCTTGCCGCCATCGCCATTGATTATTTAGCCAGACAAGACCCTATCATTCCTTATCCAAGTGAGAAAAAACGTGCCGATACAGCACTCAGGTTATTGAGAACCGAGCTCAATCAACGCTACGATCCTTATCCAAATATGGCCAGGCATAGAGTGGTGTACTTGTTATCAGCAAGAGATGGTGCGCTACATTTACGCGTCCATAAAGGCTATGTCAGCAAAAAGGGGAAATACTCAACCAAGACAGATTTAGGCTTCGAAGTGCTAGGGAGAAGCAGCTTGCCAAAGTTTGTGACTCAAACTGATCTTTACTTACTGCATAGGTTAAAGGAGCTAGCCCAAGTACTGGACGATGAAACCCGAGATGCTCAGCAAGAGACGCTTTCCTTAGGGTTAGGCGATACCTGCGATAGTGAGTTCCTTTATTATTTAGTGTCTACTCAACGCTGTTTTTGGCAGCATTGCGAGCAAGCTCCTCTTAAAGTCGAACAACATTATCTCGGTGATTTTGTCGAGCCAGGAGCATTCCACCAAGTGGCTTCAGGACAATACCTAGACCTTGCAAGTATGAGTCTGGTGTTGAGCGAATTGCCCTCGTCTCTGAGTAAAATCAGCGATAAACAGTGCACTGAATATTTGCAACAAGTAGCAGATGATGACAGGGAATGGCAGCCCACACTGAAGGTTTATCGTAAGGGTATCGAGTTTCCATGGGATGAGCTGAGCCATCTGGATATACAGATTGCTAGCTTTACCCTCATCAGCGATAATTTGGAATGTGGGTTAACCGACATTTTTGATCTCGCCAATGAGTCACCGCATCTGCTCAAGCTCGCCTCGGAACTGAGCATCCAGCTATCCGATTTCCCCCTCCTTTCATCTGGCTTTGAACCTATTGTCTGGCATCAATTCCTACTGGGCGATCGCCAGTTACCTGAGATGCTGAGTCAACAGATGCTTGCTATAAGGTGTCTGATGTTGGCTGGCTGGACAATAGACTTTCAATTAATCAATCGATTTAGTCTGGTACAGGTCCAGACTTGGTATGGTGAGGTGAGCCATCAAGCCGCAAATAAGCAATGGTTCGACCTTGAACTGGGTGTTGAGGTGGATGGCAAGAAGATTAATTTATTGCCCTATCTGGTCAAAGCGATAAGACAGGGTTTACTGCAAAATCTAAGCGATACCGAAACAGTACTCATGGAACTCGACTCTGGTCAGCGCCTGTCTCTGCCTGCCGACAGAGTGAAGCATATTCTCACTGTATTGGTCGAGTTGTATGAGAGAAAACCGCTGTCAGTTGATGAGACATTAACCATGTCTATGAATCAGTTGACTCGAATTGCAGAACTGGCTGATCGAGATAAAATCAACAAGAAAGAGTGGCATTGGCAGGGCAGTCAGTGGTTACAGAATAAAGCTCAGCAACTTTACGCTTATTTGGACATGAGTATAGGCGATCAGGACTCGGCAGGTAGAAAGGTTAAAGCTAAGCAGATAGATTTTTTTGTTCCACCACCTGTTGGGCTCAATGCAGAGCTCAGAGAGTACCAGCAGCTGGGATTAAACTGGTTGCAGTTTTTAAAGGAACACGAATTTTGCGGAATACTTGCCGATGATATGGGTCTGGGGAAAACGATCCAGACTCTGAGTAGTATTTTACTCGATAAAGAGGCCGGTAAACTATCTCGTCCTTGTTTAGTGGTTGCGCCAACGAGTTTGTTAGCCAATTGGCAGCATGAAGCTAAAACATTTGCCCCCGAGCTTAGAGTGCTTCTCTGGTCAGGGCCTAAGCGCCACAGTCTACAAGATGAGATCGATAGCTGCGATCTCTTTATCACTAGCTATGGCACACTGCAGCAAGATGCAGAGTTCTTGGCCAAGCAACACTTTCATTTAGTGATCTTAGATGAGGCCCAGACAATCAAGAACGTTCGGAGTCGAATTAGCCGAGTCGTAGCCAGCTTATCTGCGACCCATAGACTCTGTTTAACCGGTACGCCCTTAGAGAATCATTTGGGAGAGTTATGGTCATTGTTTAATTTTCTCATGCCGGGCTTCCTCGGTACCTACGCTCAGTTTCAGCGGCATTATCAAGTGCCCATTGAAAAAGAGCAAGATGATGAGCGTCGTCGGGCATTGGTGCAGAGGATCGCTCCGTTTATGTTACGCCGGCTTAAATCTGAGGTCGCCAGAGAGTTGCCAGATAAGACGGTGATCAATGAGTATATAAATCTTACCGAAACACAGGGAGATCTGTATGAAACGATCCGTTTGACCATGTCTGAAGAGATGAGAAAAGCAGTTTCAGTCTCAGGAGTAAAGCGTAATCGTTTAGCCATCAGTAATGCCTTACTCAAACTCAGGCAGGTTTGTTGTCATCCCGACTTACTCAAACTCGATCATATTGAGCAATCAGACTTAGTCGGTGCCGAAATAGACACGGGCTCAGTAACCTCAGAGTTTAATGGGCTTGATAAGCAAGATGCAACCAATGGGTTGCCACTTCTCGATGGGGTTAGCAGACTCGATACTCGCTCGGGGAAATTGAATTGGCTTGCCGATAAGCTTCCTGGCATGCTCGAAGAGGGCCGGAGGGTGTTAATTTTCTCTTCTTTTACCAGCATGTTGAGTTTGATTGGTGAACACTTAGAAAAGCTAGGCATTAGTTTTGTGGAGCTGACGGGAAAGAGTCGAGACCGGGGCGCATTGGTTGAGCGGTTTCAACAGCGAGAGGTGCCGATATTTTTGATCAGCTTGAAGGCGGGGGGCGCAGGTCTGAATCTAACCGCTGCCGATGTGGTAATTCATACCGATCCCTGGTGGAATCCTGCTGCCGAGCAGCAGGCCAGTGATAGGGCTCACAGAATAGGCCAGGAAAAATCTGTGTTTGTCTATAAACTTATTTGTAAGGATACCGTTGAGGAGAGGATACAGCTGCTGCAGGAGTCTAAACAGAACTTAGCACAGAGTATCTATCAGCAAGAGAGTTTGGCTGTTTCTGAGATGACAGGGGATGATTGGCTCGAGTTACTTAAGCCTATAGATTTGGATGACTAGTCCTGTATAAACAGGTTTATTTGAATAGTATTGGAAAATCCGCCTTGAAATAAAAGCGCTATTTTTAAGAGTAGGGCTAGATAAACTGATTAAATAGCAGACCTTTTCGCTCCTCTTCATCTTTTTTCAGGATCACGGCGATTTTCAGTTGCAGCTCTGTCTTGAGTAAGTCTGCCGAGCTTTGTGCATAGTCAGTGTCTTGAATCCGCGAGCGTGCAGCGCTGTTATTGATGCTGCTAACTTGGTAGTTATTGATACGACTATCGAGGGCATTATATTGAGCACCATTGGTGCCTGCACTGTCACTTATGCTCGCACCAGCATCATCGATTGCAGTCAGTGAAGCATTAGGATCGCTGGCATCGAGTCCTGACATGAAATTATCCTGTCCCAGTACTTCCTGTGCGACGACATTGATCTCTTCGGTTAGTTGATCGAGCTCGGATTGTATTGCCTGTTTATCGTAAATGGGGTTTCCAGCCAGTATGGTGAGCTCTCTGGCCCTGACGAGGTTGTCGGTAATGGAAGCGTATTGACCCGCTTCAATATTGAGCTGTCCCTGTTCGTCTCGGGCATTTCTGGCACGTATATCTGACTCATTGATACTGGATGTGAGCCTATTGGCTATCTGCAGGCCTGCGGGATCGTCTGATGCCTTGTTTATCTTAAGTCCGGTACTGAGCTTCTCTATCTGCTCTTGGCGTTTCTCTTGCTGCGTTTGGAAGTTACTAAGTAGTGAGGATTGTGTGTTAGGCAGTTTCATCTGCGTTCCCCATGCCTGTTTCATTATCACCCAAGATTAATTATCCATCTCCGGTGTTGAAAAAACAAACAATTTAGCCGGGTGCTTAGAGTAAATTGAAGTAATAAAATGAAGGTTATACTTACAACTTCTAAAGAGGTGTTAAACGGGTTTGAACTGTTGCCTAGAAGTAAGTTACTCTCCTTGCAGGGTAACAACTAGCCTGCGTTTACCGCCACAGTCTCTAGGCTCACACAGATAGATCCCTTGCCATGTGCCCAAATTTAAACGGCCATTCGTGATAGGAAGGGATCGTCTGGCCCTTCGTAGGTGTGGGTATAATAAAGCTCATTTCAGGCGCGAGGCGATTAAAGTAACGCTCGAAATCGACCCGTACACTGGGATCGGCATTTTCATTGATGGTTAACGCGGCCGAGGTATGCTGCAGGTGGATATGGGCTATGCCTATTTTGAATTTTTTTAGCTCTGAAAGCGCATCATAGACTTCATCTGTGATTAGATGAAATCCGCGAGGCTTAGCGTTTAATTTAAATTCTTTTTGGTACCACATGACATACTCTTTAAATCGGATAGCTATCGGGATTGTAGCTAGGCTAACTCATTGGTCGTATTAATGATGCTGATATTTATGATACATGTACTCATTACAGGTACATAGTGAATAGGTTTACTGGATAAGTATGAATTTAGCCCGCCTGAATGACTCGGTTTCTGCCGGCATTTTTCGCCTTGTAGAGCGCCTTGTCACAGGAATTAATCCATTCATCTAAGCTGTCACCTTCCAGTTCTTTCACTCCTATGCTGCAAGTGATGAGTTGGGAAACTCCTGTGAGAGTAATTTGTGAAATCCTCTGCCGTAACTGCTCGGCGAAAATGAGGGCGTGCTCGCCGTCGGTGCCCGGTAATTTGATTAAAAACTCCTCCCCTCCGAAACGTATCACCTCGGCGCCGTCCGGTTTGTTGCGCGTAATTGTTTCGGCTACTGCGCGTAATACATTGTCACCCGTAATATGGCCATAAGTATCATTAATTTGTTTGAAATGATCGAGATCGAGTAAGAGCAGGCTAGCTTTGGTCTGGTGTTTTATTTTGTTTTCTATTGCGCTATTTAAGCTTGGTTTTAGGCGCTTGCGGTTATAGACACCTGTGAGTTCGTCGGTGTTGGCAAGATAAAATAGGGCATCTTTTTGTTTATTGATGATATGCGAAAATAGGGTGCCGAAGACGATACAGTCTATGATGGCGATGGAATAGCGAGCGATGACAGAGGAAGGCTCTATGTTGAGTGCAAAGCCGAGCCCGAATAAAGAATATAGACAAGATAAGAGCAGGGCATGTTTAATGCTAAACAGGAAAAAATAGACAAAAATAGTAGGGAAAAGATAGATAAGTCCTTTGTAACCTAAGTAAAAGCAACTATAACAGATGGCAATACTCACGATGATGAGCGTTATTTGTTTCTGTATTATGTTGGCCTTGTATTGCCATTCTCGCAGCAAGGAGAAAAGTAGCGGAGTGATGGCTAAGGAGAAGAATCCAGCGTGTTTGTAGTCACCGATCCAGATCCGATATAGGCTAAAAACACTCAAAGTCACGATCGCAAACAGATGAAATACGATCGAAGCGTTTCTCGGTATTTTATTCACACTCTCTAAATTCACTACTACTTGCCTCGACACTCAGGATACATATTTAAGTTGAAAATACTTAATTGACGGTATTTTTATCGGTATTTAACTAATAACCTTTAGTTATTTAGGGGAATATGGGTTTGTGTGCGTATTTTTTGCTCGCTTCATGTGGCTGGAGGTGGAGTTATGTATTTAAGGTAAGGTAAATAACGTAAATTCGCTAATAATGATAATTGTTATCATTTAGTGTTGTGGCACGTTTTAACATTTTTATGGTCGATTTTACTCGCCCGAACTATTCGTAATGAAGTCATTGAATGCTTTACCAACAGATGAACCTCAGCTTGTTATTCGTGACAAGGCCACAAAAGCCGCCAAGGTAAAAGCAAAAAAAATCCGTGTCAGCAGAAGCTCTCTGTCCATTGCACGGACCATTCATATTTATGTGTCTATGGCTCTGCTGTTACTTATGCTGTTTTTTGCCGTAACCGGCATTACTCTCAACCATCCTGAATGGTTCGATACTAATCAAGAAGGGGCTAAATACTCAGAGATCCCGCTGCCGGATTATTTAATCGCATCTCAAAGAGACGAAGCACAGTGGCGTGAAGCTTTAGGCCATTGGATGAAAAGCCAATGGTCTGTAGATATAACCCAAGCACAATTCAGTGAAGATGAGATTTCACTGGTACACAAGGCGCCGGGTACCTATCAGGTTTTTACTTTAGACCTCTTGGATAATCTGGTTTTTGTCGAGAGCCATCATTACGGTGCAATCGCCGTACTGAACGACCTGCACAAGGGGAGAAATGCCGGCCTTGCCTGGCAATGGATACTCGACATTAGCTCTGCGCTTATCATTTTGTTTTCTATGAGTGGTGCTTACTTGCTACTTCCTCAAACTAGAAAGCTGAAAAATTCACTATTTTATATGGTCATTGTGAGCGGTAGCTGTGGCTTGGTATATGTCACACAAGTGCTTTAAGGCATTTGATTTGGATAGATTAATCAACGAAGGAGTTCCATGAAGCCAGCACAGAGATACGTTAATGACATCAGCACAATTAAGCGGTATTTGGCTCGCTTACTGCTTCTTACCTCCTTGATAACTCAGTCGTCTTGGGTCAAAGCAGAGGTTGAGACTGGACTCGATGTCGAGATTAACTTACCGGAAATAACTCAAGGCCAGTATTTAAGGCCTTATACCGCGGTATGGATTGAAAATGCTAAAGGTAAGCATGTCAGTACGCTCGCTTTGTGGCGTTGGGATGAAGGGTACAAGTGGCTTAAAGATATCAGGCGTTGGTGGAGAAAAGCCGGCCGTGAAGATAGCCAATTAGTGGACGGGGTGAGTTCTGCGACTCGCCCTGAAGGAAAATACTTGCTCCATTGGGATATGACTGGTGTTGACGGGAAAACGGTCCCGAATGGCAGATATACCTTGCTGGTGGAGGTGGTTAGAGAGCATGGAGGTAGGGATCTAGTGAGACACAAGTTTGAATTAGGCTCTGAGGAATTTACTGCCCATATCGCCCCAACTCATGAAACGGGGGAGATCAAGATCCATTTTCAACCTTAATTTTCTAAATTTGAGATGAACCTTCTAGCCATCATTTTTAAGTTGCTAGTCAGCCAAATACTGGGCTAATAAGTCATCCATTTTCATATTTAATCATGTAATTTATAGGTCAGTTAATGAAAAAAACACTGTTAGTTACCGCAAGCCTTACTTTAATAAGCACTATGTTGAGTCCCTTTATGAGTAACCAGGCTCAGGCTCATGACCGTTGGATATTACCTAGTCACTTCAATGTCTCAGCCGATACAGGGAAAGGTGTGTGGATCACTTCTGATGTTTCTGCCAGTAACCAAGTGTTTATCTATGATAAGCCCTTTGGCAGTGAAGATGTTCAGATTGTGATGCCCGATGGCAAGCTAGCTTCTCCCTCTTCAAGTTATAAAGGCGGTCGTAAGTCAGTATTTGATTACAAGCTGACACAAGATGGCACTTATCGTTTCGAGAAAAAAACCAAACCCAAATATTACTCCCGTTACAAGGTGAAGGGCCAAGATAAGCCTGT
The DNA here is from genome assembly GCF_002005305.1 of Shewanella psychrophila. Lineage (NCBI taxonomy): Bacteria > Pseudomonadati > Pseudomonadota > Gammaproteobacteria > Alteromonadales > Shewanellaceae > Shewanella > Shewanella psychrophila. Next base: position 788,063 of record NZ_CP014782.1, read on the forward strand.
GCGCGTTGCAATGGATAAACAGGCTACTAGGGCTGTGATGCCAAAAGAAGGATATGAGTTACAAGGTGCTATGTACTTTTCTCGTGTCGAGTCTTATGTGACCCTCAATAAACCTAACTATATGGCTTATCAGGTTAACAATGAATACCTTGAGTTACAGCCTGTGACACACCCGGCAAACATCATTGAAAATGAAGTCACTGAGATAAACTTCCTTTTCCATGGTAAGCCCGTAGAGGGCGTGACCGTTTCTGTGGTCAAATCCGGTACCTTGTATCGCAATAAGATCAATGCCATTGAGCTTGTATCGGATAAAGCGGGTTCGATCAGCTTTACTCCGCCAAGTGCGGGACTTTACTTACTTCACGCGAGTCTCGAACAGGTAAATACTGATACTCGTTTAGCCGATAAATCTGTTAACGAAATTTTCCTGACCTTCGAGGCAGGGTTAGAATAATTGACAGCAGATAGTCGAAACTAGCTTTAGCCCAAATCAGTATCTGGTTTGGGCTTTTTATTATCGTTAGGCTATTTCCAGATGCTGGCGCTTGGTGTATAACTAGTTTAATACACAGAGTTTTTTGGGCTTGAATATGGGATCGTCAATTATAAATTGGTTAACCCAATGGGTTAAAATTTGCTTGATTTCGAGCATATTCTTGCAAGTTAATTCACTCTCGGCGGCTCCAAGTCTAGCGCTTAGTGTCCAGGATGCAAACGGGCAGTCCTATGTATTATCTCAATTCTCCGGAGAGCTGATTTATATCGATTTTTGGGCGTCTTGGTGTGGACCATGTCGAAAGTCTTTCCCTTGGATGAATGAAATGCACCATAAATATGCAGATCAAGGGCTTAAGATCATTGCCATCAATTTAGACAATGATATGTCACTCGCCCGCCAGTTTCTCGGGCAGATCTCCGCCGATTTCACTATCGCCTATGATCCGGATATCCAGGTCGCAGGACAATTTAATATCTTGGGGATGCCCAGTAGTTACCTATTCGACAGACAAGGTAAATTAGTCGCTAAACACGTGGGTTTCTATTCGGAGCATAAGGCGGACTATGAAGCCGAGATTTTATACTATCTTAAGCAAGAACAAGCGGAAGTCCATAGCGAAGAAAAGTGAGTTGAATGAGTTGGTGTAGGATATTCTATTCAAGTTGAGGCGAGATGATGATAATCGGTACAGTGCAAATTAAATCAGCCAAAAACCTGCCGATCTTGGTCTGTTTATTTTTGACGGCCTGCTCGAGCCTAGGTGTGGAGCCTTGGCAGCGGGATCAGTTTGCTCGTGAAGATATGGCGCTGGACAGTGAAAAACTGGATTTGACTTTGGATGACCACATCTATTTCAGCAAAGAGGGCACGAGTGGTGGTCGGGCCCTCGCCGGGGGCGGTTGTGGCTGTAACTAAAACACTAGATAGGACAATAATTCAGACTGGCACTGAGCCAAAATCATGCATTGAAAGTAGGCTTAAAACTGCTAATTTTACGAGTGAACCTTCAATTTACGAGGCTCTGTCGGCTGCCAGTTTTGCGCTTCTAGGGATGACTAGCTCGGTGGCCATTGCCGCTGAAACCAGCCCATCAGACACAGATGAGACGGATTCACCTAAAATAGATGCCGCCTTACTCTATTATCAGGAGCAGGACAGGGTGACGGTAGCCGAGGGGATTTTCAATCTTAAGTTACCTGTAGGCGATAAACGGGTTTACGAAGGCAAGTTAGTGCTCGATACCTTAACTGGCTCTTCGGCAAATGGCGCCGTGGCTCAGGATGAACGACAGACTTTTACCCGTCCGTCAGGCAATGGCGAGTATAATATTGATGCTGGTATTATCCCGTTAGATGATACTTTTAAAGACACTCGAGTGCAGATCAGTGGCAACTGGGCTGAGATATGGTCACCTGACTGGAGCAGTAATCATGGTGTTTATCTGTCGAGAGAATATGATTACACCTCCTTGGGTATTAACTCGGCACTGGAGCGCTCGTTTAACAAGAATAACACTCAACTTTCATTAGGTATGGCCTATTACTATGATTTGGTCGATCCCGTAGGCGGACGGCCCGTGGCCATGAGTAAGATGGTGTTTCGGGATGATTTTGAGTCTCAAGCCCAATTCAGAACTGAATTTGATAAGACTCGTGAGATAGCGAGTACCGATAAACAGACAGTGGATCTAAGTGTTGGCTTAACCCAGATAATTAATCGGTATATGTTAGTGCAGCTCAGCTATAACTTATCTTCTTTGAAAGGATACATGACTGATCCCTACAAGGTACTCAGCTTGGTTGATGCATCGGGAACCAGTGAGGCATACCTGTATGAGAGTAGGCCCGATGAACGTCTTAAGCAAAGTCTGTATTTGTTTAGTAAACACGCGTTATCTACCGGGGTGACAGATCTGGCTTATCGTTATAGTTCTGATGACTGGGGCGTGTCCTCTCATACGTTTGAGACCCGTTATAGATACAAGTTCACTTCATCTTTTTTTGGCCAGCTTCACCTGAGATATTACCAGCAAGAAGCGGCTAGCTTCTATCGGGCCTTCCTGAACTCAGGAGAAGTGCGACCTGAATTTGCGTCGGCAGATTATCGTATCGGTAACATGAATACTTATACCTTAGGAGTAAAAATAGGTCATACCTTAATTGATGGTACTAAGGCCAGCTACCGTCTGGAGTATTATCAACAAGATCCCTATGCTAACGGAGATCAAGCCACCGGCCAGTTGGCTCATCAAGAGTTGTATCCAAGTCTTAAGGCGATCATCTTTCAGTTGGGACTATCATTTTAATACACCTAAAGTGATCATTTTACAAAGATTCACGCGTTTGGTGATATGAGGCTGAATCTTACAATGGCTGTCATGATGAGTATGCGATGATTGGTAATGACATGTACTAAAGTGAGGAAAGTACACCATGAGTGGAGGTTTATCATTGGCTCCCACATCCTGGGGGCATCTGGCGAGCTTTAATGCCATGGCCAGTCGGTGTGAGGTGCTTATTCGCACAGCAGACAGAGAGCTGGCTTTTCTCATGGCCTATCAGGTTATGCAGGAAACACGGCGCATAGAACAAAAGTACAGTCGCTTCAACCACTGCAGTTTACTTAGTAGGCTTAATGTTAATGGGGGCAACTGGCAGAACATAGACGCCGAAACATCTGCGCTGTTAGTGTTCTCTAAGCAGTGCTTCGACGCCAGTAATGGTATGTTCGATATCACGGCGGGGCCCATATTGAAACTCTGGGACTTCGGGCCTGATGCAAGTTTGCCTTGTCCTGCATCCATTGAGAACGCACTGACACTCGTTGGATTTGACAAGCTGATTATAGAGACATCACGCTTGTTTATCCCTAATGGAATGAGCTTAGATTTTGGCGGTATTGCCAAGGAGTATGCCTGTGACAGGGCGGTGAGTCTGTTGACGCTTCATTATCCTCAGGAATTGGCTCTGGTTAATTTAGGTGGTGATATTGCATGTACTTCGATAGCCGAAAAGCCCTGGCTGGTGGGAATAGAAGATCCTTTTGCATTGGACAATCACAAATCTACCATTAGCTTAATTGGCGGAGGTCTGGCTACCAGTGGACATACCCGGCGTTTTTTACTGGATAAGGGCAGGCGATACGGGCATATATTAAACCTTAACACAGGCTATCCGGTGGAACAGGCACCTCTATCTGTGACGGTTATTGCTGAAAACTGTGTGATGGCAGGCATGTTATCCACCATAGCCATGTTAAAAGGCGCCAATGCACAGCCTTTTATGGCCAGTCAGAATGTTGAATTTCATATTTGCAGCTAGCACACGTTTACTGGTCACTTGTAGAATCATCATGTTTTTGTTAGTAAACCTAAAAATAATAAGTGATTCATGCTTATTGTAGTGACTGTTTGTAGCGGCATGTGGACTGGGGAGAGAGGTATCAGGCAAACCTTAAGTTTGTCACTCTGTTCCTACCGCCACTCTTGGCCCGGTACAAGGCTTTATCTGCAGCCTTGAATACTTCATCAGTGCCTAGGTCATGTCGTTTAGTTCTGGCATTGATGCTGTCCGCGACGCCTATACTGACAGTGATATTCACGGTTTTATGTTCTCCTACATCTTGGCTATAAATTTTGGCATCTTTATCAAGGATTGGTCTTTCATGGTGGTCACGTATGACCAGATCATAGTTGGCTATCTTACTCCTTAGTTCATTGAGATAGGGTAAACATTGATTCGAGTTTTTACCCTTGAACAAGATAATAAACTCCTCGCCGCCATACCTGAATACTGAGGCATTTCCTTCTGTCTGCTTCATTATTTGTGCTACTAGCCTCAAGACTTCATCTCCGGTTCTGTGTCCATAGGAGTCGTTAAACTGTTTGAAATGATCAACATCTAGCATGGCTATAGTGTAAAGGCCGTTTATGTGTTCCATTTCAATTTCTAATGCCCTACGGCCTTGTAATTCAGTCAGTTGATCGATAAATGCCAGTTCATGACTTGAAGTGATAATACTCAACAGTAGTAGTGTCGCAGCTAATGAAAAGCATATTGCTGGAATGGCAGGGGTATCAAAAAAGACTAAGGCTAAAGTACAAAATACTAGATTAATGAAGATGGTGTGGTCAAAATTTGAGTTTCTGAATAAGACGATGAATCCGCTAACTAAGGTTAGAGCCATTGAGATGATGATCAGTAGCAGCGGTGATGAAGACAATGAAGGTAATGGTTTAAGATATGCGCTCCAGAGCCAGCTGACATTTTCATTGGTGAGCTGCTCCAGCAGCAACCAGCACCAAACTACCTGAAACAGAATGAATAGTAGGTAGTTAATGCCAAATCGAGATAGCAAACGTTTTTCCGGTAGAAAGTGAATCAAAAATAGGTTTACAGGAAGAGCAAATACCAATAAGCAGAAAGTGAATCTCTGAATATCCGTTAGGTCGTCAATACCGACATAGTTTTGTATCAAATAAAGGCTAACAACCATCAAGAGAGCCACAAGTCCTGTTGCTCCCTGGTTAAAAGGTTGGCTTAAGAAGATGACGACGGAGAGCATGATGTAAGGGAAGGTTGATATTAAGTTTTGATAGGGGGACAGTAATATTAATAATGACTCGCTAGACAAACACAGCTGCACAGCCAAGAGTAGCGGAAAAAACACGCGAAACAAGGCACTTCTGAATAGTGCAAATGAAAATAATGACATTCATGTTTCCCTAATTTGTCCCTTGATGACGATTCCTTTTAGTAAACCATGTACTACTCATGAACAAGATTGATTTTAAACTAATTATTATTTTTTGATACTCGAGTTCGTTAGTGCCCAGTATAGTAGTTAGACTGACTCGCCGTATGAAAATATTTACAAGCAATAAACGGATAGCTAAGTATTCAGGATTAGCTCCTAATAGCCTGAATGTTAGTTCGACACTCAGGCGAAATATGCTCAGCTACACCAAGATTTACGTGACTCACTCTATTTATATTTGTAGTTTGTATTGTCTAACTTCAGTTACTTAGACTATAAGTCATGATGGGTATTGGTTTTTGCTGGGAGTCAGATGGAAAAAATATGCTTTGCCTTGCATCGGTTCCGTGCGGATAAGAAAGAGGCCATGAGTAAAAATTTTGTCAACCTGGTGGAAGGCATCTCCCAGAAAGGTGAGAAGGTGGTCACCTATACACCGATAGATTTTATAACTGTAGCGAAAGTTGAAAAGTTTTTCTATCGCTCTACCAGTAGATATTCCTCTCTAGCCGAGTCGGTAAACAATTTGTGGTTAATATGTAGGGATATTAATCGAAATCATCTCGACTATAAGTTTATTAACTTTCATATAGCGACGCCGGTGGAGTCCTTTCTGTTAACGGTGTTCCTGTGTCGCTCAGCGATAAAAAAAACTGTGGTTTCTATTTGGCAGTCTTATCTGACTTTTGATGAACTTAAAGGTAATTTTAAATACTTTTTTTCAAACTCGATAAAGTACTTACATATATTGATAGGGAATTCTTTTGCCTGTTCTTTTCTGTATACCTTGTCTTTAAAGCAATTTCACAAAGTCATCGTTCACTGTGAGTACCAGCGTAAGCAGTTGGTAGTCCATGGCGTTAATGACATTACTTTGATCCGAAACGGAGTATTTTCTCTTAATGATTTTCCTATCGATGTCTTGCCTGACACGAAAGTACAAAGTGATGATTTTGTACTACTCTATCTAGGACATGCTAAAGCTTCTAAGGGAGTCAATACTCTGATCGAGTTGGCGGCTTCTTTGGAAGCTAGTAAAGCGTTAGAGTTTACACTGATATTGGCCTTGAGCGGCTTTGGCGAAAAGAAACATCTTTGCCGATTAGTAAAACACGCAAATTTAGAGCATAGGGTATGCTTTAAAGATGAGGTGAGTGTGCTGGAGGAGATGACCAATGCTGACTTATTGTTATTGCCGCTGCGTACTTGTGTTGGAACAAGTTTGATGCCCAATGTCATCATAGAAGCTATGTCATTAGGTTTACCAGTCGCTGTGCCAAGCTATCCAGAGTTACAAGAGCTTGTTAGCTTAGGGGAAAATGCCTTTGAACTGGATATCTCTGATATAGATTCCACTAGTAGGATGATTTCGACTTTATCGAAAAACAGAAGTTTACTTGAAAAGGTAGCACGCTCCCAAAAAATGCGGATCAGAGACGGTATGACGTTAGACAATTTTGTGGACGGTTACTTTCAATCTTTAACTTAGGCAAATACGATGCGGATAATCAGCCTGATAGCGCCTTGTTACAACGAAGACTCAGTGATAGAACAGTACTACCGGAGGATATGCTCCGTCGCTGAAAAGTATAAAGAGTATGAGTTTGAGTTTGTGGTTGTCGATGATGCCAGTGTCGATCAGAGTCTGGCCATATTAGACAGGCTAGCTCAGAGCGACCCACGTTTGAAAGTGATTCATCTGGCATCTAACGTCGGCCATCAAACGGCGCTTTTTGCAGGTATAGAAAGTGCTTCAGGTGATATCAATGTGACCTTAGATATAGACCTTCAGGATCCGCCGGAACTCTTATCTGAATTTTTGGCTAAAATCGATCTTGGCTTTGATGTTGTCCATGCACAACGTAAATCGAGAAGGGGTGAGACTCCCTTTAAGCTTATCTCAGCTAAACTGTTTTACCAGATCATTAAACATACATCTAAAGTGAAAATAATCAAAGATTGTGGGGACTTCAGAGCATTTACTAAACCAGTTAGACTAACAATAATTAGGTTCAGAGAGAAACATAAGTTTTTACGTGGGCTGTTCGTATTAGTTGGATTTGAACAAACGATTATTCAGTATGAACGTTGTGCTCGTTATGGAGGGGAAACTAAATATACCTTGCTTAAAATGACCAATTTAGCAGTCGATGCCATGTTAAATTTTTCTCAGTTTCCCATAAGGTTGATGTTTATTGTATCGAGTTTAATGTGGTCTCTTGGCTTTATATATCTGATTAAGGCCATGTTTAGCCGTTTTGTTTTCGGGACAGCGATAGAGGGCTGGACATCAATCATTTTCTTTCAGGTCTTATTCACCGGAGTGTTACTCTTTTTTATCGCCTTGCTCGGTGCCTATATTGGTCGAATATACGAACAGGGGCAATCTAGACCCTTGTATTGGATCCGGTATACCAAGAATATAGATCAAGACAATGATGGCTAAGTTTGCTTTGGTTGGGGTAGTGAATACCTTGATAAGCTATGGTTTTTTCTCTGTACTTGTATATGCAGGCTGCCATTACTTATTGGCCTCTGTGATGTCTTATGCTCTGGGGGCATCTGTTAGCTATTGGCTGAATGCGGCTTATACATTTTCTGTGATGAGAACCACAAAGGGGCTGTTTAAATTTATATTGCTCAGTACGGTTGCCATCTTGTTTGGCATGGCAGTGCTGCATATTTTGATTGAATTTATGTTCTTTAGTGCCTATATAGCCCAAGCTTGTGTGGTGGTTTTACGGTTTCCTCTGGTCTATGTTTTGTCCCACTCTCTGGTTTTTAATCTAGGCTTACAGAAGAGAAAAACAGACTAGTTTTGTGTTAGCGAGTGTTGGTACAGGATTTCCGTGAACTACTTGGTCTAAGTTTGTTTGTGACAGACATCGAAACTAAAGGAGAACGGTAAGATCAAAACCATAAAAGAGCAAAAAAAAGCGTTTTATAGCGATGAAGAGACTGTTCAGGAGTACGATGATTTAAGGTTTAATAAAGTGGGTGGGCAGTACGTGCACTTGAGTGAATCATTAGCCATCATAGGCTTTCTTGAACGAGTGAAAAATAAAAAATCGCTATTAGATATTCCTACGGGTACGGGAAGAATGTTAGTCAATCTCCTCGGGTTTAAATTCGATCATCTGTGCGCTGCGGATTATTCCGATGCCATGTTATCACTATGTCGGATTAAGTATAGAGATCAAAAAATTCATTTTACTAAACAAGATATCTATCGTACTTCCTTCGATAACGAGGCATTCTCCTGCTTGTTATCCAGCCGTTTTTTATTTCATAGCGACACCCAAGATCGAGTGTTTAAAGAGTACTCGAGGATCATTTGTCCGGGAGGATTTCTTATTGCTGATACGCTCAGTTGGTCGCCGAGAACTTGGACCCAAGTATTTTCTACCAAACTGGGAGGTCAACTGTATACCAATAGTGAGCAAAGCATACAGCAACTCGCTCACAACCATGACTTTTCTATCTTAGGGATCAAGAGTCTGCTGATATTACCAAGTTTTTTTTATAATTTTATGCCGCAACCCATCCTATCCTTTTTCATCTGGTTAGAAGGTTATTGGCCAAAGCGATGGATGACCAAGCGAGTGTGGTTGTTTCAGAAAAATCCATAATACGGAATGGCTACTAGGCTAGTGCTCATTTGATTGGCTAAGGTCGTCTTTAAAAATGAATAAGGCAGGTTCAGAAAAATGAATAAGGCTGGATTGCTATATAGTCTGAGGCTGAGCTCACTCTTTGTGGTCATTTTTCTTTATCTGTGTGTTCTGCTTAATTCAGCCATGATAAACGATGACTATATGGCTCTGTACACCATCTGGAGAATGAGTATTGGCCATGTAGGTGGAGTTGATTTTAATATAGATAGTTACACCTTATTGTTCGACCTCCTGACATCTATCGCTACTTTGCTCGAACCTAAGTTTGAATTGATATTCCTGTTCAGGGCGATTATGTTGTTGATGATATTACTTATATCCTGTCAGCTGTCTTATCTGTTGCAGATAGTTGTCAGTAAGCGTGTCTCTTTCATTGCCGTGATTTTTTTATTGATCTGTACACCAATGTACCTAAGGGGGTTAGATCTCAGGCCCGATCTGTTTATTCTCCTTATTTGGCTACAAATTATCATTATTTTTAGCGGGAAGACCGCCATCCTGTCACCGGTTAAGATCACTTATGTGGGTGTACTCATAGGCCTGGCATTTCTATTCAAATTTAAGTCCATTATTATCGTCTTGCCTCTGGCGCTGTTCTTCATACAAGAGATGATAATCGAGCGTAGAAATATAAGGGTTCTGATTGGGGCTATAGCCTACCTCTTGCTGGGTGTGGGGCTAGTGATTATCTCTTATGCTTGGATGTTAGGATTTGACTCCGTAATACAAGGATATGTTGTGGTTACCGCTAAGCTGATGACAAGCTCGATAAATGGTGACATTTCTGTATCAGGACTTAAGTTTGATATTTTAAAGCAAGCATTCATTCAAGATGCCCTTTTTTGGATCTTTGGCTTAATCGGAGCCATGTTGTTTGTGGTGAAAATAAATAGATTTAGCACCAAGCAAAGGTTCACTGTATGCTATTTATTACTGCTGGCCTTGGCATCTGTAGCGCTAAATCCGCATTATTTCGCTTATAACTTGATTAGCTTGTACCCCTTACTGTTGATCTTAGTCGCAATAACGCTGCAAGAGCTATATAACCTTTTAGTTAATGCAACTGACTTATTTTATTCTGTGTCTATCCTCCTTGGAGCCGCTTACTTAACTCTCTCTATATTTCATTTTTACACTTATGCTTCAACTGATCGCCTCAGTCACCAGGCTGCTCTCAATGAGTTTATTCTAGGAAACACAGAAGAGGAACAGGCCGTTTTTGCCTATGAAGGGATAGGCCTATTCAGGCCTTCTACCTTTCATTGGCGTACTTCTAAGATCAGGTTATCTCAATACTTCCGTGGTGATTATGATCTCTGGCAAGAGATTAAAGAGGCTAAACCTGTGTTGATTATTCTTAATTATAGGTTGCCACATTGGTTACTCCAGCGAGATAAGCAAGCATTGTTCGACCACTATATTATCGTTGCGCCACAAGTGATGGCCCCAGGTTTTTCAACTTTTAATCAGCGTGACTCGTACCTGATCTTAAGTGGTGCTTACCGGATGAACAACACTCGGGGTAAGCCTTGTAAACTCGATGACCAGTGGGTGGAGGATGGCACTATTTTAACCCGACAAGAAGGAAGGGTTAAACTAGAAGTCGGTACAGGCGGGGTATGTAGCTTATCTTGGGCTTTCTCAAAGAAGAGCATAAACCGCTTAACGACAAGTAACCCTCATGGATACCCCTATCTGTTAAGATCATCGCTTAGATTTAATTAGGTATTACATCGATTGGGATTAATTAATAATAAGAAAATAGTATTATTTTGAAGCTGAAAGGACTTGTTGACATGCTTTCTTTGGGTCGAATCCTGGATCGCCTTCATAGTGGTCACATATGCTAGCTAGCATCTTCTTCCATGGGGCTTCTCCCGCATATTCCGATAGGTTATGCCATTTTTTATTGTCTGTGTCGATTAAAACAAGCTCATCATAGCTAGGTATAAATGCTAGCTGCCATTGTTTGTAATATACAGATCTTTGTTTCTTTGCCACCATCTCTTTATAAGCTGTTGGGATCAATACTGCTCTACCATTTTCTCTTACTTCATAATTAGATGCCGTTTCTGACATGACTTTGTTTTCGTCTATAAAACTGGCATTAATGGATCGAAAAGGAACAGAAGATTCTACAAATACGGTTCGTTCCGTTATGCTTGGCATGGATTTTGTCAGGACTGTACCATCAAATGGCTTATCTGTGGCCTGCAGTGCTAAGTTCAGTTCATTAAAAAGGCTAGGAGCAATGTCTACTAACGAGAAAGTGCCTTTAATCTGTTGTGGTGTTTGATTATCAATAGACGAGTTAAACCTGCGGTAAGCCATCAATACATTTGTTTGTTCCTGGCTCATAACATTGGTTCCATGGCCCCAAGAATTAGGGGACAGTGTGGTTCCCTCTTGTGTTGATTGGCTGCTGATAACATCTCTCTTTAACATGAACCCTTCACCATGATCTGAAATAAGATAGACAATAGCATTGTCGAGAAACCCTCCTTCATTTAGATCTGTAAGCAATGCATTCACCTGCTCATCTACTTTTGATAGTAGGGCTTGATACATAAAATGGTTATAGTTTCCTTCCCAGTGGGCTTTGTTTACATCGATGAAATCTTTAGAAGTAAAAGGCCAGTGTAGTTGGCAAAAATGAACTGCTAAGAAATTGGGCCGCTTGGTCGATAGGCTAGCAAGCACTTCCTGATTAAAATGTATTGGAGAATAGCCTTTTCCGTAACCTCTATTCATATAAAGGTATGGAAAAAGTGTTGAGGCCATTGGGGTATTTGAAAGCAAGTTGATTAGAGGAAAGTCTGCCATGCTTGAAATTATGGCATCAGCAGCCCCGACTTTAGGACCTACTATCTCATCAAAGCCATAGGCTTCATCAATTTGATTAAACCGTCTTTCGTCAATTGCGTAGGTGGTTTTGTAGCCTTCTTCATTCAGTTCGCGGATTAAAGGGATGTCTTTATCGATGAGTTCTGGGGGGGCGAGGTTAAATCGTGCTCCATGACTCTTGGGGTACAACCCCGAAAGAATACTCATCCAAGCCACATAGGTACGACCGAGCGGGCTATATGTATTTGTATAAACCTGAGACTTTTTTATAAATCCATCTATATGGGGAGTAAACTGGTTTTCACTGTTTCTATATTCGAGATGATCAGGCCGCAATCCATCTATTCCTATGATAAACACATTAGGATTATTGTTATCATTCAAAGCATAGACTCGTTCCGGAGAATAACTCATTATAGATATAATCATTCCCGTACCCAGCATAGCGCAAGCCAATACTTTAGGTCCAAAATCATCATAGATGGCCCATATAAATTGTGATACCAGCAATAAGGACACAAGCGTTATTCCGAATGAGGATGCCAGAGGCGTCCCCCTGAAAAAGCCTAATAATGACGTAGGATAAAAGTAGGCATTGGCAGCAAGTATTGCTGTTAGGTGGAGTATGACAATAACTAACCAAATTTGTGTTCGTATTCCTTCATGAGCAATCAATCGAAACCAAGGTTTACATGAAAAGGTGATGATGAATGACCAGAGAAGGTGAAAAAGTATCACGAAAAAAATAAACTGAGTGAGGTCTAACAATAAACCTTGACTGTAAAGGTCTTCACTTCTTACGTGGGTCATGACTTCTGCAAGAGAAAATGAAGAAAAGTACTGAATGAATAATTTAAAATTATATAAGGCAACGAGAAACAGCAACATGAGTGCATTCGTTCGCCAAAAAGTCCTTATCATGGATATCTTTTTAGGTTCCAAACGTGTTCCAACCTCCATATCTACCCCTACTAGTCTAAGTTACCTTTAACCTACTGAGTAGAGTAGGGCAATTACTGCATATCGGCATTGCTATCGATGCCTGATGTTGAACCAGAGTTTGTATTTATCTTTGCAGAGGTCACGATGAATTTATCATTGTCTCTTATCACACTTGAAAGCTCTGATTCTGCAGGCCAGTCTCCAAGAATAAGATAACGTTCGGCTAGGCTCGAACCCGATGGAGCATCTGTTTTGATAGACATCCTTGATTGATAAACATTCCAAGCTGGTACAAGGTTCGACATGAGTAAAATGAAAACCATTAGGGATAAGCTGGCTTGTGTGAGCATCTCAGCATTCTTGGTCATATTTTTCTACCTGAGCATTCATTCTATTCAAAGTTGACGTTTTCAGTCAACTTGATACGTCGAGTCAATTAACCTACCAAAAGTATAGTTGTAATTTAGGTATTTCGAATGATCTTTAGATAAAAATACTGTACTGAAGTGTTAGCCTAAAGTTTGTCATTGGTTAGGTTATGTACTAAATATTAAGAGACTGAGCAGGCAGGCAGATTTAAGTAAGTATGATTAACCATCTAATTTTTAATTAAATAAATCTATATTAAACAATTGAATAAGTGATTGTTAATGTTTCAGGAAACTCTTTGAATGACAAGTCCACCAGATAATGTGTCGAGGAGGGATAAAATGAAAAATAAAATATTTTTGATCAGCTTATTATTCTGTTTATTCATCATTCCTATTCCCTCTTTTTCTGATGGTAACTCTCTAGCATCAAATTTGTTAGATACTCAAGAAGTGGAGCTTATTTATGAGCTTAACGGCCAGGAGTTAATTTGGTTTGACTCCTATGGTTTAAGTTTAGATGGCCTTTCATTGGCGCAATTATTAGAAGATCTAGGAATAGGTCTTGAAAAGTTTCTAGTTGTTGAACAAGTTGATCGGACAAAAATGAGTAAGATCGAACGAGATAGAGCTTATACCCGAGCTTGTCTCTATCTTTTAGATAGAGTCTCAAGGTTAAGCCTGAATACAAATGTAAACTTAGAAAACAAATTCACACAAGCGGTTATAAACCATAGGTTATCTAATTTTATTGAACAAGTTTTACCTCTTTATGATGAAGTCTCAAAATTAAGAGGAATGATAAGGAAATATAAAAAATTGACTCACAAACCTTGGCCTAATATAGAGCAATCGGAGTTCCGGCTCGGCCAGAGCTCAGATAAAATCTCGACACTAAGAGGAATGCTAATTGAGCTTGGAGATTTAAGCGTTAAACCTGAACTAAAACAAAGAACGTCGATATATGATCCAGATATAGTATTAGGGATTAAATCATTTCAAGTGCGCCATGGACTCGAAGTTAATGGTCAGCTCGATACTCAAACGGCAGAAAGCTTGAGTATTAAACCGGAAACGAGAATAGTTCAAATGCAGTTAAATTTATGGCGCTGGTTCAATTTACCGAAAGCCTTGCCTGAACGATTTGTTTGGATAAATATCCCTGGTTACCAATTACAACTATTGGACCAAGGCGACAAGGTATTGGATATGAAAGTGATAGTTGGTAAGCCGCAGACACCAACACCTATTATCACTTCTTCCTTAACTCGTTTAACTATCAACCCTAGCTGGACACCTCCCTGGAGTATTGTGAGTAAGGAACTGCTCCCTTTGGATGAAAATCAGCCTGGATATTTAAACCGACAAAAATTTGAATTACGAAAATATGGGGCAAACACCTCTCTTGACTTGGTCGATATTAGTAGTTCTTCGATACTGTATTTATTGTCAGAATATCAGCTGGTTCAAGCTCCAGGTCCTAAAAATGCCCTTGGTAAGTACCGTTTCTCTATACCTAATAATCACTCTATTTATTTGCATGACACACCATCGAAATTTCTTTTTTCTAAACGTATAAGAGCCATGAGTCATGGTTGTATCAGATTGTCAGATCCTAAGGGTCTTTCGGATTACTTGATGCGATCAGATGTTAGAGCCGCAGATGTTGCAAGAGCCGCGAAAGGAACTCTGACGCACTATTATTCTATAATCAGTCCCACACCTGTATATATCACTTATCACACAATCTGGGTCGATGAGCTTGGTAAATTACAGCTTAGACCTGATATCTATGGTTTAGATAGGATCTCCGCATATGATGAATGACAGTTATGATAATCCTGACTTTATGAAACTGATCAGGCAGGAAAAAAATGCCAGGATGAGGTTAAAGCTCCTAGCGCTTTTACATTTCCATGAAGGAAAATCAAGATACCAGATCTCAGATTACCTCAAAGTTAGTCGTACCAGTGTGAATAAATGGGTCAGTAATTATTTAACTCATGGATTAGAAGGACTTAAGGATAAGAAACACTCTGGCAGGCCGGCTTCTTTAACGGCTGAACAATTAAAACAATTATCTGTGTATATAAAACATAGATCTGCAAGCTATGATAAGGAAAAATTACATGGCAGTGAAATTCAAAGTTATATATCTGATAACTTTGGTGTGAGTTATGAGATAAGTAATATTTATAAAATTCTTGAGAGGCTAGGTTATGCTTGGGTGACGCATGTATAAATGAGAGCCTGTGACCTAGCTGAATAGTAAGCTGGGCTATTAAAGCTGTATTAATATGATTTAACGACTAGACTCATATTATCTGAAAGAGATGAATTTTATCTAACTTAAAAACACTACAAACTATTTATCTCTTTCGCGTTGATTTATTCTGTGGTTGATGCGTAGCGATAGTCGGTGCACTTTTTTAATCTATACCCTCTATAGCTTTATCAACTCTCTTTGTTCATGTCGCTTACAATACAGGCTCTGCTTACGAATTGCTTTATCTTTAGATGAAATCACATTGGAAATTGATTAATTTATTGGTCTATTTTTACTTAATTTCAAAATAAACTAAAACTCTATTTTTACATTCAATAAATGACTATGTATATCTAACCCAGTGTTTTAAATGTGTTTTTTTTGACCTGGCAATCTTGTCAATGTAGATTTCAGATTCTCTTTATCTATTGAGCTCTTTTCTCTTTATTAACGGCTATATAAATCACGACTCTTAATATTAAACACTGGATCAGTTATTTTTTCCACATAGAGTGAACAGCTAGTGTTTGCTACTTTTAAGTTAGCTTTAAATGTTTATGTTTAAATGTAAGTGAGCACTTAAGGCAGATGGAATAAGTGACGGTCATGCAAACAATATAGTTAGAGATCGCCACATATCTAAAGTTCTATGAAAAGTCTTTGGCCATGTGCCGACAGTATAATTAGGAGAAACACCCATGAACATTAAACAATTACTAACAGAATTTATCGAAGATGAAAGTGGATTAACTGCCGTGGAATATGCTATCGCCGGTGGCTTGGTTGTAGGCGGCATGATCGCTGCGTTCAATCAACTAGGTTCAAATGCTACAGCCAAATTGAATTGTTTGGCCTCCGCAGTAACAGGTGCGAGTAGTGACTGTACAGGCTCTTAGAAACTCATTCTTTGATATTAAGAATTGCCCATATGGATATGGGTAAGTTTTCTAACTCTGTTCCTTTGTGATTATGTCCATGGTGGCGGGTTATGACAGATACTCAACTAACACTTCAGCTTTTACTCTCGGGTCTCTTCTTTACCTCAGCGATTATTATGGACCTTTATCAAGAAAAAATTCCCAATAAACTTTGTTTACTTGCTATTTTCTGTGGATTTGCAATTAATGCTTATTACGCACAATTAGCAGGGATATTGATGGCAAGTTTTGGTTTTGGCCTTGCCTTTGTTATTCTTTTCCCTACATTTTTATTTAGAATATTAGGGGCTGGAGACATAAAGTTAATGATGGGAATTGGTGCTTTAATGGGACCTGAATTATTATTCTCAAGTATCGTTTATGGCATTGTTGCTGGTGCAGGAACCAGTTTAATATTAATCATTTGGAAAACAGGCTTCATTGGTTTAGGGAAAACATTTAAACGATATTGGGATTGTATTTATCTTCAAAGTTATTTTAAACCAGAAGCTGGTGAAGCTGCTGGTGAGAAAGTACCTTATGCACCTGCACTTGCTATTGGTTGGGTATGGGCTTGTTCACTCGACAGTAATATTTTAGAACTTTTCTTTAACTGGAATCAATATATAAGTCTTTGGGGAGTGTGACTATGTTGAAACTTAGTACAGACGAAACGCAAACACTTCCTACGATAGATGAGCTAGATAGCGACCAATTAGCCCCTCGCCCTAAAACAATCGAACAAACAGGTATCCATGAATCGGTTTTACTTGAGTTAATACTAAAACATCTGCTTTCTGGTGGGGTACTAACTAAAGCTGAACTTGTGTCTTATATGGGGATCACCGGAGGGATAATACAAGGGCTTCTTGATAGTGCAAAACAGCTGGCTTGGGTTGAAAATCGTCAATCAACATCAGATGGACAGATGCGCTATGCATTGAGTCATGGTGGAGAGGAGTTTGCTAAACAAGCATCGGCAAAGAGTGGTTATAAAGGATTAGTCCCGATCCCTATATCTCAATACTCAGAAATTTGTTGCAAGCAATCTAGCCGACGAAATTCGATAACATTTGAGATGCTTCAGAATGGGCTAAAGTCATTAGTATTACCTAATGAGCTCCTACACAAAATAGGTCCAGCCCTAAATTCAAGTCGACCTGTTCTTATTTATGGACCACCAGGCACAGGTAAGAGCTATCTCTGTCGAAATTTGAATTTAACCCTAGGTGACTCAGTGTTAATTCCATACGCTATTTCAATAGGTAATGAAATTATTCAAGTTTATGATCCCCAACTTCATCATAAAGTTGGTGAAACGGATTTAAATAGTCAGTTAGACTTGGTCCGTGGTCATGACCCGCGTTGGATAAAATGTAAGCGACCATTGAGGATTACGGGCGGAGAGTTGAACGCAGATATGCTGGAAGTTCAATTTGACAGCCATAGTAGAACTTATATGGCACCCATTCAGTTAAAAGCAAACAATGGCATCTTACTTCTCGATGATTTAGGGCGTCAAAAAATTAGTGCTAAGCAGTTGTTTAATCGTTGGATTATTCCAATGGAGGAGCGACGAGATTTTCTTTCACTGCAATCAGGTGAACATTTTGAGATACCTTTTGAGCTTATTTTGCTTTTCTCTACTAATCTAAATCCTAACGAACTTGTCGATGATGCATTTTTAAGAAGGTTAGGTTACAAGATTCATTTTGATGCATTAGATGAACCTCTTTATAGGAAGATTTGGTTTCAGGTGTGTGAGGAGAAAGGGCTTAGGTGTAGTGAAGAGATGTTTCAATACTTGCTTACAGATTTTCATGCGTTGTTTGAGAAGCCATTAATTCCCTGTTACCCAAGAGATCTGTTGGGGATCATGTCGGACCAAATAAGCTTCATGCAGCTAAAATCAGAGGTGACGAAGTCATTGATTGTTGAAGCCTGGTCAATATATTTTGTGTCGTAATCATAATCTCGTTGATCTCAATAAGCATCTAAGGAGCTTTTGATGAACAATAAAACACTGCTATTTGTGATTCTTTCATTAGTGTTTGGTGTTACAGCTGTTTTTTTAGCACAAAGTTGGCTTAAATCGAATACAGAAGCCAACACGCCGCAAGCTTCTACGAGTGTGATCACTATGGCCACAGTAGTTCCCTTAGGTGCCATCCTTGAACGCAAACATCTAAAACAAACAGCTATGCCAAATGCGATAATACCTGAAACCGCTGTTACTACATTTGAAGCAGCCGAAGGTATGGTTGTTAAGCAAAACCTTTATGTTGGTGAGATTCTTCGTAGTGAAAGGTTAACAAAGAAAGGTGAAGGCAGTACTTTAGCAAGTCTTATCTCACCTCAAATGCGCGCGGTGACAATTAGGGTTAATGATGTGGTAGGAGTGGCAGGTTTCCTACTGCCGGGGAATCGCGTCGATGTGTTAAACCTGTTTAAAAGACATGGACGGTTGCAAACAGATGTAGTGCTAGCGAATGTGAAGATATTAGCGATAGATCAACGTTCCTCTAATGATGAAAATAAACCTAAGCTAGTAAGAGCGGTCACTCTTGAATTGAATCTAGAGCAAGCAGAAGTTCTGATGATAGCCAAGGGGCGTGGCAAATTGCAATTGGCACTAAGAAACCCCAATGACTCAGCTGTGGTTGAACTTGCTTTAATCAATGAAAATCAGGAGGCGTCACCTGTAAGTAATGTAGTGATACCACCTAAGGAAACCGGTTATGTTTCATCAGAATCTAAAGTTAAGGTGTATCTGCTCAAAGGGATGAAAGAGCAGGTTATTAAGGTCAGTAATTAGCATCAGGTGTTAGTGGGTTCCTCACAAATAACGTATAGGAGTGCACCATGGCACGTTCAATACTTCAAATGGCTAGGCTAGCAACTTGCATATTCTTTTTGTATTTTATTTCTCTCTCAAGCTATGCCGGTGGCCCAGTAGGTGCCGATAGAGAGATTAAAAAGATCCCAATATTTAAATCACGTGTATTTAAAATAGGTCATGCAGTGCATCGAGTGTCTGTAGGTAACCCGAAAATAGGGGATATTAAGTTACTGCCAAACAATGAACTTTATGTACTTGGTAAAAAGTTAGGCAGTACTAACATCATGATTTGGGATAAAAATGAACAGCTTGCAGATGTCATTGATATAGAAATCACCCATGACCTCAATGGATTAAAGACTAGGTTGCATGAATTTTTACCTTCCGAGAAGCTAGGAGTGCAAACTTCTCAAGGTCAGCTTCTTATCAGTGGCCAAGCATCAAATTTACATAAGATGAATACTGCTGTTGAACTTGCGAAAGCCTATGCTGCTGCTGCGTCAGTTTCAAAAGTAAAAAGTACGGTATTGAACATGATGACTGTAGGTGGGGATCATCAAGTTATGTTGGAAGTTGTCATTGCAGAAGTGCAGAGAGAAGTCGCTAAACAGTTTGATTCTAAGTTTTTTATATTCAGTCAAGGTGATAATTTTTCTGGTGGTGCGGCTGGTGGTGGCGGTTCGTTTGATCTTAACCCTGCGGCAGCTATCGGTAACCGGGGATTTTTTGCTCGATATATAAATGATAACTTATTGATGAATTTTGCCCTTGATGTTGCGAAACAAAATGGGTTAGCTAAAGTACTGGCTGAGCCCAATGTAACCGCGATGAGCGGCCAATCTGCAGAGTTTTTATCTGGCGGGGAATTTCCCATACCAGTCCCTGGAACGAACGGCTCAACTACCATCCAATATCGTGACTTTGGTGTCGGTGTTCGATTCGTGCCTTCAGTGTTGGACTCTGGCCAGATAAACCTTAGCCTTAATGTCATGGTCAGTGAAGTGAGTAACGCCAATGCAGTGACGCTATCGGGAGGAGGATCAAATGCTGCTCTTGTTGTACCATCTATTGTAAAGCGTACAACATCGACAACGGTAGAATTAGCTGATGGGCAAACTATAGCGATAAGTGGATTAATTAGTGATACGCTCCGAGAAAATATCGATAAACTGCCTGGCCTTGGTGATATTCCTATTCTCGGTCAATTATTTACCAGTAAGAGCTTTAAGAGTGGTCAGAGTGAATTGGTGATTTTAGTGACACCTCGCTTAGTTAGGCCATTTAATCGTAAACATATCTCTTTACCAACCGATGATTTCGTATCGCCTTCAGATATTGAGTTTTATCTGTTAGGTAAAATGTCACAGAAGAAGAGCAAATCAGATAAACATCAAACACCTTATGAGGCTGTAGAGAGTGAGGCTAAGCTTGATGATAGTGGTACAAAACAAAAGTATGGCCATTCACTTTAAAGTTGGAGACTGTGACAATGGGTTTTTATGACAAAAATAACAAATCGATAATGAAATTGAGCTGTGTGTTGATTGGACTATGCATTAGTTTGCTGGGATGTGCTGAACTCAATGATTTTCCCATGGATCAGAGTTATCAGCAGGTGAAGCAGTTACAGATATTAGATATGGGGGCTCCAGAACGTAATGAAGGAATAGTGGGTACGCTAGATGGTCAATATGGAGAAAGAGTGATGAAAGCTTATCGAGAAAGTAATTATCCTCCTAAGCATGCTCGAGGACACATAGCCGTGAAAGTTGACTAAACTTATATGAGGTAATAAAAGATAAAAATGTGAGATAAAAAATTCGCTCATATATTTAAACATAATTTTTTAGTAAGTTACACCGCTCTGGTTAAGGATGGCTTCAACAAGGTGTAGTTTAACATTCCTCGTAAGTCGGAGGATAAAAGGCAAGCAGATGAAATCTGCAAGAAATGAATGTAGACCATGTTCTATGCATCTTAACATGCATCAAACTGGCTCTATACTCGTGATGTTTACTATTGGTATTTTTGCTTTGTTGACGGTGGCAGCATTAGCCCTAGATAGCGGGCATATGTTACTGGATAAAGGTAGATTACAAAATGCCGCAGACTCCTCAGCCCTCTATGGGGCAAAAATCATTCAGGATGGAGGTAGCCTCTTTGAAGCAAGAGAAGCTGCAACATCCATGCTTATACAAAACTTTCAGTTCAGTGAAAATGCCGATCTAAATACGAGCGTTTCTCAATCTTCAGCTGATTATAATGCCACCCAAGTCACTTCAAATATTTTTATTGAGTTTTCTCTATGGCCAGACCCATTTATACCAGTACTTGATGAAAACGCACAATATGTGCGAGTACGAATTGAGAATGTAGGCTTAGATAACTTTATCGCTCAGATTATGAATTTCAATAAAGTCGTTAGAGCATCGGCTGTTGCAGGAAAAAGTACTGATATTGAGTGTCTAAATAAAGTCGTTCCAATGATGGTTTGTGCTGGATACGATGAACCAAACTTTCCAAATCTTATTGATGATTCAATGCCTTTTGGCCTCCCGATTGACGAATTATATGTGATGAAAACCGGATCAAATCAAGGGCATGCCATAGGTCCTGGTAACTTTCAATTATTACGTTTAGATGGCGCCTCAGGAGGGGCGGATATTAGGCGTGCATTAGCGGGTGAGTATACACCAGGCTCTTGTGTAAGCAGAGGCGATGATGTTCCGACAGAGCCAGGTAATACTGTCGGCCCAGTGGTTCAAGGTTTAAATACTCGCTTCGGAAAATGGCAGGGAGGTGGAGTGAACTCAGATGATCACCCAAGAGATTTTAATAATTGCCAAGGTGACAGAGTCGAGGTCGACAATGATGGGGTAATCGTTCCCTTTACCGGATCTGCTGTCGAATATAGCCATCTTGAATATGCCGCTGGCGATATACTTAATTGTGACACTGGAGGTATTTCAAATGATACCTCCATATCAGCTGGAGGTAGAAGAGAATTGCCTATTGTGATCGGTATTTGTGATGGTATGACAAATGGTGCTAATACGATTGAGGCCCTAGGCATTGGATGTTTCTTCTTATCTCAAGATATCTCACAAAAAGGCAATGAAGCACATGTTATTGGTGAATTTGTGAGTGTTTGCTCCAGCTCAGGAGCGGCTTCATTGGAGCCTGGGTTTGTGAGTAATACATCGACAATTGTCCTTTATCGCGACCCCGATAGTCCAGACTCATAGGTGAAGATCATGAAGAGTAGCAATAGAGGCGTAGCGGCAGTTGAGTTTAGCATAATGCTACCTTTGCTGTTGTTATTAGCCTTTACCACAGGAGAGATTGGCCGTGCACTGTTTCAATACAGTCATTTGACTCGCATGGTTAGAGACGCGGGACGATACCTTTCAACGACCGCGATTCCCAATACGACAGGGAGTGTGCCAGACCCTTTAAATGACAGTAGTTGCCAAAACTGTATCTCAAACACAAAAGACATTCTAGTTTATGGTTTTATTGGAGGGACAGTGCCTCAACTCAATGGCTTATCGACATCGAATGTGAATATAACAGTCATTCCCTCAACGGACAGTGTCACCATCACCGTTGATTATGATTGGCAACCCTTGTTTGGTGAGGGGGCGTCACACTTTGGTTTAGGTGAACAAGCTAGCACTGATTTAAGTTTCAATATGCAAGCTAGCTATACGATTAGGGCATTATGAGATTTCAAAAGGGAGTATATGCCGTAGAGTTTGCTCTTGTGGGGGGATTTTTCCTGATTCTGTTATTCGCGATCATTGAAGTGGGCCGTTTAATGTATACCTATAATGTGCTCCATGAAGCTTCTAGACGTGCTGCGAGAATAGCGGTTGTGTGCCAAGTCTCTGATACTGATATTGGCCATATGGCGCTATTCTATGGGGCAGACCTTATTCCTAATTTAACTACTGCGAATTTAAGCATCAGTTATCTTGACGAACTAGGTAATGCTGCAACGGGGACAAATATTGCCATGGTGAGAGCCGACATCTCGAACTATCAACATCAGTTTTTAGTCCCTGGAATGTCTCGGGCCATCAGCTCTCCCACTTTTTCTACTTATCTTCCAAGAGAGAGTCTAGGTGTATATCACGTCGATGATGAAGACCCAGGAAGTGGCTACATAGATTGTAATTAATTCATCTGCTTCTCTCAAATCCTTACTATAGTCAATATAAGGATTTTTATCTGGGAAGGATAACGGAATGGATAAGCCACTGGAGTTACTTGTGTCTAACAGAGATAACACAGAGACAGATTCACACTCGCGCACAAACATTATCCATGATGCCATGCAAATAACTAATAGTATTTTACCTTATCCAGTTCATGCTCTGGTGATTAACAGTCAAAATCAGTCCATTGATAACATTGAAGCCAGACTTGATAATTGCCTTAACTTATCGTGGCAGAGTATCAATACCCTAAATCCATTCGTTAGTCATAAACCTAATGCCCGTCCATTTAATTTGATACTGCTTGTATTGCCTAATGAAGAGTCTCAAGCAGTACAAGCATTAAAATTGGCAGCGACTTATCATGTGGATATCATCATTCTAGGTCAAGATACCCCTCAAAGCGTATTGAGGCTGGCATTTCAGCAAGGGGTAAGTGATTTCATTCCGGTTGATGGTGATGAAAATGTATTGTTGCAATCTTTGGACAAAATTGCGAAGAAATTGGCCGGAAAAGCCAATTTAGCGCCTGTGTTAGCCGTGGTAAACGGAAAAGGAGGCTCCGGTGCCAGCTTTGTTGCGACGAGTTTAGCCGTGATTGCAGCAAGAGATAAAGGGGAGGTGGCTCTTCTTGATACCGACTTATTACAAGGAACGTTAGCTCATATGCTTGGTTTAGAGCCTAGCTACTTTATCACTGAGGCGATACAAGAACTAGATTCATTAGATGAAGTCGCATTGAGAGGGGCGATGACTAACCGAGGAAATCTTCACTTATTGGCAGCGGAGCCTTTTGCGGTGCTTAATGCTCCCGGGCATATAGATCTTAGGAATACTAATGAGTTACTGCTTAAGTGTAGACAGTATTATGATCAGGTGATTATCGATTTGTCTCGTGGACCTGAAGTATGGAACGCTGATATGTTGACTAATGCTGATATTTTATTGGTGATGCAACAAAATGTGATGAGTATTCGGGAAACAAGAGCAGTCGTTAACCAGCTAATCAATTTTATGGGTATAAACAAAAATAAAATTCACATATTGGTTAACCGTTATCAGAAAACGAGTTCGGGAATCACACTGAAAGATATTAAAGAGACAACAGGAATAAGTTCTCTTTTTGTTGTTGCCAACGATTTTAAGCTGTCGAGCCAGTGTATAGACCTTGGTACTCCCATTACAGACGTTGCCAAACGTGAGCAGATGCTAGTTGATTTTGTAGCCGTGACTGATTATTTCTTCCCCAAAAGCAGTGTCGTTAATGACCCAAAAGGATTTTGGAATAGGCTATTAGGAAAATAACATGAGCATAACTCAACATACTGAGATATTAGAGTTTAAACCTCTGTCACCAGAGGAACAACAAATCAAAGAGGAGCTTTATAATAAGTTACTCGATGTGATGGATTTATCCCTGATAGAAACTATCTCTAAAGACCAAGCAAAACAACAGATCATTGAAATTGGTGAGAAGTTAATTAACGATCTGCATATTCCCATCAACCTAAGTTCAAGGCAAAGATTAATTCAGTTGATCATCGATGAAGTTTTAGGCCTAGGTCCCTTAGAGACCTTGCTGGCAGATGCAACCATTTCAGATATTCTGGTTAACTCATTTGACCGTGTATATGTCGAACGAAGAGGTAAACTCGAGCCCGTGCCTATCAAGTTTCACAATAACACACACCTATTGAATATTATTGACCGAATTGTATCCAGTGTTGGTAGAAGAATTGATGAGTCATCACCTATGGTTGACGCCAGGCTGGAAGATGGTTCACGTGTCAATGCCATCATTCCCCCCTTAGCTCTCGATGGTCCAGCATTATCTATAAGGCGTTTTGCCGTAGATAAACTCAATGCCGAACAGCTTATTAGTTATGGCTCAGTTACCCATGAAATGGTAGAGCTTTTGAGAGGTTCTGTAGCCGGTAAGCTCAATATTTTGGTGTCAGGTGGTACCGGTAGTGGAAAAACGACCTTGCTCAATATGCTATCAGGTTATATTCCAAGCGATGAACGGATTGTGACTATAGAAGATTCAGCAGAGCTTCAGTTACAGCAACCCCATACTGTACGCTTGGAAACTCGGCCTGCCAATATAGAGGGGAGAGGCGAAATTACTCAACGAGACCTAGTTAAAAACTGTCTACGTATGCGACCGGATAGAATAGTGATCGGTGAGGTCCGCGGTGGTGAGGCTCTGGACATGTTAACTGCGATGAATACAGGTCATGAAGGTTCATTAACCACGTTACACGCTAACAGCCCACGGGATGCCCTTGGCAGGTTAGAGTATATGGTGTGTATGGCTGGATTTGATATGCCTGTAAGCAATATCAGAACCCAAATTGCATCGGCAATCGATCTTGTGGTTCAACTGGAACGTTTAGAAGATGGAGGACGACGGATAACTAGCATTCAAGAGATTAACGGTATGGAGGGGGACATTATAACCATGTCTGAGATTTTTCATTTTGTCAGAGAAGGACGAGATCAAAATGGCGATATTATTGGTAAGTTCAACTCTACAGGTGTGATCCCAGGTTTTCACAGTAAGCTTAAACAACATGGTATTGATCTTCCCTATGAACTGTTCAATAGCGGCGATCCATTTGCTGATTTCTAAAGGACGTGACTATGTTTTCTAATGAGATGATTTTTCTCGGTTTGATTTTTTTGGCCGTGATCTTACTCTCACAGGCTTTATTTTTACCAGTTTATAGCCCTCAAAGAGCCAATACAGCCCTTGTACGTAAGAGACTTAAAAAACTGGCAGAGAGAGCTAGTGACTCAGCATACGAAACTTCACTACTGAGAACAAGTAGGTTGAAGAATGTCACTAGTATTGGTAGAACTCTCGAAAAAATAGAGTTTATTGAGAACCTCAGTTATAGACTTGAACTTGCCGATTACAAAATAATGGGTCATCACTTTCTGCTATTAACCTTAATCAGTGCCATCATTGTAGCTTTAGTTTCCTGGATTTTTATCCATGAACCCATCCTTAGTTTCTTTCTTTTTGGCCTTACTGTGATGATGTTCAATTTCAAACTCAATAGGGATACCAACAAGCGCATGGATGCCATAGAAGCCAGTTTTCCTGATGCGTTGGATGTGATACGAAGAGCATTGCAAGCGGGGTATTCATTTTCTGATGCCATAAAATTGGCAACTGAAGAGCTAGATGGTCCGATAGCCAAAGAGTTTAAACTCATGTTTGCCAATATTAATTACACAAAAGATACCAAGCGGGCATTACTAGGGTTTATTGAACGTGTTCCCAGTATATCTTCTATGGCCTTTGCCAGTGCGGTTATGGTGCAAAAAGAAACTGGGGGTAATTTAGCTGAAAATATCGGTAATCTATCTAGGGTAATTAGAGAAAGGTTTACATTCAGGCGCAGAGTGAGAACGCTCTCAGCTGAGGGACGGCTATCTGCATGGATCTTAATCTTGTTACCTTTTGTCCTTTTTGCTGTTATATATTTACAAACCCCTTCCTATGTAGGCGAATTAACAGGCACCGAACAGGGGCAAAAATTATTGATGTGGGGAGCCATCGGAATGACGATAGGTGGCTGGTGGATCAGCAAGTTAATTAAAATAGATGTGTAATTATGGACTATTTAATTGGATTGTTCGGCACTCTTTTCGATAACCCGGAAAATATTAAGTGGGGAATTTATGGTGTGGCTGCTATTGCAGGTGTCACGTTAGCCATTGCCATTTCATTTCTTATTAGTGGCGTTTATTCGCCTCTTAGAAAGCGACTCAAGCACATCAATAAAGAAAAGTCTCCTTTAACTGCTGGCTTCGAAGATGATGTGAATTCCACTCTGGAGCATGGGATAAGCCATGTTGCTAGAAAATTGCCAATTAATTTTTCTAATGATGAAACACGACGCTTATTGATCCATGCAGGCTTGCATTCAGAAAATGCCTTGGCTGTGTTTAGCTCGATTAGATTGATCTTAATCTTGATAGGAGCTGGTTTATCTGTTGTTGTGTTGAGCTATTTTCCAGAACTATCCAGCATGATGACGGCTTATGTGATCGCTTTCTTGATGGGAGGGGCATTTCTGTTGCCATCCATGGCCTTACAAACGTTAGCGAATAGACGTATGAAGATGTTGAGGAGAGGCTTTCCTGATGCCTTAGACCTGTTGGTTGTTTGTTGTGAAGCAGGACTTGGCTTATTAGCGGCTATACAAAGAGTTGCCAATGAACTTGCAATAAGTCACCCCTGTCTTGCCAGCGAATTAGATCTTGTGTGTAGTAAGGTTAGGGCAGGACTAACGGTCAAAGTGGCTTTATCGGAGTTTACAGAGAGAACAGGACTTGAGGATATTAAAGGACTTAATTCTGCGATTTCACAGAGTATTCGTCTCGGTACCGGTATTGCGGAAACGCTAAGAGTCTTTTCTGATGAATATAGGAATAAGCGATTACAAGAAGCGGAGGAGCAAGCGGCAAAACTAGCAGTAAAAATGATTTTCCCCATGATGCTCTGTATTTGGCCGTCGTTTTTTATTGTCGCTGTAGGTCCAGCAGTATTGAAAGTGATGAAGGTATGGGGGCAGGCATTTTAGGCTATATATTTTCTGAATATTGGGAGCGTTAGGATGGGAATCAATGTTGGTCAGACTATGAATAATACTCGATTTCTTTCTGTATTGATGGGGACTTTACTTTGCTGCCATTTATTGTCTGGCTGCACTTCTACAATTAAGGAAGATGAACTGTTAGTTGAAAACACACCACCTTCCCGCCATGATCTCTATGATGGTAATGCTATGGCATCAGTGGCTGCAGCAAACCCGCCTATAGATGAAGCTGATGCGTTAGATAGGGCAAAACATGAAGAAAAAGCGGGCAATTTAGATCAAGCACTTTATCTGTATGTTCAAGCGCTGGATTTTAACGGTGAAAATGCACGAACATTATATAATATCGCTAGAATTCATAGTATTAAAGGAAATATTCAGCTTGCTTATTTAACTTATAATGAAGCCTTGGTACTCGATCCAAACATGTTGATGTCACATGCAGGTCTTGGATTAATCAATATGGATAAGAGACAGCACAGTCAAGCAAAAATTCATTTAGAAAAAGCCATTGAACTTGATCAGATAAGGCTCGCAAATGCCGGTTATAAAGCAATGTCTAACCATTATTTTCCATTAGATCAAGAGTCTCCAGTTAGGATCTATAATGCATTAGCTATTTTAGAAGACATGGGTAATGAGTATCAAAATGCCAGAGAGTATTATCAGTTATCTTTGCAAAGAGAGCCACATTCAGCACTTATCACCACTAATCTAGGTTATTCATACTACTTAAGTGGCAATTATACTTTGGCAGAGAAGTACCTTAAACAGGCTGTGAAGCAAGATCCCGGCTTTGAACGTGGCTGGACTAACCTAGGGTTGGTTTACGTGAGAAAAGGTCTTTATGCTCGTGCATTAACAAGCTTTGAACACACGATGGAACCTGCGGATGCCCTTAATGATCTTGGCTATTTTCTTATGCTTGAAGGTCAATATAAACAAGCTATTGAACTTTTTCAGCGCGCCATCGATAACTCCCCAAGTTACTTTGATCAAGCACAAAAGAATTTAAAACGTGCATCAATGGAGTTAAGATCTCAGGGTCGACATTAATCTAGAATTTAGCACTTAAAACAAAAACGCCCAAGAGGGTAATGCCGATCACTTAGTCACTATTTTGCATACATAATCACTTTTTATTCACTTTCTGAATTAACGGAATTTGTGTAGCAATCATTGACTAACAGCAGAACGAGTAAGGGCTACAGCCAGATTTAGATTAAATCCCCTGTAGCCCTTATTTTATCAATATTTTTTCTTAACTTACCGGCATTAGCCCAAGAGGGCGTTTTTAATTTTATTTGTGCTCGGCGTTTAGAAGCTTGCCGACTTAGGTGCGCGAGGGAATGGGATCACATCACGTATGTTTGCCACACCAGTTACGTATGAGACTAAACGCTCGAAGCCAAGACCGAAACCTGCATGAGGGACAGTACCATAGCGGCGCATATCACGGTACCACCAGTAGTCTTCCTTACTCAGGTTCATTTCTTCTAAACGAGCATCAAGTACATCTAAACGTTCTTCACGCTGGGCACCACCGATGATTTCACCGATACCCGGTGCGAGCACATCCATCGCGGCAACAGTTTTACCGTCATCGTTGAGACGCATGTAGAAGGCTTTGATGTCTTTAGGGTAGTTTTTCACGACTACAGGAGCCTTGAAGTGTTCTTCAGCTAAGTATCTTTCATGCTCAGATTGAAGATCTATTCCCCACTCGACGGCATAATCGAACTTTTTACCACAGTTTTTCAGAATCTCAACGGCATCGGTGTAATCCACTTGAGCAAAGTCACTAGTAACGAAAGACTCAAGACGATCAATAACCGTTTTATCGACACGTTGGGCGAAGAATTCTAGATCGTCACGACGTTCTTCAAGCACGGACTTGAAGCAGAATTTGAGCATCTGTTCGGCCAGTCCTGCAACATCATCGAGATCGGCGAAGGCGACTTCAGGCTCAACCATCCAGAATTCAGCCAGATGACGGCTGGTGTTTGAGTTTTCTGCACGGAACGTAGGACCGAAAGTATATACTTTCGATAACGCGCTGGCATAGGTTTCTGCATTAAGCTGACCGGATACAGTGAGGAAGGCTTCTTTACCGAAGAAGTCTTCGCTGTAGTCCACCTTACCTTCGTCGGTACGGGGTAAGTTTTCCATGTCTAAGGTAGAAACACGGAACATTTCACCAGCACCTTCACAATCTGATGCTGTGATGAGGGGAGTCGATACCCAGATGAAGCCTTCTTCGTGATAGAACCTGTGAATTGCTTGTGACAAACAGTTACGTACACGTGCAACGGCTCCGATAATGTTTGTCCGCGGGCGAAGGTGTGCAAGTTCTCTTAAGTGTTCGATTGAGTGACGCTTAGCCGCCATAGGGTAAGTGTCAGGATCTTCTACCCAACCGGCAACTTCAACACTCGTCACTTGCAGTTCAAATGACTGACCTTTACCTGGAGACTCAACCACTTCACCCTTCATGATGACAGAACAACCGGTTGTCAATTTCAAGATTTCGTTATTGTAATTTTCTAAGCTATTAGGAACTACACCTTGGATAGGATCAAAACAGGAGCCATCATAGATGGCAAGAAAAGAGATGCCAGCCTTGGAATCTCGGCGCGATCTTACCCAACCGCGGACGGTAATTTGCGAACCGATCGCAAATTCACCTTTAAATACAGAAGCGACAGATGTAATGCTCATTGTTGCTTAGTTCTCCAACGAAACGTTTATATATAAAATTTGGACGTTTATATTACCTTGCTGGCTGGTTTTCTCAAGTAGCAATATCAGATAAAAAGCTTAATAACGGCCAATTTTGATGATTAATCCTGCTTTCAGAGTTTAATCAAAACTCAGATAGCGGTCTTTGTTTACTAACTGCTTGAAATTGGCAGGCATAACGCTTACTTGTTATGATTAAAGAAAGGATAAATGGTTTTATTTGTTAGAGGAGTTTGCCATGAAGAAAATAAAAATTTTTCAGCGTTTACTGGCATTTCTTTCCATCACAGGCTGGTCACTCGCGATCTATGCCTTGCTGATTTTCGATAAGGCCAGACCAGATCGTGCGATTGGCTACTTTTTGAGTAAAGGGGCGTCGATTCGTCTTGGGTGGGATCCCGTTCAGACTGTGCAATTGGAACATATTATCTGGGCGTGTGCTGCGATCAGTTTTGTCAGTCTAGCATTTAATTACTATTTTGCTCATCACAGTAAGATGGGCTACTGGTTCAACATTCCTCTTCTCTTGCTAAGTTCAGTCGCTGCGGGTCTCTATATCACCTTCGTTATTTAAGTAATGACTAGTTTTTAAAAATAAGTTCCCTAGCTAATAATATGGGATCAGAGCTTGTTTATCATGGTAGTTGTTGCACCTCTGATAAGATGTCGGCTGAACGGACAAAGTACACTGGATGATGGATCTCATGACGTTGATAAATCTGCTTTTGAGATTTTTTCTTATTATAGATATAACCGAGAGTGTCTAGGTTATCAGGTGTGAGCAGAGTCTGTTTATCATGGCAGCTGTTGCCCCCAGATAAGGTGCTGCCTGTAACGAATAAAGTACACAGGATGATAGATCCCATAACGTTGGTAAATCTGCTTTTGAGATTTTTGTCTTGTTATAGATATAACCGAGAGTGTCTAGATTATCAGGTGTGAACAGAGTCTGTTTATCATGGCAGCTGTGGCCCCCCAGATAAGATGCTGCCTGTAACGAATAAAATAAACGGGGTGATAGATCCCATGACGTTGGTAAATCTGCTTTTGACGATTCTCGGCTTGTAATAAATATGACAAGGGCACGGTGAACAGCTCATCAACTTCACCGGGATCCAGTTGAGGGGTAAAGGACTCCTTTACCAGACCAATGACTGGGGTGATCTCGAAGCCGGTAAAGGTTTTCATTGCAGGATATTGACCAATCACTTCAACATTACCCGGGTATAGCGCAATCTCTTCTGCGGCTTCTCTCAATGCGGTTTCGATGAGTGAAGCATCCCCTCGTTCAACTTTTCCCCCTGGAAAGCTGACTTGTCCCGGATGAGTTCTAAGATGAGTAGGGCGACGGGTGAGCAGCACATGCAATTCCCCCTGTTCTTGTACTAAAGCGATAAGGACTGCAGCTTGTCGCAGTGTTTCCTTAATATCCGGATTAGTTTCGAGAGGGGCTTGCAAGAGGTTATATCTGAGTTTAAATTCAGTTAGTGGTATAGGCTTAATTTTTTTTTGCATATTACCCTTACTGATTTACACTCAGATAATCAAATTTTAACCTTGTAATACAGGCAGTATTTTACTGACTTTATCATAGGTTTCTTTATATTCACTCTCAGCAGTCGAGTCGTCAACTATTCCGCCTCCAGCCCAGCAATAAATTATGCCATCGATAGCCACTAAGGTTCGTATGGTGATGCTGGTGTCCATCTGACCATCTTGGCTGATGTAACCGATAGAACCACAGTAAATGCTTCTCCTTGAGGGTTCAAGTTCTTCTATGATCTCCATGGCTCGAATTTTGGGGGCTCCAGTGATCGAACCGCCAGGAAAACAGGCTTTTAATAGGTCGGTAGCATCATATGTCGCGTCGAGTTGAGCTGTGACTGTGCTGACCAGGTGATGGACGGCTGGAAAACTTTCAATCTCAAACAGGTGAGGCACAGATACCGAGCCGGGTTTAGCCACCTTACCCAGATCGTTTCGAAGTAGATCGACTATCATCAAGTTCTCTGCTCTGTCTTTCGCTGAATGGCGTAATTGTGTGGCTGATTTCTGATCTTGTGCCGCCGTGTGGTACCTGGGACTCGTGCCTTTAATAGGTTTAGTCTGAATATCCTCCCCTCTAAGCTGAATAAATCGCTCGGGGGAAATAGACAGTAACGCACATTGTGATAGACGAATGAAAGCGGAGAAGGGAGCCTTATTGGATTCTCTTAGTTTGAGGTAGGCTTGCCATTCATTGCCTTGATATTTAGCCGAGAACCTTTGGGTCAGGTTTATTTGATAGCAATCGCCACTTTGAATATATTCTTGAATGGCATTAAATTTTGCTTCGTAGTCAGCCTTAGTCAATTGTGGCTGCCAGTCACTGAGGAGAGTGAAACTAGGCTTGTTAGGTATTATTTCCAGTTTAGCTTGTATCCAAGCAAGACTCGTTTGCGCCGCTTCCTCGTTGCCGTAATGTACTAAGCTCCAGGCTTGTTCTTTATGATCGAATATCAGCGCCCATAAATATAAGCCTATGTTCATTGTTGGAAGTTCGATATCGTCGGCGGCTATTTCGGGGATTTTCTCTATCTTACGTCCCAGATCATAGTTAAAGCTACCCATCGCGCCCCCGGAAAAGGGGAACTCACTCGACTTCTGTAACGGGAAGTAGTGTGCTAGTTCTTGTTTAATCAAGTCGAATGGGTTTAATAGGCTAATGCTAGCGCTTGTTAGACAATGATCTCGATATCGGCTTATCTCGGTGCTATCGCCTTCAGTGACGAGCGTCGCAATCGGGTCCAGGCAAATTATGTCGAAGTGGCTATCACAGTGATCGGTACTGGCAGAGTCGAGGAATATAGCCCAGGGGATATCTGACAAGAATGAAAATAACTCTGTCGTAGTACATTTCCAATCAAGACGCAGTATTGATACATCCTGCAGCGCCGAAAAACTCATCGATTCACCTTATCTAAAATGTGATATTCCCCTAAAAGTCGCGAAAGAGTATCATATCTCTCAGCTAGCATTAATAAAAACAGATATAGATGCCAAAAATGGCTAAAAAGTGTCCCTAATGTCGTGTATAAGGAAGTGATTGTGAGTAAAGAAGTTGTCATTAAACAAGCGGATCTCATCGAGAGCGTAGCCGATTCCCTACAATATATCTCTTACTATCATCCTAAGGATTTCGTCGATGCAATGACGCAAGCCTATGAACGAGAAGAGAGCGCTGCAGCAAAAGATGCTATCGCTCAAATCTTGATAAATTCACGCATGTCAGCCGAAGGCAAGAGACCTTTGTGCCAAGACACGGGGATTGTGACCTGTTTCGTTAAGGTTGGTATGGCAGTGAAGTGGGATAAAACAGACATGACCATTCAACAGATGGTCGATGAAGGCGTAAGACAAGCCTATCTCAACCCTGACAATCCACTGCGTGCATCTATCGTCTCAGATCCTGCCGGCGCCCGTAAAAATACCAAAGATAATACGCCATCAGTGGTTCACATCGACATGATTTCTGGTAACCACATTGAGGTTGCTATTGCTGCTAAGGGTGGCGGGTCTGAAAATAAATCTAAGATGGCCATGCTAAATCCATCCGATGATATTGCAGCTTGGGTTGAGAGAACCTTGCCAACTATGGGCGCAGGTTGGTGTCCACCGGGTATGTTAGGAATAGGTATTGGCGGCACCGCTGAAAAAGCGGCTGTTTTGGCAAAAGAATCCTTGATGGATCCGGTCGACATTCACGAGCTACAAGAAAGAGGTGCCGAAACGGCCGAAGAAAAGTTACGACTTGATATCTTTGAGCGTTCAAACAATCTAGGCATAGGTGCTCAGGGCCTCGGTGGTTTGACAACCGTTTTAGACGTTAAGATTAAATCCCTGCCGACTCATGCGGCGTCTAAGCCTGTGGTTATGATCCCAAATTGCGCCGCGACGCGCCATGTCCATTTCCATCTTGATGGCAACGGACCTGCTGAATTAACGCCGCCTTCACTAGAAGACTGGCCTGTGATCACCCGAGAAGCTGGGGAGAACACACACAGAGTCAATCTCGATACAGTGACACAAGCCGAGATTGAACAGTGGAAGAGTGGTGATACCTTGCTGCTCAACGGCAAAATGTTGACGGGACGCGATGCAGCCCATAAACGCATTCAATCTTTGATTGAGAGTGGTGAAGGCCTGCCAGAAGGTGTCGACTTTACCGGTAAGTTTATCTATTACGTTGGTCCGGTTGATCCTGTGGGTAATGAAGTCGTGGGACCTGCTGGTCCTACAACAGCAACTCGCATGGATAAATTTACCGATCTAATGCTCGAGAAAGCGGGTTTAATGGGCATGATAGGTAAAGCCGAGCGTGGCCCTGCCACCGTAGCATCCATCAAAAAGCACAAGGCGGTTTATCTAATGGCCGTCGGCGGCGCGGCTTATCTGGTGTCTAAAGCCATTAAAAAGTCACGGGTGGTTGCTTTTGCCGACTTAGGAATGGAAGCAATATACGAATTTGATGTTCAAGATATGCCTGTCACAGTGGCCGTTGACTCCGAAGGAGTGAATGCCCACGAAACCGGGCCTGCACAGTGGAAAGTGACCTTAGAGCCCGCAAAATAGGTCAGTTGTTTCGCTGAAGTAAAGTTTGGTTTAGGTGTCTTGCCTAAGCCAAATATTTTGGATATTGTTCACATATTAAGCTCAATACGTTAAAATTTTTATGTCCGCAGGGATGCTTGCTAATAACACAAGCTAACTTAAATGTCGGGTTCATGGTGGACAGCGTCATTCGCTAACCATCTGCCCTATATGTCAATGGGTTAGACTGAAATCACAAAAGATGATAATAACAATGAAAAAAACTGCAATCATACTCGCTATGGCTGGTGCCGGAGTCGCTTTATCGGCTCAAGCCTCATCACCACAGCCTTTCAAGGTTCAAGATCTCGTTAAAATTAACAAACTTCATTCGTCCGCTTTATCAAATGATGGCAATAGCATTGTATTTGGTATCAAAAAATTTGATTATAAAGGTAAAGCCAGTTCTGACCTTTATATTCAAGACTTGATGAAAAGCGATGCTAAGCCGATGCAGCTTACATTTGCTGCAGGTACTGAACACAGTGCCGTTTTTGCGGCCGACGACCAGTCTGTCTACTTTTTGGCGTCACGTGATGGGTCGAGTCAAGTATATAACTTACCTTTGACTGGCGGTGAAGCCCGACAAGTGTCAGATCTACCACTGGATGTGGAAGGATTTAAACTGTCTCAAGATGGTAAGCAACTTGTGTTAAACATGCGTGTTTTTCCGGACTGCCAAGATCTGAAATGCTCAAAAGATAAATTTACCGCCGATGCCGAGCGTAAATCCACGGGTCGTGAATATAAGCAATTGATGGTTCGTCATTGGGATACCTGGAGCGATCACTCTCGTAGTCATCTGTTTGTGGCACAATTAAACGGCGAGAAGATCACCTCTGCCGTGGATGTCACTGCTGGCCTAGACACTGAAACACCACCCAAGCCCTTCTCTGGCATGGAAGAGGTGACCTTTACCCCAGACGGTAAGTATGTGGTGTACAGCGCCAAGGCGCCAAGTAAAGATCAGGCCTGGATAACTAACTATGATCTTTGGCAGGTGCCTGTAACGGGCGGTGATGCGGTTAATTTAACCGAATCTAACAAGGCATGGGACGCGCATCCTACTTATTCTGCCGATGGCCGCTATTTAGCCTATCTCGCCATGAAAAAACCGGGCTTTGAAGCTGACAGATATCGCATCATGTTGCGTGATATTGTGACCGGCCAGGAAAAGGAAGTTGCGCCTCTGTGGGATAGAAGCCCGAGTTCATTAATCTTCGGTAAAGATAATCGAACCTTATACGTCACGGCACAAGATGTGGGTCAAGTGACCGTTTTTGAAGTGAACACTCAGTTTGGTGACGTAAAAACTGTTTTCGACGAAGGCAGTAACAGTATAGTCGGCGTGACGGCAGACAAGATAATCTTCAATCATAAGAGTCTGGTACAACCAGGTGATCTACATTCTATTAATTTAGATGATCAGAGCTTACAGAAACTGACCGATGTTAATAGCGAAAAACTTGCCAAGATTAAATTCGGTGAATTTGAGCAGTTTAGTTTCAAGGGCTGGAACAACGAAGAGGTCCATGGTTACTGGATAAAGCCATCGAACTTTAAGGCTGGCACTAAGTATCCCATCGCGTTTCTGGTTCATGGCGGACCTCAGGGCTCATTCGGCAATTCATTCAGCAGTCGCTGGAATGCTCAGCTCTGGGCGGGGGCTGGTTATGGCGTGGTGATGATCGATTTCCACGGCTCTACTGGCTATGGACAAGCATTCACAGACTCTATTTCTAAAGACTGGGGCGGTAAGCCATTAGAAGATCTTCAAAAAGGTCTTGCGGCTGTGACTAAGCAACAGAAATGGTTGGATTCTAGTCGTGCCTGTGCACTTGGTGGATCTTACGGTGGCTACATGATGAACTGGATCCAAGGTAACTGGAGCGATGGCTTTAATTGTTTGGTTAACCATGCTGGTCTGTTCGATATGCGCTCTATGTATTATGTGACCGAAGAACTCTGGTTCCCAGAATATGAGTTCGGCGGCACATATGATGAAAACAAAGACTTGTATGAGAAGTTTAACCCAGTTAATTACGTAGAGAACTGGAAGACACCTATGTTAGTCATTCATGGTGAGCAAGATTTCCGTGTTCCTTACGGTCAAGGTCTGGCAGCGTTTACCTTTATGCAACGTAAAGGGATCCCGTCTGAACTGCTTATTTATCCGGAGGAGAATCATTGGATCCTCAATCCAGATAATCTGGAACAGTGGTACGACAATGTCTTGGGTTGGATGGATCGCTGGACTGAAAAGTAACATGCTTTGTTAAATGAAAGGTCAGATATTTATCTGGCCTTTTTTGTTATTTTTGTATAAACGAATAAAGTGTATATTGTTTTGAATGCCCAAAGGAGTGAAGCATGCGGCTTATACAGTTATTAAAGAAAGATCTAGCTCAGGAAGCCAGGGTCTGGGTTGATGAATCAATCATTAGCCATGAACAAGGTGAAGCCATACTCGCTAAATATGGCGAGTCCTTAGATAAGGATGCTAATAAAGCAAGCTTTGGCTATTATCTCTTGATGGCATTAGGCAGTTTATTTATCGGTCTTGCCTTGATATTGATCATTTCTCATAATTGGGATGAAATCCCCAGTTTGGTTAAAACCGGAGCCTTAATCATATTAACGCTCACGACTAATCTTTTAGGCTTTCGTTTTTATCTAACTAGCCGATATCAAGCCGCAAATGTTTGGCTATTCTTTGGCGCCATCTCCTATGGCGCTAGTATTATGCTTATTGCGCAAATTTATCACTTAGGTGAGCATTATCCAGATGGTATATATTGGTGGGCTTTAGGGGTATTACCTTTAGCGCTTTTAACCCGCAGTCGTTTGCTCTTAATATTGATGCTCGGGCTCGCTACGATTTGGTTATGTGTCGAAGTAGGTGAGGATTTTTTTCCCGCAAGTTATCCTGTCTTTCTTTTATCAGCATTGCTCCTTGCTTTGTATTGCCGATCAACTCCTACAATATTTGTCTTTAGTCTGTTTGCACTGCTACTTTGGCTTAACTTAGCTTTTTCTTGGCTGATGGGCAGAGGCATTCATTATGAACCCTTTGGTGACTTGCTGCCGTTCTCCCTTGCTCTTGGATTAGTGTTTAATGGCTTGGCTTGGGCATTAATGCGCACATCAAATCGAACATGGCGAGAGTATGGACTCGTGTTACACCTTTGGCTCTTAAGAGCATCGGTGGTGACTCTGCTTATTCTGAGTTTTGAAGATGTTTGGAGCGAGTACTCATCAGAAAGTGACATTATTTTTGTCTTGAGCATTATGTCATTAATTGCTTGCGGCGTGATTTCATGGAGATTGTCAGTTAAAAATGGTCGATACGCATCGATACCAAGTTTACTCTTTAGTCTTGGTTTCTGTATTTGTTTCATTGCGCAAGCTTACTTTAACAGTGGAGATATGATTGCGGCTATTACAATCAATTTGTTATTGCTGGTATTTGGTATAAGTTTGATTAGGCGGGGGATAGAGCAAGATGAAACCCAATACTTCTATACTGGAGTCGCGGTGTTGTTAGCGACGGCATTTGTCCGATACTTCGATCTTATTGGCGATTACCTCGGCGGAGCTTTACTGTTTCTCATTGCCGCGTCTATCATGATGCTTGCAGCTAGATATTGGCGCCTTCGCGGACAAACAGAGCAAAGGGGGCACTCCGATGAAGCTTAATTCAAGGTTTATGCAAGATTCAGTCTGGTATCAGAGTAAAGGGTTTAAGGTTGGATTACTATTAGCTATCACCCTTCAGCTCACGGTGCTCGTGGTAGAGTATTTAGGCTCGGTCTGGCCGATTTGGACAGGAACTCCAATTGTACTTAAAACCCAGCCCTATGATCCTAGAAGCTTGTTTCGAGGAAATTTTGTACGTCTTAGTTATGAACTCAATCAAGTAGAGAGTGATAATGCCAGTGATTATAAGTTGGGTAGCATCGTCTATGTTAGTTTAAAAGAAGATCTGAGCCATTGGCGCTTTGATAAGCTTTCCAAGTTAAAACCGGAAACTGGGCTATTTTTACGTGGAAGAGTAAGGGCCAATTATAATGACAGCTTATCTATCGAGTACGGCATAGAGGCGTTTTTTATGCCTAAAGAAAAAGCGCTTTTGGCACAAGAAACATTAAGGCAAGGAGCATTAATGCGTATTTTTGTCTCCAATAGTGGTAAAGCCCGTGCGCTGGAATTTGTCTGCCAAGGTGATGCATGTTGAGATAACTGACAAAAGCTCGGAACTTGGTTTCAAGCTTTATTGTTTTATTTATTTTTATCATTAGGGCTTAAATCGTGCCAATTTTGATAAACACGCTAGCCAATAATTCATTTTGATACTTTAGTCACAAAAATAAACCCAAGTGAAAACACCTCTGGATTATTTGTAAAAAGCGAGTAATTTAGTTATTAGGTAATGGGGTTCTACTCTATATCGATAGACTGATATTAAACCGCCTTCTGGGCTGATGACTCCTGGCATTTATAACGGATTAAGATCGTTAGAGGTCGGGCACAGCTGTATTCATTTCCTTCCACAACGGTCTTCCTAGCCATTCAAGCGAAGAGACTGCTATGAACTATTCCACCGAAATTCAAAACATGTGTCCTATAGCAAGAGGACCCAATCATGCTAACGCCCCAGTCCCCATAGAAGGTAACTTCATCCATGTCACCGAAGTCAGCCATATCTCAGGTGTCACTCATGGTGTTGGGACTTGTGCTCCGCAGCAGGGGGCGGCCAAACTGACACTCAATGTAAAAGACGGCATTATCGAAGAGTGTTTGATAGAGACCGTAGGTTGCTCAGGAATGACACATTCTGCCGCCATGGCCTCTGAGATTATGACGGGCAAGACTTTACTCGAAGCCATGAATACCGATCTAGTGTGTGACGCCATCAATGTTGCCATGCGCGAATTATTTCTGCAGATGGCTTATGGACGCAGTCAGACCGCATTCTCCCAAGGCGGTCTACCTATCGGTGCCGGACTGGAAGACTTAGGCAAAGGGCTTAGATCTCAAGTGGGAACCACATACGGTACTAGAGCCAAGGGGGTCCGTTATTTGGATCTTGCCGAAGGGTATATTACCCGCATGGCACTGGATGAAGACACTGAAGTGATCGGTTATGAATATGTACAATTGGGAAAGATGATGGAATTAGTGGCCGAAGGAGTCGATGCAAATGAGGCCATCGACAGAGCGAAGAGTCATTACGGTCGATTCGATGAAGCCGTGTCATACGTTAACCCAAGAAAACAGTAGGGGATCATCATGATTGAATTTGAGCGTAGTGTGGAGCGTATGCCACATATTCAGCAGATATTGGATATGTATGGCCTCGAGAGTTTGACTAAGAGCCGTGAATTGTGCAACAAACATGGCTTCGATCCCTTCGACATAGTCAAAGAAACACAAACCATCGCCTTCGATGATGCAGCATGGGCTTACACCTTAGGGGCTGCTATTGCCATAAAGCAGGAGAAGTTTAAGGCCTATGAGGCGGCGAATGCCATAGGAGAAGGTCTGCAAGCCTTTACCATTCAAGGCTCGGTAGCCGAGCAGAGGAAAGTAGGCTTGGGCCACGGTAACCTTGCTTCACGCCTCTTGTCTGAAGAGTCCCGATGTTTCTGTTTCCTTGCAGGCCATGAATCCTTTGCGGCGGCGGAGGGGGCCATTAAGATAGCCCAGAATGCGAATAAAGTCAGGCAATTACCTTTGAGGGTAATTCTTAATGGTCTGGGGAAAGATGCGGCCTACCTTATCGCTCGTATCAATGGTTTTAATTATATAGAGACGCGGTTTGATTATGTGACTGATGAGCTCAGCGTGGTGCGTGAGAAGCTATTTGGTAAAGGCGTCCGTGGAGAGATAAACTGTTATGGCGCCGATGATGTGATGGAAGGCGTGGCTATCATGCATAAAGAAGGAGTGGATATCTCCATCACAGGTAATTCGACCAACCCCACCCGTTTTCAACACCCGGTGGCCGGCACTTACAAGAAAGAGCGTCTGCTGTTGAAACAGCCTTATTTCTCAGTGGCTTCAGGTGGCGGAACCGGAAGAACTCTACATCCGGATAATGTCGGCGCCGGGCCTGCCAGCTATGGCATGACAGATACTATGGGGAGGATGCACAGCGATGCCCAGTTCGCAGGGTCTTCTTCGGTACCCGCCCATGTGGAGATGATGGGCTTGGTTGGCATGGGAAATAATCCTATGGTGGGAGCCAGTGTGGCAATCGCGGTTGCTATCGAGCAGGCGTTTAGTTAATACCCTAGGTATACAGACTAGATTTTTCCTTGGTATATTTAGTCAATCAGATGAATAGATTGGGATGACTTTTCGTATTCCAGAAACAGGAAAAACCGAAGTCATATGACTTCGGTTTTTTGTTTCCCTTATCTCGCATTATGGATGCCGTAAGGGAGTTGAGTAGGGCATTAGCCGAACTGGTTCATGGTGTTGTCTTTACCCGATGCCTTCAACGCCTGATCACCGGAGAAGTACTCCTTGTGAGCGTCACCCATATCGGAACCTGCCATGTTCTGGTGCTTTACACAGGCAATACCCTGGCGTATCTCTTTGCGCTGAACATTCGCCACATAACCTAGCATGCCTTGATCACCGAAGTACTCTTTCGCCAAGTTGTCGGTAGACAATGCGGCCGTGTGGTAAGTCGGTAACGTGATCAGGTGATGGAAGATACCTGCTTCACGGGCTGAGTCAGCCTGGAAGGTACGGATTTTCTCGTCTGCCTGAACTGCAAGCTCGGTCTCATCGTAATCTATGCTCATTAGATCTGCGCGATTATAAGCCGAAACATCTTTACCTTCTTCTTTCATCGCATCAAAAATCTGCTGACGGAAGTTGAGTGTCCAGTTGAATGATGGCGAGTTGTTGTAAACCAGCTTAGCATTTGGCACAACTTCACGAATGGCATTTACCATAGCGCCGATTTGAGCCACATGAGGCTTCTCTGTCTCAATCCACAGTAAATCAGCACCGTTTTGAAGACTGGTGATACAGTCGAGCACACAACGTTCTTCACCAGTACCGGCACGGAACTTAAACAGGCCATTAGGCAAACGTGAAGGCTTAACCAGCTTGTCGCCACGCTTAAAGACCACATCTCCATTTTCTAAGTTACCAGTAGTTACTTCTTCTACTTCGATGAAAGAGTTGTACTTGTCACCCAAGTCACCAGGCTCTGCTGTTACCGCAATCTTCTGTGTTAGACCCGCACCGAGAGAATCGGTACGTGCCACGATAACGCCGTCATCTATGCCAAGTTCTAAGAAAGCGTAACGTACAGCATTTATCTTGGCTAAAAACTCAACATGAGGAACCGTTACCTTGCCGTCTTGGTGACCACATTGCTTCACATCAGAAACCTGGTTCTCAAGTTGAATACAACAAGCACCGGCTTCAATCATTTGCTTAGCCATCAAATAAGTGGCTTCTTCGTTACCAAAACCTGCGTCGATATCGGCAATGATAGGTACAACATGGGTCTCGAAATTATCGATTTTATCCTGCACTGCGGCTTTATCGGCAGCATCGGCCTTATCAAGTTCACGGAATAGGCCACCTAACTCACGAGCATCAGCTTGGCGAAGGAAGGTATAAAGCTCGGCAATCAGACTGGCCACAGATGTCTTCTCATGCATCGACTGGTCGGGTAGTGGACCGAATTCGCTGCGTAGGGCGGCAACCATCCAACCTGAAAGATAGAGGTAACGTCGCTTAGTGGTCAGTAGATGCTTTTTAATCGCAATCATCTTCTGTTGGCCAATAAAACCGTGCCAGCATCCTAAAGACTGAGTGTACTGTGAGCTATCTGAATCGTAGTTAGCCATGTCTTCACGCATAATCTTAGCTGTGTACTTAGCTATGTCTAAACCCGTCTTAAATTGGTTCTGAGCACGCATACGAGCTACAGACTCAGGGTTGATTGCATTCCAGGCACTACCTTCGTTCTCTATTAAGCTTGCTGCAGTATCAATATCTGTTCTGTAATTTGACATGGTAAGTCCCTTCCTACAAAAATGTGTTTAATAACGATTGCTTCCGTTAAAAATAATAGTAATATCGAGTCAAATTAGTCTAATTTATAGTATTTATCTTCGGTATTTGTTTTATGAATATATCTCGTATTGACCTGAATCTATTGGTTTATTTTGATGTTCTACTCAGGGAGTTGAATGTCACGCGTGCTGCAGATCAGTTGGGTATTAGCCAACCGGCCATGAGCAATGGGCTTAAAAGACTGCGTATTTTGTTTGATGACCCGCTACTTATACGTACAAGTAAGGGAATGACACCTACAGAGAGGGCAAGTGAACTAAAACCAGTGATCCGTGAGCTCTTGATAGGCCTAGAGAAAGCAGTACAACCCAAAGCTGAGTTCAATGCATTAGAGAGTGAACAAGTGTTTCGCATGATGGCGTCAGATTATGCTGAGTCTACCCTTATCCCTTTGCTCATTGCTCGCCTGCGTAATGAAGCACCGAAAGTCATTTTGGATATCATGACACCAAGCGACGTCAATTTCGCCGATGTGGAACAGGGTAGAGTGGATATGGCGATTAACCGCTTTGATGAAATACCACAATCCTTTCATCAAAAAGTACTTTGGAAAGATACATTTAGTTGTCTCATTAACCGTAACCACCCTGTGCTCAAGGACTTCAATCTAAACAACTACCTTAAATCTCACCATGTGTGGGTGAGTAAAACAGGCATGGGAGTCGGTGTCGGTATGGATCCCGATGATGT
The DNA here is from genome assembly GCF_002005305.1 of Shewanella psychrophila. Taxonomy (NCBI): domain Bacteria; kingdom Pseudomonadati; phylum Pseudomonadota; class Gammaproteobacteria; order Alteromonadales; family Shewanellaceae; genus Shewanella; species Shewanella psychrophila. The sequence continues at coordinate 832,158 of NZ_CP014782.1, forward strand.
TCAACGCCTGGGCTGGGTAGATGAAGCCCTAGCAAAAATTGATGCAAAACGACGTATCACAGTATTTACCCGTAATTATCAAGCGGCCAGTTCATTGGCTGAGAGACAGGATTTGATTGCCACAGTACCCAGTAAGATGGCCAGGCTACAGCAAGATAACACCCGGGTCAGCATAGTGACTCCGCCATTTGATATCCCCCCAATAGAGTTGACCATGGCGTGGAGTCCTTTACTGCAACATAATCCGGCTCACAGATGGATGAGAGAACTCATCACCGAAACAGCCAGGATCATTGATAGGTTCTAAACGGTATGAGGTTATTAACTATTAGTTTCTTTTTTAGTAAGATGAGTGCTCAGTTGTTAGCGTTATGATATAACTTCTGTGAATGGTAACTATAATTACGATAAATTAGTTATATAAAATTAGGCTGGATAAACTGATTAACACCTCTATTAATAGAGTGAGTTTCAACACTGGTTTAGTGTTGACAGTAGAGACAGGCGCTACCTATTCAATCAATGACACCTATCGGAAGGGAAAAATATGACATCACGTATTCAAGTTGGCGATTTACAGGTCGCGACTTCATTGTTTGAGTTAGTTAATGAGCAGATCATTCCCGGAACAGGAATCTCATCGGACCGTTTTTGGAGCTCACTTGAATCAATTATTGATGATCTAACGCCGAAGAATAGAAGTTTACTCGCTCGCCGAGATGATTTACAAGTGCAGATTGACCAGTGGCATACAGAAAATAACCTTCATGATCCTCTGGCTTACAAAGCATTCCTACAAGAGATAGGTTATCTCGTCCCCGAAGGTGGTGATTTTACTATCACCACAGAAAATGTAGACATCGAAATTGCACAGCAGGCGGGACCTCAGCTTGTCGTCCCGGTTAAAAACGCCCGTTTCGCCCTCAATGCTGCTAATGCGCGTTGGGGCAGTTTATACGATGCCCTCTATGGCACTGATGCCATCAGTGAAGAAGGGGGCGCCGAGATTGGTAGTTGCTTTAATCCGATACGTGGTAGCAAGGTGATAGCCTTTGCTAAACAACATTTAGATCAACTGGCTCCTCTAGCGATAGGTAGCCATAGCGAAGCAAGCCATTATCAAATTGATCAAAACCAGCTAATCATCACCCTAAGGGATGGAACAGATACTCAGCTTAAACAGCCTGAAAAATTGCAGGGCTATCTGGGTAACCAGATAGCGCCCCATGCCATCTTGCTCAAGAATAATGGCCTGCATGTGGAGATCCAGATAGATAGGAATCACGCCATCGGTAAGACAGATTTGGCTGGTATGAAAGACTTACTGGTAGAAGCCGCAGTAACCACCATCATGGATTGTGAAGACTCTGTGGCTGCCGTTGATGCCGAAGATAAGTGTGAGGTTTATCGGAACTGGTTGGGCTTGATGAAAGGTGATTTGACCGCTCAACTTAGCAAAGGCGGTAAGACTATTACCCGAGAGCTTAATCTAGATCGTCGTTATTTAGATACCCAGGGAAGGGAGTTTACTTTACCTGGCCGAAGCCTGCTGTTTATCCGTAATGTCGGTCACTTGATGACCAATGATGCCATTTTAGACAAGGCGGGCGATGAAGTGTACGAGGGGATCCTCGATGGCATGGTATCTGTGCTAGCGGCACTGCATGATCTTAAGGGCAACAATAAGCAGCGTACCAATAGCCGATCGGGCTCAATTAATATCGTTAAACCTAAGATGCACGGACCTGAAGAAGTGGCGTTTACCTGTGAGCTGTTTACCCGAATCGAAGATGCGCTGGCTCTGTCCAGAAATACCATTAAACTCGGGATTATGGATGAAGAGCGCAGGACAACAGTAAACTTAAAAGAATGTATTCGTGTGGCGAAAGAGAGAGTGGTGTTTATCAACACCGGATTTCTCGATAGGACAGGTGATGAAATTCATACTTCTATGCTTGCTGGCCCCTTTGTGCCTAAAACACAGATGAAGCAACAAGCCTGGATCAATGCCTATGAGGATTGGAATGTTGATGTCGGTCTGGCATGTGGCTTACCTGGACGAGCTCAGATTGGTAAGGGAATGTGGGCCATGCCAGATGAGATGGCGTCTATGCTTGCACAAAAATCTGCTCATCCCAATGCGGGGGCTAATACTGCATGGGTACCTTCTCCAAATGGTGCCATACTGCATTCGACTCATTATCATCAAGTCAATGTCGCCGAGAAACAGCAGGAGTTATCAAAACGAGCCCATGCTAAATTAGATGACATTCTGACCATCCCGCTGTTAACTGATAACTTAACAGATGATCAGATCCAGCGTGAACTAGACAACAATGCCCAGGGAATACTGGGTTACGTGGTACGTTGGATTGATCATGGCGTCGGCTGTTCGAAAGTGCCCGATATCAATAACGTGGGCTTAATGGAAGACAGGGCCACCTTAAGAATATCATCACAATATATTGCCAATTGGCTGGAGCATAATATCTGTACCGAAGAGCAAGTTACCGCTTCTATGGAGAGAATGGCCGCAGTTGTCGATAAGCAAAATATCGGTGATGCTCACTATCACAACATGGCGCCTGATTTCAGTGGTATCGCCTTTAACGCCGCGCTTGATCTGGTGTTTAAAGGAAAAGAGCAGCCTTCTGGTTACACTGAGCCCTTGTTGCATGCTTATCGCATTAAACAGAAAGCTAAAGCGGTATAAAAAGAGTTGCCCTAGGAGACTAGGGCAACCTTTCTAGTCTAATCACACATATTTAAATATCTAACTCATCAGCAAATTTTTCGGCAAAATTCCGCACTTTCTTATTACTGGCGTGGTTAGTGATGTAATCTAACTTAGCCTTATACTTGGTCATTTCTGACATACCTAATACTCGACAGATCCATGCATGATAATCAGCGCTGAGATCGGCACGATAACCTTGTCGTGTAGCAGCATCGAGATTATCGCTTAATGCATCAAGTAGTAATTCATTGTTAGGATATTCTCGATAAATACGCTTAACGCCAATTTTCTGTAAATAGAAGTCATTTGACTGGATCATATTGTATAGCTGCTTTTGCTGCCAAGTCATGTCAATATTTTCAGGCAAAGGGCGATGGATAAGTAAAGCCTGAGCGTGTCGGTTATCCAGAGTCTCTATATTATCAGTGGCAACTTCACGTAAATCTTCAGACTTAGCATGATGACTGATCTCCTCCAAGGTGCGTTTATAGCTGAGTAAGCCAGATGATGCGAGCGCCTCAACTGCGGCTTCTGCTTCATCTAGCTGAGATGAGCTAAGTTCATTTTTATATAAGCCCATGAGACGTTTGGTTATGATATCGAAGGATTCTTTATCGTTGTACCACACTTTTTGTATCTCTTCATAAGCCTCAATACGCTCATCTATGTCCTGATCTTGGAGACGTGATATGAAGGCTTGAATATATTGCTCGGAAATATATTTCTCTTCAAGGTAAGCGGGATCTTGGCGCTCTTGTTCAAAACCAGCTAATAAAGACTGAATTTTGCTCTGGTATTTACCCTGTATATCGGTATTTTCTACGTAGTCAGTGGATTCAGGTGTTTTTTCTATTAAGCCTTTAGCGACATCATTAGCAACGCTGAGGGAGAAGTTGATATCATCGGCTATGTTTTTAGGTGAACCGATAAACTCGATGCCGTAAAGGTGCATGTTAGCTATCCTTCTTTCTTTCGAGCGGATATAAGGCTTAACTGTGCTGTTATGCAAGATGTTGATCCTATAGAAAAAATAGGGGGAAGACACTTTATCCATAGGAAAGGGGGTGTCTTCGCCAAAATAGTGCCTACGATAATCAATAATCACTGCTATCTTTACTGCATTTTTATCATCAGCTTCGGCTAAAATGCCTTCCTTAGCTAAAGACATCTCAAATTGTTGCAACATAATTTGTTGAGTCTGCTGCTGATTTAAAAAACCTGGTACGTTGCGCGAGGTGACAAGATCGAAATCGAAAGAGGTCAGTTCATATTTTACGCCTGACTTGAGTGTGATATCTGGGATAGTTTCCTTTTTTGTTGATGCGCAAGCGCTAAGAAAGGTAAATAGAATGATGAATAGACACGTTTTAACTTTTATATTGAGAATATGCTTTAAATCCATTTGATACTGCTCCTGATAAATTACCTGCTAACAAAGGAGTTTGTCCTTCATCTATGAGGAAGTCTTAAACGCCGTTGCAAACATTTTGTAAGACTTAAGTTGCATCCTAGCAAGTGTTTATGGTCTTTTCTACCTAAGGTTAGCCTCTACTTTTGCTTAAAAATCAATGTTGTTTAGTGTTTAAATCTGCTTGGCTGCGATAGATGTAATAAGTCATGCATTTGTCTGCATAATGTAGTGAATATCACTAATAGTGAGCTTTTATTTGGTGGGTTATCAGGTGGAATAAATTTTGTGCTCTATGTCTTGTTGTACCTAATTCCTATAGAAAAGCCGATTACGTACATAAAGTGTATAATCGGCTTAATATTCAATAATCTTCTGTTTTAAAAGTAAATATTCCTCAGTCGTCGCTATAGGCTTTGCCATAGAAGCTGTCGAGGAGTATCTGTTTTAGCTCTGCAATCAAGGGATACCTTGGGTTTGCGCCAGTGCATTGATCGTCGAATGCATCTTCGGCTAACTCATCTATTTTTGCTAGGAAGTCGGCTTCGTTGACACCTGCTTCTTGGATTGAAGCTGGAATGCCAATCGTCTCCTTGAGTTCATTGATTTTTTCAAGTAAAGCTTCAACTTTCTCTTCATCACTGGTTCCACTTAAGTTGAGATACTCGGCAATTTTTGCATAACGGCACAGTGCCTTAGGTCGATCGTATTGGCTAAACGCAGCTTGTTTCGTTGGCATATCTGTCGCATTGAAACGTATGACATTGCTAATGAGTAGCGCATTTGCTAAGCCATGTGCAAGATGGAACTCGGCACCTAGCTTATGAGCCATAGAGTGACACACTCCCAGGAAGGCATTGGCAAAAGCAATACCCGCAATGGTTGAGCCGTTATGTACCTTCTCGCGCGCTACGGGGGCCGCGGCGCCATGGTTATAAGCATCAGGAAGGTGCTTAAATAGCAGATCTAAAGCTTGCAGCGCCTGACCGTCACTGTATTCGTTGGCCATGACACTGACATAGGCTTCCAGAGCATGGGTAACCGCATCTATCCCGCCGAAGGCTGTTAGGGATTTAGGCATATCCATGACTAAATTGGGATCCACGATGGCCATGTTAGGTGTCAACTGGTAATCGGCAATGGGGTACTTCATTCCCGTGGCTTCATCAGTCACTACTGCGAAGGGAGTGACTTCTGAGCCTGTGCCTGAGGTAGTTGGGATTGCTACCATCTGCGCCTTGACGCCTAATTTAGGGAATTTGTAGATACGCTTGCGAATATCCATAAACCTAAGGGCAAGATCGGCAAAATCCACATCGGGATGCTCATACATGACCCAGATAATCTTAGCCGCATCCATAGGTGAACCGCCGCCTAATGCGATGATGACATCGGGTTGGAAACTATGAGCCATCTTGGCGCCTTGCTTGACGATGGATAAGGTTGGATCTGCTTCTACTTCATAAAATATCTCAGTCTCCAGTCCCTGAGCTTTGAGGATCTTGACGGTTTCGTCACAATATCCATTATTAAACAGAAACTTGTCTGTCACTATCAGTGCACGTTTCTTGTCACTCAGTTCCTCGAGTGCGATAGGCAAGCTACCACGTCGGAAATAGATAGATGAAGGAAGCTTGTGCCACAACATGTTCTCAGCCCTCTTAGCGACCATTTTTTTGTTAATAAGGTGACTCGGACCCACGTTTTCAGAGATAGAATTTCCGCCCCATGAGCCACAGCCTAAGGTGAGTGAAGGGGCTAGCTTGAAGTTGTACAGATCGCCGATCCCGCCTTGGGAGGCTGGCGTGTTGATCAAAATTCGGGCGGTCTTCATTCGAAAACCAAAAGTTTTGACGCGATCCACTTGTGTATCTTGGTCTGTGTATAGGCCTGAGGTATGTCCTATTCCACCCAAGGTAACTAAGGCCTCAGCTTTATCCATGGCTTCATTGAAGTCCTTGGCTCGGTACATACCTAGCAAAGGGGAAAGTTTTTCATGGGCAAAAGCTTCGGCATCACTGATATCGTTAGCCTCACCAATCAATACTTTGGTCCAATGGGGGACATCTATACCCGCCATGGTGGCAATTCTAGCTGCACTTTGTCCGACAATATCGGCATTGAGTCCGCCATTCTTAAGTATCACTCCCTGCATGGCCTTTGATTCATCCTTAGTAAGAATGTAGCCGCCATGGGGGGCAAATCGGTCTTTAACTGTGTCATAAATCTCATCGACTACTATCACTGCTTGTTCTGAAGCACAAACGACTCCGTTATCGAAAGTTTTAGACATCAAGATAGAGCTGACGGCACGCTTAATGTCAGCGGTTTCATCTATCACTATTGGTGTGTTACCAGCACCGACACCGATGGCGGGTTTGCCTGAAGAGTAAGCCGCTTTTACCATGCCGGGTCCACCGGTAGCCAAGATGAGATTTATCTTGTCATGGGTCATTAATTGATTGGATAGGGCTACACTGGGCTCATCTATCCAACCGATAATATCTTTTGGGGCTCCAGCTTTAATGGCAGCGTCCAGTACGATTCGTGCAGCGGTTGTGGTCGATGCCTTAGCCCTAGGGTGAGGTGAGAAGATGATGCCATTACGTGTTTTGAGGCTGATAAGCGCCTTGAAGATGGCGGTAGAAGTTGGGTTCGTGGTGGGGACTATGCCACAGATAATACCAACTGGTTCGGCTATGGTTATTGTACCGAAGGTGGGGTCTTCGTCCAATATGCCGCAGGTCTTCTCATCCTTATATTTGTTATAGATGTATTCAGAGGCAAAGTGATTCTTGATCACTTTATCCTCAATTACGCCCATACCAGTTTCTGTTGCTGCCATCTTAGCTAGAGATATTCGTGCATCGGCCGCTGCTAAGGCTGCAGCTCTAAAGATGATATCGACTCGTTTCTGGCTAAAGTCTGCATACTGGGCTTGTGCATCTGCAACTCGCTGTACAAGAAGGTTGAGTTCTTGCTCATTGGTCACTGTCATATTGTATTCCCTTGAAAAAATTTAGACAAAATCAGTTTTGGCTAAATCATCTCGATGATGAAAAATTACACCGAAATACTACTGATAACCGTGATCATACCCACAGTTTCCAGCCTTGTTGTAATTTAATTACATTGTTAACGACTTGTTTTGTTGTTTGGTGAACAGTGATCTGTTTAACCAGGATAATAAATCTTATGTGAACTGGGATTTAATTATAATAAAACTCATTTTTGCCAGATGAAATCATAGGGTAAACTCCTGAACTATACCCCAAGGCGATGACAAATTCGTTAACGCCGTCTATTTTTAAGTTGAAATTTCTACTCGAGGATACGTCATTGGATTTAACACTTTACGTTAAGTTTTTTTTAGGCTTGGTGGCCATCATTAACCCTGTGGGTTTACTGCCTGTATTTGTGAGCCTAACGAGTCACCAGAATGATATTGAACGTAATCATACGGGTAAGGTTGCCAATTTTGCCGTTGTCGTTATCCTGCTCGTGACCATATTTGCCGGTCAGCATATCCTTAACATGTTCAGTATCTCTATTTCGGCATTTAGGATAGCTGGCGGCTCCTTGATTTCGATCATTGCGATGTCCATGTTGCAGGGTAAATTGGGTGAGGTTAAACGCAACAAAGAGGAAGGCAGGGAAGCATCGGGTATGGAATCAGTTGCCGTAGTGCCTCTGGCCTTACCTTTAATGGCCGGCCCTGGTGCCATTAGTTCAGTGATTGTCTCTGCAGCAGAAAATAATACCTTCATTAATCATGTCGGCATGTCTATAACTGTCATATTATTTGGTATAACCAGTTTTGTGCTTTTCAGAGCTGCGCCCGTGATTTATAAAGTTTTGGGTAAGACAGGAATTAATGTAATAACCCGTTTGATGGGACTCTTGATGTTATCGATTGGTATTGAAGTGATCGTGGCAGGGTTTAAAGGTTTGTTTCCTAACTTATTGAATTAGCCATTTAGTGTGTTTAATTCACTTAAGTTTTACGCAATCACCTACGCAGGTTTCCATGAACAGCGATAAGACTCCAAACTGATTTAACGCCGTTCGAATGAATCGAACGGCGTTTTTGTTGTGCTATATATAACCCTTAGACTGGATTTGTACTAAGATTTTTATAGGACTCTAGACCCTATATCATGGAAGATTTTATGTCACAGTTTCAGATACCACGCCAAATTTGTTTTTTAGATTGCTGTCATTTAATCGGCTTTCTTACTCTCACCTTTATTTTATGTGCCTGCTCCCTGGAGAAAGTTGATGCCGAGCTTGTCTTCATTTTTGGGGAGGAGGGCGTAGAGCCTGGTCAGTTTAAATATGTAGAAGATTTCGCTGTGGATGGCAATGGTAACTTATTTATTACCGATGCGCTTAATGGCAATGTGCAAGTATTCCGGGCAGACGGTACTTTCGTATCTATGTTTGGAGTGGCTAAGGATACTGGGGGATTGAGAAAGCCAGAAGGGATAGCTATAGATGAAGATGGTAATATACATGTTGCAGATTATTTAACCGGATATGTAGAGAAGTTTTCATCCGATTATCAACATATGCAGACATACAGCGGCTATGGTAGCGTCGAAGGAAAAACTCAGGAAACCGAATTTATGACCTTTCATCAAAATGGTTTCTTGTATGTACCTGAGGCAGGTAATAGTCGTATCAGCGTGTTTGATAAAGAGGGACGCTTTCAATTTACTTTTTCACATAAAGGTAATGCACCCGGTGAGTTAAATAGGCCCGAGGCTATTAAACATAACAGTCGAGGCTTACTTTATGTTACTGATCTTGGAAACCACCGAATTCAGGTTTTCGATGAGAATGGTAAATTCCTGTTTCTTTGGGGAAGTGAAGGGAATGGCCCAGGACAATTCAGGAAGCCTTCTGGCTTAGCGATAGACGCTGAAGATAATGTGTATGTGGCAGAGATAGGCAATAACCGAATACAAAAATTTAATAGCCGTGGCAAATTTCAATATATGTTTGGTCAAAGTGGACGAGAACCCGGCGATTTCGGCAATATACATGGTCTCGTTATAGGCTCGAATAAATTGCTTTATGTTGCCGATACCGCCAATCATAGAGTGCAAGTTTTTGATGTCAGATGAGGTAGTCATTACCTATGATAATTGCAACTAAAAGCCTATCACTGAGAGACTTACCCATAGCAAAAAAATTTGCTTTACCTGGCATTGTCTATATTTTAGGGATTTTCATCATAGCGATTACTGTGTATGTCTTTATTAACGATCAGCGCGCACGTAATATTTTGATTTATGATGTCATAACCCAAAAAAATATCTTGTCTAACTTAGAAAGTAATCTTGCTCGGGTCAATGAAGGCCTGAATCAGATGCTGTTCTTTGATCGTCGAGAATTTGATGCATTATTATTGGCTAAGGCCGAAGACTTTCAGTCGGCTCTGGTGGAGTTTAAGTATATTTCGCAGCGGCACGACTTTATTAACGATGAGTCTTTAGCGGAAGAGATAGAACCAGTACTCGAGCTGATGAGATCTCAGTTGATTAAGGCTGTAAGCCATTCATTTAATAGCAATCTCAGAGGGGAGGGAAAGTCATACCAACAAGAATTTATTATGTATTCGAATCAAATTAGAGAGTTTACCAATGATGCTTTATACGGTAAGTCAGAATTGGTAGAAGCCCTATTAAAAGAGAATGCTCATAAAGAATGGCTATTTTCTCTCTTCTTCCTAATGGAAGTCATTCTAACCGCGCTGCTGAGTTACTTTATGCATCTGCTCATATCCAGGCAACTTATTTTCCCTATCAATAAGATCAAGCTCATAAGTGACGAAGTGATTAAGCGTTACGCTATTAATGATAATGACGGTCTGAATTATGAAGTGTTATTGACACGACTCGCCTTGATAAAATCCAAGGATGAAGTGGGGGATCTAGCCAGACAATTTTTGGTCATGATGCAGACCATAGATAACGGCAGAAAAATAGAGTCTGAAAAAAAACAAGCCATTGAACAGCTTTATAGCACATTAAAACAGACCAATGAGCAAGTCTTGAAAACCAAAGGGGAATTAAACCTTCGTAATCAAGAATTAGAAAGCATACATGAGCAGCTAATCACATCAAATAAACAGCTGGAACAATCGGCAAAACTTTCTTCAATAGGAGAGATGTCGGCAGGCATTGCCCATGAAATAAATCAGCCTCTTGGGGTGATAAGGTTATACACAGATTGCATGCTTCTGGTTCAGGGACATGCCCCTAAGATCAATGTAATGCTAGAAAAAAACTTAATTCAAATAGAGCGGATAAGTAAAATAATTAACCACCTTAAAGTGTTCAGCCGAAATGAGCAGGTTGAAGAAAGGGAAGCCATTGCTGTGGATTGGCTTATCGATCAATCCTTGATCCTCATTACCCCGGAATTGAAATTGCATTCCATTACACTGGCTATCAACATCCAAAACAAGGGCCAGTCAATATTGTGTAATCAGGTTCAGCTATTACAGGTGCTGACCAATCTACTCAATAATGCTAAAGATGCCATCATCGAACTTGAATCTTTAACCCCGCCTCAGGGGATAGAAAAAGTCATATCGATAAATGTCCATTGTCGTTCAGGGCGTGTCTTGATCGAAGTCAGTGACACAGGTGCAGGGATCCCAAGTACACTGATCCGAAAAATATTCCAACCTTTCTATACCACTAAGCCTGTCGGCTTAGGTACCGGGCTAGGATTATCAATTTGCTACGGGATAATAGAAAAGCATGCCGGCACGATAGAGTGCAGGAGTCAGCAAGGATGCGGGAGTACTTTTTCAATCGACTTACCCCATGTGTTGGCATTGAGTTCATAAGAGGAGATAGCTATGTCAAATATTCTTATAGTCGATGATGATGTTGATTTTTCTGAGGCCTTACTTGACTCCTTGTCAATGCTTCTGAGCCATTATCAATTTATCAGCTGTGGTGAATCTACCCAAGTATTCGACTTAATATACAGTTTACCTGTTTCTCTTGTCATTACGGATATGGTGATGCCGGATGTGGAAGGAATTGAGATCATCACCCGCTTAAAACAAGACTGTCCTAATATACCTATCATCGCTATGTCAGGCGGTGGCCGAGTCGGGGGAAGTAACTATCTTATCTTGGCAGATGCGTTAGGGACCGATGCCATTTTTGATAAACCATTGAGCGTGCTTGATATGTCAAGAAAAATCGAAGAGTTGCTAGGTTCTAGTTAGGTATAGTCGATGGCATTTGGTCATGACCTTGAGCATTATGGCTAAGTTGAAGGCCTTCAACACTCAGCCCGTTTAGGGCTGAGAGGTGCTGGTAATAGTAGGCAGACTGGATTTAGAGCTCTCGATTAAACTCTATCATGGAGCCTGCATTTGGGCTAAATAGTTGCTGGTGTAGTCTTGCTGCAAACTCATCGGTCATGCCAGAGATATAATCAGCAATCACTCTGTGGCTGTTCAAGCCCTTGTTTGTGCTATTGCGCCATCTTTCTTGAGTATTTATCGGTAATAACCGCTCTGGATCGGATTCAAATGCCTCGAATAACTCCATGACGATCTGCTGACCTTTGTATTCAAGCATCTGAATTTCGGGTTTTCTTATCACATATTTAAATACAAATTGCTTCAATATCTCCAACGCTTCGGAGAAATTATTGTCTAGACCTGCATTATAGCGTAGTAAGTTTTCTTCAAAGTCGGGATTGATCTGAATATCTATGGCGGTGACGAACCCATTGACTAAGGTGCCGATGGCATCTTTTCTCAGGTGATGCTTGTTAGAAAAGAGCTTAGTACCAATTGAACAAAATTCATCCCTGATCCAATTGTCTTCACTACAGGACAGTTTACTACCCACATCCATTTGCCATTGATCCGGATTGACGATTCCCATGACTATGGCATCTTCGAGATCGTGCACGGCATAGGCAATATCATCGGCTAACTCCATGATAGAGCAATCTAGTGATTTGTAGCGCGTCCGCATATGTTGTTGACCATCGACATTCTGATGCGAGAGAAATTTTTGTCTGTCACTCTCAGATAATGGAGACAACACCCAATTTAAGATATCTATATCATCATCAAAAATGCCTTTAACTGGCGGCCATTCTGAGGGTTTGAGTTGGCGAATGTTTGTGACAGGCTTGCTGAACTGCGATGGAGACTCGAGTATGAGGCCGGGTACTTTAAGATCCCCAATAAGGTTCTACGACACAGATTCATTCCGTAAAACTCTGTATAAGGTTCAAGACCTGTGAGGATCCTGAATGTTTGGCCATTTCCCTCAAAGCCTCCGTGTTCCCGCATCATGTAATTGAGTGCAACTTCGCCGCCATGGCCATAAGGGGGATGGCCTATGTCATGAGCTAAGCACAGGGATTCGATCAAACTCATGGAGTCAAACAGGTAGTCTAATTGAGGCTGCTTCTGTTTCAGTTGGGCACGAATACCAGTACCTATCTGAGAAACCTCTAGAGAATGAGTTAGCCGGGTGCGATAGAAATCGTTCATGCCGACTCCTAGCACTTGGGTCTTAGCTTGCAGGCGTCTAAAAGCGGCCGAATGTAAGATACGTGCCCTATCTCTTTGATAGGGACTACGGTGATCATTTCTGCGTTTCTTATCTTCTGTTAAACGTCGGGCATGCCATACTGACTCTGTCATTGTGATCCTTAACCTTAGTAAATCTTTGGAATTAGGCTGAGTAATTAGAGTAACTGGTTGATATCGTCTAAATTTAAGTTAAAACTTGGAACAAAACAATCGATAAAATACTCTACCGCTGGATCGGGGTTTTCTTTAAGTGATTGCTCTAAACGTTTTCTGGCAGTATTAAATTCACTGTTACCGGCCCCATGTTCCTCAAGGCATTTCAAATACGCACAAATAGTGTCTGCAGATTTGACTAAAATCTTGTATTGGGCATCTGAATGCTCACTTACTAATAAGCTTTTATAGTCTTCCCTGAATTCTTCCGGAACCATCTCCAGCAACCTTTGCTCTGCTATGGCTTCAATTTTTTTGTATTCAGATTCTATCTCTTTGTTGAAGTACTTTACTGGGGTCGGAAGATCGCCGGTAATGATTTCACTCGCATCATGAAAAATAGCGACTGTAGCCGCTCTGTCAGGGGAAAGAGATGTACCGAACTTGCGATTACTGATGATAGCTAGGCTATGTGCCACCATAGCGACTTGTAGCGAATGTTCTTGCACATTTTCACTTCTAACATTGTACATTAGCGGCCAGCGTTGAATTAATTTCATGCGAGCTAGGTGAGCAAAAAGGTGACTCATATTTGTTTGCAACTTAATTCAATGACTACATAAAGTTACATTAGCACAAGCCTTTCAGATAGAGTGAGATAATTACTTATCTCGTGTAAATCTATATCTCCAATTATCTGTTTTCAATTCAGCCACGCGAAACAGTGTCACCAGTATGAATTCATTATCCTTTCTTTTCGTTATATCAAGCTGTAACCGTTCACGACGTGCACCTCTTGGCAACCTATGTATCAAGGTGTGATCATGAGGAGGGAATCCCCATTGTATATTGTCTCCAGATGTAATTATGCACACATTGTGCATAGCTTTTCATGTCGTTCTCTTTTGTGGGATTTATATAGACACTTCATTAAGTTAGACGCTTGTACCAGTCATGCGGGTATAGTTGGTTTATGTGGCTGACATATGGTGACGGGGTAGCGGTTTTAACTGTTCAAAAATTGACTTAATCCTATTAAAAATGTAATATGCCGACCGTTTTTTTACTGACACAACAAGTTGTGTTTTCAGTATGTTGTAAGTGTTGCGGGCTTGATGCCTGTTATCCTGGAGAATTGAATTGAAAAAAGTGGTAATTACGCAATCCGGAGAAGTTTTGCTTGCTAGCGGTGAGATCAAGCTCGAAGTAAACGATGTGGTGGAAAATATCACTCAGGGTAAACGCATCCAGTCAGGATCAATTCTCCTCATAGAAGACAGTGCAGAAATCAGCATAGTTTATGACGATGGTACTGTTTATCATCAAGCTCAACAGGGGCAGACTGCACAAGATGATGAAGTTAGTGGTGCTTTGTCTGATGCTGCAGAGATTGCGCAACTGCAAGATTTAATTTTAGCCGAACAAGACCCTACAACTCTGTTACCAGACACCGCTGCGGGTTCAGGCTTGGATAATGAGGGTGGAAGTAACTTCATCTCTGTGGGACGAACCGGCAATGAAACCCTTGCTGGGGCTGGTTATTCTACCATTGGTCTTACTCTCGGCAATGTTGATGCAACAAAGGGGGCTGGTGGCAGTGATGTTGATGAGCTCTCCACTCTGGAAGATGACGGCAATACTATTGCAGAGGACACTGTTGCGATTGGAAATGTGTTGGATAACGACACTGATATTGATAATGACCTCAGTGTAGTGAGCTTCGAAGTCGAAGGTAGCACATACATTGTTGGCACCACGGCCATATTGGAAGATGGCAGCTTAGTACTTAGCAGCGATGGTAGTTACACCTTCACGCCTAATGAGAGTTGGAATGGTACCGTACCAGTTATCACTTATACAGTGAATACAGGCTTGAGTGCGACATTGAACATAGTCGTTACTCCAGTAGATGATGCCAGCATTCTGGCCGATGATAGTAATACTATTGCAGAGGACACCGTTGCGACTGGAAATGTGTTGGATAACGACACCGATATTGATAATGACCTCAGTGTAGTGAGCTTTGAAGTCGAAGGTAGCACATACATTGTTGGCACCACGGCCATATTGGAAGATGGCAGCTTAGTTCTTAGCAGCGATGGTAGTTACACCTTCACGCCTAATGAGAGTTGGAATGGTACCGTGCCAGTTATCACTTACACGGTGAATTCGGGCTTAACTTCGACCTTAACTATCAATGTCACGCCGGTGAATGATGATTTTACCGATAACAATGAAGTACGTAGCATTGAAGAAGACAGTCCTGAAATAGTCGGTAATGTTATCGATGGTACCAGCGTCGACGGTGAAATTTCAGTAACCAGCTTTACCATTACTGGTGATAATACTGTCTATCAGGCTGACGGCAGCGATATTAATATCGCCAATGTCGGTAGCTTTAGCTTGAACAGTGACGGTAACTACACCTTTACTCCAGCCGCCAACTATAACGGTGTTGTGCCGGTGATCACCTATAGCCTGACCGATGGCTCAAGTGCTGCTGGTTCAAGCGATGAGACGTCAACTCTAAGCATCAATGTTACGCCAGTGAATGATGATTTTACCGATAACAATGAAGTACGTAGCATTGAAGAAGACAGTCCTGAAATAGTCGGTAATGTTATCGATGGTACCAGCGTCGACGGTGACATTACAGTAACCAGCTTTACCATTGCCGGTGACAGTACTGTCTATCAGGCAGACGGCAGCGATATTAATATCGCCAATGTCGGTAGCTTTAGCTTGAACAGTGAGGGCGACTACACCTTTACTCCAGCCGCTAACTATAATGGTGCGGTGCCGGTGATCACCTATAGCCTGACCGATGGCTCAAGTGCTGCTGGTTCAAGCGATGAGACGTCAACTCTAAGCATCAATGTTACGCCAGTGAATGATGATTTTACCGATAACAATGAAGTACGTAGCATTGAAGAAGACAGTCCTGAAATAGTCGGTAATGTTATCGATGGTACCAGCGTCGACGGTGAAATTTCAGTAACCAGCTTTACCATTGCTGGTGATAATACTGTCTATCAGGCTGACGGCAGCGATATTAATATCGCCAATGTCGGTAGCTTTAGCTTGAACAGTGACGGTAACTACACCTTTACTCCAGCCGCCAACTATAACGGTGCTGTGCCGGTGATCACCTATAGCCTGACCGATGGCTCAAGTGCTGCTGGTTCAAGCGATGAGACGTCAACTCTAAGCATCAATGTTACGCCAGTGAATGATGATTTTACCGATAACAATGAAGTACGTAGCATTGAAGAAGACAGTCCTGAAATAGTCGGTAATGTTATCGATGGTACCAGCGTCGACGGTGAAATTACAGTAACCAGCTTTACCATTGCCGGTGACAGTACTGTCTATCAGGCAGACGGCAGCGATATTAATATCGCCAATGTCGGTAGCTTTAGCTTGAACAGTGAGGGCGACTACACCTTTACTCCAGCCGCTAACTATAATGGTGCGGTGCCGGTGATCACCTATAGCCTGACCGATGGCTCAAGTGCTGCTGGTTCAAGCGATGAGACGTCAACTCTAAGCATCAATGTTACGCCAGTGAATGATGATTTTACCGATAACAATGAAGTACGTAGCATTGAAGAAGACAGTCCTGAAATAGTCGGTAATGTTATCGATGGTACCAGCGTCGACGGTGAAATTTCAGTAACCAGCTTTACCATTGCTGGTGATAATACTGTCTATCAGGCTGACGGCAGCGATATTAATATCGCCAATGTCGGTAGCTTTAGCTTGAACAGTGACGGTAACTACACCTTTACTCCAGCCGCCAACTATAACGGTGCGGTGCCGGTGATCACCTATAGCCTGACCGATGGCTCAAGTGCTGCTGGTTCAAGCGATGAGACGTCAACTCTAAGCATCAATGTTACGCCAGTGAATGATGATTTTACCGATAACAATGAAGTACGTAGCATTGAAGAAGACAGTCCTGAAATAGTCGGTAATGTTATCGATGGTACCAGCGTCGACGGTGAAATTTCAGTAACCAGCTTTACCATTGCTGGTGATAATACTGTCTATCAGGCCGATGGCAGCGATATTAATATCGCCAATGTCGGTAGCTTTAGCTTGAACAGTGACGGTAACTACACCTTTACTCCAGCCGCTAACTATAATGGCGCGGTGCCGGTGATCACCTATAGCCTGACCGATGGCTCAAGTACAGACAGTTCAAGTTTAGCCATCACAGTTACGCCGCAAGCTGATCCATTCGATGATGCTGATGAAACATTGACCATTGAAGAAGACAGTGGCATGACGACGGGTAGCTTGCTTACAGGCAGTAGCAGTGTTGAGGGGGCGCTAAGTATTCAAAGCTTCTCGGTTGATGGCCAGAACTATGATTTCAGTGGTGGCAGCAGCGTTAGCGTCAATTTAACCAGCGGTGAATTTCTCATAGAAAGCGACGGTAGCTACAGCTTTATTCCTGCTACTGATTGGAATGGTATTGTCCCTGTAGTGAACTACACCGTGAGCGATGGGCTGACGACTAATGACTCGAGTCTGACGATTACGGTGACTCCTGATAATGATAATCCAAAGATAATTTTCACTTCGGATACAGTCGTTTCTGAAGAGGGATTAACCGCTGGTCTTGCTGATAATCAGGGTAGTTCGGATACAACTGATTCTGTGGCTGCAACCGGAATGTTTAGCTTACAAGATATTGATGCCGATACACTTAATGTCATTCTTTCCGGTCCTGATGGAGTGACCTCCGATGGGCAAATCATTCAGTGGCTGTGGAATTCAGACTCACAGACATTATCGGGTTATGTCGGTACCCTCGGCGAGAGTGATTACCAAGAGATATTAGACATTAGCTTGACTCCACCGTCTGGTCATTCATCTGGCGATTGGGGTTATGAGTTGACCCTGAAGGGAGCTGTGGATCATGACAATGGCAATACAGAAGATACACTAACCTTAGCCATCGGAGTCAATGTCTCCGATGGACATGGCGGCACTGCGAGTGGAAATTTCACTGTCACTGTTGAAGATGATGCCCCTGAGTTTACAGCTGTTTCTGCCGTTGAAGTGGTGTTTAATGATATTCCAGCCCCTTTAATTGGAGAGACTGACTTAACCCAATCTCGAGGCACTCGTGGTTCCCTTGATTTTGAAGGATTCACCATTACAGGCAGGGGGTTTTCCTCTGCAACAGATCCCACTTTGGTGGATAGACCGCTATACGGCAGCAGCCAAGGTATAGGTGTTCAAAGTGCAGGTTCTCCCTACCTCAATTTAAAAAATGAAGTTGAATTTCGTAAGTTTGAAGACGGCAGTACTGCTTCGGAAGAGGTGGTTATCACCTTAGATCCTGGTACCGTAGCATTTGGCATGCACATAGAGTTTAGCCAGATGTTTGGTGGTGAGCTCGAGACTGGCGTGGTTGAGTTTTACCGTGATGGTCAAATGGTCGCGTCGCAAGCTTTTACATCCGATGCAGTTCATGGTGATTATGCGGCTAACTTTGAGGTGCTTCAAGGCGGTTTCGACACTGTAATTATCAAGGCAACCGATAATGGTCACTCGGCTGCACATGGAGATAACAGTGATCTGACGATAAAATCGATAGAGTTTGTGGGCACAGAAACAAGCGATCCCATTGCTTATGCGTCGGGAACAGTCAC
Organism: Shewanella psychrophila; assembly: GCF_002005305.1. NCBI lineage: Bacteria > Pseudomonadati > Pseudomonadota > Gammaproteobacteria > Alteromonadales > Shewanellaceae > Shewanella > Shewanella psychrophila. The sequence goes on from NZ_CP014782.1 coordinate 850,700, forward strand.
CCCACAGTGGGGGGCTGATGGAGCGGGTTCTATCGAACTGACCGGGAGTGATGAAACCGCGCTTATGACTAGTAGCGGAGAAGCTATTTACATCACTCAATCGGGTAATACCTTGTTGGGACAAACCACTTCGGGAGTCGTGGTCTTTAAGCTCGAGTTCACACCGGGTACCGGGCAATGGGATTTCCATCAGTATCAGGATATGAAGCCCACTTCCGATGGTGATATCGACTTTAATATACTCATTACTGATGCCGATGGCGATAGTGTCGAGGGCGCGTTTGCGGTGAAGCCTAAAACGAGTACCCCGCCTGAGACTCAGGAAGACAGTATCCATTTACATGAAGGTCAGTCAATGAACTTCAATGAGGCCAGCTTGTTAGGCAATGATGATAATTATGACTCAGGTTCTTTGTCTGTTATCTCGCTTGCCACAAGTCGCTTTGGTGGCGACGCAATAACTGCAACAGAGCAGGGCGCTAGTTTCACCACGGCACTTGGTGGCATAGTAACGATTAATCCCGATGGCAGTTATAGCTATCAGGCACCAGTCAGCTTAGATCACAGTAGCGAAGATACCCTGACAGATAGCTTTTACTATCAGTCAACAGACGGAGTCGAAAATTCGGCATGGACCAAGGTTACTGTCAATATTGCCGATACGGCACCAGTTGCCAATGATGATACCGACAGTATCGGATTTGGTGGCACGGCCCATGGTAATGTTATTACGGCTACCGGCACCGATGGCGCTGGTATTGATATCTTGGGAGCCGATTCGGCGAGCATTTCCTCTGTGTCATATAAGGGCACGAGTTACACTGATTTTGATGCCGATGGCAATATCACAATTACCACTGATGATGGCATATTAGTGATGAACCAAGATGGAAACTACAGTTATCAATCTAGCCTGAATGAATTCGTCAACATGAATTCTGACGATCTGTTTATCGGTAATGGCGTGCAGTTATATGGTTTCAATTCATCCACAAACTTCACAAATTCAGGCGACCTGAATACATCGATGCTTACCGGTGATGGCGATGGTATCCGTCAATATAACAAGCAGATAGGTGTCGGTATCAATGAGTGGATCGAGTATGGTGAGTCCCTGGTTATCGATCTAGAGGCAAACTTCAGTGACGTGTCGTTAGGATTGAATGGCTGGGCGGGAAGCGCAAGTAGCGCCTATGGTCAATGGTCAACCTATGATAGCGATGGCAATTTGATGGAGAGTGGCACTTTCTCCGGCAGTGACACACTGAACATCAATTCGAGTCAGCCTTATCAGTATGTTGTGATTACTGCTGGCAATACCTTTCTATCACTGACCTCGGTACAAACCGCGCTCGCACACCCACTGACCACTGATGAATTTGGCTATATTCTCAGTGATATTGATGGTGACAGCGATCCGGCCACACTCACTATCAATCAAGACTCTAACCCACAGGCGAGCGGCGATTCAGCCAGTGTTGCCGAATCAGGTCTGGCTTCAGGAACGAATGCCGGCGACGGCAGTAATATCTCTACAGGTAACTTGCTCGATAATGACTCAGGTGTGAGCAGCTCCACTCATATCAGTGAGGTTGAAGGAGTGACTGCGATAAACGGTATGATCACCGTGACGACTAACTTAGGTGAGTTGACAGTATATAGCCAGGACTCGGCTGAGCACAGAGCGGGAGACTATGAATACAAGCTAACTGCTAATAGCACTGATGGCGATAGTGCCAGTGAGTCATTCGACTACACCATAACTAATAGCCTAGGCAGTAGTGATAGCGCCAGCCTGACAGTAAAGATAGATGATGATGGACCCGTTACAAATGATATTAGCCAGAACCTGCAATCCAGTGCCGATATTGTCACAACTAACCTGACTTTAGTATTGGATGTATCCGGCAGCATGGGCGATCCGGTCGGTAATGGACAAACTTACCTGGAAGTGGCTATCGACGCTTTAACGGCGTTGATCAATGAAGTTGATAATACCGGTAATGTGAATATTCAAATTGTTAATTTCCATGCCAATGCCAGTTCTTCCGGTTGGTTGATTGACGATGTTGCTGGTGCCATCAATTACCTTGAATCTTTGGTCGCTGATGCGGCTACTTACTATGATTCAGCATTAAATGAAGTGATGAATAGCGGCCCCTTGCCAGAGGGAGCCGACCAAAGCCTGCTCTACTTTATTTCTGATGGCTCACCTTCAAGAGGTCACGAGGTTGACAGTACTTTGCAGTCAACCTGGGAGAACTATCTGGAAACCAGTGGGTATAAGACTGCATTCGGGATAGGTATTGGTAACGCGGGCCTCGATAATCTACTGCCTGTTGCTTACCCCGAAGTCGATGGTGATGAAGTGTACGCGGTGAAACTGGATAATCCTGAAGATCTCACTAGCACCATACTTAATTATTTCGAGGGTGACACGATAAAGGGCAGCTATAGCACTGGTGTCGTATATGGCGCCGATGGTGGGCGTATAGAAAGCATCTCTGTGGATGGTGTGACCCATAAATATGATGGTTCAAAGCCAGTTCAGGTATTCACTACAGCCCTGGGCGGAAAATTTACTGTTAACTTCGAGACCGGTGAGTACAGCTACTCCATCGATGTGGACCGTGATGTACTTAATGAACAGGAGACACTCACCGCCGTAGTGAAAGACAGTGACGGTGATACGGCCTCTGTGACCTTAGACCTAGGTATCGATTACCATGCTAATCTGGATGCGAATTCGAATAATATTATCACTAACTTGGCGGAAGGAACCACCATCAATATTCCTGTCGAATATCTGCTCCACGGTGATAAGACTGCCGGGGGAAATGCCGGTATAACTCAAGTGTCAGGCGACGATGTGACGCTCAGTGACAGCCTAGTGACATTATCAGTGCCGACAGATAACTCGAGTTTCATTTACACCTTAAAAGGCAGCACTGGCCAAGGTGAAGATTCGACCCATGTAGAACTGGACTACAGTGAACAGCTTATCGGTACGGCAGAAAGCGATATCATTATCAATTCTACGGCGGGCTCGGTATTGCCAAATGATGCATTGATCACAGCGATAGTGACGCCGGGTGAGAACAGCAGGGTTAACAATCCGCTAGGCTTTAAATTTGCCAGCAACAGCGATACGCTCTCGGTAACCAGTGTCAGTGTTGACCTCAGGGGAGGCAATGATAACGATGCTTTCATCGAAAATTATGCCTTAGGAGATTCAGTCGGCCTGAATCCTATAAGCAACATTTTCACCTTATCCGAAGGGAACTCAGTTATTACAGCTGACTTTTCCGAAGGTGATTTTACCACTGGTGATGAATTCTGGTTTACCCTAGATACCAGCATGCTTAACAACAACGACAGTAATGTGTTCTCTCATCAAGCTGTGACCTTCACCGTCACCTTGAGCGATGGTTCACAAAATACTGGTGTCTATCTGGCTTATGAAGGCGGGGCGCAGACTAAACTGGTGTTCGGCGATGTCTTAGATGGTGGCGCAGGTGATGATGTCCTCCTTGGTGGTGCTGGCAGCGATATTTTGCTTGGCGGTGATGGTCAGGATATATTGATCGGCGGCCTAGGTTATGATCTGTTAAGTGGTGGGGAGGGGGCTGACAGGTTCATTTTATCGTCTGGCTCTGAGGGAAGCGATCATATTACTGACTTTAATCTCAATGAAGATAAGCTGGATTTAAGCGATCTGCTTCAGGGGGAAACAAGTGGCAATCTCGATAAATACCTCAACTTCAGTGTCGATAATGCCAGCCATTCAACATCGATTGATATTGATGGCGATGGTGATGGTACTTTCGAGCAGCAAATTATTCTCGATGGTGTGGATCTTAAAGCGGCATTTGGTCATACCGATGAGCAGATAATCAATGGTCTATTGGGTGAAAATAGTGACGGGCCTTTGATCATCGATACTCAAGGTGAAAGTGTGATGGCACTCTCAACAGGCGCGGGTTCAGGATATACAATGGATAATGAACAGATTGTTCATGGTATTTTGTAACTCCACCCTCCACAAGTAAACCGATCATGGATAAGCAATTATCCGCGATCGGTTTAACCCTATAGATATCTACACAATATTTAAATAGCCAGTAGTTTGGTATCTGCGTTTATAAGAGGAATGCTGAGCCAGCAGCTATACATTCGAAGATCTTCTCTTTGAACCAGAGAAAATAATCGACATAAAAATCCCCACTGGGTTTCATGTCGATAGTAAAGTCATTATATCTATGGGGATTATTGCCTATAACCATCCATAAATTCACCAAACTCAGTTAAGGCTTTCTCGAGATCTTCCTTGTGGGGTAAGAAGACGACCCGTAAGTGATCCGGCTCAGGCCAGTTAAATGCCGTTCCGTGAACCAGTAAGATTTTCTTCTCTTTGAGCAAATCTAATACTAAACGCTCATCATCCCGTATATTGAACTTCTTGGCATCTAGCTTAGGAAAGGCATACATGGCACCCTTGGGGCATTTGACACTGATGCCTGGGATCTGATTGAGTAGCTCTATACAGGTATCTCGTTGTACCTTGAGACGTCCATCATCGATAACCAACTCGTTGATGCTCTGATATCCTCCCAGCGCTGTTTGAATAGCATGCTGATTAGGCACATTGGAGCAAAGGCGCATGGATGCCAGCATTTCTAAGCCTTCAATATAACTCTTGGCCGCTTTAAGGTTACCCGATAGCATCATCCAACCGACACGAAAACCTGCCGCTCGGTATGATTTTGATAGACCGTTGAAGGTGACGGTCAAGATATCATCGGATAAGCTCGCCGCTGGAATATGCTGAGCTTCATCATACAAGATTTTGTCATAAATCTCGTCGGCAAACAGGATGAGATCGTGTTGTCTGCATAGCTCAACCGCGCCCATTAATAGTGCTTTGGAATACACGGCTCCAGTAGGGTTATTGGGGTTGATTAAAACCAAGGCTCGGGTCCTTGGTGTGATCTTAGATTTGATATCTTCAAGATCGGGGAACCAGTCAGACTCTTCATCACAGCGGTAGTGTCTGGCATTGCCGCCAGATAGGTGAACAGCAGCTGTCCAGAGCGGGTAATCCGGAGAAGGGATCAATACTTCATCCCCTGAATTCAACAAGCCTTGCATGGCCATCACAATTAATTCAGATACGCCGTTACCGATATAGATATCTTCGATGTCGACACCGAAGATCCCCTGGGACTGATAATGCTGCACAATGGCCTTTCTGGCAGAGAAAAGACCTTTAGACTCACAATAGCCTTGGGCGCTGGGCAGATTTAAGATAACATCGCGAACGATCTCTTCGGGGGCTTCAAAACCAAAAGGGGCTGGATTACCGATATTAAGCTTTAAAATTCTGTGGCCTTCATCTTCGAGTCGCCTGGCTTCCTTGTGTACCGGGCCCCTGATGTCATAACAGACGGTATCTAGCTTGTTCGATTTGATTATTGGTCGCACTTTCTAACCTCTAAAATTCTCAAAAACACGGCTTTGTGTTCCATGAAAGCGAATAACGCATAAAGTCTTTGGACAATAACGAATTAGTAGCGATTTGAGAAGTTATTTATGGCGAGTTTTTGGAAGTAACCAGAAAAACATTCTAGTCATTATAACTAAATCTTACAATGGTGATAAAGTGATTAGGGGAATGTACTTAGTTTTACGCAATATTTAGAGTTTTTATCTAATCGATGATTTAAATGTTAATAGAAGTAATGGTGCATCCTTGAGCATGAATACCAATTGATATAAACCGGAATATAAATGTGAGGTATAAAAAACCAGTGAGTGTGTCACTGGCTTCAAATAGTCGACGCTTTGGCGCTCATGTGTCCTTCATAAATTAGGATTGCGAGCCCCACAAGAATTAGCTATACGCGTTTCTTAAACTCATGAGTACGAGTATCAATTTCAATCATGTCACCTGTTTTGACGAAGTCGGCAACAGTTAAGGTGAAATCAGTGCCAAGTAATGTCGCTGGCTTCATTACTTTTCCAGAAGTATCGCCACGAGCCGAAGGCTCTGTGTAACCAACTTCACGTGCGACAGTAGTGGGCAGCTCAATTGAGATAGCCTTACCTTCATAAAAAGTAACTTGGACTATATCTTCCATGCCATCAACAATATAGTTAATCGCATCACCTACATTTTCGGTTTCTACATCGTAGGGGTTAAACTCTTCATCCATGAATACATACATAGGGTCGGCGTAGTAAGAATAGGTACAATCTAAACGCTCAAGGATGATGTCTTCTAATTTATCTTCGGCTTTAAATGCGGTTTCTGTCGCTGAACCTGTCAGTAGGTTTTTCAGCTTCATCTTCACAACAGCAGCTGAACGGCCAGAGTTGTGAGTTTCAGACTTGAGAATGACCATAGGGTCTTTGCCTACCATGAGCACATTACCGACTCGCATTTCGTGAGCTGTTTTCATTTATTTAATTCCTAATATTCACAGACAATTTGTTTCAGCGCAGAATATTAGCCTTTTTTGACAAATTGCACTAGTCGAGTTGCCAAATCTGTGTCATTTAATGCCGACTTGGGCCATTTTATAGCGTGCTTATCCATTAAGGTGCGGCGTTCATGTAACTTTTTCCACATGTTAACGGCTGTTTCATCCTCTTCTTTATTGAATGCCAGATTAAGCCTTGACCAGGTGACTCCAGTCTCTTTATCCAGCGAGGCTGTGTAAAGAGAACTAAATGCAGATAATTTATCCAAATGTGCATCGTCTTCCTGGCCATATATATGCCAAATAAATGGTTTAGCGGCCCATTGGGCACGGACAAAGGAGTCTTCACCACGCACTATGTTGAAATCGCAACTCCAAAGCAAACGATCGTAAGATTGCTGATCTGTCATGGGCAAGATATGTAAAGTCAGTGAATCTAACTTCAGCGAATCTCCTGACGTTAAGTTCAGTCCATCAGGGACTAAGGTTCTGAGACTGTTAAGGCTCCGGCCCATGGGAATAAGGGCATGAACCTTCTTTTTTCCTTGTTGCCACGATTGGCACAGACTCAAGAGCGATGTAGTTTCATAGCTAAAGACGCTGATTAAAATGTCTTTATTGTTTACGTCTTCGATGCCTAAGTCTTCAAGTAGGCGAGCCTTATTTTCTGGGTCGGCTTGCCACTTTTCTCTTTCCTCGAATAAACCATGTTCACAGAGCAAGCCACCACTGCTTGGTGTGAACCCTGGAAAGTAAAAATGCTTACTGATCCCATTGGATTGCAGAGAGGGTAAACCATGGCAGCTATCTATCCAGGGCTCGGCGCTCAGGTATTCTAAGTTGAGCCAGTTAGGTGGATTATCGATATCAGTTAACTTCTCAATCACCTGTGATGGCAAGGTGCAGGCAAATGCTTCGATAAGCACTTCCCCTGGATGCCATTGCTCAGCCAAAGGTTCTCGCCAATGATATATCCCAACTTTCTCAATCTCTTGCTGGGTTAATTTTGTATCGAGCTCTGGCAGTATATGGGCGAAACTATTGAGATCGTCTACCCAGAGTCTGACATCGATATCGAAGTCGTGTGCCAGTTGCTTGGCTAGACGCCAAGTAACACCAATATCACCATAATTGTCGATAACAGTACAAAAGATGTCCCAGTGCTTGGCAGGGGATGATGGCTTAGTCATGATCTACTCATTCGTTAGGCTGATATGGAGCGGCTATGATCAATGTTCCAGACATTAAAAAGCGGTGCTATTGCTAGTCACCGCTTTTAGGCTGTATGGGTTGAAAGAAGAGTTAATCTTCTAATTCAGCCAGACACATCTCTTCGTAGATCTGTTTGACCCAAGCATCGACTCGCTCTTCGGTCAGCTCAGGTTGTCTATCTTCATCGATACCCAGACCGACGAAGTGTTTCTCGTCTTCTGTTAATCCTTTAGATGCTTCGAAATCGTATCCTGTGACTGGCCAGTGACCTATGACGATACCGCCACGGCCTTCTACGATTTCATTGACCATGCCCATGGCATCAAGAAAGTACTCGGCGTAATCTTCCTGATCGCCACATCCGAAGATGGCTATGAGTTTATCTTCGAAGTTGATCTGCTCTAAGTCCGGGAAAAAATCATCCCAATCACACTGAGCTTCACCGTAATACCAAGTAGGAATACCGAACATGAGAAGATCATATTCCGCTATCTGTTCCTTGGTGCTCTTGGCGATGTCTTTGACTTCGACCATTTTTTTACCCAGTTTTTTCTGGATCATCTTGGCGATGGCTTCGGTGTTACCTGTGTCACTACCGAAAAAAAGACCTACAGTTGCCATTGTCTTTCCTTTATCTATTTCGCTATATGTTTATCGTTAACAAGAGCAGTCAGGCGTCGACTTGCTTTTGCAATATTAGTTCGATTAATTGGCTGCGGCTGATATTACTGGCCAAAGCCTTCTCATTCAAGGCGTCGTATAAATCTTGTGACACCTTTAACTCTATTCGCTTTAAACCGTTCGCTTTATCGCGTTGGATCTGATTGCGCTTATTGATTTTAAGCTGCTGATCCCTAGGTAGTGGATTACTACGTGGACGACCGCGACGTATCTCTGTGGCGAATAGATCGATTGTGGTTCTATCTGATGTTTCTTTTGCCATTGGTTCAGTCTTACCCTACGCCTTCCCAAAACAGCTGAATCATTCCTTTTGCAATAAATCCGGCACAGCCGAGAAATAGCACAGACCAAACAATAATACGGCCAAATTTAGGGACATTACCTTGTTTCAGTACGTCATGAATTGCCATGCCGATAAAGAAAAAAATTGCTGCAAAGAATAGGTCTAAACCTATTGCTTCAATCTGTACCATGTACTGAGACAACATAAATCAATTCTTCAGGCCAAAAAGAGGCGCGAATATACCATAGTTGAGCAGTGCCCGCTATATGGATAGTGCCCTAAGGCCATTATTTACCGTCATGTTTAGCGAGAAAGTCGATCACTATTCGATTGAAAATGGCGGGTTTTTGCGCATGGAGCCAATGACCCGTCCCTTCAATGGTTTTAGCCTGAACCTGAGGAAACTGACTTATGATGGCCTGTCTATGTTCTGCTGTGACATAATCTGAGTCGCCGGCACGTATAAATAGGGTGGGCTTTCTATATTGTAAAAATGCGTCGGCTTCGATGTCATTGTGCCAAGCGATTAAGTCTTTATAGCAAGACTTTAGCCCTGCAAGGTTCATTTTCCAGTTAAAGCCTTCGTCGGTTCGCGATAGGTTTTTTAATAAAAACTGAGCCGTGCCTTCATCTAATCCGGCTGTTAAAAGCTGTTTGAGTGCATCAGAGCGACTTTTTAAGCCGATGAGATCGATATTTTCAAGCCCTGAAAAAACCTTCTCATGTCTTTCTTCATAACTGACCGGAGCGATATCTGCGGCAATTAGACTGGTCACTCTATTCGGATAACTTAGTGCCGTAGCCATGGCTACCTTGCCTCCCATGGAGTGGCCAAGAATATGCGCAGCCTCTATTTGTAAACTGTCCATAAGCTCAATGACGGCTTGCGCCAGCAAAGGGTAATCCATTTTTTGCCAATGGGGGCTGAGTCCATGGTTGGGTACATCGATTCGCACCACTCTATGTCTCTCTTCCAGGTTCCTTCCCAGGCCCTTTAAATTATCAAGATTTCCGAAAAGGCCATGAATTAAGATCACAGCGGAACCTTGGCCAGAAGAGATATAATGCATGCTTGATCCTGTAGACGGTTTGAAGAGTGCAGATTGTGCCTGCAAACGGGTTAATTTTACAATCATACTCGGATAACGCGCTAACACTTGCCGTCTTTTTGAGCAAACTCGACATCTTTTTAGGATCTAATTACGATCTCTGTCAATTTTAGCCGTTTGGCACTTTATTATAAGCCATGAGTTGGCATACACTTGCAGCAGGCAGTTGAACGTTGATTTAAACAAGAAAAGCAACAATGTTCAGTGCGGGCAGAAAATTAATTAATTTCACTTAAGGAAGATTAAGGTCATGAAATATATCGAGGTCGATGAAGAGCTATATCGCCATATTGCCGGTAAGACAGAGCGTATTGGTGAGAGTGCTTCAGATATCCTGCGCCGCTTGCTTGGGCTAGATGTCGAGTCTATTAATCATGATATGCCCGAAACGATAAGCCATCCCGGAATGGAGTCGACTCAAGCTAAGCCTCAAACCGAGGTACTAGCTAGTCATAAGCCGGAAGTTAATAATGACTTCTCTCAGTGCATAGACACTGACGAACTTGCGGCACAGAAAGGGGCCGTGGGTCGCTTCCTATTTATTTTAGAGGCTGTGTACCGCGCCGCACCAGAGCAGTTTTCTCAAGTGTTACAGATACAGGGGCGAGATAGACTCTATTTTGCGACATCAAAAGAATCATTGCTTAAGGCCAGTAAATCGGCAAATCCAAAAGAGATAGGCCAAAGCGGCTTTTGGGTGACGACCAACAATAATACCGCCAAGAAGCGAAATATTCTGACCGAAGTCCTGCAGCAGTATGGCACGGTTGAAGCGCAAATTGAGGCGATTACTAATAATCTGTAACCTTTCTCATTTATGTCATATTCTGACCTAAGTCTTGCAACAGTATGGCACGGTTGAAGTATACATTTAGGCGATTACAAATAATCTGTAGCCTATCGCATTAATGTCATAGGCCTGCAATAAGCTGAAATCATCTGAGTATGAATTCAGTTTTTTTTTACCCATCATTTATTCAACGCATAAGGATACGAGTTTGAGCATTCATGAGCGAGCAGGGCTGGTTGCAGAGCAACAGGACTTAGTGAATATTCCCAAGTTGATGAGTCACTACTTCTGCATTAAGCCAGATATTAAATTGGATGAGCAGAAAGTCAGCTTCGGCACATCAGGTCATCGTGGCAGCTCACTGAAGGGCAGTTTTAATCAAGCGCATATTTTGGCCATCACTCAAGCGGTTATCGATCACCGTAATGGAGCCGGAATAACTGGCCCCTTGTATCTTGGGATCGACACTCATGGATTGTCACAAGCCGCATTTATTACTGCTATCGAGGTTCTGGTGGCAAACGAGATTAATGTCATCATTCATCGAGATGATGGTTTTACGCCAACACCAGTAGTCTCTCACTCGATCATTCAAGCGAACAAACAGCTAGATGCACTTAAGCCTGCATTAGCCGACGGTCTTATTATTACGCCTTCCCATAATCCCCCTCAAGATGGAGGCATCAAGTATAACCCGCCACATGGAGGCCCAGCGGAAGGTGAGATAACTAAATGGATAGAGCAAAAGGCTAACTATTATCTCGGCGATGGGCTCAAAGGGGTTAAACGCCTCGATTATGCTTATGCCATAGCGTCGCCGTTAGTGAAAGCTGAAGACTTGATTATGCCATACGTGGATGATTTAGATTCTGTTATCGATATGCAGGCCATCTCAGATTCGGGCATAAGCATCGGCGTCGATCCTCTGGGCGGTTCAGGTATTCATTATTGGTCTAAGATTGCTAAGCGTTATGATGTAGACATCAGCCTAGTTAATACTCGAATCGATCCAAGTTTCAGTTTTATGCCACTGGATAAAGATGGAAAAATTCGCATGGACTGTTCCTCACCTTATGCCATGGCGGGTTTGTTAAAGCAGCAAGATAATTTTGATCTTTGTATCGGTAATGACCCTGATTATGACCGACACGGTATCGTGTGTCCCGGTTCTGGGTTAATGAACCCCAATCACTTCTTGGCCGTGGCCATCGATTACCTAGTGACTCATAGGCCTAACTGGGCTGATAGTTTGATCATAGGTAAAACCTTAGTCTCTAGCGCCATGATTGACAAAGTCTGTGCTCAGCATGTTAAGCCACTGTGTGAAGTGCCTGTTGGATTTAAATGGTTCGTGGATGGTCTCGCCGATGCAAGTTTTGCATTTGGGGGAGAGGAGAGCGCCGGTGCGGCATTCTTGAGGCGTGATGGTACGACTTGGTGTACCGATAAAGACGGCTTTATTCTCGCACTACTGGCTGCTGAAATACTTGCCGTAACAGGTCAGACGCCGGCTAAGAGATATCAAGAACTTGTGGCGTTACATGGCGAGAGTTTTTATAAGAGAGTCGACAGTCCGGTACAAGCCGATAAGAAGGCTAAGTTTGCCCAAGTCTTGAAGAATGATGTGAATACCCGAACCTTAGGCACCGAAATTTTAGCGGGAGAGTCGATTTTAACTGTACTGACAAAGGCGCCAGGTAATAAGGCTGACATAGGTGGGATTAAGGTGATCACTGAAAATGCTTGGTTTGCGGCTCGCCCTTCAGGCACCGAAGCCCTGTTCAAAATCTACGGCGAAAGCTTTATCAGCCTGGCTCATCTGGAGCAAGTCATCGATGAGGCACAAGCCATGATCGATGCACTCCTGAGTTAAAAGGTGGGATTAACAGGCTCGTTGCTTGTTCCTAGTGCTTAAGTGCTTAAGTGCTAGGAACTTATATTAAAAAGAGATATGACAGCTAGGGAGATTGTTCTTTTCCAGGTAATTCTGGTGATATTCTTCGGCGCGATTAAATTCAAGTGCTGGGACTATTTCCGTGATTATCTGTCTTTCTCCCCATTTACCACTATTAACTAGCGTCTGTTTCGACTGCTCAGCAATCATTTTCTGTCGATTGTCGTGGAAAAAAATGGCGCTGCGATATTGAGAGCCTATGTCGCCCCCTTGTTGGTTGAGTGTCGTCGGGTTGTGGTTTTGCCAAAACACATCGAGCAAGTCTTGATAAGAGACTAAGGCTTCATCGTATTCCACCTGGACAACTTCGGCGTGCCCCGTTTGACCAGTTTTAACTTCCTTATAGCTGTTGGTCGCATTGTCACCACCCATATAGCCACAAGCCGTCAGCTTGACGCCTGCAATCTCATTGAAAAAATACTCAACGCCCCAAAAACACCCTGCACCAAATGTCGCAATTGCCATATAGACCTCTTGAACTTGTATTAGATTAACTATCGTTTGCATTGCTAGAGGCAATGCTGAACCATTTACTACCAGCAATTCACTTAGCGCGATTGACTCTAATAAATACCTATTCAAACGTCTGGATGGCTAGAAGTCTGTAGTTTGTACTTAATGGTTATCTTTTGCAATAGGTAAATAGGTATTATTTGATGCCCCGATAAATAGCTGACGTAGGGGTTAAGTGTTATTATTCTAAGCAATAGATTTTTCGGAATAAAATTAAAGGATCTTGCATGAAATTGCGCCGTTTCGAGTTGCAATTCGCTTGTGAGAACAATTAAGGAGAATTTTGTGCTACAGGCGCTCATAAAGTCACAAGACTTTTTAAAATTTACTTTAGATAACCCACATCATATAGATGAAAGCGGTAGTTTTTCTATAGGCGAACACACTCATGTAGAAGTGTGGGATACGGGAGTTATCGTATTTGAGCCAAAGCATGCAGAAGGAAAAGATATTGTCCTCTCTTGTGCGGTACACGGTAACGAAACAGCCCCCATCGAGCTCTGTAATGACCTGATAAAGGACCTGCTACAGGAAAAGGTCATTACCAAGCAAAGAGTCTTGTTTTTGTTTGGTAATCCGCCAGCAATCATCAACGGCACCCGCTTTATCGAAGAAAACCTAAATCGTCTATTTAACGGTGCACACTCTGCGGGTGAGGGGCTGATTAACCCTGAGCGTATTCGAGCGAAAAAACTCGAGTTTTACGTCGATAAGTTCTTTTCGGCGTCTAGTGCAACTGAGCAAAGAATTCATTACGATCTGCATACGGCCATTCGAGGTTCAAAACATGAAAAGTTCGCTATCTATCCTTATCGCCCCGGTCGCAAGTATAGCGCCGAGCAGATCATGTATCTTGAAGCTTGTGGCATAGATACAGTTTTGTTCCATCATGAACCGACCACCACCTTTAGCTATTATTCTTCAAAGAATTACCAAGCCGATGCATTTACCATAGAGCTAGGTAAAGTCTTGCCCTTTGGCCAGAATGACATGACACGTTTTATCGCCTTAAGAGAGATGTTGAATCGCTTGATCACCAATCAAGACTTAGAGTTGGCAAAATTCGATGTGAACAAGGTTCACCTTTATCAGGTTTGCCGTGCGATCAACAAAGGCTTCGATGATTTTGAATTTACCTTCGCCAATGATGTTGAAAATTTTACTGCTTTCCCTAAAGGTTACATCTTAGCGAAAGAAGGTGGGATGAATATCAAGGTCGAGCATGAAGTCGAGGCCATCGTGTTCCCCAATGCTAAAGTACCGGTTGGACAGAGAACCGTTTTATGTCTAAAACCTGCCAGTACCGATAATATTGCTTAACCTTGGTCTGGAACGGGGTAAAATCTCCATTGCATGTAAAGCTAAACATACGCCATGAGTAACCGTTAGTTTTTATTTAGGTCTTTAGAACGGTTGATTGCAAGTTTACGTTAACGTAATGTCTTTCCCGCGTATTACAAGAATTGCTGATCCGCTCCATGAGAGCGGGTCAACTCATAACAAAGCACTCAGCTGATAAGAGATATAGTATGAGCAACGCAACAAGCGATAACGAGACTGTCCATCGTGTCAGTTTTCTCGACAGGGAATCAGTTAACATCCCTATTCTTAAAGTATTGCAAGCCGACGGAACCGTTTATGATAACGCTGTACTGCCTGCAATTGATGAAGTATTGGCTCATCGAATCTATGATACTTGTGTGTTCACACGCGTCTTAGATGAACGTATGTTGGGTGCACAGAGGCAAGGTCGTATCAGCTTCTATATGACATGTACCGGTGAAGAGGCCTCTATCATAGGCAGCACGGCTTCTTTAGATGATGGTGATGTGATATTGGCGCAATATCGTGAGCATGCGGCTATTCGTTATCGTGGTTTTACCACTGAGCAATTTATGAACCAATTGTTCAGTAATGAAAAAGATCTCGGTAAGGGCAGGCAGATGCCGATCCATTACGGCAGTGCTGAACTTAATTATCAAACAGTCTCGTCTCCCTTAGCCACACAGATCCCACAGGCAACAGGCGTAGGTTATAGCTTCAAGATGCAAGGAAAGCGTAACATCGCCATCTGTTATTTTGGTGAGGGCGCAGCGTCTGAAGGTGATTTCCATGCCGGTTTAAACATGGCTGCCGTAGTTAAATCACCCACCATCTTCTTCTGTCGTAACAATGGTTACGCTATCTCGACGCCAACAAGTGAGCAGTTCTGTGGTAATGGTATTGCCAGCCGCGGCCCTGGTTACGGGATACATACAATTCGCGTCGACGGTAATGATATGTTGGCGGTACTCGCTGCGACTCAGCAGGCCCGTGCCTATGCGGTAGAGAATAACGCACCTGTATTAATTGAAGCCATGACCTATCGTCTGGGTGCTCACTCATCATCGGATGATCCATCGGGTTATCGTTCTAAAGATGAGGAAGCTAAGTGGCAACAGCATGATCCCGTTAAGCGCTTTAAGTTATGGATGATCAATAAGGGCTGGTTAACCGAGAAGCAAGATGCTGAAATGTACGAGAAATATCGTAAAGAGGTCCTTGCAGAGTTAAAAGTAGCAGAGAAGCTGCCTATGGCTATGCTTGATACCTTAATTGAAGACGTATATGACACGCCGACCCCTCGTCTTCAACAACAGTTAAAAGACCTTAAGAAACATCTTAAGAAATACCCGGATTCCTATCCAAATAGTAAAGGGAGACTCTAAGTCGTGGCTGAGATTAATATGTTACAAGCCATCAATGATGCGCTATCCATTGCTCTGGAATCTAATGAAAAATCGATTCTGTTCGGTGAAGATGTGGGACATTTTGGTGGTGTATTTAGAGCAACCTCGGGTCTGCAAGCAAAATTTGGTCGTGATCGTTGTTTCAACACCCCTCTGACCGAACAAGGCATCGCGGGTTTTGCCAATGGTTTAGCTTCTAACGGTATGGTCGCCATTGCTGAGATCCAGTTTGCCGATTACATTTTTCCTGCCATTGATCAGATAGTCAATGAAACCGCTAAGTTCAGATATAGAAGTGGTAATGAGTTTAATGTCGGCGGTGTGACCTTCAGGACACCTTATGGTGGAGGCATCGCTGGCGGTCATTATCACTCTCAATCACCTGAAGCTTATTTCACCCAGACCGCCGGTCTCAAGGTGGTAGTGCCTCGTAATGCCTATCAGGCAAAAGGCCTGTTATTGGCGTCGATTCGCGACAAAAATCCAGTGATCTTCTTCGAGCCTAAGCGTCTTTATCGCGCCAATATTGCCGAAGTGCCCGATGAAGACTATGAGATTGAGCTCGGTAAGGCTGAAGTCGTCAGACAAGGCACTGATATCACCTTATTGGCTTGGGGCGCGCAGATGGAAATCATCGAAAATGCTGCAGACATGGCGGCTAAGAAAGGGATCTCATGTGAGATCATCGATCTAAGAACTTTAGCTCCCTGGGATGCTGAAACCGTTGCGACTTCTGTAAAAAAGACTGGCCGCCTACTTATTAACCATGAAGCTCCACTAACTGGTGGTTTCGCCGGTGAGATATCAGCGACGATACAAGAGGAGTGTTTCCTTCATCTCGAATCGCCAATCGCCAGAGTCTGTGGTTTGGATACGCCTTATCCTTTGATCCACGAAAAAGAATATATGCCTGACGCGCTTAAGACATTCGAAGCGATTAAAGCAACGGTTAATTTTTAGGAGCCTGGCATGATTAAAGAATTTATTCTTCCCGATATCGGTGAAGGCGTTGTTGAGTGTGAACTCGTCGAGTGGTTGGTGAGTGAAGGTGACATTGTCAGCGAAGATCAGCCCATAGCCGATGTTATGACTGACAAGGCCTTAGTACAAATCCCTGCTCCTCATGGTGGTGTCATCAAAAAACTTCACTATGCCAAAGGTGAGATAGCAAAAGTGCATGCACCGCTTTATTCAGTTGATATCAGTGGTACGGAGCAATCTGATGTAAGTCAGCAGGCGGAGACTTCATCTGAAAAGCTAAATATTCACAAGTCCGATGAACATATTTCACTGCCAGAACCGGTTCAATCTAGTGCTCAGCTTCACATCGAAGAGTTTCTTCTGCCAGATATAGGTGAAGGAATTGTCGAGTGTGAGCTGGTAGAGTGGCTGGTAAACGAAGGCGATATCGTGGCCGAAGATCAACCTATTGCCGATGTGATGACAGACAAGGCCTTGGTTCAAATTCCGGCTATTAAAGCAGGAAAAATCGTTAAGCTGCATTATCGTAAGGGTCAGCTTGCAAGAGTCCATGAGCCTTTGTTTGCAGTAGAAGTCGAGTCAGATGATGTTATCGATGCTGTACCTATAGTGGCAGTTGAAGCCGCTGGTGAAACTTTGAGTCAAGGTGTGATTGGCGAACCTGTGCCTCAAGGAAAAGCATTGGCGAGTCCTGCTGTTAGGCGCATGGCGAGAAGTTTAGATATCGATATTTCCACTGTTACAGGCTCTGGCAAAAATGGCCGGGTATATAAAGAAGATATCCAGCGACATCAGTCTGGTATCAGCCTATCTTCAAATAACGTTGAGCCTGTCTCTGCGGCCCAGGAAGTGAGCTCCACAGCGACCAACACATCTCAGGTGTCAGTCCATAGTGAGAACAGGGTAGAGCCTATTCGCGGTGTTCAGGCTGTGATGGCTAAGATGATGACTGAGTCTGTATCGACCATTCCTCATTTCACTTACTGTGAAGAGATAGACTTGACCGAGTTAGTTAAGCTACGCGAGAGTATGAAGAAGAAGTATTCAAACGATGAGCTAAAACTCACTATGATGCCATTCTTTATGAAGTCATTGTCACTGGCAATCAAACAGTTCCCTGTGATTAACAGTAAAGTGAATGCCGATTGCACCGAGTTGACCTATTTCAGCCGTCACAATATTGGCATGGCAGTAGACTCTAAAGTGGGTCTTCTCGTGCCTAATATTAAGGACGTGCAGGATAAGTCGATACTAGAGATTGCTACAGAAATCACCCGTTTGACTAAGGCTGCCCGCAGTGGTCGTGTTAGTCCAGGGGATCTTAAAGAAGGCACAGTGTCTATTTCCAATATAGGCGCACTTGGCGGCACAGTAGCTACGCCTATTATTAATAAGCCTGAAGTTGCGATTGTGGCCTTGGGTAAGATGCAGATATTGCCGAGATTCAACGCTAATGGTGAAGTCGAAGCACGTAAAATTATGCAGATCAGCTGGTCTGGGGATCATAGAGTCATAGATGGCGGCACCATAGCCAGATTCTGTAACCTCTGGAAACTGTATCTAGAGCATCCCCAAGAGATGTTATTGGCTATGCAGTAGCTCACAATTGATAGTTTGTACAATAAAAAGGGCGCATTTGCGCTCTTTTTTATGGCTTATAGCTTATTTTTAGTTAATTTTTCAATCATATTTACGTATAATCCCGCTAATAAGAATTCCTCCTTGGTTTTAAGATGAGTCACTCAGCCCCACAAATTGAAGAAATTCAATATATATTTCCGCCTAAGCCACTTCCATTAACCGAATTCGAAAAAGCGCGTTACAAGTCGCGTATCAAGCAGTTATTAGTCGAAAAAGATGCCGTACTCGTGGCTCATTATTATACCGACCCCGAGATCCAAGCTTTGGCTGAGGAAACAGGTGGCTGCGTCTCTGACTCATTGGAGATGGCCAGGTTTGGACGAGATCACCAGGCCCAGACCTTGATTGTCGCCGGGGTTAAATTTATGGGGGAGACCTCAAAAATTCTGAGCCCGGAAAAGACGGTTTTAATGCCGACCTTAGATGCAACCTGCTCACTGGATATTGGTTGCCCCATCGAGACCTTTAGTGCGTTCTGTGATGCTCACCCTGATCACACGGTTGTGGTGTATGCCAATACATCGGCTGCGGTTAAAGCCCGAGCCGACTGGGTCGTTACATCGAGTATTGCTTTGGATATAGTCGAGCATCTCGACAGCCAAGATAAGAAGATTATCTGGGGTCCCGATCGTCATCTGGGTAGCTATATTGCCAAAGAGACCGGTGCTGAGATGTTGATGTGGCAAGGCGATTGTATTGTCCATGATGAATTTAAAGCTAAGGCCCTGCGGGAGCTCAAGCTGCTGCATCCAACAGCTGCCATCTTGGTTCATCCAGAATCACCGGCCAGTGTTGTTGAGCTTGCCGATGCCGTGGGCTCGACTAGTCAGCTGATCAAATCTGCCCAGCAGATGGATAATGATAAATTCATCGTCGCAACCGATAGAGGCATCTTCTATAAGATGCAACAGGCAGCCCCTGACAAAATCCTTATTGAAGCACCGACAGGTGGAAATGGTGCAACCTGTAAGAGCTGCGCCCATTGTCCTTGGATGGCCATGAATGGTCTACAGTCGATTGAAGCATCATTGATGGCTACAGACACCAGCAAGCATGAAATTTTTGTGGATGATGAGTTACGTGAAGGTGCGTTAATCCCACTGGATCGCATGCTTAATTTTGCTGCTGAATTGAACATGAAGGTGAAAGGAAACGCCTGATACAACTTGTTAAGTTGCCAGCAAAAAAACAGCTATATTTCATACAAGTAGCCATTTATTTTGATCTATATTAATAAACCCTCAATTTGAGGGTTTTTTTGTGGTATTTTTCTAAGGGTTACAGGGAATAGGCACTAAACTCTTGCTAAACTTTCCCAAATATTGGTCAAGGAGATCATGTATGAATATTCGATGGATCGAAAACCTCACCATAAAAAATAAACTGCTTATTGTTACCTTGCCGCCCATCTTGGGGTGTGTCTTCTTTGGCTTATCCATTGTCTATAACCAATTCCAGTTAAGCCAAAGCTTATCTAAGGTGCAGATGCTTAGCGAACTGGCCAGTGTGAACAGTGTGCTAGTGCATGAATTACAAAAAGAGCGTGGTATGAGTGCCGGATTTTTGAGTGCTGGAGGTCAGGCATTTGCAGCTAAACTGCCAAAACAGAGAAAGTCGACTGACAGGCAGATCATAGCATTCCAATCTTTTATTGCCGATAACCGTTTACCCGATGCTTTTAGCCGTCAATTAACCAGTGTTAATAAGGCTCTGGCAAGTCTGAATAGGATGAGAAATAGCGTAGATAGTTTATCCATTTCAGTCTCTAATGAAGTGCAGTTCTACACCAGACTCAATATGGCCTTGCTCAGCATTGTCGATCAAACGGCCCACGAGGGGGCGAGTCAGGCTATCGCCATTCAAGCTGCATCTTTTAGTGCATACTTGCAAATGAAAGAGCGTGCAGGGCTCGAGCGTGCAGTCCTTAGTTCCATGTTTGGACAAGTCAAAGTCGATCCACAGAGATTCATTAAGTTTGTTACCTTAATTTCTGAACAAAACAGCTATCAAGAACGGTTTTTAGCCCTAGCAGATGATGAGACTCAGCAAGCTTATCAGCGCCTACAAGACTCGAAGGCCTTCAGTGACGTTAATACATTGAGGCAAGTTGCGTTAAGCCAAGACATTGATAAAGTTGCTGCCCAAAGTCCGGAACAATGGTTTGCTCAAGCTACCGTGCGTATCGAATCGGTCAGTCAATTCGAGCAATCACTGGCCAATGGCTTAATGGGTCAAACTAAGAAGCAATTATTGGCCTCAAATACCTTGATGTACAGCATCATCACTCTGATGTTAGTGTCAGGCTTCTTAGTGTGCGGCATATCTATTGTGCTGGGAAGATATCTGCATCAGAGTTTGCGTAACATGCACTCTGTGGTCACTCAAGCCCAAGCCAGTTTCGATCTCAGCCTGCGCGTAAAGTCTGATACCAGTGACGAACTGGGACAACTTGGCAAGGCATTTAACCAAATGATGATGGATTTTGAGAATGTCATCTTAAAAGTCAGGGACAATACCGCTAGCTTATTAACTGCATCTCAGAAGATGGACTCCTGTGCGACCTTAATGCAGCGAGATGTGGCCATTGGCCATAGCGAGGCGGAGCAGGTCGCCTCTGCAATGACTGAGATGAGTGCCACGGTACAAGAAATAGCTCAGAATGCCGTGAGTGCATCTGAAGCGTCTGCCGCCGCCAATACCGACGCCAATGAAGGACGCTTGGAAGTTAGTAAGACTGGCACCAGCATAAAACTGCTTGCGGTCGAAATCGAGCAGGCTTCGAATGCTATCAATAATCTAGACAATGACATTCAATCGATAGTCAGCGTATTAGGGGTGATAAGCAGTATTGCTGAGCAAACTAACTTACTGGCATTGAATGCTGCCATAGAAGCAGCCAGAGCCGGAGAGATGGGCCGAGGCTTTGCCGTTGTAGCCGATGAGGTGAGAAGCTTAGCTCAACGTGCTCAAGCTTCTACCGAAGATATTCGGACCATGACTGAGCGTCTCGAGTCTGGCGCTAAACTCGCAGTCACAGCCATGGAGAAGGGCAAGGCTCAAGCTGAGCTAAGTGTCACGGAGTCACATAAGGCGGGTGAAGAGCTAGATCGCATCGTCACTGAGGTGGGTATTATCGACAGCATGAACGAGCAGATAGCGGCGGCGACCCATGAGCAGTCAACGGTATCAGAAGAAGTTAATCGTAATGCACTCAAGATAAGTGAGACTTATCGAAATACCCAAGATGTCGCCGATGAACTCAGCCAGCTTAATGACGTGTTACTCGAAGACGCTAACAAGATGGCCCAGGAAGTGAGCAAGTTTAAGTTAAGCTAATTAGCTTGCAGCCGACAGAGCAATTGTTACACAGAGAAAGCCTATTTATAGGCTTTCTCTGTCTGCATACCAATATATGCGATAAACCTAGACTCAAAAAATATAAATTTATAAACGAAAAAGCCCCAGCATTTCTGCTGGGGCTTCGTCTGAATATGGCGGTGAGTTAGGGGTTCGAACCCTAGATGGGCTATAAACCCATACACACTTTCCAGGCGTGCGCCTTCAGCCACTCAGCCAACTCACCAATTTTCGTTATGTTTAAAGTGTTAACCCCACCAATATCATTAAAAGATTCACTAAGCTGGCTTAATTGCTTTCTCCCTTAACGGAGCCGTACTTTACGCAATACAGGTTTAATGGTCAAGGGATAAAAGTGTACTTTCAAGCGTTTGCACGTTTGCTAAACGATATTAGATAAACTGGCTTAAGTTTTAGGCCATCGAAGAGATTCAAGCTTTGAAACCGTTTCCATTCTATCAAGAGCTGGGTTTTCATCAATAACAATGAAAAGCGAGCACTCAGGAGCCCATGAGTGCTCGTATATTGGGTAACTTAAAGCAATGGGCTAAACAGATAGAAAAACTGTTCTGTCACACGTTTATAAACCGCTCTTTTCTGCCAGAGTGATAAATCGACTAAGCTTGAGTTATCCATATACTCCTGTTGTAACTTAGTTAACTCTTGAGTAAAGGAAAGATCATCGACGGCCAAGGTTAGCTCGAAGTTTAGCCAAAGGCTGCGCATATCGAGATTAACGGTTCCAATTAAACTGAAGGCCTCATCTATCACCACAGACTTTGTATGTAGCAGCCCCCCCTTAAACCTATGGATCTTAACTCCGGCTTGTAAAAGCTCACTGAAGAAGGATCGGCTAGCCCATTCCACCATCATGGAATCATTCTTATTAGGGATGATGATATTGACACATATGCCCCTGTGAGCGGCGGCTATTAAGGCCACTTGTAAGTTTTCACTGGGGACAAAGTATGGGGTTGTGATGACAATCTTGTGCTCGGCCTGATAAAGGCTCTGTAATAGAACTTCATGAATGATCTCATCGGGCATTCCAGGCCCTGAGGGGATGACTTGAACCATATCTAACTGTTCAGGGGATTGATGGGGTTTACAAATAGGTTTCTGTGGCAAAAAACGCTGATCGGTTTCCACTTCCCAGTCCCAAGATTGAATGGCGTCAAGCAAAGGTACGCAGGTGCCTGTGATGCGGATCATCACATCTATCCACTCGCCGACACCTGAATTAGTTTTAAAACAACTTGGGTCTACCAAGTTCATCGAGCCTGTGTAGCCAATGCTATTGTCTATGATCACAATTTTTCTGTGCATTCTCAGATCCATTCTACGAAACAACACCCTGATAGGACTGACTTTGAGTGCTCTAGCTAGTGTGATACCTGCCAATTGCATCTTCTCGGGCCATTGGCTTCGAAAAAATTGATGACTACCTGCTGCGTCGAGTAAGAGCCTTACGGTGATCCCTCTCTGAGCCGCGAGTATCAGGGCTTGGGCCACAGCATCCGCCATGCCGCCCGGGTGCCAGATGTAGAACTCCAGATGTATAGATTGCTTGGCGTTATTGATATCCTCGATCATGGAAGTCAAAATTAACTGGGGAGATGAGACTAGTTGTAAGTCATTATCAGCAAGGGGCGGTATTCCTAGTCGATTTTCACATAAGAGACCAATAGAGTTGGCATGATGACTCAGCATACCAGGTTGATATTGTCGAATTTCAAATAGATGGGAAAACCATTCGGCATAGGGACGATACATGTTCTGAGCCCTGACAGCCCGAGTACGACCAATATTTTGCTCACCAAAAAGCAGGTAGGCGACGATGCCCACGATAGGAATGACATAAATGACCATCATCCACGCAAAGGATACGCCGATAGAGCGCCGCCTTATTACAATCCGTGCCGTGATCGCAGCGATAATTACCCAGTAAGCAAGCACGCTCAAGAGAGTGAGGAGTTGGTACACATGGTCCATGTAATTTTGTGCCTCTAAACATTACCCTTCAATTATTTTCAAAGGGAATAATTGATAATATATTGCATTAAATTGCTTTAAAGATCAGTATTTTTAGTCGATGGTGAGTTTAGCTGGCATTATGTTGCTTGCACTGCCGTGGGGATATGTGTGCTTCGTGATGTTTAGGTGCAATGACTTATGGTATAAACTGCAGACTTATCCTTATTTATTTTTCAAAGCATGAAACTAGCTAATTCGACTCGTTCTGTTTTAATCGTTATTTTTGTTATTTTTTTCACAATTATTCTATTTTTAGCATTATTGCCGACGAGTGAGCCCCGAATTTTGACTGATCTCGACATACCATCCTTCGACAGCCGATGTGTACATGGGGACGATCCTATGGGGGCATATTTAGATAGCCAAGGCTCGTTAAGTGTGGCTACATGGAATATCTATAAGCAAAAAAAGCAAGGTTGGCTTAAGCAACTGGCCAGCTTAAACCAAGCCAGTCAGCTGGTTCTACTTCAAGAGGCTGGTCTGAGCCCAGAACTCAGGCAATATATTCGTACAGCCGGATTGAAGGCCTCAATGGCGAAAGCATTTACTCTATTAGATACCTCATATGGTGTGATGAACCTTTCTCGTGCCCAAGCTCTGTCTGCTTGCGCATTTACGGCCACTGAGCCGTTAATTCGTTTCGCTAAATCAGGAATCGTCGCCTATTATCCACTGTCCAGCGGCGAAGAGCTCTTAGTGGTTAATCTACATGGTATTAATTTTGAGTGGAACCTTACTCATTACTCCAGGCAATTTGAAGCGATAGCCCTCGAGCTTGATAAACATCAGGGGCCTATCATATTAGCGGGTGATTTTAATACATGGCGAACACTGAGGCTCAATGTCATCACTGAGTTTGCTAAGCGATTCCATTTATCTGAAATCAATTATCGCGTCGATGAACGCCAACGTGTATTTGGCTTCCCCTTAGATCATATTTACTATCGCGGATTAACATTCCTTGAGGCCGAGTCATTAGCGACTTCAAGCTCAGATCATAATCCCATTACGGCTCGCTTTATGCTCAAGTGATTCTATTGAACTGTTTCTGAAAACTATTGGGGACTGTTTAAATCTGCTTCAGTTTATTGACTGGAAAAAGAGCAGGTTGAGGTTTGCTCATTAAAGTCTGTAATAAATTCCGGGTATTTAGCTAAGAATATTTTACCGAAATAAACCCCCAGTGGTTTACTCTTGTTATGTACTTGCTTAAAAGTGTCCATAGTTAAGCCTGCTCGTTCGATAGCGGCCTGAAAGAGCAAGTTATTCTCCATTAT
Organism: Shewanella psychrophila; assembly: GCF_002005305.1. NCBI lineage: Bacteria > Pseudomonadati > Pseudomonadota > Gammaproteobacteria > Alteromonadales > Shewanellaceae > Shewanella > Shewanella psychrophila. Next base: position 875,740 of record NZ_CP014782.1, read on the forward strand.
GGCATCGACACGTTTATGGGTAAGTAACTTAATGAGCTTATCGATAGAGTCAGTTTGATGGGCAATCATAAAATTGTTTTCATAGAGCCAATGAGTCGTATTCGAGTGCTGGCGGCTGGCAAAGATGGCTGCCGATTTAATATCGGTAATGGCAGAGGGGATCTTACTGTCCTTTAGTAAGTAAAAACTCCAATTTTGTTCGATGAAGGTGTTTGATTGAACGGCGTATACGTCTCGTTTGTCATTTTGTGAAGCGGCGAAGAAAGCATCATACAAACCCGTTTCGACGCCTTTTTGTGCGCGTCCCCAAGGAAGGAATATAACCTGATAATCTTGTTTTAGCCTATTCAATACACAGTCGAGTGCATCAATTGCATAGCCAGTCTGTATTTCGTTCGATTCCATCTGATAAGGAGGCCATTCTTTGGTCGATATTGATAACTTTGGCACTTTCTCGTTAGCTTGAACCACAAAAAGGCTCCCAATTAATATCACCGCCATTGTTGCTGTGATCATGCTGAAGATCCCAATGGGAGAGCTTTTTTTGAAAAGCCAATACCAGAGAGATGAACTTAAGCCAGATAGAGATTGAGATAAATGTATCAAGGTAATGTCACTCACAGCCTTCGTATCATAAATTCTAGTTTAGCCTAAGGTGATGTCAAAATAGATGGGCTGGAATATTAGAAAAAGCGATAGCTCCTATGGGTTTATTGAGTAAGTTAAGACCCTTATTGCTGGTTTTCTACAAATAATCCTGTTTGAAAACATTAATCATAGATAAGCTTGTACACTTGGCTGGTATCTTCTCAATTTTTAGGCGCATTACATGTCTCCTCATGCTGTTATTTCCGAACCTCATCGACTGTTACAGTCCTATTTTGGCTTTGAAGCATTTAGACCCGGACAACAGGACGTTATCAATACTATTTTCAGCGGGCAGAGCGCTGCAGCTATTTTTCCCACAGGTTCCGGCAAATCTATTTGTTACCAACTCCCCGCTATTGCGCTGCCTCACCTGACTCTGGTCGTCTCGCCATTACTGGCCTTGATGCAAGATCAGCTCGCATTTCTAAAAGAGAAGGGGATCAGCGCGGCAAGTATAGATTCCACCCAGAGCCGAGAACAAGCCAATGAAATAATGCGGGACATAAGAAGTGGCCAGATTAAAATATTGATGATCTCAGTCGAGCGTCTCAACAATGAAAGATTCAGGCAGTTTATTTCAGAGATCCCTTTATCTTTGTTGGTGGTGGATGAGGCCCACTGTATCTCAGAGTGGGGACATAACTTCAGGCCGGATTACCTTAAATTACCCCGTTATCGACAAGAACTAAATATCCCACAAACCTTACTGTTAACTGCGACGGCCACCCCTAAAGTGATTGAAGATATGGGGGATAAGTTTGGTATAGCCCGAGACAATGTGAGTTTGACTGGTTTCTACCGTGCTAATCTTCACCTGGCCGTACAAGGCGTTAAAAGATCGGACAAACTTGATACCTTATGTCAGTGGTTACAGCCCAGACAAGGGCTGTCAGGCATCATTTACGTGACCTTGCAACAGACTGCCGAGCAGGTGGCTGAGCAGCTTAGAAGCCGAAATATTCCGGCAACAGCCTATCATGCTGGCATGAACTCAGATGTCCGCTCCAGGATCCAACAAGAATTTATGTCTGGCAAGCAACAGCTCATTGTGGCAACGATTGCCTTCGGTATGGGGATAGATAAGAGCGATATTCGCTACGTAGTGCATTATGATTTGCCCAAATCTGTGGAAAACTATGCCCAGGAAATTGGCCGTGCGGGTCGTGATGGAGGAGATTCTGACTGTCTGGTATTAGCTAATGGCGATAACTTAAGCACACTGGAGAATTTTGTCTATGGTGATACGCCTGAATCATCGGCCATCGCTGTCGTACTCGATGAAATTATTAAGGCGTCACATAGCCAGAGCGGCAACAAGGGGCGCGAGTGGGAAGTGGTGCTCAACAGCTTATCTGCTCAATCAAATATTCGCCCTTTGTCCTTAAAAACCTTGTTGGTGTATCTTGAGCTGTTTAATGTGATTAAGCCCACCTACAGCTATTTTGCCGAGTATAAATATAAATTACTCAAGGGCGAAGAGGAGATCTTGGCTGGTTTTAATGGGGAGAGGCGTGATTTTGTTCAAGCAATTTTTAACAGTTCAGATAAAGCGAAGATCTGGTTTAGTGTCAATTTCGAAAGACTGCACCAAGATTATGCCAGTGATCGACAGCGGGTACTGAAAGCCATTAATTACCTGGATGAAAAGGGAATGATCGAGCTTCAGAGTAAACAGATGACTCAAGTCTATGACATTTTAGACCCAAATTTCTCTGTTGAGGCGCTGCAGTCTTCTCTGTTTGAGCGCTTTAGCCAAAAAGAATGCAGTGAGATAGAGAGAATTAACCACCTGGTCTCCTTCTTTACCTCTGATGTATGCCTCAGCCAGCAACTCGCCCATTATTTTGCCGATATGAATATGACGGCTCCCTGTGCCACTTGCAGTGTCTGCCTGGGTCACCAAGCCATATTACCGCCGCAACCTTATCTTCGCCCCTTAGTTGAGCTGGATTTTAATGCTCTGACAGAATTTGCCATCATCAAGCTGAATAAGGCATCTAGCCCGGTACTCTTGTCTCGTTTCTTGTGTGGTTTAACGACTCCCATGTTTACCCGTCTCAAGATGAGGGCCTGTAAAGGCCATGGGACTCTAGAGAAATATCCCTTCGGTGAGGTTAAGCGCTGGGTAGAGTCTAATCTGACTTAGATAAAGACACTGTAGGTGTTGAATCTGTAAACCTCTATTTATAAATCAACGCCTGATGCTGATATTTCTCATCATACGTGTTCTACTGTTTGGTGAATTTCTTGGGTCAAGGTGGGAACTCTCCCACTAAATAATAATAACGAAAAACTATTTGGGAAGACAAATGAAGAAAGCCACACTATCGCTAGCCATAGCATTATCTTTTGCGGGTTTAGGCGGATGCCAGACACAGGAGGAAACTTCTGAGAAGCCTGAGGCTCAGGTCAGTGAGCAACTGAGTTTCGCACAATTTTCTAGCCAGTTTATCGACGATTTATGGAAAGAGTCACCAACATGGGCCCTTTATAGTGGTTATCACAAATATGATGGTGTACTCAAAGTCCCTAATGCTCAGAATCGTAAACTGTCTTTATCCTTTAATCAGCAAGAGCTGGGTACGTTAGCTGCTTTCGATCTAGACAAGCTGTCGGCCAATGAGTTGATCGATTATCGTTTGATCGAAAACTTGCTTAAAAGAGACATCTGGGAGATCACTCGTTTTAAGTCTTGGCAGTGGGATCCTTCTTCATACAATGTTGCCGGCGGCTTCGCACAGCTGGTGAACGAAGATTTTGCTCCCTTGGACACGCGTCTGCGCTCGGTGCTTGACCGAATGGAAAATGTCCCAGCCTATTACCAAGCCGCCAGAGATAACATTGAGTCGCCAACCTTAGAGCACACTCAACTTGCGATAATGCAGAATAAGGGTGCCTTCTCGGTTTTTTCTGATGAGCTACTGAGTCAGGCAAAAGATTCTGGTTTAACTGCAGATGAAAAAGCCCTGTTCGAGACGCGATTTATGGCATCGACAAAGGCAATTCATGAACATATTCAATGGCTGGATGCACTAGAAAAGCAATTATCTCGTGATGGTGCTCGCAGTTTTAGAATTGGTGAAGCCCTTTATGAAGAGAAGTTTGCCTTCGATATTCAGGCCGGGATGACTGGCAAAGCTTTATATGAGAAAGCCAGCGCCGACAAGGTTCGGGTACAAGGTGAGATGGCGAAGATCACGGCTAAACTCTGGTCACAGTACTTTGATTCTGCCATGCCTGAAGATAAAAATAGTGCCACGAAACAGCTGATCGATAAATTGTCATCTAAGCATGTTAAACGCGATGATTTTGTCGATGAAGTCCGAGCGCAAATTCCTGAGCTAATCAAGTTTGTGAATGAGAAGAAGCTAGTCACCTTAGACCCCAAAAAACCTCTGGTTGTGCGTGAGACTCCGGCATATATGCGTGGTTTTGCTGGGGCTTCAATCAGTGCACCTGGTCCTTACGAGAAGTCGAGCAATACCTATTACAACGTGACTCCTCTCGATGGCATGAGTGATGAATCGGCAGAAAGCTATTTGCGTGAATACAACCACTGGATCCTGCAGGTGCTCAATATTCACGAAGCTATTCCTGGTCATTATACACAACTTGTGTATTCAAATGAGTCTCCTAGCATGATAAAGAGTCTGTTCGGTAACGGCGCCATGGTTGAAGGCTGGGCGGTTTATACAGAACGTATGATGCTTGAAGAAGGTTATGGTGATTTTGAACCAGAACTCTGGTTGATGTATTACAAGTGGAACTTACGTGTTATCGCTAACACTATTCTCGATTACAGTATCCAGGTAAAAGGCATGACCGAGCAAGAAGCCCTTAACTTGATGACACAAGAAGCCTTTCAGCAGACAGCAGAAGCAGAAGGTAAGTGGCGTAGAGCAACCCTGAGCCAAGTTCAGTTAACTAGCTACTACTCAGGCTACCGTGAGATCTATGATTTCCGTGAAGAACTAAAAGAAAAACAAGGCGAGCAGTTTGATCTTAAAGCATTCCACGAACAGTTTTTAAGTTATGGCAGTGCACCCGTTAAATATATCCGTGAGCTGATGATGAAATAATATGTTAAAACGAACTGATTGAAGCATTAGTGTTCGATAGTGTTTTAAAAAAGACCAGATGCTTCTGGTCTTTTTTTTTGCCTAGGCAATTAACAAGGTGTTAACGGATATTTTTAGTTTAAATAACTAACACAGCTCACATTTAAATAAAAAACAACTGGAATTATACCAATAGCTATAGTAGTGTTAATGATAACGGTTCGCATTCGCAATGTTTGGTGAGATGAGTAAAATATTATTGGTCGATGATGATCTAGTGTTTAGGGAATTACTTGAGGAAGCGTTAGAGGCTGAAGGACACGATATTGTCTGTGCTAAGAATGGTTTTGAAGCACTGGCAATATTAGAGGTAGACCTCCCCGACATTATTCTGCTAGATATCATGATGCCAAAATTAGATGGATTTGGTTTATTGGCTGCAAGGAAAGATCAGATCCCTGTGATAGTTATTTCTGCCATCGATAATGAAGATGAAAGAATAAAAGGCTATGAGCTGGGAGCCGATGATTTTCTTACAAAGCCTTTTAGCGTAAAGGAGCTTTTAGTCCGCATGATAGCATTACAACGTCGCGTAGAATTAACTCGAGCAGAGCAATTTACTGTCAGCTCAACCTCTGAGGATGAAGTTAAATTTGACGATACTCAATATTGTGTTTCGATAGCATCGAGAAAGGTTACCCTCACTCAAACAGAATTTAAATTATTTAAGTACCTGTTCGAACGTAAAGGAAAAGTGATCACGAAGCAGGAACTGCAGCGCAGTGTACTGCACAAAGATCTCGGCAGGTTTGACCGAAATCTCGATATGCACATCAGTAACACTCGTCGTAAACTAGCCGATACTCAGCTACCTAAAACTCTCATTAACACTGTCAGAGGACAAGGGTATAGTTTTGCCAATTGGTGAACCGTTTTGAATTAAGGATATAAAAGCCACATTCGATGTGGCTTTTTTGTTTTTTAGCTGCCCAATTGAACATTTTCGTTTATCCTATAGCCCATCTAATGAGTCATTGTGATTGTATGGCTCATTCTCTTAGATTAACTAAAGGAAGACTTATGCGGATCAGTGCTAATTTTGATGGTGGAAACATTGAAGTCATCAATCAGGATAATATTAATGATGTGCAGTTAGCCATTCGCCCAGATGTTGGTGGAGAATTTTACCAATGGTTCAACTTCCGCCTCGAGGGCGAAGTGGGTAATCGATATCTGCTTAATATTGTCAACGCTGGCTCTGCTTCCTATCCACAAGGTTGGGAAAACTATCAAGCCGTAGCCACTTATGACAGGCAACAATGGTTTAGACTCCCCACGGAATATAAAGACGGTAAATTAACCATAGCGGTAGATCTCGATTGTGATGCAATTCAAATTGCCTATTTTGCGCCTTACAGCTATGAGCGTCATCAAGATCTACTGGCTGCAGTGCAAATTCATCCGCTGGTGAGTCTTGAGCATCTAGGTCTGACACTCGATGACCGTGATCTGACCTTGATCAAGGTGGGTGATGGTGATGAATCAAAAGCCAATATCTGGATAACTGCGCGCCAGCATCCTGGTGAGACGATGGCCGAATGGTTGGTAGAAGGATTCATCAATAACTTGCTTGACGGTGATTGTGCCAATGCCAAGGCATTATTAGACAAGGCAAATTTCTATATCGTGCCTAATATGAATCCAGACGGCTCCGTGAGAGGTCATTTGAGAACCAATGCTGCTGGCGTCAATTTAAATCGTGAATGGTCGAGCCCATCTCTAGAGAAAAGCCCTGAAGTATTCCATGTGACTAACAAGATGAAAGAGACTGGTGTCGATTTATTCTATGATGTACATGGTGATGAAGGTCTGCCATTCGTGTTCCTTGCAGGCTGTGAAGGCGTACCTTCTTATACTGTTAAGATGGCCGCTCTGCAGCAAAAATTTATTGATGCACTTAAGTTAACTAGCGCCGATTTCCAAACCGAGTTCGGTTACGATAAAGATGAGCCTGGAAAGGCCAATCTAACTGTGGCATCTAACTGGGTCGCAGAAACATTCCAGTGCTTGTCTAATACATTGGAAATGCCGTTTAAAGATAACGACAACTTAGCCGATCCTATGGCAGGCTGGTCGCCTGAACGCTCAATTTACTTAGGTGAAGCCTCACTGACTGCGATGCTTTCCGTTGTTGACGAACTTCGTTAATCATTAAGTAGAACTGATTGATATAAGTCTGGCTATTGAGTTTCGCCTCAATAGCCAGCGAGTGCTTAAGGTTATTGAGCATAATTTAAGTATGATCTTGAGGTAGTGATGGCATTAATTGAATGTCCAAGTTGTAAAAAACGGATCTCGAATAAGGCGACTCAATGTAGCTTCTGTAGTGCAGACCTCACCGGTAACACTGATTCATTGACGACTATCAGCCATATTAAGCGTTCGAGCCAGCTGATGAACCACAGCATGTTGTCCATGACCTTGTTTATCGCAGGAGTGGTGATTTGGTTTTGGGGAGGCGAGCCAGCCCAAGGAATAAGATCTTACATTGCAGGTGTGTGTTTTGTGTTGGGCTTTGTGGGTTACCTCATCACTCGGGTGAGAATAGTACTGCATAAACGGAAAAGAGTATGACAGAGATAAATAAAATGATCGACGAGATGCCCCATGAGGTCTATGAAAGGCTAGTCAGTGGCGTCGAGCTGGGTAAATGGGAAGATGGCACGCGTCTTTCACCAGAACAACTTGAGTCTACGATGCAGTTAGTGATGCTTTTTCAGGCGAGAAGATTGAATCAAACTGACCACTTAACGGTTAATTCAGCTGGACAGCTTAACGAGTTATCTAAGTCTCAGCTGAAGAAACAGTTCAAAGGTGAGTCCATCGCCGAGTTTAAAGAGAAAGATCTATAATAGATCTGCTGCGCATCTCTATTGAAAAGGCGAGTAACCAAACCAAATAGCAGTTACTCGCCTGTTTTCTTTATTTTCTAGCTAATATGCGCAGCGTATTATTGCTAATCTTCCATACTTCAATGTACAACTTGCTTACAGTAAGGTTTCAATGGGAGATTAATCTTCGCTCAGCTCGCCAACCAAATCTTGCTGCATCGCCTCTCTCACTTGTGCGGGTGACATGGGTGTAGACAAGAGGTAATGCAGTTTAGCTAAGGCCGCTTCCGTCGTCATATCCGCACCGCTAATAACCCCCGCTTCTTGCAGTGCATTGCCCGTCGCATAGCCTGACATATTGACCTTACCTTGGAGACATTGTGTGAGGTTCACCAATATTATTCCACGTTGGCTCGCTTGTGACAGCACCTTAAGCAGCGCAGGGTTTTGAGGGGCGTTACCGACCCCATAGGTGAGCAAGATCAGCGCTTTGACAGGTTGTTGTAGAATGTTCTTTATGATGTCTGTGGTGATACCTGGGTAGAGTGTTACCACGCCTATCGGCTGGGGACTGATGGTGGCAACATCTAAAGGTTTGTCCGACTGCTCAGCTATTTTTCCTGCCTTCATTCGGATCTTGATGCCAGCCTCAAGCAACAAGGGAAAGTTAGGAGAGGCGAACGCCCCGAAGCCATCGGCGTGTGCCTTGGTTGTCCTGTTTCCCCGAAAGAGTTTGTTATTAAAAAATAGACATACTTCAGCGACCGGATAATTAGCCGCAATGTAGAGTGAGTTCAGCAGGTTGGTTTGACCATCGGATCTGAGTTGGGCGAGTGGGATCTGTGAACCCGTGACAATAACAGGCTTGGAAAGGTCCTGTAACATGAAGGACAAGGCTGAGGCGGTAAAGGCCATGGTATCTGTGCCGTGTAATATCACGAAGCCATCATACTTGTCGTAGTTTAATTTAATATCATCGGCGATCATCTGCCAATCCGTCGGTGCCATATCCGATGAATCTATCAGTGGACAATATTCCTGGATCACGAACTCCGGCATATCATCATGGTAGAACTCAGGCATAGCCTTCACACAATCTGTGAGGAAACCAGCGACAGGGGCGAAGCCATGGGAGGTTTCTTGCATGCCTATGGTACCGCCTGTATAGGCAACATATATGGAACGTTTGGTCATTGTTATATTCAGATAGACGCTATTTGGCTGAAGTATACTTGCTTGCAGGGCTTCACCCAATGGTTTCCGGTATTATATTTGTATCCGTGTTGGTAATAAAAAAACCCGAGCAGGCTTAGCCTGATCGGGTTTATGTTTGTTGCAGAGCCGATGATCTGACTCTACTACTGTGAGGTTATAGCGTACAGTTATCGCAGAACAGGTACATGCCGTTAGGATCATCGAAGGCATTGAACTCTTCAATCACACCAGACCATTGAGTCAGTACTTGTTCGATAAGTGAATTACCCATGGTGCTTTGAGGCAAGTAAGTGGCGACCGAGGCGAACATCTCCTGGATAAACAGCTCTTGTGTGGTTAACTCTTGCTCTATTATCTGACTATCGAAGTCTTCCAGACCGGCCATATCCGCCGCCTTGGCAACCGCATTGTCAAGATCGCCAACCTCATCGATAAGTCCTAATTCGAGAGCCTTACGGCCAGACCACACTCGTCCTTGGGCTATGCTATCGACATCTTCCAGACTCATGTCGCGCTCTTTAGCGACTAATGAGATGAAGTCATGATATCCACGTTCGATATGACGCTGAATGACGCTCTTAATCTCAGGGGTTAAGCCCTTGGCTACTGAGATGCCAGCCCACTGTGATGTGGCAACACCATCGGTATGTATCCCTAAACTAGAGAGAGAATCTTCGAAGGTGGTGATCATGCCGAAGATCCCGATGGAGCCAGTGAGTGTGGTGGGAGTGGCATAGATGTAATCGGCACTGGCCGAGATCCAGTATCCACCCGAAGCGGCGTAACTCCCCATGCTCACGACGACGGGTTTACCAGCTGTTTTGAGTGCCAGGACTTCTTGACGGATCTGCTCGGAGGCAAAAGCACTGCCGCCTGGGCTGTCTACGCGCAGTACTACAGCCTTGACATTATCATCAAATCTGGCTTTGCGAAGCAGCTTGGAGGTACTCTCACCACCAATTTGACCAGCGGGTTGATTGCCGTTGAGTATAGTGCCTTTCGCCACTATGATGCCGACGGTGTCCTCAATGAACAGATCCGGTTGAGTCGAAATGAGAGACTGATAGTCATACAAGCTTACCTGCTTGTAGCTGTTTCCCTCAGTGGCTTTACCCACTGTTTCTATCATCTCGAGTCTGAAGGCTTCTGTAGAGGCTAGCTCGTCTACCCAATGCATGTTGATGGCCATATCTGCGGATTTACCATCGGCCTTATCAAGCTCAGCTAGGTAAGTGTCAGCATCGAGTACCAACTGCTCAGGCTTTATGTCGCGATTGCTTGATACTGTGGCTGCATAGCTGGCCCAGATATCATTGAGTAATTCAGTATTAGCTTTTTTAGCGGCGGGAGACATGTCGTCGCGAATATAAGGCTCGACCGCTGACTTGAAGGTACCAACACGGAAGATATGGGCATTGATTTTAAGCTTATCCAATGCAGACTTATAGTACTGGCGGTAGCGACTTAAGCCTTCTAATTCGACACTTCCCTGGGGGTTGAGATAGATGGTGTCGGCGAAACTGGCTAAGAAGTACTGGTTTTGTCCGTACCAGTTGGCTGTCGCCAGTATCGGCTTACCCGTCTCTTTAAAGCGTGTGAGGGCATCACCAATAGATTGAAGTTTACTTATCCCGGTCCATCTGAGATGACCCATGTCTAACACGATAGCTGAGATACGCTCGTCGGCGGCGGCATTATCGATGACATTAAGGATATCGGCGAGTAAGATTTCACCAGAGCCATCACTGTTTTTACTGTTTTTCATGGCCGCTTCGATGGGATCGACTTGACGTTTCTGCTCAACGATAGAACCGGCTAAGTCCAAGACAAGCGCTGATCCTGATTCAACCTGGATATTCTCATCGGTACTCACTGCGATTATGATTACCGCAAGTAAGCCGAAAAAGAAAAGATTGAGCACCAGCTTTCTAAATCCGTTAACGGTTTTCCAGATAAGCTGAAATATTCTTTTAATTAATGAGGGTTTAGCGGACATTATCCACTCCTTTATTACTTCAATATGACTATGCTAACTGAAAAAACCTCGATCAGGGTAATTGAATTGTAAAGGAATCTAATATATCCCGAGTGGCTCTGGAGTTGAGCTTAAGAGAAACAAGAGGTATGCTGATTTAAATCACTTGTTTAAAAAGGATGTTTGAATGTCGTTTCCGCATTTATTAGAACCCTTAGACCTGGGCTTTACCCAGCTAAAAAACCGTGTGCTAATGGGCTCCATGCACACAGGTTTAGAAGAGGAAAAGGGCGGTTTTGAGAAACTGGCAGTATTTTATCAAGAGCGGGCTCGAGGTGGAGTGGGCCTGATCGTGACGGGCGGCATTTCGCCAAATTTACGTGGCCGCCTCGCGCCTAATGGGTGCCAGTTGAGTTTTCCTTGGCAAGTGTCTAAACACAAGAAGATCACTCAGGCGGTACATGAAGCCGATGGCAAGATTTGTATTCAGCTGCTTCATGCTGGCCGCTATGGCTACCACCCTTTTTCTGTGGCACCCAGTAAGATTAAGTCGCCTATTACCCCTTTTACGCCGACCGCCATGTCTGCCAGACAAATTCGTGGCACCATCAAAGATTATGCAACCTCTTCTGCCTTGGCGAAAAAGGCGGGCTATGACGGCGTAGAAGTCATGGGATCCGAAGGCTATCTCATTAATGAGTTTATCTCTGCCAGCACTAACGTCCGTAATGATGAATGGGGCGGGAGCTTCGAAAATCGAATTAAACTACCTCTTGAAATAGTTCGCAGCATACGCGAAAAAGTGGGTAAAGATTTTATTATCATTTTTAGACTCTCCATGCTGGATCTGGTCGATAATGGCTCCTCATGGGAGGAGGTCGTCGATTTAGCCAAGAGACTCGAAAAAGAAGGCGTCAGCATCATCAATACCGGGATTGGTTGGCATGAGGCCAGAATTCCCACCATTGCCACCAGTGTGCCAAGGGGCGCTTTCGCTTGGGTCACCGAGAAACTTAAATCTGAAGTCTCGGTGCCGCTAATCGCCACTAACAGGATCAACACCCCGGAAATTGCTGAACAGATCATCTCATCGGGTCAGGCCGACATGGTGTCGATGGCGAGACCTTTCTTAGCCGACCCAGACTTTGTTAATAAAGCGGCGGCTAATACGCCTGAGCTTATCAACACTTGTATTGGTTGTAATCAGGCGTGTTTAGACCATGTGTTTGCGCGTAAACGTTCTACTTGTTTGGTCAACCCCAGAGCCTGTTATGAGACTGAGCTTAATTTCATGCCGGCAGAGAATAAGAAACGCATCGCTGTCATGGGCGCAGGTCCGGCCGGCATGGCATTTTCTATCTACGCCGCCACTCGAGGCCACGATGTGGTCTTGTTCGAAGCTAAACCTGAAGTCGGTGGCCAATTTAATCTTGCCCGAAAAATTCCTGGCAAAGAGGAGTTCGACGAAACCATACGTTACTTTAAGGCTCAGATGAAGCTCAATAAGGTTGAGTTAAGACTCAATACCCGTTTGGATGCCTCTGTGGTTCGAGATGAAAAATTTGATGAAATTGTCATGTCTTCGGGTGTCGTGCCTAGAGAATTGAACTTGGATGGCTTCGATGATCCACGTGTAGTGGATTATCAGCAAGTGCTAAAAGGTGAAGTGAGCTTAGGTAAACGTGTTGCCTTGATCGGTGCCGGGGGTATTGGTTTCGATCTGGCTCATTTCATCTGTGAGGAGAAGTCTTCAACCTTGCAACCCGACAAATGGCTAAAGCAGTGGGGCATAGATAAAGAGTATAAACACAGAGGTGGCTTGAGGCATATTGGGGATGCTAATGCTGTGGAGGTCGAGCCTGAGGCTCATGAAATCTATCTGCTGCAACGTAAGACGAGTAAGATGGGCAAAGATCTGGGTAAGACTACGGGATGGATCCATCGCTCTGTGTTGAAGCAACATAAGGTCAAGATGAAAACGGGTGTCAGCTACCGTAAGTTCGATAATCAGGGGTTACACATATCAATAGATGACAAAGATGAAATATTAGCCGTGGACAATGTGGTTCTGTGTGCCGGTCAGGTATCTAATCGCACCTTACTCGAAGAGATGAAAGCAACGGGCTTACCGGTTCACCTCATAGGTGGTGTTGATGTTGCGGCTGAGCTGGATGCGAAGCGCGCCATCAGACAGGGGGCTGAGCTAGCCATCGCGTTATAATGATATAAAAGCTGGTTTCAAGATCGTCATTAAGCCTGATAGAGATGTATTGATTCTATCAGGCTTTTTTATGTCTAATGTCTTGTCCTGGAATGTGCTTGAGTATTGATGATCACTGGGAGAGCTTGTCATCTAATGGCGAATCACAACACCGGCGTATTTGGGCTAATTAAAGTTTCTAGGATTGGGGTTGTGCTTTGATGAGCACTGAGGTTGTTGTCAGGTGGCGAATCACAACATCGGTGTATTCAGGACTGATTAGGATTTGGTTTGTGGCTGGTTGATCACTTTGGCACTTATGCCTGGTCGAGTCACGACATCACAGCCTTCAGATGATAATTTAAGGTTTAAGTCGCTAGTGGGAGTGCAACAACAGGGCAGACACTCATCGTCTTTGAGTTCCACTAAGGGCTCGGTATGGTAGGTGACGGTGCCGCTGATGATTTTGGTTTTACAGGCGCCGCAATAACCATTACGGCACTCTGAAAAGACCTTAACTTTCTTATGCTCTAATGCAATCAGTAGGCTAGGGTACTGCTGATTAAACAGCAGCACAGGCTGGCCATCGAGACTGACGATGGGGGCTTTTTTTAAGATTTTATTAAAGGTCAAAGTCTTCAAATTCACTTTCATCGATAGAGGCATCGATTTGACCTACAAGGTAAGAGGAGACCTCTACTTCTTGTGGCGCTACCTGAACGGCATCACTTTCTAACCAGTTCTTCATCCAAGGCAGTGGGTTGGTGATCTCGGCATAATGACATGGTAGATTAACCGACTTCATGCGCTCATTGGTAATGTACTCGACATATTGGCACAAGATCTGTTCGTTAAGACCGATCATAGAGCCGTCTTTAAACAGGTATTGGGCCCATTCTTTCTCTTGCTCAGCGGCTTTAACGAAAATGTCATAGGCTTGCTGCTCACACTCTTTGGCTATCTCACCCATTTCAGGGTCATCAACACCGGCTCGCATTATCTTGAGGATATGTTGCGTGCTGTTAAGGTGTAGCGCCTCATCACGGGCAATAAGACGTATAATCTTTGCATTACCTTCCATAACTTTACGTTCGGCGAATGCGAAAGAACAAGCGAAGCTAACGTAAAAACGAATGGCTTCTAATACATTGACTGACACCATACACAGATAAAGTGATTTCTTGATGGTACGCTGAGTGACCAGTAGCTCTTTACCGTTTATGGTGTGTGTACCTTCACCGAGAAGGTGGAAGGCTTGGGTAAGCTGAATCAAGTCATCATAATACTGGGCGATGTCTGTCGCACGCTTCAAAATCTCTTCATTTTCAACTATGTCATCAAAAATGATAGAAGGATCGTTAACAATATTACGTATAATATGAGTGTAAGATCGAGAGTGTATGGTCTCGGAGAATGACCAAGTTTCAATCCAGGTCTCGAGTTCCGGCAGTGACACTAGAGGCAAGAAAGCCACATTAGGTGAGCGGCCTTGTATTGAATCAAGCAAAGTCTGATATTTTAGGTTTGAGATGAAAATATGTTTTTCATGATCTGGAAGTGCGGCGTAATCAATTTTATCTTTACTGACATCAACTTCCTCAGGACGCCAGAAAAAAGACAGCTGTTTTTCAATTAGCTTTTCAAACACTTCATATTTTTGCACATCGTAACGGGCGACGTTGACCGACTGCCCCATGAACATAGGTTCAAGGCGAGCATTATTAGGTGTTTGACAAAATGTAGAGTAGGCCATGTTTTCTTCCAGAATATAGGGGCTTCATGCCCCTAATAAATTTAATTATGGATCCACTCATTATACGATGGATCCAGGTCTCAATCACTGCAACGTGTCATATCAATCGGTATAAAGGTGTGGTCACTCAGCGAGAGTTTAGCGCTTGTGAGACAAGGCAACGAGTGAGGGACATAGTTTTTCTACGTTTAAGCTCGTTAACGCCGTATCGGAAGTGCTAAAACTCGCCTTTCAGGAGTGTTTTTGGCTGCCTAATTCTGTGTTGAATGAGTTCAAAAGGGATCACCATTTCTTCACTCTTTCGCCTTGAATTATGCTGCCAAAAATAACTCTGAGTTGACCACCTTCTTATACAGATTGGTATTATATCTTACACGCGCCACCTTCACAGTCTTCGTCATCTTTCTCTATGCTGATCATGCTGTCCATCTGATCTGAAGCACCATCACGAGTGTTGTGATAATAGAGAGTCTTGACTCCGAGCTTGTAGGCATTTAACAGGTCTTTTAATAACACCTGCATCGGGACCTTGTTACCTTCGAATCGGTTTGGATCATAGTTAGTGTTTGCCGAGATGGCTTGGTCGACAAACTTCTGCATCAAGCCAACAAGCTGTATATAACCATCATTATTTGGCATTTGCCAAAGTAGCTCATAGCTATACTGGTATTTCTCGAAATCCGGTACAACTTGCTTTAGCTGACCATCTTTACTCGACTTAACACTGATAAGACCGCGCGGTGGCTCGATACCATTGGTCGCGTTTGAGATTTGCGATGATGTTTCTGATGGCATTAGCGCCGACAGGGTTGAGTTACGCAGTCCATGTTTAACTATGTCTTGACGCAGAGTTTCCCAATCCATATGCAGCGGTTCATCACATATCTTATCCAGAGAACGCTTATAAGTATCGATGGGCAACACACCCTTCGAATAGGTTGTTTCATGGAATGCAGGGCAGGCGCCTTGCTCTTTAGCTAAATTCATTGAAGCCTTGAGCAAGTAGTACTGTATGGCTTCGAATGTTTTATGGGTGATGTTATTAGCCGAACCATCTGAGTAGCGGACCCCTTCCTTTGCTAAGTAATTAGCAAAGTTAATCACGCCTATACCTAAGGTACGACGGTTCATCGAAGACTGACGTGCGGCGATGATAGGGTAATCCTGGTAATCGAGTAAGTTATCTAAGGCTCTTACTGCCAAGTCAGCTAAAGGTTCGAGTTCTGATAGATCCTTAATGGCACCTAAGTTCAAAGCAGACAGGGTACAAAGGGCTATTTCGCCTTCAGGATCATTGATGTTATTGAGCGGCTTAGTCGGCAGTGCAATCTCAAGACATAAGTTTGACTGTCTGATTGGCGCAACCTTGCTGTCGAAAGGACTGTGTGTATTACAATGATCCACGTTTTGTATATAGATACGGCCGGTAGAGGCGCGCTCTTGCATCATCAATGAGAATAACTCAGTTGCCTTTATCTGAGTCTTGCGAACAGAATCATCGGCTTCATACTGAAGATAGAGACGTTCGAATTCGTCCTGATCTTCAAAAAATGCATCATAAAGACCCGGCACATCCGATGGGCTAAATAAACTGATCATTCCGCCTTTGATTAAGCGTTGATACATGAGTTTGTTTAGCTGTACACCATAATCAAGGTGACGAACACGGTTATCTTCAACGCCACGGTTATTCTTTAATACCAGTAACGATTCGACTTCCAGATGCCATAGAGGGTAGAACAAGGTCGCTGCACCACCACGAACACCGCCCTGGGAGCAAGACTTAACGGCGGTCTGGAAATACTTAAAGAAAGGCAGACAACCGGTATGAAATGCCTCACCACCGCGGATAGGGCTACCTAATGCACGAATACGACCGGCATTCACACCGATTCCGGCGCGCTGACTGACATATTTAACGATAGATGAGGCTGTCGCATTGATAGAGTCTAAGCTATCACCACATTCGATCAATACACATGAACTGAACTGACGTGTGGGTGTACGAACCCCCGCCATAATAGGTGTTGGTAGCGATATCTTAAATGTTGAAACCGCATCATAGAAACGCTTAATGTAACTCAGGCGTGTCTCTTGAGGGTATTTAGCGAACAAACAAGCGGCGACTAAGATATAAAGGAACTGTGCACTTTCATATATCTCGTGAGTAACACGGTTCTGAACCAGATATTTACCTTCTAGCTGTTTTACTGCTGCATAGGAAAAATCCATATCGCGCCAGTGATCAACATAACCATCTAAGATATCGAGTTCTTCGCGGCTGTAATCCTCAAGAATATGTTGGTCATACTTGCCTGACTCTACCAGTTTAACAACATGGTCATAGAGTTTAGGTGGTTCAAATTGGCCAAATGCCTTCTTTCTTAAATGAAAAACGGCTAAGCGAGCTGAGAGAAACTGGTAATCTGGTGCTTCGGGTGAGATGAGATCGGCTGCGGCCTTAATTATCGTTTCATGAATAGCTTCGGTAGGAATACCATCGAAAAATTGCAGGTGTGATCTGAGCTCTACTTCTGAGACCGAGACATTCTTAAGATCTTTGGCTGCCCATGTGATCACGCGGTGGATTTTTTCTAGGTCGATGGTCTCGCGCTCGCCACTACGTTTGGTGACTTTCATATTGCTATTCATTAAAGATAGGCCTTGATAATAATTTCTGAGAATGAGGTTTTAGCTCATCCTAGGATTCCCTGTATAACAACTAATTTAAACACTAAAATAGGTCACTTCTATGACGAGATATAAGTCTTAACTTGTGTCTCTGATTGTCACATACACACAATATATAGTGTTTTAAAATTTCTAAGGTACAAGATAGTGTCGTTTAGGTGATTTTGCAAGTCCCAATTATCACAACAAGCTGTGGCCATCTTGTGGATAACTTGAGGGTAAAATTTAGGGTTAGTATTGGCTAACCTTTGAGGTCGGAATTCATTGGCTTTATTCCTATCAGATGGAATATTGAGCGGGCTAAAAAGGATGAAAAGATCCCATGATCGATTGGCGATCTTTTAGATCTTATCAGCCTTTAGTGCCCCTTGTGTGAGCAATGTTTTTCTTGTTAATCAGCTTAGTGTTCACTGAGAAATTTAAGTACATCCTGGGGAGAGTCGAATTGGTAATCATTTGGCCAATTATCAGGAGAGTCTGCTTCATTTATATAGCCCCATAGCGCAACACCACCTAGCATCCCGGATGCGTGTGCCGCGACGAGATCTCGTTTGGCATCGCCAAGATAGAGAATGTCTTGGCATCGACGGGCGATCTGCTGCGAGGCGAGTAGCATGGGGGCGGTATGAGGTTTAGCGAAAAGCGTGCTGTCACCGCTGATCACGCTTTTCATGGATTGAGTCAGACCTAAAGCGGCAATCAAGGGCCTGGTGTATCTGGCGGGCTTGTTAGTCACTATGCCGTAGGGGATCTCTTGATTGTCCAAATACTCTAGTAGCTCAGCTATACCAACAAATAAACGGCAAAACTGACCGTTTATATCGCCATAAAATCTTAGGAGTAACTGCTGTGCTTTAAGGTGAACTTCCTCTGAGACGCCTGGCAAGGCCGCTTTAGCAAGCGCCAGACTGCCATCGGAAGCAATATGGCGCATCTCTTCGAGGCTAACTTGTGGGTAACCTAACTTGGATAAGCTCATATTCAACGCCGCCACCAGATCTGGTGCGGTATCGGCAAGCGTACCGTCAAGATCGAATAACACGGCTTTTATTTTTACTCTGTTAGTCAGGTCATTAGCCTCATCGAGATCGTCCGCCATCAATCTTCACTCTTACGGGTGGCGATCATATAGTTCACATCGACATTTTTAGTATAAGTGAAGGTTTCTGTGAGCGGGTTATAGGTAATCCCCGTTGCATCTTCACAAAAAAGCTCAGCATGTTCGGCCAGTGAGATTAACTCTGACGGCTTGATAAACTTCTTATGGTCATGGGTCCCAACTGGCAGCATCTTTAGCAGGTACTCAGCGCCTAAGATGGTTTCAACATAGGCGCGTAGATTTCGATTGATGGTGGAGAAGAAGACATAACCGCCGGGTTTGACCATATCGGCACAGGCCTGAACCACTGAACGGGGGCTAGGTACGTGCTCGAGCATCTCCATACAGGTGATCACATCGTAGGCACCAAGATTTGCTTCTCGATGAGATTCCGCGGTGTCTTGTATATAGTTAACCTGAACGCCGGTTTCAATAGCGTGAAGTCTGGCGACATCCAGTGGTTCAGTGCCCATGTCTAAGCCATCTACGTTAGCGCCGATGCGGGACATACTCTCAGATAAAATACCACCGCCACAGCCGACATCCAGGACTCGCTTACCAAACAGACCACCACAGGTTTGATCGATATAGTTGAGTCGAAGCGGGTTTAACTTATGTAATGGCTTAAATTCGCCTTCCGGATCCCACCAAGTAGCTGCCATTTTTTCGAATTTTGCGATTTCGGCTGGATCGACGTTTAGTTCAGGTTTAATTTCTTGCTCCACTATATCACCTCAATAGGGATTATTAATGCTGCCATTATACCCATAGAATGCCAGATTCAAAGCCGGTATAAATAGGAAAACAGTGAATTTTTAACCAATTGATTGATTAGCGAACATTGTTTGATTTTGGTCAATTGTTTTTGGGTTAACACTTATTTATCTCTAAAATTGAATAGGGTCTGGTGACAATAAATAACTGTGTTAGAATGCCAAATCACGTTTTCAGGCTGAGACTTTTACTGCGCCATTTTGGCTGGTAACAGGTAAGCACAATTTCAAGGGATCGAGCAGTTTATGACTGATCTGGCTTCATCTATAACACCAATTAATATTGAAGACGAATTAAAAAATTCATATCTAGATTACGCCATGAGCGTGATCGTGGGCCGTGCACTACCGGATGTTCGTGACGGTCTTAAGCCTGTTCATCGCCGCGTACTCTTCGCGATGAGTGAACTTAAAAACGATTGGAACAAACCCTATAAGAAATCGGCACGAGTTGTCGGTGACGTTATCGGTAAGTACCACCCCCACGGTGATACAGCGGTTTATGACACTATCGTTCGTCTGGCTCAGCCTTTCTCCATGCGTTACACCTTAATTGACGGCCAAGGTAACTTCGGTTCTGTCGATGGTGATGCTGCGGCGGCGATGCGTTATACCGAAATCCGTATGGATAAGTTAGCTCATCAGCTATTGGCAGATCTTGAGAAAGAGACCGTCGACTTTGTGCCTAACTATGATGGTACTGAGTTTATTCCAGAAGTGATGCCTACACGTATACCGACACTCTTGGTCAACGGTTCTTCGGGTATTGCCGTCGGTATGGCGACAAATATTCCGCCACATAACCTTACTGAAGTGATCAAAGGTTGTTTAGCGCTAATCGAAGAGCCTGCACTGTCCATTGAACAGTTAATGGATTACATTCCAGGTCCTGATTTCCCTACTGCTGCTATTATCAATGGCCGCAAAGGCATCATCGATGCCTATAAGACGGGCCGTGGACGCGCAGTGATGCGTTCTAAGGCTGAAGTTCAAGTAGAAGATAATGGCCGTGAGCGCATTATCGTCCACGAAATTCCTTATCAGGTGAACAAGGCTCGTCTTATCGAGAAGATAGCCGAGCTGGTTAAAGATAAGAAGATTGAAGGCATCAGCGGTCTGCGTGATGAATCTGATAAAGATGGTATGCGCATCGTTATCGAGATCAAACGTGGAGAGGTGGGTGAAGTTGTACTTAACAACCTGTATGCACAGACTCAGATGCAATGCTCGTTCGGGATAAACATGGTGGCTTTGACCAACGGTCAGCCAAAACTGTTTAACCTAAAAGAGATGTTAGAGTGCTTTATCTTACACCGCCGTGAAGTCGTTACCCGCCGTACCGTATTTGAATTGCGTAAGGCTCGTGATCGTGCACACATATTAGAATCACTCGCCATTGCCTTGGCTAACATTGATCCTATTATTGCCATGATCAAGGCGTCTCCAACGCCAGCTGAAGCCAAAGTTAAGCTGGTTGCCCAAGGTTGGGAGCTAGGTCATGTTAAAGCCATGCTTGAAAAAGCAGGTGATGATGCGGCGCGTCCTGAATGGCTAGAGCCTGAGTATGGTATTCGTGACGATCACTATTACCTTACCGAGCAACAAGCACAAGCTATCTTAGACCTACGCTTACATAAGCTAACTGGTCTTGAGCATGAGAAGATATTAGCCGAGTACGAAGAGCTGATTGAGATCATTGCGGCATTACTCTACATATTACGCAGCCCTGAACGCTTAATGGAAGTAATCAAGGAAGAGTTAAACGAAGTACTTGAGAACTTCGGTGATGAGCGTCGTACTGTCATTAATGCGAATGAAGTTGATATGAGTCTTGAAGATCTTATCAACGAAGAAGACGTCGTGGTGACCTTATCGCACTTAGGCTATGCCAAGTATCAGCCATTAACCGATTACCAGGCTCAGCGTCGTGGTGGTAAAGGTAAGTCAGCAGCAAAAGTGAAAGATGAAGACTTCGTCGAGAAGCTACTTGTTGCTAATACCCATGATACGATTCTGTGTTTCTCTGATTTCGGTAAGCTCTACTGGCTTAAAGTGTATCAGTTGCCGCTCGCTAGCCGTCAGGCTCGTGGTCGTCCAATCGTTAACTTACTGCCTCTTTCTGAAGGTGAGCATATTACTGCTATCCTTCCTGTGCGTGAATATGCCGATGACAAATACATCATCATGGCGACCTCACACGGTACAGTGAAGAAGACTGCACTCACGGCATACAGTAATCCACGTGCTAACGGTATTATCGCTGTGAACCTTAAAGATGGCGATGAGCTTATCGGCGTCGATATTACCGATGGCAAGAATGACATCATGTTGTTCTCCGATGCAGGCAAAGTGGTTCGTTTCAACGAGATGGTGAGAGACTCTGAAACTGGTCTGGTTAAACTTGATCCGGAAACCAACGAAGAGCTAGTTGCACTGCGTCCTATGGGGCGTACCGCTACCGGTGTTCGTGGTATACGTCTTGAAGATGGGCAGAAAGTCGTTTCACTGATTGTTCCGAAAGAAGACGGTGCAATCCTGACGGTTACCGAGAATGGATACGGTAAGCGTACTGCACTCGATGAGTACCCGGCCAAGAGCCGTGCGACTAAGGGGGTTGTCTCTATCAAGATCAGCGATCGAAATGGTCCAGTAGTTGGCGCCGTTCAAGTGGGTGAAAATGATGAGATCATGCTTATCAGTGATAGAGGTACTTTAGTTCGTACCCCTGCAACGGGTGTTTCCACTATCGGTCGTAATACTCAAGGTGTGACGATAATTCGTACCGCCGAAGGGGAGAAGGTAGTCGGTCTTCAGCGTATCGATGAAATCCAAGAGGATGAAGTCGAGCTCGATGAAGAGGGTAACCCTATCATCCAAGAAGGTGATAACGCCGAAACTGGTCAGGTCGAAGGTGAAGATCCGAAAGGTGATGATGAGCCAGAGGCTGAACCTGCTGAATAAGCGTTAACCTCTAAAACGAGCGTCCAATTGGACGCTCGTTTTGTTTTAGCCAACGATAAAAAAGAAAAGATAATTCCAAATATAAAAATATGATGAGTAAAGCCTTTAGCTCTATGGCAGACTAATTTATTACTAACGATGAGAGGATAGAGACGTGAGCGTGACATACAATTTCTGTGCAGGTCCTGCAATGTTACCCCGAGCCGTAATGCAAAAGGCGCAATCTGAATTATTGGATTGGAATGGTCTAGGGACGTCGGTAATGGAGATAAGTCATCGCAGTAAAGAGTTTATTGCAATGACTGAGCAAGCGGAAATCGATTTGCGTGAATTGATGTCGATCCCTTCTAATTACCATGTGCTGTTTATGCATGGCGGCGGCCGAGGTCAGTTTTCAGCTGTAGTGAATAATTTTCTTGGGCAGCAGGGTAAAGCCCTCTACTTAGTCTCTGGTAGCTGGTCTCAATCGGCAGTCGACGAAGCCAAAAAGCTCACCAGTGAGGCTCAGATAGGTAGCATTAATATTGTTGAAAATACTAACGATATTAGCAAGGTTGTTATTCCAAACTTAAATGAGATTAACAAGGACTATCGCTACTTACATTACTGTCCTAACGAGACTGTCGATGGTATCGAAATATTTGATGAACTTGAGTCTCCTTGGCCGATTATTGCCGATATGTCATCCAATATCATGTCCAGAGAGATAGATGTCAGCAAGTATGCTTTAATCTATGCAGGGGCTCAGAAGAATATAGGACCTTCGGGTCTGAGTATCGTCATCGTCCGTGATGACATGCTTGAGCTACCAAGTTTGCCCCAGTCTTCAATCATGGATTATCGTTTAGCGGTTCAACACGGCTCAATGTATAACACGCCGCCGACCTTTGCCTGGTATTTGGCTGCCGAAGTTTTTGCCTGGCTTAAAGTCAGTGGTGGCGTAGCGGCCATGGCCAAGACTAACTTGGACAAAGCGGCACTGCTTTATGATTTTATCGACAGCAGTGATTTCTACACCAGTAAGGTTAGCGTCAAAAATCGCTCCGTGATGAATGTGACCTTTTATCTGGCCAATGAAGCGCTCAATAGCGAGTTTCTTAAGCAAGCAACAGATTCAAATTTAGTTGCTCTGAAAGGGCATAGAAGTGTCGGCGGTATGCGTGCGAGTATTTATAATGCCATGCCAATCGAAGGGGTTGAGGCGTTAGTTGAGTTTATGAAGGATTTTGCTGTTAAAAACTAGGCTTAATAGCAAAGAAAGTTCCCAGGGCCTAGGCTCTAGGAACTTTTCACTTCTATAGTATTTTCGCTATGGATTCCGCTAAGTAATCGACATTCCCAAGGCCAATACCAGCAATGCTGATACGGCTAGAATCCACCATGTAGATGCTATGTTCTTGCTGCAGACGTTCTACTTGCTGCGGGTTTATCCCTAAGAACGAAAACATGCCTTTTTGCTGGGCAATAAAGCTAAAGTCACGCTTAACCCCTTTCTCGATTAACTTGTTCACTAGCATGTTGCGATTGCCATTGATACGGTCGCGCATGATTTTCAGCTCATCTAACCATTCCTGCTTCAATTCATCTGAGCCAAGAATAGTTTCGACTAAAGCGGCGCCATGAGCTGGCGGCATTGAGTAGATGCAACGGACCACATAAAGCAGCACTGAGAAGGCCACATTAACGCTGGCGGTATCTCTACCTAAGATTGAACAGGCACCGATACGCTCGCGGTACAGGCCGAAATTTTTAGAACATGAGCTACACAAGATCATGTTATCCACCGATGCAGCCATCTTGCGCACGCCGTAGGCATCTTCATCTACGCCGACACCAAAGCCTTGGTAGGCCATATCAATAAGTGGTGTGAAGCCTTGTTGCTGGGTTATCTCAATGATTTGATCCCACTGGGCTTCACTGAGATCCATGCCGCTTGGGTTATGACAGCATGCATGGAGTAAGACCACATCGTCTGGACCCACCTGAGACAGCGCCGCCTTCATCTCATCGAACTTAAGACTTTTAGTGTCATAGTCGTAATAAGGGTAGGTTTTTACTTCTACACCGGCAGCTTCAAACAAGCCTGTATGATTGGCCCAGGTTGGATCGCTGACCCAGATAACGGCCTTCTTTGAAGCCGTTGATTGGCTTGCTCGAACGATAAAGTCGGCGGCGACTCTTAATGCGCCCGTTCCGCCTGGGGTAGACACGGTACGGATACGATCGGCTAATAAGGCTGGATTCTCTTTGCCAAATGCCAGTTCACCAAGCAGGTTGTTAAATTGAGCCGAGCCAGTGGGACCGATGTAAACTTTAGTTTCCTCGGTATCGATACGGTGCTGTTCGGCTTTTTTTACGCAGTTTAAGATAGGGGTATGACCCACTTCATCTTTATACACGCCGACGCCTAGATCTATCTTGTTGACGTGGGTGTCTTGCTTGTATTTAGTCATCAAGCCGAGGATCGGATCTGCAGGCATAGCGGTGAGAGTGTCGAACATAAGCTTATTTACCCTTTTATTAGATTTGTTGGCGTAATCTGCCTTTGACTCATTAAGTTTAGAGTAACGTAAAACACAGACCGAGTAATAGTGAATCGCGCTAAATTACAAAAGTAATTATCTGGCATGATTCATTTCCACTTAGCTTATTTATCTCGAACTAAAAAACAGATAAAGGCTACTTTTTACCGTATATTGATGGGCAAAGTGTTAGAAAATTGTCACTTTGAAAGAAAATCACCTTGAAACAGGGTAAAAACATAAATAAGTGTTGAATACTGCGGCTTAATCAGTAAATTTAGTACTACGAAGTTCAAACACCGGTTAAGCAGAACACCATTTTGTCGTGATGGTGCAAGTCGTAAACTTTACAGTCTGTTTGCCATGAACATCTAATGTTAACCTGCGGTTTGTTTGTCCCGCGATGATAAAGAAGTATTTTAATGAAGCAGCTACGTCTCGAGCCAATTAGCAAGGTCCAGGGCACCATCAATATCCCTGGGTCTAAAAGTATCTCTAACCGTGCACTATTACTAGCTACGCTAGCTAAAGGCACCACGACACTGACCAACTTGTTAGATTCTGATGATATTCGCTATATGTTGGCATCGCTCAAGCAATTGGGTGTGAACTATCGGCTCTCCGACAACAATACGGTTTGTGAACTCGAAGGGATCGGGGCACCACTTAATGCTGAGCAGGCGCAGACATTATTTCTCGGTAATGCCGGCACGGCAATGCGACCTCTTTGTGCGGCATTGACCTTAGGTCAGGGCGAATTTACCTTAACTGGTGAGCCACGCATGGAAGAACGTCCTATTGGAGACTTGGTTGATGCATTGCGTCAACTCGGTGCATCGGTGACTTATCTTAAAAATGAAGGCTTTCCTCCGTTAACCATTAACGCAACCGGATTAAACGCCGGCGACGTTGTGATAGCGGGGGATTTATCCAGCCAGTTTTTGACCGCACTCCTTATGGTAGCGCCGCTGGCAAAAGGTGAGGTTAATATCAAGATAAAGGGTGAGTTGGTCTCTAAGCCTTATATCGACATCACCATAGCCTTGATGGCGCAATTTGGCGTCGAGGTAATAAACCATGATTATCAGCGCTTCGAGATAAAAGCGGGCCAGACTTATGCGTCACCGGGTAAAGTATTAGTCGAAGGGGATGCCTCCTCGGCATCTTACTTCCTAGCTGCTGGTGCCATTAAAGGAGGTGAAGTTAAAGTCACTGGTGTAGGGCGTTTGAGTATTCAAGGTGATGTTAAATTTGCCGATGTGCTGGAGAAAATGGGCGCGGATATAGAGTGGGGGGACGATTATATTATCTCACGAGTGGCGAAGCTTAGCGCCGTGGATCTCGACATGAACCACATACCTGATGCAGCCATGACCATAGCCACAGCGGCCTTGTTTGCGACTGGGACTACCACCATTCGCAATATTTATAACTGGCGCATCAAGGAAACCGACCGTTTAGCCGCCATGGCGACCGAACTGAGAAAAGTGGGCGCCATTGTGGATGAAGGCAATGATTATATTTCGATCACACCGCCAAGCAAGCCACATACGGCGGCCATCGATACCTATAACGATCATAGAATGGCCATGTGCTTCTCCATGTTGGCGTTTGCCGATTGTGGCATCACTATCAATGATCCAGATTGTACTTCTAAGACATTCCCTGACTACTTTAATCAGTTTGCTGCCTTAGCACAGTAAAACGGGTGTTATAATCACAATGAACAAGAATGGGCCATCTGGCTCATTCTTGTTTTTACTCCTGTTAAACTGGTTTCTTTGTTACTGATCCTGTAATCAAGCTGAATCGACCTATTGAAATATTTACCGCTTTATTTTTTTACTTGGTTTATAATACGCGCGCTTAATTTTCAGTGTGCGCGTAAGCATGTGCAGTATACGGTTTAGCATGTGGGTCACTGGAAGCACTCATTTAAAAATCTTAGGGAAGATGGATCTTACTGTGGAGAAATTTATGTCAGAACGGGCTCCTGTTGTCACTATTGACGGCCCTAGCGGTGCGGGTAAAGGTACGATTAGCCAGTTATTAGCCGGGCGATTAGGCTGGAAACTACTGGATAGTGGTGCTATTTACCGAGTTTTAGCCTTAGCAGCTATTCATCATAATGTTGAACTCGATAACGAAGAGTCGCTTACTTTACTTGCCGCGCACTTAGATGTGCAGTTTATTACCGGCAGTGAAACTCAAGGTATCAAGGTCGTGCTCGAAGGCGAAGATGTTTCAATAGATATTCGCAGCCAAGAGTGCTCAAATGCCGCCTCTATCGTTGCCGCATTCCCACGTGTTCGCGAGGCATTATTACGTCGTCAACGTGCATTTAATGAAGCGCCGGGTCTTATTGCCGATGGCCGGGATATGGGGACCGTTGTTTTCCCCGCCACACCCGCTAAAATTTATTTAACGGCATCTGCGGAAGAAAGGGCTCAGAGACGCTATAATCAGTTGCAGGACAAGGGCTTCGATGTTAATATCGACCGTCTTTTGTCTGAGATTAAAGAGCGTGATGACCGCGATATGAATCGCAGTGTTGCCCCCTTAGTCCCGGCCGATGATGCATTGGTCATCGATACTTCAGGTATTGAGATAGAAGAAGTGCTCAATCTTGCATTGGCACACATAGAATCTAAATTACCAAACGTGAGTTAATTTTGACTGACGTTTAACCATTCGCAACATGGATGATGCGGATTATTATACTGACTCCACGTCCAGGATGGGCCGTGGTTTATTAAAGAAAGTAACTTAAAAATGACTGAATCTTTTGCTGATCTATTTGAAGAATCCCTAGCAACTTTGGAGTTTCGTCCTGGTTCTATCGTAACAGGTGTTGTTGTACGCATCGAAAACGGTACTGTACTAGTTGACGCAGGTCTAAAATCAGAAAGCCCAATCCCAGCAGAACAGTTCAAGAACGCTCAAGGCGAACTTGAAATATCTGTTGGCGATACTGTGCACGTTGCGCTTGACTCTGTTGAAGATGGCTTCGGTGAGACTCAACTGTCTCGTGAGAAAGCTAAGCGTCACGAAGCTTGGATTGTTCTAGAAAAAGCGTACGAAGATGCTGAAACTGTAATCGGTGTCATCAATGGTAAGGTTAAAGGCGGTTTCACTGTTGAATTAAACGGTATCCGTGCATTCCTACCAGGTTCTCTAGTTGACGTTCGCCCTGTTCGCGATACTGCTCACCTAGAAAACAAAGATCTAGAATTCAAAGTTATCAAGTTAGACCAGAAGCGCAACAACGTTGTTGTTTCTCGTCGTGCTGTTATCGAATCTGAAAGCAGTGCAGAGCGTGATGCTCTTCTTGAGAACTTACAAGAAGGTCAAGCCATTAAGGGTATCGTTAAGAACCTTACTGACTACGGTGCATTCGTAGACCTTGGCGGTGTTGACGGTCTTCTACATATCACAGATATGGCTTGGAAGCGTGTTAAGCACCCATCTGAAATCGTCAACGTTGGTGACGAAATCGACGTTAAAGTACTTAAGTATGATCGTGAACGCACACGTGTTTCACTAGGTCTTAAGCAACTTGGCGAAGATCCATGGTTAGAAATCAGCAAGCGCTACCCAGAAAACACACGTTTGACTGGTCGCGTTACTAACCTTACCGACTACGGTTGTTTCGTTGAAATCGAAGAAGGCGTTGAAGGTCTTGTTCACGTTTCTGAAATGGATTGGACTAACAAGAACATCCACCCATCTAAGGTTGTTAACCTAGGTGACGAGGTTGAAGTTCTAGTTCTTGACATCGATGAAGAGCGTCGTCGTATTTCTCTTGGTCTTAAGCAGTGTAAAGTTAACCCATGGGATGACTTCGCAGAGCGCTTTAACAAGGGTGATAAAGTCACTGGTAAGATCAAGTCAATCACTGACTTCGGTATCTTCATCGGTCTTGACGGTGGCATCGACGGTCTAGTTCACCTTTCTGACATTTCTTGGAATGGTACTGGCGAAGAAGCTGTTGCCGATTACAAGAAAGGCGACGAAATCAACGCAGTTGTTCTTTCTGTTGACCCTGAGCGCGAGCGTATCAGCCTTGGTGTTAAGCAAACTGAAGACGATCCATTCAATGCTTATCTTGCTGATAAGAAGAAGGGTGTGGTTGTTAACGGTACAGTTACAGCTGTTGACGCTAAAGGCGTTACAATTGAACTTGCTGAAACTGTTGAAGGTTACCTACGTGTATCTGATATCTCTCGTGAGCGTATCGAAGATGCATCTACAGTTTACTCTGTAGGCGACGCTGTTGAATCTAAGTTCATGGGTGTTGACCGTAAGAACCGTACTATCAGCCTATCTATCCGTGCGAAAGATGAAGCTGAAGAGAAAGAAGCAATGGCTAGCTTGAACAAGCAAGAAGACGCTGTGATGAGCAGTGCTATGGCTGAAGCGTTCAAAGCGGCTCGTAAGTAAATCGCCTGAAGTTCTGGGGTGCTTGCACTCCTGTTAGGTGACTGTGTTTGGCTTGAAAATAGAGGGTATAGGATGACAAAATCCGAACTGATCGAAAAACTTGCCACTAGGCAGTCGCAGCTGTCGGCTAAAGAGGTAGAAAGTGCAATCAAAGAGATGTTAGAGCAAATGGCTCATACATTGGAAGGCGGAGATCGTATCGAGATCCGTGGCTTTGGTAGCTTTTCTCTTCACTTCCGTGCGCCACGTACTGGTCGCAATCCTAAGACTGGAACATCAGTCGAATTGGATGGCAAGTATGTTCCGCATTTTAAGCCAGGCAAAGAACTGCGCGAACGTGTCGATGCGATCAACGCATAAATGACATTGTTTTAAAAGCCTCCGAATGGAGGCTTTTTTATGCCTATCGTATAGGTATCACTAGCTAGTTGAGTCAATATCTTAGATAATCACTTGATTGAAATGGGTATATGGAGTGTATCGTGCGGTCATTTATCGTCACAGTGTTAGTAGCACTACTTTTCTTCTTAGCACTAATCTTCGGTGCACGTAACGAGCAGATGGTAACGATCAGTTATTTTGTGGCTCAGGGTGAATTCCGGTTACCTCTAGTGTTGGCCTTCGTATTTCTGGCCGGTTTTATGATCAGCTGGTTGTTTGCCATTTATCACATGACTAAACTTAAATTGGCGTTAAGAAATGCCAAAAAGAAATGTAACCAACTCGAATCTCAATTAGAAGGGATGACTCCCGCTCGGGACGTCGACGCCTAATATGCAAGAGATCCTGTTTCTGTTACTTCCTATCGCCGCCGGTTACGGTTGGTATATGGGACGGCGCAGTGTAAGGCACAATCAGAGTAGCCAGAGAAAACAGTTGAGTCGTGACTATTTCACGGGTCTTAATTTTCTCCTGTCCAATGAATCAGACAAAGCTGTCGATCTGTTTATCACCATGTTAGATGTCGATGATGACACCATAGACACGCACCTTTCTCTGGGCTCCCTCTTTAGAAAGCGTGGCGAAGTCGACCGCTCGATCCGTATTCACCAAAATTTAATCGCCAGACCCAGTCTCACCACTGAGCAGCGCGACATCGCCATGATGGAGCTGGGTAAGGATTATCTCGCCGCCGGATTTTATGATAGAGCTGAAGAGATATTCATCAACTTGGTTAAGCAAGATGATCACAGTGAAGATGCTGAAACCCATCTTATCGATATCTACCAGGTTACTAAAGATTGGCAAAAAGCCATCAATATCATCAAGAGCTTAAAACGTAAAAGACAGCAAGCTCTCAAACATAATACTGCTCACTTTTATTGTGAACTTGCCAATGAACAAACTGATGTCGCCCCTCAGTTAAAACTGCTCCAGTCTGCGTTAAAACAGGACGCAGACTGTGGCAGGGCCTTGCTTACCTTGGCCGATAAGTACCTGGATTTACAAGAATATGTTAAGTGCAAAGCACTGCTAGAAAAGTTACTCGAAGCCGATATTGAGCTTTTCCCCGATGCACTTTCAATTGCTCGCCAGGTCTTTCATGACAGTGATGATCTCACTGGTTATAGCGACCTGCTTCGCCAAGCATTACAAAGTGGGGCAGGGGCGAGCGTCGCAATCACCTTAGCGCAAAATATGATTGAGCAAGGTGAGACCCAAGAAGCAGAGCAGTTGGTTTTGGATGGTTTATATCGCCACCCGACCATGAAAAGTTTCCAGCATCTGATGAAGATGCATGTACAGCAAGCAGAAGATGGACAAGCGAAAGAAAGTTTAACCATGTTGGAAAAACTGGTGGAGCAGCAGATCAGGTTCCGTCCAGGATACCGGTGCAGCGGATGTGGCTTTCCTTCACACCGTCTCTATTGGCATTGCCCATCATGTAAAAGCTGGGGGAAAATAAAACGAATTAGGGGACTCGACGGTGAATAACACAGTTTATGCACCGAATTGTCCTGAACCATGAGACCTAACATTTCACTATGTGGCTCATGGCTGTAATACCAAGAAAATACTGCAAAGCAAATGGAGAAAAAATGAGTAATAAGTCGATTTTGGTCGCCCTGGATTTTGATGATAAGCATGCTGCTTTGCAACTGGTCGATCAGTTAGACCCCAGGATGTGCCGTCTCAAAGTGGGTAAGGAGATGTTTACTCTTTTCGGTCCCGAATTTATCAAGGCGCTTCATGAACGAGATTTCGATGTCTTCCTAGATCTTAAGTTTCATGACATTCCTAATACCGTGGCAAAAGCCGTTACAGCTGCAGCTGATCTCGGCGTGTGGATGACCAACGTCCATGCCAGTGGCGGTCTCGCCATGATGCAGGCGGCTAAAAAGGCCTTGGTACCCTATGGTGATAAGGCGCCTATATTAATCGCTGTGACTGTACTCACTTCCATGAGTGATGAAGATCTTAAGCTTATCGGCATCAATGTCCCAGCATTCGAGCACGTACAGCGCTTAGCTGAATTGACGCAACTCGCAGGTCTAGACGGTGTTGTTTGCTCTGCACATGAAGCTAAAGTGCTAAAATCTAAATTAGGTAAAGAATTTAAGCTGTGTACGCCGGGTATTCGCCCCGTTGGCGCCGATAAAGGCGACCAACATAGGATAATGACACCGCCCCAAGCGGTCGAAGCGGGCTCAGATTATTTAGTGATAGGCAGACCTATTACAAAAGCAGATGACCCATTAGCCGCACTGAAGGCGATTCACGAGTCGTTGAGTTAAACTGAATTTGAAACTAGAGTAACGGGTGTCTTCTAGCTTCATTTTCAATGAGGTAGTCACTATGTTTAGTTATCAAGGTAAGAATGTTGTCGTTGTTGGGGGTACCAGTGGCATTAACTTGGTTATCGCTACAGCATTTGCCCAAGCGGGTGCCAATGTGGCCGTTGCCAGTCGCAGCGCCGAAAAAGTCAATGCTGCGGTTAAATTACTGCGTAAAACAAATCCTAAGGGTACCCATATGGGGGCCAGTTTTGATGTCCGGGATCTAGAAGGATTAAAAGCAGGCTTCTCACTGTTTAAAGTCCATTATACTCAAATCGATGTTTTAGTCAGTGGCGCCGCCGGCAATTTCCCAGCTTCTGCTGCCTTATTGAGCGAGAATGGCTTTAAGTCAGTAATGGATATCGATCTGCTGGGCAGTTTCCAGGTGCTTAAACAAGCTTACCCACTGATGGCTCGGCCTGGCGGCTGTATCATACAGATCTCGGCGCCGCAGGCGTTTATCCCAATGCCCATGCAGGCCCATGTTGGCGCGGCTAAAGCCGGGGTTGATATGTTGACCAAGAATCTGGCGCTGGAGTGGGGGGCTGAGGGAATAAGGATAAACTCAATCGTCCCGGGGCCAATCGGTGATACAGAGGGCTTCAATCGCTTAGCACCCAGTAAAGAATTACAAAAACGCGTAGCTAAAAGCGTGCCTCTGCAAAGGAATGGCAAAGGGCAAGATATCGCCAATGGCGCCTTATTTCTGGCATCTCCCATGGCATCCTATATTACAGGTGTCGTATTGCCCATAGATGGCGGTTGGTCATTAGGCGGCGCATCCATGGCGATGGCAGAGTTGGCTCAGCTAGCGGAAAAACGGTCAAAAGAATGAATTGAATCATCTTTAGGGTGATTTCAGCAGAAATATTAATTTAAGTGAGAAACAGATGGCAAACCCTTTTCAAGAGCAATTGCTCAAAGCTGGCCTAGTTAGCAAGCAAAAAGTACAGAAAGCTAAGACCCAGAAACGACGTGACCGTAAGGCCAAGGTTGATGATGGCTCTGCGGATTTAAAGCAGAAAATTGCGACCCAGAAACTGGAGCAGGCGGCAAAAGATAAAGCATTAAATGAGCAAAGGTTTGAACAAGCTAACGAGAAAGGCTTAGTACGCGGCCTAGTAACGGAATTCACTCGCCTCGCCATAAAGCTGCCACAAAGCGCCGAGATCAAGTTTAATTTCACCCACAGTAATAAGATTTTTTCGATTTATGTGGATGATAAATTACAGGCCCAATTGCTGAACGGGCAACTGGGTATCGTACGTCATGAAGATGCCAGTTATTTAGTACCCCATAAACTCGCCGAGCGAGTCAATATGTTAGTGCCCGAGTGGTGTGGTTACCTTTGGGTGAAAGACGATAACAGCCAAGTGGTTGTAGAGGATGATCCCTATGCAGATTATGTCATCCCAGATGATTTGATGTGGTAAGTCTTTAGTTAAGGCTAAGATGACGGTCGTTGGCCCGTTAGGGCTAAGATGATGGCCGCTGGCTTGTAAACTCACAGAGTGAGTATCAGTGCATCCCAAGCACAGCGTCAAACAGCTCACTTGTGAGCGTCGTCTTAGCTCTACCTTCATCTTCGCCCCCCAAGCGCAGCGTCTAACAGTTCACTCGTGAACGTCATCTCAACTCTACCTCCGTCTTAGCTTGCCTTAACTCTCTTTTCCTTCAACTTATCCAAATATCTCTTTCTTTTCCTACGGTATCTGGTATAAATTAAAACAAGTGTTTAAATCCAACGTTTGAGAGTCGATAATGAATCCTTACCAAGCTCCGTTAGCCGAAATGAAATTCCTGTTAGATAAGGTGTTTGATGCGCCTCAAACATGGGCGTCTTTACCCGCCATTGCTGAAAATGTCGATATGGACACGGCGATGGCGATAATGGATGAAGCCGACAAGATAAGCCGCGAGTTACTCCATCCTATAAACCGCAGTGGTGATGAGCAAGGTGTGGTGCATCAAGATGATAAGGTGATCACGCCAGATGGCTATAAAGAGGCATACACCCAGTATTCCGAAGGCGGTTGGGTTGGACTGTGTGGCGAGCCTGATCTGGGCGGCATGGGTATGCCCAAAATGCTAGGCGTGCTCGTTGATGAAATGGCCTACAGCGCCTGTAATGCATTCACTTTATACGGTTCACTGACAGCTGGCGCGGCTTTATGTATCAATGCCCATGGTAGTGACGAGTTGAAAGAAAAATATCTGCCTATGATGTACAGCGGTGATTGGGCTGGGGCCATGGACATGACTGAGCCTCAAGCTGGCTCAGATCTTCGCGGTATTCGTACCAAGGCTGTGCCCTTAGATGATGGCAGCTTCAGCATTACGGGTAGCAAAATATTTATCACAGGTGGCGATCATGATCTCACCGAGAACGTGATCCATCTGGTATTGGCTAAATTACCTGACTCTAACGGTATCTCACTCTTCTTGGTACCCAAAATTAAGGTCGATGATTCAGGCGCCTTAGGTGAATCAAATAATGTCACGGTTGGATCAATTGAGCACAAGATGGGGCTTAAGGCATCGGCGACGTGTGTGATGAATTACGATGATGCACAAGGTTATCTCATCGGTAAGCCAAATCGTGGTCTGGTATGTATGTTCACCATGATGAACTACGAGCGTTTGGCGATAGGTATCCAGGGCTTGGGTACATCACAGGCGGCTTATCAGATGGCGGCTGATTATGCCAAAGAGCGTGTTCAAGGTGTGGCCGCAGGAGGATCGCCGACCGGTGCATCTAGCGACCCTATCATAGTACACGGCGATGTTCGCCGTATGTTGCTTAACATTCGGGTGCTAACCGAAGCTGGTCGTGCCTTAGCTGTACTCACGGGTCAACAACTAGATATTGCTAAATACGGAGAAGGTGAGGCTCAAGCTAAAGCCAGTCGGTATGTGGGCCTGTTAACACCAGTTGCTAAGGCGTTCTTAAGCGATCGAGGTCTTGATGCTGCGATCACTGCTCAACAAGTATTTGGTGGGCATGGCTATATTCGTGAAACAGGTATTGAACAATTGGTGCGTGACACTCGTATTGCTCAAATCTATGAAGGGACTAATGGTATTCAGGCCATAGACTTCCTTGGTCGTAAGGTGACTGGGGATAACCTTGCAGCCTTAACAGAGTTTGTGAATGAGTGTACGACTAAGCTAGCGAGCCTAGATAATGTCGATGAAGCACACAGGGCTAAAGTCACTGACTTGCTCCAACAGCTTATCTCAGCCGCATCTGATATTAATGACAAAAAAATAGATAAGCCAGCAGTCATCAATGCCTGTGCCGTCGACTTTCTCGATGCGTTTGGTCATGTCATTTATGGTTATTTCTGGCTATTGATGTCCGGTGCAGCTGTGGCACATTCGGATAAAGAGTTCAGCGCTCAGAAACGCTATTTGAGTGATTTCTACATCAACAAGATGCTACCTAAAGCCGAGTATCATTTGGCTCAAGTGCGAGCTGGTGATGGGACCATTATGGATATGCCTGAATCTCTGTTCTGATTTAATCTATAAATTGAAAGGCGAATGCTGAGGTTTAACCCTGAGTATTCGCCTTTTTGTTTGAGTCTCATATTAATTCGGCTTAACTAAAGAGAATTAATTAGCCTGGCTCGAAGGGCTACGATCTGAGTCTGTTGGGGCATGTTGTGCTAGCGGGTTATCCATTAAAGAATGTAAAAACAGTGCACTGAAGGGCGCCTGCTGTTGTTTTTTCTCTAGGGGACTCTGACCATTTTCTAAGATCACAAACAAGGTATCATCTTGTGTGTCGCTCCTGATAAAACCTGCAAGATTATCTACTCCCTGCATCGAACCGGTTTTGGCCATTATATGCTCACGCAGGGGCGGTTTGTTGAAGCTAGTTTTATATTTGAGCGTACCGCTCACACCTGCAACAGGCAGTGAATCGATGAGCTGGGCAAATCTTGGATCGGTATAGATCAAGCTTAATACCTGACTGAGCTGACGTGCACTCAGAAGGTTATACCTAGAGAGCCCTGAGCCATCGACAATCTGCGCATGGGTTAGCACTATGCCTTCACTACTGAGTATCTCTTTAAGGGCTCGGCTGCCGTTACTGAAGTTTCCAGGTCGTTGAAAGGTTTTTTGACCTAGCTGTTTAAGCAAACTGTCGGCAATAAGGTTATCGGACTTGATTAACATGGTGCGCACTAAGTCAGATAGAGGAGCCGATTCATGAGCAGCTATTAAGCGAGTCTTGGTCGGTAGCTGGTGTTTGATCGATATTTTCCCCTGGAGTTGAATCTGACTGCTTTTGAGCACTTGTTCCACCGATTCTTGCATAAATAAGCCAGGATCTGTGATTGCAATGGCGAGTTTGATGGCTTGGGATCCGGAATAACAGCCACTCAGAGAGAAATGATTACCGGATAAGCGCTGCAGATCTAATTGGCAAAATTTCTCGCTCCCCAATTTATCAAACACTGAAGTGTTTGTGATACTGATGGGGACATATCCTGGAACCGTTAATTGACTTTGATTACTGGCCAGTTTTGGGGACAATTTCCCGTGAACACAGTTTCCGTTAAGTACAAAGTCTGACACTGGCGCTGCATAACAGATCCCAAGATCATCCCAAACCCAGCCTGGTGCCTGTAACTGCTCATTGGCTTGGCCAATCAAATAAACGTTGCCTTCGATTCGATATAAACCTTGATCGGTAAGCTGCTTAAGCAGTGATCTCAGTTCTGTGGCTTTTAATGTTGGATCGCCGCTAAAACTTATATAGATATCACCGGCAATGACGCCGCCTTTGATGGGAAGTGTGGAATAGACTCGAGTGCTGAACCTAAAATCACTGCCCAGTGATGCTGTGGCCGCTACCGCTGTCAGTAATTTCATGGTACTGGCGGGTAAGAGTAAGGTATCTGGGTTCTGCTGGAAGATGGTGTCACCAGTTACCAGATTGGTAGCAAGGATTGCCGTGTGGGAATGAGGCGGTTTAATGATGGATAATAAATTATCAAAATAGTCATCGGCTAAGGCTGGAATAGATAAGCAGCTGAGCAGAAGACAAGCGTTAACTAGAGGTCTCATAAAGATTCACATAGGTAAGTGACTTCGCATTGATGAGCATGAATGACGAAATCAGTAAATAGCATAGATTTATATCATAGCGGTTATTAATCTTCGGGTTTATCTTTTTCCATTAAGCGGTAAAGTCTTAAAGTCACGAAGGTCACTAAGCCGATAAACAGCGGTAAGATAAAAATCCCCAACTGTGTCTTAAAGTGAAATATAGCCCATGCCAAGAGCAGAGTTATCGCGATTGTGCTTAAGATCTTAAAATTCATGGTTGTCTTCATCGTGGGTCATTTTGACTAGTCGGCCATTATAACCTGAGTTTGATTTCAATGCCGTGATCGGTGAAAGAAATTAACATCGGTTAAGCTAAGCTTTCGTTATCTATGGAACCGCTGGGTTAAATACCTTAGAGAATAACGATAAATTGCAGTGAACAATATTCACATCACCAAGTAAGCCATAGGAATCAGTTTGTGCTTAATTTGAACGCTTTGCTCACTCAAATCTATTTTTGTTTGAAATATGTACACTTCCTATAGTCTTATACTGCAAAAGTAGAGAAAACCCTTGCCCAACGGGGTGTAAATCGGTAATTTCTATCCCCTTATGATTTATATAAGGGATCGATATGCCTCATATTCGCATGCGTGGACTACCTGAAGACGTCGTAGCCAGTCTGAGCCGTACATTACTCGTACAATTAGCCGAGTTATGTCGGATCGATGCTCAAGGGTTTACCTTGGACTGGGTACCAAGTACAAGTTACCGCGATGGCAAAGTTGATCTGAGTACAACACAAGTTGAAGTACTCTGGTTTCCTAAAGATCCCGATACCCACGATAAAGTAGAGCAAGCAATCCGTGAAACTATCACATCGGTTTATCCGGAGTTGCAGCATCTTGCTGTCATGTTTAGGGCACTAGACCCTAGCTGCTACTATCGTGACGGAAAGCATTTTTAAAGGAGATGACCTTGCTTGATAAGCTTGGTGGAATACCAATCCAACCTGACGCATTACAATGGTTGCTTACGCCCAAAGCCTTAAAGGCTGAACTCTTAACGCGTATCGCCGCAGCGGTCCATTCAATCTATATCGCCGCGCTTTATTTGGAAGATGATGAGGCGGGCAGAGAGATCTTAGCGGCACTAATGTTAGCGAAAGACAATAACCCTGAACTTGACATCAAGGTCTTGGTCGATTTTCATCGTGCCAGGCGCGGTCTGATTGGGCACAAGGGCGACAGTGGCAATTATCAGATGTATCGCAAGGTGATGCAGGCTGCCAAACACCCAATCGAAATATTAGGTGTGCCGGTCAAGTCCCGTGAATTTATGGGAGTGCTGCATCTTAAAGGATTTATTGTCGATGACGCGGTGATATACAGTGGTGCCAGCATTAATAATATCTACTTGCATCAAGGTGATAAGTACCGTTTTGACCGATATCATGTGATTGAATCGGCCGAACTGGCGCGCTCCATGAGGCAGATGATTGAAACTTATCTGGTGCAAGACCCAGCGGTAAGCTCACTCACACAAGATAAAGCCATTGAAACTCTGCCTGATAAACACGATATCCGTACTCTTAAGTCACGTTTAGGTAAGGCGAGCTATCAATTTGATTCCACCACCATTGGCAACCGTGTCACGCCTGTGGTTGGTTTAGGCAGGAAGAAAAACAAGCTCAATAAGATCATCGTCGATATGGTGGCGCAATCACAAGATGCCTTGTTTATCTGTACTCCCTATTTTAATCCACCGTACATTTTGGCACGAGCCTTGGCTAAGCATCTTAGAGACGGTAAACGCATCGATATTGTTGTGGGGGATAAAACCGCCAATGATTTCTATATTCCGTCAGAACAAGATTTCTCTACCATAGGTGCCTTGCCCTACATGTATGAGCAGTCCTTGCGAAAATTCGCTAAGCGCCAGCAATGGGCGGTAGAGAGTGGCCAACTTAATATTCATCTTTGGAAAGATGGTATTAACAGTTATCATCTCAAGGGGATCAGCGCCGACAGTAAACGTCACCTGATCACAGGCAGTAACTTAAACCCCCGAGCATGGGCACTGGATCTGGAAAATGGACTTTTGCTCCATGATGAATGTGGTGCTTGGAAGGGTAAGTTTGAACAAGAACAAGCGCATATCCTGCAGCACACAGAGCGTTTGTATCATTACAGCCAGATAGATACACTAAATAACTATCCGACCCCGGTACGTAAGATTATGACGCGTATCAGACGTCTAAAAGCAGACTTCCTATTAAGGCGTATTCTTTAGGCTTCAATCAAGGTTCTGAACGCCATGCTCAGGACCTTAATTCCATCTCTTATTTCCCGCTTATCTAGCTATTAAACCCTAATACCAATCGGAAAAATATCAAGTACTGGCAGAATTGTGGCCCAAATCTGAACCCATTTTGGCGTAATTCAGTGCCAGAATGACTAAGAATACCATGATGGCGCACAAGACACCGACGCTAAGTTGACCATGCATGGGTACCAGTGACATCAAGAGCGCTGCCAGTCCCGCGCCGAAGTTTTGCAGACCACCGAGTAGGGCGCCTGCCACACCCGCATGGCGCGGAAATGGCTCCAGTGCAGCCGAGGTCAGTACCGGAAACAGCATACCTGCACCGCTAAAGAAAAGAATCGAGCCTAGGAGCAGGCTCCAACCAATCACTAAGTTTGACAAGCCAGGGATCAAAATAAACAAGGTACCAGCACCTAGGAGCGCCACACTGCGATACACGACGCTGTGTTTATTACCTAACTTGGCTGCACAGTATGCACCTGCTAAGTAACCCGGTATTGGTGCCACAAAATAGCAGCTGACCCAGAAAGGTGACAGTTTGAGAAACTGACCATAGAAGATACCGGCAACGGCCTCGAAAGCGGCAATGCCGGCGAAGGTGGCAACCAGGCAGAGCAGATAACTCTTGAATTTTCTATTGGAGAGTACGAAGCGGTATGAGGTTAATACCGACTCAGACTTTCGCTGCGTGAAGGGGAGAGACTCCTTAAATTTGAACATGATCAGCAAGAGTACCAGGATGCCGAATGCGGCCAGCAGATCGTATACCGACTGCCAACCAAAATTATGGATCATAAAGCTGCCAACAAAGGGCCCTATCAAGGGAGAAAATACCACGGCCATTGAGATATAGCTGTTTACCTTAAGCAGAGGCTCACCGAAGTAATGATCCCGAGGAATACTGCGGCACAAGGCGCCTGCGCTGGCAGTTCCCGCTCCCTGCAGTAACGTTGCCGCGATGAGTTGTTGGTAGTTGGTGGCGAAACTGGCTAACAAGGCGCCGATAATAAAAATACTCAAGCCAACAATTAACACTGGCTTACGTCCGTATCTGTCGGAGGCAGGGCCATAGATGAATTGCAGTAAGCCATAGGACAACAGATAACAGGCCATGATGGCTTGAAGCTGCCCCGGTGATGCATGGAAGCTAGTCGTGATGTTCGGGAGCGCTGGAACGAAGATGGTCTGAGCCATCTGGCCGCAGGCAACCATCATTACGATTAGGAAAATTAGGGATGAGAAACCCGTTTCCTGACCGTGATTTTTTCCGGTAGAAACAGGTGTTGACTGAGGGCCGCTCATGATGACTCCAAAAAGGGTAAAACAGTGGGTAGATAAGGAAGCGGCATCATACTGGGAACTGAAACAAAATAAATGGATAACAGCACTTATTATCCGGCATTTATTCTTATCGTTTTCATCAATTTTTCTAGGGTGAAAAGGCTGTAATCATTAGTTTACGCCTTGTGCTATTAAGGTTAACCATAAACTAAGTCGATAACAATATTATTGTGGCGAGCTCATCACTTGATAGGGGCAAACTGCCAGGCTGCTGAAAACTATTGTGTGGTGTTCGGCCCGATAGTAAAATAACGGATGCGCCGATAACGGCTATCAAAAAATTTAATCACAAATGACGAGTTATGAATCTTAAGCAACACGCTATCCATAAGCTTTACCAATACCGTAAGGCGATCTCCACCCGACCTTATGGAGCAAGAGGCAAGAACCTGATCAGATGTGAGCTGTGTTTACTGGCACAAACATACTGCACCTGTAACAGTCGCCAGCAGCTTGTTTCTGATAATGCATTTCTACTTATCATGTATGATGATGAGGTGCTAAAACCCAGTAATAGTGGTCGTCTTATCGCGGATCTCATTCCTGATACTCATGCCTATATCTGGTCCAGAACCCAGGCAAACCA
Organism: Shewanella psychrophila; assembly: GCF_002005305.1. NCBI lineage: Bacteria > Pseudomonadati > Pseudomonadota > Gammaproteobacteria > Alteromonadales > Shewanellaceae > Shewanella > Shewanella psychrophila. Next base: position 917,053 of record NZ_CP014782.1, read on the forward strand.
AAAAATGTTGGCATTGATACAGGATCCTTGCTATCAGCCTTTTGTCATCTTCCCCGGTGAATATGCCTATCCACAGCAAACTGTAGTCAGTGAACTTAAACCAACAGCGCTAGATAGTGACAAGAAGCCACTGTTTATTATGCTAGACGGTAGCTGGCGCGAAGCGATCAAGATGTTCCGCAAGAGTCCATACCTACATGATTTACCACTGCTCTCTTTTACCCCTGAGACCGTCGCCAAGTATGGTTTGAGAAAAGGCAGCCGGGACTTCCAGTTAGGCACAGCCGAAGTGGCAGTATTAGCAATGGCGGCATCGGGTGAAAAGGGCAACGCCGAGGCGCTGAGCCTCTGGTTTGAGTTGTTTATCGCCGCTTCTATGTTCAGTCGAAGCCGTCAAAGCAATAAAGACCTTACCCCTTTGAATCAACTTTCAGAAGAGTTTAAGCAAAAGGTTGATGCAAATCTTTCTCGGTAAGTGTCGTGGTAGGCCTGATTTTTATTCGACTTTGATTAGGCTTACTGCTTTATTTCCTGCAAGTCTCACTTATCTCGTCAAAAACAGCGCAACAATTATGCCTGTGCTCAACTAAAAATATTTAATACTCAGCTGCATTTCAATTACACAGATTCAACAGCCAAGAAAGAAATACGCTATTTACACGTGTTTGTTGAACGTTTATTGGCCAATCCCGGATTAAAGTTAACATTCTCTTGCTGTTACAGTTGTTTAGAACTTACACTCACATTTGATTAACTTAATGAATATTTCTATATAGATACTCATAAGTTGAATGTAAATAGAACAAAAACAGACATCCGATCATCAAAAATAATTTTGGGACATGAATATGGCACAGGTTTTCACTCGTTCAGCGCTCGCCTTGGCGTTACTCATAGGTACAGCAACACTGATAGGTTGTGAGAAGGACGTGCCCAAAATCACCCCCAAATTAGTGGTCGTCGAGCAGGTTAAAACCGCTACAGTGCCACTCTATGGAAATTACGTAGGGATCACTCAGGCCTCACTGGATGTAGAGGTCAGGGCGCGGGTGGATGGCTTCGTTGAAGATAAGAGTTTCATCGAAGGCAGCGCAGTGAAAGAGGGCACAGTGCTCTATCGTATTGATAATCGTCCTTATAGTGCCGTAGTTAATAGACTGAACGCCAATGTCGAGTCACAGCAATCTATGTTAGATAAGGCCAGGCGTGATGTGGACAGATTAAAGCCTCTCTACGAGCAAGATGCCGCCAGTCAGCTGGACTTCGACAATGCCTTGTCCGTGTTGTCCCAATCAAGATCGAGTCTGGCCGCGAGTGAGGCCGAATTAGAAGAGGCTGAATTGGAATTAAGCTATACCGAAATACGCTCACCCATATCAGGGCTGGTTAGTCGTTCAGAAGTCGACATAGGAGCCTTAGTGGGAAGCAGTGGCCAGTCATTGTTGACCCGAGTGAAGCGGGTAGATCCAATCTACGTCACATTTAACATGTCGGCCCTGGATTATCTCAATGCCAGAAGACGCATGACCAGCTACAGTGAACAAAAAGAGGCCGAGACCGAAGGTAAGGCTGTTGAAGGTTTTGTTACCATCACCTTGCCCGATAACAGTGAGTATCGTTATCTGGGTGACGTACGTTTCACCGATCCATCGGTTAACCCCGAGACAGGTACATTCCAGGTACGCGCCGAGTTACCCAATCCTGATAAAGAACTGCTTCCAGGCCAATATACCAATGTCCGAATCAAGCTCAATGAGGTGACCAACGCCATCGTTATTCCTCAAAAAGCCACTCAAGTCGAGCAAGGTGGAGTCTATGTGATGGTCGTGTTGCCGGATCATAAGGTTGAACGCCGTTTTATCGTGATTGAACATCAAGGAAAAATGGGCGTGGTGGTCAGGAGTGGCCTCAAGGCGGGAGAGCTGGTTATTGTTGAAGGCATGCATCGGGTCCGTCATGGACAATTAGCCGAGCCATTAACTGCGGAGCAATATCATAAGAAGGAAGACACGAAACAGAAGAAACAGGCACTTAAGCAGCAGGAACTTGAGCAGAAGCAGGAGCAGAAATAATGGCTCAGTATTTCGTTAATCGTCCTGTCTTTGCTTGTGTTATCTCAATCGTTATTGTGTTATTGGGCTTGATCGGCATGTTTAATCTGCCTATCGATCAATATCCCTATATCACTCCGCCACAGGTTAAGGTGTCAGCATCTTACCCTGGCGCGACGTCGACGACGGCGGCAGAGTCGGTGGCCACACCCTTAGAGCAAGAGCTCAATGGCTTGCCAAATATGATCTACATGAGCTCAAAGAGTACTAACTCGGGCAGCGCCAATGTCACCATCACCTTCGATGTCGGAACCAACCCAGATCTTGCTGCGGTAGATGTACAAAATTCGACCCAACAAGCCAGTGGCAGCTTGCCCATCGATGTGCAGACTGAGGGCGTGACCGTATCGAAAGAAGCCTCAGTTGAACTGCTCAAGCTGGCGTTAACCTCCAGTGATGAGCGTTATGATGAAATTTATCTGAGTAACTATGGCACCATCAATATCGAATCGGCGCTTAAGCGTATTCCTGGCGTCGGCCGGGTGCGTAACACTGGCGCGCGTAGCTATTCGATGCGAGTCTGGTTAAAGCCAGATACCATGGCGGGTTACGGCTTAACCACAGCCGATGTGATCGCTGCCATCAAGGCCCAGAACAAAGAATCTCCTGTGGGGACTATCGGTTCACAGCCTAATAGTGATTCGCTTAGTATGACCTTGCCAATTACAGCCTCGGGTCGCATGAGCAGTGTGCCACAGTTCAATGAAATTATCGTTCGGGCTAATAATGATGGCTCCATCATACGTCTCAGAGACATAGCTCAGATTGAGCTAGGCTCATCTGCTTATACACTGCAGTCTCAGTTAAATGGTGCCAATGCCACTATCTTACAAGTCTATCTGTTGCCTGGCTCTAACGCCTTAGAGGTGACCAAAAACGTTAAGAAAGAGATGGCTAAGCTCGCTGAGAAGTTTCCTCAAGGCATGAATTGGGAAGTCTTCTTCGATGCATCCGTGTTTATCGAGAACTCCATCGATGAGGTAGTCAAAACCTTAGTCGAGGCCCTCATTCTGGTGATATTAGTCGTATACCTGTTTTTGCAAAATGTTCGCGCCACACTCATTCCCGCCATTGCCGTGCCTGTTTCCTTGATAGGCACATTGGCAGCCATGTTAGTGTTTGGCTTCACCATCAATACCGTAAGCTTGTTAGCTTTAGTGCTGGCTATCGGTATCGTGGTGGATGATGCCATCGTGGTGGTGGAGAATGTCGAACGCTTGATGAATGAAAATGGTCTCAGTCCGGTGGAGGCCACACGCACCGCCATGAAAGAGCTGTCTGGTGCCTTGGTCGCCACCAGTCTGGTGCTCGCCGCAGTGTTTGTACCTGTGTCATTCTTGTCAGGGATCACAGGTATCATGTACCGTGAATTTGCGGTAGCTATTACTGTGGCGGTACTTATCTCTACTGTGGTTGCACTGACTCTGTCGCCGGCTTTATGTGCCTTATTGCTCAAACCCGGAGACAAAGCCACATCGGGTTTCTTTAAATGGATAAACGACAAACTCGATACCAGTACCAGCAAGTATGTGGCCTTAGTAGCACTAACCACAAAGCACGCCAAGAGAAGCTATCTTGTCTTTGGTCTTATGGTGGGAGGCGTGTATCTGATCATGTCCAGCTTGCCGTCCAGCTTTATGCCTAATGAAGATCAGGGCCGATTCTTTATCGACATGACCTTGCCCGATGGCGCGACGGTTAACCGCTCTCAAGCCGTGCTTAAAAAAGCCGAAGCTAAAGTGCTGGCCAATCCAGCAGTCGCTTATTCATTTACCTTAGCCGGTGAGAACCGCCGCTCAGGCTCTAATCAGGCCAATGGGCAATTTGAGATCATCTTAAAGCCATGGTCTGAACGGGTAGAGACAGATGCCACAGTACAGCAGGTGATGAAAGAGATAGATGCTTCATTACAGGGGATCTTAGAAGCGGAATTTAACCTCTATTTGCCTTCCGCCGTACCTGGCTTAGGCAGTGGCTCAGGCGTAGAGATGGAGTTACAGGATACCTCTGGCACTAATTTTCGAGGCCTGATGGAAACAGCCGATGAACTGGTCGAGAAGCTTAAACTGCAACCAGAAATTGCCACCGCAGGTTTATCTCTGCAGAGCGCTATCCCTCAACTTCATCTGACGGTCGACGAGGCTAAGGCTATGGCCATCGGGGTCAATGTCGCCGATATTTATAGCACCATTAAAACCTTTACCGACTCATCCACGGTAAATGATTTTAACTTGTTCGGACGTGTTTACCGGGTAAAGGTACAGGCGCAAGAGACCTATCGTCAGTTTCCTGAGCAGATAAAAGATTACTATGTGCGCTCTGCAACCGGGGCCATGGTTCCCATAGGTGTACTGGCAAAATATGAATACTCAGTGGGACCCGCCGCTGTGACTCATTATAACTTGTTTTCAAGCGCGTCAATTAACGCCACTCCTGCACCTGGTTATGCCTCGGGTGATGTAATTAAAGCGATTGAACGTGTGGCTAAACCAATGTTACCTAAAGAGTTCAGCTATGAATGGACTGGAATTACCTATCAAGAAGTGCAATCGGCGAACCAGACCAGTATTGCAGTCACATTAGCCATGGTGTTCGTCTTTTTGTTTCTCGCTGCCCTCTATGAGAGCTGGACCATCCCCATAGCCGTGCTGCTGATTGCGCCTATTGCTATGTTAGGTGCATCCTTGGGCACCTTAGTGAGTGGCATGGAGAGTAACCTGTTTTTCCAGGTTGCCTTTATCGCACTCATAGGTATGGCTGCTAAGAACTCCATCTTAATCGTTGAGTTTGCCAATCAACTGCATAAACAGGGTAAGAGCCGACTCGATGCAGCGTTGGAAGCGGCCAATATGCGTTTCAGACCCATCTTGATGACCTCTATGGCTTTTATTCTCGGTGTGTTACCCCTTGTCCTATCGGTGGGCCCCGGCGCAGTGAGCAGACAGAGTATCTCTATACCAATACTTTGCGGAATGATATTTGCGACGACTATAGGCATAGTCATGGTGCCACTGTTCTTTGTGACTACGGCTGGATGGCTTAAATCTAAGATAAAACCAGAAAAAGATTCAGAGGACAACTCGGCTACCGGGTCTAATACACCTGTGGAGGGATCGAGCCATGTTTAAACATCACTCTTTCAAACGACAACGACTCGCTTGTGCCCTAACGACTGGCATATTTTTGTCTGGCTGTGCCATGGGACCAGATTATCAGCAACCAGATCTGGATATTCCTGAGCAATATCATAACGATTTAGCACAAGCCCCCGGGCCAAATATTGGCATGACCCATTGGCGTGATTTCTATCTGGATACCGACTTACAAGTGTTGATAGAACATGCCCTAGCGAAGAACTTAGATCTGGAAACCGTACGCTCACGGCTTATCGCCGCACGTTCAAATATCACAGTAACCGATGCAGCGCTTTATCCGGCACTGGGGATCAATGCTGACGCCGAGCGTTCTATTGATAGTGGTATCACTAGCACTGACCCAAGTCATGGCAACGAGTTCAATCTGGCGGGGACAGTGGCCTGGGAGCTGGATATCTGGGGCGCCAACAGACGTCGCAGCGAAGCCGAATATGCTAATTTCCTCTCAGCTCAAGAATCACTCAATCTCGCAGCAATCAGCTTAATAAGTGATGTGGCCAGCCGCTATTATGAGTGGTTGGATATAGAGCAGAGGTATGAAATCTCCTTAAATACGGTGGACCTACGTAAAAAGGAGCGTGATCTTGCGCGCTTACGTAAACAAAACGGCGTCATTTCCGGACTGGAGGTACGCCAGGCTGAAGTCGAATACCAAAGTGCGAAAGTCACACTGCCAGATTTAGATTTTGAGCGACAGGAAAAAGCCAACCAACTGCGGATATTGCTCGGTAAATTTAGCTATCCTTTAACAGTTAAAACGGAAACTCAACTTAAAGCCGAGGGGAAATTGTTTCCAGATAAGTTTGCTGTGGGGGTGCCGTCACAGATGTTATCTCAGCGCCCCGATGTCAAGGCCGCGGAGCAAGCCGTGATTGCGGCGAATGCCAATGTAGGTGTCGCCAAAACAGCTTTCTTTCCCTCGTTTACCATTACAGGTAGCTATGGCACGGAAACTGATGACTTGAGCAGCATCTTTGACAGCCAAGGTGTAACCTGGTCTCTGTTGGGGGGGATCACTGCCCCCATTTTTAATGCCGGTAGCATATCTGCCCAATACGATATCGCACAAGAAGGATCTAAACAGGCATTGCTGGGATATCGCAGTACAGTGCTAAGAGCTTACTTCGAGGTGAATGATGCCATGAATAGCTTTAGACGTTCAGAGCTGGCCATAGAGGCGCAACAGGAACTGGTTGCTGCATCGACCGAATATAATCGTTTGGCGACGCTCAGGTACCGTAATGGCGTTTCGAGCTCCCTGGATCTTATGGATGCCCAGCGGAGCCTGTTTAGTGCCGAGCTCAGCTTGAGTCTGGTAAAACGAGACAGGTTGTTGTCGATGATCACCTTATACCGCGCTCTCGGCGGGGGCATTTTAAGTAAAGAAGACTTGAATTAATCATCACATCTGATGCACTGGAACATCATAACCCCTCAGAAGATCTATTATCTGCTGAGGGGGACTTGTATTTAACCAAGGGGGATTATCCTGATAACCTTGTTCATTCTTACCGACATGTGTTAATTTTATTGGGTAAATAAAGATATTCATGGAGTAGTAGATGGCCTTAAGACCTAAACTTAAATTAGATGAAACCTCGTTATTTCCCGCGATGTCTTTAACTGCCGTTCTTGTCATATGTGCATTATTGAGTCCTTCATCTCAAACATGGGACTCTGAACAACAAGATGCCAAAATGCTTGCTTCATTGACTACTAGCCTACATGTTCAATTCAGTTTCAATCGATATCAGGCGGGATTTGCTTGCCGTGAAAATGGTTGGGAGTTTTGTCAAAAATGGGCGTACCCTAGAGGGCTTTTGGCCTAACTTATCGCGACCCTTATGTCATTGAACAGGGTAACGGCTCTCTTACAAAAGCTTCCAATATTGTTTGCCCCTCCCGAGTATCGAGTATATTAAGTTTCGACTCTTTCAGTTAGACTCAATACCATTATTAAGTATGCTCTGATGGAGACATGTGATCGGCTAACTCTTGATGTTTTAATCGAGCTTTCATCTTCCCTAGATGAAAAATCGTGCTATATAAGCTAAATGAAAAGTTAGATATTATTGTACAGCCTGATTCTGTCTTTTTATCTTTAGCTCACTTCTAGCGTGAGGTTTTTACAACTTGGTTAGAAGGCATAAAACCCTCATAAAAAGCTTTATTTGGCTACTTAGTGTATATCTTTTCAATGGTTTTGATCTATTGACCCCCTTCTAGGCATTTCAATTCTAAATCCGGAACTAACTTGCCAATGTCCCGGGTATCAAGAATGTTTTACACTCGTATGTTAGATAATTTAACAATTAACGATGATTTGAAGACTAGGGGAAATATATGGTTGATGAACAAGTGACCGGACTATATTTTGTCGGAAAACTCCATCGTATGTGGATCGTTTATACCGAAATGCATCCAGAACGTATTGATGGCATCAATAAAGATGAGTACTTGGACCTTTTAGAAAATATAAGCAAAACCAATGGAACACGATATGAGCTCTACAGCTTACTGCTACACAAGCGCTAAAGATAGTCATGTGTTCTCTATCTTTTTAAAAAATACTCGACAACATAATGAGCTTTCTCAAGAGCAATTCTGTTTGCATTTAAGAGAGCAGAGCAGTCTCTTTTATAACCTTGATACGATCACAGTCAGTCGGTGGGAGAGGGGAGTGAATATACCTTCACTGGCCAAACAGGCTGAAATTGTTGAGCTATATAATCACGAATTAGTCGATATATATGGCAAAGATAATGAGTTTCTTAATGAGTGCACTAAGCTATTGGCATTACCGATTAACAAGCGTAAATCAACTCATCCTTACTATCGTAACGATGAGTATCGTATTGAAGAAATAGACAATAAGCACCCTTGTTTTCATTTAATCTTGGGAATGATTCTTCAATATGAAGGCAACCCTTGCTTGAGTCTCGATGAGATAGACAGCCAGAGAAGACAACTCGGCGAGCTTAAAATTAGTGTGGCCACGGCTTTTGGTGGCCAGATAATCGGCCATTGTCTCTTTATGGAAACACGATCTCATACCATTCTCGAGTTGTTAAATTTCAAGGTTAATCTACAAGATATCTCCCGACTCAATGTTAAGGGACAAACTAATGCAGTCTTGGTCTTATCCTCAGCGGGAGCGACGACTCAGGTTGAGAACAGCCTGATGTCCGTTTATATGAACTTTTTTGCCAGTCAAAAGCATCTCACTTACCTGAGTTTCAGTGTGTGTGACGACAGCTTAATTAAAAAGCTCAATGGCGTTAAATTATCGCCTTTCAAGATTAAATCTGTAACTAAGGGTAAGAATAAAATCGATATTACATCATTTCTTGTGAGTCGTTCAGAAGTGATGGCAAATCGATTTTTGTTAAAGTTGGCGGTCATATCTCCTTCGAATCTAAACCAGATTATCGATCTAGGCGTTAAAGGGAAACAAGCAAGATGAACATTCTGATAGTGGATGATCAACGTTTTATTCGCGAATCGATAAAAGCGGACTTTGAAAAGTTGGTTGAAAAGCAACCCATGCAATTCTATGAGGCAGATAGCGGCAATCAGGCGATAGACTTACTTAAAAACAATGAGCTGCCAGCCTTTGAGCAATTTGACTTGGTGATTGCCGATCTTAAGATGGATAATGGCGATGGCCTGTCCATCATCAATCATATGGCCACATGTCGTGACTGTCATGGATTGCCGTTGGCGGTGGTGAGCAGCTCAGATATTCGAACCTTAGAACTCATCAGCAATATTACCGAAAGTTTCAATCTGAATTTAGTAGGAGTATTTCAAAAACCAGTGGATATTGGGCACCTGTTTACCTTACTGACAGCCCTTAAATATAAGGCTCCTAAACAGGAGCCTAAATTAGTCGAGACTATTCATGGCATTACTAGTGAACATATTGGCTCCTTGCTCAATCAAGACAATCTAATCCTCTGTTATCAGCCAAAAGTCGATATTAGTAGTCAATCTATAGTGGGATTCGAAGCGCTCTCAAGGTTATGCATACAAGGTGATGGTTTCATCTATCCCGACCGTTTTATTCCTTTAATAAACAAAGCTGGATTGAACTGCCAGTTTTCACAACTGGTGTTAGATCAGGCAATGACTCAATGGGAGTTATGCCCACAACTGCAGAAATTCTCACTCTCGGTCAACATCAGTGCAGAAGACTTACTCTCTGAGGATTTCATCAACTACGTCATTGATAAGAAAAGTCAGCAGCCTAATATTCATCTCATCTTGGAGCTAACTGAGTCTCAGCAAACCATAGATCAAGATATGGCATTGAGATCTATAGCCAAGTTGATTATCAACGATATCACTATCTCTTTAGATGATTTTGGTAAAAGCTATTCAACCTTCGACCGCCTCGATAATATTCCATTTGATGAAATTAAGATCGATAAAGATTTCATCTCAGATCTGGATATCAACCCTAAACACTTGGCCATCGTCGAGTCGACTATCGCCTTAGCCAAGAAACTAAAGGTAAAAGTGGTGGCCGAAGGGGTAGAAACATTGAGTGTGTTGAATTTATTAAAAGGCTTAGGGTGTGAAATTGCCCAAGGTTATTATTTTAGTCCGCCGATAGAAGGTCGTTACGTGACGTCTTGGGTAGACAGCTACAGCCAACAGTAGGGAGAGCTTATGAATAGTCGTAATAACTCTATTTATCATAAAATACTCGCATTTTTCGTTCACCAGCATGAAGAAAAAAGGTTACATCTGCTTGATGTGCTCAGTGAAGAGTTAGACAGTTTATTTTCTCAGGCACAGAGGCTAGATGCCTCAGAGCTTTTACAGCTCTCATCTCTAGCCCATAAATTGAAGGGGATCTGTAGCTATTTAATGATTCAAAATGAAGCTGTTTTTTTCGATCCACAGAGTAAACAGGAACTCATGTTTACTATTTTAATGCTTCAAAATGAAATTAAGGTCGTTAAGTGTGAAATCTAGAGCCTCGTCACTTCTTTGTATCATCATAGGGTTGCTGGCGACCTTACTGGTCAATATATTACTCTTACACCACTCCTATAAAGAGTTCGAAGATGACTATCAGCAAAAAGCAGATCTGTTGTTTAATTCGACTCATGATATGTTGCTGCAACATAAGATCATACTCAATGCATTGCGCTCACTTTTTAATGCCTCAGCCATAGTGACAAAGGAAGAATTCAATATTTTCTCCGAGGAGCTGTTAAAGATAAAATCAGCCGTTGCTTTTACTCTTGACGATGATCACCGAGTGAAATACATATCAGATCCGGATTTTCAGGCTGAAATATTAGCTGGCAAAGTGCAAGTGGGTGCAGATGGTAAACTGGAATATCTGATGGAAGGTTTTTCCAGCCTGATAGTGAACATAGATGAGCATAATATGCCGTTTCTGGTGTATGCCATTTCTCATCAAAGAGTACAACAAAGGTTGGAGCAACATAAGGGGATCTGTGCTCAGCTAACTCTGGATGACACACATTTTAGCAATGAGTACTGTAATAAAGAAGATGCCAACTGGCTGAGCTCATTTTTTAAGTATCAAGGTACCGACTCTGTCGACTTGCCTGAATATAATAGGAAATACAGTATATCGGCCTGGTCTATTGCACCATCAGGCCAAACATATGAACTGTATTTGCTGGTGTTGTTTATTACGGCAATGGGGATGAGTCTATCAGTACTCCTGTACCTTAAAATCCGCAACCATATGCGTATCACTCAGATGACCATAGAGACCAAGTCCAAGTTTGCCTTGCTGTCCAGCATCAACCATGAGATCCGCACGCCTATCAATGCAGTCTTAGGCTACAGCCAGATGCTCAAAAACAGTAATTACTGCGATGTCTCCGGACGAAGCACCTTAGATAAAATCATCTGGTCGGCAAACCTGCTTAATAGCGTCGCTGAAAATACCCTGAACTTTTCGAAAGCCGAGGCGGGACACCTGAGTTTAGATTATCGGAATGTTAATTTCCTCGATGAACTCAATGCGATAAATGATTACTATAACGCCTTTAGTCAAACCCACGATAAGCGTCTGGTCATGAGGGTACAAGCCAATATGCCGAAGTATATTGGCCTAGACAGCACTAAGTTTTTCCAACTGACGACTAACTTCATCAATAACGCGTTTAAATACAGCAGTGGCAGAGAAGTCGTCTTCGATATCAGCTTAAAGTCTGTGGCAGGGCAAGATTTTGTGCGTGTGGCGGTCAAAGATACCGGTAAAGGCATGTCGGCAGGCTCGATAAAAGCCCTCACTCATCCTTTCAATACCGATCCCAATGTCACACCTACCAGTCAGTCTGGCATAGGTATAGGCTTATATACCTGCAAAAAAGTGATTGAAGACGTTGGCGGTTATATACGCATACGTAGTCAGGAAAATAGAGGCACATTAGTGCTGTTTCGCTTCCCATATCGAAGGGCTTCTTCAGTAAACAATCACAATGTGAAACAGCTAAACACTCTTGATAATCCGGGTAGTGCTAGGGCTGACAAGATCACACAGCTAAATTGCATAACCAATGAATATAAAGCCCAAGGCTCAAGTCTAGGGGCTGAATTGAGTTCGAACGCAGCAAGTGACATCGCAAGTTCTTCTGCGCAGCTAACACCTGCCAATGTTAGTCAGATCACCAGAAAAAAATATGCAGATGTCTCTTTGTTACTTGTGGATGATAATCGATTTAATTTAGAGGTGTGCGGCAGCATATTGGAGACTGGTGGGTTTATTGTCAGTTCATTTCAAGATGAAGATGAGGCATTTGATGCCTTTAAAGCATCCGAGCCTCAGATTGTGGTCATGGATTACCGCCTTGCTAAAGTCGACGGGATTAGCTTAATAGGCGAGATGCGCCAGAGTCAAACTCACAAGGTTCATTACTTTATCTTATCGGCTAACGACAAGAGCGAGATACCTAATGCCGATGCGTATCCCGACATTAGCTTTCTACAAAAGCCGCTGAATTTAGCCATCTTTCTACAACTGTTGGATATCAAAGTTAAATTGGCCTAATACCATTAAGTTTAATTAGGTCTCTTGTAATAAAAGTAAGCTCGGCATCTATGCCGGGCTTACTTTTATCAGCTGCTGACTAAACGCTTAACTTAAGCAAAATCATCGAAGGCAATGTGACTTTCATCCACTTGCTTGGATTTAAGCAGCTCTATGGTCGAACTCATCATGGCTGATGGGCCACAGAGATAAAACTCGGCTTTATCTAATGATGATTCAAATTCAGTGTCCAGATCCCTTGCCAAATGATCTTGTACATATCCTTTCGCCCCATCCCAGGTATTATCTTCAGCCGATGTTGTACGAGACAGTACGGGAATGTAGCTGAAGTTAGGGAAAGTGGCTGCAAGTTGCTTGAAAGTGTCCCTGTAAATAAGATCGGCTTGAGTACGGGCACCGAAGTAAAAATGTATCGGCCGTAGACTATTTAATTTTATCAACTGCTCCTCTATCAAGGCTTTCAGTGGCGCCATGCCTGAGCCTGCTCCTATTAGCACCATGGGCGAGGTTGAGTCTTTATTATCAGATCCCATAGCGAAGAACTCCTCAAATGGACCTACAGCTTCTATGGTTTTCCCCAGAGCCAGATTGCAGATGTAGCTCGAGCCAATTCCAGGTTTAAACTTAGCGTGCGGTGGAGTCTGAATTTTTACGGTGAACACCAGCTCATCAGTCTGGCCATCGCCATTAGCCAGAGAGTAGTTACGACTGCAGGCTAAGTGTTCATAGTCCATTCTTAATACTTCTTGCCAATGATGTTGTAACGCTGCCGGCAAGTCCACGGGAATAGAGCTACCTTGGGCAGCAGGAATGAAGAAGCGCATAAAGGCGCCGGCCTTAAATTTAAGGCGCTCACCGCCGACAGATTTAAAGCGCAATTCCTTGATGTAAGGACTGATAAACTCACTGCTTATTAACTGTAATTTGTGGCTCGCAGCCTTAGTCACATCAACTAAAGTCAATTGCTCAAGCTCGTCACTATTATGCTGACAGGCTAACCGATAACCTTGTTCAAGTTCTTGCTCGGTCAACTGACTCTTATCCGCCGAGGTCATCTTAACTTTGGATGTCACTTTTATCTTACATCGACCACATGTTCCACCTCCGCCACAAGTCGAGGGCAGGGCAATATCATGATTGATCAAGCTATCGAGCAGGTTCTCATGGCTGGACATGGCCAGTTTGCCTAAACTCTTAGCGTGTTTGTCATAAATTTTTATCTTCTTGGCTTTAGCGAAACGTCCGCCAAACAGTGATGCCAAGGTATATTTTCCATTAAAACCAAGCTCTACGGTCCATATCAGGCCGGTAAAGGCAAAGAACAGAGTGAATACGGCGAATACGATAATTTGAACATTGTTGAAACTACGCTCCTCGGCGTAATCCATAAAGTGCAGCATAAATGCGATGTCGACGATACGTCTGTCATCGTTAGTGTGTGCCGCAAGTCGGCCTGAGCCTGCATCGAGATACACTCGAGTATTAATTTCATCGTCAAAATCGATACGCCAGAGAATATTTTTCTCTTTTAGTCTATCGTCGAAGGGTGGCCCTTGTTTCACGGCACTGACAATTTCCCCAGGTCCCTTGTATGATGCGCTCGCCAGAGATTTTGCCATCGTTTCATCGACTACTGTTTGTTTACCCGTTACTGCATCGACCAAGGTGTAGTCATTGTCAAAGTATGGGTAGAGTGCTTTTTTCTGAGTAAGCAGATAGTAAGGTTTGGCGAGTAATGATATCTGCGTCAATGAAACAGCACCTTTAAAATCTTGCAATACTTGCTTGGGCTCAATTAATTTAGATAATTCAGCCTTGGGCTCAGTAACCGATACGCGATATTGATTACCCGAGGCCGCTAGGGGATCCATGGCATTGAAATACAAGCCAGTACCTAGCCAAATAAGCAGCTGTAGGCCGACTAAAAGTGATAACCATTTATGAATTTTCTTAATTAACAACATTAGCTTGCCTCCTTATTGAAAGCAGCTTTGCCTGATCTCTTATTTTCGCCTGAGTCTTTATCTAAGCGCATGCCGTCATCGGGCTCAGCCGAGCCTCCCTCATCCGCCCCAGATTTAAAGATTCTATAATAAGTTAAGATAAGCCCGAGAATAGAAGCCGTTAGAGAGAACAACAAAAACCAGAATAATAACCAGTTACTGGGGTCTTCATCTTCATAATCCATCACATGTAAACTGAACATAAGATCGAAGGTGCGCCAGAACTCATGACGTTTAGCCACCAGCTTGCCTGTCTCGGCCGAGACATAAATAGAAGGGCTGCCGAAGTCATCGAAATTAACCCGCCATGCGGGTAATACTCGGCGGCTGAGCTCGAAAGGTGGGTTTTGAGTGATTAACTCGACCTCTGCTACCTCACCGTTACCACTGTAATAGTGTTTAGCGGCTTTGACTGCCATGGTTTTGTCGAGGGGAGATAATAGCAGGCCAGTATGAGCATCGAGTAAAAAATTCTGTTCACCTTGCTTGAAGCGGTACACCTCTTTACCTAGAAAAACGCCCATTTCTAAACGCTCGGCTTCCGGATAAGCCTGAATAAGCTTGGCTAATGGATAGTCGATGCTATCCGGGTTGAGCTTGTCCTGATGATCCTCCACTAAGCTGTCGCCGTGAATATAATCGATATCGAAGATCACCATATAAGCCCCAGAAACGGACCAAATGACAAATTGCACACCCACAAATAGCATTAACCATCTATGGTATTTACGACTTATTTTCAATAAGTTCATTCTTGTTTTCCCTTGTAAACTTTACCGCACCAGTCATAGCCAGTGCCTTGGTTATTATAATGTCCTAACGAGTTATTAGTAGCTGTTAATAGCCAGGCCGAGATTAACTTACTCGTTAACGACTTGCTAGAAATCCTTAGTTATGAGCCAAAGAGGAACAAGTCTCAAATAATGAAGCTGACGGGAGCCAGTTTTTGTCTTGAAGTCGTAAACAATAGATTCCGGCCAACAATCATACCGGAATGACGCTAGTTGAACACGCAGGTATGACAATAGATAAGCATCCCGACGGTGGGTTTCGTGGCTAAAAGTAGGCCTTAGTTGTTAACTCGTAGCTAGAAGCTCGTAACTCGAGACAGCTCTTCCTCAGCTTCCCCGTCCTAGCTTTGTTCAAAAAGCTCCTTAATCGTCTCTTTGAGCCAGCGCAGTTTAGGGTTATGAGAATTGCGCTTATGCCACATTAAGGTAATGGGGATCTCTATCTGTTTACAGGCTTCAGCACTGATGGGTAAAGGTCTGGTAACTAAGTTGGGATGATATCGTTTAATGTAGTCTCGGCAATAGCTAGGGGCAGTAGTGAACATGGTTTGATTTGACTGGGCCGCCATAAACAGGGACTGCTCAAAGGTTGATAACGACAGGGCAATATTACGACTTAACCTAGCTTCAGCTAAAATTTCATCCAATGCCCAGGTCTCACTCTTTTCCCAGAGGATGTTGATATGGCGGTATTTTAAAAAGGTGTCCATATTCCAGACTTCATCCAGCGCTGGATGATCTTCTCTGAGATACACCACAGGCAAGTCAGTAAACAGCACCTCATAATCGATAAAGTAGGGCAGTAAGTCGAGGGTTTCAGATGAACGTGGGTGGCTTTCCCGTCCACATAAACCGATATCGGCCTCACCATTGGTAATGGCTGCTAACGAGTCATACTCCCAGTTACGAATTTTAATATTGGCATCTGGATATTGTTGATTGATACGTTGGGGTAACTCACCAAGCTTAAGCATATGGAGTGGCGATTCCATCATCAGCTGAAAGCTGACGCCCTTAGGCGTCTCACTACTGCGTTTAGCTGCGATTTGAGTGGCAACTTGAAACCATTCAGAAAGCTCGCCTTCCATACTTAAAGCCAGCGGCGTGGCTTGCAATCCTTGTGGCGTACGCACAAACAAGGGGTCATCAAACCAATCTCTGAGTTTTGTCAGCGATTTACTCACAGCCGATGGCGTAACCGAAAGCTTTTTAGCGGTCTTAGTCACGCTGCGTTCGTTTAAGAGTAACTGCATGGTAAACAGCAGGTTCAAATCAAGACGATGCAGGGACTTTGTCATTACTGTTTAGCTCCGAAACCTTGTGAGTTAACTTGTCACTTGATACTGTCTTACTGGGGGCTACAAGCAGGAGTATGATGCTTGTTGTCCCAGCTAGCAGCAACAAGAATATCAACATATTCAGTGCACTCGTGCCTAGCGAGCCCATCAAGGTAATATAAATTGCCGAGCAAGCTATCTGGCAAATTCCCAGCACTGAACTCGCCATGCCCGCTCTACGTTTAAAAGGTGATAGCGCCTGACTCATGGCCGAACCAAATCCGAGTGAAAAGCCGGCGCAAATCAAACTTATCCCGAGTAGGTTCACACTGTTATCGAGCTTAAATTGATAACCCGCCATAAGCACAACTGCAGACCCTATAAATAGACATTGAGAAGCTAACATTATCCTGTGTTGGCCGAATCGTGTGAGTAACTTAGGGGCTAAAAATGACGTTGTCATACTAACTGCCGCTAAGCCTGCCATAGCCGCCGAGTACTCACCGGTTGAATAGCGCATCTGTTCCATCAATAACATAGGAGAGATGTTTACATAGGTCAGAATCGTGGTGACGGCTAAGGACGTCATAATCAAACGACTGATAAAAAGCCGGGAGACGAGCGACTCATTGATACTTGCCTTGTCCAAGTTTTTACTTAAGCCGTTGAAATTGTGAGCACTCTCAATGTTCTTAGGTTTGGTTTCTTTTAATATCAACAAACAAAGCTGAAAGATCAGCGTGGCCATTATCGCCATAGAAATAAACAGACTGTACCATTCGAACCGGATTAAAATCACATGACCTATAACCGGGGCCAAAACAGGTACGATACAGGTAATACCATTGATCATGGTCAGTATCTTAGCCCGCTTATCATCATCTAAAGTGTCACGCAAAATAGCGAAAGTCACCACATAACAAAAGCCAGCGCCAATACCTTGGCCGAAGCGGGCAAACAAGAAGTAATCGACAGTGACTGAGTTTGCTGCATACCAGGAGGCAATGGCAAATATAGCAGCACCCATCAAGGCAACAGGTTTTCGACCGATATGATCAGCTAACCATCCGGCTAACAACATGGTCGATGCCATACCCGCCAGATAAATCGAAAAGGCCACGTGCAAGTCAGACTGTGAAGCATTTAAATCTCGCGCGATATCAGGCAAGCCGACTAAATACAGGTCTATGCCTAAGGGATACACAAGCACTAAAGCGAAACTACACAAAAGGTAACGAAACATAATCAGTTAAGGTCTTGGTTGATATACAGTAATGACCGAGAGACTAAAGTGTTATGAAGTGAAGGGCTAGTTGCCATAACGACAACAGGTATTTCCCAAATGGAAATATGCTTTTTACTTGGTTCTTAAGAATGGATTCCGGCCTAAAAGAGTACCGGAATGACGATAGGTAAGTATATATTCTGTCATCCCGGACTTGTTCCGGGATCCAGCAGTTGTCTTTATGTGCTAAGCAATGGATTCCGGCCAAGGAGCATGCCGGAAAGACAATAGATCAAAGCTGTCCTCTTAGTCTTTAATTTTACTTATACTCTGCGACCGAAACTCGTTACTCGCAGCTTCTGTTAAACTTTTTCTTTATCGCTTTCCAGCACTGGGAATAATTTGGCTGTCGTGTCTTACCTTCTAATGCAAACTTAGTCGGCTGTATGATGTAACGCGACTCGAACATAAACGCTAGGGTGTTTTCATAGCGCTGAGGAGCGAGTTCAGCATTCGATGCCTTCTCGAATACTTCGGCTTCGGGGCCATGGGGCGACATGCAATTGTGTAGGCTTGAACCTCCGGGTATGAAACCGTGTTCCTTGGCATCATATACACCTTCAATCAAACCCATAAATTCACTCATCATGTTGCGATGATAATAAGGCGGCCTAAAGGTATTCTCGGCAACCATCCAACGAGGTGGAAATACCACAAAGTCGATATTGGCAACGCCCGGTGTACCTGATGGGGATGTCAGCACGGTAAATATAGAAGGGTCGGGATGATCGAAGCTTACGGTATTGATCACATTAAAGCGTGAAAGGTCGTACTTGTATGGCGCGCTATTACCGGTCCAGGCAACGACATCGAAAGGTGAGTGGCCGATGTCACAGCGAAACAGGTTGCCGCCAAACTTTGTCACTAATTCGAAATCACCTTCTTTATCTTCAAAACAGGCAATTGGATACTCAAAGTCTCGATCGTTGGCATAACCATTGGCGCCAACAGGCCCGCGTTCGGCAAGAACATAAGGATGGCCATAGTTTTCACAGATATAACCGCGAGCAGAGTCAGTGAGTAACTCGACAGAGAATTTAATACCACGGGGAATGACCGCAATTTCACCGGCTTTAATGGCAAGCTTGCCACATTCAGTATGCAAGATGATCTCGCCAAGCTCGGGCACAAACAAAAGCTCGCCGTCGGCATTGCAAAAATAACGGCCTTCCATCGAACTATTGGCCACATAGATATGAATACCAATACCAGCCTGACCGTTAACACTACCATTGGCCGCCATAGTGACTAAGCCATCGATGAAGTCCGTTTTTTCAGTCGGTAATTCGACGGGATCCCAACGTAACATAGTGGGTGGGGTTATAACTTCGGTGATAGGTGCACTGCGAACCAATGCGTTGTCTATGGCTTCATATTCACCTTGAACAACTGATGGGCGTATCCGGTAGAACCAGTTGCGACGATTATCACAGCGAGGCGCGGTAAAGGCGGTGACATTAAATTGCTCAGCATACAGATCATACTTTACTTTCTGCGGGCTAAACTGGCCGATAGGGAGGGCACCTGGCAGGGCTTCTGTCTCAAACTCGTTACCAAAACCTGTCATGTATTCTAGTTCAATAGTCATGTTTACTTGTCCTCTATGGCACCCAAGTGCACACTCAGATGATTTGGTACTTATATTGTTATTTCGTTCTATTAGATTGAAACTACTCTCAAGTGAGACTAGTTTCAATCTTTGTGCTATAAATAGTCACAAGGATCACTGTCAACTTTGACTGGGTTTTGTAAATGAAACGGTACAAAGAGGTAAAGCCAGCTAAGAGGTTGTAGTTTGTAAGTCGCTATTCTAGTGTCATAAAGCTTATCAATAACTGGATTCTGTTCTTAAGCTTCATCAGAAACGGTAGACTCAAAAATTCGTGAATGGCGTTAAACCAAATTTGTAATAAACTAATCTCATATGAGAATAAGTTGGTCGCCGATCTCTCTAAAATAAGCGCACAGTACTAAATAAAGTACTAAACAAAGAGCTAAATAAAGAGCTAAATAAAGAGCCAAACAATGAAAGAGAATGCTATGCCTGAATCACTCGAGTCCAGTCTCATATTAAAACACTTCCTTCCCTACAGGTTAGTGAACTTAGCCCAAAATGTGAGTGAAAAGTTTGCCGAAGTCTATCAAGATAAATTTAACCTGACGGTGCCCGAGTGGCGAATACTAGTACACCTTTTCGAACAAGCTAGTGTTGTTGAACAAGTAAAGGAAGCCGAGCAGAGCAATGCAACAAATAAAGAAGGTAAAGATAATGTAGAGGGAAAGGCTGGTGGCATTAGCGCCAAAGACCTCACCGTACTGGCATCAATGGACAAGTCTACCGTTTCACGTGCGGTTAAGATCATGCTTGATAAAGGCTATCTGGTAAAACACACGAATGAAAATGATAAACGTGCCTCTCTATTAAAGTTAACCCAAGAGGGTAAAAAACTCTACCTAGCTATCGCCCCAGAGGCACTGAAATGGGAAGCAAGCCTACTCGATGTGCTCAGTGCGTCAGAGTACCGTGACCTGATGCGAATAATAGATAAGCTGGATAATAGATTAGCTGGAGTTTGAAGTTCTCTATCCCCAGATTATTCAAAGTTTAGAGCTCACTTAAAAGACGAAGAATGGATTCCGGCCAAAAGAATACCGGAAAGACGATAGGTCAAGTATCTCGGAATTATCTACTATTTTGTCTTTGACCTACAGGGACGTAGGAAATGTCGATTCGTGGTGACTATAAGGATATAGGAGGTACGAGTCCATTATCGACCCGGACTTGATTCTTTTGCAGTCTTCCCGGACTTGTTCCGGGATCCAGCTTTTGTCTTTAAGTTCTAAACAGTGGATTCCGGCCTAAAAGCATGCCGGAAAGACGATAGGTCAAGTATCTCGGAGTTATCTACTATTTTGTCTTCTGACCTACAGGGACGTAGGAAATGTCGGTTCGTGGTGACTATAAGGATATAGGAGGTACGAGTCCATTATCGACCCGGACTTGTTCCGGGATCCAGCTTTTGTCTTTAAGTTCTAAACAGTGGATTCCGGCCTAAAAGCATGCCGGAAAGACGGTAGAGACAGACCTACATGGGTCATTGATACTCCTGATATCATTCAGACATTTCCCATATTCCTATGGGTCAAGGTGGAAATGTCGATAATGCACGACTATATGGATATAGGAGGTAGGAGTCCATGGATGGACAAAGGTAGAATAATGCAGGAGCTATTATCGAGAGTGAAGCAGGGCGAAAATCATGATTGAGCGAGAGACATGGAATAGAACTGGCCTTTTAACAAGGATGTTATCGTCAGAACCGAGAGAAATTATCGACCTGGTTTTTTTGTTCCGAGATCCAGTTTTTAATGTCGATTATAAAGAAGTTCAGCTCTGAATCTCATTCCATAAGTCATGCCATTCAGGATTCTGGTTTTCAATAAGATTGACTTTCCATTGTCTACGCCACTTTTTAAGCTTCTTTTCACGAGATATTGCCGAATACATAGAGTCCGTCACTTCATAGTAAACCAGCTGGGTAACATGGTATCTATCAGTAAATCCAGTTACTAGGTGCTCTCTATGCTCCCAAATGCGTTTAATAAGGTCACTAGTGACCCCCCACATATAAGGTCCCATTCTTCTTACTGGCTAATATGTACACACAAGGCTGCATGATCTTCGTCCATGAAGTTAATAGAATCTAATTTTAGACTAGTGGGTCATAAGGATCAGAGATAAAGCAGACAAAAATGGATTCCGGCCTAAAAGAGTACCGGAATGACAATAGGTAAGTATCCCGGAGCTATCAACTATTCTGTCATCCCGGACTCGTTCCGGGATCTAGCTGTTGGTTTGACGTTTCTAAACATAGATTCCGGTCTAAAAGAGTACCGGAATGACGATAGGTTAAGTATCCCGGAGCTATCAACTATTCTGTCATCCCGGGCTTGTTCCGGGATCCAGCTTTTGGTTTCTGATTAGAATTCTAGAGAATGGATTCCGGCCTAAAAGAGTGCCGGAATGACGGTAGTAAAATCGTCCGGAAAGAAGGTAGTTAAACAGTTTAAATATGTCGATTTAACGAGGCTGAAACCTAGCTAACAGTTATTCTTGAAGCCTTTCTATAGCAATTCAATTCCTGCCGTAGATGCGTGGGCGGGTGTAACGGTAAAAGCCGTTTTGTTCTTCTTTTGATAGGGTAGTTGCATCTTGTTCGAAGTACTTTTCTCTTAGGCTGTTGAGTGCGGTCTGTAATGCTTGTTGCTGATTTAAGTCAGCAGCCGATTCAGCTTCTGACCCAAGTGCTAAATCAAGCTGCGATCCTGTGTACGTCGCAATTATAGCTTGTCGCTCTGTCATGTATGTGTAGCCGATTTGCCAGTTAACTTCTTTGATTTGGTCTTGTTCTGCCAAATAGGTTATCTGGTCTTCATCGTATAACAGATCTCGCCTAATGCTGTCGATTTGCGCTTGTCTGTCTTGTACGTCCATGGCAGCGAGATCTCGCTGTACACTGCCAAATCTGAAGAATATGTCGGCTATCATGCCCTTGTTGATGAGTAGGTTTTGTATCTCGCCGCCATAGTTATCTTCCAGGGCACTTTGTAATATCGCCAGACGTTCGTTGATCTCGGTATCATCAGCAGCATCGAGTAAAATTATGGTCCGCTGCATGTTAGCTTCACGTGCGGCGATACGATCTAATTCATCTGACCAAATCAATTTGGCATTGTCGCCAAACAGCTGATTACGCTTGTCCCAGAGTCGACCATTTCTTTCTAAAAAAGGGAGCGTATTGAGCTCTGCCATGGTGTCGAGTAACCATGAGTTATAGTTATCCATGGTGGCGATGGCGCTTAAAGTTTCTTGTGCCCATAAGGGAAACACTGAGGTGATCACCTCGTTGAAGATGCTTGCACCTTTATCATGGTAAGTTTCGATGACATAGGCGCGTACTTCGAGTAATGATAACTGCTTGACGATACCGGCCATGCCATTCGGGTACTCTTGATTTAGGTTTGCTGACAGCACTTGCTTGAATTGGATGAGCTCTTTATTGGCCTCAGGCATAGATCCACCTGAGTTGGTCACAGGTTTAAAGGCTTGTTCTAACTTAGGTGCAGACTTAATCTCTGTATTGTGACTTAAAGATGTAACACTTGAACTATTGGTTTGTGGTGCTTGTAAATGCCACATGTACCCAGCTAGAGCTATGAGTATTAACACAGCTAGGCTAAGTAAAAATTTAATTAGCTTAGATTGTTGAAAGGGACTATCTATCGATACTGTCATAAGCTAAATATCCTATCAATGAAAGTGCTGAGCGGGTTTATTATTGTGTGAGCTGCTTTGTTATTCTGTAAATGCACTGAAAATTGCAGTGAGTAAAGCGCTTAGAATGACTTGTAGAAAATTACGGATGAAAACAGCGCCTTGGTCCAGTCGACTTTCATCCTAATGTTCAGGCGCTTTCTATAGCAGAGGTTCTAATAAGGGCCAGATAAGAGCGGCCATCTTTTGTGAACCAGAAGTGGTTGGATGGATATTATCGGAGATCACATCACTGGGGACGATAACCGAGCGTGGGTCGATAAAACTACAATCAACCGTAGTATTGCTACAAGCTTCAGACAAACGTGTGTTGCCATAATCAACAGCTTTTATCAGACTAGTGAGGTTACCTGTGGTGTGGTAATAACCTAGGTAGAGTACGTTTGATACGCTTTCGGTTTCCATTTGATTGAGCAAGGTCACCGCGTCAACATACACATCATCAATTAAAGAGATGCAAGAGTTGGTTAAATTTGGACGGTACCATTTAGTTTTACAACGATAGGGGTCGAATAACATGGCAGGAATGAGGATATCGTTACCACCACCGTTCATGACTATGGTTTCTATGGTTGAATTATCAGACTTAGCATCGGCGTATTGCGTAATGACTGAGGTAGCTAATGAGCCACCAGCCAGTTCGGCACCACTTTGGGTATAATCTCTGAATGTCTCACCGGCATCTTGTTCCAGGAATAACTGGATCTCACCGGACAGATCATAGATCGAATCACCTAAGGTGATAATCTCGTTTCTTTCGGCATTCGACACATAAGGATTGCCGCTACAGCCTACAACACTGACCATGAATAGTAATCCTGCCGTCAGTTTAGCGAATCGTAGTGAATTTTTTAATACGCTATTACTCTGTATCTTGTTCATCATTCTTCTCCATTGAATTTATTCTAAACATTCATTAGTTGAATCGTTATCTGTTTTTATTTGATAACAATTGCACAACCTAGAGCAGAGTTTTAAATCGGTCAAATAGTAAAAATAGGGATTAAACCAATTTACAACGGTTATTTTTGTCTTTTCAAACATAACCACGAAAAAGATATTTTTTAAGAAAATAACGAAACTAAAGCCGACAATTAACTGTCACTACAACGGTATTTAGGTGCGTAAGCCCTTGACTCTTGGTGGGTGAGCTGGATGGAATATCATATAACCTATTTATCAATCAGTTAGTTTTAAGTTGTTGTTTTATTATGTTGAACTCAATTGTAGATTAAATGTTATTGGCAGTTTTGGGGATAATGTATCGTTGTGAATATAGATATAAACTGTCAGATTTAAACTGGTCGATACAACGTGAATGTGAATATTAATTTAAAAATTAATATTCACAAAAACACTGGTCAAACCACCATTAGAGTGATTACTTAAAACGCGGTGCAAACAAATGCTACTGATGAAAATAATTATAAATAAATTAACAAAAAATTAAAATTCATTCATTTTTTGATGAATGAACAAGAGTTGAGTGCTTATAATCCAAAGCAGAGAAAGAACAAAGATCCTAATAGATCGCAGCATCTCATTACTCAGTTTCTCATTTGCTGGCACCAGATCGCCATGGAGCAGGGATATTCCCAATTGGCGTTATTTATTGTCATCCCGGAATTATCTACTATTGCGCCTTCTGACCAACAGGGACGTAGGAAATGTCGATAATGTATGGAGCCATTATCGACCCGGACTTGTTCCGGGATCCAGTTTTGTCTTTAGCTTCTAAGCAGCACAGTTCGTCATTCGGAATTTTATAGTCGTTGTCGTTAATTAGCTGGCCTTCATTGCACTAGCAGCATAGAATTTGGCAACGACCTTTTAGGTTGTCAGCATTTATTCTTACCTAGGAATAGTATAGGAATGGCAAATGAGTAAGAAGCCAGATAGACAGACAGCCATGTTACTTTTGATTGAGCAGGTAAAAGATGGCTTGCCCCTGTATGAACCCGACACCTTCATCTGTGGCCCGGACGGTAGCTGTGAAGGTTGCCCAAAGAAACTCTTGGAACTGGTCGATACCGAATTGACCTATTGGGAGTCGGCCATCGAGCGTGGTGTTATCCCTAACTTTGATGAGATCTCCCGCTTCGGCAAGCTCTGCAAAAATGTGCGCAGGGGGCTAGTGCGCAACAATATCTTGAGTGCCTAACCAAGAATTCGTAGAGCCTATCCCTAAATACATAGATAACCTCGATTTATAATTTAGTGCACCACATCAACTGACATGAGCAGAGATCGAGGCCAGTTATCAGTGTCATATATTGATTGATACATCATTGAGCTATCTGGCAGTGATTAGAAGTGGCCATCTCCCTTAGAAGTTGAATGGATTCCGGCCAATAAGAGTGCCGGAATGACGGTTTAAAAGGCACCGCCATCATCTTTGGTCTATTCCGATTTTCATTGTTAACCCGCAGCCCGCTACTCGTAACGCTTTTTAGTTTATTCCGTCATCCCGGACTTGTTCCAGGATCCATCTTTTGTTTTTATGTTCTAAGCAGTGAGTTCCGGCCTAAAAGAGTGCCGGAATGACTAATGTAAGGGCGATGGGTAAGCTTATTGGTGTCTTCTTAAGTCTTAGTTTTAACTCGCAGCTCGAGACTCGCCACGTTTTGTTTTTTATTGCGCCTTCTGACCAACAGGGACGTAGGAAATGTCGATAATGTATGGAGCAATTAGCGACCCGGACTCGTTCTGGGATCCAGCTTTTGTTTGTAGTTAATAAGCAGTAGATTCCGGCCAACGAGCATGCCGGAATGACAGTAGGTAAGCATACCGGAATGACTGGGTCACAAGTCTTCCACCATTTGCAACAAACAGGTAACCTGTAGCTTATCTCAATGGATTGCACTTTCTAAATAGATGCTAAATAGAAGGTCGAAATGGATACTAGATGGAAACTCGATTAAGCCGTTACCTATTACTCATACTGTTAATGTTAGTTATCGGGTTAGTCGTTGAAGAATACGGCAAAGACGGAATAAGGATGACCACTAAAGACAAGGTCATCGAACATTTCTTGGCTAACCGTTATAAAGCTGGGGTTGTCTGCCGTGACAAAGGTTGGCAGTTTTGTCAAAACTGGACTGAGTTACCAAGAAGCCGGTTCAACCTCGGCGTTCCGGATTCAAATAAAGGATCAAACCAAAGCCCATACTTAAACACTAGTTCCCATAAGCAAACTCCTGCCTTAACAGCGTCTCAAAGCAGCGCTGAATCAATAGTTAGAAACGGAACAAAAATAGAACAAGAAAATCGCGCCGAACAACACCAAAATCAGTTTAACGATCCTGACTCAGCACTATTTACCCGTATTCCTGGTTGTGCCACATCAACCCTGAATGAAGCTAAGCAGGCCCAAAGAAAACAAAACAGAAAGCGCATCTATAGCTGGACCGATGAAAATGGACAAACCCACTTCACCGATGATGACAGAGAACATGTTCAACACGGTATGGCGTTAACCCAATATCAGGAGCCTGAATACTCATTCGAACTCAAAGTTAACTCGACTGGTGGCAAACTGCCTCTGTACTACAAAGACAGAGTTACGGCATCAATCAAAAAAGTCAGCGATATCTATCAAGACTATTTGCCTAAATCTGGTGTCGCACCAGTTGAAGTAAACCTCACTTTAGCTAAATCACTTGCCAGCTATAAAAGTTTGTTGGCTAAATACGCACCTAACCTTGGACCAAGCCAAGGATTCTATGTCGCCAGACAAAATATGGCCGTAGTACATCATAGAAATGACCGCCAAGCCCATCAAACCTCAGTCCATGAATCTGTACACGTACTCAATGCTGGCCTATTTGGCCCTATACCGCGTTGGTTTAATGAAGGTATGGCTGAATATTTTGAAAGTATCGAAATGTCAGGATACTCAGCCAAAATTCCAGCGAGAGACTGGAAACGAATGCTTGCAGGTAAAAAGTTGAGTGTAAACGCGCTACTCAGCGCAAAGCGTCAAACCTGGGCAGGAAGCCAGCAAACTAGCATGTATGCTCAGTCACACTCGCTTATTCATTTCCTAATGAGCAGTAAGCAGGGCAAGCAGACCATAACAAAGCTATTAGCTCACATGGTACAAACCAGATGTGAGCCATCAAATCCTAAAAGCGTACTCAGCCGATATCCTGGTGGTTTGAACACACTTCAGAATGACTGGATAGATTGGATGAATAACCGTCGATACCGCGCGCACACGTTTTAATACGTAACCACTCCTAAAAGCTGGGCCATTTATTGCCCGCTGGGCAACTTCTTGCTCAACTCTGGGCCACATATTGCCCAGCACAGGCTTATTAAACACAGAAACCTAGATAAACACTGACTTTACAATTTTGGTGTGATTTTTGCTGTATGCGGAGAGATTTATACCTAACTCTTTAAATGCAGTAACAGCCAACTCACCAATAATGCTGTAATAGGAAGTCACGCAGAATGTCGATACGTTTAGCCACACTTGATTCATTAATGCTCCACGATGCAGTGCTCATTGAGTCTGATTTATCTAGTCTTAGTGACAGAGATTGGCAAGCCATTATACCGTCTGGCCGTTCATTGGATAAAGTGAAAACAAAATTGGAACAGGGTGAGCTAGTGGTGCTTACCGATACACCAAAATCACCTCTGTTCACCATGGAGCAGGGCAAGCCAACCGCAAACTCTGGATACGGAAATGGCATCAGCACACAAACCCTGACCCAGTTAACCCGACGATTCGAGTCAGGGGGCAGCAGCTCACTCTATAGTTTTGGTAGTGCTAGCTCTTCTAGCAACAGCAACGATAATCTGGATCCCGCACCGCCGCTGGATTATGTCGCTGACACATCTCGAGTCAGAGTGGCCGAAAACAAACCTAAACCAGCGTTAATCAGTGACGATTTTGGTAAGCCACCACCTAAGCTAGAGCTGGAACTCTGTTACGACGACAGCGAAAAAACCTACGCCAGTAACGTACCCTATAGCGTGATCTTCAGTGATCCGGCTAATACCGTCATTAAGGGCGTACTTAATGATAAAGGCTGGGCCATGATCGAAGGCGGCCCCAATTATCCTGCCCAAGTGATATTTGGCGATGAAACCGAAAAAGCCGAAGCTGAAAAGGTGCTAGAGTCACAATACCAGCAGTTCGACCAAGCACTTAATGACGTTGCTATACAAATTGCACAGCAAACACTTGATGCCAAAGAGGTCGCCAAGGAGAAAAATCTTTTTGAAGTGACTGAGTCATTTAAAAGTGCAGTAGATAGCAAAATTGCAGAGCTAAACGCCCAGAGCGAAGAGTTTGATAACCTGTCGTACTTATCGCAGTCATGGGAGCTAGCCAAATCCGCAAAAGAGGGTGCATCTAACGGGTTCACCGAATATCTACCGGATTTAGGTGATTTTGGTGATTTAATGGACGCCGCCGATATCGACATCACCATGCTTATCGAAGCCATAAGTACAGGTGACATCGACGACTTAGAAGGCAAACTAAAAGCATGGAAAGATAGAGGCGGCCAAGGTTTAACGCAAGCCCGTAAAACCATGGAAACGCTCATTCTGCTATTAAGCGACCCAACTAGCCGTGAGATGTTAGCCAGTGTACCTAAACGCATCCTAGCAGCGCTTCCTGAGGACCAAATTGCAGAGCTAACTGCTTATCAAATGACTCAAATGGGAATGGATACCACAGTGGTCGTTGGCGGTACTGCTGTCGGTACACTCGCCGGAGGTGTTGGTGGTCCTGTTGCTGCGGGAATACTCTTCACCGCGACCACAGCCCGAAAAGGCGGCAAAGCTCTCGAAAGTACCATTAATATCGTCTCCGATATTTCTACATCACTGAAAAAAGTCAATAATCAGCATGACATTAAGCCTTATAAGAAAGAAAACACATTACCACTTGCCGCTGCCGGTAACAGTAAAAGCTCTAACAAGGCGAACGAAGATGAGGAAGAAACATACAAATGTGCTTGGAATAACTGCAAAGGCGGGCATAAGGAAAAAATCAAATATCCTAATAATGGTCAGATCCAAAAAAGTGGCAACTACGCAAAAAAATGGGTTGATGCAGGGCTAGAGCCTTGGGAGGTATATGGTCCAGGAGAAGATAGCCACGCCACTTTGGAAGACTATAAGGCTGAAAGTAATGCTAATTACGTAGCAAAAGCGGCAGCGATGCTATATCCGCAGTACCATACGCAAAAGCACCATTTGATTCCTATAGCAATATTTAATGGTTTTACTGAATTAAAGCAAAATGCAAAACTAGTTGATTATGATATAAACCATAAGCAAAATGGTATGTGTTTACCTAGTTTTACTGTTGATATTGCTCAACATGACTTGCAATGTCATCGTGGCTCACATCCAAACAATCATTATGGTGACAAGCTAAAAGCTATTTTACGTAACACTGAACGTAAATCTTTAAAATTGTGTCAGGAAGGTAATCAAAAGAAAATTATTGCTGAGTTGAATAAAATCTCATTAAGAGTAAGTACGGGAATAAAGTCTTGGAAATTACTATTGAGAAGTACTGCTCTCTCAGAAAGAAAGAAATAGCGGAGAAATAAAATGTATTGGATTATGGCTAATGAAAGAAGTAGTGAGAATGAGCTCTCTATCGATGATACCCCAACTATAATCGAAGAGAATGGATGGGAGTTTGATTTAGGGAAATACGTTACAGCTGAGGTCACATTAATAAGTCATGGATATAGGTTAGAGCCTAAGCAATTCATGACTGACTATATAGTTGCCTATGGGTTTAAGGGCCTATTATTTAGTAAACAACTCCACTCAGTCTTTGAAAAACTAGAAATTACAAACCTTCAATGTTATCCAGTTGAGTTGATTAATATCGATACTAATCAGAAGAGTCAGTATGTTTTAGTTAATGTAATTGGTTATTTTGATATTGTGGATTATGACAAATCTGAAGTTACATTAGATGAAGAAGGTGACATTCAATTTATAGACTCTTTGACCTTTACTGACACCAGCGAGATGAAGCTTCCGCCCATTTTTAGACTCTCTAGCTTCTTACCTTTAGTCATCGTAAATGACGAGATAAAACAGGCTTTCGAAGAAAACAATATTACTGGATTTAAGTTCTACAAGCCTGAAGACTTCTACCTTTAGATGAATCATTATTGTCCGTCTTTCCGGACTCGTTCCGGGATCTAGCCCTTGCCTTTAAAGTTCTAGCAGTGGATTCCGGCCAGTAAGAGTGCCGGAAAGACGGTTGGTTTCATGGCTAACAGCTTAGAGATCCCCTCATTTTTCAATTTTAAATAATCCCGAAAATTGAACGGTAAATAGGCTGGTTTTTAAGGTAACGATAAAAATTATCCATTAGAGGTTCTGCCCACTCTTCTCGCATCGTGGGTAACAGTTCATAGTAAATACAACCTTGGCGAAACAGAGAGTATGAGCGAGTTTTACTGGTATTTGCCTTTATTGTCTTTTCCAAGTCAGCATCCTCGCCCGCTTTTCCTAGTAGCGTCAGCAAGCCTATCGCCAAGGCGCTTAGCAAAAACAACCGGTCTCTACGTACCGGGGAACGCGTGTAGGTGGCACTCATCCCCATGCCAAAACGATAGTCTTTAATGTCACGAAAAGTCGTCTCTATCCCCCAACGTTTCCCATATAAAGTCAACATCTTGCTACTCACTAGGTCACGTCGACTTGATGCTAAATACCAAGCTTCTTTCATGCCTTTTTTCTTGGTGCAAATGACCCGAGCGACTGCTTGCTTATTACCCGTTATTTGAACGTCCTTAAGGGTTCTTGTTATGCCGCTGGGTAATAGCCAGTCCTTTACTGGAAACAGCTCTCCTACCGCATCGGTGACTTTGATATTAGCCTTAATTCTAATGATGAAGTCAAAACCCAGCTCATGTTCAATGAAGTTAAATAGTGCCGTATCACTAAAGCCTCTATCAGCAACAATTGTCACTTTAACATCCTCTGCAACGATCGACCTTAACTTAACCAACAACTCATCTTCATGGTTGTTTCTATTACCTTTTAAAGCATGTTTACGATGGGTTTTCCATAGCAGTGGCGTGTTACGTCCATGGGTTGTTTGCATACTCAGTACGATGGTTGAATGGTCGTCTGAATCAAATTCAGTCCAATCGAGAGAGACCACTATCTCTTTGCGTGCACCGATAATATAAGGCCCCCAGGAGTCCAGTAATTGCCAGACGTTTAACTTTGTATTACTGAGTAATCGGTCTACTTGTTTAATAGCAGACTTACGCTTAAGTTTATTGGCTTGGGCTAAGCCAGCGCCAATGGCATGAATAGCGAGTGACCCCTTTTCAATCACTCCGTGAGCGGCATTAGCAAGTGAGGTGACCCTTTTAGCATGCATGTCATGGCCAAAGAGTTCATCGATGTGATTATGAATAAGGGCTTTATTTATCATGTTATAAATTTTAGAACATAGAGTGATTTGGCTTATTATACTCTGGAAGCCTTGCTGCCTCTGGTTATTATGAGGGGATGCTTAAGGGCTAACAGTAACCTTTAGCCTTTTAACCCGCAGCTCGATACTCGCCACTGCTTTATTGCTCTCTTATTAATAGTCGCTAATTATCTGGCCTTCATCGCTCTAGCAGCATAGAATTCGGCCACGACCTTTTAGGTTGTCAGCATTTATTCTTACCTTGGAATAGTATAGGAATGGCAAATGAGTAAGAAGCCAGATAGACAGACAGCCATGTTACTTTTGATTGAGTAGGTAAAGGATGGCTTGCCCCTGTATGAACCCGACACCTTCATCTGCGGTCCGGACGGCAGCTGCGAAGGTTGCCCCAAGAAACTCTTGGAACTGGTCGATACCGAATTGACCTATTGGGAATCGGCCATCGAGCGTGGTGCTATCCCTAATTTCGATGAGATCTCCCGCTTCGGCAAGCTCTGCAAGAATGTGCGCCGGGGCCTGGTTCGCAACAATATCTTAAGCGCCTAACTAAGCATTGAGGCGGTTTTCAATATAGTTGACCAGACTTAGAAGAGATTAGTCAGTAATAGACTTTAAATTTAACGAGAAGCCCTTTTTATCATTGCGTGTCTAAGTTATAAAATCTTCAAAAAGTGAAAGTTATTGAGTATCTGTCATTTCTAGCTGATTTAGGCGAGAAGGCTGTCATGGCTGATATCGTTGCTATGTCGAATGCATTACATCAATAAAACTGGATTCCGGTCAATGAGCATACCGGAATGACAGTGAGCTTATAGCCAGTTACAGATGACTATTTCCCGTCTTCCCGGGCTTGTTCCGGGAGCCAGCTTTAGTTGTTAAGTTTCAAGCGTGGATTCCGGCCTAAATGATGAAGGTGGTCACATCATCGCTTCAATATTTAATGGCTCAGGGGGCCTTGTTTCCTAAATCGATTGAACCTTTTGCAGCTTATGTGATCTGATCTTCCAATGTGGTTATTGGAAACATCAAGATGGGTAAAGCTAAGCGTAAAATGACCAATTGGTCTCAGTACAACAAGGCATTGATTAATCGAGGGTCCTTGACCTTTTGGATTGATGAGCACGCCATTAGCTCTTGGTGTTGCTCTGAACATCACGGCCGCCGTGGCCGTGGGTATATTTACTCTGATGTTGCTATTGAAACTGCATTGGTTGTTAAAGGTGTATTCAACTTATCACTGAGAGCACTAGAAGGTTTCACTACCTCGGTTTTCCAGCTTATGGATGTGCCACTAACCTCACCAAGCTATAGCTGCATTAGCAAACGTGCCAAGACCGTAAATATCAAATATCGCTCACCGAGTCGTGGCTCTGTGGCACATGTAGTGATTGATTCAACGGGCCTCAAAGTTTACGGCGAGGGAGAATGGAAGACTCGAAAGCATGGTAAAGAAAAGCGTCGTACCTGGCGTAAGTTACACCTCGCAGTAGATGCGAATACGCATGAAGTCGTAGCAGCAGAAGTCACTCTGGTTAACGTTGCTGATAATGAAGTGTTACCCACATTAATCAAGCCGTTAAGAAGACAGATTAAACAAGTTTCTGCTGATGGAGCATACGACACCAAAGCGTGTCACAAACTACTTCAGCGTAAAGGTTGCAAACCCACTATCCCACCAAGAAGCAGTGCTGGGTTTTGGGAGGATGGGCATCCTCGAAACGAGGCAGTGAGAGCCCTCAAAAATAATGAGTTAGCGCAATGGAAGAAGGAAAATGACTATCACTTACGGTCACTATCTGAAACAGCAATGTACCGATATAAGCAACTAATTAGTCCGAAACTTAGCCTACGAGATTATAATGCTCAAGTAGGTGAAGCGCTGGCAGGTGTAAAGGCAATGAACAAAGTCATAAGACTAGGAATGCCAGTTAGGAAACAGGCTGCCTAGTTAGCTCAAACCCTTGGAGTAGCTGCATCTATAGCGAGGATTTGATCAACAACGCCGGCTCAGGGGAGCAGATAAATTATGCAGCCATGGATGGAAATCTAAATAAAGGTGCTTGAAAGCGGATGGAAAACAAGTGGGCTGATGCATTGAAAGGCGATCCACCTAAGAAAGTTAACGTCAGTATAGATGCTATATATGATAAAAACAGCAATAGACCTGAAGCTTTTGATGTTACATACCTTATTGATGGAAAAAAGAAATCAGTAACATTAATAAATCAACCTAGAGGATAAACCTTGAGAACAATTGATTCGATATACACTTGCTATTGCCGAACATATGATTAATCAAATTGATGAAGAATGGATTGATTGCAAAATAGCAGTTGAATTTTTTGAAAGCGCTGCTGAATTTGATACAACTTACACTTCAAAAAGTGCTATTGAACATGATTTGAAAGGTGGCTATCCACTTTTTAAACTATTCAAAGAGCTACACGAGTTAACTAATGAAAGCCCAGAAAACAATTGGAATAGAGCCAAGTTCACTCAATGTGATGCCTTGATTCTATAAGTCTAACCTATCGTAACTCCTCCACTCTTGTGCCTATAAGCCGTAAAGCTGACACAGATACCAAGTTGAATTTAGACCTACATCGATGTAAATAAAAAGGTGTTAGTAAATGAACAAATTTTTTGATAACTTTTACAATTTCGCTGGTTTTGGCCCAGCAATTAAATCTAAACAGCCAACAGTTGAAGCGCTTAATTTTTTTGAGAGTAAGCTACCTGCACACTTATCAGAGTACTGGCAGGAATATGGTTTTTGCGGTTGGGGAAAGGGTATCTTCTGGACTGTTAACCCCGATGACTACAAAGATATTTTAACGCAGTGGTTGTCAGGTACTTCATTTGAGCAAAGAGAATTAGACGGAATTGATAAGTATTATGTCATAGGGCGTAGTGCATTTGGTCGGCTTTTTATCTGGGGAGAAACATCGGGGCAGAGTATAAAAATAGATACAAATTTCGGAATGCTCCTCCCTGCTGATGAAACAAAAAAGT
Source organism: Shewanella psychrophila (assembly GCF_002005305.1). Taxonomy (NCBI): domain Bacteria; kingdom Pseudomonadati; phylum Pseudomonadota; class Gammaproteobacteria; order Alteromonadales; family Shewanellaceae; genus Shewanella; species Shewanella psychrophila. The sequence continues at coordinate 951,498 of NZ_CP014782.1, forward strand.
TAAAAGAAAGAGGCCAAGAAAGGACTATTGACTTATTTTTCGCTGTTAAAACAAAAGATGACATGGAAGAAGAGGATCTAGATGAAAACCCTCTTTTCGACCGTGCTATGGCCAAACTTGGTCCATTAGAAGCTGATGAAATGTACGGCTTTGTTCCTGCACTTGCACTAGGTGGCGCACCTCAGCTAGAAAACCTTCAGAAAGTTAAGGTGATCGAACACCTCTCATTCCTAGCTGATTTAGGCGAGAAGACTGTCATGGCCGATATCGTCGCTATGTCGAATGCACTGCATAAATAAAACTGGATTCCGGTCAATGAGCATACCGGAATGACAAGTAGGTAAGGACGCCGGAATGACGTAATCATTAGGCAGCCACACTTGACGCTTTTGCCGTCTTCCCGGGCTTGTTCCGGGAGCCAGCTCTTGTCTTTAAGTTCTAAACAGTAGATTTGGGCCAATGAGCATGGCGGAAAGGCAGTGTTCATATATTTATCCATACCTGAGTGCTAGTAGATAGGCTTAATGGGAAAGTTTAGTCCTTAGCTTTTTATCACTCGCAGCTCGATACTCGCGACCTCACTTATTCGTCATCTGACCGCCATATGTTCTAGGTCAAGTAAACTGGGCATTTCACTATTCTTTTCCCTGCGTCTCTATGGTAACGTCACTGACTAAATTGATTGTCATATCAATCAAGTAACTATCAATTATCTAATCAAAAAACGCAGAGGGAAACGCGGCCGTGACAACTGAGTTCTATTACAGCACTAACATCAGTTTCTATAATGAACATGCCGATGACTTGGCTGCGCAGTATCTGTCTAAGTCTTTCGAAGAGGTTCATGCGTCTTGGTTGCCTCATCTCAACAGTATCCTCAATCCATCATCAGTTAAGCCTGCCTTAGCATCCCATAGGTTACCCGAAGCTTCGCTACTCGCTAATAAGCTAAGTGAACAGAATGCTAAGTTGCGTTTCTTAGATATCGGCGCCGGTGTAGGTCGTGATGTTAAGTATCTGGCAGAGCTGGACACAGAAAAACAAGCAGTTGAAGTGTACGCTGTCGAGCCTGCACAAGGCTTGGCTGCTTTAGGCCAAAAGTTCACTCAAGATCTCAATGTCACTTGGCTTGATGATGCGCTACCGGCTTTAGTTAAAGTCACAAGTTTAGACTCCAGATTCGATCTTACTTTACTTAGCGCCATCTGGATGCACATTCCAATACAAGAACGAGCAGATTCGATACGAACACTGGCTAAGTTACTCGCTCCAAATGGAAAACTGGTGATCACGCTTCGTCATGGCCCGTGCAATGATGAGCGTCAGATGTTTCAAGTAAGCGACAAAGAACTTGAGTGTCTTGCTGAAAGTGTGGGGCTAACTGTTATCGATACCACTGCAAACGAAACCGACAAGCTAGGAAGGGCGGAAGTCTATTGGCAAACCTTAGTGCTAGTACACGCAAGTGTTTCAACTGCAAGCATGAGGTCACTGGGTGAATAATGCATTCTTAAAAGACTCATCCTTGAAAGAGGTCGATGCCACAAAGCAGGTCGAATTTATCGCTTACTTACAGCGTTTGCTTATTGAGGGGGATTTTGTCGCCACCTATAAGTTTGCACTGCTTCATGCGCTGGCTGATATTTGTATCGAAAAGGCTCATTACACACGCCCAAATACTGGCTCAAATAAAAGCTCGAATACAGATTCAAATACAAGTTTGAATATAAGCCATGAAGCTGACAGCATCATTACCATAGATGAAATCGTCGAGAAGTTTATCGAACTCTACTGGCAACACTCGCTGCCATTTAGCGCTACAGATGCCGAACCTTTTCTGCTGTTACAAAATTCAGGTAAGCAATCAGCGTTAATCAATAATCTAAGTACTTTTCGTAGCCAAGGGGTAAGAAACTTGTCGCAACTTAAAGCCCATAGTGGCTGGCGTAAGTTATGCAACGAGACTCGTAAAACACTCAAAGAAGGCCCGCTGTGGCGATTACAGTTATTGGCTGGTAACCCTGAGTGTTTTTACTATCCCCATGACAAGAGTAAAAAACACATTCAGTTAAACTCAGGTATCGCATTCTGTTTCAGGCGTTTCCATGACTTAGTCGTATCACTGGCCCGTAGTCACTGGACGCAAAAGGTATGTGACTTTGCTTCTAATCAAAATGTAATTGGTGGTCAAGGCAATCTGTCTGACTTTCTGTTCGGCAGTGATCGCAAAGCCATCATCCAGGCGAGGCCATTATTGCTGCAGATACAGCATGGCAACTGCTTCTATTGTAAGAAACCGTTGAAAGAACAAGGCGAAGTCGATCACTTTATCCCCTGGGCTCGTTATCCGTCCGATCTTGGCCATAACTTCGTTCTTGCACACAGCAAGTGTAATAACGCCAAACGTGATCACTTAGCCGCAGAAAAACATAAAGATCGCTGGTTTGAACAAAACATCATAAAACATGAAAAGATTATTACCTCAGAGCTAAATAGCTACTTTGTTTGTGAGAGTCAGCGCTCTGAAGCAATAGCTACTTGGGCATACCAGCTCGCGGCACAGAACAGTTCTCCGCTTTGGCTAAAGGGAAAAGAGTTTAAGGAGTTATTGGTGTAATAGAACAAGTGCAAATGCAAAAATGATGTAACTCCTGAGCAGCCAAGTCTTTAACTTGAGATTTAGTATATGGCTTTGCAAGTCTTTCTTACGTCAAAAGCTGTTGGCCAATCCACAGTTGCACTGCCTGTTTTAGTTTTTCCAGCTTGGTAAGTTACAACTCAAACAAAGCCTCCATTTTCGATTAGTAATCATAAGCAATTGGTCGGTACCATCCCGAAATTAAACCGTATTACCTATAACCAAGATCAGATTAACGCTATTGCTTATCAAGTCGCTCAGCGATGTGTCCAAGGAAGTTCAGTTTGACTGCTAATGAGTTAGTAGATGCAAGTCAGGGAAGCTAAGAAGGGATCTCGGAACAAGCCCGGGATGACACACAGAGGAGTGGCATGTGGCTGCAAGTGAAATCGCAACGATAACAATCAGAGTAGGGCAATGATAAAGCCTACATCTACACGTCTTTCCGGCATTCTTGTTGGCCGGAATCTACTTTTTAGAACCTAAAGACAAGAGCTGGATCCCGGAACGAGTCCGGCATGACAACCAAAGAAGAGTAAATAGTATCATCTATACCTACTGTCTTTCCGGCACTCTCGTTGGCCGGAATCCATTCTTTTAACTTAAAGCAAAAGCTGGATACCGGAACGAGTCCGGCATGACAGCTAAAAAAGAGTAAATAGTGCCATCTATACCTACTGTCTTTCCGGCAGGCTTGTTGGCCGGAATCTATTTTTGAACTTAAAGACAAGATCTGGATCCCGGAACAAGTCCGGGATGACAACCAAAGAAGAGTAAATAGTATCATCTATACCTACAGTCTTTCCGGCAGGCTTGTTGGCCGGAATCCATTTTTAGGACTTAAAGACAAGAGCTGGATCCCGGAACAAGTCCGGGATGACGGCATAATAAGAAGCTAGGTCGATAATAGCTCTCGGTTCTGGCATCCTGCTTCGCCCTCGTCTTTCCAGCAAGCTTATTGGCCGGAATCCATTAACAAGTCCGGGATGACGGCATAATAAGAAGCTAGGTCGATAATAGCTCTCGGTTCTGGCATCCTGCTTCGCCCTCGTCTTTCCAGCAAGCTTATTGGCCGGAATCCATTCTTTGAACTTAAAGGCAAAAGCTGGATACCGGAACAAGTCCGGCATGACAACCAAAGAAGAGTAAATAGTATCATCTATACCTACAGTCTTTCCGGCAGGCTTGTTGGCCGGAATCCATTCTTTGAACTTAAAGACAAGAGCTGGATCCCGGAACAAGTCCGGGATGACGGCATAATAAGAAGCCAGGTCGATAATTGCTCTCGGTTCTGGCATCCATGCTTCACTCTCGATAATAGCTCCTGCATTATTCTACCTTTGTCCTTCCATGGACTCGTACCTCCTATATCCTTATAGTCACCACGAATCGACATTTCCGCCTTGACCCATAGAGATATGGGGATATGAGGATATGGGGAATGATATCGGGAATATCACAGACCTTGGCGGTCGATGACTGAAGCAGGAGATCGGGATGACGAAATGGTCAGATGACAGCTTCAATTGGGACTGCATAATAAGACAACGTCTGCGCGGGTTTAAATGTCCAAGCGGTGGTGTTTGCCAATGGTAGTTTGAAAGTGCGTAAAGACCCCAGCCTCTTTGGCGAAGTAGTTCCACTTTGAAACGGAGTCGACTACTTGTTCTATCACGAGACTGGCTTCTTTTTGGAACAATTTGCCGATGATCATCAGATCATTGATATTAAAGTCATCACGCTTGCCATTAAGCGTCAGCTGGCTCTGACTGACCCAATACGAATCTGGTCTGTACGAATAAGCGATGTCAAAAGCGGGTGCTATGATCCAATCATTGTCGTGGTTGAGCATAAAGCCAAAGTTTTTGGTGTGATCATCGTTATTGCGACTCACGATGTTAAATACCATCCGTCTAAACATTTGCACAGCCTGAGACCGAGGAAGAGCCAACTGTCGCATCAACGAAAAAAGTTGTTCATAGCTATAGCCTCCCGGTATTTTGTAATCTGCATGTGCCATTGCACAGAGGGATTGATAGTGAAATTTCTTATTATGATCACGGTCAAATCGTTTGGTCATGAAATGAGCGCGATCACCGTCATGCAATAATTCACAGGGTTGCATCTCAATTCCGGCATCGAGAGCCATCAAGTAATAAGCGTATTCCATTCTCCCATATCCTTTGGGATCCCCGAATGTTTCTTTACTAGACAGGGACTCACTCACGCCATCGAATTTCAACAGCCAATGCTCAAAACCTTGGGGTAGGGCCACTTGGCCACTCCTGATCTCTGTTCTATTTTGGTTAATGCCGATGACGGCTTTAGCGCGAGCGCCGCCCGCTGAAGTGCCGACTTGCATCATTTCAGTTAATGCGGCTTCTTTGTCCTGCTCGAATGCAAGCTCGATACCTGCCCGTTGATCCAGCACGGTTTGCGCCATCTCCATTAATGATTGGATCTCTAACGGTGTTGATAGTTTACCCTTGTCAGTGCCATAACCGGGGGCGTACTCTAAGGCCCCCATGCCTCGATTACCAGTGTAGAGCAGACGGTCCAACGCCGTAAAATTTTCTTTGGTACGACCTTGTCGCGCCAACCAAGCATCAATCACGGCGTTACCAAAATCATCCGGTAATGTATCAGCAAATGCGCCAGGAAGTCCTTTGTAAGTCTCTGTATTAAGCCGTGGAAAGGAATAGATCTTGTCGTTTAAAGGTAAGTGAATTGGGGATATTTCGATGCCCTTATTGAGCCAACCATCAGCGTATTGAAAAGAGCATATGCCCTTATCGATAGAGAGTGCGCCAACAAGCTCACCGGCAATGTTGACTCGTGCAACGCTAGGACTCTTGTTCACCATTTATCTTCTTCCTTAATGGGACTGTGTCGGGTTAAGTGTGTGTTGGTCACGTCTGTAGTGGCACTGCGGTTTGATGCTGAGGCTCTTTTACGCTTTTTTCCCTGCTGCTTAAGTAACGCCATCGGGCTATATGTTTTTTCTGGGATGAATTCATCAACAAGCTGAAGTTGTTTTAACGCTCGAAGTACCGCGATCACCCACTGGAACTTCCCATTGCCATTGATTAGGTTCCTATAGGTTTTTCGGGTGATCCCCACCTCTTCAGCGAGTTTCTCTTGGCTGATGTTCGCTTCAAGGCGCATCTGTTCAATTCGCGAACCAAGCTCTTGGGCGATGCCTTCGTCGGTCATCGCATAAATATTGTTAATGGGCATAAAAGTAACCTTTAATGACAATTATGACTTTATAGGGTAATTATATACTCATTAATTGAAATCGCCTAAATTTAAGGTAGTGGGTATTAAGTTACCCGTTAATGGTAAATATTAGTGTTAAGGGTAAATATTTACCCATTGACAAGAGTTTATACAAAGGGGAGAGGGAAGCTTTATTGCTAACGGGCTAGTGTCGGGGAAGCTAAGAATGGATCCCGGAACGAGTCCGGCATGACAGAAACAGGATGATGGAATAAATTCGGGAAGACAATCAGAGGAGCGGCAGGTGACTGCAATTGAAGTCGCGCCTATGACATATCCCCTTGTCTTTCCGGCACTCTCGTTGGCCGGAATCCATTCTTTGAACTTAAAGACAAAAGCTGGATCCCGGAACGAGTCCGGGATGACAACTAAAGAAGAGTAAATAGTGCCATCTATACCTACTGTCTTTCTGGCAGGCTTGTTGGCCGGAATCCATTCTTTGAATTTAAAGCAAAAGCTGGATACCGGAACGAGTCCGGCATGACAACTAAAGAAGAGTAAATAGTGCCATCTATACCTACTGTCTTTCCGGCAGGCTTGTTGGCCGGAATCCACTCTTTGAACTTAAAGGCAAAAGCTGGATCCCGGAACGAGTCCGGGATGACAGAAGCAGGATGACGGGACAAGTTCGGCATGACGAGATGGTCAATCAATTGGGACAGCAGCTAACTTGGGCTGTTTATTTCGCTTTTAGCATATCGAGGGCCACGGCTTCAGCAATTTTTATTCCGTCGATACCAGCTGATAAAATGCCTCCTGCATAACCTGCGCCTTCGCCGGCTGGGTATAATCCTTTGGTATTGATGCTCTGATAACCTGCATTACGTTTGATTTGAACCGGTGATGAAGTGCGTGTTTCTACGCCAGTGAGCATGGCATCATCTTGGGCAAAACCGGGGATCTTCTTATTGAACGCGGGTAAGGCTTCACGGATTGATTCAATGGCAAAATCAGGCAGGCTAGTGCTGAGATCTGTCATGGTGACTTCTGGTTTATATGATGGTTCAACGTCGCCGTATGGCTTGGCTTCAACCCCTTTCAAGAAATCGCCCACTCGTTGTGCTGGAGCTTGGTAAGTACTTCCGCCTAAGATATAGGCATTACGCTCTAACTCGCGCTGTAGTGCGATACCTTGCAGCGGATCGTTATTGAAATCGCTCGGTGAAACACCCACTACAATGGCGCTGTTGGCATTACGCTCGCTGCGTGAATATTGGCTCATACCATTAGTGACCACGGCTTCGGTTTCTGATGTGGCTGCCACGACAACGCCGCCTGGGCACATACAGAAGCTATATACCGAACGACCACTTTTACAGTGATGCACTAATTTGTAATCTGCAGCACCTAAAATCGGATGACCCGCATTGCTACCAAAGCGCGCTTGGTCAATCAGTTGCTGTTTGTGCTCAATGCGAAAACCTACCGAGAAAGACTGCGCTTCAAGGTAAACGCCTTTATCATGCAACATTTGCACTGTGTCACGTGCGCTGTGTCCAATTGCCAAGGTGACATGTTTCGAATTGATGACTTCGCCGCCATTGAGTGTCACACCAGTTACTTGATTGTCGACGATATTGATCTCTTCAACCCGGGTTTCAAAACGAATTTCACCGCCAAGCTCGATGATCTTGCTGCGCATACGTTCAACCATAGTGACTAGCTTGAATGTACCGATATGAGGCTTGCTGACATAGATAATTTCAGCTGGTGCACCAGCGGCTACGAATTCTTGTTTTACTTTTAAGCCGAGGAAGTTGGGATCTTTTACTTGGCTGTATAATTTACCGTCAGAAAATGTCCCGGCACCACCTTCACCAAACTGTACGTTTGACTCGGTATTCAATTCACCTTTACGCCAGAAACGGAAGGTATCTTTTGCGCGTTCATGTACGGATTTACCACGCTCTAAAATGATAGGCTTGAAGCCCATTTGAGCCAGAATTAAACCGGTAAAAAGACCACATGGACCCATACCAATAACAACGGGGCGTTCTTCTAAATCCGTAGGCGCTTGAGCGACATACTTATAACTTGTGTCAGGTGATTTTCTTACTAGTTGATCATCTTCAAATCGTGCTAACACTTGATCTTCATCAACATTGTCAAACGTCAAATCAAGGGTATAAATCAAGGTGATTTTATTACGTTTACGCGCATCATAACCCCGTTTAAAGATATGGATGTCGACAAGCTGCTCTGTCGTGATCGACAGTTTATCAAGCACAAAATTGCGCAATGCATCATCGTCATGATCTAACGGTAATTTGACTTCGTTTAGACGTATCATCGGGTGGTTACCTAACAGGGGATATGGTTCATAATCTATGGCGCGCAGTTTACGTGATCTAGTTAAAAAATGAAATTAAAAAGGCAGCGACTATCAGTCAGATGCATTCTCTAAAGCTTATGAAGGGCAAGGGGTACGGTGGTAATTCATTCAGTCACTGAGGTCTTGCCCGAGGGGGATTTAGCATAAGCGAGTTTGAGCTCAGTATGGCGATGCGTTGTAGAAACAAAGACGGTGAGTAAAACAGATATTAAACGCACCTCGTCATTCCAGCATGCTTACCTACTGTCTTTCCGGCATTCCTGTTAGCCGGAATCCATTGTTTGAAAAATAAAGGCTGGAACCCTGAACAAGTCCGGGAAGACAATAAAAAGAAGATGTGATGACATCTACCCCTATCTAGTTATTCCCGTAATCTTACCACCGTCATTTCGGTATGCTTACCTATTGTCATTCCGGCACTCTTGTTGGCCGGAATCCATATTTTAGAATCTATATCCAAGGCTGGATCCCGGAACAAGTCCGGGAAGACAGTAATAAAGAAGATGTGATGACATCTACACTTACCTAGTCATTCCCGTAATCTTACCAACCGTCTTTCCGGTATGCTTACCAATTGTCATTCCGGCACTCTTGTTGGCCGGAATCCATGTTTTAGAATCAACATCACAAGCTGGATACCGGAACCAGTCCGGTATGACTAGGCTGCCAAGAGTGGCTGATGATTTTGAGAGAGTAACAATCAAAGCCTCTACAGTCTTTACTATTGCCACATGCGTTTAGTTGTTAATATGCTCGGGAATTTTGTATTTCTGAGGTTGTAAATGGAGCTTAGGCGACATGAGGTTGAATTTGGTTTTCTGCAAGGGCTGTTTTTTGGTAAAACGGCGCGCTTGTGTGAGCAAGGCTTAACCATTGACGGTAAATTATTCACTTACCCCAGCATTGAACAACCGGTTGAGGTGAGGGCGGGTTGGTTTACTCAGACTTTGGTGTGGGGGAGCAATAAGTTTACCTTTTTCAGGCTTATTCCGAGCAAGCCTCTGTTTAAATTCGCTAAGCACAACAGACTTATGTTTTGTAAGCCTGCTTTACTGGAAACTTATGAGAACTTGCTGGCCGATATTAGCAACTTTAATAAAGACTTTGGCCTGCATCAACGTTATTTACGCCATTCAGATCGAGCCCGTTTACACCAAAGTTACAGTGGGAGCTTGGCCTCGTTTAAGCAAACCACGCATTTCAAAACTTTAGGTTTTGATGTCACTAAGCTCAATTGCCGACTGGCTAAGTTTATTAAACAACCAGAGCAGTTTACTGCTAAATACAATCAATGGTGGCAGGGTAAGCAGCTAGAGGCTTATCAGGCTCTGTTTGATTCGTTAGAAGATAACCCCCTAACACCACTGCAGCGTCAGGCGTGTGTTATCGATGAAAATAATACCTTAGTGATCGCAGGTGCCGGTACAGGAAAAACCAGCACCATGGCGGCTAAAGCTGCATATCTGGTTAAGCAAGGGTTGGCCAAACCCGAAGAAATTTTAATGTTGGCCTATGGTAAAGATGCCATGGTTGAACTTAAAGAACGGGTTTATGCTACAGCTGGCCTTAATTCAGTAAAAGTCAGTACTTTCCACGGTTTAGGTAAAGAGATTATTCAATCTTACTTAGGCAATTCAACTCAAGTGTCTGTGCTTGCCAGTGATACTAAAAAGTTTACGCAATTTGTCGATCAACAGATTGACGCCATTGTCGCCGATCCTAAAATGGCCGATCCTGTTGCCGAATATTTTGGCCGTTATCTGTATCCCCAAGTCAATGAGCTGGACTTTCAAACCCAGGGCCAATATCGCTCATACCTTAAAAATAATGAGATAAGGGCCCTTTCCGGTGACTTGGTGAAGAGTTTTCAAGAGCTCACGATCTGTAATTACCTGTTTACTCACGGCATACAGTTTCAGTATGAATCTAAGTATCAGCCTGAAAATGGTGTTTTAGTGAGTGAGCCGGGTAAAAGTGTATATCAGCCTGACTTTTATATTCCGGCTCTCGATGCGTATCTGGAGCATTTTGGCATCGACAAAAACGGTAATACCCGTGCTGATATAGATAAAGTTGCCTATAACCTTAGCCGTGAATGGAAAATTGACACTCATAAACACCACAACACCTGTTTATTGCAGACGTTTAGTTGGCAAGCCGACTTGGGCGAACTGGAGCAACGTCTAGAGGCTCTGTTATGTGAGCGATGTGAGCAGGTAGGGCTGGCACAAAACCAGCTGTTTAAGCCTATATCGCCTGAAGAGGTGTTTGCCCAGGTAAAAGCTTTGGGTGTTTACCGTAATGTCAGTCGGCTAATGTCGAGTTTTCTGTCTCTTTTTAAAGCTTCGAGCTTCTCTTTAGCCGATCTTGAGCTGATTAAGGTGATGCCAGTTAGTAATAATAAGGATAAGGCTGATAAAAAAAGTACCCTTTATAATCAAGTCAGATGGAAGGCTTTTTTGCACCTGTTTAGGTGGGTGATAGCCAAGTATGAGTCGCACCTAAGCTCGCTTAAGACTTTAGATTTTTCAGATATGATCAGTCAAAGTATTGAGATGACTCAAGCCAGTGATTTTCATCAGAAGACCCAAGGTCAATTTCGTTTTAAATACATCATGGTCGATGAGTTTCAGGATATTTCTGCAGAGCGCGCTAAATTGGTGACTCAGTTGCGGGATTCAAGCCCAGGCTGTGCGCTATTTTGTGTGGGCGATGATTGGCAGGCTATTTATCGCTTTACCGGCAGCGACCTTAAGTTAACCACCGAATTTAAGCAGGTGTTTGGCGAGACTCGAGTTGTCACCTTAGACAAGACTTTTAGATTTAACGATAGGATTGAGAAGGTCGCCTCAAGTTTTATTCAGGCTAATCCGGCACAGCTTAAGAAAACCCTGACTACTCACGCTGTCAGTGATAATCCGGAAGTCTGTTTATTGATTAGCTCAAAAGAGACAGGCTTAGAGCAGGCTTTTAATAGCATTGTCGAAGCTATTAGCTCTAAGTCAACTGCTGACACTGAATCTACAAGTGTCATGGTGATCAGTCGTTTTAAATCTTCATTAAAGGATTTAAGTGTTTGGCAGAAGCGTTATTCACAGTTACAGATATCTGGTTTTTCTGCCCATGGCTCAAAAGGTAAGCAGGCCGACTTTGTTATCGTGCTCGATGTGAATGATGACAAGTATGGTTTTCCGAGCAAGATAGCTAGCGATCCTATTTTAGAAGCTCTGCTGCCAAAACTAGATACTTATGCCTATACCGAAGAGCGCCGCTTGTTTTATGTCGCCTTATCTCGTGCTAAGAAGACGGTATTTGTTCAAGCTGAACTTGGTAAAGAGTCTGTTTTTGTGAAAGAGCTACGTACTTTTAATAACGATGTTCGCTGTTATCTCAGCGATCTTGCGCCTATGTATATTGAGTCTTTATCTTGCCCCGACTGTAAGGAAGGCAAACTTATTCCCACACAAGGGCGCTACGGCCTTTATTACACTTGCTCATTAGGCAAACATTACTGTGACACTAAGTTAGACGCGTGCACATCCTGTAAAAGCGCCCCTATGTTACGTAATGAAACCCATCACATTTGCGCATCTGCCCAATGTGACCACCAGCTACAAGTTTGCCCTGAATGTGTTTCTGGCAAGCTTGTCAAGCGCACCAACAGTAAAAGCGGTAAGGAGTTTTTAGCTTGTAGCCTGCACCGAATGAAAGATGCGAATAGCTGTCAATATACGAGTAGTTTGGTGGGTTAAAATAGTTGAGATGACACACACTTCGTCATTCCGGTATGCTTCTGGCCGGAATCTAGCTTTTAAATCAACATAAGAGCTAAAAATGGATACCGGAACAAGTCCGGTATGACAGTAAATGATGACATCCTTACTCACCTTGTCATTCCGGCACGCTTGTTGGCCGGAATCTATTCTCTGCCTCAAGATATAAGCTAAAATGGATACCGGAACAGGTCTGGTATGACGGTAAATGATGACATCCACACCCACCTCGTCATTCCGGTATGCTGCTGGCCGGAATCTATTCTCTGCCTCAAGATATAAGCTAAAATGGATACCGGAACAGGTCCGGTATGACGGTAAATGATGATATCTACACTCACCTTGTCATTCCGGCATGCTTATTGGCCGGAATCTACTCTCTGCCTCAAGATATAAGCTAAAAAAATGGATACCGGAACAGGTCCGGTATGACGGTAAATGATGACATCCACCTTGTCATTCCGGCACGCTTGTTGGCCGTAATCTACTCTCTGCCTCAAGATATAAGCTAAAAATAGATACTGGAACAAGTCCGGTATGACACATTATTTGTACTTTTGATAAATAGGTTAAAGATTACTGTGACAATACTCTATGTACAGTCTTTAAATTACCCTCTAATCCTTTTTAGAACACGTCGGTAGATGAAGTAAGCTCCAATCGTGACAATGATGAAAGGGACGACAGTTACTGCAATATTGAACATTAGTTTAGTCACCGGAATGATGATGAGAGTTGCTAGGATTAATACGGCTAAGGTGACTAATGCGATAAGGGTAATTTGATTCATGACTTTCCTGATTTGATTTTAACTTACAGCGATTACAGCCTATTTACTTTGTGTGCAGCTACTCATTTCACCTGTCTGTTGATTCTTTATGACAGAAAGATTATTAAACCAAGCTTACTGCACGAAACAAGGTCTAACAGATTGATATTATTATCACAGGCTTATCTTATTTATCCCTTAATTTAGTTTAAAAAATGATACTAAACTGAGAAGCTAGGATAATACTTCGTTAATGGAGCAGAGACGGTGGTCAAGCAAGGACTATGCTGTTGCTGGAAGTGTAATAATGACCATTCGTTTGAGATCTAAACTGGTACTTGCCGTATGAGCTGTTAAAGCAAAATGGTGTCTCGGGAGTGTTCCTCTTTCGTCTCTCTGGTATTCTTACCTACAGTCATTCTGGCAGGCTCGTTGGCCGGAATCCATGTTTCTATATCGAGAGTAAAGCTGATCCCGGAATGATTAGACTGTGCCTTATTACGATTTCGATAAGCGTTTTTTTAAGTGCTCTATGAGTAAGCTTGTTCGTTTGGGGAGGTGCTTTCTTTTTGGATACAGGATATACAGGGGCAGTACGCCTGTGGTTGTCCATTCTGGCAGTAATCTTATTATCGAGCTTCTTTCATCCTCTGTGAGTTTATCCAAGGCAAAGTCTGCAAGCATGGCGACACCGCAGCCGGCTAACATGGCTTCAACCATAGATGGAAGCATGTTAGTTTTAAAGTTTCCTGTGAGTTTGGCATTAAAAATTTCATTGGTTTTTGTTTGCACAAACTGCCAGCTATCCAGGTTTAATATTTCACTCTTATAGATGATGTGGTTATACGCCGCTAATTCACTCGGGTGCAGAATATAGCCATTGGCCTTGATGTAATTCTCGTGAGCGTAGGCTGCACAGATGATTGATTTGAGCTTATGTCCGACATAGCCATCTGCAGGTGTGTCGGTTAGGTATACGGCTAGGTCAAAACCTGCTTCAATCAAGTCTATTGGCTGCTCAGTGAATGAGATTTCCAGCTCAATCTGTGGATGTTGTTTACTAAACTCAGTGAGAATAGCCGAGAGCCTACTAGCACCGAATGAAGCAGAAGCTGAAATCTTAACCTTGCCTCTCGTCGCTTCACTATCAAATATTTTGCTGTCTATCTCTTCGGCATGCTCCATCAAAGCTTTGGCGTTCCTGTAAAACTCCTGTCCGTCTGCAGTCACAACAAATTGGCGTGTGGTCCTGTGGATCAATTGCTTATTCAGTAAGGTTTCAAGTTTTACTAACTGGCGACTCACATGAGCGGTCGAGCAGTCCAAGCGTTTGGCGGTTGCCGCAATGCTGCGTTCTTCACATAGCTGAATGTAGAGGGGGAGGTAACCTAGCCAGTTTATTTCCATATGGTAATTCTGATTATCCATTTACTCACTTCTGGTAAGAATAGTGATTCGTTAGACTCTTTACAACGAAGGTTTCAATAAAAACGCAATCTAAAAGCACTAAAGCATTTTACTTAGTGTGCTTGATAGTGAAGCTGTCTAGTTAATCTGAGGATATAAAATAGGAAATGGTCATGAATGAATTTACTAGCTGGTTAGAGTCTAGAACGCTTAAAGAGCAGATCACTAACCCAAATATAGAGGTGGGTGATCACACTTACTATTCAGGCTTTTATCACGGTAAGTCTTTCGAGGATCAGGCCGTGCGTTATTTACTCGGCGATGGCTCTACCAGTGAGGTATGGGAAGCTGGTATATACGGTGAGGTCGATAAACTCATCATTGGTAAGTTTTGCTCTATCGCTTCAGGCGCTTGTTTTATGTTGGCGGGAAATCAAGGCCATCGACTAGATTGGATCTCTACTTTTCCATTTGCGACAGACACATTTGGTGATGGGGTTAACAGTGGCTTTGAGCGTGCAGGAAATACAGTCATAGGGAACGATGTATGGATAGGCAGCGAAGCCATGATAATGCCTGGCGTGCAAATTGGTGACGGCGCAGTGATAGGTGCTCGAGCAGTGATCACAAAAGATGTCGAGCCTTATAGCCTAGTAGTAGCCAACAATAGAGTGATAAAGAAGCGATTCAATGAGCAGGTAATTGCCCAGTTACTCGAGATGAAGTGGTGGGATTGGCCCATGGATAAACTACAAGCTGCTATGCCTATTCTGTGTAGCGGGGATATTGAAGGTTTTATAAGGCTAAAATGATGCTCACTTCATGAGCAGAAAGAGCTGGGAGGTAGGGTAAAGCTGAGATGACGCTGCGCTGTAGAAACAGAGAAGACATTGCATTGGTAAGGCAAAGACGATGCAGCAGGAAGTGCTAAGAGGGGCTCATAGTATGAACTGAGAGTCGTCCAGTCATGTCTAGCTACTGTCATTTCGGTACGCTTGTTGGCCGGAACCTAGTCTTTGAATCAAGCCTAAAGCTAGGTACCGGAACCAGTCCGGTATGACGTATATGTAGGGTAAAGTTGAAGTTTACACCTATTGTCATTCCGGTGTTCTTGTTGGCCGGAATCTAGTCTTCGAATCAAGCTCTAAAGCTAGATACCGGAACAAGTCCGGTATGACGTATATGTAGTTGGAACCCGGAACGAGAAAGACCGGGTCGATAATTGCTTCTCGGTTCTGGTAATAACATCCTTGTTAAAAGGCCAGTTCGACCTCGCTTCACTCTACTATCTAAGGATCATCTGCTCACGTTCTGGGCCTACTGATACCATTTTGATTGGTACACCCATTAACGCTTCGATGCGAAGTACATAAGATTGTGCGGCTTGGGGGAGGCTGGCAAATGTACGGCAACCTGTGATGTCTTCACTCCAACCTTGCATATCCTCATAGATAGGCGTTAGGGCAGCAGTTTGTGGCCAGATTGGGTTTTGTGTGTGCTCACCAGTGTAAGATACACAGATTTTTAGATCTTTCATGCCAGTTAAGCAGTCAATCTTAGTCAATGCGATTTCGGTAGCGGCTTGTAACTCGACACCATTACGGGTTGCGACAGCATCAAAGTAACCCATATCACGAGGACGACCTGTTACTGCTCCGTATTCATTAGATGCTTCACGGAAGTTATCTTGCTCTTCCATTGCTGTTACTAATGTTCCAGTGCCTACAGAAGAGCTGAATGATTTCGCCACGGCAATGATGCGTTCCGGGCGTAGTGCTGGTAATCCACTGCCAATACCTGCATAAGCTGCGGTTACATTTGAAGAAGTTGTCCATGGGTATTCACCATAAACCAAGTCGCGGCCTGCACCGAGTTGCGCTTCAAACAGTAAGTTGGCTTGCTTGCTTTGCATGACTTTTAGCGGCTCAGTCACGTTACAGATAAATTCACGCCAAGGCGCCGTGACTTCTAATAACCATGCTGTCATCTCTTCAGCGCTTTGGCTAAAGTCGCAACTTGGGTATAGGGCTTTTAATTGTGGCATTTTCCAATCGAGCATAAATTGAATACGTTCAAGCAACACTTCAGGTTGCATTAACCAGCCCACAAGAATGCCTTTTTTCATGACACGATCGCCATAGGCGGGTGCTATACCTTGACGAGTAGAACCGTAAGCACCATCGCCTAGACGCTCTTCTTCCAGAGTATCTTCGAGTGCGTGTAGAGGCAGACATAAAGTGGCGCGATCTGAAATGTGTAACTTTACACTGACACCAGCGGCTTTCACCTCGGCAATTTCTTCGCTTAATGCCGCAGGGCTGATGACCATGCCTGGACCGAGTACTGCCGTACAGTCTGGGTTGAATATGCCACTCGGAAGCTGGTGTAATTTAAAGGAACCAAAGTCATTGACGACGGTATGGCCCGCATTATTACCACCTTGAAAACGAATGCTTGCAGAGGCATCTGCCGCAAGAAAATCAACGATACGGCCTTTTCCTTCATCGCCCCAATTAGCACCCACAACAACAATAGACGGCATAACTCACACTCCTGAATAATTAAGTGACTATGCTAATTCAATAATTAGGATATGGAAAATTAATAAT
The DNA here is from genome assembly GCF_002005305.1 of Shewanella psychrophila. NCBI lineage: Bacteria > Pseudomonadati > Pseudomonadota > Gammaproteobacteria > Alteromonadales > Shewanellaceae > Shewanella > Shewanella psychrophila. The sequence goes on from NZ_CP014782.1 coordinate 968,305, forward strand.
AATTATCATTTTGATAAGCAACTCATATATCATGGCGAGAGAAATGATTTAAATAACCAGGTAAAAGCTATGTTTGAGCTCAATTGGCTTAGAACGTTTGTCACCTTAGCGCAGCACCAACACTTTGGTAAGGCAGCTGCTGCGCTGCACATGACCCAACCTAATGTCAGTTTACATATCAAGCAATTAGAGAAAATGACGCGAGTTAAGCTCATTGAACGCAATCCGTTTCACTTAACCCAAGCGGGTGTTCGATTACTGCATACCAGCCAAAAAACGTTAATGGAGTTACAGGTCTGCCAGTCAGATCTCAACGCGATTAATGATCTTAGCCAAGGAACGCTCACGATTGCGGCCAGTGACATAATTTCTCGGTTACTCTTGATCTCACCATTTCAGTTGTTTAAAGCTGAATTTCCTGGGATCGATTTTTCGCTGTTAAATACCACCTCTTCACAAGCATCTGAACTGGTTAAAAATGCACAAGCGGATTTGGGTTTTGTGATCGCCCAAAAAGAGAGTCAACCGCTACATTTCACCCAGTTACAACAGATACGCTGGTGTGCACTTGGAGATAACCTAGCGCTATGGCAACGGGCGAAACTACAGCCAGAGATAGCTTTAGAGAGAGAACCTACCTTGATTTTATTGGGTCACGATACCCGCACCCGAGACTTACTCGATTTAGCGCTGCCGTCATTGAATTTACCCAAGTACCGAATTATGGAAGTGGGCAGTGTTGATGCACAAATAGACTGGGCAGAAGCAGGGTTCGGTGTGGCGATAGTGCCCGAGTTTTCAATTTTTACTAAGGGAAACTTAAAGACCCAAGTGACGCCGTTACCCGAATTTCCCACTACAAGTCTTGGTTATATTGTGCGTCAAAACCAGATCCTCTCAAAAGCCATCAAGCAGCTATTAAAATGGGTCGATGAAGAGATCATTCGCTTGCAGGATAGGTAGAACATAGACGATGCTCACTGTGTGAACGGGTGGAGCTAAGAAGACGCTAGCGCTGGTAAAGCAAAGCCGGTAATAGCTTCGAGCACAAAGAGGGGCTTCACAACTGCCTCGTCAATCCGTCGTGTTTACCTCTGTCATTCCGGCATGTTTGTTGGCCGGAATCCATTCTTTAGAACTTAAAGACAAAAAGCTGGATCCCGGAACGAGTCCGGGAAGACAGCTAAAGAAGTGGTGACCATTAAATTTTCGCCCTGACCGATAGGGATATCGGAATATAACAGACCCTGTAGGTCAGAATACGATAAAAGAGGAGTGGCAGATGATGCTTATTTTGTCATTCCGTCATGTTTACCTCTGTCATTCCGGCATGTTTGTTGGCCGGAATCTATTCTTTAGAACTAAAAGGTAAAAGCTGGCTCCCAGAACAAGTCCGGGATGACAAAAATGTAGAGACTTATTTGATCTTGTATATCTATAGCTGCATCTTTGCATTATCACGCTAGATGCTGTTATAGATCAGAGCTGCTTTAATATTATATTGCTAATCTCTGTTTTCTACTCTCTAGTAATATTTCAAATAGACATTTTGCTGCTGGACCTGTTTTAGCACCTTTTGGCAAGGTCAGGTGAATAGGGACCTGGTACATGTCAGCATTTTCTATTTTCAACACTGTGATCTTGCTTGAATCTCGGCTTTTTAACAGATGCTCAGGCATACGGCAAAAACCTACGCCTTGTTCGACGGCTTCCCATGCGTGATCGAAAGTATCTAGCGTAATACGCTGCTGAGCTTTAAGCCAACCTACATCTTGCTTTGAGTTACGGCCAAGATCTCTTACTACAATTTGGCAGTTAGTGGTGAAATCTGCTAAGGATAAAGCCTGTTTATCTGCCAATGGATGGTTCTTGGCTACCACCGGTAGCATGGTGATTATGCCGAACGCTTCCGAAGGGTAGTTTGTTATGGGTAAGGTGATGATAGAAATATCAGCTTGTTGGCTTGTGACCATGTCAGATGTTTTTGATAGCGAAGTTTCGACGACTTGAATCGAGGTATTTCTATTGTCTTTTAAAAATTCTGCAATTGGTTGATACAACCAACTACGGTCACAAAGATGATCTATGGCGACGGTGATTTCAGACTCAATTCCTTTGGCCAACTGTGTACTCATTTCCTCAAGCTCACGGGCTTGCTCTAACATAGAGTCTGCCCGGCGAAGTAGAGATTTCCCATCATCAGTGAGTACGGCTCTGCGGGCTTTCACTTCGACTAAGTCAACGCCTAGCTGCTGCTCCAGCTTTCTAACCGCATAGATAAGCGTGGTATGGCTCTTGTTTAATTGTGTCGCTGCGGCCTGAATGCTGCCAGCACGATCAATCTCATACAAGGTTAGCCATTGATCCAGAGTTGTTTTTAGTCTCATTGGTCAGTTTTATCCACATTAAGGCGCAATATTATGAACTTTTCTGTTCAATTCATGAAGGTATTATGACACCTAAGCTTGAGAGGCACTAGCAGCTCTCAATTTACAATGAACTTAGTTATTAGGTGGAAAGTAAAATGAAGAAATTACTACAAGTCGATTTTGGTTTTAGTGGCCCATTCGGCGATGAAATGGCGAGCCAGATGCTCGAGTTGGCTGGGTCAATTAATCATGAGCCTGGAATGATCTGGAAAATTTGGACAGAAAATGAAGTCTCACAACTCGGTGGCGGTCTTTATCTGTTTGAAGACGAGCCCAGTGCTCAAGCGTACTTGAAAATGCACAGCGCTCGTTTAAAGAAGATGGGGATATCAAACATCAGAGGCATAATTTTTGATGTGAACACTCGATTATCACAAATTAATCAGGCTCCTCTATTAGATTAGTGAGTCAGTAAGCCTATTTGCTAAGTCAGCAGAGATTTAAGTAGTTGTAAATCAGTAAGTAACGATAAGTAGGATAATATTATGAACAACAGAACTTTTTTAACGGTCCATGGTGGTATATACACGGTTTTTGCATTGGCTCTATTTTTTGTCCCTACCTTGATGTGGCCCATGTATGGAGTCGAGATTAATGATCAGTACGCTTATTTTCTTTCACAGCATACTTCGATATTTCTAGGGGGTATTGCTGCCGTCAGCTTATTACTCCGTGATATAGAAGTGGGCGCGATTGCGAAGAGGTTATTTCTAGCCTTAATGATCTCAAATCTCCTGGGCGTAATTATCACTACTTATGCGGGACTCACTGGAATATTTGTCGGTTTAGGCTGGAGCGACCCCGCTTTCTTTACTCTACTGTCTGTGATGTGTTTTTTGCAGTTAAAGAAGCAAAAAGTATAGGGCTGAAACGATGTTTACTGCGCGGGTGGGAAGGGCTTAGAGGTAGGGAAAACTATGGAACATCTACATGGTCGTTCCTGCATGCTTGTTGGCCGGAATCTATTGTTTAAACCAATCCTATAATCCAGATAATAGGTTAGAACCTCTCTATGTTTCTTCGCTGTTTTTTAATCATAAATTTACATAAACAATCAATACTCTAGACCATACCTAACCTGCTATTTACACTTTTATCCTGTAAAATGCTTAGGTGTAACATTTATGGGCTCACGCTTGTGCTTGTTACACCAAATTGAATATTCAAAACAACATATAAGTAGAGATTATGTTTTTTTATATTACAGGCTTGAGTGTGCTCATTATTATCTTGTGCGCGGCACTTTATGTTATTTATCGCAATATACATAAAGGCCGGATCAGCAAATCTAAAGAATATAATGTGTTATTTGATGAAGATACGATAGTGGATGAGTTAATCACCCAGCTTATTGAAAAGAATCAAAATCAAGAAAACCAAGATAAAACATCACAAAGTAAACAAGACATTTTGGCGACCTTTATACAGTTGCATAGGTCTGGTAGTTTTTGTGCTCAGTTAACAGAGCAAGAAATTGTCTACTTTGTCAAAAAGAAGTTAAATATGGAGACCAACAAACATGGATAGTAATGTTCAATCTGCTCAGCGAGTCACAAAGAGTTCTTTATTAGCCCGACTTGGACGTCGCAACATGATTTTAATTGCTGCATTTATCACTGTGTTGGTGGTCATCGCGACGTTAATCTCACAAATGGTCGCCTGGAATGAGGCGGACGAGCGTCTGGTTCACCAATCGGCATTCACTGGAAACCTTACGGTTATCAGTCAAGCTGGACCTTATTTTAAAGCCTTTGGTACAGTATCAGCCTATAAAAAAGTGATTTCGATTAATTTTACCGGTGATGACGCCGCAACGGCCAGTGCCTTGGTGCCATTAATCCCTATACGATTCCTTGATACGACAACGGGTGATGCCAGAGGCGTTGCGCGTTTTAGATTACCAGGTAATGTTTCTGCCAGTGAATCTGGTTCATTACGGGGATTACTCAAAATCCACGAAGAATTTGGTTCTCAAGAAACGTTAATCTCAAATCTATTGATGCGTGCGACAACTGAAAATGTGAAGGCCTCTGCTAGAATGATGTCAGTAGAACAGCATTACTCTGGTGGGAACGGACAACTCAGCCAAGATTTTTCTGATCAATTGGTTAATGGGATTTTTGTTACTGAGCAAATTTTCGGTTCCGGAAGCCGTACTAAAACTGGCGAGTTTAATAACTTAAGTAAACAACAACGTGTCACCATCAAGGTAAAAGAGAATGAAAGAGGTGAGCCATTGCGTAACTCGGCTATCTTGGGTGCCTATGGGATCACGGTAGTCGATGCGAGTATTATCGATATTGATTACGAGAGTAAAGTGAACGCTAGGCTTGAAGCACAAAAGCAGGCCGCTGCCGATGAAGCTCTTGCAAGACAAAACCTTAAGAAAGCTGAGCAACAAGCTCGTACCGAAGTCGCTTTAGGTGAACAAGCTATTGCTAAGCAAAGAGCTGAATCTGAAAAGTTAAAAATTAAAGAGCAAATTGACGCCGAGAGGGTTAAAGCTAATGCGATTATTTCTGCGCAGCAACGTGTGGCCGTAAAAGCTGAGCTCGCTAAAGAACAAGCAGAAATTTTAAAACAGCAACGCTTAGAGGCGCAAGGCATGGATGTACTAGCCGAAGCTCGTCAAAGGGCTAAGTCTGCAGCACTTGATCCTAAGTATGTTTTCGATGAAACATTAAAGGCGGAAGTAAAAATCCAAACAGCTTTATTCAACAGCTTAGGTAACAGTCGTCTTGTGCCTGAAATTGTGATCGGAGGCGGACAAAATGGGCAGGACAATGGCTCTGAATTTATGCGTTTGTTAGCTGCCGATGCTGCACTTAATCTTAAGAAACGTTTAGACGGTAAGCAGTAGGTATTTCGGATAATCCCGATGCCAGCTATTTGGGCTTAGGGATTGTCGATAGCGAGTTTTAGCGCTTCCGATACGGCGTTAACGAGCTTAAACGTAGAATAACTATGTTCCTCACTCGTTGCCTTGCCTCTGAAGCACTAAACTCTCGCTGAGTGACCACACCTTTATATCGATTGGTATAAATAAAATGAACACAAACAAAAACGCCAGACTAAAGTCTGGCGCGTTTTTTATGCAAGCTATTTATAAGCAAAGCTACTGAGTCAGGTTAAGCGACTTTTCTGGCTTCGGCTTCAGCCTTACTGGCTAGGTATTCATCGAAGGTGCCGTGGAAGTTGACTAATGTCTTGTCTTTCACGTCTATGATGTGTGTGGCCAATGATGATACGAACTCACGGTCATGGCTGACGAAGATAAGAGTGCCTTCGAATAATTTAAGCGCATTGTTTAATGCTTCGATGGCTTCCATATCCATGTGGTTAGTTGGCTCATCCATGATTAGCACGTTGATGTCTTGCATCATCAGCTTGCCGAATAATAGACGGTTTTTCTCTCCACCGGAGCAGTTCTTTGCTTTCTTGTTGGCATCGTCTTCGGTAAACAATAGACGACCTAACATGCCACGGACCATAAGATCGTTGTGCTTAGGTGTGCGCCACTGTGACATCCAGTCAAATAACGTCAGGTCATTATCGAAATCAGCAGTGCTATCTTGTGGGCAGTAACCGATTGCGGCATTTTCTGACCATTTAATTATGCCATGATTGTTTGCTAATTCGTTGACTAGGCAGCGAAGTAGGGTGGTCTTACCGACACCGTTTTCACCGATAACGGCTAACTTGGCGCCAGCTTCGAGGATCAGCTCGCCGCCTTCAAATAAGGTTTCATCGTCGAAGCCATGTCCAAGCTCTTCGATAACGAGTGCTTGGCGGTGCATTTTCTTACTTTCATCGAAACGCAAAGACGGTGTCATACGGCTAGAAGATTTGACTTCATCCAAGCTGATTTTATCAAGTTTCTTGGCACGAGAACTGGCTTGTTTAGCTTTAGATGCGTTGGCACCGAAGCGGTTAACAAAGTCCTGTAATTCGGCCATCTCGGCGCTCTTCTTAGCGTTACCGGCTAATAGTTGCTCCTGGATAAGGCCAGATGCTTCAAGGAAATATTCGTAGTTACCTGGGTAGATACGTAGTTCGCCGTAATCGATATCAGCCATATGGGTACAGACAGAGTTAAGGAAATGTCTGTCGTGAGAGATGATGATCATGGTGCATTTACGTTTATTAAGCTCCACTGCTAACCAAGAAATGGTATGGATATCCAAGTTGTTGGTAGGCTCATCGAGTAGCAAGATGTCTGGGTTAGCAAATAATGCCTGTGCCAGAAGCACACGTAATTTCCAACCTGGAGCAACTTGCTGCATTAAACCAAAGTGAAAATCTTCTTCAATACCCGCTTCTAGCAAGATTTCCCCGGCACGAGACTCGGCGCTATAACCGTCCATCTCGGCAAACTCACTCTCGAGTTCGGCGACCTTCATGCCGTCTTCTTCGCTCATTTCCGGTAGCGAGTAGATGCGGTCACGTTCTTGCTTTACTTCCCAAAGTTTCGCATCACCCATGATCACGGTATCGACAACACTGTATTGCTCAAACGCAAACTGATCTTGGCTCAATGTACCGACTTTAAGGCCCGGTGTGATAGAGACATTGCCTGAGCTTGGTGCTAAAGCGCCACTGAGGATTTTCATGAATGTGGATTTACCACAGCCGTTCGCGCCAATAAGGCCGTAACGGTTGCCGTGTCCAAATTTCGCTGAAATGTTTTCAAACAAAGGCTCAGCGCCAAACTGCATGGTGATGTTCGCGGTGGATATCAAAGAAATGTTCCTAGGTGTACAGGCAGGTTTTGAATTGACTCGCTTTTTAAAACTCAGGCCAAAATAACAACGTGCATTAATATGAATAAATTAGGTCGCGAATTATACAGAGTTTGAGTGGATTGGGCTAGCTAAGATGCACTTTAAGGGTCACTTCGTTGAAAAACTAAGACGTTACTGGGTTTTAAGGGTTAAGAAGGCGCTGCGTAGGTTGAGCGAAGAGGGCACTTTGTTGGAAGAGCTAAGGCGGTGCTCACTATGTGGGCTGTTAGAGCTGAATCGACATTTCCATCGTCCATGACGGTCAGGGACATCAAGTAAAGTACTGATGACATCTACACTCAACTTGTCATTCCGGCATGCTTGTTATTTTCTATGTTCAATATAACAAGCCGAGGGTGGATCCCGGAACAAGTCCGGGACGACAATCTAAGAAGAGGAAAAGTGATATCTACTCCCTTGTCATTCCGGCATGCTCGTTGGCCGGAATCCATTTTCTAGAATCAACAATAAGGCGAAGGCCGTCTTAGTATGACAAGTCTCGGCCATCTTGTTTGCTTGAAACAAAAGTCTCTTTCATCAACGCTAATACGTCTTGTGTAGAGCCAGTTTCTGACATGCGAGGAAATATAAAATTGACACTATTGTGGTGCACGTCCAGATTAAAATCTGTCATCGCATCAGTGGGTAAGGTGATGTTGTAACCGAGTTCCCATGCTTGGCGAGCCGTTGATTCTACTCCTATACTGGTTGCTATGCCTGTAATCACGACCTGAGTGACACCTTTTGATTTTAAATATTCATCTAAGCCTGTGTCGGTAAACGCTCCCCAAGTTCTCTTAGTGATCAGATGCGCCTTTGATTCTGGCTGCAACACTTCCGTTAACTGGCTCCAATTAGTAGGGCGTTCGCCATTAGACGGTATCTGCTCGGTTCTTCCTGCCGCAACACCTGCTACATTCACTAGTACTATGGGTAATTGAAGGTTTCGAAACTGCTCAAGCAGTTGGCAAGTGTTGTCGACAACGGACAGTGTCGGGTGACAGGTGTCTAGTGCTAAAATGCCTACTTGTAGATCTACCACTATTAATGCTGTGTGAGGGTCGAGAGAAGTGATCGCCATAATAACTCCAGTAACTAACTCGGAATGGATAAGTACCAATCCATACTCATGGTTTTCTTTTCGCTTTTCCAGCATGAACGGATTAATTTATGTTTAAGATTTAATTCAATTCAAGTAAGTTGTTCATTAGTGAACGATTAAAAATCATAAACTGTGCAAGGAGGCCTAATGTTAGATGTTGTCGATTCTAGTCCGAGCGATTGCCCATCCCCGAGCTTTTCATGTCCTTTATCAATGAGCGAATTTTCAGGCCCGATAGATACGCCTTTGGCGTCTCAAACCATAGGAACCTATTTTGATGGTATCGCGAGCCGTTATCCAGAGAACTTGGCAGTTGTTGTAAAGCATCAAAATGTGCGTTGGACTTATAAGCAATATCAGCAGCATATTGATGAATTGGCTATTGGCTTGCTTGAACTGGGAATTAATCCTGGAGATAGAGTAGGGATCTGGTCTCCCAATAATATCGAGTGGTGCCTGACTCAGTTTGCTACTGCCAAGATTGGCGCCATCATGGTGTGTATTAACCCAGCTTACCGCCCCGAAGAACTGTATTATGCACTTACGAATGTAGGCTGTATTGCTATTATCTGCGCCGAGAAATTTAAAACCAGCCACTATATAGAGATGCTTTATGAGCTAGCCCCTGAGCTATTAACCAATGAGCCAGGTCAGTTAACATGTTCCGCACTGCCCGAGCTAAAATCTGTGATCCGCATGGGTGATGACTTGTCGCCAGGCATGTTTAACTTCAATCAGATAAAACGCCCCTTAGTCGATAATGACCATGCAAGGCTAAATTCTCTTGCTGCTAGCCAAACTGCCAGTGATGCCATCAATATTCAATTCACGTCAGGGACGACTGGCAACCCTAAAGGGGCGACACTGAGTCATCATAATATCCTCAATAATGGCTTGTTAGTCGCCGAGGCCATGAAGCTCACTAGTGAAGATAAATTGTGTATTCCTGTACCGCTATATCATTGTTTCGGCATGGTACTCGGCAACTTGGTGTGTATAGCCAAAGGCGCGGCTGCGGTATTTCCTAGTGAGTCATTCGAGCCTCAGGCTACGTTATCCGCCGTTGAAAGTGAACAGTGCACCGGACTTCATGGGGTGCCGACCATGTTTATTGCCATGTTAGAGCACGATTGCTTTAAGCAATTCGATTTAAGCTCGTTGCGTACCGGTATCATGGCTGGGGCGACATGTCCCGAGGAAGTAATGCTCCGGGTACAAGATTTAATGTACATGAAACAGGTGTTGATTGGTTATGGCCAGACAGAAACCAGCCCTATTAATCATATTACTGAAATTGATGCACCGCTCTCCAAGCGTGTCACTACTGTTGGCCGCGCCATGGCCCATACCCAAGTTAAAATTATCGATGAGTCGGGTCAAACAGTGGCAATTAATCAGGCGGGGGAAGTATGTGCAAGAGGGTATTGCGTGATGGATGGCTATTGGAATGATGTAGAGAAGACTCAGGTAACTATCGATAATCAAGGCTGGCTACACTCGGGTGATATCGGTGAGATGGATGACGAAGGCTACGTTAAAATCGTCGGCCGTATCAAAGATATGATCATTCGCGGCGGTGAGAACATTTATCCTAGAGAGATTGAAGAAAAGCTCTATACCCATGGCGACGTACAAGATGCCGCCGTATTTGGTGTACAGAGTGACAAGTATGGCGAAGAGGTATGCGCCTGGATCAAGCTACGTCCTGGCTGCGTGGAAATAGAAGATGAGATCCGTCACTTCCTCACTGAAAAAATCGCTTACTTTAAGGTGCCGCGTTACATCAAGTTTGTCACTGAATACCCGATGACAGTAACTGGCAAGATTCAAAAGTTTAAGATGAGAGATCTGATGTATGAAGAGTTGCATAAAGACTTAAATAGCTGATAGGTGAAAGAGACAGTGGGTTGATGGGGCTAAGTTGACGATCACAGGGTGATCTCTTTGGGTAAGATAAAGCTGGATCCTGGAACAAGTCCGGGATGACAGCTTCTTTGCTTTTAACGTCAATCTGACACTCGATTTCTGCCACTGTTTTTGGCGCGATAAAGAGCTTCGTCGGCTCGTCTCACTATAGACTCAGTATCATCATCTGCTGCAATCTCAGCAACACCTATGCTAACGGTAAAGGTGACTGCTTCATGGTTTTCACTCAATACCATTTGCTGGGATATACAAACTCGAATACGATTGGCGACCTCTTTAGCTGCTTCAATTTTAGTATTAGGTAGCAGTGCAATAAACTCCTCACCGCCAAATCTGGCTAATATATCGACCTCCCTTAATACATCTTGTGCTTTTTTAGCAAACTCTTGTAATACCTTGTCACCAATAAGATGACCGTAGGTATCGTTCACGACTTTGAATCTATCTAGGTCGATCATTAGTACAGAGAAATTATGGCCAAAACGTTTATATTGATGATGGGTGTCATTGAGTTGTCCCTCAAAACGATTTCGATTATTGAGTCCGGTTAAATTATCTGTATTCACCTGATGTTGTAGCTTTTCGATAAAGGCAATTCGATTTGATATATCTCTTATAATTGCGGTGAACTCAAGATTCCCATTAATTGATATTTTGGATATGGTTATCTCAACTGGAAATTCACTGTTATCTTTTCTTACTGCCGATATCATGACTCGAGATAACATGTCTCTTGACTGAATATCAGAGTCTGTAAATTGTTTTATATAATCAGCATGACTTGCCCTAAACTTTTTTTTCATGAGCTTAGCGATACTCTGGCCTATTATTTCTTCGGCGCTGTAGCCAAAAATCTTTTCCGCCGCATGATTAAATAGTTGGATATTTTGCTTATCGTCCATTGTGATAATGCCATCGAAGGCGGCATCTATGACTGAGCTGAATCTGGCGCTCGCATTATTCACCTCACTCTGTAACTCCTGTTTATCACTCATATGAATACCTATGATCATCACCCTTTGGAGTTGATTAGGCATACTTTCCATCGGGTTTAAAAATAGTCGCCACCAAGGTGACTCAGAGGTTAATTCAAATGTTTGCTCTATCTCTATGGGTTCTAGGGACGAGAACACTTGTGGTAAGTAAGTATTAAAAACTTGTGAAACGCTAGTCGAGGTTAAGCTATCCAATAGGCAAGTTTTGAGAATTACTTTTCCCGGTTTGCTTTTTCCCAGCATACGCAGAAAGAGTTCATTATGGGCGACCACGCGAAATTTTGTCCCCTTACCTGATTTGTTTTGCTTTTGTTCTACGATGGCAACACTTGCCGCAATAACATCGACTAGGTGCTGCAGTTCCTCTGTTGGACTGTGCATTAACTTCTGACCATGACTCAAGATGTGTAGTTAAGTTTAGTTGGATTTGATCATTTGAGTATATTCTAGCCCGTTCTCAAGCTGTATCAGATATCTAGCGTGAATTTATATGCACCATTTCGAATAAAGGTTAAAAATATCTCGGGGTTATATTTTTAATTTTGCATAAAGTGCGCATAAACAATGCATATAGGGAAGATGTATTGAGCATAGCCAGGATCATAGAAATGGCTATAGGGCATACTATACTTGGAACAAAACACAGGGATTTTGTTCGCTAAATCCAATGTTGCGTTAAATGCTTTATGCTTACTTTAGAGAGCAGTAAAGACTAAAGAGGAGTAACACATGAGAATTCCGGATACTGACAGGCTCGAGTTTGATTTCATGACTCGTAAGGATGCCGAAGCCTTGTTCGAGCTTGATCAAGATGAAGATGTGATGCTTTATATCAATGGCGGGCACAAGGCAACTATGGAAGACATTTGTCAGATCTCTATCCCTAGACTCGAGAGCTATGCCAATGAGGACGAAGGCTGGGGGATCTGGAAGGTAACGGCTAAACCGACTGATACTTTAGAGACCCATCTATATCTGGGCTGGATATTGGTTAGACCCATGGATTTCTTCAATGAGGAGCCTGAGTGGGACAACCTTGAACTTGGCTGGCGCTTTAAACAAGCTGCCTGGGGTAAAGGTTATGCAACTGAAGCGGCAAGGGCGGTGATGGATGTGGTTACCGCACCTAATAAGATTAACAAGGCTTCGGCCATCGCCTTCGAAGAAAACCTAGGTTCGATTAAAATTATGGAGAAACTAGGGATGAGCTTTCTTAAGAAAGGCATTCACAAAGATCCACTGGGCGATCTGGAATTGGTTTATTACGAGAGGGTTATATAAAATACAAGTTGATAATGGCTAAGCTTATAAAATCAGTAACTGATTATAACTTATCAGTCCTCATTGTCATGAATAAATAAACTGGATAGAAGTACTCTTATATTCAGTTTATTGTGCCTGAACCACCCACCCGCATCTTCCATATAACCTTATTGACATTTAAACTCAAGCACCTAACTAACACTGATTAGTATAAAATAACACGATTAATACTTTTTGCTTACCAAGTTAATTGGTACTAGTAAAAACGAAGTAATATGTCGATATTTTAGACTTGTTATCAAAATAGTGATGTTAAAATGATGTAAACATTAGCCGTATAATAAATCAATTACTTATCAGGCATTATATTACATTATCTTATAAATAGTGACAATTAGATTCATTATCATGGAAAGGGGTATTTATTTCATTAATCTATGTGTGGTTTCAATAATCTTTAATTATGTAAAGAGATTGTTACGTTAAACTCGCCTCGGCTTATGCTTGTTTTTTATACTCTTATTACGCCTATTCATTAAATGAACTAGGTTAATTATGCCCCTGAGGCACAATTAATAAAAATGGAGTTAAACCATGTATAAGAAACAATTGATAGCAATAGCGGTCACTGCAGGATTAGCATCGGTCTCTATTCAAGCACAAGAGTATCAAGCACAGTTGGTTGAGGTCGAACAATCACGTGCTATTAAAGATACCTATATTGTGGTGTTCAACACACCCAGTGTGCTTAATCTTTCTGATCAAATGTCTGTCCAAAGCTATGCGATTCAGCAAGCTGATCAGCTAGCCAACCGTTTTAATATTAAGGTGAAGAAAAACTTCGGTAGTGCGCTCAATGGCGTTCTTATCGGTGCGACAAAGAAAGAGGTGATGGCGCTTCGAAGTGATCCCAACGTCAAGTACATAGAACAAGATCAGATGATGTCCATTAGCCCTATGGTTAGCGCTGCGGGAGATCAAGCCAGCCCGACTTGGGGACTCGACAGGGTTGATCAACGGGACTTGCCTTTAGACGGTAACTATCATTACGATTTCGATGGTAGCGGTGTCACAGCGTATGTTATCGATACCGGCGTATTGACCACTCATAATGAATTTGGTGGCCGTGCCAGCAGTGGTTATGACTTTATTGATAACGATAATGATGCCACTGACTGTAATGGTCATGGTACTCACGTTGCCGGTACTATAGGCGGTTCTACCTATGGTGTTGCTAAAAATGTCAGCGTAGTGGGCGTTCGAGTACTTAGTTGTAGCGGTTCGGGCAGTAACTCAGGGGTGATCTCAGGGATCAACTGGGTAAAGAATAATGCTCAAGGCCCATCGGTTGCCAACATGAGCCTAGGGGGCGGAGCATCTCAAGCGACTGACGATGCGGTGAATGCAGCAGTGGCTGCGGGCATCTCCTTCGTAGTCGCCGCGGGTAACGATAACAGTAGTGCTTGTAACTACTCGCCTGCTAGGGCCGTGGATGCGATTACCGTTGGCTCAACAACCAGCAGTGATAGTCGTTCAAGTTTCTCAAACTACGGTAGCTGTTTAGATATTTATGCACCGGGATCAAGCATCACATCTGCCTGGTACAATTCTAACTCTGCGACTAATACTATCAGTGGTACCTCAATGGCCGCGCCTCATGTGGCTGGTGTAGCAGCACTTTATCTGGATCAAACTCCCTCGCTTACTCCTTCACAGGTAGATGCCTTACTCTCTTCAAGAGCCAGTTCTGGTAAGGTAACCGATGCAAAATCTGGCTCACCTAACGAGTTATTGTTTGCACTGGAAGGTGAAGGTGCTGGTGGGGGTTGTGGTAATAATTGTCCAGTGGATGAAACTGAACTGACGAATAACCAGAGTGTGAGCACGAGTGGGACTACGGGCTCCGAGAGTAACTACTTTATCGATGTGCCTGCTGGTGCAACTTCATTAGCAGTGACTTTGTCTGGTGGCAGTGGAGATGCGGATATCTATGTGCAGCAGGGCAGTCAACCCACTCAGACAAGTTATCAGTGTCGTCCCTATAAAGCCGGAAATAGCGAGTCTTGTAGTTTCAACAATCCAGCTGCGGGTAAATGGTACGTGATGGTCCATGGTTACAGTACTTATTCTAACGCTAGCCTTAATGCCAGCTATTCAACTGGTGGAGGTGGTGGCGGAAACTGCACCGATGCAAACTGTTTAACCAATGGTGTTGCTGTGACAGGACTCAGTGGGGCTACGGGCTCTGAACAAACTTACAAAGTCTATGTTGAGGCGGGATCACAACTCGCGGTGAGTACTACTGGTGGCAGCGGTGATGCCGATCTGTATGTGAAAGCGGGCAGTGCACCAACGACTGGCTCCTACGATTGTCGTCCTTATAAAAATGGTAACACAGAGACCTGTTCCATCAGTGTGAGTCAATCTGGTATGTACCACATCATGCTTAGGGGCTATAGCGCCTTTAGTGGTTTGTCGTTAACCGCAAGTCATTAGTGCTTTGTAGTTAACTGTCTGTTATAAACATTGAATAATTAACGCTGACTCTAAGCATTACCATGAGTAAAAAATACAAAGCCCGGATGATTAAGTCAGGGCTTTTTTATTCTCTCATTTTATAGGGTCTTACTCTGTGGGTGCCACAGTAACGGACCAATGTATATTTGGACCATTTGCTTCGGCCTTATATTCCATGGATGCCTGCTGTCCATCAGGGATCAGAGAGAAACTGGGTAAGGTATTGGTATTTCGAAAATCACCTTGGCGGAAAATTAGCTGAGCAGTGAGATCTACTTGGTCTTGGTTCTCAGATAAGGTATAACGAATAAAATTAAAATCTTCTAGAGTCAGAGGAAACTCGCTAGTTTCACCGTTCTCAAGCTTTATTTCAGTGGGTCCCACCTGTACACCGTTAAGGGTTAACTGCGTCTTTAACATGTAGCCTTTAGAGTTGAAAGCTGACAACATGAAGATGAATAGCAGTGATAACACACTTAATATGATGAGTGTACGTTTTAACATCTAGATTCCATAGCTCTTGTCATTTGATAACGATATTAACATTTTTGTGAGCTTGGCCTAGTGAGTATTTAATACAAAGGTCTATTTTAGCTGGCGCGTTCAGCTTAGGTACAGCTTGGTATTGAGCGTAATACCAGTCCTAAATTAAACAAAAGCATTAAACAATACCTCTAAAGTAAGCGGCTTCAACTAGATTTCAAAATGTCCTTGGGCACAAAATTTTTAGCTAGCATCCGGTGTGTCTTGGTGACTGCAAGCTAGGAACGAAATTGGTATAATATCCGCTCTCAGCTTTGACATTAATAACTAACAACAGTAACTGATAGCCATTATGCAGCCACAAGCAGATCCTTTTATCGTACCCAAATGTCTCGATGAGATTAATATACTCTTTCGGGATGAACATATCTTAGTGATCAATAAGCCTAGCGGCTTACTGAGTCTATCGGGAAAGCATCCATTGAATATCGACTCAGTGCATTATCGACTCGTTCAGGATTTTCCGACTTGTACCTTGATCCATCGACTGGACTTTGGCACTTCCGGTATCATGCTACTTGCCATGAATAAACAGATTAATGCACTCTTATGTAAGCAGTTCAGTGATAGGCGAGTCAGCAAGCGTTATACGGCCATACTCCATGGCAACTTAGAGCCTGACTCAGATTTAATAGACTGCGGCATAGCAAAAGATATTGATAACTTCCCACTGATGAAGCTTTGCAAAGCTACAGGTAAGCCAGCCCAATCACAATTTCAGGTCCTATCCAGGTTTACTCAGAGTCATGGTGATAACTTTTTTCTCGATGATGGCAGAGCGGGGCATCGTCAAGTGACTCGGGTTGAATTTGAGCCAGTCACAGGACGCACTCATCAACTGAGATTACACAGTCAACATATAGGACACCCTATACTGGGCTGCGATCTGTATGCAACGGATGAGGCGTATTTTATGTCTAGCCGATTGATGTTACATGCATCTCAACTATGTTTCGAACATCCAGTTTCAGGTGTGCCAATGACGATTGAATGTAAGAGTCCATTCTGATCGCACCAAGTTGTAACTCTAGGTTTCTGCTATAGCTTTACCTTTATCTATTTTGTTAAAATCACGTCACTTATGTTAATCGTCGTGATTTTTATGTGGAGATAATCCCCACATATTGCTTGTTTATTTGTCAGCGTTTCGTTTAACAACTTAGATAATTTCAGTACAGTAGAAATAAAGGAATGGATATGTATCGAGTGATGGCCACCGGATTGGTGTCAATGTCTCTACTAAGCAGTGGAGTAATTCAGGCAAATGAGTTTGTCTTAAGTAAGCAAACAAAGCCTGTATCCCAAGCAGTTAGCTTAGCTTTAGATCCTACTAAAGATAATTTTAGTGGCAGTACCGATATCAAGATCCAAGTACTTGAAAAGACGAAGGTCATTCAGCTCAATGGGGTTGATTATACGGCAAAAAATATTCAACTCTCTGGTGATCAAGCCTGTGAAATGACGGCGAAAATGTTAGATACAGGTATCGTTAACCTTGTCTGCGAACAGGATATAGAGCCTGGCAGCTATAGCCTGCATCTCGATTTTACCGCGCCTTACAATCGTCAATCTGTAGGCTTGTATAAGACGGTCGATGCCGGTGTACCTTACCTATTCACTCAGTTTGAGATGAGCGATGCTCGTCGCAGTTTCCCAGTATTTGATGAGCCAGAATATAAGATCCCATTTCAGATCACCATTACTTCACCATCCAAGGAAAAGGTTTACAGTAATACTCCTGTGGTGAGCACTAAGGTAGAAGGCGAGTTAACGACTCACGTATTTGCTCAGACCAAGCCATTACCTTCCTATTTGATCGCCTATGCTGTGGGTCAATTTGAAGAGGTGACCATAGAAGGGATGAAGATCCCAGGTCGAGTGATCACTACCAAAGGTAAAATAGATCTGGCTCAATATGCTGTTAAAGAGATGCCAGCTATTCTCGGCGCTTTAGAGTCATATTTTGGTGTCAATTACCCCTATAAGAAACTCGATTCGATTGCTGTGCCAGAGTTCCCTTTTGGTGCCATGGAAAACGCCGGGATGGTGACCTATAGAGAAGATATTTTGCTTCTGGATGAACAGAGCGCGAATCAAAATACTAAACAATCGTCAGTTTCTGTTGTGGCCCATGAACTTGCCCATCAATGGTACGGTAATCTAGTGACTATGGAATGGTGGAACGACTTATGGCTAAACGAAGCATTCGCAAGCTGGATGGCTGCTAAAGTTACCCATCAGCTACATCCTGAATTTGAATCGGATCTACGTTTATCAAAAAACCGTGTAATGAGTATGGATGCACGCCTATCGACTAAGCCTATTCGTAAGCCAATTAAGACTGAAGCCGATATCATGGATGGCTTAGGACTAGCTTACAGCAAGGGCTCTGCCGTCTTGTCTATGGTTGAGAACTGGATTGGTGAAGAGAGCTTTAAGCAAGGTATCCGTCAGTACATCAAAGATAATGCCTTTAAAAATACCCAGGCTGATGATCTTTGGAATGCCTTATCTAAGGCTTCGGGCAAAGATGTGGGTAAGGTATTAAGTACTTTTATCGAGCAATCCTCATACCCCTTAATTACGGTGGACATTAACGGTCAGTCCTTGACGCTTTCTCAGCAAAGGTTTGTATTTGAAGGCAGCAAGGCTCCAGCTCAGACTTGGGTTGTGCCTGTGTCTATAAAATATGGTAAGGGCGACAAGATAGTATCGACTACCATATTGCTCGACAGTGAAACAAAAACCTTAGATCTTGAATTTAGCCCTGATTGGATCTATCCGGATGCCGATGCCATGGGTTATTACCGTTGGTTATTGGATGACAGGCAATTAGCACACTTACTTGCCAATGCAAAAACTCAGTTGACGGCGAGAGAGCGCAAGGCGCTTATCTCATCTGCCGATGCGCTACTTGATGGTGGCTTTATTTCAGCCGGTGATCTCTTGGCCATATTAGGCGAGTTTATCGATGATGCTCATCCTCAAATTGTTTCATCGGCGCTGCGTTACCTACAAATCCAGAAGACGACCTTTATCGACCAAAGTAACGAGG
The DNA here is from genome assembly GCF_002005305.1 of Shewanella psychrophila. Taxonomy (NCBI): domain Bacteria; kingdom Pseudomonadati; phylum Pseudomonadota; class Gammaproteobacteria; order Alteromonadales; family Shewanellaceae; genus Shewanella; species Shewanella psychrophila. The sequence continues at coordinate 986,916 of NZ_CP014782.1, forward strand.
CCGATTGGGCTAAATTTATCAGTGCTAAGGCAAAAGTGGCTATCGAAAAATATGGTTTGGTTGCAACGCCAGGCGAGAACATCGAGATAAGTAAACTGCGTCCTAGTCTTATCGCTATCTTAGCATTTGAAGGGAAAGATAAGGCCATTATCCGTGATGCTAAGGCGGCAAGTCAGGCCTATTTGGCCGGCGATAAATCTGTCGATACTTATCTCATTGGCACTCAACTTCAGATCGCGATATATTTTGGTGATAATGCGTTAATTCAACAGGTTAAGGGGGGGGTTGAAACAACGAAAAACCCACAGAAACGCACAAAACTGTTGAATGCCCTAGGTTATGTGGCCCAGCCAAAACAACAAAAAGCCATGTTGGATTACAGCTTAACCGACAAGTTAAACTCTCCGGATCTTCGCTATATAATGAGTGGTCAAACTAATACTCATGCTCGAGAAGCCCTATTTAGAGACTGGATATACAGTAATTTCGAGGCAGTAAAAGCTAAGATACCTCCTTTTTCTGTGGCCAAATTACCTAACTATACAGGTACGGGTTGTGATCTCGACGTGCTAGAAAAGACTAACAGTTTCTTCGAAGCTAAGCTTGAAGCATCCCCTGAGTTTAAACGCACTTTAGCTAAACTCAATGAGAAAGTGAAAAATTGTGTCAAGCTAAAGACTCGTGAACAAGCCAGTGTAGATAGCTACTTGAAGAAGTTTTAATGGAAGCAGAAAGTTTTAAGTGAACAAAGAGTAGAGTAAAAACAAGCGGGGCCTAGAGCTTCGCTTTTTTTTACTACTTTTAAGATTTGAAGCATCGAGCTTGTTGTATTGAATAGTGAATAGCTGAGTATATTAATTTTAATCTGCTCAGACGCGTTGATATCGAGCAATTTCTAGTTAAATCTACCATATAAGTCAGCCAGTTAAATAACATTACAATAAAGTGGTGTAACCATTTTATTGTAATGTTATAAGCGGTATTTATTATGCGTGCAAGACTATGACTAATCTTTTGGTTTTAGATAATGTCTGAGTGAGCGAGGATCCGTATGACCGGTGCGCGCCATAATATACAGATGGTCCTTATCGTTTTCATGGAGCTGAGTGACGCAACCACTGCGTAAACTGTGGGCACCATAAAATTCAGGACTTAAACCCGCTTTACTACAATACTTCTTAATCATCTGATAAATATCATCGCCACGTAAAAAACCTCGATTGAGTTGTGGGGGATTTTCATCGGTATTTAAATTTGCTTGATTAACCACTGAGTAAGGCCTGAGGCTCTGACCATCTCGAGACAGGGAACGAAAAAGGTGACCTTGTGATAATTGCGAAACATCCAGCCAATGTTTAACGGCTCCGAACGCCGAGAACAGTTCAGACCCGGGTAAATCTTTCCACTCCCTGTGTCCTTGCTGATTACTCTTAGAGTAGGGCAGTCTCACTTTCAATTTATTGCGTAGAAAGTTGATGTGCTTCACTTGGATTTCTGCAAGTTCAGAACGACGGAACCCGCCTTGAAAACCCAGTTGAATAATGGCCTTATCACGAGCCTTAGTTAATTCTTGCCCTTGCTTGTCTATAGTTTGTAACAGTAATTCGAGTTCATCGTACATGATGGGTTGCTGATCATAATCAGTTATCACTCTATGCTTATTTCTACTTAAACCACGCATAACTCGGATCACCAGAGGGTGCTCAGTTGGCGAATGAAAACCTGCCTGAATATGATAGAAACGGATCGCCGCTAAGCGAGTGGTGATAGTCTGTTTAGAGAATTGGGCCCCTGTCTTTTTATGTACTTGTTCTTTTTGGTGTCCAATAAATGAGATCACCGAACGTGGATCCGCGGGTAGGTTATTCAAACCATGATGCTGACAATATTGAGTAAAAATATTGAAGCTAGAACGATAGACCCGGCGAGTATTGGGCGCCACTTCATATTCAGTCTCACTGGCCGCACTCTTAAAATCGTCAAAGATTGAGATGGGCAGTTCCTGCTCCTCGAAGAAACTCTTGTCGCCAGTGACTTGCTGCCGATGATTCTGATTTATGCTGAGCTTATTCATGATTAAATATGGATATTTCCTTGGAAACAGACATAAATTATAGCTTTTGACGTGCTTCTCTACCAGTGATAATCGTCATTATCACTGGTAGTAGTATATTTAGGTTAGATTTAAACCAATTAATGGCGCACTATTATTGTTGGATGAAAATAGAACAGGGCAAATGGAAGGTTAGGCAGTTGATGACCGGTCATCTAATTTGTGCTTGTTGGAAGATTATTCACTCTTATTGATTCAATGATCACAGGTAAATTTCACGGTATACATCCGGTTAAAGTTAACAATATTGAAGTCATTATTACTCACACTCGAACTCTAGTACCTGGACAAGTACATTTCCATAAAGTGTATTTACTGCAATTACCTTTTAACAGACATTTTAGATTGAAAAATGTACAGTGAATTTTATATGAATGAGAGTATTGACTGGAATTCACTCTCAGAACTATAGAGTGGTTGAACCACTCTATACGCCGTAAAAAGATTAATAATGATACAAAATAAGCGTTTATATTGTATAGCTATAACCTGATAATAATGGTTGCACCATACTATAGCTTTTGACATGATTAGAGGCCTCTACTAGCATTTCGATTACTGATGAGTAGAATAAATTACTGACTCTTAAAAATGAACATAGATAAGAGTCATAAAAAAAGAATAAGATGAGAAAGGAGTAAGATGAACTACAAACATCCATGGGTCTATCACGGTGAATCACCTAAAGCTGGAAGGAAATTATTGTTATTGGAGGTGGACGAACTCACGTTTGCCTTGCCTCTCATCTATCGTCTTATTCACCCGGCTGAAATTGCTCAGAAGTCTGATTGGTTTAGTACCAGTGTCGCAACGGCAGATGAGAAACAGAATAAAGAATATATTTCGCTGGTGGAATTATTACAACAAGTCACACAAGAGAGAAAAAATCTGGCAAGTGTTATCCATCCCTTGACGCGCTTAAACCAAAATTTGAATCGATATTTTAGTGACTATGGTTGGAGAATGGTACGCAAAGAGCTATCTCAGATTAAGAAACGACAGAAGAAGTCTCATATCGAACTGAGTAAAGATCTGATCGTAAAACTGAAAACCTATATGGAGCAGCAAAGTCTAGACAGTTTCGATCAAGCCATAGATAACTTGCTGAGCGAGGTCGAATTTTTTAAAGAAGCGGATCTTAAAGAGTAAGATTAATTTGTCACTCTAAAATTAAACTATTATTGAGTATCTTACTCTTGGCTTCGATATCCCAACGTTTGAGTTCATATTCACTGAACATTAAGCTTCCTCTAACAGGTGTAGTAATAGCAGGAAGCTTACCTGTCATAAAATATTGATTCACTTTTTTGGCTGCGTCGACTCCTTGTTGTACCCCACTGATGATCAGGCCACCTATGGCTTTCCCTTTTCCAATCGAATAACCCCAGAAAGCGAATAGGGGCACAGGAGTATTTTTGCTGGTCCACTCACTAACTTCATCTAGACTGACATTTTGTTTTTGATCATCGGTCAATGCCGCATAGTTTGCTATGATAAGGGCATCGTAATGATTGTCTTTTAATGACTCAGTGTTTATCTTCCAATCATTAAAAGTCTTCTCCAATGATATCTCCACTTCCACTCCGGAAATTTTTTGATGAAATTTATCATCGAAAGAGGTTTCTAATATGGCATAGGAGGTAGGGTTACTGTCCATCAAGACTTTAAGTTTTTTCATCTCGGGAAAAAGATCATGTAACATTAAGATGGAACGTTTAAGCAATGGACGTTCTAATGTTCCAGATACATTTTTATTTAGTCTAATATAATGTCTGGGATTAGCGTTGATGCCAAGAAACACCAAGGGGACTTCCTGTTCTACGAGCGTTGGACCGAGTAACTTGAGTGCATTATCGTCGGCAAGTACAACTAACTTAGGCTTTTTCATGTCGATAAATGCAAGGGCCTGCTTGGCTATTTTATCAAAATCAATGGTTGGCTGTCGCTTGGTATCCATTTCATATTCCAGGATGCTGTGATCAGCAATAGTATCCATAAACCCACCACGATACTCTTTAACCCACGGGTAATCAGTATGATAGCTGTGTATGAAAACAATATCCGTCGCGAAAGAATAGCTAGAAAATAAAGCAAACAAAAGGCAGCAAGTTTTATTTAACATGTATTCATACGCCATATTTTAGGAAAAAATGATTATACATTTATATCATGTCAGGGGAGGGATGAATCTTTAAAATCGTAACAGAGTGATGAGCTGATATTTTTACAGGGCGAGTTTATCCTCTAAGCAGAGAGCCCTGATACTGTAATAAAAGTGTCCTTTGACACATTTGGCGCTATGCCTATTTACGTTTATCCGTTAGCTCTCTTGTATCAAAGTTTAGTTGAAATTAACTGATATGGGTAATTTAAGCCCTCAATTATTTTAGTCATAGTCGAGCTGCACCCCACTATTCATCATGTTTTTTGACAAACCGAGTAAGTAAAAGATTCAAGTTAAACTGTTTAATGCCTGCTTGGTCATACTCCTACTGAATTCATTATTTTTATAGTGCTCGGGTGCCCAGCCTAAAATAAATCGATGAAAATCGGCCCAAGCGATAGCAAAGAGTGGCTGCCATTCCAGTTCAACATCCCTTGAAGATATTGCTGATCCTATGTTAATTAATGCCTGATCGAGTTTGCAAAAATAGAAGCGGGTGAGGGAAGCGTGATGTTGTTTACATTCTTCTTCAGACAAACAGCTTCCGAGGAAATACACCAAATCTCTCATGCCACAACCACCACCAACGTATTGAAAGTCGACGGCGGCGACTCGTAAGCTGTCCTCGCTGAAGCAGAAATTAGCGACCTTGGCATCGCCATGAACGAGTGTCTTAAAACGGATTTGGCTTAACAATGTATCGAGTTTGTGGGCCGCCTGTTTAATCGAAGACTCAGGCATAGCTCGATATTCATCTTTTCGTGTGGCAAGGTGCCAGTAACAACCTGTTTTCCATAGGCCTTCAGGCCAACTTTCCAGAGGGGATTCCTCCATGAAATAGCCATGGAAACAGGCAAGCCATTCGATACAGACCTTTGCTTGCTCTATGGTTAACCTATTATGCCGTAAGGGGAAACCTTCGGCATCGAGGTCACTGAGCAAGATAATAGCCGCATTATCATCATTGAAGCACTGAGAATTTGCATCATAGCTGGTAACCCTGGCATCGATTCGATCATAGGATGATAAACCATAACAGCTGGGGACTCGAGAGCCCTCATCACACACCTTAGACCAAGTATGATACCAATTGGCTTCTACGCGGTAAGAGAGTAATTTTCTTTGATGGGAAGCCGAAGTATTCCATCCTCTGGGATGTTGAGTCTGCTTGGGAGGACGAATTGATTTGACTATAATACTGGCTGGACAGGCTTGTCCTTCGAGTCGATAGCGGACAATTTCACCATAACCACTCCAGAGGGTTTGAATGGTTTCTACAGCGAAAACAGATTCACAACTGATTGTTTGTGATATAAAATCTTTAATTTCCAAGGCTAATCACTTAAATTTTATTTACCACTGATGATAGCTCATATCCATGATTTTGGGTACAGGATAGGTGGGGATTGCACCTCAATCTCCACCTATCCTGATAAGACTTTAAACATTAAATAGTAAACTGAGCTATCTAACTATTTACGTGATGATAACGAGTGCAACAGACAAAGCAAAAGTTAGCTGGTAAGCTTTGAGGTGTCATAAATAACTGTAGAAATAATGGAAAACAGCACTAACTGTGATAATTATGTTACAAGCTTTGAATTACGCTTTAGTGGATAAGCGTTATAATGATGAGACAGATAATGTTTGGTTTATATTAATGCCTAAAACGATCAGCTTGCCCAAAGAGAAGAAACTAACGGTCTTATGTAGAATCGAGCCTGGTTGCCTAGGACCGGATGGCTTAGATTATATTGCCGACTTCTGCCGCTTCGCCAATCAGGAACTTAAACAAGTTGATGCCAACTTCATTATCTGGCTGCCACTTCCTCGCTATGATAAATCTTTGCCAGAGATGCAGTATTCGGTTAATCAGAAGCAATTAAGTCATGATAAGGCCGCCCAATATCTAGATCATTTTAAAAGTGACTTAGATGATTTTGAAGAACATTTTCATGATAAATTATCTTTACTGATAGATGAGTTTCTGGCTAATAAAAAGGCCTAACTTTTAAGCCTCAGCTATGAGTTATATAGTATTTTACTGTTTATGTGTACATTAGTCTCACTATAATTAAAAAATTAACTTTGACTGCCCTCATTACTCCTATCCAAGGAAGAAAAATGTCTAAACATCTTTTTATAACCGGCGCCAACCGTGGGCTGGGCCTGACTATGGTCAAACAGTATCTGCAAGATGGCTGGAATGTAACAGCCTGTTGTCGAGAGCCAGAGCAAGCAGCGGAGTTGACACAACTTCTTGATAAAAATGACTCACTATCTGTTTTTCAACTGGATGTCACAGATCATCAAGGCTTACAGCTGCTCGCCAATAACTTACAGGGGGAGCCCATAGATCTGCTGATCAATAATGCAGGCTATTATGGACCTAAAGGAAGTCTCCTCGGAGATATCGACGTGGATGAGTGGCGCAGGGTTTTTGAGATCAATTCAATCGCTCCTTTAAAAGTATTAGAAGCTTTTAGGGCAAACCTTAAGCTAGCATCCTCCAGTACTTTTGCGATCCTGTCTTCAAAAATGGGCAGCATGGGCGATAATACTAGTGGGGGGGCATACATATACCGCTCATCAAAAGCTGCGATAAACTCTGTAGTTAAGAGTTTATCGGTAGATTTAAGAGAAGATAATATCGCTGTTGTGGCCCTTCATCCAGGTTGGGTTAGAACCGAGATGGGCGGCCCCAATGGCCTTATTGATACTCAAGAATCCGTAACCGGGCTAAAGCGGATACTAGATGGACTCGATATGGGGCAAAGCGGGCAGTTTTTAGACTTCCGTGGACAAGAAATACCTTGGTAGCCCTTTATTGACTGATACTGATTCTTGAAAATAAGGTGCTAATTATCTTGTCTTAGCACCTTATCGCCAATATCACTGGCCCTGAAATGCGTTAACTTGCTGCAGGTTTCGATTTATCTAATCCAAACGCGGGGGAAATGCACTTCTTTACCTCGAAGCTATAGCCATAATCGGCAGATTTATCACGACGTATTTCTACAATTTCATAGTCATTGAGCTCTACGATATTACTATCCGGTGATATTTCACAACGTGAACGACTGTCTGATTCGAGCTGATAGGCAAACCTGGCGATCATGCTTCTGACCATTTTTTCATAATCCCCACGAACATGTTCATAGTCGTCAACTTGCTCTTTTTTCTCAGCATCATTCCCGTTGAAAGACAGCCCGAAAGTAACTGACTCTTCATCGGTTTCCTCCTCTTTTCGCAACTTTTCGAGCTCTTTAGATAACTCTTCTTTATCTTGTGTGGAAAGCTCATTCATTACCAAACCATCGGGATCTGCGATGTCTTGGCTTAAATCATTGTCCAGGCTAGCAATCAATACCAGATGATAAAGTACCACTGAAGATAAAATCAGACGGATGAGCATGGTAGTGAATCTGAAGTGATTGTGATTGATGAGTTTAAGACCCGTTACACCGAAGGGTTTGAGTAACAAGAGACCAAAAAGATAGAAGGGCACAGCCACTTGTAACATCAATATTGCCAATGCCGTCATAACAATGATCCAAGCGGGTAAATAGAGCAAGATGGCAAAGTTATGTGTGTATGAGAAATGCTCAGTAGATACGCCGACGACTTCATTGACCACGGAAGCCGCCCCTGCGATGGCAAAATTTGCTATCACGGCATAGAAGAGGAGTAACACGGCTTTACCCGATAAGCTATGCCAGACTCGTTCAAATAGGGGCCAAAATTCCAAGGTCAAGGCGATCACTGTCACTATAGCAACCATACCAAGGTTGTCAGAAAAAAGGAGTAAAAAGAGGGCTAACAAATATAACTTTTGGGCTGCCGTCAACCTGCCAAGCATACCGCTCATTGTACCTAGTATTTTCGACATAAATTGATAGGTGACGACGGCCAATTTTTTGGGCTTATCGATGGCATTCTTAAAACGTACACCTGTTTCTTCTTGGGGCAATTTTTCCATTAATAACGGGTCCTAAACTATTCCATATGAAGACGATAATAACCTTTGGTTAACAAATGCTCTACTGATTTTAACCGGATAAAATATCAGCAAAAAATGCCCCATGGTCATCAAACCATGGGGCATCGAACAGTAATGAATAAATATCCAAATTAGATTTTTGGGTAGTTTGGTCTGATATCCGTCGGGATCTGTTTCATCTTCTGATTTAAAGTGGCAACTTCGTCAGCCATGACGGCATATTTAGCTAAGAAGTCTTTAGATTGTTGATAATCCCCTAAAGCTTGGATCATACAAACATCTCGCACAAGATCTGTGATGGCTTGGGTCATCTTATCAAAATTAACGGTATATCTTTGTGTACTGCTATCGAAGCTGAATGCCTGCTTCTCTTTGAAGTAATTGTATTGAAACGCAGCACCTGCTCCATGGGCTTCATGGACACCGAAACGCATGGAACGGAACAAGCCGGCGAAATAGGTGACGAGCATATTATTTTTCTCTGACTTAGGCAGTACACCTTTATCCATCAAGAACAACATATTATATGCTCCCATTACATCTGCTTTGCCCTCTTCAATCTTAGAATAGGTCTCCTGCAGCTGCTCGGAAACAGTGGTCGTTTTACCATCTTTGATAATGGTCCCCGGACCCAGACCATGGGATAACTCATGGAATAGAGTCTCATTGAAGAAGTAACTTTCCATAAGCAATGACTGCTGTGGTTTGGCTATGATCAAGGCTGAAATTGGTTGCATTACCGCCTTATACTTAGCATTCAGTACATTTTTCAGCATAACTTTTTTACTGCCTTTTACCTCACGAACATATTCATCGTTGGGTAAATTAAAGGCTGTGGTTTGTACTGCAGGCTTGTTATCACCACCACCTGCGACTTGATCGACAACAGAAATCGGTGATTCTGAACCACGTTGAAAATTCTTATGTTCATCCGGAATAGGTAAGTTTAATTCCATCCCCTTAAGATACTGCTTATACACGTCAAGTTTGGTACTGTCTTTTGGGTTACGCACGGTAATAAAGGCTTCGAAAAAGGTCTTATAGCCAAACAGCTTGTCGGTATAAGTCTCATAGGGACCAATAGCCACTTCTAGTGTGCCATCGAGATCCATCCAAGCCATTTCAGAATCACGGTATTCATCACTGAGGAAGGCATCGGCTCTCTTAGACAAAAAGGTCTTCAGGCTAGCATCTTGTGTTAAAGCGGCTGCCTCGCGCATCAATTTCGCTGCATGCTGCATCTCTTCTGCATAGGCCTGACTATAGGGGATAGCGACCAACTTATCGCCTTCACGCTTAATTACGGTATAACCACTCTTGAATGCCGCTTCATCCTGGGGATGGTCTTTGATCCATTGATTAAACTCAGCCTTAGTCATGTCGGTCGGATATACTCCGGCGCCTTCAGGGCGGACAATGTCACCGAAAAAGCTTTTGTCACCTTCTAGCGTGTCCCAAGGACCGTAGTGAAGATCATAGAGAGAGAGTAATTGTTCAGTATTGGCTAAGTTTGATTCTTGGATCTGTTTTCTTATGTCGGCATTATTCTCATAGGTCTGCTCTAAATATACCTTATCCAGTACATCTGCAACGGAGATAAGTTTACGCAGGACCTGTTTATCGGTATCACTTAAACTAGATAGATCCGCTTGTATATCCACAGAAAGAAATTTGTCCAGCATGGCTTGATAGTCATCTGTAGCCGCGATAACTTCAACGACACTGGTATCATGGCTGGCTTGTGGTTTAATTTGGTTCATCTCGACATCCGGTGAGCATGCCGACAGCGCGGTTAGCAAGGCTAACGATAATAACGACTTTTTCATTTAAAGATTTCCCCATCTTTTGTTTTTATTGGCGCTCACGTTACAGGTAAATCCTGGTTTGATAAAGTCTGAATAAGTATTCGCTATAATAAATATTTTACACATTAACTCTTAGGGAATGAGATAAGCGATAAAAAGAAAACAGTGGGATCCGGCTCTAGATTTGACTAACTATGTACTTATCTCGCATTTTTGTTTAGCTTATTCATCAAGTATTCACAGGTGCCAACTATTTCCCAGGAGATAATTATGATTCAAACGTTAAGCCCGGAACATTTTGCAGATGTTATCTCACTAGGTAATCAGGTTCATGGTGATGGTTACCTGGATAAGACATCGTTAGCTGCTTTATACCAAAAAGGTATCAAGGATGAGATAAATGCAAACTTTGTCGCTCATCAGGATGGAAAGTTGATCGGATTTCGTCTCACTTATGCACCAGGAAATTGGCAAACCGATAAGTGGTGTACACCCGATGCATGGGGAATTGAGCACCAAAGGGTCTGCTATTTTAAGTGTAATACTGTAGCCGAACCATATCGCGGGGCTGGAATAGGGGGCAAGCTGTTGAGCGCCTCTATCTCTGCCACCAAACGGCAAGGCGCAATAGCCGGAATTAGCCACCTTTGGAAGCAGAGCCCGAACAACTCGGCTGTAAAATACTTTACCAAGGCTGGTGCCATGTTGATAAAAGAGCACCCGGACAGATGGAACGACACCAAAGAACACCCTGATTATATCTGTGTGATCTGTGGAGCCGATTGTCACTGCACCGCCTGTGAAATGTTGCTCATTTTCAAATAGCGGGTTGAAGCCTGACCCATGTCAGGCTAAGTTTCCCCCAGCGCATATTCACACCCACACCTAATAACTGAACTTTAAGATAAAGAAGCACCATGGCCCAGCTCCTAATTAATTCTACACATTTTGACCCTCTCGTCGCCCCAAATCCTAGAGACCTTGACTGGCCGGACTCCTACTGGGCAAGTACCATAGAGTCACCACCTCAGATTAATCCTGCACTCAAAGGCACCTATCAAACCGATGTCGCCATCGTAGGTGGGGGCTATACAGGGCTACTGACAGCTTATTATTTAGCAACTGAATTCAATATTGAAGCTACAGTGCTAGAAGCCAATCAGATAGGATTCGGTGCCAGTGGCCGTAATGCGGGATTTGTTCTCAAAGGCTCAGGACGCCTTGGTTATGGCCAGATGGCCAATCGATGGGGACTGGATACGGCGAAAGGTGTTTATAGTGAATTTAGTCAGGCTGTCGAGCGTGTCAGTGGCCTCATCCAAGACAATAACATCTTGTGTGAGCCCCAGCCGCCAGGTTATCTAAAAATCGCCCATAATGCCAAGTCCCTCAAGCAACTTAAGCAAGCAGCAGAGTTTATCACCAGTGAACTGGGTGGTCAGGCAGAATTTATTTCCCAGAAGAAACTCGCACATGAGTACGTGGATCACAAGCAAGCTTATGGGGCGCTAAGGCTAGAGGATGGTTTTGGGATCAATCCGCTCAAGTTAGTTTTGGGATATAAACACTTAGTAGAAACTCGAGGAGTTAAGCTCTATGAAGACTCATGTGTCGAAAAATGGATTGAGGAACAGGGGAAGCATAGATTGATCACCTCCCAAGGTGAGCTATTGGCAAAATGCGTGGTGGCTGCAGGAAATGCCTATACACCCAAACAATTTAGTCCCCGCGTCGATGGAAAGTTCTTACCCATATTGAGTAATATTATTGTGACTGAGCCGCTAACAGCGGAGCAATTGAGTGAATCGAGTCTGAAAACTCATCAGGTGATTATGGATACCCGTATTCTGAAGTATTACTATCGATTATTGCCCGACAATCGTCTCTTATTTGGTGGTCGCGGCGCAATATTTGGTAAGGATGCATCGGATCCTGTGTACGCAGAGCGGCTAAAATATGCTCTCAATCAATGTTTCCCGGCTTTAGCCAAGGTTGGCGTGTCATACAATTGGACTGGATGGATTGCAGCAGCCATGGATGATATGCCCCATGTTTACCAAGAGAATGGAGTGGGTTATAGCTTAGGGTATTGTGGCTCAGGTGTTTCCTTTAGCGCTCAGGCAGCATTTCGCTTAGCCCAAAGCATTGCAGGTGAGAAGACACCCGACTTGCCTCTCTACAGGCAAGCGCTACCGTCATTTCCTATGCCGGGTTTAAGACGCTTAGGTCAATGGGCTTATTACCACTACGGTTGGATAAGAGACAGATATGGTTAATTTGGTCAATGGGCCTATTACATCATCCACTACGGTTGGATAAGAGACAGATATGGTTAATTTGGTCAATGGGCCTATTACATCATCCACTACGGTTGGATAAGAGACAGATATGGTTAATTTGGTCAATGGGCCTATTACATCATCCACTACGGCTAGATAAAAGATAGATATGGCTAGCTCTTCTTATCCCAATTAGTATCATTACTGGGAAGATGACATGTTATTGCCATCCTGATTTGCATCTCGGTTAGCCTTGTCGGTCATCTTTTTCATGATCTCGTAAGAGCTATGATCATAGGGAGGCACAAACATGTTTTCCTTGAGAATTTTGCTTGCATCCCCCAGCATGGAATTGACAGGTGCCTGTCTGGATGCCGGTACCATAGAGAGTTCTCGTGACACACGAGTTTGCACCTGCTTGCTAATGAAATAATTAGCGAAGATCTCCGCCGCTTCGAGTTTCCTGCCTTCTAAGCCCTTAACGAAGTTAATGGTATCTAACCAAGCCATGTGTCCTTCCTTGAAATCGATCAACTGCCAATTAGACCCTTTCTCATTTTCAGCATATATTTCAGGTCCCCAGCTGCTGACGATCAGTAAGTCTTGATGGAATTTGGGAGATGTTTTCCAAAAATCGCCAGCAGCGTGATAAAGAGAAGAGAGCTCTTGTTGCAGCTCACCCTTAGGGTTAGATATCTCTCGTACGGCTTGGCGATCTCCTTGTTGTATCGCTTCGTATAGAGAGAAAGGAGAGAGACCTTGCTTCATCAAGGCTAAGCCTAAGTTATACCACTCCTGAGATTGGTTTAATGAAAATTTTTCCCGCCACTCACTTTTCCAAAATGCATCCACCGATTCAGGTATCTCACCATCTCTAACTTTATTCTTATTGATATAGAAACCATATATGCCACCCCCCCAAGGGATATATAGGGGTTGATTCTGGCTATTCATTCCCATGTCTAGCCCCGTGAGATTAGGATAAAGGTCGGCATAATTCGTTAAACGAGGGGAGTGTATGTCTATTGCTTGAATTAATTTGGCCGTTTTTTCTTTTTGCATCTTAATGAAGAAGAGGGTAAGAAATGTGATATCACATTGCTTAGCACGAATGATATCGAACATCTGCTCAGCCCCCTGGGCATAGGGTGAGACAATATCGACTTTATATTTATAACCCTGTTCCTTTAATAGAAGATTGACATTATCTACGTCTTCTTGGGTTACATATCCTTCCCAAGTCAGCACCCTTAGCCAATGATCAGCCTGAGTCTCTTTAGCAAATAGAAGCATAAACAACAGAGTTAACACCAGAAGGATAACGCAGGGAAACGTTATAATTTTAATAGAGGTCATAGTTCACCCGATACAGGTCAATTGTCAGGTTTTGCCTATTAAGTTTAGTTCAGCATTTATCTGTTTGATATTGGATCTCTTTAGTGCGAATTAGCGCCGTCCTTGCTATCATTAACGACTGCTCAACAGGGGGGAATAAAATGAAATCACCAGTAGATAAGATGCTCACTACACACGACAAGCTAGTACACTCAGAAGGAGTAAAGATTATCTCTCATACTCAAAGAAATGTTGAAGAGTGGGTACAGCACACTGTGATGATTGAGGGCTGTGATGCGCCATTTAAGTTCAGACGACCTAAGAAGTTCAAATGCCTTAAGGGAAATCGCGTCAATATGACTTATTATCCTGAAACTGAGAAAGTGGCGGGATTCGAAATTGAAGTGATGAAGGTAGTCCGAATTAAGCGTTATTAGGCTGTTATTCTATTTAGGTTAACTTGAAGTGATAAACTGAAACTGGGTGAAATCCAGCGATTGAAAAATGAAGTCTCTTTCTGATCAATTCAGTGATCCAGTGTCACCTAGTCAGGCGCTATAACTTAAGTAACGCATACATCATTAAGTCTACATTCAGTTATTTTACCTTACTATCTTCCTGTTTACGGCTAATACAGATCGTAGTAGCCTATTAACATAATGATTACAACTAAGGTGTCCTGATGAAGAAAGTATTACTAACGGCAGGTCTGTTCCTGTTCCACACAGCTGCCTCTGCTTCGAATGTCATTATCGATAAATCCAGTGTCGATGAAAAAGATTACATTTTCGATATGCATCAGTGTACTGAATTGTCACAGCAGGCCCAGAAGAAAAAAACAGAAGGTGGCCTAGTATCGGGTGCAGCAAAAGGGGCTGCTCTAGGAGCTGCTGCTGGCGCTATTTCTGGAGGCTCTGGTACCGATGGTGCTAAAACCGGTGCGGCCGTCGGTGTGGTTGGTGGTGCTCTGGGAAGAAACCGTTCTAAGAGACAAAATGAAACCAGTCATGAAGCAGAGAAACAGATGGTAGTTAAAAATTGTATGATCAACCGAGGGTACACTGTACTCAACTGATTCAAGCAAGAAATTAGTTCACACAAGGAATTCAATACCAGCCCGCTAGGTTTAACGCTAAGCAAATATTAGCCTATGGCGTTTAATTGAAGAGTCATATCAATCGGTATAAAGGTGCGGTCACTCAGCGAGAGTTTAGCGATTCAGAGACAAGGCAAAGAGTAAGAAAATGGAGTATCAATGTTTATACCCATTGGCATAACTACGGATACCCCATTTTTAATAGGTTCTCGTAAAAAATCGATTAATTAACCATCCTGACTGCCCATTTGAGATTGTACATAGTTCTGAATTCCCATCTTTCCTATCAGGCCAAGATGTTGTTCTAACCAGTAAATATGATCCATTTCGGTATCATCCAGCAGATCTTCGAGTATTTCCCGGCTAATATAATCTTGCTCTTTTTCACAGATCCCTATGATTTTTCTGAGGCTTTCCGCTACGGTTCTTTCTGCTTCAAGATCATTTTCTAACATCTGTTTGACGTTATCGCCTACATTAATCGGTTGCCTAGAAGCGGTATCCGGGGTGCCTTCCAGAAACAATATACGTTGAGTCAGGCGTCTTGCGTGCTCCAACTCCTCTTCGTACTCGTGAGCCAGCTTCTCATGAAGTTTATTAATCCCCCAGTCTTCATACATCTTAGAGTGAGCCAAATACTGATCCATTGAGGTTAACTCCAGAGTCAGTTGTTTGTTTAAGTGCTTGATGACGTTCTGAACACCTTTCATGTTAATCCTCCATCATAGTTTGCTGGTAATTTTCAATGCCTGTGGCATCGATGAGGAATTGTTGCGACTCGATCCAATCCAGGTGATCTTCTTCACCTTCTAAGATCTCTTCGAGTAACTCTCGACTGACGTAATCTTCTTCGGTTTCACACAAGGCGATGGCACCACGCAAAGCGGAAATTTGCTCGTCTTGCAGCTCCTTATCGCACTGAATCATCTCTTCTGTGTGCTCACCTATCCTCAGTTTATTCAGTTGCTGCAAGTTAGGCAGGGCTTCAAGAAACAAAATTCGCTCAATTAAATCATCGGCTTGTTTCATATCAAGAATCGATTTTTTATATTCTTTCTCGTTTAGTTCCTCCAGCCCCCAGTTTTTATAGATACGGGCATGTAGGAAGTATTGATTGATCGAAGTTAGTTCTAACAGCAACATCTGATTTAATACTTGTGTGACTTTAGTCTTGCCTTTCATCAGCAGTCTCCAAAAGCTAGTTAACTTTAAGGGCGTGTAGGCCAAACTGTTAGCCATGGTCTTGATCTTGATCTTGTTATTCAAACAAGCAGCCACAGCCAGAGTAAACTCGGTCTATCTCATTTAAATAATAGATAATCCAGGCTAGTCTGATAGACTAATTTATTATGCTTGAAAATATTATAGGTGCGTGAAAGATAAGCAATTTATAAGGATAAGGAGAGTGATTCGCATTCACTTTTCAAGTGAGTAATATGCAAAGATATACCTCATAATTTAATGAGGTATATCTTGTTTGGAAGAAGAGGGGCAATAGTATAAAACAGGGTAGTTGACTTAACTTAGTCTGCCTTCTTCCTCCTTGATATTAAGCTTCCTGCCAATGTCATTGAGCAGTTGATGCGCCATCTTACAGTCCCTGTCACCGAGTAAACTCATACCATCGAGTAACCAGCGGGACAGTTTTGCATCATCCTTGGTATCGAGCTGTTGTAACAATACCTGAGTCCTGCTCTTCAACGCCTGTAGCTGCCCTTCTTGAGCATCGACTTGCTCGATCTTGAGACGATTATTGACCGCGCTAAGGGCGTAGCTGTATACCATGACAGCCTGAGCCAGATTGAGGGAAGGGTAGTCATTTATCAGAGGAACATAGGAAAAAAGATCGCATAAATCGAGCTCGTTATTAGACAAGCCACTAGACTCTCGACCGAAGAGCAGAGCTATCTTGTTTACCGAGCCCGCTTGCTGAACTAAGGTACCTTTAAGCTCGTCAGGTGTTAAATATTGTCTAGGCGTTCCTCTCTCCCTCGCAGTGGTTGCGATCAACTGATCATATTGTGCACGAATATCAGCAACTGAATCGACAACTAAGGTACGCTCTAATATGTCAGTGGCACCATGAGCCAGCCAATGAGCCTCTTTGTCGAGATGTAAGCTTGAATTGACTAAAATAAGCTGTTCAAAGCCCATGGTTTTTATTGCCCTGGCGGCTGCACCGACATTGGCTGGACGAGTAGGTTCTACGAGCACGAAAACAAGGGACATATATAAGACAGACTGAAGAGTGTAAACGGTGGCATATTTTTACCGGAACCTAAGCCAATGTAAATGGCTCGCCGAAGTATTTTACTCTCTCTGGTTCCTCACTTCTTACCACCTTGCACTTAAAATTGGATGCTGAGGTCAACATTAGGTATTAAACTTAGCAAGGATCCCCTAATGCAACACAGTCCTAGCGACTCATTAATGTTACTATTTTGTCATCGGCGACTGGATTTGCCTGTACATCCTTAGAGATCCCCTCATTTTTCAATTTTAAATAATCCCGAAAATTGAACGGTAAATAGGCTGGTTTTTAAGGTAACGATAAAAATTATCCATTAGAGGTTCTGCCCACTCTTCTCGCATCGTGGGTAACAGTTCATAGTAAATACAACCTTGGCGAAACAGAGAGTATGAGCGAGTTTTACTGGTATTTGCCTTTATTGTCTTTTCCAAGTCAGCATCCTCGCCCGCTTTTCCTAGTAGCGTCAGCAAGCCTATCGCCAAGGCGCTTAGCAAAAACAACCGGTCTCTACGTACCGGGGAACGCGTGTAGGTGGCACTCATCCCCATGCCAAAACGATAGTCTTTAATGTCACGAAAAGTCGTCTCTATCCCCCAACGTTTCCCATATAAAGTCAACATCTTGCTACTCACTAGGTCACGTCGACTTGATGCTAAATACCAAGCTTCTTTCATGCCTTTTTTCTTGGTGCAAATGACCCGAGCGACTGCTTGCTTATTACCCGTTATTTGAACGTCCTTAAGGGTTCTTGTTATGCCGCTGGGTAATAGCCAGTCCTTTACTGGAAACAGCTCTCCTACCGCATCGGTGACTTTGATATTAGCCTTAATTCTAATGATGAAGTCAAAACCCAGCTCATGTTCAATGAAGTTAAATAGTGCCGTATCACTAAAGCCTCTATCAGCAACAATTGTCACTTTAACATCCTCTGCAACGATCGACCTTAACTTAACCAACAACTCATCTTCATGGTTGTTTCTATTACCTTTTAAAGCATGTTTACGATGGGTTTTCCATAGCAGTGGCGTGTTACGTCCATGGGTTGTTTGCATACTCAGTACGATGGTTGAATGGTCGTCTGAATCAAATTCAGTCCAATCGAGAGAGACCACTATCTCTTTGCGTGCACCGATAATATAAGGCCCCCAGGAGTCCAGTAATTGCCAGACGTTTAACTTTGTATTACTGAGTAATCGGTCTACTTGTTTAATAGCAGACTTACGCTTAAGTTTATTGGCTTGGGCTAAGCCAGCGCCAATGGCATGAATAGCGAGTGACCCCTTTTCAATCACTCCGTGAGCGGCATTAGCAAGTGAGGTGACCCTTTTAGCATGCATGTCATGGCCAAAGAGTTCATCGATGTGATTATGAATAAGGGCTTTATTTATCATGTTATAAATTTTAGAACATAGAGTGATTTGGCTTATTATACTCTGGAAGCCTTGCTGCCTCTGGTTATTATGAGGGGATGCTTAAGCTGTACATCGACTTTTTGCGTTTACAACTGGATGTAGCCAATGTTCCTTAAAGTGTCATCGTGTCGTCCATTGACACATAAATTCTTAATTAAAATTACCATTATACTCAATGTATTATTTTCCAGTCTATTCGGTGCTTTAACCTACGCAGAAGAAATTGCCCAAGACATAAAAGTGCAACAAGAGAAAAGAAAACTGGTAATAGCTAACTCTAAGGCATGGAAGCCTTTTTCTTACATAGATATTAATGGTGAACCTCAAGGTTTGCTCATCGATATCTGGAAAGAATATGCCAAAGTCAATGACATCGAAGTCATATTCATCCTAACCGATTGGAATGAATCCCTGCAAAAGGTCAAGTCTGGAGAAGCCGATGTTCACGCCGGCTTGCTTTGGTCTGAAGACAGAGAAACCTATCTGGATTTTCTTGCAGGCATAGTGGAGATAGATACCCAGTTATTTTTTTCATCTAAGCTACTTGGCACCGATGTGCAAAATTATCTTCAAGCCGGAGAAGTAGGTGTGGTCTCGGCAGGCTATGAAGAGACCTATATGATGAAACACTACCCTAAGACTAAACTTGTTACTTTTGATAATAATGAGCTTATGCTTAAGAGTGCATTTTCAGGTCAAATTCAGGCCTTTGTGGCAGATTTTCAGGTTGCCAACTTCTACCTATATACATCCCAAAAACCTAGTCTTTTTTCGCCAGTACAACACCTTTATAGTGGCTTAATCAGGTCTGCAGTGGCTCAGGGACAAAACCAGTTAAGTGTAGAACTCAGAAATGGTTTTAAGCAAATATCTCCGGTGGATCTTGAGCGAATACATCAAAAATGGATCCGTGTAGAAACGGTTTACCCTAAATATTTGTTTCCTACTCTAATTGTATTAATGCTCTTGTTAACGGCAGCCTATATTTTTCACCTGCGAAGAGCTGTTTCACAGAGAACCCATGAGTTACATCAATTAAATATTGAGCTACAAAGATTAGCTTCCATAGATGTGATGACCAACATCTATAATCGTCGTTACTTTATTGACCGTCTACAGAGAGCTTGTGTTCACAATAGAACCGGACTTTCTTTGTTGCTGTTTGATATAGACAGGTTTAAGTCGATCAATGATAACTTCGGTCACTGTGTCGGTGATTTCATCATCTGTGAAATGGTTAAGACGATTAACCAAGAGCTACCTCCTGAGGCTGTTTTTGCTAGAGTCGGAGGCGAGGAGTTTTGTATCTTTATTCAGGGGCTTTCATCCAAGCAAACCCAAGAATTCGCCAAACGGGTTCAATCTTCAGTTACTAACAGCCAATACAGCAATAATAATATCAGCCATTCTGTCAGTATCAGCTTAGGTGCTGTTTATTGTGCAGAGGTAAATATCGATCATCAATTTTTGATTAATCAGGCGGATCACCTCATGTATTTAGCGAAATCCAAGGGACGTGATTGTTATCAATTCAATAAGATCTAAATAAGCATCAGTCAAATTAGTGATACTTGACGGTTAAATCACATTCCTCAGCAATACCTGTTGCATATTTGTAACCAAGTGCTAGTTTCGTCTAACAAAGGATGATACGAGTAAGAACAGGAATGAGTTCGAAACTGATAATAATGGAGCGTGTTTTTAAAGTCATTGGCCTTATGTGCCTGGCATTATTCGCCATGGCCAAACTTCACGCCGCCTATGGTGAGCAAGCTGCAATAAATGAAGTGAAAGATCTCATCGCTTCGAATCAGTTCCTTGCAACAAATCAGATACCAAACAATCAAATTACAAAAGACCAAACCTCTCACAAGCTTAATGATGTCATCAAACCTGAGGCTGCACTGCCTAAGCCCAACATGTCTGATTGGTCACAGTCACGCATCGATAGTTTTATAACAGCCGAGCCAACAAGCCCCTTGTTGGGCCTGTTATCTATTCCTTCTATCAGACTCGAAGTCGCGGTTTTCGATGGCATTGCAGAGGTGAACCTTAATAAGGGAGTAGGCCGCGTGATCCCATCCAGGGAAATTAATGGCGATGGTAATCTGAGTCTAGCAGGACACAGGGATGGCTTTTTTCGAAATATTGGCCAGTTAACCTTAGGCCAGGAGCTCAATATCACAGATCTAAATGGAGAGATACATAGGTTCAGAGTAGTCAATACCTGGATAGTCAAGCCCAAAGATACCTATGTGATGAAGCGAACAGTCAAACCTTCGGTGACCCTGATCACCTGCTATCCCTTTTACTTTGTCGGTAGCGCACCTCAGCGTTACATAGTCAGAGCCGAAAAATTTTAATGTAGTGATATCAATGTAAGTTAACAAAAAGGAAGATGAAAATGGATAAATCAATTCGCTTACTATTAATCGCGGGATTACTTGCATCACCCGCCGTCATGGCAAAAGACTGTAATGAAGTCACCTGGAATCAAGATGTACTGGATCAATATCCAAGTGTAGCCAACGCTTGTCAGGAAGTTCTTGAACAAGATGGTAAAACCTACGTTAAACTCGCTGCTGAGTTCGTACGTTTTCGTCAGCCTAATCACGCAATGGTAGATGTTATCGAGTCCGATGGCAGCACTGAGCGAGTATCCTTTAAGGTTAATAGCAAAGCTAAGGTTAACGCTGGCGGAAAAGATGTCAGCTGGGAAATGATACCTAAGGGTTATGATCTGGCTTTTTATGTACCCAACGACCGTTTTGAAATTCATGAGGTACTTCCAGTGACTGCTGAGATATTGGTCATTGAAATAGAGGATCCAGTCGAGTTGCCCAAGACAGCATCACTCTGGCCAGTCCTAGGTTTAGCCGGTGGCTTGTTCCTGATGCTGGGTCAATTTATGGGCTGGAGGAGAAGAGGGCAGTAAGCTCTCTCTTGTGGTTCGTAAAGTAAAGGAAGCAACCTGCTTCTTTTTTAATCTCCGTTTAATGATACTAATGGCGAACTGAAGTTTTTAGGCTCATTCATGGTGAACTGAGTATTTGTATATACAAGTACAGACATATTTAGCACAGGTATAGACAAGTAGATGGGCATGAGCTAGATCTATAGACATAAAAAAAGCCAACCTCACGAGGTTGGCTTTTAACTAAAGCAAATTTAACTTACTTAGCTGTCATCAAGGCAACGGCATTATCGAGCATACGGTTACTGAAACCCCACTCGTTGTCATACCAAGCCATCACTTTAATCAAGCGACCATTGACACGGGTTTGAGTCGCATCGAAGTTACATGAGAATGGGTTGTGGTTAAAATCAATAGAAACCAAAGGCTCCTTATTGACGGCCAACACTTCATTCATTGGAGATAGTAATGCTGCACTTTCGATAATTGCGTTGATCTCTTCTACCGTTGTATCGCGAGCTGCGATGAAGGATAGATCAACCAAAGAGACGTTTACCGTAGGAACTCGTACCGCTAATCCATCGAATTTTCCAGCAAGCTCAGGAACCACAAGTCCAACAGCCGCCGCAGCGCCAGTCTTAGTCGGGATCATTGACATTGCAGCTGCACGAGCACGACGTAGGTCGGTATGGTAAACATCAGACAGACGTTGGTCATTCGTGTAGGCATGAATGGTTGTCATCAGGCCAGACTCGATACCAATCTCATCGTTTAATGGTTTAACGAATGGTGCTAAACAGTTTGTGGTACAAGAAGCGTTCGAGATCACAGTCATATCAGAGGTGATAACATCGTTGTTAACACCGTAAACGACAGTTGCGTCCACGTTTTTACCTGGTGCAGAGATAAGGACTTTCTTAGCGCCTGCATTTAGATGCGGTTGTACTGCTTCTTTAGAAGTAAAGATACCAGTACATTCAAATACCACATCGATTTTTAATTCGGCCCAAGGCAATTTAGATGGATCTCTTTCTGAGAAAGTCAGGATCTTATCTTTATTAACGTAGATGGCTTCATCGTCATGTTCAACTTTAGCGTTGAAACGACCATGAACAGAATCATACTTGGTCAGGTGAGCGTTGATAGATGCATCGCCAAGATCATTGAGTGCGACGATCTGGATTGGATAATCCTTTTCGCTTTCATAAAGTGCACGTAAAACATTTCGTCCGATACGGCCATAACCGTTAATTGCTACGCGGATAGTCATTCGATATCCCTCTGGTGATATGTAAAATTATCTTCTGGTTGTAAAATTACCAAACTGACAGCTACCGTCAAGTAATATCCCCTGTAAAAGCCATTTATACGTAACAATTTCGCTTTTATTTTTACATTGGTCATATTTTTTACAAAAACTCGCCTGTTCTTTGTAAATATCTTCCGATATGGCATACATTTTTCGATGAGAAAGAGCACTTAGATAAAATTATGAGGCTGGTCTTGTTTATCGATTAGGCGGATCTCTTTGTAGCATTGTCTTGATCGCACTAGATGAGAACTCACCACCTTCTAACACATCGACAAGTTCTTCGGCCCGCTGGTCTAAAAATGTTTGCAAGGTTTTATCACCATAGATCAACGCGAGCATTTTATCTTCAGATACATTCTGCTCAGTCATTAATAGGTTTGCTCTGGCCAATAGATAGGTTAACTCAAGGTCATTGAGTTTCTGGTAATTGTTTGACAGTCCCAATAGCCAGTCAGGGTTTAAGTTATCTTCGTCGCTGATATCCAGCACTTCAAGATAAATGATGTTAGATTGTTTGGCGTCAAACTTCTGATAATAGGAAGCCACTTGAGACAGGAGCAAGATGTCATCTATCTGATGTGCTTTATAGGCAGCTAACACGACTTCTTCAGCCTGCATGTCATTAAAGCGAGTCCAATGATAGAAAGCTAGGTAGAGATCTTGACTATTCTTGGTGGTGTCCTGAAGCTGAGATAGGTTTTGTGCACTTAGGCCAAAAGCGCGTACCCGATCGTTAGTCCTCTCTGGATGCAGAATGTGTTGTACACCGGCGGCGAGTTCTATGCATTTATTATACTTTTCTAAATTGAGCAGTTGTTCATATATCTGCTTACCAGAAGGTGATTCTGTGAATTTTAGCTTATATCTTTTACGAATTAAGTCACCTTTTTCATATCGACACCAGCTATCGGCGTGAAGATCGCTACAAAGTTCAGGATTATTTTTACAAATTGAGCCTGTATTTGGTTGATTATCACAGCCAGACAGGCCAAAAAATGCGATAAAGCTAATAAATGATGTAATTAATACAAAATTTCTCGTCAAAATAGGCTCCAAGCCATGCTTTTGCTAATAAAATTACAGCGTTACAAAAAATATCTTGCTAGCCTGAAAGGCTACTTTTCATTACAATAGCGCCGACCAAAGGGGGAAAACCCCTATTATTAATTAGAGTATTGGTCTTTTCTTTTTGTTACTCAATCATTTCTGAAAAAAAATCGGAAAAGTGAGATAAAGGATCTGTAAATGAGCGCTGATAAACACCTACAAAGCTGGCAAGAACGTTTCGAAATGGCAGAGGCTATGCAGCCTTTGCTTGGTAAGTTATATCGTAATCAAGGTGTCGAAGTCGTTTTATACGGTAAGCCACTACTCAATGCCTCTACCATTGAGATCATCAAGTCACACCGTCTAGTACGTCGGTTTGTTGGCTATAAACTAAGATTGCGTGAAAGCTTTCCTTTCGTAGAAGCACTAAGCAAATTGGCCGTTAAACAGTGTAAAGTTGATATAGGTAAACTGGCTATCAACTATTGGCGTGAACACGATGATGCTAGTGATATAGAAGCTTATATGAGCCGCGAGCTTGCGTCTGCTATCGATCACGAAGATACTCAAGAAGCCAGAGATGTTGTACTGTACGGCTTTGGACGTATCGGTCGTCTTCTAGCCCGTCTGTTAATAGAAAGAACGGGTGTGAGTAATAAGCTACGTCTTCGCGCTATCGTGCTGCGTGGTGGCCGTAAAGGCGATTTAGAGAAGCGTGCAAGTCTGCTCAGACGAGATTCAGTTCATGGTCCATTCAATGGCTCTGTAGAAGTCGATGAAGAGAACAACGCCATCATAGCTAACGGTACTTATATCCAAGTGATATATGCCAACTCTCCCGATGAAGTGGATTACACTCAGTACGGAATTAGCGATGCATTAGTAGTAGATAACACTGGGATCTGGAAGGATGAAGATGGACTCGGCCTTCACCTTAAGTCTAAAGGCACTGCTAAAGTTCTACTGACCGCACCAGCAAAAGGTCAGATCAAAAATATCGTTTACGGTGTAAATGAGTCAGATATTCTCTCTGAAGATAAGATAGTATCGGCGGCG
The DNA here is from genome assembly GCF_002005305.1 of Shewanella psychrophila. Classification (NCBI taxonomy): domain Bacteria; kingdom Pseudomonadati; phylum Pseudomonadota; class Gammaproteobacteria; order Alteromonadales; family Shewanellaceae; genus Shewanella; species Shewanella psychrophila. The sequence continues at coordinate 1,011,700 of NZ_CP014782.1, forward strand.
AGTTGTACTACTAATGCTATTACTCCGATATTGAAAGCGATGAATGATAAGTATGGCATCACCAATGGCCATGTAGAAACCATTCACTCTTATACCAATGACCAAAATCTAATTGATAACTACCATAGTGCAGATCGTCGTGGGCGTAGTGCACCATTAAACATGGTTATCACTGAAACAGGTGCAGCTAAAGCGGTAGCTAAAGCCTTACCTGTACTTGCAGGTAAACTGACAGGCAACGCAATTCGCGTTCCTACACCTAACGTTTCTATGGCCATCATTTCTTTAAATCTGGAAAACGAAACAGATAAAGACCAGGTCAATGAATATCTACGTGAGATGTCACTGCATTCTGAACTCCAGAATCAAATCGATTTTACAGAGTCAACAGAGATAGTTTCATCAGATCTAGTTGGTTCACGTTATGCGGGTGTTGTCGATTCACACGCCACTATCGCTGACGGTAATCGTGCCATTCTTTATGTGTGGTATGACAATGAGTTTGGTTACAGCTGTCAGGTTGTTGGTGTCATGCAGAAAATGCTTGAACTTAACTACCAGTCATTACCAAACTGTTAATCAGATCTCCTAGCGATTGATTAACGCTTAATGATAAAAAAGCCTCGTTAATACGAGGCTTTTTTATTTCTACTCAATATTGCGTCCCGAGAAGAGTTTGTACTCAAAATAAAGGCACCTAAACAAAGGCACCTAGTAGGACCATTGTTTATTGGGAGGTTAATTAACGAATCAGAGTTTATTGCTTCTCAGTGTAGATATCGAAAATATCGCCTTTCTTTGCGTTTTTAAAGTTTGATATCACTAATTTTTGCAGGCTAGTATCAGGGTCAATCCAAACACCACAAATGTAATCAACCCCATGACTTTGATATCTGCGGAACTCACCATTCTTTAGCTTAGAAAGCTCAACCGTTGATTTATTCTGTGGATCTATAAGTTTAGAACCATTGATAATCACCTCAGAAGTAAAATCTGGTGTTTCTATGAAAAAAGTTGTCTCATGCTGAGGCCATACTGACTTCATCTTATGAAAAACACTCGCTGAATGGATGTTCTCTACGGTTAATTCACCTTTGTGATTGCTTGCAGTATATTCAAGAGTTGGTTTGTGCTCTTGACCTGAACCGCGCTGTTTAATATTGGCTTCACTGCTGAATATTCTCTCACCAGCGACCTTTTCCATTTCTGGAAGCATATGTCTAATCACTTGAGTCTCGGTAGTCTCAGTGTATTCGAACATATAACCGCCGATTAGGAGCTGGACCTTTTCTGCTTTTGGGTTGAACTGGCCATTATCGATGTAGATCCCATCAGCATGAGTAGTTGGTGCCGGTGGGACAGGTGGCTTAGGGCTGGGGCTACTGCCGTTACATGCAGAAAGAGCCGTAACTATGGTTAAAACAAGAAGTGGAGCCGCAATTTTTTCATTAGATCCTCTGGTCAAATAGGGTTGCTTATCAACGGGGAGGATAATAGCGGCAGGTTGAATACAAAGAGTCACTTTCACGCTTAGTGACCCTTTGTATAGTAGGCGCAATGTAAAGGAATGATTGTTTTCAGGCGGTTTTCAAAACAACATTTAAACATTGGTTTATATCTGAATGTCGAAAGAGCCACCACTTTTTTGGGAGTTAAAATGAGTATTTAACGTTGAAACCACTGTAATCAAGAACTAAATCATTACTTATCAGCTTAGATTCCACTTGTTGTTCGAACCTGCCGACAACAATAGAAGCAGCCCAGCGATTATTGAATTTATAGTCAATGCTTGACCATATGTCTTGAGAATTCAAACTTGAAGAAGCTGTGAGTCTTAAGCCAATGCTTGCAGATAGCTTATCTGTAAATTGGTATCCGACTTCAGTTGCCACTGATGGTGCGATAAAAAAGTTACTGGCCTCAGTTAAGTGCTCACCAGCGACATAGTCCATTCTCATTGATAGCAAGCTCGTAGTTAGACCTGCACCAACATCAAGCTTCCAGTTGCTGTCCGGTAACAACTCAAACATATAATCAGCAGTGGCATTCCATACACTATAAGCAGTGACTATCTCATTGCCCGCAAGATATGTCTCATTTTTAAACTTCACGTCCTCCCTATGTTCTTTCTGAGTTCTTGACTCATAAGGAGTGAATGAAAGATTCACATATTGGTTGTCAGAGATCCCAAAGGTGAAGTGAGAAGCGGCATAAGTGTTTGGTTCGTTATCGCGTCCGAAGTTATACAGATCGAACGGATTATTCACGCCATCGTTGATAAGGTTTCTTTTAGTACTTGAACCACCGATAAACAGTGAGTAACTATTACGGTAATCCGTGCTATTTCTAAGGTTGCTGTATCCAGGTCTTGGCTTTTTCTCTCGTCCAAATACATAACTAGCGTTAACTGCGAAACCATCCTTTGTCATAGAGGGGACAAACATTAAATCTGACTGATTGTAAGGATCCGTAAAATAGAGACTCGTGAGTACAGAGATAGCACCTCCAGCCATGACATCATCCATAAAATGTCTATTTGCGTGTACACGGCTAAAGCCAACGAATGCAGCTGCGCCATATGCTGGAACAGCCCAAGCATCACCGTATCTATGATGCAGGTAAGCTGCGCCTGCGAACGCGGCAGAAGTATGGCCGGACGGAAAAGAGTTCGGCTGTGTACCATCTGGTCTTATCTTTCTATACACGAATTTTAAGCCGTGGGTAATGGATGCAGAGGTTCCCAGCCCTTTAGTCAGCTGCCAAGCCCCTTCAGTATCTCCTACAGCCAGACTTCCAGCCATCGCACCAGCAGGGATAATAATCTGCATCCAGTCGCCTATTTCTGAAATAGTTCCGGTATTGGTTTGCAATATCTCGCTCTTGGCCATGACCGAGGTGCTCAATATGCTCGCTGCGGTCGCAACTGCTAGTGTGTGTTTTACAAATAGTGTCACCGGGAAATTCTCTTGGTTGAATAAGTAGACTAAATAGAAATGAATAAAGTGGGGGAGTCAGCAATGAATTGGTTTAGCTAGTATTCCCTTTTGGTCAAAATGGTTAGCCTTCAATATTATTTCTTAGCTGATCTTAGCGCTCAACTTTTAACCTTGCCTTACTAACACTGATAGTGATGGCTAGTATTTTCAGCGCTTGATACTGCAATTAGACCACTGAACAAACAGAATTCAGCTTAAATTTAACCACAATGATCGTTTTAGCATCGGTCAGTTAAAAAAGCCCATTTTTAGTAAGTTTCTTGATTGACTATCACCAGTAAATCGGTAGAATGCCATTCCGCAGTCAGGGGAAAGCTTCTTAAGAAACAACTTGCTGCAAGTAAGGTTGATAATTGATGTAAGCGACATTAGCTCAGTTGGTAGAGCGATACCTTGCCAAGGTATAGGTCATCGGTTCGAACCCGATATGTCGCTCCAATCTTACGTCTTATCAGAATAAGACGAGGCCTTACTAAGGTATAAGAGAAGGCCGCTCAAGTTTTACTGGTAAAAATTGGCGCGATGGCAGAATGGCTATGCTGCGGATTGCAAATCCGTCGATCTCGGTTCGACTCCGGGTCGCGCCTCCATATTTAGATTGTGATGAGTGTTAACTCTTGAAAGTTATAAGCTAGCTATCGAGAGACACAGTATTAACTACCGATAATACGTATCATCAAAATCAACGAGTTTGCCCGAGTGGTGGAATCGGTAGACACAAGGGATTTAAAATCCCTCGCTTAATAGGCGTGCCGGTTCAAGTCCGGCCTCGGGTACCATCATTTAAGCCCTGACAATAGTCGGGGCTTTTTTGTATCAGCATTCCAGAAATAGATTTATAATCCCGCGCTACTCTTCATAGACCACGTGCCGGTTTAAGTCCGGCCTCGGGTACCCTATCATCACAATTCGGGCAGGGCACGTGCCTTTCTGCTCTCTACTCTTATTCATTGAATTTGAAATCTACCTGAATGCCGACACGATGTAACGAATATGACAATCCTTAATAAAACAACCTGAATAATAACTTTTATTCATAATATTGATGATATTTTGTTTGTTACACCAAATGAAAACGATTTATTCTACTAATATCAAAACTCGCTTTCGATGCCAGACTCACAATGGTATAAAGAGGGTCTACAATCCCCTACATCACCTTTTTAGGAAAGACTCATGATATTTACTCAGGTTGAACTTGCTCCTGCCGATCCCATTTTAGGCCTCACCGATGCTTTTAAAGCTGATACTAGAACAGAAAAAGTAAATCTTGGTGTAGGGATTTATAAAGACGAGTCAGGTTCGACTCCAATACTAAAGTCAGTCAAACTTGCTGAAGAGAAATTACTTGCCACAGAAAAGAGCAAAAGTTATCTAGGCATTGAAGGCGTAGAGGCCTATAACCGTGTAGTGCAAGAATTGCTATTTGGTGCAGATCACGACGTCATTAAGAATAAGCGTGCATTAACGGCTCAAGCTCCTGGCGGTACTGGTTCATTAAGAGTGGCCGCAGAGTTTCTAGTTCGCAATACGGAATCAAAAACCATCTGGGTGAGTAATCCAACCTGGGCTAACCACCAAAATATTTTCAAATCAGCATCACTTAATATTGAGCAGTACCGTTATTATAAAGCTGAGACTCACGGTAAAGATTTTGATGCCATGATTGCCGACTTAAGAACGGCTAAATCTGGTGACTTAGTCCTATTACATGGCTGTTGTCATAACCCAACTGGTATAGATCTTACAGAAACTGAATGGCATATTATGGCCGAGCTCTGCGTTGAGCTTAATTTAGTGCCGTTATTCGATTTTGCCTACCAAGGTTTCGGAGCTGGAGTTGAAGAAGATGCACAAGGCTTAAGAATTGTGGCTAGCAAGGTGCCTGAACTTATCATAGCAAATTCTTTTTCTAAGAATTTTGGTCTGTATAACGAAAGAATTGGTGCCGTGACTGTCGTGGCCGAGAATCAAGCCGATGTCACAAAGGCTTTTAGTCAGGTAAAAAGCACTATCCGTGGTAACTACTCTAATCCACCGGCTCACGGTGCATTGATCGTCAGTACCATACTCGGTGATAGTGAATTAAAGACACTGTGGCAAAGCGAACTCAAAGAGATGCGTGAACGTATTGCAAAGATGCGCAGCTTATTTGTTGAGTCGCTTAAATCTGAAGGGGTTACACAAGACTTTAGCTTTATCTCTACACAGAATGGTATGTTCAGTTTCTCTGGATTAACCAAGGAGCAGGTGGCTAAACTTAAAGATGATCACGCTGTGTACATCGTGGGCTCAGGGCGCATCAGCGTAGCGGGCATGACTATTGAAAATATGCCGGTGATCTGTAAAGCCATTGCTGCAGTGCTATAACTAGCACATTAACTTTGAGTTAAGTAATTGATGATCAAAAAGGACAGCGAATGCTGTCCTTTTGTGTATCAGATTCAATAGACAGGCATTTTAAATCGCACCTGACTTCTTCTCAAAGTCTAGCTCAACCATACTGGCCAAAGCATCGGCCAGCGCCGTTCTGTCATGTAAACCCGCATGATGTTTACTCACTAACGGTCGGTAAGAGATAATGCCATCCTGATAGCTTTCTTCCGAGTGACATAAGACCTGATCCACCACTTTGAGCCCCAAGATCTGGTGACACCATTCAATTCTCTGCTGTAAAGAAAAATCCGCAGATGGCGAGGGCTCACGAGTTAGGTTATCGATTAAAATGACTTTAGCTTTCGATTCGTTAAGGGCAGAAACAAATTTCGGTAATAACAAGGGAGGCATAATACTGGTGAGGAAGCTACCAGGGCCTAATATCACTAAATCAGCCTTTCTAACGGCATAGCAAGCCTCACAGGTCGCTGCTACCATAGGCTCTAAAGACAAGGCCATGGGGTGACTTTGCATACCATCGACACTGGTTTCACCAAAGACTCGATTACCACATGCCTCGATAGCCACAAGATGTGTAGGCTCTTCAGACATAGGGATCACTTTGGTTTCTATATTGAGCAGCTGCCTAATGAGGTTAACCGCCTCTAATGGCCTGACACAAAGTTGATCTAAGGCAAGTAGAATAAGATTCCCTAGATTATGTCCACTTAATTCATTTTCCCCGGAAAACCGGTACTCAAATAACAGAGAGCCGATAGAAGGGTGGTTTGAAAGTTGAGATAAACAGTTTCTGAGATCCCCCCAAGCAATACAATCCTGCTGCTGACGTAATCGCCCCGTTGAGCCACCGTTGTCAGTTGTGGCGACAACACCTGTTAGTTTTGCGCCCAGAAATGAGAGAGACGATAACACACGTCCTAATCCATGGCCTCCGCCAACTGCGACTATGTTTTCAAATTGATTTAATTTGTTATTTTGCATCCGGGTTTTTCCTTCCTGAATACCCAATGAATATGCGTATCTTAGGGGAGCAATTATAACTGATACTATAACTTTTGTGTTGCGTTTTGTGTTGTGTTTTGTCAATTAAGATATATGACATATAATTGCCGTTGGTTTTCGAAAACAAGAGAGAAAAATGAAAACAGGTAGAATCGCCAAATTAACTGTATCCCTGACTCTAGTGATTGTCATGTTCATCCTTTTAAGGATTAATTTTATTAAAATTGACGATGCTGATAAGAGTACGCTTGGAAAATTAATTGAAAATGAACAGGCAATGAGCTTGATACCTGACTTTGGTTCTATTGCCAACGTGGCTCAAAAGAAACAGGCTTTCTTTAATTATCTGCGACCGGCGATCAGACATCAAAATGCCATCATTGCAGATGAGCGGCACTTTCTATTACAAAGTTCACAGCACCTTGAAGATGGGCTGACGCTCACCGAAGCTGAACACTTCAGAATTGAAGAAATAGCCAATAAATATCAGTACTCACCCAGAAGTATTAATGAGAAGACTCTTAGTGAACTACTGATCAGAGCCGATATCATCCCTGAATCAATGATACTGATTCAAGCCGCGAATGAAACGGGTTGGGGCAGTTCTCGTTTTGCTAAAGAGGGGCTCAACTTTTTTGGTCAATGGTGTTTCAGAAAAGGCTGTGGACTGGTGCCTCAATCACGAACAGCTGGCAAAACCCATGAAGTCGCGGTATTCGATTCTGTAGAGGATTCAGTGGCATCTTATTTGAAAAACCTCAATTCTAATGCTGCATATTCATTATTGAGATCTATTCGTGCAGATTTACGTGCACAAGACAAACTTCCCGTTGCAGATCAGTTAGTATACGGCTTAGTTAATTATTCCGAGCGACAGGAGGCATACATAGATGAACTCCTGGAGATGTTACGTCAAAACAAACAGTATTTGGTGGAGAATCATGAAGAAAGGCCTTCTGTTTAGCTGTTTACTCGTTGCTGTTACTTCGGTACAGGCAGCGCCAATATCAATACCATACCAAGGTTTTTATCAAAGGCTTAAACAAGTCAATACGGGCAATTATCCATTAATTGAGATCGCTTTTTCGGTGCCTAATAAGTCTCAATGCTTAGTGAAAGGCGGCACCATCAGCACGGAGAATGAATCCTTTCCCCTGACGATCACCAAAGATCAGAGAGTGTTCTTACCCTATGATGCTAGATTAAAGTCAGATAGAGCATTAGTTAATTTGGACATTGAAGGATCTGCGGAGAATTGCAGTATCGCAATGCAAGTAAGAGCTAAGAACACCAAGCAGAGTTATAGTCAAAAGGAGATGCTGGAACTTCAGGCTGAGATGGACACTATGCTCAGTGATATGCAGGGGTTTCCTATGCGTTATTTCAGCCAAAATATTGCCGGGATTAACTTCGAGTTTGAGCCTGGGAGTAAGACATTGGTTCGTATCGATGGTAAAGAGCAAGTTGTCACCGACAAACTTAGATTATCTCGCGAACAGATAGATAAACTCTCGGTAATAGAGTTTAACATTAAGCCCTTAGTCGTCAGCCCATGGACAAATGGTTAATGCCAATCAATATTTCTGTTCTCAAACAGATTTACAGATAATAAAAATCCCGGTCTAGACCGGGATTTTTCAATGAGCTTAGCTTGAAGTCACTATCGGTTTATGGCGTATAGGTACTCACAACATCAATTTTCTGCTCTTTAGATACTCTGCTTGCTGCATCCAAATCGATATGGCCATTATTGGCCACATCAAGGAAATCGAAAGCCGGTAAGTCAGACTCAGCAACATCACCTCTTAATGGGGCGTCGGCGTCTCTTTCCAGTGCAAGAAAGTCAAATTGATTGCGATCGACTCCCTGGGATGGCGAAGTATTCTGCATCGCGGTAAAGATTGATTCGATACGTCCAGGATGATCTGCATCCCATTGCTCCAGCATGGTCTTAACCGATGCACGTTTCAGGTTTTCCTGAGAGCCACAAAGATTGCATGGGATTATGGGAAAAGACTTAAGTTCGGCATATTCAGCGATGTCTTTTTCACGGGAATAAGCCAGTGGCCTTATCACCATGTTAGCACCATCGTCAGACAAGAGCTTAGGCGGCATGGCTTTCTGCTTACCCGCATAGAACATGTTTAGGAACATGGTCTCTATGATGTCATCTCTGTGGTGTCCTAAGGCGATTTTAGTAGCACCAATTTTCTGAGCGAAGCCATAGAGAGTGCCACGGCGTAACCGTGAACACATTGAGCAAGTCTTTTGCCCCTCAGGGATTTTAGATCTGACGATCGAATAGGTGTCCTTCTCAAGGATATGATAAGGGACATTGAGAGAATCCAGATAACGTGGCAGAACTTCTTCAGGGAAACCTGGTTGCTTCTGATCTAAATTAACTGCCACGATTTCAAATTTAATCGGCGCTCTCTGCTGAAGATTAAGCAAGATATCCAGCATGGCATAGCTGTCTTTGCCCCCTGAGAGACAACACATGACACGATCACCTTCTTCGATCATTTGGTAATCGGCAATCGCTTTGCCTACTTCACTGCGTAATTTCTTTTGCAGTTTACTCATACGGGTGATCTGTGTTTTTGAGAGATCGTCGGACATAAAAAAACGCGCCTAATTACACTTGAATTCTGGGCGCGTATTATATAGTAAAATGAATAGGTTTAGAACAATGCCTTAAACCTTACCTTGCTGTAGGTATCAGTCTGCCTCTAGGGGAGAGCGGTAACCATCGGGTTTGATTGCCAACAGATCACAATTAATACTGTCGATCACATGCTCTGCGGTATTTCCGATCAGAGCCGCCGAAAAGCCGGTACGGCCAACGGTACCTAAAATCACTAATTCCGCATCTATCTGCTGAGCGATATCCGGAATAACATCTTCAGGAAGCCCTTCTTTAACATGACAAAAATCACTGGAGATATCGAAACTGTTCGCCAGATAGCTAATTCTTTGCTCATGCTGCATTCGAATCGTTTCACCATAGGTATGGGCATCGAAATCAGGTAGCTCAATGGCAAGATTAACAGGTGTTCCAGGGTAACCGTTAACTAAGTGTACTTGTGCATCAAATTGCTTGGCCAGGGCTTTCGCATAATCGATGACCTTACCATTGAGTGCCTGATGATCATCATCTTCAGAACCCACGTTGACAGCGCAGAGTATTTTACCTGCGACGGGCCAATCATGATCTTTAACCAGTAACACAGGTACCGGCGCTTTTCGCATCAGATGCCAGTCGGTAGGCGTGAATATTACAGATTTAAGTTTATCGTGAAGATGTGTGCCTTTCACTATGATGTCAAAGTGATCGGATATAGCAAATTGAATAATGCTCTCGAAGGGACGGTTATGCCAAATTACCTCACTCTCGATTTGAACCTTATCATTAGTGTAACCAATTAGCAGTTCCTCTAACCAAGCCTTACGTTGGGTTATGACTCCCTGGCGCATCGCTTCTCGCTCATGGCCCGAAAGAATCGAGGTCATTTCATAGGAAAAATCGAAGATAGAGAGAAAAACCGTAATACTGGCGTTATTAGGAGAGGCTAGCTCGATGGCTCTGGCAAGAGCCGGTTGTACATCACTGGTTGGATCGATAACCACTAAGAGTTTCTTTAAATCCTTCATAGTCACTCCTTAATTCAGACAATGAATTAATAATGAGCTAAAGAGAACAAAATGCAATGATTTTAATCACAATTTGCCTAAATTTTTGTTAAACCATTAGTCAAATGCGGCGAAGGATGGGTAACCTTAAAGATGAATCCAGGTTACCCGATATAGATTATCTTGCGATAGCGTGATTGCCGGCTAGCTCAGACAGAGCATCGAAATTAATGATGGTGATGTACTTGCCTTTGACTTCTATTAGCTCAGCTTTTTGAAAGCGACCCAGTAAACGACTGATGGTCTCAACAGTCAGGCCTAAGTAGTTACCTATGTCACCACGAGTCATGGTTAATCTAAATTCTTTAGGTGAGAAACCACGACTGCCAAAACGATTGGCGAGATTACTGATAAAGGCCGCGAGACGCTCTTCAGCATTTTTCTTGCTCAATAAAAGTATCATCTCCTGATCACTCTGTATCTCATGGCTCATCAAGCGCATTACTTGTTGCCTTAGCTTAGGCATGGTACCTGTAAGTTCATCAAGAGTGCCATAAGGGATCTCACAAACCATTGAGGTTTCTAAGGCTTGAGCGAAACTTTGATGCTGTTGAGAGTGGATGCCATCGAACCCAATGACATCACCTGCAAGGTGGAAACCGGTGATCTGTTCGTCACCTTGCTCTGTGATAGTGAAGCTTTTAACCGTACCAGACCGAATAGCGAAAAGAGACTTTAATGGATCACCTGACTTGAAGATTTGTTCGCCTTTTTGTATTGGCTTCTTTCTTTCGATAACCTCATCGAGCTGATCGAGTTCGTTACTATTGAGAGTAAAAGGAATACATAAATCTGCCATACTACAGTCATGGCAATGAATGGCACATCCAGGCACTGACGAACGACGACTCTTACTATTATCTGTCATGGTGTTTCTCAAATGTCACAATTAGCTCTATATTAAACTAATTTAATAAACTCAGCTAGCGAAGCTGGGCGATTGCAATGTATAAAGTCTGTAAACCAAACACCACTAAGATCAAGCCACTGATCAGTCTGACAGCTCGATTCTGTACCCAGCGTCCAAACAGGTTCGCCGCCATCCCGACACTCAAGAGGGCGGGTAAGGTACCGAGCCCGAAGGCCGCCATGATCATAGCACCTTGCTGAGCAGAATTTGCAGCTACAGCCCAAGTTAAGGTGCTGTACACCAGGCCACAAGGGAGCCAGCCCCACAACATGCCACCGACAAACGCCTGGGGCATGGTTTGAATAGGCAAGATACGTTTAGCTAGAGGGGAGAGGAAGCGCCAGAGATACTTACCAACACGTTCTATTTGCACCACACCGGACCAAATTTTAGCGATGTAGAGACCCGTGGCGATCATCATTAAGCCAGCTATCACTCTTAAGGTGATAAGATAAAGGTCGATATCAAAGAGTAGAGCTAATGCGCTGGCAGAGCCACCCACTAAAGCGCCAGCCAAAGAGTAACTCAATATACGACCTAAGTTATAACTAAGCAGGAAGCGCAGCTGTGAAACAAACTGATTTTCATTTTTCGACTTAGGTAACTGAGATGAGAAAGCGCCGATTAACCCTCCGCACATGCCAATACAGTGACCCGCTCCCATCAAACCGACAAGGAAGGCGCCAGTGACGTTGTAATCAATCAAGAGGGGGTCGAGTCTTTAGTCTCACTATGTTTAGTCTCGGTATTTACAGGCTTGTCATCGTCGAAGAGTATCGATACGCTCTGCCTATCGAGATCATCAAATTGTTCAGATTTTACCGCCCAGAAAAAAATGCCGATTCCGATCAAAACAAACAACATGGCGATAGGGATTAATACATAGATAATACTCATAAACGAACCTTCAATAATCTAAGACTGTTGCCCACAACGATAAGCGAACTTGCGGACATACCAAGGGCGGCAACATAGGGTAATACATGTCCTGTAACGGCTAAAGGGATTATAAACAGGTTATAACCCAGCGCCCAGAATAAATTTTGTTTGATAATTTTTTCAGTTAACTTAGCCACATTGACGGCATCGGTGTAACGGGAGAGCTTATCGCCTAATAAAATAAGATCTGCAGAGCTTTTAGTTACCGCGGCGCCACTGCCCATAGCAATGGAAAGATTAGCCCCGGCAAGCACGGGGGCATCATTGATACCATCGCCGAACATGGCGACATTGGACTGGGTCTGATACCGACGAACCAGTTGTAACTTGCCTTCTGGGCTTAGGCCCTTGTTAACATCTTCGATGCCAATTTTATTTGCCACCTCTTCCACATGATTGGAGGTATCTCCACTGGCAATGGACACAAGACAACCAATCTTTTTTAGCTGTTTAACGGTATCGCCAGCATCGCTTCGAATAGTATCTACTAAGGAAAATTGAGCTAAAACCTGTGATTCATTGGCCAGAAAGATAGCTTGCTCAGTATTGTCTGTGATATCAGTGACTCCAACAAATGTGGCGCTACCGATCCGATATACCTGTCCCAGGATCTCACCACTCAAACCTTGTCCGATATGGTTTTGACTCTTCTCTACACTTAATTTCGGATCACGATAAGGCTCAAATGCCCTTGCAATTGGATGCAATGAACTCGCCTCCAAACAGGCGGCGATGGCGAGTACCTGAGCCTCATCCGTGCCTGCAATCATCTTTGTGGATTCAATCTTTAGATTACCGCAGGTGAGGGTACCAGTCTTATCGAATACTACATGGCGGATCTGTGTTAGCTTTTCAAATACCCCGGGGGTTCTTGCTATCACCCCAATTCGAGTAAAAATACCCGTCGCACAGGTCACTGCTGTAGGAGTCGCTAAAGCCAGGGCGCAGGGGCAGGTGGCAACCAGCACCGACAAGGTGACCCAAAAAGCATCTTCAGGCCAGTAAATTTTCCACACAACATAGGTCAGTGCCGCTACTACTAAGATAGTCCAGGTAAAATAGTTAGAGATGCTGTCCACATAAAGTGCAACTCTGGGCTTATTGTTAGATGCCGACTCCTGCAGGCGAATAATTTCGGCAACCAGTTGCTCCTGGCCGACTGCAGTCACTTCGACCCTGATAGGTTGTTCTATATTGATTGTACCCGCGTAAACATCACAGCTTATAGTCTTACAAACTGGCATCTGCTCACCGGTTAACATGGCCTCATTAAGACTCGAAGTACCATCAACAATATGACCATCGGCAGCCACCACTTCACCGGGCTTCACCAAGATAATGTCGCCAACCTTAAGCCCTTTGGCGGGGGTTTCCTTGGCACCGTTATCTGTTATCAAGTGCGCGGTTAATGCCACGAGTTTGTGCAAGTTACTCGAGCTTACCGAGGCTTTCTGGCGCGCATTCTGTTCAAAGTAGCGTCCTAGCAGCAAGAAGAAGGTGAACATACTCACGGACTCGAAATACACCTCACCGTTACCGTTAATGGTCGCGATACAGCTGGCAATATATGCCCCTAATATGGCGATTGAAACTGATACGTCCATATTGAGTCTGCCGCTAAACATGGAGCGGATAGCGCTGAAATAGAAGGGCTGCGCCGAGTAGAAGACCACAGGAGCGGCAAAGATAAGGCTTACCCAACGGAAATAATCACGAAACTCGACTTCTAGATCAGTGAAGTAACCCGCATAGAGGGCGAGGGCGAACATCATGACCTGCATGGTGGCAAAACCCGCAAGGCCGAGCCTTAACAGGAACTTACGGCTATTTTGTTTACTCAGTAACTCTTGCTCGTCAACTTGATAGGGCGCCGCTTGATAGCCGATGGCGCTGATTTGATTGAGTATGGCGCTGAGTTTTATTTGTTCTGGTAACCAAGTAACTAGGGCACGTTCAGTTGTGCTATTAACTTGGATCTTAACGATACCAGTTACGTGCTTAAGCTTGTGCTCGATAAGCCAGGCACAGGCGGCGCAGGTAATGCCGTCTATTGATAAAGATACCGTTGAGGTATCGCTGTCCTGATGGACAAAATCTTCTTGGACTTCGGCAAGATCGAATGCGGAGAAGGTGCAGAGTTCTTCTGGGACTAAGGCTGTTTGCTTGCTGCCAGGTTCGGTACGGAATTTATAGTAGTTAGTCAGACCCGCATCTATGATCGCCTTAGAGACGGCCTGACACCCGGGACAACACATAGGCTGTTCTTTATCATTAATGCAGGTCGTGAATTGTGTATCCGTTAATACCGGCTCTCCACAATGGAAACAATCGAGGGGCTTCATAATCGGTGTCATTAACCTGCTTCAATGTAAAATCATCAAGTCTTATACAATCAAAGGACTTGGAGCTTAGCTTAAACTTTATGCTTACTAATTCAAATAAACCGGCGTTTGCCGGTTCATTTTATAACGCTTGATACCAATCTAGTTTAGCCAGTATTGACCGTCATCGGTTATTTCCAAGCGTTTCTGAATACGCCATTTACGGTCATAACCGTCTAGCCTGACTTCCCAACTGCCAGTGATCGGTCCGTCGAGTGCAATCCGATAAACTTGATTGCCATCGGCGGTCACAACTTGGGTAAAGTCCCGAGCCTTGATAGTCGGGTGAAAGAACTCAACATTCAATGCAGCCAGGTAGGGTTCACCACCATGCTGACTAATAGTCAAGGTGTTGTGATCCACTAGCATCTCAAACTGTAGTCCGAGTTGCTTAGCATACTTGATTTTCTTCAGATCCATATTGATGCGTTTACCATCTTTATAATAATCTTCAGACACCAAGGAATCTTTGTTGTCTATGGCAAGGTAGAGCAAATTTATGCTCGCCACGACGGCACAGAGGGGTAAAATAATTAAAAACCAAGGCCAGAACTGCTTATACCAGGCTTGTTGCTTGTTCATCTGTCATACCTATTAAAATAATTAGGAACATTTTACCGTGAAAGGTGTGATATAGCACTCTAAAAAAAAGGCCCCGATGAGATCGAGGCCTTTATGTTACTTAGATGTAACTACTTGTTTGATAAGCTATAAACATAAGCTGTGATAACGTGAACTTTCTCTTCGCCCAACACATCTTTCCAAGCAGGCATCACACCACTACGACCATTCTTAATGGTCTCTTGGATGACACCACGGCTTCCGCCGTAGAGCCACATGTTGTTAGCAAGATTAGGTGCCCCCATCATCTTATTACCGGTACCATCCATGCCATGACAGGCGAAACAGCCCTTCATGAATGAACCTTGGCCCTGAGCCGCAAGCGCCTCATCGTGCTCACGACCCGATAACTTAACTACGTATTCAGCTAAACCTTTAATTTCGCTGTCTTCGATAGGTAAGCCACCTTTTGGTGGCATCATGCCGTGACGACCGTTCATGATGGTAGTCTTAATAGTGGCTAACTCACCACCATATAACCAATCACCGTCAGTGAGGTTAGGGAAGCCTTTACTGCCGCGAGCATCACTACCGTGACACTGGGAACAGTTCTGTAAGAACAAACGACCACCAACTTTCAGTGCTTCTTCGTTCTTAACTAGTTCATCCAGAGGTGTATCGGCGTATGCTTTGAAGATAGGGCCATATTTCTCATCGGCACGCATCACTTCTTGGTCATACTGAACCCAGCGACCTTCTTCTTTAGCCAACTCAATCGCAGCTTCAGAGTCGGCCTTAATGCCGTTCACTGTACCTATGCTTTGATTAGAGCTACTCCAGCCAAGGAAACCTTTGAAGTTACCTAGACCAGGATAAAGAGCCAAGTAAATCAGGGCAAAGACGATAGAGATATAGAACATATAACTCCACCATTTTGGCAGTGGGTTATTGAGTTCTTCAATACCGTCAAAGGTATGGCCCATTGACTTGCCTTCTTCAACACCTGTGTAGTTTTTAGAGACGGCTCTTAATAAAAAGAAACAGCCTGCGATCACAACTAATGTCAGCACTGTGATCCAAATACTCCAGAAAGTACTCATCACTTATGATCTCCTGGCTTTGTGTTCGTCTCATCTTCAAACACAAGATTAGCCGCTTCGTCGAATTGATCCTTACGACGCGAGCTATAAGCCCATGCAAATATACCCAGGAAGGTAAACATCACAACGATCGTGATTATGCCTTGTATAATTCCGTAATCCATATCATACCTCCTATTATTTCAGTGCATGTCCTAGGGACTGCAGATAGGCGATCAGTGCTTGCATCTCAGTCTTACCTTCGACAGCAGCTTTTGCTCCAGCTAACTCCTCATCGGTATAAAGGTCATTACCCTTATAGCCACCTTTGTGGAAGTTGAGTAGAATTTCCATCTTCTTTCTGGTCAATTCGCCATCTAGCTTATTCTCGGCTAACCAAGGGAAACCAGGCATATTTGACTGAGGTACCACGGCGCGAGGATCAATCAAGTGAACTTCGTGCCACTTATCGCTGTAACGACCGCCAACACGGGCAAGATCTGGTCCAGTACGCTTAGAGCCCCACTGGAAAGGATGATCCCATACAGACTCGCCGGCAACCGAGTAGTGACCATAACGTTCGGTCTCGGCACGCAGTGGTCGGATCATCTGGCTGTGACAGTTATAACAACCTTCACGAACATAGATATCTCGACCTTCGATCTGCAAGGCTGTGTAAGGAATCAAACCATCAACAGGCTCGGTAGTGTCTTTCTGAAACAGCAGGGGAGTTATCTGAACCAAACCACCAAAACTAATGGCGATAACGGTGAAGATACCTAACAGACCGATGTTTTTCTCGACTAACTCATGATTAAATTTCATCTGATCTACCCCTTATGCTTCTGCTAATGCAGGTAAGGATTCTTTAGGCGCTCTTACTGTCTTAATCACGTTGAATGCCATAATGAACATACCCGTCAAGAAGAAACAGCCACCGAGGAATCGGACAAAGTAGAATGGGTATGAGGCTTCAATACTCTCAACAAAGCTATAAGTCAGAGTACCGTCAGCATTAACTGCACGCCACATCAGGCCCTGCATCACACCAGATATCCACATAGATACGATGTACAACACAGTACCAATAGTCGCTAACCAGAAATGAACGTTTACTAGGTTAGTGCTATACATGCGACCGTGTCCGAATAGAACAGGGATCAGATGGTAAAGCGAACCAATTGAAACCATAGCAACCCAACCTAGCGCACCAGAATGAACGTGGCCAATGGTCCAGTCAGTATAGTGAGATAGTGCGTTAACGGTTTTGATTGCCATCATTGGGCCTTCGAAGGTAGACATACCATAGAAAGACAATGAAACAACAAGAAAACGTAAAACAGGATCGGTTCTCAATTTATGCCAAGCACCGGATAATGTCATGATACCGTTAATCATACCGCCCCATGAAGGTGCAAATAGGATCAATGACATTGCCATACCCAGAGATTGTGTCCAATCTGGAAGTGCCGTGTAATGTAGGTGGTGAGGACCAGCCCAGATGTACAGTGCAATCAGTGCCCAGAAGTGAACAATTGACAGACGGTATGAGTAAACAGGACGGCCCGCTTGCTTAGGGACAAAATAGTACATCATGCCCAAGAAGCCAGCAGTCAGTAGGAAGCCAACCGCGTTATGACCATACCACCACTGGACCATGGCATCTACGGCACCAGAATAGATGGAGTATGACTTCCATAAACTTACAGGGACCGCCATAGAGTTAACTATGTGTAATACGGCTACCGTAATAATAAATGCGCCAAAGAACCAGTTTGCCACATAGATATGTGAGGTGGTTCGTTTGACAATTGTTCCGAAGAAAACGGCGCCGTATGATACCCAGACTAAGGTGATGAGGATATCAATAGGCCATTCAAGTTCAGCGTACTCTTTACCACTGGTGATACCTAGGGGTAGTGTGATTACTGCTGATAGAATGACGGCTTGCCAACCCCAGAACGTAAATGCGGCTAACTTAGGTGCAAATAACTTGGTTTGACAGGTTCGTTGAACGATATAGTAGGATGTTGCGAAAAGTGCTGAAGTACCAAACGCGAATATCACGGCATTAGTATGCAGTGGTCGAAGACGACTGTATGTTAACCATGGAGTATCGAAGTTTAGTTGTGGCCAGATTAGCTGTGCCGCGATCAATACACCGACAGACATACCAACGATTCCCCACAACACAGTCGTGAGGGCAAATTGGCGGACTACGGTGTAATTGTAATCAGCGCCTTGAGGCTGGGAATGGTTCATCATTTTGCTTCCACTGCTTATTACTTATACTTATAGTTTGAGTAAATTGTGACTTTACCCGTTAAAAAAGACACAAATACCGATTTCCTACGGAATAACGGAAGATGTGTCAACGTGTATCCTTGCGATAATTGTATTATTAACAAGGTTTCACAATGATACTTGAGCCATGTCAAAAAAGATAGGAATTGTGCGGGGTGAAATGTTGATCTAGATCAACCTACACAATAGAATGTAACTACTTTTTATATAAAGGTTAATTTTTGTGCTGCGCATTAACTTATCCGCTAAACTAAGCCTCTACAAACCACTGATTTTGGCATTTGTATGCTCCGCTTGCTCGCCTCAACAGCAAGCTGAAACCGCCTTAAACACCCAAATTTTAGTCGAAGACATTAGCCTATGTAACTTTAGTCAGGCTTCTTGTGACAAACAAGTTGCAGGGATCGATTTATCACTTTTGATTACCCCCTTTAACACCCCCAGCGAAAAGCCACTAACCATAGAGCTGGTAAGCTCTGAGGCTATTAGTGACATCAATATGAGGATAGAAGGAAGAGACATGTTTATGGGGGTTATCCCTGTGAATTTGTCTAAACTTAATGAAAATCAATATAATGGTCAGCTTATATTTGGCTCTTGTAGTAGTAACTATATGGTTTGGCGTGCATTTGTAACTTTCACAAAAAATGGCGCACCCCATGTCGCCATTTTTGACTTTCTTGCCGATAGTGGTGAATAGATAACTTTCTTTTAATTCGCCGTAATATCTAATTCCGCATTTTGGTCGCTATATTCTTCTTTAACTTGGGTGAAGGCATCTATGTTGTCGATAAAGACTTTGAGTAATTCAGGATCGAAATGATTACCAGAACCTTCTTTCATAACCTTCATCACTTCTTCGATAGGCCAAGCAGGTTTATAGCAACGGGCGTGAGAAAGAGCATCGAACACATCGGCAATAGCCACGATGCGCGCGAACACATGAATTTCAGTGCCCTTCAAGCCCGAAGGGTATCCAGACCCATCATATTTTTCATGATGCTGTAAAGCGATAGTGCTAGCTGCCTTAAGAATGGGGCGTTCTGAGTTGGCGAGTATTTGATAACCAATAGCTGGATGTTGGCGCATGATCTCCCACTCCTCGGCATCGAGCTTACCGGGTTTTAATAACACGGCGTCGGGGGTCGCAATCTTGCCAATATCATGCATAGGGGAGGCGTGTTTGATAAGATCAGCTTCGTGAACTTCCATACCAGAGAGCAGGGCCAGCTTATAGCAATATTCAGCCATTCGTTTAACATGATAAGCCGCTTCTTTCGAGCGACTCTCCACCACATCTCCTAAGCGTAATATCAACTCTGACTGTGTGTCTTCTAATTCTTTATTTAACAACAAATTCTCAAAGGCCACACCCACATTGATAGCAAATATGTCGACTAACTGCTTATCAAGATCGTCTATCTTACTGATCCCGTCCATATAGAGCAGATTAATCCAACCACTCTTAGCCGGAAAGTAACCAACAAAACAGTCTTCCTCATATAGACAGCGTTTCTCTTTTAACGCTTCTTCCAATAAAGATTTGATATGTTCTGGTACAGGCTTGTTGTGATGACTGGAGAACTGACCCGTTCCAGCAAGTATATGCATGGCATCGGTATTAACATCTTCACTCATTGCGTCAATAGCATTACAAGATAACAACAAGGTCTCGGTGTCTAAATTGAGTAAATTAGCGACCTGAGTTAACAAACCATCGGCAAAATTATGTAGGGTACGCAGTTCAAACAGTCCAGATGTAGCCTGAAGAACACGCTCTAAACCTTTGCGGTGTTTAACTTGGTTGGCTCTTGCTGCTTCAATTTCTATGATGTCACGATATGATCGCAGGGCAGAGTAGACACTGGTAACCAGTTTACGGGAATCTAGCTCAGCTTTGGCCTTATAATCATTGATATCATAATTGACTATGACATCTTCTTCAGGTGCTTGGCCGGGTTGACCTGTCCTCAAGATTAGCCGGATTGCTGTATTTTTAAGATCCTCACGTATCCATTTAACCAGCTCCAAACCCGCATGATCACTTTCCATCACCACATCGACAAATGCCATGGCCACATTTTTCTCGTTAGAGAGTATCTGTTTAGCCTCTTCACCACTGTATGCATTAATAAACTCCAGTGAACGACCATCGAGCTTGAATCTTGATAGCGCTAACTTTGTTACCGTGTGAACATCTGGCTCATCATCGACAATGAGGATCCGCCACGCGGGACCCGACGCAACTTCTTGCGTCTTCTTCTTGCCTGAAAAGAGGGGGCTCTTCTTTGCTATATCGATCAGCATTAGACAACCTCAATAATGTTAAAAAACTTTCATCCCTATACATTGAGTGTAGATCAATGTTTAGAACAGTGGATACCTGACGAAAAAAAACTCAAGTTTGTTTATTCCTTACTTATATAGACCTTAAAATCATGTCTGCTATTACTGACTCTTGCTTTAATTGCTATTGATAATAATTCTCATTTGCGTGTAAACTTACAATTAAGGCATAAATAGGAACACGCAGATGAATAACCAAAGGATAAACCTGTCGATATCAACAGAAAAATTAACTCAACTGATCCAAGACGGCGTCTTGTGCGCTGCTGACTTTCGCTGTCTGGACCAAGCGTCTAAGCAGAAAGTGTGGCAGATGTGCCTTTGGTGCTGTAGTAAAAAGATCGGTTGCACTAAAGACTGCTCCCTCAGTTGTTCTGCGGGCCTTGCTTCATCCGCTCAATATCGACCCCATTCAAGTATTGAACAAGTTGAAGAAATAACAAGCCAATCAAGGACAAATAGCAGAGGTAAGTATGAGCGGTTGCTGTAAGGTGACCACCACAGTGAATTGTCTGCCAATGATTTACACTATTCCTATGCTACAGCTTATCTAGTATTTAATTTATTGTCTCCATAGCAAGTACACTGTTAAGATCAATGTCTTAGCGATATTTAGATCCTCTGCTGGAAAGCACCAGGACATGCAATGAGAGTTAAATATGCACATGCCCCCAGTATTGCCACTTTTTGAATCAGCCAAATTCATTGAGGAAGGCAATAGTGTCGTCAATCAATACATAACGCAGATCAGCCTCGACCAGGTGAGTGATGCAGGCTTAATCTTCGAACACGCATCAGAATTACTCTATGAACAGCAGCATAACGAAAACAGTTATAAAGCTTACCGCAGCGAGTTAACCACCTTTTTCCATTGGTGCTTCGATGTAGTAAAACAATCGCCTGCAACGTTGACGCGCAGAGAGGTTGCCCGCTACCTTGCCTATTGCCAAAGTCCTCCCCTAGAGCTGATAGGCTACTTTAACGTAGCCCAGTTTAAACTCGATAAGGCAGAAGGGCAGAGAGTACCCAACTCAGCATGGCGTCCATTCGTGGGTAAGAAGGTCCTAGGTAAAGAGTTACCTTATCTGCTTAGCGAAAATGCCTTAAAGACCAAGATTGCTATTCTCTCTTCCTTTTACAGCTATTTGATGAGTGAAGACTACTGCGAGCGCAATCCTGCCCAGGCCTGGATGAATCACAGCCGCTTCTCCTCTAAGAAGAAGTATCGTGTTAACCCGGATGACAGCAATATGTTGGCCTTTACTGAACTACAGTGGTCTTATGTGATTGCCACAGTCGAAAAGCTCGCCATCGATGAACCAGACATCCACCAAAGAAGTCTGTTTATGATAAAGCTTATCTACTCTTGTTACCTTCGAGTATCTGAAGTCGGTGCAAGAGCAGGTTACTCACCTGTGATGAGTCAATTCAGGCAAGACAAACAAACGGGAATTTGGAGCTTTCATATTCCTGTTAGTAAAGGGGGAAAACGACGCAGCGTAGCAATATCAAAAGCCTTACTCTCCGGGTTAGTCGAGTACCGTCAGTACTTAAAATTACCCGACTATCCGAGTTCAGGGGAGCTGCATCCCTTGTTTATACGGCGTAAAGCCGCTGGACGGGGAAGGGAAGCCGGCACACTCAATGCGAACCTAGGCATAAGGCAAATAAGAGACGAAGTGGGTAAGATCATCGACCATGCAGCTAACGCCGCCGAAAGTGACGGATTTAAAGAAGATGCCAAACAGATGAGGGCCCTGAGTGTGCACAATATACGCCACACAGGGATCACCCATGACATCAATATCAACGGAAGGCCGCTATCTCATGTTCAAGCAGATGCGGGGCACGAGAGCATCGATACTACGTCCCAATACCTGCATACCTCACAGATAGAGAGACACCAGAGTGCTCAGAACAAGCCGTTAGATCATCTTCAAGGGATAGGATAAATCCAGTTCTGAGAGTTCTAATCTACAAGTCATAAGCTTCAATCAATCAGAATTTCTGCTCAGTTAATGCCGATAAGTGTCATTATCGGCAATTGAGTAAAAAATCGAAATTGGCCTATATTAAAGTCATTCGAACAAAGACTCATCCCTTTAAAATCTAATAGAATATCCGTGATGAGTGCTATTCGTATTCATATCAACTAATGACGGTTAATAAGAGGCTTTTAGGTCTCCAACTTAAGATGAAATATTTCTAATCTGTTCAAGATCTAGCTTTGCATATTTGATTCATTGCCCCGAAATCTAGATTCAAAGACAGGAATTCTCAGCTGACTCAGCCCATATGTTAGACACAAAGTAATTCAATTTGAGCTAGGCTCGAATAGCTAAGTTTAGAGCTATAAAGTATTCAATAGTTCGGATCGTGTAATTGGCAGATTAGCTAAGGTTTCTCAGAGAAAGAAACTAGATATGGTTAAGGCGTCGCTACGTGCACACTTTAAAACTCTGTGGGTAGTTAGTGGTTAGATTTCACGTAGCGGCGCATTAAGCTTGCTAGAAAACTATTTTTAATCAATGAATTGTATAACTACAGATGCTATTTATTAACGTAAACCAAGCATGAATTAAGCCAGAGTCAGAACAATTAACGTATTGCTATCTATAACCTATAATCGAAAACTAAAGTAACATTGAGTGTGTCTGCGAGGATCATTTAAAAGGCATATAGCTTTCTCAATTAACTTCAACGGATGTGAGTATCAACATGGCTGATGTTTGGTTACTGCATCAAAATTTCAAACCTGACCTGAGCCGCGCATCAAGACTAATGAATCTAATAGAGTGCATTTTAATGTTGAAATAATGGAAGGAATGGCCACGAGTTATTATTTTATTGTGTGATGACGTAACGGATAGATACTCAATCTATAACTCTGAATGTACAACACCAGTTCAGTACCAATGAAGCATAAACTGGCCACTAAGGTTCCATACCTCTATCCAGACGTTCTCACACCAAAGTGCGCACAATAGGGTAGCCGTTATGTTGAACTGGTTTTTTTGGTAAAGTCGCAGACTAAAAAACAGCCCTTGGGCTGAGTTTACACATAACGCACATTGTGCGAACTCACATCTAATTTATTCATCACTAACAGCATGTTTAATGTTCTAAATCAAAGAAATTGTTGTTCGGCATACTTCGCATGGCAACATAAAATTTGATGGGTGTTTTATGCTTTCCGTCAACTGCTCTTTAGGCGAGTGGCTCAATACTGCTCTATCTATCACTCTATAGGGGAAGGTTAAGTGTTCGTCGTGCTTTAATTATTGCTAACCTTCTACCTACTAAACTTTGTGACAGTGTAGTAGGGGGAATAAAATTGATATCTAATTTTAAGTGACTCCTGACCCGCTAATGACCCCATCAATTAGCGGGTTTTCCTTTGCCTTATTTTCATGATCGTTAAACCATTCTTTTGATTGATTCGCTTGTGAGCATGCGAACGAATGTTCAACTCTTAGCTTGTGCACCTTCCCTTGTCCTGCCAGACCGATTTTGATTTTTTGTTCGGGGATTCGATAGGGCGCATATTTAAGAGTCCACATACTTAAACAGTGGACTCTACTCCCATATTGGGACTTTTGCTTAGCATTGCATAGAGATGGAAAGAGGGGGGAGGCAAGCGAAGCGCCCCCCTCTTTCTCTCTTTATCTTGTAAATCTTCCATAGATTCGAAGATACCAGAAAAAACCCCCGTCCTGTCTTACGTGGGTAATCCAATACCATTTTCCTCAATTCCTTCTGAATCCTATCTCTTGATTGAGCGTTTTTGACTTAGATCTCTTCTTAAGAAATTTTTAGCTTTTGCTTGAGAACTCTCGTCTTGCTGAGTAGCTTTGATGTCGTAAAAATATTCCTTCGACAACCATTGATAGCGATCTTATTTCTTCATCGTTGAAGTGTTCTATTGCAGTAGTGATTCTAGATATCAACTTATTTTTCTTACTAATTTCCTCTCCAAGCAACTCATTTATGCTTATTCCCATAGTGTCAGCTAGTCTCTTTAATTCTGAGGCTTTAGGTTCTGTTTTTCCTGATTCCCAATTCATTACGGTTTTATCAGATGTTTTGACGCCTTCCGCGACGTCCTTCCTTGTCATCCCTTTTTCCTCTCTGACTGATCTAATTTTCTCGTTTAGCACCTGAACGCTCCTTAATGGGAAATATTATTCCAATTGTAGGGTATGTTTTTTTATACAGTGTGTTGACATGGAAAATATATTCCAATAACATCTGAAATATATTTCCACTTGACAGCTTTTTAGGATATTACGAAATGACTTCAAATTCCTATTCTTTGCACGATCTACCCGACCCGCTAAATTGGTCTAAGGTTTCATCTGCTGCCAATACCGCTAAAAAGTGCGAATTGACCATTCAGGTTTGTTTGTCTTGTGGCCATGAGTTTGAATCTGATTCTCTTTGTGCCTGTCCAGTGTGTGAATCTGCGATCGTTTATTCAGTTGATACATTTTTCCCTGATACACCTAAAACTAAATCACCACTCAAGTTGGCTTTGACTCAAGTTAAGACTGAGCCAAGCAAGATAGCTAAATCGTTAAGCCTAGGGCTGGTGCCTGCACTGCTAGATAAGATTTCTGCTTATTCTTTTACACCAAGAAACGATAAAGAAGCCGCAGTGTTAGCCACTAATTGGAAAGGGGAGCTGTTTAGCCTACTGCGTCAATACCGCGATTTTGCTCCAGCCATGCTGCATTCTTTTGTTTCGGTCTGCGATAAGCGTGACTATTTCGAAGCACTGCAAATGGTAGAAGCAGCATCTAATCGCCTTCATTCATCAGGCCATAACGCCACGATGTCAGAAAGTAGCATTAGGGAATTAGCAGCAGAGAAGGCGCAATCACTGGCTAGACGGCTCTCCAAGGTGGATGACGTAAACGAACGCTTCAAAATCTGCTGTGACGCTTTAGGCTCACTGGGTTTAGGGTTTGATGAAAAATTGATTTTTAGAAAGAAAATGAACTCTGAATTGCATTGCCTGGTTAATCGCGCATTGGACGAATTATGGCTCTCTCGTCAACTTCGACTCTTGTTTGTTCAGAACGTTGATAACGTGGCGCGTGACTTGGCACTGGTTCATAAGCACAAGCAAGCCTATTGCAGTGATTTTGCAGTTAACCGTTATAAAGCTCGTAAAATCTCTAATGCTGAATCTCTCGAAAGGACTATGGCCGTTGATACCAGCGACTATGAGAATGCCTTCACCCTTGCTGAACTCTCAGAAAAATCTATTTCCAATGAAGAAGTGCGCGAGGCTGAATTGTTTGTTCGCCTTAAGGGGTTTGAGGAGATTGCTTTCACCATGAACCATGGCGCTATCTTCACCACCCTGACTGCACCGTCTCGCTTTCACTCTGTGTCAAATGGTGCTCATAACCCCAAATGGATTGAAGCGGGGCGTCCAACCTCTGCCGATACGCACCTCTATTTAATTGAAGTTTGGACGGCATTCCGCAAGCTATTGGATAAGGCAAAAATCAAAATTTATGGCATGCGCATTGGTGAGCCTCACCATGACGGCACACCGCATCACCACCATTTACTTTTTGGCCTCCCTAAAGATTTAAAGTTTGTTGAAGCTGAGCTTCGACGTCTTGCATTAAAAGATTCACCAGAGGAAAAGGGCGCTCAAACGTACCGCTTCAAGTCAGTTGATATAGACCCAAGTAAGGGGTCAGCGGTGGGGTATGTGGCTAAGTACCTTTGTAAGAACATTAACGGAAAACATATTGATAAAGATGAAGAGACTGGGGCAAGTGCGACTAGTTCTTCTCAACGAGTAGTGACATGGGCGCGTACACACGGCCTTCGTCAATTTCAATTTATTGGTGGGCCTAGCGTCACCGCTTGGCGTGAACTGCGTAATTTACGCGAAGAAATCAAAGAGGACGATGCTGTGTTTAAAGATTTGAGTTTTGAAGAACATCATTTATTAGAAACAGTGCGCAAGGCGGCTGACTCAGGTTGTTGGGCGGCGTTCTGTGTGGCTATGGGCGGGGTGTTCGTTAAGCGTAATGAGCAAGCTGTTCGTGTTCATTATGCAGTACCCGCAACGATTGAAAAATTATTTGATGACACCTTTGGACCTGAAGAAGTTATCAAGTATTCACAAACCCGATTTGGCGATAAATCAGCGGCGCGTATCAACGGGATTATGTTTCAGGGGGTATTTAAAGCGACCCGTTTTGTCAATTGGGAAGTCATGAGCCTTGAGCAATATAAGCGCGGTGCTAAGAAAATCATGACAGGTACTGTTGATGTATTCGATGCGCTGGAACGCCAACATGAATATGAACGTATGGCCGAAGCTAAATATGAAGAGTACGAACGATACATGCAAGAAAGTGAAGATATGCAGGCGCTGATTTTCGATGCTATGGCTTTTGAGGGAAGGGGCGAAAGCGTAGCCGCCCCTTGATTTTGCTCTCCTTGGACTTGTGTCAATAAGTGTCGTAAATGAAATTTTAATAAATGAGGAATTAAAAATGATAACCCAAGGACTGATTATGGATGTCGATGACATCGTGATTAAAGATAAGCTCGATTTCAATACTGGTGAAGTTAAGTCTCAGTATGCGGTCGTGGGGGTATCCATGTTATCTCCAACCTGTGTGGTAAAGGTTACGGTTTCACCTGAGCTTTACGGAGACGGCAAAACTATGCCCTATCTAAAGTCTATGGCTGGAACTTTTAAACCTTTTACCCTTTCACTCGATTATAGGCAATCTTCATTTGCAGATGAAAAGGGGATGCACAAGGAGTTTCAAGGTTTCCACCTTTATAAATCACCTGCTGAGAATTCAACCTCTCACTCTAAAGCTGGTTAACCCTTATGACTGAATCACTTCCAGATACATCAATTTGTAACCCTGTAATGCTAGCGGAATGCCTAGATACATTTTATGACCTTGGTATTTTGGAAGGGTTCTTATATGGCCTTCTTACCTTTTTTCTTTTTGAGTTTGTTGTTCATCGTATCGCTAATGACCTTAAGCGAATCCTCGATAAGAAACGCAAAGAGAAGGCGGCTTAACCATGACTGATTGCGTTCGGGATCTAGGTAATGGCTATTACTCGATATTCGGGGCTGTTGATGCTGACAACCCAAATCCTGAATGTGATTTTATTTTGGTGCCACCTCGTGAATATGAATTGCTTGTTTCACTCTCTGTAGGCGGGTCGGATTCTTCCGTCCCTCTATCGGGTCAGTCAACGTTAACTCAGACTGACGTTTCACTGTTGTTCTCGGCTGCGGCCACACTCTACGCGCTGGTTTTTGTCTTTAAACTTGCGCTAAAACAAATGGGATATTAATTATGAATATTAAAACATTTGCAACTGGCGTTTGCCTTATGTTGCTTACCGTTGCTATGCCATCTACAGCTCTAGCGGCTATTGATGTTACTGATGCTGTTACTTCAATTACCACAGATGGAGGCGCGGCTATTGCTGCAATCGGTGGGGCAATGATTGGTTTAGCGGCTATCGCTATCGTATTTAAGTGGGCTAAAGCTGCGATTTTTGGCTAGCTCTTAAACCTGTGCGAGGTTCGCCTCGCCTTAAGGACTTCCTTTGATTTCAGTAATGGATTTAGTATGGATTATCGTATTATGTGTATTAATAGACTGTGTAAGGCGGTTTATTCCTTAGTTTTCCTCTCTTCTTTTTGCTTCGCCTATACACCTCCTAGTGTAGACATTCCGATCACATTTTATTTTCCTTCAGAAAGTCAGGCTGAAACATTTAGAGCAACCCAATGTGATTCTAATGATTATTCTTGGCGGAATTGTGGAGATGGAATTACTTGCGCTACTGGTGATCCTACTAACGTTCAGTGCTGGGTTGATATGTGTTATCACGCTACCGATGTTAATAATTGCCAAGGCTCAACAGACCCTGACCCCGACCCTGATAATCCCGATCCAGACCCTGACCCCGATAATCCAGACCCAGATAATCCCTATAATTTTCCCGACCCTTCTCCTAACCCTGATTACATTAATGATGGTTCGGGGAGTAATGCTGCCTTACTGGCACAAATGAATAATGAAAATAGGCTGCTATTTGGTCGACTTGTTGAAATCAATGAGGAGGGGATTAAAACTAATGCTCACCTTTCTCTTTCTAATCAATTATTAGAGGTTATTTCTGGTCAACGTGATTTCTCAGATATGGCTAAGGCTATAGATGATGCTGCTTGGGAGCAAAAACAGCGTGATGAGGCGGTTGCTGAAGGGATGGTTGACCAAACGTGGTTACTACCCCATATCACTGCTAAAAGACTCCGTGACGATGAGCTTCTTGAGGCCTTGGAGTTCTTCCAAACATCAAATAAGACCCAGCTTCAAAAAATTGATAGCTCCTTAGATATGATTGAATCATTCACTTCTGAGACTAAAAACAACACGTCTTATTTAGGAACCTTACCTGAAATAAAGAATATGATTACTAGCATGTATGACAATTCTTATGACATTCGTAGGGCTTCCAAAGACACCGCAGATAACACCGAAGACCTTTTTGATGTAGTCGATGACATTCTTGATTTTGTTGAGGGTATGGATACAGGTTCAACAAATGTTATCGAGAAACTTCAAGAAATATCCGATATATCTCAAACCCAAACGGATGAATTCAATGCTAGAGCTGCTGAGCTTCAAGCGGCGTTAGATGCAATTAAAACGAATACTGCTGGCGGTAGTAGTGGCGGGGGTGATGGTGGTGAACCAGATGATGGTGAAGGGGATACTGCAACTGAAAATTCTTGCGTTTCATTTACCTGTAGCTCTCAAACTCCAGCGTGTTATGTAGCTCGTAAACAGTGGGAACTAGATTGTGCTAATCAAACCGCATTAACCGATAGTGGGGCGCTTGGTGATTTTAAATCTGAACTTAACACTTTTCTTGACCATGAAGACTCCGACCTCGAAAACATTGATGCCGGCACTGTTGATACTTCTAGCTTTATGAGCAAATACACTGATGGCTCAGGCTTTACTGCGGGCGCTTCAACTTGTCCAGCACCTTATACGGTAGACGTTGTTATCACTTCTCTTACGCTCGACCTGACTCCATTTTGCGACCTCGCTAGGGTGATTCGTTGGTTTCTGGTGGCGTTCGCAACGGTCAGTGCTGGTCTTATGATCGCTAAATTCTCATAAGGATAAATCATGCAATATGTAATTATGTTTGCCGCCTCAGTGGTGCCTTTCCTTGCTCAATTCCTTGTAGCTTCTACGGCGCGTATTGCAGTTGCTTTAGGGTTTGGCACGGTAGCCTTTGCAGGGGTTGGATTAATATTTGATTCCATCATTGATAAGTTAAACGCCTCTGCATCGGGGCTTTCTCCGCACATTGCTACTTTTATCACGCTATTGGGGATAGATACTGCGTTTAATATTATGTTATCGGCGGGGGTCTTCTTGATGGTACTTAAAGGGGTCAACCGAAACGGCGATATGCGTAAAACAGTTTGGCGTAAGCCAGGTGATAAATCTGATGTGGACTGGGGTGCCTAATGCTATTTCTTATAACGGGTAAGGGCGGGGCGTCTAAATCACTTAATACCGTAGCGGCCATGGTCAGGTCTAACTCAGGTGATAGACCCAATTATTACACTAACGTCAAATTGTTCATGCTTGATTATGATGTGGCTAGCAGCTTCTCTGGTTGGTTTTACGGATTCTATCTTTACAACCTCAAAGATAAGCGCGGTAAGGCTAAATTACTCAAAATCATGAAGCGCATTCATAACGATGAAGAGTTAGTCACACTGGCCGATGTACCTTGGTTAGAAAGCTATTACGAAGCCCATGACCCGCTAGACACATGGTTATTTTGGGTATTCAAACTCTATTCGAAAACCCAGCTTAAAGTGGTCAAAGAGTTCATTGAAAATATGCCGTCTGACTATTTGACCTTTGAACAGCTCAAACAGTTTAATCTGCATTTCACCCATTTTGAGGACGCTCGAAAGTGGTATGAGCTACCTAAAACCAGTGTGATTTTTATCGATGAATGTCAGCACTTTTTTCCGCCCAGACAAACAGGCTCTAGCGTTCCCAAGCATATTGCCGAATTCTCAACCCATAGACACAGAGGCTATGATATTCATCTTGTCACTCAGGATAGAATGTTCCTCGATAACAACGTTCGTAAGCTAGCCAACCGCCATATTCATTACCACAATCCATTCGGTGGTAAACGAGTCACACGCTATACACACTCTGAGCAATTCGATAGCACAAACTATTTTGACCTGCAAAAAACTGAGAAGTCATTCATCAAAAGACCGAGTAACTTCTACGGCTCATATTTCAGCGCTGAATTACATACCCATAAATTCAAGATGCCTAAAATGGCCTTTGTCGGGGTAGCCTTGGTCGCTTTCCTTATTTTTACGTGCTATTTGCTTTA
This sequence comes from Shewanella psychrophila, assembly GCF_002005305.1. Lineage (NCBI taxonomy): Bacteria > Pseudomonadati > Pseudomonadota > Gammaproteobacteria > Alteromonadales > Shewanellaceae > Shewanella > Shewanella psychrophila. Next base: position 1,042,757 of record NZ_CP014782.1, read on the forward strand.
CGGCACTCTGTTTAAAGAGCGTGGTACAGTTGAGGGAGAAGTTGCCACCTCTGACACCTCCAAGGCTTCTAAAACGTCTATAGCCGTTCAGAAAATCACTTACAAGGATAGTCTCGTTCCATCTGAACAAGCGGCCTTAGTGAGCTTTGTATCTACACTAACAACTGATGTTTACATAGACGGCTCGATTGCGACTTATGACGTGTACGGTGCTGTTAAGTATGACTATTCATTTTCAAATAAAGTGACTGAGGATATTTTTAGTCCTAGCGCTGTAGGATTTACAGTTAAGCAGTTTGGTAGCTGCTTGGTTAAACTAACGCTGTATGACTACACGACATTTGTTACTTGCGATCCATTTTATAGGATTGAACCTGTTAGTGATGACAGTGCCAATAATGGCGATTTTTTCGTATCTGACTAGAGTATATATTCATGGAATTAGAAACACTTACCGCTTTAATCATAATCGGAATAATGTTTATTCCTATGTGGTTTTTTATCATGTTTCAGTTATACAAAGCCTTAAAACTTAAATAGGGAATGATTATGGAAGCTATATTTGAATGGATGTTCCTTAGTTGCCGATAACGACACTTATCGGCACCAAAACCACTCTATATCATTGATATATAACAACTTACCCTTAAGTGCGCACAATGTATATTATGTTAAATATGGTCCGTGAGTCTATATTCCTCTAAATCAAATGTTCATTCCAGTCTGTTTGAGCATCAGGTCACATAGCGGCTTCAACTTTAGCTCTGTCTGCAAGCCATAACACTTGAGCCTGTGTGCACTGTTACAAGCTCAGTAATTAAATATTCACCATTATTTTTAGCGGACTAAAAAGACAAGCTTCAATCCTTAATCAATAAAATAGGCTCATTAATGTACTGCAGTGATGAGCCTATGAAATCTGGGTAGCTGCATCCAGCTAGCTTATTAACTCAGGATCAAACCATCATCGACTGGTATCTCACTGCCGGTAATATACGATGATTGATTTGATAAAAGAAATAAGGCCACTGAGGCGGCCTCCTGTGCAGTAGCAGACCTTTCTATGGGAACTTGATTAATGACAAAGTTTTCAAATTCTAGCTTTGCATCGGCAGATAATAAGCTACGAAAATTAGTCTCTTCGGTAGTGCCAGAAACCAATGCATTAACTCGCACTCCTTTTGGGCCTAGCTCTCTAGCCCAGACTCGGATACTTGCTAGTAATGCACCTTTGGAAGCAGCATATAAATTAGTTGAAGCAGCTCCTTCATACACAGAACTGGAACTCGATACGAGAATCGAAGCGTGACTTTTCAGATACTTACTTAGTGCTACAATCTGTAATATTGGCCCTCTAGAATTTACATCCATGACATGTTTATAAATGTCTTCTGTTACCTCATCACAATCATAAAGTCTCGCGATACCGGCATTCAGCCATAGACCATCGAGGTAACCTTGCTCTTTAACAACTGCGGCCAGTTCAACCCCTGTTGATGGACTCCCAGAGTCATTTTCAACCACAGTAATACATGGACCAAATCGCAGTTGTAATGCTTTGAGCTTAGTCACATTACGTCCTGTAGCGATTACCTTGCCGCCATCCTTGATAATACTTTCCGTAGTGGCCAATCCTAAGCCACTAGTAGCTCCCGTTATTAAGTAGAGCTTACCTTGAAAATCATACATATTAATTCCTAGCTTGATCTAGCCATTCTTCCAGGGAAATTTGACCGATATTTCACAGTGCAATTAGCTCACACTCAGATGCGCTATGTTCATAAGTCCCTCGATTTTCATTGAGGGACTTATTGTTTAAACCAGGTAAGCTGAAATCTTCACAATTAGACAGATTCTAGTGTCAGCACGAAATAGTTTTTTGCTTCGGAAACAGGCTTCACTGACATGTTGCTAGGAAACAGATTATCAGAAGCATTCCAGTCAACTTCTACTCCCCCACTCTGCGCTGAGTGTTTGAAGTACAGAGCACCATTGGCAGGATATATTCCATCTTTTTCAACTTGCACACTGATAAACATGTCTTCAATTTGCTCAGGACTCATCTTACCGATAGGGTAAAAGTCTGGATCATCACTACTAGATACAACCGGAATCAACGCACCAGAGCCTGATACGTTAGAGTGGAGTGTGTAAACCCCTTCGATGTTTTTATTGGTTTCAAGCTTGATGTAGATGACGTCGTTATCATTAGGAATAACGCAAAAACAACTAATACCTTCACCGAAACTGTTACCAATTTTTGGTTCATCTTCTTTAAACTGCTTAGTAATACCTAAACCTTCTCCATGTTGCCAACAAATAATAGAGACGTCTTTACCTACACGAATAGACTGAGTTTTGTCGTTAAACCCTTCTTCCGTAGCACCAATGACTCCGTCTTCAGGACTATAGGTGTGTTCGATACCGTCATAAACAGGCGCTTCAAAAAGTGTACATGTTGTATTATGAACTTGAGCTTTGCTCATTTTTTATTCCTACCTTATATATTTACGCTTATATTAAGAAACCATTCACTTACACATCAAAGTAATTCATAACCTGTTGATATTTATCAATGTAGAGTAAAAGATCGCCCATGGTAACGTCTCTTTCGGACAGGTAGACACCACCAGGAATTTAATACAAACTCATATATAAACACATCTAGATAGCAGGCCTTCTAGAAGAAGCTGAGCCAGTGACATAGGGGATCGGATCGAATAGCAGAATTATGGAGCCTGTGTTATTTGATGGGATATTTATCCAAAGTATTCTCACACTGGTTCATCGGAATTATGTCCTTTAAAACCCATTCGGGTTATCAATCAAATAAACCCATCCCCCTTGCTGAAATGTCATGACTTCTAGTGCAGTACCACTGATATCGCTATCAGCCAGTTTCCACTGGGAACGAATCAAAGCGATGTTGCCATTGATGTGAATCGACTTAGATAAGGTCTGCATTTTACTGTCAAAACTTAAATAGGGTTTTAACGCCTTAGCTATTTCTTTATGACCCGTTGCCCTCCTCCCATCCCTATCAAGAATGAATGTCGCATTTGCTGCAAATAATGTTGTCAGTCCATTAAGATCTTTTGCATCAAAATATTGAGCAAATAGAGAATGAAGCTCATCGGGTGATTGTGGCTTAGGATATTCGAGAGGAGCATCTGCTTTTGCATTAACAACAAAAAATGACACCAAGAGTAATAATGTTTTTACTAGGTTCATCGTTAATTCCTTGATTGTGTGCGCCATTAAGTAACTATACTTTGGCAATGAAGTTACGATACTCAAGTTAGTTTCTTTTTACTATTAGTAACCTAAAAGTAACTAGTTACCTTTAGGTTACTAAAGAATATAGATCAAGAAAATGATACTTTATGCCGATTAAGATTAGAGATACTACAACCTTGAGGAGAACCAAATGAAACATGTCACGTCACCTGAGGGATATTGCAGTGTTGATAAGTATTTATCCTTGATATCAACTAAGTGGACTGCTCACATCATCTACCTACTTGGAAAAAGTGAGCTAATGAGGTTTGGCCAGATTCAGAAACAACTGGCATTAGTATCCAGTAAAGTACTCAGCTCAAGACTGAAATCATTGGAGGCTGAGCAGTTTATCTGGAGAGAGCAACAAGCAACTATTCCTGTGACGGTTAATTATGGTTTAACCGCTAAAGGTAAGGAGTTAGCGGAAATCGTTAGTCTCGTAGTCGATAAGTCAGACACTTGGGACGCGAGCATTAATAATGGACAAGACATGGATTAACCCCACATAAGATCACACACTTACAAGACAAATGGTGATATTAATGCGTTTTCTTCAATCACATGTTGGAAGCGTGAGCGCGTCAAATTAATAGGTGTTACAGGCATACCGTAAAAATCATAAGCCTGTCCAGTGACTTGACCTCCTAACCCTTTAAGGATTTGCACCGTAGTATCGCGAGCATCACTAGTGAGGGATTCAGTTATATTATTAAATATGTCTTGGAGCGAATGATATGCAAGCTGTTTACCTATACCCAGTCCACGAAATTTGTCATCAACAACAAATCGTCCCCAATGCCATTGATCATCAATTTCCCAACATGCTACCGCGCCGACCCTGTAGCAGATTCTGTGTAACTACCTAAATTATATATAGTCTGCTATTCGATCTTCAAATTCAATAATAAAACGATTGAGTGCTGGTTTCCAGTTTCTTATCGGCATGGTCCACTTCTTCGAAGCTTGCATAATCGCCAAGTAAACGACTTTCTTCGCTGAGTCATCATTTGGGAAGAGCTTACGATTCTTGATTGCTTTCCTAATCACACTGTTTAATGACTCGATAGCATTAGTTGTATAGATGGCTTTCCGGATGTCTTGAGGGTAATTAAATAGCGTATTAAGATTAGTCCAGTGCCTGTGCCAGGATGCTGAGATACTAGGATATTTAGCGTCCCATTGCTCGCCAAAACGTTCCAAATTAAGCAACGCTTCCTCTTCGGTCACTGACTGGTAAATCCTCTTTAAATCAGCTGTCACCGCCTTGTAATCTTTGTACGGCACAAACTTCATCGAGTTTCGAACCATATGGACGATGCAGAGCTGGATTTGAGTGTTTGGGAACACGGTATTTATGGCATCAGGAAAACCTTTTAGACCGTCAATGCAGGCGATGAGGATATCTTTGAGTCCACGATTTTGAAGCTCTGTCAGTACATTTAACCAAAACTTAGCGCCCTCGTTCTCTGCTATCCACATGCCAAGTAACTCTTTATGGCCTTCGAGGTTAACGCCAAGCGCGAGGAAAATAGCTTTGTTGATGACCTTACTGTTCTCCCTGATTTTAACCACAATACAGTCAAGGTAAACGATAGGATACACGGGTTCTAGCGGACGAGATTGCCATTCGACGACACGCTCAAGGACTGAGTTAGTGACGCGAGAAATTAGCGTTGGTGATATCTCTGCGCCATACATCTCATCAAAGGTATCGACAATATCTCGTGTCGTCATTCCTTTCGCATAAAGATGTAAAATTTTGTCATCCATCGAGGTGAAGCGGCTTTGGTTCTTTTTAACAATCTCAGGCTCAAAGCTACCATTTCGGTCACGGGGAGTGTCTAACTCGAAGCATCCATCTTCGGTCTTTATTTGTTTGTGGGAGTAGCCATTGCGGTTATTACCAGCCGCGACCTTCTCGTTTTTTTGATAGCCTAAGTGATAATCGAGTTCAGCATTTAATGCGGCCTCAACAGTGACTTTGGTTAACATAGCCCTGAAGTCATTTAAATCGGCTTCGGTTTTAATGCCTTTAGCGGCTTGTTTAGCGAATGCTTCTAGTTCTTTTTTATTCATACTCTACCTTCCATTGACCCACATAGGGTACTGATTGAAAGGTAGTTACACAAAATTATTTACAGGCTCACCGCGCCTAAAACATATTCACCAGAACGTGCAGCCCACCAATGACAAGTAATATCTGCAGCTATAGGCACTAAATCTTCAGGTATTCCTTGCTCGCCAGAAAATACATTCGCAATCAGTGAATTAACTTCATTAAGATAAACAGAGCTAAGCCTTTCAATTTGAATACGTGCCCTATTCCTTTTGGCGTTAACCCTAAAAACATTTAAACGAAGTGTGCGCAAAGCTGTAATAACACTCTGAAGCTCCTGATCATTAATTCCTTCTAACATGTCATAAAGCTCTGTATTAGCTAAAGAATCTGCTTGTTCTAGACGTAATAACCCATCAGAACAAACAGAAAACCAGGTTTGCCTTTTATCAGTATCTTTTTTGTGCGCCGTTACATACTTTTTATCAACAAGGGTTTTTAAGGTTCGGCTAAGAGAAGCTTTATCGACGTTAAGTTGTAAAGTCAGTTCAGTAAACGGGGTTTGCCCATTTCTACGTAAGTAAGTTAATAAGTGAGCTTGAGTAAGTGACAAGCCTGAATTAAGACAGTTTTTATCCATCAAGCCTATCTCTCTAACTAAATAGCGCAGCTCACTGCGGATTGATGTTACCGATGACATTAGCACTCTTCATAACGTTGATAGTATCAACTACCATACCTGCATTGTTGATAGTGTCAATCGGTCTAATTTAAAATCAAAAGTACTACTGTGATCTTTTTAAACCATTAATCAGAGATGATTTGATAAAAAGGTTCTTCGAAAAGTAGATGAGATGAAGTGCCTTCACGATCGCTTCTGTTTTCATTTCGATAAGAAATAAAGTTCCAAGTGACAGCAGAGACATCTGATTGAGGTTTAACCCCAGATGAAATACCACTTTGACCTAACGTCAACTCTATCTCATCTAAAAAATCTTTCACTTTTTTCAGATCTTCGGAACTATAACCTAATTCCTTATCGGCTTTTATATAAAGAGTGATCTGTGCTCCAACGGCTACACGAGATTCTGGCGGGCAACGATGTAAGTCAGTAACTTTCCATTTGTCTATCGGACTATCTTCGGACAATAAAATAGGCAAAATACTGTCAAACCCCTTAGCTAACTGAGATTGTTCTATACTCACATGGATTTTATCACCTAAATACTCACGAGACTCATCTAGTTTGTTCCCATGAATAAATACATCTCCAAAAGGTGTATTTGAAAGCTTATAACCTGAGAATTGGTTGTCATAGGGACCTTTTGATAGCTCTTGATAACCATCATGAAAATTAGCATGTTTAAAATTTGATTTAGGCTGAGCATTCGTCTCTTTAAGTAAGTTTGCCACATCTTCTTTTTTTATCTCTTTAGAAGGTGCCGGAGTAGCTTGCGGAATATTCTGTGGAATAACTAGTGGCGGTAAATTAAGTTTAAATCTAGGCATAATAAAAAACTCTTAGTGAATTTATATTGGAATACTTTTATGGGAAGATAATAAATCTAAATCCATTATTAACACCCATGCGTTAATATATGCACTAACTGATTTTATATATGTCAAATTACGTCGATAAACTGTAACTTACATTCATTATATTCATATAATGTCGCCCCATCAGTAGGCAGTGAAATTATATAACTCGGTAAAACTCTGGATCTGCTGAAGGGTCATATAAAATAATGCTTACATCGAGGGTTTTACATAACTTTAGCTGCCAAGTGAAGATGCCATTTTTCCTGTTGCACCGAAAAGTTTTGACAGATGTAGGACAAAAGTTGAAAATCGGCGTTTGTAATTATTGGAGCTGACTATGTGCGAAATATTTTCCAAACAACCCGTCGACAATTACCAGTACATTAGCCGTGCAATTCGTATCGATGGCCACGCAACCAGCGTCAAATTAGAAACCAGCTTTTGGCAAATATTAGAAGAGATAGCCACAAGCCAAGGGATGACGGTGCCGCAATTTATTAGCAAAATTTATAAAGAATCAACTGGTTCTAAGAGTAACCTCACTAATCTGGCATCGATACTTCGCTGCTCATGCCTGATATATCTGAGACAACCCGCAGCTGTATTAGCCCAAACTTAGCCTTCGCTAAACCGACTAACTAAAAAACCGACTAATAGAATCGGTTAAAAGCCTGCTGTCGTACTCAGGTACTACCGAGAGTAGAGACGGCGAGATTATGCTTAGCTCTCTTTAACGGGAGAAAGTAGTGACCACCAATACCAAACTTATTCACACCATGATCCGAGTCAGTGATCTCGATAACGCTATCGCTTTTTATCGCACGGCTCTCGAGCTTGAAGTGAAAGATCAATTTGTCTTTGACGGATTCACCTTAACCTACCTCTATAATCAAGAAACCGCTTTCGAACTCGAACTTACCTTTAACCATGAGGCCTCACCCAGTTACACTCACGGTTCTGGTTACGGGCATATTGCGGTGAGTGTTGAGGATATTGAAACCTGTCATCGGCGACTCAAAAGTCAGGGCATACAGGCCAGTGATATTAAACAGCTTCATCATCAAAAACATCATTTAGCCACCTTCTTCTTCATCAAAGATCCTGATGGCTACAAGATTGAGTTTCTACAACGCCAAGGTCGATATCTTTAGCGCTTACTTTATAAATAACCCGAACAGGCCATATTATGATAAATATAACAGCAACATTTCACGCCAAAAAAGGCCAGGAAGCGAGCTTAGAAGTTTTGCTATCTGCCATGCTAACACCGACTCGCAATGAGGCGGGGTGTATCAGCTACCGACTATTTAAAGATCAAACTAAGCCCAATATATTTATATTTCAGGAGGAATTTTCAGGCCAGCAAGCATTCGACGACCATTGTCAGCAGCCTCACTTCATCACGTTACTGCAACAGCTCGAAGGTCTACTAGAGCAAGAGCCAAAGATCAGTTTTTTAACCCCTATAGAGAACAAACAATAAAAACCATTGATAACTTTTACTACTAGTTAAGTTCCTTAGGTTATGGTTTTAATTAATAAGCCTTATAGCATGCATGTCATAAGGCCTATTCTTATCATGTGCCATGCAAAGGTTGCACTTTGCTCGTGTTGATAGTGAGAATTATGGCTATTAACATTAAACTCGAATCGCGTTTAATGCACTGATTGGTTCCCCCAACCAAAATAAACTAATTGGAGTCTCGTTTTTATTTTCAAGATGTAAGTCAGAGAGTTTAGATGCATAACCATAACGAACGTGCTCTGGGGTTCCCCAAGCAGGGATGGCATGAGTATCAATGGATTTCAGAAGCTCCTGTTTCAAGTTTTTTTCCTGCTCTGCTTTTTGTCCAGGTGCTAGGGTACTATCTTGCTGTAATTCAATCAAAGCATGTGCAAGTTCGGGCTTTACATTTAGTTGACTCAAGCTAGATAAGGCAGATTCAGTGTCGTGAGTTTTCAATAAATCTTGAGTGTATTGTGATAAGTCACTCGCAATCCTATCTAAAAATTGCCCCTTATTCATTACTCGCAAATCTATTGTGTCTTGAATAAACTGCTGTGCTGCAGTCTCAGGTATATTTGGAAAATCATGGACCAGACTAACTCTTAACATCGTCCTGTTATCGGAAGAGTAATTAACCTCACCAGCTGCTATATATTGCGGCATAATATTGGTTAACGCCCCTATGGAAGCTTTTACAGTAGCAAGTTGCGGAGAGACGACAACTGATGCGACCTCTGTTTTAACTACATTTTCGACCTGATCTCGAACGCCAGGTCCTTTAGCATTAGCGAGATCCTGTTGAGCCGTTTGATAATGAGAAAGTGTTTGTTGCAAAATAGCCACATTTCCTTGATAAACAGCCTTATCATGGGGGGTTAAACTGACCGACTTACTGGTTGCCGCGCTATTAATCTGGTCCTGAATATTGGCTAACTGGTCTTGTAATGTTGAAACATCAACAGATGCCAAATTAAGCAGGTCTGTCAGTCCATTGATACGCTCATGCACCTGCTCTAAATAAGTATGCTGTACATTACCAGCCATCTGCGCGACCGAAGCACCCACGATGATAACGCCGTTCTCCGATTCGGCTTTTTTAGATTGGATGCCCAGCACTGTATTGTAGGGCTTATCGGAATAAATCTGATCTATATCATAAATGGGTTCTAAGTCTTCTGAGATAGATGGATCTAATACCGAATGAATAGCACCAGCTCTCTTGCTATCTTGACCCAGTGCATAGACATAAAAGTCAGCCTTCAAAGTATCCGCTGTTTTCTCTTTGTTATTATGAGAAAAATTAATGTTAATCTTGCCATTCTCATCCGGAGAAATCGAAACCTTATCGACTTTTACCAGACTGTTTTCAGCAGCCTTTGGTGCATGCTCAAGTTGATTACCATCTAACAGTACTGGAGAGGTTGAGCTAATAAACCACTTAATGTCGGCCCCCAGGCTCTAATGCCGATCACTTAGTCACTATTTTGCATACATAATCACCTTTTATTCACTTTCTGAATTAACGGAATTTGTGTAGCAATCATTGACTAACAGCAGAACGAGTAAGGGCTACAGCCAGATTTAGATTAAATCCCCTGTAGCCCTTATTTTATCAATATTTTTTCTTAACTTACCGGCATTAGCCCCCAGGCTCCCTGCTCTTTCAACTGCATCAATACCAGCATTTGGACCATGGACAACAACCGTTTTTCCTTTTAATGATGTTCCATTATCTGTTAAGCGCATAAACTCATCTAAATCGAGTACCTGGCTTTTTATGGCTTCTTTATTCTCCACATTAATATTGCCAAGGCGCTGTTCTGCAGGCGTCAGTGATAATGAATCACCACTTTCAGCCAAAGCATTGGTATGTGGCCCTGCACCAATACCTAATATCACTTGCTTAGTAACAAACTCATGGCCTTGCTTAGTACTCACTCTAAACAGGCCATCGTCACCTTTTTTTACATTAGAGACTTCGTCATTAACTTCTCGAACGCCAAGACTAGCTGCACGGTTAATTTGCGCGGTATTCGCATCTGAAAATTGCTGGCGGTCTGCATATTCCTTACTGTATTTAGGAGCTTTACTACCCCAGGTATCTATCAGCTCATTTTGATGATTGATAAAACCAGAACCTCGTACTTCTTTAGACCAGGGCTCTGAGCTGCCAATGACCATGGCTCGACCCGTTAATGGTGGTTCATGGGATTGTGCTTGTGTAGAAGACTGTCCTTCATATCGGTCACAAACCTCAGTTAACGCATAAGCAATACTGCTTCCACGACCAATGAAGATCACATCCTGCACTTGATTGCTGGATGCCGCTTGCACCTTATCAGAAATTTTTTGAACAGAACTGGTTTGGTTAACCGTCGATACATTTTGATCACTAGTGTGTGTTGAAATAGTCGTTGGCTGAGCCGCGTTAAGTATCTGCATATTATTCCAGTTATTCATTTATTAATTGATTGCTAATTTATACATTTATTAAAAATAAATGGCATAAAAAAAAGACGTTTTTTTTTATGTTCTAATAAATTATTAAAAAACATCATCAGCCAAAGGCAACAAGCCTGTAGACAAACTAACGAATATGATGGTGATCGGAAGTTAGAATCTCTAATATAGCCACTCTCAATTAAGCCAAACTGTACAAATTAACGCATAAAAAACCCGCTAACTTCAGAGGAAGATAGCGGGTGAAAGGTATAGCAACATTTAACATACTTGTCTAAGCAGAATAAAGTAGAACCGCTGCTTAAACAGCTGTCCTAACGATCAGGAAAGAAACCTAATTAAGCTTCAACTAATTTCAGTTTATTTACAGGCTTAATGAAGTACCCCATGGTAGTCATCGTTACTAAAAGTACAGCAAAGACAAAGTACGAATTGTTCGCAGATCCCGATATGCTAGCTAAGATACCACCAAAGAAACCTGACACTCCCCAAGCAGAATAAAGAATTCCGAAATTTGTACCATATGTTTTTAAGCCGTAATCATCAGCAGTAATTGGGGGGAATACACCGAATAATGCACCGTAAGACATCGCACCGATTGAGATTCCAACCATTAATGGAAATGGCGTTGTTATTGTGGTAAAAAATAGCATATTAGCCGCTTGCAGCATGAATATTAATGCCAGCGTATGAACACGTCCTATTCTATCAAATATTAATCCACCAACAACACGACCAGCAGTATTAAAGACTGCGAGTAAGACGATGCCTAATGCAATTTGTTCAGGTGTCAAACCGATTGACTTACTTATTCTACCGACAGAACCAATAAGCATAATCCCCGCAGAAGATGAAATCATAAACATTAACCATAATTGATAAAACTGTGGTGTTTTCAGCATTTGCTGCCAACTAAGATTAATGTCACCAGCGATTTCAAGTACTTTCTCTTCTGGTTTATCTGTAATGTAATCAGTAGGGGGGTCAACAAGCATTGATGCGATGGGAACCATAAATAATAGCCCCGCCCCTAATATCTTAAAGGTATCTAAGATACCAAAATCTTCAATAAGGCGAGTAGACAATGGGGCTAGGTATACTGCTGCCATTGCGAAGCCACCTGCGGTTAAGCCACTAACTAAACCTTTTTTATTTTTTGGCCACCATTTCATGGTGCTTGGACCAATACATGCATAAGCGAACCCCATGCCAGCACCGACCATACACCCAAATGTGAACTGAAGCTCAGCTAAAGTAGTTGCGTAGCCTGAAGCAATAAGACCTAGACCAACAAGAGATACGCCAAACATTGTCACTTTCTTAGGGCCCATCTTATCTTGCCATATACCAGCGACAAGTAAACAAACAGCAAATGTAAAAACAGAGGTTTGGTATGGACCGTCAATATTTTCAGGGGCTATATTTAACGCTTCCGCTAAAGGCTCACTAAAAACCCCCCATACATATAGAATACCTATTGATAAATTAATCATAAGACCAATCAAGAGGATTTTAAGTGGTTTATTAATCATTTTAATTCTCAATAAAATATAGCTATTTATAAATAACTATATTTTATTAGTTGTAAAAAAATATTAGAACTCGTTACTTATAATAACTTTGAGCGTCTCATGATCGGAAGCATGTATAAAAGTACTGTATGCTTTTTCGGATTCAGATAAATTAAACTGATGGCTAATTAATTTCTTAGGCTCTAAATGACCGGCCCTAATTTGCTTGATTAACATGGGGATAGTGTTGGTATGAACCATACCAGCTGTCATGGTAAAGTTGCGCTTCCACATATCTTCAAGGTTAATGGTTGCTGATTTTCCATGTACACCTAATACCGCTATATTCCCGCCAGGGCATACCAGTTTCTGAGACATATCCCAGGCAACTGGAATTCCGATCGCTTCAATAACGACATCAACCCCGACACCTTCAGTGATGTCTAAAACTTGTTGAACAGCAGTGCCATCTGAGTTATCGATGGCATGTGTAGCACCTAGTTCTAGAGCAACTTGGAGTCTGTGGCTGTTAGTGTCGATAGCGTAAATTTCACTTGGAGAAAAGAATTTTGATGTCATTAATGCTGAAAGCCCAACAGGACCACAACCTATAACTGCAACAGAACAACCTGGTTTGACTTGACCATCCAGAACACCTACTTCATAGCCTGTCGGAAAAATATCACTCAATAACACAAGAGAATCAGTATCTATATCAAGAGGTACAAGGTGCAAACTGGTATCACCAAAAGGCACTCGAACAAATTCGGCTTGGCAACCATCAATTTCATTCCCTAATAACCAGCCCCCCTGCAAACACTGGCCAAATTTAGATACCTGACACATTCTGCATCTACCACAAGATGTAATGCATGAAATAATAACTCGATCACCAGGTTTGAACCTGCTAACCAATTCTCCACATGACTCAATAATACCGACACCTTCATGACCCATAATCGTACCTGGATTAAATGTCGAGACATTATTCCGCAAAATATGTAAATCAGTACCACAAATAGTTGTCTTTTCAACTCTCACAATAACATCAGTCTGCTTTATGATTTTTGGTTTTGGTCTTTCTTCTAACTTAGCACTTTCTTTACCGTCGAATACATACGCCTTCATAGCTTAACCTTTAATTAATTTAAATAAATATTCAGATTTAATTCATTCTTTGCAACACACAAAACAAATACTAACAAAGTTTATATAAAAACGATGCTAATAATATTTCAAAGTTCTAATTTATATTTTGCTTAACTGTGTTTTCAGGGGTTACCTACATATCAACTGTACAATTGGTCAGGTGCTTAGCACTATAACAAATCAATTTAAAGCCAATACAGTCACCCTATTTAACATGTAATGATGATTTAATTATACTTTCCTCTATGATTATCAATAAGCACTTACAAATTAAATGTTTCTGTGTTGGTTTTGATATTTTCAATGATTACGCGACAATAATTAATGGATATATAATTAAGCTAACCTATTCCTACACCCTCTTTAATTTACCCAAAGTGACTCTAGACTGAAAATAGGACGAGTAAGAGATTGCTACAGAAAGGCTCTTATATGGTACTGAGGTTGGATCGCTATCATCATGTACTCCCGATGAACAGTGAGCTGTTAAAACGACTTGGGTGTAAGGATATTATAAGTGAATTCGATTTTTTAGTTTATAGCAAGATGTTCTAGTGGGTAGTTTTGTATTCAGTTCAAAATGATAAACTTCAGCCTGATTTCTAACCTGACTGCTTTAGGTATTTTTTTGAACGATATGGCCTTCAACTATTTAGTGAGTAATCTTGTCGATAACGCACTCTTACATCTTTACTTTTCCATCGAAGAAACCTCCCGGTTTATCCCGATGTCTAAACGCAATGAGATCTTGGTTCGTTATTTAAAGCCGAAGCTTAAAGACGAGCATTATCGGCAGATCAAAAGTGAAGTGAGAAGTATGCTGTCTATTGGCCGAAGTACCAAGGGAGATCTAGAAACTAAGCTTGTAGAAGTTCGAAACCTGTATCAAGGCCGAGATAAAAGATTGACCGATGCGCATAAGTTATTTGATCTACTTAAAATCTTGCGATGTGAACAGGGCTTAGGCAATCGCTTGGTTAATACAAATGAGAAAAGCGTACCAGAATTTATTTACATGTTAGAAGAAAATGTTGAACAAGGATTTAATCAGGCTGGTGACCAAATTGCCCCGGTGTCGTTATTCTTGGAATCGAATAAGATCAATGTTGTTATAGAGGTTGTTAAACGAACAGGAATATTTAGTGCTGAACTACAACCCCTGACTACAGATACGCAGCAAGGGCATATCTTGCTACATCCAAAGATTTAGCTGGAACGCCCTCACCTGCAACATCTCCACATCCCACCATGTTCAAATTGATGAAACTAACTCATCGTAATCACAAAATACTAGATGACATACTGAACACGACCCTGTGTCTTGGATTAAGTAAAACCTATGAACTTTTTCCGCTCTGTGCAATCAGAGGTTCATAGGTTATACCTTCACACTTTTTTAATGCGCTATTTTTTAGAGCGTTTTTTGTGTGTACTACTTTGAATTTATTATTTTTTATATAACGATTAGGAGTCGACTTATGCCGTCACTGGCACACATTTACTTAGCGCTCTCACGATTACTCTCACTGCTAATACTGATCCCATATTCAGTGAGTGCAGAGCCTGCTATGCCTCAGAAGCTGCAATCACTGCAATATGAAATAGCATTAGACCCTGATAATTTAAACCAGTTGAATGTTAGCGTCGATACGCACATGCTCAATAATGTGTCGGTGCTCCCAGCGAGAGCTGCAGTTCATAAAAACCAGCCGACACTGACTTGCGTAAAAGCTGATGGTTCGATAACCAGCCTTGCTTACAAGGAACCTATTGACTGTGATCGTGTAGAGTGGACATTACAACTTAACGAAGTAAGTAAAGATGGCTTTGACCCATCGACACAAGTAGATACCAGAGACCCAATAAAGGGTTGGTATTTTGTCAGTGAGACAAACTCACTCATAAGATTTAATGATCTGTCACGCAATAAAGAAATTCTAGGCAGCATGATTTGCACGCCAGATAAGCTGTGCTCCGAGCTTCCCAGTACTTCACTACCACCACTATTTCTGGTTTGGGGATTAGACTGTACCACACTCGATATTGACGGAAAACTCGTCACCGTACATAGTGATACGCCTCTGGTCATTAAAAACCTACAACGCTGGAAACCCACGCTAAAAAAACAGCTCAATTACCTTAACCACGTATTTCCTAATAAACTTACACATTGGCAGATGGTATTTTTTAGCCGGGATAAGGCAGCAAAAGGGGTTGGGGGGGCAGCTGGGAGCAACCTGATCTTAATCAATGCATTACTGGATCACGGCAAACTCACCGATGACTCGATACAGATGATGCTAAGAATCGCATCACATGAATCAACTCATGTGATGAACACTCAAGACATGCCATCTTGGGCTGGTGAAAGCATAGCCGAATACTATGCTTTGAAATCAATGCGAGGTTCAAAATTTGAAATGCAAGACCCTACCGAGCGATGGCATGAATTCGCTGTGACATTCCCATACGCGAACACAGGGCTATTCGCAGCCCATAGACATGTCAACGAGAAAGAAGAATACCAATATTATCCACTGTTCTACTTTGAGGGCGCCGCATTTTGGAATGATCTTGATAACGCGTTGGCAGTCAGTGGCTCCAGCCTGGATGACTGGATAACAAATCTATCATTTAGCAACTACTACCTTTCAGACAAGTTTATTACATCTGTCATTAAGCAAATAGGCCAAGACAAGTGGCAAGAGATATCAGAAACCTATCTAGAGCAGAGCGATCAAGCTGACAAATGAGTGTTTAAACAAAAGACGGTTTAGACCAAAAAAAAGCGCCTCCAATTGGAGGCGTTTGCATTCAAGCTACCAATTCAACAAAGGGCATATATCAGATAACGTATGTTAGCTTGCCTGCTGCACCGCATTACTGGTCTCAGTGTGCTCGTCATTCATCATCCTGGTTAACTTAGGCGCAAGCCAAGCCATGATGATTGCAATAACTAAAGTTACCAAACCTATGTTCATAAACAGATCGATGTAAATAGGTAAAGTCTGCAGAGGCTCGGTCACATTCTCAGGTGCAGCGCTGAAGGTGGCAACATAACCACCTATGACAAATGATGCCGCCTGAGTCAGGAACCAGGCGCCCATGGTGAAGCCCATAAGGCGTTGAGGCACTAGGCTCGCCACCATGGCAAGACCCAGACCACTGATCAACAACTCACCCAGACTCTGAAACAGGTACACTAATACCATCCACCACACTGACACCATGCCTTGGCTGTCGGCAAAGTAAGTTCCCGCACCTGCGACGATCAAGAAAGCAAATGCACACATAAACATGCCTAAGGTGAACTTGGCTGGCATGGACAAATCCCGTCCCTGCTGACCAAAGCGTAAATACAGATAAGCCAGGATAGGACTACACAAAACCACCCAAAATGGATTTAACGCCTGCAAGCTAACAGGGTTGATATTAAAGCCCATGACTTGGGTATTTACATTGTAGATGGTGAAGAAGTTGAGAGAGGTCGGCATCTGAGCGTAGAGTACGTAGAAGATGATTGCTTGCAGCATCAGAATAAATACCACAATCATCCGCTTTCTGGCAACGCCAGTCTCTGCCAAGGTTTCCTTAGCAAATAGGGTGATCACACCTATACCAATCAAGCCAAGTACAATGTTTGCCATCATGATGTTGACCATCAGCCAGGCACACAGAAATACTGCGGCAACTGACACCATTATCACTGCCAATAAGCGGCGGTAGCTAAGTGTCTGATTATCAGGCTCAGAGCCTATTCCCTGTACTGTATAGCGAAACAGCAGATAGCTAAGCAGGCTTGCGATCAGGCCCAAACCAGAGATAGCAAACGCGACCCCATAACCATACTCGTCAGCAATCACCGGGCTCAGTGACAGTGCTATCAGAGATCCCACATTAATAGCCATATAATACAAGGTGAAAGCCCCATCGAGACGACTATCATTCTCCTCATAACATTTTGCCAACAGACTTGCCGGGTTGGCCTTAAATAAACCATTACCTACGGCCACTGTGGCTAGGGCATAGAAAATAAGTCCGGGATGCTCAATTGACATAGCCATCATAAAATAGCCCAGCGCCAGCACCAGGGCGCCCAAAATCATGGTTCGCTTAGTGCCAAGTACATGATCACCCACATAACCACCGATCGCCACTAAGCCAAACACTAAGGCGGCGAATGCACCAAAGGTCACGAAAGCGTCTTGCTGGCTATAGCCCAGATGCTCGACAAAATAAACGGCTAAGATCCCTTGCAGGCCGTAGTAACCGAACCTTTCCCACAGCTCGATGAAAAATATCATTTTGAAGGGTTTAGGCTGGTTGAAAATACTCGTGTCACTTTTCATGCGCGATAGGTTCACTATTTCTAATTGATAAAACATTAAACCCCGAGTTGACGAATATTATTGTGAGCGAATTAACTATCACAGGTTTAAAGTGTGATCCGTGTCACAAAGGCACACCTGCGAACACTGAAGTAACATGCTGTAACATAGGTTAAAAGTGAATTCCTTTTCCTGTAACAGCTAAGTACCCTCAGACGCAGGTCTGGTATAGCCTACGCCGACAGATAAAATGACAAGCCTAGAACCAAAATTACATATAAATACTGATCAACACAGGGTTAAATAGGTGGTTTACCCAACAAGTATTTGAAGTTACCGCTACTTTTTAGCTTTGCATTTTACATCGAGCAAGGGTAACTTGAGCCATCACTAAAATAGAATTAGCAAACGTATCGTTTAATAAGCTAATCGAGCATAAGAGGAGATCAGGTTAACCATAATGACAAATCGGATGTCCCTTACGCTTAAAAATAGCCTCTGGCTAGTGTTCGGCTTGTGGCTGATTGTTCTGCAATCAATCACCCTCGCCCATTCTGTTGAGCATGCGCTTGAGCACGATAGTACTCACTGTGTTTACAGTAATATTTATCACGATCACAGTGCTGGCCCAACAACGCTCATCATGCCTGCAATGTGTCAGCAACACGCTGAAATTATTGCTTCTGAGCAGTATCTCCAACCTTCATTGCCTTGGCTGCGCAGCCTAAACGTACGTGCCCCTCCCTTCTAGTTCTTAAGCAAACCCAAAATTAATCTAAAAATTATCTAAAAAGTTTTTTGCTTATCTATAAGGACAGGCACAATGAAATCTGCTCTATCATATATAGCGCTAGCAGTTGCTGGCGCGTGTACACCTGTAATGGCGGCTCAGCTGCAAGGAAAAATTACCGATAATAATGGAACACCTATCGCAGGCGCCCATGTGAGTATCGACGGTGGTAACAAGACAACCAGTGACGCCCAAGGTCAATACCAGTTGACGCTTGCGGACAACAGTCACGTTCATCTACACGTGAGTGATGACAATCACAGACATGCAGATCATGATTTACAGATAGCCACAGGCACAGTGACCCAAGATGTGTCACTCGAGCAGGCCATGATGGAAAACATTGTCGTTACCGCATCGCCTTTTCTGCGCTCGGCGATGGAAAGCACCACACCTATCAGCGTGATGACAGCAGATCAGTTAAAACTGAATATCGAGCCTACCTTAGGCGATACTCTTGAAAAGCTGCCCGGTGTGCAAGCCTCTCATTTCGGTGCCGGTGCCAGCCGACCGATCATTCGTGGTATGAGTGGCCCTAGAGTGATGGTGTTAGAAAATGGCCTTTCAGTGGGAGATGCCTCAACAGTATCGGCAGATCACGCTGTCACCTCTGAAGCCGGCACTGCTCAGCAAATCGAAATTCTACGAGGACCAGGCTCCCTACTCTATGGTAATGCCGCTATCGGCGGCGTAGTCAATGTCGTCAATAATCGAGTTCATGAAGAATCAGTCGATGAATTATCCGGTAATTTTGGTACTCACTATGTCACAGGTAATAATGGCCGCACCGTCAATGGTGAGCTAAACGGTGGCAATGGTAAATTCAATTGGCATCTCGACGGTACACATCGCAATACCGACGATCTCGATATTGCCGGCAACGCCATTGAGGACCAGAGTGAAACCCATGGCACCTTGGCCAACAGTCAGCTAAAGCTGGATGACTATGCTGCTGGTGTCGGATACACAGGTGATGACAGCTTTATCAGCGTCTCCGGGGCTCGAACTGAGTCTAACTACGGCATTCCAGGTCGCGGGGTAGAAGGCGATCCAGATATCACTATCGATCTGCAAAAAACGGCCTGGCAACTTCACTCTGGCTTGTTAGATCCATTCTCTGGCGTGAGTAAACTGCGTTTCGACGCAGGTTATACCGATTATCAGCATGCAGAAGAGGAAAATGGCGATGCCGATACCTTCTTTTTTAACAAGCAAAGTGAAGCCCGCTTAAGCATTAACAATACGCCTTGGGGCGAATGGCAAGGCGTTATGGGCCTACACGCCATTCATAGAGATTTTTCAGTTCAAGGGGAAGAAGCACTGACCCCAGACAGCAAAACTGACACCATCGCGGCGTTTATCGTACAAGAGCGTAAAATTGATAATTTTCGTATCGAGCTTGGGGGTCGCATCGAGCATTATCGTTTAGACCCTAACACCATGGATCTACAAACTGGCGTACAAGACTATCAGCCCGAAGGCGTCAGTGATAACAATATGACGCTTTCAGCCGGCGTAGTCTGGGATTTCGATCCGGCCTATAACTTAGGTTTATCAATCGAAAGAGCCGAACGCTCGGCCACCGCCGAAGAGCTTTACAGTTTTGGTGCACATGATGCGACCCAAAGCTTCGAAGTGGGCTCTCAATTTAAGATTGAAAACGGTAACGTCATTCCCAACAGTGACGCTAGCGATAAAGAGATCGCCAATAATATCGATCTAACCTTGCGGAAATTAGAGGGAGCATGGACCGGGTCTTTGAGTGTGGCCTATAACAGGATCAATGATTTCTACTATGAAAGAGATACTGGGCTTAACGCCTCCGATATTGGTGCAGAAGGCGATCTGCCGGTGTACCAATTCACCCAAGGCGATGCCGACCTCTACTCGGTAGAAGCCCAGGCTAATATTCCCTTTGATGATACCTGGTCACTGGATTTACTCAGTGATTACACCCGTGGAAAATTGGTCGATGGTGGCAATTTGCCCCTTATGTCACCTATGCGTTTTGGCTCAACCCTTAACTTTGATCTTCAGGACTGGCATGCAGAGGTTGGTGTGATGGCTTATGCTAAACAGACAGACACTGCCGAAAATGAGACAGAAACTGCGGGTTATGCCCTGGTCGATACAGCGGTTACCTATCACCTTGGAACGGAAGATGGCGACTTGATGTTCTATGTAAAAGGCAACAATCTACTCAATCAAGATGCGAGGCCACATACCTCATTACTGAAAGAATACTCCCCACTTATGGGGCGTAGCTTTATGATAGGCATGAACTACGATTTTTAATCGACTCTACACTTAGGAGTATTACCGCGTTCTAGCCTCAAAGCGAAGTCATTGACTTCGCTTTTTTATTAGCAGCTAGCCTACTATCAAAGGTTCTGAACTACACTTTCAGCTAGACCTGTCACTCTTATTTACTCGGTGAACTTGATAAAGCTTGGTATCGGCTTTCTGACAAAGCATGAGTTAATAGCAATTGGTTTTGATATTGGATAAATCTAAAACGCATCTGTTTATTTGGTTAACCATAGGCATTAGTCTATTTGTTCACGCTGCCGCACTGATTATTAGCAACACAATTCTAGAACTCTATGTCTGGCCACTGCCGGAGGCTCATTCATCTATCGAGATGTTCGGCTCTGCTATCGCCCTATTTCTTGCGCTCTTACTCATCGTCTTTGAGAAAAGCGGCCGGGGAACCAGCCACAATATTGAAATTGCCTGCGCTATGATAGCCATGGGGACATTGGATGGGTTTCACGCAATCGTCGAAGTTGGCCAACAATTTGTTTGGCTACACAGTTTAGCCACTCTGGCTGGCGGCCTGTTATTCTCCTCGTTTTTACTGACTAAGGGTGGCTTATCAAATAATTTCAAGGCACCTTGGATAACACTGGCACTTTCTATCTTAGTTGGCCTACTTAGCCTTGTATATGAGCCGTTAATTCCTATCATGGTTATTGATGGAAAGTTTACTCTAGCGGCTATGGGGCTCAATATTGTTGGCGGCATTGGATTCTTTATTGCTGCGTTTAAACTGATACAAACTAACCAAAAAACCAATAATATTAATGACCTGCTCTTTAGCATGCACTGTTTGTTATTTGGCGCCGCTGCGATCATGTTTGAGCAATCGGCATTATGGGATCTTGCATGGTGGGGCTGGCACTTGCTCAGATTGATGGCATACCTTGTCGCCGTCATTTTTTTAATCTTAGAAGGTCTGGTGATATTAAAAGAGCTGAAACACTATCAGCGCAATTTAGAAGCCACCGTTCTCGATAGAACTCAAGATCTTGAAAATGCTAATCAGAATTTAAATCGCGCATTGATAGAGCTAACAGCCACCCAAGATCAACTGATCCAGCGAGAGAAAATGGCATCCCTTGGTGAGTTAGTTGCAGGCGTTGCCCACGAGATCAATACCCCCATAGGTGTCGGCGTCACCTCAACCTCTTTTCTTGAGCAAAATGTCCAAAGGATCAGTCGAGCCTATAAGGCTAATGAGCTGTCATCTGAAGAGCTAGAAAGCTTTATCGATACAACTGAGCAAACTTGCGAGTTGCTGACCTCAAATCTGCGCCGGGCAGCCTTGCTGGTCAGCAGTTTCAAACTCGTTGCCGTAGAACCTTCAGATGTGAAAATGAGAGAGTTTAAAGTTAAGGAATATCTCGATGGGATAATTTTTTCAATCAATGATTCGGTTAAAGATCAGCGCTATAGAGTCATCTTAGATTGCGACCCCAATTTAGTCATAGTGAGCAAGCCTTGTACGCTATCGAAAATAATCAGAAATCTTATTCTCAATTCAGTCCATCACGCATTTAACTTTGACGGCAATGCCGATGACAGCTCAAAGGACGCCATTAGCAAAGGGCTTATCAATATCTCAATAGACTGCTGTGATGACGAGGTTCACTTAATATATCGGGACAACGGCATAGGATTAACTGATGAGCAGAAACAGAAAATATTCAATCCTTTCTATACCACTAGCCGCAACTGTGGCAGGGTCGGTCTAGGCGCACACGTCATCTACAATCAGGTTTTACAAGGGTTAAAAGGCTCGATAGAAGTCAGCAGTAAGTTTAATCAAGGAACCAGATTTGATATTAGGTTCAATGTTAAGGGCAAACAAACCTTGTTGAACAACTCAATATAAAAAGCAGCCGATGTTAACGGCTGCCTCGATGTTGAAACTATGCTAATAGGCATTATTTCAGCGTTGCAACCTCTTTTCTTACACCTTCAACAACGGCTTCAACAACAGCTTCTGAATTTGTCAGATACGGTGAGTGTTCGGTGACTGTGGCACGATCATCATCGTGATTTTTCTGGATATGGGTCATCAAATATTCTGCATCTCTCCATACACCACCTAAGGTTGCTGAGCCTCGGGTATATAGCCATGGTAGTCCAATAAAATACAATCCACCAACATCATCACTGATCCCACGATAATTACTCGGGTAGTTCATCTCATCAAAAGTGATATTTTCAATCCAGAAAAAGTTGGGTTTAAACCCTGTCGCCCAGATAATATTTTTGATGGTGCTGATGCTGCCTTTTTGAAATTTTATACTTGTCTGGTCTGCCGATAACGTTCTCCCCATATGGATCACATTCTTTCTTGCCAGCAATGTCTTCACGTCGGTACCAATAACCGGTTGCACACCCTTACTCAACCATTTACCAATTCTGCTAAAACGTGTCACCGATAAAAAGCCTATTTTAGTGAACCACCACCATAAGGTTTTGCCTAATAATGACTGTGGTATAGCCGTGATTTTATCGGTTCCAGAGAAATGCACGGTGCGTCCAGTCGCTGCAATTTCAGATAAAATTTGTACCCCTGAATCTCCGGCACCTACCACTAAACAGTCTCCATCTTGCAGCTGTTGTGGGTTTTTGTAGTGTTCACTGTGTAATTGAAGCACATTTTCAGCGATATCAGCATGGCAAGGGGGTGTGTATGGTGTATGGAAGGGACCCGTGGCAATAATGATCTGTTTAGCCTGATAACGGCCCGTTTCACTGGTTATTTCAAAAATGCCATTCACTTTTCTTACTGAGGTGATTCTTTGATTAAATTCAATGGGGATAGAAAATTTTTCAACATAACTTTTTAAATAGTCTGCCACTTCATATTTATTGGGGTAATACCCTTTAGGAAAAGGAAATAACATACCCGGAAGATGGTTATATTCTGTAGGGGTAAACAACTTTAACGAATCCCAGCGTTTTAACCAGGGCGCACCTATGTGTTCATTGGCGTCTAAAATTAGGTAATCTTTATTATTTTTCGATAAGTTATACGCCATAGACAGTCCAGACTGCCCTGCGCCAATAATGATAAATTCTTTCATGGATCCCTAATAAGTTGCTTATTAAAATTATTATGCGCGGCATTCTAACAGATCAAAGCAAGCAAACCTGACTATTCGTCGAAAGGATGAACGATTTTGTAACAAAACTGGATGATTTTTAGGTCGACGTATATAAAACACACAATGTATGTTCATAAAAAACCACGGTCTTCACCGTGGTTTTTTTATGAGCGTGATTGATTCCGTGCTCGAGAGCATGGTTTATCACAAAGCGGCTATTTAAGCGCGGCGATCTCTTTTTCTACCGCTGCGACCACACCTTCTGGGTTGCTTAGGTACTTAGAGTGATCCACAAAAATGCCATGATCGCCTAAGGTCATGACCAATGCCGGAAATGAGCTAGTGCCTATCATCTCTTGGATCTCGGCGATATCTGATAATACGTATTCAGCTTCACTGCTCAAGTCATCTTTGTAGACTTTATTTGAGGGTGACAACTTGAACTTTTCAACCACGTCATTGAAATCATGCTTAGTATCTAGCGGATTACCTTCGATGAAGTGTGCTCGTTGTAAGGCATTGAGCACTGCCAACACTTTCTTCGGCTGCTTGCTCTGCATCCATCCCATCAAGTTTGCCGTTTTGAGCGAACTCTTAGGGCTGTTAACGTAACGAATGTGATCTCTGCCAAACTTAAGCCCGGTCAGTTTCGCAACTTCTTCCATTTGCTCTTCGCCTGCGCTATCTGTGCCATTGTAATGGGCGCTATGCAGCAGGTGAATATTCATCTCAGGGTAAGCTTCATGAAGTGCGTTGACCAAAGGTGTGGCCGCGTAGCTCCATGGGCAATGGGAATCAAAGATAAAATACAGATCCTTGCTATCATTTTCAGAGATAGGAGTCTCAGGATCAGAGAGAGGCAGCTCGGTAAACAGTTCTTGGGTCATTACTTGAGTCTTGGTCAAAATCAGATGGCAGTGATCCTAGTGAGTTTGTCTTCAATATTCAATCTTTGTCTTAAGAAGTTTGACTCACACCCTAGCGCCGATCCAATTTGTCCTTACTTCACACACCAGCGAGTGCCGAGAATAAAGTGATCAGTTTCTGGCAATCTGTGGGATTTTCGGCTCGCGGCGCCAGCTTATATGAGGCCTTGCATTACGCACTATTTGCTGTAGAACTGGTTGAAAAAGACATCATGTTGATGGACAAGGACGTCCTTCCCCACAACTGGCAAGAAGATCCTGCACCTGCAGATACCGCAGGGTGATGAATGGTTAATCAGTCAAAGCAGTCTGGCCCTGTGTATTCCCTCAAGCATAGTGACTCGTGATCGCAACTTTCTGCTCATGTGGACCATCCCGTTTTCGATGACATAATGAATACTGTGGTAGAGCTGGAGTTCTCCATGGATAGACGACTACTATCCGCCAATTAAGGCGTTTTTCTTATACTTATTGATATTATTCGCTTACTTGAATTAGTCCCCCGATGAAAATGAGCAAAATACCTCTAGCCCATCCTATTGACTATGCTTAGGACTAGGCTATCACCTTTGCTCAACACTGATGACTCTTCGACAATTTTCGTTTGTATATTCTATTTGTCTGATGTGCATATTCTCTGCGCTTCTTATCGGATATCGCTATTATTTTGAGTATCCACATATACTGCAACGAATAGTCATGTTGCAAACACGGGAACTACACGCGGTAGACATCATGATCGACCAGCACTTACAACAACTGG
Source organism: Shewanella psychrophila (assembly GCF_002005305.1). NCBI lineage: Bacteria > Pseudomonadati > Pseudomonadota > Gammaproteobacteria > Alteromonadales > Shewanellaceae > Shewanella > Shewanella psychrophila. The sequence goes on from NZ_CP014782.1 coordinate 1,068,464, forward strand.
CGATCAGCAATTATGACTACGCGGTGTGGGATGAAAGCTATGAGTTTATCCAATACCCCACACGTGCATTCATTAACGCAAACTTCCTTGATGATACCTTCACCTCATTGAAAATTGACGGTGCAGTTTTTGTTGGGAAAAACAAACAAATACAATGGGAGCGTGGGTTTGACTATATTGAAGAGCATGCCCTGAATGATGAACTCTTGGATGTAGTGACAGCAGATATCATCAATATAACCTATCCTACGTCCTCTCAAACCGACAATGTTCCTCAAAAAAAAGGGTTTATTAGCACCCGGTATGGTCCGGTTATGTTTGCCTCAACCCAACTCAGACAGTCCGATCGTTCCGGGCAGCAGGTAGGCATGCTATTGTTTTTTCGTAAAATTAGACTGTCATTTATTGATCAACTGGCGGTTTTTTCTCAACTGAGCATAAGCCAGGGGGACATAAATTCACTGCAAAGCACAGATCACCTTCCAGAAATATCAGCATCATTAGTCGATGAACCCTTCAGCCTGACTCGGCAGAGGGTGATTAAAGACATTAACGGAAACCCCATAATCCTGTTAAATATACGCCATCAGCATAATGATCCCCCGCCTTTTTTTAGTCACACGCTACTGATAATATTGATTGTACTGATCATGCTGCCTTTTATACTGCAAGGGATTGTTTATTTTCAACTTATTCGACCATTAACCAGAGGTATCACCAATATCGTCCACATGATCCATCGGGGTGAACTGAGCCCATTAACAGAGACGTCCACGATTGTAGACTTTCAAAAATTGATCACCAGTTTCAATCAACTCGTTAGTATTGTTAATCAGCAACAACAAGCCCTGGAGGCTTTAGCGCTTAAAGATGGTCTCACTGGGATCGCAAATAGACGGGCTTTTGAACACCATCTGTCGTTAAGCTGGTCTCTGACTCAACGTAATACACTGCCTCTGGCTATAGTGATGCTTGATATCGATTTTTTTAAACATTATAACGATAATCTTGGTCATCAGGCTGGAGATGCTGCAATTCGTCAGGTGGCGGCCACGTTATCGCAAAACCTTGGACGTAATGATGATATGGTCGCCAGATACGGAGGTGAAGAGTTTGCGATTATACTCATCAACACAGACATCCCCCAAGTGAAAAGCCTGATGAACAAGCTACTACTCGCGGTGAGAGAACTGGCAATTTCACACCCACAATCATCAGTATCTAGCCAGCTGACAATCAGCCTTGGCGCGGCTGTCACGACTCAATTTGAGTGTAGCTCAGTGGATGAATTACTCCAGCATGCAGATCAAGCCCTATACCTGGCAAAATCAGCAGGACGAAACAACGCCATGTTGTGGAGATCATCGTCTCCCTAATTAGCTCAATCCTGACAACCAGCACTGACAACCAACAAAAAGCCCATCAAAAATATTGATGAGCCTTTTACCGACTACAATATGCTAAAGCCGCTCAACTAATTGGCTCTGGTGCTATTTAATGAAGCGTTGAGCCTTGTACTGCGGGTTCATTAGGTTTTCGATTGAAAATATTTCATCGAGTTCTTCCTCACAAAGCAGGCCTCTTTCCAATACCACTTCACGGACATTCTTACCGGTTTCTGCACAGATTTTACCTATGATGTCACCTTCATGGTGACCAATAAAAGGATTGAGGTAAGTTATGATGCCGATAGAATTTAGTACAAACTCCTGACAGGTTTCGCGATTTGCCGTGATGCCTTGAATACATTTGTCTTTCAATGAAAAACAGGCATTTTCCAGCAGAGAAAGAGACTCGAACAGGCATTGACCTATCACAGGCTCCATGACGTTGAGCTGTAACTGCCCCGCTTCTGCAGCCATGGTGATGGTCAAATCATTGCCACAAACCTTGAATGCCACCTGATTCACCACTTCAGGGATAACAGGATTGACTTTAGCTGGCATGATGGATGAACCCGCCTGCATCTCTGGTAAGTTGATCTCATTTAAGCCTGTACGCGGCCCGGACGACAGCAAACGTAAATCGTTACAGATTTTGGATAACTTAATAGCAAAGCGCTTCAACGCGCTCGATAGCATGACATAGGCACCACAGTCTGAGGTTGCCTCAACCAAATCCTCTGCGGGCACGAAGTCGTGACCGGTGATCTCGGCAAGTTTAGCTATCGCCAAGGCCGAGTAACCATCAGGGGTATTGAGCCCGGTCCCAATCGCCGTCGCGCCTAAGTTAATCTCTAGCAATAGCTCCTGACAACGTCTAATGCTTTTGATCTCTTCTTTAAGCGTGATACCGAAAGCGCGGAACTCTTGACCTAAAGTCATAGGCACTGCATCTTGCAGCTGAGTACGCCCCATCTTCAAGACATCACTGAATTCTTCAGATTTAGCCAGTAAGGTATCAATCAGCAAAGATAATGCCTCAAGCACAGTATTGGTTCGCTCAAACAGGGCAACGCGGAACCCCGTTGGATAAGCGTCGTTAGTGCTCTGGCTCTTATTCACATGATCGTTGGGATTGATATGGCTATAGCTACCTTTAGCCTGGCCAAGCTGCTCTAGGGCTATATTGGCAATGACTTCATTGGTGTTCATGTTGACCGACGTACCGGCCCCGCCCTGAAAAGCGTCAACCGGAAATTGTGAGTAATACTCATCGGTAGCTAATAAAGTGTCACAGGCCTTAATGATTGACTCGGCAATATCATTGGGGATGGTGCCAAGTTCGGCATTGGCCATGGCTGCGGCTTTCTTGGTTTTTACCATGCCGCGAACAAATTCGACGCAATCGCCAATTTTCTCATTACTGATGTTAAAGTTTTCTATCGCTCTTAAGGTATGAATGCCGTAGTAAGCATCATTGGGGATCTCTTTTGAGCCTAATAGATCGGTTTCTGAACGTGTGCCTTCTGCGAAGCTATACATTACTGTCATTGATATTCTGCTTGTTTTGAGGTCTATTCTGGGGTCTTCAAGTCTGGTACTAAGGTCTGATTCCAAGGCATTAGTCCAGCCAAATGTATCAATCGCAGATGAGGGTAACATGGGAGTATAAAGCGGGTAAATCGCCTCTTGAGAATAGTTTAAACTGTCTTGATATAACGCATTTACTCTAGCCTTTTATGGATAATTCCCATTGTTATCTCACAATTTTATTACAATAAAAGAAACTGTCTTTAACGCCGCAGTTTTACTTTACTCCACTTTCTATCTTGATCCATATAAGACACACAAGCTTGGCCGCAGGCATTCTGACAACAGCCATCATCAACCACGCCACATAACTCGCCACTTCGCCATAATGACTCCGTTGCGACAAGAAATACCGACGGCGATAGGCCAGAGCCCTGAAGTAGAGATTCAGGCTTGTCAGGCTGTTGTAATTGTTTGATTATTTTGAGTTTAGCTGTTGATAGCAGATCAGATTTCATGGCTGATAGCTCCATTAATGACGTCGCAAGAGATTATAGATGAAGAGCCATCAAATAGTTTGATAGCTCTGCATGGCTATGTAGGTCAGGTTAAGGCTTGATACCTTATTTTTCAGATGGATATTATTCCATTACGATGAATTAATTGAATCGGCCTAAGTCGACCAGAATTCTTCTCAAGGCCACATGTTCTCTCGCGGGTAAGTCTTTTAACGGCAATCTGGGGGAGCCCACATCGGTTCCTTGAAGTTTCAAGCCAACTTTGATACTCGCGGCCAAGCCTTGCTTAACGATAAACTCCAGAAAAGTGATCTGCTGGTAGAAGAGGTTTCTGGCCTTGTTATTGTCACCACTCTTGATGCTATCGAACAATTGCTTAGGCAGATCACCTATCAATATCGGCGCCGCACTGCACCAACCTTTAGCCCCAGCATTAATGGCTTCTAAAGCCAGATAATTACAACCATTGTAGAAAGGTAGTGTGCCATTAGAGAGCATATGGAGTTGATGCATCCTGCGAATGTCACCACTGCTTTCCTTGACCATGGTCACATTGGTAATACTGTTGACCATCTTGCACATAAATTCCGGTGACATGTCTATGCCACTGGTCGACGGATTATTATAGACCATGATAGGCACAGAAATCGCATCAGAGATGGCCTGGTAATGAGCAAAAATCTCATCTTCACTCAGCTTGTAATACGACATAGGCGATACCATGACGGCTTTCACCCCCGCCTTATCGGCAAATACAGCCCGAGCAACGGCATCGGGAGTTGTTAGCTCAGAAATGCCGATGATAACGGGCACTCTATCCGCCACATGATGTATGGTGGCTAATGCCGTTTCTTCCCACTCGGCGGTATTCAGATACGCCCCTTCTCCTGCGCTGCCTAATGCTGCGATGGCACTCGATCCCGACGAGATTAATCCATCGATGATGCCTTGCAGCTGCAAAATATTGACGGCACCTGTGACATCAGAGAAAGGGGTGATGGGATATCCTATGATCCCGGTCAGTTCTAAAGTCTTATTCATTATGCTTCCTCTCTGATAGCCAGTTGACCAAGGTTCTGTAACATGGGGGCATTTTCACAGGCCAGATATTTAGCCGGGTGAGTTGGGTTGGTATTAACATGGTGATGCCAAGCCCAGTTAGGGATATAGATAACATCACCGGCCTGCCAGTCGATTTTTTGATCTTCAATCATTGAGTAGCCTTCTCCTTCGAGAATATAAGCCAAGGTTTCATAGCTGTGTCGATGGCGATTAGATCTGTCACCAGGCAACAAACCGCCGATGGTCATGCTGATAGAATTACTCGGCAAGTTGACGATATGCACTGGGTGTTTACGTTCTTTAGAAAAGGTGTTGCTTACATCATTTTTCTCTACCGCTTTATGGGCTAGAACTTGAGGTAAATGCGCTTGCAAACTCGATTTGGTTTCACCAAAATCTGCTGAACTGAATTTTTTTGTAGTCATAGATATTTCCTTAGTCTGGTGTGACTCTGTTTCGTTGAAAGCATCCTCGCAGATATTAGATTGCAGAAATAACTTTTAATTATTACCATATTGATAACTAAAAACTATCAATCGGATCATCAATGGAACTCAGACATTTTCGTTATTTTAAGGTGGTTGCTGAGTTGCAACACTTTCACCAAGCCGCCGATGCCCTATGCATCTCACAGCCAGCACTCTCTAATCAGATTAAACAGTTTGAGGATGAGCTCGGCACTAAGCTATTTAATCGAGTCGGCAGACGTGTCGAAATTTCAGAAGCTGGCAGCCTGGTTCTGACATCAATCACCCATATTTTAAATGACGTAGACAGAATGAAAGATGCCGTTGCCGAAATACATTCAGGTGTGGCTGGCACATTACGAGTCGGCGTGATCCAGTCCGTTAACGCCTTATATACTCAGGAGCTGGCCCTAGCCTTCGACAGCATTTGCCCCAATGTTGCCCTCAGCATCGAAGAGCTGTCTAATGATGAGATAACCACTAAGGTAGAACAGGGTGAGTTGGACATAGGTATAGGCTTCGCCCATGGTCCGGTTTACAAGCACTTGGCCTTTACCGAGCTGTTCAAGGAAAAATGGAGCCTTATCTGCTCACTGTCGCAAGCAAATTCGGCCAAGCGGGTATTGAATGGTGAAAGCCATGATCTCAAAGCGATACTGCTTCCCAATCATTTCGAAACCCGCAGGATAGTGAATAAATACTTTCTCGAGCATAATATCCCAGTCAATAACATCACAGAACTCAATTCCATCATACGTATTCTGGCTTTTGTGCGTAGCAGTCGATCCTTTACCATATTACCAAGTTCATTTGCGGCGCTATCAGGCATAGAGCCGCTGCAGTCATTTGACTTGAGCTCGGCCATTACCCCCAGAGTCGTCGGCATGTTACAGGCACAAGATAGAGTAACTAAGCGCTCCGCCAGCCTATTTGTCGAGGTCTTAACTGAGCAACTATCGGGAATTTAAAAGTTGACGGTTATTTAGCTGCCAACCGTTTTTTTAGTGTAGGAAATAATGCTAGAAAAAGAATTAAATTAGAAGCTGCATACGGTATTTCTGTTTCTGGCTTTCGCCTCATACAGGGCGGTATCGGCTTCATGGATCAACTGACCTAGGGATTGATGGCGATAATATGACAAGCCAATACTTACGGTTAATCTCAATTTTTTCCCATCCTCTAAGATCATGGGAGAACTGGCTAAACTTGACCGATAATATTCCGCCAATGCCGCTGCGCCATCTTCGCTACTGCCTGAGATGATGATCATAAACTCTTCACCACCATAGCGAATGAGCACATCAGACATACGACTGTTCTCTTTGAGGGTTTTAGAGACGAATTGCAGGGCACGATCGCCGATCTGATGACCATATTTATCATTCACTTGCTTAAAATGATCGAGATCTAACATGAGTACAGCCAAATGCCCCTCGCCGCGAGAGGCTATCTTATGTATCATCTCCCCCTGCTTCAATCCTTCACGGCGATTAAAGAGTCCGGTGAGATCATCGAAGCTGGCTTGCTTAGTTAATACGGCTTCGAGCCTTTTTTGTTCGGTGATGTCAAAAATCACCCCGATAAGGCCGGCAACCTCGTTGTCCAGATCAAAAAAACTGGTCTTATGGAATTTAACGAACAGCTCGTCACCTTCTTTAGAGCGGATCTGTTTCTCATAAACTTGAATGCCAGGTTCATCGAACAAGGCCTGATCGGCTTGCTGGTATACATCGGCTAGCTCTTTGTCGAACAGTTCGTAAACGCTGCGACCAATCATCTGCTCTCTGGTGAGCTTGATAAAATCTTCGAAGGCCTTATTACAACCAAGATAAACCCCGGCAACATCTTTATAGAAGATAGGCACAGGCAAGGTGTCTATCATTAGCTGTAGCATAGGACTGTTATTCGATAGAAACGATAACAGATCGGGCGCTTGTATCTTGGTCAATTTATCCATATAAGACTACTCGTTTTGCACGCTTCTCTTATCGTGCCGCTTCACTTCAATTTAGCTAACCTACAGATTTTGTCAGCTAAAACATCTATTGGAAAAACCTATCGACACTTCTAGCCAGTCTTTTTACAGATGCTCTACAGTTGTATATGTTATTCCAATATCAACAAATACCACATTCCGATAACACAGTTAAGGGTAGAGTCGTTATTTCTCAGTGATTAGATCTTTCATCTTGGCAAGTTTTCTCCTCCTTACCCACTGAAATCATCTTAGTTTAATCTTTGTTTACATTTGATTAATTGCACTGATTCACAAATACACCTAGCTTTTTTATCTCGTCATTTGACTCGATTCGACTGAACACAGCAAACCAGATGTATGCAAATTCAACAATTTGATCGAATTTTTTAAACCTACATCACGCAAACATGATTTATTACGCTTAAAACTGAATTTTTAATGATTAGCCGCTAGATCTTAAAATCTTTGTCTGGTTTAATACCGCCTTAATTTGGCCGTCGATGCCCTTCTTTATTAACTAAAGTGATTAGCTCAAAATAGGAAGTCTTACTTGTTCGATATGAAAGCCTCAACCAAGATCTTACAATCTAAGTTGACACTGGTACTCTTACTGGTGGTTTTCTTGTCTCAATTATTTCCTACCTGCGTGGCATCGGATATTCACCACAATGATCAAAGTGGCGCTCTAGTGTCTAGCCTGCCTGTCGAGCAGCAAGAGTCTTGCTGTCACCTTCCGGGTCATGCTTGTTCCCATACGAGAGCGGCCAGTGAGCAATCAGATCAAGATAGCGATTTTCATACCTCTTGCCATCCTCCCATAGAACATAGCTTCATCCCCGACTCCCATCGAGTTCTGGGAACCAGCCTTTTTATCGTCAGCTACCAAAATAGAAGCTATGCTCCTCCTATTCCGCCTCCTCATGCCTGAACTTCTTCTAACAACATAATTTCATCTTAATTGTTAAGTCACTTAGATTGTATAGCCAACTTTAACGCTATGCAGACTGAGATAACTGGAGTTCATTCTCGTGAAGAGATACCAAGAGATCACTCTCCTGGCCTGCCGTCGCGGTATGGTCACTGTGAGTCTGTGTGTTTTTGCCCTATTTGCAGGCCTATTTTCACACCAAGTCCTGGCGCAAACAGGCATTAACCAAACCCAAGGAGAAATTACTCTGCCTTGGGTGCTCGAACAAACCTTGTTGCACAACCCTCAACTGCAACACTATCCCTATGAGCTTAGAGTTAATGAAGCATTGGCTTTACAAGCAGGCATCACCCCAAACCCTGAGTTTTCGGTGGAAGTCGAAAACATTCTGGGCACGGGTGAGATGCAGGGAGTCGATAACGCCGAGATCACCTTAGGTTTAAGCCAAGTCATCGAACTTGGCGATAAACGTCAGCGTAGGATAGATTTTGCTCAGGCCGAAGAACGTCAAAGCCTCAGCGAATATGAGCTATTACGCCTGGATATATTGGCCCAAGCCACCCAAAGGTATTATCAAGTGCTTCGTCTTCAAGCACTGCAAGCTTGGAATGCCCAGCGTATTCTCGTTGAACAAGAAGCCTTAAGCACGATTGAATCACGGGCCGATGCTGGTGCAGTCACTCAGGCCGACGTGAGCAAGATGGCCCTACGACTGTCACGCTCAGAGTCGATTCAACATGGTCTAGATGGTGAGGCTCAGCTTGCCAAACTCGCTTTAGCTTCTATGTGGTCAAGTGAAGCGCATTTTAGCCTGGTTGCCGGTGATCTTGGTCCCTTACATACCTTCCCCACGGCCGCGAGCGTACTTAATGCCATGGAAACGGCGCCTCAATACCTGCAAATGCTTAGCATAGAGCGGGTCATGTATGCCAAGCGGCGCTTGGAAGAGTCGAAGGCGCAATATGACATCACCCTAGGATTAGGAGTCCGTAGCTATGACGGCTTCGACGACGGCGCGCTGATGTTCAATTTCTCTATGCCCATACCTCTATCAAACCCTAATCAGGGCAACATTATGGCTGCCCGTGCTAAGGAAGACATGGCAATGGAGCAACAGAGGCTAGCTCGAGGTCAACTCAGGCTTTCCCTGCTGGAGATCCATCAGGCCATGGTCAATAACGCCAAACAGGCAAAACGACTCCAGGATCGTCTGCTTCCTTTAGCCAATCGTTTGCTCAAAGACACACAAGTTGCCTATCAGGCAGGTCAAGCCAATGTGCTCTTGCTGGCCGATGCACAATCGGAGCTATTTAGCCTCCAGCGCGAGCTTATCGAAGCCAATGCTGCCGTCTATCAGCGCAGGCTCGAACTCGAGCGCATCACAGGACAATCTATGACCGCCACTCTCGATACCATCAAGCCATTAGTGGCACAGGAAAACAGATAATGACATTTAAACTCAATCATCTTTCATCGGCATTTATGGCCGCAGCCATCACCTTATCGGTATTTAGCCTATCGAGTCTGCTGCCGATTCATTCAGCCTGGGCCAGTGACGATCACGGTCATGGTCAGGAAGAGAAAGAGGAGCATGTTCCCGAAGGCCCACACGGTGGCAGGTTACTACACAGCGGAGCCTTCGCCATAGAGATCACTATGGCCGAATCCGGTATTCCCCCTGAGATGCGTGTTTATGCCTACCATAAGGGCGAGATACTCGCCCCTGGTGATGTACAACTTGATATCTCACTCAAGCGTCTCGGCGGTAAAGCCGACAAGGTCAGTTTCATCCCGGAAGATGATTACCTGGTCAGTAAGGTCAGCGTGTCCGAGCCACACTCATTTGAGGTCGAGGTCAATGCCAGCTTTAATGGCGAAAGCTTCGACTGGCACTATGACAACTTCATGGGCCGCACCGAGATCAATGACAGGCTACTCAAGCTGTCAGGCGTACAGACTCAGCTGGCCAAGGCGACACAACTTACTTTCGTCGATACCCTGTTTGGGATCGTCGCGCCAATTGCTGATAATCAGTTTAGCGTTAACGCCCCTTATTCTGGCGTGATTGAGCAGTTACACGTCAGTATTGGCGACGCAGTGGTAAAGGGCCAAGTTATCGCCACAGTGCGTAACTCCAGCACCTTGCAAACCTATGCGGTCAAAAGTCCGGCCAATGGCCAAGTCACTGAACAGCTATTGAGCCTGGGAGACAACACCTATAACCGCGCCTTGATCCGTATCAGCGACCTATCCAGCGTATGGATTGACCTGTCAGCCTTTCCGAAAAGCATAGGCAAGCTCTCTGTGGGCCAAAAAGTCACCATAGGTGATGATCATGATAATGGCCATGGAGCAGAGCGTGACACAAATGACGCACACGCTAGTGCTTCTGCCAGCAGCACCATCAGTTACATCGCCCCAACGATGACAGGAGGTCATATCGCTCGGGTGCGCGCGGTTATCGATAACCATCACGGTCATTGGCGTCCAGGTATGCATATTCAAGCCGACATAGAGACCCGCATCAAGCAAGTTCCTCTGGCAGTGCGTGTCGATGCCCTGCAAAACTTCATGGATAAGCCCGCCGTGTTCGTTAAACATGGCAACACCTTCGAGGTCCGCATGCTGACCTTAGGTGAAAGTGATGGCGTGTATGTAGAAGTACTGGCTGGCCTGGACTCTGACGTCGAGTATGTCACTGAGAACAGTTACTTATTGAAAGCGGATATCATGAAAGACGCCGCTAAACACGTGCATTAGGAGAGAATTTAATGGATACAATCATCTCCTTCGCCCTAAAGCGACGGTTATTAGTACTGGCGATGACTCTGCTCATCGCCCTGCTGGGTGTTTACAACACCTTAAAACTGCCTATCGATGCGGTACCAGACATCACCAATGTTCAGGTGCAAATCAATACGGCCGTACCTGGCTACTCACCACTTGAGTCCGAGCAACGCCTGACTTATGTGATTGAGAACGCCATGGCGGGCATTCCTAGCCTGGAATATACCCGATCTATCTCACGCTATGGCCTGTCTCAGGTGACGGTGATCTTCGATGAAGGTACTGATATCTACTGGGCCAGACAACAGATCTCCGAGCGCCTGCAAGGCATACGCGGCGAGCTTCCCATGGAGGCGGAACCTGCTCTTGGCCCAGTGAGCAGTGGTCTTGGCGAGGTGTTTACCTACTCCATTCGCGCACAGGATGGCGCGACGAAGGAAGACGGCACCCCTTATAACGCCGAAGATCTGCGTACCATTCAGGACTGGATCATCCGCCCTCAGCTGGTCAAAGTTGCTGGCGTCACCGAGATCAATAGCTTGGGTGGTTTCGAGCGTGAATATCAGGTCACGCCGGATCCCGGTAAAATGTTGGCCTTTAAGATCACCATCAGTGATGTGATCACCGCTCTGGAGCGCAACAACCGCAACGCGGGAGCAGGTTACATAGAAAGAAACGGCGAGCAATGGTTAGTGCGCTCTCCCGGACAACTCAAAGATCTCCAACAGATCCGTAAAGTCGTGATCACCAAGCGTGACGATGCGCCGGTACGTATCGGCGATGTGGCTGAGGTTTTTTACGGTAAACAGCTCAGAACCGGCGCCGCCAGCCAAAATGGTCAGGAGACGGTACTGGGTACAGCCTTCATGCTTATGGGAGAAAACAGTCGCGTGGTCGCAAAAGAGGTCGGTGACAGGTTAATACTCATCAATGCCAGCTTACCCGAAGGCATCATCGCAGAGGCTGTGTATGACAGAACCGGCTTAGTCGATAAAGCCATAGCCACGGTGCAAAAGAACCTGTTCGAAGGCGCCGTGCTGGTGATCGTCGTCCTGTTTGCGCTTCTGGGGAACTTTCGCGCCGCCTTGATCGCCGCCCTAGTGATCCCATTGAGCATGCTGTTCGCCATCACAGGTATGACGACCAATCGGGTGTCCGGTAATCTGATGAGTCTGGGTGCCATCGATTTTGGCATCATAGTCGACGGCGCGGTGATCATCGTCGAGAACGCCCTGCGTCGTCTCGGCATGGCTCAACACAAATACGGTCGATTGCTCTCTCTCGAAGAGAGGATGGAGGTGGTATTCGATGCAACTAAGGAGGTCTTCCGCCCCGCGGTATTCGGTGTGCTGATCATCATGCTGGTCTATCTGCCTATCTTTGCCCTCAGTGGCGTCGAAGGTAAGATGTTTCACCCTATGGCCTTCACTGTTGTGGCTGCGCTTATTGGTGCACTTATTTTCTCGGTCACCTTCGTACCAGCCGCTATCGCGATATTCGTCAAGGGTAAGGTCAATGAGAAAGAAAATTGGCTCATGTCTAAGGCTCGTAGTGTCTATGAGCCAGTGTTGTTCTTCTCCCTCAAGCGTCCTGCTATCATAGTCGTGACAGCCATTGGCTTAATGGCTGTTACCTCTTATCAAGTGACCCGTTTAGGCTCTGAGTTCTTGCCTAAATTGGATGAAGGGGATATCGCCCTCCATGCTATGCGCATTACCGGTACCGGACTTGAACAGTCTATCGACATGCAGAAAAAGCTTGAGCTGATCATAGGTGAGCTCGATGAGGTTGAACGTGTGTTCTCGAAAATCGGTACCCCTGAGGTGGCCACAGATCCTATGCCGCCAAGTGTTGCCGATACCATCTTGATCATCAAGCCTAGATCTGAATGGGCCGATCCGAGTAAAACTAAGGAAGCGTTCATCGATGAGCTACGGCATCATATCGAACAGGTACCGGGGAATAACTATGAGTTTACCCAACCTATCGAGATGCGTTTCAACGAGCTGATTGCTGGCGTACGCGCCGATGTGGCCCTGAGGATCTATGGTGACGATCTCGATATCCTCAAACAGGCTGGCGATCGCGCCTTGGGCTTATTTCAGCAGCTCGATGGTGCTAAGGATGTCCGTGTCGAGCAGATGTCTGGCCTGCCAACCCTCTCTATTGAGCCGAACCGGGATCACTTAGCCTTGCTTGGTCTTACCATAGTCGATGTACAACAGGCGCTACAGGTGGCCGTATCCGGCGTACAAGTCGGCCTCATTTACGAGGGGGACAGGCGTTTTAAACTTATCGTGCGTATGGATGACAATATCAGCCAAGATCTCAGGACGTTGGAAAACCTGCCTATCGCGCTGCCCGTGGATCTCAACCCGGATCTTAGCTATGTACCTCTGGGTGAAGTTGCTGACATTGAGTTCAAAGTCGGCCCTAACCAGATCAATCGTCAAAGTGGCAAGCGTCATGTGGTGGTGACTGCCAATGTCGAGGGACGAGATTTAGGCTCCTTCATTAAAGACACTAAGCGCCTTATGGGTGATGAACTTAATCTGCCCAGTGGCTACTGGAGTGAATATGGCGGCACCTTCGAGCAGCTAGAGTCGGCATCGAACCGCTTAATGATGATCGTGCCACTGACCCTGCTCCTTATCTTCGGTCTGTTATACAGTGCCTTTGGCTCTATCAGAGACTCGATGATCATCTTCAGCGGTGTGCCCCTAGCACTGACCGGAGGTGTGTTAGCTCTGGTGCTCAGAGACATGCCTCTGTCAATCTCCGCGGCGGTAGGCTTTATCGCGCTGTCGGGCATAGCCGTGCTCAATGGCGTGGTGATGTTGAGCTTCATCAAGGAGTTAAGGATGCAGGGGCTGGAGCTTTTTGAGGCGATTAAACAAGGGGCAAGTCAGCGACTGCGCCCAGTATTAATGACGGCCTTAGTGGCCAGTCTGGGATTTGTGCCCATGGCCCTTAATGTCGGTACCGGCGCCGAGGTGCAGCGACCGTTGGCGACAGTGGTCATAGGCGGCATAGTGTCATCGACCTTGCTGACTCTGGTCATCTTACCCGTACTCTATCTGCTGGTGTATCGCTTTAACTTAAGGACCGAGAAAGTTAGCGCAAGTTAAGGGTGGATTTACCTTTAACAGCATCTTAAAAATAATACGTTTTAATGCTCGTTAATAGCGGGGCTCGCCCCGCTATTTTCTCTGCAGTTTTCTTTACCCCTTCGAGCCTAAAAGATGAAAGGCCCCATAAACTCATCAGCAGAAACACGTTTCAGCCTTTTGACTGATGGTTTTTCCCTTTACCTGAGCAAGTTTTCAACATTTAAACCAGATGCCTGACTATAATTTGAGCGCTTGAACGCTTTATTGGCTATAAATCGCTAACTGCCGAAATTAACTACTGAATTTTTAAATCTTCATGCCTACACTGAAATCATCAAGAGTCATATACGAGGTTGCCTATGCCAATATCTCCGTTACCCCCTCTAAGCAGTGACCAGCTTTATCGCAGTTCTGAGCTATCAGGCCTGGAGGCCGACTGTAAGTCTACTAAACACTTAACGCCCCTGGATGAAATAGTCGGACAGGAACGCGCCCAACAAGCCGTTGAATTCGCCATGTCCATGCCAGACAAGGGTTATAACATCTATGCCATTGGCCGTAACGGCCTAGGTAAGCGCACCATGGTGATGCGTTATCTCGATCGTCATGAGCCCAACGGCCGTGGTCATAGTCTCCATGACTGGTGTTATGTGATCAACTTCGATGAAGCCCGTGTGCCTAAGGTGCTGAAGATGTCAGCAGGCTCTGGTGTTGAATTCAAGAAAGATGTCGAGAAGTTCATCATCAAACTGACCAAAGCCTTGCCTTTGGCATTCGACAATGAGATGTACTATTCCAGCGCCGAGAAGCTCAAGAGTCAGCTGTCGAACAGGCAGGAATCCGCACTTCAAGGCCTCACTAAAGAAGCCAAAGACACGAGCATCAGCCTGACCATCACGGCACAAGGCAGTTATGAGCTTGTGGCCATGAATGGTGAAGAAGCCCATACCGATGAGACATTTAAGGCATTAACCAAAAAACAGCAAGATGCCTTAGAAACGTCCATCGTCGAGCTCGAATCTAAACTCAGAGTCATCGTCCGTCAATTTACTGTGTGGGAAGAGGAATACTCGGACAAGCAGCAGAAACAAGATGAGCAGGTGGCTCAAGATGTACTCGCCCATCTAATGACCAAGCTCAAGGAAAAATACAGCAACATTCCTGCCGTTAAGAGCTATCTGGCCGCTATGCATAAGGACATTCTCGACAACTTAGATCTGTTTCTTGAAGACAACGAAGAGCAACTGGCGCTTTCTTATGCTTCTTTAGACAAGAAGATGCCCCGCCGCTATCAGGTCAATGTGCTGGTCAATCAAGATGATGGCAAGATGCCTATCATAGTCGAGGAGTCACCAAACTATCACTCCATCTTCGGTTACATCGAAAATGCGACCTTCAAAGGCACCATCTTCTCCGATTTCTCACTGATCCGCTCCGGCAGTCTGCACAAGGCCAACGGCGGCGTGCTGATGATAGATGCGGCTAAGGTATTGGAACAGCCCTATGTATGGGATGGTCTCAAGCGTGCCCTTCGCTCCCGCAAGCTCAGCCTTAGCTCCTTGGAACGTGAAGTGACCCTGTCAGGCACTATCTCACTGGATCCCGAGGCTATCCCTCTGGATGTAAAAATCATCTTATTCGGTGATTATCAGACTTATCAATTACTGCAGCACTATGATCCCGAATTCAGCGAACTGTTTAGGGTCACTGCAGATTTTGAAGATGTGATGCCACGAACCGAGAAATCTGAGGCACTGTACGCTAAGTTTATCTCCAGTATCGTCCATGGCAACAAGATGCTCCATTGTGATCGCAATGCCATAAAGCGCATTATAGAATTCAGTTCTCGTCAGGCCGACGACCAGAACAAGCTTTCCCTGCACTCGGCCGACATTGCCAACCTATTGCGGGAGTCAAATTACTGCGCCCGCGCCGTCAATGCCAACATGATCCGCGCCAGTCATGTGGAGCAGGCCCTGCACAATCATGAGATGCGAGTGTGCCGACTCAAAGACAATGTGATGGAAAGTTTCATCACTGGCACTACACTCATCAGCACAGATGATCATGTGGTCGGACAGGTCAATGCCCTGTCTGTTATCGCCACTTCCGATCATCAATTCGGCGCACCAAACCGCATCACGGCAACCACAGCTTTCGGTGAAGGTAAGGTGTTCGACATAGAGAGAAAAGTGGACTTAGGTGGCAGCCTGCACTCCAAGGGCGTGATGATCCTCTCGGCCTATCTGGCATCATTGCTGGGTAAGACCGCCAAGATCCCCCTCACGACCCATATCACCTTCGAGCAATCTTACGGTGGTGTCGATGGTGACAGCGCCACTATGGCCGAATTGTGTGCCATAGTATCTTCGTTTTCTAATCAGGCTGTCAGACAAGATGTGGCCATCACAGGCTCGATGAATCAGTTCGGTGAAGCCCAGCCTATCGGCGGCGTTAACGAGAAGATTGAAGGCTTCTTCGATGTCTGCACGATTAAGGGGCGCACTAACACTCAAGGGGTGATCATTCCTAAGACGAACGTGCAGAATTTGATGCTGCGCAGCGATATTGTCGAGGCGGTCAAGAAAGGCAAATTTAATATCTGGGCAATTGACCATGTCAGTCAGGCCATCGAACTGCTGACAGGTATCGAGTCTGGGATTAGTCTAGACAGTAAGTCAAAGAAGCAAGATGAGCATCCAGCAGGTTCGATCTTAGGTTTAGCCCAGCAACGTTTGAGTGAACTTAGGAAGACATCTCAAACCTCGAGTGTGGAGTGAGCAGCGAGTCATTTTAAATGCCGTCATTGGTAAAGTGACTCGTTCATTTAAACACCGTCATTCCGTAAAGTGAACAACGAACAGATACGGGATCCATGCCTCTCAAACAGAGCTGGATCCCGGGTATGTCGTGTCCCCCCGGGATGACAGCTTTTTAAAAGAGTCATTCCGTAAAGTGAGGAGCAAACTTGTACGGGATCCATGCAACTCAAACAAAACAGAATCCTGATTAACGGATTTAACACGTTCTCTGTCTAAACGAATGCCTTTCACCACTCTTCTCTTCAAGCCTTTATACCACTAGTCAACAAACAAAAAAATTATAAACGTCCGTTCTTCTAAATTTAGTAAATTAAATAGAGTGAAAACTTCATAAAATATGTATTTCATTTTACCTAAAATCCCCTCTTGGTTCACTTAGTATAAATGATTTTAATTTTTCACTTTTACTTTTGTGATTAGAAATATTAGTGTAGTGTTCTATATGATTAGTTTATTCAGCCAAGCAATATACATTCATCTTAAATTAAAATAATTTATTGAGATGTAATCCAACTTAGGGATCAATGGATAATATTCGCAATAAACATCTAATTACAATATCTACACCATCCTGTAATGAATAAAAGAAAACGTTCAACCTTTAATTAACACTAGCTCGCTAAAATGGTTAAGCCATTTCGTATTTAATATTAAACATAAGGAATGATGGAATGCCAAGAGATAAGGGTTGGGATAGCAGTCATCAATCAGTGCCAAAGCCTATCGGGTTAGTCACTAAGGATGGTGAACAAAAGGCCATTAAAGCGCTTGAACCAGCGTCCACTTCCCGAATGAGTGATGCAGAGTTTGAACAAGGCAAAAAAGAGATGGAACGCGAGGAATTCGTTAATCGTAAGCAAGGTGAAGTGGCTGTTCCTGACGAACCTGAGTATTACCGCAATCAAAATGTAATTGATTCTCAGGCTGCACAAAGCACTGATAAACCTGACGAAAAATTATTGATACTCGATGATGAAACATGTGCAGGATGTGAGGATAAGTGGACTCACCTTAAAGGAACAATAAAAGAATGGCTTAGTAAATCAAATAGCGATAAACCTAAAATAATTATGACTGGAGATGGGCACAGGTCGCCACCTTTTGCATATGCAGAAGGAAATGAATTTATAAAGAAAGAGGCGCAAAGAAAACAGTTATTCTTATATGTTGAGGCAACTCAAGAGGATGTTGATACTAATATAAATAACTTTATTCCTAAAACAATGCAAAAAGGATTTTTTGCTAAAGGACCTACCAAAGTTATAGGCTGGGAACCTAAAATAAGTCAACTTATGAAGAAGACATTTGATGACGTAATTGCTTCATTAAATGTAGAGCAAGAAAATAGAAAAAGTATGTTTGATGGACTACTCGAACAAAATACAATGATTTTTCATTCGTTATTGGAAGAGAATGAAAGTCTCGCAATCGAATTCAATACCGCCTCTAATAAACATCTAGCGTCCATAGACCCAGCAAATCAGAATTTCAGTGAGGCGCAGGTGGCTAATGATGCTAGAGATATCATGAAAATAGTATCAGGCTCTTGGCGAGATGATTACATTAATCCAGTGATAGGCAAAAGAATCGCTAAAGATATAATGAATAATCCAAATGCAACATTTTTGATTTCAATTGGTGATTGTCATTTAAATGTGAATCCAATCCAGAAGCATATATCCAGAGTATTGGGTGATACCCGTCAAAAATTACCACACGATTTTGTTATTGATCATAGCGGTGGGCTAAATGGAACCAAAAAATAATCTTCGTTGTAGGAAATAATTCGGGTCAAACATAACCGGCCCCTTATTGCGGACAAGACGGTATCAAAATGATAGGGCTAAAGATTGTGCCCAATTGCCGCGGCCGCTCACTGCTTCGTAAGTAACACGTTCGTCACAACTCCTTTTTTTTTACGGCTACGTTCAAGCGAGGGTATTAATTCTAGGCCATTTATTGCCCAGCTAGGCAAGATCTTGCTCAAGTCTGGGCCATTTTTTGCCCAGCTTACATTTTAATTTTTTGTGACAGTTATAAAATCAAAAGCTTACCTAATTTGGCATGTTGATTGCGATATTAACAATGACCACAATAATATTTCGTTAATCTATTGTTAACAAAGGAATAATCAATGCCAAGAGGTAAAGGTTGGGATACCAGTTATCACTCAGTGCCACAGCCAATCGGGTTAGTGACTACGGATGGTGAGCAAAAGGCCGCTAAAGCGTCTGGTTCAGCGCCCACTTCCCGAATGAGTGAAGCAGAATTTGAACAAGGCAAAAAGGAAATGGAACGCGAGGCATTCGTTAATCGTCAACGTGCTGAAGTGGCCGTTCCCGAAACCCCTGAATATTACCGCAACCAAAATGTAATAGATTCACAGGCCACACAGGCAGCGTCAAATGAGGCCCTACGCCCTAAAAGCGTATCTAAGTCTAAGGCAGCAGGGAAGCCTGCCAAAATGCATATTCCAGTCTCAAAGGGAGGCCAGCAATTGAGCATCAATTACGTTTGGTTGGGTAGTAATCCTTTGGGGGCCTTGGAAAAGTTCAACATCTACTCCTGGAAAACTCTGGGTCACAAGGTCAATATCTACACTCATCCCTTCGCAGGTGCCTCTGAGCATAGCGAAGTCACTTTGGGACTAGAAATGGGCGATGCAAGTGTCTTCTCTCTGAGTAATATCCTTGCCGCCGATGATAAGGAGATCGGTGAGGACAATCCCAAGGTGCACCTAAGTGATGCGAGGTCGATACTACTGCGTTGGCTTGAAGCAATACCTAAAGACGAAAAGCCCTTAATAGAGCATATATTCAATATGGTTGACCTCACCAAGTCTTACTTAGGTGGCACGCAGCGAGGGATTGTATTGGACATGAAGGTCGGTCCGAGTATTCATCTTCAAGACTATGCGGCGAGTTTCGACAGGTATCTCATCAGCTACACACGCGGTGGGAATACATCTGGGGAGCTCCCGGAAAACCAGTGCATCGGGACGATGCAGGAAACAGAAGATCTACGAAAAGGTTATGCACAGCGCTTCAACAATAAAGTGAAAGGACTCGCCGAGGAGAGCCCAGAAGAAGCTTGGTTCAATCAGATCACTGGTTATCATGGTCGATCCTATAAACAAATAAGGACATGGCTAGATGTCGCCACTAAAATACCGTCCGGAAAGGCCGCGACGACCAATGAATTCAGTGTAAGTGAACCAGGGATCCCAGGTCATGGCCCGTTTCGTGTTTTTAAAAGAGCCAGCGACCAAACCAATAAAAACTCAGGAAAAACCAAACCTGCGGAGGTGAAGAGCTTGGCCAATGATGTCTTAGCAAAGGAACTCTCGGACTGCGGAGGCGACCAGGCATTTTTTGACAAAGCGCAAGTGGCGGCGAATCTCCTGCCCTCATAAGAATGCGTTGACAATGGCGAGCTGGATCCCGGGTGTCTCGTGCCTCAATCCCGGGATGACGGCTTAAGGATGTTCATGTTCTACGGATCAAAATAAAAGGCCGAAACATTGCTGTTTCGGCCTTATTAATTCCGTTAACCTAACTGGCTAACGGTTTATAAAAATAAGCTTAAGCCAGTGCTTCTTGTAGCTGAGGCACAATCTGCTTCTTACGGCTCAATACGCCATCTAACCAGACACGACCGTTCTCGGTCGCCTTACCGTAGGCGCGCTCAGTCAGAGCCGCGTCATCACTGACGATCAACAGCTCAGAGCCCTCTTTCATGATATCAGTCAATAGCAGCAACATGCTGTGACGTCCGCCTTCGGCTTTAAGTGCGGCAATATCAGTTTCCAGATCGGCCTTGATATCGTCAAACACTGACAGGTCGATGACCTCGAGTTGACCGATACCCACCATGTGACCATTCATATTGAAATCTTTAAAATCACGCATAACAAGGTCGCGTACCGGTGTGCCTTCTACGGCAGACTTCACCTTAAACATGTCCATACCCAGCTCTTTGAAGTCTTCGATACCAGCAATTTCAGCCAAAGCTTCGACACACTTAATATCGGCCGTGGTGCAGGTAGGAGACTTGAAGATAACCGTGTCGCTAAGAATCGCACACATCATGATGCCGGCGATGTTCTTTGGAATAGTCACACCATGGAAATCATACATCATCTTGATGATGGTGTTACTACACCCTACGGGGCGGATCCAACACTCCAGTGGCGTAGATGTGGTCAAGTCCCCCAGCTTATGGTGATCGACAATACCGACAATCGTCGCTTCAGCGATATCATCTGGAGCCTGAGTTAGCTCAGAATGATCGACAATAAACACCTCTTCACCGGCATAGCTTGTCTTAAATTCAGGGGCTTCGAAACCAAACTTTTCTAGAATGAATGCGGTTTCAGGCGATAACTCACCTAAACGAGCCGGAATGGCTGGCTCGCCGATTGCATTTTTCAGGTTAGCGAGTGCAATTGCACCACAAATTGAATCTGAATCTGGGATCTTATGGCCCACTACATAAACTGACATTGATAACTCTCCTTTAATTACCGTTTATTCTACCAAATTCATCCCGTTTGAAAAACATTAACTGACAATAAGCGTGCCAAAATAGCCCTTTCTGTAGCAAACCTACTTTTGACGTTAGGGAAAATGGTAGGAAACAGGTGATTAAGACAAGTTATTGCATTTCTGTGTTCTGCTTTAACGAAGAAAGTCATTGATGATCTTTTGCATCTCACCGCTTCTTCGCATGTCGTAGATGATGATGTCAAACTGCTTCTTGAAATCTTCTTTAAACGCAAACTGGCCGTCATCCATATCGGTAAAACCCATGAAACCTTGCTCTATGCTGACGGTGGCTCCCTCCATCAACATAGTATGCTTGCCTCCCTCATCATATTCGCCGCTCTGCTTAAGCTTTTTTAGCTCCCACAAAATAGAGATACGATCGTTGAGGTAACAATCTATCCGCTTTAACCCTAGCTGCAGCAAGTTTTCTCTATTTCCTTTCGCCTCACTGACGGTGATTTTCTCCTCTTTAACTGCTTGCCAAAATGCATCCCCGCCCAAGTGGAATCCTGAATTAATGCCTATTACTAAGCCATAATAGTCTTCGACCCAGTTCAATCTCAGCGCCCTGAAAAAGAGATCCTCCCGGCATATGACCATGACTCTTTCATCGAGAATGGGTAGCGAATATGGCCAAATATAAGGCCGCTTTTCCACATGAAAATAAGGGGGGTAGATGGCGAAACCTTTACCACTTTCTATCAAGCGTAAACCACGCTTCCAAGGAACACCAACCAGAGTCACCTTGTAACCTTTCATTCGGGACACGGCAACCTTGATGATGTTGGCGTAAATCCCCTTTAACTCTCCTTCCTCCATATAGGAGTATGGTGGGTAGTTAGCATCGCCATAGAGGGTTACCTCGATTTCTTTTGCGGACACATTAAGCGGAATAAAAATATACAAAGTCAGTGCCACCAGCATTTGAATCAATTTCATTACACCGCCTCTTTTCTGCAGTTTAAACTCAATGATAAAGCTCATCGACATCAATAAATGTAGTTTACATCAGCTATTTTTGCTCCCGTAGCGCATAAAGCACCCAAGTGATATTATCTAGTCGCAATCATCATAGGGTATAGCCATCACTACACGTAGCAGATCTGCAACGGGTTCAAACAAACTCTCCGGAATAGGGTTTCCTGCTTCCACTTCGCCATAAATGGCCCGAGCCAAAGGAATATTCTCAACAATTGGCACACCGGCTTTTTCCGCCAAAGCCACAATATGTAATGCCATATGATCTTCAGCCTTTTCCAGCACCATAGGCAGTGGAGTCTCACCGACTTGATAATGCAAACAGATAGCCAGATGAGTCGGGTTACGTACCACCACAGTGGCCTTCTGCACATTGGCAGCCAAACTGCCCGATGCCACCTCTCTTTGGGTTTCACGCCGCTTCTGTTTTACCTCTGGATTTCCCTCCGAGTCCTTATATTCTTGTTTGGTGTCATCTTTCGACATTTTAAGTTCTTTCATCAAGCTATAACGCTGAAAGGCATAATCAGCGATGCCAAAAATAACGTAACAACCTAAAAAACAGCCCCAGAGCCAAGTAATTAGCGTCGAAATCACGCCAAGGCCACACGCTTCGCCACACAGGGGAAGATATTGAAAGGAGTTGACATAACGATGCAGTAGGTAATAAAAAACCAGACTGAGCACTATCACCTTAACCAGATTCTTACCAAGCTCAAACACGCTTTTCCATGAGATAAGCTGCTTGGCATTATTGATCACATTTAACTTATTCATGCTCGGTTTCAAGGCTTCCGATGCCCATACCGGACCAGTTTGAACTACATTGCCTACGATAATGGTAAATAAGAGTACTAAGGTCAGGCCTCCTAAAAAACGCAGGGCGATCATGACGAACGTGCCGACAATTTGATCCGCTGCAGTCTCCAATGGCAAATGAATACTATTGATGGTGATAGTGATTAAATAGATGAGTGACTGCATTAAGCCCTGACCTTCAAACAGGAAATACCCTAAAATAATCGCCATCTGCAAGCCTGTGACAACTTCAGCACTCTTGATCACCTGACCACGATTTCTCGCTTCCCGCAGACGCTTCTCTGTGGGTTTTTCTGTTTTTTCGCTCATAAATCACCCATTAACTAGTGAGCAGACAAGAGGCCAAAGAGTATGCCTATCTGTTGCTCGACGCCGGTAATACGTTCAAGATAATGGGCCAGTGCAAATTGCAAACTATAGATGAGCAGTAATAGCACTAAGGCACTCTTGATCGGCATAGAAAGAAAGAAAACGTTGAGTTGCTGGGCTGAGCGGTTCACTAAACCCAGAGCCACATCGACCAAGATCATGATCACCATGGCAGGCATTGCAAAACTCAGGCATAACTGACACATCAGTTGCCATTCATGACCAATAAAAACCAGTAAGGGTTGAGTTAAACTCAGATCGAATCCTGGCGGTAGTTGATTATAGGACTGATACATGGCAGTTAGTAGATGATTAAAACCACCGGACACAAGAAACAGCACAGTTAATACTTGGGTAAACAACATGCCATAGATTGAAGATTGAAGACCCATCAAGGGGTTGAGTACAGTGGACATAGAGGCGCCGCGCATGGTATCGATCACGAACCCCGCCATATCTATCGCCCAAAAAGGGATCGCAGCGCAAAAACCTAGCAAGAAGCCAACGAGCAGCTCCTTGCCATATAAGCTAAACAAACTCCAATTATCAGCCTGTAAGATCACCTGTTGCATATCATCCATTGCCGGCAATGTGGGCAGCGCAAACAACAAGATCAAACTATTACGGATAAGCGCGCTGCCCATTGCTCCGCCTTTAAAAAGCGGCAGTAATAACATCATTCCCAATGGACGCATCATACACAGGGCCAATACCGGCAGTTGCGCAGTGATTTCAGTGGGTAGAGGATTCAACATAATCAGCCCCCCATATGACTTATTTGATCGAAGGTCATGTTGGCATAATTAAGTAAAGAGCCGCCCATCCAGTGGTAACTCACCACCAGCGTTATGCAGACCGCAACCAGCTTGATCAAAAACTGTAAAGTTTGGTCCTGGATCTGAGTCAGTGCCTGAACTAGACTCACTATTACCCCGACCACAGAGGCAACAATCACCACAGGTAGAGACAACAAGAGCACCATCCATAATAGCTCGGAGGTGAAATGTACTATGATAGTTTCACTCATGAGAAGGACACCATAAGTTGACCAATCAGCTTTTCCCAACCCCCCATCAAGATAAATATCAACAATTTAAAAGGTAGCGCTATGGTCATGGGTGACACCATCATCATTCCCATCGCCAGCAAGATATTGGACACAATGAGATCAATCGCCACGAACGGCAGGTAGATCAACAGTCCAATCTTAAACGCCTCGATAAGTTGACTCATGGTGAATGCCGGAACCATCACGAAAAGTGAATCTTTTGACAATGCATCCTGATATTTGTCAGGCCAGGTCTTATGGCCGATATTAGCGAAAAACTCCAATTGGGTTTTGCTGGTGTTCCTCTGTAAGAAGTCTTGATAGGGGGCAATGGCTTGAGTGTTTATCTGTTCGAAAACATGGGGCGAATCGAACACAATGGGATTCGCCTTTAAATTATCATTGATCTGCATCCCCACTGGCGCCATGGTGAACATGGTTAAGATGAGAGCCAAACCATATATTGCCATGTTCGGTGGGATCTGTTGAATACCCAGGGCATTTCTTAACATGGAAAATACGATGGCCAATTTAAGAAATGAGCTGCCCATCACCGCAAACAGAGGCAAGAGTGACAGGCAAAATAACATGATGATGAGTTGAATAGGATTATCGAGTAAGGCCATGGAAACCTCCTTTATGACTAGAGTTCCATCATGGCGCGATTCGTCACACTTCGATATCAGGTGAAGACCTGAAACCTAACTAAGTAAGTGACTAAGCTAGAATCTCAACTTGAGCCAAGAGTTCATCTCCGCTTCGCAGTAAACTGGCCGTCCCCAGCAAGATATTTTCCTCCTCGTCTTGATAGCAGAGCCTCACTTCGGCGTTAAGGCTCACCTCGGCCTCTAGCTTATCCCCTGTCATCATGGCACCTAGATGTGAAATCGGCAGAGTCACTCTGGCTATTTCGGCAATCACAGGCGTATAAAGAAGATTCCTTTCCACCACAAGTTCATCTATCACTAAGCTGAACTTTCCCCCTTGCTCTCCCTGAGTTAAGGTCACTTTTGCTAACGGGCCATTGCACCAGAGTAAGGCCTCACCACGTTCGACACTAATATCCCCATCTAACCAAACACCTCCCCCTGCCGCTGGCAATTGGGGACTAGCCGATGTCTGTAAGGCAAAACCTGCGACTAAACTTAAGCTTAAGGACGCAGACGAACCAGCAAATGGTGACCAATCGCTCACTATGTTCTGCCACTGCTCCTGAGGCCAATTGATCAGTACACAGGTGATATCTCCCACCTCAGCATGGGTCAAGGTGAGTACCGGATATATTTCAGGTAACAGTCCACAGGCATTCGGCACAGGCTCCAAAGCATTCAGTAACCACGGCGCCT
Source organism: Shewanella psychrophila (assembly GCF_002005305.1). Lineage (NCBI taxonomy): Bacteria > Pseudomonadati > Pseudomonadota > Gammaproteobacteria > Alteromonadales > Shewanellaceae > Shewanella > Shewanella psychrophila. Next base: position 1,094,152 of record NZ_CP014782.1, read on the forward strand.
CTCCTTCCAGCATGCCAGCACTCACACAGGGCAAAAGCTCACTGGATAAATTAACAGGATCCGGAATCCCCGTCATGGCAAAAACCAGCTTTTGCCAGTCCTGTTTAGGACACCAAAGCCCAGCATTCAATGGGCCCCCTTGCCGTTGCCAAAACATCCCGTCTCCTCCCACCCGTTTGAGTTCTATTCGACAAGCCGCTTGCTCTAACCCTCGACCCAGTATTTGTCCGGCTTTAATTAAAGTGTTCATCAGTATCATCCCCACTCACTCATTAATTTATCTAGTCATCTAGTTCACTTCTTGACTGGCATCAATTCTAAACCGATCTCAAACCGTCTCCCCTCGAGGGCCTGTGAGAGGTTAGGTAACACGCAGGCCAACACCCGAGACTGACGTTGATTCTTGGGATATATCTGCAATCGGATCCCCAAGCTGTGATAACTCGCTTGAATAACCAGTCCCATCATTGGCCCATTAAGCAGTCTATAACTCAGCATCTCTCCTTGGCGCACAACTTCGGTGCTACCATGACGATAGATGCCGCCATTGTGGCTCAACAGAGACTTAGTCAGATCTGAAATCGACTCAGAGGCTTTTTTATCCTTGCCTTTACTACCACCAACCAAGCAAGATTCGAAACGACGACGAATATCCGGATCGGACTCGTGACGTGCTTCGACACTAGGTAAGCTCATCCTTCGCACTCTATTCATGTCTATTTGATTATTCATCGAACACCGCCTTTAGCTTTTCTTGATCTTTGCTTAGCTGCTGAATGTCTTTGAGTAAGCTTTCCATGGTTAAGGCCAGTTCATCAGCCTCGTGCTTCAGCGTAACTAGCCCCTCGGCCAGTGCTCTTTCCTGCTGGTAGCCTCTTCCCAACATGAGTTTAAACTTCACTAACTCACCAGGGCTCAGGGCTTCTAGCGGCAGGGCTTGTTGCTCTAGTTTAGCCACTAGCCCATGCCGCTCTGCTTGCATTTTTAATGTTTGCTGGACCTGTCGCTTGCTGATTTTCCGACATTGTGCCAATTGCCGCCGCAGCTTATCTTCCTTAACCTGCCTGATCACCAGAAGACGATTCAGCATCTCAATGTCACTCGTTACTAGACTCGATACCATAATTTAACCCCCTTACTCAAGACTCTAACAGGGCTGAAAGTCCCATTTGAGTCTGCTCATAGGGGCTAAATTCACTCACGGATTGACGTAAAAATCGGGTGATGTCTCCATGACGTTTCACCGCCTCGTCAGTTTCTTCATCTTCTCCCTCAACATACTCACCTACTCTAATTAATAATTGAACTTCGTCATACAATGACAAGAGTTGCCTCACTCTGGCGGCATGCTCTGTTTGCTCCTGTGTCACAATTTGATCCATGACACGGCTGACGCTGGCATTGATATCTATGGCAGGATAATGTCCCGCTCCAGCCAATTTACGCGACAACACGATATGGCCATCGAGCAAAGAGCGGACTTCGTCGGCAATGGGTTCATTCATATTGTCTCCCTCCACCAATACGGTGTATATTCCGGTAATACTGCCTTTTGCTGCAGGTCCTGCCCGCTCAACTAACGCCGACAGATTGACAAAAACACTCGGTGGGAATCCATTCGATACTGCGGCTTCCCCCGCCGCTAAACTGATCTCTCGAGCACTGCGGGCAAAACGTGTCAATGAATCCACCATCAAGAGCACATTCTTACCCTGATCACGAAAGTATTCGGCTATGGTTGTCGCTGTTAATGTCGCCTTCATCCGCTCCAGTGGTGGCCTGTCAGAGGTGGCGACCACCATCACAGTTCGCGACCTCGCTTCTGGGGATAAGTTATATTCAATAAACTCCCGCACTTCACGTCCTCGCTCTCCCACAAGCGCTAACACAATCACATCGGCTTGGCTGTGGGAGGCTATCATCCCGAGCAAGGTGCTCTTACCACCACCCGCTGCGGCAAAGATGCCAATCCTCTGACCGACACCACAAGTGAGAATACTATCGATAGCCCGGATCCCCAGTGGCATGATGTCATGGATCAAGCTGCGACTCAGAGGATCCGGAGCGCTGGCATAGTTAGGCCTGATCTCAGTACAACTCAATGGATCCCCGTCCATTACAGCGCCGAAGCCATCCACCACTCGTCCCAGCAAACTCTGGCCTAGAAACACTTGATGACCGTGACCTAGTGGCTCGACTAAGGCTCCAGTTTTCAGCCAACTAGTGACATCGAAGGGGGAAAGCACCACCTCATCACCTTTCACCGCCACCACTTCGGCCTTAAGCTCATCGTCGATAACACACAACTCCCCCTGGTGAGCACCGGGCAGAGTGGCACGTACAACCGTGGCTCCCACCTCCTGTACCTTACCGAAATAACGCACCGGGGCAGCAGGACTTGGCTCCACTTGCGAGAACAAGCTGGTTTCTAAAAATGAACTCATAGCTTGAATATCGGGTAGATTCATCGTGTATTCCTCCTATATTCTTGTCTTTATTCTAACTGGCCATAGCCCTGTATAGGACTTCACCTACTGAGGCAATATGTGCTTGTATCTTTCATTTAGCTGGCCATAGCCGCATCTAACGCTTCACCCACCAGATCGACATGGGCTAGCACCTTAATCTCGGCGTCATCTCCTAGCTCCTGAAATGACAATACGGGAGTGGTAAACAATTCACGTTCTATAATTTTTCTCAGGTAGCGACGCACATCAAGGGAAGTGAGTAACACGCAGGCTTGCTGAGGAGGCAGCTCGGCCTTTAAGGTGGTTAAGATCAAATTACTTTGCTCCATATCCAATGCCGAGTAAGATCCCGCAGTGGATTGGCGTATCGATTCACGGATCAAATTTTCAATCCCTTCTCCCACCATCAATACCGAGATCCAGCCCTGTGGTGTGGCAAAATTACGACGAATATGACGACGCAATGCAATACGCACATATTCTGTCAGCATGATGATGTCTTTCTCTTTTGACACCCACTCCACTAAGGTCTCGAAGATGGTACGCAGATCGCGAATGGAGATACCTTCCTCCACCAGACGCTGAAGGATTTCAGCCACCTTACCCACCGACAGCATGCGTTGTAGCTCTTTAACCAACTCGCCATATCTGGCCTCCATGGCATCCATCAGGTAACGGGTCTCCTGTACCCCAATAAATTCACCGGCATATCTGCCGATCACCTTACCGACTATGTAAGCCGGGATCTGCTCAGCGCTACAGACAGATAAACCTTGTTCACGGGCCTGCTCGAGTACATTGCCTTTAATCCAATGAAGTTCCTCACCACTAAAAGGAAGAGTCTCGACTCTACTGGGCAAGGTCACCATGGGCTCGACCAAGAGAGATTCGTCCAAGTCGAACTGTAGCTGCAATACAGGCTCCTGATACAAGAGTACGTCACACAACCCCGAGTTACCCTTCTTCGCGATTTGCAGCTGAATCTCCGGAAGAGGCACTCCTAGCTGCTCGAACAGCTGCCAACGCAGACGTTGTAATGCCTCTTTCACTCCTTGACTGGGGACATCCGCCCCCAGATAGAGCATTAAGGGCACAGCTCCCGGTGCCATATTCTCATCGCCCCCCTCATTGACACTGGTATTATCAGAGAAATGTGGATGTTCAGCCTGCTCACCCTCCTGCTTTTTCTTACGAACTAACCACCAAGAGGAAGCTAAGGTGACCGCGCCTAACAGGCCAAACACCAGCATTGGAAAACCGGGAATAAATGCAAAGATAAACATCACCATCCCGGCCATCTGCAAAGATGAAGGCTGGCGCCCCACCTGCGCGACCAATTCGTTAGCCAAATTTTGACGTTGTTCACCCGGTACTCGAGTGACAATAAGCCCAGCGGTAATAGAGATAAGCAACGAAGGAATTTGTGCAATCAGGCCATCACCTACCGATAACACCGCATAGGTATTAACTGCTTCCGAGGCCGACATATTATGTTGCATCACCCCCACTGCAATCCCCCCTAAGATATTAGTGAGGATGACTATTATGCTGGCAATGGCATCTCCCTTAACAAACTTCATCGCCCCATCCATGGCACCATAGAGCTGACTCTCTTTTTGTACCTGTGCCCGTTGACGTTTAGCTTCTTTAGCGTCGATGATCCCAGCGCGCATGTCGCCATCTATGCTCATCTGTTTACCCGGCATGGCATCGAGAGAAAAACGGGCGCTCACTTCGGCGACCCGTTCTGAGCCTTTGGTGATCACGATAAATTGCACTATGGTGATGATGGCAAATATGATGATCCCCACCGCCAAGTTTCCCCCAACCACGAAATTACCGAAGGTGTAAACGATATCTCCGGCGTCATGTTGCAATAAGATCAACCTACTGGTGCTGATAGTCAGTGCCAAACGGTACAAAGTCGTGATTAACAATAATGAAGGGAAAACAGAGAACTCTAAGGGATCACGGATATAGATAGCGATCATCAATAACACAATCGATAAACATAAATTAAAGGCGATGAGTACATCAATTAAGGCTGTGGGAAGTGGCAAGATCATCATAAATACAGCCACCATCAACATGGCGCTGAGAATGATATCGTGTCTGCCTGCGGCTTTACTTAACCAGCGACCGATAAGGTTCATAATTGACCTCCTGTGATGACTTTACTCAGGAATTTTTGCTGCATCAGACAAAGATGATACCAATCATGTGCCTGACTAAACGATGGACACAGACAGCTGATCATCAGACGACTTTTAACCATAAACACCCTCTGGGGTAATCCCATAAAAGCCTCAGGATGCCAACGTGAGAGCCAAGGCTGCAGCTGTGTTACCTTAGGTTCCAACAGCCAAGAGGTCATTAATAAGCGATCATCCACTGATTCCAGCAAGATGCCATAGGGAGTCCAATGACATTCGATACGATCTTCTAGATGAACTGGCCAACGATTCAACAGCCTGAAAAATTGCTCAAGATTACGCGTAACTTGTAAATCCATACCAGACTCCCTCGATTAACTCTCAGGATCATCATCGCCCAGTAAAGACAAAAAGGGGATCAGGTAAACACCTGAATCCCCTTCTTCAATGGCACCATATTAAGACGCTAAGGCATTATCGACCTCAGCCATACACAACAACAACTCCTCCTTAGATACGCCCAAGCCTTGCAAGTGTGTTTGCGCTGCTTCAATCACACTTTCACGCTGGTGAGTGTGCCTATTGTCCAAATCAGCCCCTTTTATCTGGGCATGATTTGTCATCAGATGAGAGAACATTTCGGCTTGCTCCCCAGGTTCAAGCGTGACAAGCGCGTTGGTTAAGCGCTCTCGCAAACGAGTTTGCTGCTCTGATGACTCTAGAGACAGCAATTCACCGAGTGTGTTGCTCCTGTCCGCATCCTCTGGTAGAGAATTTTTCCCTAGACGAGCCAAGGCCAGTTCTATCCTCTGGCTCGTCATATCTCTCTCCACTTGACGCGCCGTGTCCCCCATCCCGAGGAAATTGCTATCCAAAAGGCTTGTTCGAAAGCCTCTGGCTAAGAGTCCGCCTAAGGCTGCACCGCAAGCTCCTAGACCCACAGCGGCCACAATGCCCAACCCACCAGTGCCTAAGGTCAACAGCGTAGCCGCTACAGCCGCTGCAGATAGGCCCACCGTTGCCACAAGCGTGGTGACCACAGCAAAGACTTTCGCCCCCGGGGTCGCATGTTTCCACCAACTGAGTCCATCGGAGATAAAGCGTTTCATGGCCCCAAGTTTACCCACTTCGAAACTATCACGAGCTAATGTGCCAACCTCTTGTAACGCCTGACGCTGAACCATATAGCCAGCCACAGCTTTGCCGCGCGCCGCGAGCCCACCGTCGGCCTGCATTCCTTTTATCAGTGCGTTAACCATGACTTCGGTGCTGCGATAACCGCTCATCTGCTTGGCCAATTGCCCTTCAGACCAGGTCTGCAGTAAGCCTCCTACCAAGCCGACAACCGGCGCCGCGACGCCCGCCCCCGGGAGCATCATGGTAAATACACGAGTTAATGCGGGTCCGCCTATACCGGTATTTACCGCCCCTTTGGCTCCTCCCGCAACATAAGGTGCCATTTGAGCCATATGTAACAGGGCTATCATCTCAGGAGTCATGGAGAAATTTGCCTTATCAGGCAGCTCCTCACGCGTTCCGTTTAAAATATCATTGACCTGATTTTTAACCGTTCCCGCTTGCCATACCGTTTTAACTGTATTGACTAGCTCCTGACCGAAAGTGCCGGGATTAGCCATGATGATGTTATACGCATGGGTAAGGTTTCCCGCCAACTCCCTGGCTTCAATGGGATGTGACATCGACCAGTTATGCAAGTCACCAAGGGCCGATGCCATCCCCTTAGGCGAAGCCAAAGATGTCACGGCCGACATAGGATTAAGCGAATGAGCAGACCCTTTTACCGTTTTGGCCAATGCAAGATAGGCTTCTCCCATATTACTCATGTTATTCTTCGCTAATTGGCGTTCGAGGATCAGCGCTTCCATGCTAGGGCGATATTGACCAGACCAAGAGCCTACAAATTTTTGTACCATCCAGCTCTGCCAAGCCTCGGCACTGGTCGAGACCCCCTGATCCGGATAGCCGCCCTGCTTTTGTGCTTGTAAAGCACTCTGCTTAAGCTGGAGTAAACAGGCCTCATACTTATCATCACATGTGGACAATTTGCTCAGCACCAGAGTTAACTGAGCAGACTCATTGAGATAGGCTCGTAATTCAGGGGAGCTCAATTGTGGATCGGTTAATTTTGTCTTCCAATTGGATCCGTATAAATCCTTAAGATAGTGTTCACGAGTGGAAACTCGTTCAGTCAGTATCTGTTTCTGCTCGGTTAACTCACGAACCTGTGCATTATTCGATTTCAGATCTGGCAGGAAAGCTAAATACTCCTGTAAATTTACCCTGGCTCTTTCAACTTTCATCTCTTGAGCAAAAACCGTGAGTTCTTGACTCATGGTTAATAACCGTCTGTTTTGATTTCCGCTAACGACCAAGGTATCTTCTGCCTTTTGCTGTGCCTCTATGGCAGTGAACAATGCGCCATTTGCATCTCGCTCCTGCTTAACAGAGTCCAACAGCACCACTAACTGCTCACTAACCTGTCCCTCGGGTAGCGATGCAATCAGGCTTACTAAGGCCCCATGATAAGCCTCACACATAGGTTGACGATCACTTATAAAACTCAGATAGGCTGTCTTATTTTGGGTTATTTCTGACGCCAACCTTAGATGAGCAATATCTTGATCTAAATCGATATTTTGTTGATTATTCGGACTGTGGCTCACCGAGCTTATACCTCTATGCCACGCAAGCTTATGCTGGGCCTGTAACACCTCTTTGGCAAGCTGAGATACATGGGGAAGATTGGCGTTCTGAGTTATGTCAGCAGTTATGCCTTCGACTAGATTTAGCTCGTCTATCAGCACAGGCTCATCAAATACCAGAGTATTACCTTTAGCCAACACCTCTTGGCCCCCCAAATACAACAGGGAAGCATAGGTGTTGTCCTCGGCCTCGGCGATTTTAGGATCTATCAATTGAGCTTGACGCAGCAAGTGGGTGAGCTGAACGGCGCTTTGATTCACATCTCTGGATTTTTCTTTCAGTTGAAGTACTTGTGCCAGACTCTCCATCTTAGCGTCATGTAGATTCTTTGCTTCGACTAACACCTCACTGACAAATTGTTGCGCCGACTCTAGATCGTTCAGATCTTGATGAGCTTGTTCAGCAGTTGACACAGAAGCGGATAATGATGCCGATTGTGCCTGGATCAGTGATACGCATTGCACTAACGTTTTAACATCAGGCAAGGTTTCATTTAGTTTCTCACTCCCTTTAGACATAAACTCAGTCAGGTGTTTTCCCATGGCTGCTGCAGGCTCTTGTGCCTGAGAATCACTTTCTTGTGCGACCTTGGCTGAATAGGCCATGAAAGGAGCGAACATCTGATAGCAGCTAAGCTGTTGAGATGAGGATAATTTAGCCAGTAATTTCATGGGTAACTGAGCGTTAAACTTAGCGATATCTTGACGTATTGCCGCCGTATCCGATAAGGCCGTTGAAAACCCTTTAGTCGCTGCGATGAGTCCCTCACAAACCTGCTCCTGTTTGTCAATTGAGAGCAGTAATGGCGCCACCTGTTCCCGATATTCCTGAGGCATATTTAATGCGGACTGCTTCAAAACCACTAAGGTTTTATTCAGTGTATTCAAGTCAGTTTCGAGCCTTTTTGGGCGCCGTGACAGCTCTACTGGATCGGCAAGTATATCTTCAGCTAAGCTCAGTTCATCGACACCCGCGGACAGATTAATCCGGCTCAATAGCTGATTAAAATCCTTCACCTCTTGCTGTAGCGTCTTTATCGGCTCAGCTTCAGAGTACACCCAAGAGGCTAACCAAGTTTGCCCCTTGGGCATATTGAGCGGCTCTACAAGTTCTTTGCTCTGTAAATCCCTAAAGCTGACACTTACCTTAGATAACACTAAGGCTGACTCACTAAACTCATGTTTAGGGGCCGAAACATGAGATTTGGGAATATCTAAATGAGTACCTATTTCAATGACTGATGGTCTACTCACTTCTCCCTGATGAGAGAGTGAACGTGCGCCTGAACTCTCTTGCCGCCGAACCAGCGCATCTGTGCCATCAAGAGCCCTTGATTCACCCGACTCCTCACTCAGATTAGCTTGACGATCAATGATCAGGGAGTGTAGTCCATCAGCCTCTGTGGTGACCCGCTCAATGATCCTAGCATTCAATGGGCTATGACCGGATAAGTCTAAATTTTCCGATATACCCATGGCCACTTGATTACCATAACGGCTCGCCAATGCATGGAGAAAAACACCCAGCAATTGTCGGTTATCGACTGATAATGCACTCACATATTCTTTCACCGCCCGGGTATCTTTCAGCAAGGGGACGTGGTTAAGCATGCTAAGTAGCTTCTCCTTAAACCCCTCTCTGGCGGCGATGATCGTCGGAGCACCACTTACATTATCGGCAAGTGCCAGACGGCCATGTAATTTGGCCGCCTCGTTAAACGCATTCATTTCAATTGCCATGCTCTTCTCCCCCTAACTATTTTGACCTTAGAACTCACTCACTGAGTCTTGCCTGAACACTTTCATAGCTATCAATCAAGTGTTCTATAAACTCTGTCACCAAATCTGGCGTTGTAGGCATGGGCAAACTCATGAGATATAGTAAAGATTCTGAGTCTATGTCATAACTGATGCGCCCCATTCCCTGCTCCGCTAAAACCAAGTTGAGCTGCAAACACAAACGCCAATATTGTGCCTCCTCGTGGTTGGATACTTGGGCTAGCATGCAGTAAAAAGTCCACAGGTCATCCTGGTAATGAATTGAAATCATTAATTTGTTATCTAACATCAACAAGCATTGCTCGTTAGAATCAAAGGTTAGAGGCAGACCTAAGGACTGACCGACTTGGTTCAATAACAGTTCATCTTGATTCATCATTATCTCCCACTCTGTTCATGGTAAACTCGTATGAATTTTGCCCCCTCCTGGCTTCAATGGATATCAGGTATACACCTTAACTGAACTTTTTTAGCTCTATTCCTGATCGCACCATTTATCCAACAGACCCATCATGGCTTCTTCCACATGCTCTTTCTGTTCCGGATCCCTAAAGCAATCCAGCGGTACTATGGTCACTAATTCGCGCCATCGACGTAAAAAACCTAATCGTCTAGCGGGTAATAATGGTAAGTGGCAGATCCGCTCTTCGAGCCATTGAGGATAAACCCAGGCTTGCTCGATAAGCTGTAAACTGATGTTAAGTACCTCATCGCCATCGATCTGGGTCGCTCGCCCCAATAGATTGCAATGTTCCTCTAAGGTAAGAAAGATGAGTAAACGGCGCAGATCTTCGACCACAGCAACCAGTTTGACCATGTTTCTAGCCGCTGTCTGGTCATTGAGTGGATCCGACAAAGCCCGCAGTAACACACGGATCTTTTTACGACGTTCGGGCAGATGTCTCAGCATATCAAACCACTTAGCCAGGCCTGCATTGCCTCTCGCGGCTTGCTGATACATCTGTGTCAGGGCGTGCAGACCAGCATGATCTAAAGGTAAACCTTCCATGGCTGCAAATAACGCAATTTCAGCCCCCTCTTGAGCCAGCAGCTCTTTCAAGGCTTGCTTAAGTTTTTTGAGTGCCGCTTGGCCGAGTTTCCCTGACATGACTAAGGCCATCATAAGTAACATCACACTGCCACTATCCATTCCAGATTGTTTCAGTTGAGATAAGATCCGATCACCATCTCCCAGACTGGCAAATTGCTCCACTAACTTGTTCACTGTGGTGGATTGCTCATCACCAAGTTGCTTCATCAAGTTAGCTAATGCGGCAAACCTTAGATCTTCCGGCTCTTTTCCCTGATTAATTTTTTTCAGGTGACTGCTCAAACCCAAACTCAAGCCTTCCATTGTCTCCTCTAACGCTTCGGCGCGAACTTCGGCTAACTCAGCCGCCGCCATCGCCATAACATTAGTTGCAGGGCTCACTTGAGTCCCGCTCCCATGGGGCTCCTGTGCCTGATGAAAATCCACAGAGCTGGCGCCATCGACTCTAACCATAACTCACTCCTTAAATTCATCTGAGCCGATTTTCATCGACTGCTTCAGTCTATTCACTCAGGTCCCGACACTCTTTATTCGGGACTCTGTTACAAATGTCTCCAGTAGTAGATCAAGGTGTTCAGCCAGATCGACTCTGGCAGTGAGAGAAGTAGAGCTTAATTCTGCTTGTCCTGACAATAAGCCAGAAGATACCTCCACATTCATCCGTCCCTCGAAAGCCAGTGCCATCGCCTCATAATCATCAGCCGCCACTAGCAGGGAAACCGCTTCCAGCCCCACCCGTTCGCTGACCTGATCAGAGAGTCGTTTAATCAAGAAGGGAGACGGCTCTTGCTCTAAAGTCCAGGCTTTAAGCACTGACTTAATCTGACCCGCTATACTCGCTTTTAAGTTATCCATCACGGCTTGAGTCAATTGTGCCTCATCAAAATGCCAATTAATCGCCTCTGTGATGGCCTGATCTTTGGCCTCTTTTTGCCATTGAGTCCGTAAAAACTCAGCCTGTTCACAGGCTTGTTCTAGTATCTCTTCTGCACGTTTTTTCGCCTCATCCCTCTGTTTTCTAGCTTTTTTAATTATTTGGGCTATTCTGCGTCGCGCATCTTGTTCCAGAGTCGTGACCGATGCGGCGCGAACAAGCTCAGTGCCGCAGACCCAGTTGGGCCCCTTCCTCGAAATCCCGCAGGTTTGTACCTTTATTAAAAATGGATTCATAATAATCGCTCCAGTCTTGATAGCCATCTGGGTATGTTTACCTCCCCAGTTGGCTGATAGGCCTGTAAATCTGAAAGCTCTAGACGAGCAGAAGGCAACATCAATGCCAAAGCTAACCAGAGCGGATCCTCTTGCCATTGACTCGCAATAAGGGTTACCCCGACTGCTTGAGCTCGTTCTAGTAACTTATCAGGGGGGATAACTGATAGCTGTAGCCTCATTTCCCGAGTCGGCCTTTGGGGCCAGATGGCCCAAGCCTGTTGAATTTGAGCGGATGTTAATACGTAAGCGAGCGCATCACGATAAATCCGTAACGACAAATACTCGGGAGTATTAAGATAAAACAGGCCTAAAACGGTCACTATAGCCTCGATTTTAAATCTCATGCCAAGCACAGCTTGTTGCTGAACATCCAGATGAGTGGGCAATACCCTCTCAGCAAGTCCATAACGCCTTACAACTAAGGTCTCTATGCGCCTAGCGAGCTCAGTATTGGCTTGGTATTTATCCTGCCAGCCCTTCAAAGCCAATGCCTGCCACCAACTCGGGTGCATGCTCGATACAGGCTGCCAAACGAGACGATTAAATGCCTTAAACTCCTGGCTTATCATTCCACCACTCACCCTATCGGCGGTCGATGTTTCCGACGGCACATTTATTTTTGATACATGATGACTCATGGTGCATGCTCCTCATTGTGCCAGCCTCTGTTATTTCCGCCTCATCCACCACATGCCGCCTAGGCTCATAAGAAAAATCCCTGACAAACTGATCACTATGGGTAATTTGTATTGCTCTAGCTCAGTCGAGAACAGGCTTAAACCTGTGTGTGTTGTTGGTTGAACAATTGGCTGATAGCGATAACTCGATGCCTGAAGATAGACACTAATATGCTCGAAACTTAAACCCGGAACCGAATTTTGGATCAAACTCTTAATCTGATTTTCCGAATTGGATAAGTTAGCCTGGGGCGAATATTTAATATAAACCGACGCCGACTTTTCCTGAGGCACTTGACTGTTAGTTTCCGGCGTTGTTTCGGCTATAGACACTCGGGCGCTGATCACCCCATCCATACTCGACAGCGTTCGCTCGAGTTGCTGCTCCTTGAGGTAACCCATTTTGGCCTCCTCTTGAGCGGGTGAAGTCACTAACTGACCCGAGGGAAACAGATCCTCAATATTGGAATAGTGGGGCTTAGGAAAACCGTTCTGCCGAAGTAACTCAACCGCATTAATAAACTGATCTTTCTCTATCCTCAAGGTGATATTACCGGTTTTTTGATCGGCTTCGGCACTGGCATCGATATGATTTAACATCAAGAGCGCCACCATCTGATTAGCCTCATCCTGTGGAATATCCCGAAACAGATCTACCCGACAACCACTGAGCATCAGCACTAGAAATAACAGAGACCACTTAAGATATTTCATTGCATATTCACCAATTTATTAATGGATTGGGACAAGGCGCCAGCGGTTTTCGCCGCCAGATCTACCTCAACAATGGCTTTGCCCATCAACATTTGACTGGCAAGCATGGCCTCAGGTGAGGGGTTAATGCCCTCTATAGCACCAGTTAAGGGCTGAGGCTTCCCAGTCTGGTGCATCATATTCGCCGCCTTCATCAAAGGCTCACTGGTTCCCACTTGCGTGACCTGATTCGCCGCCTGGCTGATGGCCGGCGTACCAAGCTGCATCAACTGAGAAAACTTATCGGCTAAACCTGCATCGGTTTCTACCGCATCGGGCTTACTGGCTTGTTCTGCAGCTGCCTTAGCGAGCTGGCTAACACTTTGAATTTCCATTTTGGCCTCCGGTTAACATGTGGCAAATCAGTTCACTGCGTCCATCGATAGGTCCCGCACCCGAGAATAAGAATCGCAAGCCTTGAGCCGCATCGCTGTGACATGATTTAAGCTCACGCAATGCCTTAGCTTGTTCCTTAAGGGCAAAATAGATCACGCTGGTACAGATCCGCCTGTCCTCTTCGTCTTGAATTAATTCTGGAAAAATGGCCAACAAGGCATAAGCTTGTTTATTCAGACCATGGTTAGATGCAGCAATAGCGGCCTCTACGAGTAACTGCTTATCTTCACTTTTCATGATGCCCTCCCAGGTATAAATGGATCTAAATTTTAGAAATGATGCCCTGAATCATGTCTTTGACAGCCTTGATCATCGCACTCTCATAGGACACAAAATTGGAATACTGCTGCATGGCAAATTGTGCCTTTATCATCTTGTCCGGATCGTTAAGATCTCCTGCAGACATCTTGGCCTGTACCTCTTGAGCCGAACGTGTCGATAGCTGAGACAGCTGATTGACGATAGCGCTTAAATCCATAACAACCTCCTTAGGCCAATGTAGAACGCATTATCTTGGGGCTACACAGATAACGCTTCTTAAATGACTCGGTAAAATGAGAATGATTACTGAAGCCACTGTCCACGGCGATATCGGTAACTTTTTTCTCTGTCTCTAAAAGTTGCTGGCGGGCATAATTCAAGCGCCGCTCCAACAACCACTGCTTAGCTGAAACACCGTAATTTTTGTAAAAAAAGAAATTAAGTTTACGCACCTCAATCTCTAAATCTTCGGCAAAGCGGGTCACCGACCAGGGCTGCATAAAATTATTCTCCAGATAACTCAGCATCTTGTTGTTATGAGCCAAGAAGTAACGTAATAGTCCGGAAAAATACTGGTTATCCATGCCCAGGCAATAGATAAAAATAAACTTCATCAAGAGGCTGCGATTACCGTTAAGCTGTTCGATCACATTACTTAACTCAGCAAATACCGGCATAACCTTGATGGGAATGATGTTAAATGGCTTGATATGATCACAGGGACAGATCAAGTCCACCACCTCGTGATATAAAGCGTGTAATTCGCCGGGATAACAAAACAGATTGAGCCTAGTGCCACGATCAGCCTTAGACACTCTGGCTTCGCCTGTGGTCACCACAAGTTGGTCGCTTGCGATGGCTAAGGTATTGCCTTGATAATTAATGTTGCCTGCTTGTCTAAACAAAACAATCTGTATCTCACTCATGTGGATAACCCTTTTACTGCAAACTATGATTCATTGTGAAACATGCCTAAGTGCTTTGGCATCAGGTGTAAACCTGAGATCGCCTCACCGTCATTTTAATACTGGCAACGGTCCGATTAGCTGGCGCCTTTGAAGAAATTATTTGAAGATGGGCTAAAGACCGAACGTCGATATCACAGCGGACATTCGGTACTTAGTAGTGACTATTTACTAGAGAAGATCAGACGAGTCCTATACTTACTGCAAGTAAGTTGTCTCGACTTTTAGTCTGTTTAAGTAACAGAAGTTCATCATAAACTTTGTGATCTATGTAATGAGAGGTAAAAAGGTGACCATCATTAGCCGATAACCCATTTTTTTCAATGTGTTGATTAACAACTAAATTCATTTCATGAGTTAAACAATCGAGTAATTTTAGGGTCAACTTATCCCGTACCGCTTTTTTTATCTCAGGAGAGTCATGCTCCACCCGATCCAACTGAGCTTTATCGACAATAACCCTAGCAGCACTTTCCAATGCACTCTTTCCCGCACTGGCCCTTGTCATGTCGAGCGCTCCGGCAAGCTTAGACAATACCCACTTATTATTCACAGGATCCGCCAATGAACTGCCATTACTCACGAGTCTGTCTAACTTGAGTGCTCCATAGCTAAGCATATGTTGCTTAGCCGCTACGGCTTTATCGCCTTTACACCCCATTTCTTTGAATGCAGAGTGACAGGCTTTAGCCACCAAGTTATCACCGTCTCGCGCTAACCATAGCTGATCACTTAACACCTGTACTTGCCTATCTCGTATCCCCGAGCGTTTCTCTGCTGCTTGCTCCGGCGTTAAGCGTATTGCACATCGTATATTTAACATGGGTACAAAAGCAGAAGTCGCAATCTTGTCGGTGACCATATATTTCCTATATTAAGTTTATTTTCTAAAAAAACTGACGCCCGTTGGCGTCAGTAAATATCGGTACTCAAGCACTTGTTGATCTCGATTAAATACTGTTAAACCTTGGCCGTGGCACCTGGACACTCTCGGCTAATTTCTGCTGTAATACTTTAAGTTGTTGCATAACACCGCTTAACTCATCCTTTGAATGACTGAAGTGTTCATTTAATTGCGCAAGTTGCTCTTCCATACTGGCAATCTTGCTGTCTTTGTTTACCAATTGACTCCTGAGATCGTCATTACTTCTTTGGCGCTGTTCACTCTGTTTAGTCCGCATCTCGGCATCGAACATCGCGTCCTTGGTATTGGCTTCACTCTTTTTTAAACGTGACCCTAGATCACTTATCTCCTGCCTGCCTTGCTGAGCCTTAAATTGATGTTCATTGGCCTCGAGCCCCCTTGCCGACAGCAATTTCTCCTGTGACTCAGATTTCAACTTAGCGGCCTTGTTCGTCGGGGCCTCTTTGGCTAGGTCGGCAATACCGGTAACAACGGGCCCCGCACTTTTACGGGCAATATTTACCATGCTAACTGTGCCAGCGATACTTCCTGGTAGTGATGCTGGTGTGATAATCGCACTCCATAGGGTGCCTACGGTTAACGCGACGCGGGAGGTGATCGAGACAGCCTTGCCCCACCACTGCGCCTTGTCATCGGCGACCCCCATCTTACCCAGAAGAGCATTGACGCCATTGGCAATAGCATCGCCCCCCATGGCTAGTCCCTCTCCGCCCCCCGCCTTACTTCGCCAATCAGCAAATGCACATCCAGCGTCTGCCACCGCTAGGGTAAATGCCACACCAGAGGCGATAAGCAGAGGTAATCCTGCGCCGCCTGTCAGTACGGTCGCCGCAATCGACACCCCTAAAGCGACCCCAGTTAGGGCTAATGATCCCAATTTCGCAAAAAAACCAGACTTGGCGATATCAACACCTAGCTTTTTAGCCTCAGTATCGGCGAGTGTTGCCTCATCCCGAGTCTGTTGCACCTTAGTGCTAATGTCTCCTGTCAGACCCGAATTAGCCGACGGTAACGGAACCTGGTCGGGATTAAACCTGAAAAGTTCCCCCTTAGGTAAAGCCTTAGAGGAGCTGACTAGATCTAGCCCCCTCAAACTTGGGGAGGACAGGGATACTTGAGATAGCTCATTCATAACAAACCTCATTGATGACAATAAATTGAGTGATGCTGGCACCGAGACCAGATCAGTGGTTAAGCTTGGTCAGTAATTCCTGCGCCTGTACACCTACCTCATGGTGTTCAGGATGGCTAAAACTTTGTGTGATCGCGGTTTGCAGTGCTTCTATTGCCGCCGACTCCTCATCTAAACTCAATAAGCATTGGGCGATCCGAAAAGACGCACCGGGATCACAGGCATCCATGACTAAGGCATAGCCATAAAAAGTAAGTGCATGTTGAAACTCGCCTAACCAGTGTAATGTCGATGCCAGTGCCATATGGAAGCGTCGGTCCCAGGGCTGATGCATCACTAAGTAGGTAAAATCCACTATGGCTTGAGCTGGAAAACCGGCTTGATATTTATTCTGCCCCGAGTCATATATCACTTCTAAATCTTGGCTGGTGAGTCCCGCCATTTCGGCTAAGGTTATTTGGTCCACCAATGCCAATTGTAGATTCGCCTCTAACTTGTCAAAATCTATATTTGATTTAATCACTTGCGCATTCATATGTTCTCCTTAAAGGTCTATTCCCTGATGCCTCACCACTCAGAAAGGCATCAGGAAATGGGTATCAGCATGAAATGAATATTATTGGTAATGGGACAAGGCACCTGTCATATGTATAGTCACTGGCGCAATATCACGGCCATTCGCACTATATTGACTGTCGAGTTGAATCACATCGGCATGATTTTGCAGGTCATAAAATTTTCCATTTTGGCCATCAACGAGATAAGCTTGACCCGATTTAAAATGAAGTAAGTTCATTGCATGAGAGTCATTACTTTCACTTACAGGGACAAAAATGATGGCTCGACTCTCTGGTGCCAGTTCCGCTCTTAACAGGGAAGATAGAGATTGATCTGATACTAATCCGACTGTGTGGCTCTTAGTTGTCGTTTGAATCATCACCCCTTCTCCAGTATCCGTCGCATCCCAAAACTGCAAAGGTGTTGTATTATCTTGCTGCTTAGCAAGCATCAATCCCAAATTAGCATCTACGGCTTTGGCGCAAGTAATACAGTTGCGCAAGGCTATAGCACCTGAATTTCGCCCTATAAGATAATCAAAGGCATTATTCAACCCACCTACTAGCTTGTGTGGGTTAACCTTTTCCGCCAAAAATTGAAGTCCTTTCCCAAGGTCTTGTGACATCAGTGCAGAGCAAGTCTCACCTATGGTCGTCGTTTGATGCTGGCCTAATCCTTGATAAAATATTGCCTCATCGGCATATACATCTGCAGGTAAAGATTCAATATCAAGATCGTGACCACATAGCATAAAATCATCCAGATCATCTATTTCAGCTTCCAATGGCTCAGGAAGATTAAACAATTCACCTAAATTGGTGTTACCCACTTTGGCCAGATACAAGACTCTAGCGAGTCCCTCATCTCTCATTCCCTGCTCCCCGACTAAATTGAGTAACTCATAGCGAGCCGGGGTCACGGCGTAACGAAGCGAGTTATCACTGCCAGTTAAGAATCCCTTTGCCGCCAAAGTACGTAAATGAGTGTAATTACCGGCACATAAAGCATCTTTAAGATATTCAGCCCTAAGCTCCCCATTTGTCGGTGACCTATTAGAAAACTCCAGATGAGCATCACCAAATTTGGCCACAAACTTAGCGGGATCAGCGTCATGCTCTTCAATACCCGTAAAATGCTTTGCACTAAATCGAGAATCATCTAATTTTTGACGTAAATACTGTTGAACCTCTACGTCATCGGACATACATTGGATGTTACCTTCAATATATTTCTCAAGGGTTAGAGACGATGACATTTTATCCAGATCGTCCCTGGCAACCATGGCAGTTTTTACGGCACAAACTTGATAAAATTGACTATCTATGTCACTGGTAGGTGTTTGATAAATATTGTGCCCATCTATGGCCAACGACATCCCCCATCGTTCACCATTATCGTTCACATTCATCGAGAACTTCGGCAAATGCTCCTCCGTAACCAGACTTCGTAAAGCTGAAAATCGCTGTGCGACCTGAGGTGATGTCAAATGACCTGGTTGTGCTATTTGGTCATAAAGGCCTTCGATCGCTTCACGTTTTACTCCACCTCGAAACCAATCAACAATTCTATCCAGTAAGCCCATCTTACTGGCTTCATCCAGGGTCTTAGCAGTCAATACTCGCTCTAAACGACTTTCATTGAAATGATAGGAATGCTGTTGGTTTAATGCGACTTCTATTGCCATAATACTTACCTCTTTGTCTTTACAACACCAAGATTATTCGGCTAGTACACCAACCAAGTGTTACCGTCTTGATTGACCTCTTTTGCGCCTTGCTGCACCAGCACATCATGCAGAGCCTTGCGAGTTAGTCGCTGGACAGGTAAGCCTGCATCATAAATAACCATGCCCCGGATCTGTTTAATTTGCGGAACCTTACGACGTATGATCTTGAGTTGTTCAATCAGCTGAGATACGGCGCTACTGATGCCGCTATTGTTGTCTTTGCTGAAAAAATCACAAATGGTGAGGGTGCTATCCTCAACACGATAAACCAGTGACCAGTGCTGACAGTCCCAACACTTGCCCCACTCAAATTGACTGGTTTCAAAATAAGCTGGGCTCACCTCTATCCCCTGATGAGCTAAATATTGTGTGACCGGATCCATAATGAACTCCTTAATTGTTTCACTAATCAATAACCACTAAACTCGTTACTTAGAGTCAATATCCAAACTGAGTCACCGAAAGTTGAGGCCAGGCATGATGTGACTGACCTCAATAGGCTTAGTTATGCACGGCAGAGCTTATGCGGCCGTGAAGGTCCACCAAGTCTTTGATCAAAGCTCGCATCTGCTCTGAGATCTGCTTAGCCTTATCATTAAGTTCATTGGCCCCCTTAAGATAGCTCTGGGCATTACTGGCCTTAAACTCGGCGATAGTACGATCCAGCTCGGCTTCCTTACTGATCCCCGCGCCAACAAGTTTGCCTGTGCCCTCAATACCTTTGCCAAACGCGTTACTCATATGGGTTGCCGCATCACCAAACTTACTCGATAACCCGACACCCGCCATGCCTATCACGCCACCAGCAATCTCGAGTGCGCCAGTCCACATCGCAGATTCACAGGCCTTATCTATCGCGGCGCGCTTATCATCCATGGAGGCGATTTGTACATTCCACCCCAGCTCTTGTTGCTTGACGTTATAGTCCTGTAATATGTTGCGCAGCTTCTTAAACATCTCTGCTAACTTCAGCATCAGATCGTTGATCTGAGAGATAGCATCCATACCGTCACTGCCACAATTGTCATTGAGTTCATCAAGCTTATCTGCGGTGTTAGGCGCTGTGGTTGGGTTCTGGCCTGAAATAGTTGTCATGTCTGTCATGGTAAACCTCACTTATACTGTTGAGCCTGCGATTCTTGCCTGTATAGCACCGGACTGGCTGATCACCTTACTGGCACCGTCTAAACTATCACCTTGTTTATCAATAAGATCTTTCACTGTTTTCATCTGCTGTTCCTTGGCTTTGTCGTACCAGTCATAACAAAACTCGACAAAATTTTGCTTCAGGATCAGCTCCTCAATCTGCTTCTGTAGTTTGGCTTTTTCTATGGCAATACTGCCCTCGGTAATGGCCTTTCCGGCTCCAGCCGTCGCACGTATCACATCGAGACTAGTGAACATACAGGCCTTGATAGCCGTCTTTATCACTTCGTGACTGACCTCTTTAACCACCTGTTTAGAGATCTCTTCGGCGGTCACCGCGATGCCCTTCTTAATCGCTTGTTTACCCACCTCTTCAACGGAGCGTGTCACCAACTCCTCGATAGCCTGCTTACTAAAGGCATCCATCACCCCGCTGGCGAGTTGACGCCCTCCTTGCTCGGCCGCTTCCTTAAGCCCCTTGCCTAAATTAGCGATCACTTGATCTGTTACCTGTTCGGCGACCTGTTTACCCACCTCTTTTGCAACGCTTGTCACGGCCTCAGATGAACCTTTACTTATGCCCTCCACGAGCTTAGGCGCCGCCTCTTTCATCACAGTTTCGGTTCCTTTGGCGATGGAACGTGTTGCTGAAATAGCCCGACCCGCTTGGAAGATGTCTAAGGCCATACCGACTATTTCACAGCCCAATTGCACCTTACCCGCAACATCAATAACGCTTTGGCACTTCTCCTTATCCGCACCGCACAAGATAGCGGTTTCTGCCGCGGCCTTAACCATGCCCGCCACCCCAGCGGCCAGGTATGCAGCGCCGCCAGCTATCTCCAAAGCGCCACCCGCAACATCCCCCACGGCGCAGCGCAATGCCCCTTCGACTAATTTAATTGCGCCATAAATGGCTTCGACAGCGCCCACAATCCAATCGAAGATGGCACCAAAAACACCGCCTTTCTGAGCCTTATCTGATTGCTCTATCGCTTTCGCCAGCTGCTCTTGATACTCCTTCACTTTTTTATCACGAAGAAACTCTTGGGTATCTGTCATTATCTTGCTGGCTTTCATGGCTGAATTAGCCGTATCGGCAAACGTAGATATGCTTAGATTTGCCGCCATCAAAACCATGGCATCCATAGAGGATTTTTCTAATGAAGCTAAGGTGCGCCCAGTGCCGTGATTGCCACTAACTTCACTGGTTGTCCCATCGAAGAAAGGCGTTAAGATACGTTGCAGGGCTTTCTCCGCCTCTTTCATCGACACTGGACCTTGGTGATAGTCAGTGTGTTCGGTCTGATTTAAGATCGCAGGCCTAGACCAATCGGGTAAACTGGCTTTTGCCACATCCCGAGCTCGCGCCGTGCCATAACTCCCATTAAGGTTTTCGCTTCCTCGCTCGACAACGCTATTAATTGACATGAGAATTCTCCTCTGTGAGCGCCGCTAAACCTTGCTGCGCACTGGCGGCAATGTCGCCACTTTCAGGGTGGCCCTGACACCAACGTAAACTGGCATTGAAACTTTTTTCGGCATAACCTTTGTTCCCTAATGCGAGGTAACTCAATCCCGCATGGTAAGCAGGCAAAGGATTATCGACCTTGATCATGCCTGCTCGCCCCAAACAGAAGATGGCCTCTTCGTGTTCATGTAGCTGCTGGCAACATATCCCCAGTGAAAAGCAGTAGTCATAGTTCCACTGATCGATGCGCATTAAGAGGTAGAAAATTCGTTTTGCCCCTTGTTGATCCCGGCAAGCCATCAATTGCAGTGCATATTGATATAAGACATTGAGATCAGTCTGCTCCACATCGGCCAACATGCGTAAGGAACCCCCTCGCTGAAGAAAATGCTCAAGTACTTCAAATTCTTGCTGTTTCATCTTAGGCTCCTTAGCGTATGTTCTGGGCTATCGACTTATTCATTTCGGCTAACATGGTCTGCATACTGTTTAGTAAGCTGACGGTCACGTTGTAGGTCTGCATTGTTTTTTGCAATTGCAGCTGTGATTGTGAGACGAAATCTGACGCGCGATTCGATACTGACTCCAGCGACGCTTTCACCGCCTGCAGTTTGCCTTTATCTAAGCCACCCGCAGCACCGAGAGTATCGGCAATCTTCTGCATATGATCTTTACTGATATTTTGCCAGGAACGGCGTCCCACCTCAGGCAAGCCCCAAATATAATCGCTGCACTTTTGTCCATCCACCTTGATGCCCTTAGCATCCATATAGCTGACCACGTCTTGCCAACTGGCAGACTGCATTCCCTGTGGACCCACTTCAGCAATTTTGCCTAATAACTTTTTAAGGTAAGCTGCCGAGGGTTCATTCTTGCTCAGGTAATTATCAATAGTCATACCATCGACTTTAAAACCGTTGTCACTCATATACTTAATTACATCAGGTGGTAACTTTTCAGTGGCCTTATCATCTCCCTTTGACACTTGAGCTATCACCTCATCGACGCGATTGGCCATATCCTGAGCCTGACGAGAGACATCGGCTTTCTGTTGCATCTGACCATATTTGGCATCGGCCAACTCAGACAACAAATTCATAAACATATACAGCACAGCGATGCCGCCCGAGAGCACTGAGTCCCCTCGAGATGCGATCTGGTTCTTCACATCTTCTGGAGCCTGAGAGTTGCTGATACTGGTACCTTGAGTTGAAACATTTGTAATATCCACAATGACTACCTCCAACAGAAATTCAGATTAATGCTCAGAGTTAGCGTATGTTCTGGGCGATGGATTTATTCATCTCAGCGAGCATGGTCTGCATACTGTTGAGTAGGCTGACGGTGACGTTATAAGTCTGCATAATTTTCTGCAGCTGCAACTGAGATTGGGACACGAAGTCTGATGCTCGATTTGACACAGATTCCAGTGAAGCTTTCACTGCCTGCAACTTGCCTTTATCTAGCCCCTTACCGTTAGGATCATTCTTGGCCATGTACTTATCGATTGTCATACCGTCGATGGTAAAACCATTGTCATGCATATATTTAACGACACCATCGGGAAGCTTCCCCGTCGCTTTATCATCCCCCTTAGAGACTTCGGCAATCACTTCGTCGACTTGATTAGCCATATCCTGCGCCTGGCGGGAAACATCGGCTTTTTGTTGCATCTGGCTATATTTTGCATCGGCCAACTCTGAGAGCAGGTTCATAAACATATAGAGCACCGAAATCCCGCCTGAGAGTACTGAATCACCTCGGGCTGCAATCTGATTTTTAATATCTTCAGGCTGCTGAGAATTAATAATACTTGTACCTTGATTAGCGACTGATATACTCATGATGATTTCCTCATTGATTGATTAGTTATTTAGATAAAAAACAACATTCACACTACATATAACTCCTTACCTTCTTAGGCTTAATATTATTAACTTTATTTAATAATTCGGTTTCACTCACCTCCTCAGTTAATTCATTTCCTCCATTAGCATCTCCTGCAGATTCTATTTCACCTAAAACGTTAAATTGTTGTTCCAAGTTTTTAAAGTGAGATTCTAATTCATCAACCTTATTCATCACCTTAGCCTGTTGGAATTCAAACCCTTCCGGGAACGCATTTTTTAACTTTATTAACTTAGCCATAGCATCGGCATCTTTATCTGATCGTTCTACAAGTTGGTTGATCTCAACCTGAAGCTCCTTAAACTCGTTAAGCTGTTGACCCAAAGCGGCTTTACGTTGATTAAGGTCATTCATTACTGATTTAATATCGCTGAACATATCCATAATTATCTCCTTGACTCTCATATTAATAGGTTTATTTATTGAAAATATCGAAAAACACAAAATACAAACAATAACTGGTCAGACCATCTGGATTTAATTGTTTACCGACCATAACGACTGAACAATATATCTATCACCTCCTCAGCAGCATTCACCGCTGCCAAACCACACTCATTATTTTGCCCCTTTAATAACATCACTCGTGCTCTAACCTCTTTAAGCCGAGTTCGATATCCTTCATGATTTTTATTACCTTGCTTAATATCATCTTCCAACTGAGTAATTCTTGACATAGATGTCTCCTTAAAAAATTAATGGGATATGTATTAACTCACCACCGCGAGTTAAATCCAGTCCATGAATATTCATGTAATTAATCATAAAGCCATTCTCTAATTTGCTTCCGGCCGATAACCTCATCCCATTGCTGAGCTCAATAAAGGGAGATTTAGCATTACCTCCAAAGCTAACAACCGGCGCACTTAACATCTGTGCGAGTTCGTCTCGTACCGGAATATTCTGAAATACCAACTTAAATCCGCTCGGGTGACTCTGCTCTAGTTGCCTTGCCACACTCATGACCAGCTGCTGCTTCTCCTCACTAATCTTGCCAGTGATCACAATCGAGTTTTTCACTCGTGCCACCATTAATCCGCTAAGCAGTTGTTTCTCCCTGAGTTTGACTATCAAGGGTTTTAATTGCCTATTAACTTGATTGGACACATGCCAACTCAACAGACCCGGTAAGTGGTTAAAGCCATCGACCGCCTTATCCCAAGCCTCACCAGATCGAATAGCTCCAGAGATATTGACGCTGCCCAGTTCATGACCCAGTTCGACAATCGCATCAGGAAAGCCATTTTGAGACAGCACTCCCTTTACATTACTGATGAGTTGATCGCCGCATTGAGTGTGATCTACAAATAAAATCCCGTTATTTTTTAGGTCACTGAAGAAACCCGTTATCTGCTGCGCGTCAGTGCAATACCCACTTAAGGTGACAATCCCTGAGCTTGACCAGCTGGCTCTTACATCTTTGAGGCCATCTTGGATAAGCTGTTGTGATAGCCACTGACTCGGTGTCTGTACAGTTTGTGGCGGTGAGCTTGGCACCAGGAGCACACTCATTAGCAAAGTGAAGATAAGCAAAGAGGCAATCACGAGCATCCAATATGACATTGTCGATTTAGATTGCCCCCGCTTAGGTATTGCTTGCATCCTAAGCACATCGTCTGCTCCCCCCAGCACCATAGCGATACCGGCAAACTCAATGACTCGGCCTAATGGTAGGAAATCTAACTTGCCGACTGGCTTACCATCGATCCAAGTTGACACTTCACTCTGAAGGTGTACCCCGGCATCATCGATACACAGATCCAGCTGGCTTAACTCAACCAAGGTCGCGAGTACATCCCCATCTGGACCAATACTCATGCAGCCTAGAGGCAGAGATAGCTCCCGCCCCTGCAAGGGACCGTTTAACCATAAGATCTTGTATTTTGAAGACATATCAATCTCCTTGGTTAATAGGTTCCGCTTTGATAAGGAACAGACGCATCACACTTTGTGTGTGGTGATCTGTACTTCTGAACAAGCCACCCAATAATGGGATATCACCCAATAATGGGATTTTATTCTCAGTGGTTTCGTCTCTGTCCTGTACAAATCCACCGATAAGTAGGCTCTCACCAGACTTAAGGCTTGCCTGAGTCGATATCTCGGAACTCTGTACCTGAGGCAAAGGCTCACTCCTGCTCACAGACTGACTCTGCTG
This sequence comes from Shewanella psychrophila, assembly GCF_002005305.1. NCBI lineage: Bacteria > Pseudomonadati > Pseudomonadota > Gammaproteobacteria > Alteromonadales > Shewanellaceae > Shewanella > Shewanella psychrophila. The sequence goes on from NZ_CP014782.1 coordinate 1,119,614, forward strand.
ACCATCTTGTATATTCAGGTTCAGCATCACGAGCTGTTTACCCGACTCTTCTATCAATCTGGGGGTAACCCTAAGCAGAGTCCCGGTAGTAACCGATTCCAGTTTTGCCACCTTGTCACCCTCTAACTTGGTGTAGAAAGTGACATTTTTATCCAACACAGCCTGTACATTGTTAAGGGTGACCACAGAGGGGCGGGATAACACTTTTGCCTTTGAGTTTTTCTCAAGCGCGTTGAGCCTCACCATAAAGTTGCCGGTATTACCGATGACGGTGGAAAAGTTATCGCTGCTAACACCACTATTGAAACTCACAGAGCCACCGCCTAACTTGGCTGAGGCCGACCAATCGACACCTAATTGATTAAAATCTGAGGTATCCACATCTATGATAGAAACCGAAATTTCGATCATACTGGGCTTAGTATCTAACTGGTTAATCAGAGAACCATAGGTCGCCATATCCCTTGCACTGCCTCGCACAATAATGGCATTTCGACGAGGATCGGCGGAAAAGACTGGGCCGCTGACACTACTCACATTACCGGCAACAGCATTGGCCACCTGAGTACCTTGATCCATCTCCTTCAGCACCGTGACTAATCCGGGAATTTTCACTGACTGACTGCGATATTGGTAAACGGAGTCGGTTGCCGACGCGTATTTGAGGGGATATATCCGTACAGCCTCACGAGTCTCAGAGGTGTGCTTGGCACTGGCATCGAGTTGCGCGGTCAGCTTAATGACACTGGTAATGCATGCCGGTACACCTGACACCCGCAGACCCTTGATGCCGGCAACAGGCTTGATACTGCAAACGCCCGCATCCAATACACCGGCCGACTTCAGGTACTGGCTGACTTTATCCGCCGACAAGCTGGTTAAAGATAAAATTTCATTGGTGATCTCACTCGCTTTATAGACGTACAGCACCTCGCTGTTGTAGTACCAGACTAGGCCGTAACGTCGACTCAGCTCTTTGATCACTTGTTGAGGATCTTGGTTCTGAATCTCACCTATGTAGGTATCTGTCACCTGATCACTGATCACAACTGGTACGCCATAATTACTGCCGAAGTCTTGTAATACTGAGGATAAAGCGGTGCCGCGACTGAGCATCATGAAGGGGTCGCCTTGCCATTTCACCGCCGTTAAAGGCATTGCCTGGGCCAGGCTTAAATTAAAAAGTAGTAATAAGCAGATAAGTTTCTTCATGCTGTCCTCCCGATAATGGAGCCACGATGACGATCGAGTGGTTTAACTAGCCCTTTTTCAAGAAATCTCGCGATAGCCAGCTGTAGTACAACCCCTTGGTAAACTAATTCATCATCTTGATTTTCATCGTAATAACGCCATAACAACCAGGCATTATCTCTAAACTGTAAGCCACAATCCCTGGCTTCTTCACAAGCGGCAAGCACCAGACTCGCGGTGTTTATCCACTCTGGTGCCATCTCCATTGACACATTAAGCACTATGCCAACCGAAGCAGACGTTTCTTGTTCCACGACATAGGCTTTTCTCTCGGCCAATAACCAAGAATTTCCCTCTTGGGATAATGTCGACATGAGAAACCCACTGTTAACTAACCTATCTATCATCTGAGTAGCCACTTTGCTCTTCTCCATGGATTCAGTATGTGATCGAAGGGGTTTCGCGCCCATCAGGTGAACACCTTAACTAGCACTAGGGACAAATAGACTTGGGGATGGCAGGCACAACTCAGTAGTTCACCTGATATGAAAACGGCAGAGGAAAACTAGTATGACGAGTCACAGGTTTTTTAAAGCTTCGCTTAAAACCATATGCGCTAACAAAAATAGAAGAGAACTATGACAACAAGCACAATTAAAATGGCGATCAGCCTGTCGGCCTTATCTATGCTGATTTCAGCCAATATTCAAGCCTCTCCCTACGGGTTGCAAGATCAACACTCCTTCGACTCCGATGCTAAGTCACACTCACCTCTGCCTAAACGTTACATAGTAAAATTTAAAAATGCCGGCAGCTCGACAGAAACACGATCTACAGCCAACATATTGGCTTACAAACCACGCATCAATGAGGTTTTCTCTCAACATAGAGCCTTAAACAGTGTCTCTGCAAACGAGATAATACGCATAGGCCGCAGCAATGGTTACACCGCCAAACTGAATGAAGAAAGCGTACAGGCGCTGAGTTTACGTGCTGATGTGGATTATGTAGAGGAAGATGTCTCCAGGCATCTGCTAAACGACACCTTACCTTGGGGGCAAAAGGTTGTCGGTGCCACCCTGTTAAGTGACACTCAAACTGGTAATCGCACGATTTGTATTATTGACTCAGGCTATGATGCCAGCCATAACGATCTCAGTGGCAATAATGTCTCCGGCACAAATGACTCAGGTACAGATGACTGGTTTGACCCCGGACATAATAATGCCCACGGTACCCACGTTGCTGGAACCATAGCCGCCATAGCCAACGATCAGGGCGTTGTCGGCATCATGCCCAATCAAAACGTCAATATACATATCATCAAGGTGTTTAATGAAGCAGGCTGGGGTTACTCATCTTCCCTGATCAAGGCCATAGATACCTGTGTCAACAATGACGCAAATGTGATCAGCATGAGTTTAGGCGGCGATGAGCCTAGTATCACAGAAAGAAAGGCCATCACCGCACAATATAAGCGTGGTGTATTACTTATCGCAGCAGCTGGCAATGACGGTGATAATAGCTACAGTTATCCAGCTTCATATGACGCCGTCATGTCTGTTGGCGCCGTAGACAGCAATAAAGATCACGCCTCCTTCGTAACCGATCAATATAGGACGGTATTGCAGGAGATTAAGAAGTCTGCATCAAATCTGATGTGAGTGGGTTGTCGGCAAATTTCGTCTTCCACACTCGCGGCGTGAGTTCTTCAACTTTCGAAGCTGGCTGCTGGCTGACGCGTTGCAGGACATCGACGAGGTAAGTGTAAGGATTAATCCCTTGCAGACGGCAGGTAACCAGTAAACTTTGCAGCATCCCCAACTGCTCCGCCCCCAGTTCGGTCCAGCAAAATAGATAATTTTTCCTTCCCATGGGTATGACTCGTAAAGCTCGCTCCAAGTGATTGGTATCGATAGGCACAGCTGGGTAACTCAAGAAGACCTTAAGTTCTGTTTTTCTATCAAGTGCATAACTAAGGGCCTTGCTTAACGGGTTGCTCGGTAAAATCTCTGGGCGTTGCCGTTGGTCATAGAGCCATTTGAAGAAGCTATCGACGATGGGCTCACTCCACTTTTGCCGATAAGCGAGGATTTCATCGCTGTAGGTCAGGTTATCGCGGATGTGTTTTTCGATTTTGTAGAGCTCGGCGATTTGCTTTAAGGCCTCTTTAGCCAATTCCGGCTCCATGAGTAAAGATTTATCGAAGTAGCGCCTAGTATGAGCCCAACAGGTGGCATGGATGATGTTCGCTTCGTTATCACGATTAAGTGCTTTTATCACATTGGTATAAGCCTGGTAACCATCACTGAGCAGTACACCGGTAAAACCTGTTAACTGTTCCTTGGCGTGCTTAGCTCCACGGCTTGATGACCAGGTGAAGGCGACTTCATCATCTTCACCGTAGATGGGCCAAAAGTAAGTCTGTTTCATCCTACCTTTCGCTTTACGCCCTGCTTTCATCGGTACTTCATCCATGGCCAGTGTAGAGCTGGTGAGGATATGCTGTAGCTGAGCTCGGTAGATAGGCGTTAACAGTTCGATGCCCCGTTTTACCCAGTTAATGAGAGTAGCCCGGCTGACCTGAACGCCGCTATCAAGCATTCTTTGGTGCTGGCGATACAAGGGTAAATGATAGACTCCCTTGTCGACCATGATGCCGGCGATAACAGAGACATCAGCAAAACACCCGTCGAGCACGTTATCGGGTGCAGGTTGTACGCTAAGGCAATGCTCAGTTTTGTGACGGACGACGGAACGCTTGTAGATAAGAATGGTGTAGCTGCCCGGCTGTTGAGCCAAGCGATGAGTCTCTTTATAACCGATAACCTCATACTGCTCAGCATCGTCACCTTCTAGCTCTGGCGCCTTAAGTTCAATAACCTTAGTAGGTACCGTGTCATCAAAGCGCAAGCCGGTGTCATTCACTTCATTGCCGGTGCGTTTTTTTGCTGAGCGGGTATAGGATATCTGTTGCTTGTCTTCAGGCTCTTGCTCCCCAGACTCAAGGCGGTCAAATAAGACTTCTTGATTGGGATTATCCTCTAACAGCTTTTCAGACTTGCGGCCAAATAACTGGCGCTTAAACCAGTCGAGTTGCTGTTGCAGCGTGAGCACTTTTTCAGACAGCTCAGAATTTTGAGCGTTTAGCTGCTCAATTTCTTGTGATAACGAAGCTGTCTGGATAGTTGTTTTCATGGCTGATATTATATCAAAAACAGCCAGTTATAACGAACTAAACCGTTTGTTTTTCACTTGTTTTTGCCAATTAATGCCTTCGATGAGGCACTGTAGTTGAGTCCAGGTGAGATTGATTTTATCCCCGTTACCCTCAACGTGATGAAAGCGGCCTAACTCAAGCCGCTTACTCCACAAACAGTATCCTCCGCGACTGAAATACAGCACCTTCATCATGGTCTGCTTGCGATTAATGAACACAAACAGCTCACCACTCATGGGAGAAGCGTGGAGTTGGTGCTTAGCTAATACGATTAAGCCATCAAACTGCTTGCGCATGTCCACGGGTTTGGCATACAACCATATGCGTAAATCCGGACTGGGCAATAACATCAGTATCGTAGTCGTAAAATGACATCACCAGGGAGCACAAGCTCAATGTTCCAGTTTGGTTTTGGGTCAGGTAACACGGGAAGCTTATCTTGCTTAGCGGGCTCAAGCGCTATCCAGTCGGCTTCGGTAGCCTGGATTTCTGGAGGAACCGTTAACTGCTGGCGCCAACGATTGAAAGAAGAAGTTGAAATGTTCTCCTGATGACAGAAGTCCTGCATAGATAAAGGCGTTGTGCACCACTTGTCCAGGAGGGTAGATTTTTGAGCGTCGGTGAGATGAGGTTTAGCCATGAGCATTCTCAGTATTAGGTTTACCCTGAGAGTAGCCACATCAAATGATCTTAGGAAGACGTCCTATATTGATCGGTTACCCTCCTTCTCTCAGTTCACCAGCCAAGTTGAGATTTCAGCCCCGGGAGAAGCCATATTATCCACGGTAACCTTAGGCGAAGGACGTCTTGCCGATATCTCTGTCGAGGGACACTCCTACTTTGAGAATGGCATCGTTCCCCATTCTCGTTATAGCTTCTCTGACATGGACATGATTTCAAGCCCTGTATTCGGTGATGTCACCGCAACGCTTGCCTTATGTTCAACCACAGAGGGAAAATTTAATTGCCAGAACATGAAAGATAAGATCTGTCTGGTTGAGCGAATTGGCAATCAAGGTGACACATTTCCCGAAATTGATGCAGTGAGAGCCTGTGGCAATGCTGGGGCGAGCGCGGTCATAGTTTACAGCAATGCCGAGCTTCCAGGCTTGCAAAACCCCTTCTTAGTCGATGAAGAAGATGAGTTCCATCTGGTATCAGTCTCTGTTGACCGTAGTACAGGTCAAGCTTTAGCCGCACAAGTGGGCTCGACTGTCACAATATCAAACACCGACAACGAAGATTACGAATATTACAACGGCACATCCATGGCGACGCCTCATGCGTCTGGAATTGCGACCTTAGTGTGGAGTTATCATCCAGAATGCAGTGCCGCTCAAATACGCGTTGCTCTCGATGCCACAGCCGAAGATTTACAAGCTCCGGGTCGTGATATCTATACCGGTTTTGGTCTGATTAATGCTCCCGCAGCCAAGGCCTTTCTGGATGTTTCTTGCGATGGCCCCGTCGATGGACCATTCAGCACTCGGGTTAATGATGAACTGTAATTGAACACTTGGGAGAGTATGAAACATGGCTCTCTCAGTCACTCACCTGATAGCCAATATCGCAAACTTGACTCAAGCTGATATCAGTAACCCTATACAGAGTCAATTATGCCTAGTGTGGGAAATAACAAATATTCGATGCAAGTACTCTGTTTTTACGGTACTTTCTAACAATAACTTATGATTGCCGTTGGCAACAGATGGAAGAAGATGATGAAGATAAAATGGAAAGCCTCACTGGTCACCAAACTCACAGTATCATTTACCGCCGTCCTCGTCAGTCTCTGGCTCATGATTGAATACCAAGCTTACAGCAACACCTTTTCCCGCACCCTCCACCGAGCTCAGATAGCCTACGGTGAACTAAGTGACTTGAGGTCTCAGGTAAGTAACACCCTATTTTCCGATGCCCGCTATGATGCTCGTCAACTCGATAAGCAGTTACATCAATTCTCATCCATGAATGAGATCAATGCCCAAGGAATAGTCGCTCATTATTTTCCTCTGGCAGAAAACCCTAATAAAGAAAATGACACCTTAAGCATGTGGATTGCCCAGACTTTTGGTAATGCGGGCCAACACAGATATTTAGATAGCTTCATCTATAAGCCTCATAAAGGGATCGCTATTTATGCGGACTCCAATGCAGACGAAGAGTATTTTCAGGTAAGGCTCGAAGAGATAAAACAACTGACGAGTAAAAAATCCCTCGATGGTTATCGTTGGGGAGCCCCCATTCTTGATAAAAGATCCGGTGATTATCACCTCATATTCAGTTATTCCAGTGATCCGGCTAATCCTGACGCTCCCCAGGTAGGTTTTGGGATAAACCTAGTCTCAGTTACGGATCTCAATAATTCATTAGGGCCTGGGGATGTCAGTTTTTTCATGACACCGGAAGGTGAACTATTCTCTAAATCTGTGTTGGCCTTGTCACCTGAGACCATCAATACCTTAAAACACGAGTTTAACAGCAGCCACCCAGATAATGAAAAGCGGGTTCTACATCCCTTAGGTGAATACTATGTGATTAAAGATCATATTTATGGCCCTGGATGGCAACAAATCACATTGATATCAAATGATTTTCTGAAAGATATGGCCTTAACCCCCTTCTTCGCGGAATTGCCCTGGTCACTCCTCTCTCTGGCCTTTATGTCTTTCATCTTGCTCAATGTGTTGCGCATCAATTTTGCCAAACCTATTGGCCACTTTGTCAGCATAATTAACAGTGACAGCCAACCGACCTTAGAGCGGCGCCTCCCCGTAGACAGAAAAGATGAATTAGGTCAGATAGCCAAGGCCTATAATCACTTATTGGATACGGTCAAAGAAAATTATGATGTACTCGAAAAGAAAGTCGAAACAAGAACCCATGAACTGGCCATTGCCACCGAGGAAGCGGAAAAGGCTAATAAACGTAAGACTGAACATTTAACCAATATTAGTCACGAAATCCGCACCCCACTCAATGGCATAACCGGTTCATTGGAACTGCTGCGTAATACCGAGCTCACCACTAAACAGATGGATCTCAGAGACACGGCTTATAACTGTGCAAATTCCCTGTTAGCCATTATCAATAACTTGCTCGACTTTTCCCGCATAGAAGCCGATCAAATTGAGTTAAATTATCAACTCTATCCCGTGTTGACACTGGCCGACAATGCCATGATCACCATACAAAGCAGAATTGTAAACAAGCCCATTTCACTGGAATGCATCGTTAACGCTAATGTCCCGGAAAAAGCACTACTGGACCCCTTAAGAGTGAGACAGATCTTAGTCAATCTACTGGGAAATGCGGCCAAATTCACGGAGGAAGGTTATATTTTATTGCGTATAGAGGTTGTTGAAAACCATCTCTATTTCAGCATTGAAGACACAGGTGATGGCATAAACATTCAAGATCAGCAACGAATATTCGAACCCTTTGCTCAAAGCTGTCACCACCAACCTGGCACAGGACTTGGTTTACCCATATCGTCTAAACTCGCCCAGAAGATGCAAGGTCAGTTAACCATGTTTAGCACCTTAGGCAAAGGCAGCACCTTTGTGTTAGATCTGCCCCTGTCTCAAGCCACAGCCCCCTTAGCCTTACCAGACGATACCATCACAGCACCACTTGCCCTGCACAAACAGTTAGCATTATGGGGAATTAAACCGATAGAGGGTGATAATGAGGAGTTAGATAACCCTGAGCTTAATCACCTGCCCGCCCGCCTCTGGCAACGTCTACATGAGATACGCCACGACTTGCCTCGCAAACAAAGCAGTCATACGTTGGCTCTGCTCCCCTGGAGGCTAAAAATTCTGCTGGTGGATGATGTGGATACTAATCGGGATATTATCGGCAAGATGTTACTCGAGTTGGGTCAACAAGTATTCAGTGTCAGCAGCGGTGAGGCGGCATTGCAAAAAGGAATGTGCCATATCTTCGATCTGGTATTGATGGATATCCGCATGCCCGGACTCGATGGGTATCAAACCACACGAAAGTGGCGTGAAAGTGAAGATATTCTGGACACCGAATGCCCTATTTTTGCCCTCACTGCAAACGCTAACCCTATGGAGCATGACATCATTCGAGCCGCAGGGATGAACAGCTACTTGACTAAGCCTGTATCATTGAAGCAGTTAAATATGGCACTTGAAGGGGCGGCAGATCTGCAACTGGATCGTGATATGCCTCTGGTCATCAATACCGATATCGACACACCTATGATCGATGTCTCCCACACCGATCTAAATCAGCGACTGGCCGCTCATTTAACCGATATGGTCGAGCAAGCCAAACTGCATATTAATCAAGAAGAATGGAAACCCCTCAGTGATGTACTGCATACGATTAAAGGCAGCGCGGGTCTGGCGGGAATAAAAAACATTTCTGAAGTTGCTGCCGACTTAGAGGTCGCCCTGGAAGCCGAAGCGTGTTTAAATTTGGAGGAGTTTGCGCCCCTTGAGGCGCTAATTCAGGCATTAAACAGCGAGACAAACACATGATGATTGCACGCTTATACTCGGTCAGTATCAATCCTGCCATCACAAGAACAGAACTAAGAGCCCAACCTTTGGGCCCAACGCATCAATTCGGCCACATTATGTGCGTTGAGTTTGCGCATTAAATTCATTCGATGGGTTTCAACCGTCTTCAAACCTATGACTAAATCTTCTGCGATATCCCGGTTGCGACGCCCCTCACAGATCAACTTGAGCACTTGTTGTTCTCTCGGAGTCAACATCGGCATATCACCATCGACGGCACCGATCAGGGCTTCAACTTGTTGCTCGTCCAGACTCGGGTCGATAAAAGTCTTGCCTTTACTGACTGATTTAATTGCCGCTAATAAGGTACTTTTCGAACTGTTTTTTAGTACGTAGCCATTGGCTCCGACATCCAATGCCTCACGGGCACTCTTCTCCTCAACGGTAGCTGTCAGCACAATGATCATCATTTCCGGCCAACGTTGACGTAACTGACGGATAACATCGAAGCCACTCATGCCCGGTAATTTAAGATCCATAAATACCAGATCCGGTGTTAACTTTAAACATTGCTCATACACAGCTAAACCATCTTCAACAAATCCCACCAAATTCAACTCGGAATATGGGGCTAAGCAGCTACATAATCCATCAAAAATTAACGAATGGTCGTCTACTACCAATATATTTATCGCCTTGTACTGGCCAAACGTCATAGGCTCACCTCCAGAAGAGAGTTGGAGTTACCTGTATTATCCAGATAACATTAAACTGATCTTGATCACAATCATCTGCATATTGAAGGGCTTTCAGTCGAATTGTCAAGACTTAGTGCGCAGTAGATTGTGCTTTATTACCACCAATAAAACTGATACCAGCTCATTACAATAAAACACGCCAAACTCAGTTACAGCCTCATTTATACCGTATATCACTCCGAGTGTAGGTTAAGATATCTCTATCTACACCCAAGCGTTATTCACCAAATATACGAAGTTTACAGGGATATCTAGCAATCACTCTTTATCTGCTTAGCCCGCTGGTAAACAATGACCTATTTTGAAAAACGAGGCCTTTACCCTCACCAACACTCTCACTCATTACCGTCATTGAATATATCCAATCTAACCCAATTAACAAAAAGTGCTGAAAATCAGCCGCTTTTGTCCATAAGCCAGATTAAGGGACAATCCAGCTTCAAAGTTCTACCTGCATAACCCCGAAAAAGATTGCCACCACTTAGATTACTGCTAGACTTATAACTGTATAAATATACAGTTCAGGGTAAAACGACCATGATCAAAATGATCCCCATCTCAGCCAGTGCGGGAATAACCGGCTTCGAAAGCCCGGCTACCGATTACAAACAATTGCCTTTAAGTCTGGATGAGCTGCTCGTTGAGCATCCTAGCGCCACTTTTATCGGTCAAGCCAGTGGTAGCTCGATGCAAAATGTGGGAATTTATGACGGCGACATTCTCATCGTCGACAGGCATGTAAAAGTACAAAACCAGGACATAATAGTGGCGAATTATAATGGCAACTTTGTCTGCAAAATTATTGACACCAAAAGACGAATGTTACTCTCGGCTAGCGATGAACACCAACCTGTGGTCATACATGAGTACGATCAATTCAGTGTCGAAGGTATCGTCGTACGGTCTATACGCTGTCATCGACCCAGTCCTCTACTGATAAAGGGGCTAGCCGTCGAGTCAGCAATTAACTAATGAAAATTATTGATACATACTTTGTCATACTAGTGAACACTAGCGCTAATACCAGAATGGATACCAGAGTTAACGAGCCTGCTGAATCAACTCACTCAGAGGAGATCTGATGTTCGCTCTCGTCGATGCTAATTCATTCTACTGCAGTGCCGAGCAGGTGTTCCGCCCCGAGTGGCGTGGCCGCCCTATTGTGGTCCTGTCGAACAACGACGGCTGTATCGTCGCCGCCAACCGTCAAGCCGTCGATGCCGGGGTCCCTAAGTTTGAACCTTACTTCAAAATTAAGGCTCTTTGTGACCGCTTAGGTATTATCGCCTTAAGTTCGAACTATGAACTCTATGGCTCACTGTCCACCAGCATGATGGAGATAATTGGTCGTTTTGCACCGGATCAGCATGTCTACAGCATAGATGAATCGTTTCTGTCGTTTAAACATTGTTATCCTGCCATACCTTGCTTAGTCAAGCACGGTGAGGCATTGCGGCGTGCAGTATGGAAGGAAACTCGCTTACCTGTATCCGTTGGCATGGGAGAGACCTTAACCTTAGCTAAGGTAGCAAACCACGCCGCTAAGAAGCTCGCTGACTACAATGGGGTCTGTGTCATCGATAACTCAGCCCAACGAAAGGCGATTCTCTCCCAGATAAAGCCCAATCATATCTGGGGCGTAGGGAGGCGCTTATCCAAGAAGCTGGATTTGATGGGAATAAAATCGGCCTATGCACTGTCTCAAATGGCACCGGGACTGGCCAGAAAACAGTTCAGTATCGAGATGGAGTGTACGGTGCGAGAACTCAACGGTGAGCCGTGTAAGGGCTGGGATCAAGCCAGAGCCGATAAACAACAGATCTTTTCGACCCGTAGCATGGGAGAGAGGATCACAGATTCAAACTCCCTGCAGCAAGCCCTCAGTAAACATGTCGGTATCGCCACCAGCAAGGCAAGGGAGCAAGGTTCATTGTGCTCAGTACTGCTTATTTTCGCCTCCAACTCCCCTTTCGATGAGCAGCCAACAGGCTTTAAACTCACTCACAGGTTTGCTTATCCCACTAATGACACAGGTGAAATAACCCAAATAGTAACTCAAATAGCCAAGCAACAATTTAAAGCAGGGGTTCGCTATTACAAGGTAGGAGTCGGTCTCATCGATCTCATCAGTGAGTCACATAATCAGCTGGATCTGTTTGCCTCACCGAGAAACCCAGCGTTAATGCAGGTTTATGATTCCCTCAATCACAGATACGGCTCCGACTCTATGTTTATGGCGGCACAAGGTATCACTGCAAAGTGGCACATGAGACGAGAATATCTCACACCTCAATACACCACCAGCTGGCAAGACATCCCCAGGATCTATTGCTAAATTTAACTTTTAGTATCAGTGACCGCTGCCATCTCCCAGTGAAATTAAAAAGCATTAACAGGATCCTGAAACGAATAATATGAACTAGGTAAATCCAGCCGGAAGCAATACCATCAGAGTCATATATCGAGAAATGTAACCCAGCATAAGTGCTTTATTTATTTCAAACATCATCCGCACTAGGTGAATCTCTCAGGCATTAAACTCACCTTAAGTCGATATCACCACCTGATGCTTTTCAATCATAGGCCTACCGGTAAACGCTTCCTTGGGTAAAGGATGTTGATGAGATAGCTTAAAATCCTCACTGTGGATCCACGCCTCAAAAGCCGCTTCATCTTGCCAAGTGGTAAAAACGACATAAGGTGCGCCCTCACTAATAGGTTTCAAGATCTGCATGGAAACAAAGCCAGCTTGTTTATCAATTTGACCAACACGCTGACGGAACCTATTTTCAAACTCATCCTGCCAATCCACCGACACCGGAATACGGTTCGCAACAATATACATAACCCCTCCAAACAAAGACATCCAAAATTATTATGATAAAAAACAATCATTAAAAACACGTAAAAATCACCGCGAAACCCAGTGTGCCACGACTCTTCTATATCATCAATTGCCACATATGATAAATAGCATTTCTTAATGAGTAACTCATTAAGAAATGCCAAGAAAAACTAAAATCAGATGAAATATTAAAATAAGGAAAACACAAAACCCCGAATGGATATTCGGTTTGTTTTATACTATTTTATTAAGCAAAACGGATAAATATATACTAGGCGCTATCTAACCATTTATGACAGTTAGCCGCCCCTTGCCTGCGCTTTCTTTCTAAATGATCACAGTAACGACTTAGTTCTTGTAAAGTCCCCACAGGCCCCTTAAACAACCGAGTAAACTCTGACGTTATTTTTAGCCAATTCTGTTCCGGGATATTGAGCCTATGTAGAGTATGTCGTGAGCTTTCACTGATGGAACCGCGTTTATCGTTACGAATGATACGACCAGTGTCATCGACTAACTTTAAGTATTCTTCTACGCTAAAACATAGCCCTTTAGGCATATTCTTTCGTTCGTTATCGATAAACGGAAATAAGTGATTGGGTTGTTCACCTACTAAGGCCGACTTTATACGTTGCTGAATACTGGTAAAATCAGAGGTTTCAGGAGTCTTAGCAATGCCCGCTCGTATAGGGTTCAAATCAACATAAGCCATACAGGCCAATACAGCCGCTTCGTCTAAAAGTGCTTGAGACTTAAACCTCCCCTCCCAAAATCTGCCTTTGCAGTTATCCTCAAAGTTGGCTTTTCTCGCTATTGGCTCATTCAAAGCGCGCATAAACCAAGATATGTCCATCAAGCGTTGGCGATATTCAAAGGTACTGTCCTTAACTGTTTTCAGCTCATAGGCATTAAGATCATCCCCATTAACAAAGCTTTGGGTCAATAACGTTCCCTTAAATAGCTTATGCCATTGAACTAATACCTCATTGTCTGTCCAGGCTAATGCTTGTTCTTTGTCGATACACAACACCACATGTAAATGGTTACCCATTACTGTATAAGCACAAACTTCAACAGCAAACACTCCAGCTAATTCTAGCAATCGACTTTCGACCCAGTCACGCCTATGCTCATAAGATTGACCGCTATAATGATCTACACCACACAAATAAGCTCTTCTAACACAACGAGATACGCAGTGATAATAGGGAGTATCCTCTAAACTAACCAGTGCTTTTCTTGGTGTAGGCATAACTCAAACCTCAACAGCTATTTTATTTAAGCCTAGCTCATAAATTGACTCTTTTAACTTTGGGTGTCTTGATAATCTTGTTTGGGGAACCATGAGTTTTTCATATTCGAAGGTTAATGCTGCATCCGGGCTCAAGACCCTAAGCTGATGTACGACTTCATCACACTCATGGGTGATATTGGTAGCGACTCTCCCCTCTTTAGTACGGCTCTGTTGCTGCACTAAGCACCCGATAGCATCATAATAAAAATGCACACTAGTACCATCGGCTAAGGTTTTGCTCTCGAGCCTGCCCACAGCATCATAAGCGAATACAGTAATGCTTTGTTGAGACACAACTTGCTGAGTTGTCATCGCCTGAACAGCTTGCCCTTGGTGAGAATGAAAATACAAAGATGAATCTGCAATTTGCTTATCTTCACTCACACTAATGAGCTGGCAATTGTGATTATACTGATAAAAGTTTCGCCCCTGTGGAGTGCTATGAGTTATCAAGGTATCGAATGCGCCATACTCATAATCATGCTTGAGCCCTTGGGAGTTCGTCACACCGATTAAGTGCCCTGTTACATCGTAAGTAAAATTAGCTTGCAGGCCATCTTCATCAACCCAGGCACAGGGATGAGGCATGCCTGACTTATACTGCCAGAATTGACGACCCTCTTTACTTCCATCGGCCAAAGTCTGACATCGCTTAACTAATCGGCCGAGCCCATCGTAGTAAAAAACGACAGTTCCACCATCAGCAAGCAAAATAGTCACTAACTGACCTAATCGGTTGTAGCGATAACCAGTTTGGCTAGTATCCGGTGAGATGACCCAAGCCAATTGACCCAAACTGGTGTATTGATAAAACCACTGCATAAGAAAAGGATCGGATACACTAACAAGGTTGCCTTTATTATCATATCGGTATGACCATACCTCACCCTTTGAATTTATGTATTGCGTCAATCGTCCCGAGTCATCGTAGCTATACTCCCAGATTTTATCATCCAAGATACTCATTGCCGTCACTTGGCCAAAATCATTATAGGAAAAATGACAAGACTCTCTCCGGGCATTGATTTGAGCGATAAGGCAATTGTCCCGCCACTCATTGGCCGTTTCATCACCATTGGAAAAAACAATGCGAGAGATGTTGTTTTGATCATCTATGTGATATTGCCTGAACCCATGAAACAGACTCTTGTAATACACAACACCTTGCTCGTCATCGTATCTAAGTTGAGCATTAAAACGCTCCTCGGCACCACGTATAGCAAGAGCGCGTCCCTTTACATCATAATCAAATTCAAGCCAGGTGAGACTCAAGTCAGAACTTCGTAATAGAAAACCATTTCTGCTGTAACGATAATCAAAACTCTCGCCGGGCCCTGCACGACAAGAGGTCATATAGCCAAGCGGATTATACTCGTATCGAACCAAGGTTTGGATAGGCAGCGCTTGTGGTGTGAGTAAGGTCAGCTGCTTGATGCGGCCCAAATGAGTATCCACCCGGATCTGCCGGCCATCGGCCAAGATAATATGACTCAGGACTGCGCCATGATAGGTGAAAGTTAGCTCATTGCCCTTACCATCACTAATACGAGAAAGAAGCAACTTGTCACCAAAGGCGTGACCAAAGCGATAACTAAGGCCATCGACGTGCCTCATCAACAGATCATCACCACGGCGCAATAATCGCCATTGAGGCAGAGGGGGAAACCGGCTTTCGCTTCCCGCTATCGGTAAGGTGTACACGCCCTGATTATATTGCTCATCGGTAAAAGTCACCGACGCCCCGTCACATTGCAGGCTCATATCCCACCAACAGCGCCAACGGGTGCCAAGCAGCCCTGGGCTCATCATTCTGCCTGAATGATAAAAACGTTTATGCAGCAGAGGGAATCGCCCTGAAAGGGTAAAGTCGGTGCGCCGCTCAAGCACATAACCTGTGGCCATGTCGATATGCTCTGCTTGGGTACTGCAGCCTTCACTACTAACCGTTCGTGCATTCAAATCAAATGCATTCATCAGGCTTTGCTATCTTTCAATATGTTCACTGCAACTTAATCCAATCAAGCCTTTATTAATCAAAGGTTATTTCAGTAAATTCAGCATCCTGCCAAAGTTTAATTTCACTGTATGTCGCTTGATTAATAATGCCCAGTTCCAAGGCCTTATCCATATCATCTTGGATAAGATAGGCGCCTAATATGAAAAGCCCATCAAACTGATGTAGGGGAGCATATTTCGGTTCATCTTCCCATTTGTCATCATAAAAAGCCTCGTATGTTTGGCTTAAGCTATAACCTGCCTCACAAAAAAAAGTACGATTCAATAACGCGGCTTCATGCTTCCATGCCTGTTTATCCATTTCATCAAGGGATTCAAGCGTGCCATGATGTTCACTCATAGCCAGCTTTATCTGATTAATAGCCTCCAGCGTCGGAGGGGCCGCCTGTAAATTGCTGTCATCACAGCCTTGAAGTTCATAAACTTCACTTTGGCAGGCCGTCAGCAGCAACAGAGTTATCAGGCTAACACCTGCTTTTATCGATGATCCTTGTATCATATTCACATTCCTAGTTTATCGACTTTTTTAAATGGAAACGCTTGCTGTTTCAACATGCCTTCAGGCATATAGTCGCCTACTACGCCATATTCATCCGGCCACTCTTTTTGATCACGCACGGCGGTTCCCAATAGGTAATCAATAAACGAAAAGTGTGCCGCATAATTTCTGTCAATTGCTGCACTATCCGAGGAGTGATGCCAGTGATGAAACTGAGGTAAGACTATGATGTACCTTAACCAACCTAGATTGATTTGAACGTTGGCATGATTAAACACAGCCTGTAGGCCGACAATGATAACGTAAAGCCCAATCACCTCTTCGGGGAAACCCAATACAAATATTGGCGTTAGTACCAGACACCGAGTGATGATTAGCTCTAAAATATGCTGCCTTGAACCTGCCAACCAATCCATATGTTTAGCGCTGTGATGCACGGCATGAAATCGCCATAAAAAAGGCACTTCGTGGTAAGCCCTGTGCGCCATATATTGAACCAAATCGGCAACCAGGATGATGAAGAAAAGCTGTAGTAAAAATGGCAGACTGGATATAAAACCCTGTATATCGGTCGAAATAGCCCAACCAAACGCTTCGTGCACAAAACGATTAGCCACTAAGAGTACAAAGCCGACCGCCAGGTGATTAACGAAAAAATGATTCAGATCCCCCTGCCATTCAGGCCTGAGGATGACTTGTTTAGACCTATGAGGGAACAATTTTTCGATGAAGACAAAAATAAGAGTCGAGCCTAAAAGATCCAGGATAAACCAATCTAAACCTAAGTAAGGGGTATTATCATCAAAGTCCCCTACTTCCACTCTGTGGCCACCGAGCGCTATTGCAATAATCACAAACAACCAGGCAAGCATGCCTAAGCGTTTATTTTTTTTACGGACAAAATTGAGTAAGCCCAGACTCCCAGAAATGACTAAAGCAAAGAACATAATTTGCCTTAATAAGCTCACACTGTAATTTTGTCTCAGCTCAGGTGTCGTTAAATATTCGGGAAAATGAAATGCCAGCACCCCAAGCAACGATAAAAAGGAGAGTAAACACGCAATATAGCCACTGATCCTACCTTCACCTAAACGTAACTCTCCCTCTTTCACTAGCTTATTTAGCATAAAAACATCCATTTAATATGTGAATGACAAACAGTCCCTATCCGTTAATTTAACAATATAGAAAACTGTTTACCACCCTACGGCTCTTTGAACAGCTGTTTGTCTTACCGAATTAACGCTCAAAATTATAAGAGTGCTGATATAAAAACCAACAAAAACTATCACAAGCTACAAGCACTATGAACAGTACTAGCAACTATTATCAGAGCACTAAACCAGAGCGCTAATAAGAGCCCTGAACCAGAGCCCCTTCTGGCCACTATCTATCAAGTTTGCCTATTAACCAATATTGACGGTGCCGCCACCGACTAACGAGCCACCGCAATCGACGGCATCGCCACTGCGGGCTGCGGGCATGCCATCGGCTGATACTGTTCCAGAACCTGCGGAAATAGCACGAGGATGGGGTGGATTATTGGGTTTATCGTGAGGTGCTAATGCATCCCCCTTTCTCGCTAAAGGAACGCCATCGACCTTGACCGTCGAGGCAGCAGCAATCACTGCCGTGGGTGGAAAACCATCATGATCTAATCCCATATCGCCTAACTTCACTGCATTGCCCATCTCTCAACTCCTTCTGAATATGTTTAGTCGTTTTGTAGTCGTTTTGTATTAGTTAATAGCCTGAAAACGGGCTAGTAGCACTATTGCTCACTTCGTGCAGCGATATATACGGGCTGCTTGTACTCGTCATTGCGGCGCTTGATGCCCACCACCTCAAACTTATCGAGATGCAGCACAGAACAAAGACACCCATTCTTATTTCTAATGTAATCTCAATAAATATTATTAGACATACCAAGCTAATAAATATGGGTGTCTTAATTATTCTTATCTACACATATAAAATTTAGCCAATGAGGTGACATTAAGCCGCCTTACTCTTTTTAAAGATATCAATAACTGGGCCTACCATAGGTGACTTTTGTTGCTTATCTCTTATGGCTTCAAGCGTTTTGGTGAACTCTTCATCACTCATCTCACGCCAATAATGGCTGGGGTGATCTCGTTTACCCGCTAAGTCAAACTTGGCCGTGGTGATGTCGCGCTCACGGGCTGCCTCTAAAATTAACACATCTGGCATGGGTTGGCTGGTATCCATATAGCGCTGGATCATATTCCATAGGGCCTGATATTCAGCCACCGGCTGATTATTAGGCATTAAACCGTGTAGTGGAATGCCTTGGGAATAACCATTATACCGGTGGACTAAATACAGGGCGTAATTAATCAGCCCTTGCTGGCTCGGCGCCGAGACTAAAATACAGTCGAACTCGATAAAGGGGTGGCTAAAACGCGGCTTACCGTTACTTTTATACAAGGTCACCATGCCAGTTTGGCGATTCAAGCTAAATTGCTTTTTGGTTTTTAAAAACCACAGGGTAATATAGCCTCGGTTCATGAGCTCAAACTGGCCCCAGAGCAGACCTAGTGGAAGAAAAACATAGAGCAAGATCAAACCTAAACTTTCAACAGAGTCACTGAAACTAATGTGCTCATAATAAAGAGGCATAAATAAACTAACTAAAATGAAAAGAGGCAAAAAAAACTGACAACTGATCTTACCCACCGCAGATAAGATCATATAGACCTGAGTCCAGCTACTAAAGGCTTCTTGCTCTAGCCTTTGTTCATCCCAGCCCGCCTGCTCTTGTGTCTTAGTGATATATTCAAGTACTGTTTGCCAATGACTGGGCGTTTCAGTTATCACAGAGCTGGTTGAAATAGTGCTTGTCGGCCGTCTAAAGCTAAACGCTTGGCCTTGAGTTAACAAGCGTTGTAATAAGCCCTTGGGGCTTGCTGGCACCTGCGGCGTTATTGCTTGGCTGTTATAGGCTGTACTGGAGTATGTTGAGCGAATATAATCCAGTTCCAGATTATAAACAGCGCCGCTTTGTTGTTTATTTACTTTCATCTTCGTCCCTGAATAAATTCCTGTTTGTCACTGCATCCAAAAATGTTACAGCTCTATAACTTAAGCCCTTTTTTATCTGCGTCAGCCTGAGTATTGGCGGCGAAAAAATCATAAAATAAACCACCTCGGGCTAGATGTGCTTCCATTTGTTTCGTTTGCTCTATTAACTCTTCGCTCGGCTTAGCCCACTCATCCTCAGGTAGAGCCGATGACCAAGCCTCAATATTGGCGGGCATTTCTTTCATTGAAAATCTCAAATCCCACTCAGCCACATAATAGGGGAACTTCCACCAACACATCACATTCCAAATGTAAAACCAAGCCACACCAAAATATGAGGTACTCCACTCAATCATCGAAAAGTTAAACCAATATTTAGGCCCATGTTTAAACCTATGGTGTAACTCGGCGCGTTTGTTATCGAAGACATGGCGATCGATATGCTCAGCTTTAGCAGGGCAAGCTTGTGGCCCCTTTTCCATAAAACATCGTATTGCTTCCCACTCGCCTTGTGCTAAGGGCGCAGCCTCAGGCCGGATAATAAACCAATATCTATCATTTTTTTTGTCTTCTATTGCCATACCAAATGTATAGGTGGTCGAGATATTGGTTAGTCCGTACCTATTCATTGCATAGTTGTTTGTTAATTTGTCCAATAGACCATTTGGAGTATCGCTGGCTATCCAAGTTATCAACTCTTCCCAAGGACAAATTACAGGCGTATCGCTGCCAGATGGGAAGTAGCATACCTCCCGCCGCTGGCGATTAAAGCGCATCGGCCGCAGGCGTGACTTTTGATAAGTCCTGCTTAGAATGGCGTATGCCGACAAAAGTACAAAACCTAAGATGATGAATAACAGCGTATTTATCACTTCATCTTGCAACACTTGCTGTAGATAAAAACCATAGTCATAGGCATAGCTATCTTTGAAAGCATCGGCATAAACCATGAATAAAATGCCGACCAAACACACAAAACAAAAAAAACTTAAGAAAGATATGGCCATCTGCACCAGAACCTTTTGACCATTATTGCTGTTACCGATATCTAAATAAACATCGTTGACCTCTAAAAAGTTGCAATTAAAACCTAGCCCCAGCACCTCCACAGTGGGCAGAGGCAGAGGTGAGAAAAACAGCGCTTGCCCTAGGGGAATATCACGCTGCTCACCCGCCGTTGGCGGCCGGTTTGTTAAATCCAGTGCCTCGTTGGCATTACTCTCTTTTTTACTCATCTTTTACTCATTACTCATTACTCATTACTCATTACTCATATTTTACAAAAACAGAACAAAGACACCCATTCTTATTTCTAATGTAATATCAATAAATATTATCAGACATACCAAGCTAACAAATGTGGGTGTCTTAGTTATTATTAACCTCTGAAAAGCTACCATTTATATCCAAACCATCCCCTTGGGCTGTGGGTAGTGCCAGCGGTGAGAAAAACAGCGCCTGACCCAGAGGAATATCACGTTGCTCGCCCGCCGTTGGCGGACTGTTGCTGAGATCCACTATTGCTCACTTTGATTAGAGGTGAAGACGGGGTGCTTATATATATCATTGCGTCGCTTGATGTTCACCACTTCAACTTCACCGAGCAGCGGTACCAGTTCGGCTATAATTGATTCTTTTTTCGCTAAAGAGGTAGCATAAATAGTCCCGACAAAATTAAACTCTATCTCGTCCATAGGTTCAATATTGATCAAAACGTCATTATTGAGACTGAATAATATATTAGCGTCGGAGAATAATATTATGTTTTGGTCTATTTTTGATTTAAAATTAGTCATGCCAAATGCCATCAGGGCGAACGCTCCCGCCCCCACGAATGCCAGCGGCCCAATCACAAACAGTGCGATTAAGCAGACAACGATACCGACCCTGGCAAATCCCCTGGCTAAGGTGTAGGCCATCTCGGGGATCAAATCTTCTTGGGTATAGTGAATACCTAGCTTGGTGAGCTTATAGTGATAATGGCTGTCGGGTATAAATAGATAACGTACCATAAAAATAAATAATAACGTCATGACAGACAAACCTACGTACGCTCCGATAGTGCTCCTAGCACCAAACAGTACGATTGAACCGAATAAAGCCCCTGGGCCGCCAATTGCCAATAATAAGCGAAGCCAACCTTTAATATCTGAACCAATATACTCCCACTCAAAAAGTATCGGTGCTTGGTAAACTTGTTGTTCCAATGTTTTGATATCTTCTTCGCTGGTCATTAAAGCTTACCTCCAACGGTAATAATACGTGTACTGATCTCTTTGCTGGGATCATTGTTTGAGCCATTGCTAAGTGAGTCCCGAGTGCCGACATTTAGCACCCCAGCCTCGTCACCTTTAGCAAGATTCCCCTAATAAAATGCCAAAATGGTGCTCATTTGAAGGCGCTAACCAGTTGAGCAGCATCTTTACTACTCATCTAATCACTGCCCTTATCTACACATATAAAATTTAACTAATGAGGTGACATTAAGCCGCCTTACTCTTTTTAAAGATATCAATAACTGGGCCTACCATAGGTGACTTTTGTTGCTTATCTCTTATGGCTTCAAGCGTTTTGGTGAACTCTTCATCACTCATTTCACGCCAATAATGGCAGGGGTGACCTCGTTTACCCGCTAAGTCAAACTTGGCCGTGGTGATGTCGCGCTCACGGGCTGCCTCTAAAATTAACACATCTGGCATGGGTTGGCTGGTATCCATATAGCGCTGGATCATATTCCATAGGGCATGATATTCAGCCACCGGCTGATTATTAGGCATTAACCCATGTAGTGGAATACCTTGGGAATAACCTTTATACCTGTGTACTAAATACAGAGCGTAATTAATCAGCCCTTGCTGGTTGGGCGCCGAGACTAAAATGCAGTCGAACTCGATAAAGGGGTGGCTAAAGCGGGGCTTACCGTTACTTTTATACAAGGTCACCATGCCAGTTTGGCGATTCAGGCTAAATTGCTTTTGGGCTTTTAAGAACCAAGGTGTAAAATATCCCCGATTTACAAGTTCAAATTGTCCCCAGAGCAGACCTAAGGGAACAAAAACATAGAGTAAAACCAAGCCTAAAGCTTCAAAAGCTTCAACAAAATTACTTCTTTCATCATAAAGAGGCATAGTTAAAAATACTATGATAAAAAGCGGTAAAAAAAACTGACAACTGACCTTACCCAATCCAGATAAAATCATATATATCTGAGTCCAGCTACTGAACACATCATGCTCTAATCTTTGTTCGTCCCAACCTGCTTGGCCTTGCTTTTTTTCGATAAAATCGACTATTTGTGGCCATTGGCTTGGAGTGTTATGTGCAACAGCAGCGGTTGCTATGGTCAATGTCGGTCGCCTAAAGCTAAACGATTGGCCTTTAGTTAGCAGACGTTGCAAGAAGCCCTTGGGCCTTGCTGGCACCTGCGGCGTTATATCTTGGCTGTTATAGGCTGTACTGGAGTATGTTGAGCGAATATAATCCAGTTCCAGATTATAAACAGCGCCGCTTTGTTGTTTATTTACTTTCATCTTCGTCCCTGAATAAATTCCTGTTTGTCACTGCATCAAAAAACGTTACAGCTCTATGACTTAAGCGCTTTTCTTATTTTCTGTGTCTTGAGCATTGGCGGCGAAAAAATCATAAAATAAACCACCTCGGGCTAGATGTGCTTCCACTTGTTTCGTTTGCTCTATTAACTCTTCGCTCGGCTTAGCCCACTCATCCTCAGGTAGAGCCGATGACCAAGCCTCAATATTGGCGGGCATTTCTTTCATCGAAAATCTCAAATCCCACTCAGCTACATAATAGGGGAACTTCCACCAACACATGGCATTCCAAATGTAAAACCAAGCCACACCAAAATAGGAAATACTCCACTCAATCATCGAGATCTTAAACCAATATTTGGGGCCATGTTTAAATCTATGATGTAGCTCTGCACGTTTGTTGTCGAAGCTATGGCGATCGGTATGTTGAGCTTTACCAGGGCAAGCTTCAGGCCCCTTTTCCATGAAGTCTCTTATCGCTTCCCACTCGGCTTGCGCACTGAGTACATTAATTACAGGCCGACGAATAAACCAATATTGATCGTTCGCCTTGTCTTCTACCGCCATACCGAAGGTATAGGTGGTCGAGAAATTTCCGCCCGTAGTGCCGCTACTGCTGGCTATCCAAGTTATCAACTCTTCCCAAGGACAAATTACAGGCGTATCGCTGCCAGATGGGAAGTAGCATACCTCCCGCCGCTGGCGATTAAAACGCATCGGCCGCTGACGTGACTTTTGATAAGTCGTGCTTAGGATGGCGTATGCCGACAAGAGTAAAACCCCTAAGATGATGAATAACAGGGTATCCGTAAAGTCATCTTGCCATACTCGTTGAAAATAAAAGCCATAACCATGAGTATTACCATCTTGGGCTCCTTCCACATAGATAAAAGCTAACACCATGAAAAAGCACACAAAACAAAATAAACATAACGCCGAAGTATACATCTGCACCTGAAACTCTTTGCCACTATTACTGGTGCCAATATCCAGATAAACATCGTTAACCTCTGAAAAGCTACCATTGATATCCAAACCATCCCCCTGAGCTGTTGGCAGTGGCAGCGGCGAGAAAAACAGCGCCTGGCCAAGAGGTATATCACGTTGCTCGCCTGCCGTTGGCGGACTGTTGCTGAGATTCACTATTGCTCACTTCGTGCAGCGATATATACGGGGTGCTTATACTTATCATTGCGCCGCTTGATGTCTATCACCTCAACCTCACCCAGTTGCGGCACCAGTTCGGCTATCAGAGTTTGCTTTTGGGATAAAGAGGTCGCGTAAATAGTCCCCACAAATGCCAATCCTAGCTTCTTCTGGGGAATGATGTCTAACAAGACATCATTGTTGAGACTGAACAACATATTAGTGTCGGAGAATAAAATTCTGTGCTGGTTTATTGTTGATTTAAAATTAGTCATCCCAAATGCCATCAGGGCGAATGCTCCTGCCCCCACGAATGCCAGCGGCCCAATAAAAAACAGTGCGATTAAGCAGACCGCTATACCGACCCAGGCAAATCCCCTGACTAAGGTGTAGGCTATCTCGGGGATCAAATCTTCTTGAGTATAGTGAATACCTAGCTTGGTGAGTTTATAGTGATAATGACTGTCGGGAAAAAATAGATAACGTACCATAAGAATAAATAATAACGTCATGACAGACAAGCCTACGTACGCTCCGATAGTGCCCCTAGCACCAAACAGTACTATTGAACCGAATAAAGTCCCAGGGATACCGATCGCGATCAATAAGCGAAGCCAACCTTTAATATCCGAACCAATATACTCCCACTCAAAAAGTACCGGCTCTTGGTACACTTGTTGATCTAATTCTGCAATTTCTTCTTTACTGGTCATTAAAGCTTACCTCCAACGGTAATAATACGTGTGCTGATCTCTTTGCGAGACTCTTTGTTTGAGTCATTGTTGAGTGCGTCTCGGGTGCCGACATTTAACGCTCCAGGCTGAACACCTTTAGCCAGATAGAATAAATGTTGATCTGCCGAGGGCGCTAACCAGTTGAGCGGCATCTTGATAGCTACAACCACATGGTCTGTATCGCTGCCACCGAGGATCAAGCTATAGCTCGGGATGTTATTATCATCCCGTTGCCATACCCCCTCTTGCTCATTGACTATTACATGGTCGCTTTGGCCTGATGCAGCGCTCGACGGCGCTTGGCTCTGGTAAGAGCTATGGTAAGAGGTCTGTTTTTTAGGTATACGGATAATTTTCAAACCTAAGTTACGTCCTTGGGTAAAAGGCGGCAAGGTGATGTTAACTTGCCATTGAAAGCTGCCCGGATCCATCCATTGACTGGGCACTCTAGATGGCACTTTCTTTAAGCTCACCTGTGGCCGATGGATGATGCGCTCGAGTCGCTTGACCTCATCAATGTGGCTCCAAGCTTGATTATCAACTCCCCAAGACGATTGACGCAGCCATTTTTCTAAGTCGCTGCGGGTAAACACATTGATGATGAGAATAGAGATCAGATAAAGAATACCCGCCACCATAAATGTACTGACCATCCAAGGTGCCAATACCTTCCCAATGACACCTAAACCTAGTCGGCTTAGCACAGTTCGTGATAATTGAGAGCCAAAAACAACCACTTGCGCACCTGTAGCCCCAAATTTAAGCCCATAGCCCGCCCTTGCCATTGAGCTATTGCTGCTATCTGAAAGCTTATCGAAACTTTCAAATGTTTCTAGAACCGTTGCTATCAAGCCAAAGGAAGACACTATGACCATATGTTTGGCAAATGTCTTGGCTAGCTGTGCTTCCGTTGATGTACCATCTTTAATTGTGATTGCCAGAGTTTGCTTTAATAATTCTTTATCTTTAATAATCTCATCCCAAACCTTCCCCATGAAGACGGCAGGGACAGATGCGACCGCATAACTAGAGACATATATGGCCTCTCGAAGTGCTGGGTTGATTAAGGCATCGGTACCCGGCTCTTGCTCCATTTTAAACTTAAGATCGAGTAGTATGGCTGATGCATTCCACAGGTTAAGCACGGCGACTATTCCGCCAAAACCGCCAATAGCTTTGCTGGCTGTCATAGTAGTGGCACTTGTCTGTCGCCACAAAGACTCTAAATACTCATTAATCATTTTTTTAGCCGCATGGTTCACCGCATCATTTTTTAGCATAATCAGCGGCGGCAGCTCACTGGTGAACAGTCTTTGAATATTAAGCTGTGCATCTCTAGCCGTGTTTATCAGATGTTTTTTGGCGGCAACTTGGCCGGGGTTGATGTGAGTGACATCCTTAACATTTTTCAAAGCAACATTGAGCTTGTTATGGAAGCTTTTATTCGCACTCTTATACTCAGGGTTGCGGGTGGTGATAGCCTCTTCAGTCATCATGGTTTCTAATATTACCAGGCGCAAGTTAGCAAAAAGACTAGGTACACTTGCGGTTTTGGCCCATTGGCTTGGAAACAGTAAGTCCATAGTGGCTCGCCAACTGTGCAGGGCTTGACCCATGGCCGCTTTTTGCAGGGCCAAAAAGCTGAGCTGAACGGGCTCAACGAGGGCTTTAAACCACACCTTATCTTGAATTCGCGTATCACCGGTCAAGCCATCCCAGTCCGCTAAGCGAGACCACAATGCGGTCATATCCCCCGAGCTTGACGTCGATAATACACTCTGGCTAATGTTGTCAACGTGCTCATTTAAGGCTTGCCAGTTCTGCATCGAGAACCCCAGTGAAGCGAGGGCAAACAGGTTATTGGGGGAGTCCAGCGACAAGGCTTTATCCAAATCTTTAATTTGCGCCTCTGTTGTCGGTACTTGTTTAACCACTATCAGAAACTGACTGATCAATGTCAGTAAGTAGGCTTGATCATACTCGTCTTGATTATCTAACCCCAAGGCTAATGGATCGGTGGCCAGTTGAGTAAACGCATCCATAAAATCATCATACAGGGCGGCAATACGCTCATCTTTGCCTTTAAGCTGGGTGTAATGCTCTATAAGATATGCATCTAAATCGCTCCAACTTACTTCATCGCTAAAAGCCGTATTCGCTATCCATTTATCTGTTTGCTTTTGAGTCGGGGTAAATTGATACTCAGCTTGAAGCTCAGCCAGTTTTTGATTGGCTCTTTCTTGGACGTTGGTGAGTGCATCCTTAAAAAGTGCATTATCACTCATATCTGGATTGTTATCTAACCCCTCTCGGGCATTATCGGCTAGATGACGAAGGGCGAGATATTTTGTCAAGGCCTTTTCAAATGCTAATACCTGTAACGGGTCCTCTTTTAATGATGCGGGTAATTCATCGTATTCCACACGAACACGGCCTAAACTTCGTGCTAGCTCTGCCATTTGTGTCTTATGAATGGTTTCTTCATCACCCAGAATCGCCACACGCTCGGTCACTTCAACTGAGAGTTTCAAAAATAGATCAGATACATCGGCTAAAGGATCATCGAGCGCAATGAACACACCAGAGTCTTGAGCGGGCAGATCGGCCAAATAATCTAAGTCCGAACAATCTGGCTTGTTTGCGACTAATTTAAAATCGTCAGACCTTGACTCGCCATCTGGCACCAGTGGCGTACATGTCTGCACGAACACATCCGTGGCTTCGCCTTGCAGACTCACATCGGCAACAGACTCAGCTAGTTTTCTCGCATCCTGAGCATGTGGCGCCTTCATTGTGGAACTGTATCGTTTAAGATCCAGCTTACGCATCCATGTTTGTCGGCTTTGGGAGTTTGAACGCATGTGCTCGCAAACCCTCCAGGTCCAACGTTGATGAGCAAAAACTAAATGGATGGTGTCAGTCTTAGGATAGATCAAACAGCTTTTACGCTCACCAGGTGTTCCCCGCTCACTTGCAGGTTTATTGGCTTCGCTATCTGACCAATCAATTTTTATAAACTCAAAGCCTTCGACTTGGTACTCATGGAACGTCTTTGCAGTTTGGTTGTAAACGTAGAGCCAACCATCACGAAGTTGGCGTAATGTATATTGACTATTGACAGGTTTGAATCGACCTCGCCATTCGGCACTATCGGGAAGTGAATGTACTGCGCTGCCTTGTTCATCAACATCATCGAAAGCATAACGAACAGGAATAATGCCTATCTCATTAAAGCGCAGGGGGCACAGTCCGACAGGACTATTACTTTCTTTAGCTGGCGCACATTTAGCCGCTTTATTGGGATCACTCATGAGTATAGTTCCTGTCGCTGTGACGCTTTTATGGTGCCAGAGGATAAATCTTTATCCTGTCTTGATTCTCTTACACCAGATGCTGCTTGCTGAGCTAATTGGGCGGCGTAGGCGATACGTTGGGATGGCGTTTGGTCAGAGCTTTGATGTAATAGTTGCCACATCTCCGGGTGCTGATGTTCCCCCTCTACAAGGAATACAGTTTCACCTAGATAGGCCAAGATATTAAAAAAATAAAATAAGTCTTGTTCGAGAGTAAATCCTTTGGCTCTAGCAAAATCGGCCCAATAACGAATATTCTTTTTTTGCCCAGAAGCCTGCCCAGACACCAACTTCGACTCCTGCAAATTAGCCCCTTGCAAGTTAACTAAGATATCTGGAAACCAAGTTTGCAGGTGCTTGGCTATTTTATCGAGACAGTTTTGATAACTGACCTCACCGAGTAAACTCCACTGGACATCAGTGAGCTGCCAGTTTTGATGATCTGTTGGCTTAGGAATATCGGTATTAATAAGATAATGCCAACCTATCGCGGATGGGATCCACACACGATTAACTCCCTGCCACAAAAAAGGCGTCTTTGCAGAAAACAAACGCCAAGCGCTCTCTGGATTAGCTAACTTGTATAGCACTTGGCTGCCATAAGGAGTTGTTATGTTAATCTGGCGACGCAATATCTCGGCCTGAGCCTCGAGTGGTGAGTTACAGCTAAAAAGATAGCCCCACTTCTTGTCACTATTATCAATAAACCAGGTTAATAGACTCTGGTAGTCCTTATTAATCAAAGAGAGTTGGACTAAACAGGGACTTAACTCCCTGAGTGAATTCCAAGGTTCAAAGAGATAGATGGGCTCGTAGAGGGGATTACCTAACCTTTGATATAACTCCCTTTCTAAATTAGTCACTTTGCTGCCGTCGAGGAGAAGGTAGAGATACTCATCGCTTGAATCAGGCAGCAAGCGAGTCTCTAACTGAGGAATGATCACGCTGAGGCTCCGTCATTGCTGTCCTCATTTTCCTCACACACCTCACATACTGGATCGTCCGTTTTAAGTGCGGTGAGTTGCTTATCCAAGATAATAGGAGCTGCAGCTTCACTGGTTAGACTCGCCTCGGCTAACTGCATCTTTTCACTTTCAGCAACAGTCGCCGCTTCTACGCCTAAAGGTAATAAGGCATTTTGTCCCGAGAAACCACTGCCAGAGCCTGCGCCACCACCTGAGTTGAGGTTGATTGCTGAGCCGACAAGATGTACACCGGCTGAGTCTATTTTGACGAAGCTGCCACCGGCCTTAAGGGTGATTTCTGAGCTGGTTTCGATAACCACCTTCTGCCCAGCCTTGATATGCACTTCGGTGCCCGCTTCATTTATCCAGGCACTGCCGGTTTTCATCTGTATCGAACCTTCGACGGTTAAACTCATGTCGCCTTTGATATTGTGGCGACTCTCACCTTCTACTGTCAGGTGATCGTTGGCCTTGATACGAGTAAAGCGTTCATTGTCTACATCCAGATGCTGATCGTGCTTAATCTGTGTCGCTTGATCATTTTCAACCAAGGTATTCATGTCTTTCTGAGCGTGAATATATATCTCTTCCTTGTCACATTCATCCTCGAATCTTAGCTCATTACTGCCCTCGCCCTTATGGGTTTGAGTCTTGATCCCTGTGCGTGTCTTATTCGCCGGTAACGGATAAGGCACTTGGTTGATAACGTTAAAAGCACGCCCTGTGATGATAGGTTGATCTGGGTCGCCTTCAAGAAAATTCACAATAACTTCATGACCAATCCGTGGGATGGCCATCATGCCATATTGGCCGCCTGCCCAGGCCTGACTAACACGCACCCAGCAGCTTGAGCCCTTATTCACATCAGCCTCGCCATCGGCATACCTGTCCCAAGGAAACTGCACCTTAACCCGGCCAAATTCGTCACAGAAGATTTCTTCATTTTCAGGCCCCACCACGATAGCCATCTGTGGTCCGGTAACCAGAGGTTTAGGGTTCGGCTTTGCTTGCCAGGCTAAGCTGGCTGGAATGGCGGTAAACTTATTATGATATCGGGTAGGTTTTTGGGTGTTGGCCTCTTCCGCTGCGGCGCCTTGCTCACCGGTATGTTTCACTCCGGTAATGATCCAGTCACGATTAAGACTGCTATCCCCATGCTCCATCAGATCGAATTTGTAACCACTGATGGCCTGCATGATATTGCTCTTACCGATGGCCACTTGAGCATCACGGCGCAGGTATTCCTGACGCACCTGAGTGATCGGGATCCCGGCTGCATCATCCTTGTAGCGTCCCGGATAATCGAAATGCTCGTAATCCAAGCGTTGGCAATCTAACTCTTTGCCTGTGCTGGTCTGCAGGAAGCTGTATTGGGGCTTCTTAAAGCTGTTATCTTTGAGGGTGACGCTGGCAGGCTTTATCTGATGTTGAAAGCTGAACGCATTCACATAGGGAACCTCGATCACTCCGCCACTGATGGCATTGTAAGGGAACGGAGCGCCTAGGCTCGCCAATTTACTGGTACTGTCACAGAAAATCAATGTATGTGCGTCTTTAGTGTGTTCGAAAAAATAAAACAGACCAACTTCAGCCGCCAGACGACTGATAAATTCAAAGTCGGTCTCACGGTACTGTACGCAGTATTCGCGTATCTCAGATTCGAATCTGGGATCACAACTGAAGCCATAATCTGTTAGCCCCATCTCACCTAGCAAGGTAGCGATAATATCCAGCACGGTTTTCTGTTGGAAAATCCGACTGTTCTGCCTGAGCTTGAGTCTGGCCAGTGCTGGCACTAACGTTATCTGGTATTGGGTGTGATGATGACCGGTATCGCCCTTACTGAATTGGCTGACGATGCCGTGCACCTGACGCTGAATCGATTCATCTAACGTCCAAGTAAGCAAGCCTGTTTGGTCGACGATAGACTCGGCAGTGAGGTTATCTAACCTGCTCAGTAGCGTTAACTTAACCTCAAATGGCGTCGACAAATGCTCAATGAAGCTGAAATCGACCACATCTAAACTATCTTCGTCCAAGCCTTGGGCACTGAAGTGGAAACGTAAACCTGAGCCAGAAAGCGCCATGACAATATCCTTATCTATTGGTGTTGTATCCAAGGGACATCGAGCAGGTTCATGCCTGACTCTATGTCGATTGAAATAATCTTTAGGGAAACAAACCCGGCCTTGAGCAGGTGTATTTCCCTAACACTTATCTCCTTCACTAAAATAAATAGTGAGCATAAAAATAATTGAAAACTTAAGTGAAAACCGAAATAAAGGAACTAAAAGAAAATCAGGTGCTTATTAAGCACCTGCTTTTCTCATTAGCCATTTCTATGACTCGAATGCTGACTTAAACAACGGATTCAAGCAGTATTGATTCGAGACACAGATTCAACTGATGATTTAACTTAATGTACTATTAAGCTTCGATCGGCTTACGCCAATCATCTGAGCCTGAAGTACCAGCAGTCGTATGATCCCAATCAATCTTACGGTACGCCATTGACACAGTAACTAGCTGAGTGAAATCAGCCTTTTTTGGATCTTGGCAATGAGGCATATGGCACTGAATATCGATGATAGTTGCGCCTTCTAGCTTAGTGCTGAAGTAATGCTCTTGCTTACCTTCGATAGAAGTACGATACCACTTTAGTTCAACTTCGGTGATCTTCTCACCCGATGCGAGTGAGTTATACATCAAGGGAACGGCTTTGTTCAGCGCCACAGTAAACTTAAATGGCTTATGAATACGCTGTCCCGAAGGTTGGCCCGATTGTGGATCCGTTGGCACTGTGACTATGTGATCAAATTCCTGAACCAGCATCTCATCTTCATGGCCTTCGACAAAAATGTCACCCACAGAATCTGCAGTAAAAGCACCTGCTGTGATATCGCCCTGAGTCTGTCCTTTGATTGAGATATAACATGGTGTTGGCATGGATAATTCCTTTTAAAATTAGTAATGAATTTGTTTTGGTTAATTGAGCCTATTGGCACTTTAACCCTAAGGGTTTGTTATTAAACCTACTGCCATATAGCCAGTATCGTGCCAAGTATGTAAGTCGTTGTTTTTACGCTAATTAGCTTTTTCATCTGAATTTTCTGGGCAAGATCTTGCTCGATGTTGAGCAAGATCTTGCCCAGCGAGCAAAAAGTGGCCCAGCTATTCTGTTTATGCTCATACTTAATGTGTTTTTTCAGCCTTAGCCTCGCTGGCTATGACCTCTAAGGATACATTTGCTTCCTTTGATGATAATGCTGTACGTTTTCCACTGGGCTCTGCGCCCATAGCGAGTTCGGCTTCAGACTCAGCTGCGGTTAATTTCCCCCATTGCAGGGCGAGTAAGGTGCGTTTGATCAATAACGCCTTTAACTGAATATCGAGCTGTGTCAGTTCGCCACTGGCGCGATCATAAGCCTCATCCTTTAACAGATCGTCAATAAAATAGGTGCGCGCCAATATGGGCGACAAGCTGCTGGCATAGTTGGCCACATCTTTTGAAGCCCCTTGTACTTGTCTGATGTTCACCGGGACTTGTCTTGTAAGTTGGCTCAAGTTAGCCATTTGGGTTCTCGCCGCCGAAAATCGGCGAAAATTCTTGTCCAGTTCTATCAAGTAGTTCACCTGTTCGGGATAGATAGACAGTGAAGTATCCTGCTGAGGCAGAATAAATAAATCATCGATAAGTTGAGCCACCGTTGGCGGTGCCTGCACTTCGACGACCTCTATTGGAGGGAACCAGTTTGGAAGTTGCTGACGGATCTCATCCTGATAAAAGACGCCAGCATATATGCCTGCGCAGCCACATACCAAGGTCGATAAACCTGCAACCGCCACCAGCCAAGATCTGTTTTTTTTAGCTGATGTTGCCTTGTCCGCGCCACTGTGAGGCACTTTAGTGATGGATTTGCGTTGCTGAGTCTCGATATGATCTAATTTCTCAAAAATCACGTAACCCAGCACATCTAGGTTGGGCACTTGCTGAGGTTGTTTCTGTTTCAATAATTCGAATAACTGCTGGCAGGCATATTCACAGCGATACCAGTCACGTACATTGGCTGGCGTTGCCGCCATTTTTTTTAGCTCGGGGGTCACTTTCGTCACCGCCCAGTTGATGATCTCGGCGACTTTCTCCGCTGATATGGCCTCTATCTCACTGGAATAGGACACGATGGATAACATCAGCTCCAGTCCAGATGCGAGACCACTCACCCCTTGGGTCTTACTCGCGGCGCTGATGTAATAAGCTGAAGTCAGTAGATCGGCACCAGATGTATTGGCTAATTCAAGCGCTAACCTGCACACCTTATCCCAGTCGGTTCCCCCACTGAGCGGATTATTGCGCCGGTTGATCTCAGATCTCATCTCCTGATACAGAGGCTGTTCTCTGAGGGAAGCCGGATCAGTGGCAAGTCTGAAACGATTGACTTTACACGCATTGTTTTGCATTAAGTTACCACCAGGCAAGCGTTTTGCTCGCCTCTAAACACAGGAAAAGCAGGGGTTGCCCCCCGCCGTCATTTAATACAAGGTCTAATACAAGGACTAGTACAAGGTCTTTGGGATCTCAAAACTACTGAGTAGCTTAGAGGTAAATGGATTCACATTATCCC
Source organism: Shewanella psychrophila (assembly GCF_002005305.1). NCBI lineage: Bacteria > Pseudomonadati > Pseudomonadota > Gammaproteobacteria > Alteromonadales > Shewanellaceae > Shewanella > Shewanella psychrophila. The sequence continues at coordinate 1,153,340 of NZ_CP014782.1, forward strand.
GGGTACGCAATCGGTAAGTGACATCGCCCTTATCAACCTCAAACTTATAATCGATACTGGTAGAGCTGCTGCCTGACATTCTGGCACTGTCCAGCAGTCTGAAAAACGCCCAAGGCCCCTCGAATACCAAAGATCTAGGCGAAGCATCGGTCTTACTCGGTACCAGTGTCAGCTTGCTTACCGCCGAGTCCCGTAACGTGTTGGGCCACACCAGCGCGACTCCACGATGAGGACCATGGGTATACTCGACAAATTGGCCATCGATGTTCATCACACTGCGGCGTTTATTGGGGCTCATCTGCAGTGTCTCCAAAGAAAACTCTACATCCAAATTACCCTTGGGATTGAAGAAGGCCTGCTGGATACGTTTAGCTTGCTCCAGAGACTGCAACACCTCTTTACGCACTAAGGTCGAATCATCTTTACTGAACTGATTCAGCGCATCGAAATTTTCTTCAAGAAACATCTTCATCTGATCGTTGTAGAAGTTGTTTAATGTGCCCTTAGGACCGAAGAAGCGTTCGAAATCATCGATAGAGACTTGTTTATTCGATTTAGGGTTAAACGGATAGCGTGAAGCCAGGTTTTGTTGAAAATCCTGGAATACTTCGTTATACCAGCGCACCTCTAAATGCTTGATGGCACTTTGCAGCACCACTTTCCAACTCTCACTGGCCAACTTACTCACCATGGCATCCACAGGTTTAGGCAAGCTTGTGGCAATACGCTCTAAGGCATAGATAGGATCGGCGTCGTTGAGTGTCAGGCGCTCCTGGGCCGCCTTGAGTGCAGCCTTACCCACATCCGGTGCGTCCTGAATCGATTTAAGATAGGCGTGCAATCGCTCAATAGACCCCATGACTTCGTCAAGGTAAGCGGGCTGCTTCCCTTCACCCTTGAGCAGATGGTTCAGAGCGGTAAAATCACTGTCTATCTTTGCCGCTATCTGATAACGGGGAGATTCCATGATGACATCACGGGCACTGGCATCATCCGGCATGGAGGGGAATAGCTCAGTGTTGGTGGTCAAGGTGTCTAACAAACGATTGATAGGACGATTGCTGATAGCAAAGTTATCAATCACCATGACCCCATGATTAATATCCCGAAAATCTTTCAATTCGAAATCATTGAGTCCCCTACGCCAAGATGACTTGTAATCTAAAGTATACTGATTGATGATCTTGTTTCTCAGGGCTATCTTGTCTGCATCACTGAAATCTGTCGTATCGGACTGACCCAGTACCCAACTGTCTATCAGCGCCAGATCTGCCACCGAATCAGACTTAGGAATAAAGTAGCGCTCAAACCCTTGCTTGCTGAGCAAACGGGGGATCTTCATCCCATCACCATGATTCTTTATCTCTTTACGCTCTTCAAACACCAGTTCATAGGCCGGTCCCGTGGCCAACTTCAGATCCAATGCCCCGCCTAACTCGGCCGAGGCCGATTGCCTAAGTTGCCTGTAGACCCTCTGTTCGATGGGCAAGGTGCTCAATTCCGCCTGAGTCTTAGCGATCAACTTATCGTATGATTTGAGTGTATCTTCCGCTTCTATGACGCCGGCTAACCTCATGGCCTGAAGATCCGTATGCAACAAAGCATAATCCAAATGCTCCATCAGCTGAGTCTGCAAGATGCGATCGCCTTCGTAAGTCTTCTGCCACACCTTAGAGAAATATGCCTTAACAAACTCATCCTGACGGCCGCTTTTATCCACCATCATGCGAAACACCCTGAGGATAGCCAGTTTTTCATTACTGTTCTGGGGCGCGTCAGACATGTCGATGGCAACTTGTTTAAGCAATGCCGGTAGGTAGCGGTATGACAATAACCTCAGGTAGGTCTCCTCTACTTTAGGGCCTATGGTGTGTCCCTGATAGAGACCGAAATCTGAGATCAATCTTGGCTTATCGCGGAAGAAACCAAACTCTAAGGTGGCTGCCCGTATGGTATTTAAGGGTGGTATGATGCTCTTACCCAGTAGATCGAAGCTGGAAAGTTCATTGAGTTCATTAAACTCGGTCACCTTGTTTAATACGGCATCCGCCTGCTCACCGTTGAGTAGATAATATCTGTGCCAGGTGCCGATTAAGAGGACTGAGGCTATGGTGCATGCCACAAAAGATAGGGTCATCAGACGACGTTTCTGTTTCGCCACCTTGAAATTATCCGATGCCAGTCCTGCCTCGGGATAGATGATCTGCTTAAACAGAGATTGAATGAAATAAGTCGTCGAGTTCTCACTCTTCTGGGCACTGTTGATTGACTCCCTCAGGCCATATCGACGTGAGGCACTGTCTACATAGGCATTAGTCGGCACACCTTGTTGATAAACCGAGGTGAAATAAACACCACGGACCAGTGCTGAGGTAGAAAATTGATCGCTGGCCAGCGCATCGCTAAAGAACTCTTGTAACACCTGATGAGAACCCGCTATCTGACGAGTAAAGCTATAGATGGCCGCCCGCTCTTCCTTATCACGGCACTGCAACAGTGCACGGGGAAGATGTGCATTGATACGCTCAATAAAACCAGAGTAGTCTTCATCGAACTCCTTGAGCCAACTGTCCAGATCGTTGACCGAATTGAGTGAGAAGGTGAACCCCATGATCTCATCTCTCTGGGCCTGATTGTAGTGGCGGAAGAAGGGCTCGAAGCCAAGCAAGAGATCTAATTTAGTTAAAGTGATATAGACGGGCAGACGTGTAGACAGGGTCTCCATCAATTCACGCAGACGAGTTCGAAGTAGTAAAGCATACGCCTTACGTTCAGACGTCGCCGAGCCGATAACGTTAGCCATATCCAGCGCCAACACCACACCATTGAGAGGCCTGCGACTACGGGTACTCTCGAGCCACTCGACAAAATTAATCCACAGACGCCTTGTCATCTCGCCTTCGTTACTGCCTTCCACCTTTTTCTGCGTCAGCAGCTCACCATCGGGATCGATAAGCACGGCATTATCACTGATCCACCAATCGAATGAGTAAGGGTTTTCAGACTTCTTACCCGAAGCGCGCATCACTGAGGAGAACACAAATTTCTGCCCCGAACGGTTTATCATACTGGTTTTACCGGCATTCTCGATCCCGAGCACCAGATACCAAGGTAAGGCGTAGAGGTAGTTGCGAGTGTTGAGACTCTCTTTGAGGCCTGACATTACATCATTAAGCTCGACCTCTTGACGCTCAACCATGCCCTTAATAGGATCATCTTTGAGCTGCTGAACCTTCTCATTATCTGCATTATATTGGTTCAATTTACGCCATTGAAAGAAGCCCCATAGGGCGAAACACGACAGCGAGAAGATAGTGCTGGCCACCACTCGGGAACCGACACTTTCGAGCACATGCTCGGAGTCAATCTCCAACCAAGGTCCAGCCCACCATATCCCCACATTGAGCAACACAAAAATGGCCACCAATAAAATGGGTAATGCCGATTTAAACTCTGGTAATAGCTTGATAAAAAATGATTTCAGCTTCGACCACATATACTTAATTCCCTGTACTTAATCCAAATTTGCTTTTTGTTTGAGGCGAGCCATTAGACCTGGCTCCCAGTCTGCCAGAGCCGTGCTATTGGCCTGCTCATATAAGATCCGATAATCGATATCGGCCATGGCTGACAGTTGATGATCGCTCTTGAGATCTGCTGCCAATAGGCGCAGATAAAAATTGTCTCTGGGCTCAGATGCCCGCTGCAGATGGTCATTGAGGCTGGCAAATGCCATGGATAAACCACCGGACTCGGCTAATTCCATCACCTCATTACCTTGCAGTTCCCATCCCTGGCCGCCACCATCTGCCGTTGCTCTGCCATAGCCTTGCTCAAGCCAGGCCTGAGTGTCCTTACTAGCAAAAGGCAATCCGCCCTTGAACGACATGTTCAACAACTTAGGTAACCTGTCTACAAAGGCGGCAGTATCTTCATGAATGGCCTTGGCCCACTGCGTTTGACCCAGCGCCACCGCGATACGGGCGCTGAGGTGATGGCCGTCGAGCCAGAACGGACTCAGAGTAAGGCTAAGCTCTACCCTTCTCAACAAAGCCATATCTGCGCCTCTCTCTAATTGACTCAGATATTCGCTGACTCTGTCGGCGGCGATCGGCATCAAACTGGTTTCCCCTGCGGCATTGGCATTCTCGGGCACTCCGGCCACGGAAAACCAAGTGGCAAACCTGCGGATTTTGAGACTGAGCCCGGTTCCAGTTTCAAATTCACTAATAAAATCAGCCACCTTAAGTAGAGTCTGCTTGGTCGCTTTGTCATTGCTAGAGTCTATTTCCAACTTAGGCGCGATGACTTGAGCCGTCGCAGTTGTAGAAGTGGTCTGACTCACGGCGCTGACTACTGTCGCCTTGGATTCACCTTGCTCAAACTGGCGAGTAAGACGCACCTTGAGCCCGTCGAGTGCATCAATTGGCAATTCCAGCCCTTCGGCCGTGTCCATTAACTCACTCAGCCAGCTCAGCAGTTGCGCTTTACTGTCCGGATCGCTAAATTGACTATCGAGGTTTTCACCAGCTTTAACTGTGCGCTGAACGATTTGCGCGAAGTACTTACGTCTAGGCAACACGCCTCTGGGACCAGGAGCCGGGAAACAGGTTTCCCAATAACACTTCATGAATTCATTGAGACTCGTCAATGACAGGCTGAATCTGTCGATACTGGCCTGATGTTGCAAGCACTGCATCAGGTAAGTGATCAACTTGAGATCTTTACTGCGGGTCTCAAGCAAGGTCATCACGCCGGATTCGACCTCCCCCCACTGCACTTCGCTATGAGACAGAGAACCTACCTTCATTAGCTGAGCTTCGACAAAGTCGAATAATGCATCATCGTGCAAGCGATCGCCCACTGGGCTTGCCGCACTGATGGGCTCGACTATTTTTTTAAGATATTGTTGTGACATATTATTTACCAGCGACAAACTTTTCGTAAGGGCGTGATCGCCTGCTTCAGCCCAGTGGTATCGAACTGCAAGCCATCAATCTCTTCGGTGTCTGAGTGTAATATCAGTGCGTTATCCGCCAACATGGACTTCATAACTTTAATGGCTGGCAGGCCACGTCCGGTTCTGAAAATATAACCTGAGTTATCGCTCTGCCAACGTTGGCCCTTACTGGCAGCGCTATTGACAGCTACCTGCATCGAGCCCGTTTCGAAATAGTGCGATAACACTATCTCCACCCGACTGATCCCATCGATACAACTCAACATCAATATGGGTCTCGGCGGCACTGCACCTATGGCAGAAGCGGTTAACCAGACATTGTCGTTATCCTCTTCACGACCGAGAAAGAAACTTGAACCAGCTTGCCTTTGCTCTTCGTTTTTTGTGGCACGTAACCACTCCACTGCATGTGTCGATGTCTGAAGTGCTGTGTGTTGTGCCATCAGAGGTGTTGCAAACACCTGATCGAAACAATATAAGCGTTCGAGTTTACTGGTGATGTTGACGCAAAGCTGGGCATCTTTGAGCACTTGTGGCGCTGCGTGACACATAGCCGGTAACAACAATAATCCTGTCAGGATCCATCCCTTCACCTGTGACATTATTCGTTTATCTCCAACTTTAAGCATTTATGCGAGAAGGTCCGTTTGGGCATGCCCAGACTCATGGCGGCCTTGGCCCTGTCGCCCTTAAATTTATCCAGCCTGTCACGGATCACCTGTCGTTCAAATTCCGCCACCGCGAGCCTAAGATCTTCGATATCACCAAAGTCTCCCTCAACAGACGAGATACATCCAATGTCGATTAACTCAGCAGATTCAAACTCGGGTAATGCAGATACCTCTAGCTCACCATGGTGACTCGTCAGGGCGCAGGCATACTCGATAATGTTACGCAACTCACGTACATTGCCAGGATAACTGTGACGCTTGAGTTTGAGCAGCGTCTCGTAACGTACCCCTGTGATCTCTCTCCTGTGGTGACGATTAAAACCATTGATAAAATGATTCACTAGCAGAGACAGATCATCGAGACGCTCATTTAACGCTGGCACATGAATGGGGAACTGGCACAGACGGTAGTAAAGATCTCGGCGAAACTCGCCGTCATCGACTCTCTGTTTGAGGTTCACATGAGTCGCAGCGACTAAGCGAAAATTTGAGTGTTCCTCTTTCGATGCGCCCAAGGCCCGAAAGTGGCCTGACTCGAGTACCCGTAATAACTTAGATTGCAGGTTAAGTGGCATATCACCGATCTCATCGAGAAACAGTGTGCCCTTATCCGCCTGGGCTATCAGTCCCCTCTTTTTGGCATGAGCACCGGAAAAGGCGCCCTTTTCATAGCCAAACAGCTCAGATTCAAGCAAGTTTTCCGGAATGGCGGCGCAGTTGATAGCAACAAATGGTTCATCATGACGCAAGGAGTGATCGTGAATGGCTTTGGCTACCAACTCCTTGCCAGTCCCGGTGGCTCCCTGCACCATCACGGACAGATCGGTACCCGAGACGCGTAAGATCTCACCCCGCAGCTTATACATTTTATCAGCTTCGCCCACCAGAACCTGTGACAGGGCCTTAAGGCTCTTCTGATGACGAATTTCATCCTTGGCTTGGGACAATGAGTCGGCAAGAAAACTGGCTTGGCCCGACTGACTCGCCACGGTACTGAGCAGCTGCCAGTGGCGCATAAATACACCACAGTAATGTTGCCATTGCTGATCCTGTAACATCTCCTTAGTATCCGCCACCGAGACCGCAAAAATCAGCAAGCCAGAAACATGCCTGTCTTGGATCAAGGGAAACATCAGCAGATTGATCTCCTGAGGAAGTCCTGACACCAGCTGAACAAACTTAACTTCCTCGCGCCAGTAAGCCAAGCTAAAATAATCCAGCACCATAGGCTTACCCGTCTGTAACACATGGGCAAAAGGATGACTAAAATCAGTGACATCCCATTCGGCCTGGGGATCAACCTTGAGGCAGTTATCAGACCTAAACTGCGACAGAATTAAGCGTCGACCATCCACAGAAGGCACCAGTAAGACACAGTCACTCAGGCCCAGCTGTTGCTGTAGCGTCTCCATCAACTGAGCCGTTAACTCATGCTTTTGGGTGCATTCGAGCAGACTTGAGGTCTGCTCTAGCCACTGCTTACTGGTCACTAACTAACCTCTCCAACAAACTCACCATGATGACACGCTAAACGGATCTCATTCACGGACTGCTTATTGGCAAGCTTATTGAGTAATGCCAAGGCGATGGGAGGTAACATCTGCCCATCTATGATGGCTTCAAGCATACGAGCACCGTTTTCAGTGCGGCCGGTACGATTGATTATTTCATCGACAAGCGCCGGGTCGCACTCTACCCGCGCCTTGTATCTGAGCTCGAGTCGCTCAGTCAGGGCGGCGAGTTTAGACTCGACTATCTGTCTTAATACGGCTTCACCTAATGGCAGATAAGGCACTATCTCCATGCGCGCCAGCAGAGCAGGCTTAAAGAAATCGGCTAACTCAGGATAAAGCTTATCTTCCAGGACCTCCGGCTCATCGGCATGCTCGACTATGGTCTGATAGCCTAGGTTAGAGGTCATAAAGAAGAGAATATTCTGGCAATCTATTAAACGCCCCTCGCCGTCGGCCAGCTCACCCTTGTCAAATGCCTGATAAAAGAGATTGAGCACATCGGGATGGGCCTTCTCCACTTCATCGAGCAACACGATAGAGTAAGGCATTTTCCTGATAGACTCGGTCAGGATCCCCCCTTCGCCGAAACCCACGTAACCTGGAGGCGAGCCTATAAGGCGAGATACCGTATGCTTCTCTTGATACTCAGACATATTGATGGTGGTCAAAAATTGCTTGCCGCCATATAACTGCTCGGCGATCTGGATAACCGTTTCGGTTTTACCCACTCCGCTGGGGCCCACAAGCAAGAAGGCACCTTTAGGTCTCCCCGCCTTGCGCAGATCGGCGCGCGCCGTCAGCATATTTTTATGCAAACGGGAGATGGCAATTTCCTGTCCCTTAACCGATGCACTCAGAAGTTCTGGTAAATGAGTGATTTTATGCAGCTCATCACTGTTCATCTGTTCAACAGGAACACCTGTCCAATCGGCGATCACTGCGGCTATCTGCTGTTCATCCACCTGAGGGATAATGAGTTTATGAGCCTGACTCATCTCATCGAGCACAGACTCTATGGCCTGAAGTTCGCTGCGCAGTGTTGAATCATCCGTTTGTTCATCCTCGAGTATCGCTTGCCTCAAAGATATGATCTTCTCGACGATCTCCTTTTGCTGATACCAAGATGACTCGAGCAGCTGATATTCTTCACGGGCAGTGGCGATATCTTCAGCAAGCTTAGTCAGATACTCCTCATCCACGGCCTGACCTAGATTGAGCTGGCGGGTCAAAAGCGCCACCTCAACTTCTGTCTGGTGGATCTGCCCTTCTAATTCAGCCAAACGACGAGGCGGAGAGCTAAGATTGATGGCGATGCGAGCACATGCAGTGTCCAGCACGTCGATGGCCTTATCTGGCAGTTGACGGCCCGAGATGTAACGATTAGACAGATGCGCCGCGGCTTTCAGCGCGCAATCTTGTATCAACACCTTATGAGCCGATTCATAGACGCCGTGTAGACCGCGCATGATGGTCACAGCCTGCTCAGGTGTCGGCTCATCGAGTTTGACCAATTGAAAACGTCGGGTCAGCGCCGGATCTTTCTCGAAGTACTTCTTATATTCTTTCCAGGTCGTGGCACCTATGGTGCGCAGCTCGCCGCGGGCCAATGCAGGCTTAAGCAGGTTAGCCGCGTCGCCGCCCCCCTCCTGATTACCCGCGCCAATCAAGGTATGTGCCTCATCGATAAAGAGTATGATGGGCGTCGCCGATAGCTTAACTTCTTCTATCACGCCCTTGAGGCGCTTCTCAAACTCACCTTTCACCGATGCCCCCGCCTGTAACAGGCCAAGATCTAAAGAGAGAAGCTCGACCCCCTTGAGTGAGTCCGGCACCTTGCCAGCGACTATTCGCAACGCCAGTCCTTCGACCACGGCGCTCTTACCCACACCGGCATCACCCACCACTATGGGGTTGTTCTTACGACGCCTGGACAGGATGTCGATCATCAGGTTGATCTCATCATCTCGGCATAAAACCGGATCCAGCTCCTCATCACGGGCCTGCTGAGTGAAACTGCTGGTGAATTTATCCAGTGCTGAGTTTGCCGTCGCCACAGCTTGAGTTTGTGGTTGACTCGATTGACTCTCAGACTCAGAAGAGCTTGCGGTCAACGCATCGAAGTCTTTGCGCAGGCTTTCACGATTGATATCGGCGAAATAGTTTGTCAGCTCAAAAGGCAAATAACGACTCGACTGCATCAGCGCTGCAATAAAAATCGCGCCGGATCTCAACTGAGTCTGTCCCAGCTCAGTGGTGGACAGTAACCAGGCATCCTGAAGTAGCTCCACCAACAAAGGCGAGAATGACGGATAAGTATCTAAGCTCTCGCCCCTTGGCAAAGCCTCCCCGAGTACCGATTTGAGCTCGTCTAAATTACAATCGGCTTGCTTAAGGATCACCCTCACATCTGACAGGGGATTTTCCAATAGGCTATATAGCAGATGCGCTAAAGTTATCTCTTCATTTCTTCTGCTGATACAGAAAGAAGCGGCCTCTTCCATGGCTAATTTATTGATAGGATTTAATTTAGTAATGAGCGTACTCAATTCTATACGGATCATAAAACGTCCTTAATTTAAGATCTGATAAAGTTTGTCCAACACGCCGGCAGACTTATTGGCAAGGGACACAGAATAAAAGATGAAGATCACGGTTAGCATGGCAAAAAATCCTGCAAACACGGTCCAAATGGGCATCTGTCTGCCGATCTGAAAGCGGGTATTGACCACATGTTCGGTGGCACTGGTGAGCAGCTGTGGCTCCTCCTCCCTTAAGTTCCTTAAGGTCTCAAACAGGCGATTGACTATCTTGTCAAACTCTTCTCGCCCATTAGCCATGACCTTATATCTGCCTTCAAAACCCAGGCAGAAACACAGATAGATGAACTCAAGCAACTCCTGATAGGTTCCAGGCTCAGTCTCCAGGCGTTGTAAAATGCTGAAGACTTTCTCGCCGCCCCAAGTTTCATTATGAAATCGGGTCAAGAGTGAGTGTTCGGCCCAGACACTATCGGCTCCCCAGGCGGTGTTCATCACGGCCTCATCGATAAAGCAGCACAGCACATAGCGATAAGCCAATATAATGGCACGGTCATAACCGGACTCGGTGAGCTCTGCTTCTATTGCGGAGATATCATCGACACTATTATCGTAAAGTTGTTGCACATCCTGTAAGTCCGCCAGTTTCCTGACCCTGAGCACCATGCCAATCAAAGGAGACGCCGCATCTATCAGTTGATTGATGTTGTCGCCGCGCAATTGGAACCAATACTCTTTATCGGCGTCGATATTGCTCACTTCATCGAACAAGACATCGTCCAGTTGTTGCTCGGTGAGGGATTGTTTCTGTGGTTTCATCGCATTAACTCCTTATTGCCCAGAACTGAAGTTCCAGCTCCGGGAAATCACCGGCAACGTGGAAGGCAAAACCACTGGAATGATTCAGCATCTGCCATGATGGGCTTGAGCGGTCTAACTGAAAGTAGGTATAACCTGCGTGATACGGTAACTGCCTAGGAGCGACAGGCAGAGGCGTCAGACCCACACCCGGTAGTTGCAGTGAAATAAGTTCACGGATTTTCTCAACCGAGGCAATTTTGGTCTGCTGAATAAACAATTTCTTCAGCTCCTCCAATGGGATCTTGGCTCGAACCGCCAGGATAAAGTCGGCATCCTTGATGAGTTCAGGATCCTGAACCGGCGCTACCATCAGACCATACTTACGCTTATGCAGCTGAAGAGACACGGCTTTTGGCTCGAGAACGATACTCAACGACTGACGCAACATGGACATCAGCAGTGAGAAAGACTTTACCGGCATGTCATGATCATAGGGGCTGAATGTGGGGGCTAATCGGCTGTCGTCGGTGAATGAAAATAATTCACCACAAATACTGACTAACTGCAGATAAAGCTGCTCCGGATGCAGGCTTTTTAATTGAGAAATATGTTGCAGGATGGGCTGCATACGGTTCAGTGACTGGAGTAGCATGAAATCGGACACATCTGCCACACCACCTTGACTGGGAGACCCGATACGTTGAGCGATATTTTTTGCTCGTTCGCGCATCATACCCGCCATCTCACCGATGAAACGGTGCAGAAATGGCACCCCGACAACATTGAGATTACAAGGAATAAAATTGGGGTCCAGTACCACACTGCCATCGGGACGCTTTTCCAATATCTTAGCGATGGCTACCGAACTATAGGCACTACGATCTTCCTTCTCCAGCATCAAGCGCATATGCAGCGGACTCACTTCTATTGTAGAAAAATCCCCCTGTGAGCTGTGTAAATCACGTACTTCGTGGCGGCGCATCACATAGCGGGAATTACCAGACTCTGAGGTTTCGGCTACCTCGGTTATCGAATCACTGCGAAGGGACAAGGCCAGGTAAACAATCTGGTTAGCCAGGGATCCATCCACGACCTCCAGGGCATTAGGGAGGAGATCTTCCTGAGGCATATTAAACACAGTGCCATCGGGCATCACTCCCTTGGCTCTTTGTATGGCGATACGACCGAAACTCAGGTACTCAGGATTCAATTCCAGTTCAGAAATTCCATATAGATATCCGTTTACCGAAGACAACCTCACATCGGTAACATATTCAAAATATCTTTGCTGCTGCTGAAAATGTTGTGGTTTGATGAATAGACCTTCGGCCCAAATTACTCTATTTCTTGACGACATGTTTATTCCACTTTATCCAGTATGACTTCCTGTTCTTTAAGCAAGATCAGTAGATGGTACTCACGGCCAATTGATTTTATTTTGATGACCTTCTTCCATTGAGACACTTCAGGATCGCCGTATTGAGCCATCACACCGATATAACGAGTGTCTTCATCGATAGCTTTAGGCTCGATAAACTTAAATTGGCCCGGGAGCATGGTGTAGTCACTGTGATCGACATAATTGGTTCCCAGCGCATCCTCATGATCTTCGATCAGCGAATCATAGTCGGCAGCGAGCAACTTAGAGTCATCCTCGAGCTCAAACACCTGAAAGGCTAACGGCGACGGTTTACCTTCCATATTTGGATTAACTTCATCCAGGGCGAGTATGCTGTAGGTCAGTATGGTCGGCAGATCTTTAGGCTTGGAGCTACTGCATGCAAATAACTGACTCAAGAGTGCCAACATGAGAACCGCGCGCAGACGATTCATCAACAATCCCTTTGAAGTTCACGCAGCTTGCGATCGTAAGCCTGCTCGAAGACTTCCCAAAACAGTTTCTCGAAGCCTTTCTGGCGATTGGAGGTAAGCTCGGCATAGTATTTCTCATACATAGACCAGGCCCACTTATCACCAGTCTCAAGGCTAGCATCACTGCTCTTTCGGTACTGATTGAAGCGTTTAAGTAACTTCTCCGGAGAGAAAGCCATCAAGATGTAATCCAACGCCTCGGCTATTGCCGTTTGCACCGCTTGATTATGATGCTCAACCGACTTTAAGCTCTCAGAAATTGCCGCAGCGGGCGAGAGATGTACCGGACTCCTGTCATTATCAAACAGAGTCTTTATGGTGTCTTCATAATTCAAACCCAGTCTCAGGGGGTTATCCTCGATGGGCTGCAAGTTTTTATTCATCAGCTGATAGCGACCTTGGCTGGCCGTATCATGCAGCGACAAGATGCCGGAAATTGCGGCATTAAGTGACGTGCCCAAATCCACAGAGATGGCCTGCATCTGCTCACTATTTCGCACATCACCAAGCTGCACGCCTAGACCGCGAAACAGAGGACCGGCGGTGAGGTGATTACCCACAGGGTGAATTGATGACACTGAGTTGTTGTCAAGATCCGTATGCAATTCAGATTCCAATAAATCTAATGTTTTTTCGTCCATGGTAAAATTATCCAAATAAGTATGTTTCTTCAATGCGATAGCCGAGTCTTGGGTGTACTCGGAATCTGCCTGCATGGTTAACTCTTTATCTGAGCTGAGGATCTGACTGTCTATCAGACTCACCTCTGTTTCTTGCTCTGCCTCTAAATCGGAGGTAAAGCTCATCACTTTATTTCTCCCCTGCTGGGCCAATGCATCCAAAGCTTGCATGGGGTCGTCGATGGCGGTTAGCTTCACATCGGGAGCCGATCCCGCCGACAATGCCGACGTCTGGGTGAGATCCGATAAGGTTTGCTCATCAAACATCTCAGATAACTGCTTAGTCATTGCAGATGAACGCTCGTTCTCGCTCCCCAGTGAGATTCTTACCTTGTAGGGGCCGATGGAAATTTCATCATTTTCATTCAGGCTAGCCATACGATTGAGGCCTATTGGCATAGACGATTGATTGACAAAGACCTCACCACACAGGTCTTCGACACAAAATTGTTCATCTAGCCATAGAATGCGACATTGCTGCGCCTTAACTTCATTTAAACGGTTCTTTAATTGCCAATCAGAACCCGGATCGCTACCTATGACTCCGCCTTGCTGAGTAAAACGAATGTAAGGTAACAGTCCCGTATCAAGCATTTGAGAATTAACAATATTTAATGAAATTACTTTATCCACTTTGACCCTCTTTACTGCCTAATTTGTATCAATACTTGCTGACTTTCAATCTCTGCCTGCCCCAAAAATGATGACCAGCCGAGTTGAACCCCCTTGCCTTCTCCCAGACTTAACCGAGGGATTTCATCCGTCTTAAGTGTCAGCTCAAAATCGAATGCCATCTGCTCCCTGAGAATCACTTCCATCACCTTACATAGGGCCTTGTACTCCTTACCTGAAGGCAGGAAGTCCTTAAAACGCTCCAGAGATAAGTTTTTAATGCACAACACAAACTTACCGGTAATATCACCGACTCTTGAGCCCAGCATGGTGTCTTGACCTAGGGACACATTTCGCTGACCTAAGAGACAACGTTGCGAGTCCGGGATCTCTACATGACGAAATTCCCACTGCCTAATAGACACGTCTTCAAGTTCAAAACAATGAGCCACGATGCCCGCTACGGTTTGCGGCGAGCGACTGCGTCCCGCTAATGTGCCGGCATAAGCCAGCATCTTGCACCAGTTGATCGGCGTATCACCGCGAATGTCTTCATTCGACAGCCCCACCAAGGCAAATACCTGTGTGGAAAACTTATCCACAGCGTCATCTTGAAAACGTATGTAGTAGCGATACTTACGCCAGGAGCGGTAAAACAAAGCGATTAAGCGGTTATTAAAAAAATCCAGGAAATCGCGCCTGATATTGGTCTCATCATAGATGAGTTGCTCCAGCATATAGCTGGGCAGCGGTGATTGAGCCCCATTTAATCCGAGAAACGTCGTCTCTAACTCGACTCTGTTCCCCGCATGTCTGCTCATTCCTGTCACATCGCTCGGCGCAAATCCCAAACTTGGATTGGCGGTAAAAAATAGCTTACCCAGACTCTCCCAAGATTGATCTTCGGGATCGTTTCCCTCTAATTTATGCAGTAACTCAACAAGCTGAAAAAAATTATACGATCTTACATTCTCTACGAGTTTGTGCCCTTCATTCTCATCAGCTAGATCAGAGGTTGCTGGCCAATCTGAATATCCCATGTGTACTTTTCCTGATTGGCTGCATTGATCACAATCAACTCATGAAATGAATTGATACTGGCGTAAAGGGCGAAGAACCGGCTTAGCACAGTACCGAACAAGTAGAGATCCCCTTCGGAGCCGAAACAGGTTTGATCCAATACAATTTCAGACAGCAGGCCGCGTACTGGTAGACCTCGCAATATGCGTTCGGTTGGTCTGGATTCGATACTGACAATGCCATCGAGACGCTTCTGGGTCACTCGTTCGGCCTGACGGTCGATTAATGCCTTAAAGTCATAGGCTCGAATGATCGAACACAGGGCATCTTTCGAGAGCAGAGATAAATAGTTAAGAGATAAGTTTGAGATAAGCGTCCATAGCATGCTGCCATCGAGCACGGGTCTCAGGGATGCATTGGGCTCGGTAATATTCTTAAAGGTGGCGAAATTGGGAGAGCTGTCTGTAGCGATACAGATATCCCCCTTTCCCAGTTGCATCGGCAATTGACGGTTGGTACAGGTCAGAGACAAAGATACCGCCTCGTTACCATCGAAACTTAAGGTTTCATCCCCTCTGACAAAGGAGAGGAAATGATCGAAGCCATCTTCACGAATACTCTCCTTGACCCGGAGACGATAGTAGAGAGCCACACGATGTCTGACTCGCTCGACTTCGTGTTGGAAACTCTCGAACGGGCTATAAATCCGCTCTTCGCCGCGCATTCTGCCTGAATCTGAATCCAACCAACCCTGTACCTTGTCGACGCTGAATATCTCGAAGTTCTCCGGCGAACGGCTAGATGGAAAAATGGGGTATTCGATCTTCTTACCTGTGAGGTCGATGGGATCGGCATCATGTTTAAACAGGTTCATCACAGGCACACAATAGAGTTGGAACGTCTCTTGTTTAATAAACACGTCCGCGGGTAAGGTGCGGGAGAAAGTTAATTTAAGCGAGAAGTTACCCGTGAGGCCACTTGGCAAGCATTTATGGATCTTACAAATGTCGAAGAACATGAAGGCATCAGGGAACGCTAGGTATTCCTGTAAAATTCGGTAGCCTTCATAGACATTCTTAGGATAGGGCAAGATACCGTCACCACTGTCGAATCCCACACTCTTGAAACAGCTTTTAGGCAGAGAGTACTGCTTGTCTCCGACACAGATAGCCATTCCCTCAAGATAATGATTCAGCCAGAGATAGAGCATTTGCGCACTGTAATGTTGTCCACCGAGATAGAAACGAAGATCTTCGAGTCCTATCTCATTTAAGGGCAGATCGCTCAAATTGCTGAAATGGATATCGATAATGGACGCTTCTCGCGAATGAAAATCCTCTACCTTATCCACCAGCAGAGGGTAGACATTGACATCACGGCAAGTGGAAAAATGACACACTTGCCCAGCCACAGGTCTGCTATTCAACATGCAGCCCTTCTCTATCCCTTGTCTGTGACTGATGCCACGTTCTAAGGGAGAGAAACTGACGATACTGGTGCTGGGAACCGGGCGCAGGTAATTAGGCCATAGCATGTTGATCATAGAGTGAGTGAGTTCGGGAAACTCATCTTCTATTTTTTCCCTTAACCTGCCGGTCAAAAATGCAAATCCTTCGAGCAAGCGCTCGATATCCGGATCGGTATTATTGCCGTGTAGGTAGCGCGCAAGATGAGGGTGAAGATCGGAAAATTGCTTTCCCTGCTCCCTCAGAAACGCTAATTCATCCCTGAAATACTTGTCTTGAGACACTCTAACTCACCCTATAGGTCCGATTACTGTCGAGAACGAGATCGATCTCGACCTTTTCCTTTATCGATTTAACGCTGATCTTGCCATGAATATGAAATCGTAAGCTAAAAGGACAGGTATCGTCGTGTAGCACTCGAATATCCAGCTGAGTAAGCCTAGGTTCGAAACGTTCGATACATGCCTTAATGCCGGCTTTGATTCTGACTCCCAAATCGAAACTGCCTGAATTTGCGTCGTTGAAGTCGAACAAACCAAGTTCAGGGCAACTTTGGGATTCTCCGACCCGTGTATTAAGCAGGCCGGAGATATTACGTTTTATCGAAGCAATGACATATTCAATGGACTCTACCCCGGTCAAGGGGTGTTCTATGTCGCAACCTAATCGCTCAAAGAAGCTGACACAGTAGGTCCTGTCATTGGTGTACAAATCACTACTCCTGGTCTAAACGACCTACCAAGGAAAGCTCAAAATTTGCCCCCATGTATTTGAAATGTGGGCGAACTGACATGGAGACCTGATACCAACCTGGCTCACCTTGTACGTCCATAACTTCAATCTTGGCAGCACGCAACGGACGGCGACTTCTTACTTCAGCCGGTGGGTTTTCCTGATCGGCGACAAACTGTTTCAACCAAGTATTCAATTCACGCTCAAGATCTTGACGCTCTTTCCATGAACCGATCTGTTCCCTTTGTAGCACCTTGATGTAGTGTGCTAAACGGTTGATGGTCATCATGTAAGGGATCTGAGTTCCTAGTTTATAGTTTGTCTCAGCTTCCTTGCCTTCCTTGGTATTAGGGAATACTTTTGGCTTCTGGATCGAGTTCGCAGAGAAGAAAGCGGCATTATCGCTACCTTTACGCATGGTTAAGCTGATAAAACCTTCATCGGCCAATTCAAACTCTTTACGATCTGTGATCAAGACTTCAGTTGGGATTTTTGCCTGTAATGCGCCCATAGATTCGAACACGTGCACAGGGAGATCATCAACTGAACCGCCACTCTGTGGACCAATAATATTCGGGCACCAGCGATATTTTGCGAAACTCTCCGTCAGACGTGTGGCCAATGCAAAGGCTGTGTTGCCCCAAAGGTAATCTTCATGGCTCTCGCTGACATTTTCACGGTAATTGAAGGAACCGATAGGATTATCAATGGGATCATATGGCACACGCAGCAAGAAGCGAGGCGCAGTTAATCCCAAGTACCTAGCATCTTCAGACTCTCTCAATGAGCGCCATTTTGTGTATTTAGGACTCTCGAAAGTAGACTGAAGATCTTTTAGGTTAGGCAGCTCTTCGAAAGATTCTATGCCGAAAAACTCAGGTGCAACCGATGAAAGAAACGGTGCATGTGCCATGGCGCCAATGGCTCCAACATATTGAAGCAACTTCATGTCTTGTGATGAAGGCGTAAAGGCGTAGTTACCCACGATAGCACCTATGGGCTCTCCACCAAATTGACCATAACCTGACGAATACACGTGCTTATAAAGACCAGACTGTACTGTTTCAGGCGCAAATTCAAAATCATCCAGTAACTCATCTTTAGTCACGTGGAGGAGTTCAAGCTTGATGTTTTCTCTGAAATCGGTTCTATCGACTAACAGCTTAAGGTTTCTCCATGAAGACTCCATCTGCTGCACAGTCTCGTTATGAAGCACCGCATCCATCTGACTGCTGATTTTCTTGTCCAACTCGACTAACATCTTATCGACAAGTGCTTTATTGACCGGCTCACTGCTATCACGACTGGCAATCACATTGCTGATAAATGCCGCCACACCTTTCTTAGCAATGTCATAACCTTCATCGACGGGAGTGATCTTGGTTTGAGCTAATACTTCATCCAGTAAATTAGCACCGAGGGCTTGGTTGCTTTCAACCGCTTTATCCATAGCTTCCATGAATTTTATTCCTTAAATGGATCGTCGAATGACGAGATCGGTTTATCCCTTCATTCGTATAAAATCTGAGTAAATAATACTGTCTGGATTAACTGTCTAGCTTTTGAAGTTCTGCCAGTAATTGTTCCCGAGAATCTTCGGTCTCAATGAGTTCTTGCAGCTTGGTTCTAAATGAAGGGATATTTCCCAGTGGCCCCTTTAGGGCAACTAAGGCTTCTCTCAATTCGATAAGTTTTTTAATTTCCGGAATTTGTTCCGCAATAGAATCGGGAGAAAAATCTTTTAATGATGTGAAGTTTAATTCGATATCCAGCTCATCAGATTCGTTATCTGTCAAATTATTGGCTACGGTAGCTTTAATTGACAGTTCACTTTCTTTCATGACAGATTCGAAATTATTTTTATTGATTGAAACGGATTTTCTTTCTTCGAGCTGAGTATCTTCGGGGTGTCCTTTAAAATCACCAACGATCAACATTTTCAGCGGAAGTTCCATTTCAGCCTGTTGGTCGCCTGTTGCGGGTACATATTTGATGTTTATACGTTCTTTAGGTGCAACTGTGCCATCTTTTGCCATTTTAATATCTCCATATACGGCTATATAGGTAAAAACCTAATCCAAACAATTATATATTTACTACATTGAAATATGTTTCTTAAGGGTATCCCCCCTCTTTCTACCTATTGACTTACTAAATAAGATAGTGTTCCTAGATAAAGTCAATCAAGTAAATAGAATACGCTGATTCTAACTAACAAATTTTTAATCGCAAGCGAATAATTCACAAACATTAATTAAGGCAAGTTGCATAAATGTTAATAAAAATAACTGGAACAAGTGTCCCACATAATAGAACAAATCAGTAAAAAACCCAGCTCACCAATAATAAACAGCATGTTACATCATGATTATCACTACAAAAAAATGTAGATTTAGTTCGTTTTATCGATACAAATAAATACATTTAGCCGAGTATTTATAATTAAAAAAATAATCTTTTATAAGATTTTTGAATAATAAAACTCAGGAATAAATTTTCATTTCATCTAGATCATGAATTTCATAACTGCTAATTAATATATTTGTTTATATAAATATTTATCTTAGGGAGAGATCTTAGATTAACCTTGTAAGCCTTTGACCATTGCGTTCTAAGACAATATTTTGTATAAAGTAAAAAAATGCCAATCATCCAGTTCTCGTCTTAGATTCCTTGCATTTTTTAGGAAGAAAATAGTGAACGCCACGATTAAAAATGAGATGAGCGAATGTTCGCTAATAATTATTTTTATTCTCCATACTTAGACAGATTGAGCTGGATGA
Source organism: Shewanella psychrophila (assembly GCF_002005305.1). NCBI lineage: Bacteria > Pseudomonadati > Pseudomonadota > Gammaproteobacteria > Alteromonadales > Shewanellaceae > Shewanella > Shewanella psychrophila. Next base: position 1,172,988 of record NZ_CP014782.1, read on the forward strand.
GAGGAGGTTGGAGGGTTGCAGGCTTTTAAAGCGGGCAACCGACAAAGACAAATTAATGAAAGTAACAATTTTTCATGATTTGAACGAGTATATATCGCCTTATCTCTTCCTGCTTCCAGGTAAGGATTTAGGTAAGGCGTTATTACAATATGGATCGTGCTCTGCATTATCTTTCACATTCTGATCCACATACTTATAAAAACCCTCTTTGACCTTAGTCCATACTCCAAGAGAGAGCGCGCCACCCTGAGCTTGAATTAATCTTTCGAACAAGTCCAGATCACAATGACTCGCATCGTAGGCAATTTTTAATGTCTTTACTGACTCATCATATGAAACACTATCGATACCGACAATCAGATCAATACTAGACACTAGTTTGTCTCTGTTCTTTGGTGTTATCCCCTCAAGCTTTAAATACCTGACGACTAAGTTGGCTTCTTTTACACCAAACCTATGATCTAAATCACTCATAATATCTCCTTGATCTTAGCATGAGCAAAATTGAATTTATCAAAAAATTCTGTCTGTTTATCTGACAGGTGTGTGCAGTTAGTCAGTTCAGATTAACACTCAGACCTAAAGAGATCGTGATGTCGATCAAATTATGGGCGATAAATGGGAGATCTGTAGATTAGTTAAATATGTTTACATATTGCGCAAACTATAACCAATACGGTGACCGAGTTAAAAACCTGTATTTACAACGATTAAGACAACGCCACCTTGGTCACAAAACCATCATGAATGACGACATACAATTTTACACAATGGACATGTAACATCAGCACAGATGATTTAACATATATAAGTCAAAAAAAGTCTTTCGCCAATGTATTAATTTGAATGAGCCACATAAGGCTGTTCTACAAAAAATATAAAATCCAAGCTTCAACAAGAGGAAGTGTTCGTGGCTACAAAAAAACAGATTATATTGCCTATTGTCGTATTATCCCTCGGGATCGGTGGTTTCCTTGCAATGTCAGCCTTGAAAAAGCCCCCCCAAGAGAAGGAAGCGGTAGACAATACGCCTTTAGTCGCCGTTAAACAGGTTGAATTCAGCCCTATGACCTTTTCAGTTAGCTCCTACGGCGTAGTCAACGCAAAGTATGAAACTGAACTGGTTTCACAAGTTAATGGCGAAATCATTTACCTGTCCGAAAGCTTCGTTCGCGGGGGATTCGTTAAGAAAGGCGACATGCTCGCGAAAATAGATCCCAGTGATTATGATGCCGATCTTATCGATGCTAAAGCGAGCCTTGCTTCGGCAAGAGCAACCTTAGTGCAGGAAAAAGCTTATGGAAAGGTTGCTGAAGAGGAGTGGAAGCGCATTAAAGATGGCGTCCCCTCAGAGTTAAGTCTACGTAAGCCCCAGCTCGCCCAAGAGATAGCCAAACTTAATTCCACAGAAGCAGGCCTTAAACGTGCTCTGCGCAACGTTGAACGTACAGTGATCAAGGCACCCTACGATGCCCTCATAGAAAGTCGCAACATTGGTTTAGGTTCTTATGTGAGCATGGGAACTCCCCTAGGAAAAGTGTTAAGTACCCATAAAGCCGAAATACGGTTGCCTTTAGCCGATAAAGAGATCCAATACCTGATCAATAAAGGTAAGCATGCACAAGTGACACTCGTTGCAGACCTTGGCGGCAAGCCGCAGGAGTGGACAGGCACCATAGTGCGTAGCGAAGGGGTTATCGATAAACTCAGCCGTATGACCTATCTGGTCGCCGAAGTCCTAGACCCTTATGGGTTAGCATCAAAAAAGAGCGAACTCAGGTTTGGTTCTTATGTTACCGCTAACATTGCAGGCACTCAGGCAGGTGATGTCACTGTGTTACCAAGGCACCTTGTAGTCAATGGGCAAATTGCCGTATTGGATGATGATAATAAGCTGACCTATAAAACCGTTAACGTCATCCGTCAATTCGGAGCAGAAGTGGTGATATCCGCAGGATTAGATCAAGGCATGAATGTGATCACCTCAGCCCTCGATTATCCCATTGAAGGGATGCAACTCGCGCTACCGGAAGACAAACTGCTGCAGCAAGACGATGAACCCGAAGAGTCTGAGACGCAACTCGCCATGGAAGAGAAGGAATAATCCATGTCAGATAACAAAGAATCTCAGGTACCTTCTAGTGCCCACCAAGATACACAAACGGGCATCATAGCCTGGTTTGCCCGCAATAGTGTTGCAGCTAACCTCTTGATGCTCATTATTATATTAGGTGGTCTCTTGACCGCCGACACGATACGTAAGCAGTTTTTCCCTCAGATAGAGATCAACTGGGTCGAGTTTAACGCCTTCTATCCCGGCGCGGCGCCACAAGAAGTAGAAGAAGGGATCACCATAAAAGTTGAAGAGGCGCTGGAGAGTGTCCAGGGTCTCAAACGTGTGATCACCTATTCTAATCGAAACTCGGCCACGGGATATTTTCGAATCGAGGACTCTTACGATCCACAAATCGTGCTAGACGAAATCAAATCTGAAATCGATTCCATATCCAGTTTCCCCGATGGTATGGAGAGGCCTAAAGTCGAGCGTATTAAGTTGCGTCAGGAAGTGCTCTATATGAGTTTGTACGGTGATATGACGCCGAAACAACTCAAGGAATTAGGTGAGAAAATCCATGATGAGTTGATGCAGTTACCTTTGGTGAATATCACCGATTTTTATGGCGGACTGGATTATGAGATAGCTATCGAAGTCAGCCGTGACAGGTTGCGTGAATTTGGACTCACCTTCAACGATGTCGCCGACGCAGTTAGAGGTTTCTCCCGTAACATGTCTGCGGGTCAGATCCGTGCCGAAAATGGTTACATCAACCTTAGAATTCAAAACCAGGCTTATGTAGGCTATGAATTCGAGAACCTGCCTTTAATCACCTTGCAAGATGGCACCAATGTGCTCTTAGGTGATATAGCCACTGTGATAGATGGATTTCAGGAAGGCATTCAATATTCGAAGTTTAACGGTAAAAACTCGGTCACCTTTTTTATCGGTGCGGCGAATGATCAAAGCATGACAGATGTGGCCGAAGTAGTTAAAGCCTACGTGGCTCAGAAACAGGAAGTGCTACCAGACGGGCTTAAACTAGAGACCTGGGTTGACATGACCTACTACTTGGAAGGCCGTTTAGATCTCATGTTAGATAGCATGAAAACTGGTGCAGTACTTGTCTTTCTTATGTTAGCCCTGTTCCTGCGGGTGCGCCTGGCATTTTGGGTCATGATGGGTCTACCGGTTTGTTTCCTTGGCACCCTACTCTTCATGCCTATGCCTATGATCGATGTCACAGTGAATGTGATCAGCCTGTTTGCCTTCATCTTGGTACTGGGTATCGTGGTGGATGATGCCATCGTCATGGGGGAAAGTGCCCATGATGAATGTGAAAAGAATGGTCAAAGCTTGGAGAATGTCATCCGTGGTGTGAAGCGGGTCGCCATGCCCGCAACATTCGGCGTACTGACGACCATAGCGGCATTTTTGCCACTGACCCTCGATGATGGTCCCTCCTCAGCTTTCGGTAAAGCCATAGGCTATATCGTGATCTTATGTCTGATATTTTCACTGGTCGAGTCTAAGCTCATCTTGCCATCGCATTTGGCCAGAATGAAACCCAGAACCAAGGTAAAACCAGGCTCGAGAAATCCTTTGGATTGGTTACGTAATGGCGTGAACTTTATCCAAGGCAAGGTCGATTCAGGTTTACAGTATTTTATTCAAAATATATATCGGCCGGCACTTACCAGCGCCGTCAAGTATCGTTATACCGTTATTATGCTGTTTATCAGTTTCATACTGATCTGCGCCGGACTCTATGCTGGTGGCATGATCCGCTTCATCGGTCAGCCCAAGATCCCTCATGATTTTCCTCGAGTGAATTTCGAGATGAACGTGGATGCATCGGAGAAAGCGACGTTATCTGCGGCACTCGCAATTGAAAAGGCTATTTATGACGTAGATAAACGGTTAGAAGAGCAATATGGCCAAGGCATGATCTCAGACATGCAGGTCGATCTTAGGGGGCGTACTTCGGCTGAAGTAATGACCAAGCTGGTGGATCCTGAACTAAGGCCATTAGATACCTTTGAGCTTGCTGAGTTATGGCGCCAAGCCATGCCGCTCATACCGGGAATGAAGTCATTCGAAATTCAGGATAACTTGTTCGGTGGTGGTCGTGACGATGGTGATATCAGTTTCCGCCTGGAAGGAAAAGATGAGCAGCAATTGATTGCTGCCTCGAAAGAGCTCAAGGCTAAACTTAACTCCCTCAAAGGTGTGGGTGATGTCAACGACAGTCGCCAATCCAGTGCGAAAGAGGTGCAATTTGAGCTCAAGCCTCAGGCCTATGGTCTGGGTCTTACTTTAGCCAATATAGCCTCCCAGGTGGGTAATAGTTTCTATGGCTTAGAAGCCCAACGTATCTTGAGAAATGGCTCTGAGATAAAAGTGATGCTGCGCTACCCAGAGAGAGAACGAAACTCCATCGCTCAGGTCAGTGAGGTATTGATTGTCACCCCACAAGGTGCCGAAGTCCCCCTCTCTGAAGTGGTCAATATTACAGTCACTCAAGGGGTCAATGGCATTCGCCGTGAAAACGGTAACCGAACCATCAATGTATGGGCCTCAGTGGATGCCGATCAGGCCGAGCCCTTCAAACTGGCTCAGGACATTCGTGATAACTTTATGCCTCAGCTGCTAAAGAAATATCCGCGAGTACAAAGTGAAGTGTCGGGCAATATCCAGGAGCAGATGGACAGTGCTAAGACTCAACTGAGAGACTTTATCATCTCCATGTTGATTATCTATAGCCTATTAGCTATCCCACTGAAGTCATACTCCCAGCCTCTCATGATCATGTCTGTTATCCCCTTCGGCGTCATAGGCTCAGTGCTTGGTCATATGATCATGGGAATCGACTTAAGCGCACTCTCCCTATTCGGCATCATAGCTGCAGCGGGTGTAGTGGTGAATGACTCATTGGTGATGGTCGATTACATCAACAAGTCCCGTGAGGCTGGAATTGCGATGAAGACGGCGGTACTTGAGGCGGGTTGTAGACGTTTCCGAGCCATTATGTTGACCTCACTGACCACCTTTATCGGCTTGATGCCCATCATGACAGAAACCAGTATGCAAGCTAAGATGGTGATCCCTATGGCGACCTCCCTCGCCTTCGGTGTCTTGTTTGCCACTGTGGTCACTCTGATGCTGATCCCTTGCTTGTATCTTGCTATTGAAGATATTAAAAAGTTGGTCGGCAGCAAGTCACGTGTTCAGCATGACGATGATCACGCCATGGAGCCAGAGTTGATAAAATAGGTCTTAGATTTATATCAACTAAATAAAATGCCGCTCGACATTTCGAGCGGCATTTTTATATTATACTTTCCTGATCTGGCAAACCTATTATTTGTCAGAATAAAGACTAGTTCATGTAACGAGACTCGAAAGTCGCGATTAACTCACCCTTGTTGCTCTTTACTGTCAATGCTTCTCCATTGACGCTGTAGCTGGCAAACTCGCCGATAGATTTAAGGAATGCTTGCTCCTGCTCCATACCTTCCATACACATCTTACGCGTACCCGCTACTGGCCCCATGGTTAACTTACCTTCATTAGCCTCGAAAGCGCCGGTGAAGTTATTACAACCAGAGAACCCCTTGATGACATTTTTCTCAGCAACGAATTGGATAAAGAGCTCTTTCTCGCCGGCGCCCAATTTCGCAGGGGCTTCAGCCAAACTCATCAATTTCCAATAAGTATTAGTAAACTCGGCATTGGCTATGTTATCTGATTCGGCCGTCTTTGCATGAGCGACTCGGTCCACTTTAATCTCGATAGGCTTAGTCTGGCCCTCGGCGAATGGATCTATGCTAGTCGTCGATGTGAATATTAGGCTGTCTTCGACTTTAATCGTCGCACGCAGGCTATATCTGTTTCTATCTTGTATCTTACTGGCATCATATTCGATACTCACGGCATAAGGAGGTGTGCCAATACCTTTTACGGACTGAGTAGCGATCACATCTGAGGCTGCATCTGCCTTAGAAATATCTTCCAGTGTCACCTCGAGTACAGCATTAGGTGGCAGCATTCTACGATCTAGATAGATAACATTGATATCCAGAGTTTTCATTGCGGTGACCTCAGCTGTGACTTGTTTTACAGTTGTCGCTGTATCTTGATTCGGCGTCGTAGAGCCACTATCACATGCCTGTAATACGAAAGCAGAAAGTAAGACCGAAGAGGCTAAGGCGAGTTTGTTCATTCTAAACTTCATAAAGTAATTCCTTTTATGTACCGCTACAAGATGAACACGCCATCCTGTAAAAAGCCCGACAGTGAACTAATTGAGACTAAAGAACAAGAAATTACCGCAAAAAACAGAGTAAATTAACAAAGTAATAGCCTTTGAAAACTTATGGTTATACAAGAAGCAACAGACATGATGAACCTACTACACACTGTTAAAATTTAAAAGTTCTTCAAATTAGCAGCGAGTAATATGGTATCTAGTATGCCTATTTCGTGCTTACATCAATCAATAAAATAATACGGAGAGAAAGCTGACTTTACACAAGAGGAGCCCAAAGGTTCACATGCCTATCAACTTCTTAAACGAAAAAAGGCCCATCATTTCTGATGAGCCTTTTTCTTAAATGTGGCGGAGAGATAGGGATTTGAACCCTAGATGGGCTATAAACCCATGCCGGTTTTCAAGACCGGTGCATTCGACCACTCTGCCATCTCTCCGAACGCCGCGAATAATATAGTGACACATCAGTCTTGTAAAGGCCTCAAATGCACATTTTCATCATAAGAAGCCCTAAATGAGATTGAACGGTCAATATTGACACGGTTTGACTATTTTATGTCAACTTTTATCTGTTTTATCACTGTTTAGCGCAATACGAGCAGGATCAGGTGTGACAAAATTAGCTTTTACCTGAGACCAGGAACTCTGCTTTCTCAACCAATAGCCTGCGAAAACACCAATTGCACAGACAAGTATTCCCCAGCCTATTGCGACTTCCCCAAGCGCTGCCCAGATAGCAACTAAACTTGAAGCCCCAAAGGCAATACTTATCTGTAAGAAGTTTTGCAGACCAGCCGCCTTCGCCGCATTATCAGTAAACTCTTGTAGCGCATTGTTGACGACTATTGGGTAGATTGCGCCATTTGCGGCGGCTAAAACTGAGAAAGAAATTAACAATGGCAGCAAGCTATCGAAAGTAAACACCAGTGTACTTGCCACTATGGCTAATACGCACAGAGTGAATACAATGAGTAACACAGAGAGTGATTTTTCAGTCCCAACTTTCTTTATCAATATTTTACTGGCATAACCACCGACGATAAACATAACAGTCTGTGGAATGAAACTCAGCCCAATCTCTTTGGCGGCGAATCCATGTTGCTCCATGACGATTGGCCACACAGTTAGATAGGCAAAAAATGCACCGGAGCAAGCACCGAAGATAAGCACATTACCCAGATACTTTGTATTTTTTAACAGACCCCAATTAGAAATCGCGCGAGTCTGACTTGCCTCATGATCTTGAGTCATTTCTTTGGGCACAAATACTATTGTCATCAACATAAGGAAGACGGCCAGCCCGGTTAAAATCATGAAAATACTCTGCCAACCTGTGCTTTCTAATACTAATGCACCTAATAAAGGCGCTAAAGCAGGTGAAAGCGCCACTAGGGGCATGATGTTCGAAAATACTCTCTGAGCCTTGGCTGCATCGTATTTTTCTATGACAATAGCTTGCCAAATAACGCCGGCACTACAAGCTCCTAGTGCTTGAAAGAAACGCGATACATTAAAAGCGAATACCGTCTCACTCGATGCAATTGAAAAACTGGCAGCTGCAAAAATGGCTAAACCAACGAGCAAAGAGTTACGCTTGCCGATACGTTGAACTAATGGACCATACAATAGTTGGCCAATAGCCAGACCAGCAAGAAAGCTAGTGAGTGTACTGGCAACTTGGGCTGGTGATGCTTGCATAGTATTTTCAATCGCTTTAAACGCGGGAAGATACATGTCGGTGGCAATAAAACCTAGCATGCTGAGCAAAGCTAAGTAAGATAGAAAAAAGAAGTACTTGGTATTATTTACTGAATTCATAAAAGATTACTACTAATAAGAAACTAAAGATAATTACATTGGCTGCGCAGTCTAATCACTTGCAATACTGAAGTGAAACGTTTAATTTTGATATCAGCCTTCAAAAAAACTCACAGCAAGGATATGCGGGTATGCTTTCTGAACAATCGCTGCAATTGATCGACATGGTAGCACGGGTGGGTAGTTTCACTGCGGCGGCCAATAAATTACATAAAGTACCTTCGGCTGTCAGTTATGCAGTAAAACAGGTAGAGGAAGAATTAGGCGTCACTTTATTTGAACGCCATCACCGCAGTGTCAGCTTAACCTTAGCCGGTGAACATTTCGTTAAACAAACTCGGGTTTTGTTAACGAACATGGCCTCAATGAAAGATGATACCAAACGTATCGCTAATGGTTGGCAACCGACATTATCCATCGCCTTCGATAATATTGTTCGTGCCGACAAGATCAGTGTACTCATTGCCGATTTCTATCGGGAGTTCACCAATGTCGAACTCATCATTCGCATCGAGGTATTCAATGGAGTCTGGGAGTCAATTGCTACTGGACGCAGCGATATTGCCATTGGGGCGACCACAGCCATTCCTGTTGGCGGCGAGTATCATTTCAGGGATATGGGTGAAATAGAATGGGCCTTCCTCGTCAGTAAGCATCATCCACTGGCTAATATCGAACGACCATTAACCGATGATGAATTACGCCAATATCCTTCAATTTGTCTTGAGGATACCTCTCGTGAAATTCCCAAACGTATGACCTGGTTATTGGATAACCAACGCCGCTTAGTGGTTCCCGATTGGATAAGAGCAATAAACTGTTTCCGTGAAGGCCTAGGTATAGGTTATATGCCGCTACACTTTGCCGAGCCATTTATAAATGCTGGCGCTTTAATACTCAAAGATCTAGAGCGACCAAGGACCCCAAGTCCATGTTGCTTGGCTTGGAATGGTGCAAATAAATCACCAGCCATGTCTTGGGTACTGGATTATTTAGGCGATAGTGAAAAATTACACAAGGATTGGTTTCTATAAACACAGAAAATCACACATTATTCACCGCTTGAAGAGGCAAAATACACTTTGTGTCTTTCACCCCTTATCAAGCTAAGGTATGATTCTATAACGTGCAAACATGTATAGGGCTTAATCAAGGAATATGGAACTCTTTGACTTAATCACCCTCTAATTACAAGCATCAAGTACAACACTCGATTTTAAGGGTCACTGGAGAGATTTATGACGCAACAGACAATGTATTCAACAGGAGCTTCCACACTGGAAGTGAATAAGCTTCTAAAAAACACTTACATGCTACTTTCAATGACATTAGCTTTCTCTGCCGTGTGTGCAGGATTAGCCATGGCATTGGCCATTAGCCCCATGATGTCACTCGGACTATCGATTGGTAGCTTAGTCTTGTTATTTGTCACATTGAGAAAAGCAGACACAGGTGCTGGCCTTTTTTGGGTATTTGCCTTTACCGGTATGCAGGGTGCTTCTCTTGGGTACATCCTAAATCATTACGCGGGCATGGCAAACGGTCCTCAGTTGATCATGCAGGCATTAGGCTTAACTTCAGTGGTTTTTATCACTCTTTCTGGATACGCCATTACCACTAAGAAAGATTTCTCTTTCATACGTGGTTTCTTGATTGCCGGCCTTGTTATTGCCATCGTAGCGGGTATAGCGAATATCTTCATCGGGAGCGGTGTGGTATTTATGGCGCTGAATGCAGGTATTGCATTACTGATGACAGGCTTCATCCTTTATGATACTAGCCGTATCGTAAACGGTGGTGAAACGAACTACATACGTGCCACTGTCGCCTTGTACCTGGATTTCATCAACCTGTTCATTGCCCTTCTTCATCTAATGGGCATTGGTGGCAGCGACGATTAATCACAACTGACGATGTATTTCCCCTCGAGGAAATAACACGTTTCAGTTTGCGTTAATACGTTATAATGGCCCCATAATGGGGCTATTTTTTTGCCTTTCTTAAAGTAATCATCATAGTCACAGCTATTGTTAAGTATAACCATGAGCAAATTTATCATTCAGGTCAATGGCGCAGCTTATTCGAGTTCAGCCAGTTATAACGCCTACCAATTTTCAAGAGCAGCCCTCGAATCGGGTCACGAAATCGTTCGTGTCTTCTTCTATCAAGATGGCGTCTTCAATACAAGTAGCCTCAATAGCCCAGCATCGGACGAGTTTGATCTGACGCGCGCTTGGATTGAGTTATCAGAAAAATATCGCCTCGAGTTAGTTAACTGTGTTTCTGCCGCGTTAAGACGAGGCATCATTTCTGAGACTGAAGCCAAAGAAAATCAGGCTTCCCATTGGAATATGCATGCCCCCTTCACTATGGGTGGCCTGGGTGAATTAGTCACAGGGTTAGAAAGCGCTGACCGATTGGTGAGTTTTTAATGAAAAAGCTAATGATTATTTTTCGTCGTGCCCCTCACGGTACACCTCATGGCAGAGAAGCCTTAGATCTCGCCTTACTCAGTGCCAGTTTCGAGCAAGAAGTCAGCTTAATTTTTGTCGATGAAGGTGTACTCCATCTGCTCCCGGAGCAGCAACCTGAATATGCCGGAGCAAAAGACTATATCGCGACATTCGGAGCACTAGCGCTATACGATATCGAAACCGTGTTGGCTTGTCAGAGCTCGCTAGAGCGCTTCGGGCTGGTCAATAGTGAGTTAACCATCTCGGTTGAAAAGGTCACGAGTCAGAACATAACAGCCCAGTTACAGGTAGCAGACGAGGTTTTAGTTTTCTAATGATCTTACACCATATACAAACTTCACCGAATCAAGACAATGCATTAAGCTGTGCCCTTAACTATGGCGGTCAAACTGACAGTTTTTTACTCTCAGGCAATGGCGTTTATGCCACCTTAGAAGCTAAATGGAAAGTTGCGCTGCAAGGTAGGCAGGTTTTCTTGCTAAAAAGCGACGTAGAGGCTCGTGGACTCACTCTGCAACTCAGTGACTACACATGTATCGATCATAAAGAATTTGTACAACAAGCGTTAATTCATAAAAAGGTGATCACCTGGTGAACCACATAGATTATCAAGACAAAAAAATAGAGACAGACCCTCAAGGATACCTTAAGCAGGTCAGTGATTGGAATGAAGAGATTGCCAAGATTATCGCCCAGGATGAGGATATTGAGCTCACCACTGCACACTGGGAAGTGATCTTTTTCGTACGCGACTTCTACTTAGAGTTTAAGACCAGTCCAGCGATTCGAGTATTGGTCAAGGCCATCGGCCAAAAGCTAGGCGCTGATAAAGGTAACTCCAAATACCTGTACACCCTATTTCCGATTGGACCGGCGAAACAAGCGACTAAGATAGCGGGTCTGCCAAAACCAGCAAAGTGTATATAATACCAATAGGTATAATCTGATTACCCCCTTGAACAAGCATTTTTTCTCACAAAAAACCTCTATCGAGCTGATGTTGCTCAATAGAGGTTTCAAATGAAGTTAGATAATATTCTTTAGAATAATTAATGCGGCTTCGCCAAATGTCGCAAACATGATCACGCCAAATGCACAGATGATCACCACATAGCTAAGCCACTGAAAGTAGCGCCTACCACTATCCATTTGCTATTCCTGCTTTGTTTTGTTCTTTTGATTTTTAAAACAGTATTGATTAATACCAATGGGTATCACTCACTGCCACCAAGTCCCATAAGCGCTAAGTGGCGTGAGTTAAATCATAGCTAATATTAGCCTATTTTTTCGAGTCCATTCATATACGGACGCAACACTTCTGGCACTGTGATACTGCCGTCTGCATTCTGATAGTTTTCAAGCACTGCGACTAAAGTACGACCAACTGCGAGTCCAGAGCCATTTAAGGTATGCAATAATGCAGGTTTCTTAGCTGACTTTGCCTTGTAACGAGCTTGCATACGACGGGCCTGAAAATCTTGCATATTGCTACAAGATGAAATCTCTCTATAGGTATTCTGAGCCGGCAACCAGACTTCGATGTCATAGGTCTTGCTCGCGCCAAAGCCCATATCACCGGTACAAAGAATAACGGTGCGGTATGGAAGATCCAACTTCTGCAGCACAGTCTCGGCATGACCCGTTAATGCATCTAGCGCAGCCATCGAATCTTCAGGCTTGACCAGCTGAACTAGCTCGACTTTATCAAATTGGTGCTGACGAATAAGACCACGAGTATCACGGCCATATGAGCCTGCCTCACTTCTGAAACAAGGCGTATGAGCGGTGAACTTAAGCGGCAGCTCATCTTCATCTATGATGGTATCACGAGCGATATTGGTCAATGGAACTTCAGCCGTTGGGATAAGGCTAAGACCCTGGCCTTCTTCTGTAGCAGGTTGAGTGTGGAATAGGTCTTCACCAAATTTCGGTAACTGCCCCGTACCTAACAAGCTGTCTTCGTTAACCAGTAAAGGGACATAAGTCTCTGTATAACCGTGTTCATCTGTGTGTAAATCTAACATGAACTGAGCCAGTGCACGATGCATACGAGCAATCTGACCTTTCATGATGATGAAACGAGAACCGGTTAATTTAACCGCATTCTTGAAATCTAAGCCACCGAGTGCCTCACCAAGATCCACATGATCTTTGACTTCAAAATTGAATTCTTTAGGTGTACCCCAGCGACGAATTTCGACGTTCTCACTCTCGTCTGCGCCCAAAGGGGCTGACTCGTCGGGTAAATTAGGCACGCTCATTGCGATGGCGCTAAGTTCTGCTAATAGTCCTGATAACTCAGATTTTTTTGCATCCAATTCAGCACCAAGATCGCCCACTTTAGCCATGATAGGCGCAACATCTTCACCCTTTGCTTTCGCCTGACCGATTGATTTCGAGATAGCGTTACGGGACGCTTGCAGTTCTTCGGTAGCCATTTGCAATGACTTACGCTTTTCCTCTAACTTACTGAGACGGTCAACATCCAGAATAAAACCTCGGGTGGCCAAACGCTCAGCCGTGACTTCTAATTCGTTACGCAAAAATTTTGGATCTAACATGTTTTATATTCTTAATAGTTAAATGCGAGAAAAAACCAACTGCTGTCCCAAATAGACCATGAATATACACAGGCAAAGGTTCAGAGTGATATTAAAAAATGCCTTTAACCAAGCCCCACTCTGAATGAGTAACAGAGTTTCGTTGGAAAAAGTTGAAAATGTGGTGAGTGCGCCTAACAGACCTACACCAACCATAGCTTTAATTTCAGGACTGACTTCACTGACCTCGCCCAAAGCATAAATAATGCCCATCATAAAGGAGCCCAGGATATTGACTAACAGTGTACCAAAAGGAAATGCAGAGCCAAATAGCTGAACCATGAAAATTGAGATCAGATAACGAAAAACTGCACCAATCGATCCCCCCAGGGCAACAAATAGAATATTATTCATACCGTTTAACCTCACTGTCTTTATCGAGCTGAGCAAGATGCTCTAATTTGGCCTTGATCCGCTTCTCGAAGCCATGTTCTGTTGGGTAATAAAATCGGCTCTGAGCTAACCTTTGAGGAAAATAATTCTCCCCACTGGCATAGGCGTTAGGTTCATCATGGGCATAGCGGTAACCTTCACCATAACCAAGATCTTGCATTAACTGAGTCGGTGCGTTACGTAGATGCTCAGGTACTGCATCTTGACCCGTTTCTCGCGCCAGTTGACGGGCGGCCTTGAACGCAGTATACACAGCGTTACTCTTGGGCGCACTGGCGAGATAGACGATGGCTTGTGCTAACGCGCGCTCACCTTCTGAAGGGCCAACTCGATGAAAACATTCCCATGCGTTAAGTGCAACAGTCATGGCGACTGGATCGGCATTGCCTATATCTTCAGAAGCTATGGCAAGTAGCCTACGTGCAATATACAGAGGATCGCAGCCCCCTTCTAGCATTCGACAGAACCAGTAAAGCGCAGCATCGGGTGCAGAACCTCGAATCGATTTATGTACTGCAGAGATGAGATCGTAGAACTGATCGCCATTCTTATCGAACCCCGCGAGCTGTTGACCGGCAACTTCGATGATCATCTGTTCGGTGAATGACTCACCATCGGCAATCATGTCACTCATCAATTCAATTAAGTTAAGGGCTTTACGAGCATCACCATCACATACATTGGCCAGTTTTTCGGCCACAGGATCTGGTATGTTAAGCTGCCTTTTACCCAGACCACGCTCATCATCCGTTAATGCCTGTCTGACAATTTGAATTATCTCATCATTAGTCAGTCTCTTAATCAGATAGACCCGCGCTCGGGATAACAGAGCATTATTGATTTCAAATGAGGGGTTTTCTGTGGTCGCGCCGATAAAAATGACCGTTCCATCTTCGATAAACGGTAAAAAAGCATCTTGCTGACTCTTATTAAACCTGTGTACTTCATCGACAAAGAGTAAGGTTCTTTGACCACGAGACTCTGCGACATTTTTAGCATGTTCTATCGCCGTGCGGATCTCCTTCACGCCGGAAGTGACCGCTGAAATACGTTCAACATGGGCATTGGCATAATGGGCTACGAGCTCGGCCAGCGTCGTTTTTCCCGTCCCCGGCGGCCCCCAGAACAACATCGAATGAGCCCGTCCGGCTTCGAGAGCTGTTCGAAGCGGCTTGCCCTCACCTAGCAGGTGAGATTGACCTATATATTGTTCCAGCACTTCGGGCCGCATACGTGCGGCCAAAGGTCTGAAATCCGGGGCGAAATCGAAACTAAAACTAGACACTTATCTCTCTTAGCTGTTAATTAACGGCATTTAAGCGTTGATCGTCAATATCAACATCATCAGGCAGGGTAAACTTAAATAATGACTTCTCTGCATCAGTGATGGGAGTCTGATCAGATAACTCAAATGAACTGACATTGCCCTGCTGATCTTCTAGCACCATCTGAGTCAAGGTCTTGTCTTTAAAACAGACCTTGACCGACTCGACACCGGCATCGACACTCTTAGGTTTTATATCGAAACATTCGCCTTTCAGGCTCACTGAATACTGCGCCCAAGTTGCTTCATCTCTATGAACGAGCAGAGCGATGGGCGACGCCGTGATCGCTTGATTAAGATCCATCACAGAGACCTGCTCGGCAAATGGGTTATAGATCCACACATCGGTACCATCAGCGACAATCAGCGACTCGTCAGGTTCAGTAAGATGCCAGTAAAACTGATTCGGGTAAGCTAAAGCAAACACGCCATTGCCTTTTTGAATCTGTTTATTATTAATGTCTGTCACGACTTGACTGAAGTTTGCTTTAAGTGTCGCCACTTGTTCTAATTTGGCTCTCAATGCGGGCGATTCATCGGCAACGGCAAACTGTGATGCCATCAAGGGCAGTGCCATTGCCAATAAAGTTATACTTTTTCTCATGATCTTTCCTTCTAACAAATTCTGTTCTCACCTTCGGTCAAAGTTTACAACTTCACTGACCAAAGACTCACTAATAGGTTTTAGGCGGAGGTGGCGCCAGTACTTCTCGATTACCGTTATGTCCCTGAGAGCTGACCACTCCTTGAGATTCCATATGTTCAATGATCCGCGCTGCGCGATTGTAACCTATCTTAAATTTACGCTGTACACTCGAAATAGACCCTCTGCGTGTTTCGGTAACGAAGGCAACAGCCTCATCATAGAGTGCATCGGTATCATCATCTGATTCACTGGTCTCACCTGGCAGCAACACCTGCTCTCCTTCGGTGGAACCATTAATAATTTCATCAATATATTGCGGCTTGCCTCGGCTATGCCAATCTGCAACAACCGCGTGAACTTCATGATCATCAATAAAGGCACCATGCACTCGAATGGGTACACTGGTACCAGGAGGAAGGTATAACATGTCACCCATACCCAATAAGGTTTCCGCACCCTGTTGATCTAAAATGGTACGAGAATCTATTCGACTAGACACCTGGAACGCCATTCGCGTTGGTATGTTTGCCTTAATAAGTCCGGTTATCACGTCCACCGAAGGTCTCTGTGTGGCGAGAATCAAATGGATCCCTGCGGCGCGGGCCTTCTGTGCAATACGTGCAATTAACTCCTCAACCTTCTTACCCACAATCATCATCATGTCGGCAAATTCATCAACGATGACCACGATTGAAGGTAACTTTTCTAGCTCTGGAGCCTCTGGTTCCATGCTATCCGATGATTTCCATAAAGGATCAAATAGCGGAGCTCCCGTCGCTTTTGCATGTTTAATTTTTGCGTTATAGCCTTTAAGATTTCGTACACCTAAGGCAGACATCAGCTTATATCGGCGCTCCATCTCACCGACACACCAACGCAAGGAGTTAGCCGCTTCTTTCATGTCGGTAACGACTTCACACAACAAATGCGGAATACCTTCGTAAACTGAAAGCTCCAACATTTTAGGATCGATCATGATAAAGCGTACATCATCCGGGCCAGACTTATACAGCAAACTCGTGATCATCACGTTAACGCCGACAGATTTACCAGAACCTGTCGTACCAGCAACCAGCAAGTGAGGCATCTTGCCTAGATCTACGACCACAGGATCACCGGCGATATCTTGACCAAGCACCATACTCAGGTGTGACTCATTTTCCGAAAACTCTTTACTGTCGAGCACATCCCGCATGAATACGGTTTCGCGGAACTTATTAGGCAATTCAAGCCCGACATAGGCTTTCCCTGGAATAACTTCAACGACTCGAACACTCTCAGCCAGTAACGAACGAGCCAAATCTTTCGATAAATTGGTGATTTTAGAGGCTTTAACACCCGGCGCCAAATCTAGTTCGAAGCGTGTAACCACGGGACCGGGAAAGATGCCTATCACTTTGGCGACAATATTAAAATCGGCAAGCTTAACCTCAACCAAGGCGCCGACCTGTTCTAATTCTTCACGACTAATGGGATTCGTCTTCCTATTGGGCACATCGAGTAATGTAATACACGGTAGCGGCGTCACAGGCTTCTTGGCTTGTTCTACATCTTGACCCGGTAGGACCACGATACCATCGACGATTTTTGCCGACTCTTGTACTTGGCTTTTTGCGCTACCTTGTTCTTGACGTTGAGCTTGATTAACTGCGCCAGTGGATGCCTTAGTACCGAAATCGATAGTATCATCAGTATTTGCGTCTGCACTTGGCATTTCAATGACACCCTCGGCTTCCATGCTTGGAAGCTGTGTCCTTGCTTCAAACTTAGTTTCCTGGATGTCATTACTGGCCTGTTCTAAATCTTTATAATCAAAGCCATCCTGAGCCTCGCTATTATCATGCCACTCTACACGCTCAGCTCTCAGGGCACGCTTTTCTTTAAACTTATCGAACACAGACATAAAGCCTCGAGTGTCTTCAGTCTCAGAAGTTCGGCTTTTAACGCGCTCGGGTAATCCACGTAATAGATTAAAAATCCAGATGGCACCGTGTCCGGTAAGATCGATAACCGTTAGCCAGCTGATCCCCGTTAAGAGTGTAAAGCCTGCACCAACGAAGCAGAGTAACAAGAGTGTCGTGCCTAGCTGATTAAAATAAGGCAACATGGCATCACGGATCACATCACCCGATACACCACCGGCAGAGAAATCATAGATATCATTGACATTCATGCTGCCTAAAGCCGCTAAGCTGAATACGATCAACAAAAAGCCAATAAGCCTGAGTCCCACAGAGAAATAATCTATTTCTAATAACTTATGGGTACGTTTAAATAGCAGCCAGCCCGTTAATGCCACGATAATAGGAATAATGTAGGCGGTATATCCGAAAAAATAGAACAAGACATCGGCCATCCAGGCACCTACTGCACCAGTGACATTCTGAATATCACCCTCGAAATTTGACTGACTCCAGCCAGGATCTGAAGAGTCAAAACTACTGAGTGATAGAAGTATATATGTTGCCAGCATGCAGCATAGGATGAGGCTCCCCTCTAAAAGACGCTGCACTCCGCTGAGCGTTTTAACACTATTTCCCTTAGCCAAATGAAAACCCATAAAAAGATGAAGACAGGTGAGCTTAAGATACCAAATATGACAGGGGTTTGCAGCGATTTAGCCTAGTTATAGGCATTATCTTTATGATAATTAATGATAGTGCGCATTTTTCGCTCAAAATAAAAAAGGAGCCATACTTGGCTCCTTTTGGGTACGTTACTCACCGAGTCTATAAAGTTTCGGCTGTAACGTTGATTGCAACTTTATTGGTTTGCTTAACTTCTTCCATCACAACGTAAGTACGAGTGTCAGAAACCGAGGGCAACTTGAGTAAAGTTTCACCTAATAAGCGTCGATAAGCCGACATATCTGATACACGTGTTTTCAACAAGTAGTCGAAATCGCCAGACACTAGATGACATTCTTGAATGTCGTCCAACAACTGAACTGCACGATTAAATTTATCAAATACTTCGGAACTATCACGATTCAGTGTAATTTCCACAAACACCAGCAATGAAGCACCCAAGAAATGGGGATTCACTAATGCAGTATATCCATTGATATACCCCTGCTTCTCAAGTCTTTTAACTCTCTCAAGGCAAGGTGTGGGGCTTAAACCTACTCGTTTAGACAGTTCAACATTAGAAATGCGTCCATCTGTCTGTAACTCATTAAGTATGTTTCGATCTATACGATCTAAGTCTTTTATAGGACTTTTTTTATTATTAAGCATATTTTTAACCTTGCTTTATCACTAAAACAACATTTATCACTACGTATGTCAAAAGTTCAGCAGCATAAACTACTGAAGTAATACTATACTAGATTTCCCTGAAACAATCACGTTCAGGACACGACAAATAACAATTAAACCCATAAAACATGGGTTTTTATGCAGATTGAGGCTCGAAGATGATAATTGGTGTACCTAAAGAAATCAAAAACCACGAGTATCGTGTTGGTATGGTCCCTTCAAGTGTACGTGAATTGACTATTAAAGGTCATGAGGTATTCATTGAAACTAACGCTGGAAACGGAATTGGTTTTACAGATCAAGATTATATCGATGTTGGGGCATCTATATTAGGCACTGCTGCCGAAGTGTTTGCCAAGTCAGAAATGATCGTAAAAGTGAAAGAACCACAAGCAGTAGAACGTGCGATGTTGCGTGAAGATCAACTGTTATTCACTTACTTACATCTGGCACCAGATCTCCCACAAACTGAAGACTTAATCAAAAGTGGATCAGTTTGTATCGCCTATGAAACAGTCACCGATGACCGGGGCACCCTTCCCCTACTTGCACCTATGTCAGAAGTCGCAGGTCGTATGTCTATCCAAGCCGGTGCTATGGCCTTGGAAAAATCTATGGGTGGACGTGGCATGCTACTTGGCGGCGTACCTGGTGTTGAACCAGCTAAAGTCGTCATCATAGGTGGTGGCATGGTGGGGACTAACGCGGCTCAAATGGCTGTAGGACTTGGCGCCGATGTCGTTATCTTAGACCGCAGCATAGATGCATTACGTCGTCTTAATGCTCAGTTTGATAATCGCGTTAAGGCCATCTATTCTACTGCCGATGCCATCGAAAAGCATGTATTGGAAGCCGATCTTGTGATTGGTGGTGTACTGGTTCCTGGCGCGGCGGCGCCTAAGCTTGTGACTAAAGAACATATCGCTAAAATGAAGCCTGGCTCTGCAATCGTCGATGTTGCCATCGATCAAGGTGGTTGTATTGAGACATCACATGCAACCACACACCAAGACCCAACTTATATCGTCGATGATGTGGTTCATTACTGTGTGGCTAACATGCCCGGCGCTGTTGCACGTACTTCAACGTTTGCACTTAATAATGCCACATTGCCGTACATCATTAAGCTTGCCAATCTTGGTTATAGAAAAGCTCTACTCCAGGATAAGCATCTCCTTAATGGCCTAAACGTCATGCACGGTAAGATCACCTGTAAAGAAGTAGCCGAAGCATTAAACTTAGAGTTCGTCGAGCCAAAGATCTTACTCAGCTAATCAATTGAGTGAGTTTGTGTTACTAAAGGGAGCCTAGGCTCCCTTTTTTCGATTAGAACAATCTAAAAGAATCGTCAGACAAGACTTTACCCCATGTAGGAAATTCCATACAATCGCTGCAATTTGCTAAAAAGCACGGAGAAAAGAATGAGTCAAGTTAGACACTGTGAACTGTTGATTTTAGGTTCAGGCCCGGCGGGCTACACTGCTGCAGTATATGCCGCTCGCGCAAACCTGAAGCCTGTATTAATAACAGGTATACAGCAAGGTGGTCAGCTTACGACCACAACAGAAGTTGAGAATTGGCCAGGCGATGCCGACGATCTTACCGGTCCGGCATTAATGGAACGTATGCAGAAGCACGCCGAGAAATTTGATACTGAAATCATTTTTGACCATATTAATGAAGTCGATCTCAATGTTCGTCCATTCAAATTAAAGGGCGACAACGGTGAGTTCACCTGTGATGCACTCATCATCTCAACAGGTGCTTCAGCCATGTACCTTGGTTTAGACTCTGAAGAAGCCTTCAAGGGCAAAGGTGTTTCTGCCTGTGCAACCTGTGATGGTTTCTTCTACCGCAACCAAAAGGTTGCCGTTGTCGGTGGTGGCAATACCGCCGTTGAAGAGGCACTTTACCTCAGTAACATCGCCTCTGAAGTTCACCTTATTCATCGCCGAGATACATTCCGCAGTGAAAAAATCTTAACCAAGCGCCTCATGGATAAAGTTGAGAATGGAAACATTATTCTTCACTTAGACAACACATTAGATGAAGTCCTTGGTGATGAAATGGGCGTAACCGGCCTTAAGATGAAGAGCACTAAAGATGGTGCTTGCAAAGAGCTTGAATTAATGGGCGTTTTCATCGCCATTGGTCACAGCCCAAATACCGGCATGTTCGAAGGTCAATTAGAGATGAACCATGGCTACATCAAGGTGCAAAGTGGTCTCAATGGCAACGCCACTCAAGCCAGCATCGACGGTGTTTTTGCTGCAGGTGACGTGATGGATCAGCACTATCGTCAAGCTATCACTTCGGCCGGTACAGGTTGTATGGCAGCACTCGACGCCGAACGTTACTTAGATGCGCTGAAGTAACTCGCATTTTCTCACTTAGTATTTTATAAATAGTAGGCTATTGCCTACTATTTTTTTGCCTGTGTTTTGATACATCCACCATCAAGTATTCAAATCTCAGACACAAAAAAAGGACCCGAAGGTCCCCTTTTAAGATCAACTAACTAATTACTTAGCTAGAGCATCTTTTGCTTTTTCAACTAGAGTTGTGAAAACAACTTTGTCGAATACTGCAATGTCAGCTAGTATCTTACGATCGATTTCAATAGAGGCTTTTTTCAAACCATTAATGAAACGGCTGTAAGACAGACCATTTTGACGAGCTGCCGCATTGATACGTGCAATCCAAAGTTGACGGAATTGACGTTTCTTCTGACGACGGTCACGGTAAGCATATTGACCAGCTTTAGTTACTGCTTGCTTAGCAACACGGAAAGTACGAGAGCGAGCTCCGTAATAACCTTTGGCTAATTTAAGTACTTTCTTGTGACGAGCACGAGCGGTTACACCACGCTTAACTCTAGGCATTGTTCATTACTCCTTTATTAAGCGTATGGTAGTTGACGTGCAATTGCTGGCATGTCGGCTTTGCTAACTAAACATTTAGCACGTAAGTGACGTTTACGCTTAGTGCTTTTCTTGGTCAAGATGTGACGTAAATGAGCTTGCTTACGTTTAAAACCATTGGCGGTTTTCTTAAAACGCTTCGCTACACCCTTGTCAGTTTTCATTTTAGGCATTGCTAAAACTCCGCATTGGGATATTAATAAAACGCAAGGCGAACAGAGACCTTTACAGACCCCTGCTACTTTTATTTGGCCTTACTATTTCTTTTTCGGTGCGAGTACCATCACAGCTTGACGACCTTCCATTTTCGGGAAGGACTCCACCACTGCTATCTCAGTCAAATCATCTTTGATACGATTCAAAAGTTTCATACCAAGACTTTGGTGAGCCATTTCGCGACCACGAAAACGCAGCGTTACTTTCGCTTTGTCACCGTCAGTTAGAAAGCGAGTCAGGTTGCGTAGTTTTACCTGATAATCGTTTTCATCGGTACCGGGACGGAATTTAATCTCCTTCACCTGCACGATTTTCTGCTTCTTTTTTTGTTCTTTTTGAGCTTTCGCTTTATCAAAAAGGAACTTTCCATAGTCCATTATACGGCAAACCGGCGGCTCAGCGTTAGGACTAATTTCAACAAGATCGACACCAGCTTCATCAGCCAACTCTTGTGCTTCACTTATTGATACTACTCCAATAGGCTCACCTTCTAGACCGTTCAATCGTACTTCCTGCACGCCGGTGATGAGTTCGTTTATTCCATTCGGGGCCGCCTGGCGCCCTGCTGTTTTTTTGATCTTTATGACCTAATCCTCCAACAAAATGAGACTACGGAGCGAAATTTGTTTGCTGATCTTGGCGGCGAAATCTTCGATTCGCATTTTGCCTAAGTCAACACCATCTCTGGTTCGCACCGCAACTTCCTTATTTTCCATTTCTTGATCGCCTACGACCAATAAATAAGGAACACGCCTTAAGGTGTGCTCGCGTATTTTAAAGCCTATCTTCTCATTCCTCAAGTCTTTAGAGGCACGAATTCCGTTTTCTTTTAATAAATTGACTACTTCATCGACATAATCCGACTGTTTGTCGGTAATGTTCATGACAACGACTTGCATCGGCGCTAACCAAGTCGGAAATTTACCCGCATATTCTTCGATAAGAATACCCAAGAAGCGTTCAAGTGAACCTAATATCGCACGATGAATCATCACTGGCGTCTGTCGGCTGTTATCTTCGGCGACATAAGTCGCACCTAAACGACCAGGAAGTGCATAATCGAGCTGAACCGTGCCACACTGCCACGCGCGATCTAGACAATCATGCAATGTGAACTCAATCTTAGGTCCGTAGAAGGCGCCTTCTCCAGGTAAGATTTCAAATTCGATGTCATTAGCAACCAGCGCTTGCTTAAGTGCTTCTTCGGCTCTGTCCCACATTTCATCGTCACCGATACGTTGCTCAGGACGAGTCGAGAGTTTAACCACAATATTTTTAAAGCCGAATGTTTCATAAGTATCGTAAACCATCTGGATACAGGCACTGACTTCTTGCTGTACCTGATCTTCGGTACAGAAAACATGGGCATCATCTTGAGTGAAACCACGAACACGCATTAGGCCATGGAGGGAACCCGATGGTTCATTACGATGACAACAACCAAACTCAGCCATACGCAATGGCAGATCTCGATATGATTTAAGACCTTGATTAAAGATCTGTACGTGACCTGGGCAGTTCATCGGCTTAATCGCATATTCACGATTTTCAGATTTAGTGGTGAACATGGCCTCAGAATACTTATCCCAGTGGCCGGAACGCTCCCAAAGTACGCGATCCATCATGAGTGGGCCTTTCACTTCTTGATAAGTGTACTGACCTAGCTTTTGACGAATGAATTTCTCAAGTTCAAGGAACAAACTCCAACCATCATTATGCCAAAACACCATGCCAGGCGCTTCTTCTTGCATATGATACAAGTCGAGTTGCTTACCTATCTTACGATGATCGCGCTTAGCCGCTTCTTCTAAACGATTAAGGTGAACCTTAAGTGCTTTCTTATCTGCCCATGCCGTACCGTAGACACGTTGCAACATCTTATTATCTGAATTACCGCGCCAATATGCACCGGCAACACTCATCAGTTTAAAGTTTTGGCAGAATCGCATGTTCGGTACATGAGGTCCACGACACATATCAACATATTCTTCATGATGATATAACGCCGGCTGGTCATCTTTACTGATGTTCTCATCCAAGATAGCCATCTTGTATGTTTCGCCGCGCGCTTCAAATGTGTCACGGGCAACTTGCCAGCTCCCCACTCTTTTCTCAACTTTATAGTTTGTCTTTGCAAGTTGAGTCATGCGCTTCTGCAGCGCATCTATGTCTTCCTGAGTCAGCTTGTGCTCGAGATCGATATCATAATAAAAACCATTATCGATAACCGGACCGATAGCCATCTTAGCTTCAGGCCATAATTGCTTAAATGCATGGCCAAGTAGATGAGCACATGAATGGCGAAGTATCTCTACCCCCTCATCGTCCTTTGCTGTGATGATCGATAACTCAGAATCAGTGTCTATGATGTCACAAGCATCTTTAAGCTCACCGTTCACTCGA
Source organism: Shewanella psychrophila (assembly GCF_002005305.1). Classification (NCBI taxonomy): domain Bacteria; kingdom Pseudomonadati; phylum Pseudomonadota; class Gammaproteobacteria; order Alteromonadales; family Shewanellaceae; genus Shewanella; species Shewanella psychrophila. The sequence goes on from NZ_CP014782.1 coordinate 1,197,366, forward strand.
CCGGCAATACAAGCTTTCGCAAGACCAGGGCCAATATCGGCGGCGACATCTAAAGTAGAGACTGGGTTAGCAAACTCACGTTTGCTTCCATCAGGAAGTGTAATAACAGGCATGAAAAATCCTTATGCAGTGGTGACCCCCACGTAGGGCCACTTGCTAATATAGAGTTAAAGTAAGAGCGCCAATGGAGTAAGCCATTACAAGAGTCTTAATCACCTTAGGCGCAAGCGGGTAATTCTACGAGATCTTTCCCCATGAGTGCAAGCTTAATACCTGAGTCGAGCCATTGATGTGAAAGTCAGCGACGCGGCGACTAATGTCATGATTTTAAAATTTTATTGTCACTTTTTCTTCATCGAAGTCATCTAGCCTAGTGCCATCTACTCTCGCGAGACAAGATCTGGAAGTTAACATGCAAAATTCATTCATACTAACGAGTGCACTACAACAAACATCAGCCTCAGGGCTAGGCCTTCAGGAAACACGCCCTGCACTCGCTCAGCTCCCGGTCACCCCGAGTGCTCTGGTGGAGGAGAATATCAATGAAGGCACTCGTTTCTCCCCGAAACTTCATCGCGATCTTATACAAGAGATTCAAACTAGCTTAGATGAACAGTTTGACCTACTGACTCCCCCATGCTACCAACAAAGCCTGTCGCCTCGTTTTATCTAACTGCATTCGTTAACAATAAATTCTGTAGACCTAACATTGCTTTTTCCCTTAGCCTTAGAGGAAGATATTACTTGGTAATTATTTTACCTCGATATTTTTCACTATATATAGAGAGATAAACATGACGCAATGGGCATTGGTAACTGGTGCAGCAAAACGAATAGGCCGTGAGATAGCAATAAAGCTGCACTCCAGTGGCTATAACATCATCATTCATTACGGCGTCTCTGCCGAGGAAGCTAAATCACTGTGCCAGAAACTCAATAAGATTAGAGAACACTCTTGTGTCACGGCACAAGCCAATCTATCTACTGAAGCTGGCATAAATACCTTAGTAGAGGCTGCGACTCAGTTCAAACTTTCGATTCTTATCAACAATGCATCAGAGTTCTACCCAACACCATTAGCCGATACGCAGTTTAAGGACAGCCAACGCTTGTTAGCCGTAAACTTACTGGCGCCCTACTTTCTAGCCCAGCGATTATTTCCTTTATTAAGTAAAAGTAATGGGGCAATCATTAACTTGCTCGATATTCACGGTCAAAAACCGCTTAAAGACCATGGCTTATATTCTATTTCTAAAGCGGCGTTACAGATGGCGACTTTATCTTTAGCCCAAGAAATGGGCCCTGGTGTCAGAGTCAATGGCATAGCGCCCGGTGCGATACTTTGGCCAGAAAACAGTCACAATGATGCTCAAGAAACTATAATTAAACAGATCCCTTTAGCTAAGTGTGGCTCACCCGCTGACATTGCAAACACGGTTCAATTTTTAGTCGACAGCCATTATATTTCTGGACAAATTATTGCTATAGATGGCGGCCGTACAGCGATTGGCTACATGGGAGCATAAAAGTATAAGACAGGAGTGTTTATGAAATTTGCCACTCAGACCATCAGTTGCCCCCACTGCGGACACCATCAACATATAGATGTTGATGGTACCTGCGGTGATCAAGATTACTATGACGATTGCCGGATCTGTTGTAATCCGATACATCTAAGGATTCATCTCGATGAGGCTCGCCATAACATTGAGCTGTATATTGATTCTGGTGACGAACAAATATACTGAACATCGACTCCCAGGAGCCGAGTTGTCGGGTCAACAGGCAGAAATAACTATGTGATACCTCTTTGTGCGAGCACACGCTCGACAGTATCGACTATGGCTTGTGTTTGACTGTCTATTTCAATATTTAACTTATCACCGACTGAAGCACGGTCTAAGTTAGTGAGTTTCAAGGTTTCCGGTATCAAATGTAACATGAAGGTATCCTTAGTCGTTTTCCCCACTGTCAAACTACAACCATTCACGCCAACAAAACCTTTGTAGAGAATGTAATTCATCCACTTTTCATCTACGTTGAGCTCAATATTAAAATGTTCCGCGGTGTTGCTAACCCCACAGATTCTCGCCTGTGTGTGTATATGGCCAGAGAGAATATGACCACCTATCTCACTACCGAATGTCAGCGACCGCTCTATGTTCATCAGTGAGCCGACTTGTAGTTCTGCGAGATTGGTCACACTCAATGTCTCTTCCATTACATCGAAAAACACCCTATCATCTGCAATTCGTGTAACCGTTAAGCAGACCCCGTTGTTCGCAACACTTGCGCCTGTTATGAGCCCTTCACGTAATTCGGGTTCCATAGCGATCTCTAGCGTATTTAAGCCATCTTTCTTATTTATCGCAACCACTTCGCACGTGGCTTGAACTATACCTGTAAACATTTTATCTCTCGTTAGTATTTAAGGCAGTTTTCATGAATCAATTCGGCTTTCAGGCCAAACGTTTAGTACAACTCGCACTCCCTGTACTCATAGCCCAAGTAACGCAAACCATGATGGGTTTTATCGACACTGTTATGGCAGGTCGAGTCAGTGCAGTCGATATGGCTGCCGTAGCAATAGGGACTAGCTTGTGGTTGCCAGCACTGCTATTTGTTCAGGGGTTGCTCCTCGCGTTTACCCCAGTATTTGCCCATCATCATGGGGCAAACAACCAAAAAGCAATACAACCTCTCGCCTTTCAAGCTGCCTATATTGCCATAATAGGCAGTCTAGGTGTGATACTGTTTCTCAGTTTCGCTGAAAACATCTTTATCATGATGCAATTAGATCCTGAACTCGCACGCCTAAGTATTGGGTATCTTGATGGCTTCGCCTGGGGTGTACCCGCATTCGTCTTATATCAAGTGCTCAGAGGCTGTAGCGAAGGGATCTCTTATACATTACCAACGATGGTAATAGGGTTTGTCGGTTTAGCGGTCAATATTCCGGCTAACTATATATTCATCTATGGACATTTTGGCATTGAGCCTATGGGCGGTGCAGGCTGTGGTATTGCAACAGCGCTGGTATTTTGGGCCATGTTGATTGCTATGGTGATCTATATGCAACTGCATAAACGCTTTGAAGAGTTAGCCCCCTTTAAGTCTTTCCATAAGCCTCATTGGCATACTATCTGGGATATGACTAAACATGGGTTCCCCATTGCTATGGCTCTGTTCTTTGAAGTCAGTCTATTTGCTGTTATTGCTCTCTTACTTGCGCCACTCGGGGCAAATGTGGTTGCAGGGCATCAAATAGCACTTAACTTTTCATCCATCGTATTCATGTTACCGCTTTCTATTGGTATCGCTGTCTCGATACGTGTCGGCTATTATTTAGGCCAGGATAAAAGTGAGATTTCAGCACTCGTCACTAAAGTAGGGTTAATTATCTCATTTACGCTAGCCATGCTAACTGCAATTATCACGGTTCTATTCAGAACTGAGATAGCCCACTTATATAACAATAACCCTGAAGTGGTGACTTTAGCCGGAAGCTTGATGTTCTTTGCCGCGCTTTATCAGTTATCAGACTCTGTACAAGTTGTCGCTGCAGGAGCACTACGAGGCTATAAAGATACCCGAAGTGCCTTGTATATTACATTAGTGTCTTATTGGGCTATTGGCATGGTGATAGGTTACCTACTCGCCAGAACGGATATCGTGGTTCCGGCCATGGGCGCACAGGGGTTCTGGATAGGATTAATAGCTGGACTCACAAGTGCAGCAATATTATTTGCCATAAGATTACGTTATATCCAGAAATCAGGTTTCAAGAAAGCGGCTTTAGAAGATAACCCTGCACAGTAAATCCTCCCTCTAGGGTATAATTTAGGTGAGCAGTGCTAATATATTGATTGAAAAGTAACTTGTGAGATAAGCTTCAAAGGCTTTTCTCACATATTTCGCACTAGAAAAGAGCAAGTTGCACAGCAAATCGCCGTTTAACCAATAAATGTATATTTTTACTTGCAACCTAAGCACCATACTCCTACTATAGCGCTCGTTCCAAGGCACTAGCCAAACGAACAAAGTAAAGTCGGACACGGGATGAAGCAGTATAAAAGCTACTCGGACTTAACTTTTTATGAAATCAAAGCGAAGGTCGTTGCCTTATTTTATAAAACGTAATCCAGCTCCCGCAACCAATTCTTTATTAAGTGTAATACAACCGTAGCTCAGTTGGTTAGAGCACTACCTTGACATGGTAGGGGTCGGTGGTTCGAATCCACTCGGTTGTACCAATTCTTAAAAGAAGAAAGTGAAACGACACAATACAACCGTAGCTCAGTTGGTTAGAGCACTACCTTGACATGGTAGGGGTCGGTGGTTCGAATCCACTCGGTTGTACCAATTCTTTATAAGTAGAATTAAAACAACTTATGGCGTTCATCGGACGCGGGATGGAGCAGTATGGTAGCTCGTCGGGCTCATAACCCGAAGGTCGTTGGTTCAAATCCAGCTCCCGCAACCAATTCTTTATAAGCAGAATTAAAACAACTTATGGCGTTTATCGGACGCGGGATGGAGCAGTATGGTAGCTCGTCGGGCTCATAACCCGAAGGTCGTTGGTTCAAATCCAGCTCCCGCAACCAATTCTTTATAAGCAGAATTAAAATAACTTAGTGGCGAAGGTGTCGATGCCCTACCCTGATAAAAAATATTCCAGTTCACTCAATCATCGTTAAAAAAAATACAATACAACCGTAGCTCAGTTGGTTAGAGCACTACCTTGACATGGTAGGGGTCGGTGGTTCGAATCCACTCGGTTGTACCAATTCTCTAAAAAAGAGAATCTAGCCAGCGAGAGTTGGTTTTTTTGTGCCTAAATTCCCAGAACTCCCCAAGCCACGAGCCAACAGTCGGCTCCTATAGTCTCAACAGACGCACTTATCGATTCCTATAACACCAGAATTAAAAAAGCTCAGCCTGTAAGACTAAGCTTTTTATGGGCATAAAACGACGATATGCAACTAATCATTATAGTGATCAGGCATGGGCAGAATGGCTACGCCTGAGTCTACGGCAGCTTGAGCGACGGCTTTAGCCACCTTATTACACAATCTAGGATCCATAGGACGTGGAATGATATAGTCACGACTGAAAGTTAACGCGCTTTCACCACTGGCTTTCAGCACACTTTCAGGCACGGGTTCTTTTGCTAACGCACGTATCGCATGTACCGCGGCTATTTTCATCTCCTGGTTTATTTCTCGCGCTCTTACGTCCAATGCCCCTCTGAAGATAAATGGAAAGCACAATACATTATTCACTTGGTTTGGATAATCGGAGCGGCCAGTAGCCATAATAAGATCATTCCGGACCGAATGAGCAAGCTCTGGTTTTATTTCTGGATCTGGATTTGAACACGCAAAAACAATGGGCCTTTCAGCCATTTTTACTAACTGTTCTGTAGAAAGCAGATTAGGCCCAGATACCCCAACAAACACATCCGCTTCTTCAATGGCATCATCTAAGGTGCGTTTATCTGTATTATTGGCAAATAAGGTTTTGTACTCATTGAGATCTGTCCTGCGAGAATGAACAATCCCTTTGGTGTCCAACATATAAATTTTTTCTCGCTTAGCGCCACATTGAATAAGTAGTTCCATGCAGGCAATCGCTGCTGCTCCTGCACCTAAGCAAACGATAACAACATGTGCAATATCTTTGTCTTGAATGTCTAAGGCGTTAAGCATGGCTGCTGCGGTGACGATGGCCGTACCATGTTGATCATCGTGAAATATCGGAATGTTGCAGCGCTCCTGTAAGGCTTTCTCAATGATAAAACAATCCGGGGCTTTGATATCCTCAAGGTTTATACCGCCAAAAGTGTCAGCTATGCTTGCTACTGTGTTAATGAACTCCTCCGGAGTCTCATGAGTTACTTCTATATCGAAAGAATCAATATTGGCAAAACGTTTAAACAAGAGCGCCTTACCTTCCATCACGGGCTTTGAGGCCATAGGCCCTAAATTACCTAACCCTAAAACAGCACTCCCATTAGAAATGACTGCGACAGTATTTCCTTTACCTGTGTACTTATACACATTTTCGGCATTATCAGCTATCTCACGACAGGGCTCAGCAACACCAGGGCTATAGGCTAACGAAAGATCTTCGCTAGTTTCAGCCTCAGTCGTTATTTCAATGGCTATTTTTCCAGGAGTCGGAAAAGCGTGGTAATCCAGCGCACGTTGTTTAAAATCGCTCATAAGTAACCTTCAAGTATCTATAAAAGTGTGACTGAAATTCAGCTAACTGTGGATTTAAAATCAGAAAGTGTCATTAGCTCGTTGCTGATTTCATCATTGTTCATTTTGAAGAGTTAGCAAACAATGGAGCCCACTGCATACTAACTCCTAGGTTCTGCTAGTTTTACGACTCAGATCCCTCGTTGCTATCTAGATAGCTAAATGGAACGCCATTCATGAGGGCTAAAGCCCATAGACTGGTGAGTTAGAATCGCCATACAGCTAAAAACTGTGCAGTGTTATCATCGGTTCCTTTTTCACCTAACTTGTTTTTCCAGTATTGGTATTCAATACCAACAAACAGCTGGTTTGCTTTGGTCCCTAACACTTCACCTAAATCTAATCGAAGCTGCGGCTGGAATAAAATCCAATACTCAAGATCTGTAGTGCCAAAGTTATTGGTTTGCTGACGACCGTCAATGTATTCTAAGTGCCCTTCTATACTCCAACTTGTTGAACCTAGTTTGAAAGGATATGCCCAGGCGAAATCAACCATAAAGCTTGAGTCTTCATCAACAACGGTAAACACAGGAGATGAGGCGCTACCACCGCCTTGATGCATGTAACCCGTTACATCTATTTGCGCAAAAGCAAAGCCTGGTAAATCTAATGAGAATCTAACGCCAGGCAGCACCCACATACTGTCTACTTCTGGAGCAAAGTTAAAACCAGCCACTAAGCCTATATCTTTTACTGGACCAAAAGAGAGGTCGTTACCGGTAATGGCGCCTAAGCTAAAGTTTGAATACCACTCACCATAAAACTCACTGCTATCCTCAACGGGAAAGTTGGCATTGTTGTTTACGTTGTAGCGACTGTAGTCAACGAAGAAAAAATTATCACCGTATTCCCAGCCTCCAGCATGTTGAAAAGTGATAATGGTTGTGTCGGCTGTACCACCTGTACCCACTTGCTCTAATTCACCAAAAGCTTGTAGCTGTACTTCAGTGTTGCTCCATAACTCTGCCGAAGTGCTAGTCGCTATTAGTGCTGACGATGCAACAACTGCTATAGCAATAATATTGTGGATTTTATTGGTCTTCATCATTTACCCTTCTAAAGTTATATTATTTATATTTGTATAAGGCCTAAGATTTATAAACAAACCACTGCGAAGTCAAATAAACTTATTAACGTCTGGTTAGATTGAACGATTTAAATAAGCCCACAGCACCCTGTTAACACCAAGTTAAATCAAATTTAAAGTTACAAATATTGATACTCATGTCAACTTATATTTTAATCAGCTTTCTTGTTAACTTCTTTTTTTAAAAGCGGCCAAGCCTAAAAACTTGACTGACGTGTCAGGTTTTGTTATCAAATAATTAAATAATCAAATAAAGGCGTATAAAAATGAATTTTCAATCTTTTAATCCACCCCGTAGGATCTTAATGGGTCCTGGTCCTTCAGATATTAGCCCTGAAGTTCTTGCTTCACTATCAAGGCCAGTCATTGGTCATTTAGATCCACTGTTTGTTGGCATGATGGATGAAGTAAAAGCGCTCCTTCAGTATGCTTTTCAGACCAAAAATGAGTTCACCATTGCACTGTCAGCCCCAGGCTCTGCTGGGATGGAAGCCTGTTTTGTCAATCTAGTTGAAGCTGGTGATAAGGTCATAGTCTGCCGTAATGGTGTGTTTGGCGATCGTATGATCCAAAATGTCACCAGAATTGGCGCAGAAGCGATAGTCGTCGACTCTCCTTGGGGCCGCGCTGTTGAAACAGCCAAAGTAGAGCAAGCATTAATAGCCAACCCAGATGCTAAATTTGTCGCATTTGTACACGCAGAGACCTCTACAGGAGCGGTCTCTGACGCAAAAGCCTTATGTGCCTTGGCGCAAGAGCATAACTGCTTATCAATTGTCGATGCAGTGACCTCTCTGGGCGGTATTGAGCTTAGGGTTGATGACTGGGGCATAGATGCTATCTATTCCGGTTCGCAAAAATGTTTATCTTGTGTCCCCGGCCTATCCCCTATTTCATTCAGTGAAAAAGCGGTCAATGTGATCAAAGAGCGTAAGACACAAATTCAAAGTTGGTTTTTAGATCAATCACTTGTTATGAGTTATTGGTCCGGAAAAGGTAAACGTAGCTATCACCACACAGCCCCAGTAAATTCATTATATGGCCTACATGAGTCGCTAGTTCAATTACAAAACGAAGGCATAGAAAACCGCTGGGCGCGGCATCAGACTCAACATGAAACTCTGGCTAAGGGTCTGAAAAAAATGGGAATTGAGTTTATTGTTCCTGAAGATGAGCGCTTACCTCAGCTCAATGCCATTTACATTCCAGAGGGGGCTGATGATGTAAAAGTAAGAAACTACCTTCTGAATCACTATAACCTCGAAATTGGTGCGGGTTTAGGTGATTTTGCAGGTAAGGCTTGGCGTATCGGAATTATGGGATATGCGGCCAGAAGTGAAAATGTCGCGCTATGCTTAACCGCCCTAGAAGATGCGTTGAACCAGTAAGGAAGCCCCACAACAGCTTCCACAATGCGAAACCAAAAACAGATCCAAACTCGCATTCCGGCATAAATTGAAGCTTAAAAAGCAGGGATTAGCATAAAAACAGGCAAGACTTCTGATGAAGTTTTGCCTGTTTTTTTATAGTAAATTGTCTATAAACTATATTAAACAATAAAATACCCACAAGTTAATCTTTATACAACTCTAGAAGACTCGTTAAAATAAATATATTAAATAAAACAGTAGAGCTAATTAACCACAGAAATAAAGCCCCACCATTGAATTTTTAAAGTTAAAATCATCAGCCACCACAAGAATTAAATTAATTACAACCTGACAATTTAAAACTCATTAAACAATATTAATAACATCCAAAAACTGAACCTAATTCAATTTAAACTCGAAAAGTAAATTAACCAAAAACCATGATCAAACATTAAAATATTAAGTTTAACGTTTTTTACTAGGTATTATTCAAGGTACCACTAAATAAATATGCCCTTCTCCTTTCTGTTCCCCGGTAAATAAGCTAACTGAACTCGGTTCATGACATGTGACTTAACACCAATCAAATAAAGATGCGATCTTGTCGGCGTTAGTGTAGATGGTTGATTTGAAGAAAATGAATAAGGAACAAGTGATCACTGTAGAAGGCGTGCAACACAACACAAGCCGCCGCCACATCAGTATAACGCCAACCCTCTCAGTGTCCCCTTAAGCCATATAGACACATGTCGGTGAAACCACAGATACAAAAAAACCCTTCAAAAGAAGGGTTTATAATATAAAAGTGAACCTATGTAATTAAGGTAGGAAAATAAACTTAGCGACGAAGAGTAAGGTCAGCGCCCACACTCCCTTAGAGACTTGGTCAGACTTACCGGCACCGAGTTTCAACACGGTATAAGTGATGAAGCCAAAAGCGATACCGTTCGCGATAGAGAAGGTTAAGGTCATCATTATCGTCGTACACACTGCAGGCGCGTATTCAGTCAGATCGTCCCAGTTCAGGCCTTTAAGAGAGCTCATCATTAACATAGCAACGTAGATGAGTGCACCATCAACCGCGAAACCAGGTAGCATCTGTGCAAGGGGCAAAAAGAACATGCCCACAGCAAACAACAGGCCAATAGCAACAGCCGTGAGGCCCGTACGCCCTCCAACAGCAACGCCGGCAGCAGATTCAACATAAGAGGTAACAGGAGGACAACCGAAACCAGTACCAATAACAGATGCAATCGAATCAGCTTTTAAAGATTTACTTAACCCTTCAATTTTACCGTTTTCATCTTGCAGGTTTGCACGCTCGGCAACCCCCATCAAGGTGCCCGCGGTATCAAAAATATTAACAAATAGAAAAGTGACAATGACAGGAATTAACGCAACTTGAAACGCGCCAGCAATATCTGCTTTCCACAAAATGGGTTCAAGAGCAGAGAACTCAGGCACAGCCATCAACCCCGTGTAACTCACGAAACCAGAAGCGGGAGCAAAAGACTTTGCCGCTTCTGACACAACGAAGAAATCAGTTGGTAAAACCCAGGTCATGGCAAAAGCAATAAATGTTGTGGTCGCAATACCAATTAAAATTGCACCGAAAACCTTACGGTAACTAAGCACAGCAATCAGTAAAAAGCTTAAGAAACCTAAAGCGGGTGCTTCTGGACCAAATTTACCAAAACCGAAATGGGTTAAGTCCGCAAGCGCGACGATGTTATCAGGATCAGAGACAACAATCCCAGTGAAGCGCAAACCAATAAAACCAAGAAAAAGTCCAACACCGGCTGTCATAGCGAGTCGCAAGCTCATGGGGATACTGTCTAGCATCCACTCCCTGAGGCGCGTGACACTCATCAATACAAACAAGACACCCGAAAGGAAAACGGCACCTAATGCAATTTCCCAGCTATAACCCATAGAGCCCACTACAGTGAACGTGAAGAAGGCATTAAGCCCCATCCCAGGCGCCAGACCCACTGGCCAGTTTGCGTAAAGCCCCATAAGAATCGTTGCAATAGCCGCCCCGAGACACGTCGCAAGAAATAACCCATCGAAAGGCATACCTGTTTTAGACATGATAATAGGGTTTAAAAACATGATGTAAGACATTGTCACGAAGGTTGTAAGCCCTGCTAGAAGCTCAGTTTTCACCGTGGTATTATGCGCTGAAAGCTTGAATATGCGCTCTAAAATACCAGTTTTACTGTCTTGTTTATCGTACGTTTTGCTAACCTGTTCCATAACTACAGTACTCTTGTTGATTGATATAAAAGGTCATTTTTTACTATTTAATATTTGACCTGCTTAATGCTGAACTAAGTATCCAATAGCTAATACCAGCAGTGGCTAATTTTTAGAAAGAGGCTGTGTTGGACCCAATTTCTTTGTAGCTAATCCAATAGAACATAAAAGAAAAACAAAGTTAACAACTAAGACACACTTTGGATTTCACATTATGGAAACGTTTTGCAGGGTAGAAAATTCGACTACAGGGAGAGGCTAATAACGGCATCAATATGAAGTTAAAAACACCATGTCAGTGGCATTATCCAGTCTATCTCACCTCATCTGCGGCATTAGATAGAAGCTTGATAGATTGTATGAATAATCGTTATCGCCTTAAAAGGGACTTAGCAGAACGGTCAACTGGACATAAATCAGACACATCTTTGACTGACAACTGACTTTAGCCGGCAAAACAATGACATTAAGGTGATTAAAGGTTTTAAATATCAAATTTCTACCACCGGGCGATGGTAGGGTTATCAGACACATGTAGGTGTAATGTCATTTACCTAGTCAATAAGTACCTAGGTAAGCTATTGAGAAGCAAATTGATTAAACGTATCTACTCCAGCTTGAGCACAATCTAAATCTTGCGCAGGGGCACCTGAACTCACCCCGATCCCCCCAATCACCTTGCCATCAAATGTAATGGGCAACCCCCCTCCTACGATACAAAAACGACCTCCCATGGCAGTATGGATGCCAAAAAGATGATTGTCATGTCCAGGGACACAGGCTTGATTGACTTCATGAGTCGCCTTACGAGCCGATGCTGCGGTGAATGCCTTATCATGAGACAGGGTAATACTGTGTATTTTACCGCCATCCATACGCTCAAAGGCAATTAAACTTCCGGATTCATCGACAACAGAGATACACATAGGTACTCCCAACGACTTAGCTTTATCAACAGCACCTTCTATAATCAGCTTTGCTTCCGCTTGATTTAATCGATTTACGGTTAACATTTCTTATCCTCATCAACTTAAAAAATAATGCCAATGCGCCTTTACTGCATCATCAATAATCCGACGTATCATCTCAACTGGGACTCGCTAATATGATACTCATGATAGAAGGGCTGGCGTGTTGCGCTTATATGCTTAACCCGGTGAAGCGGGTTCTTCTACATAACCAAGCTCAGCAGATAAATCCTTACCTGCTGCAATTATGTCATGTACCCATTCATTCTTGCGTCGCTCGATGGGAGCTGACACAGATAAACCAGCAACCACTTCACCGTATCTGTCATGTAGCAAGACACCGATACAACCGACCCCCATCTCAGCTTCTTCATTATCGAAAGCATAACCTTGCTCGACACAGGCCGTACATTCATTCACCAGCGTATCGAATGATGAAAATGTCTTACGTGTATAGGCGGGCAAATTAGTCCGTTGAACGTAACCTTTAATCCCTTCTTGACCTTCCATGCCCAACATCATCTTACCGACCCCAGTAACATGCAAGGGAGCCCGACTACCAATAATCTGTTGCACATGCATCATCCTATTTGGAATCGCTTTTTCAATGTAAATGACGACATCACCTTCACGTGTCGTGAGGTTGATGGTTTCACCAAATTTATCCCGTAATTTTTCCATATAGGGTATGGCTACTTTGCGAAAATCGATATTAGTATTGGGGTAATTACTCAGCCTTAAGAGCCTGCCACTTAATAAATACTTACCCTTGGCGTCTCTTTCAACAAAGCGATTATCGATTAACGAGTGCAGTATACGAAAGGCTGTTGAAGGCGCTAAGTTGGTATCTGCACTCAAGGCTTTAAGTGTGACCGGCATGGAGTAGCGTGATATTGCATCTAACAACATCGCGGCTCTATCAATCACTTGAATTCGAGTTTTTGTTTTAGTTTTAGTTTTTTCAAGACTATTACTGCTCATAATCACAACGCTTATTTTGAAAATATAGTTAAAAATACAATAAAACTAATTCCAAAATGATGCAAATTAATTTCACATTATGAAAACCGCAAAAAACCAATTTGCAAACCAAAGATAAACACCAATATTTTCAACTAATTAAACTAATAGCACCGTAGTACACACTTACAGATTCCACAATGCGAAATTCAAACCGATTGCGTGAAATTAGTAGCTTCCATAAAGTGAAATTGAAATTTATCAACTGAAGCAATCACTCGCATCGCTAAGTCAACATTCAATTCGGGTGAGTCGATGTCCGTCTACAACGCTAGCAGGATGAGTATTGAGAGGAAAATATGAGTAGTGCAACCGAACCGACAATGTACATTCCAACCTATGATGATGTGCTAGTAGCTCATGAACGCATTAAACCCTTTATTCATGAAACACCAGTATTAACGTCTCGTTTTTTGAATGAAAAAACAGGTGCAGAGCTATTTTTTAAATGCGAAAACTTGCAAAAAGCAGCAGCATTTAAAGTACGTGGAGCCTGTAATGCAGTATTTGGCCTAACCGATGAAGAAGCTAAAATCGGTGTAGCTACCCATTCTTCAGGCAATCATGCGCTGTCTTTAGCCTATGCAGCAGGACAACGTGGCATTGAGGTAACCGTCGTGATGCCAAGAACCGCTCCTCAGGCTAAGAAGGATGCCGTGATAGGTTATGGCGGTACCATTGTCGAATGTGAGCCATCTACTAGCTCTCGTGAAGCCGTATTTAGCGAGGTGGTAGCACAATCCGGTGCAGACTTTGTTCACCCTTATAACGATCCACGAGTTATCGCTGGTCAAGCAACCTGCTCTAAAGAATTGGTCAATCAGGTTGAAAATTTAGATATTGTGATCGCCCCCATTGGTGGCGGAGGCATGATATCAGGAACCTGTCTCACTTTATCCACGATTGCCCCTCAGATTAACGTATACGCGGCAGAGCCCCTCAATGCCGATGATGCTGCGCGCTCATTAAAAGCTGGATACATCATCGCAGATGATGCCCCAAATACCGTCGCCGATGGCCTTAAAGTCCCCTTAAAAGATCTGACTTGGCACTTCGTAAAAAACCATGTGACCGATATTTTAACCGCTACCGAAGAAGAGATCGTGGCTGCGATGAAACTGATTTGGATGCGCATGAAACTGGTTGTAGAGCCTAGCAGTGCCGTTACTCTGGCGACGATTTTGAAGAACCCTGAAATATTTAAAGGCAAACGAGTCGGGATCATTATTACGGGAGGCAATGTTGATTTAGACAAGCTTCCCTGGATGGATAAATAAGGCCAATCCGCGTTGGTAAACTAATAACTATTAATAGATGGAGATTAACATGACAACAACTAACGATTTAGAAGTGGGTTATGACGTTCCGGCATTGCCGGGGATGGCTGAAGCCGATATTCAAACCCCCTGTTTGGTGGTTGATCTAGACGCGCTAGAAAGTAATATTCGAAAAATGGGACAATTTGCTAAAGAGATGGGGGTTCGCCATCGAGTGCATGGCAAGATGCATAAATCTGTAGATATTGCCCTGTTACAAGAGCATTTAGGGGATAGCTGTGGTGTATGTTGTCAAAAGGTTTCAGAAGCAGAAGTGTTTGCCCGTGGGGGGATCAAAGATGTTTTGGTGTCAAACCAAGTGCGTGACCCAGCCAAAATTGACCGTTTAGCCCGCTTGCCAAAATTAGGAGCTCGTACCCTTTGCTGTGTTGATGATATAGACAATGTGGCTGAACTCGCCGCGGCCGTTAAAAAGCACAATACTGAAATTGAATGTTTAGTCGAAATAGACTGTGGCGCTGGTCGTTGTGGTGTCAGCGAAGGTCAACCCGTTGTCGATATAGCTAAGGCCATTGCCGCAACACCAGGGCTGAAATTTGCAGGAATTCAGGCTTATCAAGGCGCGATGCAGCATATGGAAAATTTCCTGGAACGCAAAGAAAAAATCGATATCGCCTGTGCCATGGTCGCACGTACGGTGGATATGTTAAAAGAGGAGGGTCTTGAGTGCGATATCGTTGGTGGTGGTGGCACAGGCTCCTACTACTTCGAAGGTAACTCTGGTGTGTTTAACGAACTACAGTGTGGCTCTTATGCATTTATGGATGCGGATTACCAACGGATCCATGATAAGGATGGCCAAAGAATTTCTGAATTCGAAAACTCGCTTTTCATATTAACTTCGGTCATGAGCCACACGAAAGCTGATAAGGCTATTTGTGATGCGGGACTTAAGGCACAGTCTGTGGACAGTGGCTTACCTTACATCTATGGCCGTGATGATGTGGAGTACATCAAATGTTCGGATGAACACGGTGTGATTTCAGACCCAAGCGGCGCGTTGAGAGTCAATGAAAAATTAAAGCTTGTTCCTGGCCACTGCGATCCAACCTGTAATGTACATGATTACTATGTAGGTGTTCGTGACGGTAAAGTGGAAACTCTGTGGCCTGTGTCAGCTCGCGGAAAGGCCTACTAATCCCGATTATCACCAGTCTATCAACCAGCAAGATAAGTTTCACGTTTCTCCCAAAAGCGAGGATAAAAGAGTTTTTAGCTAGCGCTTCATTAGTTCCCAACTAACTCAATGCCCCTGTATTTATCAGGGGCAATATCGAAGTATTACAGCCTTTTAAACTCGCCTTTGGGAGTTTTTTAGTCCTCCACGAACATAGCAGGCAGGCTAATAATAAACGTATTCTGTCTATTTTCTCCCCCCTTAACATTCATCTAGGGGTTGCCATTATTCTAGGAAATAAACAATGAGTCATTCAAATCAAAATAATAGTAAAGGCATAACTGTAGTATCTGAAGCTGTATGTCAGCAGGTAATGGGACGTGCGGATGCCTTCACCGCCGTAGAAAACGTATTTTCAGCCATGGCAAGAGATACCGCCTACAATTTCCCCGTGATCCGTGAAGCCATTGGTCATGCCGATGCCCTTTATGGCTTTAAGTCAGGCTTTGACCGCGTCGGCATGGTGTTAGGTTTAAAATCTGGCGGTTATTGGCCAGGCAATATCGATAAAGGGCTCACTAATCATCAATCCACAGTTATTTTATTCGATCCAGATACTGGAAAGCTCAACGCTCTTGTTGGTGGCAACTATTTAACCGCAATACGGACAGCAGCCTCATCTGCGGTGTCGATTGCTCACCTGGCTAGACAAGATGCAAACGTATTGGGCATGGTCGGTGCTGGACACCAATCAACATTTCAATTACGTGCAGCTGTTGAGCAGCGTAATTTTAAAAAAGTAGTGGCATGGAACAAGGAGCCAGAGAAACTGACTAATCTTGCCGTCATATGTGAAGAGCTAGGGCTCCCCTTTGAGTCTGTAAGCCGTGAAGCGCTTTGCGCCCAAGCTGACGTGATTATTACCATAACGTCGGCATTTGAAGCTTTAATCGACCAAAGTTGGATTAAGCCAGGAACCCATATTGCCTGTATGGGAACAGACACCAAAGGAAAACAGGAAGTTGATGCACACCTCCTCGCAAGAGCGAGAGTTTTTACCGATGAGTTAACACAATCGACCACCATTGGTGAGGCCCAACACGCGATAGCTGAGGAGCTAATTAACGAAGCTGACATCATTCCAATTGGTGATGTCATCAATGGCACTAAAGCGGGTCGAACCTCTGATGATGAAATTACCTTATTCGATGGTACTGGTGTGGGGTTACAAGATTTAGCCGTTGCCTCGGTTGCAGCTGAATTGGCCGAAGCCAAGGGGCAAGCAAGCTATTTTAATCTATAACCTACATCGTCATTTGTAAAAGCCTCCCAAGGGGTAATGCCGATCATTTAGTGATTTATCGATCGGTTGACTGATCTTCTAGATGCTTCAGAATCCGAGTCCTATCTCTAGGTCTCGGATTTTTTATGCAAGTTTCCCAAGCTTTTGACATGATCAACCAACTCAAGCCCCATCAAGTTGAAACCCTCGCAGATTTACTCCCTCTGGAGTTGATAGAGGAAGCGTATTCATTAACTGAAACAGTCACGATTAGAAAACGTAAATTAACACTAGAGTCAATGGCTTGGCTTATTATTGGAATGGCTATCTATAATGATAAGTCGATGGCTCACATCATTAACATGCTCGATATCGTTGATAGAGAGGGCAAGCCATTTGTTGCTCCGAGCGCATTAACTCAACGACGAAAAAATCTCGGTGAAGCGGCAATGAAAGCTCTGTTTGAGTGCACTCAAGCTCACTGGAATCGTGAAGCTCTACATCCAAACTGGAATGGACTGACGTTACTGGGAGTCGATGGTGTAGTCTGGCGGGCGGAAGATACTCCCGATAATGCAGAAGCCTTTTCTCGACAAAAAGAGACTCAATATCCTCAAGTTCGTATGGTCTGCCAAATGGAATTGAGTAGCCATCTTATTACCGCCAGTGCTTTCGATGATTACGCCGTTAATGAGATGATTTTGGCCGAAAAGCTTATCGACTCCACACCGGATCATAGTCTGACATTGTTTGATCGAGGCTTTTATTCTCTAGGGCTACTTTATCAGTGGCAATCCACAGGTAACGAGCGACACTGGCTAATTCCGTTGAAAAAAAATGTCCAATATGAAGTGCTCCGCAGCTTGGGGCGCAACGATAAAATCGTTCAATTAAAAAGTAATCCACATGCCAGAAAACGATGGCCTGAGCTGCCTTATGAGCTGGAAGTTCGGCTGATAAGTCGAAAGATTAATGGCAAGGAATACTCGGTTTTGACATCAATGATAGATCCCATGCGTTATCCCGTTGCAGACATAGCTGACTTATACGTGCATCGATGGGAAATAGAATTAGGTTATCGAGAGCAAAAACAATACATGCTAGGTAATCGTTTAACGTTGAGAAGTCGACTGCCAGAGCTTGTAAAACAGGAGTTGTGGGGGATCTTACTCACCTACAATCTAGTGCGTTATCAGATGGTGAAAATGTGTCATCAACTCAAAGGGGATTATCTCCCTTATCAGTTGAGTTTTAATGGTTCTTTGGCTCATATTTTGAGGCTATTAGTGGGTTTGCCCTACTCGACACCAGGTGCAATTCCTCGTCAGCTTAAATATTTCTATGAAATGGCTGAAAGCCTGATTTTAGAGCCCCGACGAACTCGGTCTTTTCCTAGAACGGTCAAGCGCAGACCACAGAAATATGCCAGAAATAAAAAATGCCAGTAAGCTTAACTTACCGGCATTACTCCCAAGCAGGCTTTTACAATCTCAGGGTTCTGGTTTAAGTTTGCAGCGTTAACAATAATAAGGTGTAGGAGCAATGATGAAATTAAATGTGTATCTTTCCGGTGAAATACATACGGATTGGAGAGTTCAGATCATTCAAGGCTGTCAAGATGCCGATTTAAATATCGAGTTTTCTTCGGCAATCACAGATCATGAGGAAAGTGACAGTGCCGGAGATATGCTTGGTGACGGTCAGCTTGATGAGAAGCAAGGATTTTGGCGAGATCATAAATCAGCAAAGGTAAACGCAATAAGAACGAAAACATTAATAGCCGCATGCGATATCGCCATTATACGCTTTGGTGATAAATACAAGCAGTGGAATGCCGCCTTTGATGCAGGCTACTGCGCCGCCCTTAACAAACCTTATATCACGTTACACAGTTCAGATATTATTCACCCTCTTAAAGAGGTTGATGCTGCTGCCCATGCATGGGCTACCAGTGTTGACCAAGTTGTGGCAAGCCTGAAATACCTTTGTAAGTAGCCAAGAGATCAATCTCATTGAATAACATTGGGACGCTCGATTCATGCCGAGTTATTGGTAAGTATTATCGTTAGGTTTAATGCCCATAATAAGCATCTATAACAGGTAACTGATTTGACGTCCCCTATTTCCCCCCTTATTTCCCTTGTTCTAGGTTTACTGCGTGGTTTTTCTCAGATCATGCTTCAAAAGAGTGCACTAACTGGCCTCTTGTTTGTGATCGGTGTTGGCGTTAACTCTTTGGCTATGATGTTAGGGGGTATAATTGCGACATTATCTAGCTTAATCACAGCGAAACTCTGTCGATATGACAAAGAACTTATCAGCAATGGCATCTATGGCTACAATGCTGCGCTAGTTGGAATCGCAGTGTTTTACTTTTTACCCATCAGTCCGCTTTCGCTAATTCTTCTTGTATGTGCAAGTGTCCTATCCACTATCTTAATGCACTATTTGCTTATACGAATACCGGGGGCTTGTGTTTTTACCACGCCTTTTATCATCTCTACTTGGTTAGTCTTATTCCTGATTGATATGGCCGGAATAAGCGCATCGCCGGCGCCCTTATCATCCCAAGCTACCGCAGACTTTTACTCGCTGACGCGAGGCGTAGGTCAGGTCATGTTTCAGGGGTATTGGCTGTCGGGAGTCATATTTATTATCGGGCTAATATTTTATTCATACCAAGCCGCGATATGGGCAATAATAGGATCTGGGTTAGGAATGCTAACTGCGCGAGCTGTAGGGTTTTCTGAAGCTAATCTGGTAATGGGAGGTTATGGGTTCAACGCGAGTCTGGTTGCAATCGCACTCGCTGTACGCTATCCAAGCACACTCATACCAGCAGTCTTTGGCATCATGCTATCTGTGGTACTCACTGGGATTTTCGAGGCGTTTATGCTGCCAGCATTAACCGCCCCTTTTGTACTTGCTACTTGGCTAGTCATTGGTATGACAGAAAGAACATCATCTCACTGAATTCCACAGCCCTTTAGAATTAATTGAGTCAAAAAAGTCACCACATCTTCAAAATCATCATCGCTCATTGTTTGTTTATTTAAGGCCGCCACGACTTGCACATTAAAATCCGCGTAATGTTGAGTGGAACTCCAAATTAAGAACAACAGATGATGTGAATTGACCTTGTCCATCAAGCCTTGTTCAATCCAAGTATCAATCACACTCACTTGGCTCTGTAACCAGTCTTTAAAGTCGCCATAAAGGTAATCGTTCAACACTGGCGCACCATGGATCAACTCACTAGCGAAGATTCTCGAAGAATCTGGGTCGTCCTTAGAGTGCATGACTTTGGCCCTGATATAAGTGCTAAGCGCTTGTTTTGGCCCTTTATCAACACTTAATGTATCGTAGTCTCTGTTCCACACTTCTATAATATTGCTGAGCAATTGCCGATATAGGTCAGTTTTATCTTCAAAGTAGTAATGGATATTCGCGCGTGCAATATTTGCTCGCTCGGCAATTCGCTTAATGGAAGCACCTTTAAAACCATAAGTGACAAACTCTTTCTTTGCTGCATCGAAGATGACAGCCTTATTCTTTTGCCGAATATTGCCTTCCGAGGCTTTAACCTTTGCCACAAACACTCCAAGTCAAAAAGTGAACCAGCACCATCCATATAAGCGCTGTAAAAAAATAAATCAGTACCGTGGCTAACACCAAATTATCTTGGTATAAGCCACGGTACTGATTTTTAAATCATTAGATAGTAAAAGTTATTGGTTTTCAACCATAGCGGTACGCAGACCGCCATAATTTACTGACGACTGGTGTTCGCCAACCAAATCGCTAATGTTCTGCGCTCTTCATCCGTCATGTGCGTTTTATTCATAAATGGCATGTCTTTAGCGTCTACCACACGAGCTTGAATACGAGGTGCCCATTGTATAATACTAGCGGCATCAGAAAATACGATACCAGCTGGTGCAATGGTAAACACATCGTCAGTGGGGTGAGCAGAATGGCAACTGCTACATCTTTGCTCAATAATCTGTTGTACTTGACTGGTATCCACTGTTTGTCGTTTTTGCTCGGCGGTCAGTTCAGCTGAACGTGGTGCGATTATAAAAGCAAGAATGATAGTCGCCACAACCGATCCAACCAGCACTAGCGGCTTTTGCTTACCAAAGTGACGCAAAACAAAATATTGACGAACCGCTGCAGTAATTAAAATGATAGCAATGAGCACTAACCAGTTCGCACTATGGTTGTAGGTCATCGGATAGTGGTTTGAGATCATGATAAAAATGATCGGCAGCGTAGTATAAGTATTATGAGTTGAACGTAATTTTGCGTTTAAGCCATAAGCTGGATCCGGAGCAGTCCCCTCTTCAACCGCTTTAACTAAAGCGCGTTGAGATGGCATGATGCCAAAGAATACGTTACCGGCCATGATGGTACCAATAATAGCTCCCATGTGCATGTAAGCACCACGCGCACTAAACACTTGTGTCAAACCATAGGATAAAGCCGTTCCAATCAGGATTAAAATAAGCCCTAAAACTATCCCATGCTCTCTTAATTTAGTGCGTACTAACAACTCGTAACTGCCGACACCAATAACAATAGAACCTAGACCTATAGCAATGGCTTGAAATTGGGTTAAGTCAGCGACTCGTTTGTCGATTAAGTAAGAGTCAGCACCAACATAAAACATGAGTGACAGTAAAAGAAAACCGGTCAACCAGGTAGTATAAGCTTCCCATTTAAACCAATGCAAAGTGGTTGGCATCTGTGGTGGTGCCAATTTGTATTTGGCCACTTCGTAAAAGCCGCCGCCGTGAATAGCCCAGAGATCACCGCCAATTCCTTTCTCTTCTTTCCATTTTGGTGGTTTTTCTAGATGGTTATCTAACCAAACAAAGTAAAATGATGCGCCAATCCAAGCAATACCTGTAATGACATGTGCAAAGCGAATAATTAAATTTAACCATTCATTAATATAGGGATCCATAACCTTCCTCAATTCTTTTAATATTTATTTTTACGGCAATAGCGAGTGTCTACACTCGTTCACCCATAATATGAGTGGCCTTAACATGACGGTCATCGCCTAACATGCTTAACGTAAACAGCTTCTCTGACAGATCTTTGCAATGATGCATGCGTCTATCCATAAGTGGGGTAGCATGATAGTCGAGGAAAATGAAGTCGGCTTCCGCACCTTTAGTGAAGTTGCCTATGGTGCCTTCGAGATCTAATGCTTTTGCCCCGCCTAGAGTGGCCAAATAGAAAGATTGGAATGGGCTGAGTTTCTCAGCGCGAAGTTGCTGAGTTTTGTAGCCTTCGTTTAGGGTGCTTAACATTGAAAATGTTGTACCTGCACCTATATCAGTGCCGTAGCCCACATTGACGTCATATTTTTGCGCCTGTTTCAGGTTGAATAATCCACTGCCTAAAAACAGGTTAGAGCTTGGGCAAAATGCAATGGCCGATTCAGTTTCACCTAATCGCTTACATTCATGGTCATGCAGATGCACGCCATGGGCAAAGACACTTCGACGACCGAGTAAGTTACTTTGATCATACACATCTAAGTAACCTTTTGAATCTGGGAACAATTCACTCACCCACGCAATTTCACTGGTGTTTTCACTGATATGGGTATGTAAATAGACGCTTGGATTTTCTGCCAATAGTTCACCGGCTTTATTTAGTTGCTCAGTTGAGCATGTAGGTGCGAACCTTGGCGTGATGGCATATTGCAATCTATCTGTTTTATGCCACTTTTCAATCAGTGCTTTGCTGTCTTCATAACCACTTTGCGCCGTATCAGACAGATAATCAGGACAATTTTGATCCATCAATACCTTGCCGCAGATCATGCGTAATTTCTTCTGTTGAGCAACGGTAAAGAATGCCTCGACCGATTCTTTATGTACCGTACCAAATACAAGTGCTGTGGTAGTTCCAGCGTCAAGAAGTTGAGTTAAGAAAAACTCAGCCACTTTTTTACCGTGCTCTAAATCTGAAAATTGGCGCTCAAACGGGAAAGTATAATTTTGCAACCATTCAAGTAGCTGTTCACCATATGAGGCGATCATTTCAGTTTGCGGGTAATGCACATGAGTATCGATAAAGCCTGGCATAATGAGTCCATTTTCATAATGAATCACCTCAACGCCTTCATCTAACAGAGGTAACAACTCAGATGCTTCACCCACTTGATCAATCAAACCATCTTTAATGATTAACAACCCGTCTTCTATATGCTGGTAGCTTTCTTGTAGGGCAACTTTGGCGGGGTCAGCCAAAAAGTGCAATAACTCGCCTCGATAAACTTTTAACATCATACTTACCTTCTCATCGTATCTTTAAGTTCTTATTATCTCATTACGATATTTATTTTTTACATTGCAAAATCAAGCACTTACTCTTGCACCATTAAGAGTGAACCATCTAACTCCAGTGAGTCACAGTTATCCCCTTCGCCCCCTCTGTCAATGACTAAAAAGTCACTTTCACTCTCTAATGTTAGACAGAAATGATGCCAGGTCCCCTTGTGGTAATTCACTCCTTGACTCGATCTCGCGATAAAGACTTCAATATTATTGATATTAAATTCACCAGCAGGAGCCACAACCACTAAGAACGGATTGTTCCCCAAAGGAACAAATGCCTGGCTCCCATGGGGATGACGCTCCATCATCTTTATGGCTATGGGTTGCTCTAATGGCTTTGAGCGGAAAATACTGATCAAGGTATGGCCATCATTATCATTGACATCTACCTTAGCCAAATCGTGATAGCGATGAGTCAACCCGCCATTAATTGCAAAGTTTTTTGCATCGCTGCTGGCTTCAATCACATCACCAAAGGCACTAAAGGCTTCCCGAGTTAGAGGTTTTGCCGTGATGATCTGTAATTTATCCGTAATGCTGTTTTCCATTAGAGTACTCCCTTAGCTGCCGCGGTAAGTTGAATAACCGAACGCGCTTAATAACAAGGGAATATGGTAATGACTATTTGTCCCATCGAGTTCGAATACAATATCAACAAAAGGATAAAACCCCTTCTCATTATTGGCCTCGAAGTAACACTTGGTCTCAAAATGCATACGGTAAACCCCAGCATCGAGCACAATATTGTCGGCTAAAAGACCTGCAATACGACCATCTGAATTAGTCACACCCGAAGCTAATTCTTGCCAAGCATCACCGTTTTTGACAGATAATGTGATAGGCAGTTCCTGTGCGGGGAGCCCACGAGTGATGTCTAGGACATGAGTAGTTATTTGGCTCATATTAGTTTATTTAACCTCAAGTGGAAGATTTTACGCTGCTCTTCAGCGGCATTAGCGAGTTCTGTAATTTTATTATTAGGCAAGCGTGCGAGTAACAAGGCAAGCATCTGCAGTGCACTCTTACCCGTCGCGCACACAATAAAAATAAAACCAAACTTTTCGAGATAGTCGGCATTACCTTGGGCTAAATCCAGTAAAACTTGCTCAGAGGCCTGATTCACTGAGCTTTGTTCACCACTGGCCAGCTCCTTAGTATTGGCATATTTTTCCCTCAGGGTATTCACATTACCGATTTGAGGGTGACCTTCAAACGCCTCTAAATAATCTGGCTCCAACGACTTAGCCCAAGCAAGATCGGCTTGGTAAGCTAACGCTCGCTCGTCAATAAAAGGACGCGCCTGTACCATAGCCTCAACCCAATTAGATGCCGTACAACACTGCATAAAGGCATGTGTAGCATCTTCAACAGATAAGCGGTTTAATTGTTCTAAGTTCATATAAACACCACCTAAACTTTACGATTACCAAACACACGCATGCGTGATATACCGCCATCAGGGAATATATTCAAACGTACATGGGTATAGGTCTGATCCTCATCAGCAAGAATCTCATTAATAAAGAGGTGTTCGCGATGAGCATAGAGTTTGGTGCGAGCAATAATGGGTTGCCATTTATCTTCCTGCTGGCCGTTACTAAAGTCATCACTGTCCGTTACCATACCTTCCAAGGTAAAAGTATCAGGAAAGTTACCTTTAAAATGACAGGTATCTATGATCACTTTTTCAACACATCCACGACTGGCAAGTTTAACAATCGACCAATCAGGTCCGAGATCGCGACGACGTTTAGTTTCCCAGCCATCCCCCATGTTCTTACCTCGGCCAG
Source organism: Shewanella psychrophila (assembly GCF_002005305.1). Taxonomy (NCBI): domain Bacteria; kingdom Pseudomonadati; phylum Pseudomonadota; class Gammaproteobacteria; order Alteromonadales; family Shewanellaceae; genus Shewanella; species Shewanella psychrophila. The sequence continues at coordinate 1,222,209 of NZ_CP014782.1, forward strand.
GCATGATTAAGTTATTCTTATCACTAAAGAACATGTCGCTGACTAATAGCGCTTTAGCACCATTCTTGATGTAAGCTAAATCGATTAGCTCTCCAGCAATGAAATGCTCCCAATTCACATCGGCCTCGCCATAAACACGTATACGAGCCACACCGCCGTCTGGGAACATGTTAAAACGGATATGGGTCCAGGCAGTATCATTGCTAATAGCAAAAATATTTTGGCTATGGGCTTCGACAGAGCTTCTCTGTAAAACGGTATGCCATACCGTGTCGGCACCGGGTTCTACTTCGCTGATACATGCTTCTACCGACACAGACTCAGGCGCATTACCACGGAAGTAGTTGGTATCGATATCAAGACCACGAATAACGCCCTTTATGCCAAGCCTGATAATACACCAATCGAACTCACGGCCATTATCACGACCGTAGCTGCGACGAGACTCCCAACCGTCCATCCACTTACCGCGATCGGTAAATTTATCATCAATAAATATTCCTCGACCCGGTTTAATCAAGTTTTCCATTTCAGCAAAAAAATCATCACTACAAGACAAGGTTTCACCGCCAACCGCCTCACTGGCTAAGTCGACACAGTGCGTTTTTAGCTGGCGCTCTAATTCGAGGGGCTCACCACTTAACTTGTTTTGTTGTTGTGTATCTATATCTAACATCATTAGTTATTTTTCCTTTTTACTCTGTAGGGCATAATGAGCCACCTTGTGACTCCTGTTTAATACGTTAGCAAATGCCTAATCGGCATTAAGCAATTGCTTTAATTCTTTCCAATTAACGCCCTGTTGTGAACTCGGATGTTTTCTGGATACAGCTTGTGAACCGGTATTTAGCCTCTGATTCAGAACTTGCTCAACCTGTCGCTTTTGTTCTACTATTTTTTGTTCTTCGGCTTGATACTTGTTAATAATTTCAGCCGAAACAGACACAGCAACTTCAATGGGCAACTTACCGCCCACCTGCTCGAGTCCAATTGGGCAGCTCATACGAGCCACTTGGTTTTGATCTACATCTCTGTGCTTGTAGCGCTGCTTAAAACGACGCCATTTCGTGTCAGAGGCGATAAGGCCTAAGTAACTAAAATCTGCACGCTTGAGCACAGCTTGAGATATTTCAAAATCCATTTGATGGTTATGAGTCATCACCACAAAATAGCTGTTTTCGGGCATAGAACCGACTTCAAACTCCGGCTCCTCACTCACCACTTTAGTCACATTAGGGTAAGTGTCCATGGTCGGAAATTGCTCTTCACGACTATCGACCCAAGTGACATGACAAGGCAGTTGAGCCAATATGGGGATCAAAGCCTTGCCTACATGCCCGGCTCCAAACAGCATGATGTTCACACCAACAGCGGTAAAACACTCAAATAACACGCTAGCATTGCCACCACAGCACTGACCTAAATTACTCGCCAATTGAAAATGCTCTAAATGTTGGTAGTTCTTGCCGACTGCCAGCATGGTTCTAGCGTATTTAATGGTTTTATGCTCAAGGTGCCCTCCCCCTATGGTGTCAAAAATGTCATCTTGGCTGATCACCATTTTAGTGCCGCTGTTTCTTGGGGTTGAACCAGAGACACCCACGAGTGTCACTAAGACATAAGCTCTGCCTTGCGTACTTAGTTTATTAGCCGCGCTGCTCCAGTTCATTGTCATCATATTCCCCTATAGTCTCTTAACCTTGATTGCAGGCTTTCATGGATTCAACCGCCCACAGCACTCGTTCAGGCGTTGCTGGTGTATCAAGTGCGGGGCTTAATTTGTGATCTGATACGCTTGAGATCGCATCTTTTAACGCTGACCAAACAGACATCCCCAACATAAACGGTGGTTCACCCACCGCCTTCGAGTTATAAATGGTCTGCTCACGGTTTGGATCGTCAGAGACTAAATTGACACGAAAATCAACAGGTGCATCGCTGATTGCCGGGATCTTATAGGTTGCAGGGTTATTAGATAACAGTCGGCCTTGTTCATTCCAAACCAATTCTTCTGTGGTTAACCAACCCATGCCTTGAATAAAAGCACCTTCAATTTGGCCAATATCTATCGCTGGATTTAGTGAATGACCCACATCATGCAAGATATCTGCGCGCAAAACTTTATATTCACCGGTTAAGGTATCGATAAGCACTTCAGATACCGCTGCACCAGTGGAATAATAGAAAAATGGCCGACCCTTACCCGTTACACGATCGAAGTGAATTTTAGGTGTTTTATAGAAACCTGTCGCCGATAATGCGACTCGTCCCATATAAGCCTGTTGCACAAATTCAGCGAAGCTAAATCTCTCCACACCTACATGGACTTGGTTTTCAGCAAAGATAACCTCATCTTGATCTACACTGTATTTTTTACTGGCAAACTCAATCAGGCGTTGCTTAATAATTTTAGCTGCAGCCTGGGCCGCTTTACCATTTAAGTCAGTACCAGACGAGGCTGCAGTGGGTGAAGTATTGGGCACTTTATCGGTTCTGGTTGCCGATACACCAACCGTATCTACGTCTACCTGAAACTCTTCGGCAACGATTTGTGCAACCTTGGTAAATAATCCCTGACCCATCTCAGTGCCACCATGGTTTAGATGAATCGTGCCATCGGTATACACATGCACGAGCGCACCGGCCTGGTTAAGGTGTTGAACAGTAAAAGAGATCCCGAATTTAACGGGCGTTAAGGCAATCCCTTTTTTCAAAATGGTGTTTTCACTATTGAACAGATTGATGTTTTCACGACGAACTCGATAATCAGAGCTTTGCTCTAGTGAGGCTATCAGTTCTGGGATCTTGTTATGCTCAACCTTTTGATGATAGTGAGTTTCATTGCGGTCATCTGTGCCATAGAAGTTGATCTTACGAATTTCTAAGGGATCTTTTCCTAAGTGACGCGCAATATCATCCATAACCATCTCAATGGTCATCATGCCTTGGGGGCCACCAAACCCACGATACGCAGTGTGGGATACCGTATTGAGTTTACAACGATTTCCCGTAACAGTGGCCTGATCTAAGTAATAGGCATTATCAGAATGGAACATGGCTCTGTCGACGATGGCATCGGAAAGATCCGGCGAGTAACCACAGTTACCATTGACATTAATGTTAATGCCTTTGATTTGGCCCTGACTATCAAACCCAACTGTATAATCGTTTTCAAAAGGATGACGCTTGCCTGTCATACACATATCGTCTGAGCGGTTTAGTTTAAGCTTTACCGGACGCTTACTTTCATTGGCAAGCAGGGCCGCAATACATGCCCAAGGCGCCGCCTGTGTCTCTTTACCGCCAAATCCTCCGCCCATACGGCGAGTGTCAACAACTACAATGTTAAGTGGAATATTCAATACTTCAGCAACCAGCTTTTGCACTTCACTCGGGTGCTGGGAAGAAGAAAACACTAGCATGCCTCCTTCTTCAGTCGGCTCAGCAGAAGAAATTTGACCCTCTAGGTAAAAGTGCTCCTGGCCGCCGACTGTGATTTCACCAGATAATTGGTGTTCAGCACTGGCAATAGCCGTTTCTGAATCGCCTCGCTTCATGGTGTACGGTGGACGAACAAAGCTTTGCTTCGCTAAGGCATCTTTGACACTTAACACAGCCTCTAGCTCTTCATAATCAATTTTAGCGAGCTTGACTGCACGGTTTGCTAAGTCATGGCTTATTGCTGCGACAGCAAAGATTGGCTGACCCACATATTCGACTTTCCCAATAGCAAGAACAGGATCGCCAGGAAATACTGGACCAATATCGGTATGACCCGGCACATTGTCTACCGTGATCACAGCGACGACACCTTCAGCCGCTTTTACAGCAGAGAGATCCATGGATTTAATATTGGCGTGGGCAACACTACTTTGGCCTATAGCGGCATGTAACTGCCCTCGAAGTTCAGGCCTATCATCGATATATATCGCTTCACCACTCACATGCTTTTCGGCGCTTTCGTGTTTTTTTGAACGACCAACACCACCTAAACCTACGCTAGTTAGACTTATGTCTGACAAATTGGCTTTATTTATTTCGATAAGACTACGCATAGCTAACCACCCGTGTTTCAATTGTTCTGTTTTGCAATTCGAGATAACATTTTTGCATTAAGTTTTGCGTAACTTTCATTCGGTATTTGTCTGACGCGCGTACATCTGACATAGGATTAAAATCCAGTGTTAATGCCTGCTGAGCCACTGTGATATTTGCTTGGGTTAATGGTTTATTCAATAAGGCTGCTTCACAGTGTTTAGCGCGCATAGGAATACCAGCCATACCACCGAAAGCAATCCGCAAGTCGATGACAATATTATCTTTTAGCTCAATGAAGAAAGCAGCCAGTACTGCTGAAATGTCGTCATCGATGCGTTTTGAAATCTTATATAACTTAAGAAACTGTCCGGGTTTGGCTTTGGGTATGTAGAAATTTTTAATGAACTCTGAATCTTTCAACACGGTTTTTTTGTAAGCGATGAAGTAATCTTCAACCGCAATTTTTCGTTCTTTATCACCACGTTGTAGAGTCATTTCGGCCCCTAATGCAATGAGCGCAGGCGGCATGTCACCTATTGGTGAGGCGTTACCGACATTGCCACCTAAAGTACCGTTATTACGCACCTGTCTGGAGCCTATACGTTCAATCATCTCACCGAGCTCGTGATATTCATCGTGTAGCATTGGCGTAAACTCGGTATAGGGTACTGCTGAACCAATCACAAATTGATCATCATTGTTTTCAAGGGTACGTAGCTCAGAAACATCACCCAAATACACTAAATCGTTAATGATATTTAAGTTTTGAGTGACAGATAGCGCTAAATCGGTACCACCAGCCACTAAGGTTGCCTTGGGCTGCTCAATGAGTTTCTGTGCCAGCTCCGCTGCATTTTTGGGTGCAAAATAACTGCGTTGGCTGTCTGAGAGACTGGCGGATGGTAGTTGTTTGAAATTATTGAGATGCTGCACTGTTTGTTTATAGTGTTTAGTAAATGAATCGGCCTGTTCATGCTCACTAGACTCCATGGCGGCATCTATTATCGAGCGATATCCGGTGCAACGACATAAATTTCCAGCAAGCGCTTCGATAACCTCGCCTCTACTCGGCTTGCTACTGACTTTATGTAAGGCAAACGACGACATCACAAAACCTGGTGTACAAAAGCCACACTGTGAGCCATGGTTATCGACTATTGATTGTTGCACATGGTGTAATTTAGCGCCGTCTTTGAGGTCTTCCACCGTAATGAGTTGCTTGCCATGTAAGCTACCTACAAAGCTAATACACGAGTTTATCGATTTGTAATTTAATTCTTGTTTATTATTTTCTAATTCAGCGACCACGACGGTACAAGCCCCGCAATCACCAGAACAGCAACCTTCCTTGGTTCCTGTATTAAATGTCTTTTCGCGCAGATATTGCAGAACCGTCAAATTCGGGTCTATGTTTTCTAATGTCACTACATCATTATTGAATAAGAAACGAACTGTACTCATTGTCATAATTTGTCCCGTACTTGATCTTGTAAATCGGTGTGTGCTCACTTTTTGTTAATTTAGGTATATCAGAACAAAAAACCTGACACAAGTGTCAATTATATAAAATCAACACATTTCATTAACATACACCTTGGTATTTAAGCGATACGACTTAGGTTAACGTCAGTTAAAAACAGTAGAGAATATATAACATAATCATTTACTATCAACAGGATGAAGGCTTTCAAAACAAAGTGATCAGCAAGAATATAAACCACAATTACAGGATTTAATTTCTCCTATACAATTTGTTTCCTATCATGGAAGAAAACGGAAAGTCAAAGCAAAGCCATCAAAATACACAGCAAATTTATAACGATAAAATATTGAAATTTTGACTGGAATGCATCAATCGTTTGAATTTAAGTAAGCCCTTTTTACGGGGCATTTCGATAGCATCCTTGTATCAAAAAATGAATAAATATGCCTTGAGATTGCAATAAAAAATAGCGCTAAACTTAGGGTTTTACCTTGTTAAGTGATTAGACCTGTCTGCTTAAATATGTGATCATCAAGGTGATTGTTTAAATATCTGGTGTGTCACTAAGTTGTAATAATCTCTATCATAAATTCTGTATATAAGAACAATGTAGTGAGTCACCCAGTGATAAAAGGAAGCACTAATGAGTCAGCGTACGTTACATAGCCTATTTAACCCTAAATCAGTAGCCATTATTGGTGCCTCAAATACTGAAAAACGTGCCGGTAATGTCATTATGAGGAACTTGCTCGCTGGCGGGTTTTCAGGTCCTATCATGCCAGTCACCCCAAAGTATCAAGCTGTGCTCGGTGTCCTCGCCTACCCCAATATTGAAGCTCTGCCGTTAAAACCTGATTTAGCCATCATCTGCACCGCCGCGGACAAGGTACCAAGCATTGTCGAAACATTAGCTCAATTTGGTTGTAAGACAGCCATCATCAATGCCTCAGGGATGGGCCAGCAGTTGAATGATATGGGGGTTGATCTGCTCACTCAGGCCAAAAATAATGCTAAGCGCTATGGCATGCGACTCCTTGGACCCAACAGTTTAGGTATGATGCTGCCGAATTTAGGCTTGAATGCCAGTTTGGCTCATACTAGTGCCCTGCCAGGAAAAATAGCCTTCGTGTCACAATCGGCGGCCATATGCACAACAGTTCTCGATTGGGCTAATAACAAGGGCATAGGTTTCTCCTCTTTTATTTCTCTGGGGGACACCACAGATATCGATTTCGATGAGCTGCTCGATTATTTAGGCAGAGACTCACGCACCAGTGCAATCATGCTTTATATCGATTCAATAAATGAGAAACGCCATTTCCTCTCAGCTGCACGCGCTGCGTCCCGTAACAAACCCATATTGGTGATAAAATCAGGGCGCAGCCTGGAAGGGACCAACGCCGCAAAACTTCATACTGGTGGACTAGCGGGAAATGATGCTGTTTATGAAGCCGCTTTTCGGCGCGCTGGTATGCTTAGAGTCAATGACTTAATCGAACTCTTTGCCGCCGTTGAAACCTTAGCCCACTCCTCCCCGCTGCTCGGTGAGCGCCTGGCCATTATCACCAATGGAGGCGGGCCAGCCGTACTCGCTTTAGACCAACTCATGTTAGGGGGTGGAAAGTCTGCAGCATTAGATGATGTGTCTTACCAAGCGCTAAACCAACTTTTGCCCTCAACCTGGTCTGGCCAAAACCCCATAGACATAGGTGGAGATGCAGATGCAGAGCGCTACACTAAAGCAGTAGAAATCATGATGAACAGCAATTTAGCCGATGCTATCTTGATACTGCACTCACCTTCTGCTTTAGGGGATAGCGTTGAAATAGCCGATCGTTTAGCTAAAATGGTGACCAAGCACCCCAACAGGAAAAGGGTCAATATCCTAACCAACTGGAGTGGTGAAGATGCCGCTTATCAGGCACGTAAACGTTTTAATCAAGCCGGACTCCCAACCTACCGTACGCCAGAGGGAGCCGTTGGCGCCTTTATGCACATGGTTGAGTACCGAAGAAACCAGAAACTTCTGCAGGAAGTGCCCCAATCGATACCAGATAATATTCCAACAAATGCATACCAAGCGAAAGCCGCACTAGTTAACGCCAAGAAATCGGGAAAAAAAATATTAGAAACCCATGATTCACAAGAAATATTAAGTGCCTATGGATTAAAAACCATCGACACCTATGTCGCCCAAGATCCTCATAGTGCTGCTGAGATAGCCCAAGATATTGGTTATCCGGTGGCCTTAAAGGTGCAATCACCCGATATACATCATAAATCCGATGTCCACGGGGTCATGCTTAACTTAAGCAACAAAAATGAAGTAATACAGGCGGCAATAGCCATAAAAGAGCGTGTGTTGTCTACCAATCCAGATGCGCGTCTCGAAGGCTTGTTAGTACAGAAGATGGCATTAACGGCTGGGGCGCAAGAGATCCGCGTCGCAGTCATTAACGATCCGGTTTTTGGTCCAGCGATCTTACTCGGTGAAGGAGGTTCTGAATGGGAACCCTCTACAGATGCAGTAGTTGCCCTACCACCATTGAATATGGCTTTAGCAAGATACATGGTGATCCAAGCGCTTAAGACCAAGAAGCTTAAGGATCGTCATCTTCCTTTGGGCCTGGATATGAACGCGCTATGTGTGATGTTGACACAAATATCCCATCTGGTGATCGATTGTCCCGAAATCGCCAGTATCGATCTTAACCCTGTGCTATGTGCGGGGAAAAACATTACTATGCTTGATGTGAACATACAGCTCAATGAACACCCCCTCGATAACACCTCTCGTCTCGCTATTTCCCCCTACCCAAAGGAATTGGAACAAGTGGCTAGATTGAAAAACGGTCAAGACATTATGCTGAGGCCCATTTTACCAGAGGATGAACCTAAGCATCTGGCATTCGACAACTCCTTGTCTGATGAAGACAGGTATAAACGTTACTTCGGTGTTCGTTCAAAAATGACCCACGAAGAGATGGCCGTGTTAACTCAAATCGATTACGCCCGGGAAATGGCCTTTATTGCGACATCTAAGAGTGATGATGGCGAAGAGATCACACTTGGCGCTATACGGGCTTCTATCGATCCGGATAATACTGAAGCTGAATTTGCCATGGCCGTGAGGAGCGACCATCAGGGGCAAGGGTTAGGTAGGTTGCTTTTGGAAAAACTGATCGCTTATTACAAGACTAATGATACTCAGGTGCTCACTGGCTATACCATGTTTGAAAATCGTAGCATGGCAAATCTCGCTAAACGTCTTGGTTTTACTGTGACTTTCGATATGGAAGAGCACTTGATTAAGATGGATATGCAACTGAAATAGTCATACATCAGCTATCAGGCTCACATTAAGCCTGATAGCTTCACGTGTTATTCACTACAAACACGGTTCCTACCCGTTGATTTGGCACGATACAGTGCTTCATCGGCCCTGACAAAGTAGCTTTCTCGGTCATCACTGAGAGTAAGGGCCGACACTCCCAGTGATACAGTAATTGACCCCAAAGATAATTTCTTATCTTTACCTATGGTTAATTTACGTTCTGCAATCACCTTGCGTAATTGCTCAGCGACCACCAATGCATTTGTCAACTCAGTGTTTGGCAGCAAGATCACAAACTCTTCACCGCCATATCGGGCAACAAAATCAGTCCCTTTCACCGCTTGCTTCAATGCTAAAGCCACGTATGCCAGCACCTTGTCCCCAACTAAGTGACCATGGGTATCATTAAACTGTTTAAAATGATCGATATCTATCAAGAGTAAACAACTTGGAGACTGGGTTTGAATAAACTCTTGCATATGTTTCATCACCTCATCCTCAAAGCTACGCCGATTGTTGAGTGATGTGAGTTGATCTGTCATGGCAACCAGATTAAGACTTTCCATTTCGATTTTTAAAGAGCTCACCTCATCACGCATGGTATTTAAGCTCCCTTCCATCTGTTTATTACTTAAAATCACCCCTTCAATATTATCGACTAAGCTATTGACCAGCGTATTAAGGACTTCGACATCTGGCTGTTGTTTTAACTCTTGACTGAAGTCAGATAAGGTATCAGAAAGACGGGCTGTACCTTGAGTCAACTTGCTGACTTTACTGAATAAACTATTGATAATGATTTGAGTTTCAATTTGAACATTTTCAATCACTTCTGGTGATTTTTCTTGAATGAAATTCTTGTGAAGCCCATCATTCACTTCCGTACAAAAAGTGATGCCATTTGAGATAAGGCCATCGATGGCGCGTTTAAGGTCTAAATTAATACCGAGATAATATTCATACCAAACGGCATAATTTACAGGCGTGACGGGAATATTGAGTTCAGACATTTTAGGTACTGCATGTCTGAGGATTTTTGCTGATAGCTCTGTATCTGATAGGTGTTTCGCTAAGTTCATGCTTCCACCACCCTGTGAATGATTATAAGTAGAGTTTTATGGATCTCGTTAGCGCAGAAGATCCGTTCACAATTGAGTAAGAGTACTAACAATAAACAAAAAAGAGGATGTTGCCATCCCCTTTGTGAACTATTTACTTATTTAGGCAGCCTACATGAGCTGAATATATCTAAGCTTTTATCGTATACTTCTGATTTTACATTCATTATTCCAAGTAAAGAATCAAAAATATTATCATGAGAAAAACCACCGACTTGTGCCTTATCATTGAGGCAAGCCAAGTCTAGGTTATTTTCAGAGGCGAAATTTTCAGAAAACCAAGTGAGCATAGGGATCTGTATCTGTTCGTCTGGCGCGATTGCATAAGGTGCACCATGGAGGTACATGCCTTTTTCCCCCAAGGATTCCCCATGATCAGACACATAGATCATCCCAGTATCGTACCTATCTTGCTGTGACATGAGTTTATCTATAACTTGAGCAACAATATAATCAGTATAAAGTATGGTGTTATCATAGGTGTTCATCAAAGCTTCATCACTGCAATTTTGAATATCACTTCTCTGACAATCCGGGGTAAACTTTCTGTGTTCCTCTGGATAACGTAAGTAATATGTCGGCCCATGAGAGCCTATGATGTGTAATACCAGCAAGCTATCCTTGTTCTTAAGTTCTGCCAGCGCTTTGTCCAACTCATTCAATAACACCTGATCAAAACAATATTGTCCATTACAAAGCTTAGGGTCGCTGTCTAGCTTTACCATCAGATGTGGCACCCTATCACACACCCCTTTGCAGCCACTATCATTATCGAGCCAAAGCAGTTCTATGCCACCATGTTGCAATACATCCATCACACCGTCTCGGGCCTTGGCTTCGCTGGCATCATAGTCGTTGCGAGTCATATTAGAAAACATACAAGGCACAGAAACTGCGGTAGCCGTGCCACATGAGGTCGTATTCATAAATGCGGTCATACCGTATGGCTTGGTATAAGTGTTAGTGGGTTTATCATAGCCATAATATTCATAATTCATCGATCTGGCTGTTTCGCCAAGCACCATCACCATCAGATTAGGCTTCTTATTTGTATCTCGAGTCTCGTTAACCGCATCTAAGCCTATCTGTTTATACACCAGAGGAGTCTGTAAATAGTTGATATTAGTATACTTGGCGATCGAAGCAATCACATAAGTCGGAATAATAAAACGTTTTAACTCATCATTATTTCGCCCAAAAGACACATAATTTTGATAATAAAAGAAACCTATAACCCCTATTCCAATCAGCATTAACAACATGAATGCAAATTTATGCAGTAGCTCCTTTATCACAGGTTTATACTTGATATTCAGTTTTAATATCACAAATGAAGGCAATAGCCCCGTTAGCAGGAAGTTGACCACAGAGGATAAATTAATATAGGTAAATGCCTCAGCCGAATTGGTCTGCACCGTGTTTTCAATCATCCCATAATCAAATACGACACCATATTGCAGTGCCGCGAAAAATACGCTGGAAGAAAGCAAGGTGACACAAATGAAGAAAGGCTTTAGCAAATATTTAAAGGTAAATAGTGAAAATAGAAAACTCAAGGCAAAAATCAAGAATAGCGGGATTGTTGCAATAAACAGAGGGTCGACCTCCCCCTGCTTTTCTATGCCAGTCTGGACGATTCTAAAAAACGGTATGTTGAAGACCACAACATAGAAAATAGAAATGAATAGGGTAAATTGGATGACAGTTGGATTTTTTAATCGAGTTAGCACACGGATCCTCACTCACTAGATAATATCGACAAGAATACAGTTAATTAAAATTGTAAAACGAGCGCTTAGTACAAGCCAGTTGAACAAGCTATCGAAGCTGACTCAAACCAAAAACCTCGCCCAAGCATATGAGAACGAGTCGCAGATTTAGATCTATTCGACATAGGGACAACGACACTAAACAAAAGTTATAACTAAGTTTAGTTCTAGCGCTGTGAAAAAAATGTGTGTACGAGATAATTATCGTTTTCTACTAAGCATCAGGAGGAATTTCGCTAACAAGGAAGTACATCTAGTAAAGATGAGCTAGATATTAAAATTCGGCATTGATACGCTGCATAAAGCTAAGCAGTTGTACTCTCTCAGCATCAGAAAACTTGGCGGTTAGCTCTCCTGTTAGCTGCAGATGTAACGCATCATGCTCTCGAAATAACTCTTGTCCTTTATGGGTGAGATCTACTAAAATTGAGCGTCTATCTGACTCGTGGGGCATGCGAGTCACCAGATCTGCTTTAACCATCTTATCGATTTGTACCGTAAGTGTGCCTGTAGTTACTCCAATTTTATCTGCAAGCTCCTTCATCCTCATAGCGCCATGGCCGCCTAAAATCTCTACCGTGTGGATCTGTGGCAAACTGTGGCCATTATCTTTTACCACGGCCTGTTCCCAGGAAGAAAGTTTCTCATAGAATTCAACCATGACATGGTTCAACTGATCTTCTGTAGACTTCATTTACTTCTCTTAAATAGATGCAAGTGCTCATGACAAACAACCATGAGCACTTATTAATATTATGCGCTATATTCTGCCCGATTTGAGGTATTAACTTCAATAGTCAAATGGTTAAGACGTGTGAACTGACTCAATTTATTTTTATAAAAAGCGGCTTCTTTAGGTTCTGGCGTTACGATAGCAAGTTCGGCTGCATAGTGATCGCCGCTGATCCGCCATACATGAATATCCGAAATGGTATCTTGAGTCCCCAACTCGATAGCCTGAACTATATCTTGCTTATAATCATTTTCGATACTCGTATCTAACAGTATCGGTGCCGTTTGTTTTAATAACTGCCAAGCCCACCTTGTGATAATAACGGAGCCGACGATCCCCATGACAGGGTCTAGCCAATTTAAGCCATAGAGTTTACCTAATAATAAGGCACCTATGGCGAGTATTGACGTCAATGCATCTGCAAGCACATGGAAATATGCAGCCTTTAAATTATGATCATGAGTCTGAGTATGTTCATGAGTATCTTCTGCTGTATGACTATGGGAATGACCGTGGGAATGATCGTGTGTGTGATGGTCCTTTAATAAGAAAACACTGATCACATTCACCGTCAGCCCAATAATGGCAACCATAATAGCTTCATTGAATTGAATCTGATGTGGATTAAATACCCGCATGACAGATTCAACCAACATGATGAGCGCCACTAGTCCTAAGGCAATGGCACTAGTAAAGCCACCTAACACACTGACCTTTCCTGTCCCGAAGGAGAATGCCGGATTATTGGCATGTTTTCTTGCGTAATGATACGCAAACAGCGTGATCATAAATGCCGCGGCATGGGTCCCCATATGCCAACCATCAGCCAGTAATGCCATCGAACCATAAACGGTTCCTGCGACGATTTCGGTAATCATGGTCACCACAGTCAAGTAGAGTACATAACGGGTATTACGCTCTCCGGCATCACTAACCGAAGCAAAATTATGTGTATGCTGCCATCCACCTGCCACATGATTTTTATTATTCATTGTTAACCTTAATTTTTATCACTTTTAAAAGGCCTCTAAACTAGTTTGAGAGCCAAACAAAATGATTTTAATATAGTTTGATGATCAAAGTATATTAGTATTATTATTTAGTATCAAATAGTGTGATATGACACTCAATTGCAGTAGCTGGGTAACAATGGTATTGCCTATCAGTTTCATATTATTGCTCTCAATGAAAACAAAAAATATCTTTCGATACAAGGCGTTTTAAGGCAGTCTTATATCTCACTTTCAACGGATTATAGAACCTAGGAGTTAAGATGGATCAATTACGTGTAGGGGTCGTCGGTAGCGGTTTAATTGCAGGAGTGCTAGCTCGTGCAATCAAAGCGGCTAAAGGTATTGCTCTCACAGCAGTCGCAAGTCGACGACTATCTTCTAGCGAATCTTTTGCAAAAGAACACGAGATTGAGAATGTGTTTACCTCTTGGCAAGATTTAATAAACTCGAATAAAGTCGATATCGTCTACATCGCCACGCCGACTTCTGTAAGAGAAGAGATTTCTATCGCCGCAACCAATGCAAACAAACACATAATAGCTGAAAAACCTTTCGCCGATCTCGCTTCATTGAAACGGATCACCTCAGCAGCTCGAGAAAATCGAGTCGCATTTATGGATGCAACGCACTTTGTTCATCATCAGCGTTCACCTCAATTACAAGCATTACAACTCGATGAGATAGGTGAAGTTCAGGCGGTTAATAGTAATTTTTTCTTCCCACTGATGGAAAGAGACAACATACGTTTTGATTTAGAGAAGGAACCCACCGGTGCCGTCGGCGATATGGCTTGGTATTGTATGCGCGCTATTACTGAATACTTAAGACCTGAATCAGATCTCATTAAGGTCGAGGGCTCAATCATTCGGGATAATCAAACTGATGCCGTTATTCGTGGCAGTGGTCTCTTGGTATTTGCCGATGGAAAATCGTCAACAATCAACTTCGGTTATAATGCCGGCGTAGGTTTAATGGATTTAGATATCATAGGTCATACTGGTATATTCAGGCTTGATGATTTCGTTCTTGACTGGAAGCAAGGCTTTGCCTTCGACAACCCTGAACATAAAACAGGATTTTACAAACGCTCAGGGATGCAGTCGCCAGCAGAATATCAATTTATCGAGAGTGAAACGGATAAACCCCAAGCAGAACTTATGCTGGAAAAATTTATTAAACTGGTCGCGGCCCCAACATCAGCAGACTCCTTAGCTAGCATGAGAATTTCAGAACAGACTCAATTTCTGTTAGATGAATATTGGAATAGCGTAAACGAGTGATTTTGAATTATAAAAAAGGCTGCCAGTAGGCTAATGCCGGTAAGTTAAGAAAAAATATTGATAAAATAAGGGCTACAGGGGATTTAATCTAAATCTGGCTGTAGCCCTTACTCGTTATGCTGTTAGTCAATGATTGCTACACAAATTCCGTTAATTCAGAAAGTGAATAAAAGGTGATTATGTATGCAAAATAGTGACTCAGTGATCGGCATTACTGCCAGTAGGCAGCCTTAAATCAAATTAAGCCATTTAACATTAAATCCCGCTAATGGCTTCTTTACAGAGAGCGGTAATGCGAGCCCAGTCACCCTGTTCCATCGCATCCGTTGGCGCTATCCAGCTGCCACCGATACAATCAACATTCTTCAGTGCTAGATAATCACGGTAACTGCTGGGCGTGATCCCACCCGTAGGACAGAAACGAATATCTGCTAGTGGACCAGAGAACGCCTTAAGCGCATTGACTCCGCCAGATGCTTCGGCCGGGAAAAACTTGAAATTGGTATATCCAAGTGACATGCCCGTCATCACTTCAGAAATGCTGGCAACGCCCGGGATCAAAGGGACATTTCCCGCCATAGCAGCTTTTAGCAGGCTAGGTGTGGCGCCAGGGGTAATAACAAATTGAGCACCTGCATCGACAGCTTGCTGTAACTGATCTTCATTTAAAATAGTCCCTGCACCAACAAGTGCATCGGGAACTTCCTTGGCAATTTTAGTGATGGCTTCTAACGCACAAGGTGTACGTAAGGTCACTTCCAGTACGCTGATCCCGCCCGCAACGAGAGCCTTAGCTAACGGCACGGCATCTTCTATCTTATTGATCACCATGACAGGAACAATAGGGCTGCGTTTAAAAATATCTTGTGGTTGTAATGACCAGTTATTCTCAGGCATTCGTTACTCTTCCTTTAATAGATTTCGTCGATAGCACTGGTGCAGCGTGCACCCGTTTCAGGACTACTTAAATTTGATCTTAATGCACCGAATAACTCTCGGCCCATACCGTAATTGGTATCGCGAAGCTCCACTTTCTCCGCAACGCGCGCCTCGAGTTCGGCGTCGCTGACTAATAAGGTTAGATCGCCGGTCAGTGCATCGACACGGATCATGTCGCCGGATTGTACCTTGGAAATCAAGCCACCATCGAGGGCTTCTGGCGTTAGATGAATGGCTGCAGGAACTTTACCCGACGCGCCTGACATACGACCATCTGTCAGTAATGCAACCTTAAAACCACGATCTTGCAATGTGCCTAAGATCGGAGTGAGCTTATGTAGCTCAGGCATACCAACAGCTTTAGGACCCTGCCCCTTAACGACAACGACACAATCTTTATCGAGATCGCCAGATTTAAAGATGGCTTCAAGTTTATTCTGATCATCGATAACAACAGCTGGAGCCTCGACGACTCTATGTTGCTCAGACACAGCAGACACCTTGATGACAGCTCGGCCCAAATTGCCTTTTAGCAGTTTCAAACCACCGTTGGCCTGGAAAGGATTAGCGACCGACGTCAGTACCTCTGAATCCAGACTGGTCGCTTGACCGTCTACCCACTTAATTTCCCCATCGATTAATCTAGGCTCTTGGGTATAACGACGAAGGCCTTGGCCAGCAACGGTATTCACATTTTCATGGAGCATTCCGGCATCGAGTAGCTCTTTAATTAAGAAAGCCATACCGCCAGCGGCGTGGAAATGGTTGATGTCCGCATGACCATTTGGATATACACGAGCAACCAGTGGCACAGCGTCTGATAACTCAGAGAAATCATCCCAGTTAATGATAACGCCAGCAGCACGAGCAGCGGCAACAATGTGCATGGTGAGATTAGTCGAACCGCCTGTCGCCAGTAACGCGACGATACCGTTCACAATGGATTTTTCGTTTACTATCTCACCGATAGGCGAATATTGGGTACCCATCTCAGTTAAGCGACATGCTTGCTTTGCGGCAGTCTTACTTAATGCTTCTCTTAAGGGGTCATCTGGATTGACAAACGAGGAACCTGGCAGTTGCAGTCCCATGACTTCTAGCATCAATTGATTACTGTTTGCGGTGCCATAAAAAGTACAAGTTCCAGCACTGTGATAAGAAGCTGATTCAGCTTCAAGCAGCGCCGTTCTATCGATGAGCCCTTGAGCAAACTTCTGACGAATACGGGCCTTCTCTTTATTGGGGATCCCCGACTTCATCGGACCGGCAGGCACGAATAACATAGGTAGGTGACCGAAGCTAAGTGCCCCGATCAATAAGCCAGGCACTATTTTGTCACATATACCCAGTAACAAGGCGCCGTCGAACATGTTATGAGAAAGACCAATTGCCGTGGACATAGCAATCACTTCGCGGCTAAGAAGACTGAGCTCCATGCCTGGCTGACCTTGAGTCACACCATCGCACATGGCTGGCACGCCAGCAGCGACCTGAGCCACGCTACCGATTTCGGCACAAGCCTGCTTCAATAAGTCCGGATAAGTTTCGTAAGGCTGGTGAGCCGAGAGCATATCGTTGAATGACGTAACTATGCCTATATTAGCCTTAGTTAAGCCTTTAATAGATTGCTTATCATCTGGATTACAAGCTGCAAATCCATGGGCCAAGTTGCCACAGCTCAAAGAACTGCGATGAACACCATTTTGTTTTGCTTCATCGAGTGCCGCCAGGTATTTAGCCCGTGACACTTTACTGCGTTCGATAATTCTATCGGTTACAGATTGTACAACTGCGTGCATAATAGCTCCTTAAGCGCTCCAGTAAACGTCAACTGGTGTCTTATGTTGTGCCAATACGGCTCTGATCGGCATATTTTTAGCGTCTTCGTTTTCAAGCGCTTGACGGTAAACAGCTAATTTCTGCTCACCAACGATATGTAAATATATTTGACGACTGGCCAAGATTGCCGTTTTTGACAATGACAATCTTGGGTTCAGTGCAGAACCAGGATTGACCGCCACGCATAATGCTTCTGTCGATAGTGCTTCTTCTATCTCTTTAGAACATGGGAACCAAGAACAAGTATGACCATCGTTACCCATGCCCAAAACGACAACATCAAATGGGCTCGGGAAATTAGCCAGTTGCTCTATGGTCATCGCACATCCTTCTTCCGGAGAAGAGAACATGTTTTTTAGGCCGCGAAATTTGGCGGTATGTGCCTTATTCTGTAGCAAATGAGTCCGCACCAACTTTTCGTTAGACGCATCAGAATCATTGTCGACCCAACGCTCGTCAGCCAGAGTGATGTATACTTCACTCCATTCAACATTCTTATGACTGAGCAGTTGGAAAAGTTTTACCGGGGTCGAGCCACCAGACACAATCAGACTCGCTTTTCCACGGCTATCTACCGCTTCCTGAAGTTGCTTAGCAATACGATCGGCAAGCTGGTTTTCTAATGATGTCTTATCATCAAATGATTTGAACACACTTTCTTTAATCATAACTAGATCCTCTTACTCGTCCCAAGAACGGCCGTCTTTTGCTATTAGAGCAACGGATGCCACAGGGCCCCAACTGCCGGCAGGATAGGGTTTTGGCTTCTCATTGCTTTCTTCCCAAGCCTGAATAATTCCGTCAACCCAAGTCCAAGCCTGTTCGACTTCATCACGACGCACAAATAGCGCTTGATTACCCAACATAGCCTCGAGTAACAGACGCTCATAGGCATCGGCGATACGTTCGTTTTTAAAGGTATCCGAGAAGCTTAAATCGAGTTTAGTCGTCTGTAGTCGTTGCTTTTGTTCAAGGCCTGGTACCTTGTTCATCATCTGAATTTCGACACCTTCATGGGGCTGGAGTCGAATAGTCAATTTATTTGGCGGTAAGTTCCTATAGCTTGAGCGGTATAGGTTATGGGGCGGATTCTTGAAAGAAACGACAATTTCAGAACTTTTGGCAGGCATACGCTTACCACTACGAAGATAAAATGGCACCCCGGCCCAACGCCAATTGTCGATATCAATTCTTAAGGCAACGAAAGTCTCAGCATTAGATTGAGTATTAGCGCCCTCCTCTTCGAGGTATCCGGGAACCGGTGAACCTTGCAAGAATCCCGATGAGTATTGACCACGAACCGTATTCTCATAGATATTGTCAGAATTGATAGGACGAAGGGATTTGAGCACTTTGACCTTTTCATCACGAATGCTGTCAGCATCTAAGTCAACCGGAGGGTCCATAGCAACCAGTGTCAGTACCTGCAACAGATGATTCTGGATCATGTCTCGCATCTGACCCGCCTTATCGAAGTAACCCCAACGACCTTCGATACCTACCTCTTCGGCAACGGTGATCTGTACATGATCTATGGTGCGGTTATCCCATTTTGAGGCAAACAATGAATTGGCAAAACGAAGTGCGATAAGATTCTGAACAGTTTCTTTACCTAGATAGTGATCGATACGGTAAATTTGATTTTCATTGAAGAAGGCAGAAACATGGTCGTTAATAACTTTAGAAGATTCGAGATCGTAGCCGATGGGTTTTTCTAAAACCACACGAGAATCGGGATAAATCAAATTTTGTTCATGAAGACAGCGACAGATATCACCAAAAATAGCCGGTGGCGTCGCGAAATAGCTAACCATCACCCGCTTTTCGGGCTCTAGTATATCATGGAAAGGTTTGTAACCTTCTGACTCCGTAAAATTAGTACCTACATAATGGCAGCGTTGTAAGAAACGTTCGACAGTCTCTTCACAGAGTTCCTCTTTCACGAAGGTCTTGAGAGCCTTATCGACTAACGCTTTAAATTCTTCTTGAGTAAAACCATCTTTAGCGACACCAAGTACCTTAGTATCGATATTTAGCAGTCCCGCTTTGTCTAACTGATATAAAGAGGGAAGTAATTTACGCCGCGCTAAATCACCTTTAGTACCAAACAATACAAAATCACAAGCTTTGGCTTCTGGTGTTGTTATGCCCATAGCTTCTCAATCTCCTCATGTCACTGTGTTCAATCGAATCGATTTGAAATTCACGTATTTGTTGTAATATAACAACAGAATTTGTTAATTGCATCTTAATTTTGCAAAATACCCCCTATTAGTTAACTAGGCATACTGCCCTATGATCTGGTATGCTTTTCGTGATTAAATGACTATATACAGTAGAAACTTTTAATCTAATCCAAGTTATAATCCGTCATACGGGTCAAGCTTTTCATTTATAGAAGCTTGCTAAAATGACAGAAAAGAAATAATAAAATTACATATTTTTCGAGTGGACGTACGCATATGAATACCCTAGAAAAGGTTCAAAAAAGCCTCACCCATTTTAGTAAATCAGAGCGCAAGGTTGCAGAGGTCATTTTGGCTTCTCCACAAACGGCGATCCACTCAAGTATCGCGACGCTGGCTAAGATGGCCGATGTCAGTGAACCTACAGTTAACCGCTTCTGTCGTCGCTTAGACACCAAGGGCTTCCCGGACTTTAAACTCCACCTAGCTCAAAGCTTAGCTAATGGTACCCCCTATGTCAGCCGTCATGTGGAAGAAGATGACACTCCTGATTCCTATACTACAAAAATATTCGAATCATCAATGGCTTCTCTCGATACGGCCAGGCAGAGCATAGATACCTGCGCTATCAATAAGGCCGTCGATATTCTGACTCAGGCTAAGAAGATCTCTTTCTTTGGCCTTGGTGCATCAGCCTCCGTTGCCCATGACGCACAGAATAAATTCTTTCGCTTTAACGTGCCCGTCATCTGTTTCGATGACGTTTTGATGCAACGTATGAGCTGTATCAATAGTGGAGAAGGTGACGTGATTGTGCTTATTTCCCATACAGGCAGAACTAAGTCTATGATTGATATCGCTAGGCTCGCCCGTGAAAATGGCGCTGCAGTCATAGGCATAACGGCTCGTCACTCTCCCCTATCTAGCGAATGTACGCTCCCACTTACCATGGAAGTCCCAGAAGATACTGATATGTACCTGCCGATGGCATCTCGCTTGGCACAATTAGTGGTCATTGACGTATTAGCAACAGGCTTTACTTTACGCCGCGGACCTAGGTTCAGAGAGAGTTTAAAGCGAGTGAAAGAGGTGTTGAAAGAGTCTAGAATAGACAAAGATTCTATAATGTAACTGACTTTCTTTGCCTTCCTAGGCAGTACAACTTTCTTTGTACTGCCGTTTCCCCCTAATTTTCAGTTTCTCTTCACAAATTTATTATATTGTTTTAGATCATTTTGTTTGTAATTTTCCTACATAATCTCAAAACCTCTGTTAATATGGTGTCAGACATTTTTAAAAATTAACGGAGTATCTCATGTTCCGCAGAACCAAAATTGTAACCACTTTGGGTCCCGCTACCGACCGCGATGACAACTTACGCCGCATCATAAAAGCTGGCGCTAATGTTGTTCGACTAAACTTCTCCCACGGCTCACCTGAAGATCACATCAAACGTGCTAAAGATACACGTAGAATAGCCGCCGAACTCGGTGTTCATGTGGCCGTGCTGGGTGATCTTCAAGGTCCAAAAATTCGTGTTTCTACCTTTAAAGACAACAAAAAGGTCCAGTTAGACTTAGGTCAAAGCTTTATCTTAGATGCTGATCTTCCCAAGGGTGAAGGCAATGAGAAGCACGTTGGTATCGACTATAAAGAATTGCCAAACGATGTCAGCATCGGCGATATCCTTATGTTGGACGATGGTCGTGTACAATTGAAAGTCGAAAGTGTTGAAGGTAATAAGGTACACACTAGTGTCACTGTTGCCGGGCCGTTATCAAATAACAAGGGCATCAATAAGCAAGGTGGTGGTCTATCTGCTGCCGCGCTAACTGAGAAAGATAAACGCGACATAGTTACTGCTGCCGAAATTCAAGTTGATTATCTTGCGGTTTCTTTCCCCCGTACAGGTGCAGATCTTGATTATGCACGTGAACTTGCCCTAAAAGCTGGCAGCAAGGCACTTATCGTGTCTAAAGTTGAACGCGCTGAAGCGGTTGCAACCGACGAAGCAATGGATGATGTGATCAGAGCATCCGATATTGTCATGGTTGCCCGTGGTGATTTAGGTGTTGAGATTGGCGATCCTGCGCTTGTTGCGGTACAGAAGCGACTCATCAGTCGAGCACGTCAGCTTAACAAAAGTGTGATCACGGCGACTCAAATGATGGAGTCTATGATCACCAGCCCAATGCCTACTCGTGCAGAGGTCATGGATGTGGCAAACGCTGTGCTCGATGGTACTGATGCAGTGATGTTATCGGCAGAAACTGCGGCAGGTGACTTCCCAGAAGAAACAGTCAAGGCAATGTCTGAAGTCTGTCTTGGTGCAGAATCCCATCCAAGTGTTCAAGTCTCTAAACATAGACTCGATGAAAGTTTCGATTCAGTTGAAGAAACTATCGCGCTATCGACCATGTATGCGGCAAACCACCTCAAAGGTATCAAGGCCATTGTCGCGTTAACTGAGTCTGGTGCGACTCCTCAGTTGATGTCTCGTATCAGCTCAGCTTTACCTATTTTTGCTTTATCACGCCATGAAGTGACATTAGCCAAGATGGCCGTTTATCGTGGTGTACAGGCAGTACATTTTGATTCTACTGATGTCAAAGCCGAAGACGTTGCTCGTAAAGCGTTAGAAAGTCTAGCATCGGCTGGTTACCTAAAAACTGGTGACATGGTCCTTATGACTAAGGGTGATTCGATGGAAACAATTGGCGGAACCAATACTTGTAAGGTGTTGATCGTCGCTTAATGCCAAATCGTTAGTCAAAAGGGCACGCTTTCGCGTGCTTTTTTGTAGGCTACTCCCCTGCTGGTCAGTGCCTGGAACTGCCGCTGTAAACACAATAAAAAAGGACGCATAAGCGTCCTTTTCATTTTTAAAGCGATAACAAGATGACGTTACAGAGAACTAAAATCATCGACATTGATTGCTGCCAGTCTTAACTTATCTGCTGCAAGCACTGACTCTAATTCAGCCCCATCGATAACTTGTGTCTCATGAGCAAGATTAAACAATGGTAGGTTACTCATCTTCTTGGGTAAGGTTCCACTACGTTGGGCCGCTTTTATCTTCTTATGGATCTGCTTACAGTTAAACTGTGCGATAAAGGCACGTTCAACGTCGGCGATACCGCTAGTATCGCCCTCGAATTCAGGGCATAAGAAGGTAATACGGTCACGTGCAGGCCCTGGCTTTGACATGCCTTTAACGAGATCGATGGCCATCTTGTCAGTCGCACCATTAAAATGGTTACCCAGAGGAAAGATTAGCCCCCTCATCACCCAAGCAACAGGACGGTTAGGGAAGTTACGTAGCGTTTCTTCCAACGCCTTGGCCGCTTTTTGTAATCGTGTCGCCATCACATAGCGCACCGCAGGTAGATCATCTTGCTGACGACCATTATCTTCAAACAATTTTAGAGTCGCTGAGCCTAAATATAGCTCACTGAGCACATCACCCATTCTTGCCGATAACATCTCTTTTCGCTTAAGATCTCCACCCATGATCAACATAGAAACATCAGTCATAAATGCCAACGCCGATGACAGCCTCGACATGTCTTTATAATACTGCTGAGTCTCACCGCTCACTGGAGTCTGATTAAAACGGCTCGCGGTTAACGCACAGAACAGCGCACTGAATGCATTACGAGTAGCGTAGCCAATATGACCAAGCAGCAGTGAATCGAAGCGTTCCAATGCAGCTTCTTTGTCTTCCATGACCGCCGTTTCCATCTCAGCAAGCACATATGGATGACAACGCGTCGCCCCTTGACCAAATATCATCAGACTACGGGTGAGAATATTCGCCCCTTCAACCGTAATTGAGATAGGATTCGCCATATAAGGATGACCCAGATAGTTTTTCGGTCCGAGTTGAATCCCCTTACCCGATTGAATATCCATGGCATCGTTAAGCACATCACGGCTCATCTCAGTCATATGATATTTTGCAATAGCCGTGACTACCGATGGCTTCACTTTCAGATCAATACCCGTTGTCGTCAGACGCCTTGCCGCTTCTAACTGGTAAGTATTGGCAATAATTCGGGCGAGCGCTTCTTGTACACCTTCAAAGTTACCAATAGAAAGGCCAAACTGATGCCTGACATAGCTATATGCCGTCGTGGTTTTCGTCGCCGTGTGACCAGAGGCCGTCGCGAGTGCAGGCAATGATATCCCCCGGCCTGCAGATAAACATTCCACCAACATGCGCCAGCCACGGCCAGCATATTGTGGCCCACCGATGATCCAATCTAAAGGAATGAAAACATCTTCCCCTTGAGTAGTCCCATTCATGAATGCCATGTTAAGCGGGTTATGTCTCTGCCCAATCTTCACACCGGCGTGATCTGTTGGGATCAAGGCGCAGGTGATCCCTAAGGCCTCTTTATCACCTAACAAGCCGTCAGGATCTCGCATCTGAAAGGCAAGCCCCAGTACCGTCGCGACTGGCGCTAAGGTGATGTAACGTTTATCCCAGTTGAGTTTAAGACCCAAAACCTCTTCACCTTCAAAGTCTTGGCGACAGACTATACCTTCGTCAGGAATAGCACCTGCGTCGGATCCAGCTTCGGGTCCCGTCAGAGCAAAACACGGCACAGCCTCACCACTGGCAAGTTTAGGTAACCAATGCTCTCTTTGTTCCTGTGTACCGTAATGGGTAAGCAGTTCGCCTGGGCCTAAAGAATTTGGCACCATAACGGTAACGGCAGCACTGACACTGCGACTGGCAAGCTTACTGACGATGGTCGAATTAGCATACGCAGAAAAAGCCTTACCGCCATACTGTGTAGGAATAATCAGGGCGAAGAAACCTTCATCCTTAAAGTATTGCCAAAGTTCTGGTGGAAGATCCTTGCGGTTTTGCACTATGTCGTAATCATCGATCATGGTCAGCGCGGTCATCACCTGATTGTCGAGGAAAGCTTGCTCTTCTGCTGTGAGTTTAGGCTTGCCATAGCTATGTAAGGTTTCCCAATTGGGTTTACCTCTGAAAAGCTCACCTTCCCACCAGACATCGCCAGCCTCCATCGCTTCCTTCTCTGTATCAGATAACGGAGGGAGGACCTTCTTAAAAAATGAAAAAACAGGACGCGTAATAAACTGCATCCTGATATTTTTGACACCGAAGAGCACAATAATGATCAAGAGTGCAAGTATAAACAGAGTCATGATGCTACCTTTTGTTTAATTAAGTCTTAGGTTAAGCCGTTACTGGAACCGCTACGCCAGCTGAAAGATAAGGGATAACTTTACGTATGACAGCTTCAATATCATTGTGTTCACCGAAATCAGCCGCCGCGATTTCAGTCAACGCATCCGCCGAAGCCATGGTGAAAACGACGGTGCCTAAGGTAAAGTGTAAACGCCAAAACATTTCAGCGGGAGGAATATGTGGCGCACTATCGGCTACCGCTTTTACAAATTGAGTCAGATGGTCACCGTAATGTGTGGTGATAAACCACCTGAGGTGCCCCTGACTCTCTATATAGCCTCTGCCGAGTAACTGTAAGAAGGTACGAGTGCCCTCGGATCTTAGTTGATTTAAATCTAACAAAGGTTTGACTAAGGTTGAAAAAATATCATTAAGCGATGCCTCCTTGTCTGTACTCTGTAGAGAGGCAATTTCAGACGAAGCTGCAGGCATAAAAACATCGAGATATCGAGCTAAGACCGCCCGTATCAATTCTTTTTTAGAACCAAAATGATAATTCACTGAAGCAAGATTAACTTCAGCCTTACTGGTGATCAGACGTAAGGAGGTTTCAGAAAAGCCTCGCTCTGCAAATAACTTTTCTGCAGCATCCAGTATTCTTGTTTTTGTATCGGATCGATTTGCCATTCCGTGACCTTTAACTCTATTTTAAACACTCGTTTAAATTAAACATTGGTTCACATTTTGTCAAACAAAATTATTAGTCAATTGTAGGCTACAGATAGATTTACACTCCATTCCTCTTCTTTTCCTTTCTTCCACTTTTAAATCGTTGGCTTTTGGTTAAAATAGCCAACACAAAAACAACAAAGGAACTGAATTAATGTCACTTTTCAAGCCGAAGCTTTCACGTCTTTCGCTACTTATCGCGCTTTCAATAGGACTATCTGCCTGTAATGCCTCGAATAATGACGAAAACGACTCAGTATTATCTAAAACAGAAGAGGCTGAACAATTCCTAACTCAGTCTGAGCAGACATTGAGTGAGCTGTCAGTCGAAATAAATCGTGCCGAATGGATCTACAGCAACTTTATTACCGACGATACAGCGGCCCTGTCAGCATCAGCAAGTGAGAAACTTACCGCAACATCGGTCAGACTCGCCACCCAAGCTGCACAATATACTGATTTAAAACTAGATGATGCCAGTCAACGCAAACTCAATATCTTACGTAGTTCTTTGGTACTCCCCGCCCCACTCGATCCGGATAAAAATGCTGAACTTGCAGGGATAAGTTCACAGCTCAATGGCTTATATGGTAAGGGAAAATATTGCTTCGATGACGGCCACTGCTTAACTCAACCTGAGTTGTCCGCAATCATGGCAGAATCCAGCGACCCCAAATTATTGCTAGAAGTATGGCAAGGTTGGCGTGAGATAGCCAAACCTATGCGTCCTCTGTTCCAGCGCGAAGTTGAATTGGCCAATGAAGGCGCAAATGACCTTGGCTACGCCGATTTGTCAGTATTGTGGCGCAGTCAATATGACATGAAGCCTGATGAGTTCTCAAATGAATTAGACAGACTATGGGGTCAAGTTAAGCCCCTCTATGATTCATTACACTGTTATGTTCGTGGCGAGCTCAATGAAGAGTATGGCGATGAAATTGTACCGTCAAATGGACCAATTCCGGCTCACTTACTTGGAAACATGTGGGCGCAAAGTTGGGGCAATATCTATGATAAAGTCTCGCCACAAGATGCAGATCCTGGCTATGAAGTCACTCAATTACTTGCCGAGCATGACTATGATGAAGTCAAAATGGTTAAGCAGGCTGAAAACTTCTTTAGCTCACTCGGTTTCGATGAGCTACCAGACTCTTTCTGGACTCGTTCGTTATTCGTGCAACCTAAAGATCGTGATGTTGTGTGTCATGCATCGGCTTGGGATC
The DNA here is from genome assembly GCF_002005305.1 of Shewanella psychrophila. Classification (NCBI taxonomy): domain Bacteria; kingdom Pseudomonadati; phylum Pseudomonadota; class Gammaproteobacteria; order Alteromonadales; family Shewanellaceae; genus Shewanella; species Shewanella psychrophila. The sequence continues at coordinate 1,249,057 of NZ_CP014782.1, forward strand.
TGGATAACCTCGATGATATACGGATCAAGATGTGCATTCAGAAAACGGCAGAAGATTTTACCGTTATCCATCATGAGCTAGGCCACAACTATTACCAGCGAGCATACAAAGAGCAGCCTTTCATCTTTAAAAATAGTGCAAATGATGGCTTCCACGAAGCGATTGGTGACACCATTGCCTTATCTATCACCCCGAGTTATCTCAAACAGATAGGCTTACTCGATGAAATCCCCGATGCCTCGAAAGATATCGGCCTGTTACTCAAGCAAGCCTTGGATAAAGTCGCCTTTATGCCCTTTGGCTTGATGATAGATCAATGGCGCTGGAAAGTGTTCAGTGGTGAAATCACACCGGCTAAATATAACCAAGCCTGGTGGGATCTCAGAGAGAAATACCAGGGAGTCAAGGCACCCATCGAGAGAAGTGAAGATGACTTCGACCCAGGCGCTAAATACCATGTACCCGGTAATGTCCCTTATACGCGTTATTTCCTGGCTCACATTTTACAGTTCCAATTCCACAAATCCCTGTGTGAGACTGCTGGTGATACGGGGCCCGTACATAGATGTAGCATCTATGGCAATAAAGCTGCAGGCAGTAAACTCAATACTATGTTGGAGATGGGGCTAAGCCGTCCATGGCCCGAAGCGCTGAACGTTGTAACCGGTAGTCAGGAGATGGATGCCAGTGCCGTACTCGATTACTTTGCCCCGTTACAAGTTTGGTTAAATGAGCAGAACGCTCAGGCTAATCGCCAATGTGGTTGGTGATGTGTGTAAGGCACGCTGAATCATTGAGATTAATGTCATAAACGATGAAGGGCGCTTTATTAAAGTGCCCTTTTCTACTTAAACTCAGGCTCTATCCCAACAATTCCCCAACCGACACACTTTGTTAAGAACTAAAACTTTAGATAATCAATGTCATCTATTATAGTGACATCAGTAATAGTGGATTTGAAATATTTAATGTCATTAATAAAAGTTCTCTTAGTGAGCCTATTCTCTTTTCTGTACTCGATACAGCCGGCGATGGCAGAGTCGGAAGATAATAAAGCAATTAATCAGTTATATACCCAATTTGCGCTGGCATTTAACCAACTAGATGCAGCCATAGTTGAGAATATTTATGCTGAAGATGCCTGCTATGTCCCTGAAAATCAAAGTAAGGGTATCACTATGGGTCGTGAGAACATCATCGCGGTTTATAAGAAGTTTTTTGGTAAAATTAAACACAAAGAAGCACGCATCGAAGTCGATTTCAGAGTCGTAGAACGTCAAATGGAGAGTCATAACGCAACAGACGTAGGCTACTACCTGATCCGTTTTCATCCTTCGGAAGATGCCGAAGAACCTATCAGTGAATTTGCCGGCAAGTTTGTCAATGTATCTAAAAAGAATGCCGATGGAAAATGGTATCTAACCGTTGATACCAACAACCGTTCAGAGACACCATTTTACTATAATGCAAAACCCTCTCCAGACCTGTATTATGGCCGTCACTTTTCACCACTCACTGCCGAGAACTATGCCGAACAACCTTAAAATCGTTTGTCCTTGTGGTCATAAAGTCCAAGATCCCCCCCTTTTATACCAAGCTTGCTGCGAACGATTTCATTCAAATGCCCTGAAAGCAAACAGTCCTGAACAGCTAATGCGAAGCCGCTACGCTGCATTCGTACTACACTTGTATGACTATTTAATCGCGACACATCATCCCGAATTTTTACAAGGCCTTACGGCTAATACATTAGCTCAAAGCCCGGAAACCCACTGGTTATCTCTGGAAGTCATGTCCTCATCAAGCACTGATTTGGATGGAAAAGTTGAATTCCAAGCTTGGTATAAAGATGACTCTGGAATAAACGCGATCCACGAAATCTCAGATTTCCAGTGTATCGGCGGGCAGTGGCTTTATACTCAGGGAGAGCAATTCGATGCTATCTTCCCTAAACGCAATCAAACTTGTCTTTGTGGAAGTGGTAAGAAATTCAAACAGTGTTGCTTATGATGATGTTTAAAGCACAAGATGCAAATAGATGAATTGTCTTTTTAATGGATCAGCGCTGGGTTGGATTTAAATAAAAACTGGCTAAACTCAGACTCCCTCAGCGCGGGACTGTAAAGAAAACCTTGAGCCTGATGACATAGATGTTCCGATAAGAAAGCTTCTTGCTCCTTAGTCTCTACCCCCTCAGCAGTTAACGATATATTAAGCGCCGAGGCCATCGCTATGATGGCACTCACAATCTCACGACTCTCTCGACTTACCGTTAAATCTGAAATAAACGAACGGTCAATTTTAAGTTTACTGATAGGAAACTGTTTCAGATAACGCATCGAACTGTAGCCGGTACCAAAGTCATCGATCGCCAAGCCTACACCGAGTTCAGAAAGTTCAGTGCATAGCTTAGTTGCATAATTGATATCTTCCATCAATTCTGTTTCTGTGATCTCTAAAATCAGGGAACCAGGTTGAAGCCGATAACGAGACACCAAGCTCCATACCAGCTCAAAGAGGTTACCACTAAAAAATTGACGAGCCGACACATTAACATGCATAGAAATATCAATTTGATGATGTTGCCACAGATTGAGTTGCCTGCACGCGGCTTCCAACACCCAAGAGCCAATTGCATTAATCAGGCCCGTTTGCTCAGCAATATCGATAAAAGCACCGGGATACAGCACCCCTTTCTTAGGGTGGTGCCAGCGTATCAATGCTTCTGCACCTATATACGTTTTGCTCTTGAGGTCTTTAAGAGGCTGATAGTAGAGTTCAAACTCCCTCCCCCGCAATGCAGTTTGCAGATCGCGCTCTATCTGCGAGTCTTCTTTGAAGGTATTGAGTAAAGCATTATTAAATACTTGGATCTTATCACTTTGCTTTTTCTTTGCGTATTGTAGTGCGATATCGGCACAGGCTAAGGGAACGAAGTTGTCTTCGACAGACTCTATATCGACAATGGCCAGAGCCGGTTTAGGTTGGATCTGTTCGCGGCCTATGATAACTGGCAGAGTCAGTTGGCAGTATAACCTGGCGGTAATGTAGTCCATGTCCACTTGATTTTGCAATGGAAGAATAATCGCAAATTCATCACTACCCACCCTAGCAAGTTGATCTGTTTTATTAACCGTGGCGAAATGCTTTAAACGTCTGGCCACTTCAATCAGTAACGCATCACCACTTTTGTGACCGTAAGTATCATTGAAACGTTTAAAACCACAGAGGTCGATAAGGATCAATTGACCAGATTGACAGCTCTCTAACTCTTTATTGAAATAACTGCGATTATAGAGTCCAGTCAAACCACAACGCCAAGCTAATCGTTCTAATTTAGACTGGTACTGCTTTTCTTCTGAAATATCATCGGCTTTAACCAGTGCGTAATGATTACCTCGTTCGGTAATAAACTGTTTAACTGAATACCTAAGCCAATATTGTTTTCCATCAGCACGAACAACTTGGCTCTCTCCTTTGGCCACAGAGCCCATTAACACCTTTTCTAAGACAAGATTAGCCTGTTCAGGATGTTGTTGAATAAAGTCGAGTCGTTTGAATGACTGGCCAATGATTTGATGTTTAGGGATACCGGAGACAAACTCATGGGCTAGGTTTACATATTCGATCAAATCCGTCTTCAAGTTGATCAACATACTCACCTGCTCAGATTCTTCATCGGCGCTTAACAGTAAGGTGAGTCGCTCATCTTTCTCATAAGCGTTATGCGTTGCCAGCGTTAGCGCGAGTTGATCGGCGACATGAGTCGCAATATGAATCTCACTATCGGACCAGGAACCCACATATGTTCTTTCTAAGTATAAGACACCTTCGAGATGACCATTAATTCTTATGGCCACATCCAGGGAAGACATGATTCCTTTCGGCTTAAAATAGACATCCGCGATCTCTTTTATTCTAGGATCTTCATCTACTTCGCTTATATCAATCAAACATTTGTTTCTGAGTTCAACAATATAATCAGGACAATCTGTGGGGGCGGGACGTGAATACACTATAGGCAGCAAGGGACCATAATCAGCGGCCGGGCTGATTTGATTGTCTTTACAAGAGAGCATACAGACACCGACATAAGTCACAGCGAGTTGCTGACACAATAACTCAGTCGCCAATTCAGCCGTTTTCTGAAAGTCACCTTCCTGTTTCTCTTTAGAGTTAACGATGCACTCTAATAGATCTTGATACGCACGCTTCTTCACGAATTCCCTAAACAGTAAGCAAAGCTGCTCACTCAAAGTTTCATATAATGATGATTAATGTATTCAAAGTTATTGAAACGATTATTAGTATTATTATTTTAATTTAGCCTACACATAATATTACCTTTGAGCAACAAGGACATAATGCTAAATCGTATTTTCTAATTGAAAAATCATTTTTTCTGCACTGAAGGCGAAATTAATTGTCAAGCAAATCCCTGAGTCGATACTCGTTGACTCAACGACGACATCATCGAACCTAGCTTGAACTTTCTGTCGCAATAAGGCTGACTCATCCAAGGCTTGTGGCCCGTTGAAGTTGACGATCAGTTGCCTATCATGTTCATCGATCACGGAGCCAATATCGGCATAACTACCACAATCATTACACGTATCGTTGACTAAAACGGATTGGGCATTCTGAATATTTTTCATGGCATATCTGTCTCGTAAATAAACTTATTTATCCATTATACGCCTATGTTATATAAGCAATGTCAGATACCTCAAATTTCAGCAATAAAAACGAATAAAATGAGGGGACTCATGAGACTCTAAAAACAAGAACAACATCCAGATGTCACCTGACTGAAACCTAAGATAATTAAGCTCAGGCTAACACGCCTCCATGATTCGACTCATCTGCCTTTGCTTAGAAAGAATATCGACAAAATGAGGAGACTCGAAATCTATTGCATCACCATAACCCACTTCTTTCGATTTAGACCTGATAAATTTCTCGCGTGTTAAGAGATCACAATTGGTTAGCACCTGTTGCATCTCTACTGGCTCACTTCCTCGGGTGACCATAGCTTCGGATTGAATCGCTTGGGCTAATTGAAAAGCGCGAGCCCCCCCCTCTCTAAATATTCGGCTATGTTCTACGGGTGAGCTATCCACCGACAGATCGCTAACTAACTGCAGAGGTGCCGCTAAGTCGAACTTTGTCCTCAGTTGATCATCAATATTTTTTCCCAGCAGATCCGTTTGGAATTGAGCCATATCTCGAGCATCGGTAGATAACAGGGCCAATAAAAGAGCAAACTCCCCTCGACGGCCATTATCTATCGCATGATTAAGCCTAGTGCCTAATTGTGACTCATTTACTAATACATTACTCATTCGCATAAAAAAACATCAATAAATCAACTCGTTGATAGTTAATCGACCGCTTAAACCAGAACTTTAGCTTTTTTTCAAATAGAGGCTTTACACTGGTGTAGTTTGTGACTACTATTGCCGCCGCAATTGAGGAGGGGTTCCCGAGTGGCCAAAGGGATCAGACTGTAAATCTGACGGCTCAGCCTTCGAAGGTTCGAATCCTTCTCCCTCCACCATTTGCACTAAAGAAATAAAATAAAGATATCCGGAGGGGTTCCCGAGTGGCCAAAGGGATCAGACTGTAAATCTGACGGCTCAGCCTTCGAAGGTTCGAATCCTTCTCCCTCCACCATCTTTATTTAGTGACTTTAGACGTGTGAAAGCTAATGTTTCTTCTTGCTGTTTTTTACTCACTGCAGAATAACATTAGTCCAGTAGAGAAAAATGTGGAGGGGTTCCCGAGTGGCCAAAGGGATCAGACTGTAAATCTGACGGCTCAGCCTTCGAAGGTTCGAATCCTTCTCCCTCCACCATCTTTACTTAGTGATTGTAGACATGTGAAAACTAATGTCCTTCTTGCTGTTATTACTCACTGCAGAATGATATTTAGTCAGAATAGAAAATGTGGAGGGGTTCCCGAGTGGCCAAAGGGATCAGACTGTAAATCTGACGGCTCAGCCTTCGAAGGTTCGAATCCTTCTCCCTCCACCACTTCTCTCAACTACCGCCAACCTCAGTTGTACACCCCCATTTAACTTACTGTCATTGTCCTATTGGCTAACGTCTTATCCCAGAGACTTACCGATTTCCTAATGTGCCCCATATATAATTATCTTTCCCCTGACTCGCACGATAGATTCGGCTTTCACGATTAATTCAATTTCGCTATCATCAGCTACCTTTCGTTATATTCACCTTCAATGGTCAGAGGCAACATGGCATCTTCTTGGGTAAATCAGGCAATCGCAATCATAGACGCTGATTATCAGCGTAGTGCTGACACACATTTAATTAAGTTAGATCTTCCGGTACTGACTGGGATCGACATCTATCTGAAAGATGAAAGTACTCATCCCACAGGCAGCTTAAAACATAGACTGGCACGTTCACTCTTCCTTTATGCATTATGTAATGGTTGGATTAGCGAAGGGACCACAGTCATAGAGTCCTCATCGGGAAGCACGGCGGTATCTGAAGCTTACTTTGCCCGCTTACTCGGCTTGCCTTTCATCGCAGTCATGCCTCGCACAACAGCGAAGAAGAAGGTACAGCAAATCGAATTTTATGGTGGTCAGTGTCATTTTGTCGATCATTCCAATGAAATTTACGCAGAATCAGAACGCTTAGCCAGTAAATTAAAGGGCCATTACATGGACCAATTTACCTACGCTGAACGGGCGACAGATTGGCGAGGCAATAATAATATTGCTAATTCTATTTTTGATCAGATGAACAGAGAGCCCCACCCTATACCTAAGTGGATTGTGATGAGCCCAGGTACAGGTGGCACGTCGGCGACGATTGGGCGCTATATTCGCTATCAACAGTTGGACACTCGCCTCTGTGTCGTCGATCCAGACAATTCAGTTTTCTATGATTACTACACCAGCGGCGACAACTCGATCACATCAGTCAAAGGCAGTAAGATTGAAGGCATAGGTAGGCCCCGGGTCGAACCTTCTTTCATACCAGGGGTTATCGATCATATGGAGAAGATACCTGACGCCGCATCCGTGGCTACCATCTACTGGTTAGAGAAGTTCATCGGCCGTAAAGCGGGTCCATCTACCGGAACCAACCTTTATGGGGTATTGCAGATAGCCGCTAGAATGCACGCTAGGGGTGAAACGGGCTCATTAGTCACTCTCTTATGTGATTCCGGTGAACGTTACCTGGATACTTACTACCACCCTGATTGGGTTAAAGAAAATATTGGTGATCTCAGCCAGTTTAACAACCAACTCAAGAATTTTGATATGACAGGCAAGCTAGCTTAGCTAATTTCCCTTTAGCCGAATGAATTTCCTCACTCGGCTAAAGGGATAGTCTGGATCAATCTATATTGAGGTATTTATGCGTCTGTATCGATAAACGCCAGTTGCGCTCGATACAGGTTTTCATTGCAAGTTCTGTAGCTCGAGGTTTCTGACTAATGGGCTGCAGGCAGATCGTTTTACCATCAAGCTCGATACCCTCTAGTAAATCATCCAAATCATCGATATGTTTGGACGTGGCTACCGGATGCTTAATCTCATCGGCTCGCTCGAGTGCCTGATTAAGTACCGCCATGCCCGCTTTCATATTCACCTTAGGTGATACAGTGACCCAAGTCTTATCTGAACAGATAACATCAAACGTGCCACTGGTCTCTATTTGAGTCCCGTAGCCTTGACAGTTAAGCATTGATGTTAATTCTGTCAAATCATGGATACATGGCTCTCCGCCAGTGATCACGACATGTTTTGCGCTGAAACCTTTGCGTGTAAAAAAGTCGATAAGATCTTTTGCAGTCAACTCGGACCAGCGACCTATCTCTCCATCAACCTGTATGACCTGCTCTGGGACGACTCGATTTTGCTCGAAAACATCCCATGTATGTTTAGTATCACACCACGAACACCCTACCGGGCACCCCTGAAGCCTCACGAAGATGGCTGGAACACCGGTAAAAAAACCTTCACCCTGGATGGTCTCGAAAACTTCATTAACTGGATACTTCATGGTCTATCTCTACAAGGATGGCCGGCATTTATAGTGTATTTTTAGTTTACAGGCAAGCGATAAAACCGCTTTGGAACGAGTAAAAAGCCAATACTGGTTCAACTGATATTATACAAGCGAGGGACTGTCAGTTAAAATGACGACAATTTAACTACTTGAGTGAACAATATGTCAAAAGCAGTCATCGTTTTTAGTGGTGGGCAAGATTCAACTACCTGTTTAATCCAAGCACTCGAGCAATATGATGAAGTCCATGGTATCACCTTCGATTATGGACAACGTCATAGTCAAGAAATTGAAATAGCCAAAGGGCTAGGTAAGCGCCTTGGTTTAACGAGTCATAAGGTCCTCGATGTCTCTATGTTAAACGAGTTAGCCATTTCAGCATTAACCCGTGATGATATTGCGGTATCGAATACACTAATGGACAATGGCCTACCCAACACTTTTGTTCCGGGTCGGAATATATTATTTCTCACCTTAGCAGGTATTTTTGCTTATCAGCTGGGCGCAGAGGCCGTGATCACTGGTGTATGTGAAACCGACTATTCTGGTTATCCCGATTGCCGTGATGACTTCGTCAAGGCGATGGCATCGGCGTTAGTTCAAGGAATGGACAGGCAGCTTGATCTTGTCACTCCTTTGATGTGGTTAAATAAAGCTGAAACTTGGGCCCTTGCCGATAAGTTTAATAGTCTGGCCTTAGTCCGGGATGAGACCTTAACCTGTTATAACGATATAGTGGGATCTGGCTGTGGCACCTGCCCTGCATGCTTATTAAGACAAACGGGGTTAGATGACTACCTAAACAACAAGGCGCAAATACAGTTAAATTTAGCAGCCAAAACAGCCCAGTAACTATGATGTTTATCGCCTCGACAAAAATCAGGCTATGGCTTTCTTCGAGTTATAGTCTGGTCGTACTGGTCACTATTGTATGTATAGGGCTCTATTTCTTAAACCTTGCTGACTCCCTCGCCTATAGAAGGGTAGAAATAGGCGATGGTGAGTATTGGCGACTATTGACTGGCAACCTGCTTCATACCAATGTCTGGCATCTAATCATGAATTTGGCGGGATTATGGGTCATAGTGCTGCTTCATCACACACATTACCGTTTATTGCATTTCTCGTTACTCTTCATAGCTTGCAGTCTACTCCAGGGGCTTGGTCTATACCTGTTTTATCCAGGTTTAATCGGCTATGTAGGCTTAAGCGGGATGCTCCATGGATTATTCACTTATGGTGCGATAAAAGACATCACCGTAGGATTAAAGTCAGGTTACCTCTTGTTGCTGGGTGTCATCATCAAAGTCAGCTATGAGCAGATTTATGGCGCCAGCCGTGAAGTCACTGAGATGATAGGGGCAAGAGTCGCCACAGAAGCTCATCTCGTGGGTGTTGTCAGTGGGATATTGATCTTCCTATTGGTTTACGCTGTACGCTTTTTGAATAAACAGTGTGCCGACACAGTATAGGTCAATGTGTAGATATAAATTTGATAGATATAATAAAAAGCAGCAATACGAGTCAGAGTATTGCTGCTTTTTGCTTTTTATTAAGAGCTAGTTATCAAGCTTTAATAAACGCATCTCTGAGCTTCAATACCTGATCCCTGACCGCCGCAGCTTGTTCAAACTCTAAGTTTTTCGCATGTTCATGCATCAACTTCTCCAGTGCATCGATTTGATGGCTTAAACTTGCCGCATCCTGAACTGCGTATTTAGCCTTATTTTCTGCAACGTTAAGACTAGTATAATCCCCTAAGATCCCCTTATCTCTCTCGCCTACGTCCATCACATCGGTGATCTTTTTCACCACACCTGTAGGAGTAATACCGTTATCGAGATTGAATTGGTGCTGCATTTTACGCCGCCGCTCTGTTTCCCCCATGGCTGCAGCCATAGATTTAGTGATACGGTCTGCATACAATATCACCTTGCCATTAATATTTCGGGCAGCGCGGCCCATCGTTTGAATTAATGAACGCTCGGAACGTAAGAAGCCCTCTTTATCGGCATCCAGAATACACACCAGAGAGACTTCTGGCATATCTAACCCTTCACGTAGTAGGTTAATTCCCACCAATACATCGAAGACTCCCAAACGAAGATCACGAATAATCTCTACTCTTTCAACCGTATCTATATCTGAGTGCAGATACCTTACCTTGATCCCATGCTCGTCTAAGTATTCACTTAAATCTTCCGACATGCGTTTCGTGAGTGTCGTGACCAATACCCGCTCATTAACCTTAATTCTTTTGCCTATTTCAGAGAGCAGATCATCAACCTGTATCCCCACGGGTCTGACTTCCACCTCAGGATCGAGTAACCCCGTGGGCCTAACCACTTGCTCAGCGATCTCTCCATCACACTTATCGAACTCATATTGGCTCGGCGTCGCTGAGACAAAAATAGTTTGAGGCATCAAATCTTCAAACTCATCAAATTTAAGAGGACGGTTGTCGAGGGCAGAAGGCAAACGAAAACCATATTCAACCAAATTAGACTTTCTAGAGCGGTCGCCTTTATACATAGCACCAATTTGTGGCACTGTGACATGCGACTCATCAATAATTAGCAAGCCATCATCAGGTAGATAATCCAACAGAGTCGGCGGCCCCTTTCCTGTCGCTCTGCCCGATAGGTAGCGAGAATAGTTTTCAATACCTGAGCAATAACCTAACTCCACCATCATTTCCAGATCATACTGCACTCGCTCAGATATTCGTTGAGCTTCGATCAACTTATTGTTATCCAGTAACTGCTGCTTGCGTTCCCTGAGTTCTACTTTTATCTCTTCTGTAGCCGCTATGATTTTTTCTCTGGGAGTCACATAATGACTCTTCGGATACACACTGATGCGGGCGATACGCTTTATGATCTGGCCAGTTAAAGGATCGAATAGGCTTAACCTTTCTATCTCATCATCAAAAAGCTCTACTCTTATTGCATTTTTATCTGAATCTGCCGGAAATATATCAATCACTTCTCCTCTAACTCGAAAAGTACCACGATCTAACGAAATATCATTGCGTGTGTATTGCAGCTCACTGAGACGCAAGAGGATATCCCTTTGCCCCATGAAGTCACCCTGTCTCAGATGCAACAGCATCTTCAAATAAGAATCGGGGTCTCCTAAACCATAGATTGCAGATACCGAAGCGATTAAAACCACATCCTTTCTCTCGAGAAGTGCTTTCGTCGCAGAAAGTCGCATCTGTTCGATATGTGCATTCACAGATGCATCTTTCTCTATAAAAGTGTTCGTTGAGGGCACGTAGGCCTCGGGTTGATAATAGTCATAGTAAGAAACAAAATATTCTACAGCGTTGTGAGGGAAAAACTCTTTCATCTCTCCGTACAGCTGCGCCGCCAATGTTTTGTTTGGCGCCATAATGATCGTAGGCCTAGCCATTTGCTTGATCACATTGGCAATGGTAAATGTTTTACCTGAGCCCGTGACCCCGAGCAGAGTCTGGCATGCGAGTCCAGATTCGATGCCGTCAACCAGCTTAGCTATCGCCTTGGGTTGATCACCAGCAGGCGAGTATTGTGATTCCAGCTGAAATGTTGATTCTGTCACTAACCGAGTTCCTTTTTTAAGCAGCTGAACATTTTAAACCAATTAAGGGACGTGTGTGAATAGAAGGCTGTATATTTCTTTTTATCCATATAAATTGATCACAATAAAGGGATAACGGATATTTTGAATACCAGAGACTCATTATCGATACAAAGGCGTAGCAGAATATAATGACAATTCCATTTATTTTTAATGAAATTTTAAAACATGTACTAAAAACAGTAAAAAAGGTTAATAGTTAGCTGGGAAATCAATGAAACTGCCGGATTAATTCACAAGTAGCACTATTGCAACAGTTACATTTTTGTAACGGTGAACAGCTCAGCAAGAATAAAGACTTGCATTTACTATCCACATGTTTTTAATCAAGTTTGTATGCGGGCAAAAAAACTGGCGATTTTAAGTTCAACCCCCTGTTTATGAGGCTTTGAAACACATTTTAATACTTAACCCACAGGCTTATCCACAGATTTAGTGGATAACTCAATCTAGCCCTTACCCTATGGGGGTTTAACACCTTCCCATAAAACCAACTTTAAAAATCCCATGGATGTAATTTTACTACATATGGAAGTCTGCATCATATTCCAACACTTTATAGGAAGGCAGATTATAGTTGCATTGCATTTACCCTAGCCAAAAAACAAGAATGATAAAAACGACTCACTATCATTCTCCAATAACCCTCTCAAATGATTCTTCACTGATAAACCATTCACGACTTCAGATTGTTAATCGGCGTTAATAGAACGATTAAGTGTATTTATTAATCTCTGGAAGCCCATTTATCTGAACCAAACAGCTTCAATCGACATAAATAAGGAATATGCTTTAAATCACGCCCACTCCCACAAGTGAAAATTGCTCATCCAAACAACAAAATGAGCAATTCTCCGTCAGGACGAACATTAGATGAGCACTTAACAGCATAATTACACTTTTTTTTCTTACTCGAGTTGACTCAACATCAAGAGCGATTTAATATGCGCTCCGTCTTCAACGACGAGTAGCTTTAACGTTTCCCCTGTAGTTCAGTTGGTAGAACGGCGGACTGTTAATCCGTATGTCACTGGTTCGAGTCCAGTCTGGGGAGCCAAAGTTATTTAGAATTGAAGACAATCAGAAATATCTGGTTAAAAATATTCCCCTGTAGTTCAGTTGGTAGAACGGCGGACTGTTAATCCGTATGTCACTGGTTCGAGTCCAGTCTGGGGAGCCATTTTTAATAGATATCTGATTTGAATGAAAACGCGATTCCCCTGTAGTTCAGTTGGTAGAACGGCGGACTGTTAATCCGTATGTCACTGGTTCGAGTCCAGTCTGGGGAGCCATTCATTCAAGACAACATTATTTAAAGCGATTCCCCTGTAGTTCAGTTGGTAGAACGGCGGACTGTTAATCCGTATGTCACTGGTTCGAGTCCAGTCTGGGGAGCCATATTTTAACGTAATGTAGAAAAATATTTAAAGCGATTCCCCTGTAGTTCAGTTGGTAGAACGGCGGACTGTTAATCCGTATGTCACTGGTTCGAGTCCAGTCTGGGGAGCCATTTAAATCTGTAAACAAAAGAAAAAACGATTCCCCTGTAGTTCAGTTGGTAGAACGGCGGACTGTTAATCCGTATGTCACTGGTTCGAGTCCAGTCTGGGGAGCCAATCTTTTTTCACCCTGACCTATCAAGCTCTTTCTATTTATACTCATTTAAGTTTAGAATAACGTTCAGAATTTACTAGAATAATAGATGTATTCTATCTCGGCGAACGGAACTCCTATGAGCTTATCTAGACTCTTTCAAGCCTTTTTATTTATCCTCTTTGCAGGTATCACAAGCCTTGTCTATCTTGACAGCAAAGATTCGCTTCAAGAAAAAGCCCAACAAAGGCTCGCCAGCTATCAAGCTGTCTTCGACCACACAACATTTTCAGCAAAAGACGGGAAAACGCTATTAGCTCAGCTAAACAAACATATTTCCTTCCAATTTTTTCAGTATATTCATAATGATGATAGTAGTTTTAATTTGACTCAAGGCACGCTTTATCCTGAGAAACAGACGCCCCTTGAGCACCTTTTTCCTGTAGATCTTCCCGATACACGTGATATCAGCAAGGGACGATTACAAGTAAAACTGTATGCAGACGATTTAATTGGACATACAGCAAACAGGTTTATACAAATTTTGTTGGTCTTATGGCTAAGTTATTTATCAATTGCAGTTTTTTACCTCCTCGTCATGGCTAGATTTAAACGCTCAATAAAATACGCTGCCAGCTACATAGAAAGCTTATCGAGCCAATCTTTTGATGCATTAGCATCGTCAAAGTTATCATTTGAGCTTCATCCTTTAGCTGAAGCTCTCGAAAAATGTAAATTAGCCCTGAAATATAGCTCAGATGAAACAGCACAAGAAAATGACAAATTGAAACGTGTTGCTTTTCAAGATGCAATAACAGGATTTGAAACCAGAATAAAGTTCACACAAAAACTCGAATCATTCTCAAGCTTAGGCAAAGAGCAAATTGGCCTATTAGCGATGATAAAAGCCAGCGAACTTGGGCCAATAAATCAAAACCACGGTCGCTCTGCCGGTGACGACTATCTGGCCAAAATTGCAAATTGCATCAGGAAAGCGGTAAGTAAGTATCCGAATTCACAATGTTATAGGATTTCAACTGCCGACTTTGCGGTTTTTATTCCCGATCTTATTTTAAAAGATGGCATTCCATTTCTCGAAAGTTTGAAATCTTTGTTCGATGAATATCAGCAAACCTTAGAAACCGATTCAATAGCACATGTTGGCCTTGTCCCCTATCGCCATGATTGTGAGCCAATGAATTTACTTACCTTAAGTGATACAGCTGTCAGCATTGCACAGACGTTAGGGCCTAACTGCTTTCATATGCAGGATAAGCTTAATGGCGATGAAGTCTACGGTGATACACGCTGGAAGCTTGCCATCGAAGATTTGATTAGAAGACGCGCAATAAAATTTTACCAACAACCGATACAGCCCTGCCGTACCGAAGTTAAGGTGTATAAAGAGCTTTTTTCTCGCTTCTATAACAGTGAAGGCAAGTTTTTGCCTACCGCGACAGTCATTGCTATGGCAGAGCGTCATGGCATGATTTTAGAATTAGATAAATTAATTGTCATGAACACATTAAAGATCCTGATGGATACCCCAGCACTCGAAGGGGCATACGGGATCAACATCAGTTCGTCATCTATAATGCAAGAGTCATTCGTCGCCTGGCTAAAAGATCAACTGATCAAGAAACGTCATATCGCGGCAAGACTCGTTTTTGAAACCAATGAAGCGGGAATGCAATCTAATTTAGCCGCCAGTTATAAATTCGTACAGGTCATGCACAGTGTCGGTGCCCGAGTGTCTGTAGAGCATTTTGGCATGGGGTTCACCTCATTTAAGTTCTTCAGAGAAGTTCGTCCTGACTTCATCAAACTTGACGGAACCTATACAGAATCCATCGAGAAAGATACGAACAACATGTTTTTTATCAAGATGATAGTAGACATTTCTCGTAGGCTAGGTATTCGGGTCATCGCAACAAGTGTAGAGCGACAAGAAGAGAAGCTCACACTTGAAAAAATGCTTATCGATGGCTTACAAGGATATTATATTGCCCAACCTCAAGCCATACAGGTGTTGGAGCCTAAATAATCAGTTTTCTAGAATATGCCCAAATTATTTAAAACCTTGTATTCTATGTGTTGTTTCTGACACTGGAAAAGCCGATAATACCCTTAATAATTATTCCCAAAATTGAAATGAGATGAGTGAGTATCTCCTGTTATTGATCGGCACAGTTCTGGTCAATAATTTTGTATTAGTAAAATTTCTTGGTCTTTGCCCTTTTATGGGGGTCTCCAGCAAACTAGAATCCGCCATAGGCATGTCAATGGCGACTACATTCGTGCTGACATTGGCCTCGGTATTAAGTTATTTGGTCAATCAATATCTGTTGCTGCCCTTTGACCTCGACTATCTTCGAACCATGAGTTTCATCTTGGTTATTGCCGTTGTAGTGCAATTTACTGAAATGTTAGTGCAGAAAACCAGTGCATCCCTCTATAGGGCACTCGGGATCTATCTGCCACTTATCACCACAAACTGTGCCGTATTAGGTGTAGCACTGCTCAACATCAATGAAAAGCATAACTTTATTCAGTCAGCCGTGTATGGTTTTGGTGCCGCTGTAGGTTTTTCTCTCGTACTCATCCTGTTTTCAGCCATGCGCGAGCGTCTCGCAGCTGCTGATGTGCCTTTACCCTTTAGGGGAGGAGCCATTGCAATGATCACCGCGGGCCTCATGTCACTGGCATTTATGGGATTCACGGGGTTAGTTAAATAGTCATGTCTGGAATATTTATCGCAATAATCTTGCTCACGGTCCTGGCACTCTTTTTTGGTCTCTTGCTTGGTTTCGCAGCGGAAAAATTTAAAGTTGAAGGTGATCCTCTAATGGATCAACTCGAAGCCTTATTGCCTCAAACACAATGTGGCCAGTGTGGTTACCCGGGTTGTCGTCCCTATGCTGAGGCCATAGCCAATGGGGACAAAATCAATAAATGTCCTCCCGGTGGCACAGCCACCATGGAAAAGTTAGCGGATATGGCGGGAGTTGATCCTGAACCGTTAACTGCGACCGAGGAAGTACAGGTAAAAAAGGTCGCGTATATCCGTGAAGATGAATGCATTGGTTGCACAAAATGCATTCAAGCCTGTCCTGTAGATGCCATTTTAGGCACTGGCAAGTTAATGCATACCGTCATAACAGACTACTGTACCGGGTGTGATCTGTGTGTTGAACCCTGCCCTGTCGATTGCATTGACATGTTACCCGTGACACAAAATATCAAAAATTGGGATTGGAAGTTAAACGCTATCCCAGTGAGAACTATAGATGAGGATGTGAAGTGCTAACTTTATTTGAACAAATTGATAAAGGGACACTTTGGCGGTCAATTGGTGGTATTCATCCTCCAGAGAGAAAAACCCTCTCTAACAAATCATCGATCAAGACCTTCCCCCTAGCAGATGAGTATGTCGTCCCCCTGCCTCAGGTCGGTGAGTCTGCTGTCTTGATCGTAAAACCAGGTGATTATGTCGCTAAAGGTACTGTGCTCACTAAGGGAACCCATTTTGGCCACTTACCTGCCCACGCACCAACTTCAGGCCATATATCGAGTATTGCACAGCGTCCGGGTAACCATGCCTCAGGATTAGCGGTATTAAGTTGTGTCATCAAAGCCGATGGACTGGATACTATAGATGCACATATTCATCAAGCACTCTCTGGGGATGAAGTTGAGCAGTTAACAGACAAACAACTACTGGCTAAGATACAAGAAGCAGGGATCGCAGGTCTAGGCGGCGCAGCCTTTCCGACCCATATTAAACTCAGCCCTGCCAGTGATATTGAGTTAGTCGTCATGAACGGCATTGAATGTGAACCTTACATTACTTCTGATGACATGATCATGCGGGAAAAGAGCGATGAGATCCTCAACGGTATCGCTATCATTCACCGATTACTGGCTCCAAAGCGCCTCATCATCGCCATCGAAGACAATAAACCCGAAGCGATTGAAGCGATGCAACATGCATTAAATCGAAGCTCACTACCAAAAAATGGCGTCAGAATCACCAGTGTACCAACGCGTTATCCTTCCGGAGGCGAGAAACAACTTATTCAGATATTGACTGGGCAGGAGGTTCCTTCGGGCGCTATTCCAGCTCAGCTCGGTATCGTGGTACAGAATGTTGCAACAGCCTATGCCATCAATGAAGCAGTATTACGTAATTACCCCCTAATTGAACGTGTTGTCACTGTCACAGGAGAGAACGCCCAACTTCCGGGTAATTATTGGATCCCCATTGGCACACCAATATCCCATGTGTTGACCCAGGCTCAATTTATAGGCAATGAACATGACAAGGTGATCATAGGGGGACCGATGATGGGTTACGCCTTGCATAACGATAATGCACCGACGTTAAAGGGCTCTAATTGTGTGTTGTTACCTGCAAGCGACGAATTAGCCCCAGACCAGAAAGAACTCCCCTGTGTTCGTTGTGGCGAATGTGCTCATGTCTGTCCGGCACAACTCCTCCCCCAGCAGTTGTTCTGGCATGCAAAGGCTCAAGAATACGAGAAAGCCACTAGCTATAACTTAGCCGACTGCATCGAATGCGGTTGCTGTACTTACGTATGTCCCAGTGAAATCCCTTTAGTTGAATATTATCGTATCGCGAAATCTGCGATAAAAACCGAAGCCGAAGAGAAAAAACAAGCAGAACTGGCGAAACAAAGATTCGACCTTCGTACCCAACGCCTAGAGGATGAAAAACTGGCAAGAGAAGCCAAACAGAAAGCCTCTGCCGCAAGGCGTAAGTCAAACATGTCCTCATCGGATAAGGATGCTGTCGTTCTTGCTATGGCAAGAATTAAAGCTAAAAAGGATGCAACAAACCCCGAAGTTGCAGCTCCGGCCGCGGATTCGACAAGCACCTCAAGCACAGGGCATGATACAGCTTCTGAGACTGCTTCTGAGACTAAAAGTAAACGAAAAGACATTTCCGCCGCGGTAGCACGGGCAAAGGCTAAAAAGACGGCACAAAAAGCGGCGACTCAAGACGACAACCCAAGTAACACGAAAGAGCCTGATTCAGATACCGCATTGGTCGATGGCAAGAAAGCTAAAATTGCAGCCGCTGTTGCTCGTGCTAAAGCCAAGAAAGCTGGCCTGAAACACGATGCTGCAAACAAATCTACTGGTACTCGCGCTGCTGAAGCAGAAACCAATAAGGTGAATCCACCTGTCGACGATAAGAAAGCCAAAATAGCTGCGGCAGTAGCAAGAGCCAAGGCTAAGAAGGTTGCAGCTCAGCAAGATACTGATGAAACCGATACCAGTACAGCAAGCGCCCCAGTCGATGATAAAAAGGCTCGAATAGCAGCGGCTGTCGCTAAAGCCAAGGCTAAGAAGGTTGCAGCTCAGCAAGATAATGATGAAACCGATACCAGTACAGCAAGCGCCACAGTCGATGATAAAAAGGCTCGAATAGCAGCGACAGTCGCTAAAGCCAAGGCTAAGAAGGCTGCAGCTCAGCAAGATACAGATGAAGCCGATACCAGTACAGCAAGCGCCCCAGTCGATGATAAAAAGGCTCGAATAGCAGCGACTGTCGCAAGAGCCAAGGCTAAGAAAGCTGCAGCTCAACAAGGTGCAGTTCAAGCCACTGCGAATACAACCAATGCACCTGTCGACGATAAGAAAGCCAGAATTGCTGCCGCCGTTGCTAAGGCGAAAGCCAAGAAAGCGGCCCTAAATACCAGCACTAAAACAGAAGATTATAAGGATTAATTGATGGCATTTAAGATTGCCTCTTCGCCTCATTTGAGTCGTCGATTCCAGACCAGTACCTTGATGCAAAGAGTGCTACTGTGCGCCTTACCAGGCGTAGCTGTTCAGTGCTATTTTTTTGGCTGGGGCACCATCATTCAGTTGGCGTTAGCCATCTCCGTGGCACTGTTTTGTGAAGCCAGCGTTTTAAGATTAAGACGCAGACCCGTATTCGCCACACTAAAGGACAACAGTGCCTTACTGACCGCCCTTTTTATTGGCATCGCAGTACCGCCACTTGCGCCTTGGTGGATAAGCTTCATAGGTGCGATGTTTGCGATCATCATAGTTAAACATCTCTATGGTGGACTTGGGCACAACATATTTAACCCGGCAATGGCGGCGTATGTCATGCTACTGATCTCTTTTCCTGTTCAGATGACTAGCTGGGTAGCACCCAGTGTCATTGCAAGCCAGCCCCTTGATATATTAGCCAGTTTACAGATGATATTTTTGGGCGGTACTCAAGCGGAGATCAGTGCCTATAAGCTGGGATTCGATGGCATTGCTATGGCTACCCCACTAGATACCTTAAAAACAGATCTTGCCATGGGGTTAACCAGTACAGAAAGTTTAACTAAAACTATTTTTAGTGATGGCTTTGGTATCGGCTGGTTCTGGGTCAATATGGCTTATCTCGCCGGCGGACTGGCCATGATAAAGATGAAATTAATCCGCTGGCATATCAGTGTGGGACTCTTAGGTGCGCTCTATCTCTGTGCAAGCATAGGGTTTATTCTTAACCCAGATACCCATGCGGGACCACTATTTCACCTGTTTTCCGGTGCAACCATGCTGGCTGCTTTTTTCATCGCTACCGATCCTGTCACCGCAGCCACCAGTGTCAAAGGTCGGCTGCTGTTCGGCGCTTTAATCGGTGTATTAGTGTATATCATACGGACTTATGGAGGTTACCCAGATGCTTATGCCTTCGCTATTTTACTTGCTAACCTCTGTGCACCTTTCATCGATCACTATATGAAGCCCAGAACTTATGGGCACAGATCCAGAAGCTAATACAGAGGATTAAATATGCAGAAATCAATCTTAAAAAACGGCTTCTTACTAGGACTATTTGCTCTGTTATGCACCGCGTTTGTTGCCGTAGTAAATCATCAAACTGTCGATAAAATCAAAGAGCAACAACAACTAGAGTTAAAACGTACGCTTCATCAACTGATACCGGACGACATGCATGACAATGAACTGACCGAGTACTGTATCTTGATCCACGATAAGGAAGCTATGGGCGTCGATATGCCATTGCCTTCATATATCGCCACCAATCAATCGGTCCCGGTGGCCATTGCCATGGAAGCCATTGCCCCAGATGGATACAATGGCAATATTAAGTTGATCATAGGCATCGACAGTCATGGAACAGTCCTCGGAGTCAGAACTCTTTCTCATGCAGAGACGCCAGGGCTTGGCGATAAAATAGATCTTAGAAAATCTGACTGGGTACTAAGCTTCAATCAAAAAAAGCTTCAATCTGAGACCGATAAGCGCTGGAACGTCAAAAAAGATGGTGGTGATTTTGATCAATTTACCGGTGCAACTATCACCCCTAGAGCCTATGTTAAAGCCGTACGTAAGGCGCTGATTTATTTCAATGAAAATAGTGAAACATTACTCAAACGCCCTGCAAACTGTGAGGTTGATTACCGATGAATGAAACGAATGTCGATGCATCAGATGAGCCCGTAGTGAATATAGCTGAGGATTCAAAATCCGGCGTGTTGAATGTGTATAAAGAGATTGCCTTTCAAGGCTTATGGAAAAATAATCCTGGTCTGGTCCAACTATTAGGCCTGTGCCCTTTACTGGCAGTGACGGCCACCTTAACCAATGCATTGGGTTTAGGTCTCGCGACCATGTTGGTGCTAATTTGCTCTAATATTTTAGTTTCACTAGTAAAAGATTTTGTCCCAAAAGAGATCCGTATTCCGGTGTTTGTGATGATCATTGCCGCCTTAGTGACGAGTGTGCAACTCCTCATCAATGCCTACGCCTATGGACTCTATTTGTCCTTGGGGATCTTCCTTCCCTTGATTGTGACCAACTGTGTGATTATCGGGCGCGCCGAAGCATTTGCATCCCGTAACTCTCTGCCCAAATCTGCGTTCGATGGCTTTATGATGGGCTTAGGCTTCTTAATCGTTCTAGCCATTCTAGGTGCCTGTAGAGAGCTTCTTGGGCAAGGCACGCTATTTGATGGCGCCGATCTCTTACTCGGGAATTGGGCGGCTGGGCTTACGATACATGTCTGGCAGTTTGAAACGAGTTTTCTCTTGGCTATGCTCCCACCCGGTGCATTCATCGGCATGGGGTTTTTGATCGCCTTCAAAAATGTTATCGATAAAAGAATCGCAGACAAACAGCCTGAAGTGACCGTACAAGGACCAGTGAAGCGAGCAAGAATAACTAAAGTCAGCTAATACCATAGGTCATAAACAAAATTATGACCTATGGTGATGCAAGCAAATACATAATAAGAAAACATATGAATAAAGATAAACGTCAGCGGATATTAGAGATCCTCAGAGAGAATAATCCCCATCCAGAGACTGAGCTGAATTTCTCCAGCCCGTTCGAATTACTGGTTGCTGTTACCCTTTCGGCGCAAGCGACCGACGTCAGCGTCAACAAGGCAACGGATAAACTGTTCCCAGTTGCCAATACAGCAGAAGCCATCTATGCCTTAGGCATAGATGGCTTAAAAACCTATATCAAGACTATTGGCTTATATAATAATAAAGCGGTCAATGTCATTAAAGCCTGTGGGATCTTAGTCGAGAAATATAACGGTCAAGTCCCTGAAGACCGTGAGGCTCTGGAGTCTCTTCCCGGTGTCGGACGTAAAACAGCTAACGTGGTACTCAATACCGCTTTTGGCTGGCCTACCATAGCCATAGACACTCATATTTTCAGAGTGGCAAACAGAACCAAGTTTGCCATGGGGAAAAACGTCGACCATGTCGAGCAAAAAATGTTAAAGGTCGTCCCTACAGAATTTATGGTCGATGTTCACCATTGGTTTATTCTTCACGGTAGATATACCTGCTTAGCCAGAAAACCACGATGCGGTAGCTGCTTAATAGAAGACTTGTGTGAGTTTAAAGAGAAAGTTTATCCAGAGGATTAAATCAGTCAGATGGACGCCATCGGACTATTTTATTAAATTATTGGTATTACAAATACTTAAAAAGCCGCTTAGCGGCTTTTTTTATGCTAACTAACACTTAAAGCGAAGCGTTAAAACATGCTCCAAAAGAAGATAGACAAACATACGCCAATGACTGCACTCAAACCAAATGCCATTTTTAATTCAGTATTCATTCTCTTTCCTATTATGTGTCAGTATAAATCATAACTTGGTAGACATTATCTTAAGAAACGACTGAAATTCACACCACAAAAGCATCAGAGTGTGATCTACACCTAAATTATTCACCTGCAAAAATGATGAGAGCAAAGCATCGAGAACCTTAGATCAATGGGTTATCATTTCAGCCAAGTACACAGCTTTTTTAATAATTAAAAACTACCGAGGTTTCAATGTCGCAATTTTTACATACCATGATCCGTGTTGTCGATCTAGAAAAAAGCATACACTTTTATACGCAAATAATGGGTATGAAGCTACTTCGAAAGTCAGAAAATACCGAATACAGATATACCCTCGCCTTCGTCGGTTTTGATAGAGAATCGACGGGAGCGGGCGTGATAGAACTAACTCACAATTGGGATACGGCGAGCTATGAGATGGGTAATGCCTTTGGTCATTTAGCCATAGGTGAAGCAGACATCTATGGCCGTTGCGAAGCGATAAAAGCCGCTGGGGGAAGCATAGTCAGAGCGCCTGGTCCCGTAGCAGGTGGCACGACAGAGATTGCTTTTGTGGAAGATCCTGATGGCTATAAAATTGAACTCATCCAGATGAGCTCAGCAGCTAAAGGCATAGGTTAACGTTATTACGTTAATTGAAAAGCATAAAAAAGCGCCTTTCGGCGCTTTTTTATTTTAATAGCTAATCTATTAAGCTTTAGAACTTAACTGATACACCTGCGAAGTATTGACGCCCAACTGTGTCGTAAACTTCTGGTACCGTACCACCGGCACTTCCGTTAGAGACATTTGATGGCTCTTCGTCAGTTAGGTTTTTAACACCCGCACTCAGCATCCAAGTATCATTGATGAAGTAAGTCGCCGATACATTGTGATAAAGAACCGCATCAACTTTAGTACCTTCGGCTAAATCATCCATCTCTCCAATATAACGGTTGAAGTACATTACACTCCAGTCGTCTTGGCTTGCTTTAATGCTAAAGTTATTACGAACTTGTGCATATGCACCGAAGTTACCATCGACGGTATTAGTGTAATCAACGCCATCTTGCTCAAAATTAAGCAAGTAAGTGGTGTCATTGCTAACGGTCCAATCTAAGTTTAACGCTTCGAAGTTATACGCTAAGTTAAAATCAATACCGCTTGTATCTTGGTAACCTACGTTAGTCAATGAATTGGTTAGGTTAGTCAAATCACCGTCCGGTCCGATATTAAATGCTTCACATGCCGTAGTATCACCTTTAAAACAGTTGGTTAGGCCATTTTGCGTGTCCAGACGTGCAATTGCATTCTTCACTTTAAAGCGCCAGTAATCGACAGTAAGAGACATACCATCCACATAGCTAGGTGAGTACACTAAACCAGCTGTATATGATTCAGATTCTTCGGCTTGAAGGTCTTCATCCGATGTGTAATTAACAAGTATCTGTGGATCTTGCTCATTACCCCATGGATCTGTTAGATAATCGTATGAACCTGAGTTACCGCCGTATAGCTCACTGACACTTGGCGCGCGGAAACCTGTTGCAGCAACGGTACGGATCATCAAGTCATCTGTCGCTTCATATGTTAGACCAATTTTCCAGGTAGATGCGTTACCAAATGTAGAATAATCATCGAAACGTAATGCAAACTCACCGGTTAACTTATCCGTGAATGGAACGCTAACTTCCTGAAACACTGACATTACGTTGTAGTTACCATCAGTAGGATCTTGCTGAGCAGCAGTACTCTCACCGGCTACAACGATTGGGTCAGGATTGTAATAACCACTCTCATAACGGTACTCTGCACCTATTGCATATGCTACTGCACCTGCATCAAGGTCAAATAGCTCGCCGGTTAAACCAGCAGACAATACATGCTGCTCGTTACCGCCATCAGCTTGTTCGGTGTACGCCACACCATCCAGCATTTCTTGATTTGTTATTGGCTCGCCAGAGAACCAAGGATCTTGGTCTGCATAAATGGCATCAGCCATCAATGACGCATTAATTGAATTTTCTACTGATGTCTCGGCTTTGTTTTTACCGTAAGTGTAAGAAACATCCCAATCCATACCTGTATTGATATCTAACGAACCAGCTAGGCCTGCAGAAATACGCATAGTGTCAGTATCTTGCTTGTAGATACGAGGACCTACATCATTCATACGTTTTCTAAAGTTTATTTGCCCATTATCATCAGCAACAATACCACCTGTAGCCATATCAGAATCAATATCAACACAAGTCGACGTATTCTGACCTGGCTCACATACATCTAACATAATGTTTGCTGGCTGTGCTGCCAACTGCTGATTGGATTTACGTTTGGTATATAAAATGTCACCGGTCAGAACTAGATCGCCGCCTAACTCTTGCGTCATATTGGCGAACAAGCTGTAACGCTTGCTTGGTGTTTGATAATAGCTATCTTGCGTATAATCGTAGCCTTGCTCTTGTGGGACCCAAGTTCCACCATTATTATTTTTAACTTCCTGTACGGGTTTTCCGTTTTCTCCTATAACGACATTTCCATTTTCATCAAATTTATTACCGATAATGCCGCCATTCGGAGTAAATGAACTAGCACCTGGATCTGTCCAATCACGATCAGACTGAATGACACCGCGACGTTCAGAGTAAGCTGCGCCGAATGTGTAGTTACCGGAATCAGTATTAAAACCATAAAGTGCGCTGATTTCGCCGTTTTCACCGTCGCTCTTATCAGTCATGCCACCAGTAACATCAATCTGGAAGCCTTCAAAATCTTTTTTGGTAATAATGTTAACAACACCGGCGATGGCGTCAGAGCCATATACGGCTGATGCACCATCTTTTAGAATCTCAACACGTGCAATCATAGCAACAGGAATAGAGTTTAGATCCACAGCGCTATTTGCACCAGAACCTGAGTTAACCATACGGCGACCGTTGAGCAATACTAAAGTACGCTCTGCTCCCATACCGCGTAGGTCAACCTGTGCTACACCGTCTGAGCCATTGTTGGTGCTTGAGCCCATGGCAGCTCCAGCCATTGAGGTCTGTGCTTGTAGCAATTGATCTACTGACGTGAAGCCTTCAGCTTTAATTGTTGCCGCATCGATAATGGTAACCGGTGAAGCCGTTTCCATATCTTGACGTTGAATGCGGGAGCCAGTTACTGAAATTCGCTCTACCTTGGCTGTTTCTTCTTGTGCGAATGCAGTGTTTGATACTGTGAATGCAGTAGTTGAAACCGATGCGATCAACCCAAGCTTGATAGCTTGCGATAACTTACTACTTGAATGCAGCGATGTTCTTATCATTAAGATGTACTCCCTAACTTATTATGACTTGCTTATTATTTGTTTTTATTTTGCGCCAATTATCGTTGATTATTTACCAATTTGTGTCGCTTTGTTAATTGGAATTAATGGCGTTGAAATTGAAACTATAGTTTCACCATAAGCCAGTCAATCACCAATTTAATTAACCCTTGATGCCGCAAAGTTAAAGCAAAGATACCAATAAGTAATAGAATGAACATTTTATAAAACACAAGAGCGGAAACATGTTATCAAACAGCATAAAAAACTCAAGAAACGCTAATTAGGCAGAGATTACATCTAGCCAATACTTAACAGTTCCGCAACCCACGCAAAAACCAAAAACGTGAGCTTCGTCACACTTTTACTGTAAGTCATTATATGGAGCGCCATTCTGTCGCGTTTTTTTGACTAAGGTCAATTCCACTTACCTTTGTTTATCTTATTTGTCAGCTTAGGTTCAGGGAGGTATTCGTGTATTAAATAACATTTACCTTATTATTAACATAAATAGTGATTACAAATTAATACATTTAAATCTATTAAGTTAATAATGCAGGAGTAGAGATTGCCGCATCAATGATTCAACCACGAAAGTGATAACAAAAAAGTAGATTGTAAATGAAAAGTTTTTAATGCCAAGATGAAATCATTTATTTTAATATGCAGCATATAAATAAGTGACCACTCAATTTATTAAAATGATGCTATTGGTAATTGACTTCAACCATATAACTAATTTGGTATTGGGTGAGTGTTAGTGGCTTTTGAAGGATTAGCTCACCACCGATGGAGATATCTAATCCTCCATCCTGTACCAGATACTTATCTGACTGAGTGCCATTAGAGAGTAATGGGATGAAACTGATGTCGCCGGCGTACACTGGTGATAAATGTATCATTACGCTCTCATCTGCAGCACCAGAGATATGGATCACACCAGGGCCCCATTCAGACTCTACACAAGCGTCACCGGATCTTAGATTCAATACCACTCTACATCGCGCCGACGCTAGATTAGCAATATCACCTAAATTAATGCTTTGAGTTTCGGCTATCTGCAGAGGCACAACAAGGTTAAAGCTTGTCTGACCGATGACTGATGCAAGAATAAAAGTCGTTAACATATAAAACCAGCAAAGTAAGTCTGATTTCATTATAGGAAGTAAATGTTCTGCTTGCTGTGAAACAGCTCAAAAGACACATCTTAGACGGTTAAGCATCGAGATCCTGGAGACTGGGTTATTATTCCAGTGTGATCCCTTTCAACTCAAGATAATCACCAGGTTTAAGCACCAAGTCTGTGGTTAACTTATCTTCGATAAAAATTTGATATGCACCAGGGAGTACACGGTCAAAAATAAAGACACCATCATATTCAACCCTAGTCTTGTATTCGCGATTCAGTGTTTGGCTTCTTAGTGTGACTAATAAGCCCATTCCAGGTATGAAATTACCGTCAGATAGGCTCATGACACTGCCTTCGAGCTCTGCTGTGTATAAGACAGGATACAAGATCTCTTGAATATTACCGGGGTGTGGATTAACTGTGATGGCTGTTGAAAGGGGCACAAGAAAAGGATCTGGAAGACTCAATTCTTTGAGTAATAGACGTTGAGGCCTTGTCGTTTGAAGATGGGTTATCAATAGCTCACCATCGCTATCTGTTGTATTGTCAAACTGACTATGGCCTGAAAAACTCAAACCACTCAAGGCTAATTCGTTTTCATTAAACACACCATCAGCATTGTCATCCTGAAATGCAATTATTTTGACTGCGCCTGTGTTGAGGTGGCTTACTCTGTCCAGTAGCCAAAGGTTAGATTCCGGCTGCCATAGCAGTGAACTGTTCCACTTTAATTGCGCGAACCAATCGCCATCGGAATAATTGTCCACCACAAAACGTAATGCGCTATGGTCGAATAGATAAGCAATTGAATTACGAATACTGAATGGATCATCATTTTGCGGATAGTAGTTCAATTCTACCTGGTAATTAAGCCTGTCATTGATTGATGAATTTGCATTCACCACCCATTGGTTTACTTCGAGATCAGGCGCAACAGCTAGGTCAAGATAACTTCTTAAATACCAATTCTGTACTCGTCCCGACGCAGCGACTCGATTATAGATCTTGTTTTCATTGGGAGAAGATTGCCACCTAAGATCATTGCTGTAGGAGATCCTATGATATTGGCCAGAGACCATAGCATTGAATTGTAGGAAATCACTGGCTAAGTTATGATCCTTCCAATTACCAGACAATGACCAGCTAAGATTTGCCATATTTAAGCTGCCACTTAAATTCAACTGAGCCTGCTGATTAAGCCTGTCATCTGGGTTTTCCCAACTGGCGAAATCATCGAAAAACTCCCAGTCGGCTAACCAGTCAATGTCACCGCCACTTCCCTGAACTATGATCCCAGTAGCAAAACCATCACCTGTCCCCGCATAATTAACTTGGATCAGGTTTTTTCCACCTAAGAAATTCATACTGAGCTTAGGGATAGTTAACCAATCATCTTCTGCAATCTCCTGTTTGACAATAGAGACCCCTGTCGTGAGGCTCTCAGTTACCGACCAATTTACATTGATATAATGTTGCTGCAAGTCATCTTGCTCTCTGAGCATGGAGCCGTAGCTAAACCCTAGGCTTCCTTTCTCTAATACTGAATTATCCAACATCTTGCTAAAAGATTCAGTTCTGGTCTCACCATTAGGACCAAAGAATCGTAATTGATATTGATTGAGCCCCATATAGTAAGGAACCTGAGTAAATCGATAGCGGGCATCGGAGCCGACCCTCTGTATTGAAATCAAACTATTATTTCGATAAAGCTCTACATCCCAGTCAGGCTCAACCTCCCCCTCGACTGTGATATAACGAAAATCCTCGGTAAAGCCCTTACCCGCGGTGACTCTAATGCCGACCCCTTCGCTTGATTCAGATATCAGCGGCATAGAATGGGACTCTATGCTACCAATACGATAATGTTTGACCCAAGAATCAGCTAATGTCTTCTCTATATAGGCATTGACCACTTCAGCAGTTTCAGACCAGGAATAACCAGCATAAACATTATGCCCGGCAATATCACTTCGAGCTTGAATAAACCCTTCAACCTGTGTGTTTTTGATATCACGTTGCTTTTGGGAAACAATACCGAGATCGAAACTCATGGCAAGATCCCCAATCATGGCATCTTCTCTTTTAATCTCTTTCACTTTTAACTTATTATTTAGATCCTGCTGAGCGGTAAAAATCTCATATCTTCGCTTTCTCTCATGTATCTGTGAAAGAGGAACTGATGCCGATTCGAGGATGGAAAAACGTTGCCTTGAGGGCTCAAATATTATTGTTAGCCCGAACATTTGTTCGATGACCTTGCTTTCAACATAGAGATCCCAGTCATCATAAAACACTCTGGTCTGTTTTATACTGCAGTCACTGCCATGTCCCCAAAACATCATCAGGTTGTTGCTAACATCGATTTTTTTCTCAGGGGATAGATACCATCCGCTGAGACTGCTTGAATCAACATCGAATTGAATGGGGAGCATAAGCAATTCTGCGAGAAGTTGCATCGGCAGGTACTGTTTTCCCTCCTCTTGATAAGCAAATAACTCATCACTCAATATCAGCTGACCATATTTAAGCTGACTGATGATAAAAAGCTCTTGAGAAGCGGGTGCATCTTGATATTGAATAGAACGAGGCTGACCACAGCCTATCGAATGACCGGATCCCGTTGGAACCGACTGCTGCGTCGAGTCACTCAAGGTTTTTTGAAAGGCTCCCTGTTCTACATTGCCATTTTTTCTATAGATAACACTTTCTTGAGAAGAGATTGATTTTACAATGACTTCTCCCTGAATGACCCTCTTTTGAACTGTGAGCAGCTTTTGGTTATATGTCGGCGGAGGCTGAAAATGAGGCTCAGCTGATTGTACTGGGATTATCTGAGTTCCAGGGATATCCAACACCTCAATAATATTATCACGCTTTATCTTGTAGCTATTAACAGGTGTGTCAACGTGGATGGGAGGCTCATTCGAAGCTAGACTTTCGTCTCCTATTAGTGCTTCTTTAGTCGAATTCGAGGCCATGCTGCTAGCTGTTTCGTCGAAAAACAGAGGATGACGAGATAAATCATCCACAGGACTGGATGGAAGGATGATCAACAGCAGATAACTGAGTAATAGCAAGAAGGAAAACAAAAAAAACATAGGCCATAACAACCCATGTTTTCTTTTATTATACTCGTTTCGGCTTGGCGGATTCATATCAAGTCGTATTGTTAATCACTAAATAACGATACGTTTTTCGATGATTTTTGCATCCTTCAGAGTCTTACTTTCCGTATAGCGAACGATGATTTCAGTGCCCTTCTTAATCTCTCTGGATAACTTTACCTGGAAGCTCCTTTTATTAAGCTCAGTGTAGATAGCCGCATTTTTTGCACTTCCCACACTTTCAAGTTGAGCCTTGCCCTCTGATATATTCTCAACAAATATTTCAATATCTCCATAGGTGCTGCGTTGTCCCTGACGAATGAGAGTGACATTGAGGCTGGCTTGGGCTTTCTCATCACTTACAGTATCTATCGTCACCTCTCCATTGAGGTCACCGACTCTTAAAATAACAGGAATGGAGATCCGCATATAGGCAGTAACTGAAAGGCTAAAGGTCTCAGCGTTATCATCACCGGCATTACTTGCAACTTCGGGCGTGAGGGGGATCTGATGAAAAACAATGTAGCTTCGGTACTCAGCGACAGGCGTATTTTTAGGCAACCTGACCGCCATCCTGACACGAGTACCTTGTTCAGGTTCTAGTGTCACTCGTCTTGGCGAATATCGAACAAACTGAGATAGTGCCGCTTTATTGTCTTCTACAGCACGATAACCGCCCTCGGCCAGTTGCAGTTTATCCTCGAAATAGATGTTATACCGAGCCGTATCCGAGCCTTTATTCACCAGAGAAAATACGCTACTGCGATGACTGGCATCATCCAGTTCTGCACGTGTTGGAGTGACAAGTAGATTTGCATCTGCATTAAAAACACAAAATAAGGCTGCAATGCAGCCAATAATAATTTTCTTCATAACATCGCCCAGCTAAATTATATGAAACACTTATTGAGTGATTCAGCGTTATTTTTGGTTAGCTTACTACGAGCAAAACAGTGCCCTTATTTCAAAACACCTTGCAATAAATGAATCATGCATTTGAAATAAGGGCAGTCTATCTTAGTAGATCACATCTACTGTGTAACTTAAGGCATGTGCACCCGCACTGGCAGAAGCGGCTAACACAGCAACTGTACCGCCCACTTTTAAGCTTGCAGTGTTAGCAGCGACTGTCACTGTAGGACTGGCAATCGTAGGGGTAAATGTTACACCCGCGACTGATGTATCGGCGCCAGAAAGAGAGATGTTCACAATACCGTTGGCAGCGGTAATGGTAAAGTCACCTGAGGCTGCAGTTGCACCGCCAGCAATACAGTTTGCACCTGTTGTGGCGTCGGCATAATCCAGGACACAGGATCCATCAATGGATACATCAATATCACCAAATTCCATTGCAGTAGCTTCAGTCACTGTAATTGGGTAAACCAAGTTAAAATTAGCAGTACCAGTTGTTTGAGTGGCACCAGCTTGGCTAGACAGTAACAACGTTGAAGCGATCAGGGTTGAGAGGAGTATTTTATTCTTCATAATAGCTTTCCAAAGTGTTCTTTTAGTTATTTTGTTCTCTTATGCCAATGAACATCCTTTATGCTCTACTTTTTCTTCCATGAGTAACATAAGTCGATGTTTAAAAGGCACTTTGAGCAGCGCCTTGTTATTACATTATCAAACTGGAAATATTTAGCAACACTTTAATTACAATTGACACGCTTATTTAACCATGTAAGGTGTAGCTATAACGTATTGAATAAAATAAACATATTCACTTACTATTAGTGTGTGAATATGTTTAAACATAAATTTTCTCTAATTACAGATGACTTATCTTCAAACACTTATGAAAAAATGAATGCTTAACGGGATAAAAGAAACCTATCTGTTTTTTTTAATATAACTTATACCTAAGCAATTAAATTATATGTTTATTTATAATAAAACGATGAGTTACTGCTAAAAAATAGCATTCAATATAGCGACTTCATGTTCTAACTAATAATAATTAAGAGATTCGTTATGCTCCGAATTACGCAATTATTCAAAATATATTCACAAGGTTGTTTTCTAAACCCTTCTACTAAGATAATGATGTCCATAGTATTACTCGGTCTTACATCTCTCTCTTTACCGGCAAGTGCAACCGTCACCATCACAGAGATACAGCCGCTGAAGTACCCATCCGTGATAAAAAACCTGACAAGCAGTACCACTGTGACAGTCAATTGGAAAGGTAAACTAGGCGGCTCCACCAATGCGACGCTTCTTGATAATGATTACCATCAAGGACGCTATCTGGTGACTTCAGATACCAGTTCACCTATTACCATTAATTTTTTTCAACTTGCAAATGAAGCTAAAATAAATTTAAAAACACTCAGAGTGAGATACAAAAATAAGACTTATAAGGGCTTCCCAGTGTCAGGTTTAGACAATCCTGGGCTCAATGGCGAATACTTAGACATAGGGGCTAAGATGGTTGCTGGGAAAAAAAGTTCTGAGGGACAAAAATATCCGCAATATACCTTAACTATCGAAGAGCAATGATGACAATCATCACTCTTCGCTGTATTTAAGCAATAACGAATTAAACAGCTAGTCTTTTTCTGGCTGAATGATATTAAAGTGCTGATAAGCACGTTGAGTGGCAATGCGTCCACGGGGAGTGCGCTGAATAAATCCTTGTTGAATGAGGAAGGGCTCCAGAACATCTTCTATGGTTTCTCGCTCTTCTCCGATAGCTGCGGCCAAATTATCTAGGCCCACCGGCCCCCCCATGAATTTATCTATGATAGCCAGCAAGAGCTTTCTGTCCATATAATCGAAACCTTCGACATCGACATCCAGCATATCTAAAGCGAGATCGGCAACTCGCTTATTGATTTCACCGTCATGTTTAACCTCAGCATAATCTCTCACTCGTCTCAATAATCGGTTAGCGATACGCGGTGTGCCACGAGAGCGTCTTGCCACTTCAAGAGAACCTTCATCATCGATAGGAAGATCGAGAACTTTGGCAGAGCGAGTCACTATGGTGCTGAGATCTTTGACATTATAGAACTCGAGTCTTAGGGGGATACCAAACCTAGCCCTTAAGGGTGAAGTTAATGCCCCAGCCCGCGTTGTCGCGCCAATCAGAGTAAATGGTGGTAGATCGAGTTTAATTGAACGAGCAGCAGGTCCCTCACCAATCATGATATCCAGCTGATAGTCTTCCATTGCGGGATAAAGTATCTCTTCGACCACAGGGCTTAGCCTGTGGATCTCATCGATAAATAACACGTCACCCGCCTCCAGATTCGTTAAAAGCGCGGCTAAATCACCCGCTTTTTCCAGAACGGGTCCGGAGGTCGACTTGATATTGACTCCCATCTCATTAGCCACGATGAGTGCTAAAGTGGTTTTACCCAAGCCAGGTGGCCCATAGATGAGCATATGATCCAAAGCTTCACCACGATTCTTAGCCGCTTGAATAAATACTTTAAGTTGAGCACGAGTCGCGTCCTGTCCTGTGTACTCGTCAAGTAATTTAGGACGCATGGCTCTGTCTATCTGCTCTTCATACTCCTCAACACCTTGAGGCTCTGCATGAATAATACGATCGGCTTCTATCATTTATCTCTCTTTAAATTACACTATCAAACAAGTTTGCTACAGCATCGACTTGAGTGATGACTTGATCAGTTCCTGAGAACTCATTCCATCCTGGTAGGCCGCTGATACCGACTTACTAGCCTGTGCAGGCTTATAGCCCAAGGCCAACAGAGCAGAAATTGCATCCTCTTCGGCAGTATTGACTATCTTAGACGGCTTATAGTTGCTCTTGAGCATAAACTCTCGCTCAGATCCCGCCGATGCTTCCATCAGACTCTTGAGCTTATCACGCATCTCTACCAGTAGGCGCTCGGCGGTCTTCTTGCCTACGCCTGGTAACTTGACTAAAGTAGCAATATCATCACGCTCGACACAGGCGACAAACTCCGCCGATGTCATACCAGACAAGATGGTTAACGCCAACTTAGGTCCAACACCATTGGTCTTAATCAACAATCGGAACAGAGCCCGCTCTTGCTTGGTTATAAATCCATAGAGAAGCTGAGCATCTTCACGTACCACAAAGTGGGTGTAGACTATCGCTTCTTGATTGAGTTCGGGGAGCTCAAAAAAACACGTAAGAGGCATCTGAACTTCATATCCTAGGCCACTCACTTCTATCAAAATTTCGGGGGCTTGCTTCTCGATGAGCAAGCCTCTTAATCGACCTATCATCTATATCGTCCATATGTTCTTTTGTTCGCCATTCCGCCTAAAGCTAACAGGCTTTGACTGGTATGAAAATGACAAATTGCGACACCTAATGCATCGGCGGCATCGGCTTGTGGGCAAGCCGATAATTTAAGAATTTGCTGTACCATGTGCTGAACTTGAGATTTCTGTGCCTTGCCCGTACCTACTACGGCACTTTTTATCTGTGTCGCCGAGTATTCGCCAACAGGAAGATTTGCATTGGTTGCAGCAACGATAGCAGCGCCTCTTGCTTGGCCTAATTTAAGTGCCGAATCGGCATTTTTAGCCATAAAAACACGCTCAATGGCAAATTCAGTAGGCTGGTACTGCCGAATTATTTCGGAGATACCATCAAAAATTTGTTTAAGGCGATAAGGAAAATCTTCTGAACTAGTTCGAATACAGCCACTTCCCAAGTATACGGGGTGCCGCCCATTTCGTTTGATCACCCCATAACCTGTGATCCTTGAACCAGGATCAATACCGAGTATTATTGACATAGGTTAATCTAATGTTTCCATCACTTCATCAGAGATCTCAGCATTATGATACACCTCTTGGACATCGTCATGATCTTCAAGATTATCAATTAACCGCAGGAACTTAGCAGCCGTGCTGGCATCCAGAGAGGCTTTAGTCGAAGGCACCATAGTCACCTCGGCGTTAACAGATTCAAGACCCGCAGCATCCAAGGCATCCTTGACTGCGCCAAAATCTTCTGGGCTAGTAAAGACGTCGATGGCACTATCATCATGGCTAACAACATCATCGGCACCCGCTTCTAAAGCCGCATCCATAACATTATCTTCATTCGTTCCTTCAGCAAAAGAGATGATGCCTTTCTTTTCGAAAAGATATGAGACCGAGCCGTCTGTCCCTAAGTTACCACCGGACTTACTGAATGCATTACGCACACCTGATACCGTACGGTTCTTATTGTCTGTCATGGTTTCGACCATGACAGCTGTGCCACCAGGTCCATAACCTTCGTACATGATGGTCTCTAATACTTGACCATCAAGCTCTCCAGCCCCACGTTTAATGGCGCGCTCGATAGTATCGCGAGTCATATTATTAGACAGTGACTTATCAATCGCTGCCCGTAATCTGGGATTAGAATCCACATCTGAGCCACCTTCACGGGCAGCGACGGTTAACTCACGAATGAACTTAGTAAAAAGCTTACCTCGCTTGGCATCCTGTGCTGCCTTGCGATGCTTGATGTTGTCCCATTTACTGTGACCTGCCATGTGAACGCTCCTTGATTTCGAAGAGAATAAATTACCGGATAAAGAAGTTAAAGAAGTTGAAGAAGTAAACGCTAAATGAGAATTGGTTCTGACTGGCAATAATAAGCCGAGTTGCCCCGGCTTATTATTTATTACTCTTGTATTTCTTTCTCTTCTTCGTCTTTGATGACGCTAATACCTAACTCGACGAGTTGTTCAGGATTAGCAAGCCCTGGTGCATTAGTCAAAGGACAAGCCGCAGTCGTCGTCTTAGGGAATGCCATCACATCACGAATAGAGGAAGCACCAGTCATCAACATGATGATTCTATCTAAACCAAAAGCCAAACCGGCATGAGGTGGAGTACCGTAGCGCAGTGCTTCTAAAAGGAAACCAAACTTCTCGTTAGCTTCTTCTGCTTCGATACCTAGAATACGGAACACTGCGGTCTGCATCTCACTGTTATGGATACGCACAGAGCCACCGCCGAGTTCACAGCCATTTAACACCATATCATAGGCATCTGAGATAGCCGCAGTTGGGTCAGCTTCCAGTTGCTCCGGCGTCATACCACTCGGCGCGGTAAATGGATGATGCATGGCATGCAGTCCACCATCTGAAGTGGGCTCGAACATAGGGAAGTCAACAACCCACAATGGTTTCCAATCACCCTTTAATAGATCAAAATCTTCACCGGCTTTTAAGCGCAGTGCACCCATAGCTTCAGCAACGATGTTTGCCTTATCTGCGCCAAATAAAATCAGATCACCGGACTTAGCATTCGTACGCTCAAGTAAGCCCTTAACAACATCTTCGTTAAGGAACTTAAGTACTGGTGATTGAATGCCCTCGAGGCCTTTATCAAGCTCGTTGACCTTCATCCATGCTAAACCTTTAGCTCCATAAATGGTGACATACTTGGCGTATTGGTCTAATTGCTTACGAGATAGCTTGGCACCACCAGGCACACAAATCACAGCCACACGTCCCTCTGGATCGGTAGCAGGTCCCTGGAACACCTTGAAGTCGACGTCCGTAAGTAAATCGGCAACATCGATAAGTTCTAATGGGTTACGAAGATCAGGTTTATCGGAACCGAAGCGTCTTATAGCTTCGGCAAACGTCATCCTAGGAAATTCACCAAGATCGACATTTAACAGCTCTTGGAAAAGACTACGCATCATCTCTTCAGTTTTCGCCATGACCTGCTCAGAGGTCATAAACGAAGTTTCAATATCAATTTGGGTGAACTCTGGCTGACGGTCTGCACGTAAGTCTTCATCGCGAAAACACTTAACGATTTGATAGTAGCGATCGAAGCCAGACATCATCAACAACTGTTTAAACAACTGTGGTGACTGAGGCAACGCAAAAAATTGCCCCTTATAAGTACGGCTAGGCACTAAATAATCTCGAGCGCCTTCGGGCGTCGCCTTGGTCAAGATAGGCGTTTCAATGTCGAGGAAGCCATTACCATCGAGGAATCGACGCACGGCACTAGTGACTTTAGAGCGGAAAACGATGCGTTCAGCCATCTCTGGACGACGCAGGTCTAAATAACGATATTTAAGTCGCTGCTCTTCCGTGTTGTGCTGATTTTTGTCCATGTTAATGGGCAGAGGTGCTGAGCTGTTTAAAATAGTTAAGCCTTTGCCTAAGATCTCAATCTCACCAGTACGCATCTGATCATTGATCTGACTATCGGGGCGAGCACGAACCAAACCCGTGATCTGGACACAAAATTCACTGCGCAGGCTACTGGCAACGTCGAACACTTCAGGTAAATCCGGATCATAAACAACCTGTACAATCCCTTCTCTGTCTCTTAAGTCGAGAAAAACCACACCACCAAGGTCACGGCTACGATTTACCCAACCCACTAGGGTCACTTCTTGTCCAACGTGAGACTTGTTAACGTCTCCACAATATTGACTGCGCATCTAACTCTTTCCTTTAATCCGCAAACCTATGGCTGAGGAATATTCTAATCAACACAAAAGCGGCATTATAGTAAAATATTACCGCTTACAAAACCACTTAGCCTCTAGTCGGCTAAGGATCAATCATATTCTGCTGAAATCTTGTGATTTCATCTCGAGTGAAAATCATTATCATGATGATTTATAGCAATTGCCACCACTTTGTTTCGCTCGATACATTAATTTATCGGCAGACTTGAGTAATTCCACCACATTGTCACCGTCTGCAGGAAACATTGCAATGCCAATGCTTACCCTAACGTTCAATTTTGTGTCCTCGCAATCAAAAGATTTTGCTAAATTAATGATAATAGTGTCAGCAACCTGACAAACCAGATCGAGATCTTTGGTTTTATTCAATATCACCACAAATTCATTACTGCCAAATCGCGCTAAGGTATCAGAGCGACGAATGCACCCACTCATCTCCTCTGCCACAAGTTTAAGTAGCTTATCACCCACATTGTGACCCATCTCTTTATTAACAGGTTTCAGCTCTCCAATATCGATAAAAAGGACGCCGAAGCTAGCCTGCTCTCGGCTATGTAACAAGACAGCCTGCTTCAGTCTGTCATCTAACAGACAGCGATTAGCAAGACCTGTCATAGGGTCATAATTGGTTAACTTACTCAACTGACTCTCAAGCTGGCTTCTTTTTACCCGCTCTTTTGCGAGTAATAATCTAAACACGAACAGGCTTGCAACCAATAGCAACAAGAAAAGAATGATGCTCAAACACCATTTAACAGTATCAGACTCACGAGGAGCAATAGCCACAGGTTGAATCCAATTCTGATAGATAGCTTGGCGTTTAGTTTGATCTAAGGTCTTAATGGCTAAGTTCATTAACGGTATAAATTTTGCGAGGGATGGATGCACACCAAAGTGACTGTGTTGCTCAGAGAAATCGGCTAACACAGACATTTTTAACTGAGCATAGTCGCCATGCTTAAGTGTTGAAGCCAAATTAATCGCCTTATCGACAAATGCATCGGCCTTGCCTTCCTTCACCGCATTCAAGCCGCTATTAAGATCAGTGACCAACACGAGTTCAATGCCATAATCTGCCCCCATTAATTGATTAACGAGTTGATATCCTTCAACTATGGCTAACCTTTGCCCCGCAAGTTGCTGTACATTAAAAATAGCCTCTCTTTCAATGGGGGTCGCCAGTGACCATGGAGAAGGCCAGTAGGGATCGCTAAATAATAAGGTCTTTTTTCTATCGGCATCTTCTGCAACACTTCCTGCAATATCGACCTCTCCTTCAATGAGCGCATCAATAAGAGATTGCCACTCATTAAATACTACAGGTTCAACATTGACTCCGAGTTGCCCAGTTATCACATCGACAACATCTCGGTTGATCCCGGAAAAAATGCCATCCTCACTGGAAAATTCCATCGGCTTCCAGTCTTTAAGATAACCCACTCTTATAGACTTTAATTCTTTTAGATAATCTAGCTGCTCACTGGATAAGAGCATCTTCTCAAGACGAGATTCAAAGATGCGATCTTGATGATTTAAGATCCACTTTCGTTCAATTTCGGCCAATTCTTGGGTTTCAATTAATTCAAAACCTGTCTTTAATCTATTCGATAAGCCTAAATTTTGCGGACTGGTTAACACATAGATGTCGGTGACAAATTCTAGCTCAGGAAACGGATAAAACTCTGACCATGCATCCTGTAGTACTAAGTAATGATGCGTCCAAGAGGAAGAGGCAACAAAACTGGTGATGTGGCCTTCTTTCGCCGCTTGGATCATGGCCGTCACCGAGTCATAAAGTTTGAGTTCGACATCGGGCAGCGCCAGCTTAAGTTCAGCAAGATAAGGGGCCGTTGGTACTGCACCAACTCTAGTTCCTTGGAGGCTCTGCAGTGAGTCAATGGGCTTTCCATAACTGTGCAACCTGCTTTTCACTTGATAGAGGAGCTGACTTCTCAATAACCCTGTTTTAAACTTATCACTCTCGGGGTAGCCAATATGCACATCGGCCTTACCTGACTTAACCTGATCTAGAGATTGATTAATCTCAGATGTGACAAAGGAAATAGGTATCCCGGTTTTCTCAGACCAGAGACTCCAGATGTCCACATAGAGTCCATGAGGCATATCATCTCCTCCAAGGGAAATGAATGGCTCTAGATTTGTCGTGGTTGCAATGGTTAACCCATTTTTCTGACGCTTTATGCCAATCCAATGTTCTTCGATTTCATCGAAGCGTCCTTTATCGATAGCCGCAAATCCTGCGTTAACTTGCCGCAATAACGCAACATTAGACTTATTCACAGCAGGCCTTAGAGAAACCTGTTTAATTAATATTCGATTAGAGAGTGGAAATAAACTGATGACCTGTTTGTTTATCTTTTTATTTCTCAGATAGCCCTGCATTCCCGCGAAGACCTTTATCTCCCCCTGTAACACTCCTTCAAGCAGTTCATGTCGGTTTTTATAGTGCTTAAATCTCATCTTCGGGCTCAGCTTCAGCAGTTCAGCCTCATGTGATGATCCCGAGACGATACCGATTTGATAGGGCGCTAACGCCTCAAAAGTGAGTCTCTGGGGCAAATCTCGGTGAAGATAAAGGTAAGTGCCGACATGACTAAGGGGTTGTGCGAAGGCAAACCTCTCGCGGCGACTCTGTGTCACCGCCATACCAATATGCAGATCTGCATCACCAACAGATAATTGTGCTAATGCGTCGGTCCAATGACGAGAAACAAACATGACGGGCCTTGCCGTTTGCTTGGACCATTCTCTCCACATATCCACCAATACACCACTAGGTTCGCCTTGCTCATCGACAAATTGATATGGATAACTGTCTTCACCCATCACTAAAATAAGCGGTTCAGCTTCATTCGCCCAAAGGGAAGCCGAAGAAAAAATGAGAGAGCAAACGACAATAACTAAGGTAAAATATTTCAAGTATCATATCCAAAAAGCTAAACATGTGTAAAAATCTTGTTATATATTCGCTATTAGACAAAACTTTACGAGAAATATCCAGTACTAGGCTTGCTGCATATACAGTTATTTCGATAGAATGAAACGTTGAATTTACACATTAAAAGCTAATGACTTCATCTCAAGATAATATCTATGCGCAGGCATGCGAAAACGTAAGCGACTTTCAGTTTGATGAAAAAGTGGCGGGCGTGTTTAATGACATGATAAAGCGTTCTGTGCCCGGGTATGGCCAGATTATTAACACTTTAGGTGCTTTCGCCCAAAGGTTTGCCACTCCCGATAGCAATATCTATGACTTAGGCTGCTCCCTTGGTGCTGCAACTTTGAGTATCAGGCGCCAGATCGATAACCGTAATTGTCAGATCATCGCAGTCGACAACAGCCAGTCCATGATTGAACGTTGCCGTGAGAATTTGACAGCTTATGTGAGTGGTACACCTGTCGACTTAGTCTGTGGTGACATCAGAGATATCAAAATTAAAAATGCATCCATGGTGGTCCTTAATTTCACTATGCAGTTTCTAGCCCCGTCAGACAGAGACGAGCTATTGAGCAAAATCTATCGAGGACTCAACCCGGGTGGCATCCTGATCCTTTCAGAGAAATTAAATTTTGAAGATGAGGCGATACAGACACTCTTATATGACCTTCACCTGGACTTTAAGCGGGCTAATGGGTACAGCGAACTGGAAATAAGTCAAAAACGCAGTTCTCTGGAAAATGTGATGAAGCCAGATAGCTTGTCACAACACGAACAACGACTGAGAAAACAGGGTTTCAAACATTTTAATATATGGTTTCAATGCTTCAATTTCGCCTCTATGGTCGCCATTAAGTCTTAGAACCTAAGTATAACGATAGATTTCGTTTATAATTTCCACTTCATAGCTTCACAAGGTGATAAGCAAGTGATTAGTTTCAGCTCCTTTTATAAACAGATTGCAGATTCAAGCCTGCAGCATTGGCTAGAAACATTGCCAGCAATACTGGGTCAATGGCAAAGAGAGCATAAACACGGCACCTTACCTAAATGGGAAAAGGTCCTGAATAAACTGCACTATCCTGAGCCGGACAACTTAGATCTAAAGGAAAGTGTCACGATTGGCTCCGGTAGCCAACTGAGTTCGGGTGAGCAAGATAAACTCGAAAACTTATTACGTATTTTTCAACCTTGGCGTAAAGGCCCCTTCTCTGTCCATGGCATAGAAATAGATACCGAATGGCGCTCTGACTGGAAATGGGAACGCGTGCTACCTCACCTATCGCCTTTAAACAATAGAACGATACTCGATGTGGGCTGTGGCAGTGGGTATCATATGTGGCGCATGCTAGGAGAAGGTGCTAAGCATGTCGTAGGTATCGATCCTGCCACACTTTTCTTATGCCAATTTGAAGCAATAAAAAGATTGGCAGGTGAACATCACCCTATCCATTTGTTGCCCTTAGGCATAGAGGAACTGCCTCCCTTAGACGCCTTCGATACCGTCTTTTCTATGGGCG
Source organism: Shewanella psychrophila (assembly GCF_002005305.1). NCBI lineage: Bacteria > Pseudomonadati > Pseudomonadota > Gammaproteobacteria > Alteromonadales > Shewanellaceae > Shewanella > Shewanella psychrophila. The sequence goes on from NZ_CP014782.1 coordinate 1,290,899, forward strand.
TTCTCTACCACCGCAGATCACCAATGGATCATTTGTTTCAACTTAGGGACCAATTGAGAACAGGTGGTGAACTCATTTTAGAGACATTGGTTATCGATGGTGATGAAAACACCGTTCTGGTGCCTCAAGATAGATATGGCAAGATGAATAATGTATGGTTTCTTCCTTCAGCGGCTGCATTGGAAGCTTGGCTTAAGAAAGCCGACTTTATCAATGTAAGATGTGTCGACATCGATGTCACTTCATTAGCCGAACAAAGAAGTACCGATTGGATGCCCAATGAGTCCTTAGTGGACTATCTGGATCCAACGAATATCGACTTGACGATAGAAGGTTACCCAGCGCCTAAGCGTGCTACGTTTATCGCCACAAAAAACCAGCCTAATAAAGATTTAATTTAAGTTTATCTAGGCCTATATAAGTTCAAAGGTAAAAGCTTGAAACGATCCACCGGACTAAACACAATAGTAATGGGAAGCACTATGTTAAAGCAGATATTCTGTATCGCTGCAATTACGACCTTGGCAGGTTGCGCGTCTACAAATCAAACCGAAAAATTACCACAACCGATTGATGCTGCAGCATTAGAAATCAGCTTAGCGAAACAACAAGCCGATCTCGTTGCTGTCATAGATGAAAATACTCAGAAGCAAGCTGCAAGCAATACCGTGTTATCTACACAATTGAAAGCTCTAGAGACTCAGATAGCTCAAATTAAAATTGATCCCAAAGAGACGGTTGTCCCTGTTGCGCTGGAATGTCCTCCCTCCCCCTTAGGTGGCAAGTTCATATTGGGCGCGACAGAAAATGTCTATATCGATGAAATTAAAGCGAGCTTTAAGACCCGTATCGACACTGGAGCCGAATCTTCTTCTCTCGATGCTAGAAACATCATTTTATTTGAACGTGATGGTAAGCAATGGGTACGTTTTGATGTATTTACTCAAGGCAGCGATGCCCCAGCAGAAACCTTCGAATCGAGAGTTGAACGTTTTGTCCGTATCAAGCAAGAAGCCGATGAAAAAAGTGACCGCCGCCCGGTGATCCATGCACATTTACAAATTGGAAAATACAAGGCCGAGACGGATCTTAATTTAGTCGATCGTAGTCATCTCGATTTCCCTCTCTTGCTAGGACGTAAATTCATGCAAGATATTGCCATAGTCGATGTGGGACAAACATTTATCCATGGAAAAAAACAGGCTCCCGCAGCCATCAATAAATAGGAATAGAGTTAATGCATTCTAAGAAACCCTTTTACATACTGGTAGCCCTGTTATTCATTTCAGGCATAGCAACCAGTGTTTTTCGTGGTATAGAGCACAATGTTCCTTTCTTGCCCGGTAAACAAGTCCAAAGCTGGGGCGTCGAGGCAAAAGTCCGATTCCAAGGTACCGGCGAACCAGCAGAAGTCTCATTCTCACTGCCAAACGATCCAGCATTTGAAATTTTAGTTGAGAATGCCAGCTCACCGGGCTTTGGATTATCTATCACTGATGAGCCGCAAAACAGACGTGCAATCTGGTCGATTCGCTCGGCTAATGGCCAGCAAGATCTTTATTATAAAGTCACCCTGATCCCCACAGGGAGCACCACGATTAAAGCGCAGGGCATCCCAGAGGTTACCGATACTTATATCTGGCCAGCAACAGAGAAGTTAGCAGCAGAACAAGCCATCGAAGAGGTCTGGGCCAAGAGTGCAACGAATCTCTCTTTCGCTAATCAGCTTAATAAGGCCTTCAATGCTAGTGAGCGAAGCCAGAATATCGAATTGCTCTTAAGTAGCAACTCCCCTAGTAAGCTTTTTGTGCGTATGCTCAATAGCAAAGGGATACCCGCTCAAGAAGTCAGCGCCTTATACCTTGAAGATCAACGACGCAGACAACAGCTAACCAACTTTGTAGAAGTCTATAATGATGGTGAGTGGCACCTCTTCAATCCTAACGATGGCACCCAAGGCCGCCCTGACAATCTGCTTTTGTGGGATAGATCGGGTAAATCGACTCTCGATGTGATCGGTGGCATCAATTCTCAAGTCAACTTTTCAATGCTTCAGGATACCCGCTCGGCCCTAGCCACCTCATTGGATGTGATGAACAACCAAGGCACACTTGATTTTTCCTTGTATCAACTACCTCTCGAAGAACAGAGCCTGTTTAAGGGTATCTTGTTGATCCCTATTGGCGTGTTAATGGTAGTGTTTCTTCGCGTCATCGTGGGTCTTAAGACTTCCGGGACGTTTATGCCTGTATTGATTGCACTGGCATTCATTCAAACAACACTGTTAACCGGTCTAGTTGGCTTTATTCTAATCGTTGCTTGCGGCTTGATGATCCGCTCCTATCTTTCACAGTTAAACCTTCTGCTTATCTCCAGGATATCGGCGGTGATCATCGTCGTTATCGGTATCATAGGCCTGTTTACCTTGCTGTCATATAAATTTGGCCTCAGTGAGGGATTAACCATCACCTTCTTCCCTATGATCATTCTTGCCTGGACCATAGAAAGAATGTCTATTCTTTGGGAAGAGGAAGGACCTAAAGAAGTTGTTTTACAAGGCGGTGGTAGCCTGTTTGTCGCCACGCTAGCTTATTTGGCAATGAGTGCGCCTTGGATACAGCACTGGGTATTTAACTTCTTGGGAATTCATTTAGTTATCTTGGCTATCGTACTACTCATGGGTCAATATACCGGCTACCGTTTACTCGAACTTAGACGCTTTAAACCATTGGCTGGAGAATAAACATGAAGTTCTCATTTGCCAAGCCATCGGCTCTACGCAGCAAGGGTGTCCTTTGCATGAATAAGCGTAACATCGACTATATTGGTCGTTGTAATCCACGTAAATTCTACAAGCGAGTCGATGATAAATTAACGACCAAACAACTGGCATTAGCAAACAACATCGCCGTCCCTTCCCTTATTGGGGTCGTACGGGAGCAACATGAAATCGAATCTATCCCGGCCATGGTCGCCTCAGAAGATGGTTTCGTTATCAAGCCATCTAAAGGCTCTGGTGGTAAAGGGATCTTAGTCATCACTAAGGTGGAAGCGGGTCGTTACTATAAACCTAACGGCCAAGAGGTCACACCTTCTGACGTCTATCGCCATGTATCGAACGTACTCAGTGGCTTGTTTTCTTTGGGCGGCAATCCCGATGTGGCTATCGTTGAGGGGCTTATCCAATTCGATCCGGTTTTCGATGGATACTCCTATGAAGGCGTGCCGGACATTCGCCTCATTGTTTATAAAGGCTTCCCCGTCATGGGCATGTTACGTCTGTCGACAGCCGCGTCCGATGGTAAGGCTAACTTGCATCAGGGCGCCGTAGGCGTTGGCGTCGATATCGGCACAGGTAAGGGGTTGCATGCTGTGCAGTTCGATGAACCCATAAATTTTCATCCTGACACCAATAAGAAGCTCACTGATATTGAGGTGCCTCACTGGGACTTCTTACTTCATACGGCTTCTAAAGCTTATGAGATGAGTGAGATGGGCTATTTAGGCACAGACATGGTGCTTGATAGAGTACAAGGGCCATTACTACTTGAGCTCAATGCGCGCCCAGGGCTCGCCATACAAATAGCCAATAACCGAGGGATTTTGCCCTATCTGGATAATGTGGACAAACTGGGCAATCATAATATGACGGTGGATGAACGTGTTGAATATGCTAAAAAGCATTTTTGTCATAGCGCTCAGCTCTAATCTATTAATCATTACGGCGGTCAATGCCGCCGTATCTCCTCTGCCTTTACTCGTAGAGCAATGCTTGCAACTGCAGTCACCAGGCAATGCCCTTGTAATTGGCTCACGAGCATCACACATCAATTCAGGTGAAAGTCCCCAAACCGATAACCTGCTTATCGAGCAGAGTCACGACTTTGAAGCCTCCCTACAAAGCCTATTTAATATCAAAGATAGGTTGCAATATTACCGGAGCTACCCTCTACCTCCCCACTATCAGGAAAGTCTGTTGCAATGTCAGTTGCACATGGCAGATATGATGGCAGAGATACTGGATTCGCCTTGGTTGACACAACTAACCCGTCAGTTAGCAGATGACGACAACGACAAAGAACTCTCTCAGCTCCTGACCAGACTCAATGCTCTCGAGGACAATCATCTTTCTTTAGCCCAAAAGTCCCAGCTGTACACGGCTCAAGCCAGTATAAAGCAAGGGTTAAGAACCCAGCAACTGACATTAGAATTTTCTGAGAAAGATTGTCAATTACACTCAGACTCAAGTAATAAAAATGGCGTAAATAAACTCGAAGGTGACAGTGAGAAAAAGCTCTCAACAGCTCCCAAATCTAGTAATGCTTTTAATCTCAGTATTGCAGCTTACTTAATAAAACAAGGCGATCCAGTCTGTCAAAAACGTGTTTGGCAAGCCTACCAAGGGCGTGCAAAGTATAAGAACCGACCGCCTCTCGAGCGGATCTTGCAGCTAAAAACCCTACATGCACAAGAAAAAGGGTTTCCTGACTATGCCAGTTTCTCTCTGGCTAAGCAGTTTCTATCTACCCCTGAGTTAGTAAAAGCATTTTTAGACACGCAAACAGAGGTTGCCCCCACTCCACCCTGGAATTTGGGTCATCATCTGGCTCTATCTAAACCCATGCCCACCACAAAAGTAGCTGGAGAAAAGCTAGTAGATAAGATACAGGAAAGAGCCAAAACCTTAGGTTTTAGTTTTGAAACTGTCTCTGGAAATATCGATAGAGTCTGGTATTCAGGTAGGCTATTAGGGGACATATTTAAAGAAACTGCCAAGCGAAGCAAGGTACATCTATTAAGATCGCCAGTTTTAGGCCGTCAGTTCGGCCAAGTTCAACTGTCAATGAAGCAAGAGCTTAGTCATATCAAAGATAAACAAGACCTGATAAAGGCATATGCCTCAGCACTTTCAGCTTTATCTGGCAGTAGCCATTACTATCTGGTCAATACAATGGGTGAGACGCTCGATACCAGCAATATTGAGGAACGTTGGCTCGCTTTATATCTAGCAGAAGGCATTATCGAACCTTATACCGCGCTAAGCCGTGAAGGCACCATCACCCGCTTTGCCAGACAGCTGAAAGTGTTCAGGGCAAAAGTCGCGTTAGATTTTTATTCCCCACGGGGCCTTAAACCCTATAAGAGTCTCGAGAATGAGTTTACTGCATCATTCGCTGGACAATGGGCACGCTCTGAAGATTATCCATATAACTTTTACGCAATCGTCACCACCGGTCCCCTGTACTACCAGGAGCTTTGGCAAGCATCACTATCTCAATTCATCTACCAATCTACAAAACACTGTAAAAATCAACACAGTGTGTACAATACTCTAGTGATCAATGAAGATTCTAAAACATTAAATCAAAAGCTTAAAATATTAGTCGGTGACCCTGTCGATGCACTATCTCTCATTAAAAGGATACAAGATGGCTTTTCTTACCAAGAAATATCTTCTCAAGATCAGTACACTTTCACTTGCCCTATTTAGTCTGGCTGCTGCGAGTTCAGTAACTGATGTAAACCAGACTCAAAACGATGCAGTGTATCAAGGCATAAAGAACAACCTCGAACAGCACCTTTATCAGCTGCCCCCTCGCGTACAGGGCCATTATGGGATCCGTCTTTACCGCATGACGGGTGATGAAAAATATGCCAATGCAGCGCTTGTCGACCTCTATGCTGTCACCGAATCCCAAGCCTTCTATGCCTGTTCTCTCGATAAACCTGGCTTTATCACATCTGAGGCCGAAAAAGCCATTTCAGTGCTAGGAAAAGGTCCTAGAGCTAAAGCTAGAAAGAAAGCATTAGAGCCCTTCCCGGAGTTTCTGTTTTACACCGATGTATTACTCAGATTCTCGAGTCGTATCGATGAGTTTGGCTTAACGGGCCCATGTAATGACAAATTAATTTCGGCGCTGAAGAAAGCTGACTTAAAGACAGGGCTAACCGACCAAGCCATGATTAAGTCCTGGGCAGCGCAGTTAATCAATTACGCCTATTGGGCTAAACAGCTCGAGGTTGGAGACTATGTCAATGAGTATAAACAGGCCTTCATTGCCGTGTACCCAAACAACAAGGATAGCGAGCTCAATAAGAAGCAGTACCGTAACAAGCTATATGGTCTCACCCACTTCATCTTTGCGGCGAGTGAATACTATCAGCATGATGTAGATCCTAAAGAGTTTGCCTGGATTTTGGACTACTTTGAAGACAATATCGATCGTATATTAGAAGATGCCACCGACGACATCATTGCCGAAGTGGGAATAAGTTTCCACCTGGCAGGATTATCTAACAACCCTGTGGTAGCTAAAACTCAGGCCCATATTGTGGATGCCTTCGATAAAGACGTGCAGTTTATTCGTTCACCTATGGGAAATCCTGACTTAGCACTGGGTGAGCACAGGAATGTCTTGGCTATGATGTTACTCAATTGGCCACAAAAACTGCATAAGGGACCTTATTTCACCGAACTCAAGGCCACCAAGAAGTACATGCCCAAACAGGTATCGGTTAAAAAGTAATGACAATGGCCTGATATTCAGGCCATTTTTAATTCAAACATTCATATCAGACCTTAACTCGGATTAAACATGGATAGAGCTAAATCAACCTTAGAACAATGGCGAATACTACAAGCCGTCGTCGATTTCGGTGGCTATGCTCAGGCTGCTGCGGCCCTAAGTAAAAGTCAATCGTCTCTTAACCATGCCGTTGCTAAACTTCAATCTCAATTAGGGATCCAACTACTTGAAGTCAGAGGACGAAAAGCCTATTTGACCGAGCAAGGTGATGTCTTGCTGAGACGTTCTAGGCACATCACCCAGTCTGTGGCTGAACTTGAGCTGCTCGCCAATAATTTAGAAAACGGATGGGAACCTAAACTGACGATAGCGAGAGAGATTGTCTACCCCATGGATATGTTAGTCGATGCTCTGGCGACTTTTCAGCCACAGAGTCGAGGCACTCGCATCACCATCATAGATTCAGTGATCAGCGGGACACATGATCTAATAAAAGATCAAGCCGTCGATATCGCCATATGTGGCGGTGTTCCGCCCAAGGGCTATATCTCAGAGCCACTGTGTGAACTAGACTTTCTGCTGGTTTGTCATCCTGAACATGCATTAGCCCAGAATCCAAATATTCAAGATGATCAAACCTTGGCCCAGCACCTGCAAATAGTGATAAAAGATACGGGACAATCGACCCATATCGATATTGGCTGGTTAAAAGCGGAGCAGAGATGGACCGTATCCAACTTTCATGAAGCATTAGCCATTTTAAACAGAAACCTAGGTTTTTGCTGGATACCAAGACACTTGGTCGAACCCTTACTCTCCCAAGGACGTCTGTGCCAGTTAAATTTAAAGGGCAATAGCCATAGAAGAGTCATGATGAGTCTGGTTATTCCAAACCGAGATGTTCAAGGGCCGGCTTCAGAGCTGTTAGAGAAGATCATAATCAGCAAGCATCAAGAAACTCATGAGATAGACGAATCAGCACGTTAATGCTTTGATTGATATTAGTGTTTGAAACTGATTTATCCTTATTTATACTGATTGGTAAAAGGAGTCAGCCTTAGCATCTTGTGTAAAAGCATTGGTGGCGTAATGTTTCGCGACACGTTCAGCTCCAAAAGATAGGGTGCCAGTCGACAGCTCAACGGGGGGCGACTCTGAACTAGCTTCAGAACTCGGATCGGCACTTGAAGGTATCTGCTCGTTAATCCGCTCAATCAAAGGTGACAGAGTAAAAACATCGTCAAGAGATGAGGGAGAGTCGACCAAGGACGATGAAATAACACCATTTTCATCGATCTCACCAAAAACTTGCGGTTTATGTGGCTCAGGAATGACCTGTCCTCTAATCGCACTCTCGGCACTAATTAATGGCTTCATCTCATCTAGATTTAATGGTTTCTCCTGACGCACATCGATGAGCTGAGCCTTAGCATCATTGAGTTTTTTCAGTGCCTCGGATGCCACACGAATATCGGCCATCGAAGGATTAGTGGGTGCCATTGCTGCCGCATAGACCTTTTTCATCTTGTTAACCGTCGCAAGGGGATCCCCCACTACCACGGCAATGTCTATCTGTACTTCGCCGTCAACCGCATAACGGCGGCCATCGCTACCCTTTTCATAGCTAAATTGTGGACTTTGCGCCAAATTCCCACCGACTGTAGAGTGCGCCTGTTCATGGGCTTTCACTTCTGCATCACGACTCGACAGCTCCTGAAGTAATTGCTGCTCAAGTAATACAATTGCTTCCCTTTTCGCCTCTTCGTTTTTAGTATCGGGCTCATCAGTGTTAGCAACTTGTTCAGCACCTGCAAAAGGTCTAAAAATAGCTTCTTTCTCGTCTTCACCTACTCCATCAGACGGGAAAGCACCGGTATTTCGTCGTTCCTGGTTAACTTCCTGCCCTTGACCTTTATTGGCTTGTGAATGATCGAATGGACTGATATTCGATTGAGGTTCACTCATAGCATTATGTGAGCTAAATCTGGGGAATGCCTCAGTCCCATGACCCGTGCCCTTTACTAACCCTGCCACAGACAATGGGCCTAAATTAAGACTAAAGCTTACCTGAGACGAGTTTGAGCCTGATAAATTGCCACTAAGGTTACTATCACTTGAATTAGATATAGATGTCGAATTTACGCCAAAATTAATCTCAGAGACTAAATCTGATGGCCCACGGCTTAAATCTACGATATTTGATGAATGGAGACGCACCGTTTTATCTAAGCCTAAAGTTGAATCAGTAGACTTAAGGTGCGCAGGACTGTTTATGGTGGGAATGGGCGTAGCAACTTGGGCACTTAACTTAGTGCTAGTCACTGAACTTGTCTCAGCTGAATTCGCCGATAGGGATATCGGCGAGACTCTCGCGCCAACTGGTATATCAGGTGAAGCGCTCACCCCTAACATGACAACTATACCTCTAGGTTAATAATAGTACCTAAGGTCTCTGATGATGCCTCTATCACTTCGACGGCAGCTTCACCTTGCTGCTCAGCCTCTACCGCAGAGACAAGGGCTTGTGTTTGATCCACTTCTTCAACAGGCCTTGCTTCATCGGTTTCGAGATTAGCATTCGCAGGTTTAGCAACATCGATAGTCGCTTGAGTCAGTCCAGACTGTGCGCTTTGTAAGCCAGCCAGTCCCGATGCATAACTTGAAGGAATTTCCATACCTTTAGCTCCAATATTTACTTGGTGTTAGTTCAATTATTAATCAGCACCAGATAAAAGTACAGCGAAACGATAGGCCTTGAAGTTATATAAACCCAAGTTATACACGATTAACCGTGTCGAAGCGTTATCTATCCCGCCACCCAGGCTGATTCCCAATCTTTCCACACAGGATTTAATCCCCTTCGCTTCATCGCATGACTGACCTGAGCTGGTGTTCTCTCATCACTGATCTCAAACTGATCTAGCTGAGTATCCGGATTAACATAACCTCCTGGTTGAGTCGAGCTGCCCGCGCTTAAGTGGGTTATACCCAGTGGAAACAGGTTATCTCTGAGTTGTGGCGCCTCTCGGGTGGATAAACTAATATCCAACTGCTGATTAAATAATCTAAATGCACAGATGAGTTGTACCAAGCCTTTATCTGTCAACTCAGCTTTAGGGGCTATCCCACCAGTACAGGGCCTCAACCTTGGTAATGATACACTGTAACGGCTACGCCAGTACTTAGACTCGAGATAAGCAAGATGATGGCCTAACAAAAGTGCATCCAAGCGCCAATCATCCAGGCCTAACAGTACCCCTAGCCCGATTTTGTCAACCCCGGCTTTGGCAACACGTTCGGGCGTATCTAAGCGATAGGCAAAATCTTTTTTCTTCCCTCTAATATGATGCTCAGCATAAGTCTGGGGGTTATAGGTCTCTTGATAGATCATGACGGCATCAAGACCTAAACCCACCAGTTCGCTGTATTCATCCTCGGCCAATGGCTGAACTTCCATGGCTAAGTAACTGAACTGATGCTTTACCTGAGGTAAAACCTGTTTGAAGTAGTCGATACCGACTTTTGTTTCATGTTCTCCGGATACGAGCAAGATGGAGTCATAACCCAGTTTTTTAATCACCGCCATCTCAGCATCGAGTTCCGGACCAGTTAATGTCTTGCGTTTCAGCTTATTACTCATACTAAAACCACAATAATCACACTCATTGGCACATAAATTCGACAAGTATAGGGGTAAAAACATACCTATATTGGCCCCGAATCTCTGTCTTGTCAGACGAACTGACTGCTGAGCCATCTGCTCGATATAAGGTTCTGCGGCCGGTGATAGCAAAGCTAAAAGGCTATTGAGATCCCCTTCGGGCGAATTGAGCGCACGCTCAACATCACCACTCGTAGCCGAATAGAGTGCCAATTTTAATTTATCCCGGGAGATCCCCTGAAGATAAGTTAGGAAACTCATGGGCATATTCCGATAGATTCACATTTAATCATTAAGAAATCCTGTCAATGGACTGGTTTCACTCGCCACCGAGTTCACCTGACCTAAGCCAGCAAGATAAGCCTCTCTTCCAGTCTGTACCGCAGAGGCGAAACAGCGGCCCATGGCGACCGGATCTCGGCTACTGGCGATGGCAGTATTGACCAGTACAGCATCGGCGCCGAGCTCCATTGCACGTGTTGCCTGAGAAGGCGCACCAATGCCGGCATCCACAATCACAGGTACCCTAGCTTGTTCGATGATCATTTTAAGAAAAGTTTCTGTTACTAAGCCTTGATTGGATCCGATAGGGCTGCCTAATGGCATCACGGCGGCGCAGCCAACTTCTTCGAGTCGACGGCACAGTACCGGATCGGCATGGACATAGGGCAAAACGATGAAACCTTTATCACAAAGGATCTTAGCCGCTGCTAAGGTTTCGATAGGATCTGGCATCAGATACTTAGGATCGGGGTGGATCTCAAGTTTTATCCAGCTCGTATCCAAGATTTCTCTGGCAAGTTCTGCCGCGAAGATCGCTTCCTTGGCATTTCTGGCCCCGGAGGTATTAGGCAAGAGTTTAACTCCACTGCTTAATAAGGGTTGTAAAATATCATCGCTGCCCGATTTTAGATCGAGTCGCTTCATCGCCATGGTTACCAGTTCTGAACCCGAGCACTCGATCGCTTCTAACATGGTTCTTGGTGTCGAAAACTTTCCAGTACCGGTAAGCAGTCTGGACGAAAATTGATGATCGGCAATCTTTAACATCTTAGCCTCCCGCCACTAGGGCAAATACTTCAAATTTATCGCCATGGCGACACAAGGTCCCTTCCCAGCGTGACTTAGGCAATACTTGTCCGTTACATACGACTGCAACAGAATTAGCGGCAATATTTTGCTGCAGGAGTAAAGATTGTATGCTCAAATCATTCGTCAATACGGTCAGCTCATCGTTGAGCATGACCTTGATTGACGCTTCACTGATATTATTCTCGGGGATTTTGTGACTCATTTATGCCTCTCCTTCACAGTACAAGCTTGGATTGGATGTCCGGGATTGAGCCTTGATTTTATTTTTGATCGGTTCCACTCGTCCACCACATATATGACATTCAAGATCTCGATTCAAATTAGCCTCACGCCATTGCATAGCAAGGCCATCGAACCAGAGTAATTTCCCATGTGGCACAGAGATCCCCAAGAGTAAATTCATCCCAAGTAAAGCCTGCATGGACGCCATCACTCCAACCATAGGGCCTAAAACTCCAACACTCTGACAGGTTTCACTGACGAGAGAATCTTCAGGAAACAGGCATGCATAGCAGCCAGACTCTGGCGATGACTCCATGTCTACGATGAAAATCTGACCATTAAAATTGGCCACCGAAGCCGTGATTAACGGCGCTTTGACTCGAAGGCTGGTTAAATTAATCAATTGACGAGTGCTGAAATCATCGGTGCAGTCGAACACAAGATCCATGTGTGCCAGTAACTCCACACCATTATGTTCGACTAATTTATCGGTCACCGCTTTCACGTTACTACCAGCATACGCATTTAAGAGCTTATGAGCCGCAGTCACTGATTTATACTCGCCGATATCCTGATCACTAAAAAGCAGCTGCCTTGGCAAGTTTGATAACTCAATGATGTCATGATCTATCAGTGTCAAGTTACCCACCCCCGCAGCCGCCAGATACTGTGCGACCAGATGCCCTAGACCACCAACCCCCACAATGGCGACATGAGCCTGTAACAAATTAATCTGACCCGCTTCACCGACATCCGGCAATAAAATTTGCCTAGAGTAGCGCAAAAAATCAGTATTACTGAGAGACATCAGCTTGCTCCCAGGCAGAGGATAAGGCTTGATAGGCGACGCCTGGCTGTTCTGACTCGGTCACGGCTCTTACCACTGCAACATCATCTACCCCAGTGAGCTTAACGGTCTCAATACGGCTGGCGTCTATGCCACCAATTGCTACCAAGGGATAATGTCCCTTAAACAAATTCACATAGTGTTGCAGTTTCATCAGACCTTGGGGCGCTGAGGGCATCACCTTAGTGGTCGTGGGGAAAATATGCCCCAGCGCGATGTAGGAAGGCATTATTTGTGATGCGAGCAAGAGCTCGAAGTAGCTATGGCTCGAAATACCAAGGGCAAGATTTGCGTCAGCGATACGGTTAAGATCGGCATCATAGAGATCTTCCTGCCCTAAGTGCACACCATAAGCGTTATATTTGAGCGCCAACTCCCAATAATCATTGATAAATACCTTCGCCTGATAATCCCGGCCTAAAGTGATAGCTTGCGCTATTTTATCTTCAAGATGAGGCTCCCCTGCATCCTTTATCCTAAGTTGAATCGTTTTAGCCCCAGCTCTGAGTAAGGTTTCTAGCTGTGACAATTGAGACACCACAGGATAGAGTCCCAACCGCTCATCTATTGCCTTAAACTTGATCCCAGATGGAAGTGAAGGCCCATCGTCTAAGCTAGAAATAATCGGAAAATCATTCAAATCATTAGGCCATCCAGTACGTGATAGGGGACCAGGGCCCTCACCTACAGGGTAACTGTGCTTTATTCCGGCAGTCACATAGGCTTTAGCGACGGCTATAGCATCATGAAGCACAAAACCTGAGGCCATTACGCTGGCAATAGCAGAGCTTAGCGTACAGCCAGTGCCATGGTTATTGTTCGATGGGATACGTTGACTCGATAGCAAGAAACTACGGTGTTGATGCATTTCAGAGCAAGCGGTAACGCGGGTGCAAACAAAAATATCTTGAGCTGCGTTAGCGCGCCAGGCAGGCCCTTTATCCCCTCCTTTAGCCAATACATTAGTCTCGAGCAATTGGGACAAGTCTTTGGCCGCGAGATGATACTGGGACATGTCATCTAAGGTTCGCCCCACCAGCTCTCCGAGCTCAAAGGCATTTGGGGTGATCAAGGTGAGCAAGCCTGTAAAGGGAGTAAAGTCGAGCCGACTTTCATCTCCATCGAATCGGTCACCGCAACTGGCTATCATAACGGGATCTAAGATAACCGCGACCTCAGTACCATTGCGCTTCATGTGGTCATGAAGATCCAAGGCAAGCCAGCGACTCAAGAGATCTATTTGATGCTGATTTGCCAGCAGACCTATCTTTATCGCTTTGGGTGGCAAGTCTTGCAGCAAGGTATCGAGTTGAGCCAGCAGCATCTCATCTGAGACAGGCTCAACCAAATTAACCGCTACTGAACTTTGGGCCGTTAATGTCGTGATCACAGTGCAAGCATGACAAGCGAGATCGTTCATGGTAGCGAGATCCGCCTGAATACCTGCACCGCCGCCACTGTCAGAGCCTGCTATTGACCAAACAACAGGCTTTAAAGCCGACAAGGTCAGCTCTAAATTTGCCATTAGATTATCCCTCAACCTCATCGAGTACAGGTTTAGCTGCACCGGCTTCATGATATAGGGCTGCGCCCTTAGCCTTAAACTCAGCAGACATAATGGCCATCCCCTTCTCTCTACCCATATCAGAACTTAAATCGGCAGTACTTCTCGCCTTAAACTCATCATTGGTTTGTATTTCAAGTTTCTGAGCCGCAGCATATTCACGCACCTCTTGGCTGATCTTCATCGAACAGAATTTAGGTCCACACATGGAGCAGAAATGCGCCACCTTAGCCGATTCCTGAGGCAAAGATTCATCGTGATAGGCTTTTGCGGTTTGTGGATCCAATCCCAGGTTATATTGATCTTCCCAACGGAACTCGAAACGCGCCTTAGATAAAGCATTGTCGCGAATTTGCGCCGTCGGGTGCCCTTTAGCCACATCACCAGCATGAGCCGCAATTTTATAGGCAATTAATCCCTGCTTCACATCTTCCTTGTTCGGCAATCCAAGGTGCTCTTTAGGCGTCACATAACAGAGCATAGAGCAACCAAACCAAGCGATCATCGCCGCCCCAATGCCTGAGGTAAAGTGATCATATCCAGGTGCGATATCTGTCGTTTGTGGGCCTAAAGTATAGAAAGGCGCTTCATCACACACTGCTAACTGTTTATCCATATTCTCTTTAATAAGGTTCATAGGGATGTGGCCAGGACCTTCTATGATCGTCTGCACATCATATTGCCAGGCGATCTTAACCAGTTCGCCTAAGGTCTCGAGCTCGGCAAACTGCGCCTCATCGTTCGCATCAGCGATGGAACCCGGACGCATGCCGTCACCGAGAGATAACGACACATCATAGGCGGCGCAAAGCTTACAAATATCTCTGAAGTGCTCGTAGAGGAAATTTTCCTGATGATGGGACAAACACCATTTTGCCATGATGGAGCCACCGCGTGAGACGATCCCCGTCAGGCGATTTGCCGTCATAGGCACATAGCGCAGTAATACGCCGGCATGAATAGTGAAATAATCGACCCCCTGCTCAGCCTGCTCAATCAAGGTATCCTTAAACACATCCCAGGTCAGATCTTCGGCGACACCGTTCACTTTCTCTAAGGCCTGATAGATTGGCACAGTCCCGATAGGCACCGGAGAGTTGCGAATGATCCACTCGCGGGTCTCATGGATATAACGTCCGGTAGACAGATCCATCACAGTATCCGCGCCCCAACGGGTAGACCAGACCAGCTTCTCGACTTCCTCTTCAATAGATGAGGTCACCGCCGAGTTGCCGATATTAGCATTGACCTTAACCAAGAAATTCCGGCCTATGATCATGGGTTCGGCTTCGGGATGGTTGATGTTCAACGGAATAATCGCACGGCCTCTGGCAATTTCGCTTCTGACAAACTCGGGGGTGATCGGCTCAGAAATCGAAGCGCCGAAACTTTCGCCAGGAGCCTTGCGGGTCAATACCTCGTCGGTGATCTCAGACTGTGCCATGTTTTCGCGAATGGCGATATATTCCATTTCAGGGGTAATAATCCCTTTTCTGGCATAATGTAACTGAGTCACACACTGACCTTGTTTCGCCTTTCTTGGAGGAAGTAGAGAATCGAACCTCAGGTGATCTAAGCCATCATCTGCGAGTCTTTGCTGAGTAAAACCAGAACTGGCACCGATAAGTTGCTCAGTATCATCACGTTCTACAATCCAGTTATTTCTGAATTTATCCAAGCCACGGCGGACATTAATATTGGCATCAGGATCTGAATATGGCCCGGCGCAGTCATAGACTTTTAGCGGTGCATTGGGCTCCAAAATAGGATCCGTTTCTGTTCCGCCCACCATGGTATCCGACAGGAGAATTTGGCGCATACCGACACGAAGATCTTCGCGACTACCGGTTAAATAAACTTTCTCAGAATTAGGGTGCTGTAACGGCTTTAGGGTATCGATGAACTCTTGAGCTTGAGCTCGGGTTTCGCGGCGGTTTGACATAAGCAATCTCACTTTAATTGAAATGAAGTTGCTTGCCTGGAGAGTTGAATAGCAGACACGAGAACAAAGTCTCGAAGTCACAGACAATGACAATAAACGGATCTATTCTGAAACCAGATACTAAGACTCCAGATCGTCGTCTCAAAAGTTGAGGCGATAACTCTAAAATTAGCAGGCGTTGAATCAAAATATAATGATTCAATGAATACAGAAATTCACACGATTTATGGACATTATCATGCTTGTTTCCTTCGCAGGTTTTAACCTGATCAGGTTCAACGGATCCCGAATAAACGGTCTCAGCCAATAGGCACTCCGACAAGATGTGAGCAGTATAATCTTAAAACATGAAAGTTAACAAGGCTTTTGTAAAGATATGGAATCGAAAAATATCACAGAAGTAAAATAAATAACCCGTTGAATTTAAATAAAATAAATTTAATTCGCAAAACTAAAGTATAAAAATTTATTTTACCATTAAATTATTTCATCATTATAACGATGACTTAATGGATCTTTCTATGCACCTTTTTTGCTATAGCCCGCATTAACGCCGCCGCAACAGAGTCACCATCACAGCGAAATGGATAACCTAGATTCTCCGCATGGGGATTAATTGGGTTGGGGGTTTTCACGATTCGGTAGCAAGTATTACCCTTTTTGACGATTCGATTAGGATCTAACTCATTATCCAAGGACTCAGCATCACTCCAGATATCAAGTTCGGGGAGTTCGAGAATGAACATCTCACCATCCATCTCACTGAGTGTTTTAGTTTGGGTATATTGATTGGCTTGCTCCACAGAAAGCTCATTGAGTGACACCTCTCTTTGACGAGAAAGGTATTCTTGAGTTGAGGCACTGAACGTCGACATGTTAAGCCTCTCGCTCTCGTCATTCTTGCTATAGGCCGAGGAAGAAAAATAAGCAGGTTTACTCACAGATAACGCTTTCTTTGACGTGGAAAAATCTTGCTTAACCAGAGGGTGTTTAATTTCTTTTACCACTCGATCCTGTACCACAGATTTCTGCGCTAATCTCTCTTCTATCACAGGTTTGTCGTCCCTTACGGCTGACATCATCTGCTTTGAGTTCTCCTTAGGCTGAACTTGTTGCAAACCACCCTGTGTCAAATCATCTGCTGCGAGTTGAGGCGATGGAGCTTCACTCTTTACTCGTTTTGATTTTTCTTGCGCTATCACTGGAGCTTGAAAATACATATAGGCGCTTAATTGAGGAACCTCAGATTCAGTGCCATTGATCTTGCTTTCCGGGTATAACAAAGGAGCTGGGGTCCAGAGCAAATCTAAGATAAACATCATTACCAGATGAAAAATAATGACAAGAATTATCACCAATAACCAGGAAATTCTGCGCTTGTTGGTAACAGGATTAACATGCTCATTTGCAGATAAGATAAAGGGTCTAAGCTGATCGCTAAGCTCTGGAAGCTCGACAGCAGCATCAAACTGAATATCCAGATCCGCGGCACAGGTACTTGCCTTTAGTCCCTTCAGTTCATCTCTGTCTTCATTAACTAACACTTCCTCTATCTGAAACGCCTTCAATAACATCATCCCTGTGGTTTATCATTGTCACTTCACTTACATTGAGTGACGAACTCATTGCCAGAATCTTAATCTAGGCCCTATAACGATAAAATTAGGATTCCTAATGAGCCATAAAGTTCATTCTAATGGCTACTGAATCAGGTTACTCATGATGAGCAAACTGGCCATAATCAGTCAATCATCTGGTTTTCCCTTGGAAATAAGTTAGGAAGCAATGCAAAAGAGCATAAAGGTTTTAATTTAACCAACAAACAAATCAGGCTTACACGTGTACGCTCAAGTGTGGTTTTATGCTGGTTATGCTGTTAGACTCCACCGAAACGATTTATGAGAAAAATTTCTATGGCATTAGAACAATCATTAGCCCAGCAATCATCGACAGTCTCAGTTAATAGCAGTGGATATACCCATAAAGAAGAGATGGCAAACAGCATAAGTCATGGTCTGGGGATTGTAGCTGGGATTATAGGGCTCATTCTTTCACTGATGAAGGGTCAACAAACACTGGATAGCGTTCAATTATTCGGACTGGTTGTCTACTGTTCCAGCATCATCTTACTTTTCTCCTGCTCGACCTTATATCACTCAGTCTCCTCTCCTATTTGGAAGCACAGACTTAAGATTGCCGATCATTGCGCCATCTACTTTTTAATCGCCGGTACCTATACTCCTCTGATGCTTATTGCACTGAATGGTACCAAGGCAAATATTATTCTCATCGCCATCTGGTCTCTGGCATTTGGTGGGGTAATATTTAAAACCCTGTTTATCAGTCGTTTTAAGAGACTCAGTGTTGCCCTTTATTTATTGATGGGCTGGCTATGCGCAACGGTAATGAATGAGCTGATCGATTCGATGACAGAGCTAGGTTTTCAGTTATTAATTTTGGGCGGATTATTTTACAGTGTTGGGGTAATTTTTTATGTAGGTAAACGCATTCCCTATAACCACGCGATATGGCACCTATTTGTTCTCGCTGGCGCGGTAAGCCATTTCTTCTGTGTTTACTTCACCCTGATTTAAGCCGCAAAAATTAGATATATCTAGACTGTCAGCCGTCTTGAAAATCACGGAAAGCTTGTGTCAATAGCTCAGCCTCTTCAGGTTTATTTTTTAACTCGAGTAGGCTGATGATACACTCTATGGTGCACAGGCCCCCTTCAATCTGATTACGTCTCAGCGTAAAACCTGAATCTGCCTGCTCAGTTAAGGCAAACTTATCAGCAGCCTTAAGATATGGGCTTTGTCTCATCATCTTACGGGCCTCTTGCCAAGTTGCATCTAAGATGATGAGGGTATCAGGTACATGATCGAGATAGACTTCTGATTTACCCACCAAAGGCGCCAGCTTATCTTTTTCACCTAAGTCTAAGCTGACATCAGCGTGGCATGAGTCCGTCGGCTTTGGAAAAAGCACCGCGGCACTATGGCTAAGGATTAATTCTATCAAGACTTGATCCGGCGCTACCCTCGACCAAATAACTCTCCGACACCATTGAGGAAATACTTGTAAAGCAAGTGATCCAGTATTGGTTGGACGCTGTACTTCTCTCTCATGTGTTAACAAGACCAAGTTCATCTATTTTTACTCTTATCATTATTCATGCATAAAAATATGAAAGTCATTAAAGGAAAACCCACCTTAGGCAGAGATTGCTCACCTATTTACGCTCTTGTACTAGGAAAATCCACTACTGTGAGATAAAATCAGACGATAACAATTCTCATTCCCACAGATAAAGTCAAAGTGTATTATGTTCATAAATAAAACCGGGCTATTTTCAAGCCTGCAACTTAAGCTATTCAGTTACTTTGCCTTTTCATTATTGGCTATTTTACTTATCGCTACAGGGATTGAAAGGGTGGTGATCAACCGATTACTGACTCTGCCTCAATCCACTCAGGCGCAAATTAACGACTTGGCATTACAAGCAACCGACTTAGTCAACAAGGGGGAGCTGGCATCATTGACAAGATGGGAAAATAATCAGGAATTTCGTGTTTATGTGCTAGACAAAGACCTTACTTCTATCACCAAATCAGCATTGCATCCACATTTCATCTTTAAATTACAATATATGCGTCAACTCCATCTCCCTATGGGTAACAGTGTCAGAAAACCGTTAATCGGTATCCCACTGCCTAATGCACACTTTAGCAATGGTCCCTTAACGTTAGTGGTGCAACTAAAACCCGAACTCCATCCGGCTCAAAAACTCACCCAAAGTTTGTGGATTATTCGTGTTCTGGTGGGAATATCGGTATTACTGGTATTTACTTCCATTTTAACCCGTTACTTAATTACGCCCCTTAAACATTTAAAAATGGGCACTCAAGCTCTGGCAAGTGGCAGATTAGACACTAGAATCGCACAACATTTCTCAGTTAACGAGCCGGAGTTTTATCACCTCGCTACAGAGTTCGACCATATGGCAGAGCAAGTACAGCAGTCGATGCAAAACCAAAAGCGTTTATTGAGAGATGTGTCCCATGAACTGAGAACCCCCTTAGCCAGACAGGAACTCGCACTACACCTCTTGGCGAAGCAAGCGAGTCCTGAGCAGAGTAAGTTTGTAAAACGTTTAGGACAAGAAAATCAACAAATGGCGTCCCTAATCACTAGCATCTTAGATTACAGTCGACTCAATAATGCCTATGTGGAGTTAACTTACGCTTTGGTTTCCTTAAAGGATATTCGTTCGAGAGTCTTGTCAGATATCCAGTTTGAAGCTAAAGATGGTCAGACCATCACTTGGACGGAGTTAGGCCGTGACTTGAGTATCATGACTGACGCCAGTTTTCTTATTCGCGCCATCGATAATGTACTGAGAAATGCGCTCAAATATGCAGGTGAACACTGTAACGTAGTCATTAACTCACATGTCTGCGACGGCAAGTTGGTTATCGATATACAAGATGACGGTCCCGGGATCCCAGAAAGTGAATTAGATAACCTTTTCAACCCCTTTACCAGAATGGATGAAGCCAGACACTCTAGTCAGGGGGGATACGGTCTGGGGCTCGCGATAGTGAAACAGAGCCTTAAACTGCTGGGGGGGGAAGTGAATGCCACAAACCAATATAGAGGGGGTCTATGTATCAGCTTTAACTTGCCCTTAAATCTCATGGAGACAGCAAAAGCCGAATGTCTCCATGCCATGAAGCAGCAAAACTATGAGGTATCAACCAGCTGAGTCGAGAAAATTGTTAAGCTGGAACTTATTTTACTCAGCCGTATTTCTTCACTTTCTTGAGTGCTATTTGCTGCTTAAGTTTCGACAGATGGTCGGTAAAAACTATGCCTTGCAGATGATCCATTTCATGCTGTAATACAATAGCTAAGAATGTATCAGTCTCAATTTCAAACGCTTTACCGGTACGATCCAACGCTTTGACTGTGACTTTCTCACTTCGAGCCACCTTAGCGCGATAGCCAGGGATCGATAGACAGCCCTCCTCGCCCATATAATCACCTTGTGTTGCCACAATTTCTGGATTAATCAGCACCTGAGGTTGATCTCTTTCTTCTGACAGGTCTATGACTAAAATGGCGTGCTGACTACCGACTTGTGTCGCCGCCAGCCCTATTCCATCTTCGGTGTCATACATGGTCTCTAGCAGATCATCTATAAAACCTTGAACCGCATCTATGTCTTCAACGACGCGAGCTTTGCGTTTGAGACGTTCATCGGGAATAGTTAAAATATCGAGTACGGCCATCGTTAGATCACATTATGTAAAAATTTGGCGCCATTATGACCGAATAAGCGCTAAAGGCAACTCCATAGCGCTCAAAATCTCATCAGTCACCTTGCCGTTTTTAACCTTATTGTCACATTACTTGAATTCCTACATATATGGGGATAGCATAGATAAATCGTATAAAATATACAGGACGTAGTATGACACAAGTGACTCGTACCCCCTTGCCCAAGACATTCTTTGTCGCCAACACCATGGAGATCTTCGAACGTCTTGCCTGGTATGGATTTTTTACCCTGTCATCCCTCTACATGACCTCACCTTCTCAACAAGGAGGTTTAGGTTTCAGTGATCAAGAACGTGGATTACTGCAAGGCATGATCCCTTTCTTCCTTTACTTATTTCCTGTCGTCACAGGTGCTTTGGCTGATCGATACGGTTACCGTAAGATGTTTTTAATAGCCTATGCCATCATGTGTCCAAGTTACTTCATTCTGGGACAAGTTGATTCTTTTGCAGGTTTCTTCATCGCCTTTATGGGCGTAGCACTCGGTGCAGCCTGTTTCAAACCAGTGGTTACTGGCACCGTTGCCCGTACGACCGATGATACCAACCGCGGCTTAGGTTTCGGAATTTTCTATATGATGGTCAACATCGGTGGGTTTCTCGGCCCCTTCATTGCTGGCTATGTTCGAGCAATAAGCTGGGACTGGGTGTTTATCATGTCATCATTCTGGATTGCGGTTAACTTTATACCCGCCTTACTCTTCTACAAGGAACCCACAGATCAAAATGCTCAGAAAGGCAAACCACTCAAAGCCGTCTTCGCCGATATACAGGAAGTACTGGGTAACTTACGCTTCGCGTTGCTCTTCTTTGGGACTCTGATCATCCTCATGTCTTATGGCGCTAAATGGCTATCGGGACAAACCACACTCTTGGTTTATCTAGCCTGGTTTTCGGGGCACTATCTGTGGAACTTGAAAGGTAAGTCTGATTTGACCGCACCTTGGTATAAGCAAAAAATAGCTATCGGTAATAAGCCATTCGTGATCTATTTACTCATTTTGTCTGGTTTCTGGATGGTCTATCAGCAAATTTTTATCACGCTACCTATCTATATTCGTGACTTTGTCGATACCTCAGATCTCATCGCTATCATGGCCTCTTATCCGAATCTTCTCAGTTTCCTGGCTCCGGTCGATCTTTCAAGCTTACAAACTGAGATCACCAGACTGTCAGCCGCTTTAGTTAATCAGGAGCTCACGGCTCAGGCCGCTTACTTTGACCTGGTACATTACAAAGTCATGGTGCCCGTATCTGAACTAAGCCTAGGGCTAAATGCGATAGCTGCCGATCCTTCTCAAGCTGAAGCTTATGCAAATGCCTGGTCTACAGAGTATCGCCAGATTAACCCTGAATATATGATAGGCCTTAACTTCCTATCTATCGTATTCTTACAGTTAATAGTGAGCCGTTTTGCAGAGAAATTCCAGGCTTTACCTGTTCTGGTTGCCGGGACTGTGATCATTGCCTTCGGCACTGCTTTGGGTGGCGTGGCCCACGGTGCCATCATGGGGGGCGTCATGGTGCTGACTTCTATCTTGGTCTTCTCTATTGGAGAGATGGTAGCCTCACCTAAGAGTCAGGAATATGTCGCCAGTTTTGCACCACACGACAAGAAAGCCATGTTCATGGGTTACTACTTCGTCTCATCAGCCATCGGCTTCCTACTGGCTGGCCCCTTGTCAGGCTATCTCTATTCAGAGGTGGCAAAACAAGCACAAAGGCCGGATTTGATGTGGTACATAATAGGTGCCTTCGGTTTAATCACAGCACTAGGCCTTGTCTTGTTCCACAAGTTTGGTGTCATGAAAACGCCAACTCATAAGCCTGTGGCTAATGAAGTCGAGGTGGTTTAACCGAAGCATTAGCCAATTAAGACCCCATAAAGTAATCTAAGAAGCCCATAACTCATTGATGAGTTATGGGCTTCTTATCATCACTGTATTTTTCACTATACCTTTTACAGTACTTTGCCGACGCTAAACAGAAAGTAGAAAACCTACACCTCCAATAAAAATCTAAGTGTTTATCATCAATAGTCCGTTACTTTATTAATGTTATAACCCATTACTATCAGTTAAATTAATCGTGACAAGTTAACCTTAAGAAGGACAGATACAAGCCAAGATCCCGATTAAAACTCCTTTAAACTAGCGAGTTAAAGATGAAGAGGATATGATGATTCAAATGGTCATTACATGGCACAAGAGAGTATGACGAGGCTTAATAGACAATGTACATCTCCCAATCAAGACGCTAATTCCCCGTCAACCATAGCGGCCAAGTCCCCCATGGAAAAAATCTGGTTCATTGTAGCCATGCTCCCAAAGGGTCAAGTAAGTTGCTACGGTAAGGTCGCCGATTTAGCAGGATTACCCGGTAGAGCAAGATATGTGTCTAAAGCATTAAAGATGGCCCCCGACACATTAAACCTGCCATGGCACAGGGTCATCAACAGCCAAGGAAAGATCTCTTTTAAACCTGATACCCAAGCATTTAGAACACAAATGCAGTTACTCAGATTAGAAGGTGTTGAGGTCAACCGAGGGAAAATATCTTTAGCCAAATTTGAATGGCGGCCAGATATGGCGACACTGGTTTTACAACTGCCGTTTTAACTGAACATAATCAGTAATCGGGTGTTGAAGCCAAGTGAAAGTAAGCTCAATGAACCAAAAAACAGATTTATTGTCTGACTTATTGTCTGGCCTAAGCTTTACTCCATTAATGATTAGCCAATTTAGAACCAATATCGCGCTAAGATATAGCCAGTAAGAAGTCGCCACATAGGGCATAGTCCAGTAAAACAAATATTATTTTATCAATGTACATTTAAGGAGACTTCATTGTCCATGGGTCAGCGTTTAGCATTAGCCACCAATTTATTCCTTTTCAGCTTCTATGTGGCTGCGGCTCCGAGTCCGTTAACCCCACAAACAGCAGAGTATCAGGTTAATTATGGCAGTATTGAACTAGGAAAGGCGCGCTACCAGCTCCCTAAAGCCGAAGGCAATCTCTATCATTACCGTTTCGATAGCGATGTTAGCTTACTGGTATTATCAGACAGGCGTAATGTGCGCAGTGACTTCATACGCGAAGGCAACCAACTCACTCCCATGCGATATACCCATAACAGGAAAGGAACCGGCCCCGGCTTTCAAGAACAAGCCGCCTTTGCCAAAGCACAAGCAGTCGTTCACAGTCGCTATAAAGATGAAAAGTCTAAGCTAGATTATACCGATATTTTATACGATCCTCTCATGGTGCAGCTGCAATTCCGACTCGACTTGACCCAAGGAAAAGAAAACCTTCACTATGCCATGGTCAAAGAGGGAGAAGTCGATGAGTATGATTTTCGGATCATAGGTAAGGAGAGAATGAATATCGAGAGTGGTAGCTATGAAACCATCAAGGTTGAAGTGGTCAGAGACAGCAAGAAACGCCAGACCTTCTTTTGGATGGCACCGGATCTTGGGTACCTACCCGTGCGTCTAACCCACTTCGAAAAAGGCAGTAAACAGCTAGATATAAAACTACTTAACTATCATTTTTCTTCAGAGCAAACGGTAAAAACTGACGAAGCTGCAACTGATTCAAGTATACAGCCATAAACAAGCAACAAGTCTGTGAAATACATTCATCATAAAAAGGAGCATAACCAATTTTGCTATGCTCCCTAGACTAATTCCCTACATAGCGTAATAATCAGCCTTGAGCATCTTCATCAAGAATCAATACACCTTTACGGAATAATTTCCAATCCCCAGGCGCTAAAATATGCCACTCCTCATCCTTAGTGAGGGGACGAGTCGCAATCACTGTGACGATATCGCCAGGAGTGGTCTCTTTATCAAAGTCTATCACCACATCGGTATCAATAAGCTTAGCCTTACCGAAAGGGGCTTTACGGGTGATATAGCAGAGATTATTACTGCAATAGCTCATCAAATGAGCACCATCGGTCAAGATCATATTAAATATGCCCAAAGCACGAATTTCATCGGCTAGCTTGGCGATAAACTGATACACCAAGGTGATATCTTCAGGCTCTTGCTCACCAAATTTGTCAACCACCTTCTCTAAGAGCCAGCAAAATGCCAACTCACTATCTGTATCACCCACAGGCTGAAACCTGGAAACAGAAAATGTGTCTTGATAATCGCTTAACTGGCCATTATGAGCATAGGTCCAATATCGCCCCCAGAGTTCACGAGTGAATGGATGCGTATTTTCCAGAGACACGCATCCGCGATTCGCCTGACGAATATGACTAACGACCACTTCACTCTTAATCGGATAGCTTTGAATGAGCTCAGCGATGTGAGACTCACTGCTAGGACGTGCATCTTTAAAAGTACGACTACCTTTTCCCTCATAAAAGGTGATCCCCCATCCATCAACATGGGGGCCGGTGACACCACCTCTTTGAGCCAGGCCGGTAAAGCTAAATACGATATCTGTCGGCACATTAGCGCTCATGGCAAGGAGTTCACACATTAATTCAACCCTTAAATTACATCTGTAATATTTAAATTCTAACGCATTCTAACTATTTGAAGCAGAAAGTGGAATCACGACTTTGACAATTTTTCTAAACGTTTGTTTGAAAAAAAACTTGTATTAAATTTCACATAGGTTTAAATTTTATGCGACACAGGTCAGACCACAACCTATAATTGTGATAATGATCAGAAAAAGTTCTGGCCTCAGTACAATATTCAGGTCGCACCTTAAGGAGAATAACAGTGACAAGCTTACTATGGATCCTCGCGTTTCTTTTTGTGTTAGGCGCACTCGCCTACCTAAGAGTTTCGTTGCTAACATCTAGCATCATTGCCGCAGTCGTTATGGCTGTCGGTTCAGCAACTGAAGTCGTGAGTCCCCTATCGTGGATCATCTTCTTAGCCATCGCCCTACCACTGAATATCAGTGCATTTCGTAAAAATTTCCTCACGAGACCATTATTGAAAATCTATCGTGGCATCATGCCTGAGATGTCTTCTACCGAGAAAGAAGCCATTGAAGCCGGAACCACATGGTGGGAAGCCGATCTATTTGCCGGAAATCCAGACTGGAAGAAACTCCACAACTATCCGGTAGCCAGATTGAGTGCTGATGAGCAAGCCTTCTTAGACGGTCCTGTTGAAGAGGTGTGTAAGATGCTTAATCAGCATCAGGTCTCACATCAACTCGGTGATCTTCCCGTGGAGATTTGGCAATACCTAAAAGATAATGGTTTCTTCGCCATGATCATCAAGAAGAAATATGGTGGTCTGGAATATTCAGCCTACGCACAATCACGAGTCTTACAAAAGCTTGCGGGTCTTAGCAGTGAACTCGCCTCAACCGTCGGCGTGCCTAACTCTTTAGGCCCAGGCGAGCTTTTACAACACTATGGCACACCCGAGCAGCAAGACCATTACTTACCTAGACTGGCTCAAGGTCTGGAAGTCCCCTGTTTTGCACTCACGAGTCCTGAAGCTGGCAGTGATGCTGGTGCTATTCCTGACTTTGGTATTGTGTGTAAAGGTCAGTGGGAAGGTGAAGAAATTCTAGGTATGAAATTAACCTGGAACAAACGTTATATTACGCTCGCCCCAGTCGCCACCGTGCTGGGTCTGGCGTTTAAATTACGCGATCCGGATCAGTTATTGGGTGACAAGGCAGAGCTAGGCATCACTTGTGCCCTCATACCTACGGATATGGAAGGCGTTGAAACTGGGCGTCGTCACTTCCCGCTCAACTGTATGTTCCAAAACGGTCCAACCAAAGGTAATGAAGTCTTTGTGCCTTTGAGCTTCATCATAGGTGGTCCGGAAATGGCAGGACAAGGCTGGCGCATGTTGGTCGAATGTCTGTCTGTAGGGCGTGGTATCACCTTGCCTTCAAACTCAGCGGGGGGCATCAAGACGGCGGCAGTGGCAACGGGCGCTTATGCGCGTATCCGTCGTCAGTTTAAACTACCTATCGGCAAGCTTGAAGGTATCGAAGAACCCATGGCGCGTATCGGCGGTAACGCCTATCTGATGGACGCTGTGACGAGTCTAACCACAACGGGCATAGACTTAGGCGAAAAACCTTCGGTTATTTCTGCCATCGTGAAATTCCACC
This sequence comes from Shewanella psychrophila, assembly GCF_002005305.1. Taxonomy (NCBI): domain Bacteria; kingdom Pseudomonadati; phylum Pseudomonadota; class Gammaproteobacteria; order Alteromonadales; family Shewanellaceae; genus Shewanella; species Shewanella psychrophila. The sequence continues at coordinate 1,318,204 of NZ_CP014782.1, forward strand.
TGACCGACAGAATGCAGAAGTGTGTGATTGACGCCATGGACATCCACGGTGGTAAGGGGGTCTGTTTAGGCCCGAATAACTACTTAGGTCGAGGCTATCAGGCTGCTCCTATCGCTATTACGGTGGAAGGCGCTAACATTTTGACTCGCTCTATGATCATTTATGGTCAAGGTGCTATTCGTTGTCATCCTTACGTCATCGCCGAAATGGAATCAGCATTCGATACCGATGCAAACCGCGGCCTAAACACCTTTGATTCTGCGCTATTTGGTCATATCGGCTTTACCATCAGTAATCTGGTTCGCAGTTTCTGGCTTGGACTCACCTCTTCAAGGTTCTCCAATGCGCCCTATTCAGATAAAACAAAACGTTATTATCAACAGATGAACCGTTTTAGCGCTAACTTAGCTCTGCTCTCAGATCTGGCGATGGCGACACTAGGCGGTGAACTGAAACGTAAGGAACGCATATCGGCTAGATTAGGCGACTTACTCAGTCAGCTCTATCTCACCTCTGCCACCCTTAAGCGTTATCAAGATGAGGGACGTCAGACTGAAGACTTGCCATTGGTTCAGTGGGCCGTCGAGGATTCATTATATAAATTACAAGAGTCACTGGACGATCTGCTCAACAACTTCCCTATGGGACTGGGCTTTATCCTTCGAGGCATTATCTTCCCATTCGGTCGTCCATTGAAGAGACCTAGCGATGTGTTAGATCATAAAGTGGCTACCATAATGCAAACACCTTGTGCCAGCCGTGAGCGCTTAGGCAAAGGCCAATTCTGGACCCCATGTGAGAATAATCCCGTCGGTGTGCAGGAGCAGACCTTCAAAGACATTCTCGCCTGTGAGCCATTACATGCCAAGGTATCTAAGGCTGCAGGTAAGCGTATTCCATTTATGTGGCTTGATAAAGTGGCCGCACAAGGGAAAGCATTAGGTGTACTCACAGACGAGGAAATTGACCTGCTTGAACGTGCCGAGGTCGGTCGTTTGAAGTCTATCAATGTGGATGATTTCGACGCCGATGAGTTGAAGGCCATGGGGATAAACAAACCAAGCCATGAACAGGCAGCTTAATCGAGCTACGACGATTTATAGTTAATCAATAAAAAAGGAGGCTCACGCCTCCTTTTTTATCTTATACCCATCGCTGTTAAAAGTACTCAAGCGCTATCAGTATCTACTACGACTCGCTGTTAGCAAATTCTTAAAGCATGGACTCTTCTCTTGGGAGCAGCTTCAATCAGCTTGTCTACTTTCATTTTCCATACCGGGTTTTGCCTTAGCTTCATGGCTAAGCTCATCTTGAGCAAGTTGATCCGCCGCTTTAGATCCCAGTAATAGAGCACGTTCCTTAGCCAGCAGCTGCGCTTCTATGGGTAGCAAGCTAATCAACTCTATGCCACTCGCTAACTTATCGGCAGGACCTGTGTAGATATTCACTTTACCTGCCTGAATGTACACCAATGGCATGGCGCTTTCTCCATATCTGGCGATAAAATCATCGAAACTGAAGCTGTCGGTAATATTAGTGCTTTTTATCAGGGCGCCTTTCGATATTAAACTGGCAAGTTTGGCATAGGTAACTGACTCACCAAATAAACATAAACGCGCTAAATATGATTCAGACAGCTGATGCCTGGCACTCGTCCCTTCAATATTGTTGAGTCCATAGACCTTATTGGTGCCAAGCAAATCTTGATAATGAAAGCTCACCAATGGATTGAGCTGACGGTAGGGAGAGATCACCAATAAGCGCCCTATTCCCGTCATATCGAGAAAGTTACTGGCATGTTCGGAAGTTGGATTACCAAAATATACAGGAATATTGTCCATCCTAGCCAGCCGAATATTGTCCCAGTTATTATCAGCTAGTGTCACTGTGATATTTTTAGACTTAAGCACTTTTGCCAGTTCACGGGAAAAAGCCGAGGCACCAAAAATAAGCAGCCCTTGTGAGGATCCCGAACCCACACCTAAATATCTCGCCCACACGCCAGCAGTTAGGCTTTGCACCACAACTGTACCTATGATTATTAGGAAGACTAAAGGTACGATAAGATTAGCTCCCGGGACACCTAAGCTTTCAAGTTTAATAGCAAAGAGTGACGATACTGCAGCAGCCACTATGCCTCTAGGAGCCATCCAACATAGAAACCACTTATCATTGCGCTTAAGTGATGTCCCGATCCCACAAGCCCAGACACTCAGCGGTCTAGCGATAAACATCACCACAGCTAATAATACTAACCCTTGCCAACCTAAGTTAAGTAATGCATCAGAATCCAGACGGGCCGCCAACAAGATAAACAGTGCCGAGATAAGCAGTACAGTTAATGTTTCCTTAAACTCGATAATATCCGAGATATCTATGCCCCGCATATTAGCCAGCACAATTCCCATCACAGTCACAGTGAGTAATCCCGACTCCTCCTGTATCAGATTCGAGCCGACAAATACCCCTAGCATGATAGTTAACACCCCGGCATTCTTAAGATAATGAGGCAATAAATTCTGCTTGATAATGACGCCTACCAAATAACCTGTGATCGCCCCAAAGCCTATTCCTATCCCTAACATGTAACCTAAAGCATGTAAGACATGAACCGTTGGATCTGCCGCGACAGCTATGTATTCAAACACCAATACAGCAAGGAGAGCTCCGATAGGATCGATAACGATTCCTTCCCAGCGTAGAATTCGAGCGAGTTCTGATTTTGGTTTAATACTCCTTAGCATAGGGACTATCACAGTGGGTCCTGTCACGACAACTAAAGCGCCGAAGAGTAATGCCATCTCCCATTGAAAATCCATCAAGAAATGCGTTGCCGAAGCGATACAAGCCCAAGTGATCAAGGTGCCTAGCGTCACAAGGTTAGTGACCATACGACCATGATCTTGGATCTCTTTGAAGTTAAGGGTTAGTGCACCCTCAAACAATATGACTGCCACACCTAATGAAATAATGGGGAATAACAGATCACCAAAAATGGCATCTGGATTGAGTATATTGAGACCGGGTCCCAGCAAGAGTCCACAGAGTAAGAGAGGCAAAATGGCGGGTAAGCGTAACTTCCATCCAATCCACTGACACAAGAGTGAAAGAACACCTAACAAACCTAACATGGCAGTGATCTGCTCAACCATAATATTTATCCTTAAACAGTGTTATCAGTATAGATAACAAGATCTCTTATGTTGACCTAATATAGGCCTATCATGGTTTCTCGAAGTAATTAATTTCAAACCTAACCGGGAATTGTATCGAGATAATTAAGTAATACCATTCCATCTTAACATTAAGTCATAATTGCCCAATCCCTTCGGCATAGTGACATCACTCTTTTTGTATCACTAATGAGGCTGTTCCAAGCAATCGAACAGGCGTCCACTATATCTTCGTAACCTTTGAAACTGAGATTAGCAAGGTGATGTTGTCGTCGTAACCAACTCCATACTTGTTCTATTGGGTTAACTCTGGTGAATACGGAGGTAACTTGATGATACTTAATACCATTCCATCTTAACATTAAGTCATTATTGCCCAGTCCCTTCGGCATAGTGACACCACTCTTTTTGTATCACTAATGAAACAGTTCCAAGCAATCGAACAGGCATCCACTATATCCTCGTAACCTTTGAAACTGCGATTAGCAAGGTGATGTTGTCGTAACCAACTCCATACTTGTTCTATTGGGTTTAGCTCTGGTGAGTACGGAGGTAACTTGATGATACTTAGATTATTAAATTCATCCGCTATATCATCGGTATGCCAACCTGCACCATCCATCACAACAACAGCATGTCGACCAGCCTTTGTTCTTTGGGATATCAGTGATAGATGTTGACGCATAATGTCCTTACTTAGGTATGGCGTAATTATCGCTTCAGTCTCTCCTGTTTGTGGGCAAACAGCACCAAAGAAATGGACATATTCAAATTGCTGCTGACGCACAGCTCTTGGACGCGTCCCTTTTCTCGCCCACAAGCGTGTCGTACTATTTTGTTGACCAAATCGAGCCTCATCCTGAAACCAAATATCTACCCGTTCAAGCGCCACACTACCAGGGATGTTAAGGATCGTTTCCAGTTGGAACTTTTTTAAAAGCCATTTGGGCTTCAGGTGATTGCTTTGGATGCTTAGAACGACTAGTTATCCAGCTAAAACTTAACTGTTCCAGTAGTTTGTAAATCGCATTCGGGTGGTAGTCGACATTAAAGCGTAGCTGAATATATTTTAGGATAGCGTCACCTGTCAGTCTGCCTCCAGAGGAACTTATGCTTTGTTCTTCTATATATGCACTTAGTTGCTGCTTTTGGCTTGAGGTGAGGTAGCTATCACGGCCCTTATTCTTTTTGGCATCTAATCCTTTGGGGCCGCTCGCAAGATATTTTGCTACCCAGGCGTTAACACTGCCACGGGCTACTTTTAGTCTCTCGGCGACATCTGTTCGGCTATGCCCCTCTAGGAATAAGGCTACTGCCAGTAATCGGATCCGTTTACGCGGCTCTTTTTCTGCTCTAGATAAGATTAAAATCTCTTCAGCGGTATAGTTTTTCAAACGGAGATACGGGTTATTTGCGATACCTATATTAGATCACAACTCATTACTGATTGGTATAAAAAAAGTCGATCGACTCCACATAAATGAATACCCAAGCATATTTCAGGCACAAAAAAGCCCTCATCTTTCGATAAGGGCTTCGTTATTTGGCGGAGCGGACGGGACTCGAACCCGCGACCCCCGGCGTGACAGGCCGGTATTCTAACCAACTGAACTACCGCTCCTAAACTTATTGTCTCTCGGCTTTTAGTTGCTATGTCACTAACAACTAAAATAAATTTAGTAACTTGATTGGCGGAGCGGACGGGACTCGAACCCGCGACCCCCGGCGTGACAGGCCGGTATTCTAACCAACTGAACTACCGCTCCACATCAAGTTGCGGTGAATAATACGTAGGCGAGCATGCCGCGTCAATAGTTATTTTAAACAGACAAACTGATCAGCTAAAAAAGCAGCAATTAGGTGCAAATTACTGCTTTCTGGATATAAAAACCACTCGCTAGCCTTTTCCTTCTTCAGGAGGATCTTCTGGCATGGTCAGATCAATTTCATCTAATGATGGACCTACGTCTTTTTCTTTCTCTTCATCTAACCTTTTTTGAGTTGCGGCTAACGCTTCTTTCAGATTACGTCTCTTACGCCAGATGAGTAATCCAAGTGTCCCTAACACCAATAGTGTTAAATTTACCGTTATGATCCAGAAAACCGCATCATCTTTGGCCTTCTCCTCGGCAATGGCTGCTTTCTTCGCAGCTCTAGCCGCTAACTCTTCGGCTGTAGGCGGTGGTTTAGGGGGCTCAATCAAATTAAAGAAGCGTTCAGGTAAGGCTAATACTATCTCTCGTCCACCTAAGGTTGTCGTTACTGCCATCCCTTTGATTCTATAGCTACCAAAATCTGATACTTCAGGAAGCATTATCTCACTCTGTGAGGATTCCAAATCACTTAATGTAATAGGCAGTTGAAGCCCTGCTGGACCGACTAACTCAAGATCTAAATGTGTCTCAGATAGTTGCACCACGGCTTCATCAACTTTGACATATAGCTTCCAGCGCCCTGTTAAGGGATCTTCTGGTTCAATAATATCTATTTCAATGGGGATAGGTGACAACATAAACTTAAACAGGCTTTCTCGGGTAAACACATTATTCCGCACCTTAACTTGAAAGGTGTAGTGACCCCATGGCTGATTTAAATTAATTTTCCCGGTGAAAATGCCGTCATCGGGTCGTTCGTCTAACCCTTCACCGTAATCTTTATATGAGCCTACTATGAGTGTGCCCGCCGCAAAATTTTCATCTCCAGCGAGATGATCACTGATGAAACGCGCCGTCCATTCAACTAAGTAATCTAGCCCTGGCATTCTTAAACGCTGCTCATCTCCTAAGAGTTGAGCTGTGACCTTCAAGCGTTCGCCTTGAAATAAAGGTTGGGGTAAAGGCTCGACCTTAATACCCAGTTTAGATACCTTTTGAATTTTAGATCCTTCTACGACTCTGCCTATAAGCTGCCAGGGACCCGGCATGGGGTTTTGTATGGTGACGATATCGCCGCTCAAACCATCGACCCATTGTACCTCTTCGGGATGTCTGCTCGCATACCACTTACTGCCATCGGGTAAGACAATGACGACTGGCGAGCTGCCATACTGGCGTTGAATAAACAGGGTAAGACTATCCACCATATGATCTATTCTGAAGCGATTCTTCAATACACTGGCTTCACTGGAAGGCACAATATCGGCCAAAGCCGATGTGGAAAGCACAGTACTTAGCATCATAACTAAGGCAATTAATTTTTTTGTTTTCGAAACAAGGTGATTAACATTCATAAAGGTGACGTCTGTCCTCGTCAAAGATAGTAGAAATTGAATATAGAATGTCGGATATTTTCTGATAGTTATGATGCTAGTTATAGGGCGACTAATAAGCCAGCACCCTTATTTTCTATTTGATATCGCACTAACCCCTTCTCTATCTTATTCACGCCAGGCACAAAGTCCGCCCTTAGCCACAATATCGAGTCGCGCTTCATGCTTAGCTAGTTCATCGGCCGATGCTGAGATCACTTTAAGTTTTGTACGTTCTTGGCTTAATCGTATGATGCCACCAGCCCCCTCGCCTCCGGTTTCGCTCGAAAGATTAAACTTGGTTTGTCCGCCAGTCATCAATAGATAGACATCGGCTAAGATCTCCGCATCTAATAATGCGCCGTGGAGTTCTCGACGTGAGTTATCGATACCATAACGTTTACATAATGCATCCAGGTTATTTTTTTGACCTGGGTGCAAAAACTTAGCAATGGCTAAGGTATCTAGAATGGCACAGATATCTGCCGTTTTAGGGCCTTTGGGCTGTAATAAGCCAAACTCATGGTCCATGAAGCTAATATCGAACGACGCGTTATGAGCCACCACTTCGGCACCATCAATAAACTCGATAAAACTCTGTGCTATCTCGGAAAATTTTGGCTTGTTCGCGACATATTCATTGCTAATACCATGGACTTCAATGGCTTCTTCGTCGATAAGCTGTTGCGGATTAATATATTCATGATAATGACGACCGGTCAAGCGACGATTAATCACTTCGACACAACCAATTTCTATGATTCGATGACCAAGATAGATAGCACCTGCGCTCTGGTTCATACCCGTGGTTTCTGTATCGAGAATGATCTGCCTTTTTGCACTAGAAACTATGTTCATAAATTTTGCTAACACTTCTTAAGTTTTTGGGTATACTCGCCCGATAATCTGTCTATGGTAACAACTTGATGTTAAAACCGCTCTCTATATTTACCGATGGTTCCTGTTTAGGAAACCCAGGCCCCGGAGGTTATGGGGTGGTGATGAAATATAAATCACAAGTCAAGGAACTCTCTGATGGTTTTCTGTTAACCACCAATAACAGAATGGAGTTACTGGCGCCAATCATCGCATTGGAAGCCTTAAAAGTGCCCTGTAAAATCGTGCTCACCAGTGACAGTCAATACATGAGGCAAGGCATCACTCAGTGGATCCACGGTTGGAAAAAAAAGGGCTGGCTCACTTCCGCTAAACAACCGGTCAAGAATGTTGACCTCTGGAAACGTTTAGATGCAGCCACAACATCCCATGAAATTGAATGGCGCTGGGTTAAGGGTCATGCCGGTCATGTGGAAAATGAACGTTGCGACACCTTAGCCAGAGTGGCTGCCGAAGCTAAGCCAACTCAAGAAGATATTGGTTACCCGGTTTAAACCAGACTTATTGCTAAATCGACAAGTTATTAAATTTGGTACAGAAGCCGATAAACGCATCACACAGTGGTGTGAAATTTCGGCTCTTATGGTGAATCTGATAAAACTGTCTCGTTAGCGCTAGCCCTTCCACTTCGATAACAGCCAACTCCTTACGGCTCAGCTCTTTTTCCAGAGTTAACTCTGACAGCACAGCCAGACCGGCCCCCTGTTTGACCGCTTGCTTTATCGCATCGGGCGTACTGAAACTGAATCTTTCAATGGGCTGCATATCCAGAGCATTGGCAGCACTAATAAAGTAATCTCGGGTACCAGAGCCCTCTTCTCTCATGACCCAAGGTTGACCACGTAACTGCATAGGCTTAACCCGCTTCCCCGCTAGAGGATGAGCCGTATGACAGAATATGAGTAAATTATCTTTATGCCAAGCCTCTACTTTAATACGACTGTCGAGACATTGCCCCTCAATAAACCCGACTTCTGTTCTAAATTCCAACACCGATTTTATAACAGCTTGAGTGTTGTCAATATCGAGATCGACGAAGGCGCTGGTGTGCTGCTGACAGAAGGCCACCGCACTTTTTGCCATCAAGTAATTACCAATTGTGGAGCTCGCGCTGACATTTAACGTGCCACTGAGTTCAGCCTCCGAGGATGAGAACAGATGTTCAATCTGCTCCATTTTCTGTAGCGCTTCGGTAGCCAATGGCAGTAAGAGACTGCCTTGGGAGTTTAGCCTTAACCGATTACCGACCCGCTCAAATAATCTGGTATCGAGTTGTTTCTCTAATTCAGATAGGGCCATAGAGGTCGCTGGGGCCGATAGATTCATCATATCGGCGGCTCTGGCAACTTGGCCACTGCGGGCGACAGCTTCAAATATTGATAATTGTTTTAGTGTTATTCGCATTTAAATTCTATTACTTCTGTTTAAAGGTATCGTTTTTTAAAGCGGTTCTTCCTGCCGTAGGAGCCGTAGTCCAATTAGGCTGACGCACTTTCTTCCTTTCGTGTATTGGTGTCAAAGGCGTCTCTAACTTACGCGCCACAATCAAATAGACACTTCCGGTTCCAGGTAACCAAGCCTTGAGTGCGTTTTGCCAGATACTCTCTTTGTGCATTTCACTCAGTAAATGGTGGTGAATGATGCGCTCATCGGCAACCACCTGATAGCCCAGTAACCCAAGCCAATCCTTGACTCTCGATGGGGTAAAAAATCGACCACACCAGGGGAGTTTATTTTGATACTTAGGCAAGGCTTTACCGATAAAAGCCGGACTCAAGGGATTAAAGCCCACAATAAACAGGTAGCCACCGGATATGAGAACTCTGTCTGTTTCACGGAGTAACTTATAAGGATCGGCTTCAAACTCGAGCAACATGTTCATGACAACCGCATCAATAACCCCGTTCTGTATAGGCAACGCATTAAACTCGGCGCGCAAAGATGCATTATCGCCATCAAATAGAGAAAATTGACGACCGATAGGCAGGCCTGGCATGCTCAGTTCTGCGCTTAAGGGACCTAAGCTTAACATATGATATCCAAAAACTTTTGGCCACCATGATTCAAGCTCTTGTTCTACAGTCGCCTTAATTTTCTCTCCATTAGGCAATTGCGACCACGTTCGAGGTACCAGTATTTTTGTGTCATTAAACAAGCAGTACTCCCTTTGTTTGTGCAGCGACTCTGGATAATATACCTAGCTAAACTGCAGTGGTATAATTATAGGGCGATTAACAACATTAAAGCGTTAATCTGTATTGTAAGCAATAAATTTACTTGGTTAACTGAAGCTAGATCCCCAATATGAAAATTACCACCTGATGAGATGAAACATATATGCAAGCAATTGAATCTTCAAAATTAAAAATCACTCCATTAGCTGCATTCAATGATAATTATATCTGGATTATTTCTCAGTATGGTAATCAATCTGTGTACGTAGTCGATCCGGGCGATGCCCAAGTCGTCATTGATTATCTGAATATCAAGCAATTACAACTCGCCGGGATTTTAATCACACATCACCACCATGATCACACTGGCGGTATCGCTACACTCTTAGCCCATACAGGGCACACCATAGAAGTGTATGGACCCGATAATGAAAACATAGATAATCTAAATAACCCACTCTCCTCCAACTGCCAAGGTCAGCGCCATATTACCCTAAAACATTTCAACCAAAGGGTGGATATCATTCCTTTGCCAGGACATACATTAGGTCACATTGGCTATTTGATGGAAGGTGAGCTTTTTTGTGGTGATACGCTATTCAGCGGCGGGTGTGGCAGACTCTTCGAAGGCACACCTAAACAGATGTACCACTCTTTAGAGGCCTTATCCCAGCTTCCTGGCGAGACCCGAGTCTATTGCGCCCATGAATATACCCTAGCCAATCTGAATTTTGCCTTGTCGGTGGAACCGGCTAACCCCGAGCTTGTCCAATATCATAATCTTTGTCTGGATAAACGCAGCAGGCAAGTGGCAACAATTCCAACCAGCATAGCCACAGAGCGTAACATTAACCCGTTTCTACGTTGCAATGCCGACACGATTAAGGCCTCAGTAAATCAACATTTTGTCCAAAATGTGTCAGATCCTGTGGACACTTTTGCTCTTCTCAGGCAATGGAAAGACAATTTCTGAAAAAAAGATTACAATGCAGCGCTAAATAAGTCCCCTTTTCGATTTGTTCAAAATAGAGGGACAGAATTAAGGAATTCTTTTTCGATGCGCATACAAAACATGTTCCTAGCGGGGAGTATTGCCCTGCTTTCGGGGTGCCAGTCATTCGACAGCCCCGTCTCTGAAGAACACAATACTCAAGCCTTACCCATTATACCTTTGAGCTTACCTAAAGAAGTCAAAGAACCCAAAATTGAAGTTGCTGAGATAACCGATGTCTGGCAAAGGATCCGCCTGGGTTTATCATTCAATGTGCCAGACCAAAAATTAGTCAAGCAATATCGGGACTGGTACATTAAGCACCCACAACATCTCGAGAAAGTATCGGAACGCGCCACCCCTTTTCTCTATTTGATCGTCGAAGAGATAGAGAAGCGTGATTTGCCTATAGAGCTGGCCCTTCTTCCTATCGTGGAGAGCGCATTCGATCCTTTCGCCTATTCACATGGCGCAGCCTCTGGTTTGTGGCAGTTCACTTCCCCTATGGCGAAACATTTCGGTTTACAGATGAATTGGTGGTACGACGGTCGCAGGGACGTTCCAGCTGCAACCATTGCTGCCTTAGATATGCTCGAATACCTGTATAAGAAGACCGATGGAAACTGGCTTTACGCCATCGCGGCATACAACACAGGTGAAGGACGTGTGATCAACGCCGTCAAAAATAATAAGCGAAAAGGAAAACCAACCGACTTTTGGTCATTAAGTCTGCCGACTGAAACTCGGCGCTACGTGCCTCAACTTCTTGCACTTGCAGACGTGATTCAGCATGCCGATGAATATGGCATCAAACTGACTCACATAGACAATCAACCCTATATTCAAGTGATCGATGCGGGTAGCCAGGTGGACCTTGCACTCGCTGCAGGGCTCGCCGAAATGACAACATCCGAATTACACAAGCTTAACCCAGGATATAATCGTTGGGCGACTCCACCAAATGGTCCTCACAACATTGTTTTACCCGTAGAAAAAGTGGCTAATTTCCAATTAGCCATGGCAGAGACACAAGCAAGTGACAGACTGAATTGGGAACGCTACCAGATTAAATCAGGTGATAGTTTAGGTCTGATAGCTCAGCGTTATCGCACGACACCTTCGGCCCTTCGTGCTGTCAATGACATTAAAGGCAATACCATTATTGCCGGGCGTCATCTGCTCATCCCTGTCGCGGCAAACGATCCTGAACAATATGCCCTTAGCCTAGCCCAAAGAGTAAAGTCAAAACAAAATATTAGCCGCGGTAACATAAAAATCGACTATATCGTTAAGTCTGGTGATTCATTTTGGAAAATTGCAAAAAACCATAAGGTTAAGACGTCACAGCTAGCCCGTTGGAATAATATGGCGCCAAAAGACACCCTTAAAATTGGGCAGAAATTAGCTATCTGGACAGGCAATAAGAATAACGCTTCAGTAACCCGCAAGGTGAATTACACGGTACGTAATGGAGACTCCTTGGCACGCATCGCCTCGAAGTTTAAAGTGAGTCTCAACGACCTGGTACGTTGGAATGCATTGGAAAAGGCTAAATACATCCAGCCGGGTCAAAAACTACAGCTTTATGTTGATGTGACTAACGACAGAGCCTGATATTTATAGAAAGACAAACAAAAAATGCCAAGTCCTACCCATGGACTTGGCATTTTTTGTTAAAACTAAATCGCCAACTAGTTTACATAATTGTCGAGAGACACACTCACCTTCCCCATAGCCGCTTGAGTCGATTCTGTTGCCTGTCCGGCATAGATTGCCACTAAGCTATAGCCTTTCCCCTTAACTTTAGCTAATGCTTCTTTAGGTAAAGTAAATCTCACTGGAGTCACTTTGCCTGGGGGGATCACCACGTCACGAATAGCCTGAGTAAACATCATAGTATCGGACCAAGCCCAGACCTTGTTTCCTTTGGGATCCAATAAGTGAAGATCGGCCGTCATGCCAGAGCGATACTGAATCGGTATACCATAACTTTGATTATTCGTGATAAGAAGTGACACAGTAAAACCTGATGCCAAAGAGATTTGTAATTGCCCTGATAACAAGCCTTTATCCATCTTGCCCTCCGCTTTTCCAGCCAGTTTATAGGACTCTGAAGACGTTAATGAAGAGGCATCAATTCTAGCTGGTTCCACTTGAGCAACTGACTGCTGTTTAATTTGAGTGGGTTCAACCAATTGCGATACTTCTTGAGTGCAGCCGGATAAACCGATAATTCCCAAAGAAAAATAGAAGAATTTATTCATTAAAAACCTCCTAGTTTCTTGAGAAGACTATCTTTAAGCTTATCCTGCACCTTCTCTGCTTCTTGTTTTAATTTAGCATCAAACAGACCGGCAGTATCCAAGGCAAACTCTGGCTTCGACATGGTTCCTGTAATTAAGAATGGGATTTCAATTCCATGAAGTAACTCTTTTTCTCCACCGCCTTGTCCTTCGAGGGAACCAACCACAGCTGTGGTTAATTGGTAATCTAGCGCTTCTGAAATAATATTGGCAGTACCAGCGCCCGAAAGCCTAATTAATGGAGACGACATCACCAAATCCGGGTTAGACACCACACCATTGACGACTGAAAAGGAGCCTGTCAATGAAGTAAAGTCTGTCTTCTTTTCTGCTGAAGTCGTTGATGATGAACCACCACTGAATTTTGCTTGAGCATCTCTGAGCATTTGCGGAACATTCACTCCGTATAAGGCACCATCAGCAATCTCAAACTTGCCCTTAGCGGCAATATTCTTCTTAATATTATCGGGGAGCAAACTTCTGCCCTTGCCTTTAACATTGAAGTTTGCACTTCCCGCCAACAGATCAATATCTGCAGCATCTTTTAAGAGTTCACGGATCTGAACCCCTGATACTGATTTTTCAAAACTGTAACTCGGTACAGCTTGACGGCCATCCAGGCTCGCCTTAACCGCCAGTTTTCCACCATAAAGATCGGCTGCTAGCTTCTTCAAGTTAAGAATCCCCCCCTTTAAAGTCAGATCCATCACCCAATTGCTGGTCAGCATATTTGATGCTTTAATGGATTTCGCTGTCAGCGCTAAGGTGAGATCCAGAGACTTCATGGCACTTAAATCAGGCTCAGTAAGAGCAGCCTCTGGCTGGCTCTTTCCTTTGGCCTTTTCTGCTTTATCGGTTTGTGGCAAAAACTTATCAAGATCTATGTCACCTAAATCCAAATTAGCAATGATTTTAGGCACTTTATGACCATAAGCAATATCCAATTTCCCTTTAGCCTGAATGTCGTCTGCATTTAATTCATCCAAGATAAGATGAACTTGCTTGGCCTCTAATAACACTTCAAGCTGGGTTAACAAGGTAATATCTAACTTCTTATTAGGTATTGCCTCACCAGCAATCGCGTTAGTTATCTTAAAATCTTTAACCTGAACCTGAGTCATGTCTTGAGCGACTCTGATTGAGCCCTTGCCCTGACTCATTAGTGTCATATCAGGCATTTCGGCACTGAAGCTATACTCGAGACTGGCAAACTCACCCAGAGAGAATTTCCCAAGGGTTAAATTATCCAGGCTAAATACTTGTTCGCTCCCCGTTTGTTTATCTGAAACGCGAATTTGTGTATTGGTGATCGAGACGCCACCAATATCCAAACTCGATAACATGCTAGGTGAAGCTGTCGCGTCGTCAACTTGAACTGGTTTTTTTTCTGAGCTCGCACTCTGTAAACCATCGAAACTCGTGCGCCCATCCTTACGGGTTTCTAGATTAACGATCAAACCATCTAAATTGAGTTGAGCAATCTCTACTTTTTTGCTGAACAGAGGGACTAGCTCTACTTCAGCCACTATTTTCTTCACCTCTAACATGGAAGCGGCATCGAATCCCTTAGGGTTAGATAATGAAATATCAGCTAGCTCAATTCCTATGCTTGGGAAAAACGTCCATGAGAGATCTTTTGCAATGATGAGATCACGCCCAGTTTGCTTTTTTACCGCATCGACTATCTCAGGTTTAAAATCATTTGGATCAAATATGAGGGTCAAGTAGGCCGCGAGACTCGCGAACACGAGGAAAAAGACAATAAAAAACCATTTAACAATTTTCATAACAGGTTCCATCCAAATAACTAAGTTGAAATTATAGCAAGCGAGAAAGGTCGAGCTCGGTATTGGCAATGCCGATGCCATTTTCATCAGAATATAACATCATACCGGGTATGATTATAATGTTATCCATTAAAATCATACAATTGACTTCTCCTACACCTTTCTTTTGTGTTTTTATCGGGTTAGTACCTATGGCTTTGATACCTATATCCATCATTTTCAGTGCCCCGGCGTCTCTGACACAGCCATTTATAACAATACCTTCCCAACCATTTTCAACTGCACTCAAGGCGATTAAGTCACCGAGTAAGGCTCTGTTAAGCGAAGCACCACCATCGACGAATAGCACCTTCCCCTTACCTTCTGTTTTAAGGATCTCTTTTACTTTTGAGTTATCTTCAAAACACTTAATGGTAACAATCTCACCCCAAAATATTGTACGCTTAGCGTATTGTTTATATTGAGTCGTTAACAATACCAGTTCATTATTAAAATAATCGAATAAATCGGGTAGCAGGTCCTTCATCCTATTCTCCATAAAATAAAATTTAAGATTACTCGTTCACTATTACTGCAACAAGATTATCCTGAAACATTTACCTACTTTTTTTTATATGATCAAATACCTTTGAGAGCCACAATAAAAAGTCTATAATTGGCTAATTATAGACACGTTTTAATACTGTCCTTCCTCCCTTATGCGAGAATAAGTAAATTTAATGCTTGATAACAATGACTTAAAAGATGCAATTGCGGCTTTAGATGAATACGGCTTCGATAAAAAACACTCGAGTGATTTATCTCAAGCCAGAAATAAACAACAGATGACTAAATATGTTGATTCGCTTGATTATAGTTTACGTCGTTTACTCATATTACAAGAAACAGTAGAAGACTTAGTTGAAAAGAAGAAGCACCAAATTAAGCAACGAGAAAATATTCAAACATATAAAACTAAAGTCATAAACCTCTCAAGACAATTCAACATCCCCTATGATGAAGTAGTACAGGTCATGGTTAATTTAAAAAACCAGACAAATTGATTTGTCTGGTTTTTAATACTCTTACAATCAAGACTAATCTTAGCCTTGATATGAAAGTTGCAATTACACTTTAAAACTAGAGACAAGCCCATCTAACTCAGTCGAGCCCTGTTGGATCTGCTCACTCGTCTCACCAATTTGTACACTCTTCTGTTGATTCTCCACTGAAATATCATTGATTCGAGTCACATTCATATTTAACTCTGCAATAACCGAACTCTGCTCTTCCGTTGCAGCCGCAATTTGAATATTCATATCAGAAATCTGTCTAATTGAAGATTTAATGGTATCTAACGCCGTAACGACTTGTGAGGTTTCTTCTACAGTCTGGCTCGAACGGGTTTTCGCTCGCCCAACCGAATCATTGACACTCTCTATCGAGCCCCTAATCGCATCTATGATGCCATTAATCTCTTGGGTTGACTCCTGAGTGCGACTCGCTAGGGTTCTCACTTCATCCGCAACTACGGCGAACCCCCTACCCGCTTCCCCCGCCCGTGCTGCTTCGATAGCAGCGTTGAGAGCCAATAAATTGGTTTGTTCGGCAATTCCCACTATGACATCTAAAATTTGTCCAATTTTTCCTGAACTCACCTGTAGCCCCTGAGCAACTTCCGAGGTATTTTCCAGCTCTTCGGATAGCTCCTTTATTTTAACAACTGCATTATCAACAACCTTTGTCGTTCTATCAGCTTCTGCATCGGCACTTCCTGCACTATCAGCCGCTAATTGTGCATTAGAGGCGACTTCTGAAGCTGCCATAGACATCTCATTAATTGCAGTGGCTACACTTTCCGTTTCGCTTTGCATATTGCCAGTGATCTCGTTTGCTTCAGTTGAGATGCTGGCCAGACCAACCGCTAGATCACGGCTATGGGTCACAGAGTCCATTACTGATTGTACGAGTGTCTGAATTTTAACCACAAAGACATTAAAGTTACCTGCAACCTCATTGAGCTCATCATTTCCCGCCTCTTTAAGCCTAAGAGTGAGATCTCCTTCCCCCTTTGCAATATTCTCTAGCGCTAGAATAGTCTCGCTCATCGGCCTAGATATACTATGAATGATGATAAATAGAATAGCGATCACCGGAAACCAGACCAGCGCAACTACCAATAGATACATCCAGGCAAAGTCTAATTTCTGCGCATCGATATCATCGACATACATACCTGTGCCAACAATCCAGCCCCAAGGTCTGAACCGCTTCACTACGCTCATCTTAGGACTCGGAGCCGTGGCATTTGGACGGTTCCACATATACTCAACTTTCGCGGAATCCTGTCCCTCTGTCCCTCTCACCATCTCCTCGAACAAACGCACGCCGTTAGGATCTTTCATTCCTAACACATTGGTGCCTACTAATTTTTTAGCAAAAGCATGTTGAACCATTACACCTTTTGTTGTGATGGTGAAAAAATATTCTTTCCCAGCATAGCGTAACGTGTCCAGCGCCATAATAGCACCAGCCTTGGCCTCATCTTCAGTCATCAGCCCCTGTTTAGATCTCTGATAATAGTCGCTAATGACTTTCTCCCCCACATCGGCCAGAGAAGATATCTTGGCCTCTTTCTCGCCAACCAACATATTATCGATACTCATAAGCGCAAACATGAACATGAATATGGTAGCCAGGATGGATAGACCCAACATGATAAACAGGCGACTCGAGATTTTTATCTTTCTAAACAGGCTAATAGTCGTGTCCATTAACAATCCTTAAGCAATGTGTGGAAAGCTGATTTACCTATAATAACTTTTGGAGATATTTCACTGTTTGTCAAAGATCCTGTGGATTTATTATAAGCTCATAATCCGCACCTTCCGTCCTAGCCTTCCCAGCTTTAAATAGGCATATATATGTATCAACAGTGCAGTTTCAATAAAGCTACATCATATCGACTTTACTGACTGCTCAACTTTAGTCTTAAACGAGAAATTGTCTGGGATATCTTCTTGCCTACGGAAAGTCGTAAACTCAATAAACCAACGACGATTAAAATATAGATACTTGGTTCAATGACTTCGGACTTCACCGACCAATAAAAGTGGATCGGCACTAACATAGCCACAAGATAAACCCAATTATGTAATTGCTGCCAACGTCTGCCCATTTTCTTTCTAATGACTTTAAATGAGGTAATCGACAAGGCGATGAGAATGAGATAAGCCACAGCCCCAACTAATATGTAAGGACGCTTAAGGATTTCTTGAAACAGGAGTGACCATTCGAACAAGAGATCTAAACTAATAAAGGCCAAAATATGCAAGCTGGCATAAGCAAACACATAAAGGCCAATCAGGCGGCGAGTCTGTATCAATACCCCTTGCTTTAAGCGACGTGCCAAGGGGGAGATCATCAGAAGGATCACTAAGGTATTGAGAGCACCGATGCCAGTATAATGAATAATGTACTGCACAGGGTCCCCCCCGGCATCACCAGCCATCACAGAGATAACCAAAGAACCGATTGGCCATAGGGCAACTAGGTGTATGATGACTTTCAACCAAAAAAGATGTTTTGAAGTTAACCGCATTTTTCCTCCAAGCCTATCAATCCACCAAACAGGCGTTACTTTCTAGCACAGGTGCTTGATGCTAATTAAAAATTACTTTTCAAATCTAATCCCTGATAGAGATTTGCAACTTGCTCCCCATAACCATTGAACATCTGAGTGTTAATCCGCTTGGCTGAAAACAGACCTCCCTCGCCTATACGTCTCTCGGTTGCCTGAGACCAACGAGGATGGTCGACATTGGGGTTCACATTGGCATAAAAGCCATATTCATGGGATGCAAGCTGATTCCAGCTAGTTGGTGGCTGTTTATCCATGACTCGGATCCTGACGATAGACTTAATACTCTTAAAACCATACTTCCAAGGCACAACTAGACGGATAGGCGCACCGTTTTGAGGCGGTAAGGTTTTGCCATATAAGCCAACGGCCAAGAAGGAGAGATCGTTCATTGCTTCATTAATGGTGAGGCCTTCCACATAGGGATAATGGATCCCACCTCCCATTAAACGACTCTTCTGACCGGGCATCTGCTCTGGATCAAATAAGGTCTCGAAAGCCACATGGGTAGCATGACTCTTCACACCGGCCTTTTTCAATAAACTAGCAAGCGGAAATCCCACCCAGGGCACAACCATAGACCAAGCCTCGACACAACGAAGACGGTAGGTTCGCTCTTCCAAGGCTATTAGCTGATTTAAATCGTCTAAATCTAACGTTAGTGGGCGCTCGACTTCTCCTTCGATAACCAGCGTCCATGGATCGACACTAAACCCTTGAGCATTATTAGAAGGGTCTTGTTTACTGGTGCCAAATTCATAGAAATTATTATGAGTGGTGATTTTATCGAAAGGCGTTGTCGCCCCATTACCAGTGAAATTCAAATTAGAGGTATAGGTTAATGGTGAGGTAATAAATTGAGATTGAGTTTTCTTGTCACCAAACAGATCAAAGATCCCAGCCTGAACAGATCCAGGAATACTCGCCCCTAAAGCACCGAGCCCCATAGCCTTGATGATACGGCGACGGTCATTGAACACCTCTTCAGGTGTCACATCCGAATCTTTAAGCTCCCACGGGGCTTTTTGTCTTATACCTTTGGTAAACTTCATATACAGCCTCTTCTGAGTTCAAAGCATTAAAAATCACACACAAGTATTAGACAGGAAAAAGTAACAAAAAATTTCCTCAAATTTCAGTTAACTTCAACAGTGATTTGCTAAGTGGATAAATTTACACCATAGAATCATCTTCAAAGCGTCCCTTTACATCCCCCACCAAAAACCAACACACTGACAACATACGATTAAGACTTATTCATTTACACGACTAACTGCAAGATGTCACTTGAAGATAGTGACCCTGCATGAGAGTCTATTATCCTCATTTTTTATGGCCACCTTTCCTATGCCGACTACTCTACCTCTGTCATTACCCGAAATTATTGTATTGAGCGCCGTCGCTTTTCTCTCACTTCTTATTGGCGCCTTATTGAATCAACGTCTGACTCGTCAAAAATGGCAAGATGTGAAAGCGCAATTCACCGAGCAATATCAGCATAAAATTGATGAAGTTCAAATTGAAATTGGGCATAAGGATTCTTTATTATCAGATAAAGAAGCGCAGATAGACACGTTATACGCCAAAGTCGAGCACAACCTCAGTGCCTTAGGGCAAGCTCAGGCCGAATCAAGTCGTCTTCCTCATTTAGAAGGTCAACTGCAGGAGTCTCAACGTAAGTTAATGGAAACTCAGCTGGCCCTGTCAAAGTCTAATGCCATGCAACAAACCTTAACCGTTAAATTTAATACTCAACAACAAGCATTAGAAGATAAAGTATCAGTGCTAGAGAGTGCTGAAATCCGGTTAAAAATTCAGTTTGAAAATCTCGCTAACAAGATATTCGAAGAGCGTAGTGAGAAGTTGCAGAATCAAAGTTCCCAGCATTTAGATGCGGTATTGTCGCCTTTTAAACAGCAGCTTGAAGGATTTCGTAAACAGGTTCAGGAATCCTATAGCATTGAACAGTCAGAGCGCAGTGCATTTAAGCATCAGTTAGAATCACTCAAGACCCTCAATCAGCAGATGAGCCAGGATGCTGTCAACCTTACCCGTGCACTCAAGGGGGATAATAAGCAGCAAGGAAACTGGGGAGAGGTGATTTTAGACCGTGTATTACAGGAGAGTGGTTTGCGAGAGGGTCATGAGTATGACACGCAAACCGATCTAAAAAATGATGATGGTAAGCGCTTTAAACCCGATGTCATTGTTCATTTACCTGAAAATAAAGATGTCGTCATCGATGCGAAGATGTCATTGGTTGCCTATGAGCGCTATTTCAACAGTGATGATGAAGCGATCAAAGCACAGGCGCTTAAAGATCATGTTCTCTCCATCCGGGGACATATAAAAGGGCTGAGCCAAAAAGATTATCAAAAACTTCATGGGCTAACCAGCCTAGATTACGTTCTCATGTTTATCCCCTTAGAGCCTGCATTTTTACTCGCACTGGAACATGATCCTAGCCTAGTGAACTATGCCCTAGAGCTCAACATCATGCTTGTCAGCCCCACCAACCTTTTGGTTGCTTTAAGGACCATTAACAACATTTGGCGCTACGAATATCAAAATCAAAATTCACAACGTATCGCCAAACAAGCAGGAAAGATATACGATAAACTGTGCGGTTATATCGAAGATATGGAGAAACTCGGTAGAGCCATAGAAGGCGCAGAAAAAAGCTATGCCAACGCCATGAACAAGCTCACTAATGGTAAAGGAAACTTAGTCAGGCAAGCCCATCAGATGCAGCAGTTAGGCGTGGATACCAGTAAAAAAATCGATCAACGCCTATTGGATAGCGCATTATCAGACTACCCAGGATCTGAGTCAAAATTGAATTAGTCAGTCAATCGATGAGCTCCTGATAAATATGGATATTGAAGGAAGACGCAATGCATAAGCAGTTTAATGGCATTTTAAAATCCTTGTTTTTTTATACTGGCCTGAGCCTGGTATCGATATCGACATTTATGGCGAGCTCGGTGGTTAATCCAGCTTATGCCAGTAATTATACTGCCGAGCAGCAAACCTATTTAGATGCGCGAATAGCACTCAAAAACAAGCAATTCAGCCGTTACAATAAGTTACGTAAACAACTCGATGACTATCCGCTAACTGTCTATCTGGACTTTCATTCCACTATCGACGGTATTCTGACTCATAAGGGGAGCAAAGCCACCTTAGAGATTGACCAATTTAAAGATACCCCTTTATTTAACACGGCCAGATATCGCTATTTAATGAAGGCGGGATCCAAACACCGTTGGGATGACTTCCTAATCGTCAGTCCAAGCAGGCCCAATAACACCATTTTGCAATGTTATTTCTATCGAGCTAAATTTGCTGCTGGTGATAAAGAGACCGCTTTAAAAGGCGCTCAATCTCTCTGGCTTTATGGAAAATCGAGACCTGAAGAGTGTGATCCACTTTTTCTAGTTTGGCAAAAAGCAGGGTTTCGCACCCAAGAAATGCTCTGGTCACGCATGTTGCTCAGCTTTAATACTAGTCAATATGGATTACTCACTTATCTATCAAGAAACATCACAAGCAATAAAACCGAAGCTAAGCTACTCCTGTCTGTATATAAAGACCCCCGCAGCCTGAGACACACAAAAAAATATATGGGGCAGGCTAAAATAAATAGCGAGATCGTTGCCGCCGGATTAAAGAAACTGGCAAGAAAAGATCTCAAGCAAGCTGTAAAACTCTATATGACCTACCAAAAGCTGGACAGATTTAGTGATTATCAAGGCAGAAAACTCAGCCGATACTTCGTCAAACGTGCCATTATCAGACAGGAAGAACAGCTAAAATCGTTCGTCGATACTATGTTGCCACTGCTAGACAGTGATGATCTAGTGGAGTTGCGACTTAGGTGGGCCATCAGACAGGCTGATTCCCCAATGCTGATCAAATATTTACCCCTGTTAAGTCAACAGAAAAAAGCCAAGTCCAGATGGCAATATTGGCAGACCAGGGTTGATGACATAGTTGCGAATGGAAATTTTCCGTCACCAGCCTCAGAGGTACATGACAAGCCTGATAACCTAACCAAATTGGAAAAATTGAGCCTACGCAGAAATTTTTATGGCTTTGCCGCGGCAAGCAAACTGACCAGTGAGTTTCAACTCGAACACGTTGACACCGTCAGTGACAAAGCCATTAGAGAGAAAATCTTCGATGATAAAGCTTTAGCCCGAGTGGTTGAGCTACTGGCCATTGATAAAACCATTGATGCCAGATCAGAATGGGTCCTTATGCTAGGTCGTCATAACCAAGCGATGCAGAAAGAATATGCAACATTCGCATTGGAAAATAATTGGTATGATCTCGGTGTTCAAGCCAGCATACAAGGCAAACTGTGGAACGACATGACGTTACGATTCCCTTACGCAGCCGAACAAGCCTTTGTGGCTGCCAGTAAGAAACAGAAGGTCAATATCGACGAGCTCAGGGCTATAGCCAGACGAGAGAGTGCTTTTTACCCCTACGCAACCTCAGGTGTAGGTGCCAGAGGTTTGATGCAGCTTATGCCTGCAACCGCAAAAGAAACAGCCAAGAGATCTGGCGAAAAATATAAAGGCCGACGTAGCCTGTACGTCAATGAGGTTAACATTCGCCTCGGCAGTACTTACTATGCCTCCCTATTAAAGCAGTTCAATAATAATCGTGTATTAGCCACAGCAGCTTATAATGCTGGCCCCCATAGGGTTAAGCGTTGGTTAAAGAAAACGAATGGCGAGCTCGATGTGGTCGCCTTCATCGAAGCTATCCCCTTCAGCGAAACTCGAGAGTATGTGCAAGCAGTGCTTAGCTATCGCGTCATCTATCAAATAAAACAAGGCAAGAAACCCGAACTGTTTTCGGCCAGCGAGCTGGATTTTAAATACTGATATTTCATTAATCCAAACCAGCTCTTCGTTGCTAACTTCTCCTTAGTGTCGATTAGCTGGTTATATCAACCAACTAATGACCAAAGAAAAATACTCTCCGCCATAAAATGCCGAAAAATAAGTCACTCGTGCTCTATTAGCGTAAAAAGCTTAGACACTCAGTTAAAGATATGAATAATTATCATTAAAATATAATGATAAAATCGACTTCATGATCTCACTGGATAATCTTTACCTGGGCGCAGAATATCAACCCCTGATCAACACCTCAGACTCGTCTGTCTTTGGCTATGAAGCCCTGTCTAGGTTTTCCAATCTTGATGGCTATCACACACCGCCCAATATCGTCTTCGATCATCTTCATAATCAGTCATCTCTGTTGGAGGAAGTTGAAATACAAGCTAAGTTGTTTCAACTTAAACATTCAATAGTATCTCTACCTTTATTTATCAACTTGGATCCCCATGCCATAGGCAAAAAAAGCCAACACATGTTGAACCAGTTATCGCTTCGGCCTAATTTGACCGTAGAGATCATTGAGAATACTTGCATCAATGATGCAAGACTCTCGAGGGTGTTGGTATCCCATTTAAAATCTAAACAAATAAAAGTGGCACTCGACGACATTGGGGCACCACATTCCATGCTGTCTCTTTCACTGTTAGGCCAAGTCGATACCCTCAAGTTTGATATAGACTGGCTTAACCAAATCGGCAATATAGAGCAAACATATCTAATGAAAGCACTGATCCAATTTGCTAAAGACTGTAATAAACAGACGGTTCTCGAGGGCGTCGAAACGACTCAACAATTTAACCTTGCCAAAAAGTTAGGCATAGATCTGGTACAAGGCTTTTTATTTAAGACTCAATTTATCACCGCGCCGGCTGTCATCCCTTTACTCTCCCTCAATCATAATCTGAATCTTTTTGAGACTTTGCATGAAAATTAGTGACATTACAGCTCATACAAGGGTGATGATTTGACCTAGACTTAGAGTTGAAATCAAGAGACTGGATCGAGAGACTAATTTGTCGCATAGTAATAACCTAATATTAGTAAAGGGAATTCAATGTCCAAACAGACAATTTCAGAGATTATCACTCAGCTTGGGCGTGTTCTCTTAGGCAAGCCAGAACAGATCAAATTGGCCCTTGCATGCATTCTCGCCAAAGGACACCTGCTGATCGAAGATCTTCCCGGCATGGGGAAAACCAGTTTGTCCCACGGCATCGCCCAGAGCCTAGGACTCACCTATCAAAGAATACAATTTACCAGCGATATGTTACCCGCCGATATCCTAGGTGTCTCTATTTTCGATAAGGAACAAGCTCAATTTATTTTCCATCCAGGGCCTATTTTTAAACAGATGGTACTGGCAGATGAAATCAACCGTGCCAGCCCAAAGACCCAGAGTGCACTGCTAGAGGCAATGGCTGAAAATCAAATCACAGTCGATGGGATCACTCACCCACTCCCTAGCCCATTTTTTGTGATAGCCACTCAAAACCCCAGTGAGCAATCAGGCACATTTCCGCTGCCAGAATCACAACTAGATCGTTTTATGATGCGTCTGTCCATTGGTTATCCCAACGCCGAAGCCGAACTCGAAATGCTTAAAGGGCACGACCAATCACCCCAAGTTATCGTTCTTCCCCAATGTATTTCCCAAATAGAACTGGTTCAATTACAGCAAGGGGTTGAGAAAATAACGGCTTCCGACGCCCTGCTTAATTATGTGCTCGCCCTCGTCGAAGCCTCCCGCGTACAAAATGAAGGCTATGGTCTGTCACCACGGGCGAGCAAGGCACTCCTTCAAGCTTCTAAGGCCTGGGCATTTATTAATGGACGAAGTTACCTTGTGCCCGAAGATGTACAAGCGGTGTTCTCATCAGTGGCCGAGCACAGGATCCGCAGCAGTAGCCAGCAACAAGGAGCCGCTCTATCTCAAAAAATTCTCAGCAACGTCAACCCGATCCTGTAAGCCAGTATTATGATGAATCGTGCTAATTCCACTGAGTCCATTAACCCCAATAAACCTTCTCTTTGGTGGAACGCTTGGTTAGCACGCAGGCTGCCGCCATCAAAACAGATCACATTAGCCCATAAAAGTATTTTCATTTTGCCCACAGGCTTCGGCCTATTGTGGGCGAGTCTGATCTTACTCTTGTTTATACTCGGCACTAACTACCAAAACAACTTGATCATCGGCCTCAGTTTCTTACTCGCAAGTCTGTTTAATACCTGCATAATCTATAGTTATAAGAATCTGGCTGGGCTCTCACTAAGCTCATTACCCTCTCCTCAAGCCTACGCAGGAGAAACTCTGGTATTTCCCATAAAATTATCATCTAAACAAGCTCAATTTGAAGTATTAGTTTCCTACCCCAATAACCAGGTCAATGTCGTCAAAGTGATTAAAGAAGAAGCCCAACTCTCTCTGCTTCAATTTAATAATCCAAGCCGAGGCAGAATCATTCCTGGACGATTGAAGATAGAGTCAAGATACCCGTTGGGATTATGCAGAGCCTGGTCACATATCGATCTTGATAACCAAGTGATTGTCTTTGCCAATCCCATAGAATCACATTCAACCTTATCTGCTTTAGACACTGACGATATCAGTCTCACCTTAGACAAAGGCCTACACGTTCAAGGCGTCGATGAATTTAAAGGCCTCAGGCAACATATTCCCGGAGAGTCATTAAGACAGGTCGCATGGAAGCAACTGGCACAAGGACGTGGCATGCTGAGTAAGGAGTTTCAGCAGCCTCAAGGACAACCCCTATGGCTCACCTTAGATAATCTGAGCGCGGTGGATATCGAAGAAAGGATCAGTAAGTTAACTTGGTCCATTGATAAACTGAGTGAACGTGGGCAGATTTTTGGACTGGTGATCGGTCATTATAAAATTCCGCCATCGGATGGCGAGAGCCATCGCCTTGCGTGTCAACAAACCATAGCGCTTCTTCCATTTAGAAGGGAGATAGGATGAAGGGATCACGGCAACAGGAGATCATTTCCAGACATAGTCTACTTTGGTTACTCATCACTAATGTCGTGATACTTTTGCCACTCTATGACAAATTAACCCCATGGAGCATGGCCATCTGCGGTATCTGCCTAGTGTGGCGATACGGTATATTTATGGGAAGAGTCGCCAAGCCTCCTCGTTTGCTCGTCACAACACTTGCCCTAGCCTCGGCATTGACTTTAGCACTGGTTACGTCAAAAATCGGCTTACTCAACGGTTTAATCAACTTACTGATATTAGGTTACTCACTCAAATATATAGAAATGAGAGACAGGCGTGATGTCAGAATTGTCGTCATTGTTGGCTATATTTTAATTGCAATCACCTTGCTCGGACAGCAATCTATCTACTTCTCTGTCCTATTAACCTTTATTGCTACCATTAACACTTGTGTCTTGGTGAGTCTTTACCGAGAAGATGTGAAGCTCAATGAAACCGCCAGAATAGGCTTTAGTCTCATCATACAAAGTTTGCCCTTAGCCGCCCTGCTCTTCCTGGTGTTTCCTCGTTTGCCGCCCCTTTGGATGATGCCACAGCTGAAAACGGAACAAACAGGGATCTCAGATGAAGTGAGTTTCGGTGAAATAGGCAGGCTTACCCGCTCAGCGGCTCTGGCATTTCGGGTCAAGTTTGATGGTGCTCCTCCTAGGAATCATCAACTCTATTGGCGGGCCTTGGTCTTAGAAGATTACGATGGTCAAACCTGGAGGCAACACGATAGTATTAAAATGCTAGAGTCTAACCATTTAGCACCGCGAAGCAGATCAGATCCAAAAGGTCCTTCCTTGGAGTACTCCGTTATTGCAGAGAGGAGTAACCAACACTGGCTCTTCGGCTTAGATGTAGCATTCAGCGATACAGCAGACATCGTCCAATTACCGGACTACCGCCTCTACTCTCCCAAGAGCCTGACACAAAAATTTCAATACCGAGTCAAATCGATCCCCTCTATGCCCATGGATATGACACTCACAGAGCACGTCAGGAATATCAATTTACAGCTTCCGGATCAAAATAACCCCAGGACCCATACATTAGCCAAGGAGTTTGAAGCCCGCTATCCAAAGCCGGTAAATAGGCTCAATGCCATGATGAATTACTTCACCAGTCAGCCTTATTTTTATACGCTGACACCACCACCCGTAGGCCCACAGCAAATTGATGATTTCTTATTGGAGAATAAGGCAGGATTTTGTGTCCATTATGCCAGTGCATTAACCTTTATGGCTCGCGCTAGCGGGATCCCTGCAAGAATGGTAACAGGCTATCAAGGTGGTGAATGGAATAAACAAGCACAATACCTCAGCATCTATCAATATATGGCCCATGCCTGGGTAGAAGTCTGGCTAGAAGGCAGAGGCTGGATAAGACTCGACCCTACCTCTATGATCGCACCAGAGCGAATTCTTGAAGGCTTCGATGCCTATTTTCAAGGAGGTGACAGCTATTTTATGGACAGTCCCTTCAGCGCACTGAAACTCAGAAACTACCCCTTTCTCAACGAGCTGAGGCAAACATTCTCCAGCATAGATTTTTATTGGAGTGTCTGGATTTTAGGCTTCGATTCGAGTAAACAAGAACAAGTGCTACACCAGTTGTTGGGGAAGATCACCAGAGAAAAGATAGCCTTTTTTATGCTCTCGAGCCTAGCCCTTATCATATTAGTCATCGCATACAGTGCCGGGTTATTACATTTCAGCAGAGGTAAAGACAAAATCTCTTCGGCTTATTTGAAAGTCTGTAAGTTATTAGATAAGAAAGGCGTGCCCAGGCGCTTTGATCAGGGGCCGATGGATTTTTGCCTCACAGTAGAAAGTCAGCTGCCTGTGATTGCTGGCGATTTCTCTCAATTGACTCAGTATTATATCGCCCTCAAATACCGAACATTGACACCCAGTGGCAGAAAAAGTACCACTAAGCTGTTTATTCGATTATCCCGCCAGTTAACGCTTAAGTTAATCAAGTTATAGCAAGAAACGGTAAATAAACGATCTGCACACCATGTTAATTAAACTTGAACGTAGAAAAATCCTTATGTAGACAGAGAAAAACGGGGCATCCTGCCCCGCATACTTAAACTGCACATGTCCGCAGGACATATACCCACGCTAAACATCGATAAATCCAAGCAAAAATTTAGCGCACAAAAAGGCATATGTCTTGCCAGAGTTTGTCTCCATACACTCAATCATTGACTATATGGAGTAGCCAGTATCATAGAGAATATATCTGCGTCGATGGAAGCACTACACTCTTTATCGACATATTCCTGCCCATCCTAGGGCTTACCTCGCAGACTAAAACGAGTAGGTTAAAACAAAAATTGAGCCAAAGAGATTAGTTCGACCAATGGATGTGAACGATTTGCCACTCTCCACCAGTTTCCTTATTCAGTACTAAGGTTTCCATCCCCTGACTATCAATCGACTTTCCCTTATACAGACCAGAGGATTTTGTCACCGACGTAGAGATTGCCGTGTTGCCATACACTTGTATCTGCTGCTCGATCATGATTACAGTTAAGCCCTTGAGATAAGCCATATCGGCCTGCATATGATGGCTGGCATATTCCAGTAGTGAACGTTCGACATTACCTCCTTCATAGATCAATACATTTTTTGCCAATATCCTCTTAACTGATGCTTCATTCCCGGTCTGAATAGCACGATGAAATTCACTCACCACTTTGGTCACAGGTTGATCCATACCCATGAACACTTTAGTCGCGGCTTGATGTTCTTCATCACCATGAGCTAATACAAGGCCAGAATAATTGACACCTAAGAGCAGTACTAACCCCAAAAATAGCCCTAAAAAGCATCGCCATTGTTTTTTATGATATCTAGGCATTTCATTTCCTTATTTGCTTTTATATTTAATCTTCTAAGCGGGACAATATGCCCTGCTTTAATCAATTTTCATGTTTACGCTAAGCTTTGTGGTCCCAACACACTGGACAGGACTGCTGTCGTGGTTAAAATCAGACCAGCGATGAAGATCTCGACGCCAATGGATCGCTTCAACATCCCTATGGACTTAGCCAAGCCTTGCTTTGAGTTTGAGATAGGTTCTGAGATAGATTCTGAAATAGTGTTCACCTTCACTGCTAACGATCCTGACTCCAGTGCTTTATCATCAAGCTTAGGCACCAAATGAAACTTGTGCAGTGCGGCTATGGCCAGAATCACCGAGATGATAAATATCTTAATCAAAATGGCTCTTCCATAACCCGTATCGATAAACTCGACTGGACTGTTAATCAGAAGGCTTAGCAAAATCAGTCCTGTGGTAGCGACTACCGCAACGATAAATATGGCTAGCTTGCCAAATAACTCCATGATGCCCTTGAGTGGTTGCGCCTCTAAACGGCCACACATACTCCACAAGGGGATGAGTGAACCAATCCAGACACCAATAGCAACGACATGGACAGCCACCAGCCATTTACCTAAATCATCCATATCGGCACTGTGGCCTATCAAGGTGAATGAGAAGGCCAAACACAGGGCAGCAACAAGAAGCAGAACCAATGCGCTATTTAAAGCGAATCCTGTCCGCTTAACTAGCATAAATGTGGCGGCTAAAACCAAAACGAAACCAGTAATACGCCAAGATACTGATGCCCCTACAGAACTCTGCCATAAGATTTCGGTCATCAGAGGATCCCACATACCTGAAAGACCACTCTCGGCAAACGAACCCACCTGAATGAAGAAATTCATGGTGACGGCCAAGGTTCCGATCAGCGCTCCCTTCCTCATGTAGCCAGAAACGTCGCCAATACCCGTTCCTGTCGTTGCGTCTATTCCCGCTTCCTTAGATATCGACCTAGCATTCATTAAGATCATCAAAAAGCCGCCTAGACTCGTCCCCACGCCAATATAGATGAGCCATTTGGTTATGATGCCTAGTATGTCAAACAGGCTCAGCACCATTAATACATCAGTCATGAGAATGGCTGGCGTGATCGTGCGCAGTCACCTTTTCCATCGCTTTATGGACCATAAAATTAAATTGTCCTTTCATCTTATGGGCATCTTCTCCCATGATCATCCAGCTAACCGAGTAGCTTGAGGGGGTCAATTGAGGCAAGTCCAGAGAAAATTGATTTGAGCTTTGCATCTTGGGCTTGAAACCAAATTTGATGTTATTGCCCCCGCCATCTTTCAGGATCAATTTAACCAGGCGCACCGGACTACTGAAAGTCAACGCCAGCCCTTGGGGCGAGTCTTGTACCATCTCATTCTTAGCTGGACTCGAGTTAACCAGCCCGGAATGCGCCAACGCGGTAGAGCTAAATATCATGGTGGCAGAGATAACGATTGTCTTAATAAATTTCATTTTGACCCCTTCAATTTCTGTTAAAAACTTTGATTGTTTTTTATTTATGCATTTATTCATGCTTTAATTTTTAATGATTTGATTATTAGTTATTTTCTTTATTACTCGGTAAAACTCGGCTTAAAACCAAGCTCTTAAACCGACAACGAATTGAGTTTCACTATCTTCCTCCCCCTCATCCCTCGCATAATCCGCCGTATTGCCAAATTTCTTACTCCAATTCACGCCAATATAGGGCGCAAATTCCCTTACGATTTCATAGCGTAATCTCAGCCCAGCACCAAAGTCAGACAAACCTGACCCGATCCCGACTTCGGGATCATTCTGTCCATAGAAATTCATCTCTATCTCTGGGGTTAAGATGAGTTTCTGGGTGATCAGTAGTTCATACTCACTACTGAAACTCATCGCCGTTCTCCCCTCTTTTCCCACATAAAGCGCCGCATCTATTTCAAAAAAGTAAGGCGCGAGTCCCTGAATTCCCAATACCGCCCAATCACGGGAAGGTGACGGTTTCAAGTCTCGCCTCAGTCCCATCTGCAGATCCCAATAAGGTGCGATCGCCCGGCTATATAAGGCTTGAATTTCGGCATCAACAACCTCTCCCCCCGAATATTCTCCCTCTGTCTTAATCCAGAGTTTATTCAGATCATAGCCAAGCCAGCCCTGTGCCCCCCAACTGGTGGTGCTGTCAGTACTGAGTGAGTTCTCAAATTCATCGATCATCACCTTAGCCAGCAAGGGATCATCGGTTTCCGCGCCAAAAGCTGTGTCAACACTGGAAAAAATAGCCAGTGTGAGCAAAACGATGGCGATAAAGGGATAGCGATTTATCAAATTTGTATTCATTTTCTTCTCCATATTTATTCCCTTCCATGATCTATTTCTTAAGCTTTTACTTGAGCTTATAGTTATGCGTTATTAACTTGGACTCTTCTAAACATGCCCGGCATATGGAATAGCAAATGACAATGGTAAGCCCAACTACCTAACGCATCAGCCGTCACCAGATAACTGATGCTCGAACCTGGTTGCACTATCACTGTGTGTTTGCGGGGAATAAAATCTGGATCGCCCGTTTCTAATTCACTCCACATTCCGTGTAAATGCATAGGGTGGGTCATCATAGTGTCGTTGACTAAGGTGATGCGCACTCGCTCACCAAATTCAAGTTCAAGTGGCGCGGCATCAGCGAACTTGATACCGTTTACCGACCACATATAACGGCTCATGTTTCCGGTGAGATGCAGCTGGATCTCCCGGCTAGGCTGCCTTTTATCCCGTGTAGGAGTCAGTCCCCTGATATCTGCATAGGTGAGAACCTTTCGCTGGTACAAGATCTGGTGATCTCTGAGCCCTATTCCTGGATCGGTCAGGCCACTGCGGGGACTCATCGCCCGCATATCAACCTGGGGACCGAACTCACTGGAAATATGCTTTATTTCATTATTGCTGCCATACCCAGCTAACCCCAGCCCCGTCGCACTAACCTTATTCATGTCCATCTGCATCGAGCCGTGATCCATGCCTTTCATGTTCATGGTTTTGTCACCATTTCCGGACATATCCATCTGCATGGCACTGTGATCCATACCTTTCATGTCCATGGCTTTGTCATCATTTCCGGACATATCCATCTGCATCGAGCCGTGATCCATGCCTTTCATGTTCATGCCCATGTCTCTGTGTGCTAACACGGCGACGGGATCCATTGGTGGGATTAATGGTTTGAGAGCCAGATCTGAAGTCAAACTGCCATAGGTGAACCCCGTGCGATCTATGCTCTGAGCGAAGATACAGTAAGCATTATCCACCTCAGGCTCGACAATCACATCAAAGGTTTCAGCGACACCGATGCGAAACTCATCGACACTGACGGGCTGAATATTCTGACCATCACTGGCCACCACAGTCATCTTCAAACCCGGGATACGCACATCAAAAATACTCATGGCCGCACTGTTTATGAACCTAAGCCTCACTCTTTCGCCCTTGCGAAACAGCCCCTGCCAGCCCTTCTCCGGCGTATTACCATTCATCAGATAGGTATAGGTATATCCGGTCACATCGGAAATATCCCTGTCACTCATACGGCCCTTGTTCCACATAGCGCGCGCATTCCAGGTGTTAACCAAGCCATTATCTGAGATGTCATCGAAGAGATCGACTAAGGTGCGTTCACGAAAGTTGTAGTAATCGGACTGTTTCTTGAGCTTGGCATAGATGGATTCAGGTTCTTCATCTGACCAATCCGACAGCATTACCACGTATTCTCGATCGTATACCACTGGGTCGCTATCCTTAGGATCGATGACAATGGCACCATACATGCCTGTTTGTTCCTGAAAGCCTGAATGACTGTGGTACCAATAAGTGCCACTCTGCTCCACAGAGAAGTGATATTCGAATGTCTCTCCGGGCGCTATGCCCTCAAAACTGATCCCAGGAACACCATCCATCTTTGCCGGCAGAATAATGCCATGCCAGTGAATGGAACTGAACACATCCAGATTATTTTTGACCCTGAGGGTGACCGTTTCTCCCTCTTTCCAGCGAAGCAGAGGTCCGGGAATACTTTGATTAACCACAGTGGCGCGAACATCTGTGCCGGTGAAATTAACGGTCTGATAATCGATACTGAGATCGAATAATTTACCGCTGAGTGTCGTTAACCCTTGACGCATTGATGCGGCTAACACGCTCTGAGTGAAAGGCAGGCTGGCCAACATCATGGCACTTGCTGCCCCCATAACAAATCGTCGGCGAGAGAGACTTGATTGAGGCTCGAGTACTAATTTTTGAATATTTGATAGTGTGTTTTTTGAAGCCATAGGGCCTCCGAATATACACAGCCTGAAAAATAATTCAGTAAAATTGCTGACCCTTAAGGATGAATAGTTAGCCTATGGGTCAATGAAATTTCAGGCCTAGAGCTGAGTTGACGTCAAAGCGAACAGGAAAATCTGAATAGAGTTCACTCTATGGGACGCAGTTAGCGGCAAAAGGAACAGAGCGTGAATTTTAAACGGATCTGTGCCTTATCAGGCGAATATTGGAGGACGGTATAGCGAAGAAGGGAATTGATTTAGCGTCGACACGGTAAACACACTCATCTTAAGTAAAGGATGTGTTGTCGTATCAAAAACAGGCAAAGCCATGGTTAAAGCCACTGAAGAACAAGAGCCCATGGCACAATTGCACACGCTCTTACAGCAGTCTTGATGCTCATGGCCATCACTTATCATAGTCTGGGATAAGCTTGACTGAGCCGAGTCTAGGCCCATCGTGGCTTTACTCGATGTAGAGGTCAAGATAACATCTTCGGACATATTGCTATGAAGCATCTGACCTTGAATCGTAGAACTGTGAGTCATCCCATTTTGAGACATGCTCATGGACATTGAATAT
This sequence comes from Shewanella psychrophila, assembly GCF_002005305.1. Lineage (NCBI taxonomy): Bacteria > Pseudomonadati > Pseudomonadota > Gammaproteobacteria > Alteromonadales > Shewanellaceae > Shewanella > Shewanella psychrophila. The sequence goes on from NZ_CP014782.1 coordinate 1,352,073, forward strand.
GGCATGATCACAGACGCGTATGCCTGACCGACAAATGTCAGTAGCATCAACATCAAGATGACCCCTTTACCTTTATTCAAAATGACCTCAACAGAAACGATTAACATTTTTAGCATAACCTAGGGCGTGTCATTTTTAAACCCTATTTTAAATGATGCCAGTATTGACTATGCCCGATATGCGTATTTTTAGCCTGATATTTTAATCAACTTCTCGATCTAGTTTCAGGTGAGATGTATTTAAATTCAAGTGTAAATACAGCTAACCCCTAAGGTTTATTTACAGGTCAATCAGTCCATTCGCCACAAGGGTAACACTTGTTAATCAACTGAATTCAAGTGAAATAATCACATTAACGAGTTATAATTGTCGTTCTTTTAAGTCTATATTGCTGACCACTGGGCAGCGAACGCTTTATTGAAGAGTCACAATTGAAAAATCTAGTTACAGTTTCATTCTCAACAATTAATGGCTCAAGACATTTCAGGCTAGATAAACGATCCCAGAGAGGGATACGTTGGGCTTTCTTATGCTTTATTTTCATAAGTATATTTATCCTGATGTCCTTGGTTTACCTGTCTGAAACCGCTATTGATGCCAAGACTAAACAAGCCTCTTTGCAAATTCAATCTCTCGAGTTATCAGAGGATCTGGATGTTTTGATGAAGTTGAAGGGGCAACTCGAGCAAGAGTTGACGATGCGAGAATCTCATCTGCTACAGGTCTCTAATCGACTCGGCGATCTGGAACAAATGTTAGGTGTCACAATAAAAGATGAGCCCGGATTACAGAGTCGGCTAGATACTGCCGCTATTACATCAGCAGTGAGGATAACGTTACTGCAAGAATTACCCAATGGCGCCCCGGTTAAAAATGCCAGGATCTCTTCTAACTTTGGCACGCGAACTCACCCAATTACCGGTAAGAAGCGCAGTCACAATGGAATTGATTATGCGGTTAATACCGGAACGCCGGTCTACGCGACCGCAGATGGTGTTGTAGAAGTGACGCGTCCGAGTAATACAGGATCGGGAAATTTCCTTCGTTTACAACACTCATTTGGGATAAGCAGCTCTTATTCACACTTACAAAAATTTAATGTCGCAGCGGGTGCCTTTATTAAAAAAGGTGATTTAATTGCGTATTCAGGAAATACCGGCATGTCTTCCGGGCCACATTTGCACTATGAAGTGCGCTTTGTTGGACGGCCAAAAAACCCAAGAAACTTTGTTGAATGGGATCTGGAAAACTTTGATTCTCTCTTTGAAAAACAAAAAGGTATACGATGGGATTACTTGGTAAAAACAGTCGAGCAACGGGTGAGCTCACAACTACAACTGTCATCGCAAAAGGTTGCCATATCGCCGGCGAGCTGAGGTTATCCGGCCATATTCAAATTGACGGATTTATCGAAGGAAAAATGAATACGCAGCAAACCATCATAGTCAGTAATGAAGGGAGAGTGAAAGGCGAGCTGTGGGCAGACAAGCTCATCGTCAGTGGTCTAGTGGAAGGAAATTGCTATGCTGACACCATACAAATTTTGGCTAATGGTAAAATCAACGGAAAGATTTACAGTGATAACTTGAGCATCGAGCTTGGGGGATGCTTCCTTGGAGAAACCCAATTAAGTATTACAGATCGGGTTATTGAGCATGACGAAACCAATATCGAAACTTTAAAAACCGCTTAACATCTCGCCATTTCACTGGCGAGTAACAGTAAACATAGACAAAATGTTGGCCATTTCCTTAATTTATTATGGGTAATACCTGTAGGTGAAATGGCTAACACAGCCTGCTTCAAACATAGATCCTTGTAAGCCACATCAAACACTGTTTCAACTCTTTCCCATTTTCAACAGTGACCTCACAGCTATACCGATTGATACTAATGAAAAATCATCAATCAGCCGTTTTAATCATGGCTTTCATTGGACATCTAAATTCAATCACATAAAATGGTTTCACCTATTTGAATCCGCTTCGTTGCTGCTGATTTCTAGAGGTATATAAACTCTAGTCTTCTATTTCATATAGCTTTTTCAAACTCTTCTTTAGGAATTTTATGCTCTATCTTGTTCAGTCTAATCGAATGGAAGCACTCTCGGCGCAACTAGCCGAGGAGTTACAGACGCCCATTGCCGGTATGCCAGTGTTAATGCCTGAACATGTGCTAGTCCAAAGCCCAGGAATGTCGACCTGGCTTAGACTGGAAGTTGCCAAGAAGAACAAGATAGCCGCGGCGCTGGAGTTCCCTCTGCCTTCAAGCTTTATCTGGCAACTCTGTCACATACTGTTGCCCGATGTACCTAAGGAAAATGCCTTCACCAAACCCGCCATGACCTGGAAATTGATGGAGCTGCTGCCAGCACTGTTGCATGTCGAGGAGTTTGCCCCGCTGAAAAACTATCTTAACGCAGGGTCTAGCAAAGAGACGAACACAAGAGCTAACACAGATGAGGCAGATGATAATCCACTGAAACTGTTTCAATTGTGTGGCCAAATAGCCGATATCTTCGATCAATACCTGGTTTATCGCCCGGATTGGATTGCTGCTTGGGAGGCCAATGAGCCAACACTGCCTCCCAAGGGGGACAAATTATCCCAGGCTCAAGCCTGGCAGCCGATGTTATGGCGAGCCCTGATTGAGTTTAATAACCAAGTCCTTGGTAAGAGCCAATACCACAGGGCAAATTTACATCAATCTTTATTCGATGCCCTGGACAACCCCAACACTTCACTCGACGGTCTGCCGAGACGTTTATTCGTATTTGGAATATCTTCCATGGCGCCACAGACATTGGATGTACTCTATCATCTGGCCAAGCGTATCGATGTGATCATGCTTAACTTGAGTCCTTGTCAGCATTACTGGGGAGATATAGTCGATCCACGCCTGCGCGCCCGCATGGCATTGGAATATGCCGATAAACAAAAGCTTGAACAAGACTGGGAAGATAAACTCGAGGTAGGTAACCCGTTACTGGCCAATAATGGCAAGATGGGTCGTGAGCTACTTGATCTTATTCTCGAGCTTCCCGAAGAGCACGCCAATTTTAACTTCGAGTGCTATCAAGACCCTGGTACTGATAGCCTACTGAGTGGCATTCAACATGACATTCTTGAACTCAGTACCCGAGAAAGAAGCTTAGGCCCGGATGCCTCCCTGTATCTGACAGTCGATGGACGCCGGACTTTGACTAAATCTGATGACTCGCTGACGCTTCGAAGCTGTCATAGCCCGCTGCGGGAAATTGAAACCTTGCATGACCATCTGCTGGATATGCTCTCCCGAACACCCGAAGACCCAGACGAGCCATTGCTTGCCAAAGATATCGTTATCATGTTGCCCGATGTCGCCGCTTATGCCCCTTACATCGATGCCGTCTTCTCAGCAAAACACGGCGCGCATTATATTCCTTATGCCATAGCCGACAGGGGCGCAGCCCAGGAATCGCCATTAATCAACAGCTTCTTGCATATTTTATCGATCAACCAGAGCCGTTTTGGCTTGACCGATATCTTAGGTATTTTAGAAGTCCCTGCGGTATTAAGACGCTTCGAATTAGATGATGAGTCACTCAACTTAATTCGGCATTGGCTCGAACAGGCGGGGGTGCGTTGGGGACGAGATGAAACCAGCCGCACCGCTCAGTCACTGCCCGCTTTCGATAAAAACTCCTGGGCATTTGGCATCAAACGTCTCATCTTAGGTTACGCCTTCAGTGACGATGCTCCGCTCTATCAAGACACCTTATTAGTGACAGGTATTGAGGGACAATCGGCCCAAGCCCTTGGCAAGTTACTCAATTTTATTGAGACATTAGATGGCTATCAACAACTGCTTGGGCAGACCAGCTCCATAGAAGAGCGAATGAGCCAACTCGCCCAGCTTCTTGAAGATGTTTATGAGGTCGACGATGAAGAGCGTATGCAACTGCAAGCCATACGCGAAGCGATCAACAAGTTGAAAACTGAGCTTATAGAAGCCGGACAAGTTACACCACTCAATACCCAAGTGTTGCAAAACTGGTTTAATAGCACCTTGAGTGAGTCCAGCGTCGGTCAAAGATACCTGGCAGGTAGCGTCAATTTCTGTACCTTGATGCCCATGCGCTCCATCCCTTTTAAAGTGGTGTGTCTGGTTGGCATGAATGATGGCATCTACCCTAGAGTTCAGCACCCGGTAGGCTTCGACCTTGTGGCTCAATTTGGGCCAAGAAAAGGCGACCGTTCTCGCAGGCTGGATGACAGATACTTGTTTTTAGAAGCGATCCTCTCGGCCAGAGAGCAGCTCTATATCAGCTATATCGGCCACAGCGAGCGCGATAACTCCGAGCGAATTCCCTCTATGCTAGTGTCTGAATTAGTGGAGTATTGCCAGCTCTGCTATCTACCAGAGGGCTTTGAGCCTGATACACTCAATCAAGAGCCTGGCGATAAGCCTGATATCTCGGCCATCGAAAAAGCCATCCACCAGCAATTATTAATCGAGCAACCGCTGCAACCGTTCGATGAACGCCTGTATATGAACCAGAAGCCCTCCTTAGTTCATGGACTTAAACAAAGTTATTCTGCCCAATGGTGTCCGAGTCCAGCAAACGAGGTAGATGAGACTAACCGGGCACAACGCTTTATCGATACCGGAATAAACATCATCCAATCCAGCGACATCGTCGATAGCTTAAATCTCGTGGAAGTAGATAATGAGCTTGAAGTCTCGGCGCTTATTCGTTTCTTCAGAAACCCGGCCCAGTACTTCTTCAATCGTAGCCTCAAGGTCGATTTAGGCTTAAATATTCAGGCCGACGATAACGATGAACCCTTTAGCCTCAATCCCCTGGAGCGTTACAAGCTTCAGGCATCTCTGCTAGATAATGCCATCTCACAGAAACTCGATATGCCCGATGAGATATTGCTGCAGCGATTAAAAGCCAGTGGCGAGCTGCCGCTTCACCCCTTCGACGATCTGTTACTCAATCAATATCTACATGACATTCAGCCCTTAATCGGCCGCGCCGTCTATCTTCAGGGGGATAACCAGCGTTCCATGGATATCGCGCTAAACTTCACCCAAGCCGACGGCGTGGATGAGCCTATCATCTTAGTCGGTCGCATCGATGACTTGTGCGCTAAAGGCCTAGTGAACTATAGGCCCGGCACAGCCAATGGCCGGGATCTTATCCGCGTCTATATCAGACATCTGTGTATTTGTGCCATGGACTCAATTAACACCGCTGACAGACTGCCGCATATCAGTTACTTGCTTGATATCGGCCACTTCCATGCTTTTCATTGCCTGACACAAACCCAAGCCAAGGCTCAACTTAGCCAATGGCTGGCTTACTTCCAGTCGGGGCAAGTTCATCCCTTGATGTTTATGCCAAGAACCGCCCTCGCCTATGTTGAAGCCGAAGGCGATCATCATGATAAGTTACTCGAAGCCCAGAGTCAGTGGCTCGATGAGCAGAGCCAGTTAGGTGAAGGTATGGAGCCTCATTATCAACGCCTGTTTAGTTTCCCTGATGATTTTTCAGAAGCAGAGTTCGGACACATTGCCATGACACTACTTAGCCCCATGCTTAGCCTGTATCACAAAGACAAGCTCAGTGAGCTGGCCAACTTCGTCGAAGGTGGACTCGTCTCTGCAAAGGGAGATAAATAATGTCATCAGCACCTTCAACAGCGAATAAGAATACACATCACAACACATCTCAGGCCTTAGATACGCTAACCTTGCCCTTCGGTGGCAGTCGTCTAATAGAAGCCAGTGCCGGCACAGGGAAAACCTTTACCATAGCCGGCCTGTATGTGCGTCTGTTACTCGGCCACGACATTGACAAGCCCCTCAGCTGTGAGCAGATATTGGTTGTGACCTTCACCAACGCTGCCACAGGTGAGTTAAGGGACCGTATTCGTAAGAAAATCCAACTGGCCTACCGCCATTTTATCGGTATAGATACCGGCGATGAACTGATAACATCTCTGTACCAGATCACGCCAGAGTCCGAGCGTCCCTTAGCGCTTAAACGTCTGGATCTGGCATTAAAATCTCTGGATGAAGCTTCAATTTTCACCATCCATGGATTCTGTCAGCGAATTTTAGCCGATATGGCCTTCGAATCATCCCTGTTGTTCGAGTCTGAGTTTACCTTGGACGACAGTGAGTTTTTGCACCATGCGGTACGGGACTTTTGGCGTGAACACTGTTATCCGTTACCTGGCTCCCTTGCCGAGATCATTCAAAAGAAGTTTGCCGATCCCGATGCCCTGTCTAAGCAGCTCAGACCACTGCTTGGTGCGAGTCAGGCTAATGCCCATCCACAGCCACAGGACTTTAAGAAACTACAGGACACACTCACACAGAGCATGAGCCGACTCAAGCTCATTTGGCCCAGAGAGCGCGAAGCTGTCGAGATCTTGCTGCATTCACTGCCCCTCAATGGCGTACGTTTCGGTAAGAAGCCTGATGGCTACCCTAAATTGGCCATTATGCTCGATGCCATGGACAACTGGTGTAAATACAGCATGAGTTTGCCACCGATAAAAGTGATGGAGAGTCTTTCACTGAGCGGCATTAAGCTCAATAAAGGTGGCGAGGTGCCAACCCCGGAGCAGGCACCGGTATTGGATCATATCGAGCGACTGTGTTTACTCATCAAAGATTTCATCCCTAGCTTCCTCTATTGTGCCAGAGACGGCATATCGAGGCGTTTTTCATCGCAAAAGTCTGAGCGTAACTTGATGACGCCGGACGATCTCTTACTCACCCTAGAGCAAGCTCTGCGTCCAGACTCAGGGGAAGAAAACAAAAATAGCTTGGCTAACTTGATAGCCAAGCGCTTCCCCGTGGCTCTCATCGATGAGTTTCAAGATACCGACCCCTTGCAGTTCGCTATTTTTAACCGTGTCTACCAGCAAAAATTGACCTCAGAGACAGAAGAGGCCGCGCTTGTTCCGGCTAATCAGACATCAAAAAATGTCAGCCTGTTAATGATTGGCGACCCCAAACAAGCCATTTATGCTTTCAGGGGCGCCGACATTCACACCTATATTCAGGCGCGAGAACAAACTAAACAGCACTATAGTTTGGGCACTAATTACCGCTCCAGCCGTAATATGGTCTTGTCGGTCAACGCCCTGTTTGAGAATCGAGACGATCCTTTTATCAGTGACGCCATCCCCTTCGAGTCAGTGCAGCCGTCATCTTTCGCCGATAAAAAAATCTTTATTGAAAAGAGTGCAGACACATCAGCGCTGAAGATAAAACTACTGAGTGAAGATCCCGAAAAGGGACTCAACAAAGCCAGCGCCAGAAAACGTTTGGCCGAGGACGCCGCGGCCGAAATAGCCAGGTTGCTGACAGAATCACAAGCTGGCCAATGCAGTATCAGTGGTAAAGCACTCAAAGCCCAAGACATCGCCGTGCTGGTGCGCGACAGAAACGAAGCGGCGGTTATACGAGAATCATTATCTCAACGTCAAATTGGCTCGGTATTCTTAAGTCGGGACAGCGTATTTAATACCTTAGAAGCCCGCGAGTTAGCCTTAATATTACATGCCTTGGCCACGCCTAAAGATGAGCGAGCGCTGCGCTCTGCCTTGGCCACCTCCTTATTAGGTTATAACGCCACATCTATTCATGGATTCAACCAAGATGAAATGATTAGGCAAGACTTGCTGGAGCAATTCGATAGCCTGCATCAGCATTGGCTAAGACGGGGGATCATGCCAGCCCTACTCAGTCTTGCCAATGAGACTCAGCTTATCGAACGTTTACTCCAAGGCGATGATGGCGAGCGACGTCTGACCGATTTCAGACACTTAGCCGAACTTCTGCAGCAAAAGGCCACAGAGCTTGATGGTATAAGTGCCTTGGTCAACTGGTACGAGCAAGCCCTTATCGCCAACAATGCCAATGAAGAGGCCCAGCTCAGGCTATCTAGCGAACAGAACCTAGTGCAAATCGTCACCATACATAAGAGTAAGGGACTGGAATATCCCGTCTGCTTCATCCCTTTTGTCAGTCTGGCCAGAGATAACCGCCGTAAGCCAGCCCCCATGCTCTACCATGAGAAGAACCGTCTCATATGGGATATAGAGCAAACTGATGATGGCTGGGAACGCCATAAACGGGAAAACTTAGCCGAAGATCTGCGACTCTTATATGTCGCCATGACGCGTCCGGTTTATCAATGCTACCTCTATATCGCCAACCATAGCCGTTTCACTAAGAAAGCGGGGATCACCAGCCAACTCCATGAAACCGGGATTGGCTACCTGCTTGGAATAGAAGACAAAGCCTGTGATTTTTCTCGCATTCAAACTCAGGCTCAATCTTTAATGAGTGATGCCATCAGTGTCAGTGATATCCAAGATGATATCTCGACTCAAGCCTTGATAAGCGTTACCGATGAAAAATGCACCTTAGCGCCTAAGGTGCTTAAGCGAACACTCTATACACCATGGCGTGTGGGCAGTTACTCGGGGTTAGTCAAAGACTTGCCCCATGAGCGTGTTGCACCGGGCGCCGATGATGAAAGCTTCCCCGAACTTGAAGTCATTCAAGATGAGGTCGACCCGGCGCCTTCTCGATTTACCTTCGAGCGCGGGGCCAATGCCGGTAGCTTTATGCACTTAGTGCTGGAGCTGATTGATTTCACCTTGGCCGAGGCGCAGCTGCCTGTTCAACTGCCCATCGCCATGGAAAAATACGGCATCGATGAGACTTGGTTTACCATGCTCAATGCCTGGTATCTAGATATTCTCGATGCCTCCCTGACTCAAGATGGCGCACTGACATTAGCTCAGCTAACTCCGGGGCAAAAATTGGTGGAGATGGAATTTTATCTGCCCATCAAGCAACTAAAGGCAGAAGAACTCAATCACGTGCTCGAAGGTTATGGTTACAGCGCCGGACTGAATTTTGAATCGCTCAAGGGAATGCTTAAGGGCTTTATTGATTTGACCTTCGAGTACCAAGGTCAATTCTACATCGCCGATTACAAATCGAACCACCTGGGTGATGATTTCTCTCATTATGGTTTCGATGCCATGGCAGGCGCTATTCGCAGCCATAGGTACGACTTGCAGTACATCATCTACACCTTAGCCCTGCATAGATTCTTAGGCTTGAGAATGCAAAATTATGATTATGACCAACACATAGGTGGCAGTTACTACCTGTTTCTGCGTGGCATGTCAGTGAGTTCACCTCAGTCCGGGATCTTCTATGATAAGCCGCCTAAAGCGCTTATCCAGGCGCTGGATGCGCTATTTGACAGTGAGCAAGCGGTAGGTGATAGAGGAAACGAGCAAGTGGTGAAGACTGCACTAGATAACGATCAGTTGGAGCTTAAGTTATGATCCAGTCAACGCAACCCATAAAGACCCTGCTGAAGTTATGGGAGAGTGAACGTCTCATTACGCCACTTGACCGTCATTTTGCCCTAGAGCTGGCAGAATTTCATCGACAACAGCTTAATCACCACAGTGAGAGCGATAATGAGCTATTTCTGCTCATATGTGCCCTGCTCAGTCACCAGCTCTCTCAGCAGCACACCTGCTTGCCCGTAGAGCAAATCTTGCTGGATAACCCCATGAATGAGCAGGTATCTCAGTGCAAAATTACCTGCAGTCACGATGAATTGCTTAACGTATTGAGCCAGTTCAACGCCATAGGTGTTCCTCAAGATGACGTTCAGGCGGTGAGCTCGGCGCCTATGGTACTAGACCAAGGCTCCCTCTATCTGCAGCGCTATTATCAATTCGAGACTCAGGTGGCTGATAAGCTTATCAACTTGGCTAAAGGTGAGATCCAAGATATCCCAGCGTCGACTCAGGAGACCTTAAACATACTGTTTCCCCGCACTGCAGACACAGATTCCCCTCTATATGATTGGCAGAAAATAGCCACGGCGACGGCGTTCACCCAGAAAATGGCGGTGATCACAGGCGGACCTGGCACAGGAAAAACCACCACAGTCACCAAGTTACTCTACCTGATGACTCAAGAAGCCGACTTGACGATAAAACTGGTCGCCCCGACGGGTAAGGCAGCCGCCAGACTTAGCGAGTCGATCAAGGCCTCTAAGCTGAGGTTAAAAGCTGAGCTCACCCCTTTCGCAGGCACAATCGATGTACAGAGTTTAAATAGGGTTCCCGAGGAGGCGTCGACGTTACACAGGTTACTCGGCGTTATTCCTAACTCGCCTCAATTTCGCCATCACAAGGATAATCCCCTCAGACTGGACTTGTTAGTGGTCGATGAGGCTTCTATGGTCGACCTTCCTATGATGCACAAGTTACTGTCGGCCTTACCTAGCCATGCCAGACTCATCTTACTTGGGGATCAGGATCAGCTTGCATCCGTCGAGGCCGGCGCCGTGCTCGCCGACATTTGCGACGGACTTAAGACAGACAAGAGCCAATCGCTAAAGTGGCAGATGCGTTACTCTGCACCATATTCCAAACGCTTATCAGATCTCACAGAGAATGATTTAAGCGGGTTTACCAGCACATCTCCTGGCATAGGTGACAGTTTATGTATGCTGATGCACAGCCATAGATTTAAGGGCGATGCCGGGATCGGCCAGTTGGCAAGTGCGGTCAATAACTCTGACAAATCACGCATCATGGAAGTATGGCAAACTGGCTACGATGAGCTGTTCTGGATTGAACATCAGAAAACCAGCACAGGCAATAGCGGACTCGAGCAGTTAATGACTCAATCGGTAAGTCACTACAAGGCCTATTTGGAGATGGCTAACAAGCCGCAAAGCGATCCCCTAGAAATCATAGAATGTTATAACCAGTTCCGTATATTGTGCGCCATGCGTGCAGGCGAATACGGCGTTGATGGCATCAATCAAGGAGTGAAAGACGCCTTGAAACAGGCCAAGTTAATCTCGCCTGAGCATGAGTTCTATTCAGGTCGTCCAGTCATAGTACAGAGCAATGATTACAACCTAGGCTTATTTAACGGTGATATCGGTCTTATTTTACCCGATAGAGTCAACCCGCAAGCAAGCGGTGGTGCCCCTCGTTTGATGGCACACTTTATCCAAGCTGATGGCAGTATCTTAAAGGTTCTCCCGGCTCGTCTACCGAGCCACGATACCTGCTTCGCCATGACGGTACATAAGAGTCAAGGCAGTGAATTTAGCAAGGTTGCCATGGTGCTCCCCCTCTGGCCTAGCCAAGCACAAAAACAGCTACTCACTAAGGAGCTGGTGTATACGGCCATCACTCGTGCCAAGCACCACTTTACTTGTCTGGGCACCCAAACCGTCTTCGAGCAGGCCAGTCTACAGGCAACCAAGCGTTCATCTGGACTGGCGAGGCGACTATGGAACTAAACCATCTCAGTAAAATAAATAACGGAAACACACTAAGCGACAAACTACTTAGCGGAAAAACAGCCCGCGAAAAATCAACTCACAAAAAGCCAAGAGTCTATTACGTATATGACCCCATGTGCAGCTGGTGCTGGGGTTACGCTCCAACCTGGAGTAAACTGAGGGCAGCACTAGAAGAGTCAGGAATATGGGTCGAATATCGTCTCGGTGGCCTAGCACCAGACTCAGACCTTCTTATGCCAGATGAAATGAAGGCCTTTCTTGAGCAGACCTGGCATAAAATAGCAGCACAACTTGGCACCGAGTTTAATTTCGATTTTTGGCGCCAGTGTCAGCCCAGACGCTCAACCTACCCTGCGTGCCGTGCCGCCTTGATTGCCAGAGAGGCGGGACTTGAACAACTCATGCTTGAGGGCATTCAGCAGGCCTATTACCTTAAAGCCATGAACCCATCGGATCTCTCCACCCTAATATCAATTGCCGCATCCATAGGCATAGGCCCCAAAGAGTTTGCCCTGCAACTGAGCAGTGAGGCGATAAACCATCGCTTGATGACAGAAATACACAAGGTTCAGGCACTGCCCATTCAAGGCTTCCCCTCTTTGGTGCTGGAACACAATGGCAGCCTTAGCCCGATACCACTTGACTATCTGGATTATCAAACCAGCTATCGACACTTAATCAACAGCTTAAACAACGGCTTAAATAAAATGGAATAAGTTTACCTCAGCGTGATTTAGGGCCTGACTCCTGTTTCTTTATCACCGTTTGGAGCTTGTTTATAAGCCAGCGCCAGAGTCTCTGGCTTCATCTGAGCCAGCAAGTTACCTGAGATCACTAAGCCCAAACCTAAGCTCGAATACACAGACCAGTGGTAATCTTCAAACAGGCTCGACACGGCTAAGGCGACGATGGGCGTGATCAACATCAGATAATAAAGATGTGCCTGTCCTATCTTTTTTATCTTCAAAACATCCGAAAAGCCATCTATACAACCAATGCTATCGAGTCATTAAACAGTGTGATTAGGAAAGCAATCAAGAATCGTAAGCTCTTCCCAAATGATGACTCAGCGAAGAAAGTCGTTTACTTGGCGATCATGCAAGCTTCGAAGAAGTGGACCATGCCGATAAGAAACTGGAAACCAGCACTCAATCGTTTTATTATTGAATTTGAAGATCGAATAGCAGACTACATATAAAATAGGTAGTTACACAGAATCTGCTACAGGGTCTTGACTAGTACACTATGTGGGTACATTCCAGTTATTAACTTTCAAAATTCTGTATATTTCCCTTTTAAATTAGCACATGCCTTTAACAAACATAGCAGCGAAGCTGCAATCTGAGCGAGAGTTAAATATGAAAATACCTTTGATAAGCCATTATTGAAAACCCATAAAGTTTACAAAATAATCATTCCACGCAAAGGCGCGTAGAGCCAAGATCCTGTCTATGTTCCACTGTTTTAACAATACGTTTATTTCGTCAATGCTTTAACGTTATCACCCATTGAAATGTAAGCGCCTTTTGTTGGTTCGTCATCACCAACTGCTCGTACTGAATATCTAAAGCCAGTAATGGTATCAGGTTTCAATAACATGAAATATGTGTAACCTTCACCACTGCTCATGTAGTAAATTGGCGATCCTTTGGCACCACACACTTTGTTTTCATTGTCACACGTCGGTTTGATGTAAATTGTTGATGGCCGATCCAACTTATAATCGAACTTGATATATGACTTACTTTTCATTTTTTGCTAACTTTCATCGATACGTTAGTTAAAATACTTCCTTCCTGATCATCTAGTTTCTTTCCAAAGAAACCATCACATATCTGATCATTGCCAATGCGGAACGATAACTTGACGTTATCATCTTCATACTTGTTCTCTTTGCATAGACTTAGGTTGTTCAATATAACCGATGATGTTTGAGTAACAGAAACACCGTTTAGCTCAATCAATAAATCAACCGTTTTATGATTCTGGTCATACGCCACTAACTCAGTACCAAGATAATATCCGCTTGCAGTCCCATTAACACCGTGCAAACGAGTGATTGCTGAATAACCTTTGTTTAGTTCTTGATTGAACGATTCATAATATCCACCCGTTACTTTTGCATCATAGGTAACGTGTAGTTTACTTTGACCAGCGAAAGCACATACAGGCATCAGTGCAACTAAAAGTAACGCTTTATTTATATTCATGATTTTTACCCTCTTCAGACAACTAATTAATACTTCTTGATGCGTGAGGAAATCATCTCGACTAATGCTGATAATTTTACGGGTTCCACCGAACGGGTTCATATATTCAGCTTCCGCCTCAACGGTAAAGCCGAAGCTTGTATATACTTTTCGGAATATTTATCTCTAACGAATAACATTCGCATGAATAGAAAACCACTAACGATAGAAGAAACTAAATGTTAACTAGTAGACACCACGCTTACCCTTCTTTGATTGTGATCTCATCTCAATCATGGCAGATTGCGATGCCGCTAAATACTAAGGTGACCATTATCTTGGAGATACCTTCGCTTCTCTAGCATTCCACGGCAAAGGAGCATAGAGTCTAAAAGTTGTATTTCACACCCACTTGCATCGAGGTTTCATTGATGTTTGTACTTGCGCTTATCATATTACGGGAGCTGACATTCGCGACAGCTGACCAATTCTCGGTAAGCGCATAATCGTTACCAAAGTAAATTTCATGAATTTTTAGTTTGGCACTTTGATTTTCCACTGCTGAGTAGTTGTATGAAAAATTCACTTTATAGCTTTTAGAAACTTGGAAATAAGTACCTATTTCACCGGCGACACCACCTATTGTATTACTGTCTTTTGTTATGACACCTGGAGCAGGGTCTTCACTACGTTTATATATTGATTCTGAAAATTTGTAATCAACATAGCCTAATGAAACGTAAGGAGTAAACTTATTCACTGGTACGAAGTAACCTAATGAATAATATTGCCTTGTAGTTGAGAAATAATTTTGTCCAGATTCAGAACCAGAACCAGTATCGTTAGCCCAAGCTCTAGCCCATTTATTTCCATCGTAAGAATTATAGCCAATATTGTAACTAGCAAATACATTATCGTAGAAATTCCAAGATACATCGAAGAATGCACCGAGTGCGCTTTGAGCGTGATCATCTCCAAATAATTCATTATCAGCCTCACCAAACTGTAAGCCTGTTGAAATATAAGAAAAATCATTGTTAGCACTTGCTAGCGGGCAGGGTCAGATCGTGAACGTTATTTGAGCCGTTTCAGCAAAATATTGACCTGATCAAGTGCTTGTGATCTTATACTCCTTTTTAAGGAGTCTCATTATGTATATTGAATCATTCAAAGAGCATTTTGGCGCGATTGACGACCACCGCCAAAGTGCAAAAATCACCTATCCATTGTTCGATATATTGTTCGGTTCTCTTTGCGCTGTTATTGCAGGTTCGAATGGTTGGTTCGATATCCGAGAATACATTCTTGGTCACCACCATTGGTTCAAAACGCAAAAAATGTTTACAGGCGGGATCCCTACTGACGATACAATTGCTAGAACAATTTCTGTGATTAATCCTGATAGTTTTAACGAGTGTTTTCTAGCATGGATGCAATCGGTTCACCAGCTAACTAATGGGGAAGTCATTGCGATTGATGGAAAAACGCTACGCGGCTCATATAATCGTGATGACCGAAACAGCACTATTCATATGATAAGTGCTTATGCTTCAGCAAATAAGCTGGTACTTGGTCAATTAAAATCAGACCAAAAAAGTAATGAAATTACGGCAATCCCAGAGCTTTTAAAAATGCTAGATCTACGCGGAGCGCTAGTGACAATCGATGCTATGGGCTGTCAAACGGCTATTGCTAAAGCGATCATCGACAAAGGTGGTGATTACCTACTGGCTGTAAAAAGCAATCAAGGCCACTTAGCTAAAGCGGTAAATCAAGCTTTTAGTCAGCATCGTTCAGCAGGCTTAAGTAATGATGATTTCAATATAGAAACAGGCCATGGTCGTATTGAAAATCGAACGTGCTATGTTTTAAATTCGGCTGAACTCGAAGGTGATTTCTCACGCTGGGAAGCACTCAAATGCATTGTTATGGTTGAAAGTTTTAGGGCGGTTAAAGGTAAGGCGATAAGCCTTGAATATCGTTACTATATTAGTTCGAAAGAGTTATCAGCAGAGCAAGCCTTAAGTGCTACTCGTGAACATTGGGGTATCGAGTCAATGCACTGGGTCTTGGATGTCAACATGAACGAAGATACATGCCAGATATACAAAAATAACGGCGCTGAAAATCTAGCTTACTTGAGGCATATGGCTCTCAACATGCTTAGAAAAGAACCGACCAAACTCAGCATCGTTGGTAAACAAAAGCGCTGCTTAATGAATCCTCAACATCTAGAGAAAGTTTTACTCGCTGGATTATGTAGCTCGACTAAAAAATAAACACTCATGCGGTCGCCCTGTGCTAGCGGGGCAGCTATGATTGCAGATATCATGATAATTTGTAATTGTACTTTTTTCATTTAATTTATTCTCTTTGTTACATTGCTTAAAAATAATAATAACGCCGCCACAAGTTGTAGGGTATATGGCGTTAATTAATTCTGATTCCTTCTTATAAAGATAGTCAAATATGGATATTCATTGATTAATGATTATTTAACTAAATTCATTATATGATTAACCTGAACATAATTCGACATTAGTAAATATGCCATTATCAATAATCCCAAAAATAATTAACTAGGTATTATAATTCCCTCCCGCGATGGAAACAACATCAGCTCTTTTAAATGTTCGAGGGGATCATTAAAAATAACATTCCAATAAAAATAAAATCGATTAAAGCCAATAGTTAAAGTAACGTTCGTTCTTTCTATTTAAGACTAGTTGATTCAACGCTAAAGATAAATATAACCTACATAATAAACTTCGTGACACAGTAAATAGACGATATCTCAGAAACATTATTCCCTTACCTTTATCAGATATTTATCTGAAAGGTTTTTCTATGATAGCTGTTGGTTAAATAAACCATAGCAGCACTGACAGCTAATCCAATCACAACCAATTCAAGCGTAAATTGCGATATACTTAAAATACGATCCATCGTGTTCTCTATTGTTGAGAAGTAGAGGTAAAAGAAAAATTTGGCACCTGCTTGGGTTAGAACCATTAAAGCTAGAATTGTTTTAAGTGATAAATCAGCAAAACTAGAACGGCACCCTTTAGATATTAAATAACAAATAAATAATGCAGCCAATACAGGCTCAATAAAAGTAATTGATGCAATCACATCCACTTGCCATGGATAGGGAGGAATGAGTATTGCTGAAGAATTCGGTTCTTCGACAAAAACAAGTAATGAATGACTAACGTCTTGTAAAGCTGATTGCAAATATAGAAATGCGAGAGCAGAAATTCCCCCTAGTATCAGGTAATCCACACGGCGTTGTTGATCAAATCCTCGCTATAGATGCAGCTACTCCAAGGGTTTGAGCTAACTAGGCAGCCTGTTTCCTAACTGGCATTCCTAGTCTTATGACTTTGTTCATTGCCTTTACACCTGCCAGCGCTTCACCTACTTGAGCATTATAATCTCGTAGGCTAAGTTTCGGACTAATTAGTTGCTTATATCGGTACATTGCTGTTTCAGATAGTGACCGTAAGTGATAGTCATTTTCCTTCTTCCATTGCGCTAACTCATTATTTTTGAGGGCTCTCACAGCCTCGTTTCGAGGGTGCCCATCCTCCCAAAACCCAGCACTGCTTCTTGGTGGGATAGTGGGTTTGCAACCTTTACGCTGAAGGAGTTTGTGACACGCTTTGGTGTCGTATGCTCCATCAGCAGAAACTTGTTTAATCTGTCTTCTTAACGGCTTGATTAATGTGGGTAACACTTCATTATCAGCAACGTTAACCAGAGTGACTTCTGCTGCTACGACTTCATGCGTATTAGCATCTACTGCGAGGTGTAACTTACGCCAGGTACGACGCTTTTCTTTACCATACTTTCGAGTCTTCCATTCTCCCTCGCCGTAAACTTTGAGGCCCGTTGAATCAATCACTACATGTGCCACAGAGCCACGACTCGGTGAGCGATATTTGATATTTACGGTCTTGGCACGTTTGCTAATGCAGCTATAGCTTGGTGAGGTTAGTGGCACATTCATAAGCTGGAAAACCGAGGTAGTGAAACCTTCTAGTGCTCTCAGTGATAAGTTGAATACACCTTTAACAACCAATGCAGTTTCAATAGCAACATCAGAGTAAATATACCCACGGCCACGGCGGCCGTGATGTTCAGAGCAACACCAAGAGCTAATGGCGTGCTCATCAATCCAAAAGGTCAAGGACCCTCGATTAATCAATGCCTTGTTGTACTGAGACCAATTGGTCATTTTACGCTTAGCTTTACCCATCTTGATGTTTCCAATAACCACATTGGAAGATCAGATCACATAAGCTGCAAAAGGTTCAATCGATTTAGGAAACAAGGCCAATCCACACACCAACGTTGGATTTTGGGAGTACGACTAATGAACACCATAGCAGCAGTCAAAATTAACGTCATAAGCAACTGCGGTAAGTAAGTGTAGATCCATTGAAAAATGTACTTCTGATCCATCACGTAGCCAGCGGTCAGAGGTAACCGGATTAAGAGCTGTTGCAGGGCTCCCATCGTAATAAAAACAATAGCCCAATGCCTAACAAAACTTGCTGTATTCATCAACGTAAATACACTTTTTGTCACCCATAACGCACCAAGACTTTGAATTACAAACATGGCAACATCTACCCACTTTGGTGGCTCCCATGCAGGGTAGCTAACACCTAAATGAGTCATTTGAATATGTACATTAACAGCAATAAGTCCAGTGAGAAATAAGTACCCCGTTAATGCTAACAGTGATTTAATATTCAGGTTTATCATATTGATCTCGATAGGAAAAAATTGAAATTTCCGAGTTATTAAGTTGAATTTACATTTAGGCATATGAGTCAATTTCTGATTTCGGTTCGTAAACTAAAATATCCCCAGGCTGACAATCTAGTACTTCACAAATCTTTTCGAGAGTACTGAAACGTATTGCTTTCGCTTTGCCATTTTTGAGGATTGATAAGTTTTGCTCAGTCACACCAACTAGCAGAGAAAGATCTTTCAAACGCATTTTCCGTTTGGCCATCATCACATCAAGATTAATCGTAATGTTCATATCTATTCCTTAAATGGTATGTTGATGTTCATCAGTGATTTGCTGGGCTTCTTTCATAACCCAAGCAATAGTTAGAACAATGAAACCGCAAAGTATAGACATGGCATCTAAGCCAACAAAAGAAAGTGCTAGCATTCGCTCGCTAGGGGGATTATTAAAGCTCAGCTCGACAGAGATCAGGCCGCTGTAAACAAAACTACCTATTGCCCAGTAAAAGAAGACAAAACCCAGCTTTTGGAAATACTTGGCAGTATTTACCGTAAACACTTCGGCTTTTTCATAGCTCTTAAACAATTTGACCAAAATACCCAACGCATAAACCAAGATGCCACATGGCAGCATACTGGCTAAAAAGGCCCATAGTCGTGTCGACATCGTTAACGGTTCTTGTGTGAATGAAGCAATATCGTACCCAAGTTGAATGATACCCATCGACACCAGGAAGTCATTTTCCGATTGGACAGATAGCCAGAAACACAAATTCATAATAGGTAATAGTACCATTAGAAATTGAAGGATTAATCGAATTCGGTGGCTGTAAGTTTGAATTTTTTGCATGGTTTTCTCCTCTTTGATGAGCACTAAGGTAACATTAACAAAATTAAACCCAATAATTAATTTTCGATAAACGATAATTAATTAGCGAAAAGCATGACACCTATCAACCATCCTCCCATATCAGAACAGACAATTTAAGTTATCACGCAGTGCTGGAAAGTTGCTAAAATACTGACTCATAATCACTTCGCTGTTTTCACGTTAATTTCTGCTAACCACCGCCAGTAAAGTTCCGGCGCCAATAAACATACTGCCAAAAATTCTGTTTTGAATCATCACGTGGCGTCTGCTCCGTACTAAATGAGCAACTCTGGAAGCCATTAGTGCATATCCCACCATTACCGTCATATCAACGAAGACCAACGTGCTGCCAAGGATCAGCATTTGATGTAAATGTGGAGCTGTTGGATCGATAAACTGAGGTAACAATGCCACCAGAAAAACGATGCTTTTAGGGTTGGTAATATTGACAAAGATTGACTGGCTAAACACTTTCCATATGCTTGTACCATGTCGATTTTCTAATCCAGTGCAGTAGTTGGTGCTTTCTCTGAATTTCTGGACTCCCAGATAGATCAAATAGAAAACACCAACCCACTTAATTGCAAAAAACATCGCATCAGACTGAGCGAGCAATACACCGAGCCCCGCCCCAACGACGGCAATATTAACTATATTCCCAACCTGTAACCCAAGGTTAGAGATTAAGCTCCCCCTAAGGCCATATTTAATCGTTATAGACATCGTATTAACCGCCCCAGCACCAGGGGATATCGCCAATATTATGCAGGCCATTAAAAATGCCAACCATAAATCAAAGTTCATAGATTAATCCTGATGAAACATGCCGAGCTTAGTTAAGCCAACTTATTTCCAAATAGCCTTAAAAGTGTCTGCATCCATATTTCCTCCAGAGAGGATCACTAGGAGAGTCTGGCGCTTATTGCTGGCTTGGTTATCTAGCCATTTTTTGCAAGCAACCATCGCCACAGCGCTCGTTGGCTCGACGGTCACCTTAAGGTGAGAGAAAAGCGTTCTTGTCCAGAGTAGTATCTCCTCTTCACTTGCCAACATAATGTCATCGAGCTGCTTGATCTGGTGAAAAGTACGCTCTGAAACTTCAAGTGTCCGGGCACCATCAGCGATTGTTTCAGGAGACAGGCTGAACCCGACTATCTCCCCTTTGTGATAGCTCTGATAGGCATCATTTGCTAGCAGAGGTTCACCCCCAATAATTCGGGACGAAGGAGAAAGCAGCTGGGCAGCTAGAAGAGTACCGCTGATTAAGCCACCTCCACCAATTGGCGCAAAAATAGCTTCAGGTTGTAGCCCTTCCAACAAAACCTCGTAACAGCTGGTCCCCTGACCAAGTACCACTGAATGGTTGTCATAAGGGTGAATAAATGTAGCCCCTTGAGCTGCAAGCTGCTGAGACAACACTTCTGCTTCTTTTCTATTATCAGTAACAACCACATTAGCTCCTAGATATCGTGTCATCTTTATCTTGAAATCTGAGGCTGTTTTGGGAATATATATTGTTGCTGGAATATCTAGCTTTTGGCAAGCATATGCCACAGCTTGGGCATGATTCCCTGAACTGAACGTAACGACTTGCTCTGGTGTTCGCCCCTGCTCCTGTAAGGTTAACAAGGCATTTAATGCACCTCTGAGTTTGAAGGAGCCCGTTGCCTGTGCACCTTCAAATTTAAAGAATATATTCGCATTAAGTAGATCGTTAATGTATTCGTTTGTCAGTAAAGGCGTAGCCTTAATGTGTGGCTGAATTCGCTCGTAGACGGTTTTAATATCTTTGGCATCAAACATAACTTGTCTCCAGTTCAAAAATAGCATCAATTTCAATGGCGAACCCACTAGGTAAGCTAGCAACGCCCACCGTTGTGCGGCTGTGAACTTCTCGGTTACCAAGCCGATCAAGCAAATACTGAGAAGTGCCATCAGCCACTGCAGCATGTTGGGTAAAGCATTCCGTGGTTTGCAAATAAAGATTCAATTTGACACTGATTTTATTCGGGTCAGATCCCCATTACAGGCTTCATAAACCTGATTAATAATATTGATTGCACACAATTTGGCTGCGAGCTGTCCACACTCCACGTTCAGCTCTTTTCCTAGCCTGTCGTAGATGGCAACCTCACTATTAATACGGACCGTCTGACCGGAAACATATAAGTGATCGTCGACAAGTTTATAGCTTGCATAACGGCCTGAGGGTCGATTTAGTATCGTGAGATCAGATTCTTTTATTTGAGTACTGAGCATTCAATGATTTCTTCATTTGTTCCGTCGGTTCATCGCGTTAATAAATTAAATATTAATTGGATAGCTGTAGCTGTTCTGGACTTAAACAGCAATTGGGGCTAGTTTAGTGAAAGTTGTTCATTAGAAATACTATGTTTATGATTTTTTGTTCGTAAGGAAAACTATGGATACTCGGTTTCTTGATAGTCTGATAGCCGTTGCAGAGGAAGGGTCTATTGCCGGTGCAGCAAGGGCACAACTGATAACCGCAGCTGCAGTCAGCCAAAGAATTCAGGCGCTTGAACGAGAGTTTAAATGTAAGTTATTCAGCAGGGCTGGAAACACGGTACAGCCAACGGATGCTTGTTTAACGATTATTCCAAAGGCTAAATCCCTAGTCAGGGAGGCTCGTGATCTAATTGAAATAGTTCAAGATTCAGGGCTCAATGGCACATTAAGGATCGGGGCGAACTCGACCTCCTTGACTGCTTTTATTCCAGCCACACTTAAGTCAATTCGCGCATCGGTACCTGAAGCAAAATTTCATATCACCCCGGGCAATTCGATAGATTTATATCGGAGCCTTATCAATGGTGATATTGATGCTGCAATAATGGTTATGCCACCCTCAGCTATTCCTAAGTCGTTGAGGTACTGGGTACTGAGGGATGAACCCTTGGCTTTACTTCATCATAAAAGCATCAAGGGAACCCTTACCGACATTCTTGATAACAAGCCTTATATCCGGTATGACCCAAGCTGTTGGGGAGGCCAGATGCCTGAGTTATTTATGGTTGAAAAAGGGATGACCAAAAATACCATCTTCGATCTAGATTCACTTGAAGCGATTGCTCAACTGGTTTCTGAAGAGGTTGGAGTGTCAATGGTTCCGATCTGGGCTGGATTAGAGCTGTTTGATGAAACCATCACCACGCTGCCTATCCCTGATAAAAAATACCATAGAAAAATGGTGTTAATGAGTGCTTATCACCCCAGACAACCAAGGCTGCTAGAACTATTTATGAAGCACTTGGGCGAACTAGACTCGGTTGATTTACAGAAAGATCTGTAAGCTCAATTACAAGGCTTTGTTGCAGCACTAAAACTACGTAGTCTTTTGGTACGGTTAGTCGGCCCAGTAGAACGGACCTATCGTCTTGTCCACATCAGAGATATCTCTGGTGCTAAATCAGCTTTCTGGGCGCAATAGGTTAATCATTGAATTCTTATTTGGCAGTGGATTACGCATTCAGGATATCGATATGGAGCACTGTGCACTCACAGTTAGAGATGGAAAAGGCCATAAAGATAGGCAGACAATCCTCAGTCACAAGTGCGCTGTTAAGCTCCCCTCCTATATAAACGCAGCGCGTGATATTCAGCTTAAGGATAATACAAATGGTATCGGTCCTTCTTTGCCGAATGCGCTAGAACGTAAGTATCCTAACGCATTTAGACAAGCAGGATGGATGTTCATTTTCCCTTCAACTACCACTTGTGATAATCCATACACCGGAACACATTGTAGACACCATTTACATCAGAGTGTCATTCGAAAAGCACTTGGTGTAGCTGTACGAAAAACCAATATCGTCAAACGCGTCACTTGCCATACTTTCAGGCATAGCTTTGCGACTCATCTACTTCAAGCTGGTCGAGATATAAGAAGTGTTCAGGAACTGCTTGGCCACAACAATGTCAATACAACACAAATCTACACTCATGTGCTAGGCCAGCATTACGCAGGAACGGTGAGCCCCTTAGATAGTCTGTAACGTGAGGATATCAACAAAACGAAATTAGATAATGTATTACAAAGAGGTAACCGCAGCATTTAGCAAAATGCTCACACTAACTGGTAATAAGGAAAAAGTGAGTTACGGAACACTAGCCATAACCACAATAGAAGAGAGAAATAACCGAGTGTAGATGCGACTGCGAGATTCCAAAAGAGATTTTTGGTAGAGCCCACATGGCCAATTTTGTTCCATACAAAATTTGGCATTTCCTCCATCCCTGGAGGTCAGACAGACTCTAAATGAAATCAAGAATTGGCGACTGGCAGAATCTTCTCGAAATAAAGAGTGCACAATCCTCGCCGGACAGGCGTTAGGTTACAATGAAGGTACGACCTTCAATGACATATTCCAACAGCACAGGTCACTGGAGTCCGGTTCAAAAGGTCTACCGGAATGACGAAAAGTAGCGACCAAAAAAAATGAACCAAGATGAAAATGTAATAAGACTTCATTTTAAGGCTAGCAAGCCTATTGTCTTAAAGCCATGAATCCATCGGATCCCACAACACTAATATCAATCGCCGTATCATTAAGCATCGAGCCCCAAGCATTTCCCCGGTAACTGAAAAGCGAGGTCATAAACAAGCGTTTAATGGCTGCAATACACAAGGTACGGAGCTACCGATCCCTAAAACTTTTCTAACATGGCCTCTTCATTGATTAAATAGAGACACCGTGCCAAACCACCATGACAGGACAGTTCCTGCAGTTTAGTGTCTTCTTCGGGAAACCATTTCTGTATCACAGCTAATATTTCATCGGCCATTGCGGTTACATTCACATCGCCCGTTGCAGTCTCACTCGAAATTTGTATTTGCAGTTTATTATTTATATCCAAAACAGCTACCCTATAGAGATTAACTAAGCCCAATTATCCGAGTCATGACCTGGATAAAAAAGCCGATCAACATGTTAATGCGACCTAAGCGTTCACCTCCTTAAATTCACCACATAGATAAATCTACTCAGCATAGAAAATCACCACTTAGTGCAGAAGTTTGGTGTCAGTGGTTGCAATAAATAACCATCGCGTCATAGTGAGCCTGCAATTGATAAAACTGTCAGGATATGGAGAGACAATGAGCCAAACGAATCTACTATTATTATGTGGTGGCGGTGGGGATGAACATGCAATCTCATTGATGTCAGCGAAATTTTTTGAGACCTCATTGGCCAAACTTGCCCATATAAACCTATTGAAAGTCGAACTTGATGCACAGGGCCATTATCGAACTAGCGACGGTGAACTCTGTGAACTGACCAATCGCAAACAAATACGTTTCGATGACGTGAGTAAAGTATCCTGGCCTGTGGATTACGTCATTCCCTGCATTCACGGTTACCCTGGAGAAACAGGTGATATTCAATCCTATTTTGAGCTGATCAACTTGCCCTATTTTGGTTGCGATTCAGAAGCGAGTCGTAATTGTTTCAACAAAGTCACGGCTAAGATGTGGTTCACGGCACTTGGGATCCCCAATACCCCTTATATTTTCCTCAATGACTTTAATGATGACGCTATCAATCAAGCCAAGCGGGCTTTAACATCTTGGGGCTCGATATTCATCAAGGCCGCGTCACAAGGCTCATCTGTTGGTTGTTACCGTGTAGACAGCAAAGAGGAATTAACTGAGTCATTGAAGCAAGCTTTCAACTATTCGCCTTATGTCATCGTCGAAAAGACCATTGAAGCCAGAGAGCTTGAAGTGGCCGTATACGAGAAAAACGGCGAAATTATCGCGACTCAGCCAGGTGAGATCATCTGTGGGACAAATACCTTCTACACTTTCGATGAAAAGTACGCCGAGAACAGTCAGGCCGAAACCAAAGTGGTTGCCGATATCAGTGAGAGTGTGAGCCAGGAGATCCGTGAATATGCAGTCAAGGTATTCAAAGGCATGAAACTCAGTCACTTGTCCCGTATCGACTTTTTCCTCACCCAAGACAACGAAATTCTTCTCAATGAAATTAATACTTTCCCAGGGCTCACCCCTATCTCCATGTTCCCCAAGATGTTACAGAATCATGGCGATGATTTCAGCGATTACCTCAACCGCAACATCATGGACCAACTGAGTAAGAACGTCTGATTGTTCACTCCGGCCACATCATACTGTGGCCGGTCTATATTTCCACGCTATATTCGAGATTTTAAAACTCCACTCTATATTTACATTCTGTATCTTAGTCCTATATTTCCACGCCATATTCAAGATAGAGCTCACTCATATAGCCATCACGGTACATGCTGGTCAATGCCTTATCCAGCTTCAGCTTTACCTCCAAGGACATCTCTCGATTACATGCCATTGCCCGCAGTGAAGTGTAGAAAATAAGCTCGGGTTCACCGAAGTTCATTGCCTGTTTCAGCATCTGCTCTCGGGCACTGATCAACTCTGCAGCCCAGAGTTCAATTCTGGCACGCTTAAGCTTACGTAAGTTTTGTGCACTCACAGAGGCCAGCTCGACGTTGAAACCAAGGTCAGTGAGATACTCTCCTATGCCACTGCCCAGAAAACTCCCTATCTTATAAGGTTTAGCATCACTGAGCGTAGTTAGGGGAATGATGACATCATCTCGGCTGTAGAGGCCATAACGCGATACCAGTACCGGACTTATCCAGTGAAAACTTGCTTCCCGCTCCTGACTACGTCCAACGGGAAGCACGCAATGGCCTGGCATCCTTTCTGTGGTTATGATGGCTCGTTTAAGTGGGATAAACTTAAGTTCATATTGAAGGTCAGTACGGGAAAATAACTCCTTGAGCATATCCACCAACAGGCCTTTATGTGTCTTACCAACCTTTAAGGCGAAAGGCGACTCTTCATAGGTGAGGATCTGCAAGGTTTCTGCCTTCAAAGATAAAGCACTGAGGAAGATGATAGTTAGCAGAACCGTTAAAAGACGAGTAACACCTTTACTTCCACACATTAATCGCCTCCTCATATTGAAGGGTTCTGCCCTTGGCCTGCTCGGTGATTTGTTGCTTAGGCGCCCCGGTTTTCTCAAGCCAGAATTCACGTGTAGATTTAGGATTTAACTTAGGCTCACAGCTTATCCCATTATTGTCGGCGATTAATGCTAAATGCTCATCCACTGCGGCGGCAAAATTGTCCATGCCATTCTGAGTGGTAACCTTACCCTCTATGATCTGTGAAATATATTGCCACCAATAGTTAGCGAGCCCCGGATAGTCCGGTACATTAGTCCCAGTTGGCGTCCATACATCCCGGCCTCGACTTCGATAAAACTCCACCAGACCACCAAGATGGGGGGCGCGTTGTGTCATGACCTCCGAGTCAATATCCGATCGCCTAATGGGCGTCAGCCCCACTAAGGTCTTCCTGAGAGAAACAGTCTTAGAGACTACAAACTGAGCATAGAGCCAAGCTGCCTGTTGTCGCTTCAAAGGCGTAGATTTGAGTAACGTCCATGACCCCGCATCCTGATAACCTGATTTCATTCCCGCCTGCCAATACTTACCCACAGGCGACGGTGCCACACGCCATTTAGGGGTGCCATCTTGATTAACCACAGGTAAGTCAGGTTTAGTCAGATCGGCAACAAACGCTGTATACCAGAAGATCTGTTGGGCGATTAACCCTTTTCCTGGCCACTCTCCGGCCTGGGTAAAGTTGAGGTGTATCGACTCTTCCGGCGCAAATCGGTTTAACCAGTAGATAAATTTATCCACCGCATAAACTGCCGCCGGACCGTTTAACGCACCACCTCGTTCGACGCTGGCTCCGGCTGGATGGCATCCTTCTACGCGTATTCCCCACTCATCCACAGGCAAACCATTGGGTAAGCCCTTATCCCCCACGCCAGCCATGGACAACCAAGCATCTGACATTCGCCAGCCTAGGGAAGGGTCTGTTTTAGCATAATCCATATGACCATAAATGCGTTTGCCGTCGATCTCTTTAATGTCTTCGCTGAAGAACTCGGCTATATCTTCATAGGCCTGCCAGTTCTGCGGCACACCGAGTTCATAGCCATAACGGGATCTGAATCGTTTCTGGAAATCCTTGCGGTTGAACCAATCATGCCGATACCAATAGAGGTTGGCAAACTGCTGATCTGGTAGCTGATACAAGTGACCATCGGGACCCGTGGTAAATTTAAGTCCGATAAAATCCTGTAAATCTAACGTCGGTAAGGTGACACTTTCTCCCTCAAGTTGCATGAAATCAGACAGAGAAACCACGGCATTAGATCTAAAGTGAGTCCCGATCAGATCGCTGTCGTTAATATAAGCATCATAGAGGTTTTGCCGAGTCATAATTTGAGCCGACAGCTTCTTTATCACATCGTCTTCACCGGTTAACTCATGCACTACATGAATGCCGGTGATCTCATAAAAAGCCTTAGCTAAAGTACTCGCTTCATACCAATGGGTCGCTATTCGCTCGGATACCACACGGATTTTCATACCGACAAATGGCTGACTGGCGGAAGTAAACCAAGCCATCTCTTGCATCTGCTCGTCTAAGGTCAATGTCGATGGCTGGAACTCATTGTGCACCCAATGCTCCGCGGCATTTGATTTAGGATCAAGCTCCGCGGTAACCGCAAAACTAGTGAACACTAAAAAGAGAAATAACATTAAGAGTAAATAATGTTTATTAGGATGTATCACTCGCCCTCTCCAATCATCTGTTGATGGCAAAATAAGCCCTCTATAACTATGGCTGAGCCTCTATGTTTGTGCCAATCTCCACCTTGTTTTTCGAATGAAAATAATTACACTAAGCCAAGACGTTGACTTGGAAAGCCCATAAACCCTAAATGGTGGTAGCTGATTGAAAAATTTTGACTTTAACTTACTCACAGTACTTGAAGTATTACTCGAAGAGCAAAGCGTCACCGCAGCGGCGGCTCGTTTACATTTAAGTCAATCGGCAGTGAGTAAACAACTGTCAAAGCTAAGGGAAACCTTCGACGATAAACTGTTCGAACGTACCGCATATGGTCTGAGGCCAACGCCTAAAGCCAAACAATTGGCACCGGAATTAAGACGGGTTCTCAATCAAGTCGAACAGCTAACCAGACCCAGTGAATTTGACCCCTCTATGAGCCGGAGAAAATTCCGCATAGAATTGGTTGAGACAGCATACTCGCTTACCTACCCCTATTTTATGCCTGAGCTACTCAAACAAGCGCCGAATGTGAGTATAGACAGCCAAACATGGCACAGTGAGAGTATGGATAGGTTATTACGCTGTGAAACCGATATAGGGATAGCCTGTCGTGAGTGGGATGAGCGCTCCCTATTACACATAAAGAATCTGCCCGAAGAGCTGAACTATACCGAGCTGACTCGAGATCATTCAGTGTGTCTGGTGAGAGAAGACCACCCCTTGCTAAAAGAAGTGTGGAATTTAGATACGTTTCTCAAATATCGTCACCTGCAAGTGACTTTTGGTGGGATTGCCCAGTGGCTCTTAGATGATGTGTTACAGATACAACACCTGAAACGAGATATCGCGATTAATCTCACCGACTTTAATAGTGCCATGCAGCTCTGTGAGAAAAGCGATCTCATTCTTTGCTCCCCCGCCAAATACGCCAAGGAAATGTTAGGACATTACCGGTTAATCACACTTCCTGTGCCCACTCAGCTTGTCCCCGGTACATACGTGTTACTCTGGCACAAACACTTCGATTTAGATCCCAGTCACCGCTGGCTCAGGGAGATGATCATTGAATCAGTGCAGCAAGTTTATCCGGTTTAGGGCTTTAGGAACTAGGCAACTAGGCAGCTAGGCAGCTAGGCAGCTAGGCAGCTAGGCAGCTAGGCAGCTAGGCAGCTAGGCAGCTAGGCAGCTAGGCAGCTAGGCATGCATTATGACCTAGCAGTAAGCGAAGCGAATAAAAAAGCCTGACTTTGAATCATTAAAGTCAGGCTTTTAGGTGTTATTGCATCTTTTATTGTTAAATGCCAATCGGTTTAAGCCACCTTGGTCTTGGCCGACTGTAACAAGCCTCTTTACTTATCTGATGTTTTGGACAGAATCCAAATACAGGCAACTGCAACAACAGAAAAACCACCTAGTATAATGACCGGCATGGCGCTGTAACCAAGGACATGCCATATAACATTCTCTAATGTACTCATAATGGCTCCTTAATTCCAACCTTCAACTTGGTGCATATCTGGCAATTTATGGGCGATACCTTTATGACAATCCACACAGGTCTTTTCACCACTGGCAAGCGCAGTAGAGTGCTGCCTGACACTGCGTGGGCTCTGCTCGGAGAAGTCCATATAATCAAAGTTATGACAGTTACGACACTCTAAAGAGTCGTTCTTTTTCATTCTTGCCCACTCCCTTTCGGCTAAATGACCTCGTCGCTCTTTGAACTTCTCTGGTGTGTTAATTGTTTGAGTAACAAAATAAGCGAACAGCTCTTTAGAAGCCTGAACTTTACGTATTATTTTATCCGTCCAAGCATGAGGTACGTGACAATCTGAACAAATAGCACGAACACCAGAGCGGTTAGCATAGTGAATCGTTTCTCGAATTTCCGCCACAATTGGGGCGTGACATCCAGAACAAAACTCTTCAGTATTTGTCGCTTCCATACCTGTGTTAAATGCCCCCCAGAACATGAGTCCACCTGCAAAGCCCATAAATAGCACGATACCTACGGCGGCTTTACTGGGCCGCCTCAATATGCTCCAGAAGCCTTTTAAGGCGTTAATAATCCATTTCATATTATTACCAGCCTATTATGTTATTGCAGTGATTTAACACGTTCGAAGGAGTTACCCACTAACGGTTTAGCATCTGCTTGTGTCACGTGGCACTGCAGGCAAAAGTATCGTCTAGGAGAAACATCAGCCAACACTTCATCGTTTCGATTAGTAAAATGCGTCACACTGATTTTAGTGGCGCCCATCTGCTTGGCTTTTGTCCAACCATGGCATGATAAGCACTTGTTAGCATTGAGTGATATTTCATAACTCCTGATGTGATGCGGGATCAGTGGTGGCTGAAACACATAACTGCTTTCAATATCCACCTGATCTCGCGGCACTTTCTTCAAAGGATCTGCCGCTCTGGTGACTTCTAACTCAACATTGCCGCGTAAAGACTCGACACCACCTATGCCCCGCTCCTCACTGACAGCAAAACCACTGATCAGAGTTAAGGCAATACTCAACGTCAATAAAATTGATTTTTTCATCATAACCCTGCCTTATGCTATTTTAGTTATTTTAACAGGACACTTTTTATAGTCTGTCTGTTTCGATAACGGATCGGTTGCATCTAAAATAAGTTTATTAATTAAGATACGTGCATCGAAGAAGGGCACAAACACCAAACCTTTTGGTGGACGGTTACGCCCTCGAGTCTCGACACGCACACGAATATCGCCACGTTTGTTACTCATTAGCACTTCATCACCACGACGTACACCATGAGACTTAGCATCATCTGGATGCATGTAACAAAGTCCATCAGGGACAGCCTTGTACAGTTCAGGTACTCGGCGTGTCATGGTTCCTGTATGCCAGTGCTCAAGTACACGACCAGTACATAACCACAGGTTAAACTCTTCATCTGGAGACTCTGGTGGCGCCTCGTAAGGTGCCGAGATTATCCATGCTCTGCCATCTGGCTTACCATAGAATTCAAACCCTTTACCTTTACCAACATAGGGATCTGAGCCTTCTTTAAAGCGCCATTTTGTCTCTTTACCATCGACTACAGGCCAACGTAAACCGCGCTCTTGATGGTAGCGATCATATGGTGCTAAATCATGGCCATGTCCACGGCCAAAGCTTGCGTACTCTTCAAATAGACCTTTTTGTACATAGTAACCTTGGTCTTTAGCATCATCATTAAGCTCTTGCGCTTCAGATAATGGGAACTGGTTCACTTGGCCGTTTTCAAATAGCACTTCACACATATTCTTACCACGTACTTCTGGCATTTGAGCTAACAGCTCTTCGGTCCACACCTCTTCAATTTTGAAGCGTTTTGCAAATTCCATAATCTGCCATAGATCGGATTTCGATTCACCAGGCGCTTTAACCTGCTGATACCAAACCTGAGTACGACGCTCAGCATTACCGTAAGCCCCCTCTTTTTCTACCCACATCGCTGTCGGTAAGATCAAGTCAGCAGCTTGTGCTGTTACTGTTGGGTATGGGTCTGAACAGACAATAAAATTGTCAGGATTTCTAAAGCCAGGTAAGCGCTCTTGATTGATATTAGGACCGGCCTGCATGTTGTTGTTACACATAGTCCAGTAAGCATTGAGCACACCGTCATTTAATTTACGGTCTTGCTGTACTGCATGGAAGCCCGGCTTAGGTGGAATAGTGCCTTGGGGAATTTTCCATAGCTGCTCAGCACGCTTTCGATGCTCGGGGTTTGCTACCACCATATCTGCGGGTAAACGATGAGAGAAAGTCCCCACCTCACGTGCTGTACCACATGCGGATGGTTGGCCTGTCAATGAAAATGGACCACTACCTGGTGTCGATATTTTGCCTACTAAAAGATGAATGTTATAGACCAAAGAGTTCATCCAAACACCACGGGTGTGTTGGTTCATCCCCATAGTCCAAAGTGACATAACCTTAATCTTTGGATCGGCAAACTGCTTAGCGAGTGTGAGCAGTTTATCTTCACCTAGGCCGGTCATTTCAGCAGCTTTTTCAAGGGTATATGGTGCTACTGATTTCTTATACTCTTCAAAATCAATTGAATACATTTTACCGACATTGGGATTAGCTGCCTTTTTTTGCAGGGGATGCTCATCCCTTAAACCATAACCAATATCTGTAGTGGCTTGCTTGAAATGGGTATGCTTATTAACAAAGTCCCAATTCACAGCATCGTTTTCAATGATGTAGTTAGCAATAAAGTTGGCTATTACAAGATCGGTTTGCGGCTTAAAGATATAGCCTTTATCAGCAAGTTCAAATGAACGATGGTAATAGGTTGATAAGACGTTCACTTTCACATGGGGATGACTTAAGCGTCTGTCTGTGATGCGAGACCATAAAATTGGATGCATCTCAGCCATATTCGAGCCCCATAACACAAAGGCATCGGCTTCTTCGAAGTCATCATAACAACCCATTGGCTCATCGATACCAAAACTACGCATAAAGCCACCAACGGCTGAAGCCATACAGTGACGCGCATTAGGATCTATGTTGTTAGATCGAAAACCCGCTTTCATCATCTTAGAAGCAGCGTAACCTTCCATTACAGTCCACTGCCCTGAGCCAAACATGCCCACACTGGTAGGCCCTTTCTCTTTTAAAGCCGCTTTCCACTTATCAGCCATGATATCGAAGGCTTGATCCCAACTTACCGGCGCAAAATCACCATTTTTGTCAAACTTTCCATTAGTTTGACGCAATAAAGGCTGAGTTAAGCGATCCTTGCCATACATAATTTTTGAAAGAAAGTAACCTTTAATACAATTAAGGCCTTTATTTACAGGAGCTTCCGGGTCGCCTTGAGTCGCAACGACTTTCCCCTCTTGGGTTCCGACAAGTACCGAACAACCTGTACCACAGAAACGACAAGGCGCTTTATCCCAATGAATTTTGGACTCTTGGCTCGTTGCAATCAAATTCGTAGCTGTGGCTGGAAGAGTGATCCCTGCAAGTGCCGCAGCAGACGCCGCTGCATTTGCTTTGATAAACTCACGTCTAGACATTTTCATACTTGTTCCTCACTAACACTATAGCCATCATCAGGGGCTAGGTTATTGTTATTGGTGTCGCTATCGCTGTCGGTTCCACTATCAATTTGGTGATAAACCATAGTGGCACCAAGCACGCCTGGCATATTATTTATTTTTTCAATCACGTCGGTAATAAAACCTTCTGCTTGAGTCTCAAGGACCACTACGATTTTTCCGACTTCACTGACGCCATAAATTTCGGCTTCATCAAACGCTTCAATTCTTTTTTTAGTTTCATTTAAATGTTCAGGGCTAAGCTGGACAAGTAAGCTTGAGATATGCGCCTCAGGCAACGACATGGGGGCGTTCCTTATCTATTTGGGGGAAAAATACTGAAATGGAACTCATAAGCACTCCAACTTAGGGTCGTGACCCTTCGTAAGGTGAGTCAATAAAAATGACTCAAGGTTTGGTGGAAATTAAGATTATGTTTTATCAAGTTCTTTTCTTGCTGTTGATCATAATCTTAATGCGTTACTAAACTGTATACCCACAATTTGGTAAAGCGTAACTAGCTTGATCTGGATCATCGTTTTTAACAAAATAAATGATGGATCTACTAAGTTGATTGCCTTTACAGATTGGTAAACATTAAGATCATCAGCTATGACTATTCAGCATAGTCTAAACAATGAGTTACAAGCGTATAAATATCAACCCAAGATGTTAATGGAATGAGACAAATATTACTTTGTGAGTAGATAAAATTATCTGATGATTTGCAGGAGTAAGTCGGAAGGCCTATACAAAAAAGCACCGGTCATGTACCAGTGCTTTAATAATCATTAATTTTTTAGTGGTGCAGTTTGGTATGAAAAGTTAATTTTGCTTAATTTGATTTAAGATCCGTTTCTCTGAGATCGGGTAAGCCGTGCCCAGTACCTGAGCAAAACAGGACACTCGATACTCCTCTATCATCCATCTCGCCTCGAGCAAGGACTCAGGTATCGCCACCGATCTCGGCACTTTAGCTAATTGACCATCCAGCTCTTTTTGCACGTTAGCAATACTGTGCATATGCAAACGGTCACGATTAGGGTCAACAGGCAACTTGTCTAAACGATTATCGACGGCTTTTAGATACCTCACCATGTCTGGTAAACGTTTCCAGCCACAGGCCTCAACAAAGCCCTTAAACACTAAATTATCCAGTTGAGTCTGGATATCACTCATGGCAAAGGCAATATCTAAGCTTATCTTGCCCTTCAAACGCTTCTTTACCTTTTGATACAGGGTAAGAACTTCTTCGACTCGAAGGGCAAGCTTAGCCGCCGTTGGATTAAGCTCTTGTCTTACCCAATCTTTAGCTTGTTCAAAATCAGACTCACAGCGGACATCCAGCCCCTTCTCATCGAGTAGCTGCTGTACTGACGCCGATAAGATATCATCCAACAAGATCTGTATTTGACCGAAGGGGTTAAAGTACATGGCAAGCTTAGCCTTGTTTGGCAAGGTCTTCTGCAGATGCTTCACCGGCGATGGGATATTGATTAACAACAAGCGTTGTAGACCTAACTGATGGGAACGAATAGCCTCGTTTTCATCATCAAATAATTTGATCGAAACACTGGATTTATCGTCCACTAGCGCCGGAAATGCCTTGACCTCGAAGTTGCCTTTCTTCTGTTTAAACGCCTTTGGCAGATCACCGAATGACCATTGCATCAGTTCAGTTTTTTCGATACCAGAATCGGCAACTTTACGAATAGCCTGAGTCACATGGCCTTGCAAGCTGGCTTTAAGCTGTTCAATATCCCGAGACTGAGCCACCAACTTTCCCTTGTCATCCTCCACCTTAAAATTCATCAACAGGTGTTTACTCAGCTGGCTAAGATCAAAATCTTCAGGGCTGACACGAACGCCACTCATGCGCAGCAGCTGCTTACACATGGCATCGATGAAACTCATCTCGAAAGGCTTCATTGCCTGCATACAGGCACTGGCATAATCCGGCGCTGGCACAAAATTACGCCTGAGATTTTTAGGCAGAGACCGTATCATCGCAATACATTTTTCCTCTCTGAGCCCTGGCACCTGCCAGTCAAAATCGACATCTTCTATCTGATTGAGTAACGCGACAGGAATATGCACCGCGACACCATCATCTTCTGCCGAAGGCTCAAAATGATAGCCTAAGAAGAGCTTAAGATTACCTTGGTGCCAACTATCTGGAAAATCCAGCGCAGAGACATGACTGTCTCCTCGCTGCATTAATTGTTCGCGTTCGAAATCTAACAGATCAGGGGATTTCTTGCTCTCAAGCTTCCACCAGCTGAAGAATTTTGGCGCGTTATAAATCCCTTCAGGGATTCTGGGCTCATAAAAATCCACCAAGGCCTGCTCATCCACCAAAATGTCACGTCGGCGTGATTTATGCTCTAAGCTTTCGACCTCTTTGAGTAAGTCGCGGTTTTTGATGAAGAAGGCTTCATTGGTCCTCAACTCACCATCGGCCAAGGCACTACGAATGAAGATCTCACGAGCCTCTAGGGGATTGACCGGTCCATATTGTGTTTTGCGGCGGTTAACAATCGTCAATCCATAGAGGATTTGATTTTCGAGGGCCACCACACTGCCCTGTTTCGCCTCGAAATGGGGCTCAAGATAGTTTTTCTTAACCAGATGTCCCGCCAAAGGCTCTATCCATTCTGGTTGTATTTTTGCACAACACCTAGCAAACAGGCGTGATGTCTCGGTGAGCTCAGCGGCCATGATCCATTTAGGGCCTTTACGCGCTAAAGGAGAGCCAGGGAAGACAAAGAATTTACGATTACGGGCGCCCAAATATTCATTGTCTTTATCTTTAAAGCCAACATGACTCAACAGCCCCGTGAGTAGTGACTTATGCAGCAGTTCATAATCGGCTGGCTCACTGTTGAGACGCCATTTTAAATCATGCACGGCTTGTCGCATCTGGGCATAGAGATCTTGCCATTCTCGTACCCTTAGATAGGCAAGAAACTCTTTCTTACACTGCTTTCTAAACTGACTACTGGAAAGAGATTTCTGTTGCACCTTAAGGTGATCCCACAGATTTACGAAGGAGACAAAATCTGAGTCTTTATCGCTGTGTTTCTTGTGCACCTCATCGGCCGCCTGCTTCTTATCCATGGGACGTTCCCTTGGATCTTGTATTGATAGCGCTGAGGTGATGACCAAGGCTTCATGAAGACAGCCATTACCATTCGCCGCTATCACCATACGGGCCAGACGTGGATCCACGGGAATATGAGCAAGCTGCTTGCCCAATGCCGTCAAGGCTAAGCGCCCTTGTGACTTTTTCACCGCTTCTAATTCTTCTAGCAGCAAGAATCCATCACGGATATAACGAGGGTCCGGTGACTGAAGGAAAGGAAATGCTTCTATATCTCCAAGGCCCACTGATAGCATCTTGAGAATGACCGAGGCAAGGTTAGTTCTTAAAATTTCAGGATCGGTAAATTCGGGTCTATTATTGAAATCATCATCGCTAAATAAACGAATACAAATACCCGCAGCCACACGGCCACAACGTCCCTGACGTTGATTTGCACTGGCTTGTGAGATCGGCTCGATAGGCAGACGTTGCACCTTAGTGCGGTAACTATAACGGCTAATTCTGGCTGTTCCGGGATCGATAACGTAACGGATACCAGGCACCGTCAAAGATGTTTCGGCCACATTGGTTGCCAGCACGATTCGGCGGCCTATATGGCTCTTAAATACCTTAGACTGCTCACCATATGACAGGCGTGCATAAAGTGGAAGAATTTCGGTATCTCGATATTGGCGACGGTTTAATTGATCCGCCACATCACGGATCTCGCGCTCACCATTCATAAAGATCAAGATATCACCGGGACCCTCTGCAACCAGTTCATCCACAGCTTCGAATATACCTTCGGTAAAATCGAGATCGTCACCTTCATCACGCACCAAGGGACGATAACGAGTCTCAACCGGGTAAGTTCGGCCCGACACCTCAATGACAGGCGCATCATTGAAGTGTTGAGAAAATTTATTCAGATCTATGGTCGCAGAGGTGATGATCACCTTGAGATCCGGACGCTTCTTCAACACATTCTTGAGATAGCCCAAGATAAAGTCGATATTCAGGCTTCGCTCATGAGCCTCATCTATGATGATGGTGTCATATTGATCGAGAAATTTATCGTTAGTGAGTTCAGCCAGCAAAATACCGTCTGTCATCAACTTAATATAAGAATTTTGATTGATGGCATCCGCAAAACGGACCTTAAAACCTACCGCTTCTCCTAATGGACTATTAAGTTCATCGGCGACCCGGCTGGCAACGCTGCGCGCCGCAAGACGCCTTGGTTGAGTATGGCCAATTAACCCACGACAGCCTAAACCTAACTCCAGACAAATTTTTGGTAACTGAGTCGTCTTACCCGATCCTGTTTCCCCTGCAATGATAACCACTTGATTGCCAGCAATCGCTCTGGCTATCTCATCCCGCTTCTGGGAAATAGGTAAGCTCTCGGGATAGGTGATTTGGGGACGGGCTTGACGGCGTCGTTCAACTTTTTCGAATGCAGCAACAGCCTGAGCCTCGAGCTTGTCCAAATTAGCCCGCTTTTTATCTGATTCAGGCTCTTTATTTAACCTGAACAAGCGACGCCTAATCCTCGAAGCATCGGCCTGATAACACAGTTTTAGATAATTGTTAGATAGCGGGTGTGGTTGCAAACTCAAGTCAGATCCCATTACTCGGAGCAAAAAAGCGATCCTAGCAAGGAACGATTGTTTTTGGTACGGGAAATTACCTTTAAATGTCTAATAATCAACCAATACTCAGATTTAAATCTCGCTTGCAGCTATTGATATGACTATTGGCGATAAATAGTCATCATTTAAATCAAGCATAGAGCTTCTGGCTTTGCTACACATAGAATAAAACAAGTCATTATTTTAATTAACAATGTATCCGCAGCGTAACAGATTGGAATTTTAAATTCTCTACAAAGGACAATTCCAACATATTGAAATAAAATAATATCTTGACCATTGAACTCACCAAGAAAATAAATGAAGTATGAAGCAGTTGACACTCGAGTATTTATCCATAAAATACGCGCCGTTTGTCTGCAAAGTGGCAATAAAAATACTTGGTTGTAAGTTAACAAACTAGTTTCAATCTCGTGTATTTAGCTTTAGCTTGGCTCCATATCATTGAACGCTAAATGAGTATGAGTGGCCAAAGGGATATCAATTCAATGTTTAACTTTAGTCATGTTCACCGGGGGAAAAGTGGCAAACGATAATAATTATAGCTTAGGGCCAGTGCCAATATCGGCAAGAAAGGGGATGCTCTCGCTAACCATGGTCATGCTGGGACTGACCTTCTTTTCGGCCAGCATGTGGACTGGTGGTACCTTAGGCACCGGACTCTCCTTTAATGATTTTATGCTGGCAGTGCTATTAGGTAACCTCATCCTCGGCATTTATACGTCTTGTTTAGGGTATATTGGGGCTAAGACCGGACTGTCTACCCACTTACTGGCCCGTTACTCTTTCGGCATTAAGGGCTCATGGCTACCTTCATTACTGTTAGGCGGCACACAAGTAGGTTGGTTTGGCGTCGGAGTGGCCATGTTCGCCATTCCGGTGCATAAAGCCACGGGGCTAGATACCAACCTACTGATCATCATCTCAGGCCTTATGATGACAGCCACGGTTTACTTTGGCATTGCCGCCTTGATGGTGTTATCCGCCATTGCAGTACCCGCTATCGCCCTGTTTGGTGGTTTCTCAGCCTTGACTGCCATTGAGAGTATCGGCGGGCTCGAGGGGTTAAATAGCCTCATACCTAAGGAACCGATGGCCTTCTCTACCGCTTTAGTGCTGGTGGTTGGCTCATTTATCTCTGCGGGTACCCTCACCGCTGACTTCGTCCGTTTCGGTAAGAAACCCATGGGCGCAGTATTTATCACCATGATTGCCTTTTTTATTGGTAACTCGCTGATGTTTATCTTCGGCGCAGCAGGCGCTGCGGCCACAGGCCAGTCCGATATTTCTGAGGTGAT
Source organism: Shewanella psychrophila (assembly GCF_002005305.1). Classification (NCBI taxonomy): domain Bacteria; kingdom Pseudomonadati; phylum Pseudomonadota; class Gammaproteobacteria; order Alteromonadales; family Shewanellaceae; genus Shewanella; species Shewanella psychrophila. Next base: position 1,391,033 of record NZ_CP014782.1, read on the forward strand.
GATAGCCCAAGGCCTGCTCATCCCGGCCATTATCATTTTGGGTTTAAATATTTGGACAACGAATGACAATGCTCTCTATGCCTCGGGGCTGGGGTTTTCAAATATCACCGGACTGCCCAGCAAGTACCTGTCTATACTCAACGGCATAATAGGCACATTCTGTGCGCTTTGGCTCTATAACAATTTCGTGGGATGGCTGACCTTCCTGTCTGCGGCGATCCCGCCTATAGGTGGGATAATCATTGCCGATTACTTGAAAAATCGACACAAATACAAACACTTTTCTACCGCCACATTTTCCAATATCAACTGGGCAGCTATCTTAGGGGTGGCAATCGGTGTCGCAGCGGGTCATCTGCTGCCGGGTATTGTTCCTATCAACGCGGTATTAGCCGGGGCAATCAGTTACCTCATTTTAGATTCACTGCTCAAACGCTTAAAGTTAACTTCTGATTCAACACAAGAGATCACCAATGAATAGTAAAAATAGTATGCTGATTAACAATGTGACTCTCACAGGTCAAGATGGCCTTCATCAGATTGTCATTGAAAATGGTGAGTTTACCTCCTTCACAGCCATGTCTGAGGCCATCACAGCAGATGATAAGTCTGTTGAAGTCATTGATGGTGAAGGCGGAATGGCCATCGCCCCCTTTTGCGAGCCTCATGTTCACCTCGACACAACGCAAACAGCCGGGGAGCCAAGTTGGAACATATCCGGCACCTTATTTGAAGGCATTGAGCGCTGGTCAGAGCGCAAGAAAACCTTGTCTATCCAAGATGTAAAAACACGGGCAAAACAAACATTAAAGTGGCAAATAGCCAACGGTATTCAGCACGTTCGTACCCATGTGGATGTATCAGATCCAACCCTTATCGCACTTAAAGCTATGCTCGAAGTGAAAGAGGAAATGAAAGCTTGGGTCGATATTCAAATTGTTGCCTTTCCTCAAGAAGGCATACTCTCCTACCCCAATGGTAAGGCGCTGTTAGAAGAAGCCGTCAAGCTGGGTGCCGACGTGATTGGGGCAATCCCCCACTTCGAATTCACCCGTGAATACGGCGTCGAGTCTTTGCATTATGTTTTTAAGCTAGCACAGAAGTATGACCGCCTCATCGATGTTCACTGTGATGAGATAGACGATGAGCAATCCAGATTTATAGAGACACTGGCCGCACTAGCACATAAGTTCGATATGGGTCACAGAGTTACCGCGAGCCACACAACAGCCATGCACTCCTATAATGGCGCTTATGCTTCACGGCTTTTCAGGCTATTAAAAATGTCAGGGATAAGTTTCGTTGCCAACCCATTGGTCAACATACATCTTCAGGGACGTTTCGATGACTATCCGAAGCGCCGAGGGATCACTCGAGTCAAAGAGATGCTGGCTGCCAACATCAATGTCTGTTTCGGCCATGACGATATCTTCGATCCTTGGTACCCCTTAGGTACCGCCAACATGCTACAGGTACTGCATATGGGTCTTCACGTGTGCCAGATTATGGGCTATGAACAGATAAATGAGTCTCTTGATTTAATCAGTAATAACTCGGCACGCACCATGAACATCCTATCTCATTACGGGCTAGAGGAAGGCAAGCCTGGAAGTTTACTTATCTTACCCGCCGACAATGGATTCGATGCGGTTCGCAGGCAGGTGCCGGTACATTACTCAATTCGCCACGGAAGATTACTGTCACAGACTCAATTAGCGACGACAGAAATCCATCTAGCGGAAACTGAGGCTGTGACCTTTAAACGATAAGGTCCATTTGGTTGGTTTGGTTTTAGTTAGTTTATTGAAAACCTGAGCTTCATTGTTATTTATTGCTTGCAGCATGTACTGTAGAAGGATACGAAGTCACGAGCACAAGGTCAGATGTGAATGAATGGCCTTACATCTAGCGACTTCTGTGCTTCTCGTTCATGAGATCGTGGCTTGCCATATTCACTCGGTCTCTCGCTCAAAGAGTCTCACAGTGTGAGACTTCGCCCCGAAACCGAAGTCCACAGCCACGTCTAAACATGCTGACTTGTCGGATCACAAGTTACTTAAGTATCTTTTGAGCTGGGTTCATTAGGCTGATTTTGTACTTGCTAGCGAACTAAATACCATGGCTTCATGTTTATCTATCACCTGCCGTGGGCTTTAAGTGCAAACACTTCCGTGACACGCAGCAAGCACAATCCCTGTGCACTCTGCGACATCATCCCTGATGTCGAAGGTCACAGCCGCGTTTACACCTGCTTATTTGTTAACCAAACAAACTGGAGTTTAACACTAGGTTGGGGCGTACCATCTTATTAACGTGATGACTTGTCTGATAACAAGTTACTTAAATATTCTTTGAGTAGGGTTCATTTGGCTGGTTTGATACTTGGTTAGTTTGCTGAGTACCAAAGCTTCATTGGTGTTTATTGCCTGCAGCAGGCTTATGTGCAGATACCTCTGCGAGTCGCCACAAGTACAATCCCTGTAGGCTCTGCGATGACATCCATGTCATCGAAGCTCACAGCTGCATCTACACCTGAATTTTTTATCTTCGATTTATGTTCACAGTTCGTAACTCTCTTTTGGACAAAAGTGAGTTACAGGCTTTGCACTAATACACTTAGTTCAGATTAGAAAAAGTATCTTAGTTTATTCAAAATCCCTAATTCGCTCCGCCTATTTATCCCCCACTTCTGTCTAAGCAGGATTTTAAATCAACAATTCTAAAATATTTCAACCGTTACTGATAACAAGCATCTTTGAAGCCATGTATTGTCTATTCAAAGTGCATGCTAGCTTGAAAATGAGGAATAGTGACAATGACAATAAATGGTGTAAACCCAGCAATTACAAACTCGATCAATAATAGTTTTCAGCTGGATAAGTTTAATGGTGGAGAGGCACAGGAACTACACCTTAATTTAGGTGCAGGTAAAGATTACACCATTAAAGTGGGTGAGAATGGGCAAGTATCAGCAAGCCGAGATCTTAGTCACTTATCAACGGTAGGGCGACTAAAGAACGCAGTGGTCGACTTCTTTAGTCGAGCATCAAATAAAAATGAAAGCGCATTTACGACCAGAGCAAGTCAGATCCAATCTCAAGTGCAAAAGCACATAACAGAGGTCGTTCCTGTTAATAATCTCGTAAAAGCGGCATTCAACCAGCCAGTGAGTGAGTTCAAAAATGACGCTGCATATTTAAAGCCTGGAACGAATCCAGAAATAGCGACTTTTGATGATGTCACAGCTGCAAATAAAACACGTTTAGGTTTAGAAAACCTAGATAGTGGCGCGCAAGAATTTGTAAAACAAAACTTTTCTAGCTTCATTATTGGCAAAGATGCACTTTTTAGTCGTTTAACTACTGGCTTTCAGCAAGAAATGGAAATTCTTTTTACCTCTGATACAGCTAAAAACCCCGTAAAGCTGCAAGAACAACAAGTTGCGCTTACGGAAAAATATGAAGGTTTGAGCAAAAAAGTGAATGCAGAATTTAACACTCAATTCATAACACCTTACGCGCAACAGAAAAATACTGACTTTTAGTTAAACGTCTAAAATAAAAAATATTTCAGTAATAGGAATAATGCCCCTTGGATATTTATAAAGAAATACTGGCCGAATTGGCGGTTGAGCAGCTGAATTTTGATGAGAGTAATGTTTGCTCCTTTGAAATTCAGCAAGAAAAAAAGCCAGAAAGTGCCCCTTTTGTCATCAATATCGTCCGTAACACGGCATTGATGGAGCTAGCGATCTCTGTTACGACTGCTGCAGATATTCCGGCACAAATATCTAAAGAACTCTTTAGGTTATTAGGGGTACACGCTATTGGCCCTTTGCGCGGTGATTGCGGTGTTGGTGTTTACCCCGGTACAGAGCAACTAACTGTATTTACCAAGATTAGCTTAGCTGAATACCGTCCTGGGCAGATAAAAGAAAACCTAGCAGAACTGCTAGATAAAGCGCAGGAATGGGAGAGTATCTTGTTAGTTGATACCCACCCAGAACAAGAGCAGGACAAAGCGGCTGATGCATCTTCTTGCTCCTGGAGAAATATCAGAGTGTAGCCCCCAGCTAGGGCTAATTGGCGGGGCTAGATGAATACTTTTTGAATAAAAACGACTTAGGTTGATAGCTCTAAGACGTTTCTGGGCAGAGGTCTGTTAGTGTATAGGCTCGACAGTTTGCACTTCGCAAGAGGCAAATGTATGGAAGTATCAGAATTAACGCCCAAATTAAGGGACGTATGATAGCGGGCTATAATTGTGAACGAAGTGAAACCAGCCAGCTGTTATACGTCCCGCTTGATTTACTTCTTATATGCGGTTTTATAAATACATATCTATTTTAACATTCGCGTCAAAGTTTCATCTTTATCAATAATATGGTGTTTTAAGGCGCCAGCGACATGAAGAATTACAGTTGCTATAATTATATAGCTCGACCAATAGTGAATATTGTGAAAAAATGATGCTAAAGCTTCACTGTGTGTAATAGTTTTTGCAGGGTTTTCAGGATCAATATTTCGCGCAATGATTTCTAAACCAAATAAATCTACACCATTCCCGCCCAATGAAGACATAAGAAAACCTGATATAGGTAACACTATTGTACCTATAATAAGAGCCCAATGAACTATTGTTGATAATAAGTGCTCAAAGTTCGAGTAATTACCAACGGGGGTTGGCCACCCATTTCTGATTCGCCAGACAACTCTTATAACTGCAATGAACAAAATTAACAGTCCAAAAGATTTGTGCCACGAATAGAGACTTCTAGTTTCTGTTTCCACCATGTATACGCCAATCGCAAGTAGACTAATCATAACTATGGCAACAATCCAATGAAGTGCTAGCGTTAATGAGCTTAACTTCTCGTGCGAGTCAAATTTCATAATTAATCTCCCAGTTAAAGTTAGTAAAAGTATAGCCTACGTCTATATAAAATATAAAAACCATACACAGTATGAGCATATAACGCCTACAACTAGGGAATCCCCAGATAATTTCTTTATTTTCAAAATCTAAACACGCATGGTGCGATTTAATCTAATCTATTTCGCCAAAAACAAACGAGATAACAATACCATGCGCGATATTAAGGTAATAAATGAGTCACTCGCAGACAATGCCCTAAAATTCATAATAAACGCCTTAATTCTCTTATGGTTTCAACTGAGTCCCTACTCGATGGTAATCAACTATCGCTGACTCAGTTAGGCCGCAACATTCAAGGTAAAGTAAGGGCTAAGCACAGCATAAAACGTATCGATAGGCTATTGGGCAATCCGCACCTTAGAGGTGCCGTCTATCTCGCTAAGAAAAGTCCATTAAGTTGCCATATCCATCTGTACAAGGAGAAACCGAAATACCGAAAAGACCGTCGCTCATCAAAAGCAGGCCGTAATCATACTGCCCAGAAAAGCTACCTTACTGGTAGTAAAGAGCCTTGGTTACTGGCAACGTCATTTTCAAGCGAATACTATCCGGCATAGGCCTGTACTATCGGTCGTAAGGTTGGGGGAGGAAGTGAGAAAACGGAAAAACTACAAGATCACAGAGCAACATCTGTACTGGGCAATGATTGAATATATTAGGAAAATTCACTGTGCCGGGATGCCTCTATTATGAGGGGATCCCCCAGCGCCCTGTTAAGGGGCAAATTGTTTGCTAAAATGTGTAGCGAAGCGAAACCGAACAAACTGTTAGCAGTCCCGTTTTAAATTCTTGTTATATTTAAATTACTTATCAAGCATAATTCTCTTTTAGCCTCAGATTTTACAGTAAATAAACTTGAATATATTCCACCACTACCAATACAAGACCAAAAGCCTTCACCGATATGTTCATATTCACTTAAATCCCAAAAATAAATTACATATGTAAAATTTCCATTCGCCTTTTCACCAAAGACTGACACATAGGATTTTGAATCACTTACATAATGTCCTAACTCTTTAAACTTTTCATATTCTTCATTAAATTTAAAAGAGGTGGGATTAACGTCCATATGATCCTTAAAACATAACAGTAAATTAGGCTGAATTCCGAATAAGAACGGTCTTAATAAGAACTGGTCGCCAGTATTTTAATCACTCAAGACTAACAGTAAGCCAATGTCTCAACAATGAGTTATAACATAGAAAGTACTCAATCCCAGTTTCTCTGCCTGAGTGAAACAAAGAACCTCCATCATTGCATAAAGTGCAATGTTCACGCAGGGAAATAAGTCACAACAAGGGGATAAGTGATAATTGAACTAAGTAGTTTGCAGCTAGACGACACCTGATACCAAGTGTTTCAGCCTTCCTTACTGATCACTGCAAAGCTTTCACTCTACCTCGCCTACCTTCTCTGGTTGCTTTTGCAATGCGCTTTTGAAGCTTTAATACTTGCTGTTCGATGGTTTTCCTGTCAATGAATTGCCACTGAGCGCTGCAAGGAGAGGCACTAACTTCAGATGAAGTTATCATTTGCGTTTCTCCATGAATAAAGTTCCTCAAATCATCTTGCAACGGGAGACCAGCTGGAAGTCGGCTCACTTTAGTGTCAGATATCAATCTGTATCTGCATCATTACAATACAGCATTGGCTTTTTCCAGCCTCCTTTACCTGCATCACTATCGGCTTTCTTCGCAGACAGCTTTCCCAGTTGGGAGCTATACAGGCTTACCGTGTTCCGTATGTCGTGCAACATCAGGTTAGATGCCCACTCTGATGCGGAGAGTTTATCGATCACAAAAGAGTATTGCCCAACTTCTTTCCAGCCCTCATTGCCATTTTGGCCACAGCGTATAAACCACTTCCGCTGCTTCTCACATAACGCATCTTACGTGGGTTCACATATGTTCATCATACTGATTCCCTAGCACTTACCCGATCTGTGGTTATCAGGAGGAATGTCCTCTCACGATTCGTTTCCCGTCCAATGGACTTTGTTACATTGTCAGACTCGCTACTTTATTCAGAGTCCTAGGGTCATCTGGTGATACAGATGATTCACTCTTAAGCGGTGAACAGCGCTTCATAAGACATCACGTCGCACGGGCAAAAGTGAGTTACAAATTCGGGTATCGAGTTACCTATGAAACCACAATCGAAGAGAGAAATAACCGAGTGTAGATGCGGCTGCGGACTTCGGCTTCAAGGATGAAGCCGCAGAGCGTATAGGGATACTTTTATGGCATCTAGAGCTGCATCTCGCTGAACCTTCTCAAAATAAAGAGTACACAATCCCCGCCGGACAGGCATTAGGACAAATTGAAGGTACAACCTTCAACCTCTCCCCTCAATACAAAAACCAAAAGCCACTGGATTCCGGCTCAAAAGCTCTGCCGGAATGACGAAAGTAACGACCAAAACAAAATGTAACAAGCAAAAAATGTAATCTTGCTTCATTCGAAGCCCGGCAAATTATACCGGTGCCAGATAGCACTGCTGCATATAGATGTTGATCGCACCGAGCACATTGGTTCGGTTGATGGTGCCGACTACCCTGCCATTATCGAGCACGGGATAAACCTTAGGCTTAGGGCCTAACATCTGCTCGGCTAACTGTAAGACACTCGTATCCGGCGTCACTGACAACACCTCAGAGCGCATGCAATCTTTTACTTTAGCCACCAAATCACAGTGATAACTGCTCTTGAGCATGACTGACATACAATCTTGTTGAGACAGAAAACCTATCAAGCTCCCAGAATCATCAACAACCGGAGCCCCTAACTTATTCCTCGTCAGCAAGGCATCGACGGCGTTAGACAGTGGCATATCCGCCGTTAACAGCACAGGTTGACGATCCATATATTTGCTTACTTTAATTGAATCCATATTCACTCTCCAGTCATTTGATGACTCTATGATTTTCTTTCACATCTAACAGCATTTTATTGAAAATTGCTCTGATTAACACTGAGCATTGATTGAATACTGTATGATTCCAATATACATAAGTTATTAAAAAACAGAACAGTAAATAATCGATTCTGCTAATCTAAATTTTCAATAACTCTTTTCAATGAGCCTTTCAATGAGCCTTTTCAACCAGAATCTAATCAAGTGTCAGCTTCAACTACAGAGATTTGGCACCTAGCACTATGCCCAAGCCCATAAGCCCTGCACCGCACACCTGACACAAGCGTTTCTTTATTTTAGCCATCCTGTGTTGCAGCACCCTTGAAGTAAATAACACAGACACGGCGCCGAACCACAGGCCATGCAACAAGGCGATGTACAATCCATAAAGCAAGACTGAACCATACTCATGGTTTTCTGGAGAGATAAGCTGGCTAAATAAACTGACAAAAAACAACATGGTCTTAGGGTTTAATACATTACATAAAAAGCCTTGGAACAGATATTGGCTAGGTTTTAACTGAACTTCATCTTTCTCTACCCCATCCAAACTTGCATTGGCAGTCAGGATACTCTTGAGCCCGATGTAGATGAGATAAAGCGCGCCAGCATACTTAACCATATTAAATAGATACACATTATGTGAGATAAGGTAACCAATTCCAAGCAAGGTATAACCTATGTGTACGCCAATTGCCAAGCTGATACCGACAGCAGTCCAGACACCTGCAGCCCTGCCCGATGTAACACTGTTCTTCAGTACCAATACAAAGTCAGCCCCAGGACTGATAACGATGAGTAAGCCAACAATGGCTAGACTAATAATTTCCATACTTGCTCCTTTAATCTAATTAGAGCCATATTGTACTGGGAGCCGGGAGCTTATATAATCGAAAAAACCGCAATAAACCAGTGAGAAAAAGTCACACATGAGACACCTGAAAGCCTTCCATATTTTTCATGTCGCCGCCTCATCACTCAGCTATAGTGAGGCCGCAGAAAAACTTTGTATTACCCATGGTGCGGTAAGTAAACAGATAAAAATATTGGAAGCCTATCTGGGGCAAAAATTATACTACCGCCAAGGGCGGCATGTCCGCCTGACACAGGAAGGGGAAACGCTTAAAGGTTATACCGAACAAGCCTTTCTAGCCTTGGCGGCGGGTGTGGAAAAGTTATCGCACATGCAACAGACCTGCCTGGAAATATCTTGCGAACCCACCTTGACCATGCGCTGGTTGATGCCCAGGTTATCCGACTACTACTTGGACCATCCTAATGCCGATGTCAGATTATCGACAGCCGGAGGACCTGTACAACTCGGGACAAACGGAATATCTCTGGCTATCAGGCGGGATGATTTCCCCTCGGCAGACACTCACCAAATTACAGAGTTAGTCGATGAATGGGTGGGACCTGTGTGTTCAGCTCAATATTGGCAACAGATAAAAGATGACTTGAATCAGATAAAAATGCTCCATAGCCAAACCAGACCCGAGGCATGGAATGACTGGAATAGGTACGCAGGCATAAACTCCCTACCTAAATTAGCGACTTTGTCTCAGCAAAGTTTTGCCCACTTCTATTTTTGCTTACAAGCTGCTGCCGACGGGCTGGGGATCGCCATGGGGTCTTATCCACTGGTGGCTGACGATATCAGTAGGGGCAAGCTTATTGCGCCTTTTGGTTTTAGCAAATCAGGGAAACGTTATATTTTACTTCGTCAGGAGCTGAATAATGACGACCCGTTAGAGTCTAGCTTTATCGACTGGTTGCAGACACATCTCGCTTTATGTGTGCCGAATATAGTGACTTGATTGCCAGTAAAACCTGAGGGGCAGTGCTGGCAATTAACCAGGCTCATTGCCACTCATGCGAGTTTAGCAAATCAGGGAAACGTTATATTTTACTTCGTCAGGAGCTGAATAATGACGACCCGTTAGAGTCTAGCTTTATCGACTGGTTGCAGACACATCTCGCTTTATGTGTACCGGATAGCAGTTTGATTGCCAGTAAAACCTGAAGGGCAAAGCTGGCAATAACCAGACTCATTGCCACTCATGACTTTGAAAAGTGACGGTGTTCAGCCGTTATTTATCGCGCCAAATCATCACTTGCGCCTTTTCACCGCTCTTACGGGTCGCTCGGTACATGCCTTCGGTATTAAATGGCGTAGCAATATTGCCACGCTGATCTATTGCAATAACGCCACCCGTACCACCTGCAGTAATGAGTCGTTGATTGATCACCTCATCGGCGGCCTGAATAATTGATTTATTTTGATATTTCACCTTTGCGCAGATATCTCCTGCGACTTGGTAACGGATAAAGTATTCTCCATGGCCGGTGGCCGATACCGCACAAACACCATTTTCGGCATACGTTCCTGCGCCAATGATTGGAGAATCACCAATACGGCCATAACGTTTATTAGTCATGCCTCCTGTTGATGTCCCTGCACTGATGTTGCCTTGTTTATCGAGAGCCACCGCACCTACGGTACCCACTTTATATTCAGTGTCGAGCTCACTATGGGCGGCGAGATAATCTTTGTTCTCGAGTTTGGCTTTTTCCATCTTATCCTTAGCGCGCTGCAGTGCCTCGTATCTATGTTGAGTATCGAAACTCTCATTAGCAACCAGAGCCACACCTTGGGTCAAGGCAAACTCCTCGGCGCCTTCCCCATAGAGCATCACATGCACAGATTTATCCATGACCAGGCGCGCTAAATCAATTGGATTTTTGATATGTTTAACCCCTGCCACGGCGCCGGCTTTCATGGTTTGACCATCCATAATCGATGCATCCATCTCATGCTGCCCGTTGTGGGTATAAACCGCACCTTTACCCGCATTAAAAAATGGCGAGTTCTCGAGAACATTAATGGCTGTGGTAACCGCATTAAGGCTCGATCCACCTTTATCTAAAACCGCGTACCCCGCATCGACGGCCTCCTTTAACTTATCCCGATAGGCTTGCTCTTTCTCAGGGGTAAAATTACTTGGCTTAATCGTTCCCGCTCCCCCATGAATCGCGATTGAAAACGGCTTATCATCGGCCATAACGCCTAAGCTTGAAACGCTTGAAATAGCTAACAGGATGGCGAGTATTTTGTTCTTATTTTTCACTTTGAAGGCCTTTAATTTTTATTTGTACTCTTTGTACCCATTTTTAACGTTAATTACAATCATCAGCTTGCTAGAAATCAATAATATAGAGACAATATACTCAGCCTTCATATTTACTATAATAGAGCCCGATTTTTGCAATTATCTTCTTTTCGCTTGTGGTCAATGAGCATTATTTTGATGAGTGGTTTGCTCAGCACATTTTCCGTCATGGCAGATGATTTCCTTACATTAAAGCTCACTGGCATCGATGCCTCTTTAACGCAAAACATAGAAGCACATTTAGGGACCTTGCCCACATCACAAGTCCAACGCCGCGCTTTTATCTTTAATGCCGAAGATAATGTTAACGCGGCCTTGAATTCTCTGGGGTATTACCATGGAGAGGTCGCTCAAGATGTGCAAGAGCGCCCAGATCAGCCTTGGGTTTTATCATTAGATGTGACACCTGGCGCACCCACCCGCATCGAATGGATAGATCTACATTTTGACGGCGAAATCCTCGAAGACACTTTTATCCTACAATGGCTTGATAAGATCGCGATCAAACCTGGCGACATTCTCAATCACGGCAAGTACGAATTGGTTAAATCTCAATTGATCACCCTCGCATTAGCCAGAGGCTATTTTGACGGGAAATATGTTCAATCTTCCATCCAAGTTAACCGTGATGCAAACACAGCGAAGATTACCCTGCATTATGATTCAGGCTCCAGGTACCATATGGGTGAAGTGACTTTTGAAGGAGATGGCTTACAAGATGGATTTCTAGACACCTTAATTCCATTTGAAAAAAACTCAGCCTATAGCACAGGCAGCTTATCCCGCTTAAACAGAGAGTTATTAGACACCAGCTATTTTTCTAATATCAAGGTATTGCCTCAGGTTGATAAAGCACAGGGACTAGATGTGCCCATTAAGGTTGAGTTAAGCCCAAAACCAAGTCACTCGATAGAATTAGGTTTAGGTGTCGATATTGGTAACACAGCCGGCTCAGATAATGAGCTTGAACCTAGAATCAGCATTAACTGGCGAACACCTCTATTAAACAGTTACGGGCATTCTTTAGAAACCAGTTTAGAATGGTCCCCGGACCGTCCCAAATATCTATCCACTTACACCATCCCTTTGACTCACCCTTTGGATGATCAGTTAAAAATTCGTTTTGGCATGCTCAGGGATAAATACGGGGTGAATCAGGTCTACGACCCTAACGAACATAAGTACAATAACACTGGTGAACTCGAGGCGAGTAAAGGCTTAATTGCCGTTATTCGTCAGCAAAGGCTCAAGGATAACTGGATATTGAGTTACTCGGTTGAGGCAATGAAAGAATACTACACTCAGTCTGAAACTGATTACGCACCAAAGTTTTTACTCTTTGGTACCAGCATTTCTAAGACTATCCGTGGCGATAATACCTTAGATCCCAAATCTGGATTTTTTCAGTATTATAGCATCGAGTATGCTAATCCGGATTTGGGGTCAGCTATCCAGCTCACACGTATACAAACAAAATACAAATGGATTAACACCTTTTTCGACAAACACAGGATCGTTTCTCGATTAGACTTAGGGGTAAACTTAGCCGATGACGCTGACTTAGCCCTTATCCCCCCTTCATTGCGCTATTTTGCCGGTGGTGACCAGAGCATCAGGGGCTACAGCTATCAAGAGTTAGGGCCATACATCGACTACACTACTGAAGGCGGTGATTCAGCCAGACAAGTTGTCGGGGGACGTTATTTAATGGTGGGCAGCCTAGAGTACCAGTATTACGTAACCCCAACCTGGCGTGTGGGCACTTTTATCGATGCGGGTAATGCATTTGATGTCAACCAAATAGAGCCTATAGTCTCAGTTGGTGGCGGCATTCATTGGATATCACCCATCGGGCCCATCAAGCTGGATCTCGGTGTGGGTCTTAAAGAAACAGACACAGTAGACAGACCCTGGCGGATCCACTTAACCATGGGGGCAGAGCTATGAGTCAAGAGTCAGATAGCATTGCCAACAATGAGCCTGATCGCTCTGAAAAGCCTGCCCAATGTGGGCCGAGAAAAAACACAGGTTTTCTGTATACGCTATGGCGAAGTTTCAAACTGGTTTCACGCACCTTAATCTATATCCCACTGGGTTTTCTCATCACATTTGCCCTCTTAATTGGCACCAACATAGGTAGCCGGATCACTGTGATGTTGGCCGATACCTTAGTACCGGATCTAGAAATCACCTACATCGACGGCACAATCAATAACAGATTATCGGTCACAGATGTCCATTGGCAGATGCCTGGGGTCTCGGTAGCACTCGATGACCTAGTGCTCGATTGGCATCCTTTATGTTTATTGCGTAAACAGTTGTGTGTTGGTGAACTGTTAGCGTCGAGGGTCATTGTCGAAGTCGATACCCATGTCCCCCCAGAAACAAAGGTGTTAATAACAGAGACTACTGCAGCCGTTAAAAATATAGAAGAGGCTGAGCCCCTCACTGAAATCGATGAAGAAATCACTCTGCCCTTCGGCATTGATCTGACCAAGGCAGACTTGGCGAATGTCGAAGTCAGGGTCGATGATATGCATTTCAATGCATCCCGTCTGCAAACAAGGGCACAATGGCAATCAACAGGAATAAGGGTTAATTACTTAACCTCTCAAGGTCTGCTAGTCGACATTCCATTATCAGACAATTCAGATAAGCAAGCACAGATAAATAAACAGCCAGATGGCACCTGGGCCATGGCGGACTTACCTCGAGTCTTTATGCCTATTCCAGTGTTTGCCGAAGCCGTATCCCTCACAAATAGCCACCTGAGACTCGGACACAGAGACGATCTTTTTTCCCAAATAGACTTTGAGGCCAGTTACCACAGTTTCCTCATCCATATTGGTAAACTTAAGGTCGAGCACACTTATGGTGAGGTCGAGCTCGAGGGCGAAATATCGCTCATCGATGATTACCCTATGGATTTTGTCGCTAGTATAGATGTCGATCGCGTCAAAGAAGTACCGGGATTAGGACAGCAACATGTCACTTTAGCTGCCTCTGGAGGCTTTAATAAGCTCAAAGTAGAGTCCAGCGGCACTGGTCATATCGACTATTCACTGGCAGGGGATATAGCACTGGCCAATCCTAAGCTGACTTATCAGCTTTCCCTGACCTCTAAAGAGCTGGGTTGGCCCTTAGATAAAAAAACCTATTTAGCCCGTGCCATCGAACTTGAAAGTCATGGCGATCTCGATCTGCAGCACCTGACTTTTTCGGGACAGGTTAACACCCCTTACCACCCCATGTTAGCTGTCAATACTGAGCTCACACACGGCAAATCGGAAGTCGAAGTGAAACATCTTAGAGCGAAAGGAAAAATAGGTGATATAGAAATTTCCGGCCATGCCACTTATGACAAGATAGTCAGCTGGGATGCGGCGATCAATGCCATAGATTTTGATATGGAACAGCTGGCATTGAATCTTAAAGACCCGTTACCAGAGAGCTTTATCAGCGGCAGATTTAACACTCAGGGCAAGGTTCAGGAAAAACAGTGGCAAGTCGCTATTTCACAATCTGATTTAACCGGTGAAATTATGGACTACCCTTTTAATCTCATTGGCGATCTCAGCCTGGATGATAAACTCCACCTCAGTGCCGATAGTCTAAAACTCAGCGCTTTACAGTCAGTATTAACGGTTTCAGGCACCGCAGATGACAACTGGTCAGTCAATGCTCGGCTCGATGTCCCCGATCTTAATTTATGGCATCCGGATTCATCTGGCAGTATCAAGGCCAAGATTAATGTGTCAGGAGACTCAGACCATCCAGAGGTAAGCATCTTAGCCAACGCTCTTGATTTACAATTTGAAAGTTTAAAGCTAGATCAAGCCCAGATTAACGGTGCCTATCGTCCGTTGGATAATCAAGAATTTTCCTTAGCTATAGACACTGAATCGTTCAAATATGACGCACTAAGCTTCGACTCAATCACATTAAGTGCTAAGGGAGACGAGCACAATCAACAACTGGATTTGCAGACAACGGGTGAGCATAAACTCGACACTCAGATAGATTCGACTCTTAATAAAAAAACCGAACAAATAGCCGCCGAAGTGAAGAGGTTAAGCCTAAGTTCTATCTTAGGAGATTGGTCCCTTGAAGCCCCTTTTAACGTCTCTTGGGACAACCTAAGTCAAACAGGCTTACTTAGCACCTTTTGTTGGCTTAATATGGATGGAAAACTGTGTCTGAATGACCAAGCCGAGCTAGGCGAGAATGGTGATGCTAGTATCATGTTTCAAGGCGACATAGGCGCTATATTGGCACCGCTATTGCCTGATAATCTCGTGTGGAAAGCCCCGGCAAATTTATCTTCACATCTGATATGGGCCCAAGATAGCAAGCCTAAAGGTGCCTTGAAACTCGATTTCGAACCTGGTCATGTCAGCCTTATCAATAACAAGCGTAACGTGGATATAGGCTATAAAACACTCTCACTGAACTCCTCATTAAATGAGAAGGTCTTATCGACGCAATTACAATTCGATTCACACGATATCGCGAGCTGGGAAGGAAGACTCGACATCGCAGTGACCCCAGACCGAACGCTTTCTGGCTATACAAAATTACATAAAATAAACCTCAATGCATTGGCGGAATTTTTACCTCAACTGGAAACCATAGAGGGGAATGTATCCAGTGAGTTGACCATTGCAGGCACCTTAGATCAACCCGATGTGTCTGGTGAGTTGCTATTGGACGATGGTGAACTCCTGGCTGCTGCAAACCCAACGTTATTTGAAGATATTAAACTTGCGGTGTCCTTATCGGGTCAACGTGCCCTACTCGATGGTGCCTGGAAAATGGGAGAGGGTCAGGCCAAGTTGGTTGGCAACATCGACTGGAGCACTGGTGCACTCAATGGCAATGTTCACGTTAATGGCAAAGACTTAGTGATCATACAGCCTCCTCTCGCCATCCTTAATGTGTCACCCGATCTTAACTTTACGTTCACTAAAGACAGCTTCGATATAAAAGGCGCTATCGCAGTCCCCTCTGGCCATATAACAATAGTCCAGCTCCCCGAAGGAGGGGTTGAGGTGTCTAAAGATGTGGTGTTTAACGACAGTGCTTCCTCCGGGGAGGTCAATCAAAACCCCCTCGCACTCACATCCGATATAAAGATAAACCTCGCTGACGAGCTAAAAATTGATGGCATGGGCCTAAAAGGTAAACTGACTGGCGTGTTAGAGTTAAAACAAGAAGCATTTAAGCCTCCATTGCTCTATGGCGATATACGCGTTATAGACGGTAAATATAAATTCATGGGGCAAACCTTAGATATTAAAGCAGGTGAAGTACAGTTCATTGGTCCATTGGAGGTGCCGAACCTTAACATCGAAGCGGTAAGAGAGATCAAAGATGAAGACGTCGTAGCAGGCGTCAGAATAACAGGCACACCGCTCAAGCCCGTTGTGACCTTATTCTCAAGCCCCACAAAAGAACAAGCCGAAATTCTGTCTTATATCATCAAGGGCACGGGGTTTCACAGCAATGACAATGAACAAAACAGCGGTTTGATGCTAGGTGCGGCGTTAACCTTGAGTAATCAGATTGGCGGTGGTGCAGTGAATAACATCGGTGACTCGGCAACCGGATTAATTGAAAAACTGGGGTTTTCAAATGTTCAACTCGATGCCAATGATGACGGCCGTGTGGCGATCAGTGGTTTCATCGGCGAAGACCTCATGGTCAAGTACGGTTATGGCGTCTTCAATCCAGGCTATGAGATGACAGTAAGGTATTATTTATTATCCCAGCTCTACTTAGAAACAGTATCAGGTACCATAGAACAGTCACTAGATATCTATTATAACTTCGATATCGATTAGGCTTGCATGAATTGATACTCGCTGAATAATACCAATTGGTATAAGAACACCTTTATGCCGATTGGTATTATTAAGGTGAACTTTCGTTTTTCAACTCACAAGCCTAACTGTGATGCCACTTAAATAAACCTACTCAGCGACATCACCTAGAGATAACTGACCGATTTAAAACCAGCTCAGACCGATACTGATGATGACCCCGGTGATGATCAATTGCACTAGGCAGAAGCCCATAATATCGCGGGCTTTTAGCCCAGCGATGGCCAGCACTGGCAGTGCCCAGAATGGCTGGATAAGATTAGTCCAAGCATCCCCCCAAGCCACAGCCATGGCAACTCGGGCGACATCAGCCCCCAGAGCTTCGGCGGCAGGCAACATAATGGGGGCTTGTACAGCCCACTGACCACCACCCGACGGTACAAATATATTGATGATCCCTGCGCTGATAAAACTAAAGAAAGGCAGACTCTGCGCACTGGCAATGGAAACAAAGCCCTCTGAGATGCTCTGAGCCAATCCTGATTGCATCATAACGGCCATGATACCCCCATAAAATGGAAACTGGATGACAATTCCAGCGCCACCTTTAATAGCGTCGTTCAAGCTGTTTAACAAATTACGTGGCGTTTGGTGCAAAATAATGGCGAGAAAGAGGAATAAAAAGTTGACGACATTAAGGTTCAAACGGCCATTGTTCACAAAGAAGTAATAGGCTAAATACACTAGCCCTGCTCCGCCGATACTCCAAGCAAGTACACGACTATTCTCTAATTTATCGGCAGGCCGTTCCCATGTTTGATTTTCAGAAGCTTGCTCTTCGTTGTCAGTCAACTTACTCGGATCGACATAGACGCAGTCTTTCTCTTCGGGCAGCATAAACCGATTGACCAGCGGCATAACCACAAACAATATTGCAAGCAATGCGAGGTTAAATCCGGCGAAAATGGTGTCACTGGTCGCTATGATCCCGATATCTGACTCGGAAAAATGACCGGGAGTGGCAATAGTTAACGGAATTGAGCCTGCAAGCCCCCCATGCCAGACTAAAAACCCAGAGTAGGCGCTAGCGACGAGTAAGCGATAATCGACTCTCACTTTACATGCTAAGGCTTTAGCAAATAAAGCACCGACTACTAAACCAAACCCCCAGTTGATCCAACTGGCAATGAGTGAGACGACAGTGACTAAGATAATCGCCTGAGAGGCAGACTTAGCGAAGCCTGCAATGTAATTGAGTAGCTTTTTTACTGGTGGAGAACTGGCCAGCATAAACCCGGTAATAAGAACCAGCAGCATCTGCATCGAAAAGCTGAGTAACGACCAGAAACCATCTCCCCAATAATTCACAGCGTCGAGCGGTGTTTTCCCCTCAATGATAACTGCTGCAGCCAACACGATTAAGGAGAGCATCAAGACAAAAATATAGGGATCAGGTAAATACCGGTCGACTAATTTTACTAATGGTTTTGAGATGTTAGCCAGCATGGGGCTTCCTTGTATGCTTGTTATACCAATTGATATAAATCAGGCTAGCAGAGTTCAATCCCAAGAGAAATCCAAACTTACAGGAAGCAACAAAAGAACAACAAAGGAGGAGTAAAAGGGGAGCGAGGGAGTAGCTAATTAGATTTAACTTAATTTATGCCTTGATACTGAACAAGGGTCACTATAGTCGCGACATAACAGTGCAATAGATTTGGTCAAATACGATAAATACGATGTACTGCAAACTAAAGACATTAAACTAACACATAAGCCCACGGGCCTAGGGTCAGTTTAATGACATGAACAGAAGCTCAGCTAGCAGATCAGTGGCTATTCATTTTCCGTATTTTGGACCTGGCTATTTTTAAACCTCTGCCACACTTTACCGCTGTTGATTCCATAACTGCGCATCAAAGCCGGTATCGCGTTGTGGTTTTTCTCTGCCGCAAGTTGTTTTAGCCCTTCATAAAACTCAAACGCAAGCTCACGCGCTTTAGGGATAGTGAAATAATCCTTACCCACTCGACTATAAAGGCCTTTAAAACCATTGAGGATGAGGACATAGAGTGGATTGCCTGAGTTGAAGGCTAAAGTATGATGCAGCTGATAATCAAAATCGACATAAGCCTGAGGGTCATCATCTAAACTCGAGATCTGCTCCAATGCTTCCAACACTTTATCGGGATTATGACGAACTGCCCCCTTAAAATAGATGGCGCTGATATTGGTTCTAGCCGAAAGTAGCTGTTCCAACAACACGGGTTCACCGGCAGGATTAAGATCAGCAATGGTCTCTAAAACATTGAGTCCCGATGTTTCCCAAATATCATTGACTCGAGTCGGCTTGCCATGTTGAATCGTCAGCCAGCCATCTCTGGCTAATCGCTGAAGCACTTCTCTTAGTGTGGTGCGTGTAACGCCGATTAATTCAGAAAGCTCACGCTCTGCAGGCAAAATCGTACCCGGTGGAAACTTATCTTCCCAAATCGATCGGACAATATATTTTTCAGCAAAGCTCGCCGGACCTTTAGCCTCAATGATCCCTGAGTCTTTTGAAGTTAAAGGTGGTTTCTGGGCAATGGTCATCAGGTTACTTTTCCCACTCTAGTTCGTGTTATTTTGAGAACTGATCATACCAGAGCGGCAAAAAATGGAAACCTTATATGAAATAATACTGGTTAAGATCAAAGTTTCCGCTCTCAAAAAAGCACAAAATCCCTATCCGGTTCACGACTTTGGCATCTTTTTGCCATTATGATCTAATTATTAAGCTATTTTTAAGCATTAGATGTAACTAAGGTATTAAATTAATTGTTTCTTTACGCTAAACTGAAGGGATTCAAATAGACTGTTGTTCTTTACTATCAATCATATGTATATATATCAATTTGAGAGGGTGCTATGCCTGTGACAATGCGTCAGGCGTTTATTGACAACTTCTTGGGGAACTCACCCAAGTGGTTCAAAATCGCGATAATATCTTTTTTAATAATAAATCCAATAATCTTTTATATTAACCCCTTTGCCGCTGGTTGGTTACTCGTCATCGAGTTCATATTCACCTTAGCCATGGCGCTAAAATGTTACCCTCTTCAGCCCGGTGGCTTATTAGCCATTCAAGCCGTTGCCATAGGTATGACCTCGCCCAATCAGGTATTACATGAAATTGAGGCAAATTTAGAAGTCCTCTTGCTGCTGATCTTCATGGTCGCTGGCATCTACTTTATGAAGCAATTACTCCTGTTTGCCTTCACTAAGATGATCACTAAGATACGATCTAAAATCGTCGTATCTCTAATGTTCTGCTTGGCCTCTGCCTTGTTATCAGCCTTCCTCGATGCATTAACTGTTATCGCGGTCATCATTGCTGTCGCCATCGGTTTCTACTCCATCTACCATAAAGTCGCCTCGGGGAAATCTTTCTCTGATGATCATGATCATACAGATGAAGGCAATAACCAGCTGTGTGAAGATGAGTTAGAAGCCTTTCGTGGTTTCCTACGTAATTTATTGATGCATGCCGGCGTGGGTACCGCACTCGGTGGTGTCTGTACTATGGTGGGTGAACCACAAAACTTGATAATAGCCGCACAAGCAAATTGGCAATTCGCCGAATTTGCAATCCGTATGTCCCCCGTCACTGTTCCGGTTTTTATTGCCGGTATAGCGACTTGTTACCTAGTAGAGAAATTTAAAGCCTTCAGCTACGGCGTGCAACTTCCCGATGCCGTACATAAGATATTGTCCGATTACGATGCCCATGAAGATGCACATCGTACTAGACATGACAAGATGAAGCTGGTCGTTCAAGCACTCATCGGTGTCTGGTTGGTATTAGGTCTGGCTCTACACTTAGCCTCTGTTGGCTTAATCGGCCTGTCTGTCATCATACTTGCAACGGCTTTCAATGGTATAACCAATGAACATGCACTGGGTAAGGCATTCGAAGAAGCCCTGCCTTTTACCGCCCTGTTGGCCGTATTCTTTGCCATCGTCGGGGTCATTATCGATCAACAGCTATTCGCCCCAGTGATTCAATGGGCACTGAATTACGAAGGTAACACTCAGCTCGTCATCTTCTATATCGCCAACGGTCTGCTTTCCATGGTCAGCGATAATGTCTTTGTCGGCACAGTCTATATTAACGAGCTCAAGTTCGCGCTACTCGATGGTCAGATAACCCGAGATCAATTCGACTTGTTAGCCGTCGCCGTGAATACGGGTACCAACTTACCTTCAGTTGCGACACCGAACGGCCAGGCTGCCTTCCTGTTCTTGTTGACCTCGGCAATCGCGCCGTTAGTTCGTTTATCTTACGGACGCATGGTGTGGATGGCCCTGCCCTATACGATAGTGTTATCAATCGTCGGTGTGGTAGCCATTCAGTTTGGCGCACTGGAGCACATGACTCAGTATTTCTATGACTCAGGGATACTGATCCATCACTCGGCAAAAGAAGCGGTGAGTGCAGTGACCGGTCATTAACCTGTTGTGCAGTGAGATTTTTATTAGAAAAACCACTGAACTTATTCAGCTTTAGACAGTCATAAAAACGTCCTTTTGGGCGTTTTATTTTTACCAATATCATAATTACGGAGAATATGCTTTGAAGCCAATGATTCACTTTGCTCAATCACGTCTTTCCTGGATCATTTTAGCGGGCACCGCCTTAGGACTCGAATTAACCGCCCTCTTTTTTCAACACGTGATGAAATTAGACCCTTGTGTCATGTGTATCTATCAGAGACTCGCCATTTTCGGTATCTTTGCCGCAGGATTAATCGGCATCATCGGCCATAAAAATCGATTTGCCAGACTCATCGCAATAATAGCTTGGGGAATAAGCGCTGCATGGGGCTTAAAAATAGCGTTAGAGCTGGTTGATATGCAAATGAATCCATCTCCTTTTGCTACCTGCTCTTTCTTACCTGAGTTCCCTACTTGGATGCCACTACATGAATGGCTTCCTTCAATATTCATGCCCACGGGTATGTGCAGTGATATTCCTTGGGAAATGATGGGAGTCACGATGGGACAATATATGATTGGGGCTTTCGCTGCTTACCTGATTGCTTTAATGGTCTTTATTATCCCCGCTTTATCGGCAAGCAAGCCAACACAAGCATTCATCGCCGATTATCGATAATTATACCAATCGGTATCAGATCAAGAAACGCCCTATTCGGGTAATGCCGGTAAGTTAAGCTTACTGGCATTTTTTATTTCTGGCGTACTTCTGTGGCCTTCGTTTGACCGTCCTAGGAAAAGATCGAGTTCGTCTGGGCTCTAAAATCAGGCTTTCTGCCATGTCATAGAAATATTTAAGCTGACGAGGAATTGCACCTGGTGTCGAGTAGGGCAAACCCACTAATAGCCTCAAAATATGAGCCAAAGAACCATTAAAACTCAACTGATAAGGGAGATAATCCCCTTTGAGTTGATGACACATTTTCACCATCTGATAACGCACTAGATTGTAGGTGAGTAAGATCCCCCACAACTCCTGTTTTACAAGCTCTGGCAGTCGACTTCTCAACGTTAAACGATTACCTAGCATGTATTGTTTTTGCTCTCGATAACCTAATTCTATTTCCCATCGATGCACGTATAAATCAGCTATGTCTGCAACGGGATAACGCATGGGATCTATCATTGATGTCAAAACCGAGTATTCCTTGCCATTAACCTTTCGACTTATGAGTCGTACTTCCAGCTCATTAGGCAGTTCTGGCCATCGTTTTCTAGCATGTGGATTACTTTTTAATTGGACTATTTTATCGTTGCGCCCCAAGCTGCGAAGCACCTCATATTGGACATTTTTTTTCAAAGGAATCAACCAGTGTCGCTCGTTACCAGTGGATTGCCACTGATAAAGTAGCCCTAGCGAATAAAAACCTCGGTCAAATAATGTCAGGCTATTATCCGGTGTGGAGTCGATGAGCTTTTCGGCCAAAATCATCTCATTAACGGCGTAATCATCGAAAGCACTGGCGGTAATAAGATGGCTACTCAATTCCATTTGGCAGACCATACGAACTTGAGGATATTGAGTCTCTTTTTGTCGAGAAAAGGCTTCTGCATTATCGGGAGTATCTTCCGCCCGCCAGACTACACCATCGACTCCCAGTAACGTCAGTCCATTCCAGTTTGGATGTAGAGCTTCACGATTCCAGTGAGCTTGAGTGCACTCAAACAGAGCTTTCATTGCCGCTTCACCGAGATTTTTTCGTCGTTGAGTTAATGCGCTCGGAGCAACAAATGGCTTGCCCTCTCTATCAACGATATCGAGCATGTTAATGATGTGAGCCATCGACTTATCATTATAGATAGCCATTCCAATAATAAGCCAAGCCATTGACTCTAGTGTTAATTTACGTTTTCTAATCGTGACTGTTTCAGTTAATGAATACGCTTCCTCTATCAACTCCAGAGGGAGTAAATCTGCGAGGGTTTCAACTTGATGGGGCTTGAGTTGGTTGATCATGTCAAAAGCTTGGGAAACTAGCATAAAAAATCCGAGACCTAGAGATAGGACTCGGATTCTGAAGCATCTAGAAGATCAGTCAACCGATCGATAAATCACTAAATGATCGGCATTACCCTATTCGGGCGTTTTTTTATTTTCTATATTCACTAAATTCATCGACTAATCTAGGTCTTTTAATGGCCAGAGTACGATATGATCTTCCATATATTTTACTGTCGTCTCGCAGATCACCTTATCCTGTGTCGACATGCCATTTTGATGCATCTGCGCTTTAGAGCCCGTGATTAAAGGGTGCCAACTCGGTAATGACTTGCCTAGATATAAACGTCGATAGGCACAGCTATCCGGTAACCAAGTCAACTCGGCGACATTATCCATGGTCACTTGAGTACATAAAGGTACATAGTCAAATCGATTTGAATAGTGGATACAATGGCCTTCATGGCTATCGAGTAACTTACATGCGGCGTTGGTGTAATAAAGCTCTTCGGTATCATCATCGATAATTTTATTCAAGCAACACTTACCACACCCATCGCACAACGACTCCCACTCTGAAGTGTTCATCTCTGCTAAGGTTTTTTCTTTCCAAAATTCCATTATTCAATTCTATAAAAAAGACGACTTTCACCCGTTATTTTACACTAGTTAGCCAGTTCATTGAAGGTCATGATTTTCACCATGACCGCGCACCACCGATTGCATTTGTAAAACAGGTTATTTGATGACGGGGAATTTTAATCTTTCCGACAGGTAAACCACAGATATGGCAAAA
Organism: Shewanella psychrophila; assembly: GCF_002005305.1. Taxonomy (NCBI): domain Bacteria; kingdom Pseudomonadati; phylum Pseudomonadota; class Gammaproteobacteria; order Alteromonadales; family Shewanellaceae; genus Shewanella; species Shewanella psychrophila. The sequence continues at coordinate 1,415,141 of NZ_CP014782.1, forward strand.
TAATCCGAATTGTTCCACGCCAATAATGAGCGGTAGTTGTCATAAATTAGGTATTTTCGACCAGCAGGGCCATCGGGCATGATGAGAGACACTTGCATATCATCCCGTGCCGGTAGCGCACTGCCATCGAAGCGGGTGAGCCCTAAACTTGACCACTGTGAGAATGTCTTCTTCACCGATAATGACGCGAGTCCTGCATCAAACTCTTCGGGAGTTCTCACTTGTCGCCCCCATGTCTCTTGGCTCTTCCAGCCCGCTTCTTTCAAAAAAGCCGCTGCTGAAGCCATCGCATCTAAGCGATTATTCCAAATATCTTTGTTACCATCTCCGCTACCATCTTGGGAATAACTAAGATACATACTGGGGGTCAACTGAATCTGTCCCATACCGCCGGTTCTCGATGCCCTGAGGTCATCGAAAGCCACTTGCCTTTGGGCAAAGATCTTCAAGGAAGCGAAAAACTCATTTTTATAAGGGGAAGGCTCTTTAGCTTCAAAAGCTAAGGAAGCGGTAACAGATAGAACCGGGTAACTCGTAAGAGACGCGCCATAATGTGATTCGATACCCCACAAGGCTAAAATAAATCTTGGCTGAACCCCATACTTATCCCCCAATGTGTCCAGCACATCTTTATGCTCTTTAAAAAAAGCACGGGCTGTGATGACATTCGCATCGGATACTGTTGTCGGCAGGTATGTCTCAAGAGATACAGGAAGATTGAGGTCTTGCTTTGGCGGGGTAGATTGTTTAAAACGTTTAATTTTAGGAAATGCGGCTTCTATGCTGGTTTTGTCGATGCCTAGATCGATGGCTTCTTGTTTTAATTGAGATAGATACTCGTTAAAACTGTCAGGCTTACTTGGCGCTTGGGCCAACACAGCTGGGGATGCCATCATCAGTAATGGCATAACTAACAATTGCATCGCCCATATACAAGGCTTCTTTAGCACCATAAACATTCCCTATTCAGGCTATTTACCGCTGTAGCCAATCGCTTTCTTATGCTCTTCTAGTAAGTTAACCTTTGGAGGGGGCAGTTGTAAATAGTAACCTTTTTTAACCAGTTCACTTTTGACTTTATCTATATCAGCAAAGCCCAAATGATCTCTTTTAGACAGGGGTAACATCATGACTAATGTCGGTGAACCAAACATCTCCATTAATGCCCCAGGGACACGCTCAAATTCATTACGTTTCTCAACAAAAAGATAACTGTCGGCTTTGAGGCGACTCTTATATACAGCACAGATCATATATACCAACTTTCCAAACTATTCAACTTGCCAGTCTCTGAGTCACACTATAACATGGAAGGTCAGGAATATAATGCATATCAGCGTCACTGCTGGTTATTTATAAAGAGCAATATCGGAATGCAGAAACCCAGCCTAGAATTGAAAGGCTCCTCTTTTACGCTTTCTGTGCTTCATATCAATCATTTTGATCTGGAACAAGTCACAGCAGAGTTAGATAGTAAATTAGCTATCGCCCCTCAGTTTTTTATTGGCGCCCCTCTGGTTGTCAATCTTAGCTCAATTACTGATCCCGATTATAACCTTGCCGCACTCAAAGACCTGCTAATATCGAGGCAACTCGTTATAGTAGGCATCACAGACGCGATTTTGGACGTGGCAGCTCAAGCTAAAGATTTAGGCTTAGCACTGATAAAATCTGGCAAGCAAGCAAAAGCTCAACCGCAACTGCCTAAGACCACCAAGATAGTGAAACAAAATGTTCGCTCGGGGCAGCAGATTTACGCTAAAAACAGCGATCTCATCGTGGTTGGCACCGTTGGCAATGGCGCAGAGTTAATTGCCGATGGCAGCATTCATGTTTATGGGCCTCTTCGCGGTAAGGCGATGGCAGGGGCTGCCGGTGATAAACATGCAGTCATTATCGCTAAATCCATCGATGCAGAATTGGTTTCCATCGCAGGTCAATATTGGCTAGCAGAAAACATTCAAGCAAACAGTACAACGAAAAGTGGTTGTATTCGACTCGAGGGTGAATCACTCACCATCGAAGCGTTACCACTTTAAAAGACAGAAATAAGGATAGAAGCACACATGGCGCAAATTATTGTTGTCACCTCAGGTAAAGGCGGCGTAGGAAAAACCACTTCCAGTGCTGCAATTGCTACCGGTTTGGCATTGAAGGGACATAAGACTGTCGTTGTCGATTTTGATATTGGATTGCGTAATTTAGATCTAATCATGGGTTGTGAACGTCGAGTAGTCTATGATTTTGTCAATGTCATCAATGGTGAGGCTAACCTCAGCCAAACCTTAATTAAAGATAAACGTTGCGAAAAACTCTACATACTCCCAGCATCCCAGACTCGTGATAAAGATGCATTGACCAAGGAAGGCGTTGGTAAGGTCCTGCAAGATCTCGCTAAAGATTTCGAATATATCATCTGTGATTCACCCGCAGGTATCGAAACGGGTGCCATGATGGCACTCTATTTTGCCGATATAGCCATTGTCACGACGAATCCTGAAGTCAGCTCGGTTAGAGACTCTGACCGTATTCTAGGCATGCTACAGAGTAAATCTAAACGTGCCGAAGAAGGTTTAGAGCCGGTTAAAGAGTATCTGTTACTCACCCGCTACTCGCCAAGCAGAGTATCAACCGGAGAGATGCTCAGTGTCGAAGATGTTGAAGAGATACTCGCAATCCCGCTTATCGGCGTGATCCCTGAGTCCCAAGCGGTATTAAAAGCTTCAAACTCAGGTGTGCCCGTCATTTTAGATCAAGAGAGTGATGCAGGAAAAGCCTATACCGACAGCGTAGACCGTCTACTGGGTGAGGAGCTTCCTCTGCGATTCATCACCGAACAGAAGAAAGGTTTCTTAAAAAGGATATTTGGGAGCTAACTATGTCTTTACTCGATTACTTCAAGACCAAGAAAAAGCCCAATACGGCATCAACGGCTAAAGAACGTTTACAGATCATCGTTGCCCATCAAAGGGGCGAGCGTGATGCACCTGATTACTTTCCTAAGATGAAGCAGGAAATTATAGAAGTGATCAGAAAGTATGTGCAGGTTGATATTGACCAGGTCTCGGTGCAACTTGACCAAAACGATGAAAAGTTATCTGTACTCGAATTAAATGTGACCTTACCTGAAAAGTAAGCTCGCTGTTAACTAAACAAAAAAACGCCGCATCTTTGATCTTTGATGCGGCGTTTTTTGAATAATACACGACACACTATCAAATATTAGACAGTGTTAACTCAGTCAATGCCGTCTCAACTAAATCCTTACGCCAGCCCGTCAATAACAAGGGCAAGTCCCCTGTTTTACCGTCCCATAGCCACTGTAAATATCCATGAATATACCGCTTAGAACCCAATAATTCGATAGGAACATCTTGCTCCTCGGATAGGCTAACCAGACAGCTCTTTATCGTTTTAAATGAGGTTTTGTAACCCGTTTTTAAGGCGATAACATCGATTTCCTTCGGCGGATTGTCAACATCAGCGGTTTTCAACAGGGCTAACAGATCCTTACCATGAATACGCTTCTCCTGCTCGGTGAGCTCGATCATCTTATAAAGATCTTGGCTCGTCTTTGGCTGTTTCTTGGCTAAACCGATCAAGGCATGATCTTTAACCACAAACCCCACAGCTAAGTCACGTTCGATCGCTTTCTTTAAGCGCCATTGAGCCAGCACCTTGAGGTAGGCTAGCTGTCTAGGGCTCAATTGGAAGGCATTCTTCACCCTGAGGTAGGCTTGCTCCAGATCTGGCGGTGTCAATCGGCCTAAGGTCATCCGCTCTCCCTCCTCAAATACCCAGGCTAAACGCCCCTGCTCTTGTAACTTTTCGAGTAACTGAGGATAAAGATTATAAAGATAATACACGTCATTAGCTGCATAGTTGAGCTGAGCTTCACTCAAGGGGCGCTTCATCCAATCGGTGCGCGATTCGCCCTTATCTAAGCTAATATCTAAGGTTTGCTCAACCAACTTGCCATAACCCAGTCCATGGCCGAAGCCACAAAGCGCTGCGGCGATCTGGCTATCGAACAGATTCGAGGGCTGACAATTACCGTTACGGGCAAAGACCTCGAGGTCTTCACTGCATGAATGAAGCACAGTGGTAATGCCAGGCGCGGTCAGTAAACTCCAAAACTCAGATAAATTATTAACAGCAACTGGGTCTATCAGAGCTAACGTTTTGCCATCATAGGCCTGTATTAAACCTAGACGAGCATAATAGGTACGGGTACGTACAAACTCAGTATCCAATACCAATAGATCACTTTGTCGATATTGCGATACGAGTGCCGTTAAGCTCGCATCGTCCTCTATGTATTCAAACGCTAACAAGGTCTTCTCCCAAGATTGTATCGTTAAAAAGCCGGCATATAGCCGGCTTAGAAAGGAAAGGTGTCAATGACAAGATTAGGCTGACTTAACCTCATCCCTTAACTCTCTACGTAAGATTTTACCTACGTTGGTTTTCGGTAGCTCATCTCTGAATTCTACCAGCTTAGGCACTTTATATCCCGTTAAATGCTGACGGCAATGGTCGATGATATCCCGTTCGCTTAAAGATTTATCATTTGGCACCACAAACACCTTCACAGTTTCACCTGAAATGTCATTAGGTACCCCCACTGCAGCCACTTCAATCACACCTGAATGCATGGCGACAACTTCTTCGACTTCGTTGGGAAATACATTAAAGCCAGATACAAGAATCATGTCTTTCTTACGATCGACAATAAAGAAGTAGCCTTGCTCATCCATATAGCCGATGTCACCGGTGGCCAGATAGCCTTGCTCATCGATGACTTTGGCAGTTTCTTCTGGACGCTGCCAATAGCCCAACATGATTTGTGGTCCCTTAGCAAAGAGCTCTCCGGTCTCACCTTGTACCAAGATCTTACCGTCATCATCACGAACCTGGATATCGGTCATAGCAACGGGAAAACCAATGGCGCCGTTATAACCTTCAAGGTTATAGGGGCAGCAGGTCACCAAAGGCGAAGCTTCGGTTAACCCATACCCTTCCAACAACTTAGTCTTAGTTATCCCCTGCCATTTATCAGCGACGGCGCGTTGTACGGCCATGCCACCACCAATTGACAGCTTCAGGTTTGAAAAATCCAGCTTCTTAAACTCGTCAGAGTTAACCAGGGCATTAAATAAGGTGTTAACACCGGTAATGGCTGTATAGGGATGTTTCTTCAACTCACCGATAAAAGCGGGCAGATCTCTGGGGTTGGTGATCAGTAGATTGTTCGCCCCTTTATGCATAAACAGCAGACAGTTCACGGTTAACGCAAAAATATGATAAAGCGGCAGAGCAGTGACCACAAATTCTTTACCATCGTTGAGCATAGGTGAATAAGCAGCATTGGCCTGAAGTAAGTTACTGACCACATTACCATGGGTCAACATGGCGCCTTTAGACACGCCAGTTGTGCCACCTGTGTATTGTAGGAAAGCCAGATCGTCTTTAACCAGCTTAGGTTTTACATACTGTAAGCGACGCCCCTTGCTCAAGGATTTTCTCATGGAAATCGCGTGAGGGAGATTGAATTTCGGCACCATCTTCTTGATATACTTGACAACAAAGTTCACTAAGGTGCGTTTAGGAGCACTGAGAAGATCGCCGAGCCCAGTTAAAATCACACTCTCTACTGGTGTCTGTTCGACAACTTTTTCCAAGGTATGAGCGAAGTTCGATACAACGACAATGGCCTTAGCCCCCGAGTCGTTCAGCTGATGTTTCAATTCTCTCGGTGTGTAGAGGGGATTAACATTGACCACCACCATGCCGGCACGTAACACCCCAAATAAAGCAATGGGGTATTGCAATAGGTTTGGCATCATGATTGCGACTCTATCGCCCTTCTCTAGTTTAAGTTCGTTCTGAAGGTAAGCGGCGAAAGCACGGCTTCGCTCTTCCAGTTTACGATAAGTTAACGTCGCCCCCATGTTGACGAAAGCAGGTTGATCGGCAAATTTCGATACTGAGGTCTCAAACATATCGACAAGTGAAGCATACTGCTCAACGTCAATCTCAGCGGGTACATCATCCGGTAAATTATTAATCCAAATCTGTTCCACAAATCTCTCCTAAATCTCCACATCCAGTGGATATAAACCTATTGGCCTATAAATAGCTTGCTGTCCAGCAGGCAAAAATCACTGATTTTAATTATTTTTCTAAGTAACGCTTAATTCATACAGTCGTTTTAATTTTGATCATCATCACATAAATAGAGTAAAAAACCTAGCCCCTTTTTTTCTTATCTTATTTTCGTCATTTCGACATAAAAAGATCAATCGACTGAGCCACAGCCAATGCATTGCCCATATGCAAGTGATGGTCTCCTGCCAATTTCACCCAGGAGAGTCGATTGAACCATAACTCAGCTTTAGGCAATAATGAGTTTATCTGCTCATAACCAGCATCTGCAGTAATTAATAACGTCTCTACATCGTGATCTGTCATCAAGGCATCGACTTGTTCAAACGTTAACCTCAATGGTGAATCTAATTTTAGCCGAGGATCGCTACGCCAACTCACACCTATGTCATGTTGTTGCATATTTCGATCAACAAGCAGTCTACACCAGGCCTTATCGAGCCCAGTTAAACGGGATCTTGCCTTAACAGCGACCTCAATTGAATCATAAACAGTGGGTAAAGCAGCACGCTTCTTTACCCACTGAAGGTGACTGGCAAAACTGTTTCTTAATCTTTGATTATTTTTAGAGGCAGATTCAAATAATGGACTCACCGCTTCCATTAACACTAACTTAGGCACTCTATCTGGAAAAGCAGCGGTATACGCAGCGGCGACGATACCACCCAATGAATGTCCCACTAATCCGGCTAGGACTTGTTGCCCACTGAGCCTGTCGATTAACAGTTCAAGATCATACAAGTAATCAATCCAATGTAGTGGATAAGCGCCAGGTCTATGTTCAGAGTGCCCATGACCTGGCCAGTCTATCGCTAATATTTGATAATCCTGTAAATGCTCAGCCAGGGGCTCAAAACTATTGGCATTATCCAGCCAACCGTGAAGTGCCAACAACAAGGGCTTATCTGTGCTCCCCCAACGTCGACCAGACAGACGTATATGAGGTAATTGAAATTCGACCTCATTTTCCTCAACACTCGAGTGCCACATAAATTGATATCCTTTCAGTAACTCAGTGAGTATCGTCAGCCATAACCTATTATTCGGCAGCCCCCTTAATCACAAGATTCGAAATAGCTTGGCTATTGCGCAAACCATTGTGAGTTTACATAGGTTGCGTTAAGTATGCGATATAGAAGAGATACAACACTAGCAGGTAATTGTGGCAATCCAGCCCCATTTCGGGGGGCGTGAGATTGCCACAAATGATCTAAGATGTCAGTCGATTATTGCTTATTCTTGCTAAATTTTAACGTCATGCGATCGCTCTCACCAATAGCCAGATACTTTTCTTTATCTAAATCATCTAACGCCAGTCTTGGCGGCAAGCTCCATACGCCTTTTGGATAATTCTTCGTGTCTTTGGTATTGGCATTTATCTCTGACTTAGCAATGAGTGTAAAACCTACCTTTTCGGCTAACGCTATGACTTCAGCCTCGTCCATATAGCCTGTTTTTGCATCCATACCAGGATTGGCTCTATGCTCAACCACACCAAATGTGCCACCGGGTTTAAGGACTTTAAAGGCAGATTCAAACACAGGTTGTAAGTGCCCTTTCATTGCCCAGTTATGCAAGTTTCTGAAAGTCAGTACCGTATCCACGCTATTCTCATCACCCAATGAATAAAACTTTGGCGGTTCAAACGTCACCGTAGTCGCCTGGCCTAAGGTGCTGCTATTGTCTTTGAGCCAAGCTTCAAACTTCTTACCCGACTTAACACGATAGCCTTGCTTCTTTTTCTCATCTACAGGCTTAGTATTAAAGTTACCTGCCACATATTGCCCCTCAGCAGCCAGATAGGGGGCGAGTATTTCAGCATACCAACCTCCTCCAGGCCAAAGTTCAATGACAGTATCAGTGGGTTTTATCTCAAAAAACTTAAGTGTTTCGACCGGATGGCGATAATTGTCGCGGCTAACATTCTTCTCTTGTCTGAAATCACTGCTCACGACTTGCTGTAATGATGTAGCTTCATGTCCTGTAGAGTGTGCACTGGCTCCGGTGCTGACAACCGCAGTCAAGACTACACTGGCCAAAAGCGTTATATTTTTCATTTTTGCTTCCTTGTAGATAAAAATTCGATATCCAAGCTAGCAGCAGACACGTCAAAAACCAAGTAGGTTTACGTCAAGTTCTACGAGTTGCGGCTTGAAAATGGTGAGAAAATGTTACAGGAGCAGATCTAGGGAAGACATTATCTGTTTAGACGCTTTTCGATGCAGCCCGATCCACCCGTCGCCAGCATAGGAAAATCATCGCGGCGCTGATAGCCAGCCACAGAAATACCCATATCCAGGCAGGGATCCAAGTGGCACCGGCCAACATGGCGGCATCACCTTTTCCATTAAGGCCAAGCAAAACAGTGGGACTGGCCAGAGCATTTAACATTATCATTAACGCCATGATCCTAAGACCACTACCCATAAAGCGGTTTTTATTTAATTTCAGTGGCAACAGGAAGAGTACGGCTAAACACGCTAAAATCCCAATAGTCAAAAGATCCCGCCCCCACAACAAGGTTGTCAATACGACCGCGCCGCCCAGTAGCGCGAAACTCACCCTTATCCCCTTAGGCCAAGTGGCAAGAATAAAGATTAAATACCCCCACAGCGCTGCACCGAAATAACCGCTGAAACCTATGGCAACTGGCCAGCCGCCTTGGCTGAAGCACAAGCCGGCACCATTAGGAAATAACTGAATATGGCTCACTGCACCACCGGTCAACAACGTCGCCAGACCATGGGACAATTCATGAAAATAGCTTTCGAGCCATTTAAAAGGGACACTAATAAAAGGTAAGCGTGTGATGAGTAAAGCGGTTAAGAGTTCGACTAAGAATCGCCCTCGGCTCGGCGCACCAGTATGCGGCACACTTGTCTGTGTCTCAAGGGTACTCGACTGATTAAGCATAGGTATCTATCCCAACCATCTGCTGAATAGCTTCTCTCTCAGCCGCATGTTGATTGGTCAGGTATTGAGCAACGGCACCTTCACTGGTTTGGGTCTGTTGTTCATATTGCAGTTTGGCACCTAAACGAGAAGCCAAGGGGTCTGGTATCGGAGATTGAATATCGACAGCCATCGCTTGCTTACTCGATGACTCATCTGAGTCGTTCTCTCTCACCTCCTCTCTTTGGGCTAAACCTTGAACCTTGTCAGACTGCTGGACGCGAGAAGAGCTCTCGACTCGATTGCCAGTGTTCAGTTTTATGGCATCTAGAGATGCCGGCGCGATACTAGATGCCCCGGACTTGAGTACGTTAGAATGATTGGTTTGGATCTGCATTATATCGACTCCTTTCCTTGGCTACGCGCCGTAACTATTACCACCAGCTAATGACCCATAATCTTAAGCTTATCTTATATCGCGATAGGCCTTATTCACGTCCCGGTAATTTTTTCCAAGTTACCGTATCACGAACATATACAGGGGCAAGTTCATCGACAGAGGTCGATAGTCCTTGAGTATAACCCTGTTTTGCCAGCGCTAACATAGATTTAGCATCGGGAAACTTAATGTTATCGGCAAGCACTATCTCATCTGATAGCTGGAGTAGTTGAGGATAGGTCTCAAATCCGGTACCAGTAGCAAGGATAGCACCTTGAGTATCCGGCGCTAAGGTCACTGCATCCGGGGCTATCACCACCTCAGAGCTAACAGGCTCCGCAATACCTTTGTTAACCACAAACTGGCCCCAATAAACTTCCCCCATTCTAGCGTCAATAGCGGCAATGATCTGCTCGCCACCTTGATCGTCATATACGGCTTGAGCCATGGTCTGCAGGCTAGATAAACCAATAACAGGGATATCCTGTCCTAAGGCCAAGCCTTGGGTCATGCTGGTACAGATCCGGATCCCGGTGAAACTACCCGGTCCTCGGCCATAGGCAATAAGCTCCACATCGGCGATCTTGATATTAGCTTGAGATAAGACACTATCTATCATAGGCAATATACGCTGGCTGTGTTCACGTGGCACAATCGCTAATTCATGATATGTCTTGCCGTCGACCACAAGGGACGCCGAGCAAGACTCGGTGCAGGTGTCTAATGAGAGTATGGTGAGCTCATCGGAGGTTTTCTGTATATCTGTCATCTTCTACCACAAACAAAAAGGCTAAAGTCACGCCTCGACGAACCAAGAAGCTCAGCAAGACGGCGTAAAAATTAACATTATAACCTATGTGTTATTCACTTGTCGGCGGCTAAAACCTAAATTACACAGTTAAAAAATGATTGAGTGGCTATAAAACAAGCGAATGCGCTCAATAACCATTACTTTAAGAAATTGATTAACCAGCGGGTCACTAACTTATCGTCGACGGCCATTGTCAGTGAGTCTATGCCAGCTTCGATGCATTGCAAGGGGATACGTTTCCGCCTAGCCTGCATAAGGTCATACGAATAGGTTTTACTGAATTCCGGATGGCCCTGTATCCCAAGAAAATGCTCATTAATCTGTATCATATAAAAGGGACAAAACTCACTCGATGCTAAGATCTGCGAGCCCTCTGGTAATTGCATCACTTGCTCCTGATGACTCACCACCAGTGATATATTGTCTTTATCTTGCTCCATCCAATGCTGTTGTCGCTGAACCTTAGAGGTGTTGACACCGACTCCCCACCCTTTCGGTGACAGCTCCACCACCCCACCTAAGGCCTTAGCTATCATCTGATGACCGAAACATATCCCAATCAACTTTTTCTTAGACTGATGTAATGTTAGGACAAAATCCTCGAGATCTTTGATCCACTCATGAACATCATTTACCCCGAAACGACTACCGGTAGTGATATAACCATCACATTCATGGATGGACTTAGGGTATTCCCCTTCTATTACGCGATACACATTAAACTGAATATCTTCCTCTATCGCCTCAAACAACTGAGTAAACATCTGAGGATAATTGCCATGCCTCACCTGCAGCTCTTCAGTCACATCATCACACTGCAAAATTCCGATTATCATTTTATTCCCCCAGTAAGCGCATATCACACAACCGACTAAAATAACTTAATACAGCTGACCTTTGACCGCGTCACTGAATAAAATTGAATATTGCGCAGGCGTTAACTTTACTGGATTTCCTGCTGCTGCGGCATCCCGTGCGGCCATCTCACCCACCAGCACAACATCATCCAGATTAATGCCTATTTCACTCAAGCTATGAGGTATAGACAATGCTTGTCTAAACTCGAGTACCCAAGAGAGAAAACTCTCAAAACTAGGGTCATTTAACCCTAGATAACTGGCAAGTCTAGTAATACGAGTCTCAATCTCGGCTCTGTTTCTTAATAACACATAAGGCATCAAGATTGCGTTTAATAAACCATGGTGCTTGTTGTACAAGGCGCCGAGGGAGTGTGCAATCGCATGCATTCCACCCAGCCCGCGCTGAAAACTGGTGGCGCCCATGCTAGATGCGACCAGCATCTGAGTACGCGCCTGAATATCTTCACCATTGGCTACGGCTCTCGGTAAAAAGTCTTTGATTAACCTGATTGCCTCAATGGCAATGCCCTCCGCCATGGGGTGATAAAAAGGGGCACAATAAGCTTCCAGATTATGAGATAAGGCGTCTATCCCCGTGGCAGCGGTAATATGGGGCGGTAAACCTATTGTCAGCCTAGGGTCGAGCAAGACTTTGCCAGGCAACATATTGGGATGAAAGATAATGCGCTTCACATGACGTTCTCCGTCCGTGTCGGTGATCACCGAAGCCCGACCTACTTCTGAGCCAGTACCAGCAGTAGTGGGCACAGCCACTACGGGTAACATGGAATTCGCATCAATGTGGGTCCAGTTATCGCCTACATCTTCAGCCTGCCATAAGGTAATTGTTTGTTTAGCCATCAAGGCAATCGCTTTGGCCGCATCTAGGCTCGAACCGCCACCCAGTGCCACCACGCCGTCAAATCTGCCACTGTTGAGCACATCGATCCCACTGCGAATATTATCTCCCGTCGGATTAGCCTGAATATTGCAAAATATGTTGATATCTAGGCCTGCACCGACACAAACATCGAGGATTTCTTGCACCATGGGCAGCTTGGCTAGCCCGGGATCGGTCACCAGTAAGACATTGGTCATCTTAAGCTCGAGGCAACGTATGGCAATCTGCTTGATACAGCCCTCGCCCACTGTGATGTCTGTGGGGAAATTCCAATTAGCTTCTAATAACATAGATGACTTCCTTCAATGTTTATTGTATTAAACTCATATGCTCAACAGAGCTGAACTTGCCCTAGAAATCCCCACTAAGGGTGTTTGATATGAAATGACTTAGGTCGAGTCAACTGCTCGAATCCGAGCTGTGATAAGGTGCAACCTCGGCCCGATAGCTTGACACCAGTCCAGGCCAATGCAGGGTCTAAGTAATCACATCTATTCAAAAAGAAGGTGCCAGTCTCGACTTGCTCACCTAGCGCAATGCCCTTGGTAATGTCACGAGTAAAAATACTCGCCGTTAAGCCAAAGTCACTGTCATTCATCAAATTCAGTGCTTCATTGTCATCTGCGACACTCATGATCCCCACCACAGGGCCGAAAGACTCTTCTGTCATCACCCGCATCTGATGATCCACATTAGTTAAAATTTGCGGTGCCAAATAAGCCGTCCCAGTTCGACTCAATTCAAACAAAGATTCATCGATCTGAGCAACGGCGCCTTGGGCCAAGGCTTCCGCTATTTGGCCACGCACGAAATCGGCTGCCTCTCGTCTCACTAACGGCCCTAAGGTCACATCAGGATCATCGGCGCGCCCTAATGTGTACTGCTTCGTTAAAGCCACAGCCTTAGTGACAAACTCCTGATACACACTGTGGTGAACATAGATGCGCTCTATACCGCAGCAAGACTGACCTGAGTTAAAGAAAGCCCCATCAACTAGGGTCTCCACCGCATTATCAACATCAGCGTCTTGGCGCACATAGGCGGGATCTTTACCTCCGAGCTCGAGTCCCACGCCGATAAAACGCCCCTGAGCGGCCTTTTCTACCATTTCACCGCCAAATACTGAGCCGGTGAAGGCCACATAACTGATCCTGCTATCCTTGATAAGGTTTGCCGTCTGTTGGTGATCCATATGAAGATACTGAAATACGCCTTCGGGGAGCCCAGCTTGCTCAAACGCCTGAAACAAACGCTCGGCGCACGCTGGGGTCTGAGCCGAATGCTTTAAGATCACACAATTACCTGCCAGTAGCGCAGGAATGATGGCGTTGATGGCGGTGAGATAAGGGTAATTCCAAGGGGCAATCACCAACACAACACCTAATGCTTCGCGCTTGATATAACGGGTAAATCCCACCTTTTCTTCACATTCGATATCAGCCAGAGCCTGTTCACACACCTTAATCATGTACTCGCTGCGCTCTGCGACGCCGGCGAGCTCACCGGCGCCGTACCGAACCGGACGACCCATCATCCAGCTCAGCTCTTGGGCAATCTCCTTTCTATGGCTGACTAAAATATCGATAGCCGCCTGGCAGAACATTTTGCGTTTGGCCAGCGGGGTCGACTTCCATCCTATATCTTCGCCTTTAAACGCCTGACTTGCCCGTTCCACACAGGAAAAGACCTCTTCCTCATCAGCCAAGTGTCGAGTCAAATAGACACTTTCATCTATGGGTGAAATGGTCTGTTGAACCTTAATCTTACTGATTTCATCTGATAACTTTGCTTGCTGCGACATATTCATTGAGTACAGGACTCCCATTTAAAAGTACACAAAAATGCTTAACACCACTGACTTAACTCATTAGCCAATCAAGATTAAATGTCTGAGCGACTAGATGATCTCAAAATACCTCTCCATCTCCCAATCGCTAACATGCCTCCTGAATTCTCGTTCCTCCCACTCACGGCTAATGGCAAAGTGCTCGACAAACTGCTCCCCGAAACACTCTTTTGCCGCCTGTGATTGTTTAAATCGCTGCGCGGCATCCCATAGGGTACCGGGCAATGCGAGGGCGGCATCATGCTCCTGTTCATAGGCATTACCTTTGACTTGAGCTTGAGGTTCGAGTTGATGCTCTATGCCGTATAAGCCACTGGCCAGCGCGGCGGCTAAAGCAAGATATGGATTAGCGTCAGCGGCGCCCAATCGATATTCAATTCGCTGAGACTTAGCGCTGCCAGGGATCACTCTCAGTGCAGTGGTGCGATTTTCGACGCCCCAGGTGGCATCGGTCGGCGCCCAAAACCCGGGAACCATACGTGAATAACTGTTGATAGTTGGGGCTATCATGCACAGAAACTCCGGCATCAACTGCTGTTGTCCGGCGAGGAAGTTACGCTGCAGCTTGCTCATGTTGTGGGGCTGACTGGGATCGAAAAATGCCGACTGACCATTTTTATCCTGCAGTGAAAGATGAATATGACCGCTCTGCCCCGGATAATCACCTGACCATTTCGCCATAAAAGTGGCCATCAAGCCCCTTTTCTGTGCTAATACCTTCATAAAGGTCTTAAATAGCGCGCCTTTATCGGCTGCCGCCTCAACGCCATCAACAGCAATAGCGGCCTCAATAACCCCCGGCCCCGTCTCTGAATGTATACCTTCTATGGGAAAATCCATAGTTTCCCCCATCTCTAGAATCGCCTCATACAAGTCAGAATGCACCGAGTTACGGATCATCGAATAACCAAACCAATCCGGTGTCACGGTTTCTAAATTACGAAAGTTTTTCTCACGAATTGAATGAGGAGTCTCATTGAAGAGAAAAAACTCATATTCAAGCGCTCCGAACGCCTTAAGGCCCATTTTGTCAGCCTTTTCAATCACCCGTCTCAGTGCACCACGGGGACAAACAGCTTCTGCCTCCTCGGCAAACTCGGCGATAAACAGCAACATGCCTGGCTCATCGACCACATCACGACAGGTGTGGGGCAAGATCCTCACTGGCGCATCAGGATAGCCAGTGTGCCAGCCGGTGTATTTCGCATTATCATAAAGCTGATCTTTCATATCCCAGCCAAGCACCACATCACAAAACGCGAAGCCTTTCTCTAATGAAGCGAAGAACTTAGACTTGGACATATATTTGCCCCGCATCACACCATCATTATCAAACACACCAACTTTGACATGACTCAAGCTACGCGCTTCGACAATAGCCATAGCATCGGCAACATTCTTTACTTCTCTTGCTTGCATTCCCGTATTCATCGTCATGTTCCCTTTCATTAATGGCTCACTTACCGACACCAACATGTCCCTAAGCTAACGAGCCGATAAAACTGACTTACGCTTAATGACTACTCCCCTGCTGATAACTTAATATTAGTCATAAAAACAAGGGGCTGCTGTCACTACTCTTTGGACTTAATTCAGCTCAGATTCCGCAGATGCGATCATATCGAACTCTTCCTCGGGAGCCGAAGCCACCAGTCTGTGTCGGCTATAGAGCACAAAATAAGTCACCATGATTAAATAGAATAATGCCGACCAGGCTGCGGCTTGCAAACTGACAATAAAGGTCGAAGCCAAAGCGACTAAAGAAAGCACTAGAGCAATCCCTGAAGTAAAAATGCCACCGGGCGTTCTGTAAGGACGCTCGAGTTCAGGCTCTTTCTTACGCAGAATAATATGAGACAGGCTCATCATGGCATAGGAGATAGTGGCGCCAAATACCGCCATTGTGATCATCAAGTCCCCCTCTCCGGATAAGGACAGCAAGAAACCTAAGATACCTGGCACAATTAAGGCCCACACAGGCACTTTCCGCTGGCCAGATAATGATAAGAAACGGGGAATATAACCGGCGCGGGAGAGTGCAAATACCTGACGGGAATAGGCATAGATTATCGAGAAGAAGCTGGCGATCAGGCCAAACAAACCGACTAAATTGACAAATTTAGCCGCAACAGAATCTGCGCCATAAACAGACTGCAGTGCCCCCACCAAAGGTGCCCCATGTGCCTTCATGGCATCGGCACCTGCCCCGCCGGGCACCAGTAGCAGCACCACGGCAGCAAATACGATTAAGACCAGCATGGAAGCTATGATACCTCTTGGCATGTCTTTCGATGGATTAGTGGCCTCCTCCGCTGCTAATGGCACGCCTTCCACCGCGAGGAACAACCACATAGCAAATGGCAGAGCCGCCCAAATCCCCATATAGCCTTCAGGCAGAAAACGACTCGAGCCAGCAACATCTGGATTAGCCGCAATATCGAACAAGTTATCCACGGAGAAATGCGGGATCATACCGAAAGCAAAGACGCCAATGGCGATAACCGCCAACAAGGTTATCCCCATCATGATCCGTAATGCTTGCGTCGCTCCCCACAGGTGCAGCCCAACAAAAGTCAGATAGAAGGCACCATAGACTATGGGGCCATCGATACCTATGAGTTCATTGACATAACTGCCGATAAACACAGCAATAGCAGCCGGGGCAATGGCGTATTCGAGTAAGATTGCGGTACCAGTTAAGAAACCTCCCCAGGGACCCATGGCTCGGCGAGCAAAACTGTATCCACCTCCCGCCGTGGGTAGAGAAGAGGACATCTCAGCCAGACTCAATACCAGACAGATGTACATCAAGCCCATCACCAAAGTCGCGATAAACATGCCACCAAAACCACCTAGGGCTAAGCCAAAATTCCAACCGGCAAAATCACCTGAAATCACATAGGAGACCCCTAAACTGGCAAGCAGTATCCAGCCAGCTACACCTTGTTTTAACTGTCTCTTACTCATGTATTCATCGGAAACGGCTTGATACTCGATGCTGCTACTCTTTGTACTAGTTACAGCCTGTTGCTTTGATTCTTGTGACATGACACTTCCCTTTATCTTGGTTTGCGAAACGGCCCGATAAATGCGTTAAAAACTCATGGTAAAATAGCGCTTCATCGAACCTAATGGCCTCCTGCCAAATGAACAACAACAATCATTTGTGCTAACACTCTAGTATTAAAATTTTTAATACTAGAGTGTTTATCCCACTAAAATTTTATCTATTGCACTCTACAATATCAGTAACTTTACTCGCCTACAGTGATCGCCGACATTAGCCAGGGCAGATCTTTTTCAAATTCCGGCAAGAAGCTCTGCCTCATAATCTCACAACTGTCTTTAGCCATTTGTTGGGGAAGATCGCCTAATTCATGTCGACGACACACTAAGGTTAATTGGCGATGCAAAGGGGATGTTATCGGCAGAGGCAGGCATTTTAATCGCTCAAGTCCTATCCCACTCTGATACAGACACAGAGGGGTGGTGATGGTCCAACCTATGCCCGCTGCCACCATAGACAGAACCGCAAAGGTATTATCCAACTGTATACGCATACTTGGCTCTATGGCGAGACGCTTCAGGTAATGTTCGATACAGATCCCAATAAGGGAATCTTGGGTATAGCGAACAAAATCAAGTTCTTTCTCAAGCTGCTTTACTTCCTTTAACGAAAGGTGTTCACCCGCACATAGGTGAAAATGTGCAGGCACCACCAGCACAAATGGCTCTGAAAGAATGGGATATCGGCAAATATCATCATTATCTTCGAGGGCATCATCTGAGATAATGATATCGAGTTGCCGGGACATCAAGGCATCGGCATGCATGTTTGAGCGACCCGTCGTTAATGTCCAGTTCTCAGTACGTCGCTTCACCACCTCTATTAAAGGTTTCCCCAGAGCGGTTGCCAAAGAGTCCACCAAGGCGATGCGCACCAGATGTAACTGCTCGAAGCAGCCTTGGGCTATGACTCTTTGAGTCCGCTCAGCTTGAGATAAGAGGTGAGAGGATTGATCGAAAAAATATCTGCCAGCAATAGTCAGGCCTATTGGACGTACATTGCGATCCAGCAGCTTCACATTCACACCCTTCTCGAGCACCGACAAGGTCTGTGATACTGAAGATTGAGTCAAGCCCAGACGCTTCGCCGTCTCTGTCATGTTGCCGGTTTGCGCCGTCATGACGAACACCTGCAAGGCTTTTAAATCGAAGTCAAATGTTCGCACTCATACCTGATGATCTGCTGGGATTAATAAAAAACATGCCATGAAACTCATCTATTTAGTAGCTTTATTACTCAAAAATTGTAAATTAATATCCTTATATCTAGACTTGCTGAAATTATCCTTAAGATCAATTCAGTATAAACAACCAATAAAAAACAAAACTACAGAATTAATGACCATGACTTACGATCTGATATACGACAACATACCCAAGTAGTGGATCAGTATTTATTAAATTAGCATTTTGAACAAAAGACCATTCTGTAAAAATACCAAACTATCGATAGCAAAGTTAACAGTGCAGTAATTAAGGAACGCGTAATGAAGTCATCATGTCCAAAAATTGTCATTGTGGGTGGTGGAGCCGGGGGATTAGAGCTTGCGACTCAGTTGGGTCACAAGCTCGGGAAAAAGAATACCGCGCAGATAGTGCTTGTCGATAAAAACCGAACTCATATCTGGAAGCCTCTGCTTCATGAAGTCGCCACAGGATCCCTCGATTCAGATCTCGATGGCGTGGTTTACTCTGCCCATGCGGCGAAACATGGCTATCAGTTCCAACTCGGGACTTTTTGCGATCTCGACGCCGATAAGCAGTTTATTAAAGTCGCCCCAATCACAGATGATACTGGTAAGGTGCTGTTACCCGAGCGCCAAATCCAATATGACAAATTAGTCATCGCCGTTGGTAGCGTCAGTAATGACTTCAATACTCCCGGCGTGAGAGAGCATTGCTTCTTCCTCGACTCTCATCAGCAGGCCAATCGGTTTCACCACGCCCTACTAGACAGCTTCACTCGAGTACATCAATCTGAGTCTATCAATGAGCTTAATATCGCCATCGTCGGAGGTGGAGCAACTGGAGTGGAGCTTTCGGCCGAGCTATACCATGTAACCGATCTACTGAAAATCTATGGTCTGAGTAAGATGACCAAAGAGAAACTCAATATTCATTTGATTGAAGCCGGGCCCCGCATCCTTCCCGCACTCCCCGAACGCATAGCCACTTCGGCAAGGCGCGAGTTGAGCAAGCTTGGGGTTAATGTGATGGAAAACACCCGTATAAGTGAAGCAACATCTTCAGGTTTCGTCACTGCCGAGGGTGAATTGATCGAAGCCAACTTGATGCTGTGGGCTGCCGGGGTCAAGGCCCCTGATTTTATTAAAGATATCGAACTATTTGAATTAAACCGAGCTAATCAGATCATGGTAAAGGCAAACTTACTTAGTACCACCAATGATGATATCTATGTAATTGGTGATTGCTGTGCTTGCCAACAGGCCGATGGCAGTTTTGTGCCACCCAGAGCACAATCGGCTCACCAGATGGCTCAATGTGTCGAGAAAAATATTCTCCATGAACTTAAGGACGAGACACTAGAATCATATGTCTATGTAGATCATGGCTCCCTAGTTAACCTGTCCCGTTTTAGCACAGTCGGTAGCCTGATGGGGAATCTAACCAAGAACAGTATGTTTATCGAAGGTAAAATTGCCCGCCTAGTGTATATCTCTCTTTACCGTATGCATCAAAAAGCCATACATGGGACGTTTAAAACCTTCGCGCTCTGGTTAGCCGAGAAGTTGATGCGAGTCGTCAGGCCGCGAATGAAGCTGCACTAAGTAATTCGTTATAAATAGTACATGCCCTCAGTGACAATATGGGGGCATTAAACAATAAAGTAAAATGCTTCAGTGACCGAACAGGTCACTATCTCTCTCAATGGGGAAGGTGATCTTAAACTCAGTGCCTACACCTAGCTTACTGGTACAATGCACATCGCCTTTTAACACTTGAGTGATCAGATTAAACACGATATATAAACCCAGCCCGCTGCCCCCAGAACCTCGTCTAGTGGTGTAGAAAGGTTCGAACACCATAGACACGGTTTCCGCAGACATGCCTTTACCGTCATCTTTAAAATTAACAACTACCCTGTCCTCAGTCCGTCCAATATGAATGAAGATCTGTCCATCGGTGTCATGTTCAAACGCATGAGTGATGGAATTTAACAGTAAATTTTTGAGCACGAGTTTCAAGGTTTCTGCGTAGGTCGTCACCCGCAGCTCTTTATCGCCTTCAATACTCACTTGGTGATGGGTTAAATCTAACTCAGGTAATATTTCAGTAATACCGTCATCGACATGAGACATCAGATTAAATGTTGTCAGCTCTTCTGATGACACATCCACAGCCACCAGTTTAAAATCTTTTATTAGCTTAGATGCACGATTGAGGTTTGATAAAATCATCTCAGATGACTGAGTGGCTGAATCTAAAAAGCTTGAAACATCCTCCTGTTCGAGCCGACCATCAATAAATTCTTGGTTAAGTTTACCCGTTTCCCCTTGCATAAAAGATGCGGCGGTAACACAAATCCCGATGGGGGTATTGAGTTCATGGGCAACCCCTGAAACTAAACGGCCTAATGACGCCATTTTTTCAGCTTTGATTAATTTGTCCTGAGCCGATATCAAATGCTCCATGGACTCCTGTAGCTCCTTGGTTCTGTCTTTAACTAATACTTCTAGGTTTTCCTTATGTACCCTCAGTTCCTCCTCGGCCTTCTTCTTAGTTTCATAGGCATTATCCAGTCTAAGCCGTTCTTTATAGAGTTCAAGAAACACCCCGACTTTACTCTTCAGAATCTCATCGTTAATGGGCTTCACTAGGTAGTCTACCGCCCCGCTAATATACCCCTTGAACTCGAAGGCCTCATCACGGGCAAAGGCCGTAATGAAGATAACGGGTATATGACAAGTCTTCGGATGCTCTAAGATAAGCGATGCCGCTTCGAAGCCATCCATACCAGGCATCTGAACATCCATCAAGATAAGAAAAAAATCATGTTTGTGGGCGACTGCCAATGCCTGATGACCAGACATAGCTTTCATAAACTCTAAGTTTAATGGGGCTAAAATGCGCTCATAGACTCGTAAGTTATTGGGTTCATCATCGACAATCAGGATTTGAGGGCGGGGATCATTCATGTAATGTCCCCTTAGCCACGCTTATTTCGGGCACATAATCACACTCAGCCAGATAATGCCCCAATGTATCTATGGGGATAATTTTATCGGCAACAACCTTGTCTATGGCGGCTTTTGGCATCACATCGGCCTCGGCAGTCAAAGGATCTTGGACTATGATGAATCCTCCATAATCTTTGATCATTTTCAACCCCAGACTTCCATCAGAATTAGCTCCTGTAAGTATAAGCCCAATCAGGTGATTCTTGTAGCTGGCCGCTGCCGATTGAAAAAGTACGTCAATGGAAGGGATGGAATAATTCACCGGCGGATCGATACTCAGACTCAAAGTTTTATCCCGCTCCACCAGCAAATGATAACCGGCAGGCGCAATGTACGCATGAGCAGGCCGTATCATCTCACCTGGCTCAGCCTCTTTGACCCTAACTGCCGATCTTTCATTTAAATAATCGACCAAAAAACTATCCGCCTCTCTGCATCTGTGCTGAACAATCAAAATAGCTAAAGGATAATCATAGGGGAGCAACGGTAAGATTGAGGTCAATGCATGCAGTCCCCCAGCGGAGGCCCCTATAACCAAAGCTTCATACATGAATAAGCCGCCTGAATATCCGCTCCTTGGCAGCAAACTCTTCAAATGAGGATTTTACCTGACTAAATTCCAGAGTCTCCTTATCTCCGAGTAAGAGAAACCCTCTGGGGATCAAGCTCTCTTTAAACAGGCCCAACACCCTGTCTTGTAACTTGGGATTAAAATAGATGAGCACGTTACGACACACGATCAAGTGCATCTCGGCAAAGGACTGATCTTTCATCAAATTATGATTGGCAAAAGTAATGTGTTCTTTAAGTGATTCGGCCATCTTAGCCGACTTGAATTTAGCCAAATAATAATCGGCAAATGAGGCCTTTCCACCGGATGCTAGGTAATTTTGAGTAAAGAGTTTTACCTTTTCTGCGGGATATATTCCTTTCTCGGCAATCTCCAGAGAATGATTATTGTAATCTGTGGCATAAATCCGCGTACGCGCCAGCAGGCCCTCCTCCTTGAGCATAATCGCCATTGAGTAGACCTCTTCCCCGGTAGCACATCCTGCATGCCAGATATTGACTCGCGCATAAGTCTTAAGCTGGGTAAAAACCTCCTGTCGTACCTTCCTAAACACCTGAGGTTCACGAAACATTTCAGTCACTGTCACCGACATGTCACGTAAAAATAGATCGAAGAAGTCCGGCTCATGTAGAATTTTAGGTAGCATCTCAGACACAAAGCCGAGATCCGAAAGCGATACCCGATTTAAAATCCTTCTTTCCAGAGAAGCTCTGGAATAATCACGAAAGTCATAACCATAACGAAAATTTATCGCCTCAAGCAGTTGATTGACTTCAAACTCAATCATATCTTCGGGTTTCATAATCAAGATAGCATCCCCAAAACCTAGTTCCTAAACAACCAAATCCGCATTATTGAGAGTAATTTATCGAAATCGATTGGCTTGGTCAGATATTCCGACGCGCCAGCTTGTAATGATTTCTCCCTATCCTCGGGCATGGCCTTAGCGGTTAACGCTATGATAGGAATATGTTTATAATGGCTCAGCGCTCTTATTTTCTGCGTCGCTTCATAGCCATCCATCTCCGGCATCATGGTATCCATCAGCACCAATTCGAAATTCTTATCTTGCTCCAACAGCTCTACCGCTTCCTTACCGTTATGAGCCATCTCGACATCGAAGCCTATCTCAATCAATTTTTTCGACAGGGCATAAGTGTTTCTCATATCATCATCGGCCAATAAGACCTTACGGCCCTTAAGCATGGAATCTTCATCGTGGAGTAGATGTATGGTCTTTTGGCTACTGACACAAAATCGAGACTCGATATCATGTAAAAACAGCGAGATATCGTCGAGTAATCGCTCGGCAGAGCCCACCCCTTTGATGACTATGGTGGATGAATATTTATTCAATTCATCTTGCTCCTCATCGGTGATCTCTTTACCCGTATAGATGATCACTGGCGGCACTCGTGTAAGCTCGCTGGCATCGATGCGCTTTAAGACTTCAAATCCACTAAAATCCGGTAACCCCAGATCTAAGATGACGCAATCATATTTTCCTGACATGATTTCATCGACTCCCTGACTGCCATTATCGACACACTTGATATCGATATCACTGTTCTCCAACAGTCTGATGATCGAGGTTTGATTGGCAATATCATCTTCTACCACCAGTACATGACGCAGCTCGGAAGCAGAAAAATTTCTTATCTCATCGAACACTGTTAAGAGCTGTTCCTGACTGACGGGCTTAGTTTGCAGGCCGATCGCGCCCTGAACGAGAGCTGAGTTTTTATCATCACTATGGGCTGAGATAATCTCCACAGGTATATGCCGCGTCTTGAGGCTGAATTTAAGTTGCTCCAACACCTTGTGACCATCGATATCGGGTAGCATGATATCGAGAATGATGCCATCAGGTTGGTACTCCTGTGCCAGATAGATCCCCGTACGTCCATCACCGGCAACCAGGCATTTATAGCCATTCTCTCTGGCATGATCCCGCAATATTTTAGCAAAAACTTTATCATCATCAACGATAAGCAAAGAGCGATCGCCTTCTTGCAGATTCTTTCTATCATCGGATATAAATTCTGGATGGATCTGCATGACGGGGTCATGTTTGGCAATGTCACCTGAGGAGATGCCACTTCTCTTTGAGGGGGAATCAAGTTCATCTACCACAGTTGAATACTTAATCTCAGATAAAATAGCTTCATTGTGTCCCAGAGACTCAGGTTCGACACCATCAGAGTCAAACTTACTGGGTAAATACAAGGTGAAAGTACTGCCTTGATTAGGTGAGCTTTCGAGCTGGATCTCTCCCCCTAACAGGCGCGTCAGCTCCCTGGCTATGGTGAGACCTAAACCGGTTCCGCCATATTTTCTGCTGGTAGAGCCATCTTGTTGCTGGAATGCCTCAAAAATAGCCTGAAGTTTATCTGAAGGTATACCAATACCAGTATCGACCACAGCCAGAGACAGCGCCTTGTTTACATCCAAACTACTATGAGAAAATAAGGTATCGGATCTGACGTAACCTATATTAAGAGAGACAGTGCCGTTCTCGGTGAACTTGAATGCATTCGACAGTAGGTTTCTAAGCACCTGCTCGACCCGCTGGCCATCGCTTGTGATAGTTTGGGGCAGTTTTTCGTCCAAATTAATGATAAATTTCAGGCCACGACTCTTGGCTATCGGGTCAAATACCTGCTTCAGGTTACGGCTAAGCACACTCAAGTTCACCTCTTCGATATGTATGGTGAGCTTGCCCGCTTCGACTTTGGAGAGATCCATAATGTCATTGATGAGACAGAGGAGGTTATTGCCCCCATCGAAAATCACCTTAGCATCTTCGACTTCTGTCTCATCTAAGTGTTTGCTCTTGTTATCGGCCAACCCTTTGGCTAACAGAAGTAAGCTATTGAGTGGCGTCCTGAGCTCATGACTCATGTTAGCCAAAAACTCTGACTTGTATTTACTGGCTAGCGCCAGTTCATTGGCCTTAACTGTGAGGTCTACCTTAGCCGCCTCTATCTCATCTTTTTGGCGCTTAAGAAACACTTGCTTCTCTTCCAACTCTTCGTTAGAGACCTTGAGTTCCTCACTCTGCTGCCTTAGCTCCTCTTCGGAGGTTTTAAGCAATTGAGTCTGTTCCATCAAGCTCTCATTTGAGCTTTTTAGCTCCTCTTGCTGCGCCTGTAATTCTTCCGCTTGCCTTTGGGTCTCAAGCAAAAGGGTCTGTGTTCGCTGTTGGCTCCTAAGGTTATTAATGACGATACCCAGATTACTGCAGATGAGTTCGATGACCTCGACTTGTTCATCACTGAATGTTTGAAATGTTGCTAGTTCAATCACCCCCATCAGTTCCTCTTCAAATAATACCGGAACCACCAGTACATTCATGGGCGTGCTTTCACCCAAACCTGAGTTAATTTGAATATAGTCGCCGGGGACTTGAGTCAATAAGATGGTTTTCTTCTCTTTAGCACACTGACCAACGAGTCCCTCCCCTAAGGGAATAATAGATAATATCGCCTTTCTTTTCTTAAACGCATAACTACCCGACAGGCTCAAGTCATCGCTTTCTTCTCCACAGATGTAGAGCACTCCATGTCCGGCTTGCATCATTTCGGCTAACGCCGAGATAATATTATCTGCCATGACCACAAGCTCTGATGCTCCTTGGGTCAATTCATTAATAATAGACACTTGGTTCTTCAGCTCATTTTGCTTCAAGAGATCATCATTGGTCTGTCTTAGATCTTGCTCATACTGTTTCTCTTTGGTGATATCGCGAACAAAACCTGTAAAAACAGTTTCATCTCCTTGCTTCACCTCACCCACAGTCAGGTACATGGGGAACGTGGAGCCATCTTTCTTTAAACCAATGACTTCTCTGCCTTGACCGATAATTTTTTTCACACCAGTAGTTAAGTAGTTATTTAAATAACTGTCGTGCTCTTCGGTAAATGGGCTGGGCATCAAGGTATTGATCTTATTACCCATCAGCTCATCTGAACGATATTGAAATAGCGCTTCAGCGGCACTGTTACAGGCTATGATCTCGCCTTTACTTGAAATGGACAGAATCGCATCTAAGCAAGTGTTTACCATACCTCTATTCAGTGTTTCACTCTTAACCATTTCTTGCTCAAACTTCTTCTGCTCACTGATGTCACGAATAAAACCAGTAAACACCTTGCCAGTTTCGAGCACAACTTCTCCCACAGACAGAAAAATGGGAAACTGACTGCCATCGCTTCTCAATCCTACCAACTCCCTTCCCATACCTATGACTTTTTTGACACCTGAACTCAGGTAATTTTTAAGGTAGGAATCATGTTCTTCGGTATAGGGACTAGGCATCAACATATTGACTTTATGACCTATCATCTGTTCACTGGTATAGCGAAATAAAATCTCGGTTGCCTGATTACAGGAAAGAATCACGCCTTCAGGGCTGATTGATACAATCGCATCAAGGGAAGTATTTACCAGTCCTTTGTTGAGAGATTCACTTTTTAAAATCTCCATTTCAAACTTTTTCTGCACACTAATATCACGAATAAAACCGGTATACATCACCCCTTCGCCTTGTTTCACCTCACCCACCGAAAGAAATATAGGAAATGTACTACCGTCACTACATAGAGCAACAACTTCTCGGCCCTTGCCGATCACACTCTTAATCCCTGTCTTCTTATATTGACTTAAATAGGAGTCATGTTCTGAATGAAAAGGCTCAGGCATCAACATCTTAATATTATTGCCTATGAGTGCCTTAGCCGAGTACTTGAACATTCTCTCGGTGGCAGAGTTTACCGACAATATTGTGCCCTCATCCTTGATGGAAATGATGCCATCTACCGCGGTATTGACAATGCCTTGATTAAGATTGAGGCTCATGGACAAAGAGGCATTACGCTCATTGATCTGACTCTTCATCTCGTGCAATGCAGTACCTAATCTGTCTTTATCACTCTTGATCACCACTTCCTTGGTAAAATCACCGCTGGCGAGTGCATCGGCCTGATTGGCAACACTGTTTAAATTACGCAGCATCTCCTTTAATGCAAGGCCCAACACATCTTTATCTGACGCTAACTTTGTTACTTGATCTAACTCACCAGCCGCAATTTTTTGTGCCAGGTTGGCTTTATCTTTTAGGGTCACCATCATCTGCTTCATCTCGGCAAAGATACCTTGTGCATTTTCGTCTCCCTTCAGCTCTACATTCAGATCGCCATTGGAGACTTTTCTGGCTATTTCAGCGATATAAGCAGGCTCTCCACCTAACTGGCTCACAATGCGCGTTGTTAACCTGAACGCAATGCCCAAGCCCACAAAGATGGCTAATAATGTGCCGAAGATAGTCGTCTGGGTGACTAAAGACTCAGTGTCTGCCAAAGACTCTTTTCGCAGTGCTAACAATATGAGCTCTGTATCCCTAAATTTTTCTATTTTATCTCGAAACTTATCGAAATAAACTTTACCTTTTGCCTCTCCTACCAGATCAGCCATATCATCCATGGTTTTTGCATCGCCAATCTCCCGCCGTAACTCAATTTGTGACTTCACCACCTCGCTTATCCAACTATCTATGATGGTTTGGCTTCCCGCTAAGGTTGACACTTGCAGCGTGTTATCCGCTACAAACACAGATAACTCTTCCTGCAACTGGTGAAAGCGGACACTTCCCTCTTTATAAGGGTCAAGAAAATGCTCTTGTCCCGACAATAAGAAGCCGCGCATTCCGGTTTCCATATCGACGGCAGCAGCAAGAACGCCTTGAGCCATGGTGATTGCACGATAGGAATGGACCTCTACCTCCTCAAGCCGTTTAAGATCTTGGGTATTTGTGCTGCTCTTGAGTCTATCGTGGCTCTTCTTGACTGACTCTTTTTCACGTTCGATAAAAATCTTTATGTGTGCCCTGAATTTATCGAAATACTGTTTTCCCCGCGCCTGCTTGATCACATCAGCCATGTCATTCATCGACTTGCTGTCACCAATCTCTGCTCTTAAGGCAATCACAGGCTTAGTGACTTCAACGTGCCACTCATCTATGGTCGCCATTATTTCCTCGAGCAGACGCACCTGTTCAGGGTTATCTTCGACATCAATTATCAGTGACTTGACCTGTTCATGAAAGACTTCATCTCCTCTCTCATAGGGAGTTAAGAACTCACTTTTACCCGCCAGCAGATAGCCCCTCATCCCTGTTTCCATGTCTATGGCTATGGTTTCAATTTCTGCCGCTTTAGCTAATACATCATGAGTATGGTTTACCCAATCCAGATCGTCTTCCAGAGACTTAATACTAAAAAACACCACTATAGCGATACCTAGCATAAATGATAAGATCACTGCGTAGCTCATCAACAATTGGGTTCTAAACTTGAGATCAGTCAACATTATTTAACTCCGAGCTTATGCTTAAAAACCAGATGCGCATGATGGATAATAACTTTTCGAAATAGGTCTCTTGCTCTAACGAGTGGAGTTCAATCTGAGTCACGCTCTTCATTAAGGGTTGATCAATTTCGGCCACCTCTTCAATCTCTATGCTTATAAGAGACATTAGCCTCACGGCGTAAGAGCCAACCATGACCATCAAAAAAAGATTGAGCACTCCAGCCAACAGCTGCTTCTTAACTATGGTGAGCTTAATTGAAGAACGTGTTTGAAAGTCAGCCATCTAGAAACCTATATCAGTGCATTTGGCATGCAGATACTTATTTGGCATCCTCTCTAAGCTGGATGGAAAGGACCCATGATATCTATCGGTAACTAAAAGCATAGTTAATAAAACAAAATTATGGGCGGCAGCTAGGATTGGGAATGAGAAAAGATAAGAAAGGCACTATTTTATCTGCTGTAAGAAACTCACCACCTTATCCATATCACGGGTTCGACTCATGGGGGGAAGAGAGTTCAAAAATGCCTGACCATAATCACGATTGACTATGCGATTATCACATAGAATCAACACCCCTTTATCTTTTTCATCTCTGATCAAACGACCAACACCTTGATTAAGTGATATCACAGCTTGAGGCAAAGAGAGCAAAGTAAAAGGATCGCGTCCGTCTCTGGACACACTCTCGGCTCTAGCTCGATACAAGGTGTCACTGGGCGAGACGAAGGGGAGCTTATCGATAATGACACAGCTGAGTAATTTACCACGTACATCGACGCCTTCCCAAAAAGCGCCGGTACCCAGTAATACGGCATTACCGAGTTGCCTGAATTTCTTCATCAGGCTCTGTTTACTGCCCTGGCCTTGAACTAACAAAGGGTATTGAACACGACTTTGAAGGCGAGCAGCCACGGCGTTCATCATACGATGGCTGGTAAACAAGATGAAAGTTCGGCCCTTTGCTGCGTTAATTGCCTTCACAGATACGTCGATTAGTTCCTTAACTGCTGCTTCATGATTACTTACTTTTGAGAGATGACGCGGCACACACAACAAGGCATTGGATCGATAATCGAAGGGGCTTTGCAAAATTAGCTGCTGGCTCTTATCTATGCCTAGCCCCTTAGTGAACAGGCTTAAGTCACGATTAATCTGTAGGGTCGCCGATGTAAAAATCCAGCTTGTATGAGCATCAAATAACTTCTCGCACTCCTTAGCAACATTGATTGGCGCAATACTCAACGTCAGGTATCGGTAACCATATTCAATGCTGTAAGCTGCTTGATTATTTTCACACTGAAAAAACACTCCCATCTTATTCGAGAAAGCCACCAAATTTTCAGTGCATTCATCCAATGCTTCACTACGGCCTAAATGCGCTAATAAGAGGCTCTCCAACACCTTCAACTCTTCTATAATCGCCCAAGAGGCCGATGCTATGTGTTTATTACCCATCAACAGACGCCAATCGGTCGCAAAAGCATCGTACATCTGTTGATGCCAACTTTGTAGTCGGCTGATACAACGAGAAGCTAACTGCTCAATCTGAGCGGAATCTCTCAGCTCAGTTCGATAGACGGTTATGATCTGTTCTAATAAGCTATCTAAGCTTCGAGTTGAAACTCGCTGACCAAAATAGGTCACTGCTATATCGGGTAATAAATGGGCTTCATCGAAAATAACCACATCAGAGTCGGGTAAAAGTTCGGCAAAACCAGTTTCTTTGAGGATCCTGTCGGCGAAGAACAGATGATGGTTCACCACGATAATTTTAGCGTCCATGGCACGGACTCTAGCCTTACGAGTAAAACAAGTCTCATAGTGAGTGCACTTTTTCCCGGTACATTTATCCCGTTGGCTAGCTATGAGTCCCAAGGCATCTGAATTTTCTGACACTGAAGTCAAGCCCCCAAGATCGCCATCAGTAGTCTGCCCCGACCACTGATTTATTCGTAAAAGATCGTCTAATACCTTAGGCTCATGTGATTCACAGGCCTCTAGCTGTTTATCTAATAGCAGTTGGCACAAATAATTACTGCGACCTTTGAGGAGCGCCAGTTTCGGAGCAAGAGCTAACATGTCGAGTAAGGCTGGAAGATCTTTGTAAAAAAGTTGTTCCTGAAGATTTTTACTGCCAGTACTGACGATGATCTGTTTACCGCTTAACAAAGCAGGAATTAAATAAGCATAGGTTTTACCCACCCCTGTTCCCGCTTCGACAACCAGATTGCTTTTGCCATTAATGGCGTTGCTGACCGCTGAGGCCATCTGCTTTTGAACGGTTCGGGTACTGTACCCCTTAATATACTTGGCGAGTACGCCATCGGCATCGAAGGCTTGTTCACTGTCGATTGTCAGTTTGCTTATCAAGGCGTTCACTTATTGAGCTGTAAAGCTAAAAATCATCATTAAACCAGCATTATCCTTGTTTATTACAAGGCATCAAGGCTCAGGAGATAAATTTAAGCAGGAATAAGGAAAGAAAAAGTGGCTGTGCTATGCTAAAAAGCTACGCCCTTAGTGACCATCAGTCGATACCAAGCAGCTATAGCAGTTTAGTCAATAAAAGTAGCCTTGAAGAAGCCCACCAAATTCAGACTAAACTCCTCAGGCTTTATACATCTGTCGATCTGGTCCTTGTATTTAGACTCACTAAGATCGATCTCTTCCATGGCGATAGCTTGTTTCAATCTGGCATTGTAAAAAATACGAACATAAGGATTCAGTGGCTTACTCTTATTGAGTTTACTGATTAGGCCAATTTTTCCACTGTTAAGACAGACTAACGTTCCCACAGGGTAGACACCTAAGCATTGAATAAATTGCTCAACCAAGGCCTCATCATAATAAGTGGGAGATTCCTTAATCAGGTTTTTAAATGCGGTTATCGGATGCATCCCAGATCTATAGACACGCTCCGCAGTCATGGCATCGTAACTGTCTACTATGGCGATCATCAGTCCATATTCAGAGATCTCATCTCCTTCTAATTCATGTGGATAGCCAGTACCATCTATACGCTCGTGGTGCTCCCTCACCATGCTGATGGCGATATCTGAGATCTCTGGAGTCTCTTCCAGCACCCGGAGGCCCAATAACACATGATCTTGCATCATCTTATATTCCACCTGGGTAAACTTCCCCGGTTTATTAAGGATCTCATCAGGTACTAATACCTTGCCGATATCATGAAGAAATGCGCCTAAGGCCAACTCCTCTATGCTTGGCTTATCGAAACCTAAGTGTTTGGCAAAAATCGTCATCAAGATACAGACGTTTAATGAATGCTCAACTAGATACTCATCTTTGATCCGTAGCCGCGACATACAAGATAAGGCGTCTTGGTTTCTAAATATCGAATCCACCATAGCATTGGTGCTCTCTTGCACCGCTTCAACATCGATCACTTTACCTTCAGTGATTGAAGCTAGCATTTTTTGCTGTAACACTTTGGCATTTTGGTAGAGTGTGCTGGCTTGCTTCATCTCCTGTTCGAGTGAAACCTGAGTCTTATCTTTCTGCTGATTTTTGGGCGGTGTTTCAGAGCTAGGCTCCAGCATCACCTTATCGATCTGATCTGTTTTCTTCTCTTTGGACGGATCGACACAGACTCGCTTGACTCCAGACTTAACCAGCTTGCTCACGCCTTCATCATTGAGGATATAGCCTTCAGATTTCATGCTCAACTTTTGATTATCGGTGGAAATAGACACTACATACATACCCGGCCTTAACTCGACGATAGGAATGTCGTTGAATGTATTTTCACTAGTCTTCTCACTTCCCATCCTATTATCGCCTCGGTATTCAGCTATAGATCACATTGGCTAACTTGTGGAAACCTTGACGGTATATGCCAGAAGCCTAAGGTGATGACATGAGTCAAGCTCATCTAAAAGTATAGTCTTCAACCGCGGCAATGAAGGGCGGTTTTATGATAATGCGATTGGTATTATCCAATCGAGAATTAGAGGTTGAACAAGAGTTTATAGCAAGGCTAAATCTGCTAACTTTCGAATACTAATCATGAAATTAGTATTTTCAGGCTCAATCAAATTTAGTTATTAAGTGATAAAAAGCCCCAAAATGGGGCCTGAAAAGTATAGAGCTTGTTAGCTGGTTTTCAAATCCCTCAGATAACGATAAATGGTATGTATAGAGATATCTAATCCCTTAGCCGCTATCTGAGCACTGTCTTTGAGATCGAAAATACCAAGTTCATTGAGGCGTATGACTATCTCACGGTTTTTCTTCGAGGGTGACAGACTACTATCAGCCATCACTTGAGCGCGCACACTTTCGATAGAACTTTGCATCATCTCATCATTACTACGCGCAAATGTCTCAGGAGAGAAACTAGCATCGACCTGTGGTGTAAGTCCCGGGAGCAAGGTCGCCATTACAGACTGAAACGGTGCATCCAGATTCGAGTTAATACACAATAAACCAATAGCATCTTGTTGGGCGTTGCGGATAACAATAGTAATGGAGCGTAAGGTTTTACCGTCCGGGCTCTTAGTCAAATAAGAGTCTGAGATATCCTGACCAGTATTGAGCTTCATCAGTGCCAAGTTAGTGATAGGCGCCCCCACCGAACGACCCGTAATGTGGCCATTGGCTATTTTAGTGATAGAGGGATTGCTCACATCTAAACTGTGAAGCAACACTTCGGTATGCTCGCCATACATAGCGGCAATACCGTCGACGATATTTTCACTGGCTTTAAGGATTGCATGATCTGTTTCACTTAACTCTCGCACTCACCGTCTCCCTGAACATAATCCGCCGACACTGTTCGAATCGGCGGTATAAGGCCTGCTCGTCACATTTAAGCCTATATGACCTATTTAAGCCGACATTATATCAATGATTGTGGTGTCTGTGGAGACCATACCTTGGGTAACTAACTGACCAATATTGCGTATTGTGTGTTCCACATCCTCGGCAACGATACCCTGATCTTGAGCCGCTGTGCTCTGGATGGCCAGCATAAAGGCATTAACAGCGCTGCCGGTCGAGGTCTTGACCTTCATGGCACAGGTCGATTTAGCCCCATCGCACACCATACCGGAGCAATCACTCAAGACATTTTGGATCGCGAAACATGACTGCTGGTAGTTGCCGCCAGCGAGATACACCATGGCCATGGCAGCCGCAGCACTGGTCACTGTGTTACCACAAAATGCCGAAAGAGGCGGATAATAGGACTTAATATAAATCGCCCCCAAATGGCTCATAATTAATGCTCTGGCAAGTAATTCGTCACTGGCCAGATAATGTTTAGCCGTGATCACCACAGGTAAGGTCGCCGCAATTCCCTGATTACCACTGCCATAGTTACTCATGGCCGGAAGGCTGGCGCCTCCCATTCTGGCATCTGATGCCGCTGCTGTTTGCATTAGAATACTATTGGCAAAATCCGCTGTCATAAAACCAGCCTGAATGCTTTTTTCTATGGTTCGCCCAACTTGCAGGCCATATTCATGTTTCAGTCCTTCGGCGGCAAGTTTTGTATTTAACTCGGCAGACTCGAGAATAAAACCAATATCCTCGAAATTAACTTGAGTCGCATAAGCATAGATACCTTCAATGCTGATATCCACGCCATCACAGATCCCAGCCGTCGAGCGTGTAGCACTCACAGCTTTAGCAAACACTATCTCTCCATTGAGGGTTTTCTCTATGATTTGAGTATGGCCACCGGATATCTCAACGCTGGCTACATCATCACCACTCTTCACGCAGACATAACAATAAATAAATTCATCGGTTTGAGTGCGACTCACAGTGACTTTTCCAGCATCTATGAGTGCCTGAGCGACTTCGACCTGAGCAGGCTCGATAGATGCCAACACTTCAAGGCCTGCCTCGGCGTCACCGCCGATGGCGCCCACTGCGGCAGCGATGGCCAGTCCTATTTTACCAGTGCCTGGAACAAACACACCCATGGAGTTTTTATACAGGTTATCGGACACCTGAACTGAGATGCTCTCAGGCTTAGATGCCAACATTGACGCTGCTACAGCGGATGCGTAAGCGGCGCAAATAGGTTCGGTACAGCCCAGTGCAGGCTTGACGACGGCGTTAAGAATGTCTTGGTATTGCTGCCATTGATGTTTCATAGGGTCCCCTCAATGCTCTTGTGTAATAGCAAACAGTCATTTGAGATAATCCAATTGCTCAAGGCTATTTGCATCATTTGCTAAGTAATTATTTACTCAGGCTTTAATTAAGTGCTTTTACTCATTGATTTGTACTACTTGCTAAAAGCGATAGCTTCAATCTCAACTTTGACGCCAAGGGGTAAATCTTTAACGGCAAAACAGCTTCGAGCGGGACATTCAGTACTGAAAAACTCTTGGTAAACCTGATTGAACGCGGCGAAGTCTGCAATATCTGACAAATAACAGGTGGTCTTCAATACTGTGGCTAACTCCCCTCCTCCGGCTTCCAACACCGATTTAAGATTCTCCAGTGACTGACGAGATTGCGCTGTTATGCCCCCCTCGACAACGCCGCCGCTTTGCTTGCATACGGGCAACTGCCCCGAGGTAAAGATGAGGTTGCCATAAGCATTACCGTGGGAATAGGGACCGATGGCTTCAGGTGCGCTGTCTGATGTGATGATCTTTTTCATGATAAACCCTAATTATTTAACTTGTAACAAGCATAAATCCTCAACTATTTTTGCGCAAGTATTTTTGCAGTTTATTTTCACAGACTAAATACAGATCACATAACATCAAGTGAACCACGACTAAAACCCGCTACAACGAGGGAACCACTACAATTAACGCTCACTAAGTTCATTAAAGTGCCATAACTTGATCAACCTCAAATTTATTTGATTTTTTAAAATACTTCTATTGATAAACACCTTTTAGTCAAATATATTTGCATCAAGACAACTTAATTAACTAAGGTCAAACATGAACACACTCATCAAAGGCGGTTTGAAAGCGATCTTCCCCTTATGTATAGGGGCCTTTCCCTTTTCATTTATTGTCGGGGCGATCAGTATCAATGCCGGGATGACATTAATGCAGAGTACTTTCTGGTCATTTACTGTATTTGCAGGCTCTTCCCAAATGGTGGCGCTCGGCTTAATACAATCGTCAGCCAGCATCTTAGTCATCATGATCACCACCTTTATTATCAACCTGCGTCACTTGCTCTATAGCGCATCTTTGTCAGAACACATCAAAGATTATCCAATGCACATAAGAGCACTCATGGCATACGGACTCACTGACGAGGTTTATGCGGCCACCATAGGCGAGGTTAAACAAGAAAAGGCAGGGAGACACTGGTTCTATCTCGCCGCCATGATGGGCTTTTGGATGAATTGGGTATTTGCAAACTTTCTTGGCGCCTTAGTCGGATCTTCCTTCCCAGAGATAGCCCATTACGGCCTGGATTTCGCTATGGTAGCGGCATTTATTGCCATCGTTATTCCCCAAGTTAAGAGTCGTGAGTGCATCGTCGCCGCTATCGTAGCTAGCGTAACAGGCATATTACTCTCTGGGCTGCCCTACTCTTTAGGATTAGTCGTCGCCGCTATCACGGGAGTCTACGCAGGCTATAGAATGGATATTTCAACCGAGAGAATGGCGGCACAAGCCAAGCAAGACACAGAAGTACAATCTCTTCCCGCCGTACACAGTGAGGCTTAAATTATGGAACAAGTTCACAGTCAACTAGATATGAATAACTTCTTACTCATCACCTTAGTGATGGTTCTAGCCACCTTTATCATACGTTTCTCGGTTATCTGTATGGCTGGCTCATTCGACATGCCGGAGAGACTAAAGAAGACCTTAAGGTTCGTACCGGTAACGGTACTTCCGGCAATTATCGCCGTAGAGATCTTAGGCTCAGGCTCCAACATGGAATTTAACTTACATAATCCTAAGGTACTTGCTGCTATTGTCTGTACCTTAGTGAGCCTTCGCTTTAATCTCATCTGGGTTGTGGTGAGTGGTATCGTATCCTTGCTTTTTTTCCAACACTTCTTATGTTAATTCAGATAAATATAGCCCTCCTCAGCTAAACTGATATTGAGTGTAGGGCTGTAAGTCATGTCTGTTTCAATCATTATCCAAGGTAAGAATGCGTTAGCTACGATTTCCAAACCATCGAGGTAACACTTATGCCGTTCGACACCGCCAGCGGTTATATCTGTTAACAACGGCCCTGCAGTGAGCACTCAATGCTACTGGTTTTAATTGCGTTATGAGATTACCGCTAATCACTAACACTAAACCAAGGCCAGAGAAAAGGCTCCACTGATAATCCTCAAAAATACTCGACACCATAAGAGCAACAATCGGCGTGATCAGCATCAGATACGATGCTTGATTTGCGCCTAATCTATCTACCAAGATCAAATACACAGTAAATCCGATCACAGATGCTGGAACAGCCAGATAAACTAGACTCATCAGATATTTAGGACTCATGTCGATTTCAAAACTTAAGCCTTTGAGGGTAATGATGATAAACAACGCAATACACCCATATACCATGGCATAACTCGTCGCGGTAAAAGGTTGAATCTGCTTGCGACTATTATAGATGCTGATCATATTGCCCATAGAGAAACACCAAGTACCCATTAACGACAACATTAAGCCATAAAGCAGATCTTTAGACAGCTCAGCTTGAATGAGATCGACGCCAAACAAGAGGCAAATACCACTCAAGCCCACCACGACACCGAACCAGAAATTCGGTTTGACTTGAGTGCCATAAATTAACCTGCCATGAACGGCATTAAAAATGGGAGCCGTGGCCATCACCACAGCGGTCAAACCACTGGCAATATAATGAGTTGCACCGTAAAAGGCTAGGAAGTTACAACAAAACAAACACACGCCTTGAAGCGCAAAAAACACATGGTTATCTGGCTTAGTTTTCTGAAACTTCTTAAACACAATGCCTATCAAAAACATCAATATTGCTGCGCTGACAAATCGATAAAATATTGAGATTTCTGTGGGTACACTTCCCTCCTGCCATTTAATGGCTATCCAGGAAAATCCCCAAACGAATATCATTAACAAATATAAGATTGCCGTCATACTATGCCTTATTCAAACCCAATGCTTGAGGGGAATTATGACGTCTGAGTCACTCATTATCTGTCACGTTCCGGGGATAAATAACACAATCTTGCGGTTAGTTTCTTTGTAGGTTTGAGCGTAAGGGGTCAAGAGGTTATGCTTTAGCCATGACAACCAATAAGCACATTAGTTTTAATCAATCTCACAAACTTTGTTTTCGCCAGCAGACGCTAACAAATAACCTCGGCTGGGCTCATTATCAAAATAGTCAGGAGCGTTTATTCTACGTCAATGAGAAACAACACACCCTAAGTATGTACCTTAGCGGCGGTTATCAAACCCACCGTACCGATGTGCGATCTGGATTCGGTGCTCCGGGACGATTTTGTTTGATGCCTAAAGGCAGCGAGAGTCGTTGGCAACTTGGGACTCCCCAGCAATTTATGCACCTTTACTTCGATGACAGTTACCTAAAGCAACTGGCCATTGAAGTATTCGATATGGACCCACGCACCATAGCCTTACCTGAATTGACCTTCTTCGAGAATCCTGGACTAGAGTCACTTTATCGATACAATATGGCTCAAGCCAACTGGCATCAAACCAGTCCGCTGGCCCTTGAGCAGGTGACCAATACCATACTGGTTTCACTGCTACAAAACAGCACTATGACTAAACATGTCGGTCAGTTAAAAGGAGGCCTTTCTCCCGCAACCGTCAAAAAAGTCAGGGACTTTATCCACGCCAATTTCTATCGTCAGATATTTTTAAGTGAATTAGCCTCACTTGCTCAGCTGAGTGAATATCATTTTTGCCGCATGTTTAAGGAAAGTTTTGCCCGCACGCCACAAGCGTATCTCACCTATGTCAGAATCGAGCAGGTCAAGCACCTTATCAAGACAACATCTGATAATTTAATGGATATCGCGTTGAACTGCGGATTCTCAAACCAAAGCCATATGGGTCGATACTTTAAGAAACAATTAGGCATCACACCAAAAGCTTACCAAAAGAACCTGTTTTAAAAACAAGAGTAACTCATTAAAAAACCAAGTAATCCGTATGAAATTCTGTCATGTTCGCTGTTCTAAATACAAAACAGGTCATCTCCCCCTCTAGGAACCATGCTTATCTCTATAACTTATGCTTGAAGAATATTCATAGGCCTAAATTAGTGGTTGCAATCAATTACGAAAATGTTTAGTTTAAATATCAACACAGGCAAGTAAGCTTGTGAAATTATTTTGAGTCATCAGGCTCAGCACTTAATCAAGAAAGAGACAAAATTATGATACAGCTTCTGAACACTATCCATCATCATCACCATATGCGGTAGCCTTCGGAAGCTCACTGCCGAAGGACTATTTCCTTCCGGCGGTTGATTCAAGAATATCAAGAACCCCTGGAAGGAATTCCGGGGGTTTTTCGTTTTACAAATTTTGCAATTATCCAACTGACTTATAAAGATAAAATCAGTTGGATAAAAAATTAAACCAGATATTTGAATCAACTTATAGGAATTACATCATGTCAGAGTCAAACAGATTACGTATCGCTATCCAAAAGTCCGGTCGCCTCTCGAAAGAATCGATGAAGCTGCTAAGAAGCTGTGGTGTAAAATTTAACATCAACGAGCAACGCCTCATCGCACACTCAGACAATTTGCCCATCGACCTGCTACGCGTCCGTGACGATGATATCCCGGGTCTGGTGATGGATGGTGTGGTCGACTTGGGGATCATAGGTGAGAACGTGCTCGAAGAGGAGCAAATTGAACGTGAGAGACTCGATAAGCCTTCACGCTGTATCAAACTTAGAGAGTTAGATTTTGGTACCTGCCGCCTG
Organism: Shewanella psychrophila; assembly: GCF_002005305.1. Taxonomy (NCBI): domain Bacteria; kingdom Pseudomonadati; phylum Pseudomonadota; class Gammaproteobacteria; order Alteromonadales; family Shewanellaceae; genus Shewanella; species Shewanella psychrophila. Next base: position 1,454,168 of record NZ_CP014782.1, read on the forward strand.
TCGCTCGCCGTACCCAATGAATTTTGTTATGAAAATGCCGAGTCTCTTGAAGGCCTGCGTATCGCCACTTCTTACCCTAACCTGCTTCGTCGCTATATGCAGAAGAAAGGCATCACCTACAACGATTGTATGCTCAAGGGCTCGGTAGAAGTTGCGCCGCGAGCGGGTCTGGCCGATGGTATCTGCGATCTGGTTTCAACCGGTGCCACATTAGAAGCAAATGGCCTGTATGAAACTGAGGTCATCTACCGCTCAAACGCCTGCATCATTCAGTCTACGCAGACTCAAACCCAAGATAAACAAGCCTTGATCAACAAGATTTTATCTCGCATCAATGGTGTGGTTCGTGCCAAAGAAAGCAAATATATTTTGCTACACGCGCCGACAGAGACACTGGAGCAAATCGTTGCCCTACTCCCTGGTGCTGAAAATCCAACAGTGCTGCCCCTCAACGATGATACCAATCGCGTCGCCATCCACGCCGTCAGCACAGAAGATTTGTTTTGGGACACCATGGAAGAACTAACAAAACTCGGCGCGACTTCTATCTTAGTGATGCCAATTGAAAAGATGATGGGGTAATAAAAAACATGCAGATCCTCAATTGGCAAGATTTAAACCAAACAGAGCGTAGAACGGCCCTGAGCCGTTCGGCTCTGGTCGGGGATGAAAGCCTGGAGCAAAGTGTCTCGGCCATCGTTAACAAGGTTCAAACTGATAAAGATGCTGCGCTGTTATCTTACAATCAGCAGTTTGATGGCGTGAGCCTAACTGAACTTAGGTTATCGGCTGAGCAAATCGATGCAGCCTGTGCTCGTGTCAATGGGGATATCAAGCAGGCCATCGCACAAGCCATGGCCAATATAGAATCATTTCACCAGGCGCAAAAATTTGCACCTATCAGCATCGAAACTCAAGACGGCATACGTTGTGAGCTTAGATCTGAAGCGATTGAAAAAGTGGGCTTGTATATTCCAGGTGGCACGGCGCCGCTAATATCCACCGTGATGATGCTGGCTCTACCTGCAAAAATTGCAGGCTGTGAGCAGCGAGTCTTGGTCAGCCCACCACCGATCAACGATGCCATCGTGTATGCAGCGAAACAATGTGGGATCAATGAGATTTATCAAGTCGGCGGCGCACAGGCCATCGCAGCATTAGCCTTTGGCACAGAATCAATTCCGGCAGTAGATAAGATATTTGGCCCGGGTAACCGCTTTGTCACCGAAGCCAAACGACTGGTGTCTCAAGACAGCCGCTGTGTGGTGAGCATCGATATGCCAGCAGGCCCCTCCGAAGTACTCGTCATTGCCGATAAAACGGCAAACCCTGAATTTATCGCTGCAGATCTCTTGTCTCAGGCCGAACATGGCCCCGATTCACAGGTCATGTTAGTCACCAATTGTGAAACCTTGGCCAATAAGGTCAATGCAGCCCTCAATCGTCAACTCGAAGCCCTGCCGCGCATGGAGATAGCTCAGCTAGCCCTGGAGTCCAGTCGCACTCTGTTAGTTACAGACATGAAGCAAGCGACCCTTGTGTCTAATCTGTATGGCCCTGAGCATCTGATAGTTCAAACAGAAACACCTCGTGAACTGTTGAACTCGATTCGCGCAGCAGGCTCTGTGTTCCTAGGTGCTTACACCCCTGAATCGGTTGGCGATTACGCCAGTGGCACTAACCATGTCCTGCCAACATACGGTTATAGCCGTGCTGTTTCCAGCCTGTCTCTGGCTGATTTCTCTCGCCGCTTTACAGTGCAGGAACTCACAGCCGACGGTCTTTTAGGCTTAGGTGAAACCGTGATGACCTTGGCAGCTGCTGAGCAGCTCGATGCCCACAAGAATGCGGTTAAAGTACGCCTAGATAGCTTGAGTTTACAGGAAGGGAAAGCATCATGAACTTAGAGAACTCAAACACACTTGCCCAGCGCTTAGCGCGCCCAGAGCTGCTTAATTTACAGCCTTATCAGTCGGCGAGACGTATCGGTGGGCAAGGTGATATCTGGATCAATGCCAACGAGTCTCCCTTTAATAATGCAGCACTGGCCGATATCAACCGCTATCCAGAGTGCCAGCCACCAGCGCTTATCTCTGCATACAGTCGTTACAGCGGTGTAGCCAAAGAATGCATCATCACCAGTCGCGGCGCAGATGAGGCCATTGAGCTGCTCATTCGTACCTTCTGCGTGCCAGGTCAAGACAGCATTGCCTGTTTTGGGCCGACTTATGGCATGTACGCCATCAGCGCTCGAACCTTCAACGTTGGGGTTAGCGCGCTAACATTGACTGATGATTACCAACTGCCACAAGACATTGCCTCTCAAGTCAATAATGCCAAGCTGGTGTTTATCTGTAACCCCAACAATCCCACCGGTACCGTTATCGACAAGGCATCGATTGAGCAAGTGATCAATCAGTTGCCCGATAGCCTAGTCGTTGTCGATGAAGCCTATATTGAGTTTTGCCCAGACTATAGCGTGGCAGACCTTATCAAGAAATACGATAACTTAGTCGTGCTCAGGACCCTATCCAAAGCCTTCGCACTGGCTGGCGCACGCTGTGGTTTTATGTTATCGAACCCAAGTATCTGCGAGATGGTGATGCGCGTCATTGCCCCCTACCCGGTGCCGCTACCCGTTGCGGAACTGGCTACCAGTGCATTAAGCCGAGCTGGGATCAAACTGATGCAGCAACAAGTCAGCGAATTAAAGCGATGCGGAGCACGCTTAAGTGATGCCCTCCAGAGCTATGGTGCCAAGGTACTCCCAGCTAACGGCAACTTCGTATTAGCCCGACTCGATGCTAATTCAACTCTCTGGGATGTTTTGGCTAAGGGCGGCGTCGTCGCCCGCTCCTATAGTGACCCAAGCTTAGCTAACTGTATTCGTTTTAGTTTTGCTAATAATAAACAGACCGACTACCTTCTCGATTTACTTGCGTCAGGCTGAAACAGCTTACTGTACCCAAATTAATAATTAGATAGACAAGATTTTATTTTAAGGTGAAAGAGCATGAAACAGAAAATTCTATTTATCGATCGTGATGGCACCATCATCGAAGAGCCAGTAACAGATAAACAGGTTGATAGCCTAGCAAAGCTCGTCTTTGAGCCCCAGGTCATCCCCGCTCTGTTAAAGCTGCAAAGCGCAGGTTTTCGCTTAGTCATGGTGAGCAACCAAGATGGTCTGGGAACCCCTTCCTTCCCTAAAGATGACTTCGATGCGCCCCAAGACATGATGATGCAGATCTTAGGCAGTCAAGGCGTCAAGTTTGATGAAGTGCTTATCTGCCCTCATTTTGATGATGAGAATTGTAGCTGTCGTAAACCTAAACTTGGCCTGGTTAAAGATTATCTCACCTTAGGTAAGGTAGACTTCACCCAGTCTGCCGTCATCGGCGATCGTCACACAGATATGGGCTTAGCCGAGGCCATGGGAATTGAGGGTCTGTTGTATGACCGTGAAAACCTAAATTGGGATGACATCGCAGCACAGCTGCTGCACACAGATCGTATCGCGACTGTGGTGCGCACCACCAAAGAAACAGATATTCGCGTGACTATCGATCTCGACTCACAGACTAAAGGCAAGATAGAAACCGGTATAGGTTTTCTCGACCACATGCTGGAGCAGATCTCCACCCATGGCAACTTCAAGATGGACGTTAAGGTCGATGGCGATCTCGAAATAGACGATCACCACAGCGTAGAAGACACGGCACTGGCTATCGGCGATGCCTTAAGGCAAGCCCTTGGCGATAAGCGTGGTATAGCACGTTTTGGTTTCAGTATCCCAATGGATGAAGCGAGCGCCGAATGCTTACTCGATCTGTCCGGTCGCCCTTTCATTAAGTTCAGCGGTGAGTTTGAGCGTGAGATGGTTGGTGAGATGGCCACCGAGATGGTACCGCACTTCTTCCGTTCATTTTCAGACGGATTACGTTGTACCTTACACCTCAAGACCCTGGGTGATAACGATCATCACAAGGTTGAAAGTCTGTTTAAAGTTCTGGGCCGCACCCTTCGTCAGGCCGTGAAAGTCGAGGGCGACCTTTTGCCCTCGAGTAAAGGTGTGCTATGAGCCAACGCACGCATTCTACCGTGATAATAGACACGGGCTGCGCTAACTTAAACTCGGTGCGTTATGCCTTCGAGCGTCTAACAAAGGATGTGGTGATCAGTGATGATCATCACGTTATAAAAGCCGCCCAGCGTGTGGTGCTCCCTGGCGTCGGCACCGCAGGTGCCGCGATGGCATCCCTCAACAACAAGCAACTGGTCAAGCTGATTCAAAAACTTCACCAACCTGTGCTTGGTGTGTGTTTAGGCATGCAGATGATGTCAGATAAATCAAAAGAACAAGGCGGACGCGACTCTAGTAACGAGACACTTGGTGAAAAGACAGATTGTGAATGTTTAGGGCTCATCCCCACTTCAATTACAGATTTAGACAGCCAGGGCTTGCCTCTGCCTCATATGGGCTGGAATCAAATCAGTCCTTCGTCTCATCCATTGTTTACAGGCATTCCCGAGGGGAGCTACCTCTATTTCGTTCATAGCTATAGGGCGCCTCTGAGCGAATTTACTATCGCGACATGTGAATATGGCGAGCATTTCAGTGCCGCTATCGCTAAAGATAACTTTATGGGCGTGCAGTTCCACCCAGAAAAAAGTGCAGAAGTTGGCTCGCAAATATTAAGTAACTTTTTAGCCATGAACACTCAATCACTTAACCAAACAGGTTCGGAACTCAATAGGGAGAGCAGAGCATGATCATTCCGGCAATCGATCTCATTGAAGGTAAAGTGGTTCGTCTCTACCAGGGTGACTATAACCAGAAGACTACCTTCGATCTTTCTCCACTTTCTCAGCTTAAATCCTATCAAGACCAAGGCGCCAGGTGGCTGCATATCGTCGACCTTACCGGCGCGAAAGATCCCGGTGCACGCCAGACTGAGCTAATCTCAGAGCTGGTTGCTAGTCTCGATGCAAACATTCAAGTAGGCGGTGGTATCCGCTCTGAAGCGCAAGTAGCAGAGCTGTTAGAGATTGGCGTTAAGCGTGTGGTTATTGGCTCCTTAGCGGTAAAAGAGACCGAGTTAGTACAGAGCTGGTTTGAAAAGTATGGATCTGAAGCCATCTGTCTGGCACTGGACGTCAACATTAATGATAGCGGTGAGAAGATCGTGGCGGTATCAGGCTGGCAGAGTGGCGGCGGTAAGTCTCTTGAGTCTTTGGTTGAAGCCTTCACACCTTATGGACTAAAGCATGCCTTAGTGACAGATATCAGCCGTGATGGCACGCTTAAGGGCGCAAATACCGAGCTATATAAAGAAATTGCCACCTCTTACCCCGAGATTAACTGGCAAGCATCCGGCGGTATCGCCACTCTTGATGACGTTGCAGCCGTACGTGATAGCGGCGCTAATGGCATCATCATAGGTAAGGCGCTGCTCATCGAGAACTTTACCGTTAAGCAAGCTATTGAGTGCTGGCCAAATGTCTCGGTAGACATAGAATTAAGAGCAAACAGCTCGGGAGAAAAAGATGCTCGCTAAGCGTATTGTCCCCTGCCTAGATGTTAAAGATGGCAAAGTCGTTAAAGGCGTACAGTTTAGAAACCATGAAATTGTCGGTGATATCGTGCCTTTAGCGGCACGTTATGCCGAAGAAGGCGCCGATGAACTGGTGTTTTATGATATTACCGCCAGCGCCCATGACAGGGTTATCGACAAGTCTTGGGTCAGCCGCGTCGCGGAGCAGATAGATATTCCCTTCTGCGTCGCTGGTGGTATTAAAAGCATAGAACAGGCACGTGAGAAGCTCGCCTTTGGCGCCGACAAGATCTCAATCAATTCACCTGCCTTGACCGATCCTAGCTTAATTGAACGCTTGCAGGATGAGTTTGGCAGGCAATGTATCGTCATAGGCATAGACTCCTATTACGATGCCAATAGCGACAGCTATAAAGTCAAACAGTTTACCGGAGATGAAGCCGCCACCAAGGACACTCAGTGGTTTACTCAAGACTGGGTGCAAGAAGTCCAGAAACGTGGTTGTGGCGAAATAGTCCTCAATGTGATGAACCAAGATGGTGTACGTCAGGGCTATGACTTAAAACAGTTGTCCATAGTACGAGAAATATGCGATGTTCCCCTGATCGCCTCAGGTGGCGCCGGTACCATGGCACATTTTAAGGATGTATTTGAGATAGCCGGCGTCGATGCAGCATTGGCGGCCAGTGTATTTCATAAAGGGATCATAGATATTCAAGCACTTAAACGCTATCTAAGGGCTCAGCACATCGCCATCAGATACTAACTCGTTTTCAATCGTCTCATTCATCTTGTCTTAGCCTGGCTTACCTTAGTCAGCGAAATACAGATAACATGAATCGATATCGGTAGCAGGAAAAATAATGACACAAACAAACACGAATGAAGCACTTGAAGGTCAACTGGATTGGGAAAAGCAAGCAGGCTTGATCCCGGCAGTGGTGCAGAACCACCTCTCAGGCAAGGTATTAATGCTTGGCTACATGAACCGAGCAGCATTAGAAAAAACCCTTGCAACTAAACAAGTGACATTTTATAGCCGCTCTAAGCAGCGTCTATGGACCAAAGGGGAAGAGTCTGGCAACACACTGGAATTAGTGGCCATCGACAAAGATTGTGATAACGACAGCTTGCTGGTGCAGGTCATTCCCAATGGGCCCACCTGCCACCTCCAACGTGAGAGCTGCTGGCCAGATGGTAATGCCCACCCCTTTATCGATAATCTGGCGAAGCTTATCGCCTCTCGTAAGGGCGATGATCCTAAGTCTAGTTACACCGCACACCTGTTCGAACGTGGCACTAAACGTATCGCCCAAAAAGTTGGCGAAGAGGGTCTGGAGACCGCCCTGGCCGCGGCCACTAACGACAAACCAGAATTGATCGATGAAGCATCTGATCTCATGTATCACCTGCTGGTTTTACTCGAAGATCAAGACTTAACCATGAATGATATTACCAACAACTTGATGCAGCGACACACCGCCGCCTCAGAGTCTTGAGCATCGATCTTTGTCGATAATTAATGACGATAGAAAAAGAGCGCGTTCAGCGCTCTTTTTTGTAATGAAGACATGTCCCCTATACATGGGTAAGCAGTAAATGGCTGAGGTTTTATTGCTTCGTTTCAACCTAGGTCTAGGTCAAAGTCTAAGGCGTCCCATACTCAGCCGTCACTCGATATTTATCTAATATTTGCTGATAAACGCCATTTTGCTTTATTCTAAGTAAGCCTAAATCGAAGGTCAGCCTGAGCAGCTTGGCATTAGGATAATCTCTGGAAATCATCAGGTGAAACGCGTCACTGCTTTCGGGTCTACTGGCCACCGCATACTTATCTATTTTATCTGGCGCCGTTTCGCGAATTAAATTCCAGCCAACCAGCTCATCAATAAGTGTAAAATCAATTCTCTGCATCAGTAGCATTTCTATGTTCTGTTTATCTGATGTCACATAATGTGCAGCTATGCCTGCCAGTTTAAAGCTGTTTTCATACCAATAGCCTCTGACACCACCGACTCTGTAGTCTTTAAAGTCAGTTAATACTTCCCACTCAAATCCATAGGGAAACCTATCTGTGTTATAGAAAAATTTCGGGAAAAAAAATAGCACAGGTTCTGAGAAATCAAATACTGACTCTCTGGCGGGATTTTTTAAATAGGGAAAGGTCGCAAACGCCCTACCGGCCCCCACCGTTTTCTCGCCCCTTACCCAAGGTTGAAACTGAAATTCAACCTGGTGATTCATCTCTTGAAAAGCCGCAGACACAATTTCCGGAAACAGACCACTGGCTAAACCGCCGGAATTGATCACATAGGGCGCATAGGCACTGGTCACGAATATAATGGGCTTAGCCCTACCGCTTGTATTGGGCGACTCTGTTACGGTCCCAGCAGTCGCGAAAGAAAATACTGCCCCTAGTGACCAAAGTAGCGCTAATAATAAAGTAAGCCCACACTTATACCAAGGGTCTGCTTTATCAAAAGTAGCCCTGAGTTTATCGCTCTGTTGGTAAAACACGCTTAGCTCACTTTTCAAATATTCAGCCAGCTCCTGATCCTTGATGGGTTAATTGGAATAAACGCCATCTATCTATTGTAATAGCAGGCTCAACAAAAAAGATGAAGATAGCGGTTAATTTTTACTATCAGGTTTTATGAGCTAAACAGTTTTTTTGTATTTTATACTGACTTTTACGCTGCACTCAGAATCGAAATAGCACTAAATCTATCCTTTTAAGATTAAATTCAGTTTGACTAACACCTTCTGAACTATCGATATAGCCAGAGTAAAGGTTAACCAATCATTCTGGATAAAGTCAGTCAAAAACAGTCAATTCTCCTTTTACCATAGTGTTGGAAAATGTAAGTTCTGTTACAATCCACTCGATTATGTACACCTACTACAACCAATAACATAGACCATAAAAAATATCCTATGAATCATTCAAACAAAGTTCTAGCAGTAAATGATGATCTGCCTATCCGCACAGATAAGCCAGTTCATTCAGGTAAGGTACGCAGTGTCTATTGGCTTACGGCTGAGGATAGTGCCCGTCTAATCGAACAGAAAGGTTATGACGTACCTAAAGATACGCCACTGGCGATCATGGTGATTAGCGACCGAATTTCAGCATTCGATTGTGTCTGGCAAGGTGAAAATGGCCTCAATGGCGTCCCCGGTAAAGGTGCTGCACTCAATGCCATCTCGAACCACTGGTTTAAGTTATTCAAAGAGAAAGGCTTAGCCGATAGCCATATTCTGGACGTCCCTCATCCATTTGTTTGGATTGTTCAAAAAGCCCAGCCCGTGATGGTTGAAGCGATAGCCAGACAATACATTACTGGCTCTATGTGGCGCGCTTACACTAAAGGTGAACGTGAATTCTGTGGCATAACACTGCCTGAAGGCCTTAAAAAAGACCAGAGGCTACCTGAGCTATTAATCACCCCCTCTACCAAAGGTGTGCTTACTGGCCTTGAAGGCGTACCAGAAGCCGATGATGTCAACATTTCACGAGCCGATCTTGAGCGTCATCTACAAGGCTTTAATTTCCATGCAAAATCGGATATTGACCTGTACGAGAAGCTATTAAAAGAAGGCTTTGCCGTGATCAGTGACGCCCTTGCCGCGCAAGATCAGATCTTCATCGATACCAAGTTTGAATTTGGCTATGTCAAAGGCGCCGATGGTAAAGAGAAACTTATCTATATGGACGAAGTGGGTACTCCTGACAGCTCACGCATCTGGGATGGTCCGGCGCATCGTGAAGGTAATATCATAGAAAAATCGAAGGAAGGCTTTAGACAGTGGCTACTTAACCACTTCCCAGACCCTGATATTCTTCTCAACAAAGAGCGCATGCCTGAGCGTTTCTCACTGGCACAAGATAACAAATTACCAACTCAAGTGATGATGGATATCTCCAACACTTATGTTGGCATCGCAGAGAAGGTTATCGGTGAGAAGCTACATATCAGCGAGAATCCGAAGCAAGAGATCATCGATATTCTTCGCAATGATTATCAACTGATTGCAGACTAAGCGCTTGCAACGAATCTGAGTAGATATCGTCGAATGACTTAACTCATATCAAGTCGCTCGCATGTAAGTCACTCAAATCAGGCCGCCAACTCTTCCGAGAATTTGCGGCTTTTTTGTGTATCACATTCCTCTGCCATTGGACAATTACCCTTTCTTCCACATGCCTCTACCAAGACTAACCGACTAAATCAAAACAATAAAATCCTAATACCAATCGAAATAATCCACACTAGAGTATTCATAAAAAGTATGAGAATCTTAGGCAGTATTTAAAAACCAAGGAGAGGCAGTGCTGTTATCGAATCAAAGAATAACGCTTTCACCATTCGATGAAACGGATAGAGATCTGTTTATAGAGTTTTTCATGGACCCCGAAACCATGAAGCATGTTTATGCGCCTTTCACTTACGAAGAAGCGGTTGCAGCTTTTGAGATAAAGTCACGGCCTTGGACTCCCGAAAGTAACAGCTGGCTATCATTTAGCATATCATCCCTCGATTCTGGCGAGAAACTGGGGCACTTAGGCCTCAAAATTATTAACCATGAGGCTAAAATTGCTGAAGTTGGTTATATGATCAAACAAAGTGCGCAAGGCAAAGGCTTTGCTGGTGAGGCATTAAATTTGGTTAAAGATTACGGATTCGAAGAGCTGCAATTAAACAAGTTAACGGCGACATGTTCAGTAGAAAATACTGGATCATTTAAATTGCTCGAAAAACTGGGTTTTATTCGTGAAGGCTGTTTGCAACAGAATTCGATAATCAACAACAGGTATGTGGATGACTATGTCTATGGGATCTGTAAATCGCATATTGCTGAAATCTAACACTTGTACCTTGCTGAGCTTATTATTTGACTTATCAACAAGTCGCAAGGATGGTCATATATGCGAAAAGGGTAGAGCCAAATCATTTTTCTTTCGCTCTACCCTTTATTCAGTACCAAGCTCAATACAGCGGGGCTTCGCCTTCGGGTCGTGTCTTCAGCACCTTAAGAAACCACATATACTGCTCAGGGTAAGCCAAGATAACCTGCTCTACCGCCTTGTTCAGCGCTAAGGCTTCATTCTCTTTCCCCTTCATTTCTTCAGGGGCGATGGCTGGCATCACGGTCAAATCATAGCGACGCGCTTTTTGATCGTAACCTATCTTCACCGGCATCACCTGAGCATTTCCGGCCTGAGCTAAACGGCCCACAACGGGCAAGGTGGCTTTAACCGTACCTAAGAACGGCGCAAAGATACTCTTCTCCGGGCCAAGATCTTCATCGGGCAGATAAAAAAAGCTGTTGTTATTCTTAAGCTCAGATAATAGGGCGCGAATACCCGCCTCTCGCATGTAGATGTTGCCACCGAGTGAGCTGCGCATACGGTTGTTAAACCAGTTAAACAGGCCATTTCTATGTGCCTTGGCCATGCTAACCATAGGAAGGTCTAAATTGAGTCTCAATCCTGCGTATTCGATCCCCCACACATGAGGCATAATGAAGACCACAGGTTGACCCGCCGCCCTCGCCTGCTCTACATGTTCAAAACCTATGAGATTGACTCTGCGTCTGAGATTGACTCTGGAACGTACCATCAGCTCAGATTGCGCCAGCAGTATCATCACGAAGTTTTCAATATTCTCATTGATCAGAGACTCGATCTCTTGTGACGACTTTTCGGGAAAACAGATGGTCAGATTCGTTCTAGCCACCGAAATAGGCTTTTTAGCTATCTTAGTGACTAATTTTGCCAGTTGCCGTGCAATAGGATCACGCAACCAAGCCGGCATAAGCCCAAACAGAACCAAGATGGCGATACCAATCCAAGTAAAAAAATACTTAGGATGCAATAAATCGAGTGTAAAACGACGATCAAAATACTTTGGCTTTCTCGACAAGATACTGGCCTCGAGCTAGAAATAAAAAGAAACATGACATCATCAAGATGAAAAAAGCTAATTAAACAAAGAGTAAGCACTCATTGTTTAATTAAACACCTAAAAGACGATGAAAAGATGACCGAAAAGAAACAGAAAAAGCCACTCGCTTGAGTGGCCTTAACTTGAACTACAACGAAATTACTTTTTCGCGTTAGCTTCTTCTACGCGGCTTTTCAACTTCTGTCCTGGACGGAAGGTGACGACGCGACGAGCTGAGATAGGGATATCTTCACCTGTCTTCGGGTTTCTTCCCGGTCTTTGATTCTTATCTCTAAGGTCAAAGTTGCCGAAGCCAGATAACTTGACCTGCTCACCACTTTCGAGCGCTTGGCGAATTTCTTCGAAAAACGTCTCAACCATCTCCTTAGCTACACGCTTATTAATTCCAAGCGTTTCAAAAAGATGCTCTGCCATTTCGGCTTTGGTAAGTGCCATACTTTTAATCCCTCAACAATGCGTTGAACTCTGACTTGAGTGCAGAAACCACTGAATCAACCATCTCAGCTATCTCTTTTTCTTCAAGTGTACGAGTGTTATCTTGTAATGTAAGTGCGATCGCTAGGCTCTTTTTGCCTGACTCAACGCCTTTACCTTGGTATACATCGAATAAGTTTATGCCAACCAACTGATTTTGGCCAACTTTTCTTATCATTTTTACAACATCACCAGCAGAAATATTGTCATCTACAACCATAGCTATATCACGGCGATTGGCCGGGAACTTAGATACAGCCTGAGCTTGCGGTAAACTAGCATGCAATAAAGCGTCTAATTCAAGCTCGAAAACAATTGTTTTACCATTGAGACCAAACGGCTTTTCTAAGCTCGGATGAACCGTACCTATAATACCTATGACCTGATCATTTCTTAATATTTCAGCACATTGCCCCGGATGAAGCGCAGGATGAGTTGCTGATCTAAAAGTAAATTCTCCATCGGAAACTGTCAAGCCGATAATTGCTTCAAGATCGCCCTTTAGGTCAAAAAAGTCAGCCGTCTTAGATTCCATTGACCAATGTTCGTCATTCTGATTACCAGAGATCACAGCAGCAAGCATAGGCTGTTGACGCACATTTGAATCAGCTGATGTATCCGGCACGAAACGAAGCCCGGTTTCGAATAAACGAACTCGATTTTGCTGACGACTCTGGTTGTGACCAACAGCCCCTAGCAAACCGGTAAACAACGACAGTCGCATTGCCGACATCTCGATAGAGATAGGATTAGGTAAGATCATAGCCTCACAGCCAGGATGTACCTTATCTTGAAGCTTAGGGTCGACAAAACTGTAGGTAATGGCTTCCTGGAATCCACGCGCCACCAACATGCTACGCACACGCTTTAAACTGATGTTAGACTCTTTATGGTCCGGCATGCTCAAAGAACCAACGGGCGCAGTATTAGGTATGTTGTTGTAACCATAGATACGAGCGACTTCTTCGATCAAATCTTCTTCGATGGCCATATCAAAACGGTACGTTGCAGTCACAACATTCCATTGATCAGCGATGAATTCGACGACAAATCCCAGACGTTCAAGAATTTCAGTCACTTCAGCGTCAGAAATATGATGACCTAAGATGCGATCTAGCTTACTGCGACGCAAGGTGATCGAGACGGGCTTAGGCAGATGCGCGTCAGATTTAGCTTCAACAACCGGTCCGGCTTCACCACCACAGATGTCCAACACTAAACGTGTCGCTCTATCCATCACCTTATGCTGCAGTTCAGGATCGACACCACGCTCGAAACGATGAGATGAGTCAGTATGCAAGCCAAGGCGACGTGTCTTACCTAAGATGGCCAGAGGCGCAAAGAAAGCACATTCAAGCAAGATATCTTGAGTCTCGCTGTTCACACCTGAATATTCGCCGCCAAAGACACCAGCAAGCGCCAGAGACTTCTCCTGGTCACTGATGACCAACATGTCTGCAGGCACGGTGATCTCGTTACCATCAAGCAGTGTGAGCTTCTCATCGCCTGTAGCCATGCGAACCTGAATGTCACCAGTTAGCTTAGCCAGATCGAAGGCATGCATAGGCTGACCAAATTCAATCAAGACATAGTTGGTAATATCGACAATAGGATCGATGGAACGAATACCACTGCGACGTAACTTCTCTTGTATCCAAAGTGGCGATTGAGCGTTGACGTTTATATTCTTGACCACACGGCCAAGGTAACGTGCACAAGACTCAGGCGCCTGGAGGTCAATTTGAAGTGAGTCATCGATGGAAGGAATCACTTTTTCCCACGTTGGCTCTGTCACGGCTTGACGGTTTAACACGCCAACCTCACGTGCCAGACCTGACATACCGAGACAATCGGCACGGTTTGCCGTGAGATCGACATCGATAATCGCATCTTCCAGGCTCAAATACTCACGTATATCGACGCCAAGTGGCGCATCTGTGGGAAGTTCAAGGATACCGTCACTCTCGATATCTATACCAAGCTCACCGTAAGAACACAACATACCAAATGAAGGTTCACCGCGAAGCTTTGCCTTCTTGATTTTGAAGTTACCCGGCAACACAGCGCCGACCATAGCAACGGCAACTTTCAAACCTAAGCGACAGTTCGGTGCGCCACAAACAATGTCGATAAGTTCATCTTGACCGACATTAATTTTTGTTACACGTAGCTTATCTGCATCCGGATGCTGGCCACATTCGACAACTTCACCGACGATAACACCGGAAAACTCACCGGCAACGCCTTCGACACCATCGACTTCTAAACCAGCCATGGTGATTTGATGTGACAATTCGTCACGGCTTATGCTTGGATTAACCCACTCACGGAGCCAAGATTCACTAAATTTCATGCTGTACTGCTCCGTTATTTAAATTGCTTGAGGAAACGTAGGTCATTTTCGAAGAATGAACGCAGATCGTTAACGCCGTAACGCAACATAGATAGACGCTCAACTCCCATGCCGAAAGCAAAACCGGAGTATTTTTCAGGATCGATACCAACACTGCGCAAGACATTGGGATGTACCATGCCGCAACCAAGCACTTCTAACCACTTACCATTTTTCCCCATCACATCCACTTCAGCCGATGGCTCAGTGAACGGGAAGTAAGAAGGACGGAAACGTACTTCTAAATCTTCCTCGAAGAAATTGCGTAGGAAATCGTGCAATATGCCTTTTAGCTCGGCAAAGTTGACGTTCTCGGCAACCAATAACCCTTCAACCTGATGAAACATAGGTGTGTGAGTCTGATCATAATCGTTACGGTATACGCGGCCAGGTGAGATGATACGCAGAGGCGGCTTCTCATTTTCCATGGTGCGGATCTGCACACCTGAAGTTTGAGTACGCAACATCACTTTAGGATTAAAGTAAAAAGTATCATGATCGGCACGAGCAGGATGATGCTCCGAGATGTTCAGAGCGTCGAAGTTATGGAAATCATCTTCAATTTCTGGGCCCTGCTTTACGCTAAAGCCAAGCTCACCAAAGAAGGTTTCGATACGTTCGATAGTACGTGTTACTGGGTGTAATCCACCGTTATCGATTGAACGACCGGGTAGAGTCACATCTATGCTTTCAGCGGCGAGTTTTGCTGCTAGCTCTGACGCTTTTAAGCCTTCAATACGCTCAGATAATTTCTGCTGAACGGCCTGTTTGGCTTGGTTCACAGCTTGACCGAAAGCGGGTTTCTCAGCCGGGGGCAGTTTACCCATCATCTTCATCATGTCGGTTATTTTACCTTTCTTACCTAGGTATTCGACACGAAGTTCATCGAGGGCTTTAAGATCACTCGCCCCATCGATGGCCAACAAGGCCTGTTCTACGATCTCTGTTAACTGTGACATCATCTCTTCCAGTGCATTGGACCTTCTAATTAAGGCCATTACTTTGTGTTACTGTCTATTTATCTTACGAAAATAGAAAAAGAGACAAATTTTACGTGAGCTCATCCATTTTGACTAGGGCTAATTTACGCTTTTATCCATAAAATCTAGATATATCACTCTCATTGTCAGTATAACCTCCACTCCAGCACATATTAACGACTCAAAGCCTGAATATCGGGCCAATTCCTCTCTTTATAAATGTGAAATAATTGTATCCTGACAAGTATATACACAGTGATGTGAACAAAGATTAAACGATCAACTTTATGAATGCTAAATACAGGTTAAGAAATTGTAGAGACACCCGATATACATGTGTGATCACATTCAGCAACAGAGAAGTGCTATGAAAGAAGTAAAATTTCGTTGGGTAGACCAATTTCTTATCCAGATGACATTAAAAACAAAATTCGCCATTCTAGCTATTATCCCTATTCTCACCTTAATAGGACTTTCCTTTATCCTGTATAGCCAATTTATGCAGCAGATAACACAAAGCCATAATGATACGGCCCAACAACAATCAAGAGCCATAGACGAAATAGTAACACTCAGTGCTAGCTATATCCCTCAAGCGCAACAAGCTGATTATTTCAGCCAACTGACACGACTACAACGGGTTATCAAAGAGCAAAACTTGTCGCGAGAACAGGCCCAAGCGGCCAATCGAGGTGGTGGCATCGTCAAGGATAATTATCAGACACAAGCCATAGGTCCTCAGAATAATACCGGCGTTGTCGCTAGCGTGACCATGAGGGATCTCAGTACTGTTATGGATAGCTCACGAGTTTATGTCATCACCTGCTTAATGGCACTTATTTTAATCATCATTATCTCCAACTACACCATCTCCAGTTTTGTCGGCGGCGCCCTCTATACTAATGTTATGGCACTCAAGAGAGCGGCCGATGGCGATCTCACCAGTAGACTCAACTTCTTTGAAGTAAAAGATGAGTTCAGTATATTGGCAATCAGCATAGATACCTTAGTCGAGCGTCAACATAACTTAGTGACACAGTTGAGCCAGGCGAGTCAACAGATCCGTGAAGTGGTGCAATCTTTCCGACAAAATGCTCAGGAAGGTCAATCTTTAGCCTCTAATCAGAGACAACATCTCGACTCACTGGCCACAGCCATGGAAGAGATGACAGCAGCGGTCAAAGAGGTCGCGCGAAATGCCGAGCAGTCATCGATTGAGACCCAAGAGGCGAACGCTCAGGTAGATGCTGGGTCAAATGATATCGCCACCACAGTTGATGCCATCGAGATGCTATCCAATGAGATAGGTGAAGCTTCTACTGCGGTAGATACCCTAAATGACAATGCGGCAAAAATTGACGCGGTCGTTACCACAATTAATTCGATTTCAGAACAGACGAATCTACTCGCACTCAATGCCGCCATCGAAGCCGCTCGCGCCGGTGAGCAAGGTCGTGGGTTTGCCGTTGTCGCCGATGAGGTTCGAACATTAGCGGGACGAACTCAAGATGCGACTGTCGAGATTAAATCTATGATTGAGGCGCTGCAGTCCGGAGCACAAGATCTAACTCAAGTGATGAAACGCACCGTAGATAAAGCCAACGAAGGTAAGAAACATGTCCTAGATACAGGCGATGACTTGAAAGCCATTGCCGAGCACAGTGGCCGCGTATATGAGATGAGCGTCCTCATCGCCACCTCTGCCGATGAGCAATCGGCAGTGGCGAACGAAATCGCGACAAATTTGATGGAGATCCGCAACCAGTCCCATAACGTGGAACAATCGGCTAATGATTCGGTATCGGGCTGTGATGGACTCCATGCCACCGCTGAGCAACTAGATCAACTGCTGGTCGGACTCAAGATTTAGCCCCTCAAGGCTATGCTTGAGTAGATAGATCCTGATGAATAGAATGGAAATGCCCAATGCTTAACACACTGGGCATTTTTTCTTAAAAGAATCACTAAACATCGACTGGTTTAAACCGCGCAGCTTTTCATTTATGGTAGAGGTCTATCTCTCATGATGAGAGTAAAAAGGAAGTATGCCCAAATGGGAAAAAATGGACCCGATGACCAGCCCTCTTTCAAAACACATTGGCTGAACAGCTTACCCTTTAAATTTTCTATAATTCAGTTTTGTATCGTCAGCCTGATCATCGCGTCGAGTATCTGGCTTATCCTATCCATAGAGAAAAAGCACCATCAAGAGACCCAACTATCCTTAAGCCAAAATTTAGGCTTGACCATAGTCGCTCAACTTCAGCAAACCACATCAAAAATTGAAGCTCTTGCCGCCTCTATGGCCTCTATCGGCGTCACTTATGCCCATTCTCCGACTCAGCTACAACAGATAGTCCCCGCCCTCCTCGATACCGATGGACAACAATCCCTAATCGCGGGTGGGGGAATATGGCCCGAACCCGGCGCTTTCGATTCATCTAAATTGCGAGACAGTTACTTCTGGGCCCGTGATGAGCAAAATCAATTTGAGCTGATCTATGGATATAATAATGCCAATGGCTCAGGCTATCATTCTGAGATCTGGTACAAACCTACGCGTTTTTATCCCGTCGGCACCACCTACTGGTCTGATGCCTATATCGATCCACACACAGATGAGACCATGATAACCGCCTCGGTTCCCATGTGGTTAGACCACAAATTTATCGGGGTCTCTACGGTAGATCTGGCACTTTCATCACTTAAGTCCTTTTTTGATAAACTAGAGCTGCACCAAGGTTACCTGTTTGCACTCGATAGCAATAATAACCTTCTGGCTCATCCCTATGATGCTGAGGAGCGAGACTCAAGGAAACCATCGCCATACTTGAGTCACCCTTTCAAGCAATTCACTCAAGATCATCCAGCCTACGCATCAATCCTCACAGAGATAGATAAAATTGACGCTCAATTCCTAAAGCATGCCGGAACGAGCAGCACCTACGATCCATCGCAACTCAATGCATTGCTAGAGACTCTAGATGTATCTAAGCGAGACAGGCTGTCGGCGCTTATCAATGCCAATGCTAGCGGAGTATCGCCTAACTCTGAACGCACCACCAGCTTCGTCTTAGACCAAGATCCTTTACTCAAGGAACCAGTATTGGTGTCTGTGTTTCATATGCCTAGAACCTACTGGAAGATCATCTTAGTGACGCCCTTGAGTGAAGTGGGCAATAAGGATCATGCCATCGCAGCAAAGGTTGGCATCTTCTTACTCTTGACCCAATTAATTGCCCTTGTGGTGCTATTTATGTTCCAACATAGGTTGTTTATCAAGCCGATCTCCAAGATGGTCGAGTCCCTGCAAGGAGGCAACATAGCGAAATTAGAGCTCACCGCCAATCAACGTCAAGATGAAATAGGCAAACTGGCTAAGGCATTCACATCAAGAAACCAGCAGCTTGAAATTGCTTACGCCAGTCTAGATGCCGGAAACTTAGCTCTGGAACAACAACTTGAGATGCAAAAACACGCTCAAATTCAATTGAGTAAGCATAAGAACCAACTCAATGATCTGCTCAATTCATCGCAAAACCTCATCTGTATCAAGAACACTGAAGGACTATATACCTTAGTGAATGATAGGTTCTGTGAGGTATTAGGCCTGGAGCGAGATAAAGTCATTGGCGCTAAAGACAGTGACCTTTTCCCTACCCACATCGCCGAGATTATTGCCGGCCATGATAAGATCATCGCCAGTACGGAAACGCCACAAAGCTTTGAGCAACCCATCCCAACCAACCAAGGTGAAATCACTTACTTGATCACTAAATATCCCATTCAGGATGATGAAGGTCATATTTTTGCTTTAGGTGCCATGGCGTTCGATATCAGTCATATAAAAGCCGATAACCAGGAGCTAACCTGCAAGGTTGAACAGCTCAATCAAAACTTAGTTCACCGGGAGATGCAGCTGCAACAATTAAAAATGACCCTACGCCGGGTTGAACAATCGAGCATCACCATAGAAAAACACAAGCAACAATCGCTGCAACTGCAGCATATTGGAGCTCAGAATCATAAGTTAATGCCTCAACTAATTACAGATATCTTACGAGAACAACTCAAAGAGCATGAACTTATCTTCACTAAACTGAGTCAAGATAGCGCTTTGCCATTGAGGGAAGATATGTTGGATCTTATGCGCCTTGTCACAGAGCAAACCGATAAGTTACGTCACCTACTCTACATAGTCGTGCCCCAGAGCGAAGCAATTAAATCAGTTCACATAAAGCAATTTTTGGAGCATCTGTTAGCCGTATTAGGCCCGCAATTTGATGCTTGTAAGGTGACATCCAGCCTGGACTGTTCTGACTTGCTAACATTACAAGTCTCACCCTGGTCACTGTTACTCCTTTTTTATAAACTATTGCAAAACACCTTATCCCATGGATTCAACCTAAACACTGAGCATAATGAAATAACCATATCAGTGCACAAAAACGGTCAACAACTCATGATAAACATCAAGGACAATGGTGTCGGTATCGTGTCTTCGCACCTTGAAGAGATAAACAAGCAGATAAGGGATCACACCAGCACTGGCACTCTGGCAGAGTTAGCCCTCTGGTTAAAAGTTGAGTTTAACGGTGAGATAAGTGTTCACTCGGAACTATCCCAATATACTGAGGTAAGGTGTTTGCTAACCCTTACTGATGGCAGTGATTGAAGGACAATGACTAAAAGCAGTGCTTAGAAACGGTCTCTAAAAAAGCATTGAATGAATTAGATGGCGCGACTTGGGTAACCAACAAAGATAGAAAAAAGAGAGGGAACGCCCTCTCTTTTTGATATTCAGCAGATTAACGCTCCACATCTACCAGATAATGGCCCTGTAGCCAGTTTCGCCCTATGAGTAATTTATAACTCATTTTACTTCTGTCTCTGAGGTT
This sequence comes from Shewanella psychrophila, assembly GCF_002005305.1. Classification (NCBI taxonomy): domain Bacteria; kingdom Pseudomonadati; phylum Pseudomonadota; class Gammaproteobacteria; order Alteromonadales; family Shewanellaceae; genus Shewanella; species Shewanella psychrophila. Next base: position 1,474,433 of record NZ_CP014782.1, read on the forward strand.
AACTTTGACCTTATATTCCTGTCCAGGCTCTCCAATCTTGAGTTCCACCATATAGCGGATCTCGCTACCTTGGGCATTACGGATCAATGAGGTCTCGACAATCATGGCCTTCACTCGATGAGAAACGCCTTTCTCATTCTCTGTGGTAAAGCTAAGCATCTTACCGATATTAGCTTCCATATCATCGACGCCATTTTCAATTTTAAAGTCAACGGCATGAAGTGAGTTTTCCACGGCACCAGTGTCGATACGGGTCTTATAGGTCAAACCTTATTCTGGTCTAATCGATCTGGACACAATGATTGTGGATAATAGAACTATCAATCGAGGTGAGCATGAATACGAAAAGACAGTACCGAACTTATACCAAAGAGTTTAAAGAAGAAGCTTTATGCTTAATAACCGAACAAGGCTATAGCGTTCCACAAGCCGCAGACGCGCTTGGTGTCTCATCCAACCTGCTCTATACCTGGAAACAGAAGGCTGAAGAGCTAGAGAGTTCTAACGTAACTTCAGATGAGAGAGCCGAGCTTTTAGCCCTAAGAAAAGAGGTTAAGCAGCTTCGCGTAGAGAAAGAAATATTAAAAAAGGCCAGTGCCTTCTTCGCGAAAGAAATGAAGTAAAGTTTCGGTATATTCGAGACAACCGCTCTCAATTCGAAATAAAAACAGTTTGTAAGGTGCTGAACGTTAGCCGTAGTGCCTTCTATGATTGGCTATCTAGGCCCGCTAAGATTATTAGCGAAAATGAGCTAAAACTGTATCGTACGGCAAAGCGCCTTTTCAAGCGCAGTCGTAACAGCTTAGGCTCACGTCAGTTATCCAAAAAACTATGTGAAGAAGGCTATATCATCGGCCGTTATCGCACTCGCTCTATCATGCGAAAGCTTGGCTTAGTGGTGACTCAGCGCCAAGCCTATACAGTAACGACTAAGCGAAAACACAGTGATAGTGTTGCAGATAACGTGCTGAGCCAGAACTTTAACCCTGCTGAACCTAACCAAGCTTGGGCAGGTGATGTCACCTATCTGAGAACTAACGAAGGCTGGATGTATTTAGCTATTGTTATGGATTTACACTCTAGACGAATCATTGGCTGGAGTATCTCGAAACGAATGACCGTCAGCTTGGTTGAACGTGCATTACAGGTGGCTATAACACTTCGTCAACCAGGCTGCGGTGTTTTATTTCACAGTGACAGAGGCTCGCAGTATACGAGTAAGCAATTCCAAAGCTTGCTAACAAAGAGCGGAATGACACCTTCTATGAGCAGTGTTGGCGCTTGCCTAGATAATGCTGTCGTTGAACGATTTTTTGGTAGTTTAAAGCACGAATGGCTGTTGAATGTAGTTCATTTAACACGAGAGTCAATGAAGCAAGATGTTGAGGAATATATTAGGTATTACAACCATGAGCGGTTACATACTACGCTAGGTGATTTAACACCGAGCAACTATGAAAAGTTACAAAGTCAGGTGTCCAGTTGTGCTTGACCAGAATACCTGTCTCTACAATGTGAATGGGGGATACCGGGCCTATCACTTTCTTATCAGACACATCCACGATATATTTACCCTTAAGCCAGCTGCGGCCGATGAGTAATTTGTAATCCATGTGGCTTCTATCACGTAAGTTGACTAGGACTTTACGTTCCTTGCCATCAAAGCCCACATGTAACCAGACCATATAGCGGGTCTCGCGTCCCTGAGAGTTACTCACGGTGGATGTTCTTACTATTGGAGCCGATAACCTCTCTCGCTCACCAGAGGCATTCTCAGTGGTGAAATGAATGATTTTACCGACATTGTCTTTCATCTTCTTGGCACTGCCACCTTCCACTTGCAGATCAAAGGCGTTCAAGGAAGTATTTACCGCTCCAGTGTCAATTCTAGCAACGAAGGTAAGTTTCGTCTCGGCGACAGACATCTGCGCCGTTGGACCTATGATAGCTTTATCTTGTGCCAACACAGATGTAGAGAGTAACAACATACATAAACCTATTTTTTTCAGCATTATGTTTACCAACTCCAAAAATAAAATCAAAGAAAGAAATTAGACAATAAAAAGGCCGACCCTAAAGCCGACCCGATTTCAATTGGTTATCCATTAACCTTAGCGCGCGATTAACTCTCGTTATCTGCAATCCATTGTTCAGCCAAGTGGCTGTTACTTTTATCGAAAACTTTAACCGGACAGGGGATCATATAAGCCATAGCCTTCGCCATACTAGTGATCCAATCACTGTCGGTAATGATGACGACTCTTGAAAAGTCAGTCAAATGAAAAAAACCTAACATTGCATCATCCCATAGTGTTTCTACTGTGATGCCCTTAAATCCTTCATCAAACTCATACCAAAGTTTAATCGACGCATGATCTTTTAATCTTCCCTCGATTGCCGGTAGTAAACGCTTGTCATAGTCATCCCCAGTAACAACCCCTGAGGCCTTTATCGCTACGGTATCGTGATTAAACCCATCCAAAATTTCTAGCATGATGCACTCCTTGCAAAACGGTTAACAATCAACAATCAATAAATAAAATGAAAAACGAACAAACTAAACAGACAAAAGATACATAAACAATGAACCAGGTGCCTGCCTAAGTCTGCACCTGTTTTAAAGCACCTGAAATGCCGAGAAAATTGAACACCTAACCAAACAAGTATAAACGGTACAAATGGAAGTGACACAACTAATGGGAAAAAACCCCATCCAAGGTCGAACGCATTAATACTAAAGGTGTGAATCGCCCACCAAAATAGCAACAGTGCCAGATACACTGCTAAATGTTGATTGTGCGTCGAACCAGTTAAATTGTTCAAATGAGAGCCCTAAAGTTTATCTGGTATAACATTAGGCTTCTAATGAACTGACCACAAGAATGGAGATGTAAAAGACTGTAACTAAATATAAAATCTGACTAAAAATAAACATATCACTCATTTTTGTACAAAGAATATTTTGCACGAAAATAGCTAGCGCGACTAATATTGAGCGCGATAGCCATCATTAAGCTAAGGTATGTTTACTGGGAGTCATTTTTACTGCGATTCCTCCACAAGCTTAGAGATTTCTTGATCGAATAGGTTTTTGATCAAGCCAGAGAATTCAGTAATAAACAAGGTCTGCTCCGAAGTGGCATTTCTTTTAGCAACATTGGCTAATATCTCTTCGAGGTCGTAGACAATTGCATCAATTTCACGGATCACCGTATTTCTTTGAGCAAAACTCAGAGACGGGTTTTGACCACACACCATGATGATCTGCGCCGATAACTGCTCTTCGAATAATTCCATCACGGTATCGCCCGCAACAGATCCCACCTCTTGCCCCTCAAACAGACCTAAATGCTCTGTGAGGTACTGAACGAGATGCATATATCCATCTTTATCTGTAACCATCTTAAACCTTATTCACCTATTCAGTTAGAGCATGGTAGATGCCATGCTCACTGTCCAGTCTATCGAACTTTTAAACCGTTTTCATCATAGGCAAGTTAATTTGTTACATCAGGCCTTTAACGGGTTAAATTCAATACAAATGAAACGGGTACAGCCTGACTTATCGAGGTCAAACCCGCAATATCTCTTAATTTTTCAATGCCGGATGTCAGGCCAAAATTAGCCGCGTTGACTATCACAGGCTGCGTACTCACCACTAAGAGTTGCTTATTTGACAACTTAGCAATCGTCACTGTGACAGGCATAGTCTGTGTCTTGCCATGGAGAGATAATTCGACAGATATATCCATGACACTGGTACCGCCGACCGGAATATCGGCAAGCTTAGCCAGTTCGATATTCGAACTCAGTGATAAAGTCGGAAACTTACCGACCTCAAACAACAGCTCCTTCATCCGAGTATCACGGATCTCAATATTGGTCCAAACACTGGCTAACTCTATAGTCAGTGCAAATTTACCCGTATCGTCCAGCTGACCAGAGAAAGCATTAAAATGATGAACTTCGGCCACATTTACTTTCTTTGTCGAGACAAAATTCACATTTGAATTTTTACTGTCCACGGTCCAGGGCGATGCCGATGCCGTCGCGCCTATTGAACATAACAAGATCCCGATCAATAATTTATTCATACATGCTCCCTTACTCTATTACCATCATCAAATTTAATTGGATTAATTCGTTTTACTAGTAACAGTATATAAATGATTTTAAATAAGTAAATGCTGATAAAAGAAAGTAAAAAATGAAAGTGCCATAGCTACTCTCATTTTCTTACTTAAGCATAGGTGTAAGCCTTTAAGGCGCGAGCCTACTGATGTCCCAGCTGGCCGCTTCTTTAGTATAGAGGAAGCGGTCATGAAGGCGTTTTTCTCCCCCTTGCCAAAACTCAATACTGTTTGGCTTAACGATATAGCCTCCCCAAAACTTAGGCAGGGGCACTTCACCTTTACTGAACTTAGCCTTCATCTCCGCGTACTTGCTCTCTAATGCCTGGCGTGCAGAAATTTTACTGGACTGCTTAGAAACCCAAGCGGCAATCTGACTCTCTTTAGGGCGGGTAATAAAATATTTCATCACCTCAGCCGTCGATAAGGCATGAGCTTCGCCGGTTATCGCCACCTGTCGCTCTAATGAGTGCCAGGGAAATAAAATACTGACTTTCGAGTTAACGGCGATCTGCTGCGCCTTCCTACTCTCTAAATTGGTAAAAAATACGAAGCCACCAGTATCGAAACGTTTAAGCAGCACAATTCTCTGAAATGGCTGCCCATCGGCATCGACAGTGGCCACCACCATGGCGGTGGGGTCACTAAGCAAGTCACTGTCCCTTGCTTGCTCCATCCATTTAGAGAACAAGACCATAGGATCTTTTGGTAGATCCTCTTCATTGAGCCCGCCTAAGGTATATTCACGCCTGATATCACTCAGTTTTGACATTATTGCTTTCCCTACACCAGTCATTAATCGCTATTTTTTATGGGTATTTCTTTTTTTATCTGCCCACAAATGTAACATCTCAAGCCCCAGAGTCGCACCCGCTAGAGCGGTGATCTCGGCCGAGTCATAGGCTGGAGCGACTTCGACCACATCCATGCCAACCAAGTTCATGCCCCGTAGGCCACGTAAAATTTTCATGGCTTTATCACTGGTTAACCCACCGCACACTGGCGTGCCAGTACCCGGCGCAAAGGCTGGGTCTAAACAATCGATATCGAATGTTACGTACAAGGGCATATCACCCACACGCGCCTTGATTTGAGCCACGATATCGTCGGCTTTCATGTCATTGGCCGTCGCGGCATCGATCACCTGAAACTCATGTGTATCTCGATCATACTCGGTTCTTATTCCCACCTGAATCGAATGCTCAGTTGAGATTATCCCCTCTTTAGGCGCATGGTGAAACATGGTGCCATGATCGTACTTACTGCCCTGACTGTAAGTGTCAGTATGTGCATCAAAATGCAGCAGAGCCATTTTACCGTGCTTTTTAAAGTGCGCTCTGAGCAGGGGTAGAGTAACGAAATGATCGCCACCAAAACTCAACAAACCCTTGCCTGCATCTAGAATTGCCGTCGCAAAGTCTTCAACTCTTTGAGTGAAATCTGCCGAATCACCACAGTCATAAACAAGGTCACCGGCATCGACGATGTTAAGATGCTCGCTGAGTTTGAAATCCCAGGGCCAACGCGTCTCTTCCCAGGCTAAATTAATCGATGCCTGACGGATAGCACCCGGCCCCATGCGGCCACCGGAACGTCCAGTAGTGGCCATATCGAAAGGTAACCCTAAAATCACCACATCGGCATCAGATGCGATGGGATTAAAATTCAAAGGTTGTCTTAGATAACCAAAGGCATTGGAATACAATGAGTAATCAGGTTTATCTATCATGGTGGTCATACACTCTCCAGCAAATCTCAATATTTATATAATTTGGGTAAACTGCAATTCACCTTGTTGATGAACATGCTTAAAATGAACATCATAGCCAGCATCGGTGGTAATTGAGCAGGTGTTAATACTGGTATTATCTCGCCTTTTGGTGACGAGTAAGGGCCGGTCGACACAGATCAAGTCCCAACGCTCGGGCTGTAATTTCAATAAAAAATGCTCTATTAACTCGGCGGGTAAATCCTTATCAGTCAAATTGGTCTCAAAACTGCAATATGAACTCTGTTCTTGTGGGGTAATGTGCACGGTGAAATACTTATCTCCCTTTATGCCATTGAGCGAATAACCCAATGGACTAAAGAGGTGGTAGTCAAATTCGAAACCACTAAACAAGGAGCTAAGCTCGAGGGCATCACAGATCCCCTCAGCAGTCTGACAAGGTGAACGAAAGTACTCAGCCAAGGGGCCCCTTAAGTGATACATCAATAGCTCTGTTGTGGCTAACGGCTTAATGGTAACCACAGGCTTAGTAGTAGCCAGAGCCTTACCTGAATGCCCTTCGTTATTGGCGGTAAACAGATAATGATGGTGACTGTCCAGATGACCTATCCTGTATCCCTTGCCAGAAATCGTCTGAGTGATATAGGCAAGGTCTTGAGCAAAGCTTCGAATTTGTGGTTGCAGCAGATACTCATTTTTTCTCTGATAAGTCGCATATGCAATCGTCTCAGCTCCTAGCTTTTCGATGAAAAGCACCAGAGCATTGGATAACTGAGTCGCGCCACAGGTCAACATTCTTATCCGCCCGTCCCACACAAACAAGCTGGACTCGCTGAGCAGGTAAGCATCGCACGATTCATTTCTCACTGTGGAAATGATTTCGGCCCCCGCACTCGCGACTAAGGTCTGCCAAAAAGCGTAAGATAAACGTCTTAATGAAGGCGAGCCAGGCTGCACACCTAGCTCGATGATCTTTTCAGAACCTTCAAATACCATATCGCGTTACCTTGATCCAAGTATCAGTATTTAAATCCGTAATAGCCTGAGCCTATAGTTAAGTGAAGTCTTCCAGATAGGTATAGCCTTTCAAGCCAAGCTGCAACTCCTCCAGGATATTTGCACGCTCAGATTCTTCAATATGCATGTTAACCAGCTCTTCATAGGTACGCATAAATGAAACGGCATCTAAATTCACATACCGGAGTACATCCGCCACCGTGTCACCCGCTAATACAGACTCGATATTGGTGAGACCATTCTCATCGACTCGAACCACGGCAGAGTTAGTATCACCGAAAAGGTTATGCATATCCCCCAATATCTCCTGGTAGGCTCCCACTAAGAAAAAGCCAATCAGATAGGGACTCTCTGCACTCCAGGCCGGAACCGGCAAAGTGGTTTCTATGCCCTGTCCATCGACATACTGGTCGATAGTACCATCGGAATCACAGGTAATATCCAACATCACGGCGCGGCGCTCAGGCTTCTTATCCAGACCCGATAACGGTAATACCGGGAACACCTGATCTATACCCCATGCATCGGGTAACGACTGAAACAGAGAAAAATTCACAAAAAACTTATCGGCTAACTTCTCATTAAGCTCATCTATGATGGGTCTATGAAAACGATACTTAGTGCTCAGGACTCCTTGAAGTTCATGACACACCCTTAAGTTAACTTGCTCCGCCCAGGCACGCTCCGTTAGAGACAGCTGACCTAAGGCAAACAATGAGTGAGCTTCGGCTAAATCACTTTGACAATCATGATAGATCTCAATCAATGCCCGCTGATCTGCACGTCCACTCACCTCTACCCAAGATTGCCACATATTATGCAGCAGTTGGGGCGCGGCTTCATCGGGAGCATGAATGACTTCGGCCTTATAGGCTTCGGTACCGATCACGTCTGAGATAAGCACCGCATGATGAGCCGTGAGATATCGTCCAGATTCAGAAATAATTCTCGGCATCGGCTGCTGATATTCATTACAAATATCGGTCAACACACTGACTATATTGTTAGCATATTCGGTCAAACCATAATTCATCGAATTACTACTTTGACTGCGAGTACCGTCATAATCGACCGCTAAACCGCCACCAACATCGAAACACTTTACATTGGTGCCAAGTTTTTGCAGTTCACAATAGAAACGCCCGGCTTCGCTCACCCCTTGTCTTATGTCGCGGATGTTCGCAATTTGCGATCCCAGATGAAAATGCAGTAATTGCAAGGAGTCTAACATTTTCTCATCTTTGAGAGATTCGATCACAGTTAATACTTGGGCTGCAGACAAACCAAATTTAGATTTTTCTCCTCCACTGGCTTGCCACTTACCTTTACCCTGAAACGCCAGGCGTACACGTAACCCCAGTCTAGGGGTTACCCCTAGCTTTTTAGCTTCCCGGAGTATGGTTTTAAGCTCCGACAGTTTCTCGAGAACGATATAGACCTTGTGGCCTAATTTCTCACCGATAAGTGCCAGTCGGATATACTCAATATCTTTATAACCATTACAGATAATCACAGAGCTGGCCTTCTGAGCCATAGCCAAAACCGCCATTAACTCTGGCTTGCTACCGGCTTCTAGGCCGAGTTGTGGCACCTCTTTCGATTTCTGGCTGGCGAGGATCTCTTCAACGACGGTCTGTTGCTGGTTAACTTTAATCGGATACACCAGCAAGTAATCTGACTCATATTGGTATTTCTGGATAGCCAGATTGAATGCATGACAGAGACTGTTAACCCTGTGGTGCAAGATCTGCGGAAAACGAACCAGTACAGGCAGCGCGACCCCTGACTTGACCATATCCTGGGCAAGCTCATTTAAACCAATAGTAAATTCCGGATTAATTTGATCGGGAGAAACGGTGACTTCTCCTGCATCACTTATCCCATAGAGTCCCTGACTCCAATGATTAACGTTATACCCTGTGCGGGCATCATTAATAGACCAATCACTCATAATTGTTAAACCTAAATAAGAAATCAAAAACAAAGGCGATATCAACGCCCCCGCCATCACTAACCATTGAGCAATCTAGTCTGAAAACCAGCGTACAAACCAGTGTTCAGACCATAAAAATGGGGCGTAATTAAACACCCCAGACGATGCTATTGCAAGCATAAGATATAAAAATATAAAGCCAAAAATCCAGTCCAGATTAACATGATTGAAGGAAAACCCTCATTCGATGTCGTTTTTTAAACAAATTAGCGTCATAGATTAAAATCACTTAAAGATTGTTATTCAATTTTCCACTATAATCCACCATCGAAGCAGTCCCTAAGCAACAGAGAGTCACATGATACAAATAGGAAAATCTTGCACCCTCGAAGTCGTAAAACGAGTCGACTTTGGCGTTTATCTCAATGCACACGACCTAGGCCAAGTACTATTGCCTAGCAAGGTGGTCCCAAAAGAGTGTAATGTCGGTGATGAGGTCGATGTTTTTCTCTATTTAGATTCAGAAGATGCCATCATTGCGACCACCAAGAAGCCACTGGCTGAAGTGGGTCAGTTTGCCTATTTAGAAGCTGTTGCTACCGGTCAATACGGTGCCTTCCTCAACTGGGGGCTAGATAAAGATCTGCTACTCCCTTTCGGTGAACAACACAGAGAGATTGAAGTGGGCCGCTCCTACTTAGTCTATATCTACACCAGTAACGTCGATGAGCGCATTGTCGCCTCGGCCAAAGTTGATAAGTTCCTCGACAGAACGCCTCCTCCCTACGATAAAGATGAAGCGGTTAACCTGATCATAGGTGGCACCACAGATCTGGGCTACAAAGCTATCATCAACCACAGTCATTGGGGCGTTATTTTCAAAAATGAGGTTTTTCGGACCCTGAGCTTTGGTCAGAGACTGAAGGGCTTTATCAAGCAAGTACGCAGCGATGACAAGATAGATCTCATCCTGCAACAGGGTGTAAAATCCGAGTTGGATAAACATTCGACCACCATCATGTTTAAGCTTAAACAAGCTGGCGGCTTCTTGCCTCTTAACGATAAGACAGATGCAGAAGCTATCTATGCCAAACTCTCAATGAGCAAGAAAGCCTTCAAGAAAAGCATAGGTGGCCTGTATAAGAATAAACAGATCACCATATCGCCCGATGGAATTAGATTAGTAGAAGACTAAGCACTTCTGGTCGTACCTTCGAGAATTGTCTAGTTATCGTGCATAAAACCAGTAACTTATTGCTTGGCTCTTTGATTAAAAGCATGACTCTGTTATAACAAAGTCATGCTTTTTTTATGAGTTTACTAAAATGAATCTAACGCTCCATGAAGCTAGAGTGATCGGTTGTCTACTTGAAAAAGAAGTCACCACCCCAGATCAATATCCCTTATCCCTCAATTCACTCACTATGGCCTGTAACCAAAAGTCGAGTCGAGATCCGGTACTTGCCATGACAGAAGCCGAGACTCAAGCCAGTATCGATGCGCTGATGAAACGCAGGTTAGTCACAGACCAAACTGGCTTTGGTTCGCGAGTGGTGAAGTATAAACATAGATTCTGTAATACCGAGTTTAGCGATCTACAGTTCAATTCGGCTCAATTCGCCGTCATTTGCCTATTACTGCTCCGTGGTCCCCAGACACCGGGAGAGTTAAAGAGTCGAAGTGGCCGTTTACACCTTTTCAACGATGTCAGTGAAGTCGATAAGGCCTTAAACTCGTTAACACTCACTGATCCGGCATTAGTCAGGCAACTTGCCAGAGAACCAGGGAGACGAGACTCTCGCTTCATCGGTCTTTTTTCTGACGAAGTAGCCCAAGGGAGTGGATCTGATATGGCGATAACGCCAACAAGGCCTAGTTCAATAGCCCCTGCAGATTCAGTAGCAACCACTGAAGAGCAGAATCTAGCACAAGCCGATTTAGTCGCAAGAGTGACCAGCCTCGAACATGAGGTAGCTCAACTCAAAGAAGCATTGCAGGATTTACTCGACTGATAGTCGTAGCGGCATGAAACAAGATTTGACTAAATGAGATACAAGCACATATGCCTTGGTGATAAATTAGGGCTGAATGTGTTCGATGACTATATATTCTGGATTTTCTCAACTGATAATCTGAGGTCCGTATCTGTTCGATAACAATATTATAAGGGATGATTTTGGAACCTAACCTAAATACCGGCTTAGTGCGTAATACGCTCATATTAGCCAAATTTGAATTAAAGAAGCTGCTGTTTAATCCGAAAGGTTTGATCGCCCTCACCGCTTTCTCACTCGTATGGATGCTGATCTTACTCTATCCAATTCGTAGCGCCTCGGATATTCTCCTGAGCCCGGATTTCAGGCAGCTAATAGCTGGAATATTTGGCGAGTCTTCGGTGGATAGACTCTTTCAATGGCAAGTAGCTGAGATGGCTATATTTTGGGTTGCAGCCCTGTATATCTTTCCTATGTTCAGTATTTTTGTCTCCGCGGATCAATTTGCCTCAGATAAGAGCAGAGGCAGCTTTCGCTTCTTGATCTTAAGGACCGGGAGAGACAGTTTATTTTTCGGCCGCTTTATCGGCCACATGTTGATTCAGTCTCTACTATTAATGTTAACGGTAGGGGCCACGATACTGCTGGCACTGTCACGGGAGAGCAGCCTGTTACTGCCAGCGTTAGGCTCAGGCCTGATGGTGTTTATTAATATCTTCATCATCTTGCTGCCATACACGGCCTTGATGGCGCTACTCTCTTTGTACGCAAACTCCGCGAGGCAAGCCACTATCTACGCCATATTATTCTGGGCTGTGAGTGCCATAGTGATCGCTATCGTCAATAGTCAGCTCCCCGCACTTGGTGAACTATTAAGTTGGATATTACCCGGTGCTCAGCTCAGCATGATGATCAACACCCAAGGGGTTTCTAGCCTGGTCTATGCCCCAATACCTCTCATTCAAGCAGGGGTGTTACTTTTTCTTGGTAGAAGTTACATGATCAGGAGTTCACTATGAGTCTGATTAAATGTGAAAGTCTCAGTAAATCATACGGCAGTAAACTCGCACTGGATTCAGTATCACTGGAACTAAAACCCGGCGCACCGATTGCCCTCGTCGGTCCAAACGGTGCAGGAAAGACCACACTGTTTAGCCTGCTATGTGGATACTTACTGCCCAGTCACGGCAAAGTGACCATCATGGGTGAGAAACCTGGCAGCCGGAAATTACTCGGCAAAGTATCTTCCTTGCCTCAAGATGCCAGTCTAGATCCTAATCTGAACCTCATCACCCAATTCACACTATTTGGCACCCTGCAGGGGCTGACTAAAAGCCAGGCTAGGTCTGAGGGTCTACGTGTTCTGTCACTGGTGGGTCTGAGTGATGTGGTCGAGCAAAAACCAACGGCATTAAGCCATGGAATGAGTAAGCGAGCATCCATAGCTCAGGCCTTAATCGGTTCTCCTCAGCTGGTGCTATTAGATGAACCCACGGCAGGACTGGATCCAGTCAATGCCAAGGTGATCCGTGAGCTCGTCAAGTCACTTTCTCAAGATATCACCTTCGTCATTAGCTCACATAACTTAGATGAGTTAGAGAAACTCTGTGATCAGGTTCTTTATTTGGACAAGGGGAAATTAGGCCAATCAGTTTCTATGCAGGAGAACTTACTCGATGAGTACCTCACGATTTCTATGCAGGAGTGTGATAATCAGGCGTTGATTTCACGAGTCGAAGGTTTAGCAGGCATAAATTCGGTGACGCTTAAACAAGAGAATGAGTTTTTAATCCATTACGCAGCCAATCAGATCAAAGATATAGAGGTGCAGATTTTTACGCTTTTCGCCAGTCACGGCTGGAAGTACAAGGCGATACTCAAGGGCCGAACTTTAGAAGACAAGCTTTTCTCCTGATCTCATTTCAATCGATAACAAGGGCGCCCATCAGGCGCCTTTTTTACCCGCAGTTTTCTCCACGAACACTCTATACCCCGAACACTCATACAGAGCAATTCACCAGCCACAAACCTTCACACTTCTCCCTATTTCCCCTTAGGGAACACATCATAAGGACTCGCTGGGTATGTCACTATTCTAGATGGAGTAAGGTCTTATACCGATTGGTATTAGATGGGAATAGTTATGTGGGTATAAATCAGGAGTAAGAAGTCACTATGGGACGACTCTTAAAATGGCGATGACATTAGAAACCAGAATGCCTGAAGATTAGAACGCTAAGTGACGGTTGGTTGGATACTAGGAATGCGAATTAATGAGCTAGCAGAAATCACTATCACTATGATTTAAAACATTATGCTGTAAATTTTAGACAAAAAAAGAGCCGCGATAAATCGCAGCCCTTACTAATTCTTTTGGATTAGCTAAGCGCTAATCGAAAGTCCAAACTTAAACGACAGTAACGTTTTCAGCTTGTGGACCTTTCTGACCTTGAGTCACAGTGAATTGAACTTTCTGACCTTCGTCAAGAGTTTTGAAACCGTCTGATTGAATCGCACGGAAGTGAACGAAGACGTCTGGACCAGACTCTTGCTCGATAAATCCAAAACCTTTGTCAGAGTTGAACCACTTAACAACGCCAGTAACTTGAGACATGATATAAATCCTGTAACTAAATAAAAATAAAGCCAAAACGGCAGTAAAGCTGGAATATGCCGGTATTACTTATGTTAACAGGACGAACGGATCGCATTGATACATAAAAATAAGTCCAACCTTCAAGCTGCGTTCACTATAAATCATTCTCAGCCTATGTCAACAATCAAAAGCAATATGTCAGCCTAATTTCGCTTTATTTTCTGTTGCTTGTTCAAATTTCAATTAGTCAAAAATGGTGTAAAAATACTAAAAACAAACGCTTGGTTACTTTTTAACCAGCCTTACCTATTTTTAAATTAGATTGCTTTAAAAACTTCGATTTTAAAATCAAGTTCGCACTTGAGGCCTTGGCTAATCATATCGGCTTTTTGTTCTTGGGTTAACTTCCAGCTATAGGGGGTCATATTCAAGAAATGAGTGATCTCCACTTCATTAGTCAACACCAGTTCAGCCTCTAGGTTTTCTCGATGAACTAATTCGAACCCCTCAATATGACTACTCTCACTAATATGACGTTTAGGTTTATCATAAATGAGCTCTTTCAGCGCAAAGTGATGATTTTTACCTGCCGATGCCGTTATTAGGGTTCCACCCTGTTTAACCACCCGCCTAAGCTCCTCATCTAACGAGGGAGCATAGATTCTTAACATGAAATCAAACTGTTCACTTTCAAAAGGCATTTCAAATGCACTGGCGACACAGAAACTGATGTCTTTATATCGTTTCGAAGCATACTTGAGGGCAGACTTGGAGATATCTAACCCTTGCAACTCCACATCTGGCAAGCTATCAAACAGGCGGTGACTATAATAGCCTTCCCCACAGCCTATATCTAAACCTTGCTCCGCTCTTGGACAATGGAGCATGGCCAGTTCATTCACCCTATCACTAAGCAGTTGGTAATGGCCTTTATTAAGGAACTCTCTTCTGGCGAACATCATCTCTTTATTATCACCAGGATCTTTAGAACGTTTATTCTGCACCGGCAACAAATTGACATAGCCCTCTTTAGCACAATCAAATCTATGGTTATTTGAACAGGACCAGGTATTTTGTTGAAGCATCAAGGGAGTTTTACAGATAGGGCAAGCGTATTTCATTTTTTATCCAATGGTCCTAGGGTTACTCTTCATCCAAAATGAGCTCTTTAATCATTTCATTGACGGCTGGAGTCGAAAGCAGGCGATAATACTCTAATTTTCGCGCCTGAACATCATTAGTTAATTTTTGATCTGTAGCACCTTGCCAATTGGGGCGCTCCACAGATTGATTGAAGCTCCGTGATAACCACTGTTTTTTACGAGACAGCTGCGCATCTAGCTTCAACACTTCCACGCTGACATCCGGGTGCCTTAACACAAGCTCGCTACAGCCAAACCGGGAAAGATCGCTTCTGACATTTTCCAATTCGGACAGTTCCAGTAATATTTGCTCGGTACTGGAATCATACACCACCTCTCTAGATACCAAAGCTCTCGCCTGTACTAACTCTCTGGGCCCATGAAATAGGCGTAAATCTTCTTCGAGCGCTACTAACTGCCACCGAGTAGAATCGACAATACAGAAATCAGCATTTTCATTGGCTTTGAAATCTACATTTATCGCCAATCCAGATCTCAGCTCTTGTCCGCATAGAGTCGGAGAAATTCCTAAGCCGGTAAATAAGCGCCAACCTTGCCCTACTCCTCTGGAGAGTGTGCTCGTATCAGGTTTGCTCAGTATCAGCTGTGACTCGCACTTAAGGGATAAAAATGGATGCAATCTGAATAATACCGAAAATGATGTCTGGCTGACTTCCACTAGAATAAACTCACCGACATGACCGCTCATGGCTTGTAGCAAGCCAAAATCACTGACCGCTTCATTAAGATATATCTTAAGCGTTGAGCCATGATCAAAAGTAAGGATTTCAGGCTGGGTTAGCAAGGGTTCAAACATGACAAATTCACCTCAGGTTAATGAGGCAGTGTACCTTGCTTCCTTTTACAGCACCAGAGGGGTAAGAGACTAAAAACAAACAGGATAAACGAATCTGAAATTTAATTTTTAGCATTGACCCGACACTATCAAGAATAGATGGGTGACTCTGTGATCTGAGCTTGTTGTAATCTTATGGCCTTCACAATAACAAGATTTTAAGACGTTCTAACTAATAGTACAGGGCCTACCGCTTCATAAATAATAGTACAGGGCCTACCGCTTCATAAATAATACACTTTACGACAAAGCAAAACGGCTCACACATTTCTAGGCAAGCCGTTCTGTACCGATCATAAAGCAATAACTCACCCAAATTTAGTGTGCCACTACAAAAATGAGGCTTTTGGATATACTATCAAAGTGAGTAATTCATTATAATTAGTACTTAATTTCGCCCTACATACTCATGATTCGGCATATTGTAAGGGTCATCGGAACTGGTGTTTCTTGTTACTGTGTAATGATGTCCTAACTCGCCTTTTTTAAACAATACAAATTCAGCAAAGCTCGTTCCCGAACTGTAATAATTAAAAACTTTTGCATCAGGATTCTCAGGGAATGTTATTTCGATTGAGCTAATTAGACATAAATTACGCCCTATATCTCTAAAAGCTTGATGGGCAGAAAGTTTGAAAGTCGATTCACCGCACCATTTATACTTAGCTACTCCCTCTATATTTTGATCTGTTGAATTGAATACCTTTACTTGTGCATACCCACCGTCACCAGAATAATTTACCGGATCATTCTGAGCCATTTCAGCTGTTTCAGCCATGGCTGCATCTTCATCAAAATTTAAACTTTCTGTCTGTTCTGCATAAGCATAAGCTGAGGAGAGAATAAGGACAGAAGCTATCACCTTAGCTATTTTGCTATTAATCATTTTATCACCAATTATATAAAAACTTATCTTCGAGGACACACGTCACAATTAATTCAACGGCAACAGTGCAGAACAGAATTAAAACATAAAAGGCAGTATTATCGCTGCTGACCGCAAGGACAGCTTGCAATAACCCCCAATAATATCAATGTGTTAGGTGGATAACATATAAGAATCAAAAGGAACACCAATGACTATTTAAACAGCAACCTACTAAATAGCGTCAAGGGTTTAGGGTTATTAATCAGGCTAACGACAAGGGTATAATAGCAGGCAAGGCTAAGTATTTGTTATCTCTTAAAGACAAAGTTTAACCAGATATTATTCTATCTTCGTCAACTGCCTTTTAGGTGAGTTGTTCATTATTGACTAATTATTCATCCTAACCGCGAAGGTTAATTATTCATAATGGTCATAAAGTTAAAAAGGAAGAAAAATGAAAACCAGTAAAAATTTATTAGTATTTCTATATGCAAGTATATTATTTCCGCTCGTCGGCATAGCAGTAGCAAACCCAGTAGAAACCACAGAACAACTTGAAAACAACGAAGCTATCCAAAGTGAACTGCTTATGAGAAAAAACAAATATCTACCAATGAGCGAAGGTCAATACTATGACATAAGAACTTCTAGCGGCGACAAATTTAATTTATTTGTAGATAGCATTAATGGAAACTGGGTAGAAAGTGACGGTGAGTTTTTTAATACCGAGCTAATGATTTCAATAAGGCCACTTTAACGTCATAACTTAGTCGTTACGACTCCGTTAGTGGCGACACATTAAATTATGATTTAAAAAACTCTGTCTTTACCAAGTATTAATTAACCTTCATCACTTTAAAATCAGCATGATTTAATAAAATACAACTCAATTTAGCATACCAATGATGGGAAGTTCATTCAAAAAAACACTTAATAATTAAATTAAAAACTAGACTGAACTTTATCATTTCAAGGTATAGAGTTCCATTAGAGGTTCAAGTGTCACAGTGCTGGAATAGGCTAATTATCAAGAGTGATTTTTTACTTGTTTCTTCAGAAAAACAGGAGTTTCAAAGAACCACATTACAGCTTTAATAACCCTAAACCAGCATTTGAAATTTTCCATTTACTTTAGATTATTATGATTTATATCAAAGAAATAACTGAAAATTTCAAGATGAATTTACCACGATTATGGTTGGTGATTTCGCCTTTATGTCAACTGACCATAGGGAGAGTTGCTCAGTGTTACTCTATCCCTCATTCTAGTGGCGAAGGAAAGGCATTCCACTTGCTTTTTTGCGTTACTCATTATCAAACATTGCTATCTTTTTACCGCTAAGTTACTAACCTACTTAGCGGTTTTTTTTGCCTTAAATTCTTATCGTCTAACTACCTAGATTTCATTTCCGTCAACTGAGCTTTGGGGAGTTACTCGTCACCAGTCAATCATTCACTCTAGTACGGAAAGTTAGATTCCTATTTAGTTTCTCATTGACTCCAACCCACTAACCTCCCCGCGCTTGTTCAAAGTAGAAGAGCACCACATATTTCAGGACTCAACATTTTCCTGCTAAATAAGCATAAATGAGAGTAACTATATCTTTAAAATAATAATGTGTATTTACTGCTTTGATGATTGGTTAAAGTTCGTTTTAATATGACGAATATTTAGAGGTGAACTTTCGGTAAAACAGAGGCTCGCCAAACTTCAGAGAGACTAAGCCTCATTATTAATCATATAATAAGTTTATCACAGATAACCCTGACCAAATGGACAGGCACCTTGGAATAAAATAACTATGTGTGATTCGGTGGATCCCCCTAATACAGCGGTAATGCTAAAAATTAAGTTTATAGAGGTCATTAAAATAAATGTCAACTTCGACGAGAGTTGATCTTGTAAACCCCCTCCAGACTTTGAGAATAGATAAGCAAGAAAAACCAACTGCTAATTAATTTATTGAGTAAAAGCTCAAACCATCCCAAATAGATTTGTTTCAAATTGATACATTTTAACATTTGATTATATCAATAATATTCAATAGATTTGTCGTTGCTGACAGCGTTGTCATTTAAATTGGTAAAAGTAAAGATAGATCGTCTTTGTAATACATAAAGCCATTTCATTTAAAGTCAGAGATAATAAAGGGAAAGTATAATGAATTATATGAGAAGTACTTCTGTAATAACGAGAAGATTCAATAATATTATGACCGGATTAATCCTAGCAGGTTGTGCGATTTCATCAGTGCATGCATCACCTAAAGAGGGTACAGATCCTTGGGAAACTGGTTATGGGTTAACTAATGAGCGAATTGATAACTCAAAAGAAAACTTTAACACTTATGAACCGCAAAATAGTAAGTTGTTGCCGACTTCAGCTTATTTATCTAATTGGACACATTACTCCCAAGGTTTTTTGCCATCGATTGATTCATTATCCAAGTACGACACTCTTATTCTTTCTTTTTTTGGGCTATGTGGTACGGAAATCGGCGATCCTTCCATTGTTAGTGCTATTGAGAGCTTAAATAGTGTGTGTAACAACCTTCCTCTACCTGGCGGTTCTGGCGCGACTTTCGGGGAGTCATTTAAAGGAGAGAAATTTGAATTAAGATCAACCGATCCTGGAGCTGATTTTATGAAGGAATTTCCTAGCGCAGGTATACCGTCCTCCAATTGGAACTATCAACGATTAAATGAAAACCCCAGTGGTTTAATGGGAGTAATGAAAAAGTTACACAAAGAAAAAGGGACAAAAATTGCCATTAGTATATTTGGCTGGTCGCTGTCTAATATTGCTTCACAGATGGTATCGACTCCAGAAAGTCGTAAACTCTTTATAGATAGCGTATTACAATATTTAACTGCTTATCCGTTTATTGGTCAGATTGATATTGACTGGGAATACCCAGGAATAAAAGGGGCAGAAAATAATGTATTCGATCCAGAAAATGATGCTGCAAATTATGAAACGTTAATCAGAGAAATGCGCAGTGCATTTGAGACTAACGGATTTGCAGATGTGAAAATTGCGATTGCTTCTGGCGCTCCTCAAGATACCATCGATGCGGCAAAACTGAAGAAGCTAACTGAGGCTGGTGTCGATACGATTCATTTAATGACCTACGACTTTTTTGGTGAAACATGGGCAGAAAATTTAGCCCATCATACCAACTTAATGACCAATGAAAATAGTGACTGGTCTGCTGATAAGTCTATTCGGTACATGATTGATGAGCTGGATATTGATTCAAAAAGTATTCAAATTGGTTATGCTAATTATAGCCGCAATGCATTAAATGCTAATGTAGAGACAAAGAGCCCTCTTAAAGGAACTTTTACTAAAAATAATACTAGTGAATTAGTGATGGGGTCATTTGAAGGGGCTGTAACCGCCATTAATGATATTTTCACTCATTATTTGCAAGCAGATGAGAAAGATGGTTTAACGCCGATTAATAATTATCACTTATATACCGATGAACAAGCAAATGCGGATTACATGCTTCAGCCTGAAAAAGGTATTTTTATTAGCTTAGATACACCTCGTACTGTATATACCAAAGCACAATATGCAACCAAAAATAATTTAGGCGGCATTTTTACTTGGATGGCAGATCAAGATGAAGGTTTGATGCTCAATGCCGCACGTGAAGGTTTAGGCTATAAGCTTGTAGACCGTCAAATTGATATGGAAAATATCATTAACTCTTGTGGTGAAAATGTGACTCCAGAACGCTGTGATGAACTAACTCACCTATCTAGTGGCGACGTGGTAGTTAATGCGGGTGCAGATATTGAAACCGATTTTGCTATGAATACTGGCTATTCATTGGCAGGAAGTGTGACTAATGCTGATGAAATTAAAAAAACGACTTGGACACTTGGTACTGTTTCTGGGATTGCAGCAGAAAATGTACGCATTGACAATGAAGGTCAATTAGAGACTTCATTTTCAATTGTGGGCCTGACAGAGGCTCCAGCTAAAGATGTTATTGTCGAGCTTTCCTTGAACGCTGAGCTACAAGACGGCGGTACTGTTAGCGATAATGTGAAATACACACTGAAAAAAGAGGCGAGCAGTAGCGAACCAGTAATAAACGGTATCACTCCTTCGCATTACAACATGGCTATTGGAGGACCGTTGACTCTTATCGCAGATGCATCAGATCCTGAAGGCTCAGCGCTAACATATGATTGGACAGTGACAAACACTAAGTATGCTATCGCATTTGTAAATCCGAATACCAACCCAACAGATATTGACTTAGCAAGTTTAGTGAATAAACCTGAATATCATTTTGATGTGAATTTAACGGTTCGCAATGATGACGATAATTCAGACTCTGAAACAGTTACAGTTACTGTTACTGGCGATGAGGATGCGAACATCCCACCACAAGCTAGCTTTGTAATTCTTAGTAAAGAGCCAAGTGTGGGTCAAGCTGTGTTACTTCAATCAACATCGACAGATGAACTTGTTGATGAATTGAGGCTAGCATGGACAGTCTCAGTGAATGATCAATCGGTACCTGTTGTCAGCGATGGTGCAAACTATAGTTTTGTGCCTCAAGAAGAAGGCGAGTACACGATTGAGCTAAAGGTTACTGATGTATTTTCTGCAACAGATACAGCTGAGCAGTCAACAACTGTAAGTGACTCTGGTGGTATTCCTGCATGGGATGCAGCGACAACCTATAACGTTAACTGTACATTGGTGACTTATGAAGGAAACACCTATCTTAACCAGTGGTATGTAAATCCTGGGTTTGAACCTAATGAAGAATTAGCGATTTCATCACAAGAGCAAGGATGGGCTAATGCTGATCAGTACTGGTTTTTCCCAAGTGATCCGAGTGTACAATGGGCTTGTCCAGATGAATTTTCTGAATATAGCGGAAACAATTAGAGCAGCAATGTTGCGCTTCTAACAATTTATTGGGGGGCATCATTTTAGTTCTTCATTAAACATCAAAAACCAGTATCTGTTATAGATGCTGGTTTTTATATTTTATTGGGAATAGACACATGACGTGCACCTCCAATCTTCTACCGCTTTATCTAGGCTCAGCATCCGACATGTTATTTTAAATGACTTTGTTATTGGTAATGTCACTATTAATACTGCTAAATACCACTAACGGCCCAGTGTTCTCATACAGGCTAACGACAAGGGATATAATAGAATGCTATGATTATTGACAACTAATTCCTAAAAATAATTACCTATGCCTCCCAGCTCAAACCACACAATTTTTTGGCACGATTACGAGACCTTCGGTGCAAACCCGTCGAAAGACAGGCCATCACAGTTTGCCGGGATCAGAACAGATATGGATCTCAATATCGTCTCTGAACCTGTGACCTTTTACTGCAAGGTGGCAAACGATTACCTGCCCTCACCAGAGGCAATACTAATCACGGGTATCACGCCACAGCTTGCCAACCTCAAGGGCATGCCAGAAACCGAATTTATGGCTAAGGTCAATGAGCAGTTCAGTCAACCAAATACCTGTGTGGCTGGATATAACTCCATCCGCTTCGATGATGAAGTCACCCGCTATGGTTTCTATCGTAACTTCATCGATCCCTATGCTCGTGAGTGGCAAAAAGGAAATTCTCGCTGGGATATTATCGATCTCGTTAGAGCCTGTTATGCTTTCAGACCCGAAGGCATCGAATGGCCACTGAAAGAAGATGGTACACCTAGTTTTAAATTAGAGCATCTCACCAAGGCGAATGGCCTGAGCCATGAGAAAGCCCACGATGCCATGTCTGATGTATATGCCACCATAGATATGGCAAAACTCATTAAGCAGAAGCAACCTAAGCTGTTTGACTATTATTTCCAATTGAGACGCAAACAGGAAGTGAGCAAACAGATTGATGTACTCAACATGCAGCCCTTGGTTCATGTGAGCTCAAAAATCAGTGCCGAACATGGCTGCACCACGCTTATCGCCCCTGTGGCCCATCACTCCAGTAATAAGAATGCTATTATCTGTGTCAATCTCGCCATGGATATCTCTCCTCTTATCGAACTGGACGTGGAGCAGATAAGGGAGCGCATGTATACCCGCAGGGCCGATCTCGCCGCTGATGAACTGCCTATCAGCGTAAAACAGATACATATCAATAAATGTCCCTTCGTGACATCACCGAAAATACTCACCGATGAAGTTGCTCAGCGCCTCAATATCGATAAAGCCTTCGCTAGAGAGCAATACAAGCTATTGAAGCAGCATCCAGAGCTTAGGGAGAAACTGGTCGCCGTCTTCGACGTAGAACATGACAATGGCAGTCAAGATCCCGATCTACAGCTTTACAGCGGGGGATTTTTTAGCTCTGCCGATAAAGAGAAAATGGAGATTATCCGCCATACTTTGCCACAAAACCTAGCGGCCCTTGAGCTCAATTTCGATGATCAGAGGCTCAAGGAGATGTTGTTTAGGTACCGTGCCAGAAACTACACGTCAACCTTAGATGAGTCAGAGTCGATAAAGTGGAGAGACTTCTGTCAATCCAGACTCAGTGATCCTGAATATATGATGCGTTTAGAAAACCTAGTGAATGACACCACGGAAGATGAAGAGAAACAGAAGTTACTAACAGCTTTATGTCATTATCTTAGCAATTTATAGGCTTTAGTCAGATAAGTGCGACTCAGCTCTCATTAACTTTGAAACGTGCTTACTAATATGATCTTCATTAATTTAACAAAAGCAGGACATGGCAGATGCAAGATAGATTCATAAACTGTATTTCTCAGTTACCAAAACCACTCTCAGATGCACTCATTCCTTTATTGCATGCGGATTTTGCAGGCCACATCGATGCCCAGCAACTGACGGATCTAATAAAAGCCAGTGGCTTAACCGAAGAAAAGTTACTACTGGCCTTATTACCCATAGCGGCAGCCCTCGCCAGACCCCCTATCAGTGATTTCCATGTAGGCGCAATAGCTAAAGGGAAAAGCGGCGATATCTACATGGGGGGAAATATGGAATTGCCCGGTGAAGCCTTGTTTCACTCGGTACATGCTGAGCAGAGTGCAATAAGCCACGCCTGGCTCAGCGGAGAAACTCAGATAGTCGATATCGTGGTAAATTTTTCTCCCTGCGGCCATTGCCGTCAATTTATGAATGAATTAGTCGAAGGCTCTCAAGTTAAAATCCACCTGCCAGAGCAAAAAGCTCAACCGCTCACCCATTATTTACCCTATGCCTTTGGCCCATCGGATCTTAATGTCACTGCCCCACTGCTATCCAAGCAAACCCATGAGCTAAGTTTGGATAGCTCAGATCCCATGATCATCGAAGCCGTAGATCATGCCAGTTTGAGCTACGCCCCCTATACCAGTAGCTTCGCCTCTGTAGTACTAGAAACAGAAGACGGTGCTACCTATTGTGGGCGTTATGCCGAAAATGCTGCATTTAATCCCTCTATGTTACCCATGCAGATGGCACTGTCGACCATGACACGCCACAATCGAATCTTTAGTGAGATAACTCGAGCAGTACTGATAGAGTCAGCCCAAGGCAAAATATCACTAGTCGGTGCAACTATGGACGCGCTACATGCCGTCGCCGCAGTGGAACTCGAACATATCGTGTTAGATCCTGAATAAACCTAGCGATACTTCAATAAAAAAGGACTGATATTTCAGTCCTTTTTTATTGAATAACTTTTATACCAAAACTTGGTTATACCGATACATGGGCATTATTTACGGTTTTTTTCCAGCTTAGCCAGCAGACTCGAGGTATCCCATCGATTACCACCAATTGCCTGAACTTCTGAATAAAACTGATCCACAAGTGCACTCAGAGGCAAATGAGAGCCATTTTTTCTCGCTTCATTCAAGGCGATATTCAGATCTTTTCTCATCCAATCGACAGCAAAGCCAAGGTTGTACTCTCCTTGCCACATAGTTTGGTAACGATTTTCCATCTGCCAAGACTGCGCCGCGCCCTTACTGATCACTTCAATGACTTTTTCACCATCGAGCCCAGCACTACGAGCAAAGTGTAATCCTTCAGCCAGACCTTGTACCACACCCGCGATACATATTTGATTAACCATTTTAGTCAACTGACCTGCGCCGACTTCGCCTAAGCGCTCTACACAACGAGAATATGCGTTAATAACTGGCACTGCCCGGGAGAAATCAGCTTCATCCCCTCCCGTCATCACAGTCAATACGCCATTTTCGGCACCGGCCTGTCCGCCAGATACAGGGGCATCGAGAAAGCCTATGCCTGCTTTGGCCGCGATGGCTCCAATCTCTCTGGCAATATCGGCGGATGCCGTTGTATGATCAACCAAGATTGTGCCTGATTTCATACCCAGCAGAGCCCCATCTTCACCTAAGGTAACTTGCCTTAGATCCTCATCATTCCCGACACAGATAAACACCATATCTTGTCCTTGAGCAGCAAGTTTAGGTGTGATTTCATACTTGCCGCCAAATTCTGCGATCCAATCTCGGGCTTTTTGCTCCGTACGATTGTAGACGGTGACTTCATGACCCGACTTAACCAAGTGCCCCGCCATGGGATAACCCATGACGCCTAATCCGATAAATGCTAATTTTGCCATCTTACTTCCTAATTATTATTTTGGTTAACTCATAAAAAAGGCACCCCAAGGTGCCTGTTTTAATCAAATATTCTATGTGGTCACATGGGCTTCCATTTCAGCACCAATTTTCTTGCGCATCTCCATTAAACGAATAGCTGAGTCCCGTAGCTTGATATCATGCTCGGTCTCAGGCACCCACTCAGGGACTTCTGTCGGATTGCCCGCATCATCCACAGCCACCATGATCACAATACAGTGTGTGGTCAAGTGCCGCTCAGGATTCTTAGGATCACCCGCTTTTACGTCTATACCTAAATGCATGGATGAGCGACCCGTGTAGATCACTTTAGCGCTGGTTTCTACAATATTGCCCACCTGGATAGGTTTCACGAAACGAATACCGCCAGCGTAGGCCGTAATACAATACTTACCACTCCAACCTGCAGCACAAGCATAAGCTGCCAGATCGATCCATTTCATTACGGCCCCGCCATGGACTTTACCACCAAAGTTTACATCTGCAGGTTCTGCAAGAAACCTTAAGGTTATCTCTCTTTCTTTACCAGCCATAGCTTTCTCAAATCAATTTTCTTTAAAATAAGTGTACGTCAAAAAGTCTGCTTAGAGTACTAGTAAAGTCGGTGATTTGAGCTTAAATCAAACAAAACAAACCATTTATCCAAGTTTAGTCACTAATACACAAGCAGCGAGAATAAAAGGAATGGCAAGACGATAGGTCCAAAGCTGAACACCAGAACTCAGTACCCGTGAACCTTTGAGCCATAAGTGTAAACCATAACCTGCCAGAAACAGCACCAGTACCTCAATACCCGCGAGCGTATTGGTATCTCCACCAGTAAAAATAGCTGTCACGAGTAGGGCAAACCAAACGACCGTGAAGCCAGCGGCAGCTAGGGAGAAAGTCTTCACGCCAACATCCAGATTAGGCAAGAATGACTTACTTTCGCCACGGATCAGTTCACTAAGGTTAGCGGTTAATGCGCCAACGATTGGCATTAAAGGGACGACAGCAAGATTTAGCATGGTATTTCCTACAAACAAGTTCACAAGAAACAAGTATCTGCTCAATGGACTTAGCTTCCAAGTGATGTTTGCTTGAATTAACTAAGCTTAATTCTGCGGAAATTTAAGCTTAATCTAGATTTTTCTTATCGATATTTGGACAAAATAAAAAAGCGCCATCAGGCGCTTTTTTATAATAATATCCATCTTGTAAAGATCAATTCATATGACAGGGTTAGATTTTCTTAAACAACAGAGAACCGTTGGTACCACCGAAGCCAAATGAATTACATAATGCATAGTCAAACTTCTGATCCCGCGCTGTGTGAGGAACGAAATCGAGATCACAGCCTTCATCGGGATTATCTAAGTTTAATGTCGGCGGCACAACTTGATCTCTCAGCGCCAACAGGGTAACGATAGCTTCAACTGACCCTGCTGCGCCAAGCAGATGCCCGGTCATAGACTTAGTCGAACTAACAGTGAGATCGTAAGCATGGGCACCAAAAGCAGCCTTAACCGCTGCAGCCTCAGCTTTATCCCCTGCGGGTGTCGATGTACCATGAGCATTGATATAACCAACCAGCTCTTTTGCAATCTTGGCATCATTCATGGCGTTGACCATAGCGGCCGCAGCGCCTGCTCCGTCTGCTGGCGGTGATGTCATATGAAAAGCATCTCCACTCATACCAAAGCCTACTAGCTCACCATAGATGGTGGCACCGCGGGCCTTAGCATGCTCATACTCTTCCATAACCATGACGCCAGCTCCGTCACCTATGACGAAACCATCTCTGTCTTTATCCCAAGGGCGACTCGCTGCCTGGGGATCATCGTTACGTGTCGACAATGCCTTGGCAGAAGCGAAACCACCGACCCCTAAAGGACAGGTAACATCTTCGGCGCCGCCGGCTACCATGATATCCGCATCACCATAGGCAATAGTACGCGCCGCGAAACCTATGTTATGTACGCCTGTTGTACAAGCGGTAGTCACGGCAAAGTTTGGCCCTTTCAAACCATACTTAATCGATAGGTGACCCGCTATCATGTTGATGATGGTACTCGGAACAAAGAAAGGAGATATTTTACGCGGTCCGCCTTTAGTCAAAGCAGCGTGACCCTGTTCGATGAGTCTCAACCCACCCATGCCTGCGCCGATAGCAGTGCCGACGCGAGCAGGGTCCAGTTGATCCATATCCAATCCCGCATCTTCAACGGCTTGAATACCCGCAGCCATACCATACTGGATAAACAGATCCATCTTACGCGCGTCTTTCTTTGTCAAATATTGTTCAACATCAAAACCTTTGACTGAGCCACTGAAACGAGTCGTAAATTCGCTCGCATCAAATTTAGTGATTGGGGCTATTCCGCTTTGACCCGAAACGAGTGCTTTCCAGGATGAATCTACGGTATTGCCTACAGGACTGACTAAGCCAAGACCGGTTACGACTACACGACGTTTAGACACGTTGTCACCTTTTTTACTGAGTTAATTATGAGTGCTGCATGGATACATGCATCTTATTGTAGTTCTGAACTGTTGAAAAATAGAAGTAGTAGTGGTGGGAACACGCAATTTCCAATAGCCAGAAACAAAAACAGGCAGCATAAATGCTGCCTGTTTTCTAGAATTCAGGATTACTGATTCTTTGAAACGTAATCAACCGCTGCTTGAACAGTAGTGATTTTTTCAGCTTCTTCATCAGGGATCTCGGTGTCAAACTCTTCTTCTAGAGCCATAACCAACTCAACCGTGTCCAGAGAATCTGCACCCAGGTCGTCAACGAAAGATGCAGCAGACTTAACGTCCTCTTCTTTAACACCTAGTTGCTCAATAATGATTTTCTTTACACGTTCTTCGATGTTGCTCATTAGTTTTCTTTCCTATTCAAATTACGCACTTGCGCAAGATTGCGAGTAGTTTATTCAATTTGGCTAACAATGCAAGCTTAACTTTTGTGGTCTAACCACGAAAGTATGCATATCTTGATGCCGATCATCAATAGTTGGCTAAAAAAACAGCCTACACCTTAAAAATTTTTCATAATCACAAAACTAGGGATAAATCCTTAACCTTGTGATCTTTTATGAAACATATTTAAGTCCGCAATATATTACAGACTTAAACATACCTCAACAGCCTTAGGCCATGTACATACCGCCATTCACATGGAGAGTCTCACCTGTGATATATGCGGCTGAATCTGATGCTAAGAAAAGCACGGCGTTCGCTATCTCTTGTGCTTGTCCTAGTCTCGCCATCGGCACCTGGGACATGATACCTTGTTGCTGCTCTTCAGTCAGCTCATCAGTCATATCTGTCTGAATAAATCCAGGAGCAATAGCATTCACTGTTATGTGACGAGATGCAACCTCCTTTGCTAGAGATTTTGTAAATCCAAGTAAACCCGCTTTCGCGGCGCAATAGTTTGTCTGACCTGGATTGCCCGAAGAGCCTACGACTGAGCCGATATTGATGATGCGACCATTGCGCTTCTTCATCATAGAACGCATAACCGCTTTTGACGTTCTGAAAATCGAAGTCAGGTTAGTATCTATGATATCTCCCCATTCATCGTCCTTCATTCGCATCAGCAAGTTATCACGTGTGATACCAGCATTATTGACGAGTATGTTTACATCTCCGGCTTTCTCTTTGACTGCTGAAAATAATTCAGCGACAGAATCTGCATCGGTCACATTGAGCACCAAACCAAATCCATTATCGCCCAAATACTCTTGAATCGCCGCAGCGCCGCGTTCACTGGTCGCAGTACCGATAACGGTTGCGCCAGCAGAGACTAGTGTTTCAGCAACTGCACGGCCGATTCCACGACTCGCACCAGTAACCAGTGCTACTTTCCCGGATAAATCTATTGTTACACTCATTACAATCTCCTATTCGGCCAATGCGGCAAGAGATGCCACATCGTTGACCACTTTCGCAGTTAGCGAACGATCGATACGCTTCGCTAAACCGGTTAACACTTTGCCGGGTCCCATTTCAAACAAATTGGTAACCCCTTGCTCCGAGATGGCTTTGACCGTCTCAGACCAAAGTACGGGACAATAGAGTTGACGGACCAAGGCATCCTTAATCTCTGCAGCAGACTCAGGGCTTGCTACATCCACATTATTGATGACGGTTATTTGTGGTGTTTTAAACTCTATGTGCTCAAGCGCGATAGCCAATTTTTCAGCCGCCGGACGCATCAACTCACAATGCGACGGTACACTAACAGGCAGTGCAACGGCCATCTTAGCCCCTGCCGTCTTACATAAGACTGCGGCGCGTTCAACGGCAGCCTTGCTGCCGGCGATAACGACCTGACCTGGGCTATTATAATTTACCGGGCTGACCACTTCACCTTCGGCCGCATCTTCACACGCCTTAGCGATAGCATCGTTCTCGAGACCGATAATGGCGAACATAGCACCGGTACCCGCTGGTACTGCTTTCTGCATTAATTGTCCACGAAGCTCGACGAGTTTTACTGCATCGGTAAACTCCATCACACCAGCACACACAAGCGCTGAATATTCACCTAAGCTGTGTCCCGCCATAATCTTAGGCGAGGTCTTACCACTGGCTTTGAAAGCACGCCAAATAGCTACACTTGCCGTTAACAGTGCAGGCTGTGTCTTATCGGTTTCATTGAGCGTTTCAACTGGACCTTGTTGCACAAGTTCCCACAGATCATAACCTAATACATCACTTGCCTGAGAAAATGTTTGAGCGACGATATCGTGCTCAGAAGCAAGATCTGCCAGCATGCCAATGGCCTGAGAGCCTTGACCGGGAAAAACGAAAGCAGAATTTTCCATAATATTTACCTATGACAATTCATAAAATAATCTTGATGTTTAAAACAGGCTTTACCCACCTGTTTAAACCGAATTAAAAACGAACGAGTGCACTGCCCCACGCAAATCCTGCGCCGAAAGCTTCGAGCAAGACAAGCTGACCGCGCTCAATGCGACCATCACGGACAGCTTCATCTAAAGCAATAGGAACAGAAGCTGCAGAAGTATTGCCGTGTTTTGCTAAGGTCAATACCACTTTATCCAAACTCATATTGAGTTTCTTCGCCGTGGCTTTGATGATCCTAAAGTTTGCTTGATGGGGAACCAACCAGTCGATTTCAGACTTATCAATCTGATTCAGCCTTAACGTTTCAGTCACCACATGGGCAAGCTGAGTCACTGCGACCTTAAACACATCATTGCCTTTCATGGTCATGTAACCAACGGCTTCTGAAGACTCCCCCGGACGAGGCGGAAAAGAGCATTTAAGTAGGTCGCCTTGACGGCCGTCGGCATAGATGTGAGTTGAAATTATGCCTGGCTCGTTCGAAGCACCAATCACTGCTGCACCAGCCCCATCACCAAATAAAATGATAGTACTGCGATCATCGGGTTCACACAGACGTGATAACACATCCGCACCTATGACTAAGACTTTCTTAGCCGCACCAGATTTAACATATTGATCGGCAATAGAGAGGGCATAAACGAAACCTGAACATGCTGCGGCGATATCGAATGCCGGAATAGTATGAACACCCAACATGGCTTGAATTTCACAGGCCGCTGCGGGAAAGGCGTTACTGGCACTCGTCGTGCCACACACTATCATATCAAGTTCAGTGGCTTCTATACCCGCCATTTCCAGTGCTTTAAGTGCGGCTTGATAGCCCATAGTCGACACTGTCTCATCAGAGGCGGCGATTCTACGCTCTGAAATACCTGTACGTTCAACAATCCACTGATCTGTGGTTTCAACCATCTTTTCCAGATCGGAATTGCTACGCACCTGTTCTGGTAGATAACTACCAGTTCCAAGAATTTTTGTATGCATAAGGAGATATCAGCTATTAATGTCTAAAAGAATCGACTCTAGACGTTCTTCAATCATCTGAGGGAGTCGACGTTGTGCCTCGGTCACTGCTAGATTAATCGCTTGTAAATAAGCAGATTCATCAGCACTTCCATGACTTTTTACTACGATTCCGCGCAATCCTATCAAACTTGCGCCATTGTAGTGGTCGGGGTTCATCTGATTCAGTACAGAATTAATACGAGGCGCGATTAATTTGGCCATTAATCGAACAAAAAATCCTTGTTGCAGGCCTTTTTCTAATTGGTGTACCAATAATCTGGCAATACCTTCTGAGGTTTTTAGGGTGATATTACCGACAAAGCCATCGCAAACGATGACATCGACGTTGCCCGAAAAGAGGTCATTACCTTCGATGAAGCCAACATAATTGAGCTGAGGGCTCTGTTGTAAGAGTTGGCCAGCCTGTTGTACCTGATCATTGCCTTTGATCTCTTCTATACCAACATTGAGTAAGGCCACTTTAGGTGAAGGGTTTTTATCTACGGCTTCGCATAAGACCGAGCCCATCACAGCAAATTGAAACAAGGTTTCAGAACAGCATGACACATTGGCCCCAAGATCGAGTAAATAGACAGGCGTTTTATTCACAGCAGGAAGACAGCTAACCAACGCAGGTCTGTCGATCCCTGGTAGCGTCTTAAGTAGCACTTTAGACATTGCCATCAGGGCGCCAGTATTTCCCGCACTCAAGCACGCATCAGCCTTGCCATCTCGGACGAGTTCTATGGCTAATCTCATCGAACTTTGTTTGCGATTTCTTAGTGCATGAACGGGTCTATCTGACATGCTAACGACTTCTGTCGTATGCAAGATCTCAATTCGTGAGCGAACACTGGTTTCAATTTGAGAAAGATAAGGTGTGATTTCTGCTTCATTACCCACGAGGATAATATGAAGAAAGGAAGATAAACGAAGCGCCTGCAGGGTTGCAGGCACTGTGATGTGGGGGCCATGATCGCCCCCCATCGCATCTAACGCGAGCGTCAGATTAGTCATTTAGTTAGCAACAAATTACTTGTTGATAACCTTCTGACCACGGTAAAAACCATCTGCTGTCATGTTATGACGTAGATGTAATTCACCACTCGTTGCGTCTACTGACAATTGAGGAGTGCTCAATGAATCATGTGAACGGCGCATTCCGCGCTTTGAACGAGTTTTCTTATTCTTTTGTACAGCCATTTGACCGGTCTCCTAGGTTACTTGCTCTTCAGTTTTTCTAACACTGCAAACGGATTTGGACGCTCCTCTTGAGAAGGTTCAATCTCGCCTACTACTATATCTTGATCTCCCTGACCGCAACTTTCGCTGACATGCATAGGGATTAAAGGCATAGCGACTATCAATTCATCTTCAATTAATTGATGCAGACGAACCTCGCCTATTTCATTACACTCAATAGGATCATACGCATCCGGGAGCTCATCGATTTCAGCTTCATTCCCGCAGGGACTGAAACTAAAGTCGACCGTAACCTCTGTGGTAAATAGCATCATGCAGCGTTGACAATTCAGAGTGAGCTCCGTCACAGCCTTCCCCTTGAGGTAGACTATCCCCTGTATATCTTCACCGCATTGTAATGACACTGTCACATCGGAACAGTCGCCGGCACTTAACTCATTCAATCGTTTTAATTGCTTACCCGGGATCATACCTTCAAAAGAAAGCAGACTCGAGGCCGCACGTATTGGATCGATTGAAACCGGTATCTTTACTGTTTGCATAAGGCGCGCATATTATAGTTTGAAATCCTCAGAGTCAAAGGAAATTTCCCATCTTCATAAAGAAGAGGAAATCATTTACTCGCTTTAACTCTTAAGAACAAAAATTGATGGATTATAAATTTTACCCAAGCAGCCGAATTTACTCAAGCACTTCATGCTTAAAATAGAAGCGTTCGCACACATTTTAGTTAAGAATTTCTCAAACTGCGTGTTACCTGGACAATAACAAGGCTAAACTCCGGGACATAACCACTGAAACCAACTTATCGAGCTTATTACACATTTATATAATAGCGTTTCAGTAAATCATCTCCTGTCACTCGAGGACATAAATATCATGTCGATACCCGTCATCTTAGCGTCAACATCACCATACAGAAAACAAATTTTAGCCAAGCTCGACTTTCCCTTCTCCTGTTGTGACCCACGAGTCGATGAGACCCACTTAATCAATGAGTCACCTAAAGAGCTGGTATTAAGGCTCGCTGAAGCTAAGGCTAAAGCCGGTGCACTAGCGTATCCTGAAGGTCTGGTTATAGGCTCAGATCAAGTCGCAGTGATCGAGGGGAAGATAGTAGGAAAACCGTTAAACCACGAGACAGCAGTGAAGCAGCTAATGGCTTCATCGGGTAAGATCATCACTTTTTACACTGGCATATCACTGCATAATATTGCTTCTAGCCATAACGAAAGCCTTTGTGAAACCTTTAAAGTTCACTTTAAGCATCTATCTCAGCAGCAGATAGAAAATTACCTATCCAGAGAACAGCCGTACTTCTGTGCAGGCAGTTTCAAGTGTGAAGGGCTA
This sequence comes from Shewanella psychrophila, assembly GCF_002005305.1. Lineage (NCBI taxonomy): Bacteria > Pseudomonadati > Pseudomonadota > Gammaproteobacteria > Alteromonadales > Shewanellaceae > Shewanella > Shewanella psychrophila. The sequence goes on from NZ_CP014782.1 coordinate 1,507,745, forward strand.
GGCATCGCTCTATTTGAGCGCTTAGAAGGAAAAGATCCAAACACCTTAATCGGTCTGCCCTTAATAACACTCACCGAGATGCTTGATAGGCAAGACTACGATGTTTTAGCCCAGAGATAGTCCCCAAACCAATACCAAGTCATGAATTCATTAAGACAAACTTAGTAATTTAGTATTAGTCATCTTCTCTATGGCTAAAAAAGCATGATAACTGGCCATAAATTGATATGAAAGTAGAGAAGTCATCATCTATTTTACCAAGGAAGTATGAAATCCATCCCGTTTAGTCACACTCTGCTAGATACCCACTACACTTAACCTTTATCAATAATGAGAATCACTATCGAGTACCTTGACGTACTCGAACATATCATCTTGAGTCAACAAGGAGGTCTGACTTATACCACCCTATTAAATATGTGATCGTTCAGCGGGAGTTAAAAGTGCTGTAGACAAGGCGGATGTTTGAAGCTAATAGTTATTCTATATCGAGAACATGTAACGCAGCACAAAGTGCTTTAAAGCCCGCACTACGTGAGCCTCTCAGGCATTCCACTTCTGTGTTGCACTCACTTAAAAAGTGATAACCATTTCTACATCACTGCGCCTTGAATTGAAAATCCTGAGTGGCTCTGAACTGAACAAATATTTAATGAGGTTGGTATTACTGGTTAGATTTTTTGGGAATTGCTAATGACAGATATTGAGGAAGCGCTCGCGCTATTAGCTGCGCCGTGTACGGATGAACGTTTTTTCCAACGAGCCCTTAAGGCTCTCGCCCTAGTCACTCAATGTCGCTGGGCCGCATTTGGACGCCCCTCTAATAAAGACGGTATCATGGACATTGTGGCTTTTTGTGATTTAAAACATAATGTCCCTGGGTTTGAGTTTGATCTCAAAGGTTCTCCATGTGAATCTATCTACCAGCTAAAATACCCTAATTGCCACATTCTTTATCCCTCAGATCTACAAAAGACATTCCCAAACTTCTCCTTAATTAAGAATCTCGGTGCCAACAGCTATCAAGGCGAATTAATCCTCAATGACGATGGAACGCCGATTGGCCATATTCTCGTCATGGATACGCTGCCACAAACCGAGACAATGAAATCCAGAGAGTTTTTTCGATTACTCGCCCAAAGAATAGGTATCGAATATAAAAGGTTACTCATTTCTCGCGAGCTGGATTTGCACAAACAGATGATAGCCCACACAGAGCAGTTGATGTCATTTGTGGATCGAAACTATCAATATCAAGTGATTTCGAAAGGCTACGAAAAAGTGTTTAACCGAACAGCTAAGTCTCTCATAGGAAAATCTGTGTCTGAGGTCCATGGAGAAACAATCTTTATCGATCATTTAAAGCCCTTATTGGATAGGACACTTAAAGGAGAAACCATAACGGCACAGAGTTGGATCCATCCCCCTCACCTCTCAGAACCCATTTATCTCAATATTCATCATAATCCCTATTATAATGAAAAAGGTGAGGTCGTCGGTGTTATCGTCTCGGCACATAACATCACAGAACTTCACCATGCCAATGAAAAGATAGCCCATTACGCCAGTCATGACCCTTTAACTGGGTTACTAAACCGCAGAGCCCTGTTTGAGCAAATGGAACAAAAGTTACTGGCACAACAAAAAGGTAAACTGCAGTTGGCGGTGATCTATCTCGACTTAGAAGGCTTCAGACAGATAAACGATACCTATGGTCACCACCTGGGAGATAGAATTTTAAATGATGTCGCTAAACGCATTAAACAAGCGGCAGGTACACGTGAATTGGTCGCAAGAATTGGAGGTGATGAGTTTATCGTCTTAGCCAGCTTAGACTACGGCGCAAGTAAGGCTAATTATAGGGACAAATTAACATCACGTTGCAAACAGTTTTTGAGTGATTTAAAAATGACGATTGATATCGAGGGCCATAGCTTACCCATATCGGCAAATATTGGCCACTATGTGGTCGAAGAGTTCAATATGGACCTGTCCTCTATCATATCTCAGGCCGATAAAGATATGTACGATAATAAGAAGATCCAATGACTCCGTTTTCCTCTTATGACAGTGGAGAAACCAGCTCACAGCCTCCCCCAGAGCCTAAACGGTGGTTATTGCTTCAGAGGTTATCTCTCTGTAAGTAGAATTGTTTAGTGCTTAAGTGCTTAAGCAACTCCATGGGTGAACTGATCACCGCCTTAGGATTGGCCTGGCTCAATTTATTTTGATCATGGGCACCATAGTCTACGCCAATAGCATGGATACCCGCATTATTGGCCATGTTCAAATCATGAATAGAATCGCCAATCATCACCGCTTTATCCGGTGATATATCGAGTTCCTTTAATAGCTGTAATATCATCTCAGGGCTAGGCTTACTTGCCGCTTCGTCTGCACAGCGGCTTGCAACAAAGTATCTACCAAGTTCAGTTGCCGTTAACACTCGGTTGAGCCCTGCCCGTGCTTTTCCTGTCGCCACAGCCAATTTATAACCTAGCCCATTCAAAGTCGTGAGCAAATCTTCTACACCGTCAAACAAGGGGCTTGGAGTCTGATTAAGCTCTAAATATTGTTGACGGTAGACCTCTTTCATATCGGCTTGTAACTCGGCGCTACCATTAGGGTGAAGAATCGTGAGTGCTTCATCCATGGATAAACCAATAATGTCACGAACCGCCTGCTCCGTTGGCATAGGCATATTCAAAGTCAGAGCAGATTGCTGCATACAGTCCACAATTTTCCCGACCGAATCCATGAGGGTGCCATCCCAGTCAAAAATGACTAATTCATAATGCCTCATACTTTCACCAATTTATCTAAAGTTTGAGTGAGTACCGGATCGAGTGGCGCTTTGACAACCATAATTTCCTCTGTTCCAGGGTGAGTGAATCTAAGCTGGGCAGCATGAAGAAATAAACGATTTAAACCATGAACTCCCATGGAATCATCAAATTTCTGTTCACTGTATTTGTCATCACAGGCGATGGGATGGCCCGTATACTGACAATGAACACGGATCTGATGGGTTCTGCCTGTTACCGGACTGGCTTGAACTAACGTCGCACCTTGATAGCGCTGCAAAATTTTGAAGCGCGTCTCACACTCCTTTCCTTCTTGATTAACCCGAACAATACGCTCGCCTGATTTTAGGGTCAGTTTAAGTAGCGGGGCTTTAATGACTTTATCACGGGCTTGCCAGGTACCTTTAACTAGTGCCTGGTAATCCTTTTGCATCTTTTTAAATCTGAGTTGATCATGCAAATGCCTTAATGCACTGCGTTTTTTCGCAATCAACAATACCCCTGAAGTATCTTTATCGAGACGATGCACTAATTCAAGAAACTTCTGAGTCGGCCTTAAGGAGCGCATGGCTTCTATGACTCCGAAATCGACGCCACTACCTCCATGAACCGCGATACCTGAAGGTTTATTGAGTACTATGATGGATTTATCTTCGAATATAATCCGACTTTCCAGTTGTGACACCTTAGTTAATTTAGCCGAAGGGCCAGGACGGTCAGATTTATCAGATACTCTAACTGGCGGGATACGAACGATATCACCGTCTTGTAACTTGTACTCAGGCTTGATGCGCTTTTTATTCACCCTGACTTCCCCCTTGCGCACGATCCGGTAGATCATACTCTTAGGGACACCCTTTAACTTTGTCAGCAAATAATTATCAATTCTCTGCCCAAGATGGTCTTCATCGATAGTGACTAATTGAACTTTTTGTTTAGGTGCTTCGGTATTCATGGTGGGCCTTATCTACATCAGGAAGCGTATTGTACATCAAGTAACAATAATTTTATGCCTTTCCATTTGCTGATTTAATTGATTATTGCTATATTTCATCGGCGGTTGGGGATAATAAGTGAATAAAGTGTTCATAAAACCCTCACCCATAACGCAAGAAGTAGAGACTAAAATATTTTTCATCTGTCGTAAACAACTAATTTACAAGTCGTTTTATGAGTATAAAACCGAAAAAATATGCTAACGACTAAACGGATAGGAAAATCCACATTACAAGGTGGTTTCTCTAAGAAATGCGTCCCAAATTCGAAGATTAATTTTAACTTATCATCAAACGATCTCAATTCGATTTTGGCATTACCGGAAAGTACCGAATAATTTATGGGGTTAGTTGTCGTTTTACAACGAATTCCTTGTTTTTGTAGATATTAGAAAATAAGCCATAAATGGATGCGACACGCAGAGACTGCGTCTAACAGAGATGCGCACCTTGCCTAGACCTAGCCGTGAGGCTCTATTTTAATGCTAGGCCCGTAATGCAACGAAAATAGTCGTTTGGTGACCTCATTTTAGAAGAAATACGTCATCATGAAACGGATGTTAATCAATGCAACTCAATCTGAAGAGTTGCGCGTAGCCCTAGTTGATGGGCAACAGCTATATGATCTAGATATTGAAAGTCCAGGTCACGAGCAAAAGAAAGCCAATATATACAAGGGTAAAATAACCCGTGTAGAGCCCTCTCTTGAAGCGGCATTTGTCGATTATGGTGCAGACCGTCATGGATTCCTGCCCCTCAAAGAAATCGCCAGAGAATACTTCCCTAAAGGTTACTCTTTCCAAGGTCGCCCAAATATTAAAGAGGTGATAAAAGAGGGCCAAGAAGTTATCGTTCAAATTGATAAAGAAGAACGTGGTAATAAAGGTGCCGCGTTAACGACTTTTATCAGTTTAGCAGGCTCATATCTGGTATTAATGCCAAACAACCCTCGCGCCGGTGGTATCTCCCGCCGTATCGAAGGTGATGAGCGCACAGAACTAAAAGCGGCATTATCCGAATTAGAAGTCCCTAATGGTATGGGATTAATAGTACGAACAGCCGGTGTAGGCAAAGACTCAGCAGAACTTGCCTGGGATCTAAAAGTTCTGGAACATCATTGGACAGCAATTAAAGAAGCGTCTGTCGGTCGTCCTGCGCCTTTCCTCATTCATCAAGAAAGTAACGTCATCGTTCGTGCGATTCGCGACTACTTACGTCGTGATGTGGGTGAAGTACTTATCGATCATCCGCGTATTTTCGAAGAAGCGAAACAGCATGTTGCCTTGGTTCGTCCCGATTTTGCAGACAGAATCAAACGTTATGATGCTGAAGTGCCTCTGTTCACTCATTTCCAAATTGAGACACAGATTGAATCTGCATTCCAACGTGAAGTTCGTTTACCATCTGGTGGCTCGATAGTTATCGACCCGACAGAGGCATTAACTTCAATCGATATCAACTCGGCTCGTGCCACTAAAGGCAGTGATATTGAAGAGACTGCATTAAACACCAACCTAGAAGCCGCCGATGAGATTGCTCGCCAATTACGTCTTCGTGATCTGGGTGGTCTTGTGGTTATCGATTTTATCGATATGACTCCCGTACGTCATCAGCGTGAAGTTGAAAACAGAATGCGTGATGCGGTTCACCTCGATAGAGCCCGTGTTCAGCTAGGACGCATTTCTCGCTTTGGCCTAATGGAAATGTCACGACAACGCCTCAGACCTTCACTAGAAGAGTCTGCAGCACATCTATGTCCTCGTTGTCACGGCCAAGGTACCATTCGTGGCACTGAGTCATTAGCACTCTCAATTCTTCGTCTCATGGAAGAAGAAGCGATTAAAGAGAATACCTCTCAAATCGAAGCGATTGTGCCAGTCGATGTCGCGGCTTTCCTACTCAATGAGAAACGAAAAGCCATTCGCATCACAGAACAGCGCCATGATGTAGAAGTCTATGTGATCCCAGATCCAAATATGACGACACCGGATTACCGAGTTTCACGTCATCGCAAAGACGATCAGATAAGCGAGTCTAGTTATAAGTTACTAGAACAGCCTGAGACTAATTTGTATGAGCCTAGAAAGCTTGAGCGCGCAGCAGCACCTGAGCCCGCGTTAAAAGGATTCACGGCGCCAGTAAAAGCACCTGAGCCCAAAGCTAAAGTTCAAGCCGCACCTAAGGCTACTGAAGAACCAGGTTTAATCGCTAAATTCTTCACAGCTCTTGGTGGACTGTTCAAAGCAGAACCTCAGCAAGAGGAACCTAAGAAACAAAACGAATCACGCCCTCAGAATCGTAATAATCGTCGCCCAGCTCGCAAGAATGATTCACGCCGCAACGAAAGTCGTCGTACTCGTGATGATAAAGAGCAATCTGGCGATAAGAGCGAGCGTAGTTCACGTCCTAATCGCAATAAGCGTGCAGATTCAACTGAAGAGCGCTCAAACAGAGATAAAGGCGAGCAAAGCAAGCGCCCATCTCGTCATGAGAGCAAGTCGACTCATGAGAACAAGTCGACTCGAACTCGTCCACAAGATGATGCTACTGATGAAAACCCTAAACAGGAAGTTGCCAGAGAGCGTCGTCAACGTAGAAATATGCGCAGAAAAGTGCGTATAGATAATGAGAAGTCACAAAAACTTGATGAGCAAAACACTGCTGTAGTTTCTGATGAAGTGGTTGTAGAAACGGCTCAGGCTCAGGTTAAAGAAGACAAGCAATCTCGTCCTAAGCGCCAGCCTCGCAAGGCTAAGCCTAGAACAGCAGATAGCCAAGTGAAAGATGATGTTCAAGTTGAAAAAGCAGCTGAGAATGCTACAGCCGAAGTAGAAGCTAGCGCACAAGAAACTCAGCAAGATAGTAAACTTGATGCAGTTCCTCAAGATAGCGTTACAGTTGAAACAGCCTCAACTGAAGCGGGCTCTGCTGAAGCTAAACTTGATGATGCAGATGATAAGCCACGTGAAGGTCAGCGTCGCAGTCGTCGTAGCCCACGCCATCTTCGTGCAGCGGGTCAACGTCGTCGTCGTGAAGAAGATGACGGTGAGAGTGCAACGGATGCAACGCCAGCTTTCATACCTAATGAAACTGAAGTTGAATTCCAGGCGAATCAAGTAGAAGCGATGGCTGAAGCTCAATCGGCACCGACTATACCTGTAGCTCCTGTACAAGCGGAAGCCAAAGTTGAAGCTCAGGTTAGAGTCGAAGCTAAAGCTCAATCGGCAGCTGCTGCACCGACCAAACCTGCAGCTCCGGTTCAAACTGAAGCTCCGGCGAAAGTTAAAGTGAAAGCAGAGGCCCAATCAGCATCTGCAGCGCCGGCTAAGCCAGCGGCTCCAGTTAAAACTGAAACACCAATGAAAGTTGAAGTAAAAGCAGAAGCTCAATCGGCATCTGCAGCGCCGGCTAAGCCAGCGGCTCCAGTTAAAACTGAAACACCAGTGAAAGTTGAAGTAAAAGCAGAAGCTCAATCGGCATCTGCAGCGCCGGCTAAGCCAGCGACTCCAGTTAAAACTGAAACACCGGTGAAAGTTGAAGTAAAGGCTGAAGCTCAATCTGCAGCGGTAGCGCCGACTAAACCTGCGGCTCCAGTTAAAGCTGAAGCACCGATAAAAATTGAAGTGAAAGCGGAAGCTCAATCTGCATCGGCAGCGCCGACCAAACCTGCAGCTCCGGTTCAAACTGAAGCACCTGTGAAAGTTGAAGCTAAGGCTGAAGTTCAATCAGCATCAGTAGCACCGACTAAACCTGCTACTCCAGTTCAAACTGAAGCACCAGTGAAAGTCGAAGCTAAAGCTGAAATTAAAACAGCCACCGCTGCAGCAACTAAACCTGCTACTAAGGTTAAAGTCACAGCACCAGTAGCCGTGGAAGCAGCAAGGGAAGTCATTACAGCGGCGCCGGTCCAAGCTAAACCGGAAACACCTGTAAAAACGGCCATTAAAGCTAAAGGCGCTAGCCGCTTTGGCACTATGGTGAGTTCAGACATGATAGCTCCTATAGTAGAGACCAGAGAAAACGTAGATGTCCCTAAAGGACGTCAATACGAGGCATCGGAATCTTTACAAGCCGATGCTAAGCCGAAAACGGCAAACTCAGCTAACTCTGGAATGGTTCGTCCATAAACTACAATTAAGCTGTTGTATAAAAGCCATGCCTTAGTGCATGGCTTTTTTATTCTCTTACTGCGGTTAATTTGTTAGAATTCGCCGCCGCAACTCATTAAAAACAACAATTTGTTAACAGAGGCTAAATGTTCGATATAATTCGTCACAAAACTGCTAGCAGTAAGGCTGATATACTTTCAGGCTTAACTGTTGCTCTCGCACTGGTACCCGAAGCTGTCGCCTTCGCTTTTGTCGCCGGTGTTGAGCCTATGGTGGGCTTATATGCCGCATTCATCATGGGCCTGATCACCGCACTCATAGGTGGTCGCCCAGGCATGATATCAGGTGCGACAGGTGCTATGGCAGTCGTCATGGTGGCACTGGTTGCTGAGCATGGCGTTCAATACTTGTTTGCCGCTGTCGTCTTAGCCGGACTGATTCAAGTCACATTTGGTTTACTTAAATTAGGTAAATTTATTCGCATCGTGCCCTATCCTGTGATGATAGGTTTTGTGAATGGTCTCGCTATCGTGATTTTCCTCGCCCAGCTGGGGCAATTTAAGGTACCTGACGTCAATGGTGTATTGACTTGGCTACCTCAGGGTCAATTACTCTTGATGTTAGCTCTAGTCGCATTGACCATGGCTATTATTCAATTCTTACCTAAGCTCACCTCCGCAGTGCCCTCTTCGCTCGCAGCCATAGTCACGGTAACAGCGCTAGTGGTCTTCTTTGAGCTTGATACCCGCACAGTATTGGACTTCCTCAAGTCCATGAGCGGTGATGAGAACGCAACGATTGCTGGTAGTCTGCCTAGCTTTTCTATTCCAGCTGTGGCCTTTAATTTCGAAACCCTTTACATCATATTGCCATACTCACTCATTCTGGCTGCGGTAGGTTTGATTGAGTCCTTACTCACGCTCACAGTGATCGATGAGATGACCAACAGCCGCGGTAAAGGTAATAAAGAGTGTATTGGACAAGGCGTAGGTAACATCACCAGCGGTTTCTTCGGTGCCATGGGTGGCTGTGCCATGATTGGTCAGTCGATGATCAATATCAACTCAGGTGGACGCGGTCGTCTGTCTGGTGTTACTGCGGCCCTGACGCTTCTTGGTTTTATCCTGTTCGGTTCGGCCATGATAGAGATGATCCCACTAGCAGCACTTGTCGGCGTGATGTTTATGGTTGTTTTGGGTACATTTGAATGGGCCAGCTTTAAAGTCATGAGTAAAGTCCCTAAACATGATGCCTTCGTCATCATCTTAGTGACCGTCGTCACTGTGTTCACCGACTTGGCATTTGCTGTGTTTGTCGGTGTCATAGTTTCAGCCTTAGTATTTGCCTGGGAACACGCCAAGCACATCAATGTAGAGATAACTGAAGATACTAATGGCTGGAAAGTCTATAAGCTTAACGGGCCTTTGTTCTTCGGCTCTGTGGCTGATTTCTTAGACCTATTCCACAACAATACCGATCCCGATGACGTGATAGTCGACTTCCAGAACTCACGCGTGTGTGATCACTCGGCTCTCGATGCTATTGATACCCTCGCTGAAAGATATGTGGCATCGGGTAAGAAATTACACCTGCGTCACTTGAGCAATGACTGTAAACAGTTACTGCATAAAGCGGGCGACCTTGTTGAAGTTAATCTCATCGAAGATCCTCACTATAAGATTGGCGACGATAAGTTAGATTAATTTTTACTAGCGGATCTAGATCCAAATATGAAAAAGGCGAGCTAAGCTCGCCTTTTTCATGCGCAATTCACACCGTTTTTTATACAGAGTTACTTAAGTTTGTCTGCAAATGCCGCCCTAAACTTTTCGACCTTAGGCCTCACAACCAGCTGACAATAGGCTTGTTCACCGTTTTTCTGGTAATAGTCATTATGGACATTTTCTGCAGCATAAAAAGTGTTGAAAGCGGAGATCTCGGTAACTATCGGCCTAGACCAAACCTTAGCCTGGGTTAGCTCCTCTATCATCTGATTAGCCAGCTGACTCTGCTCTTCATCATGAGCGAAGACTACGGAGCGGTATTGAGGACCGACATCATGACCTTGCTGATTCAAGGTAGTCGGGTCATGACCCTGCCAAAACACGGCCAGTAAATCCTTAAAGCTAATGACTTCTGGGTCAAATTCAATATGAACAACTTCTGCATGGGCTGTCATGCCAGAACAGACGGCGTTATAATTTGCACTCGCCTCATCACCGCCGCAATAACCGGAGCGAACTGAGATAACCCCGCTAAGTTGAGTAAACATAGCTTCGAAACACCAGAAACATCCGCCGCCTAAAGTCGCAAACTGATGCTTGATGAGCCCATCGATTTCAGACTTGGCCTTAAACACCATAGAAACGGAATTAACGCAGTGGCGAGTATTTTTCTCGGTTAGATATTCCCCTTCAAAAACATGCCCCAGATGAGCGTCACACTGAGCGCAGACTATTTCGACTCTATGACCATCAGCAACTCGTTTGACGGCTCCTTGGATCTCATCATCGAAGGCAGGCCAACCACAATGGGCGTTGAATTTATGTTCAGATAAATACAGGGGTGCCTCACAGCGTTTGCACACATAACTCCCTTGGGCATCATGCAAGTGGTACTCCCCACTAAAAGGTCGTTCAGTACCCTTTTCTTCAATCACATGTCGTTCAAAATCGGTGAGTTCACGCATACTTCATACTCTTAATTCATTGTGTAGATTAGACCTGAGTTCTTTATCATCTCTTTCAAATATAAACGACGCAAGATAAACCGTTATTTATTGTCTTCTCTGACAAATTTCTCAAAACTATTTTATCTAAGTTGTTCTCACATATCTCTTTATTTTACAATTATAATTCCCAACAAGTTTCAGCACTTACCTCTACAAAAAACAATGGTGAGGTGATATTTATCACACTTAATTGCCCCTTAGCCTAAGCCTAGATAAACTATCCTTGAGTTTATCAATTATAAAAAGTTAAGAAGACAGAGATGAAATTAGAAACAATCGATTATCAAGCATCCGATAGTGCAGTAAAGTTCGTCCAATCATTGAGAGATACTGGCTTTGGCGTACTGTCTAATCACCCAATCGATAAGGCCTTAGTCGAGAATATTTACACAGAGTGGCAAGCCTTCTTCAACAGTGAAGACAAACATGACTTTCTATTTAAACCTGAGACCCAAGATGGCTTCTTCCCAGCAGAAGTATCAGAAACGGCTAAGGGTCACACGGTTAAAGACATTAAAGAATACTTTCATGTTTATCCCTGGGGACGTATTCCTGAATCCTTAAAAGAGAACATCTTAACTTACTATAAACGTGCAAATGAACTTGCCGAAGAGTTGCTTCAGTGGATAGAAGAGCATTCACCTGAAGATGTTGCAGTAAATTACTCCATTGCATTACCTAAGATGATCGAAGGCAGTCATAAGACTTTGCTGCGTATATTACATTACCCAGGAATGACAGGGGATGAAGAAGTTGGTGCTATCCGCGCCGCAGCTCATGAAGACATCAATCTGATCACCCTGTTACCTGCTGCTAATGAACCAGGTCTTCAGGTTAAAGGCCAAGACGGTGAATGGATTGATGTGCCTTGTGACTTCGGTAACCTGATCATCAATATCGGTGACATGCTCCAAGAAGCGTCCGGTGGCTACTTCCCGTCTACTACCCACAGAGTCATTAATCCCGAGGGCACTGATATGTCTAAGCCTAGAATCTCCTTGCCGCTATTCTTACACCCCAATCCTGAAGTTGTCCTCTCTAGCCGTTATACAGCGGACAGTTATCTTATGGAGCGATTGAGAGAGTTAGGTGTGATTTAATCACCTTCACTTCATCATGATATTAAAAAAGCACCTGAGTGTGCTTTTTTAATGAAATTTTCCCCTAACAAGGTAAAATCCCCACATCAAAACTAATACAGAGCAATAAAATGGCTATTCAGTGGTATCCCGGACATATGCATAAAGCGCGTAAAGAGATCGAAGAGGTCATGCCTCAGGTCGATCTTGTGATCGAGGTACTCGATGCAAGGATCCCATACAGCAGTGAGAACCCTGTCGTTTCAACACTTCGTGGTGACAAGCCCTGTATTAAACTATTAAACAAATCAGACTTAGCCGATCCTGAAGTCACTCAAAGATGGATAGAGTATCTGGAAAGGGAGCAAGGCGTTAAAGCCATGGCTATTACCACCTTAAAAGCGGCTCAAGTGAAGAAAATTCCCGACCTATGCCGTAAATTTGTCCCGAGCCGAGATAAACTCGAAAAAGATATTCGCACCATGATCATGGGGATCCCAAATGTCGGTAAATCCACCATAATCAATACCCTTGCTGGTCGTATGATAGCCAAGACAGGTAATGAACCGGCAGTAACAAAAGTGCAGCAGCGTATCAACTTAAGAAATGGCATCGTCTTGTCTGATACGCCGGGGATTCTCTGGCCTAAAGTCGACAATGAAAAGAGCAGCTATCGCCTGGCCATCACTGGGGCGATTAAAGATACTGCCATGGAATATGAAGATGTCGCCATGTTTGCTGCCGAGTACTTTTTGAAAGCCTATCCCGAAGCGATTGCCGAGCGTTACAAACTTAAAGCGCTCCCCGATACGGATATAGAGTTACTCGAGGCCATAGGCCGTAAAAGAGGCGCACTGCGCCCAGGTGGCCGTATTGACTTGCATAAGGTATCAGAACTCGTCCTTCATGAGTTCCGCTCAGGAAAAATGGGCCAACTTTCATTAGAAACACCTGAAATGGCTGAAATAGAAAAAGCAGAAGTCGCGGTGATAATGGCAGAAAAAGCCGCTAAAGAAGACAAAAGAAAAGAAAATGAAAAACTGAAACTTGCAGGAAAGCGTCATAGGTAATCCGTAGCACTTTCCCTTAGTTTAGAATGGGAGCAAGGCTCCCATTCTAATATCAAACCCACAAATAAAACTGTAAACGCTCAGATTAGTATTATTTTTTTGTGCTAAGTATTCTCTGTATAAGACTATCACAGCTTACTTCCAGCAAATCTAAAACCAATTCGAAGCCATCACCCGTGCCGTAATAGGGATCGGGTACCTCTTGCACCTCACTTTGTTCATCAAAGTCCAGTATCAAGGCCAACTTTGCCTGATACTGTTCTGGACAACGTTCACTTAGATCCGCTAAGTTCTGCTTATCTGCAGCCAGTATCAGATCAAAATTGACAAAATCAGCCTGATTTACCTGCCTCGCCTGCATATTACTGAAATCAAACCCTCTTTTTATACCAGCAGCCACCGAGCGTTTATCGGGAGCTTGGCCCTGATGATGCGCTATCGTCCCTGCCGAATCGATTCTGACATTGAGGTCTTTCTGCCGTGCTTTAAATCTAAACACAGCTTCGGCACTAGGCGAACGGCATATGTTGCCCATACAGACAAAGAGGACGGAGTCGATTGGTTTCATATCAATAAATATCCCTTAAAACAATTAACTCAAACATAGCATTTATCCCTGTGGTGATTAAGATTTTCTTCCTCAAGGAAGGTGACAACAATTGAATCTACATCCACCTCTATTACAGACAGCTCAATTACTCTTAAGACGGACTGTTCTTAATGTTGGGTAATACCGCAATAAAACATGCAATTGAGCCTGCGGATGTGGTAACTGGTGCCTTGTCGACTCACTACTCAAGGGCTCTGGTCCTCAAAAATCGGGCAAATCTGGGGGTTCCTTTCTGGGTAAGGCCTGAATACAGATAGGTCACAGTCGAGCCTATCTCTGGTGGGTGCCTCCTTTCTTCCATGCTAAACCCTGTTCCCAGCTTGAATCTGACTCCCTGCTGGTTTTCAACCAACATTGCCCCCATTACGCCGTCAAGCTTTCCCTTTCCCGCTTGGTAGGCAATGACTCTAGCCTCGGCATCATAATAGGGTTTAAGTTTAATCAGATTCGGGTTTCGACCCGAAACATACAAAGAGCTACGCCTATGCAACATCAGGCCTTCACCGCCAGCAGCCACGACCTCTGTGAACCAAGTCTCGAGCTGATCGTGATCATCTAGCCTCTTTTGCTCTATCAGCGCTAAAAAATCAGAGACTAAATGCAAATCTTTGCTTGCCTCGCGATACCTTTCGATGAAGGAGCCCGGATGAGATGGCAGATCGAACACCATAAACTTGACCTTCTTCCACTGTGCCTCGATAGGTTCTTTTCTTCTTACTAGAGATGACATCTGCTCGAAAGTTCCTCTTCCCATCCAAAGCTCTCCGTCTAAAGGGTAAGTGGGGAAATCAAGAATAAACCAGTTAGGTATAGCGATTAATCGACCGGAACGAGAGCTCATCTGATGGCCATTCCAGAACCCTCTGACACCATCAAGTTTCTCACTGACCAGATAGCCCGATATAGGGCCTTCAATATCTGAGTGAACAGCCAGTTGAGCCCTGCTTTCCATAGGTCTAGACAGGCTAAATTGAGGGTATATGAAAATACTGCAGAAGATAACAATCAGTGCTGAACAGTTAAATATGCGTCTATACATGGAACGCTCCTTCGTCTGGTTTAAGCAGGTAAAATCCATTAACCTGTAGGGATCACTTTATTTATATAGATGGTCTTAAACAAATATCAGTGTAGAACATGAACCAATTTAATTGAAACTGGTCTCAAATATTCCAAGTGATATACTCGGCGAAAATTTAGCTAACATCTTTAGCAATCAGCTTATCAATTTGATAACAACATAAGTATTACCCCTATAAAAATAGGGGGTAAAATCTTAAACGGAAAATTATGAAACCAGAAAATAATCATGGCATAAAGCGAGTTTTTAGAGCTACAGGTTTTTCAATGAAAGGACTTAAGGCTGCCTGGATCCACGAAGCGGCATTCAGACAAGAGCTCATGTTAGCCGTCATCATGCTACCTATCGCAGTGTTAGTGGATATCACGACGCTTGAAAAGCTATTGCTTATCTTTACCCTCTTTATCGTACTTATCGTTGAATTGTTAAACTCTGCCATTGAGGCAGTTGTTGATAGAATAGGCGATGAGATCCATACCCTAAGCGGACAAGCCAAAGATATTGCCTCTGCGGCCGTATTTATGAGCCTAACTTTATGCGGTATAACCTGGGCGGTTATCTTGGGCAGCAGATACCTTTAATTGTCTGCTGTACAGATGTCTCTTTAACAAGGTTCACTCATCAGTATCTATTACAGGATATTGCCAGTTGAGGTGCAGGCTTGTCTTAAGCACCTCACAAACACTTCTAATCTATTCCCTTAATCTTACAGAATATTACTCCTTCTCTTACATCATTATTAGCAGTAGCTTCCACTTATCACATCTTTTTCAGTATCTGACTAATTACAGACACACATAAAATAAACAGAATCAGCACTCTTTTTGGACATTTTTTGATACAAATCATTCACAAATAGACACAGTCTGATACTATAGTATTACTAAATGATTCGAATCGAATAGAATCAAGTACTTATAACTATAATAAATTTTTACGGAGTCGCCTTTGCTCAAAAAATTAGGCATCTTATTTACATGTCTCTTGGCCGCTTGCCAAACATTTGCAGCTGACAATGGTCAGATTTTGCAAGATTCTGCATCTACTATAAGTGATGTAGATAACCAAATTGTGCTCCGGATCGGTGGATTTTACTCCAACTCTAATTCGAGTATGGATGTCACTAATCCCATCTTAGGTCAGGACTTTAAGATCGATTTCGAAAAAGATCTTAAGCTGGAAGAATCACAATTCTTACCTTTCTTTGAGATGTTTTACCACTTCAACGAGCGACACAGCCTGTACATAGACTGGAAGCAGTTACACCGCACAGCCGAAGTGATGGGGATCACCACGCCATTTCAAGTCAATCTCGAAGATAACATTTACGACATAAAAGCCGGTGCCAAGCTTAAAACCACATTAAATATGGATATCGCCAGATTAGGATACGGCTATAACTTTTACCAAGGTAATAGCTATAACCTTGGCTTGTCCGTGGGCCTGCATACCATGTTTATCAAAACAGGCTTTGAAGGTGATATCGGTGCCTGCATTGAACAAGACCTTGCTATCAAGTGTGATAGCCAGCCACTCAACAGGGCCATAGATGAGAGTGTAACCGCTCCTCTTCCCGATATTGGCCTTTATGGTGACTATGAGTTTAGTCCGGGATTCAGGTTCACCGCTCACGCACAATACTTCTATATCAAGCTTGACGATCTCAAGGGCAGTCTAGTCGACATACGTGCAGGTGTCGAAGCTGAGATCACAGAAAACTGGCACATGACAGCGGCGTTTAACTATTATGAAGTTGATGTCGATTACAGCCAAAAGACAAGTGTCGGTGATATTCATGTGGCCGATTACAACCTCTATTATAGCTTCATAGGTCCCATGCTTTCGGTGAGTTATCGTTTTTAGCCATCAAAAACACCGGCAAACTCATCATGGCTTGCTGGTGTTTTTACTTTATTCTTTTAATGATTAATAGTTCAAACTCACAACGCTAAACAATCTAATAACAACCAGTCGCTAACACACTGATATTCCAACCTAAATAGGTGGAAAAACCTCAAAAAATAATGTTTAAATATCCCCTTACTGATACCATTGAAACTTCCTTAATCAATGTCTACATTCAAATAGAATAGACAGGTAAGATGTATAAACTAACTCGCTTACTCACCACTATCGCACTAACAGCAAGTCTAAGCTGGCTTGCCCCTTCAGCTTATGCTGTCGACTCCTTTTTCGATGTCTTCTTTGATATAGAGGTAACCTCTTCACCTTCTTCGCCACTGGATTCAGATAAGGGACGTATTCTAACTTTTATAGACTAGCAAGCAAAAAGGCTAAAATAGGGAGCGATAATACTTCCTATTTTAGTGCTATTGATTCTGGCATTAACCATAAAACTGATAACAAACAACAATCGCCGCTATGATCCCCGCCAAATCTGCCGTTAAGCCACAGAACAATGCATGCCGTCCGTTACGTATGCCTACGGCACCAAAATACACAGCTAATACATAGAAGGTCGTTTCGGTACTGCCTTGAAATATTGCCGCCAATCGGCCAGCAAAGGAGTCTGCACCATGGTGATCCATGGTTTCTAGCATCATGGCTCTGGCACCTGAGCCGCTAAATGGCTTCATTATCGCGGTAGGTAAGGCATCAACAAAACGTGTGTCTCCACCAATCACAGAGACAATGACAGAGATTAGATGCAGCAGATAATCCAATGCTCCAGAGGCCCGTAATAAGGCTATGGCCAGTAACATGGCCAACAGATAAGGAATCAACTTTATCGATTGAGCAAAGCCTTCTTTGGCACCTTCGATAAATTCATCATACACGGCGACTTTGCGCATGCCGGCGACCAAGATAAAGCTAAAGACCAAAATCAATAAGATACCATTACCCATGGCCGTGGATAAAATCCCTATCGCCGAAGTCGTCAAGGTGCCCAAATAGAACACCAAGGCTGTTATAGAGCCAAAAATCAAGGCTCCGTAGCCCATAACGACGGCATTGAGTAAGGATAGGCGCTGAAACAGCGCAACCACAAGCACTCCGGCAATGGTCGAAGCCGAGGTCGCCAGTAAAATGGGCAAAAAGATATCGGCTGGCGCCTCAGCACCTTGTTGGGCACGATATAGAAACACAGTGACAGGCACTAAGGTCACTGATGAGGTATTCAATACCAGAAATAGGATCTGGGCGTTTGTCGCCACGGTTTTATTTGGGTTTAAGGTTTGTAAATCCTGCATCGCCTTCAAGCCTAAAGGCGTTGCAGCATTATCTAATCCGAGCACATTGGCGGTGAGATTCATAGTCACACTACCATAAGCCGGATGACCTCTTGGCACTTCCGGCATCAGCCGAGATAGGAGAGGCTCAAATATCCTAGCGAACACGCTGACAACCCCCGCTTTCTCCCCAACACGCATCAGCCCCATCCACAATGAGAGTACACCGATAAGACCAAGCGCAATTTCAGCCGCCAGCTTGGCGCTGCTAAATAGAGCCGCTACCGATGCCGATAACACTTCAACATTTCCATTGAATAACTGAATACAGATGGCAAACAATGCGGTGGCAAAAAAGAAATACCAAATTCGATTTAACACAAAACTTCCTTAACGAGGCGAAGGTAAAATAATCATCTGGAATGCTCAATTAGCAATCCATGTTTTTAAATTAACAAATCTTGAACTTAACCTGAACTCAAGCCAGTCGGCTCTATGGTATAATCACGCAAATTTTAGCTCGTCACTATGCTTTAAATTAGCATATGGCTTTGTACATGGTTCCAAAATGGCCCTTCTAAATCAAGACTTTATCGATAGCATAACCCAAGATATGCCACCTCACCTCTCTATAGATGACTTCATTCAATACAGTAACCGTCCATTGAGAGCTTCGATCCGCGTCAACACGCTAAAAATATCATCGGCCAATTTTATTGAACTCATGAAGCCTAAAGGTTGGAGACTCGAACCTATTCCATGGTGTACAGATGGCTTCTGGATATCTCTCGACAGTGAAATCCAATTAGGCAACACAGTAGAACACCTTCAAGGTCTATTTTACATTCAGGAAGCCAGTTCAATGTTGCCACCAACGGCGCTATTTTCACAGCTAAATGAAGCAGATAATGCCACAATTCTCGATATGGCTTCGGCACCAGGGTCTAAAACGACACAAATAGCCGCCTTAATGAACAACTCAGGCTTGCTTATCGCTAATGAATATTCTTCTAGCCGGGTAAAAGTTTTACATGCTAACGTTCAGCGTATGGGAGTCAGTAATACTGCCCTCACTCATTTCGATGCTCGGGTTTTTGGTGAATACCTCTATAATACATTCGATGCTATCTTGCTCGACGCCCCCTGCAGCGGCGAAGGCACCATACGAAAAGACCCTTCAGCATTAAAGAATTGGAGCCTAGAATCTAGCCAGTCGATTGTTGCAACACAGAAGGCCCTTATTGAGTCTGCTTTTCTGGCGTTAAAAAACGGCGGAACTCTGGTGTATTCGACCTGTGCACTCAGTCGATTTGAGAACCAAGCCGTTTGTGAACATTTAAGAACTTTGTACCCCGATGCTGTCGAGTTTGAATCCCTCTCTGATTTGTTTATGGATGCAGATAAGGCCTGTACAGAAGAAGGTTTCTTGCATGTCTGGCCTCAAATCTATGACAGTGAAGGCTTCTTCGTCGCAAAAATAAGAAAAACAGCAGACATAGATAGGCAAGTTGCCGAGCCCAAAAAGCAAACAAACTTCCCCTTCACATCGGTATCCACTAAAACAGATACAGAGTTGAGGGCATACTTTAAACATACCTTTGCCATTGAGCTGCCAACCCAAAGCCAGATAATGGTGAGGGAGCAAGAGTATTGGTTGTTTCCTGAAAAAATGCAGAACTTGATCGGCCGAATGCGTTTTCAACGGATAGGAATGAAAATAGCCGACGCCCTTAAGCATGGTCTAAAGGCACAACATCAGGCAATACTGGCATTTGGTGCTGGGGCCAACATGGTTGAGCTATCGCAAGCACAGGCAACCGAATATCTAATGGGACGGGATATTCCTCTCGAAGCTGGACTTAAACCACAAGGTGAAGTGATCGTTAGCTACCACAACAGTCCGTTAGGGCTAGCGAAACATCTTGGTAAACGATTGAAGAACAGCTTACCCAGAGAATTAGTCAGGGACAAGATAGTGGATTCTGATGCAAGTAAAGCCCAATGACACATTTACTTACAAAGGTGTATTAATAATATTGCATATAGCCGCTGCAAGCCGATTCTGTCGACTACACTCATAGCCAGAGAGTTAATTCCTAGTGAGGATCTCAACAGTAGCGCACGGCTCTTTAATTAGAGCCATTCCCCTGGACCCAGAACAATCGGAATAGTTTTGGGTCTTTTTTTGCCTAAAATTCGAGCTTAACGTCCGGCTAACTTAGCCGCATCGGTGAACAAATTAAAAAAGTTCTCTGAGGTGTATTGGGCCAGCTCTTCATAAGACTCCCCTCTCAACTCGGCGATAAACTCGGCAACGTCACGTACGAAGGCGGGTTGATTTTCCTTGCCTCTATGGGGGACTGGAGCCAGATAAGGGGAGTCAGTTTCAACTAATAGCCTATCCTTAGGCACTTTTCTCATCACTGTGCGTAAATCCCCAGCATTCTTAAAGGTTGCAATGCCCGAGACTGAGATATAGAACCCCAGATCTATAGCCGCTTTAGCCATTTCCCAATTTTCAGTGAAACAATGTAACACGCCGCCTACCTTGTCGGCATGGCCATTTCTTAAGAAATTTAGCGTGTCTTCTCTGGCATCTCGGGTATGTATGATTAACGGTTTGTTGACTTGCACAGCGAGTTCGATTTGCTGTTCAAAACATTGCTGCTGCAGTGCTTTAGTTTCATTGGCATAAAAGTAGTCCAGTCCAGTCTCGCCGATTGCGACAACCTTAGGCTCCTTCACAAACTCATTGAGCTCTGTAGTATCTAGCCCCTCTTGCACGTCCAAGGGGTGCACACCGGCAGAGAGGAACACTTGATCAAACTCCGCCATTCTATCCCGCATGGAAATAAAACCTTGTTGACGCACATTCACACACAAGAAGTAATCTACGTCCCTAGCTTTGGCATCACTGATGATCTGTTTGAGTGATTGTTGGTCGGGGGCGGCTTTTAAACGGTCGAGATGACAATGAGAATCGATGAGCACGTGAATTTCCAGCAGAGTTAAGGATTTTAAAAGAAGTAACAGAATACAGAGCTAGGCGACAAGGGTCAAATCTGCCCCCTTCATGGGTCATAGATTAAAAAGGTACAGTTGAAAAAAGCTAAAGGATGAAAGCAGCAGAAATTACATGGTACAGGTCAAATCTCCAGAGGAGAGTTCACGCGCTAAGAGGGTTTCTATATGTTGTTTATGGAGTTCTGCATCGGACAAGATCTTGATGCCAATTCCTGCCGGACGACCACCAGATGCACCAAGAGGATTGATCCAAACCACCACGCCTTGAAACTCATGCTTATTGACCGAACCAGGGAGTTGGTAGGCTATAGTTAACTCTTGCCCTAAATAATGACTTTCACTGGTCGCAATAAATAGACCTGCCGGCTGAATAAACGGCATATATGCACGATAAAGCTGATGTAAGGTATCAAAATTAACAACTAGGTCTATCATAAAACAGCTATCTCGTTAACTTATTATATTCTAAGATAAAACCATTAAAAAGAGCTAAATAATTGACATTCGGCATGACACTTAACTTGTGATAGGTATCCATAACCTTCATTCCAAACTCCGTTATTTTAACTCTTAACAATGCGTCTAAATCTGTCTGTCTTACTAACTTTTGCCTCAAGATTAAGTATAAAACCTTAAGTGCATCAGATGCTTGCTTTTCATTAACACTAATTAAACTAGCACAGAGGTGACCGGAGGACAAACTTTGAGCCCAGTCTTTTCTAAATTGTAGCAGTTGCTTGTATCGTTCGCTTTCTAGCGCTAGAGCCAACTCCAATGGGCCTCCCATCACAGGTAGGCACCAGGTCACGTCAGTTGCAGAATCAGACTCTTTCGATAACCAAACTTTGATCTCCTCCATAGATGGCGTTTCAAAGTGGACTCGCAGACAGCGACTCTTGATCGTCGCCATGAGTCTGGCTGGGGTATCTGACTGCAATAGCAGTAGAGTCTCTTTTCCAGGCTCTTCCAGTGTTTTTAACAACGCATTGGCCGATGCCTGGTTTAGCTTCTCACTATGATAGATCACCGCGACTCTTCGGCCGCCTTGCTGCGATGTCATCGTCAGTTTTTGACACAGCTCTCGTATCTGATCAACCTTAATCTGATTCCCGTCGGCGATGATTCGATAGAGATCCGGATGAGTATTCCCATCCAGTAACTGACAAGCCTTACAAAAACCACAGGCTCCTAGTTCACTCGGACTCTGACACAGAGCAGCTTTCGCCAGTGCAAGCGTTAACTCCTCGCCGCCATAGCCTTTATGTACACCCACCAGGTAGGCATGGCCTAACAATCCGGACGTTATCTGTTGACTAAAATCACTTACCGGAGCCCCAAGCCAGGAGATATTTTGCATTACCAGTCCTGAGTCTGTAACAGAGCAAGGATGTCTTTATGCACCTCGGCCATAGTCTGACCGGCATCGATAACGGCAATAGTGTCATCGTCTTCAGCAAAAGCTAAGAAAGTAGCCCTGGCTCGTTCGAAAAAATTCAGCGCCTGCTTCTCTATTCTATCTAATTCGCCTCGACTGGCTGCACGCTTTAATCCTTGTGCAGGGTCAATATCTAAATAGATGGTTAAATCTGGCTTAAAGTCGCCTAATGTCGCTTTGCTCACAACTTGAACTAAGGACATGAGACCGCGCCCCCCACCTTGGTAGGCCAGTGATGAAAGATTGTGCCTGTCGCCCAGCACCCAAGAACCACTGTTAAGAGCAGGCTTTATCACATTAGCAACCAATTGCGCTCTGGCAGCATAAAGCAATAGGCACTCGGCTTCATCACACAAAGGATCCGTTTCATCGGCAACCTTAATCAGATCTCTCATACGTTCGGCGAGTGGTGTCCCACCGGGCTCACGGGTACACACGGGCACTTGACCCGTATGCTTCTCGATAAAATCACCAACAAGCGATATCGCGCTAGATTTGCCTGCGCCTTCTAATCCTTCGATAACAATAAATTTGCTGTTGTTTTCTCTGTTCATCGATTTCTCTGATATTTATTTACGGCACGATTGTGCTCGATTAAGGTTCTTGAAAACACATGACTACCATCATTTTTAGACACAAAATACAGATAATTTACATCGGCAGGTTGCGCCGCAGCAATAAGAGATGCCCCGCTAGGTGCCGCTATGGGAGTCGGCGTCAAACCATTGATTCTGTAAGTGTTAAAAGGCGTCTGTTCACGTAACGCTTTACGTGTGATATTGCCCTGATAACTGTCCCCCATGCCATATATCACAGTAGGATCAGTTTGTAGACGCATGCCCTTGTTGAGTCGATTGGCAAACACGGCGGAGATCCATGGGCGCTCACTGGCTTTACCCGTTTCTTTTTCTATAATGGATGCCATGATCAACAATTCATAGGCAGATTTAAGTGGCAGGTCTTCCGCTCGTTGAGCCCAAGCTTTCTTTAGCTCTTGCTGCATTTTATTGTAACTCTGCAGCACGATTGAATGGATGTTATCACCAGCGACATAATGATAGGTATCAGGGTAAAACTTACCTTCAGGTAATCCTGAGTCATCACCGTTGTCACTCAAGACCTGAGTAAAAACACCTTCATCATATTCGCTGTGGGGTAAAGCTTGGAGTATTTGGGTCCACTCCTTGATATTTTGCCCTTCAATTAAGGTCACGCTAAAGACCTTTTCTTCACCTTTGACTAATTTGGTGAGTAACTCATCCACAGATTCACCTGGGTGCAGCTCATAAAATCCGGAGCGGATCTTGGCCAATTCAGGTTTTAACTTAACCAGAGCCTTTAATTTCCAGCCTTCGCTAATGATCTGTCTTTGCTCTAATGTTGAAACTAAGTATGAGAAAGAGGTGCCCCTTTTCAACACTAGCTCCTGTGGTTCTGTCATATTTAAGGGCGAAAGACTAAAATCCATAACCGTTTTATAGCCCCAAATACCCAGCCCTCCAGCAAGAGTGAGTAAGGCAAAGCAGCTAGCTGTTAGTGTAATTATTACTTTTTTCATAATGTAAGGTGTAGAGCCCGTCTTATCTCGTGAGTGAAATCGGCATGAGTAAAGTGAATATCATCGACATTATTGATATCCAGTATACCGACTAAGCTATTGGTCATAAATACATGTTGGTAACGGCACAAATGTGAATAGGCGATAGGACGAGCTTCAACATCATACCCAGCCTCGATCAGCGCATAGATGACTTGCTCTCGCATCACTCCGGCCACACCAGAGTGCGATATTGAAGGAGTGACAACATGCTTATCCGCGACAAAAAATAAATTCGCCATGGAAGACTCGACAATATTATCCAGACCATCGATCACTAACCAATCTTCATAGCCAACTAGCAAAGTTTCCGATTTAATCAACACCTGCTCGAGACGATTGAGATGTTTTATCCCTGCGAGTCTCGGTTGCTGAGACAGCTTGATCGGTGAACATGTGAGGGATATGCCGGTTTGTTGCCAAATTGAATAGTGACTAGGAATAGCATGAAGCGAAATAACCTCAGTTATCACACAGGTCTCGGGTGCGGCGTAACCTCGCCCTCCAGTGCCGCGACTCAACAACAGCTTTAAACAGCCTGTTACTTCAGTCTTAGCCAAGTGTTTAAGCTGTGTTACTAGGTTCAGGGAAGGAGACCAAGAAAACCCCAGACGTTTCGCTCCTTGCGTTAACCTTTCGAGGTGCGCCGATAAGAAAGCAATCTTGCCTTGTACTATTCGCATCGTCGCGAAAA
This sequence comes from Shewanella psychrophila, assembly GCF_002005305.1. Classification (NCBI taxonomy): domain Bacteria; kingdom Pseudomonadati; phylum Pseudomonadota; class Gammaproteobacteria; order Alteromonadales; family Shewanellaceae; genus Shewanella; species Shewanella psychrophila. Next base: position 1,532,165 of record NZ_CP014782.1, read on the forward strand.
GTCCGTCACCATAAGCTAAGCCGCGATCTAAGGGGGCTATGTGACCATAAAACTCGCCATTGACCCAAACTTTAGCTGGTCGTTCAGTCATATGTTTGCCATCTATTAACCATCCACACCTATGCTTGCCTTACCATTACAGCGCCGTGTTTACTTAGCTTGACTAATTACGCTTACCGTTAGACCGCTAAGATCAATAAAAGGCGCAGTATGATCCTAGAATACAGGAAAATGGTCGCCAAGTTTAACGTCAACACTGACTCCACTGGCGTTTATATGTTTAAACTTACCAGGAATAAATAAGATGCAGGGTCAGTCTTAAAACGAGCTATTTGTCTAAAAGGTGTTGAATTCTAGTCTTCAAAATATCGGTCGCGATACGGTTCTTACCGCCACGAGGCACGATAATGTCGGCATGTTGTTTAGACGGCTCGATAAACTGCAGAAACATAGGACGAACAGTCTCTGTATATTGAGACATCACAGACTCCATGGTGCGACCACGCTCGGCAACGTCACGCTTCAAACGACGCATAAAACAGATGTCCAGTGGTGTATCCATAAACACACTGGCATCCATCAAGTCGCGTAAATTAGGGTCGGTAAGCAATAAGATCCCTTCTAAGATGATCACCTTTTTCGGTGTCATTTTAAGCGTCTCATCCATACGCGTATGCTCGCTGTAGCTGTACATAGGGATCTCAACCGCTTCACCGGACTTCAATGCTTTGAGATGACGACACAAGTGCTCGTGATCTAACGCCTTGGGATGATCGTAATTAGTCAGTACCCGCTCATCCATAGATAAGTGGCTCTGATCGTTATAATAAGCATCTTCGGCGATGACTCCGATTTGATCTGTGCCTAGATCTCGACACAGCTCCTCATAGATAGTTTTTGCAATTAAACTTTTACCCGAGGCCGAGGCCCCTGCGATACCTATGATGACACACTGAGAATTCATGCTAAAACCTTATTCGTCTTCTGAAATACTGATTGATACACTAGATGTAACTTTGGTGAGCGCCAATTGTGCACCGACTTTACGAGCAACCTCACGATAGATAGCCGAAACATCACTATCGGGATCGGCAACGACCGTTGGCACGCCTTTATCTACATCTTCACGTATGTTGAGCTTAAGTGGTAACTCACCTAATAAGGGGACATGGTAACGCTCGGCCATCTTGCTGCCGCCATGACTGCCAAATGGATGTTCCTTGTGACCACACTCACTGCAAACATGAAAACTCATGTTCTCGACAATACCCAGTACAGGAATATTGACCTTCTGGAACATGTTGATGCCTTTTTTTGCATCGGCTAAGGCAATATCCTGGGGAGTCGTAACGATAACGGCACCAGTAACGGGTACCTTCTGCGACAGCGTGAGCTGGATATCGCCCGTTCCCGGCGGCATATCGATAATTAAGTAATCGAGTTCAGGCCACTGTGTCTCATTGAGAAGCTGAGCGAGTGCGCCAGCCGCCATTGGACCACGCCATACAGCGGCCTCTTCTTGGCCAAGCATAAATCCAATCGATTGCGCCACAATGCCATGAGCCTCTGCAGCCGTCATCATCTTACCGTCGGGAGACACAGGTTTAAAATCGCTAACGCCCAACATCAAAGGAATAGAAGGCCCATAAATATCGGCATCTAAAATGCCCACCTTGGCACCTTCAGCGGCTAGTGCTAAAGCTAAGTTAACTGAGGTCGTCGATTTACCCACACCACCTTTACCTGATGCTACCGCAATCACTTGCTTCACATTCGCAAGTGGTTCAACGGCACCGATAGCGGAGATAGCAGCCGGCTGGAAATCGATTTCACACTCGACTTCATCGATAGCATCTAACACGGCTAACTTCTTGGTTATGGCCATCACAGTATCGCGATATTGAGTCATACATGGGTAAGGGTATACAAGGCCGAGAAGCAGTCGCTTACCCTCTATGTCGAGTTTGTTAACACACCCGGCACTGACTAAACCTTGTGCTAAATATGGATCTTGATAAGCGTCTAAGATGGCCAAAACAGGCCCGAGAAGATCGTCACTGAGACGATACTGCTGAGAAGCTGAAGACAAAAGTGCTACCCCCTATAAATAATTTGCCCAAGTGTACCAGAATCAGGGTAAATATTCGTGTAGATTTAACCCACTTAAATCACCTTTTAATGAAACTCTCAGAAGGATCGGTTAGTATCTATGCCATTCTTTATGGGCCCTTAACTGATTTTGAGACAAGATGGCAAATTCACAACGTAAAATCCTAGTCACCAGTGCACTTCCTTACGCTAATGGACCTATTCATTTGGGCCATATGCTCGAATATATCCAGACTGATATCTGGTCACGATTCCAAAAGCTTCGTGGCCACGAGTGTCACTATATCTGTGCAGATGATGCCCATGGCACGCCGATCATGCTCAAGGCTCAACAGCTAGGCATAGAGCCAGAAGAGATGATTGCTCAAGTAAATAAAGAGCATCAACAGGATTTTGCTGACTTCAATATTCAGTTCGACAATTTCCACAGCACCCACAGCGTTGAAAACCGTGAATTAGCCAGTGAGATATACCTCAAATTGCGCGACTCAGGTTACATTAAAACGCGCACTATCTCTCAGTTGTTCGATCCTGAAAAGTCTATGTTCTTACCCGATCGTTTCGTAAAAGGCACTTGCCCTAAGTGTAAGAGCGAAGATCAGTACGGTGATAACTGCGACAACTGTGGCGCAACCTACAGTCCGACGGACATGATTAACCCCAAGTCTGCCGTTTCAGGTGCTACGCCAATCATGAAAGACTCCGAGCACTTCTTCTTCGACCTGCCCGCTTTTGAAGGCATGCTCAAAGAATGGACCCGCTCAGGCGCCTTGCAAGAAGAAATTGCTAACAAGCTAAATGAATGGTTCGAACAAGGCCTGCAACAGTGGGATATCAGCCGTGATGCGCCTTATTTTGGTTTCGAAATTCCAGATGCGCCGGGTAAATATTTTTACGTCTGGCTAGATGCACCTATCGGTTACATGGGCTCATTTAAAAACCTGTGTGATAGACGTGAAGACTTAAACTTCGATGACTTCTGGGCAAAAGACTCAACCGCCGAGGTTTACCACTTCATAGGCAAAGATATAGTCAACTTCCACAGTTTATTCTGGCCAGCCATGTTAGAAGGTGCGGGATACCGTAAGCCGAACAATGTCTTTGCTCATGGTTATGTGACGGTCAATGGCGCTAAGATGTCAAAGTCTAAAGGCACCTTCATCAAGGCTCGTACTTATCTCGATAACTTAGATCCTGAGTATCTACGTTACTATTATGCCGCTAAACTGAGCAACCGCATCGACGATCTCGATCTTAACCTCGAAGATTTCGCTCAGCGTGTCAACTCAGATCTAGTGGGTAAACTCGTCAACTTAGCATCACGTACCGCAGGTTTTATCAGTAAACGCTTCGATGGAAAACTGGCTAAGGTTGCCGACACGAGTCTGGAGCAAGCCTTCTTAGGTAAGCAAGACACTATTGCTGAGCTCTACGAGGGTCGTGAATTCGGTAAGGCCATGCGTGAGATCATGGCACTGGCCGATATGGCTAATGCTTATGTCGCTGAAGCGGCACCTTGGCAGCTGATCAAGCAAGAAGATAAGCAAGAGGAAGCCCATCAGGTTTGCTCTAACGCACTTAACTTGTTCCGTATCCTTGTGACTTACCTCAAGCCTGTACTGCCCAAATTAGCAGACGATGTTGAGGCCTTCCTGCAGTTCCCTATTACTTGGGATAACTTGAATGCCGATCTTGCAGGACACGAGATAGCCAAATTTAAAGCCCTGATGCAAAGGGTTGATATGAAAAGTATCGAAGCTATCATAGAAGCGTCTAAAGATAATTTGCTTGCTACGACCGATGCGCCGAAGAAATCCGATAGTGTAGCAACAGCAAGTAAAGCGGAGTCTAATGCTGCACTAGCGAGTGGCAACCACTTAGAAAGCGATCCAATCTCGGAAGAGATAAGCTTCGAAGATTTTGCCAAAATCGACCTGCGTATCGCTCGTATCGCAAAAGCTGAGCATGTCCCCGAAGCGAATAAGCTACTTAAACTTCAGCTGGATTTAGGCGGCGAGACTAAACAAGTATTTGCCGGAATAAAGTCAGCCTATTCTCCTGAAGAGTTGGAAGGCAAACTAACCGTGGTGGTGGCCAATCTGGCACCACGTAAGATGCGTTTTGGCATGTCAGAAGGCATGGTACTGGCAGCAGGCCCTGGTGGTAAAGATCTGTGGATCTTAGAGCCACATGAAGGTGCCCAGCCAGGTATGCGGGTTAAGTAAACTTAACGCCATGTCCAAAAAAGGCCGCACTCAGTGCGGCCTTTTTGTTTTATCTGTCTTGTCCTGGAATGAACTTCTACCAGTAGGGCTTACTCTATCGGCAGTTTACTATCACTGCCCCACTCAGCCCAAGATCCGTCATAAAGGACATTGCGCTGATAACCCGCCTCTACCGACGCCAAAATCAAGATACAGGCGGTGATACCTGAGCCACAGCTGAAAATGCGCTGAATGTCTTGCTCATTTGCAAGCCCAGTAAAAACCCGTTGCAGTTCCTCAGTGCTTTTTAGGCAATGACCATCTAAGACTTGAGAAAAAGGCAAATTGACCGAGTTTGGTATATGGCCGCTACGTACGCCTTCTCTTGGCTCAGGTGCTGTTCCAGAGAAACGCGCCGCGCCCCGAGCATCAAAAATGCTGACTTGTTTATCTGACAGCTTATCGAGCAGGTAACTTGACTCACATACCCAAGTATCTTGCACTTCAAGCCTAAGCTGACAGGGACGATTTATAACAGAATTTATAACAGAATCGGCTAAAGTTGAATCCGCTCTATCTGAAGGTGAAAAACGATGAGCAGTCGCTCTGCCTTCGGCTAACCATTGGGGTAACCCCCCATTGAGCACATAGACATTAATAAATCCCATCACCTTAAAAATCCACCAGGCTCGAGGAGATGAGTAAATGCCTTGATTGTCATAAATAACCACCAAACTTTCCTGAGAGATCCCTAAGCCAGAGGTAATTTCAATAAACTGCTGTGCTGTTGGGAATGCATGGGTTTGGTTCGATGTCAGATCGCAAAGTTCATTTTCAAGATCGAGTTTCTTAGCACCAGGAATACAGCTGAATGTGTCATAGATGATAGGTGATTTACCTACGACCTTTTCCATGCTCGCATCGAGTAAAATGAGCTTATCATTATCCAAGTTTTGTTCGAGCCACTGTGTTGTGACCAGTGGGGGATTAGTACATTGTTTCATTTAACTCTTCTTTTATCTAATCTGAGCAGTAAACAGATATCCGAATGGATGTCTGAGCGATAAATTGTGCCTTTAGATAAACGCATCAACTTGACCAAGAGCCATATGCAACAAAGGGAACGGCTTACCTTGACTATCAGTTGATGAACGCCCCACACGCTTAAAACCAATATGTTGGTAAAAGCCTAAGGCTTGAGGGTTTTGTTCGTTGACATCCACCTTGGTTGCGCCCTGATACTTAACCGCATATGCTACCAGTGCAGTGCCTACGCCGCTGCCCATATTATCAGGCGCGATGAAGAGCATCTCAATATTACCATCGGCAACCCCACAAAACCCCAGGATGTTCCCGGCGATGTCTTTGACGCAGCGTAAATCGACGGCATCGAAATAGTGAGCCAAAATTAATGGCTTCAAAGCAGCAATATCTTGCTCACTCAAGAAGTCATGGCTCTGACGCACCGAGGCCTCCCAAACCCTTAGGAGTTCTTCATGGTCAGTGTTAGTAACAAGCTCTATTTTCATGGTACTATTGGAACATAGAGTATTTAATCTCTTCATATCATTACATCTTCATCTGAACCAGCTCTGATACTTCTAAGGAGCCATCAATGTCAAGAAAGGGACAAGCTTTCGCATGGCCCAACGCCTCCTCCATGGATTCAACTTGAATAAGCGTAAACCCTGACATACCCGTTATACCACCACTGGTCACCGAGCCATCAGGGTTAACGGTATGAACCTGTTTCAAAGGATTTGCAGGACTCAGCGCTGCACTTCCCAGTGAAGCTAACCAGGCCTTATACTTTTCAAAATGCTGCTTACCCTCTTCAGGTGTCGCTGGCTGATTTCCGCCAAGATAGCTGATCATATACTGAGGCATATCGAACTCCTTCCATGAACGTTAAGCTACTCACTCTAGTATAAAAAGCATCAAAGAAAAAGCGGCCAGACCCACTCATTTCACAATCTAAAAGCACTTAAATACCCCGAGGCCGAACACGAGTCTTCAAACTGAGTTCTTCGATTGATAGTGGTTGCAAAATATATAGGGCTCTACCACAGCATCAGTAAATAATCAGTCAGACCAATGAAAAAAAGAGCGACCAAGTAAGTAGATCCCTTCATGGAGTCCACGAAGGGGAACCCTAAAAATATCGGTGAATAGAAAGACAACCACTGCAGAAAGCTGTACAGGTTTGACACCCTGAACTAAAAAGCATGACGCCAAAACCTGTCACAGCTTTAATTCCCTATTGAACAGGGACTCCAGAGGCCTGCCATGCGCCTGTGTTATACAATGGCACGGTTGATAAGGCATGCTTATGGCTGCCTTCCGTCTCTTTGGTTGAATATGAAAGGTACAATAACGTTTGGTTTTCGGCATCGTATATTCGGCGCACTTTCAATGATTTAAACAAAATGCTCAATGATTGTTTAAAGATGATTTCACCATTCTTACTCTTATCTATGCCCGCAATATCTTGCGCCGATATCGGCCCTGTCTGACGACAAGATATGCTCATATCCGATGGATCCGCTAGACTCAGATTTGCTTCTATGCGGCTAATATGGCAAGTGACACCTGGGAGTTTTGGATCGTGACGGGCATCGATAATCACATCTTTAGTGGTAAACAAGCCCAGACTAACCTTGCCGACATCATCGCCGCCACAAGCTGTTAAACCAAACAAAATAAATCCTGCTGCTATTAATTTTCCAGACGCTTTGATGAGTGGAGTACCAAACTGATTTCCAATTTTCATTTTTTCTCCTCTTTAAATACTCTTTGTGCCCAGCGAGTTAATCCTGCCGTAACACTGCCGAAGTGATCGCCCACCACTATGGGGATCTCCGGATGCAAGCCCGCTATTTTATCGTAGATGGCCGGGCTCCTGGCGGTACCGCCAGTCACATAAATTACATCCGGTGACACACCAGCGACATTAAGTGCTTGCTGCATCAAGGCCTGTATTTTGGCACTGGGCACGGCAATCGCCTCACGAAATAATTCTCGACTCACAGGGGCATTAAGCTGTGGACAGATATAATCTAAATTTGAAGTAATCAAATCAGCATCTGTTAACCCAATCTTGGCTCGCTCAGCACTACGGACAATACGATAACCTAACTGCTCTTGCTGAACCTTGAGTAACCTTTTAAGTAACTCTGGTTTTTCGGCATCTTGAATCAATTCTTCAATCAATTTCCGCGAACTCAGAGAAACAAAGTCACGCTGGGCGCTAATATCATTGACTGCTACGGCATTCCAGAATGGTTTACTCGGCACAGGAAGGCCGTTAACCATGTGGCAGCCTAAACCTAGGTGCCTCATGAAAGCTTTCATCGATAACGCGATATCTAAATCATTACCGCCTACTCTTTGCCCGCTGTGACCTAAGAAATCCTGACTACGTTGACTCGCATTTATATGTGATGGTCCCATTCGCACCACAGAGCAATCTGTGGTTCCGCCACCAACATCAACCACCAGCACAACTTTATCTTCAGTGAGGTTCGCCTCATAATCCATGCCAGCGGCCAGAGGTTCAAACAGAAAATCGACATCGGTAAATCCGGCACGTTTAGCCGCGAGTCTTAATATGGACTCGGCCTGTAGATTGCTTTCCTCACCACCTATGGCCTGAAAATTAACAGGCCTGCCAATAACGGCATGGGTTATCACACCTTTATTATTGAGCCCTGTATCCGACTCGGCGATCGACTTTACATGTAGCATCATCATGGTGACGATATCTTCAAACAATGCCACCTGATCGACTCTCAGTCCACTGGCACCCAAAAATGATTTTGGCGAACGGACATAAAATCCCTCTTCGGGCATGTCTAAGTAAGCCTTGACTGCTTGTTCGCCAACAAATACCGCTTGCTCATCCCTATCGAGATCTAATTCACGACGCGCTTGTTGTGCTCGGCTAAACTGAGCACCACGTAATTTAGCAAAATCGGCTCTTAAATGCTGCGGCATCTGTTGGTACACAGCTTCGGCTATAAGCTCCCTGTCGAGCGCATAAAGCGTTGAGGTCAGATATTTGGAATCTGCCGACAAAGGTAGTAATCGTACTTCGTTTTCATCCATGACACCTATGGCACAGTTGGCACTGCCATAATCAAAACCAACAAACATTCACTCGCCCCAAAAATTTAAATGATCGGTTAAACAGTAAGAATTAACAGATAAAGATAAAAAGCCGTGAAAAATACCACAGATTGTGAGGAGTAAAAAGCGTATTTAAGCTTATCGATGAGTTTGTCAGTCATTCACCGTACTCTTGCGCATAAAATGCTAGCAAAGATGCGCTCCCAAAACAGATAACATGCACAGGCACTAAAACAGGCATCAACTTCAAGGGCGGGAAGTTAATGTTGAGCTAATAAGCTTACGGCTCTCTCACTAAACCACTCCAGTGTCAGAAGTGATTAGAAACTGTTTTCGTAAGTTTTATCATAGCAGTTATCATAATCGCCAAATTTAGGTGTGCCTATAGGTTCACCAATAAGATCGGCCAGTAGCGTCCCCGAGAGCAGAGGCGTATATTGCAGATGCCTAATCTTGATCAAATGACAATGATCGCCAGCTTCGATATACACCATATCTTCATCGATGAGTCGCTTATCTAGCATCATCTTAATGCCATAGGCTTCGGCTAACCCGGGAATAGCCCCTTTAGCACAATCATGAAACAGCACTTGTAAGTCTTGCTCATCGGCTAGCTGATACACCTCTCCCATTAACTCACTCACCTTTAATACCGATAACCTGTGACCAGAACCTATGCCTGCTAACATGTAATCGCCCTCCCCATTAACCAGCAACACGGCTTTTATGACCTGAGCACTGGGAATATGAGCCGATGCGGAGGAATCCAGCGAAGAGAGGGTCTTACGATGTTTGACGATGGAATATTCGACCTTATTGTGATTAAGAAATGATGCCAGAGTGATCGCGATACCCATATATGCCTCCTTGACCGAGTCGAGACGTTAAACCACCAACCTGCAATAAAGACAGCACCCGTTAACGTTACTTCCAAGTCAAAGTCGATGATGAATCCGTTCTTTTAGTATAGTTAAATCCGAGTCAATTCACTCATCGCAATATCATTAAGCAGACACAAATTATTTTGGCTAGACTTTACAATAATGGCTGTGAAGTTCCCTTATGATGATCCGCTTTCGAACGATAACCGAGTCTATATATGCAATACTTTCTATTGCATTGTTTTTTCTGTTATTTATTACACCTTCATCCCTCGCCATCAGCGATACTTCATCACAGACACAAACCAATACTGCACCTAAAATCCCGGTACTTACCATTAAAGGTGCCATAGGTCCCGCCATCAGCGATTACTTAACCACTGAGATGGCTATCGCAAACCGAAACGACGCGCCTCTGATCATCATTATCATAGATACTCCCGGAGGCTTAGTATCGAGTTTGCGTGACATCAATCAAGCCATACTTAACTCTCAAGTTCCCATCGCCTGCCTTGTTCATCCTGCTGGTGCCAGAGCCGCCAGTGCGGGTACTTATATCTTGTATGCTTGTCATATTGCCGCCATGGCACAGGCGACCACTCTAGGGGCCGCAACCCCCGTCAGCATAGGCGGTTCTCCCAAAGGAGCCCCTCAAGACAAGGACAATAATAAGGCAAGCTCACCCTCAGCCATGGAAAAGAAGATCCTCAATGACTCAATCGCTTATATTCGCTCTCTGGCTCAGTTGCGTAGCCGCAACGAAGAGTGGGCCGAGCTAGCAGTCAAAGAAGCCGCGACCTTAACCGCCCAGGAAGCCTTAGAGAAAAATGTTATTAATCTTATCTCAAACTCTACAGCTGACTTAATTAAACAGCTCGATGGGTGGGAGGTGGACATCAACCAGAATCCTCACCGACTTGAGCTATCAAAGGCCAAATTGACTCCAATACAGCCAGACTGGCGCAACCAATTTATAGCCACGATCACTAACCCTAATATCGCCTACATTCTCATGTTAATCGGTGTCTACGGCCTTATTCTAGAGTTTTACAGCCCAGGCATAGGCGTGGCAGGCGTCACTGGTGCTATCGCACTGGTTATCGCTATGTACGCCTTTCAGATGTTACCGGTTAATTATGCCGGTTTGCTCCTGCTCCTGTTAGGCATAGGCTTGATGATCGCCGAAGCCATGATGCCCAGTTTCGGCATTTTCGGCATCGGCGGCGTTATCGCTTTTGCATTGGGCTCAGTGTTTCTTATCGATACAAAAAATGCAGACTTTCAGATCTCCCTCCCCGTTATCGCAGCCTTCACCTGCGTCAGTGCAGGTTTTGCGATCTTCTGCCTAGGCTATCTCTGGCGTTCACGGCATAACAAGGTGGTCAGCGGTCAAGAAGCCATCGTAGGGGCTGAAGCCACAGTATTGGAAGATTTTATCGACGAAGGATTTGTCTTACTTGACGGCGAACGTTGGGCGGCGAAATCTGATAGCCCCCTACAAAAAAATCAGCTGGTTAAGGTGGAGCAGGTCGACAATTTAACCCTGATACTTGGTCGAGCAATTGACAACAAACTTGCCCCTAACTCTAGCCCTAACAAAAACATCGAAGCAGAAGGAGAAAAATAATGGATCCCATCTTGCCCAGTGGCGCCATGTTTGGCTTAGCCGTACTGGTGCTGATTTTTGCAATTATACTCAGCGCCTTTCGAATTTTAAGGGAGTATGAACGCGGGGTTATCTTCCTGCTCGGACGCTTTTACCGGGTCAAGGGCCCGGGACTAATCATAGTCATTCCCATCATCCAACAGATGGTCAGGGTCGATCTCAGAACCATAGTGATGGATGTACCAACCCAAGATGTGATCAGCAGAGACAACGTATCAGTCAGAGTCAACGCCGTGATCTATTTTCGGGTGTTGGACTCTCAAAAAGCCATTATCAATGTGGAGGACTATCTGCAAGCTACCTCCCAACTGGCTCAAACCACACTGAGATCTGTTCTTGGACAACATGAACTCGATGAGATGCTAGCCAATAGAGAGATGCTCAATACCGACATTCAGAGCATTCTCGACAGCCGTACCGACGGTTGGGGAATAAAGGTGTCTAATGTTGAAATTAAGCATGTTGATCTTAATGAAACCATGGTCAGGGCCATAGCTAGACAGGCTGAAGCCGAACGTACCAGAAGAGCCAAGGTGATTCACGCCTCAGGAGAGATGGAAGCCTCCGCTAAGCTAGTGGAAGCCGCCTGTAAACTGGCGGAAGAACCCAACGCCATCTTACTCAGATATTTGCAAACCTTAACAGAAATCGCTAGCGAAAAGAATTCGACCATACTGTTTCCTCTTCCCATGGAGTTATTACAGGGAGTCATGAAAAAAAATACCGAAGGTCAAAAAAAGAAGGCTGATGACTAATTAGGGCTTGAGCAATATCTGCAGTAAGTAGAGTCTAGCCAATAAAAAGAGGTATTAATCGCCCGATACAGGGTTAATAAGCTCGAAATGCCAATTAACTATAGCAAGTAGTAGTAACTACGCCATATTGATTTATTTTTTATTCAGTTCCAGCTGAGCTTGCTTCAAGCTCTCTTTCTCACTACGGCGTATTTGAATCACCGACTTAACGTCACTGCCGATATGAGCTTCACCACGCTTCTCGGCGAGCTGCATCTGACGTTCACGCTCTTCAAAACGCTGACGTTGCTTATCAGAGATAGAGTCGATGCAATGAGGACAGCTAACACCCTGAACATAAGCTTCGCTGGCTTTCTCACTCTCAGTGATAGGCATACGACAGGCGTTACACTGGTCATACTGACCTTTTTCCAAATCATGGTTAACCGCAACGCGATTATCGAAAACAAAGCATTCGCCTTGCCACAGACTCTCTTCCTGCTTAATTTCTTCCAGATACTTAAGCACACCGCCTTCTAGGTGATATACCTCATCGAAGCCTTGCTCTTTCAAATAAGCCGTCGACTTTTCACAACGGATCCCGCCAGTACAGAACATGGCGATCTTCTTATGTTTGCTCGGGTCTAAATTCTCTTTTACGTATGCTGGAAATTCGCGAAATGTATTTGTCTTCGGATCGACCGCATTCTTGAAGGTACCAATCTGCACCTCATATTCGTTGCGGGTATCGACTAAGATGACGTCGGGATCTGAAATTAATGCGTTCCAGTCTTGAGGCTTCACATAAGTGCCTACGACTTTAAGGGGATCTATGCCTTCGACACCCATGGTCACAATCTCTTTCTTTAATTTTACTTTGGTGCGATAAAACGGCATATCATCATCGAAAGACAGCTTATGCACGATATTGTCTAAGCCCGGCTGAGTATTCAACCAATTGAGCAGGTCATCTATAGCGTCTTGAGAACCAGCAACCGTACCATTAATGCCTTCGCTGGCCAGTAATAAGGTGCCCTTGATGTCTTTATCAATCATGACATTAAGCAAAGGCTTTTGAATAGATTCAAAATGTGGCAGAGAAACAAACTTATATAGGGCACAAACGACAACTTGGGACATATCAACCTCAAATGCTGGCAGGAGCTTAATCTCCAGCGCATCATAAATAGTAACAACCGGACTCAGGTTTGAGCCAAGTAACAAAATCGCGACGAATTCTACCTGAGTCACACTCCAAAAAACAGGTAAAAAGTAAGCTTATTCATAAAGTGCTAATTTTCACCCGCTTTCCCCTTCACCACCGTTTTATTCGTTGTTATTTCTATTCTGACGGTTAAGAATAACTGACATAAGCATTCATAAGATGAAATAACACCTATGTCTTTACCCACCCTCTATTCTTTCAGACGTTGCCCCTATGCCATGCGCGCCCGTTTAGGCATTTTACTTTCGCAGACACCTGTCTCTTTACGTGAAATAATCCTTAAACATAAACCCGAGCCCATGTTAGCCGCTTCACCTAAAGGCACAGTTCCCGTACTTATCTTGCAAGATGGCAATATTATAGATGAGAGTCTGGACATCATGCGCTGGGCACTGAGCCTGAACGATCCTCACAACCTCTTACTAGCAGACCAGCCTCAGCGGCAAGAGCAAGCTAAAGCATTAATTGATAGTAATGATAATGAGTTTAAATCTTGGTTGGATAAGTATAAATATGCCGATAGGAACCCAGAGCAGAGTGAAATTTTTTACCGCACTGAAGGCGAAAAGTTTATCGCTCAACTTGAACACTTGTTAGGGAAAAATCAGCAGCTGTTAAGCGATTCTGCCAGTATCGCCGATTTTGCCATCTTCCCGTTTATTCGCCAATTTGCCGGGGTCGACAGCACTTGGTTCAGCCAGGCTCCCTACCCAAACGTGCAAGCTTGGTTAGCCGATCACCTTGAAGGCGCAATATTTTCCAATATTATGAAGAAATATCCAACCTGGCTGGATAGCGGTGAATCTTTTCAATTTGGACAATAAATGACAGCTCCGAATTTCGACAAGCAATCAACTGGTATGGAAATTACTAAGAGGAAAATACCATGACATGGACAATTAACCCCGTTAGCCAAGTAAATTCGCCTATCACATACCTTATGAATACAAGCGAAAAGCCCAATCCCTATATGAAAGCTTGGTTTTGTGCGGGACACAGAGTTGTACTCTTATAGTTTAGCAGCAAGCTAGAGGCTGACATTTATCTACAGCGATATAAAAGCTACTTAATAACCATTGGAATTGAAGCGACTAAGAGTGCAGCCATTAACCAATTAAAGTGCATTCGCCTCTTGGCTGAATTTAGCAGTTTACGTATTGCCGCCCCAAGAAATACCCAAGTAAAAGAAGCTGGAAAGCCGACCAGATTAAATACAATCACCCCAAGAATGGCACTGAGCCAAAATGCTTCACCCGCTAAAGTAAATGCACTGCACAGTGTGATGGTAGCCATCCATGATTTAGGATTCACCCATTGAAAAAGTGCAGCCTCTCTCAGTGTCATAGGTCTGGCATCACTATCTTGTTGTTTATCACCCACACATGAAGTAGCCACCCGATAGGCGAGAAACAGCAGATAAGCGATCGAAAGATACTTAAGCACTTGATGAAATATAGGCCAGCTCTCAAATAACGCGCCTAGTCCTAATAAAATGGAGACATGTAGCGTCGTCTGCCCCACCCTGATCCCCAAAATATGGGGTAAGGTACTTTTAACGCCATAGTTTGCCCCCGATTGGGCCAACAAAATGTTGTTAGGTCCTGGTGTCATTGTCATAGTGGCACCAAATATTCCCGCCGAGATCATGAGCGCCCATAAAGATTGATCCATATTCTCTCCTGTTTATTCGTTTTTCTATTGATAGACTTATTAATCATGTGTAACTGCATGCCTACAAAACGAGATTGACTAACTCAACAATTGTTACAAACACAATTGTACGCATACAATTATTGACACAATTAAATCTAAAACGCATAATAACCATAACTAAAAATGGATCAATGGTTTTATTGTCATGGGTACAATGTGGAATCCAGACTTAGATGCCTATTTAGGGCCTAAGTACTTACGTTTATTCGATGCTATTGAAGCGGCAATAAATCGAGGTGAACTCGAGTCAGGAGTTAAACTTCCTCCTCAACGAAGGCTGGCGGATAATGTGGGGTTTACCATAGGCACAGTGACGCGCGCCTATGCATTGGCTGAGCAAAAGGGTCTGGTTGAGGCTAGGGTTGGTGCTGGCACCTTTGTCAAACCACAATTTAAACCGGCAAGTGCACAGCAGCAGGCGAACTTTGCCACCTGTCAGCAACCTTTGACCAATCAGATAGGGGCTCTTAGTGACGCCTTAACGCAACTTGCCAAAGACCCACACAAGCTCAGTGTGTTACTTGGCTATCACCCCAATCCATTGCCTGAGCAGCAATTTGTATTCCATCAGTGGTTATCTAAACGCGGAATAACCCAATCCAGTGAAGACCTACTCTTTACTCATGGCGCCCAGCAAGGCATATATGTCACTCTTAACGGCTTACTTAAACCCGGTGATACTCTGCTTCATGAGGCGAACTGTTATCCGGGGATCAGGTTAGCCGCCCAGCAACTAGGGGTTCACAACATAGGCGTGCCCTTAACTCATGATGGGCTCGATCTGGAAGCGCTTGCTCAGTTAGTCGTTGAACATCAACCTAAAATCATCTACCTGACACTGAATAATCAAAATCCAACCTGCATCCAATATAGCGATGCCCAAAGAGAAACCCTACTCCACCTGGCTCAGCAACATGACTTTTATATTATCGAAGATGATGTGAATTACTGTTTACCCCAAGAGTGGAAAGCACCGCTATGGAACCTTGCTCTGACTAAAAAAAGTAGCTCAGCCCCCCAGAGGGTGATCTACCTCTCCAGTTTGTCTAAATTATTCTCTGGTGGATTGAGACAAGGTTTCCTATTGATCCCCGAACAGCTCAGGCCACAGATTAAACTTGCGCTCCATAGCCAATGTTGGATGATCTCACCACTGAACATCGAGCTGGCGACTAAGCTTATCACTACAAAATCGTTGATGGGTGACAGAGAAAAGCTCATCGCCCAGCGGCAAGCAATGTGTATAGACATGAGTGAAAGGCTGGGACTTAAAAACAGATGGCGTGGACTCACTGGTTGGTTACAGCTCAAGTCACCGGTAAAGGCCCATCATGTAGTGACCTCTTTGGCGTCCAGTGGGATCTTGATCCGCAACGGCGACGATTTTGACAATCACGATAACTATATTCGATTGAGCATTGGTGGTGCCAGTAGCAATGTCGAGTTTGAAGCCTCATTGCTCGCAATTGAATCTTGTATCTTAAACTTGACTCAAAATGCCTATTCAATCATGTGAAGTCCTCCTTAATGGAAACATGGAGAGATACTTTACAGACACTAATGCTAGGCTGCATTTAGTTACAATTATCTATGCTTAAACTAAACTTAAATTCAGGTTAGTCATGGCTAATTTTAGTGATTAGTCGTACAATAATTCTTCTCTCAGATAACGGTCCTCAAGCTAGTTATCGATATCAAGAATATTCAACTAAATCTATGCGATTAACGTTCTGATAAACGGTTTCTACACGGAACTGTTTCATCGTACTTTTCATAGCACTTTGCTATAGCAGTAGGCTCACCGATGGTTTTCCGTCGAACCGAATAATTTGCTGTTATTGTGCAAAATGCGCAAGAAGAGTAGCCCGGTTTCCTAGTCTAAATTTAGCCATCTAACTTGATAGTAATCATCTGTGCCTATTTAGGGCTCATTCTCACTGAATTAAAGAGGTATTAGTGAAAACGGCATCCAACCAAACAAGCCCGACAACAAACCCTGCAGTCAATTTAAACCTTGTTATCTTGATCCCCATGTTGTCAGCGATAATCGCAATCACACCTTTAGCTATCGATCTTTACCTGCCCGCCATGGCGACAATTGCCGCGAGTTTCCATACCGATATCACTATGGTGCAGCAGTCACTCAGCATCTATTTAGCAGGGTATGCATTAGGCATGCTCTGCTTTGGCCCCCTGGCCGATAGAATTGGCCGCCGGCCTTTGGTCATTGCGGGCCTAACCGGCTTTGCCTTAATGAGCTTTCTATTAGCCTTTGTCACCAGCATAGAGTCGTTTTTAGCCCTCAGGTTCGGTCAAGCCTTCATCGGCGCCGCGGCTACTGTCGTCGTCCCAGGTTATATCAAAGAGGTATATGGGAAAAACACGGCTAAGGGTATGTCTTATGTCAGCCTTATCATGATGCTAGCTCCATTAATTGCCCCTAGTATAGGCAGCTTAATTCTGGAGTTTGGTGAATGGCACCTTATCTTTTTCATCTTAGGTTTCTACGCGATGATCATGCTGGTTTTGGTGTTTTGGAAGTTGAAAATGCCCAGCGATACAGATTTAAGTAAGCGTAGTCAAAAGTCTTTTTTCGGGGCCTACGCCGTGGTCTTTACTAAGCCCGGAGTCAAACTGCACATTGCCAGTGGCGTATTGACCTCCTTTGCATTCTTCTGTTATCTGACGGCTTCTCCATTTGTCTATATGGAGGTTTTCGGCTTAGATAAATCCCTGTTTGCCATCTTGTTTAGCACCAATGTCGCCGCACTTATGCTGGCCAATGTCGTCAATAGCCGTATTGTCGTTCGTTATGGTTCTCGCAGAATACTCAAAGTGTCCACCTTGCTGGCTATCATCGCCGGTTCGGCCCTCTTCGCGGTAAACTGGTTGGGGATGAGCTATCATTTTACCGTGATCACCCTACTGCCATTTATGGCGTGCCTCGGCGTAATGTCTGTCAATGCTGATGCGATTGTGTTGATGCAGTTCCAGCAAGAGACAGGTACAGCCACCGCAGTCGTTGGCACTTTGAGGTTTGGTTTCGGCGCGGTAGCCGGCCCTCTATTAGCCTTGTTTTATACAGGCACAGCTGTGCCTTTCTCCGCCTTAATGCTAAGTGCGGTAGTCTTGGTCGCTTTTTGTCAGTTTTTTGCTCATCGGCGCAGCCAGAACGAGTTAACACAGGTGAATTAAGCCTGCTTATACTGTGAAATAGACCCTTATGCTCAGCCTCAGCATAAGGGCCTATTTTCCCCAACTGTGTAGATGCAAACATCTGAAAATACAGTGAATCCCATATCAACCAGAATCAACATTCTCATTCAATTCGATAAAGACTCATGAAGTTATTCTTGATTTCTTCACTAAAAATTCACTTTTTTAGCATTATCAGCATTTTTAACCGTATTTTTTCTCATAATCGGCGTTATTTTAAAAAATAACTTGAATAGATCTGCTTTTTTTATATGATGAAATTCTGTTTATTTGGAAACAGGTGTCGCGCCTTACAGGGTGAAATCAACTTTAAACCAAAAGTTATTCGACATTTCGAGAGCAAGGATCACCATCCACGCTCATTTTATTCAAGCGATTACCGTCGCTGTTGCAAGATACTGCATACCGTAGCGGTAACTTATGAGGGTTTACAAATGGAGAAGTTATCCGGCGCCAGCATGGTTGTTCGATCTCTTATCGACGAAGGCGTGAAACATATATTTGGTTATCCAGGCGGATCTGTGCTGGATATCTATGATGCCCTTCACGAAAAATCAAAAATTGAACACATTCTAGTACGTCACGAACAAGCTGCCGTACATATGGCCGATGGTTATGCTCGTTCAACCGGCGATGTAGGCGTAGTACTGGTGACATCTGGCCCAGGTGCTACCAACACCATTACAGGTATCGCCACCGCTTATACAGATTCTATCCCACTGGTCATTATATCGGGTCAGGTGCCCAGTAACTTGATTGGTAATGATGCATTCCAGGAATGTGACATGATCGGTATCTCACGCCCAGTGGTTAAACATAGCTTCCTGGTGACCGACGCTAAAGATATCCCTACTATCATCAAGAAGGCCTTCTTTATCGCTGCCAGTGGCCGCCCAGGTCCGGTTGTCGTCGATGTACCTAAAGATTGTATGAACCCTGAGATATTGTATGATTATGAATATCCTAAAGATATCAGCATGCGTTCTTATAATCCTACGACTTCGGGTCATAAAGGCCAAATCCGCCGCGGTTTACAAGCCCTACTAAAAGCCAAGAAGCCTGTACTGTATGTGGGTGGCGGCGCCATCATTTCAGAATGTGACAAACAAATTCTAGCGCTATCAGAAAAGCTCAATATTCCGGTAGTCAGTACCCTAATGGGACTCGGCGCCTTTCCGGCCAGCCATGATAACAGTCTGGGTATGCTAGGCATGCATGGTTGCTATGAAGCCAATATGGCGATGCATAATACCGATCTTATTTTCGGCATAGGTGTAAGATTCGATGATCGCACCACCAACAATGTCGAAAAGTATTGCCCTAACGCCACCATTCTACACATAGATATCGATCCATCATCTATCTCTAAGACGATCAGAGTCGATATCCCCATAGTCGGTTCAGCCGATAGCATACTCGATGAAATGTTGGCGCAATTAGCTTCAAGCGGTGATACTAATGCCAATGAAGCCGCCATCGATTTTTGGTGGAGCGAGATCAATCAATGGCGTTCGCGCAAGAGCCTGGCCTATGACACCAGTCCAGATAAGATTAAACCCCAACAAGTGATCGAAACACTGCATAAGCTCACCGATGGAGATGCCTATGTGGCATCGGACGTGGGTCAACACCAGATGTTTGCCGCACTCTATTACCCATTCGACAAACCACGTCGCTGGATAAACTCCGGCGGACTGGGCACCATGGGCTTTGGACTCCCCGCCGCTATGGGCGTGAAATTTGCCCATCCCGATGCTACCGTGCTGTGCGTCACAGGTGACGGTTCCATTCAGATGAATATTCAAGAGCTGTCGACGGCTCTTCAATACGGTATCCCGGTCAAGATCATCAACCTGAATAACCGTTTCCTCGGCATGGTGAAACAGTGGCAAGATATGATCTATTCCGGTCGTCACTCACATTCTTATATGGATTCGGTGCCCGACTTTGCCAAAATTGCGGAAGCTTATGGCCATGTAGGCATCACAATTAGCGATCCTGCTGAACTCGAATCGGGTCTGAAGAAGGCCCTGTCGATGACAGACAAGCTGGTATTTGTCGACATACATATCGATCAGACTGAGCATGTGTACCCCATGTTGATCCGTGGCGGCGCGATGAACGAGATGTGGCTGAGCAAAACGGAGAAAAGCTAATGCGTCGTATTATATCTGTATTACTGGAAAACCAACCCGGCGCCCTATCTCGCGTCGTTGGCCTATTCTCTCAACGCGGCTACAATATTGAGAGCTTAACCGTCGCCCCCACCGATGATGTGACCCTGTCTCGCCTTAACATCTGTGTGGTGGCTGATGAGGCTGTGCTTGAGCAGATTGAGAAGCAACTACATAAATTGATTGATATTTTGAAAGTTTCTAATGTAACCGAATCTGATCATATTGAGCGTGAGATAGCCTTGATAAAAGTGAAAGCCAAGGGGAATGTTCGTGATGAAATAAAGCGTACTTCTGACATTTTCCGCGGTCAAATTGTCGATATCACTGCCGAGCTTTATACTATTCAGTTAGCTGGTACATCCGACAAGCTAGATGCTTTTATCTGCGCTGTGAGTGAGGTAACTAAGGTTGTTGAAGTGTCTCGTTCCGGTGTTGTAGGATTGTCGCGCGGTGAGAAAGCAATGCGAGCTTAAGTCATAGATATTTCATAGACTTTATTTGAAAGTCGGACACTAAAAAGGGAGCTGATGCTCCCTTTTATTATGGTGAATGCCTCAAGCAATAAACGAGTACTGAGTCCAGGCAGATATTAAACTCGCTATACTTAACTTATCACCCTATTTCAATCTAGTGCAGTTATTCAGACTCAAGCACCCGTGACTTACCTATCTCAATTTTTCTTGGCTTTAATGCTTCGGGGATCTCTCTTTGCAAGTCGATATTGAGCAGGCCGTTCTCAAGATTTGCACCTGTCACTGTGACATAATCAGCCAACTGAAAAGTACGTTCGAAGCCGCGCTCTGCGATACCTTGGTAAAGATACTTACGTGTCTTGTCTTCTGCAGCTTTCGTTCCCTTAACAACTAACTTCTCACCTTCGCTGGTGATATCGAGTTCATCCATAGTAAAGCCTGCAACAGCCATGGTGATGCGATAACGATTCTCGTTAAGTAGTTCAATGTTATAGGGAGGGTAGCCTGAATTGCCTTTATTCGAAGCCGCATGCTCTGCAAGCTGGGCTAAACGATCGAAACCAATGGCACTGCGGTATAGGGGAGTAAGATCATAATTACGCATAGTTATATCCTTGTCTTAAGCAATATATTTAATTTAAGTTGGCCGACTCGACTGCTTCTGCAGTGATCTGTCGCACCAGTTTGTTAATCGTTAACTCTTATGACCCCGAAGGCATCACGCTTTAAGTTAACTCAGGAACCTCATCGAGCGTTCCATAAACTATATATGTAGGCGTATTTAAAGTTTTCAAGGGAAATGCATAAATAATTTAAATAATATTAATGAAGCTCAATCAAAGTCCATAAAAAAGGTCGCCATCGGCGACCTTCACGTTCTAATAGAGCAACTAACGATTAGTTAGTTGCTATCTCACAGCCCAATGGGCTATCTGAGTTTTCATATACGATATCGCCAACAGGGTTGTAATCGGCAGCAACTATTGAACCTTTCTCTTTAAAGAAAGTATAAAGTACTTCTGCATCAACATAACCCGTTTGCACCGGATTTAGCTCAGGATAACCGTCACCGCCCGCAGCGTTAAAACTAGGAACAGTAAATGTGTAAGAGTCAGTTGCACTAAAGTCTTTACCATTGATTTCACTAATTGCAACAGTGCTGGCAGTACAGTCGACAGCCATCTTAACACCAGTGATCTGAGCATAAGCCCCTGAACCACGTTGCATAGACGCAACAACATTTAGATACTCAGTCACTTCAGCACCAGTCATAGTACTTAGTGTGACCATGTTGCCAAACGGCTGAACGGTCAATACATCGCGATAAGTGATTTCACCCGCTTCAATTGATGCACGCACGCCACCTGAATTCATGACAGAAAAATCTGAACCCACTTTTTCACTGTGTGCCATTGCGATCAGACGACCTAAATTAGTCTGCATCCAACGAACGTCACTACGCTCACCATTAAGCAGATCATCGGTAGTCGCAATCACTTCGCCTAGCTTTTCCTGGCCTTTATCTTGATATTGCTTAAGAATTTGCTGAACAGTAAGATCTGGCTCAATCTTCTCACCCACTAGCTCTTTAACTTTATCGCCATTCTCATCACGTACAGCATCGCCATTCTCATCGACAACGGTCTGAACTAAGTTAACAGGGATTAGCTTGTAGCTAGCTAGGTGAAGTTCGTTGTTGAAGTATTCGAAATCTGCACGGCCAACATACTTGCCCCATTCATGGGCTTGCATGATATAAGTACCATTTTGCTGATCCGGTGCACATTCATCACCTGGGTTAAAGTCGGCATACTCGTCACCTTCCATACAAACAGGGTTTTGTGAGTGACCACCGATAACGGCTTGCAGTAAACCCGCTTCTAATGAGCGCGCCATCGCGACATCACCTGGTGCATTACTACCATTTTGGCCATCTGCATAATGGCCCATGTGTGTTGTTGCAAAGATAATGTCCGCTTCGTCAGCGTCATTGATCTCTTTAATGACTTTAGCAATCTCCACTTTAGGATCGGTAAAGGTCAACTCGCTAATAAACTCTGGGTTACCGATTTTAGCCGTGTCTTCCGTCGTTAGACCGATAACAGCAACGCGTAGACCATTAATATCGAATACTTTGTATGGTTCAAAATAGCGTGTCCCATCGGCTTTGTAGATGTTAGCAGCCAACATTGGAAATTCTGCTAATTCGCGCTGGATATCTAACACAGATAATGGGTTATCGAATTCATGATTACCCACAGCCATCGCATCATAACCAATAAGATTCATACCAATAAAGTCAGGCTCGGCATCTTGAAGATCTGACTCAGGCACACCTGTATTGATATCACCACCAGAAAGAAGAATGGTTTCGCCGCCATTAGACTCAACTTCGGCACGTAACTGTTCAATCAGTGTTTTACGAGCAGCCATGCCATACTCGCCATCACCGTTTTCCCAGAAACGACCATGATTATCGTTAGTGTGAAGTACGGTGAATGTTGTACATGCATCACCCGCTTCGGCACATGTCTTAGGTACCATTACATCGTCGTTGTCACTACCACAACCAGATAATGCAGCTAAAACTGCTGTCGCAACTAAACCTTTAATTAGTTTATTTGTCATTACTATCAACCCCTTGATTTTTTATAAAATATCTTTTTTGGTAACCATCATTTTTTACAAACACGGATTCTACGATCTCGCTGGCAACATCATAGCAAAGAATATTTGGCTAATGTGTCATTTTAATGAATTTATGTGACGTTAATGTTTTTAAATACAGTGATTTATATCGACAACTGTTCTCAAATAAGAACAAGCCAAACCAGAGGTTAAAGCAATTAATATAAAATGACTTTTCAAAGAATACAAACAGCGAACCTCCCCTAGATATTCAATGAGTTAGCAAGACAACCAAAAATCATTAGCCACAAAAAAACAAGAACAGTGGTAAGGCGCAACCATGATGTTTTTGGATTAATAAATATCGATATTTGAAGGTATGTTAGGTACAGAATCGTTAGCTATGTCTGTTTTTAGTAGTTTTTGGTTCTCAGGATCGAAAACGATCATATTTAATTGGCGGGATAACTCACAATTGTTAAATTAGTGTTTTTAAATATAACAAAAGGAGGCAGAGTTGATGGTACATAAAATATGACTAATGACCTTGCCCCTGAAGCGCTAAATTCTCGCTGAGTGACCACACCTTTATACTAATTGTGTATGACTTGTCACCAGACACAAAAAAGCAGCCTTGTGGCTGCTTTCTCTAATTAACTTTAGTGATGTTTTAAAGCTGTTTATTTAGCGCAGCTCTTAACTATATCACTACCACGCATAAAGACCGGATGTCCGCCATTAGCAGGGGCATAATCGGCAACCTTAATACTTGGATTTTTTTCAAAGTATTCGCGAAGCACCGATGCATCACTGCGCTGGGTATCAACATAGTTAGTGTGATCTGTGATAACCGGATAATCATCACCGCCTGAAGCGCTGAAGTTAATCAAAGAGAAAGTGTATTCACTTTCCAAGTTAAACTCACGGTCACCGAGTGAAGTGATCTGAACTATATCACCAGATGTTGCTTCTGGGTTTATTTCAACTGCATCACACCGCACCGTCATATCCATAGGGTAAAGCTGCGGCATGCCGCCACCAGTCTTTTGAGCTACATCAGCAAGGTACGCTTGTACTTCTGAACCCGACATAGTGACAAAGGCCACATCATTTCCGAATGGCTGTACGGTCAGTACATCTCGGTAAGACACATCACCAGGAGCAATAGAAGCGCGGACGCCCCCTGAGTTCATCACACCAAAATCAACTGTTGGCTTGAAATTAGCTGTCACCCAGTCACCATAGGCACGAGTGAGCAATTGACCCAAGTTGGTTTGCTCGGAGCGAACCATATCACGGTCACCCTCGAGCTTGCCATCGGTATTGGAGATAACCACATCTAGAAGCTCTTGCCCTTCATTTTGGTAGTGCTGCAGTGCATCGATCACTATTTGATCTTGCTCTATCTCCTGAGTATAGAAGTTGCCTTCATCATCTTTAAGGTTAATAGGGATCAGGTTATAACTAGCGAGTGTTAATTTACCATCCATATATTCAAAATCGGCACGACCAACATACTTGCCCCATTCATGGGCTTGCATGATAAAGGTGTCATTTTGCATATCTGGTTTACACGCATCACCCGGTGTAAAGTCGGCGTACTCATCGCCTTCCATACACACTGGGTTTTGTGAATGACCACCGATAATAGCCTGTAGCTGACCAGGCTCCACACTATGGGCTAAGGTATAATCCCCCGGCGCTTCAGTACCATGGTTACCGCCAGCGTAGTGCCCCATATGGGTCAGGGCAAACACCATATCGACAGTTTCATTTGCGTCAATCTCAGCAAGCACTTTCTGGATCTCATCTTGAGGGTCGGTGAAATCCAGACTGGCCACATTATCAGGGCTAACCACTTTAGGTGTATCGACCGTGGTGAAGCCTATGATAGCCACTTTTAAACCATTAATATCGAATACACGATATGGCTGGAAATAACGCTCATCACTGTCCTTGTGGTATATGTTAGCCGCTAGCATAGGAAATTGAGCAATATTGGCCTGCATATCGAGTACAGTTAACGAGTTATCAAACTCATGATTCCCCACAGCCATGGCGTCATAACGTAAAATATTCATTCCCATAAAGTCAGGTACGGCATTTTGCATATCAGATTCCGGCACACCTGTGTTGATATCACCACCAGATAACAAAATAGTTTCTCCCCCCCAGCCCTCGACTTCAGAGCGGATCTGATCGATCACAGTCTTACGCGCCGCCATACCATACTCGCCGTCACTGTTTTGCCAGAAACGACCATGGTTATCATTGGTGTGGATCACGGTAAACCTAGTACAGGCATCACCTGCAGCTTCACACGCTGTCAGTGGTGTATCGTCATCACTAGAATTACAGCCTGCCAATGCAGCTAAAACTGCAGTTGCTACTAGGCCTTTTATTAACTTATTTGTCATTACATCAACCCCTAGGTTTTAATTATTAATACTCGGACTCTTTGATCCAGAGGCTGCAATGATATCAAAGCAAGGGCGATACCTGTGTTACCCAGATAGTAAACTTGTTAGCAAATATCAATATTTACAGTGACTTATTGATGAATCTCGTTTGCTATAAAGGAAGATGAACGTCTGTTAGAGGGGGGAATAGAACCAGTATTTCATTTCTAGACTTAGGGAGTGCTTGTATCAAGTTATTTTTCAACAGCTTAACCTTTCTTGTCGTAACCTCTGACTTTGCTAAATACAAAACAAACCTCAGAGGTGACAACTTGTACCCTTGTGAATTAATTCACAAAAGATTCATCTAGATCAATCTGCTGACTAGCCATGTTCCAATATCTTGCAGTTGATGTGGTAACACACTGTGTCCCATGGCATAGGTTTTCCATTCGGTTTGATAATCGGCTTGCAGCAACAGAGCATTAGCCATCTTACCGGCAAACAGTGGCACCACATCATCTTGCTCACCATGGTGCTGAAGTATGCTCGTCTGCTTATTTGCTTCACTTAATTGAGCTGGCAATTCATCAGCCGTAGGTAAGTAGCAAGACAGCGCCATTATGCCAGCTAAGGTTTGTGGATATCTTAACCCGCTAAACAGACTCATGACTCCACCTTGGCTAAAACCTGCCAGTACGATTTTATCTGCAGGTATTCCTGAATCGATCTGCTCCTGTATCAGTGCAATGACTGATTGCTCTGAGTCCATGACCCCTGGCATATCAGCACGATTATGCAGATCCATGCTCTTAATGTCGTACCAGCTTCGCATCACATAACCTTGGTTGATCGTCACCGCTTGCTCGGGAGCATGAGGGAAGATAAAACGAATGCTGTGATCATCTGGCAGACCTAGCACCGGTACTACAGGGGCAAATCCGGCTCCGGAATCACCTAAGCCGTGTAACCAGATCACACATGCTGTTGCACTGGTGTTTGGCTCTATGGTTATTCGCTCTAATGCTGCTACTGACATCTATTTCCCTTTATGTTTAATGAACTTTTACCGCCGACATCATATCAGGATCATCATAACCTAAGCTAGCTAGCATATAGATGCGTAAACATTCGATTAAATTGGATATTAAGAGCCAAATTATGGCCTTTTAATCCATTTAATTGAGAGTTAAATTGGATAATAGACATTCATAGTGCAGACACAGTACAGAAACAGTGCAGAGGAATAAAATGGGCTTACTTCAAGATGGAAAATGGGTCGACCAATGGTACTCGACCAAAGAGAATGGCGGTAAATTTGTACGTGAGGATGCACGTTTCAGAAATTGGATCACCACCGACGGGCAAGCTTACCCCGAAAAAACCAATAAACAAGGGTTCAAGGCTGAAGCGAACAGGTATCATCTATACGTCTCTCTTGCTTGTCCTTGGGCACACAGGACACTAATTTTCCGTGAACTTAAGTCATTACAAAATATTATCGATGTCACTGTCGTCGAACCTCACATGCTGCACAATGGCTGGGAGTTTGCGGGAGCTAGCCAAAGCCAAGATGCTGTCCATATAACAGGGGCTGATGAAGACGCTCTGAACAATAAAGCATTCCTCTATCAAATATATCAACTGGCAGCCCACGACTACAGCGGACGCGTCACAGTGCCTGTACTCTGGGATAAGCAAACTCAAACCATAGTCAGTAATGAGTCAGCTGAGATCATTCGTATGTTTAATTCAGCGTTCAATCACCTGACCGATAATCAGATGAATTTTTATCCTAAAGCCTTACGAGAAGAGATTGATACGCTCAATGAATATATCTATTCAAGCATCAATAACGGTGTTTAT
Source organism: Shewanella psychrophila (assembly GCF_002005305.1). Taxonomy (NCBI): domain Bacteria; kingdom Pseudomonadati; phylum Pseudomonadota; class Gammaproteobacteria; order Alteromonadales; family Shewanellaceae; genus Shewanella; species Shewanella psychrophila. The sequence goes on from NZ_CP014782.1 coordinate 1,559,581, forward strand.
CGAGCGGGCTTCGCCACTTCCCAAGCTGCATACAGCGAAGCGTTTAATGAGATTTTTACGGCACTAGATAAACTGGAATCAACACTAACCAAGAAGCGATATCTCACAGGAAACAAGATAACAGAAGCCGATTGGAGGCTGTTTACTACCTTAATTCGTTTCGATGCCGTCTATGTCGGCCACTTCAAGACCAATAAGCAACGCATTCAGGATTACCCAGCAATATCCGGCTATCTAAGAGAGCTGTATCAGGTCGAAGGGATTGCAGCCACAGTGAGTTTTGAACACATTAAGCAGCACTATTACTTCAGCCATGCCAATATCAATCCAAGCAGAATTGTGCCAAATGGCCCGATATTGGATTATTTAGCCCCCCATAACAGACAAGACTTATAACCACAATTGGTATAAACCAGAGGCGTCTGCTAGACGCCTAACTCCTCGCGGATGGCCGCTAATTGCTCAGCAGAATCTAATTTTAAGCTCCACCTTACGGCCCCAGCGTCGGCGTGCATAATGAGAGCATCATCGATGAATTTAATGTCTTCAACCATGGCATACATGGTTATACCTGAGGTACTAAATCGTACTTGCACCTCAAACTGAGACAAGATCACCTTCCCCTGAGAAAAATCGATAACCATATGCTTGCTAACTATTCCTAATATCAGTTCAATTAAATTTGGCAAAAAACCAAATAAGAGACCAAAATAAAAAACCAGCAATAATGCTGGTTTTATCTGCCTCTAGCTAATCGCTAAAGCGATTAGTGGTGATGTCCGCCTTTACCGTGGGCATGACCGTGGGCAACCTCTTCATCAGTTGCATCACGCGCTTCGATTATCTCGATATCGAATGTGAGCTCACGACCCGCCAAAGGGTGATTGACATCAACTGTTGCCATAAACTTACCCATCTTGACAATAGTGACCTGACGTTGGCCTTGATCTGTATCGATCAATGCGCGCATGCCCGCTTTCCATTTTTTAGCACCTTGTAGGTGCTTAACAGAAACACGTTGAATCGCATCTTCATTTCTAACACCGTAGGTAGTTTCCGGCGCCAGTGTGACAGAGAAGCTTGCGCCAACCTCTTTACCTTCAATTGAATCTTCAACACCAGGCATCATGTTGTTATGGCCGTGCAGATACGCGATAGGGTCCAGATCTTTATTTGTCTCTAACACTTCACCCTGCTCATCGCGCAGTGTGTATTTAAACTGAACAACCATATCATTTTTAATGCTCATCAAATGTCCTTAACTCTATACCTGACTGTATTTTGGTGACGAAGTTTAACAAAAGTCCCTGACGCACTCTAGTGTTAATAGTCGTCGGCAGAAATAGCCACCAATTCAGGATTGACGATTATACCCAACAGGGAAAATAACGAGTTGTTCAATCTGCTCTAGCATCTCTAATTCTTGCTGTTATCAGCGATTGGAGGCACCAGGAATAATCGCTAATTGTTCAATGTGCTTGAGTATCTCGTGATTAGCCAAGGCAAGCTGACACACGCCAGTGGTGATCTGGTGCTTAGCAGAACAATCGACGCTCCACTGTCTTAACAGATATCCGGCTAAAGCTGCTCGAGTCTGAACTTCTATTTTATTGTCCTGCATCTGATAATCCAGTGCGATGGCCTCCGGGTGTTTCAGACTTGGATGTGGGATTAAGCGTAAGGTGATCATCAGATCCCAATGGGTATCTTTAACCTGTGTTTCATTAAAAGCTGGCACGCTAGTGGCACCAGAGATCATCTTAATTCGGGTGACAACAAAGTCGGTAAACACTTGGTGATCACGATCAAAAGCTCGCACATGCCAACGCTGACCATTATTGACTAAGGCATGGGGCACGATTTCACGTTCTTTCTCTCCTGATGAGACAGACACATATTTTATTTTAATTGCCAGCTTATTTTGAATCGCACGCATTAAGGCGGCAATGATCTCCGTGTCTGGGTGAATGAGTTGCACCGCATCGATACAAACTTCGCTCGGGGAGATGGGATGAGACAGTCCATCACCGAAGCCTTTGGCTAAACCGTGCAATATTCCTTCCGGCTCATGCTGGAATAGGGCTCTAAACTCAGGGTTTCTATGATAGCTTTTAGTCTGGTGTACCAAGGTCATGTTATCTGGAGCCAAGCCACGGTAACTGGAAAAATCACGGGTCGCAGCCGCCAAGCCGGTAGCAAATTTTTTAATCAGATCCTGACGGGAGACTTGACCGAAATATTGTAGGCTGAAATCGATAAAAGCGAGTCGCTGCTTTTGAGCATGTGAAAGGTTATCCATAATATTCATACACTTTTATCTCTTTTATTGATACAGCATGTAGAAACTACCGGACTCACACCGAGTTTCAGGAATAGGTAATCTAAAGGATAAAAACAAAAGGTGCAATCAATGTGATTACACCTTTAAAGGGAAATGAATAATAATTAGCAGTGCTTATACCAATCGGTATTAGGAGTAACTGACTAGTTAACCCCGATTGCCTTAAACGTCGCTTCATCGGGAAATCCATCGGCAACTAGGCCAGCACTTTGCTGATAGGCACGTAAGCCAGCCTTAGAGTTTCTTCCCATCACACCGTCAGGTTTGCCCACATCGAAACCCTTATCATTTAACTTAGCTTGTAAGGCTTTCACCCGTGCACGGCTTAAATTATCTTGCTTAGGTGGCGCAATGACTAATCCAACGCCGCCATTAATTCTATCGGCTAGATGGCCGACGGCGATGGCATAAAACTCAGAACGGTTCCAGCGCATGATCACATCGAAATTCTTATAACCTAAGAATGCCGGGCCAGTATGCCCCGCGGGAAGATAGAGCTTGGCATTCATGTCGGGGGTCGATAGAGCAGCGCCATTGCTCTGGGTCAATCCAAGCTTTTTCCACTCGACTAAAGCTTGAGCCTTGGGCTGACCGAGATAATCATAATTGAAATTAGCAGGTAATTTCACTTCCCTGCCCCAACGCTCGTCTCTCTGCCAACCGAGTTGATTGAGGAAATTCGCCGCCGATGACAAAGCATCAGCTGTGCTATTCCATAGGTCTGCTTTGCCATCACCGTCACCGTCGACGGCGTAGTGAGTATATGCACTCGGCATAAACTGGGTATGTCCCATGGCTCCAGCCCAAGAGCCCACCATGGTAGAGGGATCAAAATTATACTTCTCTTTAAGCTTTAGTGCTTTCATCAACTCGCCGGTAAAATACTGACTACGACGAGGGTCACAGGCCAAAGTAGCTAATGAGTCTAGTACTGGCATCTTGCCCTTATATGAGCCAAAATTGGTTTCGAGCCCCCAAAATGCCATCAGATATTGCGGTGGAATACCATAGGTTTCTTGTAATTTCTCTAATAAAACCTTGTGCTCTCGCAGCATCTTCCGGCCTTGATTTACACGCCAGTCTGTCACCCGTTTACTAAAATAATTATCGAAGGTCTGACTAAACTCTGGTTGCTTCTTATCGAGTTCAATCACTCTGGGGACATATTTAACATTGGCTAACGCGTTATCGATTGTCTCCTTCGAAAGACCCTCTTGTTGGGCTTTTTCCTGCAGATTAACGACACAAGCAGCGAAATCATCAGCGCTAGCTGGCAACGCCCAGAGAGAGGATACAAAGAGTACTGATGCTAATGGGACATTTTTAATCAAAACGACAACTCCAAGAATGCAAAAAAATATTTTGACTAGAATGATAAAAGAAAATTCTCAAGGCCGTAAAAACGACATAGATCTGAGCCATAATAACTATAGGAACAAGATAGTTTAAGTCTTAATCCCACTTTTTCGACAGAAAAAAGGTTATTTTTACTTAATGTTTCATCCAACAGGCGTTAATCCGCAAGATTTCCTTGGAGAAAACGTCACCTGGCGTATAATGACCCGGTTTAAATTACACACTTAAGAGATCTATCATGAGCGAAATTACCCCTGAACTAGCCAGCTTTATCGAGAATGTAAAACAACATCAAGTTGTCTGGGGATTACAAGATGAAACCGGTGAAGGCTGGGTTGTATGCGATTCATCTGAATACGAACATACTGACGTAATGCCACTGTGGTCTTCTGAAGCAAATGCCAAGGTTCACTGCAGCGAAGAGTGGTCTGATTATCAACCTGTGTCTATCACCTTAGTTGAGTTCCTTGAATTTTGGGTATCGGACCTAAATGATGATGGCGTACTTGTTGGTACCGATTGGTTAGCCGATCATGAATGTTTAGAGACCGACCCTATCGAACTTGCAAAATCTTTAGTCAATGTGGAAGAAGAATAGATAGTTATTCCAATTAGCTGAACATTATTTGATGAATATCAGCAAGCTGTATTGCGTCACGCCTATTTTGGAGGCGAAATGACGCAATCCGCTTTCCTCATCGATGTCCCTTTCGAATTTCGTCATACTTGTTGGTTCTGTAATGAGCCCAGTAACTGCGTGTTCGAGTATCATGCAACTGTGCACACCCCACATCCCAGCCTAGGGATCCCAGCCTGTAAAGAATGCCTGAAACTAGCAAAGAAAAGCCCACTCACTTCGATTTGGGATTGCCAGCTCGCAGTCAAAGATGAATTGATGCGTATCTATGCGAAACATCTTGCCATAGGGGTCAATTGGACTGAGCAGGAATTAATCGACTCTGAGTTTTCCTGTAAAGTGTTCGAGGGCTTCAAGAAAAGCGCCTGGATGATGTACCTAATTGCCAGAGACAGAGTCAATGCCACTGGCTGGCCGCTGAGTTTAGATGGCATAGACATAGATAATAGCGATTTTGTCGTAGGGTTTGAATTTGACGGAGTGAAATATAGTTCATTGTCAAAAGCTGTGTCTCATTACAGTCAAGCCTTGGGCTTAGATAGACTTTTTTTCGAAGCGATCTTGTCCCAGGTTGGCCGCCAAAGGTTTAGCTACGCAGTCAGAATAGCCCGTATCAACATAGCCTCACCCAAACGGGTAAAACAAGAGGTGGTAAAAGACATAGCTATTGAACAAGGCACTCCTCTAGCCGATAAAACCTGGTTCTGAGCCTACTCCTATTTAACTATTTCTCTTAGCCTCTGCTGCACCACATCGACTAACAAGTCAGGCTGAAACTTAGAGATGAAACGATCACATCCGACCTTCTCTACCATGGCCTTATTAAAGCTACCACTTAATGAAGTGTTCAATGTGATATAGAGATCATTCATTCGCTTATCGCTACGGATTTCATGGGTTAACTTATAACCATCCATCTCAGGCATTTCCGCATCGGTGATCAACATTAAAATCTCATCCTGCACAGATTTACCTTCATCACACCAACGCTGTAGCGTCCTCAGAGCCTGTAATCCATCTGAGACTTCTAAGATCTCAATACCTAATGGTTCCAGCGTTTCTTTTATCTGTCTTCGCGCCGTTGAAGAATCATCGGCAATTAAAATCTTACGCCCCTGCATCTCATTAACCAGTGTCTCATCGAGTACACCTTCAGACAAAGTGATGTCGTAATGAATAATCTCTGCCAGCACCTTTTCCACATCGATAATAGAAACGAGTTGGCCCACGCCATCAATTTCTATGCGAGTGATCGCCGTTAAATAGTTATGACTGCCTGCTGTTTTAGGTGGAGGTAAGATATCTCCCCAAGTCATATTGACGATATGCTCGACTTTACCCACCTTGAAACCCTGAACACTGCGATTGTATTCAGTGATAATCATATTTGCTTCATGATCGCCTGTGATGGATTTATAGCCAATAGCACCACGAAGATCGATCACCGGAATGGAAGTTCCACGAATATTGGCCACACCGCTGATATGGGGGTGGCTACCCGGAACTGCACTCAATTGAGGCAGTTTAACCACCTCTTTCACTTTAAACACATTTATGGCAAAAAGCTGAGTGGCATTGATTCGAAACAATAACAATTCAAGCCGGTTTTCTCCTACAAGCTTCGTGCGTTGGTCAACCGAGTCGAGTACTTTTGCCATTATGCTGCTCTCAAAATAAAAAATCTCAAAATAAAGGAACAAAAATAATAAAGGACATCCCGATAATATTTTTCTTAATTATAGACTTTATCGCTCTCTTCGAACTGATAGAAATCAAGTTAATCTCAAAATAATAACTTATGTTCGAGATTAATTATGCCTATAATTTTGCCGCTATAGGAGCTACAGGAATGATGCGTGACCCATGATTCACCACAATATCCATGATGCCGAGATGCAACTCTTCCGCTACCAGTTGATAGGTCGGAAAACTGGTGGTCCCCACATAAGCAAACACGTTAACTTGCAAACCGTGTAAACCAAACCCTTGAAACGTTACCCGCAGTGGACTCTCATCCACCTCTTTATGGTGCTCAAGCATAGCCGTGATATCGGCGATAATGCCTTTCAACTGCTCGGAAGAGGTCTCATAATCCAATCTGATATCGGCCTTGAAGCGGATTTTCTCACGCTCGGAAATATTTTCTATCTCCATCTCAGCTAATTTTGCATTGGGCACATGGATCAAAGTTCTGTCTAAGGTTCTTATCTGAGTACACCTTAAACCAATCTGCTCCACTGTCCCTTTAATAGCACCAAACTGACAAAGCTGACCCACCCGAATCGGAGCTGCTGAGTATAAGGTAATTGTACCGATGAAGTTTTCTATGGATTGTTTAGAAGCCAAGGCTATGGCGACGCCACCGATCCCCATTCCCGCCAGAATGGCACTGGCACTGAACCCCAAATGTTCTAACCATACAAGGCCTGCAAGGGCAACAAAGATAACTCTAACAAAATTAGTTAAGGGTCCTAACAGAGAAGCCCCTTGTTGGTTGTCTTGTGCAAGCCAACGCCGTTTAAGACTCGCTTGAAAAATACCTAACGAAGACCAGACTAACCATACGACAGCGATAAACAACAAAAAACCAGTGTTAACCATCTCCAGCGCCATGGCTGAAATACTACTGTGAGCCATCCAAGCTCTGTCTAACAGCACAGCGATAAAGAAACGTAATGGCCCGGCAACGATATAGCCTAACTCCTCTTTAAGCGCATAATTACTTTTCAAAATTATGAATTTAATTATCCAGGTAATTGGGATAACAACGATAAAAGCGGCAACCAGGTACACTAAGAGTAAAGTTAGCTCCCAAAGATTCACTTTGAACAAACGCCCTTCAGGTATGTTATCAACAAACCACTCCACCACAGGCCCGTAGCCTAACTGCTCATAAAGCGATGGGATCTTGGCCACGGTGGCATTAGATATCTTCCAAATTGAGCCCTGTTTCCCAGGAACACGCTGTAATAATAAGGAGACTTCACTACTTTCAAGCTTTATTCGCCCAAAAGCATCTCTGTAGGCCGGCAACATATCATTGTCTTTACCACGGGGAGAGTCATTGATCTGATCGAGATCGACCCAGACATTGCGGTCAATAATCGCTTGAAGCTTTGAGGCATATTCAGCCCCCTTATCTTTCACCATTCCCTCAGGAAGATAACGAAGATCTAAGTATTTCGCTGCCAAGACGTAATCTTGTTCATAGGCCGCTTGGGTAAATCCTTCCAGCGTCCCCCTAGGAGTATCGCGTTTGAATTCATCCTTATACTGATACTTTTGATGCACAGAAAGTGAAGCCGCGTCAGCTTGTTCATTTGACGCACCTTTGAGCACTCCCACCATGCTTGGCACGCCTGCAGCATTGGCATTTGAAAATAAAATAAGTGAACATAAGAAAAGAAGGAAAAAACGATTACTCAAACGCATACTTACCGACCATCAGCTAACAAAACACCCACAAATTCTATCACTTATTATCATAAACAACAGTTTTACAACTTAATTATATCGACAACGAAAAAGCGGATAATAATGTTAGAAGAGTATTGACAAGTCCATGTTCGTCGATATAATGACCGTTAGATTTGAGACACCTTTATTTAATTTTCTTTGTTAGTCCGACTCCATATCGTCACTGCCTCGCAAAAATATTATATCTCCGGTTCAACTACTCAACTATAGTCATCTAGCTGTCATACATCTGTGTTTAACTCGAAGCCAATCGGTTTAGTGGTTATCTCACAGATTACAAATATTAACATTTATTGATAACTAGTTTACTTGATTAAACCGTCGAAGGTGGGTAATCTCAAAGCGAACTTAATGCTCATCTTTTGCTAATTGCTAAGGATTTTATTATTAAATACAAACTGCTACCGATTAATGCTAGCAGTAAAACATAAGGAGTATGACCTATGTCGTACAATGTAAATGGTCACCAGATCACAGTTAATTTTCCAGTAGATTCTATTTCAGTTAATAAATCTTCTATCGCTTTCACCGATAGCCAAGGAAAAAACCGACAGACTTTCTCAAAGCGCACCGAAGCGTTAAAATTTATGAACTGGCTATTATCTGGCAGTAAATAAATTTAAGTTAGCTCTCGTCAAACCTCTCACTAGGCTGCTAGTTAGAGTTAGTTAAAACAATCAACAGATGCTAATCGATACACTCCTCTCACTGGTATCGAATGTTTCCCCGCTAATAACAGGAAACAGATAGGACCGGCACCATAAGTCGGCTATTAAGCAATAAAGCAACCTCCTACCTTTGGTTCAGGCTGTATCACTTTCACAGATACTTAGCCTGACCAAACGGTAAATACACTCCTCCACTTACTCTCTTCCCCAATACTCACTTTTAGTTCGAACAATTAACCATTTCATCACCGTATTTTCTCGTGTATCTCGGCAACATAGTTTCATTACCTAATAATCCCCCTTGATGAAGGTACAAGATAGGCACATCTTCTGCGCTCAAGTTTAGATAGTGCTCCAGTGCCAGCCAACCCAGAGGGTCATAAAGTAACTCAAAAGCGATACCGCTGAGTGAGAGCGTTTTCCACATCTCATAAAACTCAGGGTACAACTTCCCGAAGTGATATTTTTTTTCAAGAGTCACAATCTCAGGATGATGTTTGGGATTGTCAGACAGCTCGGTAAATTGCTGAGTTAAGTAAGCACTTCCCCCAACCGCAGCGCAGGTAAGTACCCGAATACTTATCCCCTGCTCAACAAAGTACTTATTAATATATAGAGCTGTTGTGCCGGTACCCGACGGCAGGAAAACGACAAGATGATGTAATTCATTCTCATCTGCCCACTGCACTATTTCCTCAGCCAGTTTAGATACCCCGAACTCGGCATACTCACAGCGCCCTCCTTCAGGCACAAAAACCACATTTGCCTCATGGGGCTGCACGACTTCTTGTATATAGGTATATGTGTCCCGTCCTTCGCTATTATCCAGAGTGTCTAGTGATATGACACGTGCACCATTAGCTAATGCCGCGCCGTAGTTACCGCTGGGATTTTTTTTGATGTGAGAAGCGATGTGATCCACATAAAACTCTAAACTCCACCCCTTAAGTTTAGCTAGCGCCGACATAGAATAAAGTGAGTTTGCCTGGGGTGAGCCATAGCCGATGAGCTTACATACTCCCGGAAAATCATGCTCGAGGAAATAGGCAAATTTTCGCGCCTTATTACCCGAAAATTCGGGGTGGAGCAGATCATCTCGCTTCACAAAAATGTCTCTGTTAAACATCTCTATGGTATCGACAGGGGTGTGGCTTAACTTCATTTCAAGACAATAAACTGGAATAGACAGAGAGTGATGTTACCACCGGATACACCTTACAATCGACTAAAAGAACTAAAAGCTGATTAATCTCACTAACTTCCGCCCCACCACCACCGACAAGCAATTGAAACTAAAGGGTTTAAACAATTGGCACGGTACCTGCTTAATAGCATTAAGAATAAACATAAAAGACGCAGTTCCACTGGAGGCCTAAATGGCAGTATTACGGTTAATTTTTAACATAGCTTGGTTTGTGCTTGGCGGCTTCATCATGGGGTTAGCATGGTGGCTAGCTGGCCTACTTTGCTTCATCAGTATCATAGGGATCCCATTCGGACGCGCCTGTTTTGTCATAGGTGAAATGACATTTTGGCCATTCGGTCAAGAACAGATGAATAGAAGACATCTCTCAGGGCAAGAAGATATGGGAACAGGCGCTTTTGGCACAGTAGGTAACATTATCTGGTTCTTATTATTCGGGATCTGGCTCGCCATCGGACATATCACACATGCCTTAGCCTGTTTTGTAACGATTATTGGTATCCCTTTTGGCATTCAACATCTCAAGCTGGCCATGTTAAGCCTAACCCCAATCGGCCAAAGTGTCGTGTCGAAAGCCTAAAGTGATCATTAGGTAACGGTATACAGGTGGCTTAATCAAAGCGTTAAGCCATCGTGAAAGGTTTTGCCATTATTGACTAGCCGCCGTAACAGAAGCCATATAATCATCTAAAATAGATTTAGCATCTATTCTGGTTAAACCATGATTAACAATACTTCGCCACTTGTGGCCATCTGGCGTGTTTTTAAAGGCAACATAGAGTTGCTTCTCTTCGAGCAGCTTTTGATTCATCTGTAACTTATCGGCTAATGGCTTCAAATCTTCTCTCGCCAATATAAACCTGAGGACATGAACATCAATCACGGCGCCATCAACACGACCCGTTGCCACCTTCTTGATATTATGTTCATCAGAACTGACGACTTCTACAGGTTGAGCCCCCTGCTTAATCATAATATCCAGATCGGCAGTATTCACATAATCCCTGACCACACCTAATGTATACTCATTTAGATTGATAAGCTTTGGCCAGCGAATAGGATTAACTTGTCTCTCTACCAGGCCCAATGGGCTTACACCTAGTGATTCAGAAAAAATAAAAGCCTGTGTCGGATAAGAGTATTCGGGCAGGTATCCAAGATACATAGAATCATCCCGGCTAGCCAGCCTCACAGCTCGGCTCCATGGATAAAAATCGACCAAGAGTTCATGACCCATGGCATTGAGAGCTGCTCGAGTAATAGCAATCAATGCCCCTTGATCGACCAGAGTTTTTCCGGAATAAGGTGGCCAATGTAAAGACGTCAGCTTAAGGGTATCAGCTTTAGCGGACGAGCTTATCAATAGGGTTAAAAGTAACACAAACCTCAATCCGCACTTCACTGATGAGTGACTCAACCCAGAAAACGCCAATATAATTCTTAATCGGTTAATGAAGTTATCCTATCTAAAATTGATTTTACATAAGTATAGACAGTTTATACTTGCTGGTTATCCGGTATTCTAGTCAGCCTTTGTTACAATTGTCGACTAGCATGTATGGCCTTAATAATGAGACATTGGCTAACATATTATGATTAAGTAGGAACAGTTATGATCCGTAAAGTGCTTATCTCCATTATCGGAGGATTACTGACACTCGCCGGAATCGCTCTGTTGGCGCTGCCCGGTCCCGCTTGGCTTCTATTGCCAATAGGGCTTGCCATCTTAAGTCTGGAATACCCTTGGGCAAAGATTTGGCTGCGAAAGAGTCAGCGCCAGTTTTCAGCTTCAGCAGCTTGGCTAGATAGAAAGATCTTATTGAGAAAGATGAAGCGCTCATAGCAATTCTTAACCTCCTATCCCCTGAGACACTTAGAGCGCAAACATGGATCACAAACATAATCAGAACGTGACCTGAATGACCCTCCCTGCCTGAATCCCTAATGAGTATCTGAGATCTGCTTCACGATTACTTAATCCAAACATACGATAGACTCAATCTAAACAAAGTGTTACCCCATTTATTTGTGAAATATTAAGATGACCCCATTAAGTACCCACACAAAAAACAAGTATTAATGTGAGGTCAAGTATGAAGCGATTTTCTTCTGTTTCTCTCGCGATTATCACAATATTCAGCACAGCTGCCATGGCTCAGGAACCTATCGAGATTATTGAACCCGCAAAAATCACTGCACCGGAAAAAGTTGAATTAGGTAAGATGCTCTTTTTCGAACCAAGACTCTCCAAATCAGGCTTTATCTCATGTAACTCATGCCACAACCTGTCATTAGGTGGTGTCGATGCACTACCCACATCCATAGGTCACAACTGGCAAGAAGGTCCAATTAATTCGCCAACCGTACTCAATGCAGAATACGGTTTAGCCCAATTCTGGGATGGGCGAGCCAAAGATCTGAAAGAACAAGCAGGCGGTCCAATAGCTAACCCGGGGGAAATGGGATTTACCCATGAACTCGCCGTTACAACAGTCAACTCAATGCCTGATTATCAAGCCAGATTCGCAGCTATTTATGGCAAAGACTCAGTGAATATCGAAAATATTACCGATGCTATTGCTGAATTTGAAAAAACCTTGGTGACACCGAATAGCCCGTTTGACCAGTTCCTTAAAGGCGACAAATCAGCAATCAGTGCACAAGCAAAGTCAGGTTATCAACTGTTTAAAGACAAAGGTTGTACTAGCTGTCACAACGGACCAGCTGTTGGTGGCACCATGTATATGAAGATGGGCTTGGTCAAACCTTTCCACACCGATAACCCAGCTAAGGGGCGTATTGCTGTAACAGGTAATTCAGCAGATAAGTTTGTATTTAAGGTACCGACACTTAGAAATATCGAGTTAACCTATCCCTACTTCCATGACGGCGCAACTTGGACACTGGAAGAAGCTGTGAATACCATGGCAGATATTCAGCTCGGCCAGCAACTGTCAGAGACTGAAGTCAAAGAGATGGTTGCTTTCCTTAAGTCACTCACCGGCGATCAACCACAGATAGTTTTACCTATCTTACCGCCATCGAATGCGAACACACCGAGACCAGTACCATTTGGGGGCTAGACCAATCGGTAAAAGCTTCGGATACAAGAACGCCAGCTTAATGCTGGCGTTCTTGTATCCGGAACATTTATGCAAGCTTGCCATGGAAGGCTTGAAACTTGCTTTATGTCTGGCTTCTCTTAAATAAAGAGTATGCGCTCTTACTTACTATAAGAAGCTCATAAATAAACTAACGAGCTCTAGCCGTCTATCGGCGACTAGCAGGCAAGTTGCATAGAAACATTATTATAACGTTCTAGGATTGCAAGCAAGACACCTTGACGCCTCATATTATCCATTACGCCCGGGCTAAAGCGTTCGAGACGCGTCATGGCCGTGAGCAATAGCTGGCAATCATGCAAGCTAGCATCGGCAATGTACTCGGGCCTGTCAACTAAATGGCTATTTTGATACCAATCATCCCAGTTAAAGTCTGACAATAACAAGTGACTCTTGGCAAGATCATCCGTAAATTCCTGTATTTTACATACAGAGATGGGTTTATCACCACAGGCTAAAATACTCACATACTTAGCATAAAGATTCGATGTCTGATGGCTAAATGACTGTTTCATCTGATACCTCCTATCAACGGGGATAGAGTGAAGTGAATAACAGATAAACCTGTAAAACCACTTTATACATATGCTCGCTGAAATTGCTATTTCGACTTCTCAATAATCGACTTTCTCTAGTAAAGAATGTCTGCATATGTCGTACCACTCATTTAATATCCACATCATAGGATAAATCAACTGAACCTAAGCTTAACGGTATGCTATATCTTAAATATCGGCAGCTAAACAGATTTACTTTATAGATAAACAGGATATGGCAGGCTGCTATACACTCTTCAGATGGCTGAGAGACCTACCTTCCTCATTTGAGAGCTTACAGCTAAACATAATACCCTTTGGTTCTGATTCCTAATATGCAATGCCGCCATTGCCGATTGGTTATAGACAAGCCATGAATAACCAATATGCTATAAATAGGTAAGTCCAGCTCGAAAGTTTTAGCCAGCAGTGTAGCCAGAGCCTTAGATGAACTTCGGGATATTTATAAACATTTTTGTAAAGGTAGCTTTGGTTTCAAGAATTGGTTTCGGTAATTGGTTTTTGCACCGTCCACGCCCCATTTGATGCAAACGCTAAAAATGAGAAGAAAGATAAGAGTGAAAAGCACCACAAGATTAAAGCTCTGCACGATCGAACTCTTCCATAATGAGCTCAGTAAACAGACGTCCCGCCTTACCCAATGGACGCTCCATGGTCGACACTAGCTTAGGTGTGAAGCTGTGACGGCTACCACCACTAAATTCCACCTCTACTAGATCCCCACGCTTGAGTTCATCATGGATAAGAAAGTCAGGCATCCAACCAAAACCCAGACCCATCTCTAAGGCATTCTTCTTCATGATGAACCCCGACAGATAAAATACCTTATCACCACCAAATTGAAGCTCATCCTGATAGTTTATCTCGGGAGAGGAGTCCTCGATAGTGAGTTCAACATGCCTTTGCAACTCAAATAACGAGATGTTCTCTTCCACAGCCAAGGGATGGCTTGCCGCTACCACTAATATACTGGTGATGTCCGGCAGGGACTGAGGTCGATAATTGGGGCCAGTTCGATAGTCTTTCACAAGCATCAGATCGGCATTATCCCGCTCAAACCTATCTTGTACGCCTCCCAAAAACTCCATATTTAGCTGTATTTTGGTCGGGATCTGATGAGCGGCCATGCGTTTTAGTGCCTTCATGATCGGCTCCATCGGCAAGGCGCCGTCAATCACCAACTCTAATTTTGGCTCCCAGCCCTCACTGAACCTGCTCGCTAAATGTTCAATGTTTGCAAGGTACTGCAACAGTCTCTGGCCTTCGGCAAGTATAACTTTACCTTCTGGAGTTAATTCAGCTCGGTACTGCTCCCGACAAAAAAGATTTACACCTAAGTGTTGCTCTAGCTTCTTGACCTGATAGCTAACCGCAGACTGAGCCTTATGCAAACGCTCTGCAGCCTTAGCAAAGCTGCCTTCTTCGACCAAAACCTCAAGCACTTTAAATGCATCAACATCTATACGCATACATGCCTCATTAGTGTAAACATTAACATACCATCTAATTTATAGATTAACTCACGCCAATTATTATTCTTTTTTTTGTTCATCCTAGCAACTAAATTGATATTAAGATCACAATTAAAGTGAAACTGGCGTCTGGATCAAAACAAAAAGACATCACTTCGCCAAGTAGATAAAAAGCACATATCAAGGTGCATGAAAAATTGAACGAGGATAGAACAATGGCAAGCGAACAAAATCCACTGGGTTTATTGGGCATAGAATTCACTGAATTTTCCACCCCAGATCTTGAATTCATGCATAAAGTATTTATCGATTTCGGTTTCTCAAAACTGAAAAAGAGCAAGAACAAAGATATCAGTTACTACAAGCAAAATGACATCAACTTCCTGCTGAACAACGAGCGAAGTGGTTTCTCAGCCGAGTTTGCTAAGAGTCACGGTCCTGCTATCTGTTCTATGGGCTGGCGTGTAGAAGATGCACAGTTTGCCTTCGACGGTGCGGTAGCACGCGGTGCTAAGCCTGCCGATGATGCTAACAAAGATCATCCTTATCCGGCTATTTATGGCATAGGTGACAGCTTAATTTACTTTATCGACATTTTTGGCGAAGAGAAGAATATCTACCAAGATGATTTCGTCGATCTTGAAGAGCAAGTTATCACTCAGGAAAAAGGCTTTATCGAAGTCGATCATCTCACCAACAATGTCTACCAAGGCACTATGGAGTTCTGGTCTAACTTCTATAAAGATATCTTTGGTTTCACCGAAGTGCGCTATTTCGATATTAAAGGGGCTCAAACGGCCTTGATCTCTTACGCCCTACGCTCACCGGATGGAAGCTTCTGTATTCCTATCAACGAAGGTAAAGGCAGCGACAAGAATCAGATCGATGAATACCTGAAAGAGTATGATGGCCCAGGCGTACAACATCTGGCATTCAGAAGCCGTGATATCGTTGCTTCTCTCGATGCAATGGAAGGCTCATCGATTCAGACATTAGACATTATCCCTGAATACTACGATACCATCTTCGATAAGCTGCCTCAGGTCACCGAAGACAGAGCACGTATCAAGCATCATCAGATATTGATCGACGGCGATGACGATGGCTACCTGCTACAGATTTTCACTAAAAATCTGTTCGGCCCTATCTTTATCGAGATCATTCAACGTAAGAATAATCAGGGCTTCGGCGAAGGTAACTTTACCGCCCTATTTCAGTCAATCGAGCGTGATCAACAACGTCGCGGCGTACTCTAGCCTCCAGTCTCTAACGTTAACAAATTTGCCAATTTAGGTTAGCCCGATGTAAAACCAGCCTTAAAGGCTGGTTTTTTGTTTTCAGTGAGCAAAATATTCTCTAGACTGAGCCTCCTTATAACAAAAACTAAGAAGCTTATTACAGATGCCAGATATCGCCCTACTCGCTGTTTTTTTACCCACCTTCTTTTTTGTCGCAATCACACCCGGCATGTGCATGACGCTCGCCATGACTTTAGGCATGAGCATAGGTGTGCGTCGCACCCTATGGATGATGGGAGGGGAATTGATTGGCGTGGCTATCGTTGCTATTGCAGCCGTCATGGGCGTTGCAAGCATCATGCTCAACTATCCTCAGGCCTTCTCGGTGATCAAGTATGCCGGTGGTGCTTACCTTATCTATATAGGTATCCAAATGTGGTTATCTAAAGGGAAAATGACCATAACCACAGAGGCACAGACAGAAGTAAGTCGCATGACACTGTTCAACCAAGGCCTACTAACAGCCCTATCAAATCCTAAGAGTTGGGCTTTCATGATATCCCTGTTACCGCCATTCATCAGCGCTGATAAAGCGGTGGTGCCTCAGCTCTTCTGGTTATTGTCTATCATCTTGTTCTCTGAAGCCGTTGCTATGCTCGCCTATGCCACAGGCGGGAAAAGCTTAAGGGTGTTTTTGTCTAAGGGTGACAACATTAAACTAATGAATCGTATCGCAGGTTCCTTGATGATAGGCGTCGGTTTCTGGCTGGCATTAGGTTAAATGTGATTCCTAGGCTCTAGCTCTTAGCTTCTACAAGCTAGAGCCTCATTTATTCCATCGCTTTAAACGGCAGTAACTTCGCTGCCTCTATCATGTAAAGCCGATTTTGTTCGGCTTCCTGCAAAGTGAAATTCTCAATGGCGTCTCTAAAAGCGGGATGAGCTATCTCGTGGTTTGAGTAGGTCTCCACTGGCTCAAATCCCCTGGAAATCTTATGCTCCCCCTGAGCCCCCGCATCGAATGTCTCTAAACCATGCTTGATGCAGAATTCAATTCCCTGGTAATAACATGCCTCGAAATGTAATGCATCGGCCTCTTCCAAACAGCCCCAGTATCGGCCATAGAGATGAGTATCGCTATTGAAATAGAGCGCTGCAGCGACGATCCGGGATTCGCCGTTCTCCTCTTTTGAGTCTATATGGTCATCTAAGCTCTCTGGAGTATCCGAACTATCGGGCTGTAGTAAGGGCTTTTCGACAACCAGCAACTGCACTTGGCCCGCCATGGTTTTTCCAATTAACTTAAAAAAATCTAAATTGAGATAGCCGTAATGTCCCGAGCGTTTGGCATAAGTAATTTGGTAACAGTAATAGAAAGATTGCCACTGAACCTCTGTCACATCAACACCCGCAATAAACCTACATGTATACCCTTTACTTTGAGCCTTACTCCTCTCTTTGAGGATATTTTTGCGTTTACGGGAACTCATAACAGACAAAAAATCATCAAATCCTTGATAATCTTGGTTACGCCAATGAAACTGAGTGCCCGTTCTCTTAAGGGGCCTTGGCGCTACATTTAGAGCTGCTGGTGCTGATGATGCTGAGCCTAGCTCTAACAGTGGATCTAAATGGGACTCTTGTGATTGTGATTGGGAAATAAGCCTATGTTGCCCCTCGGGCATAAATAGGCAATGCCAACTGGAATAGCTCCCACGTCTCATCTCATGATTTAAAGCTTCCATCATCAAGGAGACAACAGACTGAGACTCTTGCTCACTTAATTGCCTATCTATGCCTAACCTATTACCTGTGACTGGCGTAAAAGGCACAGCGCTCAATAACTTAGGATAATACTCAATATTGTTCCTTTCATAAGCCTCGGCCCAGGCCCAATCAAACACATATTCTCCATAGGAATGACTTTTACTATACAGGGGCATTACCGCAATCCGCTTGCCTTGGCGCAATACCGACATATGCATAGGAGTCCAGCCGGATTTCGGGCACACACATCCGCTTTGCTCTAACGCCAATAAATATTCATAACGAGTAAAGGGGTTTCCTCCCTTACCGCTCTCCTTAACATTTCCCTGCATCAAGCTATTCCATTCATCGGCCCGTATCGCGGAAATGGATGGCGAAAACTCAAACTTTATCTCAGCTCCGAACAAGTACTTCTCCCATTTTTTGTCTTGCAATTTTATATGATTAACGTCACATTGCAGCATCAAATATATAACTATAACTTTCTAGTATAAGAAAAGGGGATCTCAATGCGCTCGCTGAAACGCTTATTCGTCGCCATGTCTGTGGCCGTACCTTTACTGGGTTTATCCTCGGCATTTCATGTTGCCCCCGTACACGCCGCCGAGTCTTCAATATACAGCCACATGGCAACCGTGCAACCCGTTTGGGCTAAGCATGGCATGGTGTCGAGTCAAGAAACATTGGCGACTAAAGCTGGTGTAGAGATTTTAAAGCAAGGCGGTAACGCCGTCGATGCAGCCGTTGCAGTTGGCTTTGCACTGGCAGTCACCTTGCCTCGTGCAGGCAACATAGGCGGCGGTGGCTTTATGTTGGTTCATCTCGCCGAGCCCAACAAGACTATCGCTATCGATTACCGCGAGATGGCGCCATCGAAAGCCCATAGAGACATGTACCTCAATGAGCATGGAGACGCCGTTGCTAAGCTGAGCCGCGAACACGGCTTGGCAGTCGGTGTGCCAGGCACAGTGATGGGCATGGAACTGGCCCTCGAGAAATATGGCACCATGACCATGAAGCAAGTGATGGCCGCATCGATAAAAATGGCGGGTGAAGGCATAACTGTCACACCAGATCTCTCTACCTCATTAATTGGCCTAAAAAGACGTATCGCCCAATGGCCAAGCTCTGCCGAGATATTTTATAAAGCAGATGGCAGTAATTATCAAGTCGGTGAAGTGCTAAAACAACCTGAGCTTGCCCATTCTTTATCCTTAATCGCCAAGCAAGGCAGCAAGGGCTTCTACCAAGGTGAAACGGCCCAAAAGCTAGTAGCTGCGGTTCAAGGGGCTGGCGGGATCATGACATTGGATGATCTAAAACACTATAAAGTTGTCGAGCGTAAGCCAGTAACTGGTGATTATCGTGGTTATAAAGTCGTGTCTATGCCACCACCATCATCAGGCGGTGTCCACATCGTCGAAATGCTCAACATATTAGAAAACTTTCCAATCGACAAGCTTGGCCATAATACCGCTGCGACCCTACACCTGATGACCGAGGCCATGCAACGCGCTTATGCAGATCGCAGTGAATACCTCGGCGATCCAGATTTCTATAAAGTACCGGTACAGGCCTTGACCAGTAAAGATTATGCCAAAAAGTTAGCCAGTCAAATCACAATTAACAAAGCGACGCCAAGTAGCGAAATTAAGCCAGGTAAGCTTGCACCTTATGAGAGTAACCAAACCACTCACTACTCTGTAGTCGACAAATGGGGCAACGCGGTATCAAATACCTACACCCTCAATTTCAGCTATGGATCTGGCTTAGTGGCAAAAGGCACTGGCATCTTACTCAACAATGAAATGGATGACTTTTCCGCAAAACCCGGTACTCCCAATGGTTATGGACTGGTAGGCGGTGAAGCAAACTCAGTAGAGGGCCATAAACGCCCACTCAGCTCCATGAGCCCAACCATAGTAATGAAAGATGGCAAACCGTTTATCGTCACTGGCAGCCCGGGTGGATCACGCATCATCACCACCACGATGCAGATCATCATGAATGTCATTGACCATGATCTTAATATCGCCGAAGCGACTGCAGCGCCTCGCATACATCATCAGTGGTTACCCGATGTACTGCGTGTCGAGCAAAGCTTAAATCGTGACACCATTGAGTTGCTCGAAGCTAAGGGACATAAAGTCAGTGTCGGCAATGCCATCGGCTCGACTCAATCGATAATGGTCACAGAGCAAGGCGTATTTGGTTCATCAGATCCTCGCCGAGCCGGAGCACTGACCTTAGGTTATTAATTCCGGATACACCTCTTTGGATTCAATGCCCAAAAGGGAAGCCAGTGGCTTCCCTTTGTTAAATGCTTCCCCCCTTCCCCTCCCCGAAAAAGTCGTCAGAAAGAAACTAAAACGAGCCTGAAACAAATTAACTCATTTCTAACAACTTAAGCGCTGCAGGCACTAGCCTTACCGATATTTGAATTCACCTATAATCAAGCTTGTGGTTAATAACCTATCAAAAAGTGCCAGGTAATGTATAAAAACAGGGCACTCAAAACATTTGTTACAAACAAAACATTATTTTGATAGATTTAACACCTTTAAGCATGATACTTAAAAGCTCTTAACGTCAGTTTAAGGCTTTTGACGTATAAATTGTCATGATAACTTTTTGTCTCACTTAAACTGCACGCGTTCGCTCGTAATGGGCTGGACGATAATATTTTCAACACAAGCAAATAAAAATAAATCGGGGATATAAATATGAAGGGATTAACCCTCAAACCACTGGTAACCGCTATGGCACTCACCTTTGCATTAGGTGCTTGTAGCTCATCTACTACAGGAAGCAGCGACACGAACGTGGCACCAAACGTCGTAGCGCAGCAGATCATCGACAACAATGCAGGTAACCCTTTCTTTAAGCCTTACGATACTTACCTAGGTATTCCTGATTTCGATAAGATTAAACCTGAACACTACCTACCTGCATTCAAGGCGGGCATTGCTCAACATCAAGCCGAAATGCAAGCCATCATAGATAACCCGGAAGCACCTAACTTCGCTAATACTATCGAAGCTATGGAGTTTTCAGGTGAGTTAACTTCAAAGGTTGCCAGTGTTTTCTATAACCTAACGGGCGCCGACACTAACGATGCACTACAGAAGATCTCAAAAGAGGTCTCACCTATGCTTTCATCTGCCAGCGATGATGTATTGCTCAATGACCAATTGTTCCAGAAAGTAAAAGCAGTTTATGACTCACGTGATAGCCTGAATCTAAATACCGCTCAGTCTAAGCTACTCGATGACACTTATAAGTCTTTCACTCGTGGCGGCGCTAACCTAAACGAAGCAGACAAGACTAAGCTTCGTGGTCTTAACGATCAGATTGGCAAGCTCAGTTTAGAATTTGGTGACAACCTACTGGCCGAAACTAACGCATTTGAACTCGTGATCGATAGCAAGGCCGATCTTTCAGGTCTGCCGCAAGATGTGATTAACACAGCAGCAGAAACTGCAGCAAAGCGTGGTCATGAAGGTAAGTGGGTGTTCACCACTTCACGTCCCTCTATCACGCCATTTTTGACCTATGCCGACAGTCGCGAACTACGCGAAAAAATCTACAACGGCTATATCATGCGTGGTAATAACGACAACGCTAATGATAACAAGCAGATTTTGGCTAAGATGTCGGCGCTACGTGCAGAGCGCGCCCAGCTGATGGGTTACAAGACCCACGCTCACTTCGTACTGGAAGAGCGCACCGCTAAGACACCTGAAAATGTCTATGAGTTACTCAACAAGGTTTGGCCTGCAGCCCTCGCTCAGGCAGAGGCCGAAGTGGATGTGATGCAAGAGCTTATCGATTCTGAAGGCGGCGACTTCAAACTTGCTGGCTGGGATTGGTGGTACTACTCAGACAAGATCCGCGTGGCTAAGTACAGCTTTAATGAGCAACAGACTCGCCCATACTTTTCACTTGAAAATACCCTTAAAGGTGTATTCTATACGGCAAATCGTTTATTTGGCATCACAGTCAAGGAACGTACCGACCTGCCTAAGTACAACGATGAAGTGCGTACCTGGGAAGTCTATGACAAAGACGGCTCTCTGATGGCCATCTTCATGGGTGACTACTACGTACGCGACAGCAAGCGTGGTGGTGCATGGATGAACTCATACCGTCAGCAGTACAATATGAATGGCGTCGACTCTAAGCCTATTATCGTTAACGTACTTAACTACCCTCGCCCAGCAGCAGGTGAGCCTTCACTACTGACCTTTGATGAAGCCAGCACTCTGTTCCATGAGTTTGGTCACGCCCTTCATGGCATGTTGTCAGATGTTCAGTATCGCTCTCAAGCTGGGACTTCAGTACCACGTGATTACGTCGAGTTCCCATCACAGGTGATGGAAAACTGGATGACTCAACCAGAAGTATTGGCTCAGTTCGCTAAGCACTACAAGACAGGTGAAGTGATCCCTCAGGCGCTGGTAAAGAAAATTCAGGCTGCAAGCAAGTTCAACCAAGGCTTTGCCACCGTTGAATACATGGCGGCGACTAAGCTAGATCTTGATTGGCACACAGTAACCGACTTTACCCCGAAAGATGCGGCTAAGTTTGAAGCTGAGTCACTTAACAAGATGGGGCTTATCAATGAGATAGCACCTCGTTACCGCAGTACTTACTTCTCCCACATTTTCTCTGGTGGATACTCAGCAGGTTACTACAGCTACCTTTGGTCTGATATCTTAGGCGCCGATGCTTTCGAAGCCTTCAAAGAAAACGGTATTTTCGACCAAACTACAGCAGAAGCCTTCAGAAACAACATCTTGTCTCAGGGGGGCAGTGAAGATCCTATGCTACTTTACAAGCAGTTCCGTGGCAAAGAAGCGGGTATCGACCCACTACTTCGCAGTCGTGGTTTGCTTGCAAAATAACTGCGCCCACAAACATAAAGTTTGTCCATGCTTAGATTAAAATAAATAAGAGCCCTTTTTAGGGTAATGCCGATCACTTAGTCACTATTTTGCATACATAATCACTTTTTATTCACTTTCTGAATTAACGGAATTTGTGTAGCAATCATTGACTAACAGCAGAACGAGTAAGGGCTACAGCCAGATTTAGATTAAATCCCCTGTAGCCCTTATTTTATCAATATTTTTTCTTAACTTACCGGCATTACCCTTTTTAGGGCTCTTATTATTTACTCGCCCTTTTAAATCCCTCTTCTTATTTTTATGCAGACTTAGTTCAATGCATACGTATTCAACTCTTCCCTCAATGACCCAGTATTATTTTTGAGCAATGATGAATCAGTTCTTGAGGTGTAATACCAATCAAGAAAATGGAATTTAAAATGAACATTGGAAAAAAGAATATTGTAGGTGCGATATAGTAATCGACGGTTTCCTTCAGATTTTAGAGAAAACGTACTTCAAATAGTCAAAGAAAAGTATGCTGACCTCAAGCCCACCCTCACTTGTGAAAAACTCGCTGAGCTCCACGCATTCGCCTTTCGTGTGAAACGCTTCGACAATGGATGATTGCAGCTCGCCAGTGGACAGTCCGTAAACGTCAAAAGATACAGGTTTACCAACCCCGATATCATCATGATTATGTTGGTAAGCTGATCCAGATAGATGGCTCTCACCATGACTGGTTCGAAGGACGCTCAGAGAAATGCTGCCTATTGATATTTATCGATGATGCAACAAGCCAGCTTATATCTCTTTATTCCTGCGAGCCAGAGAATACCTTTGACGATATGAAGGCAACCCGCAAGTACGTTGAAAACCCTGGTGAAGTGGTTAACCATAAGCGATGAGGAGCAGCGCTAGCGGCTGTCAAGTCAGGATGAAAGAGCCTGCGAACCTCATAGGAATAGGAGAGTGGCAAGCCGTAAGACGTCTAGGCGAACAATGAGTCCTATTTATCTCTCTGAGGTAGAGTTTAAACCGAGTTCTTCCAGAGACTAAATCAGTCCCAAATACCTTAAAACTGGTACTGGAGATCCGAGTGTAATAAATAAAGAGGCTCTGGATAAAGAGTTTAAAACGACATAGTCAGCGACACCGCATGGCATGGGAGCGCTTCAAGTACTACATCGAATATTGGTTACCGAAGCAGAGCAGCGCTTTTACGCCAAACACCCGTGGTAGGAGCCGGATGCGTTAGTAGCGCACGTCCGGATCTGCGCGGGTAGTCGTCACCAATGAATTCCTACCGCGACCAAAGGATAAGTAACTTTGGTCGCTTGACGGTGATCTTCAATTAATTCGAACTGATTGGTAAGGGCAAGGAGGCTCATGATAGTGTCTCAACAAAAGGGAGGACCCTGTAGCAGATTCTGTGTAACTACCTAAATTATATATAGTCTGCTATTCGATCTTCAAATTCAATAATAAAACGATTGAGTGCTGGTTTCCAGTTTCTTATCGGCATGGTCCACTTCTTCGAAGCTTGCATAATCGCCAAGTAAACGACTTTCTTCGCTGAGTCATCATTTGGGAAGAGCTTACGATTCTTGATTGCTTTCCTAATCACACTGTTTAATGACTCGATAGCATTAGTTGTATAGATGGCTTTCCGGATGTCTTGAGGGTAATTAAATAGCGTATTAAGATTAGTCCAGTGCCTGTGCCAGGATGCTGAGATACTAGGATATTTAGCGTCCCATTGCTCGCCAAAACGTTCCAAATTAAGCAACGCTTCCTCTTCGGTCACTGACTGGTAAATCCTCTTTAAATCAGCTGTCACCGCCTTGTAATCTTTGTACGGCACAAACTTCATCGAGTTTCGAACCATATGGACGATGCAGAGCTGGATTTGAGTGTTTGGGAACACGGTATTTATGGCATCAGGAAAACCTTTTAGACCGTCAATGCAGGCGATGAGGATATCTTTGAGTCCACGATTTTGAAGCTCTGTCAGTACATTTAACCAAAACTTAGCGCCCTCGTTCTCTGCTATCCACATGCCAAGTAACTCTTTATGGCCTTCGAGGTTAACGCCAAGCGCGAGGAAAATAGCTTTGTTGATGACCTTACTGTTCTCCCTGATTTTAACCACAATACAGTCAAGGTAAACGATAGGATACACGGGTTCTAGCGGACGAGATTGCCATTCGACGACACGCTCAAGGACTGAGTTAGTGACGCGAGAAATTAGCGTTGGTGATATCTCTGCGCCATACATCTCATCAAAGGTATCGACAATATCTCGTGTCGTCATTCCTTTCGCATAAAGATGTAAAATTTTGTCATCCATCGAGGTGAAGCGGCTTTGGTTCTTTTTAACAATCTCAGGCTCAAAGCTACCATTTCGGTCACGGGGAGTGTCTAACTCGAAGCATCCATCTTCGGTCTTTATTTGTTTGTGGGAGTAGCCATTGCGGTTATTACCAGCCGCGACCTTCTCGTTTTTTTGATAGCCTAAGTGATAATCGAGTTCAGCATTTAATGCGGCCTCAACAGTGACTTTGGTTAACATAGCCCTGAAGTCATTTAAATCGGCTTCGGTTTTAATGCCTTTAGCGGCTTGTTTAGCGAATGCTTCTAGTTCTTTTTTATTCATACTCTACCTTCCATTGACCCACATAGGGTACTGATTGAAAGGTAGTTACACAAAATTATTTACAGGCTCAAAGGGAGTGCAATATCACAACATCATCAAATTGAAAAGCTTTTCCTCTCTTAATTGACTGAAATTTGTTCGCGATTTCGCCCTGATAAAGTAAGCTATTGACGAACCAACTAGCTTTCACTGTAACACGGACTTATGTTAGCTTACCTGTACAAATTTATTGCTATTAGTGAATGTTCCGGTTCCTGTGTATGTAGTAATAGGATCATCTAATGAAGCCGGCTCAGGAGTTTTTGCCGCAGTATCTACTTCTAATATTGCGTGAAACTTACTCCCTACAATAATCACTTGTGCATCACTAAGCACATAACTTGCCTTTTGGTCATCATCCAGACTCTTAATGGTTAAGGTAGCCGTACCTGGAACACTATGGGTTTTGGTACTATAAGAAACCCCCGGTAATGACACATTTTCTTCATCTCCAAGAATGCACATGTTCTTTTCTCCTATATGAGCGTGCCCAGTCCCAGTTATGGTAGTAATTAAAGGTGGTACAGCTGTCGCTACTCCAGCTTCTCCAAAAGCAGTATCGAATGTAACTACGTCACTATTGGTAACTATATATTTACTCATATTTCATCTCACTTTTTATAATGTAGAATTAAAAAATACCCCACCAAAGTGGGCAGAGCCTCAACTAGCTTGTTCGGTTGATGGCATTAATAATTATTCTCGTTTTAGTACTTGTCTTCTTCGTATAGCTTTCTCCTTACAGAGTAAATTCTTCTCGTAATAAACAAGACTAAGAGTTTTATTGTTGTAGCGAATAAGCCTAAGGGGCTCTTTAGGATTTGATTGGGAGATCTCACCACCGATACAAAGGAGTCAAATTAGAGAACAAGATCCCTTAATGACGTTCAAATAACGGGTAATAAGCAAGCAGTCGCTCGGGTCATTTGCACCAAGAAAAAAGGCAGGACATCCAAAATTAGAATGGCTTAGGCTTAGGCTACGCTTAAAAAGACGTTTTGCCGTTCGGTATAAATCAAACTTTCATTCGCTAATAATTTTAGCGGGCCTAGCTAACCAATCATAAGATGCACTGCGACTCACTTGCAGAGCATTTTTATCGGGAATCGAGGGTAATGCTCTCGAATAAACCGAAACTTTACTTCATTTTTCTCGCGAAGAAGGCACCCTGGCCTTTTTTTAAATGTCTTTCTTCACCGGCAATTGCTCAACCTCTTTTAGAAGCGCTAAAAACTCTGCTTTTTCATCTGGCTAACGGTTGAGGTCTCTAACTCTTCAGCCTTCTGTTTCCAGATATAAAGCAGGTTTGACGGTACTCCTAGCACATCTGCAGCTTGTGGGATTGTGTAGCCCTGCTCAGTGATTAAGCCGATGGTCTCTTCTTTGAATTCTTTGGTATAAGTTCGATACTGACGTTTTATATTCATGTTCACCTCGATTGATTATCGTATTATCCAAAATCAAGGTGTCCGGAGCCATTAGACCAGATTAATTTTAAGGGGTGAAAACAATCCTGACACAGGGGGCCCCAGATATTATATGATTAGTTAATAACCTATTCTAGAGGATTTATAAACTTTAAAAATCACTAATTTGATATAACTTGGAAAAATGGCTCCTCATAAAGTAGGTGTGAAGCACCTCCTTCGCGATCACTTCTATTTTCATTCCGGTAAGAGATAAAGTTCCAATTCGCAGCAGAGACATCTGATTGAGGCTTCTCACCAGGTAAAGTACTACTTTGGCTTAATGTAAGCTCAATTTCTTCCAGAAAGTCTTTCACTTTTTTTAACTCTGCCGGGACGTAACCTGACTCTTTATCAGCTTTAACGTAGAGGGTTAACTGTGCTCCAACCGCGACACGAGAATCTGGTGGGCAACGATTCAAGTCGGTCACTTTCCATTTATCTATCGGACTATCTTCAGACAGTAGAATAGGTAGAATACTATCAAAACCAGCACTAAGCTGAGTTCTATCTATACTGATATGGATTTTATCTCCCAAATACTTCCGTGATTCATTTTCTTTATTTGCATGAATAAATACATCGCCAAATGGAACATTAGATAGTTTATAACCGGAACACTGATTCTCATAATCTCCTTGAGATAGCGTTTGATAACTACCATGAAAATCTGCATTTTTGAAACTTGATTTAGGCTGTGTATCCATCTCTTTTAATAAATTTGCCACATCTTCATTTTTGATCTCTTTAGAAACTTTGGGAGTAGGTAGTGGAATATGCTGTGGAACAATAAGAGGTGGTAAGTTTAGCTTTAATCTAGGCATCTTTAGTCGATTTTCCCGATTTTTGTTGGATAACGTCCGATTAGTCTCCGGGAGTGTACTTGTACGGCGATCAGGGCTTGCTGCTACCTCATGACTCTTCAATCCAAGGTTAGATTGAACCGGTGTTTCAGACTCTTTTTTAAATATTGGCATAAAATGTCCTTACATAATTGAATGGATCAAGTAAAGCTGATCACGAACTTGAATTCCCCCGTCCGCAAGATGAAGGTTTATATATTCAACAGGGAAAAATAGGCAAGAAGCAGATAAAGGCTTGGTCCGATAGACTAAGAAAAGTGATCTCTGAAGCTAAATCACTGCAGGGGAATGTTGCCAGCATATTCGTGATTAACAAGACCGGCGGAGGCAAACTCACAGGCGATGGCTTTAGGTCTTCGTGGAAAAGGGCAATAACTAAAATGAAAGAAGAATACCCACAGCTAGCCACTGATTTTACTTTTCACGATATCAAAGCAAAATCACTTAGTGATTTCGAAGGGACACTGGCTGAGAAGCAACAATTTAGTGGTCATAAAAACATGGGGCAAGTGAATACATATGAAAGAAAGGTAGTTTTAGTGCCTAGTTTAGGTAGCAAGAGGAAGTGAATAGATAACCACTTCCCTAGTAATCATATTCTAAAAAAGGCTTTAAAAAAAATAAAAAAGGCACTAGAAAGTGCCTTAGTGATGTCTCTATTTCGAGTTAGTTAAACGCATTATTTCCGATGAGGCGGTAAGCCCCCGCCACGAAACGAGGGCCTTCTGCAGACTCCAACTGGGAATTATTGTAGGTTGCGGCGGTATTTGAAATAATTAAGAGTTACGGCTGTCCTATTCTTCCTATCTTTTTATAACTTTGCGAGTTCAGGATTAACCTCTTTGAGCCTCATTGACCAGTAACTAAACTACTGCAGTGAACTCTAAAGGTTGAACACAAGGTGTCGACACTGTAGCTCTCTTGACCTTTTAAATTATTTCAAACCGTTGAGCGGTGGTGAATTCAAGGGGTCAGCGCAACATGGCATTAAATCATAGCACCAGATGTTAGATAGGTCAGTATTCTTCGAGGCCGCATATTCAACTTATCTGCAATAATATCAAGGTAGCCTTGGTCTACCACTTACATTTAAGTGTCCAAATTCACTATGCCACTTCAGTCTCCCCCTAAAAAGTCATTGAGAGATAATGACCTTTTATAACTACATCAGTTAACCCATGTTAGTGTTTGAGTGTAAGTTGTTTCATTACCCGCTGTTGCATCCAGCTCGGTTTGGTTGATAGCCATTGAATCAATAATCCCGCAGGAAACTGGGGCAAGTCGATTAGACGCGATTTTTCAATTTCGGTATACTGTTTTTTAAGCATATGTTTTTCCTTGTATATGTTCATCTAGTAGAGGTTGTTTGGCGTAACCTCTACTAGATGAACATCGATCAATTCAGCTTCTAAATCCCCCTTCGCACTTCGGCCTGTAGACAACAATCTGCGTAGCTCACTTTTCACGCGTCGATAACGACGGTCCTTAAGCATTGGTTTCAAGTGACGTACCAAGATCTCATTACGCTTATGAACCGGCACAATGCGAGGAGTTTCAGCTACGGTGAGATAGAGATGCAGCAGCGAGTTATCGACCAGACTTTTCATTACGTCCTGGTAAGGAGGTTCACTCAAATGTACATGTATAGGCATAATATCTACTCTTTAGGGTTATTTA
This sequence comes from Shewanella psychrophila, assembly GCF_002005305.1. Classification (NCBI taxonomy): domain Bacteria; kingdom Pseudomonadati; phylum Pseudomonadota; class Gammaproteobacteria; order Alteromonadales; family Shewanellaceae; genus Shewanella; species Shewanella psychrophila. The sequence goes on from NZ_CP014782.1 coordinate 1,589,007, forward strand.
ACTAAAAAAACTGAGGCAACAGGCTGAAATTTTAACCTAGTGGGCCCCGTTCGTAATACGTGCAGCCAGGTGTCACAGAGGTGTATGCTTACCCCCGTCCGCCACATGAAATGCAACACTCATGGAACTCTTTGATTTATAATCACTAGAGCATAGTTATTCATGCATTTCACATAATAAGATGGGGTCATAGGACGAAGGACTACACCGCCGAGGCGGAAGCTTCCAAGCGTTGTGCTCCGCTAACATCAAACCTACGGTTTAATTAATCATCCCATTGATTTGAGCTATACCCTCTTTTTGTAGCTTTGTAATCTAAAGCATCAGCCTTACCAATATTTGTGATTACTAATTGGTGCCAGCTTTTATATGGCTGAAATTCACAAGAACACTTGGGCGCAGAAGATAAGCAAGGACATGTGATACTTCATGCGCAAAAACCTAGCCCTTAATTAGCTAACTTTAATATTTTGTGAGATAGAGTCACCTGTTGATCAGCAACCTTCTTACTTTGATTAAGTCGATCTCTGATTGTTTTCAGAAAGTCTCGTTCACAGTTACTGAGCTTTTGGTGCTTTAGTAATGAGGTGTCATCAATATCGAACATGAGTAGGATTTTATTTGCCGTCATAGCACAAGTTACTCCTTCTGTAGTCGCATACGTGATTTTATGGATCAACCATTATTATTTGATCTTGCTACCTTCACGTAACCTCTTTGCACACGCCTAGCGCACTCATCGGTAAAATATTCATAAACTTGGTGCTTACTCTCAAATGGCACCGTGTGTATGTGACCCATAGGAGAATCTATACGGCCATTGACGCGCACAACAACCCAGTCTCCTAGTGAATCCTTGTGCAGGACAGGATAAGCAGGCTCGCCTTTACCCACCCCATTTTTTAAGATGTTCTGGGCTATTGCTTGAGGCGTTTCCGGCCTTCCCTTTGTTTGCGGCTAACAGTTCCAGGTACCAAATAAGCCACCCAGGCAGCTTGGCCATATACTCGGCCGGTATCAATTGCCTAAGCTGTGCCCAGACAAAGCCAATGATCGATACAATCACAATGACTGCAGTGGCCTTATCACCTAATAAGGCGGTGATGATTGGCACCAGGTCGATGGCTGGCTCTGTGACCAATGGCTCAACGCTGAACGCCGAAACACTCACCAGGACACAACATAAAATAATTAACAGTTTCACGGCTATATACTCCTAAAAGAAAGGGCCAGCAACATGCCAGCCCCTCGATGCAACACGCATGGTTTACAACTCTTTAAAATAGGTTTCGACAGACACAAAGCCACGCTGTGGACTCCAGCACCTTAGCGGGACACCGTTGGCATTATCGCGACAGTCAATGTGCAGCCAACCGATATCGATCTCTATAAAGCGAATGTGTGGGTATAGATCTGGATTCTCTAAAATGTGCTTATGTATCACCTTAATAGGTATCTGGCTTACTCCATCTAGGGCACAGCCTCGCGTGTGCTGGCTGGTTTCTGAATAATCAGGGCTTTCTGGGGGTCTAAATCCTGAATACTGGCGATTACCGCCCCAACACCAATTGTTAATGGTTATCGGGTGGTCATAACCAATACCTATCAAATTACGGCGAAGATCCTCGGCGCTTATCACAATACGACGATCAATTAGTTCGATGGCAGCCTCACCACGGCGCAAATAGATGGCCTCTGGCACCAACTCTTTAACGGTAAAGTAGCGCATTAAATCTAAGGTACTGCTCATTGTTCTGGCTCCTGTTGCTGCTGGCATTTATGTCGGCTTGGTCGAAATATTTAAATACATCAAAGGCAAAACGAGCCAGTCGGGCTTTGGCGGCCACTTCATTGCTAAACACCCACAAGCCGGTGCCGCCGTAAGCTATCAAACGACCATGGGCCTCACTTGCTGCAGTAATCACACATTTCATAATTCACCAAGCATAAAATTCGCTACTCACTTCAGTTGTTTCTATTTCAGCTGCGTATGTTGTTTTTGGGAAGTTGGGAATCTTCGCTGCGTAGTCATAAATGTATTGCAGCTTGTCTTTCACTGTGCGGTTATCGAGTTGAAAGCTTGTATCGTCATCGATACTGGCTAATTCGCTGGTATTCACCATAAAAAAGGTATCCATGATTGACTGACGCATCACAAAGCTGGATGCGTAGGGAATAAACTAGATATTAAGTGGAATAAATAGATCAAGGTCTCTTCGCAAAAGCTAAATTAGCTATTGCGAATTGGTGGGGAATAAAGGGATTTTTATAGGCAATCAATTCAGTTATTATTGACTGAATTGATTGCAAAATTTTGCATTGATAAATTCACAAACAAACTTAATACTTAGCCTGTTTTTATTAATAAAACACAAAAAACACCATAACAACTGGCGCTGTTATGGTTTGTTTGGTTATCTTGATGTTATTACTGCACAGCAAGGTAACCGAGTTTGTCTGGTAAAGAGCGAGGAACTGAATTCGAAGTATACTGCAACAAGTGAACAAGTCAAAGGGAAAATATATCATAGAAAATCCCTCTATCAGGATGATATAGCCAAACTAATTGCATATTATCACCACAAAATGCACAAATAAGTGGGTTTCTACCTGCTACCTTCTAAACAAATAACGATATTTCAGACGACTAACCTAGCTAATCATACCATCAACTAAATCTCCAGCTGTCTTAGCAATGATTTCAACCCATTTCTTAAAGCTCGCTGTCGCTTGTAACCCATAATAACGAATTCGCTGGAATCCTTTAGGGAGGATATGTTGTACCATGCGGCCAATAAACACCTCTGCTTCAACGCATTCATATTCACGTTGCTTATTATATGCTTGATAATAACTAACATATCCATCAGAAACACAGGTTATCCTCGATACTCCTATTGGTGGGGTAGCTAAGTACTTAGTCAGATATTTGAGTAACCCTCGATAATGCTTCGTCGGGACTTTACCGTTTCCGGGGTGTGCATAGAATCCATCAGGGTGTTTAACCCAGAGTGCCTTAATGATACCGTTTAAGTCTTCAATACGGGCTGTCATAAACTTAAGTAAATACGCTTGCCATTTCAGACGTAACTGACTTAAAGGTCAGTAACTTATTGTAAGCCATTGATTTACCTCTGAGTTCAACCTTTCACTTCCTAATAAGATATGACGATGGGGTTATAGCCACGTTTTTTTTATGAACACTCTTCGACCGAAAATAAGTCTTAAAACATTGATTTTTCCATGAAAAAAATAGGTCGTCAGTTAAATAACGGCTGCTGGTGTAAATTCAGTAAGCGTCCGGGCAAATACATCTTCAACAGCTTTCATTGATCCCTTATTTTAACTCCTGACTATAAATCAGGAGTTAATATGGCTAAACGTTCTCATGAAGATTGGGCTGCTTTGATAAAACAGCAGCCCGCTAGCGGCTTAACTATCACGGCTTTCTGTCATCAACATAAGTGCAGTACAAGTACCTTTTATGCCCGTAAAGCCAACAAGGCTAAAAGTACAGGGTACTTGATTAGTCTTTTCGATTAGATAATAATGAAAGGACTTAGTGGTGCTAAGTATTCCGATTAAACCGCCTGCCAGGGCGGTTTTTTCACATCTGGGGCAAGAGGCTAACGCTGAATGCCTCAGATCGCAACGATCCATTCAACCTATTTATAGCCTTCCAAAGAAAAAATACTTCGAAAGGTTGGATTTCCCTTTCTAAAACCAATGAACATTACGTTTAATTAGGCAACTTCTATTCCTTCGCCATAACTAAAATCAGTCACTAGATATGGCGATATTTTTAATTCCAAAATCACCTTCCTTAAAGTATTCAACCAGTGAATTTCGCCACTGAATAGGCATTTGAGCACCAGTAGGAACAAAACCAGAAACGTTAATAGATGTAGCTCGCGAGAAACTATGATTAATAAAATGATCTGGCTTATCACCATTTAAAGAAGTAGACGTGGTTTTTATTTGGGCAAAATCATCATTAATTTTAATCAATGTAAATCCTAATGAACTTTCTTTAGAAAACCCCGATTCCAAAACAACAGCTAGATGATGCGTCATTCCTGCCGGTCTATACTTTAAAAAACTCGGCATAATAGAATTCCCATCCCTTTCCCCCAGAGAGCCTGAAGCATAACGATTCATTCCCTGTTGTGATGTATTTGTTAATGTTTGTTCATTTAAAATCCCCATAGAACGATCGAATACATTCACCGGCACAAGTGAAACTGATTTTTCTGATGTATCAAGAACACCCATAAACCATTGCCCAGGCTTGGCTGACTTCCAATCATCTAGGCTATTGCCTACATAGTCCAATCGTGAAATGGCCTCAGCTGAATATTGTGAAGGAAGACTTGGACAATTCCTAACGGATTTAATATCGGAGGAGAGCCTTAAGCATCCCCTCATAATAACCAGAGGCAGCAAGGCTTCCAGAGTATAATAAGCCAAATCACTCTATGTTCTAAAATTTATAACATGATAAATAAAGCCCTTATTCATAATCACATCGATGAACTCTTTGGCCATGACATGCATGCTAAAAGGGTCACCTCACTTGCTAATGCCGCTCACGGAGTGATTGAAAAGGGGTCACTCGCTATTCATGCCATTGGCGCTGGCTTAGCCCAAGCCAATAAACTTAAGCGTAAGTCTGCTATTAAACAAGTAGACCGATTACTCAGTAATACAAAGTTAAACGTCTGGCAATTACTGGACTCCTGGGGGCCTTATATTATCGGTGCACGCAAAGAGATAGTGGTCTCTCTCGATTGGACTGAATTTGATTCAGACGACCATTCAACCATCGTACTGAGTATGCAAACAACCCATGGACGTAACACGCCACTGCTATGGAAAACCCATCGTAAACATGCTTTAAAAGGTAATAGAAACAACCATGAAGATGAGTTGTTGGTTAAGTTAAGGTCGATCGTTGCAGAGGATGTTAAAGTGACAATTGTTGCTGATAGAGGCTTTAGTGATACGGCACTATTTAACTTCATTGAACATGAGCTGGGTTTTGACTTCATCATTAGAATTAAGGCTAATATCAAAGTCACCGATGCGGTAGGAGAGCTGTTTCCAGTAAAGGACTGGCTATTACCCAGCGGCATAACAAGAACCCTTAAGGACGTTCAAATAACGGGTAATAAGCAAGCAGTCGCTCGGGTCATTTGCACCAAGAAAAAAGGCATGAAAGAAGCTTGGTATTTAGCATCAAGTCGACGTGACCTAGTGAGTAGCAAGATGTTGACTTTATATGGGAAACGTTGGGGGATAGAGACGACTTTTCGTGACATTAAAGACTATCGTTTTGGCATGGGGATGAGTGCCACCTACACGCGTTCCCCGGTACGTAGAGACCGGTTGTTTTTGCTAAGCGCCTTGGCGATAGGCTTGCTGACGCTACTAGGAAAAGCGGGCGAGGATGCTGACTTGGAAAAGACAATAAAGGCAAATACCAGTAAAACTCGCTCATACTCTCTGTTTCGCCAAGGTTGTATTTACTATGAACTGTTACCAACGATGCGAGAAGAGTGGGCAGAACCTCTAATGGATAATTTTTATCGTTACCTTAAAAACCAGCCTATTTACCGTTCAATTTTCGGGATTATTTAAAATTGAAAAATGAGGGGATCTCTAAGGAGGAGAGCATACTTTTTAGAGGCTCCACCGAAGGTGTTGTTCGAACTGTAGTGGCATAATATTTACCTTTTACAGGTTAAGTGGAAGACTGATACTACAGTTTGGGCTAATTCACCTTAATTACATAAGGCCCTTCGCCACATGAAGTAGGGGTATGCGGTGCAACGGAACGGTGAGCTATGATAAGGAAACATGTTTATATAAAAACAATAACTTACAGTGAGGTCGAATTATATGCCCCACATAAAATTCATGCCACTACACTGAATAATATCTTTATTTGGTCTGTAGACTAATATCTATAGCCACAAAAGCCTAGAAAAAGCTTAAACCGAGCTACACCAAGCCTTCCAAGAGGAAATTCCTAGGTAGAATAAAACTCGCTCATACTCTCTGTTTCGCCAAGGTTGTATTTACTATGAACTGTTACCAACGATGCGAGAAGAGTGGGCAGGATCTCTAATGGATAATTTTTATCGTCACCTTAAAAATCAGCCTGTTTACCGTTCAATTTTCGGGAGTATTTAAGATTGAAAAATGAGGTAATCTCTAAGATGTAAACCACAATAATTTCTTAATCCCTTTTAAATAAATACAACTACACTGAATAATTTCATTATTTGGCCCGTAGACTAATATCTATAGCCACAAAAGCCAAGAAAATCTTAAATCCAGCTACACCAAGCCTTCCAAGAGGAAATTCCTAGGAATAATAAAAAGCAAGAACAAAGATTGAAGGGTCTCCACCAGCCCCTTAATTTTAGAGGCTTTCAGACAAATTCGAGGGGATACTTTAACCCACAATGAGTAGTTAAGTTCAAAGAATGGATTCCGGCCAACAAGCACACCGGAAAGATAGGCTCTTAATAAAACAGCCTTAATTAATAAAGCCACCCATTACTATTTGCCAAAACTCTCCCCCCTTGTTCAAAGCAGAAGTGCAATGCATCAAGAATTATGAGTGGCCGTGTTGTTATTTAATAATGACCTTAAAAACTAGTTAATTTAGGTTTCTAAACTAAATAGATCGAACCAATTTACTCGCTTTTGTTTTTCTCCTTCAAGCATGGCAGGTGTTTGCTGACCAAGCTTATTCAGATCGAGCTGTGAAGAGTCTCGATCATAAATCAGTTTTACCCACTCTTTTGCCCAGTCTTCAAGTTTATAAATGGTAGCGTTAGCCTGTGAAGCTTGGAGTTCTGGTTTTGAGTCCTGCTCAAGAGGACGGGTGATTTGAAAGTCAATCTCTGTCTTATCCAGTTTCCTAATTTGCATTCCTTCATCTGATTTACCTGTCACTAGGTACATTTGCGGGAATTGTTCTCCCACTTTCAGTTTCAGTAAATCGTATTTTTCGCAGGAATCGTACAGGGGTTGGTTGTCAGATATAAGTTGAACCACTTTTTTTTCATCGTACCGAAAGCCCACATCGTTACCATCTAGTTGCATACTAAAGGGACTTAACTCGTGTGTATGTGCTACGCCAGCCGATTCGATAAGTGTAGTCACCTGATAGTCATAGAACGGGATCATAAACCCTTTCCCCCCAAATGACAGGCCTTCGTTCATAGACCCTTCACCGGAATATACTGATGGAATATCTGCATGTTTCATAATGGCGTTGACGAGAGTATTGTCAAAAAATCCTTGTACGATCACAGCTTCCTTTCCGGACTGTGTTTTTAAATGGAATTGTTTGTAGTCACTCCCTCTCACGTTAAAGCTTGCTTTTGGTGTGAGCTCCAGACCTGCTTCACTTGCCTGCTCCGATAACGCTTCGATCTTTCCTGTTGCTAAAATGATGGGTATGTCGACGTTCGCTTGCTCTGTCATTGCTTTAAGAATATCAGCCAGAACACGCTTTCCTACGCTTAAATTTTGACCTTCATGTACATCATCGTAACGATAGAACTGTTGCTGATTAATCACCTGGGAATTTTCACGAGCCATCATAAGAGCGAAACGATTTTTAATAACTGAAACAAGGGGAGTGCCATTGGCAGGAGTTTCAGCTTGGCCGAGAGTATTCTGGATAATCCCCGAAAGTACATCTTTGATTTCCTGCTGGTTATCATCAACGTCAGCATTAGGAATGCCAAAACCTATACCGCCGCGAGATAAACCGGTGAAATACGCATCATCAACCATGCTCACTCCAGCCATTCCTCCAATTTCACCGACTCTCAACACGTTTTCGTCTTTGGGTACAGACTTAAAAACAGACCCAACATTGTACTGAATTTCAAATGTAGGTTTATGTTCTTTGGCAAGTTCCGAGACAATCTGATAGCTGAAGTTTGGATCCCATTGGCGATTAGCATTATGGTGCGTGACAACTTTAATGTCCTTATGGAGCAACTTGGCTATTGTGCTATTACCAATGGAGTATCGGTAATAATGCGCATATGCGTCGATACGTTCTTTTAACTCAGGATGCTTGGAAATAATTGTCTTATAGAGCATCTGGAAGTTCACGAGATCACCAAACCCAGCAATCGCATACCCAGTCATTAAAATTCGACCCTCGCTTTTTAAAAGCTTTTGACAAAATGCCCCAACGTTCTCCCGAAATTTCATGCTGAGTAATTCAGAGTCGACAGTATTAAAGTTATTTATACTGTACTTTTCCGCCATGAAATCTTGCTTCAGAGTCGCTGGCTTTTGGGTATCAAAAGCCAACGAAATTCCTTTGTGCGTGACTAGAATTTTCTCATCATCTAAGAGTGCCTTCTCTTTATTCCCTAGGCGTGTATTGATGTCTGATGGGGCATTGTGGTACTCAAAATACGGGCCTGTATTAGTGTAGTTTCCCAGTTTTTTGACCACTTCCTGATCCGTTGTTTCTGCATTGATACCAATTTTTTCAAGTGACTGGAGGAAAGATCCCAAGCGAAAGAAATTTGTTTTCTCTTGTTGATTGAAGTTCAGAAAAGCACCCGACAAGCTTGGTTCCATCTTCTTATCTTCCTGAGATCTCACTCCTGGGTATTCGTCTGTGCCATAGTGAACAACTTTGACAGTCGTACCAGATTTGTCGAGACGCAGCCCCGTGTATGTCCTGTCAGCATCTTTCAAGAAATTGAACAGTTTTCCTGTCCCCGATATGCCTTCAAATTTAAGCTGATCTTTAATATCATTTTGATATTTTTCGAACAAATCGTTGGACTTGATCACTGTGTTCGGCCCAATGTGATCATAACTGGGCATATTACTAAACTGTGCATGGGTAAAATTATTTACGTGATCATCTTCAAATTTACTTACATCAAGATTATGCGACTTTAATAACCGCTTCCACTCCTGCCGTGCCCCTTTTATGTTCTCTGGTGTCAAGTCGATACCGTTCATTATTGGCACCGTATTATTCCCTGCTGGAGCCTTGCGCGATAAATCCTCAAATTTATTTATTAAAGAGTTTACTTTTGTTTTTGATATGATGCCTTTCGTTATCGGTCCCGTATTATTCCTTGCTGAAGCCTTGTCCGATAAAGAATTAAATTTAGCTATTAAAGAGCTTACATTTCCTGTTGGCATTTGTCTCGAGGCTTCATGTCCACCATGATCGTCAGAAAAATTATCTGGAGGTAATTTAGCGTATTCTCTCTGTTCCTGAGGTTGTGCTTCGTGCATAAGAACCTCTTCAGAGTCATGATTATTTTGAGATATAAGCAGTTTTTTTTTAAATTTAGATTTGGGCATATTAATGCTCCTTGTATAAGTAAGGTCGTGAAATATTCAAAGACATTGATGCCTGCCTCGCTGGCACTGACTATCATTGACGTAATTATGTCTCCGATGGTCGCCCCGTGTAAGGTCTTATGGAACATCGCATTCTTCCTGTCTCGCACAATGATTTTCAGCATTGCTTCGATAAGATTGTTGTCCAGTTTTACTTGACCACTACAGATTACATCGAACACTGCCTGGAACAGCTGTCTTACGCTGACTGCGATCTCAACAGCCTCTTACCCTGGAACATGGCTCTAGCCAAGACGTAGTTCACCGGACGCTCACGTACGACTATCAAGATGGTAGCCGTGCAAGCACCTGTGTGAGTCATTTTCTTGCCACAGAACAAACAGTGTTTAAGGGATATCTACAAGTTGATGGTTATGCGGGTTATCAGCAGGCCAGTAATAAGCTTGTGGGCTGTTGGGCCCATGCTCGGCGTAAGTTTAAAGAAGCGATAGTGTCACAAGGAAAAAACAAAACTGGCCAAGTCAGCAAAGCTGACATGGCGCTAAATATGATAGCTAAGCTGTATCGTATAGAAACGCAGATACAATCACTGAGCCTTGAAGAGCGCTTGTACTTTAGGCGTACTCACTCACGTGCCCAGCTGGCGATTTTTAAGCAATGGCTGGAAAAATCAGCCCAACAAGTGTCAAATAAAAGTGCGCTGGGTGAAGCCATCTACTACAGCCTCAATCAATGGTCAAAACTCATTCGTTACACTGAGGATAGTCGGCTTAATATCGACAACAACCGTGCAGAACGTGCCGTAAAACCATTTGTGATAGGGCGAAAAAACTGGTTATTTAACCACAATCACCGTGGCGCTGAGGCGAGCGCTATTTTATACAGCATGATAGAAACCGCAAAAGCCAATGGCTTAACCCCGTTCGATTACATCGAACACTGCCTGAAACAGCTGTCTTACGCTGACTGCGATCTCAACAGCCTCTTACCCTGGAACATGGCTCTAGCCAAGACGTAGTTCACCGGACGCTCACGGATCAACTAAAGAATCAAGGTATTCAATCAACGGTTTGGGGGACATATTAAATACAGGTTGGTTAAGATCTCTACTGTATACAGGTTTGAGGATTAACTAACAACAAACAATGCTGACCCACATGCTCGACTGATCGATGTATGATCTAATTGCTCATAAAGTGATCATGCGTTAGCCCTGGGGGTAACACCTATGCAAGCTGATGCATCTCGACCTCGGCTAAATGTGCCTATATCAGCACAGCCAAGGGCAATATAGAGATTAATCGCGTTTATTGGCCCTACACCTTCAAGTTTTAATAACTTCTGACACTCAGGATGATCCTGAATTGACATCTCTAAACAACGGTCATAGGTTGAGACTGTTTCGGCTAATGAGGTTAATTGATTCATAGCCTCATTAAGGGCCTCTCTAAATTGAAATGACAACTTATTAGTAGCGTCTTCTAATATATCTTCAATTGAATTTGCCATACCAGAAATGCTCTTTGGCACTCTAAAGTTTAATTCAAGCAACAGGGATGCGACTTGCTTGTGAGAGGCATCCCTTTGTTTTATAGCCAATTCTCTCAATCGCTTAATTGATTGTAATTGTTGTTCAACACTTTTACCCGTTATAAAGTTCACATCTGGCAGCATTGTGGCTTGAATGACTGCTAACGCATCATTTTTATCTGTTTTTTGATTTTGCCTGACTGCCGATACTAATTTCGCTGAAATTAGGCGACCATCATGCCCCGACTCTATTGCTTTTTGTTTCCAATAATTGGATGTGCCACATGCTTCAAAAACGATTGTCGCTGGTGTTGATTCAAATAGCCAAGCTAGAAATTCATCCGGTGTCATTTCTGTATTAGACTGCACCTTTTTGTTTCTATAAACACAAACTTGAATAACATCTTTAGCCAAATCAACGCCAACGATAGTATTGCGCATGATAATACCCCCTGATTATATTTTCATTTTGATAATCATATTAACTTACTTTATTGGTGTGGGGAGTCCAATTATCTCACGATCTAACTAATCAATATCAAAAGACCTGCTGAGATAGCATTGCAACAAAGCCCCTCGACGAAAGGAGTCTTACATTAAATCCTTTAATTATCAGAAACGTGGAAGGAAGCATGTTTTTTAAGCCAAATACCCTTAATTCAATGGCAGTGATCCTGACTTTACCCCTATCTTACGTCATTATTTTAAAGCGTTGCGCCACTCGTCCAAGCTATAATGAACACTTACCGTTGGATAACGCAGACTATCAAAAGGACCAGAACTAACTTGCGAAAAAGAAACTTTTTGGGTTTCTCTTTTTGCTGGTTGAACACTTATGTGGCCTCTGCATTCTCTGAGGTTCCCTGGTACTATATACTCCATTATAACAGAACCGCTTGCACTGCTAGTTGAAGGCTCATCTCGCATCTTTAGGTCATCAACCTGGCTAATTTTAATATGTTGGCCCATATTTGTCATTAGTCTTCCCATTTCTTCTCCGCGCTCATTATAAACGACGACGCCACCTGCTTTGACTGTATGTTGCTCCTGATAAGTGATCGTTGGGTTTGTGGAAGCGGAGGTGGAAGAGGAAGCTAGCTGCTGATTGGCATCATCCATTGCAATAGCGGACCTATGGTGACTCGTTATTGCTTGCCTAGCAGATGGGTTACTCGGTCCACCGTTAGTAATAGCTTGTTGCCGTCGGGGACCATTCACAGCTCTACCAGATTGAGACGATTGTGCTTTCAACTCTCGCTGTTGTCTCTGAGCAAGCCCCGCCTGATATCTTTGAGCTTGCTCCGCCTGATATATTTCTTGATCTCGCCTTTGATGCTCAATCCTCGCACATTCGGACTCTCTCTCTTGTCTTATAGTGTTTTTTCTATTTGCTTCCTGAGTATACTCATTACGTCTTCTCTGAGTGTACTCCTGATCCATTTGTTCGGAGCCCAGAGCTCTTTCCTTATCTTCCACTACTTTTGATTCATGTTTAGCTATTGCCTGTTTTAAAATATCTGCCTGTTTATGAGGGTTACCGTAATAGGTGCTCGCATCATCGACTGCTTTTTCCGCGCCTGAACCAGTCAAGCCTCGCTCTTTTAAAGCCTGTAATTGGTTTCGTTTATCAGTCTCCCTTTTAATATTTTCAATACGCAAATCATCCAGTCTTTTTGCTTTTTGATTAATCATCTCTTCCATCTTGGTACGAGACAGAAAAATAGGTGGTAGCTTAGTTTCTAGTTCCAGACTTTTAAAAAGTGGCAGTGGCCTTTCTAGGTCTTGTTTTATTATTGGTTTGAGGTTTTTTTCTCCTAAGACAAACTGACTTAAAAACCTTGGTTTTCTATAGTAGTCTAAGAAACCCCTCTTGGCTTCCTTTGGTATCGAACGTAATAAGTATCGGGATGCTGGTGCATGACTTTGTTGGTAAACCATTCCAAGTGAATATTTTGTTAAATTCTGAGGATCACTGACAAACTGACCTAATAGACGAGTCATGTTATCGCGCATTTCTGTATCTTTTTCTTCTAAGGTACTGTTAATCAAACAATCAAAAACAGTTTTCTCATCACTAACACCTTGATGGCGCGATTGATTAAGAACTGAAGAGACTTCATCACGATAACCCTTTTCTAAAGCGTCACTAAGAACCTTTAAACCATAAAGTCTTAGCTCTTTTAACGCGGGACCTTGCTCTGGAAGATCAGAGGAATATTTAGACGATAGCATCGCATTGCGCATAGTTTGTTGGAAAACTTGTTTTTCTTCATCCGTAAGTGAACTATCCGAATGTGAGCTCAACGTTTCCTCAAAATACTGTAAGTTATCTCTGACTATAAAAGTTGTTTGTGCTCCTTTATTGAGTGTTCTAGCTCGGCTGATGGTTTCTGTTTTATGTTCTTTTGCAGCTATTCTCTTCCGCACACTGCTTGCTGAATTGTTGACAGTAGCTGATGCAGGAGAGCGGCCGTCTCTGTTATTACTCTCAGTACTATTTTTCCGAGAGAGTGGTTCAGAAGACGTAGTTTCTGGGTCGTCATTCTCTTTTGCAAACAGATTATGAAAGTAGTCTATATCCTTATCGGCTTCAGTGGCACTTTGTTCTTTGTTTAATAAACCTCTATGTTCAAATTGCTGATTGCCAAGGGGATAAGGTGTCATACCCGCATTTTGCCGTTTGAGCTTCTCAAGAAATTTATCCAGTGGCGTGCTGCTGTCATGAGGCATCACTTCCTCTTTCATAACGTCCGCCACAAAATCTATTGTCGCCTGAGTAAAGCCTACGCCTCCAGATTGTTGACGTCTGACTATCTCTCCTAGTGCTTTTTGATAAAGGTCGCGATCTTTATCACCAATCATTTGATTTTCTTTTATTATAATCAATATTTCACGAAGTTCTCCTCGGTCGGTACGTGTTAGTTTCTGCTTACTCACTGCCTTAATGAGCTCTTTTACTTTTTTATCTTTCTTTCCTCCTTTATCAGAAACATACTTAGCTTCAACCGCTGTCAGCCCTTTTTCAATTATTGCAAAATCATCATTGTCGAGTTCTTCCTCATCGCATAGCCTAAGCGCGTCATCAACATACCCACGCGTTGTAGCATTGAGGTACTTCTTCCCCGACGTCTGCAACACTTTTTGGTATAGCCTCTCTACAGCGCCATCAGGTACAGCGCCATTTGAATCATCTAACTGCGGGAATTCATTTTTCAACTCTTGCCATAAGTTATCAAGATTGGGGTGTTCTTTCCCATATTCATCCATTTTGATCTGAACGGAAGCTAAAATCCCCTTTGTAGTAAGAAATTCATTATTACGTAAGCTATAGAAATGTCCAAAATTTCGTACACCACTCGTCCCCATTTCCAATGGTGCTTCTTGAACAATATCCAATTGCGTTCTTGCCTCAACACGACTTATGCCCAGCTGACCCGTGCCTTGATATTCACTCAGGCTATACACGTTAGTCCTTGGCAGAATGGGGGCATCCTCGTTTACCCCTGATTGATGACCAATATAAGTGGTATTCTTATATCCTTCACATAGCGCATATAACACTTTTTTTTGTTGAATGCGGTTTAAATGATTTTCCTCGCTCACCATATCATTCAAGAAGTAAACCTTAACACCTTGATCGTTTTTATAGTTTTCCCAGTATGTTCTATCTTCAATGCTGATTTGACTACCTATGATACAAATATCTAATTTATCACCTCCAATCCTACCAAGCTGCTGTTGGACTTTAGGATCATTATTACTTCTCGCCTCCCTCAGACTATCTACCATGGATTTTAATGCCTGAGGATTGGTCGTATGACGGTATTCTCTTGGGTCCCATGTTTGGGAAGACTCACGAATATTAATGTTAAGTATAGCCAAACTGTTTTTACGTTTTTTATCGTTGCTAATAATTGGGGAATCTATGCCTTTACTGCTTAAATATCTCTTAATATTTACATCTGTCCCAATATCATCTTCAAACACCTCCTGTACTCGCTGACGGACCTCTGGGTTTGTCAGCACATTGTCAAAGCTTTTGTAGTGAGTTTTGTTTATGTCGCCTACACTTCCCTTAATTTCTAACCTTTCTGCGTTAGTACAGAAGACATAGTCTCTGCCTTCCTTGAACTGAGGGATTCCGGTCAGATGTTGTTTAATGGCGTTAACATTACGATTGAATCCCTTTTCTTCATCATTTTTAGGGTCATTAAAATATTCAAAAGAGGTTAATGGTCGCTTCTCCGCGCTAAGAAATATAGAATATTTGTAGTTATTCATATCGCCGCGCGCACTAGGATGATAGGGCACGAAAGGCCTATTTGTATCTTTACACTGTTCTTTAAACTCTTTTATGGCATCTCGCCCACTTGTTAAATCAAACCAGCTATTTTTTTTCTCATTTTCTTTAGCTTTAGAGTCAAAGTATTCAAGCTCATCCGTACCTTTAGCAAACAGACCATCTTGTTCTTCATAATAAATTTTTGCCTGTAAACCACCAACTAGTTGTTTCACCTTCTTCGCGGCTAATTTTTCCTTTGGCCCCAGCTCCGCTTTATTAAACATTTCAAGAGCAATAAAGTATTCTGTTCGGCATTCATTAAATGGCTCCAGCGCGCCTTTAACATCGAGTAAGCCGATGGCTTTGGGGGCTGTACGATAGTTGTCAATAAATTCTACCAGCGCTTGGGTCTTCTCTGGTGCTACTGTGGCCAGGTAGTTCTTTACAAGTTCGTATCCCTCGCCGGTGTTTTTTCCTCCTGACTGTGCTGAGGCTCCAGTGAGCTCATCTTTAGGGTTTGAGGGTATTTCATCAGTAAGTTCAGGACTTCGATGCCTAGAGTTAATTTTTCCATGTTTAGAAATGGCACCCGTAGATGCATCAGGAACGGTACTCGTAAATGAAGCTCTTGGTCGAACAGTTTGTAAGGATACATAAGGGGGGGCCCGCCTCTGGGTATCTTCGAGATGAACAATCGGTGATTCAAGACCATCACCCTTCGTGGATGTCAATTTACTTTTGGATTTAGGCAAACTTTTATGTACTGGCATCATAAACCTCTAATGTATCACCAACCTTTCTACTTTTGGCTAGCATATTATATAATAGTATATTGTCTAACTATAAAATGAAGCACAAACAGCAAAAGATCAAGGCGCAAAGATATCATAGAAAACCCCTCTGTCAGGATGATATAGCCGAACTAATTCCATGTCATCACCACAAAACGCACAAACCAATGTGAGCTTACGAGAGCATAGTGCAACTTCTCAAATTTAATCTGATTTAATAAATAACAGATTAAATTTGAGGTTCACTTAATGGATATTCCTGAGTCACTGTCCACGCTCGCTGCTGATTTCAATACTTGGCGTAAACAAAAAGCAAAAATCAGCACCCCGGTGCCTGATAGCTTGCGTCAGCGGGCAATTTCGTTACTCGACTACCATCAAACTGGCCAAGTCACTGCAGCACTGCGTATTACCACGCTTCAGCTTACTCAGTGGCGGCTGGCACTCCAGCTCGATGACCCCACCTCTTTTGTTGAAATAACGTCCCAAGCCTTTACCCCACAGCCGTCGGTTAGTCTTGAGCTTTGTTTTGTCTCCGGTGAGCAAATGAGCCTGCACGGCATCAATAATCAGACCCTGCTCTCTATCATTGGGGCACTTAAATCATGATACACCTCACCGCTAACACCAAAATATTCATTGCGACAGAGCCCGCTGATTTCCGTAAAGGCATCGATGGCCTGTCTGCTGTGTGTCGTCTGCAACTTGCCAAAGACCCTCGCTCTGGCACCGTGTTTGTGTTTATCAATCGCAGTAAAACCATGATACGGGCGTTAACCTATGATGGTACTGGCTTCTGGCTAATGACCAAGCGTCTATCCACCGGCAAGTTCAAGCGCTGGCCGCGGTCAACTATCCCTGTCACTGCCATGGTGGCCACCCAGCTACGTCAGTTGCTCAGTGGTGGTGTACCGCAGACTTTCATCGGGAAATAATGGATGCTTGAACTTTTATTTAATCGGATCATACTCTCGTCAATTGTTTCTATTACACCCAGTGTCATCGGAGTACCGCGTCTGTGAGCCAACCCTTTACTGACATCGACAGCAAAGCACTTGAGGCGTTAATCGCCCGAGTGACTGAAGCCAAAGATAATCACTTAGCGCTGAGTGCTTCAGACTGCCAGTTGCTGCTCAATGCCTTGGTAACGCTGTCTACCATGCAGTCTCGCTTAGCGAACCATGATGTGACAGTGCATAAATTACGTAAGTTGTTGGGCATAGAAAAATCGTCTGAGGGTCTCGGTAAGCTGCTGAAGAAAAGTAAGGCTGAGCAACAGCGGAAAAAGAAAAAAGGGCCCTCATCGAAGGGAGAGGACTTCACTCCCACAAAGCCCAAGGTGGTCATGCACTCTCATGCTGACCTGGCTAAAGGCGCACTCTGCCCTGAGTGTCAAATTGGCAGGATGTACAAGAGAGAGCCTGGAAGTCTGCTGCGTATCACCGGGCAAAGCCCGTTCACGCCAGAGCAGCATGTGATGGAGCGTTTACGCTGTAATGCTTGTGGCGCCTATGCCACAGCACCACTGCCTGCTGAAGTACTCAGTGATGGTGATAGCAATCAGAAATACGGTTACTCAGCTCGGGCCTTGATGGCCATTTACAAATACTTTGCCGGACTGCCTTTTTATCGTCAGGGCAGTATCCAAAAACTGCTGGGGGTGAACATCACGGCCTCAACCGTGTTTGACCAGGTGGAGTATGTGGCCAATGACATTTATCCGGTGTATCAAGCGTTAGTTAACTTGGCGGCGGATGCGGTCCACTATTATCTTGATGACACCACTCACCGTATTTTGGATGCTAAGCCGATAGAGAAAAAGGCGCGTAACAGTGACAAAATGAAAAGCCGGTGTGGGGTTTATACCTCAGGCATCATCGCCACGACCCTTGAGCATCACTCCATCGTGTTGTTTGAAACCAACATAGGTCATGCTGGTGAGTTTATCGACAGCATCTTGCAACATCGTCATAAGAATAGCCCTAAGCCCATCATCATGAGCGATGCACTCAGCAGTAACCGGCCCACAGTGAGAGTGGTTATCGGCTCACTGTGTAACAGCCATGCCAGACGGCAATTTGTGGATGTGATAACGCATTTCCCAGATGAAGTTGAACATATCCTGACGCGCTATGCTGAGATTTGGGTCAATGATGCACACACCCTAGAGCAGCAGATGCTACCCAGTGCCAGACAGGCTTACCATCAACAGCACTCCTTACCTATCATGGAAGAAATCAAGCTGTGGGGTGAAGAGCATTTAAGCTCTGGTAAGGTGGAGTCGAATAGCAGCTTGGGCTGCGCCTTGCGCTATTTTATCAAGCACTATGAAGGCTTGAGCTGTTTTTGTACCTTTGATGGGGTCAAGTTGGACAATAACCTTATCGAAGCGATGCTAAAAATCATTGTGCGAGACAGAAAGAATGCGATGTTCCATAAGACCTTACACGGGGCGACCATCGGAGACATCATTACGTCAATGATAGCAAGTGCCAGCGAGGCGGGCATCAATGTCTTTGAATATTTCACGACCTTGCAGCGAGAAAAGGTGCAGGTCAGAGCCAACCCAGAACGTTACCTCCCCTGGAACTATTTGGACCAGCCGGGCTCACTCGTAAACTAACTTAACCTAAAATCATCAGTCAGGGCTCACCGCCCTAGCTAGTCATGCCTGAAGAAAAGTCCAATGTCACGCTATGCTCTCGTAAGCTCACGACTAATATCTATAGCCACAAAAGCCTAGAAAAAGCTTAAACCGTGCTACACCAAGCCTTCCAAGAGGAAATTCCTAGGTAGAATAAAAAAGGCCCCGTAAAGGTAATGCCGGTAAGTTAAGCTTACTGGCATTTTTTATTTCTGGCATATTTCTGTGGTCTGCGCTTGACCGTTCTAGGAAAAGACCGAGTTCGTCGGGGCTCTAAAATCAGGCTTTCAGCCATTTCATAGAAATATTTAAGCTGACGAGGAATTGCACCTGGTGTCGAGTAGGGCAAACCCACTAATAGCCTCAATATATGAGCCAAAGAACCATTAAAACTCAACTGATAAGGGAGATAATCACCTTTGAGTTGATGGCACATTTTCACCATCTGATAACGCACTAGATTATAGGTGAGTAAAATCCCCCACAACTCCTGTTTTACAAGCTCTGGCAATCGACTTCTCAACGTTAAACGATTACCTAGCATGTATTGTTTTTGCTCTCGATAACCTAATTCTATTTCCCATCGATGCACGTATAAATCAGCTATGTCTGCAACGGGATAACGCATGGGATCTATCATTGATGTCAAAACCGAGTATTCCTTGCCATTAACCTTTCGACTTATGAGTCGTACTTCCAGCTCATTAGGCAGTTCTGGCCATCGTTTTCTAGCATGTGGATTACTTTTTAATTGGACTATTTTATCGTTGCGCCCCAAGCTGCGAAGCACCTCATATTGGACATTTTTTTTCAAAGGAATCAACCAGTGTCGCTCGTTACCAGTGGATTGCCACTGATAAAGTAGCCCTAGCGAATAAAAACCTCGGTCAAATAATGTCAGGCTATTATCCGGTGTGGAGTCGATGAGCTTTTCGGCCAAAATCATCTCATTAACGGCGTAATCATCGAAAGCACTGGCGGTAATAAGATGGCTACTCAATTCCATTTGGCAGACCATACGAACTTGAGGATATTGAGTCTCTTTTTGTCGAGAAAAGGCTTCTGCATTATCGGGAGTATCTTCCGCCCGCCAGACTACACCATCGACTCCCAGTAACGTCAGTCCATTCCAGTTTGGATGTAGAGCTTCACGATTCCAGTGAGCTTGAGTGCACTCAAACAGAGCTTTCATTGCCGCTTCACCGAGATTTTTTCGTCGTTGAGTTAATGCGCTCGGAGCAACAAATGGCTTGCCCTCTCTATCAACGATATCGAGCATGTTAATGATGTGAGCCATCGACTTATCATTATAGATAGCCATTCCAATAATAAGCCAAGCCATTGACTCTAGTGTTAATTTACGTTTTCTAATCGTGACTGTTTCAGTTAATGAATACGCTTCCTCTATCAACTCCAGAGGGAGTAAATCTGCGAGGGTTTCAACTTGATGGGGCTTGAGTTGGTTGATCATGTCAAAAGCTTGGGAAACTTGCATAAAAAATCCGAGACCTAGAGATAGGACTCGGATTCTGAAGCATCTAGAAGATCAGTCAACCGATCGATAAATCACTAAATGATCGGCATTACCCCCGTAAAGGACCTTTAAAGTTAAATGGAAAATTGAAGTTCTTTGTAAGATATGCCTACATCACACTCATTTTGAATTGCAGTAACGATTGCCTCAATGTCGTCTGTAGTGATCAATGACGACCAGCTATAACCTTGTTGTGACTCTGTTTGTAGCAATTCTTCATAGGTGTCAGCGTTACCGTTGTGTGAGGCCACTTTTGCAGGGTGCCACAATAAATATCTCTCATCGTGACACCATCGGTTAAAAGTCCGTGTAAAGCCCTGTCAGGCGCTCAAATAACATTGACTGTTCCACACCTGGCATTTGCCTTTAGTGCTTCCACCGTGTAAGTATTACTAAGCAGGTTTCCAAGCTCCATACTGATCAACACCAGGTTCCTCACCACGCGAAGGGGCCCACTTAGCAAACCAATAATTACTCTCAAACTCGACTGTTGACTGTGTGCCATATGACGAGTCTTTATCCCACTTTACTGGATTTTGGTCTTCTTGAACCATTGCTGTCCAAGCACTATCTGTTCCCGGCGCATGCTCTTCAATGTAATATTGTGCTTCCCATAAATGACCTTTGTAGATAACGCATTCGCCATTATTATAAACAACATCAGGCGACCAAGTATCTCCATAATCTGAATCGGCTATCACGGTAACAACCACAATGTTAGTGTCCATAGCCTTACCATCTGATACAGTTATCACAAGGTTAACACTGATATCTAAATCGACTACATCGGCGGTATAACTCACATCAGCCCCACTGCCTGTTGGTGTGACTTCCCCCTCTGAGGCAGAAAATGAAAGCATGTCATCATCAGCATCTGAAGCGCTCACTGAAAAGGTCACTGTTTGCCCACTTTTCACCTCAACACTAGATGGAGAGATTAAAACTGGGGCAGTGTTCCCTCCCAACCCTTTAACATACACAAGTACCTCTTGTGACACACTATCCAGGCCATCTGAAACCGTCACAGTCACACTTTCCTGCATATTATTTCCCGTATTGGGTGCAAGGTAAGTTATAGTCGCCTCTCCATTCTCTGTAGAGACCAGAGTCGCATTGTCGCTCACAACAAAGCGAAGATTGTCATCGTCAGCATCTGTAGCTTTAACCTGAAAAGAGATAGCTTGTCCTGCATCCACAGTCTGTGAATCAGGTACAAATAACTCAGGAATGTTGTTTTCTGGACTAGGATCAACATTAATACCTTTAAAATAAAAAGGTTCCATGTCAACCTTCTGCTCAATTGGCGAACAACCTAGACCTTCTCGAGCTGCATTGACTAAAAGTCCGTTTTCTTGGTCAATCGTCCATGTAAAGATACCACCAAGGTTTCTCTCAAGTGCGTAGGTGCCCTTATTTTTCACTGAACGAGGTGTATCTAACGACATAAACAGTTTAGATTCTGGGCTATATAGATAATCGGCATCAGCGACTTGATCAGTATAAAGTTCGAATCCATTTTTACCCGACTTTTTATTAAGGTCGAGATAGTTATAAATAATGTCATACCACTCAGAGGTACCTTCCTCAAAAGTACCAGTTGTGGATCCATCTCCAGGAGCATAACTTCCTTTTAGTGGAGAAAAAGTTTCTATTTCTGCGCCTTTAGCATTACGCGTGTAACCAGCATAACCAATGTTGATCATTTTTGGTTCTACACTGTTTTCAATCAAGTAATCGACGGCTTCACAAAGACTAAAATCTGATTCTTCATTTGGTTGTAAGTTAGTGTGGTGATTTAACCTATCAGCCCATGGAGTACCGAAGAAATCGTACGTCATTAAGTTTATGCCAGTAACACCAGCCTTGATTAATAGAGGAACCTGTGAGAGCTGCAACACTTCAATATTGGCACAAGCTGCAATACTGATTTTCACATCGCTTTTACCAGCTCGAATCAATGCCGCTTTTAGCTCTTTGATTAACTCAACGTAATATACGTAGTCATCTGCGCCATAGGCGTTACCTATTCCTTCTGCACCAGGGTATTCCCAGTCTAAGTCAAGTTCAGTGAACATAGGGAAACGATCCAGAAAATCTATTACACTGTTACAAAAATTGGTGCGTTTTTCTTGATCTCTAGAGGTATGATAAAAACCATCACTTAAGGTCCATCCACCGATGCTCAATGATATGATTAGGTCATGCCCTAGAGCCTTCGCCGCTACCTGCTTGTCACGTAATCCTCCTAGGATACCCCTAACGTCTTTCTGTTGGTAATCCCTCGGCAGTTGGATATCAGCATAACCATCAAAACCAACATTCTGGGAGCTTTGTGCATCTCCCCAAGGGTCTAGCAAAGTTACAGAACCCTCACCTGAAATTTTAAGTGTGTCCGCAGCCTTATTAAGAGTGTCAGATTTTGGCCCTGTATCACCTAAGATCCCTGCAAAACCTAAAATTATTTTATCAAACGCGAATGGATCTAATAGGGCGAGATCGACACCACGACCTCGCTGATCTCGTTGACAGTCAGGCCGAGGACTGCCTCCTACTATTCGGCCATCATATTGAGCCCAATCAGTATAATATCCAAACACTTTAGGCTTATCTGTGGTTTCGTAACGATTGAATAATGGATTAGCGACTCGCGCCGATGTATAACTTAATGCTTGTGTTTCTGTAGCTACAACAAAACCATCTGTTGCATAAGAAGCTTCAGTCATTGCATCTGTTTTAGTTAAATTAATCATGTTTTCCTTTAAAGATTTAATAAATAGATCGTAATAGAACAAGTATCATTTAGCGTGACCCAGGCTCTGTATTGGAGAAAAGTAAAATGGTTAACCCAGATAAAAGGAAGCACAGGCTTCACTCCCTCACTTTGGGCTAATATGCGTGGTAATATTTACATCATGTTTCCTCATACATTTTTAGAAAATAAAGCGGGGTAATTCATTGAAGATGCTAGTTACTCAAACAAAACACTTGATTTACTCTGCAATTAGCTCATGACATCCTCATGCGAAAAATAGATATCAAACATTGAAGAAAATCTCTTAAGGTCATGTGTTTGATAAATTAAGAGCAGTGAATGAAGCTGCCATCGTGAATAACAAACGTTTAGGTGCTGCGCTTAAATTTGCTAGAATCAACCAAGCCAAGCGAGAATTGGAAATAGAAAGAAACCTAAGTGACAAGCAAAAGCAGATAAGGCAGATAAGGCAGATAAGGCAGAGATTAAATCACTGAAGTGCGAGCTCAAGTATAAAGAAAAGGCGCTAGCAGAAACTGCAGCGTTATTGGTTCTCAGAAAAAACTCAATGCCTTGTGGGAGGACAACAGCGAGCTCATTGACTTAATCGATTGCAAAATTTTATATCGATAAATTCACAAACAAACTTAATACATAACCTACGTGATTATAATGCTCAAGTTGGTGAAGCGCTGGCAGGTGTAAAGGCAATGAACAAAGTCATAAGACTAGGAATACCAGTGAGGAAACAGGCTGCCTAGCTAGCTCAAACCCTCGAAGTTTCTGCGTTTCTAGCGAAGATTTGATCAACAACGCCCCTATCGTCCCCTACTTGATTAAGCGTCGCAGTTTTTGTCATCCACTTCACTACTCATTTAAAGAGCAAAACACCAAAATAAGCGCCGCCGGTTTCAGCTATTATCGACGAAAAACATTTGTTATAAATTCCGTTCATGTTTAGTCCCTGACATGCGACGGTTTTGCTCAGGCCTTGATTCCGCTCGCCCTTAACAACGGATTCACCAAGTTTCATTAAAAGCCAACGACTTCCACCTCCTTTTTCCTTAATACTCGTTTCGATATAGCCTTTAGCCTCGTTACCAATAAATTTCAGCTCAGATATTAATTAAACCCGCAACCAGTTGATAGTTAATTTAATTTCAAATTAGTTCATTAAGTTCTGCAATTTTGCATTATTAAAACTTGCATAATGTTTACGACTTTTAGCCAGGTGGCGATATCTGTCATTTACTTTTTCCTACGAGATTCAACAACCCTGAAAATACAGATTCAGGCGGGGTATTTGACACTGCTTGGTACTTCTGCTGCTTCTCTTTAGTTCGCATGCCAAAGTAAGCGCGTAAAAGTGCTGTAGGCGTACCGAGAATAGCTATCACTAACGGCCAGTTGTCACCAATTGCCGTAATGGTGGCCACATCTTTGTTGAACATGGCCACTGCGAGAAATGAAATCAGAATCACCACTGAAAATGCCACAATTTGCGACATCATCATGGCGATGGCCGGCCGTGTGGATAGTCCCGTTTTATCAACATCTCCCAAAGCCTTTACGACATTGGTATACTCTTTAATCTCGGTGATCTCAACATCAAACTGTTTGGCCAAAACTTGAACCTGTATTTCAGCAGGCAATGACGAAACAACATTTTGTATTTCTGCCCCCGTAGCCCTATCACCGAGTTTGATGTCATCAGGAAGAAACTCATTGATCACCTTTATAATCGTATTGCCACCAGGGATCACGTCGGCCAGTATCGAGGCGCCAACTTTCCCTAAAATGCTCAATAAGTTCATGCCTTTCCCCTTAGCACTAAATAATCAGCTTCTTGGTTGCGTCTTGTGGGGTATCTATCACCAAAGTCACGAAGCTCTTGTACTAGTCCTATCCAGTCCTGGCTCATTGATTTTTGCCAAAACTTAGGGCAACGATTAGCTAAATTACCATACTGAAACGACACCGAAGCCACAACCGTTTGGCAGCGTTCTGGTAACCGATTAAAAGACACATTTGACACGCGGTTATATCGATACTGCAGCTGTTCGAGTAATTGGCTTTTAACGCACAAATCAATCAAGTCAGCTTCATCGATACTGATTTCAAGAGGCGCTAATACCAAGTAAGCAACTGCATCTTGTTTAGTCATGCCACAGTAAGGTGACAGTATTGGCACCAATGATTGCGGTAGTAAGTTTTGCAAATCGTTATGGGAACGCTGACCAAGGTCAAAACCCGTTGCGATAGTAACTCCCGAGTTTGAGTGTTCAGGATCCGGCACATAGCCTTTACAAACTGGTCCACCTTCTAACCTTGAGATAAAACCAAAGTTCACCATCGTATTTTTCATAGCCCCCCCTTGTCTCTGAAAGTGTCTGACAGACTCTGTAAATCAACACCTAGCACGGCTTCACGCCTTACAGCCACTATGGCATCGTCATATTCAATACAGTGACTAACGCTAGGTTTAGCTAACAGGCGCCGCGACCTTGTTGTTACTTCTGCCCGTTCTTCGGGTTTTACCGTTAAATCAGCATCATCCATTAGCAACTCCTTATTTTCTGATCTATTTATTAAACTATGTTGCCTATTTCGTCGAGGCCCAGATATACAACAGCACAAAGCTTCGACCTTCATTTAACCTTCCGGCTTTTTGGCATAAAATATGAATTTGGTCTCTTAAATGGGAGAAACTTTGCTGCTTGATGATTTTGTGAACTGTTTTGTTAAAACTATATAATGAGCCTCTCGCTCCTCCCCTGTAGAATGAATTATAATTCTAAGACAGATGCTTCCGTTGAATTGACGCCCACTCAAAGGCTATACTGTTGACAATCTTGCGCAATAGGACAAAATATACCAGCTTTGCTTCAGATATAAATTGGTATAAACAGTGATAAAATGGTAACCATATTGCTGCAGATTTGCTTGCTGCGCTGTTGTTTGTACACAACCAAGTGCGCACATAGCAAAAAATAACTCGTAATTTAGCTATACTGCTATTGAGTCAGTTTTATATAAAGAAAGGGAAAAATGAATGAACATTAGCACTGAAGATGATATTAGGCTTGTACTAGCCAACAATCTAGAATACTTAATGACCCTTAACGGACTAGGGCAAAAAGAATTGGAAAATAGAACAAGTTCTTTTCACAAAGTAAATCAACGCACGATTTCATCATATTTAAGAACAGATGGGGAATTGGGCAACGCAACAATATTAAAAGTTCAGGCGCTAGCCAGAGCATTTGATTTATCAGTATCAGAACTGCTTAATCCAAACTTGAGAAGTAAAGGTAATAGACAACTTGAAACACTATCACTCCAAAACACAGATGAAGAAATAGCTCTGGTAAACAACATAAAGTTAGATGACATTAACTTTATGAAAGGCCTTATTAAGTTTTGCATTAAAGAATCAGCTTTTCTTTTGGTTGAAACGAATATGATAAACCAAGATCAAGCTAAAACTATTTTTGATCTTACAGAAGATATATCAACAACATCCACCTTAATTCTCAGACATAAGGGCATAGATAAAACTACTGGGAAATTATCTAACACGTTAAAATCTTATATAAAATAATAACTAATATAAAAATCTGACCAAAGAACTTAATGCCACTGTTTTAATCTTTTCTCAGAATATAAGACCGTGTGCAGCCGCGATCAGCCCCTAGTGTTGAACGAGGCCACGGCGCTGACAACTTGTCAAATAATATTTATAACTTGATAAATCCAAAAGGAATAGCCTATCGATTTGCATCAAAAGATAAAATAATCTCACCAAGAGTCAGTTACAATGTCTCACCATTAGTCGATACAACAAGTAAAAGCTCTAAACAAAGCATTGCTTAAATTCCTATACACCAGATTTAACCACAACTCCAAACCTCTTGACCTCCTGCAAGACGTTAGCAGCAAGCTAACACTGCTACATCAAGCCTTCCGAGAGAAAATTCCTAGGTATACAAGAGATTTATTGCTTCTTCTCTCAGCACTTGATTAAATGCTTCGGTTATCCGGCTCTTCAACCAAGCCTTGATACCATTAACACTCTTCTATGAACCTATTATGACAGATTCTACAACTTATCATTTAATTATTTAGTGATTCCCTAAATAGAGGCTTCCATCCTCATGAGACCTAACGTTTACGTAAATTAACACATAGCCCCTCCCACTCTTAAAAATATTACTTTCACTTTAATTAAGTAACTTAATATATGAATCTAGCTTATTCTGCCAAATCATCATCAACTCAAGTTTGTAAGATCCCGATGGGATTGATTGAATTTCAATATACTCTAACAGAAATGAACGATTTTTATCGTCATAAAAACAACTATATTTACATTTAAAATAGTAAATTATCGATGAAATAATTAAAACGTGCAAAAAAATTAGATCATTAGCAAACAAAATAAAACAAAATAATTCGGCGTTCATATTTAATACCCTTCATTTCAATCTATAGATAACGATTATATTAATCGAAGAGACAATAACTTTAAAGACTATTCAATATACAAGATCAAAAATAAAGCTAAACAGCTACATCTCAACCATACCAGACAAAAACAACAACCAATAACAAACAAGTAAAAACATAAAAACCACACAACAAATACGCAGCAATCACATTTCGAAAGCATGTCAAAGAGAGGGCAACAATATTCACCACACTTTCTATTAACTTGAAATATAAAGTTAATAGAAAGTGGTAATGTTAATGATTATAATTCTCGGCTCTAATTTAAATAAAACTCTGAGTTAGTTAATTTTATTGGGCAGGTACAATTAAATGTGATGTCGTTCAAGCAACTCATATGAGTTGTCGGTGAGAGGTCAAACACAATGATACCAAAGCATATCTCACATTGTTTTACAGGCCATTAAGCCTTGTCTATAAGCTCAAATCCAGAATATAAGAGCTTTACCTTATTTCTGTGCAGCCTAGAGAGTAGCAGAGTGGTAGCCCCCCATCCTTAATCGCAGACTTACCGCTCCTCTTCCTCAAAAATATCTTCTAATGGCTGATTCTCACGAAGTTTCGATTTAAGTAATGAGAGTTTATGATGCTTATACCACCAACTAACAATAAAGGCTCCCCCCCCTATGACAACACCTGAAAGCTCCGACAACTCCGTAATAGAAAGTGAATAAAGCGTGGACACTATAACCGAAAAAATTAGAGCTGATTTGTCAATTGCTGTAATAAAAAACTCAGTGAATGCTCCAATCCAATAAGTCCCAACAAACAGTTCATTTAATAACATATTTACCTCTATTCCTATCTACCGATAAAGCCAGTAATGACCAGCTAAGGCAATGTCTACCCTAGCCGGAACACCGTTCATGATTGGGGCAGTCATCACACCTTCTCCCTCTCCCAACCAACAACGGCAAAGATAGACTTAAGAAATCTAATCCATCATCAGTCACCAGCCTCTTCAAGAAGCATTGGTGTCTCAGGGTATGCAAATGCCTGCAACTCAGCCACCACCAAACCGGGTGTTTCTAATGGATGTATCTTATCACCGATGCTCCTTTCTAACCGGATTACATTGACTTGCTGTGCAGGTAAGTCCTGATCAAAAATCACCTGCTGTGAAGCTCGATCGACACCTCGAATGGTGCCCCTCCAAAGTTCTGTATCAACCATTTTATTATTCCTGTCTAGCAAGGTAACCACTGCATTATTGATTTTGTCTACATAGTTATCGCTAGGCTCGAGATCAAAACCGGTGATTGCCAACTGCTGTAAAACCGTAGGATTTATCAGCGACAGTTCTATGAAATGTTGTTCAACACCTTCATCAGATTTAAAGCAAGTATCACTGCTACTATCATTAATGTTGGCACCAGAACCTAGTGCTCCTGAATTATCTCCAACCTCGAGGTCAACTTTAGTCAGCGCTTTGTTCACTAACTTCGCCTCGGTCTTGGTAACTGGTGCTACTTCAGCAACAGCCTCAGCCAAAGTAATAGGCACTGTCACCGACAGATTCAGCACCAAACGGGGATTATTGTCTAATGCTTGCCAAAAATTACCTAAACTATTGAGCCCATCTTTTGGCGGCATCACCCGTGTGTAAGCACCAGGGATATTCTTCAAGGTGCGGTTATTAATTAAGGCATTAATAATAGTGTTCATCACCATCATTGATTGTGACTCTACTACATCTGATGTGTCTGAAACAGTATCCCAAAAAGTGATGATGTAGTTACAACACATATTAACTTTCCCCGGTGCAAAGCTTCTAGTTAGATAGTTGTAATCTGGTGATTGCGAAGAATTTAATTGCAAGTCCTCATGAATATCGAACAAGAATACATTGACCGTAGGGACGGTAATATTTTTAAATTTGCTTTTCTCGGGGGCGCCAAAAATAATTTCGACACCTTCGCTCCCCGAGTCTGCAGGCAAGTATTCCCTGAGGATGCCCAATATCTCTTTATTAACTTCAATAATATTTTGATTTACTGCTGGTTGTACCATCAGTGCTCTCCTCTCTTTGGTGTTTACAGCGCAATGCGGCCAATCTTAGATAATTCACGCTGCGTGGCTCGATGAATGTGATGTTCGCAAATATATGGCGTATCTGCATCTGCCGCAAAATAGGCAGCTAGCAGGGCTATATTGCGAATATTGGCACCGGTTAACCGGGTACGGGCCGCAATGGCATGCAAGTCAATCTTTGGATCAAGCTGACACCCCTCAGGCCATACACTTTGCCAAAGCGCCTCTCGAGTATTGGTATCGGGCGCGTTAAAGCGGGTAATGAAGGTAAAACGCCGACTGAACGCCTCATCGAGATGGTTGCGGTTATTGGTTGCTAGGATCACTAAACCAGGATAGCGCTCCAACCTTTGCAATAGATAAGCCACATCAATGTTGGCGTTCCTATCCTTTGAATCACTCACTTCAGAACGTTTACCAAAGAGCGCATCGGCCTCATCAAAAAATAATACCCCAGCATCGGCTTCGGCCAAATCGAAGATCCGCGCCAGGTGTTTGGCAGTTTCTCCGATGTATTTATCCACCACATTGGCTAAATCGACTTTGATCAAATCCACACCAAGCAGACCAGCAACCACTTCTGCCGCCATGGTTTTTCCCAGACCAGAATCACCGTGAAACAGCGCACTGACGCCTGTACCATAACCCACTTTTTTAGCGAAGCCTGACTCCAACACTTTATCTCGCTGGCTGGTCGCCGCCAGTAACTCTTGCAGCTGCTCTTTTAGCTCATCAGCCACAATCAATTCTTCAAAAGATCGCATAGGTTCGATCCGCTGCGCCAATTTACCGAAGTTTTTTTGTGAATGAAGCCTAAAAGCCTGATTTAAATCTTCGCTGCTCACCATACTATTTGGCTCTCTCAAAGAGCGATAACACCTTGCTTCTTGCAGTATGTGTGGCAAAGAGGCGTGATTAAAAGAAAAGCGACGACACACGTGGCTAATATCAGTTGGCGCATACTCCCCCGCAGTCAAAGATTGTTGTAACAGTAACTGCTTTTCCAGATAAGAAAGGATCGGCATCGTGAGCGCAATTTGTGGCATATGCGGTATTACCACCCGAGCGCAATCTTGCTCACACAATCCGACAATACGAACATGAGACTGATGAACCATGTCTGCCCAGTCACTCAGTAGCGTTTTTCTTGAATCGGCAAATTCATCCCAGCCACGTACCACCAAAATGGCGCCTCGCATCCTGACTTCACGCAATGCTTGATTTAATGTTGTCTTAGCGTCATGCCTAGATTCTGGTAGCTTAGTCACATCCAGCTCCAGCAGCATGATGTTTTGCGCAGATGCAGCAGCGTTCACCGCCTCAAGGCGACCACTGCCCTGCGCCCCTTTTAACAACACGATAGGCAATAAATTATCCTGTTGATTATATAGCTGAGCTTGTAATCCATCACGCACATTGCTGGGGCACAAGCCTTGATTTGAGTTCATCGGATGCCACTTGGCACAATCCGCGAGCAAAGGTGTTAAAGAAGCATGTCCAACCAAATAATGAAAGACTTCAGTTGTGGTTTGAAATAAGGACTGTGCCCAACCTTCACCTTTTTGCTTATTACTCTTGTAAACCTTGATGAGCTCATGGCGCAATAAGGTTGAATCGGGTAAAAAATCCCCTTGTCGCGTTAACAGTTCATCTGCCGCGGCACCAAACAGGTGTAACGCCAGCTCAATGGATGGGTTATTTCTATCCTCAAAATGTTGCAGGGCAGCAAATAATGCATGGTAGCGACTATCCAAGTGCGTCAATAGCCCAAGTAGCAGAATATTAACTTCTGAGTCCGTGAGTTTAAAGCGCTCTATCAGAGTCGATAATCGACCTTGAGAAGAGTTGATTGAAAGCTCACTGACTGGCATAAACGAGGATGTCTGCATCCAGTGTGGCATGCCTTTAGGCTGTGCAGTGTGGTGTAGAATATCCTCCTCATCCAATAGAAATTCTTCAAGTACGTGTTGCTTAAGTGCTGGCCGACGTTGCTGCGTATACTGTTGCAGGCGCAGATCAATCTGCTCAATCGCACTGAATAGATCATGATGGTCGTCAACGGATCCTGAGGGCGAGATTAGATTTATCATATAAGTGTCTCGAAGGTGTAAATTGAGGCACGCTCAACAGCGTGGCTCAGGGTTGGCAATGATGTGGTTTAACAGGGTTAAGATGAAGATAAACAGGTGTTATAGCGGCTCATCCCATAACACCTTAATTGGCTGCTCTAGCCAAGGCAGGGCGATCATATTCACAGGCCAGGGCCAGTCGTTAAGTAACACATCAAAGCTCGCAGGAGCGATATGTAGCACAGGCTCAGCATCATCAGCAGATAACCAACCGGGACGTTGCAAAAACCATTGCTGAATATCCCCAGCAGAGAGCTTTTGCCATGTTCCTTGCAAGGCCTTTGGCAAATTGTCCAACCAACTTGTTAAGAATGCTTGTGTCGCCTCGTTCAATACTACAGGCTCAGACGTCGCCTCTTGCGTCAGTCCACACAACAGTAAAACAAGTGGTGAATTGATATTTTGTTCGTCATCTTGCCAAGACTGAGTGAACCAAGTTAAACAAGACGCCGCTTGCAACTGCATGTCACGACTCAAAAATTTATTATCCTGGGTTAACTGTAACTGACGAAACACACTGGGTAAAAAAGGCCACAACAAACTTAAGCCTGCTGCAGGAATGTGGATCCATGAGCGGTCATTGTCCATCCCTTTATTGCGCAAGGCAATCCGTGGTGCAGATGCAGACTCCTGTGCCCCCCCGCTATTGTGCAAGGCAATCTGTGGTGCAGATGCAGACTCCTGTGCTGCCCCCCTATTATGCAAGGTAATTTGTGGTGCTGATGCAGACTCCAGTGCTATCCCCCTATTGTGCAAGGTAATTTGTGGTGCTGAAAGCGGCGATTGCCCCTTCTCACGAACCGGACCATATTCAGTATTAACTATCGGCCGATCCACAACACCTATCTGCTCCGATGCAGACCCCTTATTGAGCAAGGTAATTTCTGATGCACAAAGCGGCGATTGCCCCTTCTCACGAACCGGACCATATTCAGTGTTAACTATCGGCCGATCCACAATATCTATCAGCTCCAATGCAGACTCCTGTACTATCCCTTTATTGAGCCAGTTATTGAGCAAGGTAATTTGTGATGCACAAAGCTGCGACTGTACGCGCTTACGCAGCTTTTCATCTCGCCAAAGTACCGTTAATCCATTAGCCTTAACGCTCATGTTTTCCTTGGCAGATAATACCTCCTTAAACAATTTAATTAGCACTTGCTGTTCATATACCGTGTTAACTGTCGGTCGAACAATCGGCTGATGAGGTAGCAGAGTGAATTCAGGATGTACCAGACTGTAGTACAATGCACAAAGTTGCAGTGTAGCAGGGGTTAGGCTGCCTTTCACAACCAATAACGGCACCCACTCTTGGCACAGTTCCTTAAACTTTGAGGCAGGCAGACTACGATGTAATTGCCTTGCCCCACTGTATTCGAGGCAAGCCTGTGCCAGTTTTCCTAGCGCCAATTGAGGTCTTACGCCTAACAGCTCAACAAAGGTTTTATCTATCACGCTAGTAGAGGAAACCGCTCCCGCTGTCAGTAAGCTAAGCTGCTCATCGGTATTGGCAACAGGTTTCCCCGCAGAGTCATGGTCCGTATCTAGCTCTGACAGTAATCGCTTAAGCTCACGCTCCAGCAGTATCTCCAACCTTTGACAAAAATGATGCTCGAAAGCATAAGCGGATAACTCCCCTAAATCGATAACCAGAGGTTTAAGCAGGCAAAACATTTGACCGCCAGCACCGAGCCGCGACAATACGCGATCGAGCCGTTTTTTTAGCTCAGTATGAAACAGCTGGCTGCAACGCTGACTAAAATATTCGCCATGGTTGGCCGCTAGAGAAAGGGAGATGCGCAGTTTGTCTATTCGGTGAGTGGATACCGGTAAAGTATCGGCCATGTAACACTCCTGATTGACTAACTATTGGACAGTGTAGCTGTACGATGAGGCCCTGAGCCTTTATCAGCGATAAGGCTGAGGCCTTTAGACATTTTCAGCCGTCCGAACCTGCCCAGCTAGGATAATTAAATTATTGAAGTCTTCTGCTTTCGGCACCATACCAGTTTTGAAGCTTTGAGCTAAGTTGCATGGGATAATACCCCTATCTTGCTTAGGTTGCTTACTTGTATCATTGTTCACATTTACTCTTTTAAAATTGAGTGAATAAGCCTGCATAGAGATTCATCCCCATACAGGGCAGTAAGTTTGAATATGTCACTGATACTTATTTTGTCTAAGGTACTGCTTCCTCTGGGTTGACCTGGAAAATAGCGCGTTCGTAGATGTAATTTTGACGAGTCGCATCATCAATTGTTGCCAGGTCGTTGAGCTGCTCCTCATTCACAATAAATGAATAGCCGATCCCATGCAGATTCGACGGCTTACGGCCCAGGGTCAGGAAATTAAGCACGGTATAAGAATCAACTCCCATCTTGCAGCCATCGTCTACCCAAGGATCTAGTTGCTGAGAGAAGGAATCGAAATCGTCTTGATCCATCCACTGGAGCAAGGCCTGACAATGATGTGGTAAGTCGGAGCGCAGAATGTCTTTGATCCACTGTTCAACCTCTAACCACTGTTCAGGCTTAGCTAAAGCCTGTTTATTAAGGACAATACTCAGCATAAAGGAAAATCGATCTATCGGATCATCTGAATCTAGATACCAGAAATAGGAGTCCTTGATGACCGTACCATCTGTTATGAGATCCCCGGCGGAGTTTTTCAATGTCACTGTGTGGTTATATCTATCTATGCTTTCGATAGTATATTTTTCTCCAGCCACATCCCGTGTATCTGCTGTCACCGTATCTTGAGCTACTACAAGGATGTTACCCTCTTTGGCAAGCACCGGAAAAGGCTTAAGCGTAAACTTTTGTCCATTCTCACGGAAAGTATCATCGACAACGGCCATAATATTAAAGGCTATATCCGCAATAAAGCGGTCCGAGGCGATAATGTTGACTTCCGTGCCCTCCGCAACAATATCTTCCAAGTGGTTAACTAAAGGGGTTGAGGCTATCTTGATAAAGATAGCCTCAGGTGTAACTTGGTCAACCAGCAAGCACTCAATCGGGAAATAATTTTCTCCTTCCCCAAGTCGTTTGTTAGGAGCTGTCAGGAACTTCAGTGTCACTAACATCCCGGCTCGATACTGATTATTCGAGTTATTCAAGGATAGTTTAAGACGTTCTTTATCCCCGTCGACTTCCCTAGCAGTCACACTAGCCAGGTCAAAACTAGTTACACTAGGAGAGAGTGGCATTGCTCGCCGCGTCTCGACAACACGAATCAACCCAGAGTCAATCCCAATTTTGCCAGCAATGCGTTGAGTGATGTTGTCGTAGCCAGCCCTGTGATATTGATCATAGGGTAAATGTGCCAACTGCTCGCGCTGGCTTTTGATATAATCCTCTCGCAATTTTGAAAACACATTTTGACCGACCGTCTCATTAAAATAACCAGTCAGATATTGTAAACTCGCCAGTGTTTGCCCGTAGTCTTCACTGTGAGCTTTACGGAAAGAGTTAAGTCCCCGTTTATACCCTTCATGAACCGTATCCGATACACTGCCGTCATTAAAGGGCCACTGTGTATCCTCCAAGTTAATACTCTTGCCCAGCGCCGTTTGGTCAAACGACAACAGCCGGGGGATCTGTTCCAATTGCTGGTACTCATTGGCAAGCACTTGCTCGATTGGCAATAAGAACTGATGCAGTTTTGTTGGAGAATCTTTAGGAGTCACGGGCTGCAACAAGTTATAACAAGCGGGGACCACCTCGGTCACAGACCCATACTCAGCCACATTGTTATACTGCCCCACAAAGCTGACTATATCGCTATTATCAATCAGTTTTTTTGGGGGGATCCAAGCTGCTATATTACCAAAGTCTTTCGATAATTCATCCTGACTCTTTGTTTTTAGGCTGACATTAGCAAGAATACTGTCAACTGTATGACCAAAAGACAGGTACATGTTTGGATCTACTTCAACGGTCAGGTCTGTAGGGCCAGTAATAATCTTGCTGACGCCAGATATCGCCTGTAGCTTAGCAAGTAATTGGCTGTATTTAAATGTGACTGCTTGGGTGTAATTCCTAGCAGGTATCAATTCAGGAAGCCAACCGTGCCTTAAAAATGGGCCATTAAATATGTCCTCATTGGCTAAACCTTGCATGTTAAGATCTTGCGTCGAATAACGCTCGATAGGTGAGCAAGCAAAATCTTTGATGGTTCGATAAACCTCAGCATAAATCTTGGCGCAGGAATCCAGATCAGTTGCGCTAATATTGCCTTCAACTTCAATCTCGAGTATCAAGTCTTTCTCTGAAACACCGAGCCAGTTAATATCAGTGAATTTTTCACCTATATTTTCTATCTTCGATAGATATGCTGGGAGCAGACGTTTAGCAGTGTTAAGAAGAGTATAATTCTGCTGCAATTCCTCGCCAGGAACTAAGTACAGGCTATAGTTACCTAATAATTCTCTATCATTACTTCCATCGGCAGAGCCAACCTCCTCTTCAAATGTAAATTCGTGACTATCTGTATCATAGTAATATTTATAGCGGTCCGACTGCGATTCTTTTGCAATATAAACATCGGCAAACAAAAAGAACGCCTGCTTAAATTTATCCCCACCGTTTTGCAGGTTAAGGTCGTCATCGTTACAGTGCAGATCCAGTAGCACTTTACGAAAATCGTCCATAGTGACAGGGCCACAAGTCAGCCCCAGTTGAGGCCCGAAGCTATCAGGAAAAACCGCTAGCTTGGCCACATTATCTATGGGCTGGGGGATGAGGAGATCTTTGAGCGGAAGTGCTTGTCGCCTTGCTAGCTCGGTCACTCTGTCCGTCACCCCCTCGAGTAAGGTGATACCTGGATCATGCTCAGCTTTATCAGACCAGATTTGGCCAGAAAAGTGCTCTAATGATTGTAATGCCCGTCCCCAGAAACTCTCAACACTTGTTTCAGGGAGTGTAGTATCGTTATTGTCCATGTCTTACCTCTAAATTAATCAAGAAATGGTGATGTCGATATAGTCAGCAGCAAACACCAACACCTGCCCACTCTCTGCTAATATGGATTCTGTATCTGATGACTTGGTCGGTTTAGCCAAAGTCAGTGCAGTGACATCATCGACCAATGGGTGGCACTGTATACATGCTAAAACATCATAATAATCAAACTGGTTGCCAACCCGAGGTCCTAGCTCTTGCTTTGACGCCCAGGGCATATAATGTTGCAGCAGTGATTTTGTTAACTGGGCTTTAGCATAAACAGGATTAACATCAGGCTTGAAGTCGACAGTGCACACTAGTGACACAATTATGTATTCAGGGTTAGCCACAAGGATATTTGCCCATTCAGAGCCGCGTGTGGTTAAATCGCTCTGCACCTCACTCAACTTCTGTTGGCCTAGTGCTGGTTCATTAAGTGTACCGACTTCATTATTGACCGCCTTAGGCACCAGCACGTATTTTTGTATTTTGTCTGTCTGAGTACCAAGGACCACATCATACAGATATGCAAACTTGTCTTTGGCTAATGTGATTATATCTGCGCAAGAAACTGCACGATTACGATGCGACAGCTGATTGGCGACTCTAGAGTTAAATTCTGCGGTTGATTCTGCCGCCTTGCCTCCCCATGATTGCCATGGCTGCACGACTTCTGAAACACCTTCAATATCCGTCTGCAGCGCTGCGATACTTTCAGGCGCTAATACTTGACTCGTTACCGTATCTGTCAATTGGTTAGCATTCGATAACACCGCTGTAGAGGCGTTGGTCAAGATGCCGTTTAAAGTTATCCCCTTTACATTCACCATCTGAAAACCAGCAACGGCGAGATACTTATCCCCATCATCCAACCAAGCCAAATTTCTTTCTAGGCGTATAGTTTTTACTCTATTTTTTACTTCAGGCCATGTGAACGTAACAGACTTTTCAGTACTGCCCTCTGGATCATTAATTATCTCAGTGCAAATTACACGTCCATCTTCGTCCATCAATATGAGTTTAGCTTGATCAATGTGACGCCCAGGCCTGGTTATATTTCTGAAATAAACAGTTAGCAGATTAAGGTCACTAGGCCCCTCTAACGTAACTTCTATAGAGGGAGTTGTGTCTACGCTGCCAGAATGCCAACAAGTGTCTATATCGCCATCGATAGCACGATCTTTAACATAATCATTATCCCATGTACTAGACACAACACAGCTTTCCAACCCAACGCTGTTGTCACCCCTTATCCATTTCCTGCCGTTATTTATAGCATCCATTGGCAATATCGCAGACCATGTGCCACTTTGTGACAAGCCGCTGGTGTTATCAACTAAAGATGAATCCAGAGATTGCCAAGAGCGATTAACGTCAAGATAACTCCACTGTACACTTCTTTTATCGGGAGTATTTAAATCTAAAAACAGCGCGAGTGTATCTCCCAGGCTAAGGTCTTTGAAACCGATATAAATGTATCTTTTATCCAGCTCGATACCATCGGTTGGCCATACTTTTATAGCTTCGTCATCTTCATCGAATTTCCCATTCGCATTCGCATTCGAATTCGCAGCTATAGTACTCATGTCATTAATGTCATTATCACTCACATATAGCGCACTGAAGTGATTTTTATTCGCTAACACATCTTGTTCCAGGCAATACTCTATGTCGGTGCCATTGTCATCTTGCCCCGCGAGTAGCACACTGCCTTTCGCTACCATGACTGCTGAGGCTTGCTCCTCCTCTAATAACACCGACACAGCAACCTGTGATGGCTCAGCTTCTCGCGCTGTTAGCCCGAGAAAATCACGATAATACAAATCACGATGTCTTGCAGGAAAGCGATTCATCAAGGCTTGTGGGGTTTCCAGCATTTTCATCAAGGCAAATAAGAATGCTTGCTGCGGGGCTAGGTCCCCTTTCGAGAGCGAGGGATTTGAGTAGAGTTCAGCCAGTTTATCGACAGTTTGGTCTTTAAAATACACATCGGCCCAAGTCGTCTTGTAAGTGACAAAATTGATGTCCTCCACGCACAAATATGAGTATTTAGAAAGGATTCTCTCTATTCTCACTTTTGCCACTAAATCAATGTTACTTATATCAACCTCATATTGGGTTATGCCATCATCTATTTCAAATACTTCAAGAGTTTCCCCCTGTTTGTCCTTTAACGTGATTTTGATATCAGTTAAGTAGTCGGTATCAGATCTGAATGTAATATTTATCTGTTGTTTAATAGGTGCTTTAAAATTGAATTCTACATAGGGGTTAAATGAGTTGTCCGAAGCCCAATCCGCCGTAGTATCATCGAACATACTTTCTATTGAATTTGCCCAATATGTACCACTGACATTAATATCAATATCTGCTCTAGGCACTGAAATAATAGTGTTATCAAATGGAATATTCGCCGCATAGTCATAAATATACTGCAGCTTGTCTTTCACTGTGCGGTTATCGAGTTGAAAGCTTGTATCGTCGTCGATACTGGCTAGATCGCTGGTATTTACCATAAAAAAGTATCCATGATTAACTGACGCATCACAAAGCTGGATGCGTAGGGGATAAATAAAAGTAAGGTGAGTAATGAGCGTGGCGGGCTTTAAAGTCCTTAGCTTACAGCTACGGTTACCCAAGTTTCTGTGGGCGTAAATGTTCCACTTCCAGAGATTTTTTCAGCCCCTTCGTCTTCATGTTTTCCCGTGCTATCTATATAGGTACCCGGCGTTGTTATCGTAAACTCGGCTTCAAACTCCTGTCCTGCTAGGATCAAGATACCAGCACTGTCTACATCAGGCATGTCTTCACTCGCTTGTTGATCATCTTTTAGTTTTTTGATGCTGAGTGTGCCTTGCCCCGCCAGAAAAAGTCCGCGATTATAGCCAACATCTAGGATAGCTGATGCTTCATCGCCTAACACACACACCTGTTTGTTGTTGATGCTTGCGTGCCCCTTCCCACTAATAGAAATATTTGTTTCTCCTATTAGTGTTATGCCACTAAACGATGCTTTGTTATACACAACGTCATCCCCACTGACGATGACATTCCCGCTCATTCCAGTAACCCTTGACCATCAAACATGTCCATAGAAGCTTGCCATTGATGCACCAACTCGCTGTTACTGAGCCGGTACTGTAACAAGACATTCAGCTTTGAGGCTGAGCCACTGTCAGGTTGAACGCTAATATCGATGATCTCTACACGGCGTTCATATCGTAGCACCGACTCGTAAATCATAGCTTCCATATCAGAGATGAGTACGCTGTCAATGTTGGCAAACAGGCGTGAGTGCAAGTCGCTGCCATAAGTATCAAACATCACCCGCTCACCCGATAGCGTCTGAAATAGGATAGACAAACTTTGATTGACATCCTCTTCAAGTGAAGCTGTCATTGTTACGCCTTTATCTAGTGTAAATTCTGGTGGGAAAGCCCAACCAAGGGTTAAATTATTATCCATACTTGCCTCTGCTTATTCCGTCAAATTAATTGTGGGACCTTTAACAGTGATTGTACCGTCACTACCGTCACTATTAATGCCAACAGACTTCGTTCCGGTGATATTTGTTGTACCGTCACTGTTAATGACAACAGAGTCGGT
The DNA here is from genome assembly GCF_002005305.1 of Shewanella psychrophila. Taxonomy (NCBI): domain Bacteria; kingdom Pseudomonadati; phylum Pseudomonadota; class Gammaproteobacteria; order Alteromonadales; family Shewanellaceae; genus Shewanella; species Shewanella psychrophila. The sequence continues at coordinate 1,629,118 of NZ_CP014782.1, forward strand.
ACTCTTAATTGTCACTGCTTTATTCGCCTGATCCAGCTCGATAGTTTGCGAGCCTGACGTAAACGCAAGCGTTTGTTGTTGTGAATTAAGCAACATACTTAATTCGTCCTCTCCTGATTTAATTTTCCAGCCTTTTTCGGTGTGTTCTGCAGGTTTTATTGCTGCGGGATTTTGCGGATTGTGCAACGCACCTATAATAACCGGGTAGCATGGGTCACTTTCAATAAAATTGAGCACGACTTCGTCTCCCGGCTCAGGGTAACAATACAGGCCAGCTTGTTTGCTGGCATAAGGCATGGCAAACCGGGCCCAGAGCTGGTTTTGCTGTTGATCAGGGCCGAGTGCGTGGAGATGCACGCGTATTCGATCCAAGCCTAGCGGATCATCTTTTTTATATTTAGCCACCGTCGCCATATGCATACCACTGATTGACGGTAACGGGGTTAACGGTTCGGCAAGGCCAAGGCTACCTATGGTGATAGTTGTAGTCCACTCCGATGGCATAACGTTATGCACCACCGAGGTAATGATAGCGGTACCATCAAGCTCGTCACCAAAACCGAAAAAAGCAATACTTTGCCCTGGCCTATACTGTGTTGTTCCCGCTAGCTCGAATTCACCTTGTGCCTGCGCCAAGTAAAAATTAACGAGCTTACTGTCAGCCCACGCTTTTATTTCACGGCTATCTTTAGGCGTACTGAAATGGCTCGACCAACTTTTCTTATTTAATGCCCGTTTTCCGCTGACCTCTAACGCTTGGCTACCCAGCGGCGAAGCTGCGGCTTTTTGAGGCTGCATCTTTTGTTTTTTAATATCCCATGAGGAAATGTCTAGCCCCTTAGGTTGATCTAAAGCGGTGAATGTCCAAGTGCCACTTTGCACTCCAACCCCATCTTTGTCGGCAAACAACCTATGGTCGGGTTCAGACTTAAGCTCAGGGGCAATAATCTCAACCTTATCTGGGTGAGCAACCAGCCAGGCACCATTTGTATCTAGGCAACTGCGGATAAAATGCCAGTCACTGCAACGAAATTGCACTTTTTGTTCATGAGTCACTCGACGCATTTGTGTCTTTATTTTCTTTGCATACTTGACCGGGCCGCGACACAATTTCGAGATAATCTGTTGATCATTGTGTTTAAAAAAGACCTGAGAATGGCTTAGGTTGTCTACACGGCTCAAGGTATGATGTACTGTGAGGCTTAATACCCTATCGCCCTTGCTGATCGCTAAAGAATAGCTAGTAATGATGCCTTTAAACAACAATTCATCGTTTTCAGCTTTAACTTCAACTTTCACACCTGTTTTACACTCCGCAACCTCAGCGGCCTCTTCAGATCGACCTTGCCAGCCCCCTGGTATTGACAGCTGTAATTCTGCACTAGGGACCCCGTTGACTTGCAGCTTACTTGTCATGCGCATCAGCTTATGTTTTTGCAACTGTTTTCCTGCAACATACACCTTGATAGAATTCGGAGCGTTACTCTGAGACTTATCTGTGCCTTGCATGACTGACGGCTGTACGCCTCCTTTAATGTCTTCACTTTTCTTATATTTAGGGTCTTCAATCAGTGTCAGTGTAACCTCAGCCCTCAAAGGTGTGCCATCTCGGTCTAAATCTGTATAATTGACTAAAAATGTTTGAACTCTACAACAATATGATGCCCCCATGTCCATGAATAGCCTGCCCCAACTCACTGATAAATAGTTAGGTGCGCCTGATTTTTTACCATAGCACAAAGACCTTATTTGCTTAATTTGATCTGCAACTGAATTTTTATTGCCTGGCATCTTAGCATCACAAATCATGATTACCTTCAGCTCACCAGCTGACTGATGAAAAGTATTAGACTTAGACTCACTGCAAAAATCATCGGTGTGATATATATTATGGTGGGAAAGAGTCAGGGTATCGGGGTTGAACATAACAGGGAGTTCATCCACATAATCTTTCAACTGCCGCTCCTGCTCACTGTACGCGGTAAGTTTAAGTTTCGAGAGCATTTTATTTTGGCCTAACATTATTTAACCTCTGTGATTTAGCAGCCGTCCACCCATCTTATTTATCATTCTGTGCCAGCGACAGATTTTTATACGAACACAGGAGTGGATAATTGATTATGGAGGGGGAGGTGATCTTGGCGTAACCGATCACAGATGACGCCCTTGAGCTTGTTGCAAAGTAAGGCTAGTGTCTTCGACCAGAGCCAGGTGTACCTCAGCCCTCAAAGGGCTGCCGTCTCGGTCAAAAGAAGTGAATATGACAGTACAACCTTTTACCCTGCCCCTGTAATCGCGGAGATCTCCCTCCCCCATGGAAAGCTTACCCCAACTGACGGATAGATAGAGCGGTTCACCTGTCTCGTCGTCAGGTGAGCATAGCGATTTCAGTTGCCTAAGCCGCTCACCCAGAGGGATAGTATTACCCGGCATTCTGGCATCAAATATCAAAACCAAACTAAGGTCACTGGGGCCAGTACTGCTGTATTTGTTAATCTTATCTTGCTGATTAAACACTTTATTCGTATGATACTCTGTATAATAAGACAAAGATAACGAGTCTGGATTATACATAGCTTCGATGCTGGTAACCCACGGCTTTCGTCGCTCTTGGTCTGTATACCCTTGAATTGTCAGCTTAGCTAAAGTCTGCATCTGTTGCCGCTCCTCATCTCTTCTTTAATCAGCTTACGGATCATATTCTGCCAACGTTGCTCGTCCTGCTTAATTTGGGTAACACTTTTTACTGGAGACACATCAGTAACACGAGCCTGGATCACTAACTCCCTGATCTCAATCGTCATGCCTTTATCCCCGGCATCATGCGCATATTTTGGTAACGCAATTCTAAACGGTTGATTAAGATTGCATTAGAATTTGCATCCAAATCCCCTGACTGCCAGCTCACGGGCAACGCATTGTTGATGAACCAGCTTGTCACTGGAACATTACTATTATCAAGCAGCATAATTATTACATTCAAATATGATGGATATTCACCACAAAACTGACGCTCAAATTGTAAAGTCAAGGGAGTTGGGGTCATCACCCCTCGCTCCAACACCAAAGAGCCATGTTCGATTTTACCGGCCAAATGATAATTGCGCATATTTTCGCCACCTTCATTTATCGAGGTGGTTTTTAGCGTACGACTAAGCCCGGATATCTTCTGGAAGGATATGTCGACTGGACTTGGGATGCATGGATATTTTACTGATATTGCTGGGCCCATTCTTCTAGATGTCCTTGGAATACCAGGAATAGCTGGAATGGGTAACTCTCCAAACATGAAACAGGTCGCAAATCGGTGAGATACCGAGGGAGAAAAAGCAATATCGTTGACAGAGTTTATCGTATCTGTCACTGGATTATTAAATGAGGGTATAAATGACACTTGAAACCTCTACAGGTGAAATACAAAAGATGTTACTCAGCGAGCAATCTCTCAATATTTAATTTGGCTAAGTACTTAACGCAACATCGCAACCTTGATAAGCAAACTCATTGGGCGAATACCAAGCTAAATTCAATAAATTCTGCGGGCGCTAAGGGGGATAACTTAATCGTCATAAGCATACGCCCAGCTAAGATATCCTCTTGAGTCATCGTCTCTCCTAACCCCAGAGAAATTTGAAATGCATCATCCTCAATATCTCCGGCTAATGCTCCTTGATACCAAAGCTCATATAACCAGTTATTGACCAGCCCTTTCAACTTATACCAGGTCAGCTCATTATTAGGTTCATACACAAACTGTTGACCCAAAAGACCCAGCTGTTGCTCGCAATAAGAGAGCAAACGTCGAGTTTGCACATACCGTGAGACGAGTTGTGTTGACTTGGATAAAGTGCGGCACCCCCAAATTTTAGTGCCTCGTCCGGGAAAATCACGAATGAGGTTCACCGCAATTTCACAGGGTTGATCAATAAAACCGTAATGAGACCGAGTAGGGTTATTCACCTGTGCCAGTGTCACATTGGCTGGTGCGCACCACAGGCCTTTACCTTGGTCGACTTTTTGAATCGCCGCTATAACCGCGGCCGAGGGCGGCACGACAATATTCGTCGCTTCAGTACCTGGATTAGCAGCTGCATAAGTATCTGGGTAATGTGTTTCCAGATGTGGCCAATAGGCAGCACCATAATTATCGCCGGGTATCTCTGCGTTCAATAACTCTTTCTGTGCAATGATGGGCGTATCAGGCGTATCTAAGATAGCGAACAAGCCTGAGCGTACCTGACATACAGCAAGCAAGTGCTTCCAGGCTAACAGGTGATCCGCAAGCGTTTCCAGTTTGATAATATCAGGAAAGGCCAATAAGCTAATGCTGTCCTCCGCTTCAACTTTAGCGATTAACGGCGTGAACTTATCTTGGATAGCTAACCAGCCACCCTTTACTTCGCTTCCGAGTGAGAAAACAAAACCACTTTGGCCACCATTGTCAAAATAATGTTTGATTGAATAGTAAAATTTAGAATATTGCTCCGTCGGTAACAGATCGTTAAAAAACCTGATCCTAAAGTCCTCAAACGAGGTGATTTCCACTAGGTCTTGATGATCATCACTCTCTGTATAGCCAATAAATAGCGGCACAGCGGTTTGTGGAGCTTCTCGCGAAATGATGCTTGAGTGATTAATGCTCACTCCTGGCTGTTGATTTAGCACATTATACCTCCTGTTATTCACAACTGAGGGAGTAAATACGAGGCCGGCTCAGCCAGCCTCGTATTTACATTCAAACTTACTGAGCAACATCCTGAGTAAATTGCAGGATAATGAACTCAGCAGGGCGGACCGCCGCCATACCTACTTTAACGATCATCTTACCTTGCTTGATGTCATCCATGTCCATGGTGATACCTTTGCCCACCTGAACAAAGAATGCCTCTTCTGGCTTAGTGCCCATCAATGCACCATTTTTCCATAACTTGGTCAGATAGCTGGTGACAGAAGCGCGCACAGCTTCCCAGGTCGGTTGGCTATTAGGCTCAAACATTGCCACTTTCATTGCGTCCTTGATGTCTTTCTCGGCGCTGCTGAATAGACGACGTACCGGCACATAACGCCATTGGTCAGAATCATCACGAGTACGTGCGCCCCAAATGGTGGTAGGTCCATTATTGAATTGACGGATCATATTCAGTGCCCTGCCATCCCCTTGGGTAAAAGCGCCTTGTAGCGTATCTGTGACTTTATACTTAGGCGTCACACCGGCTAAGGTCATATTAGCTGGTGCTTTCCATACCCCGACAGTATTGTCATTTTTACAATATGCACCGGCGATAGCCGCGCTCGGCGGAATATCGTCAACGGTCCAATCCGCTTGTAACCAAGGATAATACACTGCGGTATACGCTGAGCCGCCATAACCTGAAACAGAGGTTCCAATCGTCAATTCAGCTGCTTCATTAGGACCATCATAAATCGCAAACAGGTTGCTACCGAGTCCCGTAAGAGTATTAACAGCATCTGAGAAATCAGAAGTCTCGACACCTGCTTGCACCAACAAGGTGATGTCATCATGCTTTGGCACTTCAGTTAGTAACGAGTCTACAGGGATCAAGTAACAAGTACCGCCGCCGTTGTTAAAATAGACGCGCATGCAGTTATCAACGTCTGTAATCGATGCAGGATAAACATGTACTTTATGTGTAACCTGTAGAGGTAGACCGTCTTGTGAAAACACCACCACGTGATCCGCAGGATTATTTAAATTTGAAACAACACTATACTGAACGCTATCCGCAGTCACAAGAGTCTCGTGCGATGCACGAGGCACCGGTTCGCCGTTCATAAAAAATTCGGCAGTCAGGTCAGCACTCACGGATAAACCACACAAAAACGGCTGGCTTACATTCAGCCCCAGCGCTTTCAGACTCAACATAGCACTTGTTGACCCTGCGCTAATATTCACATCTGCATCAGGGTCTATGTTGATTTTTTGATAATCCATATAGCTATCAAGACGTTTAGCCTTATCGCTACCAAAGCCAATTGCAGCTCCCGTCTTAACGGCAAAAGCTGGTATCGCGGTGTTACTGTGTGATACAGACAGGCTCAGGCGGTTTTGCTCTTCAATATAAACACCTGGGTAAGTTGTTGTTGTTGTCATGTTAAATCCTTAATTAAAATTAGTGAGCGATAAAAGTAACGCGATCAGCAGTCAGGGAAATTTCCTGTACCGCGATGTCATTACTTGTGGCATCAAAAGAAGGCGCGGTCAGGCCTGTAGGGAAAGCATTAACCACGCTCCAGGAAGCCAGCAACTCGCTACCGGTTTCATCCGTCAAACTGATCATCAGGTCACGTTTTTCAACCGCATTCAGACTGATAGTGCTCAACCAGTCATGCAAGGCATTTTTTCCCTTAAATACGCCTTTAGACAGAGTGATATTGCTCACTTGCAGTTGACCCGGCATGCGAAAAATACCGCCGGTGCCGTCTTTATATTCAATTGACTCGTATTTAATATCCAAACCGGAGACCGATTTAAAAGACACTTTTTCATCCCCCAAAGACACGACAAAACGATAAGTTGGGATCGGATATTCTGCGGCAATAGTGTCGGCAGTTGTAGTAGACATAAAGTCTCCTTAGTTAACAGTAATAAAAAATTGATATAACCCTTTGAAGGTTCTTTCGATGAGAATCCACAGGGATAATGCGTCAACAAGACACAAATCCGCCTCGATTGTCAGCAAAGTTATCAGCAGTGAAAGTTATAAACAGAAAAGCGCTAAACCGAATGGTTAGCGGTATCACAATGACTTGCCGCCAGATTTTTACACTAGGTAAAAAGCAGAAGCTAAAGTCAAAAGTCAAAAGTCAAAAGTCAAAAGTGGACTTTAAACTTAAAGAGATAGTTAAGTTTAAAGGAGCTGGCAGCCTTAAAGCCAAAAATTGAATCGACTCATATCAGCCTTATGCTATAAAAAATAATTTAGCTCCCCAAGTGAAAGAAAAGCTACATAACGACCTAAAAACATCAAAAGACCCGATGACTTTACATTTCAACAAAGCCTCGGATCGAGCACCGAGCGAATGCCCAGCTCTCTTAAATCTTCCGCACAAAAATTCAAGACAGATCCGCGTACCACACACCATTTTTAGTCCTAACCCCGATCTTCACAGGTCCTCTCCCAAGGTTACCTTCGGGGTCATTGAATTGTAATTCACCATAGTTCTGCTTATACACCCATGAACCTCCATGTACCCCAAATCCTATACCGTATACGTCCACCGCTGACAACGCCGTCCAATCATTTGCGAGAGCATATCCCTTTAAACCCTCTACTATGACTACCCATCTGGAGAAATTCGAATGCGGAAGACGGTAAGCTCTCACTGTGTACAACGGTTTCGGAAGATTGTTAGAATGATAAACATATGCTATTCCGGTCCTTATATTACTCTCACGAAACGACTCTAAAACACGGGAATTAACCCATTCTTCATTAATGCCTATGCGGGCAGGGACTGAGCCGCTAGCCGCTACATGCTTCAAGCCAGTGCCAGCAAGTTTCTCTACGTTGAGGCCAACCCCGCCAGTATTCACATCCAGAGCGTTGCGGGTATCCTCCCAGCGGTTGATTTTGATGCTAGCTGCATCCGTACCCTCGACAGCCGCCAAGCCAGTGCCAGCAAGTTTCTCTACGTTGACGGCAACCCCGTAATCATTCACCTCCAGAGCGTTGCGGGTATCCTCCCAGTTGTTGATTTTGATGTTAGCACCGCCGTGCGATGCATCCGTACCCTCGACAGCCGCCAAGCCAGTGCCAGCAAGTGTCTGTACGTTGACGGCAACCCCGCCGGCTTCCACCTCCAGAGCGTTGCGGGAATCCTCCAAGCGTTCGAGTTGGATGTGGGCAGCGACTTGAGTTTGACTGTTAGCCTCGACATGCTTCAAGCCAGCGCCAGCAAGTTTCTCTACGTTGAGGCCAACCCCGCCGGCTTCCACCTCCAGAGCGTTGAGGACATTGTCATCACGCTTTAATTGGAGTGCGCCGGAGGTCGCCTCCAGGTCTAAGCCAATACCGGGCCCATTCCCCTGCTCTCCCATGGCGAGGTATCCTTTATCTGCCATGTTGATGAGTTCATTGAAATTCATTTCAGTTGGGACCTGTCCGGCCGCGAACGCTGTTTTTAGGCTTCCTGCTAAATCTGAACTTGGGTTCGCTGCAGATTTGATTTTACTGGTGATAGGCTTTGTCATGATAGTTGTTATCCTGTCGCTTTATTATACAAATCAGTGATTTTTAGCTTGCACAAAAGCGTTATTAAGCTTTTATGCAATTGTCATTGAGTACTGCTAAACTTTTCGCGTTAAAGAGCTACCGAGTTTTTGAGCCGCGGGCCAACAGCACTCTTTTATGCCCCCAAAGACATAACAAGTCGGGACCGGATATTCTGCGGCAATATCCTCGGCAGCTGTAGTAGACATAAAAGTCTCCTTAGTTAACAGTAATAAAAGATTGATATAACCCATTGAAGATTCTTTCGATGAAAATCCACAGCAATAATGCGTCAGCAAGGCTCAAATCCGCCTCGATTGCCAGCAAAGTCATCAACAGTGAAAGTTATAAACAGAAAAGCGCTAAACCTAATGGTTAGCGGTATAGCAATGTCTTGCCCCAGCTTTTTACACTAGGTAAGAAGTAGAAGTTAAAGTCAAAATTGGACTTTAACCTTAATGTGATATTTAAGCTCAAAGGAGTGAATAAGGGTGATTAATCCAACCAGTAATTACGCTATGTGCTGTCAGGCTTACTTGAGCTACACGACCCCGCTTCCCCTGTTGCCCCCGACAAACCCCCTAATCGCCCACTCGACACGAGAGAGTGAGTGAGGATTAAGCTTGTCTTGTTTGCTTAATTTTGGATTCTTGGTTTGCGATTGAGAACAAAGACGAGTATCTGAATGGAAATGCCCCCCACGCTTATAGCTAACTAACACGTTCTGCTCGCCTTGACGCACTTTTTTTATATCGGACATACAACCTCATGTGTAAATTCATTTAAAAATAAGCACAACAAACAAGTGTGCTTATCATTTAAAAAAATTCGTACTAAGCAAACAATGGCCACTTAGTGCCATAGCTTGCTTAGATTTCTTGCCGTTATTACTGCACAGCAAGATCACAGGTTCTAGTCTGGTAAAGAACGCGGCACTACTTGGCCTGCTACATTTTTATAAAAGTAGCCAAAAAATAACTCTAATGACGCTAGCTAAACTGAACTGATAATGGCAATTAACCTCTTGAACTTGGTCACGATGCACAATAAAAACTGACATCAACACACCAACAACAATTACCAGTAAAGAACTAAGAAACACTAGATGCGAGAATTATAATGCTAAACGGTAATTTAGCAACCCCTTTTATTGAAAAAATAAAAAACACTCAAGAATGACTAGTAGTCAAAATAGCGAACCAAACACAAATAACAATAAAAACCAACAAGTTGAAACAACCATCGAGCGACATAAGTAAAGTGATAAATTTATTTACCCATGATTACTTGGTAAAATTAATCTCCTAATATCCCTCTAGGCCACCATTAAAATATGCACAAAAAATAACGTAATGAAAGGGCGAAACGACAAAAGATAACAACAACGCACTGAATTAACGAGACTTAATTTAGTTTTACATCCCTAATCTCACTATTCAAGTTAACGACGTTCGCGTGAATAATGTCCCTCTATCAATCACTAGAGCAATCACTAAAACAACCCAAATTAAGAAATAAACCGCTAAAGAGAGATAAACCGCTAAGAAAAGCATTCAAATAATAAATACAAAAGGATGAAACTAAGTACTAGAAGGTTCTGCTACATCTTTAATCTTCAGAAGTACTCTTCGTACAGACCAGAGAAAATAAAGCTAAAAGTCTGGGCTCGGGAAGCTCGTAGACCGAATATCAGCTCTGCGGGTGTGAGAAGCCTTGCCAAAGTAGTGATGATTAAAAGTACACCGCGAAGCCGTTAACAGGTAGGCAAGTTAATGACACACCTAGAGCTAGTCAGCTGTCAGCTCCCTAGGCATATCTATAAAAGAGCTAACCGGGAGCATATAGGTATACAAGTAACCTTTATGGACTAATGATCGCTGGACTTATTTGGCCGTAAGGTCATGTGTCTGCCATGTTATTTTCACCTGTCAGCCACTAAGGTATCAAGTGGCTGATACACTTGAGGTTAAATTTCAACCAAACGACATCTAGATCTCATATAAAGGGTTAAACCCTTACTCTAAATCACATTTTTGAAACTTATCCAGCATATAATCCCCTTCACGCCTTCAGTGATATCACAAGAAGTATCACCTTGGTCACATGGGACAAATCTCATTTAGTGAGTCTGTCTCGGGGTCTTAAATAAAATGAGAATGATGGATATGTTTAATAAAAAAACGTTAGCAGTGGTTATCGCATCGACACTTGGATTAGCCGCTTGTAGTAACTCAGATGATGACATGATCACTTCCGCGCAGGTTGATCTTCGCATCCTAGAAACAAGCGACCTTCACACCAATATCATGGACTTTAACTACTACAGTGGTCAGGAAGACAAGACCATTGGACTCGCCCGAACAGCCTCGCTTATTACAGCTGCAGGAAATGAGAGCGAAAATTTCGTGCTCGTCGATAACGGTGACCTTCTTCAAGGTAGCCCTATGGGTGATTATGTTGCCGACCAGTTTAAGAAAGACTTAGGCATTGCTGCAGGTGAAACACACCCAGCCTATAAGGCGATGAATACATTAGATTACGTCGTTGGTAATATCGGTAATCACGAGTTTAACTACGGCCTAGACTTCTTAGAGCAAGCCATCTCAGGCGCCAACTTCCCCTATATTAATGCCAACATTTATTGTGACGCATATGATTGCTGGAACGAGCTGCAACGCGGCGATAACCTATTTACCCCATACCTTATTCAAGAGAAAGAGGTTGTCGATATCAATGGCAACAAACATACCATCAAGATAGGTTACATAGGTTTTGTACCACCTCAAGTATTACAGTGGGATAAGCAACATCTTGAAGGCAAAGTCAGAGCCGATGACATCATAAAAACCGCAGAGAAATTTGTTCCTCAGATGAAAGCTGAAGGCGCAGATGTGATTATCGCCATTCCACACTCTGGCATAGGCTCTCCTGAAAACCCAGGCGAAATCGAAGCAGAAAATGCCACCTACGCATTAAGTCTGGTTGATGGAATCGACGCCATCGTGTTCGGCCACAGCCATTCAGTCTTCCCCAGCGAAAATTTTGGCGGTATCGAGAATATCGATATCGACAAAGGAACCATCAACGGTGTTGCAGCGGTAATGCCCGGACGTTGGGGCGATAACTTAGGCGTTATCGATCTAAAACTTGAGCTTAAAGAAGGCAAGTGGTCAGTGATGGGCTCTCAGTCTGAAGCCAGACCGATTGCCTGGACCGATGACAATGGCGACAATGCCTACGTTGAAGCCGATCAATCTATCCGTGATGCGGTTGAACAGGAGCATCTAGGTACACTGGAGTTTGTTGACCAACCTATCGGTGTTGGCTCGGCGAACATGTATAGCTTCCTGACCTTAGTACAAGATGATCCGAGTGTTCAGATAGTCTCAGATGCGCAGCTCAATAAGGTTAAGCAGCAGATAGCGAGTATCCCGGCATTGAAAGACATTCCAGTGCTTTCCGCTGCGGCGCCATTTAAAGCCGGCGGACGCCATGAGGTCCCAAGTGATGCCGATCAGTACGTGCAAGTCGATAAAGGCGAGCTAACCTACAAGAACGCCGCCGACCTTTACCTTTATCCAAATACTATGGTTGCGGTAAAACTTAATGGTGCCGAGCTAAAAGACTGGTTAGAGTGTAGTGCCAATCAATTCAATCAGATTGATATCAGCTCTACAGCGCCGCAAAACCTGATCAACTGGGATACCCACAGAACCTATAATTTCGATGTGATTGATGGCGTGACTTATCAAATTGATGTGTCTGAGCCATCAAAATTTGATAATGACTGTGCCGTTATCGAAGGCAATGAAACGGCAGAACGCATCACAGGTCTTAGCTTTGAAGATGAACAAGGCCTTGTTCATACCGGCGAAGAACTAGCCGCGATGGAATTTATTGTCGCCACCAATAACTACCGTGCTTTCGGTGGTAAGTTTGCTGGAACCGGTCCTGACCATGTGGTACTAGAACTGCCTGATGAAAACCGGGATGTGCTGGCTCAGTACATTACCGCTCAAACTGCAGAGCATGGGGTGGTCAAGACAGAAGCCGACCATAACTGGAGCTTTAAGACGCTTGATACCGCTACAGCATTAGATGTTCGTTTCTAGACTCAAGACACGGAGAAAGCAGCGACTTTCATCAATGAAACTAAACAGCGCACTATGACAAAAGTAGATGTCGATGAACTTGGTTTCGCGGTTTATCAAATTGATTTAACATCAGATCCTGTCGCTAAGTAATTTCTATAATTGACAGTAAAGGCTCCCTAAGGTTAATGCTGGTAAGTTAAGCTTACTGGCATTTTTTAATTCTGGCATACCTCTCTGGCTACGCTTGACCGTTCTAGAAAAAGACCGCGTTCGCCGGGGCTATAAAATCAGGCTTTCCGCCATGTCATAGAACTATTTAAACTGACGAGGTACTCCAGCTGAAATGATTCAGGTCAAGTCCAACCGGACACCTTACTTTGTAATTTTTCAAAGCTGATAGGTGTTAAATCCCCGAGCATAGTATGCAGCCATGAGTGGTCGTAATACCGGATATATTCTTCAACATCTAGCTTTATCAATTCTCGTGTTAAATGAACCAATTTTAACAGCCATTCATGCTTCAAACTTTCAAAGAAACGTTCAACAACAGCGTTACCCAAACAGGCTCCTACACAACTTATAGAAGCAACTATCGAAGCAACTATCCCATGCTTCCTCAACTGCTTTGAAACTGCTTTGAAACTGCTAACAGGTGTATTGTAAGCTTCTGTCACTATGAAACATGACATCTCTTGCTAGCTTACGCAGCGTTAGTATCAGTTGTAATTCCCGCTCAACTAAGCTTACGATCATACATTTTTATATTTTCTCTGCCACCTGTAACTGTTTATATATTATTTAGAAAATAAGTATATTTTTTGATGTTAAGCTGTAAAACCCTCAATAATAGATTCTACCTAATACCTTTTTAAAACTATCAAATTTTTTTGTAACCTAACTAAGAGTGAAGACAAAAATGAAAAAACTTCTATTCCTACTCTCTACTTGCTCGATAACTTTTTCAGTCATGGCACATCCCACTGATAATTTACTCAATGATAACTTAAATATGATTAGTCATAAAAATAGAATCATAGGAGGTCATATTGCTAATGCAGCTCTGTATCCTTCCTATGTTTCAATAAGGGTTATAAGGAAGGACACAGATAAAGAAGAGAATGTCTGCGGTGGTGTATTAATTGCGGACAATTGGGTTTTAACAGCTGCTCATTGTAAATCTGGTTTTGATGCCTCAGGGGACAGCGCTATATTCAAACCTCTAGGTGAAGTAGGAGTTTCACTACGTAATAATGGAAGTTTTGAGGCAAACATAAAAATTGATGATTTTTTTATTCACCCTAATGATCCGACAATGAAATATGGAGGAGATTGGGATGCCGCATTACTTAAACTTTCCGATAAAGCTACAACACATGGGGCTGAAATATCCCCAATTTACCCTACGGAAAAGCCGATTGGTGAAAGTGTAACACTTGTTGGGCTGGGCCTTACTGAAAATGGAGATGGCCATCCTGAAACAAAGTTAAGAAAATTCGACACTTTAGTAACGGAAGATGACCATTGTATTTCAGAAGTTGAGGGTAGTGAGGACATATATAAACCAGAACATAGCCTATGTATTGGTCAAGAGGGTATTGCCCAACGTAGTGGTATGACTGATTCTGGTGGACCAGCTTATATTCGTAATAGTCAAACCAATCAACTAGAAGTCGCTGGTATTGTTCAAGGTGGAGTTCGTATATATGATGATCCTGAACACTGCCACAATAATAGCTGTATTTGGGAATCCGAGGAGTATACACGACTGACAATGACGAGCTCTCTAGTAGAGTGGATAGAAGAGACTGTTACTAACAATCAATGATGCTTGTGGCTTAATAAAATGATTACGGACTTTTGAAGTATCAAGAATCAGCTTAAGATATACAGCTATTGCATTTCACACTGCGGACAGTAATCCCGCAACAACTCTTTACAAAACACGCTTTATGTAAAGAGTTGCTTTGTTCGGTATAGTCTACATGTGGCTTAACATGGCAATGAGAAATTATGACCAACGGGCGTAATGTGAAATGAAACAAACCTTGCTTACCTAAGTGGATCTGGCTACTATCTCATTAAAAATTAATCTACTCACACTAGCTAAAATGTTTAAACATAAATTAACAGATACAAAGAGTCGATGGCTTATTTCATTGATGATGGTATTAAATGTTGGTCTTATCGAAATTCTACTTCTAAAAATGATGCCAGCGGTAGGAATGGCAGGCTTAGCTATATTTCCAGTTATTATTTTCCCATTAGCTTTGTTGAATTTTTTTATTTGTTTCACAATAAAAATAATGAGACGGAAGCAGTCATTAATTATTCTTTTTTTCATACAATTTATATTTTTATTCTTGTTCCATCCTCAAGAAACGGGAAAAAACCCATTGCACATTATAACAAGCTGTATAAATGGTACATATTCCTATGGGACGTGTAACATGAGCTTTTTTACGAAAAAATTCTGTGATTTTTGCCTATAAATTGTAGTAATCGGAGGCAGCCCCCTTGAAATCATCTTTTATTCAACCATAGTCAGGGATAAGCTTCACACTCTTACCAATTAAGATTTCATAAGGATTCAAATACTGTAACAACTTTCTGGGACGAATATTAATTAACAATTGGAGCATTTTCGATTTACTTTCTAATTATTTACTATCGCCAGATTTCAGTCACCTTAGGATCTAAATAGCAGGAAAAGAGTTTAGGCATGGCAATCAGCAAGGCCGTTAAGCTAAAGAGGTATCGAATGAGAACCATATCGATCACCATAGCAAACATACCTAAGCTGATGAATATCGCCAGAACCGGAAGTGCCGCCTTAAATCTGGTTCGTTCGTTCCTGTGGTATTCTAACTCTTCAGGCAATAACAGCTGAACCAGCTCCAATGCATGGGCTTTAACCGTCTGGTTGATGAATACGACTCTATGACGCTGACCTTTGTGCTTAACATAGAAAATATCTGAATTGTGATCACTCACCAATTCAGATATCTCATCGAAGGGAATACGCCGCACTTTTTTGGGGTCGGCTAGTGCAATAAGTTCATCTACTGATGCACTATGTTGATATTCAATTTGTAGCCGTTTAGCAACTCGGCGTTCAAATTCAAAAAAAACCAACTCATCTGCTTGTATTAACACTAAGTATTTATCATCAACATCTAACCAGGAACTTTGTGTATAAAACCCTTCAGGTAGGCTTCCTTGAGAGACTCTGACACACAGATGCTTTAACACAAAATAGGCTATTACGCTGACAAATGCGCTGAATAACACGGCATTTAAAAAGTGCTCTAGTACTCCTTCTGCTGCCGAATAACTATCTACAAATGCAGCTTGATCTAACTGTTTCCACAGATAGGAGTCAGGGTCAAAGTATTCCACAAATAATACCGACCAGAAGGTAGTAAAAATGAATATGGCGAAGGTGACAGACCAAATAACATATTGGCTTTTCTGGCTTGGGGATCGGTATTTTATCATGCTACTTCCCTGTATATGACTGCGTGAGCTTTCCGATGCAAGATCCATCAACTTAGCTCATAGAATGCTGTCAGCTTTGATCATTCACCGCTCCCATCCTGGAACGTAAACTTACAACTGATCAATTACCCGTCACTAAAACTATAGCAGTAAAAACCAGTAATTCTCATTAATGCGAACTTTTCCACTTATTCATACTTAAGGTTTAGATTATCGAATATATTTTCTCTTTCGCCTCTTTGAGCCCAACATCAGGAATAAATTGTTCACTTATCGTCATGATAGAAAACAAGTTATTCCTGAGTTTTTCTTTATCTAAGGGCTTAGCCAACTCCCCATCAACATCCCCAGTGCTCAGGGACGTTTGTAACAGGTGCAGCGCCATATCAGCGAGTAAAAGTCTCTGTTTATTAAGCCATGCTTCATCCCCCTGCACTGCAGGATTATCAAGATAAGCTTGTTCAACAAGACTGTGCATTTTCCAACTTTGGGCAATAAGCTCGTCTCTATCAAGGTCTGTCATTTACCTTTCAAGTCCCCTTTTATCATTTTCGTCCAGGCTCGAAACTATCGTACCTAGGTAACTCAGCGTCTAGCAGTTCCCAATTCGCTTTCGATGATACAAAGTTATGGGAAATGGGCCGCTCTAAAATATCCGAATCGAGAATTCCCAAACGTAGCCTAATTCGACTCTTATCATCGCTATTAGAGCTAAACACAGGAGAGCCACACTGCTTGCAAAAATGACGCGTTCGACCAGGTTTAAAACTAAATTGACTCAATTTATCCAGACCCCTAATTATGCTGAAATCGGCACTATTGACGAAACCATTAGTGGCATAGGCCGTGCCGCTGTTTTTACGACACAAGGAGCAATGGCAATGAATAATGTCTGAGATGTCACCTTCAACTGTCACTTCAACTTCGCCACATAGGCATTTTCCCTGATACATTCTCTCTCCTTTTCTTTTCGAACTATTGTAAAATGTAAAATTAAGTCACTAATATTGATTTCAGTCCAGATATAGCTCGCCTTTACTCACCAGCACACTATTACCACCGATCCAGGTATCACTAACCCGGCCAGTTTGCTTTAGCGCCCGGGCTTTAAGCATACTAGGACGATCCATCTCAACGCCTTGCGCTATGGTCCATTCCAACATACCGTCCTGTAAATGTGAATGATGCGCTAGCAATCCGGCTAATGCACAGTTGGCACTACCGGTAGCCGGATCTTCCGGTACACCATCGAAAGGGGCAAACATCCGAGCCTGAATATCAAACAGTTTCTCTCCTTTTGACGCTTCATCTCGTTTTACATAGAGATGGATATCAGGGGTCACACCTAGGGCTTGTATCTTCTCGAAAGCGTCCAGCTTAGTTCTCGCCCTTGATAACGCATCTAAGCTCATCAGCTCAACCATGAGAAATGGCAACCCCACCGAGGCCACAATGGGCTGATGGGTGCTAAGGCAGATATCATCACTATTGAGCGACAACGCCTCGGCAACGAGAGGTGCATGGATACTCAGTCCCAAGGAAAGCATCTCTGGCGCATTAAGTTCACAGAAAATACCGCCATCGGTACTTTCTGTTATGGAAATGGGCACTAGCCCAGCTTTCTCTTCGAAGATGATAGTTTGCAATACTTGTTTTCTATCTTGGGAAATGAGCTGACCCGTTTTAGCCAATAAAAATGCGGTGCCCACATTTGGATGTCCAGCAAAAGGGACTTCAATAGACGGAGTAAAAATTCGCACCTTTCTGGTGTTTCCATGCTCGGCTGGAAACACGAAGGTGCTCTCAGGAAAATTAAACTCACGGGCTATTTGCTGCATCTGCTTAGGGGTTAATCCTTGTGCATCCGGCAGTACGGCTAATTGGTTGCCACCAAATCGCTTATCAGTAAACACATCACAAATATAATAGGAATAAGACTTCATCGATTAGTTTCCATTTTATGGTTTAATACCAATTGGTTTAACTTTACGTATAACATTCAATGAACACCTGTCATGTAGGCACGATTTGAGTGATCACTTCAGTTTTAACAGAGTTCGCGATAAAGCACTGTTCATGGGACTCTTGCAAAATATTCAGGCATGCTATCCCTCTTTATTTAACCAGATAGAGGCAATCATCCAAGCCAATAGGCTCTGGATATTGAGCTTCTACGAAGCCAAGATGTAGATAAAGGTTTAATGCGGGTAAGTTATGGCTTAAGACAAACAAGGATAAGTTGCCAGGTCTATTTTCTATCCCTAAATGTTGATAGCCAGACTCACTCAACAAGGCGATTAAAACATGGCTGACCTTTTGATTTACAAACCTTCCTGACAAGCATTTTTTACCACGAAAAGCAGGCGCGATAACCAACCGGCCCAGATGACACTTATCATTGCGGCGGTAACACTGGCCAAACCCGGCTAACTCCCCCTCATTGGTGATTAGAGAATATGAGATTAAATCATCTAACTTCAGATCTTCGGTAAAGCTTGTGTCAGTGAAAGGGTACCTAAAATTGGGCCCAGCCCAATTTTTAAGAGCTGCCTCATGGCTAAACCAGGTCATCAACTGCTGTACCTGGTATCTGTCAACACTGAAAAGCTTCATCTTTAATTCCTTTGAGCTATTTGTGCATCTCAAGTTAATGCCAAAACATAAATCTCTGACACAAATGTGTTTGCGAAACTAAGCTTCCAAGATACAGTATTCTCTCATGGCTAAGTAAGCAATTTCTCCGTTTACATTTCATTTATCTATGAATTAGTTGTAACTAAATACTCTGTTTATTTAAGGTTTATATCTATGTCTTTATTGCCCTTTTCTCAAGCATGCGAAAATAACAAGGCCCCAATACTCGAAGTCATCAGCCAAGTCTTTTCATCATCAAGTTTGATATTAGAAATCGGCACCGGAACGGCTCAGCACGCCGTGCATTTCGCACCAGCACTACCCCACCTGACATGGCAAACCAGCGATCAAGCCTGCTATCTCGACGGCATTGAGGCTCAACTTGAGTTCGTACGTTCCCAAGGCGCTCAACACACAGATCCCATCGACAATATCCAAAGCCCGTTAATACTAGATGTCACTCAGACTTGGCCACTGGGAGAGCTACAAAAAGAAATAGACGGTATTTTTACTGCCAATACCTTGCATATAATGGCAAAAGAGATGGTAGAAGCCTTTTTTATTGGCGTGGGTAAACACCTACGCACAGGCGGCAGCTTATGTATTTATGGTCCATTTAATTACAATGGCAATTACACCAGCGACAGCAATGCCAGATTTGATGTCTGGTTAGCACAGCAAGATAATAGAAGCGCTATTCGTGATATTGAATGGATAGCTGAACTGGCCGAAACTCAAGGGCTGAGATTAATAGAAGATCATGAAATGCCAGCCAATAACCGTTTACTGAATTTCAAAAAACTTAACTGACTAATGCTTACCTCTGGATTATTTATAGAGGTAATTTTGTTGTTTATATTAAAGGTAACGCTCATTAAATTTAAAATACAAAACGAGCATTTTTTCACTTCGATGAGCTGAAATAATTTCAAAAAATAAAAATAAAAATAAAACCCTTTAAAATCAAAGCGTTAAAAAAAACTATTTTCTTTACTTAAATGTTACAATATGTATAATTAATGACCACGTTAATAATTTTGAGAGGATAAGATGACAATACTCAATTCACCATTATTCACTCCTCAAGATTTAAATGTATTTATTCCCATCTCCTCAGCTATTCTTTTCTGTTGGTTCACTCAAGATCCAAAAATAAAACTTAACTTTGTCAGCTCGCACTCTCTCTAACTTTTAAAACTAATTTTCAAACTAACTTTTAAAGCTACTTTTGAAATCATTTAATTGAATTAGAGAACTAATGCTATGTTTAATTTACCCCAACCTTATAAAATTAAGGCTGTTGAGCCTATTCACCTACTCTCAGAAAAGGAGCGTTTTCAAGCTTTGACTGATGTAGGCTTTAATCCTTTCCTGTTAAAAAGTGAACAAGTCTTTATTGACCTATTGACCGACTCAGGCACAGGAGCCATGAGCAACCAGCAATGGGCAGCCATCATGCGCGGAGATGAATCCTACGCTGGCAGTTCGAGCTATTATGCATTAGAAGCTGCAGTGACAGATATTTTTGACTATCAATATACGATACCAACGCACCAGGGACGAGGCGCCGAACAAATACTTTTCCCGGTTTTAATCAAAGAAATGAAAGAGAAACGAGGTGGAAAAGAACCGGTATTTATCTCTAACTATCACTTTGACACCACCGCAGCCCATGTTGAACTAAATGGCGCAAAAGCGGTCAATGTCGTCATTGAAGATGCCTATAACGCCAGTACTTTTCACCGCTGGAAAGGTAATTTTGATGTCGATTTATTGCAGACAAATATTGAACATTATGGCGCCGAAAACATCGCGGCCATCATCATGACAGTCACTTGCAATAGTATGGGTGGACAACCCGTGTCTATGGATAATATGGCTGAAGTGTATGCTATTGCCAAATTAAACAATATTCCAGTGGTTATCGATGCTGCACGCTTTGCAGAAAATGCATGGTTTATCAAAGAGCGTGACCCTGATTATTTTAACGTTGATATCAATGAGATAGTTAAAACCATGTTCCACTATGGAGACATGTTTACCATGTCAGCCAAAAAGGACGCCATGGTTAACATTGGCGGGTTATGCTGCTTTAAAAATAGGATCGATCTCTATCAGCAAACTCAAGTACTTTGTATTCCTATGGAAGGGTTTGCCACTTATGGTGGATTAGCAGGCAGAGACATGGAAGCCATGGCGGTAGGACTCTATGAAGCGATGGATTACTCCTACCTCACGGCGCGAATAAGCCAGGTATCTTTACTCAGTGAAAGGCTAGCTGAAGTGGGTATTCCCGTTCAAAGCCCCAGTGGAGGCCATGCCGTATTTATTGATGCCAAAGCCTTCCTGCCCCACATTCCCCCTCATCAATTTCCAGGGCACGCGCTCGCGATTGCCCTCTATCTGGAAGGAGGGATCCGCAGCGCTGAAATCGGCTCCTTACTACTTGGAAGAGATCCAGAAACCGGGAAGCAAAAAGAGTCACCAACAGAGCTTCTCAGACTCGCAATCCCCAGACGCGTCTACACCAATGAGCATATAGACTATGTGGTCAATGCGTTCATTAATGTCATGGAGAAAAAATCAGAAATCCCAGGCTATACATTTACTGTAGAGCCCCCTGTTCTGAGGCACTTCCTCGCACAATTCACCCCAGTTTAAATATTATCAAGACCATCCATGCTGTTCATTAAATAATGAATGGCATGGCTATTTAATTGATGATGTTTACCCGAGTCTATCTCGGCGCAATATGAGGTCATCATCATAAACTAATTAATATAGGTTACTTAGTTATGGAATATTCTAATAATCAACTCTCGCTGATATACGGTGCGGCCGTAGTCGTCAGCACAGCTGTCGGTGTAGGTATGATGAGCCTACCAATAGTCAGTATCGGCATGTGGTTTTTCCTCAGTGTCACAGTCGTGGTATTGACTGCAATATATATGCTCGCCGCGGGCTCATTGTTACTCGAAGTGAATATGAACTACCCCGTTGGGACTGGGTTTCATTCAATGATAAAAGATTGCATGGGGAACAAACCCACTTATTTCAATGATGCCATGATGATATTTAATGGCTTCATTTTATTATATGCTTATATTACCGCCGGAACAGACACAATCAAAGTTTACAGTGAGATTCTAGTTGGGTTTGAAATAAACTCAACATTATCAGCCTTGTTATTCACTGCTGTTTTAGGCGCTATTATCTGTTGCAAGCCCATTATTATCAGCAAGATTTCATGTTCATTAATATTTATTATGTTATGTACTTTTGCTTATCTTCTTATAGACCTTGGTAATACAGTAGAATTAAGCAACATTATAGCTAAGGAGCAATCACTATTCGATAGCACTGTCCCACTCCTGCCCTATGTCATATTAACCCTCCCCTTCTTTATGGCGGCAGCTGGTTACCAACAAATAATCCCCATGCTAAGAAATTTATATAAAAACAAGCCTAAACGTGTCATGAAAAGCATTTTTCTTGGACTGTCCATTGTGAGTATTTTCTATATTTTATGGATGTTCGTCATTATGGGAAACCAAAGCCAAAATGACATGATTGATAAAGTGAATGCTGGTAATACCAATATTGAAGGCATTGTTTCATTGATAAGCCATAACAGTAGTGAGCTTAATGCCCTGCTGTTTTTCTTTGTACAAGTGGCGGTGATCACCTCTTTTATCGGTGTAGCGAAGGGTTTACTTGATTACCTGTCAGACATTTTAATTAATCAATTGGGGTTAACCCCCCGTTATCCACGGTTACTCGTGCTTGTCCCACCGCTTTTATGTTCATTAATGTTCCCACACGGATTTCTTATCGCCATCGGCTTTGCCGGATTAGCCGGGGCGATTTGGGGAGGGATTTTTCCAGCAATATTGGCGCAGATCAGTCGGAAAAAACACGTAAACAATGGAGATGGATATGTCACATTTGGCGGCAAGATGACCCCTTGGTTCACATTGGCCTACAGCGTGTTGATCATCAGCTCTATGCTGCTGTCCTCTTTTGAGCTGTTACCCACCATGCCTCAACGTTAACAATAATGACATTAAAGGACTAATAGCATGAATCATACTCATTTCTCCGTAAATAATTGTTTTGTTTGGCTGGCCATACTTGTCACCATTATTCTTCCAACGAGTCAGGTTATCGCCAAAGAATATCCTGACATTGAGTTACCCGCTACACCTGTGATGCCCCAAGCTCATTCTGCCATCGATATCGATGCTGATTATCTGGCTTATGGCACTGGAGCCACTGAAACAAAGTCAGATAAAGATCCCAATGCAGCTGGAGGCATTATCAGATTGATGTTTAACTGGACACTGATTGAAAACGAGCAAAACGACACAGGTAAATTTGTCTTCAAGGTCGAGCATCGTCATAAATATACAGATACTAGCCCGAAAAAGTTTGTCATCGACAATGTCGGCGCGGTTGGGCTCATACTGCCCATCCTTAGCGATCAAGGCCTGCGTTTAACCAACCTTTATTGGAAGCAGCAGTTTAACCAGAATCAAACAGAACTATTGGTCGGTTTTCTTGATACCACCGACTACATTGACACTTATGCATTAGGCAATCCCTGGAATGGATTTTCAAATTTCATCTTCAGTACTGGTGCTGGCACGATTGCAATGCCCGATGAAGCGACATTAGGCATATCGATTAGGCATATGTTTAATGATGAATTTTATGGCTTAGCCAGTCTCTCCGACGGTAATGCCGATTCCAGTAACCCTTTTGAAGCGGCTAGCAATATATTTGATGAGCAGGCGCTATTTAGCTCACTGGAACTGGGCTGGGTTGAATCACTGGAGCAGTTTTATACCCGAAATCTGCATCTTATTGCTTGGCAACTTGATGGCGGCACCCGCCACAGCACACAGGACAGCCAAGGCATCAATTTATCGGCTACCTATATGATTGAACGATGGATCCCTTTCTTACGTGCAGGCTACGCTGAGGGGGATGCCAGTTTACTCTCAAGCTCTGTAACCGCTGGGGTAGGTTTCGTTGGATTAGGCACAGGACAAGACTCACTTAACCTTGCCCTTGGGTGGGGCAAGCCCAATAAAGACTTGTTCGGTACGCAATTTGATGCTCAATACACGGGCGAGCTTTTTTACAAATACCGCCTTAATGAGCACCTCACGTTCAGCCCAAATATTCAATATCTGCATACTTTACCATTGAACCCTGAGGCTGATAATTCTTGGGTATGGGGGTTAAGAGTTCATTTCACCTTATAAAAACAGGTATTATTTTACAGCCCCTCATTGTTATTCTGTCCTTTAAAACGGCGGATTAACAATGAGGCACTACACAGAGTTAATAGCCATACAATTAATAACGCTATTGGGATACATTTTCAATATTTAGCCTAACTTGATAATAAAATTGGCGCCACCGATCCCTGCATCCTCAACCGATACGGTTCCCTTATGTTTATGAATAATTGACTGCACTATGGCAAGGCCTAGCCCATATCCTCCGGAATCTCTGGAGCGACTCGGGTCTAAGCGAGTAAAGGGTTCAAATATTTGATTTTTCTTACCAGGGGCTAGCCCTGATCCATCATCTTGAATGCTAATGATCACAGAGTGATTGTCACTCTCGACCGTGACTAGGCATCTAGAATAGGCAAAACGTCCTGCGTTTCTTAGAATGTTAGATAAGGCAATGACCATCAATTTAACATCACAATTGAGTGGGTAATGAGTTTCATCATCATAAACATACTGAATTTTTGGATAGAAGCCTTGAACCTTTTCTATGGACGTTTCGACTAACTCTTTAACACTCGTTAAACTCAGTTCAATTTCTGCTCCATCATGCTGAAGGCGTGAATATCTCAGTACTTGTTTAACCAGCTCATCGAGCTCTTTAATTGAGTCCTCAAGTTGCCCCTTTAATTGCGCACGCTTATTACCATCGGCCTCTTCGAGCAACTCTATGGCAAACTCCATTCGAGCTAGTGGGCTTCTGAATTCATGGGCAATTCCATGGAGTAGGTCTCTTTGTGTCACTAGAAGCTGGTCGAGCGCCTTAGATTTTTGCAGATTAGTTTTCGACATCATGTCGGCTTGAGAGATCAGTGAGTCGATATTAATCAAGTCGTTTGAAGTGGAACTGTCTACAGACAGTGACTCACTTAGTCGCCTCATCGCCTTAATATCTTGATAATGAAGCAAGCAGACCGTCGTTATCGCCACAAGCAAGGCAAACATCCAGGTAAATATCTCAGCAGCATAGGCCAAACTCACATCATCGATTGGCCCGGCAACTAACACATACTCAGGGGACAGTGGATAATAAATAAGGCCCATATCGAGATCGATTATACCGTTAGTGCCAATTGGAGAAGCGAGTTGCTCTAAGGTTTCTTCGCTGAAGTTATCTGCATTATGCTTATCAATCGTCACGTGGACGGATAATAGATCCGACAATAGACTGGATTGCTGTTGCCACAACTCAGGGGTGATTTTATCAAATCTGTTGTTAATCTGATCACGATATTGCGACAGATCATTATTGAATGTTTGCATGGCAAATCTATCGATAACATCATAAAAAATGGCCTGACTCAACAAAGCTGCAATACTGAAACTAATTATTAATGCCACCACCGAGCGCACTATTTTATTCATTATTATCTCGCAAGTAAGTAGCCTTTATTTCTTATCGTCTGAATAATGTTTCCGGCGCCACTGTGCTGGTTTAACTTATTTCTTAACCTTGATATTCGAAGATCGATAGAGCGTTCGATGCCATCATATTCAAAATTAAAAATAGTTTGATGTAAGTCATTGCGACTCACTATCTCTCCACTGTGAATTGCAAGTTGCAGCAAGACATCGTATTCGGCACCAGTAAGCTCAATCTCTTGACTGTCAACTGTCAGTGTTCTATTTGTCGGGTTAAGTACAAAACATTGATTGCCAAACGTTATACATTCCAATTCCTGGCGCTTCTTCTGCTTCTCAAGGTGTCTTAGCTGTGCTCGGATATGCGCTAGCAAGACTCTGGGTTTAACAGGCTTTGCCAGATAGTCATCGGCGCCGACTTCGAGGCCCGTAACTTCATCGATATCATCATCTAATGCCGTCAACATGATGATTGAGCCATGATAGTCATCTCTGACTTGTTTACAGATAGAGAGTCCATCAATATGAGGCAGCATAAGATCCAATATGACGATATGTGGCACTTGTTCGAGTATCTGCGCCGCAGCATTGAGGCCATCGTTAAGCACGTTAACCCTATAGCCATTTTGCGCTAAATAATCACTGATGAGGTTACACAGCTCAATGTCATCGTCGATGACCAGTACGGATAATTTTTCTTTCATTTCACACTTTGTCTCATATCGACATATATCCGATATCGCTACCGGATATATATCATTGGCTTATAATCCAAGCTTACGACTTGTTAATCTTATTTAATCAGTAACTTTTTACATACCTCGAATATAGCTTGATTATATGATGTCATAAAGTCCAATAGCTGTTCACGCTTCAGCCTCTGCTCTGGAGAGGAAATAACATCGCCGGTGCCAGTCATATACTGCACTCCACATAACGCCTGCGCCTGTTCATTGTCACTGGCAGCAATACCCGGCAAGGTTATCCTTCTTCCGCTCGTCCCATAGATTCTATAATCGCCTAAAACCTCAGCTTCTTGGATAGCCTCAGCGACGCTAATTTGCTCAGGTTCTACCTCAAGCTGCGACCTATTCTCACAGCCAATAAGCAGAATAATTGACACTAGAGATATCACCATAATAAGCATTGATTTTAACTTTCTCATCTGTGCCTCCGACTCATTCTGCGCCCTGATAAAATGGGGATGAGTATCAATAACCATAAGCCCAGACTTCCGCCGGAAGATTTCTTATCTGTCCCGACGCCACTGCCACCTGTATTGCCGCCAGTGCTTGCTTTTACTGTTACCTTTACAACACCATCAGCTGTGGCCTTCTCAGAATCCTGCACCGTATAAGTAATCGTCTCGCTCCCGGAGAACCCAGCAGCAGGCGTATAACTTAACCTATTGTTGGCAATAGTGACGCTGCCCTTGCCTGTGTAATTAACACTGACGAGACTCAGTTGTTTATTTTTATCAATATCAGAGTCATTGCTTAAGGGGTCGATAATATTCTTGCTCGAATCTTGCTCCACACTGGCTGTATCGTCCACGGTTACAGGTGCATCATTGACAGCAGTGATACTAATGACTGCCGAGAAGGGCGAACTCTTGATATCGCCTTTATGGCCAGTGACGAGTACTGATATCTCACCATTAAAATCTGCCTTAGGCGTGATAGTATCGCCGTCAACCTGATAGTTTTCCCCCGCTTGTAAACTAATTGTGCTGGCCTCAAGTCCTTTATAACTGAACATATTGACCATTAGCTTCAGCTTCTCATCTTCATTGATAACTAAAGGTGCTTTAAGCCCAGTGATGTTAATTTTCTCATCACCAGCACCCGATGAAATCGAAAAGTCTCCGCTGTTAATAGCAAAGAAAATGTTATCTGCACAGCTCAACTTTATACGCGCTTTTTGAGTATTAACATTGGCTAACTGAATCTCGTGGCTACCGTCATTGTCGACCCCAAGTGCTAGCTCGGTTTCGAAACTAGCACCAGCATCAGTTGATAGATGAATATTCACCTTGCTACAGGAAATAGGCGCAGTCTGGGTATTGGCCACATCCCAGGTAACGAGCTGACTATCACTGGACCAAGATGTACCAGCAGCCGGCTCAAGCACGGCAAAAGCCTGATTAGTGTCGATGACACTGACTTTCATCGCATCTCGCGATAAACCATTTTTACTGTCTCTCACCACTAAACGAAAATTAAGTTCACGTGTAGTTTTGGGATAGGTTTCACCTATCGTGAGCTTATTGAGCAATATATCTTCGAGTCTGGGAAAAGTACGACTTGGCTGACTGCTTGGACTCCACACCCTAAATAGCGGGCGTTTACCGTCATCGACTTGCTCTGACTTGCTGTTACTGGCGGGCCCGAGATCATACTGTTGCCAATCGTAAGTTAAGCTATCACCATCTGCATCATTTGCGCTTCCGGTCAGCACGAAGGGAGTATTAGCCGGAATAATATAATCGGCGCCTGCATCGACCTTAGGATTTGAATTAGTTACTGCACTAAGCTGCCCACAGCTCCCGCCACTGCCTGAGGTGATATGCTCTTTGATGACATCGATTGAATGTGAGTGGAAATAAGCGTTAGAGTTATTCTGTAAATCTTGTTGGCCGCAGATCCCCGCATAACCCATCACAGTCGACCCACTTCCGGGTTCATAGGCGCTTGAATCGGCACGATTGCCTTGGCAAGAGTCAGATAAACCATTAAATGTGTGATCGGCGCCAAATTGATGCCCTAATTCATGGGCAACATAATCGATGTTAAATGCATCTCCCGTTGGACTCTCACTGCCTGTGACGCCGTCTCCTTTTGAGTTAACGTCGCATATCACGCCAAATGCAGCCAGGCCACCTCCGCCCGTTCCTACAACGTGGCCAACATCATAACTCGCATTGCCTATGGCATTATCTATGATGCCAGTATTAGCCTCACCATCTGCATCAGTGTTAGCGAAGGGATCGGTATCAGGATCAACGAAAATAAGCGCATCATTATTGGCGACTAACTCTAATTTCACCGCAAGATCGGCTTGATAAACATCGTTGACACGATTGAGCATAGTGATAACAGCAGCTAGTCCTTTCTCTTTGGTACCGCCATGAAATTGGGTGTACTCACCCGTAGCCGATATGGCAATACGGTAGGTTTTTAATTGTGTTACCTGGCCTTGGCTATTACTCACCACCTCTTTCTGGACATGCTTGAGTAATGATGCTTGCTCCTTTCCTAGCCTCTTAGGAGGGAGTCGTTTCGGCATATTTTCAAGTGCTAAGGGTAGCGCATCTTTTCTAAAGTAACTGATATAACGCGCATCATTACCTTGATATTGGGGATCGATATAGACAGTGTTATCACCGTATCGAAAGAGGCCATGAAATCCCTCAGGGGTGATATCGAAGCGACCATGATTGTCCGGATTGTTAAGTTCAAAGCCACTGAAGGTTTTGATATTGGGATATTTCTCACTAAGCTCGCTAGCAACGATGGCGGCAGGCTTTAACTCAAAGTCTGCAAAACGTCCATCGGGAAGCGGTAATGTCACTACAACACGCTTATCCGTTGCTAATAAAATCTGATTTAATGCGGCAATATTCGTTGTTAGCTGATGACTTGAACGCGCCTGACTGTTGAGTTTTTCACTGTCACTGTTTGTGGTTACCTCTCCGTCATTCTTAGCTGTCACCTTGTGCCAATCATTAAACGGGCTCGGTGACACAAATTCCGCAATCGCAGATTGTGAAGCTGAAGCTAGAGCACATAGACTCAAAATCGATATTATTTTTTTCA
The DNA here is from genome assembly GCF_002005305.1 of Shewanella psychrophila. NCBI lineage: Bacteria > Pseudomonadati > Pseudomonadota > Gammaproteobacteria > Alteromonadales > Shewanellaceae > Shewanella > Shewanella psychrophila. The sequence continues at coordinate 1,658,049 of NZ_CP014782.1, forward strand.
TAGGGACCCCCTTTAACAATGAGAGCCACCACCTTATGTAAATCAGTTGTTAACTTCCTTGGCAAATTGTAGCGTCCACACCTAAACAGATACAAACGGATACAAAGCACGTTTACCTTCTAAGTCGATTTGTTGAAAATCATCTCTTTAGTCTGCAACACCTGATCTTTATCGATATAATCTTGCATAAAGTCACGTAAACACTTGGCTTTGGCGCTCAAGAGCCTACCACTAGGCCAGACGGCGTATAGCTCACGTCTGGGACCTGTCCATTTTGTGAGTAATTGCACTAAATTACCCTCTTGCAAATCTTGGTATACTTCGCTGATAGGCAATAAAGCAATGCCTATCCCATCACAGGCCCACTGACTGGCCATCTTAATATCATTGACAAAAGTATTGATACTAGGTTTAAGCTCCACCTTATGCCCGGTGACGCTATGGGTCAGTGTCCATAGAGAAATATTATTTACCCCAATAATTCTGTGCTGAGAAAGTTCATCCAATTGGGTTGGCGTAGCATTTTGTGCTAAGTAAACATTCGATGCGACAAGAACGGTTGGAATAAAAAAGTGATTGCTTCTCATCCAAAAAAGTATATACCGTTGAGCCTTTATCTTTACCAAAATATTTAAAAGAATAGGCGGCATTGAGTGAATCAACCGCAACATAATATTTCTGCCCATCGCTTGCGGTATGCGTCGCTTCAGGATCAAATTTATAAGCATTGGCTAAAGATAGTTTATCGATATATTCAATGATCCTATCACTGGCCGATTGAATATTGGGTAAACTAAAAAACCAATTCACGGTATTTTCCAACGTGTCTTCATTCAGCCCTATAGAAATATTCGCTATTCTGGTCACGCCGATGTTGCAACCAATCCCCATGATCGCGGCCATTAACATTTCTGGCGAGGGCTTCATTTTATTGTGCTTATTCATAAAGTGAGTAAAACAATCACTGAAATTACACACAGTATTGATGTCTGACAGGATTGTCTGGATTGGCACATATCCAGCCTGCATTAATGTATCACCGATAAATGCAAAATCGTCATTATCAATTTTAGGCGTGATAACCTTGGCTTTATCTGTTGTCTTATCAAATGACAAAAAACGGTTTTCTCCTTGTAAAGCCCGTTGATTGATATCTTGATACTTGCCATTTAGTTGTTTCTTAAGCTTATTTAATACGGTGATAACATCACTAAAATTTTCTAACCCTGCTGTTGCCAATAGTTTATCACGCTGCTCTGCCCAAGTGATATCATCGATCAGGTAATCAAATATACCTTTGTAACGGTAGGTCGAATCGAAAATAAGTCCGCCTGACTTTATTGCATCAGTAATATGAAAGAAGAGCAATGATTTATACAGTGAAACCCGAAGTGGGCTTTCCTCTGTGCAGACTCTTTCCATTTCATTTTCGGTTAGAAATGCTAAAGGGGGCGACTGGCCAATGTCACCATGGGTCTTTTTAAAATGCACAACAGCCTTCAATAATGCCTTATCTGTGCTTCTCTCTGAGAACTCAACGGTTTTGACGATGTTGGAGACTCTGCGTTGTAATTTGATTGATTGTGATTCAATTAAATCATAGAAATAGCCTTGGTCTGACAGACTTTCCAATAAGGCTTCCATTTTTGCGATGCGCTGACGTTTTTTCTCATCAAAGGATTTGAGGTGTTCCTCGACCAGATTTTCTAAGGCCCTGACTTTTTCAATCTCAGTGGTCGGCGCCATTGTGACGATGCTGATCACCTGGTTAGAAAAAACGGTGAGATCTTTGTTGGATTTTGACACCGTTTTTATGGCGCTATTGCGATGATTTCGTTGCTCGCTCTCTCTTTTTTGAATGAGTCGCTGTAATTGAGATCTCGCTGATAATGTGGATTTTAAGAAGATATCGATTAAGGTATCTTGCCTTAAATAATACTGATGTTTAAGGTAAGCCAAAATATGTAAATAAGACTTATGCCGATCGGCAAAACTCGTTAATTGGAATGTCTGAGCTTTTTGCACCCAAGTTGCAAAATATTCATTAGCTTGGTCAGTGAGTGCTAAAGTGTTCATCACACCGGCGTTGTTGATCAAATCCTCGCTATAGATGCAGCTACTCCAAGGGTTTGAGCTAACTAGGCAGCCTGTTTCCTAACTGGCATTCCTAGTCTTATGACTTTGTTCATTGCCTTTACACCTGCCAGCGCTTCACCTACTTGAGCATTATAATCTCGTAGGCTAAGTTTCGGACTAATTAGTTGCTTATATCGGTACATTGCTGTTTCAGATAGTGACCGTAAGTGATAGTCATTTTCCTTCTTCCATTGCGCTAACTCATTATTTTTGAGGGCTCTCACTGCCTCGTTTCGAGGATGCCCATCCTCCCAAAACCCAGCACTGCTTCTTGGTGGGATAGTGGGTTTGCAACCTTTACGCTGAAGTAGTTTGTGACACGCTTTGGTGTCGTATGCTCCATCAGCAGAAACTTGTTTAATCTGTCTTCTTAACGGCTTGATTAATGTGGGTAACACTTCATTATCAGCAACGTTAACCAGAGTGACTTCTGCTGCTACGACTTCATGCGTATTAGCATCTACTGCGAGGTGTAACTTACGCCAGGTACGACGCTTTTCTTTACCATACTTTCGAGTCTTCCATTCTCCCTCGCCGTAAACTTTAAGGCCCGTTGAATCAATCACTACATGTGCCACAGAGCCACGACTCGGTGAGCGATATTTGATATTTACGGTCTTGGCACGTTTGCTAATGCAGCTATAGCTTGGTGAGGTTAGTGGCACATCCATAAGCTGGAAAACCGAGGTAGTGAAACCTTCTAGTGCTCTCAGTGATAAGTTGAATACACCTTTAACAACCAATGCAGTTTCAATAGCAACATCAGAGTAAATATACCCACGGCCACGGCGGCCGTGATGTTCAGAGCAACACCAAGAGCTAATGGCGTGCTCATCAATCCAAAAGGTCAAGGACCCTCGATTAATCAATGCCTTGTTGTACTGAGACCAATTGGTCATTTTACGCTTAGCTTTACCCATCTTGATGTTTCCAATAACCACATTGGAAGATCAGATCACATAAGCTGCAAAAGGTTCAATCGATTTAGGAAACAAGGCCCATCACACCATCAAACCCATCATAGGCCGATTTGATGCTATTAAAGGTGGCGACATTTTTCTGAATATCGCCCGGTGACACGGATTGATTGATACTGCGTAATTCTGTGATGGGCGGCCTATTATAGGCCTTAGTATCCGGCGCATAAAACCAACTATCCAAACGAGCCTTGTCTTCTATGGTTAATGTCTTTTTCAATGTCAGCAATAGGCTATCTTCATATTCATTGTAATGTCGGGTAATGATGTCTGAAAATTTACTATAAGAAGGGATCACAATATGATGATGCCAGCAGAATTCGACCAAAGTTTGTAGTACTTTTTTAGGTGAAAGTTGTTGCTCGATATACCATTTCGCTTGGCTGTTCAGATTATTATCGTCTTCACTGGAGGGGAAACGCCAGCCCGATTGAATTAAGATAAGTTTACGGTGATGTTTACGTGTCGATTCGTTGTATTGAGCAATATCAACTGTAGCCATCTTCAGTGTTCGGGCAACATGATTAATGTCTCGTTTATAAAATTGGTCAGGCCCATAAAATTGTCCTGATGCTCTAAAATATCCCAACTGTAAAATAAATCCAAGTTGATTAATGGGTGAACGAAGTCCATTAAATAAACGCTGTTTAAGCTCATTGGTGAGTGTAAAATAACGACCACGATCCTCTTTTTTTAACCTAGGCGGTGCATCAAATACTTTTTGTTTTTTACTGTCCAAAATAGCTATTTTTGTCATCGATTTTACTTCCTTTGGACGCCCTAAGCGCTCAAATGATTAAGACTGGTTTAGTCTATGTAAGTGATAGTTCCTCAAAAATATCATGTCTATATTTATAATGATGTGACTTGTTGATCGTTATTACGAGCTTAGATTTATACCATAAATGGATACAAAGAGTTAAGTCAAACTGGGTTAGTTTCATTTGCAGAAAGTGTATTGCTAATATTAAGGTGTGTTGATTTTTATGTGGAGGTCTACAGCCAAAGTACCCACTTCTATATAGCAACTGATATGTCGCTCTCAGGAGGAGTTTGAACAAAGCCTAAGATATGTTTACGTTGGTGTAAGTGGTTATCAAACTCGTTAACTCCACTTCTTATTGATAATTTGGTTTTGAGAACGTTTTTGATAACCTGAAACCCATAAATCACGATTACTTTTTAGGGGGGGAGAATCATGCCGAAAGAGCCAAGATTACATAGAAATGACAATTCAGCACAATTTTATGATTTAATCCCTGCTGTCGTTAAATATTAAATTAATATTGTTTTTTTACAAGTATCTATTTGGCGAGGTCAGATTTGTTCACTTGCTTTGAACCACGCCTGAATAAACTGCACCTTCAATGAACACTGGCATATAGCAGGTATAAGTGAAGTTAATTTCATTGTGTCGTCATCTTTCGATAAAGTTTATAGAGCTTAAATATGGAGCAACACATGATTTATTAAAATTTATACAGCTAGATTGAAGAGTGTTGATAATTCAACCAATAGATTAGTTTCTTCAACAAAAAAAAGCTAAGGAAAGCCTGAAACTTAGCTATACCAGCATTCCAAGAGTTAATTTCTAGATAGATACCTTTTTTGAGAGTCTGAGTTTTATAAACAACTGACCTTCATAGGCCCTCTGGTACATGAACGCATCACTCTTTTTAATTGAAATGATATGGTGTTTCTCTTAATAAGAAGCGGCATCACTGAAAAGGAAACCCTTTCCAGAAATCTGAGAACATTTCCAAATTTTTTAACATTATGAAAAGTGAGATGAAACATGAGTAAATATATAGTTGTCGATGGTGATCAAGTTATTTTTTCCCCTACTTTTACACCAGCTATCGCTATTGGAGGGCTAAAGACTAAAATAAATGGGACTGGGCACGCTCAGATATCAGGAAAATCTATCTGCATTGATGGAGATGAAAAGCAAGTAAAATTACAGAATATTAAATATACCAGCGGTTCATTCACTACCCCAGGTGATTGTTATTTAACCATTGAGAGTTTGAATTATGATCAAGTGGCAAATCATGTATTTAGTAAGAAAAAAGTGATTATTGTAGGGAGTTCGTTTACAGCTAAATTAACAGTAACGAAACCTGCACAAATGCCGAATCCTCCCAATACTACAGATCCTGCAAGTGTTTACATGGGAAGCGGAACATTCAGTAGTACCAATAATTTTGTAAAGGCAAACTAACATTAGTCAATGGTTACGCTGAGAACTAGTAGTATAAAACTAACTCAACGGTTCCAAATTAGAGGTTAATCCCACATAGCACTGGTTTGTCATCATAATGGGATGTAACCTTCATCCATAGCTTTCCTTCTAATAAACCATTAAACGATATACCTTAAGGTGTTGAATTTTATATTATTTTAAAAGTTCAAAATATAAAATTAAAACTATGCTGTTTATTATCAATAACTTAACCATCACGAGTTGTCGTTTTTTACCGCTTTTGTACTTAGCTAATTCAAGATAAAGTTGTATCAATAAAGATAAACTTGCTGCTTCAATATTGCATAGATTAAAATAGCGAGTTTATTGGCAGTTTTCCGGCGCGAAAACATAGAAATAACAGGAACCAGAAAAACGAGGTTTTTTTACTCTATGAACATATTGTTTTTATGCAAAGTATCAGAAACAGATTTACTGATAGAATCTCCGCTAATTTTATGCTGTATTGCAGCATCTACTGCTAGTTTTGTGAAAAACATGCCTAAGCTTCCTGCTGATCCACCTTCACTCGTATCATAAGCTAACGTAGGAAGCTTCCTTGAATAACAACCTGAAGTTACTTCATCCATGAAAAATATACCAATTTCACTACTTCTAAGAACTGACAACCCTTTAAGGTAAGTTGAGATATCTTTGCTATAATCCATTTTATTCATATATATAACAGCATCCTCTGGCCCAGAACCAATAGTAATGGGGGGCATTAACTTAGCATGAGATACTCCATCTTTCTGTTCAAGGACAAATTTTGTTAAAGCTTGGAATACCTCAAAATAGCATTCCGGTTTGATTTTCAATGATAGCCTTCCTTCTTGGGTATTAGATATCCCATCTTCTAGCCTTGTTAATACGAGAGAGTGTTCAGGAGCAACACATTTATAAAGGCTATTGTTTGTTAGGGCAGTATCTAGGTACTGAATCTCAACACTAAGTTTATTAGGAACTCTATTGACTATATCTTTCAACAAACCGTAATGTCTGTCTTGGTCAACACTCTTAACATCTTCATCTACAGCTTCTCTATATTGCTGATAAGCCCAAGCTTGTAATCGGTACAAAAGCCCTTTACCTCTGCGAGACTCAAAATCCATATTCTTAACACTAGTTATCGATGGATGATCCATTAGTTCCTCGCAAAATAATTCCAAATCATCAGCTACTTGCTGAGACGTTTTAATTTTATTATTTGGTGTCTGAGAAGACTCTAAAGAGATGGACATATTGGGAAGAGAACTCACTCTTCGTATATTATTGCTCATAAAAGGTAATAGAGCACCTTGACGAGATGATGTGTGTGAATCTGTATTATTTTGACAGTAGCTAGTTGATGCTCTGCGAGCTTGCGTATTTTTCTGTTTGGTCAGTATTTTATACATCGTAACTGTTGCCTTTTTATACTATAAAAAATAACTAATGTGTCGTAAGTACGGTAAACTTGTGACAAAACGCAATGTATACATTACTAAAATTCAAGTTCCTTGTAAGCTTAAATTTACTGTATTTACTGCATCATTTCTCACTAGAACTTAGCAATAATATCTTTTACTGATAACAGTCTCAGCATGTCAGTCTGCGATAATTATTAGGATAAATAATGTGGTTTTTCCCGTTGTTTGGCAACACATTAACTTACTTGGAAATTTTGAGTTTCGCCAAACAGGTAATATTATTAGTATTCAGTATGTTGCAGATTCTTTTGGTGAGAAAAATCTTAGTGCTAAATTAACTGTTCCCTTGTTGTATAAAGGCTGTAGCCCATCATGAATACAAACCAGTGCTATGTGGAATTAACCCCAATTAGTGATATTTTACAAACATCTATTTTTGATTCGATTGCACATTATGTGCCTATATAGGGTAGTGTGCCAGAGAGTAGTGCAACGTTCATCCTTATCTACAGGTGGTACTGGAATTTCTTATCGTACGTTTTCGTTCCATTGGACTTAAAAGGTCATAACAACTTATGTCTATTATGCCTAATCCAATGACAGCCATTGGGATTGATATCAATCGATAGCTCATAAAAACGACCGTTTTTGTGAACTATCGTGTCTCTGTTCGCAACTGTCATTTTCAGAAGACTACTGCACCAGTTGACTGGCTGTAGCGCCTAGTGTGCAGACGCCTTTTGACTGTAAAAGGTCAGAAGTCATCTGCACCAACCTCAACTATGCTTAATACTCGAGTGCACCGAATCGAGGTCTGGGAATGGAGTCTGATACACCGCTAATCACCGAGCTAGGGGTAGCCACTTTGTCTGATAAGGCATCCTATGGACGACAAGATCTGGAGGAGTTACGCAAGATATTTGTCAGAAATGGGATCCCTTCGGAATTTCTGTCACATTATGTTCCTGATTCACCCTTTGCATACCTTAAATTAAATAACGGGTTAAGTGACAAATTTTGACAGCTAGGTCTTCCTCGCGCAGACTGTCACATAATCGAAGGTTTATGTGACAACAGGGTCATTCAGATGAATATCGGCTACGCAAGGATTTCTAAACAGGACGGCTCTCAGTCCACTCAATTACAAATTGACGCACTTACCGAGTTTGGTATAGACAGAGAGCACATTTATGAAGATCAGGCCTCCGGGAAAAAAGATGATCGTCCCGGTTTGCATGCTTGCCTTAAAGCATTGCGTGATGGTGACACACTCGTTATCTGGAAACTTGATCGTCTTGGGCGAAGTTTACGCCATCTTGTCAATACAGTTCAGGATCTGGATAACCGTGGTGTTGGCCTTAAAGTACTTACTGGGCAAGGAGCAACTATTGATACAACGACCCCTGCGGGCAAACTGGTGTTTGGGATTTTTGCCGCGTTATCAGAATTCGAGCGCGAGCTCATTTCAGAACGCACCATAGCAGGGCTTGTCTCAGCAAGATCCCGGGGAAGAAAAGGTGGCCGGCCTTTTAAGATGACCACAGCCAAAGTACGCCTTGCTATGGCGGCTATGGGTGAGCGAGAAACCAAGGTCGGTGAACTGTGTGAAGAACTGGGAATTACCCGACAAACCTTATACAGACATGTATCACCGAAAGGAGAGCTTAGAGAAGATGGTATTAAGTTACTAAATAAAAAATAACTCATAACCCCGTTGCTTGATAGGGTTATGAAGTGAAATCGACTTTTGACAAGTGTGCAGTCGTCTTCTGAAAATGACAAAGGTGTCCCTATTGGCGCTAAATCTTAAAATATACCTATTTAGCAGTTGGTTATGTTTTGAATATTAAAAATGTCATGGTAAAACTCATATAAAAACGTCAGCAACTAATTGTTATTTATCAGTAGTTTATCCATCATGAATTGTCGTTTTTTACCGCTTTTGTACTTAGACCCATTGTTGAGCTAATTATTCTGGCTAATTTACTCCTTGCTTAACTAAATAGATATAAGATATATTCGAAAAATATATCCACGTAACCAATTATAATTTAGGGGAATAATTATGATGGCATTGATATTTTGTTTGTTCTTAATCGCTATGGTTTTAGCGGTACAGGGCAAACGTAACTTGGCATTCTATGGCTTTGGTGTCTCTCTTGCGGTGAGTCTCTACTGGTTCTCACACCATGCAACCGACACTCTCGCAATTTTACTATAGGACGCTCAAGATGACTGAATCATTATCGCGACAACTCAATGCACTTGGCGCTATCGCCATCTCTTTGGTACTGGCATTCGCTTTCTACTCTCAATTTGCCGCTGGTGAGCTTCCCTGCCCCTTGTGCCTATTGCAAAGGGTTGGTTTCGTTGCCGTCATGTTTGGCCTGCTTTGTAATGTTATTTATGGTCCAAGGACCTCGCATTACGGCATTATGCTATTCGGCGCACTATTTGGTGCAGCGGTAGCCCTTAGACAAGTTGCATTACACGTGATCCCTGGGACGCCTTTTTATGGCGACCCATTCCTGTCATACCATTTTTACACCTGGGCCTTTATCACGTTCTCGGTGATCGTATTGGGCACAGGTGTCATGCTGTCATTTACCTCTCAGTATCAAGAGGTAAAGTATCAAAGCCTGTCTAAAATGCCGCTACTGAGTAAAGTCGCTGTTGGCGCAGTGCTTTTGGTCACCCTGATGAACGTACTCAGTACTTTCGCTGAATGTGGTCCATTCGAGTGCCCTGCCGATCCTGTTCAGTACTGGTTATTCAGCTAGACACTTGATAACGATAAACGGACACGGCCTCGGCTCTGTCCGTTTTTTTATGCCTTCAATCGACTCATGGTTCATTCTCTTCAGTCCCTCTAATCACTCAGCCTTTATACGCTCAGTGAACCTTGATCTGCCCGCTATTTATCTTCCACATAATCTTGCTTAAGGCTTTCCTCTTGTTCCCTCGACCAGTATCCCGCTAACAGTGAGCCAGATAAATTATGCCAGATAGAGAATATCGCAGCAGGCAGCGCCGATGCGGGACTGAAAAACTTAATAGATAACGCAGTGGCCAAACCTGAGTTTTGCAGGCCGACCTCGATAGAGATAGTTTTACAAACTGTATGACTAAAGCCTAATAGTCGGCAACAGCTATAGCCCAATACAAGGCCTATAGCGTTGTGCAAGAACACAGCAACAAAAATGATAGGCCCTATCTTGTCGAACTGACCCGCGTTCAAGGCCACGATAATGGTGATTGCCATCACAATGGCCAGAATTGACACTAGAGGCAAAGCTGGCGTTATCTTACTGACTTGAGAGTTAAAGAGGTGATTAATCATCACTCCGACGGCGACCGGCATTAACACGATTTTGACTAAGCTTACCAGCATTGCCGACATTGGAATATCTATCATCTGACCTAGAAGGAGCTCGATAATCAAGGGGGTGAGTAACACGCCTGCCAAGGTTGACAGTGCTGTCATGGTAATAGATAGGGCCACATCACCTTTTGCCAGATAACAGACCACATTTGAGGCTGTTCCCCCCGCGACGCTGCCCACCAGCACCATACCGATAACCATGTCATGCTCTAGTCCCAAAGCTAAACTAATTAAAAGTGCACTGATTGGCATAATACTAAATTGTAAAATCAGTCCCACCAGCACGGCACGCTTCTGCTTTAAGGCTCTCGAAAAATCATCCAAGCTAAGAGTTAACCCCATCGAGAGCATGATAATGATCAGCAAAGGCACGATTAAGAACTTAAGCTCGGTAAACCACTGGGGCATAAAATAAGCCGTTGTAGCACCGAGCAGTGCAAATATAGGGAACAAGCGATTGATCTTTTCTAGCATGGAGCCTCTTTAAACATATTTAATAGGATTGGTATAACACAATCAATTGGCATATTAACATACCAAGCTTTATCACTATTTGAACTAACAGTTTGTGTTCACCTTAGTTAGGCTCGCTATTCGCTTGCATATAATACTCAAACTCATCTTCGCCGGTAATGAGAACAAACAGCAGAAGATCAAGGCGCAAATATATCATAGAAAACCCCTCTGTCAGGATGATATAACCGAATTAATTCCATATCATCACCACAAAATGTACAAACCAATGGATTCCTACCTGCAACCTCTCTAAAAAAATCACAATATTTCAATCGACTAACGTAGCTAATCATACCATCAACTAAATCTCCAACTGCCATAGCAATAATTTCATACCATTTCTTAAAGCTCGCTGTCGCTTGTAACCCATAATAACGAATTCGCTGGAATCCTTTAGGCAGGATATGTTGCACCATGCGCCCAATAAACACCTCAGCTTCTACCCGCTCATATTCTCGTTGCTTACTTTTATGTGATTGATAATAATAACTAACATATCCATCAGAAACACAGGATATCCTCGATACGCCTATTGGTGGGGAAGCTAAGTACTTAATCAGATATTTGAGTAACCCTCGATAATGCTTCGTTGGAACTTTTTTACCATTTCCGGGATGTGCATAGAATCCATCAGGATGTTTAACCCACAGAGCCTTAATTATACCGTTTAAGTCTCCGATACGAGCCGCCATGAAGTGAAGTAAATGCGCTTGCCACTTCAGCCGTAAGCGGCCTAAAGGTAAGTAACTTATTGGAAGCCATTGATTGGTCTCTGGATTCAACCCTCCTTCTCCTAATAAGATATGAAGATGGGGGTTATAGCTCCCATTCCGTCCATGAGTATGAATAAACACGATACTGGCTATTTTAAGCGTATTACAGAGAAGTAAATCCTGAATGAGCGCCTCTAAGCACGCATGGCCCACACTCATTAACTCTGAATACAATGCCCCTTGTTGTGGATGATTATAGAAAATATTCCTGAATTCACAGGGTAAAGTTAACACTACCTGTCTGTAGTTGACTCCAGGTAATAACCGGCTGGCTATTTTTTCCATACTTTCACGTGAATAGCGCTTACCGCACTGCGGGCAGGCTTTGCCTTTGCAGCTAAAGTTCACTGTATGCTCACCTTTACCACATGATAAACACTGAAAGGTAGCAAAACCCAATGCTTCACTCCCACAATCCATCATCTTTTTAATTTCTGAATGATAATACGGTTTATTGTATCTGGGGTGTTTAATTGTAAAGCTTATCCAATGGGTAACAAAAACGGACTTAAACCGCAACAACTTGTTTTTAATTCCCTTAAAACTCATACCACTACACTGAATAATCTCATTATTTGGTCTGTAGATTAATATCTATAGCCACAAAAGACTAGAAAAAGCTTAAACCGAGCTACACCAAGCCTTCCAAGAGCTATTTCCTAGGTAGAACAAGTTAAGCAGGCACTGCACGCTTTGTCTGCAGCAACAATCACTGAAGCTGGCTGTTTGAAATTTGAAGTACTGCAACATCAAGACAATCCGTCTCGATTTACCCTATGGGAACATTGGATAAACAGTGATGCACTCAGCGCACACTTTGAAGCCGAGCATACACTGGCTTATCTCGCGCGTAACTTGACTAAAGTGACCTATATCGAAAAATTAACCAGTGTCACTTACAAGGGGGAATGATGAAACAACCCATGATATTTTCGCTATTAATGTCCTTTGTATTGTCCCTGCTGATGACGCTTTGGATAACATGGATCAACTTAGGGCTACCGGCTAATTTTCTCTGGTTATGGGCCAAGGCCTTCATGCTGGCATGGCCCGCAGCCGCATGCATCTCCTTCCTGTTTGCGCCTAAGGTGCATCAGTTAACTGAAAAGATAGTCAGTAAATGGCTGTAAATACAGAATCGAGTATCTGTATATCCAGCATAAAAAGGAATTTATATGAATGTTCAACGGATCAATTATGCCGAGCTTGGCAAAATTGCGGGGCCTTACGTTCACGCCAGCATTCACAGACATACTCTGTACACATCTGGCCTTACTGCGTTTGGTACTCAGGCTCAATCGAGTAATATCGATGAACAGACCAGAGCCATATTCTCTCAGCTGAGTCTAATCGCGACTCAGCAAAACATCACACTCGAGTCATTGGTTAAAGTCACCCTGTTTGTGACAGACTTAACCGATATCGTCCCTTTACGGCAGACCTTGTTCGATATCTATGGAGATAACTTACCCGCAAGCTCACTAATCAAGGTCGATGCCCTCTTCTGCGGCGACTTAAAAATAGAGATAGAAGCCATACTGGGACTCTAATTTAAGAGTCACTAAAAATGAAGGGAGCTATCTGAATCACTAATATTACAGCCTGAATCCCTCTATCTGCGCCGCAAGCTTCTTGGCATCTGCAGCCAGATTGAGACAGATCTCAGATGCGCCTTGCGCAGAAGCAAGCGCATCATCAGCACCTTGTCCTATCGCGAGTGTCTTGCTGTCTATTTGTGTTGTCGCTGAACGCTGTTCGGCGACGGCATGTGCAATTTCTTGAGTAACGCCAACAATTTCCTGCATGTTGGTAGTCAATTGCTCGATACTCGCGCTAACTTCCTTGGCCTGTGACACTCCTATATCAGCTTGCCTGGTGCCTGAGTCCATAGCGCTTACCGCTTGCTTCACACCGACTTGGACTTGTTCAATCATAGATTGGATCTCCTGAGTCGATGCTTGGGTACGACTGGCTAAAGTGCGTACTTCATCAGCCACGACAGCAAAGCCTCTACCCTGCTCACCGGCTCTTGCCGCTTCAATTGCAGCGTTCAATGCCAATAGGTTGGTTTGATCGGCAATGCCACGGATCACATCGACTACGTTACCGATTTCACTGGTATGAATCGCTAGCTGATTGATCACTTCAGATCCAGTTGTCACCTCTTGAGCGATCAAATCTATACCTTGTACGGTTTCGGTGATGACGGTTTGCCCTTGTGTAACGGCTTCCTGAGCATTGGAAGTAATACTCGTCGCCTCTCCCATGCTAGCTTCGACACTATTTACCGAGACCAGCACCTGTCCAATGGCGCTGGCAATATGATGTGTCTCTTGCTGCTGCGCCGCTAACGTAGTTTCCACGCTCTGGGTCACCTCCAGCATGGTGCCACTGGCCAGCACCACCTGATTACTCAAGGTTTGAACTTCGATTATCAGGGTTCTGATGCTGCCTAACATCAGGTTGAAGGCGCTGGCTATTTTAGAAAATTCATCTCCGCCTGCTTCTGTGCCGGCCCCGTCGTTAGAGCTTGAAGGCTTCCCATGACTCAGGTTGACATCCTGACTCAGATCCCCTTGAGATACACGGTTAGCAATAAGCTCAATTTCATGTACATTCGTTGCGATTGCTTTATAGATAACAATCAATGAATACAAGCTCCCCACAACGACGGCTGTGACCATCAATATTAACCAAAACATGGTGAGCGTTTTGTCACTTTCACGAGCCATCAGTGAATCTAACATGACTCGATGTGTCTGCTCCCTCACAAGTTCTAATTGCTGAGTTAACCCCTCTGCTTGTTGAGTCAATGCCTGAAGACTAACCTTTAAATTATCTGGGGTGATCAAGTCTGTGTTTACTCGCTTGATAAATTGCTTAATAGATTGATGCATGGCTTGAATATCGGAAATCAGTGCCTCTGTTGCATCATCCTTTTCTCGCTCATTGAGTCTTGAAAGTGTCTTTTCACTGCCTTGCAATAGGCGTTGTTGATCAAATCCTCGCTATAGATGCAGCTACTCCAAGGGTTTGAGCTAACTAGGCAGCCTCTTTCCTAACTGGCATTCCTAGTCTTATGACTTTGTTCATTGCCTTTACACCTGCCAGCGCTTCACCTACTTGAGCATTATAATCTCGTAGGCTAAGTTTCGGACTAATTAGTTGCTTATATCGGTACATTGCTGTTTCAGATAGTGACCGTAAGTGATAGTCATTTTCCTTCTTCCATTGCGCTAACTCATTATTTTTGAGGGCTCTCACTGCCTCGTTTCGAGGATGCCCATCCTCCCAAAACCCAGCACTGCTTCTTGGTGGGATAGTGGGTTTGCAACCTTTACGCTGAAGTAGTTTGTGACACGCTTTGGTGTCGTATGCTCCATCAGCAGAAACTTGTTTAATCTGTCTTCTTAACGGCTTGATTAATGTGGGTAACACTTCATTATCAGCAACGTTAACCAGAGTGACTTCTGCTGCTACGACTTCATGCGTATTAGCATCTACTGCGAGGTGTAACTTACGCCAGGTACGACGCTTTTCTTTACCATGCTTTCGAGTCTTCCATTCTCCCTCGCCGTAAACTTTGAGGCCCGTTGAATCAATCACTACATGTGCCACAGAGCCACGACTCGGTGAGCGATATTTGATATTTACGGTCTTGGCACGTTTGCTAATGCAGCTATAGCTTGGTGAGGTTAGTGGCACATCCATAAGCTGGAAAACCGAGGTAGTGAAACCTTCTAGTGCTCTCAGTGATAAGTTGAATACACCTTTAACAACCAATGCAGTTTCAATAGCAACATCAGAGTAAATATACCCACGGCCACGGCGGCCGTGATGTTCAGAGCAACACCAAGAGCTAATGGCGTGCTCATCAATCCAAAAGGTCAAGGACCCTCGATTAATCAATGCCTTGTTGTACTGAGACCAATTGGTCATTTTACGCTTAGCTTTACCCATCTTGATGTTTCCAATAACCACATTGGAAGATCAGATCACATAAGCTGCAAAAGGTTCAATCGATTTAGGAAACAAGGCCCCTTGCAATAGCTCTGCTAGCCTATTGTTAAAAGCGACTAATTGAGTGTAGGACGCTTGAGTAAACCCTTGATTGATGAGAACTTGAGTAGACACGGCAACGACTCTGTCGCTAAAGTCACTGATACTCGAGAGACGTGACAGATAAAGCTCTGCTAAATAAAACCCACTCGGTTCATCATCTAATGACAAACCACTTTCTGCACCTATATCTTCTTTTAAATCTTGAACTCGATCGGAAAGTGCGTTGATCTGGTTGAGTAGGCTCTCTTTACCTTCTTGACTGACAGCAAACTTCTGGCTGAATGATAAGAGCTCTTGATTTATCAAGCGTACTGATTGAGGCGTGACTTCCCTATATAAATCAGCATGTCGCGATACTTGTTCTACCTGCTCGGTTAACGCACCGCCCAGCTGATTTATTGCAAGTTCTCCAGGTTGAATCAGGCTCAATCTCACCAAGCTGACTTGCTTATCGACACCCGATAGTTGCTCCACAAATGCCAAACCACTGAGTTCGTGTTTAACCGTGGTGATTTGCTGATACTGCAATTGAATTAAATAAGCAGCACCGAGAGACAGGGGTAATAAGGTGGCAAGGGCTAATATAGAAAACTTCTTTTTAAAGTTCAGTTTATTAGCTAAATTTATCCCGAAAGAGAAAAAGGAAGACATAGGGAGAATCCATTCTGATATTTACAATATATTTTAGACCAGCATAGAGAATGTTTTATTACAAAGATATAACAAGTTTACCCACTCAAATCTGATACCACGCAAAATGAATCACTCGCCACAAAGCTAAATATGTCTGCTTAAGCATGACAATACCTTTGAAATAAAATACCAACTAGCCCCTGACCGTACTCATGTAATGTTTTGGGGTTATCCCGAATTGTTTAGCAAAGCGTTGGGAAAAACGAGACTCTGATTGATAGCCACAGAGCAGGGCTAAGTCGACCTGTCGATAAGTTTGCTTCTGCATCAGACTCAGGCCGTGGAGCATACGCACTTCGGCCAACACCTCCCTAAATGACGTGTCCTCCAGTGTCAGGTGCCGGGTCAGTGTCGACTTACTCATGGAAAAAAGCTGACAAACTTGCTCAATGTGATGTTCGGCCCCAGGACTCTGGGCCAGATAACGGCTAAGTCTCTGGCGTAATGATTGCGAATCGCCGGGAAACAGCTTGCCCAAGCTGCCCGCTTCCATGAGTTGCTGATAGAAGCCATTAAGGTAGTAACTTTGTACCTGAGGGCTTAAATCTTGCCCCTGCATGGTCAATAATAGCTCTAAGGCAAAGCAGAGTTGACTATTCGCGCTTAATTTAGGCGATTGAGCCGAAGAAAATCCATGATACGCCGATGGCAGGGCCGCCCCTCTCATAGCAGCTTCCTTGTTTCCTCTGTGCTTGCTTTTTTTCCTCTTTCCATCGCTATAAAGTTCAATCTCATCCATCAACTCTTGACTTGGTGGCTGCAAAAAAGATATCTGTACCGAGCTGAACTGCTGATGGTGAGGCTCATTGATGAAGGTAAGCTGGCTATCAGCTGCTGCGATCAGCCAGTCCCCGTCACGAATATCCAATGACTCTTCATGCCAACTCATGAGTTTACGGCCTTGTTTGATAGCAAAAATACTCGGGCTATGCACAGGCACATTTCGCAGTGCCTGTGGTGCTATGCCCTGATAATGACTCACCAAAATTAATTTTGTCATCCATTCAGCCCTCTGAGTATTTTTTGCTGCCGTTATCAACAGCTAGGATAATTAGCGCACATAGGTGGCCGTCAACACTGCTTTCTCAATCACCATACTATTGAGGGTGTAACCTACCACTGCGGGTGAAATATCCGCAGGAAGATCTATCTTAGCTTTCGGTAATGCCCACACGGTGAACTGGTATCTGTGCATGCCATCGCCCTTGGGCGGGCATGCACCACCAAAGCCGGGTTTACCGAAATCAGTGCGAGTCTCCAACCCCGGAGAAACCTTACCCGATGCCCCTTGTGGCAAGCTGAGTGTGGATACTGGAATATTTAATACCGTCCAATGCCACCAGCCACTCTCCGTGGGCGCGTCAGGATCATAAGCCGTAATAGCGAAACTCTTAGTGCCGGGCGGTACCTTAGTCCAGGAAAGTTGAGGCGAGAGGTTACTGCCATTGCAGCCCATGCCTGAAAATTCAAAGGTCTTGCCCATAAGCTGACCTTCTTTAATGTCTTGGCTGGATATCTCCATGGCCGAAGCAGATATGCCGATAAACGCGGCCATAATCGGTAATAGCTTGATAACTTTCATAACTGATCTCTTTAATTAAGTGGAAGCTATAAGATAGCGCTTCTCCAGAGAAATACTTAACTGTAAAGCTCATTATTAATCATATTCACAGTAAAATTGACACTTTAAGCGATAACTTTTCATAACCTAGATCTTCTCCCATAAAAAAAGCATAAATGCCTCGGCATTTATGCTTCTGTTTCTACTATCGACAGTTCAAGTGCTTAGACTCTGGCTAAAAGCGCATAATCAAGCCTCATACTCAAGCTAAGCCTGACAGATTAAAGATCAAAATCGGCTTCTTCAAGTTGGGTCAAAAGCTCACTGCTGGACTCTATCTGCTTACGTAGGCTGCGGGTCTGTACCGTCCAATAACTCATATAAAACTGAGCGGTTTTAAGCTTGCCCTCATAAAAAGCGGTATCTTCCGTACCAGACTCAAGAGCCGCAAGTGCTGCAGCAGCAGCGCGAGTCCACATCCAGGCCAGTACAGTGATCCCAAGGATCTGCATGTATGGCATAGAGCCTGCGCCCAAAATATCCGGGTTCTTAGCAGCATTAACGGCCATAAACTGGGTCGCTTTCTCAAGATCGCCCGATGCATCCATCAAGCCAGCAAGATAGGGCTTCATGGCATCATTATTCATATTTTCGCCGATAAGGGTTTTAACCATATCTGACCAAACCATCAAGGTAGCCCCCTTATCACCCATCAGCTTGCGACCGACGAGATCCAGTGCCTGCACGCCATTAGTGCCTTCATATAACATGGCGATGCGAATGTCGCGTACAAATTGCTCCATGCCCCATTCATGAATATAACCATGACCACCGAAGACTTGCTGAGCATCAACACAGGCATTGAAGCCTCTGTCTGTGATGAAACCTTTCACGATTGGCGTAAATAGCGCCGCGAGCTTATTAGCCGCCTTTGCCTTATCGGCATCGGGGTGACGCTCGGCTTCATCTAGCCATAGGGCTTGCTGACCAATTAAGGCTCTCGCTCCCTCGTTGAAAGACTTCTGCGCCATCAGCATACGTCTGACGTCACCGTGTACCAAGATAGGATCGGCGGCTTGTTGAGCATCTTTTACGCCACTTAAACCGCGGCCCTGAATTCTGTCTTTGGCATAAGCTAGCGCATTTTGATAGGCAATTTCTGACACACCTAAACCTTGAACGCCAACACCGAGTCTGGCTTGGTTCATCATGGTGAACATGGCTCTCAAACCTTGATGGGGCTCACCGATAAGCTCACCTATGGCAGCATCAAAATTCATCACACAGGTAGAGTTACCATGAATGCCCATTTTATGCTCAAGCGCCGCCGCACATAAACTGTTGGCTTCACCTAAGCTGCCATCTGGATTAACCATTATTTTAGGCACGGCGAACAATGAGATCCCCTTCACCCCTTCCGGTGCGTCGGGCAGTCTGGCCAAAACGAGATGGATAATATTCTCCGCCAAATCATGATCACCTGATGAGATAAATATTTTCTCACCCGAGATAGCGAACAGTCCCTCACCAGCTTCTACGGCTTTGGTTCTCAATAACGCCAAATCAGTCCCCGCATGGGACTCTGTAAGATTCATGGTGCCGGTCCATTCACCGGAAACCAGTTTCTCTAAATATTTCTGTTTCAGTGCATCGCTGCCATGGGCATGAATTGCCGCATAAGCGCCATGTGTCAGACCCGGATACATGGCAAACGCCATATTGGTGGCCGTTTTCATCTCGGTAGCAAATACACCGATAGACTCAGGCAGCCCCTGTCCACCGTACTCGGGATCGCAAGTCAGTGTCGCCCAACCATTGTCGACATATTGCTGATAGGCATCGGCAAAACCTTTGGGAGCGATGACCTTGCCATCCACCAACTTACAGCCTTCCACATCGCCACTGCCATTGAGGGGCAACATGACCTCTGTGGTAAAATCCGCCACTCCTTGCAAGATTGCATCACCTAAGTCGGCATCGATCTCATCGAAGCCTTTAAGCTCAGTACGTTGATATATATTGAGGAGTTCATTGAGCACGAACTGATAGTCACGAAGTGGCGCTTGATATATTGGCATTCCTGTTCCCTTTATTTTTATGCTAAATGGTAAAACTCAGGTGTTATTTATCAGGTCTTCTTTCTAAGATATCTTGTGAGTTGATACTTAAGTTCAATTAGAATGAGCTTTCATACACAAGTTTCAATCATGCGTTTAATTTAATCATTTTACAAGTACAGAACTCCGACCACTTTACTTAATTTGGCTAAAAAAAACACCATTAGAGCAAGTTTGTTCCATTGCTAGAACAGCGTTACCATAAATTCAGCATAACGACCCCTTATGAAGGGGGAGAAAACAGGGTAAGCTAATCGTCAGTTTTTGAAATAAGTTCCGCTGCTCAAACATATAAAGACAAATATGGTCTCTTGGATGTACGGCGCGAATTGATGGAATGAGGAAGCAGTAAATGGGCTCAGTCACCACAAAAAAACACACCAATGGTTTAGAATATGTCGATGTAGATACACCATTATGTAAGGCGCGAATTTTCCTGCAAGGCGCGCAAATAGACTTGTTCCAGCCTGTCGGTAAAGCACCACTACTTTGGGTCTCATCCGCCGATGACTATCAGCCAGGCAGTGGCATCCGAGGGGGGATCCCTGTGTGTTGGCCCTGGTTTGGCCAGAGTGATAATCCTGACTGGCCTCAACATGGCTTCGCTCGCACACGCATCTGGGCACTGGAATCTGTACAGATGAAAAACCAGGCCGTCGAACTGAAACTGACTCTAAAGATAAGTGACGAAGACAAGCTCTATTGGCCCCACGACACTCGTGTCGAAATGCTGTTTACCTTAACCGATACCCTAACCGTGTCATTAAAAAACACCAATTTGGCTAGTTATCCGGTGAGTCTGACCCAGGCGCTGCACACCTATTTCCCGATCCAAGATATTCATCAGCTTAAAGCCACTGGCTTTGAAGGCTCAAAATACATAGAGTTTGGCGAAGGTCCATTTAAACAAAATGGCGATGAAGTGCTATTCGACAAAGAAACTGATCGGGTATACACCCAGTTAACCGATGTACAAACGCTGCACACCCCAGACGGCATTATTGAAGTGAGCCGTGAAAACAGCCACTCAGCTGTACTGTGGAACCCTTGGATTGATAAGTCTCAGCGTCTGTCTCGTTTCAATAGCAATGACTACCAGGCCATGGTCTGTCTCGAGGCGGCCAATGTGCTTGAAGATAAGCTCACACTTGCCCCCGATGAGACCCATATGTTGACCACTAAGATTGGCTGGAAAAGTTAACCTATTTTTAATTAGCCAAACCTCAATTAAAGGGCATATTGTTTATCAATAAGCCCTTTTTTCATAGACATGGTCATAACGTTAATGATGAACGCCACAAGGAATTTTGAATGAAACCCACCAAGCTAAAACAGATTTTCATCAATCAGTTGCACCAATCCAATGACACTAGCTTAGCTGCAATATACCTTTAGTGATATTGTTACGGTTGAATATCACTCCATGCTAAACTCAAACAATATTTATCCATGCTAACCGTATTATCTAACATGTTAAGTCGTCTATCCCAAACAAAGCGGCTCATGCTGGCTTTGACTTTCACTCTACTCACTCTCGCTGTCATTTTAGTGAACAGCTACGAGAGAGTATTAATGAGTATTGCAAATCATTATCTCGCCGAATATGACTCTCAGATAACTCAACTCAGCATTAGACCCACCTCGACTCACCATTGGCTGTTTCCCGAACTCAAGCTAACGGTTCATGACAGCGACATAAACATCGAAGGTTTAGCGTTAACCTTAGATACGAATATGAGTCTCTTCAGTCTCTATTCCCAGCCACTCTCTGCCAGTCAGGTGATGAACTTAATAGAGGTAATTTCTGTCAAAGAGATACACGCCCAGCTCAATCCCGGTGTGTTAACTGACGAAGGGAAAAATGTCTACCAGCAAGGGCCGACCGTGGCACTGGATCTCAATGAACTCCCTCAGATAGATATTGGCACCACTTCATTGACCTTGGCAGGCATTTCACCTTCCGCTCTGAGCCTGACCATGGAATATTTAACATTAGATGAAGAGGGCAACCTAAATACGGCAATCAGTCGCAAAGGTCATGGCATTTTCCAATTAGATGCCCGCTTAACAGAGAATCAATGGCGCATATCGAGCCGACTGGTCTTCGATGAGCTATACACATTGCTTAGTGAACTCGCCGCACAAGAACTCGATAATAGTGCCCTCGCCCCCCTGATTGCACTTAAACAGGAGAGTGAACGTTTAGGGTTAGAATTAAGTGGCAGCCTAGCGTCATATGCCACACTGGATCTAAAGTCGGCCCAATTAACATCCTCCCATGTCTTAAAGAACTCGAGTCTGACACTGAGTCATTTCGAAGGGCTCACTTTAGCGCCACATTCGCTAAATACATCGACCAAAGAAACTTCAGAACCAGATAGCGTTAAATTTGAAATCGCCGGACATCTTGCAGATCTCACCTTCTCACTACAGCCTTTCGTCCTTGAGATTAGTCCGAGTCCCCATCAGATAAACAGCTTATTGCCCCTTCTCTTTAATGAGCAGCATAATCAAGGGAGCACTCCCCTTATCAAGGCGATGCTCGAGCCCAGAAGGATGACAGCAGAAGGAAAAGATAAGGATGAAAATCCAGCAATCGAGATGTCATTGACTCTGAACGAGCCTTTAGAGTATTCGTTTGTCTCTAAGCATATTTCTTTAGACCATGCACAGTTTAAAATCCGTGATGCCATGGTGGATGCTCAATTATCAGCAAACGATTTATCACTGCAAATACCCACACAGAGCCAGGCATTCGAGTTTGAAAGCAAATGGCATTTCGCAGCAGCGCGTGAGCAAGCATTACTGCTAAGTTCCTTAATACCTAACGAGCCAGATTCTGTCGCAAATAAAATTTCTGACAGTCCTACCAACAACAAGCTGACAACAGATATCAGACTCGGTGCTTCATCTGTTTCCCTGGCAGGTAAAATTAATATAGGGACAGATACAGACCATGAATCGCCTCAACTTAAGCTCAGTATCAAACCGGGTCTAGAGGCGCACATAACCAGTGTGGAGCTAGTTCCCAGCAAAGTTAAACAACAATCAGCCAAAGAAACTGATAATCATCCCCCTATTAAATTTGAGCTGAACAATCTCAAACTCGTTAGCCATGATGAGCTGGTGATAACCTCGAATGAGGCGAGTCCAATGAGCCTAGATATCCCCAACCTGACATTATCTGTTGGCCCTACGCACTACAAGCAAGACATACCCACTGATTTACCCTCTGGGGCTAAAGCGCTCAGCTTCGATGCTAACAGCCTGGCGTTCAGCACTAAGGGAATGAGCCACTTATTAATTGAAAAGCAGCTTGTTGATCAAGACCTAATAAGCAACAAGCAAGCAGCTAAAGCCTACAGTCAATTAGCCTTATCCGCTTTCTCCCTCGAGTCTGAAGACGTTCAATTTATTCAGTCCACAGGCTCAAGGGACAGCCTCACAGTATCAACAGCAATAACGCATCTAACCAGCCTTGACCAACTGGTGATAAAGCGAATGAGTGGCTCAGCAGACCAAGACAAACAACCGCTCCAAATAAGCGTCCCTCCATTAAACTTCGATCAGCTAGATAATGAGTTGGCCTTCAAACCTGTACCATCGGCAGAAAAAAGCGAATACCTAGGTAAACTATCAGGCCTGTATCTCTCCTTGGAAAAGCCCAGCTCATTACTTGTATCCGGTTTCACGGCGGAGGCTCTGAGTCAGGTATTAACCCAAAACCAGTGGCACAACCTCCTCCACTATAAGCTCAATGGCGCAGACCTGACTCACCATTACCTTAAAAACAAAAGAAAACGTACCGAAAAATGGCTAGGTCTATACACGGCGAGTCTTTCACAATCATTAGACTGGAATGGCGTTAAGTTAGATACCCATGAAAGCTGGGAGTTCGATGGTCTGGAGTTTGTGAGTGAACATAGATTACAGCCAAAAATGAATTCTGCAGCCACAGTTGAAAGCGGAGCTAACAGCTCAGGGTTGCAACTCACAGGAAAGCTGAACTTAGCAACTAGCCTTGGCAATATTTTATCCCTTGTGAGCCATAATTATTCCCTGCCAACATCCCTGTTCATTACAGGTGATGCCCGGCTGCAAGCTCAGTATGAACTCAATAAAAATGATAATTCGACTCAAATGAATATCAATTTTACACCTGAACTCACTTCCCTCAGCGGTAGCATTAACGAGCTTCCCTTCGAGGAAGCCGATGTCCATGCTCATTGCCACTATCAATTGGAGCAATTTAGTCAGTCTTCAGCCCCTGAGTCTAAGGGAGCTAGCATCAGCACCTTAGCCTGCCCGGATATCCAATTTTCTGCAGATGCGTTTAATCCCGGCGTATTGATCACAGATATCAAGGCCGAAGCTGACTTTAGTATCACCCATGACGATAAACTCGCGGCTAAAAACATAAAAGACGCAATAACAGAATCAATAACAGAACAACAAAACACGCAGATCCAAGGTGCAGCCAAAAATGAAGTGTCTATCATTCCTGACACCTTAAGTGCAGCGAGTATTCAAATGAATGCCAGCGGCGATCTCCTTGGCGGACAACTACTATTGCCCGAGTTTAACTTGAGGTTACACGACAAATCTCATGGCTATCTGCTCCTGCAGGGTCTTGAGCTTGAACAGTTACTAGCCATTCAGCCACAGGTCGGCCTCTATGCCGACGGGATCTTCGATGGTGTATTACCGGTTGATTTAGTCCATGGCAAGATCGCTGTTAGCGGAGGACAGCTGGCAGCACGAGCGCCGGGGGGGCTTATCTCAGTAAGCGGTAACCCGGCAGTAGAGCAGATGCGTCTGTCACAGCCCTACTTAGATTTCGCCTTCTCCACCATGGAACACCTCGAATATTCTGAGCTTGCTAGCACCTTCGATATGCAACCAAGCGGTGATGCACAGTTAAAGGTGAGTGTAAAAGGAAAAGCGAAAGGGATTGAACGTCCTATTCACTTGAACTACTCTCAAGAGGAAAACATGCTGCAACTGTTAAAGAGCTTACAGATCGGCGATAAGCTGCAGACTCAGATAGAGCAATCAATGAACTAGATACAAAAGATAGCTGCAGACCCAGACAGCAGAACCAATGAACTAACGATGAACTAACTGCTTGGAGATGATTTGATGATATTTGTGCGTTCAGCTTACAGTCATCTCGAAGCGATATAGTGATACTAACCTGCAACAAAGTTTAATTGATAAAATAAGGAACACTCAGTGAAGAGACTGCCTATTTTGCCCACGACCATTAGCGCGATGATCGCTCTCCTGGCGCTCACAGGCTGTACACCCACAGTCAAAATTGAGCCACCTGATAAGCCAATTGTGATTAACCTGAACGTAAAGATTGAACATGAGATCAGAATTAAGATCGATAAAGAGCTCGATGAGCTACTGACCAACGATGAACTGTTTTAATCTCGGCTATAGAATTTAAGGAGTACAGAATGAAAACCAAATTATTGGTGCTCGCAGCAGGACTATTGCTGAGCCTAAATGCATTCGCTATATCGCTACATGACGCTAAGTCTCAAGGCTTAGTTGGAGAGCAGACAAACGGCTATCTTGGCATAGTGAAAAGCAGCCCGGATGCTAGCGCATTAGCGAAACAGGTCAATGCCAAGCGTAAATCTCATTATCAGAAGATTGCCAAGAAGAATGGGATCTCAGTCGCTGAGGTCAGTAAAATGGCTGCCGAGAAAGCAATGAAGGCAACCAAGAAAGGTCAGTTTATCCAAAGTAAAAGTGGTAAGTGGATAAAGAAGTAAGCGCTTAATTTTTATTGATGTAAAACGAAAAAGCCCGCAACTGCGGGCTTTTTACTGCATCAACTAAAGCTGAGTAACAGTACTAATTAGAACTTAAGACTTGCTTTCCCTTTCAAGCCATCGTCATCCTTAACGATCAACTTCACCTTGTTAGCACGGCTGGAAAACTTGATTGCCAGTGGACCCGATGCACGACTGCCATCGTTAAACTTCCACTTATGCTTAGTGATATAACCATCTTCATCAAAACTCATAGACACAAACAAGTCGATAAACCAAAGGTCGATATGTTGAATCACAGCCACAGGCTTAATCTTGTCAGCTTGTGTATCTATGGTAACGGTTTGCGATACGCTGTGGGTTAACCCGCCATTATCGGTAACCGTTAATGTCACCACGTAATCACCATCTTGGGCGTATTCATGATTAACCATAGCAGTCTCAGCTACAGCACCATCGCCTAACTCCCACGAGTAGCTGGCTATTTCGCCATCTTCATCCGTTGAGTTATCGTTAAAGGTCACCATGGCACCATCAATAGACACTGTAAAGCTGGCTACTGGCGCAAGGTTCTCTTCACCAAGCAATACAGAGATAACTACAGGGTCGTGATCAGATGAGCGATATGCATCATTATTGTACAAATCAGCGAGCTGTGCATCTGACTTAAACTCTTCGTTGTAGTCGAGTAATCTTGGCTCATCGGTATTGATATGCCACTCAGTTACATCAATGACTTTATCCAATAAACTTGCATTGGCCAGGGCGTGATCCAATTGACCCGACTCTCCCGAATAAACATAAGAATATGCATTTTCTTTATCAAGGTGTTCGAACAACTCAACAAAGCCGGCATTTTTAAGTGCAGTTAATGGATTCTCCTGAGCATAGGCATTGAGATCGCCCATCACCAATACATCGGCATCGGCGTACTGGGCCTCTAACCACAAACCAACTGCCTGAGCGGCACTGGTGCGGGTCAAGTTACAGTTACCTTGGCCATCGTTCATATTCGGATCGCCTAAACTATCGCAATCACTGCCCTTAGATTTGAAATGATTCACTGCAACCACAATCACCTCGTCGCTTTCAAGATGTCTGAAGCTCTGAGCTAACATTGGGCGGTTTTTGCCATCATTAAACAGTGGTGCGTTGTTTTCATCCAATGGGGAATTGGCGCTTGATAGCACCTTAGCCGCGCCATCCGGGCTCACCTTGTCTAAGCGATAAATCAAGCCCACAGTGATAGCATCAGTCCCGATGCCAGCGGCTGTTTCAGCACTGATATAGGCATAGCGAGTTTCACCTATTGCCTGATTAAGGCCTGAGACCAGATCGGCAATGGCTGACTCACTGCCAAAGCCATCATTTTCAATCTCCATCAAGCCAACAACATCGGCATCAATGGCAACCATAGCCGCAATGATCTTGTCTCTTTGACGGGAAAATTCAGTAGCGGTATCCGCGCCACGTGGCGTCGGGAATCCAGCGCCCGCACCGTCACCATTGAAATAGTTAAGCACATTGAAGCTGGCAAGCGTTAGATTGCCACCTTCGGCGAGCATAGGCGCAGATGTTCTTGCATTCTCGGCGACAAAATTAACCGTATCCAGTGGCATTAATCGATATTTACCAAAACCATAGTGCATCACAGCATCGAGCCCAGTGATAGTGTCTCCGACACGCACAGTATTTGATGCACTTAAGCCTGGAGCCGGGTAGCGGACAGGATCTGGATTTTGAGATGTTAAGCCATCGTCTAATACTATGGCATCTTTGGCATTAGCCGCCGTAACAGCAAGCGCATCGGCGCCAGGCACTGCGACTTGCGTTCCAATGAAGTGACGTTGGCTACCTAGCAGTAGCTCACCATATCGACCTAAGTTGTACACCTCGTTGACGGTTAAGTTATGACTGAAACTAACGCGCATCCCTTCGAATGCTTCTAAGTCACTCGTTTCATCGATGGGCAATGTCACCACTGCTGCGGTTGGTATCACTTGGGCAGAATCACACAGCATATGTGCGGTGACATCGGTGAGTTCAGTCAAGCCGTTATACTCTTTAACCGCAGCTTGTAAGCGAATACGATCACCAGCAAGATAACCCGTGGCGCTGCCCGTATAAACGAACACACCTTCAGAGGTCAAAGGATCGCCATCGACTTCGTTGTCAGCCATCTGCACAAACAAGCCCTTAAGACCCGCTTCTTGATTACTCGTGACAATGGCTTCAATTTCGACAACTTGACCATTAAGTGGACTGGTATCCGTTACCCCTTGAATAACATGGATAGCCGTGGATGGGTCATTACACACCAGAGTCACAGGTTCTGTGGGATCCGTTGGGTCAGTTGGGTCAGTTGGGTCAGTTGGGTCAGTTGGGTCAGTTGGGTCAGCATTAAACTGCCCAAGATCTGAAAAATCATCCTTAGCAAAACCCTGCCAGGTATCGAATGTCACCTCATCGTCAATAACCACATCGCCGATGAGCTGAGCGGGATCGCGGCGCAGCGTGTTGTCTTGAGTCGACAAATCGCCCGTTCCCCACTGACTACCAGGATCAATGCCGACTTGACCTAGGCTATCAACGACCGCACCCGACTTCCTGAGGACGATAGCATCGTCGCCGTTAAAAAAACTCGCGTTACTCGCTTGATTGGCAAGGGCCAAAATCTCAGCGCTGGCATCATTGTCTGCCAGTACAAACGTCTGCCCAGCAGCTAAGGTTCCAGTCAATGCTATGGTCGAACCTACATCTGTTCTGCCATTGAAATAGTATTCGACTTGGTATTGGCTGAGATCGATATCAGTATTGGTAGGATTGTAGAACTCGATGGCCTTGTTGTTACTGCTGCCTTCGACATATTCAGAAATGATGAGATGATCGGCTGCCTGAGCGAACGTGGAAACACCACTTATCGCCAAGGCAAGTAAACTTGCTTTGGTAAACATATTAACCCCTTAATATTATCCATTTAACCTAGTTTTAATTCGAGTATTTGACTCTTTTGTTCAAATTACTCAGGCTTTTATCCAAAAAACCAGACGATACTATAAAGGAGTTTTGTTTCTGAAGGGTTGCAGTTAAGTTGCGTCAGTTCTATTTTGTATCATTTAATAAGCTAAAGAGTGTTTCACTATCTTTACAGAGATAGTTCAACACTATGCTCGTTACGGGCCGTCAGTCTTAAAGCTGATTTTTAAAAAATATCTAAAATGAATGTTCTGCAGTTTCAACACACCATCATGATTGCCAAAACATCATATTTAATTCACATCGCCCCTCATCGAGTTATCAATGTTACAGGTATCCCTATCCTGGTAGTAACTCACTTGTGCGCTAGGCCAAGTTATGAAAAAGCAGCACGTGAGCCGTATCACAGCTTAAACAAATAGTGAATTACAGCCCTCTACTTAAGGTTTAACAGGAGTAAAATCTAATTTGTTTAACTTAGCTAACATTTCTTCGACATCCACATTTTCGCTAATTTGTTTCAAATAAAGGTTACTTATGATCGCTATAGAGTTTTTTGTTGTACTTGCTTTTATCTATCTTGGCGCGCGAATTGGTGGAATAGGAATAGGGCTGGCCGGCGGCGCCGGCGTCTTAGTATTGACCCTATTTATGGGCGTCGATACCGGACATATTCCCGTCGATGTAATTTTGATCATCATGTCAGTGATTGCTGCGATTGCCGCAATGCAGGTAGCTGGCGGCTTAGACTGGTTGGTTGACCTTTCGGAGCGTTTCCTGCGTAAAAATCCCAAACGCATCACCTTCTACGCCCCCATCGTCACGTATTTTATGACCTTACTTGCAGGCACTGGACACACTGCATTTTCTACCTTGCCCGTCATTGCTGAAGTCGCCAAGGAACAAGGTATTCGCCCTTCACGCCCCTTGAGTATTTCAGTTATCGCCTCACAAATTGCTATAACGGCATCGCCTATCTCAGCCGCTGTGGTGTTTTTCTCCGGTATTTTAGAGCCTCTCGGTGTCGGTTACTTAACCTTGCTCGCCATCTGTATTCCAACCACCTTCACCGCTTGTATGGTGGGCGCGTTCGTCGCAAATTTCTTAGGTTGTGAACTCAAAGATGACAAAATTTATCAGGAGAGACTGGCAAAAGGCTTAGTAACACTTAAGGGACAAACTCAAAGAGAGATACTGCCTACCGCCAAGTTAGCCACCGGAATATTCGTTACCGCCATTGTGGGTGTGATTGTGTATGCAACATTGATTTCCGATGCGGTCAATATCATAGAAAACCCCACACTGGGGCGCAACGATGCCATCATGGTCTTTATGCTTTCAGCAGCAACAGCCATAGTGACCTTCACTAAAATAGATGCATCTAAGATAGCCAATGCCGCTACCTTCAAGTCAGGCATGAGCGCCTGTATCTGTGTGCTCGGGGTAGCTTGGCTCGGTGATACCTTCGTATCCAGCCATATCGATCAAATAAAAGAATTTTCCGCAGACATCCTCAATCAATATCCCTGGATGCTAGCGGTAACCCTATTTTTCGCCTCTATGCTACTTTACTCACAAGGCGCAACTACCACAGCCTTGATGCCAGCGGCTTTAGCCATCGGCGTTGCGCCACTCACCGCCATCGCTTCATTTGCCGCAGTTAGCGCCCTGTTCGTACTGCCCACATACCCGACTCTACTCGCAGCAGTTGAGATGGACGATACAGGATCGACTCGCATAGGCAATTTAGTATTTAACCATCCCTTCTTTATTCCAGGTCTTGTGACCATATCTACCTCGGTAGCCCTAGGATTCTTGATCGGTGGGCTCATCTTATAAATTTAGTGTTTAAGTGTTTAACCATGTTTTGTTCTCATTCTTATTCTGGTCTAATCGATCTGGACACCATGATTGTGGATAATAGAACTATCAATCGAGGTGAGCATGAATACGAAAAGACAGTACCGAACTTATACCAAAGAGTTTAAAGAAGAAGCTTTATGCTTAATAACCGAACAAGGCTATAGCGTTCCACAAGCCGCAGACGCGCTTGGTGTCTCATCCAACCTGCTCTATACCTGGAAACAGAAGGCTGAAGAGCTAGAGAGTTCTAACGTAACTTCAGATGAGAGAGCCGAGCTTTTAGCCCTAAGAAAAGAGGTTAAGCAGCTTCGGGTAGAGAAAGAAATATTAAAAAAGGCCAGTGCCTTCTTCGCGAAAGAAATGAAGTAAAGTTTCGGTATATTCGAGACAACCGCTCTCAATTCGAAATAAAAACAGTTTGTAAGGTGCTGAACGTTAGCCGTAGTGCCTTCTATGATTGGCTATCTAGGCCCGCTAAGATTATTAGCGAAAATGAGCTAAAACTGTATCGTACGGCAAAGCGCCTTTTCAAGCGCAGTCGTAACAGCTTAGGCTCACGTCAGTTATCCAAAAAACTATGTGAAGAAGGCTATATCATCGGCCGTTATCGCACTCGCTCTATCATGCGAAAGCTTGGCTTAGTGGTGACTCAGCGCCAAGCCTATACAGTAACGACTAAGCGAAAACACAGTGATAGTGTTGCAGATAACGTGCTGAGCCAGAACTTTAACCCTGCTGAACCTAACCAAGCTTGGGCAGGTGATGTCACCTATCTGAGAACTAACGAAGGCTGGATGTATTTAGCTATTGTTATGGATTTACACTCTAGACGAATCATTGGCTGGAGTATCTCGAAACGAATGACCGTCAGCTTGGTTGAACGTGCATTACAGGTGGCTATAACACTTCGTCAACCAGGCTGCGGTGTTTTATTTCACAGTGACAGAGGCTCGCAGTATACGAGTAAGCAATTCCAAAGCTTGCTAACAAAGAGCGGAATGACACCTTCTATGAGCAGTGTTGGCGCTTGCCTAGATAATGCTGTCGTTGAACGATTTTTTGGTAGTTTAAAGCACGAATGGCTGTTGAATGTAGTTCATTTAACACGAGAGTCAATGAAGCAAGATGTTGAGGAATATATTAGGTATTACAACCATGAGCGGTTACATACTACGCTAGGTGATTTAACACCGAGCAACTATGAAAAGTTACAAAGTCAGGTGTCCAGTTGTGCTTGACCAGAATACGAGTTGGTAGCCTTTTCTATCTCCACTAAGTTCACTGTCTACCGCAGCTCTAAATGGGCCATAAAAAGAAGATGCAAATTTTGCCGAATGTGCCAAAATTGCTACGTCTTGAAAACCAGCGGCATCAAGTCCTAAACGAATGGCTTTTACTTGGCCATCCATCATTGCCGATGGCGCTAACATGTCAGCACCAGCTTTAGCTGCGGTCACCGATTGTTTGACTAAATTTTCAACTGTAATGTCGTTACATACTTTGTTGTTTTGCATTACACCACAATGACCATGATCGGTATATTCACAGAAACAAATATCTGGAATTACCATCATTTCGGGAACGGCAGATTTTATCGTCTTGACCATACGAGCAAGTAGACCATTGTCGTTCCAAGTATCACTTCCTTGAGCATCCTTAGTGTGAGATATGCCAAAAGGCATAACATAGCGTATGCCAAGAGCGTAAAGCTGTTTAACCTCATCGGCTAAGCAGCCCTCGGGAATACGGTTGATACCAGGTAGGGTAGAAATAGGCACTACTTGATCGATCTGTTCTTCGATAAATATTGGATGAATTAAATCGTTTAGTAAAAGGTGGCTTTCACGCAATAGATCACGCATGACTTCGGAGCTGCGTAAGCGTCTTAGACGACGTAATGGGGTTATGTTCAAAATGGAGTAACCTATTTAGAATATTGCTAGAGACTCAGTTTAAATAAAGGGGAGTAAATTTAAACCTTTTATAATAAGACCTTAAGCGGTGTGAAAAGTTCAGGCAACTCACCCCTTAAGTCTTTAGTTGCAATCCCTTGTTAATCTCATGTTATCAAGTGATAACTAACAAACTATTGTCATCAGCGAACTATAATAAGGCTTTCAAAGTCAAATAGGGTCATATTTTTGAGCAGAGTTTTATTCCTAAGAGAAAGGTACTTCAGATTAAGATTAAGCAAACGTCAAACAAACAGGTGTTTGCTATTTTTCTGTCGCCAAGCCATTTTTTAGCATTTAGTATCAATAAAGATGAAAATCCAGATCATTTAACCTGTAAAGGCAATCAAAAACAGTGAGATGCAAGGCAGTATATTGACAGTATTTTTGTTTGAAAATTAAGCGTATATTGTACGCTAACTTTTACAAACAAGAGATGTTTTACCATGTTTCGCGTTACTATCTACAGCATCGTCGCCTACGCTTTCTGGCTCACCTTCAGTGATATGTCTGATTACTTTAACACTCAAGCACATTCTGACAATTTCAGTAAAAACCAAGTCGAAACCGTTATCTTTCCCATTGAGAATAGTGACCGTGAAAACAGTGGCCTTGAGAAAAATAATCTTGATAAAAGTAATATGCGGCTAAAGACGATGCTCACCCAAGTTACTGCTAGCAACGTCAATATAATCCAGTGTGAAGATGAAGAAGATTGCGGCCTTAGCCTATTGGTAGCAGCTGAATAACGGCATTAATCAAATTATTTGCCCAGTGAAAATGTTACCGCAGCTTCTGAGTGGATTGCGGTCGTATCATACAAGGGTACTTGAGTATCTTGCTGATTAACTAATAGCGCGATCTCAGTACAACCTAATATTACTGCCTGTGCCCCCTGAACATAAAGGCTTTCAATGATCTTCAGGTAGGACTGGCGAGATTGTGGCTCCACTTTACCAAGACAGAGTTCCTCATAGATAACCCTATGAACGACTTCTCTATCTTCAAGATCAGGCGTTAGCACCTCGATACCATATTTCTCGATCAAACGTCCCTTATAGAAGTCCTGTTCCATAGTAAATTGTGTACCCAATAGCCCAACAGTTTTTACCCCATCTGCAATAAGCTTATGAGCTGTAGCATCGGCGATATGCAACAAAGGGATCTCCACAGCGTGCTCCATTTTTTCGGCAACCTTGTGCATGGTATTAGTGCAGATCATAAAAAAATCTGCCCCCGCAGCTTCAACAGAGCGCGCCGCCTCGGCGAGTATCTCTGCAGTTTTCCCCCATTCTCCCAGATGTTGCAGACGCTCAATTTCGGCAAAATCGACGCTATAGAGGGCGATTTTGGC
This sequence comes from Shewanella psychrophila, assembly GCF_002005305.1. Lineage (NCBI taxonomy): Bacteria > Pseudomonadati > Pseudomonadota > Gammaproteobacteria > Alteromonadales > Shewanellaceae > Shewanella > Shewanella psychrophila. The sequence goes on from NZ_CP014782.1 coordinate 1,691,845, forward strand.
CGAATGTAAACCACCGAGCTCATGCTTAACGCCTTGATTAATTGCCTGATAGTAACTGACTGTTGATTCCCAGCTCATGCCACCTATCATTCCTATGGTCTTCACACTCTCTCCATAATGTAGTCAAGTTAGCAGGTTACAAACTAGCAGGCTTAAACTCACGTGTCAGCAGGATCACCACACCTTCACGGCAACGTGAACGGATTGAGTCAGCTCATCGAGTGTCTTACCCGAGCGGGCAAGCACAGCAGAACCATGAATAAAGCTCAAAATATAATTAACATTGGCCTCAACATCGAAGCTTTTCTCCAGATTGCCTTGAGCCTTCTCCTCTTTAAAAAAGTCGGTCAGCAACTTTTGATGAGAGCCTTGGATCGTTAATATGGCATCCATGGCACTCTGGGGCATATCATGACTAGCAGATTCTGCGGCGCACAGAGAAACAAAACAGCCCTTTGGCAGCGATACATCACAATGCATCTCTATCACAGACAAGAGGTAATTTAACAAGCGTTGTTTGATGCTAAGATTTTGCTGTTGCAACATTTCAACATGGGGCGCGGCATATTTGGCCAGATAGTGCTCAGTCGCTGTGACAAACAGCTGCTCTTTATTGCCGAACGTCGAATACAAGCTAGGCTTGTTAATCCCCATACTTTCGGTCAAATCTGTCATGGACGCGCCCACGAAGCCCTTCTGCCAAAATACTAAGGTCGCTTTCTCTAAGGCTCCATCAATATCGAAGTTACGTTTTCTACCGGAAGCCATACCTGCCTCAGCTCATCTATATAAATAAAATAATCTTGGTTCTTGACAATATTGTACCGATCGGTAAATATAATATCAAATGTACCGATCGGTACAAAATGTATTTTAAACCGTAAAGAAAGTGATAACCTTGAGAAGGAAGTTAGCAATGAGTTTTGATATTACAGATAAAGTGGCGCTGGTTACCGGCGCGAATCGCGGCATAGGCAAGTCAATCGTTGAATCGTTTCTGGCTCACGGCGCTAAGAAGGTCTATTTAGCAGTGCGCGATCTCGACTCTACAACCTAACTCGTAGAGCTATATGCAAATAAGGTCTCCCCTCTGCTGATCGACATGTCCAAACCAGAATCAATTGTAGCAGCCGCGAAACTGACTGCAGATGTACAAGTCGTTGTGAATAACGCAGGCATATTGAAAGTCGCCGCCCCTTTAGATGAACATGCCGAGCAGTCATTGATCGAAGAGCTAAACATAAACGCATTTGGTTTGCTGCGCATAGCCCAGGCATTTACCCCGGTACTAGAGAAAAATGGCCCTGGTGCCTTGGTTCAACTCAACTCGGTAGCTTCAATTAAAAACTTTGCAGCACTCACCACCTATTCAGCATCAAAAGCGGCTGCATATTCTATTACCCAAGGTTTAAAAGAGAGCCTGGCGCCGAAAGGAATCGCTGTATTGAGTGTCCACCCTGGTCCTATCAATACCGATATGGCGGCCCAAGGTGGCATGACTGACATTGCCGAGCCCACCAGCGTTGTTGCCGAAGGGATAGTGAGCTCACTAAAAGCAGGAGATTTTCATCTCTTCCCCGATGCCATGGCCAGAGACTTTCAAGGTGCCTACCAAAGCTATGCCGACAACATCATCGAGGCTGATTTATCTGAATCTTGATGATCGACTCAAATCCGAAGGGGCTGTGATGAGCCTTCAAATCAACGTTCGTAGGACTTGCCTACCCCTGCGGTGAATTGGCCTTTATCTATCATTTGGCCCTTATATACAAGTTTGAATCGATATGTCTAGCTGCCTAGATGCCCGATTATCGGCTTAAGTGTAAGGGCTTTACAGTTTGCAAGCCTAGTTGACCAGCTTCTGTAATAGACGTATCAGCTCTTTCTGCTCACTCGCTGAGAGTGGAGCTAATAACTCTTTATTCACCGCGACAGGAATAGGTAATAGTTGACTCTGTAGTGCTCGACCTTTCTCGGTTAAATAAATGTGAAAACTTCTACGACTGTTTGGATCGCTTTGTCGCTCAACCAGAGACAGCTTAACCAGTTTATCCAATGTTCTGGTAGTGGTTGAGTTTTCAATCATAGATTTTCTGGCAATCTCACTCTGTGTGACCCCCTCTTCCTCAAAAAGGCACATCAAAACTGGCCAAAGGGCTAGAGTTAATCCCTGCTTTTTCAGCTGCTCTTCAAATTTTCTTGCAGCCCTGTTGGCAATAACATTTGTTAACCATCCAAAGCTAGCTTGACGCTCAAACTTTTTACTCATTATTTGCTCACGAACATATTATGACTGTGCAACTATTGCAATGGTAACTAATACCGAAGCAATTAACACTACACATGCACGTTTATTTGATTCAAAGCTTAATACGACCTGTTCTGCTCGGCTTTGAACCCCAAGCACCATAGCCCAAACTAGCGGCTTCGAGCGTAACTTGTAAATCAGAATAGCCATCAAATGTAACCCTATTAGCACAGGTAATAATATTGCTAGCCATGCATGAACACCCATTAAGCTCTCAACCACACCCTCGGTTAACCATATATCAGCAAACGGTATCTTTACTACCAAACCCGCAACGATTAAACCCGTTAAGCACTGGAGGAATAAAACTACCAACATGAGTATAACCATCCACCCTCCTGCAGGATTATGACCAGGTTTCTCTTGCTTCTGACCCTTTATATGATTAATTACAGTCTTGGGCGATTGAACAAAATGAGAAAAACGACTGGTTTCACTACCTACTACTCCCCATAAAACTCGCCAAATAAGCAATGTAGCTAGGCCTAACCCCAAGCCCACGTGAACCATAATACCTTGATAACCTGTCACTATTAATCCAACAACCAAAACAACTTGAAGCCAGTGATATAGACGTGTAGGTAGATCCCAAACTTTCATTTCATACTTCCATCATCAATGCGGTTACAATAATTTACATGACAACTGTTGCGCACGCAATGATTGTCATGTAAATTATTGCTCATACCAAAGGCATGAAGACTTGTTGCCTAGATTCAATACACAACCTACAAAGGAATAATTAGAATGAAATACAGTCCTAGCATAATCATTATCTGCGCGACACTTTCGCTAAATGCTATTGCTAAGGTGAATAAATTTGAGGATGAGATAAAAGAGCGTAAAGCGTCATTTACTCAAATAGAGGAGCTCAATGATCAAATTGAAGCAGATCTTAAAAGTGATGAGATCCCTTGGCCAGTTCTACTGGCTAACAGCAGCAACCTGCTAGCCGCAACCTCCTCATTAAGTGGTTTATTTCCACAGGGGAGTCATGAGAATAGCAGAGCAAAACAAAAGATTTGGAACACGCCTACAAAGTTTAAAAATGAATTAGCACTCATGGATCGCCATTTTCACGCCCTCAATACTGCGATATTACAAAAAGATACTAACGCTGCAAAACTTGCTTTAAAAAAAGCAAATTCCACATGCAATAGCTGCCATAGAAAATACCGTTCATGGTGGTAATCAACTTAACCAAACTATAAATCCAATTAATCTAACTCAATAAATATATAAAGGAAATATTATGAAACGCTTACTAATCACCGTACTGATGATCATACTCCCTACCACTGCCATGGCGCAGAATGTCATACTCATCAACCCTTTTGAGGTGCCAAAGGGTCAAGAAACTGAAACCATTGTCTACTGGGAGGCAGCAAGAGACTTTCTAATGGAACAGCCAGGCTACGTCTCCACCGAGCTACACCAATCTATACAGCCGGATGCAAAGTTTCATTTAATCAATATCGCCGAATGGGAAAGCATCGAAACCTTCAAGGCTGCAACATCAAAAATGAGGAAAGAGTTGAAGCAGAAGCCTATTGAAGGGATGAAGTTTTATCCAGCCCTGTATGACGTCATACGTAAATAGTTAAAATAAGCATCTCGCCCCCAATCACCTAGACAAAACTGGACTCTCCCTGATAGTTAAATGTCAGAGAGAGTCGCTTATATCTTGGTACCAAAAGTATGCATACCAGTAACATTAATTATTCAGGATCGGCGACTAAGAGCACCCCCCTGACATAATCCACTACCGAGCTACTTGCTACCACGGCGCCTGCTGTCACATCTAAATTCATGATCCCTTCGTCAGCAATAACAGGAGTCGATGACCACAGATATGAATAGCCGCCTTCGGCCTGAGCAATCGCATCGACATTAGGGAAAATCACGTTGTTCATCGCTGGATGCACACAGCGTTGCTCACGTATAGAAACAAGCTCTTTGATGTTAGGCACGCGCCAATTTGTCTTATCAGCAAAGTGATATAGTTTATTTGCCTCATTCGTTCTGGCATTGTCTGCTGCTTGCAGCGCACCTTGCCAGAAAACAGCTACTGGCATGCCATCGCAATGCTTAGTCTCATTGTTCCAGCTCTGGCCCACAGAGCAACGCATCCAAGTTAGCTTAGTGGCTTGATCTGTTACCGTGCCGTCATTATTATCGATAAATCTTGCGGTCGGTGTACTGGCATCGAAACTCATTTCACAAGCTTGTTCCACCGCCGACGCAGAGAAACTCAGGATTATCGCCGCAGCTAATAGTAATTTTTTCATTATATTTCCCTAATTCTCTTATTTAACACCGACAAGACGGACAGGTAAGGCTGATGGATAGTCACAATCATCTTGACTAACACAGTATGAGTAAGACGTTGTAGCGCCCATATACCAACGGTTGAAACCTAAGGTCCACATGTAGGCAGACTGATCCATCGAGGCATAATTTTCTACCGAAGGCGTACTTGTCCAATAATCGTTATCCGCTGTATTGGGGAAGAACTTGATATCAACAGCCATCTGCACATCATCGCTACCTGAATCGGTAGAGGCAAAGTTAACTAGGCTATAAAGCTGATCAAAAGTGGGTAACTGCCAATCCTTAACCCCACATAAACCTTGTTTCTCTTCCAACTCATTCAGGTAGGTCTTATATTGCGCTATGGTGCAGATCCCATTGGCATCATCACAACTGGCCTCACTCACCTCACCTTCGATAACGGCTCTGTCATCCTTGATGTAGACCAGCAGATGATCTTTATCTTGTACGCTTGCACCATCAGCTGCTTTATTCTCCCAGATAAGCCCCGTATTTAGATCTTTAACACAGCTCCATTGCTGAGCATCGGCAACCAATGCCTCGCCCTTAGCATCGAGTTTCAGATAACTAAAACCAGCAAGTCCGTCACTGTTATCATTATTGGTTTTATCCAGACCATAGTTAGCATCTTGCCCGGCAAACTGCTCGTCCTGGCTATCGGAAGCGAAAGCGCTGCCATCGGCAAACAAGGTGATGCCAGTGTCTGTCATGGGATAAGCCGAATTTAGCTGGCTGGCGTAACCCACGATATCTTTTGCAAAACTTGCCATCTCTTCATCTGTCATACCAGCCCATGAAGCCAGATGCTGGCTCATTGCGGCCAGTAAAGCCGGCGATTGAACCGCCTCACCACCTATCGCTTGCCACATGATATCGAATTTAGGATTAAAATCGGTCAAGGCATCATGATGCTGTAACAAGCTGGCGTCAGTCGGCAACTCAAGCTTAAATTGCTTGTTTAGGCTTGTTGCTATCGAAGCTAATGCCTTTTCTTGTGTCATACCGTTAAGCATAAGACCTGATACCATGCTGGAAACAGGGCTTAGTGTCACTTCACTCTTGTCAGCGATAGCCGCAGATGCAAGGTAACGCACCATAGGTTTATCACTGCTGGCTCCCTCACTCTGCACTATGTAGTAATTATTCAGCACAGCCACATCTTCGCTGCTCAGATTAGCCACACCGGCTGTCATATCTGCCTGTGTCTCACCCATATCACAGACGAAGTTTTGGTTACTATCGGCGCAGACCTGACCATCTACATCCGTGCCAGCAGCAAAGCTAACGCTGTATATCTTGCCTGGTTCAGTCGTCGGTGTGGTGGTCGAGTCATCGCTCGAGCCACAGGCGGTTAATCCGGCACAAACGAGCGCGAGATAGAGCGGGCTTAAGTTTCTTTTCATGGTCCTACTTCTCCGTTTTTACATATTGTCGTGTTATATAAGCGAAACAAAGCATCCAAAGTGTCCAGCCTAGGCTGCCACCTGAATCTTTCGTTTTTTCATCGGTTTTCTTATCTGGCTGTGGAGTCACATCTGGCTGACTACAGGTGTACTCACTCACCTGACTCAAACTCCATGAAAGCAGCTTGCCCTTATGACCGGCGTCATGATCGATGATCTGCAACTGCCACTGACCTGTCAGGCTCTCATCTATCACTGCAGACCAGTCGATATCGGCCACATTGTTTGGCAAGGTGTGTCTGAAACTCGTACGCGGGTAATAATCCCGATCCCAGATATCGACCTGTAGACCCGACGGACTGATTAGCTTGATACTGAGCTGGTCAAACTGGGGATGCTCGATGTGCAGTGATAGCGTAAGATCTTGATTAACTTTAAAATCCTGCTGACTAAAGTCCAGATAGAAGTTGTTAACCCCCATCTCCTTGGTCAAACCGACATCATTGGCCGTTGCATCATTCAAGTCTCCACCAACACCTGTGGCCGTTTGATGAGCTCCCTCACCAATTGTCATCGCTAGCGCCAACCGAGAATGATTTATCGCGGCGATATCACTGGTGTAATGCACATCGACGGGTAATGTGATCTTCTGTCCACAAATAAGATTATCGCCAAGGGCTAAGGTAAACTGACCCTCTATGGCCTTGGTATCACCGGCCAGCAGCTCAGTAATTGGAGGCATATCACCACTCACTACAAGCCCCTCGGGTAAGTCTGAGAAGCTGAAGCTAATCGCTTCAAGTTTCGCCACCGCAAGGTTTTGCAGGCTAAGGTTTAACGGTACTGAGCCTGTCTGCTGCTTCACCACACTGGAGATGGCTAACTCGATGGGATCTAAGATCAAGCCATGTTGATCAAATTGCTGCTGCAAAATGGCCGCATAGTCTTTCTCTGGATGCATGCGGGCGGCCATGTCGAGAGTAGACAGGGCGAGCTGATCCATACGTACCCCGGCACCCATGCCGTACATGGCTTCGATAACAATTCGTTCAAAATCGTCAATCGCTTCATCGCCATGGCTTTCGAACGCCCGGCGCATCCCCTGAAACAAGGGCGTCGACCAGAGCTGATCGCCTAAGGTATCTTTTACCCACTGGTGAGCGGGATAATTATAATTAGGATTATATTTAGCCGACTGATCGTCTAAGGTTCTGGGCTTACGATTACCGAACCTGGCATCCCAGTTAAACATGACATTTGGCTCAAAAACCTGACCTTGTGGATCCCTGAAACTGTGCACTCCAGCATAGAAATCAGAGAAACCTTCGCCTATGGCACCGCTGTCCCCTCCCTTATCGCTATTATTGATAAAGTGCATCAAACCATGGCCAAATTCATGCCAGATCACGTCGGCATCTTCACCGTCGGGCACACCACCGACACCGAGCAAGATCCTATTTTCCAAGAAGGAATAGGCCGACTGATCGTTAGTGCCACCACGAGCATCAATCTCAATAGGAGAATAAAATATCTGGCTAGCACCTTCATAACCAAGGCTCTGCAGATGACGCTGAGCCTTATCCAGATGATAATAAGCCATGACCTGAACAAACTCATCGTCATGACGGCGCCACTCAATGTCGCCAGTTAGCAAGGGAGCGGGATTTACGGGCTCTGCTAAATCAACGACCTTCACATAGGGGCCACTGAGCATAAAGCCACCATCGACAGCCTGAAGATCTTGCAGCTCGACTCGGCTATAAGCAGCCTCTGGTAAGGTCTCACTCAGAGCCTGTTGCTCCAGACTTTCGTCCATCAGCTTAGTCTTAGGATCTGGATTGAATACCAGCGCCTTAAGACTGTTACCAGTCAGCAAGTCATTCGGAGTAAAGTCAGCCAGATAAGCTTCAACCGTGCGCTCCTTGGCCAAAAATTGTTCATGGGTTAAATCGATATAGAAAGAAAATGTCGCCTCAGGTTTAAACTGTTTGACCTTCACCTGCCACACGGGCTCAATGCCCGACGCCTCAGTCAACCACCAACCTTTGGCCAGACCTTGGATGTCGAAATTATCCGCTTCGATGCCGATCGCCTGAGCTATCACATCCGACTCAGGTGCAAGCTCAGACTCAGGCCAGATGTGTGATTGCAAGGAAGCAACTGACGCCTGATAGTAGCGAAATGGCATGCCGCCACGGTTCACCCCTAAGGCATCCACCACGGAAAATATCGGTAGCCCATCGATTAGAGGATAGAAACTGTAGTAATGGCCGAATACGCCGCGGCGCTCATAGGCTAGCTGGTGTTCCCTTGAGAATTCCTGGCTCAGATAATCTTTAGCCTGGCCTGCACTTTCTACCTGAATGGGAGTCAATGGCGTCAGAAAATGTAATTCACTTGCACCACAGATGCCGCTAACGAGCAACGCCACAGCCGCTAATTTAAAATGATGTTTCATACTTCACCTAAAATGTGTAAGAGACAGAGGCGCTAAAGGTACGTCCTGGTTGAGTGGGCTGATAACCTGACGTACCGGCAACATCCTGGTAGCGCACATACTCTTTATCGAGTAGGTTTTTAATCGACAGGTTAACTTTGAAGTGGGCATAAACTTCGTATTGGGCTGCAAGATCGACAATCACCCAACCCGCTGGCGCCGGACAATCCTGCGGACCAGTGAGAGGATCGACACAGGTGGTCACATTCGCCATCTCGCTCGCCCCATTAACAAGGCCCGAAAGACGTAAGTTGTCGTATCGATAATTGAGAGAGACAGAGCCCTCTAGCGGGGTTAGAGTACGTAACTTTTCATCGGTGTCATTGTTCTTGCCATCGACCCAGCCCATTTGAAACTGGACGTCCAAATTTTCAGTCAAGTTATAATCTAGGTTGAATTCACCGCCCCAAGAGCTGGCACTGTCGATATTGACAAATTGACGTTCAAATACGCCGTCACTCTGACGAAGCCCAACCTCAACCCAATCGATAAATCCATCGAATTGGCTGTAGTAATAGCTTGCCGCAATATCCAGATCTTGCCACTGCCAGCGCATGCCCAGCTCTATGCTCTCACTGGTCTCTTCATGAAGCTCAGAATTAGGGATGATCTCAAACGGCGGGAAGGCAAACAGATGGGGAATACTGCCATAGACCTTGTCATAAGGCGCTGCGCGGTAACCTTGAGAATAGGCAAGGTAACCACTTATTCCGTCACTGGGTTCATAGCTTAAAGAAATACTTGATGAGATATTATCTGAATCGTTATCTTCCAGAGTAATATTTGAGATCTCAGTTTGTTCAGGTGTCAGGCTATTTCTGTCATATCGGCTGCTGAGAAGGACTCCCCAGCTATCTGTTAGGCTAATATCATCAGAAATATAGACACTGAAAGAGTCAGTGCTTGCATCGGCGAAAGGTTTATTCGACCAGTAGGTTTGTTTACCGTTCTCAATCTTATTGCGATTCTTAGTGCGAGAATGATTCAGACTCTGCCCTTCTAAGCCATAGAGAAAATTATGCTCTATGCCATATAGTTCGGTCCAGAGATCCATGTCAACGCTGAATCCATAGGTTTTTTCTTTGAACGTTTCATTACTCTCATATCTACGGTATCGCTCTTGTACATTCATAAATGTGCGCGTGAGCAAGTCGTTAACGTTATTTTCGTTTTCTGTTTCGCCATAGAAGATTTGGCCCGATAAGTTATCAAATAAGATGAATGACTCTGGCGAGTATTGCAGCTTGATCTGTTGCACCATTGAGCTTTGCTCTTCATCATTATCACGCTTTACCACATCCCAGGCACCATCAGGCTGAGGCACGGAACTCGGTGAAGCATTTGTCGACTTGGTCTGACTCTGCCAGTCACTATTGACACTCAACGACCACAGCTTGTTGCTGATAAGATTGGTATTGAAGGAGATACTAGTGCCATCGATATCGGCAGGGGGACGCGTCCCCCCATAGTTCTGTTGCTCATGGCCTTGCCATTGGCTACCGCGCAACATGACAGGAATATCAAATGCTTTGGTGGCTGCGGTGAAAGACAACTTCTTCTGTTCGTTAACCCCGCTATACAGGCCTTTTAACGACAGATAATTATTATGATGATAGAGGTAATCTGCCGCTTCCTTAGTCTCAACTTTCACCACACCACCTAAAGCACCGGAGCCAAAAAATGCCGAAGCGGGCCCTTTGGCCACCTCGATAGATTTCACATCATCGAGATCGAAATTAAATCGCCCAACACTGTCGTTAATGTCGCTGGCACCATAACCATCAGCCATCCGCACGCCATCTTTTATCATCAGGATGCGATTACCTGTTACCCCACGAATAGTAATGTTCTGGGGTGTACCCGCAGAGCCAGTCACTGAAACACCCGGTTCATTTCTAAAAAGATCGGACAGTTCCGTGGCCACCAAGTTTTCTATATCTGCTGCAGTGATCACTACGGCACTACCCGATATTTCGGTCAGCGGTTTCTCCAGACGGGTACCAACAATCTTGATCACCTCCATCTTGTCTTTTTTCTGTTCAACCTTTGTTGAAGGTTCGACCTCTGAGAAACTTAAACCACTGTAAATACAGGTAATAACGGCAACTGAAATGGGTAATAATTTCATAAACATCATGCTGTGATTGAGAAAGGCCAGCACCATACACCCAGATAATAATGATTACCATTTAGATTACAGTGAAACATTCGTTAATATGATGTTGATCACACTAATCGTAATGAGATCGATTATCGTTTGCATTGGTTTTTTATCTATATATTATTCCTGCTTTTTTTACAGGGATCACAATTTATGAACATTTTCTTACTCGAAGGGCTACTCGCTAACCTGTCTGGATATCTGATGACACCGGTACTCATTTGTATCGTCTTATTATTAATTTACTCCATCTATGCCATGGGACGATTTGCGGGCTTATTTTACGTAAGACGTAAGAATGCTCAGGGATACAGGCAGACGATTCAGATAAAAGAGCGTAAATGGTATTCGGGTTATCCCATACATAACTATTTCGTTAATAACCCAAAGGCTTGTGAAGATGAGCTCGAGGTGTTCGCCCTCAAGAAGCTTGAAAACTTGCGTGTTGTTACTCGTGTCGCTCCCATGCTGGGACTCATTGCCACTATGGTACCTATGGGTCCTGCACTCAAAGCACTTGCTGACGGTAATATTCAAGGGATCAGTGAGAGTCTTATCATCGCTTTCGCCTCGGTTATCTGGGGTCTGGTTATCGCAACCCTTACCTTCTGGCCTGCATCGGTAAAGAAGCGCTGGTTCGCGGCAGAATTGATTAATATTCGTAAGTTAAGGGGAGAATGAAGGTGCGTTTCTTAGATGAAGATGAAGAGCTCAACCCTATCCTGTCCAGCGTTAATCTTATCGATGTTTTTCTGGTGCTCATCGCCGCCCTGTTAATCGCCATAGCACAGAACCCCCTGAATACGTTTTCAGCCGAAAATGTCACCCTAGTTAAGAATGCAGGTAAGCCCAATATGGAGGTCATCGTCAAGGAAGGCAAAGAGATCAAACAGTACAAATCATCGGGGAATATCGGCAGCGGAGAAGGTGCTCGTGCCGGCATAGCTTACAAGATGGCCGACGGTTCGATGATTTATGTGCCTGAAGACACTGGCAGTTCGCCCTCAGATAAACAAGCAGCAATAAATAACCAGTAAAGAAGTGAGCAAAACATCATGTTTCTACGTGTATTGATACTGATATTCATGCTAATGCCAGGTTTTAGTCAGGCAGATGCGACAGAGCGTGCCGAAAAGAGTACCAAGCGAGTACTCATGGTCATGTCAAACTATAACTCGACCCCAAAAAAGGCACTATTAACAAAACTAGCAAAAGATCAGCCATTCGAACTCATCCAACTCATCACCAAAGGGAAGTCTGATAAGGAGATTGCTGAGCAGTGGCGCAGCGCCGATCTAGTGATGCTAGATGGCATCAACCCATCTCTATCTGAGTATATGTTCGAAAAATTCGAGACGATACCCACACTGTTTCCTCAGTTAAAAATCGTTTCACTGGGGGATCTTGAAGGTAAGACATTCAATCAGAACCTTGCCGTCGAACAGAGTCAGATGCTGGCAGAGTATTTTCGTAATGCTGGCGGTAGAAACTACAAAAACATGATGGCTTATATTGCTGGTGACGTGTTCAATATCAGTAAGATAAAGGCGCCAAAACCATCAGTCACTCCGGTAACCGGCCTGTATCATCCACAATATACTGATCTACTAACCGATAATGAGCAGGCGTTTTTTACCTGGCTTGCCCCAACTAAACAACAAGCGGTGATCACCATAGGAATCCACCGCTCGGCTATAGATTATGAGCAACAGCAAGTTGTCGATGCCATGATCAACGGCATAGAAGCAAAAGGCCAACGTGCCTTCGCTTTCTTCTATGACGATAAAGAGGATAAGTTAACATACACTGACTTGTTAACAGATGACGATGGGCAAGTACGTGCTAACCTTATGATCAACTATCGCTCGCTTCATTATGTGAAAAAACGCCGCGACGAATTTGAGCAACTTGGGATCCCTATAATTCATGCGCTTAACTATGTCGATGGTGACAGTGAGCATTTCGCACAAGCTCAAGCAGGAATATCCCCAGGCTTAACCCCATTTCTTCTGGTTATGCCAGAAGATACTGGCAGTATCGACCCCTCTATTATCGCAGCCAATGAAAGGGGCAATAAGGTGGTGATGCCCAGAGAGATGAATGCCCTCATCGAGCGCACCGTCAACCATGCCAAACTTGCCATCACCGCTAATAAAGACAAACGTGTCGCGACATTTATCTGGAATTACCCACCTGGTGAAAAAAACATAGGCGCAGCATTTCTTGATGTCCCAGCCTCAATAGAGGTGATTGCCAAGGCAATGAGAGAAGACGGTTATAACGTCAATCCTAAGCCAGCAAAAGAGATCATCGAATCTGCAGGTAAATTACTGCGCCCCTATTATCGTGACGAAGATGCCAGTGGCTTATTAAATGAAGATTTAGCCGACCTACTCCCCCTATCGATTTATAATGCTTGGTTTGCAGACTTACCAATATCGGTTCAAGAATCAATCAACAAGCGATGGGGACAGGCCAAAGACAGCCCTATGCTTACCGACAAGGACGGCGAGCTTGCCTTCATCATTCCTCGGATGAACCTTGGCAATCTTATCGTGCTTCCCCAAGGGGGCCGCAGTAATGATATCAGTGAGCAAGGAGCCCTTTATCATGATATGAAAACCCCTATTAATCATGGATTTTTGGCCATCTATCTCTACGCCGAGCAAGTCTTTAATGCCGATGCCATTATTCACTTGGGCACCCATGGCTCACAAGAGTGGTTGCCCGGCAAAGAGCGTGGACTTTCGGTCAATGACTCACCCAACTTAGCCGTTGGTAATGTGCCAGTATTTTACCCTTACATCATAGACAATGTCGGTGAGGCGATGCAGGCAAAACGTCGAGGCCGAGCAACCACTATCAGCCATCTGACCCCAGGTTTTGCTAAGGCAGGTCTGTATGCCGATATCGCTAAACTCAACGACCTGCTGTCAAATTATCGCCTGTTGGATGAGGGACAAACGAAAGAGAATACCAAGAAAAATATCACCAAAAAAGTTGAAGCCCTTAACCTGCTAAAAGATTTAGCCATGGAAAAGCAGGAGTTTGACCGTGATTTCGACAAGAATTTAGCCCGACTCCAAGATCAGCTTACCGAGATGGCTGAACAGGCTCAGCCGCTCGGAGTACATACCTTCGGCTTGCTACCTAAAGAGCAGCACTTGTATAGCACCATGCTGCAGATGTTGGGCGATGATTTTACCAAAGCGGCCAAAGTCTACGAAAATGACCACGGCCTGACTCTACCTGCTGATAAACAGAAAGACAGGCTGAACGTGACACATCTCGAGGCTTTAGCTGGCTTCCAACTGTTACAGGCCTCGATTCAAGGTAAACAGCTTGATGACTTAAGCCAAGAGTTACAAACCTGGCTCAGTACTGCAAAGCAATACTGGGATAATTTTGCCAAGATTGCCGAGACAGAGAACTTACTCTTAGCCCTATCGGCTAACTATATTCCTGTGTCATATGGCGGCGATCCAATTCGTAGCCCTGAGTCAGTACCAACCGGACGTAATCTTATTGGATTCAATCCGGCAAAGGTGCCATCGAAAGAAGCCTATGCGGCGGGTGTATTGCTGCTGGAACAGACAGTGGCGGATTACCGAGAAAAGCACGGTAAGTACCCAGACAAACTGGCTTTTTCTCTCTGGTCGCTGGAAACCATGCGTCATCATGGGGCCTTAGAAGCACAAATACTTCAAGCGCTGGGTGTTAAACCCCAATGGGACGATCAAGATGATGTCATTGGGGTCGAAGTGATCCCCATGAGTGAGCTCAAACGCCCAAGGATTGACGTGGTGGTATCGGCAACGGGTCTATACAGAGATGCCTTCCCCAATGTCATGCTCTGGATGGCGGATGCTATCGATACCATAGCGACAATGAAGGAGGACAATAATTTTGCCTATCGCCATTCTCAAGCAATGAAACAGCAACTGGTGGATGAAGGTAAAACGGAAGAGGAAGCCGATTATCTCTCCAGCATTCGTATTTTTTCAAATGATTCTGGCACTTACGGTTCAGGTCTTGCGGATCAGACGTTGAACTCTGGCAATTGGGAAACCGATGATCAGATGAGTTCACTCTATGTAAAACGAATGGGTTATGCCTATGGAAAAGACGAGAGTCGCTGGAGCGAGAAAGTCAGCGATGTCGATCTCTATGGCAAGGCCCTGTCTGGTACCGATGCGGTGATATTTTCCCGTTCGACCAACCTCTATGCCCTACTGACTAATGATGATCCCTTCCAATACTTCGGCGGTATTGGTCAGGCAGTAAGAAACATTGATGGTCAGACGCCTGAGATGTATATCAGTAACTTACGCCGTAAAGATAAAATAAAGTCACAAACTATGGCCAGCTTTCTCAATAACGAGATGCGTGGGCGCTACTTCCACCCTCGCTGGATAGAGGCAATGCAAGCGTCAGGTTATGCCGGGGCGACAACCATACTCGATCGTATCAATAATCTCTGGGGCTGGGAGGTAATGACACCAGAGTTAGTAAGAGACGATCAGTGGCAGGAGGTATTTGAGGTCTATATTGAAGATAAGTATCAGTTAGATATGCAGGCCTTCTTCGAAGAGAACAACGCACACGCGCTGGCTCAAATGCTTGAACGCATGATTGAGGCCAATCGTAAGGACTACTGGAAAACCGATGAAGCAACCATTAAAAAGATGCTTGAAACCTATATCAGTCTCGCTAATCGCTTCGATGTAGTCACAGATAACGACAAATTTACCGAATTTGTCGAAACCCGGGGGGCAGGCTTTGGCTTGGCACCACTGGCACCTGCGTTAGAAGTTCCACAGCCCAGCCAGTCAAAACCTACACAGGCAAAACAACAGGTCACGGGACAGAAACTGGAGCAGGTGCAAAAACCAAGTGAACAAAAAGATGATTTCTGGTATCTAGTTCCCCTATTCGCCTTGCTATTTATCTTCTTCGCTGGCGCAGTCAAGCCATTATTGACGAGAGAGCCTCAGCGAGGCAAAGACGTCGGCTAGCTGACGCCGTAAACATCAGAGGTATAGGAATAAAAAAACAAAAACGGCAGAGCGTATTAACGCCCTGCCATTTTATTGAACATGGTAAATGAATTTATAATATTCAATATTAAGCGAGTTCTGCCTCAAGCTCAGCTTTTGACACCCCATGCCACTGATAATGATTATTGGCCTTCTTACTCACCACACCTTCATCGAATAGCCTAGCAAAAATTTCATCCACCTCATCAGTAGAAAAATTTAAGTGCTTACTCACCGCCCGTTTGCTGCAATTCACTCGATTTGAGCTTAATGCCTGGATAACTTGTTCATAGGAGGTTTTCTCGGGTTCACTCACAGTATCTGTTTCATCAAAATGAGACAGTAATTCGGTGGGCATACTCTCCTTCGCGGTAAAGCCCTCGATGGTCAGCGGCTTCATGTTATGAAATTGATGGCGAAAACGATTCTCTTCACCGATAAGACCGACAAAGAAGGCAGCGAAGAAATCTAGCAATACCGAGAGAAAAACCACTAGACCCAGCTGAGCCGTGCTAGCCTGAATGTTCAAAAAGCTGGCTAAGCTGTCGATCAAGCCAATGACAGAGCCTTGACTGACTAGGGGCAAGCTATCTCGCTCCATGGCCAAAGTTTGTTGCTCCAGCCTCAGCTTATTATTCTCTTTCTGAATACGCGTTACCCCGGTAGCAATGCGCTCCATCTGAATGTATTTCTCGGCGGCCACATTATTGAGCGCTATCTGCTTCTCGATGGCCTCAATCTGCATATTAAAAGCATTAACCTTACTTTGTTGTACGTTGACATGCTCCTGAGCCTTGTTAGTCGCGCTGTTGATGCCACCCACTGAACCACCGATTGAGATAGCCGCGAGCACCAGATAGAAGCCTAATGCGGATAACATGCCAGGGTAGTTACGTCTCCCATGACGTTCGCCCACCTCATACCAGGCAAAAAATTTACCCAGTTCGAAAATCACCGCTAGGCCGCCAAACAACAACTGCATCACAGGGTCGTCATCAATGGACAGAAACAGCAATAGGGAGAATACGATGGAGGCTAAGATAGAAGCGCCAGTGAAGCTATAGACGCTCCACATGGCGAACTTACCTTTCGGGAAACGTAGGGCTAAATCTTGATTGTAAAACATATCTGACTTCTATGTCGGCGAGCCGGTGCTCTTGGTCCGCAGCTTAACTCTGCAGACAGAAAAAATGGAGCGCTAGCATACATGAAATCTACGCTATTTCCCTTATAAACCACGGCCTAGCAGCACTTGTTGGCGGTTTTTCATTCGCCGATGAGAAATCTGCTTAAAGCCTGCTCGCCTATGTGTATCGGGTATTGATACAGTGTAAATACAGGGTTAATTGTCAACGCCATAAAAATAACGGCCTTGCATCGCTAATCGATACAAGGCCGTAAACTGACTTATCACTTATAACTTATGACTACGATACAACTGAGACTAATCTCTTTGCAGGGCGACAATCGGATCCAGTTTAGCCGCTTTCTTCGCCGGATAGAGGCCAAAACCCACACCAATAGTCATACACACTCCTAGTGCCAACAAGATAGCAAAGGGAGACCATGCCACCGGCCAACCCGCGGCAGAAGAGATCACGAACGCCAGCAACAGGCCAACACCTATGCCTATAACACCACCCGTAGCCGAAATGACTATACTCTCGATCAAAAATTGACGAGCAATATCTTTACGTCTGGCGCCTAATGCCCTGAGTAAGCCTATCTCTCCAGTACGCTCCATAATGGTAGCCAACATGATATTCATAATACCTATGCCGCCCACCAGCAAGGAGATCCCTGCCACACAGGCCATGACAATATTGAATATCTGTTGTGTCTTCTGATGTTGAGCCAGCAAATCAGCCGGTACCACTATGTCATAATCTTTTTCACCACCGTGGCGACGGTTGATAAGATGCCTCAGACTCTTGGCTGCCAACGAAGGCTCTACACCTTCGGTAAGTGACACCTTAAAAGCATCTAATTCATCTTCCAGACTCTTAAAATTCATCTTCTTCAGAGCTGTGGTGAGAGGAATGAATACTTCATTTCGCTCTCCACCCAGTTTTACTCCCTGAATTTTTGACTTACCGTTCTGGGCATCGGTCAACACCCCAACCACGGTGAACCACTGATGATTTATCTTGATCACGCTGCCGATAGCCTTGCCCTGTGGAAACAAACTTCTGGCAGCTTCCGGGCCTAATACCGCGACTTGTCGATAATGGGCCTCATCCTTGGAATTAAACGCTGCTCCCTCGCTCATCTTCAGGGCACTCAAGTCAAAATAGCTAGGTGTCACCCCTTTAACCTGAGCATCACTGCGGCCTTCAAGGCTGAATAAACTGAAGGTTTTGACCTGCTTCTCGGCGCTCCAATTCTCCACGAAGGGCAAGGTATCCTTGGCACTCTCCACATCTCTGAGGCTCAGACCTATGCTGTGCTCTCGAATCGATTTAAGCGCTTCGCCATCCGCTGGTCTGGCATTGACCACCAGGTTTCTAACCCCCATGGATTCAATCATCTTCAGCGCTTCTCGCTCTGCGCCCTCGCCCACACTCAACATGGCGATCACGGCGCCAACGCCAAATATCATCCCCAGTAGGGTCAAAGCAGTGCGTAATTTATGGTGCCGCATCTCATCGAAAGCCTGCTTAATCCCTTCAATATAGACTTTACTCTCATTGACTAGACTCATATTAGCCTCCTCTTTGGAAGCGTGGTAAGCGCAATCACATTACCCTGATTTAAGCCATCGGTGCTCACTATGACAATATTCATACTCGGCTCCTCTTTGGGGGCGTCGTGAGGGCAATCACATCACCCTGATTTAAGCCATCTGTGATAACGGTGCGATTTAAACTACGACTGCCAGGCGTCACCGCCTGCTTTATGAAACCAGCACGTGTCTTGAGGTAGACCCAATATTGACCCTCTTTCTGAAACAGAGCCTGATTTGGCACTGTGAGCACATCTTGTAGATTAAGCAGGTGAACCTGAGCCTGCACTTGCCTGCCAGGCTGCATGATAGACACTAATGTTTTATCTAAACTGATGGTAAATTGGAAATAGTTGACCGGACTGTCTTTTTCTTTAGGTTTAGCCAAGGCATCAACTTGAGTCACCTTACCGGTGAAAGGTTGATCCGGATAGGCATCCAGATAGACGGTCGCTGTTTTTCCTATGGCAAGACCCGCAGCCTCAGATTCCTGCACAAATAATTTCGCCTGCATCACAGAGGTATCGGGTAATAAGCCAATAGAGAAACCTGACCACATCATGTCTCCAACCATGGGAAACGAGCCATCCCAACCAGACTGATAGACAAATAAACCATCGTGAGGGGCGATGATCTCCATCTGATTAAGGTTACTCTCATAGCGGTTTATCTTAGCCGAATGGCCCTTTTGCTGAAGTTTTATTAACTCCTGCTCGGCATCGGCCTGTTCACCATGCTTATCTAAACCCCAATCAAAATAATGCATCTTAGCCACCAAGTAATCCTGATTACGCATCTGATCGATAATCTCTATCTTGGTATAGACGCGCTCATCTTCACTGAAGAAACGCTCAGCTAATTCTTTCTCTTCGCTGGTCACCCTAGTCCCCGCTGAAAGTGACTGACTGATTGTCTTGTCTTTCTCGGTCTGCATCTGACTATCGAATGCCAACTTGTCGAAATCGAACTGTTCCATCTTGAGGCGATAATTTTCTCGGGTGGGATCCATTCTGGCGACAACGTCCCCCGCTTTAACCTGGCTGAAGTTATCTAATATCCAGGCTAATGACTGTGGGCCACGTAGTCCTGTCGGCACGATAACAGAGGTGGACTGGCTGGCTTCAAGCTCTCCAACCGCTGGGATCTCGACATTGAAATCGGCTCGGCTCACATCCATGGTGAGTACGCCGTCGCTGGCTTGTTGACTGCATGCCGTCAACGTAAGCAGTAACATCAAACTAATGGGTGCCAACTTAACCGTTTTCATCGTTTTGTTTATCATGGCAGTAGTACCTCTTGGCCAGCTTCAAGCCCAGAACGTATCGATACCTGTTCTTTGCCAATCGTCCCTATGGTGACATCCTGCTTAGAGTCGCCAAACAAACCAGGTAAAAGTACATATGCCTGACCAGACTCGTAATGTACGGCGTCCAGAGACAATAAGAGTTCCTCCTTATCGTTGGCAATATCGATGGCAATTTTTGCTGTCATACCGGGTCTCATTAAATCAGTGTCTGCTTCATTAATGCTGGCTACAGCATCGAACACCACCAGAGGCACCTCCTGATTCTTATGACGAAAGACGGCGCCGAGCTCGATAATTTCCCCATGAAAGACTTTATCAGGATTAGCATCTAGTCTTATTTTGAGCTTCTGACCTAACTTTACCCGGCTAGCTTCTACTTCCGGTATCGTCATGTTCACCTGCATATGATTCAAATCAGGAATGCTGAGTACCGCATCCCCCATAAAAACAGACTGGCCTTCCTTAATCTTATTACCTTGAGAGTCATTACCGTATACCACCATGCCTTCACGGGGAGCTATCAGAGTAAGAGATTCTATGCCACGTTTAAGCGCTGCCACCTCGGAAGAAAATTTTTGTCTATCTCCCTCCAACATGGCTTCTCTTTGTTTAGCACTTTGATTTTCAAGTTCAATTTTTTGTTGGGTAAGTTTTACCTTGTCCTTAGCTATGACGGCATCCTTCTCATACTTGACCTTATCGATCGCTGCAACAGTTTCATCTGACAGCTTAAACTTACGCTCCGCTTTATCGAAACTCATCTTAGCCTCGGCGAGAGCTAGCCTCAGCTCCTCCAACTGTTTTGCATTGCGCAGCTTCGAGGTTTCAATGTCCTGTAGGGTTGCTTCTAATTTAGCCGTCTTGACCGATAAACGTTGGGTCAATTCAGAGGTATCGAGTTGGGCAACCATGTCCCCCTCTTGTACTTGAGAGCCTTCCGGTGCGAGCTGCTTTACCTGGTATTGCCACACTCTACGTATCGAAGGTGGCATCATAGAAATCGTATCGGCGGATACCAGCTCACCAGTAGCCTCAATATTTTGTTTCAACACGCCAAGTTCAATGGAAGTCACTGGCGCTCTCATGCACCCAGTTAGCAAGAATAGAGACAGAATTAAACTCGTAGGCAATAAGCGCTGAGGTAACAGTGAAATGTGAAAAGTCCTACTCATGATACGGCTCCAGTACTGACTAAAACACTCATACCAGGCACAATCTTGATATCTTCATCGGCCTTAAAACTCACCTCAACCTTGAACCAATTACTCTGACCCCAAGCTGGTTGTTTCTGAGCCTGACGACCAATACCTTTAATGTTACCGGTAAACGGTTTTTCCGATTGGGAATCCAGTCTCAATGTAACTTGAGTCCCCACAGCGATCTTGTCAACATCCACCTCATTGACCCAAGCGATAACCTCTAACTCCTCCATCGCAGGCAAAGTGGCTATTTGCCTGCCTATTTGCACCGTATCACCAACGGCAAACTTCTTATTATTCCAGGGATCGCTGTCATAGAGCACAGGGCCTTTTATCTTGGCCTTAACTTCGAGTTGCTCTAATCCGTTTAATGCTTGCTGTAACTCTAATTGAGCACGGCGTCGATCTATGGCTAATTGCGCCTTGCTGGCGGCTTGTTTATCCAATACTTCTTTTAGCGCCTGCTCGACTTTAGATAACTCACTTCGAGCCTGCATTAAGTTAAATTGGTTCTCGGCATAATCCTTAGCGGCGATATAATCCGCTGGCACATCGGCATCAAGCTGGCTCTTCTCGAGTTCAGATTTTTTCTGTTTAACATCGAATTTGGCCTGCAACACACTCGCAGTGAGATCGATACCCTGACTCTGCTCCTGAGCCGTGACCCTAAGCAGACTCGCTTCAAGTTGTTCTATCTGGTTGGCTATTTGACTCTTGTCGAAGATAACCACAGTTTCGCCCGGCTCGGCGACGGTCCCCTCGGGCAGCATCCACTGTATTTGATAACGCCAGGCATCCCCGGCCTTTGGCACCATAAAAGATTGAGACTGAACCGAAGAAATTTGCCCGGTGAGCAATAAAGCCTGTTCGCCTGTGTTAGCAATATCTGCAGCAGATACTGCGCTAGGTGCCGTGTTATTTATCACACTCACTTCCCCGGCCACAGCAAAATTAATCGGCAACGAAAATGAAGCAATCAAGACAAGTTTTGATAGAAATGGAGAACGATGAGAACTAAGCAGCATAGACACCACGCTCCTCTATTTCGACGATATGGCCATCTCGCATGCGGATCACCCGGTGGGCATAAGCGGCCACTTCCTCTTCATGGGTGACTAAGATAATGGTTTGACCCGCTTGGTGCAGCTCAGTGAATAACTCCATGATCTCCACCGATGTCTTACTGTCCAGTGCTCCCGTTGGTTCATCGGCCAATAAGATAGCAGGTTTGTTCACCAGTGCCCGCGCGATGGCGACTCTTTGTCTTTGACCACCAGATAGCTGATTGGGCCTATGGTCTTGACGTGTTCCCAGCCCTACCCGCATCAAGAGCTCATTGGCATAAGCTGTGTCGTCATTTGGCGGGATTGAATATCTTAAGGGTAAAATAACATTTTGCAGTGCACTCATTCTGGGTAACAAATGAAAACTCTGAAACACGAAACCTATCTCCTTGTTTCTCACCGCAGATAATGCATCGTCATCCAGGCTGGCAACCTCTTGTTCATTGAGCTGGTAACTCCCCGAGCTAGGCTTATCCAGACAGCCTATGATGTTCATCAAGGTAGACTTTCCCGAACCTGATGGCCCCATGATCGCAACAAATTCATTTTGTTTAATGGTAAAGTCGACTCCCCTCAGGGCAAAAACTGACGACTCCCCCATCTGATACTCTTTAGTTAACCCACTGACTCTTATCATAACGCTCTCTCACTTACACCCATATTCCGTCCCTAGAATTCAGTCATCATTTTAGTTTTGTATCATATAAGAGCCTATGCACAGCTCTTTTCTCTATAGACTACAGAGTACATTGAACCCATCAAGTTCAATGAATATTTGGATTTCGATTATACAATGCCCGATAAGCGAGTGCGCAGACAATTGAATTTAATTAACTTTGCAAAGTTATCGGATGATGAAGGCTACAGGATAGTCAGGTGAAAAGTTAGGTAAAATAGATCCCCATCAGGCTCAAGGCTGAGATGCTTGAAAACAGCGTCCATTGGAAAAGATGCTTGAAGGGAGAATTGATATCACTAAAGAAGGCGAAATAGATCTGCCATACCGCAAAGAGTGCGAAATTAAGGGCGACGAAAAGTACCAAGCTGATCCCTTGCATGTATGACACAAGATCTAAGCCGCATACGGCTAAAACTAAAGTCGATAACACCAAAAATGCCGACACATAGTGAAATACACAATGCATAATAGCTTTAGCCACGGGATCGAAAGACGCGGCGAGCATAGGATTAAGGTACTGTTTCACACCATAGGTGAAATGACCGATACAGGTCAAAAAACCAAGGATTGCAGCGGCGATAAAATAGTAATTCATTGACGTCCTCACGTTTAATTGGCGTGAATAATTAGTGGCACTATTCAGATAGACAGGCTTGGCCATTATTTTCTTTCAAAAAAAGAGCCCTGGGGCTCTCTTTATACGAATGACCATTTTAAATTGCAGTGCTACAGAGTTACATGGTGGCCATTATCCAATAATCCAAGCGCTTCTGAGGCTCTGCAAGTAGCTTTTTACAGCTATCTTTATACTTGCCCATCAAGCCACCTAAACTCTTGCTGTCCGGCAATGATGCCAGCTGCTTCTGCTGAACGTTAGATAGCACATCGGCCACATCTTCTTTAGCCTGGTACTTCTCAGCTATCGAGATAGCCTTAACAGATGAACTCTTCAATCGCTCACCCACAGTCTGCATCTGAGGCGCATTCATGGCCGCTATTGCATCTGAGCTTATCTGGTAATAGGAAGCACACTCGATCACTTCATTGCTAAAAATTATTTCAGCTTCACTGGGAGCCGCAGAAGCTGAAAGCGGTACCAGACATAAAAGAGGGAGAATAAGACTGGGTTTAATAAGACTGTGTTTAATTTGGCTAATACGTCGATTCTTAATCGATACTAGGCGAGTAGTTGAACTCGGCATTGGGTATCCCTTTCTTGTTATACCGTTCAGGTGAAATGAAACGGCTTCTAAGGCGTAACTCGAGACTTCGACTATATTCAGGCCGCCTTAGTTAATCAAGCGCTATATAAGTTAAAGCCATTATTCTTACTTAATATTAACTTGCAAACTGCTAGTCAAGAGCTAATCAAAGCTTCTGGTTTTGCTGTAACCTAAACTTCAAATGTTGTTTCACCGTCGGCCATTCGCTGTCAATAATCGAGTAAATCACAGTATCTCTCACCGTACCGTCTTTGAGAATCTTATGATTTCTCAGCACACCATCTTGCTTTGCACCGAGGCGAGTTATCGCTTCTTTGGAAGCCTGATTATGCCAGTGGGTTCTAAATTCCACGGCCATCACATCTAAAGTTTCAAATGCATAACTGAGCAATAATAGTTTGGCCTCTGTGTTGATACCTGTCTTCTGAGCACGCTTGGCATACCAGGAATGGCCTATCTCGAGACGCCTATTCTCTTGATCCCATGCGCAAATCCGGGTTGAACCGATCAACTCTCCCGAGCGCTTATCTCTCACCGCAAAGGCCAGTACTTCCCCTCGCTGCTCGGCTGCGATAGCCGTTTCAATATAAGATTTCATTTCATCAGGATGAGGCGCTGAGGTATACCAAAGTTGCCAGAGTTCACCATCGGCAACCGCCAAAGATAAAGCAGGAACATGTTCTAAAGTTAAAGGCTCAAGCACCATATATTCGCCCGATAAGTACTCGGTTCGCTCTGTATTGTCCAATGTCCTCTCCTTCATCATTACCATTATGAGTCGTTTAATAAAAAACGGTTACGGGCTATTAAACTCTGCTTATTTATTAGAACTATTTATTAGGGCTAGGTTAATCGATAAAGCAAGACTTCAGAATTGTCCTCTTCCCACACCATAGTCGTATCGAATGCCATACCCACCTTCTCTAACACTTTAATTGAGGCTGTGTTGCCTGGACTCACAATACCCAAGATCCGCGAAATGGACAGGTCTTTACTATGGCAGACAACCGCCTGAGCCGATTCGACCGCATAACCTTTCCCCCAAAACCCTGGCAGAAAAGCATAACCAAGATCGGGAGCGTCGAGTACAAGCCTTTTTACCAAGCCGCTGAGTCCTATCGACTCTCCGCTCGATTTTAACTCCACCACATAAAGCCCGAAGCCATTTTGTTGATAGCTGGATATCGGACCATCGATAAGATAAGTCTGTGCATGACAAAGGTCTCTGACACCGCGATCGCCTATGTTTTCAATAAAGCCAGGGGTGTTTAACAAGGTCAAGATAAACTCAACATCGGTCAATGCCGCATGCCTGAGAATAAGTCTAGATGTTTCCAAAACAATCAATTGTATCCCAACTCCTTTAACAAACGTTATATCGACTATACTTGTTTCAATCATGCAGAGGAAGCCAGATACTATGTCAAGGAAGCGCTCTCAAGTCAGTCAATATTATGTGATTGCAGCCGTTGTTGCCGCTGAACTAAATCACACATTAGCCTACTGTAAACAGATTAACCTTACCGCGAGTAATGCTCAAGCAGCATCATCCAGAGTCGGTAATGCGGCCTTAGGGTTTAAAGCATTAACCGGCTTTATCGATGACTTGGCTTGTTACACCATGAAGGCTGCAACCGACATTAATACTCTGGCTCATACCGCCAGTAAGATGGCAACGGATACCGCCAGAGCGGCTGCGGCGCTCAAACACTTCGAAAAAGCAAAACTCAAGGCCATCGATGCAAAATACGCTGCGAGTATGGCTCCAGCTGTGGCTCAGACGGTGAGCAACTTCAACAAGCTGCAGAAATCATTTCAAGCCTTGATTAACCAGATGGAGCAACAGCTCCATGAGCTGAAAAGGAATCTGAGAACCGCCAATATACTTGCCTCGATTTGTAGAATCGAAGCCTGCAGGGTGGATGTGGCGAATCAGGCAACCTTTAATGATGTTGCCAACAAGGTAGATAGTGTCGCAAACCTAATACGTCAACGGGTCGATAATGCCATTGCACTGTTTGATACTACAGCGACTCAAAAAGCCGCCTAAGTCATTTGCTTTCATATTAACGCTGTCGAACTTAACTCACGTAACGCTAGGTTTAATATCAATATATTAAAGATCAGTTTATAGAAAGTGTAAAAAACATTTAAAAATAGTCGCTTTAAAGACAGGGAGCTTTTGCAAATGAAAAGTCAGCTTATCGTTGAAACACCCACTCACCAATGGATCTACTTTGGCAGGGATCCAGAGAAACCAGATAAAATCATAGATACCAATCAATACATGTTAGTGACTGAAAAAAAAGCCCTCTTGATGGATCCCGGTGGCATTGAATTATTTGCCCCTATGCTCGCCAATATCGTCAAACACATTCCCCTCGAGCAACTGACACACCTATTTGCCTCCCACCAAGATCCGGATATTATCTCTTCTCTCGGGCTCTGGGATCAAACCTTACCTGGGGCAAAGCTCTACTCCCCTTGGCTTTGGGAAGGGTTTATACGTCACTTCGGCATGCACAATATCAGCTATGAAGCGATTCCCGATGAAGGTAACAGACTCGTGCTAGATCAAGTCGAAGTACAGTTTATCCCAGCCCACTACTTGCATGCTTCCGGTAACTTTCATGTTTACGATCCTGCTGCACGTGTATTAATGTCCGGCGATGTCGGCGCAGCCCTTGAAGATCATAATGTCGATATTTTTGTTGATGACTTTGAAGCTCATATCAAAAAAATGAGCTTTTTTCATCAGAGGTGGATGCCATCTAATAGCGCGAAAAACGATTGGATTAACCGAGTTCGTAAGCTCGATATCGATTATATGTGTCCTCAACATGGCAGGATTTTCAAAGGGGAACAGGTGGGACAATTTCTCGATTGGTTTGAGCAACTCGATGTTGGCCAAGCCATTTCGAATGCCGATTGATTGTAGCGTTTGATGACTGTCGAGTCATGCAGCATATATAGCCCATAACCTTTGGGTTATGGGCTATATATGCTCTGTAACTAAAATGGTCTAATGTAGACTGATATGATTAAATCGCTTCAGTTAAAGGTAACGGGCAAATTCACTGCCACTCTTACCCGGCTTCAAAGGGGCCTTTATCGCTTGCGTTCCTAGATAGAGAAACCCGACGATTTGATCGGCATCAGATAAATCCAAGCTTCGATGTACTCGCTTATCAAACGCCAACTCACCCGTTCGCCATATCCCGCCTAATCCGAGTGCAAAAGCCGCCTGCTGCATCGCCATGGTCGAACATCCTGCTGCGATCAACTGCTCGAACTCAGGTACTTTCCCATGAGGTTGAGGTTTAGCGACCACCACAATTACCATAGGAGCCCTCAGCGGCATAGACTTAGCCTTCGCCTGTTTCGCCTCATCCGCCCCATTCTCAGTTACCGCTTGTGAGAAAATATCCCCCAGACGATTAAGGCCTTCGCCCTGGGCGATAATGAACTCCCAAGGTGATAATCCTCCATGATCGGGAACACGCGCACCGGCGTCTAAGATGACTTTCAATTGAGCTTCATCGGGAGCGGGGGCGATAAGGCGTGGGCAAGATTGGCGGGTAAGCAATAATTCAGTCGCGTCCAAGAGTACTTCCTTCTGTGAATGGGTTTGAATAATCAAGTTATATGATTTTAGATTACACAGCAGAATAACAAAGGCGCAAATAAAAATCCCACCAATTTGGTGGGATTTACAGAATCAACAAGCGAGAAACGTCACGTTATAGACGTGTATTCTCGTTATAAGCAGCTATCAGGATAACGTTTCGATACGCCCTTACGGATGAAGTAATCCATGCTGGTATAGCGCCCCCCGCCTATCATAATCAAGGCGAGCAACATGATTGAATAAGTAATCGCAAACTCAATGCCATTATTTAAGATGACAAAATTACCTGAGCTAGTCAGCCATTCATAATTACCATGTTCCTGTAAAATGGTCTTGGCGGCGCTGAGTTTCTCCCCCGCAGCCAATACCTGATCATTTGCCAGCCAAGAGCCGCCATCGGCTATGGCTAACCAGCCATTATTCCAATGAACTGAGAAGGCCGCCACTAACATGGTAACGAGCAAAGGAATGGAGATTAATCGAGTCCCTAGACCTATAATCAGGAGGAGGCCACCGACAAATTCGGTCCCCGCCGCCATAGCCACCATTACTTCAGGCATAGGCAGACCGAGTCCCCAATCAGGGTTGCCAAACCAGGCCACAGTATCACCAAAGTGGGATAACTTGTTATAACCCGCTTGCATCAACACAGGCGCTAGATACAAGCGTAACGCCAATGGGGCAAGTCCCGATACCTGATTGACTAAGTCTAAAAATTTTCTATAAGCATTAACCACTAGCATGTTTACTCCTTACAATTGCTATTGTCAGAATAGACCATATTGAGAGGAAATATCTTTCACCATAAACAGATATCAGAGTAAAAATGTGAAAGTTGTGACTTATTTCAACCGCATCTTCTAGATCAAGGTAAAATTAGCGAATAAAATTGACTGAAACAATCCAGATATTTAGACCCATGATGAGAACCTGGCTCTCTTTGTAAACCAAAGACTTCAGCGATCTCTATGTCGGTTTCGGTTTCAGCATCCGCGGCCATCAGCAGAGACCAACAAGCCGCAAATACCCAATAGATATTGATTGCCGCGGGCAATGCCGCTTTGGCATCAAGGGTCAATTTAGGGTGATTATCCAGATAGGAGTCAATTAAAAAATGCCGTTGTTCCGTCGACAGGGCGTGACTCGATAGCACACCAGCCAGATCGAATAACGGATGCGAACTGCAGGCATATTCAAAATCGATACACATGAGGCGGCCGTTTTGAAATAATAAATTATGGGGATTGAGATCTCTATGGCTGTATTGTTCACCCAATGCGCAGGCATCGAGCTCATCTAACCATTGGCTGATATCGCTTCGAAGAGACAGAAGTTGCAGATGTTTCTCCCGCCAAGCTTTATGCTCTTGGCACACTTGTCCCTGAGATGGTTTATTCCCAATCCTGCTCCATATATCATACAAAGAAGCCTGGTAAATAGACCACTGTCTGGATACGCTAAGGCTGTTTTCAGGGCATTCGAGCCTAGTAATTTGAGTTAACATATCTAATAACGCTGATTCGGCGCCGGGCCATGGCACCGAATCATCGATAAGAGGATGCGCCGATTTGGCGGTGATCAAACTGCCCCAGCTCTGTCCCTCTTCTTGCTCGATATAGTCGCTGAGGTAATATTTTTTATCGTCACTGACAAAATACAAACCTGGAGCGAGTCCCTGCTCCGCCGCTATCTTCCAGTTGCTGACTTCGGCGTTACGATCGCATATTTGACTACTCGCCGTTGAGTTCACTCGCAATACCCAACTGCTATCCCCATCACGAATCAAGTAGTTTTGATTACTTAGCCCCTCGGTTAATACTGAAACTGAAACAGAAGAAGACAATATCAGGCCTGCACTTCTCAGCCCAGTCCTGACCTCATCCGGCACATTCGCTAATCCTTGGGATTGCTTCATCACATTTGATATCTCATGCTCTAAGCCTATTGAGCCAATACTACACGCTGGTCACGCATCGACGTACGCCATAAGAAATAGCCACCTATGGCCATACCCACATACAAGATAAATAACAGTGACGTTAGCATGAGCCCTTTTTGCAGATAAAGATAGATAGAAACAAAATCGATCACCACCCAATAGAGCCAATTTTCGAGCACCTTCTTTGCGACCAAATACGTGGTCATAACAGCAAAACAAGTGGTTGCGGCATCGAGATAGGCATAGGAAGCTTGGGTATAGGTCGCCATTAAATTGCCCACGATCACAGACACGCAAGCGGTCCCTAATATAAGCAGGGTGTGGCGCCTCAAACTCCAGGATATGACTTGGATACCAGAATCATCTCCTCTCCCATTCGACCACTGACGAAAGCCATATATCGCCATCCCCATGTAATAAACATTGAGCACTGACTCCATCAAGAGAGACACTTTCCAAAAGAGCGCCGTATAGATAGCCGTACTGGCGAATGCTGCAAACCAACACCAGATACTGCCCTTCATCGCGAGTATCAGGTAGGCCGCAGCTAACACTACAGCAACTGCCTCCCAAGCCGTTAATGCCGTTGCCTGTATTAGTGCACCATCTATTGTCCTCATGAGCGCGGACCAAAAATCTATCATCACTGTTTCCGAAATAATTCTTTGCTAACGAAAAATAAATACAAATGCTCGCCAGACTCTTACAAGTCAGACGAGCATAGGCTGAACATTAAAACTTAACCCGATAAAATTATTGAGTGTGTGACAAGTCCAGCTCACCACCAATAAACTTACACACAAACACGGCCTTACCCCACTTTTTATGGGCAGCCTGCATTTCTGTTGCTAGCATAGCCATCACATCACCATACTCACCACACACCTGAGTGGCCATGGCATTCGTCTTACGTTCGATATTATCATAGCTATCCAGACGATCGATAAACCATAGGATAGGATCCAGATAGTTATCTTGCAGTGGGTAGCAACTTATCTCGGCTGTTAATTTCATTCTTTTGACCTCAGGTGGCTATCTTCGAAATAGATGCCACCACAATTAAATAAATAACTCATTCAGTAAACCACTCAATAGCTAAGGTAACAGACATTTCAATCAAGCTTGAGGAGAATGCCCAGAGTTTATAAGCATAAATGAGCACTCTCGACAAAAAATTAATTGTAAATGGCAACAGCTGAGTATTGAGCTACATAAACTTGACGTTAACGGTCAAGCCTAGCTGACGCGGATCACCATAACGTATATATTGCTTGTCTGCCCAGTCTTGATCTGGCTCATTACCAAAATAAAAACCTCGAGTGCCGTATTGCTCATCAAACAAGTTCTTTCCCCACAGATAAGCCGACCACACATCCGTTTCATAGCCTACACGAGCATTAAAGATGATATAAGCCTCGGACTTTGACTCGTTGCTGTCTGAGTAGTAAAAATCACTCTTACCACTGGTGGTCATGTTAGCGAACCAGCCAGAATCAGTGCGGTACGTCGCACCAGCGCTATAGGTAAAGTTAGGGGAATGTGCCAGATCTCGGCCTGTCAGATCCACGGTTCCACCGTACTTATCTTGATAGGCATAATCACCATAGGCCGTCTCTAACCAACCAAGGCTGGCATAAAGTTTAAGATTATCTGTGGCATACCAATTGGCATCTAGCTCGGCACCATAGTTATGTGAACTACCGGCATTCTCAGTGTAAAGAATAAATTTCTGTGGTTCTTCTGGGTTTTGCTGTGATGCAGAGACTTGCTGATCACGTCTATCCATGTAAAAAAGTGAGAAGTTAGTACTGGCATCACCATCTAGCCAGCTAGACTTTAACCCTATCTCGTAGTTATAGAGCGTCTCGGTATCGTACTCTTTCTTATCAGACAACTCAGTAGGCAGGGACATGTTAAAACCACCAGCCTTGTAACCGCGAGCTATTCTGGCATAAGTTTCATGGTCATCACTCAGCGCTTTGCTCAAGGCTATATGTCCACCCCACATGGTTTCACCAGGGCTGAACTTATCACCAGCACTGTCACTGTAATCACTGTCTCGACGTTCGACTCTAAGGCCAAAAGATAACGCATAACCCGCACCTAAATCTGAATCTAATTGGCCAAAAACGGCAGTATTATTAGCTTCATATTCAGCAGAGAGAGCGTCTAACCAACCGTTGTAATCTTCAACTGTGTCATTGTCTTCAGTTAAGCGCATACCATAAACACCCAACAACCAATCTGTGCTACCAGAAAAGATGCGGCCTGCTTCGGTTGAGCTGAGTCTAAACTCTTGACTAATGGTATTTCGCTCCCCTTCCTTATCCCAGGTATAATCGTATTGGCAAGGCTCACCACCACAATCTAGCCCGCCCCAGTAATCTGGATTTGCCCAGTCACCATCATAATTATGGTGAGTCTGGGAGTTAGCATAGGATGTCAAAGAAACCAGCTCGAACTGCTCGGCACCTGTATAGGTAAATTTAAGCGAGCTACCTGTGGTTCGCTGCTTGTCGACACCCGGCGCATCGGTCAGGGTATTTTCACCATTGTTATCTAAGGTCCATACATCGTAGCCATTATCATAATCGGCGTGAAGTAAGGTTAAGTCTATCTCTAAATCATCGCTGGCATACCAGCGCAATTTAGCTCGGCCAGTAAACTCATCACGGGCGTTGGTGTCATCGCGATCTAAGTAGAGGTTATTTTGATAGCCGTTCTGCTGATGTTGCTGCAAGGATACCCGGTAAAGTAACTTTCCTGAATCTGTCAGCGGGCCAGAGCTAAAGCCACTAAACGTCGTGAGGTTATCATCACCCATAGATACTTCAGCCCCATGCTCGAACACATCGGTTGGATCATTACTCTTAAGATAGATCAAGCCCGCTAAAGCATTGGCGCCATATCGAGTGCCTTGTGGGCCACGAAGTACCTCAACTTGTTGTAGATCATACATACTAGACACCATGCCAAGACCAGACATGTCAATATCATCGATAATGTAACCAACTGATGAATTCGGCGCACCTTGATATTCCTCTTGCTCGCCGACACCACGGATTTGGAAATACTTAGGGCGAGAGCTACCACCTGACCAGTTAAAGTTGGCGATGGAGTTAAGCACATCTTCAAAATGCTGTGCGCCTTCGTCTTCTATCTGCTGCTGATCGATAACTGTGATGCTCGACGGCATCTTATCGAGTGTCGAGCCGCGAAAATCAGAAGTCACCACAATGACTTCCATCTCATCGACGGGTGTTTCTGCTTGTTCTGAAGCGAGTGCGTGCTGGCTGATTAATGCGGTCGATACCGCAAGCGCTACCGGAGAGAGTCTCTTCAAGACGGTAGAATCGAAACATAAAGATTTAAGTGTAAACATAGGACCCCAAATTGTAATTTTTGAGATCCGGCAACTGGAAAAGCGAGAAAGGATGTTGTGGTCGACTACAGATGTTCTTAACAGACACCTCGAAAGCATCAAACCTATTGGCCCATTCCTACGCCGGTATTAGCCGGATCAGGTTCAAAGGGTTTGTCATCAGACATCTCAGAAACTGGTATATTAAAATAACAGTCTCACCCCTTGGCAGACGGGATTATACATGAATAAAACAAGGTATTGACAAAGACATGCCATCAAATGATGGATTTACATACAAATAAAGAACAAAACGCCAGCTAGGCTGACGTTTTATCGTGTTAAGCACCTATGTGCTTAACACCAACAATGAGAATAATTAATTAGAGAAAGCTTTTCTCACATATAACTCATAGCGTACAGCATTTACATTTGGCGCAACTGCCATGACTTGCATACGTTGCATGCCATGTAATTTCAATGACTTCCACGGGCTGGCTTCGTCTTCTAAGGTGTATCCGTTTATGTCGTACCAGGTAAATTTGTATTGCAGTCGTAAATCGGTGGAGACCTTACTCATGATCACCCCAGATCCTTGCAATAAATCGCCCTGTTGACGGGCCTTTAATTGCTCGACTCCGACCTCACGAGCAAAACTGCTGTTATCGACTCTGACTTCACCGGTGGAGCTGCCCATCACGCCTGCAGTGTGTTGGGCGCAAGCTGTGAAAATAAGGGCCGATGCTAAGACCAAAACGATTTTCTTCATTTCATTCGCTCCAATTTTCTTTAGCCCTGTTCATTGAGGGCTAATCATTACCTACTTTTGTAGGCGAGTGTGTATAAGACGAGCTTAACCTAAACTCGCACTAAGGTTAACTACCAAAATCCTCACTGCTGATGATTTGCCAGACTCATGCATTTGGGTAAAAATCAGTCAATTAAGAAATGGGCTCTGGCGGTAGCGATGAGTTTCTTTCTGTTGGTTTGCCAACAGTTAATACTCACATTAGCAACCCGGCGCCCTTGCCTGGTGATCTTACATTCGGCAAAGGTGTCCTTATGGTAACCGGCTCTCAAGTAATCAATGGAAAAGTCGACCACTTTAGGCACTCTTGAAGTATGCATAAACACCATAAGTTGCACTATCGCCGACATCTCCATAAAACCAGCAATGACACCTCCATGGATAGCCGGCAATGTAGGGTTACCGATATTGTCATCTTTCGCTGGTAGTCTAAACACCAGTTCGTCACCAAAACGCTCAACACTCATCCCAATAAAGTTAGTATAAGGCACATGCCCTAAAAGGTGTCCGAAGTCATTTAGCTCGGTAGCCTTCTTAACGATTTGTTTAACATCAAGTTCTTTGGCAATAGGCGTCTTAACATCGAGCGCTTTAACATCTAAGCCTTTTATATGAGAGGGTAAATTGTTGGATGCTCTTGTCTTACTCAGACCGCTTTCTTCTTCAAGGGGATCAGAATTCAAACTGGATTGACCTAAGAGAGCCTGACGAAATTCATCACCAATCATTTCCGGACTTATCCGCATAAATGAGCCTACGGCATGTGCAATGGGATCATCAATCGAGTCTTGATAAGCGATAGCACGAGTGAAAGAGACGCTGGATGAAATCTTGTAACACTCGGCGAAGCCATACACTGGCTTATTGGGATCGGCAGGCTTCATGTAATCCACTCGCAGATCGAGTGTTGGCGATAACTCTAATGACTGGTACTTATCATAAATAGCACACACCACAGCACTACCACTGGCGGTATCCATTAAGGTGGTGATAACACCACCATGAATAACACCAGTATCGGGATAACCAATCAGTTCCTTATTATATGGCAGCTCAATGAGTACGTGATGCTCGCTGGCCTCGAGCACCTTTAATTTTAGACGGCGACATTGGGCCAGCTGATCGACAAAACGAGTTGCGATTTGTGTCATTGGGAAAAAATCTGAATTGACCTGCATGACAGTTCGCTCTCTATTAGCTGTTAAGGCTTAACATTGGACCTAAGGAGCAACCACCCAATAAGTGCATATGTATATGATACACCTCTTGGCCGCCGTGCTTATTACAATTCATTATGATGCGGTAACCATCTTCGGCAATACCCGCCTCTTCGGCTAGTTTTGCTGCAACCGTGACCATACGACCTAAGGCTTTCTCATCGGAGGCTTTTACATCGTTCGTGGTCGGGATCAAGTGATTTGGAATAATCAGTATATGGGTCGGGGCTCTTGCATTTATGTCTCTAAATGCCGTGACGAGATCGTCTTGATATAGGATATCTGCGGGAATTTCACGTCGAATGATTTTGCTAAAAATGGTTTCTTCAGCCATCTGACTGTCCTCTTTTTCTGGGGGTTGCCACAGTATACGCGTAAATTTATAACTTGTGAGGATTTGAGCGCAAAGAGCTAGCATAACTGACTAGAAAACAATCTTTTATTTAAACTAATTTAATGCAAAAAACTAAAATAAAACCTGAATTACCCGCTAAGTAAACCAAAGAGAAAGTAATATATACAAAATAAAACCAACCAAAAATACATAGCCACAACAAATTACACATATGTGTATACAAAGCAATTGACACAAGGAGCTAAACCCTTTTTAATGATGAAAATTTTAAGGGAATATATTCAATGCTGACAAATAAAGAGACCGCTCTGCTCGACGCCGCCGGTGAACTGATTAGAGAAAAAGGCATGATTGCCTTGAACATGTCCGATGTTCACAAGAAAGCTGGCTACTCTAGGGCCGCGCAGTATCAATCTTTTAGTGATAAGAACTCATT
The DNA here is from genome assembly GCF_002005305.1 of Shewanella psychrophila. Lineage (NCBI taxonomy): Bacteria > Pseudomonadati > Pseudomonadota > Gammaproteobacteria > Alteromonadales > Shewanellaceae > Shewanella > Shewanella psychrophila. The sequence goes on from NZ_CP014782.1 coordinate 1,727,518, forward strand.
GTTAGCGGCATTGTGTATGCGGGAATTGGTAGAAAACACCATTGCCATCGAAGAGCAAAGGTATAAAGAGCTATCCGCAGATTTCACCGTCGTCCTTAGGCCAGTAGTGTATGACTATTTGAAATTATCTGATCGCCTGATGATAGATTCGGCCTTCTCTCAAATGCACTCAAGTGTAAAGAGCCTACCCGATGTTGAAGAGTTTTCATTCCTGAAGCAAGGATTTGATTTCTTACATACGGAAAGAAGCAAAGCTAAATAATCTGTCTAGCCCTAAAATAAATTACCAATCAGAAGTGTTCATCTTTCAGTGACATTTGAGGAAAAAGAAAGCACCAAACCTTTCAACGTTAGGTGCTTTATATATCAAGCCGCTACCCACTTAAATTTAGTACTCGTAATCTATAATATTTGAATGTGTTCAGCTTCTATTTCTGGAATACTCCCTCCTTCGAATTCTCCATAAATCCTTAATTTTGTCTTCGAATTAATGGGTGTCATTAAATGAATATCATCATCCACTTCTACTTCAATTTGCCCTTCTCCATCAGAAAATAAATATGTATCCTTGCTGATTTGGCTCAAAAAGTGACCTTCGACGATGACGTCTTTCTCATCAGAAAACATGCTTGATTCTTTTATCAAAGTCATCACAGAAGATAGGTCAGCGGGTCCACTAAAGTTCACATTACTTTCTATAGCATTCGAGTTATTAGCTAAAGAGATAGTTGGAATTAAAACGAGTGAACTTACAATAGCAATAGTTGCCTTTTTCATCATTTTTCCTTTTTAAAGGTTAGGGGTTTCGTTTTGATGAAACGATTAAAACATTAACTGTTTGAACTACTGATGAGTACTTCATTCATATTCGATTCATTTAACCTCAGGTATACTAAATACAAACAAGCAAGTTTGTGGGCGCAATGCTAAATTTTATTAGTCGATTCTTATTATTACTGTGTATACCTACTTCGTTGGTGTACGCCAACGAAGTCGAAAAAAACGGACATATTTTGATTCAAGATGAATTTCGTAGCGGTACACACGTAAATATTGAAGAGGATCAAGATGAAGTATATGAGGCTGTAAAAAAAGGGTTAATCAGACCCTTTTCAGAATTATATAACACTATAGATAAGCAGTTGAATGGAAGGCTGATTAAAATTGAGCTTGAAGAAGATGATGACGAATGGATATACGAAATCAAGCTTATACACAACGACAACGTTGTCAAAGTTGAATACAACGCCGCTACGCTTAACATGATTAAGATAGAGGCACGAAATATTATTGATATTATTAAGAAGTAGTACGGTTTTAAATGAAAATATTAGTTATTGAAGATGACCCCCTACTTGGGCAACAGATAATGGCAACCCTTGAACAAGCGGGTTGGGTTCCTGAACTCTCACAAGATGGCATTGATGCGCTATACCGAGCAACAGCCGAACGGTGGGAGGTCATTATTCTTGATCTAGGTCTTCCTAAACTGGATGGCATTACCGTTTTGAAGGGAATAAGAGATGAGGGGATCAATACACCAGTCATAATATTAAGCGCCCGAGACACACTCTCTCAACGGGTAGATGGCCTCAATGCCGGGGCAGACGATTATTTAACTAAACCATTTGATATGGTAGAACTGATAGCAAGAGTTCGTGCACAGCTACGCCGCGCATCCGGACAAACTTCCTCAGTGTTCCAAATCGGTGAACTGAGTTTAGATACAAGGGCCTCTAAGGTGCTCTGGTTAGGTGAGGTCGTTGATTTAACAGCCTTAGAGTACAAAGTTGTTGCTTACTTCATGCAAAATAGTGACAAGGTAATTTCCCGTCTTGAACTTGTTGAGCAGATATACAAACAGGATTTCGATCGAGACTCAAACACCATTGAAGTATTTATTGGTCGTATACGAAAAAAGATCTCCCCCTCTGTCATCAAAACAGTTAGAGGACTAGGATATCAGTTAAATGGTAAGTAACTCTTTAATTTTTAAACGATTAAGCATTCGGAATAGGCTTTTTCTTGCCGCCTGTTTTTGGCTTGGCGGCATGATCATTATCGCAGGTATTGTTATCCCTAAATTGGTTAATGAATATCTAACAGAAAATATGATCACTCAGCTACAGCTTTCGCTGGACGAAATCGCTGGTAATCTAGCACTAAATGATAAAGGGAAACTCTCTCTCACCGAAGGCCTTTCAGATCCACGATTTAAAAAACCCTACAGTGGCCTCTATTGGAGTGCGAACAGTAGTAATCAACTACTCCGTTCTCGTTCACTGTGGGATAAAAAAATTCAAGAAGAAAAAGGCCACTTATCAAAAACACTAGTTGGGGCAAAGAATGAAGAATTACTCTATATATCTCAGTCAATTTACCTGCCTGGCGTTGCCGAGCCAGTTAACGTCATTGTTGGTGTAGACCGAAAACCTCTTGAAGTAACGCTAGAAAAGGTAATAGCTAAACTATGGCTGATACTATCGATTCTGTTTATCGGTATTCTCTTATTTATCATCGCCCAAGTTCACTGGTCACTGCGCCCGTTAAACAATCTACACCGACAACTTAACTCTCTGAAAGAAGGCAAACAAGAAAGTATCAATGGCGAGTTTCCAGTCGAGTTGGCTCCAGTCGTTTCCGATTTAAATGCCCTTTTGTTTCATTATCAAGAATTACTTCATAGAGCGAGGAATCACGCAGGTAACCTCTCTCATGCTATTAAGACACCACTCTCTATTCTGAGAAATCAAGTATCCTTACTGTCAAATACTGACTATAAAATCCTGATCCAATCCATTAATCAGGTGCAGCGCCAAATAGATCACCATATGAGTAAAACTCGTGTAGCGGGTTCTATTCACATACTCAGCGTTAAAACAAAGCCCTGCGAGAGGGTGGACGCAATTTCTATGGCATTTGATAAAGTATATTCCTCAAGAAACGTGTTACTGATAAACGAGCTAGCACAAGAGTTAGAAGTCTTAATAGAGCAGGCCGACCTAGATGATATGTTGGGCAACTTGATCGAAAATGCCTATAAATGGTCCAACTCCTTAATTCGCGTCCATGCAAAAGCTCATGAGGAACATATAACCATATTTGTCGACGACGATGGGCCCGGAATTGCCAACGAGCAACTCGACAACATAACCAAACGCGGATACCGCCTTGACGAAGAGGTGATGGGTTCGGGCTTAGGCCTTAATATCGCATCTGAAATAGCCCACAGTTACAGGGGATCACTATCGTTTAAAAAAAGTAGCATGGGCGGTTTGAGCGCAGCCCTTACGCTCATCATCACGACTTAATTTATGGGGATGTCAGGCTATAGCTAACAAAGAGATTCCTAGGCTTATTTTAATGTAACTCAAATATAAACCCAACGACCATGATGAACGATGCTTACAACACAATCAGATCGTTCGCAAAACAACCAATGACGTACGAAAAGTCTCTGACCATTATTCCGGAGCCTGTAGCAAAAACCTTAAGTCTTAACTAAATACACAACACCATATTTTTCATAGACATTTTTAACTTCGTTCCCCTCACCTAATACGATAACTTGCTGGCCTTTCTGCGTTACAGCCTTACCTGCAGTATCTAATACAATGGCGATACCCAGTGCAGTCAACATGGGAGAGCTATAAGCATTGTAATGATGGTGATGCCTTGAAACCACCACAATCGGTGCCCTATACCGACTTTCTGACACTTAACCCCACCAGCTCGCTCACAACCTAGAGTTGTAGACTGAGCCGTTGTGGAAGCAAGTACAAGAAAAGTGAATGCGGTAACAGTAGCTAATGTATTAATCTTGAACATAATGACCTCTTAATCGGATATATACTGTTCAAGGTATCCAACATACCAGAACAGCAAACACAAGAGAGTACACATGGTGACTAGTCACCATGTAAAACAACATTGAAGAGTAGTAGTCTTCATTCCCAATCTACTAATAGTTGATGATATCGCGCCAATAAAAAAGCGCCCGTAGGCGCTTTTATGACAAAACAAATAAACACAAAGTAAAGTTTAACCCTGTTTAATACGCTCACTCACTCTGGCTTCTGAGTGGGCTTCTAACCAATACTTTTGTAACACTGTATTCTTCAAGCCTATGTCAGGGCTGCCTAAGTTCCAGGCGCGCTTCCAGATCCCATCGGCTATCATATGCACGACAGCACTCTCAATTGCTTGTGCCACACAGAGACTCACAGGCTCATTTGAGGTATAACCAAGTTCAGACTCAAGCAAGTCTTGAGCGTCGATAAACTTAAATACCCCGGCAGAGATCTCTTTAGAAAGAATAGACTTAGTTGTGGTAACACTGCTAAGTAAACGACCCGTTCTAATGTCTACGGCTCTTAAGTTAACTGTTACCGTATCGACCCTAAACTTAGTATTAACGCCTATACCCAGATACCTTGCCCCTGCACCGCCGGTTTTGATGTTGGTGTCATAGGCGACAATACCGCCTTCCATCAAAATCTGGGCTGAGCTTAATTGGGGAAGTTGACTCGCTTCGCCTTTAAGGCCTGCTCTAACAATTTTTCTCTCTGTCAGAAGGTTCTGCAACCCTTCCCGTTCTACAGGAACAAACCAACTTGAATCATTCAGTGCCTGAGCAAGAAATGCCGTGCCGCTTTGAGGCACGGCCGTCGAAAAGTTACTCGATGGTATGGGCTTATATTGCCCCGTTTGATCACGAAAATCATAAACGGCGGCTACCATACTCCCCTGTGGATGTGGTAAACCGATAAGGTCATAGTAGGTGTCACTCTTTGGCATCAGACTCGTTGATGATTCTATACCTTCAAATTCACCCGTGGTCGAGCATGCAGTCAACAGCAATAAGGCTGCACTGATTATTAACTTCTTCATGCTTAGCCCCCCGTGCCCGTATCAACTAATCCACCGACCTCAATCACAGTTGTTTCACCTGTGACTATGTCAGTAATATGTACAAGCAAGGTGCCGTCTTCATTAACGACATTGATCTCAAAATCCGTTGTTTTTAGGTAGCCTTCGCCACCATTAGCCGCATCGTTAAACAGTTGACTCATCAAGCGAGACTCTAACGAGCTGGCCATTCTTTCTAGTGCCGTAGGAGGCGTATAACCTGAACTAGTCTTATGGTCATTTTGCGCCGAGGCATTAGCTAAGAGGTATGAACCATTTAGGTAACTGCCACCAAAGTTGGGGTTTACAGGCGTATAGATCAATTGGGTTGCGCTGACGGAAAATTCCATCAAGCTGATCACTATGCCACTTCCAAGTAATCTGAATTTATTCATTTGCGGTCCCTGTCTAAAATTCATCTGGAGCAAGGTCTGGGTCTAAAAATTGTGCCCAACTTGCCTGTTTCTTATTTTGCCTCAAAGTTTGATTAACCCTGGAAGCCGCAGCAGCAGCCTGCTCATCGATATTTCGACTCGCTGGTGATACCACAGTGATATATATTGGTTTTCTATTATGTAAAATGGTGACTTTACTGCCGCTACGAGCCGTTGCACGCTCGACAATACTCAAGCCTGAATGCGATGAAATCCCACCTATGTCCCTGTACGCCGAAACAAACTCACGGTAAAAACGGTGGCCAACACGGGTCATTGCCCTGTTTAAGATCAAACCATCGACAAGATCTGTCTCTTGTTTTGGCTTTGCATCACTGATGTTTTGAGATTCGAGAGCTTGTTTCGATTTAACTTCTGCTTTACGTAATTCATCCGCCGAAATGAAAAAGACCATATTGTACAAAATTAAAAAGCAAACGATTTGCTTCACAGATGAACCTCGTGAAGGTGAGTTTGTGCCCATGCTATTGCTTGACCACGGCTCGACACGCCTATTTTTCTAAACGCTCGATAGAGGTGAGTTTTGATGGTGCTTTCACTAACAAACAACTGACTCGCGATGTCTACATTAGTGCTACCACTGAGCAGTGCCTGGAGCACTTCCCGCTCCCGAATAGTCAGGTTATCACTGCCCTCTAGGTTAGATTGTTCATCTCCACTACTATGGATTAATTTAGCAGGGATAACAGACTTGCCACGCAAAATATTGGCTAAGCCCTGCCCTACGTCTTCTAATGAGGCATCACAATAGAAAATACCGGCTGTAACAGTAGGATGAATAAGAAACCGAGCATCTATTTGTCTAGGATAATGTAGGAATACAACCCTCGAGGCGTATTCTTTCTCGACGTGTCGCTGAATTTGATAGGCGTTTTGTACATCAACAGTGGCTAAATCAATAACAACCAGTGAAACCCCACCCTTCTTGATCTCGGGCTCCACTTTCTCTGGCGTCACTTTAACCAGCTTAACCAAGAATTCTTGTGGCCAGCGTGTATCCAAAAGATCGGCAAGTAACTGAGAACGTGAAACAACAATCCAATTTATGACTTTAAACATACAGCTGACTCCATGTCGTAATATTCACTGTGTCAGGGGTTTGACAATAACAATTAAGCTACACTAGTGCGACAGATGTATCTATCGATTTTATCTATCTATTAACTTTTTTATATGTAAGCAAAAAGGATGCTTAACACCCTTTTTGCTTTATATACTCTTACTCAGGCACACTGCCTTGCATAATAGTCACTTGATTGTTAGAGCCAAAACTCATCACATTTGCCGTGTTGTATGCATCATATTGACTCACACTGGCAAGGTTTCCGGCACCGCCTTCAACATAAACATCAGTAACATGATTATTACCATATTGAATCACACCGATATCATTACCAGCCCCAGTGAAAGACTCAACAGTCGCGCTGTTAAACTCACCTGTCTGAGCGATATCAATTTGTGAACCACTATCGGCAGCGTCTGCATACGCTAAGTTTTCAGTACCCGTTTGAGCAATATGGATAATGTTGTCATTACCATAAGTTCCCGCACCTAAGTCATCACCATACCAATTACTCGCAGTATCACTGTTGGTTACGCGGTTACCTGTACCTGACTGTACGATAGTAATTTCACTCCCGTTACCACCTTCAGTTGCTGCACCAGCATAGTTATCATTACCAATTTGCGTCACATTGATAGTGTTACCAAAACTAAAGTCCGCTTGGTCGATAAGAACCGTGTTTGAATTACCTGTTTGTGCCACGACTGCTGTATCATTAGTACCTGCTTGATTGATAGTGGCAGTGTTACCAGACCCTTCAAGGCTTCCCGCTTGAGTCAGGGTTAACAAGTTGCTCGCGCCACTTTGATTAACATTGGCAATATTAGATAAGTCATTCTGCGTCACATTAGCCGTTTGCTCATCACCTGTTTGAGTGATAGTTGCATCGTTAAGTGAACCCGTTTGCAACACAGTTGCTGAGCTTCCAAAGCTATTCTGCTCAACAGATACTAGGTTTTCGGCTCCAGTTTGATCTATATCGGCTGTATTCCCTTCATCAAGCTGATCGACTAGCGCAATGTTACCCTCTGCGGTTTGATCTATATTGGCAATATTCAAATCACCAACTTGGTTAAGCACTGCGCTGTTACCAGCAGCAGACTGAACTACGTAAGCCTGGTTAGCTTCACCATCTGAATAGACAACAGCTTCATTGTCTTTTGCTGATTGTGTCACTTCGGCGATGTTAAGGTCACCTAGCTGGGTCACATCGGCTGAGTTACGCTTTGCTGATTGCGTAACCCTAGCGTCATTACCGTTACCAGTTTGCCCAACCATAGCGGCATTACGCTTAGCCGTCTGAGTAATTGCGCCCTTGTTTGAATTGCCTGTTTGATCCAGTGAAGCTAAGTTTCTCGCTGCAGTTTGGCTCACTCGTGCATCGTTATTGTTGCCAATTTGACTAACACTGGCACTGTTTTTCTGTGCAAATTGCTCTACGTAACCTGTGTTTTCATTACCAGATTGAACCAGGTCTGCACGGGTAGAATCCATTCCGCCATCATGGTCAAAATTACCAGTATTTTGAAGGATATCACCATTGTTACCGGCACCCGTTTGAGTTAATTCGGCTACGGCTGCATCTGAAACATCTTGAGAAATGAATGCATTATTATCGGCACCCGTGTTCTGCACGATTGTGGCATTAGCAAAATCAGACCAACGGTTGTTGATTTCAGCCGTGTCGCCATTACCATTTTGAGTAATTGCAGAAATTGCGCCATCGGCATTATTCTGAGTAACATTAGCGGTATTATCATTGCCATTTTGAGCAACTGAAGCTAATGCTGACTGCTCATTATTAAGCTTCTGCATGATAGTGGCCGTATTCTCATTTCCGATAGAATCGACAGTGGCTAACGCAGAAGACGTCGCATCTTGCTGATCAACTGTTGCCGTGTTGCCATCACCTTTTTGGTTAATGCGGGCTTCTGTTTCAGTTGTTCTCGCTTGAGTTGCGGTTGCTGTATTATTTGAACCTTCCTGGTTAACTAATACTTTGTTGTATGAACTCGCATTAGTTTGAGTCACTGTAGCCGTATTTTGTACACCACCAACTTGAGTGACTTCAGCTAAGTTATGAGTGCTATCCTCGGCATAAACACTAGTAGATGCTAAGAGTGCAGCTGATACAACAAGTGCAATTTTGGTCTGATTCATCGGTATTGTTTTCCCTTTCCCTAGTTAGATGCATGACCCTGAGTGATGACAGCAGTTTGTGAACTGCCCCACTGAGCCACACTGACTACATGCCCGGAACCGTTTTGCTGGATCCAGACTGAGTTTTCATATCCTGTTTGATGTATATAGGCCTGATTACCATAACCATTCTGAGTAACATCTATCTCTAGAGCCGTACCGAGTTGATTGGCTATAACCAGATTGCCATAACCCGTTTGCAGTATGCTCGCTTCGATATCTGAACCAGATTGCAATAGTAGAATTTCATTGCTGACGCCTTGTTGGCTGGCGATAAGTGAAGTGTTGTAACCAGTTTGTGCCAGATATAGCTCATTGCTCATACCTTGCTGGCTTATATCCGCAGAATGACTATCGCCTACCTGACTTACTGAAGCTAGGTTTCCTGCTCCAGAGAGTTCATCGAAGCTACTGATATCTTCATTTGCGTAGGCTAGAGGAGATAAAAGTATACCGATTATCACTAAGAGCCTCCCCCAGTGATTGAACAAGCTCTTTTCCCTTTTATCCATGTTTATAGGCAACATCTTGCATCCTGCTTTAGCCAGTCAAAATATTGACGTTAGTATGTCGTTAACAAGGGGGAACATCATCACCCAAAAGTATGAAGCCAGATGACACAAACATCGTATTTTCATAAGCTAAGTAGTATTTTATTACTACAACTTAAGTCTTAAAAAATACAAATTTTCGAACCTATTTTTATGTAACATCATGCAAAACAAGCCGTTACACATCCGTCACAGAAGTTGCCATACTTGCGGGGGGATTCTACACATTTGCAAACTAAAATCAGTTCGACCTGACAGGCGCAGAGCACTTTAACGAGGGCAATAAAAATTCTAGTATCAGAGAAAGAAATTAAGTGGCTTGCTATAAAATTGCACAAATAAAAAAGGGGCCTAAGCCCTAATGCCGATCACTTAGTCACTATTTTGCATACATAATCACCTTTTATTCACTTTCTGAATTAACGGAATTTGTGTAGCAATCATTGACTAACAGCAGAACGAGTAAGGGCTACAGCCAGATTTAGATTAAATCCCCTGTAGCCCTTATTTTATCAATATTTTTTCTTAACTTACCGGCATTAGGCCTAAGCCCCTTTTTTATTACTTAGCCCAAGGAATTTACATCGTACCTTGAGTTACAATCACCATGTTACTTGAACCAACACTTGTTACTGTAGCAGTATTGTAAGCATCTGTTTGAGTCACATTGACATGGTTATTACTACCACCATCAACATAAACATCAGTGATATGATTATTACCTACTTGAGATACGAATATCTCATTGTCAGTGCCCCACCATGATTCAACTGCAGCATCGTTAAACTCACCATTTTGATCTATATCTACGATTGAGCTGTCATTTGAAGAATCTGCGTAAGCTGTGTTATCTGTGCCATTCTGAGCAATATTTAAAATATTATCTGAACCATAAGTTGCAGAACCAATACCAGTTCCATGGTTGTTACTAGCATTTGGGTTTTCAGTAACACTGTTTCTATCACCTGTTTGAGTAATAGTCGTTACACTATTTCCCCCACCGAAACTTGCCGCACCAACATAGTTTTCTAGACCTGATTGGCTAACTGAAATAGTGTTATCATGGCTACCTGAACCTTGAGCAACCACGACTTGGTTTGAATTCCCTGTCTGAGAGAGGGATGCGATATCATTTGTTCCACTTTGTGAAACACTTGCAGTATTACCAAGACCTAAAGCGCTGCCACTTTGAGTTAAGACTAAAGCGTTATTCAAACCTGACTGAATCACATCAGCTGTGTTTGAAAAATCATTCTGTGTAATTATCGCTGAATGGTCAGCACCTGTTTGAGTTACCGTTGCGCCGTTACTTTCACCAGTTTGAGTGACCTGAGCAAAACTACCTGAACTTGTTTGAGCGATAGTCGCACCGTTGCTTGGACCAGATTGGTCGACATCAACTTCATTACTATCACCAACTTGGTCAACATCAGCATTGTTATCTGTTGCAGTTTGATCAACATTTGCAATGTTTGAGTCACCGTCTTGGAACACATCAGCCCCATTAGATTCAGCACTCTGAGTTACATTAGCAGTGTTTAAATTTCCTTGTTGCAATACTACAGCACTGTTGTGCATAGCAGTTTGGCTAACCACACTGTTATTACCATCACCAGTTTGAGTAAGAAATGCTGCTGTATCATCACTCCCAAGACCGTGACCATAGTTTTGGGTATCTTGGCTTATTGAACCAGTGTTGCTCGCACCAGTTTGAGTCAAACTAGCAGTAGCAGCATCTGAGCTTTCTTGACTAATCGTCGCGCTATTACCTGTTCCCAGATTTTGTTCAATAGTAGCCAACGCATTATCAGACCAGTGGTTATCTATAACAGCCACATCACCGTTACCATTTTGAGTAATTGTGGATTCAGCACCATCAGCGTTATTTTGTGTGACGGTTGCAGTATTATCATCACCTCTTTGAGTCACTGTTGCTGTTGCAGAAAAAGCATTATTCAACTTTTGTGTCACATAAGCTTTGTTATCTGAGCCTATTGTGTCAACGGTCGCTACAGAAGTTTGAGTAGCATCAGATTGCTCAACTATAGCTAAGTTTCTCTCACCGTCCTGGTCAATATCTGCGGTAGTTTCAGAAGTTCGAGCCTGAGTTGCGCTAGCAACGTTACTCGTCCCTTTTTGGTCTATGGTCACATCGTTATTTACACTTTCATCAATCTGAGTGACTGTGGCAGTGTTACTTGTACCATCTTGATCTACTGTAGCTCTATTTTGAGTACTCGCAGCATTTACACCAAATGATGCAAATAGTGCAGCCGAAACTAATAGCGCAATTTTAGAATGTTTCATTTCCCTGTTTTCCCTTTTCTATAGCTAAGTTAAAGGCTGACAAAGCGTTATCACCAATTAGCGAACTCACAAGGTCATACCGAGTTGTGTATTTAGATTAATGAGACTTTTTAAATCCACATATCTCTAAACACGTCCTGCAGAAATCAATCATAAGCTCAATAATGAAATAGGAAGCCTAATTCCCTTAGGCAGTAAAACGGACTGCATTAAATTGTTATCGAGTTTAATTGCTGGGTATTATGCGGAGTAATTAGGAGGACAACATCCATCACGAGTATTAACAATTCGTAACCAAAGGGATCGAATTCTAGGCATTAACCTAGACTTTATAGCTAGACTGAATACGACTTTAGATGTGGATGTGTAAGGTTTCAGCTGCCGAATGAGATGTTATTAGGGGGGCAGTTTTAACGGATTAAACAATACATTATTCCTTTTAAGAAACTGTTTAATATGAATTACATCTGATTTAACCAATTAAGCTTAGCCTTATACTGCCTCTGACTTTTAGGCATTTCAGCATATTCCAAGGCCAATTTAATGGAGTTTTTTGCTGAGTTGTTTCTACCCAAGGCGTATTGCGCCCTAGCGAGATCAAAATATGCTGCATGATAATAGGGGGGATTTTTTAAGAACTTGCTCAGATAAATTTCGGCACTCTTAAAATCACCTTCCAGTATCGCGTCTTGACCTATCAAGTACCAATCATAGGGCGAATTGTCTTCCAGTCCTAAAAGCCGCAGCTTTATCCTGTCAGCCTGCTCATACTTACCTTGTTTTGAAAATAAATAATGATAATTGCTCAGAAGAGTTATTTTAGAGTCTGATACTTCAAGACCATAACGATAAAGAGTTTCCGCGGTACTCTCGTCACCTTTACGCCTATGAACGATTGCCATCATGCTGATCAAGGGAGCGTACTCTTTATCGTATCGGATGCCAGATGTTAACAAGCTATAGGCATAATCAAGATCACCATTGAGCAAAGCGTCCGCAGCCAGATTGCGATACAGCATAGCCACAAACTGATTTTCATCTATTATCTTACTCGTTCGATCATAGCGTCCGGGAAAATAGTCAAGAATCAGATAACTCCTACCCGAAAGGAAAAAACCTTTACTCGGTTGATCATTATCCTCTTCATAAAGAAAAGTTCGCACATGATCTGAAGTAACAGCAAAATTAGCAGTCACCTCTAATAACATAGGTTCTGTATGCATGACTTGAAATACCGCTTTAACACCTAGATGCTTAGCGACTGCGTAGGTTAACAGGGCTAATGACATACAGTTCCCTCCCTGTTTTTCCATGGCTAAACTGGCGGAATAATTTTCTCCCTCATAGTTAAAATTCACCAATTTCTTTGATAAATACTCAGACACTTGCTTATTTTTCGGCAGTTCAGCTATCCCTCACGGCTCACAAACTTCTGGATGTCTTGGTTCTGTGCAGGCCTTAATGAAATCAAACTCTCTAAAGAAGGAACCTGAGCAATTTTGTCCGAAAAAAGTTGTTGGTTTGTTTGTGGGAAATCAGGTTTAACAGGATGATTTGGATCAGAATAACTGGAGCAGGCCGACGTGAGCAATAAGACTACTGCGGATAAAATCCATCTCATGTTACAACTCCTAGAGTGCTGAGGCTCATATCAATCTGAGGCACCTAACTATGGCTAAGTCTCCTGTAAGCCACAACTTCATTACCTGTGATTATTCACCTCAAGTAGGTAAATTAAGCTATAGCAATAAGGTATTTATATCAAGGTTAAACAATTAAACGTGAAGCAAATTCAAAAAAGGAACTTGCTAAAGAAGGAGTTACTTAGCTTAGCAGTAACAGCAAAGTACTCAAGCCAAATAATACCGAGACACCTTGCCAGAATCTCACCGGGTCCCTCTCTAGCAGTGAGCGCCCTACTTCCGGTTTGTCCCAATTCGCCAAAGGTTGATTGAGTTCATATAGTAGCTCACTGGTATCGACCTGACGACTCGCGGGATCAAAACTTAAGGCTTTCTTTAATGGGGGGTCCATCCATAGGGGGATCAGTGGATTGAGCTCATAGCTCGGGATGTAAGCCAGTTTGAGGTAATCCAGTTTGGTGCGACACTGTGCCAACTTGCCTTTAAAGGGTAATTGACCTGTGAGCATCTCGAAGGTGATAACCGCCATGGAAAACAAGTCGGCTTTGTTGGTTACCCGGTAACCTAAGACACTCTCGGGAGCGGAATAGTCAGCGGTACCTAAGATACTATCTCGTTGAAGCGGCGTGGCAATCTCGGCTATTCCCTTAATATGACAGGAGCCAAAATCGATGAGTTTAATCTGGCCCTCATAAGTCAGCAAAATATTATCGGGTTTAAGATCTTGGTGTATAGTCTCCTTGCGGTGAAACGCCCTCACCCCGGATTCGATCTGTTTTAGCAGCGGCAAGACCTCCTGCACCGACGCCTTAGGGTTACGAGTGATCCAGGTACTCAATGACAGTCCGTTAAGGTGCTCAGTGACGTAGTAAAGTGCACTTTTCGCTCGGTCTCGGTCTAATAACCTCACCACATTCGGACTGTTTATCCTGTGTCCAATCCAGCTCTCGAGCATGAAACGTTCGATATAGGCTGCATCATCGAGATAATTAACCGAGGGCGTCTTGATGCAACGTTTATTGCCATCTGCATCCGATGCCAGATATACCTGACTTCGCTGACTCTGGTGTAAAATCTCTTCTATCAGATAGCCGTCTAGCCTCATTCCTTCAGACAGTGGCGGAGGAAAAGGCAACTTAGATAGCCTCTGATAGAGATCGTCGATATTTAATTTAGGTAATGTGTCTATGGATAGCAGCTGACAACTGACGTTATCCAGACTGCCAGCATCAATTGCCTGAGCACATAAGAGGCGACAAAACTCATCATGATCGATTGAGACGTCTGACTCTTGCTTAAAGCTTGGATTAAGTTCTGGTTTAGAATCTGCTTTAGACTCTGGTTTATAACTTGAAGTAGACATAAACTCAGACAATTTAACAGTCAGGTCTTGATCGCTGATAACATCATGGACTCCGTCTGTCGTCAACAGATAGAGATCGCCTCGCTTTAACTCGATCTTGCGATAATCCACATCCAGTTTCACATCTAAACCTAATGCCCTAGCTAGATAGCGCTTGTCTCTGCCAAGTACAGTCACATGATCTCGACTCAGACGCTCAAGCTTACCGGCGCTAAACCGATAGGCTCTGGAGTCACCGACATGAAGCAGGTGAGCACTGCAGGATTTAAAGATGAGGGCAGTGAAGGTGCATACGTAACCCCGCTGGGCCTCTCGATAATCCTGACCCAGACCATAGAGCCAACGATTCAGCGCGGTGAGTACTTGAGAGCTGGATTTCTCCACGCTCCAGGTATCCGGCGTCGAATAGTAATCTGCAATAAAATTGCTGATGCTTATTCCGCTAGCTTTCTCAGCCTCTTCTGCGGCGCTGACGCCATCACAAATGACTGACACGGCGCCCTTAGTTGTCAACATCAGACCATCGGGGATCCGTATACCAATGGCATCTTCATAGGTAGATTTAGCCCCTTGAGCAGAGAACTGGCCCGCCCCAATCTCAAGCTCCCCACTCAAAGGAAGCTCCTCATTTAGAGGCTGTTCTACAGCTAAACCTACACCTAAAGTAAGCTCCTCACCTACAACGATCTCAGGTGTAGATGTTAAATCATCTTTCACCAGACTCTTATTCAATGACGCTGCGCCCGATACTGACATCTTTTTTACCTGGTTAATTAACACTGATTAAGGTCACTTCACCGTCCTCGTTCACCTCGGCAATATGCCCTTTAGGTTCAGTGAGAAATAGCAGACTCACAAGACCTAACACAGCACTGGCAGCGATAACATAGAAGAAAAATTGCGTAGATACCATAGAGTAAACGGTTAGAAAAAATACGGCCCCTACATTTCCATAGGCTCCGGTCATACCGGCAATCTGGCCTGTTAAACGTCGCTTAATCAAGGGAACGGCAGCAAAAACCGCCCCTTCACCACCTTGGACAAAGAAAGAACAAGTCATCACCATAATCACAGCTAAAGGTAATGCCCAATCAGAGGTTATTTGTGCCATACCAAGGTAACCCAGTGCTAAGCCTGTAGTCAAAATCATCAGGGTCGGCTTACGACCGAATCGGTCACTTATCCAGCCACCGCCGGGCCTCGAAACTAGATTCATAAAGGCATAGCTAGACGCCAACATGCCCGCCTGAGCCAATCCTAGCTCGAAGGTTTCTGCAAAATACAGCGGCAACATAGAAACCACGGCGAGCTCGGAACCAAATGTAGAGAAATACAGTACATTTAATACCGCAACCTGCTTAAAGGGATAACGCTCAAACTCGGGCACAGGCCCCGAGAAGATATGCTTGTTCACCTGATAGGTTTGATACAAGTCGACCATTAACACACATACCAAGATGGCATAAATACCATAGACTTCCATTTGCGTGAACATGCTGACACCGGATGGTGATAATTTCCAGCCGAGTAATGCTAAGGTGGCATACATGGGCAACTTCATCAGGATAAGCAAGGCTAAATCTCCTTTGCTTGTCACTTCCAGGGCACCCGCTTTCTTGGGCTTAAAGTAAGTCGATCCCTTAGGCGTATCAGACACATTGAAGTAGTAGATAAAGGCGAACACAAAGCTCATCACCCCCGTTAACCCAATGGCGTATCTCCAGCCATTATCTCCACCAAAAGCGATGGCAATAACTGGTAAAGTAAACGCGGCGGCAGCCGAGCCAAAATTGCCCCAACCACCATAGATGCCTTCAGCCGTACCGAGCTCTTTCGCCGGAAACCATTCGCTCACCATCCGAATACCAATAACAAAGCCTGCGCCGATAAAGCCAAGTAGAAAACGCGCCAGGGCTAACTGCTCGAATGTTTCCCCGAGTGCGAACATAAAACAGGGAAAACTACACAAGATCAGCAATGCCGAATAGGTCAATCTAGGGCCAAATTTATCCGTCACCATGCCTATAATGATCCTCGCTGGAATGGTCAGCGCCACATTGAGGATCAGCAGTGTCTTAATCTGTTCATTGGTCAACCCCAGACTTTGGGCTATCACCCCCATCAGGGGCGCGGCATTAAACCAGACCATAAAGCTGACGAAAAAAGCCATCCAGCTGAGGTGCATGATTTTCATTTTTCCTGAGAAGGAAAAAATATTAAATTTATCAGAACTCATCATTACCGCCTTATTACTATGAATTATTATCAGCACTGTCATAGGCGCTTTTCACGAGTACTTTCCCGTTTTCGCACTTGATCTGGTAAACCTCAACACTTAACGACTCATCTTCGATACAGGAGCCATCGCGCAAACTGTAATGTTGTTTATGCAGAGGCGATGCGACAAAAATACCCCCTTCGAGATCACAGATAAGCCCTCTGGACAGCACACTCACGCCAGTGGCCGGATCGATATTATCCAGAGCAAATAATCCTCCCTCACCTAAGTTAAAAATGGCAATGGCTTTGTTCTCAAACCAAGCGGCGACTCCACCAAAGCCAGGCAGTGCTGTTTCTTCACAAATATTGACCCAATTCATACTTTTCACTCCTTTAAGCCAATGGCCTTACTTATCTAGTTCAACTATTTCTTCAACATCAGATACGTCACTTGTTATTGCCTCTACAGGCAGATTCGTGATGGCAATGTTGCCAATAGCACCCGCGGGGAATTTTTGACCTCGGCTATAACGGTACTGCTCGACATCGACATCAGGCATTTTTTCAGGGTTAACGAACTCGCTGAAACGAGATAGAAATTCCGGACTCTCGAGGCTGGTGCGCCACTCACACTGATAAGTCGAGATCACTTTTTCCATCTGAGACTCCAGTTCATTGGCCACTCCCAGACAATCATCGATGACCACAGATTTAAGGTAATCCAAACCGCCTTCTAAGGACTCGAGCCACACTGAAGTACGCTGTAAACGGGCTGCGGTCTTAGCGTAGAAAATCAAGATTCGATCGATATAAGTCACTAAATCAGTCGTAGATAGGTCGGTTGCAAACAGATCGCCATGACGAGGACGCATGCCGCCGTTGCCACCCACAAACAAGTTCCACCCCTTATCGCTGGCTATCACACCGATATCTTTACTCTGGGCCTCGGCGCATTCTCGAGTACAACCCGAAACAGCAAACTTAATCTTGTGCGGAGCACGAAGTCCCTTATAGCGATTCTCCAAATCTATCGCTAACCCGATTGAATCTTGTACGCCATAGCGGCACCAAGTGCTGCCGACACAGGACTTAACCGTTCTTAAGGACTTACCATAGGCATGGCCTGTCTCGAACCCCTGTTCAATTAACTCTTGCCAGATCATCGGCAGTTCAGAGAGCTGAGCCCCAAAGAGATCGATACGCTGACCACCGGTGATCTTGGTGTAGAGATCATGACGCTTAGCAATCTCGCCCAAGGCGATTAACTTATCCGGGGTAATTTCACCGCCGGCGATACGAGGTACCACAGAGTAAGAGCCATCTTTCTGAAGGTTCCCTAAGTATGCATCGTTGGTATCTTGCAGGTTGGCATGTTGGATATTGAGTACATACTCATTATCCAAGGTGGCAAATATTGAAGCGGCGACAGGTTTACAGATATCACAACCAAGGCCTACCGATGCGGCTTCTCCCTTGCCATGGGTGTTAATCAGGGTAGTAAAATCACCAATTTCTTCAACCTGGCAGAGATGAAACAATTCCTGCCTGTCGTATTCAAAATGACAGCAGATCCCCTTCTGAGTCTCTAATCCTTGCTCTTCCATGGTCTGAGTGATCACACTCTGGACCAAGGCACTACAACCACCACAGCCTGACGCCGCTTTAGTACAGCCTTTAATTTCGGCCAGACTATGGGAGCCGGCCTGAACGCTCGCGACTATGTCAGCTTTAGTCACCTGGTGACAGGAACAGATAATCGCGTCATCTTTCATCTCGAAGCCAGCGCCCTCCTCCTGCTGCAGTAAGTCGATAGCTGGGCCTTCAAGTTCATCACCAGACAGGTATTGATTAAGCAGCAAGCTGTAATCACTGGCATCCCCCACAAGGACGGCACCTTTCAGGTAACGACCTGATTCATCTAACCATAGCTTCTTATAGGTACCGGCTTGATTATCGGTCAGCTCGACAAATTGCGCCTTGTCAAAGCCACGACTCTCACCGATTGAAGCGACGTCCACCCCAAGCAACTTAAGCTTAGTGCTCATATCGGCACCTTCGAACTTAACCAGACTCGAAGATGTGCCAGTTTTGTTAGCACTGGCTTTAAGATGGGAGACCGCCGCCCGCGCCATCTGATAACCCGGCGCGACAAGCCCGAATATTCTCTGCTGCCATAGGGCACACTCACCTATGGCATAAACATCATCAGCCGATGTTAAACAGTGATCATTTATGACAATACCACCACGGTCACCCACTTCTATACCACTTTGTCTGGCTAGGCTATCCTGGGGACGAATACCGGCTGAGAAAACAATCATGTCGGTTTCTAGATAAGTATCATCATTGAAATTCATGCGGTGAAGCGCCGATTCACCCGCGACAATAGCCGAAGTCGCCTTGCTGGTATGCACAGACACGCCTAGTTGTTCAATCTTGTCACAAAGAAGCTCACCCGCCTTATCATTGAGCTGTACGGGCATAAGCTGAGATGCAAACTCAACAACATGAGTCTCTAAGCCTAAGGTTAATAAGGCATTGGCTGCTTCTAATCCCAATAAGCCACCACCTATCACCACCCCGGATGTGGATTTCTCAGCCGCTTGCTGTATCTGCTGCAGATCTTCAATGGTGCGATACACCATACACTGGGGCCTGTCTTTACCCTCAATAGGTGGAACGAAGGGGTAAGACCCCGTGGCCAACATGAGTTTGTCATAAAACCAAAAATCACCATCTTGGGTATGCAGGCATTTGTTCTCGGTATCGAGCCCGGTCACCTCTTTACCTAAGTGCAACGTCACTCCCTGTTTGGCATAGGTATCGATATTTGCCAGCATTAAGCTATCGGCGTTGCCCGTCTCAAAATATTTAGACAGCTGTACTCTGTCATAGGCTGCCAGCTGTTCACTGCCAAATACCTCTATTTGAAAGTGTTCATTGAGCCCTTGATCGCAAAGCTGCTCTATAAAATGATGGCCAACCATGCCGTTACCCACTACGAGTAACCTAGGCTTACGCTCCAAATCTGTTTTTGCACAACCCATAACACACTCCCCATCTCTTTTTGAACCAGCGGATCTAACAAAAAGGCGCCATGCTCTCAAATGAGAACATGGCGCCATTGCCGATAAGATCCGAATTTTCATTTTACTTATTGTCTTATAGCTTATTAGTGCAGTGATTATGCCAATAAACAGCCACATTCAATCTGTTGATTTTTATAGGATTTTTAAAAGTTATTGGTAATAATGGAAATGAATGAGCGCACAACCAAGGCGCTTCTGCACCATTTTGGGCGGAATTGAAATGCTTAACTTACCGGCAATTGATGAACTAACTGCTCAACGGAAATCCCACTGTCCATCGCCTGTTTTTGCAGGAGTTTATGAGCTTGAGACTCACTCAAGCCATTTTGCTGCAGTCTCGACTTCACCTTGGCCAACAACTTTTGCGCCTCTAATGATGACTCTAATTGCACAAGCTTCTGCCGTTGCTCATTAGCCAGGCTGAACCTTAGTCTTGCCAGTTCTATGATCTGATCTAGTCTGCCGGATTCAAACTCACCTGGGACAAATGTCACCCTGCCACATTCGAGTATTCTCGTCAGATCTTGTTTCTGCCAGTACTTGGCATTGACTATTACAGGAATAGGCGCGAATTTCATAATACGTAACAATAACTGAAGATCGACGTCAATTATCTCTGTGCAAACATAAACGAGAAGGTCTTGTTCATCGCAAAGAGCTACTCGTTCTATATCCTGTAACTTAGTTAAGCTAGTAACTTGCCAGTGAGTATCATTGATATGAAACTCATCAGCTTGATCTGTAAAACAGGTATAAATAGTCATCTCATTCTCCAGGCCTGATCGGCTGAATATTCAGCTGCAGATACATTTCCATACTTACCTTGTAGTAGATAAACTGCCGATAATGTACTAATCACACTCGCCTCGGCAACCTGTCTGAGCTTAGCTAATGTTAGGACCGAAGCCGATAACTTTGAATGAATTCCACTTTGATGATCACTCGTCTCGCCTTGGTCCCAAATCTGACTCAGTACCAAGCAAGCTTGCGGCGACGACAGTGCAAGCTCTGATGACAAGGTATTCATGCCAACAAAAGCCTCGAGTCGGGTAGGAAGATGAATCACTTGGCTGTTAGCCCGTGATGTGATGGTTAGCTCGGTGGAGATCCTAGGATTAATTTCAGTCTCTCCCTGAACCCCTTTAAAAATACCGACCTTCCCCATAAGTGCGAAAGCCTGCTCGGCATGATTTACCTCTGTGCTATCGGTCTTAGTATCAAAGCCGCTATCAGGCTTATCATGGGAAGAGCCATGAAAAGAATTATCCAAGTGGCGAGTATCTAAATACGTCTGAGCCATCAACTTGGCAACCTTAATGTGCATCTTATCCAGCCCAGGATGAAAATAACTGCGCAGGCTAACAGGCGCATTTGCAGGATTAGTGCAGCGAATGGCTACCTGAAACAAACTTCGTAAACCTAACTCTTGATGTAATTCACGAAATTGCGCTACTAAGGGCGATAAACTATCGGCATCAACATAACAGATCCCCACGGCATCCAATGCCAACTGAGCCTCTTCAGGGTTGCTCGCTTTGGGAATATTTAGTCCCTCAACATGATCGGCAATGTGGTTTCTATGACTGAGTGATCTCGGATCTCCATGGAGCAATACCCGCTCACCTTGGCTAGCAAGCACCTTGGCGGCCAGTAATAGCCAAGGTAATAATTCTCTTTTTCCTGCATAACAAGGCCAATCTATACTCACATCCAGATTTGACCATTGTTCACTGATTGTTGACTTGAGTCCTAAGGCCGCGCCCGCAACTTCCTCACAGGTTTCTCCCCTGACTCGCATCAACATTAATGCCGCAGCGAGCTGAGTCTTAGTGCCCACACCTTGAGAGAAACCACGAATGAGAAAGTGAGATTCCGTTAAGGTTAAAGAGCGAGACCCCCTCTCTCCACGCCCTAATGCTTTTACTAATGCTTGATATTCTTTGCTCATAGAGTTCGCAGCCATTTATTGTTATACCTATTCAACCCGCTCTTAAGCTGACTCAAATAAAACTTTGTCAGTAAAAATATCATTTTTGTGTGGTTCAAACTGACAGAGCAGCTCTGCTAACTCTTGCCCGACATTGACGACTTCACCGACAATCATCAAGGTAGGCCCCGACACCTCAAGCTGCTTGGCCACTTCGGTCATAGTTCCTAACTCGGCAAAAGTAAGTTTTTGCTCACAGCGAGCCCCGCTGCTGATAAACACCATAGGCAATTCAATATTGGCACCTGCACTTAATAAACTATGAGCAATTTGAGAAGCCTGCTCTTTGCCCATATAAAACACTAACGTAGATTTAATCGATATTAGTGCTTGCCAATGAACACCGTTTTTAGATGCCCCTTCCACCACAGTACCTGTCACCATAGTTACCGACCTAGCTACGCCTCTATGAGTTAAAGGAATACCTGCACTGGCTGCGCAGCCAAGCGCAGCTGTCACTCCGGGAACAAAATGACTGGCAATACCATTTTTTGCGAGAAAAAGTGCCTCTTCACAACCACGGCCAAATACATTGGGGTCACCGCCTTTTAATCGTACGACCTTGAGTCCACGCTTCGCACAAATCACCAACAATTGATTGATATCATCTTGCTTGGCACTTGGCATACCACACCGCTTGCCGGCAAAGTGCATCTCACACTCCTTCGATGCCAGTTCAAGAATGTCTTCACTGACCAAGCTGTCATAAATGATTGCATCAGCAGCAGAGATAAGACGAGCGGCTTTAAGCGTTAGTAGCTCAGCATCACCGCAACCAGACCCAACAATCGCCACTCTGTGCGAGGGTGAGATATCCCCGAGGTTTACATTGTTGCTATGTTTCAATTCAATAATATCGGCACTTTCCATCTCATCTCACCCACTTATGTTCGCGATAAATATAAGATTGCAACCAACACGCCAACATTCAACTTATTGATAATTAATAATAAAAATATTTTCAGGTATTACTTTTTGATAAAATGAGCAAAGAAAGTGCAATCAATAGGTAGAAAGAATAAGAAATTGCACCAATATGGGGCTCACTGATCACACGCAGGGTGAGTAAAGGAAAGGGGGGACTGAAACTGATTGGCACAACTATACCATTCCATATAAATATCTGGTCAGTTCAGAGACTCTCAGTTTTTTCAATTCAAGGCGCATTGACGAGAAAATGGTTACTCCCTTTTAAGTCAATGCAACACAGTAGTAACGCTGAGAGTCTCACGCAGTACGGGTTTCAAAGCCCTTTATGCTACGTTGAATGTTCTCGATATAGAATAACTATTAGCTTCAAACATCCGCCTTGCCTACAGCGCTTTGAACTCCCGCTGAATGATCAGATTCTTACTCGGAATGGTATTAATCCTCAATGGCTTGCTATAGAGTAAAGACAAAAGTAGCCGAGAGTATTGCGTTGTTTATACTGATGATAGAGGTGTGTTGAGAGGCTAAAACACTTTATTTAGTGTCTTATTTAGTGTCTTATTTAGTGTCTTATTTAGTGTCTTATTTAGTGTCTTATTTAGTGTCTTATTTAGTGTCTTAAAGGTTAGCCCCTAGCTTTATAAAGGCTAACCTCAAAATTTTTCTTACTTTAGTAGCTGCAAACAGTCAGGTTTATTTACTGCTCAGCGAGTGCAATGCTTGCCATCTTCATGGTACTTGTAAACGATTCTGCACCGGCAATGAACAAACCGTTATGGCAAAACATTGCATCATCTAGACCAGTTACTTCTTGAAGCGCTGTACCGTTTAATCCTGCCCAAGACTTGGGTAGTGACTTTCTATCTTCAAATGACCCAAGCTCTTCAGGTACGGTTTGAATTCTCCACTGACCAGACTGAGATGGATAAACAACATATAAAGCCGTTTCAGATAAGGCGTGGACAGTTCTTTTCCAAGGTGTATATTTTTCCAATACAATCACTCTTGGATCTTCAGCATCATCAATCGCTTTAGCCACAATCATTTTTGCGCTAATACCACCGTTAGCCGAAGCAATAAAACGTGCTAAAACCCGTGATGCAAAGTCTACCGCTTCGTTAAAACTAGCATCAAAGTCGCCCTCTTCTTGCCAAGTTGGGTTAAACATGGAAATGGTGTGACTCAGGCTAATACCTGTAGCAACACCTGTAACATGGCCACAATCAATAGCATCGATGGTCGATACTAAGCCAGCATCTACTGATGCCGCTAACTCTTGATCACCTAGGCAAATTTCTAAGCCAAATTTTTTCCAGATTAAGCCAAAAGATGAATACGGGATACCATCCTCACGCTCACCTGCTCCACCGCGTTGATGATGATCAAAGCGGCCTGCATCCGGATCATACTCTCCACCAACATCAAGCACGACATCTGCTTTAGCAATAATGTCAGCATTACGTGTTCGTACGAGATTAAAAGCCGGGAAAACACATTTAAGTGCTGCGATACTGAAAACATCATCGGCATGAAAATTACCGTCGTGGGTGACTATCGTTATATCATTCATCAGTTTTATCATTTTAGGAAGAAATTAAGAAGCTGCAGGTAAAAATTTTACCACAGATTATAGAATGGACTCTATATTACCAGTCGATAATAACTGATTATCGTTATCCAGCACGGCACAGTTGGTATAACGAAGTCTTAAGAATTATCCAAACGTAAAAATGGGAGCCTAGGCTCCCATTGCTTCAATGTCTGTCAACGAATAAACCTGTTATAGAACAGACTCTGGTGTGCGTCCGTCATCATGACAGCTATCACATGTTGGCTTGTCACCGACATTCATATCATGGGGAGCATGACAATCGGCACACATTAGATTACCTTCATGTGGTTGGTGTACAGCATCCATCTCATCTAGCGTACCGTGACAGCTTTGGCACTGTTCAAACTCATATGCGCCATCTGCAGAAGGCTCACCATCTGCGTGACACGCTTCACAGCCATCCATCTCTACATGCATTTCTGCAAGTTCTTGTGGCTCAGCTATAGCAATAGGTGATAAAGCTAACGCTGCCAAAGCTGCACCGAATAATGCACTTAGTATTTTTTTGCTCACAATCATATCCTCTTATAATGACAGCATAGTGAAGTTTTATTAGTTAACCCCATCTTGCTCTCAATAGTCTTAGCACGACATTGCATAAAGTAGCTAAGGAACTGCAAATACGCAACTTGTCTTGAAGTGAGAATATCGTCAAACCAAACTTGAAACTGTGCGCTTAATCAAATTATGCTGTTACTTATGTACTGAATTCAGTCATATAGTGAGGCTTATCACATATTTCTTATGTAAAAAGACATATGTCCAGTGATTTTATTAAAGTTAAAATTCAGTAAAAAGACTTAATAACTATGCAGAAAAACCTCATAAAACCACAGTAATGATATTCATTATTATTTAGGCGTTTCTATGCATAAGCGACTTAATGCTTGAAGTGCAGTTCCAATATTCCGATGACATAAGTGTAGTTAACATCTCGGTAAGAGTGAAAGCGACATAGAAAGTAAAAATGACAAGGAATGTAGAGAGCCGCAACATCAAGCACCCATGGCTTTCTTTATAGACCAACGCATAACTCTTTAGTTATCAGAAGTCCTGACACAAAGCCAATTTTTTGCCATCCCTAGAAAATTGGCATAAACGTTCCAGACGTAGAAACGGGAGCCTAGGCTCCCGTTTTGTTCATCATGATGACTAACTCGTGATTAGCTAGCACGTAGTGCTGCGATACGCTTCTCTAGTGGTGGATGGCTCATCATCAGTTCTGACATAGACTTCTTACCGTTAATGCCTAATGCTGACATCTGCGCAGGCATAGCACCTGTCGCGGGTCCCTGGCGTAGGCGCTCAAGGGCGGCAATCATCTTCTCTTTACCTGCTAGTTTAGCTGCACCTTCGTCAGCCTTAAACTCACGAATACGCGAGAAGTAAGCCACGATCATAGAGGCAAGAATACCGAAAAGCATGTCGAGGACGAATACTACGCCCATATAGGCGAACATACCCAAGCCTTCACCCTCTTCATCATTGCTAGCAACGAAGTTATTGATGATACCGGCAACGACACGGGCAGCAAAGATAACAAAGGTGTTAACCACACCTTGAATCAGTGTCAATGTCACCATGTCGCCGTTGGCCACATGACTCACTTCGTGGGCCAATACACCTTCAATTTCATCTTGGCTCATGCCATAAAGCAGACCACTACTCACTGCAACAAGGGCATTATCTTTACTTGGCCCTGTCGCAAAAGCGTTAAGTTCTTCTGACTGATAGATAGCCACTTCCGGCATCTTTATACCAGCTTGCTCAGCTTGGCGAGCCACAGTCTCGACTAACCAACGCTCCGTGTTGTCACGAGGTGTGGTGATGACTTCACAGCCCATGGTCTTTTTAGCCATCCACTTAGAGATGGCTAAACTAAGAAATGCACCGCCAAAACCGAAAATAGCGGCAAAAACGAGTAAGCCGCCCATGGTAGATGTATTAACACCCAGTAGTGACATCACAATTGAGGCTACGAGTAAGATTGCCATATTGGTCGCAATCAATAAAAAAATACGCATAAAATAAGCTCCTGTTGGGTACTTGAGTACCTGATGTTGCGTTCTAAAGACATAATATGTCCGAATGGCGAGAATTCAAGGGGAGAAAAGTAAAAAATTGTACATCTAAGCAGATTCAACTCAATTCGGACTCACTTTAAACTCGCAAAATACTAAGATCTATTGACCTTCCATAGTAAAGAAGATGCAGTCTAGGAGGCTTACATTAAGCAAAGCTTAAAACTCGGCGGCTAGCTTAAATGCGGCTGACAATAAGCATTAAACTTGGTTAATTAGATACACAGACTCCAATGAAGCACTCAAAAATGGTGGCGATAAAGACCGAATAACGAATAGCAAACTACACTTTCTTATAAGCCAATTTTGCCGTATCAACAAATAAGTGGACTCAAATTGCCAACTATTTATCCATTAAGCGACTTACATCTTAGATATCACTCTTTGAAAGTATGCTCACAAGGGCATCCAGGGATAAGCAGCTTTTACATCCTCAATACCTTTATTAGCCAATATTTATTAGTCATCACAGTTATCAGCCTCTTACTGACCGGCTCTCATTTAAGCTATGCCAATACAGATGTTCAATCGGAGGCCAAACAAACCAATATCCAGTACATACATTTTCTCATCCCAGGTAGCCAAGGTGGAGGCTGGGATACGACGGCCAGAGAAACCGGAAAGGCACTGCTGTCTACAGGGCTTGTCGAACGTGTGTACTTCGAAAATTTTATCGGTGCAGGAGGTGGACGCGCATTGATAGACCTTGTCAATCATCCCAAAAAACATGCGAATACCCTGATGGTTCAATCCACTCCGCTGCTATTACGTCATCTAACCGGAGTGATTGATTTGGGTTATAGAGATATTATCCCCATTAGCATACTCATTGCCGAATACCAGGCCTTGGTTGTTCCAATTGATTCTCAATTAAATTCAGTCGATGACCTCATCCGAGCCATCACTATTTCTCCCGTACGTAACCCCATCTTAGGCGGTTCATCACTAGGCAGCTTAGATCACGTAACATTTGCTCTCATTGCGCAAGCCGGAAACTTACCCATAGCTAAACTTCGCTACGTTCCCACAGATGGTGGCGGAGATGCCATGTTGCAATTAAGCCGTGGTGTAGGAGTAGCACTGGTCAGTGGTATTGGAGAGGTTATGGAGGCCTATCGTAACAAAGAAATAAAAATATTGGGTGTTACCAGTGAGCATAGACTCACTAACTTCCCCAATGTACCGACCTTCAAAGAGCAAGGTTTCGACGTCAAATTCGCTAACTGGCGAGGCTTCTTTGCCTCATCAACAATCTCAGCTGATAGAGTATATTACTTCAGAAACTTACTCTATGAACTCAATCAAACGACACTCTGGACGAAAACCCGCGATGACCAAGCTTGGCAGGAGCTGTTCTTACAGGGTGATAAAATGCGTTTATTTCTATTCGAGCAAGAAAAGATGTTGAATCAGGCTCTGACGAATCTGGGAATTGAGTAATACCCAGCTCGTAAATTGCACAGACCAAGATAAGTTACCTTAACTCCCATCGAAGATGAATAAAAATTAACCTCAGCAGAGAAATGCCATAAGCCCCTTAACAGGCGATCATAATCTTTACAACTGAAACAATAACCCAGGCTAAGAGAAAGTGTTAAGGGTCTGATGTATTCAAGTGTTAGCGCGCTCACCAATCACAACCCTCACAAAAAACAACCAAGATAAAACACAATAAAAACAATAAACCTACACAATGTAAACCCAGTCAATCAAGATTTATCAAACATAAATGACAGCAAGTTAAGCCAGGATAAAGTTTAACATTGTGCAGCAGAGTTCAACCTTGTTAGTGTGTTGAAGCAACAAAAGTTAAGACCTGAACTTACCAATCAAATAAAAAAAACTGGTCAACCAACAATATAAGAAGAGATTTCACATGCGCAGAAATTTAATAACAATCGCAATAGGTATGGTATTTGTGTTGGGTGGATGTTCCGCTCAATCTGGCGATACGCCGCAAACTCAAATAAAGGCAGATATGACCACTCAACAAAATGCCGACAACGTGCTACTGCATCCCAGTCCATTGCAGGATCAGGCACCACAATTCGATAAAATAACCACCGCTGATTATCTACCTGCATTTCGTTTGGGAATGGCTCAAGATGATAAAGATATCACTAAGATCATCAATAACCCGGCCCCGGCTAGCTTCGATAATACCGTCGCGGCGATGGAAACTTCCGGCACACTGCTAAACCGCGTATCTCGCATGTTTTTCAACCTTTCAGGCCTAATATCCGATGATGAGATGATACAGATCCAGAACACAGTACTGCCTGAACTAACGGCCCATCAGGATAATATCTATCTCAATCGAGACCTATTTGCCCGTATCGAAATAATTTACCAAGATAAAGACACACTAAAAGGTGAGCAGAAGCGCCTTACCGAACTCTATTACAACAATTTCCTGCGTGCAGGAGCCAAGCTCTCTGTGGGAGATCAAGCTAAGATACGAGACATCAATACATCTCTGGCCAAAACCGGCGCCGACTTCTCGCAAAATGTTTTAAAGTCGTTTAAAAATGATGTGATTCTCGTCACCGATAAGAACCAACTTAGCGGTTTATCCGCCGATGAAATTGCCTCACTCGCCGCAGCCGCTAAATCCACTGGCAGAGAGGGTTATATGATAACCCTGGTTAATACCACCAGACAGCCCATACTTGCCAATTTGAACAACCGCGAGCTTCGCCAGAGGATATGGGAGGCATCCGCAAACCGAGCCATGGATACTAATGGTCCCTTAGCCGTAAAGCTTGCAACGCTGCGGGCTGAGAAAGCTGCACTGCTTGGTTATCCGACATGGGCTGCTTATACCGTTGCCGATCAGATGGCCAAGACCCCCGATGCAGTGTTCGATATTCTCGATGATCTTGTGCCTAAGGCCGTCGCCAAGGCTGAAATTGAAGCTAATGACATACGTAATGAAATGGCCAGAGAGGGGGTCAGTTTTGAGCTGCAACCTTGGGACTGGGCTTTTTATGCCGAAAAGGTCCGTCAGCAGAAGTACAGCCTTGATGAAAGCCAGATTAAGCCTTACTTCGAGTTTAACCGGGTATTGAAAGATGGGCTATTCTACGCCATGAATCGACTCTACGGCATAGACATCAAGCCCCGTACAGACCTTCCCGTGTGGCAGGAAGACGTAATGGCATTCGAAGTGTTTAACAAAGACGGTAGCTCTATCGGCCTCTTCTATCTCGACCCCTATGCGCGTCCAGGTAAGAATGGCGGCGCCTGGATGGATGAATTTGTCACACAATCTGGACTATTAGGTACTCATCCTGTGGTGTACAACGCACTGAATATCCCTAAACCCGCAGCAGGTAAACCAACTCTGATGACCTTCGATGAGGTCACCACCATGTTCCATGAGTTTGGTCACGCTGTTCATGGCCTATTCTCCGAAGTGAAGTACCCCAGTATCGCAGGAACCGCTACGGCTCGAGACTTCGTCGAGTTCCCCTCTCAGTTTAACGAAGACTGGGACATCAACCCTGAGGTGATCGCCCACTATGCCAAGCACTATCAGACCGGTGAGCCCATCCCAGCCAAGCTGTTAAACAAGATCCTTAAGTCCCACAAGTTTAATCAGGGCCATGACACCACAGAATATCTTGCCGCCGCTATCTTAGATATGGAGTGGCACTCAATAGCACCCGGCACGCGTATCGATAATGTTGAAGAATTTGAACATAAAGTATTAGCCAAACACGGTATAGACTACGCGCCAGTGCCCCCCAGATACAAGACCAGCTATTTCAGCCACAGTTTCGGCGGCGGATATTCGGCTGGTTACTATGCCTACCTGTGGACGGAAGTGTTGGCTGCCGACGCCTTCTCCTACATGGATACAACGGGCGGCTTGACTCTAGAAAATGGTAACAAATACCGCGAAGCCATCTTATCCAAGGGAAATAGCCAAGATTTGATGGGAGATTATATGCATTTCAGGGGGAATAAACCGACCACTGACGCCCTACTCAAGCGCAGGGGGTTGAAGGACTAACAGACCAGCCAGTGTGAATTATTAGCCCTGATGAAATTCAGGGCTAATATAAGGGGTATTAGATTAAGACAAAACCTAAGCAGAACTAGCAATCAGGAGCTTCTATGGAACCAAAACCTTCTATGCAAGCAAAGCTGTCAGGCTCAGGTGTTCAGCAGCAGCTTTAGCTGAAACCTCACTAAGATAAGGCACCATGCCTAAACAAGGAGAAGGCATGAGCTGATGCAAACTGGCAAGGTTTTCATCCAGGCAGCTGGTCTGAGGCTCCACGATATTAGCGACCCAACCCGCAACGGTTAGCCCATCGGCTATGATGGCTTCATGTGTCAGTACTGCGTGATTTAAACAGCCTAGCTTCACTCCCACCACTAAAATCACCGGCATATTTATGTCCTGTACAACTTCAGAAAGAAATTGTCCCTCCCCCAGAGGCAGACGCCAGCCTCCCGCACCTTCGATGAGGCAAACATCAGTCTCATTGAGTTCAGCAGCAACTAAGCTTTGCTGTATTTTAGCCTGTATTGTACCGGGACTAATGTCGACTCCAGCCTGTGACGCTGCAATATGCGGCGCAATCGCAGGTAAAAACGAGAGGGGATTAACCAATTCATATTCCAACGCGATACTGGACTGCTCAATAAGCGCCAATGCATCACAATTTCTCAATCCAAGCTCAGTCTGCTCACAACCCGAGGCTACAGGCTTAAGCCCTAAGGTGCGGCCATAAGCTTGGCTTTGTCCCATTTTATACAAGAGCGCCGATGTGACTAAGGTTTTACCGCTATCTGTGTCTGTACCTGTGACGAAATAATTCATGGGTTAACCTTATACCAGTTGCAATAATTATCTGACCATTCAGCGGGAGTTCAAAGCGCTGTAGGCAAGGCTGGGGGTTGAAGCTAATAGTTATTCTATATCTAGAGCCACAAACGCAGCATAAAGTGCTTTGAAGCCCGCACGATGTGAGCGACTCAGGATTTCCACTTCTGCTTTGTATTGATTTAAAAGGGAGTAACCATTTCCTCATCAATGCGTCTTGAATTGAAAGCCCTGTGGCACTCTGAATTGATTACATACTTATTTCAATTGGTATTCGTTTCTTAGCTGAAATAGTAGCAATTTGATAAGTCAGCGGAAGCCCTTGGGGAGTTCGGCTTAGTTCTGCTATTGCCAATAACTTTTTCCAATCGCCTCTGCCGCGGATCCCATGGCTTGGCTTGTTATTAGCATTGGCATGAATAGAGGCTCCAACACCTTTAATGGAATAGAGTAACGACTTCAGATCGGCAAAATAAACGCTAATAGCCGTCGTCTCAAACGACATAATTTGCCACAGTTCCCGATCAAAATGACTCAGGATCTCCTCCATCGACCTGAATGCATTCACCCTAAAACCTAACTCTGAAAGCTCAAGTAAGCTGTCTTGGGTAACAATCGCCAAATGATACTCGCCCCCGGATTTGAGTACCCGAGCCGTCTCGTTTAAGCTACTGGAAAGATCGCCGCACCACTGTAAAGCTAGATTAGAATAGGCACTGTCTATGGTGTTATCAGGCAGAGGAATTAATTCGGCATTGGCGCAGACCGTTTGATAGTTGGGAAAATCTAGCTTCACCTGCTCGAGCATGCCTTGAGCGATATCTAATGCTATCACCTGCTTGACTGATTCAAACTGACTGAAATCAGTCCCAGGGCCTGCACCTATGTCTAACAAGACCCTGCCAGGGTCCATTGACTCGAAAAGCTGTATGCAGGAGAGTTTCTGAACTCTATCGTGTTCGTGGTAATGCTTGGCCGCTGCCGAAAATCGTTGAGCAACAGTTTGATCATTAACGCTTTGTGCTACCCTTTTGTTCACTACTTCGGGCTCCTTCATATTACGACTGATGTTCACTACTTATTTCAATTACAGGTGTTAACTACTGGCATCTGACATCATATTTAATATGAGCATAGATGTTTAATATTAAGCTAACGTTGTGCTCAATCCATCCACTAATCTGTCGATATCATCACGCGTATGCATAGCCGTGATAGTCATTCGCAGTCGCGCAGAGCCTTTAGGCACAGTAGGAGGCCGAATGGCCCCGACCCAAAGCCCTAGCTCCTTGAGCCTATCGGCAACAAGTAGTGTGGTGTCAATATCACCTAGCACTAGAGGCTGAATTGCCGTGGAGGAATCGGATAATTTAATGCCAGCATGCTCACATTGCTGCCTAAAATAACTGATGTTATCGATGAGTCTATGAACCAGAGAAAGATCCGTATCAATTAAATCTACCGCCGCTAAAGCAACACAAGCATTCACCGGTGAGATGGCGGTCGAGTAGATATACTCTCTGGCATTGGAGACCAGAAAATCGACCACCTGTTGACTGGCTAAGATAGCCGCGCCTTGACAGCCTAAAGCCTTACCAAAGGTCACCACCTGTATATCGGCAATCTTAGCATCGACTAATGGCGGCGTTTGTACCCCAAAACCATGGGCATCATCGACAATCATACTGACATTATTCTGCTTACAGAGCCTAGACAATGATAAGAGCGGTGCTATATCACCGTCCATGCTAAAAATACTTTCGGTGATCAAGGCCGTGGGGACTTGTTTGTTCATTATGCGCTGGGCGCTCGCGACATCATTGTGCAAGAATCGCTTCAACTGAACCTGGCAGTCTCTTAAACCATCGATGACAGAAGCATGCATCAGCTTATCTGCCATCACAGTATCGCTTGAGTCGAACAGGGTCTTCATCAATGCCATATTAGCACTGAAACCCGAGCAAAATAACAAGGCCGCCTCGTGCCCAGTGATCTTGCAGAGCCTCTGCTCCAATGCTAAATGAGCCTGGCTGTAACCCGTCACTAAAGGTGAAGATCCACTGCCGACACCGTATTGTTTACTGGCATGACACATGGCATCGATTAGCGCTTTCGAGCGAGATAAACCAAGATAGTCGTTACTGCTAAAATTCAGGTAATGCTTACCCTTTAGCCTGAAGGATAATTGGTCTGGCAGTTCAATATTTGGCTCATCAGGTAAGCTTGCAGAGATAGCATGCCTGCGCCGCAGCAAGCCTTGGCGTTCAAGTTGGGCCTGAGTCTTTTCAATCTTATCAAGCAGAGCAGTGCTCATAGCACTTGCTCACACGACAGTCGATTCAGAGCATTCATCTTAATTTATAACGCTGCTGCATCATAGAAGGCAGAACTCTGTTTGTCTCTGATCGCGTTCGCCTTAGCGGTTGCCTTGGCAAACACGGCTTTATCGTCTTCTACCGTGGCGTACTTGCCTTGCTCTGGATGTAAACCTAGACGCTTAAACAGTGTCATATCTTCATTTTCTTCTGGGTTATTGGTGGTTAATAGCTTGCAACCATAGAAGATAGAGTTAGCCCCTGCGAAGAAACACATAGCCTGCATCTCATCAGACATCTTCTCACGACCCGCCGACAGACGAACTCTTGAATAAGGCATTAAGATCCGCGCCACGGCAATGGTGCGAACAAATACTAAGGGGTCTAAGTCGTCAATATTCTCAAACGGTGTACCGGCAACTTTAACCAGCATATTAATCGGTACGGAATCAGGATGCTGCTCCATGTTCGCTAGCTGTTGCAACAAACCACTACGATCGCTCGCCTGTTCGCCCATGCCGACGATACCGCCGGAACAAACCTTCATCCCAGCAGCGCGGACATTAGACAAGGTATCAAGTCTGTCTTGATAAGTACGGGTAGTAATAATGTCGCCATAATACTCGGGAGAGGTATCCAGATTATGGTTATAATAGTCAAGTCCAGCCTCGGCAAGCTCGCCGGCTTGTTCAGGAGAAAGCATGCCTAAGGTCATACAGGTCTCCATACCCATGCCTTTTACTTCGCTAACCATGTCTTTCAGGTAAGGCATGTCTCTTGGGTGTGGATTACGCCATGCCGCGCCCATACAAAAACGAGAAGCCCCAGCCGCCTTGGCGCTACGAGCCTCGGTCAATACCTTATCAATCTCGATTAAGCGCTCTTTCTCCAGACCCGTATCGTAACGGGCACTCTGGGGGCAATATTTGCAATCTTCTGGACAAGCACCTGTTTTAATCGACAATAATCGGCTGATCTGCACCTCATTTGGATCGTAGACCTGACGATGTAATGAATGCGCCTTAAACAGTAGGTCATTCATAGGCAAAGCAAAAAGAGCTTCAATTTCATCACGTTGCCAATCATAGCGCAGCTGTATATCCGACATTTAACTTACCCTTTTTACTCAATATAATTTGTTTTTATCTTGCCTAGGATACCTGCAGGTCGTAATCTGTCAACGCCAACCAGTCAAACAGGTTTACTAACGGTCAATATATGAACAAAAATAATTCTGATATCAATCCTAGTATCTCAGCAGCTATTCTTCCTACACCTGAGTTTTGTACATCTAAGCATTCGACATCGAACATAGATCTGGAATTTGATAAGCAGCACATCTGGCATCCCTATACTTCGATGAACAACGCCCTCCCCGCTTTCGGTGTAGTATCGGCAAAAGAGTGCGAGCTGACCTTAGATGATGGCCGTCAGCTTATCGATGGCACCAGCTCATGGTGGGCCTGCGTCCATGGTTACAGTCACCCCGTCATCATTGATGCAATGCAGGCACAGCTTAATAAACTGAGCCATGTGATGTTTGGTGGGATCACCCACCAGCCAGCGATAGAGCTGTCAAAAAAGTTAGTCGAGATGACCAGTGATAACCTGACTAAGGTGTTTTTGGCAGACTCGGGCTCTATTGCTGTCGAAGTGGCGCTTAAGATGGCGCTGCAATATTGGCAAGGACGAAATCAGCCACAGAAACAGCGTATTTTGACGGTAAAATGTGGTTATCACGGTGATACCTTTGCCGCCATGAGCATATGTGATCCTGAAGGTGGCATGCATACTATGTTCGGTGACTCTGTCACCCAGCATGAGTTTGTCAGTGCCCCAGAAGCTAGTTTTGGCGCCAGCTTTAATCCCGGCGAGCTCGACGAGATGCGATCAAAACTTGAAGCACAGCACCATGAAATTGCCGCTGTGATTATTGAGCCAATTCTACAGGGAGCCGGTGGTATGCGCTTCTATCACCCGGATTACCTAGCAGGCTTGCGTCAGCTTTGTGATGAATTTAAGGTGCTACTGATCCTTGATGAAATCGCCACAGGCTTTGGCCGCACAGGAAAAATGTTCGCCTATGAACACGCCAGAATAAATGGACAAGCCATCGAGGCCGATATCCTCTGTTTAGGTAAAGCCTTAACCGGCGGTTATATCTCTCTTGCTGTAACTATGTGCAGTGATGAAGTCGCAAAAGGGATCAGTGACTCCCCGGCGGGTGTGTTTATGCATGGCCCCACCTTTATGGGAAATCCATTAGCCTGCTCTGCTGCTTGTGCAAGTTTAGATCTATTAGCAACCAATGAATGGCAAGGTCAAATTAGTCGCATAGAGGCTCAGCTAAAATCTCAACTTGAAGAAGCGAAAAACTACCCGGAAGTGAAAGATGTACGGGTACTCGGTGGCATCGGCGTGATTGAGATGAACGCGACAGTCAATACCGCCGAGCTTCAGCAAAATTTTGTCGATTTAGGCGTCTGGATTAGGCCGTTTTCTAATCTGATTTATATCATGCCGCCCTATGTGATCACACCAGAGCAGCTGACTAAGCTAACCTCGGCGATGAAACAAGTCGCCAGCACAATTTTACCCTACAAGCATGAAGGTTTTATCAGTAATGGCTAACGTTATCTTCTACTCGATGATAATTCAGTAAGCGTTAAGCATTAAAAAAACCACCCTGAATAAGGGTAATGCCGATCACTTAGTCACTATTTTGCATACATAATCACTTTTTATTCACTTTCTGAATTAACGGAATTTGTGTAGCAATCATTGACTAACAGCAGAACGAGTAAGGGCTACAGCCAGATTTAGATTAAATCCCCTGTAGCCCTTATTTTATCAATATTTTTTCTTAACTTACCGGCATTACCCTGAATAAGGGTGGTTTTTTGTTAATACCTATCGGTATCGATGACGTTAGTGGTTAATTTAAAAATTCACGACTTTATCATTTGAACATTCTGTATCAGATAGGCAGACCTTATAAGTAAAGCTGCTACCCGCTTCGCCGTGGAACCTATCGGTATAGTGGGTATTTGTCGATGTACCTACCGCAGTTCCATCACGATAGACGGTGTAACTTTGAGCAAAGTCACCACTCCAATCCAGCGTCACACGAATTGTGCCTCGATTAGATATCTTGGCTCGGGTCACGGTCAAATCGATGGCAGCATCAGACACTTCAACTTCATAGGTCTGAGTCACGATTGTAGAGGCTCCGTCATCGTCGGTGACGGTTAGGCTAACATCGTAGCTCCCCGAATCAGT
This sequence comes from Shewanella psychrophila, assembly GCF_002005305.1. Taxonomy (NCBI): domain Bacteria; kingdom Pseudomonadati; phylum Pseudomonadota; class Gammaproteobacteria; order Alteromonadales; family Shewanellaceae; genus Shewanella; species Shewanella psychrophila. Next base: position 1,764,354 of record NZ_CP014782.1, read on the forward strand.
ATAACTGTGAGTCGCATATTCTCCATTGGCCGATGTACCATCGCCGAAGTTCCAGCTCCAATCCGAAATATCACCATCACTGTCGGTACTGGTACTGGTAAATGTGGCATTCCCCCTATCAAAACTTGCCTCGAATGCGGCAACGGGCGCCTCATTGGGCAAATCAACGCCTTGGTAACTGCCTGTCAGGCTTACGCCATCAAATGCTTCCCAAGCATGTAACATCACCCAATATGTCCCTTCTTGGGCTGAATCGATTGAACATGTCTCTTCATTTCCTGACTCATAAGGGCGACAGTCATAATTATCAGATGATGGCACTTCACCAAATTTCACATAGAGATCAGCATCACCTGTTCCACCTGTGATAGCAAAGCTTAAATCTGTCGGCTGTGCACCGACTTCTAAGGTGTAATACGCTTTATTTCCTGTATTTCCTGAGACTTGTACCCCTGTACCGTTAATCAATATTTCCGGAGTGGGTTCTGGCTCAGGATCTGGCTCCACACACGCTTCAACCCCCACAGCAGTAAACGCAGCAAGTACATCGGATTCACTGTAACCAAGATCAACAGCAGCACTCTTCACCCCACATGCCCCATCCCAGAATTTACTGTTAGCGGTCCAGTAAACTTGGTTGGCTCTAACCATCACATCGAATGCCTTTCGAGTGTCCCAACCTGTGGTATTTGCTAAGGTGTAGAAGGCTTTATTAAATACTCCAGAGCTATGGTGCACATCGATACCATCATAATAATCCGCCGCATTACCGATTGAATTACCATCTTGGGTAGGATCGGCCATATATCTTAACGCCCCTTCCCCTTTGAAAATTCCAGCGCCCACTAACCAGTCATTACTTCCAAGCATATAAAATTCTGCGGCTTCACCGGCCATATCTGAAAAGGCTTCATTCATGCCGCCAGAGCGATTAGCATATACAAGTCCAGAGTTTTGCTCGGTGAACCCATGGCTCACTTCATGAGCTGACACATCCAGGCTGACTAAAGGATAAAAGAAGTCTTTACCATCACCAAATGTCATGGCTGAACCATCCCAGAACGCATTCTCGTATTCAGTACCGTAATGCACGCGCATGGTTAATTTGAAGCTCAATGGCGCAGTGTTATACCAGTCGCTAAACATGTTATAGATGACGTTACCGAAAAAATGTGCATCGTTGAGCGGAGAGAAGGCACCGTTAATTTCCTTCACGGTATTGCGAGGACAAAGGTAGCTAAATGGCGTATTACCGCTGCTGCCATGATTAAGGTTAACAGTTGCTACGTTAGCCGAGTCCATGGTGCAGTTATCACCGGATTCAATCACATCTAAGAAGCCAAAATCAGTACCGTATTCGTATTGGCCAACTTTGTCGTTACCGCCGGGTCCGGTACCCAACTGTGTATGATTAAGGCCCTCCCAACGCTCGATAACGGCACCAGTTTTGGCATCCACAATAGTGAAAGGACGGCTGGGATTCGTACCATAAACCACATAGGAGGTGATATAGACCAGCCTCGGCTCACCCGATTTATCATGATAGATCCACATGTCAGATTTAGGGTTGTTCGCATCAGACCTTATGCTTTTATTCGACTTCTGCTTCATCGAAATATCAAGTGCCTGCTCTGACGTTATTGTCGCTTTAACAAAACTTTCTGGTTTAGCTATATTTGCCAGAATCGAACCTTGTACCTGAGAATAAAGCCCCATATTAGATTTTGAGGCACTGACAGAATAACCAAATACTGGTATACCATAAAAATATTGCTGTAAACGTTGTTTAGTTCCTGACTTTCCCAGAGATATTTCCTTAGAGACTCTAAATTCACTGCCTTTCTCTGCAGAGATAACATTCTGAATATTATTACTGGCCGTGGTATTTATCAGGTTAGACACGTCAACTTTATTGGCTGCATATGCTGAACTAGCCATGGACGCCGATACAGCGAGACAAACCAAAGACATTTTATTATTTAGCATTATTTTTTGACCCATTGATTTATTAAAAAGATAGAATTTCTGCAAATACAGATATCCAAGTCATTTTCAACTCGATGATATTCATGTCGGTAAGTTTTTTGATTAAAAACCCATATAAACCTATACAAAACATAGATCTTTATATAATCAAAAACCAGAAACCACATAAAACCAACAAATCGTTAACCATCATGCTATAGAGCTAAAAATACGTGCACAATCGGAAGAAAGAACTATCTTTGAGTAAATTTATGGCGCAAAAAATTGACAAGCGATAGAGAAATTGACGCTATAAGTGAGAATGGTTCATAATTTAAGTAGCTTAGTTAATATGACTCATTTATTTAAGCTATAAAAATAATAAGATTTAATCCATTAATTCATTATAGACTTTTACATAAATCATATTTTAAGAGGGAATAACTCAGATAGACCAATTATTTAATTTACCCCAAACCATAAGGAATGGGGTAATAACTGTTTAATTACCAGCTTAAATTATTTAGCTCTGTTAGGGTTGAACTACAGGATTCACAGTCAATTCAACATTTTCGAAACCGAGTAAATCCATTTCATCTGCACTGAAGTTGATATCTTTAAGCTCTACCCCTTGTCCGCCGCTTCTCGAGCTATCAAGCTGACGAGTTTTAGGGTAACCAATCTCGATATCACCAGCGAATTGGTTTTCAGCATAAAAATCGCCCGTAACTGAAGACTTTATTGGCCTTAGGACTCGCCCCAGCGTATTTTTCATGGTAGATAAACCATATTCATCGATTGTCCATGACCAATCCCACCACTTGATCTCACCTGGGATATAACGCTTATCCCATTGGTAACTGATACTGCTAGCATTATCTTTCCACCGCCCAATGGTGAAAGTATGAGACTTGGTCGGACGATTTTCCGGATGAGTATGCCAAGCATTGCCTCCCCAACGTAAAAAACCATTTAAGGTCAAATCATAACTGATATCGGCATCGAACTGATAAGGGTATGAAATACTTGATTTATAAATGGCTATCCTGATTGGAGTTGTCGAGTTGGCCGGTACCATAGGTCTAGCTTCAACCGACACACCGTTATTCTCAGATCCGCCAGTTTGAGAAGACCAAGACTGATTTGCCGCTATCTCAATTGAGATTTCAGTTTCTCCTACCAAAGGCCACTTAAACTTATTTTTTGTAGTGACTTTTTCACTTAAGCCATAAGTATCTGTTTTCGACCAGTTGCTGGCCGTGTCGTACCTTAATGTCACTACCACCTGTTGAGGCGTATCTTCATGATTCACAGCATTGGCAGTAATCGTTTTAATCAGTTGCTTACCTGATTCGGTAATTTCTCCATGAGAAAAACCAGTATGGTCCAGGGTGTACGCAAAGTTACTGACCCTAATGGATGTCTTTTCTCCACACCTGTAGCCGCTACAAGAACCTTGGTTATTACCTTGAATACGCCAACTATCTCCCTCGCGGACAATATCCATATCTTCACCAACATAGTTGCTATGGTTACCACCGACCCAGGCATAGCCTAGGAAGTGAGCTAAATAACTAGCAGGCTGAACAAAATAATTTTGATCATGAACGAGTCGCCATTGCACATCCACTTCATCACCAGAGGGAATAGCACGCGTAGATAAAACTGGGATCGCATCAATATCACTGTTTTTAGGGTAGCACCATGTATTATTTGCTGTGCCTGGCTTTATCTCACCGTAATATCCGGGCCCCATGATTACCCATTTATCGGCGAGACCGGATATTTGCCATTTTCCCATTTTTGCAACAATTGCAGACTTAGCCGATTGGGCCTCATCACGTGTCACGGTGCGATAACCTTCTCCGCAGATCTCTGACCCAAGGTTAAATAGTTTCAATTGATCCGGATAGATAGGTTCTGGTGTATTAGCAGAAACCAGGAATGGCAAACATGCCATAGACAGAAATAATGTACTAATTGAACTTGATATTTTCATGTCGAACTCCTTTTCTAGATTCAATGCATTAAAAATTTATTTAGGAATGTACAATTATATTTCAATAAATAGATATTAGCTTTCGCTTATCCAAACTGTAAAAAAAACATTCCTCTGTCAAATAAAAACACCAAGGCGATACAAATTGAATCACACATTAATAATAAGATCCGCATTTGTTAAATTGGCAAGAATTAACAATTAAAAAATTATTTAAGAATAATAATGAAAAAGACATGAAAACAATTAACCATTATTTTCAACACCTTGTAAATGTTAACTAATTACAATCTGTAATTTATAGGTTAATTCATTTTAATTTAAACGGGAGTTAATCGATGGGGAGAGTCATGATGAAAGCATATACAAACGAGTTTTGTAACAAACAAGGCATTAATGAATTGGATATTATATTGAATATTTATAGATAGTCATTCACTGAATCCAAGGGCTTAATGACTATAAACGTAGAATAAATCACCCTACCCGTTGACCATCTGCATCGCCAAGCGCTTATCTTGCCTTATAGCTTCTTTACGCTCCGCCCTTCTTTTTGTTGTAAATGCCGTAAGCGGATCCTTATAATACTTAATTTCGAGGCCACTAAAGGTCGGAACCTCAACAGCATAGAGTCCCTGGGAAAAACTCACGCCTTCGGGTAACACTTTCATATTCATTTCCACTAAGTCCCCTCAATGTACAGCTGTCTGAGTTGACCCACACAGGTATTTAGCTGAGAGAATATACTAAATAAATACAAAGATAAACACCTGTCTAGTCATCAGGTCACCCATCCTAGTGGTCAAACACCTATAAATGATATCAATTCAATCGCTTAATTAATACCAACCTTAGGCTGCTCTATCCTTGGTTTCCATTCCCACCACTGCATCTGCTCGGCCTCTTGTTTGTCTATCTGTTTATCCGGTTTTTGCTGAGCAGCTTCCTCTTTGTCAGAGGTTTGCTTATAGGATCGGGTCTGATAAATATCCCAGGTGATCAGATAATTAGGATCGGTCACTGTCACCCCCTCAACACTGGTGTGGAACCTTCCTTTAGGCGCAGTAAACCAACATGACAGATCTGTGGGGATAAGGAACTGCTTACTTCCCGACTCTGAGCCCTCTTTTGCAAATAGCTCGATACCTATGCCTTTTTCTTCATCACTGGAACTGACTTTTCCCGCCAACAGAGACTGCTTGAGCATCTCTCCTTCGGCGTTAAAGTAGGTCAGTCCAATCAAGCAGGTCTTCTCTATGGTCGTTTCCAATGTCAGCATACTCACCTCGTTTATTTTTCTTATTCTTATCATGTTGGTATCTATTATTCTGGCTCTTTTACTGCGCAGCTCCCAACACTTGTTATCTGGCTTAATGGGTCAACGGCACGGCACCACACCACAAGCCGGATTATCCGCTAAACCTATATCTCTGGCATGTTGCTCGAAGCCCTTATTTTTCCAGAAGAAGGCACCGGGCATAGTGGTGGGGATCACTAAGTTATAAAACAGGGCCCGACCGATGACGGCGCTAATGCAGTTAATCAAGGCGATAATTGACCAAGCAAGGAATGCCCACAGGCTAACGCCTACAGACTCTGAAGTCGCTCCTTGAGTATTGAGTAAGCCTGATTCTCCCAAGCCCAGTAAGCTAAGGCCGGCAAAAATATTGAAGGCAAGCAGCAGGTTGCGCAGCTTATAGGTCTTACCAAAAGTGGTGCACTGAATGTAATGTGCCGCTCCGCCCTCATTTTCACTGGCATTGAGATCACGATTGTGACCTATCAGACCCATGGTTTCGAGCGCCACACCAAATAACCATACTCCTCCCAGTAGCTGTAAAGCAGGTAATAGTGGCAGAGACAACACGGCCAGAGTGCTCAAAATCATCACGCCACTCACCATAGATCCCAAGGACAAGCTGTTACCTAGGAAGCTGGTCACCGTTTGCCAATGATTCCAAAATGGTCGTGCCTTAATCTGATAACACTGGTTCATGTAATACAGACCCGCAACACCAGAAATGCTGGCAAAAATGCCCGCCCCCAGAGTCAAGTTAGCCAAAGAAAAGGAACCGATAAACTTGGACAGACTGAGCCCGCCCCCAGAGATCAGTTGCTCATTAAACCAGGTATTCGTGGCTAGCAAGCACACGGCCATCAGACCGAGTCCAGCGCTGAACATGGCCAAGCCTAATCCTTCACGGCTCATGGGTGAATAACGCAGGTTATTAAAGCCGCGATAGAAACGAAAAGGTTTACCTAGGTGAGTCACACTCATAAATAGGCCAAAAGAGGTCATCGAAAGCGATGTGACCACCAGCAGCAACATCATATCTGAGGCCGCAAATAGCTCAAACAGCTCAACCCCACCCAAGGCCGCAAAAAAGGGGACGATGAACGTGCCCAGAGCAGCCTGAGCAAACAAGGTGAACAGCACCAAAGGATTCTCCCGACTGTTAAGCTTAGCCAGATTCCAGTGCTGCTGTTTACCCACTTTCTGATCTATCACAGGCTTATATTGGCCGTCTTCGCCCTTGTGGTATTTTACCGGCATAGAGTCGGTACGTGTCATCTCTTCCGGCATCGTCTTGGTCTGTTGAAAGCGTATGTTGGGCCGAGTAATATCCGGTGACGGAAATCCAGGAATGCTGGTTTTACATTGCTGACGATTCTCCGGGGTATTTTCTATCACACCAAAGTCCAGCGCATTACCCACGCAAGCCGAGACACAAGCGGGTTTTAGCCCCACTTCCAATCGATCGACACACATATTGCACTTAGAAACCCGACCTTTCACCGGATCTAATTGAGGTGCATTATAGGGACAGACCCAAGTGCAGTAACCACAACCAAAACAGGTTTCAGGATCTTGCAGTACAGCGCCATATTCCGCATGTTTAGTATAAGCTCGGGTCGGACAGCCTTTTAGACAGACAGGATCGTCACAGTGGTTACAGGCCATAGAGATATTCATCCGCTTATAATCCGGATATGAGCCGCCCTCCACATAGCCGACCGAGCGAAATGCCAGATGAGCCGGCGTCTCATTTTTCTCGGCGCAGGCCGATTCACAGGCATGACAACCGATACAGTTATCGGCGGTAAAGAAGAAACCATGCTGCTTATTACGATCCGGGTTAGTCCCCACCTCTGGATTGTCATTGATGAACATCGACCGCCCCACAGGTTTATCGGTCAACTCCACTAAGTCGATGCGTTTACCGTAGCGATTTTCAATCTCACTTTCTGTTTTAGGTAGATAAGCGTAGGCCTGCTCTTGGGTGCGCACTTCCCAATGATTTGATCGCCCGAGCTGCTCTTCGCCTCTCTTGGGCAACGCATTCTTTTTTGTCATCTTTATGCCTGAGTCGGTCTCCGGGGTAAATTGTCCCACTGCCGCTTTACCACTCTCGCTGTGCAATTTTGTGCCTTCAGTTATCTGTGATGTCATTATCTCGTCCCCAGCCTTGAGTCTAAGGCTTCAAATTCGCAAAATTATTTCCTAGCGCTAAAATGCACGACGCTCGACATTGATCCGAGCAGCCTCATCTTGATCGATCGGCTCAATCCTCGTGCTGCACTGCTTGAATGCCGGCTGGCGTGAATAGGGATCGAGTAAACCTAAAGTAAGACGGTTGACACAATCGTGGTAATGAAACGGAATAAACACCATGTTACGTGGCACGCGCTGGGTTAACTGCACCATGACAACGGCATCGCCGCGACGACTGGTGAGACGCACATAGGTTTGATGTTCAACCCCAAGCTCTTTGGCCGCATCCGGGTTCATCTCCATATACGCCGTTGGACTGAACTTGTTACAGTTACCTATCTTGCCCGTACGGGTACGGGTGTGAAAATGCTCTACCACCCTGCCACTGTTGAGCCAGAAGGGATACTCGTCACAGGGCTGCTCATTATTGTTATAGAAATTTATAGGCAGCAGGTTTGCTTTACCTGACGGAGTTGGAAACAGGCCATCGCTGTAGAGTCTGGCTGTGCCTTTGAGGCTTTCATCTTTTTCTCTAAATGGCCATTGAATGCCTCTGCCCGCCTCGATTTTTTGATAGCTCATGCCCGAGATATCTAAGTTACGCGGACCACCGTGGGACAGCTTACCCTTGGACAGGTACTTCATCTCCTCAAACGCCCCTTCCGGCGTCTCGGGAAAATGGATCATCTGACCGTTATCGAAACGCCTGGCCAGCTGATTAAAAATCCAAAAATCCGGCTTAGAGTTCTTAAAAGGCGGCAACACATTGCTGATCAGGTTGACCCTGCGCTCTGTGTTGGTATGGGTACCTTCTTTCTCAGCCCATACAGATGCGGGCAGATACACATGGGAATATTGATTTGTTTCCACATCGCTGTAAACATCTTGTATAACCAGAAAGTCTAGTTTTTCCAATGCCTTGCGAATGCGGGCAGTGTTGGGCATTGAGGTCATGGGATTCGTCGCGACGATCCACAAACCTTTAATTTCTCCCGTCTCTATGGCAGGAAAGATATCGGTTTCGGCCAGGCCACGGTTCTTGGGAAAGAACTCCGGGTCTATGCCCCAGAAATCAGCGATCTCGTTTCTGTCGGCCTCATTTTCCAGATAGCGATATCCAGGTAAGCCAGAGCAAGATGACCACTCACGGGTGCCCATGGCATTACACTGACCGGTTATCGATAAACTGGTCCCCCCTGGCTTACCGATATTGCCGGTTATCATATTAAGGTTATTGATATTAGCGACACCATCTGAGCCGTGGGTGGACTGATTGATCCCCATGGTCCAGATACTCATGGCCGCCGGCGCCCTCGCATAAATTCTTGCCACATTACGTATAGTATCTTCGTCTATGCCGCAGATGTGTTGCGCCTGCTTAGGATCATAGTCCTGCACGAGTGCCTTAACCGCCTCGAAGCCTTGGGTGTGCGAGTCGATATAGGCCTGATCTTGCAGCCCTTCATTGATGATCACATGCAGCATGGCGTTAATCAGCACACAATCTGTACCTGGAGTGATAGGCAAATGAATATCGGCAAATTGCGCTAGCATAGTGACTCGAGGATCCACGACAATCAGCGGGAAGTGACGCTTCTCCAGCGCCTCTTTCAGACGCCAGTAGATGATGGGGTGCTGCTCGGGAAGGTTAGAGCCAAAAGCCATCAGGCAATGGGTGTGCTCGAAATCATCGTAACAACCCGGCGGACCGTCGGCGCCGAAGGAGCGCTTATAGCCGCTAACCGCGGACGCCATACATAAGGTAGTGTTGCCATCATAGTTATTGGTGCCAATCACGCCTCGGGCAAGCTTGCCTAAGGTATAAAACTCTTCGGTCAACAGCTGACCGGAGGAAACAATGGCGAAGGAATCTCTGCCATACTTGGCTTGAATGGCCTTTATCTTATCAGCAGTCGTGTCCAGTGCATGATCCCAAGAGGTAGGTTCGAAGGCTTCGAAGTGCTTGTCTCTTATGAGGGGCTCGGTCCCCCTACCCGGACTCTCAAACAGCTCGTGTTCTAAGATCCCCTTGATACAAAGTTTGCCGCGATTAACGTCCGCCCCCGCATGGCCTCGTGTAGTAACAATCTTGTTCTGCTCATTTAAGCCAATCTCGATGGAGCAGCCCGTAGAGCAATAATTACAGGTGGTATATTTCCACTGTGCAACTTTCTTACTCGGGATCACAATTGGCTTTCTGTTTTTACGACCAAACAGCATAAAACACGCCCCCACATTGAATAAATTCTATTTTATTTTTACTTTATCTCAGCAATGATCATAACAATGCAGCCGTCATGCCAAAATATTAAGACAATAAAATCAATGAAATAGTGTTAGGTAAGTATCGATTAATGACCATTTTCGGTGCTTTTGCTTTAAAGTGGTGCACGTCTGGTTTTAAAATAAATTAAAATAGTTAACCCCTTTTCATTTTCCAGTCGTTTATAAGGGTAACTAAAACGGAAACACCCATTTTTTTCTTTGGAGATTTTATGAATTCATCGACACTTAACGCCGCTAAGAAAGCATTGACCATCACATTTTCAGCAGGAAGCATCTTAGCCGTGTCACTATTATCTTTTAATGCATCGGCCACCAGTCCAGCTCATCCAACTGATCTTAACCAGAGTAGCCACAACCAAAATATCATCACCTCTCAGGCCTTCTCTTCAGCGGATTATCAAGTCCAGGACGCCACTAAAATGTTCCCTGCACCAGAAGCTGGCATGGTTCAACACATACTCACTCTGCCTAAGCTCGATGATGAGTCGAACTACATGGTCGAAATACAGATAGGCCAAACTAAGATGGTTGACTGTAATGGCGGAAGCCTGTCAGGTGAATTGCAACAACACTCGGTTCAAGGTTGGGGGTATAACTATTATCAAGTTGATTCAATCACTCAGGGACCAACCACTATGATGGCCTGTTTCAAGAAAGCCGAGAAGAAGGCGTTTGTGCCAATCAGAGCAGATCTGAAAATCAAGTATGATAGCCGTCTAGATAAGGTGTTTTACCTACCCGAAGGCAGCGAATTGAGATACCGAGTCTGGGCTGTTGAGAGTCCATTCAACACCTCAAAGCTATTGAGTGAATAACTAGCGAGCAATATTGGTTACACATTTCACTAGATGCATTAGTGACTAATTCCCCATACATAAATGTCAGCTAGCACAGCTGGCATTTTCCCTTCACTTACTCCTTGCAAACTTTTATCTGGGACAACAGCAATTTTTCTCTAACAGTCCCGGTCTGATGACTTGCTAATGTATTCTCGATTATCTAATTTATACCGAGTGGTATTAGCTAACAACATAGGGCATAAGCCTTATGATTTAGTTAACACTCATTCGAATCTACAAGGATCCAGTTACTCTTGAGCAAACTCAGTATCAGCCTCTACACCACATTAGCCCTGATCGCGTTCGCGGGTAATTCTGTCCTATGCCGTATGGCATTAGGCGATAACACCATAGATGCGGCGAGCTTCACTTCAATCCGGCTGCTGTCCGGAATTCTAGTTTTAGTCATCATCTTAGCGTTCACCCATGCAGACTTAAGATCTCACTTACGTCTCCCTAAGGGAGATACCCCCAACCAAGATGTACAAGATCACCAACTAGGGAGATTTTCAGCCAAGGCTTTGAATCAATCAAAGGCTACAGGCAGCTGGCGAGCCGCTATATTGCTATTCATCTACGCGATAACCTTTTCCTACGCCTATATATCACTATCCACAGGCATTGGTGCCCTCATCTTATTTGCCTCGGTGCAACTCACTATGGTGATAGCCAGTCTACTCAGTGGTAAAAAACTCCACTATACAGAATGGCTCGGGCTGATGATGGCTTTTGGAGGATTCATTTATTTGGTAATGCCGACACTAGCGACACCTTCTCTGTCAGGCTTTATTCTGATGACAATCTCAGGCATAGCATGGGCAGGTTACACCCTCATGGGGCGGGGCTCTGTAAACGCACTTGGGGATACCAGCTATAATTTTCTGCGTACCTTACCTTTCATTATTCTGTTAGTCCTGTTCACCTTCCAAGACGCTCAACTATCAAATACTGGCCTGATATTAGCCATAGTCTCCGGTGGACTCGCCTCAGGAATTGGCTACACCATCTGGTATATTGCCCTTACGGGTCTGAGCTCAATACAGGCGGCAGTTGTACAACTGGTGGTACCTGTTATTGCGGCCATCGGCGGCATCATGTTTGCGGATGAATCAATATCGATGCGCCTTATCCTTGCATCTGCAATGATCTTAGGCGGAATTTTATTCCTGATAGTCGGTAAATATGTTCTTGAAACCTGCAGTTCACACCATACTAAAGATATCGAGAATAATGATTAGATTCGGTGAAATGAATAAAAATATTAGTCAAAAATTCGATACAGATCCCGATGACATAGCTCAAGCATTGCCTCTCACTTTCTCTTAGATACCACTCAATTAATCATCTTCCTCTACTCGGCGCCTGAACTGAGACTAAATTAACGAGGCTAACGTTAACGAGACTAATCAAACATCCCTATAGCCGCTAAGTTCGATATCAAGAAACTGTGCCCTTCCCTCAGGATGACTTCTTCGCTATGCAACAAATGTAAATATTAGCTTTATCTTTGCATCGCCCTTTACAAATACCTTCCCACAAGCATAATGATATTGATTCTTATTTGCATTTGAATCTTGTCGATATAGAAGGAGCGAGGGGATGGATACGTGGCGACAGTTGATTTTCGAGGCAAACCGGGCTTTTCAAGCGGGTGATTGGCAAGATGCCGAACATCAATACTTGGTAGCCGTTGCGAGGATTAATCACCTCTATAGCCACCTCTATAGCCAGTATGCCAACGATGAGCAAATCATGATGGCCTGGTTAGCCAGTTATCACAACCTGTCTGAACTATATGGCAGACAGGGAAAAGCCGACGCTCAACTCACCCATATCATGGTCCCTTATCACCAATTAAGAAATCGACTTATCACTCAAGCAGATAATGAGCCCATCTATGCCGCAATCCTTCATGGATTGCAGCTTAGCTGCAAAGAGCTATACCTATTCCAAAAGGGTCAATTACAGGGATCAAAATGTGTCGATATGAACGCGTTGGCCCCGGTCATTCACTAGTTGTGGCCATACATCAAACCACTAAATATCCTGCTAACATTTAAGGTCAGATATCCATGAAGCAAAGATTATCAGCAGCACTCACATTCGTATCCACTTTACTTATCGCCCCTGCGGCCTTAGCACATCCAGGGCATGATCATGCTCATTGGTCATCATCGATGGTTCATTTGTTATGGATTTTACCTGCCGTGGCAGCTCTGGGACTCGCCATCAGCATGTACCGCCGAAAGAAAACCGCGACTCAATCGAACAACAAATAAGGGGCGAACATGTTTTATAACGTATTGAATAAACTCGACAGTAAAGTCCCTTTTAAACGTGCCTCGGCTCACTGTGATATACCGTGCAAAATTTACGACCCCATCACGGCCCAATTGGCGGTATTGACCATGATCCGTATGGTCGATTTGCTCGAAGAACTCAATATTAAGCCGTCTCTGACGCCCAATGAACAGGCACAATTCGGCCGCTTAGTGGCCGAAAAGGAAGTCCATGGCCATAAGGTAAAAGATGAGATCACTGTGATCTGGGGCGACTACATCAAACAACCTCAGTTGGATCAATTTCCAGAGCTCCATGAATTAAGTCACAGCATCATGTTGGCGGCATCGAAAGCCAAGCAACATATCGATCGTGAAGCGACTCTGCTACTACTGGAAAAGGTCAATCGATTCGCTGAGATCTTCTGGGAAACCAAAGGGATAAAGACTTATCAAGCCACCTGCCCTTATCCACCAGCAGAGACCTTGATTTACCCGCAATTGAAATAGCAAAAACCATACTTAGCTTAAGGAGCACTCATGTTTGGGATAAATTTATACCGCGTAGCCGGAGTCAGTATGCAGCCGCGTATTCCTGCAGGCAGTTTTGTTCTCTGCATGAGCGCTTTTAAACGACCATCATTAAAACTTGGCGGGATATACCTTTTCAAACACCCCAGATTAGGAGAATTAATCAAGACCTTAGTCAAGATTGACAGTGCTGGTAATCTCTGGTTTAAAGGCGAAAATGATACCAGCATATCCAGCCAAGACATGGGGCCTGTTAGGAGTAGTAGAATCATAGGTAAGGTCACACTCATCATATCGGCCTGACTTACTCACTAGCTAACTCCCTAACTATTATCTGTTAGCAATTTCCCAACCTATGATACTTGCATCAATTGTAACCTCCAATGCACTTTGTTAGGGTTAGGTCATGACAGCATTTCATATCACCAGAATACACACATCAAGAGGCATATTCAGGCTCAGCGGCGAGTTGACTGATACACTAGAAATATCTGTCATCGAATTTATGGGAACAGATGGCTGGGTGCCATTAAACTTAAGCGATGTAAACTCCCATCAATTAATAGCCAGTCTGAAGCAGGAGATTTTAACCCATTTGAATTCCCAGCATAAAGGCAAATAGAACTCACATAATCACGAACTGAAAGTAGAGATAAAAACAATTAGAAGGCTTCGAACTGCTTAGCCATCCTTTGTATCTGAGCTAACGGTACGTTATGGCTATTTCGCTCTGCACACAGTGCTTGGTGTGCACTCTCTTTAGGCTCACCAATTAAGACGATTCTCACTTGATAGCCCAAGGCTTTCGCCGCGGTTTCATAAGCCATAAACTCCCAATGAGCAAGGTTTGTATTATCACAGATAACGATTGGCTCAAAGGTCGATAAGGCCTGTATAAATCCCGTTAGATTACGTTGGTGATATTCTGACAGCTTCTTACTGTCGAAACGATATCGCTTCCCGTCATAGAAGAAGCTATCCGTTGAAAAGACCCCTTTATTTCGCGTATTAATCGCAATGTCAATGCCTTTTGTCCTTAAAAATTCATCGATCCAATAGGATTTTCCGCTCCCGGGCAAACCACGCATTATAATCGCTAGTTTATTGCAATCTATCTGCTGTGGCTCTTTTTCTTCTTCTCTTGCCAGAGTATGACTCAGGACTTGTTTCATTTTCTGCTACCTCAATCCATAGCTCAGCCAATATTATCTTTAATAACATTTCCCGATAAGATTTGATCGACTAAACGAGGCACAATGTCGCTCGCTTTACCTTGTAGATGATACTGGAACTGACTATGGCGATCCGCTTCAACCAAATTAACTTCAACGGTTTGAGCCCCGTGATGATTGGCGGTATCGACAAAACCAGCAGCAGGATACACAGTGCCTGATGTGCCTATAGCAATAAACAGATCACAAGTGTCTAAAGCATGTTGAATACGATCTAAGCCAATGGGCATTTCACCGAACCAGACCACATGGGGCCTAAGTCTTTGGGCCGGAATACAGCAAGTACAAGTATGCTCGGGGCCAAAAGGATCTTTGAGTAAGAAGGTTTGGCGAGAACGTGGACAACGCCCTTTCGATAACTCTCCATGCATATGCAATAAACGATGAGATCCCGCTCGCTCGTGCAAATCATCGATATTTTGAGTGACTATCAATAACTCACCATCAAATTCTCTCTCGAGGCGCACTAGGGCATTATGTCCTTGGTTTGGTTCCACATCTCCGCCATGCAGCTGGCTCCAACGGGTATTATAGAAGCGATCGACAAGCTCAGGATCTCGCGCATACCCCTCCGGCGTCGCAACATCTTCAATCTTATGTTCTTCCCATAGGCCATCTTGATCTCTGAATGTTCTTAGGCCTGATTCTGCTGAAATTCCAGCGCCGGTTAAAATCACTATCTGGCGATACATCTTCATTCCTTCCATATTGTTTTTCTTCTTATTAAATATAACCCGACAAGCCTGACGTAAATATCTAGCACAAGATATTATGCATTAGTATAAATGCATTAATAACAATACAAAATGTAAGCTTAAATCGCATGCTTTATCTCTGATTTAAAGAGATTTATTGTATTTGCTTTGATAAAGATAAGATAAAGACCTTCAGAGGTTTAAGTTTTTAATTTTACCTCTATAATAGATATTAATATCCACTATTGAACCGATAGTTAAACTGATGGTTCTGCAATCAAGAGATTAGTAATGACAGATGGAAATCAGGCGCTAAAAAAAGCGGGTTTGAAAGTTACCTTACCACGAGTCAAGATTCTAGAACTGATGCAAGGACCCGAAAACCAACACATCAGTGCTGAGGATCTGTACAAAAGATTACTCGGATTAGGGGAAGAGATCGGTCTTGCAACCGTGTACCGCGTGCTCAACCAATTCGATGATGCAGGTATTGTTACCCGTCATCACTTCGAGAGCGGCAAGGCAGTATTCGAATTGGCAACTAAGCATCACCACGATCACTTAGTTTGCTTATCTTGCAACAAGGTCATTGAATTTTCAGATGACCTGATCGAAACTCGTCAAGATGAAATAGCCATGAAGCACAACATAAAACTCACTAACCACAGTCTATACCTCTACGGTGTCTGTACTAATGATGAGTGTGAGCACAACGACGCTTAATCCCCATAAGAGTCCTCTTAAAATGACCAGCCTCGAGCTGGTTTTTTTGTGCCAATTAAAGGTGTTTATGAAACACATTCACCTTATGCCCCATAAAACTATCTCTATTTCTATGTTCCATACCTAGCTTTTTAGCCAGATTTTCTGAGCCTTTATTGCCTAATAGAATGAGGGCAATCGCTTCATCGACCCCAAAACTGGTAAACAAGTCCAATGCAGACTTTCCCGCTTCAGAACCATATCCTTTCCCCCAATATTCAGGGAGATACCGATAGCCGAGCTCAACTTCGTCAAACTCGGCTATATACTTAGGTCCACAAAACCCAATCACTTTTTTATCGGCTTTATGCTCTACAGCCCAACGGCCATAGCCAAACTCTTCATAGTTGGCAACTATAACGTCTGCAAAGATCTCCTCGGCTTGCTTAATTGAGCTCATCGGCTCTCCAGGAATGTAAGTCAAGATCTCAGGAATGCTGTTAAGCAAGAATATGCTGTGAATATCCCTCGCTTGAAATTGTCGTAAAATCAACCTATCCGTTTCAGCAATGATCATATAATCCCTTAATTAAAGCCCAATGTCCGAAGCTTATGAATAAAACTCAATTTGATTGAGTAAATCCAAATGATTAACCAATTTATATACCTAGGCATTTTTTATCAATATAATCCCACTATAAAGCGTATATTTTGATCTGCTCGGTAAGATTAACAAGGAAGCGATATGACAATTATGCAACTGGTATACTGGCTCATTGCCAGTATAGGTAACCTGTTAGCCCTCTATTTTTTAAGTACAAGCACCAGCGCCCTCTCAGTATTACTATTAGTATTCACAGTCTGCTACACAGCAATAGGCTTCTATGATCTCAAATTTAGTACTCACAATTTAAACCGACTCTATCCTGTGGTAGCCTATATTCGCTATTTTCTCGAATCCTATCGAGTCGAGATTCAACAATATTTCATCGCTAATGACACAGAAGAGCGCCCCTTCAATCGAGAACAGAGGTCCTTGGTTTACCAGAGAGCTAAAAATATCCGTGACACTATCGCCTTCGGTACCCAAAGAGATCTGCTGGAAGAGAATTATCTTAGTCTGTGGCATTCACTCTCCCCCAAGAAAATAAGTGATGATGTTAAACGTATCAGGTTCGGCGGACCAGACTGCACTCAGCCCTATGACGCTTCTTACTTAAACATATCGGCCATGAGTTTTGGTTCACTGAGCTCCAATGCTATCGAAGCCATGAATCTTGGTGCCAAACAAGCTGGTTGCTTTCATAACACAGGAGAAGGTGGCGCAAGCCCCTACCATCTTAAACATGGCGGAGATATCGTTTGGCAGATAGGCTCAGGGCTATTTGGTTGCCGTGATGATGATGGCAATTTTAACCCAGCTTCCTTCGAGACCATGGCTAAGCGACCACAGATAAAGATGATCGAAATAAAGCTCAGCCAAGGTGCAAAACCTGGTCATGGTGGCGTACTGCCAAAGGCTAAGATCACCCGAGAGATTGCCGAAATTCGTCAAATTCCCATGGATAGAGACTGCGTTTCCCCGGCGGTTAATCCAGAATGTACCACCCCAATAGCCTTATTAAACTTCGTGCAAAAATTAAGAACACTCAGTGGCGGTAAACCTGTGGGTTTTAAACTTTGCATCGGTAACCCCGCCGAATTCCTCGGGATCTGTAAGGCCATGCTGGAAACGGGTATCACCCCAGACTTCATCACTGTAGATGGTGCCGAAGGGGGCACGGGGGCCGCACCAGTAGAGTTTACTAACCGACTCGGCATGGTGTGCCTCGAGGCCGTCTATTTTGTACACAATGCCTTAACCGGTGTAGGGTTAAGAGATAAAATTCGCATTATAGGCTCAGGGAAAACCGCATCTAGCTTCGACCTGCTTACTAAAATAGCCCTAGGTGCCGATACGGTTAACGCTGCACGCACCATGATGCTGGCTATTGGATGCATTCAGTCTCGCCACTGTAACACCAACCTCTGTCCTACCGGCATTGCCACCCAAGATCCAGCCAGAGCTAAAGCAATCAAGGTGCAGCAGAAGAGTTTGAGGATTAAAAATTTCCATCACAATACCCTTAAGAGCTTCTATGAGCTCGTCGGTAGCATAGGCTTAGATGATCCCGCTAAACTACTACCCCAGATGATAAAACGCCGTTCACCCTACGGCTTATTGATGTCTATGGGTAGCCTAATTAAACCCATAGCTCCGAATGCACTAATTGAAAACGCTGCACTGGATGATGCCTGGCAGATTTGGTGGGATACCAGCCGAGCTGACCAGTTTTATACCGAGGATCTATTCTTCCTCCAGCCTCCTGAGTTCAGACATCAGGCATAAACACTCATAACCAGAGTCTAGACAATCAAAACTAGGCCTCTAACAAGATCCACAGCCAAAAACCAAAACTAAGTACAGATAGCACAGTCGATAATACGACTGTGCTTGCTAGTATCGACTGCTGTACCTTTAGCTGAGTAGCAATCAAATAAGCATTCACACCCAGCGGCGAGGCGCTAAGTAGCACCACTAAGGACAAACTCTCCCCCACCATGCCTAAGCCATAATGACCGAAACAATAAACCAGAGCCGGTAATAGCAACAATTTAATCCCACACGCTAAGACCGAAAACTTCCACTCCTGACTGATGCTATAAAAGCTCAGGTTGGCTCCAAGTACAAATAAAGCACAGGCCAATGCTGGTTGTCCCAGTAGGCTAAGTCCGGACATCAACACATCGGGCAGCTTGATTCCTGAGGCATTAATCATTATCCCCAGAGAGATGCTCATCACCACAGGATTAAATAAAATTGAGCGAGTAAACCTAGGCCATGAAAAACCTTGCCCAGCCCCTCTGGAGGAGAGTAAGAAGGTCATTGCAAACAAGAGCGCACTATGAAAAGTGATAATGACAAATACATTACCCATCATGGACTCGCCCAGCGCCGCAATGATAATGGGAAGTCCCACCAAAATTGTGTTGGAATAGCTACAGCCTAAAGCGTAGACAGCACTTTCGGCCTGATTTTTACCACCTCGACTAATGAGTCGACTTGCCATAAAACCTAGCCCATACACAGCAAGCACAGGCAGATAAAATGCCATCAATTCGGTAATATTCAGACTCTGCTCTAAGGGGGCTTTATACATATTCAGGAACAAAAAGGTGGGAATACTTATGTTGAAGGCAAACTTACCTATGCCCGCTATATGCTCACGGCTCAAGTATTTTATATGAGTCAGCAAGTAGCCCAGACCCACCATGAAAATTAACGGAAAAATAACGGAAACGATAAACATGATAAACTCGTAGACTCTGGTAACTTAAAAAACAGCAATAAAAAAGGCGCCAGAGGCGCCTTTTAAAACCAGAATGGCTAATTACCAACCAGTTCTAGTACGCAATGCTTTACCGATATCGGCAAGTGAACGAACTGTCGTTACGCCTGCAGCTTCAAGAGCGGCAAACTTATCTTCAGCAGTACCTTTACCACCAGCGATGATAGCACCAGCATGACCCATACGCTTACCTTCAGGTGCAGTAACACCGGCAATGTATGAAACAACTGGTTTAGTCACGTTAGCTTTAATGTAGTCAGCCGCTTCTTCTTCAGCAGTACCACCGATCTCACCAATCATTACAATTGCTTCAGTCTGTGGATCGTTTTGGAACATTTCCAATACGTCGATGAAGTTAGTACCAGGAATTGGATCGCCACCGATACCCACACAAGTAGACTGACCAAAACCTTCATCAGTTGTTTGCTTAACTGCTTCGTACGTCAAGGTACCAGAGCGAGAAACAATACCGACTTTACCCGGCTTGTGGATGTGACCAGGCATGATACCAATCTTACACTCACCAGGAGTGATAACACCTGGACAGTTAGGACCAATCATACGAACGCCAGTCTCTTCAAGCTTAACTTTAACCTGAAGCATATCCAAAGTTGGGATGCCTTCGGTAATACAAACAATAAGCTCAATGCCACCGTCGATAGCTTCAAGGATCGCATCTTTACAGAAAGGTGCTGGCACATAGATAACAGATGCAGTTGCACCCGTTTCAGCCACTGCGTCTTTAACTGTGTTAAAAACAGGAAGACCTAAATGAACCTTGCCGCCTTTCCCTGGAGAAACACCACCAACCATCTGAGTACCGTAATCGATAGCTTGCTCAGAGTGGAATGTGCCTTGACCGCCGGTAAAGCCCTGACAGATAACTTTAGTATCTTTATTGATTAAGACAGACATTATTTGCTCTCCGCAGCTTTAACAACTTGCTCAGCCGCGTCAGTTAGACTTGTAGCAGCGATGATATCGAGATCTGAACCAGCCAGTACTTCACGGCCAAGTTCTGCGTTGGTGCCTTCTAGACGCACAACAACAGGAACCGTAACTCCAACCTCTTTAACTGCACCGATAATACCTTCAGCGATCATGTCACAACGTACGATACCGCCAAAGATGTTAACCAATACTGCTTTAACATTGTCATCTGACAAGATGATCTTAAATGCTTCAGCTACACGCTCTTTAGTTGCTCCGCCGCCAACATCTAGGAAGTTAGCAGGCTTGCCACCGTGCAAGTTAACGATATCCATCGTACCCATTGCAAGACCAGCACCATTAACCATACAGCCGACGTTTCCGTCTAGTGCAACATAGTTAAGCTCGAATTTAGCAGCATGTGCTTCACGAGCATCATCCTGTGATGGATCGTGCATCTCTTTGATCTTTGGCTGGCGATATAGTGCGTTACCATCGATACCAATCTTGCCATCAAGACAATGGATATTACCTTCGTCAGTGATCACAAGTGGGTTGATTTCAAGTAGCGCGAAATCATGATCTTCAAACATTTTCGCTAAGCCCATGAAGACTTTAGTGAACTGCTTCATTTGAGTTGGGTTTAGACCCAACTTGAAGCCAAGATCACGTGCCTGATATGGCTGAGGACCCGCTAGCGGATCGATAATCGCCTTGTGGATCAACTCTGGCGTTTCTTCAGCCACAGTCTCAATTTCAACACCGCCTTCAGTTGACGCCATAAACACAACACGACGAGTCGCACGGTCTACAACAGCACCAAGATAAAGCTCTTCAGCGATATCAGTACATGTTTCAACTAAAATTTTAGCAACTGGCTGACCGTCTTCATCTGTCTGATAAGTGACTAGGTTTTTACCTAACCAGTTTTCAGCAAACGCGCGGATCTCGTCTTTAGAGCTAGTAACTTTAACGCCACCAGCTTTACCACGTCCACCTGCATGTACTTGACACTTAACTACCCAAGTGTCACCGCCAATACTTCCAGCAGCTTCAACGGCTTCTTGTGGTGTATCACAAGCAAAACCTTCTGACACTGGCAAACCATATTCGGCAAATAAAGCTTTCGCCTGATACTCATGCAAATTCATGATGATCTATCCATATACTTCTTATCAAATCCAACTGACTCATCAAGGAGTCAGTAGCGAGGGTATAGACCAACCACTTCAAAAGAAGCGGCTGGTGATGTCACTACTAATTATAAATCAAGCAGTAGACGAGTTGGGTCTTCGAGGAAGTCCTTAATGGCAACCAGGAAGCCAACAGACTCACGACCATCGACTATGCGATGATCATAAGATAATGCTAGGTACATCATGGGCAGGATTTCAACCTGACCATTAACTGCCATAGGACGATCTTTGATGGCATGCATACCTAAGATCGCGCTTTGTGGCAGATTCAAAATGGGGGTAGACATCAATGAGCCAAATACACCACCGTTGGTCACCGTGAAGTTACCACCAGTCATATCTGCAACCGTTAACTTGCCATCACGACCTTTAATAGCTAATTCACGAACATTACGTTCAATGTCAGCAAGGCTCATGGTATCGGTATCACGCAGTATAGGCGTAACCAGACCACGTGGTGTAGAAACCGCAATGCTGATATCGAAATAGTTGTGATAAACGATGTCATCGCCATCGATTGAGGCATTCACTTCTGGGAAACGCTTAAGTGCTTCGGTCACAGCCTTGATATAGAAAGACATGAAGCCCAGACGGACACCATGACGCTTCTCAAAGATATCCTGATACTGCTTACGGATATCCTTGATAGGCTGCATATTAACTTCGTTGAACGTCGTCAGCATGGCTGTAGAATTTTTAGCTTCCAGAAGACGTTTAGCAATCGTCTTACGTAGGCGTGACATAGGCACACGCTTCTCACTACGCTCTGCCAGAGGCGCAACAACAGCTGGCGCACTTGCAGCTTGAGCAGGTGCAGCCTTTGCTTTCTTCACGAAGGCTTCAACATCTTCCTTAGTGATACGTCCACCAACGCCAGTACCCTTAAGCTTGCTAGCATCAAGATTATGCTCTGCAATCAAACGGCGAACCGAGGGGCTAAGGGCGTCATTTGACTCATCTGTCGCTTCAGGAGTCGCAGCTTCGGCTTCGGCCTTAGTCACTTCCTGACCGGCTACCACGCCAGCTATAAACTTGGCGATAACGGCTTCACCAAGAACGGTATCACCCTCTTCGGCCAAAAACTCGGCAATTGAACCATCTTCTGGTGCAACCACTTCGAGTACAACTTTATCAGTCTCGATATCAACGAGATTCTGATCGCGAGTGACTTGTTCGCCAGCTTTCACATGCCAAGTGGCAATGGTCGCATCGGCAACAGATTCTGGCAGTACGGGTACCTTAATTTCGATACTCATTATGAGCTATCCTTTTTATAAATTGTCTGTTACTACAGTTTTAAAGCTGTCTTGATCAAAGTGTCTTGCTGCTGAGCATGCAACGCAGGATAACCACATGCAGGTGCAGCAGATGCTTCACGACCGGCATAAGTTAACTCAGCACTGGCTGGGATTGCACCCCAGAAATGATGCTGACTACAGTACCAGGCGCCCTGGTTTTGTGGCTCTTCCTGACACCAGACAAAATCTTTGACGTGCTGGTATTGGGCTAATATCTCTAACATTTCTTCACGTGGGAACGGATAAATTTGCTCCACACGGATAAGGGCGACATTAGTGATATTCTCTTTACGACGTCTCTCTAACAGTTCGAAATACACCTTACCGCTACAGAAGACCACGCGATCCACCTTGCTGCTATCCAGACTATCCATCTCAGAGATAACATTCTGGAACGTCCCCTGTGCAAGCTCTTCCATGGTAGAAACAGCTAAAGGATGACGCAGCAAAGATTTAGGCGACATCACGATCAGAGGGCGACGCATTGGGCGCACAACCTGACGTCTGAGCATGTGGTAAACCTGGGCGGGTGTCGATGGTACGCAGACCTGCATGTTGTGGTTCGCACATAGCTGCAGGAAACGCTCCAGACGAGCACTCGAATGCTCAGGTCCTTGTCCTTCATAGCCATGGGGCAGCAACATAGTCAGACCACACAAACGGCCCCACTTTTGCTCACCAGACGAGAGGAACTGATCGATAACTACCTGGGCACAGTTGGCGAAATCACCGAACTGAGCTTCCCATAGGGTCAGTCCACCCGGCTCAGCCGTGGCGTAACCGTATTCAAACGCCAGTACTGAAGCTTCTGATAAGACAGAATCAGTCAGGTCAATCGGGCCTTGCTCATCGGCAATGTTGCGTAGCGGCATATAAGCCGATGCATCATTTTGATTGTGCAAAACCGCATGGCGGTGAAAGAAGGTTCCACGACCTGAATCCTGACCTGTGATACGGATACGTTTCTTGTCTTCAAGAATCGACGCATAAGCCAATGTCTCAGCGAAGCCCCAATCGAGTAACTTCTCACCTTTTGCCATCAGGCCACGATCTTTATAAATCTTAGCGACGCGAGATTGCAATTTGTGAGATTCAGGCACATAACTGATCTTATCCGCAAGGTTCTGAATACGCTCCATCGACATCTGAGCCGGATAGTCTTCATCCCACTCTCTGTTGATGTAAGGTGACCAGTCAACAGAATGCAGCGTCATAGGACGCCACTCATCGACAACACAATCACCGTGGTCTAAGGCATCGCGATAGTCATTGATCATCGCAGTGACTTCATCGGCGGCCAAGGTATTCTCGCCAATCAGCTTATCGGCATAGATCTTACGCGGCGTAGGGTGCTTCTTGATCTTGGCATACATCAGCGGCTGAGTCGCACTCGGCTCGTCGGCTTCGTTATGACCATGACGGCGATAACAAACCAGATCGATAACCACATCACGCTTAAATTCGTTACGATAGTCGACGGCCAGCTGAGAGATGAAGGCTACAGCCTCCGGATCATCGGCATTAACGTGGAAAATTGGCGCCTGCACCATCTTAGCGATATCGGTACAATACTCAGTTGAACGAACGTCATCCTGATTCGACGTGGTGAAACCTACCTGGTTATTAACCACAATACGTATACTGCCACCGACCTTGAAGCCGCGAGTCTGAGACATGTTAAATGTCTCTTGGACTATGCCCTGACCCGTGATAGCCGAGTCACCATGAATGGTGATAGGCAAGACTTCGAGGCCATCTTCACAACCGCGACGATCCAGACGTGCACGCACCGAGCCCATAACGACCGGGTTAACGATCTCCAAATGCGATGGGTTAAAGGCGAGGGCTAAGTGAACGTTGCCACCAGGCGTCTTAAAATCGGAAGAAAAACCTTGATGATACTTAACATCACCCGAACCGTTGAGTGCATCGCTATGTTTACCAGCGAATTCGTCAAACAACTCTGCAGGTTTCTTACCTAAGATATTAACCAGTAAGTTCAGACGACCGCGGTGAGCCATGCCCACAACAACCTCTTTGGTGCCGGCTTCGCCCGCACGATAGATGATCTCGCGCATCATAGGAACAAGCGCATCGCCACCTTCGAGTGAGAAACGTTTCGCGCCTGGGAATTTGGCCCCTAAGTATTTTTCCATACCTTCTGCGGCGTTCAAGCCATGAAGAATACGGGTCTTAGCGGTTTTATCGTAATTAGCTCTACCTAAAGAAGGTTCTAACCTTTGCTGGATCCAGCGCTTCTCGTCAGTATCTATCATGTGCATGTATTCGGCACCGATAGAGCCACAATATGTGGCCTTCAATGCATTTACAAGATCAACGAGCTTCATGGTTTCGCCACCATGAGCAAATGAGCCTGTATTGAATTCACGCTGCATGTCTTCGCTTGTTAAGCCATGAAAGGCCGGGTCCAATTCAGAAACCTGATCACGCTTCCACAGTTCCAGAGGGTCAAGATTAGCATTCTGGTGGCCACGGAATCGATGAGCATTGATCATCTGCAGGACTTTAACTTGTTTAGCGTCGACTTCAGGATCTGTCACGCGGGCCGAACCCTTATGACTTCCTTCGAGCGCTAAACTACGAAAATAATCGCGTACTTTAGAGTGGGCTGCTTCGGGGACATCTACTGATGCACCGTTCGCATGAGGGAGGTTATCAAACACCACTTGCCAGTCTTCGGAAACAGACTGAGGGTCTTCTTGATAGGCTTCATACATCTCTTCTACATAGGTCGAATTTGCACCGTTGAGGTGTGATGATTCGAGCCAGGCTTTCATGATGCCTTGGTGCATTTCTATTCCTTTCAAACTTTATACACGTGTTTAGCCGAAGTTTTGTAAATGCACCCTTCGTCGTAAATACAAGCGTAGACTGACGAGAGGTACACAGTTTTTGCCGCCCCTAGATTTCTGGTGCTCCAGATTTCACGGCATATTGTAGTTCCATTACACAAAAGAGCCACTTCTCCACAGAGAAGTGACTCAATTCGAGCTATATAATTATTACTTTCAGCTCATTGTCTTGCATTTACACTGCTCTCTTCAACAACATGGACTTAATGTGTCCAATTGCCTTAGTCGGATTAAGTCCCTTAGGACAAACATCCACACAGTTCATGATGCCATGACAGCGGAATACGCTGTATGCATCATCAAGTTCCGATAAACGCTCTTCGGTTGCTGTGTCACGGCTATCGATTAGGAAGCGATAGGCATGTAACAAGCCACTTGGACCGATGAACTTATCAGGGTTCCACCAGAAAGATGGACAAGCGGTTGAGCAACAGGCACACATGATACACTCATATAAGCCATCTAAATGTTCACGTTCCTCAGGTGATTGCAGATGTTCACGCGCAGGCGTTTTCTCATCATTAATCAGATAAGGTTTGATCTTCTCATACTGAATGTAGAACTGAGACAGATCGACAATAATGTCACGAACAACTGGCATTCCTGGTAAAGGTCTTATCTCGATCTTCTTGCCATTGAAGGTAGATACTGGCGTGATACAAGCCAGACCATTCTTACCATTCATGTTCAGGCCATCTGAGCCACAAACACCTTCACGACATGAACGACGGAACGCCAAGGTTGGATCTTGCTCTTTCAGAAGTATGAGTGCATCCAGGACCATCATATCGGTACCCTCTGCTACTTCTAATGTGTAATCCTTCATGTACGGCTTAGCGTCTACATCGGGATTATAGCGATAAACTGCGATATTCAAATTCATCTCTGTATCTCCTTAGTAAGTACGCTTGATCGGTGGGAAGGCTGCACGAAGCTTAGGCTCCATGTTAACCGCTCGACGATCCATCTGCTCTGTAACCGGGTCAAATAGGCTGTGACACAACCAGTTCTCATCATCACGGTCGAGGAAATCTTCACGTGAGTGAGCACCACGGCTTTCAGTACGGAAATTGGCAGCATAAGCCGTCGCAATCGCTGTCGCCATCAAGTTATCCAGCTCTAAACATTCAATACGCTGTGTATTGAACTCTTTCGAGTTATCAGAAAGCTTAGCATTAGCTAGGCGTTCACGGATCTGTTTCAGCTCCGTCAGACCTTCAGCCATAGAGTCACCACTGCGGAATACAGAAAAGTTCAGCTGCATACAAAGCTGTAGGTCTTTACGTATTTGTACAGGATCTTCACCGTCTGTGTTACTTTCCCAACGATTCAGACGCGCTAGAGACGCATCGATGTCAGTGTCTGTCGCATCTTTAGGTGTCGGAGTATCATCTAGCGCTTTACCCAGATGTTGTCCTGCTGCACGACCAAATACCACAAGATCCAGCAGTGAGTTACCGCCCAAGCGGTTAGCGCCGTGTACTGATACACAGGCAATCTCACCGACAGCAAATAAACCCACGACATCAGTTTCGGTGCCATCTTCATTCTTACGAAGTACCTGACCACTCACTTTAGCAGGAAGACCACCCATCATGTAATGACACGTTGGTAGTACAGGAATAGGTCCATCGGCGGGATCGATATGAGCGAATGTACGAGACAATTCACATACGCCAGGTAAACGCGCTTCCAATGTTTCTTTGCCTAAATGATCCAGCTTGAGTAGCAAGTGCGGACCTAAAGGACCATCTAAACCACGGCCTTCACGAATTTCGGTCATCATAGAGCGTGCAACCACGTCTCGAGAAGCCAAGTCTTTCGCATTAGGTGCATAACGTTCCATGAAACGTTCGCCATCTTTGTTCAGCAGATATCCGCCTTCACCACGACAACCTTCTGTAACCAGAACACCGGCTCCCGCGATTCCCGTAGGATGGAACTGCCACATCTCCATGTCTTGCATCTGTACGCCTGCGCGCATTGCCATACCAACACCATCGCCGGTATTAATATGTGCGTTGGTAGTAGATGCATAGATGCGACCCGCACCACCAGTAGCAAGAACGGTCGCTTTAGCCTTGAAATAGACGATTTCACCGCTTTCAATATCGATAGCAGTACAACCAACAATCACGCCGTCTTCGTTCTTCACTAAATCGAGTGCATACCACTCAGAGAAGACTTCAGTCTTATGCTTAACGTTTTGTTGATAAAGACAATGCAACAGTGCATGACCTGTACGGTCAGCCGCTGCTGCGGTACGAGCCGCTTGCTCGCCACCAAAGTTTCTAGACTGACCACCGAACGGACGCTGGTATATCTTACCGTTCTCGAAACGAGAGAAAGGCAGACCCATGTGCTCCAGCTCAATAACCGCCTCGGGACCTGTTTTACACATGAATTCGATCGCTTCTTGGTCACCGATAAAATCGGAACCTTTAACCGTATCGTACATGTGCTGTTCCCAATGATCTTCATGGGCATTGCCTAAGGCTACTGTGATGCCGCCTTGAGCCGAAACCGTATGAGAACGTGTCGGGAACACTTTAGATAAAAGCGCACAGCTCTTACCTTCTTTTGAAATCTGTAATGCTGCTCGCATGCCTGCGCCACCGGCACCGATCACGACCACATCAAATTCGCGTACTGGAATACTCACTTAAACACCCCACACAATCAAAATGCCTGCTGCCAAATAAGACAAGGCTGCTACGACAACAACGAACTGCAGTAGACCACGAAGCATTAATGGCTTAACGTAATCTGTTAGCACCTGCCAGATACCGATCCAGGCATGAACCAGAATCGCGACCAGGGCGAGCAGTGTGAATACTTTCATCGGCAGAGCGCTGAACAAGCCATGCCATGCGTCGTAAGTTAGTGGAGAGCTAAGGGCAATAAATCCAACCACAAAAATAGTGTATAGGGCTAAAATAATTGCGCTTGCGCGTATTAGAATAAAGTCATGAACACCACTGCGTCCAAGACTCGCTGCATTAGTTACCATACCCAAACCCCTACTATGATTGAAAACGCAATTGACAATGCAAATGCGGCTTTTGCCGAAGCGATGCCAGCGGGTAACTCTTCCCAACGACCGGTATCCATTATCAGGTGGCGTATGCCAACGATAAGGTGATAACCCAGTGCGGTAAGAATTCCCCAAATGACAAACTTAACCAGCAAGTTATCAAAAAGAGATTGTACGCCGGCGAAGCTCTCTGGTGATGCTAATGATTCGTTCAGCAACCAGATAAGAATGCCAACAGCAAATAGCATGATGACACCGGATACACGGTGGAGGATAGACGCGATCGCTGTTGCAGGAAAGCGTATGGTCTGCAGATCTAGATGGACAGGTCTTTGCTTTTTCACGTTCTGCTCACTCTGCTCAATTGAGCTATATTTTTGTTATACGATCCGCTTTTGTTCAAACATCAAACAGTGAATTGACTCACATTAAGATGTCATTACAAAAGAAAAGTTTAAACAGACGTTTAACGCTTTAGATACAGGTTACTAAGTTACTAATAAAGTGAGCTCTAAATGCCAATGTCTGCAGCTCTTCTGAGCCGAAGCAAGTATACGCGCGGCAAATGTCAAATACAAACATCACATTATGCAAATTTTGTTTTTTTGGTAAAAAAATCTGCCAAGTTCCTGTTCTCCTATGGGGTTTGGGCAAAATAAGACCATGGCCTAAGAAATTTAAACGCTTATTTAAATTGAAATGTGATCTAGATTCACTGTAAAGTATTGGCGTTTGATAAGCCGCACTCACATAAGAATGAAGTAAGGAGAACGGGTATGGCTGAAAATATAGCCAAGTTGGAATTGCCAGGAAATGACTCAATCGATCTGCCAATAAAAAAAGGAACGGCAGGCTTCGATGTCATCGACATCAGCAAATTAGGTAGTAAAGGTCACTTTACCTTCGATCCAGGGTTTCTCGCGACAGCCTCCTGCGAATCTGCGATTACCTATATCGACGGCGCACAAGGGATACTGCTTCACCGCGGATACCCTATTGGTGAACTTGCCGTAGATTCAGATTATCTAGATCTGTGTTATTTGCTCCTGTACGGAGAGCTTCCAACCAAAATTCAGTACGAACAGTTCGTTCATACAGTTAAGAACCACACCATGGTTAATGAGCAGCTAGTCGCCTTCTTTAGAGGCTTTAGACGTGATGCTCACCCAATGGCAATGCTATGTGGTGTTACTGGTGCACTTTCTGCATTTTACCAAGATTCACTGGATGTTAACGATGAGCGTCACCGCGAAATCGCCGCCTTCCGTCTAGTGTCTAAGATGCCAACGATTGCCGCCATGTGTTACAAGTACTCTATTGGCCAGCCATTCGTGTATCCACGTAATGACTTGAGCTATGCGGGTAACTTCCTCAGCATGATGTTTGCTGTGCCATGTGAAGAATACAAGGTTAACCCGATTGTTGAACGAGCCATGGATCGCATCTTTATTCTACACGCGGATCATGAGCAAAACGCCTCGACATCTACAGTACGTCTGGCCGGTTCTTCTGGTGCTAACCCATTTGCATGTATTGCAGCGGGTATTGCATCACTTTGGGGACCTGCTCACGGCGGCGCTAACGAAGCGTGTCTGAACATGCTCGAAGAGATTGGAACAGTGGATCGTATCCCTGAGTTCATCGCTCGTGCTAAAGACAAGGAAGATCCTTTCCGTCTGATGGGCTTTGGACATCGCGTCTATAAGAACTTCGATCCTCGCGCTAAAGTCATGCGTGAAACCTGTCATGAAGTCCTTCAAGAACTTAAAGTTAACGACCCACTGCTCGATGTTGCTATGGAACTCGAACGTATTGCCCTTGAAGATGATTATTTCGTCTCTAAGAAGCTATATCCAAACGTCGATTTCTACTCAGGCATCATCATGAAGGCTATCGGTATTCCAACTAGCATGTTCACTGTACTGTTCGCCTTAGCGCGTACAGTTGGTTGGATTGCTCACTGGAAAGAGATGTTGGATCAACCTGGTCATAAGATCAGCCGTCCACGTCAATTGTATACTGGCGCCCCTGAGCGTACATTTGTCTCACAGGACAAGCGTGAATCTTAAAGCTGCTATGACCTAGAACGTAAAACCTAGGAAACAGGAATCACAGAAAGGCACTCATCGAGTGCCTTTTTTATTGCGATTTTTACGATGGAATTCTTCTTAGGAACTAATACCTAAACACTAATACCTAAACACTATGAACTCAAGCCCGCTTCTCCATCACAAAGTTTGTTAGCACTTGTCCCCGAACTTCTACTTCCTGAGAGTTAACCAGAATAAAACCAAAATGCTCGAAGAAAGGTCTTGCAGTGATACTTACGTGGGAATAGCAACGACATATGCCTTTAGATGCAGCCTCATTGAGCAGAGTATTCATCAGAGCTTTTCCTATCCCCTGTCCTTGGTGATCCACATGACAGAAAAAATGGTCGATATAGCCATCAGCTTGAAGATCGGCAAAACCTAGCTGCTTGCCTTCCGATTCGGCAATGAAAGGATTCATGGCTTGGATACGCTTAGGCCAAGTATCAGGCAAAGATCGTGTCGGTGCCCAGGCAGATACCTGGAGCAGGCTATAGTCTCTGATATTGACTCTGCGAATGGTGTCGTATTTTATCTGCCACAGGGCAATTGGATCATCTAATTGTTCAGTTTGCTTAAACCTGCGTATCTGTATCATGCCAATCCTTTGCACTTAGTTATTTAAATCCAGCGTTAAGCCTGATAGCGCTAAATCATAACTGGACTGACTCAGATTAGAAGCATTTATATTAATCAGCTAACCATTTATCGACTGCTTCACGCTTACGTTGCTTAATATCACGGCGCATTTCTTCGGCAATTTCATCGCGGGGATCCAGCTTATCTTTTGCTCTGCGTAGCTTCCTTGAAGTATTGTGCTCCATTTTATCCAATTTTTTGTCGACATAACTGCCATCGGCGATGTCACGGGCATTGTCTGTGGCTCTGCTGACCTTATTCTTAGTCTTGTTGTATTCATGCTTGTACTTATATTTATTGTCTTTAATGTCACGATTCATGCGTACTGCATCTTTCAATATGTTCTGTGCATGGAGATTTGGTGAGAATAAAAATACTGACATTAAGGCCATAGGAACTATATTTTTAATAAGAGTGGATTTCATAAAACTAAGTGTCATAAGAGTGTCTTCCATAAGAGTTATCTCAGAATTATCTCTCTCTATACCCTGTAAATGAACGTGACTTGATGCATTTAGGTTATTAACAAAACGAATAAATCTAATAACAGCATTCAGGTGAGTAATGAAGGGAATACGCAGGCATAACCAAACCCCGATACATCTTGTATCAAATGACGTTTGAATTGTTACAAAATTAATCGTTAAATTCCCCTTAGTCAAAAGCATCAATTTTTAAACCTTTTCGCTACATTATGTTTAACAAGTTTAACCTGTTAGATGTAATAAACATTAAGCCTCTGTATTTAAATGAATTTAAATGTTGGCATGGCTTGTGCTTAGTTAGTGACAATTGGAACAAATAACTTAGGTATTTTTACATGGACTCTTTAAATACACTCGCTAACACCCAAGTAACTCATTCACAAAAAACCGGCATACTGACTCGCCCACTCAATGGTTTCAAATTTGCTCTCCCTCTCCTTCTGGTATCAGTGCTCTCAGCTTGTAGCGGTGAAGAGCCTCCTAAAGAAGAAGAGAAGTATGCTGTACCTGTTGAAACAACCACTGTCATTCAGGGGGATGTCTCCTCTTTCTACAGCACAACTGCCACACTGGAAGCCCCAGAAGAAGCCAATGTGGTCACTCGTATCGCAGGCTTAATTGAGGCCATCGAGGTGGAAGAAGGTGACAGAGTCACTAAGGGTCAATTGCTCGCTGTGATTGATGCTAAGAGACAGAGATACGATCTCGCCCGCTCACAGGCCGAAGTTGAAATAATCGAGCAGGAACTCAACCGTCTGAAGAAGATGGGCAACAGAGAGTTTATCAGTGCAGATTCCATGGCTAAGCTCGAATACAACCTTCAGGCCGCTATCGCTAAGCGAGATCTGGCTGGACTACAGGTCGAAGAGAGCATGGTTCGCTCCCCCATCGACGGGGTTATCGCCACTCGATTTGTTAAAAAAGGCAATATGGCAAAAGAATTTGATGAACTATTTTATATCGTTAATCAAGACGAGCTTCACGGTATCGTCCATCTTCCTGAGCAGCAACTTCAGAGCTTACGTCTGGGCCAAGACGCACAAGTGTTCGCCAATAAGCATTCACAAGATACGGTTCACGCAAAAGTATTACGTATCAGCCCAATCGTCGATGCCCAGAGTGGCACTTTCAAAGTCACCTTATCTGTACCAAATGACAATGCCAAGCTAAAAGCTGGCATGTTTACTCGCGTCGAGCTGAGATATGACACTCACAATAATGTCATCACAGTGCCATATAACGCTGTAGTCAACCAAGATAATCAATTTGCTCTCTATGTCATCGACGGGACTAATGTTAATCGCCGTGAAGTCTCTCTGGGTTATCGTGAGGCCGATACTGTTGAAATTATCGCAGGCATTGAACCTGGTGAACAGATAGTGATCCGTGGCCAGCAAAATCTGAAAGATCAATCACTTGTAGAAGTGATAAGTGCATTAGATCTAGCCTCAGTCGAGAAGTAAAGGAAGCCGAACTATGTCTATAATAACAACATCGGTAAGACGCCCAGTCACAGTATGGATGTTCATGCTAGCGGTGATCCTCTTTGGTATGGTGGGTTTCTCACGCTTAGCAGTCAAACTCCTGCCTGACTTAAGTTACCCTACAATTACTATACGAACTCTGTATATGGGTGCTGCACCAGTCGAAGTCGAGCAGCTAGTCTCTAAACCCATAGAAGAAGCGGCAGGTATAGTAAAAGGCTTAAGAAAAATCAGTTCCATATCACGCTCGGGTATGTCTGATGTAGTGCTGGAGTTCGAATGGGGCACAGACATGGATATGGCCAGCCTGGATGTTCGGGAGAAACTGGACACCATTTTATTGCCTCTCGATGTTAAGAAGCCGCTACTGCTTAGGTTTAATCCAAACCTTGACCCTATCGTCCGCCTCGCCTTATCGGTTCCCGATGCTAGCGATAATGAACTCAAGCAGATGCGCACTTACGCCGAAGAGGAACTAAAACGCCAACTCGAAACCTTGACAGGTGTAGCTGCCGTCCGACTTTCTGGCGGACTGCAGCAAGAAGTGCACATTTTGCTTAATCAAGAGAAGCTGACTCAGCTCAATCTAAACGCAGATAAAATACGTAACCGTATCGCCGAAGAAAATATCAACCTGTCTGCGGGTAAAGTGATCCAGGGAGATAAAGAGTATTTAGTGCGCACCCTTAACCAGTTCAACTCTCTGAAAGAGCTAGGTCAGATCATCGTGTATCGCGAAGATCAGACATTAGTCAGACTATTCGAGGTTGCCGAAATTGTCGATGCTCATAAGGAGCGTAACGATATCACCCGGATTGGCGATCAAGAATCTATTGAACTGGCAATCTACAAGGAAGGAGACGCTAATACCGTAGCGGTAGCCAGAAAAGTTAACGCGGCGCTCAAACAGTTAAATGCCAATCAAGTAAAATCTGAGTTAACGGTAATCTACGATCAGTCGGAATTTATCGAAAGTGCCGTGAGTGAGGTCACATCGTCAGCACTGATAGGTAGCTTGCTCTCCATGTTAATCATCTATCTATTTTTAAAAGATATTATTCCCACTCTGATCATCTCTATCTCGATTCCGTTTTCGGTCATCGCTACATTTAACATGATGTATTTCGCCGATATCAGCTTAAACATCATGTCACTGGGTGGTATAGCACTGGCTGTGGGATTACTGGTCGACAATGCTATTGTGGTCCTTGAAAACATAGATCGCTGTCGCTCGCAGGGCATGAGTAAGCTCGAAGCCGCTGTGACCGGTACTAAAGAGGTATCCGGGGCGATATTTGCTTCGACGCTGACCACTCTAGCGGTGTTTGTCCCCCTCGTCTTCGTCGATGGTGTCGCTGGCGCCTTGTTCTCTGATCAAGCTCTGACAGTCACTTTCGCACTGCTAGCTTCACTTCTGGTGGCCCTGACCACTATTCCTATGTTGGCGTCCCGCGAAGGCATTAAGTCTCTACCTCCCCTACTCGCTAAGGAAAAGAAGTCAAAACCAGAGACTAAGGTAGGAAAATTAAAACATTACAGTGCCACGGTTTTCTCTTTCCCCTTTATCGTCTTATTTAGTTACTTACCCAGTGCTCTGCTGACCTTAGCGCTTATGTTTGGTCGTCTGCTGTCTTGGTTCACTGGACTGTTTATGCGGCCACTGAGTCAAGGCTTCAACTGGTGTTACCATCAACTTGAAGGTATCTATCATCACCTGCTCGCCTTGGCGCTCAAATTTAGAGTCATGACTCTGACGATCGCTATCCTGATCACCTTAGGCGCAGCATCATTAGTGCCAAAGTTGGGTATGGAGCTTATCCCCCCAATGAACCAAGGTGAATTCTATGTCGAAATCCTCCTGCCACCAGGCACCGAAGTATCAGAAACCGACAAGGTATTGCGTCGACTCGCCCTTTCGATAAAAGGCAGAGAAGATGTAAAACATGCCTATAGCCAAGCAGGAAGTGGTGGGTTGATGACATCGGATACTTCCCGTGGCGGTGAAAACTGGGGACGTTTGCAAGTTGTGCTCGCCGATCCTGAGGCCTTCGATGCCGTTGCATCGGTGCTCCGTACCACAGCCATGCGTATTCCTGAGCTAGAGGCTAAAATTCAACATCCGGAGCTCTTTAGTTTTAAGACTCCACTGGAAATAGAGCTCATTGGTTATGATCTGACCCAATTAAAGCAAACTGCTAATAACTTAGTCGACGCATTATCGGACTCAGACCGCTTTGCAGACCTCAACTCAAGCTTGAGAGATGGTCAACCTGAAATAAGTATTCGCTTCGACCATCAACGCCTAGCGGCGCTAGGCATGGACGCGCCTACCGTGGCAAATCGTATCGCGCAGAGAGTTGGAGGTACGGTGGCAAGTCAATACACGGTGAGAGATCGTAAAGTAGATATTCTGGTCAGAAGTGAGATTGATGAACGCGATCAGATCAGCGACATAGATTCGATGATCATCAACCCAGATAGCAGTCATCCTATCGCCCTCGGTGCGGTTGCCGATGTGACACTCAAACTAGGTCCCTCGGCCATTAATCGTATCAGCCAGCAAAGAGTTGCCATTGTCTCGGCGAACTTAGCCTATGGCGATCTTAACGAAGCCGTATTAGAAGCCAGAAGTATCTTAGCTAAGCAGACGCTGCCAACCTCGATTCAAGCTAGGTTTGGTGGTCAGAATGAGGAGATGGAACACTCATTCCAGTCGCTACAGATAGCCTTAGTGTTAGCCGTATTCTTAGTCTATCTGGTCATGGCCAGCCAGTTTGAATCACTGCTACACCCTCTGCTTATTCTGATTGCCGTACCTATGGCAGTCGGCGGCAGTATATTGGGCCTCTTTATCACTGGTACTCACTTGAGTGTGGTGGTCTTTATCGGGCTCATCATGCTGGCCGGTATAGTGGTCAACAATGCCATCGTACTTGTGGATCGCATCAACCAGCTTCGACAGGAAGGCAAAGAAAAGATGCTGGCCATTTCTGAAGCGGCTAAGTCTCGTTTACGCCCCATTATCATGACAACCATGACGACAGCATTAGGCTTGTCTCCCATGGCCTTCGGTCTGGGCGATGGCTCAGAAGTCCGTGCACCTATGGCGATCACGGTAATATTCGGTCTGATTTTATCCACCTTGCTGACCTTAGTGGTGATACCTGTACTGTACGCCCTGTTCGATCGTAAAGAATATGCTTCAGAAGAAACCAAGAATACTCAAGAGCAACATCTTGCGAATGAAGGAGGTCAGGTATGAATCTCACCCGACTAGCCATATCAAGGCCGGTAACCACCAGCATGTTCTTTGTCGCCATTCTCTTGTTTGGTTTGGCTTCGAGTCGCTTGTTGCCTCTGGAGATGTTTCCTGGCATAGATATGCCCCAAGTGAATATAGAGGTCCCCTATAAAGGCTCGACTCCAGCAGAAGTTGAGCGCGATATCACCAGTATTTTGGAGGAATCATTAGCCACCATGGGCGGAATAGAAGAGTTGAGATCCAGCTCTTCACAAAATGGTGCCGAGATTGAACTCAGAATGAAGTGGGGAGAAAACGTCGCCACTAAAAGCTTAGAGGCCAGAGAAAAAATCGATGCCGTGAGACACTTGCTTCCAAAAGATGTTGAACGTGTATTTATCAGGCAGTTCTCTACCGCCGACATGCCAGTACTAAACTTAAGAATATCCAGTGACCGCGAGCTATCCGGAGCATTTGACCTGCTAGATAAGCAGCTTAAACGTCCGTTGGAGCGTGTCGAAGGTGTTTCTCAGGTGACGCTATACGGCGTCGAGCAAAAGCAAATTGAGATCAGGATAAATGCCGATAAGCTATCGGCCAGTGGTGTCTCTATCCCCTATCTCAATCAGCGACTACAACAGGAAAACTTCATCGTCAGCGCAGGGATCTTGAAAACCAACTCGCGCGTCTATCAGGTCTCGCCTAAGGGTGAATTTAGAAATCTGGATGAGATCAACGCCGTGGTGCTTAAACCAGGTATCACTCTTGGGGATATCGCCACTGTCAGCTTCTCTCTTCCCGAGCGTTTAGACGGCCGACACTTAGATAAAAACTACGCGGTGGGCTTGGACGTATTTAAAGAGTCGGGTGCCAACCTGGTTGATGTCTCGACGAGAGTGATGAAGGTCATCGAAGCCGCTAAGCAAGATGAGCAGTTTGATGGCATCAAGCTATTCGTCATGGAAGATCAAGCCTATGGGGTCACTTCTTCACTGAACGATCTCTTGACCGCTGGCCTAATAGGTGGCCTACTCTCTTTTGCCGTCTTGTATCTGTTTCTAAGAAACCTGAAGATGACTTTAGTGGTGGTAACTTCGGTACCCATCTCTATCTGTATGACACTGGCCGCTATGTACTTGTTAGGTTATAGCCTCAACATACTTTCCATGATGGGCTTATTACTCGCCGTCGGCATGTTGATCGATAATGCTGTGGTGGTCACCGAGAGTGTGCTGCAAGAAAAACAAGCCAGTGGCTCAAACACCAGTCAAGCATCTGACTCAGCAGTACTTAGCGGTGTAAACAAGGTCTCACTGGCGGTTCTCGCCGGTACACTCACCACTGCCATCGTATTTTTGCCCAACATTTTCGGAGTAAAAGTCGAATTAACCATTTTCCTAGAGCATGTGGCTATCGCTATCTGCATCTCTCTAGCAGCATCACTACTTGTGGCTAAAACATTATTGCCGCTGATGCTCAGTAAAATGAATATCGAAGTCGAAACTAAGGAAGAAGAGAGCAAACTACAGACCTTTTATCACAAGAGCCTAAACAGGATTCTAGCCAGACCACGTACCTCGGGAATGACATCACTCATCATTTTAGCATCGACGGCTCTGCCATTAAGTATGGTAAATCAAGATCAATCTGATGGTGAGGGAAACAATAAACTCTATATTAATTATCAAGTTGAAGGACGCCATAATCTCGATGTCACCGAGGCGATGATCACTAAAATGGAAACCTATCTCTATGCCAATAAAGATGAATTCCATATCGACTCTGTCTACAGCTACTACGCTCCCGACCGCGGCCAATCCACTTTGATCCTTAAAAAAAATACTGAAGTCGACATGAAGGCGCTAAAGAAGAAAATACGTGAAGGCTTTCCTAAGTTTTCCATCGCCAAGCCTCAATTTGGCTGGGGGGGCGGTAACAATGGCTTAAGAGTCACCCTAACCGGGCGATCCACTACTGATCTAATCGAGATAAGTAACAGAGTGATCCCGCTTCTGTCTAAGATTGAAGGTTTAACGGATGTAAGATCTGAACTCAGCGGAGCCCAACAAGAAGTGGTGATCCAAATTGACAGACAAATGGCCGCCAGATTGGATCTTAAGCTCAACGAAATCGCTTCCAGTATCTCTATGGCCTTAAGAGGCAGTCAACTCCGCTCTTTTCGTCATGATCCCAATGGCGAATTACGCATCGAAATGTCCTTCGAGCAAGAATGGCGCTTGTCACTGGAGAGATTAAAGCAGCTGCCAGTGATCAGAATCGATAACCGTGTGTATACCTTAGATAGCTTAGCGAGTATCACCATCTCGCCGAGATTCGATACCATTCGTCACTACGACAGACAGACGGCCTTGTCTATCGGCGCAAACCTAGATGATCTCACCACAGAGGAAGCACAGGAAAAGATCACTCAAGTGATGGAGACTGTGAGTTTTCCTGCGGGATATGGTTATTCACTCAGAGGAGGTTTCGAGAAACAAGATGAAGATCAGGCGGTGATGGCGACTAACATGTTGCTGGCCTTAGCCATGATCTACATAGTGATGGCGGCTCTATTCGAATCTTTACTGCTACCGACTGCCATCATCACCTCCATCCTATTTTCTATCACAGGTGTCTTTTGGGGCTTGCTATTTACCGGCACCCCCATGGGAGTCATGGTCATGATAGGCATATTGATCTTAATGGGCATCGTGGTGAACAACGGCATCGTCCTTGTCGATCAGATAAACCAAAAAGAGCCCGCACTGGACAAGTTATCGGGAGCAATAAGTCAGGTGTGTATTTCTCGTCTTCGCCCTGTGCTTATGACTGTCGGCACCACAGTACTCGGTCTATTGCCTTTGGCACTGGGTGATACTCAGCTCGGTGGAGGGGGGCCATCATACTCACCCATGGCCATTGCTATCATTGGTGGCTTAACATTTTCTACCGTGACGAGTCTTTATCTGGTACCACTTTGTTACCAGGCTCTATATAGAATGCGTTATAACGCCGCGGTACGTCTAGGTCGCGCCAATAACCTATCAAGAAGGCTGATACCTTGGGCATATTGACCGAACCAGTTAGAAAATGAGTTTGCGAGTTAATAGAATGAGTGGCTGCAATTGCAGCCCCTCTCTTTTACAGGTATGTTATCAGTAGCAACAAAGACTTAACTTACAAGAAGAATAATAACAGGGGTAACAGATGATGCGATCAAGCAATCTACTCAAGGGCTGTGTACTCATATTGGGTCTCTTGCTGTCTCAATTATCCTTCGCTGATAGATTCAGTGATGTGGAAATTAACAAGCTTAAGTTATCTGAAACCAGCTATATGTTAACTGGCTCTGGTGGCAACATTGGGGTTTCTGCCGGTAAAGACGGGATATTAATCATAGATAATCAATTTGCTCCCTTGTCCGGTAAAATTATAGCCACCCTGTCAGGCATTCAACCTGGCCAGCCTAAATACGTGGTTAATACTCACTATCATGGCGATCACACTGGTGGCAACAATCTGTTCGGCATGAACAGCGTTATCTTCGCCCATCACAACGTGTTGAAACGCCTTGCTGGAGACACCAGCTACAAGGCAGCAGGGTTGCCTTCAGTCACCTATCATAAGGGCACCAGTATCCACTTTAATGGTGACACACTACATTTGCTCCATATGGGACCCGGCCACACAGATGGGGATAGCGTGGTTTTATGGGAAGATAAGAGCGTCATCCATATGGGGGATCTCTTCTTCAAAAACAGATTCCCATACATAGATCTAAAAGCCGGGGGCTCAGTGAAAGGCTATCGTGACAATGTGGCCGCGATGATCCGCAAGATTAACAAGGACACTAAGGTCATTCCGGGCCACGGCGAACTGGCCAGCAGAAACGATTTAATTCGTTTCAAACATATGCTAGATAAATCGATTAATTGGATGGAGAGCAAACTCTCATCGGGGATGAGTCTGGAACAAATAAAGCTTGAAGGCATACCAAAAGGAAAAATTGACTGGAGCTGGTCTTTCATTACCGAAGAAAAGTGGATCAACACCTTATACCAAGGGCTGAAACAATAATTGAGCTGTTAAGTTACCCCATCAAGAAACACCAACTTCGGTGTTTCTTGATGGGGTAAAACCTCAGGCTAACGGCCTTAATGACCATCCTCTGAACGTCTGGCTTTAAAATCAGAATCTTCGAGCCACCTTGGCCAATCTTCATTATTCGCGAGACGCGATAAAATATCACCAATTAGCTGTAAATCTTGTCTTACGCCCCCAAGAGACCAGGTACTATCGTAGTCATCTTGGCCTTTATGGTATTTGTGAGCGATATAATCAGGATCTGTATCGCCTAAGCTCATAAACAACAAGCCAGGAACACCTTGCTGAGCTAAGGCAAAGTGATCAGAGCGGTACATCAAGCCATTTTGCGGGCGAGGATCGGCTTTAACATGGCGCTTCAACCCAGTACTGGCATCTTTAAGGTAGCTTTCTAATTCAGATACACCTTGGCCATAACCTAAGATGTAATCCACGCCATCGTTGACGTTCATGCCATCGATATTGAGAAAAGCAACGATATCTTTAGTGGGTACGGGTGGATTAAGGGCGAAGTGTTGGGCACCGATAAGTCCGGTTTCTTCGGCGGTAAAGCTGGTAAATAATATATCTCGTTTAAAGGGAGCTTTGTCTGCTTTCGCTTTAAAGGCCTTAGCTAAGGCAAGTACTCCTGCAACGCCGGAAGCATTATCGACTGCGCCATTAAATATCTGTTTCTTTCCTGCTGCATCGAGTTTAGTCCCCAGATGATCCCAGTGGGCATGCATAACAAGCGTCTCATCACTCTTATTACTCTTATTACTGCCGGACAGTTTAGCGACGACATTGTAAGACTCTGCCTTTACTATGCTATTTTTCAATACCAAATTTGCCTTCATCTTTAGATCGATGGCCTTGAAATCAGACTTACTGGCCGCGAGTTTCAAATCTTCATAATTAAGATCTGCCTTAGCAAAAATGTCTTTGGCAACATCATGCTGTACCCAGCCCATGACCCCGACTTGCCCTAGGTTATTGTTATCGTCAATCAAGGTAAATTTACTGCCGGTATTCGAGTTCTGTACCACTCCCCAGCCATAACCTGCTGGATCCGTTTCGTGAACGATGAACACGCTAGCGGCGCCTTGTCTGGCAGCCTCTTCATACTTATATGTCCAGCGGCCGTAATAGGTCATAGCATTGCCTTTAAACAGGTCAACATTCTGAGTCGCAAAACCTGGGTCATTGACTAAGACGATGACTGTTTTCCCCTTCACATCTACGCCCTGATAATCATTCCAACCAAACTCTGGC
This sequence comes from Shewanella psychrophila, assembly GCF_002005305.1. NCBI lineage: Bacteria > Pseudomonadati > Pseudomonadota > Gammaproteobacteria > Alteromonadales > Shewanellaceae > Shewanella > Shewanella psychrophila. The sequence continues at coordinate 1,806,389 of NZ_CP014782.1, forward strand.
GCATTAATTCCATAGCCAACAAACACCAATTCGCTGTCCTTGAGTTCAACTTGGTCAATGATCCTCTGGGTTCTGGCAGTAAACTGATCGCCATTGCTAAAGCTCATGCCATCGATGGTAAGTTTCATACTCTGATCTGCGCTTATTTCTGCCAGCGGAACAGCTTGTAAATAGCTGCCTTTATAGCCCGGATCGAGTCCTATTTTTTTAAAAGAGTTAACCAGATAATCTAAGGTTAAGGCCTCTCCTTCAGACAAGGGCGCCCTTCCACCAAATTTATCGCTGGCTAACACCCGAACATCTTCTCGATACTGTTCGGCATCGAACGAAAATTCATCTTGCTGTGATATGGCCGGAAACGCTAACAAAGACGAACAACATATAACCCCTAGTATGTATTTTTTCACCGCTAATCCCTTTATATTTTTATTTATCGGAAAGCGAGTTTAGAATATCGCCCCAGCAAGGACAATGGCTCAGAGGACAAATGATTAATTTAAGGAAGGTTATTGATGCCGCGATCGGGGAATTCGACATAATGAGTGGAGTGAGATGGGGTTAATGATGACATCTCCCCCCTAAATTTAATCTATGAAGATTTTATGCCTGCCTGAAGTGCCATAACAACCAAAAAATGGGCCGCAGATCTTTGCCGCCAATATTTTTAAATAGACTCAACCCCGGATAAATCCATTGCCAGGGAGTGAGCCACTGTTTTGCATTTAGCCAGATAGCTTCGCCCCCAGCATCACGGTAGGCTTGGATAGCCGGGGTTATCATCTCATGATCCGGCCCCATATACCGATACAGACTATGAATATACACGAGTAAATCACGTCTCTGCTGATAGGCAATATCTTTACTGTTCTGACTGGCTTCAAAATCAATAAAATGTACCAGACCTTCACTCCAGCTGATATCTCTCAAGGCTGGTCGACCGTGAGCGAGTCCTAACTTATGTAGGTTAGCCAAAGCTGTCGCGCTATCATTTAAGATCTGCTGTTTTTCATCCTGACTCAATGTCTTATCGCTTAGCCAAGAACTGATAGTTGGCCCGACATCGGCAATAACAAAATAATCTGCTGAGGAACACATAAGCTGAGGAACTTGTGCACCTTTACCGGCGAGCATGGCTAACGTTTCAACTTCAACCTGTAATGCCTTAGCCGGACTCTGTTTGAGAAATCGCATCGCACCAGTCAGCTTCTCCGCTTGTTTTAGCCAGTAAAACTGACCTTGATGCTCAAACTTGAGAACTCTAGTCCCTTGGTTATCATCCAATAATTCCCCAACGACAGCTTCAAAAGTTTGTTTAGGCACGCGGTAGCTCCATAAAAGTGACAGATGATTATGGAGATAAGGCTTAATTAAAGCAATCTGAATTAGTGAAATGGCGTGTGACAGCTCAAGCAAACAACACATCAATAGCAGGGGGATAGGGGACGCCATAAAAAACGCTCCATATAAGAGCGTTAATACTAAATAGACGATGACTTAAGCTTAAGCCTCATCCTGCCAAGGCTCAGCCTTGTTTTCAAGCAGTACAGGGATGCCATCGTTAATGGCATAGGCCAGACGGTCAGCCTTACAGATCAACTGTTGCTTGGTTTTATCGTAATCCAACTTTCCTTTACAGACCGGACAAGCAACAATCTCTAATAATTTTCTATCAAACGCCATCTGATTTTCCTTGTTTCTTTTTCATGGAACCATGGATCTTGTCCATAATATCCGATTCAAATCTTGTGGGTAGCTTGGCATCAACCGCAAGATACCACCAGTTATCTTTTGCAAAATCGCGACACTTAACTGCATCTTTTTCTGTCATCAATATAGGGTGTTCGCCCGCCACTTGGATCAGTGCATCTAAGGTAAACTTCTGATGATCATCAAATCCATGTGTCTTGAGGACAGTATGCCCTTGCTCAGCTAAGGTTTTGAAGAAACGTTGAGGGTTGCCAATTCCAGCAATGGCCACAACGGGAGTCTTCTCAAATATATGCTTGGAAGATGGCGATACTGGAAATATGCCTTGAGGCTGGAGCTCCATCTTAAACTCATTCCTCAGCGCCTGACCGTTAACTAAAATAAAATCAACAGACTGAGCCCGCCAGCTCCCCTCTCTTAGAGGGCCCGAAGGTAATAGCATGCCGTTACCTAATCTGCGTTCACCATCGAGAATAAGTAATTCTATGTCACGCCTGAGTCGATAGTGTTGCAGACCATCATCGCTGATGATCACATTGACATCCGTATCGGCAAGTAACTTTTCAGCCGCCTTCACTCTATCAGTCCCTATCACCATAGGTACGCTAGTTCTGGCGACTATCATGGCAGGTTCATCCCCCACCTCCGATGCAAGCATCTGCGGTTCGACTCTCTTTACACCTTCAAATTTAACCCCGTAGCCACGACTGATCACGCCAGGTTTAAATCCATTTTTTCTAAGTAGGTCTATGAGGTAAATAACTGTAGGCGTTTTTCCGCTCCCTCCCACGGTGATATTACCGACTATGATCACAGGCACAGGAAGGTCATGACTCTGTTTCAGACCCATCTTAAACAGCCATCGCCTGATACTACTCATCAGTAAAAAGAGTAAGGCCAATGGCAATAAAAGATACTTAAGCAGCCTAAAGACCGGATGGGCATCCTTGCTCGGATACCAAAGTTTATTGACGAACGCTTGCATGGCTTAACTGCTAAACTGCATTTTATACAAGTTAGCGTATACGCCATCCTGAGCGAGCAAAGATTGATGATCGCCACGCTCAACTACCTCACCGTGATCTATCACCAAAATGTGATCCGCAGATTCAATAGTCGACAGTCTATGAGCAATGACTATCGAAGTTCGGTTATGACGCAAGTTATCCAGTCCAAGTTGAATGGCTTTCTCTGACTCGGTATCTAGCGCCGAGGTTGCCTCATCGAGTATGAGTACAGGTGAATTACGCAAGATAGCCCGAGCAATGGCGATTCTTTGTCTCTGACCACCAGAGAGTAAGACACCATTCTCCCCCACTTGCGTATCGAGCCCTTCAGGCAGTAACTCGATAAACTCCATGGCATGTGCCAGCGTTGCCGCCTCTATAATCTGCTCTTGAGTCACTTCCCCCGGGTAGGCGTAAGCGATGTTATTACCTATGGTATCGTTAAACAGTGTGACTTGCTGCGAAACCAGTGCAACTTGACTGCGAAGATTCTTGAGAGCAAATTCATCTATGTTGACCCCATCGAGCTTAATACTTCCCTCTTCGAGACCAGTATAGAAACGGGTCACTAGACTCGCTATCGTCGACTTACCCGAACCAGACCGTCCGACTAAGGCTATGGTCTGGCCCTGTTTGACTGAAAAGTCGACTTTACTCAGCGCAAGCTTCTCTTGATTTGGGTAGCGAAAGCTCACCTGATTAAAACTAAGCTCACCTTTTACGCGATCGACTTTATAGGTGCCAGCATCGACTTCGGGTTTAGTATCTAAGAGTTCAAACACTGTTGTACAAGCGGCAATACCTCGCTGAAATTCAGCATTGACACGAGTCAGACTCTTAATTGGCTGTAGCATGGCGAGCATGGCACCGAGAATCGTGGCGAATGTTCCCGCCGTTAGCTCCTCTTGCATCCCCTCGAAACTCGCAGCATACAGAACGAAAGCGAGAGCGAAAGAACCTATCACCATAACCAGAGGTTGGCTAATGGATTGCGTCAGAGCCAGTTTCATATTTTGGTATCGATTTTGCTCATTAACCAAAGCGAAACGCTCAGATTCGGCTTCCTGTCCGCCAAATGCCAACACATTTTTATGGCCTTTAATCATTTGCTCAGTCGCCGCGGTCACCCCCCCCATCGCGGCTTGTATTCGTTTAGAGACCTTGCGAAAACGTTTACTAACGATAGAGATGATTAAACCTATGATAGGGCCGATGACCAAAATACAAAGGGATAGCTTCCATGAATAGAAGAACATGATAGCAAGCATGCCAACCACAGTAATGCTGTCTCTGACTATGGTGATCAGCGCGCTACCTGTAGCACGCGCTATCTGCTCGGTATCATAGGTGACTCGGGAAATGAGATTACCTGAGTTCTCTCTGTCTATATAACTCACTGGAAGGGTGAGGTAATGCTCGAACACTTCTTGACGCATGTCCAAAATAAGGCGTGCACTCATGAAAGAGATACAGTAAGTAGACAGGAAATTAGCCAATCCACGCAGGCTAAAAAGAACAACAACCACAATGGGAGCCATCAGCAATACATCACTGGATGCGCCAAAACCTTCACTTGTGCCAAGATCAATACTGGCGACACCCGGTGATGAAGTGGCTTGACTTACCTGACCGCCGAAGCCGCCATCGATAAAGGGTTTAATCACGGCGATGAAGGTGGCATCGACTGCGGCATACATGAATAAGCCAAGGACTGCGAAGCCAAACACGACTTTCAATGGTTTTATATAACCCATTAGGCGCTTAAATACAGTCCAGACTTCTTGATTTGAAGAGTGTGTCATTAACGAGTCTATTCATAATTCAAAAAAGGCATTCTACTCTGTATTGTTATTCTCACCAAACCTAAACAAGCTGTTGTACCAAAAAGGCGCCAGATCGCCGCGGTAAGTACTGACACGTCGTTCATCATGGCGAAAAAGCACACTGATCTGGCCTTCACTCCCAGTCACCAACACCTGTGCCCCCTTCGACAAGTAGCGCTCGACAACCTCTTTCTTAGGAAAACCATAACGATTATTGAATCCAGCAGGGATCAGGACCAGCTTTGGAGAGACACTATTAATAAAAGCAGAAGTGGAAGAGGTCCGGCTACCATGATGAGGAACCACTAACACTTCACTAGACAAGGTTTTCTGGCTGTCCAAAAGTAAAACCTCTCCCTCTTTCTCAACATCACCGGATAACATCAACTGATGTTTAACATCACTCACCCTCAACACACAAGAGCCATTATTTCCATCTTTGGGGATCTCTGGTGCCAATATTTCTAGCTTAAGTCCCTGCCAGAGAATAGATTTAGGTCTGCAATCAAGCTGCGAATACTCAGAGATATCAGTGATCACTCGAGCATCGGGAAAGCTATTCACTAAAAGCTTAGCGCCGCCCGCATGATCGTTGTCACTGTGACTTATCACCAGATAATCGACAGTATCTAGGCCTCTGTATCTTAGAAATGGGAGAATAACCCTCTCGGCATAACTGAAGTTAATACCATAGGCAGCACCTGTGTCATATATTAAAACCTTACCAGACTTCTCTATCACAGCGCTGAGCCCCTGCCCCACATCCAATAGATGTAATCGCCACTCGCTTCGGGCTGGAGTGTCTAGCCCAAACAAGACGCTCAGCAGCAGTGGCATGCATAAGATTATTGAGATAAATCGCCATCTATTCTGTGAAACCCGAAATAATAGGAACAGCCCCAATATAAAAAAAATGAGGCAAGCTATGGTCTGACCCGAAATGCTCACCCATGCACCTGGTAAAGACTCAATCATGCTAAACCCCTGGCTCATGGGCACTAAACTCAGGTCTACTAAAGTAAAAACCTGAGTCAATTCCACGGAAAAAATGTGTCCACCAGCCCATATTAAGAAGCATAAGAATGAAAGTGGAATAACCACCAGACTAAACCAAGGGACCATAATAAGGTTAAAGATCAGTCCATAAGCTGAAATCCCCCCAAAGAGTAATGCCTGTATCAGGCCTAATCCCAGGCTTAAACGCCACTGTACAGACCAGAACATGGCGAGCTTATTTTTCATATTCAGTCGAAATCCGTTTTCGGCTTCATGGCTCGATGACTCCCTTGTCCATTTAGATAGCGTAAAGAAAATGATCCCAAGAGCTGAAAACGACAGCCAAAATCCGGCACTCATGCAACTCAAAGGGTCCAGAAGCAGAATAAGAAAAAGAGCATAAAGCAGACGTTCCCAAGGAGAGGAGAAACGTTTCATCAGCCCCATAGTAAGCAAGAGGAGCAACATGATGAGGGCACGTTGTGTCGGCAGGGAAAATCCTGCAAGGTAAGCGTAAGAAATAGCGGCGACTGCTGATAACAGCCCCGCTATCAAAATGTTTTTCCGACTTTGGCTAGGCTTAAAACGTGTCAGTGAGAATAGCGTTAGAAAAAATACCCAAGTGGTGACCACTGAAAGGTGTAAGCCAGAGATGGCAATCAGATGCCCTGAGCCTGAGACTCTTAATGATCGCCACCTTTCACTATCAATCAAGCTCTTATCCCCGAGCAAGAGCGCTAACATGAGATCACCATGAGTAAAAAGTGATAATTCAGGTTTTAACCTATTAATAATCCTGCTTCGAAGGGACACCGCCCCTTCTAACTTAGTGCCTGACTTCACGTTCCCTTTCATCACTATATGCCGACTCAGGAAACTTCGTTGCTGATTGTAACCCCCTTGGTTTAGTACACTGGTGATGGGCTTTGGCTTTACCACCCACTCCCATTGCTCTCCAATCGCCAATTTTGGGGCTTGCTTCCAACTCAGTCTTAGCACTTTTGATAAAAAAAACTCACTTTTTAAATTCGATTGGCGAATATCCATACTAAGCCAGTCGCCGTTTGAACCAACTAGTGATATGATTTCGCCCCTCACGATGATGTTTTGTACTGTGTTCGGTGGTTCATCAACCAATAAGAGTTGAACAAAAAGTGAAATCCACCCGACGGCGAGTAGTACTCCGGCAATGACAGGAGTTCGTTTCAGCAGCATGATACCGGCGACGACTGAGCCTATGTATACTGGAGTTGACGGTAACACCGGCCACAAGAGACTGGATAAAATGCTAATGCTAAAGCCAAACATAAATCGATTCATACTGAATAAGTTAAGACAGTAATTGCAATCTATGCCAAAAAAATTCATCGAAAAGTTTATGCCTAAACCCGAGACTCTGCGGAATCACAAACACTTGCAGATGTTCGGAAAGCTGTTACATAAAGAGAATCTGTGGGCACTCAATCGTCGCTCGGCCCCGGCAGCCTTTGCCATCGGTCTCTTTGTTGCCTGGATCCCCATGCCATTTCAAATGGTACTGGCTGCGGCTCTCGCCATTGTTTTCAATTGTAACTTACCCATAGCTGTCGCACTGGTGTGGATAACCAATCCGGTTACTATGCCCTTCATGTTCTATGCAGCCTACATGTTAGGAGCCAAGATACTCAGTCATCCGCCCCAAGAATTTGCATTTGAAGCAACCTGGCGATGGGTAGAAGCCTCTGTATTTACCATAGGCCCGCCCTTCATATTAGGTTGCTTGGTATTAGGAACCGTGTTTGCCTTAATTGGCTATTTCCTGATCAAGACACTATGGAGATATTCCATCTTGCTCAAGTGGAAGAGCAGAAACAGTTAAGCAGTTTGAAGTGAAGATTAAAATGGTGAGAGACGGCCCAGTCATCAAGCCTTTAGATCTAGAGTAGAATTCATCCAAGCGTTCAAATTGACAATTTCTCTGCCCATAACACTCGCTTCATGGGCAGCTAACTTCACCATTTCAGCTTCACTGCACCAAGTTTTGGCTCCTACATATTGAAAATACACAGATTTTATCACACCATCGAAGATAAACTTGGATCTGTTCAAGTGAAAATCTGAGGTCACCAGAACTGCCGACGATATCTTATATTTATCCAATATAGCCTTTGACAGGCTCGCATCTTCGAAAGTGAAACGGCTCTCCACCAGGGCTAAGAATCGGTCATCAGGCACGCCTAAACTCATCAAGTAACGTTTACAATAGAGGGCATGTGGATGCTCAGTGCGATTGAAGTGATCACCATAGCCTCCGGTACAGATAAAATTCAATGACCTGTCATCATTGAACCGAGTAAAAGCGGCATCGCATCGGGAAAGAGCGAAATGAGAAAGGTTTCCCTCATCATCATTGGGTGCGCCCAAAATGATAATCACAGTGGGCGGCTTATTAACCAACAAACTCAACGACCTGCTAGCGCCATTGCTGGCTGAGTTTTACTGGCCTTCCAGGCTGGATAGATTGTCGCTAAGAGCGACATAGTAAAGGCGAGTACTAGCACAGTAAACACATCTGATAAGTTCAGCTGCGAAGGCAGGAAATCGATAAAATAGACATCAGCCGACAGTAATTTTATTCCTAGAATATTTTCTATGCCTTTGGCTATACGACTTAAATTTTCTGCCATGATAATCCCAAACACACCGCCCAATATGCAACCTAAGACGCCGTTAAGGGCCCCCTGAACGATAAAAATCATCATGATAGAGGCCCGCTTCATGCCCATGGTCAATAATATTGCTATTTCGGACTGCTTGTCGCGTACCGCCATCACCAGAGTCGACACTATGTTGAAACAGGCCACCGCAATAACCAGGGCAAGTACCAAATACATAACGACTCTGACTAACTGAATATCCTGATAGAGGTTACCTTGTGTCCGTGTCCAATCACTGAGGTAGAGGTATTGGTCTTGGCTATAGCCAAGCTCTCTGATCAACCTGGGCGCTTCAAATACCTGATCAACCTTAATTCTGACCCCAGATACCCCTTGCCCCATGCCCAGGATAGAAGACGCATATTTCATAGGAATATAGGCAGTAGTCAGATCCAGCTCACCTCCGAGTTCAAACACCCCCGCCACCACGAAGCGATGGCTCTTAGCCGAAGTAATCCTTTTACTATCTCGACTCTGATGGGAGACATCTGGCATATAGAGACTCAGAGAGTCTCCGACACTCAGATCTAGGCTATCGGCCAGCCCCTTGCCAAGCACGATATTATTTTCATCGCCTCTGGCTAATTTCGACCAGGTCTTCTTAGACATAAAGTCAGAAATAACAGATACCTTCTGCTCTTGTTCTGTGTCTATGCCTAAGACACTCAAACCTTGGAATCCACCAGGTTTCTGCACCAAGCCCTGCAGTCGTATGAAAGGCGCCGAAGCCAATATGCCCGGGATCTTCTCGGCGTCATCGGCAATTTTCTGCCAATGACGAATGGGTTCGTTCACCCCAGTAAGCTCGCCATGGGCCACCACGCCGAGTAATCGGTTCTCTAATTCTCGCTCAAAACCATTCATTGCCGACAACACCACGATTAGCACGGCGACACCTAAGGCTATCCCCGCGGTGGACGCAAAGGAGATAAAGCTGATGAAACTATTGGATTGACGAGCGAGATAGAAACGCCATCCCACCCAAATTGACAATAAACGACTCATGAAGCCTCACTTGTGAAGTGATCAGATTGACGAGCTAGATAGAAGCCCCTTCCCACACACAACGACAATAAACAACTCATGAAGCCTCACTTCCGAGGTTATCTATGTCTAAAGCGCCCAAGTAACCATCTTTCATGTGTAACTGTCTGTCCATTCTGGATGCTAACTTACTATCATGGGTCACGACGACAAATGCCGTACCTAACTGAGTTGCCAATTCCTGGATCAACTCATAAACCGCCTCGCCGCTGGCGGCATCCAGATTACCCGTAGGCTCGTCGGCTAACACAAGTTTAGGCTTATTGATCAATGCTCTGGCAATGGCAGTACGCTGACGTTCACCACCAGACATCTCCGATGGAGTGTGGTCTAGCCTATGAGCTAAGCCCACTCGCTCGAGGAGCACCTTAGCATCTTGGTGCGCCTGTTCTCGTTTTACCCCATGAATGAGTGCTGGCATGGCAACGTTCTCCAATGCGGTAAATTCCGGTAACAGGTGGTGAAACTGATAAATGAAACCTAGATCTTGATTGCGTATATCCGATTGACGCCGACTCGATAATGCATAAAGGTCTTCTCCTAACATAGTTACGCTACCGCTTGTAGGACAGTCTAAGGTCCCCATTATGTGCAGTAATGTACTTTTACCCGAACCAGACGTACCTACAATAGCCAACTGCTCGCCTTTAAATACCTGTAGATCTACCTCGTTAAGCACTTGAGTATCGACGCTGCCCTCTTGGTAGCGCTTAGTCACACCTTTTACTTCCAGTAATAACTCTTGCATCTTTTTAGCTCTTCAATTCATTAATTCTTCAATTCATTCAAGCCACGTCATTGACCACGTAGCATCTAAGATGCCTTAAATCTAACATCCATAATGTATCTATTCATACCTCAGAGCATTGGCCGGCTGTACCCCTGCAGCTCTCATGGCAGGGTAGACGGTAGCAAAAAATGAGATGAGTAAAGTGCCTAAGACTATCAGACTCATCTGACTCCATTCCAGTTGCACTGGCAGAGACTGACCCGCCCCCAGCACAGAAATACCAAAGGTATTTAAAATGATATTGAGGTTCAATGTGATTGCTATGCCAACGAACAGGCCGCAAACGAGTCCTATGATGGCATTGAGTGATCCTTGGATCATAAATATACCCATCACATCAGATGTCATCAGGCCCTGAGTTTTTAGCACGGCGACATCGGCTGTCTTATCAACCACCATCATCACCAGAGCCGACACGATATTAAATGAAGCGACGGCAATAATGAGACTCAACATAAGAGACATCATATTCTTTTCCATCTTAACCGCACCAAAAAGATGACCATAGGAATCACGCCAGTCCGAGGTTGTGACCTTTAAATTGTCTTTGCTAAATTCAGCTATCACATCTGTGCTCAAATTAGCGGCGTTGAAGGGATCATCGAGGTAGAATCTCAGATGCTTCACCTCACCAGGCTTTTGCCGCATCAGTCTCTGGGCATCTTCATAATGAACATAAGCCAGATTCGCGTCCACTTGAGAGCCCATCTCAAACACACCGGCGACCACAAAATTTCTCTGACTCGGCACCGGACCTAAAGGAGAATAGATGACACCCTCGCCGCTCAATAGCCTCACCTTGTCACCCGTTGACACATCCAGGCGCCTCGCAAGCAATGAACCTAAGACGATGCGGTATTTACCCGCTTCGAGCTGCTCGAAACTGCCATTAAAACTGCGCTGCATAGTGGCTAAGAGATCATGTTCAAAGTCAGGGTATATACCATAAACCTGAATTGCACTTATGTTACTACTGGACTGGATCATGGCTTGATTAGAGATACTGGGCGTAACACCAATAACACCGGGGATCTCGCTTAATTCTGCAATCTTATTCTGCCAATGCTCGATAGGCGCTTGGGAATGCACAGTCAATTGAGGCACGGCGCCCAATATTCGCTGTTTCAATTGACCTTCGAGTCCGTTCATCACTGAACTGACAATAATCAGTGCCGCCACGCCGAGTAAAATGCCTGAAACCGCAAAGAAAGTGATGAAAGAGGCGAAGCCATTAGCCTTTCTTGCACGCCAATAACGAAAACCTATATGTGAAGATAACGCGAGATTCATAGTGTCCTACAGGCCCAATAAATAATCAGCCTTGCTAAATCATTAAGATGCGCACGATAATAGGGGTAATAGCTATATAAAAACAAGAGGAAATCCCTTGTTCACAGACTCAACTCCCTATTTTAGTGTGAAGCATGACTTTACTGCCTATCTTTCTCCTTGGCCCAAAGAACAGGCTCTGCCCACTGAATATGAATTAAGAGCCATGCTACCTATGGGGTTGCTGCTCATCAACGATGTAAAAAGCCTGGAATCAGACTGTTTACTGCAACTTAGGCACTTAGACGATGATGCTAAGACTGTGGTGGATTATCTTAAGCTACAATCTCGTAAGATAGACCTAATTCTACAATACGTGTTAGAGCGTGAGCAGCATGATGGGGAGCAATACCAAGGCGCCTTTTTTGGCGGCAGTGGCATTCGGATCATTAGCGAGACACCTCTGAATGAGAATGAGCAGTATAAGATAACTCTACACATTCGAGAGGAGTTGGTCGCCCTATTATGCTTCGTAAAAGTCACAAGCTCAGAGCCCCTAGATACAGATACCAGTCAAGCTAGCTCCCGATACATCAGCAGTCTTGAGTTTACTCAAATACTGGAGACTGATGTGGAGCAATTGGTCAAAGCCAGCCTAAGTGTGCAACAAAAGCAGCTTAAATTGCGTAAACAGGCGAAAGCCAGCTCATAAGTTTTCTCTAGCACTAGAGGCGGTAAGCCTCTACAATATCAGGCATCTTTGACGCTACTCTTTTGCCACATCTGAATGAAAGCTTTCTCAATATTGACGCCTCCCGCAGTCAAAAGTGCATCAAAAGCGCAAACACTATACACATTAGGCGGTGCCTCTCAAGCCATCGCCTTAGCGAACCTGGTTCAAAACCATGCCGGTATCACAGTTGCTGTGACTCACGACACACCCACAGCCCTGTTACTGGAATCCGAACTGGATTATCTGCTCAAAGGAACCACTTTTCCGGTGTGGCTTTTCCCGGACAGAGAAACCTTGCCCTATGACAGTTTCTCCCCCCACCAAGATCTGGTATCCCAAAGGTTAGAGACCTTATCACGGTTACCCAATGCCAAGCAGGGACTGGTTATCGTTCCCTTGAGCACCTTGATGGTGCGCTTACCTCCTAAGTCATTCTTAGCTGGCAATGTGCTTATACTGAAAAAAGGCGATAACTATTGTCTTCAGGATGTAAAACAACAACTGGTAAACACAGGCTATCATCTGGTCGAGCAAGTATATGAACATGGCGAGTTTGCTGTCAGAGGCTCGATAATCGATCTATTCCCAATGGGCTCAGAGCAACCTTTCCGTATCGAGTTATTTGATGATGAAGTCGAGTCCATCAGACACTTCGACCCAGAGAGCCAGAGATCAAGTGGGGAAATTGACTCCATACGCTTACTACCAGCGAAAGAGTTCCCAACCGATGATCAGGCAATTGAAGGCTTTAGGCAGAGATATCGTCGACGCTTCGAACGTTTGGTTAAAGAACCAGAATCTGTCTATCAGATGGTCAGTCGAAAAATATTCCCTGCTGGGATCGAAAGCTATTTACCGTTATTTTTCGACGAAACAGCCAGCCTGTTTGATTATCTGCCGGAACATGCTCAACTGGTCAATATAGGTGATCTCGAAGCCGCATCTAAGGCCCATTTAGGCGAAGTTGAGCTGAGATATGAAGATAGACGGGTTGATCCTTTACGCCCATTATTGGAACCTAAAGAGCTCTATCTACTCACTGAACAGGTTTTCGCGAATTTTAAGGCTCTACCAAGGAGTCAGCTTAAGATCGGCAAGGCCTCAGATAAGGAGCAACAAGCTAAGCTAGAAAAACTGCCTGATCTGACAGCCAATCATAAACTAAAACAGCCACTGAGCCAGCTTCAAGAATATGCAACCAAAGAGACCAGCATACTCTTCAGTGCTGAGTCAGAAGGGCGCCGTGAAGCCTTACTGGAACTACTCAGTAAGATAGATATCAAGCCAAAACGATTCGGCAGCATAGAGGAGTTTACCGCCTCAAAGACTAAGCTTGGACTCATCGTCTCCCCCCTCTCTAACGGCTGTATCATAGAAAAGAGCCGAGGTGGAAAATTTAGCCTCGTCTGTGAAACTGAACTATTCGGTCATCGCATATCTCAAAAGCGTCGCCGAGACAGACAGAAACAAATAAGTAGCGATGCCTTAGTCAAAAACTTAGCCGAGCTAAAAGTCGGCCAACCCATAGTCCACTTAGATCATGGAGTCGCAAAGTATCAGGGACTGGAAACCTTAGATACCGGTGGCCTTGTCGCCGAATACCTCAAGTTAGAATATGCTGGCGGTGACAAGCTTTATGTCCCAGTGTCATCGCTTCACCTCATTAGCCGTTACAGTGTGGGGCCCGATGAAGAAGCTAACTTAAACAAACTAGGCAATGAAACATGGGCCAAGGCTAAGAAGAAAGCGGTAGAAAAAATCCGCGATGTCGCCGTCGAACTACTCGATGTCTACGCACGAAGACAGGCTAGACCAGGCACGGCATGTAAAGTCGATGAGCAAGAGTATGCACAATTCGCCAATAGTTTTCCCTTCGAAGAGACCATAGATCAAGAGACCTCTATCAATGCCGTAATGACGGATATGTGCTCTCCCATCTCCATGGATAGACTTGTGTGTGGCGATGTCGGCTTCGGTAAGACTGAAGTAGCAATGAGGGCTGCCTTCGTTGCGGTCAACGACGGCAAGCAAGTCGCTATCTTAGTACCCACCACCTTACTGGCCCAGCAACACTTCGAGAATTTCAAAGACAGATTTGCCGATTGGCCGGTTAAGATTGAGGTTATTTCTCGCTTCAAGACAGCAAAAGAACAGAAGCTGATCATGGATGAGCTAAGTAAAGGTAAAGTCGATATCATTATAGGCACCCATAAGCTACTGCATTCAGAGGGTGATTTTGAGAACCTAGGCTTGTTGGTCATAGATGAGGAACATAGGTTCGGGGTTAGGCAGAAAGAAAAAATTAAGGCTCTGCGGGCTAACGTAGATATCTTGACCTTAACGGCGACACCGATCCCCAGAACCTTAAATATGGCCATGTCGGGCATGCGTGATCTGTCGATCATCGCCACTCCACCGGCCAAGCGGCTCGCGGTAAAGACCTTCATCAGAGAATACGATCTCAGCACCATACGTGAAGCCTTGCTGCGTGAAATCCTCCGTGGCGGGCAAGTTTATTTTCTACATAATACAGTAGACACCATAGAGAAGCGCGCCAACGAAATACGTGAGCTTCTACCAGAAGCTCGGGTGGTGACAGCTCACGGCCAGATGCGGGAACGCGATTTAGAAAGAGTGATGTCTGACTTTTATCATCAAAAGTTCAACGTACTCGTCTGTACCACCATTATCGAGACGGGCATCGATGTGCCCTCGGCTAACACCATAGTCATAGAAAGAGCCGATAACTTTGGCTTAGCCCAACTGCACCAACTTAGAGGGCGAGTCGGTCGCTCCCATCATCAGGCTTATGCCTACATGATGACCCCGCACCCAAAAAGCATTACCTCCGATGCCCGAAAACGTCTTGAAGCCATCGGGGCCTTAGAAGATTTAGGTGCTGGCTTTATGCTGGCGACCCAAGATCTTGAGATCCGCGGTGCCGGCGAGCTATTAGGCGATGAACAATCGGGCCATATCTCCAAGATAGGATTTACCCTCTATATGGAGATGCTGGAAGATGCAGTTAAATCACTTAAAGAAGGTAAAGAACCCTCTCTCAGTCAGATGCTCAGGCGTCAATGTGAGATAGAATTGCGAATTCCAGCCTTACTTCCCGATGATTTTGTCCATGACGTCAATATCCGTTTATCTCTCTATAAACGCATTGCCAACTGTGATTCAGAAAATGCCATCGATGAGCTAAAAGTTGAACTCATCGATCGATTTGGCATGCTGCCTGACGCCACTAAGAATCTGATGCAACTGACATTGTACAAGCATCTAGCCACCAGTCTCGGCATTAAAAAACTTGAAATGCACACTAAGGGGGGCAGTCTGGAATTTAATGACGATCACTGTATCGATCCTGGCTTTATTATCGGTTTACTGCAAAGTCAGCCACAAAACTATCGAATGGATGGCCCGAGTAAGTTAAAATTCCTCATTCCAGCCGAGTCACACAAGGATAGACTGGCACTGGTAAAATTGCTATTAGAGCAATTATCACAACATCGTCTTGGAGAATAATGTGTTCAAACAAACTGTTTTAATCATTGCAGGCCTACTCTCTCTATCTCAGCAGGCCTACGCCCAGAATGAGCGTTGGTTTGAAGTTGAGGTCTATCTCTTCGAAAGAAATAATGGACAACCTCAAGAGCAAGCCCAAGGGCAGGTTTCTTTTCAAAATCCAAAGAAGATGGTCGATCTGATTTCGCCACTGTTTAGCACCAATATTACGGGTGCCAGCCTTGGCCTGGATGGCTGTTCTGCCCATGATTGGGCCACCAAAGCCGATGAGTGTAATCAACAAGTTAGTTCAGCCCAGGTGAACCACCCTTCTCAGATCCCTTGGAGCATCGCGGCGTCATCGAATCAATATGGCGTACCGGGTGGCTCTCCTGTACTGTTATCCGCAGCTCAGAATCAATTCAAAAGCATCATCAGCAAACTGTCCAGAGAAAGAGGCAATAAGAGCCTTCTGCATATGACCTGGCAGCAAGCGATGCAACCCAGACGCAGAGCCACCCCCATGAAAATCTTCTCAGGGAAAGACTACTCTTCACGTTTTGAGCTTAATGGTCAATCGACTCTCAGCCAAGCGAGTAAATCAAATGTTCCTCAGTTTGACTTTCTAGGAGGCAGTTTTGGCGTCGTTGAACATAAGCCTGTCTGGAAGCTCGATGGTACAATTAACATCTATCTGGATCATTACCTCTATGTTGAAACTGCATTAAATTTAAGAGAGGAAGGCACTAAAACTTTTGACGTGATGCGGGATAGTGCTCAATTCAATCCCAGTGCAGCCAATCTGTCTTCACCTTTCTTGTATGCCTACCCAATGAAGCAAAACAGACGAGTTCGAAGTGATGAGATCCATTACTTCGATCATCCACGAATGGGAATGATTCTTCAGATAAGAAAGATGCAGCAACCCATAGACAGACTTAATGGCAACACATCAGAATAATACTTATTGATATAAGATTTTGAAAAATATAAATATTAAAGAGATCCTAAGCCCTTTGGCTTCGGGTCTTTTTATGATAACTTTCTAATTAAGACTGAACAATCGAGAAATCTAAATAGATCTCATCAGCTTCATCTTCTTCGACAAATACTTCAGAAACATGGGATTGAGGCGAGCCGATTTGGCACCAATCGATCAGATTATCCACCGCAGGAAAGGCTCCCTGAGCTAAGATAGTAACGCTACCATCATCGTCATTTGAGACGTAGCCGGTTAAGCCTAAGGCTTTGGCTTTCGATAAAGCATAACGCCTATAACAAACACCTTGTACCTTTCCTTGAACGCTTATCTTGACTCTTTTCATGGTGAAATCCCCAAGTTCCCTCTTTTGAAGATAACGTAAACCCGTCGACTAGGCAAAATACAGACAAAAAAAACAGCTAACTAAAGTTGGCTAGCTGCATCGGGCGACATACGCAAATTGGTGAGTCTGAAACAGACAAATTCTGTAGCGGTATCAAATTGTATCAATTGTTACCACGTCCGACACTTTACACTGACGCAGATAACATTTAAACAAAAACCAGATTTTTCATCTAACTTTCACATTACATGTGATCGAGATCACCTGTATTAAAGAATAAAGCAGTATCTTATACTGATGTACCAGTTAGCTAATGTCAGTGTGAAACCAATATCTTTAATAGCTGACTCGATGCCAATCATAAAAAAGCCGCTCGAAAGCGGCTGATAGCGTTAAAACAAAGCGGAATAACAACTAATCTAGCTTGAAGTCAGCAATTTCTGATAAATGGCTCGCCAGTACCGGGAATTTATGAGGCTGGTCTTCATCCCAAATGACTTGATAATAATCACTCAGAGCATCAAAAGCCTGAGCATTATTATTCACATCATCTGAACGAGACAAAATGACCAAAGCTTTAGCTTCATTTTTAGATCTGAAACTAGCAACACATTTACTGGCTATATCGGCATATTCTTCAGGTCTATCTATCTTGCCAACCATGTTGCTCTCGGGTGACAGATTAGGGTTAATTAGCACTGATTTCAGTCCATTTAAAAATCCGATACGCTCGGCCCAAAATGCACCTAACCCCACTCCCAAAATTAAGGGTGCAGGATCATCTGACTCTTGTAATTGACGACTCACTTCGTTTAGCAGCTGCTGAAGATCGTGTTTGGGATACTGAGTGCTATAGCTCACTAGGCGCACATCCTTATCGATAAATTGCAATTGACGCATCTTTTCATGATTACCGGGACTCGTCGCATCAAAGCCATGTAAGTAGAGAATCATTTTGCTACCTTTAATAATATCGAATATTCACCTTAGCTAACTTAACAAGTCAATAAGTTGAGCTATATCAAATTCCCCGGTAAATATGAGCAGCTTTACTGATTAAATGTTCCAGCCAAGGCCTTAGCCTTTTTCCAGCGCTCTTCTTGCTGTAATCCTTGGGCAACTAAGCCAACATCAGGTTTTAAAAGCGTAGCCGCTCTATGTGGCTCACCGCTAGGCCAATCGAATTCATTGAGCACTTCTGTTGCCCCGGCAGCATCGTTACACACCAAGATCATATTACAACCGGCATCTAATGCCGCTTTTGCTCTCTGCTTATAGCCTCCCACAACACCCGCCCCTTTCATGCCAAGATCATCAGAGAAGATAACCCCTTGGAAATTCAGTTCGCTTCGCAGTACTTGCTTAAGCCAGTAAGAAGAAAAACCCGCAGGATTGGGATCGACTTTCGAGTAGATAACATGGGCTGGCATAACGCCTTGAAGCTTCTGCTGCTCGATAAGCGTCTTAAAAGGGATCATATCCAGATTACGGATTTCGGCTTCCGTGCGTTCATCGACCGCTTGGGCTAAGTGTGAATCCGTTTCTACACTGCCATGTCCAGGAAAATGCTTACCCACCGCGGCCATGCCCGCTTGATTCATACCTGAAATAAAACTCTGAGCTAAACTAATCACAATTTCAGGCTCCGAGCCAAATGCTCGCTTTCCAATGACTTTACTGACTCTGTCTAAATCCAGTACAGGAGCGAAACTAAGATCAATATCGCAAGCCAATAACTCAATGGCCATCAGAAAACCTAATTCAACAGACCAAGCTTGTGCCTTTACCATATCGCCACCGGCATGAGACAATAAGTCGCCCATAGCGGGAATCAGAGTAAAACCGTCCCGAAATCTTTGTACTCGACCCCCTTCTTGATCAACGGCAATGATAAGATCGGATCTCACCTCTCTTATAGATTTGATTAACGCGATCAATTGCTCTCTATCGACAAAGTTTCGTGTAAAGAGAATTAACCCTCCTACCATGGGATGCTTGAGCTGTTCTAGCTCGGCTTCACTAGCTTGGGTCGATAAAAGATCTAACATTAAATAGCTCACGCTTACTCCTCAAGGTACTTATCTAACAAGAATTTCTTATCACTATCTATAAGAAATAATCCTAATAGACACAGTATAAAATGTTGGTTTCGCTCTTTCTAGGACAGAATTATTGCCTTAGCTAAGCTAATCTGAAACTTGCTATTAAAAAAACTCATGATAAGTCATTTAAGAAAGTATGGGATACTTTCAGATCATAGTTTTAAACACGCAGAATCGTTTAAACAAGCAAAGAGTAGAATAACATACCAGAGCTTTAATCCATTGAAACTTGATGAGTCAAATGGATTTTAGACTAATATTAATAGTAGCAACTATTATAAAACAACAATAACAAACAGGGTGTTAAGCATGATAAGTGTATTTGATATGTTCAAAATAGGCATTGGACCATCAAGCTCACATACAGTGGGTCCAATGAAAGCGGGTAACATCTTTATCAATGATCTTGATAAAGCTGGCCTGCTTGAACGTACAGATGAACTACGCTCAGAATTATTTGGCTCCCTGGGTCAAACAGGCAAAGGCCACGGCACAGGTAAAGCCGTTATTTTAGGATTAATGGGGGAAGCCCCAGATACAGTCAACACTGATAGCATCGATAATATATTAAAGGACGTGAGTCAAAATCAGCAACTGCAGATGGCGAATGGAAAACACGTTATTTTCAGTCGCGAATCCGGCGTTATTTACCACAGACGTAAAAGTTTGCCTGCTCATGCTAACGCCATGACCTTGTATGCTTACTCGGCTGGTGAATGTATCTTTGAGAGAACTTATTACTCTGTGGGTGGTGGTTTTATCTTAGATCAAGATGAAATTAAAGCCCAAGATGCATCCCCGGCAGCGCCAATTAAATCTGCACCTTATGATTTTGACAGCGCGGCTCAATTGCTCGAATCTTGTAACAGCAATGGCTTTAGTATTTCAGCTTTGATGATGGAAAATGAGCTGAGTATCGCCGAAGAGGCTGATGTCAGAGAGCAACTTTGGCATATCTGGGAAACAATGAAGAATTGTGTCGAACGTGGTTACCAGAAAGAGGGGTTATTACCCGGCGGACTAAAACTGAGACGTCGAGCTCCGGCCATGCACCGCAGACTAAAGGCCGAAGGTAAAAACAGTGTCGATCCCCTAACCGCTTTGGATTGGGTCGATCTATTTGCCTTGTCTGTGAATGAGCAAAATGCAGCTGGTGATAGAGTCGTCACAGCCCCCACTAATGGCGCGGCAGGAATTATTCCGGCCGTCTTATGTTATTACGACAAGTTTGTACAAGAAGTGGATAACGATATCTGTTGCCGCTACCTGTTAACTGCTGCAGCCATAGGTATTCTCTATAAAAAGAATGCTTCTATCTCAGGTGCTGAAGTCGGCTGTCAGGGAGAAGTCGGTGTAGCCTGCTCAATGGCCGCAGCCGCGTTAACCGAGATAATGGGCGGCACAGTCGAACATGTTGAAAATGCAGCCGAAATAGGCATGGAACATAATCTGGGATTAACTTGCGATCCTGTAGGCGGCCTAGTTCAGGTTCCTTGTATCGAAAGAAATGCCATGGGCGCAGTAAAAGCCATTAACGCTTCTCGTATGGCCCTACGCGGAGACGGTAATCACAAGGTATCCCTGGATAAAGTGATCAAGACCATGATGGATACAGGTAAAGATATGCGCAGTAAGTATAAGGAAACCGCAAAGGGTGGTTTGGCTGTGAATATCGTTGAGTGCTGATCACTGCATAAGCTAAAACTATACTGAATGGCACTTCACTGTCATCAGACATAAAAAAACTCGCTTTAGCGAGTTTTTTTATGTCTTTAACCTATTTATGCTGGCTCAGATATGAACTAGACGTTACCTTACAGGCAACTCAATATCGGCAAACATATTCTCTATCAATTGAGGGTCCCTTAGCGCGACGGCTTTTTCGACTACCTCTTTGGTTAGATGTGGAGCGAAATGCTCGATGAACTCATACATATAAGTTCTTAAGAAGTTTCCCTTCCTAAAGCCTATCTTAGTGGTGCTATGCCCAAATAGATGACTAGCATCGATAGCCACTAAGTCTCTGTCCATATTAGGATCTATTGCCATTGATGCAATGACACCAACACCCAAACCTAATCTCACGTAGGTCTTCAACACATCCGCACTGGTTGCGCTAAATACAACTCTTGGCTCCAGTCCCGCACGATTAAATGATTTTTCAATCTCTGATTCGCGATCGAAACCAAAAACATAGGTCACTAAAGGAAAACGACCCAGATCTTCAATGGTGATATTACTGCGAGTCGCTAACGGATGATCTCGATTCACTACAATCGAGCGATTCCAATGGTAACAAGGCAACATAATCAGATCGGAATAAAGATGCATACCTTCAGTTGCAATGGCAAAATCAGCATCTCCCCTCGCCGCTAACTCACTGATTTGAGAAGGCGTCCCCTGATGCATATGCAAATTAACTTTAGGGTAACGGTCGATAAAACCACGAATGATATTAGGCAATGCATATCTCGCCTGAGTATCCGTGGTTGCAATATTCAGTTCACCTTGATCAGGTTTAGTATACTCTTCAGCAACCTTCTTAATACTCTCGACTTTACCCAAAATATTATTTGCTATACTTATGACTTGCTCACCAGCAGGTGTCACATGAGTTAAATGCTTGCCGCTACGGCCGAAGATTTGTATACCGAGTTCATCTTCCAGCATACGGACTTGTTTACTGATCCCTGGCTGAGATGTATAGAGGTTTTCAGCGGTAGCCGAAACGTTGAGGTTATGATTCACCACCTCTGCAATGTATCTGAGTTGCTGCAGCTTCATCTTTTATCCTTCAATTCGACCTCTATTTAATGCTTCTTAATGGGTCTGGAATGGGAGATTAAGTATAAGAAATAGTTATAGTACAACGTGAAAATTAAATCAATATGGAATATAACATAGAGTTCACACCATTCACACGACATTAGTGAAAACCTAGACTAAGATAACTATGCTAGAGTGTTGATTTATAGTAGCATTAATAGAATTGCATAATTAACGGTAGACCTATGATATTTACTTTGGTTCTGATCAGTATCGGCGCACTCTTATTACTCGTAATCGGAATTAACGTCATACAGCAGCAAAAAGAGCGTGCTGAAGCAGAACGCAGAACTGAACTGGCTAGGCAAAGAGCCATTATCGATGAAACCGAAGAAGTACTTTCTCACACAGGTATGTTCCCCTGCTCCTCTCAATTAGTACTAGTATTGTACAAGCGTGTCGAAGATGCTCTTGGTTTAGCCGTTACCTATGCCGCCAATCAAGCCGGTGACTACCAAAGAAGACAAGCCGACATCGCTGCTCAAGTCCAAAGTTTAGCTGCCAGCCCTAAGCAAGCACCTTCAATAGAAAGTTTCCGCCTGCCCGATAACGATAAACAAATATTGGTTCTGGTACAGGTTCTCAAGAAACTCAAAGCCATACTTCGCTCAGAACACAACAAAGGCAAAGTCGCCCCCGCTATCTTTAGTGAAGAGGAAGGCAGAATAGATAGCCTTCAACTGAGAATCAATGTTGACTCCATGCTATCCCGAGCAAGAGCTGCATGCTTTATGAAACAATATGGTTCCTCAAAGCAGATGGTGACTAAGGCCCTTTCGACCTTACATGCCATCAAGGCTCAAACCCCTAATGACCCATTTATTTCTAAGAAAGTCGATGAAGCAAAAGCCATGTTAGATGAAATAATGGGCGCACAGAAGCTGGCATCTCCACCGGTACAGCAAGAAAAGAAAGAAGAAGAAGATATTGATGTGCTATTCCAGCCAAAGAAAAAGTGGTAATAGAAGCTAGATAGGATTATTGATCAAACAAGGCTCCTTCATAACATGTTGGGGCTTTTTTATTGCCATTATTCAAATATTCAAGCTAGAGCCTGAAACAATTTAAGGATGACAGTAAACACTAACGACTCGATTCTAACTTATCACTTATCACTTATCACTAACCCTTACGATTCTTAGGTTCTAACTCAACCCTCCTGTCTCGTAAGCAGCAGACATTAAAAAGCCCCGAATCATCGAGGCTTTTTATGGACTAGCTATAGCTATGGACTAACATTGACTGAAGCACACAGCTCTATACTTTAGTCTTTGCTGCCGCTTTTGGCTTAGCTTTGGCCTTAGCTTTAGTGGCCGTTGCCGCTTTCGCTTTTGGCTTGGCTTTCTTCTTCGCCTCTGTCACCCACTTTCCGTCGATAAACTTCGAGGTCCAGCCAGTTGCCTTACCATCGACATCGGTAGCAACGTATTGCTCCTTCGTCTTGCGGCTGAAACGAACCGATGCATTATTACCGTCATCGTCTTTCACTGGTGCATCGGCTAGATAGGCATACTTAGGCCACAATAGCTCACGATACTTCACCAACTCTTCTACTAAGGGTGCGCGAGTCTCACGTGATTTAGGGAAAGTACTGGCTGCCATAAATATTCCGGCGGCACCATCTCTAAGCACGAAGTAGCCATCAGACTTAGTACACTTAAGCTCAGGCAAGTGAATTGGGTCTTCCTTTGGAGGCGCAGCTTCACCACTCTTTAACAGCTTGCGGGTGTTCTTACACTCGCTGTTAGTACAACCGAAGTACTTTCCGAAACGGCCATTCTTAAGCTCCATGTCATTGCCACAACGATCACACTCGATAATCGGGCCTTCATAACCCTTAATCTTGAACTGACCGAGTTCAACTTCATGACCGTCACATATCGGGTTATTACCACAAACATGCAGCTTACGAGTCTCATCGATAAGGTAACTGTCCATGGCTGTACCACAGATGCCACAACGATGCTTAGCGCGTAACGCATCTGTTTCAGCATCTTCACTATTCTCACTCACAGCTTCTTCACCGGGAGTCAGGTTCATGGTGGTTTTACAGCGTTCCTTAGGCGGTAAGGCATAGCCTGAACAACCGAGGAATACGCCTGTAGTACCAGTACGAATACCCATAGGACGCTCACAAGTCGGACACTTGATGTTGTCGGTAAGCACCATCTCGTTCGGGCGCATTCCGCCGTCTTCCGGTGGAAGTTCAGCCTGATCTATCTGCTTAGTAAGGTCTTTGTAAAAGCCATCGAGCACTTTCTTCCACTCGAGTTCACCTTTGGCTACATCATCGAGTGTCTGTTCCATGCCCGCAGTAAAGTCATAGCTCATTAGCTCCTTAAAGCTGCCGACCAGACTTTCACTGACTATCTCACCCATCTTTTCTGCGTAGAAACGACGGTTTTCGACGCGCACATAACCACGGTCTTGAATAGTCGAAATAATCGTCGCATAGGTTGATGGACGACCGATACCACGTTTCTCAAGCTCTTTAACCAAAGACGCTTCACTGTATCTAGCTGACGGCTTGGTAAAGTGTTGCTTGGGATCCAGTTCTTTAAGATCCAGCTTATCGCCCTGATCAACATGAGGCAGTGTACTGTCTTCCTCATTTTTCTTCTTGATACTCGTTTGAACTCGAGTCCAACCGTCGAAACGTAGCGTACGACCAGTGGCTTTGAGCTCGTACTCACCGGACTTAACCGTTAAGCGAGTCGCATCATATTTTGCTGGTGTCATCTGACAAGAAACAAACTGACGCCAGATAAGCTCATACAAGCGCTGTGCGTCTCTCTCCATGTCACTCATCAAAGCCGCATGCACTTTGACATCTGATGGACGAATTGCTTCGTGAGCCTCTTGTGCGCCATCTTTACTGCCATAACGAATAGGCGCATCTGGCAAATACTTATCGCCAAACTCTTTACCTATCATCTCGCGCACATTATCCAAGGCTTCCTGACTCAAATTCGTCGAATCGGTACGCATATAGGTAATATGACCCGCTTCGTACAGACGTTGAGCCATCATCATGGTCTTCTTGACGCCAAAGCCTAAACGGGTACTCGCCGCTTGTTGCAAGGTCGATGTGATATAAGGTGCCGAAGGCTTGCTCTGAGTCGCTCTGTCATCACGAGCAGCAACCACAAAGCTTGACTGCGACAGAGCAGCAACCGCTTCCAATGTTTGCTTTTCATTAACAGGATTAAATGCCTTACCCTGAAACTTAACCACCTGCATTTTCAGCAGGTCATTAGCCTGGGTATTAAGATCAGCATGAATATCCCAAAACTCTTCGGGAACGAAAGCCTTAATCTCGCCTTCTCTTTCAACCACTAAACGCGTTGCCACAGACTGAACTCGACCAGCGGATAATCCACGGGCGACTTTCTTCCATAACAGAGGCGATACCATAAACCCAACAACCCGATCGAGGAATCTACGAGCCTGCTGGGCATTAACCATATTGGTATCTAAATGCGCAGGTTTACTAAATGCGTCTTGAATGGCGGTCTTGGTGATCTCGTTGAAGACAACGCGCTGATAGCGTGACTCATCTCCACCTATGATCTCCTGCAAGTGCCATGCAATGGCCTCTCCCTCTCTATCCAAATCGGTTGCGAGATAGATTTTGTCGGCTTTCTCAGCTAGAGCTTGTAGCTCTTTTACGACTTTCTCTTTGCCTGGGAGTATCTGATACTTGGCTTTCCAGTCTTTTTCAGGGTCCACTCCCATACGAGCAACAAGCGCTTGTTTCGCTTTTTTGCTCTTATATATGGCTTTCTCTTCAGGAGGCATCTTCCGAACTTCAGCGGGCGTTTTAGTCGCCACTTTCGCATCAGGACTGGATGATGTTGGTAAGTCTCTTACGTGACCTACGCTCGATTTAACAATGTAATCTTTGCCGAGATATTTATTAATAGTCTTGGCTTTGGCCGGTGATTCGACAATAACTAGCGATTTACCCATAGAATGATCTGCGCCAAAAAGTCTCAAAATGCTGTAATTTGGCTCCATATATAGAGGGTTGTCTCAATTTTTTCAAGCTAATCCCTCTTTTATTTGTACTGGTGAGCCATTTTTTAACCATTTTGGAACTATTTCTAAAAAAGTGTGAAAGAAATAAATGCTTAATTAAAAACTAATATTCCATTATTAGTCATCTAGCAAGGAATTCATGTGCATTTCGATGCAAATATCACAAACTTAGCCAATTTCGCCTCTCTTGTGAACAATTGAAGCTTAAGTATACTGACCTCATTTCAACCTCACATCACATCTTAGCTTAACTCTAGTGGTTCTGGAGTAACTGGCAACCTAAGAAGCCAAATTCCATGTGAAGCGAAAAGAATCAAGCAAGTTAATAATAAAAAGGTATCGCTACCCTGATAAGGAAAACTAATGAAGCATTTTGAAGCAAATTTCGATGGTCTTGTTGGACCAACCCACAATTATGCGGGCCTCTCCTTTGGCAATGTGGCATCACTGAGTAACGCAGCTGCCGTTTCAAATCCAAGAGCCGCAGCCAAACAGGGATTGAAAAAAGCCAAGGCACTCGCCGACATGGGTATGGTTCAGGGCATGTTAGCCCCTCAAGAGCGCCCAGACCTTCATACACTGCGCAGAATTGGTTTTACGGGCTCTGACGCCGAAGTATTAAATAAAGCCGCTAAACAGGCTCCTGCTTTGTTACGTGCCTGTTGTAGTGCATCAAGCATGTGGACCGCTAATGCGGCAACCGTTTCACCTAGTGCCGATTGTCGTGATGGGAAGCTTCATTTCACCCCGGCTAACTTGGTCGACAAGTTACACCGCAGCATAGAACCGATCACCACAGGTAACATCCTGGCGGCGACATTCAATAACGACAAGCATTTCAGCCATCATCAACATCTGCCTGAGCACGCCAGTTTTGGCGATGAAGGCGCGGCTAATCATACCCGCCTTTGCAGTGAATACGGCGAAACGGGTATAGAGTTATTTGTCTATGGCCAAGAAGCAACAAATCCAGCGGCACCTAAACCAAAAAAGTATCCAGCAAGACAGACATTAGAAGCGTCACAAGCCATTGCACGCCTGCATCAGCTCGATGATAACAACACGGTTTATATCTCACAGAACCCTGATGTGATCGATCAAGGCGTGTTTCATAACGATGTGATCGCCGTAGGTAACCAAAATGTGCTCTTCTATCACGAGCAGGCATTTCTGGATACACAGAACAAGTTAAATGAAATAAAACAGAAGTTTGGTGACTCATCACTTCATTTCATCGAAGTTCCCACAAATAAAGTCGGTATTCAAGATGCAGTGAAGAGTTACCTGTTTAATACTCAGATAATTACTCTTCCATCAGGTGAAATGGCCATTATCGCGCCTACAAACTGCCAGGAAAATGAAGCGGTACACGCTTACCTCAATGAAGTCGTCACTCTGGGCACACCAATCAAGCAAGTGCATTATTTTGATGTTAAGCAAAGCATGCAAAATGGTGGCGGTCCAGCTTGTTTGAGACTACGTGTCGCCATGAATGACACCGAAGTGGCAGCAGTTAATCAGCATACTTTGATGAATGATGTTCTATTCAGTGAGCTCAATAACTGGGTAGACAAGCACTACCGCGATCGCCTCAGTGTCGAAGACCTGGCCGATCCACAGGTATTGATTGAATCACGTACCGCGCTGGATGAGCTAACCCAGTTGATGAATTTGGGCAGTGTTTATCAGTTCCAGAAGTAGCTAGCTATACAAAGGTAGTATACCTTGAACATAAAAAACCACCTTTCACAGGTGGTTTTTTATGAAAATGACTTTAAGTCACTATAAAATATTTTTTACATATTTATATCAATTACCGCAACGGTTGAAATGACTCCGCCGGGAGTTGTTACACTAATAGTCAACACCCCATCCTCTGGTTCATCGGGCCCTTTGACTGAGATTGTTTCACAACGAGCACCATTGATGTTGGTATTAGGCCAAATAATAGGATTAGTCGTCGCCACACTGCCAACCGAAGTCACCGAATTAATTTCACTACCTGATGGCATTTGTTGATTATGCAAATCTGAAATACATATATAAACAGAACCGATCGATTTAGGTGCTAGATCTAACACGTGTATCCCAGTGTCTGCTGCACTATCTATCACTATAGGCTGTGATGCTATAGCAGTGCTTCCTGACATAACTAAAACAAGATTTTGTCTTACATATGTGCTGGTACTTTTAGCCGTAAAGGATGCACAGCCAGCGTGAGCAGGTTCACTACACAAGACTCCATTATATAAAGCATCCTGAGTATCAAAATTACCATCAAAATTAAAATCGATTAGCTCTTCTAAACTTCCGCCGCCAGCACCAATACCTTCTACAGGATTAAACAAACCATCTTCATTGTAATCTTCAAACGGCTCATTCAGATCAAAATCCTCACCCGCTGTATTCATCCCTAAAAAGGCTGTTAGCTCAGCAGCATCGAAACGCCCGTTACCATTAGTATCGGCGAAAGATTCCTCCCCTATAGCTGTAGCGGTAACTGTAGTTCTTCCCCCCATAGGTTGGCCAAGATAATAGTTCTGGCGGACATCCCAATATTGACGTCCTTGCCCATCTAAAGGTAATGGCTGTACTGTCGCACCGAATGGGCGCGGATCTTTACTCTGCCAATCTACTGTGCAACCGCCATCAGTGGTGATACATGAATCAACAATATCACCGCCTTCTGTTCTGAACGTCACTGAAGTACCGTCTGGAACCCTATTATTGAATGCATCGGAAAGTTTTGCGGTGATCTGCACTAATGTACCTTCACTACTCCAACCTTCAGGATTAAAATTTGAGGCTGATAATGAAAAACTATCTTGATCTGGAATACCTGTAGTAACAACCAGCTCTGTAGATTGACTGGAAATGACTGGGTCAGAACCATTAATTGTACCCGTTACGCGAATCACTGTAGCGACAGTACCTGAACGAACAACGGTTTGTACTAAGCCTTGATCATTGGTTGTAGCATTTGAAGGATCGAAGGTAATGCCACCGACAACAGTGTTTAGATTGAAATCAACCAGTTGATTACTCACTGGCAGTGCATTGGTATCCAAGACTTTAAATATGACAGTAGAAGACTCCGGCAGGCCAGTTCCTAAAAGGCCAATTTTAGAAGGCGATACAGACTCAAAAACAATACTACCAATACTAGCAGGTAAAATATTGATACTGGTGCTTGCAGATAGGCTCAAACCACCAGCATTTGCCGTCACGTTAATTTGATCGTCACCACTACAGCCTTGCGCTAAATATGTACTCGATGCCGCACCGTTAACTGCCGTAACAGGAGTACTTAAAATAGCTTGAGGAGTAGAGAAAGATGCACAAGTTGACGTGAAATTAACTTCAACAGGTTGTGTAAATGGATTTCCTTCACCATCTTGAAGCAATACAGAGACCGTTGCCGTACCACCAGCTGACAGCTGAGCCGTTGAGATTGACGCAGCTCCTGCAACAAATGGAACGCCGCTGCCCATAAAGACATTCGTTGCACCCACAACGACAATAGCCCCCCCCTCTTCACCAGTTTCCAGTGAAGCTACCGCTTTGCCGGCACCTAAATCTGTTCCGGCATAGATATCGACAATAGCAACACCATCAATAGTTACTGCTGCATCTATTGGTATTTCACCTTTGGCTGATGTAAACGTCACAATCACAGGTTTACTGATACCTGTCACTGTAGCAACAAGCTTTCCAGGCTTAGTCGTTGAAATAGAATCTGTAGCAACTCCAGCGGCATCAGTCAGAGTAAGTACCACTAAAGCGCCACCACCGGCTTCACCACCGTCTCCGGCCATGTTAAAACCTATGGTTGCAGACCCATCCGTTGCGCCCTCTATACTTGCTTCCACATTACCCGCACCTGCGACATTCGATGTTGCCAGTGCAATGGTAGCGACACCATCAGAGTTAGTTAGGGCTGTGCCTGTTCCAGGAGTAAATGAACCAAGAGTGGCATCAGAAAGCGTAAAAGTGACTAATACCCCCGACATCAAGCCAGTTGTAGAGCTCGTCACTGTGGCAGATACAGACGCTGGTGTCAGCGCGTTTATGTCAGAATTAGAAATTGACAATGAAATTACAACGGTACCTTCATCTGGAGCTGGATCTAATGGATCCGATATATCCCCCCCTCCACTACAGGCGACCATGAAAAACGACCATAAAAATACGATAAAAGACTTGTAAACTGACTTCATGCCAGACTCCCTGTTACTCAATATGTAATTTTAAGCGAGGCGCTTATTACTTATAGGTCAACATTACATAATTTTCCTGCTACTTTTCCATAACTATCTTGATTTATTTTACCAAAACCACGAAAAAGATTAACTTTTATACCGTTTCATCAATCTTCGTTTCTTGCTACGCTTACACCGCAAATTGAAAAGCATAATAATTATACAGGAAGCACTATGGCTTTAACTCAAGCAAAAAAACTCGGACTCACGAGTAAAATTCTTATTGGTATGGGTGGAGGTATCCTATTTGGATTGCTACTCAGAAACCTTTTCCCCGAAAGCACCTTTATAAACGAATATATTACCGAAGGTTTTTTACACGTTATCGGTACCATATTTGTTTCCGGACTGAAAATGTTGGTCGTACCTTTGGTGTTTATTTCATTGGTATGTGGAACATGTTCACTGAGTGACCCGTCAAAATTGGGCAGGCTCGGTGGTAAGACCATCGCCTTTTATCTATTCACCACGGCCATTGCCCTATCTGCGTCAATCTTAGTCGCCATCATGGTCCATCCAGGTAACGCTTCCTTGGTCAGTGAAGGCCTCACCTTCAATGCAAAAGAAGCCCCAAGCCTAGCAGAAGTGATCATCAACATAGTCCCAACCAACCCACTGCATGCGATGAGTGAAGGCAATATGCTTCAAATCATCCTATTTGCGGTTATTTTTGGTTTTGCCATCTCGCATATAGGCGAGCGCGGTAAACGCGTTGCAGCGCTGTTTAACGACCTTAATGAAGTGATTATGCGTGTAGTTACACTAATAATGCAGCTTGCGCCATATGGTGTGTTTGCCTTGATGGCAAAATTGGCACTCACTTTGGGTCTCGAAACCTTCGGCAGCGTAGTAAAATATTTCTTCGTCGTCCTAGGTGTTCTTCTGCTTCATGGATTCGTTGTCTATCCCACATTGCTTAAAGTGTTCTCAGGATTAAACCCGATAACCTTCATCCGCAAGATGCGCGATGTTCAGCTGTTTGCTTTTAGCACCGCCAGTTCAAATGCGACTCTGCCAGTCACCATAGAAACTGCTGAGCACAGACTAGGTGTCGATAATAAAGTCGCCTCTTTTACTTTACCACTTGGCGCCACTATCAACATGGATGGTACGGCCATCATGCAAGGTGTTGCCACGGTATTTATCGCTCAGGTTTATGGCGTTGACTTAACCATCACAGATTACGCCATGGTCGTTGTGACTGCGACGCTTGCATCTATCGGTACCGCAGGCGTGCCAGGTGTGGGTCTTATCATGTTAGCCATGGTACTTAACCAGGTGGGCCTTCCTGTTGAAGGTATCGCACTGATCATCGGCGTAGACAGACTACTCGACATGGTCCGCACCGCAGTCAATGTCACCGGCGACACGGTTGCCACTGTGGTCATCGCTAAATCTGAGGGTGAGTTCAACGAAGAGATCTTTAACGATACTCAAGCTGGCAAGACAGCGGGCAGCTTCAGAGAGCAAGTAAAGGGGCAAGAAGCTTAAGTACAGAGTTCTCTAGGATGTGCGCTCCATAAGGGGCGCATTATATATTCCAGACACAAAGTAAGTTTTTTGCCGTCCTTGGCAAACTTACATAAGTGTTCCAGACACAGAAAGGCGTCCAATTGGACGCCTTTCTTTTGTTTGATTTTTAAGAGGTTTATCTCGTACTAGAGACTTATCTCTCCCAGTACGATTCTTCTAAGCTATCTTCACGCTCTGGTAAGCCACGTGAAAGGCGCGGGCTGTGCTGTGCAAGCACTTCATAGGCCACGCGATTAGCATACTTACAGATCTGTGAAAATGAGGAGTAACATAATCCATCACGCTTGTGTTTGCTCGAACCTGGCACATTAGCCTTATGGAAGGTATTCGATGCGAGGTCGTGTAGCAGTGCTGACAAGGCACCATCACCAGCGCCATTGGTGTTACGGATCTTCTCCGGACCGCCCATGTAAGGTGAAATGTGTGCGTAGACTTTAATCGGCTCATCACAGGCAGATTTCAGCTTAGGGCGTGAAAACTCATACCGGTTAAACTCTGGAATAGAGCCAGGTAAAAGAGTATTACTGGTTTCACGTTTCTCTGCATTTTCGGTATAACCAGCGGTATAGAGCCCGATTGGGCCGGCAGTGGTTAATACCATATCACACAGTTCAAGGGCGGCTTCACTGGCCTGAAGCGGATCTTTAAAGCCGGTTAGGGCTTCACCTTCATCCTCGTTCATCGCCAATATTGTCACGTTTTCCTTAATAAAAGCTTTCCACCACTCAGGGTCTTCTTCGATCAAGAAACGGGTACCTAAGGTCAACACCACAGCTACCCCGACCTCTTTGGCATACTCTATCGCAGTTAATGCAGCCTGTGTCATCTGATCGTCACCACTGGCTCTCATCAAGTAAGCCGTTAACACCAACGCCGAAGCCCCTTGTACCAAATCTTTATCGATATATTCTGGAGTTAACTTATCCATCGAGCCCTTGCTAATAGCAAAAGTACGCTCACCACACTCAGATATCAGAGTGAAACAGCGACCTATGGCACCGTCGACGGGCTGAAGATAATTTAAATCAACCTTAGAAGATGTGTTACACAGATAACGATAGGCGTAGCTT
Organism: Shewanella psychrophila; assembly: GCF_002005305.1. Classification (NCBI taxonomy): domain Bacteria; kingdom Pseudomonadati; phylum Pseudomonadota; class Gammaproteobacteria; order Alteromonadales; family Shewanellaceae; genus Shewanella; species Shewanella psychrophila. The sequence continues at coordinate 1,839,114 of NZ_CP014782.1, forward strand.
CCAACTTCGATATTATTACTCATTACGCCGAACAAAACAGATCTGTCATCGGCAAGAATAGAATAGTTATGAACCGTATTGCCTATGGTGCCACCGGCGAATTCATCACTGATTAAACCACTTGTCTTAAGTTCAGAGTACAGAGCATGGGCACTGACATCATCAATCAGAGTCGAGTTGCCTTTAGGAAGTTGATAACGTTCGAGTAACTCATCGCCGACCTTAGCTTCGATGTCCACCAAGGTCTGATCGATCCCGGTAATATAAGTAGGAAATCGAAGCGGTTGCTGAGTGAGCTGAGCCAATAGCGGGTCACGGTTTTGGACGGGAAAATAGTGCTTGGACTTTCGTTGACCTGGAAACTTCATTTTGTGCTCTCAACTGTGGCAACATACTGGAGGCCGATTAAATTTAATCAGCCATACTGGGAATATAGTTCAAAACAATTGGCCCTATCAAATTAGGGCCAATAGAAACGGCGGCAGATCCTACCACATGAGCCGATATACGCCAGTATCCAGTAGCGTATTTTGCCCTTTTTAAGGACGGATGTTGAGTGTATTAAGCAGTTTGCTCACTTCTAACACAAATTTAGTACCAACCTTGGCTCTGCTCTTTCACCAACTCTACTAAAAGCGCTATATGAGCAGGGTCAGTATTGAGACAAGGAATAAACGCATATCTCTCTCCCCCAGCTTCAATGAACATCTCTTTTCCACCGATAGAAAGCTCTTCGAGTGTTTCCAGACAATCTGCCGCAAAAGCCGGGCTGATAATATCCACCGACTTCACGCCTTGAGCTGGTAAAGAGGTCAAGGTCTTGTCGGTCTGAGGTGTAAGCCACTCCTCTTTGCCAAATATTGACTGATAACAGAGCTGCCACTGGTCATCATTTAACCCCAACTCTTTAGCCAAGAGCTCAGAGGTTTTCTCGCAATGTTGCTGATAGGGGTCGCCTTCAGTCACATATCTAACTGGGATCCCATGAAACGACATAAGCAATTTTTCGGCTTGTCCATGCTGTTGCCAATGGGCTTTAACCGAACTGGCCAAGGCAGAAATATAGCCTGGATGCTGATAGTATTCTTTATTTAAACGAGTTTCAGGGATTTCTCTCCACCCCTTATACTCAGTGGCAATGGCATCAGACACTGCCGCCACGGTTGAGCATGAGTATTGCGGGTAAAGAGGCAGTACGATAATTTTTTCAACCCCTTGAGACTTGAGCTTATCTAGCCCTAAAGCCAGTGAAGGGTTACCGTAAGTCATACCCAACTCGACCGGTATGCTCTGTCCAAATTCTTGGGCTAATCTGCCAGCAAGTTGCTCTCTCTGGCGCAGGCTCACGACCATCAAGGGCGAACCTTCATCCCACCATATAGATTGATAGAGTTTTGCCACCTTAGATGGGCGAAAGTTAAGTATGACGCCGTTAAGAACAGGCTTCCAAATAAGGGGGTTGAGGTCGACGACTCTTGGATCGCTCAAGAACTGCTTTAGAAATGAACGTACATCTTTTGTTGTGGGTGTATCAGGCGTCCCTAAGTTAACCAGAAGCACACCGAATGCCGGGGTAGTTTTGCTCAAAATCACTCTCTTATAATGTCAATACGCTTTGTTAGGCTAACATTCAAAATCACATAAAAAAAGCCCACCTAAGTGAGCTTTTTAAAATATGAGAACTAGCTCATATACTGATAAAGAGCCAATAGCTTTAGCTTAACGCAGCTACGATCTCTTTACTGACTGCGGCCACAGCCTGTGTGCCGTCAAACTTGCTGTATGTCGCCTGACCAGATGCTGCGACTTTTCCGTAATACTCTACTAATGGCTTAGTCTGCTCATGGTAGATTTCCAGGCGCTTGCGTACAGTAGACTCTTCATCATCTGGACGGATAGCCAGGTCTTCACCGGTAACATCATCCTTACCTTCAACCTTTGGCTGGTTGAAAACAATATGATAAACACGGCCAGAACCAGGATGAACACGACGACCCGCCATACGCTTAACGATCTCTTCGTCTGGCACATCAATTTCTACCACGTGGTCAATATTAATGCCACTGGCAGCCATAGCATCGGCCTGTGGGATAGTACGAGGGAAACCATCGAGCAAGAAGCCTTTGGTACAATCATCTTGAGCTACACGCTCTTTTACTAAACCAATAATGAGCTCATCTGAGACCAACTGACCAGCATCCATCACTTTCTTGGCTTCTAAACCAAGAGACGTTCCAGCTTTAACTGCTGCACGTAGCATATCGCCCGTAGAAATTTGTGGAATACCGTACTTTTCCATGATGAACTGGGCCTGGGTACCTTTGCCGGCACCTGGGGCACCTAATAACATGATGCGCATCTCGAGAGTCCTCTTATTTCACATAGTTTTATCATTGGCGGCGATTTTCGCATAATTAACCGCTATTTTGAAGGGGAAGAAACAGTTTTAAGCCAGTTAGTCATTAGACATTGGCCTGATAGACATTCATTTTTAACCAGGCCAAGTGGATTCTGTCCATTCTGTTTAATTTCAGCGCTGCTTTTTCACTCAATATCAATACAATAAACTGTATAACTTACGACGATACTGATTAGCCAGCTGATTTCCCTGACCCAATGCAGTCAATATTTCCAGAAAGAGTTTCTTAGCATCACCATTCTCAAGCGAAATATCTTTAGATAGAGGAGCAAACAGCAGTGCTAGCGCTTCTTCATCTCTTTTCGCCTGATGAAGCGCCTTAACTAGCTCTAGCAATAGAGAGACATTATCGGGCTCACTATCACAAGCTTGCTGTAAATTACGGATCTCCGGGGTATCGGCAGCATCCAAAGCCAGTGCGATTTTAGCTTTAAGGGTTTGATAATAGCTGGTCTGATCGGCAAGGCCCACACTGTCTAACAACTCACCCGCTAAGGAAAAGTCACCCGCCATCAGTTCAGCATCGGCGTACACTAAGGCGATTTCAGCATTTGGCGATTCGCTATAGGCTTCCCTTAACAAGTGGAGTGCCGACTGAAAGTCTTCATCCACGAGTAATGCCTTGGCTTGGTTGAGCTTAAGCTGCCACTGTGCCGGAAGATGCTTATCTAACATCTCGGTGATTTGTCTTTCTTCTTGCAGACCCGCAAAACCATCTATTGGCTTGCCTTCACTAAGCACTAGGGTCGTGGGGAGATTCTGAATTTGAAAATAATTAGCGATCTCCATCTCGCTGTCACAATCAACTTTTGCTAACACAAAACGGCCAGCTTGTTTCTGGGCCATGGAGACTAATGTCTGGCTTAAAGTGATACTTTCCGGGCTTTGATTAGACCAGAAACAGAGCACGACAACTTGCTCTGTCGATGCATCAACAACTTGCTGAATATTCTCTTTGGTTAGATCTAAAACTGTTTCCATAACAATCCTGTTATCTTTTATATGGCATTCTACCCCGTTCTCGTCTCTATAAGGCCTAAGCTTTTGGGGCGAATGATAGATGCAGCAGATATAAAAAAGGCAGAACACTAATACTACCTATGGTACTAGCTGCTCTGCCTTCTCAATGACAATGGCTTATTACTTAAGTTTAGCCAACAACATCTGGTTCATCAGCTTAATGAAAGCTGAAGGATCTGCTAGGCTACCTTTCTCTGATAATTGGGCCTGTTGTAGCAATAACTCGGTCCACTGAGTAAATACTGCTTCATCTTGCTCGTCATCAAGACGCGCAACCAAAGGATGCTCAGGGTTAATCTCAAATGTAGGCTTACTTTCCGGTACAGCTTGTCCGGCAGCTTCCATCAACTTAATCATCTGAGTCGACATTTCACCTTCACCCGCCACAACACAAGCTGGGGTATCGGTAAGACGAGTGGTCACTTTCACTGCAGACACCTTGTCACCCAGTGAATCCTTAACGCGTTTAACCAAGCCTTCAGACTCAGTTTCCATCTTCTCTTGGGCTTCTTTCTCACCTGCATCTTCAAGATCACCAAGCTCAAGATCACCACGAGTTACCGAGTGAAGCTGCTTACCATCGAAATCTGTAAGGTGGTTGATCAACCACTCATCGATGCGCTCAGACATCAAGAGGACTTCGATACCTTTCTTACGGAGTAACTCAAGATGCGGGCTATTGGCAGCCGCTTCGTGGCTATCGGCAACGATATAGTAAATCTTGTTTTGGCCTTCCTGCATACGACCGATGTAATCGGCTAGCGAAACTGTCGGTGCAGCACCTTCTGTATGAGTCGATGCAAAGCGTAGCAAGCCAGCAATACGCTCCTTATTCGCCATATCTTCGGCAGGGCCTTCTTTTAGAACCTGACCGAATTCAGCCCAGAATGTCTGATATTTCTCAGCATCGTTTTTAGCCAGTTTTTCTAGCATGCTGAGAACGCGCTTAGTCACTGCGGTTCTAAGTGCTGTGGTCACTTTATTGTCTTGTAATATTTCACGAGACACGTTCAATGGCAGATCGTTTGAGTCGATGAGTCCTTGAACAAAACGCAGGTAGCTAGGCATAAACTGCTCTGCATCGTCCATGACGAACACACGCTGAACAAATAATTTCAAACCATGCTTACGGTCACGGTTCCACATGTCCCAAGGTGCTTTGGCTGGGATATAAAGCAAGCTAGTGTATTCTTGCTTACCTTCAACACGGTTGTGGCTCCACAACAATGGGTCGGTAAAATCGTGGGAAATATGCTTATAAAACTCTTCATACTCCTCTTTAGAGATATCACTCTTGTTACGGGTCCAAAGCGCAGTCGCCTTGTTCATAGGCTTCCATGAACCTTCGACTGCCGCCACGGCTTCTTGATCATCAGAAGCTTCAATCGCCGGCGTACCCTCTTCGAACATTTCAACAGGGACAGAGATATGATCTGAGTATTTAGTGATAATAGAACGCAGACGATAGTCATCGGCAAACTCTTGCTCTTCTTTACGAAGATGCAAGACAATTTCGGTTCCACGAGTCTCTTTAGTGATATTGTCTACAGTAAAATCACCTTCTCCCGCCGACTCCCATAACACGCCTTCATCTGCGCTGTGGCCAGCGGCACGAGTACGCACAGTGACTTTATCGGCAACGATGAATGAAGAATAGAAGCCCACACCAAACTGACCAATAAGTTGTGAATCCTTAGTGTCATCACCGGATAGGTTATTGAAAAACTCTGCCGTACCCGACTTAGCAATAGTGCCTAAATGCTCAATCACACCGTCGCGTGTCATGCCAATGCCATTATCACTGATGGTAATAGTGCCTTTGTCTTTATCGGCACTAATACGCACGCTCAGCTCGCCATCACCTTCATAGAGAGCATCATTAGTCAGTGCTTCATAACGTAGCTTATCTGCAGCATCGGCAGCGTTGGAAACCAATTCACGCAAGAAAATCTCTTTGTTGGAGTATAAAGAGTGAATCATCAAATTTAGTAGTTGCTTGACTTCAGTTTGAAAGCCATGAGTTTCTTGTTGTGACATGGTTTGTTCCTTTATTGTATTTCACAAAGCCTAATTCTTTATGGACTTAAGCTTTTTACTAAGCAAAGTTCATTATGCAATTAGAGATGGGGCTGGAATTCGGCATTTCAAGGGGAAAGAGATAACAGAGGTTTAAATGGCTAAAAAAAATCCAGTATTGCCGAAACAAACACTGGATTTTCTTGTTCTGAAAAACAGAACCGTAAAATAACTTAAAACTTACAGAGGAAGACGGCCATTGAAAGAAAGCGCTAACGTCGTGCTATCAACATACTCAAGTTCACCGCCAACAGGAACACCATGAGCGATACGGCTCACTATGACTTGGTGGCTCTTGGCCATATCCGCGATAAAATGCGCCGTTGCATCCCCTTCCACAGTTGGATTAGTGGCTAAGATCAATTCGGACACCTCACCAGAGGCAAGGTGCTCTTCTAGTAAAGCTAATCCAAGTTCATCAGGCCCAATACCATCTAGTGGTGACAAGTGCCCAAGCAGAACAAAGTAACGCCCGGAAAAGTGACCACCAGCCTCGATGGCAAGTACATCGGCCGGAGTTTCAACCACACAAATCACCTGAGATTGTCCACGTTTATGGCTAGCACAAATGGGACAATGAACCTCTTCGGTAAAGGTGCGACAGGATTGACAGTGACCCACATCGCTCATGGCTTTTGACAGCGCATGACCTAGGGATTGACCAGCTTTACGATCCCGTTCCAGTAGCTGAAACGCCATACGCTGAGCGGATTTTGGACCGACTCCGGGCAAACATTTCAGTGCTTGGATCAACTCATCGACGAGAGGACTAAATTTCATCTGCTATCGATACTCGTCTAAAACGGCATCTTCATGCCAGGTGGTAGCTGCATGCCACCCGTAACTTCAGCCATTCTCTCTTTTTGGTTCTCTTCAACCCGGCGAGCCGCGTCGTTACATGCTGCAGCGATAAGATCTTCTAGCATCTCTTTATCGTCTTCTAACAGGCTAGGATCGATATCCACTTTACGTACACTGTGAGAACCTGTCATGGTCACTTTAACAAGGCCAGCACCGGCTTCACCGGTCACTTCCATACGCGCAATTTCTTCCTGCACTTTAGCCATCTTGTCTTGCATCTGCTGGGCCTGCTTCATCAGGTTACCCATACCGCCTTTTCCAAACATATCTATTTCTCTTCAATTAAGGGTCGAATAAAGTTGGCTCATCTTACTTAAATAATGTCGATAATCAATCAAAGCCGTACAAACTTATGACTGAGGTAACGCCTTAAAGTTCGACTTATCGATGAGCTCAATGGTATTTCCTTTTAAACTCAATAGCTCAGGAGCATAACTTAAACTATCGTCTTCAAGCTCTGCCCCCATCTGACTCATTAGCCATTGGATATTGCTATCGGTTAACAAGCCTTGGTGTGCCTGAGCTTGGATCTCCCGATGAAAACGCTGTCGTACCTCAAGTGGTGTCTCTCTTTCGCCATCGACTCCCACAGAAATGTTAACTTTACTTTCACCGCCTAACGCTTTGGCTAAAGCTTCTTCTAACTGCACAATGGCAATATCCGCAGCCAGGTGCTTCTGATTAGGCTTTAATAAGAGAGACAAGGGCTCGGTAAACTCATGACATACTGAATTCACCGCCAATTGACGCACCCTTCCGCCGACATCGATAGCAGACATCAAACGATACCACTTAAGGTCTATTTCATGGCCTGTCACCTCCCCTTCTCCCAGAGGGGGAAGCGGCTCAAATGACTGAGTTTGTATTCCTGTCTGTACCTGTTCTTGTCTAGGTGCTTGTGCTGTTAATTGAGCTTCTACATGAGTCGATGACGATTGATGGACATCTAAATTTTGCTCATAACCACCTGAAGAGCAGGCACTTACAGCCGGCGTTACTTCAACAGGTTCTTCCCAAGGAGGCCTGTCTTCAATCTCAGATGCTGAAACAGGCTCAGTAACTTGTGTCTTAACTTGAGTCAAAGGTTGGTCTGCACTCACCTGCTCATGTGGAGCCAGAGCGTCTAGCGAAGACGGTGCTTCACTAAGAGCTTCATTATCAGTTAGCGGTTTTCGCTTAGGAGGGGCAAACTCCTTGCGCTGGGGTTCAGACTTTTTTTCACCACTCTCCTCAGGCGTTTTGGCCAGATCCGTGAGCAGTGAGTCTCGCGCCGCTAAGACGGCGTCTAAAATATCGTCTTCCGGATCAAATTCTGTTGCTAACTCCGGTTCAGCTCCGCTAGTTGAAGAGTCAACTCTCAACTCTGTCGAAGGCGTCACTGCTTGCTTTACACTATCAGCCGTAGGCAGACTTTCAAAAGCTTGGTAATCCCTCTCTTGCTCTTCATTCTCTTGTTGAAAACCATACTGAGCATCGAAGGCAGCATCTTGAGCTAACTGTTCAGGGCTTAACAGACTCTGAGGTAAACCAGACTGATTTGTATCAGGCTGGTTTATTTCAATAACACCTTCTTCGGGCGAAGTTACGATTTCTTTTTTGTCATCAACTAAGCCTGTCGTTTCAGCTTGGCTCTCAGTTTCAGTCTCAGTCTCAGTCTCAGTCTCAGTCTCAGTCTCAGTCTCAGTCTCAGTCTCAGTCTCAGTAAGAGTTTGGCCAGTGGTGACTTGATTGACAATAGTTTCGTTAGCCATCGGAGACGGCTCAATGACCTCTACCGATTTATCATTCGCCGCAGCATCTGATGCTACAGATTTATCAAGGTTTTGCTCTGCAGTGTTAATGCTGCTCTGCTCTACCCCCAGACTCGATGCCTGACTTAAAATGATCGCTTGCTCGCTATTAAGGGCAAGTAAATCATCTGCCTCATCATCTTGTTCAGCTTGGGTTTGAATTTCTGGCGTAAGTTCAGAAACAGGTTCTGTTTTAGCTAACACAGGCTCGCTAGTAAGCTTTTCTTGCCTAGCTCCTCTGTTCACAGCTTCGGGCAAAGCCACTTTAGCAGGCTTATCCACCACCCAACGGGTCACAGGTGTTTCAGGCACGAAGGAGACGGCCCTCAGCAGCGCCATCTCTAATCCGGACTTAGGATCCGGCGCATGGGGGAGATCTTTCCTCCCCGTCAGTAACAACTGATAATAAAGTTGTACCTGTTCAGGGCTGAGTTGCTCCGCGAAGACCTTAATCTGTTCACTATAAATGGAAAGCTGAGCCGCTGCGGGTGCAAACTGAGTCAAGGTTATTTGATGCAATAATTCCAGTAAACTTCTGAGCACTTCTTGGGGATCTGCACCAAAAGACAAGATTTGGCCTATCACCCCCATTAAATTCTCGATATCCCCTTGGACTAAAGCATTAAACAAGGTGATCACATGTTGCTCATCTATACTGCCAAGCATGGTCTGTACTTGAGTCAACTGCACGGTTCCGGCACCGAATGCAATGGCTTGATCTGTAAGACTCAAAGCATCTCGCATGCTGCCATTGGCCGCTTTAGCCAACAGAGTCAACGCATTTGACTCGAATGTGAGCTGTTCCTGGGTAAGCACATGGGACAGCTGGGATGAAATTTCATCCTGAGTCAGGCTTTTCAAGTTAAATTGCAAACAACGAGACAATACTGTCACAGGCAGTCGCTGAGGATCTGTTGTTGCCAATAAGAATTTAACGTGTTCAGGTGGCTCTTCGAGCGTCTTTAATAACGCATTAAAACTGCTGCGTGACAGCATATGCACTTCATCGATGAGATACACCTTGAAGCGGCCACGACTGGGACGATACTGCACATTATCGAGCAGTTCCCTGGTATCATCGACTTTCGTTCTCGAGGCCGCATCGACTTCAATCAAATCGACAAACCGCCCTTCGGCAATTTCAACACAGCTGGAACACTGACCACATGGAGAGGCAGTTACGCCCTGTTCACAGTTTAGCCCTTTAGCGAATAGCCGAGCTAAACTGGTTTTACCCACACCTCGGGTGCCGGAAAACAGGTAAGCATGGTGTAATCTTTGCTGAGTGAGCGCATTGGTTAATGCAAGTAAAACATGAGACTGACCAACCATTTGCTCAAATGTGGCAGGGCGCCATTTTCTGGCCAACACCTGATATGACATGGAACTCCCCAAAGTGTCATTTAGTAAATTCGGGAGCACGCTCCTCAGTAATCTGCACCATAACATGTCATGTTAACAGGCGCTACTGAGGAGCATTTGTACGCTGTATTATTCGCCGTCAAATTGCTCCATGGCTTCTAGAGGCTTCTCACCACCGATATCCGTCATAGAGATAACCAGAAGCAACATGATTGACTTAGCCAGCTACCTGCGGGTAATTTTTGTACGCTGTATTATTCGCCGTTAAATTGCTCCGTGGCTTCTGGATTAATAGCCTTCAAAACCACTGAGTTTACGTTGAACTAGTCGCCTTCAAACTCACAAAGTTTAACCAGTTTAAGATCCATGGCTTCGAGACGCTTTTCACCACCAATATCGGGCAGGGAAATGACAAACGCAGCATGATTGACTTTGCCACCTAGTTTACGGATCAACTTGACAGTGGCTTCTATCGTGCCGCCCGTAGCAAGTAAATCATCGACCACTAATACTTTGTCATCAGCAGAGATGGCATCGGTATGCAATTCCAGAACATCTTGACCATATTCAAGATCATAGCTCTGAGAAATCGTCTCACGCGGCAATTTACCAGGCTTACGCACAGGTACAAAACCGACACCTAGTGCCAAGGCTAAAGGCGCCCCGAACAGGAAGCCACGAGCTTCAGTACCAACGATTTTGGTAAAGCCTTGATCTTTGTACTCCTCAGCCAGGAGTTCAATGCTTGCTCTATAAGCCGCAGGCTCTTCAAGCAAACTTGTCACGTCTCTGAAAAGGATCCCGGCTTTCGGGTAATCAGGAATTGTTTTTATGCTCTGTTTTATCAATGCTAAGCTGTCTTTGTTCATGACCATCATCTTTTGGTTTGGCTGGCTAATCGCGCCAGCTTTAAAAAATCCGGCTAAAGCTTATGTGTCTTTCAGCATACTTGCAACAATCTGCCCTACTAAATAGGACAAAATTTGAGGCATTGAGTCACAGTTTTGCGATATATTCTAATTCAGTCATCTAGTTCAGGGATCTGCTTGAGGTATAAACCTAGCCCTATGGCGATGCAGAGCAGCATTACTTTTACCCATATTAATGGTGCGATGGCGATGCTAACGGTAAAGCTGAGTCCACTGACAATATAAGCCTTCTTCTTTAGCCCTTTGCGGATCCCTCTGTTCTGCGCCCAATCATTCAATGCTTCTGAAAACCAAGGATGAGTCATCAACCAGTTGTGTAGCCGGTCACTAGAGCGGGCAAAACAGAAGGCGGCGAGTAAAATAAAAGGCACGGTTGGTAATATTGGAAGCGGGATCCCCAGCAAGCCCAGCGCCAAGCTGCATAATCCACAAATCAAATAAAAACCACGTTTAAAAGCCATTATCTTCCTTAGCTATTTATTTAGTTGTCAGCTGAGATATTTATAACTTAAATCATCGGTTAACGCACTAAATTAACGAGCTTAGCCGAAGTCAAAAAAAACCACTCAAAAGAGTGGTTAATTTACCCAAACAATTACAGGGTATCTAGACTTGTATTAGTCTAAAAATCAGATGAGTCCGGTAAGTTTCAACCAAGATAAGGTCGCAGGTAAAGTTGGGATCATCATGACTAAGATGAAACCAATGAAATAGATGATGTTAAATGGATCTTTAAATGGCTGACTCATAACTTCCTCGCTCAATGACTCGGGTAATTTTATTGATCTAGATCAATTTTTGGCAACATTATAGAGATTTGCCCATTGTTTAGGAAGCGAGTATTTAACCTTTTTACTGGCATAAATGCTTTTGATTATGATTTTATTAGGAATAATGCTCTTAGCTAATATCGATAAGCTCCCGAAGCTTATCGACTCATTAGAACCTATTACGTCAAATCCATTAAGACGGATGTTGTTTCACGACTCCCTTAACGGCGAGTTCAACTAACATGTCTCCACAACCGTGAGCTAATATCTCCTCTTCCATCTGGGGATAGGTTTGTTTCAGCCAACTGAGTAGATGGTAGAAACTGACAGATTCATATTGGGATAAGTAACCCAATACTTGGGCCGTTAAAGGGTTGAGCTGCAAGAAAATAACTTCATCCTGTACATCGCGATATAGGCAAAATAACTGCGGAGTTTCGGCTGGAGCAACAGGTCGATAATCCTCGCTAATTCGCTGTACATCGAAGCTATATTGCAACACCTTAGCCGTATCAGACAAACACAGTGACACTTGCTCTATCGGCTCTTGGATATTCTGGTGCAGCGGATTATCTTTAGCGACTGCCACGACCAGCTCCATATATTCATAATGAGCCAGTTCGATAATAAAAACGGGATCACTCTCTTTCAACAGGTATTCAGACTGGAGAAAAACGACAAATTCCTGAGCTATTTCGATAAATATCGGTGTCTGACAGTCATGGGTCACAAAAAATTCTTGGACTAGCGCTAACCAGTCTTCTTCTGAATATAAACTTTTCAACACAGGAAATGCACTGGTCACAAAGCCATTAATATTATTGAAAAACAGATCCCGGTAAATCTTCATCCGCCTGGCTTCTGTGCCCTCAGGTAAAGGACGCGAAGGCTCCTTTATATAATCGATAAATGACTGTTGAATGGCTTCAAAACTCATCATGCACTCCTTGAAGTCTGGGACAAACCTGCCTGTTGATAACGATGGATTTTGTCTATCTCTTTAAGCAGCACTGGGGTCTTAGGGATATTAAAGTCTCGCTCTAACAAGGTAGGATGTACTCCATGTACTTGATAACAAGTTTGGAGTAGTTGCCATACAGGTGACACAATATCTGCGCCATGGGTATCGACAATGATATCTTTTGCTTCTTCAAAATGGCCAGCTATATGAACATAGGCAACGCGCTCTGTCGGCATAGTCCTTAAAAATTCATTGGCATCATAACCATGGTTAATTGAGTTCACATAGATGTTATTCACATCGAGTAGCATTTTACAGTTTGCTTCATCAAGCACTGCAGTGACGAATTCTAGTTCACTCATTTCGGCGCCCGGCGCCGTATAAAAAGACACATTCTCGAGAATAAGCGGCCTCTCGATAATATCCTCAACTTGCTTTACACGCTTAACCACATGCTTGACCGCCTCCTCGGTAAAGGGGATTGGCATAAGATCATACATGTGTCCGGCCCCCGAACAGTAGCTAAGGTGCTCTGAGTAAACCTCGATATTATGCTCATCCATAAAGGCTTTTACATTTTTGACGAACTCTATATCTAAGGGCGAAGGGCCGCCTATGGACAGAGATAATCCATGGCAAAAGAAGGATTTTTTCTCTGTAAGCTGCCTAAATTGTCGACCATACTTTCCCCCTAAAGTCATCCAATTTTCCGGGGCGACCTCGAAGAAATCGATAGCGTTTGGAATAGCGTTGCAAAATTCATCCAACATTTCGCGCCTCAAACCTAACCCCACCTTGGCTCGTTCAATCATATTCACTCCCATAACCTTTGCCCATATAGCCAATCTCAGCGTTATACTTTAATAAAAACAATTAAGGCCAGTATACACTGGCCTTAATTGTCTATTCATTATCCCAAAGGCTGCGCCTCAACAGATAATACAGAATACAGCGTTACTTACATGTCGCCGCCACACTTACCTTCTTTGCCTTTTTTCATATCGCCGCCACATTTTCCTTCTTTGGCTTTCTTCATGTCACCGCCGCACTTGCCCTCTGAGGCTTTCTTCATGTCGCCGCCACATTTTCCTTCACCACACTTGCCCTCTTTGCCCTTCTTCATGTCACCGCCGCACTTGCCTTCTGAGGCCTTCTTCATGTCGCCGCCACATTTTCCTTCACCGCACTTACCTTCTTTGCCCTTCTTCATGTCACCGCCACACTTGCCTTCTGAGGCCTTCTTCATGTCGCCGCCACATTTTCCTTCACCGCACTTACCTTCTTTGCCCTTCTTCATGTCACCGCCACACTTGCCTTCTCCATCGACAAGCTGGTATCCCGCTTCCATCTGACTAAAACCAAATGGATTAGCTTGTGCCTCAGTAGCAAACGCTGAACCAATAACAACGGTACCAAGGGCAGCAGCAACAGCAGTCTTTTTAACTAAATTCATAATGTATTCCTTTCAAATCAGTAAAGTAGTATAGGTTACCAACCAAACTGCATGTCAGCTGGCTTGCATAAGTAGACCTGATGTAGTGCAAACTTATTTCAAAAAAATTAACAAGATCACATTTATGACGCATATTTAAGTACACTTCAAGCCTAAGTATAATAAATAATCCAATAAATTCAAAAGATAAGGCTATTTTTATCAAGTTAACGCTAAGTAACAGAAACATGTTTTGAATCCCGCTTCATCATAAGCTAAAATGCTGCCCGCACAGGCTACAGGACTGATGTTCTATATGCCTAAACCAAGCTAACATCAATGAACTAAACAAGAATGAATCAGACAAGAGCGAAAAAATGCGTGTAATACTCGCCCCAATGGAAGGCGTCGCCGACGCGCCTATGAGAGCACTGCTAACCTCTGTTGGTGGCTATGATCTTGTCATCAGCGAGTTTATTCGCGTGGTGGATCAACTCTTGCCTGAAAAAGTCTTCTATCGCCTATGCGCCGAATTGGCTAATGAGAGTAAGACTAAATCAGGAACCCCTGTCAGATTACAACTACTCGGCCAACACCCCCAGTGGATGGCTGAGAATGCCCAGCGTGCTATAGAACTTGGCTCTCTCGGTGTAGATCTAAATTTTGGCTGTCCAGCCCCTATGGTTAATCGCAGTAATGGTGGAGCGGCACTGCTTAAAGAGCCTGAGACCATCTACCGCGTGGTTAAAGCAGTCAGGGAAGCCGTCCCAGAGCAGCTCCCAGCAACGGCAAAAATACGCCTAGGTTGGGATGATAAGAGTCGCTGCGTCGAAATAGCTCAGGCAATTGAGGCTGCTGGAGCCACTGAGCTCACCGTGCACGCCAGAACCAAGGAAGAAGGCTATAGGCCTCCCGCTCACTGGGAATATATTCAACAAATAAAACAGGCTATCTCGATACCTGTGATCGCGAATGGTGAGGTGTGGAGCCGAGAAGATTATCTCAAGTGCCAGCAAGTGAGTCAGTGTGATGATGTCATGATAGGCCGCGGCGCATTGGCCGTGCCTAACTTAGCCCATGTGATCAAGGGCTCACAAGCTAAAATGTCCTGGTCAGAAGTATTACAGTTACTGCTAAAGTACTCGGACTACGAGATAGTCAGCGAGAAAGAGAAATATTACCCCGCACGAATAAAACAATGGCTAAAATTCATCGCCAAACAATATAGTGAAGCCGATGAGCTGTTTACTCAAGTGAGAGTATTGAAAAAGACACCGGAAATTCTGTCTTTACTCAGAGAGCTTTCATAAGCCTAAAGTACGTTGAAATCAGCAAGAGTCTCCCCTGTGGTCCAACCTCTTAAGGGAAGTAGACAAAACTTCCCACATCTAGTATAAATTTTGATGATGTAAGCACTAAATATGGCCTAGAGTTGATCTCAGTCATGGTCAAAATGCCTCACACGTTTAGACTTAATATCCGAAATAACTTATCAGGCATATACTCGTGAGTAGATCCCACATCAGACATGAATTGTCACAGCTAGAATCTAATCTAAGGATAGAGATAGGTAAGCTTGCACTGAGTAAAAATATTAGCCTCGATACTCAAACAAGTTCCCTGTGCGAACTCATAGCCCTGCTAACCCAGGCAGGACTATATGAGCACCCATTATTCAACCAAATAACCCAAATAGATGCCGCACTGTGTCAGCTAGATATTGGTCTATACGGACTTTGCTCCGATTGCGAGAACGAAATAGAAGTCGAACGATTAGACATCAATCCCGTAGAGCAAAGGTGTGCCCTATGCTCCGAGAGCCATGAACATGAGCATAGGCAAGAACTAAGACTCACCCATTAGGCTAATTTGACCGACTCGATCTAACTTCACTTTTCTTAATCTATTTACCCTACCCTTTCCCTCAAAAGCCACAAATAAAAAAGCCTGCATAAGCAGTAATGCCGGTAAGTTAAGCTTACTGGCATTTTTTATTTCTGGCATATTTCTGTGGTCTGCGCTTGACCGTTCTAGGAAAAGACCGAGTTCGTCGGGGCTCTAAAATCAGGCTTTCAGCCATTTCATAGAAATATTTAAGCTGACGAGGAATTGCACCTGGTGTCGAGTAGGGCAAACCCACTAATAGCCTCAATATATGAGCCAAAGAACCATTAAAACTCAACTGATAAGGGAGATAATCACCTTTGAGTTGATGGCA
Organism: Shewanella psychrophila; assembly: GCF_002005305.1. Lineage (NCBI taxonomy): Bacteria > Pseudomonadati > Pseudomonadota > Gammaproteobacteria > Alteromonadales > Shewanellaceae > Shewanella > Shewanella psychrophila. The sequence goes on from NZ_CP014782.1 coordinate 1,854,952, forward strand.
CATTTTCACCATCTGATAACGCACTAGATTATAGGTGAGTAAAATCCCCCACAACTCCTGTTTTACAAGCTCTGGCAATCGACTTCTCAACGTTAAACGATTACCTAGCATGTATTGTTTTTGCTCTCGATAACCTAATTCTATTTCCCATCGATGCACGTATAAATCAGCTATGTCTGCAACGGGATAACGCATGGGATCTATCATTGATGTCAAAACCGAGTATTCCTTGCCATTAACCTTTCGACTTATGAGTCGTACTTCCAGCTCATTAGGCAGTTCTGGCCATCGTTTTCTAGCATGTGGATTACTTTTTAATTGGACTATTTTATCGTTGCGCCCCAAGCTGCGAAGCACCTCATATTGGACATTTTTTTTCAAAGGAATCAACCAGTGTCGCTCGTTACCAGTGGATTGCCACTGATAAAGTAGCCCTAGCGAATAAAAACCTCGGTCAAATAATGTCAGGCTATTATCCGGTGTGGAGTCGATGAGCTTTTCGGCCAAAATCATCTCATTAACGGCGTAATCATCGAAAGCACTGGCGGTAATAAGATGGCTACTTAATTCCATTTGGCAGACCATACGAACTTGAGGATATTGAGTCTCTTTTTGTCGAGAAAAGGCTTCTGCATTATCGGGAGTATCTTCCGCCCGCCAGACTACACCATCGACTCCCAGTAACGTCAGTCCATTCCAGTTTGGATGTAGAGCTTCACGATTCCAGTGAGCTTGAGTGCACTCAAACAGAGCTTTCATTGCCGCTTCACCGAGATTTTTTCGTCGTTGAGTTAATGCGCTCGGAGCAACAAATGGCTTGCCCTCTCTATCAACGATATCGAGCATGTTAATGATGTGAGCCATCGACTTATCATTATAGATAGCCATTCCAATAATAAGCCAAGCCATTGACTCTAGTGTTAATTTACGTTTTCTAATCGTGACTGTTTCAGTTAATGAATACGCTTCCTCTATCAACTCCAGAGGGAGTAAATCTGCGAGGGTTTCAACTTGATGGGGCTTGAGTTGGTTGATCATGTCAAAAGCTTGGGAAACTTGCATAAAAAATCCGAGACCTAGAGATAGGACTCGGATTCTGAAGCATCTAGAAGATCAGTCAACCGATCGATAAATCACTAAATGATCGGCATTACTGCATAAGCAGGCTTCTATGGTCTGTCACATCCCATACTAACTTAGATGCTGATTTTTCTCGGCGAGTCTATTGAATATGGCGTTAAATGAAAGTGACGCCCCATGCGCAATTTTATCGGCAAATTTTTTCTTAAGCTGATAACGCACCTTGATCACGGTTCTTTCTTTCGCTAGCTTCATCACCACGTCATCACTGGTGGATATGGCATCGATAAGCCCCAGTTCGATGGCTTGTTGACCATACCAATGTTCACCCGTGGCGACTTTATCAAGATCTAATTCGGGGCGGTATTTAGCGATAAACTGTTTAAATAGCACGTGAGTTTCTTCGAGCTCTATCTGAAACTTCGCACGTCCTTCATCTGTATTTTCACCAAACAGGGTTAAGGTGCGCTTAAAATTTCCTGCCGTATGTTGCTCATAATCAATATCATGCTTCTTAAGCAGCTTATTGAAGTTAGGTATTTGTGCCACAACCCCAATCGAGCCAACGATGGCAAATGGAGCCGCATACACCTTATTCGCCACACAAGCCATCATATAGCCGCCGCTGGCTGCCACTTTGTCGACACAGATAGTCAAATGAATATCTGCCTGACGCAGACGGTCCAACTGGCTGGATGCCAGACCGTAGCCATGAACCATGCCACCACCGCTCTCTACATTGACGATCACTTCATCGCCCTGCTCTGCAATGGCTAAAATGGCACTGATCTCTTCACGCAAAGAAGCCACTTCACTGGCATCTATGCTGCCCTTAAAGTCGACCACGAATACTCTAGGCTCTAATGCCTCTTCATCTTGCTGCTTCTCGGCTTTCTCTTTGGCCTTCTCGTCCGCTTTAAGTTGCTTCTCATAGGCTTTGAACTGCTTCTTACTCAACAGTTCCTCTTTAAGATCATGCTTAAGGTTTTTAAGATCTTCAGAGAGGTTCGTCAGCAATAGCTCTCCCTTCCCCCCTTTCTGCTTTATCGCAGAAGCAAGCACAACGACAACAACAGCGATAATTGATAACACTATGGTTATTGCTTTGGCGAAAAACAGTCCATATTCGTACAAAAATTCCAAAGTATGCTCCGGCTTTATTTTATCTTGAATGCAAAATTGTGCTTATTCTATCAGTCATCGGCCCAATAACAAATGCACTATCAGGTAAATCAGCCAATAAAAAACCCAGCAAATGCTGGGTTTTAAAGATTAACATTAAGGAGTATTAGCCAGCAGGAACCGCACATGGCTGAATAACATCATCATCTTCAATCATAATAGTCGCAGAACCTTTACCCGCTGTTAGTGCAAACCTTGTAACTTCTTTTTGCATCTCTACAGTTGCGGCAGTACCAGCAGGATCGACAATCGAACTATGATGGCCTTCGGCAAAGCGTACAGCACCAGAACCAGCCGTTGTAGTATCGATACACTCTAAACTCAAGGCAGCGATAAGTGGCTCAGTACCAGCAGTAGGGAAACCTTCGACACTGTTTGGCAATACCTGATCAGGTTTATTATCTTCGGTTCCGTCACCAACTATTTCAATCAAGTGTACGGGAAGACCCGTTGCTTTAAGCATAGCAGCATGGTTGATTGGATCGGCGCTATCTACAGCGGTCTGAACCGCAAAGGCAAATGCAGGTAAGAAGCCTTCATAGACAGCTTGAACAAGCGCTGTATATTCTGGCGTACCAGGTTCATAGCCAGCAGTATTCGCTTCATCAACCAAAGCCTGGAACGTATCTGTCGTTACGATATTTTCGAACAACATAGGGCCAAATGTTGCCGAGCCGATAAAGGTTCCGGCAAATCCCCCCGTTGGCGCAACCAATGATGATGCATTGAGAGCATAGACATTTGGCAGAGCAGTACCTGTTTCTGGGTTAACTAAGCCTGTGCTGGCATAGGTTGAGAAATTGGTATTTACAATAGCGCCGAGACTCAGCCCTTGTGTGCTTATCTTGCCTATATCGAATATTTGAGGCAACTCCATCTGAGCCAGCTGCATAGACAGACCAGTCAGTGCTAATCGTAAACCAAGATGATCTGCAACACTCTGACGGAAATTATCACGCACAGATAAGGTGCTGGCGATATTGATGAAAGCCAATGGATCACCATTTACAAAAGCTTCAGGTTGTCCGATTGCAACGCCGAACTCAGGCGCTGAAGCCGATACTTCATAGACCTCATCATCATTAGCATCGAATGAACGTGCGCCATGCAATGGATGATCGATTGCAACGGTCGCTATGCCCATAGCCGCATAAGTTCCGGCGAAAGTCATCGCAGTCTCTTTACCGCCCCCCAAACCATGTAGTGCAATATTAGTGGGCCAACCAGCTGTAGGCGGTACGAAGGTAATACCTTGCTCTGCACTAAAAGCAACGAGTTTAGCCGCATCAGGCAAAGTAATAAATACTGGAACTGTCTCATGCCCTTTAATGGCAGGAATAGGGTTAAACTTAGTTAGATGTTTGGCTTTATCCGCCGCGGTGCCATCATCGAGTAACCAAGTTTTTCCAGCTAAAAGCGCAGGGTTAGCAATGCCTGCTGCAGGGTCAATATCATAGGCCATGGCTTGCATACCGTAACTTTCTTGACTCATGGTGCCCGCTTGTAGTGCCAGCATCACTGAAACTGGGCTATCACCTGCTGCCTTCCAGCTGCCATTAATTGCTGGCATCATATTTTCATCTAAACACTTTTCAGATGAGCAATCACCGAAGATAGGCAAGATTAACTCAGCTGTATATACATTGGCCAAATCAGCAATTTTGAATATATCACCCGCTTCGGAAGGAATACCTGCAGCGGTTGCAACTGTATAACCTAATGGCGTAGGCAGAACAGAGAAGCGAGGGGCATAAGGATTTTCTGGGGTAGGGTCAGCCATTAATAGTTTTAATGTCTCATACACATCAGCAACAGATTGAGTGGTAAACAGACCCGAATAACTAATTGTTTCAAGATCCACACCATGCTCAGCCGCTATGCCCTTCTCATAACTATTCACTAAGGTTTGAAGAGATAATTGAGCTTCAGTTTCAAGTGGATGAGTGTCAATATCCAACCTGACAGAGTTGTAAGTCGATGAAGGAGCAATCCCCTGACCTGCTGAATCTTGTATTAGATTGGTCGTTACATAGATATAAGACTGATTTGCCTTTAATGGTTTTAGAGGAACAATAACAATTTTATTGCCGACAGCCTTAGAGACAAAATCAACACCAAATGTTAACTCGACGCCGACTTTACAGGCAGAAACTGATGGACTGACTTTACATTCGGGATCAGAAGATAACGGACCACCGACTGTTGCCTCGAACATCCTCACCGCACCGGTCTGAAATACTGAAACCTCATCGAGTGATAACATTGTGCCATCATGATCAGAAGCAAGTTCTACATCGATAGAGATAGGTGCCGTGGTCGACCAGCCATCGAGTGCACCGAGAGCCATTGAAGGATCGGTATAATCGCTGGAGCCGTCGAGCGCTTCGCCAGGGAGATTAATCGTGCCATCTATGGTGTCATTAAAGAGCAAGTCATTTGGCAAAGGTAGAGTACGTTTTGCAGGATCTACATTACCTGGATCGAATGCGATATGAGACTCAGGGATCAGAGGCTCAACCTTATCTTTTAACTCATCGACACTATCTTCACTACAGGCCGTGAGTCCTAGCGCAGATGCAATCGCAACACCCAAAAAGAGTCTTTTCATCTTTGTTCCCCAAATCTTGTTGTAATAATTTTTGTTTTCCCCAAAAAATTTGGTCACAATAGGCAATACCGTGTGACCAAAGTAGGACTTTTACCAGTCCTTACCTAAGCTCAAGTTAACGTAAAAATATTGACTTAGCTACATTTTTGTCACATACAAACAATGAATATGCGCACAATAATTAATCATTTGTTTAAAACAAGTGTTCATCACATCAGTGACTCTAGAGGTGGCGGGGTTTTCCGCCGACAGGAAATATTGACTCATGTTGGAATATCAAGCTGCAAAAGATCTACTTATTAACAAAACTATACTCGTAACAGGCGCTGGTGACGGGATCGGACGCGCGGCTGCCATCAGTTTCGCGAAGCATGGCGCCACCGTTATTCTTCTAGGGAAGACAGTTAAGAAGTTAGAAGCCGTATATGACCAGATAGTGCAAGCCGGTTACCCTAAGCCTGCGATTGTTCCTTTAGATTTAAAAGGCGCAACCGAGCAAAATTATATCGACATGGCAGAGACTATCCAAGAGCAGTTTGGCCATTTGGATGGTGCTCTACATAACGCGAGTCTGCTAGGCGTTTTAGGCCCATTTGAGCATATCTCAATGGATTCAGTGAAAGAGGTCATGCAGGTGAATGTTATCGCCGAAATCATGATGACCAGAGCACTACTGCCTATCATGAAGAAGGCACCTAAAGCATCACTGGTATTTACCTCTAGCGGCGTCGGACGTCAAGGCCGTGCATTCTGGGGCGAATACGCCATCTCTAAATTTGCAACCGAAGGCATGATGCAATCTATCGCCGATGAATATGAAGGTTCGAGCTTGAGAGTCAACAGCATCAATCCTGGTGCAACTCGTACAGGTATGCGCGCAAATGCCTATCCGGCCGAAAACCCAAGCACACTCAAAGAGCCAGAAGATATCATGGCGACTTATCTTTATCTGATGGGCGATGACTCTGTAGATGTCAACGGTCAGCAGCTAAGCGCGCAGTAAGGAAGGTTCTAGAGCCTAGAGCCTAGGGCTTAGGTTCTAGGGATTTTCAGTCCATAGAAATATTGCATAAGTGTTCCGACACAAAAAAGGCTGCATTTGCAGCCTTTTCTAATTCATACTAGATAGGTTCCTAGGCACTAAATCCTAGTAATCTAGTCATTTATTTAACTAAGTTCTCTTACGAACAGGTTTGCTTGCTACGGATTTATGCTTACGCACTGCTCGACGGATCTTAGCACCTTTCACTTTTGAGCGAGCGACGCTGTGCTTATCTGTACCTATAACAGTACGAGTCTCCTCTTTCAAGCCAGCCGTTTTTCTCAGGTAATTCACCTGCTCCATGGTCAACTCAACCCAACCGCCACGAGGCAGAGACTTAGGCAGCTCAATCATGCCGTAACGAATACGGATAAGACGGCTCACCTGCACTTCTTGAGATTCCCATAAACGGCGAACTTCACGGTTACGACCTTCGGCAAGTGACACATGCCACCACTTGTTCATGCCTTCACCGCCAGCCGCTTTCACCTTATCGAAACTGGCCGGGCCATCTTCTAAGGTGACACCGGTTCTCAGGCGTTGAATACAGGCATCATTAACTTCACCGAAAGTACGTACTGCGTATTCACGTTCAACTTCGTTAGATGGGTGCATCAAGCGGTTTGCCAGCTCACCATCTGAAGTAAACAGCAACAGACCTGAGGTGTTGATATCGAGACGACCAACTGCCACCCAACGCGAATCACGTGTCTTTGGCAGACGGTCGAATACCGTAGGACGACCTTCAGGATCTTTGCGACTACAAATCTCACCTTCTGGCTTATGATAAGCAATCACTCGACAGATCAGATCCTCTTCAGATTTAATCGAAACGGTTCGACCATCTATACGGATCTTTACATCGGCTTCGATGCGATCACCAAGATTAGCAATCTCACCATCTATACTAATTCGACCTGCAGCAATCCATGCCTCCATCTCACGACGGGAGCCATGGCCTGCACGGGCCAAGACTTTCTGCAATTTTTCACTCATTAGTAGACTCTTCTGTGTTTAATGTATCTTCAGACCCTGTTTCTTCATTTGAATCCGAACTTGAATTCACATTTGAAAAAAGGGCCTCTAAAGACTCAGTATCGGTTAACGGCGGTAAGTCCGCTAGACGTTCTAAGCCAAAATAGGCTAAAAAATCGGTGGTAGTAGCATACAACGCCGGTCTGCCCGGAACTTCTTTATGCCCCACCGTTTTAATCCATTGTCTATCAGTCAAACTTTTTATGGTCTGACTACTGACTGCTACGCCCCTGACAAACTCTATATCACCTCGAGTCACAGGTTGACGGTATGCAATTACGGCCAAGGTTTCTAAGGTTGCCCGTGAATATTTTGGTGCCTTCTCCTGCCACAGGGGCTGAAGATAAGGACTTAAGGCTTCGATAGTTTGAAATCGATAGCCGCCGGCGACGCTGACTAGCTCAACACCTCGCCCCTCATAATCTTGTTGTAACTCTTCAATCGCAGCTTTGATCTTAACCCGAGTGACACTGAAATTCACTAGCACAGACTCTTTCAGGCTCTTTATACTGACGGTTTTACCTAATACAAACAGGCTCGCTTCGATCAACTGCTTAAGCTGATCGGGATTTATCTGCAGTTTTTGCTGCTTCTTCTGGCTAGACAATCAATACGCCCTAACATGTATGGGGGAAAATGGGTCACTCTGTACAAGCTCGACCAATAACTCTTTAACCAGTTCCATTAAGGCTAAAAAACTGACTACCACACCACCACGCCCTTCTTTGGCATCAAAAAGTGCTTCAAATGGCAAGTATTCCTCACCATCCAGCTTAGCCAAAATCTGTATCATGCGTTCTCGCGTCGACAAAACTTCACGCCTAACATGGTGATGTTCTGTCGCCTCGATTCGCTTCATGACTGCACCAAATGCTAAAGCTATCTCAGTTAAAGACACTTGAGGGGGCACTATCACAGGCTTGATATCCGATGCCGGTGTTACCTTTGCCTGAAACACATCTCTCTCGAGTCTGGGCAGATTATCGAGTTGCTGCTGCGCCTCTTTAATCACCTCATAGGCCTTAAGTTGACGTATTAACCTAGCTCGAGGATCTTCCTCCTCTTCATCTTCAGTCACAGGCCTTGGCAGTAACAGACGAGACTTAATTTCAGCGAGGGTGGCCGCCATGACTAAATAATCGGCGGCAAGCTCGACTCGTGCGCCTTGCAGTAGCTCAATATACTCAAGATATTGCTTAGTCACGGGCCATATTGGCAGCTCTACAACATCGAGTTTTTGCTTACGTATCAGGTATAAGAGTAAATCTAGCGGGCCTTCAAACGACTCAAGAAACACTTCCAGTGCTTCTGGCGGAATAAAGAGATCGGCAGGAAGCTGTTTTACCGGCTCACCTCTGACAATGGCCAAGGGCAAATTTTTTTGAGTCCCTTGCATCGAGTTCCTCAGCTTAAACTACTCTAATACTTGATTATGTTCTGTTTTTAACCAACCAAAACGGTATAAAATAAAATCTTCGACAGTTCAATAAGCACCTTAAATAAAGGCGATTAGCAAACCAGCGCGCGATTATACCCTGTTCACAATGAGTTGCACAGATAATTAGCCGATAGAGATGATGAGAATGAAACGCCCATATTGGGCGCCGACTGAGGGAGGTAATGAATTGAGAGCTAGATAAAGGGGCTGATATCTCCAGCGCCTTCGCGGATCACTTCCATAGCACCATCTGACATGTCGAGCACTGTTGTCGGTTTCTCACCAAGGTAGCCACCATGTATGATCACATCGACCTGGTGTTCCAGAATATCGCGAATATGCTCTGGGTCTGACTCAGTAAACTCTTCACCCGGTAGAATCAAACTGGTCGACATCAAAGGCGCATCCAAGGCTTCAAGCAAGGCTAGCGCGATAACATTATCCGGCACACGAATACCAATCGTCTTCTTCTTTGGGTTTTGCAGTCGCTTAGGCACCTCTTTACTGGCCTTAAAAATAAAGGTGTAAGGTCCTGGTGTATGGTGCTTGAGCACTCGATATGCCTGATTATCGACCTTAGCATAAGCTGATAACTCAGACTGATCACGACACATAAGAGAGAAATTATGATCGTTATCAATCTGACGAATACGCGCCATACGGCTCATGGCATCTTTTTCGCCAAGCAAACACCCAAGGGCATACCCTGAATCTGTCGGATAAACGATGACGCCGCCATTCTTAAGGGCATTAACCGCTTGATTAATCAAACGTGGCTGGGGGTTTTCTTCATGTACGTAAAAAAACTGACTCATATACTCTTATTCCAATACTTCAAATCTGTGGGGTAGCCCGGCTAGTTTCTAGAAAAGTGCTCTAAAACGCTTTTGAAAGCTCAGATGCAAGGTGAACCTAAGCTTGAGAAACTATTCGCTCACTATTCCAACTGTCCATCTGCCACACCCAATTAACACCCTTGGGCTGAAACATGCTCTTACCAAGCTCGATAAAACTGCCTGGAAAATGAAAATCACTGCCAAGGGATGCAGCTAACTCATTTTGCAGACTTAATGCGATTAAATTATTACGATCTTCTATCGTCTGACGACTTCCAACCACTTCCATGGCATCACCGTCAGCCTCTTTAAATTCCCGCACCAGACGTTTGACCCATTTAGCCGACAGCTTATAGCCACTTGGATGAGCCAAAATTGCAACACCGCCAGCTTGATGTATCTTCTCGATAGCCGTGGCCATATCCGACCAGTTATTAGGCACATAACCCGTTTTACCGCGAGCCAAGTATTTCTTAAATACATTTGCCATGCTGGTTGCATATTCATTATTGGCAAGCCAACGGGCATAATGCCCTCGACTCAATGCGGCGCCTCCAGCCAGAGCTTTCGCCCCTTCATAGGCTCCTTCAATTCCAGCCTTAGCTAGCCTTATGCCTATCTCTTTGGCCCTGATCTCACGCAGCTCTCTCTGGTTTGCAAGAAAAGCTTCGAACGCCTCATCTTCCAGACTCACATTGAGGCCCACAATATGAATATCGTGGTTATGCCAGCTCGTCGAAATTTCAACACCATTGACTAACGTTAAGGGGGACTCATGATTTTGATTATAGGCGTGAGCTTCGGCTAATCCTGCGGTGGTATCGTGATCGGTGATCGCAAACATCTGCACACCATTTCCAATCGCTCTTTCAATCAGTTCGGAGGGGCTAAGTTGACCATCCGAAGCATTTGTGTGGCTATGGAGGTCGATTAATAATATTTCATCTGTCATGGACTTATTCTACTTGAGTTTGTTAGCAAAAGGGGAATAAACATAAATAAGAGCTAAATAGCCTAGAAAACTCTTGTTAAACTCTCATTATTCCAGCACTAAAAAACCCATAATTCCCCCCTTCTGGTCAGATAAGATCAAATATAAAAATATTCAATTGACATCATTGACTCGCTAATGCTTTTATATAGCCACTGAATGCAAAGAAAGCATTTAACTTTTACACGTTCTCACTTTTAAAACGGAATCATTTTTCAGATGAAGACATTTTTTTCAGCACAAAACATCAATTGGTGGTGGCACTTCCCAACTTAGCGGGTGGTGTGAAATTCTGTGCTCATGTAAAAGAGACAAGATTCAACAAGAAGCCCGCACAAGATGCGGGCTTTTTTGTACCCAATTTTGAGCAAACATAACCAATTAGAAAAAGCCGATATTTAAGCGCATAAATGAAAGAATTGAATAGAGAAGAGAAACAACAGATGAAACTAGCTCAAGTCAACACGAGTAAGGAGCGGATCTCCTACCCGGAAGATCCTTTAAGTTTATATCAGCATCTTACTCAAGATGCGCCCCACACCATGTTGCTCGAATCTGCTGAAATCGAGAGTAAGGATAATATCAAGAGCCTAATCCTAACCGATGCAGCCTTGATGATACGTTGTGAAGGTTACCAACTGACATTTACCGCCTTGACCGACAATGGTCAGTCTCTACTCTTGCCGATTCAAACCTTCTTTCATAGTGCCAGTTCAAACTTAGAAAACAACGTACTTAAGCTGACATTAGCAAAACAAACCGCGCAGCTAGATGAAGATGCCAGACTCAAATCTACCTCTCCCTTAGATGGTCTGCGCGCCTTAGTCCAAGAGATTGATTGCGGAGCCAGCCCGGCATTTGAAGACCTATTCTTAGGTGGCGTACTGGCTTACGATCTTATCGATACCGTCGAGCCCCTACCTCAGGTGCCCCACGGTGCTAACACGTGCCCGGATTATCTGTTTTACCTGGCCGAAACCCTGCTCACTGTCGACCGTCAACAAGAAACGGCCAATATCGTCACCCATAACTTTATAGCAGAGCCGACGCTCAAGAACGAGTATGCCAAGGTACTCGCCAAACGTGTCGAGTTAGTCAAAGCTCAGATTGAACGGGTCGCAGCCGCTGGCGAACTGATACCGGTTACCGCCGAAGTTGCTGTCGATATCTCGGACGAGACTTTTAAAAACACAGTCATCTCTCTTAAGTCTCATATTGTGGCCGGTAATATCTTTCAGGTCGTGCCATCACGCAGTTTCAGCTTGCCATGTCCCAACACTCTCGGAGCCTACCGCGCCCTGCGCCTGACAAACCCGAGTCCTTATATGTTCTATTTCAGGGGCGATGATTTCACCGTGTTTGGCGCATCACCTGAGAGCGCGCTTAAATATGAGACTCACACTAATCAGGTGGAGATTTACCCCATAGCCGGTACCCGTCAGCGTGGTAAGACAGCCGATGGTCAGATAGATGCCGATCTCGACAGCCGTATTGAACTCGAGCTCCGTCTGGATAAGAAGGAGCTTTCTGAGCACTTGATGCTGGTCGATCTTGCTCGAAATGATGTAGCCCGTATAAGCCAAAGTGGTACTCGTAAGATCCCTGAGTTATTGAAAGTAGACAGATACTCCCATGTGATGCACTTAGTCAGTCGCGTCACAGGGCAACTACGTATAGATCTCGATGCCCTGCACGCCTATCAGGCCTGTATGAACATGGGCACGTTAACTGGCGCACCTAAGGTGAGCGCATCGCAACTTATTCGCGGTGTCGAGCAAACCCGACGCGGCAGCTATGGCGGAGCAGCAGGTTATCTCAATGGCCTTGGTGACATGGATACTTGTATCGTCATCCGCTCAGCCTTTGTTAAAAATGGCATCGCCCATATTCAAGCTGGAGCTGGTGTAGTATTTGATTCAGATCCACAGGCCGAAGCCGACGAAACTCGTCAAAAGGCACAGGCCGTAATAACCGCAATAAAAATGGGAGGCGGACTATGAAACTTTACCTTTTAGACAATTTCGATTCGTTCACCTACAACCTGGTGGATCAATTCAGAAGCTTAGGCTTCGAGGTGGTTATCTATCGTAACGATCTCAGCGCAGACTTTATCGCCAACAAGTTGTTAAACGAAACAGGCAAGGCGGCCCTGGTACTCTCACCCGGCCCCGGCGCGCCCCATGAAGCTGGCTGCCTAATGGCGCTAATTGCCAAACTGGCCGGCAAGGTGCCTATGCTGGGAATTTGTCTCGGTCATCAGGCCATAATTGAGCACTACGGCGGCAAGGTTGAACGCGCCCCTCAAGTGGTACACGGTAAAGCAAGCCCGACCTTCCATGAAGGAGTCGATATCTTTGCCAATCTGCCCTCACCGCTTCCTGTGGCCCGTTATCACAGCTTAGTGGCAACCCAAGTGCCCGATTGCCTCGAGATAATAGCCACAACCGAAGATATGCCTATGGCTATCAGCCACAAGAGTCATAAGGCGGTAGGTTTTCAATTCCATCCGGAATCAATTTTAACTACACTCGGAAGCCAACTGCTGACACAGACCCTGAACTACTTAACCGATGCCCATATTCATACCTCAGCAAAACAGGAGATGCACAATGAGCCAACTTCAACCTCTATTAGATAAACTCTATGCAGGCCAAAGTGCAACCCGCGCCGAGTCGAAATCTCTTGTTGGCGCCATCATCCAAGGTGAGATGAGTGAAGTAGCCATGGCTGGCATGCTGATCGCAATGAAGATGCGCGGTGAGACTATCGATGAAATCTCAGGCGCTGCCGATGCATTGCGCGCAGCGGCAAAACCATTTCCAGCCCCGAGTGATAGTACACGTGCTCAAGGCATCGTCGACATCGTCGGTACTGGCGGTGATGGTCATAACACCATCAATATCTCTACTACTGCCGCCTTCGTCGCAGCAGCAGCGGGAGCTAAGGTGGCCAAACACGGTAATCGTAGTGTCTCGAGTAAATCAGGTTCATCGGATCTGCTTGCCCAGTTCGGTATCGATTTAACCATGGCGCCTGAAACCGCACGAGATTGTCTCGATGAACTCGGCCTGTGTTTCCTGTTTGCTCCCCACTACCATGGTGGTGTGCGTCACGCGGTGCCTGTTCGCCAAGCACTGAAGACCCGCACCCTGTTTAATGTATTAGGACCTTTGATCAATCCATCTCATCCGGATTTCATCTTGCTCGGGGTATACAGCAGTGAACTGGTTAAACCTATCGCCGAAGTATTGAAAGCATTGGGCATGAAGCGCGCTATGGTAGTCCATGGCAGTGGTTTGGACGAAGTGGCTATCCACGGTGACACCTTAGTGTGTGAGTTGGTTGAAGGTGAGATAAAACAATACCAGATCACACCAGAAGAGTTAGGCGTAACCCCTGCCCAGCTTAAGGATCTCGAAGGAGGCACTCCCGAGCAAAACGCAAAATTCACTCGCGCCATACTACAAGGGCAAGGTCAAGCCGCACACAGTCACGCTGTTGCCGCCAACGCAGGTTGTGCGCTTTACATCTCAGGTGTGTGTGACTCAGTCAAAACAGGTACAGCCTTAGCACTCGAGACCCTAGCCAGTGGTAAGGCCTACAGCTTACTCGAGCAACTTGCCAGTGCCAGCGTTGCAGCAAAGTCAGATGAAAAATAGGATTAGGAGCAATAGCGTGAGTAGTTCAACACTAGACTTAAGACAAAGCAATAAAGAAAACGGCGACAGCCCGTCTAAGAGCAGTAATGTATTGACTAGAATCGTCGATACTAAGGCTGCACATATGGAAGCATTGAAGCTACGCTTTCCGGAAGCGAGCCTTAAACCCAAAATATCAGATCGCAGTTTGTTCGAGGCATTAAGGGCGCCAAATGCCGGTTTTATCTTCGAATGCAAGAAAGCCAGCCCATCCAAAGGCCTTATCCGAACGGATTTCGATGTCGAAGCCATAGCCGATGTCTACAATGACTATGCTGCTGGGATCTCGGTACTCACAGATGAGCAGTTCTTTCAGGGCGATATGGATTATATTCCCAAAGTCCGCGCCCGTGTTAAGCAGCCAATCCTGTGTAAGGATTTTTTCATCGATAGCTATCAAGTTAAGCTCGCCGCCCACCAAGGCGCAGATGCTATCCTATTGATGCTTTCCGTACTCGATGATGACCGATACTTAGCTCTGGCCTGCGAAGCAGACAAGTACCACCTCGACATACTCACAGAGGTGAGCAATGAAGCCGAGCTCGAGCGCGCCATTACACTCAATGCCAACATTATCGGCATCAATAACCGTAACCTGCGTGACTTGTCTACCGACTTGGCCACGACAGAGGAGCTTGCGCCTCGTATACCGTCAGATCGTGTGGTGATCAGCGAATCAGGGATATACAATCAGGCACAGGTTCGACGCTTGAGTCCATTAGTAGATGGCTTCCTGGTCGGCAGCTCACTGATGGCAGCTGATGACTTAGACTTGGCTTGTCGTACATTGACGCTCGGCCACAACAAGGTCTGCGGTCTCACATCGGTAGAAGATGCAAATGTTGTCGCCGATGCTGGCGCTATTTATGGTGGTCTCATTTTCGCCGAAAAGTCACCTCGCTATATCACGCCAGACAATGCTAAGTCTCTGGTAGCTACTCATCGGTTCTCGGGTACGCAGCTCAATTTTGTCGGTGTATTTGTTAACGCGTCGGCTAAGACTATCGCCGATATAGCATCATCACTCGAGCTGTTTGCGGTGCAACTCCACGGCAGTGAGTCTGAGTATGATATCGCTCAAGTTCGAATCGCCTTAGAAGCCACGAACAGCAAGGCGCAGATTTGGAAAGCTGTGGCGATTAAACTTGATCCGGAGCAAACCGACAGTGAGCTTGCTATTCCCACAAATGTCGATCGCATCTTGTTCGACAGCAAAAGCAACAAGGCAACTGGCGAGCAATTTGGTGGAACAGGCCTTAGCTTCGACTGGCAACAGTCACTACCAAATAAACAAGACGCCATGCTTGCTGGCGGTTTAGATGCAGACAATGCCAATAACGCGAGCAAACAAGGATTTTATGGCCTGGACTTTAACTCAGGCCTAGAGAGTGCACCGGGGCAGAAAGATCATCATAAGATCGCCGCCGCTTTTAGCGCCCTCAGACAGTATTAATATATTGAACTTTAAGATTATTTATCAGATTAAACTTTGAAATTATAGTCGGCGTGTAGAACGCAGAAATTAAGTATGAGGTTTAGGAGCGTGCGCGGAGTTTGTGCTTACAAATGAGCACACGTGACAACAAGATCATACTCAATAGCAAGTACTACTCGCTGAACAACACTTTAGGATAACCTTATGACCAAACTCGACCCCTACTTCGGCGAATACGGCGGTATGTACGTACCGCAGATATTAGTGCCTGCACTAAAACAGCTCGAAACGGCGTTTATTGAAGCTCAAGAAGATGAAGCCTTTCAAGCCGAATTCAGTGATCTTTTGAAAAACTATGCAGGTCGCCCAACGGCACTGACATTGACCCGAAACTTGAGTCCAAATCCTCTGGTAAAAATCTATCTCAAGCGCGAAGACCTGCTTCACGGCGGCGCCCACAAGACCAACCAGGTTTTGGGTCAGGCCTTGCTTGCCAAACGCATGGGTAAGAAAGAGATCATCGCCGAAACAGGTGCTGGCCAACACGGTGTAGCAACCGCCCTCGCCTGTGCACTGTTAGATCTAAAATGTAAGGTCTACATGGGCGCTAAAGACATAGAGCGTCAGTCTCCTAACGTCTTTAGAATGAAGCTAATGGGCGCAGAAGTTATTCCCGTCACATCTGGCTCATCTACCCTGAAAGATGCCTGTAACGAAGCCATGCGAGACTGGTCAGGCAGCTATGAAAAAGCTCACTACTTACTTGGTACCGCTGCCGGGCCGCATCCTTTCCCCACTATCGTGCGTGAATTTCAACGCATGATTGGCGAAGAAACCAAGAAACAACTTTTTGAGCGTGAAGGACGTCTTCCCGACGCGGTTATTGCCTGTGTTGGTGGCGGCTCAAACGCCATCGGCATGTTCGCCGACTTCATCGATGAAGAAAGTGTACAACTTATCGGTGTAGAGCCTGCGGGTCTTGGTATCGATACCCCTATGCATGGCGCACCACTTAAGCACGGTAAAACAGGCATTTTCTTTGGCATGAAAGCACCGTTAATGCAAGACAGTGAAGGTCAAATCGAAGAGTCTTACTCTATATCGGCGGGACTCGATTTCCCATCGGTCGGTCCTCAGCATGCGCATCTTGCGGCTACCGGCCGCGCGACTTACGAGTCCGCAACAGATGATGAAGCACTTGACGCCTTCCAGCTGCTCGCCCGTTGTGAAGGGATTATCCCGGCGCTTGAGTCATCACACGCCATAGCATATGCACTCAAGCTTGCAGAAAAAGCCACCAAGGAAACCATCTTAGTGGTTAACCTATCTGGCCGAGGTGATAAAGATATCTTCACCGTCGCAGACATTCTAGAAAACCGTGAAAAAGCACAGGAGAGCGGCGATGACCGAATCTAAACAAGCAGGCCGTTACCAGGCAGCATTTGCCGCACTGAAAGAAAAAAACCAAGGCGCGTTTGTGCCATTCGTGACCTTAGGCGATCCAAGCCCTGAACTGTCATTAAAGATCATCGACTGTTTAGTCGAAAATGGTGCCGATGCCCTGGAGCTGGGCTTCCCCTTTTCTGATCCATTGGCCGACGGCCCTGTTATTCAAGGTGCAAATCTACGCTCACTGGCAGCCGGTACTACACCGACTCAGTGTTTCGAGATGCTCACTGTCATTCGGGCTAAATATCCGGAGCTACCCATCGGTCTTTTGCTTTATGCTAACTTGGTTTATACCAAGAGTATCGATAGCTTTTACGCTAAGGCTCAAGCTGCTGGTGTAGACTCGGTGCTTATCGCCGATGTGCCCGTTGAAGAAGCTGAGCCATTTATCGCATCTGCCAAGGCTCATAATGTAGCGCCTATCTTTATTGCACCGCCAAATGCAGATAGTGACACCCTAAAGATGGTGAGCGATAAAGGTGAAGGTTATACTTATTTGCTTTCACGCGCCGGCGTCACAGGTACAGAGGCAAAAGCCGGGATGCCAATCAGTGAAATTTTATCTCGCCTCAAAGAGTACAACGGTGCGCCGCCACTACTGGGTTTCGGTATCGCTGAGCCTTCCCAAGTGAAAGAGGCTATTGAAGCTGGCGCTGCAGGCGTAATCTCAGGTTCTGCGGTAGTGAAGATTATTGCCGCTAATAAAGATGATGAAACCGCATTGTTAACTAAGCTTGGTGAATTTACCCGCAATATGAAGGCCGCAACCTAAAGCTTAACCAATAGACACCAGAGCGCCAACTCACAGAGTTGGCGCTCTTATTTACAGCTACACCACTGCAGTGACTATATTTTTACAACGCTATCATAGGGATTTTTTGGATCAAACTTAACGTTTACCGATTTGCCATCCGGATATCGTTTCTGTTTTTGCTTAGCGCTCAAGCTTGAACTTTCACCAAACGATGAGTCTCTTCCAGAATAAGGCGTGCCGTTAACTTCATACTCATAAGTTAATTTTAAAACGTATTTAGTCTCGGTATACCTAACTTTTCTATCATTTTGTGTTTTAGTCTTTTGTTCTACCTTTTTAACAATTTCAGATGATGTAACATGCCCCTCAACAGACGGCCATTTAGAAACCTCCTGACCGCGCATACAAGCTTTTATCAAGACCACACCAAAAATAATGGCGAAAAAAAGCACAAGAATATTTTTCATAAATCCCTCTATATTACAACAAATTGAACCCCAAAATATTTCAGCAAACTTGATACTGATTTGTTAACTAAAATCTGTTCTTATGTATGTCTATGTAGAAAACTAAACCATATAGTTGAGATTAGTCATCCCAATCTATTTAAGAATGTAATAACGACAAATAAAAACGCCCGAGCATGCTCAGGCGTTTTTATTTGTTAGCGGTAAGCAATGACTGAATTAAGCGTCCTTCTTAACCGCCTCGAGATTAGCTTTATGATCTAGCTCATTCGCTGGCATCTCTTTACCGTCACTCTTCAGATAGTGATCCATCCAGCGCATCAGACGTAGATGATAGTCATACTGAGCGGCAGCCTTACGGTTACCATGGCCTTCGCCCGGGTAGTAAACCAAACGTACCGTTTTCCCCTGCACCTTCATGTAGCGGTAAAGTTCCATAGATTGCGCTGGGTGAACACGGGGATCATCTTTACCATGCATAATAAGCAGTGGCGTTTCTGACTGACCCGCCCAATAAATTGGGCTACGCTCTAAGTACCACTGCCACTTATCCCAAGGGTAAGAGCGGGCATGCACCAGATGCATCTCGTTAGAGATATCGGTTGTACCAAACTTGGATAGCTGGTTAGTCACACCGACAAACATCACGCTAGCTGCGAAATGCTTAGTCAGTTTGGTCGCCGCCCAAGCTGAGGCATAACCACCGTATGAACCACCGGTAATACCGACCTTCTTACTATCAACTAAGCCCATATCGACTAAATGGTCTTTAAACTCGACTAAATCATCGAACTCTTTACCAGCATAATCATTCTGACCAAGCTTTGAGTAGTCGACACCTTTACCCGTACTACCACGGTAGTTCGGGTAAAACACTGCATAACCTTGAGTCGCGCCCAGCTGACCAGGACGGGAATAATTGGTCAGCCAACCGTCTTTGTCATGACTCTCTGGACCGCCGTGTACCGACATGATAAGTGGATAACGTTGACCCTTTTTATAATCCAGTGGGTAAATAAGTACGCCACCTATCTCTACACCATCTTTCGCGTTAAACGAAATAGACTCTTGCTTAGCCAGGCGTTTGTCATCGAGCCAAGTGTTCGAGTTACTCAAGCGGCTCACTTTGTGCTTACTACCACGCAGCATATAGACTTCATTTGGATGCTTATCGGTATTGGCGCGAAGTGCAATGGTCTGGTCAGAATCTGAGAGGCTCAACTGAGAGGCGATAAACGTACCCGCTTTAACTACTTTTTGATAATCATTGCTACCAGGTTTGATTAAGCCAACAACCGAGTCAGTATCAATGTTAGTGATAAAGTAGAGCTCATTTTTGTCATTTTTCCACTCGAAATCACTCACGTGACCTAAGTGATTGGGTAACCACTCACTGATCTTACCGGTTTTAGTTTCTGCGAGATAAAGACGGCCAGCGGCAGGATCGTGCTTATCTTCGGCGCCTAAAATAGCGACATACTTGCCATCATAAGAAAACTCGGCATCACCCAGCTTACCTTCGGTGATAAATGAGGTCATCACCTTCTGCTTCGCCACATTAACGATGTGCCACTGAGACTTCATGTACTTATCATCAATAAGCGCAGTTGGTTGAGTCTTCACTAACAGCCGCTCGCCATTTGATGACCACTGCACATCAGAGACATAGTCCTCAATGTTCCAGGCTACTGGTGTCAGCGGCTTATCGGTCACCGCCAAGTCAAGCACGAACAATTGCTTATTCGTGAGGTTCTCTTCATAGACTTCGGCCATAAAGCCGAGCTTTTTAAGTTCTTTGACGCTTTTGTCTTTAGCTGGTTTGGCAATAATGGCGATCTGCTTACCGTCATGGCTTAGGGCATAGCTAGCGACATCAGTCTCTTTTAGCGCTAGCGTCTTTTGCGCCTGACCACCGTTAAAAGGGATCTGATAAAGCGCGGTAAACTTGTCTTCGCCCATTTTGGCGAGAAAATAAATCAAGCTGCCATCTGCAGACCACTGAATGTTATTAACCGTCACCTGACCTGTGATGTAAGGGCGCTCGACGCCTTTATCATCCACAAGATAAAGCTCAGCCCAATGCAGTCCATTTTCTTCTTTATACAGCTCACGGGGCACATAGCGAGTAAAGGCAACATTATCACCCGATGGACTCACTTGTGCTTGTGCGACTTGCTGTAAGCCAATCACTTCTTCAGCGGTCAAGGTATCGCTTGCGCTCGCAGTAAAACTAAACAGGCCAAGGGATAAGGCTACGGCGTATTTAACAGCATTCAACTGTCTCTTCATATTTTGTAAAAACTCCAATCTGTTCGCTATCTTGTTATTATGATCTTGTTGTTACCATCTCGCTTTACCGCAGCATTATAGATTTATCGATAATAAAACGGAAACAAATGCAAAAGGGAGTTAACGTTATAAACTTTCACTATGAAATGAGCCTGAAAAACAAGAGACTGATTACAGAGAAAAGCAGTTTTATTAAGAGTAATAAATAAGTAAGCTCTCAATTGGATAAGCTAAGTCGTGACAGGATATTAAAAATGGAAACAATAATAGAGAAGCTTGAGCAGTATCGAGAAAGGAATGGCTTTGAACATACGAATTACACTACAAGGAAAGACAGCAGTGGTGACCTTCGAGAAATAACCTTCAAACTCTCTGGCTGGCTTGGTCAAGTTCGTATCACAAAAGATATCGCCTCCAAATATCCGGCATTTAAAGACGGGTCGAAAATTAACTTATTGATGCTTGCTTACTTTGGTACTATGTTGGGCTATTACCTGCAGCAAAAACAGACATCATCACTCCTGTTTTCCCTGGTAATTGGCGGATTTACAGCCTACTTTGCAGCTATGATATTAAGAGAGATAAGAATAACTGACCTCAAACGATTTTTGTTTGAGTAGTTAAGGCTCAAGCCTCTTGGCTATCATTTAACAATTCAGCCTATACCTTTTCAGCTTACGCAATTCGCAACCGTCTTGATTACAGCTTATGGTCATTCTCAAAGCTCTATAGATGCCAAGATAATTCAACTTGCCGTAGCAGAGGTCTTAGGCACAGATAAAATCAATGCAACAAAATTCACAAGTATAGCAATGGCTGCTTCCCTAATGCTCACGGAGATTTTAGGGTATGGATTATGGCAAGCACAGGAAACTCAAGTCTCACAGCCTACTCGACGCCTGGATAAACCCCTTACCTAAGAGCTGGCGTCCTATACTGACGGCGAATCATATGCCTTAGATGAGATTAACGATTCATCAAGGACTTCAGCCTTGTTTCATATACATCATCTATGCTGTATATCAGCTAGGCTAAACCGCTTATGCTACTTGTTTACCCCGCCGCTCGTGTTACACTCGGGCTCTCAATTTTGAATAGCCATTTTGATAATATTCCTATGAAACAACTGCTCGATTTTCTGCCTTTAGTCATCTTTTTTGCCGTCTATAAATTCTTCGATATCTATGTAGCCAGTGGCGCCTTAATCGCCGCAACAGCGCTGCAATTGATAGTCACCTATGCACTCTACAAGAAGATAGAGAAAATGCATCTGGTGACCTTCGTGATGGTGACCTTTTTCGGTACCCTCACCTTAGTATTTCATGATGACACCTTCATCAAATGGAAAGTAACTGTCGTTTACGCGCTATTTGCTATCGCTCTCGCAGTCAGCCAGTTCATCAATAAGCCTATCCTCAAGAGCATGCTAGGCAAAGAATTAGTCGTCGAAGACAGAATTTGGGCCCATGTCACCTGGTATTGGGTAACCTTTTTCATCGCCTGCGGCCTTATCAATATTTATGTGGCCTTCAGTTTGTCCCAAGAAACCTGGGTCAACTTCAAAGTATTTGGCTTAACCGCACTGACCTTGCTTAATACGGTCGTGACGGTGGTTTACCTGTTTAAACACATGCCTGAAGAACATAAGAAAGAATTAACTAAGAAGTAATCCGGCACTGATAAGAAGTCACTGAATATCGGTCATGGGTGCTTAGCTAGCCTAATAAAAGGAACTAAAACTATGTGGTATATGATCTCATCACAAGATGTAGAGAACAGCTTAGAGAAACGCCTTGCCGCTCGCCCAGAGCATCTGGCACGCCTACAACAATTGGCCGATGAAGGTCGTCTGCTTGTTGCAGGTCCACACCCGGCTATCGACAATGAAAACCCGGGAGAAGCTGGGTTTACCGGTTCACTGGTGGTTGCGGATTTCCCATCGTTAGAAGACGCTCAAGCCTGGGCCGATGTAGACCCTTATATTGCTGCTGGCGTGTATGACAAGGTCATAGTTAAGCCATTTAAGCGCGTACTGCCGTAACATACGTTTAGTAAAGGACTCTGAATAGATGAAAATAGTATCTTTTAATATCAATGGCATTCGCGCCAGACTGCATCAACTCCAGGCGCTTATCGACACGCATCAGCCAGATGTTATTGGCCTACAGGAAACCAAGGCACACGATGATGTGTTCCCGGCTGCCGACGTCGAAGCCATGGGTTACAAGGTGCATTACCACGGTGGTAAGGCCCATTACGGCGTTGCCATGCTCTCTAAGCTCGAACCTATTAAGGTACAAAAAGGCTTCCCGACAGATAGCGAAGATGCTCAGCGCCGAATGATCATGGGAACCTTCACCCAAGAAAATGGCCGTCCGTTAACTGTGCTTAATGGCTACTTTCCTCAGGGCGACAACATCAGCCACGAAACCAAGTACCCCGCCAAGCGTCAGTTCTATAAAGATCTGATGACTTACCTTAACGAGCACCACACGCCAGATGAAGATATCGCAATTATCGGTGATATCAATATCTCACCTGTTGATCTCGACATAGGCATAGGCGAGCCAAACGCTAAACGTTGGTTAAAAACCGGTAAGTGTAGCTTTCAGCCAGAAGAACGTGAATGGCTGAAGACTCTAATGGATTGGGGATTACTGGATACTTTCCGCGAGCTGCACCCTGAGCGCACCGAGCGTTACTCTTGGTTCGATTACCGCAGTAAAGGTTTTGTGGATAACCGCGGCCTGCGCATCGATGTGGTACTGGCGACTAAGTCACTCAATGAACGTCTGGTCGAATCCGATGTAGATTACGAACTTCGCGCTATAGAGAAACCATCGGATCACGCCCCGATCTGGAGCTCGTTTAAATAACCACTGACGCTAGATAGCTTTAACTAGCTGACTGATTGAAATATAGGCCCATTGCAACTCTAAGCTGCAATGGGCCTTTTTGTTCCCCTCATAACCCGCACCCAGTAATTCACTATTTAAAAGTAATAGAGCTTTTATTCAGCTATAGCTGAGATTGCAAACTAAGGATATTAATTTGTTATCTTTAGTCACTACCCTTCGCTTATCATTTTCTAAGAAGTAAGTAATAGTCGAGAGAGTGGCTAAATAATCGCTAATAAAAACTAAAAATACGCGCACTGTTCACTAGTATCACTAGAAGACAGGAACGCGACAAGCATTGAGGCAAGTATGGAAGCATCGTTTTGGAATGGTAAACGCGCCCCGGGGATCTCTGATTCCATAGACTTAAAACAATACGGCTCGGCTATTGAAGCCATCGAAGAAGCCTTTACCAAGTACGAAGATAATCCGGCATTTACCAGTTTGGGCCACACTCTTAGCTATAAAGACATTAACCATTACAGTGCCGCATTCGCCCATTACCTGCAAAACCAAACCTCGCTGGTTCCTGGCGATGCTATCGCCATTCAGATGCTCAATACCCTACAATACCCCATCGCCGTGTTTGGTGCATTACGGGCGGGACTGCGTATAGTCAATACCAATCCCTTGTATACCGAACCTGAGATGATTCATCAGTTTAATGATTCAGGCGCAAAAGCCCTTCTGTGTATGGATATCTTCGCCAAGTCGGTTGAGAACATTCAGACAGAAACGAGTCTCGAATTGATCATCACCACCAGCCTTGCCGATATGCTGCCCCCAGTGAAGCGCGTATTGATCAACTCCACAGTCAAACACATCAAGAAGATGGTTCCCAATTACCACTTGCCTCAGGCGGTGTCATTTAGAAAAGTCCTGAAACAGCATTTAGGCAAGGGATTTACCCCTGCCCATCTCGATAAACCAGACGACACCATAGTCCTACAGTACACAGGAGGCACTACAGGTGTCGCCAAGAGCGCCGAGCTCACTAATACCAACATCATCGCAAATATGCTCCAAGCTGGCGTAGTGACACATCAGCATGATGAACACGGCGCGCCTATGCTGGATGATGGACAAGCGATCATGGTCGCTCCTTTGCCCCTGTACCATATCTACTCTTTTACTGTGCATCTAATGGCATTTTTCAGACTGGGTCAGCACAGCATACTTATCGCTAACCCAAGAGATACCGAAACCTTCATCAAGGCGATGAAACCTTTTAAAATAAATGGCCTGATGGGGCTGAACACGCTATTCGTTTCCCTGATGGAAAGTCCGAGTTTCAAACAAATCGATTTTAGTGAGATGAAATTTACCCTGTCCGGCGGCACAGCCCTGATGGACGATACCGCCAAGCGCTGGAAAGCGCTCACCAGCGTTGGCATCTCCGAGGCTTATGGCCTGACCGAATGTTCACCCGCCGTATGCATGAATCCAATTAATGGTTTAGAGCGATTAGGCACCGTGGGTCAAGCGCTGCAACACACGGCGCTCAAGTGCATAGATGCACTCGGTGAAGAGGTGTCGGTTGGCGAGCGAGGTGAGCTCTGCGTCAAAGGTCCTCAAGTGATGAAAGGCTACTGGAATCGCCCTAAGGCCACCCGTGAGTCATTCACTCAAGACGGGCAATGGCTGCTCACCGGTGATATCGCCATTATCGATGAAGATGGTTTCGTCAGCATAGTCGACCGAGTCAAAGACATGATCATAGTTTCTGGTTTTAACGTATTTCCCAATGAGATAGAAGGCGTAGTGGCCACTCATCCTGATGTGGTTAACTGCGCCGCTATCGGTGTTGAAGATACTAAAACCGGTGAGGCGGTTAAGCTCTATGTTGTTATACAAGACAATGCCTCACTGACAGGAGAAGAGATCAGAGCGTTCTGCAAGAACAAGCTCACTGGCTATAAAATCCCTCGTCAATTTGAGTTTAGAAGCGAGTTGCCCATGTCGCCTGTGGGAAAAATTCTTCGGCGCAAACTAAAAGATGATAGCAGAGCAACAGAGGAAGCGAGCAAACAGAGCGCTTAGGGTGTCTGTTTCTATAGCCGTATCTATCTTCTATTTCTCTTTATTTGGACTTATATTTGCCGTTCTGAAGCGCCCAGGCGCTTCGCCCGTCCAACGTTTAAAGGCTCGCTGAAAAGCAGTAGGTGAGCCAAAACCTAGCAGGTAAGCGATTTCACCTAAGGTTAACGCCGTATCCTGTACATAACTTATGGCTAAGGTGCGGCGAGTATCATTCAAGGTTTGTTGAAAGCTGCCGCCCTCCTCCACCAGTTTGCGCCTGACGGTCCAGGGAGCCATGTTCAGCTGCTCCGAGACTTGTTCCAGTGTCGGTGTACTCCCGTCTAGCAGAGGGCCAATGACACGGCTGACCTTCTCATGAAAACTCAATCCCAAACGCACTTTTTCCAGCTCTTCATCTGCACCTCTTCGAAGTAACTCAAAGGTTGGCGCGCTTCGATTGATACAAGACCAAGCTAATGCCTCGGCTTTGATGACGATATAATTACTCGCTTGTTCAAACAGTACTGGGCATTTAAACAACTCATGGTATTTTTCTGCATAAACTGGCGCTGGAAACTCGAAGCAGACTTTTTCAATCCCGTCATTTTTGCCACTCAGAGCTTGGATTATCTGGCACCAACCAGACAAAACGGAATCGACAACGAAATAGTTGTAATCGTTATAGGGCTTGATGGAATAAAACATCAGCACCCCTTGGCCTTGCACAACGCCATACTCCCGACTCAGTTCCAGAAACCTATCCTGCTCCATACCAAATGCCTGATTCACAAAAAATTGCGATTGGCCTCTGGAATTGTATTTATTGAGAGGCTCAAAGGTGGCTATCAGCTCACAGGCCTGCCTGAGATCTTGGGCGCTAAGTGCCAGTAAGCCTGCCATCCCCAAATTGGTGGCCGTGGTGACTTCTCCCATAACCAGCCCAAGCCAAGGTAATTCACAGGCTTGTATACAGTCATGACCCAGACGCATAAATTTAGGAATACTCACCCTGGCATCGGGTGAAGCTAACGATATTGAATCAATAGAATATTTATCCAATATTTCATCGCACTCAACCTCAAGGTGCTCCATAGCCTTGAGCATGATCTCAATATAAGAAACCGAAATATCACCTAGCTTCATACTCGTTCACCATGTAAAAAATCATTCATGACGCAAACAACAGTCATTAATTTGTAATCTTTAGTCATTGGCCAATGCTATCATTAGCTCTATCTTTAACCAAGAATAAATAATAAAAGGGAAGAGAGATGAGCAACTCCTATCCACATTTAATGGCACCACTAGATTTAGGTTTTCGTACAATTAAGAATCGCAGCTTGATGGGCTCGATGCACACGAACTTAGAAGAAGCCCCCAACGGGTTCGAGCGCATGGCAACCTACTACGCCGCTCGAGCAGCCGGTGGGATAGGCATGATAGTTACCGGCGGTTTCGCCCCAAATATCGAAGGCGGCGGCATGCCCAATGCCACCATGATAGCCACAGATGAAGATATCGAGAAGCACAGGTTAATTACCCGAGCCGTGCATAAAGAAGATGGCGTGATCTGTTTGCAAATTTTGCATACAGGACGTTACGCCTACCACCCTAAACTGGTGAGTTGTTCACCCTTGCAGGCACCAATCAACCAGTTTGTTCCCAGAGAGCTGGATGAAGCAGGCATAGAGAAACAGATCCAGGACTTCGTCAACTGCGCCCTCAACTCTCAAAAAGCGGGTTACGATGGCGTCGAGATAATGGGGTCCGAAGGTTACTTCATCAACCAATTCATCTGTAAGCGCACCAATCACAGAACCGACCGTTGGGGTGGCAGCTATGAAAACCGCACCCGACTGGCGTTAGAAATAGTTCGCAGAACCCGTGAAGCGGTTGGTGAAGCGTTTATCATCATCTTCAGGCTCTCCATGCTCGACTTAGTCGAAGGCGGCAGTACCTGGCAAGAGGTAGTCGAGCTGGCTAAGGGCATCGAAAAGGTTGGCGCGACGATTATCAACACAGGTGTTGGCTGGCATGAGGCACGGGTTCCCACCATAGCCACCAGCGTCCCCAGAGGCGCCTTCGTCGAACTCACCAAACGCATGAAGAAAGAGGTGAGCATTCCGCTTTGTACCACCAACCGCATCAATACCCCGGAAGTCGCCGAAGAGATCCTCGCCGAGGGTAATGCCGACATAATCTCCATGGCCCGGCCTATGCTTGCCGATCCTGACTTCATGGCCAAAGCTCAAGCGGGAAAATCCGATGAGATCAACACCTGTATAGGTTGTAATCAGGCCTGTTTAGATCATATTTTCCAGATGAAACTCGTGTCTTGTCTGGTGAACCCCCAGGCCTGCCATGAGACCGAACTGATTATAAAGCCCACCAAGCAAAGCAAGGAAATCGCCGTGGTTGGCGCAGGACCCGCGGGTCTGGCCGCGGCAACGACCGCAGCCAGACGTGGACACAATGTCACCCTGTTCGAGGCCGATGACAAGATTGGCGGTCAGTTCAATATTGCCATGCAAGTACCGGGTAAAGAGGAGTTCAGCGAAACCATCAGGTACTTTAAGAAACAACTCGAGCTCACCGGCGTCAATGTCAGGCTCAATACCAGACCCCGCGAAGAAGACTTGATTGGATTCAATGAAGTATTACTGGCAACCGGTATCATCCCACGTCAACTGGACATTCCAGGAATTACTAGCGACAAGGTACTGAACTACTTAGATGTACTAAGAGATAAAAAACCGGTAGGCAAGCGCGTGGCCATCATAGGCGCTGGCGGCATAGGATTCGATGTGGGTGAATATCTCTCCCATCAAGGACCGTCAACTAGCTTAGATAAAGATGCCTATATGAAAGAGTGGGGAGTGGACCTTAGCGGATCGACACCGGGCGGTTTAATCGAACCACAATGTGAGCCCTCGCCGCGGGAGATTTTTTTGCTGCAACGTAAGTCTTCGAAAGTAGGAGCTGGCCTAGGTAAGAGTACAGGCTGGATCCACAGAACCGTGCTGAAAAACAAGGGCGTGAAGATGATTAAAGGTGTGCAGTACAATAAGATTGATCATAGGGGCCTGCATATCTCTATCGAAGGTGAAGAGCAGCTGCTCGAGGTGGATAACATCATCATCTGCGCCGGGCAAGACTCACACAGAGCCATGCAAGCCAAGCTTGAGGCCAACAAGGTGAAAGTGACCCTGATTGGCGGTGCAGATATTGCTTCCGAGCTAGATGCAAAGCGGGCGATTAAGCAAGGTACCGAAGTCGCTGCAGCGTTATAATTTACAGATCCTAGGACCTAGGTTCTAGGATCTTCTTTAAAAATAATAACGACTCGCCAGCTGCCATTGCTGTTCGACTAAGTCTTTGGCATAACCTTGTTCGACCCGGGCAGCTCGTTCTGAGTCGATACGGTTATATTCTGCCTGCATAAACCAACCTTTACTGAATTGATAACTATAAGAAAGTGTCATAGCTTGACCCTCCTCGCTGTTATCATCATCAAATGTTAAATCATCGTCTGTGACACTAAAATCTTCGAAACGAGCCGATAACCTGTGTTTCTGCCATCTATGACTGAGCAAGATAAATGCCGAATAAAAACCGTTATCGACTATGTTCATGCCATAGGGAGACTGCATCAAGGTATCTCCTTTCATATATTGAGCGATAACCTCCATGTTATAGGGCAGACGCCACTTGGTGCCCATATGCACAAACTGAGTCAACCAGGCATATTGACCCTGTTTCACTACTCTCGTATCGGCATCATTATCATAATATCCCACTTCCAGTCGCCCCAGCCCCTGCATGCGCCACTGAGTCTTCACATGATAGCCGATGCGATCATCTAGCTCTAAGAAAGGATCTGACTCTTTTGCCTGTGAACTTAATGAACCGCCATCCAGACTGGGAAGTTCGCTCAAGGGGAGTTTCTCTTGCCAAAGCGTCTGACGTGAACTGTTAGTCCAGCCGTGCCAGGCCAACATGGCCCCTGTGGTATCGTTATTTTGAAAGAATTCGGCGGAGAGAGTAAAGTCATGGCGGGAATCATGAAACTTACCCAGATAGTCCAGGCTTAACTGAGCACCGATATGGCGCACCTCTTCACCTAACCAACTGTTAATTCCTGAATACGTTAAGGTATAGGGAGAAGACCAGGCGGTGGCAATATTTTCCATAGAGATTTCAGGATACATAACCCCGAGTTTGCCTGACAAACGTAATCCATTGTTCCAAGGCAAACCCTTGTATTTAAAATAGGCCTCGGTAATGCCGATATTATCCTCCACGCCATCCCAATAAGCATTAGCTACCACATGTGCTGAGAGCGGGTTATCCCAATCGATATCATAACTCACACCCGCCTGTGCCAGTGAGAGCTGACCATCAGGATTGTATCTAAACTTGCCAAGCCCACCATCAACATAGGAGGTGATGCCGTCGGTATAACTGGCCCTGACATCTATGATCCCCGAGAAACTCTGCTCGGCAGCGAATCCCACCGACGAGTATAAACTCAGTATCCATACCCAATATTTCATCCATGCTCCTCTGTATTGCACTTGTTGCCGATAGGCTTCAATCCTTAAAAAGTAAACATGACGGCTAGTAACCAGAATTTACCAACCAAGCGACTAAGGTATCGGCATCGGCCGGCTTAGACAAATAATAGCCTTGCCCCATCTCACAGCCTCTCTCGGCGAGCCATTTTAGAGCGCCCTCATCTTCAATGCCTTCGGCGACGACACGTAAACCTAAGCTGTGGGCTAACTGCAAGGTCGAGTTCACTATGATTTGGTCGTCTAAATTAACCATCAGGTTTTGCACAAAAGACTTGTCTATCTTTAACTCATCCACAGGCAACTGCTTAAGCTGAGCCAATGATGAGTAACCTGTGCCGTAATCATCGATAGATAATTTAAGGCCATACTGCTTCAGTACCCTGAGTTGCTTGATGGCATTCTCGGGATCAGACACCACGGCATCTTCGGTGATCTCTAAAGTTAACGCCTCAATGGGTACACTCCTGTCTGATATAACATCCAGCACATACTGACAAAAATTCGTATCTTTTAAGTTTTCCGCCGAGATATTTATCGCGATGCCTAAGTCTATACCTTGGTCTTTCCAACTCAGGTATTGATCGATAGCTTCATTCATCACCCAACGGGTTAAAGCATTCATCTGGCCCATCTGCTCGGCAATAGGAATAAACTCATCGGGAGGGATCATTCCCCTATCTGGATGCAGCCAACGCACCAGCGCCTCCACGTGAGTCACCTTATTCAGGGTTAAATCTAGCTTAGGCTGGTAAAAGAGCACCAATTCCCCGTGCTGTATGGCTGATTTGAGTTCGTTGATCAGCTGCAATCGCTCTAAAGTATTCACATCGATCTGTTGATTGTAGATCTGTTGCTCTAGTTTATTCTTCTTAGCATGTTGCATCGCCGTATCGGCTTGACGGAGCAAAGTTTCTAAATCACTGGGGTAATGAACAAAACTCACGCCTATGGTCAACTGCAGATGCAAGGAGATGTCTTGATAGCGATATTCAGCTTCGATATTTTTCTGCACCTTAGCCAGCAAGCTGCGCAGTGCCTTGGGAAAGGTGTCTTTAAAGGCTAAGACAAATTCATCGCCGCTCATACGGCACACGAGAGTGATATCATCGATGGAAGACAGGCGCCTGCCGATCTCTTTTATAACCTCATCTCCCACCACATGCCCTAAGGTGCCGTTCACCTCAGTCATGCGCTTAATGTTAATCAAACAGATAGCCACGGCCGACTTAGCTTCAAACCAGGGCTGAGTCACACGTTCAAGTTCGTTCTTGTTAGATAAGTTAGTCAGAGGATCATGATAGGCCTGAAAGGCAATCTTACTTTCACGACTGAGAATCGCCTGCTGCATCACAGTAAACTCTTCGGCCAAGTCTTGCATCTCTATGCTATTGCCCACCTGCACCTTAGAGTTGTAGTTTCCCTTGGCGATATATCGCGCCTGCTCAATCAATAATTTAATCGGTTTAGTCACACCACTGGAGATAACGAAAGCCAGTAACAGGGAGATGGGCAGCATCAATAGAATTAAGCCCAATTGTTGTAGCCATTGCTTCTGAAACGACTCGAGTACGTCATAACGGGTTAAATACATGAATGCATGCAGCTGCTTCTCGTTTACCTCCCCGAGTGCTTCATGCCACAGCACATATTC
This sequence comes from Shewanella psychrophila, assembly GCF_002005305.1. NCBI lineage: Bacteria > Pseudomonadati > Pseudomonadota > Gammaproteobacteria > Alteromonadales > Shewanellaceae > Shewanella > Shewanella psychrophila. The sequence goes on from NZ_CP014782.1 coordinate 1,886,397, forward strand.
ATCATTAAGCTGACCGTCTTGGATATAATCAGACACAGCCTGATAATCATCGGCATTTAATTGTTCGGCAGACAAGCTGACTAATTGATTTTTTTCCCCCGCAGATGTCACCATAAAACCCGCATTGAGTCCGGTTTTCATCTGTAATGAACGCGCTAATTCATCACCGATGATGAAGCCAAAGCCCACCCAACCAATGACATTGTTAGCCCCACTGGTTAAGGGAGCAAATTTTATCTGGTATATATTATCTTCCAAAGGATATAAAGGCTTGACTCCCTGCAACTCGCTATCCAGTTGGAAGCGGAATGCTTCACCTTGCTCGGGGCCTACTCGAACCTTTCCCTTCTCCATCCCTTTGGTCTTGAGCATCAGCTCACCAATAATCTCGCCTTCGATATCCACGGCGATAGCGATATCTGCATTGATACGCTTTCTGTGATTATTCAGTGCTACTAAAAAACTGCGGCTATCGCCATCGATAAAGATATCTTTGAGGCCAAAGTCTTTAGCCGCAGTATCTGCGAAAGCTGAAAGGTAATAATTACGGTCGTTATACTCGGATTTAAACACCAACTCGGCCACCGAGAGTTGGTTTCTTAACTGCTCTTGCTCTAGGCGTTTATTGGCGTAAAACGTGATGGAAAACGAGATTGCCTGCACCGCGATCAATAAGATCACGAAAAAGGCAAATATGCGTGTCTGTATTCGATTGAATATACCGAACATCAATAGCCTTCCAAAAACTCAAAGTCATCGAGACTCTTCTGGGACGGAATATCCCCCATCAAGGCTGAAACTGTAATAGATAACGCCTTTGTCAGCGGTAGAGTCACCTCCTGTGACAGAGTGTTATCACGGGTTAATAGCTGAGGATGCCAGATCACTAAGGTATAATCGGCGTCAGCAGCGTTCTCAAAACTGACCCATCCCATCTCATCGGTTAAGCCAAAGTACGGTGTGTCGACCACCAGCAGATGGCCACTCATCCAGTCATGAACATTGCATCCCATAGAGACATGGCCAACCTGATCAAACACCATGGTCTTGGTGGCGTTATCTTTACGTAATTTAAAGGAGAAACGTTTGGGGCCAGCCGCTGAGTAAATATGATGAGTAATATCATCATCGTTGACGAATTGCAGCTCGTAGCCTTTCTGCACCACAGTAATATAAGGGGTGAATTGCTTGTTTCTCTGGTGGACCTCCAATGGCGCCGCCATATTATCCATCGCAACTTCTGACTTAGACCCATCAAGGTGTTTAGGCTGCAGGTAGACCACCATATTCTCCATCGCCTCGCCGGCCGGATCCACGAGTCTGATCGTTTCAGCATTCACTGTGAAACTTGACATCGCAAAGGGACCTAAAAAAAGTCCACCGAAGAGTAATACTTCCCGTCTATTTATCACATCAACCTCAACTCTCGTTATTACAGAATTAGTCATCACAAAGAAACGCTAACAGGTAAAAGACAACAAGATATCGTTTCACCCGCGGTTGTCCCGCTGGTATAAAGAACGGAATAGACAGAAATAAATTTCACATAAAACTAACAATCAAGTATTTATTTAGAAGAATCACACTCATAAGATAAATAATAGGCAATAAAAAAACAAAACCAAGGTTTTGCTTTTTATTCGTGCTCAAATGAAGAATTAGCTGGTTTTATACTGCTGTAAAATACCATCTAACGCGGTAGATGAATGCTGCAGCTCTGCGGCCAATGAGACTGAACGCTGGGCCGTTTGCTTAATCGTCTCCGACTGTTCGCGTATATCATTGAGTTGCATGGCAATATCACGTGCAGAGACACTCTGCTCTTCAGCAGATGCGGCAATTTGTGAACTCATATCGAAAACATCGTTTGTCGATGCCGCCATAGAATCCACATCTTCACCCACAGAGACTATAGCGCCTCGCCCCTGATCGGCCTGCTCGACTATCTCCTCAGTCACCCGAGTCAATTTAGTCGAGCCAGACTGCAAGCCTTCAATCATAGACTGGATCTCCACCGTCGCCTGTTGCGTTCGGCCCGCTAGGGTTCTCACTTCATCGGCGACCACGGCAAAGCCGCGCCCTTGCTCACCGGCACGAGCCGCCTCAATGGCAGCATTCAGCGCGAGTAGATTCGTCTGCTCAGAGATGCTGTTAATGGTGGTCACTACCGCTCCTATCTCAGAGGCGTTACTTGACAACTGAGACACCGAGTCAGATGCAGCCCCTATCTTAGCCACAAGCCCCGAGATACGCTCAACCGCATCTGTGATGCGCACTTTGCTCTCTTCTGCTTGATGTGAATTGGCCTTGGTCTGCTCAGAGGTATTAGCCGCATTGCGTGATACTTCTTCGATAGCAGCGGTCATCTGATCCATGGCCACAGCCACGGTATCTAAAAACTGATGCTGGAAACCGATTAACTCGTCACTCTGTTTTGCCTGCTGATTAAATTCATCGGCAGCTTGAGCCAAAGTCGCGGCATTGTTACCTATCGCAGTGACCATCTCACTCATGTTATCTGCGCTACGATCTATCTCGGTAGCGATCATAGAGAAATCATCTTTACCGAAAAAATTAAGTCTTTGAGTTAGATCGCCATCGGCCAAACGCTTAATCGCGATATACATATCCCACAAGCCTCCACCTAAAGAGGTTGAGATCCAATAACTCAATTGAAACAGGGGCAATAAACCTGCCAGAGCAATCCAAAGCATAACGTTAGCATCACTCAAAGCCTTGGCTTCCCAATCGGCCACACGCGTATTGAGTTGCAAATATTGGCTGCCAACGGCTGAAGTGACAGTCACATTATCCCCCTGACGAGATGAGCTGATGCGACTGACCACTCGCAGACCTTGCTCAGTGGCAAACTGACGTAGTTCATTATTTTTTAGCCCCTGAGCATTGGCTACAGACGCAAAGGCATCGACCATAGACTGGGCTCGAACTTGAGAGCTTTGTACTGCATGTTCTTTTACATAATTCAAATTAACCAAAGCGATACTGGCTGTGATCAGTGCCACCAGAGAACACACTAGCCAAAACTTACCGTTCAGGCTGAGCTTGATCATCAAGGCGTCTATTTTTCTAAATTCAATTTGTTTCATATTAGTAACCTGGTCCTAGTTCGGCTAATCACTCTTTAATAAGCGACACAATCTAACCTTGCTATTCGCTTGTGTTCGTTTGTGCGGTGACTTTATTTGTGTTTGACGTCCCCATGAACGTTCGCCACTTGTGAGTCAGACTAACAAGTTGTCCGGTAAATAAGGTCATGGAGTAACCGAGCAATGCGCCCAGTATTAATGCAGGCAATATATTAGCAATATCGCCTGCCATAGCGAAGGTAATGCAGCAACCAATAAAGGCGCCAGGAATGAAGGCAAGTTTATGATAACTGGCTTGCAGGCACATGGCTGCTGTGACAATTCCAGTGAGCAGATAGCCCACAAAAGGCGACTCAAAATAACCACTGCCGCTGATAACAATCCAAGCCCAAAACACACCAGACAGATTCGTTGCCCAACTTATCAGTACGCCTTGAAAACCCGGTTTAGTTTGAGCGAAATAGGTACTACAGGCTAGAAAGCCTATCCAAGTGACTAGGCTGAATGCATCGGCGACGCCGGCCCAAACAGCCGCAAGTAGACCCGCCGAAATGGCAATTTGCCAACGATTTTCCATGTATTGACCCCTCATTACATAGGAAGAAGGCCAATTCTTATTGTTTGATTGACCATTTTGTTGATTAAATTACTCCCTTTTGTAAAACAAAAATAGGATCTAGGACATAAACTCAGTATTAACTGCTGCTTATTTGCGCCAAAATGCGATTTTAGCGGCATTTTCACCAATATGAGCTGACAACGAAGAAAACGAAATGTAGTAAAAAGACTAAAATTTATTCAAGTCTTAATCAAAAATTTCGGTGATAGTAAGAATGACCTATGCAACCACAGACGAAGACCCTATCTCGTTCCTAATTCTATGTTCCTAGTTCCCTGATAGATACCGACCGAGACGATGGCCTAAACACAGCAGCGTATAACTCGGAGGAAGCCCCCAAGATTCAGGAATGACCGAGGCGTCACAGACAAACAAGCCTTTCACTCGCGTCTCTAAGTTTTCATCCACTAACTCACCAATTTTAACGCCGCCTCCGGGATGCGCAGCAAAATGATGGCTATTAAATATCTTGGTCGCCCCCGCCTGTTTGAGAATACTGCGGGCAAGCTCAGTCCCGGTAGCCAAACGCTGTCGATCCATATCTGTCAGCGACTTATTAAGCCATTTCGGACCTATGTTACCACCCAGATCATCTTTGACCTTCACCATGATGCTCAAAGTTTTTTCATGAGCCATAAGTCTGTCTAAGCGGCCCACTTGCGTAGCAAACGCCAAATACAGAGGCTTAGGTAAAGTGAGATCTGAAAGCGTTATGCCCTCATCGCTTAAGTGCATGCCAGCGGCCATGGGGATCTCTTGACCTGCAGCCTGTTCACTGCTGCAGTTAAGATCATCCACAGTGCCCATCACGGCTATCACAGGGTCGACAAAGTAACCTTTACCAGCTTGGCCAAAATCTGTCTGATCTAAACCCAGTGCTGCTAAGCCCGATTGCTCTAAACATGAGTTTTGCAATATCCTCGGCGAGCCTACACCACCCGCCGCAAGAATCACCTTGTCGGCGAGCAGAGTATGTACGCTGCCTGCTTGATGATATTCCACGCCAATAACACGGCCACCTCGATGAAGTACCCGGCTCACCTTGGCCTTAGTGATTAATACTGCATTACTGTGTAACGAGTCATCGACAAATTCACGCGCCGTCCACTTGGCATCGAAAGGGCAACCATAACTGCAGCGGTGGCAAGATGAACGGCACTTATCGATATGGACAAATTTCTGCAACTTTTGCCAATCGTGCCCAAGGGATGACGCCCCCAGGCTAATCCGCTTGGCTAAGGGACCGATAAGATGATCGGGCAAGGTATTGATAGGCAGTGCTTGACTCATGGCCGCTAAGTCTTGTGTCAAGTCTATACCGTACTTTTGAAACATGGCTAACGGCGGTGCCATGGCTGTCGCGAAGTTAATCGCCGAACTGCCGCCGACGGTAATGCCCCGCATCAGCAACGACATGTCGGCATGCATCAAGGCTCCCTTGCCTGGAATACCGGCTATCTTCACCATCTGAGATAATTGACCAGTCAGTGGCGCATCATCACCCCACTCCAGCATCACCACAGACTGACCCGCTTCAGCCAGTTTTTTAGCCACGCTTGCCCCGCCCGGGCCTGTGCCGACGATGATGACATCAGGCTGATTGCCGTTCTCTACCAAGTTTCACATCCAATAATTTATTTAGAACATTGATAATACTAATAAAAATAAAAAATGCCAGTCAAACTGACTGGCATTTTTTCATCGAGGGAGCTTTGAGCGTGAACACCTGCTACACAGTAAGCAGCTTACTCACAGGCAAGTCACGTATTCTCATTCCAGAGGCCGCAAATATGGCATTGGTCAGGCTAGGCGCGACCGGAGGGACACCTGGCTCGCCCACACCTGCAGGCGGCGCTTCTGACTCGATGACGATAGTCTCGATTTCAGGACATTGGGGCATTCTCAACATGGGATAATCATGAAAATTCGACTGCACCACGTGACCATCCTTAAAATCAATTTCCCCCATCATGGCAAGGCTCAAGCCAAACATGACAGCGCCTTCGGTCTGTGACTTCACTCTATCGGGATTGACCACAGTGCCTGCATCTATGGCAGATATCGCCTTTAATACTTTCAGCTGCTTATCCTCTGAGACTTGGACTAATAAAGCCGTCGCCACGAAAGCGGTGAAGCTTCTGTGGACCGCAAAGCCCCAGCCTTGATTTTTACCCGCAACGCCAGCCTTATCCATGGCCTGCTCGACCGCATCGATGACACCACGATATCTGGCTATGTCTACAGGATGACGCGCTAAGTCTTCACCATAGTTACCGTATTTGAATGCTTGATTGGCGAAGGTCTCTTGACGAACCTCACCTAACAGCGCTTTCCACATCACAGTGCAGGGCTTATTGGCTTTCACCGCCAGCTCATCGACGAAGCTGCCGATACCGAAGGCGTGCTGAATGTTACACACTGAGCGCATCCATCCGATACGGGTATGAGCCTCGGCCTTAACCGCTTCGCACCTGAGACTCTTGACCGCCAACGGCACGTCGACAAAACCTAGGTCCAACTCCCAGCCTGCGGGGTAATCAGCTCCTTCTGAAAAGGTCGACCCTATGCTTGGAAACCCTGAGCGCTGCAGTATTGCTTCTGGCATCTTGTCACTGCCAAGTTTGGCCTGATAGTGCTGAGCGCTGATGGCATGCAGGTAGCCATTTTGGATCTCATCTTCACGACTCCAGCACACCTTAACGGGGCTCCCCGCTTTTTTAGATAATAGCGCTGCCTCGACACAATAATCAGGCTTAGACTTACGTCCAAAGCCGCCGCCAAGCAAGGTGACATTCACCTTCACTTGCTCCTCTTTCAAGCCTAAGGCCCCCGCCACATTTTGCTGTACGCTTTGAGGTGTCTGGGTCGATGCCCACACTTCACATCCCGATGCGGTGACACTCGCCGTAGCCGATGGCGCTTCCATTGGCGCATGAGCCAGATAAGGCACGGTATACAGGGCACTGACGGTACTTTCTGCTGGCCAGTCTGTGACCTCTTTACCTTGCTGACGCATCAGCTTACCGGGCTGAGTGACCCGATCTTTCAAGGTATTTAAATAAACCTGAGAGTCATGGTCATCATTACTCGATGCCGACCACGCTATCTTCAATGCTTTACGGCCTTCCAGTGCACTCCAGCTATTACTGGCAATCACAGCCACACCGCCCAAGGGGTGAAACATGGGGGCGCCTTTGGTGGGTGACAGTTGAATCACATCCACGACGCCGGCCACTTTACGGGCTGCAGCATCATCGAGTTTAGCTACTTCACTGCCAAACACAGGCGGACGTGTGATGCTCGCGCACAGCATGCCGTCGACTTGCACGTCATAACCGTATTGCGCCTTGCCCGTGAGCATATCCTGCATATCGACGATAGTGTGGGACGCACCTATATGCGTGTACTCACTCACCGGCTTAAGGCTCAAAGTTTTAACATCTGGCAACTTCACTTTTGACGCTGCCATGGCAAGTTCACCAAAGGTGGCACTCTTACCCGATTTAGCATGACTAACCCGATTATTACTGGTCGAAACTTCAGATAACTCGACTTGCCATCTGTCTGCAGCGGCCTGCTCCAGCATAGTCCTAGCCAAAGCGCCCATCTCACGCATCTTATCGAAGCCTTTGCGAATACTGCGGGAGCCATCGGTATTTTGACTACCATAGCGCTTATCCGCCAGCCCCTGCACCACAACCACATTATCCCAGTCGGCACCCAGCTCATCGGCTAACACCTGAGGTATTCCGGTACGTATACCCTGCCCCATCTCGGAGCGATGGCAGGTCAAGTACACCTTGTTATCTTCGCCAATAGCAATAAAAAGGTTAAGGCGTGAATCAGCATTCTGCGCCATCACCATGGGACTCCAACCTAGTCCGCTGGCTCCCAATGCCAAACCGCCTCCTGTGGCGCCAAAAAGCTTAAGCACATCGCGGCGGCTAAAGTTCTGCGTTGCAGTAAATGAACTCATGCCGTCACCTCCTGTTCAACACGGCTATTATCACTGCTCTCGTCACTGTGCTGAGTAAAAGAGTTCTGATCAGATGCGCTTTTAATGGCTGATTTGATACGGGTATAGGTGCCGCATCGACAGATATTGCCCGCCATTGCTTCGTCTATATCCCTGTCACTCGGCTTACTGTTAGTGGTTAACAAGGCCGCCGCCGACATCAATTGACCTGACTGGCAGTAGCCACACTGAGGCACGTTATGCTCGGTCCAGGCTCGCTTGAGTTTATCCGCTTCAAGGCCCTCGATGGTGGTCAGCTCTTTACCCTGAACTTGGCTCAAACTGGTTAAACAGGCTCTAGCAGGTTTTCCGTCAACATGAATGGTGCAAGCGCCACAAAGGCCCGCACCACAGCCATATTTAGTGCCGGTCAATCCCAACATGTCACGTACGGCCCACAACACAGGCATCTTAGGATCGGCATCCATCTGGAACAGCTTGCCATTTATCTTCAGTGTCAGATTATTATCAGACATTACACACTCCTCGTTTGCCAATCACATCGAAAGATGGGCATGCTTTTTATTAAAATAATTATTAGTCTATTCTGAGCAGAATGGTTATTTAGAATTTGCTTTTGTCGGTACGTTTTTCGATGGACAAGCTGTTAACCAATCGTGCAACTCATCTCGGGTATCAATATCGAAAGAGGCACTCTCCATTTCTACAGCCACCATATTGCCATGGTTAAACAAGTCATTTAACACAGGTTTAGCCCCGCGATCACCGCTCAATTTGAGTAACTTCGGGTAATCGTCTCGATGAAAAATGGCCGGAACCGATAAGGAACCGAGGTAAAACCCACACACACGAGTGTCTACCTGACGCCTCGCTTTTATTAAGGAATGGAAATGTTCAGGCTGCAAGGCCACCTGATCGGCAAGTGAGATCATCAAAGACTCGGCCCTCTGCTCTTGGGCATAATCAACAGCGGCCTTGACCGAAGTGGACATGCCCAGTTGCCACTGAGAGTTATAAACGAGTTTAGCATCGCCTGGTAATACCGATGACAAGAGATCGGCATGAGCGCCTAAGATAACCACCAATTCGGCACCTAGTTCATCGCTAAAAAATTTAAGCTTTCGGTAACTGTCCAACAACAATGGAGTACCTATATCATCTATGCCCTGCGCCAGCTTAACGCCATTGAAGCGCCGACTCTGGCCAGCAGCCATCAAGACGATCAATGGAGGTTTCATTGTTTGCTTAGCCTTCATAGCATGACCTTATCCAGAGCAATCTGCTCAGCTTCATGGAATACCCCGTGGCACTGAGACAAGATACTTAAAGCCACAGATTCGGGAAGCTCCCCTCCCAAGGCAATGCCTGCGGGTGCGGCAAACAAGCAGTTAAAATCAGCTAGGTTTAGCCCAGCTTTTTCTAATACTTTATCGCGTCTGTGAGCGGGCCCCAATAACGCCGTATACTTGATTTTATCTGAGATCTGACAAGCATAACTGAGCGCATTAGCATCTAAGTCTAGATTGTGTTGCATGATAATGATGCCATCTAAACTTTCGGCAAAATTATCGGGTAGATCGTCTATCGTGTGCTTAAATATTTTGGCACCAGGAAAATCATAATTTCTGGCATAACTGGCTCTTTCATCGATAAGATCGATCTGCCAGCCGAGATTAAGCGCCATAGACACCATAGGCTGGGCATCTAAACCGCCACCAAATATGGCAATCCTAAACCTAGGCCTCATAGGAACCACCAGCTCGCTTCTATCGGTGTGCAAGATCCCTGTCCGCTTAAAGTCATCAATTGAAAATTCGGCATCACAATACTCGACAATTTTAGCGCTGACATTAGCCAGTTCAGTACCTCTTCTGGGCAGAGTTAATTGATAAAAGAAGGGCTCGCCTTTATGTAGTTGCTCAGCAAGCTGATGAAAATGCAGATAATGGTTATCTCGGCTCAGCGGCACTAACATGAGATCAACGATGCCGCCGCAACCTAAATGATAACTCACATCGGTTTCATCGCTGGCATCATATTGCACCAACATGGCTTGCCTTTCCTGTATCGCCATTTGTGCATGGCGTCTCAAGTCACCTTCTAAACAGCCACCACTAAGGATGCCAATCGCACGCCCCAAAGGGTGAAACAACATCATGGCACCGGGTTTACGATAAGAAGAACCTTGCACATGAGTAATGATGGCCAACACCCAGTCATCGTTTGGCGCAGACTGCCAATGGGAGAGAATATCTTCGATATGATAGGACATATCCATTTGTCTCTTATTGTTATCGATACAGAAAATCTAAGCTAACAGAGATGTTTAACAGAGTGAATAGCCAATGCATTGCAAAATATGTCTGCAATGCCAATGCGGATAAATCATCGACCTTCACAGAAGAAGACATTCCATGCGCAATAGAAGCAACGATTTGTTCCACAATGATATGAAATAAGCAGTAAATAAAAATGGCCCCTGAATTACAGGAGCCATTTATAGACTTTTTTATACGGTGCTAATACTAATCGGTATTTCTAGCCAAAAAGCTGATCCGCCACGAAAGGGTTTTGATCACGCTCTGTGCCGAAAGTCGAAATGGGTCCATGGCCAGGAATAAACTCCACATCACGACCCAACGGCCAAAGGTTTTTGGTGATCGAGTCTATCAAGTCTTGATGATTCGACTGAGGAAAGTCGGTGCGGCCAATTGAACCATGAAATAACACATCGCCCACCCATGCAGTACAGCTACTGGCCGAAAAAAACACTATGTGGCCCGGTGTGTGCCCCGGACAGTGCAGCACCTCTAAGGTCAAAGCACCTAAAGTGACGGTATCACCACTTTCAAGATATTGCGTCGGTGCGAATGGGGCACAATGTACAAACCCAAAATGTTTACTCTGCTCTGGCAGATTATCTAACCAGAAACTATCGGCCTTATGTGGACCGATAATAGGAATGCCAGCATGCTCAGACAATGCGTTTGCGGCGCCGACGTGATCGATATGACCATGAGTCAATAGTACTTTTTCTAACTTAACCCCAAGCTTATCCACCTCAGCCAAGATTCGCTCCATATCACCGCCAGGATCAACAACAGCTGCGGCCTTGGTTTGGTCACACCAGATAAGACTACAATTTTGCTGAAATGGTGTGACAGGAATAATCTGGTACTTCATGAGTTTCCGCCTAAGCTGGCTATCTATTTCGGGAATGTTAAATAACTCTTTTTTAAATGACTGTTTTAAATAAGAGGCATTTACTATAAGACATTGGTATTTTCTATAACTGCTTTATATATATTAAGTTAAGGTTAAGCCAAGTTCACTCTTTTATCTCTCGGGTATACCCAAAAATTGATCTAGATCAATTTGCGTGAAGTATCTCTACATCATCACAAGGTTTTTTAAACTTTGTATCCCCAGTAATTTTGTATACAATTTGCCAATAATGACGCTCTGCTCACCATTCTAGTGAGAGATAAAATGAGCATCAACTTCTCACTCTATTGTACAAGGCCGCCATGAAATCTGACTTAACATTTGCAGGATTAAAAGCCATAAAACACAGTTTCTCACTCCCCCTAGATTATGCCAAGCCTGATGGCAAGCAGATCACCGTATTCGCTCGTGAGTTGGTTTCCCCTGACAACCGAGACAAACAGCTTCCCTATCTGGTATTTTTCCAAGGTGGACCAGGATTCGGGGCGATTCGCCCCGCCGCTAATGGAGGCTGGATAAAACGCGCTTTACAAGAGTTCAGAGTCTTATTATTAGATCAACGTGGCACAGGCCTTTCTACACCTGTGAGTTACCTAAGCCTGAATCATATGGACTCAGAGCAACAAGCCCAGTACCTGACAAACTTTCGCGCCGATAGCATCATCAAAGATGCCGAAGCGATACGCGCTCAGCTAAGCCCAGATAAAAAGTGGAGTATCCTAGGCCAAAGTTTCGGTGGTTTTTGTGTCTTGAAATACTTAAACGATGCTCCAGAAGGGCTCAGTGAAGCCTATATCACAGGCGGCATTCCATCACTGACCCGTCACGCTGATGAAGTATATCAAGCCACCTATAAGCGAGTATTAGCGAAAAACCAAGACTTCTTTAAACGCTTTAGCGACGCCCAGACACTCATCACTCAGCTTGCCGAGCACATCAGTAACAATGAGATCCGTATCGCCACCGGTGAACGACTCACCGTTGAAATGCTGCAACTGCTAGGCATCAATATAGGCATGGAGCAAGGGCCAGAGTCTGTCTACTACTTGCTTGAACAGGCACTTATCGAGACCGAATCAGGCACACAGGTAAACCCGCTATTTCTGGCACAATTTTGTCAGTTACTGGATTTTAATACCAACCCCATTTTCGCCCTGCTCCATGAGAGTATCTACTGTCAAACACACGCTTCAAAAGGCGAAGTCTCAACAAGCAGCGCTTCAAATTGGTCGGCTCAACGCATTCGTGGCCAATATGATGAATTCAATTACGAGTCGGGCAAGCCCTTCCTCTTTACCGGAGAGATGGTCTACCCCTGGTTTTTCGAGCAATTCACTAACCTCAAACCACTCAAACATGCCGCCAACTTACTCGCCCAGAAATCTGATTGGTCACAGCTGTATGACTTGGACACCCTGGCGAACAACCAAGTCCCCGTCGCTGCAGCCATCTATAGCGAAGATATGTTTGTCGAAATGAACTACAGCCTGGAAACCGCCAAGCGAGTCGGCGAGCTCAAATATTGGTTAACGTCTGAGTATGAACACAATGGCATCCGCATGAATGGTGAGCATATTCTTGATAAGCTGATAGCGCTTAATCGTGGTGAACAGCTGCGTTAATGCCCAGCCAAGCAGGAGCAATGTGCATGGCATTTGATACGTGAAATGCACTGGTTCAAGATTTCATAGATGGCATAGTTTTCAACTAGCCTATCTGCGGAACATCCTCCCGTTATTCAATAACGGGAGGATGTTCATTCAGCTCTAGCTCTAGCTCTAGCACCAAAAACTCACAAAAATAAAGTCACCAATGCTCATAGATCAATGTCTTCTAGGGTAATTCCCCCGCCTTTATCTCTTCTGAAATTTGATAAGGCATCATTCCTCGTCCTGACCAGAGAATTGTAGAGTCGAAATCAATGCTCAACATGTATTTAACATTGTGAGGGAATTGAAAATTAGGAAGGTCAAGCGCTGTAGGCAAGATCTATATATGGCTCCTTGGTTTCTACGCATGAAACTGAAAAATCGAACAACCCAGAGCTTCTCACCCATTTAGTGGGACTAGTATTAGTAAAACAGACTCTCCCGATATACTTGGATTGATTGCAGTTGAATAAAGCGATTTGTTTCATTGTGACAGATCTTGATCATAGTGATGAACCTTACATTGCCACGTACACGACCTAGCCAGAACCCGCCGTGACTGGCGACTAGTTGGAGCAGGTATTACAATAAGCCACAATGAATTGACATTATCAGGCCTGCTTAATTAGCCATTAATATCGCATACAAAAAAACCAGGTTCTGTCGCAAACAGAGATCGGGCCGCTATAAATTGAGGGGACGGACTTCCTCAGACACAACTAGGCCGCTAAAGAATAAAATTGTTCCCATGGGGTCATAATTTCAGTCGTGTCCATTTGCCCCAGCTTAATCATGGAGCAAAGTTCAACGCCTGCCAGTGTCGACTCAGCCCCTTTCCAAGATTTCCAACCTAGACATTGATGCATTTTTCCCTTCACTTTTCGATGGCTTTGCTCGACAATATTATTCAAATATTTAACAGCCAAAACCTCAATCATAAACAGCATATATCCAGATAACCAAAGACGAATATTGATGGTATCTAATGCGGCGGCATTCGCGCCACTTTTATCAATGACAACTTTTTCAGGTAAACCATGTTGGTTGATAGCCTTGTTGAAAAATGCCCGTGCCGCTGGCTCATCACGGGTTTCACTCAAATAAAAATCAATAATAGCGCCGTACTTGTCCACGGCTCGATAATAGTAAACCCACCGACCTTTAACTTTTATGTAGGTTTCGTCCATTCGCCAAGAACCAGATACTCGACGCTTTTTCTTCCTGAATATGGCTTCGAGTTGCGGCGCATATTTGATAACCCACCGGTTCAGGGTTGAGTGGTCAAAATGGATATTTCGCTCAGCGAATATCTCCTCAATTTCACGGTAACTGAGTTTGTAGGCCAGGTAATAGCGAAGCGCCTGCATGATGATATCTGATGGATAATGTCGCCCCGAGAAGTTGAGTGTCATGCAGTGGATGTTCTTAATTAATGTCTGAACATCATCGACACTTTAGCTGGTTTCGTCAACTTTGCGACAGAACTGACCGGTGGCTATTAACCAATAATGCTGTGCATTGAAGGTGGTACTAGTTAAATCCTTTACATACAGTTGTTTGTGCGTTTGTTTTTGCGAGTGTTAAGTATGTTTGTTGTCAGTTTTTTAATTGGTTTTTTGTAAGGTCATAGGATTTTACCTGTCATTAATTTGACTGGTAGATGTTTTTTTGTCTATTTTTATTATTGTTTTATCCAATGATTAAATGTTTTTGTTCTATTTTTACTCTGTTTTTATCGTGTTTTAAATTATAGGATGAGTTGTTTTTACTTAATAGGGCTTTGTGGCATTTTTAAATTTAAATATTTACATTCTAAGTTTGCATGTAGAGTTTTTAGCTGGTTGTTCTTATAAGTGCTTGAATGTTTTAGATATGGTTTTATTTATTTTTTATGATGTTCAACTATGTCTAGAACGATTGTTTAATTATTTTGTTTTGTTCTCTTGTTAATATAAAAAACTTGATATAGATTCTCGTTCCCATTTTGGATTCATACTTAACGGAGTAATAATGAACAAGATTAAACTTATTGGCTTACTGGCTTTGTTTGCAACGACAGCAGCATCTGCAAATGAGACGATTGTATTTCCTGGTTCTACAAGCACGTCTGCAGTGGAGGCATCGATCACCTTCCCACAAGAGAAGTCACCGATTGCACTTGTTGGTGGTTATCAAGTCGAGGGTGGTATTTTGACATCAAGAACCTATAACTGCGGCATTAACATCAGCGATCTTGAGATTGAAGCTAAGTTGCATTGGGACGGCGCGACTCCACAAATTTTGATAGTAGGTGAAAATCTTATTATGTGCCGTTCTGGCTCTACTGGCCCATTTTCAGTTGACCTAACTGAGTTCATTACTAACATGCCTGCACACATTTTAGACAGAATTGAAGTGGCGAATGGCGTACGTCTTGGGCTGTAAGCATATCAATTCGTTCTCTTAATGTACCCAATAAGGTTCTGTCGCAAAGTTGACGAAACCAGCTAAAGTGTCGATGATGTTCAGACATTAATTAAGAACATCCACTGCATGACACTCAACTTCTCGGGGCGACATTATCCATCAGATATCATCATGCAGGCGCTTCGCTATTACCTGGCCTACAAACTCAGTTACCGTGAAATTGAGGAGATATTCGCTGAGCGAAATATCCATTTTGACCACTCAACCCTGAACCGGTGGGTTATCAAATATGCGCCGCAACTCGAAGCCATATTCAGGAAGAAAAAGCGTCGAGTATCTGGTTCTTGGCGAATGGACGAAACCTACATAAAAGTTAAAGGTCGGTGGGTTTACTATTATCGAGCCGTGGACAAGTACGGCGCTATTATTGATTTTTATTTGAGTGAAACCCGTGATGAGCCAGCGGCACGGGCATTTTTCAACAAGGCTATCAACCAACATGGTTTACCTGAAAAAGTTGTCATTGATAAAAGTGGCGCGAATGCCGCCGCATTAGATACCATCAATATTCGTCTTTGGTTATCTGGATATATGCTGTTTATGATTGAGGTTTTGGCTGTTAAATATTTGAATAATATTGTCGAGCAAAGCCATCGAAAAGTGAAGGGAAAAATGCATCAATGTCTAGGTTGGAAATCTTGGAAAGGGGCTGAGTCGACACTGGCAGGCGTTGAACTTTGCTCCATGATTAAGCTGGGGCAAATGGACACGACTGAAATTATGACCCCATGGGAACAATTTTATTCTTTAGCGGCCTAGTTGTGTCTGAGGAAGTCCGTCCCCTCAATTTATAGCGGCCCGATCTCTGTTTGCGACAGAACCCACCGGTCTCACAATTGACTGTCCCCCTTTAATTTAAATTAAAAGCCCTCCCCTTACCTAATAACATAGAAAAAGAGAATAAATAGAGTGACAGCAACTCCATACCTTAAAAAAAACCAATAAGATATGATGTAAATCAAATAATAATAAACAACTAAAAAGTAGATAAGGATAAATTCAACCGACAACAATTAATATTGGAATTTACATTAACACTCTCTTGATATAAAAATAATTATCATTAATATAAAACCCAAGAGTTAATAAATGCTGTTTAACCTTATCAAGGAAGACCATGAAAAATAGATTCACATCAAATATAATCTTAGCGACTATCTTAGCAAGTACGCCTGTATACACTTTGGCAAACCAACTTAACAATGCTATTTCCTTATCATCTCAACCCTTAATTTCAGATCAATTATCCATCCGCTATGATCAAGCATGGAAAATAAGTTTTGCTCAGGATCACGCGCAAATCGTGCAACAAATTCCTGATCCACATGTCATTGCTGCTGGTGAATTAAAAACAGCATTAGAAAAGCATGGCTATCATGGCATTGATCCAGACAAAACGTTTTTTAACATGTTTGATGGCGGGAATAGCAGCCCACGAAGCTATAACGGCTGGGAACATCACAATCAACCTCATCGCTCTTACACGCTAACTCAAGCAAGCATACTCAACATATTTAATCAATTTAGCGACAGTTTTCCTGGCGATATAGACCTGTTTACGGGCGTATATAAACAGGGAATGGGCGCACCTCACTATAATGAACACAATGACGTTCGACTTCTGTCTTCAAAATTATGGGACATTGTCTATTATGATCTTGATATTCAAGCTTCTTACACACTAGCGCTAAAGAATTTTTGGCAAGAATACGGTGAGAAGTTTACCCATTTAATGCGTGACAACTTCGCCTTTTCTGCCCATCAACAATATACGCTAGGCTTACTCAGCCAAGCACAATATCAACTCGCTACCGCAGCCATCAAAGGTCAACGCTCTCAGGATATTTACGTCTATCGTTTTGATATTTACGGTTATGACTCAACCGATATATTGCTCATTGAACAAGAGGGACGTAAAGCCGGTTTACTCTATATTCCTGGTGCTAATCAATCTTTTATCCCTTTTAACAATGAACGTCACCTGAAGAAGATTCTTTATACAGCTATACAAACTGACGCATCAAAGCAAGCACTCGCTAAACATTTCAGTCTCTATAATCGCCAAGACGGTGTGAGTTATTCAGGAGTTGATTCAGCCTTAAGTGGACTCGCTGATGATTCATGGGATGAATCCTATCTGATGATGAAAAAGCACCCTATCTATGATGACGTTTTTGCTCGCTTAACTGAAATTCAAAAAGCCAGAATGGCCAGTGATGGCGATACCGTTATCAAATCCAATAGCGAATCTAGACGTGATTATATTCTGAGTACGACTTACTCCTTATTCACCGTATTGCCTATTATGGATCTGATTTTGCCTGAACTTGGCATCCCAATCACCTTAGCAATCGGCTCTACTCAACTGGGATTAAGCATAGATCAATCGATCAACGGCGATACATTAACTGAGCGTCTACAAGGCACCAAAATGACGGCGGTAAACTCAGCGCTACTTGCTGCGACAGTTGTCATCCCCACCGTTGCCACATATGGCCGTAATGTATCAGAGTCTCTCGGGGTTATTGCAGAAAGTATCGATAATCAGATACTGCTTAATCGAGGGGTGACTGAGCCAGAAATGGCAGGCTTCAACCGGATCCCAACAATCGTAGAGCACCCTCAAACAGGTGAGGAGCTATTAGGTGTAAAACTCACCGACCAACCGCGAACTGTGCTACTCAAAGCTGATGGCTTCGGAATATATAGGGAAGTGGAACCTTTAAGCGGGCGGATTATTACCAACTCACGTGTAGTACGAACACTCAATTATGAAACCGGTGAAGCACAATGGCTAAGCAATGGGGGGTTAAGAGCCGGTGGCGTCAGTGAGCCGATTGATGAAGCAGGCAGTGTCGCCGAAGCTGAACATAGTGAAGGGGGAAGTTCGCAATCTGAGATTTTACTGCCAGAGGATCTTCCAGAGCGTCCAGGGATAGGTGGATCAGGTTACGCTGATATGGGGGGACGTCTCGATGATGTTACCCGCGACTTCTTAGAGCTTGAGATGAGAGTCGACCCCTATTCAAAACTAACCGATATTAACGCCCTGCATAACTTAAATCAGCAAGCTCAGGCTGAGATCCAAAACGTACCATTTTTACACCGTTACCAGCCCGAACTAAAGGGGATCACCACTTTCAGGGGCGACGAGCGCTTACCGGATGAACTCTTTCACTCAGGCTTTAACCGCAGAGTCGAACCCGTCGAGTATATACGATTAGCCGAGCATACCCGAGCGATTCGCGGGGTCATCTCAACCAGTACCGATGAATCGGTGGCGGTAAGTTACGCCATTCACAACCAACGAGGTTACGTTTATGCCATTGAACTCAATCACGGCGGAGCTGCAGTTGAGACAACGTTACGTAATGAAACCTTAAATGAAGTTGCCACTCTTAATATTCCACCGGAAGACATAATATTTGCAGTTGGGCCCTTTAATAACACCGAAGTAAACTTCAGTATTATTAAGGAACAAGTCGATGCAAGAACCGCTGAGTTACTGATAAATCCACACTCCATGGCTACAGCTGAGGTCGCTGATGCCGCATTTGAAAAACTAAAAGCCAGCTTAAAGTATGAGCTAAGTCCGGAGATGTCTTTCTCCGAACGCTATGAAAATCGTCAAGATCTTTTCTGGCATGAAGATGAGTCATTAGTAGAATAAGCACCAATAACACTTAAAGCTGAACACAAGCCTTTAAGTCATCGATAACGCTATGGAACCTAGTATTATTGGGTTCCATAGTCACGATTAAAGCTACAGTTTGGGGGTTTCGCCCATACATCAATTAGCGGTTAAGTCGTAAATCCTCGTCCGAACAGGGCGGGGATATAAGCCCAAGGCTCCATTACAGTCCTTGATGTGCGGGCGCTTTAAGCTAAATTTAGAAATTCAAACCTTAAAAAAGTAGGTGTCCATTGTGATTGTATTTTTACAAACAAGGTGACTGGCTCGGCAGATATGAGAAAATGGCTGCATAAACTGCTTACCTGAGCAGAAAGAGACCATTTGATTATCTGTACAAACTGGATAATTTAGATCGCAACGCCACCAGCATGCTCAATATTATTGATAATTGCTATATAAAGTAGTGCAGCCCTTAATTTTTAGAAAATAGATTGAGTACCGAGGGCACCTGAGGAAGATGGTTATCCAAATATAAGCCGCTGAAATCAGCTTGGTCTCTCAAAGAGAGCAGGCCTCTTCAGCTGTTATTACTTCTCCTGTATGAAAATCTTTTATAGGTCTATCGCCAATTTGTTCGTAAGTTATTTCGCTGTATACAATTTGATTACCTTCAGGGGTCGTATTAATAGCTGTAACTTCAAAGTATGAGTTTCGGTTAATTAACACTTCCAGCTCATCATCTCTCACACTTGGAATGACAATCCCATGCACCCCTTTGATAAGTTCAAAACGGGACATCTGTCCGTTATGAAAAATAAAAGCCGACATTTTAGATACGGAGGTTGAAATAAAAGAGCTTGGACTCACCACATCACCAACTTCAACTAGATGTCCATATTTAGAAAGTAAACTCTCACCACGGTATACAATCCCCTTAAATTTAATTCCATTCTCGAATGCAGAATCCATAACCTTAATTAACTGTGAGGTTTCCTGTTCTATTATTCCTCTTCTAAATACGTCACGAACACTCTGATAAGCATCATCTTGAAAGCGTTCAAGAGCATGAAGCTCTTCATCAGACAAAGTATTCATTTGCTGGTTGGCTTGTTGATAGAGTTCATCCCTAACCCTATAGTAAGTTTCAAGATTATCACTAGTGCCAGGATCGGAAAGATCTTCAATTATGTGCTTTATTTCTGTAGGACTGTAATGTTGAGGGTTAAATGTAAGACCCGCTATAGTGTGAAATGGAATGAAAAACAAGCTGATTATTAGGATTTTAGAATAATTAAGTTTCATTTTTGACCTGTTGGTATTTATTGGTAATACAATACTTATTACTGGTAAGTTAAGTTTAACTCAAACTCATAATACACCTTATAGAAAGTACGGGGTGCAAATGTAAATTTTGACTCATGCATTGATGTATTTTAATTTTAGTAAGACTGGGGTTAGCCGTGTTTTCAAGATCTTTGTATCAGGGGGATAGATGGGTTAAGTAGGCTAAATTTAAATGGTGAATCAATTGAAGTCAGAGTTTAGTAGATAATAATAGGTTTAAATCAGCTTCGTTTGAGGGGCTCATCCCAATCACGACACATTTAGATACTGTAAAATACTGACATGGTCATTTTATCAAGAGGGAGCGTTAAGAAACTCCATACCGCTATTTCTCGATTTTATTCTATCAAGACAATTTATTTAATCCCTTAAGGCAGTCTCCATATCTATGAAGGTTTAAAGAAAAATAACCCGCTAATTGATGGCTTAAGCATCCCCTCATAATAACCAGAGGCAGCAAGGCTTCCAGAGTATAATAAGCCAAATCACTCTATGTTCTAAAATTTATAACATGATAAATAAAGCCCTTATTCATAATCACATCGATGAACTCTTTGGCCATGACATGCATGCTAAAAGGGTCACCTCACTTGCTAATGCCGCTCACGGAGTGATTGAAAAGGGGTCACTCGCTATTCATGCCATTGGCGCTGGCTTAGCCCAAGCCAATAAACTTAAGCGTAAGTCTGCTATTAAACAAGTAGACCGATTACTCAGTAATACAAAGTTAAACGTCTGGCAATTACTGGACTCCTGGGGGCCTTATATTATCGGTGCACGCAAAGAGATAGTGGTCTCTCTCGATTGGACTGAATTTGATTCAGACGACCATTCAACCATCGTACTGAGTATGCAAACAACCCATGGACGTAACACGCCACTGCTATGGAAAACCCATCGTAAACATGCTTTAAAAGGTAATAGAAACAACCATGAAGATGAGTTGTTGGTTAAGTTAAGGTCGATCGTTGCAGAGGATGTTAAAGTGACAATTGTTGCTGATAGAGGCTTTAGTGATACGGCACTATTTAACTTCATTGAACATGAGCTGGGTTTTGACTTCATCATTAGAATTAAGGCTAATATCAAAGTCACCGATGCGGTAGGAGAGCTGTTTCCAGTAAAGGACTGGCTATTACCCAGCGGCATAACAAGAACCCTTAAGGACGTTCAAATAACGGGTAATAAGCAAGCAGTCGCTCGGGTCATTTGCACCAAGAAAAAAGGCATGAAAGAAGCTTGGTATTTAGCATCAAGTCGACGTGACCTAGTGAGTAGCAAGATGTTGACTTTATATGGGAAACGTTGGGGGATAGAGACGACTTTTCGTGACATTAAAGACTATCGTTTTGGCATGGGGATGAGTGCCACCTACACGCGTTCCCCGGTACGTAGAGACCGGTTGTTTTTGCTAAGCGCCTTGGCGATAGGCTTGCTGACGCTACTAGGAAAAGCGGGCGAGGATGCTGACTTGGAAAAGACAATAAAGGCAAATACCAGTAAAACTCGCTCATACTCTCTGTTTCGCCAAGGTTGTATTTACTATGAACTGTTACCCACGATGCGAGAAGAGTGGGCAGAACCTCTAATGGATAATTTTTATCGTTACCTTAAAAACCAGCCTATTTACCGTTCAATTTTCGGGATTATTTAAAATTGAAAAATGAGGGGATCTCTAAGAATTGATGGGGTAAAGGTATGGTGAACACCCCTCCTAATGATCAGTAGACATTAAGCAAACCTGTCAGGATGAGGGGATATAACCATCCACTCCCCTAGGACAGTAGAACGTCCTCTCCCTGCTTCCTATACTCTTCACCACTCTTGCGGCAACAATACATCGAATTGGATCATTTTTATGCCAGAATTTTTAGCGACCCTTACTCACGGAAAACGATTTAAGGCCGCCGTAAAAGAACTCCCATCTGATGACCTGAAAGCGCTCGCTACCAGACTTGAGAGAATCATTGCTGGAATAGAAACACAGGCCACAGCCACCCTTGAAAAAGAAGCTGAGCGTAATGCGAAAATTGAGATCATAAGAAAACAAATGACCATGTTAGGGCTCTGCATTAATGACATTAATTCGCCCCCTAAGCCTACTAGGGGGAAAAACGAACGACGTCCAGCAAAATACATGATTGAGGTTAATGGCCAAATCATCACCTGGACAGGTCTGGGGCGCAGACCAACCGTATTTAATATTAAGTTGGATGAAGGTTTTGCGCTTAATGATTTTTTAATCAAATAAACCATCCCAACTCCCTAGAGTGATTTGCTTTTTGCTAAGAAGCTGTAAGGCATTAGCTCGCAAGGTACGTCACTTTATCCAGTATCGCTTGATAGCTGCTCAGTGGATGCTGCTGTATAAGATAGCAAGGCTGCAACTTACTGAAGTTAGCGCTTCAGGCCAAATTGGCTGTCCCATTACTTCTATTATTCATCTAAAGGTATTAGCAATGAATAAGCTTGTTATTAGTTTAATCCTTTCGCTTGCGAGTGCACCTGCACTGGCCCGCGATGGGGCCTATTACCATGACCCCGATGATCTTACCCATCGTACTTCTTGGATGTCCTCAATAAAGGACGAAACCAAGATTACCCGTATTTCAATTCCGGGGACACACGATACAGCCTCGAGGCACTATGGAGATATCACCAAAAACCAAACTCTGACTATCCGTCAGCAACTTGATGCTGGTATTCGGTATTTCGACATCCGGCTGAAAAGCGTGTTCGGCTCGCTGCACCTCTATCATGGCCCTATGTATCTCTGGCAAACCTTCAACGAAGTGATGACGACAACCCGGGATTTCCTCAACGAGCATCCTAGCGAAACGGTTTTGATGCGGATCAAGAAGGAACAGCCGGATCTGACATTGGGGTTCAACTTCGAGGAAAACATTAATCACCACATCAATCTGTTTAGCGATACTTTCTGGAACACAAGCTCTAGTTCGTATATTCCCAGTCTCAGTGAGGTGCGCGGTAAGGTCGTCATTTTAAAAGATTACTCGAGTAGTCAGGTGACAGGGATCCGATACTCTCAGTTTGATATCCAGGACAAGTTCAATATGTCGAACAACTGGGATTTGTACGATAAGTGGCAGAGTGTAAAGGGACACTTGCAAAAAGCCAATGCCAATCAAAGCGACATGGGCTACATCAACTACCTATCGGCATCGGGCAGTAGCTATCCCTATTTTGTGGCCAGCGGACATGTGTCGAACGATACATGGGCGTCGCGGCTGTCGACAGGGCTAACGACCCCCGGCTGGGAAAACAGCTATCCAGACTTCCCGCGAACGGCCTGTTTTATTGGTATATGCACTATTTCATTTGAGGGGACGAATATTCTGACACGCGACTACTTGACCCGCTCCGATATGGTTTATGCCGGTATTGTAGCGGCTGATTTTCCCGGTGAGGATTTAATCGCCAAGGTTATCGACCTTAACCAGAAGCCAGGCATAGTGAAAGATGATCCATTTGCCATCAGGAATGCCAAGTACCAGAGCTGCTTCGATTTCCGTGGTGGGGTATCTAGCAACCAATTCCTGTCCCTGAACCCAAACTGCCATGTGACAGGGTCGCAAGTGTTTAAGTATGAGCTCGGCTCCAAGCAACTGAGGGTTAATGGTACTCACTATTGCCTAGATGTTAAGGATGCTCAGAACAAGCATCGCCAGCCAGTTATTGCTTATAGCTGTCATAGCGGCAAGAACCAGCAGTGGCAGCTAAACTCAGACCGCACCATCAGTAGCCTTATGAGTGGTACTCGCCGTTGCTTGGATGTAGATCAGAATCGATTGGACTCCTATGGCAACCCGACAATGACTATATTGGAGTACTCGCCGGGCTCACCGGTTCAGCAATTCGATAAGTTTTTCTAGCCAACTATATGACCTGTGCGGCAGCTAGGATCCCCCTTACTCTCTCTGATGCTTCTCGAATCGAGAAGCATCTAGGGCATTACAGCTTCCTACATAAAGTTTAGGTATATTACTGTCGTCCCCTATCTGGTTTTAAAAATAGGAAAATTCGCGTTCCTCTTTATCAAGCAAGCGCTCGAACTGAAGCTGACCGTCACTCACCCACCACATTCGGCCTGCATCGGTAAAAATCCTTAATCCCATGGCAAACTGCTCAAGGATATCGTATTCGGTTACACCATGAGACGCGAGATCCCGCAAGTCCAAGAGGCTGACCAATACCTAAGACAATCAGATGAGCAAGACCAACAACTGACGAAGGGTAGCCACGGCACGTTTCAGTTCATGGATGTTCAGCTCAGGCAGGTGAGTGAGGTTTTCATTTTCATATGGTTGATTAATCGTAATAGATAAGGGCTGGGGGAAACAGGACACGGAAAATACGATGGGAAATAACAGTGCCTAGTGATGTTCACTCAGCAGTGTCGTCCCTTGGGGATCACAGTGACACCATGCATCAACCTAGATACTGTAGGATCAATCTTTGCAACAGAGCCATACTTAGCTAAGTGTTGAAACTTTTCCAAGCTTTGGAGTTTAATATGGTTAAGTCCAGTATGTTTTCTTGGATAGCTTTTGCTGCTTTATCTATCTGCTGTTTGTCAATATTTTTGCTAAAAGCCGCCATCGCAGAAGAGGTATCAAAACCCACATTAATTGTTACCTATGGCTCTCATAACGCTGAGCCCTACGCAATAACCGAAAGTAATCAGTTGGTTGCAGGCATAATTAAAGACATCTCTGATGAAATTGCTGATGAACTTGATATCAATGTTACTTACATTGAAACACCACGAAAAAGAGTAGAGCGCTACTTGACCAGTGGCGAGGTTCACTTTACACCGATCTCAAACCCTAAGTGGTTAACACCCAATGAAGCTTATCGCTGGAGTCAGCCACTTTTTATTGAGCAAGATAGATTATGGGTTTTGAAAACGTCTCCCAAAGTCATAGAGGAAGTAGAGGAACTCTTCGGAAAAGTGGTCGGCACAATACGGAACTTTATTTATCCGACCTTAACCCAATATTTTGAGCAGAAGCAGATTTACCGCTCAGATGTAAGGGAGATGCCATCGAATATCGCTAGATTACAGCTCAAACGTATAGATGGTTTTATAGGCTCAAGAACATTAGTTATGTTCGAACTAACTAGACAGCAAGACAGCGCGATAGCTTTAAGCCCCTTGGTGATAAGTGAACACAATATTCATGGTGTACTGTCAAATAAGGCCCCAATCACGTTAGCCGAGCTTAATAATGCGATAGGTAAACTAAATAGTCGTGGTGTTATCGATGGGATTATTGAGAAGTACGCCCCGAAAGAGTAATCTTTGCAACAGAGCCATTAGCGGCTTGTTTCAAAATGGGAAAAGAAATATCCACCGTTAGCCCCTTACCGACACCACTGGTGAGCTTGATATGACCATTCAGCTTTTGAGTGACGATATTATGAATAATGCTGAATCCTAGCCCACTGCCCCCTTCATCTCTTTTAGTGGTGAAAAAGGGCTCCATCACCTTTGGCAGAATCTCATCAGCAATACCAATGCCATTATCACGATATTGTATGCTGACTTCATTTTCTTGAGCCGATACAAGCAGTGTAATCGTGCCATTATTTTGCTCTGCAAAACCGTGGATAATAGAGTTGGCTATCAAGTTAGTTATCACCTGAGATAGGAATCCTGGATAAATAAAGCAAGTGCGATCTTCAATGCAGTCAAAATCAACCGTTACTTGTGCTCTCTTGGTTTTAGGCAACATGCTGTGGATCACTTCTTTGAAGTAATCAGATAGCAATACCTCTCGTGCTTGTTCACTCATTTGATCGACTGATATTTGTTTAAAGCTGCGAATGAGATCTGCCGCTGAAGATAAGTTTCGGGTTAAAATCGTCATTGAGCTACGACTTGATTCTAAAAAAAACTCAAAATCCTTCTCATTTAACTCCCCTGAGGCAAATTTCTTGGCTAATATTTCAATTTCATCTTGCAAAAAGCTGGTTGCGGTAACGCCAATACCTATGGGGGTATTCACATCATGAGCTATACTGGCCACCATTCTCCCCAATGAGTTAACTTTTTCCGTTTCAAATAGTTGTAATTGTTTCTGTTTTTCAAGTGCTTGACGTTCTAATAATGCAATTTTAAATAGTTGAAATGCCGTATACATTTGATCTGTTTCTAAGGTGGCAGAGTATTGAGGTATTTCTGTCTCATAATCGCCTTTACCAAGATCAATCATTCCTTGGGAGATATTACTGACTTGTTCGGTTATTTTTCCCGTTAAAAAATAAAAGATGATAACCAGTAATGTACACGCAATGAGTATGCATGAAATTATCCACACACTTAAAGTATTTGCTAAGGCTAGTTGAGACGAAATATCTATGCTCATCTCTAATACGCCGCGCACATCACCTAATTTCCAGTCTGATTTCGGCGTTAGTGGGTGATTATTATGACAATCAACACAAGTTTTAACTTGCATTTGATCAGAAATCGCGACTCTTAATACCGTATGATCATTTTCTTTATTGACGACACTAATTATTTTTCTTGGATTTTCATTGAGTTCCAACCACGCTTTTTGTTGAAAAGGGTCAAGTACAATATGTTGACGGTTAGGAAAAGGGTAAGGACTGTATAAGTTCAATTTACTGCCATGTTCATCGAACAGCTGGCTTAAATCGTGAATCATGGTTGCTGGCAGAGGGATTTTATCAGTCTCACCTAAGTGCTTAATCACCGGTGTTAATACGCCATACTCTTGTACTTTCTTAACGATATTGTTGGTGTAATAAGTACGTAATAATTTCAGTTGTTTTAAGGAGTTAAGTGCTGTGTGCAATGCATGTTGCTCAGCATTTCTTTCAACCAGCATTGGAATAGAAAAACTAAGTACCGCTAACATAATCGCCATAATAAGCGAAAGTGGGAATATTATCTTGAACCGTAAATTTTTTTGAAAGAATGACATAGCTATCCATTTTTTCTGAGCTTGACCTTTACTTAGTCCATCACTGAAATATAGCCATAGATGACTTAGAAAGAAACTTAAAGAGTGTTATGAGATAACAGGCCTAATACAAAAGAGGAGATTAGCTGAATCGACGATCTTGACAACAGAGCCCCTATTTATCTCCATTCAATATTTGCGAAATCTTAGTCTCAGCTTTTTCGATCACTTCTTTATGCTTGGCACTCGCCTTATTCAAATCAACGCCTTCCTCATTGAGGGTCTGATAATGAACCAGGCTAGAGGTGTACTGGTTCTTCACCATATATTGAATCACGTGCTCGAGTGCACTTTGCCACTTGCTGCACGGTGTATGAGTAACACACAGGAGGGAAAAGGGTTATCTGATTAGAAAATCATTAAGCTCAAAACCTTCATCCAGCTTACGATTAAATACGGTTGGCCTGCGCCCCCGCCCCGTCCAAGTGATGACTTGGTCATTAACCTGAATCTTGTATTTTGCTGGACGTCGCTTGATTTTCCCGCCAGCAGACCTTGGGGGCGAATTGATATCATCCATGCAGAGTCCTAGCTCGGCCACCTGTTTTCTGATGGCCTCAATTTTCGCATTACGTTCTGCATTTTTTTCAAGGTCGGCAGCGGCCTGTGTTTCTCTTTGCTTAATGATGCTCTCAAGTCGGGTGGCGAACACCATCAGTTCGTCAAAGGGGAGTTCTTTTACGGCTGCCTTAAATCGTTTTCCGTGAGTAAGGATTGATAAAAATTCTGACATAAAAATGATCCTATTCGATGTTGTTTTGCGATAAACGTGATGCACAGTATAGGAAACAAGGGGGGGGGCTCTACTGTCCTAGGGGAGTGGATAGTTATATTATTCCGCATCTAGTTAGCAATTTTTTGAATCATTATGAGTAGGACGACTCTAACGCTCGCGTTCTGCAAACATAAAAGCCCCGATAGACGGGTTTATACGATTCCTTTGAGTAAGCCTCTGGTTTTCTAAACAAGATAGAATTCACCGGACGCTTACTATATTACTATGACCTTATCTATGTGCCATCCATAAAGCGCCTGTTAATGGCAACGAATATCGGGCAATAGAGCCCTGCATCCTTGGGGCGTTTTAAAAATACTCACTGATAGCTAAGTAGCGTTGACGTATATGCTCTATTAATAGGCGTATCTTCTTCGGTGGTTTACGCGTAAAAGGATAGACAGCATATACGCCAAGTTTTTTTGCGACTCGATTAGGCATCACATCGATTAAATCCCCCTTTAACAGATCGTGGTAAACTAAGCAGCGAGGTACATAAGCGATACCATATCCGCCTAAAGTCGCTTTTCTTAGAGCGGAGGCATTGTCAGTGGTAAAGTTGCCTTTAATTTTGAGAATATAGTCCCCCCCATCCCCTTTGAATTCCCATTCACTTGCCCCTGTTGTCTGGTAGGCGTACTGCAAACAATTATGGTCAATTAATGTTTCAGGCTCCGTGGGCTGGCCGTGGCGTTTGATGTAATCCGGCGTGGCGCAAATGATCCATTGAGACTCTATTATGTGACGGGCGATTAAGCTTGAGTCTTCTAAATAACCGGTTCGAATGACAAGATCATAATTATCTTCGATAAGGTCGACAAACAGATTTTCCAGTGACATATCGACAGTCATACCAGGGTACAGAGCGCAAAATTCGGCGACGGCATCGGCTAAGAGCAGTTCTCCTGAGATCGTCGGCACTGACATTTTAATGTGACCTGTGATGCTTTCACCAAATCCAGAGATGGTATTTATGGCTTCAGTGGCAACTTGCTGAACATTGGCAGCTCCTTTGTACAACTTTTTTCCCGCTTCACTGAGTGTCAACTTTCGGGTTGTTCGATAGAGAAGTTGCACACCAAGATCTGTCTCTAATCGTGCAATTCTTTTACTCACCACCGAATTAGTCAGTGAATTCTGTTCTGCAACGCGGCTGAATGAACCTTGTTCAACCACTTGAGCAAATAAAATCAAGTCATCAATCTTTGTCATATTAACTCGTTTTTGGAAAAAATCTTTTTCATTATTGCTCTATATCACAAAAAGTAAAAGAGGTACGGTTGCATTGTTGTAACAAGACAGTCTCACATGAGGGTGAGTAAAAATCGAATCAGGCTGGATCACAGTCAATAATATAAGGAATCACTATGAGGGTTGCCACCTCAAATAGACATTAGGTCAATAGTGAGATTAAAGGATAAATAAGCATGAACCAAACCCTACTCGCGTTAATCGCATTCACCCCGATTGTGGTCGCAGGCGTCCTCCTCGTCCCCCTCAACTGGCCAGCAAAACGAGCCATGCCAGTGGCTTTTATAATGACCGTTATTATCGCGCTATGTAACTGGGAGATGACAGTCACCCGTGTCGTTGCTTCATCACTGCAAGGTTTGGGCATTACGGTTTCAGTGCTGTGGATCATCTTTGGTGCCATTTTTTTACTGAATACGTTGAAGCATACTGGCGCAATAAATGCGATACGCAATGGTTTCACGGGTATCTCAGCCGATAGACGTGTCCAAGCCATTATTATTGCTTGGTGTTTTGGCTCTTTTATTGAGGGCGCGTCCGGCTTCGGTACTCCTGCGGCTATCGCTGCACCGCTGCTAGTAGCAATCGGTTTCCCTGCAATGGCAGCCATATTGATGGGGATGATGATCCAATCGACCCCGGTTTCATTTGGTGCGGTTGGCACGCCGATTATCGTGGGAGTAAACAAAGGCCTCGATACCCATAACATCACAGAAGCCCTTGTTGCAAATGGCTCAAATTGGGACGTCTATTTACAAGAAATCACCACCAATGTCTCGTTAATCCACGCCGCTGTCGGGACGTTTATTCCCCTATTAATGGCCATGATGTTAACTCGATTTTTTGGCGAAAAAAGAAGCTGGGCCGAAGGTCTGGATATCTTGCCTTTTGCACTGTTTGCAGGCTTAGCTTTTACTATCCCCTATGCATTAACCGGCATGTTGCTTGGGGCTGAATTTCCCTCGCTTATCGGTGGTTTAGTGAGTCTGGCGATTGTGGTGTCTGCGGCTAAGAAAGGTTTTCTTGTTCCTAAAAAAACATGGGACTTTAAACTGGAAGCACGCTGGCCTACGGAGTGGATTGGTTCATTAAAAATGGAGATTAAAGAGGATAACAAGCCGATGAATCTGGTATTAGCTTGGACGCCCTATGTACTGTTGGCGTTTATCTTGGTCGCTAGTCGTGTGAGTGCAGATTTAAAAGGGTTACTGCAAGGCGTGAGTTTCACTTTTAATCACATCCTTGGAGAAGTTGGGGTCAGTGCTTCTATTGAGCCATTTTATCTCCCTGGTGGTGTTCTTGTGTTTGTCGCCGTGTTGGCCGCGTTACTGCAATCTGGCAGTGTAAAACCTTTGGCCAGTGCATTGGGTGAGTCGAGTAAAACCTTAATGGGGGCTGGCTTCGTCCTTATGTTCACTATACCTATGGTGCGGATTTTCATTAACTCTGGCGTTAACGCCGCTGATTTAGCCAGTATGCCGATGACTACGGCTCATTTCGTATCAGACGTTATGGGAGATTTGTTCCCTGGTTTTAGTGCCAGCATTGGTGCTTTAGGGGCCTTTATTGCAGGTTCAAATACAGTGTCAAACATGATGTTTAGCCAGTTTCAGTTTGAGGTCGCTCATACGTTAGCGGTGTCGAGTGCCGCGATGGTGTCATTGCAAGCGGTGGGTGCGGCGGCAGGAAACATGATTGCAATCCATAATGTGGTAGCCGCTTCAGCCACGGTTGGCCTGTTAGGTCGAGAAGGGGCGACGTTGCGCAAGACCATTATCCCTACTCTGTACTATCTTATTATCACCGGCATTGTGGGATTAATTATGATTTACGGTTTCCATATTACCGATGCACTAATGGTTAACGAGTCACACCAACAAGGAGCCACCTATGCGGATCTATCCGGCAAAACCTAAAACCGTGTATTTTTATGGCACTTGTCTCGTGGATATGTTCGATCCCGAGGCCGGACTCGATGCCATAAGCTTACTTGAGCAACAAGGCCTCGAGGTGATTTTTATTGAAAAGCAAACCTGCTGTGGTCAGCCCGCTTATAGCTCAGGTTATACCAAGGAAGCCAAACTTGTGGCACAAAACCAGATGGATCTCTTTGTTGATCCTTGGCCCGTGATTGTGTTGTCGGGGTCCTGTGGGGGCATGATGCATCACCATTATCGTCGCCTGTACCAAGGTGATAGTGCCCAAGCGACAGTAGAGAAATTTTGCAACCGGGTATTTGAGCTTACTGAATTTTTGGTCAATGTGTGTCGAATTAAACTCGAAGACAAAGGGGATGCTACGTCTGTGGTGATGCATACTTCATGTGCTGCTCGCCGTGAAATGAACGTTCATGTGACCGCAACTCAGTTACTCAACCAGCTGCAAAATGTAGAGCTTAAAATACCAGCCTATGAAAGTGAGTGTTGCGGTTTCGGGGGGACTTTTGCTGTGCGCCATCCTCACATCAGTCAGGCAATGGTGGAAGATAAGACACGTCATTTATCTGAGACCAAAGCGGCAGTGCTGGTCAGTGCTGACTGGGGATGTTTATTGAACATTAATGGGGCCTTTGAGTATCAAGGGCAATCGTTGAAAGGTCGCCATATCGCCAGTTTCTTACTCGAACGTATCGGAGGTAAGTGAGATGAATCATTCATCAAAGGGTCCTGAACATTTTCATTCTCAAGCTAAAGCAGCGCTTGGTGATCCTCAGTTGCGACAGAACTTTCGTGGGGCAATGGATTACCTGCAGGATAAACGTAAAAGCGCCTTTCATGATCCGGTCGAAGAGGAGAAAATTCGCGACCTATCTGAAGCGATACGCCAGCGTTGCTTGAGTAAATTACCTCAACTGCTCGAGTTGTTGGACACCAACTGTACCCGCAATGGTATTGAGGTACATTGGGCGGAAAATAGTGATGAAGCCAATGATATTATTGCCAGAATAGCTCAGCGTCATGAGGCAAAATTGATCATTAAAGGCAAGTCTATGGTGAGTGAAGAAATTGAGCTCAATCATGAGATGGCCAAGTTAGGTATTGAATGCCTGGAGAGTGATATGGGGGAGTATATCGTCCAACTCGATGGTGACAAACCGTCTCATATCATCATGCCTGCTATTCATAAAAATAAACAGGAGGTGAGTGATACCTTTGAGCATCACTTAGATAATTTCACGCCGACACTCGATGTCGATGAGCTGATTCAAACGGGACGTACTCGCCTCAGACAGAAATTCTACGATGCTGACATTGGCCTATCTGGGGTTAACTTTGCGGTTGCCGAAACTGGCAGCTTATGTTTAGTGGAAAATGAAGGCAATGGCCGCATGTGTACCACTGTCCCTAAGGTGCATATCGCCATTACCGGCATAGAGAAAGTCGTTGAATTTTTATCCGATGTGCCGCCGCTGTACAGTGCCTTGACTCGCTCAGCCACAGGACAAGCCATCACCACTTACTTTAATATCATCAGTTCTCCCCGCAAAAGTGGGGAGCGAGATGGTCCTCTAGAGGTGCATCTTGTCTTGTTAGATAACGGCCGGACTCAAGCTTATCAAGATGCAGACATGCGTAAAACTTTGCAATGTATCCGCTGCGGAGCCTGCATGAATCATTGTCCTGTTTATACGCGTGTTGGCGGACATGCTTACGGCACTGTGTATCCAGGTCCGATAGGTCAAATTATCTCACCGCATCTTATGGGACTTGATAAGACGAAAGAGTTAGTGACGGCCTCTAGCTTTTGCGGGGCTTGCGCTGAAGTCTGCCCGGTTCGCATTCCTATTCCTGATATATTGCAGCGATTACGTACCGCAGCGAAAAATCCCCCTGAGGCAGATATGATACCGATGACAGGTCAAGCCTCTGCGGCCAGTACCTTAGAGTCATTAGCAATGAAAGGGTTTGCGTTTGCCGCGACGACCCCCACTCTCTATCACGCTGGAACGTGGTCGGCAACAAAACTCAAAGGCTTAATGCCAGACAATATAGGCCCATGGACACAATGTCGGACCTCGCCCAAATTTGCCGATAACACCTTGCATCAGCTTATAAAAACGCGTAACAAAAAAAAGGGAGAGACATCATGAGTCTAACGGCTTCCAGCAGGGTAGCTAAACGGGCAATATTAGCTCGACTTAACCGGGTTAAGCTCCCTCCCATAGAGAAAGAAACCTTGAGTTATCCAAGGTGGAAAACCCAAGATGAGCAATTACTAACACAACGATTTATCGCGGGTTTATCAGCGAATCATGCAGAGGTTATTTGCGTCAACTCAACAGAAATAGCTGCAACACTGACACAGGTGCTGACAAGTAAGGCATATAAGAGCGTGGTGTTAGGCTGTGCTTGTGATGAAACCTTGAGTGATAGCGCCGCTAATGAGTGCACTGCTTATCACTGCGAAAAGGGGGAGTTTTATGCAGAGATACTGGCAGGGGCGCGACACTGTGATTTACTTCAGTTTGATTCAGTTGTTGAAGATTTCAAGTCACGTCTGTTTAATGAAGTCGATGCGGGGATAACACACTGTTTTGGCGGCATAGCGGATACTGGCACCTTAGTGCTTTGGCCAGATAGGGCTGAACCCAGAACCTTATCATTAATTCCCCCTTGTCATATCGCGTTAATCAAGCGTTCGACTATCGTTAGCAATTTCGCCGGGATGATGAGTGAGCAAGCGTGGCAGGAGAAAATGCCGACCAATATTGTCTTGGTCTCTGGTCCCTCAAAAACGGCTGACATTCAGCAGACGTTAGCCTATGGGGCTCATGGCCCTAGTCAGTTAATTGTGATCTTGGTTGAGGATAGGTAATGGCGGCGGTTTATCTTTGCATGTTGAACTCGACATAAGTACGACAATAATTAACGTCGCTAGCACGGGGATGTGCAGCGACTTAACTGACAACTCAGTCAGTTACAATTATAAACGCCTAATGAAAGACTCTATATAGGCTGGTGCTCTGGCATTTAATATTGGATCTGCTGACGGGGCTATTCCCTTAGGTAATTGTACTGGATTAAAAATACTCTTCTCACATTGTAGAGTTGCAGCTTCATCATCTCGACTGCCATTAATAATCACTTCTCCTACTAACAAGTGTTGGCGAGATTCAGGCCATAGAATAGTAGGATCATCTATAGAGTCACCTTCTTCAGCAAATTTAATATACACATTCCACATTGCTGGTTTAGCTTTTATACGTGTTAACAACTCTTCTTTTAAAAAATCATCAGTTAGATGAGCTAATTGAACTTGGGATAGCGTACTTTTCTCCTCAACAGGTTCAAATATCCAACGCCCTGCCGTTATTTGATTATCATAAGTATTAAATAGAAAGCTGTTAACACCAAAGTAAGCGCTGTTTGCAAAGCTAGAGCTCGGTAACATCTGATCTATATGTTCAAAGAATGCTTTCGCATCAGGTTTATTATCAATCAGCCATTGCTTACCTTCGGCCCCTTGTTTGACTTTGGTTTGAAAGGTAAAAAAATCGTCAATATCACTCGCAAAAAAGACTTGCGAATTCGTAGTCACAAAATTCAAGCTTTCATTATTGCCATCAATCTTGAGTGACATAAAACGACCAGCTCCCTTATCTGAGGCATGTGGATTGGTTCCTCCGAGGGAGAAACGTGCGATAACCCCGATTTCTGCTTGATTAAAAAGTGGTATAGCTAATGCGTTATTTATTTTGGCCGAAGGTTTAAATACACCTGACGTACAAAAGCCTTTAGCGTGGTTACGCAATTTTACCTTTTTACCCGCTTCACGACTTTCAGTATCCAAAGTACCATTAACGGCATCGACTAATTCGGGGATGGTTTTCTCAGTAGCAAACAATGGTGCTGAGAAGATTGATAAGCTAGATAAAATACTGACCTTAATGAGGCTATTAACATTTTTTGAAATCATGATTCTGTCCTGCCCTTAGTTATATAATTAACAAGAAACAAGTACGGCTTGGAGCGGTAAATCTTTCACTATTAGCTGACGCATTGTCTTTTTTAACACTTTGCAAACACAACAAGATCAATGAGTACGCGAACCCGCAGCAAGTAAGTAAAAAGCAGAGTTAATCCCAACAGAGTAATCAGATGCTAAGCCATTCTCTAACGACTGAGCGGGATATAAAGAAATTAGCGGTTGTTTTAAGGGCTGAAAATGAAAGTCTAAGAGTGCATTTCCCGCGCTTGGCAGACGTTAGATTAAATTGAAGGTACGAGCTTGAATGACATATACCAACACCACAAGCCTCTGGATTCCGGCTCAAAAACGCTACCTGAATGACGAGAAACAATGACCAATTTAGTGAAAGAGAAGTCGATCAAAATAAAGGGGCCTAGCGAATAAGCTCAAATGAACTCAGAAAACGCTTAAACTCTGAGTTTATCCACTCATTATACCCCGTATTGCGACAGGTTTTATCGCTCAAAAACCAAATTAGATAACATATATAACACTCCAGCATCTTTTACGCAGAACACCCCTATAAAACCCACCACACACCTTACACTCAGACACCACTCTGCAGGCGTCTCAACACAAACAGCGTCACAAAAATGGAAATGGAACAATATTGCAACACATTGGTTTAATTTACTTTTTATATTCACATTCTAGCTGTTTTATGTTTACCTTATGCCCCCACATATTGTGTGGCGACTAAAAACTCAGCCTGTAAACAGGCTGAATCCTTTAAATTCGCTTAACTTTATGCAGTTATCAACGTGATATATCAAGGAAAGAGAATGAGATTATTTACAGCTTCAACATTGGCGATAGCCCTATTAAGTGTAAACGCAATGGCTGCCGAGGATAATGCCTTTCAACATGAAGCTAGTGTCGGTTATTTGACCAATTCAGATGAAATGGGAGATGGGATTCTAGGCGTCAACTACCGATACTATGTTAATCCTGTAGAACAAAACACCAGCCCTTACGCACTCAATGGATTTCTGGCTCAAGAATCTAATATCGGGGCACTCTATACTAATTTTGATGACAAAAATATTGATACCGTCGGTGTTGATGGCACTTATGTCTTCGATTCCAATTGGTTTGTGGGCCTAAACTACCAACGTAACAGTATCGGTAATGTTGACCTCAACACTTACGGCGTTGAACTGGGTTATTATGTTAATGATAACACCTCATTTTCAGCTTTTTTTGATGATGGCACAGATGACAATGCAGAGGAAAGTTACGGATTAACCATTCGTCGTTATTTAGAATTAGACTCCACGCCTGGTATTGATTTATCAGCAAACTGGCTACATGCCGACTCAGAAAACAACTACACCTTAGGCGCTGACTGGTACGTATCCAACTCATGGTCTGTTGGCTCAGGGTATACGCGTGATTCGGATGATGGGGATTTCGATATCAGGACAGCTTATTGGTTACGCATCTCTGATGATTTTTCCGCTAACTTCGCTGTCTCAAAAATCATTAATGGGGATATAGACGGTGTGGGTTTAGGTATCGCACTCACAGGTCGTTTCTAATCCTGTAGTCATACAAACTTATATGGCGCTCAGGGCGGTTCATCAGCCCTGGGCTTTCACAGGACATTTATTTAAATTCCGTTATGCCCTTTGGATTCACAGAGAAGATCACCAACCTCTAACTAACGATTTGACTCGCGTCAACTGTTCTTTAGGATAGTAGCCCATCATTGTTCTCCCCTTCACTATAGAGAAGATAATTTTAAATAATTGCCTTCTTTTGGCCAAAAAAGCATTGTTGGTGCCCAAAATTATTCAAGTTCTATATTTACCTCAACAATAGCTACACGATAAAACCATAAAATCCTTGTTCAAACTGGAGTTATACAAAAGTGAATAATTTCCTAAATCAATGGTTCGATATATACGATAAAGGGAATGGAGTTGAGCTTGAATCCCTCACCAATGATGTAAAATTGCAATGGTTCGATCTCCTTCAGCTTGCTAAGGCGGAAAAATTGAATGCTTGGAATAAATGCCCGCCAGGGAGGTTATCACTGATCTTGCTGTTTGGTCCTGTGGCTTACTTACTCAAAGACAATGATAAAGCACTACATGAAGAGGCTAAATTGCTCTGTATTGAGGGGATAAGAAAAGGATTTGATTCCCAATTAAAGTTAGTTCAACGTCGATGTTTTTACGATCCACTATTTTATTCATCAAAAGCTGAAGACCATAGGCTATTGTTGCTACTTCTTAAAGGAATGGAATCTCAAGCATCTGAAGATGAGAAAAAAGCGTGGTTTACCTGGTTTACACAAGCTTCCTCCATTAGATAATGGACTGGATAAAAGTACGACCTTGAATGACATATACCGACACCACAAGCCTCTAGATTCCGGCTCAAAAGCGCTACCGGAATGACGAGATACCATTACCCAAAAAATGAACTCGGGTAAAAGTTATATCTGAGGACATTTTCTTTCATATGTCTCAACATTGGACAGTATGCCGTCTCGATTTTCTCTCATTATACTCGCCACAGGCTTCATACCATTTTTTACCATTACCCTCCCCGAAGCCGGATTGCTTGATAAGTGTTCGGCTTGGAGGTGATCTATGCCCAATTTAGTGAAAGATAGCTCGGTCAAGGCTGTAACAGCCTCCGAACAGTAACCCCGTCCCCAAAAGGGCACACCAAACCAATAACCCAGTTCGGCTTTTTTACCGCAAATTTGTACTAGGCTGACCGTACCCAATAATCGGTCAGTTTCTTTTTCCGTGACGGCATAAATTAATCCTGAGCCATCCTGCCATCTAGCTGCATGGCTTGATATCCACCCCTTTGCCATCTCTAAGGTATAGGGATATGGAATATTCATGGTTGGACTTGATACCTTAGGATCGCCAGCCAAATGGGCAACTTGAACGGCATCTGATAACGCAAACGGGCGTAAGATAAGTCTCTCGGTTTCCAGTAAAATTTGCTCCATGACTGACTCCATAACTTGAATATTTAAGGCTTAATAGTGCCATTAATTAACTTACTGGCCAGTTAGTTAGACGATTGTAAGCAAAACTATTTGTGCTTACTCAAGAAAAATATCATACCCAGCGAATAAAACCACACAGACTTCTTATACCAATCGCGCAAGTACGACAGCAGCTGCGGATCTTAACAGCATAGCCCTTCTATGGCATCAAAGTCATCAAAGTCATCAAAGTCATCAAAGTCATCAAAGTCATCAAAGTCATCAAAGTCATCAAAGTCATCAAAGTCATCACGGTCAACATGCCCTATTTATTATCAATTTAAATTTGATAATAAATCAATTTATAGCTGCTTTAAACGAACAAGAATCACGTTTAATCTAAGCCCAATTATGCACAGCTAGCACAATGGCTCTGCATCGCTTTCAAAGAAAATTTAAGAGAACCACTTTATGTCGAACAAGATTACTATCGGGGTTACCGACCTATCTTTTCACCATGTCGCAGCATCGCTTGTGTATAACGTATTATCAGAAATGGGCTTTGAAGTTGAGCGTATTTACTCTCCTCATCAAGACAACTTCGCTAAGCTAAAGTCTGGCGAAATTGATATGTTGTCGTCTGCATGGCTGCCTTCTAGCCATGGTATCTATAAATCAGATGTGGAAGCCGCCCAGCCTTTACTTGAGCTAGGTTTGCATTACCAACCCTATGCACTTTGGGGAGTGCCTGATTACGTACCGGAAGAGGTGGTTTCGCAAGTCAGCGACTTAGTCAAACCCGATGTTATTGTTCGCATGAATAAAAATATTCAGGGGATTAACCCTGGTGCTGGAATCACTCGTTTCTCAATCAAAATGATGGATGAATATGCCCTTAAGGGTGCAGGTTACTCTTTTAATACTGGCAGTGAAGAAGACTGCTTTGGTGCATTTGAAACAGCCGTAAACAATAAAGAGTGGATTATAGTGCCGTTATGGAAGCCGCAATTCTTGCACCACAGCTACCAAATTCGTGAGATATCAGAACCAAAAGGCTTGCTAGGTATCGTAGACAGAGCCGTACTTTTGCTGCGCCAGGACCGAGTATCTCTATTTACTCAGGCACAATTGGACCGACTAGATGCACTGCGCTTTTCAAATGAAATCATTGCGGCGCTTGACTATCAAGTATCACGGGAAGGCATGCCTATAGATGCTGTGACTAGGGCATGGTTAAATCAATCTCCATACTAAAACAGCTAAGACATTGGGCTATTGAAGAGTCACTTTGATGTTCAGAGAGTTTAGATACAGCGGCAAGCTCAAGACAATGCTCCACCTATTGATACTCTCTGAACGACGCTTCATTCGAAGCTAAGTCAAAATGCATTTTTCCATTGTTCGGTATCGACAAACCATCGTTCTTCAAAGATTTTGTTCCCATCGAATCTGAACAAGACTGAAAGCTGAGAGCCTGCAATTTTGTCTGACTTCCATTCAACAATAGAAACCACTTCGCTCCCCCCTTCAATTTGTCGCAAAGCTGTTATTTCAAACCCCGGTGGCAGTAGTCCTCCTAGGCCGTTTAATGCTTCGCGAAATGCTTGTCGACCTTTTAATACATCGGTTTGTCCTGGCATAATAAACACCATCTGATCCACATAATCAGCCACTAAGGTATCGAAGTCCCCCGCACCTACGGCTTCCCAGCCTGCTTGTACTATGTCCGCTAAACCCATGAGTTTTTCCTTTATTGATACATCATCGTTTTTGTATCATCTAACTATAGAAGTTATCG
Source organism: Shewanella psychrophila (assembly GCF_002005305.1). NCBI lineage: Bacteria > Pseudomonadati > Pseudomonadota > Gammaproteobacteria > Alteromonadales > Shewanellaceae > Shewanella > Shewanella psychrophila. Next base: position 1,926,171 of record NZ_CP014782.1, read on the forward strand.
GTTGATCTTGTGGTGTCCCTCTCCTTACTCCCTGTTAATAAGTGGTTGCCAATAATCGCCACATCCTTATAAAATATCATTAAACATCATTGTGCTTTTAGCTCTTGAGTTCAGATCCCTGCTTCTGGCTGTACTGATTGATCTCAACTGTTGAGTGAGCAATATTAAAGCGCTCTTTCAGCAAGGTTTTAACTGCTATTTTGACCTGATCTGTGTCTGCATCTTCGTTGACATCGACTTCTAGGGTGATCATGGGTCGCTCTTGCGTGATAGACCATGCATGGACGTGTCGTACCTTAATCACGCCTGAGAGTTCAGCTTCTAACTCCTGAATAAGCTTACGTCGGTCGAAGTCCCGCGGCGCACCTTCTAACAGGATATGACCACTTTCACGCACGACGTGCCAGGCTGAACGCAGAATAATGATCGCAACAAATACTGAGAGAATAGGATCGATGGGTGTCCAGCCAGTATAAATAATGACTAAGGATGCAATGATAGCGCCGACCGAGCCAAGCAAGTCTCCCGCAACATGTAATAGTGCCGCCTTGATATTGAGGTTGTCCTTCTCACCTCGGGTCAAGATCCAAAAAGCAAGAATATTAACAATCAAACCACCAACGGCAATCAACAGCATGGTTCCGCCAAGGACTTCTACGGGCTCATTAAGCCGCTTAATGGCTTCAAAACAGATCCAGGCGGCGATCAAAAACAGAGAAAGACCATTAACCAGAGCAGCCAATACCGAAAAACGATCGAAACCATAAGTGGCTTTCCAAGACGCCGGGCGCTTAGCCAGATGAAAAGCGAACCAGGCCAAGCTCAAAGCGACAAAATCCGTCAACATATGCCCAGCATCTGCTATCAGCGCAAGTGAGCCAGATATGAGCCCGCCCACCACTTCGGCAATCATAAATCCGCCAGTCAGAATGGCTGCTATCCCGACCGCTCTTTGATTACCGGTGCCATGAGTGTGACCGGGTGCATTATGGTCGTGATCCTGTGCCATTGGCTGATTCCTTAAAAATTAAAGTGAGAATTATCTCAGTTCCACAGTTTATTTAATCTAGGCTAACTCAGCTCTAGATGACTTGGAAACTTAAGATTATTGAACATTTACATGACCAAATACAAAAAACTTTACATCATATCCATGACGATAAAAATTAACACCAAAGCGCAGTAAACCGATTATCATACTGATTACCATGGTCATTTATTGATACATACTATCAACAGATGTTTCAAGCATTAAACCCTTTTGAAAATTTGTGTTGCTTGTATTGTTGATCTAATTATTCTGGCTAATTTACTCCTTGCTTAACTAAATAGATATAAGATATATTCTAAAAATATATCCACATAACCAATTATAATTTAGGGGAATAATTATGATGGCATTGATATTTTGTTTGTTCTTAATCGCTATGATTTTAGCGGTGCAGGGCAAACGTAACTTGGCATTCTATGGCTTTGGTGTCTCTCTTGCGGTGAGTCTCTATTGGTTCTCACACCATGCAACCGACACTCTCGCAATTTTATTATAGGACGCTTAAGATGACTGAATCATTATCGCGACAACTCAATGCACTTGGCGCTATCGCCATCTCTTTGGTACTGGCATTCGCCTTCTACTCTCAATTTGCCGCTGGTGAGCTTCCCTGCCCCTTGTGCCTATTGCAAAGGGTTGGTTTCGTTGCCGTCATGTTTGGCCTGCTTTGTAATGTTATTTATGGTCCAAGGACCTCGCATTACGGCATTATGCTATTCGGCGCACTATTTGGTGCTGCGGTAGCCCTTAGACAAGTTGCATTACACGTGATCCCTGGAACGCCTTTTTATGGCGACCCATTCCTGTCATACCATTTTTACACCTGGGCCTTTATCACGTTCTCGGTGATCGTATTGGGCACTGGTGTCATGCTGTCATTTACCTCTCAGTATCAAGAGGTAAAGTATCAAAGCCTGTCTAAAATGCCGCTACTGAGTAAAGTCGCTGTTGGCGCAGTGCTTTTGGTCACCCTGATGAACGTACTCAGTACTTTCGCTGAATGTGGTCCATTCGAGTGCCCTGCCGATCCTGTTCAGTACTGGTTATTCAGCTAGACACTTGATAACGATAAACGGACACGGCCTTGGCTCTGTCCGTTTTTTTATGCCTTCAATCGACCCATGATTCATTCTCTTCAGTCCCTCTAATCACTCAGCCTTTATACGCTCAGTGAACCTTAATCTGCCCGCTATTTATCTTCCGCATAATCTTGCTTAAGGCTTTCCTCTTGTTCCCTCGACCAGTATCCCGCTAACAGTGAGCCAGATAAATTATGCCAGATAGAGAATATCGCAGCAGGCAGCGCCGATGCGGGACTGAAAAACTTAATAGATAACGCAGTAGCCAAACCTGAGTTTTGCAGGCCGACCTCGATAGAGATAGTTTTACAAACTGTATGACTAAAGCCTAATAGTCGGCAACAGCTATAGCCCAATACAAGGCCTATAGCATTGTGCAAGAACACAGCAACAAAAATGATAGGTCCTATCTTGTCGAACTGACCCGCGTTCAAGGCCACGATAATGATGATTGCCATCACAATGGCCAGAATTGACACTAGAGGCAAAGCTGGCGTTATCTTACTGACTTGAGAGTTAAAGAGGTGATTAATCATCACTCCGACGGCGACCGGCATTAACACGATTTTGACTAAGCTTACCAGCATTGCCGACATTGGAATATCTATCATCTGACCTAGAAGGAGTTCGATAATCAAGGGGGTGAGTAACACGCCTGCCAAGGTTGATAGTGCTGTCATGGTAATAGACAGGGCCACATCACCTTTTGCCAGATAACAGACCACATTTGAGGCTGTTCCCCCCGCGACGCTGCCCACCAGCACCATACCGATAACCATGTCACGCTCTAGTCCCAAAGCTAAACTAATTAAAAGCGCACTGATTGGCATAATACTAAATTGTAAAATCAGTCCCACCAGCACGGCACGCTTCTGCTTTAAGGCTCTCGAAAAATCATCCAAGCTAAGAGTTAACCCCATCGAGAGCATGATAATGATCAGCAGAGGCACGATTAAGAACTTAAGCTCGGTAAACCACTGGGGCATAAAATAAGCCGTTGTAGCACCGAGTAGTGCAAATATAGGGAACAAGCGATTGATCTTTTCTAGCATGGAGCCTCTTTAAACATATTAAATAGGGTTGGTATAACACAATCAATTGGCGTACTTACATACTAAGCTTTATCACTATTTGAACTAACAGTTTGTGTTCACCTTAGTTAGGCTCGCTATTCGCTTGCATATGATACTCAAACTCATCTTCGCCGGTAATGATAAAACCAAGCCTTTGATATAATTTAAGAGCCGGATTACCTTTTAATACGGTCAGCTCAACGGCCCTATTGTCAGCCTTGGTTAGCACTTGCTGCACCACTTTTTTACCTAGTCCTTGCCCTTGAAGGCTAGGGTGAATTTGGATCTGCATAATCTCAACTTTGCCGTCATCCTCGCGGTACTTTAACGTACCGATCGTCTCGCCGTAAAATACGATTAAATGAGAACATGTATACCCATCGTCCAGACGTAATTCATGCTCTTTTTCAGACAAAAATTGACCGGAGTTCTCGAGGTGCTCAACCATAGTCAATTTACGTAAATTCAATAAATATGCCCTATCATCTTGCGTGGCTAGAATAAACTCAAAACTCATTAATGACCTCATTGAACTGACTGTTAGGATTGGCTAGAGTTAATGAATTGACTCACCTCTGACGAACTTGTCAGCCTGATAAATCGAATGATTCAATTATTTATTAATCACGAATATGCCATAGATTCCCAACGGGGGCTTTAAATAACGGTATATATAACGAGGTTGAACGGAAGAAGGGATACACTTTCAGAAAGGCTAACACAATAATATTCTTAAGGAATAAAGGGAGCTTCTCAGCCAAAAGGACCAGTGATGACTGAGAAGCAAATCCACCTATCGGAACAGAGAGACCAACAGGCAAATTTTGGAGCTTACCAAAGTGACTAGTAACACTTTGATACACGAGAATATAGACTAAAACTCAGGACAAGATAACTCCCCTTTAGGACAGGTAGACAAACTAGAAATCAAAAAGAAGCGTATGTCTGCCCCATAATATAGAAGATATCAATGTCCTCAATTACCATTCATCTTTGAGTAATAGCAATGGGTATAAAGCACGCTCGTTAATGATGAAAATTGAATGGCAGGCCAAGCTTAACTAAGCTACACCTAAAGAATAAAGAACATAAACAAATAGGAGGAAGCGATGAATTACCACTTAGGCGACTTAAGCAGTGATATATTAATCGGCATAGTCAATGAGCACTTGCGTCTCACTTGTGAAGACAAACAGGCTCTTTTTTATGATCTGGATATTCCCGGTGATTTGCTTGAGAAGAAACTCAGTGACGCGGGTTTTACTTATCACTCTGCCAGCAATCAATATCGAGAGATGAAATAACCCGATAACATGTTATCGGGTCCTTGGCACTCCAATCACAGCCACTAAAACCTTAGCCACTATATGCGCCACTGGCATAGTGCAATTCATAGCTGTGGCTGTAAATCTCCAGGATATTACCAAATGGGTCTTCCATGTAAATCATGCGATAAGGCTTCTCGCCAGGATAATAGTAACGTGGCGCCTTCATGCGTTTCTTACCGCCTGCGGCAACGATCTTCTCGGCTAGCTCTTCGACATTGGGATCTTGAACACAGAAGTGAAAGATGCCTGTCTTCCAGTATTCGAAGTTATCTTGTGGGTTTTCTTGATTCTTAAACTCAAACAACTCCACGCCGATACGATCGCCGGTCGACAAATGGGCAATACGAAAACGCTCCCATCCCGCACCGAACACATCGGTGCACATCTCACCTATGGCACTGGGATCTTCGACAACTTCCGATGGCTCCATGATCACATACCAGCCTAACACCTCCGTATAAAACTTAACTGCGGCGTCTAAATCCGGGACTGATATACCGATATGGGAAAACGTTCTTGGATAAGGCATGGCCTGTTGCTGTACGTGAGCTGGAGTGCCGTTATTTGTATTCTCGTTACTTACATCATTATTACTGACATTGTTCGTAGACATAGTGACCTCGTTAATCAATGTTGAAAGGGGACTGCTTTCGATGAGGTCAATATACTCAAGACAAATAAGAATTAGAAATTATCAATATTTCTCATTATAATAATTTTTTGTTATCACAGAATCATATTGAGTTGGCAAATGCTGAATCCTACCTGGTTGCACACCTTCAAGACCTTAATCGAGGTCGGACACTTTACTCAAACCGCCGAGAAGCTTTATATGACTCAGCCCGGCGTCAGTCAGCAGGTTAAGAAGTTAGAGTTAGCCTGCGGTTATAGCTTAATAAAGCGTGAAAACAAAAGCTTTGAGATAACCGAGCAAGGTCGACAGGTCTATGATTTCGCATTGCGATTGGCGAGTAACGAAACTGAGTTACTGGAAAGCCTAAGTTTTGATGACCCCTATTCAGGGTTATGCCGACTATCTTGCTCGGGAGCATTAGCACTGCATATTTACCCTGAACTCCTTAAGCTACAGGCACAACACTCAAGCCTGATCATACATCTTGAAGCCGCGCCCAATTATAAAATACTCGATGATATTCAAGACGGTGCTATCGATATCGGCGTAGTGACTCACCTACCTAGTCCGAGTCTGTTTAATTCACAAACCTTAGGTTGTGGGCCTCTATGTCTGATTTTGCCTAAACGATATAAAAACGAATCTATTACAGCTGCGGTACTCAAACGGTGTGGCCTAGTGAAGCACCCCGACGCCGCCCACTATCTGTCTCTTTATTTTGATCTCTGCAGCGAGCCTGAGTTTGCTCAACTCAATATTGATACACTCGACACCGTCAGCTATGTGAATCAGCTGAGTCAAATATTACTGCCCATATCCCAAGGCATAGGTTTTACCGTACTACCAAAGAGTGCATTGGATAGCTTCTCTCATAAGGAGAAGGTATACATTCATAGGCCCAAACAGGCCGTCGCAGAGCAACTTTATTTGGTACAGAAGCGAAACCGTCAACTACCCGCTCGTTATCAAACAATAACAGCTCAACTAGATGCACTAATTAAACAGTCAGGGAGTAAGAAAAATGAACAAGAATGATGGATACCCTGAGCTTACCTATAATGCTCATCAAACTGCCACTGTTAAGTTGTGCCCACGATTTTGCAGCTTGATATATTGAGCCCATGAAAGGATTCTTTATCTCGTAGTAAGCCTCTCTATCATAACGAAATCGATTTGCTAGCGCCTTTTTACGACGGCATATGCTGCCCGAGTAATGGCATCTGCACGCAAGTCATCACAAAAGACTAAAGGATAGGTTTTATAATAGACATTCATATGTAAACTTATAACGAATAATTAACTAAGACCTTTATCTTAAAGACGTATTTGCCCATAATAGCGAAAATTATCACCTTTAGATGTAAAACCAAACGGTCGCCTTGTTTATTTAATTCACTATGGGGTGAACAGCTAATTTTTTGATAAGACTTTAACCTGAAATTCAGGCTTATCAAATATTATCTAATCACTCAGCATCTCAACTATTTTCATTACTTTGCATAATTAGATCTCAAATGAACTCATACTCGCTCAAGAAAAAGATACTTATTTCCGTCGTAATCGCACTTTCACTCGTCATAGGTTTACTCTCCTGGCAAAGCTATTCCAGTCAAAAGTCTCTTTTGATGCAAGGCAGCATTGAGCAAGTTCAACGTTTGGGCGATCAACAAGCCCAGCGGATCCAAGAATGGCTATCTGCTCGCCAAAGTGCCATAGCCGCCGTCGCAACCAAAATAGAAGGCGACTCCCTCAGTGCTCTACAACAAGCACAAGATTCCGGGCATTTTGAATTAACCTACTTTGGCACTCAAACAGGACAAATGCAGGACTCAGATCCCAGCATAGACCGTACAGGCTATGATCCCCGCAGCCGACCTTGGTACCAACAAGCCATGCGTGAACGCGGTCCTATCTTGACTAAGCCTTATGTCGATGTTGCCTATAACATTCTAGTTGTCACCATGGCTCAACCTACCTTACAAGGTGTTGTGGGTGGTGATTTGTCAATTGATAGTCTCGTCGATAGTATCAACAGAATGAAATTACCGTCCAATGGTTACGCCATCATGATGCATAATGACGGCACAGTGATCGCGTATAAAGACCAGAGCAAAACAATGAAACCTATAGGTGATATTGACTCTGAACTCCACCGCGGGTTACCTGAATTAAGTCGTAAGACAGGGGCACTTCTACCCGTCTATTTTGACAGTGAAGGTAAAGAGAAGTTGGTTTGGGGCGAAGAGATCCCAAACACGGATTGGGAGTTGATCTTCATACTGGATAAAGCGACCTTAGAAGCTCCTCTATCTTCTTTGTTGCTCACTCAACTTGGCTTATCTGCCCTAGTGTTACTACTGAGCGTAATTGCGATCTCATGGTTACTAAGCATGTTATTGGGTCCTTTGAATAGAGTCTCTGTGGCACTGGCTAAAATCGCCGATGGTAATGGTGATTTAACTCAGCGCATCGAAGTCGATAGCCAAGATGAAGTAGGCGTACTTGCCGATAGCTTTAACCGCTTTGTCGGCAGCCAACATCAACTTATCAGCCATATCCGCCAATTAGCCAGTGAACTCGATGCCGATGCGGAGCAAAGCTTAGCCACCAACCAAACTTCAGTTGCAGAACTTCAACGTCAACAACAAGAGGTCGCTATGGTGGCCACAGCCGTTACCGAGATGGCAAGTGCAACTCACGAAATTGCCGCCAATGCGGAAAATACTGCCACTGCAGCACAACAGTCCGCAACCAGCAGCGGAGAAGGAAAAGCCCTGGTGGATAAGACTCGCACCACCATCAACTCTTTGGCCACTGAAGTAGAGCAAGCGACTGATGTCATCGGCGAACTGAGTCGTCACGCTCAATCTATCTCGGGTATTCTCACCACTATTCAAGGCATTGCAGAGCAAACGAATTTACTCGCTCTCAATGCCGCCATCGAAGCGGCCCGTGCAGGTGAACAAGGTCGTGGCTTTGCCGTCGTCGCCGATGAAGTACGGGTCTTGTCTCGCCGCACACAGGACTCAACCCAAGAGATCTACACCACGATTGAGACCCTAAGAAACACGACTGAGAAAGCCGTTCACTTGATGGAAAGTAGTCAAGGATTGGCCAGTAACAGTGTGTCAGATGTCAATGCTGCGGCTAATGCCCTCGAGGAGATCACTCAAGCGGTTAATGCCATTTCAGATATGGCCGGGCAAATCGCGACAGCGGCTGAAGAGCAGACCCAAGTGACGGGAGAAATCACCCAAAACACTGTCGCAATTAAAGATGTTACCGATGAGATCACCAATTCAGCTACGGCAGACTTGTCACAGGCTAAAAAACTGAAAGATCGCGCCAACGATCTTAACGCTCAGGTATCCACTTTCATCTTGTAATCGATTAATACCAACCGATATAACAAGCCAAAATTAAAAGGAGAGAATCGTTCTCTCCTTTTAATTCCGATTGATCTGATTAACTCTTGGTTTTCTTCTTAGTGTAACGACGCTTCTTAAAGCTGCTTTTCGGCGCTTTAACACCTTGTAATGCTGTCGGCAATTGTGAACCTGCCTGAATGATCAACTGGCCAAGTGAGTCGACTAACGGTGTCATAAAACTTTGATACTTAGCTTCCTTGCGACTAATGGCATCGAGATTACTCTCCCACAATGCTGTCATATCAGGCGTGGTTGCACTCATGGGCAAACTGTTTATCAGTCCCTTGCCGACCTCAGTGGCGATAATGGTTTTTCCTTGCCTACTAAGGAAGGTGCGCTTAAACAGTAACTCTATGATCCCGGCTCGAGTCGCTTCAGTGCCCAGTCCATCAGTATCTTTCAATATTTTTCTGATCTCGGGATCCGTCACATAGCGATTAATGCCTGTCATGGCCCCAAGCAAGGTGGCGTCGGTAAAATGTTTCGGTGGCTGAGTCTGCTTCTCGATAAGCTCCCCGGCCGCCGAATGAAGTGTTTGACCTTTCTTCAGTGCTGGCAATCGCTGTTTAGTGAGTTCATCTTCATCATTGCCATTGGTTGCCGTTAACTGTGAGTTTTCACTATTTCGATTAAAAAGCTGCTTCCAGCCCAGCGCCCTTTCCTGCTTGGCCTTAGTCTTGAAATGACCGCCTTCAATCAATATCTGAACTTCTGTTTCACTGTAGAGATAAGGCGGATAAAACTGGGCTAGATATTGCCTCGCCACTTGTAGATAAACCTGCTTCTCTCTAGCATTCAGACTCGAGAGGTTTGCTCGTTTTTCTGTGGGTATGATGGCGTGGTGAGCATCGACCTTGCTGTCATTCCAGGCCTTAGATTTTATCTTAGGATCTGGCTTATCGCTTTTCTCAACAAGCTCACCAGCCCCGAAGAGCACGGCATCTATGACTTGAGGGGCTTGAGCAAACTGTTCGGCCGGCAGATAGCGGCTGTCAGATCTCGGGTAAGTGATCAACTTATGTCGCTCGTAAAGGGTCTGACAGGTGTCGAGCACCTCTTTGGCACTCATACCGTAGCGTTTGGCTGCATCAATCTGCAGGGAAGACAGACTATAAGGCAGAGGCGCATTTTGCTTCTTGTCTTTAGCAACAACTTGAGTGACTTCCGCTGATTTATCACTGATGCGACCAACCACATTTTGTGCCAGCCCTTTAGACAAGACTCTCCCTTCTTCATCCATGTAAGGTTGGCAGGCTTCACTGGGCTGCCATTTGGCTTTAAATGCTTCATTTTGCTCTGTAGTCAGATTGGCCAGCACCTCATAGAAAGCCTTTGAAACAAAGTTAGCTATCTCTTCATCACGACGAACCACTAGGCCTAACAATGGAGTCTGCACACGCCCTACAGATAACACACCCTGATAGCCCACCTTACGACCTTGTAGGGTGTAAGCTCTGGTCATGTTCATGCCATAAAGCCAATCGGCACGAGAGCGGGCTAAGGCAGAAGTAGAAAGTGGAATAAATTCACGGTTACTACGCATCTGACCAAGAGCCCGTTTGACAGCTTGGGGGTTGAGATCGCTGATCAGCAAACGTTGTGTCTCGTTAAGCTTATCGCCCTTGACCCCCAGATGAGAAATCACCTCATCGACTAACAGCTGCCCCTCTCTATCAGGATCGCCGGCATTGACCAGTTGAGACGCCTTTTTTACTAAGCCTCTGAGAACCGTCAATTGGCTGCGGGTCTTAGGTTTAGGCTTCATCTTCCACTTTTCAGGAATGATGGGCAGATGCTCGAATTTCCACGACTTGTATGCGGCATCGTAACTATCGGGCTCAGCCTGCTCTAACAGATGACCAATACACCAGGAAACACAATCACCGTTAGCCGCCATGATATGACCATCACCCTTTTTATGGGGCTTAGGTAGCACATCGGCGATGGCTCGGCCAAGGGAAGGTTTTTCTGCGATATAAAGAATCATAAGTGGAACTCAAACTACTGTACAAATTACCAGTAACTTTAGCCTAAAGCGCAATTAGCCGCAATGGTTTGATGTAAATTGACAAGGTAATAGCCCATCCTTTTGTAAACTCAGTTGAGAATGATTATCAATTAGGTATTATTGGCTTATTCACTCGTTTTTAAGGGAGGTCATTCATGATTGTAACGACAACGGGAACCGGCAGCAGTTTAGATAAACTACTCTTATATCATTTCCTTATGGTGACTGCGGTTGCGCTATTGATCACCCCTCTGGTAACCGACAATAAGTTCTTCGAACTAATGCTATTGGTGACCATGCAAATTGTCTTAACCTGTATTAGCACGCTCATTGGGATCAGCATGGGTCATACAGTGAGTAAACGTGCGGCTAGCGTGCTGTTCGCCACTTGGATGCTAGTTTGGTGTGTTCACTTAGCTTGAGTTACTGTTTTAGCTTGTAAAAACATGAAGGCAAGCGTTAACTCTGTAAATGAGTTAACGCTAATGCGTTGATGATTCTTTATATACAGTGTTAAGTCAGCGGTTTAGAAAGTGGTAAAATATAGTCTAGTCCACCTGTAATAGCGGCGACTTGTGCCAAAATACAGTTCTCATCATCAACTTTAGGGCTATCCGGATACACTTCAGTGGTGGTCGCGTAGACACTGTCACTGAATCCAATACATAGACCTAGCGCTTTAGTAGCGTAATTAATCACACCAAATTGAGACAATGGCGCCCCAATAAGTTTGCCTGCATCATCGGCCGGAGCAATATGGGTAACCTTAACAACTGATTCGATAATTGCAGTTTGAAAGTCATCTGCTGGCAACTCAGTGTTACCCACCAGATAGAAACCATCGGGAATATTCCAATTGCTATGCTCCACTGCATCTCTGGCCGCTAAAGCCGGCCTGAACTCAGAGTTATCCGTATCTGTTGTTTCATGTAGGTCAATATGCGCGGTGATATCAATACCTAAATCTTCAACATAAGCCATCAAGGCTGCAGACTCTTCGGCTGGACTGTCTTGATAGAATGAGCGATTAGGATCGACCGCATTTGGGTTCCAGCGGTTGATGGTTTCATATCCCCAAGGGCTAACGCAAGGAGCAACCAGGATATTAAACCTGTCTTCATACTCCTTCGCCTTAGTTTCCAAGAAACGGATCGCGCCTTGTACACCACTGGTTTCATAGCCATGAACCCCGCCTGTAACTAGCACAGTCGGCTTATCCTCACTCCACTGCTTTGACTTAACCACAAATAAGGGGTATTCACTGGGGTTATATGACAAGGCACCGTACTGGTCGACTTGAAAGTGCTCTGCAAACGGGGCAATTTTAGCCACGACCTCTTGCAGATAAGAACGTTTGATCGTTTGTGCTTTCAGCCATTTCGCTTTTTCAGACTCGCCCCATACTTGGCCACTTAAACCTATTGGGTAACTGCTTTGTTGAACCATCTGTACTCCCCTGAACTTTAACAATAAAAAAGCCGACACTCACAATGAGACGTCGGCTTTTATGACACTTAATGACTCCTTAGAGCCCCTAGCAGACTAACATCTATGGATGACAAACGTTATGAAGCTCTAAGTTAGTGCCGATATCTTTGCTGCGGTTAGCCTTAGCATCATCATTACGTAACTGAGTGATGTGATCTAAGTAAGTCTGATCCACATCGTTAGTAATGTAATTCCCATCGAAAACCGAGGTCTCGAAACGCTTAATCTCAGGATTCTCCATACGAACCGCTTCCGCTAAGTCTTCAAGATCTTGGAAAATCATGCCATCGGCACCAATCATCTTACTGATCTCATCGACATCACGACCATGAGCAATCAACTCGCTGGCTGTTGGCATATCGATACCATAAACGTTAGGGAAACGAATTTCTGGTGCAGCCGAAGCAAAATACACTTTCTTCGCGCCAGCTTCACGAGCCATCTCGATGATTTGCTCGGACGTAGTGCCACGTACCACAGAGTCATCGACTAACAAGACATTCTTGCCCTTAAACTCGACACCAATTGCATTGAGCTTGCGGCGTACCGACTTCTTACGCTCCTGTTGACCAGGCATGATGAAGGTACGGCCAATATAACGGTTTTTAACAAACCCTTGGCGATATGGCAGCTCCAAGTGACGGGCGATTTCTAACGCAGTATCACATGAGGTTTCTGGAATAGGGATAACCACATCAATGTCATGATCTTCCCATTCGTTCTTGATCTTTTCACCTAGTTTAGCGCCCATGTTCACGCGACTACCGTAGACAGAGACTTTATCGATAGTCGAGTCAGGGCGTGCGAAGTAAACAAATTCGAACAAACAAGGTGCATAGGTAGGGTCTTTAGCACATTGACGCGTATATAGCTCACCATCTTGGGTGATATACACGGCTTCGCCCGGCGCGATATCGCGCATTAGCTTGAAACCAACTGCATCTAGCGCCACACTCTCAGAGGCAACCATATACTCGATGCCATTTTCAGTCTCTTGCTTACCCAGTACCAAAGGACGGATCCCAAATGGGTCACGAAAAGCAACCAGACCTTGGCCTATGATCAAGGCAACAACAGCATAAGCGCCACGAGTCAATGAATGCACACTGGCAACCGCATCGAACACTTCATCGGCGCTTAAACTCTCGTTTTTGCACTGCTGAAGCTCATCGGCCAACAGGTTTAACAAGACTTCAGAATCAGATGTTGTATTCACATGACGGCGCTGTTTGAGCAGACGCTCGTGTAACTCTACGGTATTGGTCAAGTTGCCGTTATGGGCTAATGAAATACCAAATGGAGAGTTCACGTAGAAAGGTTGAGCCTCAGATGCACTCGAGCTGCCTGCAGTTGGGTAACGAACATGGCCGATACCTATGTTACCTTGCAGACGTTGCATATGTTTAACTTCAAATACGTCTTTTACCAGACCATTGGCCTTACGTAATCTAAACGCACTACCATCAACAGTCACGATACCAGCAGCATCTTGTCCGCGATGCTGGAGTACGGTTAGTGCATCATAGATAGGCTGATTAACCGATGATTGGCCAACTATTCCGACGATACCACACATGGGTGAGATTCCTCATTGTAAGATGTTCTGATAATTATAATTTTTAGCCGCAAAAGTCAGAATCGACTTAAGCTAAACCTACTAATGCTTTAATGCATTTTATATTTTGGGTACAAAGCTTGACGTGTTTTCTATGTAGTCAAAAAACCACTGGATAACAACGCCGAATTCGGGCACGAGTTTTGAACTCTGCCACCAATCCGTATTGGGTGCGCCCGTGAACGCATCCAGGAAAAACAGTAAAGCACTGACAATTAAGGCGCCTCTTAAAGCACCGAAACATAGACCCAAGACTCGGTCGGTCCCGGATAACCCCGTCTTGTCGACCAACTGACCAATGAGATAATTAATTAATGCACCGATAATGAGTGTCGCTATAAAAAGAATAGCAACTGCGACACCGTTTCGGAGCATTTCATCTTGCATTTGGGTGAGGTAAACCGCGAGGTCTTGATAAAACTGACTCGCAACAAAGAAGGCTGCAAACCAGACAACTAAGGACATGGCTTCTTTAGCGAAACCACGGAGTAGACTGATAAGAGTCGAGACTCCGATAACAGCGAGAATGGCGTAATCGATCCAAACCATTTAATGATAATCCGACATAGGGTTAAGACGGCGGGATTTTAACAGAGACCGAGCACATTCTCACCCCCAAATGGGATAATTTATTGTTTCGATCTCTAATCACAGTTTTCGCTTAAGAAGCCGTTGGGCTATAAGAGACGATTCGCCCTTTAAGCTTGGTCAACTTCTCGATACCCGGCTCCAGCGACTGCAGCTTAGCTTTGGAGATTTCAGGCCCCACAAACACCTTAGTCAACTTGCCATCGACAGGGTTAGTCGGCAAGGTATAGGCATTGAAGCCTCCGGCTCTCAACTTACTGATGAGGCCTTTAACATTAGCAGCATTATTGAAGCTGCCTAGCTGTAATGTATAGGCTGCACTCGTCGGCATCACAGGCTTAGCAACGGGTTTCTTAATCGGCTTTTGCGCAGGCTTAGATTCAGGTTTAACTTCGGGCTGGCTCTGTGGATCCACATTTGTACTTGCAGTCTGCTGCGCAGGTTTTTTCTCTGTCTCGACCACTTCCCATTCACCACCACCTGGGGTATCGGTCTGCTCCTCAGACTTAAATGCTTGCTCTTTGTCACTAAGGTCGACCGCTTGCATTGCCTCATCTGGCAGGCTCATCTCGGTGACTTCTGGACGCAGGGGGATCTCGGAAAATTGCTCTTCTTGTTGCACCTTTTTGCCGTCGAGGACATCGGGGAGGAAAATAACCCCTAATGCAACGAAGACGATAACGCCCACGAGACGGTTCTGAAAATGACCAGACAACTTACTATCTTGCTCTTTATCCTTTGTATCCATGATTAATCACGACCACCCAGTTCGATATTTTTAAACTCTGCCACAGTGTAAAAGGAGCCAAATACAATTACTACATCTCCTTGGGATATTTCTGCAGCTATTGCGCGCCAAGCAGACTCTACTGAATCGAAATGCTTAGCATCGGCCATAGGCTGAACCTGTTCCATAAGTATCTTTTCGAGGGCCTCTCCAGTGGCGCTACGCTCAGTTTGCAAACTAGTAAACGCCCACACATCGACCTGAGATGCCAGAATCTCGATAACTTGACGGCAGTCTTTATCTTTTAACATGCCACACAAGGCAAATAACCGTTTAGGCTGATGCTTTTCAAGCTGCTTAGCAAGATAACGTGCGGCATGAGGATTATGGGCCACATCGAGCAGAACCAGAGGCTGTTCACTGACCACTTCGAGTCTGCCTGTGAGCCTAGCTTCTTGTATGCCTTTACGAACAATATCATCACTGAGCTGAGGCCAGCCCAGCTCAAGTAAGGCGAGTGCAGTTGCCGCATTAGGCAATGGCAGCGAAGGCATTGGAATATCACTCATGGTTTGCAGGCCGCTGAACTTCCAAAAAGTGACCTCACTGCTATAGCTAAACTCATGACCCACACGATGAATGACTGCACCTAAATCATGAGCATATTCGACCACACATGCAGGTAAATCAGGCTCACCGATTATCACGGGTTTATTGGCGCGAAGGATACCCGCTTTCTCCATGCCGACAGACTCACGGGTATCGCCAAGATACTCTTGATGATCGAGATCGATTGAGGTGATAACGGCAATGTCGGCATCGATAATATTGATAGCATCCAATCGGCCGCCGAGCCCAACTTCCAATAACACGGTATCTAGCTTGGCTGCTTTGAAGATATATAAACCTGCCAATGTCGCAAACTCGAAGTAGCTCAGGGAGATATCTCCACGGGCCTGGTTGATAGCGTCGAAGGCTTGAATGAAAAGCTCGTCATCGACATCTTTACCATTGATGCGAACCCGCTCATTATATTTGAGCATATGGGGCGAGCTATAAACGCCGACGCTTTCTCCCGCCAGGAGCAGCACCTGCTCCACCATGGCGCAGGTAGTTCCCTTACCATTGGTTCCGGCAACCGTGACAACCTTAGTGGCACCGAGATCCCTAAGTCCGAGTCGCTCGGCCACATCGGCTACTCGCCCAAGTCCCATATCTATCTCAGTTGGGTGTATGGCAAGTAAGTAATCTAACCAGATATCTAAACTGGCATCTTGAGCGGGAGCGTTAAACATGGTTATTCAGCTCTTGATAATTAATTAAAAAGTTCCACCACAAAGTGGTGCCAATAAGAGATACCTAGCAATTCCATCAATCCAACATAAACAGCGGACCAAGTGCTAACTTTGGTAATTCATATTTATCCGGATAAGTCACATCGACCATATATAGCCCATTAGGCTTAGCGGTAGGGGCCGCCTTACTTCTATCTTTGAGTGCCAACAGGTCGACAATCCAATCTTCACTCTGATGACCCTGACCAATCTCAATCAATGAACCCACGATGTTTCGCACCATATGGTGTAAAAAAGCATTAGCCTTGATATCCACACATAGATACATGCCCTGGCGCGTTACATTAACCTCATGAACATGGCGAAATGGGGTCTTAGACTGGCAATGAAGCGCTCTAAAACTGGTAAAGTCATGTTCACCGACAAAATACTGGGCCGCATGATGCATCTTCTTCTCGTCGAGTTGACCTCGGTAATGGCTCACTCCCGAACGTAAGATCCCAGGCCTCAAATGATAGTTATAGATAATATAACGATAACGTCTGGCCGTCGCTGAGAAACGAGCATGAAAATCTTCATCGACTAGCTTCACCCATTTCACCGCGATATCATCGGGTAAGTTGACGTTAACGCCTAAAGTCCAGGCACTCTCTTTACGAATGGCAGTAGTCTCGAAATGTACCACTTGCCCCGTACCATGAACCCCAGCATCGGTTCTTCCGGCGCAGTGAACGGTAATGGGCTGATTGGCTACTTTTGACAGTGCTCGCTCTAGTTGAGCCTGAACTGTGTCGACTTCGAGCTGACGCTGCCAGCCATAATACTTGCTGCCATCATATTCGATACCTAACGCTACTCGCATACACCCTCTTTGCACTTGTCTCTATCGCCACACATTTTATCAATCATGGGGGTTAGTTGGTTACCCAGAAAACCCAGAGAAGTTGTTTGACCTATTTGGGCGCGGATTTTAGCACACACTTGAATTACAGATAAGAAAAACGGCGCTTGATGCACCGTTATTTTTAGAAATGAGAAAAATTTAATCTAAGGATTTGATTAAACCCTCGGCTTCTTCCTTCTGCCTGTCATTTCCATCTATCTGCACCTCTTTAAGCAAGGCTTTAGCACTGTCGTTATCATCAATCTCTATATAGGCTCGGGCGAGATCTAACTTGGCATTAACCGAATTCTCTTCATCATCGACATCCACCATGGCAGCGTTACCCATCAGGCTGTCTAATTCGCCCATATCGACATCTAGCTCTTTGTATTGATCTGTGTCCACCACCTCTTCATCGGCCTCATTGAGCAGACGATCGATATCGATAAAACCATTGTCCTTCTGGAAGTTAGTAAGATCGTGCTCCGGCACTGCTACAGCCGGAGACTTGGCTAACTCTTCAGCATCCAGTGCGGCTAACGCCTCATCGACGGTTAGCTTTTCTTTGTCAGCCAGCTTCGAAGGTAATTCACTCTCAACAGGTTCTTCCTCTGCATCCAATGATGGACTTAACAGCTCATCATTGCTCGCTAGTTCAATAACAGATTCTTGCACATCGGCACTCGGCTCCCAATCTAGGCTGTTATCATCAGACTTCTTGCCGCCTTTTAGATCGGAGAACATACCGCCAACTGCTTTGGTAGCCACAGGGTCTTTGGCAGTTTTAGGATCAACAGCTTCAAGATCGGCTAACAAAGAATCCAACGCATCATCGCCACTAGGTTCACGCTCTAAGCTTGGCTCAGAAGCCGAAGCGAGCAAATTGTCGTCCTGGGATTCAGGCTTATCTAGCTGTTCAGCGATACCAGTATCGGCAATATCGAATTCGGCAAGTAATGAATCGAGATCATCTTCACTATCTGCAGTCGTCTCGACTTCCCCTTCGAGCTCGGCTGAAATGGCATCGGTCAAATCCGCTTCAGGCTTTGCAGTTATTGCTGAAGGGGTTTCTTCTGCTGGTACGGCTTCTGCTTGAGTATTTTCTATTGAAGTATCTTTTATTGAAGAGTCTTCTATTCGTGCATCATTATCTTCTTCATCAAAGCCAGCCAACAGAGCATCTAGATCTTCTACATTATCATCTTGATTCGTGTCCACTTCACCCTCGAGCTCGGCAGAAATAGCATCACTAAGATCGGTTGTTTCGGCATCCTCTGCAGGCGCATCGAACCCCGCCAGTAAAGCATCTAAATCTTCTTCAGCCTCTTTTTCACTATTGTCTTTGTCGACAAGCTCTTCACCGGGTGTATCTTCTTCGGCGGTCATAGTGACATCTTGCTCTAATTCTGCAGCAATTTCTTCTGATAGATCTGCTTCGACATCATCCCTTGGCGCATCGGCTGGTTCATCGAATCCCGCTAAGAGCGAGTCTAAATCATCTTCGGCGACGACATCACTCTGAGTTTCATTTTCAGCATCAGTCTCTACCTGAATACTCGATACATCGGCTGGCTCATCGAATCCCGCTAAAAGCGAATCTAAATCATCTTCGGCGACAATATCACTCTGAGTGTCAGTTTCGGCTTCAGTCTCTACTTGGGTTTTCGATGCATCGTCTGGCTCATCGAAACCTGCTAAAAGCGAATCTAAATCATCTTCGGCGACAATATCACTCTGAGTGTCAGTTTCTAGCTGGGTTTTCGATGCATCGTCTGGCTCATCGAAACCTGCTAAAAGCGAATCTAAGTCATCTTCAGAAACGATTTCACTGCTTGACTCAACGGGGCTGCTTTCTTCTGCAGAGGCTTCTTCTACAGAGTCAGTTTCAACAGGTATGTCTTCGATAGAGGCCACTTCATCAGGCGTCTCATCCTTAGTTGGCTCCTCATCGAAACCTGCTAGCAAAGAATCTAAATCGTCTTCACCCGCTTTAGCCTCCTCTTCATCTTGCTCCCCCATCGCCTCAGCCCAAAGGTCATCCAAAGACTGCCCTTCTTCTTCGACAGGCTCCTCCTCACTTGGAGTTTCACCCGGATCAACAAACATATCCGAAGCCAGATCCACTTGTTCGTCGTCACTACTCATATCCACTTCAGGCTGTAATTCAGCCGTATCTATGTTCATGAGTGAATCGATTGAGTCTTCTTCTTCGGTATCTAAGTGAACAGCCATGGCTTCGAGGTCTTCACCCGCCGAGGCCTCTGCGGTTTCAGCCTCAGCACCTGCACTTGGATCAGGTGCTGGAGTCACTTCCACTTCTTTATCAACCAGCTCTTCTTTATCAGTCCCTTCATCGCGGCGACGCCTCAGGAAGAACCACAATAAAACGAGTACCAATAATGCAGGAATGGAGATAGCCGCGATTAACATCAAAGGATTACTCATCAGATTACGCCACTGATCTGTATCCTCCTCAGGCACAACTGTCTGCAAGGCATTAATCTGTTCTTGTAGGGACTCAACCTCTTCAGTGAGGCTAGCACCTTGCTGCATACTGATCTGAAGTTGCTCTTCCAATATCGCAACTTGCTCATTGAGTTCGGCAATTTTACTCTTCAATGTCTCGGTATCAGAATTACCTAAATCTAACTGATCCTGGGCCCTGCCTAGCTCATCTGTAAGTTGTAAGTTTTTAGCTTCTGCCGCTTCGAGCTTAGCGGTTACCTCGGCCACCCCTGCGCTTGCTGCTGGTTTCTGAGCCACACTCGTATCGGCAGGAGTAATAGGCAGAGTGACAGGTCTGGCTGGCGTGCTAGTGGTGGCTTCAGCTGCTTGCCTTGCTTGGACAACTTTAGGCTGAGTCGCTGTCCTCCAGCCTTTATCATCTCTCTCGGCCCGCGCTTTAGCCATGCTCTTTGGTATGGCGAGCATCAAGTCTTTTGACGGAATGAGCAGTATCATGCCTTTTTCTAAACTATTAAAGTTGGCATTAGAAAAGGCATGAGGGTTAGCATCATAGATAGCCGCCATGACCTGATAGATGCTGACACTGTTATCAGGGCGTACCTTTTGAGCTATGCTCCAGAAAGTATCGGAAGATTGAGTCGGGCCATATTGACGGTTAGTTTGCCTCACCTCACCATCGGGGCCAGTGATCTTCAACGGCTCCGCGGCAAAAGCCGTTTGGACGAAGGGACTTACAGTAAAAACGAGTAGAGCTGAGGCCATCAGACCGACAAGATACGGAGTGCGAAAGTTCATCAATTTTCCCTTTCAAGCGCAGTTGTGCTGCAATTCCAGCAGCGAAGCTTTAGGCAATTGTATTTATTGAGATTACTATAAACCAGAAATCCCAGGTCTGCTACTGTTCACAATTCAAAAACAAGTGCTAAAACAAAAAAAGCCTGCATATTGCAGACTTTTTCATCAAATTAGGCATTTAGCCTATTATAAAATTCGAAATTAGTAATAATCTCGAATCAACACCTCGGCTATTTGAACACTGTTGAGTGCTGCACCTTTTCTAATATTATCAGAGACAACCCAAAGGTTTATGCCGTGTGAATGAGAGATGTCTTTACGCACACGTCCCACATAAACGGGATCTGTGCCAGCAGATTCTGTCACTGCTGTTGGGTACTCTTCATTGGATTCAAATAATTCAATCCCTTGAGCCTCAAGCAACACAGCTTTAACATCTTCGGCTTCGACTGGTTGAATAGTCTCCAGGTGTATCGCTTCCGAGTGGCCGTAAAATACCGGTACTCGAACCGCAGTTGGGTTGACGACTATATTGTCATCACCGAAGATCTTCTGGGTTTCCCAGACCATCTTCATTTCTTCCTTGGTGTAACCGTTTTCCATAAACTTATCAATTTGCGGTAACACATTGAAAGCGATCTGTTTCGGGTAAACCTTAGGTTCTGCTGGAAGTCCCTGAAGTAATTTAGCACATTGGCCAGCAAGCTCTTCAATTGCCACTTTGCCAGAACCCGATACCGACTGATAGGTGGCGACATTGATACGTGAGATACCGAATGCATCATAGATAGGTTTAAGGGCAACCAACATCTGAATCGTCGAACAGTTTGGGTTAGCTATGATATTACGGTTACGGAAGTCGGCAATCGCCTCTGGGTTAACCTCAGGAATAACCAAAGGTATATCACTATCGTATCTGAAATGAGAGGTGTTATCGATGACAACACAGCCACTTTCAGCAGCGATCGGCGCCCACTTCTCAGAAACATCACCACCAGCAGAGAAGAAACCAATCTGCGCCTGAGACCAATCGAAGGTGTCTACGTCAAGAATTTCTACCTGTTTACCGTGGAAGCTGACCGTACCACCAGCACTACGACTACTGGCTAGAGGAAATAAATTCGCGATGGGGAAATTGCGCTCTTCGAGGATCTCAATCATGGTTTGACCCACTGCGCCCGATGCACCTAATACGACAACATTGAATTCTTGCGACATAATTACTGTCCGACTCCTGAAAAACCTAAATTGGACAACCAATTTACATCAGATTGCCCAGTGTTTACTAGCCTTAAGGCACTAAATTCACGCCTATGCTTGTGATTTTTTCTCATAAGGTCAAAGCCATTGTTATTATCGTAATTAACTTGGGCATTTTTTGATGAATTATCAAGGATGGTTTTTCTGAATAATTCATCGTCATCGCGCAGATCATAGATAAAACGTGTGAGTTGTAACAAGGATTTTTCGCTGGGTATCGATTCGATATCCAATTGAGCACTCCACAATGCTGGTAGTAAAGATTTCATGGACTTATCGGCATCTTTGCCCAATATCTGCATCAACTTTTGATACAGCATATAAGTGCCGCGAGCCTTACCTTCCAAACTGTAACCCGCGATGTGAGGCGTCGCCAATTCGACCAAAGGAATAAGTTCATGCATCGGATTAGGCTCCCCTTCCCACACATCGAGTACCACCTTGATATCCGGCCTTACTTGCTTAATTTTGATAAGCGCACGGTTATCTATCACCTCACCACGGCAACAATTCAGCAGCCAGGTACCTTGCTGTAAGCTGTTGAGCCTAACTTCATCGAACAAGTACCAGGTTTTATGTTCACCCGTCTTAGTGATAGGCACATGCAGACTTATCACATCACAGCGAGCTATCAGTTCATCTAAGGGGATAAAGTCACGGGGATCGCTACCTTGAATAACAGGGTCGTGAAGCAGAACCGTCACATCATAAGCCTCTAGACACTTAGCCACCGCCGAGCCCGTATTACCCGCCCCCACTATCCCCACAGTCTTGTCTCTAAGCTTACCGCCAAAACGATTAATGAGTTCCAGCATAGCAATGAAAGCAAACTCCCCTACCGCCGTAGCATTACAACCTGGCGCATTACTGAAGGGAATGTCACGGCTGGCGAGATAATCGGTATCGATATGATCGGTACCGATAGTGGCACTGCCGACAAACTTCAATTTACAGTTCAACCCAAGCAAGGACTCATTGACTTGAGTCACTGAGCGCACCAAGAGCACATCGGCATCTTTAACCTGCTCAGACGTCAGCTCCCTGCCATTAACGGTTTCAATCGTCCCTAGATCCCCAAATAATTCTTGTACATAAGGCATGTTTTCATCGGCAAGGATCTTCATTTTCATTCCAAAAATTGAGGTGAATGCGTTAGTTGGTGCATTCTAACAAGGTGGAGGCAGCTTGAGAACGAAGCTGGTTACATTTTTATCTATGTTGTCGCCCAGCTTCATTTATATTTGGAAGTGTATTTAACGGTCGCATCTTCATGGCTATCTATCAATTTCCAACGGGGTATATGTGAGTGAAGTAAAGCTTCAAGCGAGCGAGAAGCAGGCCTTTAGGTAAGGATACCCTTATGAAGCGCTTCTGAGCGCTGGGGACAATGATACTCAGGAACCATGATGACATTCCCCACATATATGAACTCATCCCGTTTAAAATAGATTCTTTTGGGAAACACTACACCAAGTCAGCAAACAACCATCATTGATTTGATATCTAACCACCAAAGCTTCTGTCCTGCCAAACACGGATTGAAGATAAGTATTATAAGTAAAAAAAAGTTCACATCTGTTCAAGTCTACATTAATAAGGCTCACAGAATTGAAATCCAAAATTTGATGAATAAATGGGTAAATTGCTTTATAAATGGATTCTTTTGCAGAAAATATCAAGGTCAAAAACAATTGAAAATCAGTAAACAGTCTTGAATAACCCCGCTCTGTTTCAGAGATAATCTGTTCATGTATGCTTTGAGCCAACTCTGAGGAAACGATATTTTCAATATCAATACCAACCCCCATCACATTTTTCTCCTGCCAGACTACCACTGCAACTGCATGACCATCACAGTGCGAAATTGACCCAGAGACTCCTGCAGGCCAAAGGGGCTGATGACCAGCACCAATTTTGATGGTCTCTGATGTATTGATATGTAATTTTGTCAGTACACGTTTGGCACAAACTCTACCTGCCAAAAACTCACAACGACGCTTTGGCATGGCTCGCGCTAATGAGGGTGGCAGCGTGACACCTTCATTGAGCATCAGTTGTTCATATTCTGGTTTATACCTCACACCTAGATAGCTAAATTGAAGGTTTGATGGCCAATTCACAATATTCATCTATTTTTACACCAAAGTCCCAATAACAACTGCTACCGCATTCAACCAAAGGTAATGATAATCATTTTCATCTAATCCAGATGTGTTGGCAATTCATTCCTATGAACTTTACAAATCGTCCCCATGCAGACTTTATAGACCATCATGAGTGACTCTTCAGTGAAGCCGCTGCCAAGTTACCACTCGGCTTCGCCATGGTGATGGCTTACAAGGAAAGTTAAATCAAAAAGGGCATCGTTAGGACAACACATATATTTAGCGGTTCTGCCTAAGTTCAGCACCGGGATCGAACTTAGATAGCCATTTTGGCACTGAGTCTTTTGCTCAATTCGAGTTGATTATTCCCTTAAATTACTACCAATTCGAGTAGACATAAAATGAGATGCTCAACAGAATAGCGTTCTGGTTTCTGCTATGAAAATGGCTCTGTCAATGGAGTAGCGAGATGAGATACCAGAGATCACTACAGATCATTTCGTGCAGCGCGTGTCCATTCATGCCAATGAAATATTGGCGTACTAGCTGACCAAGAAGTATTAAACGGTAACTAATATGAACAACGTTTACACCAAAACCAGCTCAAATTGTATCCCAATAGCAAATCACTACACCGACCATGACAATCTGGAAACACCAAACTGTCAATCATTTGGTGGCTGTTTGGGGTGCCAAATACACACGCTTTCCGGCTACGGTGGCTGTACGTCATATCGAGCCAGTTCTGAAGAGAAAAATGTGGCTCTCCGGCTCCTTATTGTCGTCAAAGGCAAAAACATTCGGTGGAACAAAGGCACTGACGATCCACTATTATTGCAGAAAGGAAAAAGCGTGCTGATATTCTCTGCTAACACATTCAATGATGTGTTCATCAGTGAAGTTGAAAGCAACGTAGAGATCATTGACATTCGGTTTGACTGCCAATACCTGATGTCAATTTATCAACAGATGAGTGATAAATTTGAGGATAACGGCATTAACCCACACACCGAAAATCGTCCATTCGTTTTCGATACCAGCATTCAAATTCAACAATTCATCAACCAACTGACCAGCGAAAGTGCCGAGAATGCAGCGGATTCAACGGGTAACCTATTTGTCGTGTCACAAGCTTACCAATGCTTATCGAAGGTGCTCAACCAGCTAGAGATGATCATGACCAACAAGAAACAGGATAAATATTCTTGTCTGTCTAATCACACGCTAAATAAGATCCGTAAAGCTCACAGTTTGATCACATCGACGCCAGGTGAAAACTGGAGCATCAAACAACTATGCAACGCAGTAGGGACCAATGAAACCAGCTTCAAACGAGGTTTCAAATTATTGTTCAACAACACCTTCTCCAAAATTCTTCAGCAAATACGCATGGAAGTAGCGGCAAAGGAACTGGCATCCACAGAGCATCCTATCATCGATATTGTCTTCAACGTTGGGTATTCCAGCCCGTCGCATTTCACTAAACTGTTTAAACAACACTTTGGACAACCCCCTTTTCAATACCGAAAAAATCGCCACCTCTCTTAGTTAGGCTAGCAGCAGGTTGATATATTGCCTAGCGCACCATTACGATTTCACATGGCAGTGCCCCCTGCCATGATAAAACCTCCGCTGCGCAATCGCATTTAACTAACAAAAAAAGATAAGGGAAAACTCAGGTTATCCTCTCCCACCCAAGATTCACTTATTGACCAACCCAGCCGTTTTCGCTTAGGTAATGATAGACTCACACAATCACTAATGATAATGTTTCTCATTCCGATCTGTAGCGACAAGTAAAAATATGGCTTACTATACACTCCCCTTTAATTTGGATTTAATGGAAGAGTCCATTCAAACCAACGGAAATATGGTGTTCGAACATACCAATTGCGAATTTTCTTTACGGTGCAATAGGCTTAACAAAGAAGTCACTCTTAGCCTATTTAAAGGAAACTTTTACGCCCCGACACAACTGGATACCCCAGACAAAACCGAGTACGACGCGATTACCATCATGCTCAATTTGGGCAATGCTGTTTATTACCAGATTGACAGTTTAAATTCGCCAAAAATTTTCCCAAGCCATTCTATCGCATTGTGTTATTCAAATACCCGGACAGGCTTGTGCAGATACCAACCTCAAGCTAGTTTGCTTTTTGCTTTGCAGATCCCAAGAAGTCTATTGCTAGAATACATCGACATTATGCAGATTGGAGAAAAAACCAAGCGACGACTGGAACGTCGAGAACCCTTTATTATAATGAAGCCCGCCAATGCACCATTGTGTCGTATCGCGTCAAAGCTATCAGAGCCAATGAGCCAGTCTAACGCTTCAATACATCAACACCTCTCTTATTCGTTCATCAGCGATGTTACCCGCTACTTGCTTGAAAACAATGGAAGAAGTCACCGAATTGACAGCAGTGAGGGTCTAGAAAAAGCAATCGCGATCTTAGACAAAGAGTTTATGTTGCCACCCACAATAACCCAGTTATCACGTCGGGTAGGCACCAATGAAACCTCTTTAAAACAATGGTTCAGAAAAGAGTTCAATACCACTATTCATCAGTACGTTATCCAACAAAGAATGACCAAAGCGGTCGAACTTCTATCGGTCGGAGCATTCCCTATCTGTCATGTGGCTCAGGAAGTCGGTTACTCAAACCCTGGTCATTTTGCTGCCGCATTCAAAAAAGAATTAGGATGCAAACCTTCTGGTTATCTATCTTCAAACCAAAATCAGCACGCCCTACCCTGACATGTTACTGATAACCACAACACCAACATGACTGCCGTGTAGGGCTTAATCATTCTCAGGCGATCTGTTACTGGTTAAGTTATACCGTGGACACACCAATATACACATAAGCCCACCTTTAGAACGTCGCCAATTATTTACCTTTACGCTTTATAAGACCATACGGTTAAAACGTCGGTTCTCGCTTTTTTTTCACCTTTTTGAGTTAGCGAATACCCGCCCAAATTTGCATTATATGCTCAGCGTTATTAAATGAAAGGATAGACATAAGATGTACAGGAAATACCTCACCCCAATCGCCTTGGGAATGACTTTGGCAACAATAAGTGACTGTACGCTTGCAGAAGATAGCGATCATGAAGTAATTATCATTCAGTCCACCAAGCAAGATGTGCCATTGGGGCACGTGGACAATTCGGTTAGCGTTAAAACAGGCGAAGAACTTGAAAAAGCCGGCATCTTTGCGGTTAAAGATCTGGAGAAAGTATTCCCAGGTTTAGTGATCCAAACTCGTGGTAACAGAACCTACGCCAACACCACTATTCGTGGAATGAGTTCACCGGACTACTATTCTCCGACGGTTAGCATCTATGTCGATGGCATTTTGCAAGACAGTGCCTTCCTCACACAACAACTACAAAATGTTGAGCAGGTTGAATTACTCAGAGGCCCACAGGGAACCTTGTACGGCGGTAATGCACAAGGTGGTATTATTAGCATTATCACTAAAAAAGCAACCGACCAAGCCAAAGCGTCCGCAGGTGTGACTTACAGCAACCAGAGTCGTCAGCTTAACGGATCGGCAGCAATTGCACTCAGCGACTCCACTTATGCAGATTTGGTTATCCGCTCTTTAACCGATGAAGGCAATATCACCCATGTTCCAACCAACACAGAAAAAGCAAACGAAACCAAAGAGCTCAGTGGCGTTGCTCGCCTTCACTTCATAGCGGAAGATTCACCTCTGAGCATGACTCTCTCTGTTTCGGCAGATGACTTGGACAGTAATGAAGAGTGGTACCTCACTCAGACTGAATTCGATAACAAAAAAACTAGCCAGACTATTCCTGAGCTAAAACGTCAAGTAAATACCTATTCAGTTAACATTGGCTATGACCTAGGCAACGTGACACTCACCAGTATTACAGCATACCAAAATCGAGATGTCGATCGTCAATTTATTGGAGGGGATTGGGAAGAAGATCAAAACACATTGAGTCAAGAGCTACTGGTGAATACCCGCTTTAATGAATCACTGTCAGCATTGTTCGGCGGCTACTTTGAAAGCCGTCAGTTAGATGTAGGTACTGAATCTGGCGCCAAAAACACGATCAAGAGCGATACTTACGCAATGTTCGGTCAAACCACTTACGGGGTAACTGACACACTGGATTTGACCCTTGGCCTACGCGCTTCTCATTTATCTACCAGCTCTGACTTTGATGGTAATCCTTTATGGATGATTGCTGGCTACAATGAAGAGAAATCTGAAAGTATGCTTTCTCCAAAAGTCGCCATTGGTTGGCAAGTAAATGAAGACTCCAGAGTATTCGCTTCTTTAACCAGTGGTTACCGCCCAGGAGGATTCAGCCCCGTCCCTCGAAGTTATGGTGATAAAGACGGCTATGATGCTGAAAAATCACTGAATGGAGAGCTAGGTTGGCGTACTTCTTTGGTCGAAAATACCCTCGTTGTGAGCGGTGCACTTTATTGGATCGAAACCAAAGATATTCAACTTTATACCGGTGTACCAGGCAGTCAAATACTTAACAACTTGGGTGAGGCTAAGAGCCATGGACTAGAGCTTGAGCTGGCTTTCTACCCAACCACAGACCTGACACTGACACTGGGAGGCACACAAGGAAAGTCGACATTTGAGTCAGGTAATGCAGGTCTTCAAGGCAACACACTGCCATATGCGCCTGATACGACAGCAATCGCAGGTATTGAGTACTTCTTGCCACAATCATTGCTTGATGGAGAAGTGTCGCTGATAACCAACGCACGTTACACTTCAAGCTTGTTCTTCGACGAGCGAAACACCTCGTCCCAGTCAGGCTACACCTTGGTAGACTTCGCCGTTAATTACGCGTTCAACGACAAGCTCTCCTTCCGTTTGTTCAGCAATAATCTAACGGATGTAGAATACAAAACCTACTCCTTCTCTATGGGTGGACCAGCGTTAAGTAACTATGGCACCGACAGAGAAGTGGGCCTGAACGTGAAGATGGAGTGGTAACCTGATGGAGTCCACTATCCGCAATGCTCCGGGCTTCGGACTCACATCACTGCTAAGCGTGATGGCAGGGGTTTATACCATCCAAAGCTTGATCGGTATGTTCACACTGCAGGGCCTCCCTGCAGTACTGCGATCAGAAGGTCTTTCTACCTCCCAAATTGGTCTTTTTTATATCGCCATGCTGCCGTGGGCATTGAAGTTTCTTTGGTCACCCTATATAGAGTCATTGAGGAAGCAAGGTCGCACACTCAAAAATCACGGTTACCTCATCCTGTTTGCTCAAGTGATGATGCTTGTCGTACTTGGGATCTTGGCACTCACTTCTGCCCTGCACCAGATCACGCTAATTTTTGCCTGCGTGCTAGTACTAGCACTGCTATCGACCTTTGCTGATATCAGCACCGATGGACTGGCTGTGGATCAGTTGCTCAAGTCACAAAGAAGAGTCGGTAACGTCATGCAAGTGGGGGGCGCCTATTTGGGTGCCATTTTTGGAGGGGGGGTGTTCATCTACCTAACAGGAACCATGAGTTGGCAAATCGCCATATTTGTTCTGATGGGACTCGTGGTGATCATGTCATTGCCTACTTTAAAGTTGCTCAGCAAAAACACGACACAATCTGGCGTAAGTGATGGCCATATACCCTCTCTTAAAAGTGCTTTTTTAAACCCCAAAATAAGACAAGGTTTACTACTGATAGCCCTGTGCCAATTGGGGACGCGCGGCGTGTTATCTATGATGATGCCTTTCCTGTACGACAGAGGCATTAATCTGGAAAATCTGGGGTTACTCACCGCTGGCGGTGGCGCCATCACTGGATTTGTCGGGATAGTCTTCAGCGGATGGATAATTAAACATATCAGCGCAATCAAGATGGTGACTTACTGCTTATTAGCAGAAATGATTGCCTATACTGGATTCTTTTTCTACTCCGCCGAGTTAATCCACTTATCATATGGACTGGAGGTCCTTTTTGTCATGAATGGCGTCATCTTTGCGGCCAAGTTTGTTGCCTTGTATACGCTGATGATGGAATGGTCCTACGGCAAGCAAGCTGGTGTTGATTTCTCCTGTTTCCAGTCCATGGACATGATAGTGGCCATCGTAATGGCCGTATTGTGCGGCTGGATTATTGCCAACTTTGGATACGAGGTCCATTACACCATGGCCATCATAGCGACGTGTTTGGCGGCGCTTACATTACATCAATCCCCTCGTACCCGCGATCAACGATCTTTTAATATGAGCATTTTCAATGCCCAAGAAAAAAAATAAGTAAATTCTAAAGCCCACATTTTCATGGGCAACCCAGTTAATTACTCAGTCTAAGCTGTTGCACACGTCAACGGCTGGGCTTCTTTTACCTAAAATTTGCCAAGGTAAGATGCCGATATGTCAGATTCGAAAACAATAGTCTCTAAATTTAGGGAGGCAATTTACCACTCATTTGCCATCTCCAGTAATGCACTCAGTGACACCGACAACCTGTTTGAAATTGGACTCGATTCGATGTTTCTCATGCGCATGGTTAACCAATTTCGTCGGGCTGGATGCAACATCACATTAAAAGAGATGTACGAGCACCCTACTCTCGCGGAGATCCAAACTCTGGTAGAGATAAAACAAGGAGCCAGTCCCAAAGGCAATACCGTCAAGCCGGAAAAGACACCATGTCCCATCATGACCGATGGCAGCCCCTTCCCGATGACATCAGTACAGCTTGCGTATTACATTGGCCGCGACGAAAGCCAACCTTTAGGCGGAAACAGCTGCCATCTGTATCAAGAGTTTAACGCCTATTCACTTGACCCCAAACGGCTTGAAACCGCGGTTAATACACTGATTAACCGCCACCCCATGCTCAGTGTCGCATTCCAAGATAACGGGATGCAACGCTGGGTAGCGCCTATTGGCACATATCAGGTAACGCGACACGATTTCACCGCCTTGTCTGAAAGTGGCGCTGAATGTGAAATGAAGTCCATCCGTGATCGGCTAAGTCACCGAGTACTGGATGTGCAAAACGGTCAAACCATCGACATTCATATTTCGCTGCTGCATGAGCACAAGTCCCGCGTGCATGTCAGCATCGATCTTTTGGTTATGGACGCATCAAGCTTTAGCCTATTCTTCAACGAGCTATCAGCTTTACTGAAAGGTGAACCGCTGCAACACCGATCTCCAGATTACGATTTTCGCAGCTACCTGCATCAAGAATCCACCGAATTTGCAACACAAAAAAGACGATCAGCCCGCTTTTGGCAATCACAATGGGAAACCTTACCAGCCGCCCCAAATTTACCTCTGGCTAAAGAGCCTGCGCACGTTAACAAACCACGATTTAGCCGCCGCAGGCACCCATTACACCAGACTCAATGGCAACAGCTTCAAGCACTGGCGTCATGCAATCAGGTCACACCAACCATGGTGCTCGCCACGCTTTACTCCGCTGTGATGTCTCGTTGGAGCGGGCAGAGCAAGCTATTGCTGAACTTAACACTATTTGATTGCCACCCATTCAATGATCACGTCAATACCATGCTGGCAGACTTCACCAATATTTTGCTATTGGATAGCGAAATTAACGGCGCCAACGTTATCGACCTCATCAAAGCTCACCAACACCGGTTTGCGGAACTTTATGAGCACCGCATGATATCCGGGGTCGAGGTGCTTCGCGATTTGAAGAAGAACGGCACTCATCCCCATGGTGCGCCCATTGTATTTACCAGCAACCTCAACAAGTCCCTATTTGGTGACGACACCGATGGACCTCTCGGTGAGCCGGGCTGGGGCATATCCCAAACACCTCAGGTATGGCTGGACTTTGTCGCCTTTAAACAGGGTGATGGGATCATTCTGCAATGGGATGGCATTGATGAGTTGTTCCCTGACGGTCTTATGGAGACCATGTTTCATACTTTCGTTCAACTGATAGAACACCTACTGGAGGGAAATCAACATTGGCATGCTCCGCTCCCTGATTTACAGCCTAAAACACAAAGAAGCATACGCAGTAAACTGAATCAGCTTCAGGGTGAATTACCACCGGGGCTACTTCACGACCGCATATTTGAGCAAGCAAGCTTACACCCGTCCCGCATTGCGGTCATCAGCTCTGGCGAGCAACTGAGTTATGATGCGCTCACCATAAAAGCCAGAAAGTTGGCCCATTTACTGGTAGAGGCAAACATGCAAAGTGGCGATCATGTCGCTGTCAGCATGGAAAAAGGCACGGGACAAATCGTCGCAGTACTTGCCATTCTTTATGCCGGTGGTGTGTATGTTCCTATTGCCCCAAATCAACCCATCAGCCGCAGGAAAAGCATTGTCGCCAATGCCAACATCCGTATTGTCTTACGCTGTAAAACCGCAATAATTCAATTTGAGTGGACAGACTCAATCCACATCAACTGGCAGGATGCAAAAGGAGCTACTCTGCCATTGTCAGCCCCCCTACGCAGGCCAGAAGATACGGCATATATAATCTATACGTCAGGCTCAACTGGTACACCCAAGGGAGTGATGATCTCCCACCAATCGGCACTCAATACGTGTGTGGACATCAATGATCGCCACAAGGTCTCCCCAAACGACCGTGTCCTCGCACTTTCTGCTTTGCATTTTGACCTCTCTGTCTACGACATTTTTGGTGTGCTGGCAGCAGGTGGCGCCTTGGTCTTGCCACAAGAAAACCAACTTCGCGATCCAATGACATGGGATAGCCTAGTGTCGGAACACCAGATCACGTTATGGAACACAGTCCCAGCCCTATTCAACATGTTCCTCACATTCTGCGAAGGAATGAAGTTCAACTCCCCGTCTTTGCTTAGGACTGTGATGTTATCTGGCGATTGGATCGATCTATCACTACCAGAACGGTACCGTCATTTTCAACCTGAGGGCACCTTCAGCGCCATGGGTGGTGCAACCGAAGCCGCCATATGGTCGAATGAATACCTTGTGGATGAAACCGATCCCCACTGGCGCTCAGTACCTTATGGCTACCCGCTAAAAAATCAGGCATTTAGAGTGGTCGATGATACGGGTCGGGACTGTCCAGACTGGGTTCAAGGAGAGTTATGGATTGGCGGATCCGGAGTGGCTCAAGGCTACTGGAACGACAACCAACGTACGTCACAGCAGTTCATCGAACGGGTTTGCCCTGAGACAGGCGCGCCTCAGCGTTGGTATCGCACCGGAGATACCGGCTGTTACTGGCCAGACGGGACGTTGGAGTTTTTAGGGCGTAAAGACAACCAGGTAAAAGTGGGCGGCTACCGCATAGAACTGGGCGAAATAGATGCTGCACTCAACCGCCTCGACGGTATTAGCCAAGGTATGGTGCTTGCACTTAGTCAGGCAGCCAGCAAAGATAAACAACTGGAAGGCTTCGTGGTAACGGAAGGAGTAGAGTTACTTTCAATTGTAGAGCCCCACCCGTCTCTGCCCAATAACTACCAAACACTATTCCGACAAGGTGTGGACGCAAAAGCCGCTGAGCAAGACGCCGATGTCGGAGGTTTCTTGCACCAGCATTTGTCTACTTGTGTGGCCGACAGTCTCACGCCGAAATCGCTAAAGGAATGGCTCCAAAGTTACGGCGTCATTGAACGATACACTGAGTTATTCGAGAAATGGTTAGCACTTCTTTGCCAACATAACCTGGCAGATAAACACGAAAATGGTCGTTATCCGACCTATCAGTTAGCCCCAGAAGTACCCAATCGCTCTTGGTTACTAGACCATTCACCTACTAACTTAGTTAAATTAAACCAGCTTTTTAGGCAGATAATAACGGGCAAAACCCCAGCGTATGCGCTGCTCGACAGTCCCCTATCACCAGAATCATTACTCATGGGCTCCCCCACTCTGCAAATGCTTATTGCTAAGACCATAGGCGCGGTTTCCAGGCTGTCTGCCAAACTGGGGAAACCGATCACTGTGGTTGAAACCGAATCACGCAGCGGCTTACTGGCAAGTCAATTCGCCACCTTGTTAGGACCCGATAAAATTCAATATCACGCTGTGGATCCATCCTTGTCGATGACCCACCAAGCCAGCTCACGCCTTAAGCGACTGACACATGCTAAAGCTCGGCATGATGGTGCTGCCATAACAGCAATGATGGCTAACAAAGCAGATGTACTACTGCTGAACAATGTACTCCACCGCCAACAAGATCCTATCGACTATCTCAATGACGTTAAAACCTTGCTTGCTCCCGGCGGCATGATGCTGGTGTTTGAAGTGACAGAGTTCGGTGAAGGCGCTTTGATAAGCGCACAAGTACTGGAGGCGGTGCAACCACAGCGACTAGCAGGTGCCATACTTGAAGCTTCATTTGAACAAGCGGGATTTAGCCTCGAGCATCAGGATATTGTCGGCAATCACGCGTTATACGTACTAAAGAACAACAATGCACTGATGAAGCCAGATACCCGCAAGTTACTGACTAGACTCAGTGAACTCTTGCCCGCGTATATGCTCCCCAAACGCTTTACCTTCATGGACGCGTTACCGCTAACCCCCAATGGAAAAGTCAATCGAAAATGCCTCAGCGAACACAATACAGGCTCTTCAATCACCCCACCCGAAGCTCAGCCGCTGTTATCCGAAAAAGAGACCATATTGGGGCAAGTATGGCAGTCATTATTCAATCAAGCCGCGCTGGACAAAAACAGTGATTTTTTCCTATTAGGAGGCGATAGTCTGCTGGCAACACGCTGCATTGGCGAGCTACAAAAAGTAGGATTTCAAGGCGACCTGACTGAGTTATTCACCAAGACAACATTGGGCGAATTTGCCGCCACCCTTAAGCCTGCAGATCCTAGCCATCAGCTTGATAACAAGGCGCTCATCGCACGATCAAAAGATCGCTACCTGCCATTTCCATTGACCGAGGTTCAACAAGCCTATTGGATTGGACGCCAAAAAGGTTTTGCTCTGGGTGAAACCAGCTCTCAATTTTTTATTGAGTTTCGCGTGCAAGGGCTCGATGTGCACCGTTTCAATCAAGCAATGGATAAGCTGATTGAACGTCATGATATGCTAAGAGCCGTGGTTCGTAACCATCAACAACAGGTGCTGAGAGATGTGCCCTCATTCTCGCTTCGTTGTCATATGTTTGATGATCTCGATTGTGCAAAAGCCGATGACATTCGCAACGAACTCTCGCATCAGGTTAAAAACCCGGCCTACTGGCCGCTATTCAGTATCGAAGCCATTAAAGATACGGCCCATGAGACCCGCTTGTTTGTCAGCTTGGACAATATGATGCTCGACGGACTCAGCATGCAAATTTTCTTGTCTGAGCTGGAAACCTTCTATCAAGACCCGCTGGCACAACTTCCTGAGTTGGACATCAGCTTCAGGGATTATATCAAGCACCAAAAAGACCATGAACACTCAAATAAACACGCGCAAAAAGAGGGGAAAACATATTGGAAAAACCAGCTGGCCACGCTACCACCAGCGCCCAATCTCCCCATCCAGTCAGACCCGGCTGAATTGAGCAAGCCGAAATTCATCCGTTCGGCAGACACATTGTCACCAACACTGTGGCGCGCGCTCAAAGAGATGGCTGCGAGGCATCAGATCACTCCCTCGGCTATATTGATGTGCGCGTATGCCTCCACGCTGTCAGCATGGAGTGACAAGCAATCGCTGACCCTCAACCTCACCTTATTCGATAGACAAGAGATACACCCGCAGATCAATCAGGTAATGGGGGATTTTACCACTTTGCTCCTGCTCGCTTGGCACCCGGAAAACAGCTGGTTATCTAGCCTTAAGCGTCTACAAGGGCAGCTGGTGCAAGACTTAAAACACCGTGACGTCTCTGCGGTTTGGGTCATGCGCGAACTGGCGCGTCAACAAAACATAGCAAACACGTCAATGCCCGTGGTCTTCACCAGTGCGCTCGGCACTTCCGACGGCGATTTTATTGCCGATTCAGCTTGGTTTAAACCCGCTTGGGGCATTTCGCAAACGCCACAGGTTTGGTTAGACCATCAAGTCTACGAGTCATCTGGCTATCTCTGCTTAAACTGGGATGCCGTTGAAACACTGCTGCCACAACCACTATTGGATCAGATGTTCGGACAATATATCCAGCTACTAAAAACGCTGGCAGCTAATCCAGAATGCTGGCAAATGCCAGTGGAACAACTGATTGTGGCAGACAAGAACCTAACCCGTTTTGCCCCAGAGCCGACTCCGCCGGCATTCAGTCCAATGTGGGCGGGAGGAACTCATTGCGACCCAGCTACCGTCAACCAAATACGCGAAACATTTAACCAGCTCCTAAGCACCCCCATAGGAGAAAAAGACAACTTCTTCGATGCCGGTGCCAGCTCATTACAGCTTATTCAGTTACATGGGGCACTGCATAAAAAAGGGATGAATATTTCAGTCACAGATTTATTCGCCTATCCCTCGCCCGAGTCCCTTGCTGCAGCAGTGTCTGGTGCGGCCAAAACGTCACAACCTGATCACACGTTACAGGCAAGGCAGCAACGACAAGCCAATCGAAAAATAAGCCGCCGTCAACGAGTGAAGTAATTACAGACAGCATAAGCCGAGGGAGTTGTTATTCATCGGCGCAGAGCTCCAGAGGATTCAAAATGGAAGATTTAGCAAACATGTACGGCCACAGTGACCCAATTGCCGTAATTGGACTGGCGTGTCGATTTCCCAAAGCACCCGATGTGGAAACGTTCTGGCACAATCTGATGAATGGCATCACTGGTCAGTCATACTTTTCAGAGCAAGAGCTCAATGCCTCGGGTATCTCACCGAGCGTTTATCAGCGTAAAAATTTTGTGCCTAGCGGTGCTGTGATAGAGAAACCTGAGTACTTTGATGCAGGATTATTCGGTTATTCGCCTAAAGAGGCGCGTTCTATCGACCCACAGCAAAGGCTATTTTTACAAAATGTTTGGCATGCGCTGGAACATTCTGGCCATGCACCCACAGGGATCAAGGTAAAAACGGGCATATTTGGTTCAATCCGTACCAGTACCTACCCATCATTTAACGACTTCGATGTCACGCAAGTTGGTCAGGTTAAAGGCTTGCAGGCATTGATAGGTAACGACAAAGATTATCTTGCCACCCGGGTCGCGCATAAATTCAACCTGACAGGCCCCGCATTCACCGTTCAGACTGCGTGCTCTAGCTCTCTGGTTGCCGTTCACTTAGCGTGCGAAAGCTTACGTTCCGGCGAATGCAACATGGCCATCGCTGGCGGCGTTGCGGTGTCATTCCCACAAATATCAGGGTACGAGTATCAACCGGGAATGATCTTTTCATCCGATGGCTTATGCCGCCCATTCGATGCTAATGCCGATGGCACATTCGGCGGACACGGTGTCGGCAGTGTGGTGTTGAAGCGATTGGAAGACGCTTTGCAAGATGGCGACAACGTCCTTGCAGTGCTGCGTGGTAGTGCCATCAACAACGATGGTCAAGACAAAGTAGGATTCACGGCACCGTCTGTGAGTGGTCAGACACGGGTACTCTTAGAGGCCATCCATCTCGCTGACATTCAAGCAGACGATGTGGAGATGATCGAGGCACATGGCACAGGCACTAAGCTTGGCGATCCAATAGAGGTCACGGCAATCAAACAGGCTTACCAGCGTAATTCTCAGGTAAAAACCTGCTATTTGGGCTCAGTTAAAAGTAGCTTGGGTCATCTGGACACTGCGGCTGGCATAGCCTCTCTAATCAAAACCGTGCTCGCTGTATCTCGGGGGAAAATTCCTGCTTCTCTCAATATCACCCAAACAAACCCCGCCTTGCAACTCGATGATTCTAGTTTCAAGCTGGCCAAGGAGACGATCGATTGGCATAGCGAAACACGAACCGCCGCAGTCTCTTCATTTGGGATCGGCGGGACAAACTGCCACATGCTGGTGCAATCAGTCCCCAAGCGAGCGCAACTTGTGACCAACGGAACGACCTCGGCCTCAGATTTGAGTTTATTTATATCAGCAAATAGTGAAGCCTCATTACGAGATTTAGCTAAGGGTTACGGCAGCCTGTTGAAAAACAATGAGCACTTTGATGATGTAGCCTATTCAGCGTTAACCTCGCGGTCCACGGATTTGCCTTATCGACTGGCCGTGAACAACACCGCATCAGCAGCAGAAGCACTGATCCGGTTTGCCAAATCAGGACAAACATCGCCCAATTTGAACTGGAATCAGAAGCAAAAGTCGACCAAAGTCACCTGGTGTTTCACCGGCCAAGGGAGTCAATTCCCAGGGATGGGGCATGAACTCTACCTTGTTTGCCCGACATTCAAAGCCAGCATAGATACCAGCCAGACTTATTGCCAACGCGTTGGGGAGGCGCCGCTAACAGAGGTCATGTTTGGTGAACTAACGCACCTTCTTACCCGTACCGATCATGCTCAGCTGGCTATCGTGGCATTCGAAATCGCTATGGCCGCTCATTGGCAAGCCAAAGGGTTCGAGCCCAATATGGTCATGGGGCATTCCGTCGGTGAATTCGCGGCATGTGTCGTAGGCGGGTATCTCAGTCACCAGCAAGCCATTGAATTAGTCGCCGAGCGCGGGCGATTAATGCATGAATGTGCCCAACAAGAAAAAGGCGTCATGCTGGCAGTCTTCACCAGCGAAATAGAAACCCAATCCATCTCTGCCTTGGATGAACTTGATCTCGCCGCCCGCAATGGCTGCCAACATAGGGTGTTTTCTGGCAGCGCCGCTGCGGTAGAACGCGCAACAACAGCACTTGACGCCAACGGCATCAATTTCAGAACACTTGATGTGCCATGCGCGGCCCACTCCAGATTGTTGGATGATATGCTGATACCCTTCTCAGACTTTGCTGCAGACATCTCGGCTTCGGCAGGCGCTATCCCGCTGATCTCATCACTGACCGGAAAACTGCTTACGTCAGAAAACGCACTAACCAACCATTACTGGGCACAACATGTTCGCCAACCCGTGCAATTTAAACACGCGGTAGAGTCGGCGATTTCCCAAGGCTGTACCGTATTCCTAGAGATGGGCCCCACTCCCCACCTCACAGCCATCAGCCAACGAGAACACTGGCAACAAGACATTCGTTGGCAAGGCACGCACCAACACATGATGACAGCAGAAAAATCAAAGGCTGCCGTGCTGAGTACATTGTACGTCGCAGGGATGGATACCGACTGGCCATCACAGTTCAACACGATTGGCCATCAGTGCGAGCTGCCACTCTACGCCTTCGACGAACAAAAATATTGGTACCAAGCCGAGACAATCAATCCCGTTAACCACAACAAAGACAGCGAACTCACTCGAATTAATGAGCCGGAATCTGCCGCAGCAGGATACGAATTAATGCGCTGCAGCGCGATTGAAAATTTTGTTAAATCTTGTATTTCAAGCCATCGTTTTACGCTCAAAACGGTAATTCTAGGGGGGAGACTCCTGCCTCGTTATCGCCAAATAGTACTCGCGTTGCTAGATGTGCTTATCGACAACGGCTACTACAGCAACAATGGTAAGTGGTTTGTGCGCACCAATAAGCCACTTCCCCCAACAGACACCGCAGCCGAATGGTTAAGAGAACAGATACTGAAAATACCGAGTACCCCCCCTATTTCAATGACTGAAATCCGGTGCCTCATTCAAGCCTCGACCACATTAAAAGATAAATTAAGCAGTCTTGAACATATTCCAGCTCATGGTCACAACCACGTCGAAGAAGCCAATATTCTGCTGCACAATCCCCTGGGGGTAGCCAAAACGCAAGGTCGAAAACATGAACCTCAGCACACTGTAAATGATGGCCTTACCTATCAGGACTGGTCATCTCTGCCCCACCAGCAAGACTTGTTCGCTCTGATATCCCAGCAGCTCCCAGCCTTTACGCAAGAGAACAACGCCGAATGGGAAATATCGGTTTCAACTACGTTTTCACCCAATGAAGTCACTCAAGTCGCAGTCAACCGAATCTCTGGCATGTGGGGGCAGGCAAAATACCACCTACGAGCCAAATCAGCAAAAGGGGTCTGGCAATGGCTGGGCGACGCCTATACTAAAGATTTTAATTCATCAGTTGCCCTTAAGTTGTTGCCTTCTCCGCACAATCACTACGAGTGGCAATGGCAACGAATCGCCCCTTACACAGACAGCCAATCACAGACGATAAGCCCCCTTGATATTGAACAAGCGCTGTTAACCACAGGTGAAGTGCACCGTCTGAATTCACATCAAAGCTTGGTCACCTTGCCACAGGGCAGCTTAAGTCATGTCACGGCGCAAATGGCCAAAGCACTGAGTCGTGACTTTGACACGCTTTATGTACTCACCTCTGACACCATGCCTGTTAATTCAGGCGATGATATTCAACCAGAAAAATTTGCCTTGATGTCACTATTGAGAGTTGCACGGGCCGAGTACCCCACAAAGAAAATCTACTTGCTAGACGTCGATAACCACCATCCCGAGTTTATCTCAAGCGCCATTAAGCAAGCTCCTTTTAGCCTTTGTACTGAGCTTGCGTGTAGAGAAGACCACTATTTCTGTCCCAAAATCCTACCAGCAAAGGCATCAGACAGCATGATCCCTCAGCAATGGTTTACCACCCAAGGATGGCACTTAGTCACTGGTGGAATGGGCGGCATAGGACGCTTGGTCGTCAAATGGCTAGCCAGTTCAGGGGCCAAAAACATCGCCGTGTTGGGGCGAAGAGAGCACCCAGATTGGCCAGAATTTTGCTTACAAATGGCGACATTGGGCTGCACTGTCGACACCTTGATATGTGACATGTCGCAACAAGGCCAACTCGAACTCGTGCTAAGCCGTTGGCAGACCGAACTGCCGATCATTGGTGCTATTCATGCCGCAGGCACATCGGCACACGGTTTATTGGCGACGTGGGATCAGTCTGCAACAGAGGCATTGCTGCAAACGAAAGCCATGTCATTCACGGCATTGCATCAATGGTTAGAAGCACAAAATGCTCAGTACCTTATTGGATTTTCCTCAGCCGCCTCTTTAGGCGCACAGGGACAAGGTACCTATGCGGTTGCCAATGCCTATCTTGAGGGTTATACCCTCAGTAAGAAGGCAGCAAGCCACTGCCGCCTCATGAGCATTGGCTGGGGTGCCTGGGACAACATTGGCATGACAAGCAGCCAGAGACTGCTCGACAAGCTGAGCAAAGACGGCATGCACACTATAAGCCTGCAAGAAGGGTTATGGCACCTGAGCCAATGTTTCTTAAATGGCCAGTCAAATCCGCTAGCGATGAACATCGAAAACCTGCATCCAAATTTCTGCCGCTACTTCGCTGACAGTATCGCTCCCGCAATCCAAGTCGCGACATCGATAGTCCCCTCTACAGTTGCTGACAAAAACAATAACACGGCAACATCAGAGGTATCAGACTTACCGCTTTGGCTGGTTAATAGAGTGTGCTACCAACTTGGTATTGCTGAATCGACCACGGTCAGCGACGCTCAGGATCTGCTGCAATTAGGCATGGACTCGTTACAATTTATTGAGCTGAGCGCCGCAATTCAGAAGCAATTTGGCATTAAGATCAATGCAGATGAAGCTTACCAAGACCTATCCGTTGCTGGCTTGGCTTCACTCATCAATGAAAGGATGCGAAACGACGCTAGATCTGTGCCTGTTTTACGGTTCAAGATAGAAAAGCAAGATAAGCACCTGCCATTCCCGCTAACGCCAATACAGCATGCCTATTGGATTGGTAGAGAGTCTTGGATTAAATACGGCGGCATCGCCTGCCACGTCGTATTTGAGTGGGACAAAAATCTTAACCAATTCGATCCCGAGAAGTTTGAGAATGCATGGAATGCGTTGATTGAACGCCACGATATGCTAAGAATGACGATAACAGCCAACGGTGAACAAATCATTCAGGCTAACGTGCCGCATTTCACCATCTCCGAAACCAGTGTCAGTTCGCTACCGAAAAATGAACAGCGCTACGCACTCGATGCGATCCGACATTCAATGAGCCACGACGTTCGCCCCGCAGATGTATGGCCCTTGTTTGACTTACGATTCACCCGTATGTCAGACACAAAAATCAGACTTCATATGAATCTTGACCTGCTACAGTTTGATGTTCAGAGTTTCAAGATCATGATGGATGATCTGACGACCGCATATCAAGGCCTTGCTTTACCTGAGATGCCACTCACTTTTCGTGATTACGTGATGCACGAACAAAAGCTAAGGCAACAAGCAGACTGGCAAGCCTCATGGGATTATTGGCAACAGACTATTCCAAACCTGCCAACAGCCCCAAGGTTACCGTTGAACCCCAATTATGATAGCGAAAGCCCCCAATTCATCACACTTGAAGGCAAGCTGGATTCGACTCAGTGGCAAGGACTCAAGTCCCAGTGGCAGCAGTGGGGAGTGACCCCGTCAGCCGGTCTGTTGACCCTCTTTGCACACACACTCGCTAAATGGACCTCGTCATCAGATTTTACCTTAAACATGACCTTCTTCAACCGTCAGCCATTCCATGAAGATGTTGAGGGCATCATAGGTGATTTTACCTCCGTACTGCTGATGGACTTTATGCTGTCAGCGCCGTCCAGCTTGAAGCAACATATGTCTGAAACACAGGAAAAGCTTTGGAAAAGGCTGGGACACAGCCAGGTCAATGGTGTAGAAGTGATCCGCGAACTGGCTAAACACCTTAAGGCCTCAGGCAAAATAAGCGAACGAGAAGCGACGTTACCGCTGACCCCAGTGGTATTCACCAGCATGCTTGGCATGTCTATGGATGGGATGGACATAAAACAAGCCATGACCAGTCTGCTTGGCGATCCCGTTTACGTACTGAGCCAGACGCCACAAGTCTGGCTCGATCACCAAATAATGGAGGTCGACGGCGATCTCGTCTTCAATTGGTACTGCATGGAAGACGTGTTGGAACATGATGTGTTACACACCATGTTCGCCGACTATAACCAACAATTGACAGACGTGGCTGCAAATCAGTTATCGATGGGAAAAATCGTTTTATCCCCACAAACTAAAACGACACTAAGCCCCTCGCCCCTTTTACAGGCAATTACCCTACCGGAAATCACCGAAGAAACAGCCAAGGAGGTCACCGACGCGTGGATGAATATCGAACATCAAGCGCTGGTAGGGATCTGGAACACACTGCAAAACCATCAGCTATTTACAGTAGCAGGCAAACACTACTCACTCGAACACATTTATGCACAGTTAAATGTTGCGACTAAACACCACAAACTGATTGTTCTTTGGCTTGATCAACTCAGCCGCGAAGGCATGCTAACCCAAGATAATCACGGCTACCTATTTGGCGGCCAATTCCCCCCGCCACCGACAGCATCAATTCCACCGGCTAACTGGTGTCAGCGTTTGTCGCAGTATTTAAACGAAAGCATACGGGCTCACCCCGCATTGCTTGATGGCAGTAAGTCAGCATTAGAAATTTTGTTCAAAGACAGCGAAGTCACCGATTGCCTATATAGCTCCAACCCTTCGCTGCACATTCTGAACCAAAGTGCAGCCGAGACCATTAAGGCGATTGGCGGCGAATACCGACAAGGAATAAATGTACTGGAAGTGGGCGCTGGTACCGCCTCGACATCACAAGCGGTGCTGAACATCGCTTCAAATACCATCAAACACTACCAGTTCACCGATATCTCATTGGTGTTCCTACAAGAAGCTAAACAAACATTATCTGCCTATTCTCAAGTCCACTATGAGTTGTTCGACATCAACCTACCCGCCAGTGCAAGTGTGAAAGTGAAAGCAGGCTATCAGGTTATTCTTGCGGTCAACGTGCTTCACGATGCCACAGATTTGCCTAAAACGCTGAGGCAACTGCATGGGTTACTGGCTCACGGGGGGCAGTTGATCTTTATTGAAGCCACGGATCAATTTAGCCCAATGCAGTTGGCGACGGTGGGCTTTATTGAAGGGATTAATGCCTTCAATGATTTTAGGCAGCAGCAGAAAAGCGCGATGCTCAACTTGCCAGCTTGGTTAGCATTATTGTCAGAAAACGGATTCGTCCCCCAACTGGTCTACCCCAACACTGAG
Organism: Shewanella psychrophila; assembly: GCF_002005305.1. Lineage (NCBI taxonomy): Bacteria > Pseudomonadati > Pseudomonadota > Gammaproteobacteria > Alteromonadales > Shewanellaceae > Shewanella > Shewanella psychrophila. The sequence goes on from NZ_CP014782.1 coordinate 1,970,087, forward strand.
CATTCAGTGCTACGCCAACACTTGGTCGTAGCCAACAGCACCTCGGTGATCCAGCCTGAGCTTACCGCCACAGCTGATACCCTTGAACATGATATTCAAAGCCCAACTCTGGCGCTAAAAACCAATCCAGGCACGGCAGTAACTGTCGCGCAAGTGTGGTCTAAGATGCTCGACCGTGAGGTTGGGCAACAATGTGATTTCTTCCAGATTGGCGGTGACAGTTTGATGGCCACTAAGATGATTGTCGAGCTGAATCAGCAAGGTTTCATCCACGCTAGCTTACAACTGATATTCGAACATCCTGTGTTGGCTGATTTCTGTCTTGCTATCAACCCGACCACAGCTGAATCAGTCTCTATTGAGCCAGAGCTAGGCGGCTCAATAGAGACTGACATAGACACAGCGCCACACGATAACGAATACGCATTAACCCCACTGCAACATGCTTACTGGCTTGGAGAAAGTGATCTGTTTTCACTTGGAAATGGCATTGCCCATTTTTACGCGGAACTGGAGATCAAACACCTTGATCGTGAGCGATTGACTCTGGCATGGAATCAGCTGATCCGCAGCCACGATCAGTTACGTGGTGTCATTGATAACGGGAAATACTGTATCAGTAAAGACGTGCCTTACTATCAGCCGCAATATGTCGATCTCACCGCCATGGATAAAGCCAGAAAAGATCACTTTATCGGTGAAGCGAGAGGCCAGATCGTGGCTCAAGGGGTCCCGACCGACCAATGGCCGCTGTTCGATATCAACATATTGCAAACCGACATTGACACCTCACTGGTGCATTTGGTTGTGGATCTCGTCGTGGCAGACGGCAAAAGCCTAGGCACCTTATTCCAACAATTACAATCTCTGTATGAAGACCTATCTTCAGCTTTACCTGTCCCTCACATGACCGCCGCCGCGTATCTCCGTGAGTTGGAAAAAACCAAAGCCTCTGAGGGCTATCAACGCGCGCAGCAATATTGGTCACAAAGGATCCCAACCTTGCCCGAAGCCCCCACGCTTCCACTTGCTGACAGCCGAGATGAAGACTTATCTCAATGCGTGCTTACTCATCGCATTAGTCAACAAGAATGGGCTCAGATCCAAAGTACTGCATTGACCAATAATGTCCTGCCCTCCATGGCCATGCTCACGGCATTCTGTCTGGTGTTGAAAACATGGAGTGAGACTAAACACTTCTCGATCAACATTCTTCACAGCAATCGTCAGCCTATGCAGTCAGAGACGGTAGTGGGTAACCTGTCAACCACCTCAATGTTGGAAGTCGATGCCAAGGAAGATATGAACTTGAGTACTTTCGCTCATCAACTCCAACAGCGTATGACAGAAGACTTAGCCCACGCCAGTTTTGATGGTCAGCAGGTGCTAACGGAAAAAAACCGCCAAAATCGAAACTTCAGCGCAGGCATGCCAATAGTGTTTAACGACACGGTATCAATAGGTCAGAACAAGCCACTGACTATCGGTAAATTAAGGAGTTTTGGCGCACAAACACCACATGTTTATCTGGACTGCATGCTGATCGCCTCAGTGTGCGGTGGTATCGACATCAAATGGACGATTCAGGAGCATCACCTGAAACCTGGTGTATTCGATGCCATGTTTGAGGTTTATGTACAAACAGTACGTTCATTGCCATCAGCTAACTGGAATAGTCCCCTATGCCCACCCATGTCGATATCGCAAGTTACATCACGCCAGTTTGCGAATGCAACCAAAGCAGCGCTGACTTTAAAGACCAACAATGGCGGAGGTAAACCCGTCCAGACACTGTGCGACATGATCCAAAATGGGGTGACAGATTACCCTGATGATGTCGCCATCCAACAAGGTGATGTCGCACTGACTTACGCGCAAGTTTGGCGTTCATCCAACGCGTTGGCAGCGCAGATCTTAGCCTGCGAAGACGATCGCCCTTTGATCGCCATCGTGATGCATAAGGGCTGGGAACAAATCATCTCTGCCATTGCCATTTTGCTGGCAGGTAAAGCCTATATGCCTGTGGATGCGTCGTATCCAAGCAAGCGAATTGCGGAGTTATTGGTACAGAGTGATGTCTGCACTGTGATCACCCAACACCATGTTCCCACGCCCTCCGCTTGCTACCAAACTCTGGTACCCAGTCTGGATGCAAAAGCCCCCGGTGGCTTTACTGCTCCAACGATAGATCCAAGTGATATGGCTTACGTCATCTTTACCTCAGGATCGACGGGCAGGCCAAAAGGGGTCGTCATGGATCATCAAGCTGTCGTCAACTCTTTGCTGGATATCAACGCTCGAATTGGCCTCAATAACCACGACAAGGTCCTGGCTATCTCTGCGCTTAATTTCGATTTATCGGTCTTCGATATCTTCTCGACACTGAGCCAAGGGGCAAGGTTAGTCATACCCGAAATATCACCGGCGCAAGATCCAGAAGCCCTGGTTAGATTGGCAGCAAGCGCAGGGATCACCGTGTGGAACAGTGTCCCAGCCTTTGCTCAGTTGCTTGCCGATTGCCTGGAACACAACCAATCCAAGCTACCACAGCTACGCCACATCATGATGAGCGGAGACTGGATCCCCGTCAGTTTACCCGATCGTTTATTCAAAGTGACCCCAAACGCACAGCAGCTCAGCCTTGGTGGTGCGACAGAAGTGGCGATCTGGTCCATCAGCTACCCAATCAATAAAAGCTATGCCAACTGCACGAGTATTCCCTATGGCAAACCCTTATCCAACCAAAGGCTCTATATTCTGGATAAGGCATTTGCCCCCTGCCCAGACTGGGTTGCCGGCGAGCTTTACATCGGCGGTGATGGGCTGGCAATAGGCTACTGGCAAGATACTGACAAAACAGACGCTGCCTTCATCACACATCCACATAGCGGTATTCGTTTGTACAAAACCGGGGATTGGGGTCGCTACCAACTCGATGGCAACATTGAGTTTCTCGGCAGAAATGATCAACAGGTTAAGGTAAATGGATATCGTATTGAGCTCGGAGAGATCGAAACGGTGTTGCGTCAGTGTCCAGCCGAAAACCTGGGGACTCGCGTGCAGGATGCGATGGTCAAATCGATGACTCACCCCAGTGGTGGCATCAGGTTGATTGCCTATGTGGTGTATGGGAACAATGCCGCGGATAATAACCAGCATCTGCTTGATTATGTGCGAGGTGTCTTACCGCAATACATGTGCCCTTCGCAGATAGTCGCACTAGATAGCCTACCGCTGACGGCCAACGGTAAAGTAGATCGTAACGCCCTACCATCCCCACACTTTACCCCAAAGACCCATTTATTGCGTCAGCCTTCCTCGAACACCGAGCTTAGGCTGGCACAGATATGGGCTGAATGCCTGAACGTAGAGAGTATTCCGGCCAATCAAAGCTTCTTCGATCTCGGCGGAAACTCCCTGATCGCGGTACATCTCATCAATCAGATCAACACCCAACTCGATGTCTCACTCACCGCAGGACAACTGCAAGCAAACGACACCATTGAGCGCCTCGCCACATTGACCGAATCTCAAGATTCGACGGCAGAGCAAGTGCCCATCCTCCTCACTCCACACTGCAGCGATAAACACCACAACACCTTGTTCATTATTCACCCTATCGGGGGACACTTACTGAGCTATCAGCGTCTCGCAAGCCAACTTAACAATGTCACGCTATATGGGCTTCAATATCCTGAACACAAGCTAACGAATCACGAGCCTGATATTCAGGCGTTGGCGCGCGACTATTTACGTATGATCCAAACGATTCAGCCACAAGGTCCATATCAGCTTGCTGGTTGGTCATTTGGTGGCGTAGTGGCCTATGAACTGGCGCATCAGATGAGCGCGCAGGGCCATGAGGTAACCAACTGCCTACTCATTGACAGCTACAAGCCGAGCATGAATGAAGCCTCACCATTAGACGATTCAACGATTCGTCAGCACTTTTATGCCGATTGTGTCGGCAGATTTCCAGAGCTGGCCGAAGCTGAAGTGCCAGATTTCAGCCAAGATGCCATTTTCTTCTCTTCAATGGCTACCGCATTCGACACGACAACATCTTCTGGCCTGCTAGACATTGCCATCATTACCAGTTTGTTGAGTATTTACCGCCGAAACCTGCGTGCCATGCTCAGCTATTCCCCCCCCATGATGAACCAGTTATCCGTGACGCTCTTTGCCGCAGCACAACCCAGCCATTTGGACTTCATGAGCTATCAACATCCTGAGATAGCCAATCGAGCTTGTCATGGCTGGCAGGACTGCTGCGCGCCGCGGGTGAACCTTATACCGGGAGACCACTACACCATGCTGCAAGATCCAAATGTCGCGTCACTTGCCCAAGAAATCTCTCAGTTGCTGGCGCGCCCTCAACAACAGATTGACTCAATTCAGAATAGCTCCAAGGAAGTGTTAGAACATGAATAAACCTAAAAAAGTCGTCATCGCCGGCACTAAATTTGGCGAGCTTTACCTCAATGCTTTTATCGAGTCTCACCCAGATTTGGCGCTGGCGGGTATCATTTCCCAAGGTAGCCAACGCTCACAGACATTGGCAGACGCCTTTGGCGTCCCTTTGTTTCTGGATGTCAGCCAATTGCCTCAAGATATCGATATTGCTTGCGTTGTCATCAGAGCCTCGAGTATCGGCGGCGCTGGCAACCTATTAGTCGAAGACCTTTTACAACGTAAGATCCACGTCATTCAAGAACATCCCGTCTCTGTCAATGAGCTGAACCGTCATCAATCCCTTGCTCAGCAGCACGGTGTTCATTATCGAATAAACAGTTTTTATGCCTCATCTGCAGCAGGAAAAACCCTGATCGCGGGTGCACAACACCTCAGTAGCCAAAAACTAAAGGATGCGAGTTACGGCAACCTCACCACCAGTCGTCAACTCCTGTATTCCACATTAGATCTGTTACTGCAATCTCTGGGAGAAAGTACCAAACTACAGCCCACCTTGCTGGGTAAACAGAAACAATTCGACATCATTAACCTACACTCAGCGCAAGGTGATTATCTATTGCAATTGCAAAACTATCTCGACCCTCGAGATCCAGATATGCACAGCTTAGCCATGCACCGCATCATGCTGGGTTGGAACAATGGCTATCTAGCACTCGCAGACAGTTATGGTCCTGTGACTTGGACGCCGGTTCTCCATGCTGATAACCACCAAAGCGACAACCACAGCTTGTACCAAATCGTTTCAAAACCTGAAGGTCATTACCTTAACCAACCCACAACTCAAACTCTATGTGACAACCAAAGTCAGGTAAAAGATACCTTTGAGAGCCTAGGCCCGGACGGTGTGCTGTTTACCCTTGAGCAATTTTCTCGGGTGATAGATGGCCAAGCGTGTGAGGCTGGATTCACCCTCGCGCACCAATTAAACGTCGCGCAACTTTGGGAACACATTCTGGCAATTTCTGGACAACCACAAGAGCAAGCCATATCACCCGCAATCCGCATCAAGATGCCATTGGCTGAGCCAATAAGAGGACAAGTATAATGGAGCAGGTATTCAAAACCTTACATAAAAGTAGCAATCGGCCAGAGCATATTTGGGTGATTTTCCCCTTTGCCGGAGGCAGCCTGAGCGCATTCAAAAGTTGGACGTCTCTGGGAGATGGCCTACTGCCAAACAATACGCTTATTTTACTCGCAACCTACCCAGGTCGCGATAACCGTATGCGCGAGCGACCACATCAACACATTTCGGATTTAGCCGATAATCTGTTTGACGCGTTAATTAACCTGATTTCCCATAGCGACTTACTCGCCAATGCCACTCTCCGCCTGTGTGGTCATAGCATGGGCGCCCAGGTCGCCTTTGAAGTTTGCAAGCAATTGGAGGAGCACTATGGTTGTGCCACCCCAATCACCCAATTGGTGTTATCAGGGTGCCACGCACCACATCTAAAAAGTCGAAGAACACTCAGCCACTTACACAATGACGACTTCATCGATCAATTAATTGAAATCGGCAGCGGAAGCGCTGTCCTCAAACAACACCCCGAACTTTTACCAGTGTTTCTCCCCATGTTAAGAGCCGATTTTCTTGCCACCGAAAACTATTACAGTGCGCTTGAAAACGCCCCTGAACTGGAGTACACCCCATGCACGTTAGTGTTTGGAGAAAGCGACCCAGAAGCTTGGAGTTCAGAGGTACAAGAGTGGCATGAATGGTTTAACCCTGCTTTACGCACACATGCCCGGGTAGTCGGAATACCCGGCGACCATTTTTATATCACCACATCCCCCGCGACGTTTATTCAACATGTCATCGAACAGACGGAAAGTACCACCTTAGTTCGCTCCACCCCAAAGCAAGCAAACAGCGCAAACCCTGCCAGATCCGGAGAGCAACATGGCTAATCACCACGAACAAACCTACAAAACATTCACACTAGCACACCAATGCCAACCCATTTTACTGGCAACTGAGCTGACTAGCTTAGCATTTTGCAAGGATTACCTCGTCTATGAACACCATGACGAATGGGCCATAGGCATCAACAAACTAACCCAACTAACTGTCAGTAGCTGCGGTGAAATTACTGATTTTAATGGCAACAAGCATAGAGTCAAGACCACCGAAATTTGCCAGGCGATTCATCAAGCAACCCAAACGTTAAACATAAAAGATTGGCGGTTGTTTGGGCGCGCAGATTTCGAGTTTTGCCGCTTTTCTCACAACCTAAAGCAGCAGGAAACCAGCCGCGAACTGCTGGAATTGTTTGTGCCGGAAACGGATATACGGATCACAAAAAAGCGCATTGTCATTCGCACAATGGACGATACTGTACTGCCACAAATCCAAAGTATTATTGCTGACTGCACCAATAACACGACCGTCACAGAGTACAGTCACACCGCCCTGACCCAAGACGACATTCTTCATGCTCAGGCAGTCAAACAGCACTTTCAGGAAAGCGTGCGCTCAGCTGTCGAGGAGATAAAGGAACACAAATACAACAAGGTCATTTTGTCCCGGGTCGCGATACTTCCTGCTAATATTGACTCGAAAAAAAGCTTCATCGAAGGGCGTAGGAAAAATACACCTGCCCGTTCATTTATGTTGAAACTCGGTGAAATTGCAGCCTTTGGTTTTTCTCCTGAAACGGTATTAGAAGTAGATGAACACGGCAACCTCAGCACCCAGCCCCTTGCGGGCACTCGCGCATTGCCTGATGATCCGCAAGCCGCCATTCTACTTAGAAACGAATTGCTGACAGATCCGAAAGAGATTGCCGAACATGCGGCCTCAGTCAAACTCGCGGTCGAGGAGTTAACCCTGATTTGTCCCTCTTCGACAGTGAACGTAGCAGAATTTATGCAGGTATCAGAACGAGGCAGCGTTCAGCACCTTGCTTCTCGTGTCACTGGCACCTTGTCAGAGGGGAAATCCGCCTGGGATGCCTTCAATGTCCTGTTTCCCTCAATTACTGCATCGGGGATCCCAAAGCGAGAAGCCATTGATGCGATTGCCAGGTTCGAACTTTTACCCCGGGGCTTATACAGCGGCAGCGTTCTTGTTACCGACCACAATGGTTACTTCGACGCGGCACTCGTACTGAGGACGGCCTACAAGCACCAGTCAGTTTCTTTACTACAAGCTGGCGCTGGTATTATAGGCTTATCAACCCCCGAAAGAGAGTGGGAAGAAACCGGTGAAAAGATGGCCTGTGTACTCGATCATTTAGTATTTGAAAAAGAACAAGAAAAGCACCACCTTGCCACCGATACCGTGCCCGTTGATAGCATCCTTTGCGAGGAAAAGTCATGAACTCGATATCTGATATCTTAAGTGCAGTGGATGATTTACTGCATGGATTTGAGCCTTCCCCCCCATCTCTGGCACGCTGCTACACCGAAGCACAGATTTGGGATAACGCCCCCCTTTGGGCAATATTAAGCCAAGGGGCACAACATCATGCAGACAAAGTGGCGATTAAAGATGCAGTACGTGAGCTGACCTACCGTCAGTTACTCGAGCAAGCCGATGGGATCGCCAAGCGCTTCCAAGAAGATGGATTGGTCATGGGCGATCGCGTGGTCATTCAACTGAGCAACACGTGTTACTTTGCCATCGCCTTTTTTGCCGCTCAGCGAGCAGGGCTGGTCCCCGTAATGGCACTGCCAGCTCATGGGCTCGCAGAAATAAGCCATTTTTTCGCAGTCTCTCAGGCCAAAGGATACATCTGTGAACGTATCCTAGAGTCACCTGAGTCTTTGGAAATTGCGGACACACTGAGCATGAGCGACAATTCGTTGACTCATATTTATGCCATCAAGCATCACGGCAAATATCTCGCCTTTCACCCCTCATCTCAACCCGGCTTTACTCCGCCAAAGGTAATCCCTGAACATCCGGCATTATTTTTGGTATCCGGTGGAACCACTGGGCTCCCCAAACTTATCCCACGTACGCACAACGATTATCTGTTCAACATTCGAAGTTGCGTCGAAGTTAGCGATATCACGGCAAACGACATCTACCTCGCGGTTTTGCCCGCCGCACACAACTTTACACTGGGTTGCCCTGGCCTATTAGGCGCATTATCAAAGGGGGGACAAGTGATCTTTTCGACCCAAGCGGGGCCTGATCATTGTTTCGATTTAATTGAAAACCACTCGATCACAGCGACAGCGCTTGTGCCTGCATTGGCTCAGTTGTGGACCGAAGCGAGCGAGTGGGAGACGGCAGACCTGTCCAGTCTCAGATTGATGCAAGTCGGTGGTTCAAAGCTGGCTTATAGCGACGCATTAGCGATTCAAACCGCCTTTCCTAAGGTATTGCAGCAAGTTTTCGGCATGGCAGAAGGCTTAATCGCTTGCACCCGATTAGGCGACGCGCCGGCAATCATCGCGGCCAAACAAGGTTGCCCGGTCAGCAAGTGGGATGAAATCCGAATCGTCGATAACGCAGGAAATCCAGTAGCCATCGGCGAAGAAGGCGAACTGCTTACCCGTGGCCCTTATACGCTTCGCGGCTATTATCGAGCACCGAAACACAATCAAGTTACATTCACCGATGACGGTTTTTACCGAAGTGGAGACAAAGTGAGAATGGATGAAGATCGATATATCACGGTCACTGGCCGGATAAAAGATGTAATTAACCGTGCGGGGGAAAGCATTGCCACCGATGAGATTGAAGCGCATCTACTCTGCCACCCAGAGATAGCTCAGGTTGCCGTCGTTCCTGTTGCCGATACTCATTTGGGCGAACGTATCGGCGTAGCTTTAGTCTGTAAAGGCGAGCCTTTGACGCTGCAGAACATTCGCCATTTTCTGAAATCTAAAAATCTCGCTGCATTTAAAATGCCAGACGAATTGCACCTCGTGCACTCCCTTCCTAAAACCGCGGTCGGGAAAATAGACAAAAAAAGCGTACCGGGCCCTAATGGAAAACCTTGGATGCTCAACACGTATCGTTAATCTATAGCCCTAGGTAATAAAAAGAGCCTAGCTTGCAAGCTAGGCTCTTTTTATTGATATATACAGCAAGCTAAATGCTTTAAGTTTGATATAGCCACATATACACTCCTGTTATGCCACCTGACCCGCTTGCCATAATTGACGGTAACCAGAATGGGTTATCACCAATTCATGGTGATAACCCATTCCAATGATCTGCCCACTCTCCATAAAGTAAATCCTATCTGTATCTCGAATGGTATCTAACCGATGCGCCACAGAGATCACCGTTTTACCTTTAGATAGCTTTTCAATCGAATCCAACACTTGCGCTTGTGTACGATAATCCAGTGCTGAAGTAATTTCATCCAATAATAACACTGGTGCATCATGAAGTAAGGCGCGGGCAATAGACAACCTTTGACGCTCTCCACCAGATAGTTGATTGCCGTTCTCCCCAATCAATGTGTCTATACCCTCTGGCAATTTGGCAATAAGAGGGCTTAATCCGGCCGCCTCAACAGCCTCAAAAAGCGTTTTTTCCACAGCTTCTGGCTTGGCTAATAGTAAGTTATCCCGCAGGCTGCCGCCAAGTAACTGAACATCTTGAGTCACGTAAGAGATATGGCGATACCACTGCCGAGTCCCTATTTCATCGAAGGATTTCTTGCCCAACGACAGCCTGCCTTTACTGGGTATATGAAAGGCGGCGATTAAATCCAACAAGGTTGACTTTCCAGATCCACTTTTACCGACCAGTGTAATATGCTCACCCTGCGCAATATCAAGATTGATGCCCTTTAGCACCGTCGTATTATCTATGGTTAGGTCAACATTGGTCAAAGAGAGGTTAAATGTACAAGGCTTAGTGCCTTCCTCCTGCTGTTGAGGCATTTGAGTAAGCTGCTGTAAACGGCTGGCGGCTTTGAGCATATACCTGAGTAATGCCGCGTAAACGGTCATTCGTGCCAATGGCCGAATACAAGCAACTGTCGCAATGATCACGATGAGAAATTGGGGAAGACTTAACAAGCCTTCATTGATAAACCAGAGACAAAGCGCCAGATTGAGCACTAACGCAAGCTCTAGGATTAGCGTAGCCATGAGTACCCCCATCCCGCCGGCCCACTCTAAACCCAGCCCATCATGCCTTTGTTGCTCAATTTTATCGCATAATGGCTTAGCCAATTTGTGGCTTTGAGCAAACCCACGCAACATAGGTAAGCAATCAATATACTCAAGCAGCTGGTTGGCACTCTCCATATTGGAATGATGATAATGATCCGCTTGGTCGCTAAATTTTTTCTCTGCCATAATTAAGGCACCGATCGCCAGGAGAAAGACACTTAGCATCGCCAGCGCTATCTGAGGTTGAATCCAGAACAACATCGTCATCATGGAGATAGGAATAACCCAAGCTGCGACAAAATCTGCCAATATATGACTAAAAATGTCTTCAAATTGCTTCAGATCTGATGTGAGCAACTTCATCTTCTCCCCCAAGCCCTTGCCTTTTAAACAGGCAAGTGGTTGACGACGGATATCGGTTAACAGTTGGCTGCGCAGGTGATGAGTGATCTCATATGCGCCCAAAAAGCTTTGCTTAGCACTTTGACCTAACACCCACTGCAGGACAATAACTGAGAAAGCTAAGAGAAGCATATGGCTAACAGACAAGGTATAAAGGGAAAGTATGAAAGCAAATAGCATCAACCAAATGGCGAGAGGCATGATTTCAGTGGCTATTTTTCCTGATAAGCCAAACCAGAATTGGCGAGTTTGCGCACCACTATGAACAAATAATTGTCTCATTTTATCCAAGGGACACCTCCTCAACATTGCCTGCGATAATATTCAAACGCACATCAACCTGCTTAACTTGCCGAGGGCGATGACTAATAATCAACTGGATCTGATTAGGGGAATATTGGCGCAGCCCGGCTAATACCGTTTGTTCCGATAATTGATCTAAGTGTGCAGTCGCTTCATCTAAGATCAGAATGGGCGTTTTGGCCAACGCCGCTCTCAAGATAGCCAAACGTTGCATTTCGCCGCCACTGAAGCATCGACTCACTTCTCCAACATCACAACTCAGCAGTTCCGGAAGATCAGCAACTAAGTCCTTAAGACCCAATAAATCCAATAAAGACCATATTTCATCATCTTTAATCACCCGTTTAGCAAGTGCCAAATTATCACGCAACGTCCCAGAGAAAAATGTGACCTCTTGATCCACCACTGCAATATAACGGCTTCGGCTTTCATCATCTAAATCCGTGACAAAACCTTTATTGATTTTCCAACCACCATGTTTTGGAGTTAGCGATCCGGAAAGTGTCGATAAAAGTGTACTTTTCCCGGCACCAGAGTCCCCCTCAATAAGCACTCTTTGCCCAGGCAAAAAGGAGAGATTCACGTTTTCAAATACCCGTGACGCGCCGCGAGTGACCATCAAGTTTTCGCAAGATAGTTGTTGTAAATCTTGGTCATAAACCACTTCGCTCTGCTCTTTGGCATGACAAAAAGGTAATATGCGATCGATAGAGACAATTGATTGTTGAATTTGTGAAAACACCTGAGTCAGATCCAACCAAGGCTTAAGAATACCTGCGCTAATACAAACCACCATCATGAGGTCAACCAACGTCAGTTGCCCCATATTATTCAGCGCAATGGCAACCGGTACCACCAAGATCAAGGATATTTGAGCCAGTGTCACAAAAGTTACCCATGCCCCCACCATTTTCTTGGTATAGCCCGATACCATCGTATTGTGTGAATGGATTGTGCGACTGAGCTCGAGATAAGAGTTCGCATCAACGGCAAACAGTTTCATGACGCCAATACTACGAAGAAACTCCAATTGAGCTTGGTGCATATTCGACACAATTTGGGTATATTTCTCTTGGCGTGTTGCGAAGCCACGCATCATCAAAAACTGAGCACTCAACGCCAAAGGCAATGGTGCCAGCGCAATAAGCGCTATCCGCCAATCAATATAAAAAAGGAACACTGTCATAAAGAATGGCATCAAGACCCCGTTGATAATATCGGTGCCATGATGGGCAATGAGCGGCTCTAAACTCTGACAATCATCTGAAATGCGTTTTTCAATATCGCCCCTTTTCAGACTTCGCAGCTTGTCTATCTTCATATCCGCCAAAGCAAGCACCATATGTTGCCTTATTTTTTGAATAATGTGATAGGCAGCCAAATGGGCATACCACACAGCCAACGTATACAAAGCATAACGGGCCATCAAGGCTGCTGCCATGACAACTAGATACTCATAGGGAGATTGTTGGTCATAGATAGCCTGAACAAAAAAGTATAGGCATAACCAAGGCACCATTTCGACCATACTGCACAGGACTGCACACCCGATTGAGAGCCGTACTCTGCGCAGCTCCCATGACAGCATAGCCTTGAATGCTGTCATGCGGCTCATATCATTTGAAAGCAACATAAATACTCCACAAAAATAGGAATCATTTTCGCTTTCTTGGTGACGGATAACTAACGAGATCAGGCATTAATGTAATGCTATCGGGCATTATTTACCGAACTCGTTTATTGAGCTCAGTTACAAAGATAGGCTTTCAGCTAAGTGCCACCAGATTTTAGATCTACAATCTGGCAGCACTCGTTAAGTATCGACTATTTTCCGATGACATATTTATCGCTGGGTTCAGCATTAAGCCCCAGAAATAGAAAGTGAGCATTAAAAAAGGCGATGGAAATTAGATGATTAGTATACTTTCAGTAAGTTAAAAAATTAAACTCGGATTCAAGTTTAACCGTTATCTTTTAAAGATAACCAGAGAGCCCTAGGATACAGTTTTACTTTTTTAGCATGATGAACATCATCGACTTTTTATTTTCATTATCACTGTTTTGCCTCGTAAGTAATATTAATTTGGCAGCTAAAATGGCTTTTGGTAATAGGTACAAATGCCCTACCTGAAAATATCATTCAGATAAGCACCGTGGCTTTCTTTTTAGTTCTCTTAGCTCTTTTAAGTCATAATTGAGAACTAAAACTTCAATCGAAGAGACAAATACTCAGGTATGAATGTGGCTGGGCCATCAGTGACAAGATGAGGTATCACGAAGTGATACTCTTCGAACGTACCAGCTTGTTATCCCATAAATTACAAGCCATTGTGGTACTGCAACACCGTCGATTTCGGCACCATATTGTCTAGGCTTGTGACCACATTAGATTGGCCGCTGAGGAGTAACTCAAACTGTTGGATTAGCTGCACCTTATCAGGTGATGGCTTATTTCCGGCGCCAATATTGGTTAAATCAATCATGAAGCCATCAAAAAGATGAGCCAGATCCTCAATGATCTCAGTATTTAAGAATTGGTCTTGATTATAAATACTTGGATAGCCTGCTTTTTGCTTATCGATAGCAAACTCATCACCTTTAAGGTTGGTGATGCTGGTCGATTTATCGCAAGACAGCATACAACCATTGTCGATACGCGGCTTTTCACAACCCACACTTTGCTGGAAGAAGCACTGTCTGCTCGCCATAAGCAAAATAGGATGATAGATGCTGTATAGCATTTTGAAATTTGCAGGTCGTGCAATATGTTTAATTTGATTCTGATTGATTTCGTTAGAAATGAAGGCGCCGTGACAATCAAACTGCTCTTGCATGGCCAATAATGCATAAGAATTGGTGGTGTTTAAAAACGGACCCGCAATCCATTTAATCCCGAGCTCAAAGGCACGATTGGCGATACCGGTATTATTGGTGACAATAAGCTCAGGTTGCACTTGCTCTAAAATATTCAGCGCGGCATCAAAATCTTTACCTATCAGCACTGATGAGAACCAAGGGATTAGACGCGGGTTTTGTTTGAAAAAATCAACATACTTAGTACAGCCGCGCTTATAGGCATCGGGTAACTTAAAGTAAATGTCCGCATCGGTAAAATCGGCAAGGGCGATATCAGCCTCATCGCAGATCAAGATAGACAGTTTAGGTCTGTGTGTTTCAGGCTTGGGATACCTCGCCAGTTTAGGTAATTCAACGGCTGGTAACACGGGGGTTTCATGGTTAAGTTGCAATAGCACTTGCTTCTTTAATCTCGTCAGCTCCTTAAAAGGAATGCTAAGGCCGGCAGCTAAATCATCAGTGACGAACTGCTGTAGGTCGAACTCTGCATTATTTAAACTCTTAAATCGCTTCTCAATCGCACTGTCATCAATGCTGGCATCATCACTAATCGTCAGCAGACTAGGAGACTGCACAGTAAAGGTTTTATCCTCTAACTGAGTTTGGCCAACAATAAAGTCTTGAGTGCTCACGGTAATTGATAACGGCTGGCCCAATTGACCCGAAAAAGCCAATGCCAGTGGCAGTTTATCTATACTTAGATGCTTAATTTTATCGTTGACAGACGCTTGAATCTGGCTCTTTTCTACCTGTAATTCTTGCTCCGCATCATGAATTTGTACTACCGAAATAGACTTAAAACCATTATGAGTGAGCTTGTCTCTAAGGTGGTTTTTCGAGTTATCACGGGGATTATCGATAAACATCGACTGATTCAAGTCCCCCTTTAGAAAGGAATTGGTCAGATCGCGGTTGAATACCTTATAGAGGCGTTCACCATCTTCAAGCAGCTCTCCAGTAGCGAGAAAGCCATCAATCTGCTTACGAAAGCTGTCTATTACTGTATGGACGTAACTTGCGCCCTTTATACGGCCCTCTACCTTAAACGAATGAACACCAGCTTCTATCAATGCAGGCAGATCGAAAAACGCCGAGTTATCTTTGATATTGAGCGGAAAATTATGACCTGACTCAGTGATTTCATACTCTTCACGGCAAGCTTGACTACAACGGCCGCGGTTACCTGAATTACCCACACTGGCTGATGTGGAATAACATAATCCTGAGAACGCAATACATAAGGAACCATGTACAAACACCTCAGTGGTGATATTGTTTTCACGACCCGTCGCGGTTAATGCAGCAATCTCACGTAAATTAAGCTCTCTCGACAAATTAACTCGTGAGGCGCCTAACTTCTTCAAGAAAGGAATTTGACCAACATTATGGGTTGTTAGCTGGGTCGATGCGTGAATGTCTAATGTTGGAAAATGTTTTGTGAGTAAATGGAACATACCAATATCTTGCACAATCACACCGTCTAATGTGGTATTAACCAACTTACTTAGTAGCTTGGCCAGTGACTTAAACTCATTTTCTAAAATAACAATATTCAATGTAAGAAATATCTGACATTGATACTGGTGTGCTAGACGAATGATACCAACAAGTTCCTCAAAGGAAATATTAGCAGCACGGTTACGAGCATTGAAAGTATCTAAGCCACAATATACGGCGTCGGCTCCGGCAATAATCGCCGCTTTTATCGCATCAACATCCCCGCCTGGTGCTAATAATTCAATCTTTGGATCCATGGTTACAACTTGTTGGTAGACATTTTATGGGGGGATGGTACCCGTATAGTTTGCTAATGAATATCGTTAAAGTAAATTATCTGCAATTGTTAGTGATAACTGAAGCAAAACTCACGCGACAGGCAGTACAGTAGAAACATCCAAGGTATTTCGATCTTGTACTCTCTAGACAATAAAGCTCAATAAAACAACAGAAGATACTGCTACTAACTAGTTATCCATGCCAAATTGACATAAGTGTTCCAGACACAAAAAAGGGAGCCTAGGCTCCCTTCGTTATGTTTAGCACTTTAGCGATAAAGTACCTCACATTTTACGTAACTTTCAGGTTGAAGGTTACTTATACTTTCTCATGACCAAGGTTGCATTCGTGCCACCGAAACCGAAACTGTTACTCATAACAGTATTGAGTTCAGCCTTCTGGTATTCAGTCACCACAGGCATGCCTTCGGCTTTCTCGTCCAGGTTATCAATATTGATACTCGGCGCGATAAAGCTGTTTTCCATCATGATCAAGCTGTAAATTGCTTCGTGAGCACCGGCTGCGCCGAGTGCATGACCCGTCAGAGACTTGGTCGATGCGATGGCTGGCAAGTTATCACCGAAGGTTTCACGTAGCGCTTCAAGCTCACGCATGTCACCGACAGGCGTCGATGTACCGTGAGTGTTGATGTAATCAATAGGCGTATCGACATCGGCAAGGGCCATTTGCATACAACGTACTGCGCCTTCTCCCGATGGAGCAACCATGTCATAGCCATCTGATGATGCGCCATAACCGATGATTTCTGCGTAAATTTTCGCGCCACGTGCTAACGCGTGCTCAAGCTCTTCAACAACCACGATTCCGCCGCCACCTGAGATAACGAAACCATCACGGTCTGCATCATAGGTACGAGACGCTTTTTCAGGCGTATCATTGTACTTGGTAGACAGTGCTCCCATGGCATCGAAGCCCATAGTCAGAGTCCAATCAACCTCTTCAGCGCCACCAGCGAAGACCATATCTTGCTTACCCATCTGAATAAGCTCTGCGGCATGGCCAATACAGTGAGCACTGGTTGCACAGGCAGAACTGATTGAATAGTTCATGCCTTTAATCTTAAACGGCGTCGCTAAGCAAGCACTCGCAGTGCTAGACATGATGCGCGGTACTATATACGGACCTACACGCTTAACGCCTTTCTCGCGTAATACATCTGCGGCTTGTACCTGGTTAGCCGATGACGCGCCACCTGTTCCGGCTATGATACCGACACGAGGATCTGAATACTGCTCTTCAATTAAACCAGCATCTTTGATGGCTTCAGCCATTGCAACATAGGCATAGGCCGCGGCTTTGCCCATAAAGCGTAGTGCTTTACGGTCAATATGTTCTTTCGGGTCTAACGTGATATCGCCCCAAACATGGCTGCGAAGTTTCATTTCTTCAAACTGAGCAGAGTGGGTAATACCACTTCGGCCAGCTTTCAGGGACTCAGTGACTTCTTGCTTATTGTTACCAATACTTGAAACTACGCCAAGTCCGGTGATCACGACTCTTTTCATTATTTCTTTCCATTTAGTACATTTAGTACTTTCAGTACCAATTTTGCTGCGGCAATAATATCGCTTTTAGCACAATTAAGTGGTCAGCTTTCCATAAACACGGGTAAAATAATGCCTAAAGTGAGACACAGAGTAAATTCATTGACCCAAGAACATGAAGAAAAAACACTAAATAGCCGTATTTATAGTCATTTTAACTCTTTTCTTACACAATTAGCTAAAATGTATCCTGAAAAAAATAAGTTATCGATAGGGCAAATTGGACTCTGTGATGCACAGCAACTGATATCGGTCATCTTACTGCAACAAAAATCCATGGCGGATACTCGCTTGCATATGCAGATTTTCGAATCTGACTTATCGGCCGTTGAGCGCATAAATCTCGAACTCACAGCACTTCAAACTCAGCATAGAGAGTGCAAAGAACTGGCCCATACCGATTCAGTTCTAGACTCTGAATTAAACCTACAAGCCAGCTCAGGTTCATTCGCTGACAAGCAAGCTGCAATTGAGCAGCTTATCGATTCAAAGCTAGTTGCAATACCGGGCTGCCAGAGACTAGTTTTAAATCAAGGGCACTGCCTCATCGACCTCTATCTCGGTGATATACACTCAAGTTTAAGCAACACGCTTGCCCCCGCTGATTCGGCATCTTATATCGATGCATGGGTTCACACGTCAGATTCACATGGACTGAATGAAGCGCAATTATGGCAAATGGCAAAGCTCAGCAGCCAGACAGCCCTGCTATCTAGCGTGCACATGAATGAGCAACAAGCTAACTTCGCCCAAATAGCGGGTTTTTCCCTAGCAAACTCATTTTTTAATGACTCAACATCAGAAAAGAGCCCTCAGCCCCCAACACCGACTCTGTTAAGTGATGAGATTTCTCAGCAAGAGCGACGGGCGGTAAGGCAAGCTCAGGCCGATACGTTTCAGCACTATCCTCAGTTACCAGCAAAAGAGGGCGCTATTGCCGTCATAGGTGGTGGCATTGCCAGCACTCATCTTGCACTTTCCCTTGCAGAGCGAAATAAAACCGTGCGGATTTTTTGCCAGGATGAAAGCTTTAGCCAACAGGCTTCGGGAAATAAACAAGGCGCGGTCTATCCCCTACTCACCCCAGATAATGGCACCCTTAGCCAATATTTTCAGCAAGGCTTGCTGTTTAGCCGAAGACGATTAACCAGCCTGCTCAGAGAAGGCTTTAACATAGCGAGTGAACTGTGCGGTGTGTTGCATACGGGCCACGATGAACGCAGCTGTGGCAGAATCAACCGAATAATCTCGGCGCAAGCCTGGCCGAAAGACATCGCCCACAGTGTCTCCGCCAAAGAAGCCACTGCTCTCGCAGGCATAGAGGTCGATAAAGAAGGTGTTTTTTACCCGTTAGGGGGCTGGATAAGTCCGCCGGAATTTACCCAGGCGGCATTCGACAAGGCTGCCCAAATTGCCGATGTCAGCGCCTTGTTTAACTGTAATATTACCCGTATCGAGCAAAGCCAAGGTCAATGGTACCTGTATCAGGACTCAGACTCTCATTCGAATGAGGTTAAGCATGGTCCCTTCAGCACTTTAGTGCTGGCCAATGGCCATGGGTTGACTCAGTTTGAACAAAGCAAACTCCTTCCGGCAACCGGATTCAGAGGTCAAGTAAGTCATATCCCAGCCCGCAACGAGTTGGCAAAGCTCACTACGGTTTTGTGTTCCCACGGTTACCTGACACCCAGCAATAACCAGCTTCATTGCACCGGTGCCAGTTATGTTAAAGACCCAGCTCACCTGGATTATTGTCCTAACGAGCAGCTGGATAACCTTAAAAAGATGCAGCACAGCTTTGAAAACAAGTCATGGGTCGAAGATATCGATATCACGGGACACAGTGCCAGAGTCGGCGTGCGTATGGTCACTCGGGATCATGCACCCATGCTGGGCTGCGCACCCGATACCGATGTAATGCTAGAGAATTACCAGCTCCATCAACATACTAAGGCCAGTATCAAGTTCTGGAAAGATAATCCGGCCCCAATTCATGATGGCCTGTTTATTTTAGGTGGCCTAGGTTCGAGGGGAATAACAACAGGACCACTCGCTGCCGAAGCCCTCGCCGCTCAGCTGTGCGGAGAGATAATACCACTGGATATGGCTACATTAGCCCTACTTAATCCCAATCGAATGTGGATGCGTAAACTGATTAAAGGTAAGGCATTGTAGTCAATTTACAAACTCTAAGCTCTAAACCAGAATGCTAAGCCAGAAGCACCAAGCGCTCTGGCTTAGTCTTATAAAGAATCCAATTCTTATGGTGAATCCGATTCTGTAGAAAAGTCTATTCGCGCAATAAATTCACTCTCATCATTATTTAATTCGACGCCCCAATTCATTCGCTCACAGATCCGCTCAATGATAACTAAGCCACAGCCATAACCTTCATTATAAATATCATAACCATCATGACGGTTGACCACCTGCAACTGAGTGCCTGCTAACTGAATATCGATATCGCCGACACTGTAACTAAAGGCATTTTTAATCAAGTTATTGATGACCACTGTGATAAAACTCTCTGGAGCATATACACTCAAAGCTCCCTCAATCGACAGTTGATAGCTAGCACTATTTTTAGAAAACAGCAGACTCAGCTCATCGAGTTGCCGTATCAGAATCAGCTCTAGCTGGCTCTCTTTTATATGCTTAGGTTCTATATCTTTGCGACCAAGCAGCAAAAATGTCTCAGTAAGCAGCTCCATTTCATTGCTGGCTCGCTCAAGACGCTTGATGGCTTTAACGGCTACATGAGGTAAATCAGGCACTTTATTCAGTAACTCGGTAGAGCCTTTTATCACCATGATAGGCGTTCTTAATTCATGGGATGCAAAACGGCTGAACTCTTTTTCACGCTTAAAGAAGTTACTGATATCGATTTTACTCTCGAGTAGCGTGGTCTCAATCTCACGGGTTTCTCTAAACTGGGTCTCTATATCGAATAGGGGGTTGTCCGGGGACATTTGACTAATTTTATCTTGGATCTTAGATAGGGGGCGCGAGATTGTCCGCACAAAATAGATCCCATACAAGACCATAGACAAGGTTAAGAATCCTCCCAAAATCATAGTCAGGTAGTGAAGACCAGATTCATATTCATCCAAGTAATCATCGGCATCATCCTGAAAGACAACATACATCAAGCCTTTACCGGAGGGATGTTCTGTAACAATAAAGTGTTTATCTTCAGTGCCGATAAGATGCTCATATAACCCAACCTTGGTGTAATTATTGAGCCAGTCTGGCATCGACGTTTCACTCCAATAGCTACTAAATTCTACCGAGTTAGGTAGAGGCGCCTGTGGGCCAAACTGCTGATAATCTCTTTCATATTGACTGGCCTCGGTATCAAGCCAGTGGTGTAAACTGATGACTTCTAATTGATCTTCGGCGATATAGATAAGTGACCAGAAAAGGCTGACGATCAAGAGTGTCATCAAGCCAAAGCTCCAGCGTATCTTGCGATAAAAGCTGGGATACTGATTGTGATTAGATCCAAGAATATTGAACATAGAGAGGTCACTTTCCATATAAGCGCTATAGCGATAAAACTAGGTTAGCCATGAGATTTATTTAATCCGATAGCCTTGGCCATGTAAGGTTTCAAGTCTGGACTCACTAAACCCTTTATTGAGCGCTGTCCTTAATCCATAGACATGACTTCGAAGTGCATCGCTATTTGGAGATTCGTCCCCCCACAGGGCCTCGGTGATCTCTTGACGACTGACATAACCTGGAGCATGCTTTAGCAGCAGCTTAAGTATTTTAAGTTGCGTTCTGCTTAATTTAACGACGACCTCACCCCGAATAACTTGGTTAGTGCGTATATCCATAACGATATCTGCATATTTAAGTTCACCGATATCTTTACGAGGACCACGATTTTCCAAGGCATGTAGCCGTAGACTCAGTTCTTGCATCGCAAAAGGTTTCAGCAGGTAATCATCTCCCCCAGCTTGGAAGGCCAAGATCTTATCTTCCAGATGGTCTTTAGCCGTGAGAAATAAAATAGGTGTACTGCAAAATAGCTCTTGTCTCAGCTTTTTCACCGTGCTGATCCCATCAAGTTTAGGCATCATAATATCCATTATAATCACATCATAATGGTTTTCAGCGACTAAATGGATGGCACTCTCGCCGTGGTAGGCACAATCAATCACAATGCCTTCGAGTTCCAAATAATCCGCGATGGTTTCAGAGACACTAGGATTATCTTCGACAATTAATACTTTCATATTTTTTACGCTTTTCTTCACGAGTCCTTCACACTCACATCAATATGATGCTCAGCCTATCCTGTATTTTATTCATTAAGGTATGACAAGTAATGAAAAGCTCAAGTGTTAAATATTTCGTTTTAGCGGGTGTGCTCGCGACATTCGTTGCCGGCTGTGGCAGTTCTAGTAATGATACCGATGATACTAGCCCCGAGCCTAGCACAACTACTATTTTTGGACCCGTTGACAGCATATCTGTGGGTGAGCAAACAATTACTGTTAATGGCTATCAATTGGAAACAACTCAGGCATCCGTTAGCTATGAGGATAATATTCTCACAACAAGTGCAATAACCCAAGGCACGCAGGTTGAAATTGAAACATTGAATGCTTCAGCACAAGAGATTGAACTCGATCCTGCAGTCACAGGAATTGTAACGGCCATCCAAGCCGACCATATTGTGGTCAACGGTGAAGCATTCTATTTTGACCAGCTAAGCGATAATATCGCAATTGGCAGCTGGGTGATGATCTCTGCTAAGCAACAAAGTGATGCTAGCTGGTTAGTCTCTTCTATTGATAACCCGCTTGAATTAACGACTTCAGAAGTCGAAGGCCGAATTTCTTCCCTCAATATTGATGCCCATCAGTTCAATATAGGCACAATTATTGTCAATTATTCTAATGCCGAATTTGATGATAAAAATACACTTCAAGTTGGCCTATGGGTCGAAGTATTTGGTCAATATTCTAATCATATGTTAGATGCCATTGATATCGATATAGAAAATCAGCATGACTATCACGGTGCAGAAGTAGAAGGCACCGTCACTTGGGTCAATTCAGAACAGAGCCACTTTGAGCTTAATGGACACACTAAAATTAAGATTACGGCTGAAACGCGTTTCGAAGATGGCAGTCAGAGCGATCTTAGTATCGGTGATATCCTTAATGTTGACCTAATAGAAAAAAACCAAGCACTACTTGCCACAGAAATTGATTTTGAAAGCCAGCAAACGCCTGTTTCAAAGAGCTTCTCACTGGAGGGACTCGCTCAAATCGACGGTGAAACATTTATGATTAATCATATTGAGTTTGCCTTAGATGCCGGCACTTACTTCGATGATGGTTTAACCTTAGCCAGCTTGAATAACACTTGGGTTGAAATTGAAGGCATTGAATCAATCAGTCATCCTGACGACACGCTATGGCTAGTTAAAGAAGTAGATAAAGAACAACAAGAACAACACATAGATCTAGAGGGGCCAGTTGAAAATAACACGTTATGGAACTATGCATCGTCTGATAACTCCTTATCCCAGTTTAATGGACAATGGGTAGAAGTTGAATGTCAGCTTAATGGTGACGATTTGCTTGGATGCAAACGAGACTAATACCCAACATATCTAACCTGGAGATGGGTTACCGCCCAGGTTTTGTTATTTCTGCGTTTCGACTCCCGCCTGTATTAGGGCATTTGTTAAGAGAATTAGCCCAACTGAGATACACTGTTCTGACATTCCCCCAGTTAAATACCGAAGTATTTTGCCTCAACTGATCGAAGCTCTGGCCTCTATCCGCCGCCTTTGCCAATCATGAATAAGTTTACAATCGTCGTTGTTACTTTTGCCTGACTTTAACCCGATTATTATTATCACGGCTTTGCCTGATAAGCGCGTCATCGGCAATCTGCATATTAGTCTTGGCTAAACGGTCATAGAGTAAAACATTTACCGACGAAGCCAAATTCATGCAACCTATGGTGGGCACATAAACCACGGCGTCGGCTTCATCAATAAGGGCTTGATCTATGGTGCCGTCTTCCGGGCCAAACACATAGATGGCTTTATCCGGATGAACAAATTCAGGTAAAGGAATCGCGCCTTCGACTAAATCAACACAGATAAGCTTTACACCATCTGTCTGGGCCGATAAAAGATCGTCAATTGCAGTCAAGGGAATATGTTGCCCCACCCTCTTGGTATCAGTATTGTACTGCTCACCTCTATGTTTAGCAGCGAGCGCGTAACGTTTACCGGTATACAAGATCTCATTGGCCTGATAACAACCTGCGGCTCTCATCACACCGCCCACATTCGTCGGGCTTTTGGGATTAACTAACCCAATTTTAACTAGGCTTGTCCTGTCTACACTGCTGGCACAAGTTGTCACGCGCTGAGTCTTTCATTCAATTGTTGCCAAGCAGAAGCGACCAGAGCAAAATCCGTATCATCCAGCTCTTTTTTCGCCAGCTCAAGACACACATCCATTTTCTCACCAAGAGCATCGATGCCTTGCACAGTTTCTACTTCTAGCTGAGAGATAGCCACCGCGAAATGTCCTTGAAGGTAACCACTGGCAAATAGGGCATCTTCATCGCCTTTCGCTACGATATCGTCTATCCACTCATATAATGATGTTTCATACAGCTCTAACATGGTAACTCCGCTCTTTCTTTATCTATATATGCCGCTCACTGGCAGCAAAACTCAATTTTTAGGTGTTGAACCGATTAATTCAGATCGGGATTAGCCACCTGATACATGACGTAATCATGGTATCCCGTGATGACTCGATAATAGCCACATAGGTCTTTGTCTAATTCCGGGTCGCCACTATCCACAATTAAGGGGCGTCCTTCAAGTGCTTTTAACTTAGTTTTTGTCGACAAAATGATGATATTGTCTTTGCCGACACGTTTTATCAGCTCACTGGATAGCTGCTGGTTGCCTCGACCCAGAATATGCCCTTGTCCGCCGATCAGAGTGATCACTAACTTAACCGACTGTTCTTTAGTCATATCCAATAATTGACTCGCACTGAGATCGGCGCCAATCACTTGGTGATCCTGGAGCAGATCGACGCCCAACAAGGTATTTTCAACCTGTAACTCACTCATTACGGCGGCGACGGTACTGCCTGAGCCCATGATATACAGATCATCTTCCATATTCTCTATGACTTCAGCTGCGATATCGCTAAGCACCAAGTCATCGACTTCTATTCCGCCCATTTTTACTGCTTGAATAAACCTAGGTTCAGCGGGGACCAACATCTCACCATAGCATTTGGCTCTGACAGTGCCTTTTCTGAAGGCCACCTCATCGATATCCATCACATCGGCGCTCATCAGGCTAACCAGCTCACCATCAAGAAGCATCTTAACGACCATGCCTGATGCGTGTGGCGTAATGCCGTATACGCCTGAGTGGATCTTGACCCCTGCGGGAACACCGAGAACCGGCATGTTTTCATCGGCCACAGAATAAACATCCCGCGCAGTTCCATCACCACCAGCAAACAGCAGCAGATCTAACTCTTCATCTAAAAGATATTTAACCATGGCTTGGGTGTCTCTTGCTTCACTCTTACCGAAAACATGATGCACTACACGGACATCGAACCCCATATCTTTGGCCAAGGTTTCACCCATATCGCCGGAGGCTGTGATCACTTCAATCTTATCTTGATGGGGTAAGATCACGTCGAGTGCCTGTTGCATACGCAATTGCGCCTTAGGCTTAGCGCCGCGTGCCAACGCCTCTTCTGCCACACCATCACTGCCCTTGAGTGCTACACTGCCTCCAAGACCTGCGAAAGGGTTGATGATTAACCCCAGACGAAATCTAATTGCCATTTACTGTCCTTTAATATGTCTGATAAAACATGCAACTTGTAAAGCAGTTACACATAAGCCTGAAATACCCAAGTTAGGTCTTACGCAAGTCTTGAACTCTTTCGGCGCATTAGTTTTAAGCTGTGTGCTTATGGCCATCGACCTGCTTAGGTATAAAGTAAACGGCCAACATCGCGAGAAAAGCACATATTGCCGCGGCCAGCCAAGCTAAGTAAGCCCCTGAGCCGTCTCCCCAGATCATGCCACACAGCCAAGTACCCAGAGCCCCACCGACACCGAAGCTGAGACTAGCATATAAAGCTTGGCCTTTGCTTCTGTGACTCACATCGAAGCGACGATGAACAAATTGAATGGATGCAGCATGGACTAAACCGAAGGTAAAAGCATGCAGTAATTGACTGACGCCAAGCCAGATAAAGCTATCAACCAAATATGCCATTATCAGCCAACGGATAGCTGTAAGACCTAGGCTAGCTACCAACAACCTGTTGACGCCGAAGCGACCGATTAAACGCGGCGCTATCATAAACATCAATATTTCGGCCAGAACCCCCAACGCCACATAAATACCCGCGACCGCCTCTGTATAGCCAGATTGCTTAAGATAGAGTACGAAGAATCCATAAAATGGCCCCGCGCTCATTTGCAATAATATCGCCGAGATTAAAAACCAGATAATCCCTTTATCTAAGACTAGTTTAGGCGTGTCGCCTTTCGCCTTTACCACGGCTCTATCCGAGGGTAAAGGCAGTGCACAGAGCAGTAACCCGATGAATAACACCATGCCGACATAGGGTAAGATCTCTGTGCCCCAAAGGGAAATGCCGAAGCCCACACCCACCACAAAGACCAAATAGCCCAGACTACCAAAACTACGAATGGCGCCGTAACGGGAGGTATTTTCCCCTAAAGTTTCCAAGGTGATCACTTCCAGCTGTGCCAAGATGGCATTCCAAAAAAAAGTATAAACACACAAGCTAATGGCAAGATAGGTAAAACTGCCATCATAGAAAAAAGTAAGATAGCTCACCGCTGCCGCAGCGGCTCCCCACTTAACGAGCTGGGCGCGCATGCCTGTTCTATCGGCTACCATGGCCCAAACATTGGGCGCTATGATCCGCGTAGCCATTAAAATAGCCAACAGAAAGCCTATCTCCTGGGGATTAAAGCCACGATTTTCGAAGAAGACCCCAAGATATGGCACCATCACACCTAAGATGGCAAAGAAGAAAAAATAACAGGCGCTGATCCAGCGTAGTTGTGTACTGGCTTGAGATGTCTGATCCATGATGTCGCTTCTTATATAAAACAGCTGCCTGCGTATTTATCGCCGCAACAAGATAAGAGAAAAGGATGATACCGCTTGGTATTAGCCCAACCAGATTGGAATTTATTTTTTAAATAACAAAACAAAAGAGGCGCCTCCGAATACTAAAGAGGCGCCTCTGGATTTATTTAGCACGCATCAACTTTTGATTAACGCATACCAATATGAGGTGTTGTGCTGTGCACATCCATATTTTGCGCCCTGTGTCTCAACAGGTGATCCATCAATACAATGGCAAGCATAGCTTCTGCAATAGGAACCGCGCGAATGCCAACACAGGGATCATGGCGGCCTTTAGTTATCACCTCGGCAGTCTCACCTTGAGCATTCATGCTCTCGCCAGGAATGCTAATGCTCGACGTCGGCTTCATGGCAATATGGGCCACTATGGGTTGCCCCGATGAAATGCCGCCTAAAATTCCGCCGGCATGGTTTGAAGCAAAGCCTTCGGGGGACATGAGATCCCTATGCTCTGAACCTTTCTGATTTACCACTTCGAAACCATCGCCAATTTCGACACCTTTAACCGCATTGATGCCCATTAGTGCATGGGCAATCTCGGCATCGAGTCTATCGAAAACGGGCTCACCGAGTCCTACGGGGACACCTGTGGCGACAACAGAGACTTTGGCACCGATAGAGTCACCACTCTTTTTGAGGTCGCGCATATACTCATCGAGCGCCTCAAGTTTAGACGCATCGGGGAAGAAGAAAGCATTTTTCTCAATCTGACTAAAGTCGATTGTTTCGGCCTTAATGGGGCCAAGCTGAGACAAGTATCCATTGATCTCAATACCATGAACTTGTTTCAGGTATTTCTTAGCAACCGCACCTGCAGCCACACGCATGGCCGTTTCTCTTGCGGATGCACGCCCGCCACCGCGATAATCACGTAAGCCGTATTTCTGCTGGTAGGTGTAATCTGCATGTCCAGGACGGAACAAGTCTTTGATATTGGAGTAATCTTTACTACGCTGATCGGTATTCTCAATCATCAGACCAATCGAGGTACCTGTGGTTTTACCTTCGAATACACCAGATAAAATACGAACCTCATCGGCCTCACGTCTTGCTGTGGTATAGCGAGAAGTCCCGGGACGACGTCGGTCTAGATCATGTTGCATATCAGCTTCATTGAGCTCGAGTCCCGGTGGGACACCGTCGATAATACAACCTAATGCGACACCATGGCTTTCACCAAATGTTGTCACCACAAAATTTTGTCCAATACTGTTTCCCGACATCCGCTCTATTAACCTCTGACTGTTTTAAATACTCTGAATTTGCACACAGGCCGAGATTAGCTTAAATGAGCGGCAAGTGACAAGCTTAAATAAGGACTAACTTATTCGTTAGCCTTTTTTATCACCAGCGCCCATTGAGACTCGTTGAGCCGCGATTATTCGCTGTCTTTGAAGATGGCGAACAGTGATTCATTTTCAACTAGCTGCTCTCGGGTCAAAACAAACACACCGTCACCGCCATTTTCGAATGCCACCCAAGTGAACGGAACATCAGGGAACTGCTCCGTCAGGTGAACCATAGAGTTACCTACTTCAACGACCAGTAAACCATCTGTCGTCATGTAGTCGGCAGCATTTGCCAGAATACGCTTAGTCAAATCTAAGCCGTCACGACCAGAAGCCAAACCAATCTCTGGTTCGTGCTGGTACTCATCGGGCATGTCACCGATATCTTCGGCATCTACATATGGTGGGTTAGACACGATTAGGTCGTAATGTGGGCCCTTAGGTATCGCAGAAAATATATCCGATTCGATAGGGAATACTCTATCCATAACCCCAAGATTCTCGATATTTATCTGTGCGACATCGAGGGCATCGGCGCTGATATCTAAGGCATCAACTTCAGCCTCATCGAACTCATAGGCACACGCGATAGCGATACAAGCACTGCCAGTACATAAGTCCAGTACGCGATTAACTGGCTTATTATAAAGCCAAGGGCTGAAACGATTGGCAATCATCTCGGCAATCGGAGAGCGTGGCACCAATACACGTTCATCGACAAAAAACTCAAGTCCAGCAAACATGACCTTGTTGGTCAAATAAGGAACCGGCAGGCGCTCTCTTACACGACGAATAATAAGCTCAACAATTTTATGCTTCTCACTGCTGGTGAGATTAGAGTGGATCACTTGCTGACCTAACTCTTCAGGCAAATGAAGGGCATGAAAAACTAAGGCGATGGCTTCATCCCAAGCATTATCGGTTCCGTGACCATAATAAATGTTTGCATCATTAAAACGGCTCACGCCCCAACGTAGCATATCACCTATGGTTCGTAGCTCGGTTACGGCTTCATCTACAAAAATCTTATCCAAAACTCACTCCAGCATGATTATTCCGCTTCATTGTAACTGAACTCTATTCATATGGCATCGGATTCAATAAAATAGCACTATGAATAACACCGATCATCTTTATAATTTAGCGTTTATGCTGATTTATCAGCAACTGCTAACGATTTTAAGGTTTACAAAATAGACACATGAAAAATAAAGACACCTCTGATGAGCAAGATCTATTTTCATCTATGACTAAAGGGATCAAGCCCTTTAAGCAAGATAAGCGTCACTTCAGAGCTGAGCAGAAAGATAAGAAAGTGATCGAGGAGAAAACCCAGCAACTCCATGCCGACAGCTATTTCTCCGATACCTATCAACCTCACCTGCCCAGTGAAGGTCCGATGCGCTGGTCACGAGATGATATTGATAACTTTGAGCTGAAACGGCTTCGCCGGGGCGACTATCAACCTGACTTACTGCTGGATCTGCACGGTATGCGCCAGTCGGAAGCGAAACTTGAACTTGCGGCATTAATTCAAGCCTGTATTAAGCAGCAGAGTCACTGCTGCTGTGTCATGCACGGTCACGGCACTGGAGTCCTCAAGCAGAATATCCCCATGTGGTTAGCCCAGCATCCACATGTAATGGCCTTTCATAAGGCACCTAAAGAATGGGGAGGCGATGCAGCATTACTCGTGCTTGTCGATATTGGTGATCTGCCATATAGAAGGTAATGGTGCGAGGTGCGAGGTGCGAGCAGATTTAAATTCAAACAGAGAAAACAGTCAACATAACCACTGTTTTCTTGCTGAATAATCTTATTGGTTTTTAAATATATCTAACTAATAGCATGTAACGACTAGTATTTAACTAATGGTGTGGGGGGCATGTTGCCATACCAGAGTGGCACATTCGCTATGCTTGTCTATTAATGCTATTCCAGAGGTTGCAAAAAGAGGCGGCTCAATACCTGCAACCAATTCACTCACCATATAACCCAACAAGGGCATGTGAGCAATCACTAACACTTTGTCGGCTTTAAATTGCTCGGCATAAGCTAAGGTCAATTCTGCAGCAGTGCTAGGCCTTCCCGCTGGGACTAATTCATCGAGCACTAACCACTTTCTGGGCTCGGGGAAGTGTTTACTGACTTCCTGCCAACTTTGCTGTGCTCTCAAGTAGGGGCTGACAAGAACCAGATCAAACTCAAGCACCGTTTTAGCCAGCCAATTACTCATTAAAGAGGTGTGATACCGCCCTGTATCGGTTAACGTTCGTTCTCTGTCTGAGTGAGCTTGATAGCTCGCTTCACCATGACGCATTAAAAATAGCTGCATACCACTCTCGCTACTCATGTTTCTCGTTATATGCCAATTGTAGCCGCAAAAGTCATCGGCACAAACCCTATTTAAGTTATTAATTAGTCAAATAGACTTAGGATTTCTTTATCTTTCAAATTCGAGGCTATAAACGGATAATATTTAACCACTATAGAGACTTGCTAAAGAAGGATAAGGGGACCAATATGTATTACTCGCTTTTTATTTCAGATAAAATAGCTAGTATTTTTTTAATGATACCTCATAGTTAACTGTGTATATGAGCCTATTGATAAATCAGACGGAGCCTTCTACTTGTCAGAATCCTTGCAAATCATCAAAAGTCCCAATGATCTCCGTCGATATCAGCATTTAGTACTCGACAACGGTCTCTCCGTGCTCTTGGTTGAAGATATGGAAGCTAGCCAAGCCGCAGCATCTATGGTGGTCAATGTGGGCCACTTTGATGATCCTGTTGAGCGGCCAGGTATGGCACATTTTCTCGAACATATGCTTTTTCTGGGCACTGAGAAATTCCCTGATTCAGGCGAATACCACGCATTTATCAACCAACACGGCGGTAACAATAACGCCTGGACTGGCACTGAACACACTAATTTTTTCTTCAGTATTAATGCCGATGTTTTTGAAGAGTCCTTAGACAGATTCAGTCAATTTTTTATCGCGCCATTGTTTAACGAAGGGCTCGTCGATCGTGAGCGACATGCCATAGAATCAGAATTTAGTTTAAAGCTTAAAGATGACATTCGCAGAACCTACCAAGTGCAAAAAGAGACGGTCAACCCTGAGCATCCGTTTTCAAAATTTTCAGTGGGCAATTTGAAAACTCTTTCCGGTGAAGAATCCATTCTAAGAGAGGAGCTAGTCGAGTTTTATCACAGCCATTACAGCGCGAATATAATGACCCTATGTCTGGTGGGTCCAAGGCCGCTAGATGAACTTGAAGTACTGGCAGAGCAATATTTCAGCAAAGTAAACAATCACCAACTTGAGAAGCGCCACCCAGTGGTGCCTATTTATCAGAAAGAGCAACTGACATCCCAGCTGCATATCATCCCACTCAAAGAACAGAAACGTGTGGCGATAACGTTCAGCTTACCAGCCATAGATCCTTTCTATAAACACAAGCCACTGACCTTTATTAGCCATTTACTGGGCTACGAAGGTAATGGAAGCCTGCTCTCCTATCTTAAAGAGCAAGGCTTTGCGGTTAATCTATCTGCAGGTGGCGGAGTCAATGGTTATAACTTTAAAGATTACAACATCAGTATTCAGCTTACGGAGAAAGGACTCACTCACCTCGATACCGTTATTCGCTGCACGTTTGAATATATCGAACTTATTAAGACCCAAGGTTTAGAAGACTGGCGCTATCAAGAGCGGGCAAATCTGCTCAATCTGGCATTTAGGTATCAAGAGCAGATTCGGACATTAGACTTGGCCAGCCACCTCAGCATCAATATGCACCATTATGAGGTAGAGGATTTAGTTTATGGTGATTATAAAATGGACAGCCTTAACGTTGCCGAGACGTTAGGCTTACTGCAACAGATGACGCCTTCGAATATGCGCATCCAGATCATCGCACCCGAGTTAGATACCGAGCGACAAGCAGCCTGGTACCACACCCCATATCAAATAAAGCCCATTACAGATGAGAGACTCAAATCTTGGAGTCATATTCAGGTTCGGCCGGAGCTTAAGCTACCGGACGCAAATCCATTTATTATATCGGACTCCATTCCCCGACCTGAAAAGAGTCAAAATAAGACCCCAGTTATCGTTTCTCAAGAGGAAGGGTATCGGATCTGGCACCGTAAAGATGATGAGTTTAATGTCCCTAAGGGTCATATGTACCTCTCTCTTGATTCTGAACATGCCGCTTCATCTCCCAGAAATGCCGCGTTAACTAGGCTCTACGTTGAGATGTTACTGGGCTACCTGGTTGAATACACCTATCAAGCCGAAGTGGCAGGGTTAAGTTATAACATCTATCCTCACCAAGGTGGTATAACCTTGCATCTAACGGGTTTTACCGGTAAGCAGGAAGCCCTATTATCGCTACTGATCAATAAAGCCAGAGAAAGAAATTTTACTCAGAATCGATTTAATTCAATCAAACGACAGATTTTGAGGAATTGGTATAACCAAACCAGAGCTAAGCCAATCTCACAGATTTTCACCAGTTTAACAGTGACACTTCAAAAACGCAGTTATGAGCCATCACGCATGGCTGAAGAGTTAGAAGAGATCACCTTAGAAGATCTACATGAACACGTCAGAAAATTCTATGAGAAAATCCACCTCGAAGGCTTAGTCTACGGCGACTGGTTGGTTGAAGAAGTTGAAACATTGGGCAAGCGATTAGACCATATCCTCTCCTTGGTCTCATCGCCCAGTGAGGAATCTGAACGTGAGTTGGTTGACCTTTCGGGTAAGGGAACGGTTCTACGTGAAATTACCGCATCTCACCAAGACAGCAGCATCATCATCTACTATCAAGCTTCTCAATCGAATCCTGAGACAATGGCCCTGTTCAGTTTATTGAACCACACCATGTCTTCGACTTTCTTTCACGAACTCAGAACCAAGAGACAACTGGGCTATATGGTGGGCACAGGTTACTTACCACTGAATCGCTATCCAGGTATCATATTTTATATCCAGTCACCAACATCGAGCCCTCTACAACTCTTAGAAGCCATCGACGAGTTTATTGCCGACTTTAACTACGCGGTTATGCAGATAACAAATCAGCAGTGGGAGCTCACTAAACAAGGGCTTATCAACCAAGTGATGGAACATGATGCCAACCTAAAGACTCGAGGCCAACGCTATTGGTCTAGTATTGGCAATAAGGATTATGACTTTAATCAAAGAGAGTTGGTCGTGCAAGAGATTGAAAAGCTGACTCGCTCTGACGTGATCAAGTTTATGATGCAGAGCATGCGTAACAAACTCTGTGACCGCTTGGTACTATTCACCAC
The DNA here is from genome assembly GCF_002005305.1 of Shewanella psychrophila. Classification (NCBI taxonomy): domain Bacteria; kingdom Pseudomonadati; phylum Pseudomonadota; class Gammaproteobacteria; order Alteromonadales; family Shewanellaceae; genus Shewanella; species Shewanella psychrophila. The sequence goes on from NZ_CP014782.1 coordinate 2,003,368, forward strand.
AGGTGATAATCACAGACATGAGGAACGTCTAAGCTCGGATAACATGATCACAGATCTACGTAGCTTTAAGCTTCAAGCGAATAAATTTAAATACTAACCTCTTAAAATTAGTCACTTGGCTTGGATACAACTCTTAGAATTACTCGCTTAGCATTAGCCACGTAGAGTAAGCTACTGAGAATGCACGGATCGACTTTGACTTGTGATAGAAATGAATCTTTCACATTCAGAGTCGTGAATTAATCCGGCCTCTCCAACTGTGAATGCAGCATTAATCAACAAATCAAAGAAGTCACAAAAATACTCATATTTCAGTCAAATAACCTAAGTCTGAAGGGTTGTTTAGTTTTTATGGTTAAACGAAGGAGATTATTAGGTGTAAAACAACAGGCAAGCATCAATCAATAATGATTATCACTAAACAAATTCCCTTCAAATTTTGACAAAGTCTTCACTTTCTGAAAAAGTGAGGTTAAATCCCTGTTGCCTAAGCATTACTGGCTAAGAATCAAACTAAAAAAATGATGCCAAACGCGATTATGAAAACAATCATCACTCTCCTACTGGCCCTCTGTCTTTTCGGCCAGGCACAAGCTATTGATCAGCCATCTGAAATTTTTGACGAAACACATATTGAAAATAATCAAACTTCTATTTTACTTAATTCCGAGTCATATAATGTTCCGGAGGGGCTTTCACAAAGTACGATTACGTCAATTATTGAAGACTCCGAGGGTTATATTTGGATTGGCACTCTCAACGGTTTAAACCGTTTTGATGGAAAAGAATTTAAGCATTACTTTGCTGACAAGTCTTCAGGGTTACCCAGTTCATTCATCAGAAGTCTACTCTATACTGACGATGGCTCCATATTTGTCGGGACAGATAAAGGATTAGCAATATACGATCCTAAACTCCAAAATTTTAAGACTCAAATATTTAATTCAGAACACTTAAAAAAACCTATTTGGAGTATTTCTGGAACAAAAGATTTCTTAATTGTCGGCACAGACAATGGAATTCACCTTTTAAAAGATTTAAAAATAATTGAATCAAACTTCCATAGTGAATTACGTGAATCAAAGCAAGTAATAATAAATAACAATGATATTTACGTCAGAAATTATCACAAAGATCTTTACGGAATAACAAAGGGCAATTTCAATACTAAACCAAAAAAAATATCAGGAAACGTAAATGATATAATAAAAGTAAAAGACAAGCTATCCTATTCTAAAGCAGGAACGATTACAAATAAAACACCTGATTCTTTGGTAACAAACAAAATAATTCACGACAAGCTATTCAAAAAAGACAATGAGACATACTCAATAAGTCAGGGGGTTATATTTAAAATTGACAATGATATTCCCGTTGCTGTTGGGAAAATAAAGGGATATGAATCTGGATCACAAATATCAACAATATTCGCAAATAATAGAGCATATTACATTGGTTTTTTAAATGAAGGGTTAAAGATAGTTAGTAACTCTAGTAACCTTATTAAAAGCATTACTCCACCCAATAAAAACACATGGCATTTTGAGAAAGTTAATACAGATGAAATACTTATATCATCTGACGATAAAACAATAAAATTATATAATGAGAACTTAAAGCTTATAGCGAGTTATAATACTGGTGTAGAAGGCTTTAAAAATTCATTAATTATAAATAACAATTTATATGTGGGAAGTTACGAAGGTTTAGTCAGCATCCCCTTAAACACATCAACATCCAACCAAAAGTCTCTATCTCAGGAAACCATTACGTACCTAACGTATGTTGAAGATACTCTTTACGCGGGAACGGCCTCAGGAAACGTCTTGCTTTTCAGAGAAAATATACTGATAGATAAAATAAAAACAAATGTAGATGAACCAATACTCGGTCTTCTAATAAAAGAACAAAAAAAGTTTTATATCGCGAGTCAAAGTGGGTTTTATCTTTACAGAAATGAACAACTAATAAAACTTTATGATGAACTGACATATAGCTTGGCTTTACATGAAAATGGTGTTTTATTTGGTACTTCCACCTCAATAATGCTCTTAAACACCACATCTAATACTATTTCAAAAGTATTTAGTAATAATAGAGAAATTTATTCAATATTTCATTCTAAAAATATCACTATCGCATCCTCACTTAGCGAAATAATTTACATAAAAAACAAAAAAGAGTACATTTTTACGACAATGTATGGCAGTCAACATGAGTACAACACTCCAAGTGGCATTGAAGTAAACAATGATACTTTCCTTTTTGGAGGTATAGATGGTGTAAGTATTGTTTCATTAAAAACTTTGAATACTTATATCGAACACCCAATAAAGCCTAGATCCACTATTGATTCTTTTTTAATATTTAACAATCCAGTACACATTGGAAGTAAGTATTTACCTTATTCAGCTTCAAAAATAGAAAAGCTAAAACTCAACTATTCAGATTACCCATTCACCTTCAGGTTTAGTAGTCCCAATTCTAGCTTCAATAACATTGAATATTTTTACCAGATGTATGGTCTGTCAGATGATTGGATATCAACAAAAGACATAGACTCTGCGACTTATACCAACCTTTCTCCAGGAGAATACACTTTCAACGTATTTTCTGTGGATAAATTGACTAATAGTAAAGGCCCAACAAAAAGTATTACGATTGAAATAACTCCACCGTGGTGGCTATCCAAGCAAGCTAAATTTATCTACTTCATGCTTTCACTGATTATTTCAGGAGTGATCGTTAAAGGAGTTCTTAGACGAAGAGAAGTCCAGAACCAAATAGCTAAATCTGAAGAGCGCCTCAAGTTATCACTCTGGGGTAGTGGTGATGAGATGTGGGATTGGGATATTGAAACCGGACAGATATACCGATCCAATATCTGGGGATCACTTGAATTTCCACGAGATGGTCAAAGATCAGGAGAAACGGGTGAAGAAAGTAATATTCACCCTATGGATCAGGAGCGCGTAAGTACGGCGCTTAATGACCACTTCTATGGTAAATCAGATCACTTCGAAGCCGCTTACCGAGTAAAAGGAAAATCCGATGAGTGGGTTTGGATATTAGATAGGGCTAAAATTGTCGAAAGAGATGAGAAAGATAACCCGCTTCGAATGACGGGTACTATCAAGAACATCAACAACTTTAAAAATGCCGAAGAACAGTTAAGACTTTTTGAGCGTGCTATCGCCAATATTTCAGAAGGCATGTTTATTCTAGACTGTGATTTTAGATTTGTAGAAGTGAATGAAGCCTGTTGTGAACTGTGTTTAAAAACCAGAGATAAATTTATTGGCGAGCAATTCAACTTCGACCTTTACCCAGATAGTTACTCAGAACAGATCCGTACAATATTAAATCAACAAGGTAGATGGAGTAATGATGTCGAATCGGCTAAGGGAGATGGTTCCAGCTTTTTAATGGAACTTACTGTCGATGCTATCTATGATGAACTGGGACAACTATCTCATTACGTCGGCGTATTTTCAGATATTTCCCGTCGTAAACAACAAGAAGAAGAGCTTAGAAAACTAACCAACAACGATCTACTAACTAACCTACCCAATCGTTCAAGTTTGATGGTCACCTTAGGTAACCTGGTAAAACGTGATAGCCACCATACACTCATGGTGCTCGACCTTGATAACTTCAAGAAGATCAATGATTCCTTAGGTCATCAAATCGGTGATGAGCTATTGATAAAAGTTGCTAAACGCATTGAAGCTGCTGTCCCCTACCACACCAGTATTTACCGTCTCGGTGGTGATGAATTCGCTATTCTCGTCGACGATAATCCTGATATAGGCTCCAGTGCCGTTATTGCTAATAGTGTAATCGAAGCCTTCGTAACACCATTTGAATTGACCTCAGACAAGGTCGTAGTTGGCATGAGTATCGGTATCGTACTCTATCCTGAAGATGACCAAAATGAGCAGGCATTACTGCGAAAAGCCGATATAGCCATGTACCACGCCAAATCCGGGGGAGGAAATCGCTATCAGTTCTACTCAGAATCACTGAATCGTAACGCAATTAGACAGCTGGAAGTGGAAAACCTGATCAGACAAGGTATCAAGGAAGATCTGTTTGAAGTTTACTATCAACCTAAGATTGCTCTTAAGAGTGGCAAGATGGCAGGTATGGAGGCTTTAGTCAGGCTCAATCACCCAGTACATGGTCTCATCCCCCCTAGTGAGTTTATTCCATTAGCCGAAGAGAATGGTCTGATCGTCGAAATTGGTGACATAGTCATGAAGAAAGCCTGCTTTGCGGCACAAAAATGGCGGAGTCAAGGAATCTTCAATGGACGCGTAGCAGTCAATTTATCTTCATATCAATTCGCTCTACCCGATCTACAGCAGCGTATAGAGTCAATTTTACGTCTAACTCAGCTCCCTGCAGCAAATTTAGAGCTAGAAATCACCGAAGGTACCGTCATTAAAGAGCCAGAAAAAGCAATTAAGGTGATGCAACAGCTCTCTAAGATGGGAGTAAGCCTAGCTTTAGACGATTTTGGTACTGGTTACTCCTCACTCTCCTATCTGAAACGCTTCCCAATTCATACGTTGAAGATAGATAAAGCCTTTGTGGACGATATTGATAAATCTGATCGTGATCTTAAAATGGTCGACTCTATTATTACTATCGCCCACAACATGGGGCTCTCAGTTGTCGGAGAAGGTGTAGAAGACGCCTCACAGCTCAGCATACTAAAAGCGCTTAACTGTGAGGAAATACAAGGATTTATATTCAGCAAGCCCGTTACGGAATCTCAGTTCACCGAATTATTACACAAAGAATTCATCGAACCTGACTTAGTACAAAATGGAAAAAAGGCAATATAAAACCAACAAAATAAGCGATTAGTTTTAGGAAAACGATAAAACTGGCATAACAACTGCAAATATTCTCTCAAGTGTCAAGAAATATGACACACCTACTGACTAGATACTTCAAGCTTTGAAGTATCAGAACTTGAGAGAAGAATATAATGATTAAATTATTAGCAACGACTATCGCCCTTGTGTTATCAACTTCTACAATGGCATTTGAAACTCCTGCAATTAACTCTAATCAAGCACTCCTCTCGAGCACACCAAATGTTCAATTAGAACTAGCTGGCTCTCCGCACATTAAGTTTAAGCCTTTTGAACTCGCTGGCTCGCCACACATCAAGTTCAAGCCTGTTGAACTCGCTGGCTCTCCACACATTAAGTTCAAGCCTGTTGAACTCGCTGGCTCTCCACACATCAAGTTCAAGCCTGTTGAACTCGCTGGCTCTCCACACATCAAGTTCAAGCCTGTTGAACTCGCTGGCTCGCCACACATCAAGTTCAAGCCTGTTGAACTCGCTGGCTCGCCACACATCAAGTTCAAGCCTGTTGAACTCGCTGGTTCTCCGCACATTAAGTTTAAGCCCGTAGAACTCGCTGGCTCTCCACATATCAAGTTCAAGCCTGTTCTACTCGCTGGTTCTCCGCACATTAAGTTTAAGCCCGTAGAACTCGCTGGTTCTCCACATATCAAATTCACCAATCAAGAAATCGCTTAAGGTCTAAGGAGAATTATTATGTTTGATTCAATAAAAAAAGCACTAGGCCTAACTCACAAGCCAGCACGTATTAAGGTACAACTTCCTGAAGGGCTGAGCCATTTAGAAGTTATCCCAGCTAAAGTCTGGTGGAAGTAAACTAGCATTGAGCCTGAGCTGAATAAAATAGCTTGTGGAACAAATACGAAAAAGGAGCCTAAGGTTCCTTTTTCGTTTGTTATGTGGGGCTTTATAACTATATACAGCTACAACTTCCGCATCGGAAATAGCAAGCAAAACCAAACAGGAAATTATAGTCTTAATGACCCTGAAGCCTTACCGACTGAACGTCGCCAAGCATAATGTTTATGAGTATTAAATAGGGGATAAGCTACAGGGCCAATCAAGAATCCCAGCAAGATCCAGCGCTTGACGCCCAGTCCTGCTCGAAAAGCCAAATTTCCCATAATGATACTCGATAGAAAAAGCACACAAATAAGGGTTATGACACTTCCTACATTTGAAAATTCTAGCACTGTTCTACCACCTCATATCAAAGCAGAGACGAATAACACCTCTTGATAACTACCGAGTTTAAGGCCATTCATAGCTTTCAGCCCAGAGAGATAATTAAATATCCATTAGACATAATAATACCTCTATCGATATCAACTATACTTTGGTTTTCATCTATTTTGACCGTAATAAGCTGGCACATTGTACAAAAAACAACAAGGTAAGTGAATAAAAATCAGGCTGGGATTTTCCTTAGAAACAAAAAATGCGGCATTATGTTGCCGCATTGTTAAGTTCAGAGGGGTTGTATTTAGGTTAATCGAAAAAATGCTGATTGCTCTCAGCCATCTCTTTTAACTTTTCACAAGGTGCAAACCTGTCGCCATGCTTAGCTTGATATTTCTCTAGCTTAGCAACTAAAACGCCAGCACCTAGTGTATCAATATAGTGGAATGGGCCACCCAGGAATGGTGGGAAACCAATACCGAAGATAGCACCAATATCACCATCACGAGGTGATGCAATGATCCCCTCTTCCAAGCAACGTACAGCCTCATTGAGCATCTGAACAACACATCGTTGTGCGACTTCAGAAACTTCTGCATTCACGCCAGGTTTCAGGCCAAGTACTTGATATACACTCTCATCAACTTGCTTACCTTTCTTCTTGGCTTTACTAGCGTACAGATAGAAACCTTTACCATTCTTACGACCCTTTCTATCATCCCTAAGCAACTTATCAAATGCTGCAGGAGCCTTAAATCGCTCACCTAATTCAGCTTCCAATATAGGAGAAATCTTAGCACCTACATCGATACCGACTTCATCGAGCAGTGTCATAGGACCAACAGGGAAACCAAACTTAACCAGTGCCTTATCTAAATGTTCAACACTCTGACCTTCAAGTAGCAATTGCGCTGCTTCATTCATATAGAGCGCTAGAATACGGTTAACGTAGAAACCGGCACCGTCCTGTACGACGATTGGTGTTTTCCCCTGCTTGCGGGCAAAAGCAACCGTAGTCGCAATGGTCTCTGGCGAAGTTTTCTTATGAGCGATGACTTCAACCAGAGGCATTTTCTCAACAGGAGAAAAGTAATGTAGACCGATGACATTTTCAGGACGGGAGGCCGCTTCTGCAATCTGTGAAATAGGCAGTGAAGAGGTATTTGAAGCGAAAATGGTGTTCTCACCACACTCACGTTCAACATCTTTTACCATTTGATGCTTAAGGTTCAAGTCTTCAAACACCGCCTCAACCACGATATCGGCATCTTTAATACCTTTATATTCTGTGGTTGTGGTCATTAGCGACATGATATTGTCTCTAGCCGATGGCGTCATATGGCGACGCTTTACTCCTTTATCGAGCAGCTTATAAGCATAAGAGAGTGCATTGCTAAGGCCCTGCTCGCTGATATCTTTCACTCGCGCAGGGATCTTGGCTTTGGTGGTCGTTACAGACGCAATACCGCCACCCATCAAGCCGCCACCGAGTACCATTGCCTTGTTAACCTTACGTGGCTCAACATCACCAGCGCCAGTCTCTTTCTTCATTTCGGTCGTGGCAAAGAAGATACTTCTTAATGCAGCCGACTCTTTCGACATAACCAGCTCGGCAAAATGACTTGCTTCCACTTCGAGTCCTTTGGTTTTCCCCTTAGCCATACCTTGACGCACACTGTCGATGATCTTGGCTGGCGCAGGATAATTACCCTGAGTCTTCTTTTGAACTTGCTTACCCGCTTGATCAAAAATGATATTTCGGCCAACAGAAGTGCCTTCGAGTAACTTGTTAACCACAGACTTCTTCACCTTCTTAGGTGAACGTTTTCCTTTAAGCGCCATTTCAACGGCGGTGGCCAACAGTATCGACTCAGGTACGACATCGTCCACCAGACCCATCTTCAACGCTTGCTTAGGACGGATCTGCTTACCCGTCAGCATCATATCTAACGCCGTAGTAATACCAACGAGTCTAGGTAATCTTTGGGTTCCGCCGCCACCTGGTAACAGGCCTAGCTGAACCTCAGGCACGCCCATCATGGTCTTTGAGTTTTGGCTACATACGCGCTGATGACAAGCCAATGCCAGTTCCAGACCACCGCCAAGACACACACCATCTATCGCCGCAACAACTGGGATAGACAAAGCTTCTAGCTCGTTAAAGACAATATGGCCTTGCTGTGACAGCGCCTTAGCGTCTGCCACCGAAGTACAGGCATCCAACATGGAGATATCAGCACCAGCAACGAAACAATCTTTCTTGCCAGAGGCTAACACCAGGCCCTTAATACTGGTATCGGCTTTAATTTCTGCCAATACTTCAGTGATCTCGGGACCAAACTCGGTGCGCAAGGTATTCATGGTTTCGCCAGGTACATCTATCGTCAATACGGCTATGCCATCTTCACGGCGAACTAAATTAAACGTCTTTTCCATAAGAATTACTCCACTTCCACTATCATTGCTGCACCCAAACCACCAGCCGCACAGGCCGTTGTAAGTCCAGTACCACCACCTCGACGTTTTAGCTCACGACAGACTTGGGTGATTAATCGAGTGCCCGTTGCGGCAAAAGGATGACCATAAGCGAGTGAACCACCTAACACATTAAATTTGCTCATATCTATTTCACCAATGGCTCGATTTCTGCCTAGCTTTTCTTCAGCAAACTTTTTCGAGGCAAACATCTGCATATTGGCAAGGGTTTGAGCGGCAAAGGCTTCATGCATCTCAATAAGCGTCAAATCTTCTAGCTCCATACCCGCACGTTGCAGTGCAAGAGGTGTCGCGTAGGATGGACCCATTAGCATGTCTTCCCACACATCGATGGCGCTAAAGGCATAACTCTTGATATAGCCAATAGGATCATAGCCAAGCGCTTTAGCACGGCTCTCACTCATCATTAACACCGCCGAAGCACCATCAGTTAACGGCGTACTGGTAGCTGCGGTAACTGTGCCATGCTTGCGATCGAATGCAGGTCTTAGTTTGGCGTAGGATTCCACACTAGAGTTTTCACGGATATTATTATCGCGGTCGATAAACCCCTTGTAAGGAGGAACATGAGCCGCCATGACTTCATCTCTAAGGTGACCCGCATTCCAGGTCTCTGTGGCAAGTGTATGGGAGCGGTGTGCTAAGGCATCTTGATCGGCGCGGCTAATGTTATAAGTCTTGGCCATCTGTTCCGCAGTTTGGCCCATGGAAATACCGGTAGAAAACTCGGCAACAGCTGGCGGAACAGGGAGCAAATCTTTAATCCCTAAGCGCCTGAAGATAGCCAGCTTTTGACTGAAAGAGCGAGCCTTATTCAAATCGACTAATGCATGAGCCAGTTTCTTCGATACTCCAATAGGGAGAACCGAAGATGAATCTGCACCACCGGCGATACCAATATCGATATTACCCGTCATAATTGATTCAGCAACATTCACCGTAGACTGAAAACTGGTGGCACATGCACGGCTAACACTATAGGCATCAGTGCTCACGTTCATTCCTGTACCCAGTACAATTTCTCGGGCAATATTAGGCGCCGCAGGCATCTGAACCACTTGTCCATAAACAAGCTGCTCTATCTCCTTAGGATCAAGCTCAGAACGAGACAGCATCTCGTTGACGACCATCTTACCCATGTCCAGTGCCGATACACCGTGAAACGCCGTAGCTTGTTTAGCAAATGGAGTTCTTAAACCCGTTACTATTGCAATACGATCGCCCTTGGCGTTCGTTACCTGTTGTCTGTGACTCATTTGCCGCCCTCTTCTTATACGCCTAGCCGATATTTGGCTGTTGACGCTATTATTTCCTTGCCGCTTTTTAATCTGTCTGACTCTACTGCATATAACAGGTCTGACCATTAAAGTGTGATCCGATTCTAACTTCTTACAGGAAAGTTTTAAACACCTGTTTGGTTTTTAGTCTAAAAAATATCATAAAAACCTTTATTAACAATGTTTAATGAAGTTTATTTTGATTTCCCTTGTCCTATATATGCATATTACAAATATCTAAATGTAGTTAAAGCGACAATGAAGCATATAACTAAGTCGTACAATTAATATGGCTTTTATACATTAATGGTAAATTGGCACTAGCCAAACCCTATGTGAATTTTTTACCATGTCGTTGGTCTATAACCTAACTTATGAAAACAAACCGAGTAGCATCATGCCTTTGAGTCGATTTCACGCATTACGCGAATACCTTAACCAGGTCATTTTAGGACAACCCGTCCTAACAGAGAACTTACTAATAGCCTTGATCGCCGATGGACATTTACTCGTCGAAGGCCCCCCAGGCCTTGCGAAAACCCGAGCGGTAAAAGCCCTATGTGACGGTGTCGAAGGTGACTTCCACCGAATTCAATTTACCCCAGATCTGTTACCAGCCGATTTAACCGGAACCGATATTTATCGGGCTCAGACGGCCACATTTGAATTTGAAGCCGGGCCTATTTTTCACAACCTTATCTTAGCCGATGAGATCAACCGAGCCCCCGCCAAGGTTCAGTCGGCTTTGCTCGAAGCGATGGCCGAAGGTCAAGTTACCGTAGGTAAGAATAGCTATAAATTACCAGAACTGTTTCTGGTTATGGCGACGCAAAATCCTCTCGAAAACGAAGGGACTTACCCGCTACCCGAAGCTCAACTCGATCGCTTCCTTATGCATCTCAACCTGGATTATCCGAGCGCAGAAACTGAGTTCGAGATCATGCGAATGTCCCGTAAAGAAGCCTTAAAGCAAGCCGCGCCCACTGTAGAACCTATCATTCAAAAAGATATTTTCGAAGCCCGCGAAGAGTCGCTGGAACTTTACCTCGCCGAGCCATTAGAAAAATACATCGTCGACATAGTGATGGCGACCAGACAGCCACAACGCTACAGCGATGAACTGGCCAGCTGGCTTGAATACGGTGTCAGCCCTCGAGCAACACTGGCAATGGAGCGATGTGCCCGAGCCAGAGCCTGGTTACAGGAACGTGACTTTGTCTCGCCGGAAGATATTCAGGCCGTTGCCCCCAACGTATTAAGACACAGGTTACTGCTGAGTTACCAGGCTCAAGCCGAAGGCGTCACTAGCGACCGAGTGATCGATCATATCTTGTCTCAAGTTGCGGTGCCTTAAGTGTCTGAAATCGTCCTCCCTCTTTTTGCCGACGGGGTAAACCTGAATCCAAAAGAGCTGTTAGCATGCCAAAATATCGCCAGAGCGCTTCCTGAGAAACGCTCTAAAGCCCGTGCAAGTCTAGCCGGACATAGAGCCAGCCAGATTAAAGGCCGGGGAATGGAATTCGCCGAAGTACGCCAATACCAACCCGGTGATGATGTCAGAACCATAGACTGGCGTGTCACGGCCCGTACGGGTAAGGCACATACTAAGCTTTTCGTTGAAGAACGAGAGCGGCCGATACTGATTCTGCTCGATCTCAGTCACAGCCTCTATTTTGGTTCCAGCTTATTGCTACAATCGGTACAGGCTGCGCATCTGGCATCCACTCTGGGCTGGAGTGCTATTCTGCACAGCGACAGGTTAGGTGCATTGATCGCCACAGAGGATGAGCATATTGAACTCAAACCAAGAAGCCGTCAGAAAGGCATCTTACAGCTCATCTCCGCCATCGAATCTGTGCATAAGCAACAGCTGGCTCGACTGCCAACACATCAGGCTGAACCTGAGCATATGTTCCGTGCCTGTCAAAGACTCAGACGCATCGCTAAACCTGGTTCATTGATCTGGATAATCAGCGATGGCAGCAATTTCAATGAATCTTGTCTTGCTCCTCTGTCAGATCTAAAACGCCATTGCGATATGGGGGCCTTCTTAATCACAGATCCCCTGAGGCAAGGCAAACTAAAGCTACCGAAACAGTTTCAACTGCCAGTAAAAGATGGCAACAAGGAACTGACCCTCGACCGGGCGGGCTACAATACCTGGCTGCAAAAACAACTTCAGAGCCAAGCACAGTTTACTCAAATGATGCAAAAATTAAATGTTCACACACGCACTTTAGATGCGGGCATGACCCTTAACGATCAACTTGGAGCGTTAAGATAATGCAGACCACAGCCAATCCTGCACTAGCCGCATTAAAAGACATTCATACGCCCGAGGCCATCAGTAATCTCCCCATAGCGGTAGGTTACTGGCTGGTTCTTGCATTGATATTAATCGCTGTCACTGTGCTATTTTTCAAACTCAAACGAGTAAGGCGCCATAGGGCTCCCAAACGTGAAGTCTTATTGGCCGTCGCATCATTGGACACCTCAAGCGAGCAGCATGCAGCTGATATCCCCGTTCAGATAAACACCTTAATCAAACGCGCAGCCATGAGTTACCTCTCCAGAGAACAAGTTGCGGGTCTTCAAGGCGATCATTGGCATCAATGGATGGCACTGCAAGTTAAGCGCTCTAATCCGCGTCTAAAGCTTCTACTGGACAGGCGTTACCAGAGAGAAGGTCTGACTCCAAAAGAAGCCGAAGAGCTAAAAACATTAGCCTCCGATTGGCTTAAGCAAGCTTTACCATTGAAAAAAGATGCTCAAAAACTCAGTACTAGTAACAAGGAGGCACAATGCTGACTCTTGCATGGGCCTGGTTGCTCTTACTGTTACCCCTGCCGCTCATCTTCAGAAAACAGCAGCAAGAAGTCGAGATCAGTGGTCACCTTCATCTGCCCGGTATCGCTGAAAATGGGGCTGAACAAATTCAGCAACAATCACATTCCCGTAAATCATACTGGCTAGTCTGGATCCTCTTAGTGATTGCCGTTGCGCGCCCCTTATGGATGGGTGATTCTATCGAACTGCCAAGCAAGGGACGAGATCTTATGATGGCGGTAGACCTTTCCGGCAGCATGCAGATTGAAGACATGGTGCTCAACGGACAAACCGTTGACCGCTTTACCATGATACAAGATGTTGTCGGTGATTTTATCGAGCGTCGAAAAGGAGACAAGTTAGGTCTTATTCTGTTCGCAGATCACGCATACTTGCAGGCTCCACTGACCCAAGATAGGCGTTCTGTCGCGCAATTCCTAAAGGAAGCTCAAATAGGATTAGTCGGCAAACAAACCGCTATAGGTGAAGCAATAGCCTTAGCAGTTAAGCGTTTCGACTTGGTCGACAAGAGTAATCGAATTTTAGTGCTACTCACCGATGGCTCCAACAATTCAGGCTCTATCTCTCCCGATCAAGCCGCCGCTATCGCCGCTAAGCGTGGGGTGAAAATCTACGCCATCGGCGTCGGGGCAGATGTTATGGAAAGACGCTCGATATTCGGTACAGAAAGAGTTAACCCCTCCATGGATCTCGATGAGGCGCAACTAAGCTCCCTGGCAAAGACCACTGGTGGTCTGTATTTCAGGGCTAGAAGTTCTCAGGATCTAGAGCAGATCTATCAGGAGATAGACAAACTAGAGCCCATTAGCCGAGATCAACTCAGCTATCGACCACAATCAGAACTCTTTTATCTGCCATTGGCTGCCGCCTTGTTAATCACTATCTTAATGGCACTATCTCAACTCCCCCTCTTTAATCGACCCGTACAATGGTTAACGGCCCGTCGAGGAGACAGATAAACATGCATTTTCTACGACCTGAGTGGTTTTTCGCTCTATTGCCCCTAATTTTGCTCATTTTATTGCTGTGGCGCAGTGAACGAAAAAATTCGACATGGAATCGTTACATAGCCCCCCATCTAGCGACACTTTTAGTCACACAAACTAATGAGATAAAACGCAGTAAGTTATGGTATCTCGGATTAGCTTGGCTCGTGGCCGTGCTTGCCTTATCGGGACCCGCTTTCACTAAACAGTCTCTGCCGGTATTCGAAGCGGCTCAGGGCAGAGTGATCGTCATGGATATGTCTCTGTCTATGTACGCTACGGATCTGTCTCCCAATAGATTGTCACAAGCCAAGTTTAAAGCCACCGACCTTATCGGTGAACTTAAAGAGGGTGAGACCGGGCTTATCGCCTATGCTGGAGATGCATTTACCATCAGTCCCTTGACGCGAGATAGAGCTACCTTACTCAACTTACTGCCAACCTTATCACCGGATATCATGCCGGTTCGAGGCTCTAACTTAGTGGCAGCCCTAGAACAAGGAAAAAACTTACTCGCTCAAGGCGGGCACATACGCGGCGACATTTTACTTCTCACAGATGGCGTATCGACTACGCAGATGCGTGAAGCAAAGGCTGTCTTGAATAACACCCAATATCGATTAGCCATCATGGCTTTTGGCAGCGAGCAAGGCTCACCCATTCGCCTGCCAGATGGGCAGCTGCTCAGGGATAATGCCGACCAAGTTGTCGTCGCGAAGACGAACTACTCGTTGCTCAATGAGCTGGCACAAGCTTCAGATGGTGTATTAATTCCCTATAGAAGTGATGGTCAAGATCTCAAACAGATGCAAACCTGGTTATCGACAACTGGCGACACTAAGGCGACCGAACTCGATGGTGAGATCTGGCAAGATGCAGGCCCCTATATCGCGCTCTTACTCCTGCTTCCAGTATTGTTCAGTTTTAGGCACGGGTTAGTTGTAGCCCTTGCTCTCTTTATCATCTACATTCCAAATCCGGTTCATGCATCAACCTGGGACGACCTTTGGCAGACTCAAGATCAACAGGGAATGCAAGCCTATCAGACTGAAGATTATCAGCAGGCGTCAGAATCCTTTAAATCTCCTCAATGGCAAGCCAGCGCCCTATATAAGGCCGGAAAGTATGATGAGGCTCTGTCACTGTTCGAACAAGATAATTCCGCTAGCGGCTTGTACAATCAAGGCAACACCTTGATGCAGAAAAATAAATACGATGAGGCAATAAAACGTTATCAAGATGCATTAGCACAAGCACCTGAGTTAACAGCGGCAAAAGACAACCTCGAACTTGCCAAGAAATTAGAGCAACAGAAACAAGGTAGCCCAGATCAGGATAAGTCAGATCAAGACAAGTCGAAGCAAGACGATAAACAACAAAAACCTGATCCACAAGAAGACTCTGAGGGCGATGCCGACAAGGATTCAGAAAAAGATAAGCAGAAAAAACCAGATCAAGATGAGCAATCTCAATCCGATGAATCAAAGCAAGACAGTGGATCGGATAAAAATGATGCAGGCAATCAGAGCCCAGAAGATAAGAATAACGATTCTGAGATGCAAGCGGATCCGGACAAGCAGCAACCACAAGACAACTCACAAGCAGATTCTAAAAAAGATAAGCCAAAGAGTGATCAGAACAAACAAGCCGGCAGCGACGATAAGCAGCAAGAAGAGCAAGAGCAGCAGGCTGCTTCTCAAAATACTCAAGCAGCCGATGAAAATTCAGAAGATGCCCAAGCAAAGGCCCAAGCTACTCAAATGCAAGAAGGGCCAGAGGAGCTTCCTCCAGAGATGGAGCGAGCGCTAAGAGGTTTGGTCGATGACCCTCAAGTTTTACTGAGAAATAAGATGCAACTCGAATATCAAAAACGTGCAAGACAAAATACCAACTCTAAGGATCAGCAGCAATGGTAGTTTCCAGACGTTTATTACTAGCCTTAGTGACGCTAGTTTTCTCCATCCCCACTTTTGCCATTAGCCAGCTGGAAACCTCTGTCGATAGAAATCCTGCCGTTGAAAAAGAATACTTAGTACTGACCATCAGTGCCGACGATGATGTCAAAACCGGAGACTTAGATACATCCGCTCTGCTCAAAGACTTCATCGTGGGACGCACCAGTGTCAGTCGTAGCACTCAGATAGTTAATTTTGACTCGAAAAAGCAAACTCGTTGGCAAATCCTCCTAGCACCTAAACACGCAGGAACTCTTGTTATTCCATCTTTGAGCATAGACGGAGTCAAATCTACACCGATTAAACTGAATGTCGTGGCTTCAGGCAGTCAAGCTACACAAATGAAGAACTTGTTTATACGCACCAGCTTATCCACTGAAGAAGCTTATGTAGGACAACTCATTACCTATAAAGTAAAATTATTCTTAGCGGTTGATCTTCAGCGAGGCGTATTAAGTGCCCCTAACTTAGACGGTGCACAAATCAAGCAACTGGGTGAAGATGTCGATAAAACAGAAATTTTCAACGGTCGCCGCTATCGTGTCATTGAGCGTACTTACGGCATCATTGCCGATCAACCAGGAGAACTGACCATAGACGGCACAGGTTTTTCAGGTGATGTCCTCATACAAGGCTCTCGTCGAGGAGGCATGTTCTCTTTCAATGAAAGCCGGCCCATGGAAGCCAGAGCCGCAAAGTCTATCTTACTGATTAACCCTATCCCCAATGAGTATCACGGCGAGTGGTTAGTGTCAGATTTGGTCGCTCTGAATGAAGACTGGCCGGAAGAGACTCAGGAATATCAAGTCGGCAACCCTATCACCCGCACCATTAGTTTACTGGCATCAAATACTGATGAGACTAGCTTACCTGAGATTCTGATACCTGTACCCCAAGGCCTTAAAACCTACCCAGAGAAGCCGGTACGTAAAACATTCTTGCGAGATAAACAAATGGTGTCGCAGCTGACTCAAACCTTAGCCATAGTGCCAACCAAAGCCGGTGAATACACCTTGCCCGCTATTTCTGTGCCTTGGTGGAATCCTCACACCAAGCGTCAGGAGCAAGCGACGCTTCCCGCCAGAACCATCACAGTCATAGGCAGCGATGCACCAGAAGTGAGCCTGCCTCAGAACAATAATATAGCTGAAAACAATACATCGGGTTACTGGCCTTGGTTAAGCTTAATATTTGCCACCCTATGGTTAGCGACCTTAATGCTCTGGCAGAAGAGTCGTATCCAGATTAAAAGGATCACAACAGATCAGGCTGAATTGGCATTGGCCCAACATGTTACAGATGCAGTATCCAGCAAAGAGAGTTTTCCCCCTCAGGCCTCCCCTGTCCTAACGGCTAAACAACAAACGAATCTGTCTATGTTAGAAGCGGCCTGTAAAGAGGAAAACCCAGGAAAAGTTTTGACGGCGCTTCAAGCTCACTATGGTGAACAATATTCTCGTTCCATGAGCCTTGCCGATATTGCCGGATTATCCCTTGAATTAAACAAGGGAATTTCACAACTACAGATCAGCGCATTCAGCAAGGAGCAAACTCCTCTGGATTATCAAATGATCATCGAAGCAGTCAAGTCATCAACAACGAGTAAGGTTCAGCAGCAGACCTCTACACTGGTAGAACTCAATCCTAGCTAGGCCTCTCAACGTCTATGGCAAGAAGTTAACCTAATATTCTTTTATAGTTAACTTCTTGCCATTCCCTTCAAGCAGGTTAAGCTAGCCACTATTGTGGTAGTTAATCGAGCACTAATTTAAAAATGTTTAATCGCCTGCGAAATAAAAAACCCGATTCCTCGGTCAATTCTGACATGCTAAGTAAACAAAGACGATACGATAGCCTTGTCAGGGCACTCCATGCCGATATCTTCCGCTATGCCTATTGGCTATGTGGGGATAAGCATATTGCGGAGGACATCACTCAGGAAACCTTCCTAAGGGCATGGCGCTCACTCGAGTCACTCAAGGATGATAAAGCCGCTAAAGCTTGGCTTATTACCATAGTGCGAAGAGAGAATGCCCGTCGATTCGAGAGGAAGCAATTTGATTACTCTGATGTCGAGCAGGAGCAACTGGAAGATCATATATCCAGTAGCACCGAAGATAACGCTGAACAGCACCTGATCCGCAGACAGATCTCAAAATTAGAGATCGAATACCGTGAACCATTAATTTTGCAAGTTATTGGTGGTTTCAGCGGCGAAGAGATTGCAGATATATTAAAGCTCAATCGTAATACCGTGATGACTCGGCTCTTTCGAGCCAGAAATCAGTTAAAAGAGTTAATAGAACAACCACAAGTAAGAGGTCAATCCAATGGATGAGCTGAAGTTTAGACGCCAGGCCTATGGAGAGCCAAACTGTCAGGACGATGATTTTTTAGCGGCCATGCAAGCCGCTCCTGAACGCGAAGCTTTCGTCAATGATTTAAAGAAGCTCGACAGCAAGCTTGAGCGCGCCTTAAAAATTGATGTCCCTGAAGATTTAGCAGCTAAGTTACTGCTTAACCAACAGCTGCATCAACATCAGACACAGAGGCGTAAATCAGGTTTTACTCTGGCGCTTGTTGCATCAATTGCTTTTATCGCAGGAATAAGTTTCACCCTACTGAGGATGGCCCCTGTTGATTTAGGACAGCATGCCCTCGCACATGTATATCACGAAACGAATGCACTGACCGTAGATCAAAATATCAGCTTTCAGGATGTCAATTTTCAATTGGCCTCTCTGGGCACACTCGGCAATGCGAAGTTCACTCAACAGCCAGGTAAAGTCTATTACAGTACTTTTTGTGACTTTCAGGGCGTAAGAAGCTTACACCTTGTAGTGCAGGGAGAGCATAGCAAGGTGACTCTTTTTATCGTCCCTATTGAGGAGCGCATGGTGCTCGAACAAGCCTTTGCCGATAATAAGTACAAAGGACGAGGTTTCACAACCGACAACGCCTACATGTTGCTAGTCGGTGAAGAAAATGCAGACCTTAGTTACGTAAAAAAAGAAATTCAACAAATCTTCATCTAACCTCGTAACATCCTGTGGTGACATCAGGCCACCACAGGACCGATGAGCTTCACATTTCCAATCAATATTGAGCTTCACATCTAACATCTGCTAGCATGTCGCCCACATTTAAAAATAAAAATTAATGGCATAAGCATGAATATTGAATTACCTATATTAATCACTTTCATCGGCTACCTCTCCCTAATGATGGGGATCGGCCTATGGGCTTATAAAGCAACAGACTCAGTTGACGACTATATTTTAGGTGGCAGAGGCATGGGACCGGCCGTCACCGCATTGAGTGTTGGTGCATCAGACATGTCAGGCTGGCTACTGCTAGGTCTGCCCGGTGCTGTTTACTTGGGTGGACTCGGTGAAGCCTGGATCGGTATAGGTCTGGTCTTCGGCGCTTGGTTAAACTGGCTATTCGTCGCAAAACGTCTTCGTATATACACTGAGTTTACCGATAACGCGCTTACCCTACCCGACTTCTTCGAGAAACGCTTCGAAGACACCAAAGGCTTACTCAAGTTGGTTTCGGCGGTTACGATTCTCATTTTCTTCACCTTCTATGCTTCATCTGGCATGGTAGGCGGTGCAATACTGTTTGAAAAAGTCTTCGGTCTGGATTATACCTTAGCCTTGATTATCGGCTCGACCATTATCGTCGCATACACTTTTGTCGGTGGATTTTTTGCCGTCAGCTGGACCGATTTCTTCCAGGGCTGTTTGATGTTGGTTGCCCTATTAATCGTCCCAGTCGCTATCTTCAGTCAGCCTGAAACCCAAGACGGTTTAGCTAATATCGATCCGGCTATGTTGTCTATGTTTCATGAAAATACCACCTTCATCGGCTTAATCTCACTTCTCGCATGGGGCTTAGGTTATTTCGGCCAACCTCATATTCTGTCTCGATTCATGGCCATCAAGAGTGCTGATGATATTCCGGTATCACGTCGCATCGCCATGAGCTGGATGGTAATCGCCCTCATAGGTGCATTGGCAACGGGTATAGCCGGTAGTTTGTACTTCGCAAACGATCCATTGGCCAATCCTGAGACCGTTTTCATCCATCTGGCACACGCGGCATTTAATCCATGGATCGGCGGACTGCTTATTGCCGCGATTTTATCGGCCATCATGAGTACCATCGATTCACAGCTCTTGGTCTGCTCTAGTGTTATCACTGAAGATTTCTATAAGAAGTGGTTACGCCCACAAGCCAGCAGCAAAGAGTTAATGTTAGTGGGCCGTATCGGCGTACTCGCGATTGCCATTATCGCGGGTATTGTTGCACTCAACCCAGAAAGCAGCGTACTTGGACTAGTCAGTTATGCATGGGCAGGTTTTGGCGCAGCATTTGGTCCTGTAGTGTTGCTCTCGCTATTCTGGAGTGCTTACAGCCGAAATGGTGCGGTAGCAACTATCATAGTCGGTGCGTTCACGGTTGTGATTTGGAAACAGCTTTCTGGTGGTATCTTCGATATCTATGAAATCTTACCAGGCTTCATTTTAGCAACCCTTTCAGGCGTGATTGTGAGTAAAATATCAGCCCCTTCTGATAGGATTAAAGACCAGTTTAGAGTATTTACTTCAAAACTATAATCACTAATAATAAGGCCTTAGGGTCTTAAAAACCAAAAATAGCGTACAGGTGTACGCTATTTTTATTATTTATTTTCACCCCCATCTTTCACAAGCCCGCAACTTAAATTCAAATCAAGTAAAAGCCTTGATACGCCTCGCGATGGGCGCTCCAGCTCACGGTTAAAATACACACACATCATTAGCCTTAAAACCACTGATTTAATTAACAAAAATGCAACCAGCATTTACAACTGGTCGGAGTTGTTGACAGATAAGACCAACCCTAAGATGCACTGGTCTAACAAGTTGACTCGCATCAAACAATAAAAAGCAGATAAAGCTGAGTTTGAATTCCCGGGCCTAAAATTAAAGAGATGATAATGATGAAAAACTTTAACAAGACTCTATTAGCTATCGCCGTTACGCTTGCAAGTACACAAGCTATGGCCGCAGGTTTTCAATTAAACAGCCAATCAGCTACGGGTATTGGCCGTGCTTTCGCTGGTGACGCCGTCATCGCTGATAACGCTTCTGTGCTATCTCGTAACCCGGCCGCCATGGCGTTGTTCGATGAGAAGCAACTCTCTATGGGTCTGACTTACGCCGATGTAGAAGTACAGGTTAATGATGTTACTCATGGCGGTACAGGTCTGGTCTATGGTTCTGTCGATGATGCGGCAGAGGCTAAGATCATCCCTAACTTTTACTATATCAATCCAGTAAACGACAAATTCGCATACGGCGTCGCTATGTTCAGTAACTTCGGTACAGGTACCGATACAACGGAACTGTCTAACAACATCATTGGTGGCGGACAAATACCAGCTCCAATCGATCTGCTTGGAAAAACTGAAGTCACCACAATCAACTTCAACCTAAGCGCATCATACCGCTTCAACGAACATTTCAGCGTCGGTGCCGGTGTCGATGTTATTTATGGTGAAGGCACCCTGACTCGTGGCGGTGCTGTACCAACTGGCGGAGATCCGGTACATATGGATCTCGTCGATGTTGATGCCGATGGCGTCGCATTTGGCGGTATCGTCGGTGCAGTTTATGAAATCAATGCTGATAACCGTTTCGGCATCAGTTATCGTTTCAGTCCAGAAATGAGTGCTGATGGCACAGTGAACTACGGTGGAATTGACTATGAAGAGATCAATATCCCGATGCCTGATATTTTCCAGGTTGCAGGCTTCCACCAGCTCACTGACAAGTTTGCCGTTCACTACACGGCTCAACTAAGTACATGGGGCGATTTTGATGAAATTTCAGTTTCGGACCCAGGTGATGTTCAACTTAAACATTACGCATGGGATGACTCTTGGTTATTCAGCGTCGGTGGTACTTACACACTGAATGATACCTGGACACTTCGTGCCGGTTACATGCATGACCAAGGTGTCGTCGGCGAGCTCAGCTCTATCTCTATCCCGGACTCAGATCGTAACTGGTATACAGCGGGTGCAACTTACAACCTGTCTAAACACACCAGCCTAGACTTCGGCATAGCATTTGTCCGCGGTGAAGATGTATCACTGACAGAAATGAGTGCACTAGTAAATGATATTCATGCCAACACTCGCTCTGATGCGACTTACTACTCTATGCAGTACAACTACAAGTTCTAAATTTATTTAGTCCTTGCTAGTCATAAAAAGCCGCACTCAGTGCGGCTTTTTGCTACCTGAAAAAAATCTTCACTCCTTCCACTTATTAAAAGATCTTAACTAGATCGAAAGAGCAAAAAAAACTATATTACGCCTTCAGATTTATGCCCAAAGGATTGATTTAACCATGAACAAAAACAACACAATAAGTGCACTGATATTAGGCTCCCTACTCTGCCTTGGACTGGCACTGTTAGGCTATGGCATAGGACACAGCCTGATTGAAATGAAATCCATGGAGAGAACGGTTACCGTCAAGGGGCTTGCCGAACAGGAAGTAAAAGCCAATATCGCTATTTGGCCAATTCGCTTTACCGAAGTCGACAATGATCTCACGACCTTATATCAGACGGTACAAACTCAGACAGACAAGGTGATCTCCTTCCTATTGAAACAAGGTTTTACTGTCGATGAAATATCAAGTTCTCTGCCCTCTATCGAAGACAGGCAAGCACAAGGATATGTTGACCCCAATGTAAAATATCGCTACGCGGCTAAAGTGACTATCTCTATTTATACTAAGCGGGTCGATCTACTCTTAGAAAGCAGACAAAATATGCTCGAGCTAGCCAAAGAAGGCATTGCTATCTCCAGTCAAGATTACAACAGCAGAACAGAGTTTCTCTTCACTGAGCTCAACTCCGTCAAGCCCACTATGGTGCAAGCCGCTACGACCAATGCCAGACAAATAGCCGATAAGTTTGCCCAAGACTCAGATTCTGTACTCGGCAAGATAAAAAGTGCCTCACAGGGCCAATTCAGCATATCCGATAGGGACAGTAATACTCCTTATATCAAACGTGTAAGAGTTGTCTCTACCTTGACGTATTACCTCAAGGATTAGCTCGAATTGGACAAGGAAGCATGGGGGATACATTTACCCCATGTAACCCGAACGCTATACTGATTAATGAAGCCTTAGATTGCTAAAATCCCCTGTCATGCTTAATGCTTCAGAATACGCTCACGCTTATAAGTGTGAGCGTAGAGTCTAATCAGGCACATTCATAAATATAAGGAATATAAAGTGAATAATCAGATAAATGCCGCACACAGAAGTATGAAAAATCGCAGCTTTATAGTCATCTTTACGTTACTTAGCCTCTTAGTGAGCCAATTCGCTTTGGCGGCAGATAAAGACCCGAAAGTCACCTGGGATAAAATAGATGCGGGAGCCACAGTGATCGATGTTAGAACGGCTGAAGAATTCGCAGCGGGACATCTAGATAACGCAATCAACATTCCTTTCGAAGAGATAGCCGCTGAAATCAAAAAACTCGATATAGCCAAGGATACCCAAATTGTGCTCTATTGTCGCAGTGGTAGACGTAGTGGCATCGCTTTCGATACCTTAGTTTCTGAAGGCTACACTAATAGCTACAATGGCGGCGGATTCGAAACCTTAAGTCAATTCAAAAAAGCTCAAAAACAAACCTTCAGGGATAACTCGGACAACAAGTGCCGAGTTATCCCCTGAACTCAAATTTTCCTCCCACAACAATCAAGCACGATCCCTTAAAGCATTCAATCCCGCTAATTATTTCAAGAAGATAAGTATTTTCCCTAGTGCAACACATTAATTTTTAGAGTTAAAACCCTACCCCTTACATTAGAGTATTACTTTTAAGAATAAGTTATAACCACAAACCAATTTATACATTACCTGTATTAATTCATTAGCTTACCTTAAAAAAATTCGATTCATAATTCATATCCACCAAAAAGTCATATTGCATACAAAACACTATGAAATATTAAATTACGCATATCGATGCGAATCCCTCCACGACTTACTGACAATAAATGCGTTTTAAACGCAATAATTATGCAGTAAAGATTTCATTACTCTCCCCTCCTTAAAGAACACCATACAGTTAACGTTAATTTTACATTTTAATTACATGCAGTTACATTCACTCTCGAGTAACAGGTTTATTTTAGTTTCGACTAAAAAACCATCTAATAATAATGATTAATGCTAATTAACATGGAAGACAATTATGACAATAAGCAAAACAACATCTGTTGCACTCAGCTTATCAGCCTTGGCTATCGCCATTTCAGCGAATGTACAAGCGGCGCCGACCTTTACCCCGGGGCTTCAATCAAGCGCAGCTGATTTTCAACAACACTCTCCGCTACCAAAGCGCTATATAGTAAAGTTTAGAAATGCTCAGGCAGCTTCAAGCTTTCAATCAGCAAGCGATGAAATGGGCGCAATGAGCTATGTACCTAGAACCAACGAGGTCTTCTCGCATCACAGAACACTCAATAGCGTTTCAGCGAAAGAAATGAAACGAATTGGTCGCAGTAACAGCTATACAGCTAAACTTGACTCTAAGAGCATTCAATCCCTTCGCCTTCGTTCAGATGTTGATTATGTTGAAGAAGACATGCCTAGGCAGCTACTGAGTGAAACAACACCTTGGGGTCAAACCTATGTAGGTGCAACTAGCTTGAGTGACTCAATGGCAGGTAATCGCACTATCTGTATTATCGATTCAGGCTACGATCGCGATCATAGCGACTTGAGTGGCAATAATGTCACAGGTACCAATAATTCGGGTACTGGTAACTGGTTCGATCCTGGTAACAACAATGCTCATGGTTCCCATGTGGCAGGCACTATTGCTGCCATCGCCAACAACTCCGGGGTTGTCGGTGTGATGCCTAACCAGACTGCTAACATTCATGTTATCAAGGTATTTAATGAAGCAGGTTGGGGTTACTCTTCATCTTTGGTCTCAGCCATAGATACCTGTGTCACCAATGGCTCAAACGTCGTCACTATGTCTTTGGGTGGCAGTAGCTCAAGCACCACAGAAAAAAATGCCATGACGGCTCATGCAAATAATGGCGTACTATTAATTGCCGCAGCGGGTAACGCTGGTGATAGCACTCACAGCTACCCAGCATCTTATGATGCGGTAATGTCTGTAGCAGCCGTTGATAACAACAAAGATCACGCTGCATTTTCCCAATACACCAATCAAGTTGAGATTTCTGGCCCCGGTGAAGCAATTCTATCCACGGTGACATTGGGTGAAGGACGTTTAGCCGACATTACCATTGATGGCCAATCTTACTTTGATAACGGTGTTGTACCACACAATCGTTATGTAAAGTCGGGCACCAACCATATTGGAACCCCAATCAACGGCACTGTAACGGGTGAACTAGCAGAGTGTACTGTCTCTGGTAGCAGCTTTAACTGTGGCGATATGACCGCTAAGGTTTGTTTGGTCGAACGTGTCGGTAATCAAGGTGCAAGCTACCCTGAGATAGATGCAGTTAAAGCCTGTAACTCGGCGGGTGCAAGTGCGGTTATCGTCTATGGCAATACCGCGCTTCCAGGCCTTCAAAACCCTTTCCTTGTGGATACTAATAACGAAGCACCACTGGTTTCTGTATCAGTTGATCGCGCAACGGGTCAGGCACTTCAAGGGCAAGT
Source organism: Shewanella psychrophila (assembly GCF_002005305.1). NCBI lineage: Bacteria > Pseudomonadati > Pseudomonadota > Gammaproteobacteria > Alteromonadales > Shewanellaceae > Shewanella > Shewanella psychrophila. The sequence continues at coordinate 2,028,712 of NZ_CP014782.1, forward strand.
AGGTGCCAGTGTGACTGTCGCTAATACGGCAAACGAAGATTACGAATACTATAATGGTACTTCGATGGCTACCCCTCATGTCTCGGGTGTTGCCACTTTAGTCTGGAGCTATCATACAGACTGTAGTGCCGGCCAAATCCGTAATGCATTGAAAGCCACCGCAGAAGATCTCGATGTTGCTGGCCGTGATGATAAGACTGGTTATGGCCTTATCGATGCGGTGGCAGCTAACACCTACCTGGATGCCTCTTGTGACGGTCCTACCGATCCGGGAACAGGTCCTGGAGAGTCGGTACTTGAAAATGGTGTAGCTAAAAACAGCTTAGCTGCAGCTAAGAATGACGAACTTCACTTCTCACTCGATGTTCCTGCAGATGCAACAGACTTGAGCTTTACCATGAGTGGCGGCAGCGGCGATGCGGATCTGTATGTACAATACGCAGCGGCGCCCACCACAGGCAGCTATGATTGTCGCCCCTGGAAAGGTGGCAACAGTGAGTCTTGCCCTATCAGCAATGTACAAACAGGTACTTACTACGTGATGATTCAGGGTTACAGTGACTTCACCGGAGTTAGCTTAGTGGCTAATTTCACTGAATCGACTGGCGGCGGTAATACAGGTGGCCCCGCAACCTACAGCAACAATAACAGCTACTCAATTCCTGATAACAGCTCAGTGGGTATCACTAGTCCGATATCAGCCACTCGAACTGGTGATTCTGGAACTGTGACAGTGAACGTGAACATCAGTCACACCTACATTGGCGATCTGCAAGTTGAGCTGCACAGCCCATCGGGTCAAGTTGCTATCTTACATGATAATGCTGGCGGTAGTTCAAACGACATAGTCAAGAGCTACACCGCCGATATGGCAGGTGTAGAATCTGCAGGTGACTGGACACTAAAAGCAGTCGACAGTGCTCGCCAGGATACAGGCAGTATCAACAGCTGGGAGTTGACTTTCCAGTAAGTCTGTTCTCCTTTATAAGTTTTTATGAGGGCGCATGCGCCCTCTTTTCCTCCCCAATAACGCCTCCCCTATTCAATCTTGCTCGTTAACTGATATAATTAATTCAATATCAATTAATCTAATGAACTCATGACCCAAGTAAACAATCCACTACATGGTATCAAGCTAGAAGACCTACTCACTGACTTAGTCGAACATTATGGCTGGGAAGAGCTAGGCGCTCGCATCGATGTTCGTTGCTTTAATCATGATCCAAGTATTAAATCCAGCTTGCGCTTCCTGCGTAAGACTCTTTGGGCGAGAGAAAAGGTTGAATATCTTTATCTTAAGATGAATAAATTACCTTTACCAGCAAGAAAGCCCAAAGATGACCACTACCAAGCCAGTGATAAGAGCTTACGCGCAGCCAGTGACAGATCAAATGCTAAATCTGATAAGCATAGCGATGATGACAAACAGCTCAATTCAAATATCTGGGGAAGTTAACACTTTCAATTAATCATAAAAAAAGCCGGATAGACCATAGCGTCTATCCGGCTTTTCTATGTCAATAATACTGATTGGTACTAACCTTTAAGCGGGTAATCCTTACCATCTTTCGCCGTAAAAAGTTGCGAGGCTTGTGAGCCTTCAATATTTCGCTTCTCTTCAATATTAAGCAAGCTAATCCAGTACTCATGCCCTTCTAATCTGACATCATCTATGTGGGCCTGATCTTTATTACCCGTTTTCCCGCCGCGATCGAAGCTCAGTTCCACATGGGTGCCATTACTGTTAAGCAAGATAGCTTCAGGTTCACTCTTATGGCCGTTTAACGCGACAAATTGCCCTGAATCTTTCAAACCTGTATGGGTTCCGTCGGTAAAAAACATCAAGAGTTGCTGGTAATAAACGACGTAACTGCACACCTCTTTATGGGAACCGTTAGCTAATGGAAATGTGTTATCCAGAAACTGCTTGGCATTTGCCATTGTGTCAGTATCTGTGACTGCTTCTGCAGTTTTCACATTGACAATTCCGGCATTGATAAGGTTTGTAAAGTTCTGCTCGCCATACTCATTACTGATAGTTGATATATCCATAGCCTTATCCTCTCAAATCAATCTCGGGTTATTTTCCATTATTAACAAACGACTAGAATTTTCCTGTTAAATTATCACGTAATTTTTCATTTATGTTTAACGTGAGTCACTCATATTCATTCTTTCTCGATTGCTTGATTTGTAGTCTAGCTAATTTTTCACTACAATTTCACAATTAAAATTTTACAGTGTGAATTTTACAAAATGAGAACAACAAAAAGCTTAATGCGAAAATCACATTTTCTTGGTACTAAGATCCGCAACCTAAGAAAAAGAAACCATCTCACCATGGAAGATCTTTCGGCCCGCTGCGTGCGAGTCGACCCGGAATCCGCACCATCGGTATCATACCTATCCATGATAGAACGTGGTAAGCGAGTCCCCAGTGCTGGCATGTTAGCTGTTATCGCGGCAGTGTTTCAGAAAGAGGTAGATTGGTTTTTAGATGATGCACCGGAAGATCAAGCAATTACGCCAGAGAAAGGACGCCGTGGTGGTATAAACGGTATGGCACTGGAGCCAAGTTTCTTGTTTTCCAAAGATATATTACAGATAGCCATACCCGAAATGTTGTCACAAACAGGTATCACCGGACGACAGTTTGCCCATCTTTTGATCCGCGCCCATCAAGAACATCATCAGAATCACTTCCCAGATCTCGAACGTGCAGCCGAAGAGATAGGTCAAAAACGCCTACCACTCGCATTGGAAGATATTATGGATATCGCCAAGGGAATGGGGCTCAAGATAAAATGGGTCGACCGCGCCCCAAAGGATGTTACTGATGAGATGGGAGCAACATCCACTCAACTAGTGACCTCATTTTTTGAACCACCTTCAACCATCTATATCAATAAACACCTGAAAACGAATTCGACTCGACTCAAGTATGATCTGGCCGTACACATAGGTCACTGTGTATTACACAACAAGGATGGATTAAAGTCAGTACTCACCACAGGGCGGAGTCAGGTCAGCACTGAGATGGATAATGGCACACCACAGTCTTCTACAGTCAATGCACAAGATATTCTTCACGCCTGGCGTGATTTCGAATCCAGTTTCTTCGCCGGTGCCCTACTTTGCCCCAAAGTCCCCTTCAGACAGATGTTAGATCGCCATGGCTATGAGATTAATGTTCATGAGAAAGTGGGGGTCTCCGCATCGGTCGCCATGCGCCGTATGACGGTTGTCTCGCCCTATCCGCACTGGCACTATTTCGATGCCTATGCGCCGGGAAAATTAAAGGCCGTATATCGTGGCAATGGTATTCCCCTTCCCTGGGGAAACATGCGCTTAGTTCAAGACCCCTGTCAACATTGGGCTGTCTTTAGAAAAATCAATGAAGCCAGTGCTGGCTCATCTGCACAGTTGTCGATACTCGATGTCGATAATGAGCCTAGGATCTACAGCTGTGAATCGGTAAGAGTAAAGGATATGGCGGATAACAATCACGTACTCTGTGCTGGCATAGATCTTAACCCCGCTATCGATGCGCAAGGAGGAGACGCCAATGCATTAGCCTCTGAATTAAAACAAGCTTGCGTTAAACATGGTGGTGAAGCCGAGATCCCTAGGGCCATAAAGAAGAATTTGATGAGTGTGGCTAAAATTCTTAATATCAACTGGGTCGAGCGAGGCATAGATACTCAAGCCAGACTCATCTGCTCAAGAGGCGCTGTCTGTCCACGTCAGCCTACTTGTTATGAAGCAGGCAAGCCTCAATGTGAGTAGATAATTGAATTAATGAAACAAAGAGCCACAGAACACAATTACGGCTCTTTATTGTGATAATACCGATTGGTATAATTAAAACTAACAAACACGAGTTAGCTCAGATCTTAAACTGCTGTACTAAGCTGGCTAAATGTCGGGAAAGTTGCAACAAGTTTTCACTGGCCGACACGGTATTTTCTACGGCTTGAGTCGTTGAGATAGACCCATCACTGATTGACACTACATTTTGATTAATTTCAGCCGCCACTAGTGCCTGCTGCTCTGCAGAAGTATCGATCATGGCATTAAGCTCATTTATTTCGCTGATTTGATCTTCAATAGTCTTCAGGGCGGTACCGGCTTTTTCCGCTTGTTCAACAACAGATTTAGCATCCTCATCACCTTGGGACATGACGCTTACTGCTTGCTGAGTGCCTGACTGCAGGTTACTGATAATCTTATTTATCTCTTCTGTTGATTCATGAGTCCTTTTGGCTAATGTGCGTACCTCATCGGCAACGACGGCAAAACCTCGACCCGCTTCACCCGCCCTAGCCGCTTCAATCGCCGCATTGAGTGCCAGAAGATTAGTCTGCTCAGATATACCTCGAATAACATCCAGTACAGTCCCTATAACATTGCTGTCTTTCTCAACCCGAGCGATAGCCTGATTAGCATCTGAAATCATATTTGAGAGGCCTAAGGTTTGCTCTACCGAATTCTCTACCATTTTACGGCCATGGCTCGCAGCATCGGTCGCGTTAAGGGTCGCCTGCTTTGCATGCTCGGTATGTTGGGCCACTTCTTGTACCGTAGTGGCCATTTGATTTATTGCCGCAGCGACTTGCTCAGTCGATTGCTGCTGTAGCACCACTCCCTGCTTGGTCTCCTGCATTATGCTCACCAGTTCGGAAACCGCTGTATCGAGTTGCTGACAAGCATCGGTCACCTTGCTCACGATAGTGGAAAATTGCTCCATCATGCGGTTGAAAGCGACCCCTGTAACGCCAATTTCATCCATACTTCTCACTTCGAACCGGCTGGTCAGATCCGATTGTTTTTCGATGCGCTCAACGGTGCTTCGAAGCCGCTCTATGGGCGAACAAATCTCTCTACGCATCACATAGGTATAGATAATGCTCAATATAATAATGATGATAAGTAATATCAAAGACAGGGTGAACAATTCAGCAGTCTTATAAACTATGCTATCAGCCGCCTCCCTCACTTGATTACCGGAACGAGTCACTTCTAAATTGGCCGATTTGGCTTGCAGACTGACCTGTTCGAAATTTTTATCGGCAGTTTGTTGAAAATGTAATATCAACAGTTCTATATCCTCAGCCTGCTTTCTGCTACCAGCAATCAATGAGTTACCTTTAACTCGGTTGTCATCGACATAAGCATCTACAGCCTCAAGCATCACATCATAAAACGCCTGTGTTTTATCTGTGAGTATCTTAGCTAAGTCCCCATCTTGGGTCGCCAGCTCCGCAAGTTTGCTATTAAGGTTCTCCTGGGTGGTATTTGCCTGATCTTCCGCTTCATTTAACCAGCTAACCGACAAGTCCAATAGCCAAGCCCTCAGCTCCCGAAACTCTTTATCGATCTCACTGGCCAGTAAGTATTTATTACGCTCGTCTCTTTGTAGCAGCTGCATCTCTTCTTGGTGTTTAATCGCGCTAATCTGCTGCTCGACCAACTCTTGCTGTTCAACACTGATCGAAGAGATACTTTCAACCGTTGTCAGCACATAAATCAATGCAAAAGCCATTACAGCCGAAAAAACAAAGCTGCCTGCAACCAATTTGGTCGATATCGTCATATTTTTAAACATACCACTACTGCCTCTACTGGTAGATGACCAAACTGATCGCTCCACCTAACTCACCTAAAACACCTCCCTCTTTCTTACCACCGGTAATGTCCCTCTCTCCTTTTGGCATCCCATGACAACCTAAACATGACTTGCCATAGTATTCAGGCAAGATAAACCTAAATGCATCTTTCCCCTTGACCTTTGAGTCCTCAGAAAATGATGCACCTTTGGTATAATCGGCACTCTTAAACAGAGTTTCTATGACATTATTTTCCCATTTATCAGGTCTGTTAGCCCGGTTTCTCACATAACTCTTAGGCGCTGTAAGTTTGATTTTCATCTTTCCAGCCATGCTGGAACTGAATTTATTAGCCACCTGCCTAGCAAAAATTGCGGGTAAGAAACCTTTAAATCCCACGCCTTTCTCATTGATTAGATCTTGGTTTTCATCCATGACAGCCACCACCGCAGACAACATGGCACTCTGGGCGTCGGTAAGATTTTCTGTATCTAAGGGAGTACCACTAGCTTCAGCATAATTTACAAGAGCTTGCTCCCTGACCGATGCACCCGAAAATCCTTTATCACCTATGGAAGCATCGTTGATATGCTGTTGATTTTCTGAGATAACTTTCCTAGCTGCACGATAGAGCGTAGTAAGCTCTTGGCTTATCTCTGAATTTGAATTTGCCACTGCGACTTCGACGTCAGTAAAGAAAAGTAGGAAAACGCAGATTAATGACCCCAATACACGTGATGTGAACATGGCGACCGTCCTGTTAAAAGCGCTCCCCAGCCAAGTTAAAATCGACACTTAACTCAGTTCAGGGCAGCTGACTAAACATCTTTTAATTATAGTAACCATTCACTCAAGTGTTTGGTTTTTGACCACCTATTGGTTGTCTAAAAAGTAATAGAAATACCAAAGAAAAATAGTGCACTCTGGTTAGTTGCATAAAGAAGGAGAGCCACGACCAATCCGTGCTCCCTCCTTTAGTCAAACGAAATGCTCTACTACGCCCTCAATGCTATTTTTCCAACTGCGGCGCCAGATTCTAAACGTGCATGAGCATCGGCAACTTGCCAGATAGTAAAGTCAGATTCATCGAGCAAGGGGATAATTGCACCAGAATCTACCAGTTTAGCTATCTGAGTTAAGATCTCACCATGTGATTGCCGATTAATCCCTTCGACCATAGGGATAAGCATAAGTACACTGTGAAAGCTCAAACTTTTCAATGCCACCTGTAATACGTTATCTATGGGTAAAGTGGTGGCTACAGCACCATTAAACCGAGCGGCCTCGAAGCTAAGCTGAATATTGTCACCGGCTACAGTATCAAATATGGCATCGAACCCCACGCCGTCAGTATACTGCTGAACGTAGTCGGTGACAGATTGCTGCTTGATATCGACTAAGTTATCGGCGCCAATACCGGCAGCAATGTTCATATTACGCGGCGTCGATGTCGCGGTGACTTCGGCGCCAAGATGCTTGGCCAGTTGGATAGCTATATGGCCTACTCCACCCGTCGCGCCATGGATCAGCACCTTATCACCTTGCTTGACTCTTAGTTTATTGCACAAGGCTTCCCATGCCGTAATAGACACTAAAGGAAGCACCGCAGCCTGCTTCATGGTCAAGGTTTTAGGTTTAATAGCCATTAAGTCAGCATCGACCAACATAAATTCCGCTAACGCCCCATCGATACCCGCTATCCCCCCCGCACAGCCGTAAACCTCATCGCCCACCTTGAAATGACTCACGTCATCGGCCACTTCGGTCACTACTCCTGCTACATCACCGTGGAGTATTTCAGGTAAATTTGCAGACCAAGGGGTATCACTCGAGCGCAACATGGTATCTAACGGATTAACGCTCGAGGCCTTCACTTCCACCAGCATATGGCCAAGTTTCAATACCGGCTTAGCTTTTTCGGTCAGTTGAAACACATCGCTGGAACCCAGTTGTTTTATGATCATAGCTTTCATATTTATCGTCTCTGTCATTGAATGGTTACTCGTTAATGGGGTTATTCTAGTTATTGCCTAACAAACCATCAACGCACCACAACGCAAACCATTTTTGTCTTTTAGACAACAATGGTATTCTAGTCATATCACACTAATATTGAGGTACACTCATGAGCATGCTCACTCGATTGCACTACTTTAATTGTGTCGTAGAAAGCGGCAGCATCTCGAAAGCGAGTCGAATCTTCGATATTCAGCCCTCCTCCATCTCCCGGCAATTGATGGCATTAGAGAAAGAACTTGGCATTCGCTTACTTAATCGCAATACACGCAATATAGGCTTAACCGAAGCAGGCTTAACCTATTATCAGTATTCTCAACGTATCGTCTCCGAGCTTGATGAAGCTCATAGGGCGGTAAATGAATTACAACAAAACCCTAAGGGTCATTTGAAAGTCAGCATGACCGTTGGCTTCGGTGAAAGCTGTGTGCTGCCATTGATCCCAGCATTTATACGCCAATATCCGGAAGTGAAAATTGAACTGGAACTCACCGAGCGAGTCATAGATATGGTGGAGGAAAATGTCGATATTGCTATACGAAGTGGTCATCTACCTGATTCAAATTTAATCGCCCGTAAACTGACCGATAATAACTTCTTGCTCTGCTCAAGCCCTTTATACATTGCCAACCGTGGACAGCCGAAGTCATGTGATGACTTGCATAAATTTGATTGTATTAAATATGGCTATGCCGGCTGGCGAGATTGGTTCGTGATGCAAACTGAGGCTCCCCATGCTTTTCAAAAGGTAACCATTTCTGAAGGGCTCACGGTCAACTCGGTCAATGGCCAGAAGCAATTATTATTGAATGATGCAGGCTTTGCCCTGATCCCACGATGGGCGGTTAAGGAGGAGTTGAGCAATGGTAGCCTAGTCCGAATTCTGGAACAGAACACCTTTAGTCCCTGTACCCCTTTGAGTTCGACGTTTGCGCTTTATCAGAAACGGGAATTAATCTCGCCAAAAATCCGGGTGTTTTTGGATTTCCTTAGGGACAAACTAGATGCAGAAACCTAGCTCTAGAAACTAAGCCAAAAAATAAAGCCTAGATAGGAAACTCGAAGATCAAACGCCAGACCTTGACGCCATCGCCGGTACGGACACTGAGCCCCAACCTGTCTATTCCCATCCAGTCCCAGAGGATTGGCTTTGAAAACGCTAAGGTCGCGCCTACTTCTAAACTATTTGATACCAAGACATCTTCACCGAATGGCGTAGCAAACCTGAGCTTATCGAAGTACCAATACCCAGCAGCAAACACCCTAGGCTCGACATCGACGCCTAACCAATCCCAGCGCCAATGAATATTAGTGCCTATATCGATACCGGATTGCAGTGCAGAATATGTCTCACTCTGAGTCCCATCGAAACTCGCATAGCCAGCAAAAAACAGTCGATTAACCCAGACAGGGTCTGATTGTCTTAATTCAAGATCCAATAAGCTGGAGACCCCTGCTGAATAGATAGCGACATTGGTACCCGAGGTAAAATTATTACCATAACCGAGATCTAGGTAAGTTTGAAATTCATGATTTTCAGAGGTGCGGGTACGATATTCGAGCCCCGGAGTTATCGTCATCGTGCCAACGCTTGAAGGCAAGTCGGCCTCAGGAAGATCGCTCCATTTAAAATTGAAGAAGCCCAGAGATATCGGGGTGCGTAGGGTCAGAGATTCAGTATCATTGCTATAAAGTTCGAAACTGATAGGGATATTCACCACGGTGGCGTTCTGCCCTGAGGTTTTATAGATACCACTGCCTAGGTAATTTGCGAATGCGTAATGGGTAAAATCTTCTTCAGCATAGACAGAAAAAGAACCCAGCAGTGTTAAAGTGATAAGGAGTGATCTCAGAACCATATATAATACCATTCCATATAAGTATCTGGTCAGTTCAGAGACTCTCGTTTTTTCAATTCAAGGCACATTGATGAAGAAATGGTTATTCCCTTTTAAGTCAATGTAACACAGAAGTGGAAACACTGAGAGCCTCACGCAGTGCGGGCTTCAAAGCCCTTTATGCTACGTTGAATGTTTTCGATATAGAATAACTATTAGCTTCAAACATTCGCCTTGCCTACAGTGCTTTGAACTCCCGCTGAATGATCAGATACTTACTCGGAATGGCATAAGATACATAAATTATATTATTAGTATGACTCTGAATATAGCGACAGTATGGAGGAAAATCTACAACTTACGTTATTCTTTGCCTTCATCAGCAAAATGATATTCGGACATCAGATGACCCAATTGCGTAGACTTGGTCTTTAAGTAAGACTCATTATAACGATTCTTGCCCACTTGTAGCGGAATACGCTCAACGACCTCTATGCCAAGCTCTTTCATCGCTTTTACCTTGCGCGGATTGTTCGTCATCAACTTGACTTGTTCAACGCCAATCTTCTCCATCATGGGTAAGATCATATCGTACTTACGCATATCGGCGGCGAAACCCAGTTGTTCATTGGCTTCGACGGTATTGGCTCCTTGATCTTGCAGCTCATAAGCTCTTATTTTATTGAGCAGACCTATACCACGCCCCTCTTGACGAAGGTAAAGGATGAAACCTTGGCCCGCATCGGCAATATTTTGCATCGCAGTCTGCAGCTGAAAGCCACAATCACAGCGTAGGCTGAATAGAGCATCACCCGTTAAACATTCTGAATGAATACGCCCAAGGATCGGGCTCTGGCTGTCCAGTTCACCCAATGTCAGCGCAACATGCTCTTTTCCAGTCTCTGTATCTTCAAAACCATGCATAGCAAACACGCCCCAAGGCGTCGGGAGTTTTGAAGAAGCGATATACTTGATCGACATGAAATAACCTTAAAGACTCTCTTTCCCTGAGATGACTATAATCAGAAAAAACAACGAGAATGACCTGTGTCTAAAAACGACGGTTTTATAATCCTACCCTTTCACTCTATCTTGCAGTGAAGGGAGGAATATTATCTGGTTTTACCAGTAAGTGAAATACCCTAGCATTTTAATCGGCTATTGATTCACCTAATAATACTAGCATTCACCTTATAGAGTAGGTAGGAATGATACTACTAGCTACTAGCACTCACCTTACATAGGGAGGAATCATACGCCTGACGAGGACAGAAAAACATGATGTCGCTCACTAAAGAATAACCGTCTAATCGGAATAAGTTAGATAGTTAAAACTCTTTTGGTGCAAAGCCTGTCACAACCTTGATACCCATTTCACGGCCGAGTGCTGTCATAGGATGAACCACGACGAGTCCTTTTACGGATTTCTTAAGTTTACCCATGTCGGCCTGTTCTGCTTTTGTCAGGGGACGATTGAATTTTAAGCTCACTACTGAGCCGCCTTGCTTACTCAACTCGCGGGTCTGTTGAGTCTTAGCGCTGGCAATACGCTTATTCACTGCGTTTATTTCCTGTCTAAATTGCAACATGATGCCTTTATCTCCGCGCTTTTCTGCTGCGGCTAATTTACGACGAAACTGTTCTAGCTTGTCGTTAAGTCCATGAAGCTCTTCTTTTAAATTCATGCTCGTGCCTTAAAAATATTCTGTAAAATGCAAAAACAGCCTCAATGCGCGGCTGTTTTTTAAAATGATTTGAAACCTATGGTCGTCATTATAACAGTAACTGAATGAATACAGTTATCGCTTTTCTGCCAGATTGTGAATTACCTGATTGCTGCTACCATGAAATACCAGACTGACATCTGCATTTTCCTGCTCAAACTTGCCATCCACGAGCACATCGACATAATCTAGCACCCTCTTTTGCTCAGCCGACAACTCAGCTAGCTTGTATCCAGTCCACAACCAAATGTCTTTGCCGGGACACTCATTTTTAACTCGCTTAACTAGGGCGAGTATCTCAGATAGGTTCTCTGGATAAAGAGGGTCGCCACCTGAGAGTGACAAACCTCTGCGTTTGATCCGGCTATCTTGAAGATCATTAATGACTCGTTGCTGCATCTGTAAGTCAAAACGATGGCCATGTTGTGGATTCCATGTGCTCTGATTATAACAACCACGACATTGATGCTCACAACCAGAGACAAACAGAGTCGCTCTGGTTCCAGGTCCATTGATGACATCTACGGGAAAATATTGATGGTAGTTCATAGCACAATTCCAACCTGTCGGTTTAACAGCCCCAGTAAAAAACAAGGCGCCACCGACTCAGTAACGCCTTGTTTTTTTGTTGTATATTATAAGCCAAGCAGATTGATTACAGATGCTTAACCCTGCGCTTCACTTCTTCTTGCTTACCGAAGTTAAAAGGCCTCGCATCAGGGCTACCTAAGTAACCGCAGACTCGACGGGTCACAGAGACTCGGCTCGGTTCATGGTTGCCACACTTAGAACAGGTAAAGCCCTTGCTGGTACATTCAAACTCACCAGTAAAGCCACAGTCATAGCACTCATCGATCGGCGTATTGGTGCCGTAATATGGCACTCGGCTATAACTGTAATCCCATACATCTTCCAATGCTTCGAGATTGTTCTGCATATTGGGATATTCACCGTAACAGATGAAACCACCATTGGTTAACGCAGGATAAGGCTGCTCAAAATCCAGTTTATCGTATGGATTAACTTGCTTTTCAACATCGAGATGGAAGCTATTGGTGTAGTAACCTTTCTTTGTCACACCTTCAATCACACCAAATACCTGAGTGTCTAGCTTACAAAAGCGGCTGCAGAGGTTTTCACTCGGTGTGCTGTAAAGACTGAAGGCATAGCTAGTCTCCTCTTTCCACTTGTTGGTCGCCGCTTTCATATACTCGATGACGTCAATGGCTTTTTGACGCAAGGTTTCGCAATCATAGACATGCTTATCTGTACCAAAGAGGGCATTGATCGTCTCGTGTAATCCGATATAACCCAAGGAAATAGAGGCGCGACCATTTTTGAAGATACTTGAGATATCATCATCGGCACGAAGCCTTACTCCACAAGCCCCTTCCATATATAGGATTGGCGCCACACGGGCTTTAACACCTTCTAAACGCTCAATTCTGGTATCCAGAGCCTTACGGGCGATAGCCAGACGTAGATCTAAGATACGATAAAACTCTGTTTCATCGCCCTTGGCTTCCAGCGCAACCCTTGGCAAATTCAAACTCACCACGCCTAAGTTATTTCGGCCTTCGTGGATCAGCTCACCATCTTCTTCATAGGTACCCAGAAAACTGCGGCAACCCATAGGGGTCTTGAAGGAACCGGTGATTTTCTCTACTTGCTCATAATTGAGAATATCCGGATACATGCGGGTCGTGGCGCATTTAAGCGCAAGTTGCTTGATATCATAGTTACAATCACCCGCCTTGTGATTAATGCCGTCACGAATAGCAAACACTAATTTTGGGAATACCGCCGTCTTGCGATTCTTACCCAAGCCCGCAATCCGTACCTTCATCATAGATGACTGAATAAGGCGAGACTCCCAGGAAGTGCCTAAACCGAACCCAAAAGTGACAAAGGGAGTCTGTCCATTGGCCGTATGTAAGGTATTGACCTCATACTCCAATGACTGAAACGCATCATGACATTCTTTTTCAGTTTGCGCGGTAGCGAAGGCTTTCGCATCAGTGATCCCCCAGTCTAACGCCAGCTGATACTGTTTATCGTAGCTTTTAGCCACAAAGGGAGACAAGACTTCATCAATTCGATTAATGGTGGTACCACCATAGATATGACTGGCTACCTGAGCGATGATCTGCGCTGTCACTGCCGTTGCTGTAGAGATAGACTTAGGCGTCTCAATCTCTGCATTCCCCATCTTGAAGCCATTAGTCAACATGCCACTGAGATCGATCAGCATGCAGTTAAACATGGGGAAGAAAGGTGCATAATCGAGATCATGATAATGGATCTCACCGGACTCATGAGCGGCAACCACATCTTTTGGTAAAATATGGCGGGTAGCATAATGTTTAGCCACAATACCCGCTAACAAATCGCGCTGAGTAGGAATAACTTTAGCGTCTTTATTGGCATTTTCATTCAACAGTGCCGCATTGGTCTGCTCGACTAAGCCGCGGATTTCCTGGTTCAATCGACTGCTTGTTTCACGATGTAAGTCTCTATCATGACGGTACTCGATATAGACGCGAGCGAGAGACTTATAAGGCCCTTCCATCAAATGATTTTCGACTAAGTCTTGTAACTCGTGAATATCTATCTCTGCATGCTCAGCCACACATTTAGCAACGGAGGCGGCAACACTCACCGCATAACTCTTGTCTTCAATACCTGCCGAGTTAGCTGCAGCCACTACAGCATCTCTAATCCTTGTTTCGTCAAAAGGCGTGCGGTAACCATCCCGCTTAATAACCACTGGCATTGTTCAATCCCTCCTCAAGTGACGTCGAAATAACACCATATATAGTGTTTAAATTATAATAAAGCACAATATATTGAGTATTAGGCTACAAAGTCATGAAAAGAACATTGATCGAGATCATGATTTTGGGGATAGGTTTTAACGAGAGTTTATTCCTGCAAACAAGACCACTTATTGATGAAAGTGGTCTTGACGGTCCGGAAAAAGCAAGATAGATGGGAGATTTTAAACTGTAATAATCTAAACAATACGAATATAAATGGCATTAAAAAGCATGCATGTCCTCTAATATTTACCTAGACTTAGGTAACTATTGACCATGCCAACTGCTTGTTGATTTTCCCCCATAGATGACGCCAATTGCATCATAGATTTAAGTCCCTGCCACTGCTCACGGTCGCTCGATGACATCTGAGTATCACTTTTAAGGTAAATATTCAATTGAGCCGATACCCTGGTCGCTTTCTGCCCTACCTCTTTACTCTGAGCATTATCCATCTGATTGAGTACGCTCTGGGCATCGTCTAGCAGGCTAACCAAAACACCTGTCATGCCTTCAGTGTCACCACTCGCTGTTAATTCTTCACGCTTATCTTGAATAAACGCCTTAAAATCATCAGGTTGACCTTGAACTTCCGGTAAATCGAAGCCCCCTTCTGACAAACGATTCAGCTGGGTATCCGACAAGATCCCGTCTTGATGCAGTCGTTGAATAAGTTTTGGCAAGTCGGCAGCAGAGAAGTCGCCCTTAGAGAAAAAATCTTTCGCCATTGATTCAATTTTTTGTGCCCTGGCTGCACGAGGAGAAAGCGACACCGACTCATCTTTAATCCCATCCCTATTGAGTCCGGTCGCCGCCTCTTTCGATTGACTCAGGCTGACCTTATCACTGCTCGACCCAGCTTCAGTCTGATGACTGTTAACACCATAATTGTCGGCCAAACTGGTACTCTTAGCCCCACCATTATTGGCATTGCCTCCGGCAATAGTCCCTGAGTTAATTTGACTGGCAAGGTTAGTGATTGGATTCATTGTCAAAATACCGACATAAAAAGAGATATGCAGGTATTAAGCAGGAAGCATGCCGAAAAGAGATTAAATAACGAATAGTAAAAATAAAAGCGTGGGCATGCTGAATCTAGCTCACTCTTTCCTGTTTAAGTCTTGAGTCAATGTCATGCACATTTTTCTCAAAGATTCAATTTCAGGCTCAGACAGAGTGACTTTATCCAGTAAAACTTGCTTGAGTGCTAATGCCTCTTGTTTCAGTGCGAGCCCCTCAGGAGTGGTTCTAATGGCCTTCTTACGCTCATCTTCTGCGTCAATAGCACGGATCAATAAGTCTTTATTTTCTAACCGCTTGACTATAGGAGTTAAGGTGCCTAAATCCAGACGTGTTGCCTGAGACAGCTGAGTCAGACTTACGCCATCATTTAACCAGAGCGCCTGCATCACCAAGTATTGTGGATAGGTTAAGCCACACTCATCCAGCAAGGGACGATAGGCACGCACTAGGGCATTACCTGCTGTATAGAGTGCAAAACAAACATTGTCTGACAAACAACTGCTTGCTTGTCGATCGTCTGTACTCATTTTTGAATGGATAATTTTGGTCACTAACTCATACCTTCAATGTTATGCAGCATTTAGCTTAGTTAAATTTACATCAGATTTAATTTGCGCGCAAACTAGTTGCACAGCAAAAAGTTTAGGTGTAGAGTTTACCACAATTAATTAGCGCGCAAAGCAAAGAGGTTTTATGAACGCCACACAAATACTATTAGATTCTCGTCCTGAGGGTATGCCAACTGCTGATAACTTTAAGCAGACATCAGTGGAATTGCCAGCTATCACAGACGGTGAGTTCCTGGTTAAAAACCTATGGATGTCTGTAGATCCCTATATGCGCGGTCGCATGATAGACAGAGAGAGCTATATTGCACCATTCCAGATAGGTCAAGTACTGGAAGGAGGCTCTATAGGCGAAGTGGTTGAGTCCAATAACCCCGAGTTTCCTATAGGCAGTAGAGTCAGTGCCATGCACGGCTGGCGTAGCCACTATGTCACCGACGGTAGCGATCACACTAGACTCCCGCAGATCCCTTTAAGTGAGTCTCATTTCCTCGGAGTCTTGGGGATGCCAGGCATGACAGCATGGACTGGATTGACCCGAATTGCCGCCTTAAAAGAGGGAGACACCCTATTTGTTTCTGGCGCTGCGGGAGCTGTCGGTAGCGTCGTGTGTCAGCTCGGTAAATTAATGGGGGCTAAAGTTGTCGCTTCCGTTGGTAGCGACGAGAAGGCCGCTCACCTACGAGACTTAGGTGTCGATGCCGTGATTAACTACAAGACGACAAAAGATCTCAGTGCGGCACTAAAACTGGCTGCTCCTCAAGGCATAGATGTCTATTTTGAAAATGTTGGTGGCGAGCATCTTACTGCCGCTCTGAACAACATGAATGACCACGGCAGAATCGCCGTATGTGGCATGATCTCTCAATACAATGATACAACACCGACACCAGGGCCGAATAACCTTGCCATGCTCATTATCAAGAAACTTAAAATTGAAGGGTTTATCGTATTCGAACACTGGGATCATTATCCAGAATTTGCTCAACAAATGGGGCAATGGTTAGCGACGGGAGCGGTCAAGGCCGAACAAACCGTCTATGAAGGACTCGAACAGGCACCAGCTGCCTTTATCGGCTTATTCGAAGGAAAAAACCGCGGGAAGATGGTAGTAAAACTGAATTAATACCATTCAGACTATTTAAGATTCTAGTTAATAAAAAGGGCCTGAACAGGCCCTTTTGTATATGGATGCACTTATTCCAGAGACCATTGAATTCCTAAGAAAGGATTGATTTCCACCATATTAGTTTTCTCTTAGTACTTGCTTAGCACTGCCTCAATCTGATGCCTGGCGTGTTTCACCGCCAGTTCTCCCGCAGCTATCGCCTCACCGGCACGATGAAATTCCATGGTTCCAATATCGCCAAGATCTGGGATCAGGCAAATATCGGGTGGATCGCCCATGAGTCTGGCGCGCTTATGACGTTGCTCTAGAATATCCATAGATTGTGACATCACCGCCAACATACCGGGATCTGAGCGGCTACCTTTGGTGAATTTGTCGCTCAGGTGACTGACATATTCCCGACCACGAGCAAGCAAATCCATAAAGCCGGTATCTTGATGCTCTTGTGCTTTAACACTTTCCTCTAGTGATGGTTTATTACAGGTCATATCCACTGGCAAGACCTGCATTCGACCACGGCGCTGACCGTTAAGATCTACCGCAATGACTACATCGACGCCCATGGCTCTACTGACAGATACAGGGACAGGGTTGACCACTGCGCCATCCACCAACCAACGTGCACCGACTTTAACCGGCGGTAATATGCCTGGCATTGAGCAGGAAGCGCGAATGGCATGGCGAAGATCTCCATCCCTAAACCAGATCTCCTGACCCGAATAGAGATCGGTAGCAACGGCGATCATGGGCTTTTTTAGATCTTCTATCTGTAAATCGCCAATACGGCTCTGAATCACATCGAAAACTCTATCGCCTCCGATAAGCCCTCCCTTACGCCAACTTAGATCCATCAGACCCAAAACATCCCAGCTGGAGAAACTTCTCACCCAGTGTTCAAGTTCATCGAGCTGCTCATTGGCATAAGCTGCACCGACAAGTGCGCCAATTGAGCAGCCTGACACTTTATCTGGATAGATCCCCATCTCGGCTAATCCCTTGAGTACGCCAATATGAGCCCAGCCCTTGGCTGCACCGCTGCCCAGTGCGATTCCAACTGTCGCCATTCATTCTCTCCAAAACCCATTATTCTAGATGCAAAAAAGCCGATATAAAAAAAGCCGATGTATAACCATCGGCCAATATTACACATTTACCTGCCTTATCCAATCTATGACAGACAAGCATGAAGAATAATTAACACAGTATCACTGAGCAGGCTCAGCACTGTCCAAGCTTAATGTTAACTCTGGGATAGTGATATACACCCGGCGATTATTGGCTCTGTGCGCTTCGGTGATGTTATCGACCTCAGGATGAGTCTCACCTAATGCCTCGACGCTTATTTGTCCTTCGCTCACCCCTAACTCTTTAAGGTAACTGGCAACAGACTCGGCACGTCGCTTAGAAAGCTTAAGGTTATAGCCTGAAGCACCAACGGCATCAGTGTAACCCTGAAGCACGACCGATGAGCTTGGATATTGATTCAGATGCTCGGCAACTTCAACCAAGATATGCGTCTGCAAAGGGACTTCACTATCGAAATCGAAATGTACTGCCTGTGTCATAGCGGTGATAACAATGGAGCTTGGCGTGATGGCAGGCGCAATAACCTGCTCCACTGGTGCTGGCAGAGTTACAGCTTTAGCCGCCGACTTAGTTTGGCCGAAGCGATAGCTGAGTCCTAAACTGGTGAAGTGGATATTACTCCCCCCAAGCTGATCGCTGCCGACCGAATCGAAATATTGATACTCAACACGCGCAGCCCAAGACGGAGTGAGCTTATATTCTAAACCTATGCCAACCATAGGGGACCAGCCATTGTCGCTGCTATAGGAAAATGGGCCAGTGTTGTCACCGTCCCATCTTAATGTTCCGGCTTTACCAAATAGATCTAGGTTTTCGGTGAGTGGCAGGTTGCCCTTCAAAGAGAACTCCCAGCCTTTCATGGTGCCTATATACTCGTTAAGTAACCCAGTTTCAGGGTAAATTGCCGACGCTTGGCCAAAATCATCGTAACCGGCCTCAACTCCCCAATTTCGGTGAAATTGATAACCCGCGAACCCGCCCCAAGCGGTATCGTTGGCATCACAATCGACGGCCTGAGCTTCACAGGCATTTTGATAGTTAACCCAACCGCCTTTGGCACCTAGATAGAAGAAACTATCATCTTGTACAGTTAAGGCATCATTTGCCTTAACCTCATTAACTTGAGCTATGTTGTCTGCAACAGCAAAAAATGAACTGCTTGCCAGCAGTGACAAGGCCGATATTTGAACAAGAGAGGAAGTGCGCTTCAACGAATACATTATCTAATCCTTTATCTAATCTTTATCTGAATCCCTCAACAAGCGGACAAAGCGTTACTCAAGGTATAGCTGAACATGAGAACACTAAGAGATTTTAAGCGTAAGCCATCAAAATAACAAAGAAATTCTCATCACCGGGCCAGTTTGATGACTAATTTATTTCTATTTGATTCGTCATCATCGAGCAGATAAAGAAACTGACTATTTTAAGATATGCTGCCACCTCCGCTTAAAGAGCACGCAAACCGATCAAGATTGAGGGATGTTTATAGCCCAATCTAGCAAAGTCGGGTTATAATACTCAGTCAAATCAAATTTGGAGTACACCTTTGCAATTTACCGATTTTTCACTGGATAAACGTCTGTTAGACACGCTCGATCATATGGGCATTGAAACGCCTACAGAGATCCAGCAGCAGGCTATACCAGTAGGTCTATCAGGAAAAGACCTGATGGCGTCATCAAAAACAGGCTCAGGTAAAACCTTAGCGTTTTTGTTACCGGCGATGCAGAGGATTATTTCGACAAGGGCATTGAGCAAGAGAGACCCTAGAGTGTTGATTTTATTGCCAACACGAGAGCTTGCTAACCAAGTATACAGTCAGCTACGCCTGCTAGTCGCCAACACCCAATACAAGGCAATGAAAATATTGGGCGGCGAGAACTTTAACGATCAGGCAAAGCTACTGGCCCGCGACCCACACTTTGTAGTGGCGACTCCTGGTCGCTTGGCGGATCATCTAGCTCAGCACCATTTACATCTAAACGGTCTCGAGCTGCTCATCTTAGATGAAGCCGACCGTATGTTGGATCTCGGTTTTGCCGAACAGCTAAAAGCCATTAACAAAGCCGCCGATCATAAACGTCGTCAAACCTTGATGTTTTCGGCAACATTAGATCATGGTCAGATTAATGAAATTGCCGCCGAATTGTTAAAGTCTCCAGAGCATGTAGATATAGGTGCAGGCAATATCGAAAATTTAGATATTACCCAGCGCATCTATCTTGCGGATCACTTAGATCACAAAGAAGCCCTGCTAGACAGTATCTTAAACAATGAGACTCATAAGCAAATCATTATCTTTACCGCGACTCGTGAAGATACAGACAGATTAGCGGCTAAATTAGCCGCATCAGGGCACAGTACCGCATCATTGAGCGGTAACTTGAAACAAAATGAGCGTAACCAGATCATGGATCAATTTAGCCGCGGTCTGCAGAAAATTTTGGTCACCACAGATGTTGCATCACGAGGGCTAGATCTTCTCAATGTCTCCCTGGTGATTAACTTCGACATGCCAAAATTTGCCGAAGAGTATGTCCATAGAATTGGTCGTACGGGTCGTGCCGGGGCTAAGGGTGATGCCATCTCTTTCGTCGGACCTAAAGACTGGCTCAGCTTCAAGCAAGTACAGGTATTCCTACGCAAGACATTCGAATTCACTATTATCGATGGTTTAGTCGCTAAATTCTCTGGCTTGAAAGATAAGCCAAACACCAACAAGAGAACTAAGACTACAGCCAAGAAATCGACGGCAAAGAAAACCAAGAATACAGCAAAGGCTAAACCTAAGAAGCAAGACAAGCGCTTCATTACTGGTGTCGATATCGGTGACGCTCCTATGCTAAGAAAACCAAAATCAAAGCTTCAGGAAACACCTGAGTAAACCAAACAGTTAAATAGTCGTTAAATGAGTTTGGCGGCTAGATATCAATTACGATTATCGGCTAAGGTTAAGTCGCTTGGTCAAGAATATTTTAAGGGTTAACATGAGAGTTTGTGGCGTAGAATTAAAAGGCGGAGAAGCGGTAATTAGCTTATTGAGCTATGAAGGTGAGACATTTAATATACCTGATTGTCGTCAGCAATCATTCATCATTTCACATTCAGAAACTACCGAATCGATTCGTGATTTTCAATTCGCTTTTAAGAAGCTAATGGAAGATTACCATGTCGATAAAGTCGTTATCATTTCACGAGAGCAGAAAGGTAAACTTGCTGGCAGTGCTACCACCTTCAAGGCCGAAGCCGCCATTCAGTTGCTCGACTTACCGGTTATTTTGATATCACCAGTGACAGTCAAAGAACGTCTGAAGCGAAATCCACCTCAGGTAGATTTCGAAGGTCTGGGGCTAAAGCGTTTCCAAAAGCCTGCATTTGATGCGGCATACGCTTATCACAACCAGCATATCTTTAATGTTTGGGGCAATGAAGAGTCAGAAAGCTAAGTTTTTTAGACTAAATGCTAAGTTAATATGAGGGCTAAACGCCCTCTTTTTATGCCCTTAACAAAATAATTTATATTAGATTAACTCATGGAAAATCAGCTTAAATACCTAAACGGTTATCGCCAAGAAATAAAAGATCAAGTTTCTAGCTTGCTTGAAAGTGGAAAGCTTCAGTCTGTACTGCTGAGCCGTCATCCCCAAATCCATGATATTCGCACCGACAAGGCTCTATACGATTACACCATCGAGATTAAAAACCGTTACCTACGGAAATCTCAGCCCCTATCGAAGATTCAATATGATGATAAAATATCCCTCAGCCATCAGGCTCTGGGATTACACTCCTTCGTATCTCGGGCACAAGGACGCAAGACTAAGGCGAAGAATGAAATTCGCATTTCATCACGGTTGAAGCGTGTCCCTGAATCGCTACTACGTATGGTGGTGGTTCACGAGCTAGCCCACCTGAAAGAGAAAGATCACAACAAGGCCTTCTATCAGCTCTGCTGCCATATGGAGGGAGATTACCATCAGTTGGAGTTTGATCTCAGGCTACTGTTGACCTTAGTCGAACATAATCAAAACCCTTACACTTAATTGCCATCATGTCATTTGACTTAAGTTATCTTGATTGCGATACCAATCCATATAAAGACAAGGTTTCATGCACAAGTTATTTTATAATGGAATTTCGTCAGGATTATGAAATTTAGTTGGCTCAGATGACAAGAGCGCAGAGCCTAAGTAGCGCTCGAAGATCTGTTTATATTCCTCACTCTCCATAAACTTAGGCAACTCTCGATTAAACGCATCTCTAAGAGATTCATTATGAAAAGCGGCACTGGCAGCGACTGGTGCAATCAATTTATGCTCAGTGAAAATAGACACGTCTCTGGACTTTTCATTGAGCCGATAGAAATAATAAAAAATGTATTTGTCGAGCACGGCAAAATCATAGCGCCCTTTGGCCAATAACTCTGAAATAGCCTCCATATCCGTAAGCTCAGTGTAATATTCTCCCTCGGCAAGTACCTCGAAATCGGCACCAAAATAGCCAGGTGCTCCCTGAAAGGTCACCACGCTATGCCCTTGCATATCTAAAATTGATGCAGGCGCAAGGTTTGCGCTCTTAAGGGAGAACACCATAGGTTGATATTGCACTATGGGTGATGAAATATAACTGCCAGCGACATCAGACTGCATAAAGATAGGTGCACTAACATCCACACGCCCCATCTCAACTTCACGCTTAGCCCGTTTCAAGCCCATAAACTGATAGTCGACTTCATATCCAAGCCGTCTGAGTACCGCCTCGACAATATCAAGATCGATACCGTGATGAATATCATCGATCGTATGAGGAGGCCCCTCGCTCGAAGCGATGACGAGTGGCTCAGATTGTATCGACAAGCAAACCAACAGCAGTAAGCCAGATGATATTTTAAACAGGTGATTTAACGTCAAGTTCATAGATGAGAAACCAAGATATGAGCCCATTGATATCAGTATACATGCTCCCCCCTGTGATCTTGCTGTTCATATCAAACTTAAGCAGAGCCGATATCTGGCAATACAAATAAAAACTGCAACAAAAAAATCTCGGCGGCCACAGACATGTAAGCGCTTTCTCGCTAATATAAACGCCATATAAGCATAAAAAATAATAAAAGCTTAAGGGATGGTTCATGAATACTGTGCTGTTTAACACCCACGATATCGTACTGCTGATCACCCTATATCAGTGCGCATTATTCGCTTTCTTTCTACTCACTTTCAAGCAAGGAAATAAACAGAGCAATACCCTCTTGGCGCTGTTTCTCCTGTCATATGTCGCAATCCCTCTCGATACCTTAATCAATTATGGCGCTGCATTCAGAGCCTATGTCATCGATATATCTCCCAATATTTTTTACGTTTTTGGTCATGCCTATTGGTTAGAGGCCGTACTGCTACTGTTTTATGTCCGCTCACTGATTTATAAAGAGTTCAAATTACAACAACAAGATGCATTGCTATTTGTGCCATTTTTGCTTTACTGTTTTTATCAAATTAACATCTGGTACCTAGTGGACCACTCAAGCAAAATGGCAATACTAAACAACTACCAAGTGGCAGAAGAGCCCCTGTATACTCGTTTTATAGGCCTATTCAGAGAGTGCTTCCGCTTGTTCTGTGGTGTGCTCTGCCTGATTGAATTACAGCGCTATCAGACGAAGATCAAAGATAAGTTTGCCAACATCGAGGAGGTAGATCTGACATGGCTTAAAATTCTGGTCATAGGCTTTCTCTTTATACGTACCGATGCAATATTAGTTTCACTTGCCATGTTCTCTACATTCGAGTTCGACCTTATTATCGATTATGAGTTCTTAGGATTAGCCTCAAATTACACCGTACTTCTGCTAATCAGCGTACTTATTTTCTTTAGTCTTAGCTTTTCCAGTGTCTTTAAAGGCATAGAGGCCGATAAAAAAGACACAGCAACGCTGGATAAAAAACCATAGATATTGAGACGATAAACATGGTGTTAGAGTATATGAAAACCAATAAGCCTTATCTCAATCACTTGCTCACTCTCGAGAACCTGGCGAATCAATTAGACTTGACATCGCGCTCCCTGTCTCAGATTATAAATCGACATTTCAAACAGAATTTCTTTGAATTTATCAACAGTTATCGTATCGATGAAAGCAAACGACTCCTGGAACAAAATGAAAATACCAACACGACTATGTTACAGATCATGGAACAAGCCGGGTTTAACAGTAAAGCGACTTTCAATACTTTCTTTAAAAAAACGCTAGGGTTGACCCCAACTCAATATCGAAAAAATTACCGCCAAGCTACACAAAAAATCACTTAACTAAAACTAACAAAGTGCAGCTAGCCTGATTGCTAAAACTAGCTGCATGATAAGGAGTGAAAGTTAGCGATAAGTAAATCTCGCTTTTTGACGTATATCTTCCACCGATGATCCTAACATCACCTCAAACTCTCCAGGCTCAGCTAACCAGTTATTGGTTTTGACATCCCAAAAAGACAGGTCGCGTTGATTAAGAGTTATCGATATTTCACCACTTTCACCCGCTTTAAGTGCAATTTTACTAAAGCCTTTAAGCTCTTTAATGGGACGAGGCACACTAGCATCAATATCGTGAAGGTAAAGCTGCACAACTTCACTGCCATCTCGCTTACCTGTGTTGGTCACCTTAACGGTTACAGTCAGACTGGCATCTTCCTCGAAACTAGCCGAAGAAAGCTTAATATCACTGTATTCAAACTGGGTATAAGACAGACCATGACCAAAGGGAAATAGTGGCTTAATATTTTGCTGTTCAAACCAGCGATAACCGATAAACACTCCCTCCTTATAAAGGGACTCAACGGCATTGTAGTCATCCAGTGCGATAGGCGCAGTATCAGCAAGCTTAACCGGCAAGGTTATGGGCATCTTGCCACTAGGGTTAACATCTCCAAATAGAATATCGACGTAGGCGTTACCTGCCTCCATGCCCCCATACCAGCCCCAAACTATGGCTTTGGCCTGCTGCGCCCAGGGCATCTCTACCGCCGAGCCACCATTTAAGAAAACGACAGTATCAGGATTAGTGGCGATAAGCTTAGCAATAACTTTATCTTGACCATTGGGTAGCTTCATATCGGCTCTGTCTATGGCTTCTCTGTCATCTGCATGAGATAAGCCGCCAAAGTAAATCACCGCATCAGCCGATTTAGCCGCGGCTAAGTACTCACTCTCAGGAGTAAACAAGGCACTAGGGGCTTCCCACCCCAGAACCACACTGCCACTGCCGTTATAATTAAGTTCGAAATGATATCCTTGGCCCGCGTTGAGCATTATCGAATGTTCGATAATGGTTAAAGATTCGCTTTGATGTGTGAGTACCTGCTTACCGTCGATGGATAAGCTTGCCTGACCATCCAGTGCTAATTGTAATTTATGACTTCCTGTGGCTAGAGGCTTAATTAGAGTGCTTAGTTGCACATACTCGGCCTGTCCAGGCTCGCTGACTCGATAAGCTGAATTGGCTATCCAATCATCGGCTCTTAGTATTTTTTGATGCAGGCGATCAACAAAGCGTGTCAGCTCCCATTGGGGAGTTCCCGTCCAATGGCGAACCGCCATATAATCGGTGGCAATGGGCGACACCGCCGCACCGCTTTGTGCTCTCATTACCGTTATTTCAACCTTGTCACCGAATCTATCTTTGAGCCCTTGTACTGGTGAGATTTCATAGAGCGACTTTACTTCAGATGAACCACCACCTTGACTATGGAGCATCTCAGCATTTGGGCCTAGAACCAATATTGTCTTAATCTTGTCCTCATTAAGCGGCAGCACCTGATCTTCATTTTTTAAAAGCACAACTGCGTTAGCGATAATGTCCCGCGCCGCCTGATGATGCTCCGTAATATTGCGCTGACCGGACAAACGCTTCTTATCCATCATGCCTATGGTCAGCTGCACCCTAAGGATACGCCTGACTTTGTCATCCAGTACGGCTAAGGGCACCTTGCCGGACTCAATCATCTCCAGCAGAGGTTGAGCCAAAAAATAATCATCATAATTTTTGACATTTGTGCCCATTTCGATATCGAGACCGTTCATAGCGGCATCATAGGTATTAATATCAACATTCCAGTCGGTGAGCAAAATACCTTTATAACCCCACTCTCCTTTTAAGATATCCATTACCAAGTGCTTACTCTGGTTAACATTGGTGCCATAGTAACGATTATAAGATCCCATGATAGTTTGAGTGTTGCCCTCTTTCACTGCCGCTTCAAAAGCCGGAAGGTAGATCTCTCGCAATGTACGCTCGTCGGGTTTAGCATCGACGCCAGTACGATTAAGCTCTTGAGTATTAAGTGCATAATGTTTAACTGAGGCGGCAACATCGTTACGCTGAATAGCTTTAACTTGTGGGACCACCAGCTTAGCCGCTAAATAGGGATCTTCACCCAAGTATTCAAAATTGCGCCCGTACAATGGCAAGCGAGCCAAGTTAACTCCAGGGCCTAAGATCACATCTTTTCTGCGATGACGAGCCTCACTACCCAGCACATTACCGTGAAGGGTCGCCATTGCAGGATCCCAACTGGCCGCCACAGCGGTGAGCGGTGGAAGGTATGTCGAGTAGTCATCTTTCCAATTGGCTGAATTCCAGCTATAACGCTCTATCTCATGACGCACCCCATGTGGACCATCAGACATCCACATTTCATGGATCCCTAGTCGTTCGATGGACGCGATTGAGAATTTAGCATTGGCATGGGTTAAGGAGATTTTCTCCTCTAGAGTCAGCAGAGCAAGCAATGCCTCCACTCGCGTTTCCACTGTTGCAAGCCTCTCAGCTAGCCTTTCATCATCTTGCTTGGCCTGACTGACAGCTTGGTGAGCATCTTGTTTCTGAGGGCTGAGTTTTTGAGGGCTTAGTTCTTGAGTGTTTTGGCTATTGTTGCAAGCTGCTAGTGCAGTCAGTGCTATAGGAAGAATAATGCCTTGTAACTTCATCTGTTCGCCTTTTATTGTTATTTAAGCTCTTTCATAGCGAAAGAAAAACTTGTTAACCTAAAATATCAAACAGACTGAACACACTCGACTAAACACAGACAAGTGAGTTAATTTAAACGTTCAACTTTATACATGGAGAAAGTTGAACTTATAATCACTTGTTATTTAAAGATAAAAATATAACCTCTTCGTAATAAAATCTAGCGATGATCTATAGATATGAATATAAGCACCAAAAGTAGGACAAAAAATATCAGCCATTGGCTGATATTTTTTGTCATTCATTTCATTGAAAGCGTAAATCAAATAATAAGCTTAAACTTGGCCCATCATCATCTTGCGAACCTTGACCAGTTGCTCAAACTCAGTCATCTGCTTTTTAGACAGCTTACTGGACATAGGAATATTAGCTGTCATGGGGTTCACAGGACGACCATTAACATGGAACTCATAATGAAGATGCGGGCCGGTTATGCGCCCGGTGTTCCCTGAAAGTGCTATAACCTGGCCACGAGTAACACGTTGGCCTTTATGAACTAAGGCTTTCGACAAGTGCAAATAGCGAGTTCGATACTTATTACCATGCTCTATCACCACATACTTACCGGCATATCTATGATCAGTCACCAGAGAGACGATTCCGTCACCGGGAGCGATGACTTTAGTACCAATTGGCGTCGCGAAATCAGTACCATTATGAGGGGATATTCGCCCTGTCACAGGATGATGGCGATGACGATTAAAGCGTGAACTAATCCGGTAATTCTTCAACAAAGGAATACGCTGAAATGCACGTGACAGGCTACGGCCCTTATCATCGTAAAAGTTACCGTCGCTGTTTTGAAAAGCGGTAATATCACTGCGGCCACGATGAATCGTGATACCTAAGATATCACTGGCACCTGTAGCCGTGCCATCGATAAACTGATCATTCATCAATACCGAGAATCGGTCACCGGCACGTAGATCCCGAGCAAAATTAAGTTTCTCTTTTAGCAGGGATTCGATACGTTGGATCTCTCCAGCATTTAAACCTATCTTCTTGGCCGAAACATAGAAAGAACCATGGATCTCACCTGAGACATTACGATTGCGCCAGATCCCTTCGATATTGTTCTCTTCGACATTGTAACTACCGTCATCGAAACGAGTAAACACCACCTGACGTGCCGCAGAAAAGTAGAGTTCTAACTTTTCAAGCTCTCCCTTGTCATCGAGCCAGAACTTTATTTGGTTACCAGGCTTTAACGTATCTAATGCCAACACATTCAAGTCGGCCTCTAAAACACGATGCATGGTTTGCTGATCCACGCTAGCCTGCATGAATAGACCACTGAGCGTATCACCACTAGTGATCTGATGAATAAAATCTGGCCGTGTGATGACACTTTCTACTGGAGTAGTCGGCTTAAGCTGATCAATCACTGACTCGATATCTAAATCGATCGGAATGCGTTGTGGTAGTGATTCCTTATTCGTGGGCCATAGAATGGCAGCGGCAATAAGTAGCCCCCCGCCGAGCATGACTTTCTTGTGAAAACTAGACTCTTGTAAAGACAAGAATGCCTGAATATTCGATAGGGGTGACTTTAAAAAAGAAACCTTAAAAAATGAAAATTTACCCGTTTGCAACTTGAAGCCCCATCTTACTTATTTTGTTTTAGCACAAAAAACCGGAGCTATCCTGTCAATAAAGTGTCATCCATTATTGGTGTTAGTGACATAAGTGTTGTTATATCAAGGCATGACACACGGTTTTGTTACATTTGTATAAATTTGGATTGTTTATCCACAGGGATAAGCAATCGAGATAATTTATACCAAAATTAAGCCAAAGTACAAACTGATCGGCTAGAAAATTTTGAATAATTATTCTTAATGTGATTTTTATTGCATTAGAGCCATTCGTTTCAACAGAACTAATGCATTAGTTATCCAGCATTCAGAAAGCGCTAATCATACTACGGCAGTACTATGGCCGTTTCGCTGCCAACAGCAGTCTTTATGATATCGATGCGGGTGCCTATCTGCTCCTTCATCTCGGATACATGGGAGATCACCCCTATCATGCGGCCGGAAGATTGCAAATCCATCAAGGTGCGGATAGCTAAATCCAGTGAGTCTTGATCTAAGCTGCCAAAGCCCTCATCGATAAACAGGGTATCTAGCTTAATTCCCCCGGCATAGGCCTGCACAACTTCAGATAAACCCAATGCCATAGAAAGCGCCGCCATAAAACTCTCACCGCCACTCAGGGTCGCCACAGGGCGAACCTTAGAGGTATAAGCATCTTCGACTTCAAGCTCAAGCCCCGAGGCCTTATTGCCTTTTGCACGATCCTCTTTGCGTAACAGACGATAACGGCCTTTACTCATCAGCTGCAGCCGATGACTCGCTTCTAGCAGCACATCATCTAGCAGCACACTTAACACAAAGCGCTGTAAGCTTATCTTGTTGCCCGTCTGTCCATTGGCAACATCAGATAAAGTACCGATAACGGCGTATTCATCCTCTAACTTCTTAGCTTGTGCGTCTGCATCACTCAGCTGCTTTTGAGTCTCAATAAGTTGAGTCACTCTGCTCTGTATAGTCTGCCATCTATGCTCAGCTTCTTGTTGCTCAGTTTGGCTAGTGGATAAACCAGCCTCTATGTCTGTTAAATCTGGCTTAACTTTCCCGTCAAGCTTATCGTTTATTTGAACAAGGGTCGTCTGATTGGCGACACACTCCTTCTGGTACAGAGCTATTTCATCGGCTATTTGCTGTGATTCTTCACCGGATAACAGGGCTTGAATTAACGCCTGTTTATCACTGAATCCAGACATTGCTAATTGAGCCTCAAGCTCGACTTTCGCCTTTTCACTTTGATCTTTTGCCTGCACTAAACTGGACTCGACAGCTATCAATGCCGCGCCATGTGCCGCATTTTGCTCCACCGCTTGAGTATGTGATTGACGAATATCTTGGATCTGCTTCTTAAAACCTGCAACGCTGGATTGTGCTCGGTTAATTGCGGCATTAAGCGCATCTAAACTACGATATTCATCGGGTATTGATGCTGATGCTTGCTCTAACTGGCCCTGAAGAGAAGCGACGCGAGTTTGCACTGCTTGGTATAGCTCCCGTTCAGTCTCGAGCACAATTCTAAGCTCCTGCTCTTTGAACTGCCAAGTTTGCAACTGCAGCCTAAGCTCAGTCAGTTGCTGCGCAGCTGCATTTGCCTGACTCACCTGCTGCTGTAACAGCTGCCAATGGGATTGAAGCGACTCCAGGGTCTGAGATGCCTGTTCGCCTAGCTTATATTGATAATCACCGACTTGTCGCGACTGCTCCAGGTGCTTAGTCTTTAAACCTGAATACTCGGCTCTAGCTTGATTTAATGACTCATTTGCCAACTCTTCATTGCGCTGCGCTTGTTGCAACCCATCTTCTGTCGGCAGTATTTGCTCACTCCTGGTAGGGTTTGGATGCTCCTCACTACCACACACGGGACATGGATCCCCAGCTTTAAGCTGTATGGCCAAACTCGCCGCCTGACCGCGATGCCAAACAAGCTGTAATTGTCGATTATGAGTTTGAGCTTGGGTAAAACTCAAGCGTAACGCTTGTCCCTTCTCTTGAGCGTGTCCTAGGAGCCGCTCTGTTTTCCCCGCTTCTAAACTAGCCTGTTGCCACAGCTGGTAACGCTCAATCAAGTCGCTTTGTGAAGTGAGGGCTTGCTGAGCATTGACCTGCTCACCTGCGACTTGCTCTAACTGAGGAACACGTTGCTCGGCGGCTTGCTTATCTAAGGTTAATGCATCTAACGCTGACTTCGCCTTAGTGCCTTTATCTTTAGCTTGATTGAGTTCAAGTGATGCTGCGCTTAGCTCTTTTTGCTGGCTTTCTAGTCCCTGAAGTTGAGGGAATAAGGCATGTAATTGCAGTTCATCATTCTGGGCTTGCTGTAATTTCAGCTCTAACTCACCTAAGCTGTCGAACTTGGCTTGGCTAAGAGTTAATGCCTGTTCACTCAATTGTTTTGCAGATTGAGTCCTAGTTACCACATCTTGAGCCTGATCCAGTTCAGACTCCCTTGCCACCAGCACATCAACAACCGGCTTAAGCTGCAGAGCTTTGTGCCCACTCTCAAGTCTGAATTGGTGTTGATCAATATCCTTTTTTTTCTCGGCCAGTAATATCGCTGACTGTTTTAATTTATCCTGAACGTCAAAATCATTGACCAGCAACTTAGATGATTCAAGCCGCTTACTTATTTCAATAAGCGCCGAAGTCGCCTTATCTTTGTTCTCTAAGGCAATCGCTAACTCGGGCGATGCCAGTGCAAGCTCAGCGTTTAACGCCTCATCTGACTCGAGGGCAATATTGTGCAACATGCCATCCCGTCTATTACGATGATCACGCACTGCGGTGCGGATGGCAGAAGCCTGAAACTTGAGCTTATCTTCAATCTTGCGATAAATTTGAGTCTGAAATAGCTGGCTGAATATCTTCTCTCTGTCTTTAGAGTCCGCCATCAGGAGTTCGCGGAACTTGCCCTGAGGCAGCACCATTACCTGACGGAACTGATCAGCATCTAGGCCTGTTAGTTGCTCTATTTCAGCGGTCGCTTCTGACACCTTACTCGCCACCAGCAGATGTTCGTTACCGTCACTGTCGATACGATACAACTGAGCCTCAGGTTTCTGCACTGTGTAACCATCACCACTTTTCTTGATTCTTTGCTGCTCGGGTACCCGGCGGATGTGGTATTGAATATCACCTAAGGCAAAACTAAAAGTCACCTCAGTGAGTAGACTGTCTACAGCCAAGTCGCAGCGCATTTGACTGCCTTCACGTTCATCACCTGTGGTCTTGCCATACAGGGCAAAACAGATGGCATCCAAAAGCGTCGTTTTACCCGCACCAGTCGGCCCATTGATCAAGAATAATGGATTTGTGCCCAGCGCCGAAAAATCGGTTTCCTGAGTCGATGCGAAGGGACCAAAGGCCGACATCACCAGCTTTAATGGCCTCATGATGCATTCTCCACTTTGTGTAACTCATCAATCGCCGCGGTCATCGCCTGTTGTTGGGCCTCAGTCATTGACTCACCAAATACCTGAGAGAAGAAGTCACTGAACATATCTAACTCCCCCTTCTTGATATGATCCCGGCTTAGTTCCACTTTGCCATTATCTGCCATCAAGCCCGTACGTTCCAGGTGAAGTACATTAGGATAAACGCCTCTAAGCTTACCCATGGCATCTAAAATGGCAGTTTTATCTAACAGTCTCACCATCAGGTAATCTTCACGATTCAGATCTGTTTTTCCTTGCTCGAGTAACTCAGCCAGCTCTCCTTCGATGATACGCACATCTCTCATCGCAGCCAGTGGCAATAACTCGAAGCTCGCCTGACCTGCATCATCTAACTCGACCAAGGTGACCGATTTATGCTGATGTTGCTCACTGAAAGAGTACTTAAGCATGGAGCCTGAATACCTGACATGCTCAGCTCCCTTATACTGAGGCCCATGAAGATGACCCAGCGCCGTATAATTAAACGGAGTAAATAAGCTTGGGGAGATTTTATCTGCGCCGCCTATACTCAATGGACGTTCAGATTCAGACTCACTGCCGCCATCGAGGAAGCAGTGGCTAATCACGACTTTGGGTAAGCCTTGACTATCGTGGTCATGTACTTGCTCAAGCAATTTAGCCATCGCCTCTTCATGACTACTCAACTCACAATCGAACACATGGCGCACAGTGGCGGGGTCGGCGTAGGGCAAGCCATAAAACACAGCATCACCATTTTTACCCGAGAGAGTAATGGCTGCAATATCCTTACTCAGTGGGCCGATGATGTGTAAACCACTATCAATCATCTGTCTCGAAGCAAAACCCAGACGCTCATGGCCATCATGATTACCCGCTATCATGATAATGGGGATTTTAAGCTCATTAACGAGACGATTCACTACCTCATCGAGCAGCGCCACTGCATTGGCTGGCGGAATGGATCGGTCATAGATGTCACCGGCAATAATTACGCCGTCGACGTCATGTTCGACAGCAAATTCAACGATCTGATTTAAAACGAAGCGCTGATCGTCGAGCAGATTCTGATTATGAAGCTGCCTGCCGATATGCCAGTCAGAAGTGTGGATAAATTTCATGCATTCTCGTTTAAAAATGAGGGAGATAGTGGAGAGTTTCTATTTTGCTATAGTAAGAAAACTCGACCCTTTTCACAAGAACAAAGGCTCTTGCCAGATAACAAATAGGATCACTTGTATGAGAACACCTCTAAGTGCCTAACTGATGAATATTTTACTATTTTCCGAATAAAACATGAGATATTCCAAATTAGTCACAAAAAAATCAAATAATGAGTGCGTTTCTCACTAAAAATTGTTACTACAGGCATTCATAAGCAATTACGGTTTTAGGTATTAGGGTCATGCAGTTTTCAAAGTTTGGTGAAAAATTTAATCGTTACTCAGGGATCACCCGTCTGATGGATGATCTCAATGAAGGGCTACGTACACCTGGCGCCATTATGTTAGGTGGTGGCAACCCTGCGACAATTCCGGCGATGCAGGATTACTTTCACCAAGCAACCACTGAGATGCTTGCTAATGGGGAGCTAGTTTCGGCATTAGGTAACTATGATGGCCCCCAAGGTAAAGATAGCTTTCTAACAGCCTTAGCAGGCCAGTTACGAGATACTTATGGCTGGGATATCAGCGAGAAAAACATCAGTCTGACCAACGGTAGCCAAAGTGCTTTCTTCTATCTGTTTAACTTACTGGCGGGAAAACAACTTGATGGCAGCCATAAGAAAATACTCTTGCCTTTGGCACCTGAATACATAGGATACAGTGATGCGGGCTTGGATGATGATATTTTTGTCTCCTATCGGCCAGATATCGAGTTGTTAGATAACCGCATGTTTAAATATCATGTGGACTTTGAGCGTCTGGAAGTCGATGATTCAGTGGCTGCCATTTGTGTTTCACGCCCAACGAATCCCACAGGCAATGTGTTAACCGACACAGAAATCTCTAAGTTGGATCAGTTGGCACGTGAAAAGGGCATCCCCCTCATCATAGATAATGCCTATGGTACGCCTTTCCCTAATATCATCTTCGAAGAGGTGACTCCGTTTTGGAACAGCAACACCATCTTATGCATGAGTTTGTCAAAACTTGGACTTCCCGGAGTGCGTTGCGGCATAGTGATCGCCAATGAGACGATCACTCAGGCACTGACCAATCTTAATGGCATTATTAGTCTAGCCCCCGGAGGATTCGGCCCTGCAATCGCCAGGCATATGATAGATTCCGGCGATCTGCTGCGTTTAAGCGAAACGGTAATCAAACCTTTCTATAAAGAAAAGTCAGAGTTTGCAGTGTCTTTATTACAGCAATCTATTAGTGATAGCAGATTTAAAATTCATAAGCCTGAAGGCGCTATCTTCCTCTGGTTATGGTTCGATGAGTTGCCGATCCCCACGATGGCGCTTTATGCCAGGTTAAAGGCTCGAGGTGTATTGATCGTGCCCGGAGAGTACTTTTTCTTTGGACAAAAGGAAGACTGGGATCACGCTCATCAATGTTTGCGAATGAACTATGTCCAAGATGAAGCCAAGATGCGTGCGGGAGTTGCCATTATCGCCGAAGAAGTCACCAAGGCTTATGCTGAAAGATAAGTAAATCTTCATTCTGAACTACAGGGAGCAAACTTAGCTTGGCCGTATACCAAAGCTAAGTTTACCTTAAGGCTAGTCCCTGTATAAACTCAATGGGTGAAATCTGTTAGCTGATAGGATTATCTTCCATACTCTGTAGTTTATCCCCTTCGACAAGATGAACATTTGTAGTGTAATTAGCTGTGCTATATTCAATGTTTAGTGAAAAATACAGGCTTTGTTTAAACTCCTTTTTCACTTCTTTTGCTATTTTCTCACTTAATGTGTTGGTAAATTCTTGGTCTCGATGTGGCTTAGTTAATAAAGATACGATTATAAGTACGTGAGGGTATTTGTACTGAGAGCATGGATAGGCTCTTGATTTACATACACCAGCACTTGCATCCTGCGAGTTGATGATGAACTCTACAAGATCAAACACCTTGTTGGTATCGATATCTAAATCATCAGAGTATTTTATTTCTACATGGGGCATATTAATTTATTCCTTTTGTGCATAACAATTTATTACCGAGCCTTCTAATTTTCTCAAACCAGCCATAAGATAGAAGCTCCGCGTCGTGATTAAACCCAAGCAAACAGATCATATTGAGTCGACAGTAGCTTCACACTCATGGCGATAGACATAGTCACTACCAGTGGCTTGATGATTTTTGTTCCTTTGGTAACAACCATACGAGAGCCTAAAGTGGCGCCGATTGCCTGGCCGACAAGCATAATACCTCCGAGTATCCAAAACACCTTACCACCGATGGCAAAGAAGATGAGTGAAGCGATATTAGTCGAAAAGTTCAGCACTTTCGCATGAGCAGTGGCTTTAGCAAGACCAAAACCAGCCAATGAAACAAAGGCTAATGCGAAGAAACTACCAGTGCCAGGTCCAAAAAATCCATCATATAGCCCCACACCGAATGCAGCGGTAAAACCAAACATGACTGGTGTAACAACTTGATGTCTGTCTTCTTCGCTGATCTTCTTTGAAAACAAAAAGTAGCCACCGATGCCTAAAATTAAGAAGGGTAATAATGTCTCTAAGAAAGCCGTATCGATCATCTGTACGGCTATGGTACCGAGCGCGGCTCCGACGAAAGCACACGCTATGGCCAACTTCATTTCTGTGAGTTTCACCATGCCTTTACGCACGAAATAGAGACTGGCAAAGAAACTTCCACCACAGGCTTGCAGCTTATTGGTCGCCAATGCAGCAGTAGGGGGAAGACCTGCCCACATGAGCGCTGGAATAGTAATTAAACCGCCGCCTCCGGCAATTGCGTCGATAAAGCCTGCGAGCATGGCCACGCCGAACAAGAGTGCGATAAGTTCATAGGATAATTCGAATGGCATAAATAAATCTCACAAAAGATAAGGTCTCAATAATGGCGCTATTAGACGATATTTGCACAAGATGCGCAAAGGAGTTATCGTCCACTTAGGGTGAGATATTCTCACACAAATAGTCAATGGAGACATGATGCACTCACCTCTTCCTCCTCTCAATTCGCTCTTGGCTTTTGAATCTGCTGCAAGGCACTTGAGTTTTAGCAAAGCGGCCGACGAGCTTTTTGTTACTCATGGAGCCATCAGCAAACAGATCAAGGGATTGGAATCATTTGTAGGCGTCCCCTTGTTCATTCGTCAGCATAGAAAGTTATTGCTTACAGATGATGCCCAGCGCTATCTAACACAAGTGCAATCGGCACTGCAGACCATAAACCATGCAACCGATGAGATAAAGTCACAACAGATGCGAGCACAAACACTCTCTATCAACGTCTTGCCTAGCCTCACCATTAATTGGCTTATTCCCCGCATGGAGGAATTCAAACGGCGCTATCCTCATCTTTATGTGGATCTTTCCATCGGTGATTTTGCGGTCGATTTTAATATTAGCCGCTGTGATATCGCCATCAGAAGTGCCCAACATGAGCCGACGGACGCCAACTTTATCAAACTGATGGATGAAGATCTCTGCTTGGTTTGTTCTCCTCAAATAGCAGAGCAACTTAACACAGTCGAAGACATCAATAAGATGACCTTGCTTAAGCACACGACCAGACCTGAGCTTTGGCCGTACTGGTCACAGCAGGTTGGCTTGTCTCTGACCACAGATAAGAAATTTGGTATGGAACATTTCTATATGCTTAGCCAAGCTGCGGCTGGAGGCATGGGAGTCGCACTTATCCCAAGATTTTTTATCGAAGATCAGTTAGCCGATGGGAGCTTAGTGATCCCCTTCGATACAGGGTTCACCAGTCCCTACACTTACTACGTGCTGACCCCAAAATCGAGTAATCTGCCACTAAAAGCCCAAGCGTTTATTAATTGGTTATTAGAGATTTTTGCCCCCTACCGTAGCTCGTAGCCAGAATATTAAACATAAAAAAGAAGCTCAAACAGCGCTTCTTTTTTCGACTTTAGAGGGGGCTGAGGCCCTTTAAACTAGACTATCTACCACATCGAAGGCTTGCAGATAATTCATTCCCGGCGCAGCGTCAAACTCAAAATTTAATACCTTCATACAAGTATCGAAGGTATTCTCACCAAACCACTCCTTATCGAAAGAATTAAGTGCTTGAATAATCCCCTCCCTTCCACCGTCTCCCTGTAATGATACTGGAGTCAATGTGGAGATGAAGCTGGCAACTAAACCATAAAGGTCTTTCTCGGCATCACCTTCAGCAGCCCAGAGTTTAGGGTCGGCGTAGCGACTGGCATAGTGACTCGTCGCTATATCTAAGCCTATGCCAAAGTTGACTAAGATAGCTTTCTCTTGGTTACAGATGATATTTTTAGGACATATGGCACCATGGTAGATATCCATCTGATGCATATATTGCAATCCGCTAAGCAGCTGCGTAAACCACATCACAGGTTGCCCCAGCTGAATTTCAGGTAACTCATCCAGAGATACGCCATACTCCCATGCCCGGGCGATAAACAATTCGTCACTCTGGGGTAACTGGCCAAAACCCAACACTTTTTCTACATGGGGGTGATGTAATTTAGACAGGCTCCGATATAAGTTACTCAAGGTGGGCCATTTGGCCTCTACCTTAGTATAAATCGAGATACCACTCTGATATTGCCCCTGAATGTGAGTTGCACGCCAGAACTGGCTATTAGGCGTCGCCGCGATAAATTGCTCCAGCCTATAGTGGTGATCGATAATCGCCCCAGTAGTGACTTCTATACGCTCCGGCAGAGTATCGCAAACGCCATTATCTATCAGAGCCGACAGATCGCACCTAAGGGCATCAAGATCGACTGTGCCGCCTTTAGACGCCAAACGATACCATTGATATATACGCGGTTGTTTAGTGTGCTCGGCTAGAGAAAGGAACCCTTCTGCATAGGCTTGGATATCTTCACTGCTATTAAGGCTGTCTTTAATATCAATAAACTCGACATCCCCCAGATCAGATACAAACACACAGTTCCCTGTCCAGCCACCAACAGTATATCCTCTGCGGTGGATCTGCTGTAGGCCAGAGACCGAACGTCTTAAGATCTCAAGTAGCTGATAAGTCGTTAATGATTCTGCTTCAAGTATGTTTAGCGGTAAGCCTCTAGGCATCCTTATTGGGAGTACTAGCTGCTCACCATCCTGTATAAGCGGTGCACAATAGGGGACGCCACTACAACCACTGAGTGCTTGCAAACGCTTAAACTCAGATCGTAAACGACTCTCATGTTCCTCTGATTGATCTTTATCGGCAAACTGAGTTGGTATAAGAATTTTAAGCAGCCAAGGAGCCGTCCATCCCCCTGGGTTATATTCAGCCTGCCAGACCTCCAAACCGCTCTGGATAAATAGACATTTGAGTTTAGTGAAATCCTGGATCTTATTATTACGTTGCTCAACAAGGGCTACCTGACCTATGGTTTTAAGCACCATCTCTTTCTGCTCATCGGTCACCTGATGACTACGAGGCGCAGTTAAGCCCCACTCCTTAGTTAAAGCGGCAACGATCTGTTGTGGCGTATAGATACTCAAAGATCCTTGCTGCTTCTCCAGTTCAATCTCTTCCCCCTTGCGACCGGTAACAAACACCATCCCCTGACACCAGGGCGCATAAACTCCTACAGGGATCTTATGCTTGACGTTACCCGCCAGAACGCGAGCAACATAGTTGGCCTTGGCCAAACTGTTATCTACCTGCCTACCATCTAAAGACCAGGCATGAAGCCCCGCGTCTAAACGGCCTATATAGCCTTTAACATCGACGACATAAACGCCCCACTCGCCGATAACCAGAGCATCAACTTCCATGGCTTGCCCTGATTTAGTCGGGATCTCCACATTAGTGAGTAGTATGTAATTATCAGGCAGTTCATCGGCTAATAAGGAAAAAGCCCACCGTTCGGCATCA
Source organism: Shewanella psychrophila (assembly GCF_002005305.1). NCBI lineage: Bacteria > Pseudomonadati > Pseudomonadota > Gammaproteobacteria > Alteromonadales > Shewanellaceae > Shewanella > Shewanella psychrophila. Next base: position 2,067,563 of record NZ_CP014782.1, read on the forward strand.
TTGACTGGAGTTCCAAAACTTATCTGTTTTGCCATTTTACTTGGTCCTTCTGTGGCAATTGACCTATCCAGCTCATCTAATGGGGAATCGCCCATGTTAATCAAGATGGTGTCATGTAAACAACTTACCACTATCATGAATTACAGGCATAAAAAAAGCCACTCAAATGGTGGCTTAATACAAAATATCTCACATCTCATGGTTTAGGGATGAAAACGCCACGCAGTAGCATCAATCGAGATGCGCAGCAGAGCGATTAGTGCTTACACTCGTCACTACATTCGTGCTCATCATCGGCAAATTCATCATCGCCTTCTTGATGCTGCATTACACCCCAACCATCGGTGACACCACCAAACTCTTGAGCAAATGTATTGAGCTTAATTTCTTGATCGACTATGGCCTGATACTCAGGAACCATGGGAATGCAAACAATCAGCTCCCACTGGCCAAGCTCGTCATTGAGATGAAGCTCAAATTCACCTTCAAGCTCAGACTTTGCCAGCTCTTCACTGGCATATTCGGCATCTCTTTGGTCATCAAAAACAAGGAAAAAGTCGACATCGAGTTGCTTGGTCAGATCGATACCTGCATCGGCCATCGCAGCGAGCATCTTGCCATTGTCATCATCTGGGAATTGCATTTTTTACTCCACTTAATTGTTATTCAATCACCAATTAAGGTGCAGTGACTATCTGTACGGACTCGCCATTAAAAGAAACCACTTCACCAGCCCGGACTTTTTTACGTTTACGGGTCTCGACTTCACCGTCAACGGTTACCTTGCCTTCACTAATAACGAACTTAGCTTCACCGCCCCCGCCAATCATGGCCTGGACTTTCAAAATTTTATATAACTCTATGTATCCTTCACCTGGCAATAGGGCCAAGGTTTCTATTTGTGCTGTCACACGTTTTACCTTTAATCAAAATTCTTATGAGATTATAGCACCGAGCTTAGACAAGGATAATACCTATTCGCCTCTTTCATGGCTCAATAGGCCATAAGTACAATCATCAATCCAGGTATCATCGATTTTATAGTTGTCCCTGAGCACTCCTTCGAGCTGGAAGCCATTTTTTTCTAACACTTTTGCCGATGCGATATTGTCTTTCGCGCACAGGCCGATAAACTTGTGCACCTGAAAGCTTAAGCACGCCCAGTCAATGACCGCCTTCAGACCCTCAGTAGCATAACCCTTACCTTGACCTTCATTGGCTAACATATAGCCCACTTCGGCGTGGCCACAATCGTGATTAACACAATATAATCCGGTATAGCCGATAAACATATCGGTTCCGATCTCCTCTATGACCAGAGTCAACCAGTCACCGGATTCATATTGCCAGGGTGCTAATCTATACTCAAACTTTGCAAAAATCACAGACTCCTCAAGGGGACGTCTAACAAATTGATTGATAATTGGGTCTTGATGAAGCATCAAGAAATTATCCCAATCATCGGCTCTGAGACTGCGAAGCCTGAGCCTATCGGTATAGAGTTCGAGCATAGAGTATGACCTTTTGCTAATTATCCGCGGCTTGTCACTTCAAGCAGGTGATAACCAAACTGTGTCTTAACAGGGCCTTGAACTTCATTTAGAGGCGCATTGAACACGACTTCATCAAACTCTTTAACCATCATGCCTGGGCCGAAAGAACCAAGGTCACCACCTTGAGCGCTCGATGGGCAAGATGAGTTAGCCTTTGCCACATCACCAAAATCTGCACCTGCTAAGATTTCCTGCTTAAGTGCTTCACATTTCTCTTCGCTGCTAACTAGTAGATGTCTTGCTGTGGCTTGTACCATGGTGTAACTCCTAACGTTGTGGTGAATTTGCCTGCCTGTATCTAAATACCTTAGCAATGACAAATTTTAGAAAAAAATAAACCCAGCTAGTATATTGATAAAAGCTGAGTTTAAAAAGACTTTAACTTATGAAAATATGTTTAACTTATCTCGTATTTCATTACTTTTGAGTCTCTACCCAATGATGGATCTTAAGCTCCATCACAGCCATAGGCAGAGAGCCTGAGGTTAAGATCTGATCATGGAAGGCTTTTAGGTCGAACTTATCGCCTAATGCAGCTTCAGCTTCAGCTCTAAGAGAAAGAATTTTAAGTTGACCAACTTTGTAGGACAGTGCCTGTCCAGGTATAGCCATATATCGCTCAACTTCCGCGACTATGTCTGACTCAGCCATAGGCGAGTTGTCTTTCATATATTGAATCGCTTGTTCACGGGTCCAGCCTTTAGCGTGAAGCCCGGTATCGACCACAAGGCGCATAGCACGAAGCATTTCATCAGACAGCTTTCCAAAATACTGATAGGGATCCTTAAACAATCCCATCTCTATCCCTAAGTTTTCGGCATACAGAGCCCAACCCTCTTCGAACGCCGTGTAGTTACCAAAGCGTTGGAACTCAGGCACACCCGTTAACTCTTGCTTGATGGCGATCTGGAAATGATGTCCAGGGGCGGCCTCATGCAAAGACAGGGTCGTCATTCCCCACTTAGGTTGGGCTTTTAAGTTATAGGTATTGATATAAAATACGCCAGGACGAGAACCATCCACCGCAGGAGATTCATATGATGCACCTGCTGCTGACTGTTCACGGAAGCTTTCTACAGGCTTGACCACGTAATCGGCCTTTGGCATCACATTAAAGTACTTAGGTAGCTCGGCATTTATCTGATCTTTAAGGGTCATATAGCCATCGATAAGACCTTGTCGATCGGAGAAGAAATATTCTGGCTCAGATGATAAAGAGGCGAAGAAAGCCTTCAAATCTCCCTCAAATTTTACCTGCTCACGAACTTTGTCCATCTCAGATAGTATACGGGCGACTTCGCTCAGACCAATCTGATGGATTTCATCCACTGGCATCTGAGTAGTCGTGTGAGAATTTGCAAGATGTTGATACCAAACTTTACCGTTAGGTAAGCCCCACCATCCGTCGCTCGCTCGCGCAACCGGTAGGTATTTAGTCTCGAAATACTCGGTTAAGGAGGCTAATGCCGGGATTAAATCTTGATTAATAAGCTTAGTATAACTCGCAGTAAGCTCGGCCTTATCCGAATCAGAGAAGCTCGAAGGCAAGTTATTAATTGGCGTGTAAAACAAACTCTGACTCGCCTCATCAACAAGCTGAGCCTTAAGTTGAGGAATGATACGTTCCACTAATACCCGAGGTAAAACGACCTTGCTTCTTGCTCCCTCATCCATACGCTCTTGTGCAAGCTTAGTCCAAGTGATGAATCCCGATAAACGAGATGCCCAGTTATTGTAATCTTCTACGGTATTAAATGGTTGAGCGCTCTCGCCACTGCCAAGCTGCACCATACTGATAACTGTGCTGTAAAACTGATTCATTGGCATAAAACGAGATGGGAATGTTTCATCTACCAGAGCAACATTTCTATCATAGGCAAACATGTCATAACTTAACTGTAGTTCGGCAGATAAGGCACTTCTGTCTATCTTCTCTACTCTCGCAAGATAGCTAGTGTTTAAGTCGTGACGCGCCTTTAAGTACTCATTTGTCAAATCGCCGCCAAATTGATCGTTATAATCATTAACTCCAACAAATGTGGCATAAATGGGCTCAAGTTTTAGGTAGTCTTTAAAGAATTCATCCACCAATGCTAGATAAGCCTGTTCTACTGGAGTCTGATTATTTTGGCTCGCTTGCGTTACTTCAGAAGAAGCGCTTATGGCTGTTGAACCTGTATCCTTACTCACAGGATTATCATTGTCTGAACAGCCTGTGATCCCCAGTACTAACCCTATTGATACTGCTAAAAAAGCTCTTCTCATGTGTTTCTTTCCCTATATTCGTGCAATTGCTTGTTATTTTCTATACTTATTGCAAACGTTCAACATTATTTGTACTGCTATATTTATACAACTATCTCAATCTTCTTCTTTATAGGACCGAAAGGAGCCAGTCAATGATCTATTCATTTCGCAACTCAGGTTTCAGAGATCCAGAAACTGGCGTCTATAATCAAACCTACTTTATGGAGGTATTTAACCGCGAATGGCATCGCCATATCAGAGACCAGCAAAGTCTGGCTCTATTGTATCTGTGCCCGCATATACATGAAACAGTTAAGCAACCTCATCTGCTCGAATTCTTTATGAAGCAGGTACAAGAAGCCATCTTAAGAACAACAGATTTGGTCGCAAGGCTCAACAATAACAGCTTTGCTTTAGGCTTATTCAACATTGATGAGGCAGGCACTCAGATTGTGTTACATAGAATTGAAGAGAAGATTGAAATTTTCAATTTAGAATATGCAAAAAAACACACGAGTCACGTCGATTATGAGCTCGCTGGTTATACCTGCACACCAGCTAGAAATCTAAGCATTGAGTTGATTTTTAAAGATGTAGAAAGTTTAACTCATGAATTAGAATTGGAAAAACATAGACATATTGAGTTAAGACAGATGCAATAAAAAAGCCCCTTGCGGGGCTTTTAAAAACTCATGTAATCAAGAAAAAGTTACAGCGTTACGTTATGAACACGTGCCTTCTCTTTGATGTAAGAGATATAACTTTTCGCTGAACGAGCCGTCTTCTTATCCTTCGCCGCTAACTTAGCACGCGAATAAGCAGACTTATATTGCTTTAGGTTTAGATAAGCAAGTGCTAGCTCAAATTGAGCCTCACCTGGATTATCAATTCCAGCATCGAGTGACTTCTTAAGCGCAGCAACAGCAGATTTTGACTTACCGTCGAGAGAGAGAATTCGTCCCTGTCTTAGGTAGTATTTACCGTTGTTGCCCGCATCCGCAGCCTTGCCATAATATAAAGCAGCTTCTTTCAACTCTTTCGCGTTGTGATAGAAACCAGCCAAAATCCCAAGAGTCTTCTCTTCCTCTTTGATCATGCCCGATTTCATGTGCTTTTCATATATTTTGGCCGCACGGTATGGCGAACCATTTTGTGCCAATAGCTGAGTTAAACGAGTAATGTTACCCGCAGTCTCAAGAAAACCATTCTTATAAGCAAGATCATAAGTGGCTAACGACTTAGTGTACTTTTCAGTCATCAGATAAAACTGAGCTAACTGAACCCAAAGACGTTTATCGTCCTGGAAAAGTGGCACCATGGTCTCTAGCACTTTTACCGCTTCTGGATACTTCTTCTGGTTGAAGTAAGCCGTCAGCTTCATCTGATACAGACCTTTATCAGGCTTATCTGACAGTCCTAGTCCCTTGTTAGCGACCTCAAGAACCTTGTTCCAGTTCTTCTGTTCTGAGTAACCGATACCTATACGACGATAGACTTGAGCATCCTCTTTACAGGTAAACTCCATCCATTTGTAATAATAAGTGATCGATTCTTTAAACTTCTTCTCTTGAATCAAGAGATCAGCATAAAGTCTCAGAGTTGCAGCATGATCGGTTCCACCCAAGATATCCGCATCGACAGCAGTCTTAAGATACTTGATTGCCGTACCCATCTGAGCTTTTTCGGCGTAGAAATTACCCAACATACGGGCTATATACGCTTTATCGAAATCGTTCTTAGGGTTGGCTTCAAGCAAGATTGCGATAGCGCCGTCGAGGTCACCTTCAGTGTAAGCTTTGAAAGATTTCTGCACTTTTTTAGCTGCACTTTGACCAACGGCTTTAGACTTACGTTTCTCGATAGGACATTTCTCGGCAGCAGATGCTGCCGGAACTAGTGCAAGACTACCACCAAAAGAAAGTAATAAAGCTGCTGCAATGCTAGTTGATTTAAAACTAAATTTTCGCATCCTTATCTACCTCCTTTATCTAGGGTGAAGTCCAACTGAACTGTCATACCTTTCTGCTTAAGAGCCTTACCGTCAACAATCTTTGGCTTGTACTTCCACTTTTTAAGTGCGCGCCTTGCTTCTTTGTTGAACAAGCGCTTAGGTTCAGCCTTGATAATTTTAACGTCTTCAACACCGCCGAGTTCGTTAATCGTAAAGCTAAGTTGTACCCAACCTTCTTTACCATCACGTGCTGCAGCTATTGGATACTGAGGCTCGATTCGTACGATAGGTGTAGCATCACCATCTCGCGTCATCATGTTGCCTAGTTTGAAGCCAGTATTTGCACCACCAGCATCAACACCACCCATGTTAAATGACATGTTCATATCTACATCAGATGAACTATCAGGCGGAGTCGTATCCGGCTTAGGGGGTTGCTCTGGCGGCGTAGGCGGCTTCGGCTTTACCCTTGGTTTCTTCTGTGCTGATGCATCATCTTTGTTCATGGTAATTTCAATGACAGGTGATTCTGTCGAGGCATCGTGGCGGGTTGGACCGCCACCTACCAAAAATGCCATGAAAACAAACAAAGCAAAAGTCACAGCAGCACCAATTATCAGTGATACTATTCCTCTTAGCATATTAATCAGCCCCCGCCGATACAGATATCTTATCGATACCAGCCGCTTTCACGTTATCCAATACTTTAACCACTAAGCCATGCTTGGCATCTTGATCAGCTTGAATAAGTACAGCAGCTTCGGGTGCTTCTGCAAGCATACGTTCAACGTTTGCAGTTACACGCTCGATATCAACCTGACGGTTTTCCATCATAATGACGCCAGTCTTGCTCACACCAATAAAGATGTTAGCTGAAGGCTTCTTCGTCGCTTGCGACGCCTCAGGCTTGTTATAATCAAGGCCTGATGGCTTAACAAACGATGTTGTTACAATGAAGAAAATAAGCATGATAAACACGATGTCGAGCATCGGTGTCATATCAATCTCAGCTTCCTCGTCTACGCTTGAATGCTTTCTACGTGCCATAATCAATCTCTCTCTAGTGGTGCGGCAGGCTGTCTTTTAGCTTTTCTAAACTGATTTTCATTTTAGCGTCAAGACGAGTACTGAAGAATACTCCTGATAACGCTGCAACCATTCCCGCCATTGTCGGCATGGTTGCCATTGAAATACCAGCCGCCATCATACGAGCATTACTCGTGCCATGAACTGCCATCACATCAAACACTGATATCATACCGGTTACGGTTCCTAGAAGACCTATCATAGGACAGATTGCAACTAGCGTTTTGATAAGCAGCATACGTGCCGTTAAATCTTGCTTCGCTTGGGATAACCAAGCTTCACGGATGCGGTGTGCATACCAAGAGGTCGAATCCTCCCGTGCTTCCCATGCCGTAATGATTGCTTTATGTTCCTTTGGTGATATCCAATTTAGATACCAGTAACGTTCAAGCATCAATACCCACATGACAAACAATACACCAGCAACTAGCCAGAGGATGTCGCCTCCGGCAGCCATGAAGCCCCTGACGGAATCCCAGATATCCATCAGGAATAACATTAGGCTTTCCTCTTCTCAGCGTGTGATGCAACGATTCCCGCACTCTGCTCTTCTAGAACCTGTACGATTGACTTACTACGTGCAATAACAACGGCATGCATTAGCATTAGCGGTAGTGCAGCAACTAGACCCTGAACTGTAGTCATAAGCGCCATAGAGATACCACCAGCCATCAGCTTAGGATCACCCGTACCGAACAACTGAATGCTCTGGAAGGTCGCGATCATACCGGTTACGGTACCAAGTAGACCCATCATAGGCGCGATAGCCGCTAATACCTTGATGATAGAGATACGAGTCTCAAGTGCCGGAGTTTCTTTCAGAATTGCTTCATCAAGTTTCAACTCAAGAGTTTCAACATCGACATCTTTGTTGTCTTGGTATGCTTTAAGTACACGACCTAATGCGTTGTTACCTGGATTATCTAAGTTCTTACGCTGAGCCTTAACTTTAGCGCCAACAACACCAAGGGTAACCAAACGCTCAATAGAGATTAGAGCACCAAGAATAAGCAGGGCGATAATGATGTAACCAATGGTTCCACCCGCTTCGATACGCTCTTCGATTGTCGCCTTCTGAGTAAAGATGTTCAGTAACACACCTTTAACTGGGTCAATGTAGAGTTTAGCGACGCCAGAAGTTGTATCTTCAAATGAGCCAACAGTCTTAACTTGATAACCATCAGGTTGCTGAGAAAGCTCCTGAATAAGGCCAAGGTCAGCGTTATAAACAACATACTCACCATCAGCTAGAAGGTTGAATGTACCAACACGAGTAATTGTCGTGTTACGAACACTGCCATCAATCGCAGTTACAGCACCTTCAAACTTTACAACCTTTCCAGATTCAGCCATCTCAAATAGCTGCTCTTCCCAGAAACGCTCTAGCTCATCAATTTTCGGAAGCTGCTTACGAGCACCAAGATCAGCGATGAATGCTTCACGGCCTGGATACTGAGCAGTGATGTTAGAACCAGCTAGCTTACCAGCGAAATCACCAGCATCACCTTTAACAACACCGAACATCTCACCCAAGTCACCTTGAGCCGTCTTCAAATTCTCTTCTAACTCGCCAATCTTGCGCTCGTTATCGAGGAAAGCTTGGTTAAGGTCTTTGCCACGCTGTCTTTCGGCAGCTAAAGCATTTTTTTCACGTTTAAGTAGAGCCGCTTTATCGCCACGCTCATTTCTAAACTCTTGCTCACGCTTCTTGTTTGTCTTAGACGCATTAGCACGATCTGTCTGAACCTGCTTAAGCAGCTGATCGATTGTCTTAGGCGCATCTGCTGCACTTGCAATACCTGAAGATAGAGCCAGGGTTGCAGCAACGATAGCTGTAGTAATTAACTTCTTCATTATTGTGCAGCCTCCGCAGCAGGAATTGGTAACGAGAATAGATCCGGTGCAGCTTGTTTACGTGCTATACGGATACCTTTAGTGATATCACGTAGATAGCTATCAGCTAGCGTATCCCAACCTTTAGTGTCTTCGTTATATACCCAACCAGTCTTTCCATCTAGACTCAGTGCATATAGAGCAACACGGCCTAAATTGAAGAAGTCGACGAGTATTTCTTTACCATCAATCTTCAACTGACCAGTCTTAACGGCAATGAAGCCACCATATTCACGCTCAATGCTATATGCATCAAGGATGAGACGATATTTCTCAGCCAAAGTCACTTCTGCACTATTAAGAAGAGTCTTGAGATTGTTTACACGCTCAACACGAGTCTCTGTGTTGAAAGGAAGATCCAGAGCCACGAACTGCTCTAGTGCATCAACCATCTTAAACATAAGAGGTACAACACCTTGACGAAGAGTATCTACGCCATTGATGTCACTTTGAATTAATTTCATAGTTGCTTCTTGATCTGCGACCAGACCTGCAACGTAATCGTTATAAGATTTCAGTGATTCTCGCTCATCTGCAACTGAACCATACTCGAACACCATGTCCTGAGCTTGGTCAAAGTACTTATCTACTTTCTTTTGAGATGTTGCAGCTTCAGTGTGAATTTTGCTGTCAGCCTTCTGAACGTCAGAAAGAGGATCTGCAATCACTAAGTTTGAGCCTGCTAAGGCTAATGCGCCTACGAGCGCTGTAGCGATTTTTGTTTTATTGCTTACCTTGGACATAGTTCCCAACCAATTTGAAGTAAAATTAAAAAGGTTTAACTTATTAACAACATGGAATTCCGCTTATGTTTGCGATAATTTCCTGCTTATAAGTATGTCTTTCTCTTGTGATTGTTAATTATTATCTTATTTTTCTACACCGCAAAGGTGTAGCACCGCTGGCATCATTTCACAAAATGTTGACCTGTGTCAACAATTGAAACGGTCTAAAACTAGTGGAAAAAGGCACTAGAGGGGGAAAAAGCGGCAAAAGGCAGATTTTTGAACAAATACATAAAAAACATATTAACAACTCTGTGCACCATAGAGAGCAAATAAAGACATAACCACCTGATTAATTGAAGTTTAACCATAAAAAAAATCACCGTTTAAATTTAACATACTGTTAACCTAAACTAGTTAAACCAATAAACAATCTCACTATTTTTATTCGAAATTCACGAAACTAATGATTTTTTAGCTGAATTGACCTAACCAATTACACGAAAAAAAAACACCCCCTCCCCAAGTCACACTTAAAGCCGAATAAGAGACCTAAGTCACATTGAGCATTCTACTAATTACTTTGAACACATGTAACAAAGATGACATCTCATAATGAATTTTTAATAACAGCAAAGGCTCTTAGCCTTTAAATCTATTCGACTTTTTTTCACCTCTGACACTTTCACATCTAAAGCAACGGTCACTCTTTCACTTTTCTCTAATAACGGATTAGTGCCATGCCACATATAAGAAGGGAAGATAACCAGACATCCAGCTTCGGGCTTAATACAATAATCTGGTTCTAAATGTATCCATCGGCTCAATTCTGGCTGACCTAATTTTAACCAACCTTGACCACCACAATGAACTGCGTCTGGCACTGTAACGTAGTAGCTAGCGCTAAATGTTCCTTCACTGTGAAAGTGATTTTTATGATGACCTCCCTGCTTCAAAATTACAGACCAAGATCCTGAATAACTAAAGTTTTCAGTAAGCTTCCTATCCATAAACTGCTTTTCAGATAAAGACAGCTCATGTAAAAATACTTTTATTTCAGTATCAATCTGCTCTTTGAGCTGTAGAACCAATGCTAGGTCAGTATTAAATAACTGCCCTTCTGTTTGAGTCCCCATTCTCAATGATTGGTCTAAAGGATGCCTTCTTGATAAATGTAATTTCTCAAGTTCAACTTTTAAATTTTCATTGAATTTTGATTGAATTAAAGACGGGATTGAAATGACCTTTACCAAATGCTGATAATCATAAAGTTGATTGTATCTGTCAGCTTCTCCATTGAGTTTCAGACATGTTGCAAGTAGCGCTCTCCCACCCTGATTATTTGGATATAATAGGGTCAGCTCTTCCGCTAATTTTGTAGCGATGGCAAATTGATTAAGACACAAATGGGTGATACATCTCTCATTGAGCACTGACGCTAAAGACAGATCTTGTTGCCTTATACTTTTTAAAGTTTCCAATGAGTTGGAAAAGCCTCCTAATTCTCTCTCGATATGCCCCTTAATAAGTAATGCTTCAGTATGATAAACATTGACACTGAGAAAAGGCTCTATTTTTCCTAACGCCAACACCAGTTCATTATTTTTAACCAGCTTTTTTACCAACTCTAGTACTAATGAATTTACAGGGGCGATGTCACAAGCGCTATGATAAAATTGAAACGGCTCCGGCTCTCCATTTGACCAAAGCAGTTTGAATAATTCGTCATGTATTCGATGATCGAATGGATTATCTTGTAATAGATGGGTCAGGACATTAGTCGCTTTATCAACTTGTTTGAGACTCACTAGTAATGACGCATATTTTAGCAAAAATAGTCGATTTGAAGGTGACAGTTTAATGCACTTTAAGAGGATTACTTTATAATTTTCTTCATCATTAGTACTCTCATATATACAAGCTAACGAGTAAAGAACATTACTTGAGTTAGGATAACGATTTAAAAATGCTTTGTAATGAACAATCGCTTCACTAGCTTTATCTAGCTTTATCAGACATTGCCCGTAACCGATGCATGCATCAACATGGGAAGAATTTAATCTATGGGCCTTTAGGTATGAACTTGCAGCACGTTCATATGAGGCTAGACTCTGCTCCAACCGAGCCAGGTTATAGTGAGAATCAAAATAATTAGAATCTATCTTAATCGCTTCAATGAGAAGTTTTTTCGACTTCACAGATAGCTTTATCTCAGCAAGCATATTTGCATAGGAACAAAAATAACCGGGATGTTTATGTAGCAAAGTCAGCTTTTCAAAAAACTCGACACTTTTTTCAAACTCTTTGAGTTGCCGATAACACGAAGCAATGTAAAGTAGAATATTTGGCTCTCTAGGCGCAATACTAAAAAGGGGCAGCAACAAAGAAAGAGATTGTTCATAATCACCTTTTTTAAACAAGTTTACACTTAATTGTAGGTCTTGATTAGCTCTTCTCCGATCCATACATTTACTCGACTACAACTTTAAATATTCAAATTAGCATAAAAAAGGTCAGCAATAAGCTGACCTTTTTAATTTACACTTTTAATAACAGCTTAGAAACTTACATTAACTCGCGCATACCAGTACTGACCAGCAGTATCGTAAGATGCAGGAATCGTGTTCATATCCTGATTGTTAGTAATATATGGAGCATCTTGGTCAAACAAGTTCTTTATACCCATAGTTAACGAAGTATTCTCAAGAACAAAGTAAGTACCTTGAATATCATGATAGAAAACGGCATCAGCAATATTATCTAGGTTATCTTCGCTTGCGAAGTAATCTTCACCTTCTGACTGATAACGAGTCTGCCAAGTAACACTCCAATCATCCATAACGTAGTTTAAGGTCAAGTTTGTGCGCCATTGAGAAAATACTGCAAGCGTAGTTTCCCACTGATCTGCAGCTACTTTACCAGCAGTTTCAACTTTCTCAGCACCATCAAACGGTACATAGTTATATTTATCTAGATAAGTACCATTCAGTACTGCTCCAAAATCACCAGATCCTATAGATGTCTTATAAGAGATATCGAAATCAACACCGCTTGTTTGGAAAGTTGATAAGTTAGCGTTAGTCAATACGACACCAGCAACAGGACCTAAAGCAGTACGGTAAGGCGATGTAGAATGAGGTGCATCACCTGTACGCCCAGGACCTTCAACGAAGTCACATAATGGACTTGAGAAGTTAGCACTTTCCCAACAACCAGATACTACGTTATCTGTACCAGCAGTACCGATACCGTTAGTTATCTCAATGTCAAAATAATCTATACCTATACTAAAGCCACTGTCATGACTGTATACCACACCTACAGTTAAGCTATCGGACTCTTCAGGTTTAAGATCTGGGCTACCACCTGTGATAGTACTAGATTGGTTTGATGAAAGTTCGAAATCTCCTGGAAGCCCCTCGGCAGCACAGTTAGCCTTTACGGTCGCACTTTGGCTACCAGTACCATAACCTTCACATGGGTCATTATAAGCAAGGTTTGTTTCTGACTGCGGAGAGTAAAGCTCTGATACGCTCGGAGCACGGAATCCTGTAGCAACGGTAGAACGAAGCAATAGACCTTCGATAGGAGCCCATTCTAAACCAAACTTTGTATTTGTAGAGCTGTCATCTAAGAAGTCAAAGTCAGAATAACGAATTGCAGCAGTGAAACGTAACGACTCAGCAAAAGCTACGCCAGAAAGTATTGGAAAATCCATTTCAGCATAGAGTTCATCTACAGAATAGGCACCTTCAGTCGCTTCACCAGCAACACCATAAATTTGACCAATTGAAGCCGCGCCATCAGGAGTACTTGAATACTCTTCCCAACGTTTCTCATAACCGGCACCAAACATTACTTCGCCGCCCTGGAGCTCTAAGCCAAATAGTCCACCAGATATGTTAGCTTGTAATTGGCGAGTCTCACCGCGAACAATAGGAGAGTTTGGAACAAATGCATAATCGATCATATCTTGAGAAAGCGTACCAGCTTCAGTGATATTCCAAACCTCTGGACATTCAGCATCTGCATCACATAAAGCAGGGTCAAGAAGAGTATCGATACGATCTGGGTTTACACGACCTTCATCAAGACGAGCATCAACAAAACGTGCGAAGTTATACGAAACGTCCCAATCGTAATCCTCAAAAACCACACCTTCTAGACCGGCAACCATTCTGTAATCAGAAAAATCCTGAGTAAATGCACGACCCGCAGTTTCACGTAAACGACGAACCACGAAAATATCTTCGCCCACTGGGTTATACGGGTTCGATGCTGGCATCGTCGGTCCCCAGAAAGTACCTTCTGGCGCCATTAGCTGATCTGATTTACGGTTTGTGAATCCACCTTCAATAAAAGTACTTAGCGTATCGGTAATATCGAAACGACCTGCACCATTGATGCTGAATACTTCCTGAGGCGTTACCATGTAACTTGTAGTCGCATAGTTAAAGCCATCAATAGCTTGATCAAATGGACGTACTTCACCAGTTTCAGGATCTTTTACATGACCACTGTAATTATCATTGAAGAACTGACCATAAGGAATTGTACCTGAACCACCGCATACTTTCTCGCCATCACGCTCGAAAATAGGACACTCAGAGAATCCACGATCACCTTGAAGAATCTTCTTACGTTCAGTGTATTGTAGAGATAATACAACATTACCACGGTCGCTAGAAGCACCTGTAGTTAGTGAGAGAAGAGTCTTTTCCCCATCGCCTTCACTTGCTTGATCGTACTGAGCTTGAAACTCAACACCTTCGAAGTTTTTCTTGGTAATAAAGTTAATTACGCCGGCAATAGCATCTGAACCGTAGATAGTAGATGCACCGTCACGAAGAACTTCTACACGCTCAACATATGCTGTGGGGATTGAGTTCAAATCACCGGAAGCAAAACGACGACCGTTAATCAGTACAAGTGTACGACCTGAACCTAGACCACGAAGTGACGCAGTAGCAAAACCACGGCTACCGTTGTTCACTGAAGAACCTTCTGCACCACCATTGATCGCTGGAATCGTTTGAATGAAGTCTTCCATTGTTGATACACCTGTAGCGGCGATATCAGCAGCAGAGAATACTGTAATTGGGCTAGCAGTCTCAAGATCAGTTCTTTTAATGCGTGAACCAGTAACCTCGATACGTTCAACTGTCTCTTCTTCAGCAGCCATTACTGTTGGTGCTGTAAATGCAGCTGCAGCTGCACCACTAATTAGTGCGAAGCGCACTGAATTAGCTAACAAGCTATTCTTGTACATGTTGTTTCTCCCTGGACTCTTATTTTTTATATTTTTTAAATGTATCAAAACAAACACAAAGCGTTACATTGAAATACATTCGCAAACAAATAAGACCACACCTGAAACATTTAATCAACAATACGCTGCCAGTTTTTACAACTGTCATCTCCAGCCGATTATTTTGTATACACTTAATAGTTGAAATCTGATTTGGATGCTGTCAATAGTTGAAATTAATTGACCAGCGATGAGAAAGGAATGGGATAGAAAATGGGTTTAGTTTTCGAGTACAGTAATTATCGATGTAAAAACAGCATATTAGAACAATTCAAGAGTATATTTATCGCTCTATTCTTTCTCATTGCCTCAAAGGTAAGCATAAGTTCATACTCGTTTCACACTCTTAAACTTGTATAAATTGACTCAGCCTCTTTACCAGATATCTCGTTTACGTAAACTTTAATGTACAGTTTGTCCATTTTTTGTTTCTCAATCTAGAGAAAAGAGTCTAGGAACTAGTTAGCCGGCCATTCTCGCCAGTTAAACTATTGTTAAATTTACACGTTGAATTTTCCATGTATATTGTCTTTGCACATAAAAAAACGCCCATATAGGGCGTTTCAAGCAAGCTAAGTAGCTAGCAATATTACATGTAGTATCTGATACCGATTGCTACGCCATCACTCTCATCAGGAGTCTGGTTTGCAACGTTGAAGTCACTCATGTCTTTACGAGCTTCGATGTAAAGCATTGTCTGCTCATCCCAAACATAGTGAAGGCCCGCTACGATGAACTGACGCTTAAATTCGCCGTCATTGTAAAGTGCTTCATAGGCATCACCAGCCTTTAGGTAGTTATAAGCAAAGATAGGCTTAAGGCCATTATCAAACTTATAGCTGAACAGTGACTCAAGACCTACGGCATCTGGCATTAAACGACCAATGTTATCAGTATCATGGTATTCGTTCTTGTTGATGTTAATCGCCGCATAGAATCCAGGTTGTTCAAACCCGCCCCAAGTCAAACCAGCACCATAGATGTAATCTGTTTCAGAGATACCTTCACCAGACTCCAACGTACCGTCAAATTCACCTAAGTTAAAACCAGCAGTAAGCGTTAACATATCTGTAGCAGCATAAGTGATAGAACCACCAACAGTATTGTTGTATTCAATTGTACCTAAAGATTCACCAGTAATAGCCACTGGGCTACCGATCATGAAGCTATTATCAGTGGTTGAGAGCAATGCAGAGTCATCTTCAATCAGATCAAAGCTATCTTGCTTTAGCTGCACCTGCAGACCGAAGCTGACATCACCGAATGAATTACGGTATTGAACTGTGTTATCACCACGACCAGTACCGTTTACCGCACCATCGGCCTTGTTGTAAGTGTAAGTGCCCGAGGCATTACCATCCCAAGTGTTTACCAGGTTAGTATTATAGACTACGTCGTACCATACGCCCCACTGCTTACCGATAGAGAGTGAACCATACTTATCGTGTGCAAGACCTGCATAACCAAGACGGTTGGTAAGAAAGTCACCGCTTTGAGATTCGAAGTTACTTTCGCTACTGTAAACAATGTCACTTGTCCCAAATGGGTTTACACCCCATTCAAGTTTTACAAATGTTTTCCAGTCATTATCCATGTCACGGGTAAAACCAAAGTTGATACGTGATGAACCGTTTACCACCTCTGTAGCACCTTGAGTGTTGATGATGCGGGCATCCATCCAACCGCCGATCTCTACTGAGTTTTTGTCATCTTTATAGATTTCAATTGCCGATACTGACGGTACAAATATGACGGCTGCCAATGCCGATGCTACTAAAGTTCTTTTCATGTGATGTCTAACCTTTATGTTTTCAGTCTGCTTGGTTCTATTTTTTATCATTCCATTGTTCTATGTCTTCCTAGTTGCAGCTGAGGTTAGCAAAAGATTAGTTATCGCTCAAAGACGAAAGTCACAAAAACCACCTGTTTTTTCATCAATTTAACCAAGGAAACCATTTTGCAGCAGACGATAAACCATTTGTTAACATAAAAACAGAACAATCTTAAGATAGCACTCACTAAATTAACGACATCTGCTTAGATGCGATGTCCGAGAAGCGTTTATCGAGCAGACCTAAAACAGGTTCGGCGATGGGGGCAAGCTGTCTAGTTAGATAGTAATGATAATCAATAGTAGACTGCCGATATTGAATAGGTTCTGCACCATTAAGCGTCATAAGGTACTCAACCTTAGTCCCCCTCTTTGAGAAACGCTCAGAGCCTGAAAAATCGCACATCATTTTGGCCGCCTTAACGTGTGGAGATGACTTAGCGGTATAATCGGCTATATCTCTACGCAGGCGTTTACTAAAGACGAGTTCTTCATCTAGCTTGCCTTGCATCAGGTCATTGACCACCTCTTGTAAGAAGGCCATCACATCTTGTTTAGAAAATAGGCGGTAATAAAGTGATTCTTGTATGCGCCTGGCCAACGGACTCCAGTCACTGCGTACTTGCTCCATTCCCTTAAAGACGAGCTGCAGTTCTCCTTCATTATTAGTAAGCGCACCTACATAACGTTTCTTAGAACCTTCAGTTGAACCTCTGAGGGTCGGCATGAAGAACTGCTCATAATGACATTCAAATTCTAACTCTAGATGACACGCTAACTTCATCTCTTTATCTAGCTTATGTTTCCACTGGGAGTTAATCGTTTTAACTAATCCCTGCCCTATTTTATCGACATCGATATCCTCAGGGTCTTGTCCCAGCCAAACGAAGGTCGAATCGGTATCGCCATAGATGACTTGGTAACCTAGCTCCTCAATCCAGGCTCTTGTCTGTTTCATTATCTGATGACCCCTAAGGGTGATAGAACTGGCAAGCCTAGCATCATGGAATACACAGCCACGGGAGCCTAATACGCCATAGAGAGAATTCATGATTATCTTAATGGCCTGTGACAGCGGCGCATTCTTCTCCGCCTTCGCTTCTTCCCTATGCTCCGAGAGTGTTTTAATCAATTCGGGTAATATGGGCGAGTCTCGGCTAAATTTCGCCCCCAAGAAACCATCAACATTATCGGCTTCAGGTTCACTGAGTCCCTTAATAAGACCTTTAGGGTCAATGAGAAAGGTTCTGATGATAGAAGGATAAAGGCTCTTAAAGTCGAGCACTAAGATATGTTTATAAAGGCCGGGGATAGAATTCATCACATATCCGCCCGGACTTTCTAGTCCTTGACTCATTGCCATAGCGGGTGCGACGAAGCCAGCTCTATGCAGATGAGGCAAGTATAAGTTATTGAATGCGGCGACTGATGCACCGACTCTACCAAGTTCTAACCCGGTCAGCCTTGAACGTTCTAAGGCAAATTCAAACAATTGAGTTTTTTTGAAAACATCCCACACCAAACGGCTGTCAGTTAAATTATAGTGGGCGAGCGCAGCTTTATCGTGATGAAAGAGTTCAGTGATCTCCTCACCTCTATTCTGAACACCTTTCTCACCACTGGGCAAGGCCTTCCCCTCCTCGAGCAAGGCACGCGAAACAGACTCCAGTGAGAAACTATCGAATCGATAAAATGCCGCCTTTAGCCAATCTATTCCGTCTAACACGACCCGCCCTGGCAAAGAGAGAGTCTCAGGACGATATTTATCTGGAACCTTCCAGCTCAGAACCGTCCCGCCCCTGCCCAATGTCAACTCGATCCCAAGTAACTTTGCTCGTCTATAGATCAGGGCCAGATCGAACGTTACCACCGCCCAGCCTATGATGATATCGGGATCATATTCGTCAAACCAATCGATTAACCTAAGAATGAGCCCTCTCTCATCTGCTACCCATTGAATATAATCAGTCTGGTCATCGGCTATGGTCGACTCATCACTACTGATCTGCTTAGGTGAGCCCACCATAATCACTTTTTTATACTCGACATCCATCGCCTTGCCGTAGAGTCCGACCGAGTAGAGCTCGCCCGACATACTGCATTCAAAATCTAGGGAGATGGCTTTCAGCTGGATATCGACAGCGCTTTTTCTGGCCCGAGTGGCAGTAAATCTGGCCAATTCGCCCTGTGTTTGAGGTTCTAATTGACCAATAAACTCTACATCGAGCGCTATGTACCTTTCTATCAAGTATCTATGTTCGGGCCGAACATCGGTTTCAAACAGAGGAATGGCGAGATCGACCGCACCTCTGATCACATGCCTAAATACCTGTGATGAGCTCGTATAAATAGCCGTAACAGGATCACCATTGAAATTTGTCAGTGACAGCTCCACTTGTCTTACTTTTGCTAATTCCGGTAATGCTTGTAGTCGTAGCAGATCTTTAGTTGCACAAAAACACACATATTCAGCTTGAGGAACTCTAACTAATATGGGGCCATCGGAAGTTTTAATATAATAATGCAACCAAACCATGCCTGAATGCTGCACCGTATGGCGAGAAAGTATCCGCCCCTTAACCGATGAGGTTCCGCTCAACTCTGATGAGGGCTTTACTGGCATAATTTGTCTATCCAAAACAGGGACTCGATGAAAATGGGATCACATTTAGCTCAATAATATAAAATTAGAGTAGTTAAGGCTATGCAATCACTGTTATTATGTACAGCTCTATTTCTCTTGCTTATATACCTATGCTATCGGCCGACGTAAAAACACAGATCCGTTCTATATACAAAGGTATCGCTTCAGCACTACCTGACTTTCGTTCGAGACGGGAGCAAAATTATATCGTCGCCGAGATTTCTAAGACCTTAGCCGGTGAGTACGATAAACACAGGCGTATAATAGTGGTTGAAGCAGGCACTGGTATAGGTAAATCATTAGCCTATATATTAGGCTCTATTCCATTAGCATTGGCCAGCAAGAAAAAGGTCTGTATCGCCACTGCGACTGTGGCACTACAAGAGCAACTGTTGCACAAAGATCTGCCCTTCTTTTTACAGCAATCTGAGCTGGACTTTAGCTTTGGTTTAGTAAAAGGTCGTCAACGCTATGTTTGTCTATCTAAATTAGAGATGTTAATCGGGGCCGATAACGGCACTCAGATGGCGATGTGGCAGACCAAACCCGACAATAGCCAGATCAAGCTACTGCAAACTTTATTAAAGCAGTACCACGAAGGAAAATGGAATGGCGAGCGTGACACTTTAGTTGAACAGCTCCCCGACCACCTATGGCAACAGATTGCTTGTGATAAACACAGCTGCCATAGACAACTCGCCAGCCACAGAAATTGTCCCTTCCATAAAGCACGTGAAGATATCGATAACTGGGATGTGTTGATTGCTAACCATAGCCTCTTGTTTGCCGATCTGGAATTGGGCGGCGGAGTCATTCTGCCGGATCCCGAAGAACTCTATTACATCATAGATGAGGCTCATCACCTTCCTATGGTTGCCAGAGATTTCTCCAGCGCACAAACCACACTCAAGGGTGCTGTGGATTGGCTGGAAAAAATCGATAAGACCTGCAGCAAGTTACAAAATCAAATAAAGAGTAATCATATCATAGGCCCAGCGCAGGCAATGCAGGACCATATTACCGACCTTACTGGCCTACTCACCCAGATAGCCCACTTTTGTGACACCCAAACCCACAGGTTCGACAATCCCGAAAACCGTTTACGCTTCGAGCATGGCAAGTTACCCCAGGCGTTACTCATCCAGGCAGAGAACTTAGCCACAGTATCAACTACCGCCCTCAAGCAATTCAATAAGATGTTAGTCTTGCTCAGCGAAGCGATAAAAGATGGCGATATTCCTAAGCATCAGGCCGAGCAGCTGCTCACAGAAACAGGCTTCATGTTACAGAAGCTGGAAAATTTACAGAAACTGTGGAAGATGATGGCGAAGGAAGATCACCCCAAAGGTGCGCCTATGGCTCGTTGGATTGAGCTATTAACCGGTAAACAGACTGATTATCTGTTCAGCGCATCTCCCATCGAAGTCGGCTTCATGTTAGAAAAGCTACTTTGGGACAAGGCTGCTGGGGTGGTACTTTGCAGTGCGACATTGCGAGCCTTAAATAATTTTAATCATTTCACCCATCAAGTTGGTCTATCACTCAACGACGGTAGCCGTTTTTTAGCCATGGATTCTCCCTTCGACTTTGAACAAAATGCGACCCTGTTTCTGCCTCAGATGAACTATGAGCCCACAGACGAAAAGTTCACCGAAGAACTCGCCCAACAAATTTTGGCACTGATAGAGGGTGAAATGGCCACTTTAGTCTTATTCGCATCTTATTGGCAGATGGAGAAGGTCGTCGATATGGTCGAGAATAAGGTTAAAACAGGCTTACTGATCCAAGGCACTATTTCCAGACAAGAGATTTTATCGGCTCATAAGAAACGATGCGATAACGATGAACCGAGTATCATATTCGGCACGGGTAGTTTCTCAGAAGGACTTGATCTACCGGGCGATTATCTAACGAACCTGATCATCACAAAACTGCCTTTCGCGGTGCCGACCTCTCCCGTTGAGCAGGCTCATGCGGAATATATCAAAATAAAAGGTGGAAATCCTTTTATGCAGCTAACGATCCCCGATGCTTCGCGCAAATTGATACAGAGTTGTGGTAGATTACTACGCAAAGAGCAGGACTATGGACGCATCACGATTTTGGATAGGCGTTTAGTCACTAAACGGTATGGAAAATCACTGCTTGATGCACTTCCCCCCTTTAGACGCGTAATTGAGTAGGATTTATTTTTGGATTTACTGTTTGAACCCAATACTTGGGTAATTCTAGCCGGGATCGGCTTACTCGCAGGTTTCATCGATGCCATCGCGGGAGGTGGAGGTTTACTCTCTATACCAGCCCTACTCGCATTGGGTATTAACCCTCATACGGCATTGGGCACCAATAAATTAGCCGCATGTTTTGGCTCTTCTACGGCTGCGTATACCTATTATAAACAAAACCTATTTACGCCCCACTTGTGGTACTACACCTTTATAGCCACTTTTTTCGGTGCGATAACCGGCACCTTTATTGTCTCTCTTATCGAAAGCCATTGGTTGGAAAAACTGCTTCCGCTGATGATCATGATTATTGCTATTTACACGCTACTCAAACCCAATGCCATGGGCTGTAGTACATTCACGCCACTTAATAAACCAGCATCTAAAATGAAACAATGGCTCCAAGGCTTTCCGCTTGGATTCTATGATGGCTTCGCAGGTCCTGGTACAGGTGCATTCTGGACCATAACCAGTACGACTTACCATAAGCTACCTCTTCTTCACAGCTGTGGTTTAGCCAGGGCAATGACTTTCACCAGTAATCTGACCTCTTTAGTGATCTTTCTCACACTTGGGCAAGTGAATATCATAATCGGTCTTTCAATGGGTCTATGTATGATGCTAGGTTCCTTTATCGGTGCAAGAACGGCGATAAAATTTGGCGTCCAGTTTATCAGACCCGCATTTATCACTCTGGTATTGTTGATCGCAGCCAAGTTAGCTTGGGATGCGTGGGTGTAATAACGATGAAGACAAATGAACTCCTAAGGCAATTATCAGTCCAACTGAAGCAACTAGAGCGGGACGTGCTTCAACACGATGCTAATTTACCCAATAGGGAGCAGAAACTGCTTCGGGATACCGACAGGTTTAACGACGAACTATTTATTCAATCAGGCGCTAAGCTTGCGCCCTGTATAGAACAAATAAACAAGAGTATTAAGCAGCTAGGTAAACTGATCAAAGGTAACATATCTACCGATACTATAGCCTTGAGCTGTGAACGTATTCAAGACAAGTTTACTGCCGTCAGAAGAGCGCTCAATACCACCTCATTAGGGGCCAATTCAGCATCGCAGCAAAGAGCTTTTCGAGTTGCTCAAGCAAAGAAGCGTAGAAATAAGTCCCATAATGAAAGCGGCTTTAATTGGATAGCCGCCGGAGTCATGCATAACAGCCATCAACTGTACGCAGAACTCAACAAACATCTTAACTGGGTGAGTGCATTTGAACAAAAAATACTCACCTTACAATCGCAGCTGGATAACTGTCCTAGTGCCGACAAAATCCAGATGCAAAATGAGCTCCTTTTGGTTCATCGACGACTAGGAAAGTGTCGACAAGCCATCAGTTATATAGAAGATCGCATTCAAGCGTTTGAGCGACCATTCTCTCAAACCTATAAGCCTTTTAATCGTTAAGGAAAAACAATGAAGTCACTCATGTCTATCACCGCAATCTTGGCTCTACTGGGTTCATCTTCGGCCCTGGCGGCTAATTTGAATATCCCCATGTCATTTGAATACCTGGCCATCGACGGTAAGAAAGTCGAAAGCAGCTTATTCAGCCATAAATCAGATCTGGAATTAAGCCAAGGCACCCACAAGATTGCGATCCGTTACCACGACATGGTTCAAGATGATTTCAGTGACAGTGAGAGCTTTGTCAAGTCGTCTCCCTTTATCGTTACTCTTGCAGTCGATGGTGACCATGACTACACATTGAAGCCCGCCGATGGCGATATCGTAAAACAACCTAAATCTTTCGCGAAATCACCACAGGTAGAAATAACTCGCAGCGACAAAGGTGCTGTAATCTATAAAGTCACTCAAACAGACTTCACCGAAGACTCCTTCGTGACTAGCCTGTTTGGTGGGGGAAACAAGCAAGACATCGCAGCTGTAACGACAGCAGCAACTGGCGGCGCGGTTTTAGCAGCCTCGGCAAGTGCAACACCTACGGCTCCTGTCAGTATTCCGGCCCCAGTTGAGGCTATGCCCATGACTCCAGCTTCAGCTGATAAAGGCGAGCATGCCCAGCAAATGTTGCAGTACTGGTGGCTGCATGCCGATGATAAGACCCGTAAAGAGTTTATGAGTTGGGCCATTCAACAGCTATAAGTAACACACTTTATTCGTTTAAAGCGCTAATGCCAGCACATATTGCTGGCATTTTTGTATTTTATAACTGATTAAATACCAAGATTATACTCATTGTCTGAAACCAGACTCTTATTTCAAAGCACTAAGACCAAACAAGCGCTAAAATTATCTTTGAAGATATTGCATTTTTCTATTGCTGCTATTTAAATATGGTTGCAAACTGAACTATCTTTTCTTGTTCGCTATAAACAGCAATAGACACTAACGGTCACGGAGCATCTGTATGCAATTAGAAATTCGAAACTATTACGAAGTCCTTCTTATGGAACTCTTGTCCGATGAAGGCTTACTCGATGAATTACCGGAAGACTATCTGGCAGATCTTTGTTGTGTCACCCTAAACCAACTTCCGGTCCGTTATATACGGCATCTGGTCGATACCTATTTTTTTGAAGATTACAACGAACTGTCCAAGATGAAGTCTGAAATTCAAACTGCATTGGAAAAATCTAGAGCATTTCTCAAGGCTAACCTGCATAAAACAGTTGAAAAATAATATACCATTGAAGAGCTAGGTTTAAAAAGAGTACGCTTAGAACAGAGAGGGGATCTGGAGGTTCCCCTAGAGCCACACGAGTCACTTGCTGCGGTTGCTCCCTTCTGGGTTAGAACAATTCTTCAGTTATCATTATTGGTCATGCGAGTTGCCTAGAGTAGGACGCAAATATTCAGATAAGACAATATGCGCATACCAGATGCCATGACGAGATTGAAACAAATATGGGGGTTTTTAGATAAACTATATCTCATCGAGTGTACCGCCAAGTGTACCACCTGAGGTTATTCTGAACTAAGAGATTGATGTACTAGGAGATTGGAGGTTCCCCTAGAGCCACACCCCGGCACATGAGTCACTTGCTGCGGTTGCTCCCTTCCAGGCCTGGCCGAATTCACGAGTTATCATTGCGGGGGGACCCTAAGGTCACCATTGCTTTCTTTGAGTAAAATACCTCAGAGAACGGCGAGCATTATCTACTAAGCCCGCCAAGCAATCAAGTCCTAAACAGCAACTATTGCCTTGTTGACTGCTGACTGCTGTTTCTATAAACAGATAGTCTATAGATCTGAGCTATAAGCTTAGAAACACCCTATTTTTCTCAACAAGCTTAGGCCCGATCCCCTTCACATTTGAAAGGTCAGCAATCACCTTAAATTTGCCGTTACTCTCTCTATATTCGACAATCGCTTTCGCTTTTGATTCACCAATTCCCTTAAGTAAAACCAATTGCTCTATTGAAGAGGTATTAATATTCACATTTAGTTGTTGAACCTGATGTGTATTTTCATTTTTATTGGGGGTTTTCGATTGGCTAGAAACTTCACCGGCGTAGACGCTGAGTGAAAAAAATGCAGCCATAAGTGTTGCAGAGACAAGTGTTCTCTTCATGGGTAACTCCTTGGTTAGTTATAATCCATTAAAATGCAGCCATTAGTCCATTTATTCCTTGGCCACCCATTAAATGTAGATCAAGCCCGCACTTCCTGCCATTTTTAGATCGAACGACAGCCTAAGAGAGAACAAACACGACAAACGTCACAGTTTTAAATTTTAGAAATTTTCATTTCAACTAGATTTTAAGGAGACAAATGTAAGTTTGTAATTCAATCACATATTTTTTCGATCACTAGGGCGTAATACTTGTCACACACATGGATAGAACACCATATCAGTCACTCAGTTAGGTCTTCTTGAGTGTAACAAAAATACACCTAAAATTATTATGTCGAAATCCTTCTCTAGGTTAGTGTGTGCTAAATATAATAATGAGAAAGAAGGTCTAACTGAGATGGAACAGCTCCAAAAAAATCCCGGCAACTCCCAAGCTAGTTTTAGTCCCCCACAAAAAAAACTAATTATATTATTCGCCGATATCGTACTTTTTATCATGCTCTATAACTTTCTTCCTTTTGAAGAAGGCATTAATACCGGTTTATCCATTCTCATCTTCGCCGCCATCTTGTGGCTAACGGAAGCGATCCATATCAGTATTACCGCAATACTGATCCCTATCCTTGCTGTTGTCCTCGGCGTATTTGAAACCAAAGAGGCGATGAGTAACTTCGCTAACCCGATCATATATCTTTTCTTCGGTGGGTTTGTGTTAGCTGCAGCCTTAAACCATCAAGGAATCGATAAACTCATAGCACAAAAGGTGTTAACGGCCTCTAAGGGGAAACTTAGCTTTGCTTGTATGTTACTTTTTGGAATAACGGCTTTACTCTCTATGTGGATAAGCAATACAGCAACCGCTGCTATGATGCTGCCTCTGGCACTGGGGATTTTACATCAGCTGGATTTTAAAGAGCATAAAAGCACATATCTGTTTATGCTTCTGGGTATTGCCTACTCCGCCAATATCGGCGGTATAGGGACTTTAGTCGGTAGTCCACCCAACGCCATTGCCGCTGCACAAGTTGGTTTAAGTTTCATTGATTGGCTTGAATTTGGCTTGATCACCGTCGCCTTGATGCTGCCAAGCATGCTTATTGCTTTATATCTGTTCCTTAAACCCGATCTTTCAGTGGTATGTAAAATACCGGTCTCTGATAATAAGCTAAATTTTCAAGGAAAATTAACACTCTTAGTCTTCATTATCACAGTCTGCTGCTGGATATTCAGTAGGCCCCTCTCTCAGGCACTTGGAGGCATAGCACAATTTGATACTGTGGTTGCACTCGGCGCTGTCGTCACGTTGGCGGGTCTTGGTCTGGTTGAATGGAAGAAAATTGAGCGAACCACAGACTGGGGCGTGTTGATCTTGTTCGGTGGTGGTTTGACATTGAGTGCAATTTTAAAAGCCACTGGCACCAGCGTATTTCTGGCATATTGGGTTACTGATATTTTCGGTAATACCCATATGGCGCTATTCACTCTTGCCGTTATCTTCTTTGTGGTCATGCTCACCGAATTTGCGAGTAATACTGCCAGTGCCGCACTCTTGGTGCCCGTATTTGCAGCAATTGCCGAACCTCTAGGTTTATCCCCTATCATGATATCTGTGCTTATTGGTATTGCAGCCTCTTGCGCCTTTATGTTGCCAGTAGCAACGCCTCCCAACGCCATTGTTTACGGCTCAGGTTTTATCAAACAATCTGAGATGATGCGGGCGGGTGTCATCATTAACTTTATCAGTATGTTAGTCCTATACGTGGTGGCTCATACTTTTTGGAGTTTTTAGGTTATAGCCATAAATGAAAGCCGCTTCATGCAATGGCATGATGCGGCTTTTCATATAAGCGCTCTAATTACATTGGACTAATGTCGGTTGGTATAGCGTTATATCTTAGCCAAGCCTTGTTCCAGATCGACAATAAGATCTTCAACTGACTCTAGCCCCACAGAGATACGCAATAAATTTTCCTTTATTCCAGCACCTTCCCGCTCCTCTTTCTCATAGGTAGCATGGGTCATAGATGCCGGATGTTGTATCAGTGATTCTGCATCACCTAAACTTACCGCGATGGAAAATAGTTGCAAACTATTGATAAACTCAATGGACTGTTCTAGAGCTGTATCTAGCTCGAAGGCAATAACTCCCCCTCCCCTGCGCATCTGCTTCCCCAGAAGCTGCTGACCAAAGCTCCCCTCTATTCCAGGGTAATACACTTTAATCACTTTAGGATGAGCTGATAGGTATTCGACCACTCTCTCAGCGTTATCGCAATGACGCTCCATTCTGACATCTAAGGTTTTTAGCCCTCGCAGAATCAACCAGGCATCATGAGGAGACAAGACACCACCTAAGTCTTTCATGGTTTCGAATTTTATTTTATCTATCTGCTCATCACTGCCACAGATTATTCCGGCAATAACGTCACCGTGCCCGTTTAGATACTTAGTTGCACTGTGTATAACTATATCGACCCCATGATCCAAAGGTCGCTGCAGTAAGGGGGTCATGAAAGTATTATCTATGATGCTGATCAAACCGTGCTTTCTTGCAATTGAAACTAGCGCATCTAAATCAAAAACATCGAGATGAGGATTAACAGGTGTCTCACAAAAAAGTACTCGAGTCTTATCTGTTATCGCTGCAGAAATCGCATCGAGATCCTTAAAATCAACTAAGGAGACATCGATACCAAACTTGTTTAACTGAGTACTCATTAGTGAAAAAGTACAACCATATACCGCCTTGGAAGCGACCAGATGGTCGCCTTGTGAAAGGTTAGCCAACAGCGCCGAAGAAACCGCCGCCATGCCAGAGGCTGTAGCTGCAGCAGCTACCGAACCTTCGAGCAGTGCCATCTTGCGCTCTAACTCAGCAGTGGTCGGATTACCGAGTCGAGTATAGATATAACCGACTTCATCGCCTGAAAATCTGGCTCCACCTTGCTCTGCACTATCAAATACAAAAGTCGCACTCTGACATAACGGGGACACTAATGCCCCAGAGCTATCCTTAACATGGCCTGCGTGTATGACTTTTGTCGCTAGAGTCCACTTGTCCTTCATAAAATATCTCCGAGGTCTGATCTTAAGTTTCACATCGGCGGTTAATATTTTATAAAATAAGGTTATATGATAGTACCGATGATTATTTAACCATGTACCCAGACACTAGCCGGAGTAAACTTCGGATGAGAAATAATCAAGTTCAAGATGTAAAGTCTTTATTACATTTGACTTTTTCTTTGACCTTGCCACTGAATACAGAAGAAGATAACTCCTTAAGATCTAACAATAACTCTTTATGTATTCCTGACAGCTTAGGCCGAGAAGACTCTTTAAAGGAAAGAGGTCGACACAATGCCATAGCTTGATAACCTAGGCGTGCCGTCAGTAGGCCGCCGCCGAGTCCTTGTCCAAGACGGGCAGATAACTTACCGGACATTTCAACTGAAAGTAGTTGAGTCCCAAGATCAGTGGCTATTTCACTGGTACCTGCATAAATGATGTTAGTGATAACACCTCTTATCAACTTGATACGGCTCCAGTAACCCAATTCAATGCCATAACAGTGTGCAATCTTGACTATCATGCTTTGATTTCGCCAGAGAATAATGGCCATATCCAGGACAGCCAGAGGGCTCGCCGCTAATAACAGTGCCGATTCTTGAGCGAAGCGGCGAACGATCTTTTTCGCGACCCTATCTCGGTCACTCAATATGATTTCATCGAATAAGATCAGCTTCTCAGCGTCATTGTGACCATCTCGATTAGAATCATGATACTTAGATAAATCAATCCCTTGTGGTAGATTATTGATAATATTCCCGATAAATTTATCGGCTTCACCCAGCTGCATACTTTGGGCAAGCCTATCCCCGGTTTGCTGCGCCTCTTCTACCGATTTTAGTCTGACCAACTGACGCCATTCACGAAACACGAGTTTCCCCGCCCATAAGGTGATCAATAGAGTCACACTGGAGTACAAGCCGAATAACCAAGGGCTTTCTAGCCAGGCGTCCCTCAGTCCCAGAGTGGTTTCAGTAATAACCAGGCCGATGAGCCCCATGACGATAAGTTTGGCAAGCACAGTCCAGCGAGGTTTGGCTTTACGTTTGGAACTATTTTCAAATAATCCAGAACGTTCGGATAAGCTGGAGGCGACTTCATTATCTATGACCTCGTCGGTAACGCTCTCATCAGCACTATTTATAGGTATTTCAATAAATTGAGCTTGCTCTTCAAATCGCTTAGCTTCTCGAAAGCTAGGCGTTGCTTCATCCGCTATGGATTCAAACACCTGTTTCTGTTTGATGGTATTTTCCGTCTCACTTTCAGCGCCTTTGATATTATCTTGCGAAGGGGCTGCTTCTCTATCTTTCATATGATTCTCTCAAAAAAGCTTACTATTTGAGCTTGTCACCGAGCAAAAATTGCAACAAGTGATCTAGTCGTATATGTTCAAAATCGGCTCCGTCGGATTGAGGAACATAGTTTGGTGGCGCGAAACTGGTAAATTCAAATCCCTGAGACGCCCAAAAATTAGTCCCTGGCAATGATTTTGGCACTTCCCCTGGAAACAGGGTAATAGGTTTTCTCTCTGTCAAACTGACACCTTTGACGACTTCAATTTCTCCCTTACTTGATCGGATCATGCCGTGTTGGGTGGCCTTGATGGCACTAATCGCCATGGTTTCAACCTCACACCCTTCGAATTTGGCCTGCCTCTGGCTCTGCTTAATCAATTGGGTCAGTAATGACAATACGTTGCCCTGCTGATCCCGGGTAACATGATCAACCTTACTCGCCGCGAAGAGTAGTTTATCGACCCTAGGTGAAAAGAGGCGTTTCAATAGGTTAGATTGTCCAAATTTAAAACTCTCCATGATGCCATTGAGAGCCTGAGTCATATCATCGAACTGCTCCTTGCCTCTGTTTAACGGCGTAAAACAATCGACCAGTAACAACTGACGGTCAAAAGTAGAGAAATAGTCTTTATAGAAGGGCCTTATCACCTTGTCCTGATATTCTTTATAACGCGTTTTCAATACTTGATAGGCCGAGTTAGCTTGGGTATGTTCAAGATCAGCCCTAATATCTTCGGATATATTTAGCAGGGGAAAGAAAGCTAACACAGGAGAACCAGCAAACTCGCCGGGGAGGAGTAATCGACCAGGCTGAGCATAATAAAAGCCGTGTTCATGAACACTGTCTACCAATACCTGCTGGTATAACTCTGCGATATGCTTTAACTCCGATTCGTCGGCATTAGAGGCGAGATCCAATGAATCTAAGGCCCCGACGAAAGCTGGATAATATTGCGACTTAGTGAATATAGGCTTACGTAACGCCTGTGCCATAGACCAGTGTCCATAGTTTTGTTTAAGCATTGGCAAGTCGAGTAACCATTCACCTGGGTAATCTATAATATCTAAATACAGGCTGGCACTGTCAGTGAGTTTAGCCAATATTCCTCTGCTAGGCTGATATTTGAGAGTTAATCTAAGCTCACTAATATTACGCGTAGATGCCGGCCACTGCGGAACGGCTTGCTTTAAAGCATTCATTCCTAAATCATAATCAAAACTTGCCACGGTTAAGTCAGGCTGAAGCGTACGTTTAACCCCATACAAACGCTCATCTCTGGTGACTTGCCATAAAGGAAGGTTATTACTCTTTCCTGTGAGGCCCGCGTTGAGAAGTTGATTAACGAGCCCCGTGATAAAGGCAGTTTTCCCTGAACCTGAGAGTCCTGTGACTGCTAACCTGATATTTCTATCTGATGCCCTATGGGCGAATGATTGGGTTTTATTACTGACTGTATTGCCTAGCTTAGATAAAGAGCGGTTGATACGACCCATAGCCTGCACTTAAAGTTATGTGGGCGACCGGGCCGCCCATTGGAAGGATTAAAGGTTATTGATCTCTTGTTTCAAGTCGAAACTGTCCGAGGTCACATGACGTTCCAATTTTTGAAGTCTGATTTCTAAACTTCTAAATTGAGAGTTTACATCACGCAGAGCCATCTTCGCAGGCTCACCCGATTGCCAAACCTTCTTCTTTATCTCTATATCCTTATGCGCTTTTTTATTATTCTCGGTACCGGGTTTAATATCTAAAATCATCCAAAGTAGTACATAGATGATTAGCACAATTCCCGAGCCACCTAAAAGAAATATTGAAGCGGCGACGACTCTAACTAACCAGGTTTCAAAGCCGAAATAGTCTGCTATTCCAGAACAAACCCCAGCTATTTTACCTGATTGAGGAATGCGATATAAGGTACGTCCTTTAGTGTCACTCATCTCAATTCCTCCGTTTGAAAAAATCTGCCTCGCCGGTTGAAACCATCCACGGTCTGATGTCACTTTTACTCATTGCGACCCCTCCACTGTGGTGCTTCACTGTCTAAAATCGCTTCCAATGTATCGATACGTTGAGCCATCTTATCGGCTCTACCTATTAGTTCATTAAGTTGTGAATACTCTTCTTCAGTAAGTCCCTGGCTCACTTGACGCTTGCTGCGATAGTGAAGTATCAGCCAAATGGGAGCCACGATTATCAGAAAAATAATAATTGGGGCCATTAAAATATCCATGTTCATAACTCACCTCGAAATTGTAATTATTTAGCTTTAGTCTTTGCCTTGCTGCTCTTAATTTTTGCTTTTAATGCCTCAAGCTCAGCGCTGACAGAATCTTCAGCCTCCAGTGCGGCGAACTCATCATTGAGACTTTTCTTATTACCCAAGTCATAGGCATCGACTTGTGACTCGAGCCCTTCGACACGACGTTCATACTGCTCAAATTTACTCATGGCATTATCTATCTTGCTAGAGTCAAGTTGCTTCTTCACTTCTAAGCGTGAAGACGCTGTCTGCTTACGCATAATTATCGTCTTCTGACGAGCCTTAGCATCAACTAGCTTCTGTTGAAGCAAGTTTACTTCTTCTTTCAAGCGAGAAATTTGCTCTTCAACAACCACAAGCTCTTGGGACAAGGTCTCAGCAAGCTCACTCGCCTTCTGCTTTTCAATCAGAGCGGCCTTTGCTAAGTCTTCACGGTCTTTCGACAATGCAAGTTCGGCTTTCCCCGCCCAGTCGAGCACCTGCTCCTGTACCTTAGTGATGCGACGGATTATCTCCTTCTTCTCTGCTAATACTTTAGCCGATGTAGAACGAACCTCTACTAAGGTGTCTTCCATCTCTTGAATAATCAAGCGAACCATTTTTTCTGGATCTTCGGCTTTATCCAGTAGTGAACTAATATTTGAATTTATAATATCTGCGAAGCGAGAGAAAATTCCCATAATGCTGTCCTTAAATTAACGTTGGTTTCGAAGATATTCATCCATTTTCTGTGCCAACTTTTCATATTTAATAAAATACAGTAACTTACCCAATATATTAACTTTTCCTTTCTTTTAATAACAGAGGGTCTTATTATTATTTTCACCAACTATTAGCGTTAAAGACTAAAACTTACTGTGGCAAATCAATTTCAGCAAGATAATCTTATTGGACAATCGAATGCGCTCCTCGAAGTTCTGGAGCATGTTTCTCAGATCGCACCTCTGTCTAAACCCGTTCTTATCATTGGCGAGCGTGGTACAGGTAAGGAGCTAATTGCAGAACGCCTTCATTTCTTATCCGCACGTTGGGATCAAAGTTTTATTAAACTTAATTGTTCCTCACTGAGTGAAAACTTACTCGAAAGTGAACTGTTTGGCCATGATGCAGGTGCTTTTACCGGCGCAAATAAAAAACATGAGGGACGATTTGAACGCGCCGATGGCGGTAGTTTGTTTCTCGATGAACTTGCCAACACCACTGGACTTATCCAGGAAAAGCTTCTTCGCGTAATAGAGTACGGTGAATTTGAACGCGTAGGTGGCAGTAAAACAGTGCGTACAGATGTCAGGTTAATCTGTGCGGCTAACGAAGATCTTCCCTCTTTAGCCGAGGCTGGTGAATTTAGAGCCGACTTGCTCGACAGACTGGCGTTTGATGTGATCACCTTGCCTCCTCTGCGCCACAGGCAGGAAGATATCATTACTTTAGCCGAATACTTCGCTATAGGAATGGCAAGACAACTAAAACATGAACTATTTCCCGGGTTCAGTCCCAGTGCTGTACAACAACTGATGGACCATAGTTGGCCTGGAAACATACGAGAGCTTAAAAACGTGGTGGAGAGAAGTGTCTATCGTAATCCAGATACCGAATCACCCATTACCAATATCGTGGTTGACCCATTTGCCTCGCCCTATCGCCCTACAGCAAGAGTTAAAACACGCGAGAGGCAACAATTACCTAGCAGTCAAACTCCGGTTTCGAGCAGCGACACTGAGTCATCGGCCATACCTGAGTCTAGTAGTAATAAAATTATCTTCCCCATTGATTTTAAAGAGCATTGTGAAGGTTTGGAAGTCGCACTTCTAAAACAGGCATTAGAGGCGGGTCAATTTAACCAAAAGAAAACCGCTGAACTTTTAAACTTAAGTTACCATCAATTACGGGGTATTTTAAAAAAGTACAACTTACTCGATAAAACTTAATACGCCTTAATAACATATGTTCATTGCTCATCGGCGATCAGCACTGCTAAAATGGCCACCAAAGTCCTGAAAAATTGATCTGTCGATGAGAGTGCTGCTTAAGCGTCTATCTTTATATCCCACCATATCCTGCATTTGTGTTTTACTTGCAGGTTGTGGCCCGAAGCTAGTCCCACCAGGGATAGTCTATTGCTCCGAGGGGAATCCTGAATCTTTCAATCCTCAGCTGGTCACTTCAGGAACGACTGTGGATGCAACATCACAGCAGATATACAATGGACTGGTAAATTACAACTTAATGTCCGGCCAGATAGAACCTTCGTTAGCGATACACTGGCAGATCAGTGACGATGAATTAACTTACACCTTTCAATTACGAAAAAAAGTTAACTTTCATCACACCCAAGAGTTCACGCCAACCCGTCATTTCAATGCTGACGATGTGTTATTCTCATTCAACAGAGTGATCGATCCATCTCACCCTTTCCATCATATCTCCAAAACAGGATACCCGTTTTTCCAGAGCATAGGCTTCGATAAACAGATCGACTCAATTGAAAAACTGTCTGAACATGAAGTCGCCTTCCACCTTAAACATAAAGATGCCTCTTTCCTCGCCAACTTAGCTTCTGGGTTTGCAGTCATCTTGTCTGCCGAATATGCTGACACCTTAGTTGCAAAAGGTGAGCAAGAGAAAATTGACCGAAAGCCCGTCGGCACAGGACCTTTTCAACTAGTTAAGTATGTCAAGAATGACTACATACGATACCATCGTAATGAGGGTTATTGGCGACAGCTGCCCAGCGCAGAATTATTAGTGTTTGATATCACGCCTAAAAGTACCACCAGACTGGCTAAACTCATCACAGGTGATTGCAGTGTATCAGCCCTACCAAAGGCCGGAGAACTCTCGGTGGTTTTTCAGCATGATGAGCTCGAAGTAGATTCACTGCCAGGGTTTAATGTTGCTTTTTGGGCGTTCAATACTCAAAAAGCCCCCTTTAATGATGTCAGAGTACGTAAAGCCTTGGCCCACGCAGTAGACAGAAATAATATTCTAAGAGCGGTTTACCAGAAGACGGCTGTCGAATCCACAGGCATGCTCCCTCCTATGTCTTGGGCATATTCTGCAAACCAGAGTCTTGTAGATTATGATCCCGAGAAAGCCAAACAACTATTGAAAGAAGCAGGCATAAAAAATCTTACTATCGATATCTGGGCCATGCCCGTCGCACGTATCTACAACCCTAACGCTCATAAGACAGCGGAACTCATTCAGGCTGATTTGGCAGATATAGGTGTAAAGGTTAATATCGTTAGCTATGATTGGAGTGTATTCAACCAGAAGCTAAGCCAAAGGAGCTATGACTCGGTGCTGATCGGTTGGAATGCCGATAACAGCGATCCTGACAACTTTTTTACTCCCATCCTTAGCTGCGCATCAGTACTGTCCAACAGTAATCGTTCCCGTTGGTGTAACCCAGAATTTGATGACATTCTTATTAAAGCAAAATCAATTACATCAAAAAAAGAACGCAAAGCACTCTATCAGGAGGCTGAGGCTCTATTTGCACAAGAGCTGCCTATGTTACCTCTTGCCCATGCGACTCGGCTTATTTTGAAGAAAAAAGGGGTAGACAATAGCCAGCTCACTCCTTTTGGTGGGATTTCCTTTAATGCCAACCATCAGAGGGATATGATGAGTACTGAGGAGATAAGATAATGGCTCGGTACCTTTTACGTAGAATGAATTTGTTTGTGGCCACATCTTTGGTGCTACTCGCAGTGCTTTTTGTCGCAACACATCACTTCCCGGTCGAAAAACGCTTTGCGCTAACTGGCATACATTCCCCAACAGCTGAACAAATAGTACAAATAGATCAAGATTATCAGCTCGATAGTAATCAATTCGGTCAATTTATAGGATACCTTCAGCAAAGGTTAAGTGGTAACTTGGGGATTTCGGCAACATCACAACAACCTGTTGTCGATGAGCTAGCGGCTGTATTGCCGGCCTCATTCGAGCTAGCCATTGTCGCTGCAGTATTAGCACTACTTTTCGGTATCCCTCTAGGCATTCTGGCATCGATGAGTAAAAATAAGATAACCCAACACACCATAATGACGATCACCTTAACAGGCTATTCTATTCCGGTTTTTTGGCTAGGGTTAACCTTATCACTCTGGTTTGGTGTTCAACTAGGTTGGCTACCCATCTCCGGTCAGCTAAATTTGCTCTATGA
This sequence comes from Shewanella psychrophila, assembly GCF_002005305.1. Lineage (NCBI taxonomy): Bacteria > Pseudomonadati > Pseudomonadota > Gammaproteobacteria > Alteromonadales > Shewanellaceae > Shewanella > Shewanella psychrophila. The sequence continues at coordinate 2,103,377 of NZ_CP014782.1, forward strand.
AATTGCCCCAGTCACAGGATTTGTACTGATTGACACGCTTCTTTCAGATTCACTCTATGCAGACTCTGCCTTTGTTGATGCAGTGCACCACATCATATTGCCCTCTATCACACTGGCAGTGCTCCCCTTCACTGTGGTGGTGAGAAGCACACGCTCAGCAATCATAGCAATCATGGATAAGACCTATATCAAGGCTGCTGAAGCCAGAGGCCTACATACCAGCCACATCGTATTACGTCATGCTCTGCCCAATGCCTTGATACCAGTACTGAAGAACTTAGGCCTTATGCTAGGCACCTTCGCAAGTTATGCCATGGTTGTTGAAGTCATCTTCTCTTGGCCGGGTGTGGGAGCCTGGTTAGTGTCAGGGATCTACCAGAGGGACTACACCGTTATCCAAGGCGGTGTGTTGGCGGTTGCCTTGATCATCATCTTTTTAAGTATCATGATTGAAGTCTTTCATACGGCAATCAACCCCCTAAGCAGGAAAGAGCTTTATGCCGCAAATTAAAATCTACCAAGAAGATGAGATACCCTCTCCAATGCGCAGGTTCTGGCATGCATTTTCAGACAATCCCTTCGCTTTTGCCGGGTTATGGACTGTGATCTGTTTCTTGTTACTGGCCCTATTCGGTCCGCTTATCGCACCTTATGCGCCAGAACAACAAGATCCTCATGCCCTCTTGTTGGCACCATCATGGGATGCCGCCGGAACAGTAGAGCACTTCCTTGGCACCGATGATTTAGGTCGTGATATCTTCAGTCGTCTGCTCCATGGCGCTCACTTAACCTTCGGTATGGCTTTAGGCATAGTCCTCACGGCGTTAGTTCTCGGTTTTATTATCGGTTCAATCTCAGGCATGATGAAAGGACTCAAGTCGAGTATTCTCAGTCACCTGCTCGATGCTTTGTTGTCAATTCCCTCCCTATTAATGGCAATATTGGTGGTCGCTGTAATGGGACCGGGTTTAGAAAACGTTTTTTGGGCTGTGGGCATTGCGCTCACACCTCAGTTTGTCCGTGCTATTCATCAAGCCATCCATGAGGAGCTCCAAAAAGAGTATGTCACGGCGGCAAAACTCGATGGTGCGAATCAGTTTCAAATTTTCTGGTATGTCATCATGCCAAATATATGGGACACAGTGATCATACAAATCACCTTAGGGATCTCGGCAGCCATTTTAGATATCGCCGCACTAGGTTTCTTAAACTTAGGCGCACAAGCCCCTAGCCCAGAATGGGGCGCCATGGTTTCCCAGGGAATGGATAACCTACTAACAGCCCCGTGGACTGTGACTATTCCAGGCATTGCCATCTTGTGCTGTGTCCTCGCTATTAACTTAGTCGGCGACGGCTTACGATCTGCGTTATCGCCGGTCAATAATTAATTTTGATACCTGATTATGCCCTTACTCGACATTCGTAACCTCACCATTGAACTAGACACCCCGCATGGGCGTGTCAAGGCACTGGATAGAGTCAGTTTAACCATCAGCCCAGCTGAAATTCACGGCTTAGTGGGAGAGTCTGGATCTGGCCGAAGCTTATTAGCTCGGGCTATCTTAGGGATCCCTGGTCATAATTGGACAATCAAGGCCGATCGCATGCTATGGGATGGGCACAATCTGTTAGAAATGAATTCTAAGCAGCGCCGAAATCTGATGGGCAGCGAAATTGCCATGATATTTCAAGACCCATCAGGCAGTCTAGATCCTGTTATTTCTGTCGGTACTCAGCTTGTTGAAGCCATGCCAGAAAATAAGAAACTGCCTTTTTGGCGTCGCAATGCAGATAAAAAGAAGACTGCAAGAAAATGGTTACATAAGGTTGGTATCAAAGACACACAAAAAGTCATGTCCAGTTATGCCTGGGAGCTTTCAGAAGGCGAGTGTCAAAAAGTAATGATAGCCATGGCTATTGCCAATCAACCTAGGTTATTGATAGCCGATGAGCCGACCAACTCCATGGAAATAGACACTCAGGCACAGATTTTTCGCCTGTTGACTAAGTTAAACCAGCTGCAGGGTGTTTCCATTCTTCTGATCAGTCATGAGCTAGATACTTTATCTATATGGTGTGATCAGCTGTCTGTCATGTATTGTGGTCAAATCATGGAATCCGGGCCCACGGCTGAAATTCTTGCTCAGCCCTATCACCCATACACCAAAGCACTGCTTAATAATATTCCGGCGCACACGGGACAGCTTGCTCATAAATCGATTATGCGTACTTTACCAGGCTCGGCGCCAGCGCTACAGCACTTGCCTATAGGTTGCCGACTCGGTCCAAGGTGCCCACGTGCCGAGAAAAAATGCGTGAGTCGTCCCAATTTATGTCATAAAAAGAACCGGTATTTTGCCTGTCATTTCCCCTACCATGAAGAAACATGCAATGAAGACAACACTCCTTCAAGTTAGTAATCTCAGTAAACGTTTCTATGCCGGCTACAAAGGGTTTAAACGTGAGTATAGCCAAGCTTTATCGCCTGTCTCGTTTGAGCTCAACACAGGTGAAACCTTAGCCATTGTTGGTGCAGCGGGTTCGGGGAAGAGTACCTTGGCACGTATACTGGTAGGCGCTGAAGTCCGTAGTAGTGGAGAGATTTATTTCGAAGGTGAAGCGCTTGAGAAGCGAAACCTAAAGCAGAGATGTAAACTCATCAGGATGATTTTTCAAGACCCAAACACATCACTTAATCCCAAATTGACAATCGGGGATTTACTCGATGAACCACTCAAGTTCAATACGAATCTCAATGCCAAAGAGCGAAGAGAGCAGGTCGTCGATAAGCTAAGAAAAGTGGGTTTGTTACCCGAACATGCGGATTTCTACCCTCACATGATTTCTGAGGGCATGAAGCAACGTGTGGCCGTTGCCCGAGCGCTCATGTTGGATCCCAAAATAATTATAGCAGATGAAGCCCTTACCGCTCTCGACTTGTCGGTACGCTCACAAATCCTCAACCTACTGTTAAAACTTCAAAAAGAGATGGGTCTGTCTTATATTTTCGTGTCCCATAACCTCAGTATCATTCGCCACTTTAGTGATAAGGTGATGGTACTTCATCATGGAAAGATGGTTGAGAAAGCAACAACAGAAGATTTATTTAATGCACCCAAACATGAATATACTCAGCGCCTGATCCAAGAGTTAACCCTCTTTAGTCAGAAACGACACAGCAGTCCAACCAAAAAACATGGTTAACCACGGCAGTAAACGCCTCAAACGTAAGAGTAAGTCGGTTTAGATTGATTAAACTGCTCTTACCACTGGCAATTTTAAAAGAAAATCAGGAATAATCAGTGCCATTTTACTCTTGATTAATTATCCTATCGTCACTTTTTTAAGAGAAGCAGAAACATGATAATCAAACCTAAAACACGTGGCTTTATATGCACCACTACTCACCCTGTTGGTTGTGAAGCTAATGTACTCGAACAAATCAATACTACTAAGGCTAAAGGTACGTTAAAGAACGGCCCTAAAAAAGTATTAGTTATCGGTTCTTCGAGTGGATATGGTCTATCTTCTCGTATTGCTGCCGCATTCGGCAGTGGCGCTGCAACCTTAGGTGTATTCTTCGAAAAACCAGGAACAGAAAGAAAGCCTGGCACCGCCGGCTGGTATAACTCAGCAGCCTTTGATAAGTTGGCTAAAGCTGAAGGTTTATATTCTAAGAGCCTCAATGGTGATGCATTCAGCCATGAAGCAAAACAGAAAGCCATCGACGTCATTAAAGCCGACTTAGGTCAAGTCGATATGGTTGTCTACTCTCTGGCTTCTCCAGTACGTAAATTGCCCGATTCAGGTGAACTTATTCGCTCTGCACTCAAGCCTATTGGCGAGACTTATACCGCTACCGCAGTAGACACGAATAAAGACCTTATTATCGAAACCAGTGTTGAGCCCGCCAGCGAGCAAGAGATCCAAGACACAGTCACAGTCATGGGCGGCGAAGACTGGGAACTTTGGCTAGCAGCCCTTGCAGATGCTGGCGTACTGGCAGATGGTTGCAAAACAGTCGCATACAGCTATATCGGTACAGAACTAACATGGCCTATCTATTGGCATGGTGCCCTAGGTAAAGCCAAAATGGATTTAGATCGCGCGGCTAACGCCTTAAATAACAAGTTATCAGCTACAGGCGGTAGCGCAAATGTCGCAGTACTCAAGAGCGTTGTCACTCAAGCAAGCTCGGCTATTCCGGTTATGCCTCTATATATTGCCATGGTATTTAAGAAGATGCGCGAAGAAGGCTTGCATGAAGGCTGTATGGAGCAGATCAACCGCATGTTTGCCGAGCGTTTGTACCGTGAAGATGGTGAGGCGCCACAAGTCGATGACGCTAACCGCTTACGCTTAGATGACTGGGAACTACGTGAAGAGATCCAGCAGCATTGTCGCGATCAATGGCCATTAGTGACCACTGAAAACTTATCAGAGCTTACTGATTACCGTGAGTATAAAGAAGAGTTCCTTAAATTATTCGGTTTTGGCATAGAGTCTGTGGATTATGAACTAGATGTGAACCCAGAAGTCAGCTTCGACGTCGAACAGATTTAGACAAATACTCAAGGGATTTTTCATCCTAATTAGTTAAGTCTTTAAAAAATGCATCACTTCAAAGTGATGCATTTTTTTTAATTAAATTAGCTGCGCCTATAAGTCCCAAGTCCCAAGTCCCAGCATCATAAATGTCCTGACTGCCAAGGATGGCGGAATTGCCAATAAATGAATGGAACATTTATGGCCAGACATAACGAAGATTTATTCCATCTGACCTACAGGAATGTAGGAAATGCCAAGAGAGGTAGGGAACCTCTTTGACCCTGGGCAGCTATAAAAAAGACATAAAAAAGGTCAGCTAATGCTGACCTTTCGTTTAAGTGAGTAAACTCGTTATGCGTTTATTACTGCGCAGAACTGTATACCACTTCGCCTTTAGCTTTTAATGTCGCAATCAAGGCTCGGTAATCACCTTCAATGTATTGGGCACTTAAACGTTGCTTAAGAGCGCCAAGTAAATTGTCATCAATGCCTTCCGCTGCATAAACTTTATCAAGAGCGACAACGGCATAGCCAATAGCCAATAGCCAATGCAACTGTATCAACTACAGCAGTATCGACAGGCTGAGAACTGAAAAAATTCCCCGTCCTCAGCTTGTTTTATCTGTGATTAACAGCCCTTTGGAAATATCCAAACTTCAACAGCGCCATTTTTACTGCCAAAGTCATCACCTGATGAACCAGGATTTGAAGGTGCCGTATCTTGAGTGGGCGCGCTATTACAGGTGGTGGCAGGAATGATCGACCAGCTTCCGCCACCGGCTCCTGCTCCATCATCGCCAGCACCACCGCCACCATAACCACCTCCGCCGCCACCGCCGCCAGAAGCGCTAAAGCTATCATCTGCATTACCGCCCCTGCCGTCCGAACCGACCCCAGGATCGCCATTTACCCATTCACTATTAAGCCCTAAATACCCTTGTCCACCTTGACCACCAATGCCATCTTTGCCGTCATTTGCGCCATTTCCACCATTCCCCCATTCATCTGTGCTGCCACCGTCGGATACACTGATAATGGCTTGGCCTACGCCAATGGTTCCATGACCTATGATTGATGAGGCCGCAACGCCACCCTCGCCGCCATCAGTGCCATCATTAAGCCATCCAGAAGAGTCGCCGCCACCGCCACCGCCAGCAATAAGTATGACATCGTCTTCAAGTGAAGCAGGGCTACTTTCTGCAATCATGACCAGTGTCGAAGAGCCTCCGTCACCATAGACATTACTCAGAGTGCCATTTTCACCGATGAAGAAATTGAATGATGTTTGCCCATAATCGTCTAGGAAATGAGATAACGTTGTGACTGTCGATGCAAAACCGCTCTTACCGCCATCACCACCAGAGGTCCAGAGTCCACCACTAGAACCAATGCCACCTTCTCCCCCCCAGGCTAAAATGGCCATAGGAGTGTCGTTGTCCAGAGTGGTATCAAAGGATGAGCTAACCTGGCTGAAGATATCAACAAGATTAACAGACGTAACCAACTCTGAAGTATCTTTTGCTTCGCAGCTTATTATTGGCGTGGCACCATCAACACCACCATACTCGGTGGTACAAACTTCCTTATCAACGGCTGGCAATAAACACTTATAGACGGTGTTGCCATCATCGGTAACATCCTGCTTAACAGAATCGCACGGGTCTGACTCGGCAACCGCTGTTGAATTACAAAAGCCAACAGAGGTGATATCGCAAATGCCTCCGTCTATCCATGTCGCGCCAACAAGGTTGGCGTTATCAAAATCCGTATCCGTGACAGCCGCTTTATCAAGGTCCGCAGGGGATAATTGAGCGCTGGAAAAAGAAGCCCCATTCAAATTGGCATTACTAAGATCTGCATACGTCATTTCCGAACCACGAAAGTCACCGTTGCTCATATCGGCGCCACTAAAGTTGGTTCCAGTGAGCGTGGATTCAAAAAGGTCGACATTGGTTAATATGGCATCACTTAAATCAGCGCCGGAAAGATCAGCAAATGTGAGTGTTGCATTATCCAAGTCTGCGCCTGACAAATCACAATTCTTACATGCGTTGGTGGAAATAAGCGTAGTCACATTATCATCTGCAGTGTCTGCATAAGCTGGGCTTATCAGGGCATTGCCAATAGTAGTCAGTAGTTTGGAAACAATCGAATAATTAACGCTATTTACTTCTGACAGCGAACCACTATCAGGCGTCGTCACTAAGAAGGTAGTATCAGTGCTATCTACGTGCTGACCGTGGGTCAGTACCAGCTGATATTCCCCCGCAGGTATTACTGCCGATACGCACTCATCATTGGCTGTAATGCTCAGCACTTCATCGCCACTGCGATTGTTAAGCACCATAGAGTGATTTGAATTGCTGTTACCATCTTCATAGCAAAATGTATGCTTGAGGGGACGCGAATAATGGTAGGGTATGAGATCGGAGCCTGACTCGCCATTAGAGTCACCCACTACAGTTGCTGAAGGTGGCTCAAGAAATAAAGCAACGGTACCTTGTTCAGGGTTAGCACGTAAGCGACTATTATTCGCAAAGTCCTTTTCGGTTAAAAGGTCTGATTGTATTTGAGTATCATTGTCGTTGCTATCACAAGCTGTCACGAAGGAGAGAGAAAATGTTAACGCTAACAACACGTTAAACTTGCTGTGGTAATCATTGATAGTCTGCACGTTATTTTCCTTATAATGAAACAGATTTTATAAAGTTGTAGATTTTTATGAAGTTGTAATAATGGGCTATCCCTAAGCCTCTGGACGTGCAGGGCGTCATTATCCTTTATGATAGTGAATCAGGGTGTCGTTTTAGTCAACCTCTCATGAGAATAAGCAACCGATTGCATTTCGTGTCCTGCTTGATGTAGTCACAAGCTCCTATGACCTAGCCCCTAAGCTTCATCAACGCTATCAAGGTGGCCATATTTCATTTATTTCATCCACTTGCTGTTGTGCACTAAAGCGCTCCCATACAATATCATTCACATCAGCATCTTCACTAAACTCTTGTGCAGATGAAGCCGCAGAGCGTATAGGGACATATTTACAGCGACTCGCAGAAGTAACTGCATAACCCCCCGCTAGGAAGCGTTAGATAACCATGAAGGGTTGCCCTTAAAACACACTTCCAAATATCAACGATGCCACAAGCTCAATCAGAAAATGTAACCAGTCTTCATTCGAAGGCTAACAAAGTTTGAGGCAGAGGTGAGTTACGAAGTCTAGCAATAAACCCAAACTGAAAAGATAGGCTGCTTGTGAAAACCTCAGTGTCGATACGGCTGCGGATGTTGATGGCATGGACGCTATCGTCGAGCCTCCATGGATGACTCTTGTGAAATCAACAGCCGGCGTGTAGCAGAAGTAACTACACATGCCTCGCCGGCCAGGCGGTAGGTTACATTGAAAGTATGACCTTCGAACAAACTACCCAATACAAAATCAGCAGAGGCTAAAACAGAAAATGTAACCAGTCTTCATTCGAAGGCTAGCAAACTTTGATGGTGGAAATGCCAATAAATGAATGGAACATTTATGGCCAGACATAAATACTTGCCCTACTCCATCCATGGGGGCAGGCATAAATGTTCCAGACATAAAAAAGGTCAGCTAATACTGACCTTTCCTTTAAGTGAGTAAACTCGTTATGCGTTTATTACTGCGCAGAACTGTATACCACTTCGCCTTTAGCTTTTAATGTCGCAATCAAGGCTCGGTAATCACCTTCACTATATTGGGCACTTAAACGTTGTTCAAGAGCACTCAGCAAGTTGTCATCGATACCTTCAGCTGCATTGACCTTATCTAACACAACAACGGCATAACCATTCGCTAGCGCGACGGTATCAACAACTGCAGTACCCGCAGGTTGAGCCATCTGGAAAGCCTTATTACTGATAGCGGCATCGATAGTTTGATCGAAACGTCCAAGTTTGGTCTGAGTAACAAATTCCGCACTCGACTCGGCATCATCGAAAGAACTCATTAAGGTTTGAGCTTTCTCTCGAGCAACTTCATTGGCTTGCTCCTGCTTCAAACGCTCAACAATACCTGATTTGACCTTTTCAAATTCCACTGTTCCTGCAGCAGTATGAGACTTGATGCGGATAACCATGGCATGGTTAGCATCTAGCTCAATCACATCGCTGTTCATGCCATCAAGCAGAACATTGGTAGAAAAAGCCGCCTTCAACACATCTGGCTTATCGAAAGGCGCAGGTGCATTAGTACGAGTGAACACAGGTGTTGTCATGACTTCGACTCCAAGCTCAGTCGCAGCTTCACTTAAAGTATCCGGCACTTCATAAGTCACATCGGCAAGTGTTTGCTGTAAACCAAAGTAGGTGTCGACCGCTTTCTTCTCTTTCAGCTGAGCGATAATCTTATCTTTAACATCAGCAAAAGGTGCTTCGGCTCCAGGCTGTACATCAAGTAGCTTGATGATATGGTAACCAAAACTTGTCTTCACCACTGTCGAATATGACCCTTTAGACAATGAGTAAAGCACATCATCGAAGGCTGGCTCCATGACGCCTTGTTCGAACCAATCTAGTTGACCGCCCTGCGCGCCACTGAAAGTATCTTCAGATTCGGTTTTAGCAAGTTCAGCAAAATCTTCACCAGCTTGTAGCTTAGTATAAATCGCCTCGGCCTTAGCTTTTGACGCTGACTCATCATCGCCTAAGTTAATCAGAATATGTGCCGCAAGACGTTTCTCAGCTTTTAAATACTGCTGCTTATTCTCATCATAATAAGCCTGGGCTTCTTCATCGGTCACGCTAACATCGTTAGCCATATCCGAAGCATCTAGCTCGATGTACTCAAGACTAAGCGTCTCTGGACTCATAAATTGTGCAATATTCGTATTGTAGAACGATTGCGCCTGCTCATCGGTCACCTTAGCATCGGCTACAAATGGGCTAGCATCGACGATATGATAACGGACATCACGAGTCTGTCCCTGAATACTAGCTAAGTAACTCGTTTCACCTGGAAGGACGAATTCAGAACCAACCAAAGAAGCCACAAGCTGACGGCGAGTCATATCTGTACGCATCATATTTCTGAACGTATTTGCCTGATAGCCTAACTGGCGTAAAATGGCTAAATAGCGGTCGTTATCGAATTGACCATCAGTCTGAAATGCTGGCTCAGTCATGATGGCATTCTTGATCTGCTGATCTGACACTCGCAGACCAAGTTCGGTAGCGGTTTGATCCAGTAACTTTTCAGCGACTAAACGTTCTAACACGCTTTGCTTTACACTTGCCAGATAAGCATCATCCGCGGCTAGCGCTTCGAACATTTCACCCAGTTGCTGCTCTAATCGAGCACGTTCACTTTGGTAGGCTTGTTCCAAGGCTGACTCACTGATCTCTTCACCATTAACGGTGGCAGCAGCTGCCTCTGTCGATGATCCTAAGTAACTACTTACACCAGTAAATGCAAAGGAAAGTATCACTAGAACCAGAATGCTTTTTGCAATCACGCCCTGTGAGCCTTCGCGAATCTTCTCTAACATCTGTTCTCTCGCTCGTTGCGATTAAAAATAAAAAGGCGCATCACGTTTGAGATGCGCCTTTCGTAAACTTGAGGTCATTAGTAACCTATGCTACTTAATGCCTGTCATACTCATTATTCGTAAAAGCACTGCTAAAGCAGTGCTTGTATCTTACGAAACTCTTTAAAAAGAGTAGTAAAACTGATCTTAGTTTACAGCGTCTTTTAGAGCTTTACCTGCTTTGAATGCAGGAATGTTTGCTGCAGCAATCTTGATTTCAGCACCCGTCTGTGGGTTACGACCAGTACGTTCAGCACGTTGACGCACTTCAAAAGTACCAAAACCAACAAGAGAAATCTTATCGCCATCTTTAAGGCCGTCAGTGACTGCGCCGATGAAAGAATCTAATGCACGGCCTGCAGCCGCTTTAGAAATGTCAGCACCAGAAGCGATTTTCTCGATTAGTTCAGATTTGTTCATGTCATCCCCTTGAATGTAATTTTTTTGCACCGCAACCAAATCCTTCGCTAGAGCGGTCTGCGGAGGCTTTTATAACAAGCTTGAATCTAAAACTCAAGCTCACTAGGAAAAGCAAGATAAATATAATTGGAAATAGCTCAAAACCAGTAGCCATAAGGGCTTGAGAAGAATGGGCTATCCACGAACCTAGGCTACCACAGCTAGCGAGTTTAAAAAGCCCCTTTTTGCATTTTTTTTACGACAAAGGGGCAATTTCTTGCGTTAGCCCGTGTTTTTAACGACTTCGAAGCCTTCAATTGGTCGCTCTAACGCCAATTTTAACACTTCATCGATCCAGCGCACCGGATAAATTTTCAAATCGGCAACCACGTTTGCTGGGATTTCTTCCAAATCTCGTTCATTTTCCTTTGGAATCAACACGACTTTGGTTCCACCACGATGGGCTGCAAGCAGCTTTTCTTTTAACCCACCGATAGGCAATACCTCACCACGAAGAGTAATTTCACCTGTCATGGCGACATCAGCACGTACCGGATTCCCCGTTAGACTAGAAACCAAAGCGGTACACATAGCCGCACCAGCAGAAGGCCCATCTTTAGGTGTTGCTCCTTCAGGCACATGCACATGGATATCACGTTTCTCATAGAAATCTGGATTGATGCCCAACTGTTCAGCACGGGCTCTGACCACTGTCATGGCAGCCTGAATAGACTCCTGCATGACATCGCCAAGTGAGCCTGTGTAACTAAGCTTACCTTTACCCGGTACCGAAGTGGCTTCAATCGTGAGCAAGTCACCACCGACTTCTGTCCATGCCAACCCAGTCACCTGACCGATCTGATTATTCGACTCAGCCTTACCATAATCACAACGTTGCACGCCCAAGAATGACTTGAGATTCTCCTGATTCACGTCCACGTGCTTAAGTGTCTTGTCCAGCAAGATACGCTTAACCACTTTACGACAGATCTTTGATAACTCACGTTCCAGCGCTCTGACACCCGCTTCGCGAGTGTAATAACGAATGATACCTATGATGGCACTATCATCGACTGTCACTTCTTTGAGTTTGAGTCCGTTACGTTCAATCTGCTTAGGCAACAAATGCTGCTTGGCGATATTGAGTTTCTCATCTTCGGTGTAACCTGAAAGACGAATAACTTCCATACGATCAAGTAGTGGACCCGGAATATTCATCGAGTTCGAAGTTGCAACGAACATCACATCAGACAGATCGTAATCCACTTCTAAATAGTGATCACTAAAGGTCGAGTTTTGTTCAGGATCTAACACTTCAAGCAGTGCTGACGCAGGATCGCCACGCATGTCACTGCTCATCTTATCTATCTCATCGAGCAGGAACAGTGGGTTTTTAACCCCAACTTTCGACATTTTTTGAATGACTTTACCCGGCATAGAGCCGATATAAGTACGGCGATGACCACGGATTTCCGCCTCATCTCGCACGCCACCCAGGGCAACACGTACATACTTACGTCCGGTCGCCTTAGCGATAGATTGTCCTAATGAGGTTTTACCTACACCTGGCGGTCCTACTAAACAAAGAATTGGACCTTTGAGCAGCTTAACGCGGCTCTGTACCGCTAAGTACTCTAAAATACGTTCTTTGACTTTTTCCAAACCGAAATGGTCTGTATCTAATACATCTTGTGCCTTGGTTAAATCACGCTTAATTTTCGAGCGTTGACGCCAAGGAACTGAGATCATCCAATCAACATAGCTACGAACAACCGTCGCTTCTGCCGACATGGGTGACATCATCTTAAGTTTATTCAGCTCAGCGGTCGCCTTCTCTTTGGCTTCCTCCGGCATCTTAGCCTCTTCAATCTTCTTGGCTAAAGTTTCAAATTCATCGTGAGACTCATCGATATCTCCCAACTCTTTTTGAATCGCCTTCATCTGCTCGTTGAGATAATACTCACGCTGGCTCTTTTCCATCTGCTTCTTGACTCGCGAACGGATCCGTTTCTCGACCTGTAATAGATCAATTTCGGACTCCATCATGGCCATGAGATATTCAAGACGTTCTGCAACATCGACCATCTCAAGCACAGATTGCTTGTCTTCGAGCTTAAGGGGCATATGTGCCGCCATAGTATCGGCAAGGCGTGCGGCTTCGTCGATCCCCGACAGTGAGGTTAACACCTCAGGTGGGATCTTCTTATTCAGCTTTATGTAGCCTTCAAACTGGCCAACGGCAGAACGAACCAACACCTCTTCTTCTTTCTCAGCCATTGGCTCAGATTCAAGATATTGGGCCGTAGCAACGAAAAAAGACTCCTCGTCTGAATATTTCTCGATGCGCGCGCGTTTGCCACCTTCAACCAGTACTTTTACTGTGCCATCAGGCAGCTTCAACAACTGTAAAATTGAAGCAACGGTACCCACTTCAAAAATGTCATCAATGCTTGGGTCATCAAGCTCTGCATCACGCTGAGCCACTAGAATAATTTGTTTGTCTTGCTCCATCGCCGTTTCAAGGCAACGAATAGATTTTTCCCGTCCTACGAATAACGGAATTACCATATGGGGATATACCACCACATCTCTCAGCGGCAGTACGGGTAGTTCGATTCGCGCTTCACTCTCTTGTGTCATAGCTCGATTCCGTTTGATGATAATACTAATGATTATATTGGGATGAATTCATTGGTTTCAATGGCTAACAACAAATATATAACTGAGCGAATAAAAAAGGAGCCAAATGGCTCCTTTTTTATTCAAATGAGTCTGTTTCTAAGAAACTTACTCTGCGCCGGCAGCTTGTGGCTCACTCGTCTCATAGATGAGTATAGGACTAGACTCGCCTTTAACGACAGATTCATCTATCACCACCTTGGCAACATCATCGGCCGAAGGTAGGTCATACATAATATCGAGTAAAATACTTTCCACGATTGAACGCAATCCACGAGCACCAGTCTTACGTGTCATCGCCTTAGCTGCGATAGCCTTCAATGCATCGGCTCTGAACTCAAGCTCAACGCCTTCCATCTCGAACAAAGCTGCAAACTGTTTAGTCAGTGCATTCTTAGGTTCAGACAAAATTTGTACTAACGCTTCTTCATCAAGCTCAGCCAATGTTGAAAGCACTGGCAGACGGCCAATAAACTCAGGGATCAGGCCATACTTAACCAGATCTTCTGGCTCAACTTGCATCAAGGTCTCCGAGATAGTGGCTTTATCATCTTCTCCCTTAACCTGAGCACTAAAGCCGATACCCGTTCCTTTATGACTACGCTGCTCGATGACCTTCTCAAGACCCGAGAAAGCACCACCACAAATGAACAGAATCTTAGAGGTATCTACCTGTAAAAACTCTTGCTGTGGATGCTTACGTCCCCCCTGCGGCGGTACAGAAGCAACAGTGCCCTCTATCAACTTGAGCAGTGCCTGTTGAACACCTTCACCAGACACATCACGAGTAATCGACGGATTATCAGACTTACGGCTGATCTTATCAATTTCATCGATGTAGACTATGCCACGTTGCGCCTTCTCCACATCATAATCACATTTTTGCAGCAGTTTCTGAATGATGTTCTCGACATCTTCACCCACATAACCTGCCTCGGTTAATGTAGTTGCATCGGCCATAGTAAATGGCACGTCAAGGAAACGAGCAAATGTCTCGGCGAGTAATGTCTTACCACTACCCGTTGGACCAATCAGCAAGATATTACTCTTGCCCAGCTCCACACCATCTTTAGGACTCGAATTCTTTAACCGCTTATAGTGATTATATACCGCGACAGAAAGGACTTTCTTTGCTGTCTCCTGCCCGATGACATAATCATCCAGATGAGCTCTTAACTCATGTGGTGTCGGTAACTTGTCTTGATCTTGCTTCGGTGAAATCTCTTTGATCTCTTCCCTAATTATATCGTTGCAGAGCTCAACACACTCATCACAAACATATACTGAAGGGCCAGCGATGAGTTTACGAACCTCATGTTGACTCTTTCCACAAAAAGAGCAGTACAGTAGTTTTCCACTGTCACCGGTACTTTTGTTGTCGCTCATTACACTACCTCTTGCGCTGTCTGCACTACTACTTAATTCTATTTAACGTCTTACTACTCAGCATAGCTCAGCCAAAGACAAAAATCAGCCCCGTTTACTCATCACTGAATCCACAAGTCCATACTCTGTAGCTTCATCGGCGCTCATGAAATTATCACGATCAGTATCGCGTTCAATCACATCTAAAGGCTGGCCGGTATGCTCAGCGAGCATTTTATTCAACTTGTTCTTAATGCCTAAAATTTCTTGGGCATGAATCGCGATATCAGACGCTTGTCCTTGGAAACCACCAAGCGGCTGATGGATCATCACTCGCGAATTGGGTAAACAGTAGCGCTTACCTTCTGCACCACCGGCAAGAAGAAACGCACCCATGCTAGCAGCTTGTCCGATACAGACAGTGCTGACATTTGGCTTAATAAATTGCATTGTATCGTAGATCGCCATTCCGGCAGTAACAGAACCACCTGGGGAGTTAATATACAGGAAGATATCCTTATCAGGGCTTTCCGACTCCAAAAACAGTAATTGTGCAACGACAAGGTTAGCCATATGCTCTTCTACCGGACCAACCAGGAAGATGATACGCTCTTTTAATAGGCGAGAATAGATATCGTACGAGCGTTCACCCTTAGCAGTTTGTTCAACTACCATAGGCACTAGTGCATTTAATACTGATTCTGGTGCATTTTGCATTATTTATAATCCCTAAATAAAAACGGCTCGCATGAGGAACCTCATACGAGCCATTATAAATGGTTAATCACCATTTAAGTCAAGCTAAGCTTAACCTTGTTGTGTAGCCTTGTTCATAAATTCTTCAAAGTTGACTGCTTTTTCAGTCACTTTTGCAGTTTTTAACAAAGCTTCCACCGCTTGCTCTTCAAGAGCGACGTTGCGCATGTTCTGCATCATCTCTTGGTTAGCGTTGTAATATTCAACAACTTCACTTGGATCTTCGTAAGCTGAAGCCATAGAAGCGATAAGACCATTAACACGTTCGTCTTCAGCTTTTAGCTCATTAGTCTTGATCACTTCACCAAGAAGTAGACCGACTTTTACGCGACGTGCTGCTTGCTCAGTGAATAAATCAGCTGGTAGCTCAGGCATATTAGCGGCTTGATCACCGAAACGCTGCATCGCTTGCTTACGCAATACTTCAACTTCGCCATCGATAAGTGACTTAGGCAGGTCGATTTCGTTCTGCTCAAGTAGGCCGTTAAGTACTTGCTCTTTAACACTTGCTTTAAGTGCTTGCTCAAGTTCACGACCCATGTTCTTACTGATCTCAGCTTTAAGCGCTTCAAGACCACCTTCAGTCACACCAAATAGCTTAGCAAACTCGTCATTAACTTCAGGAAGGTTAGCCGCTTGAACTTCGTTCAGTGTAATAACGAAGTTAGCAACTTTACCTTTCAAGTTTTCAGCATGGTAATCTTCAGGGAAAGTCACTTCGATATCGAACTCTTCACCGGCTTTATGACCTTCAACACCAGACTCGAAGCCTGGAATCATGCGGCCACTACCAAGTTGTAGTTCGAAGTTTTCAGCTTTACCGCCTTCAAACTCTTCACCGTCAACTGAACCCACGAAATTGATCATCGCCTTGTCGCCGTCAGCAGCTTCACGCTCTACAGCTTCGAAAGTCGCGTGTTGCTTACGCAATGTTTCGATCATTGCGTCAACATCAACGTCTGTTACTTCAGCAGTTGGTTGTTCTACAACGATTGCATCAAGACCCTTTAGTTCTACTTCTGGGTAGATTTCGAAAGTCGCAACAAACTGGAAGCTATCAGTACCTGACTCACCAGGTACGAAAGTAGGTGCGCCAGCTGGGTTTAATTTCTCAGCAACAATAGCTTCAACGAAATTACGCTGCATGACTTCACCAGTGATATCTTGACGTATAGCCTTGCCATAACGCTTGTTGATGACACTTACTGGCACCTTACCTGGACGGAAACCAGGAAGACGAGCACGCTTTGCTTCGTTCTTTAATGCTTCATTAACGGTCTTTTCGATCTGCTCAGCAGGAACAGAAATAGTTAGGCGACGCTCTAGGCCTTGAGTTGTTTCAACAGAAACTTGCATTGTTTTACCTCGAAATAAGTCTTACGTCCTTTGTAATAGTCGAATGATCAACTATTAAAGTATTCGTTTCTTGATCTTAAAATTTGACTAGAAAGCCCATCACAACTGAATCCCGGCTCTAATCACTCATAGTTGATAATTATCAAGACGCGACATTATAGCTAGGCTTTATCCCAGAGTCGACCTTAAAACGCGAATTACAGACGTAAAAAAAGCGACCTAAGGTCGCTTTTCTACTTTCTTCTGAAAGAAATGGGGTGACTGATGGGGCTCGAACCCACGACAACCGGAATCACAATCCGGGGCTCTACCAACTGAGCTACAATCACCACTGATATGGTGCGCCCGGCAGGATTCGAACCTGCGGCCACCCGCTTAGAAGGCGGGTGCTCTATCCAACTGAGCTACGGGCGCTTCGAAAGTGAGAATTCTCACATCCTGAATAAGCGTTGAAAGACGTATCTTTCTAATTTATCTGCTTGGTTTTCAGATAAATGGATAACTTTGTCGGCCACTCTCTTTAATAAAGAGTGAGGATTCGAAGCTCTTAGCCTCTGTTCCTATTCGACCTTAAGCAGGAAGGTTAACAACCTACTTTAATAAATTTGGTCGGTGATAGAGGATTCGAACCTCTGACCCTCTGGTCCCAAACCAGATGCGCTACCGGGCTGCGCTAATCACCGAAAGTCTAACTTTTACTTCATCTGCAATGAGCACCAGAGTTCCTCTGTTCCACTTCTTATCCTAAACAAGGATGCTTAAGCGGCTGGGCAAATTACCGAAGGTATAATCATTTGAAAATTTTAAGAATGTTTGTAATTAGGAGTAAACATTCAATTTTCTGCTAACCTCGAGAACAATCTAGCTTCTCGTTGAGAACGGAGCGCATCTTAGCCCCTAGCCTCACATGCGTCAACGGTTTTTTTATAAAGAAAGTGAGCTTGGCTATTTTACAAACTATTGGGTCTAAAACCACTCAAATTATCCGTATTATAGAACTGATTGTTGCCGAGCTTAATAAATGACACTCGAGCCTTGTCCTGTTAAAATGACGCCGGTTTTCATTATCGCGCCCCATAAAGGATATCCTACCCCCATGACAGCTCAAAGAATCGATGGCAAAGCGATCGCTCAATCCATTCGAACACAGCTAAAAGAAAAAGTAACCGCCCGTAAAGAGGCAGGACAAAGAGCTCCAGGTTTGGCTGTGATTTTAGTCGGCGCAGATCCGGCATCTCAAGTTTATGTTGGCAGCAAGAGACGTGCCTGTGAAGAGGTTGGGTTTCTTTCTCGCTCATATGACTTAGACAGCAGCACATCTGAAGAAGCGCTACTGGCGCTAATTGATGAATGTAATAACGATTCATCAATCGATGGCATATTAGTCCAACTCCCCTTGCCTGATCATATAGAAGAGTCCAAGGTCATCGAGCGTATTAGACCCGACAAAGATGTCGATGGTTTCCATCCCTATAATGTTGGCCGTCTAGCTCAGCGCATTCCTGTGCTGCGTTCATGCACGCCCATGGGCATCATGACACTGATTAAGTCTACCGGTGTCGATACCTTTGGTTTAGACGCTATCGTAGTGGGAGCCTCGAACATTGTGGGTCGTCCCATGACATTGGAATTGTTACTTGCCGGTTGTACAACAACCACCTGCCATAGATTCACCCGTAATCTGGAACAGAAAGTCAGGCAAGCCGATCTTGTTGTGGTAGCAGTAGGAAAGCCTGGTTTCATTCCAGGCGATTGGATCAAGCCTGGTGCCTTGGTTATCGATGTGGGAATTAACCGCCTCGAAGATGGCAGCTTAGTGGGTGATGTACAATACGATGTCGCGGCGCAAAATGCTGCTTTCATCACACCTGTACCTGGCGGCGTCGGTCCAATGACCATAGCCAGTCTGCTGGAGAACACCTTATACGCTGCCGAAACTTATCACGATGAAGTCTAGGTAGGTTCTAGGCTTGGATATTAGTTGGTTCTAGGTTCTAAAAAGCATAACGAACATTTATGACCAGACACAACGAAGATTTATACCCGTCCCAGGTAAATTTTCATAAGTGTTCCAGACACAAATCCCCTCAATCGCTATCCTTGCGATCGGGGATAAGTACATCCTTGTACAAAAAAGCCTGCATCAGCAGGCTTTTTTATCACTAAGTGAAAGTATAAGTTACTTTTTACGCCAAGTGGTGCCGCTTGGTCCATCTTCTAAGATGACACCTAAGACATTTAAACCATCTCGAGCCACATCAGCAGCAGGCCAGTCTTTCTCGGCTCTGGCACGATTACGTTCGACTATCAATGCCTCGATTTGAGCCACTTCATCATCACTGCCTTCACCCTTGAAGAACACATCTACATCTTGTTCCAGTAGACCTAATACCTCGGCCAACTCTCTTAATTTAACACCCAATGCCGACGCTTGTGCGATGTCACTGCCTTTAAGGCGGTTAATCTCACGCACCATCTCAAACAGTACTGAGTAAGCTTCAGGCGTATTAAAATCATCATCCATCGCCGAATTAAACTTAGCGACAAACTCTTCCGACCCTGCGGCATCAACAGTTAAATCTAAGCCTTTTAATGAAGTATACAAACGCTCGAGTGCAGATTTAGCTTGCTTAAGGTTATCTTCCGAATAGTTGAGCTGACTACGGTAATGACCCGATAACAAGAAGTAACGAATCGTTGCTGCATCATAATGCTTGAGTACATCACGTATGGTGAAGAAGTTGTTCAATGATTTTGACATCTTCTCCTTGTCGATCATCACCATGCCTGTGTGCATCCAATAATTCACGTAAGGCGTGTCATGGGCACAGCAAGATTGAGCGATCTCGTTCTCGTGATGTGGAAACTGTAGATCTGAACCACCACCATGAATATCGAAGTGCTGCCCCAGATGCTTGCTGTTCATTGCCGAACATTCAATATGCCATCCCGGACGACCCGCCCCCCACGGAGACTCCCAAGTAGGCTCTCCCGGTTTAGACATCTTCCACAACACAAAATCCATAGGATCGCGCTTAGTGTCTTCGACTTCGACGCGAGCACCGGCTTGCAGTTGCTCAAGATTTTGCCCCGATAAGCGACCATATTCAGGGAAAGATGAAACGCTAAATAACACATCGCCATTATCAGAAACATAGGCATGCTCTTTCTCGATAAGTTTCTCAACCATATCGATAATTTCCGGCATATGCAGGGTGGCTCTGGGCTCAAAATCCGGGCGCTTCATGTTTAACGCATCAAAATCCTTGTGCATCTCACCAATTAAACGCTCAGTTAAAGATTCACAACTTTCATTATTCTCAGCCGCACGCTTGATGATCTTGTCATCAACATCGGTAATGTTTCGCTGAAAGTTCACTTCATAGCCTGAATATCTCAGATACCTGACGATCATATCAAAAGAGACAAAAGTACGACCGTGACCGATATGACATAAGTCATAGATGGTGATCCCACACACATACATGCCAATTTTCCCTGGCTGTAATGGTTTGAATTCCTCTTTTTGGCGGGTCAGACTATTGTATAACTTCAACATCGCTACTCTCTTCAACGAAAAAACAATAAAAATTAGCCAAGCAGTTTAACATTGCCCCCGTGTCGCTTCCATCTGTTTTACGTGACTCTCTCCATGAAACTTAGCTTTTTATCAGGCATGTGAATGAGTTTTACCCTCATTGGCCTTGGCATTCGGTTTTTATTCTCTTAAGCAAATTATCGACTAGCTCTTTATGCGAAATGGCAATTACGATAGAATCCTGCCACAATTTCTTATTGCTAAACTTAGTGAGAATCAAATAATGATCACTCTTCATACTAACCACGGTGAAATAACCCTGGAACTCGAAACAGAAAAAGCACCGTTAACAGCCGACAACTTTATCAAGTATGCTAAAGATGGCTTCTATGACGGTACGGTATTCCACCGCGTTATCGACGGTTTCATGGTTCAAGGTGGCGGCTTTACAGAAGATATGGAGCAGAAGCGTTGCAGTGAAACCATTAAGAACGAAGCCAGTAATGGTTTGTCAAACGTCATAGGCACTGTGGCTATGGCCAGAACATCAGATCCTCATTCGGCAACAGCCCAGTTCTTCATCAACATCAATGACAATACCTTCCTGGATTTTAAATCAGAAACCGCACAGGGCTGGGGTTACTGCGTCTTCGGTAAGGTCAGTGCCGGCATGGACGTAGTCAACAAGATCAAGGCAGTAAGCACAGGTAACAAGGGCATGCATCAAGATGTGCCTCTAGAAGCTGTAATTATCGAGAAAGTGACCATTGCCGAATAAATCAGCTTAATGCGCACACTTTTTATAGGCGATCTGCATCTATCTGCAGATCGTCCTGATATTACACTCGCCTTCAATCAGTTTCTCGATACCCAACTCGATGATGCCGAAGCACTTTATATACTTGGCGATCTATTTGAAGTTTGGATCGGAGATGATATTGCCGAACCCTTCGCTAATGAATTAGCCGAAAAGCTCCACGGCATCTCACAGAATCTCCCCATATATTATATCCATGGGAATCGAGATTTTTTGATCGGCCACCAATATGCGAAACGTTCCGGCATGATCTTGTTGCCTGAAGTCCATAGTCTTGACCTTTATGGTACTCCAACCGTGATCCTTCATGGCGATAGCCTCTGCACACTCGATAAGGCCTACCAAAGGTTCAGACGTTTCAGAAATAACCCGGCTATTAAGTGGATTTATTCACACTTGCCTAAGCACACTCGCCAAAATATTGCGACCAACATACGTGCTAAAAGTAAGGCGAGTAACATGAATAAAAGCTATACCATCATGGATGTTGAGAGCGATGCCGTCATTAAGCTAATGAATCATTGCGGCGCAACACAGATGATCCATGGCCATACACATAGACCCGATGTTCATCATTTAGGCAAAAATCAGGCAGGAATTGAGAAACGTCGAATTGTTGTCGGTGACTGGTACGAACAAGGCAGTGTACTTAGCGTATCGAAAGATAATCTAGCCTTAACCAGCCTCCCCTTTCAAGCTAACTAATTAACCAGTAATCACTTAACTAAGCAATGACTGGTTATCCCCCACTAAAAACTGCCCAAAGCGATGAAAAGACTTAATAGATATCAAAACTCTGGCGCGCCACTGTGAAATTTAAACTCAGGATCGGCAGATAAGATGAGCTCAGCTTCAGCCTGGCGAATGATGGCTATTCGATCACTTACAGGCACACTTTTCTTAGTCATAGCATTAGCCTGAATCAACTCAGCTAGCACCAAATAATCTTGATAATGTCTCGCCTCTGAACGTAATAAAGAAACATAGAATCGATTTAATTCATCGTCTAGGTATGGTGCTAGTTTTGCGAAACGCTCACAAGAACGAGCCTCGATAAAAGCCCCTATGATGAGCTTATCGACTAAGGCTGCAGGCTCATGGGTTCTGACTTGCTTCATCATGCCTTTTGCATAACGACCTGCAGTCATGTTCTGGTAAGGGATATCTCGTGCTTGCATGATCTCCAATACCTGCTCGAAATGGTGAAACTCCTCCTTAATAAGGCGAACCATCTTGCTTATAAGTTCTGAGCCATGTTCGAAGCCAGATTTAGCGACTAACTCCCCGACAAAATCATTTTTCTTACTGTCACGAGATAAAAAAGCATCTATATCTCTGTCTTTTTGATAAATGAATTCCTCATAAGGTTTTGCCCATTGAAGTAACAATTGACCGCTATCCTTATCGACTGCGTATTTCCTAATAAGAAACATCGCGGTTTGGGCCGCCTTTAACTCACAGTTACAGTGATCGATAAGTAAGTCAGATAAACTTTCCGACTTTTTTGCCACCTCAATCCAGGTGTCTGGTGTTTCACATCCTAAAAAAGCATGGATCGGGGCTAACAATTGCTGCATGGACTCTCTTCTCGAAGTAATTAAATGTCATTTTGATAGATGCAATATTCTAGCATTGACTCAGCCAGACTTAGGGATCTAATTTAATCGTTTTTTATTCACTTGAATGATTAATCCAGAAGTTTGAACTCGATCAAACAAACAGAAACACAGACTTAGAAACAAATAATTAACAAGTAAGACAAGTTCAGCTTGACTAAGGGGTCATTTTGTTCAATAAATAAACTTATACCAAAGCAATTCTTGAGAATATGAGCTAGAAATTAATAAGAGCATAGATTGGCATTGGGTATCGTGAGCCGTAAGGTCTTTGGGAATGAGACCAATAGGCATGTAGGCTCGTCTGAAGTTTGGCGAGCAAAAGTTAAAGCTGAACAAGGATAATTATAATGATATTGAATCACTTAATGGGACTCTACACTCATCCAAAGGAAGAGTGGCACACAATTGAGCAAAATCATGAAGCACTGAAGAGTAGCCTGAGCCATATCTTACTCATTGCACTCATCCCAGTGATCTGCACCTTTATCGCTGCAACTGAACTGGGATGGAACCTAGGTGTTGGTGATCGTCTCTTCTTGACACAAGAAAGTGCACTCTTAATGTCCGGAGGCATGTATTTTGGACTCATTGCTGGTGTATTTGCACTGGCTTACTTGGCTTTTTGGATGGCGAAGACATTCGATGCAGACCCTAGCTATACTCAAGCACTCGAACTCGCATCTTACACGGCAACACCACTATTTATGGTGGGACTCGCCGCATTGTATCCATCAATTTGGTTTGTGATGGTCGTTGGCTTCTTCGGACTCGCCTACTCGGTTTATCTGCTCTATACCGGTGTACCAATCATCATGAATATTCCTGAAGAGAAAGGATTCATCTATGCCAGCTCAGTAGTCACTGCAGGCCTGGTATTACTCGTCGCCTTGATGGCATCGAGCGTTATCCTCTGGAGCTTTGGATTTGGCCCTATGTATCAATAAACAGCAGCGAGCTCAAGACAAAGCTAAGAGTAGCGAATTAACTCGTAGCTCAATCAGTGTCCCGTCCTGAAATAGGTTGACGGTTTTATTAGACCAGTAGCACATGCTTCTGGTCTTTTTTATGCACTTGATTTGGGGTTTTCATTCCCAAGCTTAAGTGCGGCCTCATTTCATTGTATATATAAACTGACTCTTCAACGAGCCGTTTTAGCTCATCAATGTTACTGCATGGGTATAATAAAAATTCCTGCTTCAATATACCGTTAATTCTCTCTGCCAGTGCATTTTGATAGCAGTCATATCCATCTGTCATTGACGGTCTGATATCACTTGCTTTTAACGCTGATTGATAGACTCCAGAGCAATACTGTAACCCTCTATCTGAGTGGTGAATTGCTTGACTCGGATATTGACGATTGTTGACTGTCATATCGAGCGCTTTAACCACATCTGTTGCTTTCATCTCATCACTAAGCTCATAGCCCATGATTTTTCGGCTATATGCATCAGTCACCAGCCATAAGTAGTGAACACCTTCTTCTGTTTGAATATAGGTTATGTCACTAACAAACACCTCCTCTGGTGCCGCAGGTTTAAACTCCTTAAGTAAGTTGGGATGCTTCTTCATCCAATGCTTGCTGTTCGTTGTTTTTGTATAGCTACGTTTAGCTTTAACCAGCAAGCCCTCTGATTTCAAATGAGCAAAGAAGTTATCTCTTCCAAGCTTAATCCCTTGCTCGATAAGTTTTGGTTTGAGTAAAAAGTACAGCTTTCTACCGCCTATTCGCGGCATAAATCGGCGTAAATCTAAAACCATTGCCTTTACCGGAGCGAGTTCAACAGCACGATAGTTCGCCCTAGATTCTTTTTGATAGATACCTTGCCTTGATATGCCAAGTAGCTCGCAAGCACGACTTAAGCTTGCTACTTTCTGTTTTTGAAGGCTTCTCGCTCCTTGGCTAAGTACTTTTTTCTCAGGCCTGCTCCGTACTCTGCATCTATGATATCAACAGCCTCATTGAGTAGTAGGTTACGTAAGTGCTCATCTTCCAACTGCTTTTCAAGACGTTTAATTGTCTGGGCAGGTGTTTCTTTGGCTTTTAGAGTTTTAGGCATGGTCATCCTCGGTGGTTGAGTCCAATTCATCTTACCGTGTTTTCTGAGCCAGGTAAGTACAGTTGAACGGCCTTGGATACCATAGATGCTTTGGGCTTGCTTATAGGTCATGTCGCCTTTTTCAACAGCGGCAACAACCTGCAATTTAAAGCCTAACGAATAATCTCGCTGTGTACGCTTACGATGTGTAGATACTGGAGTTGTCATAATTAAGTCCTAAATGTGTAAACACATTTCAGGACAAGACACAGAATACAAAAAAGGCTTTAGGGAAACCTAAAGCCTTTTTAATTTAGTCACTCTCTACTTACGGAGTCATTACTGAGATGAATCTCGCAGCGCTACCGTCAAGTTGAAGATTAAGTTGTCGGACGTTGAATCTTTGCTGTCTGCACAGAAGTATCCTTCGCGCTCAAACTGATACGCCTTCTCTGCTTCAGCATTAATAAGCCCAGCTTCAACAACACCATGCTTAACAACAAGAGAGGAGGGGTTTAGCACCTCATTTACGGTTTCAGCAGCAGCTGGATTAGTATCAGTAAAAAGCCTGTTGTATAGGCGGAACTCGGCAGGTTTGGCACTGCTTGCTTCGACCCAGTGAATAACACCTTTCACTTTACGCCCATCAGCTGGATTGACACCTAAGGTCTCATTGTCATAAGTACAATAGATAGTGGTGATGTTACCTTCTGCATCTTTGTCACAGCGCTCAGCTTTAATGACATAAGCATTACGTAGGCGTACCTCTTTACCTTGAACAAGACGCTTATACTTCTTGTTAGCTTCTTCACGGAAGTCATCGGCATCGATAAACAGCTCACGACCAAATATGACCTCCCGCTTACCCAACTCTTCTTTGCTTGGGTGAATAGGCGCATTCAAGGTCTCAACTTGCCCTTCTGGGTAGTTTTCGATAATCACTTTAACCGGATTAATCACAGCCATTGCACGCGGTGCATTATCATTGAGTTCTTCGCGAATACAGGCATCTAACATAGCAACTTCAACCATGTTGTCTTGCTTAGTCACGCCGATACGCAGGCAAAACTCACGTATGGATGCCGCAGTGTAACCACGACGGCGCAGTCCTGCCAAAGTTGGCATACGTGGGTCGTCCCAGCCATGTACCAGCTCACGAGTAACCAAGTCATTTAGCTTACGCTTGGACATCAAGGTGTATTCAAGATTCAACCTGGAGAACTCATATTGACGAGTTCTGTTAGGTGCTTGAAAATCATCTAAATGATCAAGTACCCAGTCGTACAAACGACGGTTGTCTTGAAACTCTAATGTACATAAAGAGTGACTGATATCCTCTATAGCATCCGAGATACAATGAGTAAAATCATACATTGGGTAGATACACCACTTATCACCCGTTTGATGATGGTGAGCGAAACGAATGCGGTAGATGATAGGGTCGCGCATGCACATAAAAGACGATGCCATATCGATCTTAGCTCTTAACGCACATTCACCTTCTTTGAACTCACCCTTGCGCATCTTCTCAAACAACTCAAGGTTCTCAGCCGCTGAAGTTTCACGGTAAGGACTGTTCTTACCCGGTGCTTTCAATGTACCGCGATACTCACGTGTCTCTTCACTGTTTAGGAAGCAGACATAAGCTAAGCCCTTAGTGATCAACTCAACAGCATAGCCATGTAGCTGATCGAAGTAATTAGATGAGTAACGAATATCTCCAGACCACTCGAAACCGAGCCACTTTACGTCGTCCTGAATCGAATGCACATAATCGATATCTTCTTTTTCAGGATTCGTATCATCAAAACGTAAATTACATTGGCCCTTGTAATCCTTAGCTATACCGAAGTTCAAGCAGATAGATTTAGCATGACCGATATGAAGAAAGCCATTTGGCTCAGGTGGGAAACGAGTATGCACACTGGTGTGCTTACCGCTTTCGATGTCTTCATCTATGATGTTACGAATGAAGTTACTGGGACGAACTTCGCTGTCCACATGACTCATGTGATTCCTCTTAGAGAACGCTGGCCAGCCATTAGCCTACTTGTATATACAATTAGCTGAATGGGATGGCATATTTAGATGTAATTGGAAAGATGATCCACTATCTCAGTGCCAGATACAACGCCTGATAGCAAAAAACATCAACAAAAATCCATATAATAAAAAAGCAGCGAATAAACGCTGCTTTTTTCATAATCGTCGACGGTAACTTGCTTGTTATGTGATCACTTTTACATCAAGTGTCGTCATCTCAGTCCGTTTGGCTTTCACCTTCAACCAAACATAGAAAATTGCCAGCGCACTGATAAAGAATCCTATCCACAGACTCGATGAAAGCGGATGGTCACTGAATGTTGCCGCCTGATAGAAGACCGTCGCCGTGCCATAAGCTAAGGCAAAGGTCCAAACCCCGGCAAATGCAGCCCAGCGTCCACCGAACTCTCCCACTAACGCGCCCATTGCCGCGACACATGGTGTATAGAGTAAAATAAATAACAAATAGGCAAAGGCTGCCGTGATCCCGGAGAAACCAGCCTGAAGCGCGGTGAAAGTCGAAGTATCCACCTCCAACTCTTCCGATGCGGCTTCTACCGAAGACACATCCCCCACAGAGATAGACAAGGGATCATCGAGTGCAATACCGAACAAGTTTTCCGGAATGGTACTTAAGGCTTCATTGAGTGTTTCAGAAAACGGTGCTAGCTCTTCATCACCCGAACCAGCTGTGCTATACAAGCTGTTCAGAGTACCGACGACCGCTTCTTTGGCAAATATACCTGTGATAATACCCACAGTAGCTGGCCAGTTATCTTGCTCAACTCCCATGGGACCGAAAAATGGCGTCACTTTCTGGCTGGCAACACTGAGTACAGACGCTGAGCTATCTTCATGACCAAAGGTACCGTCTACGCCTATGGCATTGACGAAGTTTAGCAAGGTCACCACGATGACAATGGTCTTGCCCGCACCCAGTATAAAACTTTTAGTTCGTTTACCGGTTCGATTCATTACAGTCTTAAATTTGGGTTTCTCGTAACTCGGTAATTCCATCACCACAGCGCTGCTGCTACCAGGAAGCAAGGTTGAGCGCAGGAGTAACCCCGTGCCTACCGCGGCTAATATTCCTATGATATAGAGTAAGAAAACCAGGTTCTGTCCTGACTCAGGGAAAAAGGCGGCGGCAAACAGCGCATACACAGGAAGCCTTGCACCACAGGACATAAACGGCGCCATCATACCTGTCACTATACGCTCACGTTCACTTCCTAAGGTACGTGTGGCCATAATAGCAGGTACTGAACAACCAAATCCCACGATCATAGGCACGAAGGCCTTACCCGGCAGACCGATGCGACGCATAAGGCCATCGACAACAAATGCCGCACGAGCCATATAACCCGAACCCTCAAGCACAGATAGCGCTAAAAACAAGGCCGCGATAACAGGAATAAAGGTCGCTACAGTTTGAATACCTTGTCCAATACCACCAGCAATGATAGTCACCAGCCAAGCCGGCGAGCCCAAGCTAGACATAAATGCGCCTAGGTGATCGACAAATATTGCGCCAGCGGTAATATCAAAGAAATCAATAAACGCACTACCCACATTGATACTGAACATGAACATCAGATACATGACAAACAGAAATACCGGTACGCCAGCCACAGGGTGAAGAATCACCCTGTCTAGTTTGTCACTCAGGGTTTCACTGCCATCCGATGATACAGAGGAGTCGTAGACACTTTGAACGAAGTCGAAACGTGTGGTTGCCACCATGACTTCTATATCTTGTCCTTGCCTAGAAATCGACTCGGAACACTCATTAACTTCATCGTGCATCTGGCCATTCTTACACTGACCACAGCCTATTCCATTGGCCAACATGGCGAGCGCGCGGCCACGACTTAAACTTGTATCACTGGATAATAAACTCGAAACACCAGTCTCAATGCTAGCGTCGTAATTAAGAATCAAGGCTTTCTCAGACACCCTACCTTCAAGTAAAATCACAACTTGCGCCTTCACTTTCTCGATATCGACTTCATCTCTTGAGCAAACACCCACAACCGGACAGCCTAAGGTTTTGCTCATCTGCTCAACATCGACTTCAATGCCGTGGCTCTTGGCCGCATCTATCTTGTTGAGCACGACAACCATGGGAATGCCGAGCTCACGCAGTTGAATCGTGAGGTAAAGGTGTCGCTCAATATTGGTTGCATCGACAAGGTTGATGATGCCGTCTATCTGCTGTTCAGCGAGGAACTGCTGCGCAATCTGCTCATCCAACGAGCAGTCACAACTTTTACCGGCAGGCAATAAATCATAGATACCAGGAAGATCGGTTAGAGAAACATCGGTATCATTTAAGGTAAATACACCTGTTTTCTTCTCTACGGTAACACCGGACCAGTTACCAACCTGTTGATTGGCTCCCGTAAGTGCATTAAAAAGTGTCGATTTACCCGCATTAGGATTACCGACAGTAACACAATGAAATTGCTTAGCCATTCGTAGGTACCGCCTCAACTTTTTCAACACTAACTCTATCTACATCAATAATATCAGCAAGATCTCTACGCATGCATAATCGGCTTCCTCGAATATCGAGCAAGAGGCCGGATCCCATGGGAGCTTTACGGATCATGTAGAATGACGTGTTTGGGGTGATCCCCATGGAAAGTAATTTTCGTTTAACAACCGATGGCAAACTCAACTGGCCAACTTCTGAAATCGTGGCATGATCGCCAGAGTTTAAATCGCTTAATTTCATTATGCTTTTATACCTTTAACAGGTCTCAATAATTCTTAAACTCGAACTAATTTTAACGGAGGAAAAAGAAGAATAACTTTACCTAGATCAACTTTCTGTATTGGAAACGATAATAGTTTTCAATTGTATTCTATATTATGTGACAAAAGTCCCAACTAATAAATGATTGTGATCAAATAAATCCACAGTGCAAATACGAATGATTACCACTCATGGGGATGGTAGATTTATTAACTGCACGCAATAGTGACTAAGATCACACTTTAGGTTTTTCCCTTCATAATCATCACTCTTTACTGGTCGAAACACCTGAAGTTGTGACTCAAGTGTAACACCCGTGTTCTATAGTTATATGTTAGTAAATTAGATGATTACTAACATAACAATTATTAGCTAAATAGCGCTCAGGATGTGTGATGATGAACATGGGATCTGCTTGGACAAAAAGCAAGGCCTTACCTTGCCTGTTATTTTTATTCACGGTGTTTAGTTTAAATCTAGCGGCTGCCCCTTGGGATGATAAAGACCCTGCCGAAGTAGAAGCTATTCTCGACCAAAAATTTGCCGAAGGTAAATACTCCTCAAAAGGCGCTGACACTTGCCTGATGTGTCACAGAAAGAGTACCAAAGTGATGGCGCTATTTGACGGTGTCCATGGCAATGTCAACATCAAAGGCTCTCCTATGGCCGAATTGCAATGCGAAGCCTGTCACGGACCTTTAGGCAAACACAACCGAGGTGGCAAGGAGCCGATGATCACCTTTGGTATTAATTCGCCAGTTCCGACGCAAAAACAAAATAGTGTCTGCATGAGCTGTCACAATGATGATCAACGTATGGTTTGGAGTGGTAATCATCACGACAACGCCGATGTCAGTTGCGCCAGTTGTCACTCAGTTCACACGGGACACGATCCCATTAGTGACCGTAAAACTGAAGTCGAAGTTTGTACTTCATGTCACACCCAGCAAAAAGCCGATATCCATAAGCGCTCTTCTCATCCGTTAAAATGGCAACAGATGGTCTGTAGTGATTGTCATAATCCCCATGGAAGTTTAAGTGATTCTAGCCTTAAGCAGATGAGTGTGAATGAAAACTGCTATTCATGCCACGCAGAGAAACGCGGTCCAAAACTGTGGGAGCATTCACCAGTCACCGACAATTGCGCCAATTGTCATAACCCCCATGGTAGCGTGAATGAAGCCATGCTGATCAGTAAACCACCTCAGCTATGCCAGAGTTGCCACGCTTCAGACGGCCATGCATCAAACCCAGTATTTGCCAATCAAAAGAATGCCTTCAATGCAGGCCAATCTTGTATGAACTGTCATAGCCAAGTCCATGGTTCTAATCACCCGTCCGGCAAGCTACTACAGCGTTAATAGGGAGTAAATGATGAAACAGAATATGATGAATACCCTAGCGCAACACTCGATAAAAATGAGCATAGTAGCAATCGCCATTACTGGTGTATTTTCCCCCGCCATGGCCGATGGCTACGGCCTGACACAAGTGAATCGTACCCACTTAAAACTTGATAAGTGGGAATGTAAGCGCTGCAAGGTTTCAATTGACGCCCAAGGCAGTATCGGTACAGGTGTTGCTTATAATGACGGTTCAGATAGCCACTTCGGGAATTCTAGCGGAACAGATAAAGACGGTATCCTAGGCCACTTAGATGCCAACGTGACGTTAAAGAGTGAGTCTGGTTACCGCACCGAAATTTTGGCAGATAAACTCGGTTATGACAATGGCAGTGCAGCACTGACCACTGGTAAACCTGGACAATATGAAGTCGCTTTTGGCTATCGAGGTATCGCAAATTACGATACTGACAGGGCTATGACACCTTATAGGGTAAAAAGTGATGCCATGATCCTTGCTGAAGACTGGCAAACAGGTGCCACTACAGGGCAAATGGTTTCCCTAACCAATAGCGTTAAACCAGCTGAGCTAATGACACAGCGTGACAGGTTTTCTCTGGATGCACATTATAAAGGCAATTTCTATAAAGCTGAGCTGAATTATCAGCACGAAGTACGCTCAGGACAGCGTGCCTTTAGCGGTAACTTACTCACAAACAGTGCCATGTTGGCACAACCAATCGATGACTCCATCGATAATCTAGGGGCAAAAATCTACTTCAATGGCGATGGCTGGCTTGCGGGCATAGATACCATGATCAGCCTATATAATAACGATCATGATGCACTAAGCTGGGATTCAGCGTTTAGCCCAACCTTTGGCGCAGCCTATTCGGGCCAAAGTGCAACAGCACCAGATAACAAGGCCTACCGAATAGCGGGCAATGCGCAATTTAGCGACAATGGCCAACAAATTCTAATGCATTCAGGTTTTAGCCGCTTCACCCAAGAGCAAACATTTCTACCAGCGACGATTAACGGCCCCTCTCCAGATTTACCTACTGCCAATCTGGATGGTCAAGTCGATATGATTGAAATGACCATTAAGTATTCGGGGCGTATAACCAGTGAGTTAAGTTTACGTGCCAGCTATGACTATAAAGACAGGGATAATAAAACAGAGGTAAATGATTATCCTCAGGTGATCACCGACAGCTACTTTGCAGGTACAGCTGCAAACCCTGACTATGATCGCACCCGTCAAAAGGCAAAACTTGCGGCTAAATACAGATTTAGTCGTAATGTCTATCTCGATGTCGGTTATGAATATGATCATAACAATTATAGTGGTTTGGACAGGGATACATTACATGAGTCCAGCATATATGGACGTTTACACTATCGGCCTTCTCAATCATGGTCATTTGGCTTTAAAGCCAAAGCACAAGATAGAAGTGGCAGTGAATACAAGCCAGTCAGTAGAACAGATAGCCCCAGCAATCCATTACTGAGAAAAACCTATCTTGCAGATAGAGAACTTCAAGAATATAAGCTCTCGGCAAATTACACCGGCTCAGCATCATTCTCAGCCTCTGCAAATCTACACATCAGCCAGCAAGACTATACCGACACCCAAATCGGCCTAACCGATGTCGACACTTCCGGTTATGACATTTCTGGCCAATATCTTATCAATGAAGATCTGAGCTTCAACGCTTTTCTCAACCAGGACTGGCGTGAGAGCGAACAAGCCAGTAGCAGTAACTTCAGTACACCTAACTGGTACGCGA
Organism: Shewanella psychrophila; assembly: GCF_002005305.1. Classification (NCBI taxonomy): domain Bacteria; kingdom Pseudomonadati; phylum Pseudomonadota; class Gammaproteobacteria; order Alteromonadales; family Shewanellaceae; genus Shewanella; species Shewanella psychrophila. The sequence continues at coordinate 2,135,985 of NZ_CP014782.1, forward strand.
ATGCGGATGAGCAATCCACTGTCGTCGGTCTTGGAATGCTCTACCAAAACCTATTGGATAAGCAGTTATCTCTGGGGGTCGACTACAACTATTCAGATGGCCAAAGTGACACCGAAGTCACCCAAGGCTTAACGACCCCTTATGGTGCTTATTTCTCCACCAGCCATAACGTAAATGCTTTCGCCGATTACCAAATGAGTGAATCAATGGGTATACGCTTCGATTGGATTTTTGAACAGTATCAGGATGCCGACTGGAGTAACCAGGGCTTGAGTGTTGATTCCATTCCAAATGTATTGATATTTGGCGATCTCAGTCATGACTACAATGCTCATTACTTCGGAGTGACATTGAGCTATCAGCTATAAAGATTAACGATAAATATAAGATTTAAATGATTTATTTAGTAGCCGTTTTTTAGAAAACCAGTGAGTGAGGATGTTCCAAGGAAGAGATGATGAAACTAATGACCAATCTAATGTGTGTATTTAACGTAAAACACTCAGGACCGCTTATCCTTGCTGTACTCCTAACAGCGTGTGGAGGGGATGACGGAGAGCCAGGTAACCCAGGAAATCCTGGAGGCCCACCCGCTACCGATATCTCTTCACTTAAGGTAGAAGTCGGTGCAGTGACTTTAACCAATGGCGTAGCGACAGTTAACTACAGCGTCAACAACCAAGACGATGAGCCTGTTGTCGGCATTCCTAGCTCAACCTATATTGCCGCTCAGCTTCTCCCCCAAGGTTTTACCAATGCAGGAAACAGCAGTCAGTGGCAATACTTTACTTCTGAGAGTTGCACTACGACTTGTACTGGCGAGCTTATCGATCACAAGAATGGAAAATATAGCTATACCTTTAGCGCAGCTTTTGATGGCATGAATGAGATGAGCTATATGCCGGGGGCTACTCAGCGCATAATCATAAAAATTGGCGGAGATAGCCTACCTGACGGAACAGCATTACCAACAACTAACCAAAATTTCGATTGGCAAGACTCAGGCGCTCCAGCTTACACTCGTAATTTGATCGTAATGGAGACGTGTAACACCTGTCACAACGATCTCGCTTTTCACGGTAGCAAGTACAACGAGGTTGAAACCTGTGTGACTTGCCACAGTGAAGGTAAAGTGAGTAGCAATGACAATATCTTCCCCCAGATGATACACAGTAAACATCTGACAGGCTTCCCGGGCTCCTTGGCTGATTGTCAAACTTGTCATGCCGACGATGAAACACTGACTGAAAATATGAACTGGGCCCGTGTGCCGGGAATGGAAGCATGTGGTTCATGTCATACCGATATTAACTTCCCAGCAGGTGAAGGACACCCAGCCCAAGTCGATAACAGCAATTGCGTGGCTTGTCATAATCCCGATTGGACCATGAGTGTACATGATGGGGGTAACGATGAGGCATTAGCGCAATTTAATGCCCAAATAACCGCTGCTAGCCTATCTGGCACCACAGTCACTTTCAGTATCAAACTGACCAACCCAGAGACGGGTGAAGTATATACTGACAGTGTAGACAAACTTAATTTCGTCTCCAGTTTAGGGATAGAAACCAACTGGGGAACCAGTTTTGACTATTCCAGCAATTCAGCAAAACGATTAACAATAAGCAGTGATGCTCCTGATTCTGGCGCCGATGGCATATACACCTATCAAGTAACGGGGCTAACCATCCCCGCAGGAAGTGAGACAGATAAAGGCACAATTGTAGTCAAAGGCAGCATCTGTGCTAATGGTAATCAATTAGCGGACTGTGAACTGGACACGAGTACCGCTTTAGTTTTACAAGCCAGTCATGAGTTTTTCGATACCACCAACCTCACAGCGACAGGCCGCAGAGTCGTAGTCAGCAACGAGACTTGCTCCACATGTCATGTACTGACTCAATTGAAGAAACACGGCGGCGAGCGTAACGATGCAGAGGCTCAATGCCAGCTTTGTCATAACAACTTCAAGACAGCAGATGAAACCGCCGAGAATCCTCAGGCAACCACCAGTGACTATAAACACTTAGCCCATACCTTACATGCAGGGATGAGGTCTAACTATGCCGATATCAAGTACCCCGGTGATATCGGTAATTGTGCTCAATGTCATATTGAAAATGAAAACGGTGTGCTTACCGCAGCACTACCACTTAATTCCGCGGTGCAGCCGTTAATGTTAAATGATGGTTCATTCACAAGCCCAACAGCTGCCATCTGTAGTGCTTGTCACACATCAGATAGCGCTAAGAACCATATGACTCAACAAGGAGCTGTATTTATGGGAACTGAGGCAGATGCAACCGCAGGCACTGAAAGCTGTGCGACCTGCCATGGGCAAGGTGCTGCGGCGGACGTACTGGCAGTCCATCCAATACAGTAGCAATACAGTAGCAATACAGAATGAACTTAAAGAGTGAAGCACTCATAAACTCTGCCATATAAAAGAGTGAATGCTTCAATCCGAGATGATATATAGATAATGGAACGCAAATTATGGATATCAAAAGAAAAGGTTCGAAGCTAAGCCTTATCGCACTAACCTGCTCTGCCCTGCTGCTTGGCTGTGGAAGTGATGGTAAAGACGGTGAAGATGGACAAGATGGAGAGGTCGGCTTCTCTGTTGCACAAGCTAATGAGCTAGTCACCAACATCAGTGCAGTGGACATTATGGATGGTGTTGTGAAAGTCAGCTTTAGTGTTGAAAATGCTAATGGTGTGCCCATCACAGATTTTGATACCTATGAAGGCGTCGACACATTAGGCATGGGGATAGCCAAACTGCTTCCTCAAAGCGGCAAAGGATATAAAACACCGCAATGGATCAGTTATATCAACAATATGGTTGAGCCGGTAACCGACAATATACCTGTCGGTTATGAAGACATGGCAGGTTCTCAGATCCAACCATCTCTTGAAGGAAGTTGTAAACAAGCCTGTGTTGAAAAAATCTCTGGGGGTGAATATACCTATACCTTCCAACTGAATCTCAGTGCCATTGACCCTGTCGGCGATTTAGACCTGACATTTGATGACAGTTTAACTCACAGAGTCACCATGGAGATGCGCGCCGATGGCGACATCAATAAGCTGGTTAATACCCATTATGATTTTTTACCGTCATCGGGTGAAATGGTCAGCGCCGATGCCACACGCACGGTCGAGTTTTTAGAAGACTCCTGTTTACGCTGTCACAGTGATAATTATGGTCACGCCTGGGCACCTAAACTCATCATGCATGGTTCAAAGCGTTACGCCATCGAAAACTGTCAGATATGTCATACCAGCTATGCGGGCGATCCAGAAACGGGAGCTCCAATAGACATGGGTTATATGGTGCATAAAATTCACAAGTCCGAGTATTTTATGGTGGGCTATGGCGGTAGTGTCCATGACTACCAAGATGTCACCTTCCCTGCCGATATGTACGACTGCCGTACCTGTCATATTGAAGGAGAAACTGCGCCAGCCGATGCAGCAAACTTTAAACATCACAGAGCCCTCGCTTGTGGTTCCTGTCATTCAGACTCGACCGATCCCGCGGTGATCAAAACAGAGATGCATGATAGGTATCAACCCGACCACAATTGTAGCACCTGTCATGCAGACCAAGGCCAGGAAGGTGCGGGGCACCATATGACAGATGCGATAGCCAAAGATAATGCCAAAGCAAGCTACTCGGCGAGCTTAATGCTCGGCTCAGTATCCATAGCAACAAGCATGCTCACCTTCGATGTCGAATTTAAAGACAGCTCGCTAACCAGCGCGGTCATGAGTCCCGACGCAGATGCTCGAATTTCATTGAGCAACCTCTATTTTGGTTTTGGTAATGACATCGACTTTGGCGCTGGCACACAAAAAGTAGACCTTAGATCAATCACTCCCACTCCAGTCAGTGATGGTGTGTATCGATACACCACCTCAACCTCATTAACACTAGATACCGACCAAGCAGCCACAGGGGTTATCTCCACTAAGATGTGTGTCGACCGAGATACACTGATGGGAGTGGATTGTGGTACAGGAAGTGATGAATCTATTAATCCCGCTGTTATCACAGGCGATCTAATTGCATTTAATCTCAATGGCGATACCGATGTGATGGCAAGAAGAGTTGTTGTCAGTAGCGACACTTGCGCAAATTGTCATGATGAGAAGTTTATCGGTAAATTTGGTATCGACTTCAAACACGGCGGCAGTTACAGCAACTTTGAAGGCGAGTGTCAGATGTGTCATAACCCGACTCGCTCGGGCGCAGACTCGAAAACGATTGTCGATCATATCGATTTCAAAATCCGTATTCATGCACACCATGCCAGCAAGCGCTCAACGCAAAATCCTGTGACCTTCCCTGAGCATTATGGTAACTGTGCAGTCTGCCATGATAAGGGTCAATTAAAGATGGATGGACTTAGCGCTATGGTCGCTACACCATCAACTGACTCTGTATTAGATGCTGTTGAATTTTCACCTATCGCAGCAACCTGTGTGAGTTGTCATGGCGTAAAAGACGCTTTAGTGGCGCATATACGTGCGAATGGCGGCGCAGCTAATGACACAAGAGGCAGTTATGTGCCAGGCAGTGAGAGCTGTGCAACTTGCCACGGTGAAGGTAAAACTAATGGCGTCGATGCGGTACACCCAACTCAGTATTAATCTCATGTAGCTACGAGCTACGAAAATCAATATAAGTCATCCCCCAAAAGCAGGGAGTTTACCTTCCTGCTTTTTCATACCTATTTATACCTACATATATCGTTCACCTGAACGTAACCCTCCATGCTACCTTCCAAATTCAATCGCTATTATACCTCTTTTCTAAACAAGTAAATTTGTTTCATGCTCATCAACTTCTGACACACCGACAAGACACAATCAGTAAAAACAATGACTCTCTACAAGCCAGTCAGCCAAAGCTCTTACAGTCCTGCATGAAAGAGCAGCAGACACAAGCAGATAACCATAAACAAAAAATACTAACTCTCAAGCCCACTTCAGTCTTAAAACAGCTTTAAAAAACGTACCCGAGACTACCCCTAAAGAAATAGTCAGACCTAGTTCACATAACGCGATTAAAACAAATGCTAAAAATTCGTTGCTTAGTTAGCCTTACTGAGGGAAATAAATTCCACACACTAAGTTACTGTTTAACAAGAAGTTGATAATGAGAATCGATCTTATATATCACCAAGCTTAAGTAGCAAGCTATTAAGTAATAACTCAGTGATGATTAAAACTATTGCAGGGAATAATCATGATGAAACAGTTCAACTCTTTTAATCCAAATATCAGTGCAGCAGCCAAGGCTATGCTCAGTGCGGGGATACTCTCACTTGCACTTTCTGGTTGCGGCAGCGACGGCAATGATGGGGAAGATGGCAAAGATGGTGTTATTGGCGTCAGTATCGATTCTGCAAAAAGTGTCAATGCCGTACTTACTAATGCAGCTGTTGATGCAGGCACGGTTACCGTCGACTTTACACTCGAAAATGATAATGGCGTCGCTGTACTCGGCCTGACTAAAGATCACGATCTGCGTTTTGGTATTGCACAGCTTGCACATGTTACCGAAACAATGAATGACAAAGATGGCGTACCGACGCAATACGATCGTGGTTTCCAGTGGCAGGCTTATATCAATAGCCAAAAAGAGCCTGGCACTATGCCAGACGAGACTTCGCATTTAGATCCAAAAACACAGTTTCAAGCTGAGGTAGAAAAAGCCAGTGATTGTGGAACCTGTTTTGTTGATAATGGCGATGGCACTTATACATACACTTTCCAGCAAAATATCGGCAACGTCACCACACCAGTTGAAGTCATCTACAATGCCGATGACACTCAACGTGCCACATTAGAACTTGAGTTATCTAGTTTTGCAGCAAATGCTAGCTTCGACTGGCAGCCATCTACAGGGGCCACCGAAGATATTCAGACACGTGAAGTGGTATCAATAGAAACCTGTTACACCTGTCACCAGCCAGAAAGTTTAGCGCTGCACGGCGGCCGTCGTATCGACCTTGAAAACTGTGTGTCATGTCATACTGCAACATCGGGCGACCCAGAAAGTGGCAACAGCGTAGACTTCACCTACCTAATCCACGCTATCCATAAAGGTAATAGCAGAACAACATACAGCCCTGACTCACCAGATGCTGATGAAAATGGCAATATTGCAGCCCCGTACAAGATTGTCGGCTACGGCGGCAAACTTATCGATTACGGTAAGGTCATGTTCCCGCAAGGTCCAGCTGCCGATTGTAGTTCATGTCATGTAACCGGTGAAAGTGCACCGGCTAATGCTGATCTTTTTGAAGCTAATCAAAGCAACCAAGCATGTATTGCCTGCCACACGACTATGCCTAAGGCATACCATGACCCAAGCAACGAAAACTGCATGTCTTGTCATATCGAAGAAGGCTATGCACGAAGTGCTAAAGAAGCCCACGGCGATATCATGAAAGCCTACAATGAAACCCAAGAGATGAGTGTACAGTTCTCAGATATTGGTGTGGATGCTGATGGTAAGTTCACCACGACTGTTCAGGTGCTAGGTACCGATGGTCTGCCGCTAACGGCTGAGTTCGTCGATACAAGCTCTCGTATCGTGATGGCATGGGACAGCGATAAAGACTTCCCTTCATATGCTGAAGCCTCCTATAACAGCCGTCGTATGAAGCTAAGCGAAGGCAGCTATGATGCTGCAGCTAATGCATGGGTGATGACCTATTCGGGTATCGAACTTCCAACTGACGCCAGTGGCAAAACCTTCGAGCTTTGGTCTGCACTAAAGGTTTGTTACAACAATGGCGGCTACGGACGTCCTCTTGTTGAATTAACCGATTGTACAACTGAAGGTGTGCGTAAAGTTGAAGTTAAAGATGAGCCATTCCATTTTGTTTGGAGTGATACTGGCGCAGATTTAGACACAGCTCCTCTTGCTCGTCGTAACATTATCGACCCAAGTAAGTGTGCAGGTTGTCATAATCAGGAAATTTATCACTACAACAATGGCGTGAATTGTCAGACATGTCATACATCAGACAAGACCACCAAGAGTAATGCCAGTGATCAATATCCAAATGCTAAAAAGCCAACCAGCTTCGCTTATAAAGCCCACGAAGCCGAAGGCCATTACCTCAAGTATGCCGGTGTAGGTTCGAGCACTGTGGTTAAAACCGATTGCATGACTTGTCACACCGATGACGGCATTCAACTTGGCCGTGCACCTGAGCGTACATGGCGCTACGGTAACATGATGACAGGTGATGATATCTGGGTTTCTTCTGATGCAGGTGCCTGCATGAGCTGTCACCAGAAGTACTTAAGCGACTCAGGTAAATCTCACATCGAAACTAACGGTGGGATCTTAGACGGTATCAGCGCAGAAGATGTGCAAAACCGTGCAAAAGAGACCTGTTCAACTTGTCACTCTCCAGAGAAATTGATGCAGCTACACGGTAATTGAGTATCCTGTATCGCTTTCTCAATATGTTCTATCAACTACTCCTATGTAGTAGTTGATTATCATATTTCATATCCAAAGGGAGGCTTAGGCTCCCTTTGTTTTTACTCAGTAAAAATCGAACAATAAAAATAAACACTTACCATACATAACATCAACTTATGTGATAACCATTCTCAACTACTGAACTCATTTATTGATCTAAATTAAGGTTTAACCCCACACTAAACTACCACTTTATAAATAGACAGATCTTGGTCACACATTAACACCTGATTTGCAGATTTTACCCCCCTATTACGTTAGCCTTCCCCTAGGGAATTATATTTCCAGCATCGACTTAAGTAGCCACTAATAATCAAATCATCTAAATGATAATCGGTTAGTTCAGCTAACCAGCACTTGAGCCAATGTCAAACCTATGCAGGGAAAAAATGATGAACGTTAAAAATAATAAGTTTGCGCTGCTATTGGCGGCAAGTGCTGTATCACTAGCCTTAGCGGGTTGTGGTGGCAGTGACGGTAATAATGGTGATGACGGTAACCCAAGCGGCCCCGCTGCCGATGTGGTTAATGTCCTCAACCTTGATGTGACAAAAGTGACATATCAAGACGGTAAGCCAACCATTGAAGTTTTCGCAAGTAATGAAGAAGACCTTCCGGTTGTTGGTTTAAAAGACTTGGAAGTTAAAGCCGTTGCCCAACTTCTGCCTCAAGCTTCTACCGGCGCAGGTGACAGCGCTCAGTGGCAAAAAATTGGCTCAGAAAAAACCTTTACCGACCACAAGAATGGCAGCTATAGCTTCACTATTGAAGTTGAAGGCTACAATGCAGAACTAACCCAAAGATACAACGTGATTGCCAGCGCATCGACATTGCAAGATGGCGTCACTTCTGTACCACGCACCGAGCTGTCAGAAGATTTCTCAGGTGACGGTTACCAAGCGCTTTATACCAAAGACATAGTGTCAACTGAAACCTGTGCTTCTTGTCATGCCGCAGGTGAAGCTATCTATCACGGTTACACCTCAGCAGAAACCTGTGCATCTTGTCATACCCAAGAATGGGCCGAAGGTCGCGGTAAGCCTGAAGTTGCCTTTACTCATCTAGTTCACAACGTTCACAACTCAGCCAAAGGCTATAAAGCTGACAGAGATACAGGTGAATTTACCCAGGATGCAGAAAAAGCGCACGCTTTACTGCAAGACAACTGCCAAACTTGTCACGTCGAGCCAGACGCTGATAGCGGAAAACTCACTGAATGGGGCAACTGGACACGGGTTCCAACTATGGAAACCTGTACCAGTTGTCACGTTAATATCGACTTTAAAGCCGGTGAAGGTCACTCTCAGCAAAATGACAACAGTAACTGTATCGCTTGTCATAACGCGAGTTGGACAGAAGAACTTCATATGGGGGTCTTCGTTGAGAAAAAGGCGCTTATCGACCAATACGGTATGGAAGCGACTCTTACGGCGATAGCAACTGATTCAGGTAGTGATACGACCCTCAGTATTACCATCACAGATGCCGACGGAACAGTCATCGATGCCACCTCTTTATTGGCTAACATCGAGCAGCTAGAATCTATCACTAACGTGGGTCCTAACTTCCCGATAATGGGTTACAACCCGAATCCTTCAACAGGTGAGCATAAGGTGCTTATCGACTTGGTTAAGAACGGCATTCTGGATGATAAAGCCTCAATCGTTGATGATAAATTTGTCACAATAATCGCTAATCTTCCTTACGGTGAAGTCGGCGCAGATACTGATACAGCGTTTAGCTTTATCGGTTTAGCCCTGTGTAATGACGGGACAGATCTGGTTGCTTGTGGTGAAGGCGTTGAAAGTACATCAATGAAAGCTGAACTTGCCCACGGCACACTTTCTGGTGAAGCACCGAGTGTACGTCACACTGACTCAGTTAACTTTGCAGCCTGTGAAAGTTGTCACGGCACCGAGTGGGAACTCCATCAAGAGTACCATGCAGGTTTCGTGATGACAGATCAGCTAGGCCGCATCAACGAAGCTGGTGACATGATTGTCGGTGTTGATGGCTGCGTCGCTTGTCATACCCCCGATGGTACTTACATGAGCGGCGGTAACAAAGGTGCGCTTGAAATGAAACTGCACTCGGTCCATAGCTCAGGTGATTACGGCATCATCTCTGGCATGACCTGTAGCCAGTGTCATAACGACTTTAACCTTGATGCTTTCAAGGTGAAAGGTGCGCTAGCAACCTCATCAGGCAAGTACAGCACGCCAATCGCGGCGACATGTAGCTCGTGTCACGGTTACAGCGATAGCTTCAAAACACACGCAGAAGGCCAAGGCGCTGTCATCGACGGATCTTATGAAGCCGCCAACGATGCAGCCCAGCTTGAAACCTGTTTCTTGTGTCACAACCCAAGCATCAATGATCACACTTCGGTGAAGATGTAATTTGCTCAACTCTTAACGATAAATAGAGAGTTTGAAAGGGGGAGTCCTCTCCCCCTACTTTCAAGCGAATTTGTGCAGATTAGGAAGCCAAATATGAAAATAATCAATACACTAAAATCTGTTTCACTGTCAGTGCTACCCGTACTGATCGTGTCTGCCGTCTTGTCTCTCGGTGTGACTTCTATCGCTCACGCGTCGAAGTGGGATGCCAAGATGACTCCCGACGAAGTCGAAGCCACTTTGGATAAAAAGTTTGCCGAAGGTAAATACTCCCCTAAAGGCGCCGACTCTTGCTTAATGTGTCACCGTAAATCTGAAAAAGTGATGGATCTGTTTAAAGGTGTCCATGGCTCAATCGATTCAAGTAAGAGCCCAATGGCTGGTCTTCAATGTGAAGCCTGTCACGGCCCTCTGGGTAAGCATAACCGCGGCGGTAATGAACCAATGATCGCCTTTGGCCCAGACTCGACGCTCTCAGCCGAGAAACAAAACAGTGTTTGTATGAGCTGTCACTTAGATGATAAACGCATCGAGTGGAACGGGGGACATCACGACAACGCCGATGTGGCCTGTGCTTCATGTCACTCAGTTCATACAGAAAAAGACCCAGTTCTGTCTAAGAACACCGAGATGGAAGTCTGTACCAGCTGTCACACGAAGCAAAAAGCAGACATGAACAAACGCTCAAGCCACCCGATGAAATGGGCCCAAATGGTCTGTAGTGATTGTCATAATCCACACGGCACCATGGCCGATTCTGACTTAGTTAAACCTACAGTTAACGAGACCTGTTACTCCTGTCACGCCGAGAAACGCGGCCCAAAACTGTGGGAGCATGCACCCGTAACTGAAGATTGTGTCGCTTGTCACAATCCACACGGTTCGGTGAACGAAGGGATGCTGAAGACTCGTGCTCCACAGCTTTGTCAGCAATGTCATGCCAGCGACGGTCATGCCAGTAGCGCCTACATGGGCAACACAGATCAAGGCTCAACCGTAGGTGGCAATGCATTCACCGGTGGTCGTAGTTGTTTGAACTGTCATAGCCAGATCCATGGTTCTAACCACCCATCTGGCAAGCTATTTCAGCGTTAAACGGAGTCGAGAAGATGAAATTCAAATTAAATTTAGTCACCCTCGCCCTACTCGCTAACGCTGGTATAGTCAGCACAGCAATGGCGGCTGGTGGCTATGGTATTCAAGATGCGAATACCGACAAAGTTAAATTCGACAAATGGGCTTGTAAGCGCTGTGTCGTTGAAACTGGCGTTAATGGTACTGTCGGTATAGGCATGGGCTATAACAACAGCGATGATATTCGCTCAGCCAACGCATTTGCTGCCGAAGACGAGTTTGCCTATAAGGTCGATGCGGATCTTAAATATATCAATGAATCCGGTTACCGTGCCACAGTTGAAGCCGATAATCTCGGCATGGAAAATGGCCGTCTAGATGTTAATGCCGGTAAAACGGGTCAATACAACCTAAACCTTAACTACCGTCAAATTGCAACTTACAAAACCGATAGCGCCATGACGCCTTATCAGGGGGTGGGTGGAGACCATCTAACCCTACCCGATAACTGGCAGACGGCAGGTTCGAGTCAAGATATGACTCAGCTATACAGCAGCCTGAACCCTATGGAGTTATCACTTAAGCGTAAACGAGCCGGACTTGGTTTTGACTATACATTCGATGCTGAGCCAGGTGAGGAGCTATGGACCACTTATCTTAATTACCAGCGTGAAGATAAAACCGGACTTAAGCAAGCCTCTGGCAGCTTCTATAACCAGTCTATGATGCTAGCAGAGCCCGTTGATTACACCACAGATACGGTAGAAGCAGGTATTAAGCTTAAAGGGGACAACTGGTTCACGGCACTGAACTACTCAGGCTCAAGCTTTAAAAACCAGTATAGCCAGCTGACATTTGATAATGCCTTTAACCCAACCTTTGGGGCACAAACTCAAGGCACAATGGCATTAGATCCTGACAACGAAGCGCACACGGTTTCATTGATGGGCCAAGTCACTGCAGATAAGACAATCTTGAGTGGACGGGTTCACTACGGACAGATGACCCAAGATCAAGCATTTGTCACCTCAGGTTATGGTTACCAGATGCCGGCAGAATCCCTCGATGGCCGCGTCGACATGACAGGCGTTAATTTGAAGCTAGTCTCTCGCTTAAATCGCAGCGTGCGTATCAAGGCAAGTTATGATTATAGCGACCGTGACAACAAGACGAATGTTGAAGAGTGGACACAGATAAGCATCGACTCAACCTCTGGCCAAGTTGCCTACAATACGCCCTATGACATCACCACACAAAGGGCTAAATTAAGTGCTAACTACAGTATCACTCGTGGTATGCGACTCGAAGCAGGTTATGACTACCGTCAGGATGACCGTAGCTATCAAGATAGAGAAACCACCAACGAACACACGCTCTGGAGCAAGTTCCGTCTGAGCAAGTTCGACAACTGGGATATGTGGATCAAGGGGAGTTATGGTCAGCGTGACGGTTCTGAATACCAAGCTTCAGAGTGGACTTCAAACGAGTCAAACGACCTGTTGCGTAAATATAATCTAGCCGATCGTAAACGAACTATGGTAGAGGCGCGAGTCACTCACAGCCCTACCGAGGCGTTAACTATCGACTTCGGGACACGTTATGCACTCGATGACTACAACGACACTCAGATTGGTTTAACAGAATCTAGAGATCTTAGCTACAATGTCAGTGCAAATTACCTGATCAACGATGATATGACATTGACGGCATTTTATAGCCGTCAGAACATAGAATCAGATCAATCAGGTAGTTCGAACTTCAGCACACCAAACTGGTTTGGCGTGGTCGAAGACGAGGTCGATGTCATAGGTGCAGGCTGGAGCTATAACAATCTGATGGAGAAGAAATTACGCTTAGGCGTTGATTACACTTACTCTAAGTCAGACAGTAATACTCAAGTCACCCAAGGTGTCACCGGAGATTATGGTGATTACTATGCAAAATCTCATAACATCAACATCTATGGTCAATACCAAGCCACCGAAAAGATGGCGCTACGTGTCGACTATAAGATGGAGAAATACCAAGATAACGATGCTGGCAATGAGATAGCACCTGATGGGATCTGGAACGTTGTGAGCTTTGGCTCTAATAGCCACGATTACAACGCCCACCTGATCATGCTGAGTATGAGCTATAGACTTTAGACTTTAGACTTTAGACTTTAGACTGATACAGTTTATTGAATATAAGTATTAAAAACCCGCTTTGGCGGGTTTTTTATTGGGTAAACGAAAAAGCCCTTAAACGGACACGCAGCTTAAGGGGGACCAATGGATATCAATGGTTAAGGTTGGGGATGAACCTGTTTTGCAAAATCTCGATAATAGTTTTCGTTAATAGGTCTCGCTTATAGCAGATAGCCTATTTGACCCTTATGGTTAACTCGCCGCTTATCACGCCTTCACTTCTGCCGCGCACGGCGACATAACAAGTGCCAGCCTCGGGACTGGCAACAGAGAGATATTTACCACTATTGTCTCTGCTCAGATATGCTCGTAGCTTTTACCTGTGAGTTTATCCTCTCCGCACAAAAAGCCCTTCTAATCCCAATCGGTATAAGAAAGTGGTCAGTTCAGAGTTATTTTTGGCCGCATAATTCAAGGCGAATGAGTGAGGGAATAGTGATCCCTTTTGAACTTATTCAACACAGAAGTAGGCAGCCAAAAACACTCCTATTAGGCGAGTTTTAGCACTTCTGATACGGCGTTAACGAGCTTAAACGTAGAATAACTATGTCTCTCACACGTTGCCTTGTCCCACAATCGCTAAACTCTCGCTGAATGGCCACATCTTTATACCGATTGGTATAACACAACGATTTATTATGTGGTAAAACGGAGTCGGTTCTGCATCGATAAGGATTCTTCGAGCTGAAGTCATAATCTTTATCCTGAAAAAAACTAAGTTGAGGTAGTTTAACGCCTAGTAGGCAATAAGCTAAAGCACAAAAGATATGGCTGTCCGTCTTTATTTTAGTTGTATTCATTATTTTGGTGTGTTGTTTAACAAAGACAACGAAACCCTAAATGAAAACTAGATTATTCCGAGCCTAATATAATTGAAAACAGCTGAGAAATAGGAGCCGTTTTAGTCCCGAGTTAATTAAATGAAATTTATACTACGGTTAAATTTTATTGTATCTCATATTTATTTTAAGCGGTGTAGCATGTACTAATTATAGTATTAAGGGGCCTTGTTTCCTAAATCGATTGAACCTTTTGCAGCTTATGTGATCTGATCTTCCAATGTGGTTATTGGAAACATCAAGATGGGTAAAGCTAAGCGTAAAATGACCAATTGGTCTCAGTACAACAAGGCATTGATTAATCGAGGGTCCTTGACCTTTTGGATTGATGAGCACGCCATTAGCTCTTGGTGTTGCTCTGAACATCACGGCCGCCGTGGCCGTGGGTATATTTACTCTGATGTTGCTATTGAAACTGCATTGGTTGTTAAAGGTGTATTCAACTTATCACTGAGAGCACTAGAAGGTTTCACTACCTCGGTTTTCCAGCTTATGGATGTGCCACTAACCTCACCAAGCTATAGCTGCATTAGCAAACGTGCCAAGACCGTAAATATCAAATATCGCTCACCGAGTCGTGGCTCTGTGGCACATGTAGTGATTGATTCAACGGGCCTCAAAGTTTACGGCGAGGGAGAATGGAAGACTCGAAAGCATGGTAAAGAAAAGCGTCGTACCTGGCGTAAGTTACACCTCGCAGTAGATGCTAATACGCATGAAGTCGTAGCAGCAGAAGTCACTCTGGTTAACGTTGCTGATAATGAAGTGTTACCCACATTAATCAAGCCGTTAAGAAGACAGATTAAACAAGTTTCTGCTGATGGAGCATACGACACCAAAGCGTGTCACAAACTACTTCAGCGTAAAGGTTGCAAACCCACTATCCCACCAAGAAGCAGTGCTGGGTTTTGGGAGGATGGGCATCCTCGAAACGAGGCAGTGAGAGCCCTCAAAAATAATGAGTTAGCGCAATGGAAGAAGGAAAATGACTATCACTTACGGTCACTATCTGAAACAGCAATGTACCGATATAAGCAACTAATTAGTCCGAAACTTAGCCTACGAGATTATAATGCTCAAGTAGGTGAAGCGCTGGCAGGTGTAAAGGCAATGAACAAAGTCATAAGACTAGGAATGCCAGTTAGGAAAGAGGCTGCCTAGTTAGCTCAAACCCTTGGAGTAGCTGCATCTATAGCGAGGATTTGATCAACAACGCCTATTTGCATTGTTAATAAATGCGACATGGGCGGCAGCAATCGCAAAAATTGCAATGGGTTGTATCAAATAGGAGAGAGCTAGGAATCCAGCAGCGCCAATAGTGAGTAATAGACTGGTGTAGCTATGCTCTCTTTTTTGGTGCAAACAGAGCTGAAGAGGTAGAAGAGCTAACCCAATAGCCATTATGATAAGGCCGATATTCAGTGCCAAATCAGCAAAGCCCACATGATCGACTACAGTCCAGAACAGGGCTACAGCAGGCAAACTGAGACTGATAATAGTGTGAGTTTTGCTAAAACGCTTACTCTGGTATTTCCCTGCAAAAAAGAATAACCCATTAAGTACAAGGTTCATCAAGATAAACCCACCCAGTACCAAGATAATAAAAGCCGTCGCGGTATAAGCGGTGCCATCAATTGCATAGGATCAGAAAGAGGCTGTTAAAAGGAGACTAGATAGTGCAGCTTTATGCGTTGTACGTAGAAACATATAAGTTTTGCAGGTTAAATAATGGTGGCTTAGCTTCTCCTAAAGTGCCGATGATTTCAAGCTAGAGTATTGTTTTATGGGATCTGTATTAGCGGCCTTTTCATTCTAAAATGGGGCATGGGGCTTAGGCAAGAAGAATAACATACCGGAGCAGATCAGGCTTTTCTAGAAAATTCCCCCTGTATTAATAAGGTATGATCCCGCCCTGATTTCGCTATTACAGCTTGCCACGAAGAACAATGATAGAATAAATATATCTTATTTATAAATAGTTAAAACAAGTTATATTGGGGGCTGGAACGAATATCATTCGTTGACTCAATATTATTATGGTGATAAATCCATGCCATATTGCTCCGAGGGAATTCGACTTTAAGTGCCTTTTTAATCACTTTCCCAACCTCGGTAATATCACCTATAATAACTTCCTCTATATAGCCAAATTGCATTATTATGAATTTATCATTCGTACTCTTAGCGACTCGAAATCCACGATCTTTTTTAAACGTCAACACTTCGAATACATCACCCAACTGCATTGTTTTCATAAAACGTTCGCATGAAGATTTAACCTGACCAATATGTAATTTTGACATACCTACCTCATTCTTTTTAATCAAGAAGAGCAGTTTTGGCTAATAACTTACAAAACTGTGCTTTAAATAATATATCGCTAATAAAGATCACCTTAATAGTATGCTTATCAACAGTAAAAGCCACTCGACAAGCCATACACCCATCAAAAACCACTTTATATTCCAACACTTGCAACTGGTGATGTTTTGCATGCTTTACGGGCTTAATTTTACCGTTATGCAACGTTAACAAACGGGGTAAACGTTCAGTAATATCGGAAAGAATCTCAGTATGATAATCAGCATACTGATAGAAAAACCTACGCAAGTGACGATTATCATCAATACAAATATTCATCGACTACCTAGTTTGAAAACACCTTAATACGGCGTTGTTGATCAAATCCTCGCTATAGATGCAGCTACTCCAAGGGTTTGAGCTAACTAGGCAGCCTCTTTCCTAACTGGCATTCCTAGTCTTATGACTTTGTTCATTGCCTTTACACCTGCCAGCGCTTCACCTACTTGAGCATTATAATCTCGTAGGCTAAGTTTCGGACTAATTAGTTGCTTATATCGGTACATTGCTGTTTCAGATAGTGACCGTAAGTGATAGTCATTTTCCTTCTTCCATTGCGCTAACTCATTATTTTTGAGGGCTCTCACTGCCTCGTTTCGAGGATGCCCATCCTCCCAAAACCCAGCACTGCTTCTTGGTGGGATAGTGGGTTTGCAACCTTTACGCTGAAGTAGTTTGTGACACGCTTTGGTGTCGTATGCTCCATCAGCAGAAACTTGTTTAATCTGTCTTCTTAACGGCTTGATTAATGTGGGTAACACTTCATTATCAGCAACGTTAACCAGAGTGACTTCTGCTGCTACGACTTCATGCGTATTAGCATCTACTGCGAGGTGTAACTTACGCCAGGTACGACGCTTTTCTTTACCATGCTTTCGAGTCTTCCATTCTCCCTCGCCGTAAACTTTGAGGCCCGTTGAATCAATCACTACATGTGCCACAGAGCCACGACTCGGTGAGCGATATTTGATATTTACGGTCTTGGCACGTTTGCTAATGCAGCTATAGCTTGGTGAGGTTAGTGGCACATCCATAAGCTGGAAAACCGAGGTAGTGAAACCTTCTAGTGCTCTCAGTGATAAGTTGAATACACCTTTAACAACCAATGCAGTTTCAATAGCAACATCAGAGTAAATATACCCACGGCCACGGCGGCCGTGATGTTCAGAGCAACACCAAGAGCTAATGGCGTGCTCATCAATCCAAAAGGTCAAGGACCCTCGATTAATCAATGCCTTGTTGTACTGAGACCAATTGGTCATTTTACGCTTAGCTTTACCCATCTTGATGTTTCCAATAACCACATTGGAAGATCAGATCACATAAGCTGCAAAAGGTTCAATCGATTTAGGAAACAAGGCCCCCTAGTGCTTATCTGCGGGTATTTAGTTATCGCTAACTGGGGAGTACAAGCCTGGCAAGCCTTCACTCAATAAATGAGTCATAATGATGTTTCATCGCAGTGAATTATGATCATGAATGCAATCATCAGATAGTTGTCTACAGCTCAAACAGCAAATATTGGCCTGTCACTTATGTCAGGCTGAACTCCCCTTGCCTGCAAAGCCAATTGTTCAGTTCTCTCAACACTCGAAAATACTTATCGCCGGACAAGCACCTGGGTTAAAAGCTCACGAGAAAGACGCGCCGTTTCACGACCCTAGTGGTAAAAGACTAAGAGACTGGTTAGGGGTGACAGAAGATCAATTTTACGATGACCAGCTTTTTGCCATTCTGCCCATTGGGTTTTGTTTTCCTGGCACGGTTATCCGTAATGGCAAGAAATCCGGCGACAAGCCCCCCATGCCCCTATGTGCCAAGACGTGGCGAGCTGATGTATTAAAAGAACTCAATCAAATTGAGCTAATCATCATTCTTGGTCAATATGCTATCGACTATCATTTAACAAAGAGTCATATAAACCAAAGCCACTTAGCAAAGAGTCATTTAGTAAAGAGCCACTCAACAAATACTCAGCCAAAAAAGCTATCGGTAACAGATGCAGTGATGAACTGGCAGGAATATTGGCCGCAAAAGATGGTTTTGCCTCACCCTAGCCCGAGAAATAATATTTGGATAAAACGCCACCCTCAGTTTGAAATAGAGATACTGCCAATCCTGAAACAGAGGATTGCGGATATCATAAGATCATAACTCACGCCATTTTATTTAATATTCTTACCCCGCAGCCCGCAAAATAATCTGTACTTGCTAAACTTAATAAAAATGACACGGAGCAGAGGCTATTGTGAGTCAGCATGTCAAAACCATTCCAACTCCATACCCCTATACTTCAATTTTAGAACTGGAAATTGAAGAGATTGATTGGTACCGATGGCAACGTTTGGTCAATACTGTCGCCGACATGTTTAATGCCCCTGCCACCTTTATTAATCAAGCGAATCTCAAAGGCATCGAAGTCATCATAGCGTCAGAAAAACCCGAAACCCATTACCAGCCCGGCA
Source organism: Shewanella psychrophila (assembly GCF_002005305.1). Taxonomy (NCBI): domain Bacteria; kingdom Pseudomonadati; phylum Pseudomonadota; class Gammaproteobacteria; order Alteromonadales; family Shewanellaceae; genus Shewanella; species Shewanella psychrophila. Next base: position 2,154,822 of record NZ_CP014782.1, read on the forward strand.
GTATCGATTTAGACACTAATATCTATTGTCATCACGTAGTTGAGAACTCAAGCGAGCTGTACGTTAAAGATGCCAAACTCGATCCCCAATGGTGCAATAATCCCGAATATACCGAAGACAACTATGTGTCCTATTTAGGCCTACCAATCTCATGGCCCGATGGCAGCATTTTCGGCACGCTTTGTGTACTGGACACTAAGGTCACCGATTACCCTGAAACCTATATCAATGCTCTCGGAGTGATAAAAGAGGTGATCGACAGTGACCTTCGTCATCTGTATAAAGAGAATCAACTGCTCACACTCAGCTACACAGATCCATTAACGCAAATCTATAATAGACGTGGCTTTGAAGACTTACTTCTTAGCACTCAAGACCTAGCCCAGAGGCTCAACAGGCAGCTTATCTTGTTGTATTTCGATCTAGATCATTTCAAAGAAGCCAACGACATTTTTGGCCATGAAATTGGAGATGACATCTTAAAGGTCTTCGCAAAAACACTGAAAGTGAACAGTCGGAGTTGTGACTTAGTCGCCAGATGGGGCGGCGATGAGTTTCTGGTGTTGATCCATGCTGAAAACGAGCACTGTGTCGAGCTATTCAATCATAGAATGGCGGAGCACTTATCGGCTTGCTCCATAAAGGCCGAGATAAAGTACTCTTTCGGTTATGCAGTACTCAAACCAGGTGAAAATACCGATCTCGAATCACTGTTAAAAACAGCCGACGAGTACATGTATCAACATAAGCTTGCCAAGAAATCTCAGACGTAACCCGAGAGGAAGCTGCCTCACGATAGTGACTTAATCAATAAATGCGATAAATATTAGGTCCAACAATATATATACCTTGATGTCATACCTGTAACACATATAAAATCACATCAAAATGGATTAGTTTAGACGGAACCTAAATTTATGGCCTCAGCAGTAGCTTCTCGCTCCGCACTATTTCACTTACCTTTTTTATTTACCCTATTATCAGTGGGCATGCTCACAGCATGTGGCGGTGGCGGCGCAAACTCCAGCGAAGAGACTAATGGTGCTTCTGGCAGTTCAAACACCCACCAATTTACAGCTGATTTTATTAACCTCATCCCCAGTACGAATACTCAACTTGCCACTAAAGTCGACCTCTTCTACGAGCATGTGGGCATAGATGAAGTTGAAATAGCCACCAATATCGATTATTTAGAGCAACAAAGAACATCTAACTTTGGCTGGACTGGCCTAACTCAAGCTAATTTAAGCTTCACAGTAAAAGACTCACTCAATAATCAGTCTTTGCTCAGCTCAAACACCATGACTTATAGCAATACTCAACAAGGCTTATTCCTACTTGCTACAGGTGAGAAACCTTCATCTCAAGCGGTGTCGCTTATCCGTGTCAACAAGCTGGAAGGTGAACAAACGAGTTATCGCTTGTTTCACGCTAACGCCTTAGATAGCCGCAGTCTCGATATCTATAATGCTGATGCTCAAACCGCTATCGCCCTCAACTTGGCCTTTAATCAAATATCGACAGCTATCGAATATGATCAAAGTCTGGCAGAGGTCAATATCTTCGCGGTGCCAGCTGGCACAACCCCGAATTACAGCAATACCAGTGGCTACCTGCTACAGGCCGTTATCACACAAGAGTCGAATGACACTCTCAGTGTATTGGTCGCTAAACCTGGAACAACATCTAGCTGGCAAATAAATCACTATTCCGAATAGCGTTATTTATACCATCGAGCCATAAAAGCCCCTGCTCTTGTTTGCCCCCAGTCTTTGGACAAACAAGAGTTGTAAATAAGATCGATAAACAAGAGTATCACCATAAAAGTTTGCCATCTCTCATAGTTAGCCCAGCCAAAATACCTTAAGCTAATGAAAACCCCTTCGAGACGCTCAATGTGTATTTTCTAGATCCTAGCCTAGCCCAACAGATCGTTGAACGCACAATGAAGATTATTGGCCATAACATCAATGTGATGAATAATCGCGGCGTGATTTTAGGCTCTGGCGATCCCCATCGTATTGGCTCGACTCATGAGGGAGCCCTGTTAGCCATAAGTCAAAACCGCACAGTGGAGATAAATTCAGCCGCAGCAGCCAATCTTCATGGGGTAAAAGCCGGTATTAACTTACCCCTGCACTATAAAGGTGAGATCATTGGCGTCATCGGCATCACAGGTGAGCCTGAAACCTTGCACAATTACGGCGAGTTATTAAAAATGACCGCCGAAATGATAGTCGAGCAAGCCAACTCCATAGAACAGGCTCAATGGCAATATCGCCAGAAAGAAGAATTTATTCTACAGCTGATTAAATCAGACGCTGAGTTTTCACCTCAGCTCAAAGACTGGGCACTGCAGCTCAATATCGAAATAGACGCCCCTCGTGTCGTCGCAGTAATTAAAGTCCAAGGGGATGAAGAACAAACCTCGGCAAACTCGCTGCTGAAAAAAGTGCTCAACCTACTGGAAACCCCCTCACGTGGTAACTTAGTCGCCATGACCTCTATGACTGAATTGGTTATCTTAAAACCCGCGTTTTTGGATGGCAACAAATGGGATCCACACCTTGAGAGTCAACGTATCGATCAGCTTCTCACCCGTATCCCCGAAGAACTTAATGCCCGATTAAAGATTGCACTAGGCCACTTTTTCCCCAGCCCTGCCGATATTCAGTCGCTCCTACACCACAGCTAGAGAAACCTTAGCCCTAGGTCAACAGCTCAGACCCGCTGAAAGTAAATATCTCTATGAAGACTTCTCGCTACTTGTATTACTCTCCGGACTCAAGGGAGACTGGCGGGGACAAGAACTAACAACACCCTATCAGACGCTCGTTAATGGGGACAAGAATGGTCAACTCAGTAAGACCTTAACCGCTTACCTGCAACACTTCGGTGATCTACAGCAGTGTGCTAATGAACTCTTTATCCATAGAAATACCTTAAGATATCGCCTGGATAAGATCCAACAACTGACTGGTGTCGATATTCAAACACTCGATGGCCTACTTCAGCTATATCTAGGGTTGGTATTAAACAAACAATGAGTTTGGCCTTCGAATGAAGGCTGATTACATTTTTACTTTGGTTCATTTTGTTTTGCTTGTTCCTTCTCGTCATTCCGGTAGAGCTTTTGAGCCGGAATCCAGTCTTGTATGTTGGGCAGTATGTTTGAACGTCGTACCTTCAATTTAACCTAACGCCTGTCCGGCGAGGAATGTACAGCTACTTCTGCGAGACGCCGTGAACACATCCATGTGGGCTCTACCAAAACATCCCTGTTTTGGAAGCTCGCAGCCGCATCTGCACTGAGTTATTTTCTCTCTTCGATTGAGCTTTTTATGCTCTTCTTCGTGTCCTCTGTGTACTCCGTGGTGAATTGCTTTTGCCGAAAGTTAGCTAGCCTTCGAATGAAGGCTTATTGCATTTTCTTGTTGTTTGTATAATCGTCATTCCGGTAGCTCTTTTGGGCCGGAATCTGACCTCCATGGATGGAGAAAATGTCGAATGATGTCTGGAACATTTTCGACCAGCTGTTGTTGGGTAGTGTGTTTGAAGGTCGTACCTTCATAGCTACTTATCGCTTGCAGCGGGCTTTTATGTACTCTGGTTTTGAGAAAGTTCTGCGAAACGCCGCAAGCACTTCTGACCTCCAGGGATGGAGGAAATGCCAAATTTTGTATGGAACAAAATTGGCCCTGTGGGCTCAGCCAAAACATCTGACCCACATGGATGTGGGGAATGCCAGAAAATGTAGGGAACATTTTTGGCCATGTTTTGGAAGCTCGCAGCCGTATCTACACGGGGTTATTCAAAAGAAGGTTATTTATTTAACTTCCCTGTAAACAATCTTGAATCGTGAGGCCTACCTAATTCGATACGACCCCTTTGTTTCTTGAAATGGTGAGTTACTACACTCACCATTTTCAATGTTTACTTAGTTAACACGGCTTGCCTCTCATCAAACGAGGCATCTGTAGATTTATTAAGATTTTCTGCTAGAGCCAAATAGACTGCCGGTAACACAAATAGGGTAAAGATTGTGCCGATAAACATGCCTGCTACCAAAATAATACCGATACTATTCCTGGCTTCTGCGCCTGGTCCGGTCACTAAAACTAAAGGAAAGTGACCAAGTACTGTCGCAGCTGTTGTCATCAAAATAGGTCGTAACCTTAACTTTGCGCTATATACGACAGCGTCCAATTTTCGATACCCTTTTTGTTGAAGCTCATTCGCAAACTCTGTAATTAGTATTCCATTTTTAGCGACTAAGCCCACGAGAGTAATAAAACCGATTTGGGCGTAGATATTCATCGTTGTCATACCAAGAAACGAAAACGACATACCGCTAGCAAGAGCCAAAGGTACGGATCCGAGTAATACCACTAATGGCGAACGAAAGCTGTTGAACTGTATAGCTAGAACCATATAAACCATGAATAAAGAGATGGCAAGCACAGAGAATAAACTGTTTCCTTCTTGGCGTAGTTGACGAGAGCTTCCCGCATAATTCACTTGGTATCCTGGCGGTAATATCTCCTCTGCCTTTTGTTCCAGAATACTCAGCGCTTGATCAGGTGTTGTCCCTGGCACCAATCCACCTAAAACACGAAACGAGTTAAGTTGATTGAATCGGTTCGCGCTGCGTACGCTAGCAGTTTGCTCTAAGTTTGCGATGCTACTTAAGGGTACAAAATCGCCATTCGGTGTTTTTATTTGTAGGGTGAGTAATGTTTCACTGCTATCTAGCTGTTGCTCCTCAATCATGGGGATCACACGATAGGCCCTACCATCACTATCAAAACGTGTCACGTCTTGCTCTGACACCATCAATGATATTTGGTCTGTTACCGCTTTGGTTGTTAACCCCAAGTCCATCATTTTTGTACTGTCAAACTCGAGTCGTGCATGAGGCATATCTAGCTTCAGGTCCGTATCAACAAACATGAATTTGCCACTTTTTTGCGCGGCCTCTAGCAGTGCATATGAATACCTAAGCATATCGCTGTGACTATCTTGCGATTGAATGACCATTTCTACATCAAATTGCCCAGCCGTCGGCAGTGGCATCGGTGACGTTGGGTAAACTCTCAAGCCAGTGATTTCTTTGAGTGCAAAATAAATATTTTGTACAACATCTGAGGTTGAGTATGAGCGTTGGTCGTATGGAACGAAGTTAATGCCACTGAAGCCGCCTGACTCAGTAAGGGTCTGCCATACCATGTCTATGCCTTCCATTTTCTCAATAGAGCTGACCGCCTTTTGCATAAATTGATTGCTATAGTCTAAAGAACCACCTGAAGGGGCTTCAGAAATAACAAATAGCGAACTTTGGTCTTCAACAGGCGCAAGCTCTTGCTGTGAAAATAGATAGAAAGGAACGATCAAAAGCGAAAGAACAAATGCTCCAGTCAATAGGGCTCGGTCATGAGAGAAAACACGATATAGTCCACTCTCATAACGCGCTGACAACCGATCGAATATCAGGTTGACCTTGTGCGTTAGGCGACTTTCTTTCCCCTTTTCTTGAGAGACGTAGGCACTCATGATTGGCGATAAAGTAATAGCAACGATACCGGAAACAAGAACAGCAATGGCTAACGTAAACGCGAACTCTTTAAATAGAGCCCCAGACAAACCGCCGACAAAACCAATGGGGACAAATACTAAAGCCAAGGTGATTGTCATAGAGAAAATAGGGCGCAGCAGCTCTCTTGAGCTTATTAATGCAGCTTCAATTCGGCCTTTACCATTTCGCATATGACGTGCGACATTTTCTACGACGACAATCGCATCATCGACAACCAGTCCTACAGATAAGACGATTGCCAAAATGGTCAGTAAATTAAGTGAGAAACCCGCTAGTAGCATCGCTGCGATACTGCCTAAAATTGAAATAGGAATAGTCACCAAAGGCACCAACGCCGTTCGAAATGATCCCATTAGCAACAGAATCACTACGCCTACCAGCAATACAGTTTCGACAAGAGTGGTGAAAATTTCTTTGAGTGCATCTCGCATATATTGAGTGCCATCATAGCCAATGGTAATACTTGTTCCTTCTGGTAAGCGTGAATTAGTGACCACAAGTTGCTCGTATAATGCATCACCAATTGAAATTTCGTTCGAACCCGGTGACGTTACGATGCCGATAAAAACCGACTCACTAAGATTTAGGCGTGCAGAGTCGGTACCGCGATCCTCTCCAAGCTCTATACGAGCGAAATCGCTAAGGTAAATAAAAGTATCACCACTCTTTTTCACGATCATTTGGCGAAAATCATCGGCGCTTTGGTACAGTGCATTACTCATGATACTTATGTTTTGGCTCGCGCTTTCTACATGACCTAAAGAAGCGATAACATTGTTATCGATTAAAGCCTGATGAACTTGATCGGCACCAATATTCAAGCTTGCCATTTTCAGAGGATCGAGCCATACACGCATAGCCGGCTTGCGTCCACCAAGTACATCCGCACTTTGAACGCCAGGCACAGACGCAAACCAAGGTGTTACGTCGCGTTCTAAAAAGTCGGTGAGCTCTGATCTGTCCATTGTAGTGCTAGAAACATTCAGATAAAAAGTGGCTCCTGGCCTATCGACACGGGTAACAGAAACGCTTGGGTCTTGCACGCCATCTGGCAGTTCATAAGAGATCTGGCTAAGGCGTGAGTTGAGTTCAGCAAGCGCATTGGTGCTATTTTCGTTGAGCTTGAGCCATACCGTTACCTTACTCAGCCCTGCTGTTGTTGATGAATCGACGTAGTCGACGCCCGGAACACTCATTGCAACTCTTTCGATTGGTTCTGTAACGAAACCTTTTACGACATCAGCAGAGACACCAACATACTCAGTGGTGATGATAAGAGACGAACTTTCGATCTGGGGGAACTGCGAAATCGATAGTCGTTGCGATGCCATCAAACCGGCAATGATAATGATCAAAGAAATGACGATTGCTATAACTGGCTTTTTAACAAAGATATCCACTGTTATTCTCCAACAATAGCTGCAACGAGAGGCGGCTCTTGTGGTAAAGCTCCTTCCCTTGAGCGAACCAACAAGCCTTCATAAAGTTTGAATGCGCCAGCCGCCGCAATTTTCTCACCTTCATGAACGCCTTCAGTGATTAGTTTCGATCCATTAATCTCTGAGATAACCTGTACGGGAACGCGTTTTGCCCGGTAAGCTCCGGGCTCACTGTCGAGTGCGATTAGCTTCATGACATATGAGCCATAAAGATCCTGATTAACTGAAATAACAGGGACTTGATATACCGTCTTGTTCTCACTTATCGGAATGAGCACTTCCAATGGCATGTTTGGTGTGTAGGGGGCGAGGGTTCGGCTAATCTCTGCGCGATATCTCAGGCTACGAGTTGTCTCCGATATTTGTGTGTCTTTTGCTATGACTGTTGCCTGCTGGAAAGACGATGTACCAAGAGAATCAATGTTTCTTACTCGTATCTGAGAGCTTATGTCGAGCTCTGGGTAGAATTGTGGAACACTAAAATCTACCCAGACTTTATCACTGTCTCCAATAAACGTTGAAAGTACTTGGTTAGCAGAGACATAGTCGCCTAACTTGATATCATGAAGCCCTATTACCCCATCAAATGGCGCAATAACGGTCTTTTGTTTGATTGTGACTTGTAGTACCTCAATTTCAGATTCAATCACGATAAGGTCAGCGTAAGCTTGATCATATTGCTCTTGGCTAATCGATTTTTTTTCTAGCAAAGTTAGATAACGTTGAAGTACTGATTGAGCATGTTTTTTGCGTGCTTGTGCCGATTTTATTCTCGCGCGTTCTTCAGAAATATCGACCTGAAATAATAGATCTCCTCCATTAGCCTTTCCACCAGCTTGGAAACCAACAGAGGCAACTTTCCCCGACAGCTCCAGTGATAAATTAGATTGCAGTGGCGATGCCGCACTGCCAAGTACGCTGACAGTCGGTGTATGCTCCGAAACTTTTACGTAGGTGGCATCGACGACTTCGTAGTGCTCAGGGAAGGAGGACGCTATATCTATTGCGACTTTTATTTGATTGTATTTGTAATACCCTAAACCACCTATAATCAAGGCTAAGCTTGATAGCACCCATAGCCAACCTACGAATGAAGACCTTTTCTTTTTCATATAATCACCACAAAAGTTTAAATAACCGCATTCGAACCACATTAGAACCACATTCGAACCACATTCGAACCACATTCGAACCACATTCGAATTATGAATTGTTGGAATTTTTTGTCAAACTGAAAGGTTTAAGTTTCAAGCAATGGTGAGAGCTGGAAGGTAACTTTACTCTTTAAATATCAATTACTTTAAGACGGCATACTTGTGTTGAAATTATATTCATTGACAACCTTTTCGTATTCATAGCAGCTTATCCATAAAGATTGACTCAGGTAGGGAGATTTATTAGCATTCACCCGAATATTATTCGAATGAAGGTCCACTATGCCAGCCCCTAAACACACTATCGCTGAACAAGAGAAGCTAATATTAGATGCTGCTGCACAATGTATTCTCGATACTTCGTTGATCGATTTTAAGATGTCGGCGATTGCTAAAAAAGCTGGTTTATCAATGGGCTCAGTTTATAAGCACATCCAATCTAAAGAAGATGTATTGGTTGCCCTGTCTGTACGTCTTGATAGTCAAGCATCCAATGTTATTCGATTCATTCTTGCTCTACCATATTCACTTCCAGCGAAGATCGTGGCAATTAATCTTGTGTCACAAGAATCAATGTATATTTATTCTTTTTCTTATCAGCTTCTTACGATGATAAGCAGTAGAGACTTGCTAGCCAAAGCCTCTGATAAATGGCTAGCTAAATTATCTTTAGTGTCTACAGAAATTAGGTTTCAGTTTCAAGATGCGTTACGAGAGGCAGTAGGTTCAGAAGAATTACTTTGTGAAGAGGAAGAAAAAGAAGCTCTGATTGAAGAGTTTATGCTGCTGCATTGGGCCGTAAATATAGGCTCCCCTCAAATCCTTAACCACCCCCATGAGACTCATATAAATGAAGCTAAGGTAAACGTTAATGTACCGCTGACATTGGGTCACCCATTAATGAGAGCGACTATCCGTATGACAAATTGCTACCCTTGGAAATACCCAGTGACACGAAAAGAGCTATCTGAAATTGAGCAAGTGCTCATCAAAAATGATTTACGATAGATTTAGATTCTTTCTTAATTTATATAGCCCTTTTAGGATAAAGGAGAGAAGACGAGACAACCATATCTTTTGTTTGTTTCTGGTTAAATCTTTCACTAAAAGCTATATTTTTCAATAAAATAACGGCTTGTATATTGTAACCCACAACAAAAGTAGGTTATTGTGTGTGCAGTTAGGGAAACGCAGGTGAGACTCAACTTCTTAAGTAAGAGGTAGAAAGTAGCCATTCAGGGATGAAGACAAGCTAGCAGCACTCACTCTTTGCAGAAAAGAAGAAAAGCAGAGAGAACTGCTCAAGCAATTGATTCATATCAATCTTCCCCATATTTTTTCACGCTTTGCAACGAAAGCCTTTCCCCAAAACACCCAACCAGTTAGATTTAACAATGGGCGCCTTAGATATTTTACATTTTACATTTTACATTTTACATTTTACATTTTAAAACAATAGGTTATGGTAAGGGGAGAGTATTATCAAGACGCATTAATAATATTTAAAATGCAAATATGATCATAATATTATCGCCGCGTCTGTTTAATAAGCAGTTATATTCCAAGGGGTTGTCAAAGAATGGATTCAAAAATTGATTTTTCATCGTACACTTTAGATGATCTTTATTCATCTTCCGAATCTATTAATCGTGAAAGGTTTCCTGAAAGAGCAAAAGAAATAGATGAACTGATACGACGAAAGAAAAAGGAACTACCAGAAGAAATAGACCATACGAGAGATATTGGAGAGAAAGCTACTAAATCAGATCGGTTAGTGGCGGCCATAATAGATGGGGTGATTGGGATGTTAACCATGATCCCGGTGTTTCACTATATAGGTTTGGACGCATTTAAAGATCCATCATTTTCATTGCTGGGATCATTTTTTTTATATGGGGTCTCAACCACATTATTATGTCATGGTTATCTTCTATATTACTATGGTCAGACTATTGGAAAAAATATTATGTCTATTCGTATAGAGAATTTAGATGGAACAAAAGCCAGCCTAGTTACGATATATTTCAAACGAATGTTACCTATGCAACTTATAGGCTTAGTCCCTTCTGTTGGGCAGTTAGTTACAGGTTTTATAAATCCAATATTTATTTTCGGTAAGCAAAGACGTTGCTTACATGACTATATAGCAAAAACAAAAGTTAGCTATACAAGCAAATAACAAGGTCAGGCAAGCCGACTCCATTAGCTGTCGCATTTCTTGCTAAATCCGCAACAAATCGCGCCAACTACTCCACGGTTGTTGGCGGGCGTTAAGCATTCTATGAAAATGAGTCACGAAGAGTACATAGAGAAAAATAGAAAGAGAGCTGTTGAAATTGCATCAGGCATGATTGATGGTTCAGTTCATTATCTTGAAGGCGTAATTGAGCTTTCTTCATTACGTTTTAAAGGTTGCTTACCAGAAGATGATTCTGACTTTATTGCGTTTAGTGTAGTTGCTTCTGAAGTCGATCATCTTCCTATTGGTGCTTCTAGGCAGTATTGGTCTAAAGAGGCGCTAGAGAAGCATGAGCTTGAGATTCAACAGTCAATTAAGTGGGCAAAGGAAGTATCTTTGTCTGAATGTAAATCGTTAGTGGCGCGGTTCGGTGCTTAACAATCGCCAGTTTGCTATTTAGTTGATGGCGACGTTATGTACCAAGGAGGGGAAATTGGAGTTTTCAACAGCTTATATTTGGTTTCTAGCTAGTCATGTCGTACTCGCTTTTTGTATTTCGCTATTGGTTTTAAGTTGCCCGTTTAGATTTTTTGGTGAAAAGTTTGGCTTGTTTTTGCTTACTTGGTTAGTTCCATTTTTTGGTCCAATATTTGTGCGTTATCGACTCGGAGAACTGGGTTCATTAACAAGCCATAGTTCTTCTGATGGTTCGTGTATTAGTAATGGCGTAGAATCCTCTCCAAACCGTAGTGGTACCAGTGGAAGCTCTGATTAAATTTTTATGTATATAAAAACCTGCCAAATTCAGCCTTACCAATGCCGGCAAAAGTCGGGACAGAGGCAAAAGTCGGGAGACAAAAGTCGGACAAAAGTCGGGACAGCCATATCTTTTGTGCTTTAGCTTATTCCCTACTAGGCTTTAAGTTACCTCTACTTAGTTTTGTTCAGGATAACGATTATGACTTCAGCTCGAAGAATCCTTATCGATGCAGAATCGACTCCGTTTTACCACATAATAAATCGTTGTGTTAGAAGGGCTTTTTTGTGCGGAGAGGATAAACTCACAGGTAAAAGCTACGAGCATAGACGCGGCTGGATTGTCGATAAAGTTAAGGCTCTATCTGCTATTTTTTGTATTGATGTTTGTGCCTATGCGGTGATGAATAATCACTATCATTTAGTCCTTAAAATCGATACCGACAAAGCCAAGTCATTGAGTAACCATGAGGTTATTAGTCGATGGTGTAAGGTAACAAAAGGGCATGATGTAGCGACTAAATATATGAATGGAGAGACCTTAATCGAGGGGGAGCGTTTACTACTTGATGGGTTATTGGCTGAGTGGCACGAACGTCTATCCAGCATCTCTTGGTTTATGAGGTGCCTCAATGAAGAGATAGCGCGTAGAGCCAATCGTGAGGATGGATGTAAAGGGGCTTTCTGGGAGGGGCGCTTTAAGTCACAAGCTCTACTTGATGAACAAGCACTATTAGCCTGCATGATGTATGTTGATTTAAACCCTATTAGAGCAGGGATTGCTAACACACTTCAAGCTTCTGATTATACGTCTATTCAGGAGCGCATTAACGAGCTAAATACACCTGATAAAGACACTAAACCAAATGATGAATCAGAACTAACCTCGAGTGAGCGACTCAAACCCCTTGCCCAATTTGATGGTGCAGCTCATTTAGCGACTCAATCAGGCGTCCCATTTCATTTCTGTGATTATTTACAACTTATCAATTGGACTGGCAGAGCCATTAGGCCAGACAAAAAAGGTTTCATCGACTCAAGTCGTCCTAAATTACTTGATGAACTTGGTATCTCATCCGATGCCTGGATTACCTCAGCAAAAGAGTTTCGCCGCCAATACAGTGGTATTAGTGGTCGTTGGGATGCTATGTGTGCCTTCAAAAGACAGCATCACTGTGGTCAATGGAGCAAAGGTAAAGCCAGCAGTAATGCACTTCATCCATGGCCTTAGAAAGGTCTTCGAGGCTGAAGCCGCACCTAAATAATGTGGGGTCATTCTCCATCCTTAACCAGTGAGTCAGAAAGCCTCTCGTCCCCATAAACTTAGCTGTTAAAACCAGTGTGAATAAGTGACTGGTTACCATCACCCCCGATATAAATGGTTACTGTAAGTACTTTTACTCTAACAAGCTTTTGTCCAGTTATGAGATTAAGCACTGCTAATCACATTCCCACAGGCTTCTTCTAGAAAATAAACCCAAATCGGAGAAGTAAATAATCAGGTGTGAACGCGGCTGTGACCTTCGACAGCATGGATGCTGTCGCAGAGACTATAGGGACACTTTTTACGAAATCAAAAGCCGCGGCGTGTCGCAGAAGTGTTTGCACTTAAGGTCGCTTTTAGGCATCCATGCCTTCACGACATTCGTATATCCCTATACAGCACACACGGCAGGTGATAGATAAACATGAAGTAAAATGATTCCGTAAGCTAACCAAATACTCATTCAGCCCAATGAAACCTTAAAAGATACTTCCCACTTATTATCAGACAAGTGATTTGAATGGCGTGTCACAGAAGTGTTCGCACATTCCTCGCCGGGCAGGCGTTTGATAACAATACTGTATTGGTACTCAGCAAACTAACCAAATACCAAAACCAGCCCAATGAACCCACAAAAGATATTTAACCAACTTGTTATCCGACAAGCTTGAACCTTCAGCTGGTATACAATACCCTCCCATTAAAGTACCTATTATGTGAGAAATGATGAAGAAAGTATTAGTGATCGGCTATGTGTGGCCAGAGCCCAACTCGTCGGCGGCAGGTACACATATGTTGTCGCTGTTAAGGCTTTACAGGCAGCAAGGTTGGCAGGTCGAGTTCGCCACCCCGGCGCAGCCATCAGATCACATGATAGACCTAAGCTTAGAAGGTATAAGCAGTAAAAACATTAGCCTTAACTGTGACAGCTTCGATGCTTATATCTTGGAGTATCAGCCAGACATTGTCATGTTTGACCGCTTTATGATGGAGGAGCAGTTTGGTTGGCGCGTCGAAAAAAACTGCCCTACTGCATTAAAGATACTCGATACCGAAGACCTGCAGTGCCTGCGTAATGCACGTCATCAAGCCGTTAAGGGTGAGCGAGCGCTAACTCAAGCCGACTTGTTCAGCGATATCGCAAAACGTGAAATAGCCGCTATTCTTCGTTGTGACATCTCACTTATCATCTCCAGTTTCGAGATGGAGCTTTTACAAAGCCAGTTTAAAATTGACCCAAGTATTTTGCATCACTTGCCGTTTATGGTGGACTTAAACAAGTGCCCGTCTCAGACAAAAACCTATACTGAGCGTCAGCACTTTATGACCATAGGCAACTTTCGTCATGCCCCAAACTGGGACGCCGTGTTATACCTACAAAAAATCTGGCCATTAATCAGAAAACAGCTGCCCCAGGCCGAACTGCATATCTATGGCTCCTATCCGCCACCGAAAGCAACCGCACTCAATAACCCCAAAACTGGCTTTATCATTAAGGGGTGGGCGGAAGATGCCTATCAGGTAATGGAGCAGTCTCGAGTCTGCTTAGCACCCATTCGTTTTGGTGCCGGTATCAAGGGAAAGCTACTCGATGCCATGATAATGCAAACCCCAAGCGTCACTACAAGTGTTGGCAGTGAAGGCATGATTCAAGATGAGCTGTGGCCAGGTTGCATCACTGATGATATGCAAGATTTTGCCCAAGCCGCGGTGGATTTATACGCTCAAGAGTCGCTCTGGACAGAGGCTCAAAGCCATGCCTCGAGTCTATTAACGGCGCGATACGATGGTGAGATATTAGGACAGAATTGGATGGAAAAGTTGGCTCATACAATAGAAAATATTGACCAGCATAGGCTGAATAACTTTACCGGCGCCATGATGAAGCATCATTCCATGGCGAGCACTAAGTATATGTCTCAGTGGATAGCCGCTAAGAATGCCAACGGCCAATAAATTGAAGTGATGAGAGACAAGGGTGATAACACCGATAAGTGTTATCACCCTTTATCTATAAGCCTAAATCTATAAACCTAAATCATCTATTCAGCTAACTTGAGACTTATCTCCACGCGACGATTCTGAGCACGTCCCTCGGGTGTACTATTGGTCGCAACTGGCAATGCCTCACCACTCCATGATGTATGCAGCATTTTCGCTGGTAAACCAAGGGTTATCAATGCGGCTTTCACCGCTTCAGCGCGCCGCTTAGAAAGCTTGAGGTTATAACTTTTATCTCCGACTGAATCCGTATGAGCCGTGATATCGATACTAGCGATATGTTCCAAGTCACAGATTTTGATCGCAAGTGTATCGACGAAATTAACCAATGATTTGATATTAATCAATCGATTGCTATCGAAGGAAAATAACTCACTGGTATCGATGTTCACCTGTGAGGCAAGAGGCGGTTGAATAGGCTCAGCCTTTGCTACAGGATTTATCTCAACTGCAATCTTACTTTGATGCTTAAGACCAAACTTATAGGTCACTCCAATCGTAAACTCATAAAGATCATCACCTGAATCTGGCGTATCTTGGATCCAACGATAACCCGTATCTAACTCCCAACGGGGTGACATGCGATATTTAAGCCCAAGGCCACTACTGAGCGACACCAGCTCATTAACCCAGGCAGGCCCAAGCTTAAAGTAAAGGGCCGCATCATCAGAGAGCCGATACTGAGTCGACAAATAGGTCGCAATTGAGAAGAGCTCTTCTGAGTGATTAACTTCTTCTGAGCTATTGGCTCCCTCTGAGCGGTAACGCCCCAAGTAACTCATGTCAGCTTCAATGGCTAGATAATTATTGAGGTGATAGCCAAAGGTTATTCCTGTTGTCGCATTCACTGGGTTCTGTTTATCTTGGCCGGACTCTTGACTATCCAGTGGCCTGAGGTCCAGTAAGGCGCCTCCAAACTTGCCGCCTAAATAAAAATCACCTTCACCGTAATAGCTTTCAGCCAACACTTGAGTAGAAAGCAGAGACAAGAGCACTAATGCAGGTGATTGCTTTAACGTTTTTGCTCTCAAATACTTGGATCTCATAGTTCTACTATTCATTCGCCTTTGTTTTATCAGTCTAAGATTTATACGTTTGAGTTTCATTCGTTTCAGCTTCACAGCAGTACCTCAAACATCACGGTAAAATGGTCGTTATAACGTTTCTCTTCTACATCTTTAACTGACACATCTTCAAAGCCCACGTTCAGCATAAATGGGATAATGCTGGCGCCAGGGGCATCTATCTGCCCTATGCCTTCATCGACTAAGCTGCCATTGTTAACCAGCTCAGGTGAAGAGCTACATCCCTGGCAGGTAATGCTATAGGGAATACTGGTGGAACCGCCCATATCTGGTTTCAATGTATAGTCGTTGGCATCTTTACTGATGAGCTTGAATTTAAGTCCGTTTTGAAAATAACCCAACGCCGAGATCTTAAAGCCTGTGGTACCACTCACGGTATGCTTACAGGTGTCATATTCCGGTGTGATATGGCCGTTACCTAGCACATTGATACGGCTGATCACGCTCGGGTTATAGGCTATCTGCATCGAAAATGTAATGGGGATATTACGATAGGTCTTAACCGCCTCAGAGATGTTCGCCTTAAAGCCATAACTGATAACCGCGGTAACCGTGCCGGAATATATTCCTTTGGGCTTGCCCTTCATACGCTCGATTAATTCCCCCTTATCTAAACTGATTATGGGCTGGTAGCGTTTAAAAGGAACCGTCGGGTTATCGAAATTAATACTCTGGTTTGCAATGCAAAAACCGCTACCACTAGTACTTAGCACAGTACTGGTTCCGGCAATCGTTGATTGATCACACACTAAATAGCTATCGGCATACGGCGTCTGAGTAAACTGACCTGAGACTTGATACTTAACCCCACTCATTTTTATCGGCATCGACACATGGTCTGAGCCACTCGATAGTTCAATATTCATATCTGTGGGTGTGGTATATGTCCCCGGTACCCACTTAGTGGTCTCAGGTAGCCTAGCAGGGGTGAACCAATAGTTAGGACGAATAAACTCGCCATCATTGCTGGCATTGGCCCACTCCAGCTTGTCGCCTGTCAACTTACCGTTGATGGTGAACGCTGCGGCAGGCTTGGCACATAGCAATGAAGATAGTGCCAAGCAACTAATAGCGAACAACTTCTGTACAGCAACAGTGTGAGTACCTAAAAATGGCTTTAACGATAGCGTATGCATCTTATTCTCCTCGATTTAAGGTGATCTCTTCCTTGAAAGACTCATCATGATTAAGCACCATCACTTCGAGTTCATCACGCTGTAAATCGTTTGGCACATGCACATTGCGAGTACGGCCAGCAAGAATGGTAAAGTTGGCCTTACACAGGGCCCTATCACTTTCATCACCCCCCTTCCCATTACTATTAGTACTAGTATTAGTATTAGTAATCGATGCTTTATTTTTACTGCACTGGTCGATAACGATATCTATCATGGTATTACCGCTATTTTTCGCCATGATTGTCTCGCCTTTATAGGCCAGCAAGTACTCAACCTTGCTCTCTTTAGCCGGCACTATGTAATAAGGAGAAAAGCCGAACAACATACTGATTTTTGATTGCTCTTTGCCTTCGGTGCTGTAAGACACTGGCTGAATATTGATCTGGTAAACTTGATCTCTATCGGTCACACACTTATCACCACAAATACTTTCCACCAAAATCTCTTTGACCATATTTGGCTCGATAACCAGTTTCGATGGTTTAGTCGCGATCCCCCATGAGTCGAGGTTTTCTCTGGTGTAGGGGATCTTGATTATTTCATTATCCACAATCTCAACTTTGGACATCGAGGTTTGGAGGAAGTAGGTAATTTCGTCAGTATTATCTAGGGTAAATACCCCAGCCTGATTGTCTGCATTGGTTAGCATTAAGCTGCTGATCGCCATCGCCTGAGTATCAAACACAGATAAGGATAAGCAAATAAACAATAAACTTTTAAAAGCATTCATAATTTAATTCCAGTTATTTGCAAAGTTGTCCTGTTTAATCAGACTCTTCGCATAAAGACTTAATTCATTTAATACCGTTTCCTGCTTAGCCGTTAAGCTAGACTCATTGGTGGCATAAATGTATTTACGCTGACCTACGATGCGGGTGATAACAGTCAAACCAACATCGCTGAGTGTTCGTCCTGTATTAATCAAATCGGTTTCATTGGTGAATACACCAACAAAGTAATATTCGCTGCCATCGATAGTGACCGGCTCAAGCTTGTTATCACGGACAAGGGTGAGTGCCTCGTCATTATCTAAGCCGGGGAGACAGTAGTTATTACCTGTATTAACGATATAGGTTAAATCTCTATCTAGACTTGGCGTCACACAGGTTTGGTTCTGTGAGATCAGTTGATAATCAGACCCTGCAATCACAGAGATCTTAAATACCCCCTCCTCTATTTTCTCTACATCGACACACCCTTCGCCGCTACACTGGACATGAGAGATAGCCTTGTTATTCACATCATCAAATGAGGAGATAAAGGTTTTAATCTTAACCAGATCGATCCCTAAAGAGATCACGGTACCAGGTAAGCTATACCCAGTGGTTTCATGGGCTTGATCACTGATATAATTCGATGAATCAGTATCCAGACGTACATTGAACGCCTTATACTTGTCGACAGGAATGACGGTATCTTCTGTGTCTATATTCTGGTTGTAACTTAAGCTGTTATCGTTATAAACCGACAGCAGGCCACGGTGGGCATCTAAACTATTTTGGTTGTCGGCATCGACAATGATATAGGAGTCACTTTTCTGTGAAGTGAAGTAAAACTCGCCCTTACCCGATAATACCTGCGTACTGTTGAGGCTAGTGCTAACCGAGCTGGTACCATCCGAGCTGATATAAGCATAAGTATCAGACATAATATGCTCATCGTTATAACTAATATTACTCGAAAGATCTGAGTTCATGTTTTGATCAATGCCAGTGCCGTTATAGGTGATCCCGACCTCATTGTTCATCGACAATGAATCACCAAATTGCACATCGTTAGCGACACTATTTCTAAACTCATCAAGGCCTTGATGACTTATTGAAACCGATGAGCTTGCGCTCCAATTAGCAGAGAGTGGCACAGTCCACTGCACGCCTGCATACCAATCATCATTCACACCAAAACTATCACCCCCCTGGAAGGTCGCAGAGAAGTTAATGGTTGAGTCGGCAATAAATGAATGGGAGTAGCCTGCACTGACCGACCAGTAGTTACTTTGATCGACAAACTGCCCAGGCGCATTATCCCCATCCACCCTGTTATTGACATAAAGCAGATAACCTTGGCCGCCCAAGATATTAGAGGACACATTGACATTGAGACGCTCATAACCTGCGTTCGATAACATGTAGTTATCTAAGCCATAATCACTGTCGGCAGAATCAAACTTCTCATAGCCAACGCCGACATTATAAAAGTTGGCGTCTGCCGCAATAAACTGGCTGCCATTTGAGTAAGAAGCATATTTAAGTTGGGCTGTAGACACATCATTAATCGACTGCTTAAAACCAATTTCCGCCATGGTGTTATCAGAATTAGAAAGCACCCGGCCGCCAAGCATGATGCTGTCGGTTAACTGATAGGCGGCTTTTCCCTCTATAAAATTATTGGTCTCTAACTCAAGCTGCTGACTCTGATTAATACTTTCAAAGTAGCTATCAATTACCAGCCCATTTGTATCCTTATAGATACCAGCATTAATAAAGCTATCTACATCGATGCGATAACCTAACTTATCTTGAAATGCCCTAAGCTCACGACTCTGGCCATCGAGTGTATCTTCAACATCGTCGTAACGATCATTTAAAATACCCACAGAGAAACTGTAATCATATTCGCTTTTATTGAGTGAAAAAGCGCTGTTATTAAATATTTGCTGACGCTCTCTTAAGATCTCACGTCCCGATGACACTACTACAATTGTTGCCGTATATGAGCCATAAGGCAGATCACGAAAAGCAATGCTCTGCTGTCCGGCATCGACATTCTGGCTATGGATCAGGTGGCCATCACGATATACTTCGATGCGTCCCTTATTAGGTAAGATATAAAACAAGCGTCGGTTGTTCTGCTTACCGCCATCAATCAGGTTTTTAGAGGAAGAGTAATTGATCACATCCTGAGAATAGCCACCGGACAAGTCCATAAATGAGGTGGAATTTTGCTCGTAACCATATTTGAAATGACCCATTTGAAAACGGCGATTACCACTCTCAAAGTCATAGGAAAGCTGCTCAGCCTCAAACTTATCACTGGACGTATCGGCGTAGATACTCGACGTGATCGAGCCATACTTTAAGCCCACCAAAGTTTCATCACGGGCAATCAGAGACGAGCCTCCGTCGCTGAAATAGTGATAATTTACATTGATACTATTAATCGCCCCATATTGATCGTTAGTGGCATCATGGAAAGACTTAGCTGCCTTATGGCTATCAATTAGCCCAGCATTAATAAATAGAGTGAGATGTTTTTGCTCAAAGTCATAGGTAAAAGCGTAGCGTTCTGGCATCAAGCTACATTCAGATACTTTGCCTTGACACAAGCTTGAAGTGGCTATGTTTTTCATCGCCGAGACTATCTCAAAGATAGACTCTTTCTTAACGTAATAGCGGGATAAATATTGCTCTACCCTCCCAAGACTAGCAGAGTTGAGTGAAGCAGATGTCGGTGTTGAGTTTAGTTCAATAGAGACTTGCTCTGTTGCACTGGCAAGCTCGAAGGTAAAATGCTCTGTACTGCCCGCATACATGTCGGCAAACTCTGCAGGGATCTCAATACCTTCACTCTTTACCGACGCATTAGCAGGTAATGAAAATAAAGGGTTAAGGGTAGAAGAGAGGCAAAATAGAATCGATAAAGCTAGTCTGTTATATCTCATAAATCTAACTCTATGCTCATCTTAATGATCCCTTTGCAGTAGTCATCCATTAAGCTCACAGGCTTAAAATTAAGCTCTACATCGAAGTTGCTATACTTACCTACTCGGCCTACACCATCGAACTCCAGATTACTCAGGCCTTCACCAATCTTTATCTCTGCACCATCAACTTTAACCGTCACTAAATCTTGGCTTTCTGTCTGTGTCCCTTTCACGTCATAACAAACAGACTTATTTTCAATAAGATAGAGAGAATATGAGTTAAGTGGATCACTCTTACCGATAGTGGTTTCCAGTTGCAGTACATCGGAGATATCATTAAATTTGTAATTGCGTCCATCGAACTCCAGTTCCCAGTTCTTTTTTACAAACTCAAATTTGATAATGTCTCTGTCGTAAAACTTGTCCAGCTCAATCTTGGTATCGACGCTGAATTCGTGTTGCTTATCGGATGAAGATAAATCAAGAGCCGAGGCATCATCTGCCGCAAACCATAGAGATACAAAAAAGAAAACTTTTAAATATTTCATAAGGGACTCTCGATTTATCAAATACAAAATGCGCGGAACTTAGATAGCTTTCGCTGAATTGATCACTGTGTGCACTTCGATATTCTGGCCAGCAACTAGCTCTGCGCCCATAGAAGTCACAACACTCTCAGTGTTCTCAGTGGTAAAGGTCACTGTGCCAGTTGTCGCAGTGACAGGAACAGACTTGTCCATCTGAGTGCCTTCCATCTTAACTACAGTGCCCATACCAGTCGTATCAAGCGTACCAATCACAGTCTCTAGTGAACTCATGGTCCATTCAGCATCAGGAATGATTTCGCCAACAGCTTCAGCTACTTCACCTTCCATAAAGCCATCAGCACAAGCACCTGCAACGGCTGCAGTACCATCGGCACAGTTACGGTAGTGAAGCTCTAATGAGATCTGATCTGAAGTGAACACACCCGTGCTATCTTTAACATCCAATCCAGCAGAATCGACATAAGGTAGGCGACCTGAAGGACCTGTGATAATCACGCCTTCACCAGGTGCCACTGTCGGTACGATACCTTTCCAGTGCAGCGTAGTGGTTGCATCATCAGCAAGTGCAGAACCAGAAAGTGCGATTAGCGCGAGTGGTAATAAGATTTTTGCATTCATAAAATACATCCTTTTAAAGTTCGATTTACATAGCCTGCATGGCGAAGCAACTTTTTGCGTCACACACCTTGCTAGTTGCATGTATGTTTGATAGGTCAATTTTCAAGTCACATATTAGCGCTTGGAGATATTATCGACAGGTCAAAACTGAATTTTAAAAATCAAAAACGCCTACCTAGTTTGAAAAATATACTAGACAGTCATCATTTATGATCTAAAAACTACAATTCGAATAATAAATAAGCATTATTAGCCTGTTCGCTTGAAGCAGATATTTGAAGGTTTTGGTACTATTTGAGCAAAAAAAAGCAGCGCTTGAATAAAGACGCTGCCATTTCTGTTTCTACGCATATTTCGGTATTACATAGGATTAAGCTAGTTATCGTACTTATCTAGTTGACTATTACTATTAATATCTTTATTGCCATCGTAGGGGCCAAATTCATTTTTCTTATAATCGCCGACAATGTGGCTAAAGCGACTATTATAATTGCCTTTACCGATATCCTGATGAAGAAGCTCAAAACTATCTAATACATCGTCACCATCACTGTCCGATAATATAGGTTGTGAGCAGTATTCAATATCACCACTATGGTACTCTGTGCGCTCAGCCAAACACTCTTCAACTTCGATTTCAGTAGATAAGCCATCATTATCTAAATCCACTAAGTCAGGATAAACCTTACCCGCGGCATCTTCGTTAGCAAAACGCACTTCTGGATAGACAGTAATGTTAGAGCCAGGTGATGCGATTACCGCGCCGTTCATTTTAAAATCAAGATAGATACATCCGGTTAAAATGTACGGATAAGAAACTTCACCATGTTTAGGTTTGTCACAGCTTAAGCTACTATCAAGCTCTTCCAATGGGCTGTATAACTCCCAGTGGTCTTCATGAGCGGTTTTATTACCACGGGCAAAAAAGGTGCTTCGGCCTTGGCCAGCGGTAGCGGTATAAACGCCAAAAGAGTTTCCTGAGTCTCCAATAATATTATTATGATGATCTCTACCACCATACTCCTTAAGGCCTTTACTGGTTAATATATTGAGTTTGTCATCAATTAACAAAGCAACCGCGTTGGCACTGTTTTCATAAAAACGTACTTTTTTACGTTTACTGTGACTTATGTCTTTAAAATCCAGTGTCATGTTCAGGGCTTTACCATCCGGTAATTGCTCTCGGTGATACTGTGCATAACCGTTAAATTCAAGGTAATAATCATCACGTGGCGTATTACTGTTCGCATCATTTTCGTCAGTGCGATAATCATCTTCGACCATATGCATATAAGTGACATAATTGGATGCTTGCTGATAATCCTGCACTTTCGTCGCTACTTTTTTTACCTTGTATGTCTCTCCGTCTTTGTTTTTGCCATCAAAGAGTACATACAGTTCACCACTGGTCGTTAATGCTGCAATACCTTTGCTGACTTGGGTACTCTTAACTATCTTTTTACCCGTGTTTTTGAAGAAATTGGCGAACTTAAGATAGATATTGCCCTTCTCATCCACTTCCTGAGCACCAACTACGCGCACAAAAGCCTGTTCACTTTGATCTTTATTCAAGCAATAAAATGAGCCGTGCTGTTTGCCATTATCTGATGCATCCCAACATTGTGATACCTTACCTATCTGTTTAGTCCAATCAGAACTGATAAGTTTGCCAGTACTACCACAGTCAATACTGTAATAGGTCGCCGTGCCATCATTAAAATAAACGACCGCAGAGAAAGTGCCAAAGCTTTCAATCTTTGCTACATCACTTAGGTTTAATGCATTAAATTTATCGGTAAAATCACCATAACAAGCATTAACGGTACCGTATATTTGGTTATGTGCGATAGCATTACCATATTGCGTTACCTCGAAGGCAATACCGCCGTATCCCATGATGCGATCGGCATAGGTTAAACCGTAATAGACTTGGCTTGTGGCAGGCAGCTCAATGAGTGTTTCAATCGGCTGCAGTGCATTTAATGCTGTAAATAGGACTATCTTATCTTCACCGCCACTTTCACTACTCATGTCGATTCGGTAATTACCAAAACCGATATTTTTAAGCGCTGTGGCATATAAGCCATTATTTTCCATATAGGGAAGCAGTGTCTCTTTAAATGGCTTAATCAAAGTATTACGCCCTGCAGCCCCTAAGGCGCCATCTCCAAAGAGTTTGATAAAGCCGTTAAAGGAAAACTCTAAAATCCCCTCACGTACATAGCCTGTTTCTATGGTGATAAACCCACTGCTCACGCCGTCGACCTCATGGTCATAAACCGTGTACTTAACTTGATATAGTCCCTTTTCACTGGCTGAAAAAGTAAACTGGGTATTATTGACATCACCCGGATTAACTAGGCTGACATTGGCGTCATACACCTGCACGCCAACAAGTTGCACCTTGTCACCTTCCTTGTCGTTAACCAATGAGCCAACACCTGGAAAGTGTAAAATATCCAGCGTCAATGAATCCTCAACGGGAACTAATCGAGCATAGGTTTCATCTTTGGTTTCAGGAGCAGTATTACTATCCCCTGAAACATCAATATTGATGACGCCGCTAAACACCAGTTTATTATCATCGACCACGGAATAGGTCACCGTCGTGAGGCCGATTTCAATCCCTTGATAACTAAAATCCCCATCTTCAGAGACGTTAGCGGTGCCGCTGCCAACGACCACAGTTGACGCTTCAAATCTTGGGTTCGTCATCGGCAAAAACTCTGTGGCGAGTTCATCTTGAATGTTAAGGATCAGCGTCTTGCCCACTGCGAGGAATTGACTTAATTCCGGTAATACACCACCAACAGGAAGCACTAGCCCTTGCTCTACAGCCATCTGCTTAGCACTTTGACTGGTAAACAAGATTGAAGCCAGACCAGAAATCTGCTCCTCCCCATCGGTCACGGTATAGCGGTAATCACAGCTCACAGACTTATTGGGCGTAACCGAGAAGGCTAGCCCTTGTTTATCTATGTTTGTTACCTGACAGGCAGGCATATTTCCGAGCGGCGTAACGTTCTCCAGACAGAGCTTATTCCCCGCTTTAGAGGTCACATAGTTAGATAAATTAAAGGTCAATGGCTGCGCGGTATGATCAGCTATCGTCACAGAACGGCGAAAATCCATCGCTGTCACGCCCTTTTTGACAACTGGTTGCGGAGGCGGAGGTGTTATATCGCCGCCATCACTCTCAGCCCCCCCGCCACACGCACTTAGGATAGTAAGTGATAATAATATGCATAAATGATTAAAAAATTTCATTGTAAACCCCATTAAAAGTCCATTTTACAACGCAACGCCAACGTCAATTTTCTAATGATTTGAGGAAACTTAAAGGTTCACGATTAGCTCAGCAGTGAAGAGCCTGCACTGATAAAGCGTGCAGCTAATGCTTTTCAAGCCAGTAATACCAATCGGTAATAACCCAGAGTTAACGCAATTTGAAAAAGGAGATGGTGCAGTAATTTCGAGCAGATGTTAACAATTGGACTAGGGCTTCTACAGGGCACTGTAGGAATAAAGAATTTAACTATGCCTATAGAAGCGAATATGGGGAGCTATCTTTTAAATATGTTGAACCTCTAACTTTCAAGTAAATCAGCGTGTGCCTTCAACCAAGCGATTATCCCATGGTGTGATAGGAAATCATCTCGGCTAATACTGATAAGCTTTCGTCTGCCGCCGAAGGGATTCATATCTTCATTCTCAGTCTTAGCTTCAACCTTAAAACCAAAGTTGGTATATATTTGTGCAGAACTTTTATCTCTAACGATAAAAAAGATCTCTTTTATCTCAGGATCATGACATAAAACCTGAAGTAAATATGCACAGGTATACTCCCACCATTTGAAACTAAACCGCATTGCCGAATGAAAAAACATCACTTTTTCACCACGCACTTCGGCGTCACGGGGGGCATTATAAAAATGTCTAAACTCACTCCTCAGCAGCTCTCTCTCATGCAGGTTATGCACCGACAACATGGCATGAGCATAAAGAGAATCATCTTTACCCTCACAGGTTAATATATGCAGTGCATGCTTTTCCTGCAAGATAATAGAACGCTCACACCTCTCCCGCACAGCAATATGATCGAGTTTAAAAAAACGCCCACTGCTATCGCAAATTCTCTGTAATTTATCCATATCGGTCAAAGGCTCAGATCCACAATGATGCTTAAAACTGGCATCGGGAATGGGATAAAAAGCCCCCTGAATCAAGTCATGTTGATCGTAAGCATGAGCCACTATTCGTCTCATCTGATTTATCTTGGTTTTAGACAGCTTGAGATCTAACTTAACCAGATAACGTATCACATCGTATTGAGCGAAAGAGAGTAGATGTATGATCCGCAGTGTAGAAGGCATGGAAACGCCACGCTCCCAACGACTGTAGGTGATCAGATCGAGATTGGCAAAAACCTTATGATGCAAAGACAGCTTTTCAACCATCTCGGCTTGAGTACATTCAATCTCTGTACGGATTTTTAAAAGTAAGGAGAATAGTTCCATTAATCTCTCATAAAGTGACTGAGGATAAGGCGTTTTACACCTTAATATCTAATTTAAATATTATCAAAAAAGTCCGGGGATATGGAAATTTATCACCTTTTATTTATCAGAGTTTGAAGTCTGTCCTAATAGCCTAACTTTTGATTTAGTTTTGATTTATCAGGGGGCCGCGCTTAAGCCACAACCCCTAGATGAATTAGCCTAATTGCTTGGCTAAGCTAAAGTCCTAATTCCGTCAGCCCTGGATGTTGATTCGGTCTACGTCCTATGGGCCAATGAAATTTACGTTCACTCTCCTCAATCTTCAGATCGTTAATGCTGGCGTGGCGTTGATCCATCAAGCCGTTTTCATCAAATTGCCAATTCTCGTTACCATAGGCTCGGTACCATTGCCCCTGATCATTACAATATTCATAGGCAAAACGCACCGCGATGCGATGTTCATCAACTGCCCACACCTCTTTGATCAAGCGATATTCATGTTCTTTCTGCCATTTAGCGGTAAGTAACCCGATAATCTGCTCACGCCCCTGCACGAATTGATCACGATTACGCCAAGTTGAATTTTCACTGTATGCCATGGCTATTTTCGTTGGTTGCTGTCCATTCCAGGCATCTTCGGCCATTCTTGCTTTAATCACTGCACTGGCTTGGTCATAGGGTGGCAATGGTGCTTTTTTGTCTTTATTTATGTTATTCATATCTATTTCTCACTGTATGTCTTGCTTGCATCATTAATGATTAAAAATCCAGAGTCAGCACTTGTGTCTTTGCTCGGGAAACACAGGGACAGAACAGCTGTAACTGCTCTTTTTCAATATCGGTCAGCACACTGTCTCTATGGTCAGGTTTTCCCTCTATCACAGGTATCGCACACTGTTTACAGCTTCCAGACTGACAGCTAAAAGGTGTATCAATATCGGCAGCGAGTAAGGCATCGAGAACCGACTCATCGGCAGCAACCTTAAGTTTCAGTTTCGACTTAACAAGATCCACTGTAAATGCCTTATCCTCTACAGAGGTTTCTACAACGCCACCGAAGCCTTCACTTCTTATCCGGTCGCTGTCGATACCCAACTCATTGGCCATAAACTTCATCTCACTGAGCATCTTTTGTGGGCCACAGATATAGAAGATGGTGTTTTTTGGCGCCATCGATAACACATGACTTAAATTCATTCGCCTGTTTTCGTTGCTGGGATAAATTGATATCGACTCACCAAACTCTCGTTCTAGTCGGTCCCTAAAAGCCATATCCTGAATACTTCGGCCACAATAGTGCAGCGAAAGCGTTACGCCTCTCGACTTTAAATATTGAGACAGCGGCTTTATGACAGTGATCCCAACCCCTCCAGCAATCAAGATTGCAGGCTCAGATCCTGAGTGCACATCGAAATGGTTGCTTGGTAAATCACAGTTAATCACCATTCCAATTTGAAAGTTATGATGGATCGAATAGGATGCACTCTTGTGGAGATCTTGCAGCAAAACATCATCGACCTGGCTGCTTTGTCGTCTAGCGAGTACGGCTATCTCATAGAAGTTTCGGCGCGAGGGATTAGAGCAGATAGAATAAGAGCGATGCACCAGAGAGCCATCATTGAACAGAACCGGCACTCGAATATGAGAACCTGCAGTCACTAAAGGCAACTCTCCTCCACCAGCCGCTTTAAATTCAAAGGCACGTATTTCAGGTGTCAATTGACGTATGCCGCTGATAACCAGACTCAGTGGCCCCTCACCTAAAGTCACAGGGCTTAATCCGCCAACGTTTTCAGGCTTTTCCACTGGCTTATTTTCAAGTTGCTTAAGCTGTTTAACCTCAAGTTTTTTAGCTTCGGCAAGCCTAGCCGCTACAATGTCCTCTACCTCAGCTTCACTATATCTAGGCGTGATATGTTTAGGGCAGTTCCAATCGAAGGCTTCAACTTTGATAACAAAGGCGCGCTCGACTCTGGCCCGATAATCATCATCCTGCAACTGACCCAACATTTCTGAGTCATTCACATCCACAAGCTTTACCCTGCCGAGCAACTTAAGTCGGGTCTTGTTCGGATAATCCATAAAAAACAGTGACACCTTGTCATTGTTAGCGAAGTTACCTGTGCTGATATACTGGCGATTACCGTTATAATCGGCAAAGCCAATGGTCTTCTCATCGAGCACTTTCATAAAGCCCTTCGGCCCACCTCGATGTTGGATGTAAGGCCAGTCGGTTTCACTGATACTGGCCATATAGAAACTGTCACGGGCCTGGATAAATGCTGTTTCAGCAACGCCAAGGCGATCATTAAAGTCCTTGCCACTTTCCATCCGCTCATAGCCTTTACGGCTGCCAAGCCTCGCCTGAACCTCTTTCACGGCAAGTGTGAAGCCTATCTCAGCAAATCTATGACCCATGACTTTATCTCCAATAACTCGATAAACTTATCCGACAGCTATGACCTCTTAGCTGATATCCCAGCTAAAGCGTGACAGCAGCGTATCTCACCTGACAGAGTTGAAAATAGCCCTTTAAGACAGGTGAGAATATCGCTCTAACACAAGTGAAACAAGTATTTGACACAAGTGTCAAGTTTTACCGTTTCAACTCACAGCAATTAAGCCACTTTGTTCAGTGACACTTTTGGAAAGTCGATATCTAATTGACTCGCTTTACCGAGAATATTGGTCATCACGTTCATGCCTACATGGGTAATGATTTCGACAATATCTGCTTCGGTGTAGCCCGCTGCGCGCACCGCGGTTAACTCGGCATTGGTCACATTACCGTTATGTTCGGCGAGAGATGTAGCAAATTTAACCGCCGCAGCAGCCTTTGCATCTTGGCTGATGCCAGCGCGATTGGCCTCTATTTCATCACCATTGAGACCCGCTTTACGACCCAATGCAGTGTGAGCAGATAGGCAATACTCACAGCTGTTTTGTTCAGCCAAGGCTAATGCAATACGCTCACGAGTCAGCGGCGTTAAGCTACCTTCGCCGGCAATGCCATGTAAGCCAAGAAAAGCGCGAAGCGCAGCGGGTGAGTTGGCGAACACTTTCAAGAAATTTGGCACCATACCCAGCTGAGACTGAATCGCCTCTAAAAGGGCTTTTTGTTCATTATTGGCAGTATCGTTTTCGATTAAATTAATGCGGCTCATGGTCGTTCTCCATTATATGAATTGCTCGTTGGTTTATCGGTAACAAGCCTTCTGTACTTGCTTGGTAACTAGATTGCCAAGTTTCACTTTAAAGAAGAATACCCGTATATTACATTTGATAATTCCAATAAATGGAATAACCACTCTAGTAAATTAATAGGCTAGTTAACTAACAAGCAAGTGGAATAACAAATGGATAGGTTTCATCTTCTCAAAGTATTTATTGCCGTAGCTGAAGAGCAAGGGTTCGCTGCTGCGGCAAGAAGACTGAACATGTCGCCACCAGCGGTGACTCGTGCCATCGCTGGGCTCGAGCAGCAGCTCAATGTCAAACTTCTCAATCGCACCACACGTTTTGTTAGGGCGACCGATGTTGGGCTGCGTTACTTAGATGATGCCAGGCGTATCTTGGCAGACCTAAGCGCTGTCGATGAAGCGGTAACGGGCATAAATGCAGAGCCACAGGGACATCTTGCGGTCACGGCACCTGTGATGTTTGGTAGCCTGTTCGTTATGCCTTCAATAGTCCGCTACCTGCAGCTGCACCCCAAAATGGAAGTCTCAGCCATCTTTCTAGATCGGGTGGTTAACATGCTCGAAGAAGGTATAGATGTGGGAGTAAGGATAGGTCAACTGCCTGATTCGAGTATGCGTGCCAGACGGGTGGGCTCAGTCAGACTGGTACTTTGTGCATCACCACAATATATCCAAATCCACGGCCTTCCCCAACACCCGGAGGAGCTGCATCAACACACGATTATTGCCTCAAAGGCCGGCAATAATGGCCTGGACTGGCGTTTTCCTGATGGCAAAACGATTAAGTCGGTTAAGGTCAAACCCCGTCTAACGGTCACCACCAACGACGCCGCCATCTCATCGGCCATCGAGGGCTTAGGGATCACCCGCTTACTCTCATATCAAATCGCCCCGCAACTCGCCTCGGGTGAGGTTAAAATTTTACTGGAAGACTATGAGCCTGAGCCAAGGCCTGTGCACATCATCCATCGAGAGGGCCCCAATGGTTCGGCCAAGGTGCGCAGTCTGGTTGACTTATTAGCAGAACAGCTTATGAATGATCCCGCATTAAACTAGATTCTGAGGTGGATGCGCTTGTTCCTCCAGGCAGCTTTTTACCCAAGCTTTATGACAAAATGATGTAAAATCACGTAATTTTAGTGCTTACGCACAAATTAATAATAGATAAAGGTGATAAATTAGTCTCTAATCACGATGCCTGATTGTACTCGGCACAGGATAATAGCCAAAGCCTGCGATACCTTAGCCGTGGACCTTAAATACGACTAGCGAGCCGGGTTAACCTATAAAAATAGCTATTAATAATACCCATAAACCAGGGACCCCACTATGAGCCAAGTACTAGTCTTGTTGGCAGTGATATTTTTCATTGTTATTGCCACCTCAAAATTCAAGCTACACCCATTTTTGACGCTGATTTTAGCCTCATTCCTTACCGCATTTGCCTATGGCCTTCCTAGTGCAGATATTGCCAAGACTATCACTAGCGGATTCGGTGGTATTCTTGGCTATATCGGTCTGGTTATCGTACTCGGTACCATTATCGGTACCATATTAGAGAAGAGCGGTGCGGCCATCACCATGGCAGATGTGGTCATCAAGGTGCTGGGGAAGCGCTTTCCTACCCTGACCATGTCGATTATTGGCTACCTAGTTTCAATTCCGGTATTTTGTGACTCAGGTTTCGTTATTTTGAACTCACTCAAGCAGTCTATGGCCAATCGCATGAAGGTCTCGAGCGTTTCAATGAGTGTCGCCTTAGCAACGGGTCTGTATGCGACTCACACGTTCGTACCGCCAACTCCAGGTCCTATTGCCGCTGCGGGTAACTTAGGCCTGGAATCGAATCTTGGCTTAGTCATCTTGGTCGGTGTCTTTGTCGCGGCAATAGCCGCACTTGCAGGCACGCTTTGGGCTAACCGTTTTGCCAATGTTGAGCCTGATGGTGAAGGCGCCGATGAGCTTAAAAATAATGTCGAGGACTTTGACAAACTCAAAGAAGCCTACGGTACATTACCTAGTCCTACTCGCGCATTTGCCCCTATCTTCGTGCCTATTTTACTTATCTGTTTTGGCTCAGTCGCTAACTTCCCTTCGGCGCCGTTAGGCGATGGCTTGTTATTTGATGTGCTGGCCTTCCTAGGTCAACCTGTAAACGCCCTGATGATTGGTCTGTTCTTGTCGATTTCACTACTGAAAAGCAGCGAAAAGATTAAAGAGTTCAGCGAGCGTATCACTCAAGGTTTAGTGGTTGCAGCGCCCATTCTGTTAATCACAGGTGCAGGAGGTGCATTTGGCGCCGTGCTTAAGGCGACTGAAATCGGTACCTTCTTAGGTACATCACTATCGGCATTAGGTATCGGTATCTTTATGCCATTCGTGGTGGCTGCAGCACTTAAGTCTGCCCAAGGCTCATCGACCGTGGCGTTAGTAACCACATCGGCCTTAGTGGCACCTATGCTTGGCGATATCGGCCTTGCCAGTGACATGGGCCGCGTACTGACAGTAATGGCAATCGGTGCTGGTGCTATGACTGTTTCTCATGCTAATGACAGCTTCTTCTGGGTCGTGACTCAGTTTAGCCGCATGAGCGTAAAACAAGCCTATAAAGCGCAAACAATGGCGACGCTGGTTCAAGGTCTTACCGCGATGACCTTAGTGTATATCTTGAGTCTCATTCTACTTTAAATGCTCGGCCCACAGTACAGTGGCTGTCACAGCAGCCACTGACATTTTATACCTCACTCAATACTTTGTTTTTCTGACAGCGCTTTAGGATCCCAATCAATGAAAATAGTTATCGCTCCCGATTCATTCAAAGAAAGCCTGAGTGCGATGGAAGTAGCCAAGGAAATAGAGCGCGGCTTCAAGTCTGTCCTGCCCAACGCAGAATATCTTAAATTACCTGTTGCCGATGGCGGCGAAGGCACAGTGCAGTCTATGGTCGATGCGACCAAGGGTGCCATTATCGAACTCGACGTTATCGGTCCGCTAGGCAACAGAGTTGCAGCACATTACGGCATACTGGGCGATGAGTATCAGTCAGATAGAAAAACCGCCATTATCGAGATGGCTGCTGCCTCTGGCCTGCACCATGTTTCAGTCGAGAAACGCGACCCTTGTATCACCACCAGCTATGGCACAGGGCAACTTATCTGTGATGCACTAAATCGTGGCATCACGCGCATTCTTATCGGCCTTGGGGGCAGTGCCACCAACGATGGCGGCGCAGGTATGGCCCAAGCCCTTGGCATTCATCTGCTCGATAGTTCAGGCAAGGCGCTCGGCGTGGGTGGCTCGGCACTCAGCGAGCTTCACAGCATCGAGATGAAAGATCTCCATCCTCTTATCCAACAATGTGAATTTATCGTCGCCTGTGACGTAGACAACCCCTTATGCGGAGATAAAGGTGCATCGGCTATTTTTGGTCCACAAAAAGGCGCCACTCCCGAGATGATTTCCAGACTGGATGCAGCCTTGAGTCGATACGCCGACATTATTGCCCAGACGCCTATCCGAAACAGCAAGATTGAAGATAACCGTAACACCCCAGGTGCGGGCGCGGCTGGCGGAATGGGATTAGGGGTCATGGCATTCCTCAATGCCACACTCAGAGCCGGCATAGATATCGTTATGGAGACAGTTAAACTCGATGAGAAAATACAAGGCGCAGACTTAGTGATAACGGGGGAAGGTAAACTCGACAGCCAAACTCTACACGGTAAGACCCCCATGGGAGTCACACGTGTGGCCAACGTACAGGGGATCCCGGTTATCGCCATCGCAGGCTGCGTCAGTGATGATGCAAATGTGTTGCTCGAACATGGCATATCAGCCATCTTCTCTATCACGCCAAGGGCGCTTCCCTTAAAGGAAGTATTGGCCAACGCTAAACATAACTTGTTTAGCGCCTCACAGAATATCGCCGCTCTCTATGCCATGAAAATAAAGGCGTAATACCATCCCTGAAGACGATAAAATGACACTAGCTGCTATTTATCGTCTTCAGCTACACTGTCAATTTTCAATGTTCAATTTTCAATGTATTAGTGCACCACTGAGCCTAAACAATCGCCATCGCTTTACATTCCCCATGAATCGTTTTAACTTTGCCACTTGATGCACCAAAGCGCATAAAGTAAAGTGACCCCCCTTTGGAAAACTGCAACAAATAGCAGTTCCTGTTGATTAGTGTGATAGTTAAGAGATAACCATGTCGATGACACCCAGACGAGCCACAGCTTCTGAAGAGGCATTACTGCGCATCTTCACCGTACCGGAAGCCCCTGATTCAACATTAAGCGTCATCGAGCAAAACATATCGCAAAATTTGATGGGCTTCCTGCAAGAAAGTGTGGTTGCCATCGAGAAGCCTCTGTCTGAGATAGAGTTGGACTTTCAGCAGCATCAGATCCCCTCGGCACCTCAGTTTGTCTCAGATTATGCCGACGATATGATGAAGACCTTAGTGGCCCACTCGGTACATACGTCATCGCCTAGCTTTATCGGTCACATGACCTCAGCGCTGCCTTATTTCGTCTTGCCCCTGTCTAAGATGATGGTTGGCCTCAATCAAAATCTGGTGAAAATTGAGACCTCTAAGGCCTTCACGCCACTGGAACGTCAAGTCTTAGGCATGATGCATCACCTTATCTACAGTGAAGATGATAAATTTTATAAAAGCTGGATGCACAGCGCTAACTACTCCCTCGGAGCATTTTGCTCAGGCGGCACAGTTGCCAACATCACCGCCCTATGGACAGCGCGCAATCAGCTGCTAAAAGCAGATGGCGACTTCAAGGGCGTGTCGGCTCAAGGCCTAATGAAAGGTTTGCGCCACTATGGCTACGATGATCTGGCCATCTTAGTTTCCGAACGTGGTCACTATTCATTGGCAAAAACGGCAGACTTGCTGGGCATTGGCCGTGAGAACATCATTCAGATCCCCACATCAAACGACAACAAGGTCGATGTGGATAAGATGCGCGCCATGGCGAAACAGCTTGAACATGACAACATCAAGGTGATGGCCATCGTCGGTGTCGCAGGCACCACTGAGACAGGGAATATTGATCCCTTAGATGAGCTTGCAACATTGGCAAGCGAGCTTAAGTGCCATTTCCATGTGGATGCAGCCTGGGGTGGAGCATCGCTTTTATCGAACAAGTACCGCCATCTGCTTAAGGGCATAGAACGCGCGGACTCTGTCACAATCGATGCTCATAAACAGATGTATGTGCCCATGGGCGCAGGTATGGTTATCTTCAAAGACCCAGCCTTTGCCAATGCCATCAAACACCATGCAGAATATATTTTACGAAAGGGCTCTAAAGATTTAGGCAGTCAAACCCTGGAAGGTTCACGCCCGGGTATGGCCATGCTGGTTCATGCCTGCCTGCAGGTCATTGGCCGTGATGGTTACGAGATCTTAATCAACAATAGTTTAGAGAAGGCACGTTATTTCGCCGAACTTATCCAAGATCATAGTGATTTCCAGCTGGTATCAGAGCCCGAACTCTGCCTGCTCACCTACCGTTATGTACCAAAGCAAGTGCAAGTAGCAATGCTGCAAGCCAGAGAAAGTGGTAACGCAGACAAGTTAATCGAGTTTAATCGTGTGCTCGATGGCCTGACCAAGTTTGTGCAGAAACGTCAGCGAGAACAAGGGACTTCATTTGTCTCCCGAACACGAATCAATCCTGAAAGTGAAATAGGCCTTAACATCAAATCTGTGGTATTTCGTGTTGTATTGGCTAATCCGTTAACCACTCATGAAATACTGCAACAGGTCTTAGCCGAGCAGATAGAGATAGCCAGCCAAGATGATAATTTTTTACCTCAGCTACTCGCTCTGGCATCCGAATAAGCTAAATCAACCCTAAACACCAAAGTATTGAAGCCGTTAATCAAACGGCTTCTGTTTCCCTTAAGGTCAGCACTTCATATCCTGTTTCAGTCACGAGTATCGTGTGCTCCCACTGCGCCGATAGCTTCTTATCCCGGGTCACCACAGTCCACCCATCTTTCTTGGTTTTTATTTTGGCATTGCCCTGATTGATCATCGGCTCTATGGTGAAGGTCATTCCTGCTTTCAAGGTTAAACCTAAACCCGGACGACCATAGTGCAATACTTGCGGCTCTTCATGCATCTCACGGCCTATACCATGACCACAATACTCCCGAACCACGCTATAGCCTGATTTCTCGGCATATTTTTGGATTGCATGGCCAATATCGCCCAGAGTCGCTCCAGGTTTAACTGTATTAATTCCCTGCCACATGGCTTCGTAAGTGGTCTGCACAAGCCTCTTAGCGAGTGGGCTCGCATCGGGCAGCAGGTAAGTCTTACTCGAATCAGCAATAAAATCATGCTTTTCCAGGGTGATATCGACATTGACGATATCAGTGCTCTTCAACCTATAGGTTTCAGAAGGCACACCGTGGCAGACCACTTCGTTAACTGAGGTATTGAGGGAATATTGATAGCCATATTGCCCCTTGCTGGCGGGGCGAGCATCGAGCTCGTTAATAATAAAACCTTCGACTCGATTATTAATATCCATGGTGGTCATTCCCACTTGAATATAATCATCTAACATCGTAAACACCTGAGCTAGTAGCTTACCCGATTGCCTCATTAACTCAGCTTCAGCGGCCGATTTTATCTGAACATCACTCATGACTTTACTTTCCGCCTTATTCTAGATGGCTATTTATATTGGCTTAGCTTCTTGAAGAATGCTTTCCAAAGACACGTTTTCATCTCTGAGGCGCTGCTGCAATATCTCATTGAAGGTTAACGTCGGATTCAGCTCGGCTAACATGCCAGTTTTTATCCAAAACTCCACTTGGGAGTTGATCGATCTCGACATAACATGACTCGACTTTCTGATCTCTTCATGGAGTTCATCGGAAATTTTAACCAGTCCCACAACACACCTTTATATGGTTTATATATAAAACGTATACGTATTGTATGTAAACCAGGTATTTCCATCAAGACCCTATTTAAATGTATTTTCGGTAAAGCATGAGTATTAAGCGAGAACCCTACCCTGCGTTACGTATCCACATATCTATGCTCTCACTACTTTTCATTCTCAACACTGGCTGATAATAGTTATCATTTGCATTGAGATATCTTTTATTCCCTGCTAGCCTTGTGTCAGTCCCCCCATATAGCCGCACATAACAAGGAAAAAATATGCTTCGTACATTTGGTTTGCTGCTCACTATCACCCTCTCCTTCTGGTCTCAAGAGCTGCTTGCCAGCCAGAGTGATAAGTTTAAGGTCATCACCACCTTCACCGTTATCGCAGACATGGCGAGAAACGTGGCGGGGGATGCCGCTATTGTCGAGTCAATCACCAAACCAGATGCCGAAATTCATAACTATCAGGCGACACCGGGAGATATTCGCCGGGCTCAGGGAGCCGATCTCATTTTGTATAACGGTCTCAACCTGGAACTCTGGTTCGACAAGTTTTTTCATAATCTCAATGAGGTCCCCCGCACCATTGTCACCAAAGGCATAGTGCCTATGGGTATTTCTCAGGGCCCTTACTCAGGTAAGCCTAATCCCCACGCTTGGATGTCTGCCCCCAATGCTCTGATCTATGTGGAAAATATCCGTCTGGCCTTGGTCCGCTATGACAGTAAAAATGCGCCAAGCTATAACGCCAATGCCAAACGGTATTCGGCGCAAATCCTCGCCGCCGTTGAACCATTCAAGGCGCAGTTAGAGGCGGTCGCAGAAGACAAGCGGTGGCTGGTGACCAGCGAGGGGGCATTTAGTTACCTGACTCGAGACTATGACCTAAAAGAGCTCTACCTTTGGCCTATCAATGCCGATGCTCAAGGCACCCCGCAGCAGGTAAGAAAGGTTATCGACCAGATGAGGCAGCAAAAAATCCCCGTCATCTTCAGTGAGAGCACGGTATCGGCCAAACCCGCTCAGCAAGTGGCACGAGAAACCGGAGCCAAATACGGCGGCGTGCTTTATGTGGACTCTCTGAGCAGCAGCTCTGGACCGGTGCCGACCTATATAGAGTTACTCACTACGACACTGAGCACCATAGCCAGGGGGCTAAATGAGTAAATTAGCAAGCGGACTCACAGTCAACGACATTACTGTCACCTATCGCAACGGTCACACCGCGATTCATGATGCCAGCTTTGACTTACCTAAGGGCTCTATCACAGCGCTGGTCGGCGTAAATGGCAGCGGTAAGTCCACCCTGTTTAAATCCATCATGGGCTTCGTCACTTTGGCAAAGGGCAAGGTTGAGATATTAGGTTTGTCAGTTAAACAGGCGCTAAAAAGCAACCTAGTGGCCTATGTACCTCAGAGCGAAGAGATAGACTGGAACTTTCCTGTGCTGGTGGAAGATGTGGTCATGATGGGGCGATATGGCCATATGAACATGTTTCGCATCGCCAACAAGCGTGATGAAGAGATGGTGAATATTGCCCTGGACAGAGTCAACATGAGGGCATTTCGCAAGCGTCAAATCGGTGAGCTGTCCGGCGGACAGAAGAAACGCATTTTTCTAGCCAGAGCCCTAGCCCAAGAAGGCCAAGTCATCTTGCTCGATGAACCTTTCACTGGCGTGGATGTGAAAACTGAAGATCAGATCATGGCGCTACTGCGTGAGCTACGCGCCGAGGGCAAGGTTATCTTGGTATCGACTCATAACCTAGGCAGCGTGCCCGAGTTTTGTGACAGAACAGTCCTCATCAACCGCACCGTACTCGCCGCCGGTCCCACCAAGTCGGTATTCACTCAGGAGAATCTGCAGCAAGCATTTGGCGGCGTGTTGCGCCACTTCGTATTAGGCGGCAAAGATCTTCATCAGGATGATGACGCCAGACAGGTAACCTTGCTGACAGATCATGAACGTCCTGTGGTGTTATACGGTGACGACAGCAAGACTCAAGTTGTCAGCAGCGAATAGCGCTTAGTAAATAGTCCTTTAAAAACACTTAAAAAAAGCATTGAGTAAAAAGCAATAAAAGTGAACCCTATGATTGAAACTCTATTACAGCCATTCGAATATGGTTACATGGTAAATGCCATATTTATCAGCGCCTTGGTAGGTGGTGTATGCGCCTTCCTATCTGCCTATCTGATGCTTAAGGGCTGGTCCCTGATTGGCGATGCGCTGTCACACTCTATCGTTCCCGGTGTCGCCGGCGCCTATATGTTAGGCCTGCCCTTCGCGCTGGGCGCCTTCTTCTCCGGGGGGCTCGCGGCAACGACCATGCTATTTCTCAGTCAACGCTCTAAGCTCAAAGAAGATGCCATCATAGGCCTTATCTTCACTTCCTTCTTCGGCCTCGGCCTGTTTATGGTTTCCCTCTCTCCCACTTCGGTGAACATTCAAACCATAGTGCTGGGCAATATTCTGGCAATCACTCCGGAAGATACCCTACAACTCCTGTTGATTAGCGGCATATCTCTGGTCGTATTAATGTTGAAATGGCGAGATCTTATGGTGGTTTTCTTCGATGAACACCATGCCAGAAGCATAGGCCTCAACCCCAATGGCCTTAAGATCCTCTTCTTCACTTTACTGAGTGCATCGACGGTGGCGGCGTTACAGACTGTGGGTGCGTTTTTAGTTATTGCTATGGTCGTGACACCGGGGGCTACCGCTTATCAGCTTAGCGACCGATTTGGCATTGTCGTCATTTTAAGTGTCGCCATAGGCACGATGACTTCATTAGTCGGCGCCTATCTGAGCTTTTTTATCGATGGGGCTACTGGCGGCATCATAGTGGTATTACAGGCGTGCGTCTTCGTGCTGACATTTGTGTTCGCGCCTAAACATGGCTACCTGGCGACAAGACGAAGGGGCAAACACGTCTCAGCCCCTAACTTAAAAGCCGCCTCTAAACCAAAGTCGAAAAATATTGCAGCCAGTACAGGAGTTCCCAATGACCAGCTTATTTAACTCGGGTCTGGACGCATTGCTCTTACCCTTTAGCTTTACCTTCATGCATCAAGCCTTCGCGATTGTCCTGTTAGTGGCAATTCCCACCTCTGTGCTCTCCTGCTTTCTAGTGCTAAAGGGCTGGTCGCTGATGGGGGATGCCATCTCCCATTCGGTACTCCCCGGAGTTATCTTGGCCTATGTGCTGTCTATCCCCTATGCCATAGGGGCATTCGCCGCCGGTATGTTCTGCGCGTTAGCCACTGGATTTATCAAGGACAATAGTCGTCTCAAGGAGGACACAGTGATGGGAGTGGTGTTTTCCAGCATGTTTGGTTTAGGCTTAGTGCTAATGACTAAGGTTGAGACCGGGGTGCACCTAGATCATATCTTGTTCGGCGATGTACTCGGTGTGAGCTGGACAGATGTACTAGAAGCCGGTGGCATTGCGCTGCTTGTCATCAGTTTCATTCTCTTCAAGGGGCGGGATCTGCTGGTATTTGTGTTCGATCACCAACATGCCAAGGCCATAGGTCTGCCAGTGGGACTGCTACATTATGGTCTACTGTCGATACTCTCCCTCACCATAGTCGGTGCACTTAAGGCTGTAGGTATGATTTTGGTTGTCGCCATGTTAATCGCTCCCGGTGCCATCGCCTTCCTGTTAACCCGTAAGTTTCAATCTATGATGCTAATCGCGCTGCTTATCTCGACCCTGACTTCCTTCTTGGGGGTCTACCTCAGCTTCTTTATCGATAGCGCCCCAGCGCCAACCATCATCATGCTGATGACACTGATCTTCATCTGTGTGTTTTTCTATTCCGGCTATCAGACGAGGCGTGCCTCCTCTCCCCTCTACTTTCATACAGAAAAACCAAAGCTCAGAAAACCAAAGTTCAAAAAACCAACCAGAACGCCACATAGTGTAGAGACGGCCAGATAGCGAGTGACGAACTTCGGTCTATAGCTCGTGACTCGAGGCTTTCTTAGCCTTGTCTTGAGCTCGGTAGTTTATTGGATAGCGAGTAGCGAGTAGCGAGTAGCGAGTAGCGAGTAGCGAGTAGCGAGTAGCGAGTAGCGAGTAGCGAGTAGCGAGTAGCGAGTAGCGAGTAGCGAGTAGCGAGTCAATCAGATTAAACAAAGAGCGGCTAACTTGTCCCAACTAGTATTTGATTTAGAGCTAGAGTTAGCACTAGCCGCTATTG
This sequence comes from Shewanella psychrophila, assembly GCF_002005305.1. Taxonomy (NCBI): domain Bacteria; kingdom Pseudomonadati; phylum Pseudomonadota; class Gammaproteobacteria; order Alteromonadales; family Shewanellaceae; genus Shewanella; species Shewanella psychrophila. The sequence continues at coordinate 2,195,116 of NZ_CP014782.1, forward strand.
TTGAAAATGCTGAAAAACGATCTGATAAAAGGCCTGTTCGTCATCGTCGTCAACTCCCTTTGCTGAATCTTCTGATGATGGAGCGCAGAGGCTGAATCCATTTTTCACTAATACAGCAATCGATGCCAGATTACTGCTTTCAACCCCGGCAATAATTTTACTAACTTGAGCCTTATCAGTATTAGCTCCGCTGTTCGAAGCGCTTACCCAGGCCACCAGCCCCTTAATTACCTCACTGGCAAAACCTTGCCCCCATTGTGACTCACTAAGCAAGTAACCAAGGTGTAATGTGACCATATTATCAATTAGCAGCTGTTGAGCCTGTTGCTCTTGATACTGCTCTTCATGTAAAAAAATAAAGCCTATCACTTGGCTGGCTTCACGCTTTCTCACCACTAAGAAACTGCACTCCTCGGCCCTCGCCTCTAGCCAGCCCTTGGCGTCCTCAAGACGATGAATATTTTGCCAACCCGGAGGCAAGGCGCGGGTCACATTTGGGCTGAGAATATCCAGCGCCATACCAGCAAGCTCAGTCTGATTCAGAGCTTGATGTTCGGCTGAGCCTGGCCAAACTGAAACAACCAGCCTTGGAGTCTCGAATCGGCACAATGAAGCCGCATTTTTCATATTCCCTCTCCTAATATCAATCAGTCTAATTAAAGCAAGTTAACATCAATCAATAAACCGGCTGCGCAGCTCTTCTGTAGGCAACATACAGGTATCACGCTTACCGAACAGAGAGTAACGCCGACTGCCCAACCCGTTATAGAAAAAATCCCTAAATGAACGTGGCAATACCTTAAAAATTAAAAGTAATTTCCAAAAAACAGATAAGTCCTTGCAGATCTCAAGCGCCGCATCGGTACGGGTATAACATTGCCCTTGCTTGATAAGAAAAAAGGTATCGCCATAATCACTCACAAGGGAATATCTGCTCATCAAGTCTTTCGCAGCCTCGCTTTGCATAGGCGTAAAGCAAAACCTCTGTTGAGGATCGCGCTTAATGATGAAGTTGACCGCGCCATTACAGAGATTACACACCCCATCGAAGATAATGATATTTCTGGTTTCCATGGCACTCCTTTTTTACTTAACCATGCTTCTCTTAAACCAAACGTTACGCCAAGTCCTAAACCAAGTGGCTAAGTGGCTAAGTGGTTATTGAGTTTGAGGTTTGAATTTGAGATTTACATTTAATCCCTACTATTTGGTTCAGAAATTGCTAACTCTTTAATTTAAAAAATGTCGTTAGAGAAATAGCTAAAGAACTTGCTAGATAAATAGCTTCAGGTTTAACAATCGTATCCAGAGGAAGGACAGTAACATGATGACAGTTAATGGCTACAATGCTTATTTAAATACAGGTACACAAATTAATAAGCCTGCACAGATTCAAACTAGCCAGCCAATTGTGTCAAACTCAGTCAAAACGCCCCACGCACAGAATAATGTCATCGACCCAGACAGACAATATCAAGACATAGTCATGCTTTCATCAGACTCACAAGCCTCAAAAAAGCCAGAGCCCGACAGCTATGAACAACTTGGTTCACAAGCCAAACAAAGAACCAGCTTACAAGATGTAATGCAGACCATACTGGACAAACGCACTGGCATTGACCGTGAGAGATTAGATGAGATCGAAGCTCAAATCCAAGCTATTGCAAAAAGTGACACCTTAAGCAAAGAGCAGAAGGAGGCACAGATCAAACAGCTAGAGGAGCAAAAGACCCAGCTGATACAAGAGTTTGTCGAGAAAAATGAGCAAAACCAACGGCAATTTGATAATCGAGATATTTCGTAGTTACATGCATTCATAACAACTGACTCTCGTCGTTACAGGCATTCATAACAGCGGCAAAGCAGATGCCGCTAACGGGCAAAGGTTCGCCGCATTAACGGCAATGAGCAACCACTGAGTGAGTGGCTACTACAGCTTGCCCTTGATAATCGTTAAATGTAACGAGCGAACACACTCGCCATGGTGCCGTCTTTAATGGTGATTTCTAACCAAGCATCTACGTATTCTTTCCAAATAAGATCTCTGCTCATCAAGAACGCCTTGGCCGAATAACTCAGATTAGTATCAGGCATTGCCGCGCATAGTTTAGGATGCTTCTTAGATTGCAGCTGCACCTCAATACGATCAGTTATCATCACATCGGCGCGGCCATCGAGGATCTCTTGGAACACGGTCACATTACTGCCATGAACAGTGACCTTAGCTTGCTTAATATTGTCATCGACGAAGCGCTGATTAGTGCCACCTTTATTCACTATCACTCGAGTGCTTGGCTTGTCTATCTTGGCTAAGGAATCATACTGACTCACGTTAGCACATAAAGTTATCGGAGTTTTCCCCCCTTGCAGATAGACATCTGACATCAAACCGACCTGCTGTCGAAATAGCTTCTTCGAAATGCCACTCATCATAATATCAAAATTCTGGCTTCGAAAATCTGTTATCAGGCTGGCCCAGCTCGTATGAATAAATACTGCTTTTGCCCCCAGAGAGGCGGCTAACTGATTGGCCAGATCTATGTCTACCCCACTCCTGTGCATATCCTCTAAATATGAGAATGGCTCGTAGTCGCCGGTCGTGCCGACAAACATAATCTTTTGAGCCAGTATCCGGTCCAATACCGACGAATAAGCTTTGGGCTTCACTGAGGTTAGCGCCCTAAACAACAAAGCTTTATCTTCAAGACTCACAAACCGGGTATCTATGGCTTGATCAAATAACACAAAGTCATGTTCACCTTGGTGGCTCGCAATCCCTTGAATAATCGATTTGCCTAACACTATCAATTGGGGGCGTATTTCAGACAAGCTAAGTTCGGAATTAGTGGCCCCTTGTAACTCAGCTGGCAAGCCATGCTCTGTCCATTGCTGATAATAATTCCTCTGTATCTTCTTCGCTATTTCGATTTGAACCCGAAAAAAATCCTCAATCGCCTGAGATGCTACCCCTTGTTCCTTTGCCATCGAGACGCTCTTCTCAATTACCAACTTTTCTCTGGTGAGGTCTTCAATGGCTAGCTTATTTTGCCATTTGTATAAGGCCACCGCTTTCATGTACCCCAGACGTGTATTCATTTCCGAATAGAGCGCCAGATTTTCATCCTCCTCGGCATAAGCTGAGAAAGAAAAAATAGTCAGCAAGCTAAAGCACAATATTGCGTATAAACTAGCGAAATTAACGGTATAAAAACGAAGATATGCCATAAGAAAATTCAAGATGACTGAAATGGAGCACAAAGATATCAGTTACACCTAATATTGCAACAAAGACACAAGCTAACTGACTAATCCATAGGGCAACGAAAAACAACAGGCTAGCCAGCCCCATTGGTAGACAACGAAGCAAGCTAGCACTCACTGAGCACAATTTTGTACAAAAGCATTAGTCATTTATGCGCTATGATGACTCAGCACAACGAGGAGCATCATGGCGCAAACGGCACTTAAGGCAGACAAGCAAGATTCTGCAAAGCAGAGAAACAGTATCGAAAAAGCGGATTTTACCTTGGCTCAAGAGCTAGGGGGTATTGAGCTGCTCGATGCTAGTTATCAAAAACAGAACTTCTCCCGTCACAGCCATGAAGGCTACACAGTGGGGGTGATCGAAACAGGTGCGCAGAAGTTCTTCCGTACCGGCAGCAATCACTTAGCACCACAGAACAGCATAATACTGGTCAACGCCGATGAGGTACATAACGGCTGCTCAGCCACTGACAATGGCTGGTCTTATCGTGCCATGTACCCGCTGCCTGAGCAGTTCTCCTCGATTAACCAAGAATTAGGACTTTCCTCGAAAGGTGCACCTTATTTTCCCGAGGCCGTGGTCCACGACAAGTCGATGGCCGACATGCTCCGCATGACGTTTCAGACTCTTAAAGAGTCCGATAATAGGCTGCTGCGAGAGTCTGTTGTCTATGCCACTATGATTAAGCTCATGGCGCGTCACAGCAAGCACAAAGGCGAGCAGCAAACACAGACATTAGCTCAGCCTCAACTGGCACTGGTAAAACAGTTTCTCGATGATCACCCTGGCGCCGATATATCTCTGGAAGAACTGGCGCTATTAGCAGGACTTAGCCCTTTCTATTTGATTAAACAATTTCAGCACACCTTTGGTCTGCCTCCCCATGCCTATCAAATCCAAGCGCGAGTCAGGCTCGCCAAAAAACAAATTAGAAATGGCAATAAACTGCTAGATGTCGCCTTAGCCTGCGGCTTTCACGATCAGAGCCACCTTAACCGTCACTTTAAACGCACCATGGGCGTTACACCGGGACAATACGCAAAAGAGTTTACTGGTATGAGAAAAAGTGCAAGTTTGTACAAGCCAGCGTATCTCAGTTAAGTTAACTTAATGGCTAATGTTATCAATAGAAGTGATCAAGAGATTAATGAGTTCCCAGACACAAGTAATAAAGCAAGAGGGGAAATTTAACGGTTTCTTAAAGGGCGCCTTAGCTGTGATGCCACTCACCATAGCCGTGATCCCTTGGGGGATTTTAGCAGGCTCTTTTGCTCTAGATGCCGGCTTATCTCCTTTCGAGAGTCAGGCCATGTCTGCCATTATTTTTGCAGGTTCAGCGCAGCTGGTTGCAACAGGAATGATAAAAGCAGGAATTGGTTTAACCAGCATTTTAATCACCACCTTACTCATCACATCACGGCACTTCCTCTATGGAATGGCCATGAGACCGCAAATAAGCCCCATGCCACTAAAATGGCGACTGGTCTTAGGCTTTTTGCTTACCGATGAGCTGTTTGCCATCGCCAACCAAGGTAAACAGCACAAGCTAAATCCTTGGTACGCCTTAGGCGGTGGATTTAGCTTTTACTTAGGTTGGAACCTCGCCACAGCAGCCGGTATTATTGCGGGTCAAACAATTCCAAACCTGGACACGTGGGGACTGGATTTCGCCATTGCAGCGACCTTTATCGCCATTGTCGTGCCTTCGGTGAAGAAACCATCGGTCTTATTTTGTGTACTGGTCTCTTTAGTCGCCGCTGTGGTCTGTGAGCTATTAGCCATTCCCGCAGGATTACTTATCGCAGCCTTGCTTGGTATGACCTGCGGCACTCTCTACGCCAAACTTACGGGAGAGAAAACATGATCTGGTTGACAATTTTTGCCATGGCGGCTGTAGTATTTGGCAGCCGATACCTGTTTTTAGAGCCCAAACTTCCGGTACGACTCAGCAAGAATACGTTGGCATTCTTGAGTTATTCAGCCCCGGCCGTACTCACAGCCATTTTTGCTCCAATCGTCTTTATTCGGGAAGAACATTTAGATTTGAGCTTAGATAACAGCTATTTGATATGCGCTATCTTAGCCGCATTTTTGGCATACACAACGCGCAGTGTCTTACTGACGACAGTGGTGAGCATGGGACTGTTTTTTATCATTCATTAATCATTCATTAATCATTCATTTATTAGATAGAAATTTAACTTTGGAACACTCAACAATGAACGTCACTTGTCATGTTAAATATATAATCAATCCGGATATGATTGAAGAATTTGAGCACTATGCCCAACTCTGGATCCCGTTGGTTGAAAAGTTTGGTGGCCAGCATCATGGTTACTTTCTGCCTAGCGAGGGAGCAAATGATATCGCGTTAGCCTTATTTTCATTTCCTAGTCTGGCTGATTATGAGACCTACCGAAATGAATCAGCCAATGATGCCGATTGTCTCGCTGCATTTGATTATGCCAAAAAGCACAAATTCATCTTAAGGTATGAGCGAAATTTTATGCGGCCAATCTTAAACTAAAGAAAGATTAGAGCAGAGTCTGTCTACAAAGCTGGATTCCCCTCCCTACTCCGTACCATACTTAGCTTCCATCATCGCGATGTAATCATGCATCTCTTCACCCGGCGACACCGCAAAGTGTCGCTGCTGATTTATGAGTCCGGTGATCCTATCGACTCTGAAGTTACGAAAATCATCTCTGAGCTCACACCAAGCCAGCAAGGTCCAAGTTCCCTTCCAAAAATAGATGGCCAGAGGACGTATCTCCCTTTGACTGGTATCTTCTTTAGCATCGCGATAATCCATCAATAGATACTCTCTTAATCGTGAGGACTTTCTAAGCACATCGAGAAACTTAAACTCATCGGAATCGATATAAAAATCCGGAGCAAACATCAAGGATTGATAATCCTGCAAGCGTTCTGGCAAGACTGCTTCAACCTTGATCATCGCCTGTTTAGCGGCGCTGGAGAGCTCTTTGCCCCCCCAGGCCTGCACCATGCGCATGCCAACCTGAATCGCCTCAAGTTCAGCCTCATTAAACATCAGCGGAGGCACATTCACCTCTTGGCGCAGCAAGTAACCCACTCCTGCTTCACCTTCGATAGGGATGCCGCTTAAACACAGATCTTGGATATCGCGATATATGGTTCGGGTCGAGACTTCCAGCCGTTCAGCCAGCTGCTGCGCCGTAGTTAATCGCCGAGTTCGAAGAACTTGTACTATCTGAAATAACCGATCCGCTCGACGCATATCTTTCCTTGATGTTTGTATCTACCGCTTTAAACAGTAACCTATTTGTGTCTCACACCTTTGTTTTATACCTATGTAGATATCAACCCCGTTTATAATCGGTATAGCACTCATAATAGGTCTCTGTATCTACAGCATTAAACAGCTACTTAACCTATTTCCTTTGTTTCACACCAATGTAGATATCAACCCCATCCATCGAGGTATAGCATTCATAATCAGTATTATAGCTGCGCTCAAACTGACAGTGACTAGCTTCGAAGTACTGCCATATCTGGCCCCAGAGGCTGATCACAATCCCAGGCACCTCACCTTTAGCACTAAAGCACAGGTATTTACCTGCAGCTAACGTCAGCTCAGTTAACTCATTGGTCTCACTTAACCCATTCAAGTGTGAGCCATCGTCTACTACTTTACTCACACCTGCCGCCAATCCCGCGAGAACAGAAAACTCACCATTATGATTGGACTCGTAGCCGTAATAACAGCCATACATGGGTGAACTTGTATTGCTCTGTACCTCACTACGACTCATCAATTGCTGCCAAAGGGGAGCTATTTTCTGTGTCTCTACATCTTGTTCGGCGTGATTCGAAGTTCTTACTGCTAACCCCCACACACCAGTGACCGCTTGATTAACCAATACTGGTGATGCCATGACGTCCTTAATCTCACTCATTCACTATCCTTACTTCAATACAGTCTTACTTTAATAAAACCATACAGTTTAAGTGGAGATTAAGCCGAATATAATTCGGCTTAATCCTTATTCATCGATACAAATAAATTTAGCACTATCTGTTTTTTGACCAGAGACCTACCGTGTTGCCTTCACTGTCTTCAAATAACGCGATGAAGCCGCACTCGCCTTCCTTGATTGGCATCACTGGCAGTAATACTTTTACGCCTGCTTTAGCAATACTGTCTACCAAAGGGGTTAATTCATCACTTAAGTGAAGATAAAGAACACTACCATGAGCCGACGGCTTCATCATTTCATGTTTAACCAAGCCAATACTGGCCGCTTCCTTATCCTCAGTTTCCAGAATGGCCATTTCCATATCGTTCATGACTTCACGTCTAAAACTGACACCAAAATGCTTACCATAAAACTCAACGGCTCTATCCATGTTTTCGACGGCTATTTCGCCCCAGACTAGCGGTGCTTGATGTAACATATTGAACTCCTTGTAATAACTAAGATTACACTCAATATGAGTGTTTACCCCTTAGCGATGAAACAAGGATAAACCAGGCCTACTGACAGCATAGTGTCAGTAGGCCTTCAGACAGGACAAATTTATTGCTTTATAACACTGCTAGATATTTTCTCAGGAAGAACCTTAACAATCACTTCTCTTTCCGGAACTAGGTACCGGTTTGCAGTTTGGGTGATATCGGCCACAGTCACGGCACTCAACTCTTGTGTAAATAGCTTAAATCGATCAAAACGAGCCGGGGCACTATAAGCTTGGCTAGCCAAGTCTAACCAAAACCAGTTACTACTCACTGCATTTTTAACATCTTTAATGATAGGAGCTCTGGCTCTCAATAACTCATCATCTGTAATTGCGCCCTCTTTCTTCACCTCGTCAGTTATCAGTTTATAAGCCGCCTCAACTTTATCTATATCACCAAGCTTTATGTTACTGCTCATACCAATGAAACCGTAACTATCCAGAGAATCTGAATTAGTGCTAAATGCATAGGGAGAATAAGAAACGCCCATTGACTCTCTTAGCTTTTTCGTCAATTTTAATGTGAGTATCTCTTGCAGAAGTTGTAACCTGCGCATGCTCTTCACATCACGATCGTCATCAGTTTTCCAATAGGTGTTTAGCAACGCGGTGTCCAGCCCCCCTCGATGAAACAAGATAACAGTTTGGGGTTCAGGAAAATCTATTCCCTTTAGATAATGGTGACTTGGGAGCTTAAACCGCTGTGGCAAGGCGCCAAATGTTTCAGCTACCGCTGAAATTGCTTTTTGATTATTGATATCACCCACAATCGCAATTTCAATCGGCCCATTCTTCATGATCCGTTCGATAACGGGTCTAAGTTCAGCAAATGTGCGCTGCTGAATCTCAGATAAGGGTCCAAGCCCAAAACGCTTATCCTCACCATATAAAGTGCGCATAAATTGTGTATCAATTACATGTCCTGGACTGGAGCTAGCCATTTGCTCACTGACTTTGATCTCATGTCTGAAAAAAGATTCCCCTTCCGAACGATAAGCTTGTTCCGTCAAGAGTGCAGTCAATACTTGCAGCTGCAGCTTTAATTCATCAGGTGTCGTGCTGTAAGTTCCACCTAAACTGTCTAACCCGACACCTAAAGCCATTGAGACATTCTTATCGAGAAAGATATTATGCAGCTCATCGAATGTGTGTTTTTTCAACCCACCTGACTGGTAACCATAGTCAAAAAGATTAATTAACCCATCTTTGTCGGCAGGAAAATCCTCAATGCCATGACCTACACGTAACGAGATAAACACCAGCCCCTTATCAAGCTCTGTTTGCTTTACGTTTACTACAACACCGTTTTTAAACTGGGCAGTTTTGATCCCACTCACTTTATTTATTTTTTCAGATACCACTTTCCCTTTATCACCAAAGTTTACGTATTGAAACTCAACCTCTTCACGTGCCTCCAAGGGATAAACTTGAGTATTTAAGCTTTGGTTATATACCTTTAATATTGCCGCTTCTGCATCTTCAATTTCAATATTGCTTGTGAGATAAACACTGGGAGCAGCCCCTGACCATAACAGTCTAAAATGCTCAGCGACCTGTTCCGCTTTAATACCCACAATGTTCTTTTGAAAGAACGCTAAATTATCCTTCGCCGACAACACAGATTCTCGATTTTCAACAGCTTGAGTCACCGAATCCGCAATAACATAGTTCGGAACAGTCTCTTCAGATTGGACAGCCAGTTTCAAATCAGCTTCAAAGCTTGCCACTAACCGATCTATCTCTTTTTGCGTAAAACCAAACTCTAAGGTTTGACCTAAGCTTTGCTCAATCAACTCAAGTGCTGATGGCCATTGCTCTGCATCGATATAACTTGAAACACTACTAATGCTTGCCAGTTCCGAGCGCTCTTGATAGGCCGCAGCCCCCGTCAGCAGGTTATCGCTGTTAATAGCAATATCATTGAGTCGAATAGACAGGGCAGTATTAGCAAGATAAGTTAACAGATCATCAAGACGTTTTTTACGACTATCTGGCTCAACGTTAGCTGGTGTGATCACATTAATGGAGATACGACTATCGATACTCTTATCGATAAAAGCATGGGTACTAATTTCAGTATTGACGACCAATTTCCCAAAGTCCGGTTCATCGAGGCTTTCATCCGCCGTCCAATCTGAGAACTGCTTTTGAATCGCTTTTTTGACCCGTTCAGGGTTAAAGTCTCCTGTAACAATCAATGTTGTACGCTTTGGCGTGTAATACCTGTGATAAAACTCCACCAGAATGTCTTGAGTAACAGACTTAATACCTTGAGATGAGCCAACCGGGATCTTGTTGATGTAATCAGTCCCCGGATAGGCAAACCGAATCCAATCAAGAAAACTGTTAAATTCAGGCCCCTGCTTGCCTCTAACCTCGGCGTTTAATACCCCTCTTTCTCTTGCAACCGCAGCTTTATCAATCGTCAGGTTACTACTGGTTTCCCTCATAATAAATAAAGCTTTTTCAATAAGCTCTTCTTCAGCACTAGGCAGTGACAACTGATAAACCGTCTGCGTAAATTCGGTGAACGCATTGGTATGAGCACCGAAAGCGAGCCCATCCCTTTGCAACATAGTGATCATTTCACCTTCAGGAATATTTTTAGACCCATTAAATGCCATATGTTCCAAAAAATGTGCCACACCAGGCTGCGGGCCTGTTTCCAATGCTGACCCTGCACGGATATGCAGCCGGATTTCCACCTCATCTTTCGGAGATTGACTTTGAATGAGTATGTATCTCATACCATTCTCTAACACATATGGCTTAACTCTGGGATGCAGTGTCAGATCCGTTTTCGGATACCAAAGTGCGTCATTCTTATCTACTGGCTGTAAGGGAGCAGCATCGATAAAACCAATAGGAATAACCAGTGTAAAAATGATGACTAGTAAACTCGATCGAATACGCAACATATTCCATAACCTCATGAATTTATATAATTAAAATAAGAAGCGAATAGTATTTTAAAGTCTCTATTTCATACTACTGCTAAAAGATTGGCGTGAGATTAGCACGAGGAGGATACAAATTGTTTCAATATGAGGCTGCAGACTATGTAAAGGCCAACAGTAGATCACAATAAGATCAATTAACAAAAGAAAAAACAACAAACAACTTAAAACTAGAGATATGTCACATCAATATTAATACAAAACATTAAATATTCTGAAACATCACCTCTAACCGTAAGGTAATGATGGCTTGATCTAGCCTGTCGATGTCCACCTCTTTACTCCAGTTATATTCAGGGGTGATCTCGAAGAACAACCATTCACGTAAGAAGTTTTGCCGATAGGTTACCGCGATTCTGGCATTTTCCACATAGTGATAAGGCGTGTCGACGCCATAGATGCTGGCAATATAGTTAATCGCCTGTTTACTACTGATGTAGTGATAGAGATTTAGACTACTACCAAACTCCCAGCCATTATTACGGTTTTCATACTGGGCCACGGCGCTCCAACGCAATAGAAAGTCTTCATCGAAGGAGTGTTCAATATCAAACTCAGTGGACTCCCCAGTTACCTTTTTCTCTTGATAAATCTTCTGGGTCAACCGAGTAATCGTGCTTTGTGAAATGGGATAGGTATAACGCCATCTGGCCTCTAACTTAGGTTTGATGTTGGCCTTAATATTGAAGCTGACTCTGTCTTTAGCATACCAGTCATACCTAAGCCCGATATCCCGCTCGCCTTCATCGTCTGGGCCTTTCAAAAATGCAAAAGGATCATCCTCCCCCTGGGAATCTATGATGACCTTAAGTTTCTGGTTAACTCCAGGAAGATTAAATCTCGCATTCAAATTCGCCCTATATTTAAACCCTTCCTTGCCGTAATAGGAGAAATCATTGGTCCAGCGAACTAAGGTCCCAGCCCGAGCATCTTCTTGAGTCCGCTCATCGACAAAAAAGCTGTCGAACCAGATAGCGGGTTGACAAAACTTAGTATTGAGATAGTCGAAGGCTTGATCGAAGGCCGTATCATCAGCTGTATGGGTTAAACAGGGATCGATGACCTCCAGTGCATCGGCCTCTTGTTTAATCACTGCAGGGTTAGTAGCTTCATGATCAATAGATAATCCGTGACCCAGAGCTTTTGTCACGGCCATAAAGGTAACCGATAGTGAAAATAATAAGGTTTTAACCTGCAACAGCCGACATCCAATTTTATAGAAAGCGTTAAGAACTCGCGATAGAAAGAGTAAGAACTCAAATAGTAACATTTGCAGCTTACATTTGTTAACAAACTATCTCTTAAATACTGCAACCAGATTAACTCTGTGATACTTGATTGCCATCGAGAGGGGGCTGTGTGGCACACATTAGAGAATTAAAGGGGGCTTATGGGTTATAGGGCATTGATTTGCGGGTGACTCATGTAGTATCTTATTGTCACACATGGTGTTGTTATCTAGTTTGTTTTTTGCGAAATAAACTAGATCCTATAGCAACATACGTGTCTAGTTTTTGAAAACAAAAGAAATTATCTGGGGTTCCCCTAGATTAGGGCGTTATGTGGCTTGTTCATATATCACTCACAAATATTCGAACCGGTGAATTCGACTATAAAATTTATATTATTTCACCAATAAATTGAGTAAAGAAAATGGCTAAAGGTACAGTTAAGTGGTTCAACGCAGATAAAGGTTTTGGTTTTATTACTCCTGAAGATGGAAGCAAAGATCTTTTTGTTCATCATTCAGAAATTCAAGCTGGCGGTGGATTCGCAACATTGAATGATGGCCAGGCCGTTGAATTTGAAGTTGGCCAAGGTCAAAAAGGTCCTTGTGCAAATAAAGTAGTTGCTATCTAGTAGCTGCATATAACGATCAAAGACAATCAGATACGCTAACGCGTGCCTGTTGCTTTGATCGTTATCTTACTCATTTTTTCTATTACATTTAGAAGAACTAACACCACCATAAACATCTATGGTTAATCCCCTCTCTTTAGCGTAAATTTTGGGTGTAAGACCTATCTGCTTTTTCAAGTGACGTATGAGATGAGGCTGATCGCTAAATCCAAACTCAAATGCGACCCCAACCCAATCAATTTCATTCGTATTACGTTGATAAAGATATTCCAGCATCTCCTCTAACTTGTTCATCGTCTGACACTGTTTCAATGTTAGGCCTGTTACCCGGCTAAAACTTCGCTCTAATGTTCTTTGGGAGCAAAAGAGTTTATTGCCAAGTTCTGAGACTGATGTGGAATTCAAAAATTGAAGTGCTTTTCTAGTAAGCGCGCTATGCTGGTCTTCTTTACAATCCCCGAAACAAGGCAGAAATAAAGCATCCAATTGATTACGACATAGTTCAGAATCATTTCTTGCCACTTCGATAAGCCTGTCTCCATCAAATGTATTGAAATTCAACTCATTTGGATGAAATAGATTTTCAAGGTTCACTTCTTCAATAGCATCTAAGTTTGGATGGGAATACGCTGGCAAGCCAAGAGAGTACAATGCGCCAATATGGAATTTGATGCCTAAATGAACAAACGGTTTTGAATGATCGAGCTCAAAAGTTTGCAGGTGAGGAAACAACCAATGGCTTCCATGACCATCGGCAATGCTATGATCCAGAGCATAATGATAGGCTTGTTTACTTGGAGAGATAATTAAGTGAGCCGCTGGATCTGGGTTTAACTTGGGATACTGATAACTTTCTGCATCAATGCGTTTTTCAATAAGCCAATAACACTCAATATATTTAGCGACGTCTTGGGACTTGGGCGCCTGAAGCCAGTTGATCATTGTATTCTCTAACCGTCATCTTGGATGACGGTATTATACCAACCTCATTAAATATCTGCTAAACCATCAATAATGACAGCTCGCTTACTGACTTAGCGTAAATAGACTCACCTAAATAAGAATGAGCCTATAAACACCGGCCCTCCCCCTTAGAAAACTCAAACTGAATGATTCGGTTTGCAGAACTTAGCCCAGCTCTGTTAATGATTTTTTGAGCAGCAAGGTTGCTACTTTCTGTTGAACAAATCGGTATTAGCCCTTGCTTTAAAGCCTGATTAATTAAGTGATAAAGTACACGGGTCCCAGCGCCTTTACCTCGCTCAGATTTAGCAACGATCATACCTAGATCGGCATAGTTTGTTTGATAATCATCAAATAAACGGCACTCCCCTGTTGCCAATAACTTGCGATCACACCAGTAACCCCATAGCTCTTTTCTCTGAATCAAGTTACCGAAATATTCCAACAACCACAGCTCTGGTGCACCTATAGTTTTTGCCGCAAAACTAACAAAATCATTTAGTTGTTCCTGACCTGCTAAAATCATTTCCAACGGCTCTCTTGTCTCTATATTTTGCAGCTTATTTTGCTGATACATTAAGGCATTAACCTTGAATGAAGACGAGTTATCTAAACATAGAGAAAGATAATCATTTTCTGCAGTGCTAACGAATGCACCAGCCACTCTCCCAATAACAGTACAATTTTGCTCAGCAATCAAAGTAAACAATTCTGTCACTTGGCATTTTGCCCTTGGTGATAAATAAAATTGCAACATATAGCCTTCACCATTAATGCAGCAGAAACCCACTGGAATATGGTTCTCGTAAAAAGCAAAATGGGCAGACATAGGTGCAAAACCGAAATGCCACATTCCATCGAGTGGAGCGGTTGAAAGGGAAAAATATTGCTGTTTTAGTTCACTGATCTCGCTTAATGATTCAACTGATTTAATTTCTAACATGACTTTGCTCTGTACCTAATAAAGTATTTGTGAAACGAATTGCCTTGTTAATAGACGACTCGCTTGCGATGGGTAAATAATACGAGATAGGCTGAACATAAGATTGAATAAAAACGACAGTTTGAGCAAAGGGATGATGGCCGGAATAAACTGAATAAGGCTATCCTCAAACAAAAAGCCAAGACTGGCTTGGCTTTCATCTTGAAACAGTGACTAGCTCAGTGAGTTAACAGCTCTGCTTTATTGTCGTTGTTGTCGAAAAATCATGTTGTGTGGAAGCAAGAAGATGATGTGCTTTCTCGGCCGCTTGGTTAGGCGTTGTTGATCAAATCCTCGCTATAGATGCAGCTACTCCAAGGGTTTGAGCTAACTAGGCAGCCTGTTTCCTAACTGGCATTCCTAGTCTTATGACTTTGTTCATTGCCTTTACACCTGCCAGCGCTTCACCTACTTGAGCATTATAATCTCGTAGGCTAAGTTTCGGACTAATTAGTTGCTTATATCGGTACATTGCTGTTTCAGATAGTGACCGTAAGTGATAGTCATTTTCCTTCTTCCATTGCGCTAACTCATTATTTTTGAGGGCTCTCACAGCCTCGTTTCGAGGGTGCCCATCCTCCCAAAACCCAGCACTGCTTCTTGGTGGGATAGTGGGTTTGCAACCTTTACGCTGAAGTAGTTTGTGACACGCTTTGGTGTCGTATGCTCCATCAGCAGAAACTTGTTTAATCTGTCTTCTTAACGGCTTGATTAATGTGGGTAACACTTCATTATCAGCAACGTTAACCAGAGTGACTTCTGCTGCTACGACTTCATGCGTATTAGCATCTACTGCGAGGTGTAACTTACGCCAGGTACGACGCTTTTCTTTACCATGCTTTCGAGTCTTCCATTCTCCCTCGCCGTAAACTTTGAGGCCCGTTGAATCAATCACTACATGTGCCACAGAGCCACGACTCGGTGAGCGATATTTGATATTTACGGTCTTGGCACGTTTGCTAATGCAGCTATAGCTTGGTGAGGTTAGTGGCACATTCATAAGCTGGAAAACCGAGGTAGTGAAACCTTCTAGTGCTCTCAGTGATAAGTTGAATACACCTTTAACAACCAATGCAGTTTCAATAGCAACATCAGAGTAAATATACCCACGGCCACGGCGGCCGTGATGTTCAGAGCAACACCAAGAGCTAATGGCGTGCTCATCAATCCAAAAGGTCAAGGACCCTCGATTAATCAATGCCTTGTTGTACTGAGACCAATTGGTCATTTTACGCTTAGCTTTACCCATCTTGATGTTTCCAATAACCACATTGGAAGATCAGATCACATAAGCTGCAAAAGGTTCAATCGATTTAGGAAACAAGGCCGCTTGGTTATTCAAAAAGTCATACTCACGACTCGCAGCCGCAGTTTTGGAGAAATCGTGTTGCGCCGAATTCGGTTGCACATTATTCCCCTTGGCAGGCTGGTTCTTTGAAAAATCATAACTAGATTGTGCAGCGGCCGTTTTTGAAAAATCCGGTGTCTCGGCAAAGACGCTAGCCGAAGTGCATACTAAGATGGCTGATAGGGCTGCACTGGTCACTAATTTCATTTTTAACTCCACAATTTAAGGTTCGATTAACTACTAATATCTGCAAATCACTTGCAGTTCACGAGGGCTGTTATATATGCCGATTAGTCGCCTCGTTCTCAATAACAGCAGGATAATCTCTCCCCTAACTGGAGGGTCAAGCACCGTTCCCTCTTTTTCTAAACTATTATTTTATTTTTCTAAATGAGGAGTGTTACAGCTAATTTTTAAGTAAAGTGGCAAAGCAGGCTACCCTATAAAGGAATAAATCAATGACGAAGAAAGCAGATAGAGACATAGAGAAAGACTATTCGACAACTGAGTTTGTCGCCAAATTACGAAGACTCGCTGACTCCCTTGAAAGCGGAAGTAAGTTTGAGATCCAGATCGCCGGCGAGCGTATCTATGTTCCCGTGCGTGCAAAGTACAACATAGAACATGAGCGTGAAGGTAATGAAGAGGAAATTGAGTTCCAGATAAAATGGAACAATTCTTAAAATTCATCACTACAAGCTCACCATTAAAGCCTCGCTCCGTACATTAAAGAAACAATCAACTCCACTGTTTCGACTATAAATATACCAGAGGTTCTTAAGAAGCCTCACCCTGTTGCTATTTAGTGCTCTTTACCTTCGCAAGTTTAGAGCCTTTTTTTCAACCGATTAACGAGTACTTATTTCCCAACTGACTGCTCAAGTCTTGCCTATTCCTAATGACTACAAATTCTTATGACTATAAATCAAATGACAAAAACCAAAAAAGATCTTGTGGTTCGAGTAAAGCAAGACATCCCAAAGTACCAAGCTAATCAGCTAAAAGAGATGACTGATTTTTTGCTTAATGACATAGTTGAAATAGCAAAATCAGGCTATGTCGTTAGTCTGAAAAACCTAGGTAATATCCAGCAGATCCATAAAGCGGCTAGGCCCGGGAGAAACCCAAAAACGGGCGAAGATGTACTCATAGCTGCCAGAAGTAGAATTTCATTTAAATTTCGTCCTAGCCTGGCACAAATACAGGAGGAGACATAAACGTGAAAATCCACCTCATAGACCTAGCTCAGCGTTTGAGCGATGAATTCTCCATACCACACAGGGATGCCATGTTGATTGTGGAAGCTACACGAGATTTTTTTGTCGAATCAATCAGGGAGCAACAGCGAGTTGAAATTCGAGGCTTTGGGGTCATAAAGTACAATGCCCGCCCATCGGGGGTTAAACGTAACCCTAAGACAGATCAACAAATAATTGTTCCTAAAAAGATTGTCCCTTGGTTTGTGCCTTCCCGCTCCACCACTGATATAAGCTCATAACATTTATCTGAAAAGCGACTCCACTTGATTTCAAACTAGGCAGCGATTCACAACTGCCTAGTTTGGTTAAGTAAGTAAAAACAATGGGTATTACTGAGGTAATGATGCCTGATGAGCTGAGATAAAGTCGTCCATTTCGGCTTGAGCCCGAGCCTGAACGCTATCCAGACTGTCATCACTCGCCATGTTTACTACCACTTCGTAGTAACACTTAATCTTGGGCTCTGTGCCGGATGGTCTGACGATGACACGGCTCCCACCTTCTAGCTTAAAGATAAGCACATCGCTGGCAGGCAGGTCGATAGCTTCAATAGTGCCATCTTGGAAAGTTCGCAAGCCAGAGCTGATATCATCTGTGCTCATTACCTGCTTCGCGGCGATTACACTCGGTAGCTTCTTACGCAAATACGCACCAATATTAGGCGTCGTTGGCTTAAGCGCTATACTCACCTGAGCATTAAGGTGAAATCCATGCTCACGATAAATATCTTCTAATCTATCCCATACAGTTTTTCCCTGACTGGCAAGCTCCGCAGTTAACTGAGCAAACGCCACTAGCGCAGACAGGCCGTCTTTATCCCACACCATAGAGCCAACCATGTAACCTAAAGCTTCTTCATAGGCAAACACGCACTGGTTATCCTCAGTCTGCTCGGCCATACCAACATTAGTCAGCCACTTAAAGCCCGTCAATGTTGTCAAGCAGGTCGCATCCATACTCGCCGCGACTTTCGATAATAGGCTAGAAGACACAATAGTGGTACAGGTCAGGCGCTGATTTTTTGCGGCGTGAGTCATCAAATAATGACCAAACAGCACACCCACCTGATCACCAGTCAACATCAGATAATCACCGGCCTTCGTGCGAACCGCAACTGCAAAACGATCGGCATCGGGATCGTTGGCACACGCCAACATGGCACCGTGCTTCTGCGCCTCGGCTATCACAAGGTCCATTGCCCCTTTCTCTTCCGGGTTGGGAAAATTCACCGTAGGAAAGTCACCATCGGGCTCACGCTGAGCTGCCACAGAATAAACCTGAGTCACGCCAGCATCAGCCAGTACTGTCTCTGCCATCTCGGCGCCAACACCATGCATGGCGGTGTAAGACAGGCTTACCAACTCAGGCTGAGTATGGTTTTGCAGCACTGATGCAGCTTTGATCCCTTGACGATAGCTTTGATAGAAATCATCTTCGAGCATAATCAGCTTGTCATTGGCCTTAGCAGTTTCGAGATCCATTAAATTAATTGACTCGGTCGCCGCCCTATCGATACAAGCAGCAATCCCAGAATCCTGTGGCGGGATGATCTGCGCCCCGTTGCCCCAGTAAACCTTATATCCATTGTACTGAGGTGGATTATGACTCGCGGTCACCACTATTCCTGCCGCCGCATTGAGATGAGTCACCCCGAATGCCACTAGAGGAGTCGGCGCGACTTTATAGGTCAGATAAACTTTAATTCCCATGGACGTGAGTACGCCAGCCGCATCATGAGCAAACTGCTTTGAATCGTGGCGTCCATCGTATCCTATGACCACACCACGAGTATCGACATCACTCACCTGTTGCTTGAGATAGGCTCCAAGGCCTGAAGAGGTCTGCTGCACTACTAGGCGGTTCATTCCCATAGGACCCGCTTTTACCACGCCCCTGAGCCCAGCAGTACCGAATGCGAGTCGACCTAAAAATCGCTGCTGTAACTCTTCTTCGTTGCCAGTATCTATGAGCACCTGCAATTCCTGTCGAGTACTAGGGTCTGGATCGTTATCTAGCCAATGTTTAGCCCGTAATTTTAACTGTGTATCCATTATTCACTTCACTTGGTATAGATTGTACTGCCTCACGTAAATGCCAGGCAGTTTGAAATAGTTATCATTAACCCTAAACCTAGCATCTAAAGAGAACAAGCAAATTTGCACTTTAAAACGACGAGTGAAAACCATGAATGCAAAAGACCAAGTTTAATCAATACTCTTAATGATGTCTGATAGGCTCGCACAGGTCATTATCAATCCCGAAGTCGTCAACTCTACTTAGCTAAACCCTGATGGTTTTAACTTAAGTAGGCTTGCCCTGCAGAGGCGTTATTCGTCTTAGCTTCTCCTTTATGATTTTATTTTGGCCCTGAGCTTGTCAGGGCCGTTTTTTTACTCATTAGAGCCACTTCTAAAGCCTACTTTGACCTTCAAGGATTAAATATGAACAGCTACTTCTATTTAAGTATCGCCATCATTTCAGAAGTTATTGCCACCACTTTACTTCCGGCGACATTGGGCTTCACCCGTATTTTACCAACATTAGGCTGCGCTATTGGCTATGCCTGTGCTTTCTATTTCCTCTCTCTGGCCACCACTACCATTCCTACAGCCGTTGCTTACACCATCTGGTGTGGGGCAGGCATAGTGCTTATCGCGTTGATAGGCGCTATAAAAGGAAATATGCCCAATCTAGATACCATTTTTGGCATGATATTGATCGTCATCGGCGTATCTTTAATCAATATGAATGCCAAACCTGTGTGCTAATACCAATCAGTATAAGAAAGTGATCTACTCAGAGTTATTTTTGGCAAACTAATTCAAGGTGAATAGGTGATGGAATAGTGTTCCCTTGTGAATCTATTCAACGACGAAGTAGGCAGCCAAAAACACTCCTGAAAGGCGAGTTTTTGCGCATCCGATGCTGTGTTAACGAGCTTAAACGTAGAATAACTATGTTCTTCACTCGTTGCTAGCAACATGAATGTTGTGAAGGTCATTCATGCAGGAGCAATTAATGACCTTGCCTCTGAAGCGCTAAACTCTCGCTGAGCGATCACATCTTTATAGTGATTGGTATAAAGCCATCATGTACTGAGGCTTATCTACCTCAGCTCACTCAGAGTCGATCATTTTCTAAAGTCGATCGGTATAATACCCAAACCTTGTCGACCAATTAATGTAAAATAGCGGCTAACACTATCTGCTAGCTCTTTACTTTATGTCCCAAGCCACTAAACAACAGCTCGAACTCCACATCACTATCACATCACTTGATAGCGATGCCGCCTCATTACTCGCATCTGAGACTACTTTGTCTAAACAGCAGATAAAACAGGCAATGAATAAGGGAGCGGTTTGGTTAACGCGGGGCAAACAGACCCAGAGGCTTCGCCGTGCTAAACGCGCTTTAAAGCTCGGTGATGAACTACATCTGTATTACAATCAGGAAGTGTTAAACCACAAGGTTGATGCACCTGAACTGATATTTGATGGAGGACAGTACAGTATCTGGTACAAGCCCTACGCCATGTTGTGTCAGGGCTCTAAATGGGGCGATCACACCACCATCAACCGTTACGCAGAGACTCACCTCACTCCAGAACGTCCCGCATTTATCATACATAGACTCGATAGAGCCGCGACTGGATTGGTACTTATTGGCCATAGCAAGAAAACCACCGCGGCACTGGCTAAACTATTCGAGCTGAGACAGCTCGATAAGTACTACCAGGTGATAGTAGAGGGGCAATTTAACTCAGGCGTTTCGGAGTCTGTCACCATAGAGACCGATGTCGATGGCAAAGCAGCCCGTTCACACGCCAGCTTGTTAGCCTTTGATGAAGAGAAGAACCACTCTCTAGTGCAGGTTATTATCGAATCGGGACGTAAACACCAAATCCGTATCCATATGGCATCAGTTGGACACCCTGTTGTTGGAGACAGACTACATGGTGTAGCAAAAGAAGGTGAAGTCAATTTGCAGCTCACTTCTTGCTACCTAAAGTTTGCTTGTCCCATCACAGGCGAAACGAAAGAATTTGAATTACCCCAGCGACTACGGCCTAAATTGCAAATCACTGAGTTCATATAGACCTCTATGTTTCAGTCTTAAAATTTTTCCCTTAGTTTTGTGATGGGTCTTTCAAAATATTTATATATCAGGATCGATATCAGCATCGTCGAGACATAGTATAAGACGTAATTTAAATACCATGGGATATTGGCCATTAGTACTTTTTTAATACCTGGGATCACAAAAGAAAGATGAACGAGGTACATTGAGTATGAGGTAATACTTACATAAGAAACTAATTTTATTGTAAGTTTATTATTTGAACAAATATAATTAAACCAAGGCAAGAGCAATGCCAAACTACTATTAGTAATAGTAAACAATAATGTTTTATTGAACATAGTTTCGCGTGTGGTCAACGTTGAGTATGAAAATACTATTATTGATAGCATTAGAAGTAACAAGCCAGTAAACAACATATTCTTTTTATGGATAAGAACAAAACCTTCATAATAATAACAAATCCATGCTATTAATACGCCAAAACCAATAGAGTCCAATCGAAATATCACAACTTTTCTAATCCCTGAATCCCAACGAACAATTTGATAAATAGCTTCATGATACCTAAGAAAGGTAAACAGAATTATATACAAAACAATACTACTTAGAATCAAATGTTTCCTTGACTTTATAAGAGTAGAAAATATAAAAATGAATAAAGGAAAACTAATGTAAAACCACTCTTCTACAGCCAAACTCCAAGATTCTGGCATCAATGCAGAGATCGGATAGGAAAAATTTTGTAGAAAGATAAAGTACAGACCCTGTAGCAGATTCTGTGTAACTACCTAAATTATATATAGTCTGCTATTCGATCTTCAAATTCAATAATAAAACGATTGAGTGCTGGTTTCCAGTTTCTTATCGGCATGGTCCACTTCTTCGAAGCTTGCATAATCGCCAAGTAAACGACTTTCTTCGCTGAGTCATCATTTGGGAAGAGCTTACGATTCTTGATTGCTTTCCTAATCACACTGTTTAATGACTCGATAGCATTAGTTGTATAGATGGCTTTCCGGATGTCTTGAGGGTAATTAAATAGCGTATTAAGATTAGTCCAGTGCCTGTGCCAGGATGCTGAGATACTAGGATATTTAGCGTCCCATTGCTCGCCAAAACGTTCCAAATTAAGCAACGCTTCCTCTTCGGTCACTGACTGGTAAATCCTCTTTAAATCAGCTGTCACCGCCTTGTAATCTTTGTACGGCACAAACTTCATCGAGTTTCGAACCATATGGACGATGCAGAGCTGGATTTGAGTGTTTGGGAACACGGTATTTATGGCATCAGGAAAACCTTTTAGACCGTCAATGCAGGCGATGAGGATATCTTTGAGTCCACGATTTTGAAGCTCTGTCAGTACATTTAACCAAAACTTAGCGCCCTCGTTCTCTGCTATCCACATGCCAAGTAACTCTTTATGGCCTTCGAGGTTAACGCCAAGCGCGAGGAAAATAGCTTTGTTGATGACCTTACTGTTCTCCCTGATTTTAACCACAATACAGTCAAGGTAAACGATAGGATACACGGGTTCTAGCGGACGAGATTGCCATTCGACGACACGCTCAAGGACTGAGTTAGTGACGCGAGAAATTAGCGTTGGTGATATCTCTGCGCCATACATCTCATCAAAGGTATCGACAATATCTCGTGTCGTCATTCCTTTCGCATAAAGATGTAAAATTTTGTCATCCATCGAGGTGAAGCGGCTTTGGTTCTTTTTAACAATCTCAGGCTCAAAGCTACCATTTCGGTCACGGGGAGTGTCTAACTCGAAGCATCCATCTTCGGTCTTTATTTGTTTGTGGGAGTAGCCATTGCGGTTATTACCAGCCGCGACCTTCTCGTTTTTTTGATAGCCTAAGTGATGATCGAGTTCAGCATTTAATGCGGCCTCAACAGTGACTTTGGTTAGCATAGCCCTAAAGTCATTTAAATCGGCTTCGGTTTTAATGCCTTTAGCGGCTTGTTTAGCGAATGCTTCTAGTTCTTTTTTATTCATACTCTACCTTCCATTGACCCACATAGGGTACTGATTGAAAGGTAGTTACACAAAATTATTTACAGGCTCACTGATTAATCGCTTCGATCTGTTATTGATACATCAAAGTGAGATAAGTCATCGCTATTCAGCACTCAACAAACAAAATTCAAATAGACAGCAATGTACACAGCCATGGAGTGTGAAGCTTTTCTTATGCAGCTTGAGTAACAGGTTTCAATCAATATTGTTTTAGCCTTATTTGCAACTAATAACCAGTACAATATGCAATGAATACGTCTGATGTTTCATGGATTAATTCTTCTATCCCTGAGTCATCTTGTCCGTGGCTTAACTTCAACAGACCAATAGCCATCTCTCTAAAGCCCTCGGAATCACCTTCGAGAGCACACTCATCGATGTCACCAAGTTGAGCAATACACGCTAAACTTCATTCTTCAAAATTGAGACTATTTCATCATAGAGCAAGTGTGCCAGAGACCCCTTAGTGACTGAAGAGCTGGTCATGACACCGACGTCCAGGGCCGATAACTTGGGTAACCTGGTATTGTTTAGCACTTGCAAGTGCACCGGTACGCTGCACCTTGTTAACACAGCGATGGCCATACCACTCTCGACAGCGGCTAGCTGACCGGCAATATTCGGGCTGTTGTAGACGATGCGATAGCCGAAGGTGAGTGATTCGAGTTTATCGATTACCTTAGCTCTTGCCTGACTACCAAACTCATACATGGCGACAGGCAATGGGCTCCTGTTCCAGATCTGCTGGGATTGCTTGCCCACCCAGACCAACTCCTCAGAAAAAAGATGCTCGCCGCAATCAGCTTTATCTTGAGTGATAACGGCAATATCTAACTCATTGGCTTCTATCTTAGGAATAAGCAGTGATGAAGGTTCACAACACAAGGTGATTTCAATGGCCGGATATTTCTCTGAAAATATACTGAGTAAGGCAGGAAGATATGCCATGGCATAATCATCAGGAATGCCTAAGCTGATATGCCCTTGCACACTTGACCCCATAAGCTCCCGCATAGAATTACTATAAACATAGAGAATTTTTTGGGCGTGAACCAGTAGCTCTTGTCCAGATGCATTCAAGGTCAGACGTCTCGAACCACGGCTAAATACGGCTCGGCCTAAAGTGTCTTCAATGTTCTTGATGTGCATGCTGATCGCAGATTGTGAGCGATACAATATTTTCGCCGCATCCGTCATAGAGCCTGTCTTGGCAACTGTCACAAACGAGCGTAGCCAGCTGATTTCAAGGTTAAGTTCACTCATTATGGTTTCTCTCTATAGGACCCATTTTGACTATAAGCAGGAATATGAACAAGAATATAAACTGGTATTTTAAGTATCATACTCTAGCCGTTTCTTGCCTCTTAGAGACTCGCCTCTGTGACGAAATTACCACGGCAAGAATAATAGCAACACCACCAGATAACACGATCCAGGAAGGCTGCTGCGAAAATATAATCCAGGCTAACAAGATGGCATAGACAGGCTCTAATGCAATAACCGTCGCGGCAACTTTAGCCTTAACGCCTGAAACACCATAAATAAACAAGGTGTAGGCAATACCAGTACATAAAATCCCTAACACTGCCAGTAATAGGCACTCTTGTAACGTGATATTCATCATGCCTTCGAAGCCAAATGGCAATAGCATAAGAGTAATGACCAGACATTGGATCCAAGATGATTGCATAGGATTAACCCCGTCGATTAGATAGCGGTTGGTAAGCATCATGATGCTGTATATCACACCGGATCCCAGCCCCCAAAGCATGCCTAGGGCTGATGCATCTGACAAGTCAAAGCTAGGGGTGATTAACCCTATCCCGATGCCTATCAGTAAGATGATGGCCCCATCATGGATTGTGATTTTCACTTCAAAGAAAAGGGCTTCCAATAAAATCACAAATGCAGGGAAACAGGCAAAGCCTAATGTGCCTATGGCTAATCCTCCTAGTTTTACACCCAAAAAGAAACTGAACCAGTGTAATGCCAGCAGAGTAGCTGAGGCGGCTAGTTTGATTATTTCGTTAACAGATAATGGCGAGAGTAACTGATGTCTAAAAAATGGCACTAAGGCAGTCAAAGTGAGTGCAGCAAACAGACAGCGAGCGAACACTATCACCACCACCCCAACCGCCAGTTGCTCAGCAATTAATGCTGAGGCGCCAAAAAGGAAAGCCGCAGTCTGTAATGAAACCTGATATTTAGAATGCACTCGTATTAGCCCTAGTAAAAATGTATCAAAGGAGCTTAATCAAATAGGTCTGATTATAAAAACGAATAATAATGGATGATAGCATTCGAAATGCTAATAGCTAGTTAATCCAACCTCTGCCACACCTCAACTTCTTTAAGCTCGCCCTCCTCGACGCGTTTGGTATGCAGCTGTTGGCCTTTAATCTGATACTCGAAGGCAAATGACTCTCCAGGCGATACGCCGAAAGAATTAAGTTGAGGATACTCGATATATTGGCTTTCTGTGAACTCATAACGTCCGGTACCGGCAGCCCAGAACTCTTGCTTGTTCTCACCACCAGTTTGCTCAATCTCTTTCATGGTCGTGAAACTAAAGTGAGATGCAGAGATGACTTTAATGGCTGTAAGATTAAGCGACTGGTAATTCTGCCATTCCCCCTTGTCATCCAGGTACTTACCCGATGCTAGCTGCCAGCTACCGATAAAGGGGTTAGCCGATTGCTCAGTTGCCAGCACTGTGGAGCTTAATGAAAGTAATGAGAATAGAGATAAAGCCAACGAGATTGAGAATACAGCAGATAAGCGTAGCCGGTTTAAAGCGAGCATGTTTCTTCCTTGATAGCACTTAGGGATAACACTTAGGCATGTTTCATTCTGCATGCCTAAGCTAGATTTACTTAAGACTTAAGATACTGTCTCAGTTTCACCATTCCTTGGTCAATGCTAATAATAGGAGAATAGTCGAAATCTGTTTTCGCAGCCGAGATATCAAAATAGTGACTGGTAGACAATTGTTTAGCCACAAAGCGGGTCATCATAGGCTCATTTGTCTTGCCAAGAACACCATAGACGCTCTCAAGCACGACACCGACGACGTAGGCTAGACTAGCAGGAACCCGTTTGTTCACTTCAGGCAAGTCGGCACAGGCTAAAATTTTATTTAGCATGGCAGCCATAGTGATAGGCTCATCATTACTCAAGAAATAGGCCTTTCCCGCAGCCGACGCCCCTCCATTACAGAGGTTTACAGCTGCTAAAATATGGGCGTAGGCGGCATTCCCCACATAGATGGTATCCACAAGCTTATCTTCTTTGCCGACCAGCTTAAGTCGTCCGGCCTTCGCTCTCTCAATTACACGCGGCACCAGATGAGGATCTTCTGGTCCCCAGATTAGGTGAGGACGCAGTGAAACCGTTTTTAGATAGTGACTGTTGGCCTTTATCACCATCTGCTCGGCGATGGCCTTAGACTCACCATAATGATTCAGATAGTTAGCGGCATAAGGCGCGCTCTCGTCTATCCCGGATTCATCTGTACCTGCAAAGGTCACACTTGGCGTACTGGTGTAAATAAGCTTGCTGATATTGAGTTGCTGACAAGCGCTTATAATATTAGCCGCGCCATCTACATTAGGTGAGAAATAACTCTGTTTACTGCCCCAAACGCCCGCCTTAGACGCCACATGAAAAACCAGATCACAGCCTTTCATGGCATTAATAACCGCAGTTTTATCGGCAATATCGCCTCTGACCATAGTCACGCCCAAAGCGGTCAATTCTGGATAATCACCTCGGGCGAAACCTGTCACCTGGAGCCCAGCCGCCAATAAGCGTTGGCAGATAGCTTTTCCTAAAAAACCGCCCGCCCCCGTGACGAAGGCATGATTAGCTGATGATTTAAGTGATATAAGCGCATCTTGCTCTAAAGTGTGAAACTGCTCCAGAGAAACAGGGGCTTCTAGCGTATCAGTCATGGACTACTCCTTATGCTTATTCTGTGCCCAGACGGCCAGTTTTTCCCTGAATATTTTAGCGTTATGACGAATATCCACGGGGAATTCAGGATGAATAAGAAAACGTTTTATCTCTAGAGTCTGTTTATGCTGTTCGGCGATGGCATTCAACTCAGCATATAAGCCAGCGCCTAAAGAGCATGCCAGAGATTTATCAAGCTCGATACACAACAGTGGCACAATTTCTGGGATTTCCGATTGGCCATTAACTTCGACGCCCACCAGAGCTGAACGCTTCACCTGAGGGTGAGTGTTAAAAATTCTCTCAACGGGAATAGAGAAATAGCGTTTACCGCTGCTGGCATCGACTCGATGTGCCTTACGTCCACACATCCAAAGTTTGCCTTCACTGTCGAGATAACCAAGATCGCCCATTCGATGACGCGTATGTTCACCATCTTGAATCTTAGCCTGCTCAGTGGCACTATCACGGCGATAATAACTACGGCTCACCATGGGGCCCTTAACGACGATTTCACCTATCTGTCCCGCCTGGAGTTTAAGGTCATCGCTCCAAATTCCGATAGGTTTTTCGGTGATAGCTATGATGGTAATATCCACACCTGAGATAGCATCACCAACACAAATTCCGCCCCCCCCATCAGTGATAGCTGTAGTGCCGAAAAGAGCCTGACTGGCCATCTTGCTCAACGGCAGCGACTCAGTGGCACCGTAGGAGTTAAGCACTTCCACACCATCACTCAGCATCTTACTAAAATGCTTGATAGAGGAGATAGTTGCTGGTGCGCCGGCTGATATGACACGCTTGATGCTCGGCAATTTATGCTGGCTAGCCTCATCGACCGCACCCGCCCCGACTGGCACACCTGCCTGCCCCAGTCTCTCAATCAGAGCCGGATTAACAAACATATTGCTACATTGATACTTCTCGATAGCGGCGAACAGATAGTCAGGATTAGCCGTTATCGGTTTGCTGGCATCCATCTCGGGAATAATCGAGGCCATGCCCAGTGCAGGGCCAAACAGGGAGAATAATGGAAATGTAGCTAAGTCACGTTCGCCAGGTTTAATCTTATAATCATCTCTCAGCGCACTTATCTGAGCCTCAAACATCTTGTGAGAGTAGATTACCCCCTTGGGTGTCCCTGTACTGCCACTGGTAAACAAAATAGCAGCCATCTCATCTGCGTCTAACCAGATCATATCATAGGGCTCTGATGAGCCGTGAACAGCGATATCTTCTAGCGTGACGCCCCCAAATAAGCTGCGACCACCTACAGTAACCAATTTCTGAACCGATCCCTTACCCCAACCAAATAGCTTACGAGCCAGATGCGCCTTCGGGATACCGATAAAGGCATCGGGCTCTGATTCGATGAAACATTGCTTGAGATTTTTCACGCCCATACCGGGGTCGACCAAGATAGGCACTACACCCGCTTTAAACAGGGCGAAAGTTAATGTGAAAAAATCGACACTCGGTGTCACCATCAACACGGCCTTCATGCCACGCGTTATCCCGTAGGCATTTAAACCATGGGCTAGACGATCACTTTGTTGATTGAGTTCTGAAAAATTGAGCTCTTGATATTCCAGCGTCTTAGTAGAGAACATTGACCCGGTAGCAGTTTGTACCGCTACAGCGAGATCGTCTGGATTATTTTTAGCAGCGCTAATGAGGTGACGGCAGAGATTAACACCGGCTCTTGTGTGGATCTCGCTGTCTTGTTCTGTTGAAGAATGGTTGGCAGTTAAAGAGGCTGACATGTTCTATGACCTTTCTCATTTTATATGCAATAAGCGGCCAACTTGACCGCTTATTTGTATCTTATCCTCTCGCTAAAAAGCTAACCGCGACGATTAAACGGCAGCAGAATCGCGACTCATAAACTGAGTGATATGACCAACAACTTCATCACTGGCATCTTCAAGAATATAGTGACCGCAGTCTGCAAATTCATGCACGGTCGCATGGGGCATCTCAACTTTCCACTGAGCAAGGAAATGCTTATCGAATACGAAGTCTTTCAGACCCCAACAGATCATCGTCGGCACATTGGAAAATTTGGGTAAACTTGCAGCGATCTCCGACACCAATTCATAATTCCGATCACCCTCTTTCAACGGGATATCTTGCACGAATCTCAAGGTTGAGATGCGGTTTGCCCATGAGTTGAACGGCGCCACATAGGCTTTACGTATCTCACTCGACATTGGCTTACGCTTAACGCCAACATAAGAGGCGATAGATGAAAATGCGTTGAAACCGCGAACCAGACCTGTGCCTAGTAAGGTATTACGACAGATCCATAAAGCCCAAGGAAAAGGCTTAGCTTTGGGTAGATGAAAAGCACCGGTATTCAGAATGACTAATTTCTTAATCCGCTCAGGATAGCGAGCGGCGAACCCCATGCCTATCATTCCGCCCCAGTCATGCACCACTAAGGTGATATTCTCTTTCACATTCAGATGCTCAAGCAAAGCTTCGAGATCGTCAATACGATTTTTTAGGGTGTAGTCATAGCCGCTGTCATCTGGTTTATCGGACAATCCACAACCAATATGGTCCGGTACGATACATTGATGGTTACAGCTCAGCGCAGAGACCACATTTCGATAATAGAATGACCAGCTTGGGTTGCCATGAACCATAACCACTGGCTCACCTAGACCTTCATTGACGTACTGTAGCTTATGACCATTTCTGTCGAGATAATTGCGCTTGAAGGGAAACAGAGTGTCTAACATGACTCTTCCTAAATATTCTTTTCATCATCGCGCCTCTATCTTGAGACGCATAACGTGATTATGTGAGGTATGGGACTGAAATGTACTAAGCGTGCACTAATAGCCGCTTTCGTTACCACTTAATCCCAAGCATCATACAGTTAAGGCCACTGCCTATGCCTAAGAAGCTCACTTGGTCGCCTTTTTGAAGGAATCCCTGATCGTGAGCCATCGCAGCCGTCACAGGTAAAGACACCGTGCCCATATTGCCCAGCAGTTGATAGGTAGGGAACTCTTTTTCTTGAGGGATATTAAGTGCATTGAGCACCTGACGACGATTTGATGAGCCTACCTGATGGCAGATCACTTTATCGACCTGCTCCACCACCCAATCCCGCTGTTCAAGGAAATGGCTCCAGGTATGACGAGCGAGTTCTACGCCCTCTTTGAGCAGTGCAACACCATCGGTGCGCATAAACTCACGATACAAGTGTAATCCGGCTTCCTGCAGGCCCCATTGACATAAATTATGATGTTCAGGGGCCGATAAGTGACTAGCACCGAGTAGCTGATGCTGACGGTCACTCATGAGTGGCAAACTGCCATCGGTCAGCAAGACGGCAACCGCGCCCGAACCACCGGTTAAGGTTGCTAAGGATTGCGCATAATTCTGCATGGTTTGCTCGGCCAACATATTATCTATGGTGATATCCACAATATGACGTGCAGATTCACATGAGACCACTAAGCCAGCTTTAATTTGACCAAGTTCAATGCGGTTAGCAATATCTAAAATACCTGAGAGTACGCCAAGGCATGCATTGCTGATGTCATAGATGGCGGTATCTTTCGACACCCCAAGCTCTGCTGCGATGCGACACGCCGTTGCCGGTTCGTGTTGATCACGGCAGACACCTGTGTATACCACAGCGCCTAAATCACTCACTTTCACGCCAGTTTCATCAATAGCCTTGTGAGCAGCAGCCAGAGCACCGTCTGATAATCTATGACCTTTTGGCCACCAACGACGCTCGGTGATCCCGGTTAATGCGGCAAGCTGCCCCATAGGGATGCGAAACTTCTTATATAGGGGTGCCAAACGAGATTCTAATTCAGAAGTGGACACCACTTCAGGTGCCAGTTCATATGCCAGGCTATTGATAAATACTCGGGAATATTTCATGAAACAGTATTATTTCGCTCACAATATCGGCGCGACTTCAGCCAATAAGTATTATTATTTAGTATTAACCCATCATTTGAGCAAGAAAAGGCTAATGATTCAATAAAAAACCGTCATACCTACGCTTTTTTCACTAATAAACTACATATTTTATCAAAAAAATAAGGTCTAAAAGAAAAAAACAAACATGACTTATTATATCTTCACTATAAAAACATAGACTTAGTTAATCCTTCATACGCTGGGTGTTAGTTTGTTTGTTTTTCAGCCGATATTAACGAATTTCTCGGCGTAACCGCTTTTTTGCAGAATTGAGTTAACTTTACCGAGTAGCCTTGCTCCTCGAGAAAACAAACTCTATCGAGCAGTAACCATTGTTCCAATATGCCACGAAACAGATGGGCTACCAGGTCAATTCGACGGGTTAGTCTCTGCCTCTGAACGCCTACCTCAAGGTAAGTGTTAATATCTAGATCGACAGGTAAATCCACAGACTTTTTCTCCGCCGCCCAATGACAAAACGCCTCAAAATCTTGGTTCAATTGGCTCTGCTTTATCGATGGAATGGGTAGATATTCCGTGCTTTGATTAACCTCACGCTGCAAGGAGTCGAATCCCAAACGCCAAATAACTTCTCTGTGACGATATTCCACTTGTTTCGCGTTAGCAATGGTACTGTGCTGCAACGGCACCTGCAGATCATGTCGGGATAACACCAGTTCACTATCGAGTACCACTTGTGACATCCCCTGATACTGCTCAGCTTGAATAAGGTGGTAACAGCAAGGAGAGATGATTATGGCTCTGGTGTTTGCTTGAGATGCCAATCGTAGTAAGCGCACATGGAGATCGCCACAGGCATGCAGTGCCACGGCTTGCTGATCCCTCTTTAGCTTGGATTGTTGAGGTGCGAATGCATTGCCGCAGATAAATTCCTGAGGCAGATGCCATTTATCGGCAAATTTTGTTCCCTCGTCGCACAGATTCTGCTGCCACTCCAGACTCACAACTGGACGAGAATGAGCCTTGGAAATCAACCGACCAAGATGCCCTTTTCCGGCGCACCACTCCAGCACTTCACTGGTATCAGGCTTAATTTGTGCTGCAAATGCCGTGATTTGTGACCATTTCCGCCCTTTTATGCCGGCACTGAAATGAGAAGCTTCCTTATGAGACAAGAGTTCAACCGATAGCTGAGCTAGATCTGTGTCCCCTTTTGTTAAAGCGGTTTCCACTTGCCCTAGCAAGTCCAATTGCCATGAAGCATCACTTCTCTGCAGATCTTGCTGTAACGCAGGCAGCAACTCAGCGTTTAACTCAGCTTGTGTCTTATCCAATTCATCGATATCGACATCAGATATCGACCAAACCTTATTAGCCAAACAGGGGAACCGTTTCTCCCAGGGTAATAAAGTGCAATCGAATGCCTTCACCTGCCATAGTGTACGGCTCTGAACTAATAACGTATCGAGTTTTTTGAGCCGATGGCGGTGTGAATTTTCTTGCAAGGTTATAGGCACTCTTTTTCTAAATAAAAACACAGGAAAAGACAGGAATAAAAACAGCTGCTAGCCCTACATGATACAGGGTTAGCAGCTAGTTCCTAGGAGCTAGGGCGTAGGAGCTCGTCTTTTTACTTAATTTATAGCCTTGCTACTCAGCTTACTCCTCTTCTTGCTTTCCATGCGTTTTCCCAAGAAAACACCTAGACCAAGAGGAGCAAAGAAAACCACGACTAAGAAGAGTACGAAATAGAGGATCAGACTCTTAAGTGTCTTGGTTAACTCCTGAAACACCACCTCTACCGTATGTTTAGATATATCATCCAGGTTAGCCGCCGCGGCGACGCGCTCTCTGGCAACCATTTCCTCGAGAGCCAGACGCTCATTCTTAACCATCAACTCTAATGCCTGACGCTCTACAGATAGTTGTTTAAGCTTATCATCGGTCGAGTCACTCAGTTGCTGCAGTAGAGGGCTCAGCTCTCGTCGCATATCTACGGCTAAGCTTTGCATCATCTCAGGGCTCTGTGCCATCAGCTCCTGGAACCTTGCCGATGTCTCGCTGATACTCACAAGCGTTGCCTGAACTTCTTCGGCATTGATATTTGAATGCAGCGCATAGAGTTCGGCTTTCCAACCTAATATTTTAGGCATCTGCTCAGAGATCATCGCCATGCGATCTGAAATATCGCTCATCACTTCCGGCACTGAGCCAAAGGTAGTCACAGCTTCGAATTCATTGATCTCTCTGAACTTTAACCAGTCATTAAATGCTGACTTGCGACTGAAAGTGATATCAGTGAGAGGGTTCTCCAACACGTATTGTTTGATAAAATCGCGGTTCTTGTTGAAGTCGCCCTGAGATAAGAAGCCTTTAACTGTCTTCTCAAATTGAGTCTCTAATGCTCTACTGGTCTCGATAACCTTCGATTGTTGTTCACCAAATAGCGCCTTACCTGCTCCAGTTTCATAAAACTCACTCATCTGCGCTGTGTAGGCCCAGGTATCAACCATGGCTGCCACCGGTGAAGCCTGGAAAATAGTCCTTTGTAACGCCTGTTCAGAATTTATTTTCCACATCAGAGCGTTAGATTTCAGATATATATCTTGCTGATCGGCAGATTCAAGCGCTGAAATCTGGTCGGCAGTCTGTTCTACTCGACTATAAAAAGTACTGCTAAAATCACGGCTAAATACCCGCATATTTAGTTGCTCTTGAGGCAGAGGCACCACACCACTCTCAAGTTTTACCTCTAACAGAGAACATGCCGTCGTAAGCAGACCCAGCACAACAAAAACACTTAAGCGTAGCAACGCTTTCATAAAGCCCCCAGTAACTTTTCACAATCCATTGAAAAGCTAAATAAATGAAAAAACAATCGATAAAAATTCAATCGAGTCTAGCATTTGAAATCTATTTTACCTATAGCTTACAGTGCTATAGATCATTCATCAGCTAAATATACCTCACCCTGTTTTCATTAAGAGTTAAATATTAACATCATGATAAACATCACCTTTACAATGGGAAGAAAACACAGGGTTTCAATAACTGAGATTGGTATAATTCATCCTCCCTTGAAAATCGTGACAAGGATCACTAAAATCTCGGTCAATAATTTAACAATAGAAATCTGGGCCAAAATAGATGATTCACTCCCCTTGCGTGGCTAAATGTGGTTTAAATGACGATGACATCTGCGTGGGCTGTTATCGGACTATCGATGAGATTGTCGGCTGGAGCGCAGGCGATGATGTATTTAAAGCTGAGGTGTGGGAAAAGTTAGCGAAGCGCAAAACCGAACTAGGCAAAGGTGAGAATAGTGAAAGTAAACGTATCAGTCGACAAAAGTGGCAAGAAACCGAGGCGCGATTAACATTGAACGAACTTTAATTGGTATAAAAAAGCTATTAAGAATACACAGCCGAATCGGCACGTATCACTTAATAGCCTGGTTGATAAACTACTTTTTCATCATGCCTTTGAGATCGGCGAACGGATTATAGGTTGCCGCTTCCACCTTAGTCTCAGTGGTCGCACCATACTGAATCAGCTCTTCAAATTTCGAATGCTCATTATCATGGCAATAAAGGCAAAGTAACTCCCAGTTTGAGCCATCGGATGGGTTATTATCATGATTGTGATCTCTATGATGCACGGTCAGTTCACGCAGGTTAGCGTTATTAAACTCACGAGTACAACGACCACATATCCAAGGGTATAACTTCAGCGCCTGCTCGCGATAACCCGTTTCGCGTTTCGCTTTATAATCTCTGGCTTGAGCTAATACTTTATCTAATTTGCTTTGACCTTGGCTTACCGACATACACATTCATCCCGCTCATAGCTATCGAAACTGACTTCATCATGGCCAATACGATAGCAAAAAAATACCCTGTGGCAATAATAACATTGCTACAGGGTAAATTTAACTGTTTAACCGACTTTCCGCTAAAAGCCTACTGCTAAAAATCTAACTTAGGCTTATTCATCTCCGCCCAAGTATTCTGAACTTGAAATATGCAGGTAGTGGGTGTATTTCTCATACTGAGTCACTACATCGGCTAAGATCTGTTTCTGATTGAATCCCATCACATCATAGTGTTGTCCACCATGCTCAAGGAAGACTTCAGCACGATAGTAATCTGTCTCCCCATCATCAACTTCACTCACTAG
Source organism: Shewanella psychrophila (assembly GCF_002005305.1). NCBI lineage: Bacteria > Pseudomonadati > Pseudomonadota > Gammaproteobacteria > Alteromonadales > Shewanellaceae > Shewanella > Shewanella psychrophila. The sequence continues at coordinate 2,230,389 of NZ_CP014782.1, forward strand.
CGGGTTGGTAATGGTAAAGGCTCTGATCCGCAGGCCGTAGACAAAATCATTATGATCTTCACTGGGAATGACAAACCTGACTCGATTGTCTAAATTGACGACCCTGGCTGGGATGCCCCGACGAGTGAAACTATCACATACTTTAATCAGCGCCGGGGTCGCCACCTGCTCGAGGAACTCCTGCACATCATCTTCACTTGGGTGAGACACTAGGACATCGAGATGGTCTTCCCAGTCCACATCGGTCTTGCTGTACTGCACACTGGTATTATGAGACTGGACACTGTTGAGTTTGATCCAATCATCTTGCAGCGCCTTATAAAGGCCTAAGCACATTAACAACATCACCAGTAAGAAAGGCAGTGCACTGGCAATAGCTACAGTCTGCAAGGCCTGTAGACCGCCTGCTAGCAAGAGCACAGAAGCAACCACGCCTTGGAGCAAGGCCCAGAAAACACGCTGCCACACAGGAGCATCTTGATCGCCACCCGAGGTAAGGTTATCGATAACCAGAGAACCGGAATCTGACGAGGTGACAAAGAAGGTTATGACTAAGCACAGAGCTATCGTCGACAACAGGGTCGAGAACGGCATATGTTCGAAGAACACAAACAGGGCGACAGATACATCCGTTGACACAGCTTCGGACAGATAAGTGGCGCCATGATTCATGATCGCATCTATCGCCGTGTTACCAAATACCGTCATCCAAAGGAAGGTAAAAGCCGATGGCACTAATAGCACGCCAATCAGGAATTCCCTGATGGTTCGCCCGCGGGAAACACGCGCGATAAAGGTGCCGACAAAAGGTGACCATGAGATCCACCAGCCCCAATAGAGCAAGGTCCAACCACCGATCCAGTCATTCTTCTGCTCATAGGCATATAAGTTAAATGTCTTGCCCACGATATCACTCAAATAGCCGCCAGTGTTTTGCACGAAAGCCTGTAGTAATTCAACCGTAGGGCCAAATATAAGCACAAAAATTAACAAGATCACCGCGAGCCCCAGATTCAGCTCACTGAGACGTTTAACGCCTTTGTCCAGACCAGAGAATACTGACAGGGTAGCGATCAGTGAGATAGCGATGATCAATCCGACCTGCACCATGGCATTGACTGGCACACCGAGTAAATAGTTGAGGCCAGAGTTCACCTGCAGCACACCAAAACCCAGGGAGGTAGCCACACCAAACATGGTACCTAGCACAGCAAAGGTATCAACTGCATGACCTATGGGTCCATGAATGCGTTCACCAATTAAGGGGTAAAGGGCACTTCTCGGCAACAAAGGTAACTTATGACGGTAGGAGAAGTAAGCCAGACTCAGAGCGACTACGGCGTAGATAGCCCAAGCATGGATCCCCCAATGGAAGAAGGTGATCTTCATGGCATCTTTTGCAGCCTGAATAGTCTCAGGCGTCGCATCAGGCGGTGCCAGATAATGCATCACAGGTTCGGCGACACCGAAGAACATCAGACCTATGCCCATACCCGCTGAAAACAGCATGGCAATCCAGCTTTTATAGCTGTAATCGGGCTCAGCGTGATCTGGTCCGAGTTTGATATCGCCGAAACGGCTAACCATGACAAAGATGATAAAAATAAGGAAGATGGCTACACCTAAGATGTAAAGCCAGCCAGCTTTTAACTCAAACCAAGATTGAGCCGACTTAAATACATTTTGAGCTTGCTCGGGCCAGGTGGCACCAATAAATACCATTAAAACAATTAAAAACACGGACGAGAAAAAAACGGGGGGGTTAATACTGGATTTGATCGACATATTACTCTCGCAAATTAGCAAATAGTTGATACAACTCACTCAACTACAAGAGATCCCGGCCAACATTAGACGGTGAGGCATCATACAGTTTAATATACTTGTATCTGTGCCGGGACTCACAATTTGTGAACGCCATTAAGGCTATATACTCAGGTCATTCAGTAGCACTTTTCCAAGTGAAAATTCTCAAGGCAAACGCTTGAAAGCTGAAGACAACAAATCCCATTGAATAGTGACCAAACTCTAGGCTAATCTACATAGGCCATGAGCTCGCCTCTATTAAATACAATCTGTGTATACACAAAGATTCGAGTATTGTACTCCAAATTTATTAATAAATCTGAGCAATAGATCTTACTTATCGATAAAGAGCTAATAAATACAAAAAAGCAGCTATAAAGCTGCTTTTCATCATAATCATCTATAAAAGCTACTAAATCAGTTTATAGGTTCAGATCTTTTTCCATCTCTTCATAAGACATGAGGTTGCCGGACATCTTTCTACGACCTGACTTTTCTACTAATCAGTTCATAGGTTCAGATCTTTTTCCATCTCTTCATAAGACATGAAGTTGCCGGACATCTTTCTACTACCTGACTTTTCTACTAATCAGTTCATAGGTTCAGATCTTTTTCCATCTCTTCATAAGAAACGTGGCGTACATCTTTCCCTTTGACATAGTAGATGATGTATTCACAGATATTCTGGCAGCGGTCACCGACACGCTCTACGGCTCTTGTTGCCCAAAGCACGTCAAACACCTCAGGAATGGAGCGAGGATCTTCCATCATATAGGTCATAAGTTGACGAATAGTACCTTCATACTCTTTATCTAACTTAGCGTCCTCCTTGTGTAGCTCGAATGCGGCATCGGCATCCATACGAGCCAAGGCATCTAAGGTGCCGTGGAGAAAGCGGGTCGCGTGGCGCCCCATGCTATCGAGACTCACAAGTAAGGGCTGTTGTTTCTTCAAACGTTTATCCAGCGCAACCTTGGCAATTTTCACACAAGCATCACCGATACGCTCTAAATCTGTTATGGTTTTAGAGATGGCCAGCACTAACCTCAAATCACTCGCTGCTGGCTGCCTTTTGGCGATAATACGGGCACACTCTTCATCGATAGCGACCTCCATGCCATTAACCTTATGATCGCCTTCGATCACACTCTGAGCCAGCTCTGCATCTAAGTTCGAAATCGCATCCAGAGCTTGCTCCAACTGACGTTCGACTAGACCACCCATTGCCAATACTCGGTTACGTATATCCTCCAGCTCGGCGTTAAATTGACCCGAAATGTGTCTATTTAAATTCATATTGTCCATCGGTGTTAACCCTTTATCTCAGTATCTCATTCCCAGGGAGCGAAGCTCTCTGGGCTTAGATTTGTTGACTAGCCCAATTACCCGTAGCGACCGGTAATGTAATCTTCCGTCTTACGTTTCTGTGGCGTGGTAAAAATGGTATTGGTATCGGCATACTCAACCAACTCACCCATGTACATAAATGCAGTTTGATCTGATACACGAGCCGCTTGTTGCATGTTATGAGTCACTATCACCACGGTATACTTAGACTTAAGCTCAGTGATCAGCTCTTCAATCGTCAGAGTTGAGATAGGATCCAGAGCCGATGTAGGTTCATCCAGTAGTAGCACCTCAGGCTCAATGGCGATGGCACGAGCTATCACCAGACGCTGTTGCTGACCACCCGAAAGGCCGAAGGCATTATCATGAAGCCTGTCTTTCACTTCATCCCATATCGCTGCACCACGAAGAGAGCGCTCTGCGGCGTCATCAAGATCACGACGATTGTTTATTCCTTGGAGGCGCAATCCATAGACCACATTTTCATAGATGGATTTAGGAAAAGGGTTAGGACGCTGGAATACCATACCAACGTTACGACGTAGGGCCGCAACATCGACCTTCTTGTCATAAATATTTTGTCCGTGTAGCAAGACTTCACCACTAATATGGCAATTATCCACCAGATCATTCATGCGGTTAATACAGCGCAGCAGAGTCGACTTACCACAACCACTGGGACCGATGAAAGCCGTAACTTGTTTTTCCGGTATCTTCATCGATACATCAAACAGGGCCTGTTTATCGCCATATTTCAAATCTAAGTTACGGATCTCCAGGGCTGTGTCTTCCTGGCTCAAGTTTTTCAGATCCACAAATTTTGTACTCATCGCTGACTTATCTATCGAAATCATTTTATGTCCTATCACTTATAGAGCTGCTACGCATCTCTATTTGAGTCACTGTGTGACAACTTTTTGGTTTATAACTGCAACTTAAAAGTATGATTTAGTTTCTCTATCATACTGGGTTTACATTACTCCGATAACCGATATTAGTGCTCCAGTGAGCGATATTTCTCACGTAGATGGTTTCGAACCGCTATCGCCGTCAGATTCAATGACACTATGACAGTCACTAGCAGGAACGAAGTGGCATAAACCAGAGGTCTTGCAGCCTCTACGTTCGGGCTTTGAAAGCCCACATCGTAAATATGGAAACCTAAGTGCATAAACTTTCGCTCTAAATGCACGAAGGGAAAATTCATATCTATGGGTAGGGTCGGCGCAAGCTTGACTACGCCCACTAACATCAAGGGAGCCACTTCACCCGCGGCGCGCGCCACAGCCAAAATAAGTCCTGTCATGATGGCCGGGCTCGCCATAGGTAAGATGATGCGCCACAAAGTTTCCGCCTTGGTTGCGCCCAGTGCCAGACTAGCTTGGCGTACCGAACTGGGGATACGGCTCAACCCTTCCTCGGTCGACACGATAACCACTGGTAAGGTCAGGATAGCCAGAGTCAATGCTGACCAGAGTACCCCAGGCGAACCAAATGTCGGCGCTGGCAAGGCTTCGGGAAAGAAGAGTTGATCTAAGCTACCACCGAACATATAAACGAAGAAACCTAAGCCAAATACTCCGTAAACAATCGAGGGCACACCGGCCAGGTTAATCACCGCAATGCGGATCATCTTAGTGATAGGGCCTTTCTTTGCATATTCGTGCAGGTAAACCGCCGCTATCACCCCAAATGGTGTAACAATCACAGCCATCAGCATAACCATAAATACGGTGCCGAAAATAGCCGGAAATACCCCGCCCTCAGTGTTGGCTTCCCGAGGATCGTCACTAACAAAACGACCTACACCGACAAACCAATGACCCAGTTTGTCAATCAAGCCCAAACGATTGGAATAGGTCACATCCAGAATGCTATCCAGCTTGAGGGTAACCTCCAAGTCGCGCATGTCTTTGATAATAACCGAGTCTCGTCCCGCTTCTGTTCTAAGCCCAAAAAATTCTTTCTCTACAATCAGATATTGTGATTGTAGTGCCGCCCTCTTCTGGGATAAGTCGGCCTTAATAGCAGGTGTTAGCTTACCATCAAGTTCATAACCACGTTCCTGTAGACGAAGCTTCTCGATGGCGTAATTTATCGAGCCTATCTCCCCCTTCTGTATCACAACCGACTTATCATTGAGCTCAACAGCCCGTGTTATGTGCGACTCGAACGAGGCCTCGACATCATCGAAGTCGAGTCGTTTACCATCTTCTATAACGGCAATTGGATAACCGTAAAAGTCACCATTTTTACTGCGTTCGATAACCGCAATATCTTCGGGCCGACTACGAGAAATGATATCTGTGGCTAATATCCAGCGGAAATCCAGGCCAACAAATTCACGGTTACCAGTTTTAACTAAATAACGGGTAACCGTATCCCCCGGCGTCTCTTTAAATACATGACCTGCCGAGAGCAGCTGCTCAGTAGGAACCTGTTCGGTATCGTATACCTCACCTATCAAGGTGTAAGTTTGTCCCTGTTGATCTTCCATCTCCCATTGATAGATCTCCGCAGGCCAGAAGTAACTCAAGCCTCGCCAAGCTATCATCAGCAGCAGACCTAAAACGGCAATCAAACTGATACTCACAGCGCCGCCTGTCATCCAGATCCACGGCGATCCAGATTTAAACCAGTTACCCATGAGAAACTCTCCCAGTTAGACCTTGCAAAAACACACACATATCCAAGTTCATATATCTAATCATCATGTTCATCGCTATTTAAAGTGAGCTATAACGTTCGCGAAGACGTTGTCTCACGACTTCAGCAATAGTGTTGAAGATAAAGGTGAAAACAAACAATACAAAGGCCGCGAGGAAGAGTACCCGGTAGTGAGAGCTGCCGATGGCCGACTCAGGTACTTCCACGGCAATATTCGCCGCCAAGGTTCGCATGCCTTCAAACACACTCCACTCCATAATGGCCGTGTTACCTGTGGCCATGAGTACAATCATGGTTTCGCCAACCGCACGCCCCACTCCCATCATGATGGCGGAGAAAATACCCGGACTTGCAGTTAATAAGACTACGCGAGTCAGTGTCTGCCAGTTGGTAGCACCGAGCGCCAAGCTGCCATTAGAAAGATGACGAGGCACAGAGAACACCGCATCTTCGGCTATGGAGAAGATAGTTGGAATGACCGCAAACCCCATGGCGATACCGACAACCAGAGCATTACGCTGGTCAAAAGTGATGCCCAGTTCATTGGTGATAAACAATCTTGAATCACCATCGAAGAAGGCGATTTCCAATGCCGGACTGATGGCAAAGGAGAACCAACCGACGAATAAGATCACCGGGATCAACATCAACTCCTGATAGGCTTCTGGCAATAACTGCTTAGCCTTATCCGGCAAGTTATGCCAGATGAAAGCGCTGGTCAGTATCGAGACTGGCAAGAGGGTCAGTAATACTAAGATCCCCGGCAGGTGATCCTCTATCAAAGGAGCCAGCCATAAACCGGCAAGAAAGCCGAGTATTACCGTAGGCAAGGCTTCCATTATTTCAATGGTTGGCTTGACGACGGAACGCACCTTAGGCGTCATAAAGTAGGCGGTATAAATAGCGCCGGCAATCGCCAGGGGAGTGGCAAAAAGCATGGCATAGAAAGCGGCTTTCATGGTACCAAACGCCAATGGCATCAAGCTCAACTTAGCTTCAAAATCATCTGAGCCAGAAGTCGACTGCCACACATACTTGGGCTCAGGATAACCTTCGTACCACACCTTGCTCCACATGGCGCTCCATGACACCTCGGGATGAGTATTTGAAACGCTGAACATGTGTAACTTGTTGTCGGCTTCCACCACCAAGGCATTTGAACGTGGACTAAAGCCCAGCGTGCCCGGATTTTTTAAGTTGAAATCCTCAGAGAAGAGTTTTCTTTGACTGGTAGTATAAAGTAACGACAGCTGGCCATTATCGCTGATAGTAACGAAGCTCTTACGATAAAACTCAGAAGCTACACTCTTAATGCCTCCATGATTTTTAAAGTCGCGTATCTCTTGATACTGACGCCCTTGTTTGCCGTTGACCTGAAAATACTGTTGCACTAAGCCTGAGTCGTAGCTCACCAGCAAGGAGCTTGCCCCTGCAAGCAGGCTAACATTGGTGACGTTAACGCTTGTACGCCCCAGCTCTAATACTTGGCTCAGAGATACCGCTTCGGCATCGCGAATATCATAGATAAACAACTTATTACCCGATCTAAGCAGGAGTTGGCGCTGATCTGGGGTCATCAGCTGCTGCTGAACATCTACAGGTGCATCCTTAATAATGCCGTTGTAAGCAGACCATTCGACCTCTTCGGTCATCATGTTCTCCTCGCCCTCCTGACGAGACAGACGCCATACATTATCATCGTCTTGATAAGCAAACGTCATCATATCGCTACTGTAATCGAATGCGAGATGATTAATCGCTTGCCCTTGCTCATCGACCGTCATGGCCGCCTTACCGTTAGGAAATCTCAATTTAGGCGTAATGAGGCGGTTATTATTTGGATAAGTCACACCGAACTCGATTCCTGAAATGATCACCTGACCATTATCAAGGCCGAAGGCAAACCTCTGCTCACTTGGTACCGAGGCTGCACTACTGACAACCTGACTTCCCTCAGGAAATTCCAGCTGTTCAGTTTCAATTAATTTTGATGAGCTAACATCATAAAAATCAACTTGGCCAGTTTGAGAGACACGATACATAATTTCATTTTGCTCATCGCTTCCAACCATCAGAGCCGGAACTGAGTCATGAAGATCCACGCTTGATACGGGCGATACTTCGGCGTCATCGAAGATAGGCTTGATAACATAGAGCAGATAAAAAAAGATCAACAACAGAGCGATAAATACCATGGCTCCGCCGATAGTCACCCCGACTTGAGTCAACTTATCCTTAATCGCCCTTCTGCTTGAGCCTCTCCCCATCAGTAGGTTATTCGCCTTAGAATCAGGTTGTCTTACCTGAGTTTCCATTAGAACCTCGTTTATTAAGTAGCCAGTAGACTTTTCACTGGGATTGTTTCAATTGCTATGCTAACAATAGTTTAGAAACATTCTCATTATTCTGATGTGTGGCATTATATGACGTAAAGATGACACTAGTGTTACAGTGCCTAATCAAGGATGGAATAATTAAAATCATACGGAGTATCAATATGTTACGCTATTTAATCACACTACAGGTCGCAGATAAAAAAGGACTCGTGGAGCAGATAGCTCACGCGGTAAGCCGCCACGGGGGGAATTGGCTGGATTCTGAGCTACGCCATATCGATGGTATCTTTGCCGCCATACTCCTTTTAGAAGTGCCATCATCCAACTGGGATGTCTTAATCGAGACCCTGGAATGTATCGAAGGATTGAGTCTAACTTATTCCAAGACCAGCAAGCAGCCCAATAAACTACAACATCTTAGCTTCTCATTGGTCGCCTACGACAGGCCGGGCTTGGTACATGAAATATCTAATAAAATAAGTGCGCTAGGGATCAATATCGAACACTTCAGTAGTCGCTATGAGACGGCAAGCCACACGGGCATCGCCTTGTTCAGAGCAAACTTCGATCTCGGCATGAAAAATCCCGAACAAGAGGAACAACTATCCGAAGCCCTGTATGCCTTAGGTGACGATGTAGTACTCGATAAAATAAGCCACTAAACCTGCCTCTGACCAAAGTAAAAGTTAGACTCAACCTCAACATCGAAGAGAAGCTTTCTCTTCGATGGCTCCTCCTTTAGCCTCTTTACAAAACCACCTCGCAATCGATTAAATCAATCAAGAACAAAGTCAACAATCTGGTATACTAAATATAAATGCCAATGTCATGCAAATACCATTGTCAGGGACCGTCAGAGTCCCCTCAATGATAGGAAAAAATATGTTAGGAACCATCAAGAAGATGCGCGCCACACTGGATGATAACCAGCAGGTGCAGTATCAGTTGCCAGTGGGCGACGATTTATTAGATATGAACCCACTCATCGGCACCACAGTGACTTTGACCCATACCGGTAAAATTTGCTGTAGTAACTGCGGAAAGAAAACCAAAAAAAGTTACTCACAGGGGCACTGTTTTGTCTGTATGAGAAAACTGGCCAGCTGCGACATGTGTATCATGAAGCCCGAAACCTGTCATTTTGCCGAGGGAACCTGCCGCGAGCCAGAATGGGGAGAGGCTAATTGTTTCGTGCCTCACTATGTTTACCTGTCGAATACGTCGGGATTAAAAGTTGGCATCACTCGTCATACCCAACTGCCGACCCGTTGGATAGATCAAGGTGCGACTCAAGGTTTGCCTATCCTCAAAGTCTCGACCAGACAGATCTCTGGCTTGGTCGAAGTCGAACTTGCCAAGATGATCGCCGATAAGACTAACTGGCGCACCATGTTAAAGGGCAATGCTGAAGATATCGACCTAAAGGCCAAGGCTGCAGAATTACTGCCTGAAGTCGAAAACAAGATCCATGAGATATGCATGGCCCATGGTGATTATGCCATAGAGAAACTCGATGAAGAGATACAGAGTATCCACTTCCCCGTTACCGAGTTTCCAACCAAGATAAGCTCACATAACTTCGATAAAGAGCCAGTCGTCAGTGGCGTTTTGCTCGGCATTAAGGGGCAGTACCTGATCTTCGATACTGGTGTGATTAACCTACGTAAGTTCACTTCCTATGAGATTAGCGTCGGTTAGACTGACGGGTTAAATAGAAAAGCTCATACCATACCAATCAGCATAAAGATGTGATCGCTCAGCGAGAGTTTAGCGCTTCAGAGGCAAGGTCATTAATTGCTCCTGCATGAATGACATTCACAACATCCATGTTGCTAGCAACGAGTGAAGAGCATAGTTATTCTACGTTCTAGCTCGTTAACACTGCATATGAAGCGCTAAAACTTGCCTTTCAGGAGTGTTTTTGGCTGCCTACTTCTTCGTTGAATAGCCTCACAAGGGAATAACCATTCCATCATCTATTCACCTTGAATTTGTTTGCCAAAAATAACTCTGAGTAGATCACTTTCTTATACTGATTGGTATATGTCATCAGCTTTCTTTTATCTATACTTGATTGATAATTAGTGTTTATGATCTAACACCGTCACTTTATCTCCTTGCTCCGCCAGATAAAACACCACTATTTTGGCCGGCTCTGTACTGATATTCTTCCCGTAGTGAGAGGTGTTAACCAACTCAATCAGCGTATCCCCAGCTTTTAGATTTTTCTGTTTACCGTCGCGGGTGTACACCATCAATTCACCACTTAGAAGTATGCCGGCATTAATCACCGGATGTTGATGCCAAGGCAATTCTTCACCGGGGGCTATCACTATCTCTTTAATGGTCACTTCAGGTTGGGTCAATGAGTACGCAGGTAGTTTATTGCCGTCCCATGACTCGGTAGATTTGATTAAGTCTTTGGACGTCGCTGCACTCACCGACGTTGCAGCAAAAAATAACCCTAAACCAAGCATTCTAAACATGTTAAATCTTCCATTTTATTAAACAATAATAAGAAATATGGGCGCATCGACACCAGAGCCAATGCACCTTTGACATCAAAAACGATAACTGTATTGCGCCCCGATAAGCCAAGCGTCAGCTGTGGTCAGTGCCTTAATACTCGACTGTGTGCCTGGAATAATGGTCAGTGACTCTTCCACCACTTCATCTTCACCCAGTACATAACTCACGCCCAGATCAACACTCTGTTTATCCGACAAATGATAGCTTGCTCCAGCAGAAAGCCATTGTCTGTTTGAGTCGGGGATCGACAAAGAGCTCAAGCTATCTGTAGGGGCTTTGTCGTACATATACCCGGCTCTTAACTCTACTTGAGGGGACAGATAATAGGTGCCCCCTATGGATATATGCCCAGCATCGACCCATTGATATTCTTTAATACTCGACGAGAGTTCCTCTGACGTTAATGCATTAAATTCAGACCATGCAACATATTGCACACTGTAATGAAACGCAAATTTTTCAGTCAACTTATGATATCCAGATAACTCAAGCATATCGGGTAAAGGAATATTAATGCTGTCGGCTGACTCTCCACCCATCGACACTTCGCCTTTAGCTTCGATATCAGGACTATAGCGGTAACTTAAACCGATACGATTGTCGCGGTCAAATTCATAGGCCAGCCCTAAGTTAAATCCATAACCAACGCCATCAGCCTCGACATCTAACAAACCTTTACGTTTGATATCGCCATCGCCATAGATCACATCGATACCGCCACCTAAGCTGAATTTATTAGTCACTTGATAGGAGAGTGCAATACCAAAGTTGACGCTGGTTAACGAGGTTTCTCCGCCAAATTCCCTCGCAACATAGTCCTCAGGAAACACAATATTAGTGCCAAAATTGGAATACACTGACGCCCCTAAAGTAAAATCAGTCCCCTCTATAGGGTGAACGTAATAGGCATTAGGTATAAAAGCATCTTCAGCAATATCGTCGACACTGGCATCCACAGTATCCCCCACTATCGGAGTATAAAGCGCTGCAGACACATCTACACTGCTTAAAACAGCCACACCACCGAATGAGAGTTCAGGAGTTTCAATCAATGACATAGCGGCGCTGTTTTTAGCCATAACCGAAGCGTTGTCGGCAATAATCCCATCACCGGCAAATGCACGGCCAAGCCCAGTCGCCGATTGAGCATTAATTTGAAAACCTGCCGCTACCGCCTGATGAGTAGCCAAAAGAACTGCAAGACATGTATATGTTCTAGGAAAGTGTTTCATTGTGCAGACTCCTACTCAATATTATCCAGGTTATTGATCATCACTTCGCCGCCATCAGATATCACCATGCTGGCGACAGCAACCTGCTGGGTATCGGTCGCATTCCAGACTTCATCCAGAATTTCAGTATCAGGAATACCCGGTTTACCCTCTTCATCCATCGGACCTTCATAAGGGAAAAGATAGGTACCGTGACCGCCAACTGTTGCCCTGATCATCACTCTGAGTCCAGTTCCTGATTCATCGATTACACTGCCTCTTATCACTCCAAGATTTAAGGCTGTAACTAACGGATCTGTACCTGTCATCACATTGTCGGGGCTGGAATTAGGCACCACAAAATCGGGTAAGTACTCACCCACTTCACAGCTAGCATTACAGTTACCTACCGCTTCGATAAGCAATGTCGGCTGCATTGCCATATTTTGTCTCTGAACAAAGTTAGCAGGGTCTGCACTGTCGGTACTCGCTTGAATCCCTTGCTTAAAGTCTGGTAAGAGCAAAGCATAAATATCCTCTTCCAGTGCTGACACTGTGATTTGATTATGTTCAGATACGCTCTCAAATTCTCGCAATGACAAAATGCAGGTTTCGTTACTGTCGCTTGGTTGGCAAGATTGTGGCACTAAGGTTTCTGCGATACCTCTTTGAATATCCGGAGACTGCTTAATCGCTTGTTCCGTTTCTTCACCTAAGGTGTCAGAGGTTAACGTCAGATTCACCAGACCTTGTCCCGGTACAACAAAGTTAACCGTATTAAAATGCAGGGCTTCGACCTGCTGAGACATCTCACTCACCATCACAGAGACGATTCCTCCCAGTGAATGACCCACTAAATGGACATTAGTTGGATCCGTCCAGGAGACCTTGTTCAAGGCATAGCGTAAACTTAAATTATCGGATACCGCCTGAGTCAAATTCCCCCTCAGCGTCAAGGGTGAAGCTATGTTGATAAAGTTTGCCTTATCAACTTGCGCGCTGATCTCATTGCCTTCCCTGTCATACATGATCCGCTCTCCGTGATAGGGCATATCAATGGCGGCAACTAAGAAGCCTTGATCCACATAATCTTTTACCATCAAAGAGGCAGCATTTTTATCTGCCGTCACACCATGAATAAACAGCACCACAGGCAGGGGTTGCTTACCATCCCAGTCAGTCGGAGAGTGAATATCGGCAACCACATCAAGGGATGTAGATTGAGGCAAGGTATTGGTTTTGGTTAAGTGCTCACCACCGGACTCAGGCTTCATCCACCGGTACAGATCCGGACAAGCTGTTATGGGATCAAACTCATCCACCAGACAACTTGCCTCATCTTCTTTGGTAAAAGGCAGGTAATAAGGCATGGTTAAGCTGGTTTGGTAGGTATCATATTTTCTAGCATCGTTTATTTTCGTCAGTTCCCCCAAAGAGGCTGAAGCATCATGCTCAATGATTGAATCTAAGATCGGGTATACACTTTGGGTGGTAAATTGAGCCCCATAGATCACGTTTCCTTGCCCGGAAGCTTGCTGATAAGCTTCAGTGGCCAATGTTATTTGTTGTTTGATTAACAACTCTGTTTCACTGAGGTCGTCTTCATCTCTCGACAACAAACTTGTAAAGCTGGCATCGGCCATTAATGGCTCACCAAACTGAGTTTTCACTCTATCGCTGACCGCTAAAAAGTAACGACTCTCACTGTTTAAGGCCTGCTGACAAGCGATTTTAATCTCTTCTCCACTGGCGGTTATCTCTGCTGGCACAGCTTTAGCGCTTGCTGCATCTATCAGCATGATATTGTTCACTAGGCTGGCACTATCTAGCGGATACCTCTCATCGGCATCGATACTTGCAATAGGGATCCTGATTGGCTCAACACATAATCCCCAGCCATCTAGAGCGGCATAGACAGTGTCTGAACTGCGGTAAAAGTTCTCCCTATCTACACCTTCAACCTGGTTCTCGACGGGAAAGGCTATGGTATGGTCTGAGTCAAAACCATAGCCGTCATTGGGTATTGGCAGTGCATTAATTGAAAACGGGACATATACCGAAATGGGAGCCTGACTCACATTCTCTTCAGATCCGCAGCCAGCCACTAACAGACTGCCGATTAACGCAGATGCATAAGGGGCTAAAAACTTAGTCTTCATACAATCCATTCCTCTTTATGTTTAGGGGCTGTGCAGATTAGGAGGATTTAACAAAAATGACTTATCAATAATCCTTATTGATAATTAATTAAAGATAAAAATAAATATATAAACTTTAAAATCAAATGGTTAATTAAAGCTTGTAGATTTCAGCAGAAGTGAAGAAATGAATGAACAGATCAGCTTGATAACGCTAAACAAGCATTATCAAGGACTAGAATGATTGATAAAATGGCAGAGTTAATCGTTATCTATGCTTTCAAAGTAGAGTGACAAGTAGTCACCACTGAGTAAAAACGAGTCTTCATCGATAGCTTGCAGCTCGAAACTATCAGAGAAAGCACCGTTGCGTATAAAAGCCTGCTCTGTGACCGTCACCGCTTTTTCCGGGAATATACGCTCATGCTCTTCTTGAATAAATCTCAGGTGGTTACCGGACAAAGAGACGGTGCCGTTTGAATTAAAGCCAGTTCGGCCATCTAACAAGAAGAAAAGATGATATCTATCATCTGTAAATTCGATTTTAACGAAAGTAGGCACTAACAGACGTGTATTCTTTTCATTTAAATAAACCCGGGTATTAGACTCGAAACTTCCACTGGGTAATGAGTCTTGTGCGAGAAAAAACAGAGTGAGCCCACCACTAAGGCAACCTAAGATAATAAGCATGACTTTATTCACTGCAATTAACTCCTTCTACGCCCTTTTTAAATCCGTAGGATCCTTGCTCGCTGAGCAATAATTGAGTGTTACCAGACTCATATATCAAAGGTGAGCTTAACCGCTGTGCAATATCTTGCTCAGGTAGCACGAGATAACATTCCTGATAGGTTTTACCAGGTAGATATGATGTGAATGTCATGAAGACCATGCCCAATACAATAACGCCGATATAAGGGAGTACAAAATACAGCCCATGGTTCAACCAAGGCATACCTGGCACTGCAGGCTCGTGAGTGGCGGGAACAGGCAAACTTTCATTCTGATGATGCTTAATAGGATGAGGTAAGTCAGCACTCACCTCTCCTTCAAATTGATAGCCTTTACCCCTAACCGTTTTAATCAGCTGATTTGACTTATCATCGAGCAACTTGCGGCAAGCAGAAATACTTTGTAGCAGGCTGCCCTCTTCGACGATTATGCCCCTGTCTTTCCAAACAAAGGCGATGATTTCTTCCTTAGACAATAACTGGTTTGGTCGACTGGTGAATAGCTTAAGTAACAGTGCTTCATTGGTGCCTATCTCTTTCTCATAGCCAGTTGGACAATCTAAAATTTTGTTAGTTGAGAAATCAATAATGATCCGCTGTTCTACCCTTATTCTCATTTCACCACATCAATTATTAAGCACATAAAATAGTGTCATTACCTTAAAGCAATTAGCTCAGAGTGCATAGGCAGCAACAAAACAAAGTTTACATTTCAAAAATAGCGCAAAAAAGATACTAAATTAGTAAGTATTATCAAGGGTTTCATCTGAAGAGGTTTATGCATTAGATCACAACAGTAGGGAAACTTATGTAAATAAGCTTCAAATGATATTGATAATCTATACCATTTGCGCCACATTATTTACATTGTCAGGATCATCCATGTCATTTTCATTAAGTAAAACAGCCATCGCCACACGATGTGCATTGCTTTGCCTCGCGCTTCCCTCACTTTCAGTTATCGCCGACGAACATAACACTTCAGATAATTCTATGGAGCGAATGATTATCACAGGCAGTCGCAGTGTCGAACGCATTGATGAAGTGCCATCTTCGGTCACCTTGATTGACAACAAGATGCTTAAGCAAGATATGCTCGTTAGCTCAGAGCTGCAAAACATACTGGCGTTCCGTGTACCGGGAATGGCACCAAGTTCAGGAACCTCAAGTAACTCAGGACAAACATTACGCGGCCGACAGGCATTGATCATGATTGATGGTGTGCCACAGTCGACGCCACTACGAAACGGTCAATTAGGCATTCGTTCCATCGATGCCGGAGCCATTGAGCGTATCGAAGTGATCAAGGGCGCGACCTCTATTTATGGTAATGGCGCATCAGGCGGCATCATTAACTACATCACTAAGAAGGCCAGTAGCGATGACAAAGCCAGAATCCAGCTAGGTGCATCGAGCAAGTTCAGTGCAGTAAAATTCGAAGATACTCCAGGTTACCGTTTCGATGCCTCCATAGACGGCACAGTCGATAATTTCAGTTATGTATTGAGTGGTGCAATCGAAGAAACAGGTTTACAGCGTGACTCAGAAGGTGATGTTATCGGTCTTAAATACGGGTTATCAGAGACTAAATCTAAGAATCTATTCACAAAGCTCGGTTATGCCTTCGATGAAGAGAAGTATCTGCAGCTGACCTATAACTATTACGATGCTCAACAGGAAGCCGATTATGTGGACGTGGTCGGTAGCGTCAACAGTGGTGTTAAGACCTATGCCATCAAAGATACATCGGGTGTAACTAAGCTCGGTGAACCTCAGGGGCCACGTGGTAATCATAACTTGATGCTGAAATATGTTGATGAAGCATTATTTTCTAACACTCAGCTGACAGTCGATGGCTATGCCCAAGTTATCGAAAATATGTTCTTCTACTCCACACTTCTTTCTAACCCAAGTGAAGGTTATGCCGGCGGCCAATCATTAATTAAATCGGACAAGAAAGGCTTACGGGTAAACTTCAATACACAAGTCGATTGGGATGATGTCGAAGTCAGCTTCATCTATGGCCTTGATGCACTCAACGATGTAAGCTCCCAGCCTCTCGATGACGGCCGAATTTGGGTGCCAGAGATGGACATGACTAACTTAGCCGCCTACTTACAGACTAAAATAGTGCTCTATGATGACTGGATAGTGAAAGCCGGAATTCGTCAAGACAGTGTCGATCTCAGCGTAGATGACTACCAGGCACTGAAACTCTGTATCGCCCCAGATACTTGCTCGGTTCCCATGGATGTAAAAGGCGGTGATATTGATTATGACACCACCACCTTTAATGTCGGGATCAGATATAATATGAATGAGTATTTCAGCCCATTTATGAGCTTCTCTCAAGGATCCGACATATCAGATCTAGGCCAGTTACTTCGCACCGCAACCGTCGATGATATCTCGTTAATCCGCACAGAAGCCTCTATTGTTGACAACTACGAAGTGGGTATTTCGGGACAAATTGCAGACGTTAGCTATGAAATCGCTGCATATCGGAGTAATTCAGAGTTAGGAACGGGTAGCGAATACATTGAGGAGACAGGCGTTTATATGCCTGTTCGTGAGCCACAAAAAATTTGGGGCTATGAAGGACAACTCAATTATCAAATACAAGACAACTTAAGTACCAGCGTCAGCTATAGCTGGATAGAAGGTAAGAATACCGATAAAGATACTTACCTCGACGGTAAGACCATCTCAGCCCCTAAATTCACAGCAACCCTTAACTGGCAACCCCTTGAAGATGCCAGAATCGGCATCAATTACCTCTATGTTGGCGACCGTAAGCGTTTCGAGCCCATAAACGCTAAATACGTCGGTACACAAGGACCTGTCAGCAGCTATAACTTGGTAAACTTAAGCAGCAGCTATCAAATCGACAACTGGCAGTTGTCTCTGGGAGTCGAAAATCTACTGAACGAGGATTATTACTCGGCTCGCTCTCAGGCATACACATTTTCAGGCTACAACACCAAGGGTCTTGGCACCTCTGTGAACCTTGGGGTAAAGGCAACATTTTAGTCGTAATCTCACGATAACTGAAAAGAGGCAAGCAATGGTTTGCCTCTTTGCATTAACAATATGATTATCCTCGTTCAAACCAAACATAATTTAATACCCTGATTTTCCTATCGCAATCAGTCAAAAACTCGGCTACCAGCTATATTTCCAGAGCCTAATATTGAAGAAATAAAATTATTTCATTAGCCTTTGCTAAAGCACGGTCTGTCTTAAACAGGTCCGACATCTAACGCTATTACTCAGTTTACTCCTCAACCGCTAGTTTTAAACACGCCTACAACTCCTGTCTAGCCTGACTTTTAATAGAAAACATAGCTTGATTCAATCAGATTATTGAGATAACAATAATTACAGGCGGTCACTTTTCATACAGACCGCTAACAATAAAATACTAAACAACAAGACGAAGTAACAAGACAGTCAACAACACCCTGGGGAATAATATGAACAGATGGATCTACACTCTTACAATCTTGCTCTTGAGCTTATCAAGTTCATTCAATGTTACGGCCAGCACCTCTACATCGGCGACTAAGTATCCAATAGTACTGGTTCACGGCTTATTTGGTTTTGATGATATCTGGGGGATAGATTACTTCTATCGAATACCTCAAGCACTACAGCAACAAGGGGCTCAGGTATTCGTGGCGAGCGTGTCACCAGCTAATTCCAGTGAGGTGCGGGGTGAACAATTACGCAGCTACGTCCAAGCCGTTCTTGCACAAACCGGTGCTGATAAAGTCAACCTGATTGGTCACAGCCATGGCGGCCCAACCACACGTTACGTTGCCAGTATCAGTCCTGAAATGGTGGCATCGGTAACCTCAATCGGTGGCGTTAACTGGGGCAGCAATGTCGCCGACTTTGTCCGCGGTGCAGTACCAGCCGATTCGGCGATAGAATGGCTTGCTCAACAAGGCTTTAATACTTTAGCGTCTATCATTGCGGGGATCTCCGGTAATAGTGGCCTGCCAGCGGACACCATAGCAGCAATGGAATCACTCACTACCGCAGGCTCTGTCGCATTTAATCAGAACTATCCGGAAGGTATTCCGTCTCAGTATTGCGGCCAAGGTTCAGCACTCGCCGACAACGGTGTTTATTACTTCTCCTGGTCCGGTTCCAGTCAGTTCACCCATGCATTAGATGTCAGTGATTATCCGTTGAGCCTAACAGGTTTACTTTTTGATGAACCTAATGACGGTCTGGTTTCAACTTGTAGCTCTCATTTAGGTCTAGTCATCAAAGATAACTATAAAATGAACCACTTAGATGAGGTGAATCAGACTTTCGGCTTGGTAAGCTGGTTTGAAACGAACCCTGTCACAGTATACAGACAGCACTTAAGCCGTTTAGCCCAGCTAGGACTCTAATCATGAATAACAGAACTAAGCCAAGCCAACGATTCACTAAGCCCATAGGTATATTTGTGCTGATATCGTTAATTTTACTCACCCTTGGCTTGGTTCTGTATCCAGCTTTCACTGCAGAACATCGAAGCTCGTCACCAAAATTAACCAGTAAAACAGGGCAAGAAACCCCATCACTTAAATCACACTCAAGAGATGTTAAACCATCACTGCCGCCTCAAGATATTAGGCATCCATTGATATTGGAGCTGGCGCTAAGATGGACCTTTGATGACATCATCCTAGAGTATCAACAGACTCAAATCCCCCTAGAGCCTAGGCTCATTCAGCTAGCTCAAAGTCTAGCGTTAAACTCGACAGATCAAGCCTATCTTTTAGCCCTATTTTGGCGTTATCGTGACTATCAACTGGCTCTGGTCGAGATAAAAAATCTCAGCCCCAGCATAGATGAAGATATGCAGATTTCCCAGAGCTATGACTTTATTGAACTAACTCATGATAGCCAGTATCGATTTTTCAATGACGAGGAGATTAATGCCTTCTTCGCACAAGACAATGCTTACGACCGACAAGCCATAGCCAGAGTGGCTATCAGGCAAGATACCTCTCTAACCTCGGAGCAAAAAAAGCAATTGCTAGCCCATCAAATCAGTCAGTTAGATGCGTCTGAGCAACAAGCATTACTCCCCAGTCTCCAAGCCGATAAAATTGTCGCATTACTCAATAACAATCAAGTTCAACCACTGGAGATGACACCGGAAGTTTCAGCCAGAGTAGAGAAAGTAAAAATCACAGAAAAGCAATGGAAAGCCCGAGTCAAAAACTATCAAAATTTTCAGCAGACATTAAAGAAAGACTATGAGAATGTGGATGTAAATGCAGAGGAAGATGAGATAAAGATTGAAGCATATCTTAAGCAACATTTTACTTCACAAGAGATAAAACGATTGCAGGTTTTTTTAAGACACCCCAGTCTTCTTGATGCCAGCTAAGCATTTGGTCTGCCCAATATGAAACAAGCCCTTGCGGGCTTGTTTTGCGCTAACAGAGATAACTTATGATTGGTATTAGTCTTTGTCGGCAGGTTTCTTGCCCATTATATCCAGTTTACCTTTCTTGGAGAGTCCGGCAACAGCCATGGTCTGACTACCGACGCTGTCATAGGTAAAATCGATAGACTCGAGCTTAGTATCACCTTTAGGCACACTGATACTGCGACTCGACAGTCCTTTGGTCAATATACCTAAATTGTCCACGGTCTTGCTGGTACCATCACTCATTTTTAATACGACTTTATGCAGGTTCACCGAACCTTGAGTGCATTTTAGCTTGATATGAGTGACGCTTTTCTCACTATAATGAGGAGTAACCGTATCGGTTTCAGTCTTATAATCGACTGTCTTATCTGCAATTTTAACCCACTCTGCAGATGCTAAGCCTTGAAACGAAATCAGCGCTAATGCTAATACTAAGATTCGTGTCATTGAAAATTTCAAAATCCTTCTCCTAAACTTCTATCTTTAAAATTAAACGTTAGGAACGCTTCCCAACATTAAAGAAATAAGTTCATCAAAACGTTGCTGCCTCTGTTCACCAGACTGTTTAAAATCAGTAAAGCCCTGGGCTAATACCCGCCAAACCGGCTGTAACTGATTAGGCTTGAAAAGTGCCACCAGCACGGAACCTTTCTCATACTGTTCGGTGTCGATACCAGTAGTCGATAAGCCAGCCACTAAACCGGCTTTCTTCAAAATTTCGGCATCACTCATATCGGACTCGAGTGCTAAACCAAAACCTAACAGCAAATCTGGAGACTCATCAATAGACACGAGTCGATAACCTTTAGACTCCATCATTTGAGTGATCGCAGTTCGCATATGACGAACGACTTCTTCACTGTCAATTCTCTCATCCGCAACCACATTTTCCAATGAAGGATGCCAGGCAAAACGAGAAGTTTTGTCAGAAATGAAACCGAGATCACCCGTTGTCACCATAGTCGTGCGCATTGGGCTAGTTTCAACGTGGTCAACAGTGACGCAGGCCGTCAAAAATGTGATTAAAAATAAGCAAATTAGTTTTTTGATAGTGAGGTTCCTTTTCGATATCAGCGCTAGGCACTCAACAATTTTTCAATGCCTCAACAATAACCTAGCAAAGGTTAACCTAACCTGACTCATAAGTAACCAAAATTGAAAACATTTGCCCATGGCCTATCTAGAATAATAATCTTAAAATACTGGGCTTAGGATGCTTCACTATAAACCAGATTAAGAAAATGAGTCCCAGTTGCAAGTTTAGCTTCACTGTCTCACCAATTTAGCTAATATAGTTTCCCTGTTTACCCTACAGGTCATATATGGAACTCATTTTAGCTATTGCTCTGTTTGCCTTTTCGTCCGGAATAACCCCGGGCCCAAACAACGTCATGTTGATGAGCTCAGGGGTCAACTTTGGTATAAAACGTAGCTTGCCGCATTTAATTGGCATCTGCCTCGGCTTCCCTTGTATGGTACTCGCCATAGGTTTAGGCATGAGCGCCCTATTCCAGACCTATCCGGTGATTCACTTAGTCATCAAATATATAGGGATAACTTACCTGCTCTACCTCTCATGGCTAATCGCCAATAGCAGCAGTAAAATGGAAGGGAAAGAGACATCGAATCCATTGAGCTTTATACAAGCGGCCGCCTTTCAATGGGTCAATCCAAAAGGCTGGATCATGGCCGTGGGTGCTGTAGCGACCTTCACCAATCTTGATACGTCCTTAACCCCTCAAGTATTAACTATCGCAGCCGTCTTCCTCGGCGCCGCCTTTCCTTGCGCCATCACTTGGCTAGGTTTTGGGGTCGCCCTTAAACGTCTACTCAAAAATGAACGACAACAGAAAATGTTCAACATCTCCATGGCACTCTTACTCGTGGCATCAATTATCCCTATGATCATGCCATAACTGCATGGTGCCTTTAAAAGGGAGATGAAAAGCAAGCTTGCACCTGGCAAGTTTCCTCCTTATCCTTGCCCATCGATGCATCATCAAAACAGATTAAGGCAAGCCCCATGTCACAGCACGAACAAGACAAAGAACTTCAGCTCATCGCTCAACAGACTCAGAATTGGGTAGAGCGGGTAATAATGAAGTACAACATCTGTCCGTTCGCTCGCCGGGAAGTCGAACGGGGCAGCATACGCTACTCGGTCATAGACGAGTCCAAGATGCATAATGTGCTCGAAGCCTTAATAAAAGAGTGTAAGCGGTTAGATGACAATCCAGAATTAGAGACCACACTATTTATCGTCCCCCGTGGTTTCGAAGGCTTCTACCCTTACCTGGATCTGGTCGATGTCGCCAATGACCTACTCATAGAGCAAGGCTATGAAGGTGTTTATCAACTGGCCAGCATGCATCCGGATTACTGTTTCGATGGGGAGCCTATGGATGAGCCATCTAACTATACCAATCGCTCTCCCTACCCCTTGTTGCATATCATTCGAGAATCTAGCATGGAGCAAGCACTAGCCAGCTATGACGATCCGGAATCCATTCCCGAACGAAATATCGAATTTACCCAGCGTAAAGGCAGTGATTTTTTTGCCAAGCTGCTCTCCCAATGCATGGAAAAGTAAGTTTCACAGAGATTCACCAATGAGCGCATAATCTGCTGATAAAATATGCGCTCAAAACCTCTTAATTTAAAAAGTTAGCCGAGTGAAGACTATTTATTGTAAGCCTGCAAGCATTCGACGATAAGCTCCACAAAACCGTCACGATCCACATCGAACAGCACCTTGGCATTAGGCTTATTGCCCGTTAACTGATATCTGTCCACCACTGTCATGCCTTGGGTATACTCTCCCTTAGTCTCTATACCGACCCACACATCTTGGGCAGTAAACAGCTCAGGTTTCAGCAGCCAGGCTATGGTGCAAGGGTCGTGCAGAGGTGCGCCCTTGAGTCCCCACTTAGGATCCTGATGATAGATCATGAAGAAATCCAATAGACCCGCGACGCACTGAGCCACCGGATTATCTATGGCGCGAATTCGTTCTATATCTTGATCCACGATATAAGCTTGGTGAGTCACATCCAGCCCACACATGACGATGGGAATACCTGATTTAAACACCATATCGGCCGCTTCAGGGTCGACAAAAATATTAAACTCGGCGGCCGGCGTCCAGTTACCCGCAGCCGCAGCGCCCCCCATCAAGACAATGCTGTCTATCTTAGCGTGCAATTCGGGGTGGCTGGCTAACAGCAAGGCGATATTGGTCAAAGGGCCCGTAGGATTGAGGATCACCGGCACCTTAGTGGCGCGAATTTTCTGCGCCATTAACTCCACCGCATTGAGCTCAACCGGAGCAAAACCAGGATCAGGTAACTTAGGGCCATCTAGGCCTGACTCGCCGTGCACATTGTCGGCAATGATCAACTCCCTCGCCAAAGGTTTAAGCGCGCCACCAGCCACGGGCACCTCATATTGCCCCAGTAAAGTCAGTATGCGCAGCGCATTATTGAGTGTCTTATCTGGTGTCTGATTGCCGGCACTCGTGGTCACTGCCAACACATCCAAGGCTCTAGTACTGAAAGCAAGAATAAGGGAGATGGCATCATCATGGCCTGGATCGCAATCACAGATAATGGGACGACTCGTCATATTATTTACTCCTGAAAAATCAAAGTGAATCTAGCTGAACGAATAGTAACATTTTAAGAGTTTACCTAAGGTTAAAGATAATTCAGTGAGTCAGCCAGCAACCTAAAGAGATATGAACTAATCCGAGTCATAATGATTTAGTCATAGGAATACACATAAGGTCGATACCACTAGGATGTCGCCATTGAGTCTCATCTCCGGCGATATAGCCTAAATTTTGATAAAAACCAGCTGCATTTAATGAAGAGGATAACGATAAAGTCTTCACGCCCGCTTTTTTAGCCTGCACTTCAAGCTTGGCGGCGAGTAACTTACCTATGCCCATACCGACGGCCTCCGCGTCAACAAAAACAGCCTCTAATCGACATTGGGCAGCATCGACAAAGCCAAACCCAAGAACCCTCTCTTGAGTCTCTGCCTGAGTACCACTAACACTTTTACCCAGACACTCAGCGCCTTGTTCTCCGTTTGATGAGTCAAGCGTTTCAATAGCAACTATTCCGCCGAGAGATAACAAGATCTCAGTGAAGGTTTCCGGCATAGATGAACTGGCCCAAGTTTCACATTCAAACTTGGTATAGTGGCTCGCGCAGCCCACTAAGATTGCGCTGGTCCTTAGTTGCCATATACGCTGTATGTCATTTTTGGTCACGGCTCGCGTGGTGATCATGGCTTCTCCTTTAGTTGACTGCTTTTTAACTGAATATAAAAAGCTTAGGAGCTTAATTTCACAGCTATTCTCATCTGAGTCAATCTAGCGCCTAGTGAACTCGCCCATTAAAATGCAGTAAGATTGCGCAAACTATCTCAGTCTTATGGCTTCTTGCCTCTGATTAGGTGACTTTTGCGCTGGGTAACCGTAGTATTTGCCACAATATATTTTCTTCTGTTCAACAACTTCTTTGATTAAAAAAATAGAGTATCAAATGGCTAAAAAGTTTTATGTGGTATGGGTAGGACGTGAAACAGGGATTTTTACTACTTGGGATGAAGCCAAGCGCCAGGTCGATAAATTTCCTAAGGCTAAGTACAAATCCTTTAAAACAAAAGCCGAAGCCGATGCCGCATTTTCAAAAGGTGCATCGAGCACCTATGCTGCTAAACCAGCTAATACCTCTAGCCCAAGTAAGAGTCACAGTGCACCAACAAGCAAAACATCAGCCTCTAACGCTGACTATGATGTGGTTATCTACACCGATGGTGGCTGTGAGCCCAACCCAGGTAAAGCAGGCTCTGGCGTTGCTGTGTATAAAAATAATGAATTATCTGAACTTTGGTACGGTTTATATAATAGCTATGGCACCAATAATTCCGCCGAACTCAACGCACTGCATCAAGCACTATTAATTGCAAAAGAGAACTTGGCAGCAGGTAAGTCAGTGCATATCCGTAGTGACTCCCAATACTCAATCAATTGCATCACTAACTGGGCCTATGGCTGGAAAACCAAAGGCTGGAAGCGTAAGACTGCCGGGGACATTAAGAACCTGGAGATCATTCAGGCATCACATGCCCTGTATGAAGAGCTTAAAGAAAAGCTGGTGATCTCCCATGTGGCGGCCCATATTGGCATCGAAGGTAACGAACTAGCCGATAGAATGTCTATCTATGCCATAGATAAAAAAGATGTTGAGTTTTGCCGCTATCCAGAGCCAATAGAACTTACTGGGATCCTAAGTTTACGCGCGGGTTAATCCTCGCCACTTTAAAATACAAAGTTAATCCAAAAGAGCCCAATCAAGTGACAGAGCAAAAAGTTTTTATCATAGGCCTACCAAGAACGGCCACCACCAGCGCCTGTGTCGCCACCCTTTCTTTAGGGTTTAAGACCGCGCACACGGCCTATACCCAAAGGGCCATGGATGAGGCTCAGATCATCGCCGATACTCCGGTATTTTGTGATTATCAGCAACTCGATAAAACCTATCCAGATGCTAAGTTTGTGTACCTTACCCGTGAGTCTGATAAGTGGCTGCCTTCTATTCGTCAGCTTTTAGAACGCATGCATAACAATTTACAGCGCAGCGATGGTGGATTTAACCCAGTATTAAAACGTTGCTATAACGAGACTTTTACTCCGCTGACCTTAGATAATATTGCCAAAGACAGTTTTCTGCTTGAATGTTATCGGCGCCATTTCCAAGGCGCTTTGGATTATTTTAAAGGCCGTGAGCAAGATCTGCTGATGATAGATGTCGCCGATGCTGGAAGCTTTCAACGACTAGCCCACTTTTTAAGCATCACAGATATCGACCCCTCGCAGAATTTTGAACACATCAATATTGGCGGTAAGGTCACTGCCTGGAAAAAGATAAAACACCCGTTGAAAATAGAAGCGACCGAGAAGGGTAAAATCGACAGCGTTAAGCGATGAGGCAGCTTCTAATGAAACAGTCACTAGGTTAGTGCTTTGCTACTTGGCCTAACTTAGGTAAAATGCCGTTTTTTCTCGCCGAGAGCACTTATGTTTGATTTGAAATACCACACGCCGTTTACGTGGACCGAAAAGGTATTAGCCGATTTCGATACCTTTTTACAAGATCATGCTTCGGCAGAAAAGAAAGCCTCTGGCATGGCCATGTCTATGTTGTCTCATTATCCCCAGCATAAGAAACTGGCACGTGCGATGACAGAGCTAGCTCTCGAGGAGCTGATCCATTTCAAGCAGGTATTAAAGCTTATTCATGGCCGTGATAATGAACTCGGCCGCGATCAGAAAGATGAGTACATCACTCAAGTTCGCAAGCTTCACAGGCACCCAAGCGATCAACTGTTTTTAGACCGCATGCTTATCGCCGGCGTTATCGAAGCCCGCGGTTATGAACGTTTCTCTCTCGTTGCCGAGGCGCTTGAGCCGGGTAAAGAGAAAGACTTCTATGAAGCCATCGCCAAATCGGAAGAGAAACATAAAGAGATGTTTGTCGAACTGGCCTATGAATATTTCGATAAAGAGGTCGTCGACACGCGCCTGGAAGAGCTGCTTATCGATGAAGCCAAGATTTGTGAGAGCATCCCTTTCACCTCTGCACTGCATTAATTCATCATGATGACAACAAGCCCATTTTTAGGGGCTTGTTGTCAGCACTTAACCAACAAACATTAATGAATAGGGCTAATCCACGGGCACTAAGCGTTTGATATCCTCTTGCCATTGCTCTGCGATAAAGTCGATAAACTGTCTCACCAAAGGTAACTGATAACTGCGGGACAGATAGACGGCCCATAGTGCGCTCGCTGAAGTATGATAATCCAGAAGTATAGGGCGTAGCTGTTTAGCTGCAATGGCAGGATTGGCCAGATCGCAGGGTAACCTGACAACGCCTTTTCCTCGACTGGCTGAGCGAAGCAACAAGCCCACATCATTACCTTGAATATTACCTTTCACCGTCACCGAAATTTGTTGGTTATCACGAATAAAGCGCCACTCAGACATGCCAAGATGCACTAAACAGTTGTGCTTTGTTAGCTCAGCGGGTGATACAGGCTCTCCATGCTGTTTAAGGTACTCATCGGACGCGCACAACACAGAATCTATCGAAAACAATTTACGGGCAATAAGGTTATCATCGGGTTGCTCGGTATATCTAAGGGCTATATCTATGCGCTCATCCACTAATTGCGAGTAAGTATCCGAGGCCAGAATATCAATATTGACCCATGGGTGACGCTCGGTAAAATCTTCCACCAGGTCAATCAACATGTTTTGTGAGAGCCCGATTGGTGCGGCAATCCGAATCGTTCCCGATAGCTTATCAGCCTGAGATAACGCCTCGACCTCTAACGCTGCGGTTTCATCTAAAATTCGCTCACAACGCTTGATTGCAGCTTCACCAGCATGGGTCAAACTCACCTTTCTTGTGGTGCGATGCAACAATCTCTGCTTCAACCAGGACTCAAGATCTTGTACATGCCGAGACACCTGCAATCGGCTCAGGCTCAAATTATCCGCAGCCTTAGTGAAACTGGCAGTATTTGCCACCTCGACGAAACTTCGCATCGCAGTAAACCTATCCATTGCACTCACCATTAGCATCCTAGATAGATACAATCTACATCACTAATCGATATTTATCCCGAATTACCTGACTAGTAGACTGTAATGGTTATCAAAACTGAATACTTATACCGATTGGTATTAGATTAAAAAGAGGGTTTAACATGAAAATTGCAGTCATAGGCGCATCGGGTTGGATTGGCAGCCATATCGTTACAGAAGCTAAAAGCCGAGGCCATCAAGTTATCGCCTTAGTACGAGATCCAGCTAAGATCACTGATATCGACGTTGAAGTTCGCCGCTTCGATCTACTCGACAACCAAGCAGATTTAGTCACAGCAGTAAACGGCGCCGATGTGGTCATATCCGCTATCGGCGGCAGAGCCGCCGGCAATCATGGGATAGTTTCAAAAACGGCTGAGAAGCTGCTGGCCGAGCTAGCTAAAACCCAGGTTGAGCGACTCTTATGGGTTGGCGGCGCAGGCTCATTGGAAGTCGCTCCTAATATGCAGCTTGTCGATACGCCGGAGTTTCCAGCAGAATATCACACTGAGTCAATAGAGATGGGTAAGGCACTGGAGGTATTTCGTCAAAGTACCAGCCCCATTAACTGGACGTTTATCAGTCCAGCGGCGCTGATTTTTCCCGGTGAAAAACAAGCCAAGTATCGTGTTGGCGCAGAGCAGTTACTCGTCGATTCAGAGGGAAATAGCAAGATATCGGTTAGTGACTATGCACTCGCCATGATCGATGAGCTAGAAGCCGCTAACTATCCCCAGCAACGCATAGGTGTTGCTTATTAATTGACAAGGATAGAAATAAAAAGGTCAGTGGATTGTTAATGTAGAAAACCGTAGAAAACACACTGACCTTTCACTCTTCTCGATAACGATTTGCTAATCACTGTTAACCCATTGCATCAGCTAATGGCTACTGAGAAGTAAGTCAGCATGCCGACTTACTCATCTAAACCTCCGATGGCTTGATAAACGACACCATTCTTCAGCCCGCTAACACTGGCAGCATAATAGGCAGCAAGCTCATTGGCTGGCATACCAGTACTGCTGTCCATGCCGAGCATCTCCATGGTTTCTTTGACGAAACTTGGGCTCACAGCATTAAGCCTTTTGCCATCAGTCAATTCAAGTGCAGCAGCCCCTACGAAACCATTGACCGCAGCAGTTGCCATAGAGATAGCAGCAGTCCCAGGCGATGGATTATTTGAAGACTGCCCCGATGTTAAGGTGATCGAGCCGCCCTGATTAAGGTATTCCAATCCTATTCTAACCAGATTGACCTGCCCCATGACTTTACTGTCCAGCACCGTCTGGTAACCAGAGTCAGGCATATCCGCAAGGCTGCCCATGGCACCATTTCCCGCCATGCTCACCACCGCATCGACCATGCCGACTTGCTCAAACAGGGCTTGAATAGATTCTTTACTCTGGGTATCCACTGTTACCGCTCCGCGGCTATGGCCCACAGAGATAACATCATGGAGTTGTGATAAATGCTTCACTACTGCCTGACCAATAACACCGTTTGCACCGATTGCTAAAATTTTCATCGTCTTTGCTTCCTTTTCTCATGTAATTTTTAAATGTAATTTTATTAACGTGACTTTTGTAAACATGCTTTTTAAACGAAACAGCCTTATGTGACTTACTTACTTAGGTTGCTGACTCATTGCTATAGCCGAAACTAAAATGCCGTTTGTTGCAGCCAGTTAGCGACACTCGATGCCAGCTGGCGAGATTGATCTTCCTGTAGAAAGTGCGAGGCATTTTCTATGGTGGTATGGGGCTGCTCTGCTGCGCCACTGAAGTTCTGCTGAAATTTAAGGTCATAACCTTGCCCCGCTAAGAAGGGGTCTTTATCACTAAACAAGGTCAAAATTGGCTTATTCCATTGCTTGAGTTTCTGCCAGTCGGCATTGACCTGATTAAGCTCAGAGGCAACGATTTGAGGCATTTTGCGCGGTCCGGCATAGTACTTTTCTGAGGGGAATGGCGCATCATAAGCTTGCATCTCGGCTTCACTCAGATCACGAGTCGTCAATGTTTGGATAATTTTTCCAACTTCTAAGCTCGTTGAATGCTTAAAGTAGCTGGCCCAGTTGCCATAGTTAATGTGATTTGAAAAGGTATTTAAGCTTGGTTTACCTGCCTTTGCAGCGAGAAACTTGAGCACCTTTGGCACCATAAACTTTTCCAGACTATTCATCTCAGCCAGCGCCGTGTTGGCTAATACCAAACGGTCTAACCATCCAGGCTCTTGTGCCAAAACTCTTAGGCCAATCATGCCGCCCCAGTCCTGCATAAAGGCACTGGCATGCTTAATCCCAAGTTGCTGCACAAAACTGCGCATCCATTTGACGTGATTGCCATAGGTATGCGTCTCGGAACTCATTGGCTTATCTGACTTACCAAAACCGATTAAGTCGGGTGCAATCACTCGATATCCGGCATCAACCAAATCTGGGATCATATGCCTGTACAGATAGCTCCATGAGGGCTGGCCATGCAATAAAAAGATGGTTTTATCATGGTCTTGTCCTGCGTCGATATAATGAAGTCGCATACCATCGACCAGCATATAGTTTGCAGCAAACGGATAATCCTTCAGTCCGCCAAAGGCTCCATCAGGCGTTCTCAAGGTATCTGTTTTTAGTGGGAAACTTGTCTGCTTCATGTTGTTGCCCTTTTGTTCTCTTGGATTGAAGGTCTGCTGACTGACATATATTCAGTGAGCGTGTTCGAATGAGATAACTTTAAGGCAACACTTGTTCACAAAAAAGCATAGCTTTTAGCACTAGATGGTCATATTATTAGACCATGGTGAATTTAGAACATCTTCAGGTTATCAATACCATCTGTGCAGAAGGCAGCTTTCAGAAAGCCAGCGAGAAACTGCACAAGGTGCGCTCGGCTGTGTCCTACTCAGTAAAACAAGTAGAAACCTATTACGATATTCAGATCTTTAATCGTCAAACCTATCGACCAGAACTCACTGCAGACGGCAAACTCTTAATCGTAAAGATTCGCCAGCTACTCAAGCAGGCTAGTGATTTTGAAACCTACGTTAATGAGCTAAAGGGTGAGTGCGAGACTGAGCTACGTCTAGGCGTTAGCTCCAACTTCCCCCTAGATAGGATCACAGAACTACTGCTCGAACTAAAACAGGACTTCCCTAGCACCACGATTCATCTGGAAATTGAAGTCGCATCCGGTGAGAGAATGCTACTGGATGAAAAGGTCGATATTGCTATCTATGGCACCCCTTTTAAAAACAAAGCGGTGGACTATAACTTGATTGATACTATGAATATCCCCCTACTCATCTCTACACAGCTGCCACTTAAGGATACGAGTCATGTCACTGAGGAGGAACTCACAAGCTATCCTCAGGTCATCGTAAAATCCACAGATAACAGATCGCCAGATACCAGTATTATTGATGATGCATTGAAGTGGTATGTTACAGATCTCCATACTAAAAAGACCTTAATCACTCAAGGCCTTGGCTGGGGACGTTTACCTGAACATATGGTGGAGGAAGAGTTGAAATCTGGGGAGTTAGTTAGCTTAAATACCTTAGGTGATTTTAAGCTTCCTATGTATATCGCTAAGCTAAAAAATAGGGCCCTGGGACCAGTGGCTCTTAAAATCTGGAACGATTTCCAGTAAGTTTAATAGCTTAACTTAACTCATAAAGAAAGAGACCAATAACATATGCGTCCAACGGTTTGGCTAAAGCCCGGTATGCTAATTATTTATGGCGCAGCCCTCGACGCAGCACCCCATAAGCATCATGCCATTCAGCTGATATGGCCAAGCAATGACTCAAGTTATCGACTCAATGGCAATGTCGCTGCAGGCGCATTGTTAATCGATGCTGACGTAGAGCACCAACTTTCAATGAAAGCGGGTTGGATAGTCCTGATAGAACCTCTGAGTTATTGGGGCAAGACCTTACAAGCTCAACTTGCTGGTCGGTCAATACACCAACTAGCACTGCTCGGCTTCGCTAAATCGGTCACTAAGCCAGTAACTAAAGTAATGGAAGCAGAGCCCTTTTCTTTGTTAGCCCCACTGTTTGAGTCCTTAGAAATAGACTTGAGCGCCTCTCCTCTTTCTCGGCCACACTCAGATCAAAGAATTCAAAAGCTCATTTCACAACTCGATAGCTGTTTTGATGGTGATTGTATCAAGCCCAGCAGTTGGCGAGCTGCAGAAGTTGCAGAGCAACTCGCCTTGTCCGAAAGCCGTTTTCTGCATCTTTTTCGAGAGCAGATGGGCATAGCCTGGCGCCCCTATCTATTATGGCGTCGAATGTTTTGCGCCGTAATAGCCCTTAAAAATGGCAACAACGTAACTCAAGCAGCTTACCTAGCAGGTTTTTCTGACAGTGCTCACCTGAGCCGAACCTTTAAAAATCAATTCGGCATGACAATTCGTCAAGCGTTAACCCTATTCCAACTAAAATCCTCATCTAGCTAAAGTCAGTAAACACAATACTCACTCAAGTTAGCCAGTTTATTCAATTTATCAACCGCGCAAACTCCTATTATCTGCACATAGACACTAAATCAATAAACACTAAGCCGATAAACGCTAAGTCAAAACGATGCCGATAAGAAAGCTTGAATCAGGAGTTACCCATGAAAACACTAATATCAAAGCACAGTGAAATAACCAAACAGCACTTACAGACCACTGCTATGTTAGATTTTGAGCACCCAAGCATTCAAAATCTCGTCGATAAACGTGGCTGGGCGCAGCTAAGTCAATATGATGCAATAGGGGCAATTTATACCTATGTGCGCGATGAGATCCGCTTTGGCTATAACGCTGATGACCGCCTCAGTGCCAGCCAAGTGTTAAAAGATGGCTACGGCCAATGCAATACCAAAGGCACCTTGCTTATGGCGCTATTAAGAGCCGTTGGGATCCCCAGTCGTTTCCATGGGTTTACCATCTTTAATGAGCTGCAACGCGGCGCCATTCCAAATTACCTATTTGCGATAGCACCGCAGCGAATTATCCATAGCTGGGTGGAAGTCGAGCTAGATGGCGGCTGGATTAACTTAGAGGGTTACATTATCGACCGAGACTACCTGACTCAGGTACAGCAAAGCTTCAGTCAGCAGTGCAAGCAATTTTCAGGCTATGGTATCTCAACTAAATGTCTTTCAAACCCAGATATCGATTGGAAAGGCCAAGATACCTATATTCAAAGTGAGGGGATAGCTGATGATTTTGGTTTGTATATTCAACCCGATGACTTTTATGTTAAATATGGCAGCAACCTAAGCGGAATAAAGAAATTCCTATTTCGTTACCTGCTACGTCACCTGATGAATCGCAATGTTAACCGTATCCGAGCTAAAGGCATCTAAAACTAATTCACATGATATTAGCCTAACGCTCTAACGTGTCGACATCCCAACTGGGGATTGTCGACAGCTGATAGCCCACTAGCTAATCCGCCGAGCAAGGTCTTCAACCGCATTGAGTGCCTGTTCCAGCTGATGATTAGTCACATAAGGCGCTGGGCCAAACCTGAGTTGATTGCCACGGCTATCACATAAAATCCCCAGCTGACCCAGTTCTGCCACCCATTCACTCGCTTTAGCTGTGGTCAGTGCTAGAAAACCAGCATTATCGGCAATAGCATGTGACGGTAAGCTTAGGCATTCATGACTAAGCCCCATAGCTTCAATCCCTTGCCATAGCTGGCTTATCTGCCGCTGACTCACCTCTCTGAGCTTAATATCGGTAAGGTTTTGAGCCTCAAAAAAGTCAAACACTTCTGCGGCACGGTAGTGGCTGCTAGGATCATAGGTTGAGCCTGCAAATGCACTCTGCCCAGGACCAAACCCGACTTTACCCGGCGCTTGGCTG
Source organism: Shewanella psychrophila (assembly GCF_002005305.1). Classification (NCBI taxonomy): domain Bacteria; kingdom Pseudomonadati; phylum Pseudomonadota; class Gammaproteobacteria; order Alteromonadales; family Shewanellaceae; genus Shewanella; species Shewanella psychrophila. Next base: position 2,264,109 of record NZ_CP014782.1, read on the forward strand.
AGCACATCAAACTCGGTATACCAGCCAGTAATAATCGGGCTGCCTTGATAGTTTTTCGGGATCCGCATCATGCAGTTTCCCTCACCTGCCTGGCAGTACTTATAGCCACCCGCCACCACAAATGCCGACGCTAACTGCCACTCATAGAGATTAAAAGGCACCACATTCAGTGCATGATAGGCATCGACTAAACAGGGAATATTAAGGTTATCTGCCGCTTTGGCGACTAAGCCAACATCCCTGAATATCTCACTGGTACCGAAGAACACAGCTGAGACCATCACGGCATCGGTTTTATCATCTAGATGATTGATAAGACGCTCGGCTAAGGTGCTGCTAGGTTCAACTGGCACAACCTCAATATTGACATTAAGGTCTTTTAAGCGGTTTAGCTGACGACGCAGCGAGTGAAACTCACCATCTGTAGTCACTATCTTAATTGGCCTACCCAGCGATTGTTTAAAGCAGTTTAAATCTGACAAGAAGCGCAATAATAACTCATGGGTAGAAGCACCTAATGCGATCTGCCCCTTAGCCTCACCGAGTAAACTGCGGTAAAAGTCCCGCACTCTATCGGCCTTCTCAAAGGCTGCCAGCCACTTATCATCGATATGTGTTGCCGCATCATCGAAGCATTTTAGTAAGCCTTGTTTTGCCACATCTGGCCAGGCTTGATGAGAGTGACCCGAGAGTAAGATGCGTTCGCTGACCTTAAAGCTTTCATAATGGGGCTGCAGTGTTAGCGCGTTACCTTGGCTCATACTTTCCTCTCTTTCAAAGCGAGTGTTGTTATCATTTATGTTGAAAAAGCATTTTTATACATGAGTTTATACGTGAGCTTACAAATGAGTTCTAAGCTCAAACAGCTCAGGGAAAAAGCTAATATCCAGGGCTTTTTTCAAGAACCCGACACCCGTTGAGCCACCAGTGCCCATCTTGTTGCCTATAATTCGCTGCACCGTATACATGTGTTTGAAGCGCCATTGCTGAAAACTATCTTCAATATCTATTAGTTTTTCCGCTAATTCATAGAGTTGAAAGTGCTCATCAGCATTCTGATACACGCTTAACCAAGCTTGAAGCACTGAGTCGTTGCTCTGATAGGCTTGACTGAAGTCTCTACTTAGCACATCGGCGTCTATAGAAAGACCATTATCATGCAATACCTTAAGGGTCACATCATAGAGACTTGGCGCATCTAGGATAACCTTAAGCTCCTGATGCACCACAGGGTCACTTTCATGGACCTTGAGCAGAGACGCATTTTTATTGCCCAGTAAAAATTCGACTTTACGGTAACCATAGGACTGAAAACCGGAAGAATGCCCCAAGGCATCACGAAACTTAAGATAGTCCACAGGCGTCAATGTCGACAAAATATTCCAGGACTGAGTCAGCTGATTGAGGATCTGTTTCACCCGAGAGATAACTTTAAACCCATGGCCAAAATCTCCCTCTTGAATATTCTTTACCGCGCTACTCAATTCATGTCCCGCCAGCTTGAGCCACAGCTCACTTGCCTGATGGATCACGATAAACAGCATCTCATCATGCTGATAAGATAAAGGCTGTTGCGCCGTTAACACTTGATTTAGTTTTAGATAGTCACCGTAGGACATGTCATCTTTAAAATCCGTATGAATATCATCTTCCATGGCTCGGTAGTTATTGTGGGGACAGCTCATGCTCAAAGCTCCAATTTACTTTATAATTGTTGTTATAAAATGGTTATAGCTATTGTTATAAAATAGCCATTTTATTTAAGCATGAACATAAGGTGAAATCAGGCACGGCTACATATTAAAAAAAGCAGACCTGTATACAAAAGTTAACAGCATGTAAACAAGTGAGGGCAGGACGTAACCGATCAATATAGGACGGTATTGCAGGAGATTAAGAAGTCTGCATCAAATCTGATGTGAGTGGGTTGTCGGCAAATTTCGTCTTCCACACTCGCGGCGTGAGTTCTTCAACTTTCGAAGCTGGCTGCTGGCTGACGCGTTGCAGGACATCGACGAGGTAAGTGTAAGGATTAATCCCTTGCAGACGGCAGGTAACCAGTAAACTTTGCAGCATCCCCAACTGCTCCGCCCCCAGTTCGGTCCAGCAAAATAGATAATTTTTCCTTCCCATGGGTATGACTCGTAAAGCTCGCTCCAAGTGATTGGTATCGATAGGCACAGCTGGGTAACTCAAGAAGACCTTAAGTTCTGTTTTTCTATCAAGTGCATAACTAAGGGCCTTGCTTAACGGGTTGCTCGGTAAAATCTCTGGGCGTTGCCGTTGGTCATAGAGCCATTTGAAGAAGCTATCGACGATGGGCTCACTCCACTTTTGCCGATAAGCGAGGATTTCATCGCTGTAGGTCAGGTTATCGCGGATGTGTTTTTCGATTTTGTAGAGCTCGGCGATTTGCTTTAAGGCCTCTTTAGCCAATTCCGGCTCCATGAGTAAAGATTTATCGAAGTAGCGCCTAGTATGAGCCCAACAGGTGGCATGGATGATGTTCGCTTCGTTATCACGATTAAGTGCTTTTATCACATTGGTATAAGCCTGGTAACCATCACTGAGCAGTACACCGGTAAAACCTGTTAACTGTTCCTTGGCGTGCTTAGCTCCACGGCTTGATGACCAGGTGAAGGCGACTTCATCATCTTCACCGTAGATGGGCCAAAAGTAAGTCTGTTTCATCCTACCTTTCGCTTTACGCCCTGCTTTCATCGGTACTTCATCCATGGCCAGTGTAGAGCTGGTGAGGATATGCTGTAGCTGAGCTCGGTAGATAGGCGTTAACAGTTCGATGCCCCGTTTTACCCAGTTAATGAGAGTAGCCCGGCTGACCTGAACGCCGCTATCAAGCATTCTTTGGTGCTGGCGATACAAGGGTAAATGATAGACTCCCTTGTCGACCATGATGCCGGCGATAACAGAGACATCAGCAAAACACCCGTCGAGCACGTTATCGGGTGCAGGTTGTACGCTAAGGCAATGCTCAGTTTTGTGACGGACGACGGAACGCTTGTAGATAAGAATGGTGTAGCTGCCCGGCTGTTGAGCCAAGCGATGAGTCTCTTTATAACCGATAACCTCATACTGCTCAGCATCGTCACCTTCTAGCTCTGGCGCCTTAAGTTCAATAACCTTAGTAGGTACCGTGTCATCAAAGCGCAAGCCGGTGTCATTCACTTCATTGCCGGTGCGTTTTTTTGCTGAGCGGGTATAGGATATCTGTTGCTTGTCTTCAGGCTCTTGCTCCCCAGACTCAAGGCGGTCAAATAAGACTTCTTGATTGGGATTATCCTCTAACAGCTTTTCAGACTTGCGGCCAAATAACTGGCGCTTAAACCAGTCGAGTTGCTGTTGCAGCGTGAGCACTTTTTCAGACAGCTCAGAATTTTGAGCGTTTAGCTGCTCAATTTCTTGTGATAACGAAGCTGTCTGGATAGTTGTTTTCATGGCTGATATTATATCAAAAACAGCCAGTTATAACGAACTAAACCGTTTGTTTTTCACTTGTTTTTGCCAATTAATGCCTTCGATGAGGCACTGTAGTTGAGTCCAGGTGAGATTGATTTTATCCCCGTTACCCTCAACGTGATGAAAGCGGCCTAACTCAAGCCGCTTACTCCACAAACAGTATCCTCCGCGACTGAAATACAGCACCTTCATCATGGTCTGCTTGCGATTAATGAACACAAACAGCTCACCACTCATGGGAGAAGCGTGGAGTTGGTGCTTAGCTAATACGATTAAGCCATCAAACTGCTTGCGCATGTCCACGGGTTTGGCATACAACCATATGCGTAAATCCGGACTGGGCAATAACATCAGTATCGTAGTCGTAAAATGACATCACCAGGGAGCACAAGCTCAATGTTCCAGTTTGGTTTTGGGTCAGGTAACACGGGAAGCTTATCTTGCTTAGCGGGCTCAAGCGCTATCCAGTCGGCTTCGGTAGCCTGGATTTCTGGAGGAACCGTTAACTGCTGGCGCCAACGATTGAAAGAAGAAGTTGAAATGTTCTCCTGATGACAGAAGTCCTGCATAGATAAAGGCGTTGTGCACCACTTGTCCAGGAGGGTAGATTTTTGAGCGTCGGTGAGATGAGGTTTAGCCATGAGCATTCTCAGTATTAGGTTTACCCTGAGAGTAGCCACATCAAATGATCTTAGGAAGACGTCCTATATTGATCGGTTACATAGCAGTGACAATTCCCGCCGCTCCGTGACACCATTGCACCAGCAGCTTTTCAATATTAGGTTTACTGCACAGGATCCAGTTGATTAATTTAACCTCTCTTTTCGCTGCGCCTTCTCTTTTTGCCGAGCTTCCTTTCTTTGCCGAAATAGTTAGCGTGCTAGCCGTGCGCTCTAATATCAATTCAGTCAAATCATCCGGGAGCAGATCAACGCCTTGCAAGAGAATGTTGGCATTACCTGTGATGCCATGACAGGCACCGTAATAGTGCCGTTTAGGGCCAGACTCTGCCACAGCCATTCTCGGGTTTCTGCGTCTTGCCTCCAATTGTCCATCAGCGACTTGGCACCTTTGACGTATACATCTTTCCAGCGAGCTTCGCCGGTTTTACGATACAGTGCTAGCGCCGCATGCATCATGCCACTCTGCCCAGATGTTATCTCATACAGGGGCAGATCTAACGTAGCTTCCATGCACAATAACAGTTTGTCTGATAACTCTCGATTATCTGGCTGAGCTAAAACGGCTGGCATGAGTATGCCTATCTCCCCAAGTTGTAAACCAGGCTCTACTGACACATCAGGGGCTTTCAAGAAGGCTTGATGAATATCAGGTAATAAGTGAGACAGGTCTTTAAGAGGATAGCCGTTCACTTGATAACCATAGCGCTTGAGGATCTGTAGAGCATGTACACATCCTGCCGCGCCTGCGTATGCCGACCATTTAGGCCCGGAGTTAGCATAACTTTCGGCGTCGAGGGGATGCGTCGGCCAACTGGCATTAGGTAAAACTGATTGTTCAATATCATCAAGGATTGATGCTATTTCTGACTGAACACGATCTTGCTGCCATAGCGTTTCGGTAAGCAATTCGTGACGAGATGGTTCAAATAACATCTGTGCTCTTTCCATAGAGATGATAATAAAACTGGCACAGCAGTGAGCAAGCAGAGCTCAATTAGCGAGCCTTAAGAAATGCTTTCATTGACTGATAATATTTAGGATATTGGGAAATATCATTGTGCCCAGCATCTTCTATAAAGACCACCTCTGGAGCGCGATTAACCAATGACTCTATTAACTTGTCAGTGTGTTGGCGGCGAACTATTTTGTCACTCTCAGCCGCTAAAATCAGAGTGTCGGAATGGATGTTCCCAGCACGCTCTACCGAGTTGAACTTGTCTTTGAGTAATATAGACATGGGATAAAACGGAAATTGCTTTTGGGCAATACTTTGAATACTGTCAAATGGCGTCACTAACACCAACTTCTCCACCGGACGCTCCGATGCGATATAAGATGCAACTCCGCTGCCTAAGCTTCGACCGATAACGAATACACTCTCATGGGTCAATACCAGATGGTCATACAGCGCCAAGGCATCTGAGAATAATGCCGTTTCGCTTGGGGTGCCTTCACTACTACCATAGCCTCGGTAATTGACCAGATATATCGAATAAGGCGACGACTCTACTTCTAAGAATTCTGCTTCTAATGCCGGTTTAAATGCTTGTTCAAATTCAGGTGCAGTAAAGGCAACATTTTCGGCATTACCTCCAAAATAGATAATCGCCTTTTTCTGCCCCTTGTTTAATAAGATACTTGTTGTCGATGCGCCATCATTTTCAAAGATGGCTTCATTGAACCTATGCTCCACAGCTCCTGTTGGAAAATAAATAAAGCTACGCTGCATCAAGTAGAGCATGACTCCAAGTCCAACATAAGTGACGATGATTAACATTAAAATTCGATTCATATTTTGCCTTTCCCTAAGATGATGGCCACCTAAGTATTTACCTAACTTTCAAACCGTTTAAGCTCATTTAGCTTGGCCTACCCATCAAAGGAATAGCCAAGCCGATACGAGTTTTAGGTTAACAGCCCCCTTAATAAGCAGTGAGAAACAAAAAAAGGATTAATACATCCTGCGGATGTTATCGGCAAAAAATCACGATAAGTTAAACATTTAAATTGTAAATATCCTTGATATTAACTTGGGAGTCTTTTACCTTCCGAATCAATCATATGATGAAGGTTACATAGTGTCACATGATTGATTTTGTTCTAGTTAAATATACCACTAATTTATTTTAAGTAATATTGTGCAACAAAGCATAAATTACACTCACTACCAAGGATGGCAGTACATTTCCCTTTATATAGGGAGTCGTAACGCCGACATTATTATGCAAAAAAAAATCTTACCTCGCTCTATCATCGCCAGCATCATATTTTCTACCGGTTTGCTAACTTCACCAGCTCATGCAAATCCAGAGAGCGATAGGTTAATTGCGAATGAACCTCTTCAAGTTACGGTAAATAGTAATCCCATTGTTACCGACACTTATAGAAGTTCTATCTTTCTAAATCGAGGCCAAAGAAAGGTGATTTGGAATACGTTTAAACGACCTGCAGATTATGATCAATTAGCCGCGTTCGTTGCTATTTCTTATGGGGACTTATTGAGTGTATCATGTAAAATATCTCTATTTGATGGTAACAATGCACAGCCTTTTAAGGTGCTCGATTGTCGCCGTAGTCAGCAATGGAATCCAACCACTCCAGATGTACCTGTCTTCAACACCTCATTAAGAGCTAAAATTGAGCTTTACAATGCTGATTTCACCAAATCAGGCAAGCGCGTTTCGCTTATATTGACGCCTAATTTTGCCAATCAAAATGACATAGACCAAGACGGTTTACCGGCTTGGTTTGAAATGTTCCATGACCTATCTGACAATGATGCTGCATCCGATATAGATCAAGATAGTTATACCGCACTTGAAGAATATCTTGGTGGTTCAAATCCATTAGATGCTAACAGTGTTCCAGTTAATCCTTAGTTACATCTTGTATACCTATGAATTATGTCAGAGTCACTTCATTCAGCCTGATTGACAGAGTTATTAATGGCAGTGCTATTAAAGACATAGATATACAACAATCACTTTAAGAAACAGGGTTCCTGCGAGCCCTGTTTCAATTATTTAAGCATTACCCTCTTCATATTCGCCCGTTCTAGCCACAACCGATTACCATCATTATATGACCTATGTTCATAGCTACTGACCAGGTATATCCATCAAGGGAACGGCTGAGATATTGCCATTATCGGCAGTGATTTCAGCCATGAGTTCAAAGTGAAATAGATCAATCGGGTGCTTCAATTTCATTGATAGTTCAAACACCCGTTTAATCGATTTAGCGCGTAAGTACCATAACAGATATTGCTGCCCTTCAATCTCAATCTTAAACCAAGACTCAATCTGTACTTGCTCATCTTTTAGCGTCGCCGCAGCTTCACCCAGCCTTGAAGCGATTACGCTTATCCACTGCTCGACTTTAGCTTCGCTGTTTGGCTTAAGCTTGATTACTCCTGATGCATATTCCATTCGTTAACTCTCATCAAATTTACATTCACCTAACTTACTCTCACCTAATTAGCTTGCGTCAAAACCGCTAATTTTTGTTCTATCAACTTAGGCTGACGAGCACTGGTTAGCCCATGCTTTAGGTAACGTAAGGCTTGCTCTTGTTTATCTAGTTTTAAATAGGCATCTGCAATGGCTATATATGAACGAGTATGAGTAGGCTCAATAGCTAGCGCTTGTTGAAATTGTTCAATTGCAAGCTCGCTATCATCCATTTTTGCTGCAATATAACCGAGATAAAACCAGGCAATAGCTAAATTATGACGTTGAGCAAGGGCTTTATTAAACAATTTCCGCGCTTTTTTATAGTCAGACTTTTGTATTTGCAATAAGCCATAGTTGAAATAAATATCGGCAGAAGTCGGCAATAGCACTAATGCTTGTTGAAAATAACGTTCAGCTTGTTCGGTTTTCCCCTGCCCAAGCATGACAATACCATAAAGCTGCTTAGCTTTAGGGTTGTCAGCTTCTAGTTTTAACGCTTTTTGCAAGGTTATTTCAGCTTGCTTAAAGCGTTTCAAACTTATCTGGGCATTGGCCAACGTTAGCCAGGGAGTGATCTCTTTGATGTTAGCTCTAGCTAATTCTGCTGTTAATTTATCTACCATACTCGGAGATTTATAAGTGTGTAATACCGACACCGCTTTATACACCTCTCCTTCAGCATTTTTTGGTGATAATTCAGGAAACAGAAAATCAAGGCCATTGATCCTCGGCGGTATTTTTTCAATTGCAGCCAAACGCGCCTTGGCTCGTGTGGTATTAATTTGAATGCGATGATCTGTCATTACTGCATGGACAACGTCTTGGGTACGCCTTTTGGGCATATGGCAAGCTGTGCAGTCATTACTGTCTGCAACATCTTCAGAGATCTTAGCTTCGTGGGGAATATGACAGGTCTTACAGACTGCTGAGAAATGCTCGGCTCTGTCTTCCTGTGACACCTTTTTATGGGGGTCATGGCAACTGATACAGGCTAATTTGCCTTCACTTTTTTGAAAGCACTCACTTTGCAAGAATCGATACCCATGATGATTGATTTCAAAACGATCTTTTTTAGGTAATTCAGAGTCAACAACATCCACATGCAACAGATAATCATTGAGTATTTCACCAGGCCGGAATGAATATACCGGACGCTCAAACCGCCTTTGGCCGACGATTGCCCCAGAGGGCAGTAAATGACATTGAAAACAGACAGAATCGCGTTGCTTATCAGGTAATCGTGCAGGATTGGTAATAGCAGACCTAATTGACTCAGGGCTGGCGACGTTTAATGCTTGACCCATATGCTTAGCACCTGGTCCATGGCATCGCTGACACCCGGTGCCGTGGGGTAAGTCTTTAGGGAAAGTATGTGGCTTCCAAGCAATATCACTGCCAGTTTCAACTTGCGGAAATGCATTATGGCAAAACATACACTCACGATTGACTTGCCTTAATACGCCTTGATGGTTTTTAGCTTCAAAACCTGGATGCATCTGCCACTGTTTCGTTTCGGAATACCAATCAAGAGGAAGTAAAAACAGTTCGCCATTATTAGTTTGATACAGATAACTTCGCACTTTATTGCCTGAACCCAAAAACCAATCGACCTTTTGTTCAACGAGATTAATAACATTCCCGTCAGCATCCCGTTGGTAGCGCTTGAAGACAATATCTTTACCCACTATCCGCATCTGATAATAGCGTTGACTAGCAGCATGAAACAGCGGCTTAGCATTATAATCGGCAAGAGTATGTTCCAAAGAGGCCGCTTTGAACGACATCGCCATACCCACACTTTGATAGGATTGATACAAGTCGTTATGGCAGACGGCGCAAGCTTTATCATCCACATAACCTACAGCAGCGCCGGTGCTAACGGGGAAACCTAGGGGAGCGTCTTGTCTTGTATCTATGTGATTATTGTTTACTGGAGCAGTGCCAGAGTAACTAGAGAGACTGATAAGCAGTAAGCTGATCAATACTAGCAAACAGAAAGAAAGTTTATTCATCATAATTGTTGTTATTTTTTATTATAGAAAGCTAAACCATTGTCCGTTAATCGAACTAGTATTCCTATCCATATGAAGTTACAGTAATTAATGACACCTCTCAATAAACGAGAGAGATAAAACAACAAGTTTCTAACACAGGCTTATAGTAAAGTATCTCAAACACTTGATTTATTCGGCCAAGAGGGTCAATTCGCTTCAAGTTAATGTTTCTCTATTTTATTGCCACTACGAATCTGACATTGCCACGTTTATCATGAGTATCGCAGTCAAGATTTTTAAGAAACTCATCATAAAAATCGGAGTACTCTTCACCTAAAAGCGCCTTTAGTTTTTTCATTCTTCCAAGCCTTGCTGACCAGCCTTCGATAACATCTGCTGACGCTACGCCAGAAAAATTAAGTTCAGGATCAGTAACATCTTCATCCACATGAACAATATCAAACCCAGCCTGCTGCAACATAGCTTGCATCTTAGTGCCGAAATCAAAGTCATATAAACCAGAGCGATATGATGACAATTCAAACGCCACGACCCTTTCGTAATACTTACTGTCTTTGGCAAGGTTACCTGAGATAAAGCAGGACACATCGAGCAAGGCAATCCAGCCTCCTTCATTCAGTACCGAATATAATGATGTTAGATAACTGAGTGGATCGCTTAGATAGGACAAAGAGTAGCTCGCCCAAACACCGTCACCTCGCCAAAAGAGCGCTGTATTTCAAGATAGTCGATATTTTGAAAGTCACTCACTACAAAGCTTTGGTTGCAGGTTTTTCTGGAATCACAAAACGCAATAAACTCACTGTTGATATCAACCCCAACCACATGCTTCACTTGTCTGGAAAACATCCGCGAGACATCGCCGACCGAACAACCAAGATCAACAATAGTGTCGTTAGCTGTTAGCGGAATAAACTCAACAAAGCGCGCCCAATCTCTCCACCCCTGCTGTTTTTCATACTCTTGAAATAGGTTCAATTATGACTCAGATAACGCTATGGGTAGATCACTTTTTAACACCAGCACAGCAAGAAACACGAAATTGAGTGGCGGAAACAGTGACAATGCGGCACCGACAAAACCTACCATCTTAGGGTTTGTGGTTTTCTTCTTACCCACCTTGTAGCAGATAAAGCTAAATACTGGGATCAGTAATAAAATAATAAAAAATACTTGCCCAATTAACGTCGCGTTAATATTCAATTTTAACTCCTTTTTAAATTGATAATGACTTTCAATAACATAACACGATGATCGTGGATTTAGATACTCATATAGAATTGATGGCCGATCGTTTTTGTTGAAGCCCATGACCCAGACTCTGTACATGTAACTTCGCTGGAAAGTCACAGTGGTGCCCCCCCCTAGAAAATAGGAAAGTACTTTGCGGCTAAATCGTCGAAATGTTCTGCTTGTTAACCTCCTGTGTAGAAAATGCGGCTGTGACCGTCCGTGCCATGGCCAAAAATGTTCCCTATATTTTCTGGCATTCCCCGAGTCAGATGTCATCGTAGAGCCCTGGTGGCCAATTTTGTTCCATACAACATTTGGCATTTCCTCCCCCCCTGGAGGTCAGAAGTGCTTGAGACGTGTCACTGAAGCGTCTGCACATGCCGGGCAGGCGTTAAGGGCCATGAAGGTGCGACCTTACAATAAACCACTAACCACTAACCAGCTAACCAGCTAACCAGCTAACCAGCTAACCAGCTAACCAGCTAAATGAAGCAAATTCACCAGACAAAAAATGGAATCAAGCTTCATTCGAAGCTAACTCTCATCTGGTATTCGCACCCATCCCTCCATCAAGATTCTGGCACTGCGGCTCATAGATGCTTTAGTCACTGTCCATTGGTCATTAACTTGCTCAGCCTCTGCGCCCACTTTTAATGTTCCAGAGGGGTGGCCAAAGTTAACCGCTTCACGTGGCATGATGCTACTAGAGCTAGAGCCACTATTAGCCGCCAGATTCACTAAGGTGCCGGGAACCGCTGCTGCTGTGCCTATGGCAACGGCCGCCGTGCCCATCATAGCGTGATGTAGCTTACCCATAGACAGGGCGCGTACATTAAGGTCGATGTCACTGCTCGCAACTTGCGTACCGCTGGATGAGATGTAATCCATAGCTGGCGAAACAAAGGCGATTTTGGGCGTATGTTGACGAGATTGAGCCTCATCGACATGGCCAATTAAGCCCATCTGCACCGCGCCTATCGCACGCAGTGATTCAAACATCTCCAGCGCCTTGGCATCGCCGTTTATCGCTTCCTGCAACTCATCACCTTGGTAACCAATATCCTCGGCGTTGACGAAGATCGTCGGAATGCCGGCACAGATCATGGTAGCCCTAACTTTTCTTACATCAGCGCCCTGATTGAAGACGCCAACTGGCAAGCTTATCTCATCAACCAAGTTACCCGTTGGGAACATCCCCGGCTCACCGGGTTTTGGTTTGTCTGCAGGGTCGATGAAATCGACGCCAATTTCTGCAGCGGCAAAGGTGACACCGTCTAACTCAAAATCACCGGTTTCCTGCACTTCACCATTAGTTATCGGCACATGAGCAATAATGGTCTTACTGATATTGGCCTGCCAAATCCGTATCACCGCAATGCCGTTCTCTGGAATGCGACTAGCATCGACAAGGCCTGCATGAATCGAAAAAGCGCCGACGGCGGCAGACAAATTGCCGCAATTACCGCTCCAGTCGACAAAAGCCTTATCTATCGCCACTTGGCCAAATAGATAATCCACATCGTGATTATCCTGAGTGCTTTTCGACAGAATCACAGTTTTACTGGTACTGGAGGTCGCCCCGCCCATGCCATCAGTCTGCTTGCCATAGGGATCTGGACTACCTATAACTCTCAGCAAGAGTGCATCACGAGCCGCCCCCGCTTGTTGAGCAGCAAGAGGCAGATCCGTCAGCGAGAAAAACACGCCCTTACTGGTGCCACCACGCATATAGGTGGCTGGCACTTTTATCTGATGTTTATGGGGCTTGTGCCCAGAGGATTTACGCTCAGAAGACTGAGTCAATTCTGGTGTCATTACAAAACTACCTTTTTAAGAAAGCTTTTTAGTAAAGCCTTTAAATAAACAACTTAAGCTCAGATAAACCACAAACTATTAAATACTTTATGTTTTACCTGAGCTTTATTAAACCCGCTTAAAAGTCATTATGTTAATTTACATTTGAGTCCAGAAAGTCTTGGGCGAAGCGTTGTAGAATTCCACCAGCCTCATAGATTGATACTTCTTCAGCGGTATCTAGACGGCACTTAACTGGCACTTCAACCTGATCACCATTCTTACGAGTGATGATTAGCGTTAATGCAGCCCCTGGCATGCGCTGACCAATTACGTCATATGTTTCGCTGCCATCGATGCCATAAGTATGACGGTTCTCACCACTAGTGAACTCCACGGGCAGTACTCCCATACCGACTAAGTTGGTGCGGTGAATACGCTCAAACCCTTCGGCAACAATCACTTCGACACCCGCAAGGCGTACGCCTTTGGCGGCCCAGTCACGAGATGAACCTTGACCGTAATCTGCACCAGCTATGATGATCAACGGTTGTTTGCGCTCCATATAGGTCTCGATAGCTTCCCACATGCGAGACTCGAGCCCTTCGGGTTCGATACGGGCGTATGAGCCTTGCTTAACTTCAGCCTTGCCATTCTTACCAAGCTGAGTCACCATCTCGTTAAACAACTTAGGATTCGCAAAAGTAGCTCGTTGGGTCGTTAAATGATCGCCCCTGTGGGTCGCATAGGAGTTAAAGTCCACCTCAGGTAAACCCATTTTATCCAAATAAGCACCTGCGGCACTCTCAAGCATGATGGCGTTCGAAGGAGACAAGTGATCGGTAGTGATGTTGTCACCAAGTACTGCCAGAGGACGCATGCCCTTCATGGTACGCTCGCCCGCGAGTGCGCCTTCCCAGTAGGGAGGACGGCGAATGTAAGTACTCTGTGGACGCCACTCATATTGCGGGTCGTTGTCGCTGCCATATTCGACTTTAATATCGAACATAGGCTCATAGACCTTACGGAATTGCTCAGGTTTAACACTTTGAGCTATGACCGCGTCTATCTCTTCATCACTGGGCCAGATATCTTTCAAAGTCACATCATTGCCCTGACTGTCTTTGCCAAGTACATCTTTTTCGATATCGAAACGAATAGTACCGGCAATGGCGTAGGCTACGACTAAAGGTGGTGATGCTAAGAAAGCTTGTTTGGCGTAAGGATGGATGCGGCCATCGAAATTACGGTTACCCGAAAGTACCGCCGTGGTGTACAAGTCTCTGTCGATCACTTCTTGTTGAATAACAGGATCTAACGCGCCGCTCATACCATTACAGGTGGTACAGGCAAAACCGACGATACCGAAACCGAGTTGCTCCAACTCTGACAATAATTTGGCATCTTCAAGATAAAGCTGCACCGCTTTCGAGCCAGGTGCCAGTGAGGTTTTCACCCAAGGCTTACGGGTTAACCCTTTAGCGTTAGCATTACGGGCGATAAGGCCTGCAGCAATAACGTTACGGGGATTTGAAGTGTTAGTACAGCTAGTGATGGCGGCGATGATACAGGCGCCATCTGGCATCAACTTACCGTCTTGTTCCACTTTTCCTGTGATCCCAGCAGCCGCCAGTTCACTGGTGGAAACACGCTTATGAGGGTTTGAAGGTCCGGCGATGTTACGACCAACCGATGATAAGTCAAAACGCAGTACACGCTCGTACTCGACATTTTCTAGCGTGTCAGCCCACAAACCAGCTTGTTTGGCATAGTTCTCGACCAGTTTTACCTGGCTATCATCCCGGCCTGTCAGCTTGAGATAATCTATGGTCATCTCGTCGATATAGAACATGGCGGCAGTGGCGCCAAATTCCGGGGTCATGTTAGAAATAGTGGCGCGATCGCCCAATGTCAGCGCTCTGGCTCCTTCACCGAAAAACTCTAAATAGGTCGATACAACTTTCTCACCACGTAAAAACTCGGTGATAGCAAGGACGATATCCGTCGCGGTGATCCCGCTCTGGCGTTTACCCACCAGCTCAACTCCGACAATGTCCGGCACACGCATGTAAGAAGGACGCCCAAGCATCACACTTTCAGCTTCAAGACCGCCCACACCTATGGCAATAACCCCAAGGGCATCCACATGTGGCGTGTGGCTGTCTGTACCGACTAAGGTATCGGGAAATGCAACACCATCACGGGACTGGACAACCGGTGACATTTTTTCCAGGTTAATCTGATGCATGATGCCGTTACCCGGCTGAATAACATCTATGTTTTTAAATGCCGTCTTAGTCCAATTGATAAAGTGAAATCTGTCATCGTTGCGTCTGTCTTCGATGGCACGATTCTTCTCGAAGGCATCTTTCTCAAATCCAGCGTGTTCCACCGCAAGCGAGTGATCAACAATCAGCTGAGTCGGTACAACAGGATTCACTTTAGACGGATCGCCGCCCTTCTCGGCAATAGCATCACGCAAACCAGCCAGATCGACTAACGCCGTCTGACCAAGAATATCGTGACACACCACGCGAGCCGGATACCATGGAAAGTCCAAATCTTGCTTGCGCTCTATGATCTGTTTCAGTGAATCGGTCAGTTTAGCAGGCTCGCAGCGACGAACCAGGTTCTCGGCGTAGACACGAGAACAATAAGGCAGCTTGCTATAGGCACCAGGAGAGATAGCATCGACAGCAGCTTGGGTATCAAAAAAATCGAGGGAGCTGCCAGGAAGCGGTTTACGGAATTGGGTATTCATATGCGTTTCACTTATTTAAATAAGGAACTAGGCCCTAAAACCTAGCTCCTAAACAGCGTGCTTATCTTGCTGCGATTGGCGTGACTTTACGTGGCTCACTGCCTGTGTAATCGGCGCTCGGGCGGATAATGCGATTATTGGTACGCTGCTCCATCACGTGTGCCGCCCAGCCCGTTAGGCGTGAACAGACAAAGATAGGAGTAAACAGCTTAGTGGGAATACCCATAAAATGATAAGCCGAGGCATGGAAAAAATCCGCATTACAGAAGAGTTTTTTGCTGTCCCACATAAACTCTTCACAGGCGACTGAGATATCATAAAGGCTGGTATCACCATGCTCCAGCGCTAGTTTCTCAGACCAGGCCTTGATGATCACGTTACGTGGATCTGACGTGCGGTAAATCGCATGGCCAAAGCCCATGATCTTCTCTTTACGCTCAAGCATTCCCGCCATCTGCACCTTGGCATCAGCTGGTGAACTGAAGGTTTGAATCATGTCCATGGCCGCTTCATTGGCGCCGCCATGTAGCGGACCACGCAAGGTGCCTATAGCACCGGTAATACAAGAGAACATGTCTGATAATGTTGATGCACATACACGAGCGGTAAAGGTCGAGGCGTTAAACTCATGCTCAGCATACAGAATGAGCGATACATCCATCACGCGACGATGTTGCTCAGAGGGGGCTTTGCCATTGAGAAGGTGCAGAAAATGACCGCCGATAGAGTCTTCATCGGTGACACAATCTATCTCAACCCCTTCATGGGAGAATTTATACCAGTAACACATGATGGCAGGAAAAGCAGCGAGTAAACGATTAGCTGCGCGGTTTTGCTCAGAGAAATCATTCTCTGGTTCTAGATTACCTAAAAATGAGCAACCAGTTCGCATCACATCCATAGGATGCGCATCTTGTGGTATGCGTTGCAGCACCTCTTTTAGCGCCTGAGGAAGATCGCGTAGGCTGTTAAGTTCAGCCTTGTAGGTCGCCAACTGATCGAGTGTTGGCAGTTCGCCGTTAAACAGCAGATAAGCCACTTCTTCAAATGTGGCGTTATCGGCGAGATCTGATACATCATAGCCACAATAGGTTAAGCCACTACCCGATTTACCCACTGTACAAAGACTCGTTTCGCCAGCACTTTGACCACGTAGACCTGCACCACTTAATTTTTTATCAACCATTGCTCTAATCCTCAATTTGTTTATTGTGACCTCGCCTCTGCATTTCCTTCACAGAGTTTTGATAACGGGTCATCTATTTTTATCATGCTTTTTGTAAGGTTTTATGACGTTCAATCGCCCAGCGAGCAGTTAATCAATCAACACTCGCCAGGCTTATCAGCTAACTTAGTTTACGATTGATTACTTGTTCTTACCTTCGCTAAAGAGCACATCTAACTTCTGCTCATAATCGTGATAGCCCAGGTAATCGTACAGCTCCATACGGGTCTGCATCTTGTCGGTAACGGCTTTTTGATCGCCATCGGTAAGAATAGTTTGATAGACCATTTCCGCCGCCTTGTTCATGGCGCGAAATGCCGATAGAGGGTAGAGCACCATGGCGCAGCCCCACTCACCTAGCTGCTCTTTATTCCATAATTCGGTCTGACCAAATTCGGTGATATTTGCCAAGATAGGCACATTTAATGCTTCGGAGAATGCACGGTAATGCTCCTCAGTTTTTACTGCTTCAGCAAAGATACCATCAGCGCCTGCAGCTACATAAGCCTTGGCACGCGCAATAGCCGCTTCCAAACCTTCCTGAGCGAAAGAGTCGGTGCGGGCCATAATGAAGAAGTCTGGATCCTTGCGGGCATCGACAGCCGCTTTAATACGATCGACCATCTCATCGGTAGAGACAATCTCCTTGTTCGGGCGATGACCACAACGCTTCTGAGCGACCTGATCTTCCATATGCACGGCTGCAGCGCCTGCTTTTTCCATATCACGTATGGTCTTAGCAATATTAAACGCCCCGCCCCAACCTGTATCGATATCGACCATTAAAGGTAAGTCACAAGCCGCAGTAATGCGCTGCACATCGACAATGACATCGTTCAGTGATGTCATGCCTAAATCGGGCAAGCCATATGAGGCATTAGCCACACCGCCACCGGAAAGGTAGATAGCCTGATGACCAATTTGTTTTGCCATCATGGCGCTGTACGCGTTAATGGTACCCACTATCTGTAGTGGCTGATTATCGGTTAATGCCTGACGAAACTTCTTGCCTGCGCTCATCATTCCCTCTCTTATATTGCTACTTAATGTCTAAAATGCCCGAGGCCGTCTTAATTAACGACTTTGGGATAAATTTTTCTCTACGTTATTTTTCGAATACATGATGTGGCGGCGCATCAAGATCTCAGCGAGTTCTTCATCACGGTTAGAAATGGCTTGTACGATATGCTTATGCTCATCAAACGCTGTTGTCACTCTCGGCCCCGCCATGCCTAGCTGTACTCGGTACATGCGAACTAAGTGATAGATGCCATTGATGAGCATTGAGATAAGGTGCTTATTCTTACTGCCGACTATGATGCGGTAATGAAAGTCGACATCACCGGCTTCTTGGTAATAAGACTCCCCACTTTTGACTTCATCAAAGTGAGAATTTAACAGCTGATTTAGAGCATCTATCTCACTTGTGGTCATATTCTTAGCCGCTAATCTGGCCGCCATCCCTTCTAAGGATTCACGTACCTGGTAAAGCTCAACTAAACCTTCATTGGTGAGGGAAACCACACGGGCACCCACATTGGCTTTACGCTCAACAATATGACAAGAGGCTAAGCGGTTAATGGCTTCACGAATAATGGCTCGGCTAACGGCGTACTTTGTCGACAACTCAGTTTCACTCAGCTTGGTCCCTGATGGGATCTCACCTTCAACAATATCTTTCCTTAATTGAATAAAGGTCTTATCTGCCGCTGTAACTGGCTGTTCGCTAAAAAATGTCATACCTTTAATTAGAGCTTCTTTTTATTAGATTGTCGACAATATAGCCAGCTATGCACCATTGGTCAATTAAAAGACGTTAGATTGTCGACAAAACATCTGTAGTTAGAGGTTTACATTAAACACGACACAAGGTTTATGTTGCCTTTGAATAGCGAGATTGAATTCTATGAAAAAACTTGTGACAAATGCTTGCAACAAAAGCACTATCGCCTCTATCTCCATAGGGTCGCCTATGAGACAATCCGCGCCATGAAAATCTATGCCCATGCTCACAAAGCCCCAGTACGCGTATTTCGCATCGGTAGGAAGCGATTCTGGATGCGTTTAAAACGCGATATGCTCGTTTTGAAAGACGCCTTATCCCAAGAGAAACAGGAGACCAAAGATATGTTGGTCACCTATAAGCGCTACACAAAAAAACAGGCTAGCCGAGAAGAACTCAATGAAGCCAACAAGCAATTTGCCGATCTGTTAAAGGGGCTAAGTCTGGGTGTGTTTGCGGTTTTACCCTTTGCGCCAATCACCATTCCTTTAGTCGTTAAGCTTGGGAAAATGGTTGGTGTAGATGTATTGCCAAGTTCATTTAATAATCTGTCTGAAATGAAAAGAAAACGCTCAAGCAGACTCGCTAAGAATGAGAAGTAGCGCTTACGCCTACAGCCCTTAAAACTCCCCGTATTCCTTCTTTCCCTTCCCTAATGCACCTTTTATGCAATGCCATTGCCTGTTACCCTAGTAAGTCGAATTAGAATAACCCTCCTCAAATTGATATAAGCAGCAGCGAGCATAACTCCAACATGACTGAATTATTGATCTCAGGTGTCGAAGGCACCCCTCTCACCATATTACACGCAGATGCATATGCAGCTTGGCTAGCCGAGCAAGATGTACAAACCACTAACTGGTTGTCGACAACTCAATTCGATGGCAAAGGCATGAGCATCATTCCAAACAGCTCTGGTGAGCTATCTCAAGCCATTTATGTGACCAAAGAGACCGAGTCATACTGGCTATGTGGCGACTTAGTCAATCAGCTTCCGGCTGGCCGGTACTCGATACAAGGCACCGATGAGCAAGTCAAAGTCGCAGCATTCAGCTGGGGGCTCGGTGCGTACAAGTTCGACCGTTACAAGAAAAATGAAAAAAACTATCCACTACTTGTATTACCCACACAGGCTCAGGTTGATGAAACCCAGAAGCTAGTTCGCTCAGTCTCTATCGTTCGTGATTTAATCAATACGCCAGCCGCCGATATGATGCCCCAGCATTTAGGTGAAACTATGGAAGCGCTAGCGGCCGAGTTTGGCGCCCAAGTGACTCAAATTGTTGGTGATGAATTGCTAGAGCAAAACTACCCAACCATTCATATGGTAGGCCGTGCCAGTGAAAACCTGCCACGTCTTATCGATCTCACCTGGGGTGATGAAGATGCACCAAAAGTCACCTTAGTCGGTAAAGGCGTGTGTTTCGACTCTGGCGGTTTAGATTTGAAACCAGGCGCAGGCATGCGCTTAATGAAAAAAGACATGGGCGGCGCCGCACACGTTATCGGTTTGGCTCACCAGATAATGGCAAGTAACTTACCTATTCGCCTGCGTGTATTAGTACCTGCGGTTGAGAATGCGGTATCGGCAAATGCATTCCGTCCTGGCGATGTGATTAAGACCCGTAAAGGCATCACTGTCGAGATTGATAATACCGATGCTGAAGGTCGCCTGGTACTGTGTGATGCCTTAGCCGAAGCTAACAATGACAAGCCTGAGTTGATGATAGATTTCGCAACCCTAACCGGTGCAATGCGTATCGCTCTGGGTACCGAGCTACCCGGCTTCTTCAGTAATGATGACCAAGTTGCGTTAGACATGACTCAATCAGGCCTAAATGTACAAGATCCTATTTGGCGCATGCCGCTACACAAGCCGTACTTTGAGCTAACTTGTAGTGATATTGCCGATTTAGCCAACTGTGGCCGTGTACCTCAAGGCGGCGCCATAACTGCAGCCCTTTACCTTGAAGCCTTTGTTGATGAAGATATCAGCTGGAGTCACTTCGATGTGATGGGTTGGAACAGCCGTAAATTGCCTGGCCGCCCTGTCGGTGGTGAATCTTTTGGCATCCGCGCCGTATTCGACTACCTGCAGACGCGTTTCGACAAATAGTTAATAACAAGACCCACCAAATATTACCACCGACAATGACCCAATATCGTTAGTCGGTGGTAACCCACAACTGTAGCTAAAACCCCCTCTAGTAAAAAAGCAAGCTGATAATGCTTAAATAACAAACGAAACTAGCTCAAGAGCACACCTAAATGTAATAAAGCGAGATAACTGACTAGAATTTTCATTATTTATTCGTATAATCCTTTCCCGGCTTAAGGCTCAATGCTGTTGCCACCTAATACTGGCTGTTACAAGGATATGTGATAGACCCACGGAGCTGGACCGGCAGGACTTTTGCGGGTTTATAGATGACTCCACCCTTGTAGTTTAGGCCGGAATACCCATCACTCAGTATTCTCTGTTCACGATCTCTGCCATTTTCCAACATCTGGCAGCTGGCCGACACTTCAAGCTCTGATTCATCTTCGACTCGCTCTCTATAGATCAGATTTGGATAAATAATGCAGTTGTTAATTAGCTTCGCCGGAATATTTTTTCTCCTATTCTGTGGTTGGATTTTCTCAGAAAACCGCAGAGCAATTAATTGGCGTACCGTCATCGGAGCCTTAATTCTTCAGGCTGGATTTGCAGCCCTTGTCTTGTATGTTCCCATGGGGCAACAGGTGCTAGGCTCAGTGAGCCAGGGAGTCACGGCTATTCTGGGCTTTGCCGACGAAGGGATCCAATTCATGTTTGGTCCTCTGGCAAATAACGGTTTCGTGTTTGCCATTCGGGTCTTGCCTCTGGTCATCTTTATCAGCGCACTAATCTCTATGTTGTACTACTTAGGCATAATGCAATGGGTCATCAAGATCATAGGTGGCGGCCTGCAAAAACTATTGGGGATCAGCCGCGCTGAATCTTTGGTAGCCACAGGTAACATCTTTCTCAGTCAAGGTGAGTCGCCTCTGCTGGTTAAGCCTTTTCTACCTAAGATGACACGCTCGGAGCTGTTCGCTCTGATGACTGGTGGCATGGCTTCTGTAGCTGGTAGTGTCTTGGGGGGATATGCAGGCCTAGGAGTAGAATTGAAATACCTGATTGCAGCCAGCTTTATGGCCGCACCAGGCAGCTTGCTGATGGCCAAACTTTTGGTACCTGAGGTTGATACGCCTGTAAGTAACCAAAGCGTCGATATGAGCCGCAGTGAAGATAATAATGTTGTCGATGCTCTGGCAACTGGTGCCATGAACGGTATGCGGGTTGCTGTTGCAATTGGCACCATGCTAATCGCCTTCATCAGTGTCATCGCCATGTTCAACGCGGGCCTAGAACAAGTGGGTCAGTGGTTCAACTTCGAAGGCGTGACCATGCAAAGCATACTGGGATACATCTTCGCCCCAGTAGCCTTCATCATAGGTGTCCCCGCCAATGAAATGATGCAGGCCGGTGGCTTCATAGGCCAAAAGCTTATTCTCAATGAATTTGTAGCCTTCATGGATTTCGTGTCGATAAAAGAACAACTGTCGAACCACAGCCAAGTCATCATCACCTTCGCACTCTGTGGCTTCGCTAATATAGGATCTATTGCGATTCAGTTAGGCAGTATTGGAGTTATGGCTCCCGAACGCAGCGCCGAAGTCGCTAAGCTAGGTTTTAAAGCGGTATTGGCTGCAACTCTGGCCAATCTGATGAGCGCCGTGCTGGCGGGTATCTTCATCAGCTTTTAACAGAAAGTGTTCAGGGACTTGAGTCCCTGTACAAAAAAGCCCGAACTCAGTTCGGGCTTTTGGGATAAATCTATTTAGCCTAAGCAGGCTTAGAGAGGCTTAGCCTTCGACACCTTTGCTTTTAAGGAACTCATCATAAGTTCCCTTGAAGTCATTGATGCCATCTTTAGTCATCTCTATGATGCGGTTAGCAACTGATGATACGAATGCACGGTCATGACTGACAAAAATCAGGGTACCTTGGTAGATCTCCAGAGCATTGTTCAATGACTCGATAGATTCCATGTCCATGTGGTTAGTCGGTTCATCCATTACCAAAATATTTGGCTTCTGCATGATAAGCTTGCCAAATAACATACGACCCTTCTCACCACCCGAGAGTACCTTAACCGACTTCTTGATATCGTCAGAGCTAAACAGCATGCGACCTAAGTAACCACGAACTGACTGGTCGTCATCTTCCGGCTTACGCCACTGACTCATCCACTCGAACAAGGTCATGTCATTTTCAAAGTCTGATTCATGATCCTGAGCATAGTAACCTATAGATGAATTCTCAGACCATTGAATGGTACCGCTATCCTGGGGAATATCATGAGTCAAGGTACGCAGTAAGGTTGTCTTACCGATACCGTTCTCACCTAAGATGGCGATACGCTCACCCACTTCTACCATCAGGTCTAACTTGTTGAACAATGGCTCATCGAAGCCCTTGCTAAGCTCTTCAACGATCAAGGCGTTACGGAATAACTTCTTTTCTTGCTCGAAACGAATAAACGGATTAACACGACTAGAAGCTTTCACTTCATCAATCTTGATCTTATCGATGAGCTTAGCGCGTGAGGTGGCCTGCTTAGCCTTAGATGCGTTAGCAGAGAAGCGAGCAACGAAGCCCTGAAGCTCGGCAATTTGCGCCTTCTTCTTGGCATTATCAGACATCAAGCGCTCACGAGATTGTTGAGCTGCCATCATGTACTCATCATAGTTACCCGGGAAAACACGTAACTCACCGTAATCCAAATCAGCCATATGGGTACAGACTGAGTTCAAGAAATATCTATCGTGGGAGATGATGATCATAGTGCTGTTACGCTGGTTCAGCATCTCTTGCAACCAACGAATGGTGTCTATATCCAAGTTGTTGGTTGGTTCGTCGAGTAGCAGTACATCAGGATCAGAAAACAGAGCTTGTGCCAGCAAGATTCTAAGTTTGAAACCTGGGGCGATGGCGCTCATAAGACCAAAGTGTTGGTCAACAGGAATACCCACTCCCATCAGGAGTTCACCGGCACGAGACTCGGCGGTATAACCATCCATCTCGGCAAATTCCATCTCTAGATCAGCAACCTTGATGCCATCCTCTTCTGTCATTTCTGGCAGAGAGTAGATACGATCGCGCTCTTTCTTGACTTCCCAAAGCTGTTCGTGGCCCATGATAACGGTATCGATCACGCTAAACTCTTCATAACCAAACTGGTTCTGACTCAGTTTACCGATACGCTCGTTGATATCCAAAGAGACATTACCCGCAGTCGGCTCCAGATCGCTACCCAGAATCTTCATAAAGGTTGACTTACCACAGCCATTCGCGCCGATCAGACCATAACGGTTGCCGCCGCCGAATTTAACTGAGATGTTTTCAAACAGTGGCTTAGCGCCAAACTGCATGGTGATATTAGCTGTAGTAATCAAGTGTTAGATCCCAAAATTTGTTATGCAATGTGATGTATAAACGAGCAAAATCAAGCGCGATATTATAGCCAGCAGACCACGAACAATCAACTAAAACGAACCTAGAGGCCGCAGGACTTTTCGTTACAGGAAGAATAGATGGAAGAGCCCAGTAGGTTTGATTCGGATTGCCGAACCTAAATAAAACTAAATTAAATTAAATTAGTGAGTTAACTTCACGTACCTTAGCCTGATAGCGTTAGTCACTACTATATAATGAAGACAAAGGGCTCTGTAGCAAAGATCGTCGATTCAGTTAAACTCCTCTTTTACTTTAGGCTAGCGACTTCATGACACTCTTTAAGTTCCGATAATTTTCCCATGACATTATCATTTAGGCTGTCCGTTGGTATTGTAAATATGGGGCCAGCGTTATGCGCCAGAAATAGAAAAACGATTAAGATGGTATTGGAAGCCCAAGGCGGGATTGAGCTGGAAGGTCGATGAAACCTACATAAAAGTGAAAGGGCAATGGGTGTATCTGTATCGAGCTGTAGATAAACAAGGTCATAACGTTAATGCCGATCACTTAGTCACTATTTTGCATACATAATCACTTTTTATTCACTTTCTGAATTAACGGAATTTGTGTAGCAATCATTGACTAACAGCAGAACGAGTAAGGGCTACAGCCAGATTTAGATTAAATCCCCTGTAGCCCTTATTTTATCAATATTTTTTCTTAACTTACCGGCATTAAGGTCATAACGTAGACTTTTATTTATCGTCCAGACGTCATGCTAAAGCAGCGAAACCGTTTTTGGTAAAGCTTTGAAAGGGCTAAAATGCTGGGAGTGTCCCGTCGCCATCAATACCGACAAGGCCGCCTCTTACGGTCTAGCCATTCCGGAATTAAAGCAAGAAGGCAAATTAAATACCTAAACAATGTGGTAGAAGCCGATCATAGAAAGTTGAAAGGCTCATAAATCCAGTACGGGGATTCAAATCGATGAAGACAGATTATGCCGCTATCAAAGGGTTTGAAGTGATACTTATGTTTAAAAAGACAGTTTAATACTTGGTTATTCGGCCAAGGGATAGAGCCGGACTGGAAGCGATTTAAAGTAAAACAAAAGGAACAGAGCGCCACTTTTAGCTAATCTACTGCCGCCTTCACTTGCGCTAACAACGCATTAACCGCTGTGGTTCGGCTAGAATCGGGCTCCGCTAAATAATGTAAAATCTTTGCTTTTAATGTTTCAAGATGAATTTGGTTTTTCTCTTGATGGAACTGTATCAATGCCCTATCAACTTGCTTAATTCTATTGCGTGGATTGGTGAACACCCGCCCCTTAGTGGTACTAATTTGAATGAAGCTGTCGAGAGGCATTATTCTATCAATGGCCTGCTGACTCTGGCTCTTTTTGGCAACTATCGGCCCGAGTCTATCACTAGCCGAGCTAAAGTTTTCGATAAAGCTATCGAGTTTAGGTACCTTAAGTTTTTTACTCTGTTGATTAACCAAGTCAACTTTAGCGAGTGGCTTACTCCCCCCCTCATCAAGATTGACTGCGACCAGTTTATCGTTTTCGGCGAGTATCTCTCTAAACTTCACGATATCCATATCAACCTTAACCAGCTTATCTTGATTCTCCCTGTAGGACTCTAGCAGAGTTTCAATATTCCATTTGTGGTTAAACTGCTGCAGAGCATCATTAGTGTCAGTTTCACTCATTTGAGACATCTCTAATCGGTAGAGAGTATCCTTATAAGTGATAAGCGCGATATATTTCGACTCTATCCCGTTTATCAATGCATTAGCTGATTGATACTCCTCCGCAAGTAAGTTCAAGTGAGTGATAACCTGAGCCTGCTTCTCATTAAGTGATATAAGCCGAGGCTCACCGCCACCATAAATATATTCATCGGACTCAAGCAGTTCTGTGGCTTTATCACCTTTATGAGTTTGACTCGGAACTGACAACGTATCGCCCTTCATTCCTAGCTTACCAGGCTCACCCATGGTTAACTGACCATCAGTACTGCCAAGCTTACCCTGCATCTGATACTCACCTAAGTTCCACTGGCCAAACTTATATTGATAAATCGTTTTCTCATAAAACATCAGCGCCTTGCCCTTGAGCTTAAAATTGACCGATGCGGTGACCGACGCGCTACAGTCATAATCCAGCCCAAAAGGTTTCTTGGGATCTTGTTTAAACGTCTTCGAATCTTTATCAAAGTATGCTCCTCCACTGATGTTAGCATTAGCATCAACAGCCGCCTTTCCTTCAGCCGAAAAACTCGCCTCTAAAGCAGCGACTAAAGGTGTTCCAGCAACCGCTTTAACACCTGCCTCGACGCTTGCCTCCCCTTTAAGTCCTCCTTTACCCGATATCTGCCACATATTCTCATCATGCTTGCCAGCTAGTGCTGCTGAAAAACCGATACCCGCATTAACTCTAATAAATGCGCCAGCACTTAGCATAGGAAACACGGGAACAGTAACACTCACCTCTGTTAGCGATGGGCTTAAGTAATCAGTGAGCTGAAAAGATTTATCTCCATTTAAGTATGCACTATAGGTTTCGAAATCAACTCCGCCTTTAATGCCAAAAGCATTAAAGTCTATCGGGGGGATTTCAGGCTTAAAGCCGGTAATTTTAAGCCCTGACTGGGTCACACTAACGCCTGTTACCGAGAACTTAAGGGCTTTGGCGAAAGGCAGGAAATCAAATAAACCACTGCTTGTCTGTGTCACAGCTGCAACTTGACTATCACTCACCTCATCTCTCGACGACCCTAAGGTTATTGAAGCACTGCCAATCTCAAGCCCCTGCTTGTTAGCCTTCACACTCGCCATGGCTAATGCAAAGGCACTACTTGTTACCTCTAGCTTTTGTAACTCGCCACTATAATCCCCTTTAGCAAAGGTCAGCGTGATAACTTCCGCTTTACATGCCACATTCATCGCACTTGAGGAGAGCGATAACCCTGCACTAGCAGATAGCAAATACCCCTTACCGCTCTTTACAATGGCAAAGTTAGGGTTTTCTAATTCAAAGCCACTAAAGGGTGATATCGTGCCTTTATATGCCACTTGGGCTTCTGTAAAGCTTATCCCTTCCTGACTGATCTCGACACCGGATACCTCGGCAGTGGTATCAATAGCTTTTATCTTAACAGTGGCTTTCTTGACCGTGAACGTACCCGTCTGATGAGTATATTCCATCTCAGATGCACTCAGAGAAAATGCATCAAAGTCTGACTCAAAACGCCCCTCTTTTAGATTAAGGTCGAAACTGTCTTTACCCGATGCCAGATGTTGGTAGCTAACATCAAACTTACCTTGCGCCGAATCTAAATGTGGCAAGCTCATGTTAAGCTGAGCGCTGGCCTTGACGCCCCAGCCATCATTATTGATCACCATTGCTCCAGTCACATTGTCCAGCACGACCTTGTTACCAAATAGCTCAATCCTGTTTGAGGTAAGTTGACCTTTACCCGTAGTCTTACCCGCTTTACGCTGCAAGCTCGCCTCAGCTCTTAGATCTATACCGGTCGACTCAGGGAGGGTGATGGACGCTTTCTCTATACTGGCTTGATCTTTATCTATGCAGGCACTTTCAACCTTAAACATCCCAGATGACTCTTTAAATCCGGAGAGGGATGCCGACTTGAAACTATTATCGGTAGCAAACGCTAACTCAGCTTTACTTGCCTCTGCGCTCCAATTAAACACTTGAATCTTAATAAGGCTAGATTCAAAGGCGACAGAGCCACCGGAGTATTTACCTTCTAGCTCTTCTATTATAAAGTGGTCATCGGCCACACCTAACTGCGCTATACTCATCTTCAATGTTTTAAGTGACTTACCCTCAAGCAGTAGCTCATTAAGCTGAAACTGTTTAAGGCGTAAAATTGGAGGGATTTCCATAGTATTAATGATGGTTAAATCCTCATTTAGATGCACAATAGAGGGACCATCCCAAGGCAGAATCATCTTCAGGTTGCCGCTGTCACCCACTGTGGATTTACGGCCAAACATATCGATCCACAGAGCAAAGCTCGCATGCAGCCCTCCTTTTTCCTCCGGTTTAATCGGCGACTTCCCTTGTGGCTCCTGCTGTTTCTGTAACTTGAGCTTTTTTACATCGAGTCCAATGAGCTTTAGATCGATATTAGCCACATCCTGATCATCTGTTTGTGGTACTGACTTTACCCCAGCCTGCTCCTTTTTCTCGCCATAACCCAACATATACTTGGCAAAACCAAATGCTGAGCTCACTGGACTGGTATAAGCTGTAATAGCTAACCCAAGTGCTTTAACAATCCAAGCTATAGTGCTTTCAGACGGATCTTGGTCTAAACCTACCACCAAAGCCTCCCTGCGATTTGCTGCATGGGCCCCTAAAGCCTTACCTGCGAGGTAGAGTAAAATGGTGCGTACAGGAGCAGGCACTAGATCCCAGATGTTGAGTAAATTTGTCAGTAGCGCCTGAAGATTGGTCATCGCTGCATAGATTTTCTCCATATTATCGATGGATTGGATCTTATTGAGCACATAGATGTCGCCAGCCTTTAGCACGCTATTAATCGAATGGGATTTGAAGAAATTCCATAGAGAACTCATCATCAGATCGCTTGCCATCGCAAGCTGAATTGTTTCCATCTTAGCTTGTGCGCTGGCATGACTTTCTGGGGCGGTAAGCAGTAGCGTTCTATCAGAAACACCTTGAAAGCTTAACGCTTTTTCGCCCATTTTGTCAGCTTCATCCTCAAGAGATTGGTCATTATTAATAGCAAGTCCATTGCGCTCAATGGTAGGCTTTACACGCCCCTGCTTTTGCTGAACAACATGCCAAGCTTCATGAGGTAAGTGCTTCTCTTGACCTGAAGCTAGATGTATTTGACTACCTTGAGCATAGGCATGAGCATTAAATTGAGCGGGTTTAGAGGACCCTTTATGAACCGTAACATCCCCCATATCAAAACCTGACAGAGCCTCTATTCCACCACGTAGCTGCGTAGGCAAGCCATTGGGACGATTATCATGTGGCATCTCTGGTAAGCTACTGTCATACAACTTTGCATTGAATTGTGTGGCCTCACCACGCTTCGCGATATCTTGTAATACCATTTGTGCTGGGGACACGGGACGCCCATCACTAATCACCGCTCTCGAAAGAGTTGGTTTTGGGCTGTGAGGGGTGAAACTAGCATTAACTTGAGTATTATTATGATTTTTATCGGCGTGAACTTTACTCATCAAACAGTCCCTGTTTGGTCATCGCTTGTGATTTAACTTTATGATTAACTCAACCTATCAGGTCGTCGATAAATGTTCAAATAATGACTTTTCCATTTCACCTGATGCTTAGATAACTTCAGCTAAAGAGTTTCTTCGTCAATATAGTGGTATTAAGCGGGTGTTGGGATGCAATGTGTGAGTTTATAAGTGCAGGCATCTACAGCTATGAGTAGTAATACGCTAAGCCTGTTCGCAATTATAGCGCCACAATCATTCATCTTTAGACCGGTTTTAACATCCCTAAAGCTTTCTTCTATCTGCATTCTCGTTCTGCACAGGCTTGAGACCGTTTGCTTCGTCTGGATTCTACATCCGTCGCAGTTTTATCTTTTCGCCCTTTATCGTTGTGCTTGTAAATGACTAAGTAAAATAGGAAAGACGTCACATGTCTTAGCCTGTTAGCGTTAGTCACTACTGTTAATGAGGACAAAGCCATCGCCGCCCTGCAATCACAGGGCTAAGCAATATGCCAGTTAGGAGGAATAGAACGCCGGCTGCCACTGGTATGCCCAAAGTGTTATAGATGCATGACAATCCGAATAGGTTTTATTCGGATAGGCTTTATTCAGATTGTCATGCGCAAATTAAATTAAGCTAGCGAGTCAACTTCACATGTCTTAATCGATTAGCGTTCGTCACTACAGTCAACGATGAAAGTGCCATCGCCGCCCCTGCAATCACAGGGCTAAGCAATATGCCTGTGAGTGGCAACAAGACGACTGCAGCGACTGGTATTCCCAAAGAGTTATAGATACATGACAATCCGAATAGGTTTTATTCGGATTGTCATGCGCAAAACTAAATGAAGCTAGCGAGTCAACTTCACATGTCTTAATCGATTAGCGTTCGTCACTACAGTCAACGATGAAAGTGCCATCGCCGCCCCTGCAATCACAGGGCTAAGCAATATGCCAGTTAGGGGGAATAGAACGCCGGCTGCCACTGGTATGCCTAAAGAGTTATAGATAAACGCGCCGAAGAGGTTCTGCTTGATGTTCCTCATGCTGGCATTAGCCAAGGCAAAAGTATCCGCCAATACTGACAAACGACCGGTAAGGAAGGTCAAATCGGCGCTCTCGATGGCGACTTCCGTGCCATCTCCCATGGCGATACCTACATCGGCACTCATTAAAGCGGGGGCATCATTGATACCATCTCCTACCATGGCCACGACTTCTCCGCTCTCTTTAAGTTCGATAATCTTCGCCTGTTTTTGCTCAGGCAGGACTCCGGCAATCACTTCCTCTATGCCCACTTCATCGGCAACGGCCTGCACAGTCTCTTGCTTGTCGCCGCTGAGTAATATCACCCGTTTCCCAGCACGCTTAAGTGCGGCAATGGCATCTTTTGCATCAGATTTCACTGGGTCGCTGATTGCAATAACAGCAACTAAGCGTCCTTCTTGTGCCACATAAACCGGAGTTTTACCAAGCTGAGCTAAGGTCTGAACCTCATCTTGTAAAGCATCGACACCCGATATCTCCTCCATTGTCATCAAGCTCATATTACCTATGGCTAACTCGACACCAGAGACCATGCCCACTATGCCTTTACCTTGAATATTGTTGAAACGTTCAGGTTCGACCAAGCTTAGGTCTCGCGTCTTGGTTGCATCCAGCATGGCCTGGGCCAATGGGTGCTCTGAATGTTGCTCGAGACTCGCCACCAGAAATAACAGCTGCTCAGATGCAGTGTCTTGACTGCTTCTTTCATCGTCATAGTCACCGTCAACTAGGTGAATATCGGTTACCGATGGCTTACCCGCTGTAATGGTTCCAGTTTTATCTAGTACTACAGTGGTAACCTTACTCGCAATTTGTAGCGCTTCACCATTTTTAATCAAGACTCCCATCTGTGCGGCTCGTCCAACTGATACCATGATAGACATAGGTGTCGCTAATCCTAGGGCACAGGGGCAAGCGATAATCAGCACGCTGGTGAGCACGACTAAAGCATGTGATATCTGAGGTGCAGGTCCCGCTAAATACCACACTATAGAAGCGACCAGAGCAATAATCACCACAACAGGGACAAAGTAAGCCGATATCTTGTCCGTGAGCCTGCCTATGGGCATTTTTGACGTTTGCGCCTGTTGAACCAGGCCGATGATTTTAGATAATCGCGTATCGGTTAACCCAGCAGTCACCCGATAGATGATGCTGCCATTACCGTTGACCGTGCCTGCACTGAGCGTATCACCAAGGCTTTTGGACACAGGAATAGGTTCACCGGTTAACATGGACTCATTGAGATTCGACTCACCACTCAACACCTCACCATCCAAGGCGACTCGACTACCTGGTTGTAGTCTCAGCTTGTCACCGATCTGTATTTGGTCAATTTCAACCTCCTCATCACCTGAGTCGCTAAGTCTTATTGCGGTCGTGGATTGTAATCCTATAAGGCGCTGCACCGCTTCACTGGTCTTGCCCTTAGCCCTGAGCTCCAACGCATGGCCTAAGTTAATCAAACCCAGAATCATCACGCTGGCTTCAAAGTACACATGACGGGTCTCGGCCGGAAACCAAGAAGGCATGATCACCACCAGCATAGAATAGGCCCATGCTGTTGTGGTGCCGAGCACTATCAAGGTGTCCATGTTGGCACTGCGGGCCTTAAGAGCACGCCACATCCCCTTATAAAAATGTCCACCCGTGGTCACGAGTAGGATAAAGGTGACAATACCCATGCCCCCCCAGACCAATTGCTGGCTGGGGTTATTAACCATCATCTCGCCGCCCAATAGCCCCCACAGCATCATGGGAATACCAAGACCCAACCCAAACATAGATTGGATGATGCGGGTGCGGTACTCGATTCGCTCAGCCTCAATTTTATTCTCGCTGGCAAGCTTAGCATCCAGTACCAATTCGCTGTCATAGCCGACACTGGCCACAGTCGCTATGGCAAGTACACTGCTAATATCACCCTGGATTTGTACCTGCTTGTCGGCCAGATTTACCCGTGCAGCCACACTTGGCAGTGATAATTTTTCGAATGCACCTTCAATTTTGGCGACACAACTGGCGCAGTTCATTTGCGGCACATATAAGGTCATGCTATTGATATTTTTCATGATCATTGATTCCCCATACTCAAGACATTGAGTCTCGATCAAATCTGTTTTAAATAGGTTGTTCCCATTTCACTGCACTTAGGTTAATGTCTCCCCTTATGGGAGAGTCAAACCCTTATTGATAATAAATTCACTTTATTAATTTGGCGCCCGCTCGATTCCCTTTGAGCATGCTGTGAATGGCTAAATGACATAGGAGAATTATGATGAAAATTGGTGAAGTGGCAAAAAAGACTGGTCTATCGGTTAAGAGTATTCGTTATTACCATGACATAGGACTTATCTGCGCCGCGAGGGGTGAGAATGGCTACAGAGAATATGATAAGCCTCAGATTGATTCCCTTAACTTTATCAGCCACAGTCGCGACTTAGGTTTCTCTTTGGATGATTGCCGCTCTCTGCTCGATCTTAAGCTCAACCAAGAAAGAGATGCCGAAGATGTAAAACGTCTGGCTAAGACTCATCTGGACATGGTGAGCGAGAGAATAACTAAGTTGCAGGCACTCGAGAGCCAGTTAAAACATTTAATCAAAGATTGTCGAGGCGGCCATCAACCAGACTGCGCCATACTGAGCGGACTCAGTGAATAAGCAGACTTATCCGGTCCATAGCAGGCCATCTAATGGCGGTTTAATACCATTTAGTGTCTCTTTAGCCGATGAGCATTCTCAATTTTCAATGTAGGAATATGACCTGCGGGCGTGAAACCAAACACCTTGCCATAAAAATAGAGCTCGGCTTCGATAGCGGTCATTTTATTTTCCGGATCCCTCAGGTTATGCCCCTCTCCCTCGAATTCAAGATAGGCTGTGGGGATCCCTCGCCTTTTAAGCTCATTAAATACCTTAGTGGATTGCTTAGCCAATACCACAGGATCATCACCTCCTTGGATCAGCAACAAGGGTTCCTTTACCCCGTCGAGATGATGTAATGGAGAGCGTTCACGATACACGTTATTCTCTACAGAATTTTTACCCACTAGCAATTCTAAATAGCTCGACTCAAATTTATGGGCATCTCGGCTCAATACTTCCATATCACTGATGCCCGCATAACTCACACCGGCTTTAAACGTATCATAAAAAGCCAGTGCCGATAACACGGTAAGGCCTCCTGCACTGGAGCCTCTCATTACAAGCTTAGTACCGTCCACCCAACCTTTATTAACCAGATATCCGGCCGCTCGCACGGCGTCTTCCACATCGGCAATGCCCCATTTCCCATACAGACTTTGGCGATAGGCCCGTCCAAAACCTGAACTGCCACGATAGTTGAGATCAAGCACTGCAAAACCACGGCTGGTCCAGAACTGAATATCACGCCTAAATGCTAGGCTCGCTTTGGCTGTAGGGCCAGAATGCAACATGACAATCAATGGAGGACGCATATCATTTGGAGCGATATAATCTGGGTTTTTAGGTCCATAAAAATAACCGTAAATAGTTTCGCCATCATTTGAGTTAAAGCTGATACTCTCGGCCCTGGAAATATAACGGGGATCAATCACGGGGACTTTAGGCGAATAGATAAGATCCGTACCGCGACCATTTACCCTGTAGATGCCTTTCTCCGGAGTCACCTTATTACCGACAAAGTAAATCCCACTCTCGCCTTTAACCACTTGAGATATCTCGCCAAAATCCACGGCTATGGATTCTGTGATACCAGTATCGAGAAAGATTCTAATCAGTGAAGCTTGTCCTTTATCACTGTAGCTGGCGATGATGGTATTGTCTGACTCGAAGGCATAATTATGGTTGCCAAGCTTCCAGTCTGGTACGGCAAATTCAGCATCTTTATCTAGCACCTGCTCCAGCTTCCCCGCAGAATTGATGCGATACAAGTTCCACCAATTATCAAAATCTGCCACAAAATAGAGCTGACCACTGGGGCTAAATAATACCTGGGTAATAGAGCCATGTTTATCGGACAGTAATCGTTTGGGGTTATGCACGCCGCCCTTGGGATCTAAGTCACCGATCCAAAGCTCAGTGTTATCCCAAGGCATGTTCGGGTGCTGCCAGGCAATCCATGCCAATGTTTTCATATCCGGTGATACTCTTGGGGATGAATAAAAATCATCTCCCTCGATGAGGGTCTCTCCTTCACCGGCAAAATTAAGGTTAAGCGCCACTAAGCTTGAAGTCGGCTCTTCGCTGTTTCTATGGTCTTCACGTACACAGATTATTCTTGAACCTTTCGAATATGACACACAATCTGCGTGGCGTGTGCCTGACAGAGTTAAAGGGACGGGTTCTTGGTTAGGCGCGATGCGATAGAGGAGCTGATCTTCGGCTTTAGAGACAAAAATACTCTTACCAATACCTAGAAATGGCGATCCGCCGTATTCATGCACCCTAGATCTAACATCGAATTGTGATGTGACAGCGGTGGTAATTGTCGTATCGTCTTCGAGACGCTTTATTCCTACTCGCCCCGCTGCAGCGGAATCTGTTTGAACAAAATATAAGGCGCCATTAACACTCTGTAGTTCACCAAAGTCATCTGATAAGCCATAAACATCTTCAGCCGTGATAGGCGAAATCCAGCTACCATATGGGGTAATCTTAAGGCCGCTTTGCTTATCTATTACAGGCTTAGGTGTGGAATTATCGCAACCCGTTAGCAAGGCTAAAAGTACTGCAGAGAAAATACCAACAAGATAGAATTGGTGTCTCATTGTTTTCTCCTCTTCTGGCATAGTTGGATGTGTCGGCTATTATTTTCTGACAACTTTTTTCTTAAACCATTCAATAACTTTTAACTGTTTTTCCCGGGTCAACCCATAAAAAACACATATCCAGGGAGACAAGAGCAGATACCAAGGTAATATAGAGGTATCTCGCCCACTGATGAGTAAATACAGAAACCCCGAATAGATAATCAGGACTCCGACTCCCCCGACTAACAGCATTAAATTTCTAGTCACTTTTTCCAGCCAAACCATCTTTTTATCGAAACTCAATCCAAGCTTCCCCCAAACATTAACTTCCAGCATTATCACTTATCATAAGCGCTTATGTAAGTACTTGTGTGAGGATCTATGTTAAATGCTGTTAACCCCAATAACCTAATTCCCTCCCATAAAAACAAAAACGGGCCTAAGCCCGTTTTATTACTATCATACTTGTCTTAGAAACCAGAGCCTAAAAACTCGCTCTCAAGTTCTAAACAAAGTCTAAATTCTAATGCCACCATCGATTTCGAATACACGACCGTTAACGTAATCATTCTCTATGATGAACTTCACCGTCGATGAAATCTCTGATGGTTGACCTAGGCGTCCAACTGGCACCATCTTCTCCATACGCGCTAACGCTTCAGGCTTCATCGCAGCCGTCATTTCAGTTTCAATCACACCTGGCGCTACCGCTGCGCTACGAATATTGTACCTTGCCAACTCTTTCGCCCAGCCAACAGACATGGCAGCAACACCCGCTTTAGAAGCTGAATAGTTAGTCTGACCCATGTTACCCGCCTTGGCTAAGCTAGAAATGTTGATGATCACGCCTTCTTGCTTAGATTCGATCATCGCTACCGCAGCTTCGCGTCCACATAGGAATGAGCCGGTTAAATTAACGTTAATCACTGCCTGAAACTGCTCATATGACATACGGTCAGTCACCTTGCCTTCTTTGGCTTTGACTAGCATGCCATCGAATAAAATACCCGCATTGTTGATAAGCACATTAACTTGTCCAAAATCTTCCAGAATATAACCGAAACCCGCCACCACATCTTCTTCATCTGTGATATCGAAGGCATAACCTTGCACTTCCGCTCTGTCACCAATATCGGCACAAGCACGTTCAAGCTTCTCTTGATCTACATCGATAAGGGCCAATTTAGCGCCAGCTTCGGCTAAATCCAGCGCCATAGCCAAACCAAGTCCACCAGCACCACCAGTAATGACCACTACCTTATCTTTTAAATCCATCGTATTACCCTTTACTTTTAATTTGTTGAATATTAGTAATCTGTTGAGAATGATTAAACTGTTCAAAAATACTAGAAAAATCTCGTGTACCATTGCCTTGACGAGCATGGTTCACATATAAACTGCGTGCTAGCGCACCCATTGGCGTACAGGAATTAGTCAGTAACGCCGCCTCTTGGGATAGGCCAAGATCTTTAACCATAAGATCGACCATAAAGCCGCCCTGATAACCATTGGATGACGGTACAGACTCCATCACATCCGGACAAGGATTATATTTATCTAGCGTCCAATTACCACCACTACTGACCTTCATTATCTCAGAAAGTACTGTTGGATCTAATCCATGATCTATGCCCATCTGCAGAGATTCACTGGTACCTATCATCAACACAGACAGCAGCATATTATTGCAAATTTTAGCCACCTGCCCAGCACCGGGTCCGCCGGCGTGTAAAATATTGGCTCCCATATGGCTTAGCACTTGAGAGGCTTGCTCAAACCCACTGTCGCTGCCACCACAGATAAAGGTTAATGTCCCGGCCGCCGCGCCTGCTGTACCACCAGATACGGGAGCATCGATAAACTCCAGTCCCTTACTTGCTGCGGCTGTGGCAACTTGTTTCGCACTCTGGGCATCTATGGTTGAACAATCGATCAGTAAGGTGCCTTCGGCCACCACATCGAGCAAGCCCTTATCGGCGCTGCCTTCGCCTAAGTAAAGTGAGCGAACATGCTTACCGGCAGGCAACATGGTTATCACCACATCGGCACCGGATGCTGCTCCGCAGGCACTCTTTGCCGCAAGTGCGCCAAGCTCAGTCAGAGACTTCATCGCCTCGGGGACGAGATCAAACACCTTAACCATCACGCCTGACTTTATTAAATTGGCCGCCATTGGCGCGCCCATATGTCCTAATCCGATAAATGCGATACTTGTCATCTAACACTCCTAAGCTAAAGTAATTTATTCCCTGGGACTCATTTCAAGCTTTTTGTTTTACTCTCATCTGCCTAACTGTTTTCAGGTTAGCCCTCTTGCAGTTAAGCCTTCTCCAAATGAACTAAGGGATGTGAGGCTAGAGACCAAGGAGAGCTAAGCATCTGCTCAATTAAGCTAGCTGGGACATCCGACACTTGGTTAAACTTCCACTTGGGATTACGGTCTTTATCGATAAGCAGTGCCCTCACCCCTTCAGAGAAGTCTCCCAAGGCGCAGCAGTTAACACTCAAGCCCAGTTCGAACCTAAATACCTCGGCCAGACTCAAATCTGTGCCTAAGTGAGCTTGGCGATAAATGAGTTGCAAGCTAATGGGACTGCCAGACAACATGGTCTTGATGGGACGCGCTAACCAAGACTCTTTAAGCTCTAATTCACCGACTCGAGTCATGATCTCGTTAAGCGTGCCTGACATCAGTGCATTAATTTCAGCACTCTGGCTCTCTAGGTTACCTGGCTGTAAGCTAGTCGTCGCTTGCTCACCGCAAGTATTTAGCACATCTGTTAGCAGTTGGTGATTGATAACAGCATCATCTCCCCAACTTAAAGTGGCTAAGCTATCGAGCAATGGCTGCTTATCATCATCTTGAATATAATGATTAGCAATCCCCACGTGCTTAGCATCTGCAGCATTCATATTGTAGGCTGTCAGCCCCAGAAACAGACCCAGCTTCCCCGGCATGCGATTGAGAAAGTAACTGCCACCCACATCGGGATACAGGCCTATGGTGACTTCGGGCATGGCAATACGTGAGTTCTCTGTGACTACTCTGTGGCTTGCGCCCATCATCAGGCCGAGACCCCCTCCCATAACGATGCCATTTCCCCACACTAAAATCGGTTTCCCATAGGTATCGATTAGATGATCGAGTCTGTATTCCTGCTCAAAAAAATTCGTGGCCAGTGCGGTAAGCTCACCCGGGTTCTCAATGGATGCCTGATAAATAGCCCTAACATCGCCACCGGCACAGAAGGCTTTCTCGCCAGCACCATCTAACATCACCATGGCGATAGCATCATCATCTTGCCAGCGCGTAAGCTGAGCGAGCATCAACTGCACCATCTCAAGATTAATTGAGTTAAGGGCTTTTTCCATATTCAGAGTCATGACCCCGATCTGCTTGCCAGAGGCTGTGCCTAAAGTTTGAAATACCACACTGTTTGTTGAATTAGTCATTAGCAGTTCTTCCAATTAGCCTTACGCTTTTCTAAGAAAGCCGCTACACCTTCTGCTTGATCTTGAGTATCAAACAGGTCTGCAAACAGCTCGCGCTCTATGGTTAAGGCTTGATTTATAGGCATATTTCGCCCAGCTTGAATAAGCGTCTTACAGGCTTTAATACTACTTGGGCTCTGGTTAGCCACCTTGGCGGCTAACTGCATTGCCCCATCGAGAGCGGCTCCGGTGTCGACCACCTCTTCAACCAGCTTTAGCTGCAGCGCTTGCTCCGCACCCAGTCGCTCACCACATAAGATCATCCGCTTAGCCCAGCCTTCTCCAATGAGCGCCGCCAGATTTTGTGTTCCCCCTGCACAAGGTAACAGACCTACGGTAGCTTCGGGCAAGGCCATCACAGCTTGAGACTCAGCGATGCGTATATCGCAAGCCAAAGCCACTTCTAAACCGCCGCCCATGGCATAGCCATTGATTGCTGCAATAGACACGCCGCGAAATGCACTTAACGCTTCGAATGCTTCACCGAAACAGTTTGCCATATTGGCAGCATTCTCTTTATTGCCATCGGCAAACAACTTGAGATCGGCACCGGCGGAGAAAAACTTGCTACCTTCACCAGTGATCACCAGGGCATAGACTTCCGGGTTCTCATTGAGTGCCTCAACTTTCTGTTTCAGCAATTGCAGACTCTGGGCGGTCCAGGTATTGGCCGGTGGATTACTCATGGTGATCACTGCGGTATGTCCAACAATCTTTTCTATCAGGGCTGTCATCTATCGCTTCCTTTTAAATCGAATCTGGCTTTCTACGTTAATAACTCTCGTTTGGTTACAGTGCGCTAGCTACAAGATCTGTCCGGCGCTCTCATCAAGCAAACGGCGGGCGATAATCAAACGCATGATCTCGTTAGTCCCTTCCAATATCTGATGTACCCGAACATCACGCACATGACGCTCTAAGGGATATTCACGAATATAGCCATAACCGCCATGCAGTTGCAACGCCGCATCACACACTTGAAAACCGATATCGGTGGCGAAACGTTTCGCCATGGCGCAGTAAGCAGTGGCTTCGGGATCATCCATATCGAGTTTAAAGGCCGCTAAACGCACCAATTGCCTTGCCGCCACTAACTCAGTCGCCATGTCGGCAAGTTTAAATTGCAGCGCCTGAAACGCGGCAATGGGCTTACCAAATTGCTTGCGCTCATTCATATATTGTGTGGCTCGCTCCAGGGCTGCTTGGGCGGTGCCCACAGAGCAGGTAGCAATATTGATGCGTCCGCCGTCTAAGCCCTTCATCGCAAAAGTAAAGCCTTGGCCCTCTTCACCTAATAAGTTTGCTACAGGTACCCGCACCTGCTCGAAGGTAACCTCACGGGTCGGCTGGGCATTCCAGCCCATCTTATCTTCAGCCTTGCCGTAGGTGATACCTTTGGTATCGGCGGGCACCGCGATGGCAGAGATGCCTTTAGGGCCATCTTGTCCGGTACGGCACATGACCACCAACATCTCTGTCGCCCCCGCACCTGAAATAAACATCTTGGCACCCGAGATCACATACTCATCGCCTTCTCTCACAGCTTTGGTCTTAAGGGATGCAGCATCGCTGCCCGCACCCGCTTCGGTTAAGCAATAAGAGGCCAGTTTCTGGCCAGTAGTTAATGACTCGGACCACTCTTGTTTCAAGGATTCGGTGCCGAAACTTGTCACCATCCAGGTCGCCATATTGTGTATGGTCAACATGGCTGTGGTTGCCGTACAGCCCATGGAAAGTTGCTCGAAGATAATCGATGAGTCGAGGCGAGAGAGTCCCATGCCGCCTTCACTTTCAGGTGAATAGAGCGAGCAGAAACCTAGCTCACCGGCGCGTTGAATGACATCTTTAGGGAAGTGGTGTTCTTTATCCCATTTAGCTGCAAATGGGGCAAGTTCGTCTTGTGAAAACTGCTGGGCTAGATCGGCAAATTGGCGCTGATCATCACTGAGGTTAAAATCCATCGATGGTCTCCTAATTCGTTTTTTATTCTTGTTTTTCGTGTTGCTAGAAACTCAGTATCGAGGCTTGAGTGCATAGCTATGCTTAACTTGCAGGTTAAATGAAAGCCGTTGCTTCATTTGCGCTTATCACCTGCGGTGAGCTTATGTGCGGATACTGATGCGACACGCTGTAAATATATCCCTATACGCTCTGCGGTTTCATCCATGAAACCGAAGGTCACAGCCGCATCTACACCGGGTTACTATCTCTTCGATTGTGCTTTTTCGAAACTCATAACATGCCCAATAACTAATAACCCTCAGCTTTTACTTACCGCTTACAATTTACGGCTTAAAGCTAATAGCTCGCAGTTAAAATCGCCTATTTCAGGGTAATCGTCATGTTGGGCGCAGCATGCTCGGCGTCACTGATCTGTGACTCGAACCAACGCGCCGTAATGGTCTTAGTTTCGGTATAAAAACGCACCGCCTGCTTGCCATAGGCATGCTGATCGCCATAGAAGCTGCCCTTCCATCCTGTAAAGGAGAAAAATGGCAGTGGTACAGGAATAGGCACATTGATCCCCACCTGACCCACTTCTATCTCGTGCTGATATTTACGGGCAACCGCGCCACTGGCGGTAAAGATTGAAGTGCCGTTACCATAAGGGCTGGCATTGACTATCTCGATAGCCTCTTCCAGCGTCTCAGACTCCATGCAGCACAACACAGGGCCGAAGATTTCCTCTTTATAGATGGTCATTTCAGTAGTGACCTTGCTGAACACAGTCGGCCCGACCCAGTTACCGGACTCATAACCAGGCACAGAAAATTCAGAACCGTCCAGCAGACACGTAGCGCCCTCAGCCTTACCTTGTTCGATAAGCGACAACACTCGCGCTTTGGCTGCTGGGCTGATAAGTGGGCCATAACCCGCCTCTTTATCATCCCACAGACCGGGTTTTACCTTAGCAATGGCTTCCTTGAGTTCAGGGATCCACTCTTTAGCCGCGCCGACAAATATTGCTACAGACAGTGCCATGCAACGTTGACCCGCCGCGCCAACTGAGGCTCCGACTAAGTTATTGATCACTTGCTGCTTATTAGAATCTGGCATAATAACGCAGTGGTTCTTAGCGCCAGCAAAGGCCTGTACACGCTTAAGATTATCAGTACCCGTCTTGTAGATATATTGACCCACGCCCACAGAGCCTACGAAAGAAATCGCCTTAATATCCTGATGGCTAAGCAGCACATCCACTGCCGTCTTGTCACCGTGTACTAGCTGCAGCACGCCCTTAGGCGCACCAGCCTCTTCAAATAGTTCAACCAGACGCTGAGGCGTCATGGGATCTTGCTCCGAAGGCTTGAGTACGAAGGTATTACCGCAGGCGATAGACAAGGGGAACATCCACAACGGGATCATGGCAGGGAAATTAAACGGCGTGATACCGGCACAGACGCCCAGAGGTTGGCTGTAACTGTATGTATCTATACTTCTGGCCACATTCTCGACGGTTTCACCCATCAATAAAGTCGCGATATTACAGGCATGCTCGGCCACTTCTATACCACGCCAAACATCGCCTTTAGCATCATCAAACGTCTTACCCGTCTCCTGAGCCAGAATAGTTGCCAGCTCATCATGGTGTTCTTTCAGCAGATGCTGATATCTGAACATCACCCGTGCACGCTCAGAAACAGGCACTTCTTTCCAGGTTTTGAAGGCAGATTTTGCGCTGGCGATAGCTGTTTCCACCTCTTGGACGGTAGCGGCGTTAATCATAGCTATGGTTTGATTATTGGCTGGATTCGTTACCGAGATCTGCTGTTCAGAGATGCCGTCTATAAATTGGCCGTCGATATAATGCTTCACTTGAGTGGTCATATTGCTTCCCATTAAGACTGCTTATTTACTCACATAGTGTTCTGTTTAGTGTTCTGTTATTGGCGTTAATAACCAATAAAAAAGGCTTGTCTCTTCAGACAAGCCTTATGGTTCAACTTAAACTTCGATTGCCATGGCAGTGGCTTCGCCACCACCGATACAGAGCGATGCGACACCGCGCTTGAGTCCGCGGGCCTTGAGCGCATGTATCAATGTCACTAACAAGCGCGAACCCGAACAGCCAATAGGATGACCCAGTGCACAGGCGCCGCCATTGACGTTGACTTTAGATGCATCGAGTGAGAGTTCAGAGATGGCTAACATGGTCACCATGGCAAAGGCTTCGTTGATCTCAAACAGATCCACATCATCCTTATTCCAATTCAGCTTATCGAGCAGTTTATTCATGGCACCAACTGGTGCTGTGGTAAACAGTGATGGCTCTTGAGCATGAGTGGCATGACCCTTAATGCTGGCAAGTATCGGCAAACCCTGAATATTAGCCTGCTTCGCAGTCATCAACATAAGCGCCGCTGCGCCATCTGAGATTGAGCTTGAGTTAGCGGCAGTAATTGTGCCATCTTTAGCAAAGGCTGGGCGCAGAGTTGGGATCTTATCGGGACGTGCATTACCCGGTTGCTCATCGGTATCGACTAAGGTATCGCCGCGGCGACTCGATACAGTGACTGGTGCTATCTCATCTTTAAATGCACCTGATTCGATGGCCTTATTGGCTTTATCTAATGAGCTCAGAGAAAAAGCATCCATCTGCTCACGAGTAAGCTTGAATTCATCGGCTGTGTTTTGTGCAAACGTCCCCATAGCACCACCCGTATAGGCATCTTCCAGACCATCTAAGAACATATGATCCAATACCTTACCGTGGCCCATACGCATGCCTCCTCGCGCTTTATCGAGCAAATAAGGTGCCTGACTCATGCTTTCCATGCCGCCAGCGATAACGATATCTGCACTGCCAGCCTTGATAAGATCATGGGCTAACATGACAGTCTTCATACCTGAGCCACAGACTTTATTGACGGTAGTTGCGCCGACAGACAAAGGTAAATCAGCACCAAGGCTTGCTTGACGAGCCGGCGCCTGGCCAAGACCCGCTGGCAGTACACAGCCCATTAACACCTCATCGACGGCGTCGGCAGCTACGCCAGTCTGCTCAATCAGACTCTTGATGGCTGTCGCGGCCAATTTAGGCGATGGGACGGTAGATAAGGATCCCTGAAACCCGCCCATAGGGGTGCGCTTAGCTGCCACAATGACGATCTCTTGACTCAATTGCTCTGTACTCATTATCCACTCCGTCGTTTATCGACTAATTAGCGTCATCCAAAAATAGGTGATCTAGTTCAAGTTCTATAACTAAAGAATAGCACTGTGACGTTTACGCGAACGTAAAGCAAGCAGAAATAGTAATATAAGAAAGGAAACCAAGAAGTGATATTGTCACTCAAGATTTACACTCTTAACTGGCTTTTGGTTAACTCGAGGAAATAGGCGAGCTAGCTTAAATTGCTAGCCCTTGTACAGATGGGGATTAGTAGAATAGCCTACTAGAGTGCTGCGCCTTGTTTCAATTGGCACAGTCTGTACTCTGACTCGCTCTTATGACGATACCCTTCTATCAATACTTGTTTTTTCTCATCGCTGGTGTCTTGGGTTATCGCGCCTTCATTGCGCAAATTTGTTGTAATTTGTCCGTCACTCATCTTTGGCTTGTTACAAGACGAAGTGCTTTTATCTCGGCTCAGACATTGACGGTACTTATCATTTTTCTTATTGATATAGTTCCGAATTGCCATCTCCTTTTCCGTTTGAGTCATAGAGCCCTTGAGCACGCCACTTTTTGTTAGCATTGGCTCTAATGACCATATATCGACAACGGGTAACGGCTGCTGACAAACCTGAGCTAACTTGGCCTTAGCTAATGCTGGAGTCGCCATAATGGCTAACACAGAGACATTCAATAAGAGTACGGCAATTAATTTTATTGGTTTCATCATCTACCCATTTTTCACTATCTTAGTTATACCAATCAATGTTTGTTTTCGACAATAAAAAAGCGCTGAAATCAGCGCTTTTATTAAGCCCTATCAGCAAGGGCTTAGCTTACTTCATCATTAACGATAAATATAAACAGAACCTACGCTTCTGTCTTTACTCTGATTGAGCAAACGAACCTTCAGGCCATAGGTCGGAACATTACGACCCGCATCAGGAATATCAGTGCCGATATACCTTCTACGGTCATTGAACAGACGTTGACCACGAACTCGGTTATCACGAAGTGTGATGCCGTACTGTTCTTCAAGATCTAAGAACATCTTGTCATTTCTGTCTATGCTGAATGTCGCATCATGGATCTGATACTTAGTTGATGCTGGTGCGCCATCACTCCACATAAGTGTCTTCTGATCTGCATCGACAACCCCTAAGAAGCCATCACCTGGGTGAATACCTACCCAGTTGTCT
Source organism: Shewanella psychrophila (assembly GCF_002005305.1). Classification (NCBI taxonomy): domain Bacteria; kingdom Pseudomonadati; phylum Pseudomonadota; class Gammaproteobacteria; order Alteromonadales; family Shewanellaceae; genus Shewanella; species Shewanella psychrophila. The sequence continues at coordinate 2,308,848 of NZ_CP014782.1, forward strand.
GAATACTTGTTATCAACATACCAGATTAGAAGACCTTCTTCGTAGGCCATTGTCTCACCTGCAGCATTGATGTGGGCAAGGCCACTATCTACGCCATGATGAGTACGCCATTCAAGCAAGTAATAATGATCCGTATAGTTACTACCTGTATCAGCCATAAAGCCAGCAAAGCTAAATGGCTCAGAAGCTGAGTCATCGGCATTAGCGCTAACAACAGCTACACTGTCTAGCTCGACACTTAAATCATCGATATAGATACCCGCATTTGCCACACCAGGATCTGTGCCGTAAATAACTGTGATATCCACCATCTGACCCGCAAAGCTAGTCAGATCAAATTCTGCATCTATCCAACCATTTGATGTACCAGTAATACCATTGCCCAAGTTATTGCCATTTGGATTGGTATCTGTGGTCAATGCACCTGGGATAGTAAATAGCCCTTCTGAGGTTTCAACTGCCAGATATGCATAATCCCAATCGGCTTCGATGTCATACCAAGTCTTAAACTTAACAACAACTGAGGTTGCATCGGTTAAATCCACTGAAGTTGACATACGATTATCGAGATCATTTCCTGAACCACTAAAGTAAGCATATTGACCACTCACAGGAGTAGTGATCAGACTCTCTTTTTGAGGCAGGTTAATACGAATGGCATCATGGTTTGTGCCCTTACTTGACGCTTGGTCGAGTAAGCCTTGAACACCACTGCGTGGGATATCATCGAAGTTAACTGTGGCGCCGTGTAACCAGTTACCGCCCAGAGAACCCTGTAGCTGCTCCTTGGCCCAAGCACTGAAACCTGTTGGCTCTGTGCCACCTAGACGACCCGCCCAGCTACCAGAAGACATCACTGACCACATAGAAACAGGCTCACCTTTACCTGTATATTGAGTATCGTACTCATCAGGTAGACCTAGATCATGGCCATATTCATGGCTAATCACACCAACAGCACTATCGATAGGTGCAATAGTGTAATCATAAGCAACCATAGCTCCGCCCCAATAAGGAGCGTCAGATGTTGCACCAGGAATCGCCCAGACACCACCTAGATTCCAGCGATGTGCCCAGATAGCATCTTCGCCAAGTTGACCACCGCCGGCTTCTTCGCCCACACTCGAATGGAACACCATCACGTGATCCACCAGACCATCGGCTTCCCAGAAATCGCCATCACCATCGAGATCGTATCTATCTTCAATATCAAACTGAGAGAGATCGACACTTGGATCAGCAGATGCTGCAGCCAATGCTTCACGGATTAAGCTACGTGCGTCGCCATCTGGGTTGCCACCATAGTAAGCCGCATTTTCTGTAGCCATATACCAACCCGCTACGTCACCAGTGAGTGAGTAACTACCACCAGACTGCTTCTCATAAAACTGAGTAAATGAATTTGCATGATGTCCGTTAGGGGCTACCCAGCCCTCGGCACCGAACAAGATCTCACGATAATGCTCTTGATTATAATCTTCATAATACATGCCGCTATCTTCCGGCAAAATTGAGTTATGAGGGAAATCAGGGAACTCCATCAAGATAGCCAGCACTCGGCCCTGTCGAGTTTCACCGCTATAATCTTCCAACATAATGTTGTCAGGACGGTTTCTACGGGATGAACCTAATTTACCCGGCTTCTCCCCTCTGCCCTTACGAGCTTTCTTACCACTTGATTTTATTTCGCTATCCATGGCGAAATTGCTCGTCGCTTCGGCATCTAAGTTCGCAGCTCTCTGCGCCTCTTCCTGTTGACGAGTGTGTAGGAAACCCCGTAAGGCGACCTCAGCATCCTTATAAGATGCCCCTTGAGAAATTTTTCCTGATTTTTTTAACATTTGAATCAGTCTTTGCTCATCGGCAATGACCAGATCGAATGCACCTGATTGATGTGAATGTTCACGCTCTGCTGCGAGCGCATTACCTGATAATCCTGCTAGCGCTATGGCTAGTGGCAATAGTTTTTTATTCAACACGTGAATCCCCTGCGTTAACTTCCAATTGTTGAGATAGAGTTCTGCCTCGGAGTACTAGTTTTGCGCTAGCTTTTTTATGAATCGAGGCAAGGTAAAAACTCTACCTGAAGGGGGACAACCTCAACAACAAAATAACAACATATCATTCACAAGTTGTACTTATTTAGCTAAATGCTAATGCTTTAGTCTAAATTTGAAATGAGTGGGATCATTGAGCTTGGTCAAAGTGATAATCCATGCTTATAAACTGAGGACTTAGCATGCTGTTTCTATTTATTTTGAAAGTTTCAGATGATAAACACGTCTGTAAATTAGCGTGTTTTACTGACAAAACAGCCGGTACTTTAGACTTACCTAAGGCGATAAGTTATAGCCTTAGCAACTAGAATAAGGTTAAGTGTAAACCTGCTATTCCATAATCCAATGTTTAAACCCTGAGTCCTGAGCTTGCATAAAATAAAAGCCACATTAAGTGGCTTTATCTTCAAAGCGTCAATCTAAAGAGGTTACTCCCCCACTTCCCAAGGAGTAATGGCACTCATATCATCTAAGTTATATGGGGTTAACTGATACACATAATAATTGAGCCAATTACTGACCAACAAGCTGCCATGTCCATGCCAGCGTGCAACGGGTTCCTGTTCTGGATCGTCATCTCGAAAATAGTTTTGCGGAATTTCAGGCTCAAACCCCTCGGCAAGATCACGAAGGTATTCATCCTTAAGAGTCATCTTCTGATACTCAGGATGGCCCATCACAAACAAATTTCGACTATTGGTACTGAGCACCATATAGGCACCGGCTTCATCTGATTCCGTTAACACTTGCAGCCCAGGGTGGGCCTTAAGCTCATCGATATCCATCTGAGCAAAGCGAGAATGTGGTGCTAAGAACTCATCATCGAAACCGCGCAACAAAGGGTAATGTTGACAGGTACGCTGATGAAGAAACACACCTGAACGTTTCGCCTTGAGTAGTTTCCTATTCAAACCATACAGATGGTAAAGAGCGGCATGGGCAGCCCAACATAGAAACAGTACCGAGGTAACGTGGCGTTGGGACCAATCTATAATCTCACGTATATGATCCCAATAGGTTACATCTTCAAACTCTATCTGCCCCAGAGGCGCACCAGTGATGATGAGTCCATCGTAATTTTTATGTCTAAGCGCCTCAAAATCCCGATAGAAATTATTCATATGATCGATAGAAGTATGCTTAGACTCTTTATCATGGATCCGCAGTAAGTCCACATCCACCTGCAGTGGCGTGTTACCCAAAAGACGCAGTAACTGAGTCTCTGTTTCAATCTTATTGGGCATCAGATTCAAGATCAGCACTTTCATCGGACGTATGTCCTGATTCGCGGCCCGAGTCTCGGACATAACGAAAATATTTTCTGACTCTAAAATCTCTGCCGCGGGCAAATTATCGGGAATTTTAACCGGCATACAGCGCCTCATCCTCTATCATTGATTAAACCAAGTAGTAGATAATGCGCCGCTGAATCATTGATCCGACTTAGCTACCCACCTTATCTACCATGATAGACATAGGCTCTGGCGAACCTACATCTATGTTGTACGCTTGAGTATTAATAAACATCAGCTTGTCATCGAGGCGAATGCTTGCTCCTATCGCGTAGGTATGACCCGCCTCAAATTGATCTCTGTTTATCAAGAAATGAAAGGGAGCAGGAGACGTGACATCACTTCTCTCAACCTCAGCCATTACCACTGCAGGCACATCCATCAAGGACACATCTTTTACCTGAACCGTTAATACCGCATCTTGTGGCAAAGCGATACGCTCCTTGTACCAAATCTCCCCTTGTATCTCGACAACCGCATTAGGTGTTGCGCAACCAACTAAAGTTGCAGCAGCCATGACCAAAGGTAAAACTAGTTTCAACCATTTTTTCATTGTATCTCTCCTAATCATACATCAAGACCTCTAGATGTCCATACGTCCATTATAAATGAACAAGCACATTTATCATTTTACTCTTTCCTTAAACTTATAGCAGACCACATACATTGGCATAATGTAACCATGACCGGTAAAATTCCCACCAAGTGAGCTGGCTTCCAATGAAGCTTGATGAAATTTTTTGATTCAGCTTCTGGTTGAGTTGATATTGAGGAGTGTGTTTGAAGGTTTAATATTCATTGTGATCTATCGTCTGGCCGGCGAGGCATGTGCGAGCTTTATTTTGAGAGGGTTCTGCGAGTCGCTACAGGTCCATGCAGGCTGACCACCCCATGAATGACCAGTTCAACTCTATTCGGTTAGGCTATGGTGCTAACCGTAGCTTTGAGCCTGCTAAATCATTTTTAACCCAAAGTTAGTTGAGTGATTACAGCTCGATAAGCTTCTATGTTGAATGATCAATACAGAAGCTTATGCGAATTGTCGACTCCAAAGGACTTACTTTCTGCAAGCCCACTCTGTTCTAGCTTAATAAGATTAAATATTTAGACAACTAAATTTAGCGTGCCCATTCAACTTTAAGATCTAAGTTTGTGAAATTATTATAACCCATGAGACCAATAAACCATGTCCCATCTTGTGGGTTATCAATACTGCATTCTTCATTATTTCCAGCCAAATACGGACGACAATTCCAATTACTGAGATCCGGTTGACTGTTTCTGCGTACATACAAATCAGCATCACCCTCCCCCCCTTGGATCATCACTGTTAATTTAGTCATATTATCCGGAACTTCAATTAAGAAATATTTCCATTCACTCTGTTTAGCCGATAATAGTTTTCCCTCAAAGCTCCCTCCATTACTGTCACCATTGTCAGCAGCGAGTTCAAATAAAGCAGCGACAAGCCCTGTCATTGGTTGAGAATAATTAGAAGAATTTATTGCTTTAGCACGCCATACTTCAGGTAAAGGCTGGCTTATATCCCATTGAGGGTCAGAATCATTTATATCATAGTAGGATTGAGCAATAGAGTTTTTCTTTGGACCCCACAAAAAGTCTGGATGTGCTTGTGTATACCATTCACCGCCTATAATATCACCCTCTGAGTTTAACTCTAAATCATAGTGATAAGTTACATACGCGACTCTATCAAAAAACTTATTATCATATTCTCTTTGTGTTGGTGAAGTCTCTAACAAATAACCGACCCTCATCCTCACACCTATAATATGGGTCGCTTTATTGCTTCGAAACTCACTGAATTTATCAAGGGTATAATCTTCTATCGGTAACAAACTACCTGAAACTTGAGATTCATCTATTGCATCTCCTGACTCAGGATCGAAATATGAAATATCATAACTCAATAAAGGTTGATTCCAAACTTGGTAATCATAAGTTGCGTCAAATACCATACTTCTATTACTGACACCTAGTTGGTTTACTATTGAAATATGCCAAGAACCTGGGTTATTATCAAAACATGATTGATTGATAATTCTTCCACTCTCATTTTCTTCAGGTGTTTTCGTGTTACACCTTCCACCTATAAAGTTTATGTCTGTATTTGCATCAGCCCATAAAGCAGTCCCTAATGCTTTTAAGTCTGATGGATAAAATACCAAGTCTTCATTGCTAGCATCTTTTAATATTAGTGACTTAGTCGGTCTAGGAAACATATATGATGCAGGTGCCCAGCCATGGCATAGCCCCATCCATCTTTCTACAGAACCAGACCTATCAAAATAACTTTTACCTCTTTTCCAATGAGACTTTGTAAAACTAAAATTATCATCTCCGACTAACAAATCATATTTTTCAGCAGGTGATAATTTATTCCTACGTAATTCAACATAATTTACAACAGGTTCAACTTTATCAGTAAAATAATTCTGCCAACTATCAACATAGTTTAGATAGTCCTGCCAACGATGAGATTCTAAATAACGATTTGCCAGTGATCCTTTGTATAGAGGCCAATAATCATCAGACCAAGGCTGTGTTGGTATAGTGTGTGAAAATGGAATATTATCAACTATTTTGTATAAATTCCTAACAACATTATTACCTGAATCAACTAACTTAGCTGGGTTATCATTTCCACGCATATGAGAGGACGTCGAAAAATCATCACTCATTAACTCCAGCCTCAATTCATCTTTAATAGTGATAAAACCCTTAGAATAAATTTCATCATAATCAAAAATGGCTTTACCATACAAATGCTCTGGTATCTTTCTCATCACACTTGCAGGATCAGAATGAAAATCTTCCATGTACTTTTTAATTTCTTGCTGAGCATCAGCATATAACTGCCCTGAAAAAACCAGCAATATAACTATACAAAACCTTTTCAACTTAACCTTCCTTAATTATTACTTCAAATATTCCACTAAGCTACTAAAAAAATTCAAACTTCTAATCATTAGCCTTATATCTAACCCACATCCATGACGTTTAAACTTTACGGCAAATACATTTCGCCCCCATAAATATCCACAACGCAACGAGTAAAAACAAAACAATAAGAACACACTTAAAGCAAACCTATTACAAAAACAACAAACCAAGACCAATAGTAACGCGACAGATACACCATGCGGTATACGAAAACATAATAACTGTCCAAAGGAACAGTAAAATATAACGTCAAAAAAATAATACATTTAGATTTACAATGAGATATTTGACTTTTAATATTCACTTAGTTAGTGATATTTTTAAAGGATGAAATAGCCGAAGATAATTATACCCGTCAAATAAACTAAGATATTTAATCTAATTAATATCAGTCTCCCTCGGAAATAACTCCCCATAGAATACTTAAGTTGAAGAGATGAATAACTTTATTTGGGTGCAACTGTAGACTTGGGTTTCAAGGTGAGATTTCACGAAATGAGACTCTTCGAACGAGAAATAAGGTGAATATGGCAAAGCCATCTATGACCATTTGATCACGACATTCGTATACCCTATACGGCGCCTACTTCAAGCAATAAATACCGATGAAGCCATGTTTACCAGACAATAACTAAATAAGGAACTAGCCCTTAAGCATCCCCTCATAATAACCAGAGGCAGCAAGGCTTCCAGAGTATAATAAGCCAAATCACTCTATGTTCTAAAATTTATAACATGATAAATAAAGCCCTTATTCATAATCACATCGATGAACTCTTTGGCCATGACATGCATGCTAAAAGGGTCACCTCACTTGCTAATGCCGCTCACGGAGTGATTGAAAAGGGGTCACTCGCTATTCATGCCATTGGCGCTGGCTTAGCCCAAGCCAATAAACTTAAGCGTAAGTCTGCTATTAAACAAGTAGACCGATTACTCAGTAATACAAAGTTAAACGTCTGGCAATTACTGGACTCCTGGGGGCCTTATATTATCGGTGCACGCAAAGAGATAGTGGTCTCTCTCGATTGGACTGAATTTGATTCAGACGACCATTCAACCATCGTACTGAGTATGCAAACAACCCATGGACGTAACACGCCACTGCTATGGAAAACCCATCGTAAACATGCTTTAAAAGGTAATAGAAACAACCATGAAGATGAGTTGTTGGTTAAGTTAAGGTCGATCGTTGCAGAGGATGTTAAAGTGACAATTGTTGCTGATAGAGGCTTTAGTGATACGGCACTATTTAACTTCATTGAACATGAGCTGGGTTTTGACTTCATCATTAGAATTAAGGCTAATATCAAAGTCACCGATGCGGTAGGAGAGCTGTTTCCAGTAAAGGACTGGCTATTACCCAGCGGCATAACAAGAACCCTTAAGGACGTTCAAATAACGGGTAATAAGCAAGCAGTCGCTCGGGTCATTTGCACCAAGAAAAAAGGCATGAAAGAAGCTTGGTATTTAGCATCAAGTCGACGTGACCTAGTGAGTAGCAAGATGTTGACTTTATATGGGAAACGTTGGGGGATAGAGACGACTTTTCGTGACATTAAAGACTATCGTTTTGGCATGGGGATGAGTGCCACCTACACGCGTTCCCCGGTACGTAGAGACCGGTTGTTTTTGCTAAGCGCCTTGGCGATAGGCTTGCTGACGCTACTAGGAAAAGCGGGCGAGGATGCTGACTTGGAAAAGACAATAAAGGCAAATACCAGTAAAACTCGCTCATACTCTCTGTTTCGCCAAGGTTGTATTTACTATGAACTGTTACCCACGATGCGAGAAGAGTGGGCAGAACCTCTAATGGATAATTTTTATCGTTACCTTAAAAACCAGCCTATTTACCGTTCAATTTTCGGGATTATTTAAAATTGAAAAATGAGGGGATCTCTAAGGAACTAGCCTTACTTGCTAGCCAGCAATACACCACTCTCTTCACAGCTCTGGGCTATTCGCCTTGTCCTCCTGCTGATATCTTCCTATCATGGGTTACCCAAATTAAGTCGAATAGTCTAATGACCAAAGCAACAGCCATTATTGTGGGCGCGAGCTCCCTTCTGAGTCGTGAAATAGCCAAACAACTTGCCGAGCAAGGTGTTGAGCTTGTACTTCTTGCCCAAGAGCCAGAATCACTGCAAGAATTTGTCGATTCGCTTCCTACTCAGGCACACCTGTTCCCACTGGTGATTGCTAGCCCCCAGAAGGTCATTACTACTCTCGAAAACATCTGGGAAAAAATAGGCGGAGCACATTTAGTCATAGTGAATACTGGCTTAAACAGTTATGACCCACAGCTACCTTGGCTACCAGAGCAAGATATCATCACGGTTAACGTCCAGGGCTATGCGGCTATCTGCAACACCGCATTTAAATTATTTCGAGATCAAGGCTATGGCCAACTCGCGGCAATTAATTCCATTGCCGGCCTACGTGGTGGCCCGAATGTGGCCTATCACGCCTCTAAAGCCTTCGCCAGCAACTACTTAGATGGTTTAAGTATGCACGCCCAGAGATTAAAGCTGCCCATCACCATTACAGATATTCAGCTAGGCTTGCTGGATAAGGCCGCGATGCAGCAAAGCCGTCTCTGGCTATCGCCACCCGATGAGGTAGCCAGTCAGATAATCAAGGCGATGCAGAAGGCGAAACGTAAGGTCTATGTAACTAAGCGTTGGCGTCTGGTAGCCTGGCTAACTAAGTTATTGCCAGAATTTGTCTACAATACCCGTCACTGGCGCACTAAAGAAGAGCGTCTCGCGGCCAAAGCCGAAGGTAAGAAATAGGTCGATTTCAGCTCTCGTAATAAGCAGTTAAATCAAAAAAGGAGCCAATTGGCTCCTTTTTTGATTTGCGAAACTGGTTTTACTAAACTTTTTTATGAAACCAGTTTAGAAGGTATAACCGACACTCACCATGTAAACCCAAGGGTCGATATCGGTTTCGATAGTGGTAGCTTCCCCACCAAGATTGAATTTCACGTCAGTACTTATCTGTGCGTACCAGACAGAGGCATTCACCAACCAGTTTTTATTCACTTGATAGTCTAGACCCACCTGAGCTGCCAATCCCCATGAATTACCCATACTCAGATCCGATAACGCCCCACCTAGATCATTGGTGAATTCATTGTCATAGAAGTTAGTGAAGTTAACCCCTCCGCCGATGTAAGGACGTAACTTAGACTCAGCATTACCAAAATAGTATTGAACGACTAAGGTAGGCGGTAACTGCTTAGTTTCGGCTATCTTACCAACATCAGGCAGAGAAATATCGTGACTGAATGGTGTCGCCGCTAACAACTCAATGCCTATGTTATCGGTCAACATATAGCCGAAGTTAAGCCCTAATTGAGTATTACTGCTCACACCAAACTCACCGAAAGTTGCTACCTGCTCACTCGACTCGTTAGGTGCGACAACGACAGCACCTGCACGAATGATAATGTCACCCGCTTGATGAGCCAAGACTGAACCGCTGAAACCTGTAGCTAGTAGGGTGGCTGCGATTAATCCAGAAACGATACTTCTTTTCATCATACTACTCCATTAATACAAGACTAATTGTCGTTTTTATTATCATGCTTTTTACATTTGCCAGCATCCTGCCAGATCCAAACCCGCAACAATTTGATCCAAATCAACAAGTACACCAGATACCCACTTATAAGTACGCTAGAGTGACCCCTGTCACGCTTTAATAACAAATATTGAAGATACACCTTATGATTTAATGACTTAGATCTCACTTACAACAATGCGCCAACCCATTCCCTAGGACCTATGAAAAGTTAGGCTTACTGACACATAAAATGAAAACACGAGAGGGAGGGATCAGGCTAATTGTAGTTTAGGATATCGGGTTAACCAGGCTTTCTGGTCTGTTCTTGCGTTAAAAAGTGACAACTCACGTTTAGAGTTGTGAGTTAGCTTTAAATCGAACAGGGATTCAACTCCAAAAGGTGCAATAAAGTCGAAGCGATTACTCTCTCTAGAAACATGGACACCTATCGCGGTCTCACATTCAGGCCAGAAGGACATCGCGTGTTCGCAGCTCGTATAGGGGGCATCACAGTTTCGAATATGCATTCTCGCCTGATTCTTAACTGACCAGGGCAGATGAGGTGCCCATGAGTTTAGCTGCTGTTCGTAGTCTTTCTCTCTACTCTCACTGAGATCTTCTGCATCAAAATAGATAAGATCGATATCATTAAGATGCTGACCCGCTACATCGTGTAATCTATCCCATACAAGATCACGCACGAACCCTGCAGCTAATAACCATTGAGGCAAGTCGAGCTTAATGGCAATCTCTATGGCTTCCATCCTGATTGAATCTTGCTTCAACCATTGCTCAATCTTATATTGTCTTTTAAACCTTGAATCCACTTTTAGCCCAAGTTTCTAAAAAGATAATAAATACTAATCTATAGCCGATATTAAACCTAGAACACTTGGCTATAGTTTGACACTAAAAGGTGCGATGCCATCCCAGACAAAGGATTGCTTTATCTTGTCATCACGCAAGATATCAACAGTAAATCCATTCTCCTGTCGGCGAATCACAATGTCGAAGGGCCCGTTAAAGGCATATATCTTTCTTAACGCCATATTATCCCAATGCTCAGGCAATCGAGGAGCCAGTAAAAACTCATTGAACCCCGTAGGCTCAATGCCAAATAGGCCTTCGACAACCACTCTGGCGTAAAGCCCACTTTCAGCCGATAAATGACGTTGATCTCCCTCTGGCCAAGCCTCTACGGCATAAGGAACATGTTCCCCGGTCAACCGCTTGTAACTGTAGTGCTCGAAATAGGGCCAAACTCGCTCAAGTTCACCGACTTTCATTAAGGCTCTGAATCCGTATAAGGTAGAGCGATCCCAGAATGTCTTATCACCCTCTTCTGTCAGCAAGCCGTCTATGGTCCATAGTTTTTCAGACAATAATGCATCGATCGTCCCTTGCTTATTGGCATCAAAGCCGAAGGCTAATGGTAATGCAATCCAAGATCTGAGCTTATTGTTACCCTCAAAATATCGATATGTCTGATAGCCACTGATCTCGGCAGAAAAATAGTCAATAATTGCCGACTTTAGTTGCTTGGCTTCTTCCTGCAGCTCGTCGAAAGGTTCACCTAGTGCAGATTTAACCCGAGCGGCTCTGATCAGGCCACCATAAGCCAAAACATTAGTACTTAAATTTGCATTACCTGCAGGGAAACGTCCTTCTAACTCATCGCTATCACTGGCAATCACGCCGCTCACTAGCTGCTGACGACGGTTATATTCAAGGCACCAATCGATGAGCGGCATCAAGCGTCTCGCCCCATTGACATCACCCAGAGTCAGGGCGAAGTCACTGGCACCATAGGCAATCATGGCGCAATCTCCACGGTCGCCAGCCCCATTCCAGATATCTCTGCCTTCGGCAATGATCGAAGATGGCAATGGCTTGTATTCAGCATTCATGTAGCGAGAAAACCACTTAAAGCTATTCATCGCCGACTCTATGCCGCGCTCATCGCCCAGATAAGGAAAGAAAGGGTTCACATATTCGGCCTGATCATTAGCCCAAATCGCGGCGTAATAACGTGTGCCACCGGGGCCGTGGGCTAAGCCTCCTCGGGTAGCAAAAATGGATTCAGTGGCTCTGAATTTAGCAAATTCAAACATCTGATTAATCTTTGGATCCGGAGTCTCAAGTTTGAGTGCTGTGCGCCAACCGTCAACTTGTAGGGCTCTTTGTTTTAGCGCGCGTGCAGGTTCTATATAGATCATCTCATCGGCAAGCTTGGCACTGTACACAATAAAGTGCTCCTTACCCTCTCCAGCTGAGAGTCTGCTATTTAACCCATCAGAGTGAACCGAGATCAGGTAACTACCGTACTCACCTTGGCTAACTAGTGTCATTTCAATTTCATTTAATTCGGTTAGCCGTAACGTAAGCGGCTCGACACCGTTATTCTCGAACTGCCAACGCTCAATAAAAGCTGGTTCACTCGGATGAACCGAAAGGGTGCGGATTAACTTGAGTTCAGGGCTTAGCATTTGTATAAGCGTTAATTGGCCATCGAATATCACCTCTTTTAGGCCTGAACTGGTGACGAGCTCGTCATTGATATAAATGCTTGGCGTCACTTGATTAGAAAACTTGCGAATCAAACTGGCATGGGTGTCGTTTGGCAGAGTGCGTAACATGGGCCAAACTAAGGTTTTGTCGAGAACCAAGTCACCATCAATATCCAATCCATAATCGATGACGGCTGAGACTTGCAGCCCACTCATCTCAAGCTGGTCTTGATGGGCTGAATCCACAGTCCAATGAATACCGTTATCAGTTAGCTGCCAATATTGGTTAAATGTCGCTATCTTTTCTGAGGTGTGTACCTCTCGAGTTTTAGCTATTTTCTCTTCACTAGTAGACTCATCAATAGTAGATAAGTCCTGTTTATCTGTGCAGCCTGCAATCAAGAGCAATAGCACCGCGGATAGAAGCAGTAACAATGCCTGAATATCTTGCAGTGATAGAATGGACTTCAGCCTGAATAAAAGGCCTATCTGGCTAGTAGACTCTGAGTTGTTAACTCGCTCAGGGCTATGGTTTCGATCGAAAAGATTATCTAGCTCAGGGCTATTAGCTGATCTGACGTTTTTAATAATTTGATGGCTACCAATAAATCGCACAAGACACTCCATGTGAAAAGACTCACAGCAGCTTATTGCATACAATATTCACAATCAAGTAACACGACTTGAAAATAGCTAATCCAAATTGCTATAGCAAACGCTATAAATAGTTTATCTCAACACCTAACGTCCCAAATTTCAGCCACAAAAAAGGGGCCTTAAGCCCCTTTAATTTAGTGGTTTTATTAATAAATTAAGCTCACTACCTAACCGCTTTCATCAACACTTCAGTGGTGTACTTACCATTGTTAATAATTGGAAATCTGTCATAAGTCTGAAAAATAACCTGATTCTGATACAAGATCATTGCTACGACCCCGTAATTTACATTTTCTTCGACCGTTTCAGGCGGTAAGATAAATTTAAACGGCACTGGCGCTCTGGCAATATCGAAACTCTTTTGCGCAATAATTGCGCCCGGAGTGTCCATATCTATAATGGCTATGGTGATCTTACTCCCCTGAGGCAGATTAATCTTCTCCAAGTATCCGGCGGCACCGTTAATAATAACTGGCGGCTCGGACTCCACTGTCACACAGGCCGAAAGCGATAAAACACAAACCAATAAAATTACTACTCTTTTCAGCATTACCAACATCGTAAATCCCTTATTTCAACATACGGCCCAATAGCCATCAATAATTCCTTATCTTGGCTCCGCTATTTGGGCGAAACCATTCGCATTAAACCTTCTTGCGTGGCAGAAGCCACCAGCTCACCTTTCTGATTGAAAAACTGCCCCTTAACAAAACCACGACCGCCACTGGCGCTTGGACTCTCTATGCTATAAAGCAGCCAGTCATTCAAATCCAGTGGTCTATGAAACCACATAGAATGATCTATCGTCGCCATGCGCATACCAGGCGTCAGAAAGGAGACTCCGTGAGGCTGCGCGGCCGTGACCAGAAAGTTGAAATCTGACGCATAAGCCAACAAGTATTCGTTGACCGAAAAGTCTTTTGGTACTTTCCCATTGGCTCTGATCCACACATAGCGCTTGGGCTCTGTAATGCTAGATACCATAGGGTTACAGGCATCGATAAGACGCATCTCAATCGGTGCATCAGCCATAAATTTTTCCAGCATTTTAGGCGGCACTTTATCTTGAAGTGCCATGGCGAGTTCTTGCTGATTCAGTAAGCCATCAGGGCCTGGTACATCGGGCATTTTATCTTGATGCTCAAGCCCCTGTTCAAACTCTTGGAATGAGCAGGTCATATAGAAAATGGGTCGACCTTTCTGGATAGCCTTGACTCTTCTCGCACTGAAGCTGCCGCCATCACGCATAACTTCAACATCATAAACAATAGGTAGTTTTTCATCTCCGGCACGGAGAAAATAGGAATGCAAAGAGTGAACCTGGCGCGATGCAGATACCGTCTGTTTGGCGGCGCTCAACGCCTGCCCCATCACTTGACCACCGAAAACATGACCGAAGCCTAAATCTTGGCTCTGACCACGAAATAAGCCCTCTTCAATTCGCTCTAAAGAGAGTAGAGATAATAAATCATTCAATACCTGACTCACCGCATGCCTCACACTACTAATCAACAGCCATACAGCTTAACTCACATAATGGTCTTCAAGCCAGAGTTTTACTGAATCAGGAGGGTAATCTCCCCCTGATAACACAGGGGTTACACGACAGCTTATCTATAGGTACATCGCGCGTTTGAAACCTCACGCTCCATCAAGTCACTTAACCGCACTTATCACTCGATAGTGATATGACGCTCCCCTGCACCTCTCTTGGCCCAGGCAAGAACTTGGTCCTCACCACTTCGGTGTAAGTTGACAGGTTGTGCCTGATGGATCTGCTGCCAACTATTGTGTATGGCCTCTGGCTTACAAGAATCTGCAGGAAAATAACAGGACTTGAACTCGGTAAATTGTCCGTGACTGACACTTCCCGCTGCGGTAAGTAGATGCTGACCCGTAGGCGCTTCTGAACTACACAAGAACATCATGCTCGCCGTGATTGATGATTTAGAGAAAAGTGGCTTTACCGAAGACGCGAGGCGATTTTCTGTCATCGGAGTCAAGGCGTGAGGCGTTAAGGTGTTGACCTTGATATTACGATCTATTCCTTCGAGATAAAGGCTATTCACTAGACCTATCAAACCCATCTTGCTGGCACTGTATGAGGTTTCATGCATATCGCCATATAAACCACTGGCCCCACAACTCATTACGATCCTTCCATAGCCTTGCAGCTTCATCTGCGGCCATATTGCCTTGGCCATGTAGAAGCTGCCATTAAGATCGATATTTAACTGATGCTGCCACATATCGACAGTTAAATTATCAAAGTCACAAGGTGTATGTACCCCTGCATTATTGATTAAAATATCGATACGGCCCCAGCGCTCCAATATATCAACAACAGCCTGTTTCACTCCTTCTACGTCACTCACATCGAGATTAAAACGCATCGATTGTTCTCCCAGAGCGAGTACAGCCTTATGACTTCTGATTAATCCAGAGCTTGCAAGTCCTGCTTCTTGATCATGCTCACCCGAATCAATCAACGCCACCTTAGCACCACGTTCGGCTAAAGCCAGCGCATATGCTCGCCCTAAACCCGATCCTGCTCCCGTTATTACGGCCACCTGATTATCAAAACGCATCGATACCTTTCCTCAATGAATAGTCTCTAAATGTAGTTTAAACAAGGATAAAATAAGCATGTTAATCAGTACGATAGTCTTAAGCTAGACTAACAAGCCTCACTCATACTTTGAATATAAAAGCATATCTAACTCAGTAAATCTTTGAAGCAGATAACAAAATCAGATTCAATTTCCTATTGGCACGACTAAACCTTCCCTGCTTAAATCCAGCTGAAACTGAGTAATAAACATAGTTCTAGCTGATTATTTGATCATAGTATGTGTCCTACTTTTAATCCGAATTTAGTGCGAGTATTTGAATCTAATCACGTTCGATAAGGCGATCACAAACAGTGACTTCATCAAGGTCTAGAAACTTGTTATTATAGGGTATCAATAGCTAACGAACGTCTGCCGTCTTGATGTTCCCCCTTAAGAAATGAATAAATGAACCCTTGGATTTTGGCCGTAAGGCCACGGACATTACCAGCGGCTATCGGGCCTCTCTTGGTAGGAAATATACTGGCGTTAGAATTAGAACAATTCAGCATATTGATTGCCTGCACCTCTATGCTTTGCGCTATCTTGTTACAGGTTGCCACTAACTTAGCCAACGACTACTTTGACTTTAAGAGCGGTATCGATACCGAAGAGCGATTAGGACCAGTGCGTGTCACCCAAAGTGGCTTGCTTGCTCCAGAGAAAGTCCGTAATGCCATGACGCTCTGTCTAGTACTGGCAATTATTGTTGGCTCATACCTCATCTATCACGGTGGTTGGCCCATTGCCTTTTTGGCTTTAGCTGCAATTCTAGGTGCCCTTGGTTATAGCGGTGGTCCATATCCATTGGCATCCCACGGATTAGGTGAAGTTGCCGCTTTTGTCTTTTTTGGTTTAGTCGCTGTGGTCGGCAGTTACTTTCTGCAAGCGGGTGAAACCAACACTGCCGCCTGGATATTAGGCTGTGCAATTGGATTCTTAAATGCGGCAATAATGTTGGTCAATAACACTCGAGATATTGAAACTGACGCAAAAGCTGGCAAGAAAACCATCGCCGTTCGGCTGGGGATCGGTCAGGCAAGAGTCATCTATCAAGCCTTTGTTTACTTACCTTTCGCATTGATTATTGGTAGCTTTTTTCTTGGATTCTTACCTGGCGCCCCCGTACTGCTAGCAGGGCTCGCACTGATTATTGCACGTAAACTCAACAGTGATTTTAGCGTGACTTCAGGAGAGGCGTTAAACCCCTTACTCGGCCGTACCGCTAAGCTCACCATGATTTTCAGTGGCTTGTTTAGTGTAGGATTATTCTTCGTTTAAATTATGGACGAATATCTACTTGATAAGCGGCGTAATTTAAGCGCCGCTAAGCTTTGGAGTATCAATGGCCTGTAACGACTGTGAGTCATCAATTTTTAAGCAAAAACTTGGTCGTTGTAAAGCTTGTATGTGGCAACTGGCAATATTGTCAGTTATAGCCTGGCCCTTGTGGTGGTTTCTCTATAGCGAACGAGTTTCTCATGTTGAATCCATTGCACTGCTGTTTTTTTGTATCAGCTTCACCGGGCTTCTGCTGCTTCATCTTATCGTACTTAGCTATCGTTCACTTACTCGCAGAACTTAAAGGATAGAGCTTGAAGATAGAGCCTAAAAACAGTGCTCAGGTTCTCGATTTAAACTATTTTCTTAAACTTTCGACTTTAAAGCTGAACTTCACTCACTGGCTCTAAAACTACTAACTCTAGTTTGGCAAGAATCTCGAAAAAACGAGGTCGAAATGCAAACTCATTATGCAAACAGTCATCTCTTATTTGTAATAGCACAGACAAGAGCGCTTGCTTGCCTGATGTTATGGCTTCATCACTTAAGTGCTTCTCATCAACTAACAAGAGATCTTCCAATAGACAGCCAAAGGCTCTTACCTCTATGGCTTGCATCGCTTCTCTTTGCAATTGAGGCAGAACAGATAAATCCGACGAGGCACCAAAATCACCAAATAGCATATCGGCATCATCATTAATCATGGTGTTATGGGCATACAGATCCCCATGACTGACAGCTTGCTGGTGCAGGTGCGTCATCGTCGCCGCCATCTGTTGCAGAATTTTAGCAATTTGTGACACGTTAAATAGAGTCCCGGACGCAAAGGTATCTCGGGTACAAGTCACCAGCGATGGCGGTAAACCTAAGTTATAGAAACTCGGCGGGATCAATTCCATCACCAGCCCCAGATGCCCTTCCTCGTTTATCTGAGAGATAACGTTAATAAGGTTGGGATGCTCGCCCGCCTGTAAACAACAGGCTAGCTCATCGACAGGATAGCCATCACTGGTCACCTCCCCCTTAAACACTTTTACAGCCACAGCCTGGGAAGTAGCATGTAAACTAACGGGTTGATGTAGCCACTGACCTTTATAGATAACGCCCGATGCCCCTTCACCCAGTTTTTCACTAAGGATGATATCGGTCATCTTCACTTTAAGCATCTCAGGTACAGCTAAGGATATTTTATCCGTACAGTTAAGCTTATTACCATCAAATGCCAGCCAAGCAAGTTTTGGCAATTGCAGTAACCAGTCGGGGATATGAGTAAGCTGATTTGCAGATAAACGTACTAACTCGAGTTTCTTACAATTGGCCATCGACGCAGGTAGTGCAGAAAGGCTATTCCCCGCCAAGGCGAGTTTTTGTAGACGAGACAGCTGCCCCGTAGATTCAGGCAATATCTCGATTTGATTATCGGTTAAGATCAACCAGCGAGTCTGAACAGGCAAAGCGTTTTCATCGACTGTGCGGATCTTATTCGCCTTAAAACCTATCATCTCAAGCTTAGGACAATCGGCTAAAACCTTAGGCAAGCTTTCAAACTGATTATTTGAGAGAAACAAGATTCTAAGTTGTGTCAGAAGGCCCAAATCGTCGGGTAAGCTGGATAAGCAATTATTAGACAGATCCAGCACTTCCAAGGTGTCAGCTAAATCAAAGATCTCTTTTGGGAATTCAGTTAGGTTTTCGGCTAACTGTAAACGTACCGTCGATGTTAACTGTCCATTTTTAAGTGCTGCTAATGTTTGCAAACCTGATCACTCTACTTAATATTGAAAATAGCGCGACATGATATAGCATGTATCCATCTTGTGTGAGCGTTTTTTGAAAATGGATCTGATGGTTCATAATGGACTTTCCTTCTCCTTTAAGTATCAGCAGAATGTGTACTGGCCAGACCAATTAAAACTATCTTGAACTTTAACCATCACTTATATAACATGCGAAAAATATACATCACTGTATATTAAATAACTATTTGAGAGCTAAACCATGTCTATAACTTTCCAAGGATCTCCAGTCTCTGTTTCAGGCACACTCCCACAAACAAGACAAATTGCCCCAAACTTTACTCTTTGTGCTGCGGATCTCAGTGACATAACTTTAGAGAGCCTAAAAGGTCAAAAGGTTGTGTTAAATATCTTCCTAAGTATCGACACTCCTGTTTGTGCAAGCAGCGTTCGAACGTTTAACGAGAAAGCTTCTGCTTTAGATAATGTAACTGTTCTTTGCATTTCTGCAGATCTGCCGTTTGCAACTGACCGTTTCTGCGGTGCTGAAGGCATCGAAGGGGTGAAAACTGCTTCTTGCTTCCGCTCACCATCATTCACCGAAGACTACGGTGTCAACTTAAATCAGGGTGCCCTAAAAGGCCTAGCAACCCGCGCTGTTTTGGTGGTTAACGAGGAAGGCATTATCGTACACAGCGAGCTAGTCTCTGAGATCACTGAAGAACCAAACTACGAAGCAGCTATTGCAGCTCTAGGATAAGCAATGAAAAAAATAGCTCTATTAATATCTGCTCTTATTTCAACCAGTGTTTATGCACAGTTCGAAACAACGACAGAAAGCGCTAAATTTGGTCCAGGCCAAGTCGTCACACTTGAGAAAACAAACCAGTTTGATCTGATTGGTCATGCGGTTAAAGTTGGAGACTTGATGCCATCAGCTCAACTAATGACATCAGATCTTCAACCTTACGACACCAGTGCTGAAAGTAAAAAGATAAAAATTTACAGTGTATTAACTTCAGTCGACACACCTGTATGTGTACAACAAGCTATTGACCTTTCAGCGTATATAAAAGCACACGGTAACGAACACAAAGACATCGAGTTTTACGCGATCAGTGCTGATACGCCGTTTGCTCAGCAACGTTTCATCAAGGAACATTCGTTGTCGGGCGTAACCTACCTTTCGGATGCATCAGAGCATCAGTTTGGGCTTAAAACAGGCTCTCAGATCCAACAACTTGGTCTGTTAACTCGCAGTATTATCGTGACAGATATAAATAATAAAATTACTTATATTCAACGAGTACCTGAGCTTACAAGCATTCCAGACCTAGTAGCTGCAGTTAAGGTTGCTGACAAAAACCTGTAATTACCTGATATAAAAAGAGGCTGCGGCCTCTTTTTTCTTAACAGAACACATCAAAACTAATTCTATTTATCGACTTACCAGCCCTTCTCGAACTGACATCAATTTAGCCGCTCCCTCTTCAACCAGCATCGACTATGTTCTTTCGACTTAAGCCTAATGTATGGCAATGCTGGCGGGATGCGGGTAAAATCGCCCCTCAAAAAATGATAATCGATTAAATGAGTGAGTTAGTCTGAGATGAGTAGAAAAATAGAGTTGTTAGCGCCAGGCGGTGATGTTGAAGCAATAAAGGCCGCTATTGTTGCCGGTGCCAATGCCGTCTATTGCGGCTTAGATACCTTTAATGCCCGTAACCGTGCCGCTAACCTTTCCTTTGATGATCTCTGTGGCATCCTAAGGCTCGCTCACCAGTATGAATGTGAAGTGTTCCTGACTTTGAACGTGGTGATTTTGGAACATGAACTACCCGCACTATTTAAGTTACTGAATCAGTTAGTCAACACCAGTTTAGATGGCATCATAGTTCAAGATCTCGGTCTGTTTAATCTCGTTAAGAAGCACTTCCCGACCTTAGACATTCACGCATCGACTCAGTTAACCACTCATAATGAAGGCCAGATACACTTTCTTAGCAGAATAGGCGCTTCACGGGTCAACCTCTCACGAGAAATGAATTTACCTGAGATAAAAACACTAACAGCCCTGGCCCATGAACATGATATGTTGACCGAAGTGTTTGTTCATGGCTCTTTATGTATCGCTTTCTCGGGCCAATGTTATTCGAGCTCAGTCAGCGTCGGTAATTCAGGTAACCGAGGCCGCTGTAGTCAGGCTTGCCGAGATGAGTACGAAGAGACGGCTGCGGGCAATAAATATCCTTTGAATCTCAAAGATAACTCAGCGTATTTTGACCTGCCAGAATTAGTCGATGCTCAGGTTGATTCACTCAAAATTGAAGGTCGTATCAAGGGCGCACACTATGTTTATACCGTGGTAGATAGCTGGCGCAAACAGATCAACCAGTTCGTCGATACCGGCAAGTTACTTGAAGATGATACTAACCTCTACAAGGTATTTAACCGTGATTTTACCAACTCATTCTTGAAGGGTAACCTCACAAAAGACATGTTTATCGATAACCCTCGCGATAACAGTGTTAACCATGCGGTAGAAAAACAAAATGCTATCTCAGTGGTGCAAATCCAAGAAGTAAAACAAACACTCAGAGCCGATAAGAATGAGCTAGGGGCAAGCCTTGAAGATAAGATTCAGTACCTTAATATCGACAAGATGCTACTCACGTTAAACTTCAAAGGTCAGCTAGACCAGACCTTCGCTATTGAGGCAAGAGTTGAAACGGTTTCTAATCAAGTCGAACAAGCAAACCAGATCCAAACTTTCTCTGTTCAATCTGAGTCCATGCTACGAGCCTCAGATAAGTCTCCATTAGATAAAGAGGCGTTAGAGAAACGCTTCAGAAGCTTCAACAACGCTGATTATGTTATACAAAATTATGATTTCACTGAATTAGCTAGCGGTCTGAGTATTCCATTTAAAGAGCTAACGGCGCTTAAAAACAAGCTAGCGTTTCTGCTTAATAATTCGGTAGATGTGATAGCCCCGGTTGAACTCCCAAAACTTGAGCAGCATGCCAAGGTGCATGGAAAACAAGATGATAAGCCAAGCCTTTCACTGCTGATAAGTGATGAGCAAGATGCCCATCTTGGCGATATTACCGATGCCGATATCTACTTCAAGCTGCCAGAGAGCTTTAAGAAAAACTGCAATAAGTATATTGAGCTATTGAAGCGTAATCCAAGATTCATCCCTTGGTTCCCAGCAGTATTGATCGGCAAAGATTACCTCGAAGCAGTGAGAATTCTTGAAGAGGTTAAGCCCACACGTATCGTCAGCAATAACACAGGTGTTGCCTATAAGGCGTTTGAGATGGGCATCGAGTGGATTGCCGGCCCACTGTTAAATACCACCAACTCCTATGCCCTGCGAACCTTACAGGAAGACTTAAACTGCTCTGGTGCATTTATTTCTAACGAAATTAACCGTATGCAGATGAGAAACATTAAGCGTCCTGCAGGGTTCAAGTTGCTTTACAGCATCTATCATCCAATCTTAATGATGACTAGCCGTCAGTGTTTCTTCCAGCAGACCGTGGGCTGTAATAAACCGAGTATCGAAGATGGTTGCATGCTCAAATGTGAGAAAGCCACTACCATCACTAACGTCAAAGGGATCTCATTTGCCGTCGATAAGCAAAAAGGCGGTTACCCGAGCATCTACAACGATGAGCAATTCTTAAACTTAGATGTGATCAATGACTACTCTAACCTATTCGATCAGTTCTTTATCGACCTGACCGATATCGGCTCAGGCTCAAAAGCTAAACTGGATAAAACCCAACTTATTGCACACTTCGAAAATTTGCTCGAAGGCAGTGAAGACGCTAAGACTCAGCTAGATACTATGGTAACCGTGTCGACACATGCTCAGTACCGACAAGGTCTGTAACCGGTCCAAATTATATTTTATGAATAAAGTAGAAAGAGCAGCCTATCGGTGTTTTGAAATAGGCTGCTCTTTCTTTATAAGATAAGCTTGTTTCTTCATCGCCTCTGCACCTATACACTTATAATCGACCTAACGATTAAAGAGTCAATAAAACCCATGAACCAGCTCCCTTTACCAACCCTCTATTCACTGCAGCACTGCCCCTATGCCATGCGAGCCCGCTTAGGCTTGTTACTGGCTAAACAGAAAGTCATGCTAAAAGCCGTGGTCACCAAAAATAAACCCGAGGAAATGCTCGCCATTTCCCCCAAGGGCACAGTACCCGTGCTTATACTTGAACATGTGATTGAAGATCTCAGTGAATGTGAGGATGAGAGTCACGGTGTGGCTAGAGTGGTGACTAGAGTTGAGGCCGGAGTTGAAACTGGGATCGAAAGTGCAGACTATTCTCAACAAGTAAAAATCATCGATGAGAGTGTGGATATCATGCTGTGGGCGCTGAACATAAACGACCCGGATGATCTACTGTTAAGCCAGACACCCGATGCGCTGCCAAAGATGCTCAAATTAATCAGCTACAACGATAAGGTATTCAAGCCATTGCTCGAAGAATATAAAGATGCCAAACGCTATCATAAAGACACCGAATCCGAGTTACGTCAGCAGTGTGAAGGTTTTATACAAACTTTAGAGCTACGCCTGTCTCAACACACATACCTAATGGGCGACAGCCTAAGCTTGCTCGATTTTGCGCTACTGCCCTTCGTGCGTCAGTTTGCCCGAGTCGACCGCCATTGGTATTTACAATCCCCCTATCCGTTATTAAGACAGTGGTTAAAAGCCCACTTGGACAGCCCGCTATTTTCGCGAATGATGAAGAAATTCCCGCTCTATCTTGAGTCTGGAGAAGCGTATCCTTTTGGTTAAAAGAAAAGCTCTAGATAACCTGATTGATGTTCCGTGTAAACGACTGTTATAAGGCAACACATTATTAGCGCTAATAATATGTACTAATAAGATACCGCAAAACACATACCGACCAGCTAATGTAAGCTATTCCTATCAATTGATCGTCTGTAGAGGCATACTGATATAGTTATGCATTGACTTATAACTTGCATAAAGGCCATAGCGTATCTTCAGCCCTTAGGTTGGCTCAAACTAACTTTAGGTTTAAGAGTTTACCTCAAAAGGAAAGTATCATGAGTAAAGGTCAAGACAGTAAAAAAAATGTCAAAAAGAAACCGCTTTTAACAGCAAAAGAGAAGAAAGCAGCAAAGGCTGCGAAGAAAACCTCCAGCAATTCTCTAGCTCATTAAGCACTAGATGGTCATCAAAATTTTTCGATGGCCTTTCTTTTACTCGTCAAAAAAGCAACTAAAGAATCCATTCTTAATAGACTGCAAGTACCTAATCTTCTTACTAGAAACAGGAAACTTTCTTCAGAAGACCCCTTCATAAAATTTATTTTTCAGGGGAAAGCCGCATAAATCAGTCGATGACGGCCTTAGTCGCCTTCTTCATCACACTGTCACTTTTTTTCGGCTTAGCAATATCCACCGCTTTGCCCGCAACGCCCTCATCCGGTAACGCTTCATTCACTGCTTTAGTCGTAGCGTCTTTAGCCGTTTCGGCAGGAGAGCAACGACCCTTAACGCCAACAGTGGCATTTGCAACAGCACTTTTGGCTGCTTTCTCGGCAGTACAATCCGGATTAACAATCCCAGCACTGGCTAACTGAGAAATACTCAGCATTGCACCGACTAATACCCATCTACATACCTTGTCCATCACTGCACCTCGAATACAAAAATAAATTGAACCGAATATCATACTAGCACTGGGTCTTATACCACTCAACAAGAGGGTTTAATATAGAGGTCTCAAAACAAGATATCCGGCTCAAACTTTCATCAAGGTCAAGACCAAAACCAAAGTCGAAGCCGAAGCTATGTTCACTCGTCTGCCCTAATGCTTCCTAGCTGTATTAGAGAGAGATATTTGATTTATGTCTTTGGTAAATGACTGAATGAGTTTAAAATAACCAAAAATATTAAGGATGATACTCATGAGATTTTATCGGTTAAATTCATTGACTCTGGGCTTAATGACCACCTTCATACTGACAGCGTGTGGCACTGGTGATTTGAATCCTCTCCTCATCACCAGTAGCTCAGTGCCAGATAATGATATCAAGGCCATTTCAGCCAAAATAGAAGCCCGTTATCCCAAGATGGATAAACAGCTTAAGCTGCAAATATTAGATGTGGCGGTTAAATCCATGGAAGACATGGTGTGGATTGAAGGTGGCAGTTTCATGATGGGCGATATTCGAACCCCTTGTGACATTATCGATAAAGATCGCATGGACTGGACACCTGAAGCCAGTTGCTACAGCGACTTCATCTCCAGAAAAAATGGCGCAATTTATCAGCACAAGGTCACACTGGATAACTATTCATTGGCCAAATATGAAACAACTTATTATGGGGCCGATGCATATCGTTTAGCCCACGGTATAGAGCTGGACCGTGCCGAAGATCGTGTGTTGTATGAGGGATTAACTCAACGAATTAAAAATGACCCATCGAGAACCAAGCGCTGGCAAGAAGCCAAAAACTACTGCCTCTGGCTGGGCGATCTCACTGGCTACAAGTTTGACTTACCTACCGAAGCCCAGTGGGAATATGCGGCGCGCAACCGCGGTAAAAATATCTACTACGCCACCAACAATGGTTATAAACAGCGTGCTAATGACAGTTATTATGTTTCAGAGTTAGGCCGGCATGTCGACATCCTCCCCGAAGAAGTCAATTACGGCTCAGGATTTGACGAGGTTGGTAGCTGGCCGGCTAACCCCTTGGGTATTCACGACCTGTCCGGCAACATGGAGGAGTGGGTTAATGACTGGTTCTCGGCGGATTATTACCAACACTCACCAGAAGACAATCCTCAGGGGCCGGACACTGGCAGCGATAAAGTGGTCAGAGGAGGCCAAGGTTTGGTCGTCACGACTCGCGCCTTCGAGCCGATCGATAGTGAATATACTGCTACAAGAGGTTTTCGCTGCGCTGTGCAGCAAAGCCTCCCTGTGGTTGAATGATATTACCCTTTACACATAAAATGTATCTCCCGGCTGATATTCGTGTAGCTGGGCTATTTGCTCGCCGATTTGTTTTTTGTTAGGACTATTTCTATCACTCATCTCACTTCGACTACGCAATTGGTACACTTTAGGTAATTGAGGTGCGCTGCTGGCTTGAACATTGGCGCATCTTAGCGCAGCTAAGGCATCGAGCCAGACATTAAAGTCATGCTGTTGGTGTCTATCTAAGATGGCATTAATGCGGTTTAAGTTCGCAAATAAGGCTTTATCTCCCGATGCCTTAGTACCGCTGGCATTCATGCAGGCTAAGCTTTCTTCGAACTTACGCCAACTCTTGATGCTAGTGCTCAGCAAGAGATAGATGGCCTTTTCCTGTTGCTGCTCCCAGTTAAACCAAAAGGTCGTCACTAAAGTATTGAGCAGCAAACCAACAGTTTCCGGTGGTAACAAACGTGGAGGTATGCCGGCGTAATGTTCCTGATTAATTATCCGCTCGGCAACCCGCAAAGCCTCGGCTTCTTGATACTGTTGCGATTCCCAATTACGAACCCGATCACCCCACCAAGTCTCAATAGCAGTCGTTCCTGACATCACCGCTTGTTGCAAGTAGAGCTTGGGGTTCTGGACCAGTGCGTTTGTTTCATCCAGTACCTTTTGTGGCACAGCGAACGCATAGTAACTGGCACGTTGCAAATATTGGTACGCGTCTTTATTGATATTATCGAGCACGTGATAATCCACCACCTCGAGTGCGCCCCATATCACCTTGACCAGCTCCCAGAGTTTTTCAAAATCTACGGTAGTACCAAAGCCACCGCTGCCCCCAGGGCCCCAAACTAAGCGACCCGAGCAATAGAAATAAAATTGCCCCCTATCTAATGCCAGTTGAAACTCGCCGCCAATCCCGGCACCAAAGGAAATGTTGCCCTCGGCTTTAATTTCAGCCAGTGCACTGAAATTGGTGGTAGCAATATCTTCCGGTGACTGCCATTCGAGCGCACCTGCAACCTGACCGCCCGCTTGTACTCCAGCAAAACCTTCCGCTTTTACCCCGAGGCCACCTGTCGCATTGGTGGGGGCAAGCTGAGTATTGGCTGATAATAAAATCCCCCCCCGATGCCTGCTCTTGATTACTGAGTTTAGCTTCGCCATTGACAATCACTCCCGCAAAGCAGCTCAAGGTCACGCCGATTGAGGCGCGAAAGCAACCAAAGGAATAGAGTGCGGTTTGTTTGTTACTGTCGAGATAAGCCAAGGTTAAGGCGTAGCCTTTCTCATAGGGCATAAAATATTTGCCTTCCACCTTGCCTTCGGCCAAAGAGAAAGTGGCATCACCGCCGATACCAATATCCACCTTCCCTTCGCTGGGTTCAAAACTAGCCTTAACGCTGGCTTGAGCCGAAAATCGCAGTAACTGCGCTTCTGCGCTAACTGCAAAGCGGGTATCCCCATCCTCATTGACCCATAACTTTTTGGTGTCTTTCCACTCCTTCCATTTCCACCCGGGGTGTGCCCACTTCTTGATATTGCCTTCTAACTTACCCAACATGCCATTGCTTTTATCTTTGACCAGGCCCTCACGTATATCCTCAAACATCGCCTGCTGTATGCCAGCTACATCACGATTAGCTATCAACTGGCGTAATCGGGTCTGAGTTGGGTTTGTTCGCCAAGATGTCCTTTCACGCTCAAGAAACTCCGCGCGGATATACACTAATCGGTTTTCACTCACCAACATGATTTCGATGATGCCTCTCTGGCTAGGGCGGGAACCAAGCTGTCCACTCACGTTACCGAGGTTCTCGAAGTTAACGCCTTGCTTCACCGAGCTTTCCGGTGAAGGTTTACTGGGCACTTGCGCGATGAGTTTTTCTATCTCTGTATCGATACTCTTGAGTCGCTGGCTCCGCAGCGTTGCCATTGATGGCTCAGAGAAAAAGGGCACATAGTCAGCAAGCAACTGACGCGTACGCCGTAACTCGGTAATTTTTGCCACTAGGTACTGTTTATTTTGTGGCTGAATAGCTGAAGACTGGGTTGCCCCCTTACTTGACTCAACACCAATGGCCCCGGCGTGCACCGCTTTAGCGACCCAAGCCTGTTTTCGGCTCAGATGTTGTTCAACATCGGCTTCGCTGGCTTCTTTGTTATCGGGCGCTTTATCTAATACTGCTCGGTAATCTTCAATGAGCTTGTCCATAGTGGAAATTTCTTGCTTGAGCAAGGTCTGGGCATGCTCATCAAGGACGTAATAAGCATCAGGCTCACCACCAGTTAGAAATAATACATCGCAGGCATCCATCCCTTTACAAGCAGGTTTACCCATTACACAACCAGGCTCTACAGGACGCACTGGCTCAACCGGTTCAATGGTCAGCTCAGGCTCCGCCGGCTCAAAGGTGCTCGGCAGTGTTACGAGCTCGCCAGGATAAATGACGTCCGGGTTTAATTGATATTGCGGGTTTAACGCTAACAGCTCAGGAAAGGCAATATTTTGCTCGATGGCGATGCCTAATAGGGTATCGCCCTGTTTAACGGTATAGGTGGTAGTCATAATGAGTGGTTCCGTTATCCTGAATGTACAGTAGGTGAATGGGCAGTATTTTGCTGCCACTGGGTTAACACTTGCTGCATTGCCTCACCCTGTTGGGCTGTCATTGTCCAGCGGGTAACATCTGAGTGTTGAGAAGGTGAGGCGGCATTGGCCACAGAAGCGGATAACCATTGCTTGTCAAACCAGGTGAATGAGGTGATACCTTGAAAAAAATGTTGTTTATCTGCCTTGCTCATCACCATCATCAAAGGCAGCAGCATTCTGGGTTCATAAAACCTGAACAGGGCAAGGTTTTGGCCGCTATTAATGGTCAAGCATTCAGAGAGCAAGTCAGCTAACGCTTCAAAACTCAAGTCTGACTGAATAAAACAGCCAACAGGGAAACGCTGGCAAGCGGATTTAATACTGCTTGTGAGTTGTGTCCGCTCAGCAAGCTCAATCAATAGCGGTCCATCTTCGGCCAGTGATTGGTAAGGCGTATCAGAAAACAGGGGAATAGACCTTGCAGAAATGCCCTCTTCATACAACCATTGACTAATATCCGAACACAAAAGCGGCTCTATAATGGCGTATTGCGCACTGTCGATACGGGACACACTCTGCGTGATGTCAGCCTGAACTAAGTCGAGTGTATGCTGCATGCTTGCCCTCCATTGCAGTGGCAAAGTTCGGTGACTAACGCCCCCTTTTGCAATATCGCAGGGTAATCGAGTACCGTGACGCTTTCCATGCTGGCAGCAGCCAGCATCACCGCATCACCTTCTGGTAATATTGCAGCGTCGACATTACCAGGCAGCGAGGCCAGTGTCCCTGCATAACCACTGCCTGAGCCCGCGCTACCGCCTGAGTTTAAGTTGATTGCTGCACCAACTAAATGCACGCCCGCAGGGTCTATCTTAAGGAAGCTGCCACCGGCTTTAAGGGTGATTTCGGCGCCAGCTTCGATGATAATTTTTGTGCCCGCTTTAAGGTGCACTTCGGTGCCGGCTTCCAATATCGATTTTTTAGCCACTTTCTGCTGTAGACTGCCATCGATATTGAGGCTGACATCTTGCTTCACCACAGTGCGTCTCTCTCCCTCGACGGTAAGGTGGTCATTAGCCTTGATGCGGGTAAAGCGTTCATTTTCAATGTCCAGATGGGCATCGTGTTTGATGTTCGTACTCTGGTCGTTTTCAACTAAGGTATTCATGTCCTTCTGTGCATGAAGGTATATCTCTTCCTTGTCAGCCTCATCTTCAAAACGTAACTCGTTACTGCCTTCACCCTTATGGGTTTGGGTCTTCAGCACGGTACGGGTCTTATTAGCTGGCAGCGGATAAGGCACCTGATTAGTGCTGTGAAAAGTGCGACCTGTAATGATGGGTTGGTCTGGGTCGCCCTCTAAAAAACTGACAATGACTTCATGACCAATCCGGGGAATAGCCATCATGCCATATTGACCACCGGCCCAGCCTTGACTGACACGCACCCAGCAGCTGGAATTATCATCGCTATAGCCATAACGGTCCCAGGGAAATTGTACTTTTACACGGCCAAACTCATCACAAAAAATCTCTTCATCTTTGGGGCCGACCACTGTCGCACACTGGTCCCCACTGACCAAAGGTTTTGCATTAGGCTCTGCTTGCCAGGGCGCATTGCCGGGAATGGCGGTAAATGTGTTGCTATAGGTGGTGACGGCTTGAGTATTGGCCTCTTCCGCCGCCGCGCCTTGCTCACCTTTATGCTCAACCGAGACCATGAGCCAGTCACGGTTTAGCGCTGCATCTCCCTCTTTGTTTAAATCAGGGTGCTCCATCAGGTCAAACTTGCTGCCGCTGACGGCCTGCATGAGGTTGCTTTTACCGGCCGCGAGCTGTGCATCTCGGCGCAGGTATTCTTGCCGAACTTGTGTGAACGGTATACCACTCTCATCGTCTTTATAACGCCCGGGGTAATCGAAGTGTTCGTAATCTTGTCGCTGAAAACCCAATGCCTTACCCGTATTGGTTTGTAGGAAGCTGTATTGGGGCTTCTTGAAGCTGTTGTCTTTGAGCGTCACGCTGGCAGGCTTGATTTGGTGCTGGTAGCTAAATGAGCTAACAAATGGCACTTCTGCTGCGCCGCCATTGACCGCGTTGTAGGGAAATGGCACTTCTAAATGAGGTTGCTTAGTGGTGCTGTCACTGAACACCAGCGTGTGACTCTTCTCACTGTGCTGAAAGTAATAAAACAAGCCAACTTCTGCTGCTAAGCGGGAGATAAAGTCGAAATCAGTTTCCCGATACTGGACACAGTATTCACGCACCTGCGACTCAAATCTAGCATCACAACTGAACGCATAATCCTTAATCCCCATCTCAGTGAGGAGCGTCGCGATAATACTCAGCACGCTTTTTTGCTGGAAGATGCGACTATTTTGTCTGAGTTTGAGTCTGGATAGCGCCGGCACTAAGGTGATGTGGTATTGGGTATGATGATGGCCCGTATCAGCTTTACTGAATTGACTGACGATGCCGTGTACCTGACGTTGCAGCGAACCCGCTTGATACCAGGTGAGCAACCCCGTCTGGTCGACAATAGACTCAGGCGTCAAATCATCCAGTCGGCTCAGCAACGTGAGCTTGACCTCAAAGGGTGATGATAACCCCTCTTTAAAATCAAACGCTAACACCTCAAAGCTGTCATCACTCACACCTTCGGCGCTAAAGTGGTAACGCAATCCATTTCCAACAGCAATCATCGCAACATCCTAATGCAATTAAAGGGGGCTCCCCTTCCAAAGGACCAACAAAAGAAGGGGAGCGTGTCGAGCTGCAAACTATAGGAAGTTACAGGTCGACGGTGTTCAGCGCCATTTGAAAGGAGTCAAAACAACGTTGAACGTATTTGCCCTCAGGCTCAGGGTACCGAGCCTGAGGGCAAATAAGGGCTGAAGCTAAATCTTATGCTTCAATTGGCTTACGCCAGTCATCAGCACCTGATGTACCGGCAGTGACGTGATCCCAATCAATCTTGCGATAAGCCATAGATACAGTGAGTAGCTGAGTAAAGTCTGCTTTATTGCTGTCTTGGCAATGAGGCATATGACATTGAATGTCGATAATGGTGGCGCCTTCAAGCTTGGTGCTGAAGAAATGTTCCTGTTTACCCTCAACTGAAGTGCGGTACCACTTGAGTTCCACTTCTGAGATTTTCTCACCTGACGCCAGCGAGTTATACATCAAAGGCACCGCTTTATTGAGTGCCACAGTAAACTTAAATGGCTTGTGAATACGCTGACCAGAAGGCTGTCCTGATTGTGGATCTGTAGGCACCGTGACAACATGGTCAAATTGTTGAACCAGCATCTCATCTTCATGCCCTTCGACAAAAATGTCACCGACGGAGTCGGCAGTGAAAGCACCTGCAGTAATGTGTCCTTGGGTCTGTCCTTTGATGGAGATATAACATGGAGTTGGCATAGCTTATTCCTTTACTAACAATAAATTAACGAGTGTGTGTGGTGGCCACCCGCCAACAAAGCAAACACCATGCCAACTGCATAACCCGATGAATTTACAGAAATCAGGTAAATGGGGGATGTTGAGCTGGGCAAGATATGGCCCAGATTTGAGCAAGATCTTGCCCAGCGGGCAATAAATGGCCCAAGTTTTCTGGTGGGAATATGAAGTAAGGGATTTTAAAGTATGATGATTACAAATATATAAAGTCTTTAACTGCTGATTGAACTCCCTCAGCTTTCCACTTCCGAATGCAATTAAATAGAATAATCTGCTTTTCTTTAATGATCTCAGGCCATCTTAAGGTTAAAATCCCTCCATATTTTTCACCCTTATTTATCGTCCGCTTTATCGCACTGACTTCCTCATAAAATATGATGAAGCAAGTTTGCGCTTCACGGCTAAATCTTCATAACAATAGACAAGCAGATGCATTCCCCAGAACATTGTTTTACCTCATTTAAAGCGCCGACCTCTGAGTTTACTCTTCCGGAGCTTTTTACTTTTCCGTTTTATTATGAGCCCCACCCTCTGTGTTTGTTAGCAGCCAGTGAATTGCAGCAACACCTAGAAACCCAAACAGTGTGGCAGCATGACTTTGGTTTACGTGAAGCTGAAGACTCTGGTTTACGTGAAGCTAATGGTTCTGATTTAAATGAAGCTAATGGCTTTGGTTTAAATGAAGCTAAAGGCTCTAGTTTAAATGAAACTAAAGGCTCTGGCCTCAATGACGATGGGAGTGATGGCTTAGGCAAAATGTTCGGTGTGTTACTGGTAAAAAACCAGCAAGGTGAGCTTGGTTACCTATCAGCATTTTCCGGCAAGATAGCGGATAAAAATCTACTGCCAGGCTTTGTGCCTCCAGTATTTGATATGTTGGCCAAAGACGGCTTTTTTATTCCCGAGCAAGATAAGATAAACCTGATAAACGCTGAAATCACCGAACTTAAACGCAAGCCAGAGCTTGCTCGTTTACACTCTATGTTAGCCGATGAAACTCTGTTAGCTGAGCAACAGATAGCCGCCCATCGCGCATCTATGATTGAAAATCGTAAGCAAAGAAAGGCACAGCGTTTGGCGGGTGAATCCCTCGATGAAGATGCCCTTAAGCAACTCAGTATTCAGATGAGTAGAGAGAGCGTTCAAGATAAGAATCGATTAAAAGAGTTAACCAGCTATTGGGATGAACGACTCGCCAGTGCCAAGTCTGCACATGGGCAAGTTAATGATCGTCTCTTACGTTTAAAGCTAAAGCGTAAAACCATGTCTGCCGCCCTGCAGCAACGCCTGTTTGATGAATATTGCTTCCTGAACATAAAAGAAGAGCAAAGAAGTCTAGGTGATATCTTCAAAGACACCATACATAAGACTCCACCAGCGGGTTCGGGTGAATGCGCCGCGCCTAAGCTATTACACTATGCCTTTAAACATGGTCTGACACCTGTAGCCATGGCCGAATTTTGGTGGGGAGTCGCACCAAAGTCTGAGATAAGGCAACATAAGAACTTCTATGGTGCTTGTAAGGGGAAATGCCAACCGATATTAGGACATATGCTTGACGGTCTGCCTACCGATGAAAACCCTTTATTAACCAATCCTGCAGAGGGTAAACAGCTCGATATAATCTATCAGGATCGAGATATGTTAGTGATCAACAAGCCCGCAGAGTTCCTGTCTGTTCCCGGTAGAAACATAGATGATTCTGTGTATTCACGAATTAAACAGTTATATCCCGATGCAACAGGCCCGCTTATCGTCCATAGGCTGGATATGTCCACCTCTGGCTTAATGGTGATCGCCCTCAATAAAGAGGCCAACAAAAGCTTGCAGAAGCAATTTATTACTCGCACCGTCAAGAAGCGCTATGTAGCGTTATTAACGGGCGAGCTCAGCCAAGATGAAGGCATCATCAGCTTACCGCTTCGGGGAGACTTCGATGATCGCCCCAGACAACTGGTGTGTTTCGAACATGGCAAGCCGGCAGAAACAAAATGGCAGGTTATTTCTCGGCGCGATGGACTAACGAAAGTACATCTATACCCTAAGACTGGGCGCACTCACCAACTCAGAGTACACAGCGCCCACCCCCAAGGGCTTAACATGCCAATCGTCGGGGATGATCTATACGGTAAAAAGAGTGAACGATTACATCTCCATGCCGAGTTATTAGAGCTCAATCATCCAACGACACGTGAAGCCATGAGCTTCCGAGTTGATGCAGGCTTTTAATCGGCTTCGCCTCAACGGCTAGACTTGTACCGATTGGTATTATCACGCGCACAAAAAAGGCTTCCCGTGGAAGCCTTTTTACTCTTTGCTATAACTAGCAAGAAGATACAATACCGATTGGCATAAGCAGCATTAGACCTTAATCAAGTCTCTGGCGGCATCGCTCCAGTTGAGATGATACTTCTCACCTGCTGGTTTATCGGTGCGCTCAAACGTATGAGCACCGAAGAAGTCTCTCTGTCCCTGCAGCAGGCTAGCTGGCAAGGTTTCACAGCGATAACTGTCGTAATAGGCCAGAGCCGAGCCAATACAAGGCACAGGAATCCCCTTTAGCACCGCCGCCGATACAGCCTTACGCCAATCCAGTTGTTTCTCAGACAAGGCTGTACTGAAAGCTTCAGCCATCAACAAATTATCTAATTCTGTCTCATTACTCACAGCGGCTTGATAAGCTTGAGTAATGGATTGCAGGAATCTGGCACGAATAATACAACCAGCACGCCAGATTTTGGCTATTTCGGCAAAATCTAAATGCCAACCTCTGTCTTTCGCCGCCATGGCCATCAGCTGGAAGCCTTGGGCATAACAGGCAATTTTGGCACAATAAAGGGCATTTTCAAGCTGAGCAATGAAGGCATCGCGCTCATCAGCTGTTGGCTGCTCGGCCAAAGGACCTTTCAGCAGTAGGCTTAATTTCTGTCGCTGGTCTTTTTGGGTACTGACGGCACGAGCATAGACAGCTTCGGCAATCGTTGGCGCCGGACAACCAATTTGTAAACTGCTGACAGCAGTCCAGAGTCCTGTGCCTTTCTGCCCTGCTTTATCTAAGATCATCTCCACCAGCGGCTTACCTGAAATAGGATCGGCCTGTCTTAAGACTTCGGCGCTGATTTCCATTAGGTAGCTGTTCAAGCTACCTTTGTTCCAGGTATCAAATAGGTCGGCAATCTCAGTCGTTGTCATGGCAAAGCCATCACTGAGTAATTGATAGGCCTCACAGATGAGCTGCATGTCGGCATATTCGATGCCGTTATGTACCATCTTCACATAATGGCCAGAGCCGGCCGGACCAATATAAGTAGTACAAGGCTCACCTTCGGTAACTGGATTACCCGGCTCCTGACGCTCTATGGGTAAGCCTGTTTCAGCATCAACCTTAGCCGCAATCGCTTCCCAGATAGGCTTAATTCTGTCCCAGGCCTTGATGTCACCGCTTGGCATCAATGAAGGGCCAAAACGTGCCCCCATCTCACCGCCAGAAACGGCGCAGCTGAAGAAGACAAATTGCTTAGAGTAACGTGCTTCGCGCTCGACGGTATCCGTCCATAAGCTGTTGCCCGTATCGATAACGATGTCATCAGACTCGATACCTGCATCGATGAGTGCATTACACACACCATCTACAGGAGCCCCCGCTGGTACTGAAAGCACCAAGATACGCGGTTTTTCGAGACTAGATAACATTTCAGAAAGATTATTACAGCCATTAATACGTAAAGGCACTTGGGCTTGCTTGCTGGCGGCGCGTTCAGATTTCTCTTGTTGCACAACACCTTGCACCTTGTTCGAATCGAGATCAAACGCAGCAACGCTGTATTGATTATCGGCAATATTAAGTGCAAGGTTCTTGCCCATAACACCCAGTCCGATAACGCCGATATCATGTAATTTGGTGTGTTTTTGCATTGATTAATTTCCGCAGGTCACAGAGATAGTTTACCCTATCTTGTTATTGACTAAGACCCATTCCAACCCGAAGAACTGTCCTGAATATTAGTCGCTCTTTTATAAGAGACTGCTCATCTAAGGAGCATAGACGATAGGTTGTATTTGGCGGAGATTATACAGACTTTGGTAACTTAATTACTAGGCTTTACGTGTTAATGGCGAATTAGTTTCATGTTTATCTGGGACGAGCTGTAAACATTTCGATAAAAAAGGCTAAGCCATGTCATTTAATCAATTAAATACACTGACTTAGCCTTATCTAAAACCTTACAATTTTAATCGAATTTGCATAGCAACAATCGGTCTTAAGTTAGTAGCTTCACCCTTAAGATAGTCACACCAAAGCATCGGCGTAGCCCATACGTGTCAGTGCATTACGAACCAGATCTAAGGTATGAGGATCTTCAATCGTCGCCGGTATCTTATAGCTTTGGTTATCGGCTATTTTCCTCATTGTCCCCCGTAATACTTTGCCGGAACGCGTTTTAGGCAATTTTTGAATCACACTGACCAGACGAAAAGAAGCCACCGGACCGATATGCTCTCTCACTAAGGCAATTAACTCACGGTGCAAGTCCTCATCGCTTAAGGTCACGCCTTTTTTTAATACAACTAAGCCCAGTGGCAGCTGACCCTTTAATTTATCCTCGACGCCGATAACAGCCACTTCCGCCACAGCCTCATGTTGACATAATACCTCTTCGAAGCGCCCCGTAGAGAGTCTATGACCGGCGACATTGATGATGTCGTCGATTCGGCTCATGATATAGAGATAACCCTCTTCATCCATGTAGCCCGCATCTCCGGTAAGATAAAACCCTGGATACATAGACAGATAACTATCGAGATATCTGGTTTCATTGTTCCACAGTGTCGTGAGCGCCCCGGGCGGTAAAGGTAGCTTGATAACCACATTGCCTGACTGACCAGTGGGCACCATTTCCCCTAGCTCATCGACAACCTCGACTTGAAAGCCAGGCACCGCAAGCGCCGGAGATCCAGCCTTTACCTCAACGGGAGCAGTGCCCATTAAGTTAGCTGCTACTGGCCAACCAGTTTCTGTCTGCCACCAGTGATCGATCACCGGCTTTTTAAGTCTCTCTTCGGCCCAATGTAAGGTATCTGGATCGCAGCGCTCTCCCGCTAAAAACAAAGTTTTCAAGCAAGACAGGTCAACATCTCTTAAGAAATCACCATCGGGATCGTCACGTTTTATGGCGCGTATGGCGGTGGGTGCGGTAAAGAAGCTTTTCACTCTATACTTTTCAATGGTTCGCCAAAATATGCCCGGATCCGGCGTGCCGATAGGCTTGCCTTCGAACAAGACAGTGGTGGCTCCAACCAGCAAAGGAGCATAGACAATATAGGAGTGGCCAACAACCCAGCCCACATCCGATGCAGCCCAAAACGTATCACCCGGGCCGACATCATAAATATGTTTCATTGACCATGAAAGCGCGACGCTATGACCACCGTTATCACGTACCACGCCTTTGGGCTGGCCTGTTGTTCCCGATGTATAAAGTACATAGAGAGGATCGGTAGCCGCAACTGTTTGGCAAGCTATAGCCTCAGCAGAAGCGACTGAAATTTGCCAATCACTATCTCTCCCCTCAACCAGCTCGGCTGAGTATTGGGCGCGGTTCAAAATAATACATTGCTCGACCTTATGGCGAGACTGAGTAATCGCAGCGTCGAGCAGAGGCTTATAGGGCACCACGCCTGATGGCTCTATACCACATGATGCAGAAAGAATGAGCTTAGGTTTAGCATCCTCGATACGAGCCGCCAACTCACTGGCAGCAAATCCACCAAAGACCACCGAGTGTATCGCCCCTAGGCGAGCACAGGCCAACATGGCATAGACCGTCTCCGGGATCATCGGCATATAGATGATCACCCTATCGCCCTTTTTTACACCACTAGCGTGCATATAGCCGGCAAGTCGGCTCACCTGGGCCAGCAGCTCATCATAGGTAATGCCATATTCGGTGTCCGTCACCGGACTGACATATTGAATGGCCACCTGCATACCCCGGCCTTGCTCCACATGACGGTCGACTGCGTTATAACAGGTGTTCAATTGCGCTCCTGAAAACCAAGAATAAAGCGGCGCACAGTCCTCATCGAGTACCTTATCCCAAGGTTTATCCCAATGAACAGCCCTTGCCGCTTCGGCCCAGAAAGACTCAGGCTTAGCAAGAGAGCGGGCATGTAAGACCCGATGAAGGTCTTGATTAGCTTGCGACGCTAATGCTTGTTTATCTAACATTTTGCAACCTAAAGTAGGTTCTGACATATCCATTGCTCTCCCCTAATACCGATCGATATAAATCACTGGTCTTTTACTATTCTTACCTAGAATCCTTAGCCGATTTCTATGAGCACCTCTTGTTGGCGCTTTGTATATAAAACAGCCAGGTTGAATTCCATTATGCTGGCAGATGCACCGATTCCCATTAGACCTTGGGCTAAGCCGATGTGAAATTCGTCAAGTTATCGAGTGGATTTTTTGACTGTTTAATAGGAATAACGTACCGTTAACTTGGTCTTCATGAATGGGTTTTATAACAGTAAAACCAGTTTAATATCGACACTTAGATGCTTGTTTTCACGGAAAGAAAAACACCATATGAAAAACCTGAATCCATTTAGTTTGCTGCTAATTCTTGGCCTTTTCCTACAAGCTAGCCCCTTTAAAATCTTTGCAGCCGTTGAATTGTCCTCCATAACGTATGCAGAACAAGCCCACTCCCCTGAAGTTGATCGGCAAAATGCTATTTTCGAATCCTTGCTCGAGCCATTACTGCTGGGGGAAACCTCGAAAATTGCCGAATTCAGTATCATCAGCCCCTATTTAACCTCGCATCTGTATCAAAAAAGACAATATCTCAGCCTGTGGAATGACAAAGATTATGCGGCCTCGGTAATAGAGACCATCGGAGACGCCGACGACGAAGGCTTATTTAAAGAGGATTATCATTATCAGGAATTGGTATCACTCTACCAGGCCCAAGAACTCGATGATTGGCAAGACCCATATCAGCGGGCTCAATTCGATATCTTGCTCACAGATGCAATCATTACCTATGGTATTCACCTGATCAACGGCAAGGTCAATCCAGATACCTTAGGAAAGACCTGGAATTATGATGAGGCCGTCATCAAGCTAGGCACTGTTATTGAGGAGCTAAATACCCATATACAGGCTCAAGATATCGCCGAACGATTGGCCCAGTTCAATCCACAACTCACCCCTTATGACGAGTTAAAGTCGGCACTAAAACACTATCGTCAATTAGCCGATAACCAGACTTTCTCAAACATCAGCTACCTAAGCGTAGTAAAAACCGGCGAAAGCTCTCCCATGTTGCCAAGCATTGCCCAGAGACTGATTTTACTCAATTACCTCTCTCCTGAGGCGGACATCAGTCACTTTAGCCCTGAGTTTGTTGCAGCCATAAAAAGATATCAAACTGCTCATAGCTTGAATGCAGACGGCATCATAGGCAAAGGGACGATAAACTCCCTCAATGTGCCTTTCTCAAGACGTGCAGATCAGGATCAATATGGAGCGAGCCAGATGGCTCTCAGCCGATCTCACCGATGAATACATCATCATCAACTTGGCCGGTTACGATCTCTGGATGTATAAAAATGGTCAGCTAGATTGGCAGACAGATATCATCATAGGCAAGATCAATTCAAAGACCCCTCTGTTTAAATCCCGCATCAGTTATCTCGTCGTTAACCCGACCTGGACAGTCCCCCGCAGCATCAACCGGGAAATAATCGGTAAAATAAAGCGTGATCCTGACTATATAGAGAAGAAGCATTTCATGCTCAAAGAAAGCTCAGGAAAAGCCTTCAATATCGATAAAATAGACTGGCAGTCCGTTAATCCAAAAACTTTCAAATATTGGTTCGTACAGAAACCATGGAAAAATAATGCTCTGGGGCAGGTAAAGTTTATCTTTCCTAATCGACATGCCATTTATCTCCATGATACACCGACCAAACAACTGTTCGAACACACAGACAGAGCCTTCAGCCACGGCTGTATTCGAGTTAAAAACCCCATAGTTCTCGCCGAAAAGCTCTTGGCTAGAAATAGAGAAGTCAGTATCGAAAAAGCGCTTAACATTCAGAATGACAAACTGGCTAAACAAGGGAAGCAAGCTCTGGAATTGGCAAGTAAAATAAAGAGTAAGGCTAGATTGGGAGGTATAGCCCCCTTAACTAACACAGCTTTATTGGCCAGCACAGATCTCAGTTCGATTGATATTCAGCCGATTACAATACCGAAACAATCACCCGTGACAAGCTCAACGGCAGATGAGCTACTCACTCAAACTATTGCTGCGGGTGATACCCAGAAACTCTATCTCGATACCCCCATGGAGATCCTCATCATGTATTGGACCGCTGCAACCAATAACGGTGAGCTGACCTTTTACCACGACGTTTATAAACGCGATAACAAACTGATTGATTTACTTAAACGTCCACTGGTATCCACGACACGAGTAGAAAAGGAAAGCACCATTAAACTGTAAATCGACGAGTACCTAGTTCCTAGGTGTAAACTCAAAACTCCTAGGAACTCGAAACTCGTAGCCCATAAATATGGCCCTTTACTTAAAGCTTACAGCTTAAAACTTCAGCCCTAACTCCTCCCCTAACTCAAAAAACCTAGCTCTTAACTCACACCTCAAGCCTAATCTCTTATCCGAGTGGCACATTTGCTTGACGTTCCCCCGCGT
Source organism: Shewanella psychrophila (assembly GCF_002005305.1). Taxonomy (NCBI): domain Bacteria; kingdom Pseudomonadati; phylum Pseudomonadota; class Gammaproteobacteria; order Alteromonadales; family Shewanellaceae; genus Shewanella; species Shewanella psychrophila. The sequence goes on from NZ_CP014782.1 coordinate 2,349,281, forward strand.
AATTCCAATTAAAAATTCAATGTTCAAAATGGCCATTACCTTTACCTTTACGTAAACTTCATATATCGTTCTGGAAAAGTTAAATATTATGGTGTTTTTTATGAGTGAAAATCAGAGCCCCCAGACAACTTACTCTATTAGCGATCTCTCAAAAGAGTTCGATATTACGACTCGTAGTATCCGTTTCTATGAAGATCAGGGCTTACTTAAGCCTAAGCGTCGTGGGCAGACTCGCATCTATGGGCTAAAAGATAGGGTGCGTCTTAAACTGATTCTCAGAGGTAAACGTCTGGGCTTTTCTCTCGCCGAGACTCGCCGCCTATTCGAACTCTACGATGCCGATAAGAACAGCAGCTCACAGCTTCAGACCATGTTAGATCTCGTCGAAGATAAGAAGACATCTCTGCAACAGCAGATGGATGACATCAAGGTTGTCTTGATGGAGCTAAATTCAGCCGAACAGCAATGTAGGACGGCGCTGGCGCTTCAAGAGAAATAAAGCTCAACAGCAATGAAAATCTAGCTACAAACCTTATTTACGAACGAAAGTTACAAACAATAATAAAAATCTACTCATTAAAGATTTAAGAAATTGACAGGACACAAGCAATGACTCAACTCTACTCATCTCTTAATTTCGGCCTAGGCGAAGACGTCGACATGCTGCGTGATGCAGTGCAGAACTTTGCCGCCAATGAAATTGCCCCCATCGCAGCAAAGACAGATTCAGACAACGCATTCCCTAATGATCTCTGGCCGGTGCTGGGTGATATGGGCTTGCTGGGTGTCACTGTATCTGAAGAATATGGCGGCGCCGACATGGGCTACCTTGCCCACGTGGTTGCCATGGAAGAAATTTCCCGCGCATCGGCCTCAATTGGTCTGAGCTACGGCGCTCACTCTAACTTGTGTGTTAACCAAATTAACCGCAACGGTAATGCCGAGCAAAAAGACAAATACTTGCCTAAATTGGTCACAGGTGAGCACATTGGTGCCCTTGCCATGAGTGAGCCTAATGCGGGTTCGGATGTGGTATCGATGAAGCTTCACGCTCGCAAAGAAGGTGACAGATACATCCTGAATGGCAACAAGATGTGGATCACCAACGGTCCCGACGCTCAAACCTATGTAATCTATGCTAAAACAGAACTGGACAAAGGTGCCCACGGCATCACAGCCTTTATCGTAGATCGTGACTCTAAGGGTTTTAGCACGGCGCAGAAACTCGACAAACTCGGCATGCGTGGCTCTAACACCTGTGAACTGGTTTTCCAGGATTGTGAAGTACCGGCAGAAAACATACTGGGTGGCCTTAATAACGGCGTAAAGGTATTGATGAGCGGTCTGGATTACGAACGAGTGGTGCTTTCCGGTGGTCCTCTGGGGATCATGAACGCCTGTATGGATATCGTCATTCCCTATATTCATGAGCGTGAGCAATTTGGTAAATCAATCGGTCAATTCCAGCTAGTACAGGGCAAGCTTGCCGACATGTACACCGGCATGAATGCAGCTAAATCATATATCTACAATGTGGCCAAGTCTTGTGACCGAGGTGAAACCACCCGTAAAGATGCCGCCGGTGCCATTCTCTACTCCGCCGAACTCGCCACTAAGATGGCACTGGATGCGATTCAGCTACTGGGCGGTAACGGTTACGTCAACGAATATGCAACGGGTCGACTACTGCGTGATGCCAAGCTCTATGAAATTGGCGCAGGTACTTCGGAGATCCGCCGTATGTTAATAGGACGAGAGCTGTTCAACGAGTCTAAGTAGCTCCACTACACAGAGACGATGCCCCATTCATTTGGCATCGTCATTTGACCTCAGTTTTGCTCAAAAGGATTGAAACCGTGACGCAACTTAGCAGTCGTATAAATTCCCGCAGTGATGAATTCAAGGCAAAACATGAAGACATGGCAGCCATAGTTCAAGATCTTAAATTCAAGCTGCAACAGATTGAACAAGGTGGCGGCGACGTCGCCCGTCAGCGCCACCTTTCCCGCGGCAAGTTATTACCAAGACAAAGGGTCGAAAAGCTGCTCGATCCTGGCTCACCGTTTCTTGAACTCTCCCAATTCGCCGCCTACGAGTTATATGAAGATGTTGTTCCGGCTGCCGGCGTTATCGCTGGGATCGGTCGTGTTAGCGGCGTTGAATGTATGATCATAGCTAACGATGCCACTGTTAAGGGCGGCACCTACTACCCAGTCACGGTTAAGAAACACTTAAGAGCCCAAGAAATTGCCAGTCGCTGTCACTTGCCTTGTATTTATCTGGTGGATTCAGGCGGCGCCTATCTGCCCCGCCAAGATGAAGTCTTCCCTGACAGGGACCATTTTGGCCGTATTTTCTACAACCAGGCGCAAATGTCAGCCAAAGGTATTCCTCAAATTGCCGTGGTCATGGGCCTATGTACCGCAGGTGGTGCCTATGTGCCGGCCATGGCGGACGAATCTATTATCGTCAAAGAGCAAGGCACCATCTTCCTCGCTGGCCCACCTTTAGTAAAAGCGGCTACTGGTGAAGAAGTCACCGCTGAAGAGCTTGGTGGCGCCGAGGTACACACTAAGATCTCAGGTGTTGCCGATCATTTAGCTCAAAATGATGACCATGCCCTGGAATTGGCACGCAAAGCCGTCACTCGCTTGAATCATCAAAAAATGATTGCAGCCCAGCTCAGTCCGGTAAAACCACCTAAATTCGATATCAATGAACTCTACGGCATAGTCGGTACCGATCTTAAGAAGCCATTCGATATCAAAGAAGTCATCGCACGTGTAGTCGATGACTCTGATTTCGATGAATTCAAGGCAAACTACGGTAACACCTTAGTTTGTGGATTCGCCCGTATACACGGCTATCCGGTCGGCATAGTGGCCAACAACGGCATTCTCTTTTCTGAATCAGCCCAAAAAGGCGCCCATTTTATTGAACTCTGTTGTCAACGTAAGATCCCGCTGCTGTTCTTGCAGAATATCACAGGGTTCATGGTAGGTAAGAAGTACGAGCATGAAGGCATAGCTAAACACGGCGCCAAGATGGTCACCGCTGTGTCTTGTGCCAACGTGCCTAAATTCACTGTCATCATAGGTGGCAGTTATGGTGCGGGTAACTACGGCATGTGTGGCCGTGCATTTGAACCGACCATGATGTGGATGTGGCCCAACGCACGTATCTCAGTAATGGGCGGCGAGCAAGCTGCCGGCGTTTTAGCCACAGTGAAACGTGATGGTTTAGCCCGTAAGGGTGTCGAATGGTCTGATGATGAAGAGCAAAAGTTCCGTGCGCCTATCGTTGAGCAATACGACAAAGAGGGACACCCCTACCACGCCAGTGCACGATTGTGGGATGACGGCATTATCGACCCGGCACAAACCCGTGATGTGGTGGGATTAGCCCTATCTGCCGCACTCAATGCGCCGATAAAAGAGACCAAATTTGGTGTTTTCCGTATGTAGTGGCCTTGGCCATACTAACCGACAAGCCTGTATTGACTAAGCTGTGAGTGCTTAACCATGACGACTGAATTGATAGAAAATTTTGAATACGTTTCATGCCAACTAAGTAATGGCGTGGGACAGATGATCCTCAACCGAGCCGACAAGCATAATGCCTTCGATGAAGTGATGATCAGCGAGATGATCCAAACCCTCGAATATTTTGCTAACAATAGCGAATGTCAGGTACTAGTGCTGAAAGCCAATGGTAAAAACTTCAGTGCAGGCGCAGATCTCAATTGGATGCGTAAACAGGCCAAAATGGATTTCGAGCAGAACTTATGTGATGCCAACGAGCTTGCCAGGCTGATGTCGACCTTAGATAAATTCCCTAAACCCACTCTTGCGCTAATTCAGGGAGCAGCATTTGGTGGCGCGTTAGGACTTATCTGTTGTTGTGATATCGCCATCGCCAATGGGCGTGCCAGCTTTTGCTTGAGTGAAGTAAAGCTTGGACTTATCCCGGCGGTTATCAGCCCTTATGTGGTTCGCGCCATGGGACAGAGAGCCTCACGCCGCTACATGTTGACAGCCGAACGGTTTACTGCCGAAAAGGCACTGGCTTTGCAAGTCATTCATGAAATTAGTAACGACCTCGACGCCGCTGCCGAGCCTATAATTCAAAGCTTACTCGCTAACAGCCCACAAGGCATGGCATGGGTTAAAAGCTTGCTGTCTCGCCTCGAAGATGGCGTTATCGATGACACGACTCTAGATTATACCAGTGAGCGTATCGCCAGAATTCGGGTATCAAATGAAGGCCAGGAAGGCTTAAATGCCTTCTTCGACAAACGCAGGCCAAACTGGAATGACACCGTCACTCTTTCCCATGACAGTGCTCAGATCAACGCTCAAATCGATTCAAAAAATATCAGTGGGCAAGGAGCCAAATAATGTTTAGCCAATCTCTAATTAAAAAACTATTAATTGCTAACCGTGGTGAAATTGCCTGTCGTATCATCAAAACGGCTAAGTCCATGGGCGTTCGCACTGTTGCCTTATACAGTGACGCCGATGTCAATGCCCGCCATGTGGCATTAGCCGATGAATCCTTCTACTTAGGCGGCAGTGCGCCAGCAGATTCTTATCTTAAAGCCGATCTGATCTTAGACATCGCCAAGAAGTCTGGTGCACAGGCCATACATCCGGGATATGGTTTCCTCTCTGAAAATGCCGAATTTGCACGAAAATGTGAGCAAGCCGGCGTAATATTCGTCGGTCCAACTGCCGATGCCATCGACTCCATGGGCAGTAAAAGCGCCGCAAAAGAGATCATGGGTGCGGCAAGTGTGCCGCTTGTGCCAGGTTATCATGGTGACGCACAAGATGATGCATTGCTCGTCAAGGAAGCCAACAAGATGGGCTTCCCCTTACTGATTAAGGCAGCATTTGGCGGCGGTGGTAAAGGCATGCGTATCGTCGAGACTAGTGATCAAGTGTTGGAAAACATTCATTCAGCCAGACGTGAAGCCACCTCCTCTTTTGGCAATGACAAACTCCTGATGGAACGCTATTTGCGTCAGCCTCGTCATGTAGAAGTACAGGTCTTCGCCGACAACTATGGCAACTGCATCTATTTGTCAGATCGCGACTGTTCAATTCAGCGTCGCCATCAAAAAGTCGTCGAAGAAGCCCCCGCCCCAGGTCTGAGTGACGAACTCAGAGTCGAAATGGGTGAAGCAGCAGTAGCGGCGGCCAAAGCCATCGACTATCGCGGTGCAGGCACCATAGAATTTCTACTGGATACCGATAACAGTTTCTATTTCATGGAGATGAATACTCGTTTGCAGGTTGAGCATCCGGTCACCGAAATGGTCACAGGCCAAGATCTGGTTAAATGGCAGTTAATGGTAGCCAGCGGCAGCCACTTACCCTTGAAACAAGATGAGGTACGTATTCATGGTCACTCATTCGAAGTGCGTATCTACGCAGAAGATCCACAAAATGACTTTCTTCCCGCCAGTGGTAAGCTGAACTTCCTCCGTGAACCTGAGCAGAGCAAGTTTGTACGCATCGACTCGGGCATTCGTGAAAATGATGTGATCAGTAACTTCTATGATCCTATGATCTCTAAGCTTATCGTGTGGGACGAGTCTCGCCCTAGAGCATTGCAACGTATGGTCCATTCTCTGGAGTCATACCAGATCAGCGGCTTGAAACACAATATCGAGTTTCTGGCTAACATCACCGAACATAAAGCCTTCAGGGATGCCAATTTCAGCACCGACTTTATCGAGCGTTACGGCGATGAACTTATTGGTCGTAGCCCCCTTCTGTCACAAGAGTCGGCGTCAAACGATGAACAAAATTCCTTAGCGCTGGCAGCACTCTACCAGCTCTGCGCCCGAAAAGTCGCCGCTAAAGAATGCGCGGTAAACAGTCATGATCCTTACTCTCCTTGGGGCACGGTAAGCGGATTTAGGCTCAATAGCACCAGCACTCACCAGATTTCACTGTTGGATGATAACCATGAAGTTCAGCATCTAGAAGTCAGTGAAGTGATTATTGCTGATCAGTCTGTCTATCAGGTTCAAATCGATGACAAAACTTATGTATTAAAGGGCGAGTTCATCGATGAAATGCTTCACGCTGAAATTGCCGTAAAAGATGACAATAACAAGGCTGCTATCAAGGCATCCGGCCATAAAGTGAAAGTGCCAGTCAGCCAGGTTGAAGAAGATTTCACCCTATTTATCAATACCACCAGCTATCATTACCGCGCCATTCAAACTGAGCTAGTTGAAGAGCAAGAGTGTCTCGAAGATAAGCTAAAAGCACCGATGAACGGCACTATAGTGACTCATCTGGTTAATAAGGGGGATACAGTAACAGCTGGCCAAGGCCTGATGGTCATGGAGGCGATGAAGATGGAATACACTATAGAATCTCCCTTTGACGGCGTAGTATCAGCCTTCTTCTTCGAACCAGGCGAGCTAGTCACTGACGGCACCATATTGGTAGAAGTCGAGCTTGCTAGGACTGGAAAAGAGAAAGCATGAAGATGACTCATGTAATAAACGCCATAGAATCTCCCTTTGACGGCGTAGTATCAGCCTTTTTCTTCGAACCAGGCGAGCTAGTCACTGACGGCACCATATTGGTAGAAGTCGAGCCTGCTAGGACTAAAAATAAAGCTGAAGGAAGAGTGAAAGCATGAAGATGACTCATGTAATAAACGCAACTGTTGAGCGGAGAGCCTAATAATGTTCCCTAAACAAGTCAGCATATTCGAAGTCGGTGCCCGTGACGGCCTGCAAAACGAAAAGCCCGTCAGTACTCAGGACAAGATAGTCTTGATACAAGACTTAGCCAAAGCAGGAATTAAGCGCATCGAAGCGGCAAGTTTTGTGTCACCTAAGTGGGTGCCACAGATGGCCGATTCAGGTGAAGTCTTGCGTAATATGAAGCGTGAAGCAGATGTTATCTATAGCGCCCTGACCCCAAACCTAAAAGGTCTGGAACTCGCACTTGACGCTAAAGCCGATGAAGTTGCGATCTTTGGCGCGGCGTCTGAGAGCTTCTCTCAGCGTAATATAAACTGTTCGATCCAAGAGTCTATCGCTCGCTTTGTGCCACTGATGGAGCGGGCTAAGGCCGAGAACATTCGGGTTCGAGGCTATGTGTCCTGTGTCTTGGGTTGCCCCTATGAAGGTGAGATTGCCGTGAGCGAAGTGGCCCGAGTGTCTGAAATCCTTTACAAGATGGGCTGCTATGAGATCTCACTCGGTGACACCATAGGCGTTGGCACACCAAATAATGCCCGTAAAATGGTGCAAGCCGTCAGCCAAGTCGTGCCAGTTGCTCAACTCGCACTGCACTTTCATGATACCTACGGCCAAGCACTGGCGAATATTCTGGCCTGCCTTGAAACCGGCGTCAGTGTCGTCGACTCATCGGTGGCAGGACTCGGTGGATGTCCCTATGCCAAAGGTGCATCGGGTAACTTAGCCAGCGAAGATCTGGTCTACATGTTACATGGACTCGGTATAGAAACAGGTATAGATATTGATTTACTGGCAAAGGCCGGCAATAGCATAAGTCAGGCTCTTGGCAGACAGACAGGCTCTAAAGTTGCCCAAGCGTTGATCAGTTAAGAGCCTTCAGCAGATAAAAGCTAAGCGCTTCGCTAGAACCTACAAATTAAAGCTCGTACCTTCTACAAAGGAGATAAGAATAATGGCAGGACTGAATAAAGTAGTACACAGTTATGAAGAAGCATTAAAAGGCCTCTCTAATGATATGACTGTGATGGTGGGTGGTTTTGGTTTATGTGGCATTCCGGAAGGCCTGATAGCTCAAATGGTCAAGACCGGCGTTACTAGATTGACGGCCATCTCTAATAACGCCGGAGTCGATGACTTTGGCTTAGGCTTGCTACTAAAAAGCCGTCAAATCGATACTATGATCGCCTCCTATGTCGGCGAAAATGCGACCTTCGAGCAGCAGATGTTGTCTGGTGAGCTCAATGTGATATTGACCCCCCAAGGAACACTCGCCGAGAAAATACGCGCCGGCGGTGCTGGTATTCCAGCCTTCTTCACCGCTACGGGATACGGCACCCCTGTAGCCGAAGGTAAAGAGACGCGTGAAATCGACGGTCGTCATTACGTTTTAGAGCCTTCACTCACCGCAGACTTTGCCTTAGTGCGCGCATGGAAAGCCGATACTATGGGTAACTTAGTCTTTCGTAAAACAGCCGCTAACTTCAACCCTATGATGGCAACGGCAGGTAAAATTACTGTGGTAGAAGCCGAGCATATCGTTGAACCTGGTGAGCTGGATCCGGATCATATTCACACCCCTGGGATTTACGTTAATCGTGTTATTCAAGGTACATTCGAGAAGCGCATCGAGCAACGCACCGTGAAACTATCTTCAACAAAAGCATAAGCTGGAGGGAAACAGTATGGCATTATCAAGAGAACAACTGGCACAACGTGTAGCCCAAGAGCTAAAAGATGGTTATTACGTAAATCTAGGCATAGGCATTCCAACTCTAGTGGCGAACTATATTCCACAGGGAATAGATGTAATGCTGCAATCAGAAAACGGCCTGCTCGGCATGGGTGAGTTCCCTACTGAAGAGACTATAGATGCCGACCTTATCAATGCAGGTAAGCAAACTGTCACCGCCGTCGATGGCGCATCATTCTTCTCATCGAGCGAAAGTTTTGCCATGATCCGCGGCGGTCATGTTGACCTAACCGTATTGGGCGCTTTTGAGGTCGATGAACAAGGCTCTATCGCCTCCTGGATGATCCCAGGCAAGCTCATCAAGGGCATGGGCGGCGCTATGGACTTGGTCGCTGGTGCTGATAATATTATCGTCACCATGATGCACGCGGATAAGCGCGGTAACTCTAAACTGCTACCTAAGTGTGAACTGCCACTAACAGGCTTTGGTTGCATCAAGCGAGTGCTGACAGACTTAGCCTTTATGGAGATTAAAGACGGTGCCTTTCATTTGCTAGAACGCGCTCCAGGCGTCTCTGTCGAAGAGATAGTTGAGAAGACAGCGGGTAAGTTAATCGTTCCTGATCATGTACCTGAGATGAGTCTTTAGCTATTGGCCGTGCCTGCCCCTAAGCTGGCACACAAGTATTAAAGGTCAGTGATAAATCACTGACCTTTTTTTTCCTTTAAAAAATCGACTAAAATTAATCTTTATGCAACATAGCCAAACAAATGGCACATCAGACTTTTAATACAAACTCACTTTTTATGTCTTATACAAGTAGCCGAATGATAGATGTGATGAATCACTTTGCAATGCATGACATTGCTCATTATGTTCTCATTTGAGGAAGATAAAGTGGCCATATTTAGTCAAAGTAACAAGTGGGATCTAGATTCAGATTTACAGATGCTAGCTGTAAACTTTCGCTTTATAAGCCTGATGATCACAGCCCTACTGTTAACAGCTTGTAGTGGTGACGACAATGGTTTTCCAAGCTATCAAACCTTCTCACCACCTACAGCCGCACAACTATCGATATCACCGCAAGCTGAGGTCGATACCATTTTATTCCTAGATTACCAGTTTAATGATGCCGCTGGACGCCCGGAAGGTGTTAGCAAAATAAATTGGTATCTTGATAATAAACTGCAAAATTCAGCCCTCCAATTTACACCAAGAAAACAAAATGAAGGCCAGTGGCTGCATTTTTGTGTGACCCCTATAGCTGCCTATGGAAATAACCATACTGGTACGTTAACCTGCTCAATTGCAGCGCTCATCTTACCCGCTTCTGGCAGTGCCCCTACGGCAGAAAATGTACAGATAGACTCGGCGTTGCAACCGGGTAAGACAGTTCAAGGAGACTATCAATATCTTGACGTCGATGAAGATTTAGAAGGTAACAGCAAGTTAATCTGGGCATTAAATACTTTAGAAGTAGCTCAAGGTAATAGCTATACACTCCCTGCAAACTCTGAAAATTCTCAACTCAGCTTTTGTGTCACACCAATAGCATTAACGGGTGAGCCGAAAACAGGTGTAGAGGTTTGTGACACTAAAACAGTAGCAGGCAGCTATACCGCACCAACGGCAACCAGCTTGTTGATCAGTCCCACACCGGTAACAGGCAACTTACTGACTGGCAGTTACCTATTCAGTGATGCTAACAGCCGAACGGAAGGGAGCAGTTTATCCAGCTGGAGACTCGATGGAAGTGAGGTAGCAACGAACACCACTCTCACACTCGCCGCCACCGATGAAGATAAAAGTTTGGAGTTTTGTGTTACTCCAATTGCAGCATATGGCCAAAATGCTACAGGTACTCAATCATGTACACTAGTGACAAATGTTGCACCTAAAGCAGGCAGTGCTCCTGTAGCAAGCAGCTTAGCTATCTCATCGCCACTGCAACCCGGGCAAGGCGTCAATGCCAGCTACCTCTATAGTGACGCAGATGCTGATATTGAAGCCAGTAGCCTGACTCTATGGCGCATCGATAATGTCGATAGTGGCACGGATTTAAGTCTGACCTTGCCCGTAGACAGTGAAGGTAAAAACCTGGAGCTTTGTGTCACCCCTATTGCACTAACAGGCTCACCAAAACAAGGGTCTCAGGTGTGCCAGTCGCTAACGATTATAGGTAGCTATCCCCCACCGACAGCAACCAGCTTGTTGATCAGTCCCACACCGATGACGAACACCTTACTGACTGGAAGCTACCAGTTCAATGATGCTAACAGTCGCCCAGAAGGTACTTCCTTAATCAGCTGGAAACTCGATGCTAGTGAGGTAGCAACGAGCATCACTCTCACACTCCTCGCCACCGATGAAGACAAGAATATAGAGTTTTGCGTTACCCCAATTGCAGCATATGGCCAAAATGCCTCAGGCACTCAGGCGTGTACCCTTGTTGCTAATGCTGACCCTCTGCCCGGGAGCGCACCAAGTGTAACGAATCTCACTTGGGACACTTTTGCTAAACCCAGTACCTTTTTGACCCTTAGCTATGACTTTATCGATTCTGATGGCGATACTGAAGGCGTTAGTCTCTTTAGCTGGAAATTGGATAATATAGAAGTCAGCCAAAACATCTCATACACACCATCAGCAAACAGTGGCGGAAAAAATCTAGCGTTTTGCGTCACACCTGTTGCCGTAACAGGAACCCCAAAAATAGGATCACAATCCTGCATAACAGCAGATATAGCAGCAATTTTGTTATCGGGTAACTTGCAACTGGATGACACATTAACATTAGAGATTAAAGGTTATACTGACCTTGGCGTCATTTGGCGCTCTAGCAATCCATCCAACAATAGTACCCGTTCAACAAGTAATTCAAGTTTCACTATATCAAGAGGAACACCTACAGAATCTGCATTTACATTAGTCAGTCATGATATTGAAGTGTGCGTAACAACGGCTGAAGAAGGAGAGCTTTGCTCATTAGCCTCTACATATGATAGTACCGAGGTAACCGGTGGACTCCCTATCGCCATAGATGCTGGATTTAATGTTACCCAAAGAGGCGTAGCTCCCATTCCCTATGCCGATCTCACCATAGGTTTAATCACCAAACGTTTGCATAGGCCGCTTACAACGGTAGAGACGAGTATTTTAAATAACGCACAACCTACAGTGCCATTATTCGACAGCCAAAGAGCCGAAAATGGTACTAGTGTTTTCTGGGGACTATTTACCTGGCCGAACTCAAATACACACTGTCTAGAGAGAGGATATAGTCTCACTGTCGATGGTATCAATGATACCTCTGATGCATTCGGGCTTAGGCAGTATTACGATCATATTGTGAGTTTGTATCCTGCATTACCTTCAACACATGTCTCTCTGGCTTTAGGTTGGGGTACCAATGCGGACTATTATTGGAGTATTTCAGATGTTGGCGGGGGCTCTCATGCTGACGTGTACATGGTATCGGGAGCCTTAGGCAGTATCACTGATACACGACCTGAATACGCCGCTTGTATTGAAACCCTTCCCTAACAATGAAAACACTACTCAGCAACACGCAAGGCGATAGTAATACTTAAAAAGCAATTACCACACAAGATAGCAGAGACTAATTAACACATTAAAATAATTGAATTTTATGTATAAATTTGCGCGATACATTCTTGACCGTAAAGTTTAATCTAAGTATATTCCGCGCATAATTTGTTAGTGATGTATATAAAGTGTCTTTAGACAAACATCAAACAGGCTTTACCTTAATTGAATTAGTGGTTGTCATCATAATACTCGGTATTCTTGCGGTAATTGCAGCACCTAAGTTCCTGTCATTAAGCAGTGATGTTCAAACAGCAAGCCTTGAAGGTATCGCGGGCACTATTGCTTCGATGAATAAACTTGCCCACTCAAAAACCCAATTTGATGGCATTGCCGATAGAAAAGATTGCGATACTACATGTAACAACAACCCCAATTGGGATAGCAAGATAGGTTATTTCTACATAGATGTATCAGGTACACGTCTATATGTATCGAACGGCTATCCTAAAGCAACTGGCACATCATCTTCTGACACAGTTGTAGAAGATAATTATAAGAGTGTAATGGGCTTATCCGACGATGATTTCGTTTTTGGAATAGGCTCATCCTCCTCATTTGCTATCATTCCCAAAAAATTTGAAGACAAGCTAGCGAATATACAACAAGGGACTTTCAAATGTCACGTCGAGTATAGATCTCCGCAACCTAAATTTGAATACTATACAAGTGCTGTAACTGATGATTGTTTTTAATCAAGCACTCGCGCCTAGCTAAAGGCTGCATTTATCACTTAGTGGCTAAGAATAAACTCAGTAGCACCTTTTAACTTCTGATTGTTAGGATCTGAAACATTTGTCACCCACACAATCTCCCCGTGACGATTGATAAATACCGTCGTAGGGGTGCCGGGAACGCCATAGGCTTTAGCGGCGCTCTCCCCTTGCACTAAGGTCGGGAAATTAATACCACGCTCCGTTAAAGTCTGAGCAGGATCAGCGCCTACATCTTCATTAAAACTGATGCCTAAAATCTGTAAGTCGGTATCACTGTGATCAACACGCAACTTCTCCAGTCCTGGCTGCAGTTTCTTACAATAGGGGCACCAGGTTGCCCAAAAGTGAATGATCGTCGGCTTGCCTTTATATTCTGACCACTGATGAAGCTTGCCCTGTGGATCAGCTAATGCGAAATCAGGGGCCAGTTTCACATCCTCACTAAACGCTAATGAGTTTGACCCTGGGCTAATAAAAGCAAAGGCGATTAAACCCAAAAGAGTAAAAACAACAGCCATTAAACTGAAAGCCTTGATGCCAAATTTCATTTGAATACATCCTTTCCTTAAGTATATCAATCGGTGTAATCCCCTAAGCAATCACATAAAAAAACGACTGCTGACTACCCAAGCTATGAACTCAACCCGTTAATTCATAGTTATAGACCGAATACTTAGCTATTAACATTCAGTAAAAATTATATGTTTAGAAGGTAAAATGAAATTTTTATCCGCTTTACACTATCTTTGTCTATAAGCTAGGCAATGAAATAAACAATATGCAGCCGAAATTTGCGAAGAGTAAAGAACACATTTTCCAAATAACCGCCATCTTTAGCATGGTATTTGCACTAATAGGATTTAGCTACAACGTCTGGCGAATGGAGGTAACCGAATATAACTCCAACATGCGCTCGGCCAGCTTTGAGATTTTACTTCAGCTATCTGAGCTGGAAGGGATCATCTACGCGGCTCATTATGACCAAGATAGTGTCGAGGGAAATCCGAGAAAAGGTTGGATCAAAGTGAACCTCATTGCAGACCTGAGCATGATCACTGAGTCTGAATTACAACAAGCGACTCAACAACTAAAACAAGAATGGCAGCAAGATTGGGATTCGATAGACGATGACGAAACGAGTGTAAAGCAAATAATCACCAAGATAGATAACACACGAGAAAAGGTAAGGCAGTTACTATCCAAGTTGGATTAATAAGAGATCCTAGTACCTAGATACCAGGACCCAGAAGCTGATGCTAATCCCACAAAAATTCTCTAAAGTGCTTGCGGCAAACTGATTCATAACTCTCATTACCACCTATGGCGACCTGCTCACCCTCACGCATAGGTTTTCCCTCACCGTCCAGTCTCACCACCATGTTTGCCTTGCGGCCACAGTGACAGATTGTTTTGAGTTCAACCAGTTTATCTGACCAAGCCAGTAGGTATTGGCTACCGGTGAATAACTCACCCTGAAAGTCTGTTTTAAGACCATAACAGAGCACAGGAATATCCAAAATATCGACAATATAAGTTAGCTGCTTGACCTGCTCTTTGCTCAAAAATTGTGATTCATCGATAAGGATACAATGCAGCTTCTGCTCTTCATGGGCCTCCGCAATCATCTTGGCAATATCATCGCTACTACCAAATACTTGCGCATCGGTTTCGATACCAATTCGTGAAGACACTTTACCCACACCGTATCTGTCATCGATTGATGCCGTCATCACTAAGGTGTTCATACCACGTTCGCGATAATTATATGAAGACTGCAAGAGCGAAGTAGACTTACCGGCATTCATCGCCGAATAATAAAAATAGAGCTGTGCCAAACTGATATTCCTTATACGTGAATTCGACTACAGCTTAACAATTTTTATGGCTAAAATCATGTGCAGCTGCCATTGATACAAGAGAAACATCACTAAATAAACAACAGCGAAACTGTAGACAAAAAAATACCGCTCATATGGGCGGTATTTCACTTGTTAGCCAGCTCCTAAATTAGCAGGAGCACTGCCAAACATGGCTAGCTGGTAGCCTGAGTGGACTTAACCTTCAAGACTACGACGCTAATCACAAATAAGATGCTACAGGTCACTAAGCCAGCCATCAGAGACTCGGTAAAACCAAGCACGGTGTAACCCGCCAAACTGATTCCCGCAACAATTAAGGCATAGGGAAGTTGAGTGATCACATGATCGATATGATGACAGTTGGCTCCAGTGGAAGAGAGGATCGTCGTATCAGAAATAGGTGAGCAATGATCACCAAATACAGCACCTGCGAGCACTGCAGCAAGCATAGGCAACATCATGTTGGTGTGAGTTCCCATGGCCATATCGGCTGCAATAGGTAGCATGATACCGAACGTTCCCCAGCTGGTACCTGTTGAGAACGCCGTCAGGCCTGCAAGCACAAATAACACAGCAGGTAGCAGTGCAAAAGGAATATTGCCCGATGCCAGACTCGCCATGTACTTACCTGTCTCTAATTGACCAATCACACCGGCAATAGTCCAGGCAAATAACAGGATATAGATTGCAGGCAGCATAGAGCGAGCACCGGCGACCAGACCTTTAATAAGATATGACTTATCCAAACCCTGTATCAAGACCAAGGCCAGGGTGGCACCAAAACCGAATAAGGCACCAAAGAACAGTGATGAGGCTACATCTGTATTTTCAAATGCACCAAGGATACTAAAAGGTTTTCCATCAGCAGCTAAGGCATCTCCGCCACTGCTGACCATGAAGTAGAAGGTTGCAAAGACCAGCACGATAATGGGCAAGAATAACCCTAGAATCTTACCGTTATCCGCCTCAGGCAGATCAGAGTTAGCGCCTGGAGGCAAACCTTTAGATTCATCGTATAAGTTACCTTTCTGCGCATTGAGCTCATGTTGACGCATAGGACCGACATTGAGATCCATGAAGGCAACACAAAGCAGAAGTAGCAATGCAAAAATGGCATAGAAATTCATCGGGATCATCTGGATAAAGACGCTCAGATGTCCTGAATCTGTGAAACCATGTGCGGTAAGAATACCGCCAATCAAGGCGATAATGTAGGCGCCCCAACTTGACACGGGAGAGATCACACAGATTGGCGCAGCAGTAGAGTCCAGAATATAGGCCAGCTTGCTGCGAGAGATATAATACCTGTCGGTTAACGGTCTGGCGACACTGCCAACGACTAAGCTGTTGAAGTAATCGTCAATAAAGATCACGCAACCTAAGAACATGGTCATCAACTTGGCATCACGTTTACACTTTATGTGTCCCCTTGCCCAATCGGCAAAAGCATTAGCCGCACCACTCACGGTAATAAGCGCAGTTATCATCCCCAATAGTACCAGGAAGCCTAGTAGATACATGTTCCACGCATTGAGGGCACCATCATCCCAGAATAGGCCAGCAACTTGCTCGCCTAAATATTGACTGGATCCTATGACAGAGAAATCATTTATCAATACAGCACCGAGTATTATGCCCACCCCTAAAGAGAGTAATACACGACGAGTAACAATCGCCATCAGAATCGCAACCACAGGTGGCAGCAATGAAAGCGCCGAATCGGCGTAACTTAAAGTTGTCATTTAATTATAATCTTAGTTTTAAGTACGAATGGAGGCTGCTGAACTGGTGGGATATTGAAGATATCTGAAAACACCTGTCCTATCAGTAGCGCTCCATAGTAATACCATTCATTAAAAGGTATAAAATCTTCTTATCATCCAGATAAGAAATACTATGGCAGTGCTGTACCTATTCGATACAGCCCCAGCAGTAAACCGTGATATGCATTACTACTTCGGCATTAAATCCTTTCATGATAGATAAGCGGTATCACCCTGGCTATCACTACTGATCTTTAATGCACCTCTACTTCTCAGGACGTTTGCGATCATCAGCTTAAGCTATCGCTTAGGCCTTGTTCGAAAACGTGAAGTTAATAAAAACATAGGCGGCTTTGAGGATTCTACCCCAAAGCCGCCTATTGTGACTAAGATCACGCTTATTTAGTATGAATTAAAAACATTTCACCTAAAATTTACACTTTCACAGCATAGATTCGATAAATCATATCAAATCAGTGAGCTCTGGAACCGCATCAAACAGATCCGCTTCCAAGCCATAGTCGGCAATCTGGAAGATAGGTGCTTCGGGATCCTTGTTGATGGCAACGATCACTTTAGAGTCTTTCATCCCAGCTAAATGCTGGATTGCACCCGAGATACCCACGGCAATATACAAGTCCGGCGCCACGATCTTACCGGTTTGACCCACCTGTAAATCATTTGACACGAAACCTGCATCGACTGCGGCACGTGAAGCACCGAGTGCGCCACCTAGCTTATCGGCAAGTTTTTCTAAGATAGCGAAGTTCTCACCGTTACCCAAACCGCGACCACCCGAAACCACAACTGATGCAGCACCAAGTTCAGGTCGCTCAGATTCTGATAGACTCTGAGAAACAAATTGAGTCACAGAATCGAATACTTTATCTATAGCAACAACATCTGCAGCACCATCATTGGCTACCGCATCGAATGCGCTTGAACGTACAGTGAGTACCTTCTTAGCATCATGGCTCTGAACCGTAGCCAGTGCATTACCTGCGTAAATTGGACGCACGAAGGTATCAGCACTAACAACTTCTACCACTTCAGATAACTGAGCGACATCTAAAAGCGCTGATACTCGTGGTAATGTGTCTTTACCTTGGCTAGTGGCAGCAGCCAAAATGTGTTCATACTCACTGGCAAGATCCACCATAAGCTGTGCCACATTGTCGGCAAAGCCGTGAGCATATTGCGCCGAATCGGCGACTAAAACGTGTCTGACACCAGCAAGTAGCTTAGCGGCATCGACCACGGCGGTACATTCATGGCCGGCAATCAATACATCGACATCGCCGCCAATGGCTTGAGCACATGCAACAACCTTGGCGGTGTCCAGCTTTAAGCTGGCATTATCATGTTCTGCTAATACTAAAATTGCCATTAGATCACCTTCGCTTCATTCTTTAACTTATCGGCCAGCTCTGCAACGCTAGCTACCATAATGCCAGCCTTACGCTCGGCAGGTGGAGTCACTTTCAATACTGTTTGATGCTGCTTCAGGCTTACACCTAAGTCATCAATAGAAAGTGTCTCTAATGGTTTACGCTTTGCTTTCATGATATTAGGTAACTTGGCGTATCTAGGTTCATTTAAACGCAAATCAACCGTCACTACCGCTGGCAGGGAAACGGTGACGCTCTGTAGACCACCATCGACTTCACGTGTCACGGCAAGAGAGTCGCCTTCAACCTTAACTTCTGAAGCAAATGTCGCCTGAGGCATATTTGCTAATGCCGCAAGCATCTGACCTGTCTGGTTATTATCACCATCGATAGTTTGCTTACCTAAGATAATAAGTTGTGCCTGCTCTTTTTCCTGAACTGCATTGAGCAGCTTAGCAATAGATAAAGGTACTAACGCCTCTTCAGTCTCAATATGAATACCACGATCAGCACCTAAAGCCATTGCCGTGCGTAGCTGCTCTTGTGCGGCTTTAGGGCCCACGGTAACAACCACAATTTCAGAAGCAGCGCCTGCTTCTTTTAGGCGCACGGCTTCTTCTACGGCAATCTCACAAAAAGGGTTAATCGCCATTTTCAAGTTAGCGGTATCGACATCGGTATTATCAGCATTCACTCTGACTTTAACATTGGCATCGACGACGCGCTTAACAGGCACCAATACTTTCATAGGGCTTCCTTCTTACGTCATATTTAGAGGGTTGAGTATAGGTTAACACCCACACAAAGTAGAGCCACTTTACGTGCTGTTAACGTTAACGTCAACAGAGGTTCAAACGCTTGTTTGTATTTTTTTTGATACAAGTCATATTATGATGATTTTTAGCCTATTAAAATAACAATAAATAGAAAATTATATGAATATAAATATATATTCATATAATTAATTAAAATAACATTTGAAACTTGTTCTAATAATTCCTATTATTAGTCTGATAATTTAATAACTCACTTAATATAATTGGACCAAATAATTATGAGCGATTTTCTTGAAATACTAACTCATGGCCGCCGTTTTAAAGCCGCAGTAAAAGAATTAGCAATTGAAGACTTAAAAGAATTAGCGGTAAAACTTGATAAAGTTATCTCAGAAAGAGACTCTCAAGCAGAAGCTGAAGCCGAAGCTACAGCAGAAAGAAATGCTAAGATAGATGAGATCCGCAAACAAATGGAAGCCGTAGGCTTATCAATTGATGATCTAGGTGCAACGGCAGTAAAGCCAGCACCTAAGAAGCGTGCTCCACGTCCAGCTAAATATGCTATCGACGTGAATGGCGAAGCTGTCACTTGGACTGGCCAAGGCCGTATGCCAACAGTATTTAAGAACGAGCTAGATAAAGGCCGTTCTATGGATGACTTTCTCATCTAAATCACTTCTATCAAACAGAAGTAGTATATTAGACCGGCTTAGGCCGGTTTTTTTATACTTATGGTTTAACACTATTGATAAGAATCATTACAATTGCCACTTGGTATTTACACTAAATTTCAGATAATCTCTAATTACGTTTCACTATTCATAGTTAATGTCAAAAATGCATCACAAAATAAAAACCATAACAATAATTACGACATTATTTTTAATCAGTTCAATTCAAGTACAAGCAAACGACCAACTCACTGATAATACTCCAAAATTAACCGCCCTCACCCATGCAACTTTAATGATTGAGCCCGGTAGAACAATTAAAAATGCCAGCTTACTCATTCAAAACAATAAGATTATAGAAGTCATAAAAAATAATAAAGTGCCAGAAGATGCATTCATTATCGATCTGCAAGGCTATACGGTCTATCCTGGTTTTATCGATCCTTTTACCGACTATGCCATCGAATTTGAATACCCAAAAAATGAAGTGGCACCTCCCATCTATGAGATAAAGCGTATAGGAGGAAATGCTGAAAACGGCGCAGTTCACTCTGAAAAATTTTGGTTTAATTATGTTCAACCTAATAAAAGTGGTGCCAAACCTTGGATCGAAAATGGATTTACCAGTGTACAAAGCAGTAATTTAGATGGCATCTTTCGTGGGCGTGGAGTGACATTATCTTTGGCAGAAAAAAGTGCCAATGAAATTATATATCGTGCACAATCTGGTCATTTTTTGGCATTCGATAAGGGCAGTTCCCCCCAAGATTACCCAAGCTCTTTGATGGGTAGCATAGCGCTTATTAGACAAACTTTCGCCGATGCCGATTGGTATAAAGAAAATATAAACAAGTCATTTTCAAGTTCTGAAACCCAATTAATTGAATTTAATAATGCTTTCGCGGCTATGGCTAATATTGAAAATGAACAGATTATTTTCGATACTAAAAATCTAAACAGTCAACTCAGGGCAGCTCGCTTATTAAGTAAACACGAATATAAAGCAAGTTTGCTGGGTAACGGTATGGAGTACGCCCGGCTCGACGAACTGAAAAATTATGGTTATGGATTAATTCTGCCATTGAACTTTCCTGCAGCTCCCTTGGTGGGCGATGATGACAGTGAAAGAGAGATAAGCCTAGCGCAAATGCGACATTGGGAAAGAGCACCTGCTAACTTGATGGCCGTCGAAGAATCTAAAATCCCCTTTGCACTGACTCAGCATGGCATCAAAGCCGAAGACTTTTGGCCTAGACTCAAACAGGCCGTAACATATGGCCTAAGTGAAAAAATGGCATTAGCCGCACTCACCACTGAAGCCGCAGAGATTGTTGGTACAAGTGATTTTAGCGGTCGATTGAAGCCCGGATTTATTGCGGATTTAGTGATCACTAAGGGTAACATCTTCGAAGATGGCGTTATTCACAGCATCTGGTTACAAGGTGATGAACACCAACTTATTGATAGGGACACCTACCTGTTGGATTCGAGCTATCAGATCCAGATAGGACAAGTCTCACTTGACCTATCTATTTCTAACACCGATACAGAAGATGACAAGATGTCTGGCATCTTGTCCAGCGGTGAGCAAGAGCTGACACTATCTCAGGTAACCTACCTCAATAAGCGCTTAACTTTCAATGTCGATATGACAGAAGCTGGTTTTGAAGGGATCAACCGTTTCACACTCTGGTTTGACGAGCAAGGTATTCGAGGACGCATGCTAGATAAGAATGGTGCACACACTCCTGTAGCCGGAGTCTTGAGAGAAGCCATCCAAGTATCGGAAACTGATGAAGATGAACCACCTGTGGAACTTATTTCTAAGTTGACCTTACCCAATACCGCTTACGGCAGAGACAGCTTAGCTAAGACAGAGAAGCTGCATATCAGTAACGCCACCATCTGGACTTCAGACGCGCAAGGGGTACTTGAAAACAGTGACCTGCTTATCTCTCGCGGCAAAATAGAAAAGATAGGCTCAAACCTGAAAACACCTTCGGGTTATCGCCATATCGACGCCACAGGCAAGCATTTAACTGCTGGCATTATCGATGAACACTCACATATCGCCATCAATGGCGGTACCAATGAAGGCACTGATGCCATCACCTCTGAAGTCCGCATCGGCGATATCATCAACCCCGATGATATCGCTATCTATCGCGCCTTGGCCGGAGGGGTCACCACGGCGCAGTTATTACACGGCAGTGCGAACCCTATCGGTGGTCAGGCCCAGGTAATTCAGATGAAATGGGGAGAGAATGCCAACAAGTTAAAATTTACTCAAGCGCCGCCCAGTATCAAATTTGCCCTAGGCGAAAACGTAAAGCAGAGTAATTGGGGCGATAATTTCGATAGACGCTTCCCACAGAGCCGCATGGGAGTTAAATCTCTGTTCATCGAGGCGTTCAACGAAGCCAACACCTATCAAAAATCCCTTGATGACTATCGTCGTCTTAGAAGTAGTGAGAAGCGCAAACATATCGCACCTAAACCCAACTATCGCTTAGCCGCTATCACCGAGGTGCTAGAGCAAAAACGAGATATCCATATTCACTCCTATGTACAATCTGAAATCTTAATGTTCCTGCGCCTGGCAGAAGCCTATGACTTTAAAGTGAAGACCTTCACCCACATATTGGAAGGCTACAAAGTCGCAGAAGAGATGGCAAAACACGGCGCCTCGGCTTCAACGTTCTCAGATTGGTGGGCCTATAAATTTGAGGTCTATGATGCCATTCCCCAAAATACCTGCTTGATGCAGAGCAAAGGTGTACTCACCAGCATTAACTCAGATGATTATGAGATGCAGCGAAGATTAAATCAGGAAGCCGCCAAGTCTATGATGTATTGTGATATGTCGGCAGAGGATGCATGGAAAATGGTCACTATTAACCCGGCAATTCAATTGGGGGTCGATGAATACGTAGGCTCCATATCTAAAGGTAAGCAAGCGGATATCGTCTTATGGGACCACTCACCATTATCTGTTTACGCAAGAGTCTATGCCACCTGGATTGAAGGCAAACGCTATTTTGATCGTCAAACAGACAAGCAGCTGCAAACTGATATCGCTAAAGAAAGAGCGGCATTGATTCAGAAGATACTGCTCAGTGAATCCAAGCCCAGCACTCTTCCTCCCGGAGAAGCGGTCGTAGAGAGCAATGAGCCAGAATGGCACTGCGACACTCAATACGATGTTTGGCATAAATCACACAAAATGGGAACTGGGTTATGAAGCCGCTTCCCCTAGTAACTCAAGAACTAAACAAACAGCTGGAACAGGTGAAAGCACAATCAATAGTGAATAAGAAGATGTCCATGATAACCAAGCGAGTACTGTTTTATTTTAGCTTAGGCTGCATTGTCACTTTGCCCGCTTATGCCCACGATATGATCCCCGCTGAAGCACAGTCGACAGCAATATTATTTACCAATGCCAGCTTACACACCGTCATTGATGGCGTAAAACTGAACACCGACTTGTTAATAGAAGATGGCAAAATTAAGGCCATTGGCCAAAACCTTATCGCTCCGAAAGCCAGAATTATAGATGGGACAGATAAGCATATCTATCCTGGTCTCATTGCTCTAGATACTAGCCTAGGCCTGGTCGAGGTTGAGATGATGCGCCCCAGTAATGACAGCTATGAAGTTGGTGAGATCAACCCACAACTAGAAGTCATTACAGCCTTCAATCCGGATTCGGAGATCATACCAACCATACGCGTTAATGGTATCACTCATGCCCAAGTCGTCCCACAGGGTGACAGTTTAGCCGGACAGTCCTCGTTGGTCTCTCTGGACAGCTGGACAGTGGAAGACGCGCTGGTGCCGACTCAAACCGCTTTTCATCTCTATTGGCCAAGACTAGGCCGCCTTTCTCAAGATAAAGAGAAGCGCCTTGAGCAGACAGATAAATATGATCAGAGAGTCGCCGATATTTCCCAAGCGATTTCTGATGGATACCGCTATTTTCTGGCAAGTAAGGTAAACAAAATCAATAAGCTTGATCTCAGATGGCAATCCCTACTCCCCCTATACAAGGGAGAGGCCCAACTGTTCGTACACGCCAACACCCAAAAGCAGATAGAGGAAGCGGCATCTCTGGCCAAGCAATATCATTTCAAACTGGTTATCGTCGGTGGTTACGATGCTTGGCGCCTAGGTGAATTGCTCAATGAGATAGAAGCTAAGGTCATCTATACCCGCACCTTAAGCCTGCCGATGAGAAAAGATGAGCCTATCGACTTAAGCTTTAGGATCCCAGCCTTACTCAAGCAAGCAGAGATCCCTTTTGCCTTAGGTTTCTCATCGGATTGGAATAGTCGTAATTTACCACTGGCAGCGGGTCAGACCGTGGCTTATGGGCTCACCAAACAAGAAGCACTGAAAAGTGTCAGTCTCGATGCAGCAAGAATTCTCGGCGTAGATGATATGGGAGCGATCGACGTAGGTTATAAGGCTAACTTGGTGGTGTCTAAAGGCGATATCTTAGATCCCATGGAGACCAAGATAGAAAAGGTCTATATCGATGGCCGCGAGATAGATCTCAATAATCGTCAACAACAGCTTTATCAAAAGTACCTAAAGCGATAGAATTCCTTCAAATAGGGTCATAAAAGGAAACCTTTTATGACCCTATTTGTTTCAGCGCTTAGTTAAGCGCCTTACCCTATCTTTGTTAAGTACGGTAAAGTGAGTTCCAATACCCATATAACTAATATCAGTTCGTTAGTAACTGTACTTTAATAACAGGCCTAAATAATGAAAACCCTATTAATCTCTGCCCTAGTTATACTGCTAAGCGCCTGTGCTGGCGAATATAAATTTAACAGTAACCTCAACGGAGAAGTCATTGACGATTATTTCAAGGCATCGGATGTCCCTGTCTATGATAATACTACAGCGCCTAATCTTCCTTATGAGATCATAGGCTTAGTCGAAGGTGAAACATGTCAGGAGCAAGCCAACGATGCTCCGGCAACGATAAGTGAGGCACGTACAGCAGCACGAAGAGCTGCGGCTGATAAAGGGGCTAATGGTCTGGTTATCAAGAAGTGTCTGGTATTTGAAGAATACGATCAGGGCTGTTTTAGCCGCGCGATCTGTGTCGGTCAGGCAATCAAGACACCAGTTACAGAGCAGCAGTAATCTTCTTAAGTATCTAACCTTCATTTCAAAGTAGTCATCAATGAGCTTTAGCAGTCAGATTCAAGCCGTGGCGTACTGCCGTACGCCCTATAAACAAAAATTTGGGATCCCTAGGCAACCAGGGCTCGTCAACGCTGCCCGCGGCTTTGTCGAACTCCAAGCCCCCTACAATGATATCGATACAGTCAGAGGCCTTGAGCAGTACTCTCACCTCTGGTTGGTATTTTGCTTCCATGAAAATCTCGCCCAGGGCTGGAAAACTACGGTTCGCCCTCCTCGCCTAGGCGGCAACGAGAAACTGGGTGTGTTCGCAACTCGTTCCACTTTCCGCCCCAACGGTTTAGGCCAGTCTGTGGTTAAGCTTCATAAGATCCACCAGCGCAAAGGTTATCTGGCTTTAGAGATCTCAGGAATGGATCTCCTCGATGGCACGCCCATCATAGATATCAAACCCTATATCCCCTTCTCTGACTCAGTGCCTGAGGCATTAGGCGGTATCGCCCATGAAGCGCCAGAACTTACCAAAGTTGAATTTAGTCAACACGCTAAGCAGCAGCTAGTAAATTATGAAAAGCTCGAGCAATACCAACACCTCGAAGAGCTCATCATAGGTGTCCTTGCTCAAGACCCGCGTCCCGCCTATAAGAAAGCTAAGACGGACCCTAAGCTATATCAAGTCGCCCTTTATGATTTAGATATCCTCTGGCGTCTTGCTGAAATTGATAATGATCGGATTATTGATAGTGAAGACACGATTATTGTGCAAGAGATTAAAACAGGGATCAGTGTGTAACTGACTAGATAATTGATGACACAAGACGACTATCAAGCCCAGCATAAAAAACGCATGTCCTATATGCCTTGGCTCTACTTCAATCTAAAACCCAAGTTACTGGCCTGGGCCAGGCCTTGGCAGCAAGAAGTACAAACCAGATTGATGGCTTTAGAGACTGTCACCCTAGGTGATAATTGCTTTATTGCCCCCGAAGCTAATCTGTTTGCCGAGCCAAATCGAGGCATCACAGTCGGCAATTTATGTATGATCGCAGCCGATAGTTTCCTCCACGGCCCGATAGTCATGGGCAACGAAGTCGCGATAAACCATGGTTGCTCATTCGATGGCGGCAGCGCCGGCATTACCATCGGCTCTCAGACTCGCATCGCCAATAACGTCACCATTTATGCCTTCAACCATGGTATGCACCCAGACACACCTATCTATCAGCAAAACTCCGAGTCTAAAGGTGTGATCATAGGCAAGGATGTGTGGATAGGTGCCCAAGCCGCCATAGTCGATGGCGTCACCATAGGTGACTGTGCAGTCATAGCCATGAATGCCACTGTTACCAAAGATGTACCAAACTATGCCATCGTTGCCGGCAATCCAGCTAAAGTGATTGGAGATAGAAGGGATAAGGTGTAGGGGTCAGTGACATCCACTTCATCATAATGACATCTGATCCATATCCATATGGGTCAGATGTCGATTAAGCACCTTCACCTTACCTAATACCTTAAGCCTGTGTAACGGCGTTTTCGCCATCCGCTGTAACGCTGCGGTCACACTCGGGCCTTTGATGGAGCCATACAGAGCCGTTAAGGCGAATGTTATCGCCAAATGTCTCGTCAACGGCCTTGACCACACCGGGATGAGCATCCGTATAGTCATGACCAGATATTACCGGACAACCGGTAGAAACGGCCCAATCAATGTCCTTCCTCACGGATTCGTAGTCATGTCCTGCATCAATGAAAACCAAACTTGGTTTGATGGTCCTATTAGCCAAATAGAAATCCGCCGCATCACCATCAAAAACCTGAGTTGAACAATGTGCTAATGCGTAGCGAAGTGTGCGCATTGTAAACTGACGATGTACTTCAGGAGGCAGAGCAAAAGGATTCCAAGTGAAATTTCCCACCGTAATAAGGGTAACCTCAGCCCGCTTCATTGACGCAAGTAAATTCGTAGTATGGCCAAAGAGCGTCCCTATTTCAACAATTGGACCTTCATGCTTACCCGATTGAACTACAGCATGTTTGATACCCAGCTCATCATCCTCGGTAATAGAGCCCCACACCGACGTTTCGGTGTTCTCGAGAAAGTGTAAGTAGGATGTTAGAACAGGCTTTAGCTGTTTTCGATATTTTATGATTAAGTTGAGTTCTGATAGTTTTTGCATAACGCCCATAGTGTGTATTCTCCTGTACATGTGAATATACCAAGCTGAATTTCTTCAAACACAGTGGCAAACGATAGAATAAACCAGTCTCTCGCTTAATAACTGAATATCAACACAGTTACCATCCCTAACAAATATTCTAGTCTATCAGCTAGGTACAATCGGAAAAATAATAATTCAGTGTGGATGCGGCTATGAACTTCGGCAGCAGGACGAGGTTTCACAGCGTGAATCTCCGAGCTAGAGATAGCAATGAAGATCAAAGTAATCGTCACACAGCCCAATACCTACAGCCTACATAGAAAATGTAATCAGACTTCATTAGAAGGCTCAATTACTTGGTAGACAGAAACCCCACAGATGATAAAATGTCGACCAATTTATTTTCTGAACTGGATATCGGTAATGCGCGTAAGCAAGTACCTGCTTTCAACACAAAAAGAGACCCCTGCAGATGCAGAGGTGATCAGTCATCAATTAATGTTACGTGCCGGCATGGTACGTCGAAACGCTTCAGGCCTATACAGCTGGTTGCCGACAGGTCTTCGCGTATTACGCAAGGTAGAAGCTATCGTTCGTGAAGAGATGAACAAGGCCGGTTCTGTTGAAATCTTGATGCCTATGGTGCAGCCAGCCGATCTTTGGCAAGAGACTGGCCGCTTTGAAAAATTCGGTCCAGAACTGCTTCGTTTCCAAGATCGTCATAACCGTGATTTTGTACTTGGTCCGACTCACGAAGAAGTGATCACCGATATTGTTCGTAAAGAAGTTAATTCTTACAAGCAACTACCGTTAAACTTGTTCCAAATCCAAACTAAATTCCGCGACGAAGTTCGTCCACGTTTCGGTGTGATGCGTTCACGTGAATTCTTGATGAAAGATGCTTACTCTTTCCATCTGGATCAAGAGACGATGGATGAGACCTATGAGTCAATGTTCCAGGCTTATAGCAATATTCTAAATCGCCTAGGTCTAGCGTTCCGCCCAGTTATGGCTGATACAGGTTCTATCGGTGGCAGCATGTCACACGAGTTCCATGTACTGGCTAACAGCGGTGAAGACTTAATTGCTTACTCAACTGAGAGTGATTACGCAGCCAACGTCGAAAAATGTGAAGCGCCACTGCCCACAGAGACTCGTCAAGCTGCAACCAGCGAGATGACACTTGTCGATACGCCTAACGCTAAGACGATTGCAGAGCTCGTTGAACAGCATGATATCGCTATCGAAAAGACAGTAAAGACACTGATCGTTAAAGGTGATTCAGATGAAGCGCCACTTGTGGCACTCGTGATCCGGGGTGATCATGACCTTAACGAAGTGAAAGCCGAGAAAATCTCTGGGGTACTGACACCGTTTGAATTTGCCGACGAAGCCGATATTCGTAAAGCTATCGGTGCAGGCCCAGGCTCTATTGGTCCTGTTGGTCTTGAAATTCCGGTATATATCGATCACGGCGTTAGCGTCATGAGTGACTTCGGTGCAGGTGCAAACCAAGACAACAAGCACTACTTTGGCATCAATTGGGAGCGTGACCTTCCTCAAGCGGAAGCATTCGATCTACGTAATATTATCGAAGGTGAGCCTAGCCCATGTGGCCAAGGCACTATCGCATTGCTTCGTGGTATTGAAGTTGGCCATATCTTCCAGCTCGGTGACAACTATTCTAAAGCGATGAATGCTAACGTCCTCGACAAAAATGGTAAGGCTAAAACCTTACTCATGGGTTGTTATGGCGTAGGTGTGAGCCGTATGGTTGCCGCTGCAATTGAGCAGAACCACGATGACCGCGGTATTATCTGGCCAGATGCCATTGCACCATTCAAAGTGGGTATCCTACCGATGAATATGCATAAATCTCATCGTGTCCAAGATAAAGCCGAGCAGCTTTATAAAGATCTCAATGATGCCGGTTTCGAAGTCTTATTTGATGACCGTAAAGAGCGTGCTGGTGTGATGTTCGCCGATATGGAGCTTGTTGGCCTGCCTCACGTGGTCGTGATTGGCGATCGCAATATCGATAGCGGTGTATTCGAATACAAGAACCGCCGTACTGGTGAGAAGCAAGAAGTGCCATTCGATCAGATCGTCGACTTCTTAAAGGCAGCTAAATAGACTTGTGTCCTTAAACAAAATTTTCTAGCTTAATTAATAATGCCACTCAATTGAGTGGCATTATTTTTTAGTTAACCGACTGATTAAAACAGTTTGTTTTTATATCGATTGATATCACCCTCTACCTAAACACAGTGCCTGCTAACGTCCCAGTATATTGCTGTTTATCTATCGTTAACTGACCGTTGATGAGCACAGTATCCCCCTGTCGAATAGCGGTTCCAATTCGAAAAGTCAGCTTGTGCACGATAGTTTTCTATATCTAAAATAACAATATCGGCAGACATACCGATAGCCTGTTGCCCTCGATTTTTCAAACCTAATATTTCTGCAGTTTTGATTGACGCCTTTTGTTAATCAGCCATGACCACTGGTTGCGATCTCATGAACCATGTAAAATCCCAGATAGTCCCCGTATCACTTACGGCGGTGCCGGCTGCGATTCTTTGGACCGCTTTGGTGTATTTCTTTGCTTAAGGCAAAGCAAGTGATTAAATTTAAATAGATTTAAGGTAAACGATGAGACTGAGACACATAGAGATTTTTCATGCTATCTATACCACAGGATCGATCACCAATGCAGCGAAGATCTTGCATGTGTCTCAGCCCTCTGTCAGCAAGGTGCTCTCCCACGCTGAGATACAGTTGGGGTTCCAGCTCTTTAACCGAGTGAAAGGTCGACTGACGCCAACAGAAGAAGCAAAAATATTATTCGGTGATGTTGACAAGATCTATCAACAATTAAGATCCATTAAAAACACCGCCAACAACATTAAAAAGTCTGAGTTTGGTAGTATCAAAATTGGGCTCACACCTGCACTTGGTTTCGACAGTGTTCCAGCAGCAGTAGCCAACTTTCATCGTGATCACCCCGCAGTTAATATTCAACTGCAAACTATTCATAATGAGTCGGTGATGCATACCCTACTCGAAAGAAAATGCGATCTCGCCATTGTCTTCTCTCCGGATAAACAGCCAGGGTTTAATGAGATAGAGCTGGCTAAATCAGAACTCTACATCGTTTACCCCAAGACACTGTTTCCACACTGCCCGACTCAACTCTCCTTCGCCGAGTTGAGCAAGCATGAATTTATCGATATTGGTGATAGTGGCCCCCTTGGAGATTTACTCTGGACACGAATGCTTGAAGAAAATGTCAATATATCCCCCAGTATTAGGGTACAGACCTATTTTCTCGCCCCTAGAATTGTGGCGCAAAATATAGGCTTATGTGTCGTTGATAAATTTACAGCCCTAGGCAATCTATCCCCAAATACCGCAATGGCTTCATTCGATCCACCATTAGAGTTTAACGTTTGTGCCTTACATCTAGAAAACAGTAACTTATCTTCCGCAAGTAAAGAGTTTCTAAGTTATTTATCTGAAGCTATATCATAGACTTATAACCAGCCATAACCTTGAGTTATAGGCTGGGAAACTCTTTCAAATTTATCCATCAGTCAGATCCGCTAAGCTGTAATTAACAACAATTGCACTTAATTACAAGGGTCTAAAACTCATGATAAAGCCCCCCTACCTTCTCTTTATTGGCGATGCCACAGATAAACTTTCAATCAAAATGGCGCAAGGTGCAGTCGATTGGAGCCCAAAGCAATGCATAGGCGAACTCAGCGTTGCAGGTTGCACTGTCACAACGAGCCTGCCTCAAACCTCAATAGTTCAAGCTGCAGAACTTGGTGCAAAATCATTCGTACTGGGTTTTGCCAATAGCGGCGGTGTACTTGACACCAAATGGCATGGGGTGATTAAACAGGCACTAGCCCAAGGCTTGGATATTGTCAGCGGATTACACGAAAAGCTGACCGATATAGAAGAGATAGCAGAACTTGCAGACTCCTTAGGCAGGCAACTTATCGATATCCGCCATCCTCAACAGTCATTTAAAACAGGCACAGGCGAAAAGCGCAAAGGTAAACGTTTGCTTACCGTAGGCACTGATTGCTCAGTAGGAAAGATGTATACCTCACTTGCCTTGGAAAAAGAGATGCAAGCCCAACAATTTGATGCTGACTTTAGAGCAACAGGTCAATGCGGCATTCTTATCAAGGGAGAAGGTGTCGCAATTGACTGTGTGATATCTGATTTTATCTCTGGCGCTACCGAATTATTGTCCCCCGATAACAATACTGCTCATTGGGATATTATTGAGGGACAAGGCTCGCTATCACACCCAGCATTTTCCGGTGTCAGCTTAGGCTTGCTTCATGGCTCTCAGCCAGATGCAATAGTGATATGTCACGCCCTTAATCGCAGTCATATGCGGGGACTCCCTAAAAGTCAGCTCCCCTCAATTGCTGACACCATTAGTTTAAATTTGCAGGCTGCGAAACTCACGAACCCAAATGCCTATGTGGCAGGTATCGCGGTGAACACCTCGAGTGTCACCATCGAGGAAGGGCAAAAGATCTGTCTTGCTATCGCCAATGAGTTCGATTTGGCATGTGCCGATCCTCTGCGTGACGGCGTATCAAGTATCGTCAAAAGCTTGAAAGCCTGGTCGCCTAAGGCAGCCACAGATAACAAAAATCCAGTTATAACAGATATGGAAAAAAGCGCATGATCAGCTCAAAAAAACTGCTTCACTTTCATGGGGAAGATTTTGAGTTACTCGCTATTAAGCAATCAATCCCCCTCAAACACGTGTTTAGAATTGCCCGCGGTGCAAAACACTCTGCGCAAGTGGTTGTGGTACTACTGAAATATAAAGGGCTCATAGGCTGGGGCGAGTCTGTCCCCTATGGACGATACGCAGAGACAATAGAGAGCACCATAACAGCTATAAAGACTGTCTGTACCCATACTAAGCAGTTTATGGGGTTAGCCCACTCTATCGCTAGCAACAGCCAAGGCGCAGCGCAAAATGCATTGGACTGTGCCTACCTAGATCTACAAGCTAAGTTAACCCGTGAAACAATAGAAACCCGCTTTAACTTACCGAATCCGCAAGCGGTAATAACGGCGCAAACATTGAGCATAGACACCCCTACAGCGATGGCTGAAGCGGCGAAAACGCTAGAAAAATCCCCTCTCATCAAGGTTAAACTCGATAGTGTCGATATTATTGAGAAAATGACAGCTATCCATAATATGGTCCCCCATAGCCTATTTATTGTGGATGCTAATGAGGCATGGTCTATAGACGAATTACGCCAATCTGCAGATGAATTAGCCGCGCTTAATGTGGTGCTGATTGAGCAACCTTTGCCCGCAGGAGAAGATGAAGCACTCACTGAATTAAATATCGATATTGCCCTATGCGCCGATGAGTCTTGTCATACCGTAAAAGATCTTCCTTCACTTTTGGGAAAATATGACGTCGTCAACATCAAGCTTGATAAGACCGGAGGCTTAACCGAAGCGGTGACACTGGCAGAGCAAGCCAAATTAATGGGTTTTGATATTATGCTTGGCTGTATGGTGGGAAGTTCACTGGCGATGGCACCGGCATTTTTGCTGAGCCCATTTGCTAAATATATCGACCTAGATGGGCCTTTATTGGTCAAAGATGACAGGCAAGTAAGCTTCGATATTCATCATGGTCTGATGCAACCTTTTAGCCAAAAACTTTGGGGAGGAATTACCCCTGAAAGCAACAGTGAAGCGAGTCATCTGCTTAAGCTGTGAGCTTATACCAATCGGTATAAGCTAAAACATCCATTCCTTTATCCTCTTAGCCAAAACGGCTAGATAATCTTATGATTACCTAGCCGTTTTTTTCC
Organism: Shewanella psychrophila; assembly: GCF_002005305.1. Classification (NCBI taxonomy): domain Bacteria; kingdom Pseudomonadati; phylum Pseudomonadota; class Gammaproteobacteria; order Alteromonadales; family Shewanellaceae; genus Shewanella; species Shewanella psychrophila. The sequence goes on from NZ_CP014782.1 coordinate 2,381,673, forward strand.
ACTTTAAACGTAAATTCTAACACCAGCGGCTGCTGAGAGCCTTTATTAAACCCGATCACGCAGGCCTGTGTCTCACCAAAATTAAAAACATTAGACTTAAGACTTTTGCTATAAGCGTTTTGCCACTCGATTAAGGAGAAATCATCAAATGCAATATTTTGAATTTTAGTTTGCATTTGTGCCTGACTGTCTTGAGAGTTTGGCGCTATTTCTAACAGGATCCAATAACTTTTATAACCAATTCTGCTGTTGCGCCCTGAAGATGATTTTATTTTCAGACTCTATAACGCCGTGACCTCCTCAGCTGCCTATTGGGTGTTTCGCTTTGCAGATAGTTCAGATAAACGCATCGTCACATAAAATTTTTGTAACCCAACGGCGGGAGTTGGCTTGTAACCTTTTAAATAGATAGGAACAATCTCAGCCCGGTAGGGCTCTCCTTCATCGAGCCATACATACAAGATAAAACTGAGCTGAGTCAAATTGAAGTTTTGATCGAATATGAAGTTCCCCATGGAGTAGTCAATTAAGCGGTTTTGATATAACTCCCCCCCTTGAGCAACATGGGGATGATGAGCGATAGCAAGGGATGCACCTGTATCAATTACAGGTTTAAGCCTCTGTTCAGTCCCCCTATAGGCTCATTTTTATACTCTAAACTACCATGGCATTGTACTATGGTATGCTGACTAGCTTTGGTTTCTCGCTCCACGGTCGAGACAATGTTTTCTAAGCTACCATATCCATACCCTAAAGTTATAGCCTGTTCTGAATTAATAGCTGCAATGCAATTTTCTCATCCAGATTTCTTGGTAATAATTCACCTCCCTTGATATTTGCCCTTGATTTGAAAGAATATATTAGCTTTACTTACGGTAAAGAAAGAATCAATTCCATGGAGTAAAAGTGCCAGAAAAAACAGCGATTGTGCTCGGCGGCGGCGGTGCTAGGGCGGCATATCAGGTGGGTGTGCTCAAGGCCATAGTGCAATTTTACCCCCGTAATCACGGTATCCCCTTCAAGATAATCTGCGGTACTTCAGCCGGAGCAATCAATGGAACTTCTATCGCCACCCATGCTTCCTGCTTTCATCTAGGAGTGCGTAAACTCGAGTGGGTATGGCGTAACTTTCGTACCGAGAAGATATATAAATCTTCAGCCAGAGGAATACTGGGCCATTTGTGCAGGATGCTACTCATGAGCCTGCAAGATGACAGGATCAACACCAATGCCGGTAGCCTGTTTAACAGTGATCCTCTGCGCGACATGCTCAATCAGCTCATCAATTTCATTCGCATCGACAGAAATATCGCCAGTGGTGCCCTCGATGCCTTAAGTGTCGACGTGTCCTGCTATAACACCTCGAGATCGGTTACCTTCTTCCAGGGGAGTCATGATATTGCTAACTGGCATAGGGACAGACGCAGTGGTCAACGTACTCAACTAAACACAGACCATCTACTTGCTAGTTCTGCTATCCCACTAATTTTTCCCTCGGTTAAGCTCAACCAGGGCTATTATGGCGATGGCTCAGTGCATCAGCTCGCCCCCTTGAGCAGCCCAATTCATCTTGGTGCCAAAAAAATCTTGGTGATAAATTTAGAGAGTCCCCACAAACAGCTACCACAAGAGTTAGCCCATCACCCTAGGACTGCGACCATTACCGGTCACCTGCTCGATACCATTTTCTCAGATACGTTAAATAGTGATTTGGAGCGTCTAGAGCGGATCAACAACACACTAGAGTTGATTCCTGAAGAGAAGAGAGAGTCACTGCCTCTCACCAAGATAGAAACCTTAGTCATCAAGCCCAGTGAAGACTTAAGTCAGCTGGCGTCCTATTACTATAAAGCGATGCCGACGGCGGTGAAAGCTATGCTCAGACCTATCGGCATAAAACAGGATACCGATTCGAGTATCGTTTCCTACCTGCTGTTCGAACAGGCTTACTGCAGCGCCCTTATTGACTTAGGTTATCAGGACGCCATGTGCCAAATAGATGAGCTTAGTGACTTCTTCGGGATAACTAAATAGCACTATTGAAGCTCAATTCTCTTTTCGATGGCCTTAGCAGCTGTGCCTCCCCAAAGCCGATATACGTCTGCTCCTGGGTGGAAGCCATCACTGGCCATATCCGACGCTATCGGCATAAGGGGGATAATGACCAGCTCACACTCACTTTCAAGCTCGATAAGCGACACTAGCTTACGATTAAATTCCGATGCTCTCAGTCCCAGAAACCATCTTAATGGCTGGGGTAAGGCAGGAAAACAGTGCATGGGCGGTACTGCTGTCATCAAGATATGTTTGGCAGCAAATTTTGATTTAAGTAATGTAATTAACCGCACCTGCTGAGCTATCCAATGGCTCTCTCTTATCGGGCTCAAGAGGTCGTTGACCCCAAGCGAGACCAATACTACATCGATATCAGGTCCGCCATTATCATTTAAACTATTGCCATCTATATTCTTATCTTGTGGGCTATAGTCGTCAAGAAAACTAGCCTCCGAGCTGTCCACGGATAAAGAGTCGGCTTGAAAAGGTCGCCCTTGTAACGTCTCGATAAGATCTTCCGTGGTATTGCCCGATTTCGCTACCAGAGACCAATCTACGCAATATTTCTGTGCCAGAATCCGAGTCAAACAGCCACTGAGAGCATCTTCTTGGGTCTCGACACCGACTCCAGCCGCAGCAGAGTCTCCAACTACCAGTACACTCAGAGGCCTGCCTTCTCCTAAGCGACCACTGCGTCCCCCAGTAGCTTCAGCCAAAATAGGTATATTTTTGCGCACTAACCTCCCCTGTATAAGTAACAGGGGAGCAAGTATTAAAAACACAAAATAATAGAACATGGCTTCTCCTTGTCTGGCACGAATTACATGCATTAACTAATAGCCTAGTCTAATTTTTTGCGATAAGTGAATCCCCAATATAACGATCGACAAGTCTCTCAAGGATATCTAAGGGAACGGCACCATTTTTCAATATTATGTCGTGAAAGTCTCGTAAATTAAACTTATCACCCAAAGCCTGTTTAGCTTTTTCTCGCAGAGATAAAATCTTCATCATGCCAACTTTGTAAGAAGTAGCCTGACCAGGCATCACGATATAGCGTTCAACCTCAGACACCACATCGCTATCGGCCATGCCGGTATTGAGCTTCATATATTCTATGGCCTCCTCTCTTGTCCAACGCTTATGGTGAATACCGGTATCCACCACCAGACGTACCCCGCGAAATAGCTCGGCTTGCAGCCTACCTATATTATCGAAAGGGTCATCCTGAAAACCTAACTCCCAAGCCACTTGTTCAGAGTAAAGTGCCCAGCCTTCTGAGTAAGCGGTAAAAGGTGCCATCTTGCGAATAAATGGCATATTCTCCAGCTCCATTGCTACCGCTACTTGAAAATGATGCCCGGGTATTGCTTCATGGTAGGCAAGAGTTCGCATACTGTATTTAGGCGTTGCCTTAATATCATAGAGGTTAGCGAAGAAGCGGCCTGGACGACTGCCATCCAGCGCAGGGGGCTGATAATAAGCGCCAGGGGCTGTTTTCTCTTTAAATTCAGGGATGCGCACGACTTCCATACCGGCTTGAGGACGAATTCTAAATGCATCATCCAATCCCATATTGATCTCATCGAGGATTTTTTGATAATCGACTAAGATCTGCTCGCGACCTTCATCACTGTCTTCGTAGTAAAACTTAGGATCTGCCGCCATGGTTTCAATCGCAGTAAAGAAGCCATTATCAACCCCATAACCCTCAGATTCTAAGATGACTAATATCTCAGACTGGAGTCGAGCAACCTCTAAAAGACCCATATTGTGGATCTCATCCGGGGTATAATCTGTGGTGGTAAAAAACTTGAGTGATAGCTGATAAGCAGACTCGCCATCGGGAAGGTGCCAGATCCCGTCATCGGTTCCTGCCTTTGCCTCAAGCTCGGTAAAGTAATCGATAAACAGGCCATAAGCCGGATAAACATAGTCTTGAATACGTTCCTGCGCCGACAATAAGATACTTGCCTGCTCTTGAATAGGAATATCCCCCACTTCGGCTAGTTTACTCTGCAATGAAGTGTAGAGTATATTATCTTTAATAGGCGTATCAACAAACCCCTTCATCTCAGTCAGAACACGCTCGATTACAAAACGCGGTGGAATGATCCCCTTCAGCTCCCTGATCCTTAATCCCAGCAAGTTCTGCTCAAATTTAAGTTTCACCTTCTGTAGTCGGGACAGGTAATGCTCAGCATCCTCGATTGAGTTAACCTGATGCTGAGATTCCATAAAACTAGGATAGCCGTTTTGAATACCAAAAAGCTGATTCACTGGATAGTTATGGTAACGAAAGGCCTTCGCATCATCAGAAAAACTGAGTAAATATAGGGCTATCTCCTTAGTCAGTAGCTCATTTTCATCGAGAGTAGCATCATCGTAAGTCAGCAAGGTCTGGTGAATATCGTCAAGCTGGACAAATAGCTCATCGGCCTTCTCAGGCCTATCATCATCGAGCTCTGCATTATGACCATTGATGCCAACAGACTCGAGAAAGCCTAAGGATGTTAAGGTTTCTGGACTCTCAAAGGCAATCTTTATCAAGGTGCGATCTAAGAAGGCACGAAACATGATAGGTTTCTTAGCAAACCATTCATGGGCCGTAAAAACGCTAACAGAAACCAAGATAATGAGCAGAATTAGCCCGGAATATTTGAGGAGTTTTTTGAACATGACAGTCCCTGTTGTCTGATTGTTACCGACAACAGGGTACCATTAGAAATTGAAACTTAACAAATTAGTTACAGTTAAATTAAATTATGCTAAATGAGCTTCTGCAACTGATGCACTCTTGTTGCCACTCCCTTCTACCTTTAGCCTTGTAATAGATGAATCTCGGCTTTTTCGATACGTCTTGGCTTACCCAGAATAATCAGGGTATCACCCGAACGTATGATCCAATCGAGCGCCGGACTTTCAACTTCGGCCCCACTGCGTCTCACGGCCCGTAACTCGACTCTTAGCTTCTCCCAGGGGATCTCCGCTAAAGTCATGCCTACGGCACTGGCCCCCTTAGGTAGAGCGACAGCGTGAAGATGCTCCAAGGTGAAATCTGTCTCGGCGCCGGAGAAGAAGCCATGAAGATACTTGTAATGGTTACGGCGCTCATACTCTAAACGCTTGAGTATACGCGTTAGCGGTACTCCGCATTGATACAGAACTTGAGAGACCAACATTAAGCTGCCTTCCAAGGTTTCAGGGATCACCTGACTCGCACCCGCTTTTTCGAGCTCTTCCATGCCAGTGTCGTCTCGGGTACGTACTAAAATTTTAGCCTCGGGTGCCAGCTGACGACAGAGAGGTAACACCTCTTCCAAGATACGACTGCTGCTGAAGGTCAGTACGATTAACTTAGCCTCCCTAATCTTGGCCTGCTTGAGTATGCTTCTCTTACACACATCACCGAAATACACAGGCTCACCGGCCTTTCGCGCCTCTGAAACTCGGGTAGGATCTAAATCCAACACAAGAAAAGGAACCGCTTCTGTCTTCATAAAACGCGCAATAGTCTGACCAACACGTCCATAGCCCAATATCAAGACTAGATCATTTTGATGCTCGATTTTAGGTTCTATGGCTAAGGTTTTCTCTCCCTTAGATTTAACCCCTTGCAGCCTGCGGGCGATATCAGGACTATGACGCACTAGCCAAGGAGCGATGGCCATAGATAATACCGCCACCATCACCAGCTTAGTACTGAGCTCGATATCAAGCAGTTCATAATTCACCGCCAATGCCAGCACCACAAAACTAAATTCACCCACCTGAGCTAAGCTCAAAGCTGTGGATACCGAGATCCTAAATGACTCTTTCGCCAGCCTGAGCAAGGCAAACACCACCAAGGCCTTGCCTACGATCACGGCGATGAGGATAATTAAAATCTGCCACCAGAACTGCAGTACCAGTGAAAAATCTATTAACATGCCGATAGAGATGAAGAACAAGCCCATCAAAAGATCCCTGAAGGGTCTAATATCAGCCTCTAACTGGCGCTTATATTGGCTTTCTCCTAACAACATACCCGCCATAAAGGCGCCTAACGCCATAGATAAGCCTAACCATTGGGTTAATGCACCTGTCAGCAAAGCCACCACTAGTGTCGACAACATAAAAAGTTCATTGGAGCGGGAACGAGCCACTTCATCGAATAGCCTAGGTAAGCCCCACTTACCGAACGCCATCAGGGCAATAAAGGCCAATACCCCTTCGGCCATAGCGTAACCTATGCTTTGTATCGACAAGGTCTCACCACCAGAGGCGAGTAGAGGCAGCAAGATTAACAGAGGGACAACCGCAAGATCTTGAAATAACAACACACTGACCGAAAGCTCGCCATGGCGGCGTCTGAGCCAACCTTGCTCGTTTAGCAGCTTAAGCACTATGGCAGTCGACGAGAGTGCTATTGCAGACCCCACAACCAGTGACTCCACTATGCTCAGGGAACTGAGCAGTGAAATACAGGTTGCCAATAAAGTAGTGACCACCACTTGAGCACTACCGAGTCCAAATACCGTACGTCTCATGGCCCAAAGCCTTGGCAGAGAGAACTCTAAGCCAAGACTAAACATCAACAAGACAACACCCAGCTCCGCTACCGATTGCATTTGATGCTGACTAAACCAATTGAAACCTGATGGCCCACTGATCACCCCTGTGACAAGGTATGCCAAGATAGCAGGCAAGCCCGCCCGCCTAAGTAAGGCTATGGAGATGATCGCGATGACAAGCATCGATAGAACCTGGATAAGAAAACTGTGTTCCATTCTAAATTTGAACTCCGAGTCAAAATACTGGCATGGTTTTTTATATCACTGACACTGAAAGATTAACTGAATGACAAATAAAGACAAATTTAATTAACATTAATTTAGGCATAGTTTTTGCTAGTTATTCTCCATGAACGAGGATAGTTAACCTCAGTAATACCGCCATCGATGGAGCATTCATTATGGACTTTGGCCTAGCAACAGACTTTTATTCTAATGAACTAAGATATCAACCTGAGTTACTTGACTCCCAGAGTCGGGATCCAGATCTGGTACAAATCATTCAACATCTACATGAAAGTTTAGATCCCAGGACAGTTTTTGCCTGTTTCGGCAAGATCATGGGACAACACTTGCCTATTTCCGGTATTAAGCTGAGATACAACAAATACCAGTTCACTTGGGGTACACACCAAGGGCTTTCCATCAAGCAGCAACTGGTACATCAAGGTAATACGGCGCGTCTCGAATACAATTTAGCCTCTCCTTTGATGCCTTCACAAGCAAAGCAATTACAACTGTTGCAAACCTTAGTAATATTACCCTTGTTTAATGCCACTCAATTTCAAGAGATGTCGCAGCAGGCGATGTATGATTCACTCACCAGGCTGGGTAATCGTCATTACTATATCGAGAGCCTCAAGAAAGCCATAGCGACATCCACTCGACACACTAATGCTTTATCCATTGTGATCTTAGATCTCGATAACTTTAAGATGCTAAATGATGTACACGGACACCAATTTGGCGACACTGTACTCTCAGAGTTTGGCCAGCTGCTCACTAAAGCCATCAGAGATACCGATCAGGCGTTTCGTGTGGGAGGTGATGAATTTGTTGTAGTAGTCCGGGGGAATTTGACTGCTGCCGAGATCTTATGCCAGCGAGTACTAGAGGCCATGTCTAAACTGCCGCTATTTGAGAAACATCAAGTACAAACCAGCTTAGGCATATCACAATGGAAGAGCGATGAATCTGCTACATCCTTGTATGAGAGAGCAGATAAAGCACTCTATCGGGCAAAAGCGGCTGGCCGTAGATGTTATAGAGCAGACTTGAGTTAATTCGATACGAGTCTGATGTACATGTTTATGCCAATATGGAAGTGAATCTAGCCAAAGCCACCAGCGCTGGACGTACTAAACCTGATGTGGGGTGAACACTAACCCGAGCTCACCTTGTTCGCATACGTATTCGGTGTCTATCCAATAACCCACGGCACACACTAGTTGCTCTCCGTAAAAAATACAGGGCACTCTTTCTCTCTCCCATGGTGGAATGTCATATTCTTGCCATAATTTTTTCAGCTCTCTGGCTTTAACTCTATCGCTAGGATGACACCTGGTACTTCCCTTAACTGAAAAGCGAATGCTAACTTGCAGTCCCATCTCAGGAAGACGCACCCTGTCTGAGTTGTTCACCTTAGTTATCGACAGCCTATTACGCACGGATAAGAGAAGACTAATATCTACATCTTTATCTAATAAACTGCTGGTGTCGACCTCGATAAACTTCCGAACATGCGGCTCACATTTTTCATCCGCTACCGACGAAAGATAAGCACGGCCCTGGTAGCGTCTAATCAATAATGTACCCATTCGAAGCTCGATCTTGGCATCACGCCTTGCCGTCAATAATTGAGACAGAGATTGAGCTAATTGAGTCTGGGATGGTGGAGCAAAGCCTAATCTGTTTATAAAACCTCTAAAGAGCAATGATTGCCAGCTGACACTCTGCTCGGCAAGAAGCCCTAAGTCGAGAGAATCCCCCCACTCACTGGATGAGATAAAAGCGGGTAAGCGTTCACTCACTTCATTGTCGATAACGGCCTGTTGCTGGGCACATAGAAATGCACTACGACTCGCAGTTGTCGCGATAGCTCCCCAACGGGCTTTGAGTCTGGGGATAATCTCTAAGCGAAGAAAGTTACGGTCATACTTGTCATCGCTATTACTCTCATCGGTAATATGAACCAGTCCAAGCCCCTTGGCTTTCATCTCGATCTGCTCGCGGCTGATGGATAAAAGAGGTCGAATTATGTGTTTATCACCATCGAAAACTTGCGTGCTTCCCATCGCCGATAGCCCCTTAGGACCTAGGCCTCGCTTTAATGCCAAGAGCACAGTTTCAAGCTGGTCATCCAGATGATGCCCTGTCAACAATGCATCACCAGACACCATCTCTGATTTTATTGCATCATAACGTGAACTTCTCGCCTCGGCCTCGACGCTCTTACGCGGGCCAGTATCCACCACGATCCGTTTGATACTATTGGGGATCCCGTAAAAGTCAGCCCTTGACTCACAATGGCTCGCCCAAGCATCGGCATTATCACTCAGACCATGATGAACATGAATCAACAAGTAACGGTACTGGGTATGCTCTCTGGCAAACTCAGAAAGGCCTAGCGCTAACAGCTCAGAATCGACACCACCACTGTAAGCGAGGACTAACTTAGCGCCCGGTTTAATTCCCGATGACTCGACGAGGTCAGCGATTAAATCGGCGACATCGAAGTCGTTTTTTATTCCATCCGGTGACATTTAGAACAAGATCCTCACCTTGCCGGCTCCGGTTAAGGTTTCCAGCGCCAACATGAGTTCATCTGTCGGGTTCACCCTCCAGTTATCCCCCAACTTAAACTGGGCCTTAGCCTGTGGTTGAGCATAATTAACTATGATGGGAACCGCGCCCTTTTTCCACGGTTCCACCACTTGTTTGAAGCTATCTAGCCAAGTTTCATCGACTAGGTCACTGTCAATATCCACCTCAACTGCACTAGCAAAATGGTTACGCGCCTCACCCATGTCTATGATATTTCTGGCTGTCATACGGTTACCGCCGGAGAAATCATCGAAACTGACCTCTCCTTCGATGATCAAGATGCGATCTTTTTCCAACAGATGGTTAAACTTCTCGAACGCCTCTGTGAACAGCATCACTTCCAAGCGGGCACTCTTATCGTCCAAGGTCACCAGTCCCATCTTGGAACCACGCTTGGTCATCATCACCCGCGTGGCAATAACCAAACCAGCGGCTTTCATGGTCTTGCCACGCTCGGTAGGATGCACATCTTTGAGGCGACCCGATGTGTAATGCTTCAGCTCTTTGAGGTACTGATTAATCGGGTGGCCGGTCAGGTAGAGGCCTAAGGTTTCACGCTCACCTTCAAGCCAGACCTTATCCGGCCAAGGGGTACATTGGACAAATTGCTGCTTAATGTCTTCAGGATCACTATTGAGCAAACCGAACATATCGTGCTGGCCTATTGCCTCAGCCTTAGCATTTTGATCTGCGGCACGTACAGCCTCGGGTAATGTCGCCATCATGGCGGCGCGATGAGGCCCTAAGCTATCCAGGGCACCGGCACAGATGAGCTTTTCCATAATGCGTTTATTTAACTTTTTAAGGTCGACTCGGGCACAGAAATCGAAAAGATCTTTGAATGGTCCATCCTTACGCGCTGCCAGTATCGACTCAACGGGTCCATCACCCACCCCCTTGATGGCACCGATACCATAGACGATGTTGCCCTCATCATCGACATTGAATTTCAGCAAGCCCTTGTTTACATCCGGTGGCAGCAGAGGTTGCCCCATGCGTTCACACTCATCCACCAGAATGACGATCTTGTCCGTATTGTCCATATCAGCTGACATAACTGCCGCCATAAACTCGGCCGGATAGTGGGTCTTTAGCCAAAGTGTCTGATAAGAAACCAGCGCATAGGCAGCCGAGTGAGACTTGTTAAATCCGTAACCCGCAAACTTCTCCACCAAATCGAAAATTTTCATCGACAGTTCGCCGTCGACACCGTTATTGATGGCTCCCTCTTCGAAGGTACCACGCTGCTTGGCCATCTCTTCGGGTTTCTTCTTACCCATGGCTCGACGTAGCATATCCGCACCACCGAGTGAATAACCAGCGAGAACCTGAGCGATCTGCATTACCTGCTCTTGATAAAGAATAATGCCATAGGTGGGCTCAAGCACCCATTGTAGAGACTCATGTTGATACTCAGCATCTGGGAAAGAGACTTCCTCTCGGCCATGCTTACGCTCGATAAAGTTATCTACCATGCCGGACTGAAGTGGGCCCGGACGGAATAAAGCCACCAGAGCGATCATATCTTCGAAGCTATCTGGTTGAAGACGCTTGATCAAATCTTTCATACCACGGGATTCCAGCTGGAATACCGCCGTAGTCTCATAGCGCTGTAACAGTTTAAAGCTCTTATGATCATCTAGGGGAATCGACTCGATGCGCACGGGATCTTTGCCCAATTTTTTCTGCTTGGGGTTGATCATCTGCAAAGCCCAGTCGATGATGGTCAAGGTTCTCAGTCCCAGGAAATCAAACTTGACCAGGCCCGCGGTCTCGACATCATTCTTATCGAACTGGGTAACCGGGTTTTTTCCTTCCGAGTCACAATAGATGGGAGCAAAATCGGTAATTGTGGTAGGCGATATCACCACCCCACCCGCATGCTTACCCGCGTTACGCGTCACGCCTTCCAAAATCCGACACATGTCGATGAGATCTTTGACCTCCTCGTCTGCATCGTAAGACTCCTGCAATGCAGGTTCGACCTCGAAGGCTTTTGCCAGAGTCATGCCAGGCTCTGCAGGCACCATTTTAGAGATACGGTCGACGAAGCCATAGGGATGGCCTAATACCCTCCCCACATCTCGTATAACGGCCTTGGCAGCCATGGTACCGAAGGTGATGATCTGAGATACGGCATCACGACCATATAGCTCGGCTACGTGATCGATAACTTCATCTCGTCTGTCCATGCAAAAATCGATATCAAAATCCGGCATGGAAACACGTTCAGGGTTGAGGAAACGCTCAAACAAGAGTTCATACTCCAGAGGGTCGAGATCGGTAATTTTAAGAGCATAAGCCACTAAGGAACCCGCTCCGGAGCCGCGACCCGGACCGATTGGAATATCTTGATCTTTTCCCCACTGAATAAATTCCATCACAATGAGAAAGTAGCCAGGAAAACCCATCTGGTTGATAACTTTAAGTTCAATATCCAGACGCTTATCGTATTCCGGACGCTTCTCAGCCCTCACCTCTGGATCGGGAAATAGAAACTCCAGGCGCTCCTCTAAGCCATCTTCTGACACTTTAACCAAGAAGTCTTCGATGGAGAGATCCCCCGTAGGGAAGTTAGGCAGGAAATACTCACCCAAGCGTACTGTTACATTACAGCGCTTGGCGATCTCCACTGTATTAGCAATCGCTTCAGGAATATCTTCGAACAGCTCACACATCTCCTCGCAGCTCTTAAAATATTGTTGCTCACTGTATTTCTTCGGGCGGCGAGGATCGGCTAAGGTAAAACCATCTGAAATTGCGACACGGATCTCATGAGCATCGAAAAATTCCGGGCTATTAAACACCACCTGATTGGTTGCCACTACAGGTAAATCTTTCTCTTCAGCCAGCGCCACTGCCAGATGCAAATAAGTCTCCTCATCGGGGCGTCCGGTGCGGAGCAATTCCAGATAATAACGGTCAGGGAAATGAGTCTGATAAAAATCGACTAATGAATCGACTTGAGGCTGATTCCCTTTTAGAAGCGCTCTGCCAATATCTCCGTGTCTTCCACCCGAGAGTAGTATTAGTCCCTTACTATATTTAGCCAGCCAATCTTGATCGATAACGGCTCTATCATCGATATGGCCCCTCAGATAAGCATCACTGATTAATAAAGTTAAATTCAAATACCCATCATTATCCATGGCTAACACAGTAATCGAACATAAATCTTTGTCGAAACCAGGGACTTTAACCCAAAAGTCGGCACCTATGATGGGCTTTATACCCGTACCATGACAGGCACCATAGAATTTAACTAGACCACATAGGTTAGTCTGATCGGTTAACGCAACAGCCGGCATGCCAAGCTCTGACACCTTAGCTAAGATAGGCTTCACTTTGGCTAGGCCATCAGACATGGAAAAATCGCTGTGGACGCGCAGATGCACAAAACTGGGATCAGACATATTTTTGAGTACTTAAATTAGTAAAGAAATTAGTAAAAAAGGGACGGTGAAAGCCTGAGAAAGATTAACAGAGTCAGACAGACCAAGCCAGAACGGTAAGTTAAAGGAGCATAATATGTAGTTAGTTTCTGGTTTCCAGATCCTTGGTTAATCTTTCTCTTACCGGGCGAAAGCTCTTCCTATGTTCAGCTAGCACACCATGTTGCTCTAAGGCTTGGAAATGAGTCTTGGTGGGATAGCCTTTATGTTTAGCGAAACCATATTCAGGATGCTCCATATCGAGCAGTTCCATCTCCCTGTCACGAATAACCTTGGCCACGATTGAGGCCGCACTTATCCCGGCAATCAAACCATCACCTTTCACTACAGCATGGGCCTCGAGAACAAGCTCCTTGTTGTCACCGTGATGAAAATTGGGGGTCCGATTGCCATCGACTAAGACTTTCACCGGCTTAAGCTCTAATCCAGCTACGGCTCTTTGCATGGCTAACATGGTGGCATGTAATATATTGAGTTCATCTATCTCTTCTGGCGTCGCATGGCCAACACTAATGGACAGCGCTTTTTCATGGATTTCGGTGAACAAAGCCTCACGTTTCTTCTCGGTCAGCTTCTTAGAATCATTCAGCCCAGAGATTGGATTATTGGGGTCCAAAATCACCGCAGCCGTGACCACATTTCCAACCAGTGGCCCTCGACCAACCTCGTCGACGCCGGCATATAAACCCACACTCAAGATATCGATCTGTTCGGGAGTAATACCTTTAAATATTGCCATACTTAATACCTGCTAACTGAGAGCTAAAACAAAAATCTAGTGAGAGATGAGCTTAACAACGGCCTCTGCGGCCCGTGCACTGGCGTTACATCTCAACTGTTCATGAAGCTCGAGAAACCTATTATCTAGTTGGGTAAAATCCCCATCTAACTGCTCTGTCACAGCATCAGCGATCAACTCAGGAGTACAGTTTTCCTGAATAAGTTCAGTCACTAAATTCTCTCCAGCAAGTAGATTAGGCAGAGAATACTTATCGATAAGCATCAATGACTTAGCAATTCGATAAGTGATTGGACTCACACGATAGGCGACAACCATGGGCCGCTTGACTAACATAGCTTCCAGAGTCGCGGTCCCCGAAGCCAACAAGATACAGTCACTTGCTGCCATGACCTCTCGCGAGTGACCTTCTATGATATGGATTTCAAGATCTGGGGCATATGTTTTCAGAGCCGCTTCAAACTGAACACGACGCTTAGCATTCACAACCGGAGTCACGAAAAGAATATCGGGATATTTCTGCTTGATTATCTTAGCTGCGCGAACGAAAGGCTCAGCTAACAGTTTAAGCTCACCACCACGAGAACCGGGTAAAACCGCTAGGTATTCTGCTTGAAGATCTAAGCCCAAGGCTTTGCGAGCTTCAATTTTATCACTAGCCAGAGGGATATCATCCGCTAAGGTGTGACCCACAAAGGTACATGGCACTTTATGTTTATCGTAAAACGCTTTTTCAAAAGGCAGCAATGACAACACCATATCTGTCGCCTTGGCAATTTTGAAAATGCGTTTCGGTCGCCAAGCCCATACTGAAGGACTGACATAATGTACCGTCTTGATCCCCCGCAATTTTAATTTGAGCTCGAGACCAATATTAAAATCAGGAGCATCGATACCTATGAAGCAATCTGGCTTAATGGAACATATCTCAAGGATCAAGGTTTTACGAACTTTCAATAATCGAGGAAGACGAGACAAGACTTCGGCTATGCCCATCACAGCAAGCTCTTCATAGGAGAACAAAGATTCAAAACCTAAGGCTTCCATACGAGGTCCGCCAATACCGATAAATCGTGCATCGGGATAGCATTCCTGTAGCGCTTTGATTAACCCAGCGCCTAAAATATCACCAGAAAGCTCTCCGGCAACCATAGCAAATATCATCTGTCTTTTTTCGCTCATAGGATACGAGTCTTAAAATAGTAACGAATGGAGAATAGAGAGCCCGTCATTAATACAGGCTCGGATCAGAAAGATCTAGCGGATAATGCCACGATTAGAATTAGCGACAAAATCAATCATAAACTTAACTTGCTCATCATCTGACTCTTCAGATAAAGCCACGATAGCCTCATCGACTGTCAAGCCTTTACGATAGAGGGTCTTATAGGCTCGTCTAACAGCTATCTGACTATCTTTCGAGAAGCCACGGCGTTTCATGCCTTCACTGTTCAGTCCACGAGGAATACCAGGTTGACCCGATGCCATCACGAAAGGTGGCACATCTTGCAAGATCAATGAATAACCGGCAGTAAATGCATGAGCACCGATATGAACAAATTGATGCACACCTGTGAGCCCGCCTAATATGGCCCAATCCCCCACATGTACATGACCGGCAATTGAAGCATTGTTAGACATGATAACATTATCACCCACCACACAATCGTGGGCGATATGAACATAGGCCATAAACAAATTGTTTGATCCTATGCGAGTCTCACCCTTATCTTGGGTGGTTCCCCTATGTATAGTCACAGATTCACGCACGATGTTGTTATCGCCCATGATGAGTCGCGTTGCTTCACCTGCATATTTCTTGTCTTGGCAATCTTCACCAACAGAGGCAAATTGAAAGATTTTATTACCTTTGCCGATGACAGTCGGGCCTTTGACTACGACATGGGAGCTTAACCAACAGTCGTCACCAATTTCAACATAGGCACCAATATAGGTCCAAGGACCGATGGTGACATTGTTACCAATTTTGGCATCAGGATGTACAAACGCTAATTTATCTATCACTTTTTAATCTCTCTGCGAGCACACATGATCTCTGCTGAGCAAACTAACTCACCATCAACCTTAACAACGCCTGTGAACACCCCTATCCCGCGGCGCTCTTTAACCAACTTAACTTCAAAGTGTAGTTGATCGCCCGGCTCAACCACTCGCTTAAAACGCGCCTTATCTATGCCAGCGAAGTAATAGAGCGAATTGTCCATTGCTAATTCGTTAGTTTTAAAAGCGAGTAATCCTGTCGCCTGAGCCATGGCTTCTAAGATCAAAACACCAGGCATCACTGGCTGAACCGGGAAATGTCCCTGAAAAAATGGCTCATTGATAGTGACATTCTTGATCGCATGCAAAGTTTCACCAGGAGTGTAATCCAAAACTCGATCGATCAATAAAAAAGGATATCTATGGGGAAGAGAGGTCATAATCTCTTTGATATCCATGGTATTTAATTCATTTGACACACATTTTCCTTAGGCTGCCACTCGGCAGTTAATTTTCTGTTTGATTCGATTTCTCAAGCTTTTTGACTCGTTGAAAAAGTTCATCTAACTGTTTAAATCTCACGGTATTCCTACGCCATAACTTGTTTTCCATGGCGACAGTTGTAGATGTATACACCCCAGGCTTACGGATAATACTGGTGACATTAGTACCACCTGAGATATGAGTACCATCGGCTATGCTTAAATGCCCCGCAACAGCACTATTACCACCTATGATGCAGTACTTACCAATCTGTGTACTACCCGCAATTGTCGAGTTACCTGCAATGGCCGTGTTTTCACCTATGATATCGTTATGCGCTATCTGTACTTGATTATCCAGTATCACACCATCATGTATCTGGGTATGTTCGATAGCACCGCGATCCACCGTAGTGCTGGCACCAATCTCGACTCGATTGCCGATACGAACGCCACCAGTCTGGGGGATCTTAATCCATAATCCACGCTCATTGGCGTAACCGAAGCCATCAGAGCCAATGACTGCTGCCGAATGTATTATGCAGTCTTGCCCCAGATGCACATCGTGATAAAGGGTGACATTCGCCCACAATCGAGTGCCAGAACCTAAGATACAGTCTTGGCCAACAACACAACCAGGGCCGACTTGGACATTTTCAGAAAGAATAACGTTTTCACCAATAACGGCATTAGCACCTATTGCAACACCTTCAGCTAACTTAGCCGAAGGGTGAATGACTGCAGAATCGTGTATCCCAATAGCTGCTTTGGGTGTGGTATCCATGAGCTGAGAAACACGAGCAAAACCTACATAGGGATCGTTTAATACCAGAGCATTACCGGTAAAACCTTCGACTTCTTGAGCCGAGATCAATACTGCGCTTGCCTTAGTATTCTCCAGCTGAGCACGATATTTAGCATTCGCTAAAAAAGAGAGCTGACCTTGAGTCGCATTATCCAAGGTGGCGACACTGGATACTTCCAATGCCTCATCACCTCGAATCTCTGCACCTAATATACTAGCCAGTTCTTTTAGGGTATAGCTTTTCATTTATGATTAGCCTTTACCATTAACCTTTACTGAGTGCTTCGACGACTTTACTGCTGATATCTGCTGTTGGCTTAACATAGATGACCGCACCACGCTGTAGCACCATGTCATAGCTATCTTTTTCTGCGATAGCATTGATTGCCTGCTGAACTTTAACCAGTAGCTTATTCTGTTCTTCACCTTGACGACGACGCATATCTTCATCTAAAGCCTTGCCCTTAAGCTGCAGCTCAGATTTCATCGACTCCATCTTGCGTACCATTTCGGTTTTCTGAGACTCACTCATTAACGCGCCATCACGTTGCTGCTTCTCAAGCATGCCACGAAGCTCTTCTTGCATCTTCTGCACACTGGCAACACGATCACCAAATTCAGTCTTCAGCGTCTTGCTCACTTGCTCGCGCTGAGGCAACTGCTCAAAGACGGCCTGCATATCTACCACTGCAATCTTCTCTGCTTGCGCCGCTATAGGTGCACCAAGAAGAACCAATACCATCATCGCGCGATTAAACATCTTTTTCACAATAAACTCCTTTATTCAGCAAAACTTGCCGATTATTCTGTATTTTAACTGTCTATTTTTTAAATATTAATCTAGAAAGTTTTACCAATGTTAAACGAGAAGATTTCAGTTTCATCATCCTCGTATTCCTTAACAGGCCACGCCAAGCTAAATACCATAGGTCCCATAGGAGATAACCATTGAATACTCATACCCGCAGAGGCTCGAATCCTACCTGGATCAGAGTAATCTTGAAGTTTATCAAATTCATGAGCCGGAAGGTATCTATAAGAATCATAATCAAACTCAGTATCCCACACGTTACCCGCATCGAAGAAGAAGCTGGTACGTACCGAGTTAGTGTAAGCCTCATCCAAGAAAGGTGTAGGCACAATCATTTCAAAACTGGCAGTTGCAATCGCATTACCACCGATAGAGTTACCAGAACTCACCTGGATCTTATTTGGATCACCTGGCAGATAACATCCGTCCCCCGATGGATCTGGAGAACAAGGCTCTAAACCACGACTCAAGTAGAATGAACGCGGACCCACCGAATTAGACTTAAAACCGCGGAGTGAACTGCTGCCCCCAGAATAATAGTTTTCCCAGAAAGGCAAGATCTGGTCGTTATTATTAAATTGCCCATAACCATTACCATAGCCAACACGAGCTTTCGCTAATACTACCCACTTGTGACTGCGAGTGATTGGGAAATAGAAACTGGTATCAAAATCTGCCTTGAAATACTGCAGATCTGAGCCCGGTATCGTTATCTTAGTACTTAAACGCTGAGATGAACCATCCGATGGGAATGTGCCTCGGTTCAATGTACTGCGATACCAGCCTAAGTTAGCCTCGAAGTTATTAAACGCTAAGTCGGCATTAGGATCTTGGTCATCTCGGTAGATGTTATAGAATCTAAGTGCCTGCTCATAGGCCGAAATCTCTGAAATAGTGTTATGACGGTAACCTATACCACCGTTGATACGGTTATATTCGTTGATAGGGAATCCGGAGTTAAGTGCAACACCATAGGAGCTGTTCTTATATCGCTCAAGATTAGCTTCATGTGCATCAAACTCGTTCCAATAAACGCTGCCGCCTAAGCTGACACCATCTTTGGTAAAGTATGGGTCGGTAAACGACAAATTCACATTCTTAGAATACTTGTTGGTATTAAGATTGATACCCGCCTGATTACCCGTACCTAAGAAGTTACTCTGCTGCACACCGAACTGCAGACTCATACCTGACTCAGTACCATAACCAACACCGGCATTAAACGAACCAGAGGGCTGCTCTTTCACGTTGAACGCTATGTCGACCAGATCATCGGTGCCAGGAACCTGTACAGTTTCGGTATCGACAGTTTCAAAGTAACCAAGACGATTCAAACGTGCCTTTGATTGCTCGACTTGAGCCGAATTAAGCCAAGCACCTTCCATCTGACGCAACTCACGGCGCATGACCTCATCTTTAGTCACTTGGTTACCGGAAAAATTAATGCTACGCACATAGACACGTTTACCCGGTTTAATATTGACGTTGAGGCTCACTTCTTTTGCCTCATCGTCAATTTCAGGGTAAGTCTGAACTTCTGGGTAGGCGTAACCGAAACGACCTAAATACTTGCCGTACATCTCTTCGGCAAATGTCACGTCGGCACCATTATAAGTGTCACCAACCTTGATAGGCAGAATGGCCTTCATCACCTTCTCACGACCCATCAGGTCGCCGGTAAGGTTTACTTCTGTGACTGTATACTGTTCACCCTCATCGACATTGATGGTGATATACAAACCTTTGCGATCTGGGGTCATGGCGACCTGAGTCGAAGTCACATCGAAACGAATATAACCCCGGTTATGATAGAAACTCTTTACCGTTTCTAGATCGGCCTGAAGTTTCTGTTTCTGATAACGGCGTTCACCAAACAGATCCCACCAAGCGACGTAATCTTTAAGTTCCAACATACCGATCAATTCAGCATCGGTGAAGACTTCATTACCGACAACATTAATCTGCTTGATTTCAGCGGCTAGACCTTCGGTAAAATTAAATTGTAACTCGACACGGTTACGGGGCAAGTTAACGACTTCAGCTTTCACTTTAGCACCGTACTTTCCAACACCATAATAGAAGTCTTGTAGGCTTTTTTCGATACCGGCCAGCATGGTTCTGTCTAACGACTCACCCACCTTCACACCAGAGCCGTCTAAGCTCTCTTGAAGCTGCTCATCTTTGATGTCCTTGTTACCTTCGAAAGTAACCGAACTGATGGTTGGTCGTTCTTTGACGGTGACAATCAGAACACCGCCATCACGACTGACTTCGATATGTTCGAAGTTCGTCGAGGCATACAAGCTTTTAATCGCTTGTTGAAGTTTAAGTTCATCGACAGTATCACCTACCTTGACTGGAATAGTCAGTAAGGCAGCACCAAGAGCTACACGTTGTAGTCCTTGAATTTGGATATCTGTGACTTCAAATGGCTGGAATGTTTCTGCCCAACCGTTCCCTGATAAAGACGCACCGACTAATACCATCGAGGCAAAAAGTTTATTAAATCTCATAGAGCACTTCTAATTATGTGTGTGTCCTTGCTCAGAGTCGGGAGAAATCGTTGAAAAGCGCGACGCTCATCAACATCAGCAGCATGGCTGCCCCAAATCTGAATCCAATTTCCTGTACCTTCTCTGGTACAGGTCTTCCTGTGATCACTTCGATGAAGTAATACAACAAGTGTCCCCCATCAAGCACGGGCAAAGGCAGTAAATTAATAATACCTAAGTTAACGCTGATTAATGCGAGGAAACCTAAAAAGTAAACCAATCCATAGTTAGCACTGTTACCAGCACCTTGTGCTATGGATATTGGTCCACTTAAATTTTTAACAGACAGATCCCCAGTGATCAGTTTGCCGATCATCTTAAAACTGACAGAGATAAGTTGCCATGTTTTATCTGTCGCTACCCCAAATGATTCGATGAAACCATACTCAAGCTGAAGCTTCATATTTTCCGGCCAATCCGCTTGAGTAGGTGCAACACCGATAACACCTTCGACTTGACCTAGTGAACCTTCACGTTCACTAGGGATCACTTTGAGCTGAAGTTGTTCACCATCTCGTCTAACTGTAATTAATACAGTTTGATTAGCTGATGCTTTTATCTTACTGACGAAATCGTCCCACTCATCATAGGGCACACCATCAACGGCGACTAAGATATCTCCGACTTCTAAGCCTGCGGCCGCAGCCGCGCCATCTGGGCTCACTAATCCTAAAACAGGAGTTATTTCGGGTCTATAGAAATCGAGTCCCAATGAAGCGATGGGCGACTCTTTATCCGGATCGAACTCCCAGGATTCCGTGTTTAATCTATATTTAGTACCTAGTGCGTCATCGGCACTATATTCCAGAGGCGCTAAGGTGATATCAATATGTGGCTCACCAATCTCACTCACCAAGGCGTAAGTCACCTCTTCCCAATTACGCACACGCTTGCCTTCAACCGAAGTTATCAGCATAGGCTCATGAATTTGAATTTGCGCAGCGGGCGTATCTATACGTGTAGCATCAATAACGGGCTTGAGTGCTGGTACGCCAATAAGGTACATGAAATAAAGTGAAATAATGGCAAAAATGAAATTGGCCAAAGGCCCAGCTGCAACTATGGCGATACGCTGCCAAACCGTTTTTCGGTTAAACGCTTGATCTTTTAATTCTTCCGGAACATCATCCACACGTTCGTCAAGCATCTTGACATAACCGCCAAGAGGAATCATAGCTAACACGTATTCGGTGCCATCTTTACCCACTCTTCGCCATATCGCTTTACCAAAGCCGATAGAAAAACGCTCAACTTTAACCCCACAACGCCTAGCCACCCAAAAGTGACCATATTCATGTGCAGCAATTAAGATGCCTAATGCAATAACAAAGGAACCTAAGTTCCACAGAAAGTCGATCATTCCCATCCTTTGAGGTAGTTAAATCTTTGCTACCAACTCTAAAGCAAATCTGCGTGTTTGTGTATCTAATGCAATAATATCATCCAGACTCTTTAAAGAATTCATCGACACCTTGCTCAAACACGTTTCATTTATTCTGGCTATATCAGTAAACTTTAACTTGTTTTCCAAAAAAGCAGCAACCGATATTTCATTTGCTGCATTTAACACTGTCGTCGCTTCCTGACCTTGCTTACAAGCCTCTATGGCAAGAGAAAGACAAGGAAATCGTTCGAAATCAGGCTCAAGAAAGCTTAATTGTCCGACTGTGAAAAAATCTAAAGGTTCAACTCCCGAGTTAATTCTTTGTGGATAAGACATACAATGAGCGATTGGCGTACGCATATCAGGGTTACCCAACTGAGCTAAAACCGAGCCATCCCGATACTGAACCATAGAGTGAATAACACTCTGGGGATGAATAACAACCTTCAGCTGCTCAGAAGTGGTATTGAATAACCAACGAGCCTCTATATATTCGAGGCCCTTATTCATCATGCTAGCGGAATCAACAGAAATCTTACGACCCATAGACCAATTAGGATGTTTACATGCCTGAGCCGGTGTCATGGCGCTAAGAGAATCCAGAGGTGAAGTAAGAAAAGGGCCCCCTGAACCTGTCAGCAAAATATGCGATATACCTGCACCATCAAGATCGCAGTAGCCGATATTGCTCTGAATCGGCTCAGGTAAAGCCTGAAATATTGCATTATGCTCACTGTCTACTGGCAACACTTGTGCACCAGAGGCCTTCATCGCTTCGATAAACAGCCTGCCAGACATCACCAGCGACTCTTTATTCGCTAATAGGACTCGCTTACCCGCTTTAACGGCAGCTAAAGTCGGCAATAAGCCCGCCGCACCAACAATTGCGGCCATAACAGTATCGACACAAGATGCACTGACAAGATCATCAAGCTCCGTCGCCCCAGTCGTAACTTCAATGCCAGAGTTTGCTGGTAAACGCTGGCGTAAAAGCTTGGCGGCATCGACATCGACCATATGGGCAATCGTTGGCTTGTGATCTATACACAGAGCCAACATTTTATCCACATTAGTATTCGCCACCAAGGCGTAGATGGAATAAGCCTCAGGATTGTGGTTAATGACACTTAAGGTGCTAGTACCTATGGATCCAGTTGCGCCAAGTATGACCATTCTTTGCATTAGGTTACATCCAAAATGCGATATAAATAAGTGTAAACACAGGCAGCGCAGCTGTCAGACTGTCTATTCTATCGAGTATGCCACCATGCCCAGGCAATATGGTGCCCGAATCTTTAATATCCGCCACCCGCTTAAACATACTCTCTGACAAGTCTCCCACCGCCGAGACTATGGCGATAAATAAGGTCACGGCAACGACCAAGCCTAACTCCTGCTCTGGTGAAGCTAGCATCACGCCTATCACAATAATCATGCTGGTAAGTAAACCACCCACGAGGCCTTCGATAGTCTTGGCTGGACTTACGTTAGGCATCAATTTAGTACGCCCAAGGGCTTTACCCGCAAAATATGCTCCGCTATCTGTAGCCCAAACCACAAGCATGACCAAGAAGACTAACACCCCACCGTAATAAGGGTCTGCTTCTGAACTTAACCCCTTAAGGGCAATCAGGGCTGCAAAACAAGGAATCAGGGTAAGTTGTCCAAACATAGACTTGAACATGTGGCTCTTTTGCCACAAAGCCGAACTCTTTGGAAAAGAGAGCACCAATAAAAGTGAAATAGCCCACCATAAAGCACCAATCAAGATGATGGCCAAATAAATTGGATGAAGATGGCCTTTAAACCAGAGTTCATCGCTAGGAACAAAAAGATTGAGTGCGATTAATAACGCACCTATGGTGATAGTAAAGCTCCACTGCGTCATTTGACAGCGCTTATCGATAATCTGTCCCCACTCCTTGGCAGCAATCAAAAATACAGGCACCAATATCCAGGAAAAGAACTCAGTTGGAAGGAAAAACACCGCCCCTAAAACCAAGGGAATCAGCCAAATTGCTGTTATTATTCGTTGTTTTAGCAAAAAAAAATCCTCAAAAAATTATGACTCGGACTGCATCGACTCTATTTGGCAACCAGTCAGGCCGAATCTTCGTTGTCGAGATGCAAAAGTTGCAACAGCCTGTTTAAAAGCATTTTCATCAAAATCTGGCCATAAAGTGTCGGTAAATACCAACTCGGCATAAGCGGCCTGCCACAATATGAAATTACTAATACGATAGTCCCCACCGGTCCGTATCATTAAATCAACTTCGGCTTGGTTTTGCATGCATAAATGCTGACTTAAAGCTTCTTCAGTGAACTGACTGCTGACCATTTCACCGGTTTCAACCTTTTTAGCGAGTGCTTGTGCGGCCTGCATGATGTCCCAACGGCCACCATAGTTAGCCGCCACATTCAAAACCAGATCGGTATTACCTGCTGTTTTTGCTTCCGCTGCGGCAATTTGCTTCTGTAAGCGTTCAGAAAAACGACTGATGTCGCCAATAATATTGAGCCTAACCCCATTTTTATGCAGCAACTTTATTTCACGCTGCAACACAGTAAAGAAGAGCTCCATCAAGAGAGAGACCTCTTTATCGGGCCTGCGCCAGTTTTCACTGGAAAATGCAAATAAAGTTAACGAGTCGATTCCCATCTCTCTGGCGGTACTCACGGCTCGTCTGACGGTTTTAACTCCCGCCTTGTGCCCCATCACTCTGGGTTTCCCCTGCGCCTGTGCCCAGCGTCCGTTGCCATCCATGATGATGGCAACGTGTTTAGGCTTAGACTGTTTAACAAGCTCTTCGATCTCCTCGGGAGAGAATTCAGAACCAGACTGGGAATCGATTGACATCTATTACAACCCTTAAAAAAGCAAACGCCGTGTAGTATACCGCTACACGGCGTCTTAACTCTAGTTTCTTAGCTCTAGATTAGACTTCCATCAACTCTGCTTCTTTTGCAGACAAGATATCATCAATCTCCTTAATATGAGCATTGGTGAACTTCTGAATCTCATCTTCGGTACGGTGCACATCATCTTCGGTACACTCTTTATCTTTCTCTAATTCTTTAATATCTGAGTTAGCATCGCGGCGCACGTTACGAACAGAAATACGTCCATTCTCAGCTTCTGCACGTACAACCTTGATAAGGTCTTTGCGACGCTCTTCAGTTAATGCAGGAAGTGGGATTCGGATGATGGCACCCGCAGACATAGGGTTTAAACCTAGATCTGAAGTCATGATAGCTTTCTCAACTGCTTGGATCATAGTGGCATCAAACACAGAAACAGCCAGAGTACGAGAATCTTCGATAGTGACATTACCCACTTGCTTAAGCGGTGTCATTGAACCGTAATAAGAGACCTTAATCGAATCTAAAAGGCTTGGATGAGCACGCCCGGTACGGACTTTAGCCATCTGAGTCTTAGTGGCTTCTACACATTTAGCCATACGTGTTTGAGCATCTGTTTTAATTTCGTTTATCACGATAAATATCCTTTAAATAAGTCACTAAATTCTAAGTCATAGGACTATCCAGTCACACTAAATCATTAATTTTTGCTGACTGGATATTACAATATTTCTTAACTCGTTGTTGTGCTTGCTTTGATCATTGTGCCTTCTCGCTCACCCATAATGACTCGACGTAGGGCGCCAGGCTTATTCATGTTAAATACCAATATTGGCATGTTGTGATCTCTCGCCATGGTAAATGCGGCAAGATCCATCACTTTTAATTCTTTTTCCAAAATTTCATCGTAACCCATTTCATCATACTTTACTGCATCTGGGTTCTTCACTGGATCATCAGAGTAGACACCATCTACTTTAGTTCCTTTGATCACAACTTCTGCTTCGATTTCGATACCGCGCAAGCAAGCAGCAGAGTCAGTTGTGCAGAAAGGATTACCCGTTCCTGCGGCAAAAATAACCACACGTCCAGACTTTAGCAAACTAATAGCTTCGGCCCAGTTATAATCATCACAGACGCCTTTAAGTGGAATAGCAGACATTAGCCTTGCATTGACGTAAGCTCGGTGTAGGGCGTCGCGCATGGCTAAACCGTTCATCACTGTGGCTAGCATGCCCATATGATCACCGACTACCCGATTCATGCCCGCTTGTGCAAGCCCCTCGCCACGGAATAAGTTACCGCCACCGATAACAACACCTACCTGAATGCCGAGCTCAACCAGTTCTTTAATCTCCTGAGCCATACGATCTAATACTTTGGGATCTATGCCAAAGCCTTCTTCGCCCATTAAGGCTTCACCACTGAGTTTAAGAAGAATACGTCGAAATGCTGGTTTAGGATTCGTGCTCATTTTTAATGTCCTGATTGATGCCGATAGGTAAAATCATACAATAAGACCGCAGCAAATGCCGCGGTCTTAGGAGTGCTTACAAAAGGAGATTAAGCCTTAGTAGCAGCGATTTGTGCAGCTACTTCAGCAGCAAAATCTTCTTCTTTCTTCGCGATACCTTCGCCAACTTCTAAACGAACGAAGTTTGATACAGTAGCACCTTTCTCTTTAAGAATTGCACCAACAGTTTTCTTAGGCTCCATGATGTAAGCTTGGCCAGTAAGAGATATCTCACCAGTAAACTTCTTCATTCTTCCGAAAACCATTTTCTCAGCAATCTCAGCAGGCTTGCCTTCGTTCATAGCGATTTCGATCTGAAGTGTTCTTTCTTTTTCAACAAGAGCAGCAGGAACATCTTCAGGGTTGACGAATTCAGGCTTAGAAGCAGCAACGTGCATTGCTACGTGCTTAAGCGTTTCTTCGTCAGCTTCACCAGCCACAACAACACCGATACGCTCACCGTGACGGTAAGATGCTAGCTTAGCACCATCGATGTACTCAACGCGACGAACGTTGATGTTTTCACCGATTTTAGTCACTAGTGCAACACGTGTTTCTTCGAACTGAACTTTCAGATCTTCGATAGTGACTTTAGATGCAGCTGCAACTTCCAGTACAGAATTAGCGAATGCTAGGAAGTTTGCATCTTTTGCAACGAAGTCTGTTTGACAATTAACTTCTAAAAGCGCAGCAAAACCTTCGCTATTTTTAATCAGGATTGTACCTTCAGCAGCGATGTTACCCGCTTTTTTAGCAGCCTTTGCAGCACCGCTCTTACGCATGTTATCGATCGCTAGTTCGATGTCACCATCAGTTTCAACCAACGCTTTCTTACAATCCATCATGCCAGCGCCAGTGCGCTCACGAAGTTCTTTAACTTGGGCAGCAGTAATTGCCATTGTTAAATCCTCTATAGATAATTCTACAAATTCAATAGATATAAAACAGGGGCCTTAAGGCCCCTGTTCACCAATCATGTATCTTGGTTAATAAGGGATGAAAATCATCGCCCCTATTATTCGGCTTCTACGAAACCGTCTTGCTCAGCTTGAACAGCAAGATCTTGACCACGGCCAGATTTTGCGGCAGCAGCAACAGTCTCAGTGTACAAACGAATAGAGCGCATTGCATCATCATTTCCAGGAACGATGTAGTTGATACCGTCTGGTGAAGAGTTAGTATCAACAATAGCAACAACTGGGATACCCAGATTGTTTGCTTCTTTAACAGCGATATGCTCATGATCTGCACCGATAACGAAAAGAACGTCAGGCAGGCCGCCCATGTTCTTAATGCCACCAAGAGACTTGTCTAATTTCTCAAGCTCACGAGTACGCATCAAAGCTTCTTTCTTAGTAAGCTTGTCGAAAGTACCATCTACAGACTGGCTTTCAAGATCTTTAAGACGCTTGATTGATTGACGCACTGTTTTCCAGTTAGTCAACATACCGCCTAACCAGCGGTGATCAACATAGTACTGGTCACAAGAGATTGCAGACTCTTTGATAGCTTCGCTTGCAGCACGCTTAGTACCAACAAAAAGAACCTTACCTTTCTTTGAAGCGATGTTGCTGATGAAAGCAAGAGCTTCATTGAACATAGGCACTGTGTGCTCTAGGTTGATGATGTGAACACCATTACGAGCACCAAAGATGAAAGGCTTCATCTTTGGATTCCAGTAACGAGTCTGGTGACCGAAGTGAACACCGGCTTGTAGCATGTCGCGCATTGAAACTGTAGTCATTTTATTACCTTAAATTGTTAGGGGTTAGACCTCCACGCATCCCATATCTTCGACCTATACAGGCACCCCGAAGAATGTGTCGATACGTGTGTGATTTAGTATTTAATAAATAGCCATGTATAATGGCCGCCATCTTAACTCTGCATCTTAGGTTTTTGCTAGAATCCCTATTACATTGAATAGTGAGTATCTTCACACCACCAAAGATGAGATTAGAGTCAAACATAACGGCGCGCTTTATACCATATTAGGAGAGAGAACACAAATTTTACGAGTGTTTTACACTAATAAGAATGCGCACCACCCCTCATAAATTGAGACACGAGAGATAGCTAAATGAGTATAGTGATAAAGACTGCCGAACAGATAGAAAAAATGCGTGCTGCTGGTAAGTTAGCGGCCGAGGTCTTAGAGATGGTGGCCCCCTTCGTGAAAGCCGGTGTCACCACGAATGAGCTTAACGATATCTGTGCAAAGTTTACCGAAGAACATGGTGCGATATCGGCCCCTCTCAATTATCATGGCTTCCCCAAGTCTATCTGTACCTCAATCAATGAGGTTATCTGTCATGGTATCCCCAGCGATCGTGCCCTGAAAGACGGTGACGTAATCAATATCGACATTACTGTGATCTTAGATGGTTACCACGGCGATACGTCGAAGATGTTTTTAATTGGTGAGGTCACCCCCAAAGATATGCGCCTGTGTCGTATCGCTCAAGAAAGCTTATATGCCAGCATTCGTAAGGTGCGCCCGGGAATGAAATTGGGTGAAATTGGCACCATAGTCGAAAAGTTTATCAAGACCAAGAAAACTGGCCTAGAAAAATACACCATAGTTAAAGATTACTGTGGTCACGGGATCGGTGAAGGTTTCCATGAAGAGCCTCAGGTGATGCATTACAAAAATAGCGATAAGACAGTATTAAGACCCGGTATGTGTTTCACTATCGAGCCCATGATAAACGCCGGCCGTCATACTTCTATTCTTGATAAAGAAGATAACTGGACAGTCACGACTTCAGATGGTAAAAATTCTGCTCAGTGGGAGCATACCTTGCTTATCACCAAAACTGGCGTTGAAGTACTTACCCTTCGTGCTGAAGAAGATTTCCCAAGAATTATCAACCACTAAATTAGTCGCTTTTTTTACCTTCTAATTTAATAGCTGAATTCTGTGGGATACAACAGAAACCAATTTACATAAGTAAATTGGTTTCATTTTGTTTCGAGGAACCCAATGTCCACAGAATCTGCCCAACTCGCTAAAGCTTCACTTCTCGCTCAAAATCACGATTTATTAGCACGATTCCGTCAGGAAAATTCGATAAAGCACCTCGTATTTCAACGCAGCCAATTTGTTGATAAGCTGCTGATTCAGCAGTGGGAGAGCCACAATTTAAACGAATTCCCTATCGCACTCGTTGCGGTCGGCGGATATGGCCGAGCCGAATTACATCCCCAGTCAGATGTCGATTTATTGTTCCTCAGTGATTCAGCGCTCTGTGAAGCTGCTGAAAAAGCATTAAGTAAATATATTGCCTTTCTCTGGGACGCGGGTTTAGAAGTCGGACACAGTGTACGAAGCATCGATGAAACTTTAGCCCAAGGTCTGAACGATGTCACCATCGCGACTAACTTACTTGAATCACGATTATTATGCGGTCCCAGTGAGTTATACCATTCGCTGTATGTTGCCATAAGAAAGGATGACTTTTGGCCGGCAGACAAATTTTACATCGCTAAGCGAGACGAACAAATCGCCCGCCATGCAAAAGCCAATGCCTTCGATCTCGAGCCTAACCTCAAGACCTGCCCTGGTGGCTTGAGGGATATTCATACTATAGCTTGGGTTGCGATGCGATATTTCGATGCGTCGAAGGCTGAAGATCTGGTTGCTCATGGGTTTCTTGAGCCTGAAGAATTAGAAGAACTCTTAGAGTGCCAGTCATTTCTTTGGGAGTTGAGATTTGCTTTGCATCTGATTTCAGGTCGGGACGAGAACCGCTTATTATTCGACCTACAGCGTCAAGTCGCAGACATCATGGGGTATGAGGACGCCACTCAACTTGGTGTTGAGCAGATGATGAAGCGCTATTATCGAACTGTTAGACGCGTTATGGAGCTCAATCAGATGCTATTACAGCATTTCAAGCGGGCAACCTTAGGTCACACAAAAGCGTTAAAAATTACGCCTATTAATAGAGATTATCAACTTCGCGGCACCTTTATCGAAGGCTTAACGGAAAATAAGTTCGATGAACCTGTAGAGATAATGAAGCTTTTCCTCTTGGTTGCAAAAAACTCCAATATCAAGGGGATTTACGCACCTACCTTAAGGAGTTTACGAAAGGCAAGACGCTTACTTAGTAAACCTTTAATGGAACATGAAACGTGCAGAGCGGTGTTTTTAGAAATACTCCGTCATCCCAGAGGAGTCGCATCACTCTCTTTGATGCATCGGCATGGCGTCTTATCTGCTTATCTCCCTGCGTGGCGTGACATTGAAGGGCAAATGCAGTTCGATCTATTCCATGCTTACACAGTAGATGAACACACTCACAGATTATTACTCAATATTGACCGTTTCTCACAGCCAGAACAGAAAGAAGAGTTTCCACTGGGCTCAGTACTCATCAACCAACTCCCCAAGAAAGGACTGTTAGTTTTAGCCGCCATTTTTCATGATATTGGTAAAGGTCGAGGAGGCGATCATAGTAAATTAGGGGCGATAGATGCGCTTAATTTCTGTAAAATCCATGGCCTTAACAATCATGATGGCAGACTTGTAAGTTGGTTAGTTGAAAATCACTTAGTCATGTCTATCACCGCTCAACGGCGAGATATTTCAGATCCTGATGTCATCGCAGAATTTGCAGATAAAGTCAGAGATGCCGTTCGTTTAAGTTACCTTTATTGCCTAACTGTTGCCGACATATGCGCCACCAATGAAAAAACCTGGAATAGCTGGAAGGGCTCCCTACTTAGGGATCTGTATTTTTCCACCCAGCGTGTATTAGCTAGAGGCAAGGAGAAGCCCATAGATATTCGCGCACGTGTACGTGAACATCAAGCTAAAGCCAAAAAGGAGCTCCTTCGTCGAGGCATAAAGGAAAAAAAATTAGACCTACTATGGCAAAGGTTTAAAGCCGATTATTTTCTGAAGCATCAGCCCAATCAAATCGCCTGGCACTCTGAAGCGATTCTCAAACATAAACACGATGAGCCTTTAGTACTTATCTCCAAGCATACCATTCGAGGGGGAACTGAATTATTTGTCTATGGCTCAGATAAACCTAAGTTATTCGCCACTGTAGTGGCCGTACTTGATAATAAAAATATCAATATTCATGATGCCAGCGTAATGACTTCAAAAGATAATTATGCG
This sequence comes from Shewanella psychrophila, assembly GCF_002005305.1. NCBI lineage: Bacteria > Pseudomonadati > Pseudomonadota > Gammaproteobacteria > Alteromonadales > Shewanellaceae > Shewanella > Shewanella psychrophila. The sequence goes on from NZ_CP014782.1 coordinate 2,412,833, forward strand.
CTAGATTCTTTTGTCATTTTAGAGCAGGATGGTAACCCTGTATCTCAGATCGCCAGAATTCAAGGCCTTAAGAAAGCGTTAACAAAGTCCTTGAGTAAAGACACCCCTAAGTTACCGAAATTTAAAAAAATACCTCGCCAGATGAAGCCTTTTAAAGTGGCAACTCACGTGAGCTTTTTACCGTCACGTCGACATGGCACCAGTATGATGGAGCTCATCACGTTAGACAGCCCTGGTTTACTGGCAAAAATTGGTGAAACACTTTATCGTTGCAACATTAAATTGATGGCAGCCAAAATCACAACCATAGGTGAAAGAGCAGAAGATTTCTTTATACTGCAAAATACCCATGGTGAACAATTAACCGATGAGCAACAGCAAGTACTAAGCGAAAGCCTGATTCAAACGCTAAAACAAACGGCTTAGATTCAGACTCATGTAAGAAAGCTTAAGTAGCATAAACAGTGTCTCATTGAATGGCATAAGAGATATTCCAGATAAATCTCACTTATGCCAACTTTGTTGTAAATACTTATGCAAGTTTATCGTATAATTACATCCATCTTGTGATGGGTAAATACAAACAAATAATCTAATAAAATTGGGAGAAGTAAATGGAGGCTTTACGCCAACGTATAGAGGCGGCTTTTGAAGCTCGCGCCGAGATCAGCCCTAGCACAGTAGATTCAAGTGTACGTGCAGATGTTGAGAAAGTGATTAACATGCTTGATAAAGGTGAAGCCAGAGTCGCCGAGAAGATTGATGGCCAATGGCATGTACACCAGTGGTTGAAGAAAGCTGTATTGCTGTCTTTCAGAATTTTCGACAACTGCGTTATCGATGGCGGTGAGACTAAGTACTTCGATAAAGTCCCCATGAAATTTGCCGATTATGACGAAGCGCGCTTCAAAGAAGAGGCTATCCGTGTCGTACCACCAGCAACGGTACGTAAAGGCTCTTTCATCGGTAAGAACACAGTACTGATGCCTTCTTACGTAAACCTTGGTGCCTATGTGGATGAAGGTACCATGGTCGATACTTGGGCGACTGTTGGTTCATGTGCCCAGATTGGTAAGAATGTTCACCTATCAGGTGGCGTCGGCATAGGTGGTGTACTAGAGCCATTACAAGCAGGGCCGACTATCATCGAAGATAACTGTTTCATCGGAGCGCGCTCGGAAGTCGTGGAAGGGGTTATTGTCGAAGAGGGCAGCGTGATCTCTATGGGGGTCTATCTTGGCCAGAGTACACGTATCTATGATCGTGAAACCGGCGAGGTCCACTATGGTCGTGTTCCTGCCGGCTCTGTTGTGGTTTCGGGTACCTTACCTTCAAAGTGCGGTAAATATAACCTCTACGCCGCCATCATAGTCAAGAAAGTCGATGCTAAGACTCGCGGTAAAGTCGGTATCAATGAATTATTAAGAATTGTTGACTAACCTCACCGTTTAATCTGTTAGTCACCTTTACAGATAGGCGTTGTTGATCAAATCCTCGCTATAGATGCAGCTACTCCAAGGGTTTGAGCTAACTAGGCAGGCTGTTTCCTAACTGGCATTCCTAGTCTTATGACTTTGTTCATTGCCTTTACACCTGCCAGCGCTTCACCTACTTGAGCATTATAATCTCGTAGGCTAAGTTTCGGACTAATTAGTTGCTTATATCGGTACATTGCTGTTTCAGATAGTGACCGTAAGTGATAGTCATTTTCCTTCTTCCATTGCGCTAACTCATTATTTTTGAGGGCTCTCACTGCCTCGTTTCGAGGATGCCCATCCTCCCAAAACCCAGCACTGCTTCTTGGTGGGATAGTTGGTTTGCAACCTTTACGCTGAAGTAGTTTGTGACACGCTTTGGTGTCGTATGCTCCATCAGCAGAAACTTGTTTAATCTGTCTTCTTAACGGCTTGATTAATGTGGGTAACACTTCATTATCAGCAACGTTAACCAGAGTGACTTCTGCTGCTACGACTTCATGCGTATTCGCATCTACTGCGAGGTGTAACTTACGCCAGGTACGACGCTTTTCTTTACCATGCTTTCGAGTCTTCCATTCTCCCTCGCCGTAAACTTTGAGGCCCGTTGAATCAATCACTACATGTGCCACAGAGCCACGACTCGGTGAGCGATATTTGATATTTACGGTCTTGGCACGTTTGCTAATGCAGCTATAGCTTGGTGAGGTTAGTGGCACATCCATAAGCTGGAAAACCGAGGTAGTGAAACCTTCTAGTGCTCTCAGTGATAAGTTGAATACACCTTTAACAACCAATGCAGTTTCAATAGCAACATCAGAGTAAATATACCCACGGCCACGGCGGCCGTGATGTTCAGAGCAACACCAAGAGCTAATGGCGTGCTCATCAATCCAAAAGGTCAAGGACCCTCGATTAATCAATGCCTTATTGTACTGAGACCAATTGGTCATTTTACGCTTAGCTTTACCCATCTTGATGTTTCCAATAACCACATTGGAAGATCAGATCACATAAGCTGCAAAAGGTTCAATCGATTTAGGAAACAAGGCCTTACAGATATATAAAATGCTACTCCATAAAAATCCCACTCGTTGTGGGATTTTTTATGCCAGATGTTCAAAAAACATAAATTGTTACTCAGAGAAACACCCTGTTCCCAATACTACATCTTGATACATTTATCTACAAATACCTTACAGCATTCCTAGCGGAAACCAGCTTAAATCATAACACCCCCTTAAAGAAAAGACGCTAGGAGCAATCCATGAAAAAACTACTCGCTATCGCAGTGCTCGCTCTATCTCCAATAGCATTTTCAGTTTCAGCTGGCATGACGACTCATATGGAAAACACTCTTGTGGCCGTATGTAAAGCCGGAGCCAGCAACAGCATGTACAAATTCAGAGACACTATGAAGAGCTACCACATCAACAAACAAAGGATTTTTCCACGCTTAGTCTGTAATGGCGAAAGCTTCCATCAATTTGCTATCAGCAATGGCGCAGACAAAACAGCGAAAAAGATCGCTCCCTACCTTAAGGGCACTGTAACGATTAAAGATATCGCCATGACCTATAGCTCAGATGAAATAATGGCTGTAAACTTTTAACCCCCCTCACATTGCTTTCATAAAAAGAGCCTTTAGAGGCTCTTTTTATTGCCAATTAAAATTACACTTATTTAATCTGAAATCATTCTTACATTAAAATAAAAAAGACTAAAGATGAGAGTTGAAACCTGACCACTAAATATAGCTACAGCTCTATCAATATATATTTAAATAAAATAAGAAATAAGAAGAACATTTCGTTACTTTAGGAAACCTCCTGAATCCTTTTTTATATTCAGATACACTTAGCTACAAATACAATACAGATATCTTCATTAATTTCAGCTTTAATATATCAACGGCGAATAAAAATTTAATTACTCAGTTCTAAAACTAACCGTAACGCTAGGAGCGAATGATGATAAAAGTAATGACACTGACGGCATTGATATTAACCTCACTTACATTCAATGCAACTGCAGCAATGGATCCAAAGCTAGAACAGACACTTATAGACATTTGCAAGACAGGAGTGACGGATAATATATATAAGTTCAATGATACTATGCATAAGTATAGAATTAATAAACGAAATATATTTCCAAAGCTAGTCTGCAATGGAGAAGGCTTTCATGAATTTGCTCTTTCACATGGTTCAAATCTCGTAGCAAAAAAAATAGCCCCTTTTGTTGACCCTGTAGCAGATTCTGTGTAACTACCTAAATTATATATAGTCTGCTATTCGATCTTCAAATTCAATAATAAAACGATTGAGTGCTGGTTTCCAGTTTCTTATCGGCATGGTCCACTTCTTCGAAGCTTGCATAATCGCCAAGTAAACGACTTTCTTCGCTGAGTCATCATTTGGGAAGAGCTTACGATTCTTGATTGCTTTCCTAATCACACTGTTTAATGACTCGATAGCATTAGTTGTATAGATGGCTTTCCGGATGTCTTGAGGGTAATTAAATAGCGTATTAAGATTAGTCCAGTGCCTGTGCCAGGATGCTGAGATACTAGGATATTTAGCGTCCCATTGCTCGCCAAAACGTTCCAAATTAAGCAACGCTTCCTCTTCGGTCACTGACTGGTAAATCCTCTTTAAATCAGCTGTCACCGCCTTGTAATCTTTGTACGGCACAAACTTCATCGAGTTTCGAACCATATGGACGATGCAGAGCTGGATTTGAGTGTTTGGGAACACGGTATTTATGGCATCAGGAAAACCTTTTAGACCGTCAATGCAGGCGATGAGGATATCTTTGAGTCCACGATTTTGAAGCTCTGTCAGTACATTTAACCAAAACTTAGCGCCCTCGTTCTCTGCTATCCACATGCCAAGTAACTCTTTATGGCCTTCGAGGTTAACGCCAAGCGCGAGGAAAATAGCTTTGTTGATGACCTTACTGTTCTCCCTGATTTTAACCACAATACAGTCAAGGTAAACGATAGGATACACGGGTTCTAGCGGACGAGATTGCCATTCGACGACACGCTCAAGGACTGAGTTAGTGACGCGAGAAATTAGCGTTGGTGATATCTCTGCGCCATACATCTCATCAAAGGTATCGACAATATCTCGTGTCGTCATTCCTTTCGCATAAAGATGTAAAATTTTGTCATCCATCGAGGTGAAGCGGCTTTGGTTCTTTTTAACAATCTCAGGCTCAAAGCTACCATTTCGGTCACGGGGAGTGTCTAACTCGAAGCATCCATCTTCGGTCTTTATTTGTTTGTGGGAGTAGCCATTGCGGTTATTACCAGCCGCGACCTTCTCGTTTTTTTGATAGCCTAAGTGATAATCGAGTTCAGCATTTAATGCGGCCTCAACAGTGACTTTGGTTAACATAGCCCTGAAGTCATTTAAATCGGCTTCGGTTTTAATGCCTTTAGCGGCTTGTTTAGCGAATGCTTCTAGTTCTTTTTTATTCATACTCTACCTTCCATTGACCCACATAGGGTACTGATTGAAAGGTAGTTACACAAAATTATTTACAGGCTCCTTTTGTTCAAGGAAAAACATCGATCACAGATCTAGCAATGAACAGTACCAGCTCTCAAGTATTATCAGTGAACTTCTGACACTCCAACATTCACCTAATAAAAAGGCGCATCAGCGCCTTATTTATTCACATGCCGTAATGAAACTTAAAATACAACGGTTTTATTTCCATAAACGATTACTTCTTCATGTAATACCAGCTGAAGTGCCTTACTTAATACACTTTTTTCGACATCTCGTCCATTTTTCGCTAGGTCTTCTGCACTAAAACTATGATCTACAGAAATAACATTTTGATTGATGATCGGGCCTTCGTCTAAACAATTATTCACGAAGTGTGCAGTGGCACCAATGATTTTAACTCCTCTCTCCCAGGCCTGACGATAAGGTGAAGCACCGATAAATGCCGGTAAAAACGAATGATGAATATTGATGATACGATTGGGATAGCTCTCTACAAATTCCGGCGTCAAGATCCGCATAAATTTGGCGAGCACGACATAATCGGGTTTATAGCCCTCTATCACCTCATTCATCTTCTTCTCATGCTCAAGACGAGTGATATCTTGATGGGAAATAAAATGAAAAGGTATATCAAACTTATCGGCCAATGGTTTAAGTATCTCATAATTTCCAACTATCGCAGCAATCTCAACATCGAGCCCACCATAATAGGCCTTCATCAAGATATCACCGAGACAATGTGCCTCTTTGGTCACCATGATCACAATCCGCTTCTTACCCGAACTAACTAACTTTACGTGGCTCGCATGAGGGAGAACTTCATCCAAATCAGACAAAATTAATGAGTCATCAAACACACCTTCAAGCTCAGTTCTCATATAGAAGCGCCCTTGAGCGTTATCTACAAACTCACTGTTTTTTATGATATTAAGTTGATGCTTAAAACATACACCCGTTATCTTAGCGATAAGCCCCTGCGCATCGGCACAGTCTGTTATCAACACTTTCCTTTCCATCGTTACCCCTTTAATTCGTAATGCTAATGCATAAATCTAAAGTTAAATTTCAAAATATGATCGTGGGGCTCATGAGCGAGTATCAATATATCGCTGTAATAACCGACGTAAACTTTCGGCTTTAGTGCCATAAACGACTTGTATTCCGTTGCCAACCACCACAACTCCCTTCGCACCAAGCTGCTCTAACCTGAGTTTATCGACTAATTCCGGTTTTTTTACACTGATCCTGAGCCGAGTCAGACATGCATTCAAGTCTAAGATGTTATCGGCACCACCTAGCGCATTAATTATGGTTCTAAGGCTGGCTTTAGGTTGCTCCTCTTCTTCCATTCGTCCAGGGGTCTTAAGGTTGAAAAGTAAAATAGAGCCCCGAAAAACTAAGTAATAAATTAATGCTGTTATGGGACCTAAAATCAGAAACCATTCACTATTTTTTGCATTGTTAAATAAGAGGGTAAAATCCACTAACCCATGTGAAAATACTAGACTGTGATGAATATCCAACGAGATGCAGACAGCATATGCCAGCCCGGTCATTAGCGCATGCAATAAAAACAGTATGGGAGCGACAAACATAAAAGCAAACTCTATGGGTTCTGTCACCCCTGTTAACCAGCTGGCAGAAGCGGCTGAGATCATTATGCCTGCAACCCTATTTCTCTGCTCCTTGTCGGCACATCGCCAAATAGCAATTGCAGCGGCAGGAAGCCCCCACATCTTAATCAGATAGCCTCCGGCTAAATTACCGGCTAGAGGATCGCCAGCAAGGTATCTGGCAACCTCCCCTCTGATCACCTCACCCTCTTTCACAAACTGTCCCATTTCCAAATAAAAAGGAGCATTCCATATATGATGGAGACCCAATGGGATGAGTAAACGCTCCACTGTTCCATAAAGCGCAAATGCTTGGGCAGGCTTTTGATAAACTACCCAATCAGAAAAACGCTCTATTTGCAGTGATAAACTAGGCCAGATATGAATGAGCAGATAGGAGAGTGCAATACACAAAGGGATCATCAATAGGGGGGCGCTTCGCCTTCCCTCAAAGAAAGAAAATACAGCAGGAAGGCGCACTTTTTCACTTTGCTTAACTGCCAGACAAGTTACAGCCCCAACTAACATGCCACCAGCAATACCAGTGTCTATGGTGTTAACTCCCCATAACATCCGAGTCGATATGCCATAGACTTCAGCTAGGGCTGCCATGCTTGAAAGGTAAACCCCAAAGCCAAAAACTGCAGTAAATGCGGCTATACCTTGATCTTTACAAAACCCGATGGATACAGCGACTGCAAATAACATGGGCATCATTGAAAAGATGAGTTTACCCACAGTCAGCATGACCAAAGAGATTGCATCTGGTATAAATGGCAAAGGATTCGATGCCAGACCTATCATGACGCCCGCTGCGGGTAAAATTGCAATCGGAATTAACAGCGCCTGACTCAGCCTCTGCGCAAATTTAAACCAATGTTGACTAATATATCTTAGGCAACGATTTCCGTATCGATTAATGCGTTCCAACTTTGCAGCCATGCTTTTGCTTCTACCTCTGGTTCCATTGTTTCACATGCATCGATTTTTAGCACTTCACCAATACGCTTAGCACTGCATTCTGTAAGCAGCTCATCAAACTTGACCCCTGCACCACAAAAAGTCTCATAACTAGAATCGCCTAGTGCTATCACCCCGTATTTTAATTCAGGCATGTATGGCGCTGTTGCTTTTAAATTTTCAAACCATGGCTGTATATCTTCAGGCACATCACCTTGACCCGTAGTGGAACAGATCACCAATAACAGTTCATCTTGTGGAGGGACAAAACCATCTAGTTGATCATGCATCAACAGCGACACTTCCCTACTCTCTTCCTTTAGCACTCCTAATAAGGTCTCTGCAACAAACTGTGCATTACCGTAGACAGTCCCAAAAACTAAATTCACTTTTTTCATGTTTCAGATCGCCCTGCATTAAAATTAGTTTTATACTTCAAACATACTTTATTGATAGCTTCATGCCAACTTATTCGGCTGAAACTTCAAGGGCCTTAAGATGCGCCACTTCAGTAGACTCAAGCACATAAAGCATATTCACCGCTCTGCCCATATAAGACGCATGCGCTTTTTTACATCACAACATACTGCAAACAACATTCTTTTTGGCCTCCCAGAGCAAATTCAAGACAATGACCCCCCAGCATCGGAAGACTCAGAGGAGCTTGTAATCCCTGTGGATAAGACAGCCTAAACTATCAGGTATGAACTGTCTGATGCCAAGTACTCATCCTCCCAACCTAAACCCTTGAATAGATCGAGCCATTGTTGCTCCAACTCAGCTTCAATAACAATACGCTCTCCCGTTCTAGGATGATTGAATGTAAGCTGCTTAGCAATGAGCCAAAGCCTGTTTACCGAGAAGTGCTCCCTAAAAAACTTATTCTGCTTACCATCTCCATGGGTGGTATCACCAAGGATCGGGTGCCTAAGGTGTGCCATATGACGTCTTAGTTGGTGTTTTCTCCCCGTATAAGGACTTAATTTCACCAGAGCATAACGACTGGAAGCATAACGACCGGAAGCAAATGGGATCTCGGTATTTAACAATGGCTGATAACTGGTCACGGCATCTTGAGCAGCCTTATCAGGATCCACATCCTTATCACCCAAATCATCAAGCTCTACTTTCAATGGATAATCTAGAGTAGCCGCTTCATGCATATTGCCACGAACTATGGCGAGATAATGCTTTTCAACGGTTTTTTCAGCAAACTGCTCACATAATGCTTTTGCCATTTCACTACTCTTAGTAAAAAGTAACACCCCAGAAGTCGGTCTATCGAGTCGGTGAACAGGAAAAACATGGCAACCGACTTTATCTCGAGTTAATTGCATCGCAAAAAATCGTTCCCTACGAGCTAAGTAGGACCTATGCACGAGTAACCCGGCAGGTTTATGAATCGCAACGATATCGTCATCTTCAAACAAGATTTCAATTTCGGGCGCTACTTCTTCAATCGTCTCTTCGCCAACGATGTTTTCTTCCGCTTGTTTCGACTGAGTCATGTCACTCACTTGTGTATGTGCTTTATCTTGGTTCACTAAGGCATTTATCCAAATCATCAAAAATTTTAATTAATGTGTGCCGCGCTTGTATATCACTCCACACATGATGTGCCATAGGCGCGATTGCAATATTACTGGGGAGTTCCTGCCTATTAGCGATCAAAACATGCATTTTGGGAATAAAAATAAACTGCACCCAGCTTTCAAATGGCATTGCCTCACAACTAAAAGGTGATGTGTCGGCCATCGCTTCTTCTGAGGGAGTATCCTGGCGCCACAAAGAACGGCGTTTTAATTCTTCTTCTAACTCTTGTAGCTTCTGGGTCGTTTTTATATACAACACGTAATAACCTTGCTTTGCGCCTAAGTAAACCTTAGACAGATTAATAGCTGCTTATCTTGCTTAAGGCCAGTATATTTAGCCGACAATAATACCATCTCAACTCACTTCACCCTATACTAGTCGCCATTACATTACGGATCTCAGTGTTATGGCAGAAAAATGACAGAAATCACCACCCTTAGCCAGTTTTTATCGACAGCAAATACCCAGTTTCAAGTCTATGATATGGGCAGAAGAGTGCAAAATATTGATATAATGGCGTTTCACCAATTCGAGAATCTAACATCGCCTTATCCATATCCAATTCAAGGACATGCTCAGTTCGCTATCGTATTTTGGGATGTGAGCCAACAGCATTATATCTGGTTTCTAAAACTCGCATTAGATGAACGCGGCCTACTGTCACCCGCCCCCAGAACCCAATTCATCAAGATGATCATAGAAGCCTTAGGCCGAGATCCAGCTAAAGAGTTATCAGAAGCAGAGCAACAAAAGCTCGCTAACCATCCTTTCGCTTTTAAACCGTCGGCAGAAAAACTGGCACAGTTTAATGCGCTAGTTAGGAAGCAGCTTAACGGTAAAGCCTCTCCTCAATATGAGTATGCGTACCAATACCTCTCAGGACAAGTCTCAGCCGAAAAGTGGCAACAAGTCGGTCTTCAGGGAATTGCCGATATCTGTGTTAGAGCCAACGAACTCGATCATCTCCAGCAGCTAATCAATAGCTTTGACTACAGTGCTATTGAAGTTCAGATAGCCCTGTGCCAATGTTTAGAGCATCTCACTCTTGAAAGTAGCCTTGCCGACAAAGTGTTTGAACAACTACTGAGTACCGATAAACAAAATAAACTCTATTTTTTACGTGCACTGGCATCGAATGATGAATTATCGCAACAAGCGATTTCATATCTTCAGCAACAAGGATTACTCAATGCCGAAGCTTTGATCACTATTGCGGCAAGAAATTGGACTGCGCTTAAGCATGAACAAACCAGAACTATTTTCTTAGAAGCCCTGGCAAAACAAGAACAACAATTCTTCAATCAAGTATTTGCAGACATTGTAGCAATCCCCTCTTTGCGACCACAGATCCTCGCAGAGCTACGTAATCCAAATCGAAGCCCACAATTAGCATCTGCTATTGGTGGGTTATTTAAGGTCATAAAATCATGATGACAGATTTTTTACTTATCGTTGCACTCGTGGTTGTTGCAGCATTTTTTTGGCAATTAAGACAGATGGCAGAAATTAGTCGCATTTTTGCCCAGAGAGAATGCCAGAAGCAAAAGATACAACTGCTTGCCATTGCTATGGAATCTGCTAAGCCAAGCATAGGCGGCAGTAGTGGACTCACATGGAAGGCAAAATACCTGCTTGAATTTAGTACCGATGGAATTAATCAGTATCAAGCTGAAATATGGATGCACGGAAAAAAAGTTCAGAGGGTTAAATGGCCAATTTTTCCTGAACCAGAATGGCTCGATACACCAGAATCACGCGGCTCAGTCGGTGGTAGCTGTGGCTCTAAAGGCAGCTGTAATACAGGAAAATGCAAATAAGGCTGTAAGGCTGTAAGGCTGTAAGGCTGTAAGGCTGTAAGGCTGTAAGGCTGTAAGGCTGTAAGGCTGTAAGGCAAACATAAAAAAAGAATCTGTGGAAAAGAAAAAGCGCAGCTTCTAGAAGCCGCGCTTTTTGTCTCTTTTGTTAAGCAATCCTGCTATTTATTGTGCTCCCTGCACCATCCATGCGTTCAATATGCTCCCTGCATCATCCCTGTAACTTCCTGTTAGTTCCCTGTAGCAGTGAATATAAATATTAACTGCTACTTCTCCATTTACTCGATAATCCATTAATCGAGCTTACTCAATCCTTGAGCGTGTCCCTTAAAGCCATCCTTGTATATCCGTATAAAGTTCCATTTACTCGATAATCCATTAACCGAGCTTACTCATTCCATGAGCGTGTTCCATTAAAGCCATCCTTGTAAATCCGTTTTGATATATCCCTAGCTTGATAATCCATTTACCAAGCTAACTCATTCCATGAGCGTGTTCCTTTAAAGCCATCCTTGCTGATTCCGTTCAGTACTTTCCATGTATACAACCTTCCAGATTGCAAACTTTCCATCCTGGATAATTTTGCTTCCTTTTAGCATAACGCTCAATCCTAGAGCGGCTCATCCTTGATTGAATCCTTTCTGTGACACTCCCTCTACCACTGCTGATCATCCTGATCACTGTATCCATTCACTTCATACATTTCCTTGTACGAGTTAAATTCTAGATGATCTTGATAATAATAATGCTTAAATACTAAACACTAACATCAGCGCTAACTTGTAGCTACAACACCGATAAAAACAAGTCATTGTTTTTCAAGGTTATATTGTTAATTTTGTGGCGTAACTATGACAAAACAATTCTCTTGGCTTACATTCATGTAAGAGATCTCTTACGCAAGCTAAAGCAAATAAAGATGAAGAGCCACTCAGATTCATCAATTCTGTGCGTATTGCTGTAGAAATACTTGATAGAATAATGCAGGAGCAATTATCAAGGTCGAAGCAGAATTGCACAAGAATATGGATATAGGACCTAGAGTAACGCAGGATAAATTACCGAGAAGCTGGATATAGACCTTGCTTACAGCGCTTTTACTCCCGCTGAAAGATCACATATTTAATAGGGTTGGTATTAAAGATTGGTACATGAAAATGCCGCGCAAAAGAAAGGGCACACCATTAGGCGTGCCCGATACTCATACTCTTTAGCTATCCTGCTAACCTACATGCTCCCTGCATCATCCTTAATTACTTAGCTTGCTTCCTTTCTCTTCCCTGGGTCCATTTATCTGGTGATCCTTATACCAAATCATACTCAATCCTTGAGCGTGTCCTTCTCTCGTTCCTTGAGCCATCTTTTAATCTATCCATGAAATTCACATTCAATATTAGACTCATTATTCACTTTGAAGTGTGAGCTGCATATCAGCTATTCTGTCCATTTAAATGCTCATTAAATCCCTTTAAAAGCGTTCTAACAACAGATTCGATTTCATCCTAAAATCTTTTAACTCGCTGTCATCAACTTAATAACAATGATAATAGCGATAACAGTTATATACTTCAGCTATAAGAAAAACGGTAAGACCTCAGTCACAAGAATATTAAGGGAAACAAATTAACACATTGAATTTAAACAACTAATATTATTCACCATATAAAACAGTGAGTTTTATACCACTTTATCCCACGCAGCTGTAAGAGATATCTCACAGAGGCTCAGGACTATGTTTACTTCACATATTTCTCAGATTTGTGAGTAGAAATGAAAGATTAGCTGAAGAATAAAATAACTTAATTCAGTAATATTAGTATTAGCGGGCTATCCTTGGATTTTGCAGGTTTATCTTTTAAAGACTTGTAAAACTCCTTGGACTAACATCACCCAATCCGCCATAAAACTATACAATGGATATTGAAAAGTTGCCGGGCGGTTTTTCTCAAACATGAAATGGCCCACCCAAGCGCAGCCATAGCCCACTATAGGTAGCAGGATAAGCAGTTGATAATTACCGCTAAAAATACTTACAAAGAAGATAAGCAGTACCAAAATACTACCTAAATAATGCAAATTTCGACAAATTGGATCTTTATGCTGAGAAAGATAGAAAGGATAAAACTCTTTAAACGATTGGTACCGTATAGGCTCTCCCTTATTCATCATTCCTCCTCAAAATATTTTCAATATTAGGATTACTCATTGTCTTGTCCTCGGTAAAACAGTAATTCCCCCTCAACTTTACCGATGAAGAGAGTCTCTAGGACAGTAAAACCATACTGGCTGAACAGTTGAGCATGCTTATGCTCGCTGGCAAAAACACCAACACCATCCATTTCAGGTTGCTCATCACACCAGCTCAATACCGCTTGCACCAACTTGCTACCTAAGCCTTTTTTCTGTTCAATGGGCGAAACAGCGATAAATTGTAAAATGCCACAATTCGGACTCGGCAGGTGCTCTAACAAACAGGATTCTTTCTTGATCAAAGCTTGTGTGGATTGCCAGCCAGTACTGATAAGCATCTTTAAACGCCAATGCCAATACCGTGACTCCCCCAGAGGTAGTTGCTGAGACACAATACATGCAACCCCAAGCATTCTCTCTCCCTCGAATAACCCTATTAACGTCTGTTCTTGTTGCCACAATTCATTTAACTCTTCTCTAATAGCTCCCCTAAGCTTTTGCTCATACATGGAAAGATCACCAGAGTGAAATGATTCAATGAAAAAAGGGTCATCGTGGTATGCATTGTAAAGTATCGAAGCTGCCACACGAAGATCTTCGGCCGTCAGGTATACCGCTCGATAGGATTCTAATATTTGATTATCTGTTGCCATCGGTTTAAGTTATCCCTTGATCTAAATCAATTAACAACCAATGTAGCAAGCAAGTTAAAGCGTGTAAATATTAATCACAAATAGCTTTTTATCCGTCAAATTAATGAAGTTTGATCCATACTAATACTTAAGCCACTAATGTTATTCAGATAAGCAATAGGAAGCCAATAAATGGACACAACACCTCAAGATCTAAGTCATCTTTTTGATCAGTTAGGATTAGATAATAGCGAGCAGAGCATTGCCACATTTATCGCGAACCATACAGTACCGGCACACGTTCTACTCTGTCAGGCTGATTTCTGGAATGATTCTCAGAAGAGTTTCTTAAAGGAAGCAATTGAAGAGGACGCCCAATGGTCAGAGTTAATCGATCACTTAGACGCCCAGCTTAGATAATTAAATTTGAAAACTAGATATTTTTGTAGGCCATATTTCCCCAACCTACTACTGCATTATTACTGATAACCACAGGAGTACATTCATCTTTTGTGGTTTTACCATCCCCCTTGGTACGCTGTGTCCGATAAAAAAGCACATGGACCTCTTTGTCTGTTTGAATATAGGCTTCATTAAAGTCGGCAGTTCCCATCAAGACGGTGACTTGCTCTCGACTCATACCTAGGCTCAACCTTGCCAAGTTTCCACGATTTATATCCTGAGTCTCTTCCCATCCCTCTTGACCATTCCACCCAGTTTCTCCATCACCGATATTGAGTACGCAGCCAGATAAGCTTAAACTAGCAATCCCAATAAATGCCAAACCAATTAAATTTGTTTTCACTATGACTTCCTATTTCTTTATTATGGTTAACTCTGAGAAAAGCAAAGAATAGGCCAATATCGTATCCAATTGTTTAACAAGGATTTAACGAATGTTATTCACGTCACATTGGTCACATTTACTAAACAAGTGAGAAGAATAACTAACTATGAGTCCAATAGAACACGTACTCTCAGCCGCAAAGTCAGTCGCCATGACAGGTAAAATTCCTAGCCTTGCACTGATCAAAACAAAACTCGGCAGCAGTATCCCTATGCCCATACTGATCCAAGGGCTACAGCAATTTAAGGCGATGGACACGAGCGCAGTAGAGAAAATTACAAACCTAAATGAATTGCACACTGCATCCGTTGATAAAGATGAAAAATCAGAATTTGATCAGTTGAAAACAGAGTTTGCTCAATTAAAGCAAGCCTACCAAAACCTTAATTCGCGATTAGAAAAGCTTGAAAACGATAGAATAAAGGCGAATCAATAATGCATGTTGTTGAATTAAGGTTCGAGTGTTTTGACAACACCACCATAACAGCAGCCGAAAAAGCGATTAATGGTTTACTCGAAGCCTATAGAGCTAATGGTCAAATTTTAGGTCGAGAATTCGCCGTTGCATTCAAGGATGGAGAGTTCAATTCTAGGCTATTGATGCCAGAGAAAAGCAGTTTAGCTAAACGTTTTAGTAGCCCCTGGGTTGAGCGTGCACTCTCAGAGCTAACGGATGCTAAATTGCTCGCCCCAAGAGAAAAATACATAGGCCAAGACATCAACTCAGAAGTCAGCAGCTCTGAAACACCCAGCTGGCAGCTCGTTTATACCAGCTATGTGCACATGTGCTCGCCGGTACGAAATGGTGATACCCTGCAGCCCATTCCACTCTACCAACTGCCGGCAACTTTCAATGGCGATCATAAACGCATCATTCGCTGGCAAATTGAGTGGCAAGCCTGTGACGAACTGCAGATGGCTGCAGCAACCAAGGCTGAATTTGCGGCTTTAGAGGAGCTAACTTCTACTTCAAGTGATCTCTTTCGCCGAGGCTGGGATTTGAGAGGTCGCATTGAACACTTAACGCAAATTCCAACCTATTATTACCTCTACCGGGTCGGTGGAGGTAATTTAGCAAGCGAGAAAGCCCGCCCTTGTCCCCGTTGCGGTAATAAAAATTGGCTACTCGATGAGCCTTTATTAGACATGTTTCACTTTCGCTGTGACAGCTGTCGAATCGTGTCAAACATCTCTTGGGATCATCTTTAAAAGAAGGTATGAGTTCCTAGGAACCTAGGAACTCGCGCATAATACCTTGTTACTTTCCGCGCAGGTTGCGCCACATTAATTTAATTCGATTCAAAATTCCCGGATGGTCCAACTCAGTCATAGATTCTTCGATATGAAGTTCAGGAGGCGCCACTCGCGGGGTTAGCTGGGCAATAAATTCATTTAAACTGTTAGTTAATTTTTCAGATGGCGCTTCACCAGGGATCTCAATCCAGATGCTGCCATCGCTGTTATCCACTGTTAGCATCTTATCTCCATCACCCAACACACCGATAAACCAAGTGGGTGCTTGTTTTAATTTCTTCTTCATCATCAAATGACCGATAATATTTTGCTGTAGATATTCAAAATCCGTTTGATTCCATACCTGTAACAGCTCCCCTTCTCCCCACTCGCAATTAAACAACAGAGGGGCAGAGAAATATTCGCCAAAGAATACATCGATTTCAGTGCCGAGCTCAATGTCTAACGCAGTCTCGACATTAGTAAAAGAGCCAGGCTTCTCCCTTTTTACCGGCTTCCAACATACGGTTAACTCTTCATTCGACTCATCGTAATTATTGGTATCGAACTCACCTTCAATACAAAGTGATTCTTCACCTCTAGGATAGTAACGTGGAGATTCACCTAGCTTTTCAAGATAGGTCAGTTGATAAATTTTCAAGAAATTATCTAAAGCAGGTAAAGAAGACACTTAGCAGAAGCCCAAATTTTGAGTATAATATGCGCCTATTTTGACATGGAATTTC
The DNA here is from genome assembly GCF_002005305.1 of Shewanella psychrophila. Taxonomy (NCBI): domain Bacteria; kingdom Pseudomonadati; phylum Pseudomonadota; class Gammaproteobacteria; order Alteromonadales; family Shewanellaceae; genus Shewanella; species Shewanella psychrophila. The sequence continues at coordinate 2,429,454 of NZ_CP014782.1, forward strand.
TATTGATGACACAAGTTCATGATCCTTATACGGATGCAGAGGCACTCAGTGGCTTAACACTTGGTAAAGCAACGGGCTATCAGTCCGAGTATGAGGCCTCTTTGCTGCAAGGGGTTCCGCGTAAACTTAATCGTGATGCAATCGAACTCAATGAAAGTTTGCCTTTTCATGGTACAGATATCTGGACGGGTTACGAACTTTCCTGGCTCAATGCTAAGGGCAAGCCTGTCGTTGCCATAGCCGAGTTTCAACTCAGCTTTGACAGCGAAAACTTGATTGAATCAAAGTCATTTAAACTGTATCTCAATAGCTTCAATCAAACTAAATTCGACAATCTAGAACAAGTACAAGCCACCTTGACTCAAGACTTGTCAAACTGTGCCGTAGGTAATGTCAGCGTTAAGGTATTTGAACCGAAACAGTTCGCGAGCCAACGCATAGTTGAACTTCCGGGTACTTGCATTGACGATCTCGATATAGAAGTTGATGACTACAAGTTTAACCCTCAATACCTTGAGAACAGTACAGATGAGAAAGCGGTCGTTGCCGAAACGCTTAACTCTAACCTGCTTAAATCGAACTGTTTGATCACTTCTCAGCCAGACTGGGGTAGCGTGATGATCCGTTATCAGGGGCCAAAAATCGATAGAGAAAAGCTGCTTAGGTATCTCATCTCATTTCGCCAACATAATGAGTTTCATGAGCAGTGTATCGAACGTATCTTTGTCGACCTAAAACGTTTTTGTCATTGCGCAAAACTCACGGTTTATGCACGCTACACACGACGTGGTGGCTTAGATATTAACCCTTACCGTAGTGATTTCGAGACGCCACCAGAAAACCATCGTTTAGCCAGACAATAAGCGAAAGAGTTTTAAGATTTTAATAAAAGGATGAGCAACGGCTCATCTTTTTTATTCTCTAGCATTTATCAAAAAAACTCCCCAGTCATCACATTTGACAACCAGAGAGAAAATGAGAGCCTTGCAGCTCTTTGGCTGCTCTATAAGTTTTATCAGTTATCTCCGCAAATTATTGTATTTAACGTATCGGCAGCTCGCAACTCAAGAATATTGATTTACCACTTAAATGAAAGGCCGAACTCATAGAAGTTTTCTCTGTCGGAAAAATAGGTATAGGTAAAATAGGGAGAGAATTTCCAAACCTGCGTCGTAAATGTAATATCGTGATAGTTAAAATTGCCCTTATTGCAATTGATATCTAAAAAACACTGCTTATGGATACCGAGTTCAGGCAAGGTCACCCAGCTATTACCACCTCGTGTATCATAAACATGGTTATAGCTATAACTTACATTCAAACGTTGATGGGCACTCCAGGATACACCCAGCATAATATCGATGGTATCAGAGGGAGTAAAACCTAGCTCGCCCTGATAATCATCACCAAGCTCAAACCCAAGTCTGAATTCATCGGTATACCAGTTATAATTAGTATCGGCCATCAAGATGACCGTTTCACTCACGGGAATACCAGCAAAAACACCCGCACTGTAACCTGCACTATTTGCTTTCGCCGTGACTTCGGTAAACATTAATGAGGTATAAAAGCTTTTACCTACACCCACTTCCCAAAACTCATTGCTGTCATATTCACCAAATACACGCCAGGTCTCACCAAGATCAAAACTCGCATTAAGGGTATACACAGCTTCACCATCTTGAATTTTTACATCTACACCAACTGACTTGTATAAAGGATCACCTTCAACACCTTGTTCTATGACTATGCCTTTAGGCGGAAAGATCAGTTCGATATCATTAGCAATGGAAGTGGCATAAATATTTGCAGAAAAGCCCCCAGCTAAACCATATACAGCGAAAATAAAAAACTTATTCATAGAGCTCTCAATACGTTTAATTTCTAAAGAGCCTACTTTAAGAATAAGAAGACTAAATTATTAGGCGAATCGATTCGATAAAATAAAAAATGGCAGCCCCTCATGGGGCTGCCATTTAGCTGGAATCACTTAATTTTAACGCTTCAATTGAGATTGAACGCGCGCTTTAGCAGCTTGCACTTTCGATTTGATGTTAGACTTCTGAGATGTCGTTAACTTAGAAGCAGCTTTTTCAATATCGAACTTCTTGATGACATGAACAACTCCATTTTCACTCACATTGGCAAAATAAAAGGCATTGGAATCATCACGAGTGATTACATAGACCCCTGAATTTCCAATCTGATGTACTTTACCTACCTCGTCTGTACCTTTATGGATCACACCTTCAGAGTCTATATGGCCAATAATATCGCCATTATTAAATACATAACCGTTATCATTAATTGAGATGTGATTGATGCCGAAATCAGGTACATCATCTGTTGGCGGTAAATCAACAGGTGGTTTAGTCACATCCCAGCCACCGTCAACGGTCGATTTAGCCCAATCCACCGAGATCACGCCATTAGTGACATCAACGTGAAATTGTAGACCATCATTACCAGTTATAAGATACTCATTTTTACCCGAAGACTTTACTGGTTCAACTGTTGCGTATTCTTTACCACCTACATAAAGCTTCCCATCATCATAATGACCTAGAAGCTCTCCATTCATTTTAATGTAACCATCTTCAGTAATTGAAAAATGATTAAGTTCATTACTAGGAACATCTTCGATAGGAGGTAACTCATTATCTGGAACTCCTTCAATCGGATTAGCTGGCGTTCCAGGTATTTCAATTGGATTTTCTAAGCCTGGATTGCTGAAATCTGGATCAGTATTATCAGTTCCGGTTGATGACGTTGAAGAACAGCCTACTAAAAACAGAACTGACATTAAAGCCGTTGCAACGCTAGTCTTTTTAAAATTCATAATATGCTCTCAATTAGGTATACATAGGGAAAAGACAATTTATGACATCCCCAAAATTAATTGGTTGCCTAACAACAGAGCCAAACAAGACAAGCTTATAATCGACCGTATAGGTAACCATCAAACATCCCACGGAATAATTGTGTAAATCACAAATGGAATATACACCTGATATTCCGACTTAAAATTCAACGATGTTTAGAGGTCACTACTATATAAAAAGACTGTATATAAATAATTAGCGCTAGAAGCCGTTAAGACATTCAGCTTGTGAATGTATCAACCTTAATATTGCGGTTTTATTATCCATTAATTAATGTAAACAAGCACTTGAACAAACAATCATCAAAATACCTCAGTACACAACTAAACTTTAACACCTGTAGATTGATGTCATTAGCAAGGCTAATTTCGGGGAGGTTGAACATATTGAATAGCTAAGATAACTAGCTATTTTAATTAAATTGAGTTCCCAACTACCTCACATATTTTATCTCTAAGCCAGATATGAGCCGGATTCTTGTTGTGTTTTCGCTTCCACACCATCTCAATTTCGATATTACGCATCTTAAATGGGGGTTGAACGAGCTTTAAGTTAAACATTTCAAGGTAGTCTTCAACATATCTTTTTGGAGATACACTGATAGCTTCCCCGGCAGAGATAGTATCGAAAGCTGTTAATAGTGAAGACTTAATGCTGTGTACTTTACGTGTAGGCAGGACTTCATCAGTCAATAGATCAACCGCCGTGAGATTGAAACGCCTCATCTTGATTACGACATGCCTCTCATCGAAGTATTCATCCCAAGATATCTCATCCCCAATACGGGGATGGTTTTTTCTCACAACACATACTGGCGTCTCGCTCATGATAAGCTGTTTTTCGAAACGAAGATCCATTGGCAATTGCATATCGATGACAAGATCGGCCTGCTCCTGATAAAGTTTTTCCATGATATCTTCATCATAATCGGGAGGTTCACGAAAAATAATTTCAATAGGGAGGTCTTTAACTATCTCTTCTAACGCCGGCTGTAAGAAGTGAGTAACAACATCCCCAGCTAAAATAACAAACTGGCGCTCAGAGGTGATTGGATCAAATCCCTCAAGCCCCGAAATAGTTTGCTCTATATTAGTGAAGGAATCGTTGAGCTGCTCATAGAGATAATTGGCCATGGCTGTAGGCTTGATGTTACGGCCCGCCCGAACGAAGAGTTCCTCACCTATAACGGCCTTAAAGCGTGTGATGGCATTGCTCACTGAGGGTTGAGTTAAATCTAACTCTTCTGCTGCTAAGGTATATGACCCTGTGCGGCAGACAGCCAAAAATACCCTCAATAAATTTACGTCAAACTGTTTTTGCTGTGCCATTTTCCATTCTCACTTTAACCCTTAATTTCACAAATTACTTATCACTAGATAAGTAATTGTCATATTAATATATCTAAATTTTCAATTAGATATACTTACCCTTGATTCAATAAGACCCAGCAGTGTATTCCTTAGCCACATATTAGCTGGATTTCTGGTTAGTTTACAGCTCCACACCATGTGATATTTGATAGGATTTACATCTAAGGGCAGTGATAATATCTGGAGACCAAGCAATTCAGCATACTGCTTAGCATAAGAGTTCGAAGCTAACGTAATCGCATCACTGTTAGCAGCTGTCGCTAACATGGCCAGTATCGATGCTTGCTCTGAATACATCTCCCTTGTCGGCAGCACCTCATCAGTGAGCAGATCCACCATACTCAAGTTCCCCCGTTTCATATTGAGGACGATGTGCTTTTCGGAAAAATATTGCGCGCGGCTAATCGAACCAGAGATCCTTGGATGCTCTTTTCTCACTACGCAAACAAGTTTATCTGTCATCACCTCCAGGCTATTAAAAGAGGCTAATTCAGGTTTGATCATATCTATGGCTAAATCGACAGTCTCAAGCTGTAGATCTAACTGCAATTGCTGCTCTTGAACTGGGGTCTCCCGAAAGATCAGCTTGATATTCGTTGATTTAAGCCACTGTTCAGCCCCATGATGCAATAAACCAATCATAATTTCATTGGCATAAATATAAAATGTTCGTCGGCTATTTTTCGGGTCAAATGCATCTATGCCTTGCAAACTCTGCTCAATACTAGCCAGTGGTGACTCAAACTGCTCATAAAGACTCAGCGCTGCCGATGTTGGTTTTACCCCCCTACCGACACGAATAAACAGCTCCTCACCAACCGTACGCTTAAGACGGGCAATAGCGTTACTCACCGAAGATTGAGTGAGATCCAATTCTTCCGCGGCTCGGCTAAACGAAGCCTTCTGCAAACCGTTGCAAACACACGTAAAAGGTTAAGATCAAACTGTTTCTGTTGAGGCATAGAACATCCATAAGAATACGTTATTACAACATTAACATTCATAATATAAATATTAGATCAAAGGTTAGCCCCGATTATTCATTAATTCAAGCTGGATATACTGATGTCAATGCATACACTTTGACTAAGGTAAACCCATGAAAAATCTCTTATCTCTGCATCAATAATAGCGGTACTGTCTTTCAACAGTCTTGCCGCTCAACATGAACACGAAAGTATCACCGTCAGCTATCAGGGCAAAGATGCCACAGCTCACACAGCTAAAGCCAATAACGACTTCGCCAAGCAGCTAAACTTCTCAGATACGGCGGCCTTCGATCAGGCCTCAAAAAACCTCATTGCTAAGCTAGATGACAAGGCCGCAGCCATTTTACGCGCCGACTTTGAATATATCAGCGGTAAGGCCCCGGATACAGTCAACCCATCTCTTTACCGTCAGGCGAAATTGAATATGGTCGCCGATGGCCTCTATAAAGTGCGCGAAGGCATCTACCAGGTCCGCGGCACCGATCTGGCTAACTTGACCCTTATCCGTTCAGATCATGGTTGGATAGCCTATGATGTCTTGTTAACCAAGGAAGCAGCCAAGATCTCACTGGAATTTGCCATGAAGAATATGCCCGAAGGTGGTGATCTACCGGTAGTTGCCATGATCTATTCTCACAGCCATGTCGATCACTTCGGCGGTTCCCGAGGGGTGCAGGAACTTTACCCCAATGTGAAAGTATACGGTTCCAATAATATCACCAAGGAAATTGTTGATGAGAATGTATTAGCAGGTAACGCCATGAGCCGCCGGGTCGCCTATCAATACGGCGCGACTTTAGGTATAAACTCTCACGGTATCGTCGATGCAGCCCTCGGTAAGGGTCTGTCCAAAGGTGAGATCACCTATGTTAAACCTGACTACACCTTAAACAGTAAAGGCAAGTGGGAAGCCTTGACCATAGATGGTCTGGATATGATATTTATGGACGCCTCAGGCACCGAAGCCACCTCGGAGATGACCACTTATATTCCGTCGATGAAGGCCTTATGGACAGCCGAGCTAACCTATCAAGGCATGCATAATATCTATACCTTGCGCGGTGCCAAGGTACGTGATGCCCAGAAGTGGTCCAAAGACATCAATGCGATGATCGATGCTTTCGGCGGCGAAGTCGAGACCCTTTTCTCAGCCCACACCGCACCCATTTGGGGTAATGGCGAGATCAACGACTTCCTAAGACTCCAGCGCGATAACTATGGTTTAATCCACAACCAGACACTGCGCCTAGCTAACCAAGGTGTCACTATTCAGGATATAGGCGATGCTATTCAAGACACTATCCCCAAGGCTATCCGCAAGTCTTGGCACACCAACGGTTATCATGGCTCTTACAGTCATAATGCCAAGGCTGTCTACAACATGTATTTAGGCTATTTCGATATGAATCCGGCTAACCTCAATCCTCTACCTACCCACCCAGAAGCCGCAAAGTTTGTCGAATACATGGGCGGTGCCGATGCAGTAGTTAAACGTGCTAAGTCAGACTACTCTCAGGGCGAATACCGTTTCGTAGCTACTGCGCTGAACAAGGTTGTCATGGCGCAACCGGGCAACGATCAAGCACGTCAATTACTTGCCGATACCTATGAACAGCTAGGTTATCAGTCTGAAACCGCTGGTTGGAGAAACATCTACCTTACCGGTGCCCAAGAGCTACGCATAGGTATTCAACCCGGTGCGCCAAAAACAGCGTCAGCTGATGTGATCAGTGAAATGGACATGCCAACCCTGTTCGATTTCTTAGCGGTCAAAATAGATAGCATAAAAGCGGCCAAACAGGGCAAGGTCACGCTCAATGTCGTCACTCCGGATGATAATCGAATTTTATATGTAGAGATGAGTAACGGTAACTTGAATAACATCGAAGTAACAAAGGTTAAGCAAGCCGATGCAACGCTTACAATCAATAAATCCGATGTGACCCGTATACTAATGGGCCAAACTAAACTCAAAACACTACTGGCCGATGGCACAGCAAAATTAAGTGGTGATAAAACAACAATAGATAAAATATCTTCTAGTCTGGTCGAGTTTAAAACAGACTTTGAAATCGTCCCTTTAAAACCTGAACAAGCAAAAAATTAACAAGAAGTATGCCACCTTTTATAAAACTGGCAGATTATAACTAACCTATAAAACACCTAAGGTTTCACCTTGGGTGTTTTATAGCATCAACAGATTCATACCCGTCATTTAATTTTAACTTTCCCTCCTAGGGAGGACTGACAAACCGTCCAAGTTTAGATTTATAATCCAATCTTATTTATCAAGATAAACCATCAAAAGCTAATTTAGATAAAACTAAAAATACTACTTTATAGGTAAGGTTAAGTCTAGGTAAGTCAATGATCTTCGTCACACTTATTACCGTCATATCAAAATCATAGATTAAGTTTGTTTCAGATCAAACAAACCACTGCAATTCACATCTATAACAGTCACAGAGCAATGACGAAACATAAGGACTACACAATGAAAGTTCGTGCACTGACCCTAGCAATTTTAGCTTCTCTTTCAGCCTCTGCTGTTGCCACTGACAGCGTAGACCCATTAAAGAAAGCCTTTATCGATGATTCAAAAATCAACTTACAGTTCCGCTTACGCTACGAAGATGCCGATGTAGATACGGTAGATAATCAGAATCAAACCACATTACGTACCCGATTAACCTACCAAACTGGTGATATCTACAAGCTGTTTGCACTGACTGAAGTCGATGATGTACGCTCCACCGATAATGAACCACTGATAGGCGATTACGAATACACCCAGATCAATCAGGCATTCATCGGCTATCGAGGTCCAGCTGAAACCTTAGTAAAATATGGTCGTCAGCGGATATTATTGGATAATCAAAGATTCGTTGGTGGCGTAGGTTTCCGTCAAAATGAGCAAACTTATGACGCCTTCTCGGTAAAAAATACCGCCATTGAAAACCTTACCGCTTACTATTCTTATATTAACAACGTAAACCGCATCTTCTCCGAAGACTCAGGCAAAGATGAGCATAAGAATAAAACCAGCCTGCTTAACGTGAACTACAAAGCCAGTGAAATTGCCAATATTACAGGCTATGCCTACTTAATTGATAACATGGACGTTGCAGCTTTCTCAAGTGATACCTACGGTATTCGTGCAACGGGCAAACTCAAACTTGATGCAGTCAAACTCAGCTACGAAGCTGAATATGCCCAACAGTCAGAGGGAGAGAATAACCCGACAAGCTATACCGCTAATTATTATAAATTGGGTGCAGGTGTTGGGTTCGAAGGCTTTGGCGCAAAAATAGGTTACGAAGTATTGGGGTCAGATGATGGCAATGCTGGATTTATCACACCATTAGCAACGCTGCACGCCTTCAACGGTTGGACTGATAAATTTCTCTTCGGCGGTATGGGAAACTGGGAGAATGGTCTCGTGGATGCCCACGTCGTACTCACGGCAAAAGTTGCGGGGCTTAAGCTACTCGCCAAATACCATAAGTTTGATTCTGACTACGGTGATATCGATATGGGTAAAGAATGGGGCATAGCAGCCACTTACCCTTTTGCGGAGCACTATGATGTTGGCGTTAAATATGCCAGCTTCAGTGGCGCCGATGCAGGTTACGGCTTCTCGAATGATACCGACAAGCTATGGTTAACATTGCAGGCCAAGTACTAACTCTAAGCTAGAAAGAGCGCGATAAGGTCTTATTTAGGTTACTCCTGCCTATATTAAGGCTTATTTATCCCTCCCTCTTCGAGCAGAGATGGCATTTATGTTGTCACTCTGCTCTTTTTTCATTGTTCGTATACGAATAAAATTATTTTAACAGTTCCGTGATTTCCAGTTTCCGCGCATGGATATCAAGTTTTGAATCGACATCTACACTCACAGCAAATCGATAATCTTCGTTTAACTTGCCGAATAACACCGACCAAGTATCAGCCAACTTTACCGACTCACCCCGGTGAAGATTAAGTTGGATCTCTTCAAAGATAGGTAAGACATTAATACAAGTATCTTTTGCAAATAAATCTAATTTTTTCTTTTTAATCGCAGAAAAATCGAAGCTGAATGATTTAAGAGATAAAGCCAGGCCAAGGCCTTTTGCCTTGATATAGGACTCCTTCAGTGTCCATAAATCGAAGAAGCGTTCTCTTTGCTTATCATTAGGAAGCGCAAGCAAGGCCTCAGACTCTTCATTAGTAAAATAATGATTTAAGATAGGATAGATGTTCGTCGTTTGCCTACATCTCTCTATATCTACCCCTAGTTCACTAATATTATTATGTTCAGCTTTCCCCATCACAGCAACCACCAACCAGTCGCCACTATGACTAATATTAAAGTGCAGCCCACTTTGAACTTGCTGCTCACTAACTAAGGTAGGCTTTCCTTTCTTGCCATATTCGAAACACCAATCCGCCGGAGAAATAGACTCTCCATTTGTACTAGTTTCTTTAGCAACCAGAGATAAGATTCCTCTCAAGAACCCTCTAACCATCAAACCTTTATCTCTGGCTGAAAGCTGAATATAACGTGCGACCTTAATCTGCTCATCTTCGGGTAGCCAATGTCTAATCGAGTCGGCCTGCTCAGATGTCAAAAGTTCATGTTCGAGTGGACAGAAAAAAAGACTAAGCTTCTCTTTGCCGAACTCCAGGGCTGAAATGGATTGACTCAAACTGACTCCGAAATAGTAAAGTAAACTGAAGCGATACTATCAAAGCCAAAGCTGTAGAGATACTAAAAAGCCTCGAAGAAACGAGGCTTTAGTTGAGGTCAATTTCGATATCATCGAACACTTATACCAATTGCTATTATGAACATGAACCGCAGCATACACCTGATTCACCATGTTTTAGCTTATTATCAGCCTCTACTTTTTCATCAGCATAACTAGCGCCTTGCTTCAAATTTTGAATAGACTCCAGCTCAGTTTGAGTGTTTTTTTCTGCCGCACTTTTCTTTTTGAAAAAACTAATAGCCATTAGGATCTCCTTTGACAATGGACCTTAAACATGTATTTTTATAGCATGTTATTAATTCCGACATATTTAGTCAAGTACCTAGTACTAGTTTATGGAACAAGGATTCAAATATCAGAGAATGATGAGTGAAGAATATCGACTAAATCTTACCCTTAGGAAATAACAGAACTAAAAACTCCATTTTAGCTGCACAAACCCAAGTGTCGATGCGCTCTGTGAAAACAAGCTGCCACTGCTACCATCGAATCGCTGCAATACCATCAGCATGGTCCACTCATTTGCCAATGAATAACTCATATTAGCCCCATAAAAGTAGGAGCCATCATCATAAAAGCTATTGCTAAAGGTGAGTCGACTCAGTGGTGAAATGTCGAACCCAAGCTCCAGATAACTGGTCCAGTGAGTAAAACTTAAGGTTCTCGCAGTCAAAGGAATATTTAAATAAAGCAAGGCGCTATCTGACTCAGTGGGTTCTGAGATATGCAGCACAGAGCCTCTGACCATCCAGTTTCTCGCTCCGGTAAAGCTATAATCCATCTCTAGTGTGGCGACACTGGTTGCCTCTAGTCTCTGAGCTCTAGGAGATAAACTCGCTCCATTAGCTAAAGGGTTTATGCCTGTCGGTATGTTAGCGATAGAATCATAAGGAACAGGTTCTTCTATTGGCCAATAATCATATTGAGGCTCAAAATAGCTCACTTCACCTCTAAAGCCTGCGCCGCCAATATCGCCGGAAAAACCAGCGCCCAAAACATGATCAAATCCAGATTTCCCGATTAAAAACTGCAGATCCCAGCTAGCATAGTTAGTTAAATAACGGGCCGCATAGCTGGTTAGTTTGCTATCTTGATTAGGGTTATAAACAAAATCTAATGAGCTAGCAAAGCCAAGTTTACGGCTAATAAGTACAGCATCGGCACCACTGCGCTCCTCATAATCAAAATCATATATCGAATACGCATTGAAGATATCGTTTGGATTCCACAGGGTGCTCATCGCCCAATTAATACGAAAACGCCCGACTCTTGCTTGCCAATCTCCACCAGCAAACTCGCTGGGCTTCCAATCGATATAGGCGCGATCAAACTGGGTATTACCCACCCAGCCTTCGGTATCTAGCCAGGTTGCCGACATATCCCAGTAACCAGGATCTAAGCCTATAAGATCGCCATAACCAGGAATTTTTGCACTATCTCCATAGAACACTCTATTTCGCATCGAGGCATTGAATCTAAGCTCACTGTCGAAGCGATACTCAAAGTTAAATCGCTGATGCAATAGATGATCGACGCTATCGGAAGCAGAGTCTGGATAGGAGATCGTGCCCATATACTTCACATAGCCATCGAGATCCCAATTTTTAGCAGGTTCAAGACCCGGAATAGTAGAAGCTGTCGCCGGGTGCAAGAGTAAAATCGATGAGGTAAGCAATACTGGTACAGTGAAACTCACTGAACTCTTTACTGCACTCTTCACTGCACTTGCTCTTGTGCTCTTAACTGCACAGTTTCCTGTACTGGTTCCTGCACACGGTCCTCAGTTAACTGACCATCTTCAAATACGATGACTCGGCGGGCACGCTTGATAACTCTTGGATCATGAGTTGAGAAGATAAATGTCGTCCCTTCATTTTCATTAAGCTGCTGCATAATATCCAGTAGCTCAGAAGTGCTAGCCGCATCTAAGTTTGCAGTAGGCTCATCGGCCATCACAAACCTAGGTCTAGGTGCTAATGCACGCGCCACAGCCACTCGCTGCTGTTGACCACCTGATAGTTTAGATGGCACCTTATGCAGATGCTCCCCGAGTCCCACACGCTTTAGAAGGTCAGTTGCGCGTGCTCGACACTCATCTTCAGAATGCCCCTGAAGCTGCATCACAAACTCGACATTCTCTAATGCGGTAAGCACCGGCAGCAGACTGTAATCCTGAAAGATAAAACCCACATGATCACGACGAAAACCAATCAAGTCTTTATCACTTAACTGACAGATATCATTACCATCGATAATAACCGTGCCGGATGTTGGCTCATCGATGCCGCTAATCATGTTGAGCAAGGTGGTTTTACCTGAGCCGGAAGGTCCCATCACGGCAACAAACTCCCCCTGTTCAATATTGAGATCTAATGCCTTAACCGCATGCACAGGAAAGTCGGTATCTTGGTTATAAGTTTTACACAGTTGAGTTGTTTGAATACTCATAGTTACCCTTTTCGTTCTTAACGACTGACAATCGATCACTCAATAACGTCATAACTTGCGACGAGCATTAATGTTTTTCAGCCATGGCATCGACCGGACTAAGTTTTAAGATCTGCCTTGCCGGATACAGAGCCGCAAACAGGCTTACTACAATGACAGTGACAAAGGTAGAAAAATACTCCAGCACAGAAACTTGAGGATACAAAGTGGTATCCACGCCTAAAGCGCCGACGCCTTCAGCCATACCACCAAGCTCAATACCGGTAATTTGCAAAATATTAACTAAAATAGAAGCACCGCAGACACCTAAAAGCCCCCCAGTAACACCGAGTAGCCCCGTCTCTAATATGATCAGTGTAAAAACCTTATGCTTTTGCATACCGACAGCCATCAAGACACCAAACTCGCGGGTCCGCTCAAATACCGACATCAACATGATATTGATAATGCCGAAGCCCATTGCCAGCATAAAGATGGCCAGCACAATGGCGTTACTCACGCCAATCTGAGAGATGATAGTTGCCAGCATAGGTTGGATCTTCTGCCAATCTCTGATGCTATTGAGATTGCCTTTGTTAGCAATTTCAAGCTTAGCTTTCACCTGAAGGGCGAGTTCATTGGAGAAGTGACTGCCAATTTTACTGCTAGTGGTATTCAGCACCACAGCTATCTCATGCACGCCATCAAGTCCCGCCATCTTCATCAGATCGCCGCGTCTGACATAGAGGTTGCCATCATCGAAACCTGTTGAAGGCGTTTTGAAAATACCGGCGACTCTAAAGGCCGCGCCGGTGACATCTTTCTCAACATTGCTAGAGGTTAAAACCACTTTTGAGCCTAAACGTAATTTCAATCGGTCAGCCGTTTTTTGAGACACCAGCACAGGGTGTCTGCCCTCAATAGGTAGCCAAGTCCCCGTAACCAGTTTACTGGCAAGTGGGGTAACTTTAGCTTCGTCATCGATATCGACACCATTGATACGGATCCCACGGCTAGAGCGTGCCGATGCCACCATGCCATCGACCAAAAACCGTGAAGACCAGGCTTTGACTTCTGGCATACTCGCTAACGCTTTGGTGACATTTTCAGGGGAATGGATAAGAAGTTTAAGCTCTGGATTATCAACATACTGACGATTATGAACTTGAAGATCACTGGTTTGCCAGGCAATAGCATTATCGATCATATTACCGTACATGCCAGTCATAAACCCCATCATGGTCACCACGCCAATAAGGCCAAACACCATAGCACTGAGCATAATGGAGGTACGTAGTTTATTTCTCCAAAGATTTCGCCAGGCTAAATTAATCAACATAACTAGCCCTCCGTTCAAGCAAGGCAGATATACTTAGATGGTTATAATTATTACGTCGCCAAAGATTCTTCCAAACGAGTTTAACCAACATAGCCAGCCCTCCGTTCAAGCAAGGCAGATATACTTAGATGGTTATAATAAATACGTCGCCAAAGGTTTTTCCACGCTAGCTTAATGAGCATGATCACCTCCCTTTAGCGCGGTCACCAAATCTAAATGGTAAACCCGCCATAGTGGATAGATTAAGCACAACAACATCAGAACGAGTACAATCAGTATCTGGTCGATAAACAGCCATGGCGCTAACATCATAGGAATTATCGGCTCCCAGCCCATGTCTAGCATCAATTGTGCAGTTTCCCCGGTTAACTGTATTGGGTGAAGATTAAACCAGACAAGTATGGGCGTGGCCACAAGCAGGCCAAATACAATACCAAGAAGAGAGATAAATCCAGATTCAAGCATGACTAAGGCAAGCAGCTTGGGCCTTAACAGGCCCGTGGCTAACATAACGCCAAACTCTCGCTGCCGCTCTAAGGTCATCATCAAAATAGTGGCAAACAGCCCAAAGCCTACGACACCATAAAGTAAATACATCATGAATATCCCACCAGCCTTATCCATGGCTATCTGCTGCGCCATCTCTGGAGATAACGCCTTCCAATCACGTACATTGACCTTGTCTGTAAAACCTGCAGCCTTACCTTGCTCGCTATAAACCTGCTTTAACCGATTAACAGTTTGTTCAATCTGAGACAGATTTTTGGTATGCAACACCCAAGCCGTTACCTGTTTATTTGTGCTAAAGAGGGTTTGTGCCAGTGGTAGTGGCATATAGACGAGCTGGTTATCGAGTCCTGATACAGGGAAATGTAGTATACCTTTAATGGTGTAAAGCCCGGCTGCAGTCTGCCCCCGATATCCTTGCCCATACAGCACTATTTCATCGCCAACAGTTAACTCAAAATATTCAGCCAGACCTTGGCCAATTAGTACCTGTTTATCATCTTGCTTAAGGAATCTTCCAGCCACAAGCTTACTGGTAATCCCCGAGTAATCATCTTCAAGCTCAGGCATGACGCCCAGCACCATAACGCCTTTGGACTTATCAGCCGCTGCGGCCAATGAAAAGGACTCTATGCGAGGCAGGACTCGCTCTACATCTGGTAGCTGTTTAGCAATATCGATAAAGGCATCACTTTGGGGCAAAAGATCATCAATACTCTGCGTCTCAGCAAAATTCGGATCTTGCAGCTGAATCAGTCCTGTGGAGAAACGAGCGCTGTTTTCGATATTATTGGCATAGCTCCCCTCTTGGGTGCTACGCATGACTAGAGAGAGGATTAACGCTAAAGCGAGCGCACAAGCTGTGAGTATTGTGCGCCGCTTCTGTCGCCACAGATTTCGCCAAGCAAGTTTTAGTAACATAGATCTCCCTAAAATCAGCTACGAGTAGCGAGTAAAGCTCGTAGCTCGTAACTAAAACCTTAATCCCTTAACGCTTTCATCTGACTTTGAGAGAAAAATTCATCGCCAATATCGAAGTCAAACTGAGCTTCATGGGTGAGCATCTCGGTTTTATTGCCAGGCTTATCGGCTGGAGTCATGGTCATCCGAGTGGCTATTAACCGCCCTCCCATCTTTTTAATATCGAAGGTTTCCATGGTATTGACCAAGTCATCGAATTCATCATAAAACTCAACTTTTCGCTGCAGATAACTATCTTTTGAGATCCATAACCTCACCTTGCTCCACACCACTGGTGCATCGGGTTTCGCGATAGCATCGATAACATAGCTAGCCTCGCCGTCGATAACCTGCGCTTCGACTAACCTATGGTCATAATCGACAACAATGGAGGACTGGTTGATAAGATCATCATTGGTAAAGTCAGAACCCATCCAGGATTGACTCAACATAGATGGGGCAATTTTAACGACACGTTCGATACTCGGGATCCAGTTCCACATCTCTTTTTGACGTTTAAGCGATGCACTGCCTTTATCTTTTGCCGGAGCAGTCACCAGTACCAGTGATAAGTCTTGCCCCTTGGTCCAACTTTTCATGCTCATGGAGCGGATCCAATCTGGGCGAATGATATTCATGGTCGACACAGTATAACTAGCATCCCCGCGCATCTGCTTATCAGATTCAGCCACAATTTCAGTAGCGGACTTAGCCAAAACGAAACTCGGCAGTAATGTAGATAACAGCAAAGTTAAACAAAGATGGATTTTGACGTTTTTTTTCAATGAAAATGGCATAAGTCGTTTCCTCACTACGGTTCCTGTGATCTAACGAGATAGTTGATGCTGGAATAAGTACACAAGAGATAAGCTACTATAAACTACTGAACCAAAACTGAAACATAGATAGGTATGAGTTTACATTGGAATATTTAAATTGTTGTAAGCTAGCACCAGAGGTAATATCTAGCCTTTAAGTCTAAGTCAGTTAAACGCCAAACAATAACTCATAAAAGTGGATAAACAGACTCTCCATTGTGCTCTATAAGTCAGCTTCAAAAACTAGTAGTTTGAACATCTTGATGTTTAATCGCTGCTATTATTTATTCTAAATGTATCCAAGGAACAAAATATGAAAAAGTTAGTAATAATGTTACTTATATCGTTATCCGTTTCTGGTTGTGCAGGCATTGCAACGATTGGGGCCGTGATGTATTACAAGAGTCAAAATCATGAAGTGGCGTCCGTTGACATAGAAGCGCCAGCTAAAAATGTTTACCAAGTCGCTATCAAAACGATTCAAGGAAAACCTAATGTCACTATCGTCAATAAAAACGACTCAGCTATGCAGCTCGACATACTCAAAAATGAGACCAGTGGCAGTATCAAAGTTACGGCTCTTAATTCAAAGTTATCACAATTAACGATTGTTTCAGATCTAACAGCAGATAATGAAACAACACCATTATCTGCTGTATTGAAAATCTGTAACGAACTAAAAGTTAAGTGCGAACAAACTAAGTAACTAAATATTATTTTTCATGTAACTTTGTCAGGGCTTTAATTTTCTGTTTTAATCTAAAGCTCTGGCTTCCATGAAATTAATAGAAGTAGCTGATACTTACGGCGGCAAAGTTAGTATCATCTTGTTGATCATCAAATTGTTTGCTTCCACGTAATGTCGAAAACAATACTCCCCAGCTCTCCCAGCGCATAGCAAAGCCTAAGCTAAATTGATTCTGCTCATGAATTAAGTCGACAGAATGACTATCTTCGAAAGTATTACCGTTTAAGGTAATATCGTTTAAGACATAACGGCCATGCAATGACATAAATACCTGCCAGTAAAAACCATGACCAGATACTAACGTATAGGGGTTAGCACTATGGGAAGCGGTTGGACTCACTAGAGAAAAGGTCTCATCCAGTCCGCTCCCGAGTCTAAAAATTAATGCCATACTGACATCGCTTCTAAGGTTGCCGATACCAGCTTGAGCATAGAAATTAAGATCACTGACAATACTATCTGACAGTGGAAAATCTGCTAACCGCTTTACATATTCAGACCCGACTCGAAATACTGGTTCATTGTTAATTTGATTGTCCCAACCATTTGCCATTGTCGCCGAAATAACACTGTGAATAGCTGTTTGTGTTGGCTCAGCCAGAGCTGCTGGTCCCACAACGCCTACATCGATAATTAGACTTGTTGCAACATTTTTATCAAACTGGCGCAATTTAGCTTGCCATATTAAGACCCCTGCATATGGCCTATCATCAACAATCAATGACTCCTCTTCCAAGTTTGTAGGCGTATACATGCCTTGTTGGATCGAATAACTTACAGTGTAACTCCCATCCTCACCTCGATTGATGTAAGTCCAGTCACTGATATAATGCAACCAAGCTGGAATGTTAACGTCCTCGAAGCTGTTAACTTGGGCTTCTCCCCAAGAATAGGCAACACCGTTAGTGTAACCGTCGTCACTGGGCTCAAGTACGCCAAAAGCATCATTTTCAAAAGTGAATTGCCCCCAACTTGAGGAGGGGGAAAGTACATCAGCGGCATTGGCATCAGTTAAAATAAAAAATGGCAGTGTGAGTGATATAGCAATGATATATTTAAGCATTTCTGTTCAGTAATCTACTTCAGTGCATCTTGATGTGCTTCATAGGCTGCGGAGAAAATAAACATTCTTGTTTCTTGCACGAAATTATCTACATTTGTTCTAATCTGTTCATAATTCAAATGACTGCTACTGTTCTCCAGTACGCCCGATGCTTTAATCACAGCGACACGCTCCGCAAGCGGTTTTAAAGTGACACTATCTACAATTTGCGTCTCTATAATGATCCTAACGTTCTTATCCCGCGTACCTAATGCCATCTTCACCGAGCCAATCACAGCCCCTATTGGGATAATTTCCGTTAACTTGAGATCTTCAGGTTCGGTTGTAGCTCGGCTAATTCGAATGTTCACTTGCGCCACATTTTCACCCGCTTTATCAACAAGTTTCATTGAGGGGGAGATCTCTTGCCGTAAGTGCCCTGTTATCTCATTAGCAAGCTTCTCTAATACCGATTCGGGGATCTGCTTGTCCTGAGTTGAGTCTCGTTTTAGCTCCACCTTAGGCACCAATAAAGCCTTGTAGTAGTGGGGGACTATTGATTTTGACACCCACTGCACGCCCTTCTTATCAGTATCATAATCCACCTCATGTAGCGGTTTATTGGTCAAAGCATCTGTTGTAGCGAGATCTGTTGCTGTTGGCGTTAGACTCGAGCACCCAGTCAAGAGCACGAGTACCAGAGCCAATGTTAAATGTATTATTTTCTTCATAAGAATGTCCTGTTTAAATCAGTTTAAGGGGGCTAAGTTAAGCTAAACGAGATTTAAGCTTTCGCTATTAAGATGAGTTGAAGCCAGCAGCCATTCAACCTGTCCCTGGCTAGCCCATATTTCCTTAATCGCAAAGTTCTTTACTCACTTAGTCCAATAGCAACCTCACTCCTTTGAGCATCACCTGTTTCTATTTCTTGCTGCTTTTTATGATCTTGCGCTAAAAAGGTATAAACCGTCGGCACAACAAACAAGGTAAACAAGGTGCCAATCGACATACCGACGGTGATCACTAAACCGATGGAGAAGCGGCTCTGTGCACCTGCACCTGATGCTATCAGTAATGGCACTACACCTATCACCATAGCCGCAGTGGTCATCAGCACAGGTCTTAAGCGGACTGATGCGGATTTCAGTGCCGCTTCATATTTGCTGCAACTTGTCTCTCTTTGCAGCTGATTGGCAAACTCGACAATTAAGATCCCATGCTTACTAATCAGTCCGATTAGCGTCACTAGACCCACTTCCGTGTAGATATTTAAGGTATCAACACCAAAATAAAGCGGTAGCATGGCACCAAAGATTGACAAAGGGACACTGGTCAAGACGATTAAGGGATCGCGAAAGCTCTCAAACTGCGCCGCCAACACCAGATAGATGATGATCAGGGCTAAGAAGAAGGTTGCCACCAGAGATGAACCTTCCTGTAGGTACTGGCGTAATTGGCCCGACGAGTCTACAGAATAGGACTGAGGTAAAATCTGCTTTGCGCCCTGCTCCATCACCTTATATGCCTCACCTATGCTCACACCCGGCATCATTTTAGCCTCAATCATGGCGCTGTTGAGTTGTTGGAACTGATCGATATTTGAAGGCTGTACACTCTTGGTAATAGTGACTAATGACGCTAATGGCACCATCTCATGGCTCTGAGACTCGACATAATACTGATTCAAATCTGTTGCTGTGTTTCTATCTTCCTGAGGCACTTGAGTAATGACCTGATAACTCCTGCCGTCTAAGGAGAAGTAATTAATGAATCCCTCACTTAAATAGCGAGACAAGACCACACCTATGTCTTGGGCACTGACATTCATCAGCGCCGCTTTATCGCGATTTATAATGACCTCTATCTGCGGCTTACTGAAATTCAAATCGTTTTGAACATAAATAAACTTGCCACTTTTCATCGCGTAATCTTTTAATTTTTCTGCATATTGGTAGAGGTCTTTATAATTTCCCGTGGGTGTTTTCAAAATCATCTGGAATGGCAGCCCTTGTGGCGTACCAGGTAAGTCGGGTGGCGAAAAAGTATAGATCTGCACACCAGGCAAGGTCTTACTGTCGGCTTGAAAACGCTGCATTACCTCTTTCGCAGTCGCTTGTCGCTCACTCCAATCTTTAAGTACAGTTAAACCAAAAAATGTATGATTATTTTGATAGCCGTTGACCATCATATCCATCTGCTTTTCCGGATATTGATTAACAACTTGAGTGAGAGATTGGGTGAAATGCGCTAAATAATCGGTATTGGCCTGAACGGGTCCCTTACCCATCATCATCACCACGCCTTGATCCTCTTGAGGAGCAAGCTCTGATGAAGTATGAGTAAACATAAATACCAGCGCCAATAAGATAGTGCCGGCTAAGGGCCATACCATAGCTCTATTATCCAATACTAAGCTCAAAAGCCTCGTATATTTTTGAGTGATCCCAGCCATAACTGAATCAACACGCTTAACCAACTTCCCCTCTAACACGCTCTTTGACAAAACCTTCGAGCACATCATCGGCGTTAACGTTAACGCGATGAAACCTGAAATCAACACAGAACCTGCCAAGGTAAAGGCGAACTCGGTGAATAATTTCCCCGTAAGACCGCCCATAAAGCCTATGGGTGCGTAAACCGCTGCTAAGGTGATGGTCATAGCAATCACGGGCCCGGCTATCTCTCTTGCACTGACCATTGCAGCTTGTACGGGACTCAATCCATCCTCTAAATGCCTGAATGTATTCTCCACCACCACAATCGCATCATCCACCACCAAGGAGATGGCAAGCACCATAGCCAAGAGCGTCAGTAGGTTGATACTAAAGCCCAAAATCAACATGAAGAATAACGAGCCAATTAAAGACAGAGGTATAGTTACAAGTGGGATCAGCATGGCTCTCATGGAACCTAGAAATGCAAAGATAACGATCACCACGATTAATGCCGCCTCAATTAATGTCTTAGCCACTTCATCTATTGAGGTAGTAATAAACTGAGTCGAATCATAGACAACTGACCCATGCATCCCCTCAGGCAAGCTATCTATAATGTCTGGAAGCACTTTATAGACATCGGCAACTACAGTGAGCGGATTGGAGTTAGAGGTATTGCTGATTGCCGTTAACACCGCAGGCTTGCCATTAAAGTTAACTTGGGCATCATAGGAATTCGCCCCTAACTCTACAGTCGCGATATCCCGCAGATGTATTAAACGGCCGTCGGCCTCTTTTAAGCTGATATTGTTAAAATCGGCAACCGAAGATGCATCGGTATGTGCATTAATGTCCACCTCGATGTATTCATCTTTAATCTTGCCTGCCGCGCTGACGGTATTGTTGCCTTTTATGGCATTTTGCACATCACTGGCAGTGAGCCCTAAAGCCGCCATCTTGGTTGGGTTAAGCCAAATACGCATGGCAAAATCACGTTGCCCAAGAATATCGACTTTAGAGACACCATTCACCGTCGACAAGGTAGGCTTAACGACGCGACTAATATAATCAGAGATCTGCTCCGTAGCCAGATTATCACTAGAAAATGACAGATACAGGATTGGCGATTGAGACGTCGACTTTAAAATACTGGGGTCTTGCACGCCAGTGGGAAGTCGATACTTCACTTGCTGTACCAAAGATAAAATTTCAGTTAAGGCTTTACCTGAGGGATAGTCCAACTTGAGATAGACAGTGATCAAAGACTTACCTAAACTGCTATTAGAGGTCATATAATCGATACCTTCAGCCTGGGCAACCTGCGCCTGTAAAGGCTGTGTCACATAGCCCTGAACACTCGACGAACTGGCTCCCGGATACTGGGTACTAATGGTTATCACTCCGGTTTCAAGCTTTGGATATTGCCTCACCTGCAACATGTCATATGCCTTGAATCCAAGCACTAATAAGATAAGACTCAACACAAGCGATAAAACGGGGCGTTTTATAAAAATATCAGTAAACTTCATCATTATTCCCCCTGGCTATGGTTAACTTCAGCGCTGTTACTACTCACTCTCTTTGGAGAAAATTGAGCTTGACCCACTGATGTTTTATCGGAGTTAGCTGCCACAGCGAACGCCTTGCTGTTATTGAGCAAAACCTTACTGCCTGGTTTTAGTTGCTGCTGATTAGAGGTCACCACTTGCTCACCTACCTTTAAACCTTTGAGTATTCCAAGGTTCCCTCCCCTTTTGCGGCCTACTTGAACGGCGCGGCGCTCAACCTGATACTCAAACATGCCTTCATGTTCTTTACTAGCGAACTTAGTCTCTGGCTTAAGCACATAGACGGCATCACCATAAAGAGAATATGTCACCGCGATACTGGGCAATGGGATCACATGGGCCATGTGATTACTTTGAATGTTGGCTTCAACATACATACCTGAGATAAGCGGTACTCTGGAATCCAGCACCTGAGCACGTATATCTAAGTTATGTGAAACACTGTCGACCATTGGGTCGATGGCTGTGATGCTGGCTATGAAATCCTCATCTGGATAAGTATCGGTTGAGAAGTGAACTTGCTGTTTTAACGCGACCTTAGACAGATAGGCTTCAGGAATTGAAAAATCGATAAATTGATTATCTTGATTTTGTAGCTCAACAATCGATGTCCCCGGCTGAACGTAATCACCTAGGTTCACGTTTCTTATGCCAAGCCGACCAGAAAATGGTGCCTTGATGGCCATAAAGTCCATCTGGGTTTGAATATATTCGACATCAGCCTGACTGGTTGAAAGCTTGGCAAATGACGAATCTACAGCATCTTGGGATGTACTATGAGTCTTTAACAGCTTTAACTGACGTTGGTACTCGAGCTCTGCCAACATCAGATTAGCCAGACTGGTCTTTAGGTTTGCCTTTAGCAGGCTGGTATCTAACTGCACTATAAGTTGGCCCTTCTCAACATACTCACCAGAGCTAAACGCTATTCGCTTAATTTGTCCTGACAATTGCGGAGTAATATTCACTTCTTGGTTAGCTGTCACATGGCCAACAGCCTTGATCTCTTCGAGCCAGTCTTCTTTATGAGTACTCACAGACGTCACAGCGACTGGGGGAAACGAGAAATCCGCCAACTTAGTTTTAATCATGTACTGCTTAAAAAAATAAAAGCCAAACACCAATAAAAGAATAATAGCGATTAATGAAAAGGTAGCGATCACAAACGCCTTCGACATCTTACCCGTTACTTTTCCAAACGCATTCTTTGATACTTCTTCTGACACTAATCTAGACATAGGGGCCCCTGCTCAATCGAAATTCATTTCATAGGGCAGATATTAGTGAATGAGGAAATACAAAAACTAAACTATTTATAAGTTAAACATAATGAATATATTACCTACATTCCTCTCGAGCAATGAGGGCCTCCCTAAATCTGAATTAAGTATTTACCTTCTCGACTCACGAACATAAAACAAACCTCTAAAACAAAATAACTTAGTAATAAAACTTATGACTTTATATATTCTTTATCTAAAGGTTATGTATCTAAGCTTGATTAATAAAGAATTTTTAACTACATTTCGCCAATTAAGCTCGACAAAACTAAAAGTAGTAAAGAGATGATTTCCGTATGATCAATAGAAAATATTTAACTTCAGTATTTATTGCAGCCTGTTTAAGTGTTTCCGGCTGCATAAGTCCCCCTCAAGTTCAAGAAGAACCGACCCCCTTCAACAGTACTGCATCTATGAAGAAACACCTTCAACTCACGACTGCTCAAATTGCAAAAATTAAAACAATTAACCAAAAATACAATGCAAAATCAGCCTCACTTGCGTCTCAAGATCTACGCTTTTTAGAAAGAAAAAGAATGACGAAACAACTTGAGAAAACCCGTAATATGGAGCTTCAGCAAGTACTCTCACCTCAACAGTTAGAAATATTTCAACAAGAAATAAAGAAGCTCAGACGAGATAAAGCCAAGAAGATTATGTGGCACATCTAAAAAACCACATAACTAATAACAAATAAAAACCACTACATACAATGAGTTGACAATAAACCCATTGATTTTATATATTCTTTATCTACAATTTATGTATCTAAAGCCAAGAGAACATAGCCTAGATCTCTAATAACTTTTCCTTAAAGTGGTTTTAGGAGTTAAAAATGAAAAAATTGGCTATAACCTTATTAGCATTAACCTCATTGACAGCCTCAGCAGCCAACTTGGACAGCAACAGCAAGGACTTGAAAATATTCAATAAGAGTATGAGTCAGCTCGAGCAAGTGGATATAAAAAATAGTATTTACATTTCCACCGCTTCCACTCACTTCGATGATATAACCCGTGAAACTGAGTACATGTATGAATTCACTAGCGTAGACAGAGTGAGTGATAAACAGGCTGCTCAGATGAAGCTCAATAAGGCTAAGTCCTATTATATCTACGGTATCAGTGGCCTTAAAAACTTAACCAGCAGCCTATCTAAACGCTTGAGTAAAGATAAGCCAGACTATTTCTCTGCCAGCCTACTGCAAGGCAACAAATACTATAACGGCTTCAGCGAATATATCGCCAAAGTGACGGAGTACAGCCAAGCACTCCCCCCAATCCTTAATTAAAACCAAGATGAGATAAGTCCATAGGCTAAAGCTATGGGCTTATCTCATCTTGGCATAGGTTAGTACCTAGCCCATCTTTTAACGAATCCGAAATCGAAACTGTAGAGTACAAAAATATGCCTCCACTATTAGCTAAAAGTTCGACCAGTATTATCTTTTTATTTGCTAAAATAGGCGCTATCAGCTTGCTGCTGTTTGCTGCACTGACGCCGAATGTGTTTGCCGCAGATTCATACGCTTCTGTCAGTTATGGCACCGTCCAAGAAGCCAATGAGATCGCTAACCCTTGGTATGCTAGCGCAACCTACGGCTATACCATAAAGATGATAGGAGCTGAGAAGCTTGTTCGTATAGAAAGTCAAACTAACAAGATCATGCAAGGCGATTGTGTAGCAATCGACTCAAGTGATAAAGGCAAGTCAGTCAGGCGCACCAACAACAGTTATTGCGCCATTAAGGTCAATGACACAAGTAGCGATAATGAAACTGCGATTAAGTCAGAAACAAGTGTGAAACAGGCTAAAACTGAACATAAAAATAGCCCAAAAAAGGCTAGCAATAACAGCAAGTCAACTGAAATATCTGAAGCATGCCAATCAGCCATAGATCTGATGAAGCAGAAAGATTTTGGTCCAGAGCGCCGTAAAGCCCGCCAGCATGCCTATCAGGTATGTGAAAAGCCCAACTAATCACAACACGCTTTTACACATTCATTTTTGGCCACCTTTCATAGGTGGCTTTACTCGTAATGAGGCTCAATAATTGATATTTATCAGAAACAGCCTAGTATGGCTCATAGATACAATAAGTTAGGAATATAGATGGCAAAGGTAAACTACCAAATTGATAACTGGATCTTCATCCCCCACGAAAACAAGCTCATACTAGACGGGCTGGAAACACTTATCGACAACCGTTTATCTAACCTCTTGTTATATCTCTGCCAAAACCCTATGACCACCTTGAGTCGTGATGAATTGATTGATGAGGTATGGAAGGGCTTAGTACTAACTGATCAAGTCATCACTCAAGCGATATTTGAGTTGAGAAAAATTCTTAAAACCAACCATAAACACCTTCAGGGATATATTATCACCGTCCCGAAGCGTGGTTATAAACTCGACATTGACGTCCAGGTTTTACCTTCAACAAATAAAACAGACACTCACACCGAAAAAGAGAGTCTTGCAGATGGCCACATAACTCATGTGGCCGGAATTAGGCAAGAAGCAAACCCAGATGATAAAAAGCATATCGACTCTATTTCAAATGAAACGGCCGTAGACAAACAAAATATTCAATTAAACCAAGCTAGTGGTTCAAGCAATGCTAAAACTGAAAGTCTTAGCAAGCAGACTCAAAATGATGAAAAGCAGTCAGCCAGGAAAACAACCAGATTAAAAGGGCCTGTTGTCATTACAGCGCTCATATTCTGCCTCATTTTATTGGTCTTTATTAGCCAGTATTCACTCAAATATATTGATCCGGTATCACAAGATAGCTCTCCAGAAGGGCAAGACAAGGCAAATCAGGCCAGCTCAGGAGTCATCTATAACAACTTAGAACCCAGATTTATTCGAGCCAGAATCAGTACCGATTTATCCTCGACACAAGTCCAACATGGGGTCATTTTTAAGATCGTTGAATACCTGAAATATAAGGTGAATTTTCGCATAGCTTTCCATAATACCCCTCACAATGATGCCGCTAAAGAGCTAACGTTTATCATTACCGAAGAAAATAGGCGTTGTTGATCAAATCCTCGCTATAGATGCAGCTACTCCAAGGGTTTGAGCTAACTAGGCAGCCTGTTTCCTAACTGGCATTCCTAGTCTTATGACTTTGTTCATTGCCTTTACACCTGCCAGCGCTTCACCTACTTGAGCATTATAATCTCGTAGGCTAAGTTTCGGACTAATTAGTTGCTTATATCGGTACATTGCTGTTTCAGATAGTGACCGTAAGTGATAGTCATTTTCCTTCTTCCATTGCGCTAACTCATTATTTTTGAGGGCTCTCACAGCCTCGTTTCGAGGGTGCCCATCCTCCCAAAACCCAGCACTGCTTCTTGGTGGGATAGTGGGTTTGCAACCTTTACGCTGAAGGAGTTTGTGACACGCTTTGGTGTCGTATGCTCCATCAGCAGAAACTTGTTTAATCTGTCTTCTTAACGGCTTGATTAATGTGGGTAACACTTCATTATCAGCAACGTTAACCAGAGTGACTTCTGCTGCTACGACTTCATGCGTATTAGCATCTACTGCGAGGTGTAACTTACGCCAGGTACGACGCTTTTCTTTACCATACTTTCGAGTCTTCCATTCTCCCTCGCCGTAAACTTTAAGGCCCGTTGAATCAATCACTACATGTGCCACAGAGCCACGACTCGGTGAGCGATATTTGATATTTACGGTCTTGGCACGTTTGCTAATGCAGCTATAGCTTGGTGAGGTTAGTGGCACATTCATAAGCTGGAAAACCGAGGTAGTGAAACCTTCTAGTGCTCTCAGTGATAAGTTGAATACACCTTTAACAACCAATGCAGTTTCAATAGCAACATCAGAGTAAATATACCCACGGCCACGGCGGCCGTGATGTTCAGAGCAACACCAAGAGCTAATGGCGTGCTCATCAATCCAAAAGGTCAAGGACCCTCGATTAATCAATGCCTTGTTGTACTGAGACCAATTGGTCATTTTACGCTTAGCTTTACCCATCTTGATGTTTCCAATAACCACATTGGAAGATCAGATCACATAAGCTGCAAAAGGTTCAATCGATTTAGGAAACAAGGCCAGAAGAAAATGGTACCAATTATATCAATGTAGAGTACTTCAATCGTATCTCGCAATACCAACATCTGGATCGTAAATACCGAATCGATAATAACAATTTAAAGCCTACAATTAATCGTATGCTAAGCGATATTCTCACTTCTTTTAATGTAGAAGTTAGCAAAGCGCAAATTAATGAATTATTAAGTTCTATGCCTGAGCAGCCACAAGCATTGGTCTATACATTAAAGACTTTAGCAGCCCTACATGCCCCCCGAGATCAGTTGAAGTCCATTGACTTGATGAGGAAGGCTCTGGAACTCGCGCCAGACAATCATTACCTGCTCTCCACCAATTACATCTACAGCATGGTGGTCACCTATCTCAATAAAGATAAGGAGCCTCAGCAAACAGTCGACAGACTCAATCAAGAGTTTGAGAAAATCATTCCTGTTTTAATCAAGGGAAACAGATCCGATAAAGCCAATGAAGCATTGGCCATGAATGCGTTATCTAAAGATCGGCCCATTGAAGCGTTAAAATATCTCAAAGCCATACCGAACAGCCATGAAACAGTTATCACATATATACTTAAAGCCAAGCTATCTGAAAGCTTCGGTAACCCCGCCACAGCCGAAGAGTATTACTATCAGGCAATACATGAGTCTGAAACACCTCGGGTATTGGAAATCGCCGAGAGTTTATTTTTCTACAGCGACCTCTCTAAAATGAAGAGCAAGATGAAGGCACAAATTCATTAATATAAGAAGCAGATGTTAAAGAGCTTATTCTCTCGCATGTGCGACTAGTTGCCGCTGCACATGCTCGGGCGTCACGTCATAACGGCTAAACACCATCGAAAATTGACCGTCTCCGCCTGTCATAGACTTAAGCCGTGTTGAGTAATCATCAACTGAAGCAAGGGGCGCCTCGACGCTTACCTCAATCTTTTGTCCATCCTTTGCTTTAGTACCACACACCATTCCCCGGCAAGCACTGATATCACCGGTGATATCCCCCACATGCTCACTCGCAACACAAATTTGCATCTCGACTATGGGTTCTAAAATAACCGAGGTAGCCTGACTTACTGCATCGATAAAGGCTTTCTTACCAGCCATCACAAAAGCGACCTCTTTAGAGTCAACACTGTGATGTTTACCATCGAGCAGGCTCACCTTAATATCTTGCATGGGAAACCCTGCTAGCAGACCATGCAACATGGCCTCTTTCACTCCCTTCTCAACAGCAGATACATACTGTCCAGGAACTGAACCACCGACCACCTTACTGACAAACTCAAAACCTGCGCCTCTTGGGAGAGGTTCAATACAAAGCTCTACTTCACCAAACTGACCCGAGCCACCTGATTGCTTCTTATGTCGGTAACGAGCTAGGGCACTTGCCGTGATCGTTTCTCGATAAGCCACGGCGGGTTTATCGGTATCCATATCCACATGAAATAGGTCATGAGCTTTCTCGATTGCAATCTGCAGATGCAGCTCTCCTTGTCCTTGCAGTACAACCTGCCCCTCAGAGGCATGACCAGCTAAGTTAGCCCCCCCAAAACTAGAGTGCCCCAGACTCAAACTGGGATCTTCCACGACTAATTTATGTAACACTTCAGCAATTTTGTGCTCGTCACCACGACGCTTAGGCGTCACAGCTAAGCCAAAAATTGGTTGAGGCAAGCTCATTTCAGGCAGATGAAACTTATCTTCATCATGGCTATCGTGTAGTACAGCGCCCACCTCAAGTTCATCTATTTTGGCCAACGCGATAATATCCCCAGGTACAGCCCTTGGTACACCAACATGTTTATCTCCTTGCAGCCTAAACAGATGAGTAACTTTGACAGGTTTACGCCCCTCTCCAATAAATAATTTCATGCCGATAGTCATAGTACCTTGATGTAGCCTCACTACCCCGGTACGGCCAAAAAATGGATCAATAGAGACACTAAAAACATGGGCTAACACGTGGTCATTGGCTTTTTGTGTCACGTCGACAGGCAACATGGCATCACCAAAACCATTAACAAACTGAGGTGGATTTGCCTCAAACGGGTTGGGCATAAGTTTAGTGATCATCTCGAGCAAGGAATCAATACCCACTTCAGTTTCAGCACTGGTGAAACAGACTGGAACCAGATGACCCATTCTTAACGCCGTTTCTAATGGTTCATGAAGCTGCTCAGGGGTCAATTGTTCCCCTTGCTCCAAATACATCTCCATCAAGGCTTCATCTTCCTCAAGCACAGTATCAACCAGCTCATCACGAGCCGTTATTGCCGAATGAAACAAAGGATCTCTTTGACTGTCCGCTTCATTTTCACTGTGTAAGTAACAGTCTATAACGTCATCGATTGATACATTAGGTAGATTGACCGGAAGGCAACGAGCACCAAAATGAGTTTGAATATCATCGAGCAGCTCAGGCAACTTATTTTGGTTACCGTCGATATGGTTAATTACTATCAAGACGACTTTACCTTGAGTTCTGGCAGCCTCAAATGCTCTGTGCGTGATAGTTTCAATCCCGCAGGCCGCATTAATGACTAACAATACTGACTCAACCCCAGGCAAAGGCTGCAGCGCGCGGCCAAAGAGATCGGGTAATCCTGGAGTATCGATAAGATTGATATGGTGTTGGTTGAAATCGAGATTTAGAAAGGAAGGTTCAAGGCTATGATGGTGGGACTGTTCTTGGGCAGTGAAATCAGCATGATTTGTGCCCCTATCCACCCTGCCCTTTTGGCTTATCGCCTTTGCGCGGTAGAGTAAGGCCTCAATCAACGAAGACTTCCCAGCTCCTGAATGTCCGAGCACAGCAATATTTCTGATCTGCTCGGTAATAAACTCAGCCATAACCAACTCCTGAAGTTAATGAGGGCAGATTGTTATCCATTAACAGACAATCTAACCATTCTAATGAAGTAAATCGGATCAGTAGCTAAAGTATAGACCTGTAAGCTCTGTCATTATTTGACCTAATCATTTTCCTTCCCTCACTTCATAGAAATGCTAGGTTAGAGAATATTCAAATTTAGTTTTATCTTAAAAATGCAAAATGGGGAGAAATATGATGATAGAGAAATTTTAGTTAGGTAAAATTATGAAGATAAATGCTCTATATTTATAGAGCATGAATTAAAAGATGAGTAAGAGAATTAGTTTGACTGTGGTGGTGCTCCATTGACAATATCATCTACCATCTTTTGCGCATCTTGTTTACGATCATCACGTTGCTGTCTCGTATTGCAAATCTTAATAGGAATATTTGATCCCGTTTGCTTTACTCTTTTACAACGATAGCCAGACTCGGCAAGTATTTGCTCATTTTTTTCTTTCAGTGCACGTTGCTCTTCAGTCATGGCCTCATCAGCAACTGAGGTGCACCCAGTTGCTGCTAAGATGATCGTAACCAAAACCCCTGATTTTATGAAGTTGAGATCTAATTTAGACACTAACTTCTCCTTATTTGATTCTTCCTTAAAATAAATTCACCTAAATGAATTTTCGGTCCAACTCTTAAACCGATCCAAAACCTAACTTTGAAACGCCTTAACAGAACAAAAAAGTTACACACTGGCAACAAGTTTGCAAATAAATCCCACACTTGATATTCATATCGATAACGTCAGCCTGTACAGTTTTTTTTACTAAAAAGACATTTTAATTAAGACTAAAGAACTACAGACAGCTCCAAAACCAGCTTATTTTAAGGCTATATATCCTCGTAAACTATGCTTGATATTTAGCACTAAAGGCCAAACTAATTTGAAGTGGACATCTATCTAGCAATACCCCTTCAACATTTTACATAATCTGAACTTAACTATTAATACAGATCAACAAAAGCGCACACTCGTACGCTCAAACTGGTCTGAAGAGAAACTATTCAGTCCCAGGTGATTGTATTGCTATTAAAGCTCAGGTAATGTGCTCAACCATTGGCCAAACAATACTGATTAAATCACGATAGAATGGGAACTTCTGCAGAGTACCTCAGTCATAAAGTCGTATTTAGTCCCAGTACATTATTAACGGAACACCGCTAATTTAATGGTAGAACAAACTCGCAAAAAGCTTATTTCAGATAATTTAAATCAGGGTAAGCGTACGCAAACCGCAACAGAGACTCGGCATAGCAATGCCACCACGACACCAGAGATGCGTCGATTCATTCAGGAATCTGACTTTTCTGTGAGTCAACTTGCTAAAGTGCTGAACATCAGCGAAGCCACCGTACGTAAGTGGCGTAAGCGCGATTCTGTCGAAAATACCCCAAATACACCTCATCATCTCAACACCACACTCACCCCATTGCAGGAGTATGTTGTGGTTGGTCTCAGGTATCAGCTAAAAACGCCTCTAGACAAGCTCCTCAAGGTGACGCAAAAATTTATCAATCCCAATGTGTCACGTTCTGGATTAGCCCGTTGCCTGAAACGATATGGGGTATCTAAGGTAGGCTGTATCGAAAGTCCTTTGGTACCCGAACGTTATTTCAATCAGCTACCTGTCATTCTGGGTAGTAATATCGAGACCTACACCTTACATCCGGATACTTTGGCCAAGACCATAGCCGACGATGATCAAACCAGCGTGGTTCAGGTTGTGTCACTAACCATACCGCCACAACTAACCAATGAGGAACCCAGCTCGATACTGCTCGGCATAGACACAAGCAGTGACTGGATGTACTTAGATATTTACCAAGATGGCAATACCCACGCCACCAATCGATACATCGCCTATGTCTTAAAACACGGGCCGTTTCATCTGCGTAAGTTGCTCGTTCGCAACTACCACACCTTTTTACAGCGTTTTCCAGGTGCCAGACTCAGTCATGGGCATGTCACACAAAACGTTGAAACTAACAATAAGACACCTGAAAATCAGGCACCCAGTGGAGACTCATAATGAGCCAGACCTCTAAACCTTCAAAGAAGCCTTTAGCGAGTGATAAAAAATCAGCACCAGAGTCGGTACAAGACTCGACAGCCGATAAGCGTCTAAACAAACGTCTTAAAGATATGCCCATCGCCATCGTAGGCATGGCAAGTATCTTTGCTAACTCTCGTTACCTGAATAAATTCTGGGATTTGATCAGTGAAAAAATCGATGCGATAACCGAATTGCCATCGACTCATTGGCAACCAGAAGATTATTACGATGCTAACAAGAGCACACCAGATAAGAGCTATTGTAAGCGTGGTGGATTCTTGCCAGATGTTGATTTCAACCCAATGGAGTTTGGCTTACCGCCAAATATCCTAGAGTTAACTGATACATCACAGCTGCTGTCTTTGATCGTTGCTAAAGAGGTCTTGGCCGATGCAAACCTTGCAGAAGGTTATGACAGGGATAAGATTGGTATCACACTCGGTGTCGGTGGTGGTCAGAAAATCAGCCACAGCTTAACCGCTCGTCTTCAGTACCCAGTACTTAAGAAAGTATTCAAAAATAGCGGTATCAGCGACGAAGATAGCGCCATGCTGATCAAGAAGTTTCAAGATCAGTACGTTCACTGGGAAGAGAACTCGTTCCCAGGTTCACTGGGTAACGTTATCTCAGGTCGTATCGCCAACCGTTTCGATTTAGGCGGCATGAACTGTGTGGTTGATGCTGCATGTGCAGGCTCCCTTGCCGCCATGCGTATGGCACTAAGCGAGCTTGTTGAAGGTCGCTCAGAGATGATGATCACAGGTGGTGTATGTACCGATAACTCACCGTCTATGTACATGAGCTTCTCAAAGACGCCTGCATTTACCACCAACGAAACCATTCAGCCCTTTGATATCGACTCGAAAGGCATGATGATCGGTGAAGGTATCGGTATGATCGCACTTAAGCGTCTAGAAGATGCTGAACGTGACGGCGATAGAATCTACTCAGTGATTAAAGGTGTAGGCTCATCATCAGATGGTAAGTTTAAGTCTATCTACGCACCACGCCCAGAAGGTCAGGCTAAAGCCCTAAGACGTGCTTATGATGACGCAGGTTTTGAGCCACATACATTGGGTCTTATCGAAGCACACGGTACAGGTACCGCTGCAGGTGATGCAGCAGAATTTGCCGGTCTTTGCTCAGTATTTGCTGATGGCAACGACACTAAGCAACACATTGCCTTAGGTTCGGTGAAGTCTCAAATTGGTCACACTAAGTCTACAGCAGGTACAGCAGGTCTGATTAAGGCATCACTGGCACTACACCATAAGGTGTTACCAGCGACAATTAACATCAGCCAGCCAAGCCCTAAACTTGAGATTGAAAACTCACCATTTTACCTCAATACCGAGACTCGTCCTTGGTTACCACGCGCCGATGGAACGCCACGCCGTGCGGGTATCAGCTCATTTGGTTTTGGTGGCACGAACTTCCACTTCGTACTGGAAGAGTACAGTAAAGAACATAGCCGCCTCGATAGCGAAAAAGCAAAATACCGTCAACGTCAAGTTGCTCAAAGCTTCTTAGTAAGTGCCCCATCGAAAGATGCACTTATCACTGAGCTAAACAGCTTGGCTGCAGCGACAACACGTGAACAGTTCATGCTTGCCACTGCTGCGGCTGATTATGCACTACGTGAACTTGATGCTAACGCGCCTCGACTCGGTTTAGTGGCTAACACAAGTGAAGAACTAGCAACACAGATCAAGCAAGCTATCGCTAAGCTAACCATCAGTGATATTCTTGCCGACCAAGAAGGCTGGCAACTACCTGGTGGCACTAGCTTCCGCGCATCGAGTGTTGAAGGTAAAGTTGCAGCCTTGTTTGCTGGTCAAGGTTCACAGTACCTCAACATGGGCCGCGATCTAGCTTGCTACTACCCAGAGATTCGCCAGCAATTTGTAGCTGCAGATAAAGTCTTTGCCGCAAATAATAAGACGCCACTTTCACAGACGCTTTATCCAAAGCCAGTCTTTAATAGAGACGATGTTAAAGCTCAAGAAGCTATACTGACTAACACTGCTAATGCACAAAGTGCAATCGGTGCTATCTCTATGGGTCAGTACGAGCTATTCACCGCTGCTGGTTTCAATGCCGATATGGTTGCAGGACACAGCTTTGGTGAGCTAACAGCTCTTTGCGCATCTGGCGCTATCTCAACTGAAGACTATTATAAGCTAGCATTTGCCCGTGGCGATGCCATGGCCACTAAAGCCCCGACTAAAGACGGCGTAGAAGCTGACACTGGTGCTATGTTCGCCATCATTACCAAGAATGCAGCAGATCTTGAAGCCGTTGAAACTACTATCGCCAAATTCGATGGTGTAAAAGTGGCTAACTACAATGCACCGACACAATCTGTCATTGCAGGCCCAACAGCCTCTACAGCTGATGCCGCTAAAGCACTGAGTGAGCTTGGATATAAGGCGATAAACTTGCCTGTATCTGGCGCCTTCCACACTGAGCTCGTTGGTCACGCCCAAGCGCCATTTGCCAAAGCCATTGATGCCGCTAAGTTCAGCAAACCTACTCGCTCGCTTTACTCAAACGCAACAGGTGAGCTTTACGATAACACCGCCGCAAAGATAAAGGCCTCGTTCAAGAAGCATATGCTTCAATCAGTACGCTTTACCGCTGAGCTTGAAGCCATGTATGACGCTGGCGCTCGCGTATTTGTTGAGTTTGGTCCTAAGAACATACTTCAAAAGCTGGTTCAGGGAACACTTGCTGATAAAGCGGGAATAGTCGCTATCTCTATCAACCCAAGCCCTAAAGGCGATAGCGATCTACAACTTAAGCAAGCTGCAGTGCAGCTCGCGGTTGCTGGTATCAAGCTTGATAATATCGACCCTTACCAAGCCGATATCGCAGCCCCTGAGAAGAAGTCGCCAATGAGCATCTCTCTCAATGCCGTTAACCATATCAGCAAGTCAACTCGCGCCAAAATGGCCAAGTCTCTCGAAACTGGCACAGTCACCAGCTCTACTATCGTAGAAGAGAAGATAGTTGAAGTTGAGAAAGTGATTGAAGTTGAGAAGATCGTAGAAATTGAAAAAGTCGTCGAAAAAATTGTAGAAGTCCCAACAATTATAGAGAGTCAAGTAGTGTCTCAAAACGCACCTGTTTTAAATAAAGAGCCATCAGCGGTTCTTAGCCATGAGCCAACAGCGGCTGTTAGTGTCGGCAGCGATGCGCTAACTAACTTCTTTGCAGCGCAGCAGCAAGCTGCACAGCTTCATCAACAGTTCCTTGAGATCCCACAGCAGTACGGTGAGACCTTCACAACCTTGATGACTGAGCAAACGAAACTTACTACTTCAGGTATTGCTATTCCAGAGAGCCTACAGCGCTCAATGGAGCAGTTCCACCAGCTACAAGCTCAAACAGTGCAAAGTCATACTCAGTTCCTTGAGATGCAAGCAGGTAGTAACACTGCAGCGCTTAGCATGCTAAACGGCACGCCAGCACCAATTCAAGCGGTTCAGTCTGTAGTTCAACCAGCCATCATCCAAGCAGCACCAGTGGCTCAGCCAGTTCCTGCTCAAGTAGCGACTCCAGTGCAAGCAGCTCCATTAGCACCAGTTCAAGCCCAACGTCCTGTAGTTACAGCCCCCACAGTTGTTCGGGCTGCACCGGTACAAACAGTAACAGTAGCCCCTGTTGCTGCACCGGCTCCAGTCGTCGCTCCTGTAGCAACTAACACAAGTGCAGCTGAAGGCGTACTCTCTGCTGAAAAGGTTCAAGCCACCATGCTTGAAGTAGTTGCCGAGAAGACCGGTTACCCAACTGAAATGTTAGAGCTTGAGATGGATATGGAAGCCGATCTTGGTATCGACTCTATCAAGCGTGTTGAAATTCTAGGTACTGTTCAAGATGAGCTTCCAGGCCTTCCAGAGCTAAGCCCAGAAGATCTAGCCGAGTGTCGTACACTAGGTGAAATCGTAGCGTACATGAACAGCAAGCTGACTAATACAAGTGCCGCCGCGGCGCCTGCTTCGACTAACACAAGTGCAGCTGAAGGCTCACTTTCTGTTGAGACAACCTTGAGCGCACAAACAGCCTTGAGCTCAGAGAAGGTTCAAGCGACCATGATGTCAGTAGTTGCTGAGAAAACTGGCTACCCTACAGAGATGCTAGAGCTTGAGATGGACATGGAAGCGGACCTTGGTATCGACTCTATCAAGCGTGTTGAAATTCTAGGAACGGTTCAAGATGAGCTTCCAGGCCTGCCTGAACTAAGCCCAGAAGATCTAGCTGAGTGTAGAACTTTAGGTGAAATCGTTACCTATATGGGAAGCAAGCTTCCAGCCGAAGGCTCTATGAACTCTCAGCCAGCTATCACTGCAGCTGTTCCCGTTGCTAATGGTCTTTCTGCAACGCAAGTGCAAAGCACTATGATGTCTGTGGTAGCTGAGAAAACTGGCTACCCAACTGAGATGGCTAGAGCTTGAGATGGATATGGAAGCCGATCTTGGTATCGACTCTATCAAGCGCGTTGAAATTCTAGGAACGGTTCAAGATGAGCTACCGGGCCTGCCTGAGCTAAACCCTGAAGATCTAGCCGAGTGTCGTACACTGGGTGAAATCGTTACTTATATGAACTCTAAGCTTCCTGCGACGAATAGCGCCGCGGCGGCTCCTCATGTTAGTGCCGATGAAGGCTCACTCTCTGCGACTCTTTCTTCCGAGAAGGTCCAAGCAACCATGATGTCAGTAGTAGCTGAGAAAACTGGCTACCCAACTGAGATGCTAGAACTTAGCATGGATATGGAAGCCGACCTTGGTATCGACTCTATCAAGCGAGTTGAAATCTTAGGTACTGTTCAAGATGAGCTTCCAGGTCTGCCTGAGCTAAACCCTGAAGATCTTGCTGAGTGCCGTACTCTGGGCGAAATCGTTAGCTACATGAACTCTAAGCTTCCAGCTGCGGGCTCTACTAATACAAGTGTCGCTGCGGCACCTTCACAAGCCGCTGCAGGCGCTTCTGCTGAGACAGCCCTGAGCGCCGAGACTGTCCAAGCAACCATGATGTCAGTAGTAGCTGAGAAAACTGGCTACCCAACTGAGATGCTAGAACTTAGCATGGATATGGAAGCTGACCTTGGTATCGACTCTATCAAGCGTGTTGAAATTCTAGGTACAGTTCAAGATGAGCTTCCAGGCTTACCTGAGCTAAATCCTGAAGATCTAGCTGAGTGTCGTACACTGGGCGAAATCGTAGCGTATATGAACTCTAAGCTTCCTGCGACGAATAGCGCCGCGGCGGCTCCTAATGTTAGTGCCGCTGAGGGCTTGCTCTCTGCTGAGACAGCCTTGAGCGCGCAAGAAGTACAAGGCACTATGATGTCAGTGGTTGCCGAGAAGACTGGCTACCCAACTGAGATGCTAGAACTGAGCATGGATATGGAAGCCGATTTAGGTATCGACTCTATCAAGCGTGTTGAAATTCTAGGTACTGTTCAAGATGAGCTTCCAGGTCTGCCAGAGCTAAACCCAGAAGATCTTGCTGAGTGTCGTACACTGGGCGAAATCGTAAGCTACATGAACTCTAAACTATCTACAAGTGCCGCCGCAGGCGCTGCAGCTTTTGGTTCAGCAAGCGCTGCTGTAACTGGTGCAGTTAAGTCAGTTGCAGACACAATCACCTCTTCAACTAATGCTTCACTTGGGCTTCCTCCTCACAGCGAGGTAGCGCTAAAAAAGCTTAAAGCGGCGGATCAAATCAATGTTGATTCTAACGAGAAGTTCGCCGCTCTTTATGGAAATAGCGCAACCCTTGTGATCACAGATGATGGCCACAACGCAGGCGTTTTAGCAGAGAAACTAACAAAAAAAGGCCTGAAAGTAGCCGTTGTACGTCTACCAAAAGGCGCAGCTCAATCACCGTTAAGCAGTGATGTAGCAAGCTTCCAAGCAAAGAGTATTGATGAGTCTGGGATCAGCGCTGTTATTGCCCAAATCGAGCAGCAACTAGGTCAAATTAGTGGGTTTATTCACCTGCAACCAGAAGCTAACGAAGATAACCTGAATGATGCCGTTAACTTAAGCAGTGAAAGCTTCACTCACGTTAGCCAAGCCTTCCTTTGGGCCAAACTGCTACAACCTAAGCTGACAAGCTCAAGTGATAAGCGTCGTAGCTTTATCACTGTTAGCCGTATCGATGGTGGCTTTGGCTACTTAAACACTAAACAGCTAGAAAACGCTGAGCTAAACCAAGCAGCACTTGCGGGTTTAACTAAGACACTAGGCCATGAGTGGCCAACAGTCTTCTGCCGTGCGCTAGATGTCGCAACTAACTTAGATGCAACTCACCTTAGCGACGCGATCACTAACGAGTTGTTCGATAGTAACACTCAACTGCCAGAAGTAGGTATCTCACTCGATGCTAAGGGTAACCTTGAACGTACAACCCTAATAGCAGGTGAAGCAAGCAGTAAACATGCTGGTTCATCACTTAATAGTGCAGATAAAATACTGGTGACCGGGGGAGCAAAAGGTGTGACATTCGAATGTGCCCTTGCATTAGCCAAGCGTACTCAGTCTCACTTTATCCTTGCTGGACGTAGCGAGCTACTGGCTATCCCAACATGGGCGACGGCTAAGCAAATTAGCGAGCTAAAACCCGCTGCTATTGCCCACATAATCTCCACAGGTAATAAGCCAACACCTAAGCAGGTTGAAGCCTTAGTTTGGACAGTTAAAAGCTCTATCGAGATAAACACAGCCCTTGAAGCCTTTGCTCAAGTTGGCGCAAGTGCTGAATATGTCAGCATGGATGTGACTAACACCGCCGCTATTACAGCAGCGCTCAAAGGTCGCTCAAATGAGATCACCGGTCTTATTCACGGTGCTGGCGTACTTGCCGATAAGCATATTCAAGATAAGACAATAGAAGAGTTAGGTCGCGTCTACGGTACTAAGGTCAATGGCCTTAAAGCCCTGCTTGCAGCACTTGATTCAAGCAAGATAAAACTGCTAGCGATGTTCTCATCTGCTGCTGGTTTCTACGGCAATACAGGTCAAAGCGATTACGCTATGTCAAATGACATCCTTAACAAGGCGGCGCTGCAGTTCACTGCACGTAACCCACAGGCTAAAGTGATGAGCTTTAACTGGGGTCCTTGGGATGGCGGCATGGTTACCGATGCGCTTAAGAAGATGTTCACCGACCGCGGTGTGTACGTTATCCCACTAAAAGCAGGGGCTGAGCTGTTTGCCACCCAACTGCTAAGTGAGACCGGCGCTCAACTGCTTATTGGTACCTCTATGCAAGGTGGCGACTCAAATAGTAAAGACGCTGAAGGCTCTACTACAGGAAACGCTTCTGTAAAAAAGCTTAATGCGGGTGAGGTGCAACTTGCATCGCACCCGCTAGCACCTGTCTCTCTAACTAGAGCGTTGAACCCTAATGCGATGGTCTTTATCCAAGACCACCGCATTAGCGGTAACCCAGTGCTTCCCACTGTATGTGCAATACAGTGGATGCGCGAGGCAGCGAGTGAGATGCTCGGCGCTCAAGTTAAGGTGCTCGACTATAAGCTACTTAAAGGGATCATCTTCGACAGCAGCGATGTTCAAGAGGTGACCCTTGAGTTAACGCCCATAGAAAGCGAGCCTTCAGCGGTTCTTGGAAGTAGTGGCCAAATGACTGCGTTAATTAGTAGCCAAGGTCGTCCGCAGTACAAAGCGACACTTGCAGTATCAAGTGAGATCTTTGCCACTAAGTCTATAAAGTTGAGCGGCGATGCCGTCACAACAGATGCTGAGCTCTACAGCAACGGAAGCCTATTCCACGGGCCACGTCTGCAGGGCATCAAGCAAGTGTTTAAGTTTGATGACGCAGGCCTGTTAGCCAATTGTCAACTTCCACAAGTCGATGACAGTGATTGCGGCCAGTTTGTTGCAACGCGGCATATTGGTGGCAGCCAGCCATTTGCAGAAGATCTTTTGCTACAGGCGATGCTGGTATGGGCAAGGCTTAAGTACGGTTCAGCGAGCTTACCATCAGCCATAGGCGAGTTTATCTCAAACAAGCCACTGGCATTTGGTGATAAGGCAGTGCTTGAGCTAAAGGTCGTTAAGACAAGCAGCCGCTCACTTGAAGCTAATGTCGCGCTTTACCATGAAAATGGTGAACTTAGCGCGATGATGAAAGGGGCGAAAGTCACTATCAGCAAGAGCCTCAATAGCGCCTTCCTCAATGAAAGCAAGGAGGCAGCCTTGAGCGCCCCTGGAGGAAAGTCGTAATGGTTCACTCGACACTCCCCGTTAGTAAAGCTAGCGTCAGTGATCAAGTAATCAAGAGTGAGATGCCTCTGCGCATCGCACTCTTGGTGCTGCCGGCATCACTTGATTTAAGCAAGAGTTTAGACGCAGATACACTTAGTCTTGAAACACCAGAGGTGGCTAAGCAGCTATCTGTGCTATTGCCAGATCTGCATAACTCTACATTGCTACAAACCACCGAGCTTGTCTCTATCAAGGTTGATGATTTTGAGGCTAACTTAACTGCCACTATCGAGTCGATAGAGCAAGGTAAGCTAGTACAAATCTCAACACCGACTAGCTCATTGTTGATGATGCATGCACTAAAAGCGGCGCAAAATAGAATTCACCCCCATGCGCAACTTGCTGCAATGCAGATGCAAGCTGGATCTGATTCAGCAGCCTCTGCAGATGCTTGTATGGCTGATGCTTGTATGGAGAGTGCGTTAAGCCAAGCAAAGCGTAAACCTGACAGCGTCAGCAAGCGCTTTGATCTACCAGAGCTTAACAGTACCGAGCAGTTTGATGCGGTATGTGAACTCATCAAAGATCTTGCCTCGCGTACACACCATAGAGATGCAGCAGCGATTGGCCCTAAACAAGCCACCAGCCACTACTGGTTTACCGATCACCATCAAGCACGTGTGGTCGCCATTAACCTAACTAATTCTGTACAGAATCGCGCTTCACAAAGCAGCTCATCAAACTGCATCAGCTTCGTGGTCTCCCAAGGCACAGGCTTTATCGCACCAAGATCGATTATCCATGCCAATCGATTACAGTTTGTGGTCTCATCTGATACCCAAGCAGGGCTTATTGATGCACTAGGTTCACTAAAGGCTCAATTGGCAAACAATTCGACGAGTGAATCTCTGCTTACCTTGATGCGTGATAACCTATTTGCCTTTGAAGCAAACGGGAGTACTGACACATACGCCATTGCCCTGCAAGCAAGTTCAGTTGAAGCCATGCTTCAAGAGCTCAAAGCAATGGTTGAGACTCTGCCTAAGGTCATGGCTGAAAAAGGCCAAGCTCACTCATCTCAATCCTCACTTCAATATAAGACGCCAGCAGGCAGCTACTTTACTGCAGAGCCTTTAGGTTCATCTGCTCAAAGTGGTCTTGCATTTGTCTACCCAGGTGTGGGCACGGTTTACAGCGATATGTTCAGTGAGCTACATGGATACTTCCCGTCACTCTATTCTCAACTCGAGCGTGAGGGTGATTTGAAGTCGATGTTCCAAGCCGATGCTATTTATAACTTAGACCCTAAAGTCACTCCAGCTATGCCCCTTGGCGATCTCGCTATTGCCGGTGTAGGTAGCAGCTATCTACTGACTCAGTTATTGGTCAAAGAGTTTGATATCACACCTAACTTTGCTCTGGGTTACTCCATGGGTGAAGCATCGATGTGGGCAAGTCTGGGAGTCTGGAACGACCCACACTCCTTGATAGAGAAGACTAAAACCGATCCGTTATTTACAACCGCGATCTCAGGCAAGTTGACTGCTGTTCGCAAAGCGTGGCAGCTCGATAATCGTGATGCCGATATCGTCTGGAATAGCTTTGTGGTTCGATCAAAAGCCGCGCCAATTAAAACGCTTCTGCCTGAGTTCCCCCACGCTTATTTAGCGATTGTTCAGGGTGACACCTGTGTGATTGCAGGCTGTGAAACTCAGTGCCGCGAACTATTAGCACGGATGAAAAAGCGTGGCATTGCAGCCAATCGAGTCACGGCAATGCACACCTCTCCTGCGATGGAAGAACATGCCAATGTAGAGCAGTTTTATCATCAGCCGCTGCTTGAGAGTTTGCCAACTGACATTAAGTTTATCAGCGCAGCTTCAGGTGATACTTGTGTATCAAATGCTAGAGGTGGGTTAGACAGTCAAGTGGTTTCCCGCTCAATTGCCGACACTTTCTGCAACACCTTAGACTTTACTGCGCTTATTCATAGCGCTCAAAAACAAGGCGTAAAGCTATTCGTCGAATTAGGCGCAGATAGACAGAACTGCACACTTATCGACAAAATCGCTAAACAAGATCATCAATGTGGCGGCGAGTCGACCGACTTCCCATGCTGCACAGTGCCAGTGAATGCCAAAGGCGGAGATGATATTACCACCCTACTCAAGGCATTAGGCCAGCTCATTAGTCATCGAGTGCCACTCACTGTCACGCCGCTTATTGATGGAATAAATCGTGAAATCGCGCTATCTCAATTGAAGGCTGCTGCGATCATGAAGCAGATCAAGAGTGAACAGATGTCGAATCTAACATTACAAGGGGAAGTTTAATGCCTTCTTCAGACAACAACGCTAACTCCAAAAAAATGGCTAAGCAAAGCAAGATCGCCATTGTCGGTCTCGCAACGCTCTACCCTGATGCTAAGACTCCCGCTGAGTTTTGGCAGAACCTGCTCGATAAACGAGATTCACGCACGACCTTAACCAATGAAAAACTCGGTGCGACTAGCCACGACTATCAAGGTGTGCAGGGGCAATCAGACCGCTTTTACTGTGATAAAGGCGGCTATATTGAGAACTTCAGCTTCGATGCTGGCGGTTATCAACTACCGGCAGAGAGCTTAACAGGACTGGATGACAGCTTCCTTTGGGCACTAGACACCAGCCGTAAAGCACTGATTGATGCGGGTATGACCCTAAAGAGCGACTCACTTGCTCGTACCGGTATCATCATGGGCGCCCTCTCGTTCCCAACAACTCGTTCCAACGATCTGTTTCTACCTATTTATCACAGTGCGGTTGAAAAAGCCCTGCAAGATAAGCTGGGAAACAGCGCTTTCAAGCTAAACCCAACCAATGCCCATACCGTGCGCAGTCAAAGCGAAACAGCTTTAGATAACGCCAACGGTGCTATCGCCCACAACGCCTCAAAGGTTGTTGCTGACGCATTAGGTCTAGGCGGCGCACAACTTAGCCTAGATGCTGCCTGTGCAAGCTCAGTCTACTCACTCAAACTTGCCTGTGATTACTTAAGCGCAGGCAAAGCCGATGTGATGCTAGCCGGCGCAGTATCTGGTGCAGATCCCTTCTTTATCAACATGGGTTTCTCCATCTTCCACGCTTATCCGGATCACGGTGTATCGGTACCCTTTGATAGCGACAGCAAAGGTTTGTTTGCTGGCGAAGGCGCGGGTGTATTAGTACTTAAGCGATTAGAAGATGCTGAGCGCGATAACGATAAGATCTATGCTGTTGTCAGTGGTGTTGGCCTATCTAACGATGGTAAGGGACAGTTTGTGCTTAGCCCTAACCCTAAAGGTCAGGTAAAAGCCTTCGAACGTGCTTATGCTGCTAGTGATATCGAGCCTAAAGATATCGAAGTGATTGAGTGTCACGCAACGGGGACTCCGCTAGGTGACAAGATTGAGCTCACCTCGATGGAGACCTTTTTCGAAGATAAGTTAGCTGGCACTAAAGCGCCGCTAATAGGCTCAGCTAAATCTAACTTAGGCCATCTGCTGACTGCCGCTGGCATGCCTGGGATCATGAAGATGATCTTCGCCATGAAAGAGGGAGCACTGCCGCCAAGTATTAATATTAGCGATGCGATATCTTCGCCAAATAGCCTATTTGATGCCGGCACGCTACCTAATCAAGTACAGTCATGGCCTGTAAAAGCGGGTAATGATAAGCGCCATGCAGGTGTGTCGGTATTTGGCTTCGGTGGCTGTAACGCTCA
This sequence comes from Shewanella psychrophila, assembly GCF_002005305.1. Lineage (NCBI taxonomy): Bacteria > Pseudomonadati > Pseudomonadota > Gammaproteobacteria > Alteromonadales > Shewanellaceae > Shewanella > Shewanella psychrophila. The sequence continues at coordinate 2,473,560 of NZ_CP014782.1, forward strand.
CCTGCTGCTAGAGTCCTACTCACATAATCAAGCCGCAAGTGCTCAAACAGCAATAGCTAGCCATCAGCCGGTTATTGCACCAAAGCCGCAGGCGATGAAGATAAGCGGTCTTGCCTCTCACTTTGGTCCTCTTAGCAGCATAAATCAGCTCAATGATGCCCTAGTATCAAACAGCAATGGCTTTATCTCGCTCCCAAAGAAGCGCTGGAAAGGGTTAGAGAAACACCAAGAGTTGCTCGCTGAATTTGGTCTTAGCGCTGCGCCAAAGGGTGCCTATGTCGACAGTTTCGACTTAGACTTCCTACGCTTCAAACTGCCACCCAATGAAGATGATCGCCTGATCTCACAACAGCTAATGCTGATGAAGGTCACCGATGAAGCTATTCGTGATGCCAAGTTAAAACCAGGGCAAAAAGTTGCAGTACTGGTTGCCATGGAAACTGAGCTTGAACTTCACCAGTTCCGCGGCCGCGTTAACTTACATACTCAACTTGAACAGAGCTTATCAGCGCTAGGCGTCACCTTAAGCACTAATGAGTACCAAGAGCTCGAAGCTATCACTATGGATAGTGTTCTCGATGCGGCTAAGCTCAACCAGTACACTAGCTTTATCGGCAACATCATGGCCTCACGTATCGCATCTTTGTGGGATTTTAATGGCCCAGCATTTACTATCTCTGCCGCTGAGCAGTCGGTAAGTCGCTGTATCGATGTCGCGCAAAATATGATGGCCAGTGAAGCACTTGATGCTGTGGTTATTGCAGCAGTTGACCTCTCGGGTAGTTTCGAGCAGGTAATACTGAAAAACAGTATTGAGCCTGTATCTATCGATGCCAGCGCCACTCAAAGTAATCGTGGCTGGAATGTCGGTGAAGGTGCTGGCTCTGTGGTACTGGTGCCAGCTGATGCTAACTCAGCGAAATCATACGGTAGCCTTGATGCACTAGCCTTTGGCAGAATAACTGAAGCGAACCTAGTTACTGATAACTTGTTGACCCAAGCAGGCATTGATATCAACACGGTTAAGGTGGTTGAGACAAGTATCGCACCAGGCAGCATCGCTTCTGAGTCTGTATGTACGCTATTCCCAAATGCTATTAGCACCAGTGCAGATGAGCGTGTCGGCCACAGTTTTGCAGCTGCTGGGATGGCAGGTCTACTTCATGGCCTGCTTAGTCTGTCGATTCAGAATCAGTCTCAGCACTCTCAGTCCCAAAGTCAGTCTGGCGCTGCAATCGTTGCTAACAGCAGTGAGAATCTAGTCTCGCAGCTATTAATCAGCCAAAGCTCAACTGAAAACAGCGCTCTTTGTGCTCGTTTAAGCAGTGAGCTTAAATCTGATGCCAAACACCAGCTACTCAAGCAGGTAACACTAGGTGGCCGTGATATCTATCAACATATCGTCGATACACCACTTGTGGCTCAAGCTTCAATTCAAGGCAAACTTGCGGCCGGCAGCACTTCAACAGTTGTGAAGCAGCACAAGCCTATCATCTCACGCACAGCACCCGTATTAGCTGCTCCTGCATTAGCAGCTAATACGACTGACCCCAAATTAACAGCACCTGTAAGCCCTACTCCAGTTTTAGGTACCCTTATGACAAATAAAGTAATTACAACGCCTAGCAAAACAATTGACGTTTCAGCTGGTGACATGGCAGCATTTGCGCAAAACCAACAACTGACTCAAGAAGCTCATCAGGCATTTTTAAAGAGCCGTTCAGCAGGCATGAAAGTGGCCGATGCTCTGCTTAAGCAGCAGCTTGCTCAAGTACTAATACAAGAGCCGGGTCAAGCACCAGCACCTGTCTCTAGCACAGTAATCTCTGCACCGGTTTCATACGCTAACACCTTGAGCACCACGCCAGAGCTAGCGCCGGATCACGCTAACGTGCCCGCATACATAGCACCAACACCTGAGCTTAAGTCATGTATCTGGAACTATGCCGATCTTGTTGAGTACGCAGAGGGTGATATTGCCAATGTATTTGGCTCAGATTACGCCATCATCGACAGCTATTCACGTCGCGTACGCCTACCAACCACAGATTACCTACTGGTCTCTCGCGTCACTAAGCTTGACGCTACAATGAATGAGTTCAAACCTTGTTCGATGACCACAGAGTATGATATCCCGATTGATGCGCCATACCTTATTGATGGTCAGATCCCATGGGCCGTCGCGGTTGAATCAGGTCAATGTGACTTAATGCTCATTAGCTACCTAGGTATTGATTTTGAGAACAAGGGCGAGCGCGTTTATCGCTTACTTGACTGTACCCTTACCTTCCTAGGCGATCTGCCACGTGGCGGCGATACGCTGCGCTACGATATTAAAATCAACAACTACGCCCGTAACGGCGAAACCTTGCTGTTCTTCTTCTCTTACGAGTGTTTCGTTGGCGATACCATGGTCCTGAAAATGGATGGCGGTTGTGCAGGCTTCTTCACCGACGAAGAACTTGCCGACGGTAAAGGCGTTATCCGCAGCGAAGATGAATTGAAAGCACGCGCACTAGCGGTTAAAAAGACCTTCAACCCGCTGATTGATTGTCCTAAAACTAGCTTCAGTTATGGCGATATCCATAAACTACTGACTGCCGATATTGAAGGCTGTTTCGGCCCAGCTCATGCAGGCCCTGCACAACCTTCACTGTGTTTCGCATCAGAGAAGTTCTTGATGATCGAGCAGGTCAGCAAAGTTGAACGTAACGGCGGTATTTGGGGACTTGGCTTAATCGAAGGTCATAAGCAGCTTGAAGCTGATCACTGGTACTTCCCGTGTCATTTCCAGGGCGACCAAGTGATGGCAGGCTCGTTAATGGCAGAAGGTTGTGGCCAGTTGCTACAGTTCTTTATGTTGCATTTAGGCATGCACACACAAACCAAGAATGGTCGTTTCCAGCCACTTGAAAACGCTTCACAGCAGGTGCGTTGTCGCGGACAGGTTCTGCCACAATCTGGCACCCTAACCTACCGCATGGAAGTGACTGAAATTGGCTTTAGCCCACGCCCATATGCGAAAGCGAATATCGATATCTTACTGAACGGTAAGCCTGTCGTCGACTTCCAAAACCTAGGTGTGATGATCAAAGAGGAAGATGAGTGTGTTCGTTACCCGACTCTGACAACTAACGCTATTACATCGACAGCGCCTGCGGCTCCCGTAAAGAGTGAGCCTTCTGCGGCACTTAATAAGAAAGCCTACCAGCCAGCATCAGCTAACGCGCCATTGATGGCTCAAATTCCTGATCTGACTAAAGCGCCAAACAAGGGCGTGATACCTATTTCACACGTTGAAGCGCCAATCACGCCAGATTATCCGAACCGTGTACCTGATACCGTGCCATTTACGCCGTATCATATGTTTGAGTTTGCGACCGGTAACATCGAAAACTGTTTCGGGCCTGAGTTCTCAATCTATCGCGGCATGATCCCACCACGTACTCCCTGTGGCGATCTACAGGTGACTACTCGTGTTATCGAAGTCAACGGCAAGCGCGGCGAATTTAAGAAGCCATCTTCATGTATCGCTGAATATGAAGTACCACAGGATGCATGGTATTTCGATAAGAACAACCATGAAGCGGTAATGCCTTACTCCATCTTGATGGAGATATCGCTACAGCCAAACGGCTTTATCTCAGGTTACATGGGCACCACATTAGGTTTCCCAGGCCTTGAATTGTTCTTCCGTAACTTAGACGGTGCAGGTGAATTACTGCGAGAAGTGGACCTTCGCGGCAAGACTATCCGCAATGACTCACGTCTACTATCAACGGTTATGGCAGGCACTAACATCATCCAGAGCTTCAGCTTTGAGCTAAGCACAGATGGCGAGCCTTTCTATCGCGGTACAGCGGTATTTGGTTACTTCAAGGGTGATGCACTGAAAGATCAGCTTGGTCTTGATAACGGTAAGGTTACTCAACCTTGGCATGTAGCTAAAGGGATTGCGGCAGATACGACTGTGAACCTACTCGACAAGAGCAGCCGTCACTTTAACGCCCCAGCGAGCCAGCCACACTACCGACTAGCCGGTGGTCAGCTGAACTTTATCGACTCTGTCGAAATCGTCGATAACGGTGGCACCGAAGGCCTTGGCTACCTGTATGCTGAGCGCACCATCGACCCAAGTGATTGGTTCTTCCAGTTCCACTTCCACCAAGATCCAGTTATGCCTGGCTCTTTGGGAGTTGAAGCGATTATCGAAACCATGCAGACTTACGCCATCAGTAAAGATCTTGGCGCTGGATTTAAAAATCCTAAGTTTGGTCAGATTCTGTCGAACATCAAGTGGAAGTATCGCGGTCAGATCAACCCACTGAACAAGCAGATGTCTATGGATGTCAGTATCACCTCAGTTAAAGATGTTGATGGCAAGAAAGTGGTCACAGGTAATGCGAGCCTAAGTAAAGATGGTCTGCGTATTTACGAAGTGTTTGATATAGCAATCTGCATCGAAGAAGCCTAAAATCTGCGCTTTTTTGCTTGAGTTAATGGCTAAAGAGACGAGCTCTTTAGCCATTAAAAGCTTACGAATTAGACAAGAGTTGCTATAAGCGCTCTCGACATCGAACTAAAAAGAATTACTTTAAGGGTCAACAATGAATCCTACGACAACAAATGAAAAGCTTTCTCCATGGCCTTGGTCGGTAACCGATGCCAACATCAATTTTGATGTGAACACCATGGAGCAGCAACTTAAAGATTTCAGCCGTGGCTGTTATGTCATTAACCACAGCGAGAAAGGTGTGGGTATCGCTCAAGATGCAACGATTGCATCAACCAAAGGTACTAACGGTAACGCGCATCCAGTCAGTGCTTTCGCACCAGCACTTGGTACAGAGAGCTTAGGCGACAGTAACTTCCGCCGCGTTCACGGTGTTAAGTACGCCTACTACGCTGGCGCCATGGCTAACGGTATCTCATCTGAAGAGTTAGTGATAGCCTTAGGTCAAGCGGGCATTTTATGTTCATTTGGCGCAGCGGGTCTTATTCCCAGCCGCGTAGAAGCTGCAATTAATCGCATTCAAAAGGCGCTGCCAAATGGCCCGTACATGTTTAACCTTATCCATAGCCCAAGCGAGCCAGCATTAGAGCGTGGCAGCGTTGAGCTATTTATTAAGCATAAGGTACGTACAGTTGAAGCATCAGCTTTCCTTGGCCTTACACCACAAATCGTCTACTACCGCGCAGCAGGTCTTAGCCGTGATAGCCATGGCAATATCATTATTGCTAACAAGGTTATCGCTAAAGTCAGCCGCACCGAAGTGGCTGAAAAATTCATGATGCCAGCGCCAGCTAAGATGCTACAGAAATTGGTCGATGATGGATCCATCACCCCTGAGCAGATGGAACTAGCACAGCTTGTGCCTATGAGCGACGACATCACAGCCGAAGCCGACTCTGGCGGGCACACAGATAACCGTCCATTAGTGACGCTTCTGCCGACAATTCTGGCATTAAAAGAAGAGATCCAGGCCAAATATCAATACGACACACCGATCCGTGTCGGTTGTGGCGGCGGTGTGGGCACACCAGATGCAGCACTGGCTACCTTCAACATGGGCGCTGCTTATATCGTTACAGGTTCAGTCAATCAAGCCTGCGTCGAAGCCGGAGCCAGTGAGCACACTCGCAAGCTACTGGCAAACACTGAGATGGCCGATGTGACCATGGCTCCTGCGGCAGACATGTTCGAAATGGGCGTCAAGCTTCAAGTAGTCAAGCGCGGTACGCTTTTCCCAATGCGAGCTAATAAGCTATATGAGCTTTACACACGTTACGACTCTATCGAAGCGATTCCAGCAGCTGAGCGTGAGAAACTTGAGAAGCAAGTTTTCCGCTCAACACTTGATGAGATCTGGGCAGGTACAGTAGCGCACTTCAATGAACGTGACCCTAAGCAGATCGAGCGCGCCGAGGGCAACCCTAAGCGTAAGATGGCACTGATCTTCCGCTGGTACTTAGGGCTATCAAGTCGCTGGTCAAACTCTGGCGAAGTCGGCCGTGAGATGGATTATCAAATCTGGGCAGGCCCAGCACTGGGCGCATTTAACCAGTGGGCGAAAGACAGTTACTTAGATAACTATCAAGACCGTAACGCCGTCGATGTAGCCAAGCACCTGATGTATGGTGCTGCTTATCTTAACCGCGTTAACAGCCTCACCTCACAAGGTGTGAAGTTACCGACTCAGCTATTGCGCTGGAAGCCAAGCCAGAGAATGGCTTAAGGGCAGTTTCGAGGGAAAGCAGCTGCGAGGAAGAGTCAGCCCTAAGCGGTTCTTGTAAAGAGTCATCCTTGAGCGGATTTTATAAAAAGACAGCCCTGAGCGGTTCTTAGAAATAGCAAAGCCACCGAGCACACTTATTCAAACTAAGTGGTTCTGGTGGCTTTTTGTTTTCTATCACTGGCTGGGTTAGCCTCTCCAATAAAGAGATGGCTATACTCTCTTTTCGCTTAACGTAAACAAAATACAATCTAGCCATCGGTGACAATTAGCCACACCTTATCGTCGTTTACGTTCAAGGTGGTCACAATAAGTCTTTAACTCTATAGGGAAATCTGCATTCACAACTTTGCTATCTTGGTTATTTACTGTTTATTTTAATAAGAGTTAAGCCAGTTCCCCTCCCACCATTAACATATCTACTGAGCCGAACTGTTAAGTTCATATCTGCCACAAGCCTAAAAAAGATGGTTTTCTTTACAGTTGGTCTAGATGCAATGGACTCTGTAAAAATGATCCCCGTATAAGATGTCACCAAACCCGTTACGATATGGAACTGTATGCTCTTTAAAAAAGTATTTTTCGCCCTTTATAGTAAGTTGAATATCTTTACCTAGATTGTATGGGCGACCATCTAAGTCTCGAATATGGCTGTACCAAGTCCGAGAATTTATCGTGTTAAATTCAGCTGAGAATCCGATAGGAATCGTTCTTTCGAGCACCCCCCCAGTTTTCACTGCCATAAGGTTGATAGTAGGCCTGCGCAACAACTTTTTCATTGCAGCGATTTTCTATATGGATATAAACTTTCTTCGTTGTTTTGAAATCAACAGCTTCAAATAGCTTCACTTTATCTGGACGTTTCGAAATAATATAATTTATATCTTCAATAACCTTATTTGAAAACAGTACAGCTTCACCAATTTCGCCATTCATAGAAGAGGTCGAAACGATGCCTACGACGTGATGAGTTGACTCTGGCGTTTCAATTATTACACCCGCGCCACTTGCGCCAGAATAGACTCTGCAGTTGATTTGACCTATAAACGGTTTATATTTTTTTAGTTCGCACTTCTGGTGCCAGAGAGTATTGCCTTCCTTATCTCCGGGGTAACTTAATAAGGTGACGGGGACTTTCTGTTCGATTAATACTTTATCTTGAGAAACCGGTTCTATGTAGCCAAATTGCTTACCTGAACCTTTTCGGTTTTTACTACTCATTACTCTCAAAATTGCTAAATCAGTTTTTTGGGTGTCGTTATTGAGTGAAACTGTGCCATTAGGAAATTGCAGAACATTCTTATAATCTTCGAGAGTATATTGCTTATGAATCCACCCCTCTTCTATAAAAACTCTCGTTCGTTGTTGTCGACCTTTTCCGAGGTACTGAGGAATAAATTCGATATTAAGAACTGGTGCAGCTCTAAGATGATCAAAAACACAGTGTGCTGCAGTCATAATATAGTCCTCTGCGATAAGTACCGCAGAGCACCTTACTTCTATATTTTTACTAAAGCGATTTCTTGTAATGATCAAGCTACCAACACTTGAAGCATGTGAATAATCATCAATATCTTTGACTTGAACTCGTAGATTTTCATTTTCTTTATCTACTGAAAAGCTTTCACCAACACTGTACTGACAAATAAAAAATAAGCACAACGATATTGTAATTTTTAATAATTTCATAACTTTCACTATTTACTAATGCTCAACCTACCGAGGTCAGCTTGATAGATTGCCCAATCATGAACTTCCTTCAACTTGATTTTTGCAACTGACATTGAAATAAAAAATGCTAACGGAGTTAGTAAATATAATAACGGTGAACTGCCCAGTAAAGCGCATCCAACTATATGGGCTAATGCCCCTATAGCACCAACGGGCAACCTGTGTTTGTGCCGATATGTTCTACCTACAAAACGTGAAAAAATACCTATGACTGTTGGTGGGAGGGCTAGCAATAAAATAAAGTGGCCACCAATAAGCGCAAATACAAAGTACAAAAGCATAGCAGGTAAAGCACCTATTAGAGCTCCGAAGATTGCACCTTTAGGGTTTTCATTTTGACTAATTTCTGCATAGGCCTCTTCCATTTCCTCTTGCTTATATCTCACGGTACCACTCCCAAACGTCACATACACCGTTACAAAGATGACAACAGAAAAAACATAAAGGCAACATCACCTCAATCAATTAACAACAAGGAACAACTATTCAATGAACTGGATAAATCATCTGATGAGTGAGTAACCTCCGCCAAAAAGCTCCATCTGTATTAGAAAAAATAAATCGAGCCAAAGAATAAATCGGAAAACAAAAAAGACAGGACAGCCATATCTTTTCTCAAACGAATCAAGCCGTGAGGTGGATTACCAGATCTGGGCAGGCCCAGCACTAGGTGCATTCAATCAGTGGACTGAAGACTGTTGCTTAGATAACTACCAAGACCGTAACGCCGTCGATGTGGCCAAGCATCTGATGTACGACGCTGCTTATCTTAACCGCGTTAACAGCCTCACCTCACAAGGTGTGAAGCTGCCAACTCAGTTATTGCGCTGGAAGCCGACTCAGAGAATAGTTTAGGCCAAGAAGCTACGAGGGAAAAGCAGTTTCGAGTTGCGAGGAAAGCATCAAAAATGTCAGCCTTGAGCGGTTCTTAGAAAAAATAAGCGGTAAGCTTTAAGTTCACAGCTGAAAATAAAAAGCCATCAAGCACATCTAGTTTAGATCTAGAGCTGCCGATGGCTTTTTAGTTATAAAGACTAATACCAATTGGTATTAGTCAGTTGAAGCTAGAAGTTAAAGTTAACTTTTGCCGTATAGGTCCTACCGTCGAAACCATATGGCAATGCGCGAACCGGATACTTGAATGCTTGATTAGTAATAAAATCGAGTGATTCATTGGCTCCTAATTCGTCTGGAGTGATATCGAAGATATTATTGATACCGGCAGAGAAGCTCAGAGACTCAGTGAACTGGTATTCAATATTGATATCAACCAAAACAGCCGCTTCCACTATGCTGGTGGGCAAAAATGACCCTGTTGGCGATAGCTCGTCGGGTAAACCAATATGATCATTCCCAAAATAGGTGACGTTGGTTTCTCCGAAGTAGTTAGCTCTGATCATACCGCGCCAATCATTCTTATTGTAATCGAAGGTTAAGGTCGCACGCTCTTTAGGCTGACCATCGGTTAAAAAGCTGCGCTGGAGATCATCGAGTGCCACATCTTCAGGTATTCCTTCGGCCGCATTAACACTGTCTATCTCAGTTTCATTAAGGTTACCCGCCAGTGTGGCATTGAAGTCACCTTCGAACATTTCGGTCCTATAGGTCACAATCAGATCTAAGCCTTGGGTCGTCGAATTGACCGAATTAGAGAAGTAGTTAGCCTGATCAGCCCCGGTAGCATTTAATGCCGCCACGGCTTCAGGGCTAAAGGCAACATCTTCGGCTGTAAGTAAGCTGCCCAAAGTGATCCTGTCTTTAATCTTAACCTTATAAGCATCTAAGGTGACCGAGATATCTTCTGTCGCATTAAAAACAAAACCAAGGCTTAAGTTTTCAGAGGATTCGAGCTCTAAGCTCTCAACACCTAATGCCGACGGGAAAGCAGAACCAGCTGTGGCGGTGAATGAATCGGACAGGACTCCCCCAGGACCTAAGTTAGTCGTATAGGCAGTATAAGCACTTTGCTGCAGAGACGGCGCTCTAAAGCCAGTAGATACAGCGCCGCGAAAAGCAAAGTCATCGGTGACTTCATAGCGAGATGATACTTTCCACACCAGATCACTACCCGCATCTGAAAAATCTTCGAATCTAGCCGCCGTCCCCAAAGACCATACATCCGTTAATTGAGTCTCAAGGTCAAGATAGAAGGCATAGCTATTACGATCGGCTTTACCCGCAGCATCAGGCCTCAACCCCGGGTATGCCTGAAAACCACAACCAGCATACACATCCGGATCCATCACCGATGGGAAAGCGCTGTCAGCATTAGACATACCACAGGAATAGGATGCCAATTCACCCGCAACGATTTCATAGTTTTCGCTACGGTATTCGGTGCCGAACGCGACATATAGAGGCTCATCCCAACCGATATCGACAAAGCCGTTAATGTCGGCATTCAATGTCGTCTGATCGAAACGAAAGCCACCGGAATAACCCGATGTAGGACCTGAGTTAGCGGCAATATCTGCATCGCTGGCGCTAGGATTATTATAAAGATATTCGGCAGCATAGGACGCATTGATGCTATTTCTGGAATCAAAGTCATAACGGTTTTGACCATAAACACCAGAGACATCAAACTGCCAGTCATCATTGATGTCACCACGGACGCCTGCGGCGACAGAGATGTCCTGTGTTTCATTATAAATACGCGGCAAAAAGCCATCAGGGTACACTTGAGCAATGTTTTTAGACGCCTCATTGAAGTTTCTCCAAAAGCCATTGCCTAATGCCGTACGATTTGAATAACCACCAAAAGAGTAAAGCTCCACATCCCCCACTGGCATCATGGCATTATAGAAAACCGACTGAAATTCAGAGGCAGCATTACCTTGCCCCCAACGAACATCATCAGACAGAGTGCCTGAAGCGATAGTCGATGAACCACCAATGTCGGGTTGGGCGCGATTAGTGCCATCGTCATCTCGATATTCTAAAGACAAGTTGATAAAACCGCCGTCATCACCAAGATCAAACCCGGTATTGAGTCCGACAGAATAGTTGTCACCATCACCTTCCCCCGTAGTACCTCCTTGCAAGTAACCCGATGTCTCACCTGTGGTGTCCTTGAGTGATAGGTTTATCACACCGGCTATGGCATCTGAGCCATATTGCGCCGCGGCGCCATCGCGTAGTACCTGTACATCTTTAAGGGCGATAAGTGGAATTGCATTCATGTCGGTACCTGCAGCGCCAGCACCAACTGTACCGTTGAGGCCAAAAATAGCCTGATTATGGCGACGCTTACCATTGATTAACACTAAGGTTTGATCCGGCTGAAGCCCCCGCAATGTAGCCGGACGAAACAGATCTGAGCCATCAGATACTTGAGTTCGACTGAAATTGAATGATGGGACACTCGCCTGCAGGCTCTGACCTAATTCAGTAAACCCGCCCCGGCTGAGGCTTTCTGCGCTGATAATGTCGACGGGAACAGCAGATTCAGTAGCCGTACGACTAGAAACTCGGCTACCTAACACGGATATTTTTTCTACGTTCGCATCCAGTTGTTCTACTGCGACTGTTTCAGCGTAAAGGTTGGTACTCATTAAAGCTAAAGTAATTGCTAGCGCTAAACCATCTGGTTGAAATCTTGTTTTTTTCATACTACTTCCATTTTTTATTATAAGGTCTCAAGCGCTCAATTTATTTAATCAGTTCAAAAGACTATTTATCGATGAATATCATCCTTTTTCTACCCACCAAAACTCGACTAGGTCTCAAGAAACTTATGCACTTTAAGTAGATATAATGTCAACAGGTTTATCACAAAAACAAACAAATGACACATTGCCACAACATAAGATTCATTAAGTAGTGACTCTACCGATGATACAAATACTAAAAAACCATCGAAGGTAGAGCTAATTTCATACTAGGCTCCTCCCATATAACCCTCAAAATTCATTCAGATATCCCACAATGTGGCAGTTCAAATTATAGACAGCCCAAAAAAACCACTATATGTTGAGATCTAAGCTGACAGTTGTGACAGCTTTTTCTAAATATTTGGCTTAATAAAAACAGGAACGTTGGCGTTAAAAATAGATAAATAAAAACAATTGCACAGCAACCAGAAAGGAGTCGAAGTAGACATGAGTACATCACCTAAGAATAGTGACTTATTATACGGACTGCATGATCGTCCCGAACCATTAAAAGCCTTATTTGCCGCTTTTCAGCATATCTTGGCCAGTTTTGTCGGCATTACCACCCCAGCATTGATCATCGGTGGTGTTCTCGGTTTAGGCAGTGAACTGCCTTACCTTATTTCCATGGCCCTATTTGTTTCCGGTGTGGGCACATTTATACAAGCAAAGCGCTTCGGTCCGGTTGGTTCGGGTCTATTGTGTGTTCAGGGAACGAGTTTTGCTTTTCTAAGTGCTGTTTTAGCTGCAGGCTTTATTGTCAAAAACAGAGGGGGAAGTTCAGAAGATATTTTAGCCATGATTTTCGGGGTTTGTTTCTTTGCTTCGTTTGTAGAGATGTTTTTAAGCAGAATCATTCATAAACTTCAACATGTCATAACTCCTGTCGTTACAGGCATAGTTATCACCACTATCGGTTTATCCTTAATAAAAGTCGGCATGACAGATATTGCAGGGGGATTTGGTAACGAAGAGATAGGAGCTGCCAAGTATCTGATTGTTGGTGGAGTGACCTTAGCCACCATTATTGCTATTAATCGTTTTAGCAATCCAGTGCTACGTCTATCCGGTATCATGATCGGTATGCTAGTGGGTTATGTTACCGCTTTTTTTATGGGGATGGTAAATTTTCACATACCAGATGTGCCCATAATTTCAGTACCACTCCCTTTTAAATATGGATTTAATTTTGATTTCGCTGCGTTTATTCCGGTGGCTATTATCTCTGTGGTCACCGCCATTGAAACAACCGGTGATTTGACGGCAAACTCTATGGTTTCTAAAGAACCAACTCAAGGTCCGCTTTATATTAAGCGTATTAAAGGCGGAGTGTTAGGCGATGGCGTAAACTCTTGTTTGGCAGCGACATTTGGTAGCTTTCCTATGTCGACATTCAGTCAGAACAATGGTGTGATCCAGCTCACTGGAGTTGCCAGTCGCTATATTGCGTTTTATATCGCAGGCTTGTTTGTTTTGCTAGGACTATTTCCGGTTATTGGCGCGGTTTTACAAACATTGCCTAAGCCAGTTTTAGGAGGAGCCACATTAGTTATGTTTGGTACTGTTGCATCGGCAGGGATTCGAATTTTAGCGACGGCTAAACTGGATCGTCGTGACCTTCTTATCATGGCAGTCTCTTTTGGCTTAGGTCTTGGTGTCATTGCAGTGCCAGAGGTAACAAACTCTTTCTCACCCCTATTTAAAAGTATATTCAGCTCATCTGTTACTGTTGCGGGGATATCAGCTATTTTAATGAGTTTGATTATTCCTCAAGAAAAAAATAAACAAGTACAGGAAAACACATCAGAACAACTCATTGATGATAAAGAAGCAAATACAGCTTAACTCATTGGCCTTAAATCTAGTCTGAGATGAAGTTCGATTAAGAGGTTGAAGTATTTAAACCTCTTAAGTCATTATTTGAAGTGGAGTCGTCACCTTAAAAGGGCTGAACAAGGTAGGGGTTCAATCTGCTAACTGAGTACTTTCCAGCTCATCGGCTGCAATAGCTCTAAAGTTGATCCCCCCTTGGGCGACACTGATTTCCGTATTACAGCTTACTGGTGATTGGTCTATTTTCTCACATCGATTAAACTCAATCTTGTAGGCTTTATTGTTGATGGCATCAGCGAGTTCTGCACAGCTCATAGGATTAAGTGCCTGTTCTTTAAAGCAAAGCTTCTGTTTATATTGCTCGCCTTCTTTACCAGCAACAAGGTATTCCCAGTCATCTCCCCAAGAATCGATACTTAAGGTGTGCTCAACACCATGAATATTTACTTTTATTTGCGGGCCAATTTTAATTCCGTAGTCTAAGTGATTAATCGCATAGACTCTTAGATAGCAAGCTGTGACATCACTTTCAAGCGCATCCTCATCAACCACCACTTATGGGTAGAAGAAGGCTCTAAACTGACTTCAGTCACTGTATCAACTTGAAACGTCACATCTTTCTGACAACCAGCTACAAAAACCACCATCAACACTAGCGTAACAACCCCAGGATTAATCATAACAAGGCGACTCTATTGTAATTATTTGTATCGGAGAATAACAGAAACTGATGATGATACTCTAAAGATTACATTTACTTACAAAGTGTCATAATTACCTGCACATTCTACATAAAGTGATTTTTTTAGTGAATAGATTCACAGTTATGAATATTGAAAGGGAATGACTCGGATTTGATGATGAACGTAAGTTAGATAAACCAAAATTATTTTTTAAAAACCAGTAAATACTACTTTATGAGTAACCAAAAGAGAAGGTTCTCCCTAGATTACTCATCTTTGCGGCTTAATTAATCGCTTGAATTGTTATTTTATGTAAGATTTCGCTAGGTAGCAGAGGCGTTGGTTCATGGTTAGCATATTCATCGAACCCTGCACGGTAATAATCGGATAAAGGATGACCAGACTGACCACCAGGTATCACCATGATGGCCTGAGACTCGAGTCCAGGCTGTACGATAAAACGCTGAGATGCACCAAAAGTACTTCTCTGTACCGCAGGCATAAAGCTATCACCAAAACCAGCCACGGTTGGCATGTCTAGCAAAGAACTTAGCAGCGGCATCTGCTTGCTGAAGGGATGCTGTATCTTAAGGACATTGACCTTGCCCCATGTAAGATCTGCTAGCAAGCCGGCATCACTGTGCTTATCTAGTAATTCCTGAGTAGAGTCAGAGTAAGCCTGAATAGCAAACTTATCCCAACTTGAATACTGTTCGGGAAGCCAAGAATCAGGCTTATCTTCGAGCAGTTGCCACATGGCAGGCTCCAGATAACGTTTAACTGGAGATAGAGACACATTTATCTCTTTCAAACCTGTCTCTAAGGGAGCGAAGCTTGCGTCGAGCAACTTAGCCCTAAAGCTGCGCACTAAGGTATAACCGACAGAATCAGCACAGGCACATGCCTGCCAATCCCTGATAAATTGAATATCTTTGGCAAATCTGACGGGTTCTAGTGAAAGCAAGTTAATCAGATAATCATGCCAAGGCATTAAAAACTTGGCTTCATTATCTAACTGCAATCGATAAAAGTCCTGCTCGGTAAACTGCTCCGACTCGAATAGCCTGTCACGGATCTGCTGACTTCTGGCGCCTAGCGCATAACCACCATCACCGAAGCGGCTGGATTGCTCTGCCGATATCACACGGGAGTTGGCCGACCACAGCCGTCCGTGCTCAGGATTCAGTACTTGTGGCAGCTCTGTCTCATCTATCCCCCACAGTGCTCCTTGAAAGCTGTCTGGTAATTGCGCCACATTAGCAGGATTCGTCCTTGATGGCACCGCTCCGGCGGGTTTCCAGGCGGCGTTACCTTCACTGTCAACCAGCATCAAGTTTTGTACCGGGATCCCAAATGTCGTCGCCAGTGCTAATCCCTCTTTTACACTCTCAACCGCTTCCAATTCCATCAGCTCCATATCGACGGCATAATCTTGGTGTGCGACCCAAGAAAGTGCATAGTCTTGTCCATTTACATGCTTAACCGGACCAAATTTGGATAACTGAATCGGATATTCGACACTCGAATGATCGCCCGGAAGTTTCATTAACTCTATTTCTGTAGCTAACGGCTCATTTTTATCGATTGCTACCCAATCTGCGGTATCTATATAGGCATTGGTAAACCCCCAAGCAACCTTATTATTTGTCCCCACAACAATAGCTGGCGCACCAGGCAATGACACACCAGTAACTTGTATAGGTTCACCGGTATCTGATGGGTAATTCAATTGAGCACGATACCAGATGATAGGAACCGCAAATGACAGATGCATATCATCGGATAACATGGCCCGTCCACTCTCAGTCAGCTCTCCGGTTACAGCCCAATTATTACTACCGATATCAACGGGTTCCTCAATGGTACTAATTAACGCTGTCGCTAACAGTCGAGGCTCAAGTGCAGGAATCAATACCTCCTGTGAAGGAAGCAGACTGGAATCTAGCGCCGCTTGATAAGGGCTATTTTGTGTCACGAAAGCCAGCATCTGCTCACCATACAGGCCTTGTATCTGAGTCAAAGCCATGTCTCGCTTTGGAGTATTGCCTTGCAGGTCTAGGTACATGCTATAGATCACAAGCAAACTATCGGCGGGTCGCCACGTTTGTGGGCTTGCCACTGTGAGCAGATATTCGAAAGAGCTAACACTTTGCTCTGCTACCGCTGCATTGACCCCATTGGCATAGGCCTGTAACAGCAGTTTTTGTTTTGGCTCCATCTTAGCGACTGTATTCTCGGCTCGTTTCCTCAATTGATGAAAACGGCGAGACTTATCTAGCTTAAGCGCCTTGTAGCCGAAGATCTCAGCTAGCTCACCCGCTGAATTACGCCTCAACAGATCCATCTGAAAGAATCTATCTTGCCCATGTGCAAAACCCAGAGCATAGGCCACATCTTGACGATTATCTCCTTTGATAACCGCTGTACCTAATCTGTCTCTTTCTATAGTCACAGATTCAAATAGATGGCCGCTGCGAAACTGTCCAGAAAGCTTAGGCAGGCTCAGATATAGTCCAAAATATACTGTCGAGATCAGAATGAAAATCAGAGAAAGGGTAGAAACCAGGAGTATTTTTATTATTTTAGTCATCAAGCATCGTCATAATATCCATCATCATGACGATGACTATAACCTAAGTTACACTCATGTTAACTAAAACAATTTAACATTAGAATAATTGCACCAACTTAATATAATAGCGATGAGCATAAACAGACATAAAGCAGAACTCAGGAACTAATCTCCTTGGAAAAGCATTACATGCACTGAGCCAATGCGCCCTTCTTCGTCGCCGCCATGACACAGCCTCGTTCACTATCCGTAGCCGCCTTACAATCCGCCATTAAGGTCTTATGATCAGGCGCCATACTGCCAAGCACCTTCTTAGCATGCTTAACCACTTCAGTACATTTTCCCACCGGAACGGGATCATAGTTAGTGCAGCCACTGAGTATTAAAAAAAGAATAACCGTAAAGAACAAGGTAATACGATTAACTTTATCGACAGTTGAGAACTTAGGCATGAATATTCCTTGATCGCTAAACTTGAGTAACTAACCTTCTATTAAACCTTGTCAGTAAGAAAATAAAACTAGAAAACTGACTTAAAAAAGGCACTTAGAAATAGTAGAAGATAAACTTGGATTTTGCACATTTTGTATTAACCCTTTGCTCCATTAGAATAGCCGCTTCTAACAATAGAATGATCAATGGCAAGGCTGACAATATGGCTAAACCCAACAAGAAAGGCCCGACACGTACTGTCGATATCTTCTGTGCTAAGTGCAAAACCCAGCTATTCAAATATCGCAAGGGAGGCAAAGGGGCTTTAGTGAAGTGCTTCAAGGAGCGAATCGTCGAAGACTTCACTCAAACGCCCTGCATCTGCCCAAATTGTGGACGAGAGTTCGCCAGAAATACCTTAGTAAGAGGCACGCCTGCATTTAAGATGATAGGTGGAAAAGTGACATTTAAATGAACTAGCAACTCCCATTCAATAGCCATATTATTTTCTTCTTAATGTAAAATGAGCAGCTGATTGTTTGTTGATTTATAGCACTATACTTTTTCTAGTTTTTTTATCAAAAAATCAAGGAATGCCCTGACATGTGGTTTAGGGTATTGAGCGGCTTTATAGATAGCAAAGATTTCACCACTGCCTTCCTCCCAATGATTCACAAGCCAGCGAAGTAAAAGTTCAACTAGATCTTTACTTTCAAGGTCAGACTTTACCATCCCCAAAATAGCAAATAACCCCGCTCCCCTTTAAAACAGCAGTTAACAAGGCTTCACCTGTCTTTTGATTAGAAAGAGCACCTAATCCCTCCCTTTGGTAAAAAAATCAACCTCGTTACACACAGGTGTAACAATTTACTACAACCTTAATTTCTTAGCCATGAACCAGGGAGTGTTCTAAAACTCTTAGCTTCTCCCATTCAAAAAATAATTACTTCAACATTTTGTTATACAAAGAAAAACAATAACCAGACAAATTAATTTTATAAGCTTTCAATTAACGGTTCGTATTTTTATCAAGTCCCCATCTACGTAAAGTCTCTCGCGCTTCTTAAACTGTATCCTAAATTTAAATTTCCCCTCAAACAGGAGAAACAACTTAAACCATTGACTTAATTGAATTAGACGATATTTAAGTGTAGATATGAAGTGCAAATATTTCGTTACGCATTTATTAATATGAACAAATGTGTCCACAATTGACTAAGTGTAACAAATCTGTAGATTAAAGGTTTAGTTAAAGTGGGAGCTTTAACTTAAAAACACAAAACTCAATGCAACTATAAAATTGAGTACAAACATAACTAAGGGAATGAATATGATACCAGTAAGCAGTTTAACAAAAGCTGTACGGGTGGCGTTACTCGCGACTACGAGTACTGCGCTACTAACAAGCACTAGCTTATATGCAGCAGAAGAAGAAAAAGTAATTGAACGAATCGAAGTTACCGGTTCAAAAATTAAACGTATTGGTGATCTATCTCCAACACCTGTTACCGTGATAACTGGTGCTGATATGATGAAAATGGGGATCACCAATGTCGCGGATATCCTGAACAAACTGCCATCTTCTACTGTTGGTATCTCTCCAGAAACCTCTAACAATACAATTTTTGCAAACGGTTTAAACCAAACTAATTTACGTGGTTTAGGAAGTGATAGGACTCTAGTTCTGGTTAATGGTCGACGTTTTGTAGCCGGTTCTAATGGCAGTTCGGCTGTCGATTTAAACACTATCCCGACAGCAATGGTCTCAAGAATCGAGGTCATTACAGGTGGCGCATCAGCAGTTTACGGTTCTGACGCCATCGCTGGTGTAATTAACATCATCACACGTAAAGACGTTGATGGTGTCGAATTAGATGTATCTTATACTCAGCCTGAGCAAAGCGGTGGCGAAGAAAGTCAGTTCTCTCTTACTGCAGGGGGAAATTATCTGAATGATAAGCTGTCTACAGTATTTAACTTTACATATGCGGAACAAAAAGAGTTACGTAACACAGACCGTGACTTTTTAGATAATCCAGTTAACAGTATTTATAACCCAGCGTGGGACTCGTCTTTAGAAAATGGTACGCCTGCACGTATCCCATATATTGGCCGTAAGCCATTATCTTGGATCAACGAGCCTGGTACTTTCTTTGCTAATGATGGTGGTCAATATACCTTCGACAGTAATGGTGCAATGAAGGTATTTGATTATGGTGAAGGATTAATCGAAGGACCAGGTAATAACGGTAACTATTGTGGCCCAAGCTGTGAAGGCTATGACCCTCTTGATTATGGTCTAGTAAGAACACCACTCGAACGTATGGTCTTTACCCTAAACACAGATTATGAAATCAATGATGATCATAAGATCTTTACTGAAATTACGTATGTAGATTATCAGTCTAATGGTGAAAGTACGCCAGTATTCCATACGAGTAACAAAATTGAAGCAGATAACGCATTCCTTCCAGAGGATACACGTCAGCTCATGACTGATACAGGAATGGATTCCTTGAACCTATATCGTATTGATACCGAGTTTGGAAATCGTACCTATAACCAAGATCGTGAAACATTAAGATTCTTAGTCGGTATTGAGGGCGCGATTACTGATGAGTGGGAATATTCACTCCATGCTCAGCGTGGCCAGCTAAAAGAAACAACACTTTGGGGCGGTGAGATCTGGGCAGATCGTTACAATCAAGCTAAAGATGCAGTCTTTGCTGATGACGGCAGTATAGTTTGCCGTGATGCCGATGCAAGAGCAGATGGCTGTGTACCGTTAAACCTTCTAGGCGTTAATCAGGCTAGCCAAGACTCTATCGATTGGGTAAGCACAAGTGCAGGTCAAACGGCAAAAACAACCCAAACAACTGCAGGCTTAGTTGTCAACGGAGCTTTATTTGACGTGCCTGCAGGCTATGTAAGTGCAGCATTTAGCGCTGACTACCGCAAAGAAGAGTCAGAAACTAAACCGGATCAAGCACTGATTGACGGCACCATCTTTGGTAATAACTCAATGCCAATGAAGGGTGAATACGATGTTACTGAATTAGCTGCAGAATTTAGTATTCCACTGCTATCAGATATGTTCCTTGCCCATGACTTGGGTCTTGATCTTGCTTATCGCTGGATGGATTACAGCACGGCTGGAACCGATGATGCTTGGAAAATAGGTCTAAACTGGTCTCCAATTGAAGACTTGAGATTCCGTGCAACTAAGTCTAAGTCAGTTCGTGCTCCTAACATTGGTGAACTATTTGACCCAGGTGGACAAACATTTGAAAGCTTTAAAGATGTCTGTGATGCGATCAATGTCGAGTTAGGGCCTGATGGAAATCGTAAGAAGAACTGTCAAGCGGCAGGCCTTCCTCAAGACTGGAACCCAAGCGCTGAGTGGTATCAGAGTAATACTCCAGGTGTTAATGCTGGTAATCCTGATCTGAAACCTGAAACATCAAATGACTATACAATTGGTATGGTATACACGCCTAATTATCTTGAAGGCTTTTCACTAACCGTTGACTATTGGGCATTTGAAATATCAGATGCGATTAACAATATCGACGTAGATGTAGCTGTCCGATACTGTTATGACTCTGTATCTCTAGACAATATTTATTGTGACCTATTTACTCGAGATACTACGACGGGCAATATTGTAGACTTCCTTCAAGCACCTGTTAACTCTGCTTCATTCGATGTTAAGGGGGTAGATATTGAAACTCAATATAATATTCCAACTGATAGTTTCGGTGATTTCAACATTCACCTAATTGCCACTTATCTCGAACAATGGGAAACAAACCCAACAGGCTTTGCTGAAGATTTGCAGGTTGATGTGGGTGAATATACAGATCCACGCTGGAAGGCGATGTTTAGTTTAGGCTGGAAGTACGATGCACTTAGCTTAGAAGCTAGGTCTAACTACCGTCACTCATCTGTTGCAGACAATGAATGGAAACCAGAAAACAACAATTATAACGATATTCCTTCACATACGGTATGGGACTTTACTGGTTCGTATGATTTCAATGAATCACTTACTTTACGCTTCGGTGTGAAAAATGCATTTGATATTGCACCACCACGTAATCCTTATGTTTATGATGGAGATGGTTATTATGACACTCAAGGACGTGCATTCTTCCTTGGTGCGAATTATAGACTTTAGTCAATAAACTAGTTAAATAAAAAGGAGCACAGATACCTGTGCTCCTTTTTATTTTTTAACTTAATTTTTTTATCAAAAAATCAAGGAATGCCCTGACATGTGGTTTAGGGTATTGAGCGGCTTTATAGATAGCAAAGATTTCACCACTGCCTTCCTCCCAATGATTCACCGTCCAACCTGGTAAAACTTCCACTAGCTGGCCACTTTCTATATAAGATTTAACCATCCACTCAGACAAGAGCAGCACACCGCAGTCCTTAAGCGCAGCAGTGAGTAAAGGCGAGCCCCCTTTTGAAATAAAATTACCCTTAACAGAGATTTTTTGTTGGGCTTTCCCCTTAGCAAAAAACCAATGATTCCTCTGTCTCTCTTGACTGATAAGCAAGCAATTATGTTCATGTAGATCTGATGGCAGTGTGATCGGCGGTCGATGATTTAGATAGGTTGGAGACGCTGTCAATAAAGTAGGATGATTCAACAACTTTCTCGCTTTTAAACCACTATCTTGAGGAACACCTATACGAATAGCGAGATCCACATTTTCGCTATAAAGATCCACCAGCTTATTGTCGAGATCAAGCTCAATTTTTATATCCGGGTACATCTGCAGAAACTCTGGAATAATAGGCGCTAAGCAAAGGTTACCGAAACTTTCGAACACAGATATTCTTAACATTCCCTGAGGCGTATCTTGAGCCCCTCTCATCTCAGCCAGCAAAACATCGGTGTCTTCGACTAACTTTCCCGACTGCTTATAAAAGTAGTCCCCTTCTTCGGTCAAAACCAACTGGCGAGTACTCCTCTTAAATAACGTAGTTTTAAGTTGAGCTTCTAGACTGTCGATATTACGTGCAATGGAAGAAGGCGCCATATGCAAGACCTTAGCAGCCTGAGAAAAACTTCCCGAATCGACAACCTGATGAAATACCTTAATCTGTTCTAGCATCTTTGCACTCCTCCGCACTGACTAAACTAGCTTTGCAAAATACGCAAAACTGTTTCAGTTTATACACCTATTCAGTTAATTATTCGAATTATGCACAATGATGTCATCCCAATAAAGCAGCCTAAAACTTAAATAAAGGACAAAAGATGACGAGTCGTATTGATATCGCCCAAACACAACCCGCCGCATTAACCGCCATGATGTCAGTTGAAAACTATCTGGCAGACACCACATTATCTAGTGCACTAAAAGAACTGATTAAGATACGCGCCTCTATGCTTAATCAATGCGCCTATTGCATTCAAATACATACTGAAGTGGCTTTAAAAGTAGGCATATCACAACAGAAATTATTTGCAGTATCCGCCTGGAAGGAATCACCACTGTTTGATAATACTGAGCGGTCAGTACTCGACCTCGTCGATGAACTCACTCATGTCTCACACCAAGGTTTAACTGATGACACCTATCAAACCTGTCTTGAATTGTTAGGTGAGGAACAGATCGCTCAAGTCATAATGCAAGTCATCATGATAAATGCCTGGAACCGCTTTGCAATAGCGACGAAAATGCAGCATAAATAATATAACTCAGCCTAATCCTTAGATAGTATTGATGAGCTCAGCGACTCAATGGAAAACTCCAATACCATTATGAAACTGAGCTTTACGCTAACCATTTATTGCTACTCGGTTAATGTTCAATAGAGAAAACCCACAGATATATTGCTCACTAACTCATTTACTTTAACTTCCACTATCATAATCAATGTCACTTGTACCGTTTGCTAAGGCAAGCAGTACAAGTTCACATCTTGGCTATTCTCCATTAAACAGGTCTATGGCACTTCGGCTCATGGCTCTTACTCCTGTGCTGATAGTCACAGGGTAATCAGGGGCAAATTTACTTGAATGAAGTGACGGTAAGCTTTCACCGGAAGCTACGCTCGCTTCATACTGTTTCGGTTCTACCGCGCCAAGCCAGAATATAGTAATGGGACGCTTCTCACTCGTGCGTCCATAAAGACCAAAATCTTCACCAGCCATCACAGGATCCGCTTTTACCACATTAGCTTTGCCTATTTCAGCCTCAATGCTCGCTTGAACAGAAGTCGCTAATTCAGGGTTATTATAGGTAGAAGGGATAGTCTCATCCTCATGAACATAGACCACTGGCATTAAAGATTCTGGCACACCAGCACTCATGGCAATGCCCTTTGTCATCCGTTTGATGGCGGCTATCTGTTGCTCACGCACTTGAGGATTATAGGATCGCAAAGTGAGCTGCAATTTCACTTCATTAGAGATGATATTGTGTTTAGAGCCACCATGGATAGAGCCTACAGTAATGACATTTGGCTCAAGCGGTGATATTTCACGGCTCGGTATCGTCTGCAGCGCCATCACAGTGCGGGCGGCGAGTACCACAGGGTCGATAGTAGTATGAGGATAGGCGCCATGGCCTCCCTTACCTTTAACGGTAATATCCACCGAATCTACATTAGCTAAGGCGTAGCCTGGTGCGATAGCGACTTTACCTGCAGGGACTGACGCACTCACATGTAATCCTAAAACATAGTCTGGTGTCGGAAATTCAGTAAATAAGCCCTGTGCTAACATGGCTTTCGCGCCGCCACCCACTTCTTCAGCTGGTTGCGCTACCATCATCAAAGTCCCTTGCCAATCGCTCTTATGTTTAACAAGCTGCTCGGCAGTGCCGATTAAGCTAGTCATATGAATATCATGGCCACAGCCATGCATGATGCCAACAGTCTTATTATCGGCATCAATTGTGGTTACAGTGGACGCATAGGGCTTTCCTGTTTGCTCTATGATTGGCAAAGCATCGATATCGGCACGGATCATCACTGTCGGACCCTCACCATTTTTGAATATGCCCACGACGCCATACCCGCCATAATTATCCGTCACCTCAAAGCCCAGTGCCGAAAGCTCCTTCGCCATTCTCTGTCCGGTCGCTTTCTCTTGATAGGAAAGCTCCGGGTGTTGATGAAGATGTAAATAGAGTTTCTCAAGGCTTGGCAAAGATTTACTTACAGATTGTGCTAATGAAGAGTCAAACTTGCTGGCTTGAACAGCAGAAGCGCTTGCCATCATAGTTACAAGGGCAAGTGACAGACAGATTTTAGTGAGTTTCATAAGCTTCTTCTTTTTATTTATGGCTAAGTTAACAATCTAAACACATAAACTAGCATAGAAAAATCAATAATCTGAACTGAATTGAAACCGATAGATTGAAATAGAAGAGTTAAAACAATTTAAAAACAATACCAGTTGCATTAAAAGTTTGACCATCCAGCGGGAGTACAAAGCCTTGTAGGCAGGCGGAGGATTGAAGCTAATAGCTATTAGCCCACAACGAAGCTTAAAGGTCTTTGAAAGCCGTACTACGTGAGCGTCTCGGGCTTCCCACTTCTGCTTTGCACTGGCTCAAAAGGGAATAACCATTTATTCACCAATGCGCCTTGAATTGAAAAGCCTGAGTCGCTCTGAATTGGTCAAATACTTAGTGCAATTGGTATAATAAAAAGCGCAGCCCTAAGGCTGTAATGCCGATCACTTAGTCACTATTTTGCATACATAATCACTTTTTATTCACTTTCTGAATTAACGGAATTTGTGTAGCAATCATTGACTAACAGCAGAACGAGTAAGGGCTACAGCCAGATTTAGATTAAATCCCCTGTAGCCCTTATTTTATCAATATTTTTTCTTAACTTACCGGCATTAGCCCTAAGGCTGCGCTTTCAAAGCTCAATGATCAAATTGACGAGCTCGTAGCTCGTCATTAAGCCTAAAGCTTACAATTGATAGTTAAAGGTCAGCTTGGCATTACGTTCCTCGCCAGGCATACCGCCCAGGAACATCGCCTTATTGTAATACACCTCATTGAACAGGTTGTTGACGTTTAGCTGTAGCTTCCAGCTATCCGCTTGATAGCTGATGGCCGAATCAAATACCGTATAACTCGGCACATAACCATCAGGAATACCGAATGAACTAGAATTAGTACTGCGATCATCGACGTATTTTGCACCAAGGCTTATCTCAATTGGGCTAGAGAGTGTAAACAAGTCGGCACCATAGGTCAGCCAAGCACTGGCAGTAACATAAGGAACCCCTTTTTGACGAGTATCATAACTGCTGCGATTGGGATCCTTCTTATCACGCGCATCTTGGTAAACACCGTTAACGTTGATCATCCACTGCTCATTAAGGTGAGCATTCATGTCTAACTCGACACCTGTGGTCTCTTCCTTGCCATCATAGAAGTTTTTCGGCACGTTTGGCCCTGAAACATCTTCGTCATAATCTGGATTTGAGTATTGAAGATTAGTGCGTGAACTCTTAAAGAACACCAAAGAGGTCAGCATCTGATCATCAAATGCCTTGATACGCATACCTAAGTCATCACTGATAGACTCAGAGTCCAGTCTGTCCGAACCATCTCCTTTGATACCACCTAACATGCTGTAAGCTGTACGACCTTTAGAGTGATTAACGAAGAATGACAAGTCGTCGGTCGGCATATAGGTCACACCTAAGTTATAGGTGATGCCATCATCACTGGTATCCGCTTCAGGCGTTGGTTCAGCAGCACTGGCGCGATATCTTTCATCGACACCGAAGTGCTCATAACTTTGTTTAATCTCGTTAAACGCCACGCCGATACGTGTAGTAAAGCCGTAACCGAAATAGCCGACATGTTGCAGACCTACGCCCCAGGCACTCACCTTCTTATTGTAGTTACTGGTCATCAGAGGGTCGTGATCTTCAAATGAACCTTCAGCCCAATTTGGATTACGTATGTCATAGATGTAAGGCAACTGCCCCTGATAGATGACATCGCCAGCCTTATTCTTTATGACCTTATCAGCATCATAAATGGAGTACTGTTTGAAACGAATATCACGATCTTCGAAATTTGCATTAACTAAAAGCTCATTGTCGATACCGGCAAGTTCGAAATCATATCTCAAATCGGCAAAATACTGCCAAGAGGTTTCATCTGCAGAAACCTGACGGTACTCCTGACGGCGAGCTGCAAACGGGTAAAGCACACCATCTTCAAGCAATGGCGCACGAGGATCTGCATTGATAGTACCCTTGCGATCCCAATATACATAGTTATAGGCACCAGTTTGACGGGCAAAGCCTGAGGTGTAATCACGATATTGCAGCTGCTGGTTTAAGAATACATTTTCATTGAGGAAGATGTTATGAGTCAGCTTAAATCTCAACTCTTCACCTTCGTTGTCTTTAGCCATTGGCGAGATAATCCCGTTATGACCAAACTCATAAGGAGTTAAGCCATCGCTGGCAGCCAATGAATCGGCGAGTTGCTGGCGCTGTTCATCGGTAAGTTGAATACCATTACCTTCAGGATCGTTTATTAAGTCTTCCCAGCCCGCTTGGCCAGCCGTTTTTCCACCAACAGATTCTGCGTTATAGATGCGTATTGGGTGACCGATAGAGTCAACGGCAATGGCATCCTTGATATAGGAAGCCGATATCATCAAGTCCTGACTGTCGTCGAACACATATTTTAATGAGGTATAGACTTCATCACGATCGGTTCCGATATCACGGTAACCATCACTGCGAGCCGTTTTAGCTACAAGGCGATAGGCTAGCTTATCACTCAATCCACCAGTGCTATCCAGACTCAGTGCATAGCTATCCCATTGCCCAAGCTCGATACCTATATCGTGGCGACTCTCGAATTCTGGCTTCTTCTCGATAAGGTTAATCACGCCACCAGCGCTGCCCATGCCATACAAGCCTGTCGCAGGACCTTTCAAGACTTCTACCGATTCAACATTAGTCAATGAGCGTGTTGGATTAAAAGTGTTGCCAAGACCTGCACCACCATACATACCGTCATAGGTATAGTTGGCACCCAAGCCACGGATCACTAAATTATCACCGATACCATAGTTGTTACCTGCTTGGGTCACACCACTGATGTTGCGAACCAAATCTTGCAGGTTATTCACGCCTTGAGCATTGATCAGCTCTTCATCAACGATGACGACAGCCGCAGGTGTTTCCATTAACGACATATCTGATTTTGTCGCTAAACCTGAATTCATGACCACTTGGTTTTGTCTTCCATAGACAGTGATACGCTCTACATCCTTGTTTTTCAGCTCTTCTGCTTGCACTTTTTCTGGTGCTTTAGTCTGATCATTAGCAGAAGCAAGCCCAGGTAAAAATGCTGATGCGCAAGTGACAGCAAGTAGTGAAAAACGAAATTGTTGCATCGATATTATCCCCCATTAGTATTATCCGACGGAATGATAATGATTATCGATAGCATTACAACGTTAATTTCACACATCCACACAAAAATGCGACCCTTGTATCCATTGCGACGGGGATTTTACAAAGTAAATGTCGATGAAGTTAAGAGTATGCTTTAAATTTACTCAGAGGCTTATTGAGGAATTAACTTAGGTGACTGTCGCGGGAGACTTTATCTCAACGCATAAACTGATGGCTTTACACTTTCATTGGCGGTATACACTAAACGTAAAAAGCTTGGCATAAAAATGCCAAGCTAAAGGATTATCTAAGACTAAATTAACCTTTAAAACTGATAATGCAAACCTAAGGTAAAGTTCGACAGCTCACTAAAAATCAGACTAAATCAAATCAAGGCGATAATTTTCGCCTCCTCAGACAGGCAAACAAACCTAAGGCTAAAATAGAAATAAATGAAAATGCACCGCCACCTTGGCCTTCACTACTAGCATCCCCTCCTGTATATACAGCGTCTCTATCACTGCTCTCTAAAGGCAAGGCATATAAATTATCAGTATCATCTGAGCTTATGGTGGCGACAATATCATCGAATCCAACTTCGTATAGATCGACTAGCACGTCATAATGGTCTGTGTAATAGCCATTATGCAGCGTTGTCATGACTTCAAAATCATCATCGCTCGTGTCACCAAGTATTGTAAAAATATCAGTGGTGTAATAATGCACCCAAGGACCACCGTCTCGACTTAAATAGAGCTCGGCGTAAACATCGGCGATCTCAACGGCATCAGGCCCAAAGACATCGGCATCGAACGTCACACTAAAGGTTTGATAGAAACCGTTAGCATCATCATCGACGAAAAGTCGACTGCTGGCTTCATAGATAGAGAATTCATGGTAAATAGGATTAGAAAAGGCTTTAGGGACAGCTGACTGAGCATCGTCGTTTGCTGTTTTTAGTCCGCTTTTCTGCAGAGAATACTTAGGAGAAGTTTTGCCATTTTTATGCTCGGCAATGATCTGCTCACGAGATTTAGCTTTGGTACTCGGCAATACAAATGGCTTTTGTTGCTTCAATTGATTTAAGCGAGTATCCAGCCCAGCCTCTTCCACTAATTGAGTTTGATTTCCAACTGAAAACGTCTGTAAGTTTACACTTTCAACTAGACTAATAACCTCTTCATCACTGGCGTAAGCAATTGGAACAAATGAGATTAAAGCCCCTGCAATCATAGTTAATGCAAATAGTTGATTACAGCTCCAAGATTGAATATCCATTTTTACACAATTTAGCGCTCTAGTCTGATTATTTATGTTCACATTCATCATATAAACCTCATTATTCCAGTCGTTGAGATCATTAAAGACGAATTAAGGTGAACATAAGCTGAACGTTAAAAATGGTCTGTAATAAAATTCGAAAGATGAATTGTCCGTCGTAATTAATGCATCCAGCATTGTCATCTTGGGTTCATGTTAGCTGAGGTATAACTAATACCAATTGATTTAAAGCACTTTGACTACTAAACAGACCCATTAAACTGACTAGTTCAACTCTTGGGCTTCTTTAGGTAAAAACTTGTGTCTTAAGAATGGGATATTTACACTGATAGCAAATAGGCATTTAAACATCGGACATACTCAATGACATTGGCTTCAGGCTTAACATTAGCTTTCATCACATCGGCTTGTTTACTGTTTCCGCTACAGGGAGCTGCATCGAGTATGGCTAACCTAGCTATGGTTTCAGCAGTAAGCTCTGTCAATGTCGTTAGCCTAAGTTCGATAAGCGCGGCCACTCAGTCTAAAAAGCCCCCTCAAAAGTTAAAAGTCACCAGTTCTCAGCAGGCTATTCAATTAGTGAAACGTCAATACCCAGGCAAGGTGCTCAAGGTGCAATCGAGCCGAGTTAACGGTAATCCAGGTTACCGGGTCAAGCTATTGTCCAGTTCCGGAGCAGTATTTTATGTGTCAGTCGACGCAAAAACCGGCAGTGTGCGTAGAAACTAATTGCAGTTTATAAACTTAATGCGAAGACCATTACAGAGGCGACCTAATGCGAATACTGTTAGTAGAAGATGATTTGGAGCTACAAGCGAATCTAAAACAGCACCTAATTGATGCCAACTTTACTCTGGATGTGGCCAGCGACGGTGAAGATGGTTTATTTCAGGGAAGTGAATATAGCTATGACGCCGGGATCATAGATGTCGGCTTACCTAAGCTTAATGGCATTGAACTTATCACCAAGCTCAGAGAGCGAGAGATAGACTTTCCCATCTTGATCTTAACCGCCCGCGATAGCTGGCAAGATAAGGTCGAGGGATTAGATGCCGGCGCCGATGATTACCTGACTAAGCCTTTCCATCCGGAAGAGTTAATCGCCCGCCTCAATGCACTAATCCGTCGCTCGGCAGGTAAGGCCAGTCCACAGGTCTACAATGGGCCTTTCAGCATCAATACCAGTACTTTAGAAGTTAAAAAATCCGGGCAGTTGATAAATTTAAGTAGTTCAGAGTACAAACTTTTCGAGTTTTTTATGTTGCACCCAGGGGAAGTTAAATCTAAGACTGTGCTGATTGAACATATCTACGATCAAGACTTCGACTTAGACTCTAACGTGATTGAAGTCTTTATTCGTCGCCTGCGCAAAAAACTAGATCCAGACAACCAACTCGGACTGATTGAAACACTGAGAGGACGAGGTTATCGTTTAACTCCACTGGCATCCAACGAACAGCGCACTGAAGATGAGTCAGATGCTAAGTAAGCTCTCAAATCTGATAAACTCACTCAAGGCACGCCTCATGATCAGTGCGCTCTTACTCATCTTAATCTTACTGCCCCTAATTGGTTTTACTCTCAATGATGCATTCAAGCAACAGATCTCAACATCGGCGCAAAATGAACTGAAAGCCTACCTTTACTCAATTTTAGCCGTGACAGAAGTAGACAACGGCCAACTTATGATGCCAGAAGCATTAGCAGAGAATCAATTTAACGTGATTCAGTCGGGTCTTTTTGCACTTATTTCAACTCAAAGCCGTCATAATAAAAAAACCAATGTCACTTGGCAATCCAACTCGTTTCTTGGGCTAGACCTACCCGATAACTTACCCCGACCTAAGATAGGTCAAAGCCAGTTTAAGGAAATTGAGATTGATGGTAATCCTTATATCATCTACAGCTACAGTGCCAGTTTCGAGCGAAAAATTTTATCCAGCGACGGACTCAGTGTTGAGAATATCGCCTTCCCACTCACAGTTCATATCATTAAAGATCAGCATGACTATCAGAAGCAGATTGACCAATTAAATCAGCACCTCTGGAGTTGGTTGGTTATCTTGATGGTTTTTCTGCTTGTCGTACAGCTGGCCTGGTTACTATGGACACTTAAGCCCTTGACTCAGTTTAAGCAAGAACTTAATGAGATAGAGCAAGGCAAGGCCATGCAAATCCAGGCGAAGTATCCCAATGAGCTACAAGCTGTAGCGAAACAACTCAACACTCTGCTCAATACCGAGCAGCGCCAGCGAAAACGTTACCGAAATGCCCTAGCAGATCTCGCCCATAGTTTAAAAACGCCGCTAGCAGTAATTCAAAGCCAGAAAGATCTGAGCAAGAGCTCCTTCGATCAAACCAATATCATCAGCCGCATCATAAGCCATCAGCTTAAACGAGCACAAACAGCAGCAGGTGCCTCTTGGCACTTAGGCATCGATGTCATTAAGGTTTCCGATAAACTGGTAAGAACGTTACCTAAGATATACCGTGAACCTCAGATAGAGATAGTTTCAAATATCGCTGAACAGTCTATTTTCAAAGGTGACGAGGCAGATTTAACCGAAATATTGGGTAACTTGCTCGACAATGCCTGCAAGGCCGCCAAGGCTCAGGTACACCTGACGGTCTACATGGAAAGCGGTAAGCTCAATATACAGATAGAAGATGATGGCCCGGGAGTATCACCCGAATTAGAAAATGAAATATTCAAGCGTGGCATACGAGCAGACTCCTACCAACAGGGACACGGCATTGGCCTAGCTATAGTTCGTGATCTGGTCGACAGTTATCAAGGCCAACTTTCAGTGTCTCGCTCAGAAAGCCTGGGCGGCGCTAAATTTAACCTGATTTTTAACTGATTATTTAACTCACTTAAAGAAAAAGCCCTGTTAATCGGTATTAACAGGGCTTTATTATTCTATCGATTCGTTTTACTAATTTTCTACCGCCAGCTTCTGCGCCTTTATCGCCTCTTCTAACTGAGCCTCAACAAAACCAGGTGAAGTGGTTTTCGCAGAGATTAAACGATACATGGCGGGGATAACCAGAAGTGTCACGAACGTGGCAAATGCCATCCCGAAGAAAACCACAGTACCCACGGCAATACGACTCTCAGACCCGGCCCCCGTCGACATAATCAAGGGAATAGCACCGACTAAGGTTGTGAATGCGGTCATCAGGATAGGACGCAAGCGTCGCGCCGAAGCATCGATAATAGCCTGCTCGATCTCGAGCCCTTTATCACGAAGCTGATTAGCAAACTCTACAATCAAGATACCATTCTTGGTCACCATGCCGATCAACATGATCATGCCGATTTGACTATAAATATTCAGTCCTTGCCCCGTCAGGAACAAGCCAAGGAAACCGCCAAAGACGCCCATAGGCACAGTAAACATCACCACCATTGGGTTAATAAAACTCTCGAATTGAGCGGCCAACACCAAGTATGCCACTAACAGAGCGAGTCCAAATACTATGAGTATGCTACTCTGGTTCTCTTTAAAGTCTTTCGATTCTCCCGTATAGCTCACAGAAATGTCGCTAGGCAAGATCTCAATCGCTTTGGCATCGAGAAAATCTAAGGCTTCACCTAAGGTATAGCCTTCACCTAAGTTAGCTTTAAGGGTTATCGACTTCTGCTTGTTGTTGTGACTCAGTTTGTGAGCCGAAGCCACCTCTTCGATATGAGTAATAGAATCGAGTGTGATCAACTCGCCTTTACTCGAGCGCATATAAATCTGACTCAAGTCAGCCATACTATTGAAGCTATTTTCGTCCCCTCTAAGATAAACATCATACTCTTCGCCGCGATCGACATATGTGGTTTCACTGCGCCCTCCAAGCATCACCTCAAGAGTCTCAGACACTTCAGCAACACTAATACCAAGCTCGGCGGCACGTTGTCTGTCGACACTCACTACCAGTTCAGGCGTAGTCTCGGCATAATCGAGATCGGCGCCTTCCAGCATAGGGCTATGGATAGCCTCTTCCTGAAGGATTTCGGCCCACTTAAACAGCTCCTTGTAATCTGAACCACCTATCACAAACTGAACAGGTTCGCTCGACTGACCTCTGAAACCCGGTAACATGGGACGCACCATCACATCGGGGATCCCCTGCAAGGCTTTAGCGACGATTGCCAGTGCTTGCTGAGCATTGACATCCCTATGCTCCCAATCTTCAAGCTGCATGATAACGAAACCCGTCTGATCCCCTGCACGGCCACCAAATGCCGGTGCTTGTACGCTGAATGACTTGATCACCCCTTGGCCTAAGAGTGGCATTAGCTTGTCTTCGACAATATCCATATTGGCAGTCATGCGATTGTAGCTGGTACCTTCAGCTCCCTTCACGAAAGCAAATATTACTCCCCTGTCTTCCTGGGGGGCGAGTTGGGATGGCACACTCAGCATCAAGACACCGCTGCCGACAATACATAAGATGATCACCACTGGCGCAGCAAGTCTAAATTGAATGGCTTTGGCCACTGCTATGCGGTAACCACGCTCAAGTTTACTAAAGCCGGTATCGACCCATAGGTTAAAACGATTTGGCTTAACGTTAGCTTTGAGGATCTTACTACCGAGCACAGGTGTCAGAGTCAGTGCCACAATAGATGAGAAGATCACCGACATAGCCAGCATGACAGAGAACTCGGTAAACAAGCGCCCCACCATGCCTTCCATAAAGGAAATAGGCAGAAATACCATGACAAGGACGGCGGTAGTGGCGACGACCGCAAAACCCACTTCTCGTGTGCCTTTATAAGCCGCTAGCAAAGGTGGCTCGCCTTTCTCGATATGATGGAAGATATTCTCCACCACCACGATAGCGTCATCCACCACTAGACCAATGGACAGAATCAAGGCCATCAGGGTAAGCAAATTAATCGAAAAACCAAAAAAGTTAGCCGCAATAAATGCCGAGATCAGTGACACAGGTACAGTCACCGCAGGGATAAGTGTCGCCCTCGCCTGACCAATGAAGATGTATAGCACCAATATCACTAAAGCGCCGGTGATAAACAAGGTGTTATAGACTTCGGTAATTGAGCGGTCGATAAAAACTGTCGAGTCATAATCGACCACCAGCTGAGTCCCTTCTGGCAGGAACTGCTGAATGCGTTCGACCTCAATATGCGCAGCCTTCGCCACCTCTAATGGATTGGCATCTGACTGAGCTATAATGCCTAAACTTAAGTTTGGTACGCCATCGCTCTTAAATGTGGAATTTTCATTCTCCGCACCAACAAAAACTGAGGCGACATCTTTCAAGTATACTGGCGTGCCATCACTGGCGGTGCGCACCACTAAGTAATCAAAGTCTTCAGGATTATTATAGAGACGGGCCGTGCGCACTGTCATCACAGTGGTGTCGTTTCTGACCTCTCCGCCAGGAGTCTCGACGTTTTCGGTCTTCAAACTGGCAATGATATCGGCAGTGGTTACATTACGACCCGCCATCAACTCAGGTTTGAGCTGCACATACATCACCTTGTAGAGGCCGCCAGAGATACTCACCGAACTCACGCCAGTGATCAGGCTAAATCTGTCTTCTAACACTCGCTGGGCATAATCGGTCAGCTGGGTTCTGTCCATCACAGACGAGCTAAGGTTAATATAGATTGAAGGCTCACCCGAGCCATTGTCCTTGGAGACGATAGGATCATCCGCCTCGTCTGGTAGGCGACGTTGGGCGCGGGCAACCGCATCACGAACATCACTCACGCCTTCGGTAAGATCCCAGTCGAGATCGAAGGTGATGGTGATCCGTGACATGCCGTTGCGGGTAACTGAGCTTATCTCATCGATACCACTGATGCCTGTGAGTTCATCCTCCAGGGCTGTGGTGATCTGACTCTCCATGATCGTCGCCGAAGCGCCATCATAGGTGGTCATCACCGTTACCACCGGATTTTCCACATCCGGCATTTCACGCACGGCCAATTTAGAGAAGGAAACCGCACCAAATACACATAAAAGTAAGCTTAAAACAATTGCAACGACGGGACGTTTAACCGAGATATCAGAGATTAACATTAACTTCTGTCTCCCTGAGAATCACCTGATTGATGACCTGCTGTCATCGACTCATCGTTTTGGGAAAGGTCGTCCACTCTCAGACCGTCACGCATGTTAACTAAGCCTTGTACTACGATGCGGTCGCCGACACTGAGTCCATCAGTGATGAGGACTTCGTCTTGAATTCGCGCCCCTAGAGTCACTTGGGTGCGATTGGCTAGTTGGTCTTCGCCGATCACATAAACAAATCGCTTGGTGCCTGAATATTCTATAGCTTGTACCGGGATCACAGGCTCTGACACGGCAGGAAAACTCAGGCTCGCCGACATCATCATTCCAGGCTTTAGCTTATGATTTGCATTATCAAATCTAACCCGTACCTTAAGGTTCAACGTCTCTTGGTTAATACGCGGATCAATAGCCACCACACTCCCGGTAAAGGCACTATCTGGCCAAGCTCTATTGGTGGCAGCGACTGTCATGCCAGTGCTCAGCATAGAAAGATAATTCTCGGGTACCTGTAAGTCGACGCGCATAGACGATAGGTCATCTAAGGAAAGAAGCTCACTGCCCGCCGTCACCATAGTCCCTCGACTGAAATCCAGTAAGCCCGCGGTACCGGCAAATGGTGCCTTGATATAATGGTATTCGAGTTCAGCCTGAGCTGACTCGAGTCTGGCGGTAGCAATTTCTACACTGGCTCTTTGTGCATCAATCTCAGTCTGGGTAATGGCATTGCGATCGATAAGTTTCAAATACTCTTTTAGCTTACGTTTCTCATCGTTGAGGTAAGCTTTTGCCTCTGACACGCTCGCCTGAGGCTTAGCATCTTCGAGTTGAATTAACAGCTGGCCGGCATGTATCTCCTGATTAGCAGTCACATGAATCGCCTTTACCTTACCCGCCACTTCAGGAGAAATATAGACAGATTTATCTGCCTCAAGTTTGCCTATTAAGGAGATTGTCTGAGATAAAAGATGCCGATCGACGACACCCGTGATAACAGGCACGACACGCGGTGCACGCGCCGGCTCATCGCTAGACTTCTGCGCTTGAGTAAAGCCACTGAACGATGCGACAACGGCTATCACGATAACTAGGGGGATCAATAGCAGACTTTTTTTCATTGATGAGTTTTCTTTTAATGCCAAGGTTGTGAATTGCCACTATTTTAAAGAAAAACTAGTCTTTGTAGAGTAAAGCAGTGTAAAGCAACGCAAATGCCAGGTGTTTATTGAGCAATATCTTGTAACAGAGCATGACTCGAAACGTTACAGCAACATAAGGAGAGCCAAATATCCACAATTAAGCACCGAAAGACACAAGTTAGACTTGGAAGCTATAAGGCTACAAAAGCCCTTTAACACCTAGCTCAAATCAATTTATCTCTTGAGTGAACACCAATAACTCTTGGTATAAACTTCTTCGATAATCCACACAGTCAACATGCTTGACGCCTATGAGGCATTCAAATTGAAATTAATCTGGCTAGATAATAAAAATCGCAGAGGCGTCTACGGCTTTTATCGCAGCTTCATGCCCTATGCCCGTATCAGTCGAAAAGAGCAGATAGCCATATTCATAAGCAATGACAAACAAATTTTTCCTCAAGCCTCCTTCATCGAAGCAGAGCAGATTATTGCAGCCCTCAGGTTTCGGCCTATCGGAGAATTTAACTTACTGCTCGGTATGCTAGTTCACCCAGACCACAGAGAAAATGGCATAGGTCATCAACTCATAAATGATGTAGCTGATAAACTGAAAGCAGATAAAACCTATCTTTTTTCTCTACCACACCTAGTTGGATTTTACCGAAAACATGGATTCAGCCAGGACGTCAAAGCTCCAAATGATATCGAACGGCTTTTTGCTAAATACACCAGCCAAGATAAAGAGTTAG
The DNA here is from genome assembly GCF_002005305.1 of Shewanella psychrophila. Taxonomy (NCBI): domain Bacteria; kingdom Pseudomonadati; phylum Pseudomonadota; class Gammaproteobacteria; order Alteromonadales; family Shewanellaceae; genus Shewanella; species Shewanella psychrophila. The sequence goes on from NZ_CP014782.1 coordinate 2,510,312, forward strand.
TCTTGATGGGCTATATCAAGGTAAAGAATCTGAGTCGGTGATTTACCTTACCCTTTCTCTTCGAGTGGCTCTCGCCTTGGCAAAGAGAATAACCAAGGCATTGATTTAATCAACTTATGCCCCAGCCAGATCATTAATGAGGCTGCGATCACTGCAACCAAGATGGAGCTAGCTCGGTAAAGAATGGCGAAGAAGGCATCTTGTTGTCCCGGCACCATAGTATTAGTCAAAGGTATAGTCAGCGCCGAAATAGCAGAGAAGCCTATTCCCGTCCATACTTTGTCCTTTGCTAACCAACGACAGAAAATCCCGGCTGCTATGGCATAAGAGACGAGATAGAGTATAGGGTTATCAAACATATCATAGAGCACAAATTGAATGACCATGGCTGCCATACAACCGGCCACAGTGCCTATGATGCGAATTTTTGCCGCCATCATAGAGCCAACCAGAGTCATAGGTGCCAGGATGACTAAGATACTCGCCTGAGCCGAGAGTGAATCATTTAAGCTACCCACCTGAAAAATGATAAACGCAGCCATGGCCACCAGCCAGCCCAAGGCAGTTTGTTCCAATATAGCTTTAGGCTCTTTAACTTGTCCTTCCACCTTCATAATTGGTTGATCAGTTACTGGCTCAGGAAAACAATAAAAAGCCAGACCACAGATTGGCAAGGTCATCAAGGCAGCAATCCAGACCCCGACAATAAAGTTTTCTAAATCGAATGCTTGATAGCTGCCAAAGTTAAGCAGAATCGAACCTATGAGTAGACCCACATAACCGAATAAATAGGTGGATTTATGATGCATGGCAAAGCACTTAAACAGTAGCATGATACCCACGGCTATCAGCATGAGTACGGGATATGGTTGCAAGAAGCCTATAATTAGACTTACTTGAACACTCACCCAGAAGATGCCCAATATTAACTGCACAAACAAGCTGGTATTCCAACGATTCAGACTGACCAAGACAAACACGGGAAATAAGGCCATAAACATGGCATTCGACCAACCGAGGAGTGTGCTTATGGTCACACCTAACACACAGGCGAACCAGATCCTTAACGGCTTCATCTTACCTCCTCGAATGACTCTCTAGAACAGAAAATAAACCATAGTGATAGCCCGAATAAACAGGGCTTCAACCGGTTCAAAAACAACGGCAAGCAGCAGAGTAGCGCCAACTCCCAGGAACAATCGGGGCGTAGTTTCTCTTTTAACTGGCTTACTCTTTGATGATGACATCCTAGTTACCTTTTACTCGTTTAGTCTAAGTTCAATGCGTGATCAATACACATAGTGACACAAACTTACCATGCGAATTAATAACTTACCAAAAAAATTAAACACAATATTATCAGTTTGATAGATGATAACAGTTGCACGAGAACCAACAAATAGATTTTCAGGAAGTTTAGTATCTGAGCTAAAATTTACCCTGACTCTCTGGGCATCGCGTACCCAGCGATTACTGGTCACTACCGATGACAATTGACCATTAGCTTTCTGTTGCGCCGACGCCACACCAAAGTCACGACTGGACACCTCTAAAGCCAACACTTCTCCTGGTAGCCCATCGAAGGCGACTTCGGCGTGCATACCAGGCAGCAACATGGAAGTAGCCTTCTCTCTGAAATCGGCCGTGATCCACAGAGAATCGGTAGGAATAAATGTCAGTAAAGGCTGGTTAACACTGGCAAAACTGCCTTTATGTAGCTGTAGATTTGTCACCACACCGTCACTGGGTGCTTTTATTTGTGTGTGAGAGAGATCTAATTTGGCTTGAGCTAAGCTTGTCTCAGCCGAGTGTACTAGGCTGCTCTCCCCCTCACTATCACCGAGCTGAGTCTCTATCGCCTGGAGCTGTGCCTTTGCTGCGACAAGATTCGCCGAGCTCTCATCCCTCAATGTCCTAGTCGAATCAAGCTTAGACTCAGAGACAGAACCTGAAGTCGATAACTTAGATATTCTCTGAAATTCCCTGATGGCATTGTCAGATGCTGCGGTACTGGTTGCAACGTTAGCTTTGGCCGCCGCAGCCTGAGCATACAAAGATGCTTCTCCCTCGATAGCTTGCGTTAAATTCAACTCAGCCATAGTGACCGCTAAGGTAAATTTACGATCATCTATGCTAAACAACAGATCCCCAGATTTAACCAGCTGATTATTGCTGAGGTTTACTTGGGTTATATAACCCGATACTTCGGGGGCTAACTGCACGACGAAGCCCTGTACCCGACTCTCTGTCGTCATGGGTGCATAGCGATCGGCCATAACCAGGTAGAGACAAGTCACCACGAACATGATGACTAAAATAGTCATCCAACGTCTGAATTTTTGCTCTGCAAGCTCCATGTAATCTCCTTTCAATCTTAAGCAGAGCATTATATACCGCTAGTTTTGCTACAAATAGCCTGTATCATAGGCCACAGGCGTCCTATTAGTAGGACAATGTATACCTAGAATAAGCAAAAATCATGGATTAACAGATGCCAAGCTTCGACGATATCAATTTGTTTGTACAGACTGTACGACACCAAGGGATCAGTTCAGCCGCCAAGGCCAATGGCTTACAGCGCTCTAAGGTCAGTCGGCGCTTACAAGAACTAGAAAAACAACTGGGCTACCAGCTTCTCATCAGAACCACCCGTAATATAGAGCTCACGGAGCGTGGACAATGGCTATATGAACAGGTAGATGATCCCCTTAATAAGTTAAACGAAGCGATTAATTTGATGCAGACAGAGCGAAAGGCACCACAGGGAAAAATGCGCCTAGCCATCCCTCCGGCTCTCGGAATGACGGAGATATTCTCTAACGTTATCGAAGATTATGTTAATCGATATCCTGATGTAAGGTTAGAAGTCGAGCATCAGAAACAGGCTATCGACTTGAGAAGAACCGATACCGATCTGCAAATTCTACCCAGTTACATAGGCACATTACACGATGATTATGTTCAGCAACACTTGCTCTATTTAAGCTTTTGTATGGTCGCATCGACAAGTTACCTCAGTCAGTTTGGTACCCCTACGCAAGTTTCTGATCTAGTATCTCATCAAGTATTGGCGAGTCGTTATAGCAGGTCCCTATTGCCAGCAGATGTCGAATATCACCTCTATAGCGATGATTTACAGCTTCTTATCAGGCTGGCGAGATCAGGAAAGGGCGTAGCCTTACTGCCCAGATTACTGGTGGACAAATATCTTCAAGACGCTAGCTTGCATGAAATCTTAGACCTGCAGAGTTTTACCGAGCTTAAACTCACCTTGATCTACCCATCTCAACCTTACTTGCCAGAAAAGACCCGAGCTATGGTGCAAATTCTGCGGCAATCATTTGACAATGGAAGCTCATAGAACAAAGCAGTTTACACAAAGATGGTTTCGTTTTTTATTTAATAGCAGTGGATATAAGTAATCTGTTTTCAAGCTGACAAAAGAGCAATATGCAACTAGGGTTAGTCAGGGTATGCCTATAGTTTAAGTTATTTGATGGATATGATTTATACGGAGATATAAGATGACTCAAACTAAAGCGAGCCCCTTGCCTCGATTTGCCCTAGTGCTTACCAGCATATCGATTATTCTGGTTATCTCCTTTCTGATAACTGAATCGATAATTTCTGCTCTTTTAATAGGATTCAGTAATATTGTCATTATTCTAGGGATTCATTGGAACGACAAGCGCCTTATAATTAATGATGTTACAGCTATAACTGCAGTATTATCGCCCCCCAAAAAACCATAGACCTGACTCAACGTATTGCAGCGCCGTCTTCATCACATCTTGTTGACCTGCACGTTTCACTTAATCAGCATTTAAGTCAATGTGAGCAAGCAGTATTTTCCGCTTCTGAGTCGGCAAGCCGCCTTATCCCCATGTCATCGGATCTATCAGAAACTTATTTCAATATGACGCAGAAAGCCAATCTCCAGTCTAATGTTAGCCTGCAAGTAGAGTCTTCTGTCGATCGCATGTACCAAACCTCAACCCAAGTGAACGAGTTAATAAGCTCTATGACAGATGCTTCTACTCGAGGTGAAAATAGGGTCGTTCAAGGACAACAAATAGTTGCTCAAACCGTAGAGGGAATACACTCACTATCTAAAAAGATGGATGAGGCATTCGTAGAGCTACAATCACTACAAAACTCTAGTCAACAAATTGGATCTATTTTAGAGGTGATCACAGCAATAGCCGAGCAGACTAACCTGTTAGCTCTAAACGCCGCCATCGAAGCCGCACGAGCAGGTGAACAAGGTAGAGGCTTTGCCGTCGTCGCCGATGAGGTTCGCTCGCTTGCCCAAAGAACACGAGTCTCGACTAACGAAGTAAAAACCATGATCGAAGAGATTCAAAGCTCGACGGAACATCTCTCCGAACACATTCAAGACAGTCATAGGCAAACAGAAAATTCAGTTAATCAAGTGGAACAAGTGAACCAGGAACTTAATGAGATAGAGGTTGTAGTCGCTGAAACTAAAACATCAATCGATCTTATTGCTCAGTCGGTATCTTGTCAGACTCAAGCGGCCGAAGAGGTTAGAACATCGATATCCGGCATGCAAGATCTCAACAATGACGCCCTTGAAACATCGAAGATGCATAATGTCTCATCCGATGATTTAAAAAACTTAGGTCAAGTAGTGCATGATAAACTCGATGTATTCGTACTTTCTGATAATCCATGGCAGGAGCACAGACGTACGGTGAGACGTAAATCCAATGAAGGCCAAAAAGCTTCAGAGAATGTAGAGCAAGAAATAGAGTTATTTTAACTTTAATCAGCCGTGGAAATAAGTAAGAATACCTTTCTCCTGCCAAGCCAAAGCGAAACAAGCATGACAAATAAAAAAATCGCCATCTTCGTCGATGTACAAAATATCTATTATACCTGCCGCCAAGCTTATGGCCGTCAGTTTAACTACCGAAAGTTATGGCAACATATTGGCCACGAGGGCGATATAGTCTCGGCTACAGCCTACGCTATTCACAAAGGCGATGATGGGCAGCTTAAATTTCAGGATGCACTCAAACACATAGGCTTCGATGTTAAGCTAAAACCATTTATTCAACGCAGTGATGGCTCGGCAAAAGGCGACTGGGACGTAGGAATCGCCATTGATGTGATGGAAGCTGCCCCGGAAGTGGATACTATTATCCTGCTCTCTGGCGATGGTGATTTCGACTTACTTATGCTCAAGGTGTACCAAAAATATGGAGTCGACACCCAAGTTTATGGTGTACCGACACTCACAGCCAAGTCACTTATCGACTCTGCCTGTAAGTTCGTTGAAATCGATGATGCGCTATTACTTTGACACTGAAAAAAACAACAATAATAAATTAATATATTTATCAAGTAAAACAAATGGTTAACCATTTAAGTTGGCGACTGTTTTTCATAAAATGTGTTGAGGTTAGATTTATTTATCTTCTACGGTGAACTTTATCTGAGATCGTGACTCTTACTATATGTAGCAAGTTGAGTGTAACTTGTTTCATGTTTTCATCATGGTTCATCACCTCCCTTTTAGAGGGCTCAATGAGCTCTCAACTGAAAGGTAAGTTAATTTGCTAGCGCTTAGTGCTTACCAGTTCAGAACTTATTCTATTAAGAATGTTTGGCACCTCATTGAGGTGCCATTTTTTTTGCTTTAAAATTAAAGTGCAATACTCTTATCTAACTGAACGACAATCGATGGATGGTAGCCCACTCGCGCCTGACGATAGATCTCCTTAATCTCGGTCTCATAGCCGGCAATTTGCAGCTCAGAATAGAGTGGCCTGACAAACTTACCTCGGCCAATACGAATAAGATAATCACTCAATGCTGGTAACACTGGGTCGTAGTGGTTGCGGATCGCCACCCTAAACCAATCACAGGCAATTTCAGCATTAGTCGATTGAGTCAGCTTAAAGCATTCATCTAACTCCATCAGCTGCTCTTGATTAAGCGCTTCAGGCAAAGAATTTAAGAAATACTGCCAATGATGAACCCGCCAACTCTCAGTCTCTAAAGAACTTGCTTGTGCACCTAGAAGCCAAGACTCTATGGCGGCTTCGACTTTTTCTAAACTGTTAGATACAGGCGCAATAAACCACTCAGGCATACCACAACCATAGACCCACTCCAACAGCTCAGCCTCGCTGAGCTTATCACCGTGCTCAACCAACAAGGTCTGCTTAGCATATTCAATAAACGTTTCAGTGGTTATCGCCTCAAATGCAAAGTGCTGCACATAGGTATAGAGAAACTTATCAAAGGCTTCACGACCCAAACGGCACTCCAGATCGTGAACAAACATAGACGCCTTATCATAGGTAAAGCGATTGAAAGCTTCATTAGGATCTTGTGTCTGCACATTGGCCGGCAAATTTTGTTCGGCGAGCTCTGTTGCTGCCAACTCCTCTTTCAAACGACCATATTCCAATACCACTTCCAACTCGGCTTGCTCTTTACCAAACACAGCCTCGACGATGCGGTTGGTAAAATAGGTGGTAAAGCCTTCATTGAGCCAGAGATCACGCCAGGTCGCATTACTAACAAGGTTTCCAGTCCAGGAATGGGCCAACTCATGAGCCACTGTAGACACTAAGCTCTTGTCTCCCGCGATCAGGGTCGGCGTAATAAATGCCAGACGTGGATTCTCCATGCCGCCGAAGGGGAAGCTAGGTGGCAAGACTATCATGTCATAGCGCCCCCAAGGATAAGGTCCTAACAGAGATTCGGCAATTTCGACCATCTGTTCGGTATCTTCAAATTCTTTGATCGCCGAATCTAATACTTCGGGCTCAGCATAAACCCCAGTACGTTCGCCGATTTTTCCAAAGGCGAGATCCCCAACAGCAATAGCCAAAAGATGAGTAGGCATGGGCTTTTCCATAAAGAAGGAAAACTCCCCATCCAGAATCGCCGTCGCATCGTTCATTGCGCTCATCACTGCCCGCATGCCCGCTGGCACCCTAACATTGGCTTCGAACGTGATGCGAGCCTTAGGGCTATCTTGCAGTGGGATCCAGCTTCTGGCATTAACGGGTTGAGATTGGCTGAATAGAAATGGCAAGGACTTACCACTCGTCTGCTGAGGGGTTAGCCATTGCAGACCTTGAGCATCTGGAGAAGTTTGGTATTTAAGCTTCACAAAACGGCTTTGGCTCAGGAGGGAGATATTCAGCCTTTCACCTAAAATTGGGTCTTGTTTATCAATACTAAACCTTAAGGAATCTCCGTTATCATCTCGTACATCCAGTATGATGAGATCACGCAGATCTAGCCACAAATGGCGACAACTGGTATCAATATAATCCAGCGCTAATTCAGCAACACCCGTTAACTGTTTAGCTCTAAAATCGACATAGAGATCTAATGCTAAATGCTTGACTCTAATTTCATCGACATTCGCAAATGAATGATAGTCATGATTATTATCCCATTGTTTTGACACTGCATTTTCCTTTTTAACAAATACAAATTAACTTAAAATCTCAAATGTAAATAGCCTGACACATATACACTAAGCTTAACTAGCGCTGCCATTGATAACACATACCATAAATATACTAGCGATTATCTTAACCACAGCCGGTGAACATGTCATTGCAATTGACATCATTTAACTTAGATGAAACACTTGAGGATATTGTATACAAAAAAAGACATTTTGAGGGAACACGCAGTGAAAACGTTGAAACTTTTATCATTAACGGGCCTGCTCAGTTTGAGCGCTTGTCATTCATCGGTTCAAGAAAATCCAGGGAGTTTAACCGCGGTATTATCTCAAAATCATGCCTGTAGCGACACCATAGTCATACGTTCACAAGCGCTAACGGAACAGCAGATAGCCCAGGCCTGTGAATTAATGGGCAAACAAGAAGCTAAATTCCATCAACTCTTTGGTACTCAGGGTAAGCCTGTCGACAACGACAACAATATGAGTATGCGTGCCAATGTCTATCATTCTCGCGAAGATTACGCTAAGTATGTAACCGCTCATTTCGATGTTCCCAGTGACAATGGCGGCATGTTTCTCGAAGGCTTACCTGGCCAGGCAGACAATCAAGCAGAGTTTGTCGCCTATGAAAAAAAGGGGCAGATTTGGAACTTAGCCCATGAATATGTGCACTATCTAGATGGTCACTTCAACTTATATGGTGATTTTTGTGCCTCACTTCACGACTCACATAGCGCGCCTGAATACTGCCCTAAGCCTGCCCCGCTCTTGCCATATTTAATCTGGTGGAGCGAAGGTTTAGGTGAATATGTCTCCCAGGGAAATGATAACCAAGCCGCCATCGACTTAGCGAAAAAATCCCTGCAGGACAATACTGACTACCCATTGAGTGAGCTGTTTAATACTGGCTATGAAAAAAATGGTGGCACCGATAGAGTCTACCGTTGGGGGTATTTATCCGTTCGCTTCATGATAGAAAACCACAAGAATAAAATAGATACCATGCTCACCTTCACCCGTAAGGGAGACTACCCTAGATATCAGGCTTTAGTTAAGCAATGGGGCACAAGTATGGATGAGGAATTTAAGACCTGGCTGGTTAAACTCACCAGCTAATTTGGTTCGTTTTAGAAATTGGAGAGAGTTGGCTGGAAAATTTTTTTAGTTTTTCCAATAAAAGGTGAACTATCTGGATAAAGAGGGCTCTGATTATATGAACCGAATTTTTGGCTTCTGTTGTTTACTAATATTTTGACTGATTTTCAGGCTAATATTCAGAGAATGAAAGTCGTTTTCATTGTTCATCATCACTCCCTTTTAGATAGTTTCTAGCGCGACTGTCACCCTATTCCAAATTTGGAACATGTAGCGACCTGATTAGGTCGCTTTTTTTTGTTCAAATTATGGTCTAAGAAGTTAACCCTAGGTTCCAGAGCCTAAACCTAGGATTAGTACCCATTAACCAAGATCAAAAAAGGCCTCAAATGAGGCCTTTTGGAAAAATAAGTTTACCGACTTAGAGGCGAATGCCCGCTTTGGCTAAATCTTTAGCAGTGACACTACGTGGTAGTGGTACATAGCCATCTTTCTCAACAATTTGCTGACCTTGCTTAGACAGTGCAAACTTCAGGAACTCACGGTCCATTGGTGACAAGTCTTTGTTCGGATGCTTGTTCACGTAAACATAAAGGTAACGTGATAGCGGGTAAGTACCGCTAGCCGCATTCGCCGCATTGGCTTCTATATATTTAGTGCCCTTCTTCGAAATAGCGACCGCTTTAACACCAGCAGTCTTGTAGCCGATACCTGAGTATCCAATGGCATTGAGTGATTGAGACACAGACTGAACCACAGATGCAGAACCAGGCTGCTCATTCACATTCGCCTTAAAGTCACCTTTACACAGGGCTTTCTTCTTGAAGTAACCATAAGTACCAGATACTGAGTTACGGCCATAAAGTTGTACATCACGAGCAGACCAACCGCCTTCAAGGCCTAAATCGCCCCAACGCTTAACATCGCTGCCGCCACATTTGTGCGTTGCAGAGAAGATGTCATCAATCTGTTGGATGCTCAAACCTTTTATTGGGTTATCTTTATGAACAAATACGGCTAAGGCATCGATAGCCACACGAATCCTAGTTGGCTGGTAGCCATAATGCTTCTCGAACGCTTCAACTTCGTTAGGCTTCATCTTACGACTCATAGGGCCGAACTGAGAAGTCCCTTCTGTAAGCGCTGGAGGCGCAGTAGAAGAACCCGCGGCTTGAATTTGGATGTTCACGTTAGGATACATCTCTTTAAACTCTTCGGCCCAAAGCGTCATCATGTTAGCCAGAGTATCAGAGCCTACAGAAGATAGGTTACCCGATACACCGCTTGTTTTTTCATAAACAGGTAGTGACGGATCGATTGCAGCGATTGATGCTGCAGAGAATACACTAGCGGCTGTTAAACTAACCGCGCCGACAAGCTGTTTCAGTTTCATTCTTTGCTCCAGTGTTAAGCGTACTTGCTCAATTAAGTTGCAGCCAGTATCTGTTTCTATGATGACAAGTCTATTACTCTGGTATGACACTTAGATGACAATGGACATATTTAGCCATTTTTTAATGCCTGTTTAAGCAAGAGGCGTTAAGCATGTTCTATTTCTATGACAGAAAATAAAAAAGCAGGCTCAAGGCCTGCTTCTTTTGCCGAATCACTTATTTAATCTGAGTGATGAGTGCCTTCGATAAGATTAGTCGGAATAACGAAGCTAAATGTGCTGCCCTTGCCAAGTTCACTCTCAATTATTAACTCGCTCTGATGATTACTCAAAGCATGTTTAGTAATAGCTAGACCTAAGCCAGTACCGCCTCTTTGCCTTGTTCTCGCACTGTCCACGCGATAAAAACGCTCGGTGAGCCTACCGATATGCTGGGGCGCTATACCATAACCACTGTCGGTGACACTAAACAGGCCACCTGTTGCCACGCGTTTCCAACATATAGTGATTTGACCACCAGGATCAGTATAACGAATCGCGTTTGAAATAAGGTTAGAACAAGCACTTCTGAGCTCAATTTCATTACCATAGAGATGATAGTCAGGCTCACAATCAAACCTCAGACTATATTCCCCCTGAGACAGCGCATTGGCCTCCTCTTTCAATACTTCGAACATATGATTCATATTGATGATATTACTTAAATTTAATTCAGCTGAATCTTCTATTCTAGACAGGACTAAGAGCTGCTCAACCATAGAGCGCATGCGATTAGTTTGTTGTTGCATCTGCTCCATCGCCTTAACATTTGGCGAGCCAGGCTCAGCCATGGACTGCATCATTTCCAGATAACCTTGAAGTACTGTGAGCGGGGTTTTCAGCTCATGGGATACATTAGCGACAAAATCTTTTCGCATCCCCTCGAGTTGTCTCACTCGGGTAATATCTCTAGCAATAAGGAGGAACTGACCTGTGCCATAGCCCATGATACGTATCTCTAGAATACGTCCCTCAGAGAGTGGTGATGCCAACTCGAATGGCTCTTGATAAACGGCTTTTTTGAGGTAATGAGAAAAGTCAGGGTGACGAATTAAGTTATCGATCCTCTGTCCGTTATCCAGTGGCCAAACAAAACCCAGTAAAAGCTGGGCAAGCTTGTTACACCAGATGATATTGTGCTCAGAATCTAACACCACGGCAGCATCGGGAAGTGCCTCAGCCCCTTGCCTGAAGCGGCCAAGCAGAAAAGCTAATTGGGAGACTCGTTTACGATTTTTACCCTGAAGGCGATAGATACCATTGAAAACGCCCTCCCAACTACCGCGACCGTTTGGCGGGGTTAGCTTTCTGTCACGCCATAACCAAAAGTTAAGTCTGGAGAGTTGACGATAATGCCAGAACAGCAAGGCCACAGTGCCAATCAGAAGAACCCAGACTACTTCGCCCAGGAGCAGACCAAGAATAAAACATAACACCAGATAAGTTACTAACCGTGATAGCAGTCGATAACCCGAATATGAATCAAACATAGAAATAGCATCGAAACCATAGGTAAGAGACGGGCACAAGATAACCTAAATTGTATCTCGTGCCTAAAGCTTTTAATCTGGATTACATTCTTGTAGAAAATCGGTAACCTGCACCGCGAACCGTTTGAATCAGACGATCGTGTTCAGATGGTTCAATCGCCTTACGTAAGCGCCTGATATGCACATCAACGGTTCTGTCTTCGACATAGACATTGGTGCCCCAAACATTATCGAGTAGCTGTTCACGACTGTAAACTCGCTCAGGGTGAGTCATAAAGAAATGCAGTAACCTAAATTCCGTCGGCCCCATGTCCAGTACTTGATCCCCTACGGTCACTCTGTGACTAACTGGATCTAACATTAGCCCCTGAACATCGATAGGCTCTTCTAAGCTAGTAGGAGAGCTACGACGCATCACCGCCTTGATTCTAGCCACTAGCTCTTTCGGGGAGAAAGGCTTAGTCATGTAGTCGTCGGCGCCAACTTCTAAGCCGCGAACCTTATCTTCCTCTTCACCACGCGCTGTGAGCATAATGATAGGAATTTGGCGCGTAAACTCATCCTGGCGCAGGCGTTTAGCAAGTTGAATACCACTGCCGCCTGGAAACATCCAGTCTAACAAAATAAGATCGGGATACGGCTCCGATATCATGTCCAGTGCAGAGTCAAAATCTTCAGCAGCAGTGGTGGTAAAACCATGTTGCTCTAAAACAAATGTCAGCATCTCTCTGATAGCCAACTCATCTTCAACAATTAATATCTTAGCAGTCATATGCAATCTTCTGTCAGTGAATGTTCACGCGTCTATTATTGGTCAGTTTTATTACAAAATTATGATCGGCTAAGCATATATTGTCATAAAGTGCAGATTATTGTCATAAAACTTATGTAAATGGGTAAAAATCCAGCATAAAAAAAGGAGGCCTAAGCCTCCTTCTTCTTACTTTGTTCTTAAATCAGAACAATTAGAACTTATGTTCGATACCAAGGCCGATAAACTTGTCATCGTTTTCAACTTCTTCATATGAACGATTGGTATAGAAAGCAAGAAGCTTAGTCGGCTTACCTAGCTTATAATCTGCACCTATAGTCCATGAATCACCCTTATTTTCCATGTCCTGATACTGAGTTTTAAGTACCACTGCATCGATAGTGTAAGAAGCGCTTAATAGATAACCTGTGTAGCTGTCACCATTGAAAGGATTAACAACCTCATTATCTTCGTCGTATTCATATACCTTCTCTTCTTGCTGGTACATGGCGCCAAGCTTAAATCCAGCTATTTTACCCTGAACCGTTGCACGTGCAACTTCATAGCCTTTGACGTCTGAATCATATGCGATAGAGGCATAAATAGGAGACTTTTTAAGACCAGAATCACCGTACATAGCAGCTACACTGTAACCATCTTGCTCTAGCTGGTCACTATCACCACTTGCAGCATAAGTCACACCGAACTTAAAACCACTGAACGATGGTGTAACATACGTGGCAGTTTGTGCCATGCGATTCTCACCCTTGAATAGGTTCTTGATATCGCCTTCAAGGTCGTTGAACAGATCGACCTTACCTTGGGACTGTTTAAGCTGGGTATCATTACGACCCACAGCAATTGAACCAAAGCCACCTCTTAAACCCACAAATTGATTACGGGCCTTGAAATTCTCTTTTACGTCATCACCGGTATCAACTTCATACTCGATAGTGTAAAACGCTTCTAATGAGCTGCTGAGCTCGAAAGCACCTTTCACACCAAAACGTGATGCATTACTTTGAATCGTAGTCTCTGTTTCACCGTTAACATCATTAGACTGAGCCGTGACGTTTAACTTACCGTAGACAGTGAGAGGATCTGCCGCATGTGCAGAAGCTAGAGTGGCAGTAGCAAGCGCAGAAGCTAGTAAAGTTTTACAAAAAACGTTCATCATTTAATCCTTTCGACGTATCTGTTCGTCTGGGTTATTGGTTTGGACGGCCGGAAGTTTGCAATGTTTCTGTTGCAGTTTTATTTCAATCTAGATCAGATTTCATAAAAAACCAGTAATTGAGAGGAAAAACAAAAATAAACCTCATATACATCAATGGTTACAGGCCAGTAAAACCTTATGTGACAGTTTTATGAATTATCCCAACCCGAGCCATATCTATAAGTGTTTTCAGGTTTACCCGAGAGTGACAATGTCTTACACTGCGCCTTCATTTTTTTGATTGAGCGCTTATTATGTGGTTTAAGAACCTGACTGTTTATCGTTTTAATAAACCTTTCTCTGTTGACACTGAGGCTCTTGAAAAGTCATTGGAAGACTTCACTTTCTCTCCATGCTCAAGTCAAGACATCAGCAAGTTCGGTTTCTCCAATGCTCTGGGGAAACAGGGTCAGACTCTAGTTCACAGTGCTAGCGACAGACACCTAATCTGTGCCACTAAAGAGGAAAAAATTCTTCCTTCACAAGTGGTAAAAGAAGCCTTAGAAGATAAAGTGGCTCAAATCGAAGCCGAAGAAGATCGCAAGCTCGCGAAAAAAGAGAAGGACGCTCTAAAAGATGAGATAGTCATCACCTTACTGCCACGCGCTTTCTCCAGACGTAGCCAAATTAGAGCCCTGATCATCCCTGAAATTGAGATGATCTTGGTTGACAGTTCAAGCGCAGCGAAATCTGAAGAGTTTTTGGCTCTACTACGCAAAGCCATGGGATCTTTACCTATCATTCCTCTGAGTTTTAAGGCGCCTATCGAGAGTCAATTAACCGATTGGGTTAAGACAAATTCGACACCTGCACCATTCGAGATGCAAGATGAAGCTGAATTTAAGTCTGACTCGGATGAAGGAGGCATCGTCCGTTTCAAACAACAAGATTTGACCGAAGCTGAAGTCTTGGCTCATATCGAAGTGGGTAAGCAAGTTCATAAGCTGGCGCTGCACTTTGGCCAATCGATTGCTTTCTTATTGCAATCAGATGCTGGCATCAAACGCCTTAAGTTCTCTGAAGAATTCAGAGCCGGCAATGATGAAGTGGGTACCGAAGATCCTATGGCCAGACTCGATGCCGATTTTGCCTTGATGGGTAGCGAGCTTATCGCCTTGATGAACTCACTGGTAGACGTACTAGGCGGACTGGAAGAGAGTATCTAACTTTCTTCCACTCTAATTTAAAAAGCCCCTGACGACAAAAGTTGTCAGGGGCTTTTTAATTGCCGACTAAAGTTTAACTATCCGATTTTAGCTTACCTTTATTATCGAACGGCCAATCAATCCCTAACCAGGCTTTAAAGAAGGCTTTCTGATCTCGACTAGGTTTATCCACACTCAGTAGCTTCAACTTACCACTCTGCTTCTCACCCAGTTTCAGCGTTATCTCTTTGAGACGATCATCGCTAAACAAGCTCACCACAACTTCAGCACCCGGTTTAAAGTCTTTGATTCTAGATTCAAAACCTTTACCCGTGACTTTCAATCCATCGATGGCAACAATTTCATCCCCAAGCACGATACCCGCATTCCAAGCGGGTCCATCACGCAAGACTTCAGAAAGTTTAAGTGAATCACCGCCCAACTTTACACCGGCATAAGCCGTGGCTTTAGAGTCATCCCCGTAACCTGGCTTTAAACCGGCATTTTCTAGCAAGGAGGTGAAATCTAAACTCATAGGTGAGTTAACATGGGTCTGCCACCACTGCTGATAATCTTCACCAGACAGATCTTTTAAAATCTGGTTTACATCAGAAACGGAATAACCCGCTGGGATTTTATGCTGCTTGTAGAGCGCTTTATGAACATCACGGTATGAATGATCAAGATCTGTATCATTGAGCAATGAAAAATCCAGAGCCAGAGAAGCGAGATAGCCTTCAGAATAGATATTGGCACTGTGGTTTACGGCATAGTCTCCCCCCGTGCTCGCCCATTTTCCGACGCTCGCCTCTTTCACCGATTGAACTTCACGCCCCGGTGTATTCTCACTTTGAGCAATTCGTTTAGCTAAGTCCTCAAAAAACTCTTTAGGGGTGATCACTCCAGCTCTGAGTAACAACTGGCTTTGAAAATAGCTTGTCGAACCTTCGGCAATCCATAACAGTTCGGATATGTTCTCTTTCTGATAGTCATAGGGCACCAAACCTTGTGGCCTGTAAGCCTTCACATTCCAGGTATGAATAAACTCATGAGAAGCAGTTTTAATGAAGCCTAAGTAGTCTTCACGTTCTCGATAACTGAAACGAGGGCGCTGAATCACAGTGGAGTTGAGGTGCTCTGTCGCGCCTCGAACACCACTTGTAGCATGGACCATGTACACATAACGCTCAAACGGATATCCATCCCAGATAGCTCCAGCCTGACCACTGAGCTTAGTTAGATCGGTAACCATCTGCTCTATGTCATAGTTGCCCTCTCCCCACACAACTAATTCATAGTCCCGACCATCGGCAGAAAACGCTCTGTGATGACTAATCCCCGTCTCTATCGGAGAGTCCACCAACACATCATAATTGCTCGCCATAAATGAATTTGGCAGTGCTCCCGAATCCATACCTGAATAACTCTTCCATGCATCAGGCACGGCTAATTCGACCTTGATCTCCTGCTCCTGAAATTCAGGGCTATATACCAAGGTTCCGCTGGCATCGAGAAAGGCATGAGTCCCATCAATATGCCCGACTCTTTGGCCTAATTGATTAGCATATAGCTGATAATTCACTGTCACCGCGGTCGGTTCAGCCAACTCAACAGTCCATTCACCACTTGCCGTTCGTGTATAGGGTAAATGATTGCCCGCCTGGTCTTTTACACTAAAATAGCGAATACCATCGGCTAGCGGTAAGACTTGATACTTGCCTGTACGCCATACGGGAAGGTTAATTTTCAGATCCGAACTTGCTGATTCAGGAAAATCCACCTCAACTTTAGCTAAATGATGCTTAGAATCGGTGAGGTCTATGCGATAACTCACCTCAGCCAAAGTTGATGAGGAAAAAAATGCACTTAAAGTTAAAATCAATGGGACTACTGGTTTCACTCTTGATTCCTTCTGTTATGATTGTTATTTATTTTTATAATAAGTTCGAGAGTATATCTCTATTTTTAAGACTCGGCATCACTAAAACCTGTGCCTTTTCGAGTCTATTTATTTCATTATAATAACTGACCGGACGTCCCTTTAAGAGGGCAAGGTATCTGCTTCTTATGCGTATTTTTTTTGTATCTATTATTCTTTTTCTGCTTTTAGCCGTCCCTTCAAGTTATGCCCAAGATCATATCGCCCTTGAAATAAAGTTAAATGAATCGCCAGTCGAACTGTTACATGAATTACAAGCCTCAATCACCTTACCTATAATAGTGAATAGTCTGCCAGCATTTGAACAAGTAGCCAGAGACCAAGGTTACCGAGTCGATGAGCTAAAACATAAATTGCAACTACTCACACGACTCTACCTCAGCACTTATGTAAAAGAGAAAGATAGATACCTTAAAACCGAGGCATTATTGTCACTTCTGGAGATCATAGGTACCACAGCCTACGATGAAAGCTACCTACAAGTGTTAAAGGGAAGATATATAGGCAGGAAGCAACATGATTACCAACAAGCGCAGCCTTATTTTGAGCAGGCACTGAGTCTATTAGAGAATAAACAAGATACTCAGGCCCAACTGTTAAAACAACTCAGCCATTTTCACCTCGGCAGCTTACATCGAATCTTGCATCAGGATAAGCAAGCGCTGATGCACCTAAAACTCTATAGAGATACGACTTATCAGCTTAGGAATGATTACTTGATTGCCCATGCGGAGTCCGCTTTAGGTAACTTCTATAATCAACGGGATCAGTTATCTTTAGCCTTACAACATTACAGCGAAGCACTTAGACTCTCGAACCGCCAGCAAAAGCCTTTTCTCAAGGCCAACTTGCAACTAAAGCTGGCAAGAGTGTATCGGGATCTAGAGTCTTGGGATGAAGCAATTCAATATGCACATGATGCAGATGAGGGTTTTAAGGCGCTCAATATGGATCGGCTACGCTCTCATTGCATGACAGTGATGGCCATGGTTCATGCCAGTCAAAATAACTGGAATCAGGCTATTGATTACTATCTCAATGCCCAGCAGCTCGATTACAAAGATCAAAACGTGATAGCTCAGGCATTAAACTATCATAATTTAGGTGAAGCCTATTTTAAAAACGGCAACACCAAAACTGCTTTTGAATTTCTGTTTAAGTCCAATGCCATTTTTCTCGCCAGAAAAAGTAACCATTATCTTGTCTTTAATGATCTCTTAATTACCCAAGTTGCCGTTGCCGATAAAGACTGGCACCTTGCTCAAAAGCATGGCGCCTTGGCCTTAAAAAATGCCGAGAAGCTTAAGCTCAAAGATGAACAGATAGAGGCATTACAGTACCAATCTCAGGCATATAGAAACCTTAAACAATATGACAGCGCCTTTAGGACACTGGATAAGCTCATCGCCTTGAATTTATCCATGCCAAAAATAAAGAATACTCCCACCGACTACACTTCATCGGTACTTGCCGAGCAAAAATTAAAACTGGAAGTGCATAAACTTCAAGGTGAAAAAAGCACACTCAGCACCCAGCTGGATCGTTCGAGAGTCCTGTTGATAACGGCTGTAATTTTTGTGTGTCTAATATCGCTCATAGGCGTAAACCAATGGCGAAGAAAAAGCGCATTAGCGGTTAATCTCTCTGAAGAGAAAGATAAAAGCATTGTCGAGCCCGTGAGTGGTTTACCTGGCTATAAGGGCTTCATCGAAGAGCTTGAGTCACAATACAAGGACACTCCACATTCGATTGCTTTGATTTCACTGACAGATCAATTAAACGCAGATCTAAATCAAGGTTTTCAGTGTAATAACAACATGAATAAAATTCAGCTCGAAGCACTGGCTCATAGTTTTTCAGGCAATGTGTACCTTATTCGGCCTGGATTATTTATTCTGTCGCTGAGAGAGCCAGTCACTGCCAAT
The DNA here is from genome assembly GCF_002005305.1 of Shewanella psychrophila. Taxonomy (NCBI): domain Bacteria; kingdom Pseudomonadati; phylum Pseudomonadota; class Gammaproteobacteria; order Alteromonadales; family Shewanellaceae; genus Shewanella; species Shewanella psychrophila. The sequence goes on from NZ_CP014782.1 coordinate 2,528,764, forward strand.
GAATTATTGCAAAGATGCCGTAACGCCATAGATAAAGATTATGGCGACACCTCTATACACATAGGAATGTTGCCTCTTCCTCTGCTGATGGATCCAGAAATTAAACTTTCGGCCGACGTTCATTTTGGCGCAGCACAGATGACTCTGGCTGCCGCGCTGAGTCTGGGGCAAGAGACAGATTACTATGTATCCATAAAAGCATTGAACTTTGCTCCATCGGCTATCTTTGCAACACCTCTATATTTGCACTTGGAAAAAGGCATAATGCGAGGCTTGTTAAAGGTCGATACCAATGGTAATAAGAAAGACATTCTATGGCCCAGATGGAAAAGCCATGAACATCTGGATATAACAGAATTAACTTAAATCAAAATCATTAATTTATAGCGCTATATTAAAATGAAATTTGCACTCCAAAGGGATTGCTATAACATTAGAAGTACAAATTTACATTTAAAATAATTTTTTTCATTTTTTTGCCTTGAAGAAGTAGGACACGGTTAATGAAGGATTCGATGGCAAACACCTCTCAGCTCAGTTTATTAAAGCAAAAACTTCATTCGGCTAGAGTCGCACTCGATAGCATGAACGAAGACAGAAATGATAAATTGAGGACACTACTGCAGTTTATCGGTCATCTGAGCCTTGCCTGTAAAGGGCAAAATATTGAGCTCGATAATAAACTGGCTAAATTAAGACATAATTTTACTAATTTCGAGACTGTCGAAGAGTCACTCCCGGAATTAGTTGAAGTTGAACAACTTCTTAAGCACCAGTATAACCATGTCATGGTTCAACTCGAAGACAGTAGAGCCAGCTTATCTCGGGTGATCAGACAGATACAGCGAGTCCAATCTGTACCCGAGAAGGTCAAGAAAGAGATCAATTACTTCAAGAAAGATCTCTCCAAGCCTTTCCATACTTTCTGGGACTATATCCCTAAAGTCGAAAAGCTGGTTGGCTTTTATGAAAGCATACTGGAAGAACAGTTGGCACAGGGTGATAAACTCGTTGTCTTGCCCAAGCATCGTCAACTGGCTCATGAACTCGCCCATATGATCTCCGAGATCGAATTTCGAAAAGATCAACGAGATCGAATACTCGTACTCAAAGAGGTGCTTTCTAACGATATTGAAATAGACAGCCTTATCGATGCCTATCAGACAGTGCTTTCTCTGCTTCTGGATAATATCGCAAGAGAAAAATCTGCTTCTCAGGAGTTTCTTTACGCCTTAAACGACGCCCTCTCAGCAGTCAGAGAAGTGGTGAGTGACTCTTACAACAACAATCAACGCAGCTCTCAACTAAAAAAGCAGCTCAATCGTGAAATTAATTCCCGCGTCGATAACGTAGGTGAAGCCATCATAGATATCGATGACATTCACAGCCTAAAGTCTCAGGTCACAGAACAATTGGCCTCGATTCGGGCGGCACTAGGACGTAAAGAAGCCTTAGAAGAGCGTGAACAAGCATTACTTCGTAAATCTATGGAAGCCATGCGTAAGGAGCTTAACGAGCTAAGTAAGGAAGCTGATACTTTTAAAGAAAGACTCTTTGAACAGCAGAAACTCAACTTGCTCGATGCCTTAACCCAGCTCCCTAACAGGGCTGCCCTCGAAGAAAGAATGGAACAGGAATTTCGTAATTTTCAACGTCATAAGCAACCACTCTGGGTCGCTGTGGCCGATATCGATCACTTTAAAACCATTAACGACAGTTTTGGCCACAGTACCGGTGATAAAACCCTTCAAGTTATCGCCATGGCACTGAAAAATTCACTCCGTGATACCGAGTTTGTTGCCCGCTATGGTGGTGAAGAATTTGTGCTTATTATTCCTGATGTAAACGCCACAGATATTGATCAACTTTTAAATAGAGTGAGGGAAAAAGTAAAAAGTATTCCTTTTAAGTTTAAAAATCAGAGAATTACAGTTACAGTATCTATAGGTGCTGCACAGATTATCAATAATGAGCTTATCAATGAAACCTTTGATAGGGCCGACGCAGCACTGTATCGAGCAAAACATGAAAGCAGAGACAGAGTAATCATTGACGTGTAGCCTATACCCGTAAGACTCTTAGATATCTTGATAGGCTGGCACCACATTTAGCGGTGCCATAAACGCACATCATTGAACTCCCGTCACAGCGAAGGAGTTACTATGATTGTAAAGGTCAGCCCTAAAGGAAGCATGGATCAGCTTTCACAATTGGAAGTCGATCGTCTAAAACAGAGCGCAAAAAGCGATCTCTATCAGCTTTACCGTAGTTGTTCATTGGCCGTTCTCGCATCTGGCCTACAGAGCGATAACGCCGAAAATCTCTTCGAACAATTCAATGATTTCAACATTAATGTCCTACGTCGAGAGCGTGGAATTAAAATTGAATTGACTAACCCCCCCGAAGCCGCCTTTGTCGATGGCAAGATAATCAGAGGCCTTCAGGAGCATCTATTTGCGGTGCTCAGAGATATCGTCTACGTCAGCAACAAATACGACAACCTCAAGCATATCAACCTGACCAACTCTAGCCATATTACCAATGTCGTCTTCGATATTTTACGTAATGGTCAGGTTATCCCACTGGAAGACCCCAACGTTGTCGTGTGCTGGGGTGGCCATAGCATCAACGCTATCGAGTACCAGTACACTCGTGAAGTGGGCTATGAGCTTGGTTTGAGAGAGATGAACATATGTACAGGTTGTGGTCCCGGTGCCATGGAAGGTCCAATGAAAGGAGCCACCATAGGCCACGCGAAACAGCGTACACCCCAAGCAAGATATGTGGGACTCACAGAACCTAGCATCATAGCCGCAGAGCCTCCTAATCAGATAGTCAGTGAGCTAGTGATCCTTCCCGATATAGAGAAGCGATTAGAAGCTTTCGTCCGTTTAGGCCACGGCATCGTTATTTTTCCTGGTGGAGCTGGCACCGCCGAAGAATTACTCTACCTGCTCGGTATCTTGCTCAATAAAGAAAACGAAGGTATGCCCTTCCCCTTAGTGCTAACAGGCCCTAAGGAGAGTGCCGATTACTTTATCAAAATTGATGAGTTTATCGGGGCAACCTTAGGTGAGGAAGCCCAGAGTAAATACGAAATAGTCATCGATGACCCGGTTCAAGTCGCCAGAATTATGAGCCACGGTATGGATATCATCAAAGATCACAGAAAGATCACGGGTGACTCCTATCAATACAATTGGTCATTGAAAATTGAACCCGAATTTCAGCTGCCTTTCAATCCCACTCATGAGATGATGAGCAATCTCAATCTGTATTTTCAGGATAACAAGGCTGAACTTGCCGCGAATCTACGCAGAGCGTTTTCAGGCATAGTTGCTGGCAATGTGAAGATGGAAACCATCAGGAACGTTAAGCAACATGGTCCCTTTGAAATAAAGGGCGATCCTAAGCTAATGGCCATGATGGATACTCTCCTGAGCGCATTTGTAAAACAGCAGAGAATGAAATTACCGGGTAGCGAATATGTTCCCTGCTACAAGATAGATAATTAAACAGCACTTAGCAGGCAAAAATCTAAGCTATGGCTAGGCAAGTAGTTAGTAATATGACTAATGGCTTGCTTAGCCTGCCTTACCTCACAACCAAACGATAAAAAATAGATGAACACTTTTTTGATTATTGACGGCTTAAACTTGGTCCGTCGAATTCACGCTGCACAACCTAATGAGAGCGATATAAACGGACTCGATATCCGGGTCGCCTCGGCCTGCAAGAAATTACTCAAACATCACCAACCAAGCCACGTAGCAATGGTCTGGGATGGCAACGAAATCTCATGGCGTAAACATCTGTTCGAGGATTATAAGAAAGGGCGAAAACCCATGCCTAAGGCATTGTCTGAGTATTTACCGGAGTTAAAGCTCCACCTTGCTAAAATACATGTAAATTCTCTGGATGCAGATTCTGAGGCCGATGATGTAATTGCCACCCTGGCAAGTAAACTCGCCGCCAGTGGTGGTGAGGCCATCATAGTCTCAACGGATAAAGGCTTCACTCAACTCAAGCATCCTAAGATAAAAAGGTGGGATCACTTCAATCAGTCTTATCTATCCGTAGAAGATCGCGAGCAAAAATTAGGGGTTCAACACTCCCAGTTTATCGATTATCTAGCCTTAGCCGGAGACAGTGGCAATAAGATACCTGGCGTTCCAGGGATCGGCCCAAAATCAGCTGTTGAGCTATTAAAAATATTTCGCTCTCTGGCCAATATCTATTCATCTATCGATGAAGTTGGAGCTAAACAAGCTAAAAAGCTCGAAGAGGGTAAACAGATGGCAAGACTTAGTTACAAACTGGTTCAACTGCAAATTGATATGCCGTTGAAGGCCAATCTAAGCCAATTCAGGTTGCCACACTAAGCATATGTCACTAAGCCCAAATCAGTTAAATAGAAAAACCACCCAAAATTGTAAACATTAAGTTACTTTCTTGTTGTTTACCTATTAGGGTGAAGTGAGTATCTTATAAAGCTTCACAGATATAATGTACTGTGTCACCCGATTAATATGTATCAAGGACCCAGCTCGAAGATGAAATCTAAAGTACCTGTCATTATCGGCTCTATTTTTGCTGCCTACACCGCCTTCGTTGCTGTTGTGGTACTCGTCTATGAGCCCACACCCGATGAGATGCACTGGGAAGACAGACAAGCTTATAACAATGCCAAATTAGCCGATATCACCATTGGCCAAAGCTTATCAGACATTAAACTATTAATGGGTAAGGCTGATTTTTCGGAAGCTAAGGTGACTGGTAATACTGCCTTACAGGTGCTTTTTTATCGAACTCATCATGCTCAATCCGATGGGGAAACCACTAGAGATGAATGCACTCCCCTGTTATTTAAGGATCAGAAACTGATCGCATGGGGGTCAGATACTTACGACCAATATCTTACCGCGACCATCGGCAGCTAAATTCTCAGTGAGAAAAACCAGGCTAGCAATTAAATACCTCTTAGTATAAATAATTGACTAGCCTGCCAAAATAAACCCTATAGTTAGAATACCAATGGGTATAACAAGCCTAACCTTTCAATAAGACCTCTTGACGCAATACTTCTCTTTTGAATTCAGCGCCACGACGTAAGGCTTCGATCGTTTGCTGTTTCTCAAGGTCTGACCTCCGCTGCCGACTTTCTTCTCCTAAATTAACATTTTCCCAATCAATCTCTCCCTCTATAGGTACTACTGTAAACAAACCCGACGAAAATGCGGTCAGCAAGCATCTAGCTGTTTTTATTTGAGGGACTGTTTTCATCTAAGCACTCATTTTCGAACGATAAACAAGGCTCATCTGCCACCGGCAAGATCCATAAAGGTACCCGTCACATAAGAAGCTTCATCTGACAGCAACCATGCGATGGCGGCCGCCACTTCTTCAGGCTCCCCGCCTCGTTCCATAGGGATTTTAGAAGCCAGACGCTTCACTCTATCCGGCTCTCCCCCATCAGCATGCATATCGGTATAGATAAAACCCGGCCTGACGCAATTAACCCGGATACTATCACTAGCCACCTCTACCGACAGACCTGTCGTCAAGGTATCGACGGCACCTTTGGAAGCCGCATAGTCAACATATTCCCCGGGAGCACCGATTCTAGAGGCCGCCGAGGAGACATTAACGATTGCACCGCCGTATCCTCCAGCAGAAATAGACATACGTCTCACCGCTTCCCTACAACAGAGGAAATAACTAGTGACATTATTAGTCAATACCTTGTTAATCCGCTCTGCCGTCATATCTGTTATTTTCATCTGTGGCATCAAGATGCCGGCATTATTAACCAAGGCCGTGATCCTGCCCAGCTCTCTATCTAGCGTACTAAACAGCTCAACAACCTCACTCTCAATCGAAACATCAGCCTGTATTGCTATAGCCTCACAGCCTTTAGCCTGTAATTCAGACACCAAGAGTTCGGCAGCCTGTTTATTTTGCTTATAGTTAACCCCGACTGCATATCCATGGTTAGCCAGATATCTCGCTGTCGCCGCGCCAATGCCGCGTCCACCACCTGTGATCAGTGCTACTTTTTTCATTATCGCCCCTCGGTTAACCTACATAAGTTAAATGATTTGAATTAATGCTAATAACCTAAATTAATGATTACCTTGATACTTAATAGAGCCTTTGATAATGCTCGACTTCTGGGAATGGATCATAAAAATGATGCAACAAGGCGCGCCACTCTTGGTACTCAGATGAGCCTCTAAAACCACAGGTATGGTCCTCGAGGGTCTGCCAGTTAACCAGAAGAATATAACGACTCTCCTTCTCCAGACATTTTTGCAACTGATGAGAGGTATAGCCTTTCATCCCCGAAATGATTTTTTGAGCCTGCTCAAAAGCGGCTTCAAAATCTTGGGTTAAATGAGGTTTTACATCTAGTATTGCTACTTCCAGTATCATGCTTAATTCCTTTTGCTAACTCACTCATAGACCTTTTATAAACTCACTCATAGACCTTTTATAAACAGGTTTCTTTAAATTAAGGCACTCTAATGACAAGAAGCTTATATCGAGAGTATCTATAGCCAACGCCTGACACGTCTTCGATATTCGAGATATTCATCACCAAACTTCTCTGTTAAATAAGCCTCCTCAGGTCGAATAGCTAGGTAATAGATAGAGATGCAGGCTGGTAGCACGCTCAGTATCAGCCAGATATGACTAAAAAATAAGCCGGCCCCCAAGGGGATAGTACAAAATGCCAGATAAATAGGATTTCGAGAGTAGGCATAAATGCCAGTGGAGATAATCCTGGAAGTGGGCTTCCAGGGCTCGATATTGGTTTTCACCCGCTTAAAAAGCGTCGCTAAATACAATAAAACCACAAGACCAAATATGCTTATTGCCATACCTAAGTATGCCAATACCACCGGAATATGGGTATCAAGAGGATAGATCAAGTCTACCCCAAGCCCACAAAACATAAAGAAGATAAACACCACGGGAGGCGGTATGCGTACGCCCGCGCCTTTAGTATCATCCATCACTAAAATCCTTGTTTGGCTCAACTTATCGATTTACCAATTTACAAAAATTGAACCTAACTCTCGTTGAGTATTGAAGCTAAGTTCATGTAACTAATGCAGTTAGATTGCAAAAGCGCCTTTTATACCTTCTACCGCCATCTGTGTGCCTATGACGGCAAGAATAAGACCCATCATTCGGGTAATAGCGCCAAGAGCTGCGCTACCTAAATAACTCACCAGTTTCCCACCAGAGATAAAAAATCCATAGGTGACTAAGCACAGGATGCCAAAGGCACCTATGGTGATCAGCATCTCTTCTATCCCTCCTGCCGCCGAAAAACTCATGGCGGTGGCTATCGTTCCAGGTCCTGCTAAGATCGGCAGAGCCAGTGGCGATACTGCGATACTCAGAGCTGCTTCTCGTGTCCGGGCTTTATCAATAGCATTTTCCTTGCTCTCAAGTAATTGTTGATGATCAGGATGATGCACGCTGGAATTATTTCCCTGCAGCATATGAAAACCTATCAAGAACACCAGTAAGCCACCGGTGATCCTAAATGCCGATAATGAGATTCCAAACAAGGTAAAAATATATTGCCCCGCAAGCGAGAAAAGCATGATGATGATAAAAGCTAGAAACAGCGCTCTAAATGCGATGACTTTTGTGGTTTGCTCATCTTCTTCCGAGGTTAAGCCTAAAAATATTGGCACATTCGCGATAGGATTCATGATGGCGAAAAAGCCCATAAATACCGTTCCCATGTGCAACCAAAGTCCATCCATATTGTTCTTTCCTTAAAACAGAGATAAATGAGTATATTCTTGGAGTGGATTATTTTTCGTCAGCCCATATTGATAACATCAGCAGGAAATAATCACAAACTCTAAAAATAGGATCATCCTTAGAAAACAAAAAGCCGAGTCAAGACTCGGCTTTGCTTTTAACTAAATAACACTATGATTAATCAGCTTTCTTATACTCGGTATAAGCTTCGCCTTGAGTCAACCAGCTCGGAGCTGGTTTGCCTTTAAGATAGTGATCGAAGTATTCCATCATGCGAATACTGTAATCCAGCTTGTTAGGATACTTCTTCAAATGATGGGGCTCGTCCTGATATTGCAGGAAGACCACATCTTTACCTGCACGGCGCATTGCAAGATAAAGCTCGATACCTTGCTCCCAAGGCACAGCGTCATCTTTATCGCCAAACATAATCATCATAGGCGTCTTTATGCGCTCGGCATAAAAAACTGGCGAATTTTCTATGTATTTCTGCGGCGCACGGAACAGACTCTCACCGATACGGCTCTGGCCCGTTTCATACTGAAACTGACGCGCTAAACCACTACCGTGACGTATACCGCTATAGGCACTAGTCATGTTGGAAACCGGAGCACCAGTGACGGCAGCCTTGAAAATATGAGTCTGAGTCACGGCAAACGCCGTTTGATAACCGCCCCAGGAATGGCCTTGGATGCCTATGGCATCAGGATCACCAACGCCCATCTCGATGATCTTCTGCACACCCGAAGTTAACGCCTGAACTGATGTAGCTCCAGGGTAACCTACTTCGAATCTGATATCAGGCAGAAAGATGGCATAGCCATTATCAGCAAACCAGGCAAAATTAGGCCTATGATTGATCTTCATCTGCGGAAAAGCATGTAACCTATCACTCATAAAGCGATAGAAATACACCAGCACAGGGTAACGTTGACCTTCGACATAGTTAGTTGGCTTAATCAACACACCGTCCAGTGGCTGACCATCGCCATTAGTCCAGTGGACTAACTCAGACTTTCCCCAGTTAAACTGACGTTTTTGAGCGTCTAAGTCTGTCTGCTTCTTGGCTTTTTGTGGCGCGATATACTCAGCAGTATAAAGATCAGGAAACAGATCGTAGCGTTCTTTAGAGAAGACTAAGGCATCTGCATTTTTGCTGCGTGTAAGCGTCTTTAGTTTGTAATCCCCCTCCATCAGGGTGTTAACACCTGCAACCCCTATGGTAGAAAGATAATATCCGTCACCTTTAGTTCTCTCGCTATAGCCATGAAGCAAAACTTGTTGATCAATGGCTAACACATCGGGATGATTTTTATCATCAACTAAGCCTGTTACACGATATTGAATACCTTGCTTACGTCCTTTACCAGCTGTCAGTTTGAACGCCTCGTGGGACTGAGTATTCACCTGCCAGATGTCGTATTTATCATACACAAGGAAGCCTGCATCATCGGCAAGCCAAGGTCCAAAACCATAACCCGGCGCATTAGATGGGTAGTCATGATCTTCATCGGCAAAAGATACCTTCAAATCTTTAGTCAGATTAGTGCGTCTTTCTTCCGAGATTTGATAAAGATAAACATTCCCTTGCTGATAGTAAGTCACATAGCGCTCATTTGGCGAAAGAATTGGCTCCTCGCTGCTTGGCTGCTGAGTTAATACTAAACTTTTACGTCCGGTATTAAGATCGATCAGATAGTAATCCCGATAGAAACCGGCCCATGTGATCATCTTACGATAGGGGATATCAGAACTTGCGAGCACGAAACGACTCTGCTCACCTAGTTCCACATCCGGCACAGTTTCATCGGCCAGTTGTACCAAGTTGTTGCTAGCAAGGTGCAATACCGCAAGATAAGTGCGTTTCTGTTCTTTCTCGTATTGTTTAACTTCATTAGGCTTAATGCGCGCATCGTCACCATGCCATATTCGTAGCTTTCGCTGACCCGTAATGATTGACTCATCGAACAGGTCTTCTTGCTTGTCAATTTTCACCAGCTCTATCTGCTGGCTCACATGTGGAACACGTCCAAAGAAAAGGCGTTGGCTATCTTCGGAAAAACTCAGCTTAGTATAACGATTAAGTTTCCACTGTTTCGATGTCGGTGTAGCGCTAACATCAGATGTTTCTATGTTAAACAGCGACAGTTTATATGGACGTCCGTATGGTGCCACATCTGCGGCGCCATGAGTAAATGCAATATATTTACCATCGTCACTGAGAGATACGGGGCCAATTTGCTGATTATTATATTGGCGCACTATTTCTTTAGTGTTGTTACTTAATTTAAACAAGACTAATTGGTGGACCTTAGCCTTAGTATTATTGCTGGCTACAACTAAATGCTTGCCACTCTTATCGAAATAATAGTCGGTGACATGAGCTACTTTCTGAGTGGTACCATTTTTTAACACCACAAGCTCAAATGGCGAGCCCTTGTCAAACTCCTCAACCTTGATCTCTTCACTCTTATCCGCTGTCGCTGACTTGTCTTTTTTATCAGGCTTATCTTCGTCAGCTTCGAACCAGATAGCTAAATGGCTACTGGACTCGTTAAATTCAAACTTCTTAACCCGCTCGAAGTGCGTCTCTTTACCCGATTGAGTATCGAGCAACACCATGCCAGACTTGAGCTTTTTCTTGTCTTTCTTCGATGCTTTCTCACGTTCAAGCAAAGGCGTCTTCATGCTAAAGGCAACAAAGCGGCCATCGGCACTAATTTTGGGCTTAGAGCCACCATCGACATTAAATGTCTTTGTCGACGTTAAACTCCTCACCAAACCATGGCTGTCTCCCCGATCTGGAGAGATTTCTACAGCCAGCATGGTGCCAGAATCGGATACCACAGGCTTTTTCAGTGATTCAAAATGCATGATGTCATTGGGTGTTATCGCCGGATGAGTCGCCGTCGCGGCATAAGCACCGGCGGTGAGTAAGCTCGTCGATAGTAATAGCAAGGATGCAATTGGTAGTGACTTCAAGGTCTTCCTCATTTTTCTTATTGTGTTAGCTGTTTTATAGGTTTTTAATTATATTGTTTACTGAAGATACTAGGGGCTGTTGACCTTTCATGGTTGTTTTTGCAGCGAGTTGTTGGTTATTAATACAAGGCGGAGCTTGTGTCGTGTAGTTGCTCTACATAAACAAGCGATAACGCAGTAGAAATAGTCAACAAACGCTGCCCTGCGGGCTCATCTCAATGACTTTATTGCCGCGTTACGTGCTTTTCGCTTAACACATTAGGCATCATCGCACGATGCCTTGCACTAAACCCATTGAGATTGAGCAAAATTCAAGCTAGAAAGATAAACAGGCCCTAGACTAAAGTCGTCTTTTTTAACCTTTAACGATCAATCATCGTCATAAGCTATATTTAATGCAAGTTACACTACATAAAAAAACGTGAGATTGCTCACTATTTTCTGTGAAAAATGTATAAAAGTGTTTAAAATAAGATGTGAACAATAAGAAATAATTCCTAGTCGTAGCCCCACTGTTTAGAGAGGGGTCAGACAATAGCAGTAACGACCAACCGTGGAAGGATTCTCCATGTCAAAAAGAATGATAACCGTGATCCCAGGTGATGGGATTGGACCTAGTATTATCGATGCAGCAATTAAGATCCTAGATAAAGCAGGTTGTGACTTCGAGTACGAATTTACCGATGCGGGTTTAACTGCACTAGAAAAGCATGGGGAGCTACTACCTCAGCGCACACTCGATATGATCGAGAAAAACAAGATCACTCTCAAGGGTCCGTTAACGACACCTGTTGGTGAAGGTTTTACCTCAATCAATGTAACCTTGCGCAAGAAGTTTAGCCTTTATGCCAACATACGTCCTGTCGTGTCTTTTAAAGGTACACAAGCACGTTATGAGAACATAGACATCATCACAGTACGTGAAAATACCGAAGGTATGTATTCGGGTCTAGGCCAAACACTCTCTGAAGATGGTGCAACAGCCGAAGCGACCAGTATCATCACTCGTCAAGGCGCGGAGCAAATCACAACATTTGCTTACGAGCTAGCGCGTAAAGAAAATCGCAAGAAAGTGACCATAGTTCATAAAGCTAACATAATGAAGTCAACTTCGGGCCTGTTCCTGAAAGTTGCTCGTGAAGTAAGCCTACGTTACCCCGACATCACCACAGAAGAGATGATCGTCGATGCAACGTGTATGAAGCTGGTCATGAACCCTGAGATCTTCGACGTGATCGTTACCACCAACTTATTCGGTGACATTCTGTCAGATCTTTGTGCCGGTCTAGTTGGCGGTTTGGGCATGGCACCTGGTGCTAATATAGGTAAAGATGCGGCTATTTTTGAGGCTGTACATGGTAGCGCACCAGATATTGCCGGTAAGAACTTAGCTAACCCTACGTCGGTTATCTTGGCTTCTATCCAGATGCTTGAATATTTGGGCATGGCAGATAAGGCTGAAAATATTCGTTCAGCGGTATCTGCAGTAATAGCTGAAGGCGACCGCACCACACGTGATTTAGGTGGTACTCATGGTACGACTGATTTCACTCAAGCTGTGATTGACCGTTTGTAAGAAGACTCGAGTTCCTAGGTTCTAGAACCTAGGAACTTATTTCCCTAATAGCTGCTATTTCCTACCAACCTTGAGTAGGGTTTAACCTCAGATGCACAGTCACCTCATCACGATCGTGATAGAGATGCTTACATGAAAGCTCAAACTCCTTGATCTCATTTTCCTTTAAGATCTCTGCCATGGTCTCAAGAATAGTCGACACATCTTTATATCTACTCTTCATCGGCAGTTTAAGGTTGAAGATCGCTTCTTTAAACCAACCATTGATTGCCCAAGCTTCGATAAGCTCGGCTACCCGTGACGGCTTCTCAATCATGTCACACACCAGCCAATAAATGTTCTTTCTCGGTGGCTCGAAACGAAAACCATCGGCTTGGTAATGTTTAACTTGACCGGTATCCATTAACCATTGATCCATTGCCCCGTTATCAACCGCTGCCACAAACATGCCACGGCGCACCAATTGATAGGTCCAACCACCAGGGCAAGCCCCCAAGTCAACCGAATTCATGCCACTGGTCAAGCGTGTCTCATGCTCATCTTTAGGGATGAAGTGAATAAAGGCTTCGTCCAGCTTTAGGGTTGAACGACTAGGCGCGTCCGCTGACATTTTCAATCTGGGGATGCCGCAAGAATAGGGTGAGCTATTATTACTCAAAGAAAAACCAACATAGGCCGTTCCAGGAGCCACGAAACAGACGTGGATAATAGGACGTTTAGGGTTTTCTTTTTCGAGTAAGGTACCCGCTTTTTTCAATTTTTGTCTTAGGGGCACGGTAAACTTACGACAGAAATTAGACAGCTCTTTCGCTTCGTTGGTATCTGGCGTCTCAACCCTTAACTCTCCCGCATAATTGATTTTTGATAAGGCTGCGAGGATGGGTGAGATCCTGTCGTCTTCCGGTAATTTCTTTAGCAACTCAGCAGCCGCAAACATCTGCCTAGCAAAGATCAAAGAGTCTAATTTGATTTTCTGCACCAGGATATCAGCGTCTCCAGCCTGGAAGCACTGAAAAATCACATAGGCATCATTCTTATTGGTTTTTACGAAACCACCAATGTCGAGTTCTGCGGCGCGGTGTTGTATCTCTGCAGCACAATCTTTTTCATAGCCTGCACGACAAAACAAAAATAGGTTAATCATCTACATTCCTGAAGCTAGCCAATACTGACTTTGCAATATTGATTTTTGCGAATACTAAGTTGACACGAATATTAAATCGGCATGTTTAAACAAAAATAGCGACCATATTCATAATGGGCGCTATTCTACACTGTCTAAGTTATTCGGCCAACACCGCCAGCACTGACCGTCTCTATAAAAACTAGTCGTTGAGTTCAACCACCCGGTTGCGCCACACAGCCAAGGCAATAAATAACCAGCCCAAGAGTAGACAGAAGCCTCCAATAGGCGTGATAGGTCCAGTCCATTTAGCACCCAGTATTGCATAGGCATAGAGAGAGCCGGAGAACAGCACTATGCCGCCCATAAACAGATAACCCGCCCAATCGATCAACCTAGAGGGTAGCCAATGTCCCGCAAAGGCCACGGCGATCAAAGCAAAGGTATGGTAAAACTGGTATTCCACCCCTAAGTTGAAGATAGCAATCATCTCTGGTGTGGCAATCTGTTTTAAGCCGTGAGCGCCAAAGGCACCGAAAGCCACCGACATGAAGCCGCTCAACGCCGCCAACAATAAAAAACCTTTACGCATCTAGCCCCCTTATAAAATCGATACTATGAGAAATTGCAGCGTCAAGGTTAGCCTCTTGAGTGGTGCCTGACGACTTTCTTGGTTTAAAACTATGATCGCCGTCGGTTAACCAATGTAATTTAGTTTTCTCCATCACAGGCCAGAGCTCAACTTGTCCTTTTGCACCAAACTTATCTCTCTCTCCCTGGATCACACACACAGGCGCCAGACACTCCTCAATGGGCGCTAGCCTTGGTTCGCCACCTTTGAGTGCGATAAAGGGGTAGCCCAGACAGATAACACCATCAACTTGGGTATCGGCCGCAAGGATAGCCGACATGCGTCCCCCCATAGATTTGCCCATCAAGATGATTCGCTTAGGCGAGTACGCTTGTTTGATGGCTGCAATGTGAATATTAAAGTCTTTGAGAATCTTGGGCGCGCGATCCGGTGGACGACGCTTGCCATCTAAAACATTGGCTCGCATATAAGGGAAATTAAATCTCAACACCCCTATGCCATGCTGTGCACCTTCATTAACCAATCCTCTGGCCATATCATTCATAAAGTCACTACGCATATTAGCGCCTGCACCATGAGTAAAAATGATCAAGGTCTCATTAGGGTCTCCATCGAGCACACAATCACTTTCTAGCAGATCTTCAGTTTCTAAGGGCTCTTTAACCAGGAAGCATTTACTCTCTACGGACTCTTTATCTTCGAGCATCTTATTAACCTGGGAGCAATTCACTGCGGGACTCCTCTTCAAACATATCTAACATCCACTCACGAAATGCCGCTATCTTGCCAATCTCTGCATGGTTTTGCTGGCAAACTAAATAATATGCGTTTTTACTGACTAAAACTTCAGGGAAAGGACACACTAACCTGCCCGCCTTAATATCGGGACGAGCCAGTACGCTGTACCCTAAGGCCACTCCTTGTCCATGAGCTGCAGCTTGCAAGACCAAGGAAGAATGACTAAATATCGGCCCTTGGTTCACATTAATATCATTAATCCCACATTGTCTAAACCAAGCTTGCCAATCATGGCGGTTCGTATCATGTAGTAAGGTATGATTTTTAAGATCACTAGGCTTATCTAGTGGCTTAGGTCCATTTAATAAAAGAGGTGAGCAAACAGGAATTAAGACTTCATTTTTAAGCTTATCGGCGCGTAATCCAGCCCAGTTCCCCTGGCCATAAAAGATAGCAACATCGACATCATCAGAAAGCGCATCATTGTCATCATCGACGGCCTTTATCCTGACATCAATATCGGGATTATTCTCACTAAACTTGGCCAATCTTGGCACTAACCATTGAATGGCAAAACTCGGTGACATACTCACTGTGAGTGAGCCTATGGCACTTCTTGCCAATAATCTATCGGTCGCGTCTGCAAGTTGGACGAAGATATCTTTAATATCGAGAAAATAGCCCTGACCTTCTTCAGTTAACAGTAAAGAACGGTTCTTTCGGCGAAACAATTTTAAGCTTAGAAACTCTTCTAAAGCCTTAATTTGATGACTCACAGCAGCCTGGGTCACAAACAATTCTTCGGCGGCGCGAGTAAAGCTGAGATGCCTAGCTGCGGCCTCAAATGCTTTTACCGCGTTCAATGGAGGTAAGCGTCTTGACATAGTGATCAGGATCTCATTTTTTAATTAGTTTTTCTAATCCGCATTGTTACATTTTATCGTTTGTAAAGGAACGTGTTTTTGGTTAAATTTTGCGCCAACGAAATGACTATAGTTAGACAGCCTCTACGACGTAACTGGGGAGTGTCTGACAACACGAATGACCCGCCCGGAGGCGTCTAAACATGATAAACTTTAAGACTGTTTTTGTACTCGCTCTTCTCACGACAGCAACAAGCGTCAGTGCAGATGAAATTGCCATAGACACAGTCGATCTTCACGCAGCCATAGCCGCAGATCTTGCTGTCGGCATGGAAATGATGCAGCAGAACCTGAATGAAGACATGAACACTATGCTCATCGCTACAGAGCAAGAACCTGAGGCAGAAGTTACCGCCAATGTAACACGCTCAGAGTAACATCTTAAACCAGACATGAACTGTCCTAGGTTTTAATAGCCGCATAGCTTTGCTTCACGCTCGCTAACGCGGCTTTTTTGTGTCTGGAAGATGCACTCGATAATGTCGAGGAAGCACTAATCCGCTAAACAGGCAGGAGGCAATAGGGTAAAGCGCTATAGCTCAGAGATAAAAGCTTCAGCGGGCTTGTAATCACACTCGATATAATACCAATCAGTATAAGAAAATGATCACACGGCGGAAATTTAGCATCTCTAAACCAAGATAATAAAAAGCCGCAGCTTATTACAATATGTATAAGATGCGGCTTGTTAACTTAATTGTCAGCGGCGTATTTCTCAGTAACTTAATTCTCAGCGACTTAGATATAGACGACTATGACATACCGCCTAGCGCGGTATCATCCTGAACTAGGCTTATGGACGATATACCTTAACGTTCTCATAGCCTTGCTCTTGAAGATAAAGCGCTTGTAACTTACTCATGACGCCACGGTCGCAATAAAGCAGATAAGTCTTATCTTTGGCTAAATCAGCAAATTGAGTTGCTAGCTTAAAGAAAGGAATAGTTTTAACTTCAACGCCATCCACCTTGAGTGGATCC
This sequence comes from Shewanella psychrophila, assembly GCF_002005305.1. Taxonomy (NCBI): domain Bacteria; kingdom Pseudomonadati; phylum Pseudomonadota; class Gammaproteobacteria; order Alteromonadales; family Shewanellaceae; genus Shewanella; species Shewanella psychrophila. The sequence goes on from NZ_CP014782.1 coordinate 2,545,460, forward strand.
CGCTCTTCTTCTTCCGGCGATCTGACATCGATGATGACTTCGCTGGAGTCCACTGAGTCCACAGTTTCTGTTTCGGCTATCTGAGCATCCACGCTCTTGGCTATCTCGCGGATGTCGATGACCTCTGCGGCCTCAATTACACGGTCAATAAGATCTTCAGAGAATTTGAGTTCTTCGGCTTCAATCTTGGCAAGCACGGCTTTCACCGTGGGCTTTTGAGATATCACGCCGCAATATTCGGGAATAGACTTAGCAAAATCTTCAGTACCAATCTCACGACTGATATCAATAATATCTTGCTTATCCATGGCAATTAAAGGACGAAGAATAAGTTGTTCGGTGCAGCGGTCGATGACATTGAGGTTAGTCAAGGTTTGGCTGGATACTTGACCCATGGCCTCTCCGGTAATCAGAGCCTGAATTCCCATCTTATTGGCGACTTTAGTGGCCGCTCGCATCATCATACGCTTGAGAATAACGCCCATCTGACCGTTATCTATTCTTTCCAGAATTTCAGTCACCACAGGATCGAACGGCACAGAGATAAACTTCACCTTGTGCGACTCACCATACTTCTGCCACAAGTGATAAGCCACCTGCTTAACACCGATTTCATGTTGATCGCCGCCTAGGTTAAAGAAACAGTAATGAGTTCTGGAGCCACGCTTGATAAACTGATAACTCGAGACACCGGAATCAAAACCACCGGAAATGAGCGACAGCACATCTTCCTGAGTCGCCATGGGAAAGCCCCCAAGACCTGGAATGCGCTTAACAACCAGATATAGATTCTCCCTGTCGATCTCTAAGTTAATCGTCATATCGGGATTCTTGAGTTTAACGCCCTTAGCTTCTGTGAACTGATTTAAACCACCACCCACATAACGTTCGACTTCGATTGACTTAAAATCGTGATTACCCACACGTTTAGCGCGAACACAGAATGTCTTACCCGCGAGATCATCCTTATATAAAGCCAATGTCTGCTGGTAAATATCATCCATAGACTCGAATGTACTCTCATTCACCTGCAATATATGGGCAATACCCGGAATACAGGCTAAACGCTCCCCAAAGGCTTCAATCAGATCGGGTCTATCGCTTGGTACCATCACCATGATCTTATCCCAATCGCGCTTAACCCTAGCAGTCTCATCGACTTTTTTAAGTACGTTTCGGATATTGGTTTCAAGCATTTTGGTAAAACGCATTCTTACCGGTTTGCTTTTCATCATGATTTCAGGGAACAATTTTACGATAAATTTCATCAGGGTCTTCCGGGGGGATATAGCCATTAAATAATATTGGGACGCATTATACCAAGAAGCGAGAGAGATTGCCTATCTTGAATTCACAGTGTGTGCAGGCGGAGAATGAGATAAAACCAGAACTAAAAAAGAAAGAGTTAAAAGGAAGTGCCATGCACTTCCTTCAATTAGCTAAACGACGGGTAAATAGACGCCTTTATTAAGGCGTCATCATTGCCCTACGAGGATTTCATCGGAAAGCTTCGGCTTACCTTGTTCGATGGCTATTTCAACTCGGCGATTTCGAGCCCGATTACTCGCCGAATCATTGTCAACTAACGGGTTTGAGTTAGCCATCCCAACCACTTTCATCCTGCTTTGATCGAAGCCTCTCACTTTAATCAGTTCATGGGCGACGGCAACCGCACGCTTACTGGACAAGTCCCAGTTAGAGCTATAAAGCTCATTACTGATATTCATGTCATCTGTGTAACCCGACACAGTCACAATCCCAGGAATATCCCTAAGCAGTTCGCCCACTCGGCGGACCACAGGCTTAAATCTAGGTTGTAAGAAGCCAGACCCAGAAGAGAACGCCCCCTTCTCGCGGATCCGAATGATTATCTGTTGCCCGAGTGACTCTATTTCTATCGCTCCATCGACAATCTCTTTATTGAGCTCCTGAGCCATCTTCTTCACTTGGTCGTTAATATTTTCCTGAGCGGCGGCCTGGGCTTTCGACTCCTCTTCCGCCCTGGCTTTAGACTCTGATTCGGCCTTTGACTCAGCCTTAGCTTCGGCTTGTTCTTGTGCTGTCGCCGAGGCTTCACCACCACGTTGCTCACCACGCTGTTGCTGTACACCACCGGCACTATCATCATCACCCGCCTGATATTCAAGTGTGGGCTCTGTCATCTCGTTGGTCTGCTGGTTAATTATTTCGATTGGTGTAGGTTCAGGGCGGCCGGGTCTGAATTCCAGAGCTATAACTGAGGTTCCTTTGGGAATATCTTTAACTTCGACCTTATTTTGCACCCCGAAGGCATATTTCATCGAGCCTGCAATCTGCTTAAATTTCATCACATCCATCTCAGAGAAAGAAAGCAGAAGTACGAAGAAACACATCAACAGCGACATCAGGTCGGCAAAGGTTGCTAACCACAGGGGTGCACCTGGTGGTGGGCACTCACATTTAGCCTTCTTAGCCATCCGGCTATTCCCCGTCCGTTGTATCTATCTGTCGCTGCTTCTCTGAAAGGTAATTTTTCAAGAAACCTTCTATCACTCTGGGGTTTTGACCATCTTGAATCGCCAGTACCGCATCCATGATCAAATTACGATTAAGCATCTCCTCATCCATGCGCAGTCCCAGTTTCCCAGCAATAGGTATCGCAACCATGTTAGCTATCATCGCACCATAGAGTGTAGTTAACAGCGCAATAGCCATCGCAGGGCCAATTGACTTAGGATCGTCCATATTCGACAACATCCCCACTAGCCCTACCAATGTACCGATCATTCCCATGGCAGGGGCAACATCACCAATGGCCGTAAAAATACTAATCCCCATCTTATGACGCTGCTCAGTGAGTGCGATATCCTTCTCTAGCGCATCTCGTACCACATCGCCGTCATGTCCATCCACTAACATATCAACCGCTTTTTGCATGAAACTATTGTTAATTTCGGCTTCTTCCAAGGCTAAAAAACCACCTTTTCGGGCGGCATCGGCCATGGTCACTGATTGGTCGATAAGTTCATCAGGCTTATCTATCTTGAACATAAATGCCTTAGCGCCAATTTTCACTGAACCCAAAAACTGTTTGAGGTTATATTTCATCATCACGACAAAAAATGTACCGCATATTACAATCAGCACCGAAGCGGTATCAATAAAAATACCAATACCACCACTACTGGCCATAGCTCCTAAGATAAATCCAAAAGCACCGATAAGTCCGATCAGGGTCGCTAAATCCACAACTGCTCCTCAAATGAAACTGATTCCAGACAAATAAGCTCTGATCAGCATGAAATTGGTAAAAAGCTCAATATGCGCCTATTCACATAGCTACTTCGCATATTGAAATATGATGTAATGAAAATCTGACTTTAACGATTATCAGCTAAGCCATCATGGCAAAATAAATAATACCTTACCTTCAATTATCGGACAGCTTACACGCAAGTTTAGCTTCAAATTCAATTTTTTATAAAAAAACCTCTGGAAAGCGTGCTATTGCACAAATTTACGGCAGCCAGATTTGACCCATGTCGCTGCCTGCGATACCTTGTCTCACGCTAATTTCTAGGAATCCTTGTCGTGGCTAAAAAACCTGAAAACCTCACTTTTGAAGAGTCCCTTACCGAGCTGGAGCGAATAGTTTCAGATCTTGAACAGGGAGACGTGTCCCTCGACGATGCCCTAAAACAGTTTGAGAGAGGCATAAAGCTAGTTCGCAATAGCCAAGGTAAGCTAGAGCAAGCCCAACAAAAAGTGTCTATATTAATGCAAGAGGATGAAGATGCCTCGCTGACTTCCTTTACCTCCGAGGGAGAATAAGTGTTAGCCGATACGATCACTCGATACCAGCAACGTGTCGATAACCAGCTAGAAAAGATCATTGATGCTCAAACCGTCACAGATCCTAAACTCCTTGCTGCAATTAAGCATGGCGCCTTACTCGGTGGTAAGCGTATACGGCCTTTCTTGGTTTACGCCATCGGCGACATGCTCAACATTTCACCAGAAAAGTTAGATTCTTGCGCCGCCGCAATCGAATGCGTACATGCATATTCTCTTATCCATGACGATCTTCCGGCCATGGATGATGATGCACTTCGCCGTGGGCAGCCTACGGTCCATGTTGCCTTCGATGAAGCCACGGCGATTTTGGCCGGCGACGCACTGCAAGCCCTAGCCTTTGAAGTCGTGTGTGAGCCCATAGATGGAATAGAGCCTAGCCAAAATTTAGCCATGGTTCGCGCTTTAGCCAAGGCATCAGGCTATTCGGGTATGTGTGGTGGCCAAGCCATGGATCTGAATGCCACGGATAAACACATAGACTTAGCAACGCTTACCCAACTGCACAAATTAAAAACTGGCGCCTTGATACGTTGCGCCGTTGAACTGCCAATGATTGCGGCGCAGCTCTCAGATGAAGAACAGACACTTCTTATGAAATTTGCCGATGCCATAGGCTTAGCATTTCAGGTCCAAGACGATGTACTCGATATAATCTCTAGTACAGAGGAGCTTGGAAAACCACAAGGTTCTGATTGCGAATCAAACAAAAGCACCTACCCTCAACTACTAGGATTAGCCGGCGCACAGGCCACAGCCAAGAGTTTGATTGAGGATGCTCTATCAGCGCTGACAAAATTACCATACAATAGTCAGCTAATTGCCGAATTCGCCCGTTACATTATAGAGCGAAGAGTTTAATAAAAGAGACAATGTATCTCGATGAGTTTGGATATTTCCCAATACCCTGTGCTTGCGCAGGCTAATACCCCAGATGAGCTAAGACAGCTTCCCCAAGCCTTGTTGCCACAATTGGCCGACGAGTTAAGAAGTTTTCTGCTCAAATCAGTGGGTAGATCAAGTGGTCACTTCGCTTCCGGACTCGGTACGGTTGAGCTCACTGTGGCCATTCATTACGTCTATAATACGCCGTTTGATCGTCTGATCTGGGATGTAGGCCATCAGGCTTACCCTCATAAAATCTTGACCGGACGCCGTGACAGGATGCATACCATACGTCAGAAAGGGGGAATACATCCTTTCCCATGGCGTGAAGAGAGTGAGTACGATACCTTCAGCGTCGGTCACTCGGGTACATCAATCAGTGCAGCATTAGCTATGGCTGTTGCTGCAGAGAAAGAGCAAGCCGGACGAAAAGTGGTTTCTGTTATAGGTGATGGCGCCATGACAGGAGGAATGGTATTTGAAGCCATGAACCACGCCGGTGATCTTCACAATGACATGCTGGTCGTGCTTAACGATAATGAAATGTCGATCTCTGAGAATGTGGGTGCACTCAATAATCACTTGGCCCAGCTGATGTCTGGCAGACTGTACACTACGATTAGAGAAGGCAGTAAGAAGGTACTCAAGGGTATGCCTGTCATCAAAGAGATGGCAAAGCGCACCGAGGAACACCTCAAAGGCATGGTCGTCCCCGGCACCATGTTTGAAGAGCTAGGTTTCAACTATATCGGCCCTATTGATGGCCACGATGTCGATGCCCTAGTCGAAACATTGCGCAATATGCGTAATCTATCAGGACCACAAATTTTACATATCATGACCAAGAAAGGTCGTGGTTATGAACCTGCAGAGAAAGATCCTATTGGCTGGCATGCCGTGCCTAAGTTCGATCCATCGACCTTTGAGAAACCAGCATCTAAACCCAGTAATCCTACCTTCTCACAGGTGTTTGGCAAGTGGCTCTGTGATATATCGGAGCAAGATGACAAGGTACTTGGCATCACACCAGCTATGCGTGAAGGCTCTGGCATGGTTGAATTTTCCCAACGATTCCCTAAGCAGTATTTCGATGCAGCCATAGCAGAGCAACACGCCGTCACTCTCGCTGCGGGCTTCGCCTGTGAAGGACTCAAGCCTGTCGTCGCTATCTACTCGACGTTCCTTCAACGAGGCTACGATCAGCTGATACACGACGTTGCGCTGCAAAAACTACCAGTGATGTTTGCCATAGATCGTGGCGGCATAGTCGGTGCAGATGGCCCGACCCATCAGGGTGCCTTCGACTTAAGCTTTATGCGCACCATACCAAACATGGTCATCATGGCGCCATCTGATGAAAATGAATGTCGTCAGATGCTCTACACTGGTTATTGCTATAAAGACGGTCCAACTGCGGTGCGTTACCCTAGAGGAAGTGCCACAGGCGAACTACAAGTCGAAGAGATGACAGCCCTGCCAATCGGCAAAGGATTACTCAAACGCCAAGGCACTAAAATTGCCATACTCAACTTCGGCACACTCTTAGACAGTAGCTTAGTCGCAGCTGAATCTCTCGATGCAACGGTCGCTGACATGCGGTTCGTTAAGCCCCTAGATATAGAGCTTATCAAGCAGTTGAGCGAAAGCCATGACGTACTGGTCACGGTAGAAGAGAATGCCATCATGGGCGGCGCAGGCTCTGGAGTATTAGAAGAACTGCAACGACTAAAACGTCCTATGCCGGTATTACAGATAGGCCTACCCGATGAGTTTATTAAGCATGGCGATCAGAAAGAGATTTTAGCTGAGCTAAGGCTCGACAGTGCTGGAATTCTTGAACAGATAGAAGAGTATCTTAAATAAGCTTGACTGGTATCTTGAAAAAAAACGTATATTTCTATCCATGACCTCCGAGGATGGAGGAAATGTCATCTAGATGCCTGGAGCATCTTTGACCTATGGGAAGTATATAAAAAAGGACTGCATTGGCAGTCCTTTTTTGTGTCCGGAACACTTATGTATATGGAATTCACTTATTAAAATAAGAGTTATTCTCGGAGGACATGGAAGACCTTAGAGGGGATTTTTGTGCCTAGTTCCTGTCTAGGTACTAGGCACTTCCAACATTAAGCCTTAGTATCTACCGAGCCACCACCTTGTGACACCATCACCATAGCCGGGCGCAATAGACGGTCATTCAAGATGTAACCTTTCTGCATAACCATCATTACCGTATTCGCAGGGAATTCTGGGCTAGGCTGCATGCCAATCGCCTGATGGTGCTCAGGGTTAAAGGTTTCGCCTTGTGGATCTACGACTTTCAGACCGAACTTATCCACGGTAGAGACAAAACTCTTAAGTGTCAGTTCAACGCCCTCATAGATAGCCTTAGTCTCTTCGGCTTCTGCGTCTGTTCCCTGAAGGGCACGCTCCATATTATCGATCACAGGAAGTAGCTCATTGGCAAACTTCTCAAGAGCAAACTTACGAGCCTTCTCAACATCCTGAGCGGCACGGCGACGAATATTGGCTTCAGATGCTGCGGCGCGAGTCACAGAGTCTTTCTGCTCCTCCACTTTAGCCTGAGCCTCGGCCAAAGCCTGCTCTAACTCTTCAATGCGGAAGTTGGCTTGGGTCAACTCATCCATCAAACTGGCTCCGTCTGTACCTGTCTCAGTTTCATCAGCAGTTAGAATTTCACCTTCAACTACTGTATCGACTTGTTCTTGTTCCGCTTTACTCGATTCGTTACTCATTCTTACTCCAGCTAAAATGCTTTGTTTCTGCATGCTCTGGGCATATACTCAATTAACTTGAAAATGCTCGGTCCCGCATACCAAGTTGTTTGAACATATTATGGGGATCAAATTACTGGATTCAAGCCCTAGCAGATAATTATGCCTAAAACATTTCAAACTATTGGCCTGATAGGAAAGCCTAACCATCACGGCACCCACTTAACTCTGAAACGCCTGCACCATTGGTTGTCCATGCAAGGCTTCGATATATTAGTGGAAGAAAGAGTGGCTGCAGAGGTTGGCCCTCAATGTAAGTCAGTCGATTTACTCGAGTTAGGTGAGCGATGCGACTTAGCCATAGTCGTTGGCGGTGATGGCAATATGTTAGGTGCCGCCCGAGTACTTGCCAGATTCGACATAGGTGTTATCGGTGTCAACAGAGGGAATCTCGGATTTTTAACAGACCTTCCTCCCGATTCTTTTGAGAATGCCTTGGGCGAAGTGCTCAATGGCAGCTTCGAAACTGAGTTTCGTTTCTTGCTCGAAGCCGAGGTTCATCGCCATGGCCATATGAAGTCCAGTAACACCGCTGTCAACGAGGCGGTATTACACCCGGGAAAAGTCGCTCATATGATAGAATTTGAGGTCTATATCGATGATGTCTTCATGTACAGTCAACGCGCCGATGGCATGATAGTCTCAACACCGACGGGCTCGACGGCCTATTCGCTGTCGGCAGGCGGCGCTATATTGACCCCCAACCTCGAAGCATTAATCTTAGTCCCCATGTTTCCCCACACACTTTCTTGCCGTCCCATAGTGGTCGATGCCTGCAGCAAGATTAAATTGGTTGTTTCACCAGACAATGGTGATAATTTAGAGGTGAGCTGTGATGGACATGTCACCTTACCCGTCCTTCCAGGTGATGAGATATTAATAAAACGCAGTCATGAACGGCTCAGGCTGATACATCCCAAGGGGCACAATTATTTCCACGTACTGAGAAATAAGTTAGGCTGGGGAAGCAAGCTCTTCTAATTCTTATAATATTATTAGTAAAAATGGCCTCGAATTACTCGAGGCCATTTTTATTTTATTGCAAAGAAAATTACCCCCTATCTAAGGTAAAATCTAATTGAACTAAGCTGTCTGCTGCAACAGGTTTCCCATCGACAAATTTGGGTGCATAGCGCCACTTTTCCAACGCCTTTAGGGAGGCTCGTTTAAACCCTGAACTTCCCTTCGAATTAACCACTTTGGGATCTGTCACAAAACCTGATTCATTGACAGTAAAAGCAATCTGTACCCAGCCCTCTCTTCCAGTCCTACCTGCTGACATGGGATACTTTGGATTGATACGATACAGGGGAGTTTGCTCTTGATTTTCCTGCCAGGGACGCATACTGCCTATTGCGATGCAGTGCTTTGTTGAAGATTCACTATCCCCCTCTTTTTCGTATAACTCAACTAAACGAGCATGTGACGCCAGTTCATAAGGATGGCTGTAATTCAGTTTTGAGAACTGGGTTATCACCTCTTCAAAAAGTGGAATGGCTTTACTCTCCTTCTTTTCCGCTAGCCAGATCATTCCCGCGGTATAAGTTGCCTCCACTCTTTTCAAGGCATCTTGTGGCATCTTTTCCTGATAAATCTCGAAGGCATCGAGCGCATAGTCGCGCACTCTACGATCATAGTATTCAGAGTTTTTTAGCCCATTAAAGGCACTCATTTGCACACTGGCTAACAGGAGTGGACGCTCACTGTCTTCGGCGATCCCTACCGCATGATGATATTGAGACTTGGCTTTTCTTGCATCTGAACTCGTCTGTGCAGCACCAAGTAAAGGATCGATAGTCTCTAAAGAGTCCTCTCCAAACTCAGTTTCGTAAATACTTAGGGCAATGAGGTAAAGCTGATGAGCTTTCTCTGCACGCTCATTTTTAGACTTCCTGTCTAGGCTCTTATCTTTGTGTTGTAAGGCCGTTGCATAATTTAACGCCAAATTGGCAGTATCTAAGCTCTTATCACCGAACTTTTGTTGGCCCAATTCATATGACTCGGCCGAATACTTGAGCATTGCAGCAGCATCATTGTCTGTTACAGCTTGCTTATACACCTTGTAACTGTCATTAAAGGTTACTGCCATATCAGACATATGGCTAATATCTGATGCAGACTTTAAGCCAAAAAACGGGGTGGACTCAGTTGCTGAAAGCAAAAAGCTTGGGGCAGCGATTAAAAGAGTAAGGCCTAAAAACTTAGGTTTAACGAGAAGATGAATAGGTGACATCATAAATATCCATATTTATACAAGGTGAGATAATAACCTGACCAGAGGTCATCGGTTACATCACCCTAACTGAAACACCACCATGACTCCAGCAATTACAACTTTAGATTTACAAAGTTTAACCAATAAAGGTAAAATCTGTATAGCTCTAAAAGCTAAGCTGGCGAGACAAGCTAATCAGTTTAGCTTCTATCTCTTTAGCATTGATATTGTTCAGGCTAATAAGCTCCAGCCTTGAGTCCATCACATCATCCAGCTCGGTAATCGTCATCTCTCCATCAACCAGATTAATTCCGGCAATGCCTTCATCTGTAATCACCACGGCTTTAAAGCGCAATACATCTAAGCTTTTAATCCAGACCAGAAGCTCGTCAAAGTTAAATTCATAACTTGGGTCAAATATCCAACCACAACTATAAGCTCCCTCGCCCATATTCGACTTAGATACCATGCCACGCTCATCAAATTCCAATACATCAGCATTGAAATCCAGCTCAAACACACTAGTTTTGGGTCTTAATAAGGAAGCTGGCTTATAGGATTTTTCTGGAATAATAACGGCGGGTTCATTCAACAAGCTCATTAACTCTTGAGGCAATGGCGCTGAATCCTCTGTCATCTTGATAGAGAATAAGCTACTTGCTTTGGTAGAATACTGACTTTTCTGCTGCAAATAATCTTTAAGATCTGACAGACTATTCTGGGTATAGAGGTCAGCCTTAGTCGCCAATATGATATCCGCGACCTCGAGTTGCTGGTTAAAAATATCATGATCACTATAGCATGTATCAGTGACTTTTCTGGCATCAACCAGACACAGGGTAGATTTTAATTTAATCACATTTTGATAATGCGGCTCACTGAGTACCTTAAGCACTTCTCTGGGATGCCCTAATCCCGTCGGTTCTATTAAAAGTCTATCTGGCTTTGCCTTGGCGATAAGCTGATTTATGGCAACCTGCATAGGCACGCCCGCAGCGCAGCACATACAACCACCTGCCACTTCACGGATCTCCACTTCTTTACCGCTGCCCCCCAGTAACGCGGAATCTATGCCCACTTCGCCAAACTCATTGACCAACACGGCCCATTTTTCATTCACTGGCTTATCGGCTAACAGACGCTTAATTAACGTGGTCTTGCCAACTCCAAGAAAACCCGTAATAACATTGGTGGCAATTGGCTTAATGATCATCTAAAGGCTCAGTAATTAGTTAGAAGTAAAGTGGCCGCCCAGTATAATAATTAATCTTATAAGTCTCAATGTCTGTTACCAAAATCCACTATCGAATCATTCAAATGCAAGGTCTCAAGTCACAACCCTGATACTTAACCAGCCAAAAGACGCAACATAGGAACAAAAAAAGTGCGATTAAACTCATTATTTGATCTGTTTCATATTCAATTAATGGACACCTGTATAGAATCCTATCGAAGCTCAAACAAATGAGCTCAATATAATAATTATTGATGGGTCACAAAATATGAACTTTCTAAAAACTGCAGCAGCGGCTGCGATCTCTATAGCGTTATTATCAGGATGTAATGACGAAACCAACAACTACTATCCAGATGAACCAACAGAATCAACCACTGTTCGCTTCGGTACTTATAACTTATCATTCGATCGCAACAGCTTCGAAGAACTTGTTACAGAAATGCAAATCACAGCACCAGAGCAAGAAGCCCTGATGACTAAATGGTTTGACGACGAGTTAACTGAAGATGAACTAAAGGTAGCTGAAAAAGTCATTCAGATCCGTAACGTTGCCGCCATCATCCAGACAGAACGTCCGGCAGTATTGATGATGGGCGAATTTAATAACGATGGTTTGGGTGAGAACCAAGATGCAATCATGGGTTTTCGCTTAAACTACTTGGCTGTACCACAAAATGCTCTAGGCACCACGTCTGATGATAAGAAGATGCTCGAGCCGATTCAATTCGCTTATTTCGAGAACTTCTCAACTAATACAGGTCTTCTCAGTGAGTTCGATCTCGACCGCAACGGCACTGTAGCACTGCCTGGCGATGCGTGGGGCTTTGGCTTCTACCACGGTCAATATGCCTTTGGTTTACTGTCTCAATACCCAATCGATACAGATAACATCCGTACTTTCCAAGATTTTAAATGGAAAGACATGCCAGGTGAGACCAACCCAACTATTACTAACTGTGATGACGAAAAGAATCCAATTCCAGAAGGCATGAAGTGTGGCGATGAATGGTATACGGCTGAAGCTTGGGCACAGAAGCCACTGTCTTCTAAAAACCATGTGGATGCACCGATCCTAATCCCTACTGCAGATGGCGAGAAAGTGGTTCACTTACTCCTTTCTCACCCAACACCACCAGTTTTTGATACGCTCACCCAGAACAATAAGATGTTGAACCGTGCAGAAATCGAATTCTGGAGTGACTATGTATCTAATGCCGACTATATCTATGATGATGCGGGCGTCAAAGGCGGTTTAGGGCTAGATGCTTCGTTCGTTGTTATGGGCGATCTTAACGCCGATCCTGAAAATGGTGATGGCTTCCTCGATTCAATTCAAAACCTAATACATCATGAACGTGTAAACGTACTGGCTACCGATGGTGTCTATGCACCTAACAGCTTAGGTTCTACCGAATGTGTTGCACTTGGTGATTGTGGCGATAGCACCTATCCAGATCGCATCACCAGCACCTTCGGTCTACGCGTCGACCATGCAATTCCGTCAAACGACCTTAACATCACAGACTCTGGCGTATTTTGGCCTGCAAGTTTCGAAGATGGCTATATGCTAATGAATGATGAGCGTGTAGGTAAATACGGTAACGGCAAAGATATCTCTTCCGATCACCGTTTGGTATGGATTGAAGCTGAGCTATAATTCACTCACTATGAAAACACAAGAATAAGTTCTTTATTCAGAGATAAATGAAAACCGCCATAGTTGGCGGTTTTTTATGACTGAAAAATAAGTTAAATCAGAATCTTAAAATTACATTTAATGGCCCACAGATACGCTAGCTTGTCGTTCAGGCTTGTCATAAATAGCGAACTTATTGATCAGTTCTTCGCTGGGGTTATTCATGCCTATAATGTTCACATCGACACCTATTTTTCTAAACTTCAATATGACCTTATCTAATGCCGCAACCGCGGTAATATCCCAAAAGTGTGCATCGGACAAATCTAAGGTGATGGCATCTGCCTGCTTCTTAAATTCAAATAACCCGATAAAATGCTCTGCCGAGGCAAAGAAAATCTGCCCATGTACCCTATGAGTGACATGCTCCCCTTCTATGATCACCTCATCCCTGACAGCGAGTATGCTACGACTCTTATTGGCATAGAACAAAGATGCTAGCACAACCCCGACTAACACACCGATAGCCAGGTTATGCGTCATAACCACAACAACCAAAGTTGAAACCATCACTAAATTGGTTGATAGAGGATGGTGTTTAAGATCGGCAATCGACTGCCAGGAGAAGGTACTGATGGCCACCATGATCATCACAGCCACTAGCGCGGCCATGGGGATCAATTTCAGCCATGAATCAAGAAACAGCACCATGATCAACAAGAATACGCCCGCCGCTAGGCTAGATAACCTACCCAGCCCGCCAGACTTAATATTGATAATAGACTGACCAATCATGGCACACCCCGCCATTCCTCCCATCAGGGAAGCACCAATATTCGCAATACCTTGACCCTTACACTCTCGGCTCTTATTGCTATGAGTGTCGGTTAAGTCATCGACTATACTCGCCGTCATCATAGACTCGAGTAGCCCAACAACGGCTAATGCTAAGGAATAAGGCAAGATGATCCACAGGGTCTCGAGCGTCACAGGTACATCTGGCCAGAGGAACACAGGCAATGAATCCGGCAAACTTCCCATGTCACCCACTGTGCGAATATCCATACCGGTATAGATAACAATCACGGTCAGCAGCACAATACACACCAGAGGCGATGGAATGAGCCTGCCAAGTTTAGGGATCATTGGAAACAGATAAATTATCGCTAATCCCAAAGCCGTCATGGCATAAACATGCCAACTGACATGAGTCAGCTCAGGGAGTTGTGCCAGCAGTATGAGTATCGCCAGTGCATTCACAAACCCGGTGATCACGGAGCGAGACACTAACCGCATCAAATCTGCCAATTTCAGATAGCCTATGACTATCTGAATAATCCCAGTGAGTAATGAAGCGGCCAACAGATACTCAAGACCGTGTTCTCTCACTAAGGTCACCATCAGCAAAGCCATGGCCCCGGTTGCACCGGATATCATGCCAGCCCTTGCGCCGGAAAAGGCAACAACGACGCAGATACAGAATGAGGCATACAAACCCACCTTAGGGTCGACGCCGGCAATGAGAGAAAAAGCAATAGCTTCAGGAATAAGCGCAAGTGCAACGACGATACCAGACAGCAGGTCGCCGCGGATGTTAGACATCCAATCAGTTTTGAATTGTGTAAACATTAAACCTCTACTTTTCATCAGACGGCCGAACTTTTCATCAGGCAGCCAAAACCTGATCCAGAGCATCTGAAAAATTTAGCTATAAATTTTAGGCGCAAGAAGTCACTACAAGAAGCAGTAAAAAATGGAGCGCGAGTGTAAGTGTGTTGCTTGGTAGCTATAGAGCTAAGAGAGAGGGTACTGGGGCTAAGGCGGCGTAATTATCACGTTATTTAATAACTCCTTTCATCTGTATTTAAAGGCGTTAGTGTACGCCTTTGAAACTAAATTTCATCCCCTATTTTATGGATTTTTTCAGCCGATGATATTTTAGCCACAGAATCATCTTTAAGACATGAGAGAAAACCTATTACCTCAATAAAAATTACTGACCTTTACACCTTAACTGTTCAAATAATTCTTGCTGATTTTTCCTCATCTGATCCCCTTCGAGTAACGCTTGTTTTTCATCTTCTAACTTCAACAAGTTACTCGCTATTATTTGAGATAACCCCAGCCTTTGTTCTTCACTTATACTGGCTTGTTGGGCACTGTTCTCTACATCTTCTTCTGCAAGCTTAAGCAGCTCCATCCTTACTTCAGCTTGCTTTACATCCAGGTAACTAATCCCCATCCGGTTATATAAAATAGCAGTATGTATCTCATCGGGCTCAACTTTGACAACGAGGGGATGAAGCATAATTTCATCGATAGTGCTTTTGTGGTAATCGAAAGGCTTTAATTCGGTGTTATTAACATTATCCTTTTCAAGTTTTGCTTTAGCTTCTAGCTTGATTTGATTATAGATACTGCCGATTTCAGCTTTATTGAGGCTAGATATCTGACTAGAAAACTGAATATCAGGTGTAGAGGGTACATCTGCTGGTTGCGTATCCCCTACATCTGAAAAATCAGGGTTGATTGACACCTCCTTCTTTTGCAAGCCCGCTAGATAGCTGGACCGTAAACTAAGTTGGTTATTCATGGTTATAGATGCTGTCATAACGGTTCCCTTGTAAATATCTCTTGTAAAAATCCTTTGTAAAAAACGCCTTAATAAACAGCAAACTTATACTTGGATTCCCTGTTCCTCGCCTGAGACAGACAGCAAAAAATACGCCAATGTATACCAGAGATAAAACTATGACTCTGCATGGATAATCTAGGCTGCGAAGTACACATAAAGGGCAAGGTATTTCCTTTTTACAGGACAAGTATTGCCGCTGTCAGTTTCTGAAACTAGGCTATAAATACTGGCTTGTTCAATCAACAAGCGACTCTTCATGCCAATTCGTTTATTACCACCACTCAACTCCAGATAGCGATAACGATTTATTCCTGTGCCTGTTATAATTATTGTTGTTTACACTTACGACAAGCTTCTAACTTTTTGAAAGCTAACATATGTCACATTTTAACTTTTTATTACCCTATCTATCTCAGAGTCCCTATCGGTGTCAGATATTCAAAGCCTTTTTACTTCTCCACAGCCTTTTCAAATAGGCGACTCCATTTTTGTTGATCCGATTAAGCACACGATCAGGTTGGAGACGGAACAAAAAGTTGAACCTCAACTGGTGCAATTACTCACCTTGTTAGCCAGTGAACAAGGGCAAACCGTCAGCAGAGAAGCCATATTCACTCACATTTGGCCCGATATGGTCGTCACCGCAAACTCGCTTAATCAATCTATGAGTAAGTTGCGTAAGCTATTAGGCGATGACAGTAAGAATCCGCACATCATAGTCACTATCCCACGCCAAGGGTACGCACTGATAGAGAAAGTCACTCTAGTGCATTCGGCTAACACAAGTAAAAATGAAGATAAGCCTGTTTCGATTGAGACTAGCAAAGTTGAACAGCAGACAAGTGATAGCCCCTCTTCAAGTGTTATGTCACATTCACAGCATCAAACACAAGTTGCAAAGGAATCACTTGCTACAGGTGTTAACTCTAAGCCTTCACCTTTCAAGAACAAGAACGCAATTGCACTGCTAAGCGGCTTATTGATATTGCTATGCCTTTCACTGATAACAACACTACTTTGGCTAGAAGACCGAACACAAGTCGTCGTATCAGTTGAATCCGTTCTCACTAACAATGGACAAATCCCAGCCGATCCTATCAGTCATATTCTGGCGGCATTTCTTTATACCGGTCTCAAAGAATCCCTTAAAAATGACCCCTTCGATATTCACTTCATCTGCCCGGAAAAGCCTTTCGAGATGTGTGAGCAAGACTTCAGTTACATTCCTGATGAGGTCATAGAGGTTAAACCTATCATTCGATATAGCCCAAAGTCATTGCAAGTTAAGGTATTGATCGATGGTGAACAAAATAGTTTTGAGTTTCAAAGCTACAAGCTATCCTTCGATAGGCTAGATGAGGAGTTCGATGAGCTATTACTCAACTTAGTCGAGAAGTTCACCGATGATAATAATCGAAAACGAGTGATTTCATCGTTATTTGAATGGCTAAAGAGACCAAATGATCCAAGCTTAAGTATCGATAGAATTAAACTATCGGCTTATGGCTATAGCCAACAGGTGCTCAACGAGCCCTTTGTTATCGATTTACTCAAGCAATCGGCACAGCAATGTGATGCAGATTGCCCGATTATTTACGGCTCTTTTGGTCGAGTCATGTTAAACCAATACCTTAAAACAGATAAACTCGACGATTTACAGCAAGCCATCCATTTTTTACTACAAGGCTCTCCAGAATACTTACCCGACACAAGGTTAAAGCTTGCTGCGGCTTATGCGCTTTCAGGTGAGAGAGAAAAGTCACATCAATTGCTAAAAGAAGTAGATAAGGTCTCGTTTATCGCAGTGAAAAAGGCCTTACACTATTACCTTGATATTACCCACCTAAACAAAGCCAGCACAGCGCCTTTTCACTCCCATAAAAATTACTTAGCGACGCAACTTGTTAGTCGAGCTGAACAAGAAAAAAGTAAGGTTTTAATCAGACTTGAGTAACTGAAAGTATAAGTATTACTGTGATTTCACATCAGAGAAATCACAGTAAGTTCCCTATTTATTTTCCCACGCCAAGCTATTTAAACCAACACTAGTGCCAGTGAATGCGACTTCGCCTGCAGCCGGACTGTAGATGATGTTAGCCGTCATTGAAGATGGATAAACTGTAGGGTCCAGTAATCTAAGCGTTTCACCATTGCCCACAGTGAAGTCTGAACAGATTGCTTGGATCATGGTTAATTGCTCAACGCTAGGCAAGATTGATACCTCTTGAACATTCAACTCTGCCCTTGTTACCACAGCTAGACGCCAAATTCGGTTTAACATAGAGAGGTCGCGTAACTCTGTCGCCTGCCCTTGTTTCAACGACGAGCTAATGGGGAAAACAGCATCATTGTCCTGGCTAACAGCCACCAAACAGATATCAGAGTCGGTAGAACCTAGCGTCGAGTCTGAAAAACGATTGATGACACTATAATAATCACCAGCTGGTGAATTGCTATCTAGTCCCTTTACAAACACAACAGGTGGAGTACCTTCAATATCCGCTTCTTGGGGAGTCACAACCAAGTAGCCAGTGTCCTTGGCGACATTAATATCTTTTGCTAGTTCCCAAGGTTTGTTGCCATCACTACCACTAACCTTCAGCTTTAAGCTTTTACTCACTTGGCTGCTGTGGATTTGAATGCTGTGATCATTACCACTACGCCACACCTGTTGGATCATATTAGAGTGAGTTTTATTCAAATTGGAGGCAATTAAGTGCGAATACCCATCAGCCTTAGGTAGTCCAATCGAGAAATTAATAGCCTCATCCGAACTTGAACCGCCACATGCGCTAAGTAAAAACAAGCTAATAGCTACTGCAAAATTTTTTATACTAATGTGCACTTTATGCTCCTTTGTTATCCCCTTCATTAATCAAGACCACTACAAGAGAGTCCCATTGAATACTGCAGAAGATGAGTTAATTTTTTGTAGGCCTAAATTTTGAAGCGGCATAATAAGCAATAGATCAACAATGACATAATCAACAAACATCACTTAATATCAAGAAAGGTGAAGGTAGGTGTAAGCTATTGATAGAGTAAACAATTAACCAAAGCCCCAAACATGAACTTACAAGTAGACATAGAATAAACTAGAGCCTAGATACATCCACAATTTGCAACTCATACATATGGAAAGCTCGCTACTCATTCCGTGGAAACAAAACAAAAAATGCAGCCAAAAGGCTGCATTTTATCTAATCATATAACCAAGACATCCATTTTTATTCTAAGGAAAATTACCAGTACCGAACACAACCAGATAAACTCCTCGATTTATCAAGCCGCCCACTTACACACCAAACGATACTCAAACATTCCATCATGAGTTAAATTACAATCATTTCCTTGAAAATCAAACATCATGACCCCCAAGCAAGGGTTTGCTTATGTTTGAAAGATGACTTTTAACTGGGTATCTTGGGTCTTAATTAAGCGCTATCTAGCCATCGATGACAGTTGGCTGCACCTTGCCGGCGCTTGCGCTCAAAATGTTCACAATAGGCCGTTAGCTCTTGAGTGTTACCCACGGGCCCTTTGAAAATCTTGGTAAACTCTGTGGCCAGTTTTATCCAGTTTTCTTGCGGGATATTAAGTCTATTTAAAATAGTAGCCGACTCTTGACTCATATACCCTCGCTTGTCAGCTCTGACTATTCGTCCAGTATCATCAACAAGTTGCAGATAATCTTTAGCGCTGAACATGACTCCTTTAGCTATGCCTTTGCTCTCATTACCAACAAAGGGCAGCAGTGATGTTGGCTGCTCACCTTTCATGGCAGCTTGGATGCGTTTTTGAATACTAGTGAAGTCTGAGGTTTCCGGTGTAGCGGCCATCTTGGCACGGATAGGATTCAAATCTACATAGGCCATACAGGCAAGTACTGCTGCTTCATCAAGCAGAGCCTGGGACTTAAACCTTCCCTCCCAGAAACGGCCTTTACACTTGTCCTCTGCATTAGCTCTACGAGCGATAGGTTCGTTGAGTGCCCGCATAAACCAAGAGATGTCCATCAGCCTTAAGCGGTACTCTTTTACTCGTTTATTGATAATGTTTTGTTGATAGGATTCAAGTGGTTCACCTTTAACAAAATCATGATTTAGGCTATCCCCTTTAAACAGCTTTTGCCATTGGGTGACCACCTCTACATCTGACCAATGCTTAGCTAACTCCACATCAATACGTAACACGAGATGTAAATGATTACTCATGACTACATAAGCACAAATATCAATGGCAAACACAGATGAAAGTTCCAGTAGGCGACTTTCAACCCAATCCCGTCTATGCTCATAGGATTGACCTGTATAATGGTCGACTCCACACAAAAAAGCCTTTCTAACACAACGAGATATGCAGTGGTAGAATAATGTATCCTCCAAACTTACTAATGATTTTCTTGGTGTCGGCATAACAAATCCCCTCAACAGCTCTCACGTAAGCTTAGTCAAGGGAGCTTCATCTGACAATCTTGGGTGTCTTGGTTATTTTGTTGTGAATGTGAATTCATAGACCATATATGAATTCATGTGAATTATTATTTAACAGTATCTTACCACCGTTTATATGTAACAGTTCATCTAGTGAAGTGTAGTGATTCAGTAGATTTGTGCCATCTAACAGGGGAAATGTCACTTAACTAATGCAACAAAGCCACCTCTGAATCTTTCATAATAAGTGTTTAAAGATCGTCGATTTCAATCTCAATTTCATTCCTATCTTCTAATTTTGATGCAAACCTAGCTCCATTAACTCCGTTACACGAGCTAATGTCTGTTCGTACTCTTTATCTGTTCTGATTGGTTTTACTTGACTCATTACGGCAACCCTTGAAAGTGGTGATGCATTGTTTTGAGGCATGAAAGGCAGCGCATATTAAGTAGCAAGCTAACTGAACTTGTAGGTGAGTAACGTGCGCAGATCTGGAGTTGCAACTGAAGGAGCGTGTCATTTGCGAACAAACATGCTCCTAGTTAAAACTCTAGCGGTTTATATTTATTGCAATACAGGTACTGTGAGTACCTAAAATCAAAGTAAAATAAACCAATTACAGCCTGTAGCATCATCAGGTGTTGTGTTAACTATGCCACTTCACCTGCCTGGCTAGTAGAGCAAGGGTATAACCTTGATCTGGACAACTCCGAGTCTTATGGACAAATTTCACCTAAGCTTGGACTGCCTCTCTACACAAAATGAAAAGCCAGCGGCCACTATAAGTGACGGCTGACTTTTCTGCCCTGTAGGCACTGGCACCAATGGCGCACGCTGCTGGTGAACAAGGATCGGCTCTACTGGTGAACTCGGCCCAAGCTACTGGTCACGTTGCTCCATTTCGGACAACAAAAAGCCCCAACGATATGGGGCTAATTAAGAGGTAGAGAAGTTGGCTAAACCACAAGCTAACTAGACACGGTTTATCACGATTGTGCAGTTAAAAGTCCTCAACGGCCATTTTGTTATATGTGTCCTGAATTAAGTCGGCCTTCTTCCTGTGCTACCCTGAGGCAAAACTGAGCCCCCCGTTAAATAACTTAGGGCTTTTGCTAGCTCTCTCTTTGTCAGTGATTCATCCTCAGCTGCGAGGTGTTGAATACTCCATATTGCAAACCAGAAGGTACGCTCATTACCCTCTTCTATCGGTAAGCTGCTATCAGGGTTCTCGGTGAAATAATCAATAATATCCCATGAAAACTCGTCAAGCTTGACCACGTCTAACTTACCGCAATCGTACGCCTTCAATAAGGATATAAGTTCATTTCTCTTATCATTTAAATTCATGGCGCTCCACCATTTAAGAAGAAAGGTTTATCTTTGTAGTAATTGGTTGGTAAACCTCTTTTTCTCACATCTATATGAGGCTTACCACCTCTATGAAGTGGGTCTTGATGTAAATTATAAGTTCTTTTGGTTTTGTTGTTAAAAAACGACTTATTGTTTGCCCCTCCACCTCTAGGGCTGCCGAACTTTCTCATTAGCACCTTTTCCGCTTCCTTATGAGTTAATCCTCCAAAAAACTTTTCTGGTGTTACCAGTCCTTTCGCTACTCTTGATGCTTTATAAAACTGATACCCCATTTTACCAGCCCCTAACATAGGGATGGGAATCATCATGATGCCAGCATCGACAGCGGCATCACCTGTAATTCTGAGATAGCTGCCAGGTTCCAAAGACTCAAGTATATTCCTTTCTTGAGTTCGGCCTACATGCGCAGTTTGCCCTAAATCATTTGGATTGGAATTCATTGCCGTTATTGCAGAATCTACACCTGGCGTCGATACATCAGTATATTTATCTGCCACACCGGATGCCTCAGATTTATTCCAAGTAGAAGAGCTAGATATTGCTTTCTGCCCACCAATATCACTCACCTTAAACCCTGCACCAGAAAGCTTACCAGCAACGGCATTCTTTGCTGCACTTCTTGAGGCACCATTGCCACCAGAGAAGGTAACCGTCGCTCCACCTTTGCCATTACTCGAGACAGTAGCTGTTACCGATCTTTTGATGCGACTGCCCGTTGTCGCAACCTTAATCTTAAACTCTTTCTCTTCCGCCACATACCCCGTCGGATCTGTTCCACTGAGCGGGTTATTCATAATATACGAATACGGATTAACACTTTGCGTCGATGTCGGGCTCTGAATAAACGGATCCACCGACATAAAGCGACCCATGTTGTAATCGTACACCCGACCGTTCATATGAATAAGCTGCTGCTCGTTCAAATGCTCATGGTCGGTGAATCCACGGCGGTGACGGTTGGTATCGAGCAAATCACCTAAGCTACCTGCCGCACTTGCCGTTGCTGTACGCCCGAAGGGGTCGAAATAGCGCTGACTAATGATATTACCGGCTTCATCGACTAGGGTGGTGGCACTGCCCAGTCTATCACGCAAGGTAAATAGCAATTTGTTACCCTTATCCGGCGTGTAACTGAGTACCGCAATATCATCGATGTAGGCCCGCCAGCTGCCATCATTGTCACTCTCAAATAACTTACCGACATAGTGGGTCTTAGTGGTTTTACCACTCACTGTACGGGTTTGCAGTGCGCGCATATTGTCGCTGCCATAGACAAACGCGGTACGGGTGTTGTTGCTAGGACCTCGTCCATTGATGGTCAACGGCTTATCCAGCGCGTTATAGGTCATGGTTAACCCGTCACCGGTTAGTAGGTTCCCCCGACTGTCATAGCTAAAGGTGATGCGCTGATTATTGATTGGCTTAGTGATGGCACACACACGGTTTGGCCCATTACACGCGCCATACTCATAAGCGCCAGCCGTGTTAACACTATAATCGGACTTTTTCAGCAAGTTACCCACCGCATCATAGCCATAATCGACGGTAGCGGCGAACGGGGTACTGTTATCGTAGAGAGCAAAACCCCCATTGCTAAAGCTGTACTGTTTTAGACGGTTCAGATTGTCATACACATAACTTTTTTCTAACCCTGTAACGGCATTGCGTTCAGCAGTAAGGTTCATAAAACTGTCGTAACGCTCATAATAATGATTATGCAGCTGGCCCAAGCTACTGGTCACTTGGGTGCTGGCCATGGTGCCTTCGCTGTTATAAGCACTGACTTGACTCATCAACTCGTCTGCTAACGCTGCGCCGGTGATATGACCCGCAGCATCCCTATCGGTAATGGTGCGATAGATATAATTTGACGCAACATTTCGCGTTTGACTGAGATAACCGCTGTCGTTATAACGATATTCAAGCATTAATCCATTAGGATAGGTTAATCCTATAGGTCGACCATAGAAGCTGTCATATTGATGGCCTACAGTACGAGTGACCCCGTCACCACCATGACTGTTTGACACCGTGATTGAGCTTGTGGCTAATTGCAGGTTATCTGTATAGGTGTAACTTTGGTCAATACCCTGTTGAGTTTCACTAGTAAGTAGCCCTTGTTTACGCGTATCCCAGGTGTAACTGGCATTGCCGTTAACCTGGCTGCCAGTAAAGGTTTTAGCGGTGATGCGCCCTAATGTATCGAGGACAAAGGTCTGGGTAATGCCGTTCGCATCGGTTTGGCTGTCGAGTTCGCCTAAGGTGTTGTAGCCAAACGTTGTTGTCCCTTGATTAGGGTCATCAAGGCGAGTCTTATGACCAAAGCCATTGTAACTGGCCACTATTTTGTTGTGGTTCGCATCCTCAATTATTAATGGACGTCCCCCGCCATCATAGGAAAAGCGGTTACTGCCATCAGCAGCATCGACGGTTTCATAGAGTAAGCCTTGCATGCCATAGGTGCGGGATAGGGTGCGTCCCTCTACCGTGATATCGGTTGTTAAGCCGGTATAACCGTAGGTAGACATTAATCCACCAGACTCACCATTTGGCAAACTGCGAGTCGCCGGTCTGTCGAAGGCATCGAAACCACTGAACACGGTATATTCAGGTGTGTCGCCATTGAAATAAGGTAAGGACTCGTGAGTGAGGTGCCCTAAACTGTCGTATTGTTTATCCAAATATTGGTAGCGGCTGCCGTCAAACCCTTGAGTAGCGCTGCGCAGTGGTCGACCTAAGCTATCTTGATATTCTTCTTGTATTGGCATACCCGCAGAGGTGATGCGTGTCAGCAATTTTGCATGAGACGGACTATGACTCCAGCTGGCTGCTAGCAAATACCTTATATATCGAATAGGGCTCCCCGTTTGACTTACCTGCACCGGTCGGCCTATGGCATCGTACTGAGTTTGCGTCACAATACTGTTCGGCGCCGTCACTTTGGTGGGGACACCTAAACCCATATTATATTCAGTCGTAGTGATATGACCTTTGGCGTTAGTCACTTGGTAAGGGAGGTAACCATCATCCGCAACACTGGACCCATTTTTAGTGTAATTAAATGATGTTGTTCGAGCAGAAAGGCTACTGCAAGCACTAGACTGTCCGGTTACCGTGGATGATAAAGGCAAGCCATAATCATTAAACACCATAACGTCACTACGGCTGCAAGCACTGCCCGATGCAGTGTAAACAATGCGGGTAGGTTTGTGATGTGTCTCATCCCAAGACTCAACCGTTTGCGTTGCCACTTGAGCGATATCAGCATTCACTGTTGGGTCGTTCACCCAATCACGATTTTCGACGGTATTGGTCGTCATCACCGCATTAAATTTTGATAAAAACCAGTTATCTGTGTCTGGCGTGAACACGGTATCGACCACTGTTTGGTAGCTATTGGCGCCACCATCAATATAATCTGTGACCGTTTGGGTACGCTTACTGATATTGCCAAACTCATCAACAGCACTCGGAGCAATGGTTTGCTCAACCGCGCTGCGCCGCTCACTGGACCCACTTAACCCGTAGCTGTTGGTGATAGTACGGGTATTGATGTTGTGATACACACCGGTAATCGTGTGCTGCGGGTTGTCAGCCCAGCTTTGTGCGGTCATTGCCACTGTGATGCCATTGACACTCACCGTTTGTGATTCAAGCAGGCTAACAAAGGGGAATTTTTGCTTGAAGACACTCAAGGTCACTTTATTGCGACTGACATCCTTTTCAACCACCTCTCTAAACCCAGTGAAGCCCCTGCCTTGCAGATTATACATGGCGCCTTTGTAGGCGTACTCGGTTTCATTGACTCCACCAATGCCATTGCTTTGCTCAAAAGATTGCACCACGTACATACTGGAGCCAAAGTGGATATAGCCATCACCGACGTAATCATGGTCAGTATCGTACATCTTAGTTTGGCCCGCACTGGCTTCCCCCGTAGAGAGTGGACGGTAACGCCACTGGCTGGTGTTACCTAAACCGTCTGTGACAAATTGAAGATAATCAACGGCACCATAGTCACTCGTCGTCAGTCCATCACCCGCACCATAATTACGCACAATATAGGCACCATAATCGACACCATAATGGGGGGCTTGTTTATCGACTATTGTTGATACACTATCTGGTCCATAAGTATATACGGCGTCAATGAGACCATCACCAAATGCATCGATAAAGGCGATTTCAGAGGCTGAGCCTTCAAACTTAGACGCTTCTCGCCTAGCCAAGTAACTGCCATCGGTTTGTTTGTCGAAATAGATAGCATCATAGCGATAAATAGAATGGTCATGTGATTTAACATCAATAAGTTGAGTGGGGTATTCAGCTGAGTAGCCGCTACTGATATCGCCATAAATCTGGTCTCCACAATACTGACTCTCTTTATTATTAACGGAACCATTTTTGAAAGGGTCAACCAAACTGACGCAACTTTCTATTATTCTTTCGCCTGGTAAAAGCAGCTCTTTGAGTCCATCACCATTGATATCAACGAAATGCAAACTGCCGTTGAACTTGGGAACGCGATAAAATGCAACATCACCTTCGTTGCCAGTGGGAAGGCGAAAGTATCGACTCAATAATGTTGAATCAGCCCCAAGTTCAATAGCATCATGAAATGTACCTGTCCCATCATTCATTCTCACCACAAGCTCACCGCCTTCCCATCCAAACCAATCGGGGAGGTTGTCACCATTCATATCATTGAAATAACTGAAGAATCGATAATCCAAACGATAATTTGCCGGAAATCCTGAGTAGCTATTAATATCCAGTTCCTTTGTGGTGAAATCAAGATGGTCCCCTCTACTTTTATTAAGCAAAAAATATTTCGGGTTTCCACCTGGCACAGAGCCAACAATAGGCTGTTCGAGCTCTGAAACTAAAATGTCCGGCAATCCATTGCCATCAATATCTCCTATCACCTCAGCGGTTTGAGTCGGATACAGCTTAAAATCTACAGAGCTTCTTTTATAGGTGTAATTTAATAAAGTCTCACCATGACTTAGGTAAGGGTTTAACGTGTCTCCAGTATGCAGGTGTAACGCTAATTTCGCCTGGCCATCATTATGGCGATAAATAAGTAAGTCCGGAAAGCCATCTCCATTAAAATCGGCTCCACTGAGAATGCGGTCAACTTTATTTAAGCCATAATTGTTAAGTGAAATATTGGAGGAGGTGTAATGACCATCCTGGTTAGCATCAAACTGTAACTCTCCATTCATATTTCTTAGTGGGTCTGCTTTCCCGTCTTGATTGATATCTATTTCGACACAATTAAATGAAGCCGTCATGACGTTATAGCGACAAAACTCCTGGAAAACCATATCATTCGCATTGACTAAACCTTGCTCAGCATCGGTGTTAAAACCTGGCCAATCAACAGTACCATCACCGTTTACATCGCCATGTGGGATAACCCCTAAAATATTGATGCTATCGTCATAACGCGTTACACCATCAATTTTTAGGCGCTGGGGCTCACTGATATGAGTCGTTTCAGACCAATCAAATAGGGTTGGAGAGGTGCATTGCAGTGTCGTATTACTGAAACCGCACTCTTGTATACCGCTGACCAAGCTCCTTCCACTGGCTAGGCTGTAACGGTAACCTAATAAATAACGGTGAACAGGCTTATTCGTTGTTTCAAAGGTATTGACTTGAGTTAACCGTCGCGTAGTTTGTAACATCCCGCCTGCGAGATAACTGATACGAGCATCATTCCTAGCGTCGTAGGTAAACGCGACATATCGCTCACCTAACGTATTCTCAGTGCCTGTGTACTTGATTTTGCTTAAAAGATGCTCGCCTGCGATACTGGTATCATATTCATAATCAATGGTGTTCTTTCCTGACGACCATGATTCTTGAGTGACCTTCCAACTTAACGTCGTGGTTAATCCGCCAGGCGTAAACCGACTATCGGCATTCGCACCATAAGTGGCTATTGAACCATCCGGACGATAGACGGTAAAGCGTGTTGAGGCGCCATTGACCTCTCCCGATTGCACCACTTTGACAAAGCTGTCCATCTCTGTGCGATATTCAGCGCCGCTGGTGCCATAACGACCAGAAGTGATGAGCCGCTGACCATTTAAACAGAGCCTGTCGGTGTCAGCATTAAACGTGACCGCACGTGTGAAACCATCTTGGGCATAGGTTGCCCCGCAGCGACTAATTGCAGAGCCGGCATTAAGAGACCACCCCACACCAGCCACGCCGTTGCCACTTTGTGAGTGATAACTCAGAGAAACCTTAGGCTGAATGCCAGCGCGGCCAGGTGGCAAGTCTACAGGTATTTGATAACTGGCTTGCCCACCAGAGACGCCGGCTTGACCATTCAACACTGCAGCATCTAAGTTTACAGTATGGTAAGGCTCAGCATTTTGACCATCAGCATCGGTGATTTCAATAGCATCAACAGATGATGTCATTGAACATATCTGCCCCTCTCTCTCCCAGCCGGCTGGGCAAGTATATTGCGTGCTTTGACTGGCTACCTGAGTGAGTGTGCGTTGACATTGACTGCCTAACACGCTCCAGCCTTCTCCACACCGATAGACATTTTCGAGCCTGGCACTATCCTCTTCCCAACAAGACCACCTTCTATTTCCTCCCTCAGCAGGTTCCCCCCCGCTACATTGTTTTCCTGTAGGCTTAATCGGCGACAAAATAACAACTGACTGACGGCACATAGCCAGGCTTGAATTGTACGAAAAACCAGTAGGGCAAAGGTATTGCGTCTTAGCCATGGCATTCTTGGCTTCTGACTTACTGCACGTCGACCCTGTTAGGCCATAACCCGCAGGGCAAGAATAGACTGTCCGGCTACTTGCAGTTTGTGTCAAAGTGCGGTTACAGCGAGCACCCGAAAGCGTCCACCCGGTAGCACATTGATAGATTCGAGATGCCGTTTTAGATTGCGTCTTACGGCAAGACGTCCCAGAGTGAATATAGCCTGCAGGACACGAGTAATTTGTTGTTCTGGTTGCTGACAACGTATGGGTTTTTAGACACCGAGAGCCCGATACGCTGAATCCTGAACTACACGTATAATTAGAGGGGGCTGGATATGAGGTACCGTAATAAATACAACTTGAACCAGACACTCTCCAATCAAGTGGCTCCCCCTTGCTCCACACTATTGGGCAATAGTATGCCTGACGGCTCGATGCCGTTTGCGTTAATGTTTTACTGCAGCGGCTTCCTGATACTGTCCAGCCAGCACTGCAACTATAGCGAGTCTGTGTTGCACGCGGCACTTCAGACCAACACTGCCATAAGCGTTTTCCGCCCCCCATAGGTTCACCACCAAAACAACTCATATTGGTAGGTTTGAGATTAGCAATGACTCTCACTTGTTTGCGGCATTTACCTCTTGACGCACTCCAGCTATAACCACTTGGGCAAGATGCCGGCACTGTGCTTGCTGTGGCAGGTTTGGTGTCTGTTTTTCTACAGATTGTTCCAGAGCGGGAATATCCGCTGGGGCATGAATAAAGTGTACGAAGCGAGGCTAATTTGATGAGTCGACAGCTATTACCGAATAATCGTTTTCCTGCGGCGCAGTAATACACCTTTGTCGCCGCCTTACTTTCAACATAGCGACAACTCGAAGCCACTGTTGTCCAACCGGAGGGGCAGGAAAAAGTATAACTAATCGATGCTGCTTGAGAAACGGTACGTATACAGTTCGCCCCAGAAAGCGTCCAGCCGCCTGAAAAACATTGTAGCGATGAAGGGGCTGTTTTTGTCTCACTTTTAGTGCAACGGGTACCGCTACGAGCATAACCAGAAGGGCAAGAATAGACAATTTGACTACTGGCTGTTTGAGACAGTGTGCGTGAGCAGTTATTGCCGGATCGCGACCAGCCAGCCCCCTCACCACAGGTCAGTTCGACCTCTGCGCTGTGTGCTTCATTTTTAATACAGGAAGTATCAGATAAGGTATAGCCGCTGGGACATGAATACGCATAGGACACTGCAGCAGCCATCTCATCCACTTTTTCACACGCCGTCTGTGCAGTATTAAACTGATAGCCCTCAGGGCACACGCTGGTGATATTAAGCGGTGAGGCAGTATTGGGGCTTGCTTCAACGAAAAAAGATAAATGTAACGAAAAAATAAATAGTAATATGTAGCCTATTCCCTGAGATCTCATAATTAACTTCCTTTTAATTCTTAATAATTACGTACTACCGATTAGCCTTTGTGAAGACAAATATTTTATTAGGGATAACAAAAACTGAACCATATCAGCAAACCAAACGGAAAACATTAAATTTATGTTTTCGCAACATTTTTCACACAAAAAGCCAGAATAACCAACGATAGTATCGAAAAAAGGGGCAAGAAGTAGGATGAGAAATCCGTTACATGCAGCATGTAAGAGTCTAATTAAAGGGGTTAAGACTAAGAACTGTATTAGCATCGTCAGAAAATAAGAGCCTGATTGCCAATGCTTAGCTCTGGGTGAATGAGGTTATTAATATGCCCAAAGCACCAAAGTCATATCCTAGGACATTTTCCTCTTCGATGTGCTTTTCAAGAAAGCTTAAAACAAAAAATGCAGCCAAAAGGCTGCATTTTATCTAATCGTTTCTAGCTAAATCCTAGGCATTAATCACCGAAGTCATCTAACAGAATGTTTTCCTCTTCGACGCCCAGGCTCTCAAGCATGTTAATGACAGAGGTGTTCATTATCGGAGGGCCGCACATGTAGAACTCACAATCTTCCGGCGCCTTGTGATTCTTAAGATAGTTCTCATAAATCACATTGTGGATAAATCCGGTGTAACCATCCCAGTTATCTTCGGGGAGCGGATCGGACAGGGCTACATGCCAGACAAAGTTTTCATTCTCCGCCGCTAACTTATCGAACTCGTCTTGATAGAAGACTTCACGGGTAGAGCGTGCACCGTACCAAAAACTCATCTTACGTTTAGTGTGTTCGCCTCTAAGCTGGTTGAAGATGTGAGAACGCATGGGGGCCATACCCGCACCACCACCGATAAACACCATCTCGGCATCAGTTTCTTTCACGAAGAACTCACCGAAGGGGCCCGATATTGTCACCATGTCACCGGCTTTGAGGTTAAAGATGTAAGATGACATCTTGCCCGGCGCGACACCCTCTGACGGCGGCGTGGCGATACGCACGTTGAGCATGATACGGCCTTTCTCATCCGGGTAATTCGCCATAGAGTATGCACGTAGCACGTCTTCATCGACTTTAGACACCAGTTTGAACAGATCATACTTATCCCAGTCGCCACGGTACTCGTCCGGAATATCAAAATCGCTGTAGTTGACCTGATGAGCAGGCGCTTCAATCTGAATGTAACCACCAGCCTTAAACTTAACGTCTTCGCCTTCGCCTTCGGGGAGCTTCAGCAATAGTTCTTTAATGAAGGTGGCCTTGTTATCGTTTGAGATAACTTCACACTGCCACTTCTTAACACCGAAAATCTCCTCCTCGACTTCAAGCTCCATATCGGTTTTCACCGCCACCTGACAGGCTAAACGACACCCCTCTTTGGCCTCTTTCTTGGTGATATGGTCGCGCTCTGTTGGCAGGATATCGCCGCCACCAGATTTAACCGTTACCCGGCACTGACCGCAGGTGCCACCGCCACCACAGGCGGATGGAATAAAGATATTTTTATTGGCCAATGCCCCAAGCAGCTTGTCACCCGCCGGTGTGGTAATGCTCTTGTCTTCGTCATCATTGATGCCAATTCTTACATCACCGGTTGAAACCAGTTTACTCTTGGCGAATAGAATCACCATTACCAGCAGGCTCACCACGAGGGTAAACATGCTGATACCAATTGCCATTTCCATCGAATCTACCTTCTCTTAATTCAATTCGTTAATTCAAGTTCGTTAATCCAAGTACGCGATTAACTCACTGAATTAAATTGAGATACCTGCGAACGCCATAAAGCCTAATGCCATTAAGCCTGTGGTGATAAATGTAATGCCCACGCCCTGTAGCCCTTCGGGTATGGCATGAAACTTCATACGTTCACGCAGGCCTGCTAGCATCACAATCGCCATGGCCCAACCAAAACCTGAGCCTGCGGCAAACACCACGGACTCACCTAAGGTGTAGTCACGGTTGGCCATGAAAATAACCCCGGCAAAAATCGCACAGTTAACGGTCAATAGTGGCAGGAAGATCCCCAGCGAGTCATAGAGGCTCGGGATGTATTTATCTAAGAACATTTCTAGGATCTGAACCAAAGCAGCGATCACACCGATGAAGGTGATCAGCTGCAAATAACTCAAATCAATCTCAGGGTATCCGGCCCAAGCCAGCGCCCCCGGAGCCAGTACGTTGGCATAAATAAGCTGATTTAATGGCACCGCTAGCATCATCACTACGATAACAGCGATACCTAGACCAAATGAGGTGGAGACCTTCTTAGAGACCGCGAGAAAGGTACACATGCCCATGAAGAATGACAGCGCCATATTGTCGATAAGGGCCGCCTGAACAAATAGATTTATATAGTGTTCCATAACTTTCTCTTACCCTCTCTTACGCTGAATGACATTGATGGCCCAGATCATCAAACCGATCAGGAAGAAAGCAATCGGGGGCAGCTTGAACATCTCGTTGGTTAAGTACCAGCCTCCGTTTTCCACCGTTTTGAGGATCTCGTGGCCAAACAGAGTGCCACTGCCTATCAGTTCTCTCACGAATGCAACGCCCAGTAAGATCACGCCATAACCCATGGCATTACCCAAGGCATCGACCACGGCCATAGGCGGCTTGTTCTTCATGGCGAAAGCTTCGGCGCGGCCCATGATGATGCAGTTGGTAATAATCAGTCCCACAAACACAGACAGCTGGCGAGACAACTCATAAGCGACATCCTGCAGCACCATGTCGACGATGATCACCAATGAGGCGATAATCGTCATCTGCGCGATGATTCGGACACTGTTTGGAATAAGATTGCGTATGGTTGAGATGATCAGATTCGAAAACACCAATACGAAAGTCACCGCTAGGGTCATCACCAACGCCGTTTGCATCGAGTTACTGACAGCTAACGCAGAACAGACCCCAAGTACCTGCATGGCAACCGGATTATTAGAGAAAATAGGCGTCGTCAGTATTTCCCGAGTGGCGGCTAAATTTTTACTCATCTTAAACCTCCGAAGCTTTTAGCTTGTCTAAGAAGACTTTAAAGCCTTCATTACCAAACCAGAATTGAATCGAACGCTGTACACCACGTCCAGTCATGGTGGCGCCACTCACGGCATCGACACCATGAATGTCGCCCTCTTTAGCGCCGCCCTTAACAATTTTCAGCACCGCCTTACCCTTATCATCGAAAATTTGCTTGCCACGGAACTTATCTGTCCACTCAGTCTCATTAAGAAAATCACCGATCCCCGGGGTTTCGCCGTGCTCATAAAACACGATATTCTCGATAGTGTTAAAGTCGGGTTTCAATGCCACATAGCCGTAGATAATCGACCACAGGCCTTTACCATAAATAGGCATAACGACGCTGCTTAGCTCACCTTGTTCATCGAATACCTTGAACACACGGACTTCATCGGCGCGAGAGCGAATTCTTGCGGTATCTTTCTTAGGTTTACGTGACTTTTCAGGATTAATCGCCGCCATACGCTCATCGAAATCCATAACCTGGGTTCGCTCGAGAGCCTCGATTTCCCCCGAGTCGAGATTGATGATCACTGGAGTGACCGATTTTTCGAATATTGTGCGAAAATCTTTCTCACCTTGGATATCCACATCCGATGCCATCAGTACATAACGTTTTAATTCATCACGCTTCTTGACCAGCTTGCGTTCTTTGAGCAGCTCGGCGGTTCCAGTGATCATAAATGAGCACAAGAGGCTGAGGCTGATGATGAAAATCATGGTTCCCACCACGGAATCTTTCTTCAAGGCCATGATTATTTAGCTCCCGAATTGTCATTGCTTAATAACGCTGCAGTGCGCTTAGCTCTGCGCTTAATGTTGGCGCGAGCGACCATGTAATCGAACAGAGGCGACCACAAGTTAGCGAATAAGATGGCTAGCATGATCCCCTCTGGCATTTTCAGGTTCATCACCCGAATGAGAACGGTCATAAATCCAATCAAAATGCCGTATGCCAGCTTACCCTGACGGGTATAAGAGGTCGTCACCGGATCGGTGGCCATAAACATCATGGCGATGGCGAAACCGCCAGTCACTAAGTGCCAAGTCCAAGGCATGGCAAACATGTCATTCTTACTTGAACCAATAAGGTTAAACATCACAGAGGTTAAGATCATGCCAAGCATTACGCCGGCAACGACGCGCCAATCGGCTAAACGCGTGGCAAGCAGTAAACCACCACCTATGAGCAAGGCCAGCGTACTGGTTTCACCAATTGCACCAGGGGTAAATCCAAGGAAGGCGTTCCACCATTGAGGGTCAGAGAAGGCTTGGTACCAGGTATAATCGGCAAAGCTTAACTTACCTGCTGCCGCTTGGGCTAACGCAGTCGCTCCCGAGAAGCCATCGGCAGCCACTAAGAGCCCAGGCTCAGCTACTTGAGTCGGGTAAGCAAAAAAGATAAAGGCTAAACCCGCTAATGCCGGATTAAGGAAGTTATATCCCATACCGCCGAAGAGCTCTTTGGCGATAATCACGCCGAAGGTTATACCCATGGCGACTAACCAAAGTGGCGTCGAGACAGGTAAAATCAGGGTAAACAGTAAGGCTGTAACGAAGAAGCCTTCGTGAAGCTCTTGACCACGCACCTTAGCGAACACCATCTCCCAGAATAGGCTGACTAACAGCGCCGTCAAATAGATAGGGAAATAGAAGCTCAAGCCGTATAAAAACAAGCCCATAAGCCCGGTCTGATCGGTAAGACCGCCGAAGACTAGATTAAATGGGGCGAGCTGCCATACATCCGGAGTCGATAAACCCGAAGCTATCGCAATCTGCGCCTGAAGGCCTAAATTGTATAAGCCAAACAAGATAGCCGGCATTAAACACAGGCCGACTAAGGTCATGGTGCGTTTCACATCGATGGCATCACGAACGTGCACCTTGCCTTTTGTGCTGCGGCCGTGTGCGATGACTAAAGATCTCAGGTATCCCTTCATCGCCTGACCCGGCGCGTAGTAGTCTTCCTGAACGTCAGGCTTTTTGTCTTTATTACTCATTTACCCTTCCCTCTCTATGATGTCGAGGCAGGCACGAAGCTCTTTACCGAAATCGTATTTCCCCGGACAAACAAAGGTACATAATGCTAAATCTTCTTCATCTAACTCTAATGCGCCCAGCTCCTGGGCCTCATCGGTATCACGCACCACTAAGTCGCGCACCAACAAGGTAGGCAATACATCTAAGGGCATCACGCGATCTAACTGACCAAATGCCATCATTGCCCGTTGTGAGCCACCTGTATGAGTGGTCATGTTGAATAACTTCTTCGAACGATTGAAACGTGAGGTCACCGCCCGGGTGATAGAGAATTTGTCTGAGCCACCACGAACCCAAGAGAGCAACTCATGCTCAGAATCTTCGGTTAGTGCGGTGATTTGATTGTGAAAGCGGCCAAGGTAGCTGTGTGGACCCGATGCAGTATGTCCCGAAAGTACGGAGCCTGAAACCACACGGGAGAAACCTGGCTTTAACTCATCTTTAATACTTTCGACGAGCTCGGCACCAAGTTGACTGCGGATAAGTCTCGGATTAACCACATCCGGGCCTGCAATAGATACGATGCGATCGGTGTAAAGCTCACCAGACATAAATAACTTGCCGTAGGCAATCACGTCCTGATAACCAATGTGCCAAACAGCACGTTCGATACCAACTGGCAGAGTAAAATGAATGTGAGTACCCACTAACCCCGCAGGATGAACACCACTAAAACCCTTGGTTTCGACCTGAGGAAGATCATGACCCGGCAAGTTATCACCTTCGTCATGACACAGATAAACCTTATTATCAGTTAAGCGAGTAAGAACCTGCATACCGATTGCAAACGCTTGTTCCTGCTCGGCGATAATAATACGAGGATCGGCAGCTAAGGGATTGGTATCCATAGCTGTAACGAATATACCAGCAGGCGATGAGTTTAATTCAGGTACACGAGAAAAGGGGCGAGTGCGCAGCGCTGTCCACAAACCACTGTTAACTAAGTTGCCTTGAACAAGTTCACGACTCACTTGAGCAATATCGTCATAGGATTCGAAGCTGATGCTGTCATAGCCGTGACACTTTATCACCACCGACTGAAGTACACGGCGCTCGCCACGATTAATCGCCACGACCTCACCACTCGCGGGGGCGGTAAATATCACACCAGGTGTTCTCTTATCTTCGAACAGCGGCTGGCCTTTCTTAACCTGCTCACCCACTTCAACTAACATAGTAGGTTTTAAGCCAACATACTCTTCGCCAAGAATGGCCACATGAGATGACCTAGAGAAATTTTCAATTTCTTGCCTGGGTTCTCCGGCAATAGGTACATCTAGGCCCTTCTTTATTGTTTTAACCTGATCTGAAAAACCTGCCATCACAATCATCAACCATAAAAATTAGGATAATGAATGGTAAATGCTTGTTAACTAAAATACCGATATTGAGGTCACATTACATTCCAGAACTGTAAGCCAACAACGGAATTTAGCTCAGGTTTGTGAGCTATATTTATAAATTACAAAATATGAGATCAACAATGTAGCTTTACAACAAATAAAGCACATAGGCATCCTAGGATCATGAGTTTATTCAAGAAATTGAGTACATAGATTACAGACTATGTATAAACGTTAAGATCTGGTGGGAATATCTTGTAGAGCATGCTGTTTACCGCCCAATTAGATAGAAGCTAATAGCAGCTGCGTTCAACATGCAAGTGCACCACTACTAACTCATTGGCCAGAAGAGACGTTTGGCGCCTTGCTTTCTTTATCCAATATGATCATACCCGCCGTTATTGCCCTCACGGCTCTGGAGTTAAATTCTCTATGGTACAAGGTATAAACTACAAATAAGCTAGCGCCAATAAATAGCAGAGGGTGAAAGAACCAGCATAAGACAGCCATAGAGAAATAATAAGATCTCAGACCATAGTTATAAGTATGCGCCGCCTGATCTTGCACTATGGCCATCTGTTTAGCATAGCTGCGCAGGTTTTCATTTTTACCTTGTAGATCTACCGGGGCAGCCCCCACCATCACATTGAGAAATCCATACTGACGCATAGACCAGGTAAACTGAAAGAAAGCCATCACGAAGATAAAGGTCAGTAAAGCTAATTTAACTTGAATCAGCAAGTGTACTGGGTTGGCGGTATAAGGAATAGTCGCTATTACAGCCTCTAAACGCTCAACTTGCGCAAACAAGGTGAGCACACCGGCGAGTACCAGCATAGTCGTAGAAGCGAAAAAAGTAATGTTACGTTCCAGATTCGCCAGTAAGGCGGCCTCTCCGACTCGAATTTCACGAGTCATTAGCTCATTCATCCAATGGATTCGATGTTGATGCAGACATCTAGCGATACAGTTAGTGGTTTTAGCCTTACGGCGTGCAAAGGTGGTATAGCCCAGCCAACAAGAGATAAAACAGACAAAAGCAAACATATCGAGAGAATAGGCAGACATAGTAACCCTGTATTTAAATAAATTAAGCACCAAACCAGCTAACAGGCTAATACCAAACGACATAATGAACTAGTTGCTATTATGCATCAGAAAAGTGAAATTTTCGAGGTTGTGAGACTTAATAAAACGGTATGGTTACCGTTTCGATTTATGCTCTATGATTGCTAGCAGACAACAGGTGTGATACATAGAAGTTACATATAGATACAAAATAATAAAGGATTATTTATGTTGTTAGTCCCGGTGAAAACATTTCCACTTCTTTTAACCCTAAGCCTAGTTACTCTCGGCGCCTGCTCCGGCGGAGGTAGCCAAGATACCAGTTCTGGTTCAACGGGCTCCACTGGCACAATAGGCGGTACGGGAACCTCTGGCGGAAGCGCTGCAACTTGGGTAGCCGGAAACTTCACTCCCTACGCCAACCTCGCCCAGCAATGTGCTGCGAATCAATCGGGATCAGAATTAACCGAGAAGCTATGGCTGCGTTCATGGAGCGACGATACCTATCTCTGGTATAGCGAAATCCCAGATAACAACCCTGCTCCTTTCACCCTGGCTAAATATTTTGCTCAGTTAAAGACCACTGAACTTTCGGCCACAGGTAACACTAAAGATAAGTTCCATTACTCTATGGCGACTTCTAAGTGGGAACAGCTAA
This sequence comes from Shewanella psychrophila, assembly GCF_002005305.1. Lineage (NCBI taxonomy): Bacteria > Pseudomonadati > Pseudomonadota > Gammaproteobacteria > Alteromonadales > Shewanellaceae > Shewanella > Shewanella psychrophila. The sequence continues at coordinate 2,582,791 of NZ_CP014782.1, forward strand.
ACCAGTCTGGCGCAGCTGTGGGATATGGTTTCAGTTTTAATATTCAGAACCAGGCGGCCAATGTCGATCGTAAAATAACGGTGACTTATACCGAACCAAATTCACCTGCGACTTCGGCCAGTATATCCAGGGGTGCAGTGATACTGGAGATAGATGGTGTAAATGTTAAAGATGCCAACGACGAAGCCAGTATCAAAGTGCTCAATGCCGGCTTATTTCCTACCAATGCCGGTAAACAAACTCGTTTCACCCTACTTGATTTAGGCGTCAGTCAGAGCCGGGAAGTCGCCTTGACCGCACAAACAGTGGTATCGACCCCAGTACAAAATGTCAAAACGTTACAAACAGCTACTGGTAAAGTTGGTTATCTGCAGTTTAATTCTCATATCGCCACAGCCGAGCTAGGTCTTTTCGATGCCGTCAATACCCTCAGCGATGAAGGTATCAATGATCTGGTACTCGATCTCAGATATAACGGCGGCGGCTTATTGGCCATGGCCAGTCAACTTGGCTACATGATTGCCGGTCAGCAAGCCACCAGCAACAAGGTATTTGAGACCAGCACCTTCAACGATAAACATCCCAATACTGACCCCATCACAGGGCAAGCTCTGACGCCTATGCCATTTTTCGGTGAGAGTATCGGTTTCAACACTGGCCTGCTCGGTGCAGGGCAGCCTCTGCCCAGCCTTAACCTATCCCGTTTGTTTGTGCTCACCACTGAAAACACTTGCTCCGCCAGTGAAGCATTGATAAATAGCCTCAAGGGTATCGACATAGAAGTGATACAGATAGGCTCCACCACCTGTGGTAAACCCTATGGTTTCTACCCCACACCAAACTGCGGCACGACCTATTTTACCGTGCAGTTCAGGGGCGAAAATAATAAGGGCTTCGGCGACTATTCTGACGGCTTCGTGCCCAGTTCCAGCCCGACTCTGGACAGTGAAATTGCCGGATGTAACCTGAGTGATGACTTAGGTCACGCTCTGGGGAACACAGACGAGCGCCTACTCAGCGCGGCACTCTATTATCGAGATAACGATATGTGTCCAGCGGTAGCCACGGGAATGGCTAAAGTTAAAGCCGCGATTCCCTTCGTCGATACAGGCTTCGTCGATACAGGCTTCGTCATCCAGGACACTAGGATGCAAAATGTCTTATTCAACAACCGCATCCTGACTCGATAAATAAAGGCTCAATAAATAAAGCCTGATAATCAGCGACTAAAATTGAGAACACTGAAACACTAAGGTTAATCCAAGTGTTCTCAACCCATTTAACAAATGGATGAAGACTTAAGAGAGGAAAAGATGAAACTTAGATACCTAACGGCTGGAATTATCCTCGCCACAGGTTGCTCCTTACAAGCCAAAGATGAGATGGGCGAAGAGGCAAAGCCCGCTGTAATAACCATCCCTTCTCAGGCAAGCAATCAAGAGCTACAACTAGCCATCGGCGAACTGCTTAACGCTCCACGAGTACGGATAGCCACAGATGCTTTCACCCGCAGCAGCCTTTTATCGATTGAGAAGACACCACACCAAGACCCTTCCGGTAACATGATCATGGGTCGTAATTTTGAAATGCCCGTCATGATTCAGCTGATGATTTCGAATAACACTTGTTATGTTCGTGATGAGAATAGCGGCCGTAGCCAACCACTGCCAGAAACTCAATGCCAGGCTGAATAGCCTTTTATGTTAGTAGAAGCTGACAGCCATCAGCTTCTACTTCATTTCAAACATACTGACAGCATTTCTAAGCAAACCTACTGACACCCACTTGCGACTTACCCAGCCCTGCTACACTTAAATTAACTATCGGTCGCTAAAAAAGGAACGGTAATGGATTACTCAAATAGATTCTTTAAGGTTGCGCTGTTAAGCTTTTCCTTATCCGCTACGGTGCTCTCAGGATCCGATGCCATCGCAGCTAACACTCCCTCGAATGCACAAAATGCTTCGAACTCTCATCGAGTATTCCCCTCGGTAACACTTCCTGAACCCGCGAATGGTGAACATGCCGTAGGCTTGCTTGGTGCAAGACTTCCAGAGGTGGCAGCCTGGTACGGTAAAACGACGGCTCAATTTGCCAAGATGATCAGAGAAGACAAGAGTGTCTGGTTAGATAAACAAGGGCGGGTTTTCTATATTGAAGTCGAAGCTGAGAACCAACAGATTCCTACTGAACCAATTACAACACCACAGACGTCGCTAAATGAGCAACAAACCTTCTTACTTCATAGCAAACCAGATGCAGACAGGGTTATTTTTCTCGATTTTGATGGCCATGTCACCACAGGCAGACAGTGGAATACATCTTATAACGTTGGGACAATAACCTCTCCGGCTTATAACACCGAAGGAACCTCGGCTTCTTTCACCCAAGCTGAACTCGATAGGATCTACCTGATGTGGCGTCAAGTTGCAGAAGACTATGCCCCCTTTAATGTTGACGTGACAACTCAGGAACCTGCACAAGCCTTAATCACTAACTCAGGCAGCGGTGATTCACAATTTGGTACCAGAGTCGTTATCACTCAGGATAACTTCGCTAACTGTGGCTGTGGTGGCTTCGCCTATGTCGGTGTGTTTAATTACGTCGGTGATAGGTACAAACCTGCATTCGTATTTAATTCAAGTGTGGTTGGAGCCGGAGAAGCGATCTCTCATGAAGTTGGCCATAATTTAGGACTTTGGCATGACGGTCAAACCGATGGCACAGGCTATTACACAGGCCATGGCTCTGGCGTGACTGGCTGGGCTCCCATAATGGGGGTGGGTTATTATCAGCAACTAGTACAATGGAGTATGGACACCTACCCGCTAGCTAATGAACCTGCTGACGATATCAATGATATTCAATATTACGGTGCCCCCTTGATACCAGATGACCATGTCGATGGCATGAATATCGTCAATGACGTTACAGCAATGACAGTGACGACAAATGGCACCACAGACCAACTCGATGCATTCGGCCTTATCCACCTCAGCAGCGATCAAGATATGTTTAAGTTTGATGCCGCCGTTGGTAGCTATAGCATCTCTATTCAACCTGATGATGTCAGCCCGAATTTAGACATAGAAGCCAGCCTCTATGACAGCGGCGGTGCCTTGCTACAAACGGACAATGTCGCAAATATTCTTTCGGCATCATTGGACGGCAGCTTTGCCAGTGACGGCACCTATTTCTTAAAAATAGATGGTGTTGGAAAAGGCGATCCTCTAAACGGCGGCTACCCAGATTACGGTAGCTTAGGTCAATACATTATATCCGCAACAGTACAAAGCCCATCAAACCTCCAAGGACCCACAGCGAATATCAGCACTTCAGGTTACTTGCCTGACTATGCGCCGACCTCAGTTTATTTTAGCAGTGCAGGTTCGACAGACGATCTTGCGATTGTCAGCTATAGCTGGTTATTCGGTGATGGAACAGGCGAAACCACAAGCAGCCCAGCAGAAGACCCCACTCATGAGTATCTTGCCCCAGGGGAATATATAGCAAGCCTGACGGTCACTGACAGTGACGGATTAAGCGCTCAAGACTCAGTGGCCGTGTCCGTACTAAATAGAGTGCCCGTCGTAGCCATTGCGGCATCACCACTTACAGGCCAGGCTCCACTAGAGGTCACCTTTGGCAGTACAGGCTCGAAGGATGATGACCCCCAAAGCAGCATCAACTTCGATTGGGACTTTGGCGATGGTACAAGTTCAACAGAAGCTAAGCCAACACATATTTATACTGCTGCCGGTGATTATACCGCGACTCTCACTGTCATGGATAACTTAGGCGCAAGCGATACAGCTAACATAGCTATAGATGTTGAAGCGCCTGCCTTTATCAATCAACTCGCCTATGGCGAAATTTTCACAGCTGGCACAGTCAGTGGTAACTACCATGATTCGGCCCTTGATAGCGGCTCGAGTCAGACCATTACAGAACGCCAATCCGGCGGTAAGAAAAAGAACCGATATAGTTATCTGACCCATACTTGGCTGTTCAGCATCGCATCGGGCAGCTCAGTGGAGATACATCTTGATGCTAGTATGTCCAATTCACCCGATGATCAAATGATCCTCTCTTACTCATTAGATAATGGCGCTAATTATATTGATTTTGCAGCCCTATTAAGTGATGACAGCGGCCATTACAGCACCATGTTGCCACAAGGTGTCAGCGGAGAAGTCAGAGTAAGAGTTAAAGATAGTGATCAAAATGCCGAAAATATCGCTTCATTCGATAGCATTGCAGTGTCTAACCTCTATATCCGCTCTGAAACTGACGCAAGCCTGACTAATCCTGTAGCGCCTTCAGGGTTAGTAGCCACTCCAGTTTCATCGAGCCAGATAGATCTCAATTGGACGGATAATTCATCGGATGAATCTGCATTTCACATAGAAAGGTCTCTGGATAACATTAACTGGAATGCTGCAGGTACAGTGTCTGCCGACACGAGTAGCTACAGTGATACAGGCCTCGCCGCCAACACCGACTACTATCACAGGGTCTATGCATCTAATGGCGCCGGAAACTCTGAAAAGTTCACCACAGGCATTGCGACTAAGACTCCAGCAGCGAGTGAGCTCAACTTAACTGCCATAGGGCGTAAAGACAAAGGCGTAAAACATATTGACCTTACCTGGGCAATCTATCCCCTTATCGATGTCTATCTCGATGATATGAATACGCCATCTTTTTATGGCACAGATATAGAAGCCGAACTCATCACAACTCCCTATGAGTATGATATCGATACAGGTATCAAGGGGGGTGGTAGCCATAAAGTGAAGGTATGTAATGCCGGCGGTGGTGATTGCTCGCAAGAGGTCACTGTTTACTTCTGAACTCCCTAAATAGAAGCAGTTTGATTAGACTAAACGCGGCTAAAAGCCGCGTTTTTTTATTTCAGATCAAAATCACAAAGCCTGTAATTCCACAGACTTTGTCTGGGGCATGTAACATAAACCATCCTCGGCGCAGCCCTGAAAACGCACCTTGGCCTTACCCGTCCCTTCGAATGGAACCCGTACAGTGAGCGGCTTAAGATAGATACCCACCTTGCCAAAATAGGCGTCTTCTTTCTGCTTCGCCGCAACAGAAAATATCGGTTCACCAAAGGTCAATTCAGGGGACGTTGACTTAAATGACAACCGCTTCTGGTAGAGATAATAACCAGGGGCAGTATCGAAGCTTATAATCAACTCATTTCCAACCACACTTTGACTGTATGGAAAAGCCTGTTGCACAGGTAGGAACTCTTTTTGGGTTTGCGCCTGCACAAACACGCTGAACATTAGGCAGGATAAGATAAATACTCGTCTCATTATTGAATAAACTCCGCGTTTTGATGAAGGGTTAACTTGTCGTCAATAAGGGCAAAACCGATTGAATCTGGTACATCCAATGTCGGCTTTATGGTTAGCGCAGTACTGAATATTCCCGCTTCTAAAGCCGTGTCTGCAACCACTGTGGATGACAGTACCTGAGGGTGTACTCCTCCTTTAGATAAAATGTGTGATGTTTGAACATCACTGAATTGGTAATAACGCTGATAATGAGCCGAGGTAGTAAGCGCCTGATTACTCAAGGGCAGAGAGAAGAAAGGTTTTTGGGTATCTTTAGGACTGAGCACGGCCACAACAAAGCCACTGCCGTCACTCTTGTGACCAAAGGTGCGAATGTCACCACCAAAATTAATTAAGGCTCCGGTGACCCCAGCAGCTTTGGCCAGTTCCACCGCTTGATCGACGCTACTCTCCTTGATCACTCCACCAAGGTCGAAACGGGTTTCTTCATGAGAGAAACACAGAGTCATCTCCTCGAGCGACCAAGTTGAGAGCCCCATAAAGGGTTCCATGCGGGTATATAACTGCTCCCGACTCAAGTCCGGCTGACTGGCCTTGAGGTATTTAAGGCTGCCAATGGTGATGTCGAAGATACCTTGACTAGCAATACAATGTTGACGCACATCCCGCAGAATCGTCCATGTTTCACGATCGAGTGTCACACTATTAGCTTGGCGCGAGTTAATCTGTCTGTTTAGCCAAGACCCCTCATCATGGAAGTTATATTTAGCTTCCAGACGCCGGGTGTTTTCCTCGATAGCCAGAGCCAGAGCCTCGGCTTCATCGGCAAACAAGATGACTTCACAGGGAACTGTCATGGCTGTAAAGCGGTGAATAAGATCTGGTTTAGAATTCATAACTCGCCCCAACTACCCACCACTGACTCTCATAGCCATTATTTCTGTCATAGTAGGCAGCTAAAGCATTGAGACGCAATCGCTTAGTCGCCTGCACACTGATCCCAAGCTCATAGGCATTGGCATCGAAATCCCCCAGACGCAGATCCGATGTGGCGTACCCAGTCGCAGCGAATGAGGGATCTGAGGAGTCTGGATCCACAAAGAAATCTGCCGCTGTCTGGGTGTACCAGAAATAACCAGGGGTCAAGATCAGCCAGTCCAACAGTTCAATATTCAGTTTACCGCCGATCTGATGGGAAGTGACGCCCCAGTCATCGGTAAAATACTTATAACGCGGGCGTATCACTACCGATGAGCCTAAGCTATAAAAGGTCTGAATATTGATCCCACCGGATAGTCGTTTATCCGGACGAGTATCCTGTCCCAAAAAGACCTCATCGTCCGCGATCACACCATCATCATCTAGGTCTATCTCACGTAACACGGTTAAGTAATGGTTACTCAAGTACCCGGACTTGTATCCGGCAAAAAGGGTAAATGTGGCATAGAAGTTTGCGGTAAAAATCTGAGATAGCCCAAGCTCAACATCACTATTAAAGATATCTTGCCACTCTTGGGTGTTACTAAAGTTCTTATACTCCTCAAATGCCAAGGTCTTATCGAACAGTAAGGAGCCTCCAATGGTATAGGAGCGATTCTTACGACTGTCGGCATAGACCAACACCTTTCCATTAATCCCCATGCTTTCATAATCTTCCTCCTGGGAGTAATTAAGCCCCAGACTCCACTCATCACGCTTCTTGTCTCTGTAGGTCAAATTAGCGCTGGTAGAATAGCGGGTATCCTCGAGCTCAAAGGCCTGCACCGCATAGGCATCGCGATAAGGGTCATAACCCGCTCGGATCACCTCTGTAGTTTGATCTTGGGCCAACTGGGTTTGCTTGGCTCGATTGAGCAAGTCCTGGTTGCCTGATACCGGTGTTGTCGGGCCCCAAGCGGGAGACGCACCGGACACAGTGTCGTAACCTAACTCTGCCGTTAAAGTCCAGTCCAGGCCAAAATTCTTCTCCATGGAAAGAATATTATCGCCAGCCTTAACCTTGTCACCGTACTCCTTGAAGTTCATATGATGAACCGAAATATGATCCGCCGCCTCGACTTGAGCCGGTAAAGATAATGCGCCTAAGCCTGAGGCTGCTACGCCGCTTAGGATTGTCAGTGTTAATTTTTTACTCATTGATATTCTTATTTAAATTTAAGCCATTGATATTAATTACAGCCACAACCGCCGCCACCGACGCCGCTGCCACCCACAGAACCTTGCTTATAGGAGAAGACCTTCTCCGAGAAGCGGTCAAACTCAGGTACTACGCCGCCGGGTTTCATCGCTTTTTCAGCCAAGGTGCCTTTTTCCCAAGGTTTAACTGGTTCGATCCCTAACCACTCATCGATAAATGACAGCATCGACTCATCATCTTCCGTCTCTGCCACCTCTACCATCTCAATTTCTGGCACGCGTTCAGGAAAAAGTTCTGGGGAAAGAGTCTGAGGAGCCAGGTCTACATAAGCGTTATCGTTCGCTAACACTTCTGGTGCAGACAGCATCAGATTTGGCCTCTTCGGAGCTGCAAGCTCAACATTACGTCGCATTCCGATGACCGCCCCCTGACTGGAATACACGGAAGAGGAGACACTCGTGGACTGATGATAACGACCATTGGCACTAACAGTTTCTTGCGTTGATCCTTGTACTGCTACAGTCCCAAAGCCTTTAATTAGGCTCTGCTCCTTAGACTGAGCCAGTCCCTTAGCTTCAGTGGGCTGACTTTTCTCATCCAAGCCACTAAGGTCTATTTCCAACGTCGCCGTCGCACCAAATGACACGCTCACCAGAGCAGATATCAGGCTTAATTTATATTTCATTTTTTTCTTCATTTAGCTAGATCCAGAGATCTGATATCGTCGATGATCACTTGTCGAATATTATTCATATTACTCATATCACCATGCTTCATTTAGCTAAATCCAAAGACCGAATGTCGTCGATGATCACTTGTCTGATGTTATTCATATTGCTCGTATCTCGACTTTTTATTCGAGCCTTCATTTAGCTAAATCCAGAGATCTGATATCGTCGATGATCACTTGTCTGATGTTATTCATATTGCTCGTATCTCGACTTTTTATTCGAGCCTTCATTTAGCTAGCTCCAGAGATCTGATCTCGTCGATGATCACTTGTCGAATATTATTAATAGCGCCGTATCTCACCTTAAGCACCTTGCCTTGATAGACGTAATACAGGGCCGGCATACCTGTTGGCTGAAAATCTGCGACCAAGACTTGCTCCGGATCGGCCACCACCCGAAAAGTCAGGCCTAACTCCCGCTGAAACGCCAGTCCCACCTCGACATCCTCATCAACATCGACGCCGACGATACTGACTCCTCGACCCATTAACTGACGAGACAAGATCTCAACCTCTGGCAATTCTTCACGGCATGACACGCACCACTCGGCAAAGAAATCTATGATGGTCAGTTCATTGGGGTTCAGACCTAGAGCGTGCACCGCCTTAGGCGAGAGCAATTCTCCCCCTTGATAGCCGTACGCCGATGGCGATAGCGTTGTAAGCACTAAAGAAACAATGACGGCCCATTTTTTAAACATAAACACCTCTAATAAAACAAATGATTTTTATTCAGGCACTCAGAATATGAATGCCACTAACAGCTAAGCCCTATTCCTAGTGCCTCAGCACTAATTCCAACCTTTAAGTCTCTATCTCCTCCCGCAAAACTAAGCTTGCATTAGTCTCGGTCTGTAGCGCCTCATGGAAAAAGGCTTCCAGTTCTTGAGTATTTTGCGCGTCATACACCTTGCCCTTATCACCCGCACATTCTCTAAATTGCTGCAGGCGACTGTCACTGACTCCGAAGCCGATAAAGCTCATCTCTATATGATGTTTATCCTGAATAGCTCGGCACAAACCTTGTTCGATCAATTCATCCAGATGGAAACCCTGATCGGCTCCATCGGTGAATAGAACCAGACGCTGCACAAGTTCAGGAGATTCCACTGGAGGTATCTGCCACTCGTCCTGCCACTGGGGCAATAGGGTGCGCACGCCCCAGATCAAGCCTTGATAGGAGGAGGTCGTGCCACTAGTAACTAGCCCATCGACTCTCATTTTCACCAAGTCGAGGTCTTGGGTCAGGGGCAAGATAGTCACATCCATGCTGCAGGCATCCAGCCACTCACTGGCCAATGTTGTCTTGATATTCAGGTTGGCGGATGGCTCTGCAAGATCGTCCACCGTTGCCCCATAATCCACACTGTATTGGCCATAACTCAGACCATCGATACAGGTAACCTTATCCGCAGATTCAGGCATCCAAGGAGCATTAATCACACCGACTCCAGTCTCGAAGGGCACCAGAGAAAACCTCACCGCCCCGACTCCAGCTATATCTTGCTGTCGAATATCGTCTAAGGCACCATTAATGATGCGTTTCAACTGAGGTAACTGAGACGACATGGAGCCGGAGATATCTAATACCAAAGCGAGATCCATAGGCAGGGGTGTCGAATTGACCACCAGCTGTGAGGTGGCGCCCGAATCAGAAGAGAGGGAGACATCTGTGCGCGCAGAAGCCGGAAGTAGCGCCATCATGGTTGGATTGAATCGGTAGCTCGCCGTGATACTACAGCGGTTTCTGTTGTCGATAGATATCGAGGTTTCACCATCATGGGCCGCAAAACCGGGACGATAATAGTCCATTATCCCCAGAAGTAGGTCTTGATCGGCGCGCTGTGAATAGCCACAGACAAGAGATGCCGCATCCGATGCCTGACCCGCCCGGGTCACCGTCAGCAGATACATGGCAAGCAAGATGCTGATGGCGATCATTGCCAACATGAAAGGTAAGCAGATCACAAACATCAGGGAGACATCCCCATGCTGGCGATAATGGCCTGAGCGTTTAATCATAATGCCTCCCAATCAGCAAAGAAGAGCTCTTATAATAATCTTGGGTGAAACCGTCAAAACCCACGATTCCCAACACGCCATTGACCGATTTGACATCTGTCAGACAGACTGTCACCTGAAACAGCTCGGCGCGGTTACCTAAGTTAAACCCCTCCACACTTCCCGTGGGAGACAGGTCGGCAAGACGCGTTAACCAAGTCTGTCCCTGACACTCAGTGCCAGACTGAAAACCGTACCACTGCTCACTATTTTCCTCCCCCAGGAACTTGAGTTGTTCTAGCTCGATACCGACTTGGGTATCACCGTCACTGAGGATGCCATCTAAATGCCGCTTAGCTAAGGTCAATAACTCATCGGCTAATTTCTGAGTGATCGCTTGCTTATCACTGACTAATGGTTGCTTCAAGGGCTCGACACTGACCACAGTCGTCAGCGAATAAGATAGGCGATCCAACTTAGCCTTAGTCAACAGGGCATGATTAATTCTGAATGCGAACAACACCAGAGCCATCATCACTAAGATAATTACAGGCAAGGCGATAACACTGATCCCCTGCTGATATGCGCCCATGGTATTAACGGTTTTCATGAGCCACCAACACGGTACGTTCAAACTTATTTATCGCGCTGCCATCACCCATGCCTTCGATAAATAACATTTGATAGGCATAAGTCAGTCGATATTCGCCGTACATCTGGCTGTTATAATCCGAGTCGAACTCATTCAGCACTAAGGCTTCGAAGTCCTTAAAGTAACGTCCCTCCAACTTCATTCTGCCACTCTCAAAAAGTGGCCAATCCTGCGCTTCGATCTCTTGCCTCAACAAGAGCAAAATATCTTGCTTATCGTTAACCTTGACCACCTGTCTGGCCGCCGTCGACAGAGCCGCATCGAGTAGATTAGCGGTTAACATGAAGCGGCATAATTCAACAACCATCAATAACAGGATGAAGAAAGGGATCAGAGTCAGGGTAAACTCCAGTGTTTGGCTGCCCTCCTGCCTAGACCTCACAGCCCTTTCCCTTGCCATTGGCCATAAAAATCTATATTTCGCTCAAGTTCAGCCTTAGTCAGATCTTGTCTGGCTATGGCCTTAGCCGACTCCATATCGCCTTTCATTGCGAAGGCCAGAGCCAAGTTCTGGCGTAACTTAGGCGTACTTTTTCCACGTAAATAAGTGGGATAGATGACATCTATGCCCCGCTGCGGTTTATCATCGAGTATCCAGGCCAAGGCTAAATTATTACGATACTCGAGACTGCCAGGGTCGATATTGAGCGCTGCCTGAAATACGTGTCTAGCCTGCTGGTAGTCCTGATGCAAGGCATAGCAAACCCCAAGACTGTTATGGGTCACGGCATCTTCAGGCAACAGGGAGCTTGCCTGCTGCAATTCAGTTAGCGCCTTATGGGTATCACCGTAGGCAAGTCTCGCCCGTCCCGTCTCCCGTAGGATCTCCCCTCGACTCCCGTAGCCAGCTTCATGATTAATTCGACTCGCCTTGGTGAGCTGATGTATTGCCATCTCATACTCTCCGCTCAGGTTGTAAGCACTTCCCAGCAGATAAAGCAGCTCCACATCTTGTGGGGCTTTAACCAGCAATGATTGATAAATCTCAATGGCACTCTCAGGACTTCCATTAGTCATTGCCACTTCGGCCAGATGACGATCATTAGCCGTGATCTGCTCAGCAGAGAGTGAACCAGAGGAGCCACAGGCCATAAGCTGGGTTAGTAGGAATATAAAAATTAAACGCTTCATCGTTCACCTATCGAACTGGTTGTAAGAGGTTCATAGACCTTGAACGGCTCGCTTGATGCGCCGGGGGGGACATGATCAGTTAACAACAACATAAATATAAAATGTTTCACAGATCACCTACAGAAACATGTATTGAGCCACTGGCGACAGAATGTGTTAACGGCAACAAGTAAATTAAACAACTCATAATTCACCTATCGATGTCATAAGTTCGATGACCGTAGGGGCAACGATCAGTACCACCACGGGGATCATGACGAGTACCACGAGGGGAATGGACATCTTGGCTGGGATTTTTCCTACCTTCTCTTCCAATGCCAGATACTGATGCTGACGGCTATCCGAAGCGATAAGACGCATGCTCTTCGCTATGGGGCTGCCGTACTTTTCCGCCTGAGACAGGGCGATGACCATATTTTCAATCTCGATGATTCCGGTGCGGCGTGCTAGGTTTTTCAAAGCCTGAGAACGAGAATCAAGTAAACGCAGCTCGGCTTCTGTGATCAGCCACTCCCGAGACAGCTCGGGAGAAAAATTCGCCATCTCTAGCCCTACCCGGCCAAATACCGCCTCCAGAGTCAGGCCAGATTCGACGCATACCACCATCAAGTCCAGCGCATCTGGGGTCGCAGCGGCAATACGTGAAGAGACGAATCTCGCCCTGAACTTCACCCAATGCTCCACTAACATCCCGCCGATTACTGCAAACGCCACTCCTTTCGCTATGATGATCTTATCGACACTGAATCCTGAATAGACCATCCAAGCGATGAAGCAACTTATCGCCACCAATAACTTAGCCAACACAAAAAGACTGGCTGCATGCTCGGAGTAGAATCCGGCTCTGAGTAGCAGTGCCTTGATATCTTCACTCACTCTGATCTTAGGTTTAAGCTGAGATTGGGATGGTGCAAATGCAGTCGCGTTTCGATTCACGCCCTGCAAACGCATCACCACCCTATCCCTCTGACGTGCTTTAACACTGCTAAGCAAGGCTATACTGCCCCCACAAAGCAATAGCAGAAACGACACCCACAAAGATAAGGTCATTATGGTCGCACCTTAGTCAAAACATTAATGATGCCAAGTCCCAGCACTATGCTGGAAACCACATAGAGCAAGACATTGTGTCCGGCAGCGGTATCAGTAAGTACTTCGAATGAACTAGGGTTCTTGAAAAACATGATGCCAATCAATATCAAAGGCAAACAGGCTAAAATCAGCGCCGTCATTCTAGGCTCGGCGGTCAGACTCTTGATTTTCATCTTTATGGCACTGTTATCGTGCAGAGTTCGGCCCAGGCTATGGAGTACTTCTCTCAACTGACCACCATTCTCCTGATTTAAAATCAGCGCCACGGTGAAAAAGTGAAAACTGGCATAGGGCAAACGGTAACAGGCCTGCTCCAAGGCCTGTTTAAGGCCTATGCCGATGGCTAACCTGTCGCGAATAAGCTCGAACTCACGACCGAGAAATCCCTGCTGATATTCAGACACCTGAGCTATGGCCTGGGGCACAGAGATACCAGCAGCCACGGCGCGGGAGATTTGGCCTAGTACCTGAGGAAAGGCTTGATCGAACTGCTTTAACTGCGCCGAGCGCATAAACCAGAAAAACCCCAAAAAGCCCAAAGTAGGTACAATTAATACCAATGCCAGACGAACATGAGTGGGTAGAAAACCACTCATTCCCCAGCTGATCCCCCCAGTAATAAACAGGCCTAAATAAAGGTAATACTTTCCTTTGATGCCAAATAGGTTATCGATGCGAGACTCTAGCCTCTTTAGCCAGCGCAGCCAGGGACTCGCCTCCTTCTCCCAGCCAAAGAGAGACTTAGCAGTCGATTTTTCTTGGGTTTGGATCTTAGTCACAGTCAATAGACGTTGGCGTACATGACGGTACTGTCTATAGTAATGCCAGCATGATATGGCGCTGACCATCAGGCTAATAACCAAGAGGCTAGCAAACAGAGCAAACATTAATTCACTCCCATCACTTGCTTGAGTCGGGTATCTAGCTGGTAATATCTTGCCTTTTCGACAAACCGTGGCACTTTTCGATCAGCCACAAACTGACCCAACACATTACCTTGGCTATCCTGACCCTGATAATCGAAACTAAACAGATCATGGGTAAGGTATTGCTCTCCTTCTAGACCAACCAGCTCGGTGATATTTGTCACCCGACGGCGGCCATCCCGCATTCTCTCGATCTGCACTATGATATCTATGGTTGAAGCGATCTGACGACGCAGGGCCGATGGCGGCAGATTAACCTCTGCCATCAACAGCATGTTTTCCAGACGGATCAGGGCATCGGATGGCGAGTTTGCATGCAAGGTACACATGGAACCGTCGTGACCCGTATTCATGGCCTGCATCATGTCGAATGCCTCGGCACCACGAACTTCGCCGAGAATGATACGATCTGGACGCATACGTAGGGCGTTCTTGAGCAAACGACGCTGATCAACCGCTTCCAGACCTTCACTGCTTGCAGGACGCGTCTCGATACGTATGACATGGGGTTGTGCCAGCTTTAATTCTGCCGCATCTTCGATGGTGATGATCCGCTCCTCGGGGGAGAAACCAAATGACATAGCATTTAATAGTGTGGTCTTACCCGCCCCCGTTCCACCGGATATCAGTACATTCACCCGACAACGGGCTATGATATCAAGCAAGGTCACCATATCTGATGACATGGCCCCTAGCTCTGCTAGCTGGCTCAAGCTACGCTTGTTATCACTGAATTTACGGATGGAAATACAGGTGCCATCCAGGGCCAGGGGTGGGATAAGCACATTGACACGACTGCCATCGGGCAAACGAGCATCGACCATAGGATTAGTCTCATCGATCCTTCGGCCAATGCGGCTCACAATACGACGAGCCAGATTCAGCACATGCTCTTCATCTCGAAAACTGATTTCTGCCGATTTAAGCTTACCTCTGTGCTCGATAAACACTTCTTTGTGGCCATTAACCATGATGTCAGTCACATCGGGATCATCGATTAACACTTGCAGCGGCCCCAAACCTAGCATCTCATCCACCAGACGCAGCATGATCTGTTTCTGCTCCTGACCGCCCATCGGCAGTTGATGACGTTGGGCTATATCACCCACGGCCTCGAAGGTACGAGTCTCCAGCTCTTCACGGGATAACTGAACCACTACGGCAGGCTCTATGGCCAGCATCACCTCACTATGGATCAAGGCGAATCGACTCTGCTGGCGCTCTGAGTCTTTGACTGATTCATTCATCGTTGCCGCACCAGAGTGAGATGACGGGTTTTGATGAGCCGATATTTTCCGTCCGAACATCAGCCTCTCCTGAACCAGCGTTTCAAGCCACTAGAAGCAGCTTGCTGCTCACCCGTGACTTTGACACCGAGTTGCTTAAACACCCTGCCTAATCGGCCATTATCATCGGCAACTTGGCTTCCAAGCGTCGCAGTGGATAACATCTTCTCCGGGCTAAATGGGATCACCAGATCAACAGCTTGCCCCATGGCTTGATTGACGTCAGCTAATGAGATCAGCGAGGCCTTTTCCGGCTTAGTATGATTGAGGATCAATATCGTCTGCTGATCATGATCTGTGACCAGTTGAGTCAACAGCTGATTAGTATGGCGAATCGAAGCCAGAGTCGGTTCTATGATGACGATGCGAATATCGGCGCTACAAATAGCCTCGAAACCAACGCTGTCACGAAGGCAGAAGGAAGGTATATCCCAGATAAGATAATCTGTCTGTTGCTGACAGAAAATCGATGTCGCTTCAAAAGCCGCCGAGTCAGGCCAAAACTCTTGAGCCAGCTGCTGGCTATAGCCGGTAAAGACATGCAGTTTTTCCGCCGCCTTTACTCCGCTACGCTCAAATACTATGGGCTCAAGGCGCTCGGGGTACTGCAACATCTCGGTAAGCCTGTTATTGGCACTGATGTTCAGGTGCAGATCTAAGTCACCACTGACAAAGTCTAGGTCGGCGCAGGCGACCCGATTATCCAGTTGCTGCGATAACACCCATGCAAGGTTAGCGGCGATACTGGTACTACCCGCTCCTCCCTTGGCACTGGCGACGGCGATGCGTTTACCCTGCTCGCTCGACGCAACCCTATATTGTGTATAGTCAACCTGAGACTCGGTATCCTGAATTTTGTAAATATTTGAAGTCATCTAGAGTACGCCTTTAGACTCATGTTGAGTGAAATCATAATTAGTTTCCTGAACCGCCCGATAACGCGCCTGACGTAATGAGAAGATGACTCCCTCTTTTTTAGTCTGTATAGCCATATTAATTTCCTGAGCCGCCTGATAACGCGCCAGAGATTGGAGAAGACTCCCTCAATGGGGCATTTGGCTGTTTATAATATGAATCCAGTGTCGATACAGCCTTTCGACCCTCGGTGGAGGATAATGTCTCGCCCACGACAAGATCCTGGGGATTCGACACCATCTGAGCCAGTGCACTGGCATTGGCACAACCAAAGTTAGCTGAACGTTTAAAACTATTGAGAACCGTCTTCGCCTCTTTACCTGCATCACAATGACGCACTAAGGTGCGATATGACTCGACAACCAGAGTCAGATCCGCCGAGGCAGCAGACTCCAATCGAGCGGTCTGGATCTGAGAAGGATATATATTTTTGAAGTGCATCAAGTCCTGCACCGAATTCAGCACCTTCTCCCCTTTTGGAGAGTGAATATCGATTCGCACCCTAAGGCTGGCCGGATCACCCAGATGTAAAATAAATGTTTGCAGAGCACGCCTATCTTCGTCATCCAATGCCTCAGCAACAAGTTGCAGAGAAAACACATTAGTCATCGCCTCGATAGCGATATCGGGTTTCCGTTGTATAGGATCGCCAGAGCAAGCCACAAGCAAACTACTAAGCAGTAATAAAACAATTAAACGCATGACTCACCTCAGTAATAGAATCCATTGTCGCCAAGCAGACGCAATTGACGATTATCGTTCGGGTTAATGTGCTGATCCGGCAAAGCGTTCACGCCACGATGAGGCCAGGCCAATAGGCGCTCGACATCGCTCAATGGAATGAGCCCGTCGGTGGGTAGAGGCAGTGAATCTCCCCTGGTGGGATCGACCAGGTATGCAGTGGCTATGATGATCAGCTCAGTCTCCTCACGCTTAAATTCATTGGAGCGAAACAAGGCACCAAGAATGGGAATATCGCCAATCCAGGGCATCTTTTGCATCTGTTCGATATCGTTAGACTGCAGCAAACCACCCAGAGCGAAGCTCTGCCCGCTGGCAAGTTCTATGGTGGTCGATGCCTTACGTGTCATAAATATCGGAAAGGATGAATCCCCCATAACAATATTAGTGCTCTGGGACAGAGTACTAACTTCAGGTTCTATCTGCAGACTGATCCGATTCGGGCTCAGTACAGTAGGTTTAAAGTCCAGACGTACACCGAATGGCTTATATTCGATACTGGCAGTATCGCCATAAATAAGGGGAATTGGCACCTCTCCTCCCACGAGAAAAGAGGCCTTCTCGCCGCTAATCGCCGTCAGGTTTGGCTCGGCTAATACAGATATCATGCCGTTAGTCGAGAGCGCGTCGACCATGACAGAAAGATTGCTCCAGCCCAAACCATCGACGAAAGCAAGTTTTCCAGTACCAAATCCCTGAGAGCCCCACTTGATACCGAGTTTATTCGATACGTTACGTGATACCTCGGCGATCCTCACTCTCAGGTTAACCTGAGTCGACATGGTGATTTCCAGCTGATTGATCAGCTCAGCTTTCTTTGAGCTACTCGATTGCGCTTGTTGTCCACCGCCATTCTGACCTTGTTGTTTGCCCCCTTTAGACTGACCAGAAGATTTCCCTCCTTGCTGTTTACCTTTCGAGGACTGAGGTTGGGAAACATAGCCTTCAGACAGGCGAACTATCTTCTCAGCCATAGTAGGTGTCGGCACCCGCCCCTTCAGAAATAGCTTACCCGCAATGGATTCTGCACTCACTAAGGCATCGGGAAATTCATTCTTGATTAAGCTATTAAGCTCATCAACGTTGTGGCTAACCTTCACAGTTGCCGAGTAAATAACATTCTCGGCATTATCGAGTACGTAAAGAGAAGTGGTTCCAGCCTGCTTACCAAATACCATGATCTTGGTATTGGTCAATGCCTGATAGTTGGCAATAGTATTACTGGATATAAATATGGACTTTGCCGTTTTAGGGAGTTGTACCAACTCGGCTTTATTTAAGGTCACGGATAGAGTCACATTTAATGACTCGGCTTGTGATGTCCCGCAAAATAGCAGCACACACACAAAGGAGATAATAACTTTAATCACTCTTGTCTCCTGTTTTATTCATCACACGTCTTTCATCGGCTCTAAATTCAACTAAACCTAAATTGGGTTGAACTCGTTTAATATCGGGAAATATATCTGAGATATTAATTTGATCTTTGTTATTACTAGCATCTGCCAGGTCATTGTTACTGCGCAAGACAAGAGTCAATCGGCCTAATTGATTAGCTAATATTATTCTGTTTGCCTGCTCGGCTAATACTTCTAATGTCACCGCACTATCATCAGGAATAAAACCTTTATACTTCTTCTGTGCCTCCATATATTGTTCAACTTTCACGGCATCGTTAAAGGCAAGGACGCGAACATTTTTAGCTATAGTTTTCACATACAGACTCTGAGCCTCATTGCCCCGAGTGCGAAGCTCCTGTTCCTGAGAAGCGAGTAATAGAACATCGACAGAATCGCCGGGGCCCACAAGCCCTGAGTTAGCAGTGACCTGATCGACAGGCACAGACACGGCTCGGTATCCGGGGCGAAGCGATACCGACAGAAAGCCTCCCTCTTCTGGCTTAAGAAAGTCCGACTGGCTCATGATATGCCCTGCGATAAATGAGCCAGCAAGCACTGAGTCATTGAACTTAAGGATATCAAACGTTTCCTTACTTATGTGATCCAGCAAGCTGGTCAATTCGTCTTCATTCACCAACTTCCATTCAAATAAAGAAGCGCCGAACCGCTGACCCGATTTAATATCCTGTTTGGCCACGAGAATTTCTTGTCTTACATTCTCCGATTTTATATACATCTGCTTCTGGGGCGCAGAAATACTCAAATACAAACCTATAAGGCCAGCAAGAGATATAAAAACCGAGAAATACATTAAACGTTTTACTGTCATTATGAGTATTTCTATTTAGATAAGATGGAAAGAGCCCATCTATTTAGTTATGAGTATTATTAATCTTCCTGAATCGTTTCCAACTTGGTCACTATTGTCTCGTAGGCGGCATCAATAGCCTTAGTCAATTTGCCATCTTCGCCAAGGAAACTAAACATAATAAGAGACATCGCCGCCGCTAATATTGCATATTCGATAGCGGCTGCGCCGCGCTGTTTTTTCTTCATCATATTCATCATGTTTTTATTCCTATGGTATTAATGCAGTTGAATTTATATTCGATTATCAGCTAGTTAATTCCCGCGTAAACGGTATAGAGAGGGATACATGTTATAGCCCCCCTCATAGGTCACATATGTCTCAGTTCCATCTATTTCTAGACATCTCTTTCTTTTTCCGGAATAACCTAAACTTGATTCATCCAATGAGACATAACAGGCTTTCTGATTGTAATTGTCACTCACCTCATTATTAATAAATACTGATTCATCAAAAGGATACAGAGTCTGAAGTTCTTCAAAACTTGGAATAGCCCATGTAGTTAAGCCGCATAGTGAAGCGGCATTCACACCATCGACAATAGCGGCAAGGTCATTGAAGTTTTTAAATCTTGCACTGCCCTTATCATCGAATAACTGCCAATAGCCGCCATTAACCTTATCTCGGCCGCACTTAGCGTCAGCCAACTGGGTTGTCACTGAGCCATTAATATCGATCAATTCATAGGGAGAGATATCGCTGACAAAGCGGGCGATAAAAACCTTTTCATCAAATTCGCTAACGGACTTATCAAAAAATCCATTACTGGAACCATAATTGTTAGATGTTTTAAAGGTGAAAGCCTGCTGTTTGGCTCCATCGGTAACATCGGCCTTATTCAACCAATAGAAGAAGCGTTTGCCGCCGTTGTATTTATCGTATTCATCGGTCATAGCCAGATGATTGGGAAACACGCTGGTGTCTATGGTTCTCGAGTAACTGCTACCTGAGGTCGCTAACGTTTCTGTCTGGGTGAGGCCGGGAACTTGCCAGTCGCTGCGTCCGCAGTGGCTGGTATCATTATACCGTTTCAATAACCCAGTACTGCCCATCACGTTCGATTCTGTATTAGTGCCATCATCGAAGGACAAGTTATCTTCTCCCCCTGGCTGACCATCTGCCAGCAAGGTCCAGATCCGGGAAAAGTTAGCGAACCTGGTGTCGGAGACACAACGCCAGCCTTGAGCGAAACTGGTATTTCCCGGCAGATAATCGCCATTAATATCCAGCTTACTGAAATGGGTACCGACCACAGCATCGGCTTGGGCCACAGTATATCCATCACTCTTGGCTCGTACTAAGGCTTGCATAGCCGTCGTTTGCGCCGATGTCACATCAGCACCTGATTGCAATGCATTTAAACGTGCTACCAAAAGATTAAGCTGAGTATTGATAGCATCACTGAGTCCACCAGAGTCCACCGCCTCGGTTAACTCTGTATAAGTAGCATCGAAATCTTTCAAGATCAGCTGTAACTGGTGAATTGCCTGATATAACTCAAGCGCTGCGCCGTGCAACGCTTGACCGTTTTCTCCTGCTATGGAAGTTATCTTGTTGGTCACATCGTCCAGGTTGGTTCCCAGTGTCAACAGATAATTAAGGGCATGCAGTGCTTTTATGGAAGCCTGAGAACGGGTCAGTACTAAACTAAGGGCCGTCTTCTGTGTCTGCAGTCCGTCCAAGTCAGATTTCAGCTCTGCCAGATCAGCACTTGTCGTCGTGGGACGATTTTTTATGATCAAATCCACATAGAGGCGATATGCTATATAAGCTCTATCGAGCTCAGCAGCTAACACCGTCACCTCAATGTTCAATACCTGCATATCCGACTGAATTGTCTCAACATCACTCAGTACCGGGTCAGTTTTAACCATCTCGGCTAACAGGCTAGCATTTAGGCTACTTTCTTTGGTCTCAATGGCATCAACCCGAGTCACGGCACCATTCTTGATAACCAGTAGTAGTGCCATCACTTCACTGGTCTCTGCCAGTTTCCAGTAAGGGTAATATTGTGACCCCATACTGCTCGGCGTCGTGATAGAGCCATTGTTATAGACCACATAATCTGTATCAGACTTAGCCCAAAATGAACCATAACCTCGACTCATGTTCACCGGCTTACTATTGCCCGAACTGCTTATCGCTGTCGATGCCATCACCAGAGACTCGGGGGCTGCATCCCAACCTACCAAACCGCAGGCCGAATCGAGGTTAAGTGCAGACAGCTTATCGACAAGCTCAATTCTGTCTATATAGCTATCTCTGTCTCCCCAATAAATCGGCTCGCCCTCACCATTGGCATCAAACTGTGCCCAACACATTTCATTACTATCGAAGCGAAATAGATTACTGCCATTGTAGGACTCGGAAATAGTCATTACCCGCCCCGCAGCCAGCATAGGAACAAACTCCATGGCAATAAATTGTCCGCTGGCAGCAGTGGCATCCATGGTTTTACCTGGCGGATTAGCCTCGGGGGACTTAGCATTGCCACGCACCCGAACCAGCACCTCATCTTTGCTGTAAATCTGTGAACCCATGTGCTGCGGATTACTGCTTACCTCAGTCCAGCTCAGACCGCCATCCTTGCTGTATTCATAATGTGAAGCATCAACAAAACCCGCAACCCAGTTCCACTTGAGACCATTGGTAATACCAACACCGCTTGCATTGACGATTTCCGGGTTAGTCGGAGCCTCAGGTTGCACGCCGGCGATGAAGTCTACAGTGCTAACCAGTGGCTTACCCGCAGGCATACCATTGGTTGCATTGCCTTTGACACGCACCTGAACCAAGCCGGCGGCAATATTGACATCACCCAGCAGCAAAGGTTTCTCGCTCACAAGCAGCCAATTGGTGCCGCCATCGACAGAAAACTCATAATCACTTGGACGGGGATACTCAGTTAAAAGCGCCCAATCGAAACTATTGAGATTGTCATCCTGAAGTGGATTTATTGGCGCGTCTGGCTGAGATGGCTTAACCGTGTAAGCATTCAGGCTTAACAACGACAGACTTGGCTCCCGACCCGTTAAGGCATTCCCCTTCACCCGTACCTGAACTTCGCCAATTTGATAGATATTGTCGATTGGCAATTGATAAGGATTGGCATTGACTGTTTTCCAGTCCAGATCTGAGGTTTTGATCTCGTAGGCCGTTGCTTGTTCGAATCCCGGTGTCCATTGCCAGCCGAAAGTATCCAGCGCATCGTCTGTCACTGGCACTGTCGGTGCTTCAGGTGTCACAGGCTTTAAGGTGAAAGCGGCCTCAGAGCAGAGTATTCCTCCCGGGACATGGGTGTCTATAGCATTGGCGATAACACGCACGCACACTTGACCTACTGAAAACTCACCATCATCTACCACTGCTGGTTTAGTGTTAACCGCGCCCCAGGTTTGTCCGGCATCGGTGGAGATCTCATAATATGATGCAGACTCAAATCCTGAGACATAATCCCAATCGAAGCTGTCTTGAATATCATCTACGACAGCATTAAGCGCTGCTGCTGGTTTGCCTAAATCTTGAGTGAATGCCAGCGCTATAATGGCTGGAATGCCAGCTTCCCTACCATTTGTGGCGTCAGAAAACACACGGATTTTTATGCTGTTGGCCGTATAGTCATTATTCCCCACAAATTCAGGATTGCTAATGGCCTGACGCCACGCCCCATTGATATAAACCTCATAATCAGAAACTTGGGGATATGCCGCCAATGGCTGCCAACTAAAGCTGTCATGTTCATCATTGACCGCCAGAATCATAGGCGCCAGAGGGCGAGTAGGGGTCACAGTGAAAGGCATATTAGAAGTGATAATAAGACCGGCCGGACTATTGAGTTTGGCACCCTCGATGAGTCTTAACTGCAGAGCCCCCACGGCGATAGCGAGATCTTCAACAGGCTGAGGCTTGGCCGTTATCGCCTGCCAATTAGCTCCAGAGTCCAGTGAAAATTCATAGGAAGCATATTCTGTATATTCAGGAACCAACTGCCAGTCGAAGTGATTATTCGCGTCATTGACGGTCAGGCTAGCAGGCGCCGAAGGCGCGAGTACTCGAGTGAAGACCTTGTCTGACAGCACAGGAAAACCCGCCTGACGGCCTCGATTTTCATCGGCTCGGATCCTAACCTGGATTGCACCAATCCCATAGGCATCTAAGCCCACATAGAGAGGCATGGCACTCGCTGCCTGCCAAGCATTACCGCCATCACGTGAATATTCGTAATCACTGATATCGGTGAAATGACCCACCCAGCTCCATGAGAATGTGTCGGCTTCGTCGTTGACCAAACCAGAATTGGGGGCCTTAGGTATGATGACCACCCGATTATCTACTATCTCAGCGGTCGACACCTGTACGCCCGAAACAAAATCCCGGACGATTTCATCCATGGCCTGAGGATTGTTAGTGCCCACCAAATTATCAGTCAAACTTTTCAGCACGCCAAACTCTATTAAGCCTAATTTAGCTCTGGTCCCCTGACGAGCAATAGTCCTACCGATACCACTCTCCACTGCGGCCTGCTCACCTGCCTGCATAATCTTGGTCAAGCCCTGAGCCAGAAGATGCAACTCCTTATCCTTCCGCTCTTGACCAGCCACGTAATCTGACATCAAGTCTTCAGCATCAACAGCCAGCAATTGAGCCAAAACTTGCTTAGCCGTATCAAAATTTGTGCCTCGCTGTTCTGCGATAGTGGAGATCAGGCTGGAAAACGGTGTCACCAGTGTGGCTTGAGTCGCCGGAGCCGACAGCACGAATGCCTTGTCGATTGTCTTATCCGGGTTATCCATGTCTATGGTCTGATTAGGGATCGCCTCGACGATAACTGAGTAACCGCTCAGATTCACACCCGTTACGGTTAGGCTATATTCACCAGCTGATCCGGTCAGTACATTTTCACCATCATCACTGTCGCAATAAAAATTGCGGTTGAGGTCGATACACACCCTGGCATCTTTTAAATAACCGTCCAGTGCTACTCCAGTCAGAGTATTTTTCGGGATAACGGGCTCAGTTGTCGATTCAATTTTACTGTCTGGATCGGCACCACCACAGGCAACTAAAAAAGCGGTTAAAACGAGTGTTATGACCAAAGATGATGGCTGACTTCTGAACACCATTGAAATAGATCCCTAGGAAGATTTTTCTATTAACCAAATAAACATTGGCTTTACATTTCGCCGCATAATAATGGGAATGAGATCTATTATCAATATCATTTAGTTATTTATTCTGTTAATTTACTCAGCCTCGATTACATCGACTGCTTTTTCGGCGGTTGACGATCTTTTATTTCGATAAGTGACGATGTAAATATTATGAATAAATGTTTAAAAGTATCTAAGATAGCCTTGTTAGTGGCAGGTTCTAGTTTTATAACGGCTTGTGGCGGTGGGGATGACAGTACAAGTATCCAAGCCAAGAATCACTATGCCTATGGAGAAATGCCAGTTTGCCAGGATATTGATCTCAATGGAAAATGCGGCACTCTTGAACAGAGTATCAACAATCTTGAGAGCCTGACGGCGAGCGCGAGCGGCCCCTTTCTAATCGACTCAGGCGGCTACTTTCTCACTGCCGATAGCGAGGCAAAACTCGTTAGTCCATTTACGACGCTGATCCAAAATGAGGTGTTATTTAATCCTATGGTTTCGGGCAATTCAGCCCAGGCAAAAGCTTATTTACAGAAGGTATTCGGTGATAAATATACTATTAACTTCTCCGATCTCGATGTTATTCACGGTCCGGAGCATGAAACCGCTCAATTAATCGCCTCATTTAATTATGCCATCTCATTATCCGGCGATTCAAACTATTTAAAAATAGCCGCAGCCGTAGATAAAATGGTGACAAACAGAACATTTGATATAAGAGAATTACTCAGTCAGACGGATCTCGATACCAGTTTTGTGAATTTAAATAATCACTATCTCTTGTCCGGATCATACCCATTAAGTTCGCTGACCTCGCCCAAATCGATCACCATGAATGAGAACACGGGCCTTTTGTTGGCGCTAACCTCTGATGACAAACTGCTACAGATTAATACTGGCACAGGCGCATATTCATCGTTCCCCGCCACCACTGCTCAGGCATCTCCCCAGCGCGCTGCGATGTTTAAAGACTCAGATCATGATGACGACGATGACGATGACGACCATGATGACGACGATCATTGTGAATATGGTATCTGTGACGGCACAGGTGGAACTCAAGTCACCTCCAGCCTCACATTTGCCGCTCAGGGCTTCAATAACAAGCAGGCTTATTTAATTTATCAGCCAACGGCATATGGCGATAACTCAGTCAGTAATACCTGTAACACTTCAGGAGATAACGGTATCTACCTGTCTGAAATAGGCAAGAATACTGTATCCCCTAGCCCTTCAGGCGTGAAGAAACAATTTGTTATCGACAGCTACAGCGGCGCATCGGGAACTGTGCCTATAGTGATAGAAAAACCCGATCTTCCAGTATCTGATTCTGAATGTCTCAACAACCATATCAATTGGTTGACTCCTATCTACAGCAAGAATCGCGTAGTGGCAGTATTCACCAATGGTTCAGGACAAACAGCGCAATTGCAGCTATTAGACGGCGAAACCTTGGTGGCAACTAATCAGACCTATAGCTTGAGTACAGCCACTCCAGGATTAGTACTAAACAAACAAGAATCTGAGCTTTTGGTTACTCAGGGCAGCTATGGTCAAACCATGATCTTAGACGCCGACACTCTGGTCCCCAAGAGCCATATAGATATGGCTGATATTTATGACGCCAGCTTCGTCAATGACGATCGTGAGATCCTGATCAGCAATGGCACAAATACCGTATTCTGGCTCGATACACGTTCCTCATTTCAAGCCATCTCCAGCCTAGAACTCGATAGTCGGGTCAAGCGTGTGGTGTCTGTTCCTGAAGGAAAATACAGTTCCGTGCTCACGGAAAACCGTGTCTATCTGCTCGATAATGCGGAGCGGAAAATCATCAAGTCGATGATCTATGATAAGGCCTATCCATATGGCATGAGCATGCTCACGGACAAGATCATCATCTCTCGTTATGGGGCAATCGATTATATTCAGTTCGCTAATCTTGTTGGTTCATCGATAAAGGTCGGCTATCAGATGCTCTCACGAGATCTTGTCACTCTCTGGCTCAGCAGTTCCGAAAAAGGCCTGTACTCCACAACCTTAGCTCATGTATTAAGAACGAACGGGGAGAGCGAAGCTACTAGTCGTCAGTTCGAGGATATAGATATCGAATGGTTACCGGCCAATGCCACCACGGCAACGCAGGTACGACAGGTTAAATTAACCGGTTACTATCGTGGTGAGCGGATCAGCTTATACAAGGTACTGAAGTAAAAGCCTAATGGGAACCACAAAAAACGCAGCTTATCGCTGCGTTTTTATTTAAACCATAGAATCAGGTTTTACCTATCACCTGCTAGCACGCGCTAGCCTTAGCTACTAGCCACCGAAACCTCATCAGTGCTTGCTTGGCTTGCCTTATTACTCTGGCCAGCTTTATAACCTACGAAGGCAAAGAACAGGATATAGACATAACAGAGTGCACAAAGAATAAAGCTCCACTTATAACCGATAGAGTCGGCAAGGTATCCCTGGAGTGGTGGCAAAATACCACCACCGACTATCATGGTACACAACAGGCCCGAAGCTTTGGGGGTGAACGCACCTAAATTAGCAATAGATAAGGGAAAGATTGCTGGCCACATGACTGAATGACACAAACCACACAGAATAAGAAATAAGGCTGCCAGTGGTACTTCTATGGCAGCCATATTGCTAAATAGCACAGGGATCGCCACGGTGTTTTCCAGTGCGAAAGGCATAAAGCTGCCGAGGATAAGTGCTAAAGCCGCCACTGTGACTATCTGCAGCAGATATTGAGTGCGAATTTTCTGGCACACCACGAAGCCGATT
Organism: Shewanella psychrophila; assembly: GCF_002005305.1. Classification (NCBI taxonomy): domain Bacteria; kingdom Pseudomonadati; phylum Pseudomonadota; class Gammaproteobacteria; order Alteromonadales; family Shewanellaceae; genus Shewanella; species Shewanella psychrophila. Next base: position 2,609,934 of record NZ_CP014782.1, read on the forward strand.
AAGCGGCCCACCATGGTGCTACCCCAGTAGTACGCTAGCAGAGGCACAGCTTGCTCGTGCCCAAGGCCACCCATTTCTGGAGTTGCCAGATACAACATCAGAATTGAACCAATAGAGACTTCGACTCCAACATAACAGAAGATCCCTCCGGCGCCATACATCAAGTGCTTGTGGTCGAAAAAGGATCCTTTTACCTGACTACCTGTCGAGGGTGTGCTGACCTTATCGATTTTCGGCAGTCGAGTGAAATAGATAAGTGCCGCGATACCGATAATTGCAACGGCTTGTACCAGATAAGGGATTTGAACCGCGGCCGCCTTGGCGATGATGTATTCACCATGAGAGGCAAAGTCTATCTCCTGTACGCTGGATAAGATCACCGCGCCGCCGATCACCGGGCCAATAGTAGTCGCAAATGAGTTAAAGCTGCCACCTAAGTTCATCCGCGCCGATCCCGTCTGATCCGGTCCGACTTTGACAATTAGAGGATTAAGGGCAACTTGCAAAAATGCGACACCAGTGGCTAATACGAAGAGTGCAAATAACACCCCCATGTACTCCATATAATGGGCGGCAGGAATAAACAATAGATAACCGACGCCCATGATGCCTAATGCCAGAACCAGAGAGCGCTTATAACCAATCTTCTCCATCACAAGACCTGCAGGAATAGCCCAGATGGCAAATGCAATAAAGAAGGCCGACTGCACAAACATGGCTTCCATGTTCGACAATTGATGAATTTCTCGCATTACAGGAATAAGAATATCGTTCAATACTGTGGTGAAACCGATAATGAAGTAGAGCACAACCAATAACACCATGGCTCCCTTGTATTGGGAGGCGACAAACACGCTACCGACTCGAGACTTACTGTCTTGTGACTGAGAGCCTGAGCTCGTCATTGGGATTCCGCCAGCCATATTCTTATCCTTAGATTATTATTTTATTTATCTGACATTCTCTTGCTAAGGTGAAACCGACAAAGAGCCAACCAAACACAAGCAAACATATTATTAACAATCGAGCATCAATTACACAGTATTCACACTAACGCCTAATGACAGCGCTGTCAATCACCCGGAATAGGCTTAATTAATCGGCATCCATCAGCTAATAGCCATCACTCATTCACTTCACTCTCCCAATCCTGTTAGCCCTATGTTATTTTTTACATCATTATCAATCATTAGAGTCTGGTACCTATGTTTACTTCTAAGAGCTTCTCCTTTCTTTCCCTGCTCAGTGAGAATAACCAACGGGAGTGGTTCAAGGCTAATCAAGCCCAATATGAAGCTGAAGTTCGCACGCCAGCCCTTAAGTTTATCGAAGCCATGCAGCCCCATGTACTGGCCCTATCTCCAAGATTAACCGCCACCTCCAAGAAAGTTGGTGGTAGCTTAATGCGTCCCCAACGTGATGCCCGCTTCAGCAAAGACAAGACCCCCTATAAGACCAATGTCGGCATTCAGTTTCGTCACTTTCAGGGCAAAGATGTCCATGCTCCTGGCCTGTATCTGCATATCGCCAACGATGGCTGCTTTCTCGGTGCCGGGATCTGGCATCCCGACTCTAAAGCACTGAATAAACTCCGTACCTGCATAGACGAAAACCCAAATGCCTATAGAAAAGCCTTGATTCAGTTGCGTGAAGCAGGATTCGAGATGGAGGGCAGCAGTCTGGTTCGGCCACCAAGGGGATATGACAAGAGCCATCCCATGTTAGATGAGTTAAAGCGCAAAGACTTTATCGCCATCAAATCGGTAGATGCTAAACAAATCACAGATAAAGACTTCGTCTCTTGGTGCACCAATGAATTTAAGCACACCCAAAAGCTGATGGGATATTTGTGTTTCGCGTTAGATCTCGATTATTAGAATGAAATGACGACCAGCCCAATCAGGCTAGTCGGACTGAAAAATAAAGGAATAAGCATGTTTAACAGGCCCTCATCATTTAAAAGCACAGCCATCAAAACCATCGTATTTACGATGCTAGTTGGCATAGGATTATCAGGTTGTACCAACCCTAATACGCCAGCCGGACAAGAGGGCTATGTATTCGAGAAGCCGAGAATATTCGGCTCCGGTGGCTACCGAGGCTCACTCACTGGTCCGAGTAATTATGGAGTGTCTCTGTGGCGTAACGAAATAATAAACATAGATATGAGACCTAATACCTATACGGAAAACTTCAAAATTCTTGCCAATGACGATCTCAATATCAGCTTTAACTTCCATGCAGTTATCGCTATCAAATCTGGCACTGTAAAGCAGGTGGTAGAGCAGTTTGGCGCTGAAAACTGGTACAAACGCTTCGTCCGTGAAACATTTAGAACCTATGTCAGAGATGAGGTACAAAAGTACGACAGTGTCGAGCTTAAAGAAAACCGCTCGAACATTGCTGACTCGGTTGCCAATAAACTGAAAGACTACTTGATAGACTCTCCCTTCCAGATCAATAACATTGTGGTGGGTAATATCAACTATCCAGAAATCGTTGCTAAAGCTGTTGAGAAAAAACTCGCCGCCCAACAACTGTTATCAGAGAAAGAAACCCAGAAAGAGATAGCCCGGAAAGATGCCGAGATACGCATAGAAGAAGCAAAAGGAATAGCCGAGGCGCAGAAGATCATTAATACCACGCTGACAGCAAACTATCTGCAACATGAAGCCATTAGCGCCCAGCGCCATATGGCTGACTCACCGAATCACACTACAGTTTACATCCCTGTAGGCACCAATGGGCTTCCCTTGATAAAAGGCGCCCGGTAATCATCTGTTTGTCATAAAGTGACGATATAAATAGCGATAAGGTCGGAGTGAGTCCATTGTAATAAAAGACACTGGACTCAGGTCAATACAGTGAAGGCTGATATCGGTCTTTAACTAATATAAAAAATATTAGTTAGCAGTCACTCAATCAGGAGTTTTTATGATCGACTTATATACCGCCGCAACCCCCAATGGCCACAAAATATCTATCGCCCTAGAAGAGATGGGATTGGAGTATAGTGTTCATCACTTGGATTTGATGCAAGCCGATCAGAAGCAACCTGAATTTCTCGCGATTAACCCCAATGGCCGTATTCCCGCCATTATCGATAGAGACAATAATGATTTCGCTGTATTCGAGTCCGGTGCCATTCTTATCTATCTAGCCGAAAAATCAGGAAAACTCTTGCCTGCACATCCTGACAAGCGCTCACAAACATTACAATGGCTGATGTTCCAGATGTCCGCTGTAGGTCCTATGATGGGTCAGGCGAATGTGTTCCACCGTTATTTACCAGAGAAAATCCCTACCGCCATCGAGCGCTATCAGAATGAGAGCCGTCGATTATTTGAAATCATGAATCATCAGCTATCCGATAACCGCTACCTATCAGGCGACGACTACACCATAGCCGACATAGCCACCTGGCCCTGGGTACGTATATTTGAATGGAGCGGCGTCGATATCTCAGGACTCAGGCACCTTGAACGCTGGTTGAATGAGATAGCCAAACGACCAGCAGTTCAGATAGGCATAGTGACCCCCCCCTCATCGGACTTAAGCGATGAGGAGTTGGCAGATAAGATTAGAAAGATGGTGTCTAAATAACCTCTATTATCCTTGCATCGGTCTCGCTAAAGCAACTTATAGGAGATGACGTAAAGTTGTTCTGTGTTTGGATAAACCTTACTGATTATCTCCTTTAGCTTTGGCAATTCAAGGTATTCTTGCTGGGCGTGAAACTCATTAATCTCACTGAATAGAATTGGCTCTACCGACTCTATTTCTATGTCGCAAACCTTAATATTGGTCTCTAATGTAAACACTTCGACCTGAGTACCCGGCACATAGTGACACTCGGACTCATCCCTAATGGTGATGGTTTTCTTCCCCGATGCAACGAAGGGGGTGAGCATTTCAAAAAAGCTGATTGTTGTAGGTACTTCTTTCATTGATAAATCCAAATGTTCTATTCAGTTAATTCAACCGATCTAGTCTGCCCTGCCGCAGCTAGACCCATTCTTTTAAGGGACCAATTCTGTGCTCATTCCTCAGCTAAGCCATCATCTCAAATCCGTTGCAAACACTGAAGCTGTATTTCCCGCTTCTATGAGCTATTCGGTTTTAAACTTATTTAACTCGACTCGAAGATCCCCCGCACTCCCCTCCAATTCAACACTTGTGGTAACCGCAGAAGTCATGCTGTCCATCACATCGATTGCCGTATCATTAATCACCACTACGTTACGATTAATCTCTTCAGCCACGGCACTTTGCTCCTCTGCGGCAGAAGCGATTTGATTATTCATGTCATTTATAACTTCAATCGCCTGATTGATCTCAGCAAGTGCTTGTTGAGCAGCTTGCGTTTCCTCTTTTGTCCCCATTGCTTGGTGTTGGCTTTCTTGCATCAAATCAACAATAGACTGGGTTTCAGTTTCCAAGCGAGCCAGCATTCTGCGGATTTCTTCGGTCGAACTCTGAGTCCGGGTTGCCAGATTACGCACTTCATCGGCAACTACAGCAAAACCGCGTCCAGCCTCACCCGCTCGTGCAGCCTCAATGGCAGCATTAAGTGCGAGTAAATTAGTCTGGTCAGCAATCCCACCTATCTCAGATAAGATCCCCTGTATCGCTGCACTGGACTTAGCTAAATTTTGAGTTTGTCCTTGAGCACTGTTGATCTTTAATGCTAAATCACTCACAGCCAAAACCGTATTGTTCATCTGTTTCATGCCACTAACACTATTGGATTGAACCTGACTGGCAGCCGCAGCCGCTTGAACAGCCGAACTGGCAATTTCCTGCGCCGTCGCACTCATCTCATTAATGGCCGTAGCGAGAGAGTTGACCTCATTAACTTGGCTCAGTAACTTCTGTTTGGAATCTTCTGCTTGTAGCTTGCCCTTAGCCGAGCTCAGCTCAACCTGTTCAGCCGTCTGCATAACAGTACCTAATGTCTCCTGTAAACGGATTAAAAAGATATTAAACCAATGTGCTAGCTGCGCCGTTTCATCCTTACCATTTTTTTCAATACGATAGGTTAGATCACCATCACCCTCGGCAACATCTTTAAAGCGTTCAACAAGATTAGTGAGTACTCTTCCCAGAGAGTTACCTATCATGGTCATGGCAATAATCCCCAGCATGATAGCGAAGAGACCAGCTAAAACCCCTTGTTTAATGGCCCCCTCATTCTGTCTATCGCTCCAGGCTTCAAACTCTGTGATCCCTTGGGTCAGTTTACTTCTGGGAACAGAGACCATCACGATCCAATGAGAGTCAGAGGTGTTAACTGAGGTAATCGCATATTCTTGGGAACCTATGGACATCAAGCCACTTTCTGGTTGGCGGGCTAATGCTTGAATATCAGACCATTGAGAAGATAATTGCCTAGAAACTTTTTTACCGACTTGTGATGGTGCGCCACTGTTAGCGAGCACAGCTCCTTTCCAGGATGCAATAATAATATTACTTTCACCATCAAATAATTTATGCGCCAGCTTTTCACTCTGCCCCTGAAGCTCTGACAGGGATAAATCGAAACCTAAGCTACCAATAATGCTTCCGTTCACTTTTATGGGTTGGCTAATCGTCGTGATCAATTCATCTCTACCACGAACCGGATAAATATAGGGCTCCATAACGAAGGTATGCCCAGTTTCAAACGGCATTAAGTGCCAATCGTCCGTCCGCTCCCCATTACTATTGAGCGTGGTGTTATTGAAGCTCTCCATCGCAACGGCATCGAAGCTATTGTTGGAATTAGGAGAAAAGAAAGGAGCTAGATAGCCCTTACTATTGATTGCCCCAGCAATGTTAACTTCCGATTCTGCGAGCCAGGTTTTTTGCTCCCATACCATATAGCCTGCAAATACGGCTTTGTCCTGAACCTCTAGCGCGGCGATAAATTGTTTTACTATGGTATCCGCACCGACCCCATTGGTTCCGCTCAACTCTATGATTGATCTCACTTGATTTAAATTAGCAAGCACCGGAAATAATTGAGTCTCTATTATTTTTCCCTGCTCCGACGCCGTGGATTTTAAATGGAAATTAATCGCATCATTCAACTGAATCTTGACCCTATCTGTCACCTGCTGACTCACCGTCGTATATGCATTCGTTGTCATACCCATAGCAATGAGTAACGTAAACGTCATTGCTACCCCCGCACTTACAGCTATTCGAGTTCTGATGGTTTTAAACACAAAAAATCCTTCTTTATTAGTATCATTACTGGATTGAGAGCCTCCTTGAAAAGATGCCCCTAAACCCATCATTGTAATTCAAGAATATGAACAGAATGCATCAAGATATGAATAGGATGTGAACAGGAGTGTAAATTTTGTAAACCCGCGCAAAGTAACCAAGTGAAGGCAGGCAATAAGAGAAATAAGAAGAGCTAAAGCGGAGCGAGTACTAGTTAACCCTCCGCTGGTATTTAGCTGAGGTAATGTATTGCCCGAATGTTTCACACCAGACGATAACGGTATTATATTGAGAAGGGTCAATACTGACACTCATAGGCAGGATAAAATTCTCAAATGTCTTCACTTCACCGACTTGAACCATAGACGACTTCAATCGATTAAAATCTGCTTCCGTTTCCACAAACTCAGGAGACAGATAAAGTTTATAATCCGGTCCGGGAGAGAGACTCCCAGAAAAAGAGACAGAATCTGAGCCGATTGAGACTTCCCCCTCCCCCCAATGCAAAGCATCGCTATCTTCTCTATCCCGAGAAAATTCAGCCACAAATAAGCTGTTCTTTGCAGCCAATACTAATACTTGACTATCGGGCCCTGCGGGTGCGATCAGTATGGGCAAATAATATATTCCCAGCGCAAATCCGCCACCCACAGCCAGCACATGGGAAAGCACAAGAGCTAAAATCGACCATTTTTTCATGTTATGTCCTAATCTAACCTATTCCTGCTCGCCCCTGAAGATACCAGACTTGTATCCGGTGAGCACCATTACAATTGCAATCACCAAACTATTTCTTAGCAAAGAATCGACCAATAAAGACCAGCAAGATGATAATTATCCCCAGACATAGACTGAAAACCCCCAAGGGCAAAAATAAGCTTTCATGGAGGAATCCTTTTTCATCAACATATTGGTAGAAAGTATTTTCCAACAAGAGAAAAACACCACCTAACAGTAACAAGAAGACAGAAATAACAACCGCTTTTTTTCCAACTTTTTGACTCATTTACGCCTCATCACATGGATATAAATTTGTCAGCAATTCTAAGGCTGAGAAACCCATGGAGCAAGCGATAGATTACATTTAAACAGCAACCTTCAAACACCAAAACAATATCAACAAACCATATAAAAAATCTAACCACCTTGATTCGAAGCTGCTCACTTCTGTTATAATCCAGCCCAGATAAATACCATCCTAGATAACTACCCATGGGCGACGCCTTGAATACTAGCAACTCTGATTCAACAAGCAATTCAACTGCAGGCTCAACAGCTGATGACCAACTCTCAATCGTGACATTTCTAAACGAGGTCAAAGCGACCTCGTTTGAAGCTATAAGCGCCGAGACACCGGCGCAAAAGCGTGCGCTTAGCTATGCCAATACCATACTTCAACTATTTACTCAGGTAATGGAAAAGCAGCAACCGGCTGACCGGGTTGTGGGGGAATATTTTAGAATCAATAAGAAGCATGGCTCTAAAGACAGACGTGTGATCCGTGAAAGTTTATTTGCCCTGTTTCGTTGGTGGGGATGGTTAAACAAGTTCAACACTAATACCGGTACTAATACTGGCACTAGCACAGTAAATACAGGCACCCAAGCATGGTTCACTATGCTTACAGTCAATGCGCGATTAGAGTCTCACTCTTGGGAACCCTTTATTACAGCCTGGGCTGGCTTTTCTGGACAGGAAAAACAGCTCTCTCTTGACGGTGAAACACGTTTAGAGAATGCTTCGGAAAAATGTGACTGGCTAACAGAGCAATTTCCAGCAATCAGGTTTTCAACCGATGAACTTGTTCCTGACTGGTTTTGGCAGACTTGCCCCACTCAAGATGCCGAGCAGCGCTTAGCTATGGTAGAGGCTCTCTCTTCACGCCCGCCTATTTGGGCCAGAGTACAAAATATCGACATCGATGAGGCTATAGATAAACTAGCTAAATTAGATATTACAGCCACGGCGAGTGAGTATTTTAGCGATAGCATCAGCCTTGGCCACAAGAGCATCAATCTCAACGGCATGTCACTATATCGCGAAGGCGAACTTGAGATACAAGACCTAGGCTCACAAGTTGTCGGGCAAATCTGTGCTCCTAACCCAAATGATAACTGGTGGGATACCTGCAGTGGCGCAGGTGGTAAGAGCCTCCAATTAAGATCTTTGATGTTAGCCCAAGACAAACAAGCTAAGGGGACTATTGTCGCCTCAGATGTGCGCCGTAAACCATTAGAAGAGCTTGCAAAGCGAGCTAAACGTGCCAGTTTTAGAGGAATAACAGCTTCTCCCTGGAAATCAGATGAACTGCCTGTGCCTCCTAATCACTTCGATGGCGTACTTGTCGATGCACCTTGTAGTTGCACAGGCACCTGGCGACGTAACCCAGATATGCGCTGGATAGATGTTATTGATTCAGTGAATGACAAGCCCAACCTACAGCTGGATATCCTCACTCGCTCCAGTCGGGCGGTAAAAGTCGGTGGCACCTTGGTATATGCCACCTGTTCTCTGTCTCCCTTAGAGAATGAAGATGTAGTCAATGCCTTTTTGGCCAAGCACTCAAAGTTTGAGCTAGAAATAACCAGGCATCCATTTACTGGCATAGAGGCTACAATGCACACGGTGCTGCCATATCAAGCCGATACCGATGGTATGTTCGTGGCTCGAATGAAAAGAAAATCGTGAGAAATCGATAGCAAGTTAATAGCAATAGTATAGAGACGACCTCAAGGTCGTCTTTTTATTGCCCTGTGATTCATCTACTCCTGCATTCCAATATCTGTAACTATTCAATATTTGTAGCGACAACGCAAAACCTTGTCATCTTCCTGTCATCTTGCTTTCCTAGAATCAGCTTTACCCCCTGTTTACCGGCTGGTATTAGGTACTAATTTTACCAATCAGCATTAAGCAAAAATAATTCGGATATGAACATGTCAAATTTCTACGATAGTGATGATTTACTTTGGGATAGCCAAATCGGCAGTGATAGTGACAACGAAGAGCACCAAGGTAAGCACAAGAGCAAGCGTAATAAGCACAGACGCAGGCAGTTATTAGATCTAAAGCGTCAGCAGGGTGAGCCACTCTCCGAGCAGTATCAAGCTTAGATAGGCTAACAAGATTAAAATTTATAGGTTCTAGGACCTAGTTCCCAGAACCTTACTCCTTTCCTCCAACCCACCCCGACCACTTGTTAATTTTTTGTATAAAAATTGGATAAATGTCCAAATCCTTCATAGGCTTATCTGTACCTTCGCGCAAACATCAACTATCAACTCACTGTTAAACAAAAACAGTCTCTATCACAAATGCGCTTAACCACTTCTATGCCAAAAGGAAATAGGACATGGAACAACTTCGACCTAACTTCATCTACCCTCCCGGATCTATGCTGATGCACTCACCACTGGTGCTTAACAGGGCTGACATGTATGGTTTTTTCATGAAAGGCAAACAGGCCAACCTGCAACGTTCCATCGATACTTGCCTCAATCAAGTGGCTGGTAGCGAAATGTACTTTAAGGTACTTTCACCTTATATATTAACCAGCTTCACCCGAGTCGATAAGGCTTATTCAGCATATCCCGAGGACAGGGATAAAGGCTGGATACAGGAAACCGATATTATTACTTGGGTCATGATTGGCAGGCAAGAAAGTGCCGACAGTGATGATATCAGTCACGTGTATTTTCATCCCTTGTTCACCTTCGTCAATGATGCCATGGCACTAATTAATGGCCGTGAGTTGTTTGGTTACCCCAAATACATGTGCGAGTATGAGATGCCCCAGCCAGGTGAGCCGCTCACGAAGCTGAGTTTGTCAGCCAAGAGCTTTAAAGAGTTTTCACCGGAGACTGAACTGGCGTTTCATCCTCTATTAACGGTCGATTGCGAAGCTCAAGAAGAAGATCAGCTCAGCACGTTAGAGGCCATCACCAAAACCTGGCAACTTTTTAAAGACCAAACCGACTTCATTCCCGAGCTCGACAGACTCGGTGAAAACCAGCTATTTAGTTTGCTGTTCAAACCCGCTATCGATCAAATATTTCTCAAACAACTACCTGATTCAGCCGGAGAAAAAGCTGTCTATCAGGCCATAACATCCTCACCCGCTAAGGTCAATAGAGTCCATTCCTTGTCACTGCTGGAAAATGATCTTTTAGCCACCATCTTCGACAATGCCAGCTTCCCGTTAAAAGAGTCATTAGGCGTCGAGCTAGGCGAGCAAAACGTGCTTCTGCCCTATCATGTTAACTTTGACTTCGAAGTCCCCCAAGGCGAAGTATTGGTCGATAACTCATTGCTCAAGAAGGAGAAAATAGCCATACTCGGCGGTGGCGTCGCCGCCATGAGCGCAGCAATGTGTTTGACCGAGCAACCGGGCTGGCAGAACAAATATGAAATAGATGTCTACCAACTAGGCTGGCGCATTGGTGGCAAGGGGGCCAGTGGGCGAAACGCCGAGCAAGGCCAACGAATCGAAGAGCACGGCCTGCATATCTGGTTTGGTTTTTATCAAAATGCCTTCAGTCTGATGCGCAAAGCCTATGAAGAACTCAACCGACCAGCGGGTGCACCTCTGGCAACCTTCTTGGATGCCTTCAAACCCCACAGTTTTATCGTGCTACAGGAAGATGTCGGCGGGGAGTCTGACAGTTGGCCCATAGAGTTTCCGCTCAGAGATGGACTCCCAGGAGACAGCACAGAAATTTTAACCCTGTGGAAAGTGGTCAAAGCCGCCTTCAGCTGGATAAGAGAGTGGCTCAAGGAGATGGACGACTTACTCGACGAGGCAGAAAAAGAAACCGCCAAACCCGTACACTGGTTTAGCGAAGACTGGTTCGAACGCCTCAAAGACAGAATAGAAGACTCGATTGAAGACACCATAGATGACACAAAAGAGAGCCTGGCATCACTGGGAGACTCTATCGAATGTCACCTAAATCAACTCGTCGGTCGTGAGTGTGACGATCACGCTCACAGCCCGGATGAAGATGATGAAGGGTTTATCGAGTCTGCAGTCGATAGTTTCCGTGCTCGCTTAGAGGAAAGCTTTGCAGAAAAATTAGAAACTAACGATGAACTTCGAAGGCTGTATATCGCCTCAGATCTTGGTCTAACCATACTTAAGGGCATGTTTGCCGATGGCGTATTCAAGCAGGGTTTCGATGTGATTAATGACTATGATTACCGTGAGTGGTTGACCAAGCACGGAGCAAATCAAACCTTTACCGTAGACTCGGCTCCGGTCAGAGGATTCTACGATTTAGTATTCGCCTATGAAAAAGGCAACTTCGATAAACCAAATCTTGAGGCCGGAACCATCATTCGCTCCATGTTGCGTATTGGTCTGTGCTATCAAGGTGGCGTGATGTGGAAGATGCAGGCTGGCATGGGTGATGTGGTGTTTACCCCTTATTACGAGGTGTTAAAACGCCGCGGGGTAAACTTCCATTACTTTAACCAAGTGGATAATTTGGTCTGCAATAACGGTACCATTGAAACGATTGAGATCACCGAGCAGGTTAAGCTTAAAGAGGGCTTAGAAAGTTATAACCCCCTTGTTGATGTAAAAGGTTTAGATTGTTGGCCCAGCGCACCACTCTATGAGCAACTAGATAGTGAGCAGGTTCAGCTGCTTAAAGACAATGACATCAACCTGGAACACTTCTGGAGTGATTGGCAGTCAGTGTACCAAGATAAATTCGGTGAGCCTCTGCCAAAGAAAAGCTTGGTAAAAGGCCAAGACTTCGATCGGGTTATATTCGGTCTATCCATTGGCTCAGTGCCTCATGTTGCAAGCGAAGTCATGGCTCAGAGTGAGCCGCTGACTAAAGCTGTAGAAAAGGTTAAAACCGTCGCAACTCAGGCATATCAAGTCTGGCTCAACGAAGATCTGGATGGGATGGGATGGCAATATACGCCAGAGAGTGGCGAGCAACCAGTGCTCTCGGGTTTTACTGAACCCTTTGATACTTGGGCCTCGATGGATCAGTTAATAGACAAGGAAGACTGGCAAGGCGTGCAACCTAAAAATGCCAGCTACTTCTGCTCGGCTCTTCCGGTAGAGCATTACCCTCCCCGCTCGGATATTGAATTTCCAGAGCTTAAGGCTCAGCAGGCCAAAGAAGGCGCCATAGGTCAGCTCAACAATCAGATCCATAAGCTCTGGAGCAACGTTGGAGAAGCGTTCCGCTGGCAGTGGTTACACGCAGGCGATGAGACGAGTGAAGGCGCTCAAGGACAAACCAGATTTGATAGCCAATACTGGCGCGTCAATATCGATCCCTCTGAGCGTTATGTGATGTCGGTCAAAGGCAGCAGTAAATACCGTATCGATACCGACGGTACAGGCATAGACAACCTCTATGTCACCGGCGATTGGATTAATACAGGCATCAACGCCAGCTGTGTCGAAGCAGCAACCATGGCTGGTATGCACACCTCAAAAGCCATCTGCGGCTACCCTAAGATAATTAAAGGAGAAAAGGACTTTTAAGCCGAGATGTCATTAATATGGTAATAACGAAAAAGCTGACAGTGCGAACTGTCAGCTTTTTAAACTGAACGATTAAATTAAATCGAACCTGTTAAATAAAGTCTAATCTATTGGAATCATCTATGACCTGACTCACCTTAGCCTGCTTAACACGGCGTTTCTCTGTCTTGTGACGATACATATTCTTATCTGCGGTTCTCAGCCAGTCACTGGCATCCTTGGCATCTCTATTTAAAGCAAAACCATAACTGACACCAGTCTCTCGATAGCCTTCCTTCTCAAATGCATTAGAGAGTTGCTCAAGTTGAACCAGAACAGACTGAGTCTGTTCCATAGAGAGTAATATGACAAAATTATCCCCGCCGATCCTAAATAACCTCACTCTCTCATGGGATTCACAAATAGACTTAAGCTGTTTAGCGGCAAATTTAAGTAAACAATCTCCCTCATGATGACCTAAGGTATGATTTACCTGAGTAATACCATCAATATCCAGCAAGATCAGGTGTTCGCCTCGTTTAGCCTCTTTACCAAACCGTTGAGTTTGCATGAACTCATCGAATGCATGTCGATTTTGCAACCGTGTCAGTTCATCCTCACGGGCTTTCTCCCAGGCGATACCCAAGGTCTTTATGTAGGTCTGCCTCTCCTCGGACAATAACTTGATCTTATTTGCCAGAGCCAGAGATAGCATGAGTGCATCGGCGGTTCCACCTATGAGCGTGGCAAGCTCTGCATGTTCGACAAAGTCAGGTGTTAATCCTAAATTTCCCGGAAGAATGATCACAGCAGGCAACAGTAAACAGGTAAAGGCGAAGATAAAATAACGAGCCGGAGAGAAACCTTTGATCAGACAGACGTTACCACAAGTAATCGCCAGGCCGATCCACAACATAATTAACACTGAGGCAATAAGCGCGGTATAGGAAACCAGATAAATACTCGTCGGTAGCGCCAAGATACAGGTCCACATTAGATACTTGCTTAAACGCCACAACTTTGGAGAGTATTCAGGAAGCTGGAGGAAATGTTTGTAAAACAGTATATTAAATATTGGCAGGCTAATAAAAAACAGATGGTGTAGCTCTAAGTTATGGTATGCCCATAGATGAGCAGGAATGTGAAAGGTCAGCGCCCAACCGAAAAAATATGCCAATACATAGAGGCCATAATAAAGAAAAGCGCGATCCTTGATAGAGAAAAAAATCAGTAAGTTATAGCAGGCAATAAAGATGAGTCCCCCCAGGCATAACATCACAGCCATAGCTTCAATATCTGCACTCTTCTTATGCTCTAGCAGATGTTTGAGCTCCACTTTAGGCACTGAAGAGAAGTAGCGACTCTCGAGTTTCACGATTATCCAATATTCCACGCCATAGTTAAGCTCTACTTCCCGGCCATAATCAAACAAAAACTCGTATGGAGCATAGTAGCCACTATGAGAATGTTGTTTGCTGCCATCGTCACCGATCACCCAATAATCCAGTGATTCTACGATGGAATTTCTAACACTGATCGCCCATTTAGTCTCTCTGTCGTACATAAATGTAGGCATTACTAGCCAGTAACTCCCACCAGTTAAACTGATACTGTCGGCTTCTTCCAGTGTCGCCATCCAAGGCGTCACATCGGCGTGTAGAGAAGGAGGGGTTTGATCGGCTTTGGCATGAAACAGAAGGGACTGATCGATAGAAGTGACCGCGGCCGCTGTCTGACTAAAAAAGATAAGTAATAACAAGAGCGCTCTTTGGATCATATCATTCTGCCTTCTATCTAGTTATTCGTTGACCTAAGGTCAACTGCAAGCAGCTAGGCTCTATGAGACTCCCCTGATCCTTGGAGGTAATCATCGCCAACACAAGCTATTAACATAGCCTGCAATCATATTTACACATTAAGCATTATTCAATATAAATCATAAAAAAGATGATGATAGTGCATTTCCCTTGAATAAAAGCTAAATATGCCTTTTAAACATGACGCAGGTTATAACAAGATGTAATTGAGGAAACAGACTGAGCCAAGGAAAAAATGAAGGAGCCTTCCGATGGCTTTAGTGTTCCAATACAGATTCAAGCGTCACTAAAGGTTAGTTTAGACTATTTTGAATCTAATGGAATGAGATATCGGAGCAAATATAATGGGGGGATGACAAGGTGTTAAACGAAATATGAGCCCAATAGCACCTGAGCTACAGATGCTATAACACATATGAAAGCGAGTTAGAAACTGGCTTTACCACCAATATAGAAACCCGAGTCAAAAGTTGAATTATTCGTGTTGTCATACTGAAGACGAATATTTCTGTAGCCAGTGTAAAGAGCAAGACTTGGATTTAACTGAAATTGAATTTTACTGTCTAGCTCGTACATGCCGTCGACGCTACCAAAAGAGAGTACCGAAGGGGCATAATATCCAGATGCATGGAATGATAGGTTAGAGCCCAGCGCCATAGTGTAACGACCTCCTACTCCGATAGCACTGCCATTGGCACTGTTTTTCGCCCAAGCATAGGAGTACTTTGCCCCAATCTCAAAATGATGAATACCGGCATCATGGGCTACATGCATGGCCCCTGACAATAGCTGTCCACCATCATTTGAGTAGATATATCCGAGTACGGCGTTGGCATTATTTTGAAGATCAAGGTTGAGTTCTGTTGAAATCACATCATCGTTAAGGTTAATACCAAAATCACTGGCATTAGCAGCAACAGAAATACTCGATAGCAGGAGTAGGCTACTCCAAGTTTTAGCGCTCATATTGGTCTCTGAACATTGGTTTTGATGATGATAGCAAAAACGTCACAGACAACCACTACTCAATTGTTTTTAAAGGACAATATAACGCTGATGAAAACACTATAGCAACCTATAAAGCACAAGAGGCCAGAAGTGGACAACAACGAAACAATACGTATCGCAATAGATTAAGTGCACGCCATGTAAATTGCGCGCAATTAATTTGCTCAAAACTATACTTATTGCTAGATTATCTGAAACCCTCACAAGAGATTCAAACATGACATCCATCTATGACTTTTCGGTAAATGATATTCAAGGGAAACCCTTATCCTTATCTGAATATAAAGATAAGGTAATATTAATCGTCAATACAGCAAGCGCCTGTGGCTTCACGCCTCAATATAAGGGACTACAGGATCTCTATGAAAAATACGGCCCTGAAAAATTTGTCATTCTTGGGTTTCCCTGTAATCAGTTCGGGGCTCAGGAAAGTGGCAATGAGAGTGAGATCTCTTCATTTTGTGAACTTAATTTCGGCGTCAACTTTCCCCTCTTTGAGAAAATAGAGGTCAACGGCCCAGAAGCACATCCCCTTTATGAGTACCTCAAATCCGAGGCTAAGGGCATTTTAGGCAGCAAGAGGATCAAATGGAATTTCACCAAATTTTTAATTAATAGCCAAGGGAAAGTATTAACGCGATTTGCTTCTACCACTAAGCCTGAAGCGATAGAAAAAGAAATAATTAGTTTACTAAGCTAATCAACAAGATAGTTATAATCTATAAATAAACACAAAAAACACCGTCTATTTTTTGAACTTATTCATTTTGAGGGCATCAAAGAATATGAACGCGAAGAAGGTTTTCATGTTCATCATTCTCTCTGGGACTTCTAGCGCGGTCCCCTTGATCTTAAATGATCATCAGGCAGCCCTATCTTGATAAAAGACTGGTGTTGCCCTTTTTTTGTTTTATTTTCATCAGTCTTCCAAGAGGTCATTATTGGGAGAAAAATAAAATGACTTTATCTGCTTCTAAAATGAACTTTCGCTAATTTTATGACTCATACATAGTGAACCGAATTTCTGGCTTTGACTTTTAAAGCTCCTTTGAGCATTAGCAGACCTAGTCGTTTCAATGTTCATCATCATCTCCCTTTAGATACGCTTTGTATCTACTGGAAACAGTTTATCGACTGCTAGCGCTAATCGACATTATTGTTTCCGACTACAGATTCTGAATAAGAATTCTATGGCTCCCCCTTATTTGAGGCGGGGCCATTTTTTTATCTCTTACTGTAGTGGTCAACCTTTTTTGGCCACGGTTTTATACGTAAGGCAGAACCTTCTTTCTGATTCATTTGGTGTCATACCAACTTATACCGACGAGTGCCAATCGAGATAAAATCTAGCTACCACAGGCCAGTAAACACTAGTATGTATGATGAATTGTAATTATTAACTTCAATTAATCTAAGTTTTTACCCATAACGATGAACTTATCCAGATCCCATGACTCTGACTATATGTAGCGAGTGCTACATGTTTTTCATCATGGTTCATCACCTCCCTTTAGGACGCTCACTTGAGCCTCCAGATGAAGAGTTAAGTTTGTTTGCTAGCGCTATACAGCTTAATCATTCATATACAGATTCTTTATAAGAATTCTTGTGGCTCCCCTTATTTCAGGCGGAGCCATTTTTTTATCTCTTACCAACTAATATCAACGAATGAAAATCGATACAAATATCTAAGCTATCTAGGCCCTATACCCACAGTACGAAGGATAAACTCTAATGATTAACTCCAATTAATCTAAGTTTTTAACCCATAACGATGAACTTATCCAGATCCCATGACTCTGACTATATGTAGCGAGTGCTACATGTTTTTCATCATGGTTCATCACCTCCCTTTAGGACGCTCACTTGAGCCTCCAGATGAAGAGTTAAGTTTGTTTGCTAGCGCTATACAGCTTAATCATTCATATACAGATTCTTTATAAGAATTCTTGTGGCTCCCCTTATTTAAGGCGGGGCCATTTTTTTATCTTTTTTATCTCTTACCAACTAATATCGGTTTTCGTACATTCATTAACACATAAAAAACGGGTCTTAGTTGCCTAAGACCCGTTTTTTTCAGCAGTAAACTATAGAAGTAGCATACAATAGCGACCGAATGCTATTTAAGGGTGACCTTTAGCGTCACATCTTCACTGCTAGGCATACTTTGCACCGAGATATAGTACCAACCGCTCTTTGGCTGATTCACAGTCACACTCTCTATTGTCCCAGGGTTAGCTGATACACCAGTGTTACTGCTCGCATCTGGCCAGCTTTCTCCAACATATAACTCCAGCTCTCCAACGCCGTGTCCCGTTTCAGCCGTTAAGCTCTGAGTACCGGCAGGCACATTGATATAGAAAGATGAGCGACCATTTTTGACACAGATAGGAACACCATCACTGATACTGCCATAATCTTGCACAGTTTCAGTAGCGCACGTGTCGGCTAATCCACTAGGCTGCTCTGGCTCAACTGGCGGCAGAACAGGAGGCTCGACTGGCGCTGTACTAGGGTCAGTTAAACTCACCTTCACGGTGACACCTGAGTAGCTAGTGCCTGTGTCGATGGCAATATAACGCCAGCCACGATTGGCCACCACATGCAGGCTCTCGCTGTTACCACTTAGCTCAGACCTAGATTGCGCGTTAGTCGATGTCGCCCAGGTATCTGCATTAAAATAAATGTCGGCATCTCCCTCACCACCTTGTGTGGTGATGTAAAGATCTGTGTTATCCGCATCCACATAGACATAGAAACTGCCTTTTCCGCCGCTGATACACTCTTCATTTTCAAGGGTCAACTGGCCTGAAGTGATAGTCGCCGCGCCACAACTCTGCACAACACCATTGTTAGGATCGTTTGGATAAGCATCTGCGTTATCACCTACACCATCACCGTCGCTATCCAAGGTTTCCGTTGCATCGTTAGGGAAAGCATCGGCGTTATCACCTAAACCATCACCGTCGCTGTCCAAGGTTTCAGTTGCATCGTTAGGGAAAGCATCGGCGTTATTACCTACACCATCACCGTCCGTGTCGACTGACTCTGTCCCATCGTTAGGGAAGGCATCTGAGTTATCACCCACACCATCACCGTCCGTATCGACTGATTCAGTCGGATCATTGGGGAAGGCATCTTGTGAATCGATTACGCCGTCACCATCACTGTCTACAGGCGTCGTTCCACCACCAATAAGATCCTGTGTGATTTCGTAATCATTACTGACACCTTCTTCAGTCATCACAGCAACACCTAGACACTGGCCAGCAGTATTGGTGATAGCCGCACGGCGATTACCAAACCATTTCCAAGTTGAAACACTATCGTATGTTTCGCCAGTAGCAAGAGTCGTGAAACCAAAGCTCTCACTCAACTCACCGGTTTCATTATCTACACGATAGACTCGCACTGCTGTATCGCTATTGTTAGTAAACGAGAAGTCCGACTCAAAAGGTCCTGTTAGATGCTTATTCATTAGATCACAACTGCCTATGGTATTAGCGGCAGGAATAACCTCAGGTGCAGCTGCATTAGCAATGGTGGTCTCGTCAATAATGAAATCGGCGGTCACATTGTTTAGTACACCCACACTTAAACAATTCAATCGGGCATCGGCTAGCATAATACGACGATCGCCATACCAAATATCGGATGTGTAGCTCTCACCTTTATTGAGCGTACCGTAACCGAAATCAAACCCAGTTGCCGCACTGGCATACTTAGGCTTGCCCGTCAGGTTATCGACTCTGAATAAACGAACCGGATAATCTGTGGTGTTAGTGATAGTGAATGCATGGGATTCATCCTTGATAAGGTGAGGTCTCACTAACTCACAGCTGCCCAGCATATCTTGTTCAGGAATAGCCTCGGGCACCACATCTTTGACTAAATCAGCATCGATAGAGAAACTGTTTTGAACTGGCTCCATCACGGCAACCCCTAAACAGTTCATGGCATTATCCGTCAGCATCAAGCGATCGCCTTCGCTCCAGCTTGAAGCTGTGTAATTTTCACCAAGGTTTAACGTCTTATAGTTCTTGGCGAAGTTTGCCGTGCCCTTGTTGTTATCTATCCAAAACAGAGATACTGGCGTATCTGTAGTATTGGTCACCGTATACTCAGTCTTATTCGCATCGACTTTACGCACATATTGCTGAGCCAGGGCGCAACTTCCTATGGTATCGGCTGCAGGGATCACCGCAGCGGCTGGAGCCACAGTTTCTGAATTCGCTAGCACAAAAGCTTCGAAACCTGCCTCTGTACGCTCCGCTACACCTTTTAGCACTTCGATGTATGCCGCGTTATCACCGGCTTGCAGAGCCGCCGTGATAGAAGCTATCTCACTTGGATGCTCCTCACCCAGATAGCGCATGGCAAAATAGCCCCATTGATACAAGTCATCATACTCATAAGACATAAACAGCAAGTTATACAGAGGCGGAATAGTTTCGCCCTTCAAGGCATTAAGAGTACGGGTATGCTCGGCACCGTTAGCCATATACTCGGCCATTCCTTCTGACCAGGAAACATTATAATCGAATGATCCATATGATCCGGCCTTGATGTAACGACCATCGAGATAGTGAACAAACTCATGTCTCAGGTTATAAATCTGATCGATATACTGACAAGAGGTACCCACCCAAGAATCCGGACACTGCATGGCAATAAAGCGCGCCTGATTACCGACATTCTCCGGCGTACCTTCAAGGTACATACCACCGTTATCTGTGCTTATCCCGAAAAACTCAGGGGCATACTTTTCATAATCTTCAGGACTGGCAAACGCCACCACTTCGATGACATCGTTCTGATCGCCAGTGACAGGCACGCCGCCTGTATTAAAGAAGCTATGGAACTCAGTTTCTTGCAGAGCAATATCGGCACAAGACTGGGTTAAGGTTGCTTGGCTAATACTAGACTGTGCGCGGATAACCACCTTATCGGTACACTCATGGCGTACGGTTAAGATATCTTCCTCTTTTGGTGGCACGACGCAGCTACCAAATAGTGGGTCGCTGGCTTCACACTGACGACCTGCGGACTTTAAGTAGTTCTTAGTCACTATGGTCTCAGTGGTTTCAACCGAGATAATCTGGGTCACCTTGCCGTGAACCTCTAAGATGCTGCTATCGAAACGCGCCTTAGCCTCGTCGGTGGCGATGCTCGAGATCTTACCCAGAGCGATAAAGGTATGGGGTAAGATCCATTTTCTATCGGCTTCAGTTGACCATTTCATGTCCAGTGACGTTTCACCTAGAAAGGCAAATGAGCGCATCACAGAAAGCACATCCAGCATATTGCTGTTATAGGCAGATTTGACCGCCCCATCACCATAGTACGCGGCAGAACCTATGGCACCGAGTAGCGCCATAGTCGCATCACCGGCATTGGTGGCGCCAAAAGGATTTGTCTGTATAGAGTAATATTGAATCGTCGCTAACAGATGTGGCAGCTGGTCTTTAAAATAAGCCGCGCCAGCACCACGCTCAAAATTATTCAGTGCCTTGGCATAGCCTTCTTGGATAACGCCACCATCAGTGCTTAAAAAGCCAGTCATACTCGCTACGGCTTGAAGTGCAATGCTCAGCTTTGCCGCCTCTGCATCAGACATAGCTGGGGCGTAATACTTATACGAACCCAAGAAATAAAGCAGTTGATTCAAATCCGGATCAGTCAGATCGTTGGTGCCTGCCAAGTAATGAACCGCATCACTCACATCATCAATAGGGTCATTTACACCACTGGCAATACCTTCAAAATCACTGTAGGTTGCCGCCAAAATGGTTGGGATCACATTGCCGTATTGTGCTTTTGATGAGATAGATGGCACTGGAAGGTCGACAAGAATGTTAGTGTCGAAAACAATATAGCCACCCATTGGCGGAGGTACATCGCCACCAGTCACTGTGACTTCTAAAGTGGTTTCTTGTATGTTGCCATTAATCTTAAAGTAACGAGAACCTGCACGGGATACAAAGGAGATCGACTCATCATTAGTACCGCTGACAGCACTACTTAGCTCAACATTTCCGCTCCAGTCATCACCATCATAAAGCAGAATATCGGCATCACTGCCATTAAAAGTACCACCTGATGTGGTTATGGTGACATTGCTGTTTTCATAGGGCACATTCACATAGAAATAATGACCATAATCGGTAATGCAATGGGCTTGATTAGCGGGGACTTCCCCTTGACGTTCTAAAGTTTTAGTGCCGCACATTTCTGCCGCTTGCACAGAAGGGGCATATAAAGCACCTAGGTTAAGGGAAAGAAAGATAGCGCTAGCTAGAATAGACTTTTTCGAAGATATACTATTTCTTGATTTTATTATGTTTCTCATCAGGTTTACCTCATGCAACGGCGTCAGCATATCGCTGTACATACAATTCATATAAGTAAAAAGACACTTTAGATCTACGATGCGACCTGTAGATATTCCTTTAACTGCCCACATAAACGTGGGCAGGTGTCCTTAATAATCCATTTCTATTTGTTGATTTTGTCTTCTGTTTTTACTAAACAGTATTTATTGTTAATAAATTGTTTCCACTTATTTCTACTGTATATTGCATGCAAAAAGCAAGTGTTGGTGAATATAAATCATGTTGACTTCAATGAAACATTTCGATTTAATCTGGCATGGGAATCTATAAACTTATTTAATTTCAGATGGATGAATAGTATTAATATGAGTGGGGAATACTTCAAAAAGATCTTATGCCTCGACACAATTTCTACTGAAATTGACCTGCTGAACTATAATTACCAGTGACGTCATAATGGTTTCGAGGTAACACCATGGCAATTTCTACCCGATTAAATGAGTACCTGCAGGATAATAAGATAAACTATGAGCTTGTCTCTCACCCCCATAGTTTTAACTCGTTAAGCTCGGCCATCGCGGCACAAGTATCGCCATCTCAGCTAGCAAAAGCGGTGATCTTAGAAGATCATGAAGGACGTAAGATAATGGCTGTGTTACCCGCTAACCATAAAATCAGCCTGGGAGCCTTAGGTGACAAGCTTAACCGGGACCTACACCTGATGAAGGAGCAAGCGGTTTATCAGATGTTTAAAGACTGTGAGAATGGGGCTATCCCACCATTAGGCGGTGCCTACAACTTAGAAGCGGTTTATGACGATCTCTTAGTCAATGCCAAAGAAGTCTATTTTGAGGCCGGAGACCATAGCAGCTTAGTGCACATAAGCCGGAAAGATTTCGTTAAACTGATCAAAGATGCCAAGCACTTAAGGTTCAGTCATCAAACTATTCATTAGCAGAGCGTTCATTAACAGAGCTTGAGCACTCTAGCTACAGCCAGAAGCAGAATACTCACTCCAAATGCTTAAAGTGAGTATTCTGAATAAATGAACTTATTTAAGTACTTAATCAAAGCAATATAGCTGGCGCTTATATTTAGCCGCAGAACTGAACCAGTCGAATCGCTGCTGACTCGCTAACAGCTCCATTGCTCGCCATTTATCTCCATTAAAATCTTCAAGAGCATCGGAGAAGCGCAGCTGTAAATTTTCAGCTTGCTTGGCTAAGCAGTTACCAGAAAATAAATAACCAGTCTCATTGTCAGCCACCGTATCTCGCAAGCCCCCCACTCCATGGACTAAGCAGATTTGTCCCGCCTTCATCGCAAGCATCTGACTTATCCCACAAGGCTCGAAAGAACTTGGCATCATAAAGAGATCGCCATTTCGATACAGTGCATCCGACACAACCTCATCATAGCCGTTAAGGAATATGAAGTTAGTATATCTGGCAGCAATGGCACCGAATTCACTGGCGATTTCAGCATCTCCACTGCCCAGTAGAATAAATAATCCCTCAGGGTGAGCCAAAGCTAAGGCCTGCAATATAGACTCAAGCACTGAAACTCGCTGGCCATTATCTAGCAAGACAGTTTGACGCAAGATAAGTACTTTCTGATCCGTCAGCCTACCGACCGAAGTCACTAGCATGCTTGGGCTTTTCAGCGTGTTCATCGGCGGCTTATTCAATAACTTCTTGTCTGATGACTGAAGATGAGATGGATGCACATCTTTAGACTGCCCGTCATACCGCCACAAGGCTGCAATGCGTGTCAGCGCAATCAGATCGCAACAGGCAACCCATTGCTTACCTCCCTGCCAGCGCAATAGTGCCGACTTCATCTGTTCCAGCAACTCGCTCCAGGAATCATCTTTATTGGCTATGCCTTGCTCTTCCCTGTACTTGTCCTGTGTATTATTGGGGTCGGTAGCACTCGCTTTCTTCTTGGTCGCTGCGCCATTGACCCCCTTGTCTCTGAGCTTATCTCTGACACTGGCTTTATCACTGACACTAACTTTAACGATCCCAGCAGTCGTTTTCTCTGCCAGAGCAAGCTCATCATAGACACAGGCATTTAATATGCCCACCAGCGCACCCGAGTCTTGTTTACGCTGTAAATCGGCCTCCAGGCCTTCGCCTCCAAAGAAGCCAGCATGATGATCTGAGGGTTGCAATACTTCATCGGCGTAAGTCGGTGATACCAGGTGTACCTTAGCGCACAGATTAATGCCGACTCTCATGGGGTTGATACAATGGGGATAGCGAGGATCACTCACAGACTCGAGCTGCTCAGAAGAGAGTTTTTCCTGTAATCCTGGATACCAGGCACTCATAGAAGAGGCGTCCCCCTTGAGTGGGCGTATCCCCTGTATCGCTAAGTTGTGTATGGTGTAAACACAAGGGATAGTCGAAAGATTCTGGAAATCTTCATCCCATCGAGTCAATAAGGCAAACATGGCACAGTGCCAATCATGAAGATGTATTAAGTCTGGCTCAGGTAACATTTTCTCATTGATTACCGTCGCCACACAGAGGCAAAACAGGGCAAACTTATTAGCATCCTCTGCGAAGGGACGCTCGTCACTGCCTTGGCTATAGATCTCCTGAGGCTTGCCTTGACACACTCCATCCTGAACGTCGATGAAATAGATCACCGAGCCCTCAACGTCCGGATGAGGAGTACTTAACAGAGCGACACTCTGCCTGACACCGCCAAAAGTCACACTAAATTCTGCAAGCTTTGTGGCGTTGACTGACCCAGCGAGAAAACCATAACTTGGCATAATCACATCGGCCATCACACCTTGTTCCGCCAAAGCGGCCGGGAGATCACGAATGACATCCGCCATCCCCCCGACTTTAGCCCTAGGTATCGAGCCGTTCTCGGCGGCTAACATCAATACTCTTTTCAATGTTCTTTCCTTATCCACTACAAAATAAAGTGCAGAATCAAGTACAGAGACTCACTCATAGCCTACAGGCAGACCCAACATGTCTCTTGTCACTAACACCACGCCTTTCTCCGAGACCCTGAAGCCTCTTTTTCTGTCGTGAACATGGTCATAGCCAATCACAGTACCTTCGGGAATGATGCAACCACGATCTAAGATCGCATTCTTAATTTTGCAGTGTCTCTGTATCACCACATCGGGCAAGATCACCGAGCCTTCTACTTCTGAATAAGAGCAGACTCGCACCTCATTGAACAACACACTCCTTCGCACCGTAGCCCCAGAAATAATACAGCCACCGGACACAATAGAATCTAAGGTCATGCCTCGCCTGTCATCATCATCGAAGACAAACTTTGCTGGCGGAAGTTGCTCCTGATACGTCCAGATAGGCCACTTCGCATCGTATAGATTTAACGGAGGGGTTGGTGATAACAGCTCCATGTTGGCTTGCCAAAATGAATCCAGCGTGCCCACATCACGCCAGTAGGCTTTTTGGTCGTTAAAGTCACCGCAAAATGGATAAGCGAACACATTATGGTCTTGGATAATAGAAGGAATAATATCTTTACCAAAGTCTCGCTCAGAGTTTTCATTCATGGCATCTTTTTTTAGCTGCTCAAACAAAAACTCGGTGTTGAAAACATAATTTCCCATGGAGGCTAAACACGATTCAGGGTTATCGGGCAGATGCTTGGGCACTTCAGGCTTCTCTTCGAAACCTAAGATGCGCTGGGTTTCGTCGACCTGCACCACGCCGAAAGCCCCGGCGGCCTCGGCAACCGGCACCTCTAAACAGGAAACCGTCATGTCTGCCCCGGACTCGGCATGGGCGGCGAGTATTCCAGCATAATCCATACGGTACACATGATCCCCCGATAAAATCATCACGTACTTAGGCAGCTCATGGCGGATAATATCCATATTTTGAAACACAGCATCGGCCGTTCCCTGATACCAGTTTTCCGAGTAACGCTGGGATGCAGGTAATATCTCTACCGATTCGCCTAACTCCTTCTTAAAATGACCCCAGCCTCGCATGACATGACGAATGAGTGAATGAGATTTATATTGAGTTACCACCCCCACACGACGAATACCAGAGTTAATACAGTTCGATAGCGGGAAGTCTATGATCCTAAACTTCCCCCCAAAATAGAGCGATGGTTTCGCGCGCCACTCAGTTAACTCATGCAAACGAGAACCTCTTCCCCCGGCTAAGATAATCGCATAAGTATCACGGGTTAAATTACTGATATAACGTGGACTCGGGTTAGGCATCGGTACTCGCTCCTTGAGATTCATTGCTTAGGATTAATTGTCTATGACTGTTCAACGTTTGCATTATTGAGTTAATTATTGCGACTTCTGGATACAGCATGATTAAACCCCCCTCATATTGGGACTTCACTGGAATAACGGGTGAATTGAACGTCCATAATTAAGCTTTCCATATTTCATCACGGTAAGCTGAAATGGTGACATCACTTGAAAAACGGCCACTGCATGCAGTGTTACGTATACTCATTTTGGTCCAACCTTCAGTGTCTTTATAGGCACTGGCGGCTCGCTGCTGCGCGAGTCGATAGGATTCAAAATCTGCCGCCGTCATCCAAGGATCGGTTGGCGACCTAATGCTATCTATGATGCTGTCAAAAATGCCTGGCTCGAGTAAATTAAAGTGGCCGCTTTGAAGTAATTCCATGACTTGTTTCAAAGCTGGAGACTCATTGATGAACTGGCTAGGTTGGTAATCTTGCTGCAGTGCATTGACTTGGCTGGCATTTAAACCAAACAGGAAGAAGTTATCCTCGCCCACCTCTTCGAGCATCTCAATATTGGCACCGTCTAAGGTGCCGATAGTCAGTGCGCCATTCATCATAAACTTCATGTTGCCAGTACCAGACGCTTCTTTTCCTGCGGTAGAAATTTGTTGAGACAAGTCCGTTGCCGGACAGATCTTCTCCATGGCGCTGACGTTATAATTCGGCAAAAAGGCAAACTTGAGATAGGGGGAGACTTCAGGATCAGAATTGACCATATGAGCGACATTGCTGGCAAGCTTGATTAGCAGCTTAGCCATGGCATAACCCGGCGCAGCTTTACCACCGATCAGCACACATCTGGGAACCAGTGCATCTGTATTACCTTGGAGGACCTGGTGATACAGGTGAATGACATGCAATATATTCAGGAGCTGACGCTTATATTCATGGATGCGTTTAACGTGCACATCAAACATCATTTCAGGCTCAAATTCGACGCCACACTCTTTGGCTATCATCAAAGATAATTCACGCTTATTGGCCTGCTTCACTTCGCGCCACTCATCAATCAGCGTCCTATCTTCGGTGAACGCACTCAGGGCATGTAGATGTTGTAAGTCTCCCACCCACTCGTGGCCCAATCGTTTAGTCAGTAAAGCAGCCAGTCTGGGGTTACAATGTGCCAACCAACGTCTCGGCGTTACGCCATTGGTTTTGTTATTGAACTTTTCAGGCCAAAGCTCATAGAAATGTTTAAACAGACCCGATGTCAGCAGCTGAGTATGCAAGCCAGCCACCCCATTGACCGAAAAGCTGGCAACGATGGCAAGATAGGCCATACGCACATGGGGCTCATCACCCTCTTCGATGATCGACATCTTGGCCAACATCTCACCATTTCCTGGCCAATGATGAGCCACATCATCGAGATAGCGCGCATTGATCTCGTAGATGATCTCTAACACTCTAGGGAGCATCTGCTCGAACATACGCACAGGCCAACGCTCTAACGCTTCGGGAAGTAAGGTGTGATTGGTATAGGCCATGATATTAGTGGTTATTTCCCAGGCCTTGTCCCACTCCAGAGCATAATGGTCCACCAGCAAACGCATCAGCTCAGGTACGGCAACACTGGGGTGAGTGTCATTGAGCTGCATCACATTGGCGCTATCGAAGCCGCTAAAATCGGTGCCATTTTGCTTAACCCAATTATTGAGCAAGTCCTGCAGACTCGCAGAGGACAAGAAGTACTGCTGCCTTAATCTAAGCTCCTTACCGTTCTCACTGGCATCATTGGGATAAAGCACCATAGTGATCTGTTCAGCCAGGTTTTTTCTGGCAACCGCTTCGGTATAATCTCCCTGATTAAATTCGGCTAAATCAAAATCATCGGTGGCTTCTGACTTCCACAATCTCAGGGTGTTGATACGGCCATTACGGTAACCTGGTATGGGCATATCGTAGGCTACCGCCTTCACATCTTGCGTATCGACCCAAGTGACGTGCCGTCTGCCTAATTTGTCGAGGTAGCTTTCTGTATGTCCAAAGAAGGGCACTGTGACATTATGATTGGGCACCCTGACTTCCCAAGGGTTACCATCTTTAAGCCAACGATCGGGACGCTCTACCTGATATCCATCAACAAGTCTCTGGGCAAACATGCCGTACTCGTAACGGATCCCATATCCTGTCACCGCAAGATCTAAGCTAGCGCAGCTATCGAGAAAGCAGGCCGCTAGTCGACCTAAGCCACCATTGCCGAGGCCTGCATCGCGCTCTAAACTTTCAAAAGATTCTAAATCGACGGCATACTGGCTCAAGGCTTCACGGCTCTCTTCGGTTAGATCCAAATTAAGTAAGGCATTGCCTAATGCGCGTCCCATCAAGAACTCTAGCGACAAATAAGCGACTTGCTTAGTCTGATATTGACTGTCTTTAGCTCGGGTCTTTCGCCAGTTGCCCAGCATCAGCTCTTTCACGCTGGATGCTAAGGCATGAAACAAGTCATGCTGGGCATACTCTTCCTGACCCAGACCATTATTCATATAACGACTCAAGGAAGCCGATAGAGACTCACAAGGCTCGCAATTCTGGAGCTGCTCTTTAACTTCATCATTAACATCGTTGGACTTATCCGATGACTTATCCAATGGTCTATCTTGGGACACTCGTTTACGCTTAGGGGTACTAACACTCATTCACAGGCTCCTTAAACTCGGCATAAAACAACATCAAGCTTCGGTCTTGTAAGCGATACAAGGGATTTAAATTCGTAGAAAGCGAAACAGACTCAGGGTTTAGTTCACTGTCTTGAGTGTGTAACAGGCAACGCCAGGGAGACAGGTTATCGAGCTCAGGTAAACAAAAATCCAGACTCTGTTCATCGGTATTAAGCATCAAGAGAAGTGCCTGGCGACAACCCTTTTGCGCCTCAAGTTCACCACTTATCACTAGGCTCAAGCTTCGAGCCTGGGTCTCACTCCACAAGGATTTGGTCATCACTAGCCCCTGACGACAAAACCAGTCGAGACCAGGTTCATCCACATTGGCACCCTCATGTATGTATCTGCGATGGCAAAGCAGAGGGAAGCGTTTTCTGAGGTGAATTAACTTACGGGTAAACTGCAGCAATCCATTACTGCTGATATCTTGTTGCCACTCACGCCAGCTCAGCCCATTGTCCTGGCAATAGGCGTTATTGTTGCCTAACTGAGAGTGACCGACTTCGTCTCCGGCCAGCAACATAGGCACACCTTGGGACAAAAACAGCGTCGTAAGTATATTGCGGCACTGCCTTGCTCTTAAACTATTGATATCTGAATCATCCGTGGCACCTTCGACACCATAGTTATGACTGAAATTGGCCTGATGACCGTCTCGATTATCTTCGCCATTCGCCTCGTTGTGTCTCAAGCTGTAACTGACAAGATCCATCAAGGAGAAGCCATCATGACTGGTGACGAAGTTAATACTGGCCGCCGGCGGTCTGCCTGAATGTTCAAATAGATCACTGGAACCGTGAAAACGCCTGGCAAATTCGGGCAAGATCCCCGCATCCCCACGCCAAAAACGTCGAATAGTATCCCGATACCTGTCATTCCATTCGCTCCACCCCATGGGAAATTGTCCCAACTGATAGCCACCGGGACCGATATCCCAGGGCTCAGCAATCAAGCGAACCTGACTCAGCACCGGATCTTGGGATAAAGCATCGAAGAAACCGGAACCAGTATCGAAGCCATGATTTTCACGGCCCATACAGGTCGCTAAATCGAAACGAAAGCCATCGACGCCCATCACTTCCACCCAATAACGCAGCGAGTCCATCACCAATTGCAGTACATTCGGGTGAGCAATATTGAGCGTGTTACCGCAACCGGTATCATTGATGTAATATCTAGGTTCACTGGGACTCAAACGGTAGTAACTTAGATTATCTATGCCTCTGAAACTGTAAGTCGGACCGAGGCGATTCCCCTCGGCGGTGTGGTTATAGACCACATCTAAGATCACTTCGATGCCCGCCTTATGAAATTCTTCCACCATATGACGAAACTCAAAAACATCATCACCACTTAAATAAGCCTGATGGGGTGCAAAGAAGCCTATGCTGTTGTAGCCCCAATAATTGCTCAGCTTCTTCTCTTGTAAAAACGGCTCATCGAAGAAACTCTGCACCGGCATCAACTCAACGCAGGTGATCCCAAGGTTATTCAGATAAGTTATCGATTCAGGGCTGGCGAGCCCGGCGAAGGTGCCTCTGTGAGGTTTGGCAATATCCGGATGCAGCTGAGTAAAGCCTTTAACATGTAGCTCATAGATGATGCTTCGGCGCAGTGAAAGCGATACTTCCTCCTGGCTATAGCTTTTCTGCACAGGAAGTACAGGTGCTAGGTGGCGATGATCCACAACCCGGCACTTTGGCATACTGGCAGCATTATCACAGGTATCGAAAGACAAGTCGGCTTCAATACCATCGAGTTGATAAGCATAATTACTTGGATTATCACGGCACTCACCCACCAGCTGCTTAGCATAAGGGTCGAGCAGGAGTTTGTTGGCATTGAACCTGTGCCCTGACAGCGGCTGAAATAAACCGTCGACGCGATACCCATATAACAGGCCTTCTCTCGCGCCTTCAAGATAGCCATGCCAGACATGTTGCGACTTACGCGGTAAGATGAAACGTGCAATTTCATCATTGCTGTGTTCATCGAAGATACACAGAGTGATCTGGGTGCCATGGGCCGAGAACAGGGCAAAGTTAACCCCAGTATCATCGACGCTCGCCCCTAGTGGATAAGGCTTACCGTTAGAGAGCTTCATCTTGCTCACCAGTCTTCGCTGACCCTATGGCTAAGCGAGTCGCTGAATTCGCGTCTGAGTCGCGGGTTAATTGAGAGGGCGATAATACTAAGCATCCCAGAGGCGGCACTGTGATTTCACTGCTATAAGCCAGGTTTTGATATGGCATTCCCTCAGCCAATATCACCCCGGTACTCCCCACCCCACTACCACCATAATACTCACTATCACTATTGAGCAGCTCTCGGTATACTGTGTTCAATGGCAAACCGATGCGAAAACCATGGTGCACCTGAGGCGTCATATTGACGACAAATATCAGGTGATCGTCAGTGGATCTGCCATAACGAACAAAACTAAACACACTAGACTGGTCATTATCGCAATCGAGCCATTGAAACTTATCAGCCTGAGTATCTTGACTGTAAAGCGAAGGTTGACTTAGATACAGGTGATTAAGATCTTTCACCCAGGTCTGCAGCCCTTGATGAGGAGCATATTGCAGCAGATGCCAATCTAGGCTCCGCTCATGGCTCCACTCGTCTCTTTGGCCAAACTCATTGCCCATAAACATCAGTTTCTTACCTGGGTGCCCCCACATGAAGCCGAAATATGCCCGTAGGCTGGCAAACTTCTGCCAATCATCACCCGGCACCTTGTGCAGCAATGACCCCTTGCCATGAACTACCTCATCGTGGCTCAGAGACAAGATAAATTGCTCGCTGAAACAATACATTAAGCTAAAGGTCAGCTCGCTATGATGATGACTCCTGTGAATGGGATCTCTTCCCAGATAGCGCAGGCTGTCGTTCATCCAGCCCATATTCCACTTGAAGCCAAAACCTAAGCCAGACTCATCGACTCGCTTAGTCACCCCCGGCCAGGCCGTAGATTCTTCGGCGATCATCACGATCCCGGGAAATGCCTGGTATAGACGTTGGTTAAGGCTCTGCAGGAAACTAATCGCCTCCAGATTTTCACGGCCTCCCTGAGCATTGGGCAGCCACTGCCCGGGTTCACGGCTGTAATCTAGATATAACATCGAGGAAACGGCATCGATACGTAGACCATCGAAGTGGAATTCATCGAGCCAATAACAAGCATTACTCAGCAGATAGCTTTGGATTTCGCCGCGGCCGTAGTTATAGATCAAGGTATCCCAGTCAGGATGCTCGCCCCGTCTGGGGTCTTGATGTTCGTACAAGCTAGTACCATCAAACTGCGCCAAGCCATGGGGATCTTTGGGGAAATGTGCCGCCACCCAGTCCAGGATCACGGCCAATCCCGCCCGATGACAAGCATCGACAAAGGCCTTTAAACCTAATGCATCGCCGAATCTATGGGTTGGTGCGTATAGACCCACGGGCTGATAGCCCCAAGAGCCATCGAAAGGATATTCACTGATGGGCATTAGCTGCAGATGAGTAAAGCCCATCTCTTTGACATAGGGGATCAGCTGCTCAATGAGTTCTTGATAATTCAGACAAAGCTCGCCCTCATCCCCCTTACGTCGCCAAGAAGCGAGATGAACCTCATAGGTGGAGATGGCTTGGTGATGCCATTGCTGAGACTTTCGATACCCCAACCACTCTTGGTCTTGCCAGTGAAAATCTTTCTTAAGGGGGATCAAGGAAGCATTGCCCGGTGCGGCTTGCATGGCTTTTGCGTAGGGATCTGATTTCTCTATGCGCTCGCCATGCTCAGATATCAACTCGAACTTGTAATGCGCTTGCTCATTTACATGGGGAATGAATATCTCCCATATGCCATTGGCTAAGTGCTGACGCATCACATGTCGAGTTCCGTCCCAATGATTAAAGTCTCCCACCACTGACACGCGCTTGGCATTAGGAGCCCACACACTGAAATTCACCCCCTCGACGCCCTGATTCTGTTGCCATCTCGCCCCCAACAAATGATACGCCTGCTCTAAGCGCCCCTCACCGAAAAGGTAAACGTCGTCTTGGTTGAGTAAGCTAGGAAACTGATAGGGATCGATGATCTCTTCGACGCTCAAGGGATATTCGACCCTTAACTTATAAAGAAAAGGTTTCACTCTTCTGCCAATCACCCCAGCAAACAAACCGGTCTCATTGACGCGTTCCAGGCTGGCAAGTTTACGTCCATCCTTAAGGTTAAGCACCTCGACACTGAGCGCTCCGGGTAATAAACAGCGAACCACCAACTGCTTTCTAACCTGAACCGATTTAGCTTCTGCTTGCTTACCATTGGTGTTTTTTATCGGCGCATCACTCGGGGTTTCCAGTAGATGCATACCTAACAAGGAAAACACATCGCAATATTCACCATTTAGCAGCGCAACATCGGCGCCGTGATGAAAGTGAGGGACATTTTGAGTCATCATTTATCTTCCATTAAAGTTAAAATTTCTCAAGCTAATTACCTGTGATGCCGATAAACTCTTACATACTTTACGGCTCAGCTTTGCCCGTTCAGGCACCAATACTTACATCCCCTAGATTTCTGAGTTTCTCGCCGCCCTTATCTGCTCCAGCAGGTGCTTCACTCTGGGAGATCCATGGATATCCGCAAGGGTCATGGGTAAACGTCGCTGCCAATTGGGATATTCTTGCCAGGTTCCGGGAATATTTACGCTGTGCATGTCACCAATAAGATCGCTAAGCTGCACACTAAATAAGGCAGAGTGGCTCTGGGCTGAAGCACTTATCCAAGCTATGAGTAACGCCTCATACTCCAGACTGTCTGCGGTGGCTTCATCGATACAACCAAGACTAATCAGCAGGTTTAGTAGCTGTCTCTTCTCATCCTCGCGGCCGCTTAGAGCATCCCCCAAGGCTTCATCATTATCGATGAGCTCGAGCTGACGTCTCAAATGCAGATCACTGGTAGACCACCACGCAGCTAAGTTCGGCACATCGTGATTGGCCAGCATCATCAAGCTGTCTTGTTTATGTTCATTGGGATCTGTGAAACCTGTGCTGTGTTTGCAAAAGTAGAACAGCTGATTGGAATAAATACCCGAGGATCTCAGGCGTCGATCCATCTCGGGAGGCACCAGACCAAGATCTTCTCCTATGATGCAACACCTAGCTCGCCAGCTTTCAAGGCATAGAATGGCGAAAAGACAATCAACGGGATAATACACATAGGCTCCCTCACCATTCTTCTTATCTAGGGGGCACCACCACATTCTCAGCAAGGACATCACGTGATCGATTCTCAATGCACCGCAGTGACGCATGTTGGCCCTAATGATGGTAATAACATGCTGAAAATTGTCTTTTTTTATTGATAGTGGGTCTAAGGGAGCCAGCCCCCAATTTTGCCCTTGGGACGCAAATGGATCCGCCGGAGCTCCGATACTGGCATTGAGACAAAATTGCGACTCATTTTGCTGAACTTCGATACCCTCGGGTTTAGCACCAACGGCAAGATCCCGTATCAGGCCTAAGGACATCCCGGCTTGCTTGGCTCTCGCCTGACAGGCACCGAGTTGCTCTTCGGCAATGAACTGTATATAACGATAAAAATTGAGTTCTTTGGGTAGGTCATCGGCCGCTTTAGCCGATTCGGCCTCAACAAATTGAGTTAATGCATCCCCCTCTTTAGACACAAAATCATCGAATGCTCGCCTCCTGGCTGAAGGAATTTTAGTGCCAGGTAGACTAAACGCCTGATACAGAAGGATGAAGGCGCGATATTTCAACTGAGTCAAGCTAGGATAATCCAACCAATTATCAATATTGATTGAATCCCTTAGGCTCTCAAATTCATCGGTCTGCAACTGAGATTTCACAAGGGCATACTCAGATACACCTTGGATATGAATATAAAGAGGATTAATTCTGCGCCTGTCGCTGGGACTATAGGGGCTCACGTGATCTGGCTCAGTGATATCTAAGGCATGCAGCGGATTAAGCTGAATAAAATCTCCCCCTTGGGCGGCCACCAACTCAATAATTTCAGTTAAATCCCCAAAATCACCTATGCCCCACTGACTATCACTGCGTAGCGAGTAAAGCTGAATACTGACCCCCCAGGAGCGAGGTTGAGTCTTAGAGTCGCTATTTTTATCTATGTCTGAATCTATATTTGAGAGCCTAAATGCTTGCCTTGGGGCCATCATCACCACACCAGAATAGCTGTTCATTCCAGCGGTTAACTCTGCGCTGTGATAGCCTGAAACCAATCGCTGATTTTTGGCCTCTATCACCTCAGTCAATTCTGCATGGGACTCGATAGGATTATCGGCACTACCATGGGGATCACCTACGGAATCGACTCGCGTTAAGTCCAACAGGGATAAGCGATAATGCAGGTATTGGGTCTTACCAATGCAATAATCACCGACTATTCGCATTTCGCTCGGGAGCACCCTAAGACTGAATGTACCGCCCGCTTCACTCAAAATCCTCAGCGTCAGCGTATCTTGATAACCAGAGGGCAGATACAGGCTGATCTCTGGCTCATCCATATAGGTATGCTGAAAACCATGGAGTCCCATAGTCCATGGCTTTGCATCGAGTTCATGGATCCGCTGCTCCAGATACCCTTCATCAATTTCACCTCGAGTATCAACTAATTTATTCAGCATGCACCTCAATACACCCTCCCTGTCTTGGACGGGAACACGGACATTCTGGCCACTAAAATTAATAAACTCGGCACCGACGCCTTGCAGATACAGCAACTTTTCCAGCCCCATACTCGTCGTCCTTATAGGAAATACACATAGCAATACTCAATGACATTCACGGCAACAGGAAATACCAGAATGAGGTATATTCATGTCAAATAGATGACAGGGTAATTTATTTAAAAAAAACTTAAACAGAAGTAGACCGCTTACAACATGTAAATAGTAGATAACTACTATTTATTAAATAAAAACCCTCAAACAAATCACTGGTAACTAAACAGAAAGCAAACCACAAACAAAAGAATTAACCGATAATTAACACCCTTAGGTTGTTTTT
The DNA here is from genome assembly GCF_002005305.1 of Shewanella psychrophila. Taxonomy (NCBI): domain Bacteria; kingdom Pseudomonadati; phylum Pseudomonadota; class Gammaproteobacteria; order Alteromonadales; family Shewanellaceae; genus Shewanella; species Shewanella psychrophila. The sequence continues at coordinate 2,645,761 of NZ_CP014782.1, forward strand.
ATTATCATTATTAAACCAAGTCAATGAATTTCTGTAATAAAGTTACAAAAATTCATTGTGAACATATAAAAACCAAGATTGAACAACGAGAAAAAATCACTAATACTGCTTTAAAAACATCAACATGAAACAATTACACACCAACCTATATTGAAGATGTAAATTAATTTCAGTACGACGGAATAAAGAGTTAAATTAACCTAATATTTATAAGCTATAAGCTTATAATTAAATATATATTAATTTACATCTAAATAAGATAAAAACTCTTTTCATCACAAAAGACAATACCACTGAGAATACAGAATAAACAAAACAATGTTGATAATTAAAGCAGAAAAGAAGGAGAGGGGGCGACGAGCATAACAACTTAAAATAAAATAGCGTCTCTTAATAGATAACGCTATATATTAACACTAGCAATTAGTCGAACAAGTAAGATGTAAATTTAATAATACTTTATCAAGAGCCCCTATCACTTTTAATATGACTAATATGGCGAGTAGATAATGATTTATTTGAAGAAAACGTTAAAACTGCCAGTCTTTAGCAAAGTCATATCTAAAGCCTATGATCCATGAGTCAAAGTCATTTAGGTTATCGTAATCTTTGGCTAGATACTCAAGGTGGAAACGTAAGTTATCATCTGGTAGCCACTCCAGAGTGGTGTTATACCCATCATACCTTTGACTCAACAGCGCTCCTCGACCATCGTCAAAATCAAAATAGCCTAGCTTCACTCTGAATTGCTCGCTAATTCGATAAGCCGTGGAGACATCGAGAGTGTGGCCACTACGGTCTTGAGAAATGGCATCCCTTTGGTAACTTTTATCTTGATAGGCAGCGGCTAAATATAATCCATTATTAAAATCTTGAGCTAAAGATATTGCCCAAACCTCATCTTCCCCCGTCGTGAAATTACCATCGATACTATCTTGCATTAGATAGGTCACAGCACCATGAAAGCCACTTTGATCGTAACCTAAACCTAAGTTCACCAAGTCGGCACCATTGCTGCCGCTTTCACCATCAAATTGAGATGCAGCGAGCCAACTAAATCCACCGGTTTGAAGTCGATATGTGACCATATTATTGACGAAGAAAATACCTTCCGCATCATAAGAGAAAGGACTATTTGCATGATTGAAAATATCCACATACTCCGCGATTAACAGGTATTGTGGCGGTCTCTGTTTTCCCACAGCGACTCGGCCATAGGGACCACCGACTGCGACATAGGCTTTCCTGGCTGTGCCAAAGTCGCCATTATTGGAGAGATCAATCCCCCACTCACCATGTAACTCAGCAGTCCAACCCGGCATAAACTCATTGGTTGCTTTTATCCCTGCACGGGAAAGTGCATCCCGAACATCCCAGAAGGTTTCAGCATCTTCATCAAAATAGCCAAAAGTGGGCCGCATGGTGGCATAGACACTTAATGTATTATTAAGTGGTTTTTCAGGCATGGTGGGAGGCTCGACCTCTTCGACTTTTGTTACTTGCTTAGCCAAACTAGCTTGCTTGGCCTTTTCAATCTCTTGGGCTTGCTGAGCCTTCTCAAGCGCTAACACTTGCTGCTGAAGTTGCTCTATTTGCCGCTTCAACATCTCTAAGCTGGTGTCTGAATCTGCAGCCACCACATTAAAGGGGATCACAGATAAAAACGTTAAGATAAGGATGACCAGAAATATACTTCGCATAAAACCTAACCCATGTAAGCAGGCGATAGAAAAAGTATAGACTATACTTTTGAACATAAAGCCAAGAGATTATCTGCTTATTTATATTCGTTTACTCCCACCCTCCTTAACTAGGAATCGATACAATGAAAATCAGAACAAAATTTTCTGTTGCCTCTGGCGTCGTCATCTTGATCCTAGTTTCCTTACTTTCAATATCTACCGATATCGCCATTAAGAACACCTTAGAGGAAAAAACCCAAGCCTATATCGAAGATAATGCTTCTTTACTCGCGACAGGGATAAGCAACTGGCTTAGCGGAAAAAGTTCCCAAATAAACCTTTTAAAAAACATGATTGAAAATAATTATTCCGATAATGGATTTCAGCAAGGGTTAGAGTTAGCAGCAATAAAAAATGATTTCTTACTCGTTTTCGGCACACTCGATACAGAAACAGGTTTACGTTCAAACAACCCCAACAGACAGAACCCGCCAAATGTAGACTTTAGAGAAAAGCCTTGGTACAAGTTGGCCAAAAATCAATCGGGAATCGTATTCACAGCACCTTATAAAGATGCAGCAACCAATGAGCTTCTGCTGTCTATCGTCACAAACGTCAAAAATAAAGGCGAATTTAGGGGAGTATTAGGCGGAGACCTGAGTCTCGATACCATTGCCAAAACGGTAAATACCATCAACTTCGATGGCACCGGGCTCGCTTTTATTAGTGATGAGAATGGCAATATTATCACTCACCCTATCGGTGAGATGAACAATAAAAAAACACAAGATATTTATCTGCACTCCCCGAATAATAGCAAGAAGATCATAGAGGTTGAACATGATGGAGCCGACAAACTCTTGTATTTTTACCCGCTAGAAAAAGCCAACGGTATGAATTGGTATTTGGCCGTATTACTCGAAAAAGATAAAGTTTATCAATCGCTAACAGACCTAACCCAAAGAACAGCCCTGTTCGCCATAATCAGTATTATCATCTGTATTTTTATACTTAGAAAGCTAGCAAAACAATTACTTATGCCGCTCAATGAACTAGAAAATGCCATCGCCAATATCGCATCTGGCGATGGAGATCTTACCCAAAGGTTAGCCATTAAGAGTGATGATGAATGTGGCGCTGTGGCAACGAACTTCAACTTCTTCTTAACGTCAATGCAACAGCTCGTCATAGGTATCAAAGAAAAAGCCAATTTAGTGGTCGATAATAGCAATACCTCCAGACATCTGGCGGTGCAATCCGGTGAGCAGCTCATGGAGCAAAAGTCATTGATTGAAGGGCTAGCCACAGCAATGAATGAGATGACGGCGACCTCTGCAGATATAGCCAGTAGTGCACAAGACGCAGCAAGTTCTATCACGGCAGTCAATGAACGTACCGAACAGAGTCAAATAACCTTTACTGAAACTTCCGATTATATTAACCAGCTATCCAGCACAATTACCGTTTCACAAGGCGTTAGTGACAAACTCGCCGAATACAGCAATAACATAGAACAAGTACTGTCTGTCATCAACGGCATAGCCGAGCAGACCAACCTACTCGCACTTAACGCGGCAATTGAAGCGGCACGTGCGGGTGAACAAGGACGGGGGTTTGCTGTTGTTGCCGATGAAGTCCGAACGCTCGCTTCTCGAACTCAGGAGTCCACCACCGAAATTAAGACTACCATAGAGCAAATTCAGTCAGCTTCTTCTCAAGTACAAGCAGCCATGCAAGAAAGCAAAGAAAAAGCAGAGACTTGTGTTGAGCATGCTGCCACCGCTAACGATGCACTCGATGTCATATCAAGTTCGGTTAAAGAGATCATGGATAGAAACATTCAAATAGCTGCAGCCATCGAGGAGCAGAGTGTGGTCGCCGAAGAAATAAACCTTAATACCAACAACATCAATGATATAAGCACCAGTGTCGGCGAGTTCTCAGAGAACCAGATAGAATCTAATATTCAACTCATCGAAGAAGTAAAACAGCAGCAGTTACTGCTCAATAAGTTTACCGTGTAAGCTTTTTTCCTTTATCGATGTAATCAAAGACAGACTAACTTTATCTTCTTTGTCATAAATTTACAGATTTAGTTGCCCACCTCTAAGTTTGTAACACTCCTTCCCCTGTCTAATCCACTTTTTAGAGTCAGATCACACCTTTCCCTGTTTAAGGTTGGTAATTTGGTTACCAGAAAAGATAACAACTTTTAACATTCAAGCATAAAGGTGATTTTATGGCTGCTAAATTTTTTATACCATCTGTCAATGTGTTAGGCAAAGGTGCCGTCGACGATGCCATAGGCGATATCAAGACATTAGGTTTTCAGCGCGCACTCATTGTGACCGATAAGCCCTTAGTAGAGATTGGCTTAGTCGGCCAGGTCGCAGAGAAGTTAGGCGCCGCAGGTATAGTGACAACCATCTTCGATGGCGTCCAGCCAAACCCAACGTCAGGCAATGTCGAAGCAGGTCTTGAACTACTCAGAAGCCACAACTGTGACTTTGTCGTTTCTCTGGGTGGTGGCTCTCCACATGATTGTGCCAAAGGTATTGCCCTGGTTGCTACCAATGGCGGCAGCATCAAAGACTATGAAGGTCTGGATATGTCAACCAAGCCTCAGCTACCACTGGTTGCTATCAATACCACAGCCGGCACCGCCAGCGAGATGACACGTTTCTGTATTATCACAGATGAGTCCCGACATATTAAAATGGCTATCGTAGATAAGCACACGACGCCTATCTTGTCGGTCAATGACCCAGAGTTGATGCTGGCGAAACCAGCCGGACTCACAGCTGCTACCGGTATGGATGCCCTGACCCACGCCATCGAAGCCTATGTGTCTATCGCCGCGAATCCAATTACAGACGCCTGTGCTATCAAGGCAATCGAGCTGATCAAGGCTAACCTGACTGAGGCGGTCGACAATGGGCAAAATATCGATGCCCGTGATCAGATGGCTTATGCACAATTCTTAGCTGGCATGGCATTTAACAACGCAAGCTTAGGTTATGTCCATGCTATGGCTCATCAGCTAGGTGGATTCTACGATCTACCACATGGGGTGTGTAATGCCCTCTTGCTCCCCCATGTTCAGCAGTACAATGCGCAAGTCGCAGCACCAAGACTCAAAGATGTGGGTAGGGCCATGGGCGTAGATGTATCAAATATGAGTGATGAGCAAGGTGCCAGCGCAGCCATTGATGCTATCAAAGTATTGGCAGCTGCCGTAAAGATCCCCGAGAACTTGACCAAGCTGGGTGTCAAAGCCGAAGACATTCCAACACTGGCCGATAACGCGCTTAAAGATGCATGTGGCTTTACTAACCCTAAGCAAGCAACTCATGCAGAGATCTGCCAAATATTCACTAATGCGCTCTAATTCTAATCACGCTAGATAAAGCACAGGTACATAACCTGAGATAACAAAGCCCAAGACTAACAGTCTTGGGCTTTTTGTTGCAAGAGATAATCAGACAGAATCAGATACACATAGATACTGGAAATAGGTAATCAACACCCTTTTAAATACATAAGGTGAGTTACTCCAGATAGTAAATTTGTGACTTATCTCTAGCTAAGGCTTATACACTTGTTATAAAGTGGTGAAAGTTAGCTTTTTCCCTGCAAAGAATCAGCAAACTAGAAGGCCCGCAACTTTTATAGTTTGCGGGCCTTCTTCATTTGTTTTATCAGAAAATATACAGCTTTATACCAGTTGATTAAGTTTTTTGCTTTCATGCATCTTTAGCTCAACTTCTTCAATAAGCTTCTCGGCATCAACTTCCGAGATTATGCCTTCATGGGTCAGCTCCTGGATCTTCTTTCGCTCGGTATTGAGTAATATTCTTAGGGCCAAATAAGACTCAACCCGTTCCACTAAATGTGGTGAGTCCTTACGAAAATCATTTAAGGTGTTATCGGCAAATTGATTCACTAAGGTCATCTGCTCCAAAGCCGTCTCTAACTGCTCGACCTCTAAGGACAAACTAGGCGCAAGTTCGAGAATATAAGTACTCGCCTCAAACAAGCCTCTGGCACTCTCGAAAGTAATCACATGCTGCTTATAACTCGCCCCTCGAGCATAAACACCTATGATAGGCATGTTTGCACACTGATTAGCCCACCTAGGGATCTGCCAATGCTTAGCGATAAAGGGTCTGGGCCAGATCTGCGGCGTGCCGTCTAACGCCTTCTCTATCGCACCGATTAAAATATGAGTAGCATCTTGGCTAAGTAAGCCTTTGGCAAATTGATTCCAGTAAAATTGCCGCTCCGATTCAAGCAGCTTTCTTTGGTATTCCACCTGAGTATCGATACTCTCTTCCTCTTTATAAGGCGTCGCTACTGTGACAATATTGCGATCTACAGCCTGCCAATTAACAGCCTTCAAGTGTTCATCTTGTTTAAGGCTCTCCCTCACCTTGACCATTTCATCTGAGATCTTATGCTGCACCTTAGCAAAGGTTTTCTGCTTGGCTTTCGGCAGCTTATCGAGCCCAAGTTTTGCCATCACAAACCGCATACTAGAGCCATTGACTACGATGGTGAGTACCACTATACCCGCGGTGAGAAACAGAACCTGATCCCTTAATTGAATATCCAAGGACTCATTGGTTGCCACGATTAATGCCAATGCTAAGGAGACTGCCCCCCGCAAACCTCCCCAAATCAAGACGATTGATTTCTCCTTGGTCAAGCCTATGCCTATTCTGGCTAAGATCGGCATAAAGCCGACAATCACCATGGTTCTAATGACCAGTATTCCAGCAAAGATCACTGCTAAGTACTGCCAATTGGCTAAATCGGCAAGCCCCAGTCGAGTCGATACTACCAAACCGACTAAGATGAAGATTAAGGTGTTAAACAGATAAGACAAGGTATGCCAAAAGTGATGTAGGTGCTCCATCACCTCGGGGGAAAACCTTGTTCGACCAGGACCTGCATAAATGAGCGCCAGAGTAACCACACTCACCACACCCGATGCATGAAACACATGCTCAGACAAATAAAACACCAGATAGGGCAAAACTAAGGTCAGCGCGATTTCTATTAGGCTGTCATTAAACAAGGACCCGATAAACTTCAAGCTAATTGCGGCGACAACGGCGCCGATAAGCACGCCTATGGAAACAACTCGGGTAAACTCGCCTATCACATGCATGAAACTAAACTCGGCTTGAGCCTGAGTCGCTAGACCCATGAACAAGGTAAACAAAACGATAGCGGTACCATCATTGAGTAAAGACTCTCCCTCAATTAACGTTTGCAGCCTAGCTCTTGAGCACATCTCTTTTAACAAGGAAACCACAGCAACCGGATCTGTTGCGCTGACAATCGCACCAAACATCAAAGCTGTGCCCACAGACCAATGCCAAGGTAAAACGCTAAGGCTTAACAAGGCGGTGATCACAGTGCAAAGTACCATCCCTGGGATCGCTAGCAGGGCGATTTGAGAGAACATACGCTTAAACAAATGAACTTCCAGTGAAAAAGCCGACTCAAAAACCAAGGCAGGTAGAAAAATAAACATGATAAGGTTTGCGTCTAGTTGGCTGGCAAGCAGAAAAGCTGATTTAAGTTCATGCAAGAAGGGAGTCTGAATATCGTAATCTAACACTGAGCCAATCAACATACCTAGGACTAATAGGGCCACAGAGTATGGGATTGCCGTATTTTTCAATAGCCTGCGTAACACGATCCCTAATATTATCGCTACCACAAAAAATACTAAAAGCTGTAAGGTCATTTGCATATGCATATGCATCACCCAGACATTAGTATCGTCTATTAAAAGTAGTCCTAAATCATCAATTAATCACGTTTATAAGGCTCTGAGAGCCCCACAAAAAAGCCCAAACTAACTCGCTTGGGCTCTCTTGACGGAATAGACTTAAAGATTCAATTTATGTCGCTTTAGCTTCTCCCTTAAACTTCTCTCGCATCTTCTGCATCATCACATAGAAAACAGGAACTAACAGGGTACCAACGATAGTGGCCGCTAACATACCGCCAAACACCGAATAACCTAAGGCACGTCGACTTCCCGCACCAGCACCTGTTGCGATAACCAGAGGTAATACCCCAAGCAAGAAAGAGAAAGCCGTCATCAATACCGCTCGGAATCTCAATCTAGCAGCCGTTTCCCCCGCATCGAGAATACTCTTACCCTCTTCACGCAGTTGCTTGGCAAACTCCACAATCAAAATAGCATTCTTACACGCCAATCCAATCAAGAGCACCAGACCTATCTGTGCATAGAGGTTCAAGTCTGCGCCCACCAGCCAGATATTAAGGAAAGCCCCTAATACCGCAATAGGCACAGCCAGAATAACCGCGAAGGGTATGGTCCAACTCTCGTACTGAGCCACTAAGAAAAGGTAGGTAAACACCAAAGCCAGAGCAAAAATCAACGGCGCTAAATTACCCGCCTTAATCTCTTGATAAGTCTGACCCGTCCACTCGAACGTATAACCCGCAGGCAGAGTCTCATTAGCCGCTCGCTCCATGGCTGAAATCGCATCGCCCGAACTAAAACCTGCTGCAGGGAATCCATTGATGGTGGTCGAGCTGAACATGTTATATGAGGTCATCACGTCAGGACCTAATATTGGGGTCACTGTCACGAGTGTACTCAGAGGGACCATCTCCCCGCTTTTAGAGCGCACATAGAAACGCGAGATATCTTGATCAGAATTTCGAAATTCTCCTTCGGCCTGCAAGATCACCCTAAATACCTTGCCGTAACGGTTGAAATCGTTAACGTACATGGAGCCCAGCATGGTTTGCATGGTTGAGAAAATCTCGTTAAGAGAAATCCCTAACGCCTTCGCCTTGTCTCTGTCTACATCCACGTACATCTGCGGTACATCTGCACGGAAATTACTGAATGACATGGCGATTTCAGGCTGTTCATTGGCTTTCATGATCAAGGCTCGCATCACAGAAGCTAGCTCCTGAGGCGTTCTTCCCTGAGTATCTTGCAACACGAACTCGAAGCCACCGACACTACCCACGCCAGGAATAGGCGGCAGTGAGAATGCCATGGCTTTCACTGAAGGATTAGCCGAGTACTTAGCTTGCAGCTTGGCAACTATCGCAGCCTCCACCATATCCGGTGTATCTCGCTCCTCCCAAGTTGAGAGAATCACGATCATCAAACCGCCATTAGAGGCTACTGACCCTGATAAGATACTGAAACCACTGGCATGGATCACATTTTCGACCCCTGGCTCGGCTAACGTTAACTCGACCAGCTCTCGCATCACCTCTTCGGTACGGTTAAGTGACGCACCATCTGGCAATTGAATATCCACCATAAAGGATTTCTTATCTTCCATGGGCACGAAGCCAGAAGGTAAGATCTTAGCTAAGCCTCCCGTTAGGGCGATCAGACAAACATAAACAATGAGGACTAAAGAAAGTTTACGAGTCAGTGATGACACCAACTTCATGTACTTACCTGTCACACGCTCAAAATGCTTGTTGAAGGTGGCATGGAAGCCTTTGGTATGTTTCTTTGGCGGCCTCAGAAGAGAGGCACACAGAGCTGGACTTAATGTCAGGGCGTTAATCGAAGAAATGAGTACTGCGATACATATGGTCACAGAGAACTGGGCATACATCTGACCCGTGATCCCAGGCATGACGGCCGTAGGAGCAAACACCGCCAATAATACTAAGGTAGTCGCGATAATAGGCCCAGTGACCTCTTTCATCGCTTTAGATGTCGCTTCTTTGGGTGATAATCCCTCACTTTCCATCAAGCGTGTGACGTTCTCCACCACCACAATCGCATCATCGACCACAATACCTATGGCCAAGATCAGGGCAAACAGAGATACAGTGTTTATACTCATGCCAAAAACGAGCAGGAAGGCAAATGTACCGATTAGTGAAACAGGAATAGCAATGGCAGGAACCAGAGTCGAGCGTACATCTTGCAAGAAGATAAACACCACTAAGACTACAAGTGCTATGGAGATAAACAGGGTTTGCACTACCTCCTTGATTGAGGTTTCCACAAACTCGGTGGTGTCATAGAGAACCTCATATTCCAAATCTTTTGGAAACTGCTTAGACAGCTTGGCCATCTCAGTCTTAATCGCCGCACCAACTTCCAATGCATTAGCATCGGGTGACTGATAAATGGAGATAATTGCCGAAGGCTTATTATTGAGCTTACCTTGTGCATCATAGGTCTGAGAGCCAAGTTCGACGCGAGCAATGTCGCCGACAACCACTTTAGAGCCATCGTTGTTGGCGCGGATCATCACCTGACGAAACTCTTGGGGATCCTTCAAACGTCCTTTGGTTTGTAATGTGTACTGAAACTGTTGATCCGGATCCACTGGAGCAGCGCCAATACGCCCCGCTGCGACCTGAATGTTCTGCTCTTGTAGAGAAGCGATGACATCCGACGCCGTTACACCAAAACTGGCCATTTTATCTGGATCGAGCCAGATACGCATGGCGTAATCCAGCGCACCAATCACCTGTACTTTAGACACACCATTTTGGCGCGCTAATGAGTCGGTAACATTGAGTCCAGCATAGTTGGTGATAAACAGAGAATCGAAAGTCTCCTTGGGGGATACTAAGTTCACCACCATCAAAATGTTCGGGCTCTGCTTCTCAACCGTGACACCTTGACGTTGCACCTCAGAGGGTAGCCTTGGCATGGCCTGTTGTACGCGGTTCTGTACTTTTACCTGAGCCATGTCGGCGTCGGTACCCACATCGAATGTCACACTCAAGGAGTAGCTACCATCGTTGGCGCTCTTAGACTCCATATAGAGCATGTCTTCGACGCCATTCACTTCCGCTTCCAGTGGCTGGGCTATGGTATCTCTAACGATATTAGCACTGGCACCGGAATAGCTGGTCGACACATTAATCTGAGGTGGCGCTATCTCAGGAAATTCCGACACAGACAAGATCGGAATAGAAATCAGACCCACAAGCGTCAATACCGTCGAAATGACGAAGGCAAACTTAGGCCTGTTGATAAAAAATTCACTAATCATGACATTCCCCTATTAGCCAATGACAAAGGCAAAGGCAAAGGCAAACTTAGGCTAATTTTAGAGCCACCAATAAAAAACTCACTCATATACATTAAGTCCTACTTAGCATCGCTGGCAGTGGGTGTAGCTTGAGTATTTTGGAATGGCACTATTTCTTGCTCGACAGCATTAACCTTGATACCCGGACGGATCTTCTGTAAACCATCGACAACGATACGCTCGCCATCATTGAGACCACTAAGCACGCGCCAATCGATACCGAAACGTTCACCTAACTCGACGATACGCTTCTCTACTTCATCTTGCTCATTCAGCACCATGACGAAGCGACCTTGCTGATCTTCCTGTACTGATGCTTGAGGAATGAGTAAGGCTTGTTCTTTAATGGGTGACTCGATAACCAGAGTCACAAACAGGCCTGGAAGCATCAATTTATCATCATTTTTAAACGTTGCCCTAAGGGGTAATGTTCCCGTCGCAGCATCGACCTTATTACTAATAAAATCGATGTAACCTGTCTCATTAAACATGGTACCGTTTGGCAATCGAAGGCTGATCACGATATCTGAAATCTTCACTTCACGTTTTTCCGCCTGTGATAATTTCTGTTGTGCAGAGATGAGTTCCTTCTCTGCAACCTGGAAGTTAACCCACATAGGTTGTAGCTGAACCAGATTCGCCATCTCGGAATTTGGGGTGATGATATCACCGGTACTGACCTTAGCATTACTGATACGACCGGAAATAGGCGCGTAAACCTTAGTATAACTAAGTTGTAATTCAGCGCCTTGCACAGCAGCCTCAGCTTGTACGACACCCGCTGCAGTAGTGAGCTTACGGGAAGTTAACTCATCCATATCTTGAGCACTGATCATGCCATCTGGGAGCAGTCTTCTGCCACGCTCCCAATTCATTACCGCCACATCTCTCGATGCTAGTGCCTGCTTAAGCACCGCTTTTTGCTGAGCTAATTCGGAAATATAATTGGCAGGGTCGATCTCAAATAACAGATCGCCGGCATTAACGTCATCTCCCTCAACAAACGCACGCCTGAGTAATTGGCCCTGAATTTGAGACTTGATGGTGACATCTTCAGATGCCCTGGTACGTCCCACTATCTCAGATTTAGACTGAATTTCTTTGGTACTAGCCGTATTGACAATCACACTTGGAAGCATCGCAGCTTGAGGCGCCGGAGCTTCTCCACAGGCTGTAAGTTGTAGTGCTACGATGAAAAGAGCGCACCACTTTAGAGTTGAAACGGTTCTGGCCAGCATTTAAGCCTCCGGTAGAGTAATTCAAATTTTTTATCCTGAAATTATAAGCAGATAACTGCAGCAATAATAGCTATTCACAAGTTTATTTCATTTATTTCACAACCTGTCTATTAGCAAGCTATCACTCATCACCTCCTTTGCAAATCGAACAACACTTTCCCTCACATATGTATCCTTAATCGAAGACATTCGATTAGAAGTTCAATGTGAGCCTTCCCTGTATTATCAACTGCAAATATATAAGCTAAAAATGAGTAAGTATCACCTTTACTGATGGATGTTGATTCTTATACTGAAAGATCGTAAATCACACAGCTAGAGAATCAATTAGCTGTTGCTTTATTAACCGAAGACGAAACAAGAGAGATAAATAGTCAGAAAGTGAGATCTAGCACAAGGTTATCTGGGTTTGAGTCATGCTAAAAAAGAATTACAGCAAGTTCACTATTACTCATTGAAAAGAGACGGACGAGCGAAAGTAAACTTATATGAGTAAAGACGAATAAAAGTTGACCGATCAGAAAAGCAATGCCTATGATGGCATTAGTAATCGCAAACAAGTAGGTAATATATGACAGCAATCTCACATGTATACAACTATACCGTTCGATGCCCACACGTTAAAGATCCTGCACACCCAACTACATGGGAAAACCATATTGAGTTTAATCAATCTTGCGAAATTGGATTAAGCCGAATCACAAAATGGCACGGCCGTTCAGGCAACCGTATCTTTGAACTGGATGGATTCGTCGTTAGAGAAGCTGAGGCCGAGAGCGCTTATTTCTCGATGCAAAATAAACGAATTAAAGGCGACGGCCATGTGCTGGTAACCTTTAAAATTTTCATGGATGAGTCGACGAAAGACACATCAGTACAAGAGATCATGCAGCATCTGATAGCAGACCTTGACGCAAAACTAGTTAATCTCTAGCCCACTAATACCAATTGGTATAGAAGCTGCGGGCAAAGCCCCATATGCGAGCTAAAAACTGCCTCTTTTATGAGGCAGTTCACATTTTATGACTTAAATAAACAAAAAATGCCCAAGTTCCCCATAAAATACCTGCGCCATGCCCACAATAAGTAGCTTGCTATGCTTTAGGTTCATCGCCTAAGCCGCTAAAATAGTCCGGCCAACTAACTTTGAGTATTAAAAAATGAAATTATCCTTAATGGCATTAGTCATATTTATCGGACTTACGGGCTGCGCCGACCTACAAGATGCCGGGCGCACCATTGGCCAAACCACCAAGGAAGTCACCACAGAGATAGGTCATGCAACGAGAGATGCAACTAAAGCCATAGGCCATGCCTCTCGTGATGCGGTCAAATCGGTAAAAGAAGACTTAAACGATGAAGGTGAGAGTAACAAATAATGTATACCGAGTCGGCCCAGCCCCTCGCTTTAAATCCTCAAACTAGAACCCCAGCCAGAATAGAAAAATGAACACACTGAAACTCACCTCCTGCATGGCTCCGAATGCCGATGAATTTGTAAAGTCTTTAGCTCAATACCTGGCTAAGAAGTTGAATACCCAGATAGAGGCTTGCCTGGATATCCCCTGGCAAGAGAGAGAGCTAGGTTTCGATGCCGGCGATATCGAAATATGTTGGATCTGTGGCCTTCCCTATATCTGGAAAGTAGATAAACCCAGTCCCCAGGTTGAATTGCTGGCGACACCAGTGTTAAAGGGCAAGCGTTACCGTAATAGGGCCGTTTATTATTCTGATGTGGTGGTACATAGGGATAGTCCAATCCGCAACTTTGCCGATCTTGAAGGCAAACGCTGGTCCTATAATGAACCACAGTCCCACTCCGGCACCTATGTAGTGCGTGATCATTTGGCTAAGATGGGCACGGATTGTCGATATTTTGGCAAGGTAGTCGAATCTGGTGCCCATCAGAACTCGATACAGATGATCTTAGACAACCTAATAGACGCATCAGCTATTGACAGCTGGGTACTGGAATTAGAGCTGATCAAACGACCAGAGCTCACTTCAAAGCTGCGTGTTATAGATACCCTTGGTCCCAGCGGCTTTCCGCCCTGGATGATATCTAAGCTCGTCCCTGTTGAATTACGCAGGCGCATTAAACACCTTTTAGTGGAGATGCACCAAGATCCTATTGGCCGGAGTATATTAGACAAGGTAGAGATCTCACATTTCACCGCCAGCCAAGACAGAGACTATGATCCTATTCGTAAAATGGCTCAAAGCGCCGAGACCATAGAGTGGGCCGAAATTTAAGCCATAAGCTCTTTCACCATGATGAGCCCCTGAGCGAGTAAAATAAGCGTAAAAGGGGATCTGGATACCAAATATCTACCTAGCCTATTTTACTTGCACCTCTGGCTTATGTTTTATCAGCTCTTTTACTATGATGCCTGCCTGAGCGAGTAAAATAAGCGCAAAGGGGATCTGGATACCAAATATCTACCTAGCCTATTTTACTTGCACCTCTGGCTTATGTTTTATCAGCTCTTTTACTATGATGCCTGCCTGAGCGAGTAAAATAAGCGTAAAGGGGAGCGCGCCAAAAATCGCGATCTGCTTATTCAAGTCGATATTATTTTTTAATACCAGAGCCGCTGTTATCGCTACTAGCACTAAGCTCCACATCAACTTAGATTTTATCGCCTGGCTACCAGTCATCATACTGGTGACATAAATTGCCGAGTCGGCACTGGTGATCACAAACGTAATCAACAGCAAGATGGCGCTATAGGTCAGGATTTTTCCGAAAGCCAAGTTATCGAAAAAGGTAAACAAGCCTAAGGTAAAATCTGTATTGGTCGCCTGTACTACATCAGGCAAGATACTCATCTCAAATACACTGCCGCCAAAGGTACTAAACCATACGATGGTGGTCATAGTAGGAATGAGTATGGTGCACAGCAGATATTGACGTATGGTACGGCCGCGGCTGATCCTGGCAATAAAAGGGCCGACAAATGGGGCCCAGGCAATCCACCAGACAAAATAGATGATGCTCCAACCTTCACTCCAATCACGAGAATTCTCATCGATAGAGAAAGAGACTGACGGCAAGAGTTGCAGATAATTCAAGCTAGAAGTGACCACTGTAGTCGCCACAGAGAGTGGATCAACGAGTGCAATCACCGCCACCAGCATGACGACAACGAACAGCAGATTAAACAGGCTCATCCGCTTAATCCCTTTATCCAGACCCATAGTAGATGAAAGGGTGAAGGCTAAGGTGATGGCAACTAGCAGGCCTAGCCGAAAACTAAGTCCTCCGGTATCAAACCCAATACTCTGCTCCACACCACTCTGAACTAAGGCTATTGTGTTAGCCAGAGTTCCCGCGACTCCGAAGATCACCGCCACCACAGCCAGAAGATCGAATAGCTGATAGCGGCTTGACTCAGGCTTATCGCTGAAGCTAGCCGAAATAGTCATAGGTCTTGACTTGTTGAAAGCAAACCATGCCATGACCAGACCAGAGATAGCATAGAGGCTCCAGGCATGTAGTCCCCAATGGAAATAGGTCAAGGCCAGGGCGCTATCTTTGCCTATATCATCGGCAGACACGAATGCAGGGGGATGGGCATAATGGGCAATGGGCTCGGCCACCCCCCAAAAGATAAGCCCAGATCCCATACCCGCGGCGAACAACATAGATGTCCAGCTGACAAAACCGAATTCGGGCTTAGCATCTTCACCTAAGGTTATTTTCCCCCAGGGACTCAAGGCGATTGCCAGAGATAAAATCACAAATAGGGAGGGGATGATGATGAAGACTAGGCCAAATTCATGGATGACGTAACTGGTTAGCCCAGCCACCAAAGATATTGCCGCCTCAGGAAATATGAGGAAAGCTGACGCCGCGATACAACAGCAGATAAGGCCTATGGACTCCCGACTCAATTTACTCATCAGGTTTTGGATGGAATGCGTTAATGTGTTCATAGCTGTGACAAGGTTTTAATGTCCGGCATAGTAACAAGCACAGGCCGGAAGGTATGAATTAGCCCGCTAGCCTAACACACCCGCAATAAAAAGGACTAAGCCTATGCCGAGTCCTTAGTCACTTGTGCCCTAACTCACTTAAATTATTAGTCACTGAAATTCTTAGTCACTTGAATCTATAGCATCTAGATTCATGCTGCATTTGCACGTATCCCATGGGGAATAGGCAAGCCCTGATCATTAACGTTTACAAAGACCATTTTATCTATATAGACCACAGGAAGACGGGTCACCTTGTTTCTCACTTCACAGCGCACGGTTATCGAGCTGGATCCTGCACTGATCATCTCTAAACCGAACTCGATAACATCTCCCTGCCTAGCCGGGGTTCTGAAATTAATCTCCGAGATAATCTTAGTGACTATGCTCTGGCTACTCATCTGGCATCCAGCAAAGATGACCGCCTCTTCATCTACCCAACTTAATAGCTGACCACCAAAGAGTGCATTTGCAGGATTTAGGTGCTCAGGTTTGATAAATCTACGGCTGTAATATTTCATTTATATCTCCCTTCTTGAAAAGTTATGGCTCAAAAGTTAATCATTTTAAATGTCTGCCCACAAAATTCGGAGCCTGAGACAAATCTTCATATTGAGTGCCACCAAATACCCATTAATAGGTATAAAAATAGAGACCACATTTAAATTAACTAATAAACAATAACTTATTAAGATTTAAAATGGATATATCGCACTGAGAACGAGCAAGTATCGGCAAGATGCACGGTTAGCGAACAAATTAATTAAAACAAGAGATGAGTAAACATCATTAAAGCTAACTTACAACAAAGTCACAAAACTTACACATTGCTTACCCATTTCTGTCATACAAATCACAGACAATCGTCGCGTCTAAAAAATGAAATCCCAACATACCTCAATAAAATAAGGGTGATGATAGTGATTAATATGAAAAAAGTAGCTGCGCTCGTTTCATGCAGTTTAGTGACTATGGCTACCAATGCCGCCGTTTTACCTGCCACACAAACTGACAGTCAATGGTTCAAAACCAGTGCGCAAGTTGTCAGCGATAAAACCCTGCAAACGAATAAAACCCAAGCCAAAAATGTCATTCTTTTTGTCGGTGATGGCATGGGGGTTTCGACTCTCACGGCGGCACGTATCTATCAAGGTCAGCAGATCCAAGGTAATCAAGGTGGCGAAGAAAATTTTCTCAGCTTCGAGCAGTTTCCTAACACTGCCCTAGTTAAAACCTATAACACTAATCAGCAGACTCCAGATTCTGCTGGCACCATGACCGCCATGGCCACAGGGGTTAAGTCTAAAGCCGGGGTATTATCAGTTTCAGATGCCAGCCTTCGCGCTAACTGCTTATCCTCCAAAGGCAATGAGTTAATCACCCTGGTCGATTTGGCCAATGCCAAAGGGCTATCAACTGGAGTTGTTAGCACGGCCCGCATCACACACGCCACACCTGCTGCGACTTATGCCACAACACCTGAGCGTAACTGGGAGGCTGATAGCAATTTACCCACTGAAGCTATAACCAATGAGTGTAAAGACATTGCGTACCAACTCGTTATGCGAGATGAAGATAATGCGCTGAGTGTGGCACTCGGTGGTGGTCGTCGTAACTTCATACCCGATACTGTCACCGATGGTGAAAACAAGTCGGGTCGCCGTAGCGACGGTGTCGATTTGACTCAAGCCTGGACAGAGAACTTCAGCAACGCCGCCTATGTATGGGACAAGGAAGGCTTCGATGCCATAGATGCGGACTCGACCGATCATCTATTGGGTCTGTTCAACTCGTCTCATATGGAATATGAAGCAGACCGTATGGACGATACCGCTGGTGAGCCCTCACTCACAGAGATGACAACAAAGTCTATCGAGATCCTCAACAAGAATGAGCAAGGTTACTTACTTATCGTCGAGTCGGGTCGAATCGATCACGCTCACCATGCGGGTAATGCTCATCGTGCTTTAGTGGACACGGTAGAGCTATCAAACGCAGTAAAAGCCGCATTTGATAATACCAATCCCGATGAAACGTTAATCATGGTAACCGCAGATCACAGCCATGTATTCACCATTGCAGGATATCCTGAGCGTGGTAATCCCATTCTTGGTCTGGTCCACAACGTAGGTGGTGAGCTAGCCATCGCCGATGATGGTAAACCTTACACTACATTGGGCTATACCAATGGCCCTGGCGCGGTTATCGCTCAGCGTGATGATCTTTCATCAGTCGATACTGAGCAGAAAGACTTTATGCAGCAATCATTAGTCCCATTAAGCAGCGAAACCCATGCGGGTGAAGATATTACCCTTCATGCAACAGGCCCAGGTTCTCATTTGGCCCAAGGAGTTATCGAGCAAAACGTCATCTTCCATATTATCAACCAGGCACAATCGCTTGGCGGCACAAAATACTAATCTAACAGTACTCATTTGGAGCAAAACATGAATAAGAAATTACTCGTACTGTCGATGGCAGCAACTTTAGGTTTAGCCGCTTGTGGTAACGACGGTGACAATGGCTCAAACGGCAGTGACGGTAAGGACTGGACCGCCGTTAATCAATGGTATGTCGACGGCCAGAAGCGCGTGACCCAGGCTGCCGATATTTCAATTAACAACCAAGCGGGCGCCGCAAAGAACATCATTCTTTTCGTCGGTGATGGCATGGGTGTATCGACAGTAACCGCTGCCCGTATCTTAGATGGTCAACTTAAAGGTAATACAGGTGAAGAAAACTCACTCTCATTCGAGACCTTACCGCACCTTGGATTAGCGAAAACCTATAACGTTAACGGCCAAACACCAGATTCAGCAGGCACTATGACCGCTATGGTCACAGGCGTGAAAACCGATGTCGGCGTGCTTTCGCAGGCTGAAGGTGTGACTCGCGGAAACTGTGCCTCAACTCAGGGACAAGACCTGATGACTTCCATCGAACTTGCCTCTATCGCAGGCATGTCGACAGGCGTGATATCAACAGCACGAGTCACCCATGCAACTCCGGCAGCGGCTTATGCCCATTCACCTGAGCGCGACTGGGAAAGTGATGCAGATTTAACGGCTGAAGCTGTGACCAACGGCTGTAAGGATATTGCGGCACAGCTATTGGATTACAGCTACGGCTCAGGTATTAATGTGGTGATGGGCGGCGGACGACGCGCCTTTATTCCAAACACAATGACAGATCCAGAAGGCAAAAATGGTAAGCGACTCGATGGTCGCGATTTAACATCTGAGTGGACCGCTAAATACACCAATTCCGCTTATGTTGCCGACAGAGACAGCTTTTTAGCATTGGACCCAACAACAACGGATCATGCCTTGGGTCTGTTTAATTCATCTCATATGGAGTACGACTACGACCGCATCACTGACGGTGCAGCAGGTGAGCCATCCCTTGCTGAGATGACAGCAAAGTCTATCGACATCCTTAAGAAGAATGACAAGGGCTTCGTGCTTATCATAGAAGCTGGCCGTATCGACCATGCCCATCATGCAGGTAATGCGGCAAGAGCACTGCACGATACAATTGCACTATCTGAAGCCGTGCGTGTGGCCATGGAAAAGACGTCAACTAAAGACACCTTACTCATGGTCACTGCCGACCATAGTCATGTTTTTACCATTGCTGGTTACCCAACACGCGGCAACCCTATCTTAGGGCTCGTAAAGGGTAATGATTCCAGTGGTATATCAGCCGTCACTAACTCTACCGATGCCAACGGCATGCCTTACACCACAGTGGGCTACACCAATGGTCGAGGCTACGCTGCACTAGATAACGGTGGTGACGAGCGCTATGGACTCCCCATAGCTGCAGGTCGATTCGATTTAAACTATGTCGACACTCAAAGTGCGGGATTCCATCAAGAGGCCTTAGTGCCATTAGAATCTGAGACCCATGCTGGTGAAGATGTCGGAATTTTCGCCAGCGGACCAGGTGCACACTTAGTGCAAGGTACCGTAGAGCAGAACCATATTTTCCACGTAATAAATCACGCCGCTAACTTAGTCATTAAAGCCGAAGCGGCTCTATAAGCTCTGTTTATTAGGCCGGCTAACCTTTTGCCCATTGGTATTAGTTAGGCGGCCTCCACCCAAATATTAAAAGCACAGGAGTTTTTATGAAGTATTCTTTGCTTAGTGCCGCCCTACTCGTCGGTTTCGTTCAAGTCGTCTCGGCTCATTCCACATCAGTACTGTCAACATCTGAGCAATCAACATCTGTAAGTGCTGAGCAAGCTCAGCAACCAAGGAGTATAGAGCCGGCAACAAAATTAGAGTTAGTCTGTACCGGTGTGATGCCTCATCAGCTCAGTGCGACTTATGAAGTATCGCAAACTCGTGGCGTCCATGTGACCAAACATCAGCTGCAACTGACACGCTACCAAGACACGGCTATCTACCAAAGATCGCCGCAAAGTTTCGAGGCTTGGCAGCACAATGGCGAATATGTTCGCTACTTCCCCATGGATAAACGCTCTGTGAGTTATCGCCCGAGCGATCTACTCTCACTCAATATCAGCTATGATTTGGAACAAGTCTTCCATCTTGTCTCACCACAAATTCGCTCTAAGCTTAAACAGGCCGATAATATCCAACACACTTGCCTGACAGTTGAGAGCTTTAGGGGGGAACTGAAGGGGCAAGAGGTGAGCCTACAGTGGGCGACATCATTGGATTTGCCTTATCAACTGACTATAGGTCAAGGTGATCAACAACTGACTTATCAGCTCGCCGAGGTAAAGCCTGTTACACAAGCCGACTTTAAGGCTTTGACTACAGGGTATAAAGATATCGATTTTGCCGATGTGGGTGACAGCGAGTCAGACCCATTTATCGCCAAGATGATCACTCAAGGCTTCATTCAACATGGCAGCTCAGGGTTTTATACCAGTGACGGCCAACAAATCACCGGCAATGGCCATAGTAGCCACTCACACTAATGAGGCGCTAACAGTAACTCGTCTTGCTATTGCCAATGTAAAAACAAAAAAAGTCTGCTTCTGCAGACTTTTTAATTATGACATGACTTGTTAAATAGTCACTATCAGACCATTAAGCCAGCAAGCCTTTTAGTTTAACGATAAAGGTTTTGATATCTGCTCGGCTTATATCGGCGTGAGTCACCAGCCTCAATGTGGAGCCAGGACTGATTAATATCCCCTGAGATTTAAGCTCATTCGCGATATGCTGGATATCTACACCTTGCTTCACCTCAGCAAACAGCATATTGGTTTGCACCTGCGTCAGATCAGTCTCAAATTCATCAAGCTCAGACAGACACTCTGCCAAATAGCGAGCATTGTCGTGATCGATAGCCAAGCGATCGACTTGATCTGTGATAGCAAGTTTAGCCGCTGCGGCTAAAATACCGGCTTGGCGCATGCCACCACCTAGCATCTTACGCCAGCGTCTGGCTTTATGGATTAAACGCTCATCACCTAAAAGCAGCGAGCCCACAGGGGCACATAAGCCTTTTGACAGACAGATAGAAACAGAATCAAAATATTGAGTGATATCACTAATGGCAATATTTTGCGCAACGGCCGCATTAGCAACTCTAGCCCCATCGAGGTGGATTTTCAGCTTATGGTCAAATGCCAAGGTTTGCGCTTGTGCCAAATAGGCTTGAGGCAAGACTTTACCACCTATGGTGTTCTCGAGACTTAGTAGTTTAGTATGAGCAAAATGCACATCGTCAGGTTTAATCGCAGACTGAATATCGGTGAGCAAGATACTACCATCAGCTTGGTTAGTAAGAGGTTGAGGCTGAATGCTGCCAAGTACCGCGGCGCCGCCTCCTTCAAACTTGTAGTTATGCGCTTGTTGACCACAAATATACTCATCACCACGTTCACAATGAGCCATCAAGGCCAATAAGTTAGCTTGAGTACCAGATGAGGTGAATAAGGCTCCATCGAAGCCATACATCTCGGCGACCATGGCCTCTAAACTGTTGACCGTAGGATCATCGCCATAAACATCATCCCCCACTTCGGCATTGGCTATCGCCTCGCGCATTGCAGCCGTTGGCTTGGTTACTGTATCACTGCGAAAATCGATCATCTTAGCCCCTGTTTATGATTTCGAGTCATGAATACTACTCCCTGAGCATAGCGAGTACCAGTATTTATCAGCCAAAAATCCCTCCCCGCTCCAGCATAGAATAAAGTCAGGAATTATCGTCAATAGAATAAGACTTAACCTTAAGAAATAACAACAACCAATTAACATTGCGCCCAAACTAGAACGACACAACAAATAAAATATATTGAGTTATTATTACTAACAACAGAATAACTCTATAGCAATACAATTGATGATTAAAAAATAAAAAAGGCATTATAAATACTAATCTATAAACTCAATATTTATAGCTATTATTCCGGTTTCTTATCAGGCAAAATCCGTCTCCTTTTACTCAGTGGCACTCTTATCATGCAGGAAGTTCAATTTATCAGCATTCTCTGGCTTATAGGTATCATAGCCGAAGCGATGACAGGTGCCCTTTGCGCAGGTAAGAAACAGATGGATCTCTTCGGTGTCGTCATCATAGGCTGTGCCACAGCCATAGGTGGCGGTACTTTACGTGACATGATGCTGGGAAATTATCCCTTGATCTGGGTGGAGAACATTCATTATCTTATCGCCATTGCGTTTGCCTCACTGCTCACCGTGGTTATCGCCCCTGTAATGCGATATCTATCTAAGCTCTTCTTAGCCATAGATGCTTTAGGCTTGGCGGTATTTTCCATTGTGGGTGCTCAGAAGACGCTATCACTTGGGTTTAGCCCACTCGTTGCCGTTGTTATGGGGCTAGTAACAGGTGTTTTTGGTGGCGTAATTCGTGATATTTTATGTAACCAAGTCCCCCTCATCTTCAAGAAAGAATTTTACGCCCTGGTCGCTCTGCTCACTGCCGCACTCTATGTTGGCCTCAAATCATACGGAGTCAGTGAATGGGTCAATCTAGCCATCTGCCTGCCCTTTGGTTTCGGATTGAGAATGCTGGCGATAAGGTTTCATTGGGGCATGCCAAAATTTGATTATCAATATGGCGAAGTACATTAATACCTAAGGTTCTAGTTCCTAGATTCCTAGATTCCTAGATTCCTAGATTCCTAGATTCCTAGATTCCTAGATTCCTTAGTAGCATAAGTGTTCCAGACACAACGAAGATTTATTTCCATCCTTGGTAAATCTTCATAAGTATTCCAGACACAAAAAAGGTCGGCAAATGCCGACCTTTTTTGTGTCTCAATTCTAACTCTCTAACTTTCAGCTATCTTATTTCAAGCCTTCTTACTCTGTGCGCTAGCGTGTAAGTAAGAGCTAACAGTCAGTACAAGAGCTTAGATTTAAGCTGCTGCAGTAGATGCAACTGCAGGTGTCTCTTTCAAATGAAGATCCATCTGAGGGTATGGAATACCAATATTCGCTTCATCCAATGCAAGCTTAATCTGCTCAAGAATTTCGAAATATGCAGGCCAGTAATCACTGCCCTTAACCCATGGGCGTACCACGAAATTAACCGACGAGTCAGCAAGCTCAGACAGTGCAATAGTATAAGCAGGGTCTTTCAATACATACTGGTTATTCTCGATAACACGTGTCAGTACCTTCTTGGTTTCTAACAGATCTGCATCATAAGAAACACCGATAACGAAATCGACACGGCGAGTATCCATCGCTGAATAGTTAACGATTGTACCATCCATCATGGCCGAGTTAGGTGCCACGATAAGTTTATTATCCGGTGTCAGTAGCTTGGTTGAGAAAATAGTGATCTCATTGACTGTACCCGCGATTCCAGCAGCTTCAACATAATCACCTACGCGACATGGACGGAACATCACCATCAAGACGCCAGAAGCAAAATTAGACAGCGAGCCTTGCAGCGCCAAACCAACCGCTAAACCCGCGGCACCGATAACAGCAACTAATGATGCTGTCTGCACGCCAATCTGTCCAAGCGTCGCCACTATGGTGAACACAAACACCAGTGACCATGCCATATTTGAGACAAATGAGACAACGGTAGGGTCAACTTTACGCTTGGTCATCAACTTACTAGATAACTTCTTAGCAATACCAGCACAATATTTACCGATAATAAAGATGACAATCGCAAAAATTATCTTCATTCCATAGGTCACGATAAGCTCTGGCGCTTGCTCGATCAAACCTTCCAAGTTTTCCATGTATTACTCCCTAAAAATTCCCAAACAAATGTTTGAGTTAACACAATTCAAATCTAACACCGAAAAACAGCTCATATAAATATGAGCTGTTTTATTTCATGTTCGATTCAAATCAAAATTCTAAGCGGCTCCCTGAGCCCTACTTGTACGCTAGTGATCTGACTCTACTACAAAGTTGACCCGTCTGTTCAGGGCCCTGCCTACTTGTGTATCATTTGTACTGATTGGAAAGCGAGTTCCCATCCCTCTCACAATAAAGCGCCCAGGGTCGAAGCCATAATCTTCAACTAAAAGGCCCATGACCTTTTTTGCCCTTGCCTCGGATAAGCTTTGATTAGCTTTTTCACTCCCGACGGAATCAGTATGACCAATGAGGCATAACTTAACGTCATTAAGCTGTAAAAATTGTTTTATTTGAGCGAGGATTTGCCATTGTGAGTAGAGTATCTCAGTCTTAGCAAACTCAAAATTCAAGACTAACTCTGTGGCCTCGATGCAAGTCTCTGGGAAAACCTTGTCATCGGTCGTGGTTAAACAAACTTTCTTAAATAGTCGACTCTTATCACAGCCTGAAGCATCGACAAGTACACCAGAGGGGGTATTAGGACAGGCATCCTTAGTATCTGGCACCCCGTCTTTATCACTATCATTCCAGCCAAATACTACAGGGCTAAGAACAAGCCCAATAATACATATTGTTGTAAGCCAACATTTATTCATCGTTTGTAACCTATATGACCATCGGCGCTTATAGCTTGTGCTTAAAGCTTATATTACTCATCGGCCCTTACGTGCAATGCTAAACGGTCATCTTTGCAGATTGGCGTATTTTATATCCTTCTGCAAATTTCGCAATCAGTTAGCACGATAAACTTTAAGCAAGTCACGAAAATCTAGTCACTACTAATTTAGCCAATAAAACCAAATATGTCACTACTAATTTAGCCAATAAAACCAAATATGTCACTAAGCTGGTGCAGTTAGTAACCGCTGACAAACACGGTCATACACATAATTAAAAGCAATTGCATAAAAGAAAAATAACACCAAGAAAGCAAATTCTAACAAAAAGGCTGAAAAGAGTGAGATCCCCATAAACCAAGACACTACAGGTAAAGTCACCACTATGATCCCCCCTTCAAAGCCTAAGGCATGGCCTATTCTGATGTAAACATTACGCTCGCTTCTATTACAGCCAAAATGCTTATCGAACCAAATATTATAAAAATAGTTCCACACGACAGCATAGAAACTCAAGCCTATAGCAACTTTTAGCAACTCACCCGTTTCTTTTCCTGTGATCAGGATGACTAAAGGCACAACTAAAATTAAGGCTAAGGCTTCAAATAAAATAGTATGAATAACACGTTGTTTGGTTGTCATCTGGCGACTCCTCTAAAAGACTTGCAGCCATTATCTAGCTAAATTATGATAGTAGAAAGTCAGATACCATCACAAATACTGATATGTTAACACTAGAGCAGCTTTACTCATTCGTAGAAACCGTGGAAACCGGCTCATTTTCAGCCGCAGCCAGGAAACTGGGCAAGGTACAATCTGCGGTCAGTCAAAACATCATGAATATGGAAATCGATAGTGATCAGACACTGTTCGATCGCTCCGGGCGTTACCCTAAGCTGACTACCGCGGGGAAAGCGCTTTTACCCCAAGCAAATGCAGTCATTGCCCAACATAGAAGGCTCAATCAACAACTAGAAGCCTTAGATAAAGGGCAACCCCAAAAGTTAACTCTGGCACTGGATGAAGGGGTTCCTTATAGTCAATTACCCCATTATCTAATCGAATTCACTGAATCTTTCCCCCATATACAACTCGAATTTTTGAACGCTTCGAGTCAAGATATTATCCAACTAGTAGGTGAAAAACGTGCCGATCTGGGTCTGGTCTTCAGTGACTTTATTTACCCTAAAAATATCGATTTCGAATCCATAGGTACTGTTGAATTTGAACTATTGATTAGTCCTAATCACCCATTAGCAAGTTCGAAATCTGAACATATGGATCTGCTTAAATTGCATAGGCAGTTGATCATAGGTGCCAGAGACAGAGTCCCTAGCAATTATAATCAGCAACATTCACCGGATGTCTGGTATGCGGATAATTATTATGTCTTACTTGAATTGGCAAAATCTGGATTTGGCTGGGGTTTACTTCCCCGACATCTGGCCCAAGATGCAATTGATAACAAACAACTTTGTAAAATCCCAGTTGAATTTGAAGAATTAGGTTGGGTGGCGAACATAGATGTCATTCAACACAGTGGAGCAGGTAATAATGCCTGCACCCTGCTACGTCAGCTTTTGAGAAAGATGATGAAAGCTAATCAGAAACAATAGAGCTTACTGACGACTAACTAGCAGAAGCCTGCTCATACCAGTTCGTCCAAGCGGGCCTATGAATCGATTCGATCTGAGACAGTATGCCCTCGAGGAGGCGTAAAAGAAGTTGGCGATCTTGGCTATTGCCAGAGTAAAATAGCGGATTGTAGAAGCAGCGACAACAATCCTGACACTGGGGGCGAGTTTCAGCTGAATATCCAGACCTAATTTGACTCCTTCAATGCACAGAGCTCTAGCTTTAGAGTGTAGAACATAGCATCGATGCCATTTAAAAAGTGCGCCACCTTGTACCACTCACTAAGTGTCTGCCCAATATGGAGTCAGAGAGTACCACCCTATTTAACATTGATAAGCTCGACTTTAGTCTAATAAGAAACAGGTATTACAAGTTACAGGAGTGCTCATGAATTTGACAAAAAAACGCTCCTATTGGAGTAATGCCGATCACTTAGTCACTATTTTGCATACATAATCACCTTTTATTCACTTTCTGAATTAACGGAATTTGTGTAGCAATCATTGACTAACAGCAGAACGAGTAAGGGCTACAGCCAGATTTAGATTAAATCCCCTGTAGCCCTTATTTTATCAATATTTTTTCTTAACTTACCGGCATTACTCCTATTGGAGCGCCTTTAAGCCAGTTCCGCCATTAGAACAAGTTAATAAATAAAAGCAGACGTACCCAAGGTACTAGTTAGCTTCTGGTTTAGGAGGGTAATTTACTAGCATCTCAGAGATAGCATGATTAACCACTTCAACACGCTCTTCAGGAGTATTCTGATCGCGTATGGTATCGGCAACAGAGCCACGCCAGATAAGCTTACCAGTTTCACGATTCACCATATCTAAAATCAAGGTACCGACTTCATACTCACGAACCGTAGTCTGAGTATTCATGCTGCCACTATATCCCCATCTAGAGCCATAATATGGGTTATAACCATAGTTAGTGTTGAAGGTATCTACGTTGATTTTCTTATCAACCTTAGTCAAATAGTTAACTAAGACATCGGCAGTGGCCGCATCGGTAAGGGTGATGCCTTTTGCCGATAACTGACTATCTACTGCTGCACGAATGCGTTGATCCATCAAACCATCCAGATGATATGTGCTGTCTTTTGTTTTTTTAACGATCCAGGCGTAGGTCTTTACATCGTTAAAATTTGCCGCAGGATCATAATCCGAACTCGTTTTAAGGGTGCTACAGGCACTCAGTGCCAGTGCAACCAAACCAACTATAACCTTCTTCATTTTGACTCCATCAGATCTTTATCTTGTAAAATTCATTATATTATTTCAGCTTACATAGCAATTTCATGATCTACAACTCAAATTTAGCCAAATATAGTATATCGTTCAGCTTGACTTAAGATAGAACCTTAATGATAATGATTATCAGTTAGTCGTTGATGTTAAATCTTAAATCCTGAGTAATGGAGTCTCTTATGTTTTGGTTTATCGGTGCCTTTTTGATCGCGAGTGCTATCTTTCTTTTTGCTCCCGAACAAGCGTCGGTTAAATCCGAAAAAGTTTCAGCCAGAAAGAGTCAGGGGCATATCAGCCTATTTATCCTGCCAGTTATCGTGCTCGCCTGGTTGCTCTTTACGTTATTAGACGGACATAACGGCAGCTATGGAGCCGCAGCAATAGGCTTTGTTTTAACCTCTTGCTCCATTGCTCACTCAAAGTTCCATAAGTTTATTATCCCCTGCGCATGCCTGACAGCAGTATCACTCATCATTAGCGTCATATTGGCAACATAATAGCCCTCATAAGAACGCTATCTCATTTTTAAAATGATGCAGGCTAGAGAATCTGCTAGCCTTCTTAGTTCCAACAACCTCCCCCTCATGGGCGTGCCCCAAGACTTAATAAAGCATAAAGCTCCCATAAAATTATTCAGTTTGTTAGACTCTCATTATCACAAGTTATTTATTAGTCGCCCATGAGAAAAGATCCAAACGTATCCTTAGTCTACAGCACAGATGTAGGCCGTATAGCTCCCGAAGCTGAGAGCAAAGACATCCCCACTGGAGATGGAGTCGTACGTATCCATAAAGACAGTAAAGGGCGAAAAGGCAAGGGGGTTTCTGTGATTAAAGGCCTTGGCTTGAATGAAAAAGAACTTAAAGCGCTGGCCCAGAAGTTAAAAAAGCAATGCGGCTGTGGTGGAACGGTGAAGGAGTTCAATATTGAAGTCCAAACCGACAACAGAGAACAGATCAAGATCTTGCTGGAAAAACTCAAATATACAGTAAAAATAGCCGGCGGTTAGCAGGCTATATAGTCCATATTTGCAAGATGAATTATCTTCCTCTATCCCCTCTTCCATGGAGCCTATTAATGGAAAGTTTACAAAACCACTTCTTAATCGCGATGCCTTCACTCAAAGACACCTTCTTCGAACGTTCGGTGATTTATCTTTGTGAGCATGATGAAAAAGGCGCTATGGGGATCATGATCAACAGGCCCTTAGGCATAGAAGTCGATGAACTACTACAGCAGATGGAGCTAGATGAAGAACCGGAACTAGTGTCCTCCCTTGGCGCCAGAGTCCTTGTAGGCGGTCCAGTTAATCCCGAACGAGGATTTGTGTTACACACGCCTCAAGATTTTTGGAACAACAGCCAATCACTGACAGACGAGTTAATGCTAACCACCTCCAGAGACGTATTATCGGCTTTAGGCAGTAAAGATGCCCCAAAACAGTTTATCGTCGCCTTAGGCTATGCTGGTTGGAGTCGAGATCAACTGGAGCAAGAACTTGCAGATAATACCTGGCTCTCAATCCCTGCAAGTACGGAATTACTCTTCGATGTTGAGCATGAGAAACGTTGGCAAAAAGCAACGGAGTCTTTAGGCTTCGATATATGGCAACTATCCAATCAATCTGGACATGCATAAACCTTCTCCCTCAACAAATTCTTAATTTAAGAGAACAAGTATTTCATGGGTTCAATAACGGTACTAGGCTTCGATTACGGCACTAAAAGCATTGGAATTGCCATAGGTCAATCACTCACGGGCACAGCCAACCCTATCGGTTCAATAAAAGCGGTCGATGGCATCCCTAAATGGGAAGAAATTGGCATGCTTATCGAGGAGTGGCAGCCAAATATGGTGGTCGTAGGCCTACCTTTAAATATGGATGGCACAGAACAAGAAATCACCCAGAGAGCTAAAAAGTTTGCCAATCGCATCAATGGCAGATTCGGTGTAAAAATAGCCACACAAGATGAACGGCTGACAACAGCAGATGCCAAGGCCAGACTGTTTGAATTCGGTGGTTATAAGGCATTGACCAAAGGTCAGGTAGATGCCATGTCGGCAGTATTGATCATCGAGAGCTTTTTCGAAAACATGTACGACTAGCCCTGAAGCTGAGTTAAAAAATCATAAAAACGGCCAGTGAAGTTATCTTCACTGGCCGTTTTTTTCAACACTATGATTAAAAAGTAATGATTCAAAACCTAGATGTTAGGAATTTAAAAGTAGAGCCCAATATTAATGTTCAAACGTGAGCTCCACTCAGTCGGGGCATTCGAGATCCCTACCCCAGGGCCATTAATAAACCACATGTTGTTCCCGGCAATCCAATCGACATAAGAATAAAACTTACCCGCTGTGATGGCGCAGCCTGTGACATTCTGAATCGAGTCCTCTAAACCTTCACCCGATGCAAATACCTGACTGAAATCATTGTAACAATTAAGATTGGTGATCGGTCCCCAATCCACATCAATACTACGCGCTAGGTTTAAGGTAAGCACATCAGCCGATGAGGCTATTTCAAAGGGATAAGCGAAGGCCGACAGGGCGATACGATTGCTATCAGGCATATCATACTCATAATACATGTACTGAAACTGCCCTTGCCACTTAGCCCAATCGACTTGCCAGTGAAAGGATGCGGCATATCCATCGGTATCTTTACCCTCTACCTGACTATTAGTAGTCGGCAGGTAATCTAATTGGGAATACTGCAAAGAAGCGCCAATCTTATGTTTGGTATTCTCTGTGGTTATGTCTCGCTCTATCCGTGCATTAAGCTGACCAGACTCCTCATAGGGTGATTCATCTGTGATAGCAACATCGAAGGAGTACCTGTCATACCTGGCACCATCACCATATTCATCATTGAAAAAGTAGGCAAGATCGAAACGCCAATTTTTATCGTCATATTTCCAGTGTATGCCAGCATCATAGTCATCTTCAAAACCGAGATAATAGTTGGCACTAAACCAAAATGAATGGGCACCGTAGGGAAGTAAACCAAAGGGAACCTGAGTCACACCTATCTGAACACTCTGCTCTTCATTGAAGTTATATCCCGCATAGGCGTGATGAATGACATCAATATCTTGATACCAACGATACTGAGCCGAAGCAAACAAGCCATCGTCCTTATAGTTGACATCCACTCGAAACAGCTCAAATTCCAGCTTAGAATCATTGGCGTAATCCTTCCAACCATAGTTGACGCGAACGGCTCCACCAAGATCCAACTCGTCGGTCACTTTGACCGCATGAGCCGAAAACGAAACCCAGATACATAAACACACTATTACTAATCGTTTAAACACAGCCATGACACTCCTATGTCCTTGACATAAAAACTATTCTCCAAGTTTAATCAGAGAATGCTAATTGCGCGAACTCATATCCAATTAAATTAAAAAGGTCAGAGAATAACTGCTCTGACCTTGTTGAGGCTCCAGTAAATAGATTCTCAACTAGATGACTTAACAAATATTGATGTTCACTACTCCAAATCTAACGTTACTCCTTCCATAAAGCCTGAGCCCGTTTGTTCTGAATTCTGTAACTTAATCATCAATCTTAAATCGTTAGGTGAGTCAGCATGATGCAGGGCATCTGCATAGCTAACCTCTCCTGCTACATAGAGGTTAAGTAAAGCCTGATCGAAGGTCTGCATCCCCTGTTCATTTGACTTAGCCATGGTCTCCTTGAGTGAATGCAGCTCATTTTTAGCAATCAAACTACTGATACGGGGCGTGTTGATCAAAATCTCGATAGCTGCGCGTCGACCCTTACCGTCCATAGTCGGCACCAACTGTTGAGCGACTATTCCCCTTAAGTTCAAAGAGAGATCAAACAATAGTTGCTGATGCTTACTGTCCGGTACTAAGTTCATAATACGATCCAACGCCTGGTTAGCATTGTTTGCATGCAAGGTAGCCATACATAGATGACCAGTTTCGGCGAATGCCAGAGCAAACTCCATGGTCTCTTGAGTTCGAATTTCACCAATTAATATCACATCAGGAGCCTGCCGCAATGAGCTTTTAAGCGCAGCATCGAAGGACTCGGTATCTATTCCTACCTCTCGCTGGGTAATAATGCTCTTGCGGTGTTCATGAACAAATTCAACAGGATCCTCTATGGTCAAAATATGTCCCCGAGAATTAGCATTACGGTAACCAACCAGCGATGCCAAAGATGTTGATTTACCCGTGCCTGTTCCACCAACCATGATGATGAGCCCACGTTTACTCATCACCAAGTCTTTCAATATTACGGGGAGTTTCAGATCATCCACATCGGGGATCTGAGTCTCGATACGACGCATTACACATCCCGATGCTTCCCTTTGCCAAAAAGCACTGACACGAAAACGTCCCAAATCCTGCAATGCAAATGCGAAATTACACTCACGTGTCTCATGGAACTCTTTTTTCTGCTCATCACTCATCAATGACTCGACAAAATCTAATGATTGAGCCGGTGAGAATGAAGTTTCGCTCAATGGTGTTAGCTCACCATCGATTTTGGCACTCGGAGGAAAATCCGCAGTGATAAATAGATCCGATGCCTTGCGGTCTATCATCGTTTTTAAGAAAGGACGTACATCCATAATAAAACCTTAGCAATTAACCATTAAAATTGTGTCTGCTTATTGGCACTCTTGTGCTGAGCATCTTCACGACTTATCTGACCGCGGTTAACTAAATTCTGCAAACACTGATCTAAGGTCTGCATACCATGTGACATACCGGTCTGAATCGCAGAGTACATCTGTGCAACTTTATCCTCTCGGATAAGGTTTCTAATCGCAGGAGTCCCCATCATGATCTCATGGGCTGCCACTCGTCCTCCGCCCACTTTCTTAATCAAGGTCTGTGATATTACCGCTTGAAGTGACTCTGATAGCATTGTTCTGACCATGCCCTTCTCGCCTTCAGGGAAAACATCCACCACACGGTCAATGGTTTTGGCCGCAGAAGTGGTGTGCAGTGTACCGAAAACCAAGTGACCGGTTTCAGCCGCTGTCATCGCCAGCCTGATGGTTTCAAGATCTCGCATCTCTCCCACCAAGATAACATCGGGATCTTCTCGCAGCGCACTTCGCAAGGCGGCGTTAAAGCTGTGAGTATGACGATGTACCTCTCGCTGGTTAATCAGACACTGCTTACTCTGATGCACAAATTCGATTGGGTCTTCAATGGTGAGAATGTGCTCATGACGACTTTCATTAATAAAATCGACCATAGCCGCCAGAGTAGTACTCTTACCAGAGCCTGTTGGCCCGGTAACTAGGACTAAACCACGAGGGAAACTAGAAATTTTCTTAAAAATCTCCGGAGCACCTAGCTGCTCTAGGCTCAGAATGTCGCTGGGAATGGTACGAAACACCGCCGCGGCGCCCCGCGCTTGGTTGAAAGCGTTGACACGAAAACGCGCTAGATTGGGAACTTCGAAGGAAAAATCTATCTCTAAATGTTCTTCATAATCTTTACGCTGCTTGTCATTCATGATGTCATAGACGAGTCCATGCACCCCTTGATGATCTAAAGCAGGTAAATTGATCTTTCTGACTTCGCCATCTACACGTATCATAGGTGAAACGCCCGCTGAAAGGTGTAGATCTGATGCTTTGTGTTTTACACTAAAAGCAAGTAACTCTGTGATTTCCATAGTATGGGATATCCATTCAACCAAAAAACTTACATCATGACAACAATAGCAGACAGACTGGCTAACGCCCAGCAACGAATCATACAAGCGGCGCAAATTTCATCACGAAATGCCGATACAATTCAATTACTCGCCGTTAGTAAAACGAAGCCGAATTCTGATATCTTAGCCGCATATGCTGCAGGCCAGAGACGATTTGGTGAAAACTATGTCCAGGAAGGTGAGTCTAAAGTTAAAGCGCTCGAAGAGAGCTGCCCCGAAATAGAATGGCACTTCATCGGTCCCTTACAATCAAATAAGACTAAAATCATCGCAAGTCACTTCGATTGGATGCACACAGTGTCTCGTGAAAAGATAGCATCTAGGCTTAATGACCAACGCCCAGAAGAGATGTTTCCCCTTAACATCTGTATTCAAATCAATATTAGCGGCGAAACCAGTAAGTCAGGGGCGACACCAGAAGAGCTGAAATCACTGGCGAGTAAAGTCGATCAGATGCCGAATTTAACCCTCCGAGGTCTGATGGCCATCCCCACCGCGACCTCAGACAAACAGTTACAAAGAGATGAATTCCAGCAGCTGCAAACGTTATATCAAGAGCTCAAATCACTTTATCCTCAAGTGGACACGCTTTCCATGGGAATGAGTAATGATTTAGAACAGGCAATTGAACAAGGTTCAACCATGGTTCGAATTGGTAGTGCAATTTTCGGCGAAAGAGAGAAAAGCTAGATATTAGCCTTGTTTTAACAGTACTAAGCCCAAATGTTAGTCATCACTGACTAGTAACGAACCTATGGCAATATTTTGTCACCTAAAATAACAGCCTCAACGGAAGAGGCAGAAGTTGAGAGAACTATAGAGAAGTATCATGGCTGAAAAAAAATTATGCTTTATCGGTGCGGGAAATATGACTCGCAGCATCACTACCGGGCTAGTCAGCAATGGCTACAATGCCTCACTGATACACGCAACCAATCCGAGCGCCCCTAAGCTTGAAGCATTAAAGACATCGCTCAACATTGTCACATCACATGATAATTTAGCCGCAGCGAAGCAAGCTGATGTTATCGTGCTCAGTGTGAAGCCCCATTTTATGCAAGGGGTTTGCGAGCAATTAAGCACTCTAGACCTAAGCAATAAGCTCATTATAACCATTGCAGCTGGCATTCCAGCCAAGCGTTACAGCGATTACTTTGGACAAGAGATAAAGCTTATTCGTACTATGCCTAATACTCCGACTCAAATTGGGGTCGGCATGACAGGCTTATATGCCGGAGATGAGATATCATCTGAGCAGAAATTGCTCTGTGAAAAGTTGATGTTGAGCGGCGGCGAAGTCGTTTGGGTTAAGAATGAGTCTGAGCTCGACCAAGTCATCGCACTCTCTGGCAGCTCGCCGGCGTATTTCTTCCTTTTCATGGAAGCGATGATCGACAATGCCAAAGCATCGGGAATGGATGAATATAAAGCCAGACAACTCGTGCAGCAAGCAGCATTAGGCGCGGCTCAAATGGTTAAACAAAACCCGGAACTGACAACCGCCCAACTGAGAGAAAATGTCACTTCAAAAGGCGGCACGACGGCTCAAGCTATCGCCGCTCTCGAAGCTGGTGATTTAAGGGGCATAGTCAAACAAGCAATGGATGATTGTGTGGCACGGGCACAAGAGATGGCCGAACAATATTAGCCAAGGGTTAAACCGACATTTAACCAAGAATGAATTTTGATTTAATATAAATAGAGAAAAAACATGAATGCACTCAGTTTCTTAGTTAGTACCGTTTTCGACCTGTACTTAATGGTTGTCATAATACGCATCTGGCTTCAGCTCGCTAAAGCTGATTTCTATAATCCATTTAGCCAGTTTATCGTGAAAGCTACCCACCCAATCGTTGCCCCTATGCGTCGAGTGTTACCTTCCATGGGCGGTTTAGATACTGCCTCAGTGGTATTGGCTTTGATGGTTGTCATCGCAAAGTTTGTCGTATTGAGTCTCATCGCTGGCGCGGCAATTAATATACCAACAATCTTATTAATAGCTGTGGTTTCAGTATTTAAGCAGGCCGGAGTTTTGCTGTTCTGGATGCTGATTATCCGTGCAATTTTAAGTTGGGTGAGTCAAGGTCATAACCCTATCGAAATGGTTATGGGCCAGTTAACTGAACCACTACTATCACCAATCCGTCGCATTCTTCCTCAGATGGGTGGCCTAGATCTGTCTTTATTGGTGGTGATGATCATACTTAACTTTGTCAATATCCTCT
Organism: Shewanella psychrophila; assembly: GCF_002005305.1. NCBI lineage: Bacteria > Pseudomonadati > Pseudomonadota > Gammaproteobacteria > Alteromonadales > Shewanellaceae > Shewanella > Shewanella psychrophila. The sequence goes on from NZ_CP014782.1 coordinate 2,681,502, forward strand.
TAGCTCAATATGTACCGTTTTGGGCTAGTGTCTAGACCATAACACTACCGGTATCTATGCAGCAGGACTCACTGCTGCTGAGCTTTATTTTCACTCATGTTAATTTGTAAGTTGATAAATAGAACGAAGCGAGCCATGGGCTAAACGCCTATACTCAAATATATGATAACCCTAACGAGTTACCGCTAATAATCAGTTCATTACCGCAGGAGCAGCGTCATGTTTAGAGCAATTTTATCTGTACTCATACTCACCCTTGCCTTCGTTGGCAGTGCGTCAGCAGAGCAGAAACAAAAAGTTGGCAACTACGATATTCACTACGTGGCCCTAAGCAGCACATTTTTAACCCCCAGCATAGCGAAGTCCTATGGTATCAAGCGCAGTAGCTACACCGGCATCATCAATATTTCGGTGCTCGACACTAGCCAAGAAGGCAATCCCCCCGTACCAGTTGAGATCTCTGGAATTGCCAACAACCTACTCGATGCTCGCATAAACCTGAAGTTTAGAGAGATCCGCGAAGGAAAGGCTATCTATTATGTCGCCGAAGTTCCCTACCGTGATGATCAAGAGATCAACTTTCAAGTTGCCATAAAATATAACAAGAAGCTCAATACCCAATTGAAGTTTAAGCAAAAGTTCTATGTCGAATAAAACATAGTGTAAAAACAGACAAGGGAACAAGAGCCGAGATAACCCATCATCGGCTTTTATCTCCCTTCTTACATACACGATTTACGTCAATATCTGCTATCGTTTCCCCGCCTCCTTAGTTATCATGACGCCCAATTACCCAACCCTCTATTATGTAAGGTCTCTAATGGATAAGTTCGTTCTCGCCAGTGGCAATAAAGGTAAACTCAAAGAGTTTTCTGAAATCTTCTCAGCATATGGTGTAGAGGTGCTTCCTCAGAGCCAGTTCAATGTAGAAGAGGTCCCTGAAACCGGAACAACATTCGTTGAAAACGCCATCATAAAAGCACGCCATGCCGCCGAAATTACGGGGCTCGCGGCAATTGCCGATGACTCAGGCTTAGAAGTTGACCTTCTCAATGGCGCCCCAGGGATCTACTCGGCCAGATACGGCGGAGAGAATGCCGGTGAAAAAGATAACTACTTAAAGTTGTTAGATGCACTAAAAGCCAATACCCAAGACAGAACCGCTCGCTTTCAATGCGTCTTGGTCTACATGCGCCATGCAGAAGATCCGACGCCAATTATTGCTCAGGCATCATGGGAAGGGAAAATAGCCTTCCAAGCCAGCGGAGATAACGGCCACGGTTACGATCCTATTTTTATTCCTAATGAACATAGCTGCTCTGCGGCAGAGCTAAATAGTGAAGAAAAGAACCATTTGAGCCATAGAGGCAAGGCAATGAAACTGTTGATCAGTGCAATGAAACAACAAGGTATGATTATCTAATGTTAACTCTGCCACCTTTGAGTCTATATATTCACATACCTTGGTGTGTGCAAAAATGCCCCTATTGTGATTTCAACTCCCACGGCCAGAATGGTGAACTACCACAACAGGAGTATGTCGACGCCTTACTTGCCGATCTGAGAAACGATCTTCACTATGTTCAGGGGCGCGAAATCCACACGATATTTATCGGTGGCGGCACACCTTCGCTATTCGATGCGGCGCAAATCGAAAGATTACTCAAGGGAGTCAATGAGATGATCTCCTTCAGTGAGCAGATAGAAATAACCATGGAGGCGAATCCCGGTACGTTAGAGCATGACGACTTCGAGGCATATTCTAACGCTGGCGTTACGCGCCTATCTATTGGCGTTCAGAGTTTTTCAACAGACAAGCTGAATCTATTAGGCCGTATACACGATAAAGATGAGGCTAAAATTGCTGCGCAAAAGGCCCACATCTCAGGTTATCGCAGTTTTAATTTAGATCTGATGCATGGACTACCAAACCAAAGTTTCGAAGAGGCTATGGCTGATATAGACACGGCTGCTAAACTGTCTCCCCCTCATCTATCCTGGTATCAGCTGACCATAGAGCAAAACACCTTATTCCATTCTAAGCCCCCACAATTACCCGATGATGAAGCCCTGTGGCACATCTATGAGCAAGGACAGAAAAAATTAGCCAAGCTCGGCTATGAACAGTATGAGATCTCGGCATACGCGAAACCAGGATTTCAGTGCCAGCATAATATCAACTACTGGCAATTTGGCGATTACTTAGGCATTGGCTGTGGTGCTCATGGCAAAGTCACTCTGCTGAAACAGAAACAGATATTACGTACGGTAAAGATTAAACACCCCAAGGGTTATCTAGCGGCAGATGAGTACACCTTCGACACCATTGAGGTAACGGAAGATGAGCGTTCGCTAGAATATCTGATGAATCGATTTCGTCTAATGTCGGCGATACCTAAAACAGAGTTTGAGCAAAGAACTGGCTTATCTCACCGGGTGCTTGATCAAGGTATAGAGAATGCCAAGAGCAAGGCTTTATTGACTGAAAACGAGACACACTGGGAATTAACGCCTAAAGGTAAGATGTTCGTAAACGAACTTTTATCTCAGTTCTGCTAATCGGCTCTGGATTATCGAGGTTTCTTGTATCTGATTTGAGTTAGTTAAACCAGATACAAGAAGCGATATAGAGAAACGCTATCCACTCAAGCTTGAGTTACAAAGGCTTTATTTACTGAGAATGCACCCTAGCTCCCAGTAATTTTAAAAACATTCAGTTTTAAACTACTAACTCTTTGAATTAGCCGTAATAGACACATTTACTAACACTTAGATCAAAACATTAACGGTTAGCTTTATTAGGATTGGCGTTACTCTTTAAAAATCCATAACAATAAGACTAATTCATGCCTATAAAAACTAAAACTAGCTTACTAGCCTTAACATTAGCCAGCCTTATCGGCAGCAGCGCAATTGCCACCCCAACTCACGTTTCACACCTTAGTCCCAGCGAGCCAGTAGCTTACAAGGCCGAGAGCGAGTCAGAAAAAGCCAATGCACTTTTTGAAGCCATATTCATGGAAAATGTGATGGCCAGCCCTATCTCTCAGACACATTTAGGGATTAAAACAGATTACGGTAAGTGGGACGAGCGCGGCGAAGAAGCCGATGCCCAAGACTTAGCCCGTGCACAGAAACACCTTAAGCAGCTGAGTAAACTAGATCAGAGTAAACTGGATAGCCAAACTAATCTCAGCTACACCCTGTTAAAGCAAAAACTCGAGCAAGAGATTAGCGATTATCAATGGCGCTATCATAATTACCCTGTAAATCAGATGTATGGTGGCCATTCTATGGTCGCTTCTTTCTTAATTAACCAGCATCAGATCACAGATGTCTCAGACGCTAGAGCTTATATAAGTCGGCTCAATGGTGTACCTAAATATCTGCAGCAACTTGAAGACTCTTTAGAAGTTCGAGCGAAAAAAGGCATAATTGCCCCTAAGTTTGTCTTTCCCCATGTGCTATCAGACAGTAAAAACATCATCACAGGTCAGCCTTTCGATTCGGGAGAAGACAGTGCCCTGTGGGCCGACTTCAAACGAAAAATAACCGCATTAACTATCGATGAAAGCGCAAAGAAACAACTTATAGCCGACGCTAAACAAGCATTACTGACACAAGTTCAGCCTGCCTATGTCCAATTGATTAGCTATGTCACTCAGCTCGAGACTAAAGCCGATACGCGCGACGGTGTGTGGAAGTTCCCCCAGGGCGAAGACTTTTATGATCAGGCCTTGGCCCGCACTACTACGACAGATATGACAGCAAGCCAAATCCATGAACTTGGTATTGCAGAAGTAACCCGCATCCATGGTGAAATGCGTGACATCATGAAGAAGGTCGGTTTTAAGGGCGACTTGCAAGCCTTCTTTAAATTTATGCGCGAAGATAAGCAGTTCTATTACCCAGCTACTGATGATGGGCGTGAAGCTTACTTAAATGATGCGATTGCACTGATAGATACCATGTCTTCACGACTGGATGAGGTGTTTAACGTTAAACCAAAAGCACCAATGATAGTAAAACGTGTTGAGACATTCAGAGAGAAATCTGCAGGTAAGGCTTTCTATAACCAGCCTTCACCTGATGGAACCAGACCTGGTACCTATTACGCTAACCTTTACGATATGGAGGCCATGCCTAAATACCAGATGGAAGCACTCGCTTACCATGAAGGAACCCCTGGTCATCATATGCAGATAGCCATAGCACAAGAACTGGAGGGAGTTCCTAAGTTCCGTAAGTTTGGTGGCTACACTGCTTATATCGAAGGCTGGGGCCTGTATAGTGAATATTTCCCGAAAGAGATGGGACTCTATTCAGATCCTTACTCTGACTTTGGTAGACTCGCCATGGAGCTATGGCGCTCTTGTCGTTTAGTGGTAGACACAGGTATACATGCTAAGAAATGGACTCGTGAACAATCAATTACTTACTATGTCGATAACACGCCCAATGCCAAATCGGACGCAGTTAAGATGGTTGAACGTCATATCGTGATGCCATCCCAAGCTACGGCTTACAAAGTGGGCATGCTGAAGATCCTCGCCCTGAGAGAGAAAGCGAAAAAGTCATTGGGTGATAAATTCGATATACGTGAATTCCACACCTTAGTGCTGCAAAATGGTCCACTTCCTCTGGATATACTCGAAGATCAAGTTGATCTTTGGGTATCTCAAAAAAGCTAATATTATATGAGTGGGCTGTTTCAAACCAGCCCACCTTCTTACACCAGTCGGTATTGCAAACAATAAAAAAGCCACATGATTAAATGTGGCTTTTTTATTGTGCCGACTCTGTGCTGCTTACTCTAACTTATATTAGTCAGTAGCAAGCTTGTAGGGTACAGAGAGACGAATCTCTTTCTAGTTGAAAAGCACCCCAGCAACTAGGCTGGGGTAAACCAAAACTAGGATGATGGTTTTAAGGCTGACATTGTTTTAGTTCTTAAAGCTCTGCCAGCATCGATTCGGAACTGCAGTAACGCTAATCTGTATAAGTTTAGTAAGAGGGGTCATTCTTAATAAACTTATTGGATTCAGATTATCCCGTATCAACTGCCATTAATTGTATTGATTTAAGAACAAAGCGCAAGAAGAATACGAGGCAAGCATTAGGGAATAGTTAATTAACTAAGAAGGCCGCCCGCTCAATGCTGACAATAAGATCATGATATAAAACAAAAAACCAACCACGATTTAGCGTGATTGGTTAATAGTTTCAAAATGAGAACAATGTTTCCTAAATAGCCAGTAAACTTATTCACATTTTGAATAAGTTATAACATCAAAAATCACTTCCTTTTCGAGTACAACTCAGTGTATGGCGCATCCCAATAAGGTGGAGAACCAATATGCCCCTTAATGAAATCAATAAAGGCACTGACTTTAGGCGCCAAGTGCTTTCTTCTTGGGTATACGGCCTGGAGAGGAAGGTGATGAGTAAGCTGCCAATCTTGAAGCAAGGGGACCAGAGTTCCCTTCTCAACTTCATCCTCAAGCAAATAACTGGCGAGATAAACAATTCCGAGCCCACTGACGGCTGCAGATTTCAAAGCGGGTGCATTATCGACTCTAAAGTTACCCGAGACACCTATCTCACAGTAATCTTCTCCTTGTTTAAACTGCCAAACACTATGCTCGTGCCACTCGCCATGATAAACCAAACAATTATGATCCACTAACTGCTCAGGACGTTCGAGTTGACCATGTTTCTCAATGTATTCAGGAGAAGCGGCAAGTAAAAACTGACACTTCATCAAAGGTCTGGCAACCATACCTAAGGGCAATTGCTCTGACATCGTCAATAGAAGATCTAGTCCTTCACTGACAACATCGACTTTATGGTCTAACAAACTAATTTGTAATTCTAACTCAGGATGAGTATTCATAAAATCAGGCAAGGCTGGAATGATATGCATGGTACCAAATGACTGGGATATGCCAACTTTTAACACACCTCGAGTCGCATCATTTAAATTATGAACACTGGCAATGGCTTGATCGGCGTCCCTAAGTAACTCTTCACCTTGTGCATACAGAAGCTGACCAGCCTCAGTTAGGCTCAAGCTACGCGTCGTGCGCTGAATTAACTGAACTCCCAGTTTATGTTCAAGATCAGCGACCTGAGTGCTCACTTTGGATTTAGAAATTCCCAACTTTCTTGCTGCGGAACTAAAGCTGCCAGCTCTGGCAACATGAGTAAAAATTGCGATAGGTTCCAATAGTTCTAACATGTAAATCGCCTTAGGGTGTTTACGACACTAAAAAGACTTAAGCACTAAAGATGAGAAAACTGAATTTCAACAAAGACAAACAATCATTAAAAACAGTAACTTACAAAGTGAAAAGCACACAGGAGTAGAGTCAATATCGGAACCACTCAATAATCGAGGGCCCGTTTGTTATTATTTTTTATAAGTATACCAAAGATTTGCGCTTTAATTCTAATGCCTAATCGATAATGTTTATTCTAAAAGGCTAAACTTGATTCAAACGCGAATGGATAACTTTTGATGATAAGAAATCACACATAGAAAAGCCCCCGTATTCATTGTAAATACGGGGGTGTTGCGAATATGGGAGGGAGCAACAGAGTCCAAGGTTTCTAAGCTATGATGTCACTGTTAAATCTATTCGAGCAATTCCACTTTAGGCGCATCTATGAGTGGGTAATTTTCTAGTTCAGGAACAGCCACTCTTAGTTTCTGCTCAAGGGCTATTAAGTCTTGAAAGTTATCACACATCTTGTCCGCTCTGGCCTCAAGATCTTGTGTTTGAGCATCCACCTGTAACTCTATATCTTGACCTACATTTTCCATTTTTTGACCAAAGGCTTCCATTTTCTGTTCAAATGAATCGCCCTCACCGGAAAGCATTTCACTGCCTAAGTTGATCATCATGGTGCCGATTGAATTTTTGACTAATTGTTCTATTTCTTGCTCAAACTCTTCACCGAATGCATCTTCTAAAGATGAATGAGTCGAACCCAGGTAAAATGTATCTCCATTTTTATAAGCAACTTTCTCGATTCTCTGTTCGAGTCCATCCATCATCTCATCAAGCTTGGCCCCTGCAGCATCACCCAATAGCGGGGTTAATGCCATACTTGCCGCAGTAGATGCGACACCGACCGCGTCATGAACGAGTGCTATAACTTCTGGCACCTGAGTCGATACTTGGTCAGAATACTGAATTAAGAGTTTCTGTTGTCTAGCATTTAATGATACCTGTTCACCTTGAACATAAAGCTTACCCATCTCGATGCGATACACTTCTTTACCTTCATCACTTATCGCCAGTAATTTAGGCTCTACGGTGATGTCATAGTTTAGGGCGACTTCACACTGACTCTTGTCACTGGAATATGAAGCCGATGAATGCTCTTCGTGAGCAGATACAGAAGTGATAGTTCCGCTAGCAAATAGCACCGCACTGATCCCAATAGAAGTCGCTAATTTTCTCATCAAAGTTATCCTTAATTTAATTGTTCTGTCGGTAACCACTGAATACAAATTGTTATTTACTTGTTGTTATCAGCGATAACGCTCATGACAAGACATAGCACAAGCTGTGCCAACAACGGTAACAGACTGATTATTATAAAGTTACAAGTTTGATGAGTAGAAGGATAATGGGAAGTTTAGTGAATCACACCAGTAGTTGGTCAATTCACTAAATTAAATTTACAATAAATGGATCCAAAGGGATGAGATCGCTAGATATTGGAATATGAAGCCTTAACAAGGCCTGTTCACAAGTCTGGTATCAGAAAATAGAACGTCCCAGTCGTTGGCACAAGTCCTCGAGCGCGGCGGTGCCAGCCAGAGAGTTACCATTCTTATCTAGTTCTGGAGACCAAACGCATACGGCCATATCTCCGGGTATAACGGCAATGATCCCGCCCCCGACTCCGCTCTTACCCGGCATCCCCACTCGATAAGCAAATTCACCTGCACCATCGTATAAACCCGATGTGGCTAACAATGCATTCATCTGCCGGGTCTGTACAGGAGAGATTAATTGAGAACCATCTAAACATTTACCTTTGTTGGCCAGGTACAAGCTAGCTTTTGATAGATCGGCACAGTTCATGCGCAAGGCACAATTATGAAAATAGCTTTGCAATACCGTATCTACATCATTATTAAAGTTGCCAAACGACTTCATTAAGTAAGCAATAGCCGCATTTCTGGCACTGTGATCAAACTCAGAAGCAGCCACTATTTTATCTGAAATCAGTGATGGATTAGCACTCAGGCCACGAATGAGTTCAAGCATCCTATGCTTAGGGGCACCTAATCTTGCTTGTAGCAGGTCAGCAATGACAAGCGCGCCCGCATTGATAAACGGGTTTCTGGGGAGGCCTTGCTCTAATTCAACCTGAACCAAGGAATTAAATGATTGTCCCGATGGTTCCTTGCCGACCCGTGACCAGATCTCATGCTCTTCATAGAGAGTTAATGCTAATGTCAGGCTAAAGACTTTGGAAATACTTTGAATAGAAAATGGTTCCAGATAATCTCCGGCGCCTATAGTTGTGCCATCGATACTGGTGACTGCAATGCCAATTTTATTAGGATTAACATTTGCCAATGCAGGAATATAATCAGCCACTTTACCTTGGCCAAGCAGGGGCCGAACTTTATCGACCACCTGCTCGAGTAGTGCGAGTTCAGGCACTAACTCCACCAAATATCGTAAAGCTCACTAACCACAACGTCTGATACCGCTTGTTCCTTCCAAAATTCAGTGACGGCAGTGAGATCGTCTTGGCTACACTTACCAATAGATTGAGTGGCAATGATACCTTCCCATTGCTTATGACCACCGCCGTGGAAGCCTAGTTTACGAGGCTCTATAATCTGTTCAATAAATTGATCCACGATAATATCAATCTGTTCCTCAGATACAGATTCAGCAAAAGTCCAATTTACGTCGAAACCAAACTCTTGAAATTCATCTACACGTAATTTCTTTCTTAAACGACGACTGCGTGTTGCCATGGTAATTTCCACCTTAATTTAAATAACTTATAAAATAATTGTCTTTCAAAGTATTGATTGAGTTCAATGGCTCATTGAGCTCAGAATTTAATCGATACGTTCGAACATAATATCCCAGACACCATGGCCTAATCTGTGACCTCTGGCTTCGAACTTAGTTAAAGGTCGATGCTCTGGACGTTCAACAACGTTACCCGTAGTCGATTGGTTTTTATAGCCTTCAGCTGCGCCCATAACTTCAAGCATATGCTCGCTATAATTTTCCCAATCGGTAGCAAGATGGAAAACGCCACCCAATTTTAGGGTTCGACGGATCAGTTGTGCAAACTCAGGTTGAACGATACGACGTTTATGATGACGCTTCTTATGCCAAGGATCTGGAAAGAAAAGCTGCACTCGAGCCAGAGAACCAGTAACGATACTGTTTTCTAATACTTCAACTGCATCATGGTGAAACACCCTTAGGTTAGTCACACCCGCTTCTGCAGCATCAGATAAACATGCGCCAACTCCAGGCTTATGGACTTCTATGCCGATAAAATTAAGTTCAGGTGAGGCTTTAGCCATCTCGACAAGAGAGGCACCCATACCAAATCCTATCTCCAATACAGTATCAGCCTCTCGACCAAATACCTGAACCAGATCAAGAGGCTCCGGCGAGTAATCTAGTCCCATTGATGGCCATTGCTGTTCCATCGCGGCAGCCTGACCTTTGGTCAATCGGCCTTCTCTTAATACAAAGCTTCTTACTTTGCGAAGGTACTTACCTTCTTCATTAAATTCCGCGGTTGTCACGTCGCTCATTTTCGCCCTCTGTCTGGCAGGATTAATAGAAAAGAAGGGCATTATCCAAAGATTGTAAGTCAGTGCAAGCCCTAGTTACTCTTAATCGGAATAACTATAAGTCGGCAAAGTATACCAAGTTTCTCAAAAGCTGCTAATTTACCCACTTATCTTTGGCGAGAATAGTGGCTAAAACATAGCTATTCTGCAAACTCGACTTGTTAAAGCCTACCTGGCTAGATAGACTGCCAGCATAAAAATCGTGTTTCTAACTTTTCTTAATCCGATCTCTAAAAAGCAATGACCAATATGTCTTCTGTCACCACCAGCAATACCAGTCACACCTCTTTTGCTTGCCGTATCATAAATTGGTATGAACAATTTGGTCGTAAACACCTTCCATGGCAACAAGACAAGACCCCCTACAAAGTCTGGGTGTCTGAAATCATGTTACAGCAGACCCAAGTCAGTACCGTTATCCCCTATTACCTTAAGTTTATGGAGCGCTTTCCCACCATAGATGCCCTAGCCGATGCACCTCAAGATGAGGTTCTGCACTACTGGACCGGCCTCGGCTACTACGCCCGTGCACGTAACTTACATAAGTCGGCTCAAATCATTCGTGATGAACATGATTCACTATTCCCAAGGGATTTTGAAGATGTTCTGTCACTGCCAGGTATAGGTCGTTCTACAGCGGGAGCCGTGTTATCCCTGTCACTAGCACAGCGTCATGCCATCTTAGACGGCAACGTGAAAAGAGTATTGGCCCGTCACGGAGCCATCGATGGCTGGCCCGGAAAGAAACAAGTTGAAAACAAGCTTTGGGAGCTGACTCAGAAGCTGACCCCAGACATAGATGTTCAAAAATATAATCAAGCTATGATGGATATTGGCGCCTCAGTCTGCTCCCGCTCAAGGCCTGCTTGTAGTGACTGCCCTGTGGCTATCGATTGCCAAGCCCAGCTCAGTGGTCGCCAATCAGAATTCCCAGGTAAGAAGCCTAAGAAAGTAATACCGGAAAAAAATGCCTACATGTTGGTACTAGCTAAGGGCGATGAAGTCATCTTAGAAAAAAGACCACCAGCCGGGATCTGGGGAGGACTCTGGTGCTTCCCACAATTTTCTACACGTGAAGAACTTGATGACTACTTGATAACAAAAGGGTTAACTGTTTTCGAAGAGGAGATATTACCCGGATTTAGACATACTTTTAGTCATTTCCACCTAGATATCAGCCCAATACTTGTGTCAGCGGAAACCTTTAGCGATAACCAGATAATGGAAGATAGGCCTTCACTCTGGTATAACTTACCCCGTCCCCCAAAAGTTGGTTTAGCTGCGGCGACTGAACGTATTCTCGCCAGCTTAGATTCTGTATTAATTAAGGAGTAATCATGGCTCGCACCGTTAACTGCGTCTATCTGAAAAAAGAATCAGAAGGCCTTGGATTTCAGCTATACCCAGGTGAGCTTGGTAAGCGTATTTTTGATAATGTCAGCAAAGAAGCTTGGGCATTGTGGCAATCGAAACAGACCATGCTGATCAATGAAAAGAAACTTAACATGATGAATGTTGATGATCGCAAATTTCTTGAAGAGCAGATGATCAACTTCTTGTTTGAAGGTAAAGATGTCGAAATTGAAGGCTTCGTACCGGAAAAAGACGACGAATAGACACAAAAAAGCGCCGTAAGGCGCTTTTTTGTTTACTCATTAATTACTGCCTTATACCTTCAACGACAATTGCCAGCTGCACATGTGATGATGCAGGTCCCAGATCCATCTTTATATTGTAATCTTTCAAAGCGAACTCGGTAGTACCGCTAAAACCAGCACGATAACCTCCCCATGGGTCTTGCCCTTCACCAATCGTCTTGGCTTGTATCGTAATAGGCTTAGTCACTCCATTGAGGGTAAAGTCACCGTTAAGTAAAAAATTTCCCTCTCCCTTGTCAACGATCGAACTCGACTCAAAACTTGCTTCCGGGAACTTGGCTGTATTTAAAAAATCAGGGCTACGCAAATGCTTGTCTCGCTCCGCATGATTAGAATCGAGACTGGCAGTCTTAATGGTCACATTCACATGCCCGTCAGCAAGCTTTTTGCCGTCGAAATTAAAATCCCCCTCGAATTCATTGAAACGTCCCACCACGAAACTATAACCTAGGTGACTCACCTTGAAGTCGATAGAAGCATGTGCGCCCTTAGTGTCGATGACGTATTCAGTGGCCGATACTGTGCCACTCATGAATAAAGATCCAGCCAATGCCGTTGTGAGAAGTGCTCTTGATAATATTGTCTTTTTCATATTTCTATCTTCCTTTATTTGTTTCTAAGCTTTTGCTTATTTAAGTGACTATTTTAAAACCGTGATCATTCTTACCAGTGTTGAATCTTTATCGAAAAAGTGGTGTTTAAATGCTCCCAACATATGTATGACGACGAGTCCAATTAGACTGTAAGCGGCATATTGATGAACAAAACCGGCAATGTCTGCCTGACCATTAAACAACTCACCGGCTCCGGGAACCTCAAACAGATTGAAAACACTTATGCCTCGTCCATCAGCAGTAGAGATCAGATATCCACTACACATAATCAAAAGCAGTAGTAAGTAGATGGCACCATGGGCCAAATGCCCAGCTTTAACTTCCCAATTTTTATGCTTAGTCAATGGTGCAGGTTTGGGGTTAGCAAACTTCCAGGCAATCCTTGCTAGTGTTAAGAGAAACAATAATATACCGACGCTTCTATGTAGATCAGGCGCAGTTTTATACCAGCTGCTGTAATAAGTGAGTTCAACCATCCACACTCCAGCAGCAAACAGCCCAATAACAGCGATTGCCGATATCCAATGAACCAATATAGCTGTGATCCCATAGGATTTTTCTGTATTACGAAACATGACAGACCTTATGAATAACGAGTGATTAACTTATGCCCTACATAATACGTTCTATTTTTAAAACTAAAATCTCTAAAAATAGGCTCTATACTTCCATTTTTTAGAACTATGTTCCCCTTTCCTGCTTTATTAAGTCATTTAAGCACCACTGAAGCCAATCATTAATAGTAATCATTTGTAAATAGGATTTTTAAGAATAGAAGTCCCCCCATGAGAGCTTCAGATAGCTCATCAATAGAGAGCTCACAGAGATAAACTGTCATCATGGAGAAAAAACAACTCATTTGAACACTAACTAACCGAACGGTGGCTTTGTGACAAAATAGCACTTGCAGGCAGGAAGACTGCGCTATAAGATAGCGCCCACTTCGAATGAGGCAGGTGCACACCTGATTTAAACTTAAGTTTAAATCTTATTTGAAGTAGATGACTAACACTTAGTTTAGTTGCCCGAATAGCTCAGTCGGTAGAGCAGAGGATTGAAAATCCTCGTGTCCCTGGTTCGATTCCGGGTTCGGGCACCATCATTTAGCCGGCATAGCTCAGTTGGTAGAGCAACTGACTTGTAATCAGTAGGTCCCGAGTTCGACTCTTGGTGCCGGCACCATATAATAAAAAAGCCTCGACATTGTTCGGGGCTTTTTTATATCTAAAATTTGTGGATAGAAGAATAAAAGCTCAAGCTGGCATAGCTCAGTTGGTAGAGCAACTGACTTACTCTTTACAAGAGCAGCAGTAGGTCCCCTTCTTTCATAAATGACCGACTCTTGGTGCCGGCACCATATACGATGAAGCCACTCTTTTGAGTGGCTTTTTTGTGTCTAAAATTTGTGGATAAAAGAACGAAAGTTCAAGCTGGCATCGCTTATTGGTAGAGCAACTGACTTATTCATTCCAAAAGCTACTGCCCGACAAAAGCCCTCTTCATTAATAGCAAAGAGTAGAAGCTGGCTCTTAGTAACTCTTAATTTCAATCTAACTTTAATTGACTATCTAGACTATCTAGGAAATAAAAAAGCCTTAACTAAGACCAAAGTTCTGCCGCTGGATTGTTGACTGTTCAGTTTTTGACAGCTTAAACCTGTTTAACCAAAAACTGCTTGCACAGCTAATAACATCGCTATATTATACGCGCACTCCAAACGAGACAGGACTTAAACCTCCCTGTTTAAACTTAGGTTTAAACTCATTTGAAGTAGATGACTAACACTTAGTTTAGTTGCCCGAATAGCTCAGTCGGTAGAGCAGAGGATTGAAAATCCTCGTGTCCCTGGTTCGATTCCGGGTTCGGGCACCATCATTTAGCCGGCATAACTCGTTATTAGAGTTGTGACTGGTAATCAAATAGATTGCTCCCGAGCTTATCTTTTTGATAGTAAATACGCCGGCATAGCTCAGTTGGTAGAGCAACTGACTTGTAATCAGTAGGTCCCGAGTTCGACTCTTGGTGCCGGCACCATATACGATGAAGCCACTCTTTTGAGTGGCTTTTTTGTATTTAGAATTTGAGCCCTATTAGCTAAATTTAATCAGTAGCTAACTTCCACCGGAGCTTCGACTCTTGGTACTGCCACCATCTTCACTCTTTAATCAAAAGTAAAGAACAAGCAAGCCACTTTACAGGCCAAATCAATCTAATACCCCTAGCTCTTATCCTAGGACCATAGTCCTACTAAAGCCTAGATACTCTATACAGCCTATAAACTCGATAACGGTGTCATGAATATACCAGGCACAAAAAAGGAGCCTGAAGGCTCCTTTAGAGAATGTGGTAAGCAAATTACATTTATTTCCAGCTTTTCATCTTATGGCCTTTCACCGCATAGAAAAGAATGAATAGGTAACATGGGAACATCACCATATAGCCACCTTGAATACCTAAGGGTGTAACCGAACTCGTTAAGCCCCAGAAAAGAGGACCAAATGCGCCACCAGCAATACCCATGACTAGAAGTGCAGAACCTGTACTTGTTAACTTGCCCATACCAGAGAGAGCTAATGGCCATACTGCAGGCCATACTATTGCATTAGCCAAACCAAGCAGAGCTATCATCAACAAGGTATCTGGTAATTGAGCACCACCAAAAGGCACCAAGACTGTGTTTGCAATCGCATAAGACTCATTGTCACCGAACAAGATCCCTAATGTCAGCACCATACCTAAAATGGCTGAGACCATTAATGCTTTTGGCTGAGAAATGAAGCGAGGGATTGTTAAGATGCCTATGATATAACCGACAACCATACAAATCATGGTATATGAGGTCATCACACCGTAGCTTCCAATGCCAAGTGATAGTGCAAATGTGCCAATAGTGTCACCTGCAATCACCTCTACAGCAACATAGAAGAAAAGCGCAACAACACCTAAAGCTAAATTTGGATGAGATAAAGCTTCTCTGGTGTGCCCTTTGCCACTAACTGCCACATCATCTTCTTCATTTTCCAGCTCTGGGAGAGGTGATTTCTTAACTAATATGGCTAATAGACCAATAAATAGAGCCATACCCAGGTAAGGTATAACTAAACTATTTGCCATCTCATCGATATGTGCAGGAGTAAGCTCCATCCCCACACGGTCTCTGAAGCTATCAAGAATAAGGGCACTGAAGACTAAGGGGGCGATGACGCCAGCACCTTTGTTCAGTATTCCCATGACACTGACTCGCGCTGCCGCCGACTCCTCAGGACCGAGGCGGACCACATAGGGATTAACTGCAGTTTGAAGCAAAGTTTGTCCCGCTCCCATTACCAGCTGTGCAAATAAAAATAAGCCAAAGACTTGTGTCTTAGCCGCAGGAATAAATAGCAGGCCAGCAATCATCATGATCCCCATGCCTAACGCCATCCCAGTTTTATATCCAACCTTTCTTATCAACCAAGCCGAAGGTAAAGCAGTAAAAGTCACTGCGATATAAAATGAGAAAAGAATAAGGGATGCTTGAAGCGGGCTTAACTGAAGAATTTGCTTCAGATAAGGCATCAAGGAACCGTTGAGCCAGGTCGCGAAACCTAAAATAAAAAATAGTCCGGCGACAATTGCCATCGGAATAAAATTACTGCGTTTATTTTCACTATTTACTGTCATTTCCATAAGCCTGCTTCTTATAATTTTATTTTAGATACCGAGTACAGCTGATATCACTTCTTATTAATACACTAGATTTACAGTCAAAAGTCACCTGTCACGAGATAGGATAGACTTTGTTTCATTGATGTTAAAACAGAAAACCCAAAAAGACAACGCTGTCATTTTGACTTTTAGCCATAAACCCGTTAAGCAGCTGGTTTATGGCTAAGTCGATCAGATTATATTGGTTAAAACTTAAACCTTAATGAAGATGCCCCGTTTATACATCCAATAGAGTACTAACCACTGTACGAGCAACAGAGCGATAACACTAATTAAGGGTTGAGCAGAAACTGAGAAAGAATTAACAACACCTCCGAACAGGCTCTGCGCCGTATACTTCCAGTTAACTAAACTAGATGCTAGGTAGATGATGATGGCATTACAGCCGATAACCACAAATGGAAATGCTATCTTTTGCCATTTAAGCACATCAACCAATGCATAAAAAACGGCTAATGATATGATGCTCCAGCCGGTCGTCACTAATGCGAAGGAACTGGTCCAGAGATCTTTATTCACAGGGATAACCAAATCGACCAACCAGCCTAAAGCTAGAATAAAGACTCCAGCAAGCAGCAGATAAGCGACTTTAGCCCACTCTCCTTTCTTATGCTCCTTAACGATGAAATGTCCAACAAACACACCAGCCATTGCATTGGCCACAGCTGGGATGGTTGACAGGATCCCTTCGGGATCTAAAGGTCTATTCTGATATGTGATTCCAGGTAAAAAGTGTGTATCGACATAAGCGTTGATCGTGCCTTGTGGGGTAAACACGCCCGCTGTTCCACCAGGAAATGGCATAAATAGCTGCAACAAGCCATAAGCTATCAATATTCCTAAAGTAACAAATAGCTGAGTTCTTAAGCTGGTATGCCAGACTAACATGGCAGCAAAGAACCAAGCGAAAGCGATACGTCCCAAAACGCTGACGTATCGTACTTCATCTATGGCAACTGGCGCGCCAGTGCCCCATCCATGGTTATAGAGAACACCGAAGAAAAGTAACAACAAGAGTCGTTTCACTGAATGCTTATAGAGTGGCATTCTCTGGGCTATAGGTAGCTTATCTAAACGCTTAGGAGATAGGCCCAGTGCAACGCCCGAGAGGAAAATAAATAAGGGAAATATCAGGTCGTAAAAGGTAAAGCCATGCCATTGACTATGATGCATCTGAGCATCTGCCCATCTCCACCCTTGCCAACTGGACCAAGCTAGCAAACCGGCAAAGAGTGCCTCACCGCCTAAAATCCAGAACATATCGAAGCCCCTAAGAGCATCGAGCGACATCAACCTGCGTTTAGGTGACTTTGCTAGACTCGATTCCATTACCTTTCCTCTATATTTTATCGTTATTATTATTTCTGTATTTTTGGCGCTTTGTAAGTACAAACGCTAGATAACATAAAGCCCCAGATTGCTCACTAGGGCTTATTGAACTTTCGAGCCTGAATTTTGCTAAATGTTATTAATTGATAATGCTAGGCCTTGAAAACAGATGTACCGCCTATTAGTGTCTGCTGTACTTTAAGCTCACCGTCTAGCAACACTAAATCCGCTCGGCTACCTACACTTACTTGCCCCTGCCTTTCTGCTAGACCTAAATATTCTGCAGGGTATAAAGAGCCCATACGAATCGCTTCATCTAAGGGCAAACCTAGCATGCTGACCGTATTTCTAACCGCCCCAGCCATGTCTAATACACAGCCAGCAAGCTCACCAGTCACAGCGTTTAATCTATCACCCTGACGTATAACCTGAGTGCCAAAAAGCTCAAAACTCGCTTCCTCTTCGAGACCAACAGGCGGCATAGCATCAGTGACTAACATCACCTTGCCTCTTGGTTTAGCATAAATAGCCACTCTGGCTGCGGCAGAATGCACATGATGACCGTCAACAATAAGCCCACACCAAGCATCTCGGCTCTCTATTGCCGCACCTAGCATGCCCGGCTCACGAGAACCGAAGGGAGACATAGCATTAAAGAGATGTGTAAAGCCTGTAGCACCCGCTTCTAACGCAGCAACAACAATTTCATAATTGGCATTAGAATGGCCGAGACAGACTCTCACATCGGCGGCGACTAAGGCTTTAATCACATCTACCGATACATTTTCAGGCGCTAAGGTGACCACTTTCAAGCCTAAGTCATCACGTTTGAATATCTCCAACTCTGCATCGGATATACTGCGGATATGAGATTGAGGATGAACCCCTTTCTTAGGAATAGATAAGTGTGGGCCTTCAAAATGCACACCTAAAACCCCGGCACTTCCTTTAACCAATGAAGCTGCTATCGCATCAGCCGCTCGGCTCATGATATCGACATTATCGGTAATTAATGTGGGTAAGAAGCCTGTAGTACCAAACTTAGCATGAGCACTACCGATAGTTTCTATGCATTCAACTGACGGGTCGCCGTTAAATAATGCACCTCCACCACCATTCACCTGCACATCGATAAATCCAGGGACAAAAGTCCCATCGGCGCTGATTTCTTTTACACCTGCGACGGTATCCAAGGCAAGGATATGACCATCTTCTATCGTGATAGGCAGGTCGTTATGAAACTGTTCACCATCGAATACCCGCTTAGCTATTAATGTCTGCTTCATGTTTATTTTATCCTAAACTTTTGACGCGCAAAATAGGTCGCCCCAAGCTCTGGAGGAGCTAATGTTGGCGATAGCTTAGCAATGACATCTTTATCTAACCAAGGAGCCAAGGGCTCGGCTAATCCACCTATCATAGAAAAACGCGGAGGGTTCACTTCAAAGAGCTTACGAGCGAGCTCACTGATATAGGCAGCCCCCTCTTTAACGATTTCTTTGGCGACATGATCTTGCTCATTAGCACATTCAAGCACTGTTCTGGCTAGCTTGGCATAAACACTGGAAGTTTGACCGGCCAGATTTTCAACTATGCCCATAGCATCATGGACCTTGAAATGATTGAGAATACACTCAGTCAATATAGTCTTTTCTGCGAATCCATCGAGATGTAGCAAAGCTTGCTCGGCTGCCTTTAACCCTAACCAGGCACCGCTGCCTTTGTCGCCCAGAGCGAAGCCATGACCGCCAAGACACAGGTGCTTATCATCGACATTAGCATATCCGCAAGATCCCGTTCCCGTTATAATCACCGCACCTTCGCCACCACGATGTGCACCGATACAAGCGGTATGCAGATCCGTTGTGACAAACATATCGGCAAAGGGATGATCCCAGCTAACGATATCTTGATAAAGCCTAGGGACATTCACCCCAGCGAGTCCGAGTCCGGCAACCAGTGCCCTACTGTCGCTTAAGCTCATTCCTGCATCTTTTAACGCTAGCTCGGTGGACATTTGAATAGATTCAAATGTCTGTGATAAACCGTGAAGTGGATTTGCACGCCCAGCTACACCAGTACCTATTACACCATCTTCGCTAGAGTAAATTGTTGCCCTGCATTTACTGCCGCCACCATCAATTCCTATAAACAACGGTTTCTCCTTCGTCTGGTTCACACTCATACAGACCTCATTCACAGTTTTTTTATCCAAGGTTTAGCACTACTCGCTAATGCCTTGCTCACTGACTAAGTTAACTTCATGTTACAACACAAATGACAGCGTTGTCATTTGTTTTCTTTCAACTGATAAAAATAGGCCCTAACTCAGCTGAAAGCACCACAAAGAAAGGAGTTAGGCTGGCTGCACTTGCAGGTAATATGCAGCCACAAATGTTGCAACCCTGTTACCGAACGATTAGAGATCGGCCTTTTCTCTTACCATCAGCTGCTACAGCCCTAACATCTACTCGGCCATCGACAGCTACAGGTGAATGATAAATAAGCCATTCACCGCCATTAACTCGATACTCAACGGTTAAACCTGGATAGATAAGATTCGTAAACAGCTGCCCCTCATGTATATGAGCGCCAACGGTAGGTACCCGATATTCGATGCCAGCTTTATCTAATTTAGCTAACTCTTTCTGACCCAAGGTATTGGCAATCACAGCCCACTGCCTAGCCTGTTCATTACGCATATCTTGGGTGAAGTAACCGCTAGTTTGATTATAGCTGGCTCCTTTATATTGATAAGGTACTTCCCAACTCGCCTTGTGCCAGGCTTTCTCGGCCAAGATAAGTAAACGTGGAAAGGTCATATATTCGACCACGGCATCGCTTCTGAGTGTTTCACTCCAGATCTGCCCCTGAAGACCGCTAAATGACATACCCTCCTTCATTGGGCCACTGACTAGCTTGCCAGCTTTATCTCGCTTCTCTGTGTCGTCGGCTTCAAAGGGGTTACCTTGGATATCGGTCCACTGCTCAGCATTTGCTGGTAAGTTATCTGGCATAAAACCATATAACTTGCGTTCGTTGGTATTACGACTCGCCCAGTAATAACCATGCTCTTTAGGATCCGCCTCGTAGGGGAAATCAAAATAAAGCATCTCTGGCATACCCAATACAGCGTCCCAACCTAAATTAGCTTGCTGATGTGCGCGGCGAAAACCATTGTGCGAAATAACATCCCATATATTGGTTTGGGAAGATTTTGGCATGTTCTCTGGACGGGTATGGCTCATTCCATCGCTCCAACCTGCAGGCTCTATCCCTTTTTCATGGAGAATATTCGATACTCGCTCGACAAAATAGGCACCGAACTCATCACTTGTGATCACGCCTTGCTTATTGTCGGCAAGGAACGCCTTACAAATAGGTGAGTCTAACCAAGCACCAGCAGTTTCATCGGCACCAATATGATAAACAGATAGAGGCTGGCCCGCTTGCTCATGCAGCTTAGCAATCTCGTCGATTACCTTGTCGACGAAGTGAAAGGTCGACTCCATACACACGTTGAGGGTGTTATCGTCATAGTATTGAATCGATGAATAGACAGTGGTGTCTTTTGGATCTATTAAGCGATACTCATCGGCTCCTTTTAAATCACCAGATGCTGCTAACTTACGATAACGGGCTTCCATCGACTTGATAGCAGCTCTTGAGTGCCCCGGCATATCCATTGAAGGGATGACCTGTATTTGTCTGGCCCCCGCATATTTTAAAATCTCGATATAATCTGCTTTAGAGTAATAGCCATTGACCTTAACATTGGCAAATGGGCCACTACCTAGTTGAGGTAACAGACACCTTGTTTCACTCAAATCATGACATCGCTTACTGCCGACATCTGTGAGCTCAGGCAAACCGTCTATCTCTAATCGCCAACCTTCATCGTCGGCCATATGCAGATGTAGCTTATTCAATTTATAGGCCGCCATCTGATCTAACATATCCAACACCAACTGCTTGCTATGGAAGTTTCTCGATACATCGATATGCATACCGCGGAAATCATAACGGGGAGAGTCTTCCACTCTCATGGTATTAACAGCCAAGTCGTTACTATCGAGAAGGCTGGTTAATGAAGATAGGCCATAGGAAAACCCTGCATCGTCGGCAGCAGAAATGGTGATTTCATTCTTGGCGATATCTAACAGATATGAGCCTGGTGTTGACTTGACTTTAAGCGGTAAGAAACTGATGGCTAAGCCAGATGAAGACTCTTCGACACCGATGCGACTCAGACGTGCAACGGCAGCATCTATGGCTTGACGCTTAACATCATGAAGCTCAAGCTTTATCCCGTCTTTTAGGGATACAGGTCGATCAGTAGAGCTCACATTCACTTTCAGGGGAGTTGGAATTATCGTGTTGGTAACCAACTCAGGCTGAAAATCAATTCCCTGATTCGCCAGAAAAAGTATTTCAGGTGTCGCCCACTTCACTTCATCGGTATCACTTCGCTTATATTGTGTTTCTTCATCGGTAAAGGACACCGCATAGGGACGAAGCTCCATACCTGTTTCACTGTCAAGGCTCACCCTTGTGCTCTTGATAAGAACCGGTTCTAATTCTCCTGATACCAGATAATAATTGGGCATAGCATCGGTTTCTGATAGTTGCCACAGCTCACCTTTAAACTCTATGGTCTTAGTAATGTCCTTCTTGAGTCCTTTAAACTTAGCGGTTGGCACTATCTTATGTAGATCGCCTTTCACACGAGTAATAGTAAACTCATCTGAACTCACCGACTGCACCGGGCGCATCTGGCTGAAGTAGATAGACCAGTCCTTACTGTCCACATCAACAGCTGAGGTCAGATCTATCTGCGCCGTGAAGCAACGGCCGTCAACACCCGAAGTCGGACAACCTTCCGGGTAGTTAGTCACTAAACGATACTTTATGTCTAATGTCTCCCCAAGCTTGTTTAATTGTGCTTGATCTAGGCTCTTAGCCTTAGCTTGACTCGACTCTGCGGACACTTGGTTATTCGTTTCAGTTTTTACATCGGAGCAAGCACTCGTTGCTAGCACAAGTGTTATTGCGGCAGTGATCAACTTCAATTTCATTCTATCCCTCTACTATGATTCAATGTCCTCTCATCTCAAGATGAAATGAGCCACCTTAGCCGCAATCTTTCCCCTTGATATAACCAAAACTTGCACCTCTATTAAATCGTTAAAGCGCTAAGTTGTATCTGAGACTGTGGACTATAAAATTAATGATTTTCGGTCAGTACTAAATAGTGTCAGTTCATCATCACTGACGCAAACCTAGACAGACGTTAACGTCTAACTGACTAGCTGACTAGCTGTGAAACATATGAGATAAGGTAGGACTTTGAAGGAAGTCGTTAATCTGAGTGACCTCAGTTATCTGTTTACAAGATAAGACTGTCTCATCAATTGTAGCGCCTCTCTTATACACCTTAAACCTTGATCACCTTTCTACCAGCATGGGCAAGAGTGTTTGGATTTTTTCGCTTACAACTTCTAAACCTATTCCATATCGTCATAATCCACATAAAAAAAAAGCTAGGTGATTCATCACATAAATACTGACAAAACACCTAGCCAAGTCTAGTTTCTGGGGAGAGACTATTGGAATTTCAAACACAAATGTAATTCAGTTTTACCCTATTACATCTGCCAAAACACGAATCAGGAGACCTCTTCCTATTCATGCAGACCTTACAAGACAACTCGTCACACAAGCAGATGACAACGCTGTCATTTACGAGCATACACAAGAGCGAACATAATATCTACATTTTTTTGACATTCATTTAGGACTTTTTCTGTTCAGCACTGATGAGTTCTATATAACTATGTCTTGCTCTTTTTCAGAGCAACTCACTCAAAACACCAAAACATGACAACGCTGTCAAAAGTTGATAACATCACCAGAGCTAATGTGTGTGATAAATAGCCACCTAAAAAATATAACAAAGTGGACCTACGATGAATAAGCACAATAAAAGCAGAACAGTTGTCATCCCTAAACCAGTATTTCTGTTTCTAGGTTTAGCTAGTCTTTGGTCTATTTGGGTATTTCAATTCTCTAATCCCTTTGAACTTACCCGTGACTATCTTCATTATACCATTCCATCTTAACATTAAGTCATTATTGCCCAGTCCCTTCGGCATAGTGACACCACTCTTTTTGTATCACTAATGAAACAGTTCCAAGCAATCGAACAGGCATCCACTATATCCTCGTAACCTTTGAAACTGCGATTAGCAAGGTGATGTTGTCGTAACCAACTCCATACTTGTTCTATTGGGTTTAGCTCTGGTGAGTACGGAGGTAACTTGATGATACTTAGATTATTAAATTCATCCGCTATATCATCGGTATGCCAACCTGCACCATCCATCACAACAACAGCATGTCGACCAGCCTTTGTTCTTTGGGATATCAGTGATAGATGTTGACGCATAATGTCCTTACTTAGGTATGGCGTAATTATCGCTTCAGTCTCTCCTGTTTGTGGGCAAACAGCACCAAAGAAATGGACATATTCAAATTGCTGCTGACGCACAGCTCTTGGACGCGTCCCTTTTCTCGCCCACAAGCGTGTCGTACTATTTTGTTGACCAAATCGAGCCTCATCCTGAAACCAAATATCTACCCGTTCAAGCGCCACACTACCAGGGATGTTAAGGATCGTTTCCAGTTGGAACTTTTTTAAAAGCCATTTGGGCTTCAGGTGATTGCTTTGGATGCTTAGAACGACTAGTTATCCAGCTAAAACTTAACTGTTCCAGTAGTTTGTAAATCGCATTCGGGTGGTAGTCGACATTAAAGCGTAGCTGAATATATTTTAGGATAGCGTCACCTGTCAGTCTGCCTCCAGAGGAACTTATGCTTTGTTCTTCTATATATGCACTTAGTTGCTGCTTTTGGCTTGAGGTGAGGTAGCTATCACGGCCCTTATTCTTTTTGGCATCTAATCCTTTGGGGCCGCTCGCAAGATATTTTGCTACCCAGGCGTTAACACTGCCACGGGCTACTTTTAGTCTCTCGGCGACATCTGTTCGGCTATGCCCCTCTAGGAATAAGGCTACTGCCAGTAATCGGATCCGTTTACGCGGCTCTTTTTCTGCTCTAGATAAGATTAAAATCTCTTCAGCGGTATAGTTTTTCAAACGGAGATACGGGTTATTTGCGATACCTATATTAGATCACAACTCATTACTGATTGGTATTACATCTTCCTTGGGATCACAGGCGCTACCTTCGCTAATTCAACAGGCGCCGGCGGAGGCGTTATTTTTATCCCAGTCTTTAGCAGTCTCAACTTCAGCAATGAACAAAGCATTTCGACATCTTTCGCTATTCAATGCTTCGGCATGACTGCTGGTGCACTAACCTGGTGGCTTCACTTTAAGAAAGAGAATCAATCGGGCCTGCGAAGAGAGCTTGTCAAACTAATCTGTATTTGCTCTCCCCTTTCCATAGCCGGGATCTGGACCACGCAAGTTCTTGCAATTCAATCACCTACCTCGCTTGAGCATAGCTTCAGTTTGTTCTCTATTCTACTAGGTTTCGCAATTCTCTTAAGCAGCATAACGCTAACAAGCACAACTGAGCATCGTGTACTGAATCGAAATGAGACCCTGCAACTTTCACTTTTAGCTTATGTTGGCGGAGTAATAACTGCTTGGCTGTCAGTAGGTGTGGGCGAAGTCATCGTTATCTATTTACTTCTAAAAAAGACAACGCCAACCTTAGCTATTGCTCTGGGCGTAATAGTCACAGCACTTACGGTCTGGTCTGTTAGTCCAATACACCTATCTAACCAAGGTGACGCCTATTTTAACGTGATCTTATTCGCAGGGCCAGGCGCTATCCTAGGTGGTATTTTGGCAAAGAAGCTAGCACTACACCTCCCGGTGAAAGGACTTAAAATATTTTTTGCTGGATGGATAATTCTTTCTGGTATCGCAATGCTATTGATTTGACAAGAGGTATATATGGCTAAAGAAGCAATTAAAAATATCACAATTGTTGGCGGCGGTAGCTCTGGCTGGATGACTGCTATGTATTTGCAGCGACTCTACAATCAATCAGGAGGAACAGTAAAGATTAGATTAGTAGAAAGTAAAGACGTCGGTACAATTGGTGTAGGAGAAGCGACAGTACACAGTATCAGATTTTTCTTTGCCGCTATGGGCTTAGATGAGAACGAGTTACTAAGAGAAACTAACGCAACTTTGAAAAACGGAATCATGTTCCGTAATTGGATGAAACCTAAAGATGGTCAAACCCATGAGTATTTCCACCCTTTCGAGCAACAAAGGCCTGCGGGTCCATTAGATAATGCAACTGCATGGGTTCAGTCTCCTAAACACGTTAGCTACGCGCAAGCGACAAGTATCTCATCTGAACTAATAAGTAACGCAAACAGCCCTAAAACAGCGACTTCACCTCAGTACCAAGGCATCGTTCCTTACGGTTACCATTTAGATGCTATATTAATGGGGAAGTACCTTCGTAAGAAAGCTTGCGGAGCCGGTGTCGAGCATATTGAAGCTAATGTGAAGCATGTTAAAACTGATGGTGAAACCATTACTTCAATCATTACAAATAAGGGAGAATTTACCTCTGATATTTTCATTGATTGCACGGGCTTCAAAGGCTTATTAATTGAATCATTAAGGGATAATAATTGGCAATCATTTGAACAAGAACTCCCTTGTAATAAAGCGGTTGCAATCCAAAGAAAACCTCTATTGGGCCAATCCCCTAAACCATATACCCTTGCAACAGCTTTGACTAACGGTTGGGCTTGGGAAATAGATCTTTCAAACCGTCAAGGGACTGGCTATGTGTATGATGGGAACAGACTGACAAGAAAGGAAGCGGAAGCAGAGCTATTAGAACACCTTGGTGATAGCCAAGAAATCCTAAAAACTGTCCATCTTGATATGAAAATAGGCTGCAGAAAAGAGTTTTGGATAGGTAACTGCATAAGCATTGGTTTATCCGGTGGTTTCATCGAACCTCTTGAATCAACAGGGCTACATATTGTCAATGTTGGAGCTCGTTTATTAGCGACCCATTTATCTTCAAATGCCCCGACTCAACCGGTTAGAGACTCCTATAACAAGACATTAAATGGGATATACCAAGACCTGAGGCAGTTTATCATATTACACTACTGTCTCAGCGATCGGGACGATACTGAGTTTTGGAAGCAGGCGGCTAAAACAGCAGCCTATGCTAAGGGCTTACCTGAAATGCTCGAATTATGGCGTAACAAAACCTGTGAATTTATGGATCTAGCTGGTGGCTATGGCACTATTTTCAATGATGAAAACTATCGTTTTATCTTATATGGAATGGACCATACACCTGACCTCAGCCAACCAGCTTCGGAATATGAAATTCAAAATATTTTACAGAGGTTAGCGCAACAACAAGAACAAGCCGATAAATCAGCCATGTTACATTCTGAGTTTTTAAAGCTGGTCTCTAAATAAAAAAATATAATAATGAAGGAGGCTGTAGATATCTCCTTCATCTTAATATTTATACTTTTTGTATGCCAAACTTATGAATTTTTTCAATTAACTCACGATGAGGCTCAAGCTGAGTTTTAGCTTGATGAATAAATTCAGCAATCTTATTTTGTTCAGATAAGAATTTATCTAAGCCATCTTTTGAAACTTCTGAATAGCCTAAGTCTGTATCAAAATCCATCCCATAAAGTACATACTGGTAATTCTCTAGATTAAAAATCTCTAGAGTCGAAGTGAAATCATAACGATTGGGCAGCTCTGAGGACCATAGAGCAAGTTTTTGCTTCAGAGAATCTGGTATAGAGGCTTCTTTGCGATTATCGCTCCAAAACTCAGTGTCATTACGTTTAGAAGCCACATAATGAAGCTTAATAAAATCAATGACCTTATTCCAAGTATCTACAGTCCGCTGATTAAAGCGTTCAGCAACTAAATGCATACTACTCAACTTATTAGGAATACACTCAGCTAGCATTCTTGAAGTTACATCAAAAACAAGTAAACCCGTCGCTTCTAAAGGCTCAACAAACCCACCGGATAAACCTATAGCAACACAATTACGATGCCAAGCTTTCTCGCGATAACCGATACGCATGGGGATATGCCTAAACTCAGCTTCACTCACTTTTCCACCCAGATACTCTGAGAGTACTTTTTCAGCATCTTGCCTAGAGCTATGGCGACTTGAATAGACGTAGCCAACTCCTCTTCGTTCAGTTAAGCCTATGTCCCAAATCCAGCCAGCCTCTTTAGCTGTAGATAAAGTAAAGCAAGGAATTGCATCATGAGATTTTTCATAGGGAACTTGAACGGCTAGCGCAGAATCAACAAAAAGTACGTCCCCTTTATCGACAAATGGTACCTTGCAAGCTTTTTCAATAAGCCGCGCACTAAACCCTGTACAATCGATAAATAAATCAGCTTCTAACTCCCCATTCTGACTCGTTGACACAGTAGAAATATCGCCACTATCAGATAAAGTGACCTCAAGCACATCATCAAGAATATGAGACAAGCCAAATTTGGATAACGCATTAAGCCTTAATACCTCTGAAAACTTACGTGCATCCAAGTGATAAGCATAACTAGTGACTCCTTGAAACTGAGGTTGAGTGACAAGTTTAGGCCCTAAACCTGCATCAGCTAACACACTTTGCACGGATACAGAATTGGCAAAACTATCACGACTCGAAGCAGATGTTTTATGCCAATAAAAAGCTGAGTCATGACTCATAGGATAATCAAAAAGATGGTGATACGAATGATTTTTCTCTTTTGGGTTGTATACCCAATCGACAAATTTAATGCTTTGCTTAAAGGTAGCATCACAAGATTGGACAAAATAACCTTCATCGATTCCCAGATAACGTAAAGTTTCACGCATCATAGGCACTGTACCTTCCCCTACACCAATATTAGGGATATTAGGTGACTCAATCAAAGTCACCTCAATGTTAGGTCCATCTAGATCAGAAAAACGTTTACCAAGATGATTAGCAGCTAACCAGCCTGCAGTTCCACCACCAACAATTAATACCTTAGTGATCTTGTTTTTTTCTGGCATTAAAAGACTCCTATATTAACCTTTTGAAACCTCTGTTCTTGCTAAACGATTAACTTGATGTAAAGACGTTAAATGACCATAGATGGGCCCCAATAGGCCTCTTTTTTTCAAATCAAGAAAGTCATCATCATTTAGGTCATTAAGCTTGGCTTCATCTATCATATATAAGCCATTTATATTACGTTGGTCACCTTTGATATTGACAGTCAACGATTGTTGTCTGAATAAACCCTTTTCGGCGATTAATTGCAAAATAGCTTGAGTTGCCTGTTCTTGCTCGAAATGTTGTACGATTTCTTCTCTACGCCTGGTGAAGAAAGGTGTTTCTTCACCAGCATTAAAAAGGGAGTCACCCACTTCAGTTCCTACTTGAGATGATTGCTCTTTGATTCCTATCCATATTTTATCAGGCTGCTCTGCATTTAAAACAACAGCAAAAGGGTAATCTGTTACAGTGTTAGGAATATAGCTTCCTATCCACTCACCGTTAACCACACTTAAATTTTGCTCAGGCTGGAGACCTAACATGACGACAGATTGGAACTGACCTGTTTCACTATTTTTAACAAAAACTATTGGGTATTCAGTTGCTGCTCTAGAGAACTCATGAAGGGTGATAGGGAGAATATGTTGATTGGAAAATTGTGAATAGTTGGGTTTTGAAACTTTAAAGTTTGAATGCTTGTTGGGTTCTAAAAGTGTTATTTCATTAGGCATCTTCTTTGGCTCCTTGATAGGGCTTCTTTTAAAAATGAATTTTTACAAAAAAAGGGAGAGCTAAACTCCCCCTTCCCTTTTTATACCTTAATTCTAATTAGATTAGAACCTTACACTCGCACCTAAAGTCACACGACGAGCCATTTCATATTCAAATGTAGGGAAACCATTAGTGAAACCGCTACGGTTTGTCTGGAAGTTATTGTTACCAGTCTGAACCGAACCTTCTTCAAGTAAGTTATTACCATCAAGTTTGATATCTAAATAATCAGTTACATGCCAGATAGCACTTAAATCTAAGCTACCAAATGCATCATGTAAGCGATTTCCATAAGAACCTTGCTCACGGATCATGTACTCACTACGCCAATTATATGCTAAACGAACTTGGAAAAGATCATTTTCAAAGTAACCTGTCACGTTATATGAATGTTCTGAGCTATCACTCAAGAATGGATTCATATCAGTGTAAGTATCCTCACCAGTCTCTGTATCAGTGTAGGTATAGTTAACAATAGAACCTAAACCATTACCGTAATCTTGTTGATACTGAAATTCAGCACCTTGGATAATCGCTGACTCACCGTTTTGTTTCTCTTGAACAGTCCAACCAGCAGCTTCTTCATCAGGTCGTAATGTTCCCTCGAATGGAATGTCTGCACTATCTGCACGGTATTCATTGATAGTTACGAAGTTCTTAACATCTTTCCAGAATAGGCCTACAGATACTAAAGAGTCCTCGTTGAAGTACCACTCAATACCTAAATCCATTTGGTTAGCCACGTATGGATTAAGACCAATATTACCTACTACCCAGTACTGATTATCAGGCAGATCATCATCAGCACCTAAAACATTCGGGTTAACATACATATCATCATATTGTGGACGAGCCATAACTCGAGCTGCTGAAGCACGCATTATCACATCATCAGAAAGGTCCAAGACTACGTTTAAGCTTGGTAACCATTCACCATAACTTGCATCATCCGAAACTTTCTTACCACTTTGATAATATGTTGAAGTTGCTTCAGTCCCAGCATAACGAACACCAAAGTTACCGCGCATGCCGTCTGTACCAAAGTTCGCCATCACATATGCAGCATAATTATCTTCATCAACTTCACGATATGAACCTAAATCTTCACTTTCGCCAATTATGCTAGATTTAGCCCACGCTTTTAGCGCTTCAGGATCAAACTTTGCTATCTGATAGTCACCGGCTCCGACATCTATAGTTCCAGCAGCAACACTACTTGTTGCAATAGTCGTATCAAAACCTTCAGCCTGAATATACTCATAGCGACGAGAAGTTGTATTGTGCTGTGCGTATTTAACACCAGTCTTAATCGCATTGATCACACCGAAATCAACATCGAATTTAATATCAGCTTGAATGTAGCTTTCATCATCAGTCTTTGGGGTGCGGTTAAAGTTTGAACCTGTCCCCATGGTTAATGACCCAGGATCGTAAGCTGCGATGTCGAAACCATTAGTATCCCAAGTCTGGCTTCCACCAGTAAAGTCATAGGAACCACCTGGGATTGGTGTGCCACCAGTACCGTCATCTACAACCATTTCAAAGTCTGTACCACCAGATGACGTTGTTGTGCCTATCTGTGTGGTAAATTCATAGTTATCACCTGCGTATTCCATCTTTAAATCGAATACTTGAGACTTCATTGTCGCTTCACGTGGACGAGCCTGCCAAAAAGCAACATTCAAAGGACCAGCAACTTGAGTCCCTGAACCATCAGCACTCGGAGCATCACCACCACATAGACCACAACCGCCTAACCAGGTTGTATCATCCCACGCACCAGAACCTGGGGCACCAGACCAAGATGTATCACCTTGAGTAAGCCAAAGTGCATAGTTGGTATTATTTGCTTCCATCTGCATATCAATCGCGTTGAAAACAAAGTTTAGCGAATCTGTTGGAGCATATTGGAAAGTAGCAGTAAGAGCAGAACGTTTACGCTCTTGCTCAAATGCAACGGGACCAGCTCCCCACTCCCAAAAAGCTTCATTACCCTGGCGCTGTAAGCTACGATCTTGCAAAACACCTGAAACTAAAACACCAAATGTTTCCTCATCATTTTTCCAAGAACCCAAAGCTGAAAACTGGGGGTCTACCGTATCAGAGTCACTCTGATATTGACCTTCAGCGGAAGCATAAAAAGTTAGAGAGTCCATATCAAGCGGTTTACGAGTATTAATAATTACCGTACCACCAATACCACCTTCGGCTAGATCTGCTTGAGATGATTTATAAACTTCTATATCGCCAACAAGCTCAGAAGGGAGTAGCTCATAGTTAAATGAACGCTTCGCAGGCTCTAATACGAACCAACCTGTTGACGCAACATTCTGACCATTAAGTGTAGTTAAGGTCAGATCTTGACCTGCACCTCGTATTGAAACACCTGCACCTTCACCGAACTGACGCTGGATAGTTACACCAGGAATGCGCTGTAAAGACTCAGCAACGTTTTTATCCGGGAACTTACCGATATCCTCAGCGGTAATCGCATCAACAGTACCGTCAGAGAAACGCTTGGCGTTCAAATTGGCCTGTTGCGAAGCACGAATCCCTCGAACTTCAATCTTTTCAATGTTTTCATCAGCCGTTACAGCTGAATCTGCTTCTGCCGCGATTGCAGACATAGAGACTGCAGTACCTAGCAATAGCGCTATATTTGTAGCTAGTACACTTTTCTTAAAATTAGATGGTCGCATCTCGTTTCCCTTCCATAACTTTATTTTATTTTTTAGTTTCCATAACCATTCCCTCAGGAATGACAACGCTGTCATGTCTAGTACAAACATTACACAATAATTTACATGGAAGCCACAAGAAAATAACCAAAAGAGCCGAAAACAAGTCTGTTTGAACATTTTTATTACAGGTGTCGGCCAGACACCCACTTGTTAAACCTTTGTTGCATGCGGGCTTGAGGGATAAAAATTCCTGTTATTAGTTATAAGAAAATTATTCTTATCGAAGGAAAATTACATTTGTCGATTGCTAATTAAGGTAAAAGTTCGCACTATAGACCGTAACAAAATGAAATAAAGTTCTTTGTAAACCTGAATACAAAAGACGTACACTCATCTTTACAAGTATTAGAGCTTACCTATAACACACTGATAAGACGAGTGTTTAGTTGTATGAAAGTCACAATAAATGACGTAGCGAAACATGCTGGTGTTTCAATTAAAACAGTTTCTCGAGTCACCAATAACGAGCCTTCTGTAAAACAAGCCACCATAGATAAAGTCAATAAAGCCATTACAGAGTTGGATTATCAACCTAATTTAGCGGCAAGAAACTTAGCAGGCACTAAGTCTTATGTAATTGGTTTTATCTATGATAATCCCAACGCTTATTATGTTATTGATATGCAAAACGGCATACTGTCCTCATGTAAAGATCTTGGATATGAGCTGCTAATTCACCCTTGCAATGCCAAATCTGATAACATTTGCGCCGAATTAACCACTTTGGTAAAGCATGCAAGACTGGCAGGTTTAGTCTTGACTCCTCCTCTATCTGAAGACCCAAAAATCCTCCAAGCATTAGATGAAATTGATGCGAATTATGTGCGGATTATTGCTGGAGAAAAAATAGATAGCGACACTGGGTTAGCCGTCCTTGTGAATGATAAACATGGAGCAGTTTCAATCACCCAGCACTTAATTGACTTAGGCCACAAAAACATCGCCTTTTTAAGTGGTGATCAACACCACGAATCTACCAAGGCACGTTTATCTGGTTATACCCAAGCGTTGCAGGATAATAACCTGAAGCTAGATAAACAAAACATTATTGAAGGCGAGTACTCTTTCGAATCCGGTGTATCCGGTGCAAAGACTTTACTTAACAGAGCAAACAAACCTACTGCAATCGTTGCTTGTAACGATGAAATAGCCGCTGGTGCACTGTTTGCTGCACGGCTCGAAGGATTGGATATCCCCAATGATATTTCAATCGTCGGCTTCGAAGATAGTCCATTTTCAAGACAAACCTGGCCAAAACTAACGACAGTTCATCAGCCTAATCAGAAAATAGCCCAGATGGCTACCGAACTCTTGATTGCGAAGAGACGATCTCAGAAGTCTGCGCAGGCGAAGATTTTCATACCTGAACCAGTGATCAGAGACTCATCTTCGAAAGCGACCTAGGTATACCGATTTATAACCAATACATATAAAATCAAAAATGGCGTTGAATCTCAACGCCATTTTTATAAATATCTACTAATGCTTATAAAGAGCGTTATACCGCCTCTTCATTCTCCTCACCGGTACGTATCCTAATCACACGCTCAATCTCAGTGACAAAAATCTTACCATCACCAATCTTACCTGTACGCGCCGTATCCACAATGACTTCAATGGCTTGATCTAGTTGCTCATCTTGGATCACTAGCTCTATTTTGAC
This sequence comes from Shewanella psychrophila, assembly GCF_002005305.1. Classification (NCBI taxonomy): domain Bacteria; kingdom Pseudomonadati; phylum Pseudomonadota; class Gammaproteobacteria; order Alteromonadales; family Shewanellaceae; genus Shewanella; species Shewanella psychrophila. The sequence goes on from NZ_CP014782.1 coordinate 2,714,916, forward strand.
TTTAGGTAAAAAGTCCACCATGTACTCGGCACCTCGATACAGTTCAGTGTGCCCTTTTTGTCGGCCAAAGCCTTTGACTTCTAGAACGGTCATGCCGGTAATGCCGATCTCAGCAAGAGATTCACGAACATCATCCAACTTAAATGGCTTAATAATCGCCTCGACCTTTTTCATCAAATGCTCCTTAATAGGGTAATAAATTACTTATCAATATTATTGCTCAAGCTTATCACGAGCTTGTGGCTCTCCAAAGTTAATATACTAATCAATCTTATGGAAGGCATTTCCATTTCACAAAACAATAAAATTACCTTACCAATTCTTCCAATCTAACTATACTTTCACAATTGGCCACTGCTTTAATGTGATTGCAGGACGCAACACGGGTCAATGAAGATGATTTCTCGGGCTTATATTCAAAGGACTGAATATGAATACAAATAATGGCTTTACTCTAATAGAACTCATGACCACTCTGGTCGTATCTACAACCTTGATCAGTATTGCTGTTCCAAATTTCAATTCCCTCTATGAACACTATCGAGCAGATTCATCCATTCGAGTCATACAACAAACACTTCAACTGGCACGCAATACAGCCATCAACTACGGCGTACGTGTGACAGTTTGCCCCATAGTAGAAAACCAGTGTAGCGACGACTGGACGATTGGTATTACGGCTTTTATTGACTCAGGTGCCGGCAATGTCATAGATGGTCAAGATGAAATTCTGATCAAAACCGCCAGCTTCTACCACGATGACTTTGTCACTTATAACCGTAGCGCAATTAGATTTCAGACCGATGGACTAGCTTCTGGTACCAACGGTACCTTAAAATATTGTCCATCATCGACAATGAACGAATACTCGAAAGCAGTAATAATTAATCAATCAGGAAGGATCCGCTTCTCAAAAGCTAATATCATCGAATGCAGATAATGACTAAAGTAGAAATAACATTTTTAGGCCATAATAAAATAAACTGAAATAGTCAAAATTCCCTTTAAAGCCAATATATTGGCTTTAAATACTTGTTTTTTCATACTGTAAATAGACTGGTTCTCGCTTATACTTAATGGAGTACTAAAAACGAGGATGGTGTTATGCGGCCGCAACAAAATGGATTTACATTAATTGAACTCATGGTGACACTCGTAGTTGCCATGCTCTTAGTCGGTGTCGGCGCTCCGTCCTTAAAGTCCATGTATGAAGGATATCGAACTGATAGCGAGATACGTAAGGTCAACCAATCTTTGCAGTTTGCACGCAGCCACGCCGTTAGCTACGGCTCTAGAGTGACCATGTGCCCAATAGTATCAGGAAGCTGTAACGCAGACTGGAGTAAAGGCTTCAAAATATTTCTCGATAATGGCGCCCCAAATCAAATCGATGGCAACGACGAAGTTCTTACTGTCGTAGGCGCTTTTAATTCTAGCGATTTTGTTTCATTTGCACCCAGCGCAATAAACTTCACTACAGATGGACTCACCAGTGCAGGCTTATTTATCTACTGCCCCGGTAGTAAGGTGAGCGATGAAACTATGGGTCTGCAAATTAATGCCTCTGGAACAGCAAGGTTTAGCACAGCAACCAACCTTAACTGTAACTAACCCTACCTTGCAGTCTCTTCATCTAGTTTTTGAGCTGCGCCAGATGTAAATGAAGCATCAAGCTCTACACATTCTTCAACATTCTTGATATAGACACCTTTACCAGGGATCTTTCTTGACGGCAATTTGGCCATGTTTTTGGTAAAATTCTTTACCTCCCATCTATAGAAAGCAATTTCATGCCCTTTAGCCGTCTTCAAGTAACACTTATATTCAAGTTTTTCAGTTTTTCTATCATCCGCATTAACAGATGACGAGTTAACTAATAGTGCAGATGCAATAAATGAAAATATTATATATGTTAACTGTGACTTATTCATTCCCAACACTCCGCAGGTGACTTTTCTCCGATATCATTAATCTGAATAGTGATACATGCGCTATCTCTACTTGCCTGCTTCCCTTGAGCCGTTGCCACGACAATAAAGCTGGCCGTTCCGGTTGAATCTACACTATATAAGCCGTTATCAGTGACATAAGGATCTGCACCTAGGTTAAGGTCATTCATATCCGTAGCGTATTGCCTGTTATCCAGATAAAACTGCTCTTGCAAGTTCGCGACTCTCATTACCGCTGCCAAGCCATCTGCCCGTCCTCCCTTCGCCACAAAATCAGTATAAGTTGGGTAAATAACTGCCGCTAAGATCCCCATAATGGCAACAGCAATCATCAACTCAATTAAACTAAAACCTTTAATTTTATTCATCCGATTTTCACTCATCATATTGTAATCATTACTCGTTGATATGGTAGTAAATACGGTTGACACCTAAGCCACCACCAACACATTTCTCATCACCTGGAGGGCATCCATCTCCATCTCCACCTCCACCTCCACCGCCAGATTTCTCCATCTCATCACCAGCAGCACCGATACCTATCAGGTACATATAGGAATCTCCATTTCCATTAGGTGGAATAACCAATTGCGGCGTATCGGGCACTCTCTCGCCCATTTCTAGATATTCATGGGTATAAGAACGAGTCCCCTTATGAAGGTCGAACCCATAAAGTCGTCCGACGCCTGAAACTAGACACTGAGTACTCGAAGCCGTATCTCCGGGAACATATGAAGTAAAGAAAACTCGACCTTCAATGATTGAAGCACCTGCTAAACTTTTCTCGCCTAATGACCCAAAGCCATAATACCAGCCTCGCTTTAAGCCGAAGCTAATATTGTCTGCATCTGAGGAGGGCACTGCAGATGTCACATTATAAAGATTCGCTAAAGTCAGTGCTTCTGGTACCTCATTACCCGGTGCACCATTAAATGAGCGAGAAATAACATGGCGATCTTGAAGCATATAGAACATATCTGAACGTGAAGTGTCTGTCGGATGAGGTCTATGCCCAGTACCTACAACTACCGCATCATAAGCGACATTCTGATATGTTTTAGTTTTAGTTGTAGTTCCGCCGACAGTCACATCCACTTCAGACAGATTAGTAAATACCGTTTGCGCCACTGCAGGTTCTGAAAAGAATCGCCTATCAGAGGCTAAAGTACTACCGCCTAAATCAGCAAATTTAAACGCAGTCCAAGGATTAGTCGAGCTTTTAGGGCTAGCGCTTGGGAGATCCATACGCCAAACATTGCCGCCTGTATCGGTCGCATAAATTCTATCGGTCAACCTATCACCATTAGCATCGAGCACGGCAACAGAATTGGGAATGCTATCGGTTATCCCTGGCATCTGGGTCACACTTGTACCAGAACTAGGCCCAAAAGCGTGTACTAGCACTCCTGTTTTAGCATCTACAATAAATACACCGCGACCTTGTACATCAGGTAAACCAACAGCAGCTGGATCTTTTGATGAAGGAGAGTAACCAGCACCAAAAATAAGTACAGGTGAAGCAGAGGCTGGATCTGTATTACCTATTGGCCAGCCAGGGATAAGGGTAATAACAGGCTCAGACCAAGTTTGACCAAGCTCACTCATGCCTGCACTATCTGAATCAATTTTCCACATATAGCTAGGAGAGTCAGGACTAGTAATATCAATAGCATAGTAAGACTTGCCTCCACGTCTCATACCGGCAAAGATCCAAGCCTTCTCTATTCCGCCTGAGCCCGTTTTCACATAGGCCACTGGAGGGCTGTCCATCCCATAGACTGAGTGTACTCCGGTGGGAACATTCGCTCTTAATTCGACTAAATTAGGTAACAACTCATAGGGCATAAATGCCCATGACTCAGCGACTGAATCTCCCGAGTCCTTAAACATGTGTAAGAAGCCATGATTTGTCCCCACCAATATTCGCAGATCAGGTGATGATGAACTTCCGAAGTTAATGGCCAACGGCTTCGAGTGCAGCGGATCACCTAGTACATCCTCACGAATATCACTGGTGCTATTGTCATTATCGTCATCGTCGACATCTTTACCTTTAGCCCAATCAAATAACTTATTGAGTTCAGTGCTATTAACTCCCATATATGCCGCTAATGCACTGTCGCCGCCGGCAGAATTTGAAGCATTACTTTTTGTCAGCAACTTTAACGAACCACCTGTGCCTAGATTGCCATAGAGCTTCCTTGTAGTGGTTCCTCTCAAAGTATGTGCGGCTCCACCGACTCGGACATCATTACCATCACCTCCTCCACTAGAACCGGAGCAAACTGAATTTGGGGTCCAATATGAGCACGAGGATGCTTTGAGGTTACCATCAGTGCCTATTGCCAAAGCACCATTTTTATCGACGATATCACCACTACCTGTCACCCTAAACTTCTTGATATTACCCATCCATCTAGGCCCTTTGTTGGGCAAGAACATGGCGTAGTAAACAGAATCAAATGTTTGGGTTCTATCGAAATTATTACTTGCAATGGAAGGTGAAGTGAAGCTCGCATTGACCTCTAAGATCTGTGAGAAGACTTGTGAAAGTGCACTTTGTAATTGAGTCGCATCTTTCGCAGCAAAGTATGCACCTCCACCTAAGTCTGCCGTTTTCTTCAATATAGGAGCGGCATCATCAGCACCATCACTAAACCCAATAGTGAAAGTACTGACAAACTGATCACCCTCTAAATTTGTGTTTACATCTTTGCGATTTAAAATACTGGCGAGTGCAGGAAGATAGCTTCCATCTTCCTTATCGGCAGAGCGATAGCCCGACATACCTTTCACCAAAGAATTAGCTGCTGTATCACGAGTTGGCGAGCCATCGGTAACGTAAACGACATAGGAGCGATTCGAGCACTGAGTTTCACCAAATGGGGAAATATAATAGTTACCATCCTCGACACTTCTATCGCGTTCAGGATCTAAACTTCCCGCTTCTTTAGCAAACTTAACCTTTCCACCAGAAAAGTAACGATAGGCCTCATACAAGGTTTCACATAGTGGTGTCCAAGTATCAGCATCTAGATTATTAATCGTTTCAACTAATGTCTTTTTACTGGCCGCATTTCGTCTCTGTATTCCCGATATAATACGTCCACCATCACTGGTTCGGCCTGTATTATAGTTAAATACCGATAACCCAAAATCAACACTGGGTGTAGTGACAACAGTGTCCTCCATGACTCGCTTGGCAATCTCCATTCGAGTTGTCCAGCGTTTACTTTTGGTGCTATGGTACCAATCAATATAAGTTTTTGTGTATAAAGTAACAGATTTACCTATACCAAACTTTGTCAAAAATGCTTTATCAATAGCAGCTGTTTTATCTGAAGAAGATGAACTACTGGTTACATTGGTATAGGGTATTGGCGATGCTTTAGAGCCTAAGCTATCTACAGGAAAACCATCGGAAACCCCTGTAGCATTGCTAAATTGTAAAGCAGCATCATCTTCGAAATCTTCGAAGCAATCCACGTATGTAACAGTACTTCCTAGTTCATCAGGTAACTCTGTCCAGGTACCATTTTCACCTGTAAACCCATACTCCCTAATAAACCCAGTGAAAAACCCATAAGATTCCAGATATACTTTTGAGGTTTTACAACCATTTACACTTTGAAAAATATAGTTATTACTAGCGGACTCCGGAACCCCAACACCGCCTTTACTGTAATAGAGTTTGGTAGAATCACTGACTGTTTCCCCACGCTCGTAAAAAGTCTCCGTATATTCACTGGTATCCATACTGCCCGAATTATCGAAGATAATCAGAACCTGTGGCCTTGCACCGGAACGTGCCGATGACTCAAATACATAGAGCTCAGTATCATCTCCATGAGTCACTCCAGATATCGTGCCTAAACTCACGATAACGGCACAAAGAAAACGTTTAATCCACATAATTAACTCCCGGTTAATACTTCCTGTTCAACACCAGCGACCACGCTCAATTGCCCCAGATTCTTTTTCCCAAATGTTGCAGCACTTGAAATCTCTATCCGTCTACAACTCACTAAATTTGCCGAGCTAGCTTTTGTGCTTCTCTGGCAGTTCACATCTCCAGCGGCCAATGGATTAAGTGTATTGGTAACCCCAAGTGCGGCATCCACGAAAGTCATAGTGCCTTCCATGTTAGCCATCGTTGCCCCTTGATTGTTTGCAACCACCCTATCTTGCGCTCCTTGAGCGGCAGACATGGCTTCGATACGTTCTGAGCCAGCACCAGCCATCTTCATCGATTGACTAGAGTTGACGGCGAGTGCAACGCCAATAACAGTCATGATAATCAGTACTATCAAGGAGAAAAAAAGTACCATACCTTCTTGTTTCTTCATGATGACCTCCTAGTTCCTTATCAACACGGGGTTTTCGAGTACTATGGTGGCTGAAACCACCTTTCTTCTAAAATGGTCATTCGTAGCAGCAATGACTTTATCACCTAGCTGGTAACTAGATTCGTTGGTGAAACCTCTGTCTTCATCAATAGATCTGACTAAAATAAATATCCTTAAAGCAACCAAGCGTTGAAATAGCTCATTATCCCACATCAAGTTAGTGACATTTTGTACAGGCATAAAACTATCGGCGGTATCATCACCATCGTTATCGAAACCATAGAGCACACGAATATTCTCGATACCTTCCACCAGCTGTTCATAACTGCCCGAAGTATTCATTCCACCATTTCTCAGCACGCGGCGGCGAAGCACCGGGACACCGCTATCTTCCTGTATGTAGTAAATATGATGCTGATACTCCCAGAAACGAGCATTGTTCATAACCGGAGTGACTTGGTCACCACTGAAAATCACAGCTTCGTTGGCTGTCGCGCCCATGTAATAACGGTTATTATCATTAGGAACAGCAACAGATGGTCCGACTAAGCGTTTGATTTGTAATACATCGGTCGAAGCTGACACTCCTGTTAAACAGGCGAAGGAATCGGCTGAAACTCCTTGTTCATATCCCCAGAGTCGACGAAAATGTGCAGGGTTATTATTGGGCAAACTCGCATTATTAGCCCCACCGCCGACACAATCACTGCCAGCTGGAATAGCAAGGGCGTTAATCTGGGTGTTAGTCCCTATAATAAAATCGGTACCCGTCATATCCGCCATAAAGCCAAGTTGGCTGACATCACGCTCAATTAAAGCTAGCGCAATACGACCGTTTTCCTGTAGCTGGTTAAACTGACTAGTCGTTACCACATTTGTTGCTGACATATTAAACATTGAAAACAAGCCGGCACTTAAAAACAACGAGATAACCATAGCTACCATTAACTCTACTAATGATAAGCCTTGTTGTACTTTTAATTTATTGCTCATAGGATTAACCAAACTAAATAATCACAGTATTAACTGAATAGGCTCTTCTACGCTTGTTAGCGGTGCCGCAGGATTTCACAAAATCTCCTGCACTGGCTGCACCATCAGAAACAGCACGAATCCCCCTCCAGGTCATCACAACCAATACGTCTCCAGTACCCGATATCTGGATACATGCGGTCGGAGCATCCAAACCACCAATAGAACGGGTACCTTTGGTTTCACCAGCCCCATTCATTGACTGCTCCCACTGAAAAAGATCCCAAGCACGCGTCTCGATGCTGGTACAAATAGCATTTCCCCCCACAGCCACATCACAGGACTTTCCTGGTGCAGATAAACTACCAGTGTAAGTACCGGCATAGCCGGCTAACTGGCTTCTATTGAGTTTCATCCGATTGATAATATCGATGGCATAAAAGGATGCTTGTGTCTGCTGGAAGGATTCGAAGCTGCCTCTCTTGGCAACAAGGTGCAGATTAAAAATACCAATCAAGCCAATAACCAAAATAACTAAGGAGACTAAAACTTCAACGAGTGAGAATCCTTTGGTTTTATTATTCATAAGCGTCAAACTCCCTTCATCCGCCACATATTTGACGCTTTAATTAGTGATTTACCTGTTAAAAATCTGTAAGTTAGCATTCTAAACCATGATATAGGTTAATCATAGTTTAGTCGAATGTTACCCGCTAGTAATATTAGTGTCTAAAAATGGAACTTGTTAGACCCGGCTTAAACTTCAAACAATAAAAAAGGAGGCCTAAGCCTCCTTTTTTATTTGTTTTCATCAATTTGCAACGGCTTCTACCTCAGCTCAGCTGGCACAGCAAAAACGGTATCTTCTTTGCGCCCCTCAACTTCAGTGATCACACTGGGTGCGAGCTCAGCAATAGCATCTATCACTTGCTTAACCAGCACCTCTGGAGCCGATGCTCCCGCAGTTACTGCCACTTTAGTCACGTTAGTGAACCAAGCAGAGTTAATATCATCAGCATTATCAACCAGATATGCTTCTGTACCACGTTTCTGTGCTAATTCTCGAAGACGATTCGAGTTAGAACTATTCTTAGATCCCACAACAATAAACAGATCCACATCATCGGCAACATTGCGTACTGCATCTTGCCTATTTTGTGTGGCATAACAGATATCATCTTTACGCGGACCTTCAATCGATGGGAAGCGTTTCTGCAACGCTGCGATGACACCTGCAGTGTCATCCATCGACAAGGTTGTCTGAGTGACGAAACACAAATTATCTGCATTCTTAACCACAAGAGACTCGACATCTGCTGGAGACTCGACCAATAAGACTCCCCCTTCAGGGTTATCGTACTGGCCCATGGTGCCTTCAACCTCAGGGTGGCCGGCGTGTCCAATAAGAATACACTCGACTCCTTTACGGCTTGCACGAGTGACCTGAAGATGAACCTTAGTAACCAGAGGGCAAGTTGCATCGAATACCTTAAGACTGCGACGCTTAGCCTCGGCTCTCACTGCCTGTGATACACCATGTGCACTAAAGATAACGATACTATCATCAGGAACCTGATCCAGTTCCTCGACAAACACAGCTCCTCGCGCCTTAAGGTTCTCGACCACATAACGGTTATGCACCACTTCATGACGCACATAGATAGGTGGAGAAAACAGCTCTAACGCACGCTCGACTATGCTGATGGCTCTATCAACACCGGCACAGAAGCCTCTGGGATTGGCAAGCTTAATCTGTAGACCATTTGCTTTATTCATACACTAAAGTACCTGTATCACTTCCAACTCAAACGTAAGCACCTGACCCGCTAAAGGGTGATTAAGATCCACCGTCACAGAATCACCAGCTATATCCCTAACGATGCCTGGAATTTCACTGCCACCCGGACCACCGAAGCTCACAATAACACCAGGCTCGAGTTCCATATCTCCGGGAAACTTACTTCTATCCATATAATGAATCGCGTCTGGATTAGACTCGCCAAAGGCATCGACAGCTTCGAGAGTGAAACTATGGGTATCACCTTCCCCAAGAGACTCGATTTGTGCCTCAAAAGCCGGACTTAAACTTTCATCACCGATATTAAGCCTCACAGGTTTACCCGAAGCCTTGGTGCTATCGGCGGTAGAGCCATCTTCAAGCACAATATTCATATGACATAAAATAGAACGTACATCAGTCAATTCAATTACTCCTTTGCAGCACTTTTTTCATCTTGCGCTTTTTTCTGTTTCTCGAGGCGATCTGAGATAAATGAGTCAATAATAATAAGTGCAGCACCGACACAAATTGCAGAATCTGCGATATTAAATGCAGGAAAGTGACTCTTGTTCCAATAAAAATCCAAGAAGTCGACCACGTATCCATGTTGCAGACGATCGATAAGATTACCTAAGGCACCACCGATAACTAAAGTATAGGCAAGGTTGAGTCGCCACATCTTTGTCGGTTGTTTTCTTAACCAGAATGTCAGCAAGGCACTAAATCCCACTGCTATAAAGGTAAATAACCATTTCTGCCAACCACCAGCATCACTCAAAAAGCTGAATGCAGCCCCATAGTTACGCACATAGGTAAAATTAAATATAGGTAATAGTTTTACAGATTCATAAAGGTCAAAGTTAGCTAAGACCCATTGCTTAGAGACTTGATCGACAATGAATATCAGTACAACCACCCAGTACCAGCGTAAACCACTCTCTTTCCAATTAATTGGCATAGGGCCTTCCTCTTAAAAAAAATGACGCATAGTAGCGTCACTTTCCATAGTTCAAATATTCATGGCAGCTTTATTATTCAGCCGCCATATATAAAATATTGAGCCTGAAGATGTTATCAGGCTCTTAGTATCACAAGTTAGGCAAACTGGCGTACTTCACCCTCGCCTTCGATGTTAGTAACACATCGGGTACAAAGAGTTGGATGTGCTTCAACTTGAGCAACATCTTCTCTGTGATGCCAGCAGCGCTCACATTTAGCTGCTTCGGACTTCAACCAGCCAAGTTTAAGCGATGCAAGCTCAGTTTCAATCGCATCACTTGGCGCCTTAGACAAATCAAGTACTTGTGTTTTAGATGTCAGCAGTACGAATCTCAACTCGTCACCTAGACTGTTTAACGCTGTAGATAACGCTTCATCAGCATATAGGGTGATCTCAGCTTCCAATGAACCACCGACCAGCTTTTCACGTCTGGCTTGCTCGATAACCTTGTTGACTTCACCGCGAACGCTAAGCAACTGCTCCCAGAACTCATCACTAAGATCAGACTCTACAGTCACTGACTCTAGCCCTTGGAACCACTCTTGAGTGAATACATAAGCATCACGCTCACCAGGAAGTAGCTTCCAGATCTCATCGGCTGTGAAAGATAAGATAGGTGCAATCCAACGTACCATAGCTTCAGAAATCAAATACAGTGCACTCTGGCAACTGCGACGGGCATGGCTATCGCCTTTAGCTGTGTACTGTCTATCCTTGATGATATCGAGATAAAAACTACCAAGCTCAACCGAACAGAACTGCATTAATTTCTGAGTCACTGTGTGGAAGTTGTACTGCTCGTAGGCTTCTAATAGCTCTTCTTGCAAGGCTGCAGCACGACGTACCACCCAACGGTCCAGGGCTACCATATCTTCAATGGCGACCGCGTCTTTTACCGGGTCAAAACCGTTGATGTTAGCCAGTAAGAAACGTGTGGTGTTTCGAATTCGGCGATAGGAATCGGCGCTACGCTTGAGGATTTCATCAGAAACCGTCATTTCCCCACTATAATCCGTTGCTGCCACCCATAGACGTAGAATATCCGCGCCTAATTTATTGGTCACAGTCTGAGGAGCGATAACATTGCCCACAGATTTTGACATCTTACGGCCTTTACCATCGACGGTGAAACCGTGAGTCAATACTTGCTTATAAGGTGCTTTGCCATTCATCGCGGTCGATATCATCAAAGATGACATAAACCAACCACGATGCTGATCGCTGCCTTCAAGATAAAGGTCTATGCCATGCCCATGATATTCGGGGCGAGCCGCAACGACCGATGAGAATGAAGAACCTGAGTCATACCACACATCTAAGGTGTCAGTGACTTTACGGTATTGGTCGGCTTCATCACCTAGAAGTTCTGCCGCATCAAGATCCCACCAGGCTTGGATGCCCTCTTGTTCGATCTTATTAGCAACGCGTTCCATCAAGGAGATGCTGTCAGGATGCAACTCTTCGGTTTCACGATGAACAAACAAAGTAATAGGAACGCCCCAGGTACGCTGACGTGAGATACACCAGTCCGGACGATTCTCCACCATTTTCTCGATTCGACTCTGGCCCCAATCAGGGATCCACTGAGTCTTCTCTATTTCGCCCAGAGCTTGCTTTCTCAGGCCCTTATTATCCATAGAGATAAACCATTGAGGTGTCGCTCTAAAGATAATAGGAGTCTTGTGTCTCCAGCAATGAGGGTAACTATGAAGAATACTCTCGTGCTTGATCAACGCGCCCTTCTCTTCAAGAAGAGTGACCACATTCGCATTAGCTTTAAATACGTGTTGGCCAGCAAAAATTTCGGTATCTGATTTATAAACACCATTATCGCCAACAGGATTGGCAACTTCTAGACCATATTTCTGACCAATCACGAAATCGTCTTGACCATGGCCAGGTGCGGTATGAACAATACCCGTACCCGAATCGACAGTAACATGATCGCCTAAGATAACTGGCACATCGAAGTCATAGAAAGGATGGTCAAAGCGTAAAAGCTCTAATTCCTGACCTTTAACTTGAGCAAGGACCTTATGAGAATCGACTCCATAACGCTCCATGCATGACTCGACAAGCGCCTCGGCTAAGATAACGACTCTGGTGGCATCGTCCTTAACAAACTCAACCAATGAGTAATCAAGATCCGCTGCGATTGACAATGCACGGTTTGCAGGCAAGGTCCATGGTGTCGTAGTCCAGATAACCATAGAGACATCAGTTTCAGTCTCAACGCCACCAAACTTAGCCAACAAAGCAGCCTTATCCGTTGCAACAAAGGCAACATCGATAGCCGGAGACTTCTTATCTTCATATTCGACTTCAGCTTCGGCCAGTGCCGAGCCACAATCGGTACACCAATGCACAGGTTTGACACCTTTATGCAGATGGCCACTCTCGATCACCTTAGACAGTGAGCGCACTATGTTAGCTTCGGTATCGAAATCCATCGTTAGGTAAGGCTTATACCAATCGGCAAATACACCAAGACGAATAAAACCATCACGCTGGCCATCAACTTGCTTAGCCGCATATTCACGACACTTCTCGCGAAACTCAGCCGCGGTAACCTTATGACCAGGCTTACCCACTTTCTGCTCAACTTTTAGCTCAATAGGTAGACCATGACAATCCCAGCCAGGAATATAGGGCGCATCGAAACCAGATAGCGTCTTAGATTTTACAATAATATCTTTGAGGATTTTATTAACAGAATGACCAATATGAATATCACCGTTGGCGTAAGGAGGACCATCATGCAAAATAAATGGTGTACGGCCAATACGGCTATCACGGATCTGTTGATACAGTCCGTCTGCAGCCCAGGATTTCAACATTTCCGGCTCACGATTAGCCAGATTACCACGCATCGGAAACTCAGTTTCCGGTAAATTCAAAGTAGATTTATAGTCGCTCATTGATCCTATACCATTAATTTAGCAAAGCAGTTTAGCCTGCATCATTGCCAAGCAGAGCCTTGGCTTTGTCAGCGTCATTGTTAATTTGTTTTTTCAGCGCATCCAACGACTTGAATGGCTGCTCATCTCGAATCTTCGCTACCAACTCAACTTCGACGGTACGACCATAAAGATCATCATCGAAATCAAACAGGTGCACTTCTAACTGACAGATCTGGCCATTGACAGTCGGTCTAAAACCCACATTGGCCACGCCATCATAAATATCACTGCCGTCCCAATACAACTTAACGGCAAATACCCCCCTCACCGGAGACACTTGACGTTTAAGCGCTATATTGGCTGTTGGAAATCCTAAAGTCCTGCCTAATTTTTCCCCGTGGGCGACTTTACCACACAAGGTGAAAGGATGACCGAGCAGACGTCTCGCTTGCTCTAAGTTACCTTTAGCCAACTGATTTCTAATTTCAGTCGAACTGACTCGTTTATCGCCTAAAACGAAACTTTGAGTACTCACCACGGCAAACTGATGCTTTTCCCCAGCTAACTTAAGCATCTCAAAGTTACCTTTGCGCTGCTTACCAAAGCAAAAATCATCCCCTATTACCAAGTATTTAACCCCTAAGGACTCAATCAATAATTTGTCGATAAAGTCCTGAGCCGATAGATCAGCAAACTTAGCATTAAAGTTAATACATACTAACCTGTCAACCCCCAGCTCTTCGAGTAAAATGATTTTATCTCTAAGAGTACTGAGCCTAGCTGGCGCATTATCGCCTCTAAACATCTCTTGAGGCTGAGGCTCAAAGGTCATCAAGGTTGCAGGGACATTTAACTGTCTCGCCTTCTTGACTAACTTAGCGATAACTTCAGCGTGGCCTCGATGAACCCCATCAAAATTACCGATAGTGAGAACACAACCGTGATGTGCAGGTAAAATATTGTGAATACCGCGGATTAGTTCCATTAAATTACATAACTAGCAGGCCTAAGTGGGCGGATTATATACCAGCTGACGAGGATAATCAGCAAGGATCTTTCCCTGAGATAATTGATGTCAGTTTTAATAAACAATCAAAAGGTAAAATGCCGCCTTAATTAAGCAGGCATTTTACGGTTCACACAGCTTAGTCTCTGCAAGATATCAGCAATTCACAGCGTTACAGGCCGGTTTTTATTTTCCAGGGTCTGACTCCCAATATCACCAGAGTGATAAGATAACTGGCTCCACCACCCGCAATAAGCAACAACAAGTTCGCGGCTCGTTCATGGAACACTTGTCCTACCCAAATTTCTTGGGATGGAAGGAACTGCAGCAGTAAACCTATCATGACTCCACAAGATAACAGTGCCTTAATAAAGAAAAACGCTGTTTGTTTAGTGACCCTATATACACCAGCTTTATGCAGACCTCGATAGAGTAAACCAGCGTTGAGCAGTGCGGACATCGAAGTCGCCATGGCTAACCCAACATATCCAAAAGGAATCGCTAAAATCAGGTTAAATACCATATTACTGACCATAGCAATTATGCCATAGCGAACCGGTGTCCTCGTGTCTTGTCTAGAATAGTAACCTGGCGCCAACACCTTAATCAGCATAAAGCTCAATAACCCACAGCCATAAGCCACCAAGCTATATGATGCCATTTCAACATGGTGCAGAGTAAACTCACCACGCATAAACAGCACCATCAACATAGGTTTAGCCAGTACAATCAAACCACACATGGCGGGCATTCCTAGCAATAAAATCGCTTTAACGCCCCAATCCATAGTGGACTCAAATCCCTTTCCTTCGGCATTAACGTGCTTCCTCGACAGAGCCGGTAAAATAACCGTTGCGATTGCGATACCAAATAAACCAAGGGGGAATTCGAGCAAACGATCGGCGTAATAGAGATAACTGATAGAGCCCGTCATCAGAAAGCTAGCTATAAAAGTATCTAATAGCAGGTTAATCTGAGAGACAGACACACCAAAGAGTGCTGGTATCATCAAGGTACGAATTTTAGTCACACCTGGGTGGTTCCATCCCCAAGAAGGCTTGACTAAGGCTTTCTCTTTTAAGAGAAAAGGAATTTGAAACAAAAATTGAATTAGACCACCAAGAAATACACCAATAGACAGTCCTATCTCGGCCTGTTCCATACGAGGAGCCAGAAAAATAGCGGCACTGATAATGGCTACATTTAAAAATACCGGCGTAAATGCAGAAACAGCGAATCGTCCTCGGCTGTTTAAAATAGAGCCTGCAAGGGCGGTAAAGGTGATAAACCAGAGATAGGGGAAAGTGATCTTCAACATCAAGGATGCTAACTCAAATTTAGCCCCATCAGGCTCTCCATTTAACCATGCGAGAAACCAGCCACCACCGAATAGTGCCGTTAAGGCGGGCGAAGCGATGACACCGATTAGGGTCACCACTGTGATGATAACGCCTAATGTACCCGCCACCTTAGACAGTAAATCTCTTATCTCCTCGGAAGTTTGTTTCTGCTGATATTCAGTTAAAACAGGAACGAATGCCTGAGCGAAAGCGCCTTCTGCGAAGAGACGCCTTAGAAAGTTGGGAATTTTATTCGCGAAGAAAAAAACATCTGCGCTGGTTCCAGCCCCCATGAGATTAGCGATAACGACATCTCTGACTAAACCCAACACACGAGAAATCAACGTCATAGCACTAACAATCATGCCTGACTTAAATAAACTTTTACTCAAAAAACACCCCAGTTATGAGCGATACAATTCAGGCGAGTAGTCTCAAATATTGATTCTCCCCCTGTCACTGGCTAGCAATTGCTGCTAGAATAGTCGCCCATATTACACGAGTTAGGTTGAAGATAGCCAAGTCTGGTTGGATTAATTTATCTTTAAGATAAAGATTCAATCATTGTCATTGACAAAGTGACAAAAAAAGGGCATATTCCCGACCTTTAAAATATCTAACCCTATTTAGGAGTTGCACCTTGGCTAATAGCAAGTCTGCAAAGAAGCGCGCGCTTCAATCTGAAAAACGTCGTCAGCATAACGCTAGCCGTCGTTCAATGTTACGTTCATACGTAAAGAAAGTTATCACAGCAATTAAAGCTGGCGATCACACAGCGGCTACTGAAGCATTTAATGCTGCACAACCAATTGTTGACCGTATGGCGACTAAAGGCATTATTCACAAGAATAAAGCTGCTCGTCAGAAGTCTCGCATAAACGCTAAGATCAAAGCACTTGCTGCTTAATTTTTAGTTTATGTTTAAAAAAACCGGCCTTGGCCGGTTTTTTTATGCCTGCAATTTATGGATACTAATTCCACTCAATTTCAGGCATAAAAAAAGCAGAGCCTTCAGGCTCTGCCAATTTGATTCCCTTCACTGCTTCAATGACAATATATGTTATTGAGCAATTTGATAATTTCCGATACTTCTTTACTCTTCAAAGAGTAAAATACCGTCTGAGCTTCTTTACGAGTCTCAACTAGATTATCTTTTCGCAGCCAGGCTAAATGTTGAGAAAGAGCTGATTGACTCAAACCCAATTTCTTATTCATCTCACCAACACACATCTCTCCTTCACTAAGAAGATAGCATAGGATAAACAGACGACGTTCGTTTGCCAAAGCCTTCAACATCACAACGGCTTGGTCTGCCCGCTGCTGCATTAATTCAATATTCATTACGAGCAATTTCTCCTAAAACAATCCCCGTGACTAATATAGCGTTGCCTTACAGATATAGTCGGGACATAAAGCACACTTTTTGCTAGATTGTTTTCAAAAATGGGACATGAGTAATAAAAACAAAGGAAACTTATGAAAAACACACCCCGTAACCTGATCATTGGACTCCTCTTTGGAAGCCTTTTTGGTTGTCAGAACATATCAGCAGAAAAACCAGATGTTAAAATACCTCAGCAGTTACAGCAAAAAGCCTTGGGATCAAATTTGGCATACGAGCTGGTCGAATCCCTCACTGTAGAAGTGGGACCCAGATTGGCTGGCAGTGAAAAAGACCTCATTGCGGTTCAATGGGCTGAAGACAAACTCAATAGCCTGGGATTCGACAGAGTCTATAAGGAAGCGGTTCAAGTTCCCGTCTGGAACCGTGGGGAAGCTAAAGCAAAAATCATATCACCCTATAGCCAACCCATAGTGGTAACCGCTCTGGGTGGCAGTATTGCAACGCCAAAGACAGGAATACAGGCCTCCATCGCCCGATTCGATAGTTTAGCGGCATTAAAATTGGCCTCTAAGGCTGAAGTCAAAGGCAAGATAGTCTTTATCGACCATATCACCGAGCGTCATATCACAGGTAAAGGCTATGGAAAAACCGTGGGTGGTCGTTCTCGCGGCGCCATCACGGCAGCGGAGAAAGGCGCATTGGCTATTGTGATCCGCTCCATAGGCACAGATCACGACCGCATGGCTCACACAGGTATGATGCGCTACAAAGAGGGAGTAGCTAAAATCCCTGCTGCCGCGATGTCTAATCCGGATGCAGATCTCATCAAGTTGATGCTCAAACGAGATCCTAACGTGGTGCTTGACCTGTTCATGTCTCCCCAGCGTTTAGGGTATGCGACCTCATATAACGTTATCGCTGAAGTCACCGGCGGCAGCAAGCCCGATGAGATAGTGCTCATTGGGGCTCATTTAGATTCTTGGGATGAAGGAACAGGCGCCATCGATGATGGCGCAGGCGTGGCCATCGTTACATCGGCAGGGAAGCTCATTCAAGATCTGCCCATCAAGCCAGCACGTACGGTTAGAGTCGTACTCTATGCGGCCGAAGAAGTAGGCTTGGTCGGTGGTAAAGCTTACGCTAAGGCACATCAGCATGAGCTAGCCAAACATTACATAGCTGCCGAATCAGATTTCGGTGCAGGTCGTATCTATCAGATCGATTATAAAGTCAATGAAAAGGCCTTCACGCCATTACAGGCTCTTAGCTCCCCTATGATTCAAAACGGTGTTGTAATGGGCAATAATACTGCCTCAGGCGGCCCTGATGTCTCTATGCTGCCAAAGCAAGGCGTACCAGTGGCTTCACTGAGGCAAGATGGACGTGATTACTTTGATTATCACCACACACCAAATGACACCTTAGATAAAATCGATCCAGAGTCGTTAAAGCAGAACGTGGCCGCTTATGCCCAATTTGCGTATCTGATGGCACAATCGGAAATTAATTTACGCCCAATTGAGGTCGCTAAATAGCTGTTTAGCGGTTCAGCTGTTTTTGCCTTTGGGCACGATTTAGCTTTCATCTGATAACTAGTTAAACCACCGTCTATCGTCACGGTGGTTTAACTTTTTGATATTGGGTAGTTTGTTTGAAGATCGATCCTTCATGGTTATCTATCGCCTGCAGCGGGCTTATGTGCAGATACTTCTGCGAGACGCCGTGAACACATCCCTGTGGGCTCTGCGGTTTCATCCCTGAAACCGAAGCTCGCAGCCGTATCTACACAGGGTGATTCAAAAGAAGGTTATTTATTTAACCTTACCTGTAAACAATTTTAAATCATGAGACCTACCTAATTAGCTGCGACCCCTTTGTTCGATTTTTATCTTATAGCGACTAACATCGAGTAGTAAATAACTCACTTATCGTTAATTTTAGACAGTTCTATGGTTAAATCTATGTAGTATTCAGCTTCTTGATCAAGTGCATCAAGGCTTACATCAGGAACAGAAGAACTGTTATTAGCTATTTGAACATCTTTAAGAGCTTGTTCAATAGTTACACTGGCAGCTAGTTCATCTGTGCTTACATATTTCTTGAGGTAGCTGGTGTAGCTGTAGCGTGGAAAGTATAAATTGATAAGCATTTCTAGGTGTTTATGCTTCTTTAGTAAATCGTCCTTTACCTCAGAGTAAACTAACCCAGCCTTCTTCACATTCATACCAGCCATAACACTATCAAGATGGCGCTGCTCTTGGGCTCCTATTTCCTGCATATTTTCAATTAGGTGGATACAGTCATTAGTTATTTTGTATAGTTCTTCTATTTTAGAAACTCTGAATGCCGTCGATTCTCTCTTGGTAATTTGACGTTGTGTGTACCAAACCCCAACCCCTACAAAGAAAGCTGATAGTATAATTGCTAAGAACCTCGCTCTGTCTGAAGGGTCTGCAAACATCTCAACTATGTACATAAAGTCAACTCACTGTATTCGTTGTTTAAATCAATGCCACTATACCTTAATTTTGGGATTAATACGGGGCGCCTAAAACTTATTAAGGTTAAGCACGTTCACTACATTAATTTCTACTTAGCAACTACTCCTATCTCAATCCTCAGAACCCACAGATAACATAAGAGATACCCTAATTTTTCCCCCCGATACAAGATAAAGGGATCGTAGCTAACTTAAATCGAAGAGATAAACACTCAGGTGTGAACGCGGCTGTGACCTTCCGTGACAAGGATGTCACGGCAGAGCCCACAGGGATTGTGCTCGCGGCGAGCCACAGAAGTGTTGCACTTAAGCTCACGGCAGATGATAGATAAAACTGAAGTAAAATGATTCATTAAGCTAACCAAGTAACAAACTAACCTAATGAACCCTATCTAAAAAGCTATTTGAAACTTGCTAGCTGGCAAGTAGCACAAATGGCGTGTCACAGAAGTGTTTGCACTTAAGCCTGCTGCAGGCAATAAACACCATTGAAGCTATGGTACTTAGCAAACTAATCAAGTACCAAACCAGCTAAATGAAACTAAAAAATGTAATCCAGCTTCATTCGAAGGCTTACCTACAATTGTTCTTCACGCAAAAATACGGGTGAAAGCTGCGTTGATTCAGCTTCACAGTAGTGGTAGCCAGCACTATCAAATTTGATCAGCTCAGTAAGGGTACTCACCTTGTTGTCGAGAATATAGCGAACCATCATTCCGCGGGCTTTCTTGGCGAAGAAACTGATCACCTTGTATTGACCGTTTTTACGGTCTTTAAATACCGGCGTTATGATAGTACCCTTCACTAGCTTGGGCTTAACCGACTTGAAGTATTCGTTCGAGGCCAGGTTGACGAGGATATCATCGCCCTGCTCTTCCAGAGCGAGATTTACCTCATCGGTAACCGCATTGCCCCAAAACTGATAAAGGTTTGTGCCTTTCTGGTTAGTTAATCGGGTGCCCATCTCTAAACGATATGGCTGCATCAAATCCAGAGGACGCAAGAGGCCGTATAAGCCTGAGAGTATTCTAAGGTGCTTCTGAGCACGTGTTATGCCTTCTGCGGGCAAAGTGTCAGCATCTAATCCGGTATAGACATCACCGCGAAATGCATACAAGGCCTGCTTAGCATTGTCGGTAGAAAACAATGGGCTCCAACTCTCGAAGCGTGCAGCATTTAATCCGGCAATTTTATCACTCACCTTCATCAGGGAAGCTATCTCCGCTGGCGTCAATTTACGACACTCTTCGATTAACTGAGCGCTGTAATCGACAAGCTTAGGCAAGGTAAATTCAGCCGTCCCTGCGGGGTTCTCATAGTCTAATGTTTTTGCTGGTGAAACTAAAACTAACATAGCTGATCCTTATTGAACTTTATTGCTTGCTATCATACTGATGCAAACATAAAAAAACCACGCTAATTAGCGTGGTTTTTTAGATAGAGCCGATTCAGTTTACCGAATCAGTTCAACGAAAATTATGCCTTTTCAGCCATTTTTGCCGTTGACCACTCACCTTCCTCAATACCCTCAATCTCAGGGAATTGTTTAGGATCGAATGTTGGGGTAAGCCCATTTTTCATCTGTATTTCATAGTCTTTAATCACTGCGAATGCCACCTTAGATAACATGGTAATTGCCGCGATATTCACTAGTGCCATCAATCCCATAGAGACATCGGCAAAGTTCCATACTAGCTGTAGTGATGCTACAGAGCCCGCCATAACCATAGCCAAAACCAGGCCACGGAAGATATAAAGCACCTTCTTGCTCTTAGTTAAGAACATGATGTTGCTTTCCGCATAACTGTAGTTCGCAATGATCGATGTGAAACAGAACAGCAAAATGGCAAAAGAGATGAAATATGCTGACCAGCCACCTAACTCATTAGTCAGAGCCAACTGTAACAATCCAATTCCTTTCTGCTCTCCAGGGTTATCTAACACGCCAGATAGCAAGATAATCGCAGCCGATGCAGTACAGATAACGATAGTATCGACAAACACGCCTATCATCTGCACAAAGCCTTGAGATGCCGGATGATTAGGGTTCGGTGTAGCTGAAGCCGCAATATTAGCCGCACTACCCATGCCCGCTTCGTTAGAGAACAGACCACGAGCGATACCCGCCATCAAAGCACCCATTGCGCCACCAGCGGCCTCTTCCCAACCAAATGCGCTCTTAACGATTAAGGTCAATGCTGCAGGTACTTGATCAATATTCAATACCAGAACAACCATGGCAATAGCTAGATAAGCCACAGCCATCACAGGCACTATCAGCTCGGAAGCACGAGCTACCTTTTTAAGGCCGCCACAGATGATATAGGCTGAAGCGAGTACTATGATGACTCCAACAATCGTCTTGTCAAAGCCGAAGGCATTATTGAGGGCATCGGTCATGGTATTGGCTTGAGCCGCATTGAAAGCGAAGCCAAAAGCTATGATAAGCAATATGGAGAAAAGGGTTCCCATCCAACGCTTACCTAAGCCTTGCTCCATATAATAGGCTGGGCCTCCACGAAACTGACCTTCGCTGTCTTTAACTTTATAGACTTGAGCCAAAGTTGACTCAACGAATGCCGTCGCCATGCCTAATAATGCGATTAACCACATCCAAAAAATAGCACCCGCACCACCTACGGTAATCGCTACGGCAACGCCGGCCATATTACCAGTACCGACACGAGCAGCCATTGAGGTACAAAAGACCTGGAATGACGAAATCCCATCGACCTTTTCACGGCCTTGAATAACAATCTTGGCACCATGACCAAATAAACGGAACTGAATAAACCCCAGACGAAGTGTAAACAACACACCCGCAGCGACCAGTACATATATAAGCACGCTACCCCATAACATGCCATTAATGGCATTCACTACAGATTCAATAGCGCTAATTAATGATTCAAACATAATTCTTAATCTATCCCCATGATAATTACGGAAGCTTATACCATCAGCTCCGTGACTAACGTGTTTTAGTTTTCTTCCATCTATTCGATAAAAATTGGTAATTTTCTTTTAGAGTTTTGCTTTCGTGAATTTATTACATCACGCCCACCAATTTTCGCTGAGGCAAAATAGCATACCATCAAACTCACCTCGCGTGACCCAGATCACAGTTAATCATTTACATAACACCACCATCACCATCACATACCAAAACAAAATTAAGTTAGGCTAGCAACCGATTATACAAGTTTTTCACCTACACATCGCAACAAAATTGAAATGTTATGACTTTACAAAAACAAGATGTAGGACACATTCTTGTAATAAAATTACAAATATAGTGGTTTACATGAGCTTTGATTAACTTTTTGCTTACTATAAATGGGGTTATTTATGTCACAACAGCAAGAGATAGGCGCATTAAAGAAATTTGTAAGGGCTACAAACTTTCTAGCGACATCACAAATTTATCTAAAGAATAACGTACTTCATAAGCGTGCACTTGCGCACACAGATATCAAGCCTAGACTGTTAGGTCATTGGGGGACTTGCCCTGGTATCAACTTTGTCTACGCTAACATCAACCGTCTTATCGTTAAAAACAACCGCTCATTCGTCTACCTAGTAGGCCCAGGTCACGGTTTCCCTGCAGTACAAGCTAACCTCTTCATGGAAGGTTCTCTTAGTCATTATTACCCTGAAACCATTCCATACAATGAAGAAGGTATCACAGATATCTGTCAGAAGTTCTCTGCAGCTTATGGTTACCCTTCTCATGCAAACCCTGAAGCACCAGGACAAATTCTCGAAGGTGGCGAACTAGGTTATTCACTTTCAGTTGCTTGGGGGGCTGTGCTCGATAATCCAGGCCTTATTGCAGCGTGTCTGATTGGTGATGGCGAGTCGGAAACAGGTCCTCTTGCCGCTTCCTGGTATGCCAACCGTTTAGTAGACCCGGCCACTAACGGTGCGGTACTACCCATAGTTCATATCAACGGCTACAAGATCTCTGGCCCCACTCGTATGGGTCGAATGAGCCACGAAGAGTTAGATCTCGAATTCCGCGGCCTAGGCTATCACCCAATCATAGTTGACGATGAACTTGAAGAAGACGTCTATGTGCAGATGATAAATGCTATGGACAAGTCATATGAGATGATCACAGACATTCAGAAACGCGCTCGCAGCGGGGAAGATGTGGTTAAGCCACGCTGGCCGGTGATCTTGATGCGTACCGCAAAAGGTTGGACGGGTACAGCTCAGTACAATGGCAAGAAGCTTGAAGGTAACTGCGAATCTCATCAGGTTATTGTCAACAAATGTGCTAGCGATAGGGGTCATCTAGACGCACTCGACACCTGGTTAGCAAGCTATAAGTTTAATGAACTTTATTCGATTAACGATAAAGGCGAGCTCATCTTCGATGAAGAGATTCAATCTCTGCTTCCGCCTAAAGAGTTAACCTGTGGTCGTCAGCACCTAAGTTATGGCGGAGAGGTGGTCCGTGCACTTACAAACCCAGATCTATCTAAATTAGCTTACGGTCCAGAAACGCCTCGTGGTACCCGTGGTCACTCCATGTACAAGATGGGGGAGTGGATGCGTGATGCGATGAAACTTAACCGTGACCAACGTAATCTTCGTATCTTCAGCCCTGATGAAACTTATTCAAACCAGCTTCAAGCCGTATTCGAAGAGACAGACAGAGCATGGCAGTGGCCCATAGAAGAGTGGGATCAAGACATGGCCCGTGATGGTCGCGTCATCGAGCTACTATCCGAGAACTTGCTCTTCGGCATGATGCATGGTTATACAGTGACAGGTCGTCACGCCATGTTCCCAACTTATGAGTCATTCTCGCAAGTTGTTTCATCAATGGCAGACCAATACTGTAAGTATGTCTATGCCAGTCAGGGCGTTCATTTCCGTAAGCCGGTACCGTCATGTAACGTGGTACTCTCTTCATTGCTTGAACGCCAAGACCACAATGGTTACTCGCATCAGAACCCATCATTTTTAGGTGCTATGCTTGAGAAGCATCCTAAGATCATCTCGGCTTATCTGCCTGCCGACGGTAACAGCACATTAGTCTACACAGAACGCGCCTATGCCGACCGAGATAAATTAAACATCTTAGTGGCCGGTAAGAAAGATCTTCCACAATGGCTATCACTCGATGAAGCACGCCAACAAGCGAAAGATGGTGTCATGGTTTGGGATTTTGCCTCTGACGATAACCCTGATGTAGTTCTGGTAGGTTGTGGTGATTACGTCACTCAAGAAGCCATGGCCTCTTTAGTCTTAATCAGAGAAATCTTACCACGTGTTCGTATTCGTTTCGTCAGTGTCACCGAACTTACCAGCAGCGGCTTGGGTAGCCTCGACTTCCAAAGCAAGCCTTGGTTAATGGATGAAGTATTCACCTCAGATAAGGGCGTAATTTTCAACTACCACGGCTATCCAAATACCATTAAGAAACTGGTATTCGATTATAAAGGCAGTGACAGGTTCAGAATCAAGGGCTACGAGGAAGAAGGCTCTACTACCACGCCATTCGATATGGGTGTCAGAAACGGAACCTCACGTTACCATCTCGTTATCGACATGGCCTACAAGTTATTCCAGCAAGGCGTTATCGATGAGACACAACATGTCACCATCACTACAGATATGCTTCAACGCTTGGTAGAACACAGAAATTATATCAAAGCAAACGGTGTCGACCCTATCAGTTTAGAGAACTGGGTCTGGACTCGATAAAGAACATAAATAAAACACCATAGAAACACGTTAACAACAACTCGGAGTGCATTCTTTTAGAATGCACTTTTTTTATGCATATAAAACTATAAGCTTGATGATTTAAATCACATTTGCATTGGAAATAGATCGCAATCCCGTAGATAATAGCGACAGCTGGCGATAAAACTAAAGGAATCCCCTCCCAAAGTGCTGGCGGTGTTTCATCTTCAGGTGAAATAGCATTGGGGAATGATTAATAACAAAGGAATTGAAATGATGAACAATACATTGAAAGCTATTCTGCTGACTTCAATGCTCCCTTTCGCTGCTAACGCGGCACAAGAACTCACTCCTTGGTATGTCGGTGGCGGTCTTGGCGTAAATAATTACGAGCCAAACTGCGACATGAAGACCATGAAGAGCTGTGGCAAAGATGATCCTTACGCATGGGATGTGTTTGGTGGTTATCTTTTCAACGACTATTTCGGCGTTGAATTAGGTTATCGCGATCTTGGCCGTGCCGAATGGGTCGATTACGCCAACAAGATGAATGATGTAGGTGCTAAAGGATTGACCCTAGGTGTTGTGGGTTTCTGGCCAATCGCTAACCGCTGGAGCCTATCGGCTGAAGCTGGTGCGATGAATTACACTCTGTCGAACAACAAAGAGTATGGCAGTGAGTATTACAGTGACAGCGGTATTGCACCATACATTGGCGCAGGTATCGGATATAACATCACCGAAAACTTGAAACTTCAGGCCAAGTATCGTCGTTACGAAAACTTAGATGAAGACAAGTGGAACACACTTGCTATGGAAAGCAACTACTGGGGTCTAGAGCTTAGCTACCGTTTCGGTACTCCGGCACCCGTCGTAGTCGCTCCCTTGGTCCTAGCGCCTATCGATTCAGACAATGATGGCGTCACCGACGATATAGATCAGTGTCCAGACACTCCTGCCAACCACAAGGTTGATGCGAAAGGTTGTACAGTTTACACAGAGACGACAGAACAGCGCGATGTGGGCTCTATACAGTTCGCGAATAACTCGTCTGTGGTAAAGACTGAGTCTTTCGAGCGCATTGAGAAGCTGGCCACTTACATGAACAAGAACCCTAAATCGACTGTGTTGATCTCGGGTCACGCTTCAGATATAGGTAAAGCCGACTACAACATGGCCTTGTCAGACAAGCGTGCGAAAGCCGTTGCTAAGATCCTTGTCGAGAAGTATGGCATTAGCCAAGATCGCGTAGAAGCTAAAGGTTTCGGTATCACACAGCCTGTTATCCAAGGTAACAGCGCCGAAGCCAATAAGGCTAATCGTCGTATCGAAGCTCACGTTACTGGCGTGAAAAAAGAAGCACTGATTAAGTAATCACACTCTCTTGTCGATACATAAAAAATCGCTGCCTAGTGCAGCGATTTTTTTATGAGACAGATTCAATCCAAGAGCTTAATCTTGTCTATTTTCTAACTAGGCCTATTCTTTCACTCATTATTATCCAGAGCTTAATGATGCTGTAATAGTAAAGCTGGATTTTATCTATATCCAAATTAGGCTTACAGGCTATACTCTGCCCTACCTATTTTTGACTAATATTTAGGGTAAACTGGCTCTTTAAAAGCATTTTTACTGATATTTTACAACTTTCCTGTAATTTTTTTTCATTTACGGTTGGAAATATCATCAAGATCGCTTCTAATACTCCCAAGCAATCACAAACCTTAAGCTGCTTCTTAAGAAGGATGTTATTTTTATGGCTAATACACTCGAGCAATTGAAATCTTTTACCACCATAGTCGCCGATACAGGTGACATTGAGGCCATCAAGCGTTACCAACCACAAGACGCTACTACCAACCCGTCTCTCATTTTGAAAGCAGCCCAGATCCCAGATTATGGTCATCTAATCGACAATGCTATCACTTGGGCTAAATCACAAAGTGATGTAATTGAGCAACAGCTCGAGGATGCGGGCGACAAACTTGCGGTTAATATTGGCGTTGAGATCTTAAAAATAGTACCTGGTCGTATCTCCACAGAAGTTGACGCTAGGCTCTCTTTTGACCAAGCCGGTTCGATCGAAAAAGCTCACAAGTTGATTGAACTTTATCGAGAAGCTGGCATAGATAAGTCTCGTATTCTGATCAAGCTGGCATCTACGTGGGAAGGCATATGCGCCGCTAAACAACTAGAACAAGAAGGCATTAACTGTAACTTAACTCTACTATTTAGCTTTGCTCAGGCACGCGCTTGTGCTGAAGCCGGTGTTTATCTTATCTCTCCGTTTGTCGGCAGAATCTTAGATTGGTATAAGAAAGACACAGGTCAGGACTACAGTGCTAGTGAAGACCCAGGTGTTGTTTCGGTTACTGAAATCTACAACTATTACAAAAGCCATGGCTTTAACACTGTCGTCATGGGCGCCAGCTTCCGCAACACAGGTGAAATCATTGAGCTTGCGGGCTGTGACCGTCTAACTATTGGCCCTGCACTACTCGAAAATATGGCTAATTCACAGGCTCAGGTGGTCCGTAAACTTATTCCAACTGAGTCATCAGTTATCACTGGTGAGCCACTGACAGAGGCACAGTTCCGCTGGGAATTTAACGAAGATCCTATGGCGGTTGAAAAACTTGCCGAAGGGATCAGAAACTTCGCTATCGACCAAGGCAAGCTCGAAGTGATGCTGAAAGAGAAACTGGCTTCTTAAGGAGTAAGACTAGATGACAGAGCTAACCCTGAGTCAGACTTGGAATGAGCTAAAGGCTCATTCCAAGGAGCTGCCTCATATGAGAGAGCTTTTCGAACAAGATAAGCTCAGGTTCGATACTATGTCGACATCAGCTTGTGGTCTGTTTTTGGATTACTCTAAAAATAGGGCTAATAATGAGACTTTATCTCTCCTATTCAAGCTTGCAGAAGAGACTAAGCTAGCGTCTAAGATCAAGGCAATGTTTGACGGTGAGGTGATCAACACCACCGAAAAACGGGCGGTGCTGCATACTGCACTGCGCGCTAAGCCAGGGCAAACGATCGTTCTTGATGGTGTAAATATCGTCGAAGAAGTCCAACAGACTCAAGCTAAGATGGCGACATTTGTCACAGCCATCACCTCTGGAAGCTGGAAAGGATACACAGGCAAGTCGATCACCGATATCGTCAGTATCGGTATCGGCGGTTCCTTCTTAGGCCCTAAGATAGTGTCTCAAGCTCTCAGACCTTACTGGAATAAAGATCTCAATTGCCACTTCGTTGGTAATGTTGACGGAACATCCATCACCGAGAAACTTAAACTTCTCGATGCTGAAACCACATTGTTTATCATGTCATCTAAGTCTTTCGGTACTCAAGAAACCTTGACTAACACCTTAAGCGCTAAAGATTGGTTTATGAGCAATGGCGCGAGCCAAAAGGATATCGCACAGCATTTTGTTGCGGTCACGTCCAATGTAGCCAAAGCGACAGAGTTCGGAATCGATGCCGATAACATCTTTCCAATGTGGGATTGGGTTGGTGGTCGTTATTCACTCTGGTCAGCCATAGGCTTGCCCATAGCATTGATGATAGGCATGGATAACTTCCGTGAACTGCTCGATGGTGCTCATGAGATGGATAAGCATTTTGCCAACACGCCGCTATCAGAAAATATGCCTGTGATTATGGGACTATTTTCACTACTGTACGGCAACTTCCATAATGCTCAATCTCATGTGGTATTGACCTATGATCATTATCTGAGAGGACTTCCTGCATATTTCCAACAGCTGGATATGGAGAGTAACGGTAAGTCGGTTACCTTAGATGGAACTCAAGTAGATTTTAGCACTGGGCCGGTTATCTGGGGTGGTGAAGGCACTAACGGTCAGCACGCCTATCACCAACTGTTGCATCAAGGCACGGCGCTTATTCCTGCCGACTTTATCATGCCTCTCAAGAGCCATAATCCCTTAGGAGAGCATCATGTCCAACTCGCATCAAACTGTTTTGGTCAAACCCAGGCACTGATGCAAGGTCGCTCTTATGAAGAAGCCTTGGCTGAGCTTGAAGCCAGCACGCTTTCGAATGATGAAAAGAGTAGCATAGCCAAGCATAAAGAGATGCAAGGTAACAAGCCAAGCAATACCATTTTAATGGATAAGCTGACGCCTGGAACTCTAGGTTCCCTCATCGCACTCTATGAACACAGAACCTTCGTTCAAGGCGCAATTTGGAACATCAACTCATTCGACCAATGGGGCGTCGAACTAGGTAAAACATTAGGCAATGATGTTTTAGCTAGACTCGGAGCTGAAAAAGATGCAAGTGAACTCGACTGCTCAAGTAATGGCCTTATCAATATGTTCAGGCAGCAATCTCTCTAGATCACACTAAAAAGCTCTCACAATAAAAAAGCCAGTTTACACTGGCTTTTTTTTATTTCGTAGTTCATATATCTAAATACTGCAAATATTCTTTGTACTTAGCGCAAGATCATCGCCTTTCACGCCATAAAAACTTCACTATGCGTTAACAGAAATGAAACATTTTTCTTGCACACTATTTTAAAAGTGTGGTATTTATTTGATTGAACAGAAATACAACAACAGGAGGTCGCCATGAATCGACTCGATTATGGTAGTGCGCTAGATACCGTGGTAGAAAGACCAAGCCGCTCGAGAAGCTCTAACAAGAAGCGCAAATGGCGTGAAATTGAAGCGCTGCAAGAGAAGCACCGTTTACTCAAAGAACTGCAAGATATAGATAGCAACTTCGATGGTGAATTAGACAACCTCCTGATGTAAAGACATCAACAAAAAAGAGCGCATTAGCGCTCTTTTTTGTGTCTGGAACACTTATGCAAATTTCCCATGGGTCAAAGATGCTCCAGGCATCTAGACGACATTCCCTCCATCCCTGAAGGTCATGGCTAGAAATTTACTTTGTGTCTGGAACACTTATGCAAATTTCCCATGGGTCAAAGATGCTCCAGGCATCTAGACGACATTCCCTCCATCCCTGGAGGTCATGGCTAGAAATTTACTTTGTGTCTGAAACACTTATGTAAATTTCCCATGAGTCAAAGATGCTCCAGGCATCTAGATGACATTCCCTCAATCCCTGGAGGTCATGGCTAGAAATTTACTTTGTGTCTGGAACACTGCTCCTAGGAACTAGAACTTAGGGCTTCTATTCATCCTTAGTGATGTAGTCCCTCAGTTCCTCGAATAGTACATTGTCATTATCACTAAATAGCGGATCGTCAATAAGCTTCAGCGAACATAAAGCACGTATTTCCTGCCAATCAGTTTGATCTATCACCTCAGCCCATCGAGGAAAAATGTCCCTCTCTTCAAATAACATGTGATCTTCTTGCAAGATAACATATGCCTTGAGATCCAGTACAAGCTGCTCTTTAGACACCACAACATCACTTAAAATAAGATTTAATGATGCCATTAGAGATGCCGAGGCATCAATTAACCCCTGATGTTGATCAGCAAGCTTTTCAGTACCTGTCTCAGCCGTTTTCTTTAAATAGTAGCTATAGATAATATCTTCTAAAGGGTGATGGCTATGCTCGGCATAACTCTGCATATACTCAACAACATCCCTGATGAGGTTAAAGTTAACCGCCTCCCCTTGAGCTAATCTGTTGTGTTTCACCTTCAGAATATTGAGCAATATCGCGATATGCTTATGATCATGATTAAGCCTTGCAAGCATAGTAGTCCCCATAAACCGAATACCTTATATACAATACTAGTAAATAGATTAAATAATACCCAATATATCAAAGGTGATTATTATGGAGTTCTGATTAAGATCAATAAAACAGAAACTATTTAAATTAATTAAATCAAAGAGTCATTATTGTTCCTTTAAGAGGCAACACTGGATTCGACAACATTTTTTACCGTTTTTAACGAGCCCTGTAAACGATAGAAGGCATCCCCAGCCGAATTGGCTTCCTTTAAGTTTCTCTCCAACAAGGAAGCAAAATAATGCTCCTGCTCTTCGGTCATGTCTAACACATGAAAGCTACTACGGATCTCGGTTGTCATACCTGTTAAGGCTGCACTGAACTTCTCATCATGTTCTAAGATTGCCCCATTGATCTTGCTAAGCAGACTTTGGATTTCCACAAATACATGTTGTAATGTCTGTTGACGACCGATATCCATCACCCTAGCCTCCAGCCCCTCAACAATAACGGCAATAATATCCCTGAGCCGTCCATAGAGAACCTCGTCATCTACTGGCATATTCTTTATCAAGAAAGAAACATGCTTATCATTACAGATTGTGCGACTACCGAAATCATAAAGACGCCCATGCTTATCTAACAACTCAAGTATATTAGCCTCTATGGGGCTGAGCTCCGCATGCTTTGGACCAAAGTAGTGCACCTCAGTATCTCTTATCTCCAGACAGGTATTAAGGTTGAGTTGTTGCATCAACTCAAAGAAGGCATCCGCCAAGCTTTGATAATCCTGACATAAGAAACATTGCCTGAAAAACTGTAAAACTGCGCCATATTGCGATGACTCAGTCATAGACTGAAATGCCATATTCCTCGACATAGATTCAGCTTGAACAAGTGTACGTTTCTTTGACTGATAGGAAGCTACAGCCTGAACTTTTGCCAGTAGTTCTTTTATTTCAAAAGGCTTGGCAATAAAATCCACAGCACTTACATCGTAGGCTCTCAACCTTTCCTCTAGGGTATTCATACCGGAGACAAAGATCACTGCACTGTCTTTGCCTGACTCCGTGAGTTCCCGGCAGAGTTCGATGCCACTCACATCGGGTAAATTAATGTCCATCAACACAAGATCTGGTGTGATATCCACTAAAGATTCGCGATAGGTACTCGCCTCATGGAATACCGCAACCTGATAATGATCATCAAGCACTTCCTGAATCAACTCACAATAATCTTCATCATCATCCACGACCCATACTAATATTTCTTCCATCACAAAATCCCTCTCGAATAGCAGCCAATGTACATTGAAAAAACGTCACAACCGTTAGCATTAACTGAATTTATAACGATTTGATTCATATCTATTACATCCTTGTGTTAGATCTAAATGGACTTAAATGCCTCAGAATTAGCACATTACTACGTATAACTTTTCTATCTCTACTGAGAAAAGTTGATACCAACCTGTTGCAGAGCCCCTACCAAACCATCTATAGAAAACGGTTTATGCAACACCTGATAGGGCATTTCCTCGTTACTGGTTAAACCTATATCACCAATAAACCCAGAAATAAGCAGTACCGCAATATCCTCCTTAGCACAGAGCTCCTTGGCCAGCTCATAACCATTAATCCCTCCAGGCATGAGTACATCGGTGATCAATAACTCAATGCCATTAAGCCCTTCTTTATACTTTTCCCTTACGATTAAAGGATCGGAATACGCCTCAACTTCCATACCCAAGATCTCACAATAATCTTGTAAGACACTCAGCAAATCTACTTCATCATCGACAATAAGGACTTTAAGCTTTTGAGATACCTTAAGCGCCTCAGGCCTCTCGACTACGCCCTGTACTTGTCGCCCCTTCTGTTTAGCCACGGGAAACCAGAGCCTGAATTCTGTACCTGAACAATCTGATTTCATCACACTCATATAGCCATTAGATCGCTTCACAAAACCATAAACCATAGAGAGTCCGAGACCAGTGCCATCGCTTTTATCTTTCGTGGTGAAGAAAGGCTCGAAGATTTTCTCTAATAGATGAGGAGCAATACCTGTTCCTGTATCTAATACAGACACAGTAATGTAATCACCAGATTCCACCATAGGGCGACCGCTTAAGCCAGGCAGAAGCCCTTCCAAAGCCTCTCTGCCGCTACGTATGGTTATCTTCCCCTCGCCTCCCATGGCATCTCTGGCATTTAAGACAAGATTTAATAACGCATCTTCTAGGTCGCCACGATCAACGAGTATTTGATCCAGTTCCTCTCCAGGCTCTAATATGAGGTTTACTTGTGTGGTTAAAGATTTACCTATCAGCTCTTCAATTCCTTCAATAACATCATTAACCTGATACAGGTTGGCACTGAATTGTTCCTGCCTGGAAAACTGTAATAACCGCCGAGTTAAGTCTGTCCCCCTCTGGCATGCTTTGAAGGCAGTGGCAAGATAGCGGGCAATTTTCTCTTCACTGGTTTTAATCTCCATTAGCTCCAAATTGCCCTTCAACACTCCCAGAATATTATTAAAATCATGGGCGATACCACCGACTAACTGTCCTATAGCCTGCATTTTTTTTGTTCGCGCCATGATCTGCTGAAGCTGCTTGTGGTCAGTAATATCTCTGCCGACTAGCGCAAACAAGCTGCCATGTTCACTGTGTTCTTCCAGCGCGACCAAGTGCATATGTAGCACAGCAGTCTCGTTATCGGCCTTACTACAAATGAGCTCTCCATCAAACTCACGTCGCGAATTAATCGCTTGTAGCAGCTCACTCTCTTGACCACCAGCAGCGGATGGATTCAGCTCCTCTTGAAATAACAGTGTGATGGGTTTTCCTATAAGCTGACTGCGTGGATAATGGCTGATGCTGGTTGCCGCCGCATTCGCGTACATGATACTCGGCACTCCAAAGGGCGAACGGCTGGCGACTAGAATTAAGTCTTCACTGTTACTGACTATAGATTGGAACATCTCGCTATCTACTGAGTTAACACCTCTGTCTCTGCCTCTCTCTTGCCATTCAAGAGTCTGCTGTACCAACATCCCCATGACAATATCTGACAAGAGATCGCCTGAGCTTAATAGAAATGACAGCCATTGATCGCTAGATGAATGAAAAAATATCTGTATATTGACTCGCTTTGCAGGCCAGATGACAAAAGATTGCCAACGATGAACCATAGGCTCCTGATTGAAAAACGGCCAAGCCTTTGCCTCTTTCCATAGAGTTAAATAGCGAACAGGATCTCGACACCAGCATGTTGCAGAAGCGGGCATATCATCACAATCCAGTGAATCTTTAGGAATAATCATGACTGCTTGAGATTGGCTGACTTCCGCTAATATGCGGCACAGCGGCAGCAGTATGTCTTCGCCATTGATGAAATTTGCTTGTAGTTTTCCGAGCTCGGCCAATAGCCTAGGCCAAAAGGGATTGATGTCAGTTTGAGAGAATTCTTTAAACACTGTAGAGTCCATTCCCTATAATCCATGAAGTTGCCGTTTCTACATTTTTATGAAGATAATCCAAATAGCAGAATTGAATAAAGCATAGTAAAACTTGGATAATTCGCGACAATATTAATGATAAAGCTTGTAACTAATTCTTTCTGTTCAACCATAAGGCCCGAGTTAATGACAGATTCAAGATGGATTGGTGCTCATGTGAGTGCCGCAGGGGGAATACAAAATGCGCCTATCAATGCAAGGAAAATTGGAGCCAACGCATTTGCACTATTCACTAAGAATCAACGCAGATGGCAGGCAGCTCAGCTAACTCAAGATCAGATAGAAACCTTCAAACACAATTGCTTAGAAGCCAATATAACCAGTGAGGGGATACTCCCCCACGACAGTTACTTGATTAACCTTGGGCATCCGGATACAACCCAGCTGGATAAGTCCAGGCTAGCATTCTTTGATGAGATGCAAAGATGTGAACAGATGGGACTGACGTTACTAAACTTCCATCCCGGCAGCCACCTGAGAAAAATAGAGATAAGCAAATGTCTAACACGTATCAGCGACTCTATCAATATGGCACTAGATAGAAGTAGCAAGGTCACAGCCGTCATTGAAAATACTGCTGGGCAAGGGTCTAATTTAGGCCATAGCTTTGAGCAATTAGCACAAATTATAGAAGGTGTGGAAGATAAGACACGGGTGGGGATCTGTCTCGATACCTGTCACATGTTTGCCGCCGGCTATGATCTGACCACCGAAGAAGCCTGCCAACACAGTTTTAAACAGTTCGATGATATTGTGGGCGATAAATATTTAAAAGCTATGCACTTAAATGACAGTAAGACGCCGCTGAACAGCAGAGTAGACAGGCATGAGTCCCTGGGATTAGGCCATATTGGCAAAGCTGCCTTTTTCTTTATCATGAACCACCCCGCGACTAAGGGGATCCCTATGGTGTTAGAGACGATTAACCAAGATATTTGGCCTCAAGAGATAAACTGGCTACGTAGTTTAAGCCAAGATTAGTGGAATATAAGTTACTGCAGGCATTTATAGATAACTGCAACCACCTTAGTTTCTTCCCCCTCATCGATCTGTAACCAAACGATATGAGTACCACCAATCTCCTCGCCGTAATTCATCGCCTGCATTTTTGCATCTCTTAATGCAAACTCACCTTTTCCCTTACCTCTGGCCATGGCGAAGCTATCACAATGTGTGACTTCAAAGTCGTAAGCTTCATTAATTCGGCGGTAAAACTGCTGTTGTTCATCTGAATTTGCACAACCTATGAGGAAGTTGCAGGCAAGCAGAACCATGATAAATTTTAACACCGTAGAAAACCTTTTGGATAAACTGCGGCGTAAGATATAAAAAACCGCCCAAAGGAATTGTGATCCAGATCACACTCAAAACCAACGACATGATACAGCTAGATACACGGGTAACCACTAAAGAGTAAAACTTCCTACTCGGATCATCTTGGCGATGATAAAACACTAAAAAAACACACAGGGCACACAAAAGAAACGCTTAATAAAAAGAGAGCTAACGCCCTCTTTTTATTTCTATTTATGTTTCAGCGAGTCAGGTTTATAGCACCTTAAAAAGATGTGCCTTCAGAACGGTAAAATTGTCATTTATGGTGACAGATAAGATCTCTTTATCGGCAACTGCCGCTAACTCTGGTGGCAGAGGTAAATTCATGTCGAGTTCACGGTCGACCACATCTTTAAATTTAGCCGGGTGAGCGGTCCCTAGAAAGATGCCTTTCTCATCTTTTTCCATTGTCATAGTCAATGCCTGAGCTGCAATTGCAGCATGAGGCTCCGAGAGATAACCTACTTCATTTAACTGCTTGAGTGATGCGGAAGTATCTGATTCTGACAATGCCACACCAGAGATATCCGACAGTGACCAATTCATCTTCTCTATGATGGCTTCAACTCTTGGCCAGTTACTCGGCTCAGCAACATCCATGGCGTTGGACATAGTCCCGACTGTTGCATGAGGTAACCAATCTCCCTCATCTAAATAACGTGGCACAGTGTCATTACTGTTGGTGGCAGCGATAAAACGCTTAACGGGTAAGCCCATGGCTTTAGCGAACAGGCCAGCCGTTAAGTTACCAAAGTTACCACTGGGCACAGATATCACAGGATCTTGATCATGTTGACGCTTAAACTGAGCCACAGCTTCGAAGTAGTAACAAATTTGCGCCAAAAGACGACTGATATTTATTGAATTAGCCGAGTTAAGATGTAAACCATCACGGACATCGCTATCTTCGAATGCTTGCTTTACCAGCGCCTGACAGGCATCAAAATCGGACTCAACTGAGACTGTATGTATGTTGTCACCTAAGGTGGTGAACATCTTCTCCTGCAGTAGGCTTATTTTTCCCTTGGGATAGAGTACGACGACCTTAATCTTATCTAAGCTGAAGAAAGCATCGGCAACCGCCGCACCTGTATCGCCTGAAGTGGCTGTCAGGATATTAATTTTATCGTCTGAAGCCAGCTCATTTAAGCATTGGGCCATAAATCTGGCACCAAAGTCCTTAAAAGCTAAGGTAGGTCCATGAAATAACTCTAAACAGTGTCTATTTTTATCGACTTTTGCCAACGAAAGTTCGAAATTAAATGCTTTTTCAACCAGACTATCGACTGTATCTTGTCCAAGTTCAGAGGCTAACCAAGCACCCAATATTTTTTTACATCGAGCGACAAACGGTAGGTCCAATAACGAGTCTACACCGTCCAGTACAGGAATAGAGGTAGGAAAAAATAGCCCCCTGTCTTTGCCTAAACCTAGTTTAAGTGCCTGAGTAAAGCTCACCACCTGAGAAGGATGCTTTAAATTGTACAGTTCCATAATAGATAACCTTAATTCTGAATCTTAAAATTGTTTATTTAATCGGTTCTACGAGTCCCTTGGGCATCGATTTTACAAATATGAGAAAAGCCGCCCTGCTTGACATAATTGTCCTCAAGCCAGGCTTGCGCTTTTTTCGCTGTCTGTAAGTTATCGGTAACAGAGAAAAGTGTCGGGCCACTGCCTGAAATTCCGCTAGTTAGCATGCCGATCTCAGTCAAGGCAGCTCTGGATTCTTCATAGCCAGGAATAGCCGCGGCGCGATAGGGCTCGGCCAGCACATCTTTAAGCACTGAGATAGCCAACTCAGGATCTTTCTGATAGGAAGCATGAACGAAAGCACTTAAATATCGACCGAAATCTATCGCCACAGACTTATCGTATTGCTTTGGCAAGAGATCACGCATCTTAGCCGTCGAGAGTGAGATCCCCGGATAAGCAACGACCCAATACCAGTCATCGAATGTCGGAATGGTATCGCACACTTTGGAAGGAGTATCCAGCATCAACTGCATACCACCTAAGTAACAGGGCGCCACATTATCATAATGAACTGAACCGCTGATTTTCCCCTCGAACTCCCCCATCAGACGCAGCAATGCCTGCTCGTCATAGGGACTGTCGAAATATTCATTGAGTGCATAAAGCGCCGCAACCACAGAGCTGGCGCTGGAACCTAAACCGCTACCGACAGGCAGGTTCTTCTCCAAAACAAGAGTAACGCCATCATTTCGTCCAAGCTGCTTGAGAAAAAAATCGGCACATTGATAGACGATATTCTCTTGCGGATCTTGGGGCAGCTTGTTGGCCCAGTGACCAGAAAGAGACAGATGTATCCCTGTATCAGCCGAACAGATAGATACCCGGTCTCCAAGTAAGCTACCGTCTATTGGCGCTAAAGCAGCGCCAAGCAGATCAAATCCAACACCCACGTTACCCATAGAAGCCGGTGCATATACAGTTAGGCTCATGAGATCACCTCAACGACAACATTGTTTCCCATAGAAGCCGGTGCACTATAAAAATTCAAACTCATGCACTCATCTCCCGTGTCCAGTTCAGCGTCCTCAGAAGATCGGCAAAAACTCCCGCAGCTGTCACGTCCGTCCCGGCTCCATAGCCTCTAAGCACAAATGGAATGGGCTGATAATAACGGCTGTAGAAGGCCAAAGCATTCTCGCCACCTTTAACGCTATATAGGGGGTCTTGAGCATCGACTTCGGCTATTTTAACCCGGCAGCCTTCATCATCTATCTGGCCAACATAACGTAATACCTTGCCTTCGCGCTTCGCTTTTTCAACCCATCGGGCGATCTGCTGATCCAACTTTGGCAAGTTAGCCATAAAGGTATCCACATCGCCGCCAGCATCGAATGACTCAGGTAAAACAGATTCTATCTGGATATCTTCAAGCTCCAAATCCATACCGACTTCACGTGCAAGAATAAGTACTTTTCTGGCAACATCCATCCCACTAAGATCCTCACGAGGATCTGGCTCAGTAAAACATTTATCTCTGGCAATTCCCGTCGCCTCAGACAGAGACATTCCTTCATCTAACATTCCGAAGATGTATGAAAGAGACCCTGACAATATACCGTTAAACTTGAGGAGCTTATCACCGGCAAACAGGAGCTTCTTCAAGTTATCGATAACAGGAAGTCCGGCACCTACTGTAGTTTCATATAAAAACTGCCTACGCTGCTTGAGCGCCATTTCACGCAGTGCACGGTAATAAGCGATATCACGAGTATTAGCCTTCTTATTAGGTGTTACCACGTGCAATCCAGCATTCATAACATCAATATAGCGATCAGATACATGCTCGCTTGAAGTACAGTCGACCAAGACTGGATTTAGCAACTGTTCCTCTTTGGCCCATTTAAGCATCTGTTCGAGATCGCATTGAGTCTGACAATCAGCGAGAAGTCCCTGCCACTCGTTAAGATTGACGCCTTTGGCATCGAGTAACATGTGACGGGAGTTGGCAATTCCACACACTCTGATACTAATGTGCTCCTGCTTTAGCATCTCAGTTTGTTGCTTAATCTGTTCCAGCAGACCTGCACCTACATTGCCACAACCGACTAGGAATACATCTAGGTAATGCTGAACATCGAAGAAACTTTGATGACAAGCTGAGATAGCGTGCTTGGTTTTACGCTGCTCGATCACGGTAGAAATAGATCGTTCGGAGGAGCCTTGAGCGATAGCAATAATATTCACTGTTGCTTGAGCAAGAGCCTGGAAAAATTTACCCGCGACACCTTTATGGGTGCGCATACCATCACCAATAAGTGACACTATGGCTAAATCATGGCGCATCTCGATAGGTTCGAGAATGTCACTCTTAAGCTCCAGTTCAAACTCAATCTCTAATGAAGCCTTGGCTTTTTCTGCATCCTGAGTATTTATACAAAAACTTATACTGTATTCAGATGAGCTTTGAGTGATCAATGAGATCGAGATCCCGGCTCGAGAGATAGCGCCTAAAGTTCGACTCGCCATCCCCACCATGCCTTTCATCCCTGGTCCCGAGATATCAAACATGGTTTGATCGTCTAAATTAGAGATAGCTTTAACATTTAAACCACTCTTATCAGCTTCATTTGAAACTAAGGTCCCCGGCGCCTTTGGATTAAAGCTATTACGGATATAACAGGGTATGTGATATTGAGCGATAGGAGAAATGGTCTTTGGATGCAGTACTTTAGCCCCAAAATAGGATAACTCCATTGCCTCTTGATAACTCAACTGAGAAAGTAATTTAGCATCGCTTACGACACGGGGATCGGTATTATAGACGCCATCGACATCGGTCCAAATCTCGCAGCACGTAGCATCTATACACGCCGACAATACAGCTGCAGAATAGTCAGATCCATTGCGACCTAAAATCACAGTACGACCTTGTTTATCTCCTGCGGTAAAACCCGGCATTACCCAAACTCGATGTTCATCTAAATTAATTTTACTAAAGCGCGCCTTACTCGACTCTATATCGACCAGTGATTCCAGCGGATCTCCGGTCCCCAGAAGCAAGTCTTGAGGGACGAGTTGCTGTGAACTATGACCTTTAGTTTTCATCAGCTGCACCATAAGCGCAGCTGATAACTTCTCACCACCCACTAAGATCTCAGCTCTCACAAAATCAGGACACTCCTTGAGTAGGCTGATACCAAGCAGTTTATCTTCCCAAAAGCTAAGCTGCTCAGTCAGTTTCGACATCAGTGAATCATTCTGCGACGCTTGCAGTACAGCAGAGGCTTCTTGATAAAGTCCGCTAAACACAGACTCCACTCCAGTTAAAACAGATTTAAAATCTCCACCACTCACGGCAGCTTCGACCATCTCAAGTAAACCGTTAGTCACTGTGGCCGGAGCAGACAACACTAAGGCTACCGACTCGTCCTTTGCTGTATCGGCGACGATGTCCGCTGCGGTGTTAAATCTTTGCCAATTGGCCAGCGAGGTACCACCAAATTTCATAACTTTCATATCTTCTCCTTGTACCACGCTACCTTAAGAAACAAAAAAGCCCGCTCCTTGG
This sequence comes from Shewanella psychrophila, assembly GCF_002005305.1. Lineage (NCBI taxonomy): Bacteria > Pseudomonadati > Pseudomonadota > Gammaproteobacteria > Alteromonadales > Shewanellaceae > Shewanella > Shewanella psychrophila. The sequence continues at coordinate 2,755,332 of NZ_CP014782.1, forward strand.
TATGGAAGCGGGCTGTTGTTTACATTCTGTTAGAGTATGTTCAGCCTGCCCCCACGATAATAATCGTGGTGGTTGTAATAATGGTCGTTACAACTGAATTAAGGCTAGGCATTATAAAAAGCTACTCTTCAAAATAATATTAAAATCTGTGACTACAGAATTGCTTTTTTTTAAGGTGTGTGTCAACCCTTGATTTACAAGTTAATCAAAAAAACACAGTTAGAACCTATTACCTGCTAATACTCACCAGATAAGCAGTGTCTAAGTAGAATTTTTGGATAATTGGGGTAACAAGCTTAAAGGCGTGACGTTTACGACAACGTAAGCACGATTATACTGCATTGTTAATAAAAGGTTTAATTAAACTATTCATTCTAATTCGTGAGTAAACTAGATAAAAAATACCTCTACTTGAATAATTCAGATATACCGAGTGAAATAGCCAGTCTTTCCTTCTTATGTTTATCAGTACTCACAATGAATTTTATCGCATAAAATATAACTAATTAGTCACTTCTACTCAATTTCCCCAATAAACCTCGCTTTATACTTAAGGGAGTCCTGCCTTTTTAATCGTAAACTTCATACCATAAGCTGATTCAAATCATCGCTAACTAATAAAAACCGCGCTAGAATGCGCGCACATTTTGAATTGGAGGCGATATGAAAATCACCCAACACAGCGCTGTTAGCATCCACTACCGTTTAACTGATGAAAAAGGTGAGTTAATTGAAGACTCCTTCGATGGCGAACCTATGCTATACCTTCATGGTACTGAAAACATGATCCCAGGCCTAGAAGCTGAACTTGAAGGTAAAGTTGCAGGCGACAAGCTTGAAGTTCAGGTTGGTGCAGAAAATGGCTATGGTCCTTATCATGACGGACTACGCCAAGAAGTCCCCTTGAGTGCATTCGGTGATATAGAAGATATTGTTCCAGGTATGCGTTTCATCGCTGAAACAGAAATGGGACAACGCCCAGTTCAAATCAAAGAAATTAAAGATGATGTAGTCGTTGTCGACGGTAACCACCCTTTAGCCGGTCAATCGCTTCATTTCAGTGTCGAAGTACTGGAAGTCCGTGGAGCCACAGCCGAAGAGATAGCCCATGGCCATATTCATGCCCACGGTAGCTGTGGTTCTGAACATAACCATAGTCAGGAAGGTGGATGCTGTGGTGGCGGTTCTGAGCACGCTCATGAACACAGTCACGAAGGCGGTTGCTGTAGCGAGAAAAAAGATGAGCCAGTGAAAGAAGGCTGTGATGGCAATGGTGGCTGTGGTTGTAAAAGCTAGCATGCCTATTTAGCAAAAGAAGATACTCTATTTTCCACTCTATCCGCTCATAAGTATCTGATATAAACCTGTTACACTTTAAAGGGGGTTGCAGGTTTTTTTGCTCTATACTATCCAATATTCAATTAGCGAAGGATTCGCAACCACTCAAACAAAGGACTGTTTTATGTTAACCAAATCCATGTACGAAATTCTCCCCGTTAGCTATATCGCCATAGGCATTACCAGCTTACTCATGCTAGATCAAGGCTATGCTATAGCTTCGGCCCTCACCATTTTCACCTTAGGGGCAAAAATTTACAATATGCGCTCACAGAACAGACGTACAGATCCTCTGAGAAAGCGTAAATCAGGTACTCTTCCCAGTTCAGTCTATAACGCCACCCCCTTTGTCTACCTCTTGCTTGCCACGCTCGTGTTCAAACTGTCCCCATCTGGTATTGGGCCCGTGATAGGTATTTCGCTAATGACTTACTCTCTGTATATTTTAGTCAGACGTTCATCAAACAGGCGCCACTGCTTACAGTCTTCTCAGGGATATCCGAACTTTTAATAGATGCTCGACTACTCAAGTATTAACAGTTTAATTTTATCTCTTTGCTCTTCTGTCATATTTTTCAGATAATTTGAACAACGAGTGATCGTCGCAATACTGATTTGAAACTCTCCGGCGATCTGACGTTGGCTCAACTCCCCCTTCAGAAGGGCTTGAAACACCTTGAGTCGACTGGCGATTGCACTCCGCTCATCTTCAGTGAGTAACAGCTCAAACAATTCCAGAAGCGCATTATGATCATGATGGTTTACCACCTTCTCTAACACTAATCCCCATTCGGCTCTCATAAACTCCCCTACGTACTGGTCACCCATTACAGTAGTGTACCAACAAATGCGCCGAAGCCAAACCATTCCAAGTAAATTACATTGAGATTTACTCACAATTGAACATGAGTCATAACTTGTTGCATCTTTACATGTAAACCCTTGAATATTGCCATGGTGTCTGAACATATAAACAGAATACAATACCCAGTGGAACATCACATAATCAGAACAATTCGTGAGAGCAATACAATGAACAAAAAAGTAAAAATGACCGTTTTGGCATTAGTATCGAGTGCCATCTTGTCTACAGCAGTACAGGCAAGTAATTTTAAAGAAGCTGATGATGCAATACATTACCGTCAATCAGCCTTCAGCCTGATGGCACATAACTTCGGTGATATGGGTGCCATGTTAAAAGGCAAGAAGCCATTTGACTCAGAAGTTTTTGCCATGCGCGCCGAAAATGTAGCCGCACTGTCTAAACTTCCTCTGGAAGGCTTCATCCCAGGTTCAGATCAGGGAGAGACCGGAGCCCTAGCGAAAATCTGGACTGAAAAGTCAGATTTTGACGCTAAGATGATAGCCCTTCAGGACAATGCTGCAGCATTGCTTCTTGCTTCTGCATCAGACGATAAAAAGTTGTTGAAGCAATCTTTTATGAAGGTCGCTAAGAGCTGTAAAGGTTGCCATGACGTGTATAAGAAAGATTAATTCCTACCTTTCTTATATCTAACCATAAAAAAAGGCCAGAGTCTGATGAACTCTGGCCTTTTTTATGGCTGTGTCTTGTCCTGGAATGTGTTTACAGTTCAGAAGTCATACATCACAACATCTGGATAATTGGCAAGATAAGATAATTCCCCACAACCCCAGCCAGGAGTGAAAAAAGTAGCAGTGCGATGAAGAAAGATCTGAATACCAGCGTGCCGCCAGATTGCTCTGATACTTTCTTATAGCCAGTGATCATAGGCAAGATAAGCTTATCGCCTTTAAGCGTATGTACCAGCACAGCCAATACATGAATAGCTGCCAGCAATAAGATGAAATTGAATGTTTGTTTATGTAGCCAGGTCAACCACATGGCTGCTTCATGTGAGACATAAGTATAAAGTGGACCTTCGGTAAAAATATCGTCAGTCGCGAACAGTCCTGTCGATAGCTGAAGCGTCAAAATACCTATCAATGCCAACACCATATAACCACCTATCGGGTTATGGCCTAAGCTAGGCGGCACACCATGACGTTTGAGATTAGTAATATATTGAAACACTGTTTTTGGGTGCTTGATAAAATGACTGAATTTGGCTGTATCACTTCCAACGATGCCCCAAATAATACGAAATACAATCAGTACCAGCATCGAATAAGCCATTACCTGATGCCACACTAATTCTCCGGCATCTGCCGACCACCATAAGCCCGCTAACAAGCCTATCATGCCCCAATGAAACACTCTTGTTGGGATATCCCAAACTCTCACTCTATTATTCATGTTTTACCTAGTAAAAACCTAAAGACTAAACACCATTGTGGATGCTTAAAAGGATACGCGGCAGATGATATTTGAAGACGGTTTTAGAGGCAAGGCTGGATAAGTAACTAAATTTATCCATTCAAATATGAGCCTGTTTTGAGCAGTTTTCAAGGCTTTTTGAACAGATACCTTCAAAAAATACCTGGGTGATCAAATTAAAAGCTAACAGTTAAAAATCACCACAAAAATGTGATCTAGATCACGACTTTTACTGCTGAGCTTGGTAATCTGAATTCAAGGAAACAACAAAAGGTTCAATATATGACAAAGATTACAAGTAAACACCTTGAAGTTACTCCACTTATCCGCGAACGTATTCAGGCACGCTTAGAGAAGCTCTCTAGGCATGATATACAGCTCATCAATCCTCATGTGATTATTGTTCAAGAGAAGCAGCAGTTTAAAATTGAAGCGTCTGTAGGCATTCCCGGTCATAAGCTATTCGCTCAAGCCAAACATGAAGATCTTTATTCTGCCATCACCGCAATGGGACAGAAACTTGAGAAGCAGCTAAACCGCCAGACTCATAAGCCAGAGGCTCAACGCTATACTTCCCTAAAAAGAGATGAAGCAGTCGATGATGGTCTTGAAGGCGAATTTGAAGAGGATTATGCAGCCTGAGTCGCCAAAGATGCAGCTCTTTTCAAGCATAAACACGTATTCTTAAAAACGGTCGATTTACATCTCAATAAAACGTCTAAAAACCGACCGTAAAACAGAGCTAAACCCATACACCATGCTACTATTAAGGTATGGGGTAAAATGAAAAAAACGTTAACCCAATAGGGAGGTCAAAACCTTTCCACTTGCTAGATAGGCGTTAAAATGTCACTTGGGATGCTAAGTCTTCAGCAATAATAGTGACCGACTCTGAGTCTAACACTCGCCTAGTCATAAGAGGAGCATCTCCAGCAGGAGCTGCACATGAGACAAATAATCGAACTTTCCACAACTTAGGTGGTGAAGTATCGCTAAAGTCCATATCAGAGGAAGATAATTAACGAGCTTGGGAAACTTAGCAAATCAGTTTGTACAAGGGAACGGGCGACAGAAACGCCACAATGCGACGATAGCTAATGACAATAGCCTCAGCAATGCATTAGGCCAATAAGCTAAAAACAGCTAACACGCCCGATTTTGTAAAGTACGCATCTCAGTAACGCTTTTGAATAGGTTAATGGTAGCAATGAACAGAAACATGTAAACAGAAAGACCATTGACCGGGATGCGGTGAAATCAAGACTCCACTTTTCATCATAAATGGTAAAGTGAAAGATGGGTTTCCATTAGACAGTAGAAGGTATACAGACAAATAAAACAGTTATACGCGTGATGCTAAACGTAACATGAGTACGGGCTATGTAAAGCGCCACTATGCGGCAAATGCTAATGACAACAGCACCGCATTCGGTCATTGAGCTAAAAACAGCCATAAAGCCTGAACAGTTAACGATATCTGCTCCAGATTTTCTTAGAGATATCGAATGAAGCTAAAATCTCGCTTCCCTCATATGAGGTTAAGAAGCTAAAGATTGAAGGTTCAATCAATATTCGGAGGCGTTCTCAGTTTGATTTTTATTTGTTTCACCCCAAAGCGCACCTCAGGTGCGCTTTTCTATTCTAACATTCTAAATACCTTTTTATTTCTAAATACAAAGCACCACAAAAGTTATATTTCAATATGCATAAATTTTCATTGACACTACAGAGCACGAGCTTTAGTTTGTAGTGATGAAAATATTCAGCGATCACTTTTTTACTTTCTTTTTTATTCCCCCCACCTAGGGAGGCGGAATTTCGGTGTAAAAACGAAAGTGAAAATTCCAAAGCCTCCCTAAGGGAGGCTTTTTTGTAACCGTTTTTTGTAGTAGCTAGATTGAGGGCAACATGAGCAAACCACAAGCTTTGAACCAGACACGTGAGCAGATCACCGCTTTAGATAAAGATCTATTAGCACTCTTGGCTAAGCGTCGTAATTTAAGTCTGGATGTCGCCCGCAGTAAAGAGGTGGATATTCGTCCTATCCGAGATACACAAAGGGAAAAAGAGTTACTAGCAAGGCTCGTAAAAGAAGGACGTGACCATGGGCTTGATGCACATTATATTATCTCTCTTTATCAGAGTATCATCGAAGACTCAGTACTGAACCAGCAAGCTTACCTACAAGGTAGAGCAAATCCAGACAGTCAAAAACAGCAGTATTGTATCGCATATCTCGGCGCAAGAGGCTCTTATTCCTACTTGGCAGCAAGCCGTTACTGCGATAGACGTCAGGTTGATATGCAAGATTTAGGCTGCAAGAGTTTCGATGAGATAGTAGAGGCTGTTGAGTCAGGTCATGCGGATTATGGCTTCCTTCCTATCGAAAACACTTCTTCGGGTTCAATTAATGAAGTTTATGATGTTCTCCAGCACACCAGCCTAGCTATCGTTGGCGAGACCACCATAGAAGTCGGACACTGCCTACTGGCCAAGAACGGCAGCACAGTCAAAGAGATAAAAACGGTCTTCGCCCACCCACAACCTATCAGTCAATGCAGTCGTTATCTAAGCTCACACCCTGAATTTAAACTCGAGTATTGTTCTAGTAGCGCCGAAGCTATGGACAGAGTGATGGAGAGCGATGATTCGAGTGTGGCCGCTATTGGTAGTGCAGAAGGGGGTGCCCTCTATCAACTCGAAGCCATACAAAATGATTTAGCCAACCAAAAGATTAACCAAAGCCGCTTCATCGTTGTTGCCCGAAAAGCAATTGCAGTGCCTGAGCAACTTCCGGCCAAAACAACGCTCATCATGGCCACCGGCCAAAAACCGGGTGCTTTAGTCGAAGCCTTATTGGTTCTCAAGGCCCATAACTTAAATATGAGCAAACTCGAATCACGCCCCATTCCAGGCACACCTTGGGAAGAGATGTTTTACTTAGATCTCGATGCAAATTTATCTGGTTCTGAAATGCAGTCAGCTCTCAAAGAGTTGGAGCGTATTACCCGTTTCATTAAAGTTTTAGGCTGCTACCCCTGTGAAACGGTTAACCCGACACAGCTGTCCAACAGTCAACTTATGATTGAGCCTGATACCAGCAGAGTACAAAATTCGAGTGATAACCTAAATAAGCAGGCTAGCTCGAATCACCTACGCTCTGGTAAAGAGCATAAACAAGATGCCTCTCAGATCAGCTGTGGCCAATTACAGATTGGCGAAGGTCAATTCGGCGCATTAGCTCTCATATCATTACCCCAAGAGAGTGAACGCTTCAACCAAAAAGCTAAATCTTTGAAAGAGGCTGGATTTCAAGCCGTGATACTGGAAGGTTTATCACGCCAACAAAAGGCTGAGCACAATATCCTCGCCTTTAAGAAGTCCCTCTATCAGTTTGGTTTAGAGTGTATCATCTCGGTCGAACACGAAGTCGAGCTAAAGCTAGCGGCCGAGCATGGAACTTTACTGTTAATCACAGGTAAGCAGATGCAGAATCATAGCTTACTAAAGCAAGTTGGCTCCCTGCATATGCCAGTCATTCTAGAGCGTAACACCATGGCCAGTGTAGAGGAGTATATAGCAGCTGCCGAAGTTATCTTAAGCCAAGGAAATCAACAGCTAATTTTGTGTGAATCGGGGATCAGAACCTTTAGTGATTCGGTCAAACCCGCACTGGACTTAGCCGCATTAGTGGAGATTAAGGGGTTATCTCATCTTCCTATCTTAGTGAATCCAAGCTACGCATCTACGCCAACGACACTAATGGCACACTCTATCGCAGCCAAGCAGCTAACAGCCGACGGTCTTGTACTCAATTTTTCATCGAGTGATGAAACCTTCGAAGCCGAGTTGCAGCTTCGCGGTGAGATCCTTAGAAAGCTTTATCTGTAAACTTTCTAAAAGAGAATAAAAAAAGAGGACATAACTGTCCTCTTTTTTTATTCGCTGGCCTACTTATACCAAACTACACGGCGGCTCCATCGGTGAGATTCAACCAACCTTTGACTATTCTATGACAAAACCAGAGTATCGCGACCAAGTAGACAAGGGAGCTCAGCCATATTTGAGTTAATGATAAACCGATCCCACCCATCAGCATAAAACCAATAATAGAATGTCTCTGCCAGCGAAGATGCGACGAGATCATGGCACCGGAGCATGAAGTCCTCTGCCCTAAATTGATAAAGAGTCCGACTAAAGTTGGCAGAAATAAGATGGGGAATGCTGACATCAAGGCATAGAGAAAATGCGCCAAGCTTGGGTCGTCTACAGAGACTCTCTCGGAGGTTGTCGATATCATAGATTAGCTCCACAAACACAAAATTAAAAATAAAGCAGTGAGTTTCATCTTTAACAATACGTTGTCATAGGCTATAGCGCAAATTCAGCCTTATAAAAACTCACAGTTTTTCACTGACTAGCTAGAAAAGACGAGCCTGTAAATAATTTTGTGTAACTACCTTTCAATCAGTACCCTATGTGGGTCAATGGAAGGTAGAGTATGAATAAAAAAGAACTAGAAGCATTCGCTAAACAAGCCGCTAAAGGCATTAAAACCGAAGCCGATTTAAATGACTTTAGGGCTATGCTAACCAAAGTCACTGTTGAGGCCGCATTAAATGCTGAACTCGATCATCACTTAGGCTATCAAAAAAACGAGAAGGTCGCGGCTGGTAATAACCGCAATGGCTACTCCCACAAACAAATAAAGACCGAAGATGGATGCTTCGAGTTAGACACTCCCCGTGACCGAAATGGTAGCTTTGAGCCTGAGATTGTTAAAAAGAACCAAAGCCGCTTCACCTCGATGGATGACAAAATTTTACATCTTTATGCGAAAGGAATGACGACACGAGATATTGTCGATACCTTTGATGAGATGTATGGCGCAGAGATATCACCAACGCTAATTTCTCGCGTCACTAACTCAGTCCTTGAGCGTGTCGTCGAATGGCAATCTCGTCCGCTAGAACCCGTGTATCCTATCGTTTACCTTGACTGTATTGTGGTTAAAATCAGGGAGAACAGTAAGGTCATCAACAAAGCTATTTTCCTCGCGCTTGGCGTTAACCTCGAAGGCCATAAAGAGTTACTTGGCATGTGGATAGCAGAGAACGAGGGCGCTAAGTTTTGGTTAAATGTACTGACAGAGCTTCAAAATCGTGGACTCAAAGATATCCTCATCGCCTGCATTGACGGTCTAAAAGGTTTTCCTGATGCCATAAATACCGTGTTCCCAAACACTCAAATCCAGCTCTGCATCGTCCATATGGTTCGAAACTCGATGAAGTTTGTGCCGTACAAAGATTACAAGGCGGTGACAGCTGATTTAAAGAGGATTTACCAGTCAGTGACCGAAGAGGAAGCGTTGCTTAATTTGGAACGTTTTGGCGAGCAATGGGACGCTAAATATCCTAGTATCTCAGCATCCTGGCACAGGCACTGGACTAATCTTAATACGCTATTTAATTACCCTCAAGACATCCGGAAAGCCATCTATACAACTAATGCTATCGAGTCATTAAACAGTGTGATTAGGAAAGCAATCAAGAATCGTAAGCTCTTCCCAAATGATGACTCAGCGAAGAAAGTCGTTTACTTGGCGATTATGCAAGCTTCGAAGAAGTGGACCATGCCGATAAGAAACTGGAAACCAGCACTCAATCGTTTTATTATTGAATTTGAAGATCGAATAGCAGACTATATATAATTTAGGTAGTTACACAGAATCTGCTACAGGGTCGAAAAGACTGGCCTTAAATCCCTATAACTGCAGTAAAACATCACTCTTTAATTTAGTAGAGCATGCCAGCACATAGCCTTGCGCTATCTCGTCTGGAGTCAATGTTATCTCACTAATCGACTCAGTCTTACCTTCGATAACTCTACACTTACAAGCACCACATACACCTGCGCGGCAAGCGGCTATTATGGGCAAGCCTTCAGCCTCGATCCCCTCAAGTAGAGTTTCATTCTGCCCCATAGCACGTGCAATATCACCGATACGAAGCATGAAATCACTTTCAGTATTCTCGACTTCAGAGATAGTCGTTTCACCAACCTCGAATGACTCAGTTCCAAAACTCTCATCATGGTAACGGTTCATATCGAAATTTAAAGATTCTAGTAAGGACTCTACTCCCTTCATGAATGCCTCTGGACCACAGACGAAAATAGTTCTCTCTTTATAATCTTGTACCAGTCTGGTGAGTTGTTCAGCATTTATACGCCCCTCTCCACAACTCAGCCCTAGAGGAAGTTGATCTGCGCCTGACTCCAGAATATAGCTGAGATTAAAGGCCGAATTATTAAACCTAATGGTATCCAACTCAGTCCTAAAAATTAGGTCCTCCGGGCTCTTAGCACAATTGAGAAAAGCGATATCGGCACCAACCTGAGTATCGGTTAACCAACGAGACATTGAAAACATGGGAGTAATGCCACTACCTGCACTTAAAAACAGATATTTATCAGCCTTGATATCGACCAGATTGAAGACTCCATCGGGTCCGCTAGCATTAATGGTATCACCGACATTTAGTGATTGAGCAAAGTAATTCGATACCCGTCCCCCCTCTATACATTTTACCGTCACGACTATCGAATAGGGGCGAGAAGGTGAAGAGGAAATGGTATAACTGCGATATGTTTTCTTGCCGTCAATGTCCATATTAAACGTAAGGAACTGGCCGGGCTTGAACTGAAATTTTACCGGCTCAATTCCCTGAAATCGATAACTGAACACATCATGGGTTTCTTGCCACTTTTCGACGCACAGGAGCTCTACTTCCCCATGTTGCCAGTTATTGGATGCCAGTTGATGTTCATTGCTGTGTAATGAAGGCCGAGAAATAGTGTCAATACTCATGTAAAACCTTAAGGATCGAAAATACAAATAACTGACCAACTAATAAACGAGTCGGTCAGTTATTTCAGAGGGCTGATTAAGCGGCGTTTAAGATAATTTTAAGATCATCTTCGGCAGTTGTAGTAGTACGTAGGCCAAATTTGTCTTCTAGAATCTTGACCAAATTATCACTCAAGAAAGCAGGTGGAGTTGGACCGGTACGGATATTCTTAACGCCTAATGACAACAAGGTCAGCAAGACCACAATCGCTTTTTGCTCGAACCATGAAAGCACGATACTTAAAGGCAACTCATTGAGTTCACACTCGAATGCCTCAGAAAGAGCTACCGCGAGTTGAATGGCTGAGTATGCATCGTTACACTGACCAATGTCGAGCAGACGTGGGATGCCATTGATTTCACCAAATTCGAGTTTGTTGAATTTATACTTGCCACAACCTAAGGTCATGATGATCGAATCATCGGGAGCCTGTGTCGCTAAGTCGGTGAAATAACTACGCTCATTCTTATCACCATCACAACCACCAATAAGGAAGAAATGCTTGATCGAGCCATTCTTCACATTCTCGACTACGGCAGGAGCCGCCGCCATTAATGCATTACGGGCGAAACCTATGGTGATCATATGAGGGATCTCATCATAAGCGAATCCATCAAGGGATAATGCTTTATCTATCACCAAGCTAAAATCTTCACCGGTCAAATGAGTAACACCTGGCCAACCCACGATACTACGGGTAAAAATACGGTCGGAGTAATCACCAACATTAGGATCGATAATACAGTTAGAGGTCATCACTACAGCGCCGGGGAAGTTGGCGAATTCTTTCTGTTGATTCTGCCAAGCACTGCCGTAGTTCCCCACCAAATGCGGGTATTTCTTAAACTCAGGGTAAGCCAGTGCCGGTAACATTTCACCATGGGTAAAGACATTGATGCCCTTACCCTGAGTTTGCTTCAGAATAAGCTCAAGGTCGACCATATCATGGCCAGAAACTAAGATAGCCTTGCCTTTCACAGCAACCGTATTGACTTGAGTCGGCTCAGGATGACCGAAAGCCATGGTTTCGCCTTTATCCAGCATCTCCATTATGCGAAAGTTTAACTGACCAATCTCCATTGCTGTACCGAATAGCTTATCGCCATCTACCGAATCTTCACCTAAGAACGCCATGATTTCATGGAACTCACCAGCAACTTCATCATTGGTCTGACTGAGCACACGTGCATGCTCCATATAAGCCGCCGCACCTTTTAAACCATAGAGGCACAGCAGACGCAAACCCAAAATATCTTCGTGAACATCGCCACGATTTGGCAGTGCAACCACAGCCTGAGCCAACATTTCCGGCTTAGATGCACCAAGTACTAGCTGAGCTGGCGCACTCAATTCGACAGGAGTCTGACCCGCCGCGGTACATGCAGCTTCATAGGCAGTCTTTAGACGGGTACGCAGTTCATTCGCTTGCTCTACATAACCAACAATTCGGTCATCATCGAAGTTGACATTGGTCAGAGTGGCGAAGAAGGCTTTAGGCACAAACGTATCGACTTCGCTATCTATTATATCGAATTCCCGCGCTTTAACCGCATAAGCTGAGACGCCCTGAAGTAGATAGATAAGTAGATCTTGCAGATCCGAAGTTTCGGCAAGCTTGCCACACATGCCCTGGGCATAACTACAGCCATTTCCGACTGGCGTTCTCATTGTTTGTTCACACTGAATACAAAACATTACTACTGCTCCTTAATCATGCTTTTTATTTGCATGTTTTAAAATAGTTTAAAGCCATAGTCCTAACAGAGGTAGGGTTTTCTATTTTAATGAAGAGAACTATGCGCTAGATCAATTTAGCTTTTCTCTAATATAGATGGGAAAGCTTCTAGCAATATAACTGCAGTAGAAAACAAAAAAGGAGCCTAAGCTCCCATTTTTCACAAAGATATAAAATTACTTAATTTTAGTTACTTAGGTGATTATGAAGATGTAAATACAAATGAAAAACCTTACGATTCGCTCATTTAAGCTAATACATTCACCCGGAAGTGAGCGTATTGATATCGATAGAAATTAATCAGTCTTCATATCATTAACGCTCTGTAGCATGGCACGACTCTCGCGTTGGAACTGAGGCGCGAAATCACCAAACCATTGCGCAACTTCCTCAAACTGAGCAACAAACGCACCCCTATCGCCAGCCTGTAGAAGAGACAGGGCTTGAGAATAGTTATCCAAATAATCCCCTATCGCATGCATGCTCTCTTTCTGAGCAAAGATAATATCGGCGTACAGCTCCGGACTCTGAGCAAATAAACGACCCACCATGGCCAATTCCAATCGGTAAATTGGCGAGCTAAACTGTAACAGAGTTCCGATATCGGCTGCTTCTTTGTATAGGTTTAAACCGTATACGAAGGATGAAAAATGACGCATCGCCTGGACTAATTGCATGGCTTTATCGTGTTTTTCTGGCTCCGCCTCGACCAGTCGAGCGCCCCAGATCTGAATCTGTTCCAACAACCATTGATATTTCTCACTGTCACGACCATGACAGACTACAACCACTTGTTTAGCCAAACTACCAACATCAGGGCCAAACATGGGATGAAGTCCTACCACTGGACCACTGTGAGCCTCGAGCATCGCCTTAACAGGCTCAGTTTTAACTGAGGTTAAATCGGCCAAGATGCAATCACTTGGCAATGATGACAGCTTATCCTTGATCAGATCGCAGGTAATAGAGATAGGCACTGTGACGATAACCAGACCTGCGCCTTCGAAAGTCTGCGCTGCACAGGCCCAGTCATCTTTATCCAATACTTTAACCTGATAGCCAGACAAAACAAGCATCTGAGAGAACAAGCCACCGAGCTTACCTTCCCCACCCACTATCACAACATGACCAAGATCTTCATTTATTTGTTTAAAGCCGACATCTTTCTCATTAAGATAAGATTCACGCATTAGGCGGCGCAAAATATCTTCAATTAGCTGAGGAGAGACATTCATCTTCTCTGCTTCATCTCTACGCTTGGCCAACATAGCGGCCTCACGCTGAGGAGCATAAATAGGCAGCCCAGCGCCATGTTTAACCGCTCCGACCTGAGCCACAAGGTCTAGACGCTTTCTTAAAAGGTGGATCAACTGCTGATCCACTCCATCGATCAGACCTCTGAGGTTCTCGAGATCCGATGTTGTTTTTTCATTCATCTATATTCTGTCCATCAAGAAAACGTAAAATCGATTGCTAACCAGTTAACGGTCAAGACAATAACCGCTACATTTATGCATTAACGACTTTTAGCATATCAAATCGGGACGGTAATACGTGAGTTAATAATGTCGATCCTTCACGTAAAATCTGCTCAGTGGTTGCCCAATCCATACAGGCATCAGTGACTGAAACCCCGTAGTCCAATTCATTCATGGGTTTATCACTGCTCTGTCGCCCTTCATTGAGGTGACTCTCGAGCATAACACCTATGATAGATTGATTACCCTGCAGGATCTGCTCGAATATATCTTCACAGACCCCCTGCTGTTTCCTATGATCTTTTAAGGAATTGCCATGGCTGCAATCGACAATCAAACGAGCGTTAAGCTTAGCTGCATGTAACTGACGTTCGCATTCGGCAACGCTCTGTGCATCGTAATTAGGTGTCTTACCGCCACGTAAGATCACGTGACCATCAGGGTTACCCGCCGTTTGCAGTAACGCCACCTGACCCTGTTGATTGATGCCCATAAACCTGTGTCCACTCGCAGCAGACTCCAGTGCATTGATGGCAACACCAAGCTTGCCGTCGGTGCCATTTTTAAAGCCCACTGGCATAGACAAACCTGAAGCCATCTCTCTGTGAGTTTGCGATTCTGTAGTACGTGCGCCGATGGCAGACCAGGTGACCAGTTCTGACATGTATTGAGGGCTGATAGGATCTAGGGCCTCAGTCGCCACAGGCAAACCTAAATCGGCAAGCCAGATCATCAGCTCACGCGCTTGACGCAAACCTTTTTCGACATCGAATGACTCATCCATATCAGGATCATTGATCATGCCTTTCCAGCCCACAGTGGTTCTGGGCTTCTCGAAGTAGACCCGCATCAGGATGTAGAACTCACCACTCAATTCATCATGTAGCTTCTTAAGCCTGAGGGCATACTCTTTCGCGGACTCGATATCATGGATTGAACAAGGACCTGTCACAATCAAGACTCGGCTATCACGCTTATGTACGATATCGGCAACGGTCTTACGGGCATTAAGCACGTAGTGATATGCATCTCTTGATAGCGGTAGTTCAAGCTTCAACTCCTCTGGAGTCACCAATACTTTCTCTGAACTGATATGAACGTTATTAATCGTATCTTGCTGCATACTACCCACCTAAGGCCTATCCGTTATTAATCGATTTCGACATAACTTGTATCGTCGTACTGCTACACCATTACACTTGTGAGCTAACTATGCCTACAGATTAAAATAAGATCAAGCATGATCTGCAAACTAAAGAAAAATTCATGGAATAAAGGGAAAATGTCTTAGCCTTGTCTCTAGCCTTTCTGCTAAAAATGGATTCCGGCCATAAGCATGCCGGAATGACCTGTAACTTTGATTTGCTCTTGTACTTACGACTTTCTCAGCTCTATCTCGAGACTTATAACTTTCTCAGCCTTATCTTTAGCTCGCAACTCGGAACTTTCTTAGCCTTGCCTCGAGCCTTTCAACTCAAACTGGATTCCGGCCACAAGCATACCGGAATGACCTGTGGTTTGGATTTACACTTAGCCTGACGACTTTCTCAGCTCTATCTCGAGACTTATAACTTTCTCAGCTCTATCTTTAACTCACGACTCGACACTTTCTTAGCTTTGTCTCGAAACTTTCTCGCCCCAAGATCACAAAAACCCGCCATAAGGCGGGTTATTGTGCGAACACTGCATCTTTTTCTTACTGCATACTACTAATTACTTAGTAGAAAGCTTCTCACGGATACGTGCAGACTTACCTGAACGCTCACGTAAGTAGTAAAGCTTGGCACGACGAACACGGCCGCGACGCTTAACTTCGATGCTAGAGATGATTGGGCTGTGAATCTGGAACGCACGCTCAACACCTTCACCATTAGAGATCTTACGTACTGTGAATGCAGAGTGAACGCCACGGTTACGCTTAGCGATTACAACGCCTTCGAACGCCTGTAGACGCTCTTTACCGCCTTCTACAACACGTACTTTAACAACTACTGTGTCACCTGCACCAAACTCTGGTACATCTTGCTTCATTTGCTCTTCGTTGAGCATTTTAATGATGTTATTCATGAAATAAACTCCATACTAGAAATAACCGATCGTAACTATCCGCTTGGGTTCGCTTATTCAACAAACTCATTTAATAGCTTCGTTTGTTCGTCAGTCAGAGCTAGATTTTCTAATAAATCTGGTCGTCTTAACAAAGTTCTACCGAGACTTTGCTGTAGACGCCAGCGTCTAATATGTTCGTGGTTGCCACTTAATAAGACTGCCGGTACATCTAAACCATCCAAGCTTTCAGGACGAGTATAGTGGGGGCAATCCAATAATCCGTCAGAGAAGGAATCCTGCTCCGCCGAGGCTTTTTTTCCTAGTACACCAGGAACCAGCCGTGATACTGAATCAATCAAAGCCATCGCAGGAAGTTCACCGCCCGAAAGCACGTAATCTCCGATTGACCACTCTTCATCCACTTCAGTCTGAATGATGCGCTCATCAATACCTTCGTACCGACCACACACCAAAACCAAACTGTCGTACTTAGCTAACTCTTCGACGCCTTGCTGTGTCAGCTTGCGCCCCTGAGGAGAAAGATAAATAACCTTCGCACTGTCGCCAGTCGCAGCTTTCGCTGCATGAATGGCGTCGCGTAATGGTTGCACCATCATCAACATACCAGGGCCACCACCGTAAGGGCGGTCATCCACTGTATTATGTTTATCATGGGTGAAATCACGAGGATTCCACGTTTGCAACTCCAGCAGGCCATTTTTAACGGCCCGACCCGTTACTCCAAAGTCTGTTACGGCGCGAAACATCTCAGGAAACAGGGTTACTACCCCTAACCGCATATGTTCTACCTCGACTTAAAAGTCCGGATCCCAATCCACTGTGATCTGTTTTTCCGTCAAGTTCACTTCAACGATGAACTGTTCGGTGACAAAGGGGATCATACGTTCCGCTTTGCCGAAGCCATCTTTTGCGTTAGCTTTAACTAAGAGCACGTCATTTGATCCTGTTTCCACGATCTCCTGCACCTTGCCCATGTTATAACCTTTGGTATTAACCACTTCACAACCAATAAGATCTCGCCAGTAGAATTCATCTTCCGGCAAGGTCTCCATCTGCTGCGGAGTGACCGCAATCTCACAATTTGTGAGCATTTGCGCCTGATCCCGAGTTTCTACACCTTCAAGGGAAGCAACAACTGCCTTACCCTGAAAGCGCCACTGCAGCACCTTAACCTCGCGCCATTCACCTTGCTCTTTAATCAACCAAGGAGAATAGTCAAAAATACCTTCAACAGAATCGGTATAGGTAGTGATCTTCAACCAACCCTTAATGCCATGACTGGATCCTAATTTCCCCAGTACGACAGGTTCTTGTTTACTACTCATCAATCTATACCTTAACGCAATTAAGCAGCAGCTTTACGCGCGTCTTTGATCAACTTAGCTACACGTTCAGATGTAGTAGCACCAGTTGCAACCCAGTGCTCAACGCGAGCTAGGTCTAAACGTAGAGTTTCTTCCTGGCCACGAGCCATTGGGTTGAAGAAACCAACACGTTCGATGAAACGACCGTCACGAGCCTTACGGCTATCAGCAACTACGATGTTGTAAAATGGACGCTTTTTTGCGCCGCCACGAGCTAAACGAATGGTAACCATGCGTCTTTTATCCTCTAATGATTTGCTTCTCAAGAAGCAAAAATAAAAACTGGAACTCCGTGTTCGCGAAGAGTCCCAGATAGAAAGCCGGACGATTTTACCTTACTCGCCGACGAATGCAACCAATTAGATGATTTTTACACCTAATGTTTACTGAAAACAAAAAGCCCACAGACAACAATATTAGCATCTGTAGGCTTAAAAACAGGATACTCTGTAGTCTATTTCAACGTACAGACAGCATCATTTTGATGGGAAAGTGCTACTAATACCAGCCAACCAGCCTTATTTATTAACGACCCGGCATCTTCATTCCTGGTGGTAGCATGCCACTCATGCCACGCATCATCTTCTTCATACCGCCTTTTGCAGACATCTTCTTCATCATCTTCTGCATCTGAGTGAACTGTTTTAGCAAACGGTTCACATCTTGGATTTGCGTACCTGAACCCATGGCAATTCTGCGCTTGCGTGAACCCTTAATGATATCTGGACGCTTACGCTCACCCGCAGTCATAGAGTTGATGATGGCTTCCATCTGATTGGTCATCTTGCCATTCTGCACTTGAGCAAGCGCCTCTGGTGGCAATTGGCCGACACCAGGCATTTTTTCAATCATGCCCATCATGCCACCCATGTTCTTCATCTGCTGCAACTGTTCACGGAAATCTTCGAGATCGAAGCTACCGCCCTTCTTCACTTTAGCAGCAAGCTTCATCGCCTTGTCTTTGTCGACGCCGCGCTCAACTTCTTCGATCAGTGAAAGTACATCACCCATGCCGAGAATACGTGAAGCCACACGATCCGGATGAAAGGCCTCTAAGGCGTCAGTTTTCTCACCCACACCTAAGAACTTAATAGGCTTGCCGGTAATGTGACGAATGGACAGAGCCGCACCGCCGCGAGCATCACCATCGACTTTTGTCAGTACAACACCGGTTAAGGGAAGTGCTTCATTGAAGGCTTTAGCCGTGTTAGCCGCATCCTGACCCGTCATGGCATCGACAACAAACAGAGTCTCGACAGGATTTACCGCAGCATGGAGTGCCTTAATCTCATCCATCATGCTTTCATCAACATGCAGACGACCCGCTGTATCGACAATCACAACATCGATGAATTTCAGCTTGGCATGAGCCAACGCCGCGTTAACGATATCAATAGGCTTTTGGCTGACATCCGATGGGAAGAATTGCACTTCAACTTCGGTAGCCAAGGTCTCAAGCTGTTTAATCGCCGCCGGACGGTATACATCGGCACTCACGACTAATACAGATTTCTTCTCACGCTCACGCAGGAATTTACCCAGTTTAGCAACACTGGTCGTTTTACCCGCACCTTGAAGACCCGCCATCATGATCACAGCTGGCGGCTGGGCTGAGAGATTCAGGCCTTCGTTGGCCTCACCCATGGCATTTTCAAGTTCGTTTTGAACTATCTTGATGAATGCTTGACCCGGACTCAGACTCTTTGAGACCTCCTGACCAACGGCACGCTCTTTGACTCTGTTAACGAAGTCACGTACAACAGGCAAGGCAACATCGGCCTCAAGCAGTGCCATACGCACTTCTCGTAGAGTATCCTTAACATTATCTTCTGTTAAGCGACCACGACCGCTGATATTTTTCAGCGTGCGTGACAATCTGTCCGTTAGGTTCTCAAACATTATCGCGTTCTTACCATTTAGAATTTATATTAATGAGCAGTATTATAGCGATGCCCAGATAATATGCTACTGCTATGGTGCAAGATATCCAGCACTCGTAGACCATAACATTTAGACTAAAGTGCAAAACTTTGGTCTAACGCTCAGAAAGCACTAATTTTTGTACCTATACCTACTGCACAACTCACCTTAGCTCGTGTTACTCTAGGAGTAACATTAAAAAGATGACTTTGCTTGCTTCTCACCCTTCGCATTTGTAGTGAGTTAAGCTGCCCCCTAGCAAACAAAACGATAGGTCAATACTCAATGGTTTTATTTTCCGCTTCAGCCATGTTCTTTTACTCCATAGCCTTAGTGCTGGTGGCCAGTCGCCTGTTTCATGCCGAAGGGCCTAATCGCCGTCTTGTTGCTGGTTTTGCCGCAATTGGAGTGGTGCTTCATGCAGCAGCTTTATCTCAGGCAATCCTGACCACAGATGGACAAAATTTTAGCCTGACCAATGTCATCTCTATGGTGAATTGGATCATTGCCTTCAGCTTCACCGTCTTATTATTCAGACTCAAGATGATTGTCGTAGTGCCGGTTGTGTATGCCTGCTCCGTCATCTCGGTGGCATTGCTCTGGTTGCTTCCACCCCAATACATCACTCACTTTGAGATCCATCCCGACATATTAGTCCATGTCGTTCTATCATTGATGGCCTATAGCGCCTTGATGATTGCCGCGCTTTATGCCATACAGCTAGCGATAATTCAACACAGATTAAAGAGTAAGAAGTTAATGATGAGCCCGTCAATGCCACCTCTGATGACAGTTGAAAAACAACTTTATCATCTGGTGATTGTTGGCGTTATCTTATTGAGTCTCTCTCTCGCCACCGGCTTTATCTTCCTCGATGATATGTTCGAAGAGGGCAAGGGTCACAAGGCAGTGCTGTCTATACTGGCCTGGTTTACCTATATTTCCATGTTGGCTCAACAGTATTGGGTAGGCTGTAAAATAAGAACCGCCGTGCTTTATACCCTCACAGGTGCCGTCATGTTGTCACTGGCCTATTTTGGTGCCAGAATTGTTAAAGAGCTAATATTATCTTAATAATTTCAACAACTAACTCTTTATATGCGCTGCGTTTCCCCCTGCGCATATAGACGGGCGAACTTGACACAAAACTCAAATCATTGTAATTACTACCCTTTGAATAAAAAAACTAAAGCACAGACATACCTAAAATTCAGATAAGCTAACAGTTATAGCGAAAACTGAATTGCAGATGTCGTAACCAATTTCAGATGTTTTAGTCAACTAATGGAGCTCCTTTTTGGACGCCATATCAACCAGCGCACTGCTCATCATTCTTGTCGTGTTACTCATCATCTCAGCCTATTTTTCGGGCTCAGAAACCGCCATGATGACCCTGAACCGCTATCGACTTAAACATTTAGCTTCAAGCGGCCATCAGGGCGCAAAACGCGCGATGAAATTACTGGACCGACCCGACAGACTCATTGGCCTTATCCTCATAGGCAATAACTTAGTCAACATCCTCGCCTCGGCCATTGCAACTATCATAGGGATGCGACTGTTTGGCGACATGGGCGTAGCCATCTCAACTGGCGTCCTCACCTTAGTGGTACTAGTCTTCGCCGAAGTCACGCCAAAAACCGTAGCCGCACTACATCCAGAGCGTATCGCCTTCCCATCCAGCCTGCTGCTTAAATGGTTGCTGGTTATCCTCTTACCTTTGGTGAAAGCAGTAAACTTATTCACCTCTGGGTTCCTACACTTACTTGGAATACGTTCAGTTAAAACCTCAGACGCCCTGAGTAAAGAGGAGCTCAGAACCGTAGTTCACGAGGCTGGCGCTCTCATCCCTAGGCGCCACCAAGAAATGCTACTGTCGATCATGGATCTTGAGAAAGTGACCGTAGAAGACATCATGATCCCTCGCTCCGAGCTATTCGCCATCAATATCAACGATGATTTCAAGAGCATCACCAAGCAGATGATCCAGAGCCCCCACACCCGGGTCCTGCTGTTTAGAGACAATATCGACGATGCTGTCGGCTTTGTGCACCTGCGCGATGCGCTGCGCCTGCAGTCTAAGAACCAATTCAGTAAGTCTTCCTTGCTACGAGCGGTAAAAGAGCTCTACTTCATCCCAGAAGGAACCCCTCTCAATGTGCAACTGGGTAACTTCCAGCAGAATAAGGAACGTATCGGCCTAGTAGTAGATGAATACGGTGATATTCAAGGGCTAGTCACCCTTGAGGACATACTCGAAGAGATTGTAGGGGATTTTACCACCTCATCGGAACCCACCCCGAGCGAAGAGATTAACCAACAACAAGACGGAAGCTTCCTTATCGAAGCCTGCATTAATATTCGAGAACTCAATAAAGAGATGAAATGGGACTTCCCCACCGATGGCCCTAAGACTCTCAACGGTCTTATTGTCGAGTACCTGGAAGATATCCCAACCCCGAATACCAGCATGCGTATTTCAGGCTACCCCATCGAAGTCGTCGACGTGGCCGAAAACATGATTAAAACCGTGCGCATCATGCCTCAGCACTATGAAATTCCGAAAAAATCATCGAATAAATGATGTGATGACAATTCAGATATAAAGAGTACACACAGAAAAGGCGCATAATGTGCCTTTTTCATGAAGAGAGAACAAGCAGTAAGTTTAAGATCTCGCCTCCCGGCGTAGAGTCTCCAAAGCACGGCGCTTTTCTACCGCCATGGGGGTTATCTGCTTATCTAACTCTTTCTCCAGCCCTAGCATAAAATACAATTCTGCCATCAGAAAAAATGGCCCAATCAATAGCTGATTAAGATCATCGACAAAGGCAGGCTTAGCCTTCTCGTATTTATGACCGATAAGCTGGAACACCCAGCCGATGACAAACACACCGATAGCTATCCACACCGCGCCTTGCACCTCGGCAACTAAGTAAGTGCTATAGAGCACAGGTAGAATGAATAGGCTCAAGCCAATCGCCAAACTAGCATGTAGCTTAAAATAATAAATAAGTACACCAATAGCGAAAGCCGACGCCACATTGATGCTAATAGCAGGATCATCCCAAGCGAAAAAGTTAACCGGGATAAGGTTTAGTAATAAAAATATTGACCAGATGATCAAAGGAACCCCAACAAAGTGAGTCCTGATATTCTTCGAATTCAAGTGAACACTCTTATAAGTCGATAACTGCTCTTCGGCGGATTTCATCTGCTCTTCTCCCATGGGGGCTAGGTATAATTATAGTGATTAAACTTTTCACTTCTTGTCTCGGGCAGGTTTAACCGACAGCCAAGACAAAACAAACGTTTGTTTAATTTAACACAGTATTAACCTAATGGATTTTACTCTCTTTTAACAGAGTCAATTTTTGACTTGTTGGATAACAAGTTACTTAAATATCCACTGAATTGGTTTCATTAGGCTGACTTTACACTTGGTTATTTTCAGGTAAACACAACTTCATTGCTATCTATTGCCTGCAGCAGGCTTAAGCGTAAACACTTCTGCGACACGCTGTGAATATGTCCCTATACGCTCTGCGACATCATCCCTGATGCCGAAGGTCACAGCCGCGTTCACACCTGGTTATTTGTTTCTTCGATTGCGATCAACTGTTGTAACTCGTTTTTTGACAGAATGTATGGTAATCAACATCAATCATATTATACAGTTCGATCAATTTCCTTTTTTCTCTACCAAGCCCACAGTAACCATCAAATAAGTAAGGCCCGCTAAAGCTATTAAAATTGATCCAGTTTGCTAACCAGCCACCATAACCGTCATATCCAACCGATTTAAAGACAACCTCGTGAGTATCAATATCATGAGTTGTATATAAATCTTCAGTTATTTTTATTGGCGTCAGGATAACTTCAGTACTCTCGAAAGTTGTTTTTACCTTCCGCCCCTCAAGATCATCCACTAACACCTCAAGTCCGGGGGTTGTGTAGCATAAATAACCAAATTGAATTCCCCCTATGACCTCATCGCCAATCAATATCATGTAGCATGTGAACACCACCCCGATGAAACTCAGCAATTAATCGGGTCAGAGAATTAATCGGGTCAGAGTAACATTTAGCTAAGTCTATGTTCGTTGCCATTTCTAAGCAGAATAAATGAAACACGACTCAAACTTTAAGCAAAACCTTTTATCCATAATACGAGTATTTTTATATGGTAAATCACCATAATCCAGAGCTAAAGAATTTATATTTAAACTCACAATGGGGAACAGTGAGTTACATACATTGCCTAGCTGTGACTTATAAAGCCACAATCGAAGAAGTAAATAACCGAGTGTAGATGCAGCTGCTGACGTTGATGGCATGGATACCATCGTCGAGCCCACAGGGAAGTGTTCACGGCGTTTCACAGAGGTATCTGCACATGCCTCGCCGGCCAGGCGGTTAGTTACAATGAAGGTGCAATTTTCCAACACAAGCCAATACCGATAGAGCCAAATGATAGCAACAAAACAGAATGAAAGAGTCTTATTCCTAAGACTCAACTCTTTATGACTCAAGGATTACTGTTGCAGTAGCGTAGTGCTTCTCATCGGCTATAGAGATATGCCCTCTCACGCCACCAAGCAGCGCTAATCTTTCGGCCGCGCCAGCACTGAAACTCACCAATGGTGCGCCATTGGCATCGTTACTTATCTCGATATGCTGAAACGACACGCCGCGGCCGATACCTGTGCCTAGGGCTTTAGCAGCAGCTTCTTTGGCGGCGAAGCGCTTTGCCAGGTAACGTCCAGGCTTTGATGAGGCGATAAAGATCGCCATTTCAACTTCGGTCAGCACACGTTTAGCTAAGCGGCACTGTGCTAAGGCATCTAAATCCCCTGCGGCAGGTACCTTTTGCTCGATACGTTCAATCTCGGCGATATCGGTACCTAAACCAACAATCATATATTTCCTTAAAGCTAAGAAGCTGTAAGTTTTAAGCTCAAGACAGAGCTAAGAAAGTCTTAAGTTAAAGCTGAGAAAGTTGCGAGCAACGAATTGCGAACAGCAAGCTAAAAGACTTAAGCACAAGACGGATCAACGAGCCAAGCTCGTAGCTCGTAGCCCGTAGCTTATGACTTAAAACTTATCGCTTATAACTTGTTTTTCGCAGGACTTATTCGCCTCTGCGGCCTTCATTCATTAGCTGCTTCATGTCTCTAACCGCTTTATCTAAGCCATCTATGACAGCACGGGCTATGATAGCGTGGCCAATATTCAGCTCATAAAGCTCTGGAATAGCAGCTATTGGCTTAACGTTGTGATAATGAAGTCCGTGGCCTGCGTTGACAATTAAGCCTTTAGAGTGAGCGTAGGTTGCCATTTCCTTGATACGAGCCAGCTCTTTAGCCTCTTCCACTTCGTTCTCGGCATCGGCGTAACAGCCGGTGTGAATTTCAATCAGAGGTGCGCCAACTTCAACCGCTGCATCGATCTGAGCCTTGTCGGCGTCGATAAACAGCGAAACCTGAACCCCAACATCATCGAGACGTTGTATTGCAGCTTCAATTTTGCCCATCTGACCTGCGACATCAAGCCCGCCTTCGGTGGTGAGTTCTTCACGCTTCTCAGGAACTAAGCAAACATAAGTGGGCTTAACTTCACAGGCGATATCTAACATCTCATCGGTGACGGCCATCTCAAAATTCATGCGAGTCTTGAGGGTTTTCGCCAGCAAATAGATGTCTCTGTCTATGATGTGACGTCGGTCTTCTCGCAGGTGCACGGTGATGCCTTCGGCACCGGCATGCTCAGCGACTGCCGCAGCATGCACAGGGTCGGGATATGAGGTCCCACGGGCCTGACGTAAAGTTGCAATGTGATCGATATTAACGCCTAGTAAGATACGGCTCATTGAAAGTCCTCAGAAAATAGGGTGAGTTTGCGACCACTTTCTATAGGCCGTCAAACGGATTTTGGTATTGTACTCAGGTTACATGCAAAGGTGAAATGACAAAACAAATACAAGAGCAGATAGTATGAAGAAATAACATCTCATGGATAAAAATCACAGGGAGTTTAAGTGAATTTCGTTTTCACAATTTGAAATTGAAGTAAAAGTTAACTGCGTTGCTGCACTCTTGATGACACGGGTAGTGACGACTGAGCTAGTAACTTGATTTAGAAGGGAAGCTATTTAGTCAACGGGGATGTCATTTTATATTTAAATAGCGCCCGAGATTTAAGTGGCTTATCACCCAAACATGGTGCCAACATCAAGCGCATCAGATATTTAGCTTGCTTTAGGTGTGGGGATTCTAGCCTATGTTCATCCAGTGCCAGTAACATCTCGCCGCTGTAGTGAGATGTCTTGGGACCCAAGGCATTGACGAAACCTTCGTCGGGCAGTAAACGATAATAGTAACCTGGCTCTATCACCTCTTGGGACAAATCGGTTCTGAGCGTCGGCATCAGCCCTAGCTCTTTGAGCAGGCTTAATTCGAAGTATCGCAACTGGCTCTCACAGAAACCTGAGGCCATGGCCATTAAGGTCTTGTGATAGGTGAAAAACAGCGATTCTGCACCATGATCGACGGCGATGCAGCGAACCAATAACTCATTGAGATAGAAACCAGCAAAACTAACGTCACCCGAGAGAGGGATAGCCGGGCTTCCCGCCTCTACACTGTTCATATTTCTTAGGGACGTGCGGCCGGATAATTGAAAGATCAGCGGTTGGAAAGGTTGCAATATGCTTTTAATGGAGGTCTTGCCGCTACCAAGACGAGCGACGCAATCGACTCGTCCTTGACCATCAACCAGCATATTGACTAACACACTGGAGTCTTTGAAGGGGCGAGTATGGAGCACGTAACCGCGCTCCATTATCTCATACCAAAGGTCAGGCTCATCACTAGCACTCCAACATAAACGACACTCGTTTAACTGTGATCATGATTCAGAGCTCGACTTATGATTTAAAGATAAGCACAGCGAAGCTGTTACAATAAAGCTAGCAACTTCACTAAGTGAATCAGTCAGATTGATTAATCTTCGCCGTAGCCTAAGCTGCGAAGTGCACGCTCATCATCGGCCCAACCAGATTTAACCTTGACCCACATCTCTAGGAAGACCTTGTTATCGAACATGACTTCCATATCAACACGAGCGGCAGAGCTGATCTTTTTAATACGATCGCCCTTGTTGCCTATGACCATGCGCTTCTGAGTCTCTCGCTCAACCAACACTAGAGCATTAATCTGATAGACGCCATTTTCCATCATCTTAAACTGCTCGATTTCAACGGTACAATCGTATGGCAGCTCATCACCTAAGAAACGCATCAGTTTTTCACGCACTATTTCTGACGCCATAAACTTCTGTGATCTGTCGGTAACATAATCTTCAGGGAAGAAGTGCGGCGACTCAGGCAATGATTCTATAGACATGTCTAAGATACGCTGCACATTGGTGCCCTTTGTCGCAGAGATAGGTAAGATCTCGTCGAAAGGAAACTTCTTCGATAACTCTTCAAGATAAGGAAATAACTCCTCTTTCTCTTTGATGTTATCGACCTTATTTACTGCAAGTACAGTTTTACGGCCATCATCACGGCTCTGTAGCTTGCGCAAAACCATATCGTCATCTTCGGTCCAGGTCATGCCGTCTACGACAAAGATAACCAAGCTGACTTCGGCTAATGAGCTCGCTGCGGCGCGGTTCATCAAACGGTTGATGGCGCGCTTCTCTTCCATATGCAGACCAGGGGTATCGATAAATACCACTTGGCGCGCGGCCTCGGTATGGATCCCCATGATACGATGACGCGTGGTCTGGGGCTTCTTCGAGGTGATACTGATCTTTTGACCCAGTAGCTTATTCAGCAGAGTCGATTTACCAACATTCGGGCGGCCAACAATCGCGACCATGCCACAATAGGTGACATCGTATTTTGCCGCAGATGAAGGGTTATTCATCTGTGCTAACAGGTCGTCTAAGTTAGGCTCGTTATTCGAAGCCGCTTCATTGGCTGTTGGTGCTTTCTTCTTACTCATTTCTTAATTAACTCCAAAACCTGCGCAGCGGCAATCTGCTCAGCTTTTCTTCGGGAACTTGCAACCCCAATAAGGGGTTTCTTCAACTCTTCGACGCTACACTCGACAGTAAAGGTCTGTGCATGTGCCTCACCTTTGATGTCTGTCACTTTATAGACAGGTAGAGGCTTCTTAAAACCTTGTAACAGCTCTTGTAACAAGGTCTTTGGGTCTTTCTGATTAATAGGCTCTATGGCTGCCAAACGAGACTCATACCAGCTCAAGACTCGAACTCGACAAGTCTCCAAATCAGCATCTAGATAGATAGCACCTATGATAGCTTCTACTGCATCGGCGATGATCGACTCACGTCTGAAGCCACCGCTTTTAAGTTCACCCGGGCCTAACTTAAGGTAGTCTCCGAGTTTGAACTCGAAACCGATTTCAGCCAGCATCTTGCCACACACTAAGGTAGCTCGCATGCGACTAAGGTCACCTTCGGTCACCTTTGGAAATTGATGATATAAAGCATCAGATATAATAATAGACAAGATTGAATCACCCAGAAACTCCAGGCGTTCATTATGCTTGCTAGAAGCACTTCTATGGGTCAGAGCCTGATCCAGATGTGCTTGTTGGGTAAATTGATAACCTAACGTCCGACATAGACGCGGGATATTTTTAATCGGTTCCATCTTAAGTAATTCCACCTACACGCTCGAAACGGACACCTGTTGGGATCCATGTCGGTAAGAAGTCTGCCTTTGTTCTATCAAACTCGAAGCTTATCCAGATGGCAACGGCTTTTCCGACCAGGTTCTCTTCGGGAACAAAGCCCCAGAAACGACTGTCGGTGCTGTTGTCTCGGTTATCGCCCATCATAAAGTAGTGGCCTTCAGGCACAATAAACTCACCCACAGGCAATTTACCCTCGCGGTAATAATAGCCAATAGGATCCGGGCGCTGAGGATTGATCAAGATGTCATGACTCACTTCACCTAGCTTCTCTGTGTAACGAGACAGTGGTGCACCATTTTGTGAAAACTCACCTTGATTAACCCCCACGCGAGCCACTTGTTTAAGCTCAGGGCAGCTTGTCTCACCTTCGGCACACGCAGGCTGAATGTACAGCTGCTTATTACGATAGACTATCCTGTCACCTGGTAAGCCAACAACACGTTTGATGTAATCGATACGTGGGTCTTCGGGATACTTAAACACGGCAACATCACCACGCTCAGGTTTACCATTTTCCACTAACTGACTGCGCCAGACTGGATCTTTTAATCCATAGGTAAACTTTTCCACCAAGATGAAATCACCAACCAGCAAGGTTGGCATCATAGAGCCCGATGGGATCTGGAAAGGTTCATAGATAAATGAGCGTAATATAAGAACAAATGCAATCACTGGGAAGATAGAACGAGACGTTTCTACAAACGCTGGTTCACGGGTGATTTTTTCGGCATTTTCCTCACTGATATCCGCGTCGACGGCTTGGGCCATAGCGAGTCTCTCTCGACGCTTAGGCGCGAGTAACAGAGCGTCAGCCATCCACACCAGGCCACTACACAAGGTTACTAACACCAAAATGAGGGAAAAATAAGCTGCCATAGTTTATGAACTCCTGCTTGCAAACAAAAATACTATTTATCACTGCGAGTTTAATCAAACTCGTACACAGCGATGGATAGGTCAGTTATACGTGAGTAACGAAAGCGCCGCAAACTGCGGCGCTAGATATTGCTCACTATTAACAATTCTTAACGATTTAGTCGTTGAGCTTAAGCACAGCGAGGAAGGCTTCCTGCGGCACTTCCACATTACCCACCTGCTTCATGCGCTTCTTACCTTCTTTCTGCTTCTGCAGTAACTTCTTCTTACGAGATACATCACCACCATAACACTTAGCGGTCACATCTTTACGCATCGCCTTAATCGAAGAGCGAGCTATGACCTGGGTCCCCACTGCGGCCTGAACCGCGATATCGAACATCTGTCTAGGAATAAGCTCTTTCATCTTATTCACCAGAGCCAGACCTTTATGACGAATGAGTCCCTTATGGATGATCATCGCCAAGGCATCGACTCTGTCACCATTGATGAGGATATCGAGGCGTACCATGTCAGCAGGCTCAAAGCGCGTAAAGTTATACTCGAGAGACGCATAACCACGACTGGTAGATTTTAGACGGTCGAAGAAATCCATCACCACTTCTGCCATCGGCATGTCATAGGTAATAGCAACCTGATTGCCGTGATAGACCATATTAGTCTGCATGCCACGTTTCTCGACACACAAGGTGATAACGTTACCCAGGTATTCTTTCGGTACCAGAATATTGGTCTCAACGATTGGCTCTCGCATCTCTTCGATGTTATTGATTGCCGGCAGATCAGATGGGTTATCAACATAGATAGTCTCACCATCTGTCTTGATGATTTCATACACTACGGTTGGCGCCGTGGTGATCAGATCCAGGTTATATTCGCGCTCCAAGCGCTCCTGAATGATCTCCATGTGTAGCAGGCCTAAGAAGCCAATACGAAAACCAAAACCCAGCGCCGATGAGGTCTCAGGCTCGAAGAATAAGGACGCATCGTTGAGGCTAAGTTTGCTTAGCGCATCACGGAAGCTCTCGTAATCGTCGGTAGATATTGGGAAAACACCGGCATAGACCTGAGGTTTAACCTTCTTGAATCCGCTTAAGGGCTCGGTAGCACCATTTTTAGCGAGAGTTAAGGTATCACCTACGGGCGCGCCGTGGATCTCCTTAATTCCTGCGATTACGAAACCAACTTCACCAGTCTTAAGTTCTTTTGTGTCGGTCTGTTTTGGGGTAAAGATACCCACTCTATCGGCGGTATGATTCACGCCAGTAGACATAACCTTGAACTTGTCACCCTTTCTGAGTATACCGTTCTTGATTCGAACCAGAGAAACGACACCTAGATAGCTATCGAACCAGGAATCGATAATCAAGGCTTGCAATGGCCCCTCTTTATCTCCCTCAGGAGGAGGAACTTGGGCGACGATAACTTCGAGTACGTCCTCGATACCTATGCCTGTCTTAGCCGAACAGCGCACCGCATCGGCCGCTTCGATGCCGACTATGTCTTCGATCTCTTCGGCAACACGCTCAGGATCGGCTTGAGGCAGATCGATCTTGTTCAAAACAGGAACGACTTCCATATCCATCTCAAGCGCCGTATAACAGTTCGCCAGAGTCTGAGCCTCTACACCTTGCCCAGCATCTACGACCAGCAAGGCACCTTCACAAGCTGCCAGAGAGCGAGAAACTTCATAGGAGAAATCTACATGACCCGGAGTATCGATGAAGTTTAGCTGATAGGTTTCACCGTTTTGGGCCGTATAATTTAGCGTAACACTCTGAGCCTTGATGGTAATACCACGCTCACGCTCAATATCCATCGAGTCCAAAACTTGGGACGCCATCTCACGATCTGAAAGACCTCCGCAAAACTGAATTAAGCGGTCTGAGAGTGTTGATTTGCCATGATCAATATGGGCAATAATTGAAAAATTTCTAATGTGCTTCATGATGCGAAATGACTGACTCAAAGTTGGAATTATCTAAAAGTGCGGAATTGTACCCGATCGGCTCCCCAATACCAATCTAAACCGCTCTCCATCGTCATCAATACTGTGAAAAGCGGGCGAGTAAACCTAATACCGATACGTATAAAATATTAAAGAGATTGGCCCAGATGAGAAAGAATCACAGGCTGACTGGTGTGCTCCATCTTCTTTGCAGCTCTTTTGGCATAGAGCCAAGACAGAAAGGCTCCCATGAGTGCAACGGGGATCACTTGAAAGTCACTAACTTCGACCTGAAATTGAGATAAAACAAGCGTCGCCATACCAGCCCCCAGAAAGAGTCCAAACAGGGGAAGCAAGTAAATGAGCGCCGCCGCCTTTAGAATCACACTTTCGGGTAAACCTAGCCGAAGAAGTTGACCAGGTTCATATTGTGTTTCAGATGGAATAGAGAAAACTTGCACCTTAGGGGAGAAGGCTGACGCTACTGCTGAGGTGCCACAAGACTCACTGTTATCACAATGATTACAGGCATTTTTGACTTGAACCTCTACGGTTATCCAGCCCTTGTCGTCACATTTTATGACTTTAGCCATCTCTTCCATCATAGAAGTATCCCCTATTGGAGCATCATTATTGGATACTGATGCTCTTAGCAACGCGAGTTAAGGTTTCAGTCGGCACTTTACCTACCGCCACGACTTCGAAATTACCGACAACTTCCGTCGCCAATGATAGTCCATTTCGAGTCACTAGCTCTTCGGGCATCTTAGTTTCCCCGGCACGGGCGACATAAACAGAGATGTTAGCCATGCCATCACTGAGAGCTATATACTCTACAGCCTCATGGCTGCCCATCAGTCTATGGCTGTCTTTAACCAAAACCTCGAAACCCTCAGGTAAC
This sequence comes from Shewanella psychrophila, assembly GCF_002005305.1. NCBI lineage: Bacteria > Pseudomonadati > Pseudomonadota > Gammaproteobacteria > Alteromonadales > Shewanellaceae > Shewanella > Shewanella psychrophila. The sequence goes on from NZ_CP014782.1 coordinate 2,786,892, forward strand.
CAGTTAAATTTCCAGTTATCACCGGCATCACGTTTAGATTGAGAGACGACTGCAGGCCACTCCTGCTTATAAGCTTCAGATAAAATAGCGGGAGGCTCATCTAATACCAGCAACTCGACCACTAAGATCTGCTCAAGTAACTGTTTATCTTGAGTCAACATGTCATAGCGTAAAGGCAGGAATGATTCCATATCCAACCAGACTTGGTAACCGTAGCGAAAATCATCGTTAGGAATGATGCGCACTAACTGGCCAGGACGACCCGCTAAACGAGTTCGACCACCCAAGACGAATTGATAACCTGACTCCAATTTAGAGATATCTCCGGCAAATGCCGGTGGCAAGATCCCCTGAATACGATTAGCACTTACGCTATAAGCGGGTTGATCATGCTCGATAAAAGTCACTGTATTACCGACTCTTACCGCATTCTTAGGAGGACCGTTGAGGTGTTCTAGAAAGGCGACTTCTTGATCTTCAATCTTGCCATGAATATAGACTAAGGGACGAATGTGATCCGCTTGTAGCTGGATCAGAGACACCTTGAATTCTTGCTCCCGCAAAGCTTGGCTCATATTTTCCAACCAAGCCTTAGCGGAGAGATCTTCCTGTGCCATCACAGGGAAATTAAAAACTAACAGGGCCAACAGGATAAGACGCAAGCTAACTCCTTAACGTTCATAACTTAGAAAACTAGTGATCCGCAGATTTCGAATCAAGTTTGCTATTGTCATCTATTTCGGTCCCATTATTCAATCTTTGTTGCAGCATATGATCTTGAATATAGGCATTGATGCGTTGACGTTGCTCCATCACCTGAACATTAGTGAAACTTTGGCTCGCTTGTACCGGCCCAGTCTGTAGACTCACTGGAGTCACACTACCGACCAGAGGACGAGTATTAAGCACAGGTAACGGCGATGCATCTATGGCACTCTGCTGACTGTAGTTTTGAACCCCAACGACTGCCACTAAGGCAACACTAGCTGCAATAGCATATTGACCGAACTGCTTAAACATAGGGATCACATTAGCGAATCCTCCAGCAGCCTGTTTTGGCTTTTGGCTATCGGCGCGCTGCACCGGTGCTATAATTGCGGGTTCTTTATCGATTGCATCTGCAATACTGGCACTGAGATCTAAGTTAATCGACTTAGGTAGCTCACCACGCATCGCGTCACCGATCATATGATAATCACGCCACTGCTGATGAGAACCCTCATCGGCAGCTAAATCAGCCAATGCCTGCTCGTCGGATTCACCATCGACGGCAGAGGAAACCCATTCCTGACCTAATTTATCCATTTATCACCTATGTTGGTACTTCAATAAGTACCTGTGTTAGTAAAAAGGCTACTATTCTTCCAGCAAAGGCTGAAGCTTTTTATCGATCGCTTCCCGGGCTCTGAAGATACGAGATCTTACGGTGCCTACGGGGCAGTCCATAACGCTTGCTATCTCCTCGTAGCTCATACCATCGAGCTCTCGTAATGAGATAGCCATTTTTAATTCTTCTGGTAATGAGTCTAGCGCATCGAAAACCACTTTTTGAATATCTTCGGCCATTAATAGACGTTCTGGAGAAGCAAACTCCTTTAACGCATCACTGCCATCGTAATATTCGGCTTCCTCTGCATCGACATCATTTGCAGGAGCGCGTCGCCCCTGAGCAACCAGATGATTCTTGGCGGTGTTTACCGCAATTCGGTATAACCAGGTATAAAAAGCACTTTCACCACGAAAGTTTGGTAATGCCCGGTACGCTTTAATAAAAGCTTCCTGAGCCACATCAGCAACGTCAGCCTGGTTTCGCACATAGCGTGAAATCAGGTTTATGACCTTGTTCTGATACTTGAGTACCAATAGATTAAATGCATTTTTATCACCTTGCTGTACACGCTCAACTAGTTGTTGATCACTTATTTGTCCACTCATCCGAGCCGACTACTCCTAAATCTAAAATGCTGATTTCTCAGTCGCTCGAATCATATGCACATATGTAGACTAGCGAACTTCGAAAAAGTTCTAAAAAATTACATCGAAATGAATTTATTTTCTGTTAACTAGCAATCTATCCAAAAAAGCTCTCTTGGTTTACCATAGCTAGACCCCACAGAACTTAACATGATACCTGATGAAACAAGTAGTTGAACACCAATCTGATATTTTGGTTATCGGCAGCGGCGCTGCTGGTTTGACATTAGCACTGCATCTTGCTGAAAAGTCTAAAGTTATCTTACTCTCAAAGGGACCACTGAGCGAAGGTTCTACTTACTATGCTCAGGGCGGCATAGCATCTGTCTTCGATGAAAATGACACAATTGAATCCCATGTTGCCGATACCTTAGTCGCCGGAGCCGGACTTTGTGATGAAAGTGTCGTTAAATTTACCGCCGAAAATGCCAAAGGGGCCATGGAGTGGTTAATCGAGTGCGGTGTGGCTTTCGATAAGGAAGAGACCAGTGACGGTGACACGGTAAATGCTCCTTACCACTTAACCCGTGAAGGCGGACACAGTCACAGACGCATCCTACATGCGGCTGATGCAACAGGTAAAGAAGTTCAGGTCACCTTACAAGATAGAGCCAAATCCCACCCTAACATCCAGGTTTTAGAGCGTTACAACGCCATAGACCTCATAACTTCCCGTAAATTAAACCTATCGGGTAACCGAGTCTTAGGTGCCTATGTTTGGAATAGAGATGTTGAACAAGTAGAGACCGTCAAGGCAAGGTTCGTCGCTTTAGCAACTGGTGGAAGCTCTAAAGTCTATCAATATACTTCAAATCCAGATATTGCATCCGGTGATGGTATTGCTATGGCTTGGCGCTCAGGTTGCAGAATTGCCAACATGGAATTCAATCAATTCCACCCTACTTGTCTCTATCATGCCGATGCCAGAAACTTTCTACTCACAGAGGCATTGCGAGGTGAGGGGGCCTATCTTAGACGCCCCGATGGCACGCGCTTTATGCCAGAATTTGACGAACGTGCCGAATTAGCTCCCAGAGATATAGTCGCACGGGCCATAGATTTTGAGATGAAGAGGCTCGGCTCAGATTGTGTCTATTTAGATATCACCCATAAGCCAGCAGACTTTGTCATTAAGCACTTTCCGACCATTCACAAGCGTTGCTTGGAATTTGGTATCGATATCACCACTGATCCGATCCCGGTCGTACCAGCCGCCCACTATACTTGTGGTGGCGTGATGACAGACCTTCACGGACAAACCGATCTTAATGGCTTATATGCCATCGGTGAAGTCGCTTATACGGGTTTACACGGTGCTAACCGCCTCGCCAGTAACTCACTACTCGAGTGTTTGGTCTTCGCCAGAGCCGCAGGTGAAGACATCGAGGGACTACTGCATAAAATTCCTATGCCAGGTACGTTGCCTGCATGGGATGAAAGTAAGGTATCAAACTCAGACGAGGAAGTTGTCATCGCCCACAACTGGCATGAACTGCGCTTATTCATGTGGGATTACGTCGGTATCGTTCGCTCAGATAAACGTTTAGAAAGAGCGCTACGTCGCTGCGCTATGCTACAACAGGAGATCCAGGAATATTATAGTAACTTCAGAGTAAGTAACAACTTACTGGAGCTAAGAAACTTAGTTCAGGTAGCTGAACTTATCATTCGCTGTGCCATGGAGAGAAAGGAGAGCGTCGGTCTTCACTACAATATAGATCACCCTAAATCTTCGAATAACCCCACTCCAACCATACTGCAGCCTGACAGCTAATCCTGCGAATTAGAAAGAAGCAGACGACACAGGTGACGATAACTTGTGTCGTCTAACATATCAGCCCAAATGATCACTAACCGTCTGCGACCAACACTCATATCTTGGGTGTTGATATAGAAAAAAACCACTAATGGTGTAACGATTGGATTCAAGACCAAGGTGAATTTTTCCATGGCAGTTTCATCCACAGAAGTAAGCTGACTCTTGTCTCCAAAAACTATCCTACCTTCCCCATCACGACCCAAGCTGAATCGACAATACCAATGTTTTAATTGCCAAAACTGATAAGAGAAAAACGTCAGAGTCAAACACGCAGCGCAATATTTAATACTCAGGTAGATAAGATTATCTAGAGGAGGCCAGACGAGAAATGAGCTTAAGCAAACACTCGCTAAAACGACCAACGCGAGACGCTGGTCGAAGGAAGGAGTTAGTCTAAAACTATGGCGCCGGTCTGCCACGGACAAGTATGACCATCTCGGCCAATTCAGGGTCGGGACACTGTTCATGACCCATAAACCAAGCAAATAACTCAGGATCTTCCCCTTCGAGAAGTCTGACAAAAATCCCTTTGTTCTTAACTGATAACTGCTCGTAGTGACTCTCGACAAAAGGTTGAAAAAGAACGTCCAACTCAAGCATACCCCGTCGGCATGCCCATCTCACTCTCGATATTTTCATTGGTTCAGACACGCATTTGACTCCTAGGTCTCGTTATGGAGCTAGTGTAACCTTAGTTGTGATTTGAGTCGATGAAATCACCATTTACACTCAAAAGTTCTGCACCTGTGCACCTATCCTAATCAGTCTACCAGATAAATTTTTTCTGTATCTTTAGCCGACCTATAAAAGATGCTGAACTTGCGCATCCCGGCCTTCAAACAAGTCGGTGAAATCTGTTTCCAATAGACGCTTTACTGCCGGATGCTGGATCATTCGCTCGGCAAACATGACATGGTATACCTCTTTAATGTCGGTAGTTTCACCTAACAAGTGCATATCATGGGACAAGATATCTTGTTTGTAGATAGAGGGGGCCACGAAGATCCCTTGCTTGAAATATCCAAAAGCCTTCATCATGGCCGCATCATCGAATTCGCCAAGAATATTGACGTTGAGTCCATTTTCATCGAACCAGTGATGTAGCTGTTGGCCAAGGGAAGTTCGCTTGCCCGGAATGAGTAACTTACCTTGCTCTAAGCACTCAGGAAACGGCTTGTCATACTTCTCGGCAGAGAAAAAAGCGACTCCACATTCGCCTAACTTCTTAGATAAGATCTCAGGGTATTTAAGCGACTCTCCAGCGCAATCAGACAGAATCATATCCAGCTTGTGTTCTCTTAATCTTGTCATCAAGTTTTCGTGTGTAGCCTCGAAACAGGCCAGATGCATGGACCCATCGCTGGGTACAACCGAAAGTAAGACTCTACTTGCTAAGGCTTTAGACAAGGCATCCGCAATACCAACCTCGAACAGAATATTCTCATCTTTCTGGTAATTAAGCAGATCTAGCATCTCATAGCTGAGGCTAAACATTTTATCGGCATAACGAAATACCAGTTCTCCTAGCTCTGTAGGCTCTAGGCTTCGACCCACTCGTTTAAATAGGCTCCCCTTAAAACGAGTTTCGAGAACCCGGATTTGTCCAGTAACAGTTTGTGGTGTGAGGCACAAAGCCTCAGCAGCTTTCGCCACCGAGCCCTTTTTATGTACCATCCAAAAGTAGTAGAGGTGGTTATAATTCAGATGTGACATATATGCTCTAACCTGATCCCATTATAAATGATAGAACAAGTGTGATCACTTGAGTCTCTGACAATCCATCAAGCTATACATCACCGTATTTAGTGACTCTACATCTTGAATCGTTCCGGCAGAGAAAGCTTCAGCGAGTCCGTCAACTAACACCTGCCTATCGGGAATACGGCTCTCACAATAAGTACGGTTAGCCTCTTGAAAGCGTTTCCCCCCCCTATATTTGAGAGCCCTGGACTCGTAGCTGTCAGTTTCAATTCGCGCCCCTGTTGCATTAGGCTTATACATCATGGCGCCATCTACAACGCCTTCGAGGTAGTGTTGACACACCACACTCTCTGTATCCTGATTACAGGCTTGCAATTGCTCGGCCTGAACTGCCCCTATGAATCCAAAACTAAATACTAATGATAGAAAAATGGTTCTCATAATGTTCTCTCCATGACTATTTAACCCGTTGTTTATCTATTATTTAGCGCTATTCGCAGCTTCTTTGGGTAACACTTTATCCAACCAAAAATAACCAATGACAGCAGATAAAAGCGATCCGACTAAGATCCCTAACCTTGCAAAATCACCGTAGGCAGCGCCCTCTCCCACAAATGCTAGAGATGAGATAAACATAGACATGGTAAAACCGATACCACACATCACAGCCACCGGAGCAATATGCCTCCACCCCATGCCTTCAGGAAGTACGGCCCATTTAAGTTTTACCGCAATATAGCTAAAAAACAGGACACCCAGTGGCTTACCTAACAGCAGACCTAAGGCAATACCTACTGGCACAGGAGAAAATAGCGCATCTAAACTCATACCACCTAGATTTACACCCGCATTAGCGAAAGCAAAAATAGGCAAGATGATAAAAGTGCTCCAAGGATGCAGGCTATGCTCTAAACTCTCCGATGGAGAGGTGCCATCTTTCGCCCTGAGCGGAATACAGAAAGCGATGATCACCCCCGCTAGTGTCGCGTGTACACCTGACTTTAGTACGGCAATCCAGAGGATCATACCTAGGACTCCATATGGGCCTAAAGCTGTTACCCCTCGCCTGTTTAAACCGATTAAGCCTAATATTGCGATAGCAGCGACAACCAGACTCACCATAGACAAATCAGTGCTATAGAAGAGGGCAATAATCACCACAACCCCCAGATCATCGATAATAGCTAATGCGAGTAGAAAAACTTTCAACGCCACCGGGACTCGGCTGCCTAATAGCGCCATGATCCCCAGTGCAAAAGCGATATCTGTTGCAGCTGGAATGGCCCAACCTACTTGAGTAACAGGGTCACTGTAATTAAATAGCAGATAAACACCAACCGGAAAGACCATGCCACCTATTGCAGCGAAAGTAGGAAGAGATGCCTGGGCTCTGCTCGACAGGGCTCCTTCGAGCAGTTCACGCTTCACCTCTAGGCCAATCAACATAAAGAAGATTGCCATCAAGCCATCATTGATCCAATGTATGAGCGTCTTGTCAATATCCAGACTACCGACTCGGACCTGCATCTCGGTATCTAAGAATCCTTGATATATTCCAGACAGAGGCGAGTTTGCCATTAGCATAGCGAGCAAAACCGCTACCATAAGCAGGATGCCACCCGCCGATTCCTGGCTTAAAAAATTCTTTATCGCCTTTTCCATAATACGCTCCAATAAACCTTAATGATTTGAGTGTAGCCGAATACAATTATGTTGAATATTCGCTTCCATCTGCTATTAACATCGGAAATTCCGAGCTATCCAGTGTAACCAGTGAATGACTAGTTATCAACTGTTCAGATAACAGGCAAGCATTAATACACAAGATAAACAATATTGTGACTCAAATCACAAGTGCAACAGAGGAGGAAGATGATGAGAATTTATGCAGATAAAATGGATAATGAGTGCTAACTTAAAACAAATTTAGCACTCGTTAACTCTGAAATATCAGTGAATTAACACTCAGTTAAGAAAACTTTATGTTTAAACAGAAAAAGGGTATTTGATGGCATCATGGTGTTGATAATTTGACACTTCAAAGTCATCCATGGTCACCCAGGTCTCTAGATCTTCCAGTGATTTGATATCAGGATTGATAGACAATGAAGCAGGCTCAAAAGGCTCTCGTTTCAATTGAACATCGCGCATCAAATCTAATTGATCTTCATAAATGTGAGCGTTGACAATTTTATGGTAGGCCATCCCCGGCTTCTTGCCGGTAATTTGCGCAATTAACGCCAGGAGTGTAAATACCTGAACCTGATTAAAATTCAATCCTAAGGGGACATCACAGGAACGCTGAAAGCTATTGAGATATAATGTATCTCCCAACAGGGAAAAATTATGGGTGTGCATACACGGGCGTAAGCAGCCCATATGAAATTCCCCCGGGTTATAGAAACTGAGGATCTCTCCGCGATCATCGACCCCTTTCTTAAGGTTATCAACTATTTTCTTCAACTGATCTATGGTGCCACCATCGGGTTTACTCCACGCCCTTCCCTGAACACCATATACCCGACCCATATCATCCTCTCCTTTTCGATGAGGATTATTCAACCAAGCCAAGTTCTCATTGGCATTAGCGTCCCAGGTCTTCGCCCCCAGCTTACGGAAATCGGCAGCATTATCATAACCACGAATATATCCCAACATTTCGGCAATAGCCGCTTTCCAAAAACTTTTACGGGTAGTGATTAAGGGGAACTCATTTTTCTCGACGTTATAAATAAGATCGGCATTTATGACAGTGAGACACCGTTTTCCGGTACGTTCATTCTCAATCCAGGTACCTTCATCGATGATCCGATTACAGAGTGCTAAGTATTGCTTCATTATGGTTGACCTTAATCTGGAACTTTAAAAATATGTCTATTATCGGTACTAATTCCCGATAAAACCATCCACTCAAATTTCAAACAGAGATAGATGAGATTGGAACTAAACTTAAGTTATTGCGAGCTTCACTCCGACAACAACTAACAAGAGTGCAAAAATTCTCTTCAATACTTTAGTCGGCCAAATACTAGCAGCCTTCACTCCTAAGGGAGCGATCAAGACAGATGTCATAACGATACCTAAGAGTGCTGGCAAATACACATAACCTAAGGTCCACTCTGGTAAATCCGACACGTTCCAGCCTGAAATGACGTAACTGGCACTGCCAAAAAGTGCGATAAATACCCCTGATGCAGAAGAGAAGCCTATGGCGCTTTTCATCTGTAATCCACACCAGCTCAAGAAGGGGATTAGCAGAACCCCGCCGCCGATCCCCATTAATGCCGCGATAATGGCAATAACGGTTGATACCGCAAATAATATCGACGTCGAAGGCATAGGTTTGTCGGCTTTACTAAATCCATAGGGGAAAATCATCTGTACCGCCATACAGATAACAAACACGGCAAAACTTGTTTGTAGCAAATCTGCGCTAAATAGGCTTGAAATAAAACCAGCGCTTAAGGAGCCCAGTATCAAGCCAGGCAGTACAGATTTAAGTAAAGGCCAGGGAATATTGCCCTGCTTATGATGAGCGCGAGCCGAAGACAGTGAAGTTAAGATAATGGCCGCTAAAGAAGTCGCGATGGCAACATGGGGAAGAACGGTCACATCGAAGCCAACCGATGGCAACAGATATAGGAGTATAGGGACGGCTATTATGCCACCGCCTATGCCTAATAACCCTGCCATGAAGCCGATAACACAACCGAGAAACAGACAGCTTATGAAGAGCAAGAATAGACTATCCATTAGTATTGAATACGCTCAAGCCAAAAAGTACGCTGCTTATAGAAGAAATACTGATCATATTCTAAGTGGGAACCTATATTAAAAATGAGCCACAGTTTAAAGCAAAATCTTAGATTAGTTAAGGATGGCCCCAAGCTGTCTTGATTCGAAGTACTCTCTCACCAATTCCCTCACCTCCTGACCACTGGTTAGGGTCAACGCCATCTCCAACAGTTCGCTGAGATCGGAATGAGAAACTCGACGAAGTAGGTAGTTAATCCGAGCTAGGCTACCTTGATTCATACTCAGCTGATCATAACCCATAGCCACGAGCAATATCACGCCGATAGGCTCCCCAGCTAATTCGCCACAAACACTTACCGGAAGGTGATATTGCCAACAATCAAATCTGGCCCTTTTTAAGGCCCTGAGGATCCCTGGGTGATAACAATCATAAAGTGTGCTCACCCTAGGGTTATTTCTATCCACTGCCAGCATATATTGAGTCAGATCGTTAGAGCCTACAGAGACAAAATCGACCCTTTTAGCCACTTCAGCGAGTTGATATAGCAAGGCAGGCACTTCAATCATTATGCCTATTTTAGGTCTGACTATCTCTTTTCCAAGATCACCTTTTAACTCAAAAAATGCTTGTTCCAGATAGGTTATGGCTTGATCTATCTCATCTAAGTTACTGACCATAGGCAAAAGAATATGCAACTGATCACTATCGGCTCCCGCGTGAATCATAGCTCTGAGCTGTACTAAGAAGAGCTCAGGGTGATCCAGAGATAATCTTATCCCTCGCCAACCCAAGAATGGGTTTTCCTCGTTAATAGGAAAATAGGATAACGGCTTATCACCACCCACATCTAAGGTTCTCATCACGACAGGCTTACCGCATGCGATTTCAAGTACCTGACGATACACTTTCACCTGTTCAGATTCGCTAGGGAACCTTTGATGCAACATAAATGGAATTTCAGTTCTATATAGACCGACTCCGTCGGATCCTTCTGCAATTTCCGACTCTAAGCTACTCAGTAGACCAGCGTTAAGATAGAGGTGTATCCGTTTACCATCTATGGTTTCAGCCGGAAGAGTTAATTCCTGTGCATATCTGTTTTGTAAGGCTTTTTCAGCCGAGATTAAATTTCTATATTCGGCTATGAGAGGTGGGGCCGGTGAAACCAGCAATTGGCCACGATTAGCATTGATGATCAATAACTTCTTGTCGATACCTGCAGTCAATACACCTTCGACGCCGATGATCGCTGGGACGCCAAGTGCTCGAGCTAAAATTGCGGCATGGGAGTTAACACCGCCCTGCTCGGTCACTATGCCGACTAACTTGTGACGGGGAAACTCGGCTAACATAGTCGCATCGGCTTCTTTTGTCACTAAGATCACAGGTACATCGGGCTCGAAACCCATTCTTTCCGGTTCAATAAGCAGACGTAATACTCGTAAACCAAGATCTCGAATATCTCCGGCGCGCTCCTTTAGGTAGAGATCTTGCATCTGAGTAAACTGATCTATATATCGCAAAGAGACACGACTCACAGCAGAAATAGCACTCCAGCCCTCTCGAACCTCCTTGATATATTCTCCACCTAGGCTGGCATTATCGAGCAGTAACTGTAGAGCCGAAAATATAGAAACAACTTCGTGATCTTCTTCTTGCTCGAAGCGCTGAGACAATGAAGAAAGCGTGTCTTTACACGCTTCTATAGCATGACTTAACCGAGTAACTTCAGCCTCGATGTCGGTAATTTTTACTTCAGGCTGGGATAATTCTATCTGCCCACCTATGACCAGAGCATGTGCTATCGCAATGCCATTAGCAGCAGAGGTTCCCTTAAAATGTAATAAATCAGGTGCTTCGGCTTTCTTTCGTAGGTTTCTTATTGCCATAGCGAGTTGAGCCGCCAATGTCATCAAGAAAGCTTCTTCGCCCTCACTAAACAGACGGGTATCGGCTTGCTGAACCACCAAGACACCTAGAATGCGTTTCTGATAGATGATAGGAGCAGCCAAAAATGCCCGAAAGCTTGCTTCCTCGGCTTCTTCAAACTGCTTAAATCTAGGATGTTGCTGAGCATCTGCTAGGTTAATAGGCTCTTCTCGCTCTGCAACTAAACCCACTAGGCCTTCCGATAGTGGCATTCTCACTTGGCCTACGGCGCTGTTTAACAAGCCATCCGTTGCAGAGAGCACCAACTGCTCCCCCTCTAACAGATATATAGAGCAACACTGAGTTGTCATCGCAGTTTTTGTACGAGAAACGAGCAAATCTAAAGCTGAGTGGAGATCTCGTGCCGCTGCCACGGCCTGTGTAATATCTCTTAGCATCTTAAGCACTTAGTCACTCCCTATACACCACTCAGTTGTTGTTGATTCTATTTAGAAGGCTAGGTTCTTTATACAAGCCGCATACAAGCCTTAGCGTCGCCTATTTCTTCTTTTATTACTCTGGCTATTACCGAAATGAGATTCTCGAGATTGAAATGGAAGTGCCGTCGGAGCAAATTCCTTCATTGCTTTCCTATATACATCCCGCTTGAAGGACACGACTTGCCTAACGGGGTACCAGTAACTCACCCAACGCCAATCATCGAATTCTGGGTGACCACAAGCATTGAGATCGATTGCACTCTCACCACTCTTTAACTGCAGTAAAAACCACTTCTGTTTCTGTCCAATACAGACAGGTTTGCTATCTTGCCTAATCAAACGTTTAGGTAATCTGTAACGCAACCAAGAGCGAGTCGAAGTTAAAATCTGAACATGTTCAGGTTTTAATCCCACTTCTTCATAGAGCTCTCTATACATCGCCTCTTCAGGAGTTTCGCCTTCATCAACTCCTCCTTGAGGAAACTGCCAGGAATGTTGACCAAATCTTCTTGCCCACATTACCTGCCCAAAGCGATTACAGATAATGATGCCCACATTTGCGCGAAAGCCGTCACTATCAATCACATGGACTCCGTATTTCACAATTTCAATATCACGATTGTTTCACAAAGCTGAGGCCGCGGCAAATGGCATGTAGCAGATTAACCTTGGATAAAAAAGTAAAAATATCACTTTTATCAACAGATGTAGATCACTAAAAGCAATGATATCCACAAAATCTGTGGATATCTCTGTTCTTAACTTATATATAGACCTTGATCCATCAAAAACCGGGTACATTAAAATGTGTATTACCATTTAACCAACGACAATAAAGAAGATGTAAACCATCAACTTAAATAAAAAAAGTGTTAACCAAGTCTAACTCAGCCTCATCTGCGATTGTTTTTTAACCATAGTCAGCTTTTGAATAACACAGAGGAACATTTTACTCGTTTATTCACAGGCGATAGTGAAAGTCCCATCTAAATGGAGAAAAATAGCTAAATTTATTGTTTGGCAAGGAGTATTTTTCAACTTGGATAACTTAAAAATTGAGTTATCCAATGTTTCTGTGGATAACTATGTTGGAAAAGTAAGGGCAAGAATAATCTAATCTCTAAATTGATTATCCAAATCAGAAACGATATATAAATTAATAAATATTTTCAATAACTTAAATAGACATAGTAAGTCGTAGTTACTAACAAACCCAAGTTAGTACGTTTTATGAGCAGATATTCAATGTGACTGGTATTATCTAATATCTTAGGTAAAATCCTTGAAATGAAAACTACGACCCCCTCTCCCAAGACAATAGAAGAACTGATGCAACGAGCCAATAACATGGCTGGCCTGACTCTGGGACAAGTTGCCAGTTCGCACGGATTCACTACTCCAGCCGATCTTAGAAGAGATAAAGGTTGGGTGGGCCAGTTAATCGAATATGAACTTGGCGCTCTTGCCGGCTCAAAACCAGAGCAAGACTTTCTTCATTTAGGTGTAGAGTTAAAAACGATCCCTATTGATAACAAGGGAAAACCCATAGAAACAACATATGTGACTGTAGCCCCCTTGGTCAATATACAAGGCCTGACTTGGGAAAAAAGTATCGTCTACCATAAATTGCAGACCGTACTTTGGGTTCCTGTACAAGGAAACCGTGACATTCCGGTGGCTCAAAGACAGATAGGTACTCCTATTTTATGGTCTCCAACACCGGATGAACTTGATCTTCTGAAGCAAGATTGGGAAGAAATAATGGAATTCATTGCCATGGGGCAAGTACAGCAACTTACCGCCAGACATGGTGAAGTACTACAACTTAGGCCTAAGGGTGCAAATAGCCGCTCTGTTACCCAAAGCATAGGTAAGGATGGGTCAAAGAAATTGACTAACCCAAGGGGCTTTTATCTTAAGATCCCCTTTACGCAATCGATACTAGAGCGTTTTTTTAGCTGAATTTCAAACGATATCACTTTCATTTGACCAAGATCACAAATACTACTGGAAATCATAGGGTCATTTTCTATAGACTAGCGCATCCTGAACAAATAGACCTACGTTAGGAAAAATTAGATACCGTGAGAGCACGCATACAAGCAAAAAAACTAATTTTTGCGATTTCCGCCTGGGGAATAGCCATGGCGGCCTTTGTGTTTTTCAGGTATGCCCAGGCTCCAGACCTCCCACAATGGGCGGTAGGAACCGCTGACCTCGCTACACTCGCTATATATATGGGGATAATATTCGGCAGCCTACATTGGATGTCTAACCTCATTGCCGACTTCAGTGCAATTAACAGACTCCCGTATTTGTTCTCTGTTATCTTCAAAGGCCTCTTCCTTCTGCTTGGTGCGACAACTCTTGCTTATATGACTCAATTTTTGAATATGTGGGCCATAGAGAATCATATGTCTACATTGAGGCAGATGCTGACTGCGCATATTCTTTATAGTCCCTCGTTCCAAGCTTTGATCGTCTATCTCGTTGTTGTTAGAGTGAGCTTAGCTTTTATCGAACAAATGGCGCTCTTAGTCGGCCCTAGGGTGTTACTCAATATTGGCCTAGGAAAATACCATAAACCCAGATATGAACAGAGATTATTTCTTTATTTAGACATGGTTGCCTCAACGACTCATGCAGAGTCATTAGGTGACTATCGTTTTAGCCGCTTGATTCAAGATAGCTTTAGCTTACTTTCTGACACTGTAGTTAATAATGAAGCCGAAATATATCGATATATGGGCGATGCAGTCCTGATCCATTGGCCCTTGGAACACGGAATTAAGAATGACCGAAGCTTTAATATCTACTACGAATTCAGTCAGCAGCTTAGTTGGCAACGACAATATTTTGAAGAGCAATATGGATTCGTACCTAAATTTAAAGCCGCGGCCCATTGCGGCCAGGTCGTTGCGGCAGTCGTTGGCGTGCAGAAGCAAGAGATAAGCTTTTTCAGTGACGTATTAAATACTCTAGCCAGACTACAAGATCAATGTAATCCCTTAGGGCAAAGAATGTTGATATCGGGCTCCCTTGCATCCCGCATAGATATTGATACCAGTGCATATAAGATTAACAGCTTAGGTCCTATTAAACTCAAGGGAAAACAACACTCGACAGAAGTCTTCAGTGTCATACCTAAATAGGCAGACAAGCTCACAGATACCCGTCATTATAAGATAAACAGCTTAGGCTAGATTAAAATCAAAGATAAACAGCACTCGACAGAGTGTCTTCAGTGTTGCCCCCAAACAGGAACAAAACCAACAGCGCCATCAAGCAAGTAAACTCGATGGCGCTAGATGTTATTTAATATCGCTCTGTTCCAAAATATTTTGAATCGCTAAACCTAAAGTTCTAAAGGTTAATATTCGACTCGATGTTTGACGCCAAACCAGCCCGATCTCTCTGTATGGGGCTTCACCAGGAGGCTGCATCACTTTCAACTCAGTATCATTTAAGATGCCTGCATCGATTGCCATCTGAGGCAAAAAAGTTGTTCCTAGCTTACTGTTCACCATCTGTACTAAAGTATGCAGACTCGTTGCAGCGAAAGGATTTACCTTGGCGCTATTAGCCAGTTGGCAGGCACTCACGGCATGACCCGTAATACAATGCTCAGCCTGCAACAGGAAGATGCTTTCATCAGGCAATGAATCATAATCCAGTGGTTCGTGTATCACATCCGTCAGTTCTTCATGAACAACGAGTTTAAATGGGTCTATCCCAACCTTCATACTATGAAAGCCACTTGTATCAACAGGCAAGGCTAAAAGTAACAAGTCTAGCTCGCCCTTTCCCAACGCATCTAATAAACGCTCTGTGGTATCTTCTTTCAAAAGTAGCGTTAAATCAGGATAAGTACTCTGACAATGCTTAACCACTTTACTTAATAAGAAAGGCGCTATAGTCGGAATACACCCTAGGCGGATATCTCCGGTCATTGGCTCACCCTGATGCTTGACTAACTCTACTAGATCATCAACATCGGTAAGTAATTTCCTCGAGCGCTGAACAACTTCCTCTCCAATAGCTGTAAAGATAAATGATTTGTGATCACGCTCAATCAACTGATGACCAAGCTGCTCTTCTAAATTTTGAATACCACTCGACAGTGTGGATTGACTGACATGACACATCTTCGCAGCTCTATTGAAATTCTGCTCTTGATGCAAGTTAACCAAATAAAATAGGTTTTTCAAACTGGGCAAATGTTTCATAAAATCGATTACCAACAACAATGTTTATCCAAATATCCAATCTAACTTTATCACATAGGACAAGTAAAGCGACTAAGCTTAACCCTCAATATGTGAACAGAATCCACTTAAACCATTAAAAAGTGGCCAATATGTGATGCTATTCTATACTCATGACAGATAATTCTTCGGAGTACTCAAGGAATGAGATTAGCATTAGCTTATATACTCATGCTGGTATCTGTTGCCACAGTACAGGCTCACGCACATGTTAATCTCTCAGAGAAAAGCAGGGAGATGCCAACCTCAATGCTTTTCGAAGTCTCGAGCCCAGAGCAATTATCAAAAATAAAGTCCTTGTTGCCAGATGACTACTTGCCTAATGAAAACCTTCTACCTAAGCTGCTGACACTGAAAAATGAGACGGCCAGGGCTCGAAAATGGACCTTAACCAGGCCGGTAAATTCATTTGATAAACAGCTAGCGAATTATACTCGCTATGAAAACGAGGGCTTTTCTCTCCTGCCGAGTCAAACATTAAACTGGCCAGCAAAAATAGTCATACAATCATTAACCATCCCCCCATATCAGCAAGTTGAGGTATTGCTCGACACACGTGTTTTACCGACTCAGATCTGGTCACATACCTGGTTAACACACAGGTTGAACCAATACAGTCAATATTCATGCCTAATGCTGGGGGCCATATTCTCCATCGTTTTGCTACAAGTGATCATGGGTCTGCTTAAAAATAACGCCAACCTGTTACTTTTATGCTTTCAACTCAGTTTCCTTGTATCCCTTAGCCATGAGCTGGGCTTAGTTGAAATCCTAATTCCATCGATTTCAAGTCGTGCCATTGGTTTTTTCTTGCCAATTCTATCTTTGCTTCTATTTATCCACATGAGGAGGAAGCAGAATCAAGAAATGAATAATCTAGTTCATTCTATCAATGTCACTCTTTATGGAACTGCAATACTCGCTTTACTAGTGACGACAATTCTCACTCAAGTTTCATTGCCTATTTTAGAATCAATTCTCCCCACCTATTTAGCTATCACCCTTTCAACCTTAGTAATCCTCTGTGGTTACACTTTTATCAGGTTCTCTAATGTCCATCACCTTTGTGATTTTGGCATCATAGTATTCATGGCATTGTTTTGCATCATACTCAATGACATAGCAAGCATCTTAGATAAGATGCTTCTCTACCTTCCTGTGCTGGGAATAAATCTATTATGCTTTGTATCGGCTCAAATTAGTGAGTCTAAAAACTTAAGTAATAATAAACCACTAGCTAACGTACAGAAGGTGACCTTAGAGAGGAAATTTAAGGAACTCGAGATGAACCATCGTCTTCTGCAGGAGAAAAATGCTATCGACTTCCTGACAGGGCTAAAGAACCGACAGTTTTTCGATGAGAGATACCACCAGGAATTATCCAGAAGCGCCCGGGAAAATACGCCAATCAGCCTAATTATTATCGATCTGGATCATTTTAAACGTGTAAATGATCATTATGGCCATCAAGTAGGAGATGAAGTATTGAAAATGGTGGCTAAACGTTTTTATTACGCACTCAACCGCCCTGCAGATGCCATCTGCCGATATGGTGGTGAAGAGTTCGTGATCTTATTACCTAATACCCATATACAGGGAGCAGCACACCTTGCCCAACAGCTCAGCTTAACTATAAGTAGCAAACCAATCCTAACCTCCAGGGGCGATATAAGCATCACTATAAGTCAAGGTGTAGCATGCGTTTCGCATCAGGCAGATTTTGAAGAGATGAAGCTATTGAGCATAGCGGATGAAGCATTATACCGAGCTAAAAGCTTAGGGCGTAACAGGTTTGAGCTCGCAAGATTAGAGCCTTTCATAGTAAAGGAACAAGCCTAGTACCAACCTCACTAGATGCTAGCAAACAAGCAATAAAAAAGCCCCAATGACCGACTCTATGAGTTAGGTCATTGGGGCTTTCTTTACCCCATGCATAAGCAAGAGGTGGAATTTTTATCTAATGATTAAGCTTTAGACTCTAAGTATTGCTTAAGCTCGGCTAAATCTTGGCTGGCATGCTCAACGATGGCTTGTAACCAGACATCATGTTCTGTAGCCCACGCCGCCTCTTCACCGTGCTGGAGTAACTGTGCAAATTGCTGAATTCGCTTTAACCCCACAGAACCAGCAGCTCCTTTAAATTTATGAGCTTCAGAGCATAATGTATCTTTATCTTGCGCTTCTTTAGCATTAACTAAGTTACCCACATATTCTGGCATTAGTTGCTCAAATAACACGACACTTTTCAGCAAAGTTCCTGCACCGATAGCGCTACAGTATTGCTCCAGTGTATTAAGATCCAAAATTGATTCTATTTCAGCTGTTGCCATCTTCAGGCACCTCTCAAAAATTTTGACTGTTTTAAAGACTAATTTACCACATAATACCCGCTATAATTACTGGTGCAACTAATTGAGCCATATGTCAGTAAAAACTGATACATTTTAACCACTCATTAACTATCTATTAATTGAATCTACTAATAAACTCCAATATCTTTGGCTTTAGAACAGGTTTTCCTTAAAATTCAAATAGCTCCCCTGACCGCCTTTGTCTTCCAAGTCATTCACAATCGCTACCAGCCCATCCCAACGAAACGCACACCAGTCAGGAGCCAATAACATGGGCTTCTTAGCGTAGGCTGTAACACGGTGAAAAATAATCTCTTTTGGTGTATAGCGAATCAACTCGCCGACACTATAGGCATAATCTTCTATGGTTAGCAGCGACATGCGATCATGTCGCCATGCTTTGGCCATGGTACTACCTTCAACAATATGCAAAGGATGTAACTTAAGGCCATCGACACCTGTACTGAGTACTGCATCGAGCGAAGATAGGTAATCCTGATGGCTTTCACCGGGTAGCCCAAGAATAAGATGAGTGCATACTTTAATCCCTTTCCCTCTGGCTTTTAGTACAGTATCGCGGTAGTCATTATATGTATGCCCTCTGTTGATCCGCTTCAGAGTCTTATCATTCGCCGACTGCAGACCTAGCTCAAGCCAAACCTCTATTCCTCGGTTTTGATAACTGATGAGTAAATCTATGACTTCATCAGACACGCAATCTGGTCGCGTACCAACGCAAAGCCCCACAATATCAGGGTCACTAATGGCTTCATCATATTTAGCTTTCAAAACACGGTACTCATCATAAGTGCTGGTATAAGCTTGAAAATAAGCAATATACTTTGTAGCCCTTCCTCTAGCCCTCTCACGACCTAGCTTTAGTTGCTCGTGAATAGAGAGCTCAATACCATGTTCAAAGCTAAAAGAAGCCACATTACAATAAGTACATCCGCCCTTGCCTAAGGTGCCATCTCGATTAGGGCAAGTAAATTTCGCATCTATGGTTAGCTTTTTAAGCTTTTCACCAAATTGCTTCTTGCAAGCAACACCGAAGGTATTGACGTAATGATCAAGTCCCACTCTATAACTCTATTATTCAAGAAAACGATAACGATATTTTAAGTCATCCACCTACCTCAAACATCGCGCTATATCAAACTCCTGACAGTCGGTATGTTTCAGTCAAACTTTTCGATTTAACTGAAAATAACGAGATCGAGTTCAAATCATGCTGAATAATGTTACTTATAGCACTAGTTATGCATAAATAATCACGCCAAAAACTCAAGAAAAATTCACTGTAGATGCAAAAAAAATCACTTTTAATAAAATAATATATTAGATTAAGTTTGTTGCGATTTAGTAAACCCACAACCATTCAAAAGCTAAAATTCTTTTTATTCATAACGTTATACAGCCAATTACACAGTTTACGTTAACGTAAAGGCGTTATTAAACCTGTATTAAACACACGGTAACTACCATATTTTATGCAATCATTTGGTTTGACCTTTGCACTATCAAGGGTTAATTTGAATGGTTCGGGTGCATATATATAACAAGAATTTCCCCGAGTAGTATTTTAGTTATAGTTTATGGAGTCGTGTATGAGCTTATATCACCCCAGTTTCGAGCGAGACAATTGTGGTTTTGGGCTAATAGCCCAAATGGACGGTGAACCTAGCCACCGCATAGTAAGAACAGCAATCCAGGGGCTGGATCGTATGAAGCACCGTGGTGGTATTGCATCCGACGGCCGCACAGGTGATGGCTGTGGGCTACTCATGCAACTGCCCGTGAAGTTCTTTGAAGCCGTTGCCGCGGAGAATGATTGGCACCTGAGCCGTAAATTTGCAGTAGGTGTGTTTTTCCTCAACCAAGATGACAAATTAGCTGAAGAAGCTAAGCAACTTTTAGAACATGAACTTGAAAAAGAAACCTTAAGTGTTGCCGGATGGAGAAAGGTTCCCGTCAACTCAGATGTGTTAGGTCCAATAGGTAAGGCGAGCCAACCACAGATTTATCAGGCTCTCATTAACTCCCCCATCGGCTGGCGAGAAAAAGATTTAGAGCGTCGTCTTTATATGGCCAGACGACGTTTAGAACAGCAGCTCACTCAAGATAAAGAGTTTTACGTAGCAAGTTTATCTGGCCAGGTCATTGTCTATAAAGGCTTGATGATGCCTGCGGATCTACCGGAATTTTATCTCGACTTAGCCGATATTCGCCTACAAAGCTCAATCTGCCTGTTTCATCAAAGGTTCTCCACCAACACTTCGCCTAAGTGGCCGTTGGCTCAGCCATTTAGATATCTGGCCCATAACGGCGAGATCAATACCATTACCTGTAACCGTCAGTGGGCACGTGCACGAGCCTACAAGTTCAATGCGCCACTTTTACCTGATCTTCAGCAAGCGGCTCCCTTCGTCAATGAAACGGGCTCAGACTCATCCTCACTGGATAACATGCTTGAGATGCTACTTGCTGGCGGTATGGACTTATATAGAGCCATGCGCCTGTTGATTCCACCAGCATGGCAAAGTAACCCTGAAATGGATGAAGAGCTTAAAGCCTTCTACGACTTTAACTCCATGCATATGGAGCCATGGGACGGTCCTGCGGGGATAGTCATGACGAACGGTAGACATGTAGCCTGTGCGGTCGATCGCAACGGCCTGCGTCCGTCTCGCTACGTGATCACCAAAGATAGAATACTCACCTTGGCCTCCGAAGTCGGTATATGGGATTACGCCCCCGACGAAGTCGTCGAGAAGGGTCGAGTTGGCCCAGGCGAACTACTCGTGCTAGATACACTCAATGGTCAGCTTTATTCTTCATTTGAGATCGATAACGATCTTAAACGTCGTCACCCGTACAAGGAATGGATGGCTAAAAACAGTCGAACCCTGATTCCTGCAGAAGATTTACCCAATGAAGCACAAGGAGTGAGCGAATTCAACGATGACCAACTCCTGCAATATCACAAACAATTTGGCTATTCCCGGGAAGAGTTGCAAGACGTCATCTGGGTACTGGCACAAAAAGGCGAAGAAGCCACGGGTTCTATGGGTGACGACACGCCTATGGCTGTACTTTCGAAGAAATCTCGTACTATTTACGACTATTTCAGGCAAAAATTCGCCCAAGTCACCAATCCTCCTATCGATCCATTGAGAGAGAAACACGTGATGTCTCTCGCCACATGTGTCGGCAGAGAGCAGAACTTATTTAATGAGACCACAGGGCATGCATACCGTGTCATGTTTAACTCACCGGTTTTACTTTATAGTGATTTCAATCAGCTAATGGCTCTTGACTCGATGTATTATCGTGCCAACATCATAGATCTAAACTATGACTTGAGTGAAGGATTAGAGAAGGCGATCACTCGAATCTGTGACGAATCCGAGAGACTAGCCAGAACTGGAACCACCTTACTCATTTTGTCCGACAGAGCCACAGACAAGTCTAAACAGGTTATTCCAGCCGCTATGGCCGTAGGAGCCATACAGCATGTGCTCGTCAACAAGAGTCTTCGTTGTGATACCAATATCGTGGTTGAAACCGCGACGGCGAGAGATCCACACCATTTTGCAGTGCTGCTCGGATTCGGTGCCACCGCTATTTATCCTTACCTGGCCTACGAATCTATCTGCGCCCTAGCGAAGAAGAGCGATATTGCCGACACTCGCCAATTGATGCTCAATTTCCGCCAAGGTATCGATAAGGGTCTAAGAAAGATCATGTCAAAGATGGGGATCAGTACCGTAGCCTCATACCGTTGTAGTCAACAATTTGAGGCCATAGGTCTGGCAACAAATGTAGTCGACCTCTGTTTCAACGGCGTAATTAGCCGTATTGAAGGAGCAAATTTTGACTTGCTAGAGCAAGATCAAGTCAAACTTCATAAAGTCGCTTTTCAGGCACACCAGCCACTCAGCCAAGGTGGGTTATTGAAGTACGTCGAAGGGGGGGAATATCACAGCTTCAACCCGGATGTCGTCAACACGCTTCAGGCATGTTTGAAAGACAGGGATTACCCCACTTATAAACGCTTCACAGAGCTTGTAGACAAACGTCCAGTAGCGACGCTAAGAGATCTCATCGAAGTGAAAGGTGAGTTGGCAGCCGTAGAAGTGGACACTGTCGAATCCGCTACTAGCTTATACCCAAGATTTGACAGTGCGGCCATGAGTATTGGCGCCCTTAGCCCTGAAGCACACGAAGCGCTCGCCGTGGCGATGAATCGGCTAGGTGGCCGTTCTAACTCGGGAGAAGGTGGAGAAGATCCACGTCGATTCAACACCGAGGGGAACTCCAAGATCAAACAGATCGCCTCAGGACGCTTCGGTGTCACGGCCCATTATCTGGTTAATGCCGAAGTGTTACAGATCAAGGTTGCCCAAGGGGCAAAGCCCGGTGAAGGCGGTCAACTTCCAGGTGATAAGGTGAGTGTCGAAATAGCGGGTCTACGTAATGCCAGACCTGGTGTCACATTAATATCGCCACCACCTCACCATGATATCTACTCGATTGAAGACTTGGCCCAACTCATTTTCGATCTTAAGCAGATTAATCCTAAGGCATTGATCTCGGTTAAATTGGTTTCAGAGCCAGGTGTGGGCACCATAGCCACTGGCGTGGCTAAGGCCTACGCCGATATGATCACCATCTCAGGATACGATGGCGGTACGGGGGCAAGTCCAATTACCTCAGTTAAGTACGCCGGCAGCCCATGGGAGCTTGGTCTTGCAGAAGTGCATCAGTCTCTGGTGAAAAACGGATTGCGTCATAAAATCCGTCTTCAGGTCGATGGCGGCTTAAAATCAGGCCGAGACGTCATCAAGGCAGCCTTGCTAGGAGCAGAAAGCTTCGGTTTCGGTACAGTGCCTATGATAGCTTTGGGATGTAAATACTTGCGTATTTGTCACCTCAACAACTGTGCGACAGGCATAGCAACCCAGAATAAGCAGCTCAGAAACGAGCATTATCATGGTCTTCCGGAACGTGTGATGACTTATTTCGAGTTCGTTGCCAGAGAAATTCGCGAAGAGATGGCAGCCTTAGGTGTTACCGAGTTTGAGCAACTAGTGGGCCGTAGCGACTGGTTACATGCACTGGAAGGCGAAACTCCTAAGCAAAATGGCCTCGACCTAAGCGCTATCCTTTACACACCAGAAGTCCCTGAGGGCAGTGCTGTTACCTGGAAAGAACTCAATCCAACCTCAGATATTGGTGTGCTCAACCAAAAGATCTTAGCTAAGTGTAAAAACGCCGTTGAGCAAGGTGAGGAATTATCCACCCGTTTCGAAATTGGCAATGTCGACCGCTCTATTGGGGCCACACTCTCTGGCTTTGTGGCTACAACAGTAGGTAAGGAGGGAGCTAAATCTCCTATTAAACTGCAGTTTAATGGCAGCGCGGGTCAGAGCTTCGGGGTTTGGAACAGTCCAGGTATCGAATTAACTCTCTGTGGTGATGCCAACGATTATGTCGGTAAGGGCATGTCCGGCGGCAAAATCACTATACATCCTCCTCTGGGAAGCAACTTCCAAAGCGAGCGCTCATCTATCATAGGTAACACTTGCCTCTACGGCGCCTCAGGCGGCAAGTTATTTGCTTCCGGCATTGCCGGTGAACGTTTCGCGGTTAGAAACTCTGGGGCCCTTGCGGTTGTTGAAGGCCTGGGCGATAACGGTTGTGAATATATGACCGGCGGTATTGTCGTGGTGCTAGGTAAAACAGGTGTTAACTTTGGTGCTGGAATGACGGGTGGCTTTGCCTATGTCTTCGACCGTTTTGGACGTTTTAACCGAAGAGTTAACACTGAGTTGGTCGATACACAAAAACTCGACTCACCTATACATCAGCAACATCTCAAGGGCCTCATAGAGGAACATCTGGCTGAAACGGGCAGTGAACATGCGAAAATGTTACTGAACGATTTTGAAAATTGGCTCGGCTGCTTCGTGATAGTCAAACCTAAGAGTGTGCCAGTCTCAGATCTATTGAGACTCGAGCAAAAACAACCAGAGCTCAAAGTGATCGCGGGGTAAATAATATGATGAAAAATAATTTTAAATTTATCGTGATTACACATAAAAAAACAGAATTAAATGTTGAAGTTACAGCGGGGGTAATAGCGATATGAGCAATGATTTTCAATTTATCGAAGTCGATCGTATCGATCCGATCAAACACCCTGTAAAGAAGCGCGCCACTCAATTTATTGAGATTTATCAGCCGTTCGCTCAAAGCCAGGTAAAAGAGCAATCAGACCGTTGTCTCGATTGTGGTAACCCTTATTGTGAATGGAAATGTCCACTGCACAACTACATCCCTAACTGGTTAAAACTGGCTAAACAAGGCCGCATACTAGAAGCGGCAGACTTGGTACATGAAACTAATACCTTGCCTGAGATTTGTGGACGAGTCTGCCCACAAGACAGATTATGTGAAGGCGCCTGCACGCTCAACGAAGAGTTTGGCGCTGTAACTATCGGCAACGTAGAGAAATACATCACAGATACCGCAATCGAACAAGGCTGGCGCCCAGACTTGAGTAAGGTTGTGGCTAGAAAAGAGCGTGTCGCTATTGTTGGGGCCGGTCCAGCTGGTCTAGGCTGTGCTGACATTCTGGCCCGAAATGGTGTCCAGGCCGTGGTATTTGACAAAAACCCTGAGATTGGCGGCCTGCTCACCTACGGTATCCCGGCATTTAAGCTAGATAAAGCTGTGATGGCGACTCGCCGCACGGTAATGGAAGGCATGGGGATCGAGTTCAAACTGGGTGTGACCATAGGTAAGGATCTGCCCTTCGACGACTTAGTCAATGACTATGACGCCGTATTTATAGGTATGGGAACCTACACTGCCATGAAGGCGGGTTTGCCCGGTGAAGATGCCCAAGGCGTTCATCAAGCACTGCCTTACCTGATAGGCAATACCCACCACATCATGAGTACTCAAGATACTGAATCCCCTTACCTGAATCTGAAAGGCAAGAGAGTGGTAGTACTAGGTGGTGGTGATACCGCCATGGATTGTGTCCGCACTGCAATTCGTCAGGGGGCTAAAGAAGTCACTTGCGCCTATCGCCGTGACGAACCCAACATGCCAGGCTCTCGCCGCGAAGTACAAAATGCTAAAGAAGAAGGCGTAAACTTCCTCTTCAACAGGCAGCCTGTATCCATCGAGACCCAAGATGGACAAGTCACCGGCATCACTTGCGTCGAAACCCAGATGGGCGCAGCCGATACCAGTGGACGACGCCGCGCCGAAGCTATAGAGGGCAGTGAAGCCTTACTCGAAGCCGATGCCATCATCATTGCCTTTGGTTTCCAGCCCAGTCCTGCTAGCTGGCTCAAAGATCATAATGTAGACCTTGACCAATGGGGACGTGTGGTCGCACCGAAAGCCGCCGATAATCCATTCCAAACGACCAACCCTAAAGTGTTTGCCGGTGGAGATATGGTGCGTGGCTCAGATTTAGTCGTAACAGCTATCGCCGAGGGGCGAGATGCGGCACTGGGTATCCTCAATACTTTTGAGTCATAACAACCAATATTGGTTCATCACCTAACCAGATACCGATTGAGATAATAGCAATCTGTATCAATAACGCTTTGCTTGTGATTTGCACATCGATTGATGTGCTTTTTTTTGCCTGTCAAAAAGCAATCCAACTGATTCCGGCTAGTAAGTTATGCTATATTGGCCGCCATCAAATTCGGCTTAATACATTTACGGTTACTCAATGAAAATCGGTATTAGTTAGCCTCCATCAATTTTACTTAACACATATTTAAGGTTACTCAATGAAAATCGGTATTATTGGCGCCATGGAGCCAGAGGTTGCTCATCTTATTGCTGCTATGACATCTGCAGAGTCAAAGACTATTGCGGGTATTGAATTTATCGCCGGCACACTAGATGGTACTGAGGTGATAGTCACTCGCTCTGGCATAGGAAAAGTCGCCGCCAGTATCGCCACAACCTTACTTATCGAGAAGTACGCTCCCGATGCCGTGATCAATACAGGCTCAGCCGGTGGTTTCGTCGATGAACTGGCTATAGGTGATATCGTTATCTCCACAGAAGTCAGACATCATGATGTCGATGTCACCGCATTTGGCTATGAGATAGGCCAGATGGCCAGTCAACCAGCCGCTTTTGCGGCCGACGAGAAATTAATGGACGCCGCTTGTAAGGCCGTAGCCAGCCTTGATGATGTGAAAGCCATCCAAGGTTTAATCTGTACTGGCGACAGTTTCATCTGCGATCCAGAACGTACTAAGACCATGCTCAGCCATTTTCCAACTATGGCTGCTTGCGAAATGGAAGGAGCTGCCATTGCCCAAGTCTGTCACCAATTTAAGGTGCCTTTTGTGGTCATCCGCTCACTATCAGATAATGCCAATAATGACTCTCCGGTCGATTTTGACACTTACTTAGTCAAAGCGGGCCACCAATCAGCCTTAATGGTGATGGCTTTACTTAAACATCTATAAATACTAATGTTTATTAGAGTTTAGTAATTACCGAACATCTAGCAAGGTCATTATCATGGTTCCAGAGTTTGCCCAACAGCTGCTCAACGACAGTTCGTTTTATGAAGGAACCATGATCCTCCTTGTCAGTTTATTGCTGTCTCGCCTCGCGCCACTGCCTAGAGAGTTTCAACCCATAGTTTGGTTCGGCTTACTTGCTAACGAATTAGCAAAGAAAGTAGCACACAGTAACCGCTCGCCTTCCCAACAAGTCATTGCAGGTTCAATGGCGGCGATACTATTGATATTGCCTTTCTGGGCCATTATCTATTTCTTGTTACAACTCGCCGCTTTCCCCTGGTTTTTCGAGTTTATTATTCTCTATCTCTGCTTAAATGATGATAATTTTAAACAAGTCGCTGGTGAGGTGAGGCAAGCTTTGAGTCGAGAAGATAAAACCCTCGCCAGACAACTGCTCTCTCTATGGTTATACCGGGACACAAAACAATTAAGCAGTGTTGGAATCAGCAAGGCCACCATAGAAAAATTGGTCACAACACCAGTTTACGGCACAGTTTCAACCATATTATTTTTTAGTATCGGCGGTGCACCTTTGGTACTTGTCGCCCGAATGATAAAGAAGCTTGAGCTTTGTTGGCCAGCGATTAACCCTAAATTTAAGTATTTTGGTCAACCAGTTAATCTGCTTAGCGCCGCCTTATTCATCATCCCGAGCTGGTTGTGGAATTTCACTCTAGCGATTCAAGGCGGCCCTAAGAGCATACTTTTACTCTTTAAACCCTTGTCTAATAACGGCCCCCTCTATAACTGTATTAACACCTGTGCAATCGCCGCATCGGTACTCAAGGTTGAGCTGGGTGGACCGATGAAGTTTAACAATCAGCGCGTCGCGGTCACTAAGCTCATTTACGGCCCTAAGCCCGATAGTCACTCTATCGCTGCTGCAATAAAATTGACCAGTACAGGGTATACACTTTGGCTCAGTTTTCTTATCCTGATCCCACTCATCTGGGCAGCACTTCGCTATTTACAGACTTAAGCGCTTCAATCAGTCTAGACATCTTCTTATCCATAGGTATCATTCTCATTATCGGCTCAAGACTTCCCGACATAGGCTATAAAATTTGTTCGACAATATTCATGTATCATTAACCACTCCCGCCTTGCTATTCCCAGCAATTTCCTTGCTGTTGCTGGCCTATACCAATCGATTCTTTGCCCTCGCGGCCCTTATAAGAAGCTTGAGTAGTGACGGAAAACCTGTTCATTATGAACAATTAAGAAACTTACGTCAGCGGATCAGCATCATCAGGCGCATGCAGGAAGCGGGTGTCATGAGTTTCGCCCTATGTGTGCTCTGCATGATTTTCATCTATGTCGGACTCAATAAAACCGGCTCGTTTATCTTTGGCTCTAGTTTGCTTTTACTGCTTTATTCACTGCTGCTCTCGGTGATTGAGATCCGCATTTCGGTCGATGCCCTCAACCTTCACCTGAAAGAGATGGACGAATGATTGAGTGGATCTACTTCTTCGATCTCTGTGGTACCGCCGTATTTGCCCTCTCAGGGGCGCTAGCCGCGGGGCGACACCGAATGGATCCTTTCGGAGTAATTGTACTCGCCTCGGTCACAGCCGTCGGTGGCGGTAGCATACGAGATGCGCTTCTTGGGACGACTCCGGTATTTTGGATCCGTGATCCCAATTATATTGTCGTTATCTTGATCACGGTATTAATAACCTTAATTTTGGTTCGAAAACCTAAGAAGGTCCCCCAACATACCTTGCCCATAGCCGATGCCCTGGGCTTGGCTTTGTTTACAGTTATTGGCGCCGAGAAAGCACTCAATCTCGAACTAGGTGGAATGATAGCCGTGGTAATGGGCTTGATAACTGGCGTGGGAGGAGGCATTATTCGAGACTTGCTTTGCCGTCAAGTCCCTATGATATTGAGAACAGAGATCTATGCTACCGCATCTATCTTAGGTGGGATCTGTTATAGCATGAGCATCTATTTAGGTGTGGAGAATATGCATGCCATGCTACTCTCCATGATGGTGGCACTTTGCATCAGGCTCGCTTCCATTAAATGGCATCTGTCCCTGCCAGCATTCGATTTAAAGAAAAACTTAAAGAATTAATTATGATGATCTCACGCTACCTTTACCTTATTCTTGCTTTTGTTGGCTTACCTGCAGTAGCAAACAACGGAGAGATGCCACTCGAACAGCAGTTGGCAGTGAAGTATATTCAAGCCGTCACAGATCATGATTACAAGGTATTAAGCGCCTTCTATGACAGAGACAGCATCTTCAAAGACAGAACAGCAAGCAAGTCCTATACTGGCCGCAGACACATCATTAGTTTTCTCAGACGCGCCCATCAGGGCGTCCTCGAATACGGCTTTAATATCGAACATATGTTTAACTCTGGTTCTTTGGTCGTGATGATAGGCAGCTACCACTACAAGGGGCCTGGAGATCAATTTGGTAAACCCGGTAAGATCATCGACTTGGCAATCCCCGGAGTTACAACCGTCAAATTAGATATGGATAATCGCAGGATCGAGGAGCATGAAGATCTGATGGATTACCAAACCATGGCCGATCAACTAGCGGTTCAATAGATTAAACGGCCATATGCCTTAGTCTTAGCTTTAGCCCTATTAAGTTCTGTTCTGCACAGTTTGGTTTTTCTTTCCCTTCATCCGTATTCCCCATCATTGAGATCCCCTTTCATCCCATCAGTGAACGTGTTTCAGATCGACATTTACCGGACTCCCCCGGTTCAGGTGGCCTTGTTAGGGGGATTTAATGCATTTTAAGGAAACCAGTCTGGGACGAAGTACAAAAGGTTCATAATAGAAAGCCACTCCGGGATAAAGAAGTTGTTTATAGCAATGAGATGACAATAATGGATAAGGTCATCATCACGGACACTAAATAGAAACTTAAGGATATACCACTAACCTCACCAAGCTAGAGCTGCATAAGCAAACGGAACAAGACCGTAAATATCAAATATCGCTCACCGAGTCGTGACTCAGTGGCACATGGGGAATGGAAAACTAGGAAGCATGGTAAAGAAAAGCGTCATATCTGGCGTAAGTTACACCTCGTAGTAGATGCGAATACGCATGAAGTCGTAGCAGGTGTAAAGGCAATAAACAAAGTCATAAGACTAGGAATGCCAGTTAAGAAACAGACTACCTAGTTAGCTCACATCCTTGGTGTTGCTGCATCTATAGTGAGGGGTTGGCAACAACGTCCTTAAATAGTACTCAGTACAAAGACTGTCCCCTTGAGAAGCTCGGCAATACTCTTTAAACATGAACTTTATTACATACCAGACCATGCAGGTTGGCTCCATATGGTTGAAATTAACGACATGAGAATGATGACGAAAAAAAGAGAGAGCCAATCAGACTCTCTACTAGTTAACACTTGTGTGATCCGGAATATGGAATATGGAGATATCTTAAATCATTAATTCCAAGGTAAAACTTCGCACCACTATTTAAAAAGGGGATTATTCTTATCCTTTGTCAGTCTTAATTTTAGTGGAGTTTGCTTTGTGTGAGGCAGACCAATATCTAGCCTTAAATTTATCTTCTAGGATTAAATAGTTAGTTTGTTTTATTGGTTTCCCCAGGCATTTATCAGAATTCCTGATTTCTACTTCTTGAAATATTTCACCCATTTTTTCAGATAGTTCCTTCAACTTGATGCACTTGGATTCAGACATGTTTACATCTTTATTTTTTAGATTTTTTATCTCTCCCTGTAATTTTGTAAAATTTTTAAAAGTCTGAATAAGTTGATCGCCAGACATATATTTAGGAACTTGCCTTACAGATTTAATTGATTTATTCAACTTGTTAATTTGTTTATTTGTAACATGGCTTTCATCTTTTCTCTGATTAAGAATACTTCTTATATTAAAATTCATATAGTTAAAACCTAAGGTTAAGTTACATTATAAACAGGGGAAATTATGACTTCCCCCAATTACATACAGAACGAGCAATAAATAACGCTATCAGCCTGTTAAAAACGGCTTGTTTAAGAGAATAGTAAATAGAATGCTTGTTACCTAAAACTATTAGAAATATATTCTCGAACTCCCCTTATTTTAGGAAGGATCTCTGTATTTAAATGGCTCCGTTCTGCATTCATTCTGTTTTAAGCTTATATTATCACGCACTTAGCATTACGACGTCACGTGATTAATGCTGAAAACTCCTGTAAAGTTGGGTATGAAAGGAGTTTGAATTCTAGAAGTCTACCCTGCCCCGATTAGCTCACAGCTAGGTGAAACCACTAGTCAAAACTTGAATAATAAAAGATAAAGTTTTATTTAAGCACGCAATCAACATATATATGACCCTTTTGAATTAACATGATTTATTCTTATATTTATTTCATGTGTTTACGGGAGGAACATATCAATATACCTATCCCATGTATAAAAATATTTTTACTGTCGTATACCTAATTTCAACATTCACTTCAATGTGGCTTTCTCAGATAGATAGTTCAGACTCATAATTGGTATGATGATGCATTCAACTCATTCGACAGCCAGTAAAGGTTAACTATCCGCGACCCTATGAGTTCACTTAATAATACATACTTAGCAGTTTTTTATGTACGCCACAGTTTAACTTATACACTAAACAAGCCACCCGACCAGAACAAAGATGATGGAATATAACCCGCATTAGATTTGGAAACGGAAATTTAACGGGTCAAGGTTGAAAACCTACTACATTATAATAACTTACATATACAAAAAATAATGAGTGCTGCTGAACTATAAAACAGAGATTCTAGTTATTAAAACTAATTTTAATGTTTTGACTGAGAAACTATTAAAGGAAGGAAGTAATTAATTAATTAATCTATATACCTTATGATATCCAAGATGACACTATTTACAACAAATCTCCTTTGAGAGGCTTAAGCGGTATGTGGTGAAATTTACTGGCCCCCCCCTTCGGAGAGCAGAGTTTGAAAACAGGCATGACTTTTCAGAGTTACTGTGAATGGGTTTAGAAACGGTTTAATCAATTGAAGCAAGATGCGACTTTTCATAGACTCAAGCACGCTAAAACTGTTCTGCACTCTGGATAAAACACTGTAATGATTGCAAATGAGTAACCTAAAAATGCATGCTTAATACCTTTCCTCCCCACTAGAATAAGAGATAGAGTCATAATGAACAACTAACCTAAAAGTCAGTTGACACAAGGGTTAAATGATTCATCAGAATACTCATGACTTGAGAAGCTCGATTGTTCATTATTCAAGCTCTGCTATATAATTGGCAGTAGACTAAAAATACTCTAGTAGAGTATCTAATTACTACATATTAACCAATGTGTTATCCATCAAACTAGCTCTCCCGCATTCCTTAACCGAATAACCAGGTTTTAGGGCTTGAGTCCAACGAAGAGAATAACGGAATGGCTAAGTTTGGCAGTTTTTTTCAGGATTAGTCTCGTGACGCTGATTGTTGGAAGTGGGATATTTCTCGATTATTGATTTCACCATCCATAATCAAGTTACTCAGATTGATTGGATCAGAATATAAATTCAAAAAAAGTACAAAGTATTCATTTAATTAAATAGTTTTCTCTTACTTATAATAACTTCCAACCAAAAACAGATATAACAGTTAAAAGGAATAATCTATATGCTTACTATTTATAAAAGTGGCAATCAGTTGGATAGTATTTCTATCTCACAAGCAGATGAGTCCAAAACCATCAGCTCAGCTAAAGGCATATCCATCGATGAAGCGAAACAACAAGCTTTAACAAGTGCCCGAATGTTCGAAGCCGGCACTAGTATGAATATTTTAAATAAACCAGGTTCTGCAGGCTTAGTTATTGACAAGTATGCAAAAACACTGGAAAAAACTATTGAAAACATTGATAAAAAAGGAGACCAACATAAAGTCGTCTTTAATAATAAAGAGATGACAATTAAAGAGTTATTCCATAAGCAGTTTGGCCAGATGAGTAGTGACTCAGACCAGATTGGACGTCAGTCAAAAACTTCAGATAAACCATTGATTGAATGGCTAACTAAAGAGTTAAAAACACCAATTGGTGAGTTAAATCACTCAGGAATGCTAACAAAAATAAAATCACTGAGTGTCTTTGGCACAACAGTTTGGCAGCTAATGACCCCGCCAGAAGGTAACCGGCCAACAAAATCCAGCGATCCAATAGAAAATAAAGCGAAAAACGCTGCGGATTTTAGTGCAAATCGCGATAAAAATATCAAGGCTCTTAATTCAGTACTGAGGGGAGTGTGTTCAGATGTTGCTCCTCTGTATAAAGAATTTACTCAAAAAACACGTACAAAAGCGTTTGATGATCCTCTTACCCGTGCACGTTCAGAGCGCATGCCCATGGTAGAAGACGAAAAAGGTCAACTAAAACCAGTAGAAGGTAAATATGAAGATGCCGCAAAATATGGTTTGGGCTTTGGTCAGGTCGTTCAACGAGTTCATGATAAGAACTCATTAGAACAAAAAAAATTGTCTGCGGCTCTGAATGACAATAAAAACATCAATGGAATTCCTCGTGAAAATGCTCCTATTCAGGATCTGAATCGACCTTATATGATGTCAGAAGACGAAATAAAGTCTATTCCTCAAGGCTACAAAGATCTAGGAATTGAACAAGGCATCAAAGCCCACGAGCTCAATCACGGTACAGGTGTTAACCGCTGGCAACCTTATGGGGTATATGCACTTGAGAGTACACAACAAGGTCTCCCTTTTGCTGGCGCTCAATCTGGGGGAACATGTGATATTTTGCTTGCTGCAACGGTACTTTCCGGTAACTCTCTGTATAGTAACCCTAAAGAAGTCATGCCATTAACTTTGGGAGCAGCAGCATTCATGAATTATGGTGGATATCATACTTTCAACGAAGTATTACCGATCGGAGAAGCGATGAGCAGTGGAAAGCCATTTGTTCCATCAAACAGAACCGAACGCAATAAAACTGAACTTTATGACCGTGTTCAGTCTCATGCTAGAAAGTACCTTCCTCCTATAACAGAACAGAATATTTCATCTTACAAGCAAGTACATACTGGAACTATTAACGAATTAAAACAGCAACATAAATCTTTGTCATTCGACTTATCAGATTTCGGTAATACTACCTTTTACAATAAATAATAAAGAAAACTATTCGAGGTTCCTACTTGGACCTCTACATGATGCTCACGTTAGTTATCGGTCTCTCAATGGAGGAACCATAAGTGTATCGTTCTACTAAATCGAAGGCTTAAGTTTCTGGGTCGACTTTACCCAAATAAATTAGTTATTATCTATGCTAATAAGGATAGCCGCAGCCTACCCTTATTAGCTATACCTTCGCGTTGAACAGCCATAACGTAATTTAAGCTATGGCAGTCTGGAAGTGATTTTATTTACTGGCAATAAATACTTACTAGAATGAGAACCATCAGATTCCACTGAAAATTTGGCTGAGGAAAAGGAGTGAACTAAGATGTGTGTTCATCAATACATCAACTTAGGTTAAATATCTTCAAGTACTTCATAGGTTACAATATTAGGAGCCTGAATAAGGAAGCTGAGCAGGAGGGAGAATTCACCTGTATTTTCCCTCCAATTAAGATAATGGCCTAAATCACTTTCATGCTGCCAGTAAGTAACAATGATGAATTTATTGTCAGATAAACGTGAAAAGTCAGTGCCTTTATTACCAGGAAAATCTCTTGTTCCTGGTAGAATACTTTTAAAAAAAGAAACAAGCTTTTCAGACATTCCTTCCTTTGATTGAATTTCAAATATTGTCATTTTAGTCATTGTGTGTTTTCCACATATTAATAGGAGATAAAGATCATTAATCGTTAATAACTAGTTACTTTTAAACTATTCCCAAGTGTTCTACGAATAATGGAAGTGACTAAACTCAGAAAAATAACCTCTCTCAAGTTTAAAAAATCACGTGGTAAAATATATCTAACCAACTAAGCCGAGTGATTTTCAGTACTACCCACATTACAACAACCAAATTGTGAGGCGGTCATAAACGCATGATTAACAGGTACTGTCACCCCATTAAATTCAAGCTCTAGCGTGGAGCAAGCATCATCCTCAACATGGTAATAACCCAAATCCATAACAGTCTGAGTCACCGCATCAATGCACATATGGCTCATGACACCAACTATAACCAGTTTTTCAACATTAAGTGCCTTCAAAAAAAAGTGTAATTCAGTACTACGAAAACTGTTTATTTGCAGCTTCAACCTTACAGTTCCCCATTTATTGGGGCAACGCTATAATGAGCTTTTTCCACTTCAGATCCTAATAGGAAAAAAGGAGCATCATTTAAAACGAACTCATGACGCACATGAATAACGGGCAATCCTTGTTGACGAAATGCAGTTAGTAAAGTGGCAGCTTTCCATGCTGCGGCTTCTGTACCTGATAAAGCCCACTGAGCATCTTGGTATGTAGAATAATCATCATTATGAAAGTCAATTAATAACAAGGCTATATTAACTATAATAATCATTCTTGTATTGTTTCAGTGTTTCGTTGAAGTAACGATACAAGATACAAATTAATGACTCCCCTAATGTGCTAAAGAGTGTAATTTTAAAATTAAAAGAACTTTTTACTATAAAATAATCATCGATAGTCAGCTTGAGAAGCGCTTTGTTGTTACAATTGTTCAGCCTGATAGTCAGTTAGCTTGTGTTAGTCAAAGTGACATTATTCTTCCCAACTTTGATGGTTGTTATTACCTTTCGCCTCAACCGGAATCATTACAGTTTCTCAATAATTCCCATCGGATGGGCTCAATATTAATCTCTACCTATACAGGTACATTTGAACTTCCTAAAGTAAGTTTACTAGAGAATCGAGCAGTGACGACACATACAAGCCAATTATAATCAGTCCCTGAATGTGTCGATGCTAGCAGCTTTAGCAGGCATGAGCGAACGAACGTTTCTCCGTCAATTTACCAATACCACAACCTTGAAACCTATACACTATATTAAAAAGATTAGGGTACAAAAAGCATGTAGATTATTAGAATCAACCACACAGCGTGTTGAGAAAGCCGCACTAACATTGGCTATGATGACGTGAGCTATTCTGGTCAAGCACAACTGGACACCTGACTTTGTAACTTTTCATAGTTGCTCGGTGTTAAATCACCTAGCGTAGTATGTAACCGCTCATGGTTGTAATACCTAATATATTCCTCAACATCTTGCTTCATTGACTCTCGTGTTAAATGAACTACATTCAACAGCCATTCGTGCTTTAAACTACCAAAAAATCGTTCAACGACAGCATTATCTAGGCAAGCGCCAACACTGCTCATAGAAGGTGTCATTCCGCTCTTTGTTAGCAAGCTTTGGAATTGCTTACTCGTATACTGCGAGCCTCTGTCACTGTGAAATAAAACACCGCAGCCTGGTTGACGAAGTGTTATAGCCACCTGTAATGCACGTTCAACCAAGCTGACGGTCATTCGTTTCGAGATACTCCAGCCAATGATTCGTCTAGAGTGTAAATCCATAACAATAGCTAAATACATCCAGCCTTCGTTAGTTCTCAGATAGGTGACATCACCTGCCCAAGCTTGGTTAGGTTCAGCAGGGTTAAAGTTCTGGCTCAGCACGTTATCTGCAACACTATCACTGTGTTTTCGCTTAGTCGTTACTGTATAGGCTTGGCGCTGAGTCACCACTAAGCCTAGCTTTCGCATGATAGAGCGAGTGCGATAACGGCCGATGATATAGCCTTCTTCACATAGTTTTTTGGATAACTGACGTGAGCCTAAGCTGTTACGACTGCGCTTGAAAAGGCGCTTTGCCGTACGATACAGTTTTAGCTCATTTTCGCTAATAATCTTAGCGGGCCTAGATAGCCAATCATAGAAGGCACTACGGCTAACGTTCAGCACCTTACAAACTGTTTTTATTTCGAATTGAGAGCGGTTGTCTCGAATATACCGAAACTTTACTTCATTTCTTTCGCGAAGAAGGCACTGGCCTTTTTTAATATTTCTTTCTCTACCCGAAGCTGCTTAACCTCTTTTCTTAGGGCTAAAAGCTCGGCTCTCTCATCTGAAGTTACGTTAGAACTCTCTAGCTCTTCAGCCTTCTGTTTCCAGGTATAGAGCAGGTTGGATGAGACACCAAGCGCGTCTGCGGCTTGTGGAACGCTATAGCCTTGTTCGGTTATCAAGCATAAAGCTTCTTCTTTAAACTCTTTGGTATAAGTTCGGTACTGTCTTTTCGTATTCATGCTCACCTCGATTGATAGTTCTATTATCCACAATCATGGTGTCCAGATCGATTAGACCAGAATAAGCAACCTAAAAAATCACTTGATAATATCAAATTAATTTAAAGCTAGATTTGTTTGGTCACGTTATTAGCCCTACCAGAAACGTTTAAATATGGCACGGTTAACCTTGTGTGTTATGCCAAGAAAAGTACAATATATATTGCATACTTAATGGGTATGTAACCCCTAAATTTTAGTAGTGAATGGAATTATTAGCCTTATGCCAGTAATGCAGTTTTAACTTATCTATCAAGTTTAATGGGGCTCTCCTATACTCCAAATGAGGTGATACTCGACGAACTCAGATAAACATATTACTCATTTAATATCTGCAGTATTAAACCTATGTTCAGTAGACTGCAATCTCTTGACTACAGATAGACCTTTTCACTTAAACATATTAAATCCCAACTTCGTAAACAGCCTGTTAGATGAGTTGTTTATTGTTGACCTATTGTTCATCCTAGCGGAGAAAGCTAGCTGTTTATCATTTTATAAAATATAATTGAATAAGGTGATATTGATAATTTTAGTCTATTTGTAGATAGCATTAATAGAAGATGGATAGAAAGTGACAGCGAATTCTTGAATATAGACAACATGATTTCAAACACTCCACGTTAACTCTTTAATTATTAATGCTCATACTTATCATGATAAACTCGCTACTGAACCTATCGTGAGAGTAATGAGATGCGTCTGTATTTAAAGTTGTGAAATGCCCCTTCACCCAGTGCATAATGAAAAAGCCAGCAACAGTTAGCGGCTGACCTTTATAAAAATCATCAACGTATTACAGGACATGGCAGATTAAGAGTATTTCAAACCATGATGTGATTACTTCAACCACAGGCTCGGTCTGCATCAATGCCTTCACAGCCAACTTCGTTTAGCGCCCTGTTATCGGGAGACTGAATTTTTCACGGACCTCAATAGTCGGTGCATAGCTGCCTGGCATTCCTTTAATGAGGTGCAATGCGTCTTTTTTGGGTAACGTAAACAGACCTTCATTTCTGGAAAGTATAAGACTGTTTATATTTTCGTCGTTCCTCAGGTGCTCAATAACCTCATTAAGTCCAAATGCTCTAGACTCATTCAGTGGATGGTCACCTTTATTGACCCAAATATGTAGATGCAAGGTAGCGGTTGAGGGAGCAACCGGAAAGTGAAAAAATAGATCAACATTGTCTTTTTCAGCTGAAACACCATAAGTGTCAGACAAGTGCCCAATAATATCAGACTTTAGTTTTTCCAACATCTTTAGATCTTTTGGCTCCAAATCAAGTATGGATGTCAGGGATTTCACAGTCCATTTGGACTCAGCTTTCCTTTGATTTAGCTCTTCCCCCTGGGTTACTGACGGTTTTCCTATTGGATGAACGTCGGTTATTTCTTGAATTAAACTCAGTGGGAGTGCAGGATGAACAGCCCAAGCAGTCAGCTGGACGCCTTCTCGTCTATCGGCCAAATCTTTGTGGTGTCCATTGGTATAGGTCTCTGACATGTAGGGGATATTAGGGTAAATGAGGAATCCATTACCTTGGTTCAATGACCCAGAGTAGTGGAATACATCCGGTTGCTTCTTATACAGAGAGGTATACACATTATCGAGAGATTCGGCGCTATCTCCACGTAGCAGATTAACCAAAAACTCAGTGGTATTTTCATCTTTATAGGTCGCTTGAAGTTGCTTTAGGTTTTCCATTGACAGAGTCACCTGAGCCAGATCGTTAGTCTGATATTTTTTCAAGCCTCTTGGGTTTAACCAGCGAAAAGCCCCATATTCATCTACGCCTACTTTAGATATATAAGCACCATGACTTAACTCAAGTGTGCCTGATTTATCTTTCTTTACAAACACATTGTATTTGTCTTGATTTAAATGACTCAGCGTATTTCGATTGTCATCAATCCCATAAGCATCTAATGTCCGACGGAGCTGAGAATGGCCGTTTTTCTCCAAGTCAGTGTGAATATTACGCACTTTACACACATCAATGCTTTGATTGAGGTTGGGGGTAGCACCGACCGTCATGGTCGAAGATGCGCGCTGTAACGTTTGAATGGTATTCATAACATATTTCCCATCAGTAGTTTAAAGTGGAAGAGTTAGCGAGTTATGAACAACCCCTTTAAAAGGAATGCCAACGATATCCTTAATGGAATCCGAGGTGGGTAAAAAGAATGATCCCTCGTTTCGATTGAGTACCAATTCATTGATATCTTTGCCCTGTTGAAGATGTTCAATTATGGTGTCTAAATCGAAAGACCTTGGCTCATTCAACGGGTGATCGCCTTTGTTAACCCAAGTATGTAGGTGGAGGGTGGCGGTTTTTTCTGCAACCGGAAAGTGAAAGAACATTCGTATATTGTCATTTTCATTTGTATGATAAACGTCCTGAAGATGTTGCAATGTCCCCTCCCTCAACTTTTCCAACTGTGGCAAATGTGCTAGTTTCAAGCTCAGAATACTGGTTAGAGAATCCATTTTTGTTTTTTCATCAATTGCTTTTTGTGGTGTTGGCAGGTTCACTTCAAGCCGCTCCAGATCCGGTTGATTGTGTTGACCACCCAAAAAGTCCGACTGTATACCAGGATGAATCGCGTAGGTACACAGGATGATCCCCTCTTTACTGTCTTTGAGCTTTTCGGGAGAATCGATATAGGTTTCCAACAAGGCATCACTGCTATACGGGGAGTTGGGGCGAATAAGATACCCATGCTGCGCTTGGTTAACTGGTGGAATAAACTTAGCTAGTTGAGGTTTCTTACTATAAAGAACTGTATCTCGGCATTCCTCTCCATTAAGGATCTGGATAAGAAAGTCCGGTAATGGCTTTTCTGAATAGGTACGGCTAAGCTGGGTTAATTCAGCTTGATTGCGAAAAGTAACGACAGCGACTTTTTCAGTTTGATATTTAGTGAGACCTTTAGGGTTCAACCATTTAAAACTGCCATAGATATCTTCTCCTTTTTTAGAGATATAGGCACCATGACTTAAATCTGCAGTGCCTGATTTATCTTTCTTAACAAACACATTGTATTTTTCTCGATTTAAATGACTCAGTGTATTTCGATTGTCATCAATCCCATAAGAATCCAATGTCCGACGGAACTGAGAATGTCTGCTTTTCTCCAAATCGGTGTGAATATTACGCACTTTACTCACATTAATGCTTTGATTTAGGTCTGGGATAGCACCGACCGTCATGGTAGAAGTTGAACACTGTAATGTTTGTATGGAGTTCATATAATTTAACCTTTAAAAATTTTACTGGATTTATTTGACTTAGAACGACTTTCCCCCGATAAGTGGGATAGCTATCGAGTGTATTGACGAATTAATCCATCGATTTTGTCCCTAGCGATATGTTTAGCGTGTATCTCGAGCTGGCTAATATCCACTCCTTTCGCCACAGTTCGTTCTAGAAAATGTTCAAGTTGCGGGAGCTGAGGCATATAGTGCCCTGAATCTAGGTGAAAGGATTTAGCTTTGCCCAGCTTAATTTGAATCATGCCCGCCGATAAAACCGGCTTGCCATCTGTCGTGGAGGTGTGTTGCCATTTTCCTTTTTCGTACGGGTGAACAAAGATATTTCCGTCACGGTGGATGACAATAGCAGCGTGGCCGCTCATCCCTTCCTTTCCTTGAAACTGTGTTGTATCTAACAAGGTACCTCCTTGCTTCCATTCTCCCTGTGAAATATCAATACGGTAGTTAAGTGACTGATTGGGATCCAAATAGTTAATATAATCAAGTTTCTGACTCAGCGGGTGTTTTACTCCACCTTCAAGAATGTCTATTTCAACATCTGGATTCAACTCAATCCACTGGAATAGCCCAAACTTGGTGTTACCGTCCGCCTGCCATGCGCCTAATGCACCGGACTTCAAATCAAAGCCGTTCAACGAAACTCGATCACGATGGTCCGAATCTTTAATTTCCAGCCAATATTTCGGGTGAGCAGCCACTTCTCCATTACTCTTTTTAGGCATTAACCCAGTTACAAATTCAGCCACTTGGCGGAACTTAGCCACGCCGTGATGGGATTGCAATCTATCGTTAACACACGTAGGTGATCGTCGTGATGA
This sequence comes from Shewanella psychrophila, assembly GCF_002005305.1. Lineage (NCBI taxonomy): Bacteria > Pseudomonadati > Pseudomonadota > Gammaproteobacteria > Alteromonadales > Shewanellaceae > Shewanella > Shewanella psychrophila. The sequence continues at coordinate 2,828,085 of NZ_CP014782.1, forward strand.
GTCAAGTCCAGTAAGTTCTTTTGTATTTAGATCTACATTGATAACCGATTTGACCTGAAGCACATTGTAGTGGTCAACCTTTTTTGGCCACGGTTTTATACGTAAGGCAGAACCTTCTTTCTGATTCATTTGGTGTCAAGCCACCGTTATATTGATGTGGTCTGACTTGGCTATAGTATCCAACTATATAGTTAATGATTGATGCCTTGGCTTCAGTGAAGCTGCTGTAGCCCGTAGAGGGGACCCATTCAGTCTTTAAGCTTCTAAAGAATCGCTCCATAGGTGCATTATCCCAGCAGTTTCCTCGACGGCTTAAACTCTGTTTTATTTGGTATCGCCAAAGTAGTTGACGATATTGTCGACTGGTATAGTGACAACCTTGGTCGCTATGAAACATCAGTGCCTGCGGTCTTCCTCTTGACTCAAAAGCCATTGATAACGCTTTTCCCGTTAAGGTACTATCTGGTGAAAATGACATTGACCAGCCAATTGCCTTTCGAGCAAACAAGTCAATAACCACTGCTAAGTAAGCCCATCGATTACCTGTCCAGATATAAGTCACGTCGCCACACCACACTTGATTCGGCTCAGTGACTTGAAACTGACGCGACAAATGGTTGGGTATTTCAACATGCTCGCTGTCCGCTCTTTTATAGCTATGCTTAGGAAGTTGGCAACTCACTAACCCGAGCTGTTTCATTAGCTTACTCGCTCGATAACGGCTTAAGCTAGTGCCTTTAGCTGTCACTATCTCAGCGATGCTCCTAGCGCCCGCAGAGCCGTTACTAGCAGCGTGGGCTTCTCTCACTAGGCTGTATAATTTAACTCTTCCTGGTGAAATATTTTTCACGCGGCCACACCAATACTTATAGCTACTGCGATGAAGCCCGAACACTTCACAAATACGCTTTACTGTATGGCTCTGCTTGAGCTTCTCGACTAACGAGAACTGTTCAGGGAGTCTGACATCAAGAGAGCTGTAGCCTTTTTTAAAATAGTATTGTGCTCCTCGAGACGGTCAATTTTCTTCTTTAGCTCACGGATTTCAATCTGCTCGTGTGTCATTGGAGAGGCTTTAGGGGAGAGCCCTTTACGCTCCTGTTTAAGCTGTCTAACCCACTTATCCATTCCTGATTTGCTCACGCCCATGACCTTGGCCGCTTCAGTCACTGAATAGTTTTGGTCAACAACTAGCTGCGCCGCTTCAAGTCGAAACTCTGCGCTATATGTGGGTCTAGATTTCTTTGTCATTGTCTCACCTGCTTTAATAGTGAAGTGATGATATCACCTCTAATCAGGTGGCCAAATTTAGTGTGCCACTACACATGGTTAGTTTGCTGTAACTCGGAAGCTAATTGTGTCACTGGTGTTGGAACCAACAATTGAAAAACTTTATTATTCGCAGCTGAAAACATATCGATTTAAACCTCTTAAATAATTTGACTCTTCATTATTAGTGCCTCAATACACCCTCATTTTCACCAGAATTTTCATGAAATGTCCTGTTGATTTCCGAGTTAATGTTTTAATCGCTTTTAAATAACTCGGTTTTAGGTTTAATAATAATTAGTTGTTGGTGAGATTATTTGGTATAAGCAGGCTATCACTGGTACCTTCGTTATTATTAAGCTACATAGATCTCAACGAAAGCTTGGTCTAGCGATTACCCGTTCCCCTTGTTCGATCAGCAGATGGAGCCGACATAAACATTAAAGGCTGTGGATTTACTATTAGCAAGCAGTTGATAATATTGTTCAATTAATGATTCTGACTTAAGTAAGACTCACCATGAAAAAGTAACTTTAGCATTTTTGATAAAGCAATGAACCGTGGCGTAATGCCGCGGCATTAATACTGTCAGCATTCGCCTTTGATTACCTGAATATATGCTGTTTATGATTATAGGACTCAATCGAAACCGAGCTTCACATCCTTATCACCATGGAAACTCTAGCGTATTCCAGTCCAGAAATGGTTAAAGGGAGCAATCTGATGAGAAGAAGCATTGTATTGCGTGTCTTTAGTAGAGTCATCGTCTCTCCGTAACAACTCGATATTATCCAAATTATCGACAAGATAAGGTGACACAGAAATGCATCAGCTAGCTCCGAACATGCCAACAACATGCTAAACGACAGTCGACTCAAGGAAAATTAGCGAGGGTTCAGACAAGATTTCAGATTATTTCACTCGCCAACATCAATTTTGCCAGGAAAACCTCATCACTATGCTTTTATTTTAAGCTTCCTCTGGACTGTAGCATATGAAGAAATAACTTAATTTATGAACACTCCTCATTATTAGTGGTCACCTGATAAGTAAATCATTCAGCACATTTAAAGCCTCCCAGCGCAACAAAAAGTTGCTCTATACTCCCTCAACTTAACTAGATCACACTTATTAGCGTTTCTCTCCGCATTCAATAAGCGTGATTTAATATTAACGACTTCCACATGGTCATATGGAAATAAGCTTAATGCTTCATTAAATTCAGCTCTTAGTGAGCTTGCCTTGGGACAGAAATCATATATGTAACTCATAACTTATTTACTTTCTTTTAAATTAACTAGAAACTGAAAAAAACACTCTAGACAGCATATCCCTGAGTATTGATGAAGGGTTCTCAACGGTTCAAATATTAACCATTCGCATTGAAAATGAATAATCAAAGCAAATTAATAATGTTTTTAGACTGAACCATAGCAGGACTAGCACAGTCCAGCCTCCTCTACGTGTCAGTTAAGTGTTTTGGCTAAATAATAAGGAAGGTTTGTGTTTTGTTAAATCACCAACAAAAGCACAACAAAAGGGTGTCTGACGGCTAGCAGGCTGAATGTTGTATTGTATTGTGTTGTGTTGTGTTCTATTGCCATAGATGCTTAAATTAATGCCTTAAGGCCATTGGTGATTAGCACTTGGTAAATGTTTGGAGGAATATTTTTGAAAATTAGTACGGTAAATGGCCGCACAGTACTTTTCGATGAGCAAGCAATTTTAATGGGAGAACATAAGACAAAGCTAGGCAGTGGGGACTGGCAAGTATTAGACTTACTTCTGAAAAAACATGGTGAAGTGATCTCACGAGAAGAGCTGATATCCCATGCCTGGAAAGGGAGAGTAGTAACAGAAGCAAGCCTAACGCAATCAATTTTTAATATCCGATTAGCTCTCGGAGATGACGGGAAAAAACAAACTGTTTTAAAAACCATTGCCAAAATAGGCTATATAATCCCTGCAGAAGTTATCCTATATTCAGAATCCAAACTCACTAGTCACTCTCGACAATGGAAGAATCCTATTGCAGTGGTAATTTTAATTGCTTGTTTCTTTTTTGGTATAGCCTTAGAGAGACCTGTATTCGAAAGTGAATACTTTCTAAACAATCTAAAGAAGACAAGAGTTCAGAATACTCTCACTGTCACTTCTAAAACTGGAAATATCAACATAAACTTTTTAAATGGTTTTTCAAGCGAGCAATTGGAAATACCTAAAAACCTTGAATTGATAGCAGGATCTACTCCAGATGTATACATTTCAGCAGGTAAAACTTATTACACCTTTATATTTGATGATATTGAGAAAGCACCTATAAGCATAGGTATTAATAGAACTATAGGTTTAACCCACGCTTTTACTCAAGCTATCAATCTATATATAGAGGAGCTGAACAGTTGAGATTTTATATCCTTTTCCTAGTAGGTACATTAATTTCTACACTTTGTGGTTTTTTCGTCAGTAAAATGTTTATCTCTGAGACAATATTATATGAAGGAGGTTACCACCTTTTTCACCTGAATAAAAAAGGGGTTAAAATACATGAACAGGGAAAGATAGTGGTTCGAGTAGACCATATACAAATTAGAGGAGTTGAACTTTATCCGAATGGTTCAAACTTTTACAGCTTCAAGTTTGGCTTAAAAGGGTTAAGAAGACATTTTTCAAATTCGATATCATTAGAAGATTTTACTTGTCAGAGAGCCCCTCAAGGAACTATTCCTCCCAGTGTATTCCTTAAAAATGAGTACTTTTTATCTGACTATGCTTTTACACAAAGTCGTAGTAGATTAGAATTATTTACCACTAATCAAGGAAATTACTACCTAGATCATGATAGAGATGGATTAGTTTGGATTATTAGTGAAGAAGGGTTCTATGAATGAGAAACTATTTAAAGATATTACTTAATATATAATACCAACATAAATTTAAAGTAATAACTCAAATAAAAACACGACACTAAAATTAAAATAATTACCTTGGTGCAATACCGAACCTAAATTGAAAATAATCACTTCAGTATAATGCTGGCCTTACTCCCGGTAATTTTTATTGATTAAATAAGGCGTATAGTCTTAGTATTGCTGTAAACATCATCATGTAAGCCCTTCTTATCTGGCTTACAAATTCAGCCACTTTGAGTTTGATGAAATATTTTTAAACATAATTATCATGACACAGACTAAACATGCCTATATACCGACCTTCAAAAATACCTCTTAAGAGGTATTCGATCGAATAGTGTGGGGGACATACAATCCTAACTTTCATCTCAATATAGTTTGGACCAATAAGATTATTGCCATCAATATGTCTGACTATCCCATCATCAAACGTTAGGTTACTGGTTTAATAGCGTGTACAAAAAACCGTGTTTATGCAAAATTTTAGCTCACTTATCAAGGTATTAAATACTGAAATTCTAGCTAATTCCCCCTCTTGAATAAGAGAAGCAACTTCCTTCCCCCATTCTAGCTATTATCGTTGTCGGATTAACATTACGCCTTACAAATGGAGTCATAGTCTTTCGAAGTGCGCTCAACAAGCTCATTGCAACGTCCTTGGTTAATCTCGATATCTAATTCATGAATATACTAGTTCAACACATTCTCTATCCTTGTGTACAAGTTGTTTAAATAAGCCTTTCTCTCCTTTTAAAAGTTATCAGGAATTCGACCAAGAACTGGCCTTCTTTATTATAAATAGTAGCTTCGGCATGCCTTTGAATTTATCCACGTTTTAAAACCAATTAAATACTCGACTTGAGCATTTTTTCGTTGCTTATACGCTTTAAAGGTATCTCTGATGACCTTAGTCGCACCTTGTCTTTTCCTTGCTGCGTAAGCTCTAGTAGCTTAGTAGCTGAAGTATTCAACACCTCAACTGGTTTTTCAGCCAAAGCTCGGCTTGACTATTGTATTTACGGATAAGTTCTATGACTTTTCAATAATTACCAATGCTTAATATTGGGAAATAAATTTTAATTTAGATAGCCTCATTATCAACCCACCAAAGATTGAACATCACATGATAACTTACGAAATATCCGGTAAAACCCTCCAATCAAAAGTTTCTTAATTATATGACTTGATAAATATCAAGACATCTTTTCGAACCAAAAAAGAAAACATTAAAAACAATCATACGCATATAAACTTACGCCAAGGAAATAATATGAAACTTTGTGATTATTAGCTTTAAGATTGCTAACCCACCCTTGTTCCCTCAAAAAAACAATACCCACATAGCAATTTATTTTTATAAAAAATATATATTAAACATCACATTCAGTGAAATTATTTCCAATGAATTCTCGTGACCCTTGGAAGGGTTTTATTTATAGTCGCAATAATAATTTTACAAGGAACAAAAGTATGCGTCCCATTAGCCCGTTAACCCAACAAGCCATTGCTTCATCGGCAATAATAAAGCCAAACACTAATTTCACTGTTCGTAAAATCACAAGCAAGTCTTTTGACTTTGTTAAAAAATTCGAGTTTTTCAACACTCCACCTCAAAATAAATCACAAATAACAAAGCAAACACAACAGCGGTTAAGTAAACTGACACTAAATCCACCACCGCTAAGCAAAGCACTGGTGACAGCACAGCTCCCAACAGAAAAGCAAGCGACATCAAGCAGAGAAAACCTACCGGCAGAGACTATAAAGCCCATGCCTCTTAAGAAGATTGAAATAAAACAAACACAAGAGCAGTCAAGTAAACAGACATTAACTCCACCTCCCCCACCAATGCCACCAATGCCACCAATGCCACCAATGCCAAGTAAAGCACAGGTGATTATACCGCTCCCAACAGAAAAACAGTCGACATCAAGCAGAGAGAACTTACTGCAAGAGATTATAAATCACAAGGCCCTGAAGAAAGTTGAAACAAAACAAACACCGCAGCCTAAAACTTCACAGTCAGCGCCTTTCGATGGCAAGCTAAAACAAAGCAGTCAATCAAAACAGTCAGTAGCCCAAGATTCCTCTGCTAAGCTACTAACACCACAAACACACAAGATTAAGCAAGAAAATACCGCCTTATCTTTCAAGCCTGAGCTTATCTTGTCAGAAACCTTGCATCAGGAGTTTTTTTCACTCCCCCGGGAGCAACAAAGTGCCTTAGCAAACCAGCTTAGTAAGGGAGTTGTCGCGGGTATGACAATCGACTGGCCCAAAGCCGCTAAAAACACACGATCCAATATATCAGACAAAGGACAGGAACATATTCAAGCGTTTGTTAATGAGATAAAACGTTATCCTGTGTTGTTCATTCCACTAGAGGCAAACTCTAAATATATACCAACCAATGCAGCAGAAGAAATAAAATGGAGTGGCAACAATACTCAAACATCAGCAACCACAACCCAGCCTCTATCGTTCACGGATGCAATAAAAAGATTACAACTTCAATCACCAAGAACCACATTAACTTCTGATTCTGGCGATAAAAATAGCCCTTTAGAAATAATGACGAAAGCCAGTAAAATAGCAAATAATGGTATAACTCCAGAACTAAAAGTCGAGATCATCGGCGATCAGTACCGATCATCGCTTCTTAAATCATTTAACGCTTTGCCATTTGTCGAACACATGACAAAAAGCATGGATAATAATGCTGTATTAGCCTTGGAAAAGAGCTTTAAAGCTCACATTAACTGCGCAAATGCACTGCAAACAAGCATCAATACATTCATCATCAAACACATGCACAACCAGTTTGGAGATTTTACTTACACTGGAAACCAAACGATAATCAAAGAACAACAAACCACAATCGAAAAACTTAAGGCCCAATTAGCACTAAGATAACATTTAACATAGAGCTTATTGCGGATTTAGCCATATTAAAAATTTGTACGAGCGCTACGTAGAGTAAAGAATAAGATTAGAATCTTGACTTTTCCTAATGTAAGCGCTCAAAAAAGGGTTCATAACCTCTTGTAAGCAGCAGGTTGCCAGCATGATTTAAATTTTTAACGCTTTTATGAACAGTTTAATGCTACCAGGAAATAACAACTGAGTTGATGATACCGTTGGTTGGTCGGCCCGCCACCTTGGATATTATGAGTTCAACTAATTTATGGTTGCAGCTATGAACATCATAATCACGAGATAAATGGTGAAATATCCTGATCACATTCAGGCTATGAATATCAAAATATGATTATGATATTCATAGGAACACTAGCGAACCTATTTATTTAAATTGGATTAACTTTAGTTATCGCATAATATACTTAGAATAAAAATGGGGAACAACAATAGTGAAGATGTGATTTTATAGATATTTAAAAATTCGATAATTAATTATTTACCCTCCCACATCGTGAGAATAACAAGAGCCCAATTATGTAGTCAGACTCTATTAACATTTAGTCGTTTGTTAACTTTTTATATAGGAAACCATATTATTGAACAGTATAAGTTTATCAGCAAGTTTTCGCTCCACATCGGTTACATCAGCCGAAAACTCCGTCAAAAATATCAACTTCTCCTTTTTTATACTAAAAAAAACCTCATCGTCAGACATAAGGCTTTCTATTATTTTAGGTGATTTATTTCTGAGCATACGTTGATCACACAATGGAATTTCAATAAATGTTTGCAGCGCCCCTTTTTGAAGGTATACAAAAATTTCTTCTCCTCCTTTTAATTCAATAGCAATAGGTTCATCCCCCTCTATACGCGACAGTAAGCTGGGTGATATATTAAAATTATCCACGAGTGTTTTATAAACAATTTCTCTAAGCTTTTTCATGATGGTATCCATTTTAAAAATACAACAATTGTGAGTAAACGTCTGGTCGTTAAAGTTGCCAAAATAATAAGTGGAATTGGTCATATATCCCTCCACCGACTTGTGTAAGTAATACAATAAAGACCACTAATTTAGCTGCCATAGGTAAGCCAGGATCTTGAACACTGAATACTGTTTGCAGTAGACCGACAATAACTCCCGTGACAACAAAGCTCAGAGAAAAAATAATAATAGCGTCCTTAACTATCTCTAAACACGCCGCAGTAACGTCAATGACGGTCATAATGCTCCTCGAGAAAATCAGTCACTTCATGACCGACAAATTGGAATAAGAAGTACTTATTACGAAAATAAACACGGTAAGTATTCACCTCTGCATACTGAGTAAAAAACTCAGGAGCTAATTGGTAATGGAACATCTGAGAGGACAATACCGGCTGAACAACCGTTGACACATTAATCGTGGCAATCCGAGTGAGCTTAACTCCTTCTAACCCCAAGCGTTCCATTTTAATTCCTGATGCAGGGGTCGCTTCTCCGAAACCAACAATACTTGTCATTAATGGAGCTTCCCCTTTTGAAGTCGAAGAAGCAGGAATTAACGTTTTTCCCTCGGATAAAACATCAGTCCCTATCGAAACAGACGATGATGTCATTTCAGATACAGGTGAAGCATAAACTACCTTTTTCTGAAAATTAACCAATTGGTCGGCACTCGATTGATTCATGTTCGTCGAAACTAAATTTTCTGATTTACTAGAAATACCACTCTTTATTTCTGCTCCTTGCGGTTGTGAAACACTGGAACTCAACATATTCTCTGAAGCTGGTGGTACTTTGGCACTCGGCTCTAGCGTCATCACAGACGAGCGCGAATTACCCGCTATTGCAACAAGATGATTCATTTTTACATTACCTGAAGCAGCAGCTTGCTGATCATGAACATTACTCAATGAAGTCTGTGGCACTTTGGCACTCGGCTCTGACGTCATCACAGACGAGTGCGAATTACCCGCTATTGCAGCAAGTTGATTCATTTTTACGTCACCTGAAATAGCAGCTTGCCGATCGTGAACATTATTCACCGAAGTCGATTGCACTTTGATACCCGCCCCTGGCATCATCACAGACGAGTGCGAATTACCCGCTATTGCAGCAAGATGATTCATTTTTACATCATCTGAAACAGCAGCTTGCCGATCGCAAACATTATTCACTGAAGTCGATTGCACTTTGGTACTCGGCCCAGGCATCATCACATACGAGTGCGAATTACCCGCTATTGCAGCAAGTTGATTCATTTTTACGTCACCTGAGATAGCAGCTTGCCGATCGTGAACATTATTCACTGAAGTCGATTGCACTTTGATATCCGACCCTGGCATCATCACAGACGAGCGCGAATTGAGGTACTCGGCCCAGGCATCATCACATACGAGTGCGAATTACCCGCTATTGCAGCAAGTTGATTCATTTTTACGTCACCTGAGATAGCAGCTTGCCGATCGTGAACATTATTCACTGAAGTCGATTGCACTTTGATATCCGACCCTGGCATCATCACAGACGAGCGCGAATTGCCCGCTATTGCAGCAAGTTGATTCATTTTTACGTCACCTGAGATAGCAGCTTGCCGATCGTGAACATTATTCACTGAAGTCGATTGCACTTTGATATCCGACCCTGGCATCATCACAGACGAGCGCGAATTGCCCGCTATTGCAGCAAGTTGATTCATTTTTACGTCACTTGAAATAGCAGCTTGCCGATCGCAAACACTATCCAATGAGATTGGTGGCACCTTAAGACTTAATTCAGGCCTCCCCATCAATGAAGAGAGCGATTTACTCGCTATTGAAGCAAGGTGATTCATTTTGGCATCGGCTGAAACAGGGCTGTCAGCATTCTGTTTTATCCGACCATTGTCTAACAAAGCTGATGGCTGCTTAGCATTAAGCGCAGGCCCATCAACACTCTGTTCAACTAAAGCAATTGATGCAGGTTTATTTTTAATACCAGATATACTGTTTAATAATTCATGCTGAAGAGGGGGAGAATAGATTGTAATCGAAACAAGATATTCACAGCCCTCCTTATGGTCCGCTTCATCATTTTCAGTAGCCTTTTTTATACCTTCGTACGTTGAAGATGCATTATGAGAAGAAGGCTTGCGTTCGGGTATGTTCAACAGCTGTTCAAACTCACTTTCATTATTACTAGCACTGTATTTCTTAGTAATGGAAGCTGGCTTTTCAAATTTTATCATCTTATTCTTCATCTCTTAGCTGCTCTTGAATCTCGCCTAATGCGTCTTTTCTCTTTTCCAGCCTTCGTTTTTCGACTACAACTTGTTCAATCTCAAGTTCCAGTTCATCTGCATTTTGCCGAGCAACGGACACATCGAAGAACAAGGATTCTATACATGATTTCACACTCTCTCTGCGTTGAAATAGTCGAGATAGGCCGTTAAATTCATCCTTAACCACTAGACTTTTTAACCTTTGCTGTTCATGGGTTATCAACTCCCACTTTTCATCAATTGAATCGATTAGTCCTTGAAACCTATTTTTTAATTTTACTAATTCACGTTGTTTCTTTCCGATTCTAATATCAATTATTTCAATAAGTTGATGAAATTCCAGCCATCTTTTGGAGGGTTTCTTCATATTCAACCCCATCGTACCCTTGTTTCAGAAATTCCATAATACGCGGATACAGCTCTATCGCTTCATCGGTTGCGAGATCATTGCCTTTCTCATACTCTCCAACTCGAATTAAAAGTTCTACGTTAAAATAACGATAAACCATATCCTTAAACTTTTCCGACATGCTAACATATTGATAATTTTGAACTTTACTTTGAAGTCGACTTTTACTTTTGAGTACATCGATAGCTGGATATCGTCCAGTAGATGCTATAGTCGTTGCATACACTAGGTGACCATCTATTAGTGATTTAACTTCATGTGCAATTGGATCCTCATCTATCTCTTTTTCAATCAAGACAGTGAAAATCCCCGTCACGGAACCATTGATAGAGTTTCCACAATTTTCAACAAGGCGTGATAGCGCCAAAGAAACGCCGATAGGAATACCGCCATGAATAGGGGTGCCATCTAACATGGCTTGGGCACGGGCAAAACGAGTCAATGAGTCGAAATAAAGGACTACTTTTTTCCCTTGATCCATAAAATGCCTGGCAATTGATACCGCCACCAGACCTGACCTCACCTTCTCGAGCGGGTTCGCCTCGGAAGTGGAAACAATAGTGATAGATTTTTGAATAACTTCAGGACCTATTTCCCCCTCAAGAAACTCAACCACTTCTCGAGCGCGCTCTCCAATCATGGCAAAAATCACTACATCCGCATCCATGTTATTAGCCATAATAGACACGGTAGTGGTTTTCCCTGCTCCCGCAGGAGCAAACAACCCTAGGCGTTGACCTACACCAATAGTGAATAATCCGTCAATTATTTTGAGTTTAGTAGGAAATACAGTGTCAATTGGTGCACGAATATTTAGAGGAATCGGCTTCTCAATGATGGGCAAATCAAGGTAATCACCATCCAAACTAAGGTAGTCATCACCATATAGTGACTCTCCATAGCAATTGATCACTTTTCCTACGATGGCAGTCTCATTCAGTGGAAAGCAGAATCGTTTGGATGTAATTTCGACTTTACTGCCTCGCTGAATGGCACCTGGTTGTAAGAGCTTTATTTCCACTCTTAAACCAGTTATTTTCATCACCTCACCACGAATACGCTCATTAGTGACAGAACTAATAAAACATTCCTGTCCCACAAAGGTATTCACGTTGACATGACAAATTACCGTATCTTGATAAGATTCTTTAACCTTAAAAAAATTCTTGAGCATGCCTAAATAACCTTAAAAGACACAGAGATATAGCGCTTGTATTTACGCTTAATTTCTTTCTTACTCTTAAACAATTCTCCTAACCATGGAATACTCGATAGAATAGGCACACCACTTTCTGTAGTCTCAGTCACTGTATTATCAAATCCACCGAGAATAACTGTCTGGTTAGGATCAATATAAACTTCTGATGCCAAAGATTGTGAGTTAACCTTCGGGGCCTGAGTCGTACCGGCGTCATCGGTATCGTCACCATCAAGAGACTCTTCTATATAGCTAAATTTTGCTTGTACTTTACCCGATGGTAGAAGACGTCCCGTCACATATAAGCCATTTTCAGCTTCAATAGTCTGAGTTGAAACCTGTTTATCAGAAATAAGTACAATCGTCGCGGTTTCTTTTTTCCCAAAGTGGCCTTGCTGATTTTCTAACACCAGTAAGTTGGTCTCATACACGCCCCTCGCCATATTATTGGTATACAAGGCTTGGAAGTTTTTGACAAAATCTACCGTATCAGTAAATGGAGGAACAACGATATCGTAAATTCCACGACTGCCGTTAAGCCAGGAACTATTAACACCTAATGCTTCAGTACGCTCTACAGAAACATCATAAACATGAAGAGAAAAAAGTAATTGTTTACGTTTAATATCGATCAAAGTGGCGATATGTTTTGCTAACTTAACCTCTTCTGGAGTACCGCGTATAAGCAGCGCATTACTCCCTGGCAACGATTGAACTTTGGAGGTTAACTCATCCTCCTCAAGCTGCTGCTTATCACTTTGACTGAGCTTAAGCTTATAGGCACGCTTCACCATTTCACCGTCGCTAATATTTTCAAACTGACCAATTCTTTCTATTGCAGACGATATTAAAGATTGAGCCCCCGGAAAGGTCACATTGCCATCATAGGTGCTAATGTCACGATCGATAACAGATAAATAATGAAACTCGATTCTCGCCAACTCCAAATTATTTCCATTTTCTAAAAATTCATTTTTGTCGATCATATTCGAATAGCTAACTGCATCATTGACGAATTGTCGGGTACCAGAAAATAAAATTGAGTTACCACGTGAAACTAATTTAATTTTCGTCGTATCGTCAGTTCTAAAAGTACTTTTTAATTCTTTAATAAGACTGGCAGATGAGATGTTGCGTGGTTGAAATGCATAATTTATGTACGCTTGCCCAGTGTGCACAGTAAGAGAACCGCCATAAACATACCAGTCAAAGTCGTAGACCTCTGACAATTGAGCTAACAAATCCAAGCCTTCGCCGGACAACGTTTGGGTGATAGCTTGTTTGGCAGCCTTGTCCTCGAGCTCATCGACCAATTTAACTTGCATATCTTTTGCAATAGCCCCCAATGCGCCTCTCAGATCGATATCAGATTGTTTAATAAATACCTTTGCCTGACATGTAAAAGTGGTACACAAAAACAATAATAACCAGATGCTAGGCTTCATCAAGAATGTCCTCCATACGCTCTTGATTTGCCTTCATCTGTCTTATGCTTTCATTGATGATGGTTTGCTCTACAATCATTTCTACTATCTCATCCTCCGTGACATCAGTAGTAGCTTTGGAATCGTGAATCTGAATTGAGTTATCGGTCATATTTCTATTTAATTGTACTTTGCTCGCAGCAGTTTTAAGTTCGAACTCAAAGTCTGTAACCTCTTTTTCAGAAGATAAATTGACCTGCTGGCTACTAAACACTGAATTGGTAAAATTAACGTTATTCATATCCTGCCTTTTTCATTAGTTGTGTGAACACATAGAATTGATCTTGTAAAAACCATAAATTGAGAATAATGATCACAGCCATGGCTTTAATATCCGCTGTTGTGCTAACGGATAAAGAAGCCTTTTTAAAGAAAAGATCCACATATCCACAACAGATCGTAATGCACAGCATTAAAATAATGTATTTCCCCGTGACGATAGCCATCATTACTAAACTGTCCGTGATGTAAAAATACAAGGTGTCAAAACCCACATTACTGACTTGGTCTACATTCTCCAGAATCACCGATAGTAGCGGTCTAAACACAACGCCTGAATCCACGGCATACATTAAAAAAACCAAAGAGCTAATCTTAGATAAGGCTTCTGATTCATCGGTAAAACGTTTATCCTGCACAGATTGTTCGTTAAGCAACAAAAGCTGCTGTATGACACTACCAACCATACCGCTGAGCCAATAAGGCACCGATGAAAACATAGCAAAGATAATGACGCTTAATACCCATATGAGTGTGGGTACTTCACCTAAATCACTGAGTTCAAGTCCAATTGCAAGAGCAATAGCGATGGCAAGTGATGTTGAATTATCCAAATATAGACGTGTTGGATTATAAATTTTTAAGAATAAAAACAATCCTGCAAATAGCAGCCAATTAGGGAAAAGAAGCGAGTCCATATCACTGCAGTGCCTTAAATAAAATAGTCCAACTATCAGAGAAATAAAACACAGCGAGTTTTACAGGTGTAGATATTACAGTCGGCGATAACATGGTCATACCAACACCACTCAGAATCACGGCGATTAAAAAATCTATACTGACAAATATCATGTACAACTTAAGACCAAACTCAAACCCTTGATATAAATCTAAGATCAGATTACCTAGAAAAAATTTTAACGTATCATTATCAGAGTCAAAATTAATCGGTATATCCATAATGCTAGTTAATTCATCAGTTTTACGTTCCGCCCGAGCCAATAATTCAGGGAAGAATTCAAACACATTACTGATCAAATAATACATCGTAATATTTTCTGATTTTCTTTCTAGCAACATAGGCGGCATCTGCATATCGCCTAGTACACCAGATGTTTCCACCGTCTCGCTGAAATAGGGTTTTATTCGCTCTAACCCCGGTTTTATATCCGGCCAAATACTATTAAGTGCCATTAAGGCAGCCAGCAAATTAACAACTATTGTGGGTGGAATTTGCTGCGTACCTACCGCATTTTTAATTATGTTAAGTACAATATTGTACTTAACATAGCCGGAAAAACAGATGAAAAAGACCGTTGATAACAAGACCAGAGTCAAGAGCAGTATTAAATTAGCTCCTGAAAATGCGTTATCCGGGTTCAATAGTTGCAACATCAATGACACTCTCTATAAACAGCTTCATAAGGAGATTAATTAAAACCTCCTTAACAAAAATTATATATTTCGAGCTGCCGCAGAAATTGAGTCTTTAATCGATTTTAAAGTCGACGTTGACGTTTGAGCAGTAATACTTTGATCCGCCATTAACTGTTGTAATGAGAGAGAATCTGATGCACTTAAAATAAGAGTACCATCTTTATTTGGGATGAAATTACCATCAGCATCCGTTGAACCAGTGTGGTCTGTGATAAAGGTGCTGACAGCGTCATCCGCATTATTGACTAATCCACCAAAAACCCCACTAATGTAACCTGTAGATAATTCAGACATTTAAAGCTCCTTTCTTGTATTTATAGACATTTAGAACCACAAATATAATGAGATGGCTTACAGGGAACCAGTGAAAAATTATGATAAAATACGATAAGATACAAAGGGTTACAACTACCCCGACAGTGTTTACACTATGTTGCAAAGGTTGCGTAACAGCATCGAAATCTAATCAGAATGATGATAAATAAATAAAAAGAGGTTAAAAACAATACAGCTACATTTAATAATATTTATCATCAGACCAATACACTAATATCCCAACCACAAAGCCAAATAAAATCTTAAAACCACGCCATACCAGGCCTTTGAAAAGAAAATACCTAAGTAAGAGAGCTGTAACAGCATGCCAAAGGAAGTGGTAATAGATAAAAGAGAGAAATGGAATCGACACTAACAGGCGTCGAACGAAGATCCATAATTAACACTGAAGGTATTACTTCGTGGTAACCAATATATTCTTTATCTGCATAATGTCTGAGGGGGTCCATCCCCTCTATTTTTTGCGGCCAATGTTCAATAAGTAACAGAACTTATACGCCTTGATAAGTGACGCTAAATCTTGCGTGAGCGGCTAAATTCGTAAAGTGAAATAATCTAATACATCTTCTAAATTGGATGTAGGTCACAGATAGAAAAACTCAGATATGATTAACTAGATAAGATTTTTAACGTAAAATCATAGTAACTCCAGTAGTTAACATGGCTGCGAACAAAGCAGAGAAAAAGCACAATAAAATCATAACCATGAGTTCAGTACGCTGTATTCCAACGGTGTGTATAGAAGGTGGTGCTTGCATGGGAGTATTGAAATGTAACTTGTTACTCTTCATCACATTTTTTACTTCAAGCACAAGAGGCTCTTCCGCTATAGAAATACCGGTAAGCCCTTCATCAAGTATTAACATATAGCCTTCTTTAGGGATCGTTTTGATCTCACAAGCCAAACTGTCGAACTGAGCAAGTGATCGACGCAAGTTTGAAATCGCTTTAGTTAAGGAAGTTTCATTGACAAACACTTTACCCCACACCTTGTCATTGATTTCATCTTTACTGATCACTCGGTTTTCTTTGTCGCATAGCAATTTAAGTATTGCTGCCTCTCGCCCACCGATGTTAATGATTTGTTTACCCGCACTAATTTGCCTTTTAAGCACATCGAAAATCATCTGGTTTCCTAATGCGTAATTTCTTGTCATATCTTATTCCCTAAAGTTATTACTTATATTCCTCAAACCGAATAATGAAGTTTTTTTCAGTAAAAGTAATATTAAAGTCGTAAAAACAATCTAAAAAAGAATATTTTTCAGTCAAAGCAATATTAAAGTCATAAAAATAATCTAAAAAAGAATATTTTTCAGTCAAAGTAATATTAAAGTCGTAAAAATAATCTAAAATATCAAATGGTAGAAACTACAAACCACGCCAAGCGTACAAATGATTCACATGACCACCAAAAACACAAGTTAACAACAATCATATCTGCGCATTCACTATTCAAGTGTATTAACTTGATCGATGGAAACATAAAACTGCTCATCCACTTTGACTAGAATCCCGGTAGCAATCAACTCATTACCGCTTTTAAGTAAAACTTCAGATTGAACGAAATCGTTGACAGGTTTAAGTTGACTATGTTGCAGTCGATTAAGCTCATCCAAGGTCATAGTGCAGTTAGCAATAACAACATCTATCGCAATACGCATCAATTACCCTCCTTGAGAAATCGAGATAATAGAACGACGAACATCACGGATCTCTTCTTGGGCCGAGGTGATTTCAGTCATCACGTTTTTAAACTCTTGTTGTTCTGTATCCAAATCCACCTGGATCGTGTCGCAATAAGCTGTCATGGTCGCATTCATTGATTGAAGCTGATCATAAGTAACATTCTGGCTCATACCACCAGAACCAACAATCTCTTTAATGCCTTCGCTATTACCAAGCTGCTGCTTAATTATTACATCTATTTCCAATAAATAATCACTGGCCTTGCCTCCATTCAATGAAGTTGTTTTGTTATCGCCAGGCTTAGTGTTTGGCAGTCTGTCACTCATTATCAACCCCCAAAGTCTGTTAATTTCTGCAATTGCCTCAGATTTTTTAGAAATAGCATCAGCCTTAGTCTCAGCAAGTTTTGTTTGATCGGTAATATATTTGGATAAGATACTATCAATCAGCGCAAGAGGGTCCCTGCTTCCTGATGAAAACAAATATAATGAAGTTGTATCTGTACCCTGTGATTTTATAGCTTTGGCTGCGATAGGACTTTGGCTTAACGCTTGATCTAGCATCTTTGTCTCTGCTCCCTGTATGGGCATAAAAGCAGGCATTGGTGTTACTTGAATTTCTGACATTAGAATTGTTCCTGTTATGGTTGAATAAAAAAAACTCGGAGTTTATCACCGTCTTTAAAAATGGCTTTATCACGTGAAATAGATTGAATCAATCCTAGACCTGGCACGCTACTTCCAACCCAATATCGATATTTATCGTCATACAAATAACGTCCAGCTCCCGACGAGTAGAAAATCGAATATGGGAAATTGGCACTGTCTATCACTTGGGAACTATCGTTTCGCGCTGCAATATGCGCGATGACGTCCTTCAGGCCGTTCTCTTTTAGTAAAAACACCGCTTTGGCCCTATTATTAACAAACCAGGTATTATCAAGCTTAATAAACGACAATCCATTCTCACCAAAAACGGCCATGACTCTGTTATCAGATTCAAATGTTTCAACTTGAATTTGATCACGTCCAGATTTTTCTATCACCTTTATCGGAACAGTTTTTTTTGAGTAACTTGACACGACTTCCACCACCAATTGGGTGAGAGCTTGAAAATTCGTCTTATCCACAACTTCAGCATTGACCTGCCAAGCCTGAGGCAAAAGATTAAGTACAGATGAGTCTAATACTTTCATTTTGCCATTTTTAATATAACTGCCATTAAGCTGGGTAAAGTATTCCGCAATCTGAGTTTGTTGATTAACTTTAAATGCTATAAACATCCCTACGCCTAAACCAATATTAAGTATTAAGGTAAATAGAATGACTGCACGATATTTTTTAGCACTATAGCTCATCAATTTAGGAGCACGATTGCCTTCGAGGTAGACAAAAAAAGCAACACCTCGTAGGCGATAGACATGCCCCTGCCTAAGTTTCTTCGATTTATCTCCCTTTTTAACCCCTTTTATTACAATGTCAGTTCCGTCATTTGAAAGCTCCCAATGCGTATTGGCAGGGACTGTCTCTGGAATACAAAGCGTGTCAGGCTTATCACTTTCACTAGCTCCGGTAATCACTAATTTGGGTTCTATAGGCAAGGTAACTCCATGTAAATGCCCATCAACAAACTCAATTAGCCACATGTAAGCTCAGCTCTTGTTTCAATGTTTTCGCAATATCCAGAGTGTTACTTAAAGTTTTTAATAACGCCTGCGGGTGTTCCGGCAGAGGTATACCACGAACAAAGAAATATTCTTCTGACTGAAACTGGGCAATATAACCATCAGAACTAAGTGAGAAATCAGCATTTATTCTTAGCGCTACTTCCGATTGAAATGGCCCCCCTCCCATCGAGATCATGATTAAAATGGAGTCATTGAGTCCCACGCGAACACCATCCTCAATACGACAACTCATCTCATCGAAATCACAAAGGAGCGCATGGTTTTCATCTAACAATAGCGACGAACCTTGTACTAACTGAGTAAACTCCATCATCAACAGAGTAAATTTTTTATTTTTCATCGTAATTAAACTTCATCTCAATAATAAATCGGCGCTGCGATATCCGCTGAGTAGCTGTTGGCAATCCATTTTCAACACTGCCTCGTAACATAATGGGGGTATCTCCCATACCTTCCGTTTGTAAATAGTATTTAACGCTATTGGCTCGTGCATTAGCCAAACGACGATTACTGGAATAAGAGCCTGACGAATCAGCAACACCATAAACCCGTAGGCTTTCCACTGGCTGACCCCGTAGCTCCTCAATCATGCGAATTAAGATATTCTTTCCTTCTGGTGTGAGCACAGATTCATTGACCAAAAATAAACTCTGAAACACCAAACGTACATGATCCTGATTAGTGTGGTGGATCAAGACTCCAGAATCTGATTTCCACAGCTCTGCGGAAAATGCCTTTTCTGTCGTCGCACTGACTAAATTTGAGTGGAGCCAATAGTCACCTTGGCAACTTTTTACTTCGTTAAAAGCGTAGGTGTTAATATTCGCAAGATAGTACTTACTTGATATAGCCGGTACAGCTACTTCAATACACGCATTCTGATGTGGCGAACCATCAACATATTCAGGCTCCCTTTTCACCCAATAACGCACATGGTCAATATCATCGATATTGGTGAAAAGTAAATTATATATATCCTGCTTCCATTCATGATCCCAAACTATTGAGTCCTCTCGGACATCCTGAGCACAAGAAACTAGTCCCATAAACACTCCTACAATCAGCCCTGCTTTAAACAGTCTTTGCATCTTTATGCCTATTCAATTCCAATAGAATAAATGCGATATCACGATAAAATGCTTTAGGTATAAAGTCTTCTCCTGTTCGCATGCTCTTATAAAACGCCCTTGCAAGTCCCTTATGCTCCAAAATCGGAATATTAAGCCCCTCCAATCTTCGTCGCTCTTCCAGTGCAAGTGATTCCGTACTAATCTGTAACACCACAGGGACTTTATCTATCAAACGGTCATAACAAATTGGCACCAAAATATGCGTCGGATTCGCAATCGCAAAGGTTGGACTACGTCCTTTTGTTATAGGAGTGTCCATGACCTCACGCATTTGCCGCTTTCGCTCCGACTTCATTTCCGGTGAACCTTCGGTTTCTTTCATCTCATTTTTCATTTCCGTAAATGTCATTCTATTTTTGCGGTTAAAGTGATAACGCTCAACCATCAAATCTATACATCCAAGACTGACTCCGTACACAAAAAAAAGCATTGAAACCAGCCCGATATATAACATTAAGTTGTAAATGAAATAGGAGGTGTTATTGACTTGCGCCAAGGTATTTAACTCGCTCCCCCCGACATCCGATACATACTTCAAGAGAAACAATAAAAAGATTAGTTCGAGGACCTTACGCAAAGAGCGGGATATAGCCTCAATCCCAAAAATATTTTTAGCCCCCGTCACTGGGCTTATTTTTTCCATTTTAAGGCCCAAAGACTCAGTACTGAATACAGTTTTATTAATCAAGACCCAACTGATAGCCGCCATAATGAGCTTAACCATAAACAAGATGAAGATCCCCCAAGCAATAACCGAATAAAGAATCCCAAAACCAGTTGATATATCGGCATATAACATCACCTCTAACCAATCATTGGCCGATTGAAACACCAGATAAATTGCACCGATAAATACCACTGTAAATACCACTAATTCCATCGTAGGCTCGGCCAATTCAGTTTTAGGAAACTGACCCTTTTTCATTAAATCTTTGAGCTTCTTCTCTGTCGGTGGATACTTTTTAGGTTCAGTAGATTCATTTGACATAGTATTACATCACAACCTGCAGTGGCTCAGAGCTAACGACACAGCTCGGTTCAGCTATATCACCATGGCTACAAACAGAAATCGTCGACACCACTTGCTGAAAGAATGATTTAACAGAATTAATTTCAGTATCATTCACCACTAGAGTTGGCTTACAGCCGTACTGAGTCGTCATACGTATAATTTCCTTACGCAATGAAGATTGCAACTCAATCAAACGATCCAAATCCTCATTTTCCCCCATCACAAAAGTTTCGATACACTCCGTTAATTCAGGGGTGAGCAGTGCAACATAAATTTGTCCATCGCAGTTCATCAATCGTGATGTGATCTCGTAGCGAGCTTGGTTCCTGATGCGATTCAGCCAGTTTTTAGGTTCGTTATCTATTCGAGACCAATAGATCAGAGCCTCAAAGAATGTCACTCTATCAAGATAAAACTCTCTGGCACGTATCATCTCTTTAATGACATCATGTACACGATTCAAACCGAGCGCAGCATCTATCTCGTTCTTCATTACTTCACTTTGGCTCGCAAGTCCGTCAATAATATTGCTGGTGTATTGGAGGTTATACTTTTCAATAAGGCACTTATTTAAAAAGTATTCCACTATTGTGGCAATACTTTGAGTCGACGCATCACTAATAAAGACTTCGTCTCCTAGTACTTCGATCAATTCTAAAGAGCTTTCCTGAGAAAAGGAGTAGATGCAAATACCTGAGATATACACTTCAATGTCACACTCCAGATCCCTCTCTATGATTATTGAAGGCGTCCCTAACGCTTGGCCCCAAAGTGTTTGCTCAATACGATGAAGACTAGTATCAACTAAGGTTTGATGCTGAGGCTCTCGTAACACCATTTTCAAGGACTCATAAAGGCCACTTCCTGCAGCCACTGTACTCGTCACTTTCTTTGGCTGGCCGTGTATTCGCCAAAGTAGACATGCTATCAGTGCACACATAAGAAACAGAATCACGCACACAAACAATAGGCTAGGACGGGCTAAACCGAGTACGAATATAAAACAACCAATAACCAAGAGGCTTTTCCAAAAGCTGCTAACCTGCTTTGCCATCTGTCCCATAAATGAGCCAGAATCCTCCTCTCCTTTGATGCGTGTTAAGTAAACGCCACAAGCGATTGAAAGCAGTAAACTTGGTATTTGTGATACCAAACCATCGCCTATTGTCAGTACGGAAAAACGATTAATACTCTCAGATAAAGTGAGATCAAACTGATTGACCCCAACATAAATACCGCCAAAAAGATTTACTAAACTAATTAAAATACCGGCTATAGAGTCGCCTTTTACAAACTTCATCGCCCCATCGAGTGAACCAAAAAGTTTATTCTCGGTATTGAGGTCTGCACGCATTTTCTGTGCCTGATCACCTGTTATCAAACCGCTTTTCAGATCGCCATCTATACTCATTTGCTTGCCAGGCAAGGCGTCAAGAGAAAATCGAGCGCCCACTTCCGCTACCCTTTCACCACCTTTTGTCACAACTAAAAACTGAACAATAGTGATGATAATGAAGATCAACAAGCCTGAAATAAGATTGCCACCCATCACGAACTCACCCACAGTCTCAATGACGTCACCAACATCCTCGTTAGCAATGATATTTCGCGTTGTAGCAATAGAAAGTAATAATCGGAACGTCGTCAACAGCAAGACTACCGTTGGCAAGAATGTCACCTTAAGGGGCTGATCATTCTCTAACATGATAACTAAAAGCAACACCGAGCTAGTAAAGCTAATTAATATAAAAATATCAATTAGCCCCCCTGGTAGAGTGAATAGAATAATCGTTGGCAGCATAAGTGCGATGATGATACTGCTAGGATTAAACATGAACAGATTACGACGAAAATACTTAATCATATGCTGTCCAAACTACGACCTAGCTCTTCGACGATAGATAGAGTATCTATGCTGACCAGGTTATCCTCACTTTCAATCGTTAGCACGACTCCCCCATTTTCAAACACTTGCTCAACAGACAAAGTGTTATCTTCGTCATCTATTGCTTTATGGAGTAAATCGATAAGATGACCTATCACTGCCTCATTTAAGCTAAGTGAGGGTAGGCGTGATTTGACCTTAGTAGCTATCGTACTTTTCAACTCATCTTTTAACGTATTTAAGCTATGGTATTGCGCTGCAACAAGTTCAGTGAGCTGTTGATTTGCCTTTTCAAACCAAAGAGCCTGATTGACCATTAATTTATCTTCCATCTCATTATGCAAATCAGCCACATGAAGGTTGAGCGCTTGCTCCTTCTCTTCAATAAGATGCACAACTTGTTCTTCAACTAGCTGTTGATATTGCTCAACCCTCTCTTCCAAAGCCGAAAGCAAGGATTTAGCCTCGGTGTAAATGAGGACATCAGACTTCTTTATCACATTTGAATGCCGCTCTTTCTTAAATAGAATCTGTGGGATAGTTCTCTGGTCTGAATTAATTTCTATGTACAAGGCATACCTCATTCTGGTTTCGAAATAATCATACTCAATCCTGAAACGGCACAACAAAAGAAAAAAAAAGACTAAACCTGAACTCTTATGATTTAGTCTTTTTTCAATGATTTATGAATCTTTTACTGAATGGCTTACTGACTGGATGATGAAGAAAAAGATAGTGAAACCAAGTTATCTATTTTTACTGGAGGGACGTACATTATTAAACTTCCATTATCCCTTGCTAGTTTGTTTAAATGACTATTAGTTTTGAAATCCAATCCTGCCATTTCCTTATAATTTGGCAGGCGATGTTTAGGTATAATCTGGAGACGTTCCTTTACCCTCTCCCTGACATTATTCATTGGACCAACCAAGTAATTCTGACCACGCATGCTCACCGCCCCTTGGCTCAATAGCACCTTCGTATTCAAACTTTGCAGATACGCGTTAAGATCGTTTTTCCGCCACTCCTTAAATTCAAACGAATCTGTTTTTCCTCTAAGCCATTCTGGTATAGGTCGCCATGAGCCCATAAATGTTCCTGCTTCGGGACGATCTAGGAACTTAGGTACTTTATACTGAATATGCCCACCATTCTTCCCTATAAACCTAGACCCTATTTTATCCAAGTCGACTTTATTCTTCCCTTCAGCGAGCCCACTATCAGATGTTATGTCATTTTTAGTAGTATTGTCTGGCGTCACCTTCCTCTGCTCACCAGTCTGTACCTGTCTAGTCGCCCCCCTATTGCCGACATTAGTTTGTCCGCCCATATGCGTAGTCATACTGCCAATATTATATCTTAGCCCTTGACTGTAATTACTCCCCATTTGTGCCCCATTAGTCAGGCTAACGGGAGCAGGTATCGGCCCACCCCGTTTTATGTCAGTCTGAATCTTGGCAGCTTGAGTCTCAGTCGGAGCAACTGTTGCTACAGTATCAGTCTCAATCTGACTGCCGATGGCCTGCTCCGTATTGCTGCCTTTTCTCTTGTGAGTACTGTCAAGGTTATATCTTGGCCCGGGACTGTAATTACTGCCTGTTTGTGCACCATTAGTCAGGCTAACAGATGCAGGTATCGGCACTTTCCATTTTTTCCCAGTATAAACTTTAATTGCTTGGGTCTCTGTCGGAACACCTGTTACTACTGTATCAGTCTCAACCTGATTACCGATGGCCTGCTCCGTATTGCTGCCTTTTCTCTTGTGAGTACTGTCAAGGTTATATCTTGGCCCGGGACTGTAATTACTGCCCGCTTGTGCGCCATTAGTCAGGCTAACAGATACAGGTATCGGCACTTTCCATTTTTTTCCAGTATAAACTTTAGCTGCTTGGGTCTCTGTCGGAACACCTGTTGCTACAGTATCAGTCACACCCTTGGCAGCTTGCGTCTCTGTCGAGATCAAAGCATAAGCAGTGACACCATCTCTTCCAACGATATCCACCATTTGTACATCAGCGGTCCCCCCTCCTTCACGAAGAAAATGAGACAAACCGGCTAAGTTAGGATCGGAAGAGTTTTGATGCTTTAACCTCAGATCCTCCAATCGCTTTTCACTGACATGTGGCAACGTCTTATCAACCTTCACCTGATTTATATCGGTAAAAGAGTTACTCGCACGATCAATCAATGAAACATTGGTTGTTTGCGTCCCTTCATCAGCCCTCGACTCAGCTGGAGTATTCACCATGTCCTCTGTTTCAGAGTTCGCGAGTCCGCCACCTTGATCGTCTAGAAAGATATACCAACTGTTATAATTGTTGGTATTAAAACAATGATTAAATGTATTTCCTCTCCCCCCTACATCAGTCACATCAGTCACATCTTCCGATTCATGTGTTGGTTCAGTCGGCGCAGGTGCATTAAATAAATGTTTGGGTGGCAAAACTGGCTTATCTTCATGTTTAGGTGACTCTGACTCTGATTTTTTCTTTTCTTTATCCCCTACAACAAACTCAGAGCCTCCATACATAGTTATCGCTGATGCATTGCCATACATGATTACAAATACTGTAGGTAATAAGCTAAGCCCACCAGTAAAAGGGGCTAATACGGCACCAAGAGTAACCGCTCCGGCAATAGACGCTAAGTGAACCTTTGCCTTCTTATCGTTGCTTACTCTATTGGATTTTTTACTGCTTTTTTTACTCTGTCTTGATTCAGTTCCTCCTGTTCCTAAGATAGTCGGAACAGAGGTTATCCCATCCGGAGATTGTGGTTCTACAGCTCCTAATATTGGAGTAGTTGCCTCCAACAAAGAAGCTGACCGAGTCAGCTTGCCTCGGGGAGTTTCATTACCTAAACTCGATTGGCTGGGGAGGGAGACACTTCGAGTTAATCCAGGAGTAGATACCATATTAAAACCTCATATTTTCAAATAAATTAATGGCGAAGTGCCTAACTTCATCTTCTAAATAGTCTTGCTCTACAATAGTGAACGTGAGAAATCCATCGACGCGAATAAACATGCCTTTTGTCATAATTTCAAACTGTAAAATCATCTCTATTACCGTTTCTAAATTGCCGAGGTGGACTAGCTGAAAAAAAGGCACAATAGGAAGTAACAGATGATCCGGGTAGTCTCTGAAAATAACCTTTTCGTTTTGTTCAAGCCGTTGCAGAAATCGTTCAACACCATCTAATGATATGGACTTCATCTACTTTGGAAAAACCAAAACAAGTTCATCTGCACTCAAGCCTCTTATTTCATCAAGGCTAAGCATGGTTTCGAAGGGGGTAATAGTCGATGTCAATGCCAAGGTTTGCGGCAATAAAGTTGAACGAGCCTGTAAACTATCGAAATCAATTTCTAATGTCTCCATTTTCAAAAAGGCCGCTACACTAATCCCTCCCATAAGGATCTGGCAGGCTATCAACAAAGGTTGATCCTGTTTGTTCATATCAAGGTACTGCTTTAACTCAACGCCATACTGACCCAACGCTTGAGTTATCACATATGAAAGGTAATCATGATCAAGGTGCTTTATTTTCAAACCTAACAATCTTTCAGCTTCAGCCAAGGGAACATAAACTTCAGCTTCAACCCCCAAATGACTTAAACTTAACTGGATGAAATCTTGCTGCCGACTTGACCTGTATTGCACAGCCCCCATTTCGATAGAAATAACCTGATTATTAAAATACTGCCCGGCCAATCCATTGATAATCAGCTTCATTTCCTCGCTAATCTCATATCTTGGAATAAAGATAATGCTCTGTTTATTCATGGTTCCCTCATCGATTTCTAGATAAAAGTGCTAATACATCTCTACTCATCTGAAAATCTACATCATCAATCCAATCCTGTACCCCGGCTGGCGTCCGACAAACAAAATCATAGAGCTGTTGATAAGCATCTTTCGAAGTCACAGCTTCGAAATCAGCACTTTGTACTAGCGTCAAAATAAAGGTGATTTTATGAAATTGGCTATCCAATATGCCTTCCACCACGATCGCCTTAACCGTTGCCTCAGAATAATCTCGTAACATAGAAAACCAATCAATGACGGCTTGCTTGTCGACATAAATTTCTACATCAGACAATCGGTTCCAGCTAAGGCGTTCCGATTTTGCTTTCAATAATTGATAAGGATCCAGTGATTGCCCCTGCAAATGACAATGAGCAATGCGACTCGATCGGTTATTTGTGGCCATTGTTATCTAACTCTTGTTCAGCTGACTTTCGCTTATCGTAACGACGGCATAACACCAAA
The DNA here is from genome assembly GCF_002005305.1 of Shewanella psychrophila. Classification (NCBI taxonomy): domain Bacteria; kingdom Pseudomonadati; phylum Pseudomonadota; class Gammaproteobacteria; order Alteromonadales; family Shewanellaceae; genus Shewanella; species Shewanella psychrophila. Next base: position 2,855,184 of record NZ_CP014782.1, read on the forward strand.
ATTGACAACAAGCCATCCAGATTATGCTCGTAAGCAAGAAGCTGTTGCACTGTCTGACTATCGACATTCATATCCTCTGTCAACTGAAACTCATCAATGTGTTTTTTAAGTAATTTTCGCAATGCCCTAGGGTATAGATGCTCACAAACTCTGGCCGCGTTCAGGATCCAACGTTGAGCATCATTCAATGACTCTATGTCGAGTAAGCTGTCAGAAAAACCTTGCCAATTACGCAATGCCTTGAGTTGATAGCTGTTTAGCTGTTTAGCAAATTGACCTTGCTGCTGAAAAGTTAAAGGCTTACGTTCAACACGAAACAGACGAGGATACTTTTTGGCTCGCTTATCCGGTTGACTTACCTCTTTGACACGACGAGGCTTAAAATCCTCACGAGTTTGCTGACCCCGCGTCACCTCCGACACTCTTTCTGTACGTTGTGGTATAGCCAAGGATATAGGTCGCAGCATCGTCAATCAGAGCGAGATAAGCTCGCTCTGCCCTTAGTTTTATCGGTTAGTTACCAGACTAGCTCTTGCCACAGCATCAAGGATCTCATTCAACTTCACACCTTCAGCAGTCAGATCTTGAATGTATTGATCAAGCTGTGCATCGAACTTCTCTTTCAAGTCTTTGCTGGCTTGCAACTCTTCTTGCCCTTTCACCTGTTCAGCATTTTGAATCTCATTAGCATTGCCAACCATACCATCGGCCATTCCACCCATCTGAGTGACAGAGTTATATTTAGCGGTACGCTGTTGCTGGAGACTTGCAGTGTATTTATTGAGTTCTTTCGACGTTAAATCAGACACTTTTGGAGACTTATCAAGGTTAGTGATTTTGCCTGATTCTAGATCAGTCACTTTTAATAACTTAACCCCTCCAGTATCTGCCGCCCCATTACCCGACATTTTAGATAAATGTTTATCTGTCAGAGTCTTAGTTTGTCCAATACGCACGGTAGCTCCCGTGGTCATCGCCATATTAACCACAGATGACGCTAAGGAAATACCAAAACGCAACTTGGCATCATTAGATTTATCCTGTGCTAGCATAGTAGCAAGAGCCGATGTGGCAACGGCTTCACCAATACGGTTTTTCATGACTTGAGCACGAACCTCCCTAGACGACGCGATAATTTGCGACAAGAGCGCAAGCAAATCACTCATTGATACAGTACCTTTATTGACCTCCGTCAATGAACTATCATAGGAGTTCCATGTTTTCTTATCTGCTGGATTAGACTGAGAAAATGAGGCAGTCTCTTCAGTCATTATCGATTGAGATGACTGTGCATTTATTGAAATTGAGTTCATAAATTTACTTCCTCTTACATATTGATTGATATAATCTTGTCGTTAAATTCACGCTGGTCACTATTAACTTTAAATAGTGATTCAAAAGCATGACTCACTGCCCGCAACGCTTGACTAAGCATCATCAATATTTGTTGGATTCGAGTAGCTAACTCTTCTTGTTCCGCTTGCGCAATTTCAAGATCTTTGGTGATATCTGCAGACTTAATCCCGTAGCCACTACTCACAACAGAAGTCAAATTTGAGCCAACTGAGCTTGCCTGACCGATTTGAGCTGTCAGCTTTTCGCCACCGACAGCAAAGGATTTTAGTTTATCGAGTAATGGCTCAATGAACTTCATGATCTTATTGACCGTATTTTGAATTTTGGTCGATAATGTGGTAAATGATTTGAATGTATTAAGGGCATCAACAGCTTTATCAACCAAATTAGCCACTTTAGCAGCACCACTTGCCGCAGCTTTACTGGCACTTGCCAGGAAGTTCCCTGGATTAAAACTGACCACCATACCGATAATGCCGATGGCAATCTCCAACCCCATAGACACATATCCTCGAATTTCTTCTGAAACACCGGCAGCTTGCAGAATCTTATCGACGATTTTAGGGAGCACAATCGCAGCAATCATAACGCCTATCATCACTGCAGCCATCACAGGGTTAAACGGTGCCATTACTATCGCAGCAAGAAAGCCAAATGCCATGGCAATCTTGCCCCAAATCCCCTGACTTTTTTGGGCTTGTTTCTGCTCTTCGATTTGCGCCATTCGTTCATTAAGCGAATCAATTTGTGTGTTTTTTTGGAGTTCAATCAGCGTTTTTTTAGCTTCAGAGTTCTCTTTTCCTGTACCTGAAAATGCGCTTGCCGCCAATTTCATACTCTCTTGCACCATACGCCAGAGCTGACTGTTGGACACTCCTACCGCACTACCAGGTAGCGGTTGATTCGGCTTGGGCTGTTGTTCAGCTTGGGCTTCATTACTTTGACGCAGAACGCTCAGGCTCGGGTCTTCGGCTGTGCTGACAATGCTTGGCACAGTAATGGCACTCATGAATGTACTCATCTTAATTTCCTTTCATGTGATAATACTGGGAATTGGTGCACTCATATTATTGATACACCATAACTCTCGCGACGCGAGCGGCATGGCCCCCAGCGTTACCATGCCCTTCTATTTTGTCCCGAGATCTTAAATCTGGGGCTATTTAGATGTTGCGGGCTATGGCCATCTGTTCATCACGACTGATTTGAATCCAGTACTTAAGAGTTTGCTGAATCATCTTTACCTGATCGCCAATACGATTAACTTCCTTTATGTCATCGTCAGTTAGTTCACGTGGTGGAAAATCGGTATACATATTTTTAAAGTAAGCTGCATCCAACCCGGTACCAAACCAATCAATCACAGTGTGACCATTTTGAGTGACTTCACGCCAACCTTCATTATCCGCTTCACCATCATTTTTAAATAAAAAGTCCATCGCATCTGTATAGTCAGTACCCGGAGTATTATTGATGATGTAGGCATCTAATTCACCCACTGACGCCGTTAAAAACATCTCGATGGTATCTTGTGTAACGTCTGGATACTGGTCCAAATACGCGGCCATCAATGCCATACGTAACATGGAGATAGGCCTGCACTGTTTGGATAATTAGCATCACCAACAAAACCACCTTGCTTATCGAAATTATTCCTATATTGCTGTTCCAGGGACGCTGGTGCCCCTTGTTCAACTTTCATATAAGTTAAAATGTCATGACATAGGCTCCCATCTGGTGCACTCGCTAACATAAAATTGAAAATGTCAGCTGTCTCATTTGCAAACTGAGTTCCGTCCCAACCTTCATGATACCCATGTGAGCCAGATCCAGTGCTTTCCAAATAATGCATCATCTTAGCTTCCATACCAGGAGGTAGATCTGCGTATTCCGAGGAGTGTGAGATGTAATCCATGATTGCTAATTGAAATAAGTCCTCTAGTTCACTACCACTGACTCCATCTTTAATGAAACCATCAAACATCACCCGCATAGCGCTCTCGAACATAGGCAAGCCACCATTAGTCCAACCTTGAATAACCTCTAATTGCTTACCATAGGCTTCGATACTTCCAGCCAAAGCTAACGCTATTGCACTCTCAGCATTTTGGCTAACCATAGCCATTACCACTTGCTTTTGTTGCGCCGCAACCATAAGCAAGGTGCTAACATCTACTGGCTCGGCTTCAAACGTGGCAAGAGGTTTATCTGCCTTAGCGAGCATCAAACCCGCTTTATTTGTGGCAATTTGCTCCGCTGACTTTATGTCTGATTTGTCTAAACCAGACTGGACTTGCCACAGGGGCTGAGCTATCGAAACTCCAGACATACTCATAGCAACACTCCTTCAAATAATTATATATTTCTAGCGATGGCCATTTGTTCATCACGACAGATTTGAATCCAATATTTAAGGGTCTGCTGAAGCATCTTCACCTGATCGCCTATTCGATTTACTTCTTTTAATTCTTCATCAGTCAGTGCTCGTTGGGGGAAGTTGGTATAAAGGCTAACAAGATCATTAATATTAATGCCATCTCCCTTCCAATCCACTTGACTTGTATGCCCCCCAGGATAGTTATACCCCTCCTGTAACTGCCAATTGGTTGAATCACAAAACCACGATAATGTTGTCAACGGTCCCAATGAGCCCGGGCCAAAGGTTTTATTGATGTAATTATCTATATCGGCAACGGATCCATTCAGAATAAGTTCAACCTCTTCCTGAGTCATAGTCGAATGTTGACTCAGAGATTCACTCAGAATAAAGAGGCGCAGCATAGGACTAAAATCACTGGCACCACTATCCCACCATCCATAATCTTGATAGTAATTATTTTCAATTTGTCCACACAGTTCATTAGCACCACCAGCCGCTTCTAGACCATCCATGGCTTGATCGAGTAATGACCCTTCCGGAATATTGCCGTTCGACAAGATACCCTCATATAATTTACGAGTAACATCGGCTAACTCCTTTGGAGTATCATAATTGGCTTCATGTAAGCCATGACTGCCACTTCCCGTACTCTCCAAAATATGGCTAATATCTTCCTTATTCTTTTCATACCAATCCGTAAGACCATATTTCTCGGGATTTATCATGACCTCTAGTAAAGCGATCTGGAATACATCCTCTAGCTCTTCAGGCTGTATTCCCCCTTCTTCGAGATCTGCCAGCATCAGCCACAATGCAGACTCAAACATAGCAACACCACCATTTGTCCATCCCTGTATCACTTCAAGTTGTTTACCATAAGCTTCGATACTTCCAGCCAAAGCTAATGCTATTGCACTCTCAGAGTTTTGGCTGACCATGGCTGCTACTAACTGCTTTTGATGTGTAGCAATAGCGGCAAGCACCTGAGTTGGTTCCGTATCATTTGGAGTAAATGGAAGAATCTGAGCTAAATTGACCTCTTCTTTAGTGGCTAATTCAATAAGCTTATTACTCTCCTCAAATTTAGCCTTTCCAACCTCTAATTGATTTGAACTCCCCTTTTCCACATTATCTACACCTGCTAATGACCATGAGTGAACTGGTATCATTTGTTGAACCTCTAATTAAAGTAAATACCATTCTAATAACAGCCACAGTACTGAAACAAACTTTTAACTTGTTGAGTTGCATTCCACTTATTATAAATATGGATGTAACTGTTTTTTAAGGTAGTCATACCGGTCCAAATAAAAACCGTTTAAATTATTTTCTTTGACGATTATTAATGTGACACTTGCCTGTGTATATTCTTTCAATTTATAATGACAAAGTGAAATATTAAGAATGGTCTCATCCAAATCATTAGTTGGAAATGTTTTCAGTATATTCAATATTTCCAATGCTTTTTTAAACTGGCCTTTCTCTAAAAGAATCGCCGCCAGACTACCTGGCCCTCGATGATCATATGGATTCAAGCCAATATAGGCAGAGAATATAATTTCAGCTTCCTTAAATTGGAAGTTATTGTAGAAGCTCACACCTAATTCATAAATTGATTTTATTTGAGTTATTGTGATTTTCTTTGACTTACGCATCATCGCAATATCTTGCTCGATCACAGTACCCTTAAGCAGTTCAAAAAAATCCTCACAAGCCTCACCGGGTTTTATAGCTTTTTTTTTCATGTTTCCTCAATCCAAGTTAAGTCGAAAATGTTACCCCACGTTAAGATTTATATTGGCACCCTTGGTCACTTGCGAAATTAATCCCCCCAACCGGGCAGGAAATCGCACAACCAGCGCAGAGTCAGGCAGTGACACACCGAGTCTCATAGACCAGATAATGGCGTGACGTGGATTGTGTTCCGCCAGTAACATAAGTCCTAACTGTTCTAAACATATAGATCTAGTACGATTAGAATCCAGACCAATTCCCAGAGTGTTAGACCAAAGATATAGCCTCTGTTCAAGACTCTTCTTGCTCAATAGCCAAGACCTATCACTGGCGTAATATTTTAATGTTTGATACATAACAATATTGCCTAAAATACTCGCAGCATTAGAAATATCAGACCGTCTTGGTGTAAACCAAATTTTCACCTCTCTCTCAGTCAAAGATGTAAGAACTCGATATTCATCTTCACTGAGTCGACGTTTTACCAACAAATAATGTAGATAGGTTTGGTACAACTTTTTATATTTCTTCATTTCCGATATTCTGAAAAAAGTAACTTACAGTTAATGTATCTAAGTCTGAAACCAGTCCATTCAAAAAACGCTCAATATTCAATTTATTTCTCGGTTCAATTTCATCGAAGCTCAAAATAAGTACTGACACTCGCTTAGTTTTATCCCCAGTAACAACCACACTCGTACGCAATACGTTGGGAATAACACTCAACTTATTGTATATGACTCGACTTTCAAGTAAGTTCCCCTTTACCATTTCTAACTTACTTAAACTGGCAAATTTAGACTCTAAAAGATCATTTAGATCTTCTCGTTCAAAATAAAAATTAAATTTGGTTAGTACCTGCCTCGCCTTTACTAAGTTCTCTTTACTGACAGAGACAAGATAATGCTCTTTAGTAACAGATAATGTTGCGGAAACCTGATATCGACCAAGTAAAACAATAACCTTATTGGCAAAATCAGCAGATTCGAAACTTGCCACCTCTAAATTACCTTGATCATTACATCCACAAAGCATAAAAAGCACTATCCAGAACAGTCTCTTCATTACTGCGCCTTCATAACATCATTAATTGCCGTAGCAGACTTAGAGGCTATTTTTGTGACTGTCTCTTGGTACATGCTGTAATGAAATACAGATTGCTGTAAGGCCAGAGTGTCTTGTAAAGAAATAGTGTTTCCACCTTCATTTATCTTCTGTAAATCATCCATGATTTCTTGAAACCCCTCACCTATGTTGTTGTAGGTATCTTCAAGCACTGAGGGCTGAATTGCTTGCACGTTAAGATCTGCCATTACTTAAGCTGTTCTCTAAGCTATTAAAAGTTCCGTGGCGATATTAGGACAGTCAACATCGGCAAGCAAATGGATAAACTTGAATCATTGTGAAAACTTACGAAATGAAAAGTTAAAAGTTAATTTCAATAACTTAATGTGACATTGAAATTTAATTCCGAGGGTAGACAATTTATTTCACTTAACATTATTTCAGACTTTTTGGAGATTTTGTTATTTCAGATTATCGAAATCAACCTGCATATTCGCGCGCCAGTTTTACATTAATTTCTATAATAGCGCTCACTAAAACAAGTACTTTTCCTCGTTAATTCAGGTATTGCATGTTTACTTCTGGTTGGCGCAGCGGTATCCCCTTACTTTCGATGTTCAATTCACTCAACTGCAATTTATTCAAGCCATGCTGAGCGGTTCAGGTCTAATCGATTTGAATACCTTGATTGTGGATTATACAAGCGTCAATCGGGGTGAGCAGATAATACAATGTCATCCCTACTTCACTTACTTCACTTCAGTTAAAAATACTAATCCCCTCTATGTACTAGTATTTATACCAAGCAAATATCAAAGCTTGTGAGGTAAGTTCATGAACCCAGCTCAAAATTCGCCAACCGAAGAACAGGGATTCAATGATGATTTCTTAGGCCACCCTAAGGGGCTATATGTCTGCTTCGCTACCGAGATGTGGGAGCGATTCTCCTTCTACGGCATGAAGTATCTACTGCTGCTTTATCTGACTAAATATCATCTGTTCTCCGACGGTGCCGGACTCGAAGTATTAGGCTCCTATGCGGGCCTGGTCTATTCACTTCCTGTTATAGGAGGCCTATTAGCCGACAGGTATTTAGGTATGCGCAAGGCGGTTATCTTTGGCGGGATTCTCCTGTGCATGGGGCACTTTTTGATGGCGGTAGAAGGACACCAAGCAATGCAGTATTCGGCGGGTAGCCAACTACTGGCCGATATCACCCTCAATGATGGTAGCGTGATACTCACTGGCACAGTGCTATCCGAAACTATCCAGATACGGGATCTAGCAGCCCTCAATGTCTTTTATCTGGCTCTGGCATTGATCGTCGTGGGTGTCGGCTTCCTCAAGCCAAATATCTCTACCATAGTCGGTCAGCTCTATGATAAAGACGACCCTCGTCGAGAATCCGGCTTCACCATCTTTTATATGGGGATTAATATCGGCGCCTTCGCTGCGACGATAATCTGTGTCTATCTGGGGGAAACCTTCGGCTGGGGATACGGTTTCGGCGCTGCCGGAGTCGGTATGTTGATAGGCTTATTTACCTTCCTCAAGGGACAGAAATACCTCAGAGGCTTGGCAGAGCCGGACAATCCACAGCGCCTTAGTGAAAAGGTGCTAGGCATGCTAAGCCGAGAGCACCTCATCTATCTTGCCGCCCTCCTCAGCTTGTCGATGTTCTGGTTGATAATTCAACATGAGCCAGTGGTCTTCGCCGCCCAACAAATATTACTACTGGTTTCTGGCGTCGGCCTGATTGGCTATGCAGTCTTAAGAGGCACCAAGGAGGAAATGCACCAGATGGTTGTCTTGATGGTGCTTATCGGCTCAACCATTGTATTTTGGGCCTTGTTTGAACAAGCGGCAGGCTCCATGACTCTGTACGCCGATCGCGTGGTAGACAGAAACCTGGGGGGCATAGAGATAGCCGCGGGGCAATTTGGTTCCCTCAATGCAGGCTTTATAATGCTGCTGGCACTCCCCTTCGCCGCATTATGGGTTTGGCTGGATAAACATAAGTTAAACCCCAATATTCCGGTCAAATTTGGCCTGGGTATCATTCAGGCTGGATTGGGCTTTGGCGCCCTTGTCATAGGTGCTTCGTATCCTAACGAGGCCGGACAAATCAGCCTCTGGTGGCTGGTGCTGGCATACCTGCTCCATACCACAGGTGAGCTTTGCCTATCACCAGTAGGCCTGTCGGCCGTGACTAAACTGGCCATCCATCGAGTCGTCGGTCTGTCCATGGGGGTCTGGTTTCTGGCCACCGCTCTATCAGAAACCGTCGCCATGCGATTAGGCCAACTGGCCGCCATAGACACCTCCGATCCCCAAAGCATGGACATAAGTCAGGCCGCCACCATTTACACTCAGCTATTCGAGTTCTTAATGTGGACAGGCATAGGCTTTGGGGTATTTATGCTACTCATCTCTCCTATCTTGAAGAAATACATGCATGGGGTACGATAATCAACACACAAGCTCTACCGGCTCCCAAAACCGTTACTGTGAGTAGACTTATGTGAAAGTTTTATTTCAGAAATCGATTCACATAAAAATAATAAACCAATATTCAATAAGTTAACGATCACTCCATAGATACCTCTCTACGAGGTTCAATTAAATGCTTAAGTGGGGGCTTACAAGTTCTGATCTGTGTACTAGTATTTTCTACGACCAGCACAATACAGGGGACGTTTAAGTCTGGCTATCCTGACTCCGACAATAGGAGTTTTCAAAAGGTAGCCTATTAATATGAAATATAAGGAAATATATTCATGTTTAAATATGTATTAGTCGCACTCGCCGCGAATCTATGTGTCACGACTCAAGCCTACGCTAAACCTCAACAAACCACGTTAACTCCGATTATCATTGCAGATACAGTGACAAAAACGATGTCGCTGAGCCCCAAAATAAATTCACTCTCAGCAGCACCTATCCCTAACGATATCCGTATCACACGAAGCGGCTCTGCTTTTATCAAGGTTCATTTCAGCTACTTCAGCCTGCCAACCGGGGCCTACGTGACAGTAAGCACACCCGATGGCAAGGAAAGCTATAGCTACGATGGGCAGACACATAAAACCGCTACCTTCGACAGAAATAAAGGAGAAAATGGTCTCAGTCAATTCTCAGCCATGTCAGTGTTTGGGGATACCGCCATAGTCACCTTAGTCATGCCTGCTGGCCGGGTATGGGAGTCACATCACGGTATCAAAATTGACAACTTCAATGCCGGTCACAGTGAAACCTATGATGACCAGAGCCAGTCTGTCCCCCTCATTGATGTCATCACCCCCCAGTCCACTTGTGGCGTCAATGAACGCCGTGACGTGGCCTGCTGGCAGTCTACTCACTCGGTTGAGTATGAGCGAAGTCGACCGGTTGCTAGACTATTAATGGCTGGCAGCGGGCTGTGTACTGGCTGGCGTGTGAGCAACGACAATCGTATGTTTACCAACAACCATTGCCTCTCAACCCAAGGAAAGCTTGAAAATACCGAGATATGGTTCAACTATCAGCGCAGTAACTGTGGCGGCTCTAGTAATGTCGCAACCATCAAGGTCACGGGACGGGAGCTACTCCAGACTGACTATGATCTGGATTATTCCCTATTTACGGTGAATAACTTTGCCGATATTACCCAATTTGGTAACTTCGGCCTGGAGCCCAGAGCTCCCAGTCTAGGAGAGACCATTTACATTGCCCAGCACGGTGCCGGAAACCCAAAAGAGCTAGCTATAGAAAGTGATCAAAATTCAGGCGGCCTATGCCAGATAGATACTGCTAGTGCCAATGGCCGGGCAGCAGGTTCCGATGCCGGTTATTTCTGTGACACTACCGGTGGCTCGTCGGGTTCTCCAGTCATCGTCCGTAGCTCCAAACAAGGTCATAGCTTTGCACCATTTTGGCGGCTGTGAGAATCAAGGGGTACGTATTGATAAGATATGGCCTCAGGTTTCGGCTCACTTCGGTGATGTAGTTCCAGATGGTGATGCCGGACCGATTCAGAATAGGCCTCCCGTGGCACAAATTGACGCCACTTGCAGCGATTTAAGCTGCAGCCTGAATGGTATAGGTTCCAGCGACGATAACGATGCCATCGTCGACTACTCCTGGGACATGGGCGACGGAACTCAACTGAATGGAATATCTGTTCAGCATCATTATGCCGCTACAGGCAGTTATACCCTGACACTCACAGTAACCGACGACCAAGGGCTTAACCACGCCACGAGTCTACAACTGATTGTCACAGATAGCGGTACAGGTAATGAGTTGCATGCGGGGATTCCCGTCTCAAACCTAACGGCAAAAAAAGATGAGGAACTAAGCTATTTCATTAGTACAGATGAGAATAATCGCGAAATCCTGATTAACATCACAGGCGGCACAGGTGATGCCGATCTTTATGTGAAATCAGGGGCAGAGCCGAACAAAAATGATTATGATTGCCGTCCCTATATCGGCGGTAATAATGAGCAGTGTCGGATCTTGATGGGCACTCCGGGCAAGGTCTATGTGAAATTAATTGCCTACAGTGACTTTGCCGGCGTGGAGCTCCTTGCCACTATTAAAGCGAATATGCCAGATGATTTTCCTCATACAGACCTCAGTGCAGACAAAGGAAGCTGGCTGAATTTTAGTTACACTGTTCCACAAGGGGTGACTCAACTAGTGATCAACGCTAGCGGCGGGATCGGGGATGCGGATCTCTATGTCAAGAAAGGAGCTGCGCCATCTCAGACCGACTATGACTGTCGTCCATATCAATCTGCCAATGATGAGTCATGCTCACTCACCGTCAGCCAGGATGAGCAGCTGCATATCGGCTTACGAGCCTACCAGAGCTTTTCCGGAGTCAGCTTAGACATTAACTAAATCTGGGTTCATAAATGGCCAAGATCGAAAAAAGGTTTCCGGCTAAGCCAGAAACCTTTTTAATTATATAACGTTAACTAAAGCTAAGCCGTCAGATTTTAACAAATCTAAACTAAGGTCACCTTGGCAAACTTACGTTTACCTACCTGGAAGATACCGCTCGTACCAGCAGTTAGCTGTAGGCGTGTATCTTCAATTTTTTCGCCATCGATCTTGGCTGCGCCTTGCTTGATCATACGCATTGCATCAGAAGTCGACTTAACAAAGCCTAACTCTTTAAGCAGATTAGCGATGGCAATACCTTCACCCACACTCAGCTCAATCTCTTCGATATCATCGGGAACCGCCCCTTTTTGAAAGCGATTGATAAATTCCTGATGAGCCGCTTCTGCCGCAGCGTCATCATGAAAGCGAGCAATGATCTCTTTCGCCAAGGCAATCTTGATATCACGAGGGTTTGCCCCGGCTTCGATATCGGCCTTAAACTGCTCAATTTCGCCAAGAGGACGGAATGACAACAGCTCGAAGTAGCGCCACATGAGTACATCAGAGATAGACATAATCTTGCCGAACATCTCACCAGCTGGCTCACTCACACCGATATAGTTATGAGCAGACTTAGACATCTTCTTCACGCCATCAAGGCCTTCAAGAAGCGGCATCATGATAACCGTCTGAGGCTTTTGCCCTTCAGATTTCTGTAACTCGCGTCCCATCAGCAAGTTAAACTTCTGATCGGTACCGCCGAGCTCAACATCGGCTTCTAATGCTACCGAGTCATAACCCTGTAGCAAGGGATACATAAACTCGTGAATAGCAATCGACTGACCCGAAGCATAACGCTTCTTAAAATCATCACGCTCCATCATACGAGCTACGGTTTGCTTCGAGGCAAGACGTATCATGCCAGCTGCACCAAGAGGCTCCAACCAGGTCGAATTGAACTCTATGCGCGTCTTGGCCGGGTCTAAAATTTTGTAAACCTGTTGCTTATAGGTTTCTGCGTTAGCGAGTACTTGCTCGCGAGTCAGCGGAGGACGAGTGCTATTCTTACCACTCGGATCGCCAACCATACCAGTGAAGTCACCTATCAAGAAGATCACTTCGTGACCTAGTTCCTGAAAAGTACGCATCTTATTTAAGATCACAGTGTGACCAAGATGAATATCAGGCGCGGTTGGATCGGCTCCAAGCTTAATACGTAAGGGACGCCCCTCTTTCAATTTTGCCAGCAGATCCGCCTCGAGTAATATCTCATCGGTACCGCGTTTAATCTCTGCTATTGCTTGGTCTAAATCAGCCATCTCGCCAACTACTCCTAGGAGCTCATTCAAAAATAAAGAGTCATGTTACTTGTTAGCCAGCACAATTGAAAGTGTGTACACTAAGGGGATCACTATAAGCAAAAAAATTGCGACTGAGCTCAACAGGAAAATGTTCGATGGGAAAGGTTATAACGCTCTTAAAATTACTACCGAAAGTACACCAAATACTCTTGTGTTTCTTAGTGTTAGTAACCTTAATCATAATTATTTTACCTTCCAGCGATACCGATGCATCTAATGATGCAAACTCTCGTCTTTCCGGTAGCATAGACCTAGGCAATGGTGACAGAAGTGCCGACTCGAATATAAGTGCCGATAAATTAGAACAGCTGAAGACTCCACTCTCATTCCGTACGCCGACACCACCAGCCGATCTGCCGCAAAATATTGCCGACTCAAATCTCCAGAACACTCCCCGGGCTGAAAGCTCCATCGATGAATTAAAGAATCAGCAAGCCCGAAAGAAACACGTTAAACATTTCAAAGTAGAGAGCGGTGATACCTTAGCCGCCCTGTTTAATCGTGCAGGGTTAAGCTCACGGGATGTCTATGAGATAACTCAACTACCGGCAGCGAAGAAAAACCTGCTGAGAATAATACCTGGCGAAGAGATCATCATAGTGAAAGATGACGCCGACGAACTCTTGCAACTGAGTTACCATATCAACCCCATTTCTACTCTGGTCATAGATAAAGATGACAAGGGCTATTCCGAACACATTTCACAAAAGAAAGTTGAGAGCCGTAATAAATTTGCCAGCGCGACGATTAGCAATAACTTCTGGAATGCTGGCGTGAGCGCAGGATTAACCCCAAATCAGATCATGCAGCTAGCGACGATTTTTGGTTGGGACATCGATTTTGCCCTGGACATCAGACTGGGAGATAACTTTGCCATCATCTTCGAAGAGGAATATGCCGACGGTGAGTTCCTCAGAAATGGCAATATTTTAGCCGCAGAATTTAGTAACCAGGGCGATCGTTACACAGCGGTGCGATACACAGATGGTAACTATTATTCAGAAGATGGACGTAGCATGCGTAAAGCCTTCCTGCGCTCTCCCGTCGATTTCAAATATGTCAGTTCAAGCTTCAACCCTAGGCGCTTACATCCAGTCACTGGTCAGGTCAGAGCCCATAGAGGCGTTGATTATGTGGCTGCAGTCGGAACACCGATTAAAGCTGCAGGTAAGGGACGAGTGATAAAATCAGCTTACAACCAATACAATGGTAACTATGTCTTTATCAAACATAACGACACCTATACCACTAAATATTTGCACCTGAAGAAGCGTAAGGTAAGACAAGGAGAGACTGTTAAACAGGGACAGATCATTGGTACCCTCGGCTCAACTGGTCGTGTCACAGGTGCACATCTGCACTATGAATTTATCGTCAATGGTACACACAGAAACCCTAGAACGGTCAAACTACCTAAATCATTACCCATAGCCAACACAGAAAAATCCAAGTTTTTGGCTCTAAGTAAGCAGATCATGGCTAAACTTCAACAGAACAAGCAGGTCCAGCTAGCCTCTACAATAAACTAAACGCTAAAAGCCCTTAGCCTGGCTTCCTGAAATAACTTACATTCCCAGGCTATTGTTCGATAGATTATGGAATATATGCAATGAACAAAGACTACTATATTGGCTTGATGTCAGGTACTAGCATGGATGGTGTCGATGCTGTCTTAGTCGACTTTAACGAGCGACAACCAAAACTTGTGGCGAAACATAGTGAAACGATTCCAAAACATACCTTAAATGGTTTGCAGCGCCTCTGTTTGCCTGGAAATGATGAAATCAACCTGCTTGGACAACTCGATCGCAGTGTCGGGCAGTTATTTGCTACGGCCGTCAACGCCTTATTAGCCAAAGCTGCTGTTGAAAAAGAGCAAGTGATTGCCATAGGTAGTCATGGACAGACTGTCAGACATATGCCCAATCTGGATATGGGATTTACCCTGCAAATTGGTGATCCCAACACCATAGCGGTAGCTACTGGTATCGATGTAATTGCCGATTTCAGACGTAAAGACATCGCCTTAGGCGGACAAGGTGCCCCCTTAGTGCCAGCCTTTCATCAAGAGATATTTGCCACTACAGACACACCTAAGGTCATTCTCAATATCGGCGGGATCTCCAACATCACTTACCTGCCTGCGGTTAAGGACAACCAAGAGGTGATAGGCTTCGATACGGGTCCGGGTAATACGCTAATCGATGCCTGGTGCCAACAGGCATTACAGCAACCCTATGACAAGGACGGTACCTGGGCTGCTAGCGGGAGTACAGATGAAAAGCTGCTCAAGCACTTACTGTCTCATTCCTACTTCTCTCAAGCATTCCCTAAAAGCACAGGACGAGAGCTGTTCAACCAAGCTTGGCTTGAACAGCAGACAGCGGCATTTGGTTATCTTAACGAAGCCGATATTCAGTCAACTTTGCTCGATGTAACCTGTCATAGCATAGCCAAGGATACATTAGCCTTATCTGATAGCGGAGAACTGTTTGTCTGCGGCGGCGGCGCATTCAACGGTGAGATGATGCGACGCCTAGCTAAGCTATTGCCAAGGTATACCTTGAGTACCACATCTAAGCTGGGGATAGATCCACAATGGGTCGAAGGCATCGCCTTTGCCTGGCTTGCCATGCGGTTCCACACTAGACAGTCTGGAAACCTCCCCGCTGTCACAGGAGCAAGCCGAAAGGCCGTATTAGGCTCACTATTTCCAGCGGCCTAAAAAGGCATAGCCGAGTGCTACTTTAATTAAAATAATACCTAGCCTAAGTAGCGCTAATCCTTTGCGGGTGCCATTCAATTCAGTGTAGTAACTTATGATCGAGTAACATCACATCCCGTTTAGAGTATTCTGACAAAGTCATCAGCACTCTATGCTCGCTCGGCACATAACTCATCGAACCGAAGGGATGCAGGCTATTCGGCGGTAGTTTTAATATTGGTGTGATAAGATCTGTATTGAAACTCCAAAAGTTAATCAGCTGATATTTTGAGTGAACGTCTCTAAAATAAACACCTTTACCTGTTACCACCCAATTGTAATCTTCATCAAAATCATCAACTGATATGAGTTCTCTAATTTCATCGCTCTTGCTTAAATCTAAAGTCCATAGTCCTTTCTTTCCAACCAGCGTAAAAATCAACTTGTTCCCATCGATAAGTTTACTTAAACGTATATGTAGTGGCGTGACATTTGACGGTAACTTGTTAGACAATGAAAAAGCCATTAAGCCATCATCAGTCGAAGACAGTACCACTTCATCATTAGCTCCCCAGGTTGGTCGTCTATGATCTAAGTAACTTGAAGCAAGTATGCTAACCCCATCATTTTCCAAATCGAGTACATGCACCTTATTGCCTTCATTTTTATCATCTGGCGCCAAGAATGCAATTTTACTGCCATCTCTTGACCAACTTGGATAGGCAACACGACGTTTAAGATCTGTGTGTTGCCTTCTATTCGTTCCATTAACATCGGAGGTCCAAATCTCATTATTACCGGTCTCATTAGAAACATAAACAATACGCTTATTCACTCTGGAGTAATCTGGATTACGGTAACTAAATTCTGCATTAGATAAGGGGAATATCGTAGACGGAATAGCCTGGTCCAGAGCTAAATATGCTACCTTGAAGTCCTTCACATAATTAGAAAAAACTAATTTAGTGTCATTGGGTGCAAACTTTGGATAACTAAAGCCAGGGACAGATAAATTTGTCAGCTCTTTAGAGTAAATATCTATGAGGTAACCCGATCTAGTACTCGAGTTTTCAGTACTAAAGACTAACTTATTGCTATCAGGGTGCCAACTTAACCCTCGAATATCCTCTAGACCTTGGGTTAATCGAATTTCATTTCCTGTTGACCTATCCCTGATAAAAATATCTTCAGATATATTCCCAAAACGTCTAGAGATCGCTAGCCAACGC
The DNA here is from genome assembly GCF_002005305.1 of Shewanella psychrophila. Classification (NCBI taxonomy): domain Bacteria; kingdom Pseudomonadati; phylum Pseudomonadota; class Gammaproteobacteria; order Alteromonadales; family Shewanellaceae; genus Shewanella; species Shewanella psychrophila. The sequence goes on from NZ_CP014782.1 coordinate 2,871,882, forward strand.
CCATCAGGACTAAATGCCACATCACGATCTCGGTAATCACAATTCATAGAACAAGAGATCCTTTGAGGTACACTCTTCTTCGTTAAGTCAAGTTGGTACAAACCACTATATTCTTCTGAATCCCCCTTCCAGATATAGATAAGTGAGCTACCATCAGTTGAAATATCCAAGGCTGAACTTGTGTTATAACAAGATGTAAGATTCACCACTTCATGACTGTCGAGTCTCAATAAAGACATGTAACATTCGCCACTTTTAACGTCCCTGCTCGGATAAATCAAAGCCTTACCATCGGGAGTCCAAATTGCACGCAATTCAGACGTTTCTTTATGAGTGAGTCGTTTAGGAGTGTTGGTTGGCGTTTGAAGGTCTTTAAGATATAAGTTTTTTCCTTTTCCATAAACCAACCAACGCCCATCCGGCGAAAGAGCTGGATAAAGTTCGGCCCCTGCAGCTCTAGTTAACTGAAGTAGCTCAGTTTTTTTTAACTGCTTATTATCTTGATAAAGATGGAAAAAAATAGCGATAGTTATAACAAACAAGGAAAAAATAACTACAACTCTTCCCTTCCTAAGTTGATGTGAAAGACGCTGTACTTTTGCCTGCTCTATTTCCAAGACTTCTGGTTGAGAGACTAAATCGGCTGGTGAGAACTCAGGCTCAATTAACAGTCTGTAGCCTGTCTTTCTTACCGTTTCTATTGCTGGTGTTCTAGAGTCATTTTGCTGACAAACCAGAGGATTGAGTTGCTTTCTTAGATGCCATATGGCGTTGGTTAATGCCTTAGTTCCCACATAAACGTTGCCCTCCCAAATATTTTCGATCAACTCTTCCCGAGTCACCACGTTGGGATACTTTCTGGCAAGGTAACTTAACAACTCAATAAACTTAGGCTGCAATGAGATTTTATCGCTAGATAGTTCCTGATTATCTGCAATATTCACAGCACAACCTTTGAAGTTCAGGCTATTGTCGCTTGGCGTTATTACACAGCCTGCTAACGTAAATATGGCTTCTTTTTTTATCTCTATCATGATCCCCCCGCAAACAACCGAATCGTATTCTTTGACTATTTATGCATCACCTCACTTGAGTGGTGATTATCTCGGCCTCAAATAAGTTTACAGGTTTTAAACATATGATCACAAGTTAATTCAGCACATCAAAACTAGAGGTAAGAAACTAATAATAAAAGAAATAGATATTAAATAGATATATAAACAAGGTATAAACGACACATAAGCGATTGCCCAAAGCCAACATTTTATTTACAAATAACTCCAGCTAACATCTTACGAGATTGTGAATTGCTAATCGACAGCATAATCCCTAAAAAACTAGGTTCTAATCTAATTGGTCCTAGTAAATTATAAAAACAAGGACTGGACTCAGATGAAAAATCAGATGAAATTATCAGCTTTGACAATGGCCATAACAATGGCAGCGCTAACATCGTCAACGCTACAAGCTGCAGAGCAGACAGCCGGTAAAGCTGAAGCAGATAAAGAGATGGAGAAAATTGCTGTAACGGGATCTCGTATTAAGCGTGCTGACTTCGAAGGTGTTGCGCCAGTTACCGTGATCACAGCAGATGACATCGCCAATAGCGGCCTATCTTCCATCGCTGAGGTTCTACAATCATCAGTTGCCAATAACGGCGGATCTCTTAACGGTGAAAGTGACGGTTTCACCGACAGCGCAAGCTCAGTTAACCTACGTGGTATGGGCGCCAACAGAACTTTAGTATTGATTAATGGACGTCGCCAGGCTTCATTCCCATCGGCTGCGGGTGGCACTTCAAACTTTGTTGATGTATCCGATATTCCAACCGCTGCAGTTGATCGCATTGAGATTCTTACAGGTGGTGCTTCTGCAATTTACGGCTCAGATGCGGTTGGTGGTGTGGTAAACATCATTCTTAAGAAGCAATATGACGGCGCAAAAGTCGAAGCAAAATATTCAGATACCACCCAGGGTGGTGGCGAGCAGTTTGACCTTTCTTATCTTCAGGGCATTAACACTGAAAACAGCCAAACCTTAATCATGCTCGAATACAAACAAGTCGGCGCTATACAGACCTATCAACGTGATGATCTTTACAACCCTGCATATTATGAAGATGGAGATACTCGCTGGGGAGCGGGGCCCTTTGGTGATGCATCGGCTTCTAGCTGGGCCTCATGGGTACAGGATTATAGTAAGGTCTATACCGATGATAAGTACAGCCCTTTGAATAAATCTCAGTGTACGGATCTGTTTGGTGATAAAGGCATCTACACCCCCGTAGGTAAATATGATTGTTATTACGATAAGTACGCCGACCGTGGTTTACAGTCTGAATACGACAGAATTAACTTAGTCGTTAACAGCACTTATGATCTCAATGATGATTGGCAGCTATACGGCATGCTCAATGCCTCTTACAAAGAATCAACTAAGTACAAAGATGAAAAAGGCTTTGGAACTTACATCTATGAAGATGAAGTCACAGGCGCCATAAGTTACGAAAAAGCTGACTTTGAAGATTACAACAAATTCCAGATGCGTCGACGTATGGAAGAATTTCCAGGTACTCGCACCTATGACACTCAAAATACTAAGGCATCATTAGCGTTTGGCGCTAATGGCATGATTGGCGATTATGAGCTAGACCTTTCCTGGTCAAGCAGCTACAACAAATATGAGAAGCAGAATCATCACATGGTTAGTGCCGATGCCCTATTGGGCATGGTGACGTTCGATCCTAACGATACCGATGCCTCTAAATGGTACCCAAATAACACGTTAACTTCTGAGCAAGCTGAAGCGCTAATGGGCGACTCAACTAAAGATTCAGATTCCAGCATGCACCAGTTTCAGGCCGTTTTTACCGGCGACTTGATGGAGCTAGATGCTGGTACAGTCGGCTTTGCCACCACTGCAGAGTGGGCACGTGAAAGTTATGAAGATACCTTAGATGAGACCACTATGAGTGGTGGTTTCATCGGCATGGGGGGCACGGGGGGTAAGGGCGATCGAGATCGCGTAGCCGTTGCCGGTGAACTACAAATCCCACTGCTTGCTAACATGACAGGGGTTAAATCATTAGACCTATCTGCAGCACTGCGCTATGACCAATATTTAGATGATTCAGATGTGGGCGGTGCAACCACTCCACAAGTAGGCCTTACCTATCGTCCAATCGATGAGATGATGCTACGTGCTAACTGGGGTAAGAGTTTCAGGGCACCTGATATGCACCGTCTTTATGCGGGACAAACACGTGGCTATAGCAGCATAGATATTCCACACCCAACGGATCCAAATGATATCTACGAAGATGATTACGTTTCGTATAACTCAGGAAACCTAAACCTTAAAGAAGAAGAAGGTGAGTACTGGAACTTAGGCCTAGTTGCAAACATTACAGATAATGCCGACCTGACTATAGATTGGTGGAACATTGAACTTGAAGGCGCTGTAAAAACCATTTCCAGCTACGATGTGGTAAATAACCCTTCCTATGACAAAACAGGTCAATACAACGACTGCACAGAGATGTCAGAAGTGGGTTACCTGAATGAGTTTGATGATGACGGCATCGAAAATATAAAGTGTATGCGTAAGGGACCGATCAACAGTGCCTATGAAGCATCGGAAGGTATCGATGCGAGCTTCAACTACCAGTTCCCAGAAACTGCCGCAGGTGAGTTTAAACTTAAGCTGGCGACCTCTTACCTACTCAAGAAAGAGTATCAAGAGAAACTGGGGGATGTTATTGAGGAGCAGACTGAGACAGATTACTTCCCGAAGTGGAAAGGTAATGCCAGCCTGAGTTGGAACTATGAAGATTTCCGAGCAACCATCACCTACTACTACACAGGTGAAGCTGTCGGTACCGATCTGTTCGAGTACACAGACGCAAATGGCGATGACATAGAGTCAATTGAGACTGATACCTTAGATGCATATCAGACAATAAACATCACAATATCTTACTCAGCACCATGGGAAGGTAAATTCACCGCGGGGGTTAAAAACCTAACCGATGAGATGCCGCCACTTTATGACGCCCGTAACGACAAGCATAACGATTGGCCATTCTATGAAGATGATAACAGCAGTTACTCTTCAAAGGGTCGTAGCCTATTCCTCGGTTACTCACAAAAGTTCTAGCCCCTAGAACTAACAAATAAATAGCGTCCGTATTGGGCGCTATTCTTGCCTATTACAATCCTCTTTTATCAGGAGATAAGAATGTCTCGTATCCCCGTCTTTATGTTTGCCCTGATAGCTTTTTGTAGTCATATCAGCAAAGCCGATGAATACCAGGTGCCAAGCCAAGCCCTACAGGATGTCGTTAACCAAAATAAGAAAGTAAGCACTCGCTTATCAGGTAACAATCAATGGTTAGCGGTTTTATCACCCAAGAGTCATATAGAGATCCAAACCTTAGCCAAAGCAGAATTAAAGCTAGCAGGCCTTAGGTTATCTCCAGAGCAACTGCTCCCCAGCCGAATTAAGTCACAATACATAAGTATAGAATTAATTGACCTCACAACAGTGAGTCCATCCAAACCACCTAAAAAACGCAGTATCCTGTTAGCGACCACTAACATTGTAAAAGTTAATTTCTCTCCCGATAGCCGTTTCATTAGCTATATCGGTATATCAGAGCAAGGTGCTCACCTATATGTTTACGATATAGAAAAGCAAATTACCCAAAAATTAACTAAAACCAGACTCAATGCGAGCTTAGGCCTTAAGTATCAGTGGTTACATAACAGTCTGGGGGTGCTAACCAATATAGCATCTGTGAATAATGACTCTACAGAAACGCTAAATGAGCTTGGTCCTAACATCAGCAAAACCAGTAGCCAAAAAGCGCCTCGACGTACCTATCAAGACCTTCTTAAAAATACTCAGGATGATGAAAATTTTACCCTACTGACTCAAAGCCAATTAACCTTACTCTCCCTCAATGGCGATATAAACTTGATTGGCCCACCTGACATCAATATCGGCTACCAGCTATCCCCCAGTGATGAATATATTCTAGTTAGACGTATCTCCCCACCATTTTCTCATATGGTGAAATACTATGATTTTGCCCAATCAGTTGAGCTATTTGATATCGCAGGAAACCAGCTTAAAACACTGGCACAACTAGAAAGTAGCGAATTCAGACCGTCGGGAAGTGACTCGGTCAGAAAAGGACCACGCCAGATACACTGGCGCTCAGATAAACCCGATACTATTGCCTTCGTAAAAGCCTTAGATAAAGGTGATGCTAATGTGAAAGTACAAAACAGAGATCAGCTGTTACAAATATCAGCCCCCTTTAATGGGGAAGCTAAAGGTTTATTAAAAACACCTTGGCGAATAAAAAAAGTTCAATGGGGAGAAAAAGCCCTTGGCATGATCACCGAAAAGAACTCAAGCAAGAAACAGATACGAGTCAGCTTCTTCGATTCAAACCAAGCTTCAGAGCTTAAGCTTTGGTATCAAAAAGCCCTGCGTGATACTTATTCAGATCCAGGAAAAGTCCTTTCACAGCGCGGCGAGATTAATGGTAAAGCCTACGGGAAACTGATCTCAATAAAAGATGACACCCTACTTCACTATGGTTTAGGCGCATCAGCTCAAGGCTACCAACCTTTCCTAAAGTCGCTACCGATTAATTTAACCTCAGAACCCAAATTAACATTCTCATCTGAGACACTGTGGAAGTCCTCAGTCAATAAACTTGAAACAGTTCGATACGTGCTCAACAGAGCCCCGCTTAAACTCATTATCAATCGACAAACTAGTGAGAATCCATCACATCTAGTCTTGATTGACGCTGAAACTAAAACCGAAAAAATTTTATATCAAGCAGCTAGAGATCTGTCGCAATATGCAGGAATGAGCCGACAACTAGTCACGTATAAACGCGCCGATGGCCTGCCCCTATCTGGCAACCTCTATCTTCCCGCTGGTTATAAAAAAGAAGACGGACCTCTGCCGGTACTGATGTGGGCTTATCCAAGAGAGTTCAAAAACTCAAAAGTAGCAGGCCAAGTTAATTTTTCACCGAATCAATACAGCTACATAAGCCCGAAAGGCCCCATCCCCTTCGTTGCCAAAGGCTTCGCAGTATTTGACCGGGTTGCCATGCCGATCATAGGCACTGGCAAGGAGAAGCCGAACGACAGTTTCAGGGCTCAGCTTATTGATAACGCGGCTGCAGCCATCGACACTCTAGTCCATATGGGGATCGCCGATAGAAAGCGAATAGCCATAGGTGGTCATTCCTATGGTGCATTTATGGTGGTTAACCTACTAGCCCATTCAGACCTTTTCGCAGCAGGCATAGCCAGAAGTGGCGCCTATAACCGCAGCTTAACGCCATTTGGCTTCCAAAATGAAAAAAGAAACTTCTGGGAAGCCCCAAGCCTATATCAGCAGATATCTCCGTTTACCCATGCCGATAAAATTGATGAGCCACTACTCATCATGCATGGAGAAATGGACTCCAACTCAGGCACCTACCCAATGCAATCAACCAGATTGTTTAAAGCCATTAGAGGCTTAGGCGGTAACGCTAGACTCGTGACTTTCCCTTATGAGAGCCATAGCTATAAAGCTAAGGAGTCTATCTTACATATGCTGTGGGAGCAGGAGATGTGGCTGGATGAGCATGTAAGCCATAAGACCAATGCACCAGATACGGCAGTAAGCTTTCATTAATTTTTGGCTTAACCGCCCAGAGAAACCTTAAGCATACAGCGTCGAAAGGTGCTGTTTGTTAAATTAAGCAGCGACCCTCATTGAGATGATAAACGCCGAACGATTCAGGCTAAATCAATAAGGCTTTAGTCATATTTTAAATTTGCAACACTCCAAATCACACAAAATTCAGAGGGTAACATTAAGGAAACTGTGATCTGAATCCATTTACGCTTTAATGTGAATCGTTTGATACTACATAAACTGTAAACACAAAAAATTTCACTGTCTCATTCATTTAGCAAAGCGTAGAGTAGAGTTGAACTCATTTTGCTCTACTCTTGTTAGCCGATCTTTTGGCTAAAAGTACGTCTAATGTGGCTAAAAGGCTTTAGCTAACAAAGAGTATGAGCGGTAAAACAAAAGGAACTGTTAATGAACATGTCTCAAAAAATGGCTGCCGAATTCATCGGTACTCTTTGGCTCGTACTCGGTGGTTGTGGTAGTGCGGTAATAGCTGCCGCCTTTCCCGAAGTCGGCATTGGGCTATTAGGCGTCTCATTTGCCTTCGGACTCACTGTGCTAACCATGGCGTTCGCCATAGGCCACATCTCAGGTTGTCACCTTAATCCAGCTGTTTCATTCGGACTCTGGGCTGGCGGACGTTTCCCGGCAAAAGATTTAGCCCCTTACATTGTCGCTCAAGTTGCTGGTGGTATCGCCGGTGCGGGAATTTTATTCCTTATCGCATCAGGTAATGCCGACTTTAGCTTAATCGATGGCTTCGCATCTAATGGATACGGCGAGCACTCACCAGGTGGTTACTCCATGACTTCAGCCTTAGTAACAGAAGTCGTTATGACCCTGTTCTTCCTATTGATCATTTTAGGAGCAACCGATGCCAGAGCGCCACAAGGCTTCGCCCCGATTGCCATAGGACTGGGTTTAACTCTCATTCACTTGATCAGTATTCCTGTCACAAACACTTCTGTGAACCCTGCCCGTAGTACTGGACCCGCACTATTTGTCGGTGACTGGGCGATATCTCAGCTCTGGCTGTTCTGGGTAGCCCCAATCGCAGGTGCAATCATAGCTGGCTTTATCTACAAATTCTTTAACGCAAAAGAGAGTTAGTAACTGCTTTATATCGATAAATATTGTACCGACAGAGAGTCTACTCTCTCGGTACAATATTTATATTCTCCCCCTTTTCTTTCCAAAATAAAAAAGCCTCAAAATACTGCCAACGAAATGGTATGATCCGCTCAATTCCGTTATCGCTAACACTTTGGCGCTAACACGTTCAAGCTATTTAAAACGAGAGATACCATGAGTAAAAGTGCCAAAGATGCAAGCCAGATGACTCCAGAAGCTCGCTACGACTATTTTGTTGAGCAAGTAAAGTCTGAAGAAATATTATGGACCCTTCAAGATGATGATGGCTGCGTAATGCTAACCACTGAAGAGGAAGACTGTATTCCTATGTGGCCTAGCGAGGAGGCTGCGAAGTCATGGGCTGTCGATGATTGGGATAACTGCATCCCACTCGCAATCCCGGTATCTGAATGGTTGGAACGCTGGGTTCCGGGCATGCAGGATGATGATCTATTTGTTGCAGTATTCCCTGTGCAGGAAGACCTTGGTGTCGTTATTCCTCCCTTTGAATTAGAGCAGCGTCTAACACCGAAGCAACGTCACTAATTTAGGCCTTGCTTACAGGAGATTCAGCTTGGAAAAGAAAACCTCGGATCCTTCAATCGATAATCGCAATGATTTAGGTGAAGCCACGAATCGTGAGAATGAGAACGGTGAAGCTCTCCAAACACAAACCAATTCAGCTGCAATTCCTGTAGTAAATCAACCTCTGCCTAAAAGGCTTGCGGCCTTATGCGCTTTCTTCACGATCGCCTCAATTAGCGGCCTCATCGCAAATCAGGGCGAGTTATTTTGTATACTAACCATAATCATGGTGATTGCGATACTTGGCCGTCAGCGTACTGCCATGTATTTCTTACAAGGTTATACGGCACTTCAACTTGCTCTCGTCAGTATGTTACCAGTCTATCTTTATGATCCAGATAACTTGCTGGTCGGAAATCCATCGACATTTAAGATCGGTGACTTGCAAACGAAAGTGCCGGATTTCGTCATCTTCGGCATTATTATCGTACTTGCAATCATTCAAGTCTGGGTAGCCTTTACTCCTAAGGTAAAGGCCTACTTCAATACCAAGATAAATATGAATATAATGAGTTAAGGTGCTAGGTGCTAAAGACAACAAAAAAAGCCAGTTGCAATGCAACTGGCTTTTTCATAAATGCTTTAATTCAGCTTTAATCGAGAGCTTATACTGAGAAGCTAGCTCCACAACCGCAGGTTGTCGTCGCATTAGGATTCTTCACGAAGAAGCGTGAACCTTCAAGACCTGAGGTGTAATCGACTTCACCACCAACCAGATACTGTAAGCTCATAGGATCGACGACTAACTGGACTCCCTGCTTCTCGACGGTAAAGTCACCTTCGTTAACTTTCTCATCGAAAGTGAAGCCGTACTGAAAACCAGAACATCCGCCACCAGTGACGTAGACACGTAGCTTCAATGCATCGTTTTCCTCTTCATCCAATAACGTTTTTACCTTTGAGGCAGCCGCATCGGTAAATTGAATAGGCAAAGCATCTTCAGCTTCTGTCACTTGTTCAGCAGTTTGTTCAGTCATGAGTACCTCTAGATCTAATTACTGTGCGGGATTATCTAATACCTGACCAATTTGTTCAAGTATTAAGCCCATCGCATTTCGTTTCTGTGATCTAATAATAACACTGGCTCAGTCGATCACTGAACTGGTTTCTCGATTTTATCCGGTTCAATATTACTAGCATCGGGAAGTAACTCAAGGGCAGAGAACTCCATTTCAGCCTGAGAACCTTTAGCCCAACGGCTCGAGGGCACTATGACTTTAGCTAGAATTCTGGACAACTTAAAGCTCTCCGGTAAAGTGATCTCAGCCTCTAATACCTGAAAATATCTAAACTGGAAGTTCAAACTCTTATCGCCTGTTAGTTTAGCCAAACTAAGTTCAACGACTTTACCGTCTTGAACCCCGACAAAAGTAAATTCGGCTCTCCCCTTAAGAGACTGCTTACGTTTTTGTAGCTGCGTCAGGATAAGCTTGAGTCGATACTGGCTTGGCAATAGACTTGGAGTAAACTCTAGACCATTTATGGCTACGCCATCGGCAATGCTCTCAGGTGCCATAATACTGCGGTAGAATGCCAGTTCCCTATGTAAGTCTTTCTCTTTGCTGTGTTGCTCTACGAACAAGTCCTGCATTTTCTCATTAGTTTCTCTAGACAATGCCAGCTCAAGATTTTTGGCCGCTAAAGTTTGAGCCTGAATATTCAGTTGCTTATTCAATTTACTTAGCTGTTCTGTGTTATTCTCTGGGACGGGTCGATTATGGTCAGACCATAAGCTATAAGTGAGTCCACCCAAGGCAAAGGCAACCAATACCACTAACAGTAAATAAACACTCGATGGCCGAATTTTTCGCTCTAACACTTGAATACGATCGAGCCAACGCTGATAATTTGCCATTCAATAACAACCTCTTTATATAACTAGTGTGTAAAATAATCTCACCTCCAAAATGATGGTAGGCAATGGAAAATCAGGAAGGATCCGGTGCAAAACAGAATTAAAAATATCTACACGCGATGCCAGATGTACCTGAGAACAGAGCTGCAAGACAAGTTATCCCAAGCTAAACTCAGTCTGCAACTGTGTATGTTATCCCTGTTATTTGCCTTAATCGCATCAGGCGTGATTATTCTGTTTCGACTACTTCTACTCTGGTTGAATAACTATACCCAAACCAGCGAACTCGATTTTACTGAGATAGTGGACGACTGGCGAGTGCTTTTACCTATATTAGGCGCACTTTTAATCTGGCTAGTGGCTCGAATGGGGTCAAAACGCTATAAGCGTATGGGCATAGCCTATGTACTCCACCGGGTGAAGCTTCATTATGGCAAGGTCCCACTGCAATCGGCCCCCGGTCAATTTTTTCAGGCCTTATTTGCTCTTGCCACTAACTTTTCAGTAGGTCGGGAAGGTCCAGCCATACATCTTGGAGCTGTCAGTGCCAGCGTCATGGCAGAAAAGTTTAACCTACCCGATAACAGTGTCCGTATCATGTGTTCAGGCGGTATTGCCGCAGGAATAGCGGCAACTTTCAACGCACCTTTGGCCGGCGTATTTTTCGTATTTGAAGTCATATTACGAGAGTATAAACTGCACTACTTCTTCCCAATCATGATATCTGCCATCTGCGGCGCGGTATCTAGCCAACTAGTTTTCGGTAATATCCATGAATATGAACAAATTGGAGTCATTCGTATTCCATTGTCTCAATACCCTATCTTGGCCATCACGGGCATTATCATAGGGTGTGTTGCCGCGCTGTTTAACTACTCCCTCTTAAAAGTCACTGCTAAGGGACAAAACTGGCCCTTGATCTATCGCCTGCTCTTAGCAGGTATCGCCACCACTCTTGTCGGTGTCTTTTTACCTGAAGCCTTAGGCAGTGGCGATCTAGCCATCGAGCGGGCAATCAGTGAACACCCAGGATTACTGTTTCTTATAGCACTGTTCATCGGAAAAATCATTGCTACCATAGCGGCTCTCGGACTGGGCATTCCTGGTGGCATCATAGGCCCGTTATTTGGTATTGGCGCTCTACTTGGTGCCATACTGGCCATCATCAGTGCCGCACTTTTCCCCTCTATAGCGCCCTATATCGGCCTCTATACCATCATAGGTATGACAGCCATGATGGGGGTCTGTCTTGGTGCACCTCTGGCGGCGCTCATTGCACTACTGGAATTAACCAACAATGCCTCGATGATCTTGCCTGCCATGTTTGTCAGTATCCCGGCTTTCTTGATCGCCCATCAAGGGTTTAACTCTAAATCCTTGCTCTATAAACAGCTTGAGATAATGGGCCTTGATTACAAGGTATCGCCAGTCAAACAAGGCTTGATGAAAACCGGCGTTCGCGCCTTGATGGATAGACGCCTAGTTATCGTTAAAGATAATGAGGAATTATTACTAGAAGTATTAAAGCGTGCAGAGGGGCGCTCTGTCCTTGTAAGAGACAACTTAGGTGATATTCAGATGTTACAGCTTGAACTACAAGCTGCTGATGACGCCAGCACATTGACCCGTCACCCTATCCAGGGACTCCCGGATACCGCAACCCTCAATGAAGTCTACCAAATACTTTCCCGTGAACGCCGAGGCGAGGTCTATATCTACCAAGATAACCAAAACAATGTCATCGGCGTGATAAGCTGGGCCGTGCTTCAGAAAGAGATAAACTCTGGACAGGTGTAATTAACCTCTCACCACGCCTATTTACGAAAGCTAGCAAGATAAACATCAGGAAATATTTTCAACCCGAGAGTGATTCATTCGTAATTTTTTACAATCTGACTTAAGTTTAAATCTTCAACCATCAATTGCTTTCCCCAAATTGACTCATAATAAGAGTAAATAAACCTGAGATAGCATGACTTGAAACCAGCAGATAGAAACTTCCTCCAACGGCTTGCCCTCGACTGTATTAGGTGTATATCCCTTTACTGTTTGTTGTTCTTTGCCTGCTTCACTCTCAATCGAGTCCATGCTGAGGCGCTTCAACCTACCTCCCCAGTCATAGAGATATGCACAATCGACATTTTACCCTATGGTATTAAGACCAAAATCAATACAAGTTCATCTGAATACCTCACCAGCGGGATCTATTTCGATATTGCCAACATGCTGGCTGAAGAGTCAGGCTATCTGCCTCACAATGAAGTATATCCCTATGCCAGGATAATGCTTGAGCTTAAATCAGGACAAACAGACATGACCATCATGTTCAAATACAAAGAGCTTGAACAGTATGTGACTTACATAGCACCGCTACCGAGTTTAAAAAATGTAGTGATTGGTCTCAAGGGCACAAACTTTACTTCCCTAGAAAGCCTCAAAGGCAAAAAACTCGCCTATCTAAGGGGAGCAAAGTTTAGCGATGACATAGACAGAGACCCGGATATTATTCGCTTTAAGACATTTGATTTTGTTCAAGCCGTAAAAATGTTGATAGTAGGGCATGTCGATGCTGTAATTGGCCCAATGGATCCAATTCTGAGTGCAGCACTTCAGCTTAATAAAGATATAAACCTCTTCGGTGAACCTTTTATTGTTTCAGAAAGGACACCTTGGGTGCAGATTTCCAATAAGAGTTTAGGGAAAGTATCAGTCATCAAATTAAAGTCTCAATTTGAACAGATAATCGCAAAAGGCGAACTCACCAAACTACGTCAGAAATACTTAGGCAAGGCTCGTTGAAGTCTAACAAGTTTCCTCTCGTGATTTTTCCAGAGACTTCTCCTGTCGTTTCGATTTGACTCTTAAATTGAGTAACTCGACGATGACAGAGAAACCCATGGCAAAATAGATATATCCCTTGGGAATATGCAAGCCGAGCCCTTCAGCCAGCAAGGTGAAACCAATCAAGGTTAAAAACGTTAAAGCCAGCATCTTGACTGTTGGATGTCGCTCCACAAAATCTCCGACGCTTTTGGCCGCAAACATCATCACACCAACGGCAAGCACAATCGCCAATATCATCACTTCCACATTATCGGCCATGCCTACAGCTGTTATCACCGAATCCAATGAAAACACCAGATCGAGAATGGCAATCTGAATTAAGACAAACAGAAAGCTACTGTTCTTAGGTTCTGAGGCAACTTCGTCCTGCTCCTCAAAACAGGCATGTATCTCCGAGGTGCTCTTATAAATAAGAAACAATCCCCCAAAGAATAAGATCATATCCCTACCTGTGACTGAATGATCCATCACAGTAAAGAAAGGTTGGGTTAACTTCATCACCCAAGCGATGCTAAGTAGCAATAATATCCGGGTGAGCATCGCCAGCCCCAGACCCAGCACACGGCCTCGTTCTCTCTGATGCTCAGGCAGACGAGCGACCAAGATGGAAATAAAGATAACATTATCGATACCGAGGACGATTTCCAAGGCTGTCAGCGTCAATAACGCCAGCCAAACATTGGGATCTAACAAGAGTTCCATATAAGACACCTAAGCATAAGACACCTAAATACACCAAGTGTCACCAGTCTATGAGTCTGTTTATGAATTGGAAATTAACGCCAGATGTAACTTTATTTATTAACGTAAGAATTCCACGAGTCCGGATAATAGCTAAGGTATAGTCAACTCTAGGAGTGAACATTGTCTCCTTTACTCTATTTTTTAGGAACGCCTATACATGCTGGACTCTTTTACACATGTGCTTACCGCCTTATGGCATCAAGACTTTGCCATACTGCAGAACCCAGACAGTGCCATCATGATCTACTTGTGCATAGTGATGCTGATCTGGCTAGAGAGCGCCTTTTTACCTGCGGCTCCCCTGCCCTGTGACAGTGTGGTGATATTATCCGGTAGCCTGGCCGCTGCAGGCATAATCAGCTTACCCTTAACTTGGCTATTGCTGGTTATCGCCGCAGCCACTGGTAGTTCCGTCGCCTTTATGCAAGGACGTTGGCTGCATAAACTGCCTAAAATACAGGGCTGGATCAGTGCTGTCCCCAGTGAGCAACTGCAAACCGTAGATAAACTACTGACTCGTCATGGACTATTGGCACTATTCAGCGCTCGCTTTATTCCCGTGGTACGCTCGCTTTTACCCTTGATGATGGGATTACGCATGAAAGAATCAGCCCACTTTCAATACTATACTTGGATGAGTGCCTGCGTTTGGAGCGGTTTATTACTGGGTCTTGGCTACTCAATGTCGCTATTACCTGAAAACATATCAAAAATGATCACTATGGGACTGATTATAGCGCCAGTAATCACCCTTGGAGTGGCCATCGCAGGTTTCTTAACCAAGTATTTTCTGAAGAAAACAAGACACGTATAATTATCCATCTCCTCAGGCCTCTGCGCCTGTAGTTCAAAGATATAAAAAGGCTGAATCAGCTCGTAACTCAGCCTCTCCCTCCAAAACCACAAAAGCATAAGCCACTGTTTAAAATCGACTTTCATGGTTTTTTATAACTTTTTACATGCCATTTCTTACTTTTAACAGTAACTTCGCGACTTACAGTAAAGTGCTGCAAATAACTTTGATTTCAATCAAGCAAAACTGATTTCTTGTGCAAGTTTGTAAAGTAAATAATCCCAGCTTCTATGTATCGGTTTGCGTTTAATTTCCAAACCTGTATGTCAAAGTTTAGGAAAATGATGGGTGTGAATATGAGTAATAAACAACAAAGAATAAAGCAGCTTAGCTACTCACTTCTATTGCCATGTATCTTAAGCAGCTCTGTAGTGATAGCAGATCCTGACGCGAGACTCTTGGCTATGTGCCAAGCCTGTCATGGCAGCGATGGCAGTAACGAGTTTAGCTCGATCCCAAACCTCAAATGGCAGAACCAGCAATATATGGTGCAGCAATTACAGCAATTTAAAAGTGGCCAGCGCCAAGACAAAACAATGACCAAGGTGGCAATACTGCTTTCAACTGAGCAGATGGAATCTATGGCAAGCTATTTCAGTAAGGGTGAGGAAAAATAATAATGACTATTGATAGACGTAAATTTTTAAAAGGCGCAGTCGCAACTTCTGTCACTGCAATGCTGCCACTAAACTGGGCGTTTGCTCAAAATCGACCTGCAGGTATGGTACCTCTCGATGTTTCTGCCGTTACCTGGAAAAATGTCGATGATCTACCAAAGCATTTTAAAATACTTAACAGCAGTCCGCTGAATGCTTTTCCACCAGAACACCTACTTGCCCCAGCCAAAACCCCGGCCGATATTGCCTTTATCCGCTGGAATGGTCTGATGCCTGACTTTGACAGTATCGATGCAGATACCTGGGAGTTTACTGTAGATGGCGAGTCTATTGAGACACCTAAGACCTACACAATAGCCGAGCTAAAAAAGAAATTTAAAACCCATACTCAGCAGCTAGTTCTTGAGTGTGGTGGTAATAGCCGTGAAAACTTCTACCCCAATGCAAAAGGCAACCAGTGGAGCAATACGGCGGTTTTCTGCGCCGAGTGGACAGGGGTCTTAGTCAAAGATGTATTGGCCGATTGCGGTGTTAAGACTAATGCAGTCTACACAGCACATTATGGCGCGGATAAGCATATCAGTGGCAAAGGTGCAGCGATTTCCCGTGGTGTGCCAATTGAAGCCGCCATGAGTGAAAATGCCATGATAGCCTGGGGCATGAATGGCGAAGATATTCCATTTATGCACGGTTATCCGCTACGCATCGTCTTCGGTGGACGACCAGGTTCCGTGTCACAAAAATGTGCCGTAGGCATGGGGGTGCGCGACCGTGTTCACGACGGTAAAAAAATGGGGGCCCCAGCCTACCAAGTACCAAAAAATCCAGTAGCACCTGGCGAGAAGGTCGATAATAAAGACTTTAGGATCATCGAAGAGATGATAGTGAAATCCCTTATCACTGCGCCTCAAACTGGTGATGAACTGATCTTAGGAAAATCATTAGAAGTCAGTGGCCATGCCTGGGCTGGCACTCGTGATGTGGCTAAGGTCGAGGTCAGTTATGATTATGGAACAACTTGGCAAACCGCTTCACTGACTAAACCTGTGAACCCTATGGCTTGGCAGCAATGGAAAATAAACCTAAAACTGCCCCAAACAGGTTATTACGAGATCTGGGCCCGTGCTACCGATACTAAAGGTGATACCCAGCCCATGGTTCAACCTCAGTGGAACCCTAAGGGTTATCTATTTAATGGCTGCCATAGAGTCGCTATAAGGGTCGTATAATGAAGAAACGACTCATAGCAGCCAGCCTAGCAATCACCGGGATGATGTTTCCGGTCACAGCTGCCGAAGAATATCCGGTCGATGAGGTAACAGGCTTGATCATGGCACCGGGTTGGGAAATAGTAAAAGCTCAGTGTAATGCCTGTCATACCAGCCATATTATTCCTCAAAACCCAGGAAACCGAGAGGTGTGGCGAGATACCATTCAATGGATGATAGATACTCAAGGTTTATGGGATCTCAATGATACTTGGAAACCAGTATTGGATTATCTGTCCACTTATTATGATGAGAAAGCCATCGATATGCGCATCTTCAGGCGTAAACCTTTAGCTGAATCTCAGATGCCTCCGATGCCATCTAAGCTGGAGCACTAATGCTATGACAATGATGAAAAGTTCAATATTGCTATTAGCAGGTCTCTTGCTCAGTGGTGCGGCTTTAGCTAATACCCCACAAGACAATGATGCATTCAATGCCACCTTGGCTGTTTCAGGGCTCAAACTTGATACCGAAGTACTTGCACATGAAGCAGATTTTAGCAGGGGAGAAGCATTAGCAAACCAGCGCTGTATCGCTTGTCATGGAGAAACTATGTTAAAAATAATGCCTACATATCCGAGTTTGAAGGGACAAAAATCTGCTTACCTGTTTAAACAGCTTATGGAGTTTAAACGCGGTGTTCGTAATAACCCTCTGATGCAAGCCCAAGCGGGCATGCTGTCTGAAACAGAGATGAAAGATGTGGCTTATTATTATTCACAACAATCACCAGTCATCATAAAGTAATACGGGTAAAGTAAATTAGCTTAACTTAAGAAGTAAGAAGTTAGATTAACGGTATCTATCCACAAGCCGCCGTAAGTCTTCAGCCTGCCCAGCCTAAGTTGGGCAGTTTTTTTAGTCCAAACTCCTTTTAGAACACGCCCCAGACAGAAACGAACCTCTGTGTACGTATAGAAATGTCAACTTCACACTCGTTTCCCCCAAAGGAAACCTCTATGCCTGACTATGTGATCAGTGATCATTGAAATTGCCGGTCATAAGATCACAATAACAGATCAACTTGAAGGCAATTTAGATCGAACTGATATACTCTATCTGACACGAATTCAAGAAGAGCGTTTTCCTTCACGGGAAGAAGCGAACAAGTATCGTGGTAAGTTCCGTCTTAACCACAATATTTACACTCAGCGTTGATTCGCAGCAGGAAAAATATGAGTGTCCAGTAAATTGGTATTCACGAAAAGCCGAATTTTAATCAGGCCACTGACTTTAAGGATTGATAATGACCCGTTCCGACACACTTTTTGAACAGGCAAAGAAAACCATACCAGGTGGTGTTAACTCACCAGTACGTGCTTTCAATGGCGTAGGTGGTTCACCACGTTTTATCGAAAAAGCCGATGGGGCATACATCTATGATGCCGACGGTAACGCTTACATAGATTATGTAGGTTCTTGGGGCCCGATGATCTTAGGTCATAACCACCCAAAAATTCGTCAAGCGGTATTAGCTGCTGTCGAGAATGGCCTATCTTTCGGTGCCCCGACTGAACTTGAAGTCACCATGGCTGAGAAAGTCATCGAGATGGTTCCATCTATGGAACAGGTTCGCATGGTGAGCTCAGGTACTGAAGCAACTATGAGCGCGATTCGTCTTGCACGTGGTTTCACCAACCGCGATAAGATCCTGAAGTTTGAAGGCTGTTACCACGGCCACGCCGACTGCTTACTGGTTAAAGCGGGATCTGGTGCTCTGACTCTGGGTCAGCCAAGCTCTCCGGGGATCCCTGAAGATTTCGCCAAGCACACGCTGACAGCGACATACAATGAGCTCGAGTCAGTTAGAACATTGTTCGAGCAATACCCAAAAGAGATCTCTTGCATCATACTCGAGCCTGTTGCCGGTAACATGAACTGTATTCCGCCGATAGAAGGCTTCCTAGAAGGCTTACGTACTATCTGTGATGAGTACGATGCCCTGCTTATTATCGATGAAGTAATGACAGGTTTCCGTGTCTCTAAGAGCGGGGCTCAGGGTCATTATGGCATTACACCTGATTTAACAACCCTTGGTAAAGTGATCGGTGGCGGTATGCCAGTTGGCGCATTCGGCGGTCGTAAAGATGTGATGCAGTTTATCGCACCTACTGGCCCGGTATATCAGGCGGGTACCCTATCCGGTAACCCTATCGCCATGTCGGCAGGTCTTGCTCAATTAGACGCACTATGTGAAGACGGTGTCTACGAAGAACTAGCGGCTAAGACTAAGCGTATAGCTGAAGGCTTCAAGGCTGCGGCTAACAAGCACGGCATCCCTATGTCCATCAATTACGTTGGTGGCATGTTTGGTTTATTCTTCACTGAAGAAGAAAAAGTCACGACGTTTGCTCAGGTAACTCAGTGTGATGCAGACAAGTTCCCTATCTTCTATCATGGCATGTTGGATGAAGGTGTTTACTTAGCACCTAGCGCTTATGAAGCAGGCTTCTTGTCGATGGCTCACAGTGAGAAAGAGATCGAAGCAACTCTAGCAGCAGCCGATCGAGTGTTTGCTAAGATGGCTAAGTAAACTAGCTAACTTAAACGAATACAGAAGGGACGCTTTAAGCGTCCTTTTTATTGCCTGTCCTATGTGGGCAGAAGCCAGCTTCCCCTATCTATAACCCACAGTGAGAAAGAGAGCGAAGCAACTCTAGCAGCAGCCGATCGAGTGTTTGCTAAGATGGCTAAGTAAACTAGCTAACTTAAACGAATACAGAAGGGACGCTTTAAGCGTCCTTTTTATTGCCTGTTCTATGTGGGCAGAAGCCAGCTTCCCCTATCTATAACCCACAGTGAGAAAGAGATCGAAGCAACTCTAGCAGCAGCCGATCGAGTGTTTGCTAAGATGGCTAAGTAAACTAGCTAACTTAAACGAATACAGAAGGGACGCTTTAAGCGTCCTTTTTATTGCCTGTCCTATGTGGGCAGAAGCCAGCTTCCCCTATCTATAACCCACAGTGAGAAAGAGAGCGAAGCAACTCTAGCAGCAGCCGATCGAGTGTTTGCTAAGATGGCTAAGTAAACTAGCTAACTTAAACGAATACAGAAGGGATGCTTTAAGCTAACTCTTCTGTGGCTTTCTAGCCGAGTCTAATGAGTAATACTAAGGTAAGAGGTACTGGGTACCTCAGAAACTAAAAACTATCTCGGTTTCTCTTTGAGCCCCAAGTCGAACGTAGGATAAGCAAGGCAATAACACCTTGGATCAGGAGTAAGCTATTATCCATAGCAATCGAAGGGTTGTGTACCACACCCAATTTTAGCAACTCTTTGGCACAAACAATTAACCAAACTAAGGAGCCTAACAACAACACGGCTCGAAATATAAACTTCATACGCCCCCCCAAAAAAACACCTCATGCTAGATCTTATCTGCATTCGAGATTAAAGCCTAAAATGCTAAACCTAGTCACTATAATGAGCACAATATACTGTTTAATTATTGAGCGGTCAATTATTTGACCCCGTCATAAAAATGACGAGCGCATTAATTTTTAAGTTAACTCTATTGGATATTAAATCCGTAGCCATAAGTCGTTGCACCTAAAAGTTTTTTATTGGTTACAAACTAAATCTAGTGATGAAAAACATTTCACAGCCTTCCCACCTTTATCAAACATGCGTATCAGATGAACAGGATTTAATAAATTAAAAACCAGAGCGAAATTTCAGCTTAACGAGCGCTATTCAGGCTTTAAAAGCCTAAATAAGATGATCCTCAGCACAGAAATACCGAAAAACAGACCCAGTTAACACTTGTATTATTAACATCTGTGTGGCCTAATCCGCCCGATTAACACACGAAGCTTAATTAAACCTTGATTCTAGATGTTGCTTGCCCAAACCAGGCAACAATAAATCTTCTGTAGGAACTGATGTATGCTCAACATATTCCTGATCTCCCTCGCTGTTTTAGCCCTATTAAGTATCATTTTCGAAGAGGTCACACACCTCAATAAAACCAAGACCACCCTATTCTTTGGATGTATCTCATGGGTTGTACTGTTTATCTCTGCTGGTGATGCTGGCCATGAGAAACTCATCGAAGCTGAACTAAATGAAAACCTACTTGAGATAGCAAGCCTCTGGCTGTTCCTCATGTCCACCATGACATTCGTGGCTTATCTCAACGCGAAAGGCATGATCCAGATTCTGGTACACAAGCTTTTCCCCCAACGAGTATCAGTTCGTTTACTCATGATACAAGTCGCTTTCTTCTCTCTGGTACTATCCGCTATTTGTGACAATGTCACGGCGACTCTGGTCTCGCTCGGCTTGTTGACGACCTTTAAACTCGATAGTCAGGTACGCCGACGCATGGCGGTGCTAATTATCTTCGCCGTAAACTCGGGTGGGGTCTCCTTGATAACAGGTGATGTCACCACCTTGATGATATTTCTCGGTGGCCACGTACAAATGTCCGAACTCATGATGCTCTTTATACCTGCATCTGTCAGTGTGATGTTATTAGCCGTACTCTTCTCCCTCAAGGCTGAAGGCCATGTCAGCACCACACCAATAAAGCGGGATTTTCAAAAAGTTGATGCGGTTATTGCCATCATCTTCTTCTCAACCATAGTGGCAACTATGGCACTGAATGTCTTGTTTGGTATCCCACCAGTGCTAACCTTCCTAACAGGTTTATCCATTATGTTCCTTGTTGGTCACACCTCGCGCACTAATAAAGAAGAGCTGCAGATCCTCGAATATATCAGGCAAGTTGAATACGATACCTTACTCTTCTTCCTTGGGATCTTACTGCTTGTAGGCATGCTTAAAGAGATTGGCACCTTAGACCTGCTCACTCAAGTCTACGCTCAATTTGATCCAAACATCTCTAACTTCGTGGCAGGTATGGGATCTGCATTACTCGATAATGTGCCGCTCACCGCCGCATTATTAAAAGCCGATCCGCTACTCAATACCCCTGAATGGCTAGGGTTAACCTACTCGGTAGGCGTGGGTGGCTCATTACTCGTCATAGGATCCGCTTCGGGCATCATAGCCATGAGTAAGGTTAAAGAACTCACATTTGTCAGTTATCTGAAGTACGTACCAGCACTCTTGCTCTGTTACAGCGTAGGTTACGGTTTAACTCTGTTACTATCATATAAATTGTTTGGCTAAGCTAGCTTAGCTGAAAAGATAAAAAGAGGGCGCCAATTGGCGCCCTCTTTTTTGTTTCAACTATCTGAATAATATTAACTTGGTTCCTAGTTGCCTAGATTCTATATCGCTGGTACTTTAAACTTAGTGCCTTGTATCGCTAACACCACATCTCTTGGCCTTATCTCAACAATATCTAACTTACCACCTATGCTGTCACCTTCTTGCAGCTCTGCACCATCAACATTGAGCCAACGATTATCAGGGTCGGTAGAATACACATGCGCATTGATATTAAATTCCGGTACCTGCAATTGGAGCCCTGCGGGTAGCTGACCATATTTAGGCAAGGTATCAGACTTTGTGGCTGGAATAGGATCGAGTTCAAGTGCAGTCATGGGCGACGCAAGAGACTTTTCTACTTCAACCGCATTTAACGCAGCCTCAAAAGCCGCTAATAAATTATTTTCATCTTGATAGTTTTTCGGCGTAGCAGAAGTAGTTTCTAATCCGACCTCAGATGCAGCTTGATTAACTTCTAGCTTTAGCGCCGCAAGCATATCTTGCCCCTTCTGATTGGGATGTGCCCCCAGTATGATCGGCTCACTCGCTGAACTATTACTTGAAGCATTAGCTGAACTATTTTTTAGAGCTGTAGTTGAGGCTTCTGTTGAATGAATCGTAGTTTCAAGATATCCACTGGGCTCAATATATTGTGAAGAGCTAATCCTATTATCAACATATCCATTTGATTCTGTATGCTGTGATTTAACTCTATTATCGACATAGCGTTCGGCTATAGGGCGCTCTGTCGCCACAGGTAAGGCCACCTTTCCGGCAAGCCTAACACTCTGTTCACTTTTTAATGAGATGTCTTGAGAAGATGTGGCTGGCGTTACTTGTAGCTCTTGCTGAGGTACGGGTGTCAGTTTTAGCTCGGATAATTGTCTAGAATCATTCATAAGATAACCTCGGCCTAACCAGGCTATGATGACCAGGAGCAAGAGAATTAATACACCAAAGAGGATAGTTAAGTTTCTCTGGCTGTTACCAGAGAAATTATCATATTGAGCCCTAGGGGTTAATACGGGATCTATGCATGTATCCAGCTCTTGGTTCTTCGCCCGTGTCACAGCATCGAGTAAAATGGACATTAATAGTTCCTTCTCGCTTCGACTAATCTCGGCCCTTCCGCACTAAGGTAAAGGTTAAGCTGCACTAATGTCTGACTCCCGGCAATAGCATCGGCTCTCAAGCCGTGTTCACGTTGGAAGCGCATCAACTTATCTTCTAATTTGGCATCGAAACCATCAACTAATCTTGGTGCCCTGTGATCTATTTTAGCTAAACTATTTTCAAGCCATTGAATCTGCTCTGAGTTTGAACCTTGCCCTATCTCTCTTGGTTGGCTAACCGGAGCTTTCCACAAAATCTCGAAGGTACCGCTAAAGTGTCGCGTAAACCAATCTCTGTCGACCCAAAGTTGCTGCTCATTGAGTTGTAGCAACAGCTGTTCACCATGGCGTGAAACAACGGTGCCGTAAAAGGCCTCTTGTTGACTATCAATAAGATAAACGACAGCGGGAAAGTTGAGGCGAGTTAACGAGTTCCAATTCCCCTGCTGCTGGAAACAAGAAAGTCCCTGTTGCTCTGCCGATTGGCAAGCAGACAGTCCAATATATGGCACTCGGTCCCAGAGCCCTAAAATGCTGGCATAGGCGGTATCTATGTCTCTGCTTTGTGCAATCGCACCATTGAGTACTCTTTGACTGGAATTGGAAACCTGTGTCTTATTTTCTTGCTGCGAGGATTGTGGAACCTGACTGCTGCTCACTGAACCTGCTACTGAACTTTCAGTTGCACTCGCTGCAGAGTTATCTGGTTCAAGGCTGTTATTGCCCCATAAGATAACCCCTATGACGCAGCTAAGCGCCAGTACCGACCCTGCTGCAATAGGTAAGAAATAACTTCGCTGTTTGATATCTTGTCCCAGCACTTCGGCTGCTGCCGAGCGCACCATCTTCTGGTCGATAGGCACTTTAGACTGGGCATACCCAGCCATTAAAGCGCGCTCACAGAGCAAGTTTATCAGCCTTGGGATCCCGCCACTGTACTTATGTAGCGCCTTGATCGACCTTAGGTTAAACAGGGGCTCATGCCGTCCAGCGACCTTAAGTCTGTGCTGTACATAAAGACCCACCTCTTCGAGCGTAAGCGGAAGTAGGTGATAACGAGCGGTAATTCTCTGAGCGAGCTGACGAAGCTCTTGCCTTCTCAATAACTGTTGTAACTCAGGTTGGCCGATTAAGATAACCTGCAAGAGTTTCTTGGTGTCAGTTTCCAGATTGGTCAACAAACGTAGCTGCTCAAGTACTTCAGCCCTAAGATGCTGGGCCTCATCTATGATAAGGACTGTATTTCTGCCCTTCTCATGATTAGCCAACAGGAACTGGCTCAGAAGATCCGTTAGCTGCTTCAGGCTAGGATCTTTGTCATACACAATGCTGAGCTCATCACAAAGAGTGGCCAATAGCTCCTGCTCTGTCAGTGATGGATTTAAGATAAAGGCAGTATCAGTATTTTCAGGAAGTTGATTAAGCAGACAGCGGGACACTGTAGTCTTACCTGTGCCAACTTCACCGGTTAACAGCACAAAGCCACCTGTTTCCCCTAACCCATAGGTCAAATGAGCCAAAGCTTCGCGATGCCTATCACTGAGAAATAAATAATGGGGATTAGGTGCGATAGAGAAAGGGTTATCGCTTAAACCAAAAAACGCCTTGTACATACTGAAATCAATCCTTAACCAGTCACATATCGGTTATAAAATACAAAAAACAGTTCAAACTAAAGCTAACCGCTCACCTTGTCAAAAAATGCTTAACAAAAAACAATAAAAGTCCGTAAATAAAGCCCCGGAGAGACGCTGCAGCAGATAACATCTTATAAGTATTAGGAAGCAAATGCGTGTTAAGATTTACTCCATCTGATCCATACATGAAAACTGTGATTTAAATTGTGAAAATTTACCTCGTTGGCGGCGCAGTCCGCGATAGCTTACTCGAGCTCCCTATCAAAGATAGGGATTATATGGTCGTAGGTGCAACACAAGAGCAGATGTTAGCCAAGGGGTTTCGCCAAGTAGGCAAGGATTTCCCGGTATTTTTACATCCAGATAGCCAGCAAGAATACGCCTTGGCCAGAACGGAAAAAAAAACGGGTTCAGGTTACGGGGGCTTCAGCTGTCATGCCAGCCCTGATGTGACGCTAGAGCAAGACTTACTACGACGGGATCTCACCATCAATGCCATTGCCCAAGATGATGATGGTAAATTATATGACCCCTATGGCGGCGTGAACGACCTAAATAACAAGGTGCTGAGACATGTCTCTGATGCCTTTATCGAAGACCCATTACGTGTGCTTAGAGTCGCCAGGTTCGCCGCAAGGTTCCATACCCAAGGCTTCACAATTGCCGGTGAAACACTCACTATGATGACTAACATAAGTCAAAGTGGTGAATTAGAAGCCCTTACTGCCGAAAGGGTATTTCAGGAACTCAACAAGGCCCTGAGTACAGATAATCCTCACATCTTTATCGATATACTCGAGCAATGCGGGGCTCTAGAAGTGCTCTTTCCCGAGATACATGCTCTGTTTGGTGTGCCTCAACCAATTAAGTGGCACCCTGAGCTCGACACTGGCATACATACCCTCATGGTGCTCGAGCAAGCCGCTAAGCTCACGAAAGATAACTCGGTGCGATTTGCTGCCCTAGTGCACGATTTAGGCAAAGCCCTGAGCCCCAAGGAACACTTACCGAAACATCATGGTCACGGACAGAAAGGTTTAGCACCAATCAAGGCCCTGTGCACGCGGATAAAGGTCCCTAACGACTATCGGGATTTAGCCCTGCTAGTCAGTGACCTTCATCAAAACATTCACAATATCGATCAGTTACGTCCCGAGACACTGATCAAGCTCTTCGATAAGGCCGACCTGTGGCGTAAACCTCAACGTCTTGAGCAAATAGCACTAGCCTGTGAAGCCGATGCCAGAGGCAGACTCGGGTTAGAAGATGAAGCTTACCCTCAAGCTAGCTACTTTAAGCAAGCCTTCGAAGCGGCGAATTCTGTTGCGGTAAAACCTATTATCGATGCCGGTTTTAAGGGCGCAGAGATAAAGCTGCAATTACAGAAAAAGCGTATCGAAATTGTCTCAGAAGTGAAAGGGAACTTTAACAAAAGTGCTGCAGAATAGGCTTCTCTGAAGAAGATTTTGTCACTAAATTGTTAGAACATCATACTAAGCGCTCATAAATCAGGCGTTCAACTTGCATTTAACAGTAAATTAGTTAAGGTATTCAGGCCTTAGGTGAAAATTCGTAGCAATATACATCAGCTATGACATAATCTATTGGCTGCAGTTGTATGGTACAACTGCTTCATATCTATCCAACCTATTTAAAGGGATTTCCCAATGAACAAAAAAGTACTGATGATTGCTGGTGTAGCAATGACTGCCCTACTAGGTGGCTGTGCAAACACTACTGCTCTAGAAGAAAGCATTTCTAACCTAGGTAACAAGGTTGATCAACTATCTTCTGAAGTTAGCTCTCTGAAGTCTGAGCAAGGTGCTCTTTCTGCAGACGTTAAAGATGCAAAATCGGCTGCTATGGATGCACAAGCTGAAGCTAAGCGCGCTAACGATCGCATCGACAACGTTGCTTCTTCTTACAAGAAGTAATTTGTCTGTATCGGCAACACATATGTGTTGCCGATATGTTCTCCCCCTTTCTAAGCTAAATCTCCCTACACAAGTTCAAGTAGCTGTAAGCTGTAAGCTGTAAGCACCAGTAAAACTGAACATCAGTAAGATGAAGTTCATTCACCTACTTCTTATCACTTAAAACTTATCACTTTTATCCCTCAGCTTATTAGTTTCTATAAATCGTACCCACAAAAAAAGCGCCCACTGGGGACGCCTCTTCACACTGACCTGCTCATGTTAATACCAATCGATGTAATTGGCCTTCCTAGTCACTAGCAACACCTAGCTCTAACCTAGTACCTTCTGTAAAATCTAGTACCTTCAAACACCATCTCTAAAGCGTTATATTCACTGGCAGACCATTCTGAGTCATTAGTGCATCGTTAGCCTTGAAACTGTCTATATCGTCCTGGCTAATGAACTTGACGATGTTAGCACTCATGCTCACGACTTTCTCTTGCTGCATCTCTAACTCAGATTTAGACAGGGCAGAATGTACCTCTATGATATGGCGACCATCGGGCTCGGTAGAGATCTTAACCGTTTGATTAATCACCCGAACAGGATCGCCGTATTTAGTCTGATTAAACAACCATTCGATATCATCTGGGTTGAGACGTACACAACCTGAGCTAACACGCATGCCGATACCAAAATCTTTGTTAGTACCATGGATCAGGTAGCTGCCATCACCATAAGAAAGCTGCATTGCGTAATTACCCAATGGGTTATCCGGTCCTGCTTGCACTATGGCAGGAAGCACTTCACCACGCTCCAGGTGATCTTTGCGAATACTTGCCGGAGGCGTCCAACTTGGGTTAGGAATTCTGGCCTTAATCTTAGTGACCATTTCAGGAGTTTCACGACCTATACGGCCAATCCCAACGGGAAAGACATGAACTTGCTTACCGTTCTTAGGAAAATAGTAGAGCCTCAATTCCGGTAAATTAAGCACGATTCCTTTTCTTGGCACATCCGGTAGCAACATTTGAGTCGGGATTATGAGTTTAATCCCTGGAGTCGGTAAAAATGGGTCCACACCAGGATTTGACTCCATCAATTCCAAAATACCAACATTATACTGTTTGGAAATCGTCTGAAAAAAGTCCCCCTTCTGTACCACATGCTCCTGAAGTTCACCAATGAGACGACTGCCCTTTTCTGGCAGATCATAAACGTTGGCCATACTGATGGCTGGAATTACACTTAAGATGAACAACAGCAATATTCTCATCATAGGTATCTCTATTTCCTTTTTATTCTCTACTATCGAATCTGACGACTGCTAATACCAATCAATATAAATACCAGCAGATAACTCAAACACAAATATTCAGCTTAAATATTAACCTCAGTCGTCACTAAATCCTAGCCCTATCGAATACAAAGCGAGGATAAAATAAAACCATTCAGCCGAGGTTAACTTCAAGCTATAACGTTATACTTTCTTCGATAGGGTGACAATAAAGTCAATCTCTAACCCTTCGAAGTTGCCAGAGGCTATCTTCTTGCGCACCTTATCATTAGCCCGCCACGCATAAGGCGTCATTTCTAGCAGCGTCAAGGCTTGCTCGCCGTCTGCATTTAGTTTAAATGTCACTCTCTGAGTGTCTAATAATTCAAGCCCACTCACTTGAGTCGATTGCACTTCCTTCTCTTTCATATCTGGGTAGATATACCCTTTTAACTGCCATAGGTGCCGTGGAGCGGGAGAGACCTGCAATAAGTAACCGGCTTGCTTGAGGACACGTAGCGGCTCCTTTCCTTTGAGTTGCTTATCGATTAGCGTCACTAAGTCGAAGCTGGCGTCTGCGAAAGGAAGCGTCCTCAGGCTACTTACAATCAAGGTACTTTTTTCTGCTGGTTCAGGATTACTACCAGAGTCACTACTAGCATCGCTGCCAGTGCCTGTTGCATTATCAGAGTCCACTTCAGAATCGATCTTCGCTGCTGAGAAGAGTGCATTCTCAGCCTCGTTGATCCCATGCTGCACCAGATTTAGCTCGGCTTGCTTGAGCGGCTCATTAAGTGCCGACTTTATCGCCCTGAGATAGTAACCTTCGCCACAATCATAATCCAGATGCGCAATAGCACCTTCAGACGCCATATGCACGAGTTCAGGTTTAAGCATTTCTGTTATCCTCTCGACAAGAGGAGAAAATACACCGGATTCGAGTAAAAAACGTTTACCCCTCATCACCTGCCTAGAATCTAGCTTAGGCTTTTTAGCCAGGCTAAATATCCAGTATCCTTTATCACTTTTATCGAAATGATGCTTATTGCTACAGTGTAAACCTTGGGATTCAAGATGGATCAGCAGAGGCTGGTTACACACAGGGCATAGATAAATACTTTTCATAATGTCTCTTTAACAATGAAGATGAGACTTCCTGTAGCCCAAGAAGTCACACCTTGTAAAAATTAGGCGAATATAAATACACACAAGAGTGCGCCCAGTGCTAGACGATAGACGACGAAGGGAGTCATTCCAATCCTGCTGACCAGCTTTAAAAACACATGGATACAAGCATAAGCGGCAAGGAAAGAGACGATAATACCCAGAGTTAGGGCCTGATAATCTATAGCCTCACCACTGGATATCAGATCTTTAGTGACCAATATTGCCGCCCCTAAACTGATTGGTACCGACATAAGAAATGAGAAACGCGCCGCGGCCTCACGTCCTAAACCCAGCATCAAGGCAGCCGTGATGGTAGCACCGGAGCGAGATGTACCGGGGATCAACGCCATGGCCTGAGCCAGACCTATTATTAATGCCTTCTTCCAACCCACTTGAAACTCGGTCAGCCCCTGGCGGGTCATTCTATCGGCCCACCACAGCAAGAGACCGAACACGATAGTGGTCGTTGCCACCACTTCAATATTTCTCAGATGGGTTTCGATAAAACCTTTTGCGGTGAAGCCAACGATGACAGCCGGAATCGTCGCGAGTATGATCCACCAAGCCAGCTTACTTTCATCATTATGCTCCCCCTTGGTCATGCTGCCGCCCCAGGCAATAAACATGGACCACAACTCACGTCTGAAATAGATAATAACGGCGCACAATGAACCTGTGTTGACGGCAACATCGAATGATAAGCCCTGATCTTCCCAACCCAGCAGTTGTGCAGGCAAGATAAGATGCGCCGAGCTTGAGATTGGTAAAAATTCGGTCAAGCCCTGAATTAAGGCTAATACTATGACCTGAAATGTGTCCATGCATATTTCCTGTTAAATGAATCTAAACTTAGTACTTAATCTGTATTTAGATGAGAGCCTAGATTTGCACTTAGAATGAGTTAAGAGTTGAGGCTTTCATCTGCAAGAGCCGGAGCCCAGGAAAATGGGATTGGCCAAAGCCTTTGCTGAGTTTTATCGTATTCATCCCACAGGGTTTGATAGCGAATATTCACCAAAGGATGGGGTAAATCAGGTGCAAGTTCCGCCATAGGCCATAGAACAAAGGCATTGGTTAAGATTTCAGCCCTTGGAAGTTCTACGGGCTCGAGAATGACTCGGTCATCATAGAGCAAGAGGTCAAGATCCAATGTTCTGGAGGCAAACTTTTTAGCCCCTACCAGACGCCCATTGTCTTGCTCAATTTTCTTAAACAAGGACACTAGCTCACTGATACTCAAATCGGTATCGACACCAACCACCATATTTAAAAAGTTACTGCCTTCAAATCCAACGGCTTCGCTTTCGTATACAGAGGAGAGCAAGAGCTTACCAAAATGATCGTTCAGCTCACTTAATCCAGACTTAAGGTAACGCTCAGGCTCAATATTACTGCCTAAGCTGATATAGACACGAGATAACATCTAACAATAACCTCTCTCAATTTCGACACCAACGGCAGCAGCGCAAGGCACAGCCCCCGGTTTCATCACAGTGACTTTGACCTGAGGCACATCAAACTCATCCATTAAACAAGTCGCGATCATCTCGGCTACGGTTTCGATGAGTTCAATTGGCTTTTCAGTTATTAAGGCGACTAAACGATTCGATACCGTCTCATAACACAAGGCATACTGATAATCATCGGTATCCGCGGCGGGCTTGTTATCCCAAGCCATATCCAAATCGATCAACAAGTTCTGATGGATCTTTTTTTCCCACTCATAGATCCCGATAACAGTTTCTATTTTTAACTGTCGTATTAATACTCTGTCCATGATCTCTCCAAAACCAGACTCGCTCTTCATCGATGAGGCTCATTTGCGCCACCCGCCTAAGAGGTCTGATAAGCGTTAACGGATAAAAAAGATATAATACAAATCTTATCTATTAATTTGCTAAATGCCTCTTTCTAACGATACAAATCCCAAGTAGGATAAGGCGCTGTAGAAGGATTTTACCTTTCAGGCAAAGCAGATAAAATAGAAACTTGTAATTATGCCTTGGCACTGATAAATATTGTGGCGCGATGATACCTTAAGACGGATAAGGAAACCAATTTGACCATAACAGTACTCACTCTGGTAATGATATTGACCGCCTACTTGGCTGGCTCAATTTCCAGCGCCGTGCTCGTTTGTCAAATGCGTGGACTTCCCGATCCTCGCACTGAGGGCTCAGGTAATCCAGGGGCGACCAATGTCCTGCGCATAGGTGGAGCCAGCTCCGCAGCTATGGTGCTATTCTTTGACATGTTAAAAGGTGCCCTACCTGCCTATCTCGCCTTCCGTATTGGTGTCGACCCAGTCTCTCTAGGCCTGATTGCAATCGCCGCCTGCGTAGGTCATATCTTCCCAATATTCTTTAAATTTAAAGGCGGAAAAGGAGTCGCTACGGCATTCGGCGCCATGGCCCCAATCGGCCATGACCTAGCGCTTTCTCTGATAGGCACTTGGATCGTCATGGTAATAATCAGTCGATACTCCTCACTTGCGGCGATTATCACAGCCCTACTTGCTCCCGCCTATACCTGGTACTTAGATGACAGATTCACCATTCCGGTCTCCATGCTTTCGGCCTTAATCGTCATCAGGCATAAAGATAATATTCGTCGCCTAATAAAAGGTGAAGAGTCTAAAGTTTCCCGAAAGAAAAGAGAGAAGCCGGAGAAATAAGTTCTAAGTTCTAAGTTCTAAGTTCTAAGTTCTAAGTTCTAAGTTCTAAGTTCTAAGTTCTAAGTTCTAAGTTCTAAGTTCTAAGTTCTAAGTTCTAAGTTCTAAGTTCTAAGTTCTAGCAAGCCTAAGCTAAACCTCCAAACATAAAAAAACACCTGTTTGCAACTGCAAACCAGGTGTTTTTATTACTTGCCACTTATCGCTTAAAACTTACAGCTCCTAGCTTAGAACTTATAGCTTACGGCTTATGGCTTATGGCTTATGGCTTATGGCTCTCCTATAGCGGAGGCAGTGAGTCTAAGGACCAACGCGGCATACCTTTGACACCTAAATCCTCTGTTTGACCAGCCTTAAGCCTTTGCAAACCGGCATAGGCGATCATCGCACCATTATCTGTACAGAACTCGCCTCTGGGATAGAAGACTTCTCCGCCTAACTTTTGCATCATCTCAGCCAGTGAGCCGCGCAAACGAGAATTAGCACTCACTCCTCCAGCAATCACTAAGCGACTATAGCCTGTTTGTTTAAGCGCACGACGACACTTGATAGCGAGCGTATCAACAACCGCCTCCTCGAAAGCCAATGCAATATTAGCTCGGGTCTGCTCATCATCAGGCTCGCTGGCAATCGTATTGGCGGCAAAGGTCTTCAAACCAGAAAAGCTGAAATTGAGCCCAGGCTTATCCGTCATAGGCCGAGGAAAACGATAGTGGCCTGTTTCACCTTTAGCGGCTAACTTAGCGAGTCTTGGCCCACCAGGATAATCGAGCCCCATAAGTTTAGCCGTTTTATCGAATGCTTCACCTGCTGCATCATCAACTGACTCGCCAAGCACTTCATATTGACCAATGCCTTCGACGGCCACCATCATAGAGTGTCCGCCAGATACTAACAGCGCAAGAAAAGGAAACTCGGGCACATTATCCTCTAACATAGGCGCTAAGAGATGGCCTTCCATATGATGCACGCCAACGGCTGGCTTACTCCATGAATAGGCTAATGAGCGTCCCACACAGGCACCGACTAACAAGGCTCCGACCAAACCAGGACCTGTGGTATAAGCAACACCATCGATATCATCGATTCCACAGTTAGCATCGGCAAGAGCTTGTTTGATTAAGGGCACAACCTTTCTAACATGATCTCGAGATGCAAGTTCGGGTACAACCCCACCGTAATCGGCATGGAGTTTTACCTGGCTATATAATGTGTGAGATAACAAGCCTAGCTCATCATCATAAACGGCTATTCCTGTTTCGTCGCAAGATGTTTCAATACCTAAAACCCGCATCGTATCCCGTCAAAGTGTCATAAAAGGCTGCTAATTCTACCTGCTGTGCTTTAATTATACCAATAGACTTGTTGCTGATTTAGGGTCTCCCGACAATTGAACCTATTACAGCAATAATTACTGCACACAGGCGGAATAACCCGAACACGGGATAGCCGAGCCCTAAAATAGGATACTTAGGGTGAAAGGATCTAGAATATGATCGCGAAATGTGCTTTACAAACACGCTTAAGTCGGTATAGAATTCCGCACCATTTTTAAATTAACTTGAGTCTACTAATTGACTCATTACAAACTACACCTAAGGGGTGATGGCGTATGCCAATAATTAAAGTACGCGAAAACGAACCATTTGACGTAGCTCTACGTCGTTTTAAGCGCTCTTGTGAAAAAGCCGGTATCTTAGCTGATGTTCGCGCTCGTGAGTTCTACGAGAAGCCAACTACTGCACGTAAGCGTGCTAAAGCCGCTGCAATTAAGCGTCTTGCTAAGAAGCTTTCTCGCGAAAACGCTCGTCGCGTACGTTTATACTAATCTATTATGAGCCTAGTTGATCAGCTAAAAAGCCAGATGAAAGACGCCATGCGTGCCAAAGAAAAGGTACGCTTGGGGACTATCCGTATGGCACTAGCCGCCGTTAAACAGATTGAAGTGGATACCCGCGAAACTCTGACTGACGACCAAGCTATAGCTGTCTTAACCAAAATGGTTAAACAGCGTCGTGATTCGATTACACAATATAGTGCAGCCGGACGCGACGAACTAGCAGCAATTGAAGCAGAAGAGATCAAGGTACTTGAAGTCTTCCTGCCTCAGCCTCTTACTGAAGAGGAAATTGCCGTGCTAGTTGATGCAAGCATCGAAGAGATGAGCGCATCCTCCATGGCGGATATGGGCAAAGTAATGGGCGCATTAAAACCTAAAGTCTTAGGCAGAGCTGATATGGCGGCAATAGGCGCTATAATCAGAGCTAAACTTAAGTAACTTAAGAATAATGCGTAAATAAGCCGTGCTCTTGCGCGGCTTGTTTGTTTGTACTGTTTCAGTTTTAATTTCGCGATAATAGCGATAGGCGGCATTTACCAAACTAATGGCGATACCTCGTGATTTTATCAATGAGCTTGTAGCTCGCATCGATATTGTCGATCTGATCGACGCTAAGGTACCCCTTAAAAAGGCGGGTAAAAACCACTCTGCCTGTTGTCCGTTTCACAGTGAAAAATCACCTTCTTTTACCGTCAGTAGAGATAAGCAGTTCTACCACTGTTTCGGCTGTGGTGCTCATGGCAATGTTATCGACTTCGTCATGGAATATGACCGTCTCGACTTTATCGATGCTATAGAAGACCTAGCTGGGCAACTGGGCCTCGAAGTACCGAGAGAACAGGGAACGGGTCAGAGACGCGATGAAGGTTTAAGCCGCGATCTGTATCAGTTAATGGAAGAAGCTAGCCGACACTTTCAGAGCCAGCTTAGACAACATAAAGACAAACAAAAAGTTCTCGATTATCTGGATCATCGAGGCCTATCCGAGAAAGTGATAGAACACTTCAATATCGGATTTGCACCAGAAGGATGGGATGGTTTACTCAGCCGCTACCGCCAGAGTCAGGAGTCCCAGGATAAACTACTCACCGCGGGAATGGTGATTGAGAACGATAGTGGCAGACGTTACGACCGATTTCGCGACCGGTTAATGTTTCCCATTCGTGACAGACGAGGCCGAGTTATTGGCTTCGGCGGAAGAGTTTTAGGCGATGGTACCCCAAAGTACTTGAATTCTCCGGAAACGCCCATATTTCATAAGGGCAATGAGCTATACGGACTCTATGAGCTGAAACAGCGCCACCGAGATCCGCAGCGAGTACTCATAGTCGAAGGCTATATGGACGTAGTCGCACTGGCACAGTTTGACGTCGACTATGCAGTCGCCTCTCTTGGTACCGCAACCACGGCAGAGCAATTTCAGCTCCTGTTGCGAAGTGCCAAAGAAGTCATCTGTTGTTATGACGGTGACAGAGCCGGGGTAGAAGCCGCATGGCGCGCATTAGAAACAGCACTGCCACTGCTCAAACCCGGTAATCAAGTTAAATTTATGTTCCTACCACAAGGTGAAGATCCAGATACTATGGTTCGCCAGGTAGGAAAAGAAGTATTCGAAAGTCAGATTGATGATGCTACGGCACTGCCCGAGTTTCTTTTCGAGACGTTAGCCAAACGCCATGGCGCTGATAAAGGGACATTGGCCAAGCAAGCCATTAGTTTGATTGAGAAAGTACAAGACACAGTTCTACAGAGTTTACTGCTGGAAAACCTAGCCTTTAAACTTGGAATGAACGGTGCCGATGAGTTAAGAAGAAAGTTGGGATTCACCTCTAAAAATCAGAGCCAAACTCTTCAGACTAAAGCGTTAAAAGGACGAGGAACCCCACTGCGATTAGCCATCGCATTGCTAGTACAACATCCTATGTTAGGTGAAGGACTGCCGCTGCAGCCAGCACTAAAACACATCAAGATGGCCGGCGTAGATTTGCTGATCCACTTGCTAGACATTACTCGTGTACAAGTTAAAAACAGCGCACAACTACTTGAACAGTACAGGGATGCTCCACAACTGGGCACCCTAAAAAAACTGACCCGATGGGACCATCAAGTGGCGGATGAAAACTTGCAACAAGAGTTTAGAAAGACCCTGGTTTGGCTCAATAATCAATATATTGAGCAGCGATATCAGGAATTGAGTCTAAAACAGAACCATACTAAAGAAGAAAGGATCCAGCTAAGCAAGCTGATCGCAGTCATACAAGGGCAAAATTAAGACAGTTTTTGTCTTGAAAATAGGCACTTGGACTAGCACACGGAAGCGCACAAGGCTATAATTGACGATTTGCGTGGCGATAAATTATTGCCCGTCGTTTTAAACGTTACCCAACTTGGATGATATCTATGGAGCACACTCCTCAGTCGCAACTTAAACTGTTGCTAGCTAAAGGTAAAGAGCAAGGCTACTTAACCTATGCAGAAGTGAATGATCACTTGCCTGCTGATATGGTCGATGCAGACCAGATCGAAGATATTGTCCAGATGATTAATGACATGGGTATTCGCGTCTATGAACAGGCGCCGGATGCTGATGAAATCATGATGTCTGAAGACAGCACTGATGATGATGCTGCAGAAGAAGCTGCCGCTGCACTTGCAACGGTAGAGGCCGAGCTTGGTCGTACAACAGATCCTGTCCGCATGTATATGCGTGAAATGGGTACTGTGGAACTTCTTACCCGTGAAGGCGAGATCGTTATCGCTAAGCGTATCGAAGAAGGAATCAATACGGTTCAAGCATCGGTCGCCGAATACCCTCAAGCGATCTCCATGATCCTTGATCAGTTCGATCGCTATGAAGCCGAAGAAGTTCGTCTATCCGATATCATCTCAGGTTTTATTGACCCTAATGCCGACGATGTAGCTCCTACAGCCACTCACGTTGGTTCAGACCTGTCTCAAAAAGATCTCGACTCAGACGATGACGAAGAAGATGACGATGATGAAGAAGAGGAAGGTCCAAAAGGGCCGGATCCTGAAGAATCTAAAGAGCGTTTCACTCAGCTAAGAGAAGTTCATGAGAATACGCTGAGAATCATCGCAGAAAAAGGTCGTGGTCATCCTGAAGCAACCGTTGCCCTATTTGAGATTGGTGAGCTATTTAAAGAGTTCCGTCTCATGCCTAAGCAGTTCGATCGCTTAGTTAAGAGCATGCGCGCCACCATGGATAAGGTTCGTATTCAAGAACGTTTGATCATGAAGCTCTGTGTTGAGCAGGCTAAAATGCCTAAGAAAAATTTCGTTAAGGGTTATACCGCAGACGAAAGTAGCATAGCCTGGTTTGACGCCGAACTCGCCTCTAAGAAGCCTTATGTTGAAGGTTTACAGATGGTCGAAAATGACGTGCGTCGTTGTCGCGCCAAGCTCGATATTATTGAGAAAGAAACCGGACTCGCGATTGCTGCTATCAAAGATATCAACCGTCGTATGTCGATCGGTGAAGCTAAGGCTCGCCGCGCTAAGAAAGAGATGGTAGAAGCTAACTTACGTCTAGTTATCTCTATTGCGAAAAAATACACCAACCGTGGTCTGCAGTTCCTGGATCTTATTCAGGAAGGTAACATTGGCCTGATGAAGGCGGTTGATAAGTTTGAATATCGTCGTGGTTATAAGTTCTCAACCTACGCAACTTGGTGGATCCGTCAGGCGATCACTCGCTCAATTGCCGATCAGGCAAGAACGATCCGTATCCCAGTTCATATGATTGAAACTATCAACAAGTTGAACCGTATTTCTCGCCAGATGCTACAGGAAATGGGCCGCGAGCCGTCTCCAGAAGAGCTGGCTGAGCGTATGTTGATGCCTGAAGATAAGATCCGTAAGGTATTAAAGATCGCCAAAGAGCCTATCTCAATGGAAACACCTATCGGTGATGACGAAGATTCGCACTTAGGTGATTTCATCGAGGATACCACTCTCGAGCTACCTTTGGACTCGGCCACTGGCGAAAGCCTACGGAACGCAACTCACGAAGTATTAGCAGGTCTAACGGCCCGTGAAGCTAAGGTGTTGCGTATGCGTTTCGGTATCGACATGAACACTGACCATACCCTCGAAGAGGTTGGTAAGCAGTTCGACGTAACCCGTGAGCGTATTCGTCAGATTGAAGCTAAGGCGCTGCGTAAGCTACGTCACCCTTCTCGCTCTGAGATCCTCAAGTCATTCCTTGACGAGTAAGTCTACACGCTAAGTAATTAGCTAGTTAAGACTCGAAAGCCCTGCCATTTTGGCGGGGCTTTTTGTTTTCCGCCCTCTTGCCATTCTCTTTCTTAATCGAGCACCTAAAGTTAATATCGAGTAGTATTATTAGAAGTTAAGCTGGCAACTTCCCAAGAATGAACGAGTGAGCCATTCTGTTCTCCTTAATTTTGCCACTTTCACCTATTTAGCTGCTCATAAAAATGCCACAAACAGCTTTATCCCCCAAGGATTGATTAACAGATAAGCAGTTGAATTCAAAGTTAGCATTTCTCTTCAAAACACGGGTGACAATCGCATTTAAACCTCGTATACTTCTCGTCGCTTTAGGTAGTGACGACTTCCTTTAGTAGGCCCCTTAGCTCAGTTGGTTAGAGCATACGACTCATAATCGTCAGGTCCCCCGTTCGAGTCGGGGAGGGGCCACCATATTTTGATAAGCCGCTTGAAGAAATTCAAGCGGCTTTTTCATATCTGGAGTTCTGTGTAAAAATGATTAGCACTTTACTGAATTAATTTTCCCAAAACTTGCTAGCCTTCGAATGAAGACTGATTACATTTATTGTTGATGGGCCTAGGTTATATTGGTATTTCTAGATTATTGAGAGTCTAACCTTCGTAGCTATCTATCGCTTGCTCAGCGGGATATGCTCGTTCTTTATTTTGAGAAGGTTCTTCGATCGAGGCGCTGGCTCTTGATTTCATGAGCCCCCCTGTACGCTCTGCGATTTCCAATAACTTCCATGTTTAACTGCCAGTTCGGCATCCCTTCCTCTCGTTCGAAGAGTATCACTTCGCGATACCTCACCCTGAAATCGAAGCTCGCAGTCACAGGTACAAAAAAGCCTGCATCGCTGCAGGCTTTTCTCAAAGTTAACTCTCTTTGCTCTTTTCTATTTATCTATGACAAGCTTTCTATGGCAGAGCTAGATCCCTAACTTGTCCCTCATGGTGTAGTACCAGGCCCCGACGGCGCTAAAGGGGACTTGGAGTATATGTCCCCCGGGAAATGGGTAATGGGGCAAGCTGGCGAACGCATCGAAGCGGGTCGCCTGTCCGTGGATCACATCTGCAAGTATCTTGCCTGCCAGATGAGTGTAGGTCACCCCATGACCGCTACAGCCTTGCGAGTAATAGATGTTATCGCCGATACGGCCAACCTGAGGAAGACGAGACAGGGTCAGCAGAAAGTTTCCTGTCCAGGTATATTCAATTTTTACATCTTTAAGTTGCGGGAAGGTCTCCAACATCTTAGGACGTATGATAGCTTCGATATCGGCGGGATCCCGTGCTCCGTAGACCACGCCGCCACCATAAATGAGTCGCTTATCGCCGGATAACCTGAAGTAATCCAGCAAATAGTTACAGTCTTCCACGCAATAATCTTGTGGTAATAGGCTAGCGGCCAACTCGTCATTCAATGGCTCAGTGGTGATGACCTGAGTACCACAGGGCATGGACTTGGCCTGTAATTCTGGGATGAGTCCATTGAGATAGGCATTACCCGCAACGATGACAAACTTGGCTTTGACCGAACCTTGTGCCGT
The DNA here is from genome assembly GCF_002005305.1 of Shewanella psychrophila. Lineage (NCBI taxonomy): Bacteria > Pseudomonadati > Pseudomonadota > Gammaproteobacteria > Alteromonadales > Shewanellaceae > Shewanella > Shewanella psychrophila. Next base: position 2,911,088 of record NZ_CP014782.1, read on the forward strand.
ATGGATAGTCGGATTATCGCCCTGCTCAACCTTAACAACTGCCGAGTTTTCATAGATCTTTCCACCTTGAGCCTCTACCGCCTGAGCCTCACCTAAGGCTAGATTTAGCGGATGGATATGACCGCCACTCTTATCTAACAAACCACCAATATAACGCTCGGAACCCACCACAGAACCTATGCCTTGCTCATCTAATAGCTCTAGATGTCCAAGATGGCCATGCTTCTCCCAGAGTGCTTTTTGATGCTCTAAATGCCCCATCTGCTTTTTGTTAATAGCAGCAAATACGCCACCGTCTTTAAGGTCACACTGTATCTCGTGCTTGGCAATCAACTCCTTGATGATCCGCCCACCTTCGAAAGCCATTTCACCAAATAACTGGCCAGTCTCTTTACCCACAGTGTGTTCTATGGAGTCTATATCCCGGCTGAAGCTGTTGACTATCTGGCCGCCGTTACGACCGGAAGCCCCCCAGCCCACTCGAGCCGCTTCCAGTACTGTGACGCTATAACCTAGCTCTAGTAAATGTAACGCCGACGATAGACCGGTATAACCGGCACCTATAATGCAAACATCGGTTTCTATATTGTCGTTAAGTTGAGTACGTTCGACCTTATCATTGGCCGACGCCGCATAATAAGATTCTGTGTGAGGTACGCTGGGCATATCATTCCCCTAATTAAATTCGTAAAAGCGGCCTACTCCTCCTAGATCAAAATAAGCAGAGTAAGCCGTAATAAGTCAGATAGCTACATAGCTGGTGGCAGGTTCTTGCGCTCGCTTCTGCGGGCCAGATACCAACATATAAATGCAATCAAAGACACCGTCAGAATGATCAGGGTCGCTAAGGCATTGATCTTAGGAGAAACCCCCATACGCACCGATGAGAACACCACCATGGGCAGAGTTGTCGCGCCAGGTCCCGATGTGAAGCTGGCTATCACTAAGTCATCTAAAGACAAACTGAATGATAGTAACCAACCCGCCGCCAATGAAGGCGAAATCATGGGCACAGTGATATGGAAGAAGGTCTTCAAAGGTGTCGCGCCTAGATCCTGAGCCGCCTCCTCGATAGAGAGATCTAATTCACGCAGACGAGCCGAGACCACCACTGCCACATAGGATGCACAGAAGGTCGAGTGAGCAATCCACACAGTCAACATCCCCCGCTCCTTGGGCCAGCCCAAGAAATCTGCCATATGGATAAACAGCAACAACAAAGACAGACCCGTGATCACTTCCGGCATAACTAAAGGAGCGGTGATCATGTTAGATAGAGTCAGCTTGCCCCAAGATCGTTTGAAGCGTGTCATCACAAACGCCGCCATGGTGCCTAAGACAACAGCCATGGTTGAGGCGAAGAAGGCCACCTTCAAGCTAGTCCATACCGCATCTAAGATCTGCTGATCGCGAAACAGCTCACCGTACCACTTAGGCGAGAATCCCCCCCAAACAGTCACTAGCTTAGACTCATTGAAGGAGTATATGACTAAGATCAGCATGGGTGCATAGAGGAAAAACATCCCCGCCCACAGCATGATAGTAGAGAAGCTCATCTTACTTAACCTGCTCATAGATCACTCTCCATACTCTTGGCCTGATAGCGATGGAACAAGGTGATAGGTATGATTAACAGACCCAACATGATGATCGCCAGCGCCGATGCCACGGGCCAATCCCGGTTATTGAAGAACTCCTGCCACAACACCTTACCTATCATCAAGGAATCTGGACCACCTAAGAGTTCGGGGATAACGAACTCACCGACTACGGGAATAAACACCAGCATTGAGCCCGCAATAACCCCACCCTTAGACAGAGGCAAAGTGACTTTCCAGAAAGTATTCAGGCTACGGGAGCCAAGATCCGATGCGGCCTCTAGCAAGCTGCCATCAAGCTGAGACAGAGTTGCGTACAGGGGCAATATCATAAATGGCAGGTAGGTGTAAATAATGCCGATATAGACAGCAAAGTTAGTATTGAGCATCTGGATGGGTTCGGATATCACCCCGAGCCACATTAAGAAATTATTAATCACTCCGTTATTGCTCAATAGTCCCATCCAGGCATAGACCCGAATGAGGAACGAGGTCCACGAAGGTAGCATCACCAATAAAATCAATAGTCCCTGATGCTTTTTGGGGGCTCTGGCAATGGCGTAAGCCATAGGATAACCGATCAATAAGCAGCCTAAGGTAGTGATAAAGGCCATCTTCAATGAGCCCAGATAAGCCTGGACATACAGGGAGTCATCGAAGATCAACAGATAATTCCCCAGATTGAGCATGATCTGTATTGACTCATCTGCATAAGTCATCAGAGACTCATAGGGAGGGATTGAGATAGCTGCCGTCGACAGGCTAATTTTCAGTACGATGGCAAACGGTAGGGCGAAGAACAGGAGTAACCAGAAATAAGGCAAGCCTATGGTCCAGTATTGTCCCTTGGGTAATCTAAACTTTAATGGTCTTTTCATGATGCCACCTTAAGATCTGAGAACCACTCCACTGGTGGCCTCCCAGCTGATGAATACCTTGTCTTCCCATGTTGGCGGATCCGAGCGACGGTCCCTGTTAGTCATCATGGACTGGATCACTTGCTTATTATTCAGTCGAATATAGTAGACAGATATCCCCCCCAAATAGGCAATATCTTCGACTTCCCCTCGGCACCAGTTATATTCACTCTCTGGTTGCTCTCGGCTAATACGTGCCTTCTCCGGCCTGACAGCTAACCAGACACGTTTATCATCGACATTGGTGGATACGCCGTGACTGATATAGAATTGTTGCGTTAAATCGGGAGATTTAATGATGGCATGATCCGGCTTATCCACGACGATTTCGCCCTCGAACAGATTCACAGAACCAATAAATTCCGCCACCATACGACAGGTGGGACTCTCATAGATATCCATGGGCGAGCCAGTTTGCACTATCTTGCCCTCATGCATGATTGCAATGCGCTCCGCCATGGTCATGGCTTCCTCTTGATCATGGGTCACCATCACACAAGTCACCCCAACCTCTTCGAGGATATCGACCACTTCCAGCTGCATCTCGGTCCTAAGTTTCTTATCCAAAGCACCCATTGGCTCATCGAGTAACAGTAACTTAGGTCGCTTAGCCAGAGAGCGAGCCAGTGCAACTCGTTGACGTTGGCCCCCAGAGAGCTGATTTGGCTTACGTTTGGCATAATCTTCCATATGCACCAGCTTGAGCATCTCCTTGACCCTTTGCGCAATCTCCTCTTTCGGTAGCTTGTCCTGCTGTAAGCCAAAGGCGATGTTTTTTTCCACCGTCATATGGGGAAACAGCGCATAAGATTGGAACATCATATTGATAGGGCGCTCATGGGGCGGCATATCGGTGATGTCGACTCCGTCGAGGATAATGCGTCCCTCAGATGGCTTCTCGAACCCTGCCAGCATACGCAACAAGGTGGACTTACCAGAACCAGAGCCCCCCAACAGAGCGAATATCTCCCCCTTATGAATGTTCAATGACACATCATTGACGGCTCGAACTTCATCGAATAATTTGCTCACCCGCTCAACCTTAAGCAGCAGTTCTCCTTGCGTCTTTGTTGTTGGTTTATTGGCGACGCCTGCGTTGCTAACCATATTACTTCTCCACAACAGGCACTGATTTCAGTGCCTGCGGCAATATAAATGTGAATAACAAAAGAGATTTAGACATAAAAGGGCAAGCCTACAGGCTTGCCTTTACTTTCTAATAACCAGACTTGACCTTAGTCCACACGCGAGTCATTACACGCTGAGCCTTTAATGGACGAACCTCACCCACATAAAGGCGATTGAGGATCTCTTCATTTGGATAGATGGAGGTATCGTTTAAGATCTCCTTATCTACAAACTCTTGAGCGGGAACGTTAGGGTTAGCATAGGCCACATAGTTAGTGATAGGGGCTATCACCTCAGGGCGTAGCAAGTAGTTGATAAAGGTATGTGCATTCTTAACATTGGCAGCATCGGCCGGGATCGCTAGCATATCAAACCAAAGATTTGCCCCCTCTTTCGGAATCGCATAGCTAATCACTTGACCATTATCAGCCTCTTCGGCACGAGCCGCCGCCTGGAAAATATCTCCTGAATATCCGAATGCGACACAGACATCGCCATTAGCAAGATCGGTTATATAACGTGAGGAATGGAAGTAAGTAATAAAGGGGCGAACCTTAGCCAAGACTTCACCGGCTTTCTTAAAGTCATCGGACTTGGTGCTGTTGGGATCTAAACCAAGGTAGAGCATCGCCATCGGTACCATCTCATCGGCCGAGTCCAACAGTGCCAAACCACATGAAGATAATTTTTCGGCATATTTAGGATTAAAAATCAGTTCCAGAGAATCCAATGGGGCATCTTCACCTAGTACCGCTTTAACCTTAGCTTCGTTATAGCCTATGCCATTGGTTCCCCAGAGATATGGCACCGAATATTGATTGCCGGGATCTGCCGTCTCCAGCTGCTTCATTAGTTCGGGATTTAAGTTTTTATGATTTGGCAGTTGATTAGAATCTAATTTTTGAAATGCACCCGCTTTTATTTGTTTTGCCAGGAAGCTATTCGACGGCACGACAATATCGTATCCCGAGCGGCCAGAGAGCAATTTAGCTTCAACGACTTCATTACTGTCGAACACATCATAGATGACGCGGATCCCTGTTTCTTTCTCGAAATTAACTAAGGTATCTTCGGCAATATAATCAGACCAGTTATAGACGCGAACGACCTCTTCGGCCATGGCTCCTGTACTTGCCAATACACCCGCTCCCAAAAGCGCTAGTGTGGTCATCTTCTTTAATAGCTTCATGGTATCTCCTTGATTTAGCGTAGCAGCAAGCCTAAGCCTGCTGTCTGTCATTGTTTCCGGTCATGCCGGTTTTAGTTTTTATAGTTAACCAATGCTACACCTTAAAACCGCATCGGCAGTCTGTTACTGCTATACAGCTATCGCATCGCTAGCTTACTGAAATATATTAATTTTCAATAAGTCGCCATGCTTAATTTGACTCCTTTGAACAGTGAAGGCTCCACCCCAATGGTTAGCCTCAATCAATGCCAATTAAAATACGTGGGGACTTCACAGCCCCCGGAATATGAAAGATTGAATTGTTAAACCGTCAGTAGCAGGAATTCACGTTCCCAGGAGCTGATCACTCGCTTATAACTGGCAAGATCCGCTTGCTTCACCGCGATATAACCTGTAGTAAATGCTTCCCCTAGATACTCACGGCACGCTGCACTTTCTGACATAACCCCCAGAGCTTCTTCTAATGTCAGCGGCAGACTGATACTTTGGCGACTCTCATTTGCTCGCCCTTGAACTGGAGTTGAAGGCTTAACATCCTCTATCATGCCGATATAACCGGCTAACAGACTCGCAGCAATAGACAGATAACTATTAGAGTCGGCTCCCGCGATGCGATTCTCCACTCTCAGATTTTGCGGAGAAGACTCGGGAATGCGCAGACCGCAGGTTCTATTCTCTTCTCCCCATTCGAGGTTAATCGGCGCAGATGTGCCGGGAAGGAAGCGTCTGAAGGAGTTTACATTGGGTGCAAGTAACGGCAGTAATTCAGGGATAAACTTCTGCAAGCCACCGATATAGCTATAAAACAGTGGACCCTTGGTGCCGTCATTCAGTGAGAAGATATTCTTACCGGTTTTTGCATCCACTATGCTCTGATGAAGGTGCATGGCACTGCCAGGCTCATCGGCCACAGGCTTGGCCATAAAAGTAGCGCAAACATTGTGTTTAAGTGCAGCCTCACGCAAGGTACGTTTAAATACAAATACTTGATCTGCCAGAGACAGAGCGTCACCATGGCTGAAGTTGATCTCCATTTGGGCCGTGCCCTCTTCATGGATCAGGGTATCGATATCTAGACCCTGGATCTCACACCAGTCATACATATCTTCAAACAGAGGATCGTACTCATTGGCCGCATCGATAGAGAAAGATTGCCTACCAGACTCCTGTCGACCACTGCGTCCCACTGGGGGGATCAATGCCTGATCGGGATCTTCGTTACGACGAGTCAGATAAAACTCCATCTCTGGCGCAACCACAGGCTTCCAACCTTTGTCTTCATATAGCTTGAGCACCTTCTTCAACACATTTCGTGGAGAAAGTTCAATGGGATTGCCCATCTTGTCATAAGTATCGTGAATAACCTGGGCCGTCGCCTCTATAGTCCAAGGTAACTTGAACACGGCATTCTCATCGGGGACACAGATAAAATCAATATCCGCCTTATCTAACAGGGCATCATAGGGCTCATCTTCGACATAATCCCCTGTCACCGTCTGCAGCAGTACACTCTCGGGCATACGCATGCCCTTCTCATCGATAAACTTACCAACAGGTGCGATCTTGCCTCTGGCGATCCCCGTCATATCACTGATGACACATTCTACTTCTGTTATTTTTTGTTCTTTTAAATACGCAGTTAATTTTTTCATTTTTTATCTCGTTCGGCTGTTTGCACGGCGTTCACAGGCATTACTGAAAGCTTTGAAAATCGAGGTATAAAACGGATTGTCTAACACCTTCCATTCAGGATGCCACTGCACGCCCAGTGCAAAATTCTTTGCATCTTTAATAGAGAATGCCTCTATTAAACCATCTGGGGCATATGCTTCTGGCCGTAACCCAATACCTAGACGATCGACGCCTTGAGTATGCACAGAGTTCACCTCTGCGGAGCTACGGCCCCATGCCTCATGGAGCAATCCTCCAGGTTCGATGTGTACCTCATGTGAGATGCCATACTGCACTTCGACCGGCTCTTGCTTATCTTCTCTATGCTCGATAAAGCCATCCACCATATGTAATTTCTGATGCAAACTGCCACCGAAAACCACATTCATCTCCTGAAATCCACGACAAATTGCCAACACGGGAATACCGGCCTCAATAGCCGCCTTGAGTAGAGGAAAAGTTGTCGCATCGCGTTTAGGATCGTGGTGAGTGCCAGCCTCACTTGGCTGGCCCTGAAAATGATGGGGCTCGATATTTGAAGGAGAGCCGGTAAAGAGAATGCCGTCCAGACGAGGCAAGATTAACTCAGCCGGACAGTGGCCTAATGCAGGAATGACTAATGGCCATGCCTTAGTCGCATCCGCAATGCTAAGCAGATACTTCTCACCGACAATATTAAATGGATGTAAGCCTAAATCTTGATTGCACGCCGTCACCCCAATGACCGCAAGCCCTGCATCCGACATAAATCACCTTTATTGTTATATTTTTGATTTTATCTTTTCTGATTGCTCAAGTATGCGAACACACTTTAAGCAAGCGTTCAGTTTTTCAAACACTACACTGAAAATACCAAACAGGCAAGAGACTAAGTGAATACAATTTGAAATTATAATAACAAACAAAATAAACCAATCAATAACATAAGCTTAAGGCTATATCCACATTCGTAAACCACGAGATACAAGCAATTTCATGGTTTAATAATGGAAATTTTTTGACATGATTTTAGCAAGAAAGATCACAGCTACAGCTTGACATTGACCAATATTATTTACATCGAATATTCAATCTATCGAACATGTATTAAAATGCTAATCACTATTTTTACTGCCTTTTTTACAAGAAACAGCATAAAAGCCTAGATAACAATGACGGTAAACTTTGAATCTGCTAGAAAATAAAAATATAACGAAATGAATCACACACCAAGAGGAAGGGATACAACAAAGAAGAGGTAGGAAAAATAAAAAATTAAGCTAAAAAAACGAAAAGCGCGGTAACCCGCACCCTTGTATATCGTTAAATATATTATCCCTAAAGACATATCACTAAATTGAGTTTATCAGTATTAGAAATTTGCCGGTGTTGTTGCACTCACTGTACGACACTCTTCATCGAATGGATTTCTAAATCTATGGGGAGACTCACTGTTAAAATAATAACTATCGCCAGCTTCGAGAATAAACACCTCATCCCCAACGGTGAGCTCGAGTCTACCTTCAATCACCAAGGCCGCTTCTTCACCCTCATGCTTGAGCATCTCTGCACCAGTGTCGGAACCTGGAGGATAGGTCTCACTCATTACCGACATTGCACGATTAGGGTAATCTCGTCCGATTAATTTATAGTCTAAGTTACCATCGCCTATGTCCAGCAGCTCATCACTTCGGTACACCACCTTGGCTTCGCTTTCACCATTCCCCTCCATAGAGAAGAAATCCACCAGAGACAGAGGCAAACCCGATAACACCTTCTTTAGCGAGCTTACCGAAGGGCTAACACTATTTTTCTCAATCATAGAGATTGTACTATTGGTCACTCCAGCTCTCTTAGCTAGTTCTCGTTGCGACAGACCTTTCTGTTTACGGACAGCTTTCAGGCTAGCTCCAATATCCAAATGTATATCTCCTGTAAGAATGCTTAATTATTCTATATTGCTTTTAATCTAGGATAAAAAATATGCAGATTATTCCTCATAGTAATTTGTATCAAACAAAAAATCATGTTAAATATAAACAACACATGTGAATTATATATGACTCTAGCTTAATTGCAAAAAACATACTGGGCTAAGTCAGTTTCATTCTCAATGGCTAATAGATAATAACAAGAATTCTGGAGATATGATGCTAGTTAATCGCCCCGTTCACAGCGACCAATACCCCTCCTCATACTATTTCAATACTGCCAAGGAGCTATACGAACACCCACAATTGCAAGAATCTATCAAGGTGGATGTCTGTATCGTGGGTGGTGGCTTCAGTGGGATCAACACAGCCATAGAATTAGCCCAGAAAGGGTTTTCGGTGGCACTGTTAGAGGCAAAACGAATAGGCTGGGGAGCGTCCGGGCGTAATGGCGGAGAGCTGATACGTGGCATCGGCCATAATATTGAACAGTTCAAAGACATCATAGGCGAAGAAGGCGTTCAAGCCATCAACCAAATGGGCTTTGAGGCCGTCGACATCGTCAGACAGAGAGTCAAGGAACACAAGATAGACTGCAATCTACAGATGGGTTATTGCGACTTAGCCATCAAACCCAGACATATGAAAGAACTTTATGAAGACTATGATGACTTAGTATCACAAGGACGAGGGGAAGGTTTTAAAATCCTCGAGAAGCAAGACATGAATCAAGTTATAGGCTCAGATTGCTATGCAGGAGCCCTGGTCGACATGAACAGCGGTCACCTTCACCCGCTCAATCTGGCACTAGGCGAAGCCCGGGTAGCTCGTATGCTTGGGGTCAAAATGTATGAATACAGCGCCGCAGAAAAAATTATCAAGGGCGATAAGCCCAAGGTTCTCACAGCCAAGGGCGAAGTAAACTGCCAATACCTAATCTTGGCGGGGAATGCCTATATCGGCCACAAACTCGACAGCTATGTCGGTGGCAAGGTGCTACCAGCCGGTAGCTACCTGCTCGCCACAGAACCATTAACCGATGAGCAATGCAAAACCATCATCCCGCAAAATATGGCCTTCGCCGATATGCGTATCGATCTGGATTATTTCCATCTATCAGAAGATAACCGCCTGCTCTTCGGTGGTCTGTGCACTTACTCAGGCAAGGACCCTAAAGATATTGAAGCCGCTCTTAGGCCAAATTTAGAAAAGGTCTTCCCCCAGCTGAAAGGGGTCAGAATCGATTTCGAGTGGGGCGGCATGATTGGTATAGGAGCCAATCGCCTGCCCCAGATTGGCCGACTACCAGATTGCCCTAATATCCTCTACGCCCAGGCCTACGCGGGGCATGGTGTCAACGCCACCCACATGGCAGCGAAACTTATCAGCGAAGCTCTAACGGCTCAGGCTGGACGCTTCGATATCTTCGACAAAGTACAACATATGACCTTCCCCGGAGGGCCAACATTCAGATCTCCCATGCTAGCGGCAGGAATGTTGTACCACAGGGCCTTGGATATTTTTTAGAAAAGGGCTGACAGTAATTCTGACGCTAGGGGAGCTTGTCGGATGAAAAGTGTCGTGGTAGCAGGTGTTCTGGTGGTAGGTAATTGTGTTCTCTACATCATCAGGACATCTGACCCATCTTCCTATGGGTCCGATGTCATGGGTTCGGTGTCTAAGTATCTGATATCTATAAGCCCAGTGTAAAGTAATAAGCTGAGTATAGTGACGCCTTGATAAGCCTGTAAAATTTGTAAAACGGTAAAAATATTAAAGCTTGTAAAACAGTTAGCTAAATAAGTAAAACACTACATTTTCTCTGTTCGCTCACTTATACATTCACTTGTTCCCATGCCAAACTCTCGGCAAACCCATGGTCTATTTTCATAGATTGAGCACAATAAAGTATCTCGATCTAAAGCAGAGCACCAGCCATCATCTAATCGCAACATAGATTCACTCCCATACATATCAACATAAATATGCTGCTCAGGAACACCTGTATCGGAAATAATAATAACTTCTGAACTACAACAGCATGCTTGACAGTTTGAACATTTGACTTCGGGATCTAGTAAGTTTTTTACGCTAATGGTCATAAACAACAACGATAAATTCAATAGCCCATAGGATACTCTATACTGCAGTCCACCTCTAATTTATCGTTCCCTAATGTCTTAATTTTATGCCTTGCGTTGTTTACTGGAGTAAATGGCTTATTGGGCTTGGTTGAAAAATGAAGCCAGCCATTGCGAATCAATAACATATCCAGTCTATAGTAAATTATCAATGGGACTTTCCCATAAACCCAACCAAACAAATTAATGGCGCCTTCGAGGTCAGTAATATACTGAAGAGGATGCTACTAACAGTTAAAGACAGATAAAAGAGTTGAAACGAATAAGGTCAACTTATTTTACTGATAAAAGGTAATCAGCCTTCATTCGAAGGATGCCCCTGTTAAGAGCATCAAAAAAGCCCCTTCGGGGCTTTCTGATGTGAACCCCTTATAGCTTACAACTTATGACTCACTACTTACGCTTTATTGCTTAACGCAATTAATCCAACATGATCCAAGTCGCCTTAATCTCAGTATATTTATCAAATGCATGCAGTGACTTGTCGCGGCCGTTACCTGATTGCTTATAACCACCAAATGGGGCTGTCATGTCACCGCCGTCATAGTGGTTAATCCACACCATACCGCTACGCAGCGCCTTGGCAGTTTTATGCGCCTTGCTGATATCTGAAGTCCATACGCCTGCGGCCAGGCCATAGATGCTGTCGTTGCCTATTTCGATCGCTTGATCCATGCCATCGAAGGTGATCACTGATAACACAGGACCGAAGATCTCCTCTTTGGCGATAGTCATCTGGTTATTCACTTCACTGAATATAGTTGGCTGTACATAGACGCCGCCGCATTCGGCCATTACCTGCCCACCACCTTGTATGAGTTTTGCGCCTTCATCGACACCGGACTTGATATAGCTAAGCACATTATCCAGCTGTTGTTTATCCACTACGGCACCACAAGTGGTGGCAGGATCCAGCGGATGTCCCGGCTGCCAGGCTTGCATCTCCTCGGCTATCAGTGTCAGTAACTCATCTTTAACCCCGGCTTCCACCAGCAGACGTGAACCCGCGGTGCAGACTTCTCCTTGATTGAAGGCGATAGCCGCAGCGGCGGATTCGGCGGCCTTCTTTAGATTAGGGGCATCGTTGAAAACGATATTCGGACTCTTGCCACCAGCCTCGAGCCAGACACGCTTCATGTTTGACTCACCGGCATAGATCATCAGCTGTTTGGCTATCTTGGTAGAGCCAGTGAAGACCAAGGTATCGACATCCATGTGTAGTGCTAAGGCTTTACCTACAGTATGACCAAAACCAGGCAGGACATTGAGCACGCCTTTGGGAATGCCCGCTTCTATGGCTATTTGCGCCATACGAATCGCAGTAAGAGGAGACTTTTCAGAGGGTTTGAGTACCACTGAGTTGCCCGCTGCTAAGGCCGGACCTAGCTTCCAGCACGCCATCAAGATAGGAAAGTTCCAGGGCACAATAGCAGCCACAACGCCGACAGGCTCGCGGGTTATCATGCCTATTTCATTGTGAGCCGTAGGCGCAAGTTCATCATAAATCTTATCGATTGCTTCACCTGACCAACGAATGGCTCGGGCGGCGCCATCAACATCCACCGAGCCTGAGTAACGAATTGGCTTGCCCATGTCTAAGGTTTCTAACAAGGCAAGTTCGTCCCGGTTATGCTCCAGCACTTCGGCAAAACGTATCATTACCTGTTTACGCTTAACTGGTGGTATTTCAGACCAAACACCTGAATCGAAGGTTTGTCTGGCATTAGCCACGGCTATGTTGGCATCTTCGATATCACAACTGGCAACCTGACATAGCACTCGGCCATCGACAGGGCTGACACAATCGAATCGCTCACCGGACACCGATGCTAAATATTTCCCATCGATAAAGGCATCGGCCTTGATCTCTTTATTAGATATAAGCTTGTCAGCTCGACTCTGCCATTGTTCGCGACTGTTTGCTGTACTCATGATGACCTCTTGACGGGTAATACTCTTAACGGGTGATAGGTAGGTTCTCAGATTACGCTTTTATCTGACTAGGTTTCAATAAAAATTCAATATATTTTACAAAAATGTCTTTTTTGCTATAAATAAATGCACAAAAAGCTTTCATGTTCGTTATTTCTGACATAGCATGCAAAATATCAATCGCTCACAAAAACAACTAATACTGAATCAGGGTAGATGATATGACAGATATTCAGAATCACAGCAAAAGCGAAGCTCAGTCTCTGGAACATTACTGGATGCCTTTCACGGCAAACAGACAGTTTAAAGCTAATCCCCGCATGCTCGCCGAAGCCGATGGCATGTATTACAAAGATACTTCGGGCAGAGCTATTCTCGATGGTACAGCCGGTTTATGGTGCTGTAACGCCGGTCATGGCCGCCGGGAGATCTCCGAAGCAGTAAGCCATCAGATCAAACAGATGGATTACGCTCCTTCATTTCAGATGGGTCATCCTTTGGCATTCGAGCTCGCCGAGCGCCTGGCCCAAATAAGTCCTCAGGGCCTGAACAAGGTGTTTTTCACCAACTCTGGCTCTGAATCTGTCGACAGTGCCCTTAAGATAGCGATTAATTATCACAGAGCCAATGGAGAACCGACTCGCACCCGCTTTATCGGTCGTGAGCTGGGCTATCACGGTGTGGGCTTCGGCGGTATTTCGGTGGGCGGCATAGGCGGTAATCGTAAGGCCTTTAGCCAACAACTACTGCCAGGTGTCGATCACCTTCCCCATACCTTAGATATGCAGGGCAATGCCTTTACCCGTGGCATGCCAACAACGGGTGCAGAAAAAGCCGATGTACTCGAGCAGTTAGTCGCACTTCATGGTGCTGAAAATATCGCCGCCGTCATTGTCGAACCTATGTCCGGCTCGGCTGGCGTCATTTTGCCGCCGGAAGGTTACCTGAAGCGTCTGCGCGAGATCACTCAGAAATATGGCATTTTATTGATCTTCGATGAGGTGATCACAGCCTTTGGCCGTGTTGGCGATGCCTTTGCCAGCCAACGTTGGGGGGTGACTCCAGATTTAATCACCACAGCCAAGGCTCTCAATAATGGTGCAATCCCTATGGGAGCCGTACTTATCGATGACAAAATCTACGATGCCTCCATGCAAGGACCCGATGGAATAGAACTCTTCCATGGATACACTTACTCGGGCCACCCAGTTGCAGCTGCTGCCGCACTGGCTACTCTGAACATCTATGACAACGAGAAACTGTTTGAACGCAGCAGAGAGCTAGAGGGCTACTTCGAAGATGCCATGCATAGCCTTAAAGATCTGCCAAACGTCATAGATATCCGCAATATAGGCCTGGTCGGTGCGATTCAGTTATCTCCCAGTAATAAGGGCATAGGTAAACGAGGCTTCGATGTTTTCGAGCGCTGCTTTGCCAAGGGGACTCTGGTAAGAGCCACCGCAGATATTATCGCCATCTCCCCTCCACTGATTATCGATAAGCAAGAGATAGATCAGATAGTCAATACCTTAGCCGATGCTATTCGGGCAACCGATTAACCGATATTAAGTTAACCATCCACCGAACGAACAAAAGACATATGCCTCCGGCTGCGCCGGAGGTTCTATTAATAGGATCTAATCTATGCAAGCAGTCAACAACCAAGAGATCAATCATTACATCAACGGCAGCCACACAATATCAAGTGAGCGTACTAGTTCAGTATTTGAACCCGCTACGGGGGAGCACAGAGCCACAGTATCTTTAGCCAGTGCCGCCGAAGTCGATGGCGCCATTGAACTAGCTAAAAAAGCTCATAAGACCTGGTCTCAAGTGTCTCCGCTCAACCGAGCCCGTGTGCTGTTTAAATTCAAGGCGCTGATAGAAGCCAATATGGACGAGATGGCCGAACTTATCACACGCGAGCATGGCAAGGTCATCGACGATGCTAAGGGTGAGATTATCCGTGGCTTGGAAGTTGTCGAGTTCGCCTGTGGTATTCCACACTTGTTAAAAGGTGAACATACCGAGCAAGTTGGTAATGGTGTCGATGCCTGGCATGTCAATCAATCACTCGGTGTCGTTGCCGGTATTGCACCATTTAACTTCCCAGTCATGGTACCCATGTGGATGTTCCCTATCGCGATTGCCGCGGGTAACACTTTCATAATGAAACCATCTGAGAAAGACCCTAGCTCGGTAATGCGTATCGCCGAGCTACTCACCGAAGCTGGGCTACCTGATGGTGTTTTCAATGTCGTCAACGGTGACAAGGAAGCTGTCGATACCCTGCTAAGCCACAAAGACATTCAGGCCGTGAGCTTTGTCGGTTCGACCCCCATCGCCGAATATATCTATGAGACAGCATCCAAACATGGCAAGCGCGTACAGGCCTTGGGCGGCGCTAAGAACCACATGCTCTTGATGCCAGATGCAGATATGGATCAAGCCGTCGGTTCTTTAATGGGCGCGGCATTTGGCTCTGCAGGAGAGCGCTGCATGGCAATATCTGTGGTGCTGGCTGTAGGTGACTCAGGGGATGCCTTAGTCGAAAAGCTGCTACCGCAGATAAAAGCGCTCAGGATAGGTAACGGCGTCACACCAGAAATGGATATGGGACCACTCATCTCGGCTCAACATCTCGCAAAAGTAAGAGGTTACGTGGATAGCGGTGTTGCAGAAGGTGCCACCTTACTCGCCGATGGACGTGACTTAAGTGTTGCCGACCATGAACAGGGATTTTTCCTCGGTGGCTGTCTGTTCGACAATGTCACCCCTGAGATGACCATATATAAAGAGGAGATCTTCGGCCCGGTTCTGGCCATCGTTAGAGTTAAAGATTATGCCGAGGCACTTGAACTGATTAATGAACATGAGTTCGGTAACGGCACAGCCATCTTCACCCAAAGCGGCGAGGCGGCCAGACATTTCTGTCATCACGTCCAGGTGGGCATGGTCGGCGTTAATGTACCGATCCCTGTTCCTATGGCATTCCATAGCTTCGGCGGCTGGAAGCGCTCTTTATTTGGACCACTGCATATGCATGGTCCCGATGGCGTACGTTTCTACACTAAGCGTAAGGCGATTACCGCACGTTGGCCAAAGGCGAAAGATGCCAAGGCCGAGTTTGTTATGCCGACAATGAAATAGTACAAATTGAAGAAGCGCAGCCTATCTGCGCTTCTCTATTTTCGCTGCATTTTTATCAGTATTTCCACCTAATTAGATAAACCAATTCGGGAGCCCTGTACGTGAATATCGATGACATTATCAACTTTAACACCAGCACACCGGACATTGAACGTTATAGCTTAGCCGATGAGAAAGTCTTATCTGGCAAGCCGTCTCAAGAGCTGAGCAATCACTATTCCAGTCCCTGCGATCAATTTCACACCGGTGTCTGGCAGGGAGATAAAGGCCAGTGGCAGGTCGAGTACACCGAACATGAATACTGCGAAATTCTTTCGGGAACCAGTGTGATCAGGTGTGACGATGGCAATGAGATGCGGGTCACTAAGGGGGATAGATTCGTCATCCCGGCAGGTTTTAGTGGCACATGGGAGGTTATCGATACCTGTAAGAAGGTCTACGTCATCTTCGAAGCTAATAAAAGCTAGCGCTAGTGTAATTAACCAGATTAAAGGGCTCGAATATAAATTAAATAGAATTGAAGCTCAGGTTTCAAAACATAAGCCATGAGGTCTCAGCATTGAAGTTGATGTTTGGCAAACAATAGATGCTCTTGTTAAAGACATTTATGTCAATAAAGTAAAATGGAGAAACTACCGTGTATAAAAAATTAAATAATAAACGGATTGCCCAACTTACCGGCCTCACCTTGGCTGCCGCGCTAATCACTCCCCTTGCCCAAGCCGAAGTGACGGGCGAAGTCAGTGTTACTAACGATTATCGCTTTCGTGGTGTATCCCAAACTGCAGGAGATTTTGCCGTTCAGGGGAGTATCGACTACAGTGCCGATAATGGCTTCTTCGCCGGGGTCTGGGGAAGTAATGTTGACGATGAGAGCTATGACTCTGATGTGGAAGTCGACCTTTATGTGGGTTATTGGGGGGCACTCGGAGAAGATGAAGAGTTCGAATACGATATCACGCTCACTTACTATACCTATCCAGGACAAGATGAGAGCACCAAATATTTAGAGGCCAATATCGGATTCTATTATGCTGGGTTCCACTTCGCACAATGGTACACCAACGACTACGCCAATGCAGATGTATCACTGAACTACTCAGAGCTTAACTATTCATATGAGATTAGCGATAACTGGAGCATAGATGCTCATGTAGGTTACAGCTATGGTGATGGCGCCGATCTTGACTGGGGTGAAGACTACCTTGATTATTCTATCGGGGTCTCGACAGAGTTGGCAGGGGTCGGATTATCCCTCGCCTGGCTGGAAACCAACCTAAGTGATGACAACATCATTAAGGATGGTCCATGGCAAAATGATGGAACGGTACTATTCACAGCCAACTATGGCTTCTAACTGGGAGTAACCAGCCAAAACCCGACCGATTTTAAAACCGAGCTTTAAACCATAGACTTAGTCGTTCGGCTAGCCAACAAAAAACCGCCATCTTGGCGGTTTTTCTATCTAACTTATTCAGCGTCTCTATATCTATCTAGGGTATCACTTATTCAATACGTCTAATGTATCTAAAGTTTGCCCCCTACTCACCTGATCACCTAAACGACGCCAGCTGATCCCAAGATCGCTGTGATATTCTTTACGCTCGGGAAAGGCATTAGAGAGATTTTCTATGATCTCGGCTTGACGCTCACAGATCTGAGCCCAGCGCTGTGCATTTGATAAAAACATATGACCATCCTTGATTAACTGCTGTCCTAAGGAGTAATAATAGCCTACTAAGGTCATATGACAAGTAAGCTTACTTATAATACTAGAAACATATTCTATACAAAGTGTGCACTGCAACACTTTAAAAGTATCAGCCACAAGAGTATTGTTAACTAATATAAAGTAATGAGATAAATAAACACAGGATGACTAGATGACACCAACAATTTTGAAAGTGCTATTTATTGCAATAGGGATTTTTCTCGCTTATAAACTCATCTTTAGCGGTAAGAAGGGCCTAACTATCTTCGAGATGCACTTCAAAGATGGAAGACTTAAATCTCACAAGGGTAAGATCCCAGAGAAGTTTCAGAAAGATTGTCGCGCCTTAGTCAAATCCGAGAAGCTCACTTGCACTGTCAGATGTGAAAAGCTATCGGGTGCAGTTAGGTTACACATCTCAGCCAATGTTAACGACGCTATCACACAAAGAATTAGAAACCTGTTTCCCTTCGAATACTATGACAAGAAACAGGTCGATAATAGCCGCCAGGCCGGTTAACTAAATCCTAAGACAGATCCAATTAAGATCTGTCTACTCCCTTCAATTTCCGGCTAGTTTCGCTCCATCCTCCCGTCTTTTCTGGCATCTTCAATCATACGCTCATTGTTTTCGACCATAGGATCTTGCTTCACTTCCACTGCACCTTGATTCGCTCCATCTTCGCTTCCAAGGTCGAAATCGATATTGGTTGCACAGGCTGAAATACCCAATAGGGCCGTGATAATAAGTACTCGTTTCATTAAATTAAATCTCTTTGTTAAGCTTTGGCTTGTCAGTGTCAGAATCGGCATTACGCTCGGCAATCTTTTCCATTCCCCACACGAGTAATATGCCTGCAATCAATGCAGCCACGGCCCAAAAAATATGCGCCGCTTGTCCGGTGACTTGTTCAAAATGCATAGGTGAGAGGTTCTGCTCCAGCAGAGGCACCTGTTCTCCGGCAGAGTTTTCACGCCAAGAGATCACCTCTTTCCAGGGCCAGATCTTACCCAGAGTCCCCAACATCAAACCCGTTAAGAAGATAAGAGTGGCATCGTGAAACTTGCGAAGCAGTGCCGACAGAAGATGACTGAATGTCAGCAAACCGAAAATACAGCCGGTGGCAAAGACGGCAAGCACGGCAATGTCGAAATTTTTAGCTGCGGCTAACACCGATGGATACAGGCCTAATAACAGTAAGATGAAACTGCCCGAAATCCCCGGAAGTAGCATGGCACAGATGGCAATACTGCCACCTATGAATATATTAAGGTAGGTCATCTCCAATGAGATGGGATTGAGCATAGTGATGCCCCAGGCAAATAACACGCCCAAAGCAAATAGCACAATTCGGATAACAGAGAAGCCTTTTACCTGTTTGAGCATATGCACGACTGAGATCAAGATAAGACCAAAAAAGAAGGACCAAACAGGGATAGGATGATTAAGCAAAAGGTAAGAAATCAACTTAGAGAGGCTGAAGATACTGGTTAATATGCCACCGAAAACACATACAAGGAAAGGCCCGTTAATATGATTAAAAGCACCTTTAATACCTTGCTCTCTTACCACCTTAATTAAGCTCGGATTGATACGACGAATACTGTCTAGCAAGGTATCGAGAATACCTGTGATAAAAGCAATGGTTCCACCGGAAACGCCAGGAACCACATCGGCAGCGCCCATCGCCATGCCTTTTAGGTAGGTAAGCAGGTATTTCAATTTTCAGCCTTATATTCAGTTAAATTGTGTTGATCAATGTGTAATACCGATAGGTATAAAGTGTTTCACAGGGGGATTATACGGTTCATGATCCGCTAAAGGGAAATGAACTTTGTTTCATTTACGCTAAATCGGCTAACACAGGCTAGATTAGCCTCCGAAACGACTATTACCTTGGTTAAGGCCAGTATTGATTCAAAATCAGCTTGTTAGTTTTTTGTGATCCATATAGTCTAAACTCATCCGACCAGGAGCTGAGACTCCAGTATCACATAACAATAAGGCCAGATAAAGATGACACAGCAAAGACCCACTAAGGTAATGGCACTCTACAACAAGGTCACCCGCTTCCCTTTCGGCAACAAAATATTCTCAGTCATGGTATCCCGAATGGCCCCTTACTTCGGTACCATCAAGCCGCTGATCACTAACCTCAGGCCTCATTACTGTGAATGCCTCATCAAGAAGCGTAATGCCGTACATAATCACATTAAAACGGTCCATGTTATCGCCATCTGTAATGGGCTCGAGATGGCGATGGGCGTGATGGCTGAAGCGTCGATCCCACATCATTTAAGATGGATACCTAAAGGGATGAGCTTAGACTACACGGCGAAAGCTGGCAGTGATATCCGCTGCGTCGCAGAGGTAAAGCCTGAGCAATGGGTAGAGGGAGATCTACTGGTTCCGGTTACCGCTTATGATGAAAACGACATCATAGTGGTCAAGGGACACATTAAACTTTGGATCTCGGCTAAGCCACCTAAGCCTTAATGAGCGGTGAGCAGCCATCGAGCTCATCGGTTGTCGAAGTGAGTAACAAGCCTAGTGATCACCTTCAGTGTGATCGCTAACTCCTCTTCAGATATTCCCTCCATCGCAGCTGCGCTCCAATCTGGCAACAGCATAGTAAGCTGTTCAAATAGCTTGACTCCCCTCTGTGTTCTGGCAATCAGCTTAGCCGTTTTATGGTTAGGGTTATCATCGAAGCGTAAAATATCTAACTTCTCCAACTCATTAGCAATACGTTGCACACTCTGGCGCGTCTGCCCCATGGTTCGGGCAATTTCAGAAGCCGTTTGAGCACTATGCTCTATCGCTCCTAGCACTTTCCAACGCGCACTCGTTAAGCCAAGGGGTTGACTGAGTGCATCACCTTCATTGATCAATAAGCCATTGAGCCTAAATATACTCAACACCAACTGGGTAAAACCTTCATCTTCTGACATCTATCTCCTGCTCCACGTTAATCACAGTCAAAATCATCATCACTTCGCGTAAATATTCCTATCTATAGCTTCGACTATGACAGTCAACTATAACAGTACAAAACAAAAACGACAACAAGCTGTCAATATTGACAGTCTGCTGTCGAATGTACTAGACTACGAATATTGACAACACGCTGTCACTTTTAATTACTATCTGAGGTTACCCTATGAAGCTTAAAATTCATCTTATTGCAGCTATTCTAGCTAGCCTATGTATCACAACATTCTTCACAGCAAGTTTGTTGAGTGAGCTGTTTGGTAGTTTGCAGCTAGTCACTCAGATAAAAGCGAGTATTTTGTTTCCAGGCTTATTTATACTCATCCCAGCGATGGCAGTGACAGGTATCACCGGCAACCTATTAGCTAGAGGAAATAACAATAAACTAATTAGACAGAAGCAGTTTAGGATGAAACTCGCCGCAGCAAATGGATTACTCATCTTGCTTCCCGCCGCCATAATGCTGAACAGCTGGGCCCAGGCGGGACAATTTGATACTCAGTTTTATATTGTACAAGCCATCGAGCTTATTGCCGGCGCATGCAATCTGGTTCTGTTGGGGAAAAATGCCATTGCCGGTCGCAAATTGTCACGAAAAACAGACAGAATATTGAATGCTAAACAAAACGTTTAAAGCTTGATTCAAGCCACAGAATCATAAATACAAAACAAGTATTCTGTATGCGTATTAACGACTTTATCGAGTGAGAAGATATCTACATGGAACAACATGATTATTTCGTTATCGCCCGTGCTGTCCATGTTTTAGGGGTCGTATTATGGATAGGGGGCGTGGCATTTGTCACTACGGTCCTTATACCAGCCATTAAACAATTCGCCTCACCCGAGGAGCGACTCCAGCTATTTGAGCAGTTGGAGAGCAAATTTTCATTTCAGGCCAAGTTTGTCACCTTAGCCACAGGCATCTCCGGCTATGTGATGCTCGATATTATCGATGGCTGGAATCGCTACCTGTACCCACAATATTGGTGGATGCACTTGATGACTCTGGTCTGGGCAATCTTTACCTTAGTACTATTCGTGTTGGAACCTCTATTTCTGCACCAGTGGTTTCATAAAAAAGCGGCGAAGGATAGCGAGCAGACATTTATCTTAGTTCATAAGATGCACATTTTTCTACTGAGTCTAAGTCTCATTGCCATAGCAGGCGCTGTTGCGGGTTCTCATGGGTATGCTTTTTAACTTTTCCACTTTGATGTCGATAAGGGAGAAATTGAGATCTACTGGCTAAAAATAGCCTTACTTCTGATAAACTCGCTCCCTTGTTATATCAACTCTCAATGACAGAAAAATCCATGAGCCGAAAAAAAATAGACGCTACCAAAATTATCGCCCTCACCTTCCTAGTGCTAGTTGCCACCAGTGTCGTTTTTGATAAGCTTCCACTGGCCATATTGATTGCCTATTTCGTCGTCAGCCTGATTACTTTTATCGCCTATGCCAGAGACAAGTCTGCCGCCAGAGATGGGCAATGGCGAACAAAAGAGAGCACATTGCAACTTCTAGCCCTCTGTGGGGGTTGGCCTGGGGCTATCATTGCCCAGCAGAGCTTGAGGCATAAGTCGCAGAAGTTAAGTTTTAGAATTGGACTATGGTGCATGATTGCCATAAACAGTGCGGGTTTCATTTGGCTTATGTCCCCCCAAGGACAAGCATTTCTCCCAAGATTTTAGTGACTAAAACGTTAGAAACTGTTTAAAAAAGAAAGGCGCACTGGGCGCCTTTACGTGATCACTATTAGCCTTACTAACAAGGCATATTAATTTACCGTGACATTGGCCGTACCAGACTTACCATCGTAAGTTGCTGTTAGCACAGCATTACCTACAGCATGACCGTATATTTCATCATGAACTCCAGTAGCAACGTTCGGCTTGTCACTGCCCCAGTTCACGAAATCAGCATAATCATGTGATGTTTCATCGGCAAAGTGAGCCAAGACTTCGACTTTCTGACTCCCCCCTACCGTTAAGCTTATATCCGCTGGATTAACCTCTATCGACACGATCGAGTTTTTCTCAACCGTTAACAAGCGAGCATCACTCTTGCCTTCATAAGTCGCACTTATGGTCGCGGATGTGCCAATATTATACCCAATAGCCTCGCCCGCATTTTTATTACCAGTTTGTATATTAATACTACCCGGCTCATCACTCTTCCAACTCACATCTAAGGTTACATCATGCTGAGTATCATCGGAAAAATACGCCGTAGCCTTAAAATAAATCAGAGACTGTTGATAAATAACATCAGTGATAGGTATTATTTCAATCCGCTCGAGTACTGCGGGGGTTACAGTTGTCGTAACCGTACTACTCGAACTTTCGTACTCAGCCGTGATTTGACTGCTACCTACCGCATTAGCCGTACCCGTGCCACCATCAAATCCGGTTGTCACCATATGGATTATATCAGGCTCACTGGAAGACCAGGTAGCCTTGTTGGTTACATCGACTTTTGACAAATTAAACATAGTCGCCGTAGCCGTATAACGTCCCTTAGTACCTAATGGAACCTCTAGATTATTGGGAGTTACCTTTATACTGGTAACTTCACTGTCAAGAACAATTAGCCGCCCCTCACCGCGAACCTCCAGATAATCAGCATAAACAGCAGAGTTACCTACCTCAATTCCAGTGACTAGCCCTGTGCCATTGATCGATATAATTGAATTATTCGCCACAGACCAAACGCTCTGATTCGTGACATCTTTGCGAATAATATCCCCTCCACTGTCCATGTAAGCCGCTAGTGCTTGCATCTGAAGAGTTTCATTAATAATCACATGATCGTTAGCAGGTTCAACATCAACCCCCAGATACTCGAGATCAGTCACCACGACTTCGGCGTTGCCTGTCTCACCGATCCACTCCGCGATCACACCAGTACTTCCATGGGTATCACCTGTCACCAAACCTGCAGTTGAACCTGTAGGATTAACATGAGCTACACTTCCATCGACAACTGTCCAAGTAGAATCTTTAGTCACATCACTAATGTAGCCATCACTAAATATGGCAGACGCTTTATATTGCTGTAATTCACTGATATTGATTGTTGATGTTGCTGGCGTTACCTGAAGTTCTACCAATACAGCCTCACCGACATAGAGATTAGTCTCTGCGATTAAACCTTTGTATGTAGCCTTTATGACAGTTTGATATTCACCACCATCTATTATCGTTTGTGCCAGTCCATCCATATCTATGGTAGCAGCACCCAGATTCGAGCTCTGCCAGCTAGACGCTAAGGTTACCTCTTTACTGGTGCCATCGGAAAAACGTGCAAATGATTGATAGGGCTGACTCAAGCCTAAGGGGACGGTTTTATTTTCCGGAGATATAGTAAGTTCAAGCAACTCTGCGGCAGTCACTTCTATCTCGGCCGTAGCGCTCATGCCATTAAACTGCGCCTTAACTTGAGTGCTTCCAACATCGAGTGCGCTGGCAAAACCACCATTCAGTCTACCAGTTCCTATATGGACAATATCTTCATTTACACTTGTCCAACTGGCGATTTTAGTTATGTCCTCCGAATGGTTATCGGTATAAAAAGCCCAGGCTGCAAACTGACCCTCGGTCCCCTTAGGAACTTTTACATTAGGAGGAGTCACTTGAATAAAGCTTAACTCGGCATCGGTTACTGTTAATGTTGCCGTAGCAGTAAAGCCAATATATCTGGCCGTTACCGTCACTTCACCAGGGATGTAGCTGGTTGCGACGCCCTTCCTATCAAGGGTGGCAATACTCGCCTCTGAACTCTGCCAATAAGAGGTGTTGGTTAAATCTTTGCTGGTACCATCGGAGAAGATCCCCGTAGCTTCGAAGTCTTGAATTAAACCTGCAGCGACGGTCGCTATCACAGGACTCACAACAAGCTCTTTTAAAATTGCGTCAGTCACTGATACATCGACCGAATCAGTTTGTGCCTCAAAATCGGCTTGAACTTGGGTTTCCCCTACCCCAATCGCCTCGGCGAAGCCAGCTGTACTCCCCGTAGCTGTTACATTCAATATCGAGCCATCGACGGCAGACCAAGTCGCCAACAGGGTAACATCACTGCTATGACCATCTGAGTAGAATGCCGTAGCCACATACTGGCCACTTGTCCCTAATGGCACAGATTCGTTCGCCGGAGTCACTTGAAGTCCTATCAGACTTGCATCTGTCACATCGAGAGCCGCTGTTGCACTAAAACCTATATAACTGGCCTTGATCTGAGTGGTTCCCTTAACATAAGACAGTGCCAGACCGTGGCGATTAACACTGGCAACTGAGCCTTCGCTCGATTGCCAACTGGAAACTTCAGTCAAGTCTTGGTTACTGCCATCGGAAAATATGCCAGTAAATTGATATTGCTGAGTATTACCCGCAGCAATTGAAGCAGTAACAGGCGAAAGCGACACTGTTTCCAAAATGGCATCGGTCACCACAAACGCTGAACTTGACTCCATGGCATCGTAATTGGCTGTGATATTGGCATTTCCAACACTCAGGGCATGAGCAGAACCAGCATCAATACCAAGAGACACT
The DNA here is from genome assembly GCF_002005305.1 of Shewanella psychrophila. Taxonomy (NCBI): domain Bacteria; kingdom Pseudomonadati; phylum Pseudomonadota; class Gammaproteobacteria; order Alteromonadales; family Shewanellaceae; genus Shewanella; species Shewanella psychrophila. Next base: position 2,935,980 of record NZ_CP014782.1, read on the forward strand.
ACTTCAACAATGCTCGAATCATCTGATGACCAAGTCGCTAATTGCGTCACATCGCTAGAATGACCGTCAGAGTAATAAGCGGTAGCCGTGAGTTGTTGCTGCTGACCCTTTGGCAGCTGATTCTGCACCGGTGTCACTTGCAGACTTTCGAGCACTGCATCTGTGACAATGAGCTCCGCCTCTACGCTCATACTTGAGATAGATGCCATAATTTTAGTGGCACCGGACGCAATACTTATCGCGTTCCCCTCTTGGTTTATCTGAGCAACCAAAGGGTCGGCAACCTGCCAATCCGCTGAATCGGTTAGCTCCTTACTGCTTCCATCGGTGTAGATCCCGGTCAGCACATATTGCTGACTGTTCCCTGCTGCAACTCTGGCTATAAGAGGAGAAATAACTAATTGTTTCAATGCAACAGCGGTAACAGTTGCATTAGTGGTGTCTTTTACGTTTTCATTTTGTCCAGGCACTGGACTGGTCGCTGAAGGTTTCGCCCCAGCCCTGGAAAGTAAGCCTCCATAGCTGGCACTGATACTCGTTTCACCAACTGTACTCGCATGTGCAAATCCAGCTCTTTGTCCAAAAGTGATGATACTGACAATATTTCGGTCACCAGAAATCCACGTAGCTTCTTGGGTGACATCTTGACTATTACCATCGCTGTAATAAGCCGTGGCATGGTACTGGCCTTCAGTACCAATAGGGTCCTGCAAGTTTTTGGGAGTGACTTGCAAAGAGGTAATGCTGGCATCAGTAACCGTCAAAGAGGTCGACTGAGTCATCCCCATATAGTCAATTGAGATCTCAGTTTCGCCTGCAATGTATGTACTCGCTTTACCTGCCAAGGCATCGGTTAAGCCTATGGTCGCTATATTGGTATCACTGCTCTGCCAGTAACCTAGCGATGTGATGTCATGCACACTCATATCAGAAAATCGGGCACGGGCAGAATACGCTACATTGCTACCAGCAGGAGTAGTGACATCCAGAGGCGAAATCTCAATGCTCTCAATAACCGCATCAGTCACTTCGGCACTTGCCGTGCCAAGTACCTGCTGGAAACTGGCAGTCACAACCTCGTTACCTGGTTCTAGAGCCGTAGCATGCCCCCCCATCTCACCTGACTCGACAATAACAGCAACCACTTTATTGTCCACAGACCAAATCGCATCATGGGTAACATTTGCAGTTGTCCCATCTGAATAATAGGCTGTGGCAGTATAATCCCCTTGAGTACCTACAGGCTTAACCTGCATGTCCGGGCTAACTACAAGCTGAGTCACCACTATTTCGGTTATTGTCGCGGACGTTGAGTCTGACACATTGACATCTGCAAAACTTAAACTGGCTGACACTTGGGTTTCGCCAGCAGTCATGCCACTCAAACGCCCATCAGAATTAATACTCGCCACGGAAATAACACTACTTTGCCAGCTAGACTGAGAGGAGACATCCATGCTCAGACCATTTTCAAACACTAGGTCTGCGCGATATTGCTGGCTGGTTCCCGCAGGAAAAGAGATATCTATTGGGCTAATAATAAGCTTATCGACAGCCGAATCCAGCACGATTAGTGAAGCCTCGGCGTCCATTCCAGCATAAGTGCCCAGCACTTGAGTCTCACCGACAAGAAGGCCTGTTGCAATACCTTTGCTCTGTTCATCACTGGTAATAGAGGCAACACTTGGCTCTGATACGCTCCAGTCGGTATATTTTGTCACATCTTGTTTATGAGAATCGGCAAACAGAGCAACGGCTTTAAAGGCTTGGGTTAGCCCTACTAATGTTTCTCCTTGCCCGGGTTCTATTGTCAGTGACGTCAATACAGCATCTGTCACATTCAGAGTTGCACTGTCGCTAACCTCAGGGCCAGCCTGACTCGCTACAAGCGTTGCAATGATAGTTGTAATACCTGAGATTTTAGCATCTGCAAGTCCTTTGGCAGCAATTGCAGCTATATCCGGAGCACTGCTCGACCAGATAACATCAGAGGTGACATCCGCCCGTGTGCCATCGCTATAAAGTGCCGATGCAGAATATTGCTCACTGGTTGCAATAGCTAAGGTACTCAGCTGAGGAGATACGGTTAATTCAACCGCATAAGCCGGACATGGATCACCTTCACCACCACATCCACCAGTAGGGAAACCGTCGTTGTCTCCGCCGCAGGCCGATAATAGAAGAAGTAGGGAAAATAGAAAAAAGTGCTGCAGAGATTTGACGCTTGTCATCATTATCAATTCCAATCTAAGCTGGCTAGTACCTAACGTACATCCAGAAAACACAAGTGGAGTTATCAATCACTCACATCCTTGTCATGTTAAGTGCAGGTCTCCATTTTCGAGCTACACCCTTAAGAACCAACACCACACTAACTGATGTTATTAAAGCTATTGCAACTACCAAAATGTTGCAACTGATTTACACCAAGGTGACACCCACCTAGCAAATATAGCAGATCGAGAGAAACACAAACAAAACAAGACTCGAAAAGAATCATCTTATTCTCTTAATTATTAACAGCTTAACGTAAAGTGTATCACACCCGTAATTTAGGTGCACAATAAGCGCTAAATCTGAGTATATCCAAACTCAAAGTTTCTTTACCCAATACCCGCCAATCAGTACCATTGGGTTAATTCAATCAAGAGATCTATTTCATGAAAATGCTTTTAGCCATTGTCGTCATTGCCGGCGTCATTTTTTATTTCTTTACCTCAATGAACAATCAAAAAGTGTCTAAGGAAAATATTGAAATAGGCAACGCTTTCTTAGCAGAAAACAAAGCTAAAGAAGGTGTGGTCGAAACCTTGTCTGGTCTTCAATATAAAGTGTTGCACAAGGGAGACGGCGAGACTCATCCTAAAGCCAGCGATACCGTTACCGTCCACTATCACGGTACATTGGTCGATGGCACAGTATTCGATAGCTCGGTTGAGCGCGGCGAGCCAATTGCTTTTCCATTAAACCGGGTAATTAAAGGCTGGACCGAAGGCGTACAGTTGATGGTAACAGGTGAGAAAGTTCGCTTCTTTATTCCGAGCACATTGGCCTATGGCAATCGTAGTACAGGTAAAATAGCTGGTGGCTCGGTGCTGATTTTTGATGTTGAGCTTATCAGTATAGATTGATCTCCTACGCGACCTCTACAAAAGTAAAAACGCGCCTCCAGGGCGCGTTTTTACTTTCAAAAGCTTATGATTATCTGGCTATCCAGGCATCTTCCCAAGCGGCTCCGACTCCCGGCTCATAGGCCCATGCTGCTCCCGCGCACCAGGCTGTATAGGGGAAAGGTTTACACTCATATAAACCACCAGCATTACTGACTATATCCCCCGCAACATAAGCGTAGCCCGCCTGATAAGGGCTTGCTCCATCTGGTGGGGTCTCGCCACTAACCTTAACCAAGACATTATGAGAGTTAACAGCAGTCGCCCCCGCCTCATCTGTCACCGTGAGCATCACGGAGACACTCTCACTACTACTTGGTGTTGGTAAGGTCAACTCAAGGTTCACTAGATTAAGTGCCGGAGCCCTGCCGCCAACAGGTAGCTGCCACTGGTAACTCAAAGCGCCTCCCTCAGGATCACTAGACTCAGCAGCCGAGAGTGGGATCACAGTGCCAGCATCTCCCTCTAAGGGACCTTGGATCAGTACTTGCGGTGGTTGATTGACCGGATCTGTGGGATCCGTTGGTGTACCCGAGTCATCAATCACTATCTCCGGGAAGAAATGCTGAAGACACTGTACATAATCCCCACCTTTAAATGCACTATAACGCGTCTGATAACCAACCAATTTACAAGCATAGCTCTTACCACCATTGGGATTACCCGGGATATAGGACCAGTCCTGCTCCCAGTATATCTGCATGGCTCCTGCGCCTTGAGTGTCAAAGGGTTTCATATCTTTACAGCCTAACTCCTCATTCGCCTCAATGGGCACTCCCATATACTGCGCCAGCGCTTGGTAGTATTCGATACGGTTGAGGGACTGAGGTTTTTCGCTACCAGCGCCACACTCAATTCCACCGTTGATGATATGGGTGGTGATGCCAAACCCGGCTTGTAAGCCGTTTTGCACATCTCTGGCATTGGGCTGCCAGGTACCATCAATAACATGCAACATGGAAGCTTTAGGTGGCTGAGGGTAGGTAAAGAAAAACACTGCGCTGGCTAAGTTTAACCAGGTATCGGCGACCATTTCGGGATTATTCAGTAGTGTTGTCACATCACCAAACATGGCATCAGAGAAGGGCCCATAGTTATAATTATAAGATAGCTGCTTTGCCCCACGGCCAAAATAGCTCTTGTAGCTGCCATCATCAAAGGTACCACAAGGCCAAACCTGTCCCTGCCAGATATCAGGATTACATTCCATATTGTAACCACCATGCTTGGTTTCATCCCAACCAACTTCCCTCACCCAATATAAACCTTGTCGCCATTGAGGCTCTGTCATCCACTTATCATGGGCACCGGTTTCTTGGGCAAAATGAGCAAACATGGTCGCTAATGATTTACGACATATTGCTTCAGCATCACGGGCATCGGTGTAAGAGCCACATAAAGCTGGAAACTTAGCCGCGGATTGTAACAAACCAAGGTAAGTGTATTCGGCTGCTCGAACCGGAAACAGAAATTCAAATTGCGCTTCACTTAATACAGATTCGAGGCGTCTGACATTGTCTGGATTATTAGCGTTTAATGGGGTAACAGCCTCGACGATAGCGTTATCTCTGGTCGCTATGGATGACTTAACCGCCCGCATCAAGGGAAAGTCAGTCAACTCCGCTTCTTTAGCGTCAATCTCGGCTTGGGTGAAATGTACAGGTTCGACAGCTAACAGGGGAAATGCCATGACAGATGTTAGGATAGAAATGGCTAATTGATGATGTTTCATAGGAACTCTCCACCTAAATATAGACACACGCACAAGATAGATAATGATTAACCTGGCTCAAATGCCTGATCTGATATTTAGGTCTGTTCAAAGGAAAAGAGGGGGATTGCTCCCCCTTATGAGAATAAGAACGACGACTTAATTGGTTGTAACACCAAGATCATCCCAAACATCGGCAACGCCAGGCTCTTCACCTTTAGTCCACCATTTAGCCTGCCAAGTATGTCCATTATGAGTTGTCTGCTCGCCGCCGTTATAGGCCACTCCAGCATTCCACCCCATTTCAACATTACTCTGCAGCGCCCATTGACCCGCCGTCACTGTTGGCTCATTACCTTGAGTCCAGTATTTCGCTTTCCAAACTAAGCAGCTATGGCTCACGGTATCGCCACCATTGTAGATGATGGCTGTTTTCCATGACGGATGATTACCAGCATCGGGATCGCTCGAGTCACAGCCGCCAGTTGTTGGCGCTTTCACTGTCAACACAGTTTGAGCAGAGGCATCCAGTGCACCATCGGATACTAAGACGCTTAAGGTATAAACTGTATCTTCTGTCACTGCAGGTGCTGTCACCGCTAAGGTATTTGATGATTGCCCAGTTGCCGTTAAGCCAGCTGGCACTGTCCAACTATAAGTAAGACTGTCACCATCGGCATCGCTGGCAGTAGCACCAACACTGACCTGCTTAGCCGAATCCACCGATACAGCGGCATTCAATGAGACCTCTGGCGCTCGGTTAGCTTGAGGGGCCATATTAGTCACCGAAGTCGTCGCCGAAGTAGATAAACCTTCAGGGTCTGTAACCGTGAGTGAGAAACCATAAACCACATCGGCGTCGGTAGCATTTAAACTGAAACTAGTTTGAGCCATATCGGCATTGACTAAGGTCACTGCCGGGCCTGATGTTTGACTCCAAACATAAGTGAGCGCTAACCCTTCAGGATCTCGTGACAATCCGCCATCGAGTACTATGTCACTGGGGCCAGTGACACTTTGTGTACTCCCCGCATTGGCGATAGGCGCCTTGTTAGCCGGAGGCGTAGTGCCTTCTCCATGCCCGAGTCCTTCGTGCATGGCATTAAGGATGTCACCATTATCTGAATCTATCTCCCAGGCAAACAAGCCACCTAGCTGATTAGCCGTAACATACTGGCCTTTAGCCTTCACCGAGCGAGCATCATCGAAGGTGATCAAGTCACCGGTAGATGGCTTAAATACATAGGGAGCCTCGGCAACCTCATCATAGTGATATTGCCATTCACCAGCCATATACTCATTCACAATTTGACGGTAGTCGACCACGCCATCTTCCCAAGTACCTTTAACCTTGCCCGTTGCCGTTCCCGTGAAAGGATTGCCATCTTGATAACCTGTTACACCAGTCCAGCCTCGACCATACATGGCTGCACCGACGACTATCTTCTCAGGAGTCACACCTTGGGCAAGTAGCGCATTCACGCCGATTTGAGTGGTATTTTTGGTATCCGGTTTCCAACTCGCAGCATAAAGCGCCGCTTGATGGTTAAGATCTGTATTTGACCATCCGCCGTAAAAGTCATAACTCATCAGGAAGATGTTATCCATGTACTGCTGAGCTTCCTGATAATCCACCAGGGCAATCTTCTCTGCGCCAGCACTGATAGCTGATGTTAGTTCATAAGTTCTGCCAGTTTCTGCGCTCAGTTCATCTAGCATAGCCCTAAGCTCTTTCATCAAGAGCACATAGGTTTGGCCATCGGTCGCGGGATCGCCAAGATTTGGGTTCGCGCCGTTACCACCAGGAAATTCCCAGTCGATATCCACACCATCGAAAAACTTCCAGGTCTGTAAAAACTCTTTCACCGAAGCCACGAAACGGTCACGCTTAACTTTATCGCCTAGGAAATAGAAAGGATCTGACAGTGTCCAGCCACCCACAGAGGGTAATATTTTAAGATCGGGCTGAGCTTGTTTCAGCGCCATCAACTGACCGAAATTGCCCTTATAGGGATCTGAAAATTCACTAACACCCGCTTGTGGCATCTGCACTGCTGCCCATGGATCATGTATTGCCACCTTAAAGTCTTCGCGGCCACTACAAGCACGTTGCAAAGCCTGGAAGCTGCCTTCTATTTCCTTCAAACTGTCATTGATACCATCGCCACCACAGATGGGGGTGAAGCCATATAAAATATGGGTAAGGTTTTGTGCTGGCACTTTATCGACGGGAAACTTGCGACCATAAACGCCCCACTCGACAAAATAACTGCCTACCACCTTGCCAGACTTGTTAGCGTAAGGTTTGTTGTTTTCCCCAAGCTGAGTCTCTAAGGGCAATAAGTGACTACCATCGGTATCGGCGACGATGATCTCTTTAGCATCACTGAGCGTACATCCCTCAGCGTTACATAGCTGGATCTGCATCTGATAGCGCCCCCCCTGATTGACACTAAATGTCGCGGCGCCCGACGCCGTAGAAGTGCCCGACCAGACCTCTACCCCATCAAATAACACCTTAGCCGTCTCACCCAGCTCACCTGACCACAAGTTCCAGCTAACAGACACTTCAGCGGCATCTTTAACGGTAACGAGTTGGTTATATGCTGTGGCTGCTTGGTCTACTTCAATAATCGAAAAGTTGGTTTCGCCCCAACCGATAGTTGGCTTACCAGGAACCGATGCGTATGCCGATGAGGCGAGTACGCTAGCCACGACGAGTGCGGCGGATGAGATTTTAGTGTTAAACATAGGGTGTCCTTATTGCTTTTTATTTTTAAAATAATCAATAAGGCAAACAAAGCGTGAACAGGATACTAGCCTATTCTTAATACCATGGATGCTCTCGATGACGGACCGTTTAGGGCTCTTTTCATCAAGACATCACACGAAGAAATACCTGAAACATCCCCGCTATCATAGGTACTTCGATAACATTGAGAGAACGACCTTCTCAACACTATCCCCTTAGACCGGAGGCTTTGCGTCCCAACCTTTCGATTGGTTTGCCTTTCATTCATAATTTGCACTGGTGAATGACAACGCTGTCATCACTTAATTAGCATAGTCTTAAATTAAACATAAATGCAACACCTAGTTTTACATTAACACAAGCTTATGATTATTAATGGTTTAAACAGTTAACAATCTAACGTTTGACAATATTTTAAGAAGGGGAATATATCTAAACAGGAATATTTCACTAAATACGATTTGAGGAAAGATGACTAAAACTGACAATACATTGAATAAAATAACATCGAAAAAACAAATTTATCGGATTAAAACAGAGAAAAACTTCGGATAAAAACAAAGAAAAAAGCGGGATCACTCTAGGCAATACCCGCTCTGTATTTTTTGCCTCTAATAACTAGATTTAGCGACTCGCCCCCTCTCGACTAGATACCTAAATTCAAGCTTCATACCCAAAAGGATCATCGATGGAAAACATTGGCTTGGTGAACCACACAGGGCCTTCATTTGTCATATAGAAATGATCTTCATGACGCACGCCAAATTCGCCAGGTACGCATAACATAGGCTCATTACTAAAACACATGCCAGCAGCCAAAAGGGTCTGGTCATTAAGCACTAAATAAGGCCATTCATGAATGTCTAAGCCGACACCATGACCGGTTCGATGTGGCAAGCCCGGCACATCGTAGCCAGGGCCAAAACCTGCAGTTTCCAGCACATCACGGGCCGCTCTATCGACACTAGCACAGGTTGCACCAATCTTAGCCGCATCAAATGCAGCAATCTGAGCATCTTGCTCATGTTGCCAAATCTCACGCTGACGATCGCTTGGTTTACCGAACACAAAGGTACGGGTGATATCTGAGTTATAGCCTTGAAGCTGACAACCAGTATCAATCAGAACCGTATCATTTAGATCGAGCGCTTTAGGCGACTTAACACCATGGGGATAGGCACTGTCTTCACCGAATAACACGATACAGAAATAAGAACCAGCAGGGGCACCCACGGCTTTGTGAGCATCATTGATGAAAGCTTCAATTTCACCGACTGTGATGCCTTCTCGCAAAATACGCGCCACAGCTTTATGTACTTCAAGAGTCATATCTTTAGCGCGTTGCAACAAGCTCAGCTCGGTATCAGATTTGATCATGCGACAACCTGCTGTCACAGGCTTAGCATTAACATAATCGAACTGACTATGTTCCTGACGGACACCATCGAAGATGAAGAAGGCGGCAGACTCATCGATACCGACTTTACCCTTATCTATGCCCATCTGCTTGAGCACTTCACCGAACAGGGCAAAAGGACTCTCATCTTCTTGCCAAGTATTCACCTTACCTTCGATAACCATATAACCTAATAGTGTATCGACCTCGAATGCCGGAGCCATATATTCCAACTCGCCTTCGGCAGGAATGATGGCGCCAACCATACGCTCACTAGCATACCAGCGTGTACCCGTATAGTAATACAAGTTAGTACCAGCATTGATATAAATGGCTTCAAGTCCTTGAGACTTCATCAGTTCCTGAGCCTTCTTGATACGCGCGCCATATTCACTCTTAGAGATTGGCTTAGTGCCCTTGGTCATATCACTCAGTTTTGCCAACTCTTGCATTGCGGTCGAACCGCCCACACCTAAGGTCATAGGATTACCCTTTTATATTTTATCTAAGATTCAAAGCCTAATGCCTTGTCAGATTTTATGTTTTGATCAGCTTTGAAACTTGCCTTTATGTGAGGCGAGAAGCCGATACTGAAATCAGAGCTACTTTCTAGCATAAAATATACAAAGGGTCAGTAGAAATATTTTCAGAATAAAAGAAATGACTGTCACAGAGAAGGGAATAAGCGCAATAAGACAGTATCACGCTCACTGAAAAATAAATGGTGCAGTTAGCAGTTCATAATCAAGTTAAGCCTACTTATCCAACAACACCTTTAATCCGCGGCAGACTAAGGTTTCCATATCGTCGACGCGAGCTACTTTAACTTCTGAAAAATGAATGGTGCAGTTAACAGTTCATAATCAAGTTAAGCCTACTTATCCAACAACACCTTTAATCCGCGGCAAACTAAGGTTTCCATATCGTCGACGCGAGCTATTTTACCTTCTGAAATGAATGGTGCAGTTAACAGTTCAATCGAGTTAACCCTGATTTTCTATACCTACTTATCCAACAGCACCTTTAATCCGCGGCAGACTAAGGTTTCCATATCATCGACACGAGCTATTTTAACTTCTGAAATGAATGGTGCAGTTAACAGTTCAATCGAGTTAACCCTGATTTTCTATACCTACTTATCCAACAGCACCTTTAATCCGCGGCAGACTAAGGTTTCCATATCATCGACACGAGCTATTTTAACTTCTGAGAGCGGTGCAGTTAACGCCATATCTTTGAGTGAACTGACACACCCAAGGTAGTAATCTGAACTGTTCATCATGCCACCAGCTAGCCAGATGCGATTGGGGTTAAACAAGTTTATTGCCCACGCAATCCCCATTCCCAAGTATCTGCCTGCACGGTTGAGATCTTTCGGATTCTTGAGCCCACGAACTCTAATCGAGTCACCACTGGCGAGTTGCTCCAAACCGAACTCTCCTGATTCGGTCATTACCCGACAATGTCCCAGCTCACCAGCAAAGCCACTCGCACCGGAGAAGATTTTCCCATTGATTGATATCGCCATTCCGATCCCGGTGCCACACATGATCAATAACTCACAATCGTGCTTAGGATTTAACACAGCGTGCATACCTGCATCGATATCATTACTCAACAGAATAGTCTTAGCCTGGGTGTGTAGATCTTCTCGTGATAAGCCATTCAAACAAGGCAGCGACTTACTCGAAATCAGCTGGTTATTGTTTACTAAACCAGGCACTGCGATGGCGAGCCGATAATCCACCAGTCCATAGTCTGATTCCAACTCATACAATTGCTTAGTTAAACTCTCTATACCAAAGCCTTCGCCAGTAGGGATCTTATATTGCTCGGTTCTGTCCCCAAAATGCATCTCAAATAATGCCTTGGTTCCACCTATATCCACCGTAATCGTTTGCATCTGTTACTCCACTGGGATACGTATCATTTGAATTTTTTATGAGCAAAATATTAACATATCCTAAGTTGAATTAAGAATGAGTTATTCACTCACCTTCACACTTAAGAGTTTGCTTTGGTTGAATTTCCACCAAGCCATCAAGATCAACTGAATTCCGATAAACGGAATGCAGATAATGAGTAGCACTTGCCAACCCAATTGATGTATGACCCAACCGGCACTGAGAGATGCTATCGCTTGGGAGCCAAATACCAAGGTGTCATTGAATGCTTGGACCTTAAAGCGCTCATTGGCGCGATAACAACGGGGCAGCAACACAGTTCCCCCCACAAATAACAGATTCCAGCCTAAGCCAAGCAACACCAGAGCGGCCCAATAGTTGAGCACATCATTGCCCATTAAGGCGGTCACTATGGTAACCAAGTAAGCCAATAAACCCGTGAGCATCATTTTAGACACACCCAATTTTGCCACCAGATAACCGGTAAACAGAGACGGTAAATACATGGCAATGATATGGCTCTGAATCACCCATTTAGTATCGGCTAAAGAGTGATGTTCTATATGATGCATATGCAGAGGCGTCGCCGTCATCACGAAACTCATCATGGCAAAACCTATCATGGCACCGGCAATCGCAACCCAGATCTGCTCTTGATTCAATATGCTACTTAACGGCCTCATATCTCCCAGAGTCTCAGTACTAGCTTGAGATAATGCATTTCTATCCTCTCGATAGAAACAGAGTGTCACCCCGGCAAGCAGACTCACCATGGTCAAAAACAGAAAAGCTCCGACATAGGGAGTCTCGATTAACTCGCCACCCAGCACTGCAAGCTCAGGGCCCAGAAATGCCGCGACCAAGCCGCCTAACAAGACTCTCGATGTGGCCTTAGCACCCAATTCAGGCACTACAGACTCCATCGCCGCGAAGCGGTATTGCTGGATAATTGCGCCTGCAGCCCCCAGTAGAATGCCGCTTAAACAAAAGAGTTCAAAGTTGTGCTCTTGGGCCGCATAGGCCGCAACCAATCCAGCTACACCCGCCAATACCGAGCCACCGATAAACACTTTTTTCCGACCAAACATGCGCATCAGTAAAGTTACAGGCAAAATAGAGATGGCAACACCGACCACCATAGATGCTATGGGCAGAGTCGCTAATATGGGGGTAGGAGCGAGTTCGACACCGATAATCCCTCCCAATAGCATCATCATAGGTGCGGCGCTCATGGCAAAGGCCTGCGCTAAAGTAAGCACCCAGACATTAAATGGCATTTTTGTTTCCATTATTAAATTCATTCCTTTAAGCACTGAACAACAGTAGCCAATCTAATTGATTTAACAACAGATGTAACAGATATTATGTTTCAAAGTTTACAGCTCTTTCCTATTTGAGCTTTTTAGGCTAAACAATCCCTGCTCTTTCACTTCCCACATTCAACAGCAACTGCGATAATTGGCCGCTATATCGGCTTCCAGCCAAATAATCAATAAGAGTAATTCTGATAATACTTGCCTCTCATCAGAGATGCATTAGTCAGTAAACACCGGAGTATTTATGTCTCAATCTATTGCCGCACGACTCGATGCGGTTCGCAGTGAGATGGCCGACGCCAATCTCGATGCCTTCATTATCCCACGCGCCGATGAATACTTGGGCGAATATGTCCCCGAGCGTAACGAGCGCATGCAGTGGATCAGTAATTTCACTGGCTCCGCCGGCATGATCATAGTCCTAAAGGAAAGCGCCGCTATCTTTGTAGACGGTCGATACACAGTTCAGGTCAAATTACAGGTTGATGGTGAGCTATTTCAATACATGAGCCTCACCGATACGCCTCAGATCCCGTGGCTAGCCCAGACCTTAACAGCTGATGCCCGTGTAGGATATGATCCACGCCTACACCCATTGAGCTGGCAAAAATCAGCTGATAACCAGCTCAGTAAAGCACAAATGACCTTAGTCGCCGTCGACGAAAATCCTATCGACCTTCATTGGCAAAACCGACCTCTCGCCTCCAGTGCTCCAGCCATGCTTTTCGACGAGAATCGTACGGGTAAAAGCAGTCAAGAGAAACGTCAAGAGATAGGGGCGGTAGTGACTAAATCCGGCGCAGACATGGCGCTTATCACCTCACTGGATTCATTTTGCTGGTTACTGAATATTCGCGGTAATGACGTACCTCGCCTGCCTGTTATTTTAGGCGCTGCCCTATTAGCGGCTAATGGCGATATGACTCTGTTCACCGATGTTGAAAAACTTCCAACTGGTACATCTGAGCATGTAGGATCAGGAGTCTGTTTCAAGTCTGAAAGTGAACTTAAAGATGCGCTTGGTGAGCTTTCAGGCGTTAACTTGCTCGCCGATCCAAATTCGTGTAATGCCTGGTCTCAGCTCATTGCAGAGCAAGCAGGCGCGATACTCATTGCTGGCTTCGATCCTGTGTCGCTGGCCAAGGCCCAGAAAAATACCACTGAGCTGGCAGGCATGCGCGCTTGTCATATTCGTGACGGTGTGGCTGTCAGTCGCTTCTTAGCTTGGTTAGATGCAGAAGTCGAAGCCGATCGCTTTCATGATGAAGCCACATTGGCAGACAAGCTGGAGAGCTTCCGCTTAGAGGATGAGCTTTATAAAGAGCCTAGCTTCGATACCATCTCTGCCGTTGGGGCAAACGCCGCTATGTGCCATTACAACCACAACAATGGCATCCCAGCGACCATGACCAAAGACAGCATCTATCTGGTTGATTCCGGTGCTCAGTATCTAGATGGCACCACAGATGTCACCCGAACCATAGCCATTGGACAAGTCACTAACGAGCACAGAAAAATGGTCACCTTAGTGCTTAAGGGCCATATCGCACTGGATCAGGCTAAATTCCCTCGCGGCACCACTGGCCAGCAGTTAGATGGTTTCGCCCGCCAATACTTGTGGCAACATGGTTTCGACTATGATCACGGTACTGGCCATGGCGTAGGTCACTTCCTCAATGTTCACGAAGGACCTCAGCGTATCGCTAAAAACAGCAATGATGTCGCCCTGCTTCCTGGAATGGTGGTATCCAATGAGCCGGGGTATTATCGCGCCGACGAATTTGGCATTCGCCTCGAGAACCTTATCGCCGTTCGCCCTTGTAAAGCCCTGGAAAACGCTGAACGAGAGATGTTTGAATTCGAAGCATTGACACTTATCCCCATGGACTCACGCCTTATAGATAAGGGACTGTTAACTGATGCTGAGCTAAATTGGTTTAACGATTACCATCAGCAGGTGTACAAGACACTCTCACCACTGATGCAAGGCGAAGAATTAATCTGGTTAGAAGGTGTAACTCAAGCTATCTAATTGTTTGCATAAGCAGGCAGGTGATACCCTATAGGTATTAAGTAAACCTGCTTGCTTCTGTTTACGCCATATTCGAGTTAACAAGTCTCCGTCACTTCTAATCTGAGCAAAGGCTCAGCCCACTAGCGAATTTCATCTATCTAGGCTTTTATAACAGATGATATTATGGATTTTAGTAGGGCTTTGTGACAAATTCCGGTAACCATGCTGCCTGTTGGCACCGAACTTAACCACTTGGCCCTCAGCCAAGTGCTTCCACCGCTTATTTAAGAAGTACTCCATCGACCCACTCACCACTATGATGTGCTCTATCACACCCTTATTATGTGGTGCGGATAAGTACTCCCTTCCCGGCGCTAAGATGATCTGAAACGTTTCCATGCCAGTCTCTTTATCGAAAGGAAACAACGTCACGACTTCGATATCGGACTCCTCATTTTTCATAAGATCTGGCGTCTTCGTCACTTCTAAATCAGTCAAAAAATAGGAAAGCGGCAACTCGAAGCCATTGGCAATACTCCATAACCTGACGATGGTGGGGCTAGATTCTCCACGCTCAATCTGACCCAACATGGCCTTAGAAACGCCAGTCTCGGCACCCGCCCTGTCTAGGCTCCAGCCTTTGTGAGATCTAGCCTGTTTTAGACGCCCACCTAAAGAGCCATTAATATTTTTATTCATATCACCCTTGTGCGCTATAACGCACAGTGTTAGTTTTAATTCGTGCGCTATAACGCACGAAGATGAGATTAGCATATAAAGCACAGAGAGCACCAAGAAATGACTCAATTGGGTATGATTTTAAACCGTATTAACACAGGTTTTATCGCCGTTCTGGTTGGATTCACCAGCAGCGTGGCACTTATCTATCAGGCAGCGATAAATCTGGGTGGTGACCTACAGATGGTGTCGAGTTGGGTCTTTGCACTCGGTCTCGGCATGGGAGTCACCTCCATCGGCTTGTCTGCGTACTATCGGGTACCGATCCTTATCGCCTGGTCTACACCTGGCGCAGCACTACTCATCTCTGGAACCCAAGGCTTTACCATTAATCAAGCCGTGGGCGCTTTTCTTTTTTCAGCAGTCTTGATCACCCTTGCGGGTATGACTGGCTGGTTTGAAAGAATCATGAGTAAGATCCCTCAACAAATAGCCAGCGCCATGCTGGCGGGTATACTCATTAATTTCGGCATAAACACCTTCAACCTGATGAACCGGCAAGCCCCCTTAGTCTTAGTTATGCTTATTACATATCTGATTTGCAAGCATACGCTCCCCCGCTATACCATGCTGGCAGTTCTTACCGCTGGCTTCAGTGTAGCTTGGTCAATGCAGTTAATTGAACTACCCCAACTGCAATGGCAGATGAGTGAACTCAATTACATTCAGCCCCAGTGGAGCCTGCCAGCCTTTATCAGCATAGGATTACCTCTATTTATTGTCACCATGGCATCCCAGAATATGCCCGGTATAGCGGTACTCAAGGCTCATGACTACCACCCGCCAGTGTCGCGTACCATAACAGTGACCGGAGTGGTCAACATGATTATTGCCCCTTTTGGCGGTTTCGGTATTAATTTGGCCGCGATTACGGCGGCAATTTGTATGACAGAGAACGCAGATCCCAGGCCTGAGAAACGTTATTGGAGTTCAGTTGCCGCAGGAGTGTTCTACATCTTGATGGGAGTGAGTGCAGTCAGTTTAATGACCCTATTCGAAAGTTTACCCTCTGCACTCATTTTGGCTCTCGCAGGAATGGCCTTATTATCGACCATAGGCACTAGCTTGCAACAGGCCCTAAGCTCTCCACGTTATAGCGAAGCCGCATTGTTAACCTTGCTAGTCACGGCATCGGATCTAGTGCTTTATCACATAGGCTCGGCTCTTTGGGGAGCACTAGCTGGTTTGGTGACCTTGATGATCCAGAACCTACTAAGCAAGCACTCAGCTTGATGACATGGTTTCGGTCATGTATCAATTGGGATTAGATAGTGTAATTTGAAACTCTGATCTCACAGAGTTCAGCAGAAACAAGATAGCTTGCCTTAGACCCTGCATCTTTAACAGACGAGCTATCACTAGCCTGAGTTTTTAATCCCTCCACCTTCTTATGCGCTTTGAGCCAACGCATCAAGTCACCGAATGGTTTAGGTCGGCAAATTAAAAAACCTTGTAAGCGTAAGTTATCAATTTTCTCGAGATAGTTAAGATCCCTCAGGTCTTCGACTCCTTCGGCTACCAGTTTAACCCCAAGCTTACTACTGATCTCTTGTAAGGATTTTAGAATCGTTTGCGCTAGGGGGTCATGGTGTATCCCCCGCACAAGACTCATATCTAACTTAAGCTCACTGATGGGTAAACAACACAACTGAATGAGATTAGTATATCCGGTACCGAAGTCATCGATGGCTACCCCAAAGTCATGCAAGCGTAATCGACTGATATTTGAGTATTGGCTCTGCTCGCTCAATGCCTGATTCTCGGTGATCTCTATGGTGAGTTGCGATCTTGCTATCTGATTATCATGGCAATATTTAACTAAACGATTAGGCCAACTAGCTTGATTCAGTTGGCTTGGGCTCAAGTTAATAGAGAGGCTACAATTATCGCAAGAATCATCTTGGCTTATCAGCTTCCACTGTGACAAGGCCTTATCCAGTAACTTTTCAGTTAAATCATTAAGAAGATTATGAGATTCGGCTAGTTCAAGAAAGCTTGCAGGGGAAAGCAACTGCAACTTATTGCCCAACTGAATCCGACATAAGACTTCAAAACCGACTATATCTCCCGTTTTAGCATCCATTTGCGCCTGAAAATAAGGAACAATCTTATTTTCATTCAAAGCCTGATGTAACTCATCGAGAGAAATGGAGGCTGGCTTAGGAGCTAAATCTGACTCCATCATAAATAATCGTTCGATACACAGCTTAAGTTCCTTAGTCGAAACTGGCTTAGTTAATGCACCTAAGAGACGTAACCTTGAATTAGTGACTATTTGAGAAGCCGCCTCTATGATACGATTTTCCATTGCAGACGCTATGATAACGCCTCCCCTATAGCCTATTTCACTCAGGTTCATCAAGAGCTCAATGCCATCCATATTTGGCATATGCAGGTCGATAACAACGACCTGATAATCCCTGGCATACTTGGTCAAGATTTTTATCGCCGAACCAGCATCGGTACAATATTCAACACGATTAACATCTAATTGCATCAGATATTCGCTCAGAACATGGCAACAAGCTAAGGAATCATCGATAACCAGTACATTAATAGACATATTAGTTCTCTAGTTAGATAGCGATAAGCAGAGAAATACTGCCAAAAGAGACTGGAAGTTAAACTTGAAACAAGCGGGGAAACGTGAGAGTTGCTCACTTAATAAATGATGAATTATCCCTTTCAAAGCACACTGAAAAAGTGCCATATAGCCTCCATGCGTGATATCAATCCCACTCAACATCCGTTGAGTTCAGAGTAAGTTTCTAATAGGATAGATATGAATCTAATAAAGCCTAGTCCAAAGCCTCAAACTGTCAAATCCTTCGTCTTCTATATCTCCATAGCGATTCAAAAAATTTCAAAGAAAGTCAGGGTGGGTCTGATATAGAGCAGAAAATGATATGCTGTTAAAACCTGCTGAAAATTGCTATACTCCGCCGCCGCGATTTATTCCCGGTGCTTAGGCATAAAACGCCTGTTGGAAAGTGAACATTGCCTGCGTATGGTTAGGTGAACGAACAAGTTGAATAGAGGTCCCAAGATGAGATTTGAATCTTTTAGTTTTGCTCCCGAGATTTTGCGCGCAATCTCTGAATGTGGTTATCAAAAAATGACGCCTGTTCAGCAAGAAGCCATACCGGCGATCCGCCGCGGTCAGGATGTCTTAGCCAGTGCCCAAACTGGTACAGGTAAGACAGCAGCATTTGCACTGCCTATACTGCAAAAGATGTTCGATAACCCGATGGAGACTCAACGCTCCAATGCACGGGCGCTTATCCTCACACCTACACGTGAACTTGCCTCTCAGATCGCCGACAACATCAGTGATTACAGCAAGTATATGGATGTCTCTGTATTGACCATCTATGGTGGGGTTAAATTAGATACTCAGGCACAGAAACTTAAACGTGGAGCAGACATCATAGTGGCAACTCCAGGCCGTCTGCTGGAGCACCTTCAAGCCTGTAATTTGAACCTGTCTAATGTCGATTTCTTGGTGCTGGATGAAGCCGACCGTATGTTAGATATGGGCTTTATTAGCGATATCCAGAAGATAATGCAGGCCGTCAACAAGCAACGTCAGAACTTACTCTTCTCGGCTACCTTCTCCAGCTCCGTGAAAAAACTGGCTAACGACATGTTAGTCAAGCCTAAGCTTATCAGTCTAAACAGCCAAAACAGCACAGCAGACACAGTTAGCCAGGTTATCTATCCTGTTGAGCAACGCCGTAAGCGCGAGTTACTTTCCGAGCTTATCGGTAAGAAGAACTGGCAACAGGTCCTCGTCTTCACCGCCACACGTGATGCTGCCGATAAGCTGGTGAAAGAGCTAAACTTGGATGGTATCCCTTCATCTGTTGTTCATGGTGAAAAGGCCCAAGGCAACCGTCGTCGCGCCTTAAGAGAATTTAAAGAGGGTAAGATACGCGCCCTGGTTGCCACAGAAGTGGCGGCACGAGGTCTGGATATTCAAGATCTAGAATACGTAGTTAACTATGATCTGCCTTTCCTTGCCGAAGATTATGTTCACCGCATTGGCCGTACCGGTCGTGCGGGTAAATCTGGCGTCGCTATCTCTTTGGTAAGCCGTGAAGAGGAGCGTACTCTATACGATATCGAAACCTTAATCGGCAAGAAACTTCGCCGAATCACGATCCCAGGCTATGAGGTTGGTAGCCGAGACGTGCTGATCAAGCAACTACAAAAGCGTCGCAGCTTCGCTAAGAAACAGCAACGGGAAGATAATGCAGGTGCGCAAGTCGTTGGTGAAAGAAACATGGAAGGCCGCCGAGTCAAAGTGAAAAACACCTCCAATAGACCGGCCACCAAGGCCAAGAAAATCCGCTAAGGCTTAAGGGGAATAAGTTGATGACAAGTTATAATCAGGCCCTTATCGAAATCACTCAAGCGGGTCTTGCTGCACTCGAAGAGCGCAGCAAGAGTAAGAATGTCGTTAAAACAGCCGCGGCCGAGAGTCACTTCCTATGTAACTGGATGGTTCAGGCTCTGAAGGAGCGACGCTTCTCTAAGTTGATTGCCAAAGAGCTTAATCAGTGGATCCGGGATGCCCGCAGCATGGGCGCCGCTGCTCAGCTAACTTCAGTGTTGCAACGCATAGAGAGCCAATACCTGGCAGCGGAACAAAATCAAGCATTGGCCACATCCCTGAACGCCATGTTAAATGAGTTTAGGGAAAATGACTGGGTCGTTATCTTAGATAGTGAAGTCACCACCAGGCTAAAACTAGACAGCAGTGGCCAAAACAGCCTGATTATTTCCAATGAGCAGTATGATGGCCACATCGATGGCGATAATCTGACTAAGGCTATCACCCTCTATGTCCGTGCCAATGAGCAAGAATTGGCAAAGGCTGCAGCTAAACACGGTTTACTCCTAAGCCAAGGTAATAAGAAAGCTAGCCTTATTAAGCACCACAAGGCCTATGGAGTCTTCCCCAATAATCAAGTCCCAGCCATGGCACTGCTTGTAGAATAAGCTAATTAACCTTTCGGTTTATACAAGACATTAAAAAGCACCCTGAGGTGCTTTTTTACTTTAAACCGTATTACTATCGGCTTATTGCAGCTCTTGAAGTTCTTCACCTAAGTGTTTTTCCCCAAGGTGACTATTACCATTTAACTTACTTTTGGTATTCTCCCCTTGAACAACTGAGATAGCCTCTGTCATCATGGGGATCTTACCTGTGAGTAGGTCATTCAAACTGCCCTTATCGGCATCCACAAGACCTAGCTCTTTCAACATTGCATCGACAACTGGCGCGTTAGCACGATAGTTGAGTGCCGCATTAGTCACTTGCTCGGCGATACCCGCTTGACCCGTCTGAGCCAAGACACCATCTTGGGTCACGCCATTACCGCCAGTCCCATAGCCCTGTAAGATCTTAATGCCTTCGATATTTTCCAGAGGCTTAACCGCCTGTTTAACCACTTCAGGCAAAGCTGCCAGTATAGCCATAGAACGTTGAAGCTCGATCTGCTCATAGCTGAGTATATTCTCTGCTTCATGCAATGCCTGCTTACCCGCAGCTTCTACCGCATAAAACTTCTCATCGGCTTCGGCCTTGAGCTTCTTAGTCTCTGCTGCGGCTTTCGCCTCGATCAAGATGGCACTGGATCTGTCTTGTGCAGCACGCTTTTCCGCTTCTGCTTCGACCGTGACCCCAACAGCTTCACGTTCCGCCTCTTTACGTGCATCGATCACCTCAATCTCCTTACGGCGATTAGCTTCGGCGACCTGACGTGTGGTGATAACCGCTTCCTCTTTCTCTACCTTAAGCTTCTCGGCTTCGGCCGCCTTGGCCCTGGCAGCCGATTCCTCTTCCGATTTAACCGCAACGGCAATCTGCTTCTCCTGCTCCGCGACCTCAATATCTCTTTGCTGCTGAATTCGAGACTGCTCGATAGCCTTACGCTTCTCAATTTCCCGGGTTTCTATGTCTTTAGTCTTCTCTATCTCGGCAGTTTCTACCGCACGCTCTCTAGCGATCTCCGCCTCACGCTCTTCACGAGTCTTCTGCTCTTGCTTCTTAAGGATCTCTGCCTTCTGCTCCGCGCGCTTAAACTCAAGCGCCTGCTGCTGGATCAGTCTGGCCTCTTCTTCAGCCTGCTCAATCTCTAATGACTCTTTCTCGGCTTCAAGGTTACGCAGTTCAATCTTAATGCGGTTTTCCTGCTGGATATCGTTGGTCTCTTTACGCTTCTCTTCAATAATCTTAGCGAGTCGTGCACGACCTTCGGCATCGAAGGCATTATTTTCATTGAAATATTGGAGATCGGTCTGATCGAATCCAGTCAAAGATACAGACTCAAGTTCGAGGCCGTTTTTCTCAAGATCATTCGCCACATTATTCTGCACTCGCTGCACAAAGTCGGCTCTTTGCTCATGCATCTCTGTCATGTTCATTTCTGCGGCCACCGCACGTAGCACATCGACAAACTTAGATTCCATCAGCCTCTTAACTTCTTCCACTCGTGTGGTTCGCGAGCCCAAGGTTTGTGCCGCCATAGCAATTCCTTCTGCATTTGGCGCGACCCTAAGGTAGAAGTCGGCTCTCACATCGACACGCATCCTGTCTTTAGTGATAAGCGCATCTTTTTGCATCTTCTCCACTTCGATGCGTAGGGTATTCATATTGACACTAATGGTCTCATGTAACACTGGCAGCACTAGGGCGCCACCATCTTTAACGACTTTTTCACCGCCGAAACCAGTACGAACAAACGCAGTTTCTTTAGAAGCCCTACGGTATAGCTTGGCAAAAACAAGCCCGATAACGAACATACCCAGCAGTGTAGCACCGGCAATTAGCAGCACGAAGCTACTACCAAAATTTGAACTTATATCTTGGATCTGATCCATTTTATTTCCCTTAAAATTACGATCTAACAACGATTTTAATTATGACATTTTTAACTATTTTTCTGTTTCTTTACAGTATTGAGTGCGTTAAATGGTTAAGAATCAAACCTTGCGGCAGACCAGACCGTCCCCTCCCTTCTGAGTAGCACAACCTGAGTACCAGGGTTAAATTCAATGCCGGGTAATTCCGGCTCCACCAGCACATAATGTTTCTGCTGATACTGGTCTTTGACTAAGGCCTCACTGGGGTTGCCCTTAATCGCACAACCTATGGTCACAGTGCCTACACTGCCGAGTAAGACATCGATAGAAACGGCGCTGGACTCATTTTTGGGGAGTATTCTAGCGACAAGGACGCCGATATAGCGACAAGAGAAAGCGGTAAAGAAGAGTGCGATGGGTAGAGTAGCACTTTGAGGTAGTAGCTCATGACTGATAGCCAATGAGATGTAATTACTAATATAACCTGTGATAGAAAAACTGACCAACACCAGCACAAACCAGATAAGCAATGGCAACCTATCCAGACAAAGCCAACCGGCAATCCCTGTTAAGCCACTCCCGCCCCCGAGACCGTCCACATCAGAGTCAATATCGACATCACTGGGCGCCCAGTCATCCAACGCCCCCACAAGACTGTAACCAATGCACAGTGAAAACGCCTCGAAAGCACCGAGCAAGAAAACAAACGCAAGAGAAAGTGTAAAAGGTAAATTAGCTTGGGTGAGCAGAAAGTCCACCATATGTCGCCTCCATGTGTATTACCGCATCCATTTTATTGAAACTTAACGTGATTAGTGAACAATCTTGTTTACTGTAGCAACCCGTTTAGTCTCTAAAATCATAGCAAAGCCAAAACAATATGGAAACAATATTAAGATTAAGATTTTTACATATCACTCAACACTCCTGCAGATTGAGTGATAACATGAAGCAAGTGACAAATTTGATGAAGAGCCCCCATGACACACTCACACAGTTCGCCCCATTACCTGCGCTTAACTGAACACTTTCAGAAGATCGCCCATTTTGAACATCTAAGCGCCTTAGGCGATTGGGATCAGGCCACCATGATGCCAATTGGAGGCAGCGAAGGTCGCGGTGCCGCTATGGCCGAGCTGGCTCGTCACATTCATGAGCTAAAAACAGATTCTTTTATCGAAACCAGCATCGAGCAAGCCGAAGAGGAACTACTCGATAGTCACCAGATGTCTAACCTCAGAGAGATCCGCTATCAGTTCATGCAAGCCAATGTCGTTCCAGCCGATCTCGTTCAGGCTAAAACACAGCTGGCATACCGATGTGAACATGCCTGGCGGGATCAGCGAGCCAATAATGACTGGAAAGGATTCAAGCCTAATCTCGAAGCCCTGATGAAACTGGTGAAAGAAGAAGCTTCGATACGGGCACAGGCACAAGAACTCACGCCTTATGACGCCCTGTTAAATAAATTTGAGCCAGGCATGACCACCAAGCGTCTAGAGCATGTTTTTGGCGATCTCAAATCATGGCTCCCCGGATTGATTGAAACAGTTCAAGGGCAGCAAGCCGATGATAAAAAGATAACCTTGGCAAAATACTCGGCTCAAAGTCAGGAAGCACTGGGGCGTGATGTTATGGCATATCTGGGGTTTGACTTCACCCAGGGCCGTTTAGATGTCAGTAGCCATCCTTTCTGTGGCGGCGTACCCGGTGATATACGTTTAACTACACGTTACGACGAAGCAGATTTTACCAGCGGCTTAATGGGAATCGTCCACGAAACAGGACACGCCAGATACGAGCAAGGACTCCCAAAAGAATGGCGAGGTCAGCCAGCAGGTGGTCATCGCTCTATGGCCATACATGAGAGTCAGAGCCTATTTTGTGAGATGCAATTGGGCCGTGGTGAAGGATTCCTCACTCAAATCCAGCCCAAAATACGCCAGCACTTAAACAGCCAGCTCAGCATAAAAGAGTTAAATCACATCTATAGCCGAGTCAAACCAGGATTAATTCGAGTCGATGCAGATGAAGTCACTTACCCGTGCCATATTCTATTGCGTTTCGAAGCCGAAAAGGGCTTAGTCGACGGCAGCTTAGAAGTTGCCGATTTACCCGAATTCTGGGCAGAGCAGATGAAGTCTCTCCTAGGCATAGATACCCGAGACGATTTTCGTAATGGTTGCATGCAAGATATCCACTGGGCCGTTGGTGAGCTAGGCTACTTCCCCAGTTATACCTTAGGTGCCATGTATGCGGCACAATTTAGATTCGCCATGGAAGCAAACCTAGGGCCGGTCGATGAATTACTGGCTCAAGGTAACATTGCCCAAGTATTCGATTGGCTCGACAAGAACATCTGGTCTCAGGGCAGCTTATTAACTACCGATGAGCTGGTTAAACATGCCACAGGAGAAAGCCTGAATCCTAATTTCTTTAGGCGCCATCTAGAGCAAAGATACCTTAAATAACGTATCATACGGGGATAAATTAGGCTGCCTAGGTAAAATGATGCACTTGCGAAATATCGACTCCAGAGACTGGGAGACTATCCTCATAATTCAGGAGGAATGTTACCCAGAATTAGAACCCGAGTCTCTGAGTGTATTACAGAGTAAATGGCAATTATCCCCACAAACTTGCTTCGTCATAGAGGCGGATAATCAAGTGGTTGGATACAGCCTGGCACATCCCTGGACACTCGGCTCGCCACCATCGCTAGAACAAGTAACAGGCCAGGTTGAGCAAGCCGATACCTTGTATCTACATGATATTGCTCTGTCGGCCGGTGCTCAAGGAAAAGGCGCCGGACGCGCCGTTTTCGAAAAACTGTTAACATTGGCCCAGCAGCTCTCATTTAACAGTATCTCCTTAGTGGCCGTCCAAGGGGCGAGTAGCTACTGGAAAAAACAAGGATTCGTAAAACAATCTATCCATAAGAGCCTAGCAACCTATACACCTGATGCCTGCTATATGGTCTTGAAGCTATAGGCATATAACAGTGTTATTAGAAGTTTTATCAGATTGAATAAACAATTAGCACAAGATAAATAATAGAGAACATTATGGCCGTAAGAGTAACGTACAAATATAAGAAGCAAGCGAAAGAGATCAATTTCGCTTACGACAAGCATCATGATATCCATGAGGCTATAGCTGCAGCCGAAGGCGTCGACCTAACTCGCTATCATATGATGGAGCAGCAAGTCGCCATGACATCGAAAGGCTCTGCCGCAGTGAGAGATTTCAGAGATAAAGAGTTCGCTCGAATGGGCTTTAGCGATATTTATTACATTAAAGATGACCCAAAAGCCAAATAACCTTAGACCGACAGCAACGACTAACAGAATGCGAGAGTGAACTTAAAAATGACCGACAGCTCAATGCCAAACCGAGAACATGCTAACTTTCCTCGTGCGGGTTTTTTTCGCCGCTTCGGCGCCGCCGTCTATGATCTTCTACTTGCTGTTGCCGTCTATATGATTGCTGGTGCCATAGGTTTTGGCGTGTTTACCGCCCTCACCTCTTCAGGCCTAATAGACATGGGAACCTATGAGCATGTATCAGACCTGCTCAATAGTGACTCTCTTTATAAAGGAATATACCAACTCTGGATAGCACTCTGTGTGGGTCTGTTTTACATCTCCTTCTGGAGCTACGGTGGCCAAACCTTAGGCATGCGTGCCTGGCAACTAAAAATTCAGCACCCTAACGGTCAGAGCCTGAGTATGATCACAGCCTCGGCTCGCTTGGTGTGGTCTCTGCTGGGGATCGGAAACCTGTGGATCTTGATCAACGGTGATAAGCTAGCCCTGCAAGATATGATGACCCGTTCAGAAGTCGTGGTCTTGTCGAAAGAAGCCAACAAGATGCGCAACTGGCGCGGCGTTTAGCGATAAGCCAAATAAACAGCATAGAAAGTTGCGAGACGCGAGCTAGTGCAAAGAATATTAGCTCGAAACTCGTGACTCCTGTGACTCCTAGCTCGTAACTTTAAGTTTTGCCTTGTTTTGCACTTCTTTACATTAGCCTGTGATTCATTTACTCCCCTTACTTTATAGTTAACCTTGTTATCAATTTGTTATCGATTTATTTCTAACACAAGGTTAAGGAAGTCAGATATGGATCTCTCACCATACTCAAATGTCTCTCGGTCAACGAGACAAAAATTACCCGTATCAAGACTCATTTTTGCCTTACTGGCTTCAATCTTACTCAGTGCTTGTGGCGGAGATGGTGACTCTTCACCCTCTGAGCCCGGCATACCGACTCCTCCAGTGACTAACGCTGCACCAGAACTCAATCTTGCCACAGAGTCTGTTTCGATAGAGGCGAATTCAAGTCAAACAATCAGCTTTACCGCGAGCGATGCCGATGGTGACTCACTCACGGTCACGACTTCATCAAGCGACTCTCTTGAGATAAGTCACACCGAAAATGAGCTGATACTTACATTAGGTGAGAACCTAGAACAATCGGTTGAAACTATCACCTTATCCGTGAGCGACGGCACAGACACAGTATCTCGCCAGCTGATCGTGACCTTACAGCCTCAACCTATACTCATAGAGCCGCAACTGCCGGAAATATCCTTCGATTATGCAGGAGTCACCCTGCCTCAACATTTCCTACAAAATGACTTTCCCGCTAATTTCCAATTTCAATCCGCAGCCATAGACAGTGACAATACACCATCAAATAATCTTGTCACCAATGCTGGTGCGACCTTAGGACGAGTATTGTTTTACGATACCCAGCTCAGCGCCAACAATACAGTCTCTTGCGCTTCATGTCATATACAGGAACTAAGTTTTTCAGATAGCAGGCAAGTTAGTCTGGGCTTCGACGGCGGTGAGACTCGCCGTCACTCCATGGGACTGGCCAACGCCCGTTTCTATCAGACAGGAAGATTTTTCTGGGATGAACGTGCAGGCTCACTTGAAGAGCAAGTCTTGATGCCGATACAAGATGAAGTTGAAATGGGGTTAAGCTTAGATGAGCTTTTTTCTAATGTCTCCAGTCAAGGCTACTACTCACCACTATTTAGCGCCGCTTTTGGAGATGAGCAAGTCAGCAGTGACAGAATAGCCCTGGCTTTAGCCCAGTTTGTTCGTGCTATGGCCTCTATGGATGCCAGATACGACCAAGGCCGCAGTCAGGTTTCCGATCCATTACAGCCCTTCCCAAATTTCACCACTCAGGAAAACAATGGCAAGCGTCTGTTTATGACCTTTAGAAATGGCATCCCTCCATGCACTAGCTGCCATAGCTCAGAAGCCTTCGTAGGCCCTCTTATCGGCCCTGATTCAAATGCAACCACTATAGCCAGCAATAATGGCCTAGATGAGCAATCCGATGATGACTTAGGGGTATTTGAAACCACAGGAATCAATGGTCATACAGGAAAGTTTAAGGTGCCGTCTTTAAGGAATATCGGTGTACGCCCACCCTATATGCATGATGCGCGCTTCAGCAGTTTAGAGGAAACCATAGAACACTACAGTAGCGGTATAAAACCTCATCCAACGCTGCAGGCACTGCTAAGAAACCAAGTAGGAAATCCGGTGCAATATAACTTCTCGGCAGAAGAGCAGGCTGATCTTGTTGCCTTTCTTCATACCCTCACCGATGAGAGCTTTCTCAATGATGAGAAGTTTAGCGATCCGTTTTAGGTAAACAAAGTATCTAGAGGAGCTTATCGAGACATAAAAAAACTCCGAAGCTAAAGTAACTTCAGAGTTTTATACTTAAAAGAGAGCCTAAGCCTTTCCTATCTAAGTTTAATAAGCTGAGGCTTCACCATACAAGCCCACAATCTTTTAAAACTAGCAGAATAACTCATGCTTAGTAAGTCGCTTCACGCTTCTTAGCTTCAACTTCCCACTTAGGCACCTCAGTCTTCTTGAACTCTTCTTTATCAGCATTCATCTTCTTCATATCCATGCCCATGGCAGCTTGTGCCTTAGCCTTGGTAGAAGTGTCAGGGTATGAGATAGGCTGCTTAACACCTTTATTAGCAAGTAGGTGCGCCAGCTTAACACGGGCATCAGCTGCCTTATCTACCGCAGTACCTAAGATACGCAGGGCTTCAGCCGGAGCGTGAGCCGCAACACCGTGAGAGGCAGTCGCATAATCCCAGCGCCACTGTGAATGACGAATATCGGTAAGAATTGGCTTCATCTCGGCTTCGGTAGCACCGGCTTCCCAAGCTGCACCTGCCTCAAAGTGTGCTTTAACCAATTGACCTTCAGCAGCCATCTTAAGTTCTTCAACTTTCGCCTTGCGCTGATTAGTCAGGTCGACCATGAACTCCTTGCTCTGTTCATGACAAGTACCACAAGTTTCTTCGAAGCGATCGAATGGGTTACCCACCTTGTGATCGGTATACTTACGGCCTTCGGCATTCTTAACTCTAGGCATGTGACAATCTGTACAACTTACATTGTTCTGTCCATGTACACCAAGCTTCCAGGTTTCATAACCAGGATGCTGCGCTTTCAACATAGGTGTCTTAGAAATCTTATGAGTCCAATCAGCAAACTGAATCCCATCATAATAGGCTTCTGCTGCATCTACGGTAATGCCTTGATCCCAAGGGAACTTAACAAAACCTTTCTTATCTTTAGTCTTCTCGAAGTAGTATTCGACGTGACATTGGCCACAAACCATAGACTGCTTATCTTTACGAGAAGCTTTATCGAATGGCGTACCAATTGTTTCCATGGCGCGTTCGGCGAAAGGACGAGAGATACGTAACTTAGACTTACCGCTCACGTGACAATCGCTACAACCGATAGTATTGACGATTTCAGCACCGCCTTTGTACCACTTACCCGTAAAGTAACCGTCTTCACCTTGCTCTTCGATCATGCGAGGTACATCCGGGCTCTTACAAGACCAACATGCCATAGGCATTGGACCATCAGCATCAGACTTAGGTGCGCCGGTACGTAATGTATTACGAACATCGGTGATCGCATACATATGGCCACGGGCCTTGTTATAATCTTTCGCGAAGCCATAACCCGCCCACAAAACCACTAGGTTTGGATCGGCTTCCAATACATCGACAATTTCTGTGCTCTCAGAAGTTTCATGCCAACTGTTATACTGCTTAGAAAACTTATCTTTATATACTTCGTTTCTAGGCTCAGTCTTATCATTCGCCATCACACCTGAAGTCATAAGACTCGCTGCGACCAATGCACTTAGGGCAAAGGATTTTTTAGTTAATGTTCTCACCATCTCATCTCCGCGTTACTTTTTATAGTAGTCTTAATAACCACATCATCTCCAAGGCCAAAGTTAGACCCTTAACACCATTTTAAATATACCCCTAAGTGAGTATCCTATGTAAAGTTTGCGGTAGATCAAAATGTAAACGTGTTGTTGTTCACACTTTTGCCTATTTGTTAACAGGCTTAAGTGAAAACTAAATTAGGACAACTCTAACGGATAGACTAATCAAAGTAATTTAGCGAGTTTTAATCAATGAAAAAAGGTAGCTTAACGTCGACCATTTTGGGTCTAATGTTAACTTTAATATTATTATCGAGCGGTCTGGCGACTTTTGCCATTATCAACTTATCCTACAGTCTTGGGGATGCCAGAGCCATCAACGCATCCGGCTCTTTGCGAATGCAAAGCTATCGCTTAATGTTCTATGCAAACTCAGGTAGCGAAGATGCCTTACAGAAGATAGAGGAGTTTGAAAATACTCTATATTCAGATGCACTTAAACGTTCACTCGACTGGAAAACCCCTGATGAACTCGAAGCGCAATACCTGTTAGTCATTCACAAATGGAAGGTGATGAGATCTTATATCGAAGAAGAAAACTCACGTCTCTATGCCGCTGCACTGAAAGACTTTGTCGATACTATCGATCTGCTCGTTCTGGAAACTGAGCACTATGCCGCCTTCAAATTAAAGTTACTCGCCGTGAGCCAAATTATCGGGCTCGGCTTAATGCTGTTTATTGCTTTTCTGGCGGTGCGCTTCACCAAGCGAAAAGTGGTCGCCCCCCTCAATCAGTTAATGGAATCTGCCAATACCATCTCCAAAGGAAACTTCGATGTTGAGATGCCTAAAACTGAGTATATCGAGCTCAGTGCCTTAAGTAGTGCATTTGAATCTACGGCCAAGGAACTGTCAACCCTTTACCAAGACTTAGAGGGTCAGGTAAAGGATAAAACCTTAGCCCTGACTCGCACTAATAATGAGCTGACACTCTTGTACGATAACTTAGTCATGCTTCACTCGGGTAAGCTAGAGATCAGCAGCTTGAAAGCCGCACTTAACCAGCTAAGAGCCCATGAACCAGATACATTTCTTCGCCTTGTTATAGTGCAAGATAATGAAGAGGAATTAGTCATAGAGGCCGACGGCGGCTGGCCCATAAAGTCGAATAGCCAAACTCATTTCCCACTAAAATTCGAGACCAATGAGCTAGGTTACTTAGAAGCCAACTCCAGCGCGGAGCCCAATTTTCAACTATTCGAAAACTTTGCCATCATGCTAGCTCGCTCAATCGTTATCTATAATGCTGGAGAGCAGCGGCAACAGCTTGCGCTAATGGAGGAGCGAGGGGTTATTGCCAGAGAGCTGCATGACTCCTTAGGTCAAATTCTCTCCTTCTTAAAGATCCAAGTCAGCTTACTGTCTAAAGGGCTGGACAGTGCTTGCCGCAGCCCTCAAGTCGAGCAGCAAATAGCTGAAATAAACGAAGGGGTGAACACTGCCTATGTGCAATTAAGGGAGCTACTGTCGACCTTTAGGCTAACCATCAAGGATCCGAACTTGCACCATGCTATCGAAGCCATGTTGGAACAGCTTAGAATCCAGTCCAACGCTAAAATAACCTTAGATTATAAACTGCCCATGCAGCTGCTCGGCGCCCATCAACATATCCATGTGTTGCAATTAACTCGTGAAGCGACGGTTAATGCCATCAAGCATGCCCAAGCCGACCTGATTAACATTCGTTGTTTTAAGGACTCAGATACCCATGTCACCATCACTATTAACGACAATGGCGTAGGCATAGATAGCGTGAAAAAACGTGATCAGCATTTCGGCATAGGCATTATGCATGAGCGTGCCAGTCGCTTATCGGGTATAGTGGAGTTCACTGGCAACTCCGAAGGAGGAACGAGAGTAACACTGACTTTCCCTCCACAGCAGGAACCAGCCTAGATAAATGATTAGTTTCATATTTTTCTTTGTATACAATACAAGGCATAAAAAAATACCCTTGCAGGAGGCGCTTTAAAAAATGGGCAAACCTTACTCAGTGCTCGTTGTCGATGATCACCCGCTGTTACGCCGCGGTATTTGCCAATTAATTACTTCTGACTCAGATTTCACCCTTTTTGGTGAAGCAGGGACTGGATTAGATGCACTGTCGGCTATCGAAGAGAGCGAGCCGGATATAGTGTTACTCGATCTCAACATGAAAGGCATGACTGGATTAGATACCTTAAACGGTCTACGCCAAGAGGGAGTCACCTCTCGCATCGTCATACTCACAGTTTCCGATGCTAAACAAGATGTTATTCGCTTGGTTAGAGCCGGTGCCGACGGTTATCTATTGAAAGATACTGAGCCTGATCTGCTATTAGAGAAGCTAAAGAAGGCTATGCAGGGGCATAGAGTGATCAGCGAGTCGGTCGAAAACTATCTCTATGAGCTCAAAGATGCAACCGATGAACAGGTTTGGATCGATAACCTGACCCCTAGAGAACTGCAGATCTTGCAGCTCGTGGCACAGGGAAAGAGCAATCGCACGATCTCGGAGCAATTGCATATCAGCGAAGGGACAGTCAAAGTCCACGTTAAAAATCTACTGAGAAAGGCCAACGCCAAATCGAGAACCGAGATGGCAGTTCGATATCTCAATCAGTAACAAGTGATCCAGCTTAATTAAAAAGGCAGCCAATGGCTAATGCCGGTAAGTTAAGCTTACTGGCATTTTTTATTTCTGGCATATTTCTGTGGTCTGCGCTTGACCGTTCTAGGAAAAGACCGAGTTCGTCGGGGCTCTAAAATCAGGCTTTCAGCCATTTCATAGAAATATTTAAGCTGACGAGGAATTGCACCTGGTGTCGAGTAGGACAAACCCACTAATAGCCTCAAAATATGAGCCAAAGAACCATTAAAACTCAACTGATAAGGGAGATAATCCCCTTTGAGTTGATGACACATTTTCACCATCTGATAACGCACTAGATTGTAGGTGAGTAAGATCCCCCACAACTCCTGTTTTACAAGCTCTGGCAGTCGACTTCTCAACGTTAAACGATTACCTAGCATGTATTGTTTTTGCTCTCGATAACCTAATTCTATTTCCCATCGATGCACGTATAAGTCAGCTATGTCTGCAACGGGATAACGCATGGGATCTATCATTGATGTCAAAACCGAGTATTCCTTGCCATTAATCTTTCGACTTATCAGCCGAACTTCCAGCTCATAAGGCAGCTCAGGCCATCGTTTTCTGGCATGTGGATTACTTTTTAATTGAACGATTTTATCGTTGCGCCCCAAGCTGCGGAGCACTTCATATTGGACATTTTTTTTCAACGGAATTAGCCAGTGTCGCTCGTTACCTGTGGATTGCCACTGATAAAGTAGCCCTAGAGAATAAAAGCCTCGATCAAACAATGTCAGACTATGATCCGGTGTGGAGTCGATAAGCTTTTCGGCCAAAATCATCTCATTAACGGCGTAATCATCGAAAGCACTGGCGGTAATAAGATGGCTACTCAATTCCATTTGGCAGACCATACGAACTTGAGGATATTGAGTCTCTTTTTGTCGAGAAAAGGCTTCTGCATTATCGGGAGTATCTTCCGCCCGCCAGACTACACCATCGACTCCCAGTAACGTCAGTCCATTCCAGTTTGGATGTAGAGCTTCACGATTCCAGTGAGCTTGAGTGCACTCAAACAGAGCTTTCATTGCCGCTTCACCGAGATTTTTTCGTCGTTGAGTTAATGCGCTCGGAGCAACAAATGGCTTGCCCTCTCTATCAACGATATCGAGCATGTTAATGATGTGAGCCATCGACTTATCATTATAGATAGCCATTCCAATAATAAGCCAAGCCATTGACTCTAGTGTTAATTTACGTTTTCTAATCGTGACTGTTTCAGTTAATGAATACGCTTCCTCTATCAACTCCAGAGGGAGTAAATCTGCGAGGGTTTCAACTTGATGGGGCTTGAGTTGGTTGATCATGTCAAAAGCTTGGGAAACTTGCATAAAAAATCCGAGACCTAGAGATAGGACTCGGATTCTGAAGCATCTAGAAGATCAGTCAACCGATCGATAAATCACTAAATGATCGGCATTACAGCCAATGCCTGCCTTTTTAATACCTGCTCTTTCGGCGAGCAAGCCCCTATCGAGACTCGTCGAGAAACTCTCGCCAACTCACGAGTGCCGACTGGAAATCTTCTAAGCCACAAAATGCCTCGGATTCACCGTTATAGAGTGACATACCTTCTTCAAATTCATGATCTAATCCATCTTCTAATTCGTTGGCGAATACCCTGACCTGCTCACTGTCCAACTCCAGTGACAGTGCCTTACCAAGCCATCGCCTTTCGATAAGCGAGCCCACTTGTAACTGCTCGATGACCTGAGAGAGATCATTAAACTTATCTTTGCATTCACCCAACTCCTCCGCAAACCAAAAACCTAACACCTCATGATCCATACTAAAATTCGCAATCACAGTGCCAGTCATGGTGTTGCGCCGAAATTCATATTCCATACTAAAACCTATTACCCAACAAATTAACGCTATATCTCCCGTAATTTTACCTTAAAATAAATCTCGATGCGCAGTAACCTTAAATCTCAGGCATTAAAAAGGACGCCTAAGCGTCCTTTTTGTCTAACTCTACTAACTTAAAGATAAGCGAGAATTAGTGAGCGTGACCATGTTCTTCACCAGCGGCTGCAGCTTCGGCAGTCGGTGCGCCAGCTTTCTCGATAGAGTGCAGCGTGATTTCGAATATCAAGGTAGAGTTTGCTGGAATAGTACCTGTATCGCGCTCGCCATAGGCTAGGTTAGCCGGAATAACGAACTTGTACTTAGCGCCAACAGGCATTAGTTGTACACCTTCAGTCCAACCAGGGATAACACGATTTAGCGGGAACTTAGCTGGCTCACCACGGGCAATAGAGCTATCAAACTCAGTGCCATCGGTAAGAGTACCGACATAATCGACCTCAACAGTATCTTCAGCGCTAGGCTTCTCACCAGTACCTGGAGTCAAGACTTCATATTGAAGACCCGATTCAGTTGTGACTACGCCTTCTTTAACCTTGTTAGCTTCTAAGAATGCGCTGCTATCGGCTAAAGCTTTCTCAGCAAGGAGTGTCGCTTGAGCCTGACGCTTCTCGTTTAATTTTTCATCGAGACCCTGAAGGACAGTCTGCATCTCTTCTTCAGTCAGCTTAAGATCGTCATTAAGACCGCTACTGAAACCCGAAATGATCAGGTCACGATCCACTGGCATACCAAGCTCTTCTTGCTCTTTAATATGGCCAGACATGTATTTACCAATAGATGCACCAACACTGTAAGCTTCTTTCTGTGCTTCTGTTTTCAATTCAACATTGGCAGCAGCTTCAGTTGTTTTTTGCTCTTGATTACAAGCTGAAAGACCAATAACGGCCAAAGCAACCAGTGATAATTTATAAATAGATTTCATTAAAAAGCTTCCTCAGGATCTTCAAGTCGAGACAATAACCTTATCTTATAAGGCGATCCACTTTATACTAGTTAAATACGTTATTCCAATTACATTACTTATGTTTAATCATCGAATGTAAATGCAACTTCACTTGAGTTAGAGACAACAGTATTGGAGGCAAGTTCATGAAGAAATTCTTTTCGGTTGTTTTTTGCACTCTCATCATTTCAGCTTGCCAGCCCAATCCCATAGACACACAAGCATTAATCACAGAGCCTAGCTATGATGCCAGCCTGTCTGAGAATGGAAAATTAGTCCTGATCAGCACGGCCAATAGCGGCATACAAGTTTGGGATCTCGAGACTGGGCTGCAGAAATATACCTGGATACATAGCGAGTCCGATAACGATGCCTTCGATGTCGCCATTTCACCTAATCAAATCTTTGCAGCTTCCTTGAGCAGAGACTCCGTCGCCCTTTGGAGCATCTTAAATGGCTCATCCTTAGGATGGTGGTCATTGCCCTCTACCGGGCAAAGTGTGGCAGTATCGAACTCAGGCTCATTACTCATAGGTCTCACCGACGGCAGTGTCATGTCTCTGATGCCATCGGTTTCCACCAAAACACCTTCATTGATTAAGTTTCTTGGCCATTCAGAAAAAGTGAACAGCGTCGCCCTTTCTGCCGATGGGAAACTGGCTCTGACGGGATCGAATGATATGCAGGCCATATTGTGGCGCACCAACTCAGGTCAGCCCATTCATAGCTGGCAATTCGATAATCGAGTCATTAAGGTGGGCTTAAATGGAGCCGGTAGCCTGTCATTTATTGGTGACAGCACTAAAATAGCCAAGATTATGGACAATCTAACAGGCAAACAAATCAGCCAATTAAAAATCTCCCGTAGAAAAATGAACTTTTCGGCGGCGCGCTTTTCAAACCGTGATACATTGCTCCTGACAGGCACTCCAGCGAGAGAAGTTCGAATCTGGGACGTCAAAACAGGTCACTCCTTGGACAATTGGCAAGTTCAGCGTACCAAACATGCCCAAACCAAGGCTGCCGTTGTATACTCTATCGCTAACCTGGATTCAAACCAGATCCGTACCATCAGCAGCAATGGTCTAGTCGAAACTTGGCCAGTACCTGTCCATTAGAGGTAAAAATGGAACAAATAGAACAGAGAGTCGAAGATCTTGAGATGAAACTGGCATTTCAGGATGGCACCATTGAAGACCTCAATCAGCAAGTGATCAAGTTAAATGACCTGCTGTCTGATCAGCAGCAAGCAATACGACTCTTAGTCAGCAAGTTACAAACTGCAGAACCGAGTAACATAGCGAGTCAGTCAGATGAGAGCCCACCACCTCACTATTAAATAGGGTGGTAAACTTTTGCAAGATAGCTTTTGTAAAATAGATAGCGCTGTATATATTAGATATGGGTGCCAAAATATTGAAGGATCAAGATGTTAGCCATAGCTCAAATTGGTGAGTCCGTACTTAATAGACCAGCACAGAAGGTGATTGAATTTTCACCGGCATTAGCTAAGCTTGCCAATGAGATGCTAGAAACTATGCTGGAGGCCAAAGGTGTAGGCATAGCAGCGCCTCAAGTTAATCAAAGCCTATCACTGTTTATCATGGCTTCTAGGTCCAATGAGCGATATCCTGACGCCCCCTTTATCGAACCAAGCACAGTGGTTAACCCTAAAATCATTGCTTGCTCAGATGAGAAAGTCTCCGGTGAAGAGGGCTGTTTGTCCATCGCAGAACAAAGGTTCACCATCTTGAGACATGAATGGGTTGAAGTGAGTTTTCAAGATCTTAATGGCCTAGAGCATCATCAGACCTTAACCGGTTTTATTGCCCGCATTTTTCAACACGAATACGATCATCTTCAGGGTATCACCTTGATTGAAAGGAGTGCTATGCAAGCCAGTAATAGCCTCAGTGGGGCTGTACGATGAAAAGTACAATAAAGACCATCATGAAAAAGACGGTGAAACATTGGCTATTGCTCCCTCTGTTAACCCTCAGCCTGTCTGGTTGCGCATTTAACAGTATTTTCATCAACTACCCGTCGCAAATTGCACCGGTAAAAGCTCAACTTAATAGCAATGCTCCCATGAAAGAAGTCGAAGATGTGGCATCGAACATATCCGGAGCTGATGGCCTGCTCTATGCTCAAGAGGCTGGGCGGGTCGCTCAAATAAGTGGTGATTTCGAGGCGAGCAAAAATTACTATCAACAAGCCGTATCTGCCTATCTTAAGTTTGATGATAAAGCGACTCTGAGTGTCACCGACATTGGTGCCACCGCCAGCAGTCTTCTTATTAACGACAATGTGATCCCCTATCGCGGGCCAGGTTATGAACGGGTGATGTTGCACCAATATCAGGCTCTAAACTACCTGTTCAGTGGCGATCAAGAAGGCGCCTTAGTAGAAGTCAGACGCAGTAACCAACTGCAAAGTTCAGAACAGGCCAGGTATCAAAAATCTCAGAAATCCGTTCAAGCCATGGCCAACGGCACCATAGATGCGGAAGTGAATAAACTCGGCAAGGCCGCGGGCACAGTTACTAGCTCCTTCTTAAATGCCTACAGCTACTACACCACAGGCCTGTTACATGAAGTTTTAGGTGAACCCAACGATGCCTATATCGATTATCGTAAAGCTGCGCAAATAACACCGAATAATCCCTATCTGCAACAAGATCTTGTCCGTTTAGCGACACAACTATCTATGCCTCAACAGGACGAGTTTGAACGTCGCTGGGGGAAACCTAAGACCCAACAGAAAGGCGAAGGACAAGTCATCGTCCTGCTCGAACGTGGCTTTGTCCCTGAGAAGAAAAGTATAACGGTTCCCTTCACCATCCATGGAAACTGGCAGACCGCCTCATTAGCCACCTATACTTCAAATTCTCTAGCCGTTTCAAAAGGTAAGATAAACGGATTAGGAAAGACCTTAACCGCAGCCCCCATCGCCAACATAGACGCTCTGGCAATCACAGCCCTAAAGGAAGACCTCCCTGCCGCCTTAGTGAGGCAAGCAGCCAGAGTCTACGCCAAGTCTGAGATGGCCAGAAGTGTAGAGAGCAGCAGCAAGAAAAGACATAACGAAACCGACATTGCCTCCATCGCCATGCAGATATTTAACGTAGTGACAGAGCAAGCCGATAGACGCAGCTGGCTTACCTTGCCCAAACAGGCACAAATTGCCAGAACTTACCTTAAAAATGGCAGTTACTCACTCAAGCTTGATAATTCACCGAGCCAAGAAATAGAAGTAAAGAGCGGTAGAACCACCTTGGTCTGGGTAATAGACACTGGTAATCACACACGTTTTTATTCAATAATCATCTAATACACACTTAATGGAAGCCACTATGAAAAATTTTAAACTCCTTTTTATGCTAGCAGTCGCTATCGGACTGGCTGGTTGTCAATCAAAAGTTGAATACGGTGACGCCACTGAGGTGGAAACCGTCAATGAAAACTTCGGTTCTTCAGATCTTCAAGCTATCACGGCTAAGATGGTCGACAGCATGCTAACTTTCCCGCCGATCGTTGCAATGACAGTCAACGACCGTCCCATCATGTTCGTCGATAAAATCAAGAACAAGACCTCAGAGCATATCGATACTGAATCGGTAACTGACTCTATCAGCAACAAGCTACTACGTTCTGGTAAGTTCCGCTTTATCGATATGACAAAAGTCGACGCAGTGCGTAAGCAGCTAGATTACCAAAACAATGCCGGTATGGTTGACCCATCCACCGCCATTAGCTTCGGTCGTCAAATCGGCGCTCAGTACATGCTTTACGGCAATCTTTCTAGCATAGTTAAGCAGTCTGGTAGCACTAAAGATGTTTACTACAAGATGACCATGCGTCTGATGGATCTAGAAACGGGCCTCATCGAGTGGTCTGACGAAAAAGAGATCCGTAAGGTTAAGTCTAAGTCATTCCTGGGAATGTAATTTAGCGTAAACTGCTAACTAGCAGAATAATAAGAATGCCAGTCTAGATGACTGGCATTTTTTATAGGGCCAATTGACTAAGCGTTTTTTTATTATCGTACTCGGCAAAGAAATCGGTTAGTGTTGCCACTCATAACTCAATTGCCGGAAACCAAGCTGTGAATCTACTGCGTGTCTGTCAGCTCTGCCTTGTCTCACTACTGCTCATCTCATGTAACAGCACCAATACCAGCCAGTCTAAGTTAAAAGATAGTACTTCAGTCAACTCTCCAGCCGCTAAGCTAGCCTTAGCCAAGTCTCGTAGCGCCTGCATCTCTGAAGTCAGTTATCAAATAACATTGGATTTAGCTCAGAGTAAGCACTTCACTGGTACCACTCAGGTTAACTTTCAACTATCCGATACCAGTACCGCGCTCTCCTTAGACCTGCTCCAAGCCGACATAAAATCATTTATCATTAATGGTCACAAAATATACCCCAGATATAACGATAAGACCTTTATTATGAGTCCGGGCCTCTTGGTGCCAGGCGGTAACACTGTGGAAATCACTTACTCACAGAATTATGGTAAGAATGGCATGGGCTTAGTCCGTTTCGTGGATCCAAAAGATGCTAACGTCTACCTTGAATCGAACTTTCCCCCCTATGCTGCCAGCATGATGTTCCCCTCGTTCGATCAACCCGATCTTAAAGCCAGCTATAGCCTAAATGTCACAGTGCCAAAAGGCTGGGTAGTCATCAGCTCAGTCAAAGAGCAAGAAGTCATAGGTTCATTGGAATCAAATCAGTGGCAATTTCCCAGCAGCCCTAAATTAAGCCCCCATATGTTTTCCCTCCACGCCGGGCCCTATCGCACTTGGGAAGACGATACTGCTAAATCAGATCACCCAATTCGATTATTTGCCAGGCAAGCTATCGCAGACGAGATATCCCCACAGCTTTGGTTTGAAGATATGGGTAAAGGGATGCATTTCATGGAGGAGTATTTAAACACGTCTTATCCGTTCAACAAGTTTGATCTGCTTCTTAGCCCGACTTTAACCGATAACAATTCGATAGCTAGCGCTTCGGTAGTCAGCATAGATGAGAATCAGGCTCTCTTTTCAGGCCTGTCCCCGAAAGAGCAAAAAAAACGCATCGCAATAACCAGTATGACTGGCCTGTCCACCCAATGGTTTGGCGCGCTCATTACCATGAACTGGTGGAACGAAAGCTGGCTCAATATGAGTTTACGTTCTCTGTTAACCAATAAAACCTTGTCTCAGCTTGGCCATGGCTATCAAGAGTCTAATCACTACTATGACCCAATAAAATCCAGGGCATATATGGATGATGCTCTATTCGCCAATCATACAGATTCGTCGGCATTAGATTCTGTGGGAGTCCATAAAGGAGAAGCGAGTTTACTTGGGCTGGAACAGTTAATCGGTGAGTCAAATTTTAGACTCGGCCTAAAACGCTATCTGGAAGAATTTGCCTACCGAAACGTCAGTGCAGCCGGGTTTTTCACTAGCCTGAGTCCCCATGCCAAACGAGACCTGACTCAATGGCAGCGAGACTGGCTCTTCACTCCGGGTGTGAATACCATAAGGGCTGAGTTCGCTTGTGAGAATAACCGTATAAGTGAGTTTTCCCTTATACAATCTCCAGCCAGCGAGCAAAGCCCTACTCTGAGAGAACAGAAAATAACACTGGCACTGTTTACCAAGGGAAGAAACGAGCTTCACAGAGTCCGCTCAATTTCAGTTACCTACAAGGGCGAGAAAACGCCAATCGAGAAATTGAACGGCAATCGCTGTCCCGATCTCGTCTATCCTAACTATCTCGATTCAGGCTACGTGAAAGTAAGCTTGGATAGCCGCTCACTCGAGACGGTAACACAACACCTCAATATGGTCACAGAGCCTCAGTTACGCTCTATGTTATGGCAGAGCCTGTGGGAAAGCGTATCTGACGGTAAACTAGCATTAAATAAATATCTAGGTGTGGTCTTCATTAATCTTCCAAAAGAGAAAGATCCAGCCATTCTGG
Source organism: Shewanella psychrophila (assembly GCF_002005305.1). Classification (NCBI taxonomy): domain Bacteria; kingdom Pseudomonadati; phylum Pseudomonadota; class Gammaproteobacteria; order Alteromonadales; family Shewanellaceae; genus Shewanella; species Shewanella psychrophila. Next base: position 2,976,568 of record NZ_CP014782.1, read on the forward strand.
AACAAGTACTGACCCAGCTCAATCAGAGTAAAGCCCTCCTTGAGCAGATACTGCCAAATCACAGTAGTTACGTTCACATGGCACTGAAAGGCTTAGAGCAAATGAGCCTGAGAAAGGCCATGGTCAATGGTGAGAGCGCCGATATTCAACGCCTTTGGTTTAATGCACATGTTCAATTTTCACGCAGCCAAGATGCCTTGACCCACCTAGCTAAATTACTGGCAGGTCACTCTAGTATCAAGGGACTAGAGATAAACCAAGAGATGCGCTGGCACATCATCACCCAGCTCAATCGTTATGACTTTTTAGGCAGCCGCTCTCTGATAGACCAAGAGCTAAGTAACGATCTGAGTCAGCGCGGCCAAAATGCCGCCATTACAGCCCAGGTCTCCAGACCCGAAGCCGGAATAAAACGCTATTGGCTGACTCATATTCAACATGACAGCGAGCTGCCATTTTCGACACTCAGTATCGCCATGACCCATCTGTACCCAAAAGAGCAACAAAGATTGAGCTCTGCCAGCTCAGAGCAGAGACTAGAATCTCTGACTGAGATAGACGACCAAAAAAGTGACCGTTTTATGCAGATTTATGGCCAATACTTGATCCCAACTCAATGTAACCATGGAGGTATCGCCATGCTCAAAAAGACGATAAATAATCAGCATGGACTCTCGGCGACGACTCAAAAAGCCCTGTTACAAGCCTATCAGAGCGAGTTAAGGTGTGTCGCCATTAAGGAGAGCCTGCTGCACTAATGAAACAAGAATAGCTTGGTCGGGACGAGTTTGGTTTATATGATTAATTTTTAGTAGGAAGCACTAACGCTTGATATTAGGAACGAACAAAAAAACATTAACTATCTGATGAGTAATAACATTTATTCATGGCATAGAGATTGCTATTCCAATACATATATAATGATTAACAATCAGAATTGCAAAGCAAGCATAGAGGGAATTAGAAATATGGGACCATTTGAAGTCATCACAGTTGCCATCATTGCCGTATTCGGTGTGAAGGCCTTTAAAGAATATAACAATAAAAAAATCAGTGTCGATACCAGTGAAGTTGATGCGCTTAAGTCAGAACTCGTCAAACTACAGGAGCGCGTAGCCACACTCGAAACCATAGTCACTGACAAGTCATATCAACTCGGTGAGCAGATAAACAAGCTATAGCTTCCCAGAGCTTAAAACAAAAAACCAGTGCATAGGGATATGCACTGGTTTCATATACTCGGCCTAAATACTTAACCTTTATTAAACGAAAAGCTCTTTAATATTAGCCAGATCGCTTTTACCTTCGAGAATTTCATCGGGTGATAACCCAGAGACTTCATGGGGAAACACTAACCACTCTTCTGACTCATGAATAAAGTAATCAGGCTTTAAAGGCACAGATGTATTCTTAGGCTTGAAATAAGGACACGCAATACGCACATCTTTTGGCATATTAAGGCGCATCAACTCACTGAGTTTATCTTTGAGTGCATGAATGCTGCGACCCGAATCGAACACATCATCGACAATCAACAGACCATCATCGGCATTGGCATTTTCGACGATATAATGCAGTCCATGAACCTTAATTTTTTTGTTCTGCTTGTCGGTGCCGATCCCATAATAAGAAGAAGTACGAACCGCAATATGATCGGTTTCAACCTCTTTAAAATCGAAATATTCCTGCACCGCGATCCCTATAGGTGCACCACCACGCCAGATCCCAACGATAAATTGCGGACGAAAACCGCTCTCATAAACCTGCGCCGCTAGGCGAAATGAATCTTCAAGCAATTCCTGAGCTGTAATAAAGTGCTTATCTGACATTCGACCATCCCCATCTTGTTATTTAATTAGGTCAACTTGGTAGGCGAAACGAGCACTCCAAAGACGGAATGCGCGCTATTTTATTCCTGCGAAATAATCACAGGTTAAAGTGTAGGCACCAACCAGATTTTGGGGCGGAATTTTATACTAAAACGAGATTCGATGCCTCATATAAAATAAAAACTTAGACTCTAATCGCTATTTATTTTATTTATCGCCTCAAAGTAATGACTAATTTAAGGGATTAAATCTGGGATTTGAAAGCAAATTACTATCGAAAAAGAACTATTAAAAAAGTGCTATCAAAAAAGAGCTACAAAAAAATGAGCCACATCTTACTAAATGTGGCTCATGGTTTACTGCCAAGCTCTGGCTTTAGCATTACACTCGCTAGTTAATCACGACTTAATCGCTAACTGGCACTCACCACCTGCGCCGTCCCCATCTCACAGACACAAGTCTGTTGCTTACTCATATCTTCACTGAAGTCTTCAGAGAGTATGGTATCGACATAATGCCAGTCACTGCGAACTTCATCTGCTGTGAAGGTGAGTAGCATAAAGCCCCTGTCTCTTAAGTTGGTATACTTAAGGCCCTCCACCATCTCCAAGATCCCCGCTTCAGTTTGCACCTGCTGATCTTCCGGGATCCCCAGATAATACTCGAGACCAGGAGAGGATACAGAGCTGGTAGCAAACTCCACGCCTACACAGTCACCATGACTGTCCATAAGCTCATTAGCCCAGGCATTATGAGTATCCCCGGCTAGTACCACTAAGTTACAACCAATAGATTTCGCCGTGGCCAATACCACCTCACGCTCATAGGCATAGCCATCCCAGGCATCTAAGTTATAGGGCACTGCAGGCATCTGCAGCAAAGCTATAGCCTCTGGGGTTAACCTGTGCTGGTTCTCGATAAGAAAAGTATATTCAAATGCCGTAACCGTCGGATCTTTCGCCTCCCAACGGGCGGCTATTTTCGCGAGCGCCGCCAACTCACCAAACTCTGACACGCTCAGTTTTTGCATGGCAATGGCTGCCGGAAGCATCATGCTGCCCATCAAAACCTGCTGACCCAAAACTTGCCACTTGCCTGTCGCTGTCAGCAAGCTAGATTGTAACCATTGCAGCTGCTCGGTGCCCAGCAAGGTTCGCTCTGTCCCCGTCACTGCGGCCATAAAATTCTGACTATCCATAGATTTGGTCACAGGATCAATAAAGTCGACATAGTTTAAGGGTTTATCACGGGCTAAGACCCGTGTGTCTAGCATATGCAGGTCGACCAGATCGCCGAAACTAAAGGAGCGGTAAATCTCCTCATGATTGCCTTCACGCCAAGGGCGAATGGGCAACCACTCGAAATAAGCCTGCAGCGCTCCCTGTTTTCTCTCATCGAAATCACCGTCTTCCTCGTTGTGATTCTCGGCGCCATTCTGCCAGGTATCATTAGCGACTTCGTGGTCGTCCCATACCGTAATAAAGGGCACCTTGGCATGTAATTCAGTCAGTTTTGAGTCAGTTCGATATTGCGCATAGCGAGTACGATAATCGGTTAAGGTGAGTAGCTCCCCTGCCGGGAGAACCTCGCGATCCATTTCAGCAGCGTGCTCGCTGGCATATTCACCGCGAGCATATTCATAGATATAGTCCCCTAGGTGAATAACCGCATCCAGCCCCTCTTGCTGAGCCGCTAATGCGTATACATTAAAATGTCCTGCCGGAAAATTCGCACAAGAGAGCACGGCTAACTTAACTTGATCTATGGCCCCTTGAGGTAAGGTGAGTGCCCTGCCCACTTCTGAAACAGCTTCCCCTTGCTTAAAACGGTAGAAATATTGAGTCCCGGCGTCCAGCCCAGTTGCATCTACTTTAATGGTGTAATCTCGCTCGGCACTGGTGGTGGTTTCACCATTGGTGACTAAATTAGTGAACTCCGTATCCGTAGCAAGCTCCCAAGCAACCATGAGTTCCCCTTCTACTTCAGGGGTCACACGAGTCCACAAGATGATGGCATCATGGCTAGGATCACCACTAGCAACACCATGTAAAAATTCAGCCTTAACAGCATCATCATTGCTGTCGTTACTATCACTACAGCCCATCAAGCCATATGACACAACTGCCGCGCCCACACCTTTAGTCGACATTTCCAAAAAATCCCGACGTGTAAATCTCCGTTTCATTATTATTATCCTTATAATGCACAAGTGGTAAGAGGTCTAACAAGTATTGTGCAACACCACTATTACATTCGTGCTACACATTGTCTAATGTGGGGGAAACGTGCACAAAAAAAGATAATTAAGCTATATTACTCAGGGTGTTAAATGGGACAAAACGATCGGCCCCTAGTCACTATCGCAATCAGACATAAGGATAAGTGGATGAAAGTACAAGACATCATGACAATTTCAGTGGTATGTATCAGCGATCAGGCCAGTTTAAAAGATGCTCACGCTCTTATGACAAATAGAAATGTCAGGCACCTTCCTGTTATCTCTGAGCAAGACTCAAGTTTGGTCGGCATTCTTACCCATAAGAAGATGGTTGCAACCGTGATGGCATTAGTCAATAAATACGGCAGTGGAGCATTAGACAGACGTGAGCGGGCACAAACCGTTGAAAGTATCATGGACAAGAATTATCAACATCTCACCGCCGATGAGCCTTTACCCATAGTAGTAGAATACTTTATCGACAATAAACTCGGCTGCCTACCCGTCATCAATGCTCAAGGCAAAGTTGAAGGCATAGTCACCTCTTCTGACTTTGTGAAGCTGTGTGCCAAGCTGCTTAAGCTATCGGTAAGTTAACCCTAGAACGGCTTTAGTTTCGCACCGAAATGGCTTAACTTGGCAATAATCAGGCAAAGAGCACACTAGGTAAAAAGCGGACTAAATAACGGAGCAGTTAAGACCATGGCAATACCGGTAAAAATCATGGTAAGGCTGGCGATAACGCCTTCCTCTTCCCCTATCTCAGAGGCTTTGGCCGCGCCGACACCGTGAGCCGATGCACCGAGCGCGGCGCCCTTACCCAGAGATGTGCTAATTTTTGCCAACCTAAAAATAGGCTCACAAATTATCATGCCTAATACCCCAGTGAGCAAAACCAACATGGCCGTCAGCTCAGGCACACCACCAAAGCTCGATGTTGCTTCCATGGCAAAAGGCGTAGAAACGAAACGGACTAGCACACTTTGAGCGAGCTCCGGTGGCAGAGAGACTAGCTTAGACAGGCTCCAGGACGAGATTAAGCCTAAGAGGAGCCCGAAGATCACACCAATAGAAAGCGTGAGTGGGTATTTAGCAATTAAGTGCCGCTCACGATAGATAGGCACAGCGAAGGCGATGACCGCAGGCGTCAACATCAAGGTCAACAGATGACTGAAGTGAAAATAGCTAGGTAAGGGAATATCCAACAACAGGACCAGAGAGATAATCCCTAGAGGTGCCAGCATGATGGGCGACAACCACCAGAATTTGAGTTTTCCATAAGCATATTTTGCCCCCGAGTAACACGCTAGTGTCATCACTAAACTAAAAATGCCGACCAAAGCCAGGCCTGTATCTTCGAACATAGACATCATTTAACCTTCCATACTCGGTGCCAACGAGGCCTGGGCTCGCTGGCGATTCATTCTACGCTCGAAACGAAAAACACGATCGACCACGAACCCTGTTCCCACCAGCACAAATACCGTTCCCAGTACTAACATCACGATCAGTCGAGCACCGTAATGCTCAAATAAACTTTGATACTTAATCACTGAGACAACCGGAGGGATAAAAAACAGCAGCAGTTCGCCGATCAGCCAGGCCGAGCCTAAGCTAACGCCACGTTCGGGGATCGTTTTAGTCAACAGGAGTAACAGGACTATGGCGAGACCTATGACGCTCCCGGGAATAGGTAAGTTAAAGTATTGCTCGGCTTGCACGCAGATAATCGCTAGCAAACTAAACAGGCTCACCTGTGCCAAGGTCTGTAGCATCACTCTCAACTTGCCATTGCTCTTTGTCCCTAAGGAAACCTTAGCGCTACTCTCGCTAGTGAAGCTGGGATCGGTATCACTCTCATTGGAGGCACATGAAGCAGGCATAGGTTGGATAAACTCATTCAATAACTGAAGTGCAAGTTTACGCTTGCACTATAGATAAAAAAAATGAATATTAATTATAGAATACATTCCAATAGGTTATACAAATGGATCTACGTGTTATTGGTTATCTGATTGAGATAGTCGACTCCGGCGGCTTTGCTAAAGCCTCCGAGAGAGTCCACATCACCCAACCTGCACTATCGAAAGCGATTCAACAACTTGAACATGAACTGGATGTCATTTTACTCGAGCGCGGTAAGCGAGGCACTCGCGTCAAGCTCACCCCCGCCGGTGAGCTGGTCTACCGTCATGGACAAACCTTACTGGCTAACAAGCAATCATTAATCAATGAACTCGCTGCCCAGCGTGGGCTAACCTCGGGTCAGTTAAAACTCGGTCTTGCTCCATTGGGCAGCGCCGAGCTCTTCGCACCGGTTATCGCAAAGTACCGAGATACTTACCCTAAAATCGAGATGGAGCTATTAGTCCGTGGCTCAGTAGAACAAAAAGAAGCCTTGATTAAGGGAGAGATAGAGCTAGCTACAGGCATCATAGCCCGAAATAAGCAGTTTGAAGGCATCCTAGTACGTGATGAGCCTATGGTCGTCGTCTTGCCTAAACATCATGTATTAGCCAATGAGCAGTCATTGAGACTGGAACAAATCTCCCTCGAGCCACAAATCATGTTCGAACCAGGTTTTTCCCTCCATAGCATGGTCTTAGACAGCTGTAAGCAAGCGGGTTTTACGCCGAAAAATATCACTCGAATAAGTCAGGCAGAATTTGGCATCGCCCTAGTCGCTGCCGGAACTGGCAATATGTTACTGCCTAAGATGATCGCCGAGCGTCACAGGGTCGCTGGCGTCGTCTCGGTGCCACTTGTCGGCTCAGACTTGAGGTGGAACATGTCGCTATTTTGGCGAAAGGAGCAAGCCCTCTCTTTTGCAGCGAAAGCCATGATTGAGATGATAAAACAAACAAGCCCCGTTTAAACGGGGCTTGTTTTGGCAAAGATACAGCTTATACCCTTTGGCATTATGTTCCGGGGCAGACAATCTCACTGACACTATTGATGAGGATATTTTCTACGGGAACACTGTTACTGGTATCGACAATATCAATCTGATCGACGATTTCAATTCCATCAATCACCTTACCGAATACCGCATAACCAACACCATCGGAGGCGTGTTCTTGATCCAAATTAGCATTGTCTATTGTATTAATATAAAACTGTGAAGTGGCCGAATTGGGAGCTGTGGTTCTCGCCATGGCTATAGTGCCGCGCAAATTACTTATCCCGACATTCGCTTCATTCTCGATTGGATCTCGTGTCTCTTTTTGAACCAAATCTGGTGTAAACCCACCACCTTGCACAACAAACTGACGCACTACACGATGAAATATCAAGCCATCATAGAAACCAGTATCCACATACTGTTTAAAATTCTCGCCCGTGATAGGGGTATTGCTGGCATCGATAGCTAAGGTAATATCCCCCATGCTAGTACTCATAGAATAACAATAATCTTGTGCTAACTCAGGGGCTGGAGCCGGAGGTGGTGTTGGCGGTGTCGTCGAACCAGAGTCATCTGAACCACCACAGGCGGTTAACACGGAAGCCAACACTAAACTTGAGGCTATACTTACTGCAAATTTTTTCATCTATATCCCTATTTTCTTATCGGCTCATTAGCATTTTTATTAGTAGGCCGGTCAATGACTACGTTAAGACAGGTTAAACCCTACAAACATTTAACCTGTCACACAATAGAAGATACAAACTAAAACATTTAGGCAACCTTGGCTAAGTTTTAAGTTTTAGTTTTTGTACCCCAGACATAAGAAGCAAGGCCAGTGCACCGGCAAACACACCGAACACTGTATTTAACAGGCTTGGAGTGATAAATGATAATACAGACCCGATAACACTTACCTGCTCTACCCAATGTGCTGCAGTTTGAATCTGGACACTCATCCAATGCAAGCCATGGGTCAGAATCCCGCCTCCCACCATAAACATGGCTATGGTGCCGACTATGGTCAGGCCGCGCATTAAATAGGGAGCGGCGTTAACCAATTTTGTGCCAAGCCAACGTCCGAAGCGAGTCAACAGACTAGCGCCTTTTCTCTGGCTCATATACAAGCCGACATCATCCATCTTGACAATGCCAGCAACTAGGCCGTAAACCCCGATAGTCATCACCAGAGCAATCACAGAAAGCGTCACCACTTGAGTAAGAAAGCTGCTTTCCGCCACCACCCCTAAGGTGATGGCGATAATCTCGGCAGAGAGTACGAAGTCGGTACGAATGGCACCTTTCACCTTCTTGGCTTCGTATTCTCTGAGATCGTCAATTTCCGGCAGGTCATCCATTTCATCAGCGAGTTTCCCTCCGCCTTGAGCTAAAGTGGCGGCTTTCTTCTTTCGTTTCTCATAGGTGTGATGCAACTTCTCGAAGCCTTCGTAACAGAGAAAAAGTCCACCAAACATCAGCAAGGGCGTCACCGCCCAAGGGATAAAGGCACTAATAAGTAATGCTGCAGGCACCAAAATACACTTGTTACGAAACGAGCCCATGGCCACAGCCCAGACTACCGGTAGCTCCCTATCAGCACTGACTCCAGAGACTTGCTGGGCATTCAATGCCAGATCATCTCCAAGCACTCCTGCCGTCTTCTTGGCAGCAACTTTACTCATCAGAGCCACATCATCCAAGATGGCGGCAATATCATCCAATAACGTTAGCAGGCTAGCTCCAGCCATAAATTTTCCTTCCCTTTCCTTAATGCTGCAAACCCATTGCAACTCTCATACATGCTTAAGCAGCCAAATACTTAAGCCAAACTTAAATTCCAAGGGGTAAAGTTACTCTGTGGCCGTGACTTTTACCACCATCAAGAGATTAACTTGCTTTAATTTTTGCGTGAATTAAAACAGAAGCAAAGCCTAGGTTCTAGAAACTAGTCCCTAGAGCCTTCTTCCTGATTTACAACTGATAACACTATAGTTTCGATAAAGTGCGGGTATAATGACCTCAGAATTTTAAAAACTCCTTACAGGAAACGACCATGACACAAGATGAGATGAAGAAAGCCGCAGGTTGGGCCGCTCTGGAATATGTTGAAAAAGATAGCATCGTTGGTGTAGGTACAGGTTCTACCGTTAATCACTTTATCGATGCGCTAGCTACCATGAAAGCCGAGATAGAAGGGGCAGTTTCTAGCTCTGAAGCATCAACCGAGAAGATGAAGGCGCTGGGTATTCCGGTCTACGATCTCAACTCTGTGAATGAGCTTTCTGTCTATGTCGATGGTGCCGATGAAATCAACGAACGCATGGACATGATCAAGGGTGGCGGCGCCGCGCTGACCCGTGAGAAGATTGTCTCAGCCGTTGCCGACAAGTTTATCTGTATCGTAGATAATACCAAGCAGGTCGATATCTTAGGTGAGTTCCCACTGCCCGTCGAAGTGATCCCTATGGCTCGCTCATACGTAGCACGCCAACTGGTCAAGCTAGGCGGCGATCCCGTTTACCGTGAAGGTTGTCTCACCGATAACGGCAACATCATCTTAGATGTCTACAACATGAAGATCATGAAGCCGAAAGAGCTTGAAGAACAGATCAATCAAATTGTCGGCGTAGTGACTAACGGTTTGTTCGCAAAGCGCGGAGCAGATGTGTTGTTAGTGGGTACACCAGAAGGGGTTAAAACGGTTAAGTAGACCGTTTTTTTGCTCTTTTTGCTGGTAGCTCGTAGCTCGTAGCTCGTAGCTCGTAGCTCGTAGCTCGTAGCTCGTAGCTCGTAGCTCGGCAGCATCATAGCCACTCTTTTAATGGGTGGCTTTTTTGTGTCTTCATTTTGGATAGTACTGTTTGTTATTTGGTAGATCGTTGGTAGATAGTTGAAGGTCGTACCTTCATTGTTATCTATCACCTGCGGTGAGCTTTTATGCAGCTACTTCTGCGAGACGCTGCAAGTCCATCCATGGAAGCTCTGCCAAATCATCCCTGATTTGGAAGCTCGCAGCCGCATCTGCACTAGGTTATTCAAAAGAAGATTAACCTTATCCGCTACGACCCCTTTGTTATTTGTCAATTTACTCGACATAACAGATTCTTGCATATTAAAAAATAGCCATTTAAATGAAAACTAATTGTTAACTTTTAATAAATGAGTACCACTACTAAGTAGATTATGATTATAAATTGTTTTTAAAATATAGTATTCGCGAAATGGTTTTAACGTAAAATCAAGGGTTGGCTATTATAAGGTTACCCTTCATACAGGGGGAATAATACCGTCCATTTGAAATTTTATAAGGTTAATTATTTAACTTGAGAAAAAAATGTATTGTAGTCTTCCAAGTGCCAGTTTTTCATGATTTTTCCATCATGAATTTCATATATATCAGCTGCGGGGAAATCAATAATTTGACCTTTACCTTGAATATCACCCATTTTCCCATTGAAATTACCTTTAAAACGGTAGCGGACTGTCGCATAGTCACCAGTAATTAATAAATGTTCAACTTCTACATGCAAATTAGGAATAACCTTACGAAAACTTCTAGAAGCTTCTAATACACCTTCAATACCAGCTTTACGACCTTCTGGTGGAGTCATATCCTTAAAGTCTTTAAATAAAGCTTCTCGAGCATACTTTTCTTCTCCTGTATTCCAGAAATTAGCATAGTTCATCGCAGCTTCTTTAATTTCCATTGAATGTGCTGATTGGTCAGCGCTTACAAAAATATTTGGATCTAGAACATTTGCTATAGTTGTGTAACTAATTATTGATAGTGAAGTAATTACTACCAATTTAACTAGATTTTTCATGTATTATTTCTCATTTTTTGTATTTAACTAATCATCTGTTTTAATATTTAATGATGTACTAATTAATAAGTGCGCCACCATCGACATCAACGATAGATCTCGTCATAAAGGTATTGTTGATAACTAGTGAGTACGCCATGGAAATATCACTGTTATTCCCCACTTTACCAACTGGCAATGTACTTTAGCCTGTTCGTAAAAGCTGCCCGAACAGTACTAGCCATACCTTGATAGGCCGCTTTTTGCGTTAAGGCTGGGCTAATGCCGTTAACCCTAATGGGTACTAATTTTTTTGCCAGCACTTTGATATCAAGGCTGTTTTTGCATCAGTTATATTCGACAACTTTACCTGATGGTGCGTATGAACCTACTGTGATTATTAAATGGTCAAATGCACCGATAGATCCAAAATACTGATAGACCGATTGCTAGTTACTAACATCTAACCCTGTTTGGCGATAGGCCACATGTACAATATTATTTTCACTAACAAGTTGGTTGACCATTTCATCACCGATGCCTAATGTTCTGCCAATAATGACATAAATAGCTTTATCTTTACTCATGATGATTACTTCTCTTAGATAGGTTGATGGAGTCAGTATATGCATTTGAATCATTTTAATAATTGAGTAAAATTCGAATTCAATATTCAGTTCATCCGAATAATAGGAGCGTGGATGGAGACAGTAAATAGTTCCCCCCATTGCTAGTCAATAACATACCGAGTTTATAGGTGACTCCCAATGCTCTACTTGGCGATAAAACTAATCGAATGGGTCTATACATTATTCGAAGATAATAAAGTACTGGAAGTAGGTATTTAGAGGCGATAATTATGAAATTAAATTGCAGGTTTTGACTCGACTTACTAATAAGCTAGCTTTAACAGGTGGAGTGATTTATACGCTTAGTCAGCTTGAAAATACTGACAGTTTTGAGAAAAGTGTCGTCGTTTACCCAAATGTTCACAGTAACTCGTCAGCTCTTGTAATGTTCCCACAAAAAGACAGAGAAAAAGACAGAAAAAGACGAAAAGACAGGATAGCCATATCTTTTCTTGATGAATAGTAGAAAGTCGCCCCTTCAATGTTATCTATCGCATTTACGGCGAGGAATGCGCACTCTATATATTTGAGAAGGTTCTGTGGCACGCCAGTTCTTGATTTTATAAGGGTTACCCCTTAAGCATCCCCTCATAATAACCAGAGGCAGCAAGGCTTCCAGAGTATAATAAGCCAAATCACTCTATGTTCTAAAATTTATAACATGATAAATAAAGCCCTTATTCATAATCACATCGATGAACTCTTTGGCCATGACATGCATGCTAAAAGGGTCACCTCACTTGCTAATGCCGCTCACGGAGTGATTGAAAAGGGGTCACTCGCTATTCATGCCATTGGCGCTGGCTTAGCCCAAGCCAATAAACTTAAGCGTAAGTCTGCTATTAAACAAGTAGACCGATTACTCAGTAATACAAAGTTAAACGTCTGGCAATTACTGGACTCCTGGGGGCCTTATATTATCGGTGCACGCAAAGAGATAGTGGTCTCTCTCGATTGGACTGAATTTGATTCAGACGACCATTCAACCATCGTACTGAGTATGCAAACAACCCATGGACGTAACACGCCACTGCTATGGAAAACCCATCGTAAACATGCTTTAAAAGGTAATAGAAACAACCATGAAGATGAGTTGTTGGTTAAGTTAAGGTCGATCGTTGCAGAGGATGTTAAAGTGACAATTGTTGCTGATAGAGGCTTTAGTGATACGGCACTATTTAACTTCATTGAACATGAGCTGGGTTTTGACTTCATCATTAGAATTAAGGCTAATATCAAAGTCACCGATGCGGTAGGAGAGCTGTTTCCAGTAAAGGACTGGCTATTACCCAGCGGCATAACAAGAACCCTTAAGGACGTTCAAATAACGGGTAATAAGCAAGCAGTCGCTCGGGTCATTTGCACCAAGAAAAAAGGCATGAAAGAAGCTTGGTATTTAGCATCAAGTCGACGTGACCTAGTGAGTAGCAAGATGTTGACTTTATATGGGAAACGTTGGGGGATAGAGACGACTTTTCGTGACATTAAAGACTATCGTTTTGGCATGGGGATGAGTGCCACCTACACGCGTTCCCCGGTACGTAGAGACCGGTTGTTTTTGCTAAGCGCCTTGGCGATAGGCTTGCTGACGCTACTAGGAAAAGCGGGCGAGGATGCTGACTTGGAAAAGACAATAAAGGCAAATACCAGTAAAACTCGCTCATACTCTCTGTTTCGCCAAGGTTGTATTTACTATGAACTGTTACCCACGATGCGAGAAGAGTGGGCAGAACCTCTAATGGATAATTTTTATCGTTACCTTAAAAACCAGCCTATTTACCGTTCAATTTTCGGGATTATTTAAAATTGAAAAATGAGGGGATCTCTAAGGGGTTACCCTATAGCCTCGGCCGTGATATCTGATGTGAATGGATTCACATCAGTGAAACCGCAGAGCGGCCAGGGATGGCTTCACAGCGTCCCACAGAAGTGGCTACATATGAGCCTACTGCAAGCAATAAACAACTGTGAACTTATGGGCCTAAACACAGTTAACAAACTCTAATTAAAGTTTGACGCTAATACCACAAAGGATAAAGGCAGTGTATCCCTACACGGCCCCCTACCTACATGGGTTCTATCTGCTCTACCATTAACTGCACCGTCTGATTACCTCTAAACTCATTCACATCGAGTTTATAGACCACCTGAGCATGCTCTATGGTGGCATCGGGCCAGGTTTTAAGGTCGATATTAAAAGCGATGGCATCTAGCATGGTTTGCCCACATTCGGTTTCCAGCACCAACTTAAGGTGTTTCTCACCCACTATGCGCTGCTGGATGACCTTGAAGTGCCCGTCGAACAAGGGCTCAGGAAACTCTTGGCCCCAGGGGCCAGCGTTTCTAAGCTCACTGGCCATCGCTAAGTTCATATCTGAGGCGGACAAATCACCATCAGTGACAAACTCACCAGTCAGCTGTTCAGGCTTTAGTAACTCGCGCACACCTTGATCGAATGCCTTCTCGAAGGCCTCGAAGTCTTTGCCTCTCAAAGAGAGTCCTGCTGCCATGGCGTGACCACCAAACTTGAGGATCATCCCAGGGTAACGGCTATTAATCAGCTCTAAAAGGTCTCGCATATGCAAACCCTTTATCGAGCGCGCCGAGCCTTTTATTTCACCCTCTCCCGCATCGGCAAAGGCGATAACGGGTCTGTGATATCTGTCTTTGATTCTAGAAGCCAAAATACCGATAACCCCCTGATGCCAATCCTCCTGAAAAAGGGCGATCCCCCAAGGTAGGCTTGCTTCATTGAGTTCCACGGACTCCAGACTCTTTAGTGCTTCTTGCTGCATATCGGCTTCGAGATCCCGGCGCTCGGCATTTAAGCCATCAAGCTCAGCAGCCATTCGTCTGGCACTCATCATGTCATCACAAAGCAAGGTCTCGACCCCAAGGGCCATCTCATCGAGACGCCCCGCGGCGTTGAGTCTGGGCCCCACGGCAAAGCCGAAATCCGATGCCACAATTTTAGCCGGGTTACGCTTAGCGACTTCTAATAAAGCTGTGATCCCTGCGCGGCAACGACCCGCCCTCACCCTCTGTAATCCCGCTTCCACTAAGATTCGGTTATTACCGTCGAGGGCCACCACGTCGGCCACAGTGCCTAAGGCAACGATATCGAGAAGGTGACCTAAATTCGGTTCGCTAATGCCTTGTTCTTGATACCAGTTACGTTGTCTAAGCTCCGCTCTTAGGGCTGACATCAGATAGAAAGCCACCCCGACACCGGCGATAGATTTACTGGCGAAGGTACAATCCACTTGATTGGGGTTCACTATGGCGTCGGCATCGGGAATCGTCTTACCTGGCAAGTGGTGATCGGTTATCACCACTTGCATACCCAGCGCCTTAGCTGCGGCGACGCCTTCGATGGAGGAGATACCATTATCAACGGTGATCAACAGCTCTGCCCCCTTACTATGGGCGACGGCCACGATCTCCGGACTCAGGCCATAACCGAAATCGAAGCGATTAGGGATAAGGTAATCTATCTTGCTGGCACCCATCATCTTCAACGCCAGCATGCACACACAGGTCGAGGTTGCGCCATCGGCATCGAAGTCACCCATGATTAAAATAGTGCGATTGTCTCTGATCCCATCGGCGATAATCTTAGAGGCTATGTCCAAACCTTTCATGGTATTGGGGCGCAGTAAACGTGACAGAGTCAAATCGCAATCCTCTGCACTCGTGCCGCGGCTTGCATAGATCTGCTTTAACAGAGGAGAGAAAGAATCTGGCAGATGAGTGTCATCAACCTTGGAACGTCGCACTATCTTATGGATCACGTATTACTGCCTTATAGCTAGGTTGAACACAGAGAGATCAAACGACGGCTAGCATATCAAACCGCAGCCCGTATAACACTAGATTAGGCATACAAGGGGAGCATATTTCAAATATGCCAGACATAAAAAAGCCAGCGATATCGCTGGCCTTAGGCTTCGCAGAAGTGAATCTAGTTAATCGCTTCTAATGCACGGAGCAATTCTTTAGGCTGCTGATAGCCTGGGATCATGCTGCCATCTTCTAAGATGATAGCCGGAGTACCATTGATACCGAAACTCTGACCTAGATTATACTGCTCGGCAATTTTCGCGTCACACTGCTTATGCTTAACGATCTTACCCGCCTTAGCTTCAGTCATCGCCTTAAGTGGATCGGCTGCACACCAAACCGCTTCCATCTCATCGGCGTTAGCCGAAGGTACGCCACGACGCGGGAATGCCAAATAACGTATGGTGATGCCTAAGTCGTTATACTCAGCCATCTGGTTATGCAGTTTGCGACAATAACCACAGCTAATGTCGGTGAAAACCGTAACCACATGCTTCTCGTTCTTAGCCTTATACACCAACATATGGTCTTCAAGGGGCTTCATCATTTCTATACGAGGTCCTGCCATAGCAGCTTCTGTCAGATTCTTCATACCATTATCGAGATCGTACAGGCTGCCATGAAACAGTTTAGAGCCATCTTTAGAGATATATAGCACGCCACGATCCGTCAGGGCTTCGTACAAACCAGGGATCGGCGACTGACTCAAAGAGTGGACCTCGACACTTAATGTGTCACTCAACTTCTGCTTTAGCTTGGCGCTATTGGCAATTGTGTCACTTGTAGTATTCGATGTAGCCATAGCGAAAGGTGCTACTAACACGGCTATTACCAAAGAAAATATGCGAGTAAACTTCATTATATATCCTGTTCTTTGCATTGGTCTGGTGCGGTTATTTACAATTACAGTTCAATAGACCCTGTTTAGGCCAGAAAAGTTACAGTTTCAACGCGATTAAAGCAAATAATAACTGTAACTAAATCACTGCCAGTAGAGCTAATTATAAATTACCTCACAGTTAAGCAGCTTCGAATGAAGCTTGTTTGCATTTTTTGATGGTTCATTTGGGTATCAATCCTTCTTCCCCGTCGTTCCGGCAGATCTTTTTAGCCGGAATCCAATGGCGATTGTTAACCTTCAAATGAAGGTCGATGACATTTGGTTGGTTTCATTTGACGGTGTTGACGTTAACTATCGAACCTGAAAATTTAACCTTCAATCTAACCTAACGCTTCCCAGCGAGGGTTATGTAGGTACTTCTTCGGGACGCTACAAGGTCGTCCCTGACAGCTTAACGAAAACATCCCTGTTTTCGATACCCTCAGCTGTATCTACACTGGGTTATTTATCTCTTCGGTTGGGGTTTTAAGTTTTATGGTTTGTATACAATGCCCTTCTGCCAACTAAAACTAAACTCTGATCCCCGTTAAAATCATGAAACAGAAGCCTTTTCTCATCAATTTAACTCAAATCGAACAGACAGCTTTTGATTTTGAGATTACAAGTGTAGATGCGGCTGTAGCCGTTGATGGCAGGGACGCCATCGTCGAGCTTACAGGGACGTACTTGCAGCCTGCTACAGAAGTATCTGCACATCCCTCGCCGGCAGGCGTTAGATAACAAAACCATTTCGGCATATGGTAAATTGCCAAATACCAAAGTAAGCCAAATGAAACCAATCTAAGAAGATACTTCAAACTTGCTATCAGACAAGCCAACCTTTAGCTAGGGGGCTTAGGGCTACCCCCTAGGGTGATGCTCTGTGTGTAACTGACTAAGCCTAGCTTTCGCCACATGGGTGTAAATCTGTGTGGTCGACAGATCGCTGTGTCCCAGTAGCAACTGCACCACGCGTAAATCGGCGCCATGGTTAAGTAGGTGTGTCGCAAACGCATGCCTTAGAGTATGGGGCGAAATGTGTGTCGCGATTCCGGCTCTAAGCGCATAGAGTTTTATTCTATGCCAGAAGGTCTGCCTGGTCATCATCTGGCCACGTTTAGAGGGAAATAACACATCACTGAGCTTACCTTTTAGCAATTCTGCTCTGGCTCCCTGAAGATAGTGTTCAACTTCGTTGACTGCAAGCTCTCCCAGGGGCACTAGTCTCTCCTTGCCCCCTTTCCCCACGACCCTCACCAGACCCTGCCTGAGACTGAGTTGCTCCATAGTCAGACTCACTAGCTCAGTGACACGCAGCCCAGTAGCATAAAGAAGCTCCAACATGGCCCTGTCACGGCATTCGATGGGATCTTGTACTTCTGGTTCATTCAGCAACATATCGACATCGGCCTCGCTGAGTGAATCTGGCAGTTTACGTGCTAACTTAGGCGACTTTATCTGGGCAATAGGATCTACTTCAATCAGCTTTTTAAGCAACAAGAAACCATAAAAACGCCTCAGGCTACTCATCAAACGAGCACTACTGGTACGAGCGAAACCTTTATCGAATCTCACATCCAGATAATCACGGATCGATTCTTGAGATACCTGAACTAACTCGGCCCCCGATGTCTGAATATAACGATCGAAATGACGCAAATCGGTTCGATAGGCAGAAAGCGTATTATCACTCAGCCCGCGGCTCGACCACAGGTCATCCAGGAATGAATCGATAAGCGGGTCGGGTTGATATTTTTTAGATTCAGCAGGCTCAGCCAAGCTAATCACTCCTTTGAGGCATTAAAAAAGCGCGTTCTCATCGAGACCGCGCTTAGTATTCTATGACATCTTCAGCAAATTAACAGAGTGGTATAGCGGCTTATCCCAATACAGGCTCAGCTTTACTCTTCTTGATAAATAAACACGCCATAATTGTCAGACCCGTCGGCAGCAACCAGGCCATACCTTCATTGTGCATTGGCATGAAATCCACCCAACTCATGTCGATACCAGCAGCTTTAAGGCCATCGATAATACCAAACACCAAAGCGACGCTGAGCACGATACGATGAGAAAGCTCAGGCATGGCAAACTTATCCGTTAAGAAAGTCACTGCAACCAGCGCTATTGCAACAGGATAGATGGTGTAAAGCACTGGCACACTGATGCTGATTAATTGTGAAAGGCCAACGTTTGCCACAGTGGCACAGGCCAGACTCATGATAACTACAAATAGCTTGTAGGAGATACGTGGGAACAGTTCATTGAAGAACTCGGCACAGGCCGTTACCAAGCCAATAACCGTAGTTAAACAGGCTAACGTGACCACGGCTGCCAACAACATCTGCCCTAGGCTGCCAAACTCATGGTTCACATAGTTAGTTAAGATCATCCCGCCATTGTCTGCACCTTTGGCGAGTTCACCGGCAGAGGCACCAAGATAAAAAAGAGAAATATAAACGAATGCCAGGCCGGCTGCGGCAATCAAAGCGGCTCTAATCAGGTATTTAGTCTGATCTTTACTGTCATTCACCCCTTTTCGACGGAGAATATCGATAATCAACATGCCGAAGATGAGCGAGGCCAAGGTATCCATGGTGTTATAACCTTCCAATATACCTTTGGTCAGCGGGTTAGTTTGATAATCACCCACTGCTTGACCGACCTCAGAACCCGGCAACACCATGACTGAGATGGCTAAACCTACTAGAAGAAAAATCATGATAGGCGTAAGTATTTTACCTACACTGTCGAGTAACTTCCCAGGGTACAGCGCCAGTAGCATGGCCGCACCGAAGAAGATAATTGTATAAATAAGTTGGGATACATTAAGCGCAATGCCAGCAATCATAAATGAAGCATGACTGTCGGCGAGGAAAGGTTTAAAGCCCATTTCATAAGCCACTAAACCCGCTCGAGGGGCCGCGAAAGCAGGACCTATTACGATATAGATGGCGATTGCAAATATAGTGGCGGCAAGTGGTGGCAATAAGCCCATCACCTTACCATTCGCCTTAGCAACGGCAATCAGGGTGATCAGGGGCAAAGTGACTGCCGTGATCAAGAAGCCAATCATGGCTAAGGTCATATTTTCACCGGCGAGGTAACCTGCCAATGGCGGAAAAATAAGATTTCCAGCGCCCAAGAAGAACGCGAAAGTCATAAAGCCTAACCCTAAGGTATCAGCCATGCTCATTTGTTTGTTTTGCACTTTTTGCCCCATCATCTTTTATTATTTTGTAACGATCTCAATTTATTAGGCCAATCACAGACTCTGTAAATGGAGATTATATTTGTGTAAACTTATTATTACACGAGTCCATGGTCAATTCGGCCAATACTTGGCGAGTTTATGAACAGAAGCGGGAGTAGCTGACGCTAACATTACTAAAAACTGGCTTGCCTAGCCTGAAAAAACGCCTAAAGTCCTATTCCAGAGGCATACTATTATCAAATACAGCATAAATTGACAAGGAACCTACTCAAATCAGGAACGATCGGCACCAAAAATACAACAAAAGCACAACACACCATTAAACAAGCTCACAGGGCAACAGCATCCAACATCTAAAACGAGTTGACACAACAAACCAGTAACAAAATAAAACTGCCCCTTATGTGAAAGCAATTAACCTATCCCAGCCGATGGAGTACAATCCGGCCACCTAACTTTTCATTTCAGAACAGATCAGACCCGATGCCATTTACCTTCAAGCAATTTCATATAGATGACCATAACTGTGGCATGCCTGTTAGCACAGATGGCGTGATTCTCGGGGCCTGGGCACCTCTGACTCAAGCTAATAACATTCTCGATATAGGCGCGGGAAGCGGATTACTAAGCTTGATGGCCGCTCAACGAAGTGAAGGGGTGATCACCGCGATCGAACTAGATGAAACCGCAGCATCAGCTTGTGAGAACAATTTTCAGGCCTCTAACTGGGCTGAGAGGTTGACAGTAGAGCAGTGTGCGATTCAGGACTTTGCCCAACAGCATCTGGATACTCAAGAAAAATTTGATCATATCATCTGTAATCCTCCCTACTTCAAAGGCGGAACCCAATCTCAGAATCAACTTAGGGCAAAAGCCAGACATACCGATACTTTAGATTTTTCATGTTTGATAAAAGCGATAACTCGTCTCTTGGCAGTCGATGGCAGCGCTAGCCTCATCCTCCCAAGTCAAAGTATGCCTAAGTTTCAGGATGAACTTGCAGGCTCATCTCTCATCATAACCCGAGTCATGGATATTGCAGACTCGGCAGTCAAACAGCCTCACAGACACGTGTTTACTTTAGGTCATAGGCAAAATTCTCAACTTGAGCAGAGCAATCGAATCGACACTAGTCACTTCTGTATCAAGGAACATGATGGCAGTTACACCCAAGAGATGATCGCCCTCATCACAGGTTTTTATCTCAAGTACTAGGCTTACTTCACGTCGAATTAATCTCCACAAGGGCTAATGATTTAGATGAAATACTAAGGTAGTTTGGTGTATAATGTGCGGCTATTATTTATTGAGAACGCTGCGCATGCTATTTGAAGACTTCCTGCTTGATCCTATTTTACTAGAGTCATTAAAAGCCATGGGCCATAAAAAGCCTACCACGATACAGCAACAAACCATTCCATTGGCGATGGAGCAGAAAGACATTTTAGCTCGAGCACCCACAGGGACAGGCAAAACTGCCAGTTTCTTGTTGCCAGCGATCCAACATATCATAGACTTCCCTCGTCGCTTCGGCGGTCAGGCCCGTGTCCTCGTTTTGACACCGACTCGTGAACTTGCCAGCCAAATTCATCGCTATGCCTCGCATCTGTCCACAGGCCTAGATCTCGATATCAGCATCATCACTGGCGGCGTGCCTTACGGCCCACAAGAAGAAGCTCTGAAGAACAATGTCGATATCTTAGTCGCCACTCCAGGGCGTTTGATGGAATATCTAGATAAAGGCCACTTCAATGCCGAAGAGGTTGAAGTGCTAGTTATCGATGAAGCCGACAGAATGTTAGATATGGGTTTCTCCGCCGTAGTCGAAACCATAGCCATCGAATCCGTTGGTCGCAAACAGACCATGCTCTTCTCGGCCACATTAGAGGGCAGTGACGTGGGACGTTTCTCACACCAATTGCTAACCGATCCAGTAAAAGTAGAGGCAGAAGCACCTCGCAGCGAGAAAGCCAAAATCCATCAATGGATCCATGTTGCCGACAATAAAGAACATAAATTCGCAATGCTTTGCAGCATCCTCAAACAAGAAGATGTGAAACGAGCCATAGTATTTGTCAAAACCCGCGAAGGTGTAGCAAGCTTAGATGGTTTGCTACAGAGAGAAGGGATAGTCTGTAGCTTTATGCGTGGTGACATGGAGCAGAAACAGAGATTTCAGGCGTTGGGTCGCTTCACTAAAGGCGAGGTCAATGTCCTGTTAGCCACCGACGTTGCCGCCCGTGGTATTGACGTCGACGACATCACCCATGTGATCAACTTCGATATGCCAAGATCTGCTGATACCTATGTACACCGTATTGGACGTACCGGCCGTGCAGGCGCTAAGGGCACAGCGATCTCCCTGGTCGAGGCTCACGATATCCGCGTTGTCGGTAAGATCGAACGTTACACGGACCAGCTTCTTAAGCGTAGATTCGTCAAAGGTCTTCGCCCTAAGAACAAGGAAGCTAAGCCACCGGGGAAAAACAAGGTTAAGCCGGGTGCTACTAAGACATACAGTAAGAAAAATAAGAAGAAAAAGAAGTAACTTTTTCAGCTCATTTAATTCTTATTCATAAAAAAAGAGTCGCTAATCGCGGCTCTTTTTTTACATTTTTTTGTAGAGAAAAGATATGCCAGTAAAGCTAAGATAACGGCTACGCCTATTCGACTGACCCCGCCCTGTTAGTAAAAGCGAACTGTGTAGCGTCTTCTTTTCTGTAGGAGGGTGCTTCAGCCCCGAGGTTCATGGATTCATCCTCTCCCAGCTAAAGCCAGTCCTACTGGCATCATAGCGAGCCACTAACCTAAGCGGCTTTCAACCTAAAAAAACGCTACGTCTTCTAACCTAGTTCCTAGACCTCTAGCAACTAGTGCCTCCCTTCCTCTCTATATACCCGCTAAAACGCTAAGTAATTTATACATTTATTTTACAAAAACAGATTTATCCGACCTTAATACTCTGGTAATTTAAATAGTAGAAAAATTTCAGCAAGGAAAAGCGGGAAAATAATAATGATAAAAACAATCCTGAGAAGATCTTCTCCCCTATTGATTCTTTTAGTTTTCGGCGCCGCGGCAGCAATTCTCATCAGCACCAAGGAAGCACCAGAGCAGAAAGAAGATGAAGTACCTGTGCCCATCATAGATGTTATCCGTGTCGAACAAAAAACCGTATCTTTAAACTTACCCTCCTACGGTGTCGTCACTCCCAAGAACAAAACCCAGCTTGTGACAGAAGTTCAAGGACGCATGCTGACCATAGCCCCTAATTTTGTCGCCGGTGGTGTCGTTAAAAGAGGCGAACAACTTGCCGTTATCGAGCCTTCCGATTATGAAGCCGACCTGATGCAAGCTCAGGCCTCTCTAGCCCAAGCCGAAGCCGCACTGGAAGAAGAGGTCGCTCGAGGCGAAGTGGCTAAGAATGATTGGAAAGGATTCGATGGTGGCATTCCACCCGAGCTTGGTTTACGTCTTCCTCAACTGAAAAAAGAACAAGCCAACGTTAAATTCCAGCAGGCAGCACTGGCTCGCGCTCAGCGTAACCTTGAGAGAACCATCATTCGTGCACCTTTCGACGGCATCATCAAGTCAAGAAATGTCGATTTAGGTCAGTACGTTACCTTAGGCACCAAC
This sequence comes from Shewanella psychrophila, assembly GCF_002005305.1. Lineage (NCBI taxonomy): Bacteria > Pseudomonadati > Pseudomonadota > Gammaproteobacteria > Alteromonadales > Shewanellaceae > Shewanella > Shewanella psychrophila. Next base: position 2,999,519 of record NZ_CP014782.1, read on the forward strand.
TTAGGGGAACTCTACGATACCCGAATCGCCGAGATCCGTTTACCTCTTGCAAATAATGACCTCGCCTATCTGGAGTCCGTCGATAACCCAGATACGCAAGTAACCCTAAGCGCATCTTTAGCCGGTAAAGATGTCACCTGGAATGGGACTATTGTGAGAAGCGAGGGTGTTATCGATGCCGAAAACCGCATGGTCTATCTGGTTGCCGAAATTCAAGATCCTTACCTGAGAAAAAACCGAACTGAGGGACAACTTCCCCTTAAATACGGCAGTTTCGTTACCGCCGTAATTAAAGGCCGTACCGTAGACGGTATTGTACAGTTGCCCCGCCACCTTGTGCGTAACGGTCATGTGGCCGTAGTATCCAGTGATAATGTTATTGAGATCCGTGAAGTCAATGTGGTCAGAACCGATATAGACAGTGTCTATATCAAGGACAGTCTGGCCGATGGAGAGCGTATCTCACTGACTAAACTCAATAATATGTCTACCGGACAGGTCGTTAAAATCCTAGGTGAGATGAAAAAAATTGATATAGGAGTTGATGCTCCGGATCCACAGACCAAGGAGCAGCGACTCGCTAGCGCGGGTGAGCAATAATGGATGTGCAAAATGTGGATCCTCAAAAAGGCATAATCGCCTGGTTTGCCCGCAACAGTGTTGCCGCCAACCTGTTAATGGCCTTCTTAATTTTAGGTGGCCTGTTTAGTAGTTACTTCTTGGTCAATAAGGAAATTTTTCCTTCCTTCGAGCTTAATTACCTGCAGATATCAGTAGCTTACCCTGGCGCTGCGCCTCAAGAGATTGAGGAAGGGATTAACATTAAGATTGAAGAGTCCATCCAAGATATCAATGGCATCAAGAAGGTCACCTCTGTGGCCAGTGACGGCTTTGGTAATGTCACCATAGAGGTAGAAGATGACTATGATCCTCAGGATATTCTCGATGAAGCTAAACTTGCGATAGATGCAATTTCAACCTTTCCCGATAATATTGAAAAGCCAAATATTTTTCGCATCAAACCAGAGAATAATGTTATCTGGGTCTCAGTCTATGGCGACCTGACTCTCCATGAGATGAAAGAATTAGCGAAATCCATTCGAGAAGATATTACGTCTTTACCAGCGGTGACTCGGGCAAAAGTCACAGGTGTACGTGACTATGAAATAAGCATTGAACTGTCTGAAGATAAACTTAGAGAGTATGGCCTGAGTTTCACTCAGGTCGCTCAAGCTGTACAAAACTCATCAATAGACCTTCCCGGCGGATCCATTCGTGCCCAAGATGGTGATATCTTGCTACGAACTAAGGGCCAGGCATACACAGGCGAAGACTTTGAAAAAATAGTCGTCAGCACTCGGCCCGATGGTAGTCGCATCATGCTGCCACAGGTTGCCGAGATTAAAGATGACTTCGAAGAGCGCCTTGAATATACCCGCTTCAACGGCAAGCCCGCGGCAATCATTGAAGTTAGTAGTATCGATGACCAAAATGCCTTAGATATCTCGGCTCAAGTAAAGTCCTATATCGAAGACAGGCGTGCGACACTTCCAGCTGGTGCTCAGCTAGATACCTGGGGCGACTTGACTCACTACCTTAAAGGCCGTCTGAACATGATGTTATCTAACATGTTCTATGGTGCGTTACTGGTGTTTCTAATTCTGGCCATTTTTCTGGAGCTCAAGCTAGCCTTCTGGGTCATGATGGGCCTGCCTGTGTGTTTCCTCGGTGCCATGTTATTGATGCCGGTCGAGCCTTTCTCACTCTCCATCAACTTGCTGACTCTGTTCGCCTTTATTCTGGTGCTGGGGATCGTGGTGGATGATGCCATCGTCATCGGCGAGAGTGCCTACACAGAAATAGAGCGCCACGGCCACTCACTGGAAAATGTGGTCAGGGGAGCAAATAAGGTTGCCATGCCGGCAACATTTGGCGTATTAACCACTATCGCAGCATTTATTCCAATGTTGATGGTCTCTGGCCCCCAAGGTGTCATCTGGAAATCTATCGGTATGATAGTGATCCTCTGCCTGATATTTTCTCTGGTAGAGTCTAAGTTGATTCTTCCAGCTCACCTCGCGCATATGAAGCCTAAGAAACCTAAGTCTCAACTGGGAAAACTTGGGCTGTTTAAGGCCAACTTAAACGACAAGATCCAATATTTTATTCATCATAAATATCGCTACTTTCTCGAGCGCTGCATCAAGCAAAGATATAACGTAGTTGCGATATTTATCGGGGTATTGATCCTGTCCATCGCCTTAGTCGTCAGTGGCAAGATCCGCTGGGTATTTTTCCCTGATCTTCCCTCCGACTTTATTCAGGTACAGTTGGAGATGGATGAAGGTAGCTCAGAGACCAATACCTTAAAAGTGGTCAAAGAGCTCGAAGAAGCCCTCTACGCCATGAATGACAAGATGATGTCTGAAAATGGCTACGAAGTGGTCAAACACAGCTTTATCGACATGAGTTCGAGAACCTCAGCCTTTGTGTTCGCCGAGCTGACTAAGAGTGAAGACCGTGAAGTTGATGGTGTCGCTATTGCCTCTGCCTGGCGTGAACAGCTACCTGAGTTGATTGCCGTCAAAAAACTCAATATTAACGCCAGAACCAATGACAGTGGCGGCGATATCTCTTTCAGATTAACCGCAAGCAATCTCGAGCAGCTATCAATGGCTGCAACAGAGCTAAAGCAGAAGCTGAAAACCTATGAGGGTGTCTACGATATTTCAGACAACTTCTCATCGGGTAGCCATGAGATACGCTTAAAAATCAAACCAGAAGCTGAGGCTCAGGGGCTGACACTGTCAGATCTGGCCAGCCAAGTTCGTTATGGTTTCTATGGTTATGAAGCCCAGCGTATCCTGCGCAACAAGGAAGAAGTAAAGGTGATGGTGCGCTATCCCCTCGAACAGAGACGTACTGTGGGCCATCTGGAGAACATGATGATCCGCACTCCGACTGGTATCTCAGTGCCTTTCTCTACCGTTGCCGATATCGAAATGGGCGACTCTTACTCTTCGATAACCCGGGTCGATGGACGCCGTGCCATTACTATCATAGCCAATGCAGATAAAAATAAGGTCGAGCCTTCTAAGGTAGTCACAGAGATCCAAAATGATTATCTGCCTTATCTGGAAGGTAAGTACCCTGCAATCTCGACAGCACTGGATGGTGGTAGCGCCGATGAGCAGAGTGCCTTAATTAGCCTATTACAAGGTTTCTTCTTTGCACTCTTTACCATCTATGCCTTGATGGCGATCCCGCTGAAATCATACAGCCAGCCGCTGATCATCATGTCGGTGATCCCCTTCGGCATCATTGGCGCCTTGTTTGGTCATCTTCTATTAGATTTGCCACTCAATATCTTAAGCCTGTGTGGTATTGTCGCCTTGTCAGGTGTAGTGGTGAATGACTCACTGATCTTGGTCGACTTCGTCAATAAGGCAAGAGCCCAAGGTCAATCGATTACGCAAGCTGCTATTGAATCAGGATGTTACCGTTTCAGGGCTATCATCTTAACTTCTATGACCACCTTCGTCGGTCTGGTGCCCATTCTGTTAGAGAAAAGCTTGCAGGCACAAATCGTCATACCTATGGCAACGTCACTGGCATTTGGCATAATATTCTCGACGGTAGTGACTCTAATTCTGGTACCACTTTTGTACGTCATATTGGATGATATCAAACGCGCCAGCCGCCGCTTCTACAACTGGTGGTGGCAGCCAAAGGAGCAAACATCTCATACTCGAGGGGCGGGCTCTGTGAATAGAAGCGAGTAGATAAACCCTCGTTCCCCTCAGTGAGCTTGCGAATGGCCTAGGTACTAGAAACTAGGCCATTTAAAAACCTATAAATATAATACTTCCACTTCCGTGATCCCTTTGGCAGTTTAAAGCCCCATCCTTATCTACACTAAAGCCCAGAGAATATAATCTTGGGCTTATACCATTCCGAGTAAGTATCGGATCATTCAGCGGGAGTTCAAAGCGCTGTAGGCAAGGCGAATTTTTGAAGCTAATCGTTATTCTCGGCAACAAGCTCCTGCGTTGCTCTACCTCCTGCATCCATGCAGTCGTATATCGAGAACATTCAACGTAGCATAAACCCGTACCGCGTGAGGCTCTCAGTGTTTCCACTTCGGTGTTGCATTGACTTAAAAAGGAATAACCATTTCCTCATCAATGCGCCTTGAATCGGAAAAACTAAGGGCCTCTGAACTGACCACATACTTATATGAAATGGTATTATATGGCTAACTCAACCTTAGTTTACGATATTCGTGATAGTCGCTATCTTAATATTACCGGTCGATGCACCCTGCGTTGCCAATTCTGTCCTAAACATAATGGCAGTAAACAAGTCCATGAATATCAGTTAGCTCTAGATCATCAGCCCACAGCCGAAGAGTTCATTCCCCTCCTTGGTAACGTCAATGCCTTTGATGAATATGTCTTCTGCGGCTATGGCGAACCCACTCTTAATTTAAATACCTTAATTACTGTGGCAAAGGAGATTAAGCTCAGAGGCGGCCAGGTAAGAATCAATACCGATGGTTTAGGCAATTTATTTCACCGACGCAATATATTACCTGAACTTGCTCCTTGGGTAGATAGCCTGTCAATTTCACTCAATGCAGACAATGAAACCGCCTATCTGCTGCACTGTAAACCTAAATTAAAGGGGAGCTATGACAACGTTAAAGCCTTCATTCGACTGGCAGTCGATACTATCGACTCAGTGCAGGTCTCGGCCATAGAGGGGCTGGATGGGGTTGATATTGAGGCGTGCCGAGCTTGGGTAGAACGCAGCGGCGCGGAATTTAAACATAGGAGCTTAGGTGTAGTAGGCTAACTATATCCGCTCATCATCTCCTTGGTGGACAAGAAGCTCATTAGCTTGAACAAAACTAAGGTTATCTTGGTGTAACCAGCAGTGTTCGAAAATTTGATTTATGTTAATATGATTTCCCATAAAGCAAACAACAAAAATACCTAGATGTTGACGCCAAAACTATCACCTCTTATCCCTGCCCAAGATATTCATTGGTCAAATCAAAGACTCTTGTCGGTAGCGACACAGATCTTCATACTGATAATCAGCGTGGTATTGCTCAGTAACGTCATCATCACCCTAGGCGAACGTAGACTACAAGAAGACTGGGCGACTCAGAGATACAGTGAACTCCAGGCTGTAGGTACCTTGATCGCAGATAAGGTCTCTTTCCAGCAGTTTCGCACTCAGATGTTTGCCAAGTCAGAACTCCTCAAGCGCTACCTTGATGTGCCTAGCATTCCAAGACAAGACAAGCTGGAAAAAAACTGGGATGTAATCACTAGTAATATTCCTGAGCTATTAGATATCGCCTTGTTTGATCCTCAAGGTAACTTCAAATTTGCTACCAGCGATAATTTCGGTCATGAACCTCTGCCTCCTTCCCTGCTCGGCGGCTCTAGAAATATGGGAGGCAATGAGATATATACCTCTCCACTGGAGTTTAGTCCGGTCAATGGCAAGCTAGAACCATACATGTACCAACTTGCCTGGCTTGAAAACCCAGATCAGAGTGTTCGAGGCTATTTAGTAACATACAACTCCATGTCTAAAATGCTAAAGAGCATTAAGCCTGCGTACTCCAGCACTCAATCGCCGCTTTTGATGTTAGATACTCAAGGGTTACTCTACGCAGGTGCAGATTCCCGTCCGTCATTGAAACGTGTTCCCGATACTATGGGAGGCAGCCTAAAGCAGAGGTATCCAGCACTTTGGCGTAAGATGGCCATGAGTAATTTTGGTCAGTTTCACGGTGATAATGCCACTTTTGTTTATCTTAAAGTTGAGCTTACCACCCAGTACGAGACCCGCAGGGAATACTTCCTGGTATCTTACGTGCGCAATGATGATATTGCAGCCAACTTCTCTCAGTGGCGCACCATACTTATGGGCTGTGCATTTATGCTGACTCTGTTGGCCTCTCTGCTCATTCTGCTGAGTCACTTTTATCGTTTAGAGCAGAGATCCAGACAGTTCAGCATAGAGCTATCGAATCGCCTCTTCCATCGGCAGGTGGGGTGCATCATAGTCAATAATAACAATCGGGTGATCTCGGCGAATGAACTGGCGGCAACTCAATTATCTTTGCCTAAAGATGAGCTACTCGATCGCAGTCTGCAGAGGATCTTACAGCTTGAGGATGATGACTATGAACATATCATGGCTCAGATCCAGCAAGAGCAAGAATGGAAAGGTGAACTTAGTCTGGATATGGGAGCCGAGGCACAAGCCAAATTAATAGCCCATATTAAAACTCAGGCCTCTAAAGATGAACAGAGAGCCTATCTAGTCATCACCTTCGAAGATGTCAGCCAACTCAAGCATGCCCAGCAAGATGCCTATCTGAGTAGAGTCTTAAATAACAGTGGAGTGCCGACGGCCTTGATTCAGGCTGACGGCACCATCATACGTGCTAACCCAACGTTTGAACAAGAGATGCTATTAAACACTGAATCTACCAATATCATTGATACCTTACCCAATGATTTAGGCAGTAAGTGGTCCCAGATTTCTCAGCTGATTTTGCTTCAGGGAAGTTGGAAAGGTCAGGTATTGTGTGCATCATCGAGTACTGATACCTGCTTGCAAGCCACACTCAAGGGACATATTGATGCGTCCGGAGAGCTGGACTATATCGTCTGTACCTTCGAACAAGCAATCATCAAGAATAACCATGATGAGTCAGGTGTACTGGTGCCTCATCGCTCGACTATCTTAGTCAACTATAGAGATCTTGAAAGCTACTTCAATTCACTAGAACAGAGCAGTAAAGATCGTTCTAGTCTACTCCTGATAGATATCACATCTGAGAGTATGTTGAGTCATATGAGTGATATAGGACTCCTGGAGAGCAGACAGAAAGAAGTTGAGATTTTTCTTCTCAGAGAGCTACCGGCCAATTATCAGATGTCACACTGGCAACTGGGTAAACTCATCTTCATCTTGCCAGATACAGATGCAGATCAGGCGCATCATTTCGCCATAAAGTCTTTAGCTAGCCTTAATGATATGGGACTGGGTCAAGGTATCTGTATGGGAATAGCGTCATTCCAGCCTGAGCAGAATCTCGAACAATATTTGGGAAATGCCGAGGTCGCACTTAAGCGAGCCAAGCAGATCGGCGAGCAGAATATCTGTCAGGCGTTTACGCGTTAGCGCTGAGAAAGTTCCTAAGCTCTAGGAACTTATACTATTGCTTCTATGCCTTCTGGCAACTCACTCTGACTGATATCGATTATCGTAGAGCGATTCATAGTGATCTTGTAACGGGCATATTGTACTTCGTCTTTACCATCTTTCACCGCTAAAATCAGGTTGATCTGATAACGGCGCTCCACCGAATCATTACTTATTTTACCATCCTGTTCCTTGTATATCTTCGCCTTTCCTCGTTCTAGATAGCGGGCAAATGGCGCTAAGCTAAAGTTTACCTGCTCCTGTATCGAGGTATAACCAGCCAGAAATTCCTTCTGAGTCACGCGAGTATGAATGCCATAGTGCAGCACTTCAGCATCGAGTTTATTTTGTCTGTGGCGCCGTTTAAGAATTTCAGCAACTTTATCCGGTAGCTCCATAGATTTCATAAAGTCTAACCAAACTAGCTGCTTAGCAATAGGAGCCTGACTGTTGGTGTCTCTGAGTAATCGACTCCACTTAGGCCTGCCCTTCTGTATCAGTCGCCAAAGCGCATTACGGATATCTTCTTTAAATATCTCACGAAAACCATAGATCACGGCCAGAGTTAGCACTAAGGCTATGGTCAAGCCGCTAAATACACCCTGAGCCTTGATAATAAGCGCCGACACCACCAACATCACCATTGCCGTTGCAAAGCCAGTAGTCATCTTCTTAAGGCCTATGCCTAAGGTTTTCATCTCCTCTTTTAACACTACACCTTGCTGTATTAAGCGTCTCAGTAGCAACATCTTGTTGGAGATACGATTAGGATCTTCCTTAGTCTGTTGAGAGTTATACCGCTTAGTTTTTCTATGCTCGCTCTCAGCCCTACACAGGACAATAGCGGCATCTAAAGTTTCACTGTACTCGCTACTTCTTGGCGCCCGCGATAATAGCTTGAGCAACCTCTGCTCACAGAACCAGGAGAGGTAATTGTCGGCGTTCTCAAAATAGGATTTCCATTTAGGATCGCTGGGTTCATTACGGCGAAATTTTTTCAGCAGCTGGCTCACCAAGTCACACAGACCTTGTAGAGAGTTGAAGAACTCTTTAGGATCTTCAATCTGTTCCAACTCCTTGCTGTCCGTCTCGATAGCAACTGAGAATTGATAGGCGAACAGGTTTAAATAGAGGCGAAACTCCTCCACTGTACGCTTCTTCTGACTGGCAAAGCGGCTCTGTACCAGAGGTAAGTGAAGCCCGGTAGAGTAATAAGAACGTCGCCCAGTGATGGCTGAATGATAATACTCTTCTTCATTGAGGCTCTGAGGCCCTATTCCCATCTCTTTAGGAAGAAAGAAATAAAGATCCAGACGTCGGTTATCTCCCACCTTCATCTGATGGATAAACTTAATAGAAAGCGACTCTTCCTGTTTGACTTTGATCTTAGACACTTAATTTCAGTTCCCTTTAAATGCAGTAAACGAACCAGCAAACATTGTGAATATTAAGTTCCAGCTAATGCCTTATAGGTTTGCGAGTAGAAACCTCTATGACACGTACTAGGCTTGGCGAAAGGCATGGAAACTAATCTTTAGGGACTATTTACTATGGTAATGTTTTATACGCTGCAAAAGCACGATCTCTTCTCATATCCGCCAAAAAGGCCATATAAAGAGTAATAGTTTGATCACTTTCTCATGCAGAAAAATACAAGAGGTAGGTTTAGATAAAATAGTTAAAAAATTAATAGGATATTAGATTATAGTATAGTCTAAAACTCTATTAATACCATATCAGAAAATATTAGAAATAGTAGAAAACTTTATCTTTGAAAGGCACTTCTCGATTAAATACCTTTCAAAAGCATTAATGACTACAGGATTAATCGAGCTCGCAGATCCAGATGCCATTACCTGGATTAAACTGAATGACAGCATAACCTTCAGCATTATTCATCTCTATAATCTGCAGATCGAGATTAGCTATTTTTGAATGCTCTAAGGCCCATTTTGCCGAATCAATTATGGATGACATATGGGGTGGAATAGCGTTTTGACCAAAACTAAGTTGAAACTCCCCTGCATCAATCAAAAATCTATAGGTCAAATTAGCAACATCAAGAGTATCTAGAACGCCTCTGAAGGTGATCTTACCTAAGGGACTATCTTTGCGGTAAAACTGATAATTTAAAGTGACCAGTTTAGCCTTAGTTTCAAGGGTTAGCGTTAAATCCAAATCATCCGAAGCATCTTCCCCATATGAGCTACCCGTGCAAACCAGATCAATCCCATCTTCACTTAAATGATAATAGTGCAAGCCAAAGACTAATATTACAACAGCAAGTAAACTGAACAATATAGGCCAAGCCTTAAGCCTAAATTTGTTTCTAGGAGAAAAATCAGCCACAGATACCGGTCCTTTTCAGCCATACCGGATTGACATAATCCATGCTAGCATCAGGTGAAACACCTTTAACATTTCTCACCTCGGTACCGCTATAATTTTTCCGCTTTAACACTATGCTGGTCACTCTCTGATTATGAGTAAGTGACACAAAAACATCATCCCATAATATGCTGTCGCAAAGCTCAAGTTGCTTTATAAAAAAACTTGATCGTTTTTCAGTATCAGCTATAGCTTCCCCTTCATTAAGTACTGGGTAATAAGAAACTACACCTGACGATGTAATAATTTCACGCTTATTCAAGTACTTTATTGATTCTGAAGGATCGAAAATTGAATGAACGAAGATAATCAATAACAAGATCTGTGCGATTAAAAGTCCGTACTTCTGCTTAGTCATACCCACTAAGGGGCCAGAGAGAGTATGATTTATAGAAGCCTTCATTCTAGTATGCAGAATGAAACCCTGATCATCTATCGTCTCTAACAAAGGAGCAGATTGCTCGCCCAAAAAAAATCTGAGTCTATCGATCGCTTCTTGTAATTTAACCGGTGTTCTCTGCTCTTCTGGTAGTTGCTGTAAAAGCTGCTCCTTTGATAACACCTGCTCCCTGAAACGTACTAATAGTTCGAGTACGGCAAACTCCACCGAAGGCATCTTCCAGCTAGTATCATTTATCTGATTTGATAGTGTGGTTCGCTTCATATCAAACCAACAGCAACCAATTTGCATAGTTAGCGGCTCAATTTATCTTATGGTCAAACATTGTATCTATTCCCATCACTGGAGTCAGCGATCGAAATTACCTATCTACAACCAATGAAAGGAAACGTGATTAAGTGCACATAAGCGATTGATAATATTAAACAAGAATTAATACAAATTAGCACGGATGTAAACTTATGGTTAATAATGAGGTCTATTGAGGAAATTGAGGAAGTTGAATTAACAAGCGCCATGATGACGCTTATTACTTTCAAATACGATTAGAATGCGTAAAGCAAGGTCATATTCGTTTCTGTATCTGTGCTTTCTTTGTCATCGAGAGGCGAATCGTTGTAACGCACAATAACGGCAAATTTCATTGCTAAAGCACCAATAATATTTGCGGTAATTGAGGTTTCAGATCGACCTTCGAAACTTTCGCCATAATCTGCAACAAACATCTGCTTAAACTTAGAACTCTCGGTGATCTCAGTTTCAAAGTTCATCACACCGTGAGCAACCCAGCTATCTTCGGTGTCATAACCAGCTTCTGCAGCACTCTCACTGTCTAAACGCTTATACTTATAACCTGGACCGACTTCAACATTAAACAGAGTCTTACCATCATCGACAAACTTATGACCGTAACCAGAAGATACTGTCGAGGTAGAATCGAAACCAGTGAAAGGATCGATTTCATGGTTTCCGTTCACAAATATATAGCTTGTGTCGGTTAACTGATAGTTACCTTGGATTAGACCAAAATAGCGCTTACCCGTTACAGCACCAGTGTCCTCAGTGTACAAGGCCTCTAACAGGTACTGATTTTCCCAGTTACCCAGCTCGTGCTTAATATCTAAGCGTCCCTTGAGTGAAGTCGTTTCAGTATTACCTGTGGTCAAGGTCGCGCCTAGTTCAGCCTCACCAGCCAAGGTTTTATCACCTTCGACAAAGTCAGCACCGGCTTGTGCAGCGAAAGGCGCCGCCATTAAAATAGCAGACGCTATCAGCATTTTTTTCATTTTTATACTACTCCTAAAGATCATATCCCTTAAAATCGGCGCAATATTAACACTCACAAAACAGAATTGAAAATCGTGATACATATTAATTAATTTAGGAAGAGGGCCTAAAACCTGAGCACCTCCTCTATTTCTTATGTTTCTATAGGTAAAGACCAGATACAAAAATGCCCGCAAGTAGCGGGCATTTTCACATTATATCTAAACTAGCGGTTACTTAATCTGTGGATCTAACTCACCAGATTGGTACGCCTTATACATGGCTTGCAGCGACTTAGGTTTGATCTTAGAACCCATGCCCGCACTGCCGAAAGCTTCGTAACGCGTAGTACAGATATCAGCCATGGCTTCCATGGATGCCTTAAGGAATTTACGAGGATCAAATTCGCTTGGATTCTCGGCCAGAAACTTACGCACCGCCCCCGTAGATGCTAAACGAAGATCCGTATCGATATTGACCTTACGCACACCGTGCTTAATACCTTCGACGATCTCTTCTAATGGCACGCCATAAGTTTCCGGGATATCTCCGCCGTACTGGTTAATGATCTTGAGCCATTCCTGAGGCACAGATGAAGAACCATGCATCACTAAGTGAGTGTTAGGAATACGGGCGTGAATTTCCTTGATACGGTCGATACGCAGCACTTCACCAGTAGGCTTGCGGCTAAACTTATACGCACCATGGCTAGTACCAATGGCGATAGCTAATGCATCGACATGGGTGTCAGATACGAAACGCGCCGCTTCTTCCGGCGTGGTCAACATCTGATCCATAGTCAATATGCCCGCAGCACCGATACCATCTTCTTCACCGGCTTCACCTGTCTCCAGGCTACCCAGACAACCAATCTCACCTTCTACAGACACACCACAAGCGTGTGCGAAAGCTACAGTCTTACGAGTTACATCTACATTGTAATCGTATGATGCCGGTGTCTTACCATCGGCCATCAAAGAACCGTCCATCATCACTGATGACATACCCAGCTGAATAGAGCGCTGACAGATATCAGGATCGGTACCGTGATCTTGGTGAATACACACAGGGATATCAGGATACTGCTCAAGAGCGGCAGCCATCAGATACTTAAGAAACTGAGGACGGGCATACTTACGTGCGCCAGCCGATGCCTGAACGATCACAGGACTGTCTGTCGCTTCGGCAGCTTGCATAATTGCGCGCATCTGCTCAAGGTTGTTTACATTGAACGCTGGTACGCCATAGTTATGTTCTGCAGCATGATCAAGCATTTGTCGTAGGGAAATTAAAGCCATTTTTTACTCCAATAATAGGGTGAGATCAGCACTTAAGTTTTACATTTAAATGTTAAAGACACCGAGGTCACTATCGTTTGGATTGATTTTTATATGCCTTGGTCAAACACAATACTCAGACCTAAATCTTAGTATCTAGCTTAACCAAAGCACGGTTTCTTTTTATCGCTGATTTAGAGGTTATTTATAATTTTAACAGCGCTATTTATCTCTAAATCAGTCTATGTTTGTTATTTTCCGCGAGATTCTAACATAGCTACGGCCGGAAGTTCTTTTCCTTCGAGAAATTCGAGGAAAGCACCGCCACCAGTAGAGATATACGAGATCTTGTCGGCAATATCATATTTATCCACCGCCGCTAAGGTATCACCGCCACCAGCGATAGAGAACGCCTTAGACTCTGCAATTGCTAGGGCGATACGCTTAGTACCTTCACCGAACTGATCGAACTCGAATACGCCGACCGGACCGTTCCAAACTATGGTGCCGGCATTTTCGATAATTTTTGCTAAGGCTCTTGCACTGCCGGGACCAATATCGAAAATCATATCGTCCTTGGTCACTTCACTCACATCTTTAAGTGTCGCGCTTGCAGTAGGGCTAAATTCACCGGCAACCACCACATCGGTCGGCACAGGAATATCACCACCTCGACTCTGAGCATTAGCAACCAGACGCTTAGACTCATCGATGAGATCTGCCTCATACAGAGACTTGCCCACTTCATGACCAGCTGCGGCGATAAAGGTATTGGCGATCCCCCCGCCGACCACTAGTTGATCAACGATGCCAGAAAGGCTTTCTAATACCGTAAGCTTAGTGGAAACTTTAGAACCACCCACGATCGCTACGAAAGGACGAGCTGGATTATCCAGAGCCTTACCTAATGCGGCAAGTTCATTGGCAAGCAGAGGACCCGCACAAGCTATAGGTGCATGCATACCCACACCGTGAGTCGAAGCTTGAGCTCTGTGTGCGGTGCCGAAAGCATCCATCACATAGACATCACAAAGACTCGCGAGCTTCTTGGCTAGAGATTCATCATTTTTCTTCTCGCCGACATTGAAACGAACGTTTTCAAACACAACCACTTCGCCGACATTTGCTTCGACACCATCGAGGTAATCATTAGCCAGGCGCACAGGACAATCCAATGCCTTAGTCAGATAATCGACTACAGGCTTGAGAGAGAATTCACTGTTGAATTCGCCTTCCGTAGGACGGCCCAGATGAGACATCACCATCACGGCAGCACCTTTCTCCAGTGCAAGCTTAATCGTTGGCAATGCGGCTCTAAGACGTGCATCACTAGTGACAACACCGGCACTCACAGGTACGTTTAGATCTTCACGAATAAGCACACGCTTACCTTGTAAATCCAACGCTGACATATTAATAATCGCCATTTACGTTTCCTTAAAGATTAAAAGTTAAAAGTTAAAAATAAAAATAAAATTTACGAATCAAAATTTGTCACTCTGACCGCTGGGACAGGACACCAAGCCATCAGAAAAATATATGTAGGAGGGGCTTTAGCCCCGAGGTTCCTAGGTTAACCCTCTCCCGGCTAAAGCTGGTCCTACAGCCTTACACTCTTTTCGCCTTAATCATTTCTAAACTGGTATCTAACATACGGTTGGCAAATCCCCACTCGTTATCACACCAAAGTAGTAACTTAACTAAGTGACCAGCACTCACACGGGTCTGAGTGCCATCGACTATGCTGGATCTGGGATCGTGATTAAAATCACAAGATACTAGCGGCTCATTAGTATAGCCTAGAATACCTTTGTAGAGGCCCTTTGCCGAATCACGAAGCACCTGATTTACATGATCAATATCGACTCTTGATGCTAAAGTTACCGACACATCTATGGCGGTGACATTAATCGTCGGAACCCGCACAGAAATAGCTTCAAACTTGTCTTTCATTTGGGGCAAAATTCGCTCTATGCCTCTAGCCAGCTTAGTGTCCACGGGAATGATCGATTGACCCGCGGCTCGTGTACGACGCAGATCGTCATGATAGGCATCGATCACTTGTTGATCGTTCATCGCCGAATGTATGGTGGTGATTGCGCCGCTCTTTACACTAAAGTGTTTATCTAACACTTCTATGACGGGAACAATACAGTTTGTGGTACAGGATGCATTGGACACAACAGTGTGCTCAGCCTGTAATAGTTCATGATTTACCCCATAGACGATTGTCGCATCCACATCACTGGATGAAGGATGGCTGATGAGTACCTGCTTAGCCCCCGCATGGATGTGAGCCTCACAGCTGGTTCTATCGGATAGCACGCCGGTGGCCTCATAGACTATATCTATATCCAGCTCAGCCCAGGGTAATTTGCTCGCATCACTTTCATGGAGCAGCTTGATGACATCATCACCGACATGCAGGTGATTTTCATCCACACTCAGTTCTACTTGAGACTGAAAGCGTCCATGAGTGGTGTCATATTTAGTGAGATGAAGAATTGCTTCGGGTTTAGCCAGCTCATTGATTGCTACGATCTGAATCTGATCACGCTTACCTGACTCATAAACGGCACGAAGAATTGAACGGCCGATGCGGCCATAACCATTGATTGCAACTCTGATCATTAAGCGCTTATACCCTATAGAAAAATATTGGAATCGACATCTGTAGCTCAACAAGCCTCCCACGGAGGTAAGTTAAAGCTGCAATTTCAATTTGCTCATCTCAACATGTATGTGAAAAGACAATTTTAAAACTGGCATTTATCAAAGATCACTGACAGCATTTCAATGACCTCTGATAAATACCCTATCCCCTTATATAGACGAAACGTACTCTATCAGATGTAACAACGGCCTACCCCATTATTTGTAGCTTTAAATAAGCCACATGAGATAAGCCGTTAATAAGATCACCGAGCTAACACGCTCGGTGATGCACTGCTAAATGAACTAATTAACCTAGCTCGTTCGCAGTAGCCACAACATTTTCAACCGTGAAGCCAAAATGCTTCAACAAATCAGCACCTGGAGCCGACTCACCGAAGGTAGTCATGCCCACAACCGCGCCGCCGAATCCGACATACTTGTGCCAGAAATCGACATGAGCCGCTTCGATAGCAACACGCTTAGTCACAGACTTAGGCAATACAGACTCTCTATAAGCCGCATCTTGCTTATCAAACTCGTTGGTAGAAGGCATAGAAACCACACGTACCTTCTTACCTTGCTCAGTAAGTGCAGCAGCCGAATCGACAGCTAACTGAACTTCAGAACCGGTAGCGATTAAGATCAAATCTGGTGTGCCAGCACAATCGACTAAGGTGTAACCACCTTTAGCAACATTAGCCAGTTGCTCACCAGTACGAGCCTGAGCTTTAAGGCCCTGACGACTGAAGATCAGTGACGTAGGAGCATCGCGACGCTGGATAGCAGATTTCCATGAAACCGCAGTTTCAGCAGCATCACATGGACGCCAAACAGTCATGTTTGGAGTCATACGCAGGTTAGCAAGTTGCTCTACAGGCTGGTGAGTCGGGCCATCTTCACCTTGACCAATTGAGTCATGAGTATAAACCCAAACGTTTTGGATCCCCATTAGCGCAGACATACGTACCGCGTTACGAGCATATTCCATAAACATCATGAAAGTTGCACCATAGTTGATGAAACCACCGTGAAGTGATGCACCGTTCATGATACCGCTCATACCGAATTCACGTACACCGTAATAAATGTAGTTACCGGCTGGATCGTCTTGAATACCTTTAGAACCAGACCAAAGCGTCAGGTTAGAACCTGCAAGGTCGGCAGAGCCACCTAACATTTCTGGTAAGATTGCACCGAATGCACCAATAGCATTTTGTGATGCTTTACGGCTGGCAATGCCTTCTGCTTTGTCTTGACACTCTTGAATGAAGGCTTGAGCTTTCTCTTCAAAATCTGCAGGAAGATCGCCAGTAATCACGCGACGCTTATATTCTGCAGCAAGTTCAGGGAACGCAGCTTCATAGGCAGAAAACTTGTCATTCCAGCTTGACTCGTTAGTCGCGCCAGCGTCTTTAGCATCCCAACCAGCGTAAACATTTTCAGGGATCTCGAAAGCACCGTGCTCCCAACCCAAGAATTCACGGGTCGCTGCGATCTCGGCATCACCCAGTGGTGCGCCGTGGCAGTTATGAGTACCTGACTTGTTAGGAGAACCGAAGCCAATAACGGTTTTACAGCAGATCATAGTCGGCTTGTCGGTAACAGACTTAGCTTCTTCGATAGCAGCGCGAATTGCATCGCTATCATGACCGTCTACACCAGCAACCACATGCCAGCCGTAAGCCTCGAAACGCTTTGGCGTATCATCGGTAAACCAACCTTCGACGTGACCATCGATAGAGATGCCATTGTCATCCCAGAACATGATGAGCTTGCCTAGGCCTAAGGTTCCCGCTAAAGAACAGGCTTCATGTGAGATGCCTTCCATCAAACAACCATCACCTAAGAAACAATAGGTGAAGTGATCGACTATGTCGTGACCAGGTTGGTTGAACTGAGCCGCTAATGTCTTTTCAGCTATGGCCATACCTACGGCGTTACTGATACCAGCGCCTAGTGGACCAGTAGTAGTTTCAACACCTGGAGTGTAACCATATTCTGGGTGACCCGGTGTCTTAGAGTGCAGCTGACGGAAGTTCTTAAGCTCTTCGATAGGCAGTGCATAACCTGTCAGATGAAGCAAAGAGTATATAAGCATAGACCCATGGCCGTTCGATAAGACGAAACGGTCACGATCAACCCACTCAGGGTTATTCGGGTTGTGCTTAAGGAAGTCATTCCAAAGCACTTCAGCGATATCCGCCATTCCCATTGGTGCACCAGGGTGACCAGAGTTGGCTTTTTGGACGGCATCCATACTTAATGCGCGGATAGCGTTTGCGAGTTCTTTACGAGATGACATGCTCTCTCCTGCTTGGTTTTGAGGTCTAGATCATCGAGCGCTATATCAATCAGCACTTAAATTAGAAATCGATGCTCTACTGCAAATTTTGGAGACATATTTTCGCCCACATAACAGACGGACGCAAACGATAATTCACCAAATCACGATATTTCACTGCAAGACATAGGGACTATCTTGTCTCTTATAAACACAGCATCAGTCAATCACTACCTTTACTTCATTTTTATCTGAAGAATATTCATCGAAATTAGTTATCCTATAAGGCTGATAACTAAGGTTTAATAACTAACATACAAATTTTCTTTACATATTCAATGTCACAATATGTACTAATAATTAGTGAACGGGGGTGATCGCCAACTCATTTTGAATTAATATAGACGTCTAGATGTAGATACTTCTACACATTCAAATTGTTCAATGACGAGATTTCCCACCATGGCAAAGCACTTGTTTACTTCTGAGTCTGTATCAGAAGGTCATCCAGATAAAATCGCCGATCAGATTTCTGATGCGGTACTAGACGCAATCCTAGAGCAAGATCCTAAGGCTCGTGTCGCCTGTGAAACTTATGTAAAGACCGGCATGGTCATGGTCGGTGGTGAAGTCACGACTTCAGCTTGGGTCGATATCGAAGAGATCACCCGTAAAACAGTACGTGAAATTGGTTATATCAATTCAGATATGGGCTTTGATGCCGATTCTTGTGCTGTATTAAATGTTATAGGTAAACAGTCTCCAGACATTAACCAAGGTGTTGACCGTGCCGACCCTAAAGAGCAAGGCGCTGGTGATCAAGGGCTAATGTTTGGTTATGCCAACAACGAGACTGACGTATTTATGCCTGCACCCATTACCTATGCTCACGCTCTGGTAAAACGTCAATCAGAAATGCGTAAAGATGAGACCCTTCCATGGTTACGTCCTGATGCGAAGAGCCAAGTGACCTTCGCATACGAAGACAACAAGATTGTTGGTATCGACGCCGTTGTTCTTTCAACTCAGCATTGCGACAGCGTAAATCAATCTGATCTGATTGAAGGTGTGATGGAAAGTATCATCAAGCCAGTACTACCAGCTAAATGGTTATCTAAAGACACTAAATACTTTATCAATCCAACAGGCCGTTTTGTTATCGGTGGTCCTGTAGGTGATTGTGGCCTAACAGGTCGTAAAATCATTGTTGATACCTACGGCGGCATGGCACGTCACGGCGGCGGTGCTTTCTCAGGTAAAGATCCATCTAAGGTTGATCGCAGTGCAGCTTATGCCGCGCGTTATGTAGCAAAAAACATTGTTGCAGCAGGCCTTGCCGATCGCTGCGAGCTACAGGTTTCTTACGCCATTGGTGTTGCTGAGCCAACCTCTATCAGTATTGAAACGTTCGGAACCTGTAAGGTATCAGAAGAGCTGCTAATTGCTTTGGTACGTGAGCACTTCGACCTGCGACCTTATGGCCTAACCGAGATGTTAGACTTGGCACGTCCAATCTATCAATCTACAGCGGCATACGGTCACTTCGGTCGTGATGAGTTCCCTTGGGAGCGTACAGATAAAGTTGAAGCACTAAAAGCTGGCGCTAAAATATAAATTTGTTTAGCCCGTCTAACGACGTGTTAAACCAGAAAACCGCCTTCGGGCGGTTTTTTTATGCCTACATCCTACAGCTCACACTGACTCTTCATCAGTTTTACACTTATTTCTACGTAGCTGAAAAAATCCTGCTAGGTTAAGCTCCTATTAAGTCCGTAGGCGGTAAACTTCCCGACACTTAATTTTTGATACATTTCAGCAAGCCTTCAATGGAGAGATAATGAAAGATAACCTTGGAAAATTGGTACTCCTTGCCCTTTTAATAGGGACTTCACTCTATTGGGGGGCCGATAGTTTCACAAATGACTCCGTCAATCTAAAAAATACTGATAACGCAGAACTCGATGTGACAGATCCCAGCAATAAACGAGCTGCACCATCAGACGAAGAACAAACAAAAAGCAATCTTCCTCAGCTGAGCGACAATATCCCCACCAGCGAAGCTAGAGATGTGGTACTTGACTCACTAGACGATCTTATCACCCTGTTCGATTCACTGGATTACAACACTCAAAGCTGGCTCAAAGGAAACCGCGAAGTGCCGCGCCTCACCTTTGAAGGCGTCAGCGATAACTGGCATAAGACATCCAACGAGATCCCCGTTCAACAGAAGAAGATGGTCTTCTTCCGTCTAATGGCACCGCTGATTCTAGTATCTAACGAGAAAATATTACTGGAGCGGCAGATCGTTGAAGCTGCCAAGTTAAATGATCCTGAACTAAAGCGTATCGCATTAAGGTATAAAGCCATAACGGATGCTAGCGTCCAAATAACCCAAGATATACGCCTTCAATTATTGAATCAGGTCGATATATTGCCGCCTTCTTTAGTACTAGCTCAGGCTGCCGAAGAAAGTGGCTGGGCTACCTCGAGATTCACCTTAGAGGGCAATGCATTCTTCGGTCAGTGGGATTTTAGCGGCAAGGGTATGATCCCTAAACAACAACGAAAAGAGTTAGGCAACTATGGTTTGGCGAGATTCGATAGTCCGTTAGCATCGGTGGAAGGTTACATGTTTAACCTCAATACTAATAATGCCTACGTTAAACTACGTAACCTTCGTACCGAGCTAAGAAAGAGTGGACATCCAATAACAGGACCAGAACTTGCGGGCACGTTAGATAAGTACTCTGAACGTGGTCAAGCTTACATAGATGGCATTCGAGAGATGATACGTTTTAATAAACTAGATCAAGTGGATCAAGCTTACCTCAGTAGCAAGCCCCCACTGCATTTAATTAGCAACAAACAAGAGTAGACCGAATCTAAAATATAAGCGCTAACTTTCTGATTTGAGTTAGCGCTTATTAAAGGTAAAAAGCTTCAAAGCCACTAGCAATGATCAAAGTGTGCATACTCCATACACATAAATTCAATTTGTTGTAGCGATAAGACGGGGACATTTATTTCCCTCAATAAGGACGTTTCTATATTAAGGGGAGCGAGAGTATCTTCAGCTGTGGCATGCACATCTCTAACCTCAGAGGTGCCCGCCTCCTTAATCTCCTGTACTTTAATCTCCTGTACTTTAATGCCTTGGCCATCATGAGTTAGCAATTGAATCGAAGCACTGTAATCATTAGTGAGGCCACAATCTAGCCAAAGGTTTTTCCATCGCACACAGTAAAATTGTCTACTCTGAACCAGAGTATCGTCTGCATTATCTGATTGTTCGTTCATGTTAGGAGTCACTTCATAGGCTATAGCTTCTTGCTGCGGCTCATTTGAACGCTTAGCTGAGGCACTAATAACAGCAATGACCAACTTCATATTATCGAAAGCCGACAGCGACTCTCTGGCATAGGGCGCGAGTAAACTTTGCACTAGCTCTAATACTTTTTTATCTGGTCCAGAATTCATAATCACACTACCTGTGGAGGTTAATTCAAGCTGATTGAATCTTGTTTATTCAAGTGGATAAGGCCAATAGATAGTAATCTCTATCATCAAAGGTAAAATAGTCTAAAACCACCATAGAAGCTTTTTTGGTATGAGCTGTAAAAGAAGCTAGGTTATCTTCTGCAATAAAGGTCAGCATAAACGAAAATTCGTTTTTAACTTGAGCCTTTATCCCATTGACCAAAGCCTCGAATATCCCCTGCCCACGACACTCTTTCTTAATCCAGATAGGACCATATTGGCAAGAGTTCCCCTTAGATAACTGACTACCATCGACATTGAGCTCCTTCAATCCCTTAAGAATGCGCCTGTAAACAGGCCAAGCTTCAAAAAACGTCCAACGGCCTGCAATAACATAGCCAATAATCTCACGAGTCTCTGTGCTTGAATCCTTAGCCATATTTTTTTCGGCAATGCAGATCCAATGGTTTTCAATGAGTTCTTTTAGCTCAGCTTTCCCGAACGCTTGCCCATCTAATGTCTTGGCTTTTGAACCATCATTAAGTTCATCATTAAGATGTAACTTTTCCAGTTCAATTAATTGTTCGAGATCGCCAATATGGGCGGGTCTAATATTCATTGTACAAGCATTAACCTTTTAACTATCGATGAAACACATTCGAGGAGATGAAGCCTAGATTATATACCTAAAAGGCTCAGGTATTGATTATATATCCTAAGGGTACTCGTCTCTAATTGAGCCCCTATTTGCATAATGACGATCTGACTACCACAATTAACGCAATAGCCAGATAACTTTGCCTAGGTTCCCATGCTTCCTGAAAATATTGATACCAGTATTAGCTTACTTGAAAGTGATAATACGCAGCTAAATTTAGTTCGCTGGATGCACCAGTGTGAATTGATGAAGCGTTATTATGAAGCTGATGTGGTATTTATCATTCAAGAAACCGGGAGCAGTTTTGAAGTTATCGTGAGCTCGATCAGTCAATCCAGACAGTTTACCACTGGCACAGCGTTCGATAGAGATCATAAAGTCTTTCAACGTTTAGTTCGCTCATTACCAGATGGGTTAAATATCGATTTGACCAATCATGACCATGTAGATCTACATGAAGAATTTGATCAAGCCCACAGCTTATTAACCCGTCCAATTCTCTGGCCCGATGGCACACACTTTGGTTGTATCTGTGTATTGAATGCCAAAGCATCCACTTCGGCATCGAACTCATTCATGTTGGAACCTTTTCAGGTATTACTTCAGCAAGAGCTGACCCTATATTGCCAAACTCAACGAATAGAATCGCTATCCATGCGTGATAGAGAAACTGGCATGTTGAACCAATATGGTTTCATCATGATGGCACCGAGACAACTTAGCCTTGGGCGACGCTTCGGTGCTCACGCGGGCATCATCTTCTTCGAACTCTATTCCGCTCATACCTTGGAGCATATCGAAGAGAAACATCATAGATTATTGGGAAGTATCATCCAGGATACGATAAGAACTGCCGATATTGCGGCCCACTACAGTGATGATCAGTTCGTTGTACTGGTATTTGTCGATTCAGAGAGAGATCTTCTCCATATAGGTAAGCGAGTCGACAAGCTGATTTATCAACAAAACGATCAACTTAAAGTCGACTCAAGCTGTAACTATTTCACTCCAGACTCGACACTTAAATTGGCCCCCATGCTTGAAGAATCAAAAAAAGGATTGAAATCTGAGCAGCTTAAGTTAGAAGAGCAAGCAGCCAAACTAGAAGCCGCAGCTGTAACATGAAAACCACACTTCACCAATAGGTTCGAATGCTGTCCCCCCCGCGCCTTTTTCCAAATATGCACAATATTGATTTAGTAAATAGTCGAACACTCTGTTCTTCAAAAAACATATAATGTTACATTTTATTAACCCTAAAAATTCAGTATGCTTGACCAGTGTTAGAACAGGCCAATCTAAATCCTGAACATGACTAATTTAATACGATAAAAATAATTGTAGTGCAGATTAAAACTAAGAGAGAAGTTACATGCTAGCCCAAAGCAACCATCATCAACTCTGGCTAAGAGAACAAGATCATCCTGCTATCAACTTGCCAAGATGGCAACAACAAATGGATCTCTTGGCCAGTTTCTATCGTTCACAGGCTAGCCTAATTTTACAATTAGCTGATAATCGTTTTCAGATAGTCTGCGCTCACCAGAGCCAAGATTACTCCCTCAATGGAGGAGCGATATTTTCCGATGCTGGATTATTTAAAATACTCGAATCCCACAGCGGTTATGGTCTACCTAACTCCAACGGAAGTGAGTTCACTTCAGGCCTATCTCAGTTTCAACAAGTGCTATACCAATTGATTTATTGGCCAGATGGTGAACTCTTTGGCTGTATATTGATCTGCGATCCTAAGCAGAATAGATTTCAAGACCGTCTAGCACCTCTTGTAGAAACAACTAAATCTTTAATTCAGGCTGAACTTAAACATCTATTCTTGATGATGAAAGTCCAGATGCTATCTGTACAGGATGAACAAACCTGCATGCTTAACCAATACGGCTTTAGCCTGATGGCACCAAGACAATTGAGCCTAAGTCGGCGTTTTGGTTCTCATGCTGGAATAATTTTAGTCGAAGCCATCTTCGATGACTCGACCGAAGGACAGACGGAATCAAATGAACAAAAACTGCGTATACTAGCCAGGATAATCCATAACAGTTTAAGAGATGCGGATGTATCGGCAAGAATAAATCATAACCAGTTTATTATTCTTTGCTTCATCGATAATCAGTCAAACCTTGATTCCTTGGTGTTAAGGCTGAAGAAGCAGTTTGCCAAAGAGGAGCAGAATTTGAACTTAGTCACAGGACAGAGTTACTTTACTCCCGATACTCAAATTAGCCTTGCTCCTATGCAGCAGCAAGCCAACGACAGTCTAAACCTGAACCGACTCCAGCTGCAAAAAAGAACAAACTAGCTCTAGGCTGATGATTTAAAATTGGACTAATCTTGATTTTCCTCCTGGGCTCTTGCCCATTGTATAAACATTACAATGGGAAAGGGTGACATCATTACCGCTCCCATTCCAATCAAGCTAGACACCAACACCATCCCGGATATTTCAAGTGTCATATCTGTAAAAAGGTAAGCACCAATGCCGCTAAGAAGCATCAGCAAGCCTATCCAATGTAATAGTTTCAAAGCTTTCATTACACTTTGCGCCCTTATCTCGAATTTTCGCTGTTTATCTTGTTCTAAACTTGCCACAATATAAGCATAAAATTATTTGGATCTCAGTTATGTCTTTAAAATCTTTTTTGATCGCTACTACATTCTTCGCATTATCCGCCTGTCAAAGCACGGCAGAGCCAGAGCCTCAGGGAATTGAACTAGCTGGAACCTGGCATATAGAGGTAATCGCAGGTAATCCTGTCATCGATTACAGTCCGGCTCAACTCATCTTTAGTCAAGATGGCAAATTGACTGGAAATAACAGTTGTAATAACTTCTTTGGTGGATACTCAATTCAAGGATCATCGATCACACTCTCTCCGGCAGGTAACACGATGAAAGCCTGTGTCGATGCATTAATGGATCAAGAACAAAGAGTCATGATGGCCATGCCTAAAGTCACTTCGGGTCAAATTGCCAAAGGAAAGCTGCTATTAAAAGACGCCAGTGGTAAAACTCAATTTGTATTGAGTAAGCTCTGAAGCGAATTAATCTGCTAAACAGACTCTCTGAGTAGATAACAAAAAAACCGCCCAATGGCGGTTTTTTGTTATCTATCATCAACTCATCTGCGGCGAGATTAACTCGTCTAGACCAAACCTGTTAGACTAAGTCAGCTAGATTAAGTCATTGCTCTCAGGCATCAAAATACCCACTCTTAGCCAGTTGATCGACTTCCACTTTATGAAGTGATGCCGGAGGTTGCTCCCGCTCAATAAGATAACTCCAATATGCATCATCAAACCCACGAAATAATTGATCCGCTTTTCCTTCAGACTTTAAGATCAACCACCACCAGACAAGCCCCCAAGCCCCAAAAGTTATCAGAGTAAGAATAAAGTGAATCAGCTTATTTTTCTCAAGGTTGGTTGGCTCAAGTTTGGTCCGTTTACCATTATCACGATGAATACCTGATTCTTCTTCCGGAATGAGGCTATCTTGATTAGCTGCCGTTTGCCGAAACAATGAGTGCATGTCCTCACCATTTCTTTTATATCTCACATCACAATGAGAAGAAGACTTTACCCCTAGCCGATGAACTCGATATTTATGGTGGACTGATGCCATAGGCGCCTCTTTTTTCTTGAGCCGACTTCTCTTGAGCCAATAATAAAAGTCTAGCAGAGATAGGGCCTGTTGACCTTTCATGGTTGTTTTGCAGCGAGTTGTTGACCTTTTTATACAAGTTGGAGCTTGAGTAGTGTAGTGACTCAACATAAACAAGCGATAACGCGGTAGAAATGGTCAACAAACGCTGCCCTACGGGCTCATCTCAATGGGCTTCCTGCTGTGTTACGAGCTTTTCATCTAATCCATTAGGCGTCATCGCTCGATGCCTTGCATCAACCCCATTAAGATTGAGCAAAATTCAAGCTCGAAAGATAAACAAGCCCTGGTGCTTTAGTCGAGTAAAAATCATAAATTATTCGTCAGAATAAACTCGGCAGCATGCTAGAGTATCTGCAAAATGGAGTCTTCCTCCGTAAAATCAAAAGTACAATGAGTGTGGAATCAAATATGCAAACAAATATGCAATTAAGAAAAGGTCAGCAGTCAGATCTGACTGCGCTGGTACAATTCAATCAAGCAATGGCAATGGAAACTGAAAATCTATCCCTAGATGAAGACTTGCTAACCAAAGGGGTGAACACCTTACTGTCAGAGCCGGAAAAAGGCTTCTACCTAGTCGCCGAAATCGATGGCGAAATAGTAGGTTCTCTGATGGTGACATTCGAATGGAGCGATTGGCGCGCACTTAATTACTTTTGGATCCAGAGTGTCTATATCCGTCCGGAGAATCGACGCCAAGGTATCTATGGCAAGCTATACCAGCAAGTGAAAACCATAGCAGCAGAGAATGGTGGTGCGGCCAGTTTCAGACTCTACGTCGAGCAGGAAAATACCAAGGCTCAACAAACTTATAAAGCCCTGGGAATGGAGCAGAGTTACTATTTAATGTACGAAGAAAAATAGCGAGAGCGAACGCTTCGCTTCGAGGACGTTCGCGGGAACAAGTTCCCTGCTAGAGCGCTTCGCTGCGAGAAAATGAGAATAAGCAAAGAAACAAGCAACAGCTTTTGACTTATCTTTTCCTCGCAGTGACGAAGTCACGCTCTCGAAGGCGCTTTCCAGCTGCTCTCAAAGACCGAAGGTCGCCCTCGAAACTATCTTTTAAGCACAGATACTCGTCACCTTGATGGCTAAACCACCTTGGCTAGTTTCACGGTATTTAACGTGCATGTCTTTGCCCGTTTCATACCATAGATTGTTGCGATAACCTGCTCTCATCTGCATGAGAATATGAACATAAAAAAGGCCATCTTTTGATGGCCTCTTCTCAAAAATGTTACTTGTTAAGCACAGATACTCGTCACCTTGATGGCTAAACCACCTTGGCTAGTTTCACGGTATTTAACGTGCATGTCTTTGCCCGTTTCATACAATAACTGTTGCGATAACCTGCTCTCATCTGCATGAGAATATGAACATAAAAAAGGCCATCTTTTGATGGCCTCTTCTCAAAAATGTTACTTGTTAAGCACAGATACTCGTCACCTTGATGGCTAAACCACCTTGGCTAGTTTCACGGTATTTAACGTGCATGTCTTTGCCCGTTTCATACAATAACTGTTGCGATAACCTGCTCTCATCTGCATGAGAATATGAACATAAAAAAGGCCATCTTTTGATGGCCTCTTCTCAAAAATGTTACTTGTTAAGCACAGATACTCGTCACCTTGATGGCTAAACCACCTTGGCTAGTTTCACGGTATTTAACGTGCATGTCTTTGCCCGTTTCATACCATAATTGTTGCGATAACCTGCTCTCATCTGCATGAGAATATGAACATAAAAAAGGCCATCTTTTGATGGCCTCTTCTCAAAAATGTTACTTGTTAAGCACAGATACTCGTCACCTTGATGGCTAAACCACCTTGGCTAGTTTCACGGTATTTAACGTGCATGTCTTTGCCCGTTTCATACATGGTCGCTATAACCTTATCCAAGCTGACTCTAGGCTCGCTAGTACGACGCATCGCCATGCGCGACGAGTTAATTGCCTTTACTGCTGCAATGGCATTACGTTCAATACAAGGCACCTGAACTTGACCCGCAACCGGATCGCAGGTTAATCCTAAGTTATGCTCCATGCCAATTTCTGCGGCTATGCACACCTGAGATGGGCTAGCGCCCATTATCTCGGCCAAACCTGCAGCGGCCATAGAGCAAGCCACACCCACCTCGCCCTGACAGCCCACTTCGGCGCCGGAGATAGATGCATTGCGTTTATAGAGTGAGCCTACAGCGGCTGCCGCCAGATAAAAACGAGTGTATTCTTGCTCACCCATAGGCTGAATAAACTTATCATAATAAGCCATTACAGCAGGAATAATGCCTGCGGCCCCATTGGTTGGAGAAGTTACCACACGCCCACCAGCTGCATTCTCTTCACTAACTGCCAGAGCAAACATATTCACCCAGTCGATAACGACCATAGGATCGGAAGACAGCCGTTCATTCGTCATCAGTTGACGATAAAGCGCAGGGGCGCGTCTTGGTACTCTAAGAGGACCAGCAAGCACCCCTTCAGTTTTTTGCCCTTTTTCTATGCCGGCTTTCATCACCTCCCATACTGCACCGAAGCCTTCATAGATGACCTCTTCACTGCTGAAAGCCTTCTCATTTTCCATCATCAAGGCACTGATACTCATGCCAGTATCGGTACATTGATCCAGTAACTCAGATGCATAGGCGTAGGGATAAGGCACCATGACTTCATTTGCCGCGGTTAAGCCAAAGTGCTCTTCATCGATGATAAAACCGCCGCCAGTTGAATAGTAGGTCTTACTAAAGACACACTTATCGTTAACCCAGGCATGAATCGACATGCCGTTCTCATGGAGGTCTAATGCGTAGTTATGAAAAGTCACGGCCCCTTTAGGCAATTGCACCTTATGGCCTTCTTTACCTAAAGATAGACTTTCTGTTAGTTCAATCTGCTTGATAGTCTCAGGAATTGACTCGATATCGACGCTCTCGGGACTGTTGCCACCTAAACCCATCAGAATCGCAATATCCGTGTGATGACCCTTGCCTGTTAATGAGAGTGATCCATAAATATCTACACTCATGCGGGTTATCGACTCTAACTCACCACGTTGACGTAACTCATCGACAAACTCTTTGGCGGCCTTCATCGGCCCGACGGTATGCGAGCTCGATGGACCCACACCTATCTTAAATATTTCAAATGCGCTAAACATAAATTTACCTCTTAATCCTGAACGGAAGGTGAAATGAGGAGGGTCAGCCTCAAAGATTGAGACTGACCCAAATAACCAGACGTTATTAAAGAGATGAAAACAGTGAACTTAAGACAGCATACCGAACAGAATTGCCGTCATAGCTAATAGACCCGCAATGACAACGAAGATATTGCTGATGCGGCCTCGATAAGCCTTAAGTGCAGGAACCTTGTAGATAGCATACATAGGCATTAGATAAAGAATCGCGGCTATAATTGGACCACCAAGCGCCTCAATCATGCCCAAGATGCTTGGATTAATGATGGCCACACCCCAGATGGTGACAAACATAAATGCAAGAATAAACTTATCGACTTTCTTATCAGACACTTCTTTATTGCTGCTACGTAGCTGCTTAGTGATAATGCCTTTCATGCCTTCTGTCGCGCCCATATAGTGACCGAAGAAAGAAGACACAATAGCTATCACAGCAATGATAGGACCGAAATAGCTGACGAAACCACTTGCATGAACATTAGCCAGATAAGACAGAATCGGTAAGTTTTGTGCCTTAGACTCGGCAAGTTGTTCCGGACTCAGAGAAAGCACACAAGAGAACACAAACAACATGACGAAACCAACTAACATCATAGAAGTATTACGCAGAATCACATCGGCTTTCTTTGATGCATCTTTACCATGCTCGCGCTTGAGCGCCACAGAGAACTGAGAAATAGCTGGAGAATGGTTAAAAGCAAAAACCAACACAGGAATCGTTAACCATACAGTCCCCAGGAAGTCACCCGCAGCAGGAACTTCCATCAAGGCATCCATTTTCCAGCTTGGAATTAGATACAAGGACATGAAGACTAGAATACCCACCAAAGGGTAGACCAAGAACTGAGTCACCTTCAACATCAGCTTCTCACCTGAAACCATAACAGACATCATGGCCATAATAAGCAAGCCGGATAATATCCAACGTGGAGGCGATGCCATACCGAGCTGATGAACGATGAAACTGTCTACGGTATTAGTAATACCCACACCATAGATCAATACAATCGGGAAAATAGCGAAGAAATAGAGCAAGGTAATTGCCTTACCAGCCCCTACACCAAAATATTCTTCAACCACATCGGTAATATCACTGCCTGGCTTCTGAGAAGAACAAACAAAACGTGACAAGCCACGATGAGCTAAATAGGTCATAGGGCCAATTATCAAGGCCATCATCACCAACGGCCAGAAGCCGCCCATACCAGCATTAATAGGTAAAAAAAGGATACCAGCACCAACGGCAGTACCAAACAGACTCAACATCCAAGTCGTATCTTTACGTGTCCAGCCCTGGCTGACGGTTGACTCGTTTTGAACCTCGGCTCCACCGAGCTGAGCATCCTTGACTGGGGTGACGGTCGCTTCTTTCTGCATAAACATTACCTTTGAGGTGTTCTACACCTTTGTTTTTCCAGATACCACTCCACCTAAAACCATTTTCAAAGGGAAGCAGCAAATTTCAAGGCCAGAGTATAGAACTCAAGCCATGAAAAATTGATCTGGAACGGGGTTTTGTAATCAAATTTAAGAACAAGCTAATAATGGGAGCTAGGTCTAAATTATCATGGTCTAAATCTTCATCTTAACTGCACCTTTGCAACCAAATCGAACCAAGAGTTAACAGTAAGAACACATATATTACCTGATGGTGATATTAGAAAATTTATTCAAGACAATAACTGAGTGATCTGGGTCACAATTAACAGAAGATTTGATGGGTCAAACCCCAGAAGCATTACAAAGCATGAATTAGATCACAGGTTTTTTCGCTAGCAGAGCCTTAAAGCTAAACGTGATCCACTATACATTCCGCAAAACCCATAACGTGACCCAGGTCTCATATCAATTTTTCTAACTCAAAACCGAAAGACAAAGATACCTATTCCCGCCAAATTCAATACTGGCCACCAGCAATAAAATAGGCGTAAATTTGGTATCATACCATTCCATATAAGTATCTGGTCAGTTCAGAGACTCTCAGCTTTTTCAATTCAAGGCGCATTGATGAGAAAATGGTTATTCCCTTTTAAGTCAATACAACACAGAAGTGGAAATACTGAGAGCCTCACGCAGTGCGGCTGATGTTTAAAGCAAAGGGCAAAGCCCTTTATGCTACGTTGAATGTTCTCGATATACGACTGCATGGATGCAGGAGGTAGAGCAACGCAGGAGCTTGTTGCCGAGAATAACTATTAGCTTCAAACATTCGCCTTGCCTACAGTGCTTTGAACTCCCGCAGAATGATCAGATACTTACTCGGAATGGTATAGCCCCTAGATTTATTGGAATAAATAAGAAAATGGAACAGATAACCAAGCTAAAAAAAATCAGAGTATTAGTCGGCTCGAAAAACCCAGTTAAAGTGAACGCGGCCAAAGTCGCTATCTGCCAACTGTTTCCGGATACGGATATCGAATGTAGTGGCATGCACGCCCCGTCAGGTGTGCCTGAGCAACCCATGACAGATCTTGAAACCCGGAAAGGTGCCATAAACCGTGTAAAATATTGCCGAGACTTTTCCGCCGTGGCACAACAGTCTGATGGCGAAGCGATCACTGAACTGTTTATTGCAATGGAAGGCGGCGTCGATAACTTCGAATACGGGCCAGCTACCTTTGCCTACACAGTAGTAGCCACCCAGAACCAAATTTCCGTTGGCCGTAGCGCGCAACTCCCCATATCTCAATCTATTTATAAATCATTGATCGCTGGTGAGGAACTGGGGGATGTAATGGATAATCTATTTAACACTAAGAACATCAAGCAACAAGGCGGAGCAATTGGCCTATTGACCCAAGGGCATGCCACCAGAGAGAGTGTCTATACTCAGGCACTAATCTTAGCCATGGCTCCCATGCTAAACCCTGGGCTTTATCTCGACTAGTGATGCTTTGTACAAGCCTTTTTATGCAAGCAATCTTGTTTCATTAGCAATTGCTTGCATTCTCCTCAATGAGCTACTAGGTTAGTCACTAGCCTGCGCGCATCATTACTATTAACTGAAATAAAAACCTCCTAGCTCCACAGAAGCACTGACTCCAACTTGCAATCTGGTTAATACCCCTCTAAGTTAGATGTAACTCGCAACCATTTTTCATTCAAATATAACAGTTACGTTAGCTCCGGATGAAAACGTTATTTCTGACCAAGATAACGAATGTCGATTCAGACAAGATAAATTGCAGGAACAGGGTATGACAGACGATAATAGACCAACTAACCATCAAGGTTCTGAACTCAGAACCGTATCTCGCCATATTGTGCGACAACTTGGCATGCTTAACTCTGCTTGCGGCGACCTACCACTATCTCCAGTCCAAGCCCATGCGCTTATCGAAATCAGCCACGGAGCAATATCGATTAAAAAATTGGCGCAAATCCTTAATATCGATAAATCCAATGCGAGTCGCGCCGTTAGCCACCTAGTTGAGAAGCGGTTTGCTCATACCAAGAGCAATCCCAGAGACAGTCGCAGCCTACTGGCCCACTTGACTCCCCAAGGGCGAAAATTACTACAAAAGTTAGATCATCAACAAAACATCATCTTCAATGAAATTTTATCCCAGTTATCCCCCTCGGAAACCCAGCAGATTGAAACTGCAATGACCTTATACCACAAGGCTATTCATCGTTCTCGGCTTCAGCAAGAATATCAACTTAGGGTGATAACCCCTGAAGATAATGCCCCAATGGCCGAGGTGATACGAACAGTCTCAGCAGAATATGGCCTCACCTCAGATAAAGGTTATAGCGTGGCAGATCCCACCTTAGACATTCTTAGCCAACAATACCAAGCACGTGATGCCTGTTATTGGGTCATAGAGAAAGACGGTGAACTCTTAGGTGGTGGTGGAATTGCGCCTTTAGTAATAACAACCAAAGTTAAACCCACAGCAATCCCGGATCGAGTGTGCGAACTACAGAAGATGTACTTCAGTCAAGCGCTTCGAGGCAAGGGATTTGCCAAACGCCTTGCTTATCTGGCACTCGACTTCGCCCGCGAGCTGGGATTTAGCTCTTGTTACCTGGAAACTACCGCGGAACTAAGTGAAGCGGTAAAACTCTATGAGTCTATCGGGTTTAAGCATTTAGACTCTCATCTGGGCGATACAGGTCACGATGCCTGCGAGATGCCCATGTTGTTAAAGTTATAAAAGGTACTAGTTCCTAGAGCCTAGGAGATAGGAACTAAGATCTTTATTTCCCTAGTCTTTCCTATGAAAGCTTGTTAGCCTCAAATGATAGTAAGCGCACTCTTGAGCCAAAATATGCGCCCAAATAACGAGTCTAAATAACAAACAAAAGTAACCGTGGAGATTTTATGGAATATCGTCGTATCCCACATTCCAACCTTGAAGTCAGTGAACTCTGTTTAGGCACCATGACCTGGGGTGAACAGAACACACAAGCCGAAGCCTTCTCTCAGCTAGATTATGCTATTGGCGAAGGCATCAACTTTATCGACACCGCCGAGATGTATCCGGTTCCTCCCAAGGCCGACACTCAGGGCGAGACGGAGCGAATTCTCGGTAACTACCTGCAAAAAAGCGGCAACAGAGACAAGCTGGTCATCGCCACTAAGGTATCTGCTCCTGGTCCGAAGAGTGACTACATCCGCCCAAATATGGCTCTGGACTGGCGCAATATTCATGAAGCGGTCGACGCTAGCCTAGAGCGGCTAAAGATAGACACCATAGATCTGTATCAGATCCATTGGCCAGACAGAAATACCAACTTCTTCGGTGAGTTGTCCTATCAACAAGTCGATGACAACGAGAAGCAAACTCCTATCATAGAAACTTTAGAAGCCTTGGCCTCTTTAGTGACGGCAGGAAAAATCCGTTATATCGGTGTATCCAATGAAACCCCTTGGGGCTTGATGAAGTATCTTCAGCTCGCCGAGAAACACGATTTACCTAGAGTCATCAGCGTGCAAAACCCCTATAACTTGCTTAACCGCAGTTTTGAAGTTGGCTTGGCTGAGATAAGTCACCGTGAAGAAGTGCCCTTACTGGCATACTCTCCCTTGGCATTTGGTGCACTGACAGGTAAATACCTTGACGATAAGTGGCCCGAAGGTGCCAGACTCACCTTGTTTAAACGTTTCTCTCGTTATACCGGTACCCAAATCGCGCTCGAAGCCACCAAAGCCTATGTAGAGCTTGCTCGTGAATTCAAGCTGAGTCCGGCACAGATGTCATTAGCCTTCGTCACCTCACGAAAATTCGTCGCCTCAAACATCATAGGAGCCACCAGTGTTAAGCAGTTAAAAGAGAATATCAACAGCATCAACACCTGTATTTCTCCAGAGCTAATGATAAGGCTAGATGAGCTGGCGCAAACCTATCGGCTGCCTTGCCCATAGCCTACCAATAAACAGCTCAACCAATAAAGTTGTAAAATAACAATCACAAATAAGAAAAATACAGTGAGACAGACCATACCTTCCATAAATGGAGTGACTAACTAGTTAGTCACTCCTCTCTCTTTTCTACGCCAATTTTCTACAAAAGCAGTAGACGAAATGCTGTTCGCTGCCACCAGGCGTTTGATGGGACTCCTTCTCATGGCCTAGCAAAGAGAAAGGTTCTCCAAACTCTTCATGGAGTTCATCGGCGCTATAACGCTTTACGGGAAGTCCACTGCACATAGTAGGGCCATTCTCTGCAAAAGTGGCCACGATAACTAAACCGCCAGGCTTCACGGCATGAAGCACGGCTTTCACATATGCCTGACGTTCTTCAAGCGTATTGAGAAAGTGAAACACAGCCCTATCATGCCAGACATCATAGCCATGATGGGGGTATTCGGCTTCAATCACATTAGCCTCAAGCCAAGTCACATTCGACGCTTGCTCGCCCAGCCTATTTTGAGCTTTGGCAAGCGCCGCTGCAGAGAGATCCAGCACACTAATATTGCGATAGCCGTTATCTAAAAGGTCATCGACAAGTGTAGAGGCTCCCCCTCCGACATCTATGATTGAGGCACTCTTGCTTGCATCCGAATTCTGGATCAATTTCAATGAGAGTTCTGCATGTTCTTGAAACCAACTAACCTCATCTTCATCTTTGGTTGAATAGACCTTCTCCCAATGCGTTTTTGATTGCATTTTTACTCCCTAGGTAACTTTCATCTCTGGCAAACTAACGAAACTCTAGCAAAAGTAGGTTTGAAAAGATTGCTAAACAATGTAATCAGATTCATCAAGAACACAATGCAAATAATCCAACTCAAAAGCCACTTGCATTAGCCGCCTAAATCTCCGAAGATCTAGGTGCCTTTCTCTTATGATGAACTACCGGACCGAACAATGGACTTTCCCCAGCTGCGTGCTCAATTTCCTACACTCGAGCAGACCTTAGAGGGATACCCTCTGTGTTATCTGGACACGGCAGCTACTAGCCAGAAGCCCAATAGAGTCATAGATGCCATGACTCAGTATTATCATAACAATAATGCCAATGTTCACCGAGCCGCACACCAGCTCTCGTCCAGAGCCACGTCTCAATATGAAGCGGTACGCGATCAGCTAAAGGGCTTTATCAAGGCCAGCCGTCGTGAAGAGATCATCTTTACCCACGGCACCACAGAGTCGATCAATATGGTCACCCATGGCCTGATTAATCAAATACAATCAGGCGATATCATCTTAATAGACACTGCCGCTCATCATGCCAACATCGTCCCCTGGCAAGAACTCGCTAAGCGTAGCGGTGCCATCATCAAACCAATCCCGCTGACTGATGATTGCCGAATCGATGAACTGGCTTATGAAGAGCTGCTCAAACAAAAGCCAGCCATCGTGGCTCTATGCCATGTATCCAACGCTCTGGGCACGCTTAACCCAGTGAATAATTTAGTCGCTAAGGCCAAGGCGACCGGTGCTATCACCTTAGTCGACGGAGCTCAAGCTATCGCCCATCTGGAGATCGATGTACAGGCCATAGGTTGTGATTTCTATGTGTTCTCCGGCCACAAGATGTATGGCCCAACGGGCATAGGTGTGCTCTATGGGCGTTTCGATATTCTCGATAAGCTCGAGCCTATGATGACTGGCGGTGAGATGATAAAGGCCGTCAGCTTCGATGTGACTGAGTTTAATATTTTACCCAACAGACTCGAAGCCGGCACACCGCCCATAGCCGAAGTTATCGGCCTTGGGGCGGCGATAGACTTTATCCTTGCCCTCCCTAAAGCTGAAACGGCTCAAAGAGAACAAACACTGTTGGCTTATCTGCAAAATCAATTAACAGGTTTAGGCGATATTCACCTCTACGGTGCCAACAAAAACAACATCGGTGCCGTCGCCTTTAATTTGGCCAGTGAACATCATCAAGATGTGGGGATATTACTGGATCAACAAGGGATCGCCGTTCGCTGTGGCCATCACTGTGCCATGCCTTTGATGCAGAGCTTAGGCATTAAGGGCTGCTGCCGGGCATCAATAGGCGTCTATACCAGTAAAGAAGATATCGATCGCTTTATAGAGGCTTTAGCGTCGGTAAAAGAGATGTTGTTAGATTAACGAAATCAGCTATAGCTTCTAGCTATGTTATTTAAACATCATTCAAGGTAACTAATTCAGGTCAATTTTATGAGCTCAGCAGTACAGCCAGCCACAGAGACATTTTTAACACTTAAACTCGATAGCAGTGAGATATTGCCTCGATTCGAAAACGCCAACAACTGGCAGGAGCGCTATCGTCAGATAATGCTCCTTGGCAAGAGCTTACCTAAGCTGGAAGATGAATTTCGTGTGGAGCAAGCCCAAGTCAGAGGATGCGAGAGTAATGCCTGGCTGTATCATAGTGAAATCGACGGAAAACATTACTACCTCGCCGACAGCGATGCCCGCATAGTCAAAGGCCTGGTGGCACTGCTACTCACCGCTTGCCATGGTAAGAGTTCAGCAGAGATAGCGGCTTTCGATATTGATGCCTACTTCGATAAGCTTGGGCTAACTGGACAGCTTAGTCCCTCACGCACCAATGGATTGTTTGCCTTGGCTAAGGCAATTAAAGCATCAGTCTGACTGACTTGTTAGATAACAAATAGGCTTAACCTGTCTGATAACAAGTAGTAAATATCTTTTTTGATTGGGTTCATTGGGCTTTACTGTTACTTGATTAGTTTACTAAGTACCATAGCATTATTGTTATTTATTGCTTGCAGCAGGCGTATGTGCAGATATTTCTGTAGCGCGCAGCAAGTACATCCTTGTAAGCTCGACGATGGCACCCTTGCCATCAACGGCTACAGCTGCATCTACACAGGTAATCCCAAAATCAAAAGCTGTGAATGAGTGACCTGATGTACAAACGTTTCCATCACTCTTTTCAGTGTGTATCTGTTACTTATCCTTGCCCTCAGTTCTCTCTGTGGTAAATGAAATGTGCTTAAATCTGTATTGCTTGTTACCTAAGTAGCATCATTTGACTAGCTTATTTGACTAATATCTAATTATGTTAATTTAGAATATGATGACATCACAAAGAGATGCAAAAACTCAGTGAGTAGAGTTGTTTACAATCAGAGAGGATTCCATTGAAGACTTTAGCGCACAGCAGTAAATTACCGCACTTAGGCACCAGCATATTTACTTATATGTCAGGGCTGGCAAATCAATACAATGCCATTAACCTCTCTCAAGGCTTTCCCGAGTTCGATGCGCCTAAACTGTTAAAGCAAGGTTTGGCCAAATACTGCGATCAAGGTTTTAATCAGTACGCCCCCTCCTCTGGACTTGCACCACTACAGACTCAAATTGCCTCCCTTATCGGGCGTAAGTATGGCGTAGATGTAAACTCAAAAGATACGGTAACCGTGACTTCGGGAGCGACCGAAGCATTGTTTGTCGCAATACAGGCCATCACCCATCTAGGAGACGAGATAATCATCTTCGATCCGGCTTATGACTCCTATAAACCCGCCATTGAACTGGCCGGAGGCCGTGCGGTGCATATACCAATGCAGGCGCCAGATTATGCCATAAACTGGCCGTTGGTAGCCGCTGCTATCACCGATAAAACCCGCGCAATTATTATCAACACGCCCCATAACCCCAGCGCAAAAACGTTAAAGCAAGCTGACTTCGATGAATTAAAGGCATTAGTGATCGAACATGATCTGCTGATAATAAGTGATGAGGTATATGAACATATCACCTTTGAAGGGACACCACACATCAGTGTATTGAGCGATGCTGAACTTTTTTCACGCGCTTTTGTTATCTCTAGTTTTGGCAAAACGTTCCATTGTACTGGCTGGAAGATGGGTTACTGCGTAGCCCCCGAGACGCTGACACAAGAATTTAGGAAGATTCACCAATATATCACCTTTTCAAGCTTCACCCCTGCGCAACTGGCGTTAACAGATATGCTGGCCGAAGAGCCTGAACATATCACAGCACTCGCCCCTTTTTATCAACATAAGAGAGACGTGTTAGTTAATGCACTGCAAAATAGCCGCTTTACGATTTTACCCAGCGAAGGCACCTATTTTTTGCTGCTAGATTACTCAGAGATCTCAGGACTAGACGACATGTCATTTTGTGAATATCTAGTCAAAGAGATTGGCGTAGCTGCAATCCCACTCAGTGTGTTTTACCAAACAGCCCCCGGAGATAGAGTCATTCGCCTATGCTTTGCTAAAGAGGATAGAACATTGATTCAAGCCGCCGAAAAGCTAAGTGCTTTGTAGCAAGTATTGTCCGCTACTAATATTGACTCACTTGTCAGATAACAAGTTTAAAATGCCTTTTTAGCAATGATTCATGAACTGCTTTAATACTTGTTTAGCTTGCTAAGAACCATAGCTGCATTGTTGTCTAACGCTTGTCCGTCGAGTGCCGAGCATGGATGCACCAATGTCGTGGTGGCAGGAGCCTGTGAACAACGTATATGCAAACACTTTTATTACACGGCGCGATAGTCTCTGCCGTGGCATCTTTGTCACGGACGGTCACAGCCGCGTTTACATCTGAGTATTTATCTCTTCGACTTTGGATGGCGGGTATTCAGTCACTCATTTGTGGACATAAATGAATTACAGTTAAAAATAAGCAAGCATTAACAATATCTTTTAGCTTCCCAACTCATCTAAAGGAAAGTTGCTTACACAAGCTTTCATAATCAGACGTTTCGATCCAACCTAGGCTAATTGTATTAATGGTTATTGGTGTGTCAGATAAAGAAAGAGCCTCGGCAACGCGAGGCTCAATAAGAAAGTAATACCTTTAAATCATTATGGCTGCTGACGAGTCGCAGCAATAACAATCTCACGAATACAAACGCCTTGTGGCTGCTGATATGCAAACTCAACTGTGCGAGCTATGTCGTCAGCGACTAACACGCCTTCCATACTCTCTTTCCATGCTTCGTAGCCTTCTTTGATCTCATCAGAAGTTGTGTGAGATAACAGTTCAGTTTCAACCGCCCCCGGTGCAATCGTAGTGACACGAACGTTTGAGCCTGCAACTTCTTCGCGTACATTTTCAGAGATAGCGTGTACCGCGAATTTAGTACCACAGTATGCTGCATGGTTGGGGAATGTCTTACGACCAGCAATCGAGCTAACATTAATGATAGTACCAGACTGACGCGCTTTCATTGGTGCAAGTACCGCTTGCATGCCGTTCATTAGACCAATTACGTTTACATCGAACATGGTTTTCCACTCCGATGCGCCTTGGTCAGCAAGTTCGCCGAGTAGCATCATACCCGCGTTGTTAACGATACAATCTGTTTCGCCGTAAACCTCTTCTGCTTTTGCAATGGCGGCTTCAAAAGAGGCTTTATCAGTCACGTCTACCTTCTCACATATCGTGTTTGGTAGATTTAGTGCTTCGAGGCGATCGACACGACGAGCCAGAAGAAGCAGTGGGTGACCAGCATTACTCATGCGACGTGCGATTGCTTCACCAATACCAGAACTTGCACCTGTAATAACAACTAACTTTTTCATTTTTAAATCTCCAAATATTCAATTAAGAAGCAACGTGGTTTGTTGCGATGGGGGTATATT
Organism: Shewanella psychrophila; assembly: GCF_002005305.1. Taxonomy (NCBI): domain Bacteria; kingdom Pseudomonadati; phylum Pseudomonadota; class Gammaproteobacteria; order Alteromonadales; family Shewanellaceae; genus Shewanella; species Shewanella psychrophila. The sequence goes on from NZ_CP014782.1 coordinate 3,039,051, forward strand.
AAGAGAATACCCTTAGTTGATATATAGCCATTAAATCAAATAACTGTTTCCATACAGCAACAATTGTAAGGGCCACATTTAACGATTAAATACACTTCCAATTTCCAATAGATAAAAACGAAACAAACCAGCGTTTTACAGGCCAAAAAGAGCAACTAAACGATAGCTTTGTTCACTAAGAGCTAATTAACGTAAGGTCTTTGAGAAAAAATCGTCCAACTTATCAATAGCTTGATTTACATACTTATCTTGATCATAAAGATCAAAGTGTTGAGCGCCTTCAATTTCAAAGAGTTGCACATTTTTGCCTGCTTCAGTCCCTCGTTTTACCGCAACTTCACTAAAATAAGCCGTTAATGCCTCTGTCCCCACAATCGCTAAGAATGGCGTATCACCAATGAGTTCCATGTTTTCCGATGGGTTAAATGCATAACGCGTATCCAATGACATCGCGGCGCGAAGCGGGCTGTAGTTTTCTGCCGCGGCACCACGTTCTGGGTTGCGATAATAGTCAGCCGCTCGTACCCAAAATTCGTTCATTGATTTAGCTTTCTCTGCCGACGGAATACCATCAACTAATACAACTTCACCTGTTTCGTAATATTTTTGGCGAGCATCACTTGCCATTTTGATCTGCTGGCGGTACTGCTCAATTGGGTCACCGGTAAGCTGATCCATATATTGCGTAGCGCCGCCCATACCATAATCAGTAAAGTCGACAAAACCACTTACGGTCGCAACAGAGTCTAAACGTGTGTCTTGTATTGCAACTTGTATGCTGTAACCAGCACCAGAACAGATACCCAGCTCTCCAACACGCTCAGGATCTACACCTGGGAAGTTACTTAGGAAGGTAATCGCATTTTTGATGTCTTCCACTTTCATTGGCGCATTTTCCATACCGCGAGGATAGCCACCACTTTCACCGTAAGTTCGGTGATCGAATGCTAATGTGATGTAACCTTCTTTTGCCATCTTCTGTGCATAAATCCCAGCCGTTTGTTCTTTAACACCGCTTGCAGGGGTGATCACAACAATCGCTGGATAGCTTTTATTTTCGTCGTAGTGAGGCGGTAGAAATACGTTCCCAGCGATGTGGACATTTTCACTGAGAAAAGCGACTTTATTTTTCCCTGCTTGGTACTCATCACCTAGGAAGTTGCTTTGAGCGATTGCAGGCGCTGCACTTAGCATTGCTGTAGCGACTAAAGAAAGGCTCATTAATTTTAACTTTTTCATTTTTTCTCCAATTAAATTCAAGTTGTTTAGAAAACGAGTCGAATTATATGGAGTGATTTATTGTAGATATATAGGTCACAATGCACAGCTATGTAACCTATTAGTCAACAATAAAGCTAAATTCAGCGAACTATTTTGTGTTATTCGTGTACACGATCCTTATTAGTCTAGACAGAAAGCAGAGCTTTTCCCTAGAAATCCGACTCAAATCTCTGCTTGATAAAGTCAATGAAGGCTCTTAAACGTTTAGGCTGATATTTATCTCTATGGTAAACCGCAGAAAATAACACCGATGGAATATGCCATTTGGGCAGTATTTCCACCAAGATCCCCTGTTCAATAGCATCAGCGCAGTACATACGAGGCACACGAATAATGCCGTTTCCAGCCATCGCATTGGTGATCAAAGCATATCCGTTCTTAGAAACCAGATTCCCTTCAACACTGATCCCCACTTGCTCATCGGCATTCTCATCCGACTCAAAACTCCAGCGTTTAACTGAGCCGGTCAAACATCGGTGCTCGCTCAGTTCACTTGGGTATTCAGGATTGCCATATTTGTTGACGTAACTTGGGCTCGCTAAGGTTACCACGTCAATGTCCATCAGTTTCTTGGCAATAAAGCCGGAGTCTTCCAACAGCCCCATTCGAAAGGCAATATCGAAGTCGTCTTGGATTAAATCGATTCGATGACTACTAAAATCGAGGTGAACTTGAATATGAGGGTGCTCTATCATGAACTCAGCCACATACTTGGAGATGATCCGCTCACCGATGTAACCTCCGACACAATTAACTCGGATCAGTCCCCGCACTTCTTCTGTATCATCCACTGCGGCGATAAGTGCTTGGTCAATCCCATTAATCGCTTTTTCACATTGTTGGTAAAAGCGTTCGCCCGCTTGAGTAAGTTTTAGACTTCGAGTTGTACGAGTAAGTAGCGTCACTTTCATGTTCTTTTCAAGTGAGCTTATCTGGCGCGATACATGCGAGCGCGATACATTCAGCGCTTCCGCCGCTTTAGTGAAATTACCTAACTGTGCAATCAGCACAAAAGAACGAATATCCGCCAAGTTGATATTGTTTATCACGACTCTCTCCCATTTCATTTGTAATCATATAACAACAGTAAATCAACCATTGCCGCATATATCAACAAAGTGACCTGATTTATTATCTCATTCGTTAAAACACAGCATGAATAGCAAACCTTTTGGAGAATATTAAAATGGCCATTCAAACTCTAAACCCTTACACCAACCAAGTTGAACAAGGTTTTGAAGCAATTTCTAATGCAGAGATCAAGCAAGCAATAAGTGACTCTCACTCGGCATTCCTAGAGTGGAGCAACACTGCTATTGAACAGCGTTCACAGTTACTCCTCAATGTGGCTGATTTACTAGAAAAGAATGCTAGCCACTACTCAGCTCTAATGACAAAAGAGATGGGAAAACTGTTTAGAGAAGGTGTTGAATGGGAAATTCCAAACTGCGTAGATATGTGTCGTTACTATGCCAACAACGCGGCGGAGTTCTTAAAACCACAGCCTATTTTGGATGTTGAACAAGGAACTGCACATATTGAAAGCCTACCTATGGGGGTTATTTTCGGTGTTATGCCTTGGAACTTCCCATTCTACCAAATAATCCGTTTTGCAGTGCCTAACTTGATGGCTGGCAATACAGTGCTATTTAAGCACGCTTCTAATGTTCCTCAGTGTGCCATCGCACTTACAGAGCTGTTTAAAGACGCTGGCTTCCCACACGGTGTTATCAATAACCTGTTGATGTCAGCTTATCAGTCGGAGTTAGTGATTAGTGACAAGCGTGTTCAAGGGGTATCTCTAACTGGGAGTGAACGAGCTGGATCTACCGTTGCGGCTCTGGCAGGCAAATATCTTAAGAAAGTTGTGATGGAGCTAGGTGGCAACGACCCATTTATTGTTCTTGCGGATGCCGATGTAGAAAAAGCCGCCGACTTAGCGTTAATTGCAAAAATGTTTAACTCTGGTGAGGTTTGTACAGGTGCCAAACGATTCATTATTGCGGCACAGGTTTACGATGAGTTCATGACTCTGTTTACGCAAAAAATGGCTGCTATGAAAGCGGGCGATCCGATGAATATGTCGACTGATTATGCGCCACTCGTGAGTGAGAAAGAGTGTCAATCTTTACTCGAACAAGTTCATAACGCCGTTAAACAAGGGGCAACATTAGTTCTTGGTGGTGAACGTGAGCCGTTACCTGGTGCATGGTTAAAACCAACTATCTTGGCGGATGTAACGGAGAAAATGGATGTCTTTGACCGTGAATTGTTTGGACCCATTGCAGTGGTTTACAAAGTGTCATCAGAACAACAAGCCATTGAGCTTGCCAATAACAGTTCTTATGGCTTGAGCTCATCTATCTTCTCTCGTGATGAAAATAAAGCTCGTGCTATCGCATCCAAACTTGAAACCGGTGTGTCATTCATCAATAGCTTTACTATCTCTGAGCCATGCCTACCTTTTGGTGGAGTGAAACACTCAGGTTTTGGTCGTGAACTAGGCCGTGCCGGTATGGATGAATTTGTAAACAAAAAGCTTGTACGTTCACTTTAATCTCAAAGGAAGCCTCCAAACGGAGGCTTCTGGTTTTTGGGAGAAAGAAATTATGAAATTGCGAGTAGATGAATCAAAAGAAAAAGACGGGACAGCCATATCTTTTGTGCTTTAGAACATCCGCCACGTTCAACCTTTAAGTCACCTCTACTCAGCTTTGTTCAGAATAACGATTATGACTTCAGCTCGACGTACCTTAATCGGCTCAGAATAGAAGAATTTCGCAGTCGAAATATGCCTATTTAATAAGACCTGTCTCCACTGCACCCGATAGCTTATTTTCCAGACTAGACCATAGCCCTTCACTGCCTTTAGCTATACGACGATTGACGGAAAAAACCTTCTCTTTAGGCACATTATTGTCACGCCAACTATGACCCTCGCCATGCAGATTATGTAATAGAGGCGGCACCCTGTCGATTGCCTTGGCGAAACTTGCATCGGCGGTTTCACCCAGCTCAAACTCATACCACAGATCCATATAGGTATCAGCCTGCCCCTCAGGTAAGATATCTAGAATACGCTTAAGGCCTGCCGCTTCTTTCTGTTTCATTTCCTGAGTTTCAGATTGATAGATGATGGTATCCCCTGCATCTATCTCACCTAAGTCATGTATGAGTAGCATCTTGATGACCCGATCGATATTGATAGGCTTATCAGCAAACTCTTTAAGCATCAGAGCCGATATACACACATGCCAGCTATGCTCGGCCGAATTCTCGTAACGGTCAAGACCAACAGGTCTGGTTTTTCTCTTAACATCCTTAAGCTTCTCGATCTCCACGATAAAGCTCAGCACCTTTTCGATATCACCATTAACTGAATCTGCTTTGTTCACTAGTCCTCCTTAATCTGTCATGTAGGATACTGCGTCTTGCACCATCCTGATAAAAGCGTGTCGTTTCTATCAGCTTCAGCAGATATTATAGGGGCTATAGTCATTGATAAAGACGGCAACCTTCTACACACTTTCAAAAATAAATTGTAAATAAACACCTTCCAGAACAAGACATCAGTTAAAGAAAAGGCCTTCTGTCGATGACTGAAGGCCTTAGGTGATTTTCAAGATATAACAGCAATTGGTATTAACAGTGTTTACTCGCAGTTGTTCTTATTGGAACCAACTCCGCGCCAATTACGTTCTCGTAACCAGCTCTCGACTCCTCCACTGCAAAAGTATTAATCCTAAAATAACTAGTATTCCCACGAAGCCTGCACCAAAAGGATTGAACAATATCAAGGGAACCATCATTAGCGCGATAACACGTTCCATATTAGACAGTACCCGCAATAGATACCCTTCGATGGATATCGCTAATGCCAGTATGATTGCAGCTGTCTGAGCGATAGCAAAACCAAACTCCAATACACTCGCCTCAGAACTTACCAGATCCGTATAGGCCATCATGATAGGGATAATAAACAGACCACCAGCAAGCTTAAAGGCCTCCACCGAAGATTTCATTGGATTCGCCTTGGCCACACCAGCCGCAGCAAAGGCGGCCAATGCAATCGGCGGCGTCACATTTGAAGTCTGAGACAACCAGAAAATAATCAGGTGCGCCGTCAACAAGGGCAGACCAAAGTCCCCCAACATGGGCACGGCCATCACGGCAAGTACGATATAAGCCGCGGTCACAGGTAATCCCATGCCCAACACCAGTGCTACGATACTGATGAGCCCGAGAGCCAGTAGCATGTAACCGCCGGAAAACTCCATCACAAACTGAGTGAACTGCAAGCCAATTCCAGTCTGACCCACTACACCGACGATAATCCCCGCCGCGCCACAGGCCACCGAAATTGGTAGTGCCATCAGAGCACCGTTTTTCATTCCCTGAATAAACTTGGTCAAGCCAATACGGCTGTGTTTACGCAGCGCAGCCGTCACTAATATGGCTGCACAACCAGCAACACCAACCAACAATGGCGAATAAGCCATCATCAGCAATGCGGTGATCAAGCCCAGAGGAATAAGATGATGAGCACCATGTTTCATTACAGAAATTACGGCCTCGGTGCGACTCACAGCCTGCAGGTTTAACTTACAAGCCATCAAGTGTACATAGAGCAAGGTACAGAAGAAGTAGAGAATAGCCGGGGCAATAGAGGCTAACATTATCTCGCTATAGGGGACCCCGGTAAACTGCGCCATCACAAAAGCGCCAGCCCCCATGATAGGTGGCATAATCTGCCCGCCCGTCGATGCAGCCGCTTCGATACCCGCCGCCTGTTCAGGTTTATAACCCAGCTTCTTCATCATAGGTATGGTCACCGAGCCTGTAGTCACAGTATTGGCAATCGCAGACCCCGAAATAGAACCAAGACCTGCCGAGGCCAAAACCGCGGCCTTTGCTGGACCACCGCGATACTTACCTGCGATAGAGAATGATAGATCAATAAAGAATTTACCCGCACCGGTCACTTCTAAGAAGGCGCCGAAGAGTACGAAGATAAATACCGTCGTGGCCGCAATGCCTAAGGCTGAGCCAAATACCCCATTAGCGGAGTAAATCTGAAACTGGATGAGTTCTTGCAGCGAATATGCCTTAGTCGCAATCGCGCTTGGCAACATGTCACCAAAGGCACTGTAGGATAGAAACAGCGCAGCAATCAGTACCATCACCCAACCCACAGTACGACGACAACCTTCCATCAAGAGCAATAACAGGGCACAACCCGCCACTAAATCTGGCACCTTCAAACCATAGAGCAAATGATCAATATCGTTATAATCAAAAATACTCATTCGGTAGGCGGCAAACAAGGTTAATCCACAGAGCGCGAGATCAAACACTCGGCCCGGGAGGTAGAGTTTGCTGTATCGATTGTTCACTAGCGGGTAATGCAGGAAAATCAGCACCAACACCCAGCACAAATGCACAGGCCTGAAGTAAGTCGCCGAAATGGTGGAAGTGATCCCCTGCCAAATCTGAAACGCAGATAGAGCAACTGCAATGGCTAGAATCACATAGCCAAATACTTTTAACGTTGATTCATAAGGCAGAGATGTATCGATGGTCACTGAGCTATGATTAGCTTTAGTATCTTCGAGTACAGGTTCAGCATGACCTAATTTAGTATTATTAGTTTGGGTCATATCATGTCCTCAATAGGTTAATGCCAAAGTGACTCCTTGCTTACGAAAAGAGAGGTTTACATTAGGCATCAACAAAAATGAAAAGGGTATATCAGAAAAAATAAAGGTAACTCATTAAGCTACCTTTACCTTTGTCTCATTGAGTTTTTAAATTGTAATTAGCTTACTTAGATAATGAATCCAGATACTTCTGCGCACCAGCATGCAGTGGCACACCCGCTAAACGGTTGGCATTTTCAGGTGTGGTCGCCTCGGCAACTTTCACAACCTTACGCACTTCACCCATGTTTTCAAACGCAGACTTAGTCAAGTTATAGGCCATTTCATCACTCATTTTGGCACTGACAACAACTACGTTCCATACACTCAAGGTAGACACAGCTCCCACGTTCTTATACACATCAGCAGGTATGGTGTACTTGCTATAAGCCGGGTTTGTCTCGATGAAGGCAGCACTTTCGGCATCGGATACAGGAATAAGATTGATCTTATGAGTCAGAGAAATTTGAGTCACTGCGCCAACACCTTGTCCGCCAACGATGAAACCAGCATCAATCTGACCATTGGCCAATGCATTGGTAGTCTCACCATAATTTAAGTAGACCGCATCGATATCTTTCTTCACATCAATACCGACAGAGGCCAGCAAAGCTGCAGCCGTTACCGCAGTACCGCTTGCCGGAGCACCTAAGGAAATACGCTTGCCCTTAAGATCGGCTAAAGATTTAATTCCGGACTTTTCCAATGCTATGGTATGTACTAGGTTTGGATAAAGCGCAAACAAGGTTTTAACTGGCATTTCGCTGCGAAATTTACCTTCGCCTTTATAGGCATCGAGTACCACGTTCCCCATAGCAATACCTGCAATCATGTCACCGCGCACGACCTTGATGGTATTCTCAACCGATGCCGCTGTCACTTCCGCTTTCACGTTTACATCAGGCACCTTGTCGGACCAAACTTTGGCTAACGCCCCACCGAATGGATAATAGATACCGCTTTGACCGCCAGTACCGATAGAGTAATTTTCAGCTTGTACAGCCGAAGGTAAAATAAGCAGCAATGCGAGTGCAAGCGCGCGATAAAACATAGCTTTCCCCTTGATTAATTTAATACATTTGTTGTTTTTAGTTCTTAACTTCATCAGTCAGAACCTGTTGATTATTAGTACGTTTTCACTTCAATTTGGCAACGATAGTCACTTAAGGGCAAGTCAAAGTCAAGATGTCGAATAGTCTAAGTGGATAGGTTAATATGAAGCTTATGGGAATAATAAAAAACATATGTACTATGGGTGTTTCCTTACCATAATCTCAGGAGAGATATGAAGCGCGAACTGAACAGACGACAACTGATTAAAGCCATAGCAGCTGGCGGTGTGCTTAGCCAATTCGGTAGCTTCTCGGCCCTTGCCACGCAAACGAAACGCCTCTATATCGATGGTCTATGTTTTCTGCCCGATGACCTCACCGATTTAAAAGCCTCAAACATCGATGCTTACCTGTGTGATATATCCGATATTGAAGCCATAAAGCAGCCCGATGGTACCACCAACTATAAACGCACCTACCAAGCGTGTATGAGGAGTATCTCCAAAGCACTCACGCGAGTGAATGATAACCCTGACAAGCTTATTCTGGGTACAAGCAGCAGCGATATTACCCGCGCCCACAACACTGGAAAAACTGCGGTTTTCTTTCAAATTCAAGGGGCGGATTGTGTCGAGAACAGTATTAGCTCAGGCTTGAGTCAAGTCGATGAGTTTTATGACAAAGGACTTAGAGCACTGCAACTCACTCACCATTATGGCAACAAATTTAGCGGTGGCGCCTTAGATAATACTCAATCAACAGATGACGCTCTGGGTAATAAAAAGAGTCAAGGGCTCAATAAACCACTGACCCAAGCAGGCAAACAGTTAATCACTAAGCTCAACGATAAACGTATCTTAGTCGATGTCAGTCATTCCAGTCCGCAATCAGCGTTGGACACGGCCAAGGTATCGAACTCCCCTATCGTTCAAAGCCACGGAGCCGTGCGCGCCATCGTCAATCATGCTCGCTGCTCACCCGATGAGGTTATCAAAGCTATCGCAGATACTGGCGGCCTGTTTGGCATATTTATGATGAGCTTCTGGCTCACTAACGACAAAATACCGACTACCGAGCACTACATTGCTCACCTGAAGCATGTGGCTAATGTGGCTGGCATAGATGCCGTTGCTATTGCCAACGACTATCCGCTTACTGGTCAGAATAACCTGCTTAAGCTGAACAACAATAATGCAGCAGGCGTAAAGCAGTATCTCGATTGGTGGCACAGTTTACGAGCCAAGAATGTACTTGGCTATGATATTGAGCCAGTACACGTGGTGATCCCCGAACTCAACCATATTCACCGTATGAAACGCATAGATTCAGCCTTAGCTAAGTCTGGATTTAGTGGCAGTGACAGAGATAAGATCATGGGCGGCAATTGGCAAAGAGTATTAAAAGAAGTATTAGGGTAAACTCTCATTGATTAATGTAGATACCTCTTCAACTGAACTGGTCAGACTATAAAATCTTATGGATAAAATGAGAATATACCAGCTGAGTGATTGTCACTTACACCTGGGCGATGAAGCCTCAAGAGCAAATTTAATTCGTGCTCTAACGACAATTGAAGAAGCTGATGATGGTGATGTACTCCTGTTAACTGGTGACTTAATCTGTGGCCCTTGTGTTGAAATATATACGCAATTTAAAGCCATAGTTCAGGCTCATACTTCTATCGTCAAAATCTTTGCCATTGCGGGGAATCATGACGATTTAGCTATGATGAAGTCGGTGTTTAGTGACAGTCGAATCCAAGTAAAAGATCATGTCCATCTTAACGATAACCTGAGTCTATGCTTTGTCGATTCCAGCCAAAAACCACTATCCAACATGTCACTCGGTGGGGGACGAGTTTCAACCAAAGCTCTAAGCGCCCTGAAAAAGTTCACCAGAAAGCATCGGTCCATCGTGGTGATTCACCACCCAGTGGTTAATTTAGGCGCCAAGTGGTTTACCGAGATAGGTATTGAAAATAATCTTGCTGTCATGGAGGCGATACATCCACAAACTCTGGCTATTTTAAGCGGACATGCCCATGCATTTTTCAAGGAGCCTATAAAAATCCAAGAGCGAATCATCCCGCTCATTGTCAGCCCGGCAACCTCCTACGGCTTCGAACACACCAATCCCAGCTATGAAAAAAATACCAATATAGGCATCATGGCTTTTGACCTTGTTCCCACTCTAGCTCTGACTCCAGCTCCAGCTCCAGCTCCAGCAGTGGGCGAAGAGATAAAACCAGAGAAAGCAACTGGCACTAACAACAGAGAAATTGAATACTCATTACGTGAATCTGTGATCAATCTCAATCACTAGGGTTTCATTGCTAATCCAACAGACCAGCAGCAGATAAAATCCTTCAAGAGCATCTGATTTTTACAGCTCCCTCCCCCTGAAAGAGACAACAGCAACAATTCTTATCCAAACAGCCTATTAGAACACATGTTCAATAATAGCCAATGATGTCATATCAAGGCCAAGTCTTGGGCCTGAATACATAAGCCACAACCTAGACTTTTAACCTAGTACAAAAGATTAAGTTTACCTGCTTTATGTAAATATCATTGTTCAAAGATAGCAATTAGCAGTCTACTCCAACTTAACAATTTTATTACCTATGTATGTCGCCTCCCCATCTTCTTTGGCCTGAGACATTCAGCGAATACCATCGATAACATTATATTTTAATTACAATTAACGAGTCAGAATAACCTAAGGGATTGCTAATATCTTTAATGTTATTTGTAGTACACATCTCTTTGATGTTGAGGAATCCGCCAATAATAAATAAAAATTAACTAATGTAACAATGTGAGATTGATCACACATTGTCGTCATAAATCGACGCATTATCAGATCTGATCATGAGGTTCAATCTACAAGTTGAATCAAACATATATTAAATCATCTCGACCAATGAAGGTTTTATATGGACATTTTAGAAGAACTTTTCAAAGCTGCTCCCTTAGTCGCACTTTTTATAACGCTCACTTTTGGTTACCTCATAGGTAAAATCACCATAGGTAAATTTGTCTTAGGCGGGGTGGCAGGGACATTGCTCGTAGGCGTTGTTGTTGGCCAAGTCGGTGTGGATATTGACAGTGGTGTCAAAAGTATTTTTTTCGCGTTATTTATTTATGCCGTCGGTTTTCAAGGCGGACCACAATTTTTTGGTGCACTAAACCGGCGCACACTCAATATACTGCTCTCCGCTGTCGTCATGACTGTGACTGGCTTAGTCTGTGTTATTGCTGCGGCTTGGCTTTTCGATCTTGATAGAGGCACTGCCGCAGGCTTGGCCGCCGGAGGATTAACACAGTCATCAATTATAGGAACTGCTGGTGACTCCATCGCTAACCTCATGGGAGTGAGCGACCAAGCTAAGAAGATCATGGAAACCAATGTGGCTGTCGGCTACGCCGTGACCTACATTTTCGGCTCATTGGGACCGATAATTATGGTGACCTGGTTTTTCCCCACGATTATGGGTTGGGACATTCGCGCCGAAGCAATCAAGAAAGCCAACTCGATGTCAGGTGGTAAACCCGAACTAGAACCAGGGCAATTCAACGCTATAAGCAGAATTGTTTCGAGAGCTTATAAGATATCTCCTGATAGCTATGCAATAGGCAAAACCGTCGCAGAAGTTAATGAGGCGCTCTACGATGTGGCTATTGAACTCATTCAACGACAAGGCGCAGACACCGCGGCCGATGCAGAGACAATAATACAACAAGATGATGTTGTTATTGTCACCGGTGTCAGAACTTCAATTCATAAAATACCCGATTTCTTAGGCGTAGAGTGCAGCGTACCGGAAGACTTTACCTTAATTGAAGAGCATCGACAGCTACTGGTGACTGGTGAAAAGCTGGTAGGTAAGAAATTAAAAGAGATAAAACAGGTTACAGGCTTGTCAGTGCGACGAGGTGTTTATCTATCTGACTACAAACGCGCAGGTAAAACCATCAATATATCGCCAGATCTTATTGTCGAAAAGAACGACCAGTTGCAATTAACCGGCACGCCTGATGATATTAACCGTGTTCAAAATACCATAGGTGACAGATTAGTCTCTCCATATTTCACCGACTTTGTATTTTTTGGACTGGGCATGACAGTAGGTATGCTGATTGGCCTGATACATTTTAAGATAGCCGGTATTCCCGTCACCATAGGATCTGGAGCCGGTTGCCTTGTTTCCGGTCTCATGTTCGGTTGGCTCAGAAATACCCACCCAAGATTTGCATCACTGCCTATGGGAGCCTCTAACTTTCTACGTGATTTTGGTCTTGCGGTATTTGTCGGACTCGTTGGCTTATCAGCTGGCCCTCAGGCGGTAGTCACCATCAAAGAGTACGGTCTCACACTGCTTTTCTTAGGCGTTTTTGTCACTATCGTGCCTCAAATTATCGCCTTTTTCTTTTCCTATTACGTCTTGAGAATAAAAGATCCAATAGAAGCCTTGGGCGCCTTAGTCGGTGGCCGAAGTGCTAACCCAGGCTTTGCCGCCTTACTGAGTAAAGCGGGTAACCCAACGCCAGTATTCTCTTTTACGGTGACCTATGCCGTAGCAAATGTTCTCCTCACATTGTGGGGACCTATCATAGTCGGCATCATCACTAAAAATGTTGCTGGTTAATTGTTTATCTATATACATAAATGGATGGTTATATGAAAAATCTAGATTTCTCACAATTTACAAACCTAAGCCCGTTTGAGCTAAAAGATAAGCTAATCGAAGTCGCTCAAGCCACGCCAGATCGAATTTTATTGGATGCCGGGCGCGGCAACCCCAACTTTTTAGCCACATTACCGAGACGCGCTTTTCTAAGATTAGGTGATTTCGCCTTAGAAGAGTCTGAGCGTTCATATGCTTACCTCAATGAAGGCTTCGGTGGCATTCCCGACGGCAAAGGCATCGTTGCCCGATTTGATACGTTCGCTAAAGAGCATAAAGATACCGAAGGCGTTAAGTTTCTCCAGTCTTCAATCAGTTATGTAAAAGACCAGTTAGGATTAAGCCGCGAATCGTTTCTACACGAAATGGTGAATGCATTTCTAGGTTGTAATTACCCAGTGCCTCCTAGAATGTTGACCAATATCGAATCGATCGTAAACGCATACATAGCACAAGAGATGTATGGCAGTTTACCTGTCAATAACGATTTTGATTTGTTTGCCACCGAGGGCGGTACGGCAGCAATGACCTATACCTTCCAAACTATGTTTACTAACGGCTTATTAAAGAAAGGCGATAAAGTAGCGTTAACCACACCTATCTTTACACCTTATTTAGAAATCCCGGAACTTGCAGAGTTTGAGCTGGAAATTGTTGAGATCCGCTTAGATGAGGAGACATGGCAGTTAACCGATCCGGAAATTGCTAAACTGGAAGACAAAGACATTAAACTGCTCTGCGTCGTAAATCCAAGTAACCCGCCTTCGGTTAAGTTTTCCAATGACATATTAGATAAGTTAGCCAACTTAGTTGCCACTAAGCGCAAAGACCTGTTTATCGTCACTGACGATGTATATGGCACATTCGCCGATGACTTTGTGTCGCTGTTTGCTAAATGTCCATACAACACCTTATGTGTATATTCCTTCTCTAAATACTTCGGCGCGACGGGTTGGCGCTTAGGTGTTATCGGTATTCAAGATAAAAATATCTTCGACGACACATTAAAGTCTATGTCTGAAGAGCACAACTTAACATTAGATGATCGCTATAAAACCTTAACCCCTCATCCCAGAGACATAAAGTTTATCGACCGCATGGTTGCCGATAGCCGAAATGTCGCCCTTAACCACACTGCTGGTCTTTCTTTGCCACAACAAGTACAAATGGCACTGTTCTCACTCAGCTGCCTGATGGACAGAGGTAATGACTACAAGCGCGCAACCAAACGACTCATTCGTGAACGTTATCAAACCCTCTACAAAAATATGGGGATTAAGGTAGAAGAGAACGAAAACAGTGTTGACTACTACACCTTGCTCGATTTAGATATCCTTGGGGCTAAAATGTATGGTGATGAATTCGTCAACTGGTTCAAGCAGTCTGGCTTAGGTAAAGAGTTTCTATTCAGGCTCGCCGATGAAACAGGGGTAGTACTCCTGCCAGGTAAAGGATTCGATGTAGTTCACGCTTCAGTCAGAGTGTCCTTAGCGAATTTAACCCATCATGAGTATGCAGCCATAGGTCGCTTAACCAGAAAAGTGATGGATGAGTGCTATGCCGAATACGTGAAAAATAAGTAAACTTATCTAACTCGCTCACTCAAGATAACGAGTGTGATCTTGAGTGAGTTTGTCCCCGACTTGCCTATCGTTCAGAAAGCCGTTCAACTTACTCTTATGTTCAGCTTCACTAAATCGATTTTTATCCCGCCGTTTCTCCCAGCTTGAATAACTGATTTAAGCACTAAAATCTTTTTCGACCATTGATTTATTGTCGCGATTCTCATCTAATACCAATCGGTATAATAATCCTGTTCGCCACAAACCAAAGAAATATTTATGCTGACAACCTTAGCCATTCAAAATTACCGTTCGCTGCGTGAGATCAGAGTCCCACTCGAGCGGCTCAACTTAGTCACAGGCGCTAACGGAAGCGGCAAGTCTAACCTCTACAAGGCACTGAGATTACTGGCGCAAACCGCACAAGGAGGCGTGGTTAACGCATTGGCATTAGAAGGTGGATTGGACTCCAGTTTTTGGGCTGGGCCTGAAAATATCACTAAGGGTATGCTAAGAGGCGAAACCGCCATAGAACCAACGGTGCGACAGCAGGTCAAGCGTCTTAAACTCGGATTTGCCAGCGATGAGTTCAGCTACCTTATCGAACTTGGACTACCTAAGCCTGATTCCACCACCTTATTCGGCTTAGACCCGCAGATTAAACGCGAAGCCATCTGGGTTGGTAACAAGTATCGTCCCGCGGCTGTACTCGTTGAGCGTCGAGGTCCTTTGGTCAAGAGCCGCGCCGAGAAAAATAAGCAAGCCGGCTGGCAAACTTTGAACTTACATATGCAACACGGTGACAGCATCTTTAGCGAACTTGCCGATCCCGAGCGTGCTCCCGAGGTACTTAGGCTCAGAGACAGCATCCGCGCCTGGCGCTTTTACGATCACTTTCGTAGTGACAGCGACGCCCCAGCAAGAAAGCCACAACTAGGCACGCGAACACCAGTACTTCACCATGATGGCCGAGATCTCGCCTCGGCAATTCAGACTATTTTCGAGATAGGTGATAAGGAAGGCTTCGATCATGCAGTCAGTGACGCCTTTCCCGGCGCACATGTGCATATCGAATATGAATCTAACGGTATGCTCAGCCTGAACTTCTATCAAGAAGGTTTACTCAGGCCCCTCAAGGCTGGCGAATTATCCGATGGTACGCTGAGATACCTGCTACTCATCGCAGCCTTGTTAACCCCAAGGCCACCGGAACTAATGGTGCTCAACGAGCCGGAAACCAGCTTACATCCGGATCTCCTGCCCGCCCTGTCTCGGTTAATTGCTAAAGCATCGAGCCTATGTCAGCTTTGGGTCGTCTCTCACGCCAAAAGGCTCATCAATGCCCTCAATGAATTTGAGCACTGTAATCTTATTGAGCTAGATAAACAGCTGGGTCAAACAGAGATCATAGGCCAAGATATCTTGAGTACACCGAGTTGGAACTGGCAACAGAAATGAGTTTACTTGTCAGATAACAAGTTTCAAATATCTTTATTGGGTTCATTTGGCAGGTTTGATATTTGGTTCGCTAACTGAACCGTTTTACTTCAATTTTATCTATCACCTGCCGTGGGCTTAAGTGCAAACACTTCTGTGACACGCTGTGAATATATCCCTATACGCTCTGCGACATCATCCCTGATGTCGAAGGTCACAGCCGCGTTTACACCTGATTATTTATCTCTTCGATTGGAATTTTACTGACTGTGATCACAGACTGTGATTATTGACAGTAACCCACTTTTGGACATAAACGAGTCAGAGCCTAGCCTCTAACTCGCGAGCTTTTGGTTAGGAGAAGTATGGCAATTAGATATGAGTTAACGCCGCCATAAGCGGTGAGTAACAGTTGGCTAAAATGTGTAGCGAAGCGGAACTGAGCCAACTGTTACTAATCCGACTTTATGGCCTTGTTATGTGCTGATTACTAATATGTTTATCCAACATAAATTACAGCTAGCGACCTTTCTACAAAGCTTAAAAGCTCACTATCTGTAATTTGAACTTGGTCTGCCGCTGGATTAGTATCGTGATGAAACTGTCCTGCATAACGATTTATTTCATTTAGTTCGTTAGTAATGTTTTGAGCATTAATAAGGGGACTTGATGGTTGCGCATTACTAATCAAGTCAATAACTTGACCAAACAAAAGGCCTCTATTTATCAGGTTAGGAAAGCGTCTATGTAGATACCCCTCAAGCATAGGCCTAATGGATCTAGCTATTTCCATACTACTCTGAGCAGTACCAACTATATATTCATCAAGCATACGGTGGCATTTGAAATATGCACTTTCACATTCTTGATCGAGATTAATTACATCGAAGTCACTATAGCGATTAATAACTGATTTTAGCTTTAAACATTTAATGTCGTTTGGGCTTCCGGTACGCAACACATCATCACGAAGATTGCGAAGAAAATGAACATCATGTGCAAGAACAATTATTTGCTCGCAACTATCATGCAATCTCTTTAAAACAGTACGTGTTTGCTGTTTTCTATTAAGATCTAAACTACACATTGGATCATCAATTACGATAACCTTGTTGGCTAAATCAGGTTCAGACTCTGCAGAAGCTATGAAGAAAGCAAAAGCTAATGTGCGTTTATCACCTTCGCTCAAAGAAGTCTTAAAATCTGGTACACCGCCATTTAAAGCAATATTGGCACCGCGCATTTGCAGTACATAATCACTTCTCAAACCACCCCGGTAATTAAAATCAATGTTAGGAATCAGAAATTGAGCACCAAAACCGCGTAAAAGCTCATTAATACGATCTTTATAGCTTTCTAGTGTTGCTTGCATGATTTGATTCAAGGCATCTTTTTTTGTTTGCTTTTCGGCTTTTGCAGCTACATCTTGATTTTTTTCCAACGCAAGCTGCGAAAATAAATCTATAACATCTTGCCTGTAACGTATTTGGGCCCACTCCAAATCACGGATTTGGTTTTGCAAATTATCAATACTTAGAGCTGCCAAATTGTTTTTGTAGTCTGTTATAATAGCTGTAGCATTTGAAATTGAATCGTTACATGCACCAACAACATCTAAAACTACCTGCCAGTTTCTAGAAACTTCGTTTCTGTCCTCTTCAGATCCAACAGAATCAAGCAAATTGACTTCTTTTCTCTCTCTCAAAGCGTTTAACAGATTTTCAATATTAGAAAGAGCATCTCTTGCTGAACTTTCATCGAATGTAGGAGGTATTACCTCAGCATGTTCCTGCCAACCATCAATGACTGCGCTGACAGTTTCAAACCGAGACTTTAATCTATCAATTATCTCATTAGAGCATCTTGCGTTAATAAGGCCTGTCAGCCGAGAAACTCCTGATTTCAGCTGATTATAATCTTGATTAAAATAACTGCGATATGCTTGTATTAATTCGACCCCATCAAGAGGTTGGTTGCAATACAAGCAATTACCTTCATCACCATACGAATGCCCGTCACTTATCCATTTCTCTAAACGATTTTTGCTATGACTATTTAAATGTTCTTTAACTTGCTGTTCCGCAGCTAGGTCAATATTTTCAAGGGATGTACCTAAAATATTGAAAACATCATCCACATTAAGTGTTGGCAATACTAATTGCTGAGGCAATGCCTTAGCTTGAATAAGACTGATATTTTGAGCTTCAACGATTTTGCCATTAAGAACGGATATTTGGTCATCTGCATCTACAACTTCTGCTATTCTTTGAAATTGAGTTTGCGTCAAACCTCTGTGTAACACTTCTAATTGATTGCTTGTTTCTCGTAAAGAGCTGGCTGCTGTTCTCGCATTATTATCTGCAAGATCATATTCTTGTTGCGCTACAACAGCACTTTCGCCAAGTGCAAATTGCAATAAGTTTTTTCGTTGGTCGGCAGTAACTTGTCCACCTGCATAAACATTTTGCTCAACGAAATCGGCATCAAATACTAAAAGTTCTGGGCGCTCGGTATTCCAACTACCATTTTGAAAAGTAGAACGCTGCCCATTAGAAAATTGAAGAATAGCTTCTTGGTCATTATTACCATCAATCGTTCGGCGGTTTACAAGTAATTCAGGCCTATTCGTTGAGCAAGAACGAAATAACGAAGCAAGTGTTGATTTACCTCGTCCATTATCTGCATAAATAAAGCTAGCTTTCTTTAGCCCATGAGCTCTTGCATCAGCATCATGTAAAAGCCCTATACCTTTTATTCTATGTATTCTTTCTAACATCGATATCCCTTTTGTAATTCGATACTAAACATGCTGGCTTTCCGAAGTACATAACAGCGTATTAGCGTGAATTCCGATAAACCTTTTGTAACGAACAGTGCTGAACTAAACTAAATCCTAATTAATTCACTATATTTTTAGTAACTTACCATCAAGAATATTGTCAAGCAATGGGATTAGGGAGTGGAGAAAGCGAGAATTTAGATAATCGAGAATCACTTTAGGTCGATATGTAAACTTAAGGAAGTATAAAATACTTACTTTTCAATATCATAAAGTTATTTATTCATTAAAATCGAGAGTTTCTCCTTTAACATAACGAGAAGCAAAACCTGCATATTGCTTGATTTGAATCATAACTGTACGAACAAAGGGGTCGGAGCGAATAAGGTCAAACCTTCTTGTAAATCCACAAGTGTAGATACAGCTGCGAGCTTCCAAATCAAGGATGATTTGGCAGAGCTTCCATGGATGGACTTGCAGCGTCTCGCAGAAGCATCTGCACATCCCCCGCTGGGAAGCGATAGATTGCAATGAAGGAGCGACCTTCAAACTACTACTCAAGAACAAAACAGCCAAATGAACCTCAAAAAATGTATTAAGACTTCATTCGAAGGCTAACGAAGTTTGGGGCAATAATGAGTCACAAACTCAACCCTGAGTTACTAAAAACTACAATCGAAGAGATAGATAAACGGGTGTAGATACGGCTGAGGGTATCGAAAACAAGGATGTTTTCGTTAAGCGGCCATGGATGGCGCAAAGCGTCCCGAAGAACTTCCTCAAAATAAAAAGCGCACATTCCTCGCCGGACAGGCGGTAGGTTACATTGAAGGTAAGACCTTCAAGCATAAATCCCAATAACAAAACCGCCCAATGAACCCCAAAAAAATGTAATCAGCCTTCATTCGAAGGCAGACAAACTCTATTGGCCGACGCCAATGGGTAAAGTCAAAGCGAGAAGTTGGCTATCGTCTTCTGAATGCCGACCACATCAGTGCCCTTCTTGAGCTCTTTAACTAGCGGCTTGTCTTGACCCGAGATCCACAGCTTGAGCTCTGAGTCCATATCGAAACGCCCCGCAGTTTCGACTTCAAAATGAGTGATAGCCTTGTAAGGGATGGAATGATAGCTAACCTTCTTGCCGGTCAATCCCTGCTTGTCGATAAGAATGAGGCGTTTATTGGTGAACACAAACATGTCACGGATCAGTTTATAAGCTAAGTGCAACTCTTCGTTATCGCCCATGATTGGATTTAACTCTGCGGCTAGTTCTTCAAGGTCAACTTCCGATGCATTACCCATCAATGAATCTAATAATCCCATAATTTCATCCTTAAAAATGTTGTTAATTTCAGCTAAACATCAGCAGTAAGATAGCACAATCTAGTAGTAGGCTTCAGATTCATCTCTTGCCTTTAGCTAATGCTGTTTTCTATAGACTGAACACTTTAGCTAAAAAAACAGCCTACCCTTGGAAGACTTGAAAGCTAAAGTCACTATAAGTTTGCACTCGAAGTGCTGCAATCAATTCAGATAGGCTGTATAAACTGTTATCGGTATTAGGTATAAAAAGTTAAGTGGCACAACGAAATTTACCACTTAAATAACGAGCAGCTCTTGCAGCCTGCTCCCCTGAGACGCTTTGGAATAAAAGTAAATTGTCCTCACTCAGTAAACCTTCAGTTAGCACCTTCTAACGGGCATAGGTTCATTGGCAGTCTCCAACTATTTTCCACACGCCCCACTGACCAGAATCGGCCGGAGACTCCCCCTGCGTCCACCAGTTTGCGGAATATTCCATACCTAACTGTGAAGTTTTATCTCCACCGAGATAAATAGTGGAGGCATCCCATGCCGGAGTCTGGCAAGTGCCAGGTTCATCTGGGTCGGTTTGCCTTTCTAGGCTCACCACTTGAGTTTGACTATGAGATAAACCGTCACTGTCGGTGACGGTCAATACCACGCTATACTCTCCTCCATCGCTAAATTGATGAGTCGGATTTAGCGCGCTGCTCGAACCACCGTCGCCGAACGACCAGTTGCGACTATTGATCGCCACATCATCGAAGGATAAATCGATAAAGCTCACACTTAAGCCAGTCACAGAGTAACTAAACTTAGCAATAGGTGCGTGTGGTGTTCCTCCACCATCACCGGTACAGGGACCGACAAGTGACCAGACTTGGGTATAAACATCTGGCGCTGCGCCCGTTGACCACCAAATGGCCTCATATTCATTGGCTTCAAATGCCACACGATCACCCAAGGCATAATTTACCGCCACATCCCAATCATACAAACCAGTACAGATGCCGGTATCAGGGGAGCCGCTAGACACAGAGACCGTTTGGCTATCACTATCAGATGCGCCATTATCATCGGCAACTGTGAGTGTTATTTGATATTGACCCGCCGTAGCAAAGGTGTGGTTAGGGGAAACTTCGCTGCTCGAACTAGCATCACCAAAGTTCCATCGATAGCTGGTGAGCTCCCCACTCGAAAGAGACGAATCGAACTGACAGCTGAGTGCATTACACTGAGTCGTGAAGCCTGCTACAGGCTCGATGGGGATGTCACCGATATTCGGGTTACCCATCTCGATGGCAAAACTCAGAGCCAGACGTGCAAAAGGCACCGAGTTAGCCGCTTCAGCATCACTGTTAGCCAAGGTATCATTACGGCTGTGAATATTCGGATTAGCACCGTTGAAGCTAGACTCGAAGGGCATAGTGGCCGGATAGCCTTGGTTATACCAGGAGGCGTGGTCTGAGCAAGCATAACCACAACGATCATCACCATACACCACCGTCGGCTGATAGGTATCGAGTAACTGTTTCATATAGCTGGTGAAGCTGCTATCGATATAATCTGTCATAAACACGATATCTTCGGTCGAACCATGATAGTTAGTCATATCAAGCTGCAAGGCTGCTAACACTTTCTCCCCTCGCCCCTTGTAATCTGCTGCTATCTCTTTCGACCCCCTTAATCCCACCTCTTCGGCGGCGTAACCTATGATATGAATACTGCGCTGTGGTTGCTCACCACTACTGAGTAAGGCACTGGCAACATTAGTGAGCGATGCTATGCCCGATGCATCATCATCTGCACCTGGCGCAACAGTCCCCTCCCTTGTTCCACTGCCAGCCGTGGAATCAAGATGCCCACCCATCACCAAAATTTCATCGGGATAGCGGCTGCCGGTTATTTTCAAAATAACCGAGTCCTGACCCCAACCACTGTGATTATAGGGCTCTACGATTGCCCAGCTATGCTGGCTGGCAAGTTGCCCCCAATGACTAGCTAGCCAATCGGCTGCTTGCTTACCTGTATTTGTTGTATAAAAACGGTTGGTAAAGTTACTCAGAGATTGAATTGTCGCCTTGATGTTTCCAGCCTTGATTTGTGGCAGCAATGCATTCACCTTAATCCCTTGCTGAATAGGCGGTGGCGTAAAAGCCAGCATCTGCTGCGATCCTTGCAGCGCATCGACCGCCTCTTGATAGCTACCATGGACGATATAACCGCCGCATCGATTTTTCTCTTCATGCATCAATTGAGTCAAGCTTTGTAGCTGAGTCTCATCGGCCTGATAAATAAGGATCTGTGATTGAGAAAGCTGAGTATTTTGCATTGCAGGTGCTAACTGAGCTCCGGTTTGCTCAACTTGAGATACTGCATCATTGCCAACAGTGATCCATACTTTGTCCTCGTGTTCACTAGCACTAGCGCTAGCAGATAAGAGAGCAATCAAGGCAAGGTGTACTGCATTTTTTGAATATATGTTCATAAACAAACATCCTATTAAGGAGTGTCGATAGAGCTGGTCCAAGGCGTTTAATCGATAAAAATGGAATAAATTAAGAGTTGTGAGCTTAGCTTTTAAAGATAGAAGCTAAGCTCACAGGTTTGATAAGCTTCCGTAGAATCCATAGCTCCCTAACGATTCTTTACAATAGATTAGAAAGGGAGCGAGTTATTTCTGCTTTACTGACAGTCTGAGATAAATTCCCAAACACCCCATTGACCGGCATCGGCAGGAGACTCACCTTGAGTCCACCACTTGGCGCGGTACTCTTTACCCGACTGAGATACCTGGTCACCACCTGAATAAATGGCCCCTACATCCCATGGGCTAGCACTACAGTCACCAGGAACTTCACCACCGTTTGATACGGTCACGACTTTAGTCATAGTATCGCTGGCACTATCGGCGTCAGTCACTGTCAGCTGCACGCTATAGCTACCTGCAGCAAGGTAAGTGTGAGTAGGGCTCACTTCAGACGAGCTAGCGCCATCACCGAAGTTCCAGGCATGACCTGTCACATCCGTATCATCAGTTGAACTGTCACTGAAGCTCACAACTAGCTTATTGGCACTGTGGCTAAAACCAGCCTTTGGTGCCTCATTACCAGGCACTTCACCACCAGAGCATTTAGCCCCCTTGCTCCACACGTTAGTGTAGACAGCAGGCGATGCCCCTGTTGACCACCAGATAGCTTCATATTGATAGCCTTCGAATGACACCATATCGCCAAGTGCATAACTCCTTGCTACATCCCATGCAGAAACTCCATCACAGGTACCCGGAATTTCCCCCCCTTCAGAAACAGCAACCACCATAGACTTAGTATCACTCAAGCCTTCGGCATCTTTAACCGTCAATGACACTGTGTATGAACCCTCGGCAGCATAACTGTATGAAGGGTTAGCACTCGTGGATGCACCGCCATCACCAAAGCTCCATTCGTGGCTAACCACAGCTTTATCATCGGTCGATGAATCATTGAACGTAACATTTAGCTGATTAGCCGAATAACTGAAGTTTGCATCAGGCCCTTGATTCTCAACTGGGCCACAACCTGAGCCATCCTTAGCACCACTATTATTTACCCCCACGGCTTCCAGCGATATCAGCACATCATCGACACAATAGCCGAGATCTTTGGTTGCATTGTAGACGCCGCGTCCCGCAGCATCGAAGGTGGAGTTTGCATTCCAATAGAGCTGGTTCGCTTTGACATAGATATCGAAAGCCTGGCGGATATTCCAACCCTGAGTCGTCGATAACAGATAAAAAGCCTTGTTATAAACACCCGAGCTAAAGTGAACATTCATGCCTGAGGTATAGTCACGGGTATGACCGATCGAACGACCATCTTGTGGCGGGTTATCCATATAGCGCATGGCGCCGCTACCCTTCTTAATCTTGTCACCAATCTGCCAGGTAAAGCTCCCCTCCAGATAATAGCTCGCCGCAGCTGCGGCAATATCAGAAAAGGATTCATTCAAACCACCAGATTGATTTTCATAGGCAAGATTTGAGTTTTGCTGAGTAAAACCATGACTGACTTCGTGAGCGACGACACCTAGCCCTACCAAGGGGTGGAAGGTATTTTGTCCATCACCGAAGGTCATCTGCTGACCATCCCAGAAAGCATTTTCATAGTTGCGGTCGTAATGTACACGCATCTTAAGCTTTTGAGTGATTGGCGCCTTGTTATACCAGTCTCGGTACATGTTGAAGGTCACCTGACCAAAAGCATGGGCATCGTTAAGCGCTGAGTAACTACCATTCACCTCACGAGATGTATTTTCATAACAGGGGAAGGTATGGATACTCCCCCCGGATTTTTGGTGGTTCATATCGTGAGTTTCAACATTTGTGCTGTCGAGGCGACATGAGCTGCCACTGCCGGTCACTTCGAACGCTGGATACCTGTCACCGTAAGCATAACGACCCGTTCTCTGGTTACCACCTGGGCCTGTACCCTGAGCGAAAGTCATACCGTCCCAATGATGTAACACGGCTCCACTGTGAGCGTCGATAAACTGATAAGGCCGACTAGGTTTAGCACCATTGGTGTCCACATAGGAGATAAGCCAGACAAGGTGTGCTTCCTCTTTTTCATCCAGCCAAATATAGATCTGACTCTCAACGTTATAAACTTGATCTTGGTTTAATTGATTCTTACCTTGGCCCAGTGCGACCTGCATAGCTTCGCCGAGAGAGAAGCTTGGGCTGGTAGAAATGACATCGCTGTCAATTTTAGCAACATGAGAACCTGAAACATCATAAAACATGTTCATCGCCGAACGAGTGGCGACCACACTCGCTCCGTAAACAGGTACACCTTGATAGAGTTGCTGATAACGGGAACGCTCATCACCGCTCGCGGCTGTCGATGTCATAGATGCCTGGTAAGTATCGCCTTGGGTGGCAGAAAGCAGGCTCTGAGCATTGGGGGAATCAGCCGAAAACGTCAATGGCTGTTGAAGATCGATTCTTTGTGCTGATAATGCATTTCCACTCAACACTGCACTTACGGCTATCGCGCATATTGCGAGCTTTTTATTTATTGTAAACATTTCAAACTCTCCATGTATCTCTTGGGTAATTGATCTAGTGATTAATATCCCGACACGGTTTACAACATGCACATCATAAAAACATAGCTACAACTCAAGCTGTTACACTAACAACCACACTATCTACAACAATGAATAACATAAACATTGTGCCGACAAAAAATGACTACATCTTTGAATATTCTCTTCTATTGAGAGAACTTATTATTTATTCAGTCATAAATCCTGATGACATTCCGACTATAGGATCCGATTAAATATTCATCAAGATTAAATTTTTATGTCAAAAAGTGATAAATAGTAAAGGAATGATGACAAAAGCGTAACGTAAAGCGGACAGTGTATATTTCAATCTGCATCAGTATGTAAATTGCTCAATAGAATTGGCATCGAGGCGGAGTATTAGTGTTTAAACACTATCTTAATGGAGGTGTAACTTTAACGGTGCAGTCTGACTAAATCGGCTAAAAAAACCACTTATTGCGTTTTGAAATATCTTATAGCAAAAACACCAAAATGGCCGTTAATATTTATATGAATCATATGAAAACCCATTAATATTAATTGGTTAAATTATTTTTCCAGCTCAATTAGGGAATAGTCAAAAGGGGTGAGCTTTAGCCCACCCCTTTTGACTAAAAAGGCGAAATTATAGAGCTTTAGGATTAACCTCGACCTTCATTGGGCACTTGACGGTTGGCTCCAACCACCAACATCTCACATTTAGGGCAATCGAATACCAGCTTCAACACGTCTTTACCTATCTCCAATATCATGGGTTCGGCCTTGATCCCCGGCACTTCTTTGGGACACAAATTGAAGTTAAAACGCAAACAGTGTTTAGTGACCATCAAGGGCACCTCTTCAGTGATACCGTTCTTCTCATAGGTATCCTCAATCTCTATCACGCCATGTTGTTGATAGAAATCTTTCGACTTTTGGTTGGCCACATTGGCCAGATAACTTAAATGCTTACTTGGATACATGGCATCTTGATTATGCTTCCAGGGCTTAGGTCTCTGATACTCATCGATACGGGCCTTCTCAAGCGCCGCCACCACATCGCGTCTGAGACCATTGATAACAGAGGCGGGAGCAAACCAGACTTGGGCTGTGCTAATGCTAATCTCTCTGGCGACAAAATCTGTACTACCTAGTTTAGCCAGTTGCTTACGTAATTTACCACGCGCCGCCTCTTGATCATTAGCTGGCAGCTTTTCCATCGCCAATGAGACCTCACCTTGATGACCATACACATCAGTCATGATCATTTTGATGCCATCATAGGTATCTGTGACAGCTATATCGACATCGATGGATCGCTTAGAAGACTCTTTGGCTAATACGACTTCGAAGGCCTGATCACGATTGCGGTATATCGTCATGCCCACCTTAAGATCTCCAGGAACCATCAGCACATGCAATATTAGTCCTTCGGCACGATTGACCCGCAGCCCCTGTAACTTATCGTCAGATTGTTTGGCAGTGGCATAATTTTCAGGGAAATAACATAATCCATCACCATTATTGAAGGTGTTGGTCGAACTCACTTCGATAAAGTTTTTCCCCAGACGCTTAACGGTCGCCACCTCTTCACCTATGTATTTAGGCGAACGAAAATCACTGACGCCTTGGCTACGATCATTAACGAAATAATCGGTACGGCCGCGGTTAAACGTCTTCTCAGGATTAGGCGTAAAACAGTGTACCGAGCGGCCATGGGAAGAGGCTTTCAATTCAGGGCGGCGGGCGATTATTTTATCCAGCTCTTGGCGATAATGAGCGGTGATGTTTTTGACATAATTGATATCTTTGAGTCGCCCCTCAATTTTAAATGAGCGAACGCCTGCATCAATCAAGGCTTCAAGATTGTCGGTCTGATTATTATCTTTGAGTGATAACAGATGTTCATTTTGCGCCAGAACTTCCCCCTGACGAGTCTTTAACTCACCCGGCAGACGACACATCTGCGAACATTCGCCACGGTTAGCACTGCGATTACTAAAAGCATGACTCAAATTACACAGGCCACTGTAGGCCACACACAGAGCGCCATGAACGAAGAACTCCAACTGCATCTTAGTATGGGTCGCCACTTCACGAATTTGGCTTAAGCCTAGTTCTCGAGCCAAAACGACCTGAGAGAAACCCACTTGCTCTAAGAATACCGCCTTCTCTGCGGTGCGGTTGTCCATCTGAGTACTGGCATGGAGGGCGATTGGAGGAAGATCCAGCTGAAGTACCCCCATATCTTGCACGATAAGTGCATCGGCGCCCGCCTCATAGAGCTTCCAGATCAGTTTTTGTGCTCCGGCAAGCTCATCATCCATCAATATGGTATTGAGGGCGACAAACACCTGAGCATGATATTTATGAGCAAAGTGACACAGCCTAGCAATATCTTCGACGCTATTCCCCGCAGTTAAACGAGCGCCGAACTCGGGCCCACCGATATAGACGGCATCGGCACCATGGAGAATCGCTTCCATGCCAAACTCCGCATTTTTTGCCGGGGCAAGTAGTTCCAGTCGATTCGGTATATGTGAGATAGCATCAGGGGTAAAGATACTGGTTTTACTCATAAAAGATCGCTCATAAAAGGTCACTCGAAAAAGTTATCGTGTAAATTTTGGTGGGAGAGTATAGCAAAAACCACAAAATTGCCTCCGTGCAATATACGCGGTGTTAAGGACTGTGATCTAGTCCCAAAACTTTACCACTAGCACCAACAAAGTCACAATCAATAATGCACCGCAAGCCATAAGGTTTCAGTTTCAGTGCTGGTCCAGGCAACCCTATGTTTACAATGAGCCGGAATATCCAAATGTTCACCCGCTTGTAGGTGTACCAGCTCACCTTGCTCGAATTGCAATTTGGCCTCTCCCTGCAGCACCATAACCCATTCACTACGGTCTTGATCGTACCACTGTCCCTCGGGAGTCACGTGAGCCTTAGAGACAATCCTTTCTATGAGAATCTTAGCATTACCACCGATCTGCTCGAAGGCCTCATCAGTCAGATCCGATGGTATCTTGTCGAAAATATTACTCTTTTCCATTGACGCTCTCCTCAAGTATTTATGATAGCTCTTTAATTATTTCTTTTAATAACAGCGCTTCAACCACAGCAGATCAGCTACCACTAAGGGTGACAGCTTTTATCACACTGATCCCTAACCTCTTTGCTAACCTGCTCAGATTGGCTCTATCTGTTTGTAGGCGTTTAGCCGCAGCCGACCAATTTCCAGATTCCTGACTCAATACTCGGGTAATAAGCTTACGTTGAAACGTTTCCGTTTCCAGCTTAAGGCCAATACTCGCTCCATTCTCCACCATTAGTCCCGTCGTCAACAAATCGGCATTTAACCCATTCGAGGCTGAAAACTCCAACTTATCTTCTGAACGTCCCACCGAATCGACTAATTGCTCGATATGTCTGGTATCTATTCTCACAATAGCCTGATTACCGCGTCCTCTGGCTCTGAGTGCAGCGCGACCTATCACATGCTCCAACTCACGAACATTACCAGGCCAATCATAGCGATTGAGAATGCCCATGGCCGAAGCATCAATTGCCAGCTGACGGATGCCTAATTTGCGCCGGATCTGTTCAATGAAATACCCCGCCAACATAGTCACATCCCCTTCCCGAGCCCTAAGAGGAGGCACAGAGATGGGATAGACACTCAGTCTGTGATACAAATCAGCTCTAAACCGTCCCTCACTCACCTCCAACTTAAGCTTCCTGTTCGTCGCCGCTAAAATGCGAACATTGACCTGTTCGGTGGCATCTTTCCCCACGGGCTGGATCTCTTGGCTCTGCAGTGCCCGCAGTAACTTGCTCTGTACACCTAAAGGAAGCTCACCAATCTCATCGAGAAAAATAGTGCCGCCATCGGCCAGACTGAATTTACCAGTACGATTTCTATCGGCCCCGGTAAATGCTCCCTTAACATGACCGAACAGTTCACTCTCGATCAGGTTTTCCGGCAGTGCGGCGCAGTTAACATAGACCAGAGGCCCTTCTGCCCGCGCCGATTGCCTATGTAAGGTTCTGGCCACCAGCTCCTTGCCCACACCAGTTTCACCTTCAATAAGAATCGAAAAACCTGAGACCGCCACCATATCGATCTCTCGTTTAAGCTTTAGCATCACAGGGCTATCACCAATCAACTCGCCACCATCCTTAACCAGAGCCTCGTTTGTCAGCTCGGCAACCAGCTCCTGACTGTGTTGGGAATGACTCTCCAACTCTTGCAGTAAAATTGCCGTCTTTAGGGTCGCTGCCGACATGGCGGAGATGATATCTAAGGTACGCTTAGGTAATTCATCAAACACTTGTGGGGTCATGCTATCTAAGGTCAGCACCCCGATAAGCTGGTCATCGGCAAGCAGCGGTAAACCCATACAAGCATGAACCGGAAGGTCACCTTCATGAGCTAACAACATGCCGTCATAGGGATCGGGAAGCACGCAGTCGGCGGCGAAGCGCACCGGAGTTGAGGAGCCACAGATAACCTCGAATCTAGGATGAGCCTGAATATCGAAACGTCGCCCCAGGCTGTCTTTGCTCAGACCCTGTTGGGCCAAGGGTTTCAACCTACCACCTTGAACGTGCAACAAGACCACGGCATCACAACTCACGGTACGACGCACAGTACTGAGTAAACGCTCGAAACGATCTTTGGTGGTCAAGCTGTTAGTCAAATCTAGGGCCAATTCTATTAGAGCCGTCGAAGAGATATCTATCATAGTCATAAACGTTGCCGCATTTTTGCCTGCTCGAACGAGCCAGGTTGTGGAATATAACCTGACCATAGCATGCAGATAGAAAAAACACATCATAAGAGTCAATTTGACTCAAAACAAAAAGAGTCAATATGACTCACCAAATACCATAGAATAAGCCAACACACTGTAAACAAATGA
Source organism: Shewanella psychrophila (assembly GCF_002005305.1). Classification (NCBI taxonomy): domain Bacteria; kingdom Pseudomonadati; phylum Pseudomonadota; class Gammaproteobacteria; order Alteromonadales; family Shewanellaceae; genus Shewanella; species Shewanella psychrophila. The sequence continues at coordinate 3,068,842 of NZ_CP014782.1, forward strand.
TTTTCACACTTGGCATGAGATTAGCAATATTAAAAACATAATAAGTTCGGTATAAGTTATTTGAACTAACTATCTGGCTCAAACACAGACTCAGATTTAAGGAGTTCCGCCATGTTTGCTACTCATGCTAATGATTTCAGATTCGCTCATGACACAGATCTCAGCACAGACTCACTCACTACAAACTCTAAGAGATTTAAACTGGTATTACACAGTGGCAATGCTGCCATGTCGGTTGCGCTAGTCGGCATGTTGCTTTCTATCTTTGTTGGTTATACCCATGCAGAGCAATTTTCATTGTGGGCTCAAGTCGCCAGCCACATCACACTCATCTTGTGCGCCACAGCCATCAAGATTGGCTACGTGATGCGTTGTATCGGGCTTCATGGATTGGGAGCTACTCAGCTATGAGCCAATCCTTGCATAAGATCTGCGAACCTCAAGCCAGTTATGCTAAACAGCAGGAAAGTAATACACAAAAATTCAATTTCAGACTCTCTTCGACCGGGGAGGTCGAAGAGATATCTGAAACCAGAATGGCGATAGAAGCACCACTGTCTAAACTGACTCAACTGCCAATTTGGGATCTGGCCTTTCGCCCTTGGTTTATCTCGGCCACCGCCTTATCAGTGATCAGCTTAAGCATCTGGATCTTATTCCTCCATGGCAAGATATCGCCTCTTAGTGGTGATGGGATCAGCCCGCTTGTCTGGCATATTCATGAGATGCTTTTTGGCTTCGGTGCCACCATAGCCGTGGGCTTTCTGTTAACTGCAGCCCAGACTTGGACCAAAATTCGCAGTCTCAACGGTCTGGGACTACTCCTGCTCACCAGCATCTGGTTAGCCGTTCGTTTCTTACTCTTAAGCAATTCAGTTAATCTTCAGCTGCTGGCTATCGCATTGCAGGCTCTATGGTGGCTGATATCCATCGGATTTTTAGCCTATATGGTGCTACGCGCTAAAAGCAGGCGTAATTATCAATTTATCCCACTTCTTTCGGCCATGATGCTGCTGAACTTAGCTTTTTTGTTGGCTGATATCTTCGGAGATACCGAACTCGCCCTGCACCTGTCCCGCAGTGCCATACTCATGTTTGGTTTGCTGGTTGGTATCGTTGGTGGACGTGTTATTCCCTTTTTCACCGGACGAGGTGCCGAAGGAGCTCAGGTAAAGGCCACACCGATACTCGACAAGTTGCTGCCTGTTGTGACTTTACTCGGTGTATCTGTGTTCTTTAGTGGCCATTTTATTGCTCTGCCATTCACACCCGCAGCCTTGCTAATTACTGCAGGAGTGTTACATCTGCTGCGTCTATATTGCTGGGATCCCTTATCTACAATTAAGGTGCCCTTGCTCTGGTCACTCCATGCCAGTTACTTAGCCCTAGGCCTAGGTTTGGTGCTGTTAGGCGCAAGTTATTTGACCGACACCATACGTTTCGCCGATGCCTTACACCTAATAACGATCGGTACCATAGGTGGCATGATACTCGCCATGATAGCCAGAGTATCACTAGGTCATACGGGCCGTGCACTCAAACCCCATTCCTCACTGAATATCGCCTTCGCCCTGATTTTATTTGGTGCAGTAGCTCGCTTCACGCTGCCACTGTTACAGCAAGCGAGTTGGGGCTGGGATATAGGCGCAGCATCTTGGGTCATCGCCTTTAGCTTATTTCTGTGGCACTACACACCTATCTTGTTTAGTGCCAGACGCTAAGGAGCCATATTATCGAACCATTTTCACTCACAAGTTGGTGACGTCTAGTGATAAATACGCTCACTAGCACAGCCTAAGATTTATGCAGCTTAACTCATGCTATCAGCCGCATACCGTTAAGCTAAAACAGTAAAACTAAGACAATAACCCTAAGGGATGACGCACAGTGTCGCCCACAAAATGAAGGATATTTAGATGTTATCTGCAAAACATATCGAACTGGTAAAAAGCACTATTCCTCTATTAGAATCTGCAGGCACAGACATTACCGAATACTTCTATCAGCGCATGTTTAAGCATAATCCAGAGCTTAAACACATCTTTAATATGAGTAATCAACGTAGCGGAGGCCAACCAGCAGCACTCTTTAGCGCCATCGCTGCCTACGCTAAAAATATTGAAAACCTCGCCGCTCTCTCTGGGGCTGTCGAACGTATCGCACATAAACATACCAGCTTAAATATACAGCCTGAGCACTACCCGATTGTGGGACACCACCTGCTAGCCACGTTACGAGAGCTGGCACCAGAGGCGTTTACCACCGAAGTAGAAGAGGCTTGGGCTGCAGCTTACGGCCTGCTGGCTGGGATTTTCATCAACCGGGAAGATGAGCTCTACCAAAAAAATGCCAATCAGCTTGGTGGCTGGCTAGGCGCAAGACAGTTTAAGGTGATAGAGAAACGCCAGGAATCAAGCTTAGTCACCAGTTTTGTGTTTGCCCCAATCGATGGTGAGTCAGTGGTCGATTACCAGGCCGGACAATACTTGGGTATCAAGGTTGAACCTGCCAATCATGAATACAGAGAGATGCGTCAATACTCACTGTCAGACAAGCCCAATGGCAAAACTTACCGTATATCGGTGAAACGCGAAGACTCGCGAACACCTGGCAATGAGCCGGGCACCGTTTCCAACTACCTCCATGACCAAGTGAACATAGGCGACGTGTTGGATGTTTTCCCACCGGCTGGTGATTTTCATTATGTTGAACGAAACGAACCTGTGGTACTTATCTCGGCAGGTGTGGGTGTCACCCCTATGCAGTCTATGTTGGAGATGCTCGCTTCAAAGGCTCTCGACAAGCCGGTATTTTACCTCCATGCCTGCGAGAACTTGGCCCAACACTCTTTCAATGAACGGGTTCAGGCACTGACAAACGAGCTAAAGCTAACTCACCATACCTGGTACAGAGATCTCGATGGCAATGAACAGGAAGCCTTGAATTCACAAGGCCAGAGTAATAGCGGCAGCGTCAATAGCCATATGGGCTTTATGAACCTTGTCCCCTTGAAAGCCGAATTGCCTCTGGATAAAGGTGACTTCTACCTATGTGGTCCGGTCGCCTTTATGAGTTTCGTCAAACAGCAACTGATCGAGTTAGGCGTCGAAGATACACGTATTCATTACGAAGTCTTCGGTCCACATTCGGATTTATAAAAAGAGTAAGTGTGAAACATCCCAGTAAAAAATGAGGATGAAAACTTTACTTTAACGACAGGCTAATAGACTCCGTGATACTAACCTGTATCGCGGAGTCTATTCAATTCAACTAATCACAAGTTCAAGAAAGTAATTTGCTGATCGCATCCAGATGCGTATCTACCCAGGCCGAGCTTATCGGTCCCCAGGTACTGATCTTGTAATATCCCGAGTTATTACGTTCTCCATCCTGCACAAACTGACACTCGATACCGACATCACTCAGGGCGGCTATCGAATCTTGCAAGGTTCTTCTTGGCATGCCTGTCAATTTGTTCAAAGACAGCAAGTTATGCTGCTCGCTATCGATGGCGTGAGCAAGATAAAGCTTACGTAAAAATGCTTTTTTCTGTTTAGAAACTTCTATATCCACAAAAACACCTATTTTCAGATAGTGGCGAATCAATTACCTATTGATAAAATAGCACATTATTCACTAATACCAGCAATGTGAATGGTGTCAGCTAGGTTTATGCAAACCACTTAAATACCTCTCATTAAATTGTTGTGAAATATGTCTGGCCTAGAGTAAGTTGGTGCGATCCTGATATAGTGATTTTCTATTTAATAGGAACAAATTGAGAAGAGATGGATAATTCGACCAACAAGGGTTCAGATAATATATCAGGCGATGCCTTATCCAATCTTCAAGCCTCTGAACTGGCTTCTGATAAAGTAAGCGCCCAAGAGAATAAGTTACCCAGACACGGCCAAGCTGAACCCGACTGGTTAGGCTTCGATCAAATCCCTTTGACCCCGGTGGCTCAGCGTCACTACACCCAGGTCTTATGGGAGACAATCATAGGGACATTGGTTCTTTTCAGCGTGCTCTCAGTGTTTATTATCTTCGTCGCGCAACTTCCTATTCTTATTGCTCTGCCTATGCTGTCAGTTTTAGGCCTGATTTTTAGTGCGATCAACTGGTTACGTTACGCCCATGCTAAGTCAATAGCCTTCGCCGTGTGTGACCACGAACTTTTGATGCAAAAAGGCATAATCTGGTTTAAGCGTATCTCGCTACCTTATACCCGACTGCAACATATTAGTCTGTCTCAAGGCCCCCTAGAGAGAAAGTTTGGCCTACATACGCTTAAGTGCTTCAGTGCCGGTAGCGGCAGCGCAGAAATAGAGTTGCCAGGTTTAGAAAGCAGAACGGCCGAAAAGCTCAGGCAACATCTACTGGCTAAGGCTGGCATTGCCAGTCAAGGAAGTAAGCCAAACATCAATTCAGACACGAGCTTAAACAGCTCTACAGCTTTCTCCCCGGAGACTTCATCAGAAACCTCTCGAGTTACTTCTCCTAATACGCACCCTGAAGGACAGCTATCGAAACCGGCCAGCCTCACCACAAAAAGTGAGCGCTAATATGCACAAGAGATTCTCACTATGGTCAGGCCTCTCGCCCTGGTCGATAATCAGCTATACCTTAAATACGATTCGTTTAGTGATCACCAACGGTTATGCTATGGTGCCTGTGGTCTATACCGGTTGGAAACAAGGCTTTAACTCCCCCTGGGTTATAGTGGCAGCAGTTGGTGTCACCTTAGCAGTATTCGTCTACGCTATCGTTCAATGGGCCATGTTTCGTTATCGCTTATTTGAAGATAAACTCGGGGTGCGTCAGGGGCTCATTTTTAAGAAGACCCACGAAATCCCCTTGAGCAAGATACAAAATGTGCGTCTGGAACAGCCCTTCTATTTCAGACCCATGGGGCTCTATAGCTTAGTCGTGGAAACCGCTGGCTCCAAAGAAGATGAAGCCGTACTCGCCGCAGTCAGTTACCGCAAGGCTATTCAGCTAAAGAAACGTCTGGTCAATCCATTGCTGCCAACCCCACTAGCATCCGACCCGGATGATGTAGTTCTAGATGAAGATCCAATTTTAGATGAGAGGACAAAGCCTAAAAATCCCAATAAAACATTAGTTCGCAAAGATCTTAAACAACTCCTGCTGTTCGGCTTATACCAGAACAACCTATTTTGGTTTGCCATTATCGCTGGTCCAATCCTAGGCCAGCTCGACTGGTCACAGCTTGCAGATACCCAAATGGTGCAGTCTGCAATGCAGTGGTATGAGCGAGTTGTCGGTATCAGTGTGCTTTATCAAATCGTCCTTGGCAGCTTATTACTGATAGGCTTTTACTTTCTGCTGTCATTGATTTCAATGGCGGCATCGGTACTTAAATATTACCCCTACCATCTAAGTCGAGACAGCAACACCCTTCACCGCAGTGGCGGCGTTATCGCTAAACAAAACGATGCCTTAGCCCTACAACGGATCCAGGTTATCCGATTTTCTCAACCTGTCATAGGTAGGCTATTAAGCCTATGGACCGTCTACTTTAAACAAGTTCAGGGCACAGAAGTTGAGCAAAAGTCACAGCGACATATGTTAGTACCTAGCATGACCCGCAAGACGGCCTCAGAACTGCTCAGTGATATGAATGGCATTGAAGCTAAAACCACAATATTGCCGACTCGATTTAACCCTATCCATTTTGGCTGGTATTGGCGACGAGCTCTAGCCCCACTGATTGTGCCTGCTGTAAATACCATTGGTATGGGGCTTAATCCCATCACCGAAATCATGTGGTTTATTGGCCTTGGGTTTACCTTAGGGCTTTATTTAAGATATCGTCAGTGGGGTTACTATTTAGATGGTTCAGATTTCTGGATACACACAGGGATGCTCGGCCATAGCTGGCATTTAGTCCCATTAAGAAAGGTACAACATGTGGCAATAACCCAAACCCAAGGACAACGCCGTAAAGGCTTGGCAACACTCGAACTTGGCCTTGCCAGTGGTACTCAGACGATCCCATACATGCCACTTTCTGACGCAAGAGAGATAGCCGAACGAGCCTTGGCCATCACAGCCCGATCACCTAAGAATTGGATTTAAATGCACTAGGATCTAGAAACTAGGAACTGAAAAAGGAGAATACTCTTGAACACAAGTGAACAAGCACTTTCCCAGAGAGAGTCACAGACAAAACTGACCACACCTGAAACTATCATCAACTTTTGGTTTGATGAGATTGAACCAAAACTCTGGTGGGTAAAAGATATTGAGTTTGATGCATTGATAAAACAAAGATTCGGTTTGCTCGTCGAGCAAGCTAAAGCTGGCGAACTCTACCATTGGCGTGCCACGCCTCAAGGACGACTTGCCGAGGTCATTGTACTGGACCAGTTTTGCCGTAATATTTTCCGTGATACCCCCGATGCATTTTCAGCCGACTCGCTCGCATTAGCACTGGCTCAAGAAGCTGTGGCCCACGGTGCAGATACTGAGCTCAAGGCCAAGCAGGTTCCTTTCCTGTTTATGCCATACATGCACAGTGAATCTAAGAAGATCCATGAAATCGCCATGGTACTGTTTAGCCGTGAAGCTGCAGCTGGCAACTTGGAATTTGAGCGTAGACATAAGGCGATTATCGACCAGTTCGGCCGCTATCCTCACAGAAACGAAATCCTTGGACGAGAATCGACGCCGGAAGAGTTGGCGTTTTTGTCACAGCCAGGATCAAGCTTTTAGATAATAGAATCTAGGCTCTAGTGCTTAGTGCTTAGTGCTTAGAGCTTAGAGCCTAGGTTCTAATATCATTCTAAAGGAAGGTAAATATCTGTGATTAGTTCATGTTCAGCCACTTCGGGGAAGAAGTTTTGATAGTGAAAGAAACAGTGAAAATCTCTTAAAGACTCGCCGCTTTCCGGTAACCACTGCCCATATAGATAATGAATCTTGGTATCTAAGTTGTCATGTGAACCCAAATGTTGAATGACGGCGCAGCGGCCAGCAGGAATGATTTTATTAATAACCCCCAAATCGTTATCTGGCACCTCATGCAATACTGAGCCACCGATATCAAACCTAAATTTTTCTGCTGGTACTGATTTAGGATCTTCATAGATGAGTCCGAACGTATGGCTCTTAGCCACAGGCGATAGCCCAGTCAGCTTGCGCCACTTAATAAACTTACCCGCAGATTCATTAACGAGCTCAGGAGCACCTCGGTGTTCAAATACCGCTATCTTAGTCTCGGCAAAGTTGACTATATCGACCTTAACCTCTAACTGTTCAGCCTGCTGTTTTTTATCCATTTTACTACCTCCGAATTGATACTTTTCATTCCAGCTCACCCAATGAGCCTGACGACGAAATTCAGAAGGAGATTGATCAAATGCTTTCTTGAATGCCCGAGAAAATGACTCGGGATAATCAAATTTTGCATCTAGTGCAATATCGATAATCTTGGCATCAGGGTTAAAGTAGAGCCTGTAAGAAGCTCGCTTTAAACGTAATAGTTGGACATACCTGAATATACCAACACCAAAATAATCCGAAAACTGACGATGAAAATGATACTTGGAAAAACCAGTAAACTGACTCAAGAGTTCAACAGACAAATCTTCATCCAAATTTTCATGGATATGGTCACAGACCCGATCCATCACCTCGTTATAACTCTCTATTTTTGTTTTCAACTTCATAAGCTCTCAACTAGTTTCCATAGCCAGTTCAAGGTTCATATCATCAACTACTACGTGCCCTTCTGAATATGAAGCTAGTATGAAGGTGTCAGACAAGGCTTTCCTGACAGATATTGCTCTAATACCAATCGATATAACCTATAACGATCAGTAAAGCGCTGACCTTAATAGCACCTTTACGAGTTCCTGTTGAATAATCCCCATAAGAAACTCATCCTGCTTATTGGCAATCCCATCGAATAATTCGGATGTTATTAATACTGTCACCACTGAAAGAAGTGGTGTACCTCAGAGGCTAAAAATAAAACAACCAACAAGTTAACCGTAAGCAGTAAGGCTAGTAGCCAAACAAAAAACATCATTAATGAAGTCCGGTCTCCCTTGTTAAATGGATCCCCCTTTTCGCAATAAGGGCACTCTTTTACCTCCAAAACAATTTTTTGGTTGCAACTTGGGCAAGGTAATAAGCTCATCACTGGTCCTTCAGGCTTATTCAATAGTCTAAGTAACGTACCATTACCCGTCTTAATTGTTAATTTATTGTCGATTTATTTCATGCAAAATGGAAATATTGATGCCTTGCGAAAAAAATATGCCGCAAAATTGATGGGATTATCTTTGTACTGGATCTGTTTCTCCGTCACATACGCAGTCAGTCCAAAAAATAATGTAATAGCCAAGGTACTATTTAGCAGAGAAGTCACTCCGTTAGAGTTTGAACATCAGCATATGGAGGTTATCGACCACTTTGAGTGATATCACCATAGAAACAAGATCCTTGGAAGATAGTCGACACCAGAGGAAGTAAAGTTCCAGTCTCAGCCAGAATCCAGCTTTGGATTAATACCAATAAAAAATGCCGGATACATGAGTATCCGGCATTCTTTAGAAACTATATAATCAAACTGATTAACCGCCAGCAGCTCTTTCTTTTATCGCCGCAGTGATGGCACTGCCACCGTGGCCATTGCCGTCGGCCCAATCTGTAATTGTCATACCATCTGCTTCAGCAGCCGTAAGATCTGATACAGAAAGGCGTTTAGCAATGAAAGTACCCACTTTATCTGAACCGCTATTCATTGCGGTCCGCAGTAAACTACTTCCATTACATGTAACACCAGAATAGATATTACGCAGCTTTACGCGATTTTCTTTTAACTTTTTGCGCAAACGATTCTTATCATCTGTTTGAACATAATTACAGATATTCGCCGCAAGTTGGTCTGAATTGGCATGTACTGGCATTGAAAATGCCGATGCGGCGATAATTGCAGCAATGCTTGTAGGTAACAGACGCATCTGATACTCCCTCTTATTATTTATTTTTATACTGTAGAGCATCAAACAATCACATTTTATATGCCCCACCCTAAATCCGAAACATAACAACCCCCACAATTTAACATTTTTTCACCAAGTTGATAAAGCTATATTCTAAACCTTTGTCATTTTTTGATGTTTCTTGGCTAATCCGTTCCCAGGAACCATCATTCCACTCGGGGAAGTAAGTATCGCCATCGACATCTAAGTTAATCTCTGTGAGATAAAGTTTGTCGGCTTTACTCAAAAGCGAGGCATAAAGTTGTCCACCACCAATCACCACCAGTTCTTCACACCCGTCGGCCGCTTCGATAGCACTTTCAAATGAAGTGACACAGGTCACTCCGGCTATAGACAGATTGTCTTGGCGGCTAATGACAATATTGAGCCTTCCCGGAAGTGCGCGACCTATGGATTCATAGGTCTTTCGGCCCATGACGATGGGCTTACCTAAGGTCATCGCCTTGAAATGTTTAAGGTCTTCAGGCAGGTGCCAGGGCATCTGATTATCTTTACCAATGACACGATTATTAGCCATCGCAGCTATCATGGCGATTTTCATAGTTATCTCCGGGTCTCTTGACCCACTTAAATTAAATAACGGGGCGACTTCTGAAATATATCAAGCTAGGCATAGCTAGCCCTACCGATAAAGCACCCAGAATAAACACAGTTTTTAAGCCATTACTAATAACTTGCGAGGTGAGCTCTGGACTTATCTCAGATTGTGCCGTCAGTTGGACTAGAGCAATAACGGTATTAAACGCGTAAGTGCCAGGAATCATAGGAATAATCGCCGCAACCGCATACATAAGAGGTGGTGCTAAATGACGTTTAGCAAAGCCTATGGTAATAAGCCCTACAAAGGCTGCTGCCGCAAATGTCGCCCATTCGATGGGCAAACCGACATGAAGTAATAAGGTTCTGCTACTGTGGCCAATAGCACCAGCTAATGCACAATAGGAAAGGAATCGTTTGGGAACATTAAAGACCATGGCGAAACCGACAGCCGGTATTGCCGAAAATAGTGCATCATTAAGTAAAGACCAAACCAGTTCGACGATTTGCTCCATCAGAGAAATAACCCACCGAGTTGCATCGCCATCGTAATACCTATAACCGACGAGACGGTCAGCAATGTCGCGTGTCCCCATCTTGAAATACCGACATTGAGGTGACCCTTAACCATATCGGAAATAGCATTTATCATGGGAAACCCGGGGACTAGCATAAGCACACTCGCAGCCATGGGCAGCTTAGGTGTTGCGGTAAAGGGAATTTGATAACCAAGCTGAGCAATTAACGTTGTCACGAATGCCGTAACGGCAAAGTTTATCAGTAAATTAAAATGACGTTTGGCAATAGAAAGCCTAACAAACATTCCCACCGACGACGCACAAAAGGTCAGTATAGATGCGGGAAGATCCCCGCCAAAAAGATGACAAAAGCTGGCACATGACAAGCCAATCATAGGCACTAGGTAACGTTTGGGATAGGTTCTAGGTTGGATTCGGGAAACCCGTCTCCTGACTTCCTGAAGGCCATATAAGCCTTTCTCTGTGAGCAAACATATTCTCTGTAGTTCACAGATGACGGTCATATTAATACCATGATCGCGGGTACGCCGAGTAGTCGTAATGCAGCGGCCATGAACTAAGCTGGTTAATACTAGGGAATTTGAAGAGATAGAGATTTCGACACTGGCGAGACCCAATGCATAACCTAAGCGCTGACTGATCTCTTCAACCAGCTCAGAATCAGCACCATAAGCTAGCAGGAGTTGAGCAACCCGGACAACTTGCCGGGTTATATCATTTTGAGTATCTGCGTACACATCAATCCCGAAGAATATAAACTCAAAATGAGGCTCCGATTTACACTAAAGCTAAAGACTTACCTTTGATAGATCACTTTGACATCGTAATCATCGTCATCAAAATCATCGTCATCATCGAGGTCGTCCTCGAAGCTTTCATTTAGCTCATCACTATCTTTATGATAGTTATCCCACTTAAATTCAACTTCTTGGTCTTTATCGATGACTTCCTCATCAGGAAGTGAGTCAATAAAGTCCATAAGCTTAAGGCTTAACGCTTCTGTGCCATCGCGGTTATAAGCTGAAATGGTGAAAACATCACCCTCCCACTTAAGCTCTTTTACTATGTGATCGACACGCTCTTTAAGCTCCTCTTCGAGCAGCAAGTCTGTCTTATTGATCACCAACCATCTAGGCTTGCCGGCAAGCTCAGGAGAATGCTTCTCCAGTTCGCCAACAATGGCACGCGCCGACTCAACAGGATCGCTACCATCGATAGGTTCTATATCGATAAGGTGAAGCAGCACACGACAACGTTCTAAGTGTTTCAAGAAGCGAACACCTAGCCCGGCACCATCGGCAGCACCTTCGATCAAACCAGGAATATCGGCGATCACAAAGCTCTGACCATGTCTGGGATTAACAACCCCTAAGTTAGGCACAAGCGTGGTAAACGGATAGTCGGCTACCTTAGGAGTCGCTCTAGATACAGAACGAATAAAGGTCGACTTACCCGCATTAGGCATGCCTAAGAGACCTACATCAGCAAGCAGCATAAGCTCAAGCTTAAGGCTACGCACTTCGCCAGGTGTACCTAAGGTTTTCTGCCTAGGAGCGCGGTTAGTACTACTCTTGAAGCGAGTATTACCTAAACCGTGGAAGCCACCTTTTGCCACGAGCATTTTTTGCCCATGAACAGTCAAGTCCCCAAGAGACTCCATAGTCTCTTCATCGATAGCTCGGGTTCCTACAGGTACTTTAAGCACCAGTTCCTCACCACCATGACCGGTACAATCGCGTCCACGGCCATTTTTTCCACGCTCAGCGCGATGAAAACGCTCAAACTGGAAATCGATTAATGTGTTGAAACTTTCATCTGCTTGCAGATAAACATTACCACCATCACCGCCATCGCCACCATCCGGGCCGCCATCGGGTACATATTTTTCGCGTCTGAAACTAACGCAACCACTACCACCATCACCAGCTTCAACTCTGATCACAGCTTCATCGACAAACTTCATATCTACTCCTGGCACCACAGATTAAACGAATTATACTCGTTTCCGCTTTGGGTCGCCAAAACAATTCTTAAATATCTAAAACAATAAAGCCCCACCAAAGGCGGGGCTTTCATAAGCAATCTTAGCTAAAAGCTAAAGATTAGCCTTCGATGCTAATGAACTTACGGCTCTTAGGACCTTTAACTTCAAACTTAACTTTACCGTCAGTCAAAGCGAATAGAGTATGGTCACGACCAATACCTACGTTAACACCAGCGTGGAATTTAGTACCACGTTGACGAACGATGATGTTACCAGCAAGAACTGACTCACCACCGAAACGCTTTACACCAAGACGTTTGCTTTCTGAATCGCGGCCGTTACGAGTAGAACCGCCAGCTTTTTTATGTGCCATGAGTTAGACTCCTAATTAAGCGTTGATAGCTGTAATTTTAACTTCGGTAAACCACTGACGGTGGCCCATTTTTTTGTCGTGATGCTTACGACGACGGAACTTAACGATAGTAACTTTATCGTGACGGCCATGGCTGATAACTTCAGCAACAACCTTTCCACCTTCGACTAAAGGTGCACCAACATGTACAGTCTCACCGTCAGCAACCAAAAGAACTTGGTCAAACTCAACAGTATCGCCTGTAGCGACTTCTAATTTTTCTAAACGTAATGTATGGCCTTCAGCAACACGGTGCTGCTTACCACCACTTTGAAAAACAGCGTACATAGCTATTTTACTCCGGTATTCTAACACGGCAGCTCATTTGTTGAGTCTGGGGTGTTATAAAAGCTTTAATGACAATGGTCGCGGAGTTTACGCTAAGAAGCGTAAGGTGACAAGCCCTATTCACTAAAGAATAAAAAAAGATCGGAATTACTCGCACAATTCGCCTCAAGTGCTGTCTTAAGACGCTTTTTTAGGTAGAATCCCATAATTATAACATTAAGCCTTAATTTGGGCCGACAAGTAATTTTCGGCCCCACAGACCAGAGCCTATTTATGGATTTGAACGCCATCCGTCAGTTAGCTGATAGCGATATGCAAGACGTCAACAAGCTTATATATACACAACTTGAATCTGATGTTGCCCTGATCAATCAGTTAGGCTTCTACATTATTAATGGCGGCGGTAAACGCATGCGTCCATTACTCTCTATTTTGGCAGCTCGTGCTATTGACTACCAAGGAGAGACTCATCTTAAGCTAGCCGCTATCATTGAGTTTATCCACACAGCATCGCTTCTCCATGATGATGTCGTAGACGAGTCCATGCTCCGTAGAGGAAGGGAGACTGCTAATGCCCTATTTGGTAACAGTGCCAGCGTATTAGTCGGCGACTTCCTTTACACTCGTTCATTTCAGATGATGACTGAATTAGGCAGCATGAAAGTATTAGAGATGCTTGCCGACGCAACCAATGTACTGGCCGAGGGAGAAGTGCTGCAGTTAATGAACTGTAATGATCCTGACACCAGCGAAGAAAGTTATATGCGTGTCATCTATTGTAAGACTGCAAAATTGTTTGAAGCCGCCACGCGACTCGCTGGTGTGCTCGCCGATAGCCCCATAGAGATACAGACTGCGCTGGCGGATTACGGCAAGTACTTAGGCACTGCATTCCAGTTAACCGATGATCTACTCGACTATACGGCCGATACCGAAGAGTTAGGTAAGAACATAGGCGATGACTTGGCAGAGGGAAAACCTACCCTACCGCTTATTTATGCGATAGCCCATGGTACGGAGAAAGAACAAGGATTAATTCGTAAAGCCGTCGAACTCGGTGATGGAACCCAAAACATCGAAGAGATCCTCACAGCACTGAAGAACTGTGGTGCATTGGAATATACCTATAACAGAGCCTTAGAAGAGTCTGATAAGGCCATAAAAGCCTTGGCCTGTATTCCCGATAGCGATTACAAGCAAGCCCTGATATCTCTGGCTAAAATTGCCGTAGAAAGAAGCCACTAGAGCGTTAACCTCTAGATAGAAGCTAGAAGCTAGAAGCTAGAAGAACAGTTTGGAATCAGCCTAGCCGAAAGCAAGATCAAAAAAGGAGCCATTTGGCTCCTTTTTATTAAACAGCTATTTTATTCGTAAGCGCGATTACTTAACGAATTCAACACCTAACTTAATATCCGCTTTCAATGTATCTAACATAGCATCACGGGCATTACTTTCGAACTCACTCACGTCACCGTAAGCCAGTAGTTTCTCTACGCCATTCTTGCCCAGTAAAACTGGCTGAGCGAAGAATTCAGCATGCTCACTGCCACCATCGACATAGGCACACTCAACAACATTCTCTTCACCTTGAAGACCACGAACCAAAGATAGACCGAAGCGACATGCAGCCTGACCCATAGAAAGTGTCGCGCTGCCGCCACCGGCTTTAGCTTCAACAACTTCAGTACCCGCATTCTGGATACGAGTCGTCATTGCGGCAACTTCTTCATCGGTAAAGCTTATGCCTTCGACCTGAGATAGAAGTGGAAGAATCGTCACACCACTGTGGCCACCGATAACGTTCAGCTTAACATCAGCAACGTTTAGACCTTTCGCTTCAGCGATAAAGGTCTCAGAGCGAATAACGTCCAATGTAGTCACACCGAACAGACGGCTCTTGTCATAAACACCGGCTGCTTTTAACACTTCAGCGGCAATAGCTACTGTGGTGTTAACTGGGTTAGTGATGATACCGATCAGTGCTTTTGGACAAGTCGCAGCACATTTCTCAACTAGGTTTCTTACGATACCTGCATTGATGTTGAAAAGATCTGAACGATCCATTCCAGGTTTACGTGCAACACCAGCTGAAATAAGAACCACATCGGCACCTTCTAGGGCAGCAGATGGATCTTGACCAGCAAAGCCTTTAACTTCGACAGCTGTCGGGATATGGCTTAGATCGACCGCAACACCAGGTGTTACAGGAGCAATATCATAAAGGGACAGTTTTGAACCGGCTGGCAATTGAGTTTTTAGTAATAGGGCAAGAGCCTGGCCAATACCACCAGCGGCACCAAGTACAGCAACTTTCATAGTTATCTCCGTCAATTCTTGGATATTTGTGATACAGATCTATCTTTCTAGATGGCGCAACATTACTGGAATAATGAATAAATTTCAATTATCCCTTAGTCTTGATTAGATTTTATTTCTAATTGCCATCACAAAAACGTCTAAGTCGGTGAGCCATATACGCATTTCCCAGCATATTATCAGCTAAACAACGCAACTTTAACGCTCAGCTTAGCCTAACTTCACCTAATTACTTGGTATAACAAATCTCCCCCCTTGATAACTTGCATTTTTATTCATCCAACTCGAGTATTTGTTGACAAAAAAAGCAACAATATTCAAAATAGAGGGGATTTTTGAATAAAAGAACACAAAAACTATGCAAGCAAATAAAAATCAAGACGAACTTGTTAAGACCTTTAAGTCGATTTTGAAAGAGGAGCGTTTTGGCTCCCAAAGTGAGATTGTTATCGCCCTTCAAGCCGAAGGCTACGGCAACATAAATCAATCGAAAGTCTCCAGAATGCTGAGCAAATTTGGTGCGGTGCGTACCCGAAATGCTAAACAGGAGATGGTCTACTGCTTACCGGCAGAACTGGGTGTTCCCACCGCGGGAAGTCCGCTGAAAAATCTGGTATTAGATGTTGATCATAACCAGGCCATGATAGTCGTCAGGACAAGCCCGGGAGCGGCTCAGTTAATCGCACGTCTGCTGGACTCTATAGGCAAGCCTGAAGGGATTTTGGGCACCATTGCTGGTGATGATACTATTTTCATTACACCCGCTAACATAGACGAGATAAGCAGAACCTTAAATACGGTTAAATCTCTGTTTAACTATACAGATTAACTCAGTTCCTGAAGGAAATGATGGGACTCCAGGCCTCGGAGATGTATTATTTTCAGCATAGAAGAAGAGACGCTTATGGCGTCTCTTTTCATTTCAATATTTCCCCCCTCTTTAGTACCTATTGATATAATTATCACTCGATAGTATCCAATATATTGAATCACACTTTAATTCGTGCGAAATTAGTCAGACTATGAGAGGCAGCTTCGGGCTAAGGATGTATGATGACAATAAATAAAATAATTAAAGTCGATGATGTTTGTTGGGAGTCCTGGCAGCATTCAGAGCAATATACCAGCCAACAGAAACATATCGGCGATGCTGCAGGGTGTGAAAAAATAGGCGTAACCATGGAACGTCTCGCCCCGGGAAAATTATCAACCGTCGCTCACTATCACACCAAGGAAGAAGAACACCTTTATGCCTTAGAAGGCGAAGCAACATTGTTCATCGATGGCGAGCCTCACCCCTTTAAAAAAGGCGACTATATCTGCTTCAATGCCGATACAGCCATAGCTCACACTCTCAGGAATGATTCAGACACAGAGTTTCTTTTTATGGTGATTGGTAACCGGGATAAACACGATGTGGTGGTCTACCCAGAGAACAACAAGGTGTTAGTCAGGGCTGTCGATGAGATCTATGCCAAGCGTCCGACCAATTACTGGGATGCAGATAACCAAGATTAATCTGGTTAACCTCAAACAAAATAAAGCGCACCTAAGGGTTTAATGCAAAACCCTTAGTGTGTTTCGGTTTACCTCATTCACCTTAATGCTCTGATTACTATTTCGCCCAATCATAAAGAAAATCAGCATTATTGAGTCATACCTTTCGTAGCATTCTTAGCTGCACTACCTCATTCTCAAGTTGATTAACAAACAGATGACCTTTTAGCTGTAAAGCAAGCCAGCTATCAATCTCTACCTAAATTTAGACAGGCCAATAAGAGTGTTTTTTTAGTATATGACTATACTCAAGGAGGCATGGCTAAATCCAACCTCGGCTTGCCGCCGATTCTAAGGGTTAACAAGCACAAGCGAGCTATCTTGGCCAAATATTTAGAGGATGTTTTCATGATTAACCTATCGCTCAAGGCAAGATTACTTGGCAATACAGCCATAGTCATCGGCCTGTTAGTTCTCAGCTCTGGATACGCTATTTACAGCATGAATCAAATAGGAAAAGAGTTAAAGGCTGTTGCCGAGCAAGATATTCCGCTCACAGATAAGCTCGCCGCCATCACCACTCATCAGCTTGAACAAGCAATTCAATTTGAACGAAGTCTGCATTTCGGCACAACGATGGGAAGGGAACCTGATAACCGAGAGCATTTTAACGCTGCAATGCATCATTTCGCCGCCCTCACTCCTAAGATCGAAGCCGAAATCTTCGAAGCAGAAGCCATGGCTAAAGAAGCCATGGTGGGAGCAACGGGAACCATCTACACTGAATTCGAGTCTGTTTTGACAGCATTGAAACAAATTGAAACCGAACACAAAGGTTTTGTCGAACACGTGCATCAGGTATTTGACCTTCTGCAAAAGGGTGAGTTACATGAAGCAGAGATGATGGTTCAAAAAGTTGAACACGAAGAAGATAAACTCGATCAAGAACTCTCAGCCTTATTACATGAGATAGGTAGGTTTACCGAAGCCAGTGCCCGACATGCTCAAGACTATGAACATCAGGCTATCTGGGTGTTAAGCTTACTGTCTGGAGCCAGTATTATCATAGGCCTATTAACCAGTTGGCTCACCACCAACATGATCATTCGTGGGATTAAGCAAGCAACAAATATGGCCGAGGGAGACATAAACCACCAGATAGAAGTCAACAGCAAGGATGAAATAGGAGAGCTGTTAACCGCCATGAATGAAATGCGCCTCCGACTAGTCAATATGATCAATCATATTTCAGAGACTACGGTACGGCTTTCAGCTGAATCGGAGCAGCTAGCCGATGTCTCTCAGCAAACCAGCCAAGTGATCGATGAACAACGCAAAGAGACTGAGATCGTCGCCACCGCCATGAATCAATTAACAGTGACTTCTCAAGAGGTCGCCTCGAACCTGGCCCATACAGCTAACTCTACCACCGAGGCCAATAAGCAAACCGATGATGGCGCTAAAATTGTGCAACAGGCCGTGGTACAAATTGATGAGCTAG
Source organism: Shewanella psychrophila (assembly GCF_002005305.1). Lineage (NCBI taxonomy): Bacteria > Pseudomonadati > Pseudomonadota > Gammaproteobacteria > Alteromonadales > Shewanellaceae > Shewanella > Shewanella psychrophila. The sequence continues at coordinate 3,086,951 of NZ_CP014782.1, forward strand.
CTAAACAGATAGATATTTCGGTACAGGCAATTGCAGAAGTCGATCAACAGAGCGCAGCCATCACCACGGTTCTAGATGTGATCAAGGGCATAGCCGAGCAAACAAACCTGCTTGCATTGAATGCCGCCATCGAAGCAGCAAGAGCCGGCGAGCAAGGACGAGGCTTTGCCGTTGTGGCGGATGAAGTACGCACCTTGGCCGGTAGAACTCAGCAATCTACCCAAGAAATTAACTCCATAATAGATAAACTCCAAACAGGCTCAAGTAAAGCTGTGGCTGTTATGGAGCAGAGTCGTGAACAATCTCAGGCAGCAGTCGAATACTCCACCCGCTCAGGTATGGCACTGACTAAAATAGCTGAGGCCATAGACTCTATTCACCAAATGAATGTTCAAATTGCCTCTGCCGCCGATGAGCAAAGTGCAGTTTCTCAGGATGTAGATCAGAATATTACCAAGATACATACGATGTCAGTCGAGCTAGCTACGGGGGCTGAAAAACACTCCCTTGCGGGTCAAAGCCTATCTAAGATGAGCGGTGAACTAGAAGAGATGGTTAAGCAATTTCAACAGGGGCACTGAACAGTACGTAATTATACTCTAGCTAGCCACTAGCGATTCGATAATGAGTGTTTAACACTCATTTTTAGGGGCTCGATTTAAATAAACTAAAAATAACTCTGTACAATTTTTGATTATAGGGTAATATTTGCCTCGCTCAGCTGTTTAGAGTTATTAGTGATAAAATAAGTAAAAAGTAAACCTTAGATTTCTTCGTTATTGTTGTTATCCTCAGTTTCCCTTATCTTCATCGTCACATTCAATAATTCAATTTCAGCTCATCGCATATTGCGATAATTTTATGAATTTAACTATAAGGGACACATCATGTCTAATTCAACAACTGGTCTAGTAAAGTGGTTTAACGAAGAGAAAGGTTTTGGTTTCATTACTCAAGACAATGGCGGCGCTGACGTATTCGTTCACTTCCGTTCAATCACTTCTGACGGCTTCAAGACTCTAGCTGAAGGCCAGAAAGTATCTTTCGAAGTAGAGCAAGGTCAAAAAGGCCTTCAAGCAGCAAACGTAGTTGCGCTGTAACTTTGTAAGTTGACGTAAATGGATTTATGCCATTTACGTCATATTTGATTCAACTTTAATAAAATTTTATACCGTACCTGCGAAAATATTAACATTCCAATCATCTGCTTCTTTGTATATGTCGTTACGTTTCTCACTCAGCTCGTTACATCACTATAAATAAATATTAAACATTTACTGCCAAAGCTAATTTTCAGTTTGTACCTCTAGTACATTGATCTTGCAAATAATAAAACAAGCCGAAACATGTCTTGGGCACCAGATCTGACACTATTTAAGTACAACATCTGTATCAAAATCAGTAAGCCAATCCCCCCAATAAACCAAAAGGTAATCAATGAAAGTAAACTTCAACATCTTTAAGAATCAAATTTCCTGGAATGCATTAATCCACCAGTTAAATGGTGATGTACTATTACGTCATATTTTAATGAAAGGTAACTTAGATAACAGGAATATTGAATTGTCCTATTGTGATGAAACCTGCCAAGGTAAGATCATTAATAGTGAAAATCAGCTTATCGGCAACTTCTCAATCTCCTGCTAGTACCATTAAGCCATATATTTAGAAAATAATTAACGCCTGTGAGTTGCCCCAGTCCCGCTCTCCCCTTTTCAATGAGCAATTAACACCAGCCTATTGAAAGAGCAAATTGAGTGTAATTCGATAGAAATGCAATAAAACTAAGTCTATGGCCCTCTGAACAGATAAACCGACTTCGGTATTGTGTTCCTTAAAGTATGACTTCAAAAGGGAGCACCATTCCCTCACTCATCCGTCTTGAATTATGCAGCCAAAAATAACTCTGAGTTAACCACTTTTTTATACCGATTAGTATACGCTCACCAAACAAGTTGACAGCGCTGTCATTCGGCGGGTAAGTTAATCATCGCTAGAGGGTAATGGAGTACCTCTTGGAGTAACTATTTATAAAAACAATAGATCTCAATAATTTAAAGGAATAATAAAATGAAAAAAGCAGCACTAATCGCCTCTACAATTTTATGCGCATCGACACTATTTGCAGGAGTGGCGACAGCCGGAGACTGGTGGCGCACAGTAAGTGCCACAGCTTCTATAAGTGGCGGGAGTGGACAAGGTCAAGTCTGCGGTTTAGCTGAAAACAAGCTGCGTGCTCAATATAGTGATGTAACAGCTATCAAAACCTACTTTGGTTTCGATACGTACACTTTAACCTCACATTGTAGAGCTACGGGTCAAACCCAGCAATAACCCTAGCTTGCACATCTGGAATAAAAACTAAATTTTTCACTCATTTTTAAAATATCTATGGATTACGCTGTCATTAAGCGGGGAATTTAAGACCCTGTAGCAGATTCTGTGTAACTACCTAAATTATATATAGTCTGCTATTCGATCTTCAAATTCAATAATAAAACGATTGAGTGCTGGTTTCCAGTTTCTTATCGGCATGGTCCACTTCTTCGAAGCTTGCATAATCGCCAAGTAAACGACTTTCTTCGCTGAGTCATCATTTGGGAAGAGCTTACGATTCTTGATTGCTTTCCTAATCACACTGTTTAATGACTCGATAGCATTAGTTGTATAGATGGCTTTCCGGATGTCTTGAGGGTAATTAAATAGCGTATTAAGATTAGTCCAGTGCCTGTGCCAGGATGCTGAGATACTAGGATATTTAGCGTCCCATTGCTCGCCAAAACGTTCCAAATTAAGCAACGCTTCCTCTTCGGTCACTGACTGGTAAATCCTCTTTAAATCAGCTGTCACCGCCTTGTAATCTTTGTACGGCACAAACTTCATCGAGTTTCGAACCATATGGACGATGCAGAGCTGGATTTGAGTGTTTGGGAACACGGTATTTATGGCATCAGGAAAACCTTTTAGACCGTCAATGCAGGCGATGAGGATATCTTTGAGTCCACGATTTTGAAGCTCTGTCAGTACATTTAACCAAAACTTAGCGCCCTCGTTCTCTGCTATCCACATGCCAAGTAACTCTTTATGGCCTTCGAGGTTAACGCCAAGCGCGAGGAAAATAGCTTTGTTGATGACCTTACTGTTCTCCCTGATTTTAACCACAATACAGTCAAGGTAAACGATAGGATACACGGGTTCTAGCGGACGAGATTGCCATTCGACGACACGCTCAAGGACTGAGTTAGTGACGCGAGAAATTAGCGTTGGTGATATCTCTGCGCCATACATCTCATCAAAGGTATCGACAATATCTCGTGTCGTCATTCCTTTCGCATAAAGATGTAAAATTTTGTCATCCATCGAGGTGAAGCGGCTTTGGTTCTTTTTAACAATCTCAGGCTCAAAGCTACCATTTCGGTCACGGGGAGTGTCTAACTCGAAGCATCCATCTTCGGTCTTTATTTGTTTGTGGGAGTAGCCATTGCGGTTATTACCAGCCGCGACCTTCTCGTTTTTTTGATAGCCTAAGTGATAATCGAGTTCAGCATTTAATGCGGCCTCAACAGTGACTTTGGTTAACATAGCCCTGAAGTCATTTAAATCGGCTTCGGTTTTAATGCCTTTAGCGGCTTGTTTAGCGAATGCTTCTAGTTCTTTTTTATTCATACTCTACCTTCCATTGACCCACATAGGGTACTGATTGAAAGGTAGTTACACAAAATTATTTACAGGCTCGTATTTAATCATCCCCGGAGGGTAATGGAGTACCTCTGGGAATAACTATTTATAAAAATAATAGTTATTAACAACTTAAAGGAATAATAAAATGAAAAAACAGCATTAATCGCATCGACAATTTTATGTGTATCTACCCTACTCACAGGCTTTGCAGCGGCAGGTGATTGGTGGCGTACTGTATCTGTAACGGCATCGCAAAGTGTGCCCGCAGACCATAATCAAGTCTGCGCCAATGCCTCTAATAAACTTAGAGCACAATATTCAGATGTAACTATTATCAAAACCAGAATCAGCTTTGATCAGTATTCAGGAACCCTGTACTGCACGGCGACAGGCCAAACCCAGCAGTAACGCTAACGATAGATTAAGTCGGTTAAATATCAAGTAGGCGTCATCAACTGAGTTGGTGACGCCTTTTAAACCTAAAATGATGCACTTTTATCATTTCACTGTTAACGCATATCGCCTAGAAAGCTTGATATACAGAAACAGTGACAGGAAGATCACACAACCACCTAGCGCTTTTTGTAGTTCCAACGTCTCTCCCAACATAGTGACACTCAGCATCATGGTCCATATAGGCTCTAAAATCATGATTAACGCTGCGGTTTCCATCTTGATAGAGTACTGACCCATAGTTTGCAGCAAGTAACGTATCGAAGTCGCCAAAATGGTAGAAATAACAAACCAAAATAGTAAGTTGTGGCTGTATTCGAAGGCATACTCTTGAGTAAATCCTACATAAACTAGGCCCACTATGCCCACCGTAAATAGCTGTAAACATATTGAAACCAAGGGCGTTAGCTGGCTACTAATTCTCTTATTCAGCACAAAGTGAATAGAAAGAAGCACCGCAGCAAGTAAAAAATAGAGCTGGCTTGCATCAACTTGCCAACCATTACCTAACGTCAGCAACATCATGCCTATCATGCTAACAGGCAAAGCTAACCAAAATGCTTTGTTCGGTGTGACCTGAAAAAATATCCATGAAGTCACGGGAGCAATGATCATAGCTAAACTCATGATAAACGCCCCTTCAGACAGGCTACTGCTAATTGACACGGCATAGACCCAAACTTGCAATGCCAGTCCAAGAAATACACCGACACCACAAGCCAAAAAAATCTGCTTAAGGCTTAACTTCACGACATGCTTATAGCAGAACGGCAGTAAAACCAAGCTGGCCAGCAAGAACCTTATCGCAATAAACGTCTCTCCCGGCATCTCTAACACGACTAACTTAGACGCAATCCAACCTAATGCCGCCAGTAAGGTGGCTAAAAGTAGGTACAACTCTGCACGCATCAACGACTCTCTTCTCATTGTGTGGGCTGAAATCGATAAATTTACTCTTAAATTTCAACCTATCAAGCAAACAATACAGACTCAGCTCAAACTCAAATTCAAATTCAAATTCAAATTCAGCACTGAAAACAAAAAAGCAACCACACGCGAATGCGTGGTTGCTCTATCAAATATCAAGCCGATCTTAACCTACCTTTGCAGGTTTAACTACTGGTAGACTCACAATAAAAGCTAGGTTTGATTTACTACTGAAGTTATTCAGTTTCCCGTTTAACCAAAATGAAGGTCAGGTACATTTTGGTGGGTAAAGACAACGCCATGCCGAAGGCAACGCACATGGCACTAACCATGATCCCTCTTACCCCCATAGCTTCAATCATGTCACTGAAGTTGTGGAAGTAAACTCCAAGCATAATTAAACAAATACCAATTATGACACAGCTCTTTAAAATTAGGATTAGCTTGTCATCAGTCACTATAGCCTCCCCATTATCAGCATTATCTTTGGCTAATGTATCACGCCATTATAATGAATCGTTCTGGTCTAATACGCGTTGACTGAGATCAAAAAACAGCGGCTAAAAATTAACATGCTCATCAACACCTCAATCCATGGCACAGGCCTACGGCATAGCCTAATTATGCAGGTTAACGCTCATATAGCTGGCTTAAGGTTTCCAAGATCAAGCTCTGTTTACTCGACATCTGCTTAAATTCAACTTCGTGCTTACCATTAAAGATATCACTCATCCCCTTAGCACCAACATCCGGCTGATAGATATTCTTTGATATGGTTTCTAATAGAAGGCTTTTATCGTGGTAATCCGTTTTCAATGTCAGCTTATCATTAATTTTTTGAGGCAAGATGATATAGGCTACACCGAACTCTTGGGCCAGAGATATTGTCCCCTTGCCTTCTGCTAATACCAGGCATGACTTGGAAATCATATAGTTATTAACTTCAGCAGGCAGCTTTCCAGCGAAGACGATTAATGGCGTATTCAGATCGGACGAGAGTTTCTTGGGTATCTCCGCATCACTAATGTGGATGGTTTCATGCTGTTCAATTGCTGGAATACCATAGTCTCCGACAATGAAGATAATCGGGCGTTGGCGATTCTTCCCGCTTAAGGCATTTATCTGCGTCTGCACTAATTCCTCACGACTTTCCTCCGACACTTGATGAAATCCATAATTGTAGACCAATGGAATGTCTTCTTGTGCTAACAAGGCTAAGTTCGATCTTGTGGTAGGTGCTAACTGAGTACTGGTATCGATACTGGCTTTATTGACTAAGGTACGATAGATGGCTTTGGCTTCGATATTCTCTGGATATGTCTCCTCGCTACCCGCAATAAATATCTGCCTTTTCTCTGGCTGGTGATCTTTATCTCGCATATGAACTTCGGTGATATTTTGCAGTTCAGGGTACATGATCCCTTGGCTATCACGCGCCCCTGTAAGCAGCAAAGTCTTCCCCTCCCACGGGTCACTCATGTTACTAAACTCGAACCCCGTCTCTAAGAGGTTCGGACACAGCTTAAGCAGCTTACCTCTTGCCGTTAAAGGGGCTTTTTGTTCAAACGTAAAGGTAAATTCACTCTTTTGTGAGTACAACTCTTTGTCGTAGCCCCTAACAAGAGCAGGGACTTCTAATTTTTCATTGTCAGCTGAAGGCCCCTTTATTACGATGGCATCATTGGTCACTGTGCCAAAAATTTCATGGAGTTCATCTGCATTCGTGAAGCAAGCGGAGGTACTATCTGGAATAATGATATGAACTTGGTCCTCGTCTCCTTCAATGATCCCTCCATCTGCAAACACTTGATAAAATTCAGGTAGATAATTATTCACGTCATGGCCTTCTTTCACGGCCAGAATGACTCGTACCTCCTGATGGAAAGGCTTAAAATCGTCATCATCTGTGATTATCGATATGACCTGTTTACTGGGTAAATACGAAGAAAGTTCCAGCATTGCTCTCAAATTGATTCCTTGCTCCCCATAATTCGGCGAATTAGGCACAAAGAACACGATATTATTAAACCCCGCACAAAAAGCGGCTAGCTTTCCAGCTTGATCAAGAGAAATTTCAGCGACTCGGAGTACCGCCAGTTCAGGCATAAGGGTTTGCTCACTAATCCCTAGCACACCGGTTAAGATATCTCGATTCGGATAACTGTAATACACATTTTCGGGTCGACTCACGGACTGTGGAGGCTGAGGAGGTTTATCTTTTACAGCTTCATTTCTGGCAATCACCATTTGCTGATTAATGGCCAAAATAGGGGCTGGCTCAATGATAAAGGCATTATCATTGAGCCAATTTTTGTCGATTGATTGCAATATTTCAGTGGTTAATTTTTCTTGACTGTAATAAATGTGTTGAGGAGCTACGGCTTGACCTTCTACCTTCCAAGGTAAAAAAATATGCCCACGTAGTTCACTAAACCGGATCTCATCGGATAACATGCTGGCCGTTGAGCAAGTGATATTAAAGTAACCTTTACTGCCATCGACAATTTGGTATTCGTGTATAAGGTCTGCATGTCGAAAATGATAATAAAAGCCCTTAGTGGGACAGCCGAGTCTCGCCCCCACTTGAATAACCAATTGAACCGGAATAAATGATTCACTGACTTTTTGAGAACCAATGGGGACCATAGCCACAGGCTGAACCGATAATTGACTACTCTTGCCCGTGGCCAATATATGCTGAAGCCGTTTCGCTTCATCAAATCGTCCTAGGGTACTTAGCAAAGTATGTTCGCCAAAGGCCTCGGCTGTGGAGAGCGCTAGGACGGGTTCATTATAGGTTTTAGCCAGCATAAAGTAGCCGTAGCTTAGTGCACTCAAGCGCTGAGGTGTGCAAGCTATTTCTATATTGTACTGGTAAGAAATAGGGGTCACCGCTTCTTTAACTTTTGACGTATCCGGCTTGTAATCCAATGGCGGCGAAGGCGGCAGTGACTCAGAGCCCCCACGCCCAAATAAGATACTGCTGCCAGCAGAGCTAAAACGTTGAGTAATGGCGGTAGTGGCACCGATAGGAAAATCCATACAAGCACTCGCCGACGTGATCCATTCACCTTCGGATAAAACAAATAATGGATTTCTAGGACTGCTGCTCAATAAAACAAGCTCACCGGCGGCAAGTTGATATTTGATTTGGCTTAACGAGTTGCCACTAGGCAGAAGCTCCAGCCATTCATTATCACTTATCCAAGAGATATCCGATTCAATACTGCTTGCGTCATGTAACATCAATTCATTAACATTGACTATCTTACCTATTGGCATATTTTCTCCAAAAGAGGATGGTTGCAAATAATCAAATGAGGCAGATCGAGTCCATCTTTCACTCCATGTAATAAAGAGACTCTTTCAAATATTTAAGAGATGGAATCTTAAAAGCGGCTCACTCCCGCCAATAGTTTCATATTCATTGCGACTTAAATAAAAGTCAACCTGACCTTTATTTAACATAGGTGCTGTTCCATATCCCCCTAGTTACCATAATTAATACCAAGCATTCTTATATCTCCCTAATTCAGGCATATAAGCGATTTTCTTAACTGTACGGGAGCTCGACTATGGTGGAATTATTAAATCCATTTCATTTTAAAGTAGGTTAACAAAGACACAATACCGACGCATACTTTTCACACAAAATAACAATGGAACAACAATAGGCGTTTCATGCTTAACTTAAAATGAATGTTACCTATTCTCCTTCTATCATCTAGTTGTGCCAATTTACAGCTTCCGGATATAGGATCAGAAATAAAAAATTCAAAGTTGGTTCCGTCTTTCAATGGCTCTACATATAATAGTTATAGCCAAAACAAAAATAGCCTCTTTATGATGCATATTATGAAGCGGAATATTTTTCAAAGGAATACGGTCAATACGCGGGTGACAGCGATAACAAAGCTAAGTATTTTTACGCAGTGATATTTCTATCGACATTGTCTGCTGATGTGGTTTTCAAACAGAATGACTTATAAGAAGTTTATCAAAAAATAATGGTGTTAAAAATGGTACTAAATAGCAAAAACATCAGTAAAGGCAGTGGGGAACTGCCTTTAGATGCGATGAAAATCAAAGACTCAACTTGTCCTCAATCACAGCAAGCTGCTTAGTCTGATACCAATGCTTTCTCAAACTTTGATAGAATTTTAGATCTAGCTTATCTTCTGTAGAGACTATCAACAAAAAGTCACTATCATCATTAAGCAGCACTGTAATTCTCGTTTGTTGATCTAAGTCCTCTCCAAACTCCACCTTGAGATTTCTTACATCGACAAAATCAGCTGTAGCAACCTTAAGCTCGCCATCTTCTTCCCAATAAGAGAACACAGATGAATCGGTAAACCCGTTGCCATCTTCTTCGTAGCTGATGACACCATCACTATAGAACATCAAGATATCTTCATTTTCCTTTATGATCTTATTGTCATTCATAAAGTCTATGTTGCTTTGCCAAACCTCACCGCCGCTCATGATCTTACCCGACGGGAAAACGGTTAGATCACTGCCAATATCGAAGAGTATCCAGGGAATAAAGAGCAATGAAACCACTGTGTGGCGTATTTTCCAGGCTGAATTATCAATATAGGCTTCAGAGTTTCTGCCATTGAGCTTAATGATATAATTTATCAAAGGAAACAAGAGTATTGGTGTAGCTAACACACCAGCTAGATACCAATCATCTGAATTATACGCGTAATTAGCAATGAAGAAGATAATTGCAGCCACGACACCAAAGCTCATTGGCATAATGCGATTTCTGCTATACCTCTCCTTACTGTCATCGACTAAATGGGAAAATAAACCGTAGTACCAAAACGGACTAAAAATCCCTCTGGCGATAGGCATTATCCCTAGCTGCTCGGTCTGATTAATATACTTCCAGTTCCTATACATCCAATAACTAATGTATAGGCCACCCGTAGAAAGTGACAAAAAGAACAGTTTACGTCTTGAAACTGGATAATACTTTTCATCGGGATACTCGAGCCGGCTTTTTGAATCAAAACGCCAAGTTACAATGGCGTATATTAGACCTAAGCTATAAAGCAACACGCAAAGTAAAATCAGTTTATCTTTTTTATCAAGAGTATCGCCTACAACGGACTCTGACACACTTGTTTCACTCACTGCAGGAGTACTTCCTTCACCATAGGTCATCACAGAGTAGTACAGCGAGTCTTCAATCTTATTAATTGAGCTAATGTAGTCACCAACATTCATCGCAGCGATATACTCAACTTTAGACTCATAATTAAACGTCAGCGTTAACGTTTTCTCTGCATCGTCGAAGTTGGATGTAAAGTTATAGATGAAATACGGGTTACTCTCCGTTATCGTTTCATTAGGAAACTGCCAATCTCCGTTTGAGACCTTTATATGGATCTTATGAGTGATTTTATTAGGATATCGGGTGGAAAATGGTGATTGTCGATTGGAATTTGTTGGCTTTTCCAAGGCATTCTGGATCGAATAACTAACAAAATTGATATTAAAATCAGCCCCATCAGGCTGCCATGCATTATCTATCTGATAAGCTTCTTGTGTGTTAACGACCCCTGTTTGGCCATTGTCATCGATGATGAGTTTATTGGCCAATTTTATGCCAGAAAAATCTTTTCGATAGTAATCTTCATAACTAGTTTGAAGCGCTTTTAGCCCTATATCTTCGAGCTGATAACGAAATGATTGAGCCCGCTCACCTTGATAGCGACTCTTAACAGATAATGATGCCCGCCCTTTAAAACCTGCACTTACATCGTAGGATTCAGTCAAGGTTAACAGTGACTTAGTTTTCCCAAGTCTGAGCGCAGTCAGATCGCTCTCCCCTGGTTTAATCACCAGCCCATGGTGATAATTGGCCTGAAAAATATCTTCTAGCGGCCCCTTTTGATAATTCATTGTAGGGTCTAACCAATACGTTAGCCCAAACACTTGTACTTTGGCGATAACATGATTAAACGCATTGAGCGATACAGGATGAGCTAGTAAGTCATGGCCATAATCTGTATTGACTAAAACCGGATAGGCGCTGATATCGAGTCCGTTAAGCAGCGCGATAAACAACATGACCTTGTCTTTACAGTCACCATAACGCCTGCTGAGCGTATCTTCAGCCAATGAAGGCTGGTGAGAATTAACTCCCATTTCAAGGCCTAAGTAACGGATCTGTTCTTGAACATAATTAAGCGCTAACATCACCCGCTTATTAGGGTCTCTAGTTTGTAACTTAATATCCTTAATGACTCGACTAACCTCTTCACCAGCCACTGATCGTTGGCTATAGAGCGGTATAGCCCAATCAACAACTTGCTCCCAGGAGTTCAATTCAGAAAAATAAACAGTAGCGAACGGGTTATACCAAGAGGGAGTGTTGCTATCCCGTATGAGTATAGGGCTATAAGTACCTACTATGACATATTCGATGTAAGCGTCATTATCTATAGTCAGCTTTCTCTTGATGACTGTATCTTGCATATTTTTGACATCAACATACAAAGGATGTTTTTTCCCCCAGAGCACTCTTAGGCTTTGGACATGAATGGGGAAAGACCACTGTAAAGCTCGCTGGAAGGAGAATATATTCTGATAGACAGGGTTGGCGCCACTAATAGAATAACTGTACTCGATAATGTCACCCACTCGCACATCATCTAAAATAATGTGAGCCGTCAAACGTCCATCATAGAGCCCTTGTTCGATACGACCCTCTTGCTTTAACAAAGATATATTAGGATCTGATAGCTTATCTATGACTTCAGAATGTCGGATAATCTGCATGGAATGAAACGTCAGTGATTCATATAAAGGGTCAAAATCCACCTCTATCTGAGAGACTTTATCTAAACCTCTTTGATTAACCACTAACTGGCGTAGACGCGTAAAACGAACTTGAGGGCTAGATTCATCAAGCTTTAATTGATTATCTACCAGCAAGTAATAGTTGCCAGAACCAATTTCTTCTACCGGGATATTATCCGGTGTTGAAGCCTCCACTACCTGTACCCAAGCAGGAGCGGATTCAATTGCAAGGGTATACTCTGTCCCAGCGACTGACACTTGAGGCAGTAATAACAGCAGTAACATAGCCTGGAGATAACAGAATAAACGACGAGCTTGAGGCATGTGGCTTCTGTAGAAATGAATAGAAGTAATGATTGAAATAGACAAGATCAGCATCCTTTGCTGTTGAGAAACGAATATAGATTGTTACCAGTTCATACCATTCGCTGTTAGGCAGCCAATTTGGCATTAAAAGCAACATTCTATATGAAAAACACCAACACATTAAAGCAACTTACACTCAACTAGACTTACATATGCTCAATTTTCCGCTAATTTGATTCATGCATTGTCTATGCACGCTTTGCACCATAGAAGGGATAACCTCGGAATATAGTTAAGAGTATTCAAAATGCTTTATCAAAATTCAGTACCATGAGATTTACTAACCCAGCTTGTCTGAACCTGAATTACCAGGAGTCTACGTAAAAACGAGCAGTTCTGGCTTCAGCCGTGGTGCAATCGGTGATATGGATCAATTCGGCCAGGGTGATGTTGGGGTTATCAGTGATCATGCGCGCTAATTTGGCCTCCAAAGGTTCTAGTTTGTCAGCATGATCAAGCAAAGCGGTTTCAATTTTTTGAATAAGGTAACGAAATTCACCAGCTTCCTTTTTCAGATGTTCCGTTTTCAATCCTGCGGTTTCTGCCTGCACTGTTTTTAAGTGAGCGCTAAAAGATTGAATCTTGATAGCTCCACCAGAGATCTTCCAGTTTCTAGAACGACGGACACGCTTAAGCTCGCAGTGATATTGCAATGCAATTGATTTAGCTTGATTGACCTCTTCCCTTCCAATTCGATGAATCAGGGAGGGAAGTGAGATAGTGATAGTTTCGTTCATAGCGGTGAATAGTTTACTTTGATCCTATTTAACCGAGTAAAACCTGACATAGGAAACACCATTGGGCTTCTGCCTTAAATTAAATTCTGGAAAACCTTATTATGGCAATCTAGATTAAGCTTAGACTGTAGCTATTCAGGCTTCTTTATTACATTTTCCAGCTTAGCACCGCAATGAGCACATTGATGTAAGTTCATCTGTATAGAGCGACCATCTGGCCCGGTTGCCATATGAAGGCATGCAGGGCAGCGAGTCCAGCGATATAAACCAAAAACGTAATAGAATATACCTAAGAAGATGATCAATAGTCCCGATGAAAAATACGGTATCTTGGTAATAAAAAACAGTACCGTTAAACTGACACCAATAACAGCTATGACCGCGCAAACCTTAAAGTGTTTTCGCATTCGAATCATGTTAGCTTGATAAATGTCGGCGAAGTTTTCATCGAGCCGATCTAATGGGTGATGTTCTTTACCTGTTAACAAAGTAAAAAGCGCATGAGAAAAAATAAGCCCGCCAACAGCAAAGGGAATACCAATAACATAAACAGCCAAACTTTGACTATTATTCTCCCCAATTAAGCTTTCTAGCGTTAATTGCACCACAAAGCCCGCAGCAGCAATTAGCCAACCAATAAAAGCCTGCTTCTTAACTTCTTTTCCATCATAGATCTTGTTCATTTTATGTTTTCACTAACAAACCCCTCTTAATTTTTACACATCAGAGAGATTCAGCATAGATATATAAACCTTCTATACCTCATTGAGATGAGATCACATCTGTCTCCATCACGTTCTGTTAGATTTTACTGTGCCAGACACTGTTAGCTTTAAAATACGCCAATAAAAAAGGAGTGGTCTTAACCACTCCTTTTTTGCAATAGCATCGCCTTTAATTAGGCTCCTATTAAATTATTCACAGTCATCGTTTTACGTTTAGCTGTCGCTTTACGCTTAAACTTAGCCTTAAGCTTGCTCTTAATCAGCAATGGCTTTCTCTGCTTCTTTTTTAACAGAACATGGCAAATCTCAGTGATTAAACCAAATGCCATCGCAAAATAGACATAACCTTTATTAACGTGCAAACCAAAACCTTCTGCTATCAATAGTCCACCTAATAACACCAAGAACAGCAGCGCCAAGGTTTTAAAGCCTGGATAAACTAAAATCAGATGAGTGATCTTGCCAGCTATCAATACCATCACTACCGCAGAAGATAAAATGGCCGCAACCATAATAGGCACTTCACTGGTGAGTCCCACGGCGGTGATCACTGAATCCATCGAAAATACCGCATCAACTGCGATAATCTGCAATAAAATAACCACTAACCCCGTTTTAGCATAATTAGATTGATTCACTTCCGTATGACTCACTAACCAAGACCAAAGCTCCTTTAAGCTTTTGAGTAGTAAAAATAGACCACCAAAGATCAGAATTAAATCACTACCGGTAAAGGCCATGTCGGCGATTGAAAATACCGGCTTAGTTAATGTCATTATCCAGGAGATTGAGAAAACCAAACCAATACGAGAAATAACGGCTAAAGATATGCCTAAATTTCGCGCCAACTTGCGCTTCTCTTGCGGTAGGCGCTCACAAAGCACCGATATAAATACCAAATTATCGACGCCTAAGACTATTTCCAACGCAAATAATGTTGCAAATACAACCCAAGTCTCAGGCAATAAGAAGAGTTCTAACATGATAATTTAAGCTCCATATAAAGACAGCTTATTAACAGTGTCAGTCGACTTCGTGGGTCATCCATTTTGATTTTAAAACCTATAAGTAATTAATGAACTTAAATTAGAACATCAATCTTAAAACCTGACAATAGAGCAAATCTATTCAGTTATACGCTTTATAGCACCTTATACGAAAATCATACATCACCACTCAGAAAGTTAAAGCAATTATCTTTATTTACAACTAGATACGTGATCATTAACTTAAGATAACTGATGGATTAATTAACGTTAAGGATAAGTTTAGGTATATTTTGGCCACTTAAAACAAGATTTAAGTACGCAGTCAATCACAGGGAGATAACATGGGGCACAGTTAATCACGCTTAACAATGGTGATAGCAGTGCCCCATATATGAGCGTTAACTGACTAACTGCTCAGGGGTTTGATAACTAATATGTTGATGGAACCGTACAATGAGTTCTTCACGGGATTTATCTAACGCTAACTCGGAGGTTAAGCTCTTTAGCGCATCTTCAACTCGATTCAAATAACGGCCAAGTCCGCCATCTTTACAGTCTTTTTCTCCTGCGGCTATAGTGAAGCTCACCATTTCGACTAAGTGGCTACCATCCCAATGACGAGTGTATTGCTGCTCTTCTACATTGGGGTCAAAACCGAGCATTTGCACTTCGTCAGTACCATCAACTAGATCGTACTTACTGTTACGTACAAGTGGTGTTAGACCATTAGCCACCATAGCAACCCGCTTAAGCTGTTTGGCTGATGTAGCTTGAATGAATGCATCTTCTAGCTTCTGATACAGTGGCGAAAAATCATTGGTATACTCTTTAGGCAATAAACTTTGTTTAAGCTTGCTACTTAGAGGGAGCTTTACCGTGACATAGCATAATGAACCGTGCAGTTCGGGGATCGGACAGCTTCTAGCTCCATACCTGTCACTAATCGATCTTAACTTATATCCATAGCTCTCTTTATTGCCTTTAGCTTTGGCGAATAAATCATAAGAGAGGTGTTGATGATCGCGGATTTTAATTGCCAGATCTTTTTCTGGCAATTGAGGCATCAGTTTCGCGAGGAAAGACTGCACTTTTATATGGAAATTAGCTGAATTTGCACGAATATCTTCACCCGTCGCTAACAATACAACTCTTATTTTTCTTGCTCGGTAATCATCCTGGCTATGGAGCGTTTGCGCTTCATGATACTCAGGATTATAGAAAAATATGATCTGCTCCGCGGTTGGGAAACAATACGCTTCAGTGTGAAAACGCACTACTGGTAACTTATCGTTAGTGATCACATGGAGGTTATATAACTCTTCTTGCTCCGCGAGATTGAAAATAATGCGGCTAAGGGTCTGATAACAGGTTTTATAATCTGGGTAATGAGCTAATAAAGCATCCGTTACTTTAATCTCTGCAGTGATATATTGATTACTTCTAACGTCCTTGGGAATGTACACTTTTTGTTGATGACTGCGGGACATAAATCTTCCTTGTAATAAGTGAACCATGTGCAACTTGGTGCTAATCCTAGCAACAATCTGTCACAACGGTTTAATACGGTAATAAGCTGTTACGAAACTTGTTAAGCGAACCCTGCGATAAAACATGCTTTACCAGCTAGTAATATCATACCCTTATATTATTATTTATTTATTAAAATCAATATACAGAAAATCAATTTAATAAACAAAAACACCAGTCCTCACGTTACAAGTATACTTATATCATAAATTAGTAAATAGCGACGAGTTCTCGATGTTTATCTCTTTCGGCCTTGTATCGGAAAAGTCGATAAAAGCTCCATGGCTTGCAAGTTACAATATTCAAGCGATTGATTTATTTCATCTAAGCTAATAGCTAGATCATCTAGAATACCCTGATTAATTAACGCTTCCTTGGTATATACCCCTGGTTCAGCATTAATCACGGCAATACGCGAAGCAATATAGAGTAATTTGCTATTGGCTGCTTGTTCGGCAAGCTCTACACTATTGAACTCAGCAATGGGCTGTATAATGGAGTCGGGTAAATTCCATAGCTTTAACAATTCAGTGGTGCAATCAGCAAAGGTAAAGCCAAACATCTCGTGCTGGCGAAGCCAAGGGGTTTCGTCGCTATCATAGCCTTCACAATATCTGACTTTATCAGGCTCGCTGTGGACAATGGCCAGCATTCCCAAATTATGAAATAGCCCCGACAAAAATATATTGTCAGTATTAGGGATCTGCTTATCTTTTGAAAAGTACTGACAAATCAAAGCACAATCTACACTTATCTCCCAAAATTTATCCATATCAGCGACTTTAGGATCTATGCCAGAAAATGCCGCGGTAATGCCATACGCATTCACCAGATTCTTTACCTGCTTGATACCCAGTAAGACTAATGCTTTAGCAAGACTGTCTATCTCTCTTGGCATACTGAACATTGCACTATTAGCGATTTTTAAAATCGATGCGGCAATAGCGGGTTCATAGGCAATGGCATCGGCCAACTCCTCCATACTGCAACCATCACTGGATAACATTCGGTTCAATGTCATATAAACATCAGATAGCACACAGAGTTCTTGCGCTTGCATAGCATAATCAAGAGGTAACTTTGACATTAGGTTCAACTAGTTCGGATTGGGTAATACTAATAATAGTTAACGCATTGATTTGTTCAATGCCAGTAACACGGGGACAAGGTTAATCTGTTTGAATAAAGTAGATTCAGCCCCAAATATCCGCAACATAGCGACAAGAAATAGGTATTTCCATATACAAAAAACGCCCTCCTCATGGTGCTGCCATACAATTTAGCTGCACAATGATAAAGGGCGTATCTTCAAAGCCAGTGAACGCGTTAACAAGCATGCGTTCTGTTAATCGCTTATTCTAGCTTTCTAGCTTTCTAGCTTTTCAACGTTCTACATTTTAGTCTAAACTGTTGAATTAGTTTATTTATAAAAAACTTCGACCTTGCCTTTTATCGTCATCAAAAGCGGTTGCCCGCGACGATCTAACGCTTTATGTGATGGGACTTTTACCCAAGCTTCACTGATGCAATATTCTTCGACATCAAAACGCTCTTTGCCATTCAGTATAATACCTATCTCGTGCTCGAAAATTGCTGCCACATGGTGTGGGCTACGGGGATTGCCGGAAAGGCGATCGGGTAAAGCTGGTTGCGAAGTTGTGTCGGTCATGGTCTGGCCTGTAGTAAAGAAGTGTAATATATAATCGCGCTATTGTAGGCAAAACAGGCCTTATGCTCAAGAGAGGCTGTCATAAATGTTGTGGACTACCTCTGTTCTCAAGACAATAGCCAGTCAATAAGATTTAAATAACGTTTATTCTGACCCAAATGATTCACTAATTTCGCCTTATTCCCTACTTATTTAAAGATAGATACTGAGCTTTACTGGACACCTTAAAAGCAGTAACAGCTGAAAATATACACTGGATGACAGAGCAAGAAATTGCCCGATATGGCTTAGAGATCCCCTCATTTTTCAATTTTAAATAATCCCGAAAATTGAACGGTAAATAGGCTGGTTTTTAAGGTAACGATAAAAATTATCCATTAGAGGTTCTGCCCACTCTTCTCGCATCGTGGGTAACAGTTCATAGTAAATACAACCTTGGCGAAACAGAGAGTATGAGCGAGTTTTACTGGTATTTGCCTTTATTGTCTTTTCCAAGTCAGCATCCTCGCCCGCTTTTCCTAGTAGCGTCAGCAAGCCTATCGCCAAGGCGCTTAGCAAAAACAACCGGTCTCTACGTACCGGGGAACGCGTGTAGGTGGCACTCATCCCCATGCCAAAACGATAGTCTTTAATGTCACGAAAAGTCGTCTCTATCCCCCTACACGCGTTCCCCGGTACGTAGAGACCGGTTGTTTTTGCTAAGCGCCTTGGCGATAGGCTTGCTGACGCTACTAGGAAAAGCGGGCGAGGATGCTGACTTGGAAAAGACAATAAAGGCAAATACCAGTAAAACTCGCTCATACTCTCTGTTTCGCCAAGGTTGTATTTACTATGAACTGTTACCCACGATGCGAGAAGAGTGGGCAGAACCTCTAATGGATAATTTTTATCGTTACCTTAAAAACCAGCCTATTTACCGTTCAATTTTCGGGATTATTTAAAATTGAAAAATGAGGGGATCTCTAAGGTTTGTACCAGTCTTTTTTACTCTTACCACGACTTGAAGCCCAATCTAAAATTTCAGGATAATCCAAAGACAAATCCACTTTCTCTTTTGGGTGCTCCCATACTTGCGGGATGATCATCGCCCAAGGTAAATTATCTTCTGTCTGGTAAAATTTATCAGTGCTTTTATCTGTATCATCATGATTTGAACCAAATTGTCTTTTCGATGCGAACTTGGTTGGTCGATAACCAGGGAAATGTACTTCAATAACTTCACCATTGCCCAGTTTGCGTGAAATATACGTATTATAAGGTGCTGAACCAAATAAGTTCTCATCCACTGGATTTTTTAAGCTGATGGTTACAGTAAGCATTGCACCTGTCACTTTAGGACTATTCGGTTCTGTATTAGCAAATTTAAACCCATTTGGGGTCGGTAAAGCCAGGGTCAGATCGTGAACGTTATTTGAGCCGTTTCAGCAAAATATTGACCTGATCAAGTGCTTGTGATCTTATACTCCTTTTTAAGGAGTCTCATTATGTATATTGAATCATTCAAAGAGCATTTTGGCGCGATTGACGACCACCGCCAAAGTGCAAAAATCACCTATCCATTGTTCGATATATTGTTCGGTTCTCTTTGCGCTGTTATTGCAGGTTCGAATGGTTGGTTCGATATCCGAGAATACATTCTTGGTCACCACCATTGGTTCAAAACGCAAAAAATGTTTACAGGCGGGATCCCTACTGACGATACAATTGCTAGAACAATTTCTGTGATTAATCCTGATAGTTTTAACGAGTGTTTTCTAGCATGGATGCAATCGGTTCACCAGCTAACTAATGGGGAAGTCATTGCGATTGATGGAAAAACGCTACGCGGCTCATATAATCGTGATGACCGAAACAGCACTATTCATATGATAAGTGCTTATGCTTCAGCAAATAAGCTGGTACTTGGTCAATTAAAATCAGACCAAAAAAGTAATGAAATTACGGCAATCCCAGAGCTTTTAAAAATGCTAGATCTACGCGGAGCGCTAGTGACAATCGATGCTATGGGCTGTCAAACGGCTATTGCTAAAGCGATCATCGACAAAGGTGGTGATTACCTACTGGCTGTAAAAAGCAATCAAGGCCACTTAGCTAAAGCGGTAAATCAAGCTTTTAGTCAGCATCGTTCAGCAGGCTTAAGTAATGATGATTTCAATATAGAAACAGGCCATGGTCGTATTGAAAATCGAACGTGCTATGTTTTAAATTCGGCTGAACTCGAAGGTGATTTCTCACGCTGGGAAGCACTCAAATGCATTGTTATGGTTGAAAGTTTTAGGGCGGTTAAAGGTAAGGCGATAAGCCTTGAATATCGTTACTATATTAGTTCGAAAGAGTTATCAGCAGAGCAAGCCTTAAGTGCTACTCGTGAACATTGGGGTATCGAGTCAATGCACTGGGTCTTGGATGTCAACATGAACGAAGATACATGCCAGATATACAAAAATAACGGCGCTGAAAATCTAGCTTACTTGAGGCATATGGCTCTCAACATGCTTAGAAAAGAACCGACCAAACTCAGCATCGTTGGTAAACAAAAGCGCTGCTTAATGAATCCTCAACATCTAGAGAAAGTTTTACTCGCTGGATTATGTAGCTCGACTAAAAAATAAACACTCATGCGGTCGCCCTGTCGGTAAAGCATCTTCAATATCATCGATAATAACAAACATAGTCTGATTACCATCTGCAATCGGCGTTAATGGTACAGCATTAGAAACCGGCCCCATGGTTGCGGATGCGATATTCGTAATGGGGGTATTAATACTGACCTGAAGTGCATTTTTATATGACGTGCCCCTCGCGACTGGTTGAAGTTTAAGGATAACTTTACTTATCTGTCCATCAACTTTCGTCTCTGTCGTATTATAATTAATCACAACATCATTAAAGTCATAATCACCTTTACTGGGCCAAAAATCTTCAAAAGCCATTGTCCCCATCTGATTCTCCGCGGGTGAGTAAGCAGTGCTACTGACTAACGGCACTGGTACATCGGCCACCTCTAACGGAGAAGTATCATAAAGATTAACCTCAAGACCATCACTAAAATTATCCTTATCACTATCAGCATCGAGGGGGTCTGTAAGATGAAGATTAAGTTCTTCATTATCGGTCAAGCCATCACCATCGTATCGGCCAGTTTAGGGTCTGTTGCTAACTCATTCACTTCAACTTCATCAGATAATCCATCGCCATCGGTATCAATTAATCCTGGGTCAGTATTAAGTATGTTTACTTCGTATTCATCTGAAAACCCATCCCCATCCGTATCCAATAAAATCGGATCCGAATTATAAAATATAACTTCCTCTAAATCGGTCAGCGTATCTTGGTCTGTGTCACTTAAAAGCGGATCTGAGCCGTAAACAGTCACTTCTTCAAAGTCATTTAACCCATCGTTATCAGTATCAGGATCTGTCGGTGATGTATTTAAAATATCAGTTTCATCACTATTAGATAATCCATCTCCATCAAGATCATCTGGATTTACAACCGCTTCCGCAGTGGGATTATTCAATGTTGCCAAGGTATTTTCTAAATCTATTTCAGCTTGAGTTTGCTGTGTTTGCACATTCAATGCATATACATAAACATCACCAGGTAAACTTTTTTTGATCTTCTTATTATGTGCGCCAACGGTAACATAGCTTTCAGAAACAGCCACTGCATGGCCAAAATTATCCTGTGAGGCACCGTCTGCCGCTGTAAATGAAAATTGCTCCAGCCAAACATCACCAACAAGATGGAACAGAACAACGCTTCCTGATGATGAATTCCTATTTTCAGCACCAATCACTATATGCTCGCCAACAATCGCGACTGAATTACCAAATTGATCGCCAGAAGCTCCCGTACTAGCGGTCAGCTTGGCTTGATTAGTCCATACATCATCTTTGCGTTTATATACGTAAACAGCCCCCTTTTTAATCTCATTATTTCCATGGGGATTACTTTCCATCCCAGCACCAACAACCGCATAATCTTTAGAAATAGCCACTGATAATGCGTAATTAGCAGCACGAGTCACTAAGCCTCCTTTTAGTGTTGCTTGCTTAGTCCAAGTATCATCATAATCATCATATTTATAAACATAAGCAGAACCTTCTTTAGTCTTACCTGACTCACCATCGCCAATGATTAAATAGTCTTCAGATATGTTGACTGCCGCTCCAAATTTTTTACTCTTGAACTCTGAATCAGGAGTGATAGTAGTATTTAATATCCAATTAGATCCCGTACGTTTATAAACATAAACAGCACCATCATCATTCGAGCCTCCTGGCGAAGCAATTACCGCAAGATTGCCCGATATACTGACTGACTGACTGTCCGAAAAAGTCATTGCTCGTTGTCCCCGGTTTCGTCATCTCCCCTTGCTGACTCCAGTTACCATTTTCATAATTAAAAATATAAACTGCACCAGTTTGTCCGCCTTGAAGCTCAGCACTAACAATCACACTCTGATCTGAAATCGCCACTGCACGACCAAACTGTTTAATTGCTTTTTGAGTACCTGAGATAGGGCTTAGGCAACTCGTCATAGTCCAAGTGGATTGATTTCGTAAAAAAATACACGCCTCCCCCTGATCGTTTTGTTTTCCTGGCGTTCCAACAAGGATAAAAGACTCAGTAACGGCCACTGAAGTGCCAAAATTAGCAAATGATTTAGTTGCACCATTAGCAAGCTGCCCCTGTAGCGTAGGCTCAGCATTAAGAGAAAAATGCCATAAGCTGGTCATTAGCAATAAGATAAATAACAGTACATCTGAATATTTTTTTATATTAAGCATAATCGTTTACTCAACTAGGTAGTGAATATGATTAGTTTTATCTATAGGTAGCTCAAGCTCTGCATAACTATCGCCATCAATAACGACGACCATTGATTCTGTATAACTGGTGACAGGCAGCAAACTGGTGTATTTCATCGCCTTGTGGATTTCAGCTTTTTCTAGCAAATTGACTGGCGTATTAGTATCAGGATCAGTTGCTGAATAAACTGAAATAACCGTAAAGTCTTGCATCTGACTAAAAGAGATATCAATTTTCACGGCTCTTTGCATATCAAACGTAAAGCCATCTTCAATTACAACATCGTCAAAAGACGCTATTAACTCAGGCTCTGGTTCAGGTACGGGGTCAGTGTACTCCTCTACTTCCGGTACAGTATCTTCCTCTCCATCTGAGTTTGAACACCCCATAAAGAGCATCATAAACAAGACTGCATAACAGCATATTTTTACTCGGCTTAGATCTCCCATCACTCGATATCCTTTTAGCAAATTTAAGTTGGTTCCCGGTAGACACAGAATCTATAGCTTCGCGAAACCAATCTTCAGTTCTAAAGAGCAATGTTTACGCCAACTGGATAATATTAATAAATAAGGTTTTAAAACAAGACCAAAAAAAACCATAACCAACTGTTAATAAATAGGAAAGAAAGACAACCTCAATATGAAATGATAATGAGCTTACTTAGCTGTATTCTCAAAAAACGATTAAAGTGTGTAATTTGCAATGAACATAGCAAAGTACACATTTCAATATTGCATAATGCAAATGCTGTTACCTCAGCCCCACTAGGGACAAGAGGCGCAAAGAAAATTAAGAGATAATTAAGACACCCATATTTGTTCTCGAACACTTTAGTTTGAGCCATTTAACTAAAGCGAGTTGCTGAGAGGTTGATTTATCACTGTTCTCCATAGAGAATGGCACCTAGTTAGACTAATTTATTCAGTAGCATAGAATTGGAGTTCTTATTAAGATGATGACAAAATGGCCAACACGTTTTCTACAGATGGCAGAGCTCGTTGCATCTTGGAGCAAAGATCCCTCCACTCAAGTTGGTGCGGTGATCACCGAAGATAACCGTATTGTCTCTTTAGGATTTAACGGCTACCCTCACGGGATCTCCGATAGTGCAGAAACCGATAACCGGGAGATGAAACTCTTAAAAACCCTCCATGCAGAAGAGAACGCCATTCTCTATGCTAAACGTGATCTCAGCGGCTGCGAGATCTGGGTTACTCACTTCCCCTGCCCCAACTGCGCTGCAAAGATAATCCAAACGGGTTTGAGCACAGTGCATAGTCCACAACCAAGCGAAGATTTCCTGTCACGCTGGGGGGAGAAGATTAAAATAAGCCAAGATATGTTCGACCAATCCGGCGTTAAAATCGATTGGATGCAGGTAGAGTCCTCAGAATCTGTTTGATCGGTTTATTTAGTTAAGACATCCATTTAAATTCGACAAATATACTCTTTAACTATCAAATTTGCGTCATGCAGACGAAGCCTACTATCAATGCTAAGAAGTGGTCATCAATAGTCCGTTATGAGCGAGTAACGGCTTAATTGAGGTGTGTAACTAGGCGCTATCTAGGACCGTTAGCGACCCTTTCCTTACGCTTTCAGTTTAAAATGTTCAAAATAGCTAGAGAGCTTTTACAAACTCCCTATAGGACAATGAATTCAGGTATGAATCTTGCCTTATTGTAATTCAGCAAGTTCGATTTCTAGTTCAGATATGTCCTCTTCTTTTTCTTTAATTTTTCTTTGATACTTTTCAATTTTATCTGTTTCATTGTCTGATTCAGCTTCATTGAGGTCTTGTCTGTATCCCTCTATGTCTGCCATCTTATCATCAATTTTATCGAGTAAATCATCACGTAATCCTTGGATAGAGCAATTCTCTTTAGCGTATTTTAAAGCCTTAGTTAATCCATCAACCTTAAATTCATTGTTGTTAGATTTGGCGATTGATAGCTGATAATTTATTTCACAAAACTTCCTCTCACATGCCTTTAAATCTCTGCAATCTGATGCTGAAGCAAATGCATTACTTGATACACATACAAGGATAAACAGCCCTAATTTGTAGTCTACTTTCACAAAATAATCCTCTGGACGTTATGAAGACAAGTTAAATTCGATTTTATACATGTTGCAAGATTAAGGGAGTGCTAGGCAAGAGGTGAATTAACATTAACCTCTTGGAATAAGTTGGAGTTGAGTAAACTTTAGAATTCAATTTTCGCTATGTACTTCTATTTTAAATATTTTTGTGAGAATACAATAATAATTCCAATCCTTGACTATACGGTTTATATTTTGTCATCCTGACAAATGATAATGATTAAGGCTGCCTGAAAACGAAAACAGGACAGCCTTATCTTTTCATCAGTGATTAATTAGTCTGTTGCTTTAACCACTTAGCCACATCATTACCTAAGGTATTGACCGTGTGCGCCAATACCGAGCATGAGCCTTTAAAACCGCCGAAGAAGCCACCACCCGAATTTCGAGTCTTTTCTGTCGTTGCCAGCATCTCACCATCGACTAGATATGATGCCGTTATACTCGCTGACTTACGGTGACCTATGAAAGCATTTCCCGCGCTGTAAACATCATCAATGGATAACTTTAATACTTTGCCATTAGCGGGTAGTTGATCTACAGCTTTAAGCGAAAGCTTCTGTTTCTTAGCATACTTTAATACAGAGTTTGAGAATTGATTCCCAAGTTCAGCACATTCATTTTCAATATTATCCGCGATATGGCTGTCTGGACGAAAAGGGATATCCATTAAGATATAAACGGTCTTGTCATCAGTCAAGTTCGATAATTTAGTGACCTGCTTAACCGTTTTTTCCACCTTTTGCGTTTGCACTATTTCTGTCTGTGCTATCTCTGTTTGTGCTATTGCTTTATTCGTTTCAAGTGCAGGGCTAGAAGCAGTCTTAGTGGCACCACAGCCACTTAATAGGGCAGCAGTTAGCAAAGATAAAGCGATGTGTTTCATTTTAAGTCCTTTTATAATGATAGTAATTAAGTTGTTTACGCATGACATGTGATAAAAATTAGTCACTTATATTATTTGAGGTGAAAAGTTGAAGCAGTATACATTTATCTACTTCTTTCTAAAACAGTGCTGGAAAAAGACAGATAATAAGTGGAAGTTAAATAAACTTTGGAATGCTAAATCCGACATATCTTCCTAACCCAAATTTTCTAATGGGAGTGGAGACGAGTATAGGAGCAGCGACTAAAAGAAATAACTAAGCCCCCATAGCTAACCTCTTCCATATAAACGACTCACTTGTGTCGGAAAGATTAACTATGCATGTCCATATTGGCTCTCATCTATGTCAGTCCTCAGATGTTCACACTTATCAGGGGCTGGCACATAATAAAGAATTAAACCGGGGCCTGTTCTTTAATTATATCGACAAAGAAAGACTTTAGCGCTTGCTTA
Source organism: Shewanella psychrophila (assembly GCF_002005305.1). Classification (NCBI taxonomy): domain Bacteria; kingdom Pseudomonadati; phylum Pseudomonadota; class Gammaproteobacteria; order Alteromonadales; family Shewanellaceae; genus Shewanella; species Shewanella psychrophila. Next base: position 3,113,098 of record NZ_CP014782.1, read on the forward strand.
CTCTCATCGTCTAATGCTTGACCATTTTTATCAGAGACTAGGAATACATTGTCGACTTGCTCTCCAACTGTGGTTATTTTTGCAGAGTGAATGTTAAGCTCAAACAGCCTGAAACCGTTACAGAAGTGGCTCATAAATTGTGGGTTATCGAGTGCGGTAACACTGATAAGCGTTCTATCCTTTTTACGAGAGTGTAAGAACTCAACTTTGGCCTCACTGACGAATGAGCCAATGTTGCTATTAAGGCGTTGTTTAGGCACCTTTCTATTTTCAAACAATACTTGTTTCAGTCTTTTCTTGATACGGTCACGTCGACCCGCAGTTCTTATTGGGTGATGGTCATAATCCAATATTTTTAAAGACTCCACCACATAACCATCTTTAGTTCTGGAGATATTAGCTTGTTGAACTGAAATTTGTAGTGAAGCTAAGGTATTAAATAATGTCACAAACAGGCCTGGCTTATCCTTCATATAAACAAACAGATCACTGCTACCTTTAGTACTGCTTTCATCTAACAAAATAAGTGCATGTTCAGTGGGGTACTTCATCATGGCTTTAGAGTAACGTGCGATGTCACGGGGTTGAGCGTTACTGAAAAATGATAGCGGTAAGCGCTTCCAAAGCTGTTTAATATCATCAGTCGTTTCACTCATTCCCATCAGTTCTAGGGCTTCATTTTTGTGCTCACGGACGATAGTTCGCTGCTCTAGTACATTTTCTAGACCATTACGCAGTGCATAACTAATCGACAAATAGAGATCTCGAAGTAACGTTGCCTTCCAGTTAGTCCACAAATCATCATTGGTCGCCTTAATATCGGCAACCGTTAAGCAATAGAGCGCATCGAGCCTGGCTTTAGTTCCTATCGTTTTAGCAAGATTCTTAACTTCCGAAGGGTCATATATATCTAACCGTTGGGATGATAAAGATAACAATAGATGGTTTTTAACTAACCATACGATCACCTTAGCTTGCGATGGTTTTAGCTCATGAAATTTAGCAAATTGTAACGCGTCGACAGCTCCTAATTCACTGTGATCACCGCCGCGTCCTTTGCCTAAATCATGGAACAAAGCGGCTAACAACAATACCTCTTTATTCTCTATCGCTTTGTAAACAGTACTAGGCTGTACAAGAGAGGGAATTTCAGGTTTATTATTTAGCGAGTATAAGTTTTTAAGTAGCTTATGCGTATGCTCGTCAACGGGGTAAACATGGTACAAGTCGAATTGCATTTGACCTACAATTTCGCGCCACTGCGGAAGATAAGACGCTAAGATCCCATGTTTGTGCATTAATGATAGTGCGAGGCCCATGCCTTGAGGATGTCGAAATAGTGAAATGAACTCTTTACGGCAACTATGAAAATCTTGCAAATCACCCAGTAATCGTCGTCTCACCTGACGTATTAATCGAATCGTCTGTGGCGTAATACCGTCTATATCGTTCGCGTTTTCTGCTATATGAATGAAGAGAGCGATTAGCTGCTTACGATCAACAAATACATCATCATGGCGAGCATTGATCAGTCGACCATTTATTTCGAAGTGTTGATTTAACGGGGTAGATTTCCTGTCTGTTTGCTCTAGGATTTCATCTTTAAAATACTGCAGTAGCATTTGATTAAGTTCGCTAATCCGCCTCATTGCTCTGTATAACTGACGCATCATTTTTTCGATAGTAAGGTGACTGCTATCTCCAAAGCCCATCAGCCTAGCCACATCACTTTGCAAAGAGATAAGTAATCTGTTTTCAGAGCGCTGCGCTGCTGCGTGTAATGCCCAACGTGCACGCCAGATAAAATGTTGTGACTCTAATAACTCAGCATATTCGTCAGCAGTAAAGAAGCCGAACCGTCTTAAAGCCGCCATATCCTCAGCAGCAAAGTACTTACGGGTTACCCAAATCAGGGTTTGAATATCCCGCATTCCACCTGGGCTATTTTTGAGGTTTGGCTCTAGGCTAAAAGCACTGCCTTGTGCCTTTAGATGACGTTCCTCTTGCTCACTGACCTTAGCTTTAAAGAAAGCTTCACTGCTCCAGAGGTCATCCCCATAAAGTCTGTCTAAAACTTGATTAGCGTGAGACTCAGGCCCTGTTAAATGGCGAATCTCAAATAATGAAGTAGCAATGGTGATATCTTCACACGCTTTATCAATTTCAGTCAGTGCTCGAACGCTATGCCCAAGCTCTAGGCCTAAATCCCATAGTTGAGTAAAGAAAAGGCCAATCTGGGTAGTTTGGTGAGGACTAAGTTCTTCGGGAAATAGTACACAAATATCAATGTCTGAATGTAGGTGCAAGGTTTGACGGCCATAGCCACCTATAGCATTGAGGGATAAGTTTTCGCCGGTGAGTTTGGCACATTCCCAGAGATGGAGAAGCAAGGAGTCAAAAAAATCAGCACGTAACTTTACTATTTCGTCGATAGCAACGTGGGTAAAGTTTTTATTAAAGTAGTTGTCAGCATCTTGGATTACTTTTTTATAATCAGTAATGCTCATTTTTGAACTAAATTGAGGTGATATATCAGAGTCTGACATGCTTCTCCTGTGCCTGTTTGCACTGAGTATAATTAAGCTTTATAGACTTTTAGTTATACTCATTAAACCGCTATGCAATGGCCTTAAAATGAGCAAATAGAGTAGATGATCTCAGTAGGAATTACAAATCGCTAACAGGAAAACCAAGCCGACCTTTGCTAATAAAGAATGACTTGGACTCAAGGTAAACGATAGGAAGCCAGCAGTAATGGGAGACAAGATAGCCGTATCTTTATTTTAATTTTGTGAACTGTGCACCTAGGTTTCAGCGCACACTTGTACGCATAATAGTCACTAGCCATAGGACTAACTTGTGACAACTGGAGTTTGCAATGAAAAATAATGATTTCCCATGCTTTCAATGTACAGAGTGCAGCCAAAATATCGACCCGAGTTTAATCGTCTGCCCACTATGCCATGCAGCTCAAGGGTTAGAAGCACTCGCAGGAATCGATCCGCACATGCGCATTAAAAATCAAAAGCTCGCAATATGGTTTAGCTTGTTATTGGGGGGGTTAGGCTTACATAAGTTCTATTTAGGTCAATATCTGAAAGGCAGTTTGTACTTAATGTTTAGCTGGACCTTAGTCCCTATGATTGTTGGCTGGGTCGATGCTTTTCGCACCATGAAAATGAGTCCATTTAATTTTGAGCAACGTTATTGTCGTAGAGGGGCTCGTCACTACATTTAGCAATGATAAAGAGCTCAAAGCCCATCAGCTTCCAGTTTCAAAACAGGAAAAGAAATATCCACCGTTAACCCTTTACCTACACCACTGGTGAGCTTGATATGACCATTAAGCTTTTGAGTGACAATATTGTGAATAATACTCAACCCTAGCCCACTACCTCCTTCATCTCTTTTAGTCGTGAAAAAGGGCTCCATCACCTTTGGCAGAACCTCATCAGCAATACCAATACCATTATCACGATATTGTATGCTGACTTCATTATTTTTAGCCGATATAAGCAGTGTAATCGTGCCATTCTTTTGCTCTGCAAAGCCGTGGATAATAGAGTTGGCTATTAAGTTAGTTATCACTTGAGATAAGAAGCCTGGATAAATAAAGCAAGTGCGATCTTCAATGCAGTCAAAATCAACCGTCACTTGTGCTCTTTTGGTTTTAGGCAACATGCTATGAATAACTTCTTTGAAGTATTCAGATAGCAATACCTCTCGTGCTTGTTCACTCATTTGATCGACCGATACTTGTTTAAAACTGCGAATAAGATCTGCCGCTGAAGATAAATTTCGAGTTAAAATAGTCATTGAACTACGACTCGATTCTAAAAACTCCTCAAAGTCCTCCTCATTTAACTCCCCAGAAGCAAACTTCTTGGCTAATATTTCAATTTCACCTTGCAAAAAGCTGGTTGCGGTAACGCCAATACCTATGGGTGTATTCACATCATGAGCGATGCTGGCCACCATCCTGCCCAATGAGTTAACTTTTTCTGTTTCAAATAGTTGTTGCTGTTTTTCAAGTTCTTGACGTTCTAATAGTGCAGTTTTAAACAATTGAAATGCCATGTACATTTGATGTGTTTCTAACGTGGCAGAATATTGAGGTATTTCTGTCTCGTAATCGCCCTTACCAAGGGCAATCATGCCTTGTGAGATATTACCGACTTGCTTGGTTATTTTCCCCGTTAAGAAATAAAAAAGTATGATCAGTAATATACACGCAATGAGCATGCATGAAATTATCCATAAACTTAAAGTATTTGCTAGAGCCAGTTGAGACGAAATATCTATACTCACCTCTAATACGCCACGTACATCACCTAACTTCCAGTCTGCTTTAGGTGTTAGTGGATGGTTATTATGACAATCTACACACGTTTGCACCTGCATTTGATCGGAAATCGCGACTCTTAATATCGTATGATCATTTTCATTATTTACGACACTAATTATTTTACTCGGATTATCCTTGAGCTCTAACCAAGCTTTTTGTTGAAAAGAGTCAAGTACAATATGTTGACGATTAGGAAAAGGGTAAGCGCTGAATAGGTTCAATTTACTTCCATTTTCGTCAAACAACTGGCTTAAATCGTGAATCATAGTCGCCGGCAGAGGAATTTTATCAGTCTCACCTAAGTGTTTAATCGCTGGTGTTAACACGCCAAAATCTTGCACTTTCTTAACAACATTTTTGGTATAGTAAGCGCGTAATGATTTCAGTTGTTTTAAGGAGTTAAGTGCTGTGTGTAATGCATGTTGCTCTGCATTTCTTTCAACCAGTATTGGAATAGAATAACTAAGTACCGCTAACATAATCGCCATAATAAGCGACAGTGGGAATATTATCTGAAATCGTAAATTATTCTGAAAAAATGACATAGCTATCCATGTTTTTCTGAGCTTGACCATTGCTTAGTCCATCACTGAAATATAGCCATAGTTTACTTAGAAAGAAACTTAACAAGTGTTTGGCTCCGCCATTTCAACCTATACAGTGAGTAATATGACCCTATTCGGCAATGTGAATTGAAACCCATTTAAATGTTAGAGCCAGCCAACTATCTCCAGACTATCCAGTAAAGCAATATCAAGGCTAAGAGCACATGGGCTCAGTCTCTCCCCCCCAAGGATACCCATTGATACTTTTGTCGCAATCAACGCCAGATGCTATACCCTATTTAACGCATTGTAATAATTAGTAAAAGATGTTGAGCGACCTTACTTTGACTGTGATAATGATATTTTTTCAGGTGTTACAAATGTATTTCAATAATAAAAGTGGGCTTCCCGTAACCCTCATTTTCCTCTGCCTCTCTAGTGCTGTAAATGCACAAACCATTCGCCACATTGCAGACCCTCTCAATTTAACCACAACCTTAGGGGCTGGTTTCGACGCCGATGTACTAAAAGTCGCTGGGCGCTATGGGTGGAACAATCAAAAAATTGAACTAAACACAAACTTTGGCGGAGATAAATGGAACTTGTCTTATCTCTATTCTCCTCAAAGCCCGTTAAGTAACTGGAATCTGAGCGCTTCAATTAAACATGGGAAAACGGATACAGAAATCGGCCGCTTTAACCACTACCAATATCAAGTTGGCATTATTAGCGAATTTAATGGTTGGATGGATACAGCCTTATTTACTGAGTTCGGGGCAAACTACCTGAATGTAAAAGATTACTCGAGTAGTGACAGTATTACAGCAACTGCCAGTGCAACGATTCTCAAACCATGGAGTGATAGGTGGTACAACACATTGGTTGTACAGGGCAACGCGGCTATCGATGGCAGTGAACGATATGAAGTTTATACCTGGCTGTCACTTGGATATCGTGTAACCGAACGTTGGTCATGGGAAATCAGATATCGTTATGAGTCTAGTCATTTTGATAATGTTAATGAAGAAGAGACTAAGTGGGGCTTAGCTATGCAGTCTCAATTTTAGTTAGATTTAATAACGGTGCACATACTGAACTCGATGTTTAGACAGTGGATCTTTAGCTCAGATCCACTTGCACTGTAAAAAATCAATCTAGTTTAATAGGAGCCGTTTTTAATGACTCATCTAAATCGTCATTTATCTCTATATAGTTTTTACCTTTCATATCATAAATTGATTTTTTGTCTGTAAGGATATTCTCTCCAGTCCAAAACTCAATAGGATTAAATAGACCATAATCAGCAACAGTAGTGACAGCATATACTGGAGCCATCAGTATTGTTAGGCCGCCTCTGGCATAACGATTATCGACAGCATCCATATTAAATTTCATTGTTGCGTTACTTACAGCCATTTGACCTGCACAACCCGATAATAACACTGACAGCATAACTGCAGATAGCACTTTGATTTTCATTGACAACTTCCAGACTTAAAAATAAAGCCAGTAAGCTTAATAGGTTGTAGCCTATTATCAATACTTATTTATTTTCTTACTTTCATAATTTGAATTCAATCACAATAAAGCTATTTTACAGTTATCTCCACTCCCTAACTTCATTAACAACAAGTGAGAATAAAAAACAAAGGCACTGCTTATAATAAATAATACTGAGTTTCAATATAAAAAACCACACTCTAGCTACATACAAATTAGCATGGATAAATATGGTTTCATTAATAATAATTAATGAAACCATATTATATTACAGAATTTAAGTATCTTAGACTCTTGAGAATGTTTTAGCAGCTAAATAGGCTAGCAATAAACAACAGCTAGCCTATAACACCATATTCGACAGTTAAACGTGTTCAGGCCAATACTGGCTTGAGACTTCATTTCCTTTCTCGAAAGTAATTTCAGCAGCTTTTTCGCCATTAGGGTACCAAGCCGTCACCGTCCCATCATTTAACTTACCCAGGGTGTAGTTTGACACCTGGTACTTTTGTCCATTGCGATACCACAAGGTTTTCGTCCCATTTTTCTTGCCATCTTTATAGGTTATCTCAGAAGATTTTTGGCCATTTTCAAACCAATGTGTTTCTACTCCATCTTCTTGGCCTTTAGTGAATTGAGATTCAACGGCTTTTTGACCATTTTCATACCAGCCAATCTCCTTGCCATCTTTTTGCCCATCACTATATTGAACTTCACTGATCTTTTGATCATTCGGGTACCACCTTGTTGCAGTGCCATTCTGTTTACCGTCTTTGAAGCTGACTTCAATGTCTTTTTGACCATTGTTATACTTATTCACAAAAGTGCCAGTAAAGGGCTTGTCATGGTTTACCTGATACGCCACCCCACCTCTTGATTGTAAGTAGTCCACCGTGGCCGCTTGAGATGCCCCAGCAAAAGTCATTAGAAGTAATGCAAAAGGAATTGTTTTTTTCATGATGATATTTCCATTTAATGGTGATCAATTCAATGTTGACTTCACTATGCTTGAGCTTAGCGAGTTGGCTCTGTGAAGTATCTGTGTGACAAAAAAATCATCGGGAAAGTTCACCTCCTAAACTCCTTTTAATAATCTGGCAATGTTTACCTGCACATAAAAACAAGGAGACACAGGTCAGCCAAACCATCTCATTCGTTCAACATAAACATGGCCCCTTCAGCTCTTGACCATTGCCCCGAGCGCTTTAATTCAAAGCAGACAAGTTCACCTAAGCTTCATAAGGTCTTGATTTATGGAGAAGCAGGACAAAGGTTCATCATCATAGAAACCAAACAAGCCCCACACTATACAAGTCCACGCGACCAATGTTTATAAAAATTAAACGCATGTTAAATACATTTAAATATTTTTACTTACCAATTTAGACAAATATAGCCTCATGTCATGGACATTTATTTAAATCTAGTACAGGCAAACAGGTTAAATATCCTGGGGAATTCCCGAAATAAATTAGCACAAAGGTAAATACTATCTTTGTGTATTGATTTTTATATCTGAAAATATATTGGAAACATAAAATCATGTTTAAAAAAACTATGTTAGCTACAAGCTTATTTATCGTTAGCTCATTAGCCCATGCAATTTCAACAGAACCTCTGGATAAAGATTTTACCTTACAGTTATTAGGTTCTGGCGGCCCAATTTCTGATGATGCCAGAGCTTCCTCAGGTGAGGTGATTTGGTGGAAAGGTAAATCACGGATCCTTATCGATGCTGGAGGAGGTGTATACCTGAGATTTGGTCAGTCAGGCTCCAGAATGGAAGAGTTGAATTTCTTAGGTATGACTCACTTTCACACCGATCATGTTACAGATTTACCAGCCTTACTAAAAGGCGGGATATTTTTTGACCGAAGTTCGACATTAGCCATATCAGGCCCAACTGGAGGTGGAGGATTCCCAAGTTTAACTGAGTATATGGATGCATTATTTAACTCGGATAAAGGGGCTTACGCTTACCTTAATGGCATCTATGATGGCAGCCATGGTCTATTCCCTGTCTCTTTAAATGATGTCGACATCCATAAAAAACAACCTACCAAGGTATATGACGCAGATGGCTTAACCATTTACGCCAAGAGTATTCCCCACGGAGATGTACCTTGCTTATCTTATCGGATTGAATCCGCCAAAGGCACAATCGTTATTTCAGCCGATCAAAATGGCAGTGATGAATCATTTATCGAATTTGCTAAAGATGCCGATATTCTGGTAATGCCGAGCGCTATTGATGAAGGTGCTGACAGCGGCTCTGCTTATTTACACGCTAAACCTTCAACCGTTGGACAAATTGCCGCAAAAACCCATGCGAAAATGTTGGTTCTTAATCACTTTATGGGTAAGAGCCTGGGCATGAAAGATGAATCTATCGAAATAATCAAGCAATACTATCACGGACCAGTCTATGCGGGTCGCGACCTTGCTAGTTATCCCGTTAACGCTAATAAAGGATCTGACAAATGAAAAACAAATTAATTCTCTCAATCGCCATGACCTCCTTAGTTGGTCTTAATATTAGTCTGGTGCAAGCTGCTGTATCTCAACCCCAGCTTCAGTCTCAGTCTAGTCTGCCGCAGACTAAACCAGAGAAAACCACTGGTAATAATGGTGCCTGTGCCGCTGGTAAATGCGGAGGAACAAAGCAATTTGGCAAAAAAGATTTAGTCAATGATCCCCAGGGACGATTGGTTTACGCTCGGGATGGTCAATGTGGCTCTTCAGGGGAAGGCATTACCAACAAGAAAACACAGACTCAAATAGCTCAACCAGGAAAATGCGCAGGTGGCTTATGTGGTCAATAACAGCTGCAAATAAAGGGATTGGTCTGCGTAACGAACATATCCTATCGCTATGTAACCAAGCTAAAATTCCACAACTAGATTTCCTGGAACTCGCACCGGAAAACTGGATGAATATGGGAGGGCTGAAACGTGAAAGTCTCGACTGTATTGCCGAACGGTATCCTCTTATTGCTCATGGACTCAGCCTGTCAATCGGTGATGCCCAACCTCTGAATATTGATTTCATCAAAAAAGTCGGTGACTTCTTAGATTACTACGATATTGATATTTACAGTGAGCATTTGAGTTTTTCTCGAGATAGAACCGGTTACCTCTATGAGTTGCTACCCATCCCCCGCCACCGGGCCAATATTGACTACTTAGCGGATCGTATTAAACGGGTTCAGGATATTATTAAGCGTCCATTGGTATTGGAAAATATATCTTACTATTACCAATATGCTGATGAGATGGCAGAAGCAGAGTTTATATCAGAACTCGTTGATAAGAGTGACTGCGAGCTACTACTGGATATAAACAATGTCTATGTTAATAGTAAAAACCATCATTATAACGCCTTAGACTTTATTACTTCGCTGCCTAGTAAGGCTATTCGCTATTACCATATTGCTGGACATTTAGAACAAGATGACGGCTTTCTTCTGGATACTCATGGCAAGGCTGTAAATCATGAAGTTACCACATTAGCTCAACAGGTCATTAAATATCATGGTCTACGGCCTTTACTGTTAGAGCGAGATCACCATGTTCCAGAGCTAGCAAGGCTTTGTACTGAACTGGAGCTATTACATGATTCGATAGCAGGAGAGAAGCAAGTCGAGGAGGACTGGTATGCACAATCCGCCTGAGAAGCTATGCAAAGATACGCAACGACTGACTCAAGCTATTCGTCACCAAAGTATGACGACTAATAAGGCAGATGTTACCCTTTACCGAGAATTTATTATTGACAACATAAGTGATGTTATCAGCAATACGTTCCCATTATTTAGCTTTTCATTAGGAGTAAAAAATAAAGAGAAGCTAGCCTTAGACTTTTTATATAATCATCCTTCAATAGAGCCTGAATTTCATAATATAGCTACAGAGTTTGTTCGCTTTATGCAAGGTTATAATGCAATAAGCCACATACTATTATCTCTAGTTGAGTTTGAGTGGGTTATATTCAACACGGAAATAAACCCATTATCAATAAAACATTCAGAGATAATACCTGAGTTAAACGATTTTAATGAGCAGGAAGTTTATATCTATCTGAATCAAACTCTTCAGTGTATTGAAGTTCCATTTTCAATAGACCAGGCAATGGTAGGGTTTTGCAACCTTAAACCTGAGCGATTGTCATATGGGATTTTTAGAAATATAAGACATCAGGTTTTATGGCAAGAGCTAACTCTTATTGATAGATTTTTAATCGGTTATCTAAATCAAGTCATGCCTGTTAGCTATTCTGCACTTAAAGAATATATAGATAAAAACCTAAAGCATTTCGATTTAAACATGTGGTTAATTCAGTCCCACAAAACAAACTTAATTAACATGTCACACAAAGAGGAATTCCATGATTAAATTATTATTTTCTCGAATCAATTTATTACTCAACAGATGTAAGAAATTTGATTTTATTGCTTTGCTTGCCATTCGCCTATATTTAATTCCGGTAATATATACAGGAGCCCACTCTAAAGTTGTAGGTTTTTCTGGCACTGTAACCTCGTTTGGAGAGGGTGGTTTGAATTTACCTTTTCCGACATTAATGGCCTTTATGGCAACAGGGACTGAAATTATAGGACTCATTTGTATTGCACTGGGGCTGTTCACACGAATCATGTCGGTTCCAATGATATTTATGATGAGTGCAGCCAGTGCTTTAGTTCATTGGTCTAATGGATGGCTGGTTGTTGCAGGTAAAGGAGCTGAATCCAGTATGCGGTTAAGTTCTTTTATGACTTGGTTAGGCGAGAACTTCCCGGGACGTTATAACTACCTTACTGAGCTGGCCGATCCTGTGATGTTAAATAACGGAATGGAATTTCCAATAACTTATTTTGTTATGTTTATGGTTCTATTCTTCTACGGTGGGGGACGTTATGTCAGTGCCGATTACTGGCTGAATAAACGTTTCAAGCTAATCAATAATGGATAACACGTCTAGCCGTCTAATTACAATTCAGTAAACCTAATGAGTTAAAGTCAGCAGTTTTTATATCAAGAGACATGCTCTACTTAAGCCAAAATTATTATTCCCTCCTTTTAACGAAGGAGGGAATAAATGAAACTGTGAATACATAGGTTAGCACTCTTTATCTTTACGCCTGAACCCTCACTTCAATGGGGCTAACTGGCACTATCGAATCACCTGTTAAGACGTTCCTTTCTTTGGGTTTACCCCCTGAAGTGAGACTTATCGATTTTTTATCAATAAGTCAAATATATAGCGCGCAGGCAACAAACATAAATAAGATTAATAGGAAATCTTTATATGATTAATGAAACTCTCGTGGAGTTATCTCGCTGGCAATTCGCCATCACAGCTCTGTTCCATTTTCTCTTCGTCCCCTTAACCATAGGCATGTCCTGGATATTGGTCATCATGGAGGTAGTTTATGTAATAACGGGACGTGAAATATACCGGGACATGACTAAGTTCTGGGGCAAGTTATTTGGTATTAACTTTGCGTTGGGTGTCGCAACAGGCCTGACTATGGAGTTCGAATTTGGTACTAACTGGGCTTACTTCTCACATTATGTTGGTGATGTGTTTGGCGCCCCTCTGGCTATCGAAAGTTTAATGGCTTTTTTCCTTGAATCTACTTTCGTAGGCATGTTTTTTTTGGGTTGGGACAGGCTAACTAAACGTCAACATTTAGCCGGCACTTTTTTGATGGCCCTGGGCACTAACTTATCTGCATTGTGGATCCTGATTGGTAACGCTTGGATGCAAAACCCGGTCGGTAGTGAATTTAATTTTGAAACAATGCGCATGGAAATGACCAGTTTCACACAATTGATATTCAATCCAGTGGCCCAAGTGAAATTCATTCACACTGCAGCAGCCGGATATGTTGCTGGTGCCATGTTTGTAATGAGCATCAGTAGTTATTACATATTGAAGGGCCGGGACCTCCCCTTTGCTAAGCGTTCTTTTGCGGTCGCATCTGGATTCGGTCTGGCAGCGATTTTATCCGTTTTAGTACTGGGTGATGAGTCAGGTTATGAGGCTGGAGCAGTACAAAAAGTTAAGCTTGCTGCAATTGAAGCTGAATATCATACCGAACAGGCACCAGCTGACTTTACCCTGATAGGCATACCGAACGATAAAGAGATGCATACTGATTATGCGATAAAGATACCCTATGCTCTGGGGATTATAGCGACCCGTTCATTAGATAAAAAAGTCATTGGGATCAGCGATCTGAAAAAGGATCACGAAGTGCGGATCCGCAATGGCATACTTGCCTATGACTACCTGTTAAAGCTGCAAGCGGGAGACAAAACTCAAGAAAACCTCACAGGTTTCAACGATACCAAGCAAGATCTGGGATACGGCCTGCTACTTAAGCGCTACACCGAAAATGTAATAGACGCCAACGATGAGCAAATAAGCATGGCTGTGGATGACTCTATTCCCCCAGTTGCTCCACTATTTTTTGCATTTCGTATTATGGTTGGTAGCGGTATAACTATGCTACTCCTGTTTGTTCTGGCATTTTACTTCAATGCAAAACGGGTTATCGAACAAAAAAGATGGTTACTTAAAGCCATTTTATTTGCACTACCATTACCTTGGGTTGCCATAGAAACAGGCTGGCTTGTCGCCGAATTAGGCCGTCAACCTTGGTCAATAAGTGAAGTATTTCCGACCTTCCTCTCCGTATCCAACCTAGCGGTGAGCGATGTTCTTACCAGCATGCTCGCCTTTATTTCTGTCTATCTCATTCTGTTCGTTATCGAAATGTGTCTGATGATTAAATTTGCCCGGATCGGACCCAGCTCATTACACACAGGTCGTTATCATTTCGAGCAAGAATCCGATGCCAGCCCTCTATTGCATCTAAGCACCACAAAGGAATCCTTAAATGTTTGACTATGAAAGCTTAAAATTACTCTGGTGGGGATTGATTGGCGTCCTGATGATAGGCTTTGTCATCACCGCGGGGATGGATATGGGAGTGGGCGGCTTATTACTCTTCGTTGGAAAAAGTGATAATGAACGCCGAGTCGCGATTAATAGCATAGGCGCTCATTGGGACGGTAATCAGGTATGGTTTATCGCCTTTGGCGGTTGCTTGTTCGCTGCCTGGCCTATGGTTTATGCCACCGCATTTAGTGGATTCTATTTTGTCATGATGTTGACCCTATTCTCGCTATTCCTTAGGCCTCTGGCTTTTGATTATCGCAATAAGATTGACTCTCCACGCTGGCGTAATAACTGGGATATAGCCTTATTCGTTGGCAGTATGGTGGCTCCTTTAGTATTTGGAATCGCTTTTGGTAACTTACTGCAAGGTGTGCCATTTCATTTTGATAAGTTTATGCGCGTTACTTATACCGGCACTTACCTAGGCTTATTTAACCCCTTTGCCATACTGTCTGGCGTCGTGAGTGTTGCCATGATTATTATGCATGGCGGCACCTGGTTAGTGATGCGCACCGATGCGCTAGTCGCATCCAGAGCGGCCAAGGCTGTCCAAATAGCCGCCTTGGTTCTGGTTGTCAGTTTTGTTTTAGCAGGAGTGATGATTGCCCAATCTATCGAAGGCTTTGTGATCACCAGTCAGGTAGATCCTTCCGCATTAGCGATTCCGGTCACTAAACAGGTTGTCACTGAGCTAGGTGCCTGGATGCATAACTATAAGTTACAACCCTTGCTTTGGTCATTCCCGGCGCTCGGTATAGTGATGGCGCTTATAGCAGGCTTGATGGCCCGCGCTGGTAAGGGCACATGGGCATTTACCGCCAGTGCCTTATCTGCAACTGGCGTCATTCTCACTGCGGGTACTGCAATGTTTCCATTTGTCATGCCATCGAGTAGCGTTCCAGATCATAGCTTGACCCTATGGGATGTTGTCGCCAGCCAATATACCTTATCGGTTATATCAATTATCGCGGTCGTCATCATCCCGGTCATCCTACTCTACACTTTTTGGTGTTACTACAAAATGTGGCGAACCGTTACGGTAAAAGAAATTATTCAAAATAATCACTCGGCATATTAGCGCCTAGCTATACGTGCTTCAGTTCTTAGATATCGCCTTAAATAGGCGATATCTAAGGTTGAATTTGATCAAGCCAGCTTTCAGAATGCTTGGCCTCATGGTAAAGCCAAGCATTTATTAGCAAGCATTAAAGAAAGTAATAACAAGCTAAGGTATATAAAAATATACCTATTTAGGAGTTTATATGTGGTACATGTGCTGGATATTAGGTGTTTTTTTTGCATGCGCTTGCGGCATAGTCAATGTAATCTGGTATGAGATGGAACAACATCAAGATAACATTGCAAAAGATCAGCAAGACCAAGTGTGATGCCAAGGTGGGTATATGGGACTTCTATGGACAGAAATCTCTATACTCAGATCACGGCTAAAATCTGTAGCAGATGTCAATTTAAGCCCCATGTTTCTCAGTGAGTCAATGATGAATATTACCTTTAAACAGCTTAAAGTTTTCGCCACCGTGGCCAGAAACACCAATTTGAGTCTGGCTGCCGAGAAGTTATACCTATCAAAGCCTGCGGTCAGTATCTCACTCAAGGAACTGGAAAAGCAGCTAAACAGGGAGTTATTCGATAGATTGCCAAATTCCTTGAGGCTTAACTCCAATGGAGAAAAGTTACTTCCCCTCGCCGATGAATTGTTAGCTCGGGCTAAGTTGCTCGACAGCTTATTTGATAATGCCGAGTTGACCGGAGAAATTAAGATAGGTTGCAGCAAGGCCATAGGTAATCATGTACTACCAGAGTTACTGGCAGGCTTCCGCCAGCAGACAGGACATACAAATCAACGGATAGAGATCCTCAATAGTGAGGATGTTTGTCGAAAATTGGCCAACTTCGAGTTGGATATCGGCTTAATCGAAGCCGATATCCCCCGGGAAGGTCAGGTACATTTACCCTGGTGGCAAGACCGTATGTGCCTTATTGCCGCTACTAATCACCCTTTAAGCCAACAAGCCAGTCAATCTTACGCTGATCTAGGTGGGCAAGACTGGATTTTAAGAGAGTTAGGTTCAGGAAGCCGTGATGTATTTACCCAATGTCTAGCGCCCCACCTGAGCCAATGGAATATGACTCTGGAACTCAATGACAGCGAAGCCATTATAAACGCCGTCAGCACAGGTCTGGGGTTAGCGTGTGTTTCAGAGTTAACGGCCAAGTGGGCATTAGACGACAAAAGAGTTAAAGAGCTGCCACTAGACGTCGTCATCGCACATCCGCTATTTATTACCTATCAAGAGCATAAATATAAAACACCGTTATTCGAGGCGTTTTTTAAGTATTGCCAACAATATGGAGAAGCTAAAGATGGATGATAGTCCGCCTGCTTATTCTCATCCAGAACCACAATAAACAAGCACAGCTAGAATCCAGTAAATACAGAGCTTGCCATTAATAGGCCAGATACGAAAAGAGTAGACAACTTTAGAGGATGGCTTTAATTTTTAAATCATAAGGTTAAACAGAAAAAGACTCCGCTGCACAGGCAACGAAGTCTTTTTAGTAAATAGCATTCAACTTACGATCATTTAGAAGGTATAAGTCACATTCACACCGACATTTCTAGGATCAATAACTGCCGCATATCCATCCGGGTAACGGCCACTGGGTGGGTCGTTAACCGTTAATGCCTGCTCATCAAACAGGTTGTTGACGAAAGCACTCACTCGCCACTCGCCTGTCTGATAATCAACATTGAAACGGCTAACCACGTAATCACCGGCGACTCTCTCTTCGGTGTTATTGATATCGGCAAAGTACTCACCCACATAATTGCCCGATAGCCCGAAGCTAAGCTCGTCATTAAACCAGTATTTCACACCTAAGTTAGCGGTGAGATTGGGCGCAGAGTTAAGCTCATTACCTATGATGTCACCATAACTCGCATCGGCTTCCTTAATCTCTGATTTGAGTAGGCCTAATCCAGATGTAAGTTGCCAGTCATCACTCAACATCGCGGTAAGCTCGGCTTCTAGACCCGTTGTCACTGCCTTGTCCACATTGGTGATCATACGTTCACTGTTAGACGCCTGATAGCCATCGAAATTATTGTAAAACAAGTTGGCACTTAGATTGACATTGCCATTGAGGAAGCTACTACGAGAACTTATTTCGTAGGTGTCTACCGACTCTTCATCATAGTAGTAATAGGCACTGGTCGAGAATGAAAGTGCGCCGCCACCTGCGTTATATCCGCGGCGAGCACTCGCGGCTAACGTAGTACTGTCGCTGATAGCATATTGCAGCACTAGCTTAGGTAAGCTCACCGTTTTACTGGTGTCTAACTGCTCATCCAGATCATTGCCTCTAAACTCCATGGCGAAATTTCGGGTTTGCTCGTCACGCATCACTCGACCACCGACTGTGAGCTTGAGTGTCTCTGTCATGGCATAGGTGACTTCACCATAGATAGATGATGAAGTACTGCTGTCGTCACCCCCATAAGAAAAGCCGCCTTTACTAGTAAAATCCTGGCTACGCTTGTAATAAGCAAGGCCGACAAAGCCATTAAAATTGGCATCGTTCAAGCCGAAACTATACTTACCATCGACGGTGTAACTCTTGTCATGCATCATGACATCTTGCTGAGCTGCAGCTGAGGCTTCATAGGAGACAAAACCCCAGTCATAACCCATATAGGCTATCTGTAGATCCAAAGCTTGGCCGTTACCCAGCTCATAATCGAATGTCACCGAGTGAGTATTAGATTGGGTCTCTATGTAGCGCTGGAACATGGGTTTATAGGCCCAGGGATCATCGCCAGTAAAGAAATTTCGACCCGAATCCCCCTTCTCATCGTTATAAGAAAAGCTATAGAGGACTTTGAAATTATCGACTCCGGTAGGCTGCCACAATAACTTACCTCGCCAGCGGTTGGTGATAAGCTCATTCTGGTCGAATGTCTCAGGGTTAGTCTCAAACACTAAGCCATTATTATAAGTCTCACCCGTCACATTCTGACCAGTGACACGAAAGGCTAATTGGTCATCTAATATGGGGCCGGATAACATCACCGCGCTGTCGATATGACTGTCTTGATTGCGATAACCGAGTCTTGCCGCGCCTGTCCAGTCAAAACTTGGATCTGCGGTCTTAATAAAAACGGTACCACCTATGCTGTTACGGCCATTAATGGTCGATTGTGGCCCACGAAAAACCTCTATCTGCTCAATATCCCAAAGACCCGTGTCGCCGGTTAAGTCTGCAACGAATGGCTCAGCGACACCGTCGACCAGGGTCGATACTCTCGCCTTGGCTCCACCAGAGAATGAGTTAAAACCCGTTGCAGAGCCATTACCGGTGACACCACGAATATCCGGTACTGCACCACTTAACACCACCACGTTGGGAATTTCTGATAAAGCACTGGATACGGAAAGATACTGGCCGCTATCTAGCTTGTCCTTATCAATAACGGATACCGATGAAGTAGTATCTTTCAAACTACGCTCTATTTTTTCACCATATACGGTGATCACTTCAATAGATTTGGTCGACTCAGCATCAACGACGGCATACGCCGAAAATGCTGGACTGCACAGCATCGCGATGACAATAAGATTTTTCTTGAACACCCTGTTTTCCATGAGATCCCTCAGACTTCTAATAAGTAAATTTCATCATGACTTTGTAAATCCGCAACAATTTACTCCAAATTGCGAAACTGCGCAATTGCGAATCATTAGCATTTACATTACGATTGTCGCGAGTTTTACATCTAGAAGGGAAAGGAGTTACTTATGTTTCAAATTACGGCATTAGTATTAACCCTGTGTGGTGCCACGTTGATTTACCTCACCAACAGGCATCAAGGATTGATCCGACAAAGGTTGCCTAAACCCATCAGGCAGATAGGCTACGGCCTTTTCATCTTGGCACTCGCTTGCTGGTTGCAAGTACTCACCACCAGCGCCGCGATATTCACCTGGATTTTTACCTCTATTACCTTACTGACCTGTATTCCCTTATTGAGCCTGAGTAAGAAACGAGAAGATAACGGATGAAGCGTTTATCGAAAACGGAGAAGATCCAACCCCACTGGTGGCAAAAAAGCTTAGCCGCATCTGTGCTGGGCTTAACGCTGGCCTACGCCATCATCGCCATCTTTGCCTGGTTCGGACCTGGTGGTATAGATGCGCCGATGAAAGTGCAATTTAATATGTGGATGGTTAGCCTACTATGGATGCCAATTCTGGCATTCAGCTTTATGTTTAAGACCGGGCTTAAAACGCTTATTTATCTGGGTTATGCCAATATTTCGGCCTATCTTCTCTTTGCTTCTTTAAAGTGGTTGTCAGCATGAAAATTCGCAGCGATATATTAAGAACTTACCAATCTATCCACACATGGACAGGCATTATTGCAGGATTGGTGCTATTTATTGGCTTCTATGCGGGCTCTCTCACCATGTTTAAGCCGCAAATAGAGGAGTGGGCAACCCCACCGAGTCAGCAACTAGCTCAGATAGACTCAAGCCAGCTGGACACTTTAGTCGAGCAGACCATCACCCAACATGACCAAGCCCGAGAGGGTTTTATCATTAACTTAGATGATCACAGCTCCCCCATGAGCTGGTATGAGCAAGGTGGCGGCCGAGGTATCAGACTCGACGATAGCTTAAGGCACGCAAGTTTATCTGCAACTGGCGAAATGATCACCCAAGCAAGTAGTACCAATGAGCTGGGAAATCTTATCGATCAACTGCATCGCACCGCGGGTATCATGGGCAAGGTCGGGCGCGAGGATATCGGCGTACTCATATTGGGCATAGCGGCGCTGCTGTATTTTCTCGCCTTAGTATCGGGCGTGATCTTCTTGCTACCCACGCTGGCTAAGAGCTTGTTTGCCCTACGTAAGAACAAGGGAGCGAATCGCTTCTGGCTTGATAGCCATAACTTAGTCGGCGTGTTGAGCCTGCCCTTCCACCTTATTATTACCTGGACCGTTGTCGTATTTGCCTTCCATGATGTTTTCTATGGCGGCCTCAGCTTAATTTATGGTGATAAGCCTATGTTTGAGCCTAGAGAAAAGTCGACACTAGAGTATTCAATAGAAAACCTCCCATCCATCCAGAGCTACATCAGCGAAGCACACAAATTGGCCGAAGGCTACACCATCACCTCGATGAACTTTTCTAAACTTTCATCCACCAGCCCGTCAGTAGCCATCAAGGTAGTGTCTGAAGACAGGATGATGCGCGGAGGGTACAGTGATTACATCTATATGAATCCTTATACTTATAAGGTTCAATACAATACCGTCTCCGGCTCAGATGACGGCGTTTACGGACCTATAGTCAATAGCTTATTCGCTCTGCACTTTGGTAACTATGCCGGTAGTTTCGGTCGTTGGCTCTATTTCACCATGGGGCTATTAGGAGCATTTCTTTTTTACAGCGGTAACTTACTCTGGCTCGAAAAACGCAGACAGAAACAGGGATCACAAACCCGAGGCAGTCGCTTTATGGCATCGCTTACTATAGGGGTTTGTTTAGGGTCTATCTTAGGTGTCGGATTGGCCATGCTATCCACTAAGTGGCTATATCTGATGGAGCAGACAGTAAACAGTCACTACTTAAGTGTTTACTATGGCGCTTTCTTTATTGCTATCGCCTATAGCTTTATTCGCGGTGCAGCCCAGGCAGCCATTCACCTGTTACAGCTAGTCGCATTGACTTGCCTACTCATTCCAATGAGTTCCTTACTCACCTTCCTGTTACCCGAAGTTGGATTATGGACACCAAAAGGACTCAGTGCGGTAACGCTCGAACTTATGGCAATGATCTTTGCAGTTCTATTCTTCTATAGCGCCAAAAAAGCCAAACACAGAGCCTACTATGGTGAACGAAACAGCATCTGGGCCCTGATACCGCCATCTCTGAATACAGAGTTATCCCAGGAAATCGATGGCAGCAAAGCCCATTACAGTTGAAATAAGCGGTTAGATAGGGTTTCAATGCAAACTGCTGCCTGACTTAACAGTAAGCAGCTTATACCGATGAGTATTACGTCATGTTGTTCATTAAAACAGTCACAGCAAAATTTACACTTTATGTATAGCTAATTGAGAGAGAATTTTTCACGCATCCTCTTCATGCATATAATCTTCAATCTGTGTCATCTGTTCGGCTAATTCATCATCCTTAGTTACGAGCCGATAACTGCCATGTGCCATTTTTTCGAGACAGATACTGTCTCCGGCACCAAGGTGGAGCCGCTCTACTACATCTTGTGGTAACTGCAGCCCTAAGCCTTTACCCACATTTTGAATCTTGAGTACTGTCATCATCGCTACCTATTCGTTTTATTTATCATCCGACACTTCATCGTTAAAAAAGTGCGAAATCAGAAAGAAGCCATTAATGCTGATTATAGTTGTTCTGCATAGAAATGAGCCAAGCCTTACCTGCTGACAATATTAGCAGGCCAATATCGTCAGCCAAATTAACAGGCTAACAATTTAGCTAGCCACTAGCGGGAAAACAAAGTTAGTCTGCAAAACTGTTACTTAAATGAGATATCGACACTAGCCTCAGTCTGTAATTGAACCGCCTCTCAAAACTGATACTATTCTCTCATTGCTCACTATCTCACTTTGCTATGCTACCACTCATCTATCACCCCATATATTCACTCTTGCCTCTGCCTGAGGGACATAGATATCCCATCATGAAGTATCAATACTTGTATGACGCAATAGTTGAGAACATGCAAAACGATAGTTACTGGCAGCAAAAAATTGCATTTTTCTCGCCCCAGGCTTTAAGCTTTCGAGATATCAAACTGGTACACGATGAAGCTTATGTTGATCTGTTAGCCAGTGGTCAACTGCCTGCGCATAAGATGCGCCGCATAGGTTTCCCTTGGAGTGAGGCGCTGATGCAACGCACTCTGACTTCGGCGGCAGGAACAGTATTAACTGCCCATAAAGCGATAGAGTCAGGCATTGCGATTCACCTAAGCGGCGGTTACCACCATGCCCATAAAGACTTTGGCAGTGGCTTTTGTTTATTCAACGATCTGGTATTAGCCGCTCACTTCGCCTTACAGAAAGAGGATATCGAAAAGGTATTGATCATAGATAGTGATGTGCACCACGGTGATGGTACTGCGACCCTATGCCAAGGAAGAGATGACATCATTACCCTGTCTTTCCACTGTGATAAAAACTTCCCGGCCCGCAAGCCTGACTCAGATCTTGATGTCCCTTTAACACGAGGAACGGGTGACGAAGCCTTTTTAGTCACCTTTAAACAAGTAGTGAAGATGGCGATACGTTTACACCGGCCAGATCTGGTAATTTATGATGCGGGTGTCGATCTTCATCAAGACGATGAACTGGGATATCTCAATATATCCACACAAGCCATCTATCAAAGGGATTTATTTCTATTACAGACCGTGCAAGATAATCAGATCCCTGTCGCTGCCGTTGTCGGTGGAGGCTATCGAACCGAGCAAAAAGAACTCGTGCCGGTGCATTTTCAGTTGATCCAGGCAGCGCTGGATTTAGGCTTAGATTTAAATTTAGATTTATTAAAAAATTAAGTTAAAACACACGTTTGCGCCTAAACTAAAATCAATGGCATTTGTAACTTGTCTGATGCCAGCATTAGTAACCTAGGTGATACCTATGTTTACTATATGAGTGATAGGCTAACTATCTCAACAATTTCCTAGCGAAACCAACGATATATTGCTTTAATCTAATTTAACTTGTAACCCTGTTGAATAGTCAATGGGTTGATACCAATCGGTATAACCTTAGCCTCTGGTTCGACTCACGTACCTAGCATGCCTATTCTGCTTACGAATAAAAAAAGGACAAATTACATGATTAACAAGACACGAGTATTGTGCGCCACGGCGGTGCTTTTCCCACTTTTGGTTAATGCTGGAACGACGCAAGATACAGTCTCAGATAAAGTGATAGAAAAGCAGAGAGCCGAATTGGCCTCTAATACTCAAGGCAAAGGTTATGGTCCTCAGTCGCCAAGAGATATCGACTCCATTCAAGGCAACAACAAGCGCATATTTTCTGAGGCGCCTGACTACATGGAAATGAACCTATGTAACATACATTTTCATAAAAATGCCGAGCACAAAGGTGGCGAGTTCACTAAATATGCCGGTAATGGTGATGGTCATGGTTACCAAAGCGGTTACAAATATTCAGGTAAACTAACCAAGCAGGAGCTAGCTCCACTTGACCATGAAGTTGGCGCGAGTAAGCACGGAAGTCTGTATCCAGGAGATACGATTGAAGTGCACTATGTCCATTCAACCGCACAAGTAGGTCCAGGTGCGACTCTGGGCGCTTGTCTCAGTGAGGCCAATAGCAACCCTCAGCTACGGGTTGAGACTCAGGTATACGTGTTGGTAAACGATGATAAAGCCATGAGCTTTATGGAACTGACTAAGTTAGGCATGAAAAACGGACTTAACCAGGCCCTCAATATCCCATCCAATACCGGTGATCCAGTAGAGTATGAAGGTTCAACCACAGGCCCTGGATATAACGAGAAAGCTTCACCATTACAGGTGAGCTGGAGCGTGCGTCCAAAAGTAATGAAGGTAAATATTAACACTGTAGGTAAGTGGTTAGAGGGCAATGCCTTCGATGAAGATCATGCCCACGGCGTCAGAAATCTAGTGATTAACCCAGACTTACTATCTGCTGACAATGACTAATCTTGACAATCATGTCTAAAGTATAACTAAATAAAGGGGCCGATTATTTCGGCCCCTTTATTATGTCTGTCATCTCAGTCTTAGATTTTATGACTTATACCGATTGGTATTAATCCAGTTCACTTCTCAACAGGTTTTCGTACTGCTACTGAGTCCCGGATGACTAAAGTGGGTGGTAACAAGGTACGTTGCCCTTCCCGTTCGGGAGTCTCTATTCGAGCGAGTAACATGGCAATCGCCTGCTCCGCCAATTGTTCCAATGGTTGACTCATGGTCGTCAGTGGGGGATTGAAATACTTAGCCCCAGGAATATCGTCATAACCGATAATAGACAGATCATGTGGGATAGTGAGCCCCTGCTTACCTGCCACCCTTATCGCGCCCATGACCATAAGATCATTGGAGGCAAATATGGCCGTCACCGAACTGGGCTGGTCAAGCAACTTACTCATGGCCTCTGCGCCACCTTCGTAGGTAAACTCTCCGGATTGGATCCAGCGCTCATCCACTTCGGCATAGGCTTCCGCCATTGCTCGGCGATATCCGGCAATACGGTTCTGACTGTTAGACTTATCCAGCGGCCCGGCCAACAAACCAATACTTCTATGACCCGAGGCTAACAGATGTTTGGTCGCCATGTAGCCGCCCTGCTCAGAGTCATCCAAGATGCGATCATAGCCAGCCTGCTCCGGACCGGAATCCATCATCACCATGGGCATGGTGCCGTAAGAGGAGACCGGTAACTGCCGAGCATCGGAACTCATCATTAGCATGCCATCGACCCGTCTCTGATTCAGCATCACCATGTAATCTTTTGCCCGTTCAATGCTGCCCTGGGTATTACACAAGATCAGGTTATAACCATAACGGTATGCAACTTGATCGACCCATTGGATCAGGTCTGCGTAAAACGGATTATTCGCATCAGTGATCAGCATACCTAAGACCCGACTACTGCCGCCTTTGAGACTACGTGCAATGGTATTGGGCACATAGTTAAGCTCGATAACTGCCGCCTCGACCTTGGCCTTCCCCCCTTCAGAGACAAAGCGTGTCTTGTTGAGCACGTGAGAAACTGTAGTAGTTGAAACACCGGCCAGCTTGGCAACGTCGCGAATGGTGCTCATTGATAATACCGCCTAAGATTAGCCAAAATGCTACGAATGCTGATCATGGAATTCGACTCCTATCGAAAATTCACACTAGGGCTAGAAAACTAGCACTAAAGCGAATACTGAATCGTACACAACTGATCGATCAAGCTAGCAACGCCAAGGTTTCTACCTGAGTCGGAATAGAACTTTGAGCGCCCATGCGGGTCACTGAGATTGCCGCGGCCGCCTGACCAAAACGCACAGAGTCCAGCATAGATTGACCTTCGAGTAATCCGGTGACGAAGCCACCGTTGAAAGTGTCCCCAGCTGCCGTCGTATCTATGGCCTTCATCACGAACCCGGCAATGTGCTTGCCCTCGCCCTTATGTGACAACCACACACCACGCTTACCTAAGGTGATCAGCACTGTCTCTATACCAAACTGAGTGTGCAGCTTGTTGGCCGCAACATCTGCATCTGATAACTCATTGATCGCCACGCCAGTTAATTGCTCGGCTTCGGTCTCATTGGGCGTGATAATATCGACATGCCGCAGTAAGCTCTCTGGCAATGCCTTGGCCGGAGCTGGATTCAACACCACTCGAGTACCGGCAGCTTGCGCAATTTTAGCCGCCGCTATTAAGGTCGTGATTGGGGTTTCCAGCTGTAACAAGAGTAAGTCAGAACCTTGGATAGCGGCCTTGTGCTCTGCCATTACAGTCTCAGTCAGAGCAGCATTGGCGCCAGGCCAGATCCCGATACGATTTTCACCTGAGTCCTCGACATAGATCATTGCCACTCCGGTATTTTCACCGGTTATGGTGGTGATGCCCTTAGTGTCGATACCAATATCCATAAGACCTTGTTTCATCTGCTCACCAATGGCATCTGCGCCGATACAGGCAATCATCGCCACGTCCGCCCCAAGTTTAGCCGCGGCCACCGCTTGATTCGCACCCTTACCACCCGCTACAATTTGGTACTGTTTTGCTTCGATAGTCTCCCCGCCCCTGGGGGCTGCACCGACTTGCATCAGGTGATCTACGTTAATACTGCCCAATACGGATAATTTGGCCATCTGAATCTCTCTTTACTTAATTGGATAACTGCACAGCCTAGACAGCGGCGCAGCAAGGGTCAAATAACCGACCCTGTTATAATAATTTCGTTTTAAATAAGCAAGCTAAACAAGCCACTAACGGTCTATTGAGTAATAATCTTCAGGGGTACGGGCTGGAACTCAGGAACAACTTCGCCTTTAAGCACTTTAATTGCGGCCTCTACACCCAACTCACCAATCAGTTGTGGCTGCTGCGCCACGGTTGCACTCAACAGGCCACGTTTAACTGCGGCAATGCCTTCATCAGTGCCATCAAAACCAACTATCAATACCTCTTTACCTGCACCACGTACTGCGCGCAATGCCCCCAGAGCCATCTCATCGTTCTGAGCAAATATAGCCTGTACATCTGGCTTCGAAGCCAACAAATTTTCAGTGACATTCAACCCTTTAGTGCGATCGAAGTCCGCCGGTTGTGACGCTTGTAACTCAAAGCCGTTAGCCGCAACGGCCAGAGCAAATCCCTCACCACGATCACGGGATGCCGACGTCCCCGCCACACCTTCGAGTTGGATAACCTTAACGCCTTTACCTAGCTTTTCTGCGATGAAATCACCCGCAAGCTTACCGCCGGCCACATTATCTGATGCGATATGAGACACAACCTTGCCTCGGGTTACGCCGCGGTCCAGGGTCAATAATGGGATACCTGCACGGTTCACCATGCGAGCCGCATTCGAGGCCGCATCGGAATCAGTGGGGTTAAGCAAGATAGCCTTTACCTGACGAATAGTCAGATCTTCGATATTGCTCAGTTCCTTAGAGGGATCGTTCTGAGAATCCAGGACTATCAGCTTATAGCCCAGTTCATCGGCCTTCTGCTCCGCGCCCTCTTTCATCGACACGAAAAACGGATTATTGAGGGTAGATACCACTAAAGCTATGGTGTCTTGTGCCATGGCCGGAGCGGTTAGGCCCAAAGTCATAGCCAGTGCAACTGCTGATGTGAGTAGCTTGTTCATATTAGTCACCTTGTTTCCGGTTTAGTTATCGTTATGTGTTGGATTTTCGGTCGGCGAGTACCGCCAGTAAAATGACCCCAGCCTTGGCGATCATCTGATAATAAGATGAAACATCCAGCAGGTTCAAAGCGTTGTTAAGAAAGCCTATGATCAGCGCGCCGACCAAGGTTCCCCAGATAAACCCGCGACCACCAGCCAGTGAAGCACCGCCAACAACGACCGCAGCGATGGCGTCTAGTTCATAGGAGGTGCCCGCCGTCGGTTGAGCCGAAGACAAACGTGATGTCACAATCAGACCCGCTAATGCCGCCATCATACCCGAGAGCCCGTAGACCGCGACTTTAACCCGATCGACATTGATACCAGACAAACGCGCAGCGGATTCATTACCGCCTATGGCGTAGATGTAGCGGCCTAATCGTGTGTGAGTCAACATTACCCAGACCAGCACGAATGTGATCAGCATCAGCCAGACCGGAACAGGTACCCCAGCCAACCAGCCTGTGCCAATAAAGGCAAAACTGTCGGCGGTGTCGGTAAAACCGGTAGAGATAGGACGCCCTTCGGTGTACACCATAGTCAGGCCGCGGATAGCCGTCATGGTCACTAGCGTCGCGATGAAAGCTTGAACCTTACCTTTAGATATCAGCAAACCATTCATGGCACCAAGCGCTCCCCCCAACATTAAGGTCAGAGGCAAGGCCACTGCCAAGGGTAGCTCAGCTCCCACCATCGACGCACCTAGCGCCCCGGTCAGAGCCAAAATAGCGCCGACAGACAAGTCTATACCGGCGGTCAAGATCACTAAGGTCATGCCCACGGCGATGATGGCGTTAACCGACGTCTGGCGCAGTATATTCATCAGGTTACCCATGGTGAAGAACTGATCGTTCAACATAGAGACCACGGCAATCAAGGCGATAAGGGCGATAAGGGCTTTTTGCTGCTTCAGCCATGCCAAGGTTTTAGTGCCTGTGACGTTATAAGTTGCAGTTTGATTCATTATAATAATTCTCTAATCAGTGGTTGCCGATGGCCGCAGCCAAGAGTTGTTCCTGAGTCACTTGGGTGGCATCGAACTCGCCGCTAATGCGACCAGCGCTCATCACCATGATCCTGTCACTCATCCCCATTACTTCCGGCATATCGGAAGAGACAAGAATGATGCTCATGCCTTGTTGCTTGTACTGGTTAATCAATTCATAAATCTCTTTCTTCGCACCGACATCGACTCCCCGGGTCGGCTCGTCCAAGATCAAGACTTTAGGTCTGGCCATCAAACCTTTAGCTATTGCCGCCTTCTGTTGATTTCCACCGGATAATTTACCTATTGGCTGGTCCAGTGATGGTGTTTTTATGTTGAAGGCTTGCTTGAAATGTGTCGCTTGTGTGAGCTCCGCATCGGCCTTGATTGCCCCCATGTTAGACAGTGCAGTCAAAGAACTGAGACTCATATTCTGTTTTACCGACATGCCCAGCACTAGGCCGTCACCCTTACGGTCTTCTGAAATGTAGGCGATTCCCGCCTTTATGCCCTCACTCGGATGAGTCGGGCGTACAGGTTTTCCATATAGCTCCACCTCACCACTAGTACGTCTGGTATCCCCAAACAGCACTCGCATCAACTCGGTTCGACCCGCGCCCATCAAACCATTGAAACCTAAGATCTCCCCCTCATGCAGATCGAAACTGATGTTATTAACGCCCTTGCCTGACAGGTTACGTACCTTCATCGTCACCTTACCCGACTTGTGTTCGATGCGCGGATACAAGTCCTCAAGCTTACGGCCGACCATCAATTCAATCAGACTCTCTTCGGTGAGTTCAGATACTGCGGATTCAGCAATATACTGACCATCACGCATCACAGTGACGCGATCGCAGATGGTAAATATCTCTTGCAGGCGATGGGATATATACACTATGCCTACGCCCTGTTCGCGCAGCTCGCGGATCACCTTGAACAGGCTTTCAGTCTCACGTTCGGTGAGAGAATCTGTAGGCTCGTCCATCACTATGATGTTGGACTCGAATGAAAGGGCTTTGGCTATCTCTATCATCTGTTGCTCACCCAGAGGTAAAGCCCCCATCTTCTCGCGGCTACTGCGCTGCACATTCAGGCGGGTCAACAGGGCGTCAGCCTCACTGAACATCTTGTGCCAATCGATCAGACCCGGAAATTTCTGTGGCTCACGGCCCAGAAAAATATTTTCGGCAATGGACAAGTCGTCAATCAGATTCAGCTCCTGATGAATGATGCTGATCCCCGCCGCCTGTGACTGGCGAGGACCATCGAAGTTCACTGGCTCACCGTTTAAGATGATCTGACCTTCATCGGCATGATAGATCCCCGTCATCACTTTCATCATGGTGGATTTACCCGCACCATTCTCTCCCATCAGCGCCATCACCTGACCGGGATAAACGTTTAGTTGGGCACCATCTAAGGCTTTCACCCCAGGGAAAGATTTATCGATACCGGCAAGACTTAGCAGTGCTTTCATTTGAATACCACTCCTGCTTGCAAGATGATGTTAGCGTAAGGGGTACACTCTCCGGTACGAACCACGGCGCGGCTATTGGCGGTTTGTATCTTAAAGGCTTGATGACTGATGGTATTCACACGAATAGGATGAGATTGGGCTTCCCCTATCTCATCTAATAACTGCAGCAGCTGAGTGTGCACGACTGAATTGTAAATCAACAATTCCTCGGCAATAACCACAGACTCAATTTGTAATTCGGTGGCAACTATCTTTAGGGTGTCGATAAAAGCCGGGACCCCATGAGTCAAAGCCAGATCGATACGTTCACAGCTCTCAGGCACGGGCAGACCGGCGTCGGCTATGGTGATTTCATCGGTATGAGCTGACAGGCCAATGACCCGCGCCAAATCACTGTTCAGCAGTGCACATTTTCTCATCTCACGAACCTTACTTCAAAACTGTGAAATAAATGCGCAAACGTGTGCGCAAACGTTTGCGTGAATACTAATGCACCTAAATTTGTATATCCAGACCAAAAACATGATCTAGATCACGCTATTATAAATGTTAGCTACTTTCAATAATGGACTATTTAGATCATAAAAATGGAGAAATTCTTCGGCCAAATGTAAATAAAAGGGCTTAACTAACCTCTAGCCAGATTTATTAAAGAGTCACTAAAGAGAGCCGAATGAATATATGTGTGAGAAATATCGAGGTGAAGCCAATGGTAAAATTATAGTCACTGGAATATTGATTAAAACGGCAAGACTTGCTCTATCTGCTGACGAACAAGCTTGCCAATATACTTCTACTCCGAGCTTTATAAGATTAGCTATCTTGGCTGGATCACCAGAGGCGCAAAGAATGCCCTGGCATTACCGCCAGCACCATGATGATTTGTATAAGTCTCTCCCTCTTGTAGGGTGTAATACACATCCACAAAGTCATCGTCATTGGTAAACCAAGCATCGGGTAAGGCATTTAAAATCTCGTTAGTTATCGTGGCTATGATGGCATACCCCTGAACTTCCGGGTCGGGATATTGCTGCAAGACGCGCTCGGCGATACTCACCAGTGCAGTCGCAAGGTCTTTATAGTTAGTACCATCATCATGTTCCATGAGTACAAGGTCGGCAGCAGCCCAACGGTAACGCTCCCAATGAATCACGATCTGATTGGGATAATACTCTGTGCCTGAATAATCGAGATATGGCATCTCAATGATATCCAGTGCGGGTTCATCACGGCTTGGATTAACCCCTGTCACTATGCCGTAGATCTCGGCTTTCCCCGAAACCCAAGGCTCTTCATCATCTTGCACACTGATCTGTTTGATGACCGTGGTCGATATGGGCTGATCTGCAGTGGTAAAGCTACTAATCTGAGGCCTAGCCTGAGAGATAGACCTTTTACTCAGATTTGCAGAGTCTGTGCTTAAAGCGAATGTGTCTCGCATGACAGCCAATCCTTCACGCATGGCCTGCTGCTTATCCAAGCCAATCACAATCACCGGTCTTTGTGGAAGCTGATAGACATCCAGCAGATGAATATTACCTTCAACGTCATAGGCTTCGATATTAGCCCACAGCTTATCATCGCCATCGGGTTCAAAGGCAAATAGTGGAGATTCGCCTTGTTGCCAATCACTCAGCATGCTGGCATCGGCCAGACGAAATTGCACTAAATTGGGCTCCATTGAGCCCTTAAGATCTGTATTAATCTTAGATTTAGTATGAGTATATAAACCTTTTGCTTCACGGATTGCCAACTCGCTTTGACGTAACTTCTTAGTGTCGCTACCACTGGATTTGAACGCTAAATTAGCATCCATAGCTAGATTATATTGGTTGATATTGGATTGCAGTGTAGGTAATAACCGAGCGTATTGGCGACTGAGCTCCAGTGCTATCTCACGCTTAGCACTTGATACGCTGACACTGTATTGTGATGCTTGCTGAGTAGAAAGCTCTATTTTATCGACTGGTTCGGCGAAACTAAATGGCGAAATAATAGAAGCCAGAGGTACCGTTATCATAAGCAAGGCTAAAGTCATTTTTTTCACATTATGTCCTTATTGAATATTATTCGTTTTATATTGCTTCTGTTCGGTCCTGAAAAGCATATGAGCATATACAACAAAGCTTGTAAATAATAACAACAACTATTTATAATAATATTTACATTTCGTTCACTTGATATTTAAACCTAAAAGAAGCTATTTAATAAGCTTGAGTAATTGATATTCTTATATAAAAACAAAGACTGGATAGACATCTATAAAAGATTTATTACTAGATATAATCTGTAGCTTCTTATGAAAATTAATTTTTATATTTTTATTTTAACTAGCCTAGTAACATGACAGTTATTATTGACCCCAATGGATTTCACTCAAATTTTCACAAGCACTATGATGAATACTATTAATAACCAGCCTGAAAATGACCAAGCAGATCATGCAAGTCTAATCCACTTTCTTTCTATATTAGGTGTCAATAAGGATGCTATCGGACGGGATCTGGCACAATTTAAAACCATGAATGTAAATGCTGGCGAGGTATTATTGCTACAGGGTGGAGAGCAGAAATATGCTTACTTTATTGTCTCCGGTATTTTAAAAGCTTGCCATTATGGTGATTCGGGCAGTATTTTGTCAAAAGAGTTCTATTTCCAACATGAGTTATGTTTCCTATATTGCTCATGGTTAACTCAAGTTCCGGCAAAATACCAGATCGAATCGGTAGAGGATACGCTACTCATTCAAGTCCCTCTGGAGCTACTATCCCATGTAGACTGGCAGTCAGCCAAAATAGCCTTACTTAGCCAGCAGCTCATTTACAAAGAGGAAAAAGAAGCATTCTTCCTTTTGAACACGCCTGAACAGCGTTACCTGTTTCTGGTAGAAAATAGACCTCTATGGGTAAAAAAACTCAATAATATTCAGCTTGCTAGCTATATTGGCATCAGCCCAGTGAGCCTTTCACGCTTAAAAGCACGGCTATAGACGATTTCTACATTGAAAAATGGGCTGATATTGAGAATGAGCAAGAATAAATAAAAGTCATCACTATTAACTTAGGTTAATTCACTATCCCCGAACTTTCCCTATCCTTAGCCTATCTTTGCTTAGTTTGTTAACTAAGTTCTTCGTTAGCTAGGTTACTCTATGTCGGCATTTGCAATATCTCAAGTCCTGATCGCTATCGCGATCATTTTTGATCTGATCTCATTCCAATTTAAGCAGAGGAAAAAAATCCTTACTTGCTTATGTATATCCGGCATTTTAATCAGTAGCCATTTTTTTCTGTTAGAGCAGTGGACCGCAGCCATATTGATGCTGCTTGCTTCAATCAGATACCTGGTCACAGTTTTTAGCCACTCAAAATCTTGGATGATGTTTTTTCTAGCGGCAAGCTCTCTAGTTACCCTAGTCACTTTCAGCGGGATCTTGAGCTTAATCAGTTTTGCTGGCAGTGCCACCCAAACCTGCGCAGCATTTTGTCCAAACGATCAAAGATTAAGGCAAATGATGTTGATAGGTACCAGCATCTGGCTGCTTAATAACACGCTAATCGGCTCCCCCACTGCGGTATTGATGGAGGTGCTATTTATCGGCAGTAACTTACTGGGCTATTACCGATACTATGGTTTCACATTATCGAGTAAGTATGAGCAGGCTTAAAATTGAGATGACTCACTCATCAAGTCGCCAAAAAGGCCTATAGGTATTGCTCTACTACGTTCTGTATCACGTCTGGCATAATAGGTTTATTGATATAATCGTTAGCACCGAGTTTCAGGGCGAAATCACGATCTGAGGTTTCTACTAATGTACTGATAACAACGACAGGTATTTGAGATCGTGACAAGTCCCCTTTTAGGTACTTAAGCACCTGATAGCCATTCACCTCAGGCATAGTGATATCCAGAAAAATAAGGTCCGGAGTCAAGGAACTTAAAATATCTATGCCACCACTGCCTGAATTGGCGGTAGTAATTTGATAGTCATCTCCTAAGATTGCCAGTAATACCCCGGTACAAACAGGGTCATCATCAATTATCAGAATTTTAGCTCTTTCCATGTAGCCCTCTCGGATCTATTTCGGATACCTTTATTGTATCCAATTTAATAGAAAAAGATAATGGTTAATCCTAACTAAGCTTTGAAAACCTTAGTTAGGATTATTGGCACCTTTTACACCTAGTAGCTGAGGTTAATGAAACTAGAAAAACATACTACTTAAGTCCCACAAAATGTTGTGTAGGGACCAAAACTCATGGGGGCAGGTTTGGCGTATTCCCCGGCTCCAGACTGGTATGTGAACGGACTTTCCAGCACCGCAAGCAAGTTTTCAAACGGCTCATAATCAGCTCTTTGCTCTGCCGCTTCGATGACATGCTCAACCTGATGGTTTCGAGGTATGTACATAGGATTGACTGCATTCATCATGGCCGCGTGTTCTGCTAGATACCGCTTTTCTTGGGATGACTCTTGTTTTGACTGCGAGTCTCTTGACTGATCGTCTCGAGAAAGGCGAGCCCGCCATAATTCCTTCCACTGAATAAACTTCTCGGCATCATTGAATAGATGATCACTTTCGTTGGTTACCTTCTCAAGATCCCTAGCAAGCTGGCGGAAAAGCTGAGTAAAGTCCACCTCTTGCCCCGACATAGACTCGAGCAGTTGCTCACAAAGTGCTAAGTCACCTTCCTCTTCAGTGGATATACCCAGTTTGGCTCGCATACCTGTTAACCAATAGCCTTGATACACCTCCCAGAACTTGGTGACCACTTCGGTAGCTTTCGTGACCGCTTCCTCTTCATCATCGCTTATCAAGGGCAACAAGGTTTCGGCTAATCTAGCTAGGTTCCACTGTGCTAAGACAGGCTGATTATTATAAGAATAACGTCCATCTCTATCTATGGAGCTAAATACAGCTTTGGCATCATAATCATCCATAAAGGCACAGGGACCATAATCTATGGTCTCCCCGCTAATCGTCATATTATCAGTATTCATCACACCATGGACAAAACCGACCAGTAACCAGCGGGCCACTAGATCAGCTTGCTTGTCACAAACCGCACAAAGAAAGTCGAGGTAAGGCTGCTGGCTGGTTTTTAGCTGGGGATAATGACGCTCAATGGCGTAATCAGCCAATTGTTTAACTTTGTCTTGCTCGCCACGAGATGCAAAAAACTGAAATGTGCCGACACGTAAATGGCTGGATGCGACGCGAGTCAACACAGCGCCTGGCAGGAGTTGAGTGCGCATGATCCGCTCCCCTGTGGTAACAGCCGCTAATGCTCTTGTGGTGGGGATATTCAGGGCAAACATGGCTTCACTGACTATGTATTCACGCAATACGGCACCCAGTGCCGCCTTGCCATCACCACCTCGTGAGAATGGCGTTCGGCCAGATCCCTTGAGCTGAACATCCAGACTCTTTCCGTCCTCATCTAACACCTCTCCCAACAACAGGGCTCGGCCATCACCTAGCTGAGGACTAAAGCCGCCAAATTGATGCCCTGCATAAACTTGTGCCAGTGGGCTAGCGCCTACTGGTGCTTCGCTGCCTGATAACACTTCGGCTAATTGATCCGGATCATTATTACTAAGGCCAATACTATTCGCCAATGAGGTATTTAATTTTACTAGCTCAGGATTCGGCGCTTTTGCTCCTGGGCAGGCAGCATAGAAACCTTCTAAGTTTTTTGCGTAACTGTTATCGAATGTCAAACCTAGATCAATCTTCATGCTATTCATCGTTATTCCTATGCCATCGAGACAAAAATATTCTTAAAACCATTCTCTCTACTTTAACTCAATCTGCATAAGAAGGTGATCTAGGTTGCCATTTTCCCATAGTTTATACATAAGTTTTATACCTAAGCTTAAGTCTAAGGCTCGATAGCATAGAGAAAAGTAAGCCTCAAATTACTGCCTAGTAATAACCCTGAATTTAATCCTATTTAATAGAATGTTTAGTTCGTTATTTCGCAATATTCATTCGATTATCCAGAGGGTATGCTGTTCTTAATCACTAATAAAGACATTAACTAGCTAGATAAGACAATTGCTAACTAGCAAGCTTTAGCCCAATTCAGGAGATAAACATGAAAGTACTGAGTCAGTTTTCAGCCAGACCAGCGATGGATGGCGATGGCGTAAATATACGCCGGGTAGCCGATTTTACTAATACCAAGTTCGACCCTTTCTTGATGATGGACGAGATTAAGTCCGATGATGAGCAAGATTTTATCGGTGGCTTCCCGCCTCACCCTCACCGTGGTATCGAGACGTTTACCTATATTCGCAAAGGCGGGTTTGAACACAGAGATCATCTGGGTAATGTAAAAGCCATCCGCGCTAAAGACGTACAATGGATGAGTACCGGCAGTGGAGTAATCCATTCTGAGATGCCTCTAGCCGATACCGATGAGGGACTGCATGGCTTTCAAATTTGGGTAAATATGCCAGCGAAAGACAAGATGCGTCCGGCGAGATATCAGGACACCAGTGAAACGTTAAATCCTGAGGTCAGCAATAACACGGGGGCGACACTGCGTGCTTTAGCAGGGGACTGGGAATTTTCCGGACAAGAAAAAATAAGTGCGCCGATACAAGGACTCGCAGGTGGAGCCGCGATTGCCGATCTTGATTTAGGCCCTGACGCTATAACAGAATTAGTACTCAAGCAGCATGATTTTGTCGGCCTCTATCTGTATCAAGGTACTCTCAGCAGTACTCACATCAATACAGGCAAAAATACCGACAGAGATAATAACAAGGAAGCCAAGCAATATATCGAGGGCCAATATCTTATTCTGGATAGTCAGACCTTACTCCAGATGCAAGCCGGTTCTGACGGCGCAGGGTTGCTCTTGTTCGCAGGCAAACCAATTAAGGAAGATATCGTGCACATGGGGCCCTTTGTGATGAACACACAAGCTGAGATCCAGCAGGCGGTAGAAGATTATCAAGCCGGACATTTTGGCGAGATCCCGGCGTAATGATAGTAAACATGAGTGTTGAACCTGAAAGTGAAACCGCTAGCCAACACCGGAGTCAAGTGTTAGAAATATAGCCTAATTAAAATAACGGCGTTATCTATAACATTCAAGGGAATGCATCATGACTAACTCAATGCCTGACTCAAAAGCAGAACCAAGATCGATTGCAACAGCTGAAGGCAACACCTTAACCACAGTTTCCAATGGGACGCCGACCGTGCTGATCACAGGTGCATCTAAGGGGGTTGGTGCGGCTTGTGTTCATGGATTTGCCAAGGCCTTTCCTGAAGGAATTAATCTAGTCATAGTGGCTAGGGGATTAACGGGCTTACAGCAGTTAGAGACTGAATTAGGCCAATACCCTAATGCCAAGGTGTTAACCTTGGCAGCCGATATTGCCGACCTTAAGGCCTGCAAACAGTTAGTCAAGGCCAGCGTCACAGAATTTGGCGGCATCAATGTCTTAGTGAACAATGCGGGCCTGCATCATAGGGGAGAATTCATTGAAAGATCACCAGAACAGATAGCGGCCATGGTAGATGTAAATCTCAAGTCGCCCTTGTATCTGTCCTCACTAGTGTTGCCCCTAATGCCTAAATCAGGCCCTAAAGCCATAGTCATGGTGGGCTCGCTGGCGGGGCGTGCGCCACTCCAAGGCGCTGCAACCTATAGCAGCACTAAATCTGGGCTCAGAGCCTTCGCTTATGCCTTGAGTGATGAACTTAGGGATAAAAATATCAATGTAGCCGTAGTATCCCCAGGTCCCATTGACACCAGCTTTATTATGGATGAGATAGATGAAGTGGAAGATATCGTCTATTCCCAGCCCATGAGCACACCGGAGCAAGTCGCCGAAGCTGTGGTTAAGTTAGCGAAGGGCAGCGAAACTGAAATTGCCATGCCCTGGTTTAGCGGTAAACTCACCACGCTAGGCTACCTATTCCCAAACTTTCGCCGTGCCAGCCGTGGCTTACTCTATCGCATAGGTCGTAAGAATAAGGATAAATACCGTCAAAGACAGTCTTAACTGTTTCACTATCCCCAGCCGATTTCATAAGCATCGGCTATATTTAATTCTGTCGGGTTCCATTAAATGTCAGAGTAGCGATGTTTTTTAATCAAATACGTACACAGAGAGGCTGTCAGTCTTACCTTATTGGCTGCAATGAAACTGGTTCAGCGATTTTAATCGATCCCGAAACCAGTCAAATTGAACATTACTTAGGCCTTCTCAACCATGATAGTCTGAGCCTTCACTATATTCTCGATACCCATACCCATGCGGATCATTTCTCTGCCAGTAAACAATTGGGAAGTCAGCTAAATGTTCCTATTATCATGCATAGTTACAGCCCTGCACCTTTTGTGAATATGCATGTCGATGACGGCGAGATGATAAAAGTAGGAGAATTACAGTTAAGCATAATGCACACACCGGGTCATACTGCAGATTCTATATCTATCATCATGAAGGATAGGGTTTTCACTGGCGACACCCTACTGATTGGTGGAACCGGAAGAACTGATCTGCCTACAGGTGATCCCGAACAGCTATACACCAGCCTGTTCCATCGATTACTTAGACTCGATCCCGAATTAAAAGTCTATCCAGCCCATATCTATTCCCAGCGTCTCCATAGCACGATAGGTGAAGAGTTAGCCAATAACCCCAGACTCCAGAAGCGTGATAAAGAAGAGTTTGTGACTCTTATGGCTACACTCGAACTCAATACGCCGACACACTTAACCGAATCCTTACGCACCAACTTAACTGGCGCCAAACCTATAGAGCGCTTACTTAGAGAAGCTGCTAACGACATCTCTTTCATACAAGCCAAACAGCTGTATATTCATGCACAAACTGACTCAACTGAATTTATAATTATAGATGTTCGCGAACAAGAGACTTTTAGCCAAGGTCATATCAAGGACGCCATAAATATTCCCCGTGGTCAGTTAGAATTTAGGGTTAATGAAGTATTACCTGATCCCACAAAACGTATTGCCGTATGTTGTGAATCAGGTACCTTATCAACCTTAGCCACTGCAACCTTGAGAAGTCTGGGCTACTCACATGCTGTAGCGCTAGAGCAAGGAGTTAATGCTTGGAAACAACTCGGTTACCCGCTAGTAAAAAGCTCAAATCAATAGAGACCTGTCCTCACTTTTATTTGGCAAAGCCATACAATAACTGTTTACTTTTTCCTCGAGTGTCGATTATAGTTCGCCCGTTCATATAAAGATGAAATCAAATAGGTTTGCTGAACAGAACGAATGCGAATTGTATGTAAATATAAAATACACAGAGGTAAGTCATGGCAAAACACAGTACAAAGACTGCCATTATCGAACACGATAATAAGCGCGGCACAATCAAAGACAACGCCCTAAAGGCCTTAGTCACCAGCGAGCTTTTTAGAATGAGGACCGAGAAGCCTAAGAAAGGTAAAGGTTCATATAACCGCAAACAACAGAAGGGGCATATGCTGAAAGGCAATGCCCCTTTCGACTTTTTAACCTTTAACGAAATTTAAAATCACCTTCTCAATTCAGCTGAAAAGATTAACTTCCTTCCGAAAAAACCTATCAAAACCTTCATCTTTATTAGCAGTAAATAAATTAGATTTTCAATTGACAGCTCACCTTAAGAGATACACTATCAATGTTCACTTAATCTCCAAATTTAGGAACACGGTTTAGTCCATGCTTTTAACTCAATCTCAAACAAGTCATCTAAATAAACAGGTATTAGTGCAGTTGCGACTCCTCGCAACGAATGCCAATACTCGTGTGATTTCTTGTGTGTGGCTTAATCAGCCCGCGGATGAGATGGAATAGAAAACTAGCCTAAACCATTACCCAGCCGCAGAAGATAGCAATGTAGCACTCTATGGCGTCTCATCCATCGGTATAGTCGGCGATATGTTACTCAGCTACTTATCGGCTCGTTATCTGGCGTCGGGTACTATGTCACTGATCTTCGGCCTGTCTCCACTTATTTCAGGCTTGCTGGCTCAGAGGCTGCTCGGTGAAGCAAAATTTGGTTCCATGAAAATACTCGCCCTAGGGATGGCATTTACCGGACTGGGGATTGTCTGTTCATCTAAGCTGTCACTGGATTCAGATAGCTGGATTGGCCTTGTACTGATCTTAACCGCGGTGTTTCTATTTAGTCTCAGTGGGGTGTTAATAAAAACCATCAAAATCAATATTCATCCCATTGCCAGTACAGTTGGAGCATTAGCGTTTTCTACGCCAGTGTTTGCCTTGGCCTGATTAACATTCGATGGCACCTTGCCAGTAGAGACTTGGCAGGAGAGATCACTCTGGTCAATTCTGTATCTAGGGGTGTTTGGCTCCCAGATAGGCTTTATCTCTTATTTTTATATTTTGCAGAATCTGAAGGCGAGTACCGTCGCTTTGGTGACCTTAATAACACCAGTGTTCGCCATGATGTTAGGTGCCCAGCTTAATGATGAGACAATCACGGATTCCTTAGTCATAGGCGCCATGTTTGTAATTTCTGGCCTGGGCCTATATCAGTTCGGTGAAACGACCATAGACTCTATCAGGCGCAAGCAATTGAAGAAAAAGAGCAGTGAGCTTAAATAGGTTCTGACGCAAGTTCAGCATTTCGAAGGATACCAATTGCAGTAAAAATACGGCTCA
Organism: Shewanella psychrophila; assembly: GCF_002005305.1. Classification (NCBI taxonomy): domain Bacteria; kingdom Pseudomonadati; phylum Pseudomonadota; class Gammaproteobacteria; order Alteromonadales; family Shewanellaceae; genus Shewanella; species Shewanella psychrophila. The sequence goes on from NZ_CP014782.1 coordinate 3,152,566, forward strand.
GTGTATTACTGTGATTGGTTTATACCCTCAAATATATTGCTGTCAGTGAACATCTGATAAGTCAGACTACCGCCGACAAGTAGTAAGACTATGATAAATAGCCGTGATATAACACCCGATGAGGAGATAGATATTTTACTATTGCCATTACCTAGATAGGGTTTATTTTCCTTCACATTATCAGTATTAACTGTAACCCCCTCAATATGAGCCTGGATGGCATTGAGCTTACTGTCGAGTTTAGTCTCTATCAGAAAGAAAATAGTATCTCCAACTTTAGGACGCCTGCTCATATGCTTCAAGGCAGAGATATGAATAGAAATTTCCTGCTCACTGGCAGGGCCATGTAAGGTGGCCATATCGACATGAGACGTATCCGGCCTAATAAAACCGCCGCCCTTATCATCGTTCCAGCGGATCAATAAGCCCTTTAACATCTGAGTTTTCATACCTGTATCTACATTGTCCTTAAAATTATTCTTTGCCTGTGGCAAGTTTACCTAAACTTGCTCACCTCAGAGTCTAGGACTCTTTTTTATATCGCTCATCGCTTGCAGCTTCTGCTGAAAATGAGTGTCGAGTTTAAACCATAAGCCTCCAGTTGGTGCCACATTCTTCATAATTGTATAGTCACCAATCTTGCCTACATAAAAACGAGAAAACTTATCGGCCATAAATGAAGTTTGAACGAACATCTCGCCTTTACCCACAGCATCACAGCTTATCTTAATCGGCGAGGTCTTAGATATTGAAAAGTCGGCTATGTTCATCACCTCCCCCTTAACTCTCATTGACTCCTCAGACAATATTTCTACCAGTTCATCGTAATGAGTCTTGCCATCGCAAACACCAGGGATATTCACCCAAGAACCTACGATGAGGGGAACTAAACTCTTATCTTGATAGTGTTTGTCAGCATTAAGGTACAGACCTACCCCGACTCCAGCCGCAGCGAGTGAGAAGAATAAGCCAAGGAACATTATTTTAGTATTTTCTGAGGACATTGGGTCTCTTCACAGATACACAAACTAGGTGGGCTAAAGTTATCCTAATAGCTATGAAACATCCATAACATATTGTTAAACAGCTATAAATAATAATTACCACTATTAGAACATATATCCATGTTAATCAAGGAAACCAAGTATTAGCCTGATAGAATAGAGAAGTTTAGTTATAACATTCTCTATTCTAGGAAAATAAGCTTTATTAGCTTTTATCATAAAACATAAGCAAATTCACACTCGACAATTAGATGTTATTGACCAAATATTATCAGTTATAACCTCGAATAAAATCCTTCTCCAAATTAATCACATCTTCCTTAGTGCAATGTGCCTCTTTAGGCTGGCCTAACTCTTCGGCGGCGAGTAACTTGATAACGTAGTCGACTCTACAGCGGTATGAACTAGAGGTTTCATAAAGATGATGATTAACTTTAAAATGCAACTCTGGCTTGACAGGTTTATCTTGGCTTGTAATTGACATGATAGATTCCTCATATGACTCATCCATATCCTTTATATCGGATATAAACAGCTAGACTTTAATACAGCATATGCTGTGCCAAAATCTATCAGAACCATAATGAGAACTTTATTTTACTCGGTTTTGAATGGGTTAATAAAAAAGATAATCATTTGAAATTATTATTTACTTAACTAGCAATTATTTCAGACAGTCAGCAGCCAAAATAAATACCAGAATAAGGTTCTCATTGGCGAAATGCTAAAATTCAGCAACAGTCTCCCACTTTGCAATGCATCACGAATGTGCAGTAAAGCGCTCTGATTCTGCTATCAGCGAGTACTCCCCTTAACGCCTGTTAATCGTCTAACTTGGAGATCGCCATCCGGTTAATGTCTGTCCCCCATAACTGAATAATTTTTCTGGTTTTTTCTTTATTGAAAAAACACTTACCAAAAATGATGATCCCCGCCCCTTCAAGATCCCGCCGACCTTGGATATCGAACCTCTTACACAAGGCCTCCTGGTAATCTTCGATGGGGATCCCCACATCCCTGCAATCGGCAGGATTGAGCCAATGCATATTTTTGTCACTGTGAGAAAGAGTTCCCCAGTACATGCGCGGCGCGCCATTATCGGTAGGCTCGGCATCGGCAAAATTAACGAACAAGTTTTTGGCCCGCCAGCGATACTTCTCATCGGTATAGACCCAGAGATCTGATTCGGCCAGTTCACTGCCTCTAAGCAGACTGTGAAGCAGTTTATCCAGTCCCTCAGAGGAGACTCGACTCATACCAGACTGTTCATCTTGGACGAGTTTATTTTCTGGGTCAGTCCTTAATAGGCCTGTATTACCTTTACTCCCAACGATAATATTCTTATCTGTTGAGCTACAGCTAGCCCGCTTTCCTCCAGCCCGCTTAGAAAAATCGATGACCAGGGCATCACTGTCCACCAGCAGTTGATTAACCTCAATGACGGCAAGCTCTTCACGAATTTTAGCTTTAGAGGGATTAAACTCACTGCAATCGACCTGATGATAACGAGAGCCAAAACATGCGGCCTTGCCATCCTTAGAAGCCTTGCGAAAATATGCCTTGCCGTTACAGACCGGACAGGAGAGTGACTGGCGATACTTCTCAATATCGTCATCACTCAACTTTTGAAACTTAAACACGGTATAAGTCACCGGCTTTACCTCATCTAAGGTACAGATGGCATCTAACATGGCTATAAGAGTCTCTTGCAGTAAAAACTAACGCTAACCTAAAGTCACTATAGATGATACCAGTTCCATTAAGTAAGTGATCATTCTGCGGGAGTTAAAAATGCTGTAGGCAAGTAAGGGGATTGAAGCTAATAGTTATTCTATATCGAAAGCCACTTGCGCAGCATAAAGTATTTTTAACCCCGCACTACGTGAGCTTCTCAGGACTTCTACTTCTGTGTTGCTTTGCCTCAAATAACCATTTCCTCAACAATGCGCCGTGAATTAAAAGCCCTGAGAGAGCTCTGAATTGTTCATCAATTTAATGGAATTGGTATAATACTGAAGCCCACAAAAAAGGAGAGCCTATGCTCTCCTCCCATGATAAACCGCTAAGCTAACCAGTCAAAATCATTAGCTATTTGACTTCATTAGCCACAGCTTCGAGGTTAGGCTCAGAAGTGTCACATTCAATCGCTAGTTCTTGTGCTGCCTCTTGTTCCTTGCCAGCCTTTAACCAGACAACAAATAACTCATACCAGATGGCGAGCACTACGGCGCCGAGGAACAAACCTATTATCCCAGCCGACAACATGCCGCCGATGGCACCGATCAAGATAACGGGCATAGGCACATCCACTCCACGTCCCATCAACAGAGGCTTAAGGAAGTTATCCGACACGCCTGCTAGCAGCACCCATATAGTGAAGATGGTCGCTGGGGTCGTATCCTGAGTAGAAAACACATAAAAAATCACCGGCAGCACAACGATCAATGCGGGCAGCTGGGCGATACCGAGTATCAGCACACCTAATGTGATGAGACCTGCCGCAGGCACATCAAATACGAACATGGCGGAGCCGATTAACATCGACTGGATAAACGCCACGCCGACAACCCCAAGCAAGACGCTGCGTATGGTCGCGGCCGTGAGTGTAGTCCATTCCTCGCCATTCTTACCCACAACTCGTACTGCGACAGTGCTAACGGCCTCGGAGATTTTCTCTGCATGTGACATGAAACCTGCCGCAATAGCTAAGGAAATGATAAACATCATCAGAGTCGCCAAGCTGCTACCTATAACCGAGGCAATTGTGCCCACGGCTGTCTTTATCTCCGGTAAAAAGTGCTGCACCGCCTTCTCTAGATTTGTGGAGAACAAGGCCCATATTTCATAAAGCTTATCGCCGAGCACAGGAATGTCAGCCACCTTCTGGGTGGGACCAGGGATCTTAACATCGCCACTCTGCAACACCTCTATGGTGCGGCTAACGCCATCGAATATTGAACCTGAGACTAAGACAAATGGAACGACCAGAAGGGCGATTCCGATAATAGCCAGTGCGGTCGCAGCGATACCGCGCCTGCCTTTGAAGGCCTTCTCTAACTTTTGGGTCAGCGGCATCAGAGCCACGGCTATGATGGCACCCCACAACACGGGAATGACGAAGGGCCTGATAATGTCATATGTCCATACGATAAGCATAAACAGCAAGCCGATGCGAATAGCCGACTCCATCATGTTATTGACGAATATTTTACTCTGCTGATTTCCCACTCGATTATTTCCTTGTTGATTATCCATGCTGTTTTCCCTGATTTGAACTTACTAAACTCGCTACCACGATAGCCATATAAAACACGCCGGCAATCGCTTCCATGTAGACAAGAACCTGTGAAAATGGGCTGATGGGACTGATATCCCCATAGCCTAATGTTGTTAAAGTAACGAAGCTAAAATAGGCCATCTGAGAGAAATTATCCCCCCAGGACATCTGATTCATACCGGTAAAAGAATCTGGCGAAAACTCCATAACCACCAGATAGGCTATGGTCCACATCAAGCCCATCAGGAGGAACAGGGCCACAGACCCCACCACCTTGTTGCTGTCCACTGTGCCTGTAAATAAAATCTGCCTAGAGATAGATCTGAACGTGCCCCAGAAGAAGGCAAACATAATCAGTAGCACCAAAAAATCTATCTCCTGTATACCTAAGGCTTGCCTAAGTATCGAGGCAAGCACCCAGCACAAGGCTAACGTCTGCATGAAACGTTTCCAACGAGGATCGAAACGCAGACTCAATATACAAACCAAGAAGGTGAGCACTATCACTCCTTCGAGCACGTACTCTAAGATACCGCTCGGCATCACCTCTACCAGAGATGAGGTTATCAGCAAGGCAATAAGCGCGAAGGTCATGTAGTAGAAGTTGTTCTCCTTATTGATTTTCTTATTCATCGCCAAGCACCATGATCGAAGCCGACAGGCCGAACCTAAGCTCTACTCCCTCGGGTAGCTCATCTAAGGTAATACGCACCGGAATACGTTGAGCAAGGCGGATCCACTGAAAAACAGGATTCACATTAGGTAACAAGTTATAGCCCACAGTGCCGTCTTTAGGCGCTATGCCCCAGCCTATAGATTCCACCTTGGCCTCGATGGGCTTTTCAGGATGGGCCATCAAGGTCACCATGGCTGTACTGCCTATATGGATCTGCGCTAACTCACTTTCACGAAAATAGGCGAAGGCCCAGAAACTATTGCTGTCAACGAGGGCGATAAGAGGCTGATTCATCACAGCCTGAGTGCCAACCTGGATGTCTATGTTGGAGACATAACCATCCACAGAAGCATAGATTTTCGTAAAGGCCAGATTCATCCTCGCCGCTTTCAACTGCTCTTCCGATGCTTTGATCTTAAGTTTGGACTCTTCATAGGCTATCTCACGGCGGATCAAATCTTTATGAGAAACCGCTCCCTTGTCTTTCGCCCTAATGTCCTGAAGGCGATCGAACTCTATTTTTTTCCCCTGTGAGCTCAACTTTGCCCGCTCCAGCCCTACTTCGGCTTGGGAGAGGGAGACCTCATAGGTGCTGGGATCAATCTGAAACAACAAGTCTCCTTTATGCACAAACTGATTGTCCTTGATATGAACCTGCACCAAAGGGCCGGAAACCCGGGGAGCCACCTTGATCACATTCGCCCTAATCTGGCCATCGCGAGTCCAGGGGTTATTAAAGTACTCCTGGTATTTCTGATATCCCAGAAACAGGGCGCCGCCTATGATGAGAACATTGAGGACTATGATTAATAATTTTTTCATCTTATTCACTTGTTCGAAGATCCGTTTAGAAGCGTAAAAAGAAACTATCTATGGCGATAACGTAGCACAAGGTTATTGCCATAAAGGTAATCGAAGGAAACGCAATGAAACGTGACAATCGCGTCTTATTTAACAGGGCTACCGTTATCCAGCTGGCGATTATCGCCATCACCAGCACCAATAAAAGGGGTGAGAAATAAACATCTCCCGCTGCGAGTTCATGAGGCAGTTCCATTACTCTTCCCCTCCTTCGACCAAACTGGGAGATTTAGCTGATTCAACATCTACAACCTTAGGTTTATTGCCCAGTACAGGCAATAGTTGAGGTTCATCTAGGACATCTCCCCAATCGGTTCTCTGTCTCATCAGCTCTCTGGTTTCATCGCTGATAAAGGCCTTACCGTTATTTATCTGCCAGCCACCGCCCAAGGACTTATAGAGCGCCACGACCTGATTGGCCACATTGCCCTTGATCTGGGCATAACTGTCTTCGCTACGGGTCATCTTCTCTACCGAGTTAAGTAGCCGCTCAAAGCCGATCTGGCCATTCTCATACTGGGTCATGGAGATGTTAAAGGCCCGAACCGAGGCATTAACCGAGCTCATTCTCAAGGCTTTCTGCTCCTGGTACAGGGAGTAGGATTCCATAGCACCGCTCACCTCTTGCACCGCCAGCAGTACTTTCTTGTTGTAGTTGGTGAGTGCCTCTTGTAAGCGGGCATCCTCCAGACGGACATTGTTCTTAATCCGGCCATATTGGAAAATGTTCCAGGAAAATGAGGGGCCAGCAGAAAGGGTCAAGGAGTCACTGAAACTGCTACCGCTGGGAGTATTGCTATTAATACCTATGGAACCGAATAGGGAAAAGCTGGGGTAGAGGGCTGCCTCTGCCGAGCCTATTTTGGCACTCTGGGCATGGGCCAGTAACTCGGCGACCTGAAGATCAGGACGTCTCATCACCAGAGAAGCATCGATACTGGCATCGAGCATGGGTGGCGTAGGAACGATAGATTCGGTATTCTCATCAGTCATGGTACGCTTGGTATCCGCCCTACCATACTCGATATTGTAAGCATCGACCTTAGCCTTGAGCTGCTCCGACTCCAGCATGGACACTATCTCTGCGGGCATAACACCGAGTAACACGGCTAGGGCATTTCTTGCCTGCATCATGCCTAATTTAAGTGAAGGCAGCGCCGCCTTAGTGGTGTAGAGCTGGCTCTTGGCCTGCTGCACGTCTAGCTCGGTGACATTGCCCGAATCATACTGCACCTGAGTGATGTGTACCACACGCTGCTGGATCTGAATATTTCGCTTAGAGAGCAGTACCCTCTCCTGAAAAGTTCTAAAGTTAATGTAATTACGTGCCACTTCCGATGTGATGGTGACGGCAATATCATTGTATGAGGCTATGCTGGCATAGAGCGCCGCTTCCGTGGCTTCGACTCCTCGAGCATATTTGCCCCAGATGTCCATCTCCCAACCAGCGTCGAATGACAGGGCAGCACTATTGAGTGAGCTCTCATTGCGATACGCTTTCGCTAAGCTACCCGACACCACCTGCACCTGTGGATAGTTTAGTGAATCGCTGATCCCCAAGATCATTCTAGCCTGCAAGATACGCAGGCCCGCAGCCTCGATATCCAGGTTCTGAATATTGGCTCGCTCCACCAGAAGATTTAAGATCGGATCGTTAAACTGTTTCCACCATTGAGCAGATGATTGCACTGTCTGCTCAACCTCACTCTCTGAATCTGAGCCTGAAGCAGAATTTTTCCAGCTCTCAGGTAACTTCTTCGCCTCCAGAGTCTGAAAGTCTGGTCCCAGAGTTGTACACGCCGAGAGACCCAGCAATGGCATCATCACCAGACAGGTTTTGACGTACTTATTTAACATTGCCACTCTCCTAAAAACGCTTCTGTCGCAAATTGTTCCAACTGATACCTTCGTATGCCTGCTTACACTGATTTGTTGCATCAAACACATTCTTCTTCAAGTTGAGGAAAATATAGAAGCCTGAGATATCCGTCGCCGAATACCCAGACAGGTCAAGACCATTGAGATAATCCTCCAACTGCAGCTCTGTGGCTTCATAATCCAACTCATAGTCCCTAAATACCTTATCTAACGCCTCTTGCTTATATCCACCAGCTAGAGACTTAGTCATAGGTAGCAGCACCCTATCCTTGAAAGAGTGCCGCCCCTGCAACACCAGCTCATTGGTTGCAAACTTACTCTGGGCAGAGACAAAGATATTAAGCTGGTTATTAAGCAGTTCACAGGCTGCAGAGAAATCCGCCAGCACTTCAGGTTTGGTTTGCTCAAACTGCTTATTATTAATTTTTGTCGACCATAGGGTTAACTTCTTCACCGTGATGTTCATGGTCATTTGGTGCCAATCTGCCCTGAGCCGCCGCAAGCCGTTAGGTTTAAGAATTTGATTACAACGGATCACCCCAGCCGCATGCCTGAAGAAGCGTTCCCTCATCACCAGAAACAGATGTTCTGGCCGCGATGAGAAGGGAAAATAATAGGACAAAATGATCATCAAGACCACCAAGTAAAACATCATCATGACACTAAGCAGCACGGCAAAGTTATACTGCATAGTATTATCTATACCCAGCACAAACAGCCCCATAAGGAAAAAGATGGTGACTGGCCCCTTAAACAGATAGAAGGCGGCAAAGGTATAGATGAAGATAAAGACCCCAAGCTCGGCACCTAAAGTCAGGCTTGGCAGAACGAACACATAGGCTGGCACCGCAAACAGGAAGCCGAAAGTAAACAGCACCAACAACATCACTGGATGTACAGGCAAGAAAGACAACAGGGACATATAGATCACCGAGAAGATCACGAAGGTGTAGCCACCCGGCGGATTGAAGTAGATCCAGATGAGTCCCGCGATCCAATAGGTGACGAACACTTTTATTGCCGTCTTGGCATTCTCCGCATCCCACCAGATAAACTGTGATAATGCCTTAGGAAAGCGCTCGCTGAAATTCACCTCACCTGTCACTGAGTCTATGCAGCTGATGGTCGCCGTCAACCTAGACAATTTTTCATGGAGCTGATTGAGCAAGTAGGCGAAAGTCAGCACCTTGCCTCGGCCAAGATGAGTGCAGGTTTTTAACGCTTCTTCATCTACCGTCACCCAGTGTTCGATGGCCTCACAGGCGCGCTCTTTATCTTCCCAAACCTGCTCTGACTCGGCAAACAAACTAGCCAGCTTTTGGACAGTTTGATCATAATCTATAATAAAGCGATCTAACCTTAACTCTGCCCCCTCTCTCACACCATGAGAGCCTGACTCGGCGACGAAGATCAGCAATTCTGTGATCTGCTTATAATAGAGCAGAGCCAGATCCCACTCTTTCTTATAAGCCGAGACATCACTGCACTCGGCACTAATTGAGGTGTACCTCTGCTCCAAAGCCCCCTGTGCTGCGAACAGCTGCTTCACCAGAATTGGCATTTCCGTTTGCTCTGCCAAATCTTCGGGGCAATCCATGGAAATTGGCTCAGCAGCATCTACAGAGGCTCGCCTCATTTTAGGCTGGGTCAAAAGATGAAACATCAACCTCTGTATTCGATTCAGATCATGGGCCAATGCTCTGAGGTTTTGTTCTGTCTTGACCGGAAATAGAAATACGCTGACTAAGGTGAACACCACCACACCGAATGCAGTCATAAAGGCCCGGTCAACACCATAGATGAAGGCTCCATTGGCATCCCCACCATTAGACATCATCAATACCATCACCCCGGTGAGCATAAACACACTGGGATCTTTCTTATAGGCATTGCGAAAATAGAAGATGACCGAGACCACTACAGACACCACGAGCATGTAAATGAAGCGCTCTTGGGCAAAGAGTCCCACCAACGACAAACCGATAACGGCGCCAATCAAGGTGCCAATTACCCTATAGGTGCCCAGAGCGAGAGACTCACGGCGACTACCAGTAGAAGCAATCAGCATAACGGTGGTGGCTGCCGTCGATGCTTGAGGCCAGCCCATAGCCATGGGGATCAGATACGCCAGAGTCAGACTCAGGGCGACTCTAGAGGCAAATTTGAACTTCTCGCTCAGGCAAAATGGCCATAGCCAAGAACTAAAGTTCAGCCACGACCAACTAGACTGCTCAATTTGACTTGAGTCCTTATCTTGCATTAAATATCCTTATAGAGTCTCTATACTTGCTCAAACAAACACATGAATCGACTAATGCTTTTATACTGACTCATTCGAGAAAGCTATAAACTCTGCTAAAAAAGTAAACTGACACCAAGCGGTATAAATCGACAAACGACCAACAGATTTCGATCAGGGAATGAGAAAAACCAGAGCGAATCATCGTACTAATCTAAAATTGAAATGTTAATGCTGTGCTGCATTATTAGATGAAATCATTTCCCTGATACATGTGATAACGTCCATCGTGAACAGGCTCCTGTTCTGTGCGACTATTTTATCACCATGTAGAAGCTTTACCGATAACCTTTGCCTCTTAGTCTATAAAAAATGTGACCCATTTAAGAGTTAACAAACATAATCCGGATAAAAATCACACAGCAGATGGGGTACGGCTGAAATTATCTGCTAAATTACCATCAAGATGATGGTTACAGCACTTATACTAAGGCTAAGTATTTTCATCTAAGCCTCAATACTCCGTTACTTTTCATTATCATAGAAACAGCATAGGTATAACTCTCGGCTTGGAGCGGCCCTAAAGATGTTACATGGTCGTACAGTACCCACTCAGTCCAATACCCAACAAACATGTTAGAACGGATGATCCACCATCACCCAAGTGTTACTGCCCTCTTCTGAAACTGCAATATCAGTCCTCACGACTAGGCCAGCGGCTAGAAAACGTAAAGAGAAGCCTGCGTCATATTTAAGATCTGTGAGTAGCTCACTGGCAGTATATTCCGCGCCCACTCTTCCTGCCTCGACAAAGCCCACCAATTGAAACCAGTCAATCTTGAGAAACTTAAGCCAATTCACATCTTCGATGGGATTATATTTCAGGGTATATCGATATTCCGCAGAGCCGTAAATAGCCGCTTTATCGTGGAAACGATTCTGGTCGAAACCACGCATTCGATAAAAACCACCTAAAGTAGCCGCCTCATTATAGGGGGCATTATTCACGACTTTCTGACCACCTAAACCGTCATACTCCAGCTCCCAGGAGGGTGAGTATCCGGTCCAGAAGTTTAGCGCCAAAATTCTCTGATGAGCATAATCTGACTCGCCGAAGGAGAAGTACTTGCTCATGTCTAAATTTAAAAACGTCCATTGACTATCTGAATCGAGCCAGGCGGCATCATGGGAGATAGATAAATACTGGCTACTGCCTCTCGATGGGTTAATAGAGAAGTCAGTGTTGTCATACAAGATCCCAAGCTCGATTGCATGTATGGTGCCATCGGATTCCCCATCTTCGAATTCAAAGCTCTGGTAACGATTAAACTGGCGTAACACCATTACGGTCGCCCCATGATCCAAAGGATTCCAATCTCCTCCCCCGCTAGGTTCAGAAATTAACAGGCCATCTTTGAGCTGGTATTTCACCGAACCTTTATCGGCAGTTGCGCCAATGGGAAGCGCATATTCAAGTTTAATATCGAACCAGTTCGACGAGCCATCGGCCTCGAGAAACTGGGTATTGTCCGAGTCATTGCTCCCGGGAAGGGGCGTATTCGCGGGAATAAAATCTTGAGTACCACCCGCATAAGCGCGCTGTTTAGGATAGTAACCCATCATGCCATAGGCACTTAAATAGAAACGCTCTGTATTTGGCAGCAGGAAGTTCCAGACACCACCACCGGCCGCCTTGCTGACGTCACCGCCAAATATAGTCCCGCCTATGGTCATATGATCTTGATAGTAACCATTGAGCATACCACCAACGCCAATATTCAAGCCCATAGAGTCTGAACTGAAGAGGTAAGGTAAAACTAAGCTTTCTTTAACTCTGTTTAGAGATTCGGTGCGATTAACCGATGTTTTCACATTGGCCGCGGGAGCGGCGAAAATGGAAGCGCTGAATACCAGGACGAAGCAGGCTGAAATAGAAAATGAGACAGAGAAAGATAAAAAGAGAATTTGCTTCATAGGAGTCGGTTCCATTAGCCTGTAAAACTGAACACATTTAGGCAATTACTAAAAACACCCCAAGCATATTATCAAAACGATAACAAAACCGCAGCATTAACTCATTCTCTGATAGCAAGGGTGATCATCACAGGGGCATGATCTGTACTTTGGCTGTCATGCTCGAAGCTGGGATTGAGCAAATGGCGGTCATAGGTTTCGTAACGGCCGACCTCAGCCAAGCTTAAATCGTTTTTTGCATCAAACTCACTGGACAGCAAGATGTAATCCAGCACAGAGCCTTTAGCAAAGTAAAAATGAGTCGCAGGCCTAGCCTGCTCCGACAGGCTATACTGACTCGCTTGGTAAAGATCATAGGAATCTCGTAAACGATAAAAACCTAACTGATGTGCCACGTCCCCCATTGCTCCCTGACCCATATCAGCTTGAGGTTTGATGCGGGTATCTACCGAGGTTATGGCTGCTAGTACGCCATCGCTCAAAGTGTCATTAAAATCCCCCATCAATATCATAGGGTTTTGTGTCTGACTTCGACGTTCAACCATGGCGTATCTCAACAGCACGGCTTCGCTGCCCCGCTGAATACTCGAGCCCCATTGACCCAGCGCCTCCATGGCTAGCAGCTGTCCGGTGTTTGATGCAGCACTTTTACTAGAAGAGCCAGTATCGGAACCTAGCTTGATCTCCTGTGCATCGAAGAGGGGACGCTTAGATTTAAAGTGCACTACATAGCAGTCACATAAGCCAAGCTTAGGCAGTTCCACCGTTGCCCTAAGCGGTTTTCGGCTAAATTCAAATTGATTAATTAGCCCCATCTTCGTCGCCCATTCTTTATCTGCGTTAACTGAAACCGCTTCTTTAATAGGATAACGAGAAGCCAACGCAACGACCGGCTTGCTATAGATAAAATCGTCCATGACCTGAGGGGAGTCTAAAACAGTAAAGTAGTCTAAGCCGCAAGACTTAGTGAGATGTTCCAGTTCAACTGGGCTGAACACCTCCTGAAAACCAATCACATCAGGTTGATGCTCTTTGAGATACTTAGCTATCCAATTTAGCTTCTTCTGCCACTGCTCTTGAGTGTAGATATTGTCAAACTCATAGAAGGCATCGGGAGGCGCAATAAAATTAAATAGATTAAAACTGGCTATCTTTAATTGATAATGGCTATCGGAGGAAGTTGATAACAAGGTTGAACCTAGAAATAGCGAAAACTAATTAGAAGGTATACCGAAAATAACTCGAAGGATAGTATTCACAGCAGCTAAATGTAAAAAATGACGGTACAGCAAATCTCCGTCATCAATCCATCAACTAGTTTAAGTCACACCTTTACTTTACTGTACTATAACGACGCATAATATCGAGGTAGAATCATCTGCCGATTGATGACTTGAGCTTACTTCCTCCTTTTCCCTCAATCGGCTAGGAGTATGATGCAAACCACAGCTATCGAACGAGTTAAGTCTGCTTTTATTGCCGGAATTTGGGCTACATTAGCCAGTATAAGTATCGGTTTCGGATTTAAAATTTGGCTAGCCCAATGGGTAGCTAAGGAAGATTTAGCCCTCTATCACACAAGCATAGATATCATTTCACTGTCTCTGATCTTGATGACAGGTTTTCGCTCATCAATGGTGGTGAGTTACTCCCAAACACAGAACGATAAAGATATCACCAATATCTTCCGTTATAGCCTAATCGCTATGGTATTACTCACTTGGGGAGTGGTCTTACCTTATATCAAACACCAGCTGCATATCCAAGTGGAGTACTTCCACTTAGTTGGTATCATCTTAGGTATGGGATTCAAGGTCTACTTTACCAATCAGATAGCCATGTACCGTATGTACAAGATCTCCAACAAGGTCACCTGGATGGAGCCCTTAGCTCAAATGTTAATCTTCTTTATCTGCTTCTATCTACTCGGGCAAGCAGCCATTGCCTCGCTATTTTTCTCCATGATGTTTTCCTCTCTCGCCATGGCAGGCTTCATGTTTATTAGCCGGCGTAAGCAGATAGCCACAACCCCTTTAGACTCAGTAAACATGAATTCTAGTCTAGTCAACTTCGTGAAAAAAAGCTTTACCGCATCCTTGGAAGCCGGTGCTAGCATCTTGATGATCTACATTACCGTATTACTCACCATCGCTCACTTTAGCATTGCTGAACTGGGGGACTTTCAGGTGGTTGTCAGACCTGTGATTGCCTATCTGACACTCCTGTTCGTTTTCCCTATCTATCGATTCGTGTTACCTGAACTTGCTGTATGCGTTCGAAACTCTGATCTACAACAAATTAAACAGATAAAAAAATGGATTTATAAACTAGCCATCATAGTCGGATCAGCTTTCTTCATTACTATGCTTCTATTTAGCCACGACTTAGTAGATTGGGTATTTCCACAGGAATACGCTAAGGCTGCACCTGTGCTGATGCACTTTTCCATGTTCTTCATCTTCATGATGCTCAACGCCTATCAGCTAGCATTCATTAAGGCCCACGGCTTATTTACTCAAAGCTTAATGATCAGAATTAGTGGCATCTTAGCCCTAATAGCAAGTTACTATATTTACAGCGAGCTAACCGATAATGTGGTTGCAGTGATCTTAGCTTTGGGGACCGGGTATCTCTTGATGTTTATCTTCTCAAGCTTAGTAGAAAGGCAGATCCACAGAAAAGAACGCTGCAGCCTACCTAAGGAGAAAAAACAATAAGATAGTGACAGTGTATTCTTTCGATACTCTAAGCTTGTTACAGCACTTTATCGGCCTGAGGGATAAGCTCCAGAATATCCATATATTGGGATTAAAAGTCCCAGGGCATATCGATATAAACTCTAACCAAGGTATCATTATCCCAAGGTAAGATCGGTAAGTAATCTGAATCGTCTAAGGCCACTTTGGCATATGGGTCGAGATTGTATTCGGTATGCTCAACACTCACCACAAACAGACTGCCCTTCACCCAAGTATTAGAATCATAATTCAAGGCAACACTATAACGATTCTCTAGCCACTCATTACCATCGTTCCAATGTTGAATCTTTGCCGATAGATCGAACGAAGACCCCAAGGCCAATCGAGTATCGGCAGCGAGTGTATAAGCCCCTGTCTTATTCTGGAAATCACCCCGATCGTACCCGCGCATTCTTGGCACATCATCATCGATTTCCAGGGAGTAGTATCCCACCCCCGCCTTGACTCCGGCAAAGAAAGCTTCAGTATCGTATTCATAGCTTATACTAGGAAAAAGTTTCAGCTGTTTCTCAACTGAACTGACTGTATTTCGCCTACTATTCGCCTCTACTTCCCATTGCAATGAACTATCATGAGACAGGCGAAGCAGCTCGCCCTTTACCATAAAGTTCGAACTGAACCAGATAGGAATATGATCAGGATCTAACTTATCTTTATCATGGTCGACAAAAACATCTAAAGAGCCGGTCAATAAAATATTGGATTGCATGAGATGAGACAGTGAAAAGGTCGCCCCAGCACCTAGAGTATGTGAGTCAGCTTGCTCGACTATAATATCATGGCCACCAAAAGCGATACGCCAATCCAGTGCCTGAGCACTAAAAGTACTCACTGATGAGACACACAAGACAGAAAGGATGAGTGTAGGACTTTTCAATGCCATTTTACGATAACCTTATATTTCCCAGCGAACGAGAGCTACACCAGCAGGTTGCTGTGAAAACTTAGCCACAAACCAAGATTAAAGTCAGCAATTGGTGACTAAGTAGAACAATTAAGCTAATGATGAAGTAGGCATCGAAGTGAAAGTACGAGAAGGAGGCTTCGAACAGAAAGCAAATTACTTCTTCGGTGCTTTAAAATCTATCACATCCCCTTTCTGCAGGATTAACCGCTCATCGATACAGACTCTATTCTTACCTGAGTCCTTGGCAAGATACAATAATTTATCCGCTTTCGCAGTGAAGGAAAACGGATCGCAGTTCTGTGTAGGAGCAACGCTAATCACCCCAAGACTGATGGTCACATATTCAGAGACGCTCGACGGTTCATGGGGAATATGTAACTTTTCAATATTCATTCGACATTTATCGGCCAGCAATGTCGGTTCATTAGTATTTGGCAGTAAGATGACGAATTCTTCACCACCATAACGAGCAATTAAGTCTGTGTTACGACTCATGTTACTCTTCAATGCCTTGGCCACATCCCTCAAACATTGATCTCCCGCCAAATGTCCATAATGATCATTAAACTGTTTAAAGTTATCGATATCGATCATGATAAGGGAAAGTGAAGTATTGCTTCGAACGGCTCTCTGCCATTCTTTCTCGAATTGTTCATCGAATTTACGACGATTAGCAATCTTGGTCAAACCATCGGTATGAGATAATTCTTCTAGCTCCAACTTGGCCTCATTCAGATCTTGGGTTCGCTCTTCTACCTCAACCTTTATTAAGGAGCTGCGTCGAATAATGGCATAGGTATACGCACCACAAAGCAGTACGAACAAGATCCCAAATACACTGCTAATAAAAGGCAACAAACTTCTACGTTCTGCAATATAGCCAAGCGTCGGAGTCGCCACTAAGGTCCATTGCCGGCCTCCGAATCGACTTAAAGGCTTATTGTATGTGAGCTGAAACTGAGTCGTATGTAGAACTTGGTCACTAGAATAATTTGAATAGAGTTGCTCCGCCGAGACCCCAGTATTATCAATCAGTTTTAAATTTATGCCCTGAGCGCCTGTATACTTGATCGCTGTTTCGAACATATCTCCTATTCTATACACCCCGAGCACAAAGCCAATCAACTTATCCCGGCGCTTAATTAAGGTATTAGGCTCGCCTCGATAAATAGGCATAAACATCAGAAATCCCTTCTGATTGGAAATTTCCTGTACTAAGGTAATGCTGGCTGTCGCCAATGAGAGGTCAAGATCCCGTGACTTCCTGAGAATTTTTTCTCGTTTAGGATTAGATGCCAAGTCAAAACCGAATGCCACCTCATTGCCTTCCATAGGCTCGACATAGTAAACAGGGAAATACTCTTTACGCTCAGTCGCTCGGATCATACTCCCCTGAAACTCACGCTCGGTGAATTCAAAATCAGGATGAAGCAGTCTTCTTTGCAGCTCATATTTCTCGCGCTGATCCAGACTCACTCTAGGGATCCACTCTAATGCCTGTATATTCTGATGCCTGACCAAAAAACTACTTGCTAGCCTTCTAAATTCACCTTCAGTCACATCATCTGAACTATTGAATAAGCCTTTAACCGCATAAAGCACTTCTAAATTAATCAAAAGCTCTCGTTCCAAGGCGGCGGCCTTATCACCAACATCTCGCCTAAAATCAGATTCGATGGCCAATGTCTCATTTTGATAAAAGCTGTACCCAATCCCACCAGAAAGTATGATGCCAACTAAGATGGAAAAAAGGACTAAGTAGTTAGAAAAGATGCTGAATTTGCGCATAATTAATTATCTCGACTCAAATTGAGTAGAGCAACAAAGAATGAAATAGGCTCAAGTTGTGACAATGTTTTACTCTGCTTGAAGAAAATAAAAAGGCTAACAGGCTGTTCCCCTAATAAGTTTAAAACCCGAGGGTTCCACATGAGTCTAAAAATGACACCAAACATTGAATGTCCAAACAATGCCAGAGTGGGTTCCAAGGAATATAAATAAGTTATATTAGTTAGCCCTTTTATGCAATTAACTCCCATCAGCTATCATCCAAAATTTATACCAGATAAAAACAATCGTGAGAAATGCTAAGACGATTACAGAGACATACGAGTAAACGAAGAGAAATGATGAAAACCTTTCTCTTAGACTAGTTATAACAGTCAAAAAATCAAATACTATTTTGTCTATAACCAATGACAGAAACAAACCCACTGCAGATTCAAATGCCAAGTAGCAAACCCCTGACCATCACAGAAAACGATTTTCACTTAGCTTTGAAACAAAGAAAACCTGATAACGTGCTCAACCAAACTTATTTTAGTGAAATCATTCTTGTGTTCTCTTGCACCTATGGCATAGTCTTAATCATAAGCCTATGCCATAGACTGAACACATGGTCAGTAATTCAGGATGAATTCCACATATGCTATTTGCTAAAAACTCAACTTCGGTTTCAGCGATAACAGAGAAGAGTCCTGATGCCAGCTTATGTGACATCAAGGAGGATAACCCTTTGATTTGGCCGCTGCTAAGCCTGTTAAAATCCTCCAACACAAGCTGGAAAGTACATCACCTAGCGGCCAAACTTCAACAGCAAGGATTAATGCATCACCTAGACGATGATCAACAGAAAGCCCTATTCAAAACCAACTTTCTCCTGATGAACGCTCTCTTCGCACTGCAGCAATTGCTCTTGCCGCAACATTGGCTACAAGTTAAAGCCATGGAGATCCAAATTTTCAGAGTTGTACCCCAAGATCTGGTCACTAGCCTCAAGGAAGATGATGCTTTAAGAGATTATTACCTCAATTGGCTCAATTACGATACCTGTCCCAACATCATTCAGGAGATGCTCGAGTCTTTCTGGAGTCGATACGAAAACTACATAGGCACGAATCCCAACTCGATGCATAGCAATCAGGCATTATCCGTATTTGAGTTAAATGACGATGCAACTAATAAGCAGATCCGCAAGCAATGGCGAAAATTAGCCCTAATTTGGCACCCAGATCGTCCCAATGGAGATGCAGCTCAATTCCGCAAAGTTTGTGAAGCATGGCAAACTTTAAGAGATAAACGTTAAAACATCCTCGAAATTCATACCTAGATCACACTGTAAACGCTGCTCCAGTTGGTTAATTCAGTCATAATTAAGCATTAGCTTTTATGCTGGATTTCACTAGGTACAGTATGGCGTATCGAAAGCTTGATTTGTCCTTCAGACAGAAGCTCCGATATTTAATACCAGTCGGTATAAGCCAGCTCTAACCTATCACTTTTGAGGATAATCAATTGATTAAGCACTTAGCATTAGCGTTAACTTTGGCTTTAGCCCCTTTAAGTAGTTTTGCCGCACAATTTGAAGAAGGTAAGCACTTCACTCAAATAGCCGAAACCGCCAGCGCCCAGCCAAAACTTACTGAATTTTTCTCTTTCTATTGCCATAACTGCTACAACATGGAAAAGCAATATCTTGGTGATATTAAGGCTAACTTAAATAAGAAAGTCACCTTCGATAGCAAACATGTAGACTTTATGAATAGCGACATAGGTACGGAAGTCATGCGCTCTCTGGCAGTGATTCAAGAGCTAAATTCCGGTGACAAAATGACTCACGCCATGTTTGCTGCGATTCAAGGTGGCGAAAGTGCTCATGGACATAATCATGAGCACGGCGCACATGAGAAGCCAGAGCTTAATAATCGAGAGGATATCAAGAAGGTCTTCGCCGACAATGGATTCGATATAAAAAACTATGACACTATCGCTGACAGCAAGGCTGTTAATGACAAGATAGATTTATGGCGCGTACAACAGAGACAGTTCCAAATCCAGAGTGTCCCGGCATTTGTGGTAAACGACAAATATGCGGTCAACATGAGCGCTGTTCGAACACTTGGTGAGCTTATCGACCTTATCAATTACTTAGCCCTAGAGCGCAAGTAGTACAGATAAAAGTTAAACTAAAAAAACGATAAACTAGGCCCTAAAACCTAGTTTATCGTTCAGTTTCTAATGAAATCCAGTAGATGCAGGCATGCACAGAAAACATGTATCAAGAAAAAGCCGATAAACCCTTTCACAAGCAGTATGTGATAACCGCGCCACATCAAGGCATCCGAACTGCCTTGCAAACAAAACCAGATCACACCAGTAAAGCCAACACCAACAAGCAACAAAATTCCAAGGCCTTCGATGCAACTATATAGACCTCGCCCTCCGGCCAATGGTATTTTTCCCTTAGCCAACCCAAATAAGTCTTTATTGAGCTGAGAAAAGTCAGCAAGAAGCCAAGGAAACATCTGTCGCCACCTGCCTTTGATACAGCAAATCACCAACATGCTAAAGGATAAAGCAGCAGTGATTAGCCCCAGATAGACATGTAAGTAGTCCCATATAGAAGCACCGTTACGCAGGCCTCGTCCCATCAAGATCCAGCCACTGGTAGAAATTAGAAATACTGATAATATGATGATTAGCACATGTTGATAATCGACTAGCTTAGCAACCAGTCTGCTAAAAACCGAAGGAGAGTCAGACATTAAAACCTCTGCTTAATAGAGTTTTGATAGGCGTCATGCATTAAAGGCGTTCGAGTTCCTTGACGAAAACATCGACCCCCAGCCAATCCGTATACTCAACCTTAGTATTTACAGCCGTTGGACCTTTGGTTATCCACATGATTAGACGAATGATATTCCTATCTAACCAGTTATACCCCTGATAGTCCAAGTTACCAGCAAACACCTTAAGCAAGTTAGGTCGCCACTGGGTTTTACTCAGAAATGCCTGCATATAGGGGTTACTCCCTGGGGTATTCCTACCGTTTTTCCGTGCAACTAAACTCACAGAAAAGAAGCCGCTAGACTTAGATTCTAATGCTTCAAGATGGGTCGCAATAAAGTTATACACCTCTGAATTATGTTTGCCGTGGCGGATACTAGCTCCAATAATAATTTTATCGAACTCACCGAGGAGCGGAGCTTGCTCTATGCAGCAAGTCACCACTTGGTTGCCATTTTCAATCAAACGTTTGCCGATATGCTCAGCAATTTTGCGTGTCTGGCCATGAACACTGGAGTAGATTATCAATATTTTACTCACCGGGCCCCCTGACTAATTTACTCATTATGGATTAGAGGCATACTAATGTATAAGGCAAAATATTTACTTGAAACAGATCACGAGGCTCCGAGGTCAAATCTGGAATACGCCTACCCAGCTCACAAACTCAACCATCAACCATCAACCATCAACCATCAACCATCAACCATCAACCAGGAGTGAAAACATTAAAGCTGATCTTGCAAAGAACACGATTAAGCCAACTGATACCTTTTAGTTAAAAATGTTACCAATACGTAGTCGTTAAGTTTTCATATAGAGGCTATTTAATATGGAATCGATTTCCTTAAAAGGGAATACTTTCATTCACTAGTCTCTTTTTGGTATGCTCCGCCTCATATCACAATCTTAACATTTTCATTTATTTACCTTTATCTGAAACCATTTCCGGATAAAGTTATATAACATTGTTAATCACCTAAGTACTTGCAAAGTTAAGCAGGCTTAATGCCTCAAAAGTGCCTTGCCATCATGATTGATTAACGGTTATACAAACCTCATAGGGCCAAGCTAAATAAACAAGGTTGGAAACTCTCGGATGCTAGTAACTGAGCTCCAATCATACTTAGAGAATCGAAATGAAAAAACGAATAGCCATCGTGCTAGCTTGGGCAATATCTGGATGTGCAAGTGAAAACCAACTCTTAGCGGATCTAAAAAAAGACACGCAGCCTATTGAGCTCACTACGTGTCAGCAGGTACTCGATGCCTACAAAAAGGGACAGGATATTGAACCTTATGTGCGGCTCGCTAGGACATTATGGATGACACAGAAGAGCACTGAATATGGCAGTGCGGCAGCCATGAGTAAGTATCAGGTTGATGAACGAATGGGTTTAGTCATCAAGAAATGCATAAACGAACCTAAAAACACTTTTATTGCCACCTATGCTCTCGCTGCAGATTAAGGGCGTATAACAAAACAACACTGGACTCAGAATTCCTTTTCAAAGCCAGTTACCAATTAACTAATCTAAAAATTGAGTATATCGTGGCCCCTAAAGGAAAGTCCTAATTCCAATTGCCGTACAGAGAAAAACAGAAAGCATGATAGTGAGTAAAACTCTAGATACAAAAAAGCGGAGCAATGATTTGCTCCGCTATAGGTGCTAGCTGGTTAAGCTTTATAGTGACATCAAAAAGGCGACGACTTGATCTCTCTCCGTCTTAGTCAGCGCCATAAATGCATCACGGCTATTTTCAGCTTCACCACCATGCCACAATATCGCCTCTTCCAAGGTCGCGGCGCGGCCATCGTGTAAGAAGCCAGCTAGTGGGTTAACGGTCTGAGTCAAACCTATGCCCCATAATGAGCGAGTACGCCACTCATTACCATCGGCAAGAAAATCAGGACGGCCATCGGCTAGCTCTTCACCCATGTCATGTAGCAACATATCGGTGAAAGGATAGATGGTCTGTCCCTTTAGCGCATCTACCATAGGTGCGCCACCAATATCGCCAGTAGACTTAGTCACGAAGCTGGCCTTATGACAACCTGTGCAGTTAACTTGCTCAAATAAGCGTGCGCCTTCACGAACATTAGCATCATCCACATTTCGTCTGGCCGGTACAGCTAAAGTCTCGGCATAGAAAACCACTGAATCACTAAACTCGGCGCTCGCCTCAGGCTCACCATTAACATCTTCTCCCGTGTCAACGAAGCCGGTTCTGGTCATATAACTATCATGCAAGGCTGTGCCGAATACGCTCTCATCAGGAAACAGTGGGTTAGTAATACCAATATCACCACGCAATGCGCCGAGTGACTGAACACGTACACTTGGGGTATTTGCCTTCCAACCGAAACGACCCAGAGAAACAGGGTTAGTATCTCCTGCCTGCGCCTTAACGGCGTCGAACACAAAGTTGGCACGACCTGAGATCTTATCGCCATCGGCATCATTCTCATCCACCAATGCGAGAATATCGGCTTCAGGAATAGCTTCAAGTAAACCTAAGCCAAATACTGGCATACCGTTTCGCCAGCCCAGCAAGACATCCTCTTGAAGCAGATCGGAGGTCACATTGGCACTGCTTAAGGTTTCACCCGGCGCATCATAGGGATTTTCTACCGCAAACAATGGCTTCTTCAATGTGGTACTTGAGCCATCCGAATATGTCACTATTTTGGTTTCATAGGAGAGATACACATCCGCCTGTCCACCAAACAAATTATCCTCCCAATCGGGTCGCGCCTTTAGCACGCCGCGATGAAATAACTGACCACCAAAGTTGGGGACAGGAATTGGCGCACAGTAATCATTCGCTGCAGTACCTATGGTACACGTCTCGGCAGGTGCCTTACTGATACGTAAAAATAGCCCGGTTTCAGAACTTAGTTTTACTCTATCTTGGCCAACTGGCACGATAGGCGTCGAGTTACGCCCATCTCGCTGATGACATGAGTTACAGTCGGTATTATTAAATACTGGGCCTAAACCATCCAGATCAGGATGTTCGACGTTTGGCGCAGTAGTGAAGGCTGTCTCGAAACTAAGATCACCTTCCAGGTGATGCTCTAGGCTCGCATCAGATAAATTAGGTGCTGGCGTAGAGAAGCCATGTCCCGATTCAGATGCATCAAAAGTCGTGGTCTCACCACCACTGGACTTCATATCGGTAAAACTTGGATAGACTTTTTCTTCGGGTTTAGGTTCAGGGGCATCGTCACCAGATCCACCACAGGCGGTTAAACCAAAGCAGATAGCGAGAGCTAAACTGGTATATTTATAGCGATTAAAATTCATCATTTACATCCCACACACATTTTTACTTAAGCGAGTATTTCTCTATCCTGAGCTGAATACTGCTTAAAATAGGTCTTTTCATATTAAAAAAGGAGGCCATTCCTGTACCTCCTTTTTCTATCCAGTCACATCTGTGTTAGATAGGGAGTTATACTTTCCACTTATTAAGTAGGGGAAGTACATCGGACTCCAGGCTGGCTTGTAGCTTAGAAAGCGCATCCACAGCAGTTTGGATTCTCACTCGGCCTTCTGCATCTGCAATTGCCTGACGGAATGGCATATTGTTAGAGCCATTGATAGCCTGGATCTTGATGATGGCATCATCAATTTCACTGCCTACACGCAATGCAAGTGACTCATCGCCGGCCTTAACAAAATCGATAATGCCTTGCTTGTCACTGGCGCCTGTTAACTCACCCTGATAGACATTACGCACGCCTATGATGTTATCGCTGAAATCAGTCAGTGAGTTCCATGAGTACTGAGACTCAACCTTAGAGGTATCAGCAGTTGCTGCCGAAGTGCCAAAAGGATCGGCAATCTTACCGTTGCCTACCTCATCGACAATACCTATCATGCCATTTACCAGCTCCTGGATCACACCGACCTGAGAAGCGTAGAAGGTGTTATCGGCTGTTCCCGGAGCTTTAACAAGCTCACCATAGGCCTTACTAGCAGCTTGACCGTCATGGCTTATCTTCCATGCATCATCCAGAGTCTTGGTGTAGTCACGAAACACTTCCGATAAACCCATTAGGTATTCGGCTTCAGAAATACTTAGATCGGCAACATCTTTCTGGTTATCGGCAACGCCATCACCAAACAGCAGGTATTCCATGGTGTGGAAGCCTTGAATATCATCGTTCCAGCCCTTAATGGTATCGGCAGCGAAACCACCAGTATTATTCGCCAATACACCGGTAAGATCGGCAGTATTTAATGGCCAGCTATCTAAATGTGGATCGATACTCAGAGAGTCAACCGGGCCAAAGATATGAGACTCACCTTGCTCCCATGGCTGACGTGCAGCCTTCCAAGCTTCTTGCGCCGCAAGCAGGTTAGCCTGAGTCTTGTTAGCCACTAGAGTTTGAGACGCAAGAAACATCTCCTCGCCTTTCATCGCCAGCGTCGAGTAGCCACTAATAATCACATCGTCGGTCAAGTTAGTGATCATCTCTGTCGCAGCAAATTCAAACTTGTCATCAGTAGGCGGTGGTGTCGAATCATCACTACCTGAACCACCACATGCGGCAAGAGTAGAGATGAGTGCAATGGCGACTGCTGAGTACTTAAGTTGTTTCATGTAAAGCTCCATTTTTACTTTATAATTAGGTGTTATAGTGAGAATTGGTAACCCACGCCCAAGGCGAAAAAGTTAGTATCAGGAATTGAAGACACGGCGACTTGCTGACGCCCTGCTTCGGCCTTGATAACAATTTCAGGAATTGGGAAGTAGTTAATTCCGACACTGGTCCAGGTATTCTCATAGCGCTTAGATGCGATGCCGGTATCGACATCGGCTAGTGGATTTGAGTAATCGATATTGGCAAAAACGGTAATAGGAACCGGAGTGAAATGACTCAGGTCTACACCAGCCTCGACGAAAAAGGCTTCAGACTCTGAGCCAACTTGAGCAAAGTTTCCTGGCTTTAGACCCGGTGTGGTCTTGTTTGCTTGGGTGATGGCATCAGCATCGCTCAAAGTGCCGTTTAGATACTGGCCGCGTAAAATCCAAGGCCCCTGAACGAAGGCACCAGAAACAGCCAGAATACTGACCGTGCCGTCACCGCTAACCTTATTACTCTTATGACGGTTACCTGTAGTATTACCATAGTAATAAGCTACACCAACGGCGCTGCCCTTCTTGAAGTTGCCGTAATCCAAACGCAGTGCATAGGCAAGGTCGTCGGCATTAACATGTTCGAAACGCTTCTGGTGGCCGGATGCAATCCAGTCATAGGTACGGAAATACTCGGAGTTTAGACCGCTTACGACCTGAGCTTGATAATGGAAGTTAGCCAATTCACCAAATATGCCAACACCCATCTCATTCCAAACTGCAGGTAACATGGCCGCCTCACTGCGGTGACGCAATACAGTCAGGTATTGATCTGGCTTATGTAAGATGCTTGAGAGCCCGATTGGCAGATGGATATTACCGAACTTAACGCCAAATTCATCACTGGGACGGTATCTCAACTCAGCCTTCTCGACCATCACCTCACCACCAGCTTCGACTTCAGTTTCAAATTCGCCAAACTCATCGAAACCATCATATTCAAGTGCCGTGCCCGTGCCACCATGTTCGTACTCAATCTCGACTTCCATGTCCCATTCATCGTTGAACTGGTAGCCGAACTCGGTGACGATGCGTTCGAGATCGAATCGGCTACGGCGTTCAGGAGATGTATCTTGTACATTCTGGTAATACTCATCACTGGTGTAAGTCATGCTGCCGTATGACTTGAAAGAAAACTTGTTCCATTTACTTTCAATCAACTCTTTTGTGGCAGTTGCAACCACTTCAGCCTGCGCTTCTTGCTGCTGTTGTTGCATTTTCTGGTGGGCTGCTAACTCTGCGAGATCGTGTTTAAGCTTATTGAGTTCCGCTTCCTGTTTAGCAATTGCCTGCTCTAATTGAGCTGGATCTGTTGCCGCAATGGCACTGGTACAACTTAAGCCAGCTATACATAAAGCCAACAAACTTAACTTAGTTTTCATTTATCTCTCCGAACAAATTAACAGCATCATCTAAAATCGCGAACAAAATACTACAAATGAAAATGATTTGCATTAAAATTTACACTAACCTTTGCAACCGTATTTACAAAACACTTACATTTGTAATGTCTAATATGAGTAATTTGTACTAGTACAAATATGAATTTGAGAGATTCCTACTAGATAGATAGGCAAATTGCAGTGAGTTTTACGGAAAGCTAGATAGCAAAAAATTAGATAGAATGAACAAACAATCGCTAACCAAATGAGAAACAACTCATGTAGACTAGTTGTAAAATAGCTAATTTTGACGCCCTATAATCTGCGTTAATTGCCATATGGAAGGCCTAATGAAGCATAAAAAACCGCAGAGTCTCCTGCTTTGGATGACCTTCATCATGTCCCTGGTATTCGCCGTGTGGCAGGTACTGCTCAATAACTTTGTTATCGAGAGGGCACAATTTACTGGCGTGGAGATCGGCATACTTCAGAGCCTACGTGAAGTCCCAGGCTTCTTAGCCTTTACCGCCATATTCGTACTACTGCTTATCCGAGAACAAACCTTCGCCTTACTCTCTCTGGCAGTTTTATCCATAGGCGTCGCGGTTACCGGCTTTTTTCCTCAGGTACTAGGCCTCTATATCACCACAGTGCTCATGTCTGTGGGCTTTCATTACTTCGAAACCATAAACCAGTCATTAACGCTACAGTGGGTAGATAAAAAGGAAACCCCAGGCTTTCTCGGCAAGGCACTGGCCTGGCGCTCAGCCGCTGCACTGTCAGGTTATGCCAGCATCTGGCTAGTAATGAGCTGGCTAAAACTCGATTATGTGTATATGTATGCATTAATTGGCTGCTTGGGTTTATTGATGGTGCTAATCATCACCTTGTATTTCCCTAAATTTGAAGTAGGTGAAGTACAGCACAAGAAGATCATTCTCAGGAAAAAATACTGGCTCTACTACCTGCTCACCTTTTTCTCAGGAGCTAGGCGTCAGATTTTCATGGTCTTCGCTGGCTTTATGATGGTGGAGAAGTTCGGTTATAGTGTCAGTGAGATCACTAGTTTATTCCTGATCAATTACGTCGTTAATCTGCTGTTTGCTCCAGCCATAGGTCGTTTCATCGGCCGCACCGGCGAACGTCGAGCACTCACTATCGAATACCTTGGCCTTATCATCATCTTTGTCAGCTATGCCTGGGTGCAGCAGCCAGAAATCGCAGCGGCCCTCTATGTGATCGATCACTTGCTATTTGCCATGGCGATTGCCATCAAGACTTATTTTCAGAAGATTGCCGACGCCAAAGATATCGCGGCCACAATGTCGGTAAGCTTCACCATTAATCATATTGCCGCGGTGGTGATCCCAGTTTTACTGGGTGTACTCTGGCTATATTCCCCACAGGCTGTATTTTATATAGGAGCAGGCTTTGCGGTTTGCTCCTTAGTACTTGCACGAAATATTCCTAGTGCTCCATCCCAAGGTAATGAAGTCAATTGGAGCTGGTCAAGTAAACACAACCAGCATAGGCTCAAGCAATAACCTTGAGCCTATGCTGGAAACGAGTTAAAAACCTATGTATATGAACCGAGAGTGATATGGCCGAAATATCGAAAATCAGCGAAGTAAAGTCAGCACAATCTGATGTATCTGCCCGCAAGAAAGCACTCCTGTTAGGGCGTCAGCTTGGATTGAGCAGTGAGGAGGGTTATAGTGCCAGCACTGCCTCGATCGCAGAGCGCGCCGAGCATAGGCAGCGTAAGTTAATGAGCCAGTATCAGCTCAATCTTGAAACCATCTATAAGATAGCCTTAAGCATCACGCCATCAGACGTAACTGGTGCCGATCTCGATCCTGACTGGTCGCATCAATTCTTTCAAATCGCAGAGCAGATACATAACCGTAAGATGCAGGAGTTATGGGGCAGAATTCTTGCCAATGAAATTACCAATCCTGGTAACTTTAGCCTAAGAACCCTGACAACACTAAAGCAGTTAACACACAAAGAAGCGCAGATTTTAGAAAAAGCCTTAGGTATGGCCGTTAAGGTTAATAATGAGACTCGTCTAAAACTCATCATTGGATATAGATATACTGGGGGGATCGGTCAAATATTCAGAAAGTCAGCACCCATCAATATCGGCTTATCGAATTTCGGTCTGCCCTATTCCAATATTCTCACCTTGATCGATACGGGTATACTGCACCGAAGTGAATTTGAGACGGGGTTATTAAATAGCAAGACGCCGATTCATTTCACCATGCTAGATACTAAGATGAAACTGACCCCAAAAAGTGGCCACCTACTGTTTAACTATTACCGCTTAACGCCGATTGGGGATGAACTCACCCAACTTATTCACCCTAAATCTGATAATGACTATACCAAGGCCATGAGATCTCTGTTCGCCAAAGATTTCATGATCGAATAAAGATCTATTGTGCTAACTCAGCCTTTAACTTTTGACTCAACCCTCGAAGCAATTCACTGTGCAGCAGTGTGTTATGAGTAGAATCGTTTTGGATTGTGTCGCTTTGGTTGAAATCAGGCTTAAACCAGTTCAAGGTATCGGCGAGTTCCACCACTTCACCTATGATCATCAAGGCGGGCATCTTAAGCTCGGGATGTGATGCTAATCGCTCTAACTCTCCCAAGGTTCCTATGAAGCACCTTTGATCTTGTGTGGTAGCCTTAGAAACAATTGCCACCGGCGTATCGATATTGCGTCCAGCTTCTAACAGCCCAGATTTTATCAAGCCTGCATTCAAGATCCCCATATAGATGACTAAGGTATTATTGGGATTTGCATAGTCCCTCCAGTCCATTGGCCGGCTCTCAAGCTGACAATGGCCCGTTATAAATGTCACCCCTTGGGCATAATCTCTATGGGTCAGTGGAATACCTGCGTAGGCGGATGTCCCACTGGCAGCAGTAATACCCGGAACAACTTCAAATGCTAAATCCGCCTCGACTAAACTCTGAAGTTCTTCGCCGCCACGTCCAAAAATAAACGGATCGCCCCCTTTGAGACGCACGACATTCTGCTTAGTAAAGGCCTTAGTGACTAAAAGTTGATTGATTTCATCTTGGGCTGCACTGTGCTTACCAGCGCGTTTACCAACAGCAATTTTCTCGGCATTTTGAGGAACCAGAGCCATGATGTCTTCACTAACTAGGGCATCATAGAGGACAACATCGGCAGTTTGTAAGATCCGGTATGCCTTGAGTGTTAACAGCTCAACGTCTCCCGGACCCGCTCCAACTAACCAAACTTTTCCACCGGCTCTCTGACCAGGTAAAGTGACTATTTCCATCTCTATGCCCCACACACGATTTTAATAGTGTAAATATAACCGCCTACTTATAACTTAATAAATAGTTATTTCTTTATTGTTATAACTTTTAGTTATTAATTGTAGGAGCTTTGCATTCATATTCAATATTTTAACGGTTACGAAAAGAGCCTTATCGACTATAATGCCCGTACCCAATACATAGGCAACGACGTATTCCTATTTAAATAATTTTTAGTTGCTTCAGATCGGTTGATTAACCAATCGAACCTATAACTTTTTCTACTTCCGGGTAGTAACGTCTACTAGCAGTAACAAGCTGGACGCACAACCAGTGTATCAAGGAGAGATATTGAGATTCGGATTTCCACAAATAGTCAATGTATTTGGACTCTGTTTACTGATCAGCACCCTACAGCTAGCACGCTTAACCCTATATTCTGTCGAGTATAAAACCCGTCTAACTCAGAGTGAAATGCATCAAGACCTCGATGTATTGATAAACGAGGTTAGGTTACATTCAGCATTTGCAGCATTAGATGAGCAGCGCTTCGCCAAGATAGAGGCCGATGTAGAGCCACTCGTCTATCGCGCCACGAACTCCCTTGAATCCCAATATTTTTATGCCGAAGTCGTAAAGCTCCTCGCCACTCTTGAAGATCCAGGGGCTATAATCACGTCACCCAATAAGCCTCTGCCAGTTTTACCTGTGATCCTCAAACCTGTTGCAGACTCTTGGCTTGCACTGGATGGAAATGCCGTCCCAATAGATCCCGATCATCCTTTCATTACTCATATCGACGGCCTTCCTCTATCTCGCTGGGAACAAACCAGTCAGAAATTTATTTCTAACCCTGTGAACAAGAGCGTCAGTGAGCGTGTACACTGGCTTTCACAGCTGAATATTCTGAGGCGCGATATGGGATTGCCTCTCAAAAGCCAGGTAACTCTGTCACTCAGCGATAATCTGGATTCCAATATTCAGCTAGTCTTACCTGTTGCCAAGCATCAAGTCCATCCCCCCAGAGAGCTCATCTCCGGCAAAATGAATAGCTTGAGCGATTCTGGCACGACGAGTCAGCCTGTGTACGCTTCAATAGAATTGCTATCTAACTATGATAGAGATTCTGAACTAGTGGCAAAGCTAGAGAGAGGGGCACAACAAGCCTTAACCATAATCGACCTCAGGAATGCCGTTGGAGACAGTGATGAGCTGTTACATTTTATCGCCCGTCATTACCCTAACCCCGAAACCACCAACAACCGAAACAATGCGCCTCAGCGCCTCATGGCCCTTGGCCAATACCGCCGCTCAATTGATTTCAAATCCGACTTTCTCAGGCCTCTTGGCTTTATTCCTTTTGATGAGTTTAATTTCTTCGAACAACTTGAGTTCCGTCAGACAAGCCAAACTATCGATATTGATAAAGCAGAACGATTCGGTCTCTGGTACGGAAGAAGATCGCCACTCGCGGCTGAGTTCCACTATGATGAGTCATACAGGGCAACATCCAGTCGCCTCGGCTTAATCATAGGCCCAGAATGTCGGCGGGAATGTGAATGGGTGGCCTACTTTGCTAAATCATTATCACGAGTCACCCTTATTGGCGAGAAAACTTCTGGTGACTTAGGTAGACGATATGGCTTTACCCTACCCAACAGTGGCATTAAGGTTGAGCTTACCGCGAGTCTCACCTACAACATGCAAGGAAAGTTACTGTCTAGTGTAGGAACTCAACCCGATATTCCACTGCCAATCACTGAGGTTATAAACTGGCAAGGATTATTGTCACTGATTGAAAGTGAGCAGCAAGATCGTGAAACAGTCTACACTCTCAATAGTCCTGATACTGAAGCTAAACAGGCCTTAGGTGTCGAGCAAGGCTCTGATAAGACTCCCACTACAGAGTCCCGAGTGACGTTACAACAAGAGAGTCATACCATGACGGAATTAGCAGTTAAAGCGTTGACCCCCTAAGATAGACATAACTAAAACAAGTAATTAGTCTGATTTCGGTTAGATCAGATAGTCAAAGGAAGTAAAAAGCCAAAGGAGAGGGATATGCAGAGTCAGGAAGAGGTAGTATCAACCGCAGATACGTTTAGCCGAGGAGCTTTACGCATGTCAGTCACCCTATTACGCGGCATAAATCCGAAACTGGCACTCACAGTACAAAATCAGATGCATAGCCCCATCAATCCTCAGCCAGATAATAACCCAAGCCCTAAAGACAATTTCAAAATAGAGCTCGCTCCATTAGAGGTTAGATGGGTAGTTGAATTCTTGCAAAAAAAAGGGCAGCACCCCCAAGTAGATCCTGGCACTCAGATGTTGGTGAAAGCACTTATCATTGACTGGATAAATTATGCAAATTTACTCATAGATCTAGAAAACAGCAAGAATGCATAGTTGTGTAAACATAATAAAAAATGAGGCCTTTTGAGATGAGCAGCCCTATCGGTGGATTCTATTTAAATGCGCAGTATAGGGACAAGGCTGCCAAATTCGAGCTAACGACCAAACCTGAGATTACACTCAATATCTGCATCGAGCTCGATGGCATCCCACTTATCAACCAAACTCAAACGGTCACCTCAGAATCTCAATGCCATTTAGAAAATGATCTAATCACTGTCTCTGCTTTGCCAGCACAAATTTCCAATGAGATGATACGACTAGAATTTCATATCTTGATCAAGCATCTTGACTTAGAAATCCCAAAGCCGAAGCAGCAAGTATTAAACCTCGAACCAAATGAGAGCCTATGCGCTTTAGTCGAGGGAGATGAGCGATTAAAAGTCACCGCATCATGCTCAGTCACCCCATAAGATAGCTCAGCTCAATACTTTACCTTCACCTATTTTCGCTCTGACCAGATTACATGCATCTGCCAATGTGTTAATTTGAAAGGATCATATATCAGTAATGCCGATTGATATAACAAGCAATATTCATACTAGGTACTAAAGATGTTTAAATTATCGCTCAAGCTTATTCTATTATCCATACTCAGCTTCTCCGCCATGGCAACCGATCTCAAGGTTGGAGATACTGCGCCAAATTTCAGATTACAATCCACCGACGGTAACTTTTATCAACTAAGTGATTATCTAGGTAAGCAGACCTTAGTCCTAGCTTGGTACCCCATGGCCAACACCCATGGCTGTACATTGGAGTGTCGCTCGCTAGTTCAGAAGGGGCACTTAATCAGGGAGTTTAACGCGGTTTATATGATGGCCAGTGTCGATGACTTAGAAGACAATCAAGATTTCGCCAAGAAACAAAAAGCCGACTTTCCCATGTTGAGCGACCCAAGTAAGGAAACAGCTAAGGCTTACGATGTGCTAAATTTCGTCCGTGTCGCGAGTCGCGTCACCTTCTATGTAGGCAAAGATGGCAAGATAATTAAGATAGATGAAGATATCAATGCTGCAACGGCAGCAGAAGATATAGCCGCTAATTTGAAAAAATTAGGCGTCGAAAAAAGTGATTAGTAGCTAAAATTTAGGTTCTAGTTCCTAGGAACTAGAACCTTTTATTTAACCTTCTTCAGCTTCCCGGATACGCTCTTTGCGCTCCTGTTCTTCATCGAATGCCGCTTCAATTTCAGCGAGTACCGAATTTACATCAGCAGTCTTAGTACTCTCTTTAAACTTACCAGTGAGTTCAGACTCAGGATTTAGCTTACCTGACTCAAACAGAGCCCACATCTCCTTGGCATACTTACTAGTCAAAAGCTCGGGAGCAAACTGACCGTAATATCTGGTCATATTATTCACATCGCGCTCAAGCATGCGCTTAGCATTATTGTTTGCTGCCGCATCAACCGCTTGGGGGAGATCTATTATCACGGGGCCATGACTGTCTAGAAGTACATTAAACTCAGACAAGTCGCCATGGATTAAGCCGACACACAACATACGCTGTACATCTTTTATCACCGACTTGTGCTGCTCTATTGCCTGCTCACTGGTCAAGGTAATGTCGTTAAGCCTTGGCGCCACATATCCTTGATCGTCGGTGATTAACTCCATCAATAGCACACCATCGAAACAGCCGTATGGCTGCGGGACTCTAACACCAGCGTAGGCTAGGCGAAATAGGGCATCGACTTCGGCATTTTGCCAAGAATTTTCCTGCTCATTACGACCAAATTTCGAGCCCTTTTCCATGGCACGAGCTCGGCGACTGTTACGGCTCTTTCTGCCTTCTCGGTATTGGACAGCCTGCTTGAAGCTACGCTTCTCGGCTTCTTTATAAATCTTGGCACAACGAACATCGTCGCCACAGCGGACAACATAAACATCGGCCTCTTTACCACTCATCAAGGGGCGAAGGACTTCATCAACTAAGCCTTCATCGACGAGAGGCTGAATGCGTTTCGGTATTTTCATAGCGCCGTTATACCTTACTTAAGGCTTCGATGGAATATTAAAACAAACTTTCATGGGGACTGGATCATTCCAAAAACCAAACCCACTAACGTAATTTCTACAATTACAGTAATTTTTCAAAAGCTTATATAATTTGGGTTAGTTTAACAGTTCAAACGCCAGATCATAAGCCTTACCTAAATCAACCGTTTTAGGTTTTAAATCTTTTAGGGTGAGAGTGCGTTTATCGGTCGCTCTTATTGTGGCAGGATGAACCAAGTCAACACTGATCATTGAGCTTGCTAATATCACTCCTTCCATCAGAAAGGTCCCTGCTCCGCCGGCACCTTGGCCCTTACTTGCGCGCCTGTTCATCACGATTAACTCAACTTGATGCTCACCGCAATAGGCCTTAATCTCTGCAACAAACTTGCTGACCTCTTCCCGAGTAGGGCTCTTATTGAGCGTTAACTTGTTTACCTTAGGTGCCACAAGCTCATGGGATTCACGCGTACCACTCAAACTTACCATTCTCACTTCATTTGCCTTTAAAAACAGTCCAGCAATGACCACTTTTTACCTCCATCTTCTAATTTCTTTATTACAGTTATCTTCAATACCCGCTGTTATGACATAAAAAAGAGCCAGCAGTACTGACTCTTTTTTATCCTAGAGTTTACTCACCACCGGGTGTCGCTTTACTATTCATGTATGAGTCAAATACTATGCCTTGGTCATTGATATCCAGGCCCATCTGCAACTGCATATTGTAATCTTTCATCATAGAGAACTCTTCCGGCAATGGCTCGCCAGTCATCTCTGCCAAGCTTAAGATCGGCGCAAACACCTTGCTATAATCCAGATAGACACTATATAAACCATTGTTATCTAATGCCTCATCAGCCAGCTTATTAGCCACAATCTCGGCTTTATCTCCCGTATACAGGACTAGATGTTTGCCTTTTAGCGCCAGCTTAGGAGAAATGCCATATTCTGGCGGAAGTGGTAGCAATTGAGAAAGGTCAACAGGGCTACCATCTTGTGGTAATTGAATATTGGCCAGTTCAGGCGCGAAAGGTTTCACCATACTAAATAACATACTCGGGTTATCTGCTGACAGGCTTATAATAGCATCAACACTTTCTAAACTTGGCTCTCCCTGGGCGCCCGCAGCTTGCTCGGTAAACTTATAATCAAGGAGTGCAGCACTCACGCCACGAACCCCATTAGCCATGCCAGTAAACATACCTAACATGGCAGGATTTTGGCCCGACATCTCTTGCTGAAACTCTTGTAAAACCTGACACTGGTATTGAGGTTGTAGCATTTCATCCCATACGGCAGTTAACGAGGGAACCAATTGATTTAACTCAATGCCCAACCCCATAGAAAATACGGTATCACGACTGTTCTTTACATAGTCTGGAATAAAGCCACGCATACCCTTCAATGCGTTAAGAAAAGCCTGATTTTTACTCTCAATCACAGTAGAGAAATCCAGAGTACTCTCTTGTTCTCCTATTGAAACACTATTCAAACCAAATACGGTACGCGGCCAATTAGCGGCAATAGCCGTAAACTCACTATGACACTCTGGGGTGCGAAGCTCCAAGAACGGGTCCTCCCCCTCTTGAGCAAGAATAGCTGTCACCTGGCGGGCCAGCTGATTACCATCTTTGGTAGTAATGGCTTTAACTAACTCTTGGTGATTGACGAAACCCACTGCTTCATCGCTAAAACCATGGGTTTTAATGATATCTTGTAATACCTTTGCATCCGCAAGAGAAGGGGTTACCGGGTTAATGCCAAGCGCCGTTTCCAGAGTACCTGGTGCAAGCATAGATGCATTCAAGGTAATGGTTAACAAACCATCTTGCTGTAAAAACAACAGTTCGATAGGTTCGGCATCACCCGCATCGGTTAACGTATATGAACGATAAGATAGCCCTTTCAAGGTCTTCATCTGGTGACTGAAACCACTGTCTTTTTCCGCCTTATCCAACAGAGCCCATATGACCTCAGGCTTTTCGACGTCGAGTTTAAGTACAGGTAACAGGCCTAAGGTGTAAAAATAACTTTTGATCTCATCGGCTAAACCAAAGGTTGTCACAAATGTTTGACCACTTTCCAGACTATCCATATAGGTCCGACTTAAACTAACAAAGAACTTAGCTCTGGCATCATCTGACTGCTCTAACTCGGCAAACATCTCTTCTGGATAAGTCTTGTAGCTTTGAGACAGTGAATTGATATAAGACTTGATAGGGAAAGGCTTTAACTGACCCGAAAAAATAGGCGTATCTGCGGGTACCGAAGCCAATACATCATTAGACTGACTCGCTCCCCCTCCGGACTGCTGATTAAACCAATACCCGCCAGCACCAACGGCAACCACTGCCGCAGCGATTAGTATTTTTTTCATTCATTAAACTCCATTTTATAGATCGAAATTAGTATTTGGGGGATGTTGAAAACGCCCTGACATTAAAGTCTCTAATATACTATATTTGTAGAGAAAAAGGTTCTCAAAACTAAGAAGGTGACCTTAACAGCTTGAATTCAACGTCTGCTCCACGACGACTTGAACGGCTAAAGCTTCCCTAAAACTCGCCAGTTTATGAGGCTTCCCTGTCATCATTTTGGCAACTTCATCAAGCTGTAATGAAACAGCACTGCCCACTTGTCCTATCTCTATATCGTTCCAGCTATCCTGAGTTCCTATACTCAGCTTGTTCCAATCTGAATATCTAATGGCGCGCCTGTCAGTGTATAAAGTCCATTCATTGGTGTCTGGTGCGGCTCCGCCAATGCCACCACAGACTCTGACGGGAAGATCTCCACAAAGATACTCGGCCATCACATAAGTTTCGCAGCCCTCTTTGGCAAAGGTAACCTGACCCTTTACTAGCTTCATCTCCCCAAAGAGGCGATGCTGTAGAAATACAAAGTGAGAGAAAACCTCACGAAGAAAACCGCCCTGCTCCCTAGAGCTTAACCAGTCAGCAGCAGCCTGCCAATGCCTAGGCCACTGGCTATAGTGAAACCTCATCTCTACTTGCTGCGCTTCCCCATGCCCAACCTCTTCTGCGAGTGATAGGAGTTTATCCAGAATTGGACTACTGGCTAACGACAGATTAACCGCCGACATGACTCCAGCGGCTTCAATCTCTTCGACTAACTTATCGGCAGCAGTCAGATCGACACTGAGGGGCTTTTCGCACCATACCGCCTTCCTCTGAGCTAAGGCTAAACGACAATATTCAATATGAGATGCCGGAGGCGTGGCAATATAAACCAGATCGACCCGCTCACATGAAACCAACTCATTCACTGACGCCATCAGTCTGATGCGCCTATATTCAGGCCTAGACATAAACTCAGCAGACGCTGATAACAAGTTGGGATCGAAGACAGCTGTCACCTCAAACTCATCATGTGCCAGTGCACCATCTACTACATACTTACCAATAGTACCGAAGCCAATCACTCCGATGCGTATAATCTTAATATCGACAGACAAAAATTACTCTCCATGTATGCTCTTCTAGGTTCTAGCCTTCAAAATAGATTACCAAATATGTTGGCTTAGAAAACAGAAATGATGCTAAAGGAAAGTAAATGTATGAATGGTCAATGAATTGCTGTGGTGAGTTATAGCATTCGGGGGCAGATCCTGAATAGCCGCATCGGGCTATTCAGGGGTAACGGCTTTTGATTAAGCAGGCGCTAACAAGCCAACCAAAACCACATATCACCTAATCACAATCAAATAAGATACGTGAGGTGAATAGGCTTTAAAGGCCGTCTGCGACTTCTAGTGAGTATCATCACAAGGGTGACAACAAGCTCTAGGAAGATCTAAAAGTCATTTGGCTGAGGTTAATAACTAACTTAACAATAGCCCTATACAGAACAGCATTCTAAAACCATCTACGGGAACTCCTGACTATAGACTAGTTTTCACGCCTGTGCATAAGTTTGTGCGTAAAACTGTACTAATTTTCAAGATGGATAATCGAAACATAAGGAGCTCAACATTTTTACCTTTAAATTATATAGATAAGTTAAATATAAAAAAGCTAACTAGAGCCGCTCCCATACTGACGCACCAGTACACCTATGTGGATAAAAGGTGTAATTTAATACTTATGACCAACTCCAGAATTTGAAAAACGGCCAAAAGAAAAGAGCCAGAACATCTGGCTCTTTTCTAATGTCTATTACTGATATGTGTATAACTAATGCATAACCTTGCTTCTATATCTCGAAGTGCAGGCCACACTCACGCTTGAGACCATTGAAACGAGTATCCTCTTCACTCATACCCAGCTCTAATGGCTTGCTAGAATGTGTGTCACCCACAGAAACATAACCTTGCTCCCATAGAGGGTGGTAAGGCAGGTCATGCTCAGTTAAGTATTCATGCACATCCTTGTTACTCCAATCTAAGATCGGCAAGATCTTATAGCGGGAACCATGAATAGCCAAAATAGGCAAAGCTTCTCTAGTACTGGATTGGCTGCGGCGCAATCCCGCAAACCAAGTACCTACACTCAAGTCATCGAGGGCACGCTGCATTGGCTCGACCTTGTTCATGCGGTTATATTGATCTAATCCATCCAAGCCCTTCTCCCACAACTGGCCAAATCGCGCCTCCTGCCAGGCAGGGGTTATGGGTGATGCAAATATCTTAAGGTTCAACGATAAACGCTCACTCAATTCATCGATAAACCGATAGGTTTCGGGAAACAGGTAACCGGTATCGGTCAAGATAACCGGAATATCCGGTTTCTCTGTGCTGACAAGGTTTAACATCACTGCACCTTGAATACCAAAACTCGACGATAACGCATGGTTACCCGGGAGGTATTTCAATCCCCAAGCCACCCTTTGCCCGGGAGTCAAACCTCCCAAGAAACGGTTGATACGCTCAAGCTCACTCTTCTGCTCGACTGCCGGCGCAGTTAACAGCGCTAACAACTCTTGTGAAGAAACCACCGTTTCAACCTGATAATTAGATTCAGGCATTACTACTCTGTCCATGAAAATCCTTAGCGGCATCAATTACCGCTGCCACGACGCCTATGCGTACCGTGAAATTACCAAAGGTTTCACCCTCTTCTTTCTCGCTCACGTATCTGGCAAACAAATTATCCAGCTCAGATAAAATCTCTGCTTCTTGAATATTTTCGCGATAGAGTTTATTTAAACGTGTACCTTCGAAGCTCGCGCCTAGATATAGGTTATAGCGACCCGGCGCCTTACCTACCAGGCCGATTTCCGCCGCAAAAGGTCTTGCACAACCATTAGGGCAACCCGTCATACGGATAACAATGCCTTGATCCAAGAAGCCATGCTTTTCCTGCAATGACTCTACTTGCGTCAGAAAGTCCGGAAAGTAACGCTCGGCTTCGGCCATGGCAAGAGCACAAGTAGGCAGTGCAACACAGGCAATTGAGCGACCTCGAGTTTGCGTGATCAATTTCCCCATCAAACCATGGCTACGGGCTAAGCCTTCAATTTCTACCTTATCCTCTTCGGCAACACCGGCTATGATAAAGTTTTGATTAGAGGTCATACGGAAATCACCCTTGTGTATCTTGGCAATTTCCCTTAATCCAGTTTGCAGAGGCTGACCCGGCAGGTCCTTGATGCGTCCACCTTCGATGAATAGCGTCAGGTGCCACTGGTTATCAACACCTTTTATCCAACCATAACGGTCGCCGCGATCGCCGATGATCACGTCACGTTTGGCTTCAAATTTAACCCCTGCACGCTTCTCTACTTCGGCTTTAAATGCCTCATAGCCATACTTGACTATGGTGTACTTGAGTCTCGAAAGTTTACGGTTAGAACGATTACCCCAGTCACGCTGGACTTTTAATATCGCCTCGGCAAACTTCAATGTATCTTCGGCCTTAATAAAGCCGAAATCATCGGCAAGACGAGGAAAGGTCTGTACTTCACCATGGGTAGAACCCATGCCACCGCCGGCCACTAAATTAAAGCCGATAAGCTCACCTTCTTCCGCTACCGCAATAAAACCCAGATCATTGGTGTATACGTCTACATCATTATCCGGCGGTACGGCCACGGCCATCTTAAACTTACGTGGCAAGTACGTCTTGCCATATACAGGCTCAACATCATCGCCTTCGCTGGTCACAACCTTGTCATCCCCCAGCCAAATCTCGGCGTATGCCTTAGTACGTGGCAAGTAGTTATCCGACAATTTCTTGGCCCAATAGAAGGCCTGTTCGTGCAGACGCGACTCGACAGGGTTTGGATTACACATCACATTACGGTTCACGTCACCACAGGCGGCAATCGAATCCAATGCCTTACTGTCCAGGCTCTGGATCAAGGTTCTCAAATTACGCTTAGAGATACCATGATACTGAAATGTCTGACGAGTGGTCAGGCGAATGCTGTTAGAGCTGGTCAAAGTTGAGGAGATTTCATCGACACCTAACCACTGTTCCGGCGAACACACACCACCAGCTACACGTGCACGTAACATGAAGCTATAAAGTGGCTCCAGTTTCTGCTCTTTACGTTCATTTCTTAAATCACGATCATCTTGCTGGTAAAAACCATGGAATTTAATCAGCTGCTGATCGCCTTCACTAAATGATCCCGTGACAGCAGTATCTAAGCCTTCCTCAATGGTGCCTCTCAGAAAATTACTGTCGGTTTTAAGGTGCTCATTGACTGATAATGGCTCTGCTTGCTCTACACTTTTATTCTCTGACATGGCTATCGCCTCACTCATCTCTGTGCGACGCTCTTAATAGGCACCGCATCTTATATTAGGTTTAAACAGAAGATCCCATCACCGGGTGCTCAGACCCGGCAAGGCTTCTAAATATCAATAGACATCTTTCTGATAACGCTTGTCGCTGCGTAAGTTCTCAAAGTAGGCTTCGGCCTCTTCTTCGGTTTTACCACCAAACTTCACCGCGATATCCAACAATGCCTGATGGACATCTTTCGCCATACGCTCTGCATCACCACAAATATAGAAATGCGCGCCGGACTCAAGCCATTTCCATAGCTCTTCACCTTGCTCGGCGATTCTGTGCTGCACATATATCTTGTGAGCTTGATCTCTAGAAAAAGCTAAATCAATCCGAGATAGCGAGCCATCTTTAAGGTACTGCTGCCACTCAGTTTGGTAGAGAAAGTCCTGCTCGAAATGTGGGTTACCGAAGATAAGCCAGCTATTGCCTTCGATGCCTTGAGCCGCACGCTCTTGCATAAAGGCTCTAAACGGTGCAATACCTGTCCCCGGCCCCACCATAATCACTGGCGTCTCAGGGCTTTCTGGCAGTCTGAAATGCTTATTAGGTTCGACATAAACTTTTACCTCTGCCCCTTCATCTGCCTGAGCTAAGAACTGTGAAGCACCACCAAACCTTGATTCTCCTTCACGTTTATCCTCGACTAAGGCAACGGTCAAGTGTACTTCAGACTCGACTTCGGACTGGCTAGAAGCAATTGAATAGAGGCGAGGTGTAATAGGACGCAACATGGCTAACAGTTGAGTAGAGGTCACTTCTGCGCTGTAATTAGAGACTAGATCCGCTAGCTGATTATTTCGCACAAACTGACGAGTCAGCTCTTTGTCATCACTAATACTAACTAACTCAGCATTTCCACTAAGTGCGGCCCAATCTTTAATCAGACCGGGATAAAGCTGAGTCAGCTCTTTTTTCTCGATTAAGGCTTGCTTGAGAGATAGTGCATCTTTGCCCACAGTAACGGCTTCATCACCGTTCAGGGATAATTTAGTTAGTAGCTCTTCGACTAAGGTTTCTGTATTGGTAAACCAAACTCCTAGTGCATCACCGGCTTGGTAACTCAACCCAGACTCACCTAAGTCAATTTCGACGTGTCTTACGTCACGATCAGAATCTCGGCCCGTTAACTTCTGACTGACGAGAAGCTCTGCAGTATAAGGCTTCTGCTTAGTAAATTCATTTGTTGCTGCACCTGGTATGCCCGTACCAGACAGAGAAACAACACTCGCACCTGAAATTTCGATGAGCGGCTTAACGGCTTCCAGCACACTCTCGTGCCACTGATCAGCGGTCAATTCATAGTCAACATCACACTCAACCAGAGCTTGAAGTGGCTTAGCGCCTAATGCAGATAGGCGGTCATCAAAGTCTTTACCTGTCTGGCAGAAAAATTCATAACTCGAATCTCCTAGAGCCAACACGGAATAGTTTAGGTTTTCTAACTTAGGCGCTCGCTTAGATGCCAGGAACTTATGCAGTTCGATGGCATCATCAGGCGCTTCGCCTTCTCCATGAGTACTCACAACGGCTAGCAATATGGTTTCTTGCTTAAGTTGACGGATCTTGTAATCCCCCATAGAAGCAAGATTAACGGCGTACCCTTGGGCTTGAGCCTTCGCAGCCAGCTCACTTGCTACCCCACGACCATTACCAGTTTGACTACCATATAAAATAGTAATGGTCTGTGCCGGAGCACTCTGAGCAACAGTTTCGCTACCAAGAGGATTAACTCCTTGCTCGGCAGTAGCAGATAAATATCCGCTTACCCATGCAAGTTGCACGGCACTCAGCTCAGCGGTGAGCTGCTTTAACTTATTCACCTGCACTTCTGACAGTGGCGAAGCGAGTGATGAAAGCTCTTTTAACAACATGGGTACGGCCCTATATCAGTGTAATGTCAGTTAGCTTAGCGCCTATCAAGAAAAGCAAAAAAGAATAAAATCTGATTTTTAATACTTTTTTGGAATATAGGCCGGGTTATTTTTGAACACTGAGAGCAGCAAATTGATTAATCTGTGATTGCATTCAGCATAGATACAGATAAGTTAAGAGATAATAATTCTTTTAACTTTCTGTTTTCATTTTATACTAGCCAAATAAAGACCTCTAAAAACAACCCTATGAATAATCATTCTTTACTCCTATCGTCAACACAACTGTTTGCTCAACCTCTCGCCTTATCCCTAGCGCTATTTAGCGGGTTGGCACAATCATCTGAGCACAGTGATACGCAAGCGTCTCAAGCTGATGAGCCACCAGCTAAAATTTATGCCACTCAATTCCAGACGGAAAACTGGGGGCTTGGGATAGGCGTGAGAAGGGGGGATATTCCCTTTGTTGCGGAAGATGACGAGGTATACGATGTGCTACCGATGATAAAATATCGCAACGATTATTTCTTCATCAACGGCATGGAAGCCGGTGCACATCTGTGGAAGAATGATGAGCATCAGGTTAACCTCTATACCCGCTTTCGTTTCGTCGACATACCACAGGAACTCCAGAATGAATCTCAATCTCAGGCCTTCGACTTAGGCCTACAATATCGCTTCCTCCTGGACGCCTGGGAATTTGACGTTGCCTTCATGTCTGACTCAAATAAGCGTAGCTATGGCTATACCCGAACTCAATATCATTGGGAATATGGCGATTGGTATCTTAACCCCTATGCCGAGTTTCAATGGAAGAGTGCAGGTTTCAACCAACACTATTACGGCTTAGATCAATATGAAACGGGTGGCGGGATTGAATTTAATGCAGGCATTAAGACCAGATATCACCTCTATAGCAACTTGTATCTACTTGGACAGTTTGGTGTGGGTCGTATAGATGATGAGACGGCTAACCTGCCGACCATGGATACTCAATATCAATTTGAATCCTTTCTCGGTTTCGGTTTCTTTCCGGACTTCAGTAATAAAAGCGCTAAGAGCAAGGCCACTAAGGTCGAATCGAGAGTTTCAGCCTCTAATGGCAGCGATGGTGAGTTTATCCGTGTTGCACATGGCTGGGCCACGCCTTCGAACCTGAACGCTATCTTCTCCTGGCAGACCCAAACAGATCCCTATAATAATCAATTCACTTCGGTATTCTACGGTACGCGTCTCACCGACACTCTGTTTAACTTTCCTATTGAACTCTACTTCACACCTGGCTTAGTTTGGCATCATGACTCCGAGGTACAGAGTAACCTGGCCGAAGGCGTCGTCGCGATCAAAGCCTTCTACACCTTCGAATTTGGCCCTAGATGGCGCTTGGGTGTCGCGGAAGGTCTATCCTATGTATCAAGCGTCACATATATAGAAGGCTCGGAGCTGGAAGAAAAAGGTTATAAGCCATCCAAACTTCTTAACTATCTGGATTTCTCCTTAGATGTAAATATGGGCGATCTATTTAATAACCGCACCATGGACAAGATGTGGCTGGGTTACAGCATACACCACAGATCCGGTATCTATGAGAAAAGCTCAGCCTTTGGCCGCATTGGTGGGGGGAGTAACTACCAATCTTTGTACCTGCAGTGGCACTTTTAACCTGTTATCGATAAAAAGGCTGCAAACGCAGTAATGCCGATCACTTAGTCACTATTTTGCATAGATAATCACTTTTTATTCACTTTCTGAATTAACGGAATTTGTGTAGCAATCATTGACTAACAGCAGAACGAGTAAGGGCTACAGCCAGATTTAGATTAAATCCCCTGTAGCCCTTATTTTATCAATATTTTTTCTTAACTTACCGGCATTACTGCAAACGCAGCCTTTTTTAGTTTTTCAACCCAAAAGTATCAAGGATTAACGCGTAACCTTCACCTCGGGCTCATTGAGCATAGCCAAAATAGGGTTAC
Organism: Shewanella psychrophila; assembly: GCF_002005305.1. Taxonomy (NCBI): domain Bacteria; kingdom Pseudomonadati; phylum Pseudomonadota; class Gammaproteobacteria; order Alteromonadales; family Shewanellaceae; genus Shewanella; species Shewanella psychrophila. The sequence goes on from NZ_CP014782.1 coordinate 3,197,053, forward strand.
TTTCCATCACCTTGCCTTTCAATAAAGTACCTATGATAAGCCCGGCCACAAATCCGCCGATATGCGCCCAATAGGCAACGCCTTCCCCTGCCATCATTAAACCAAGAATATTGAACACCAACCAAATAGCAAAAAATGCCATAGGGCTCAATTTCTTCTGATAAACGACAAACATAAAGGTCAAACTCGCATGACGGAACCAGAGCAAATACATGCCAAACAGCCCGGCAATGGCACCGCTGGCTCCCACCATATAGATACCAGATGTTGGATCGGCAGCAATTTGAGCCGCCGCTGCAGCAAGACCACATAGGAGATATAGGCCTAAAAATCGTAATCGTCCTAAAGAGTCTTCAAGATTGTCTCCTACCACATAGAGGAAATACATATTGCCAGCAAGATGTATCAGGTCCCCATGGAGGAACATATGACTCAACAGGGTCCATGTATGAGTGCCGCTGACAATGTCACTAGCTCGCATGGCAAAGTGATCAAACACACTGTCTGTCATCTCAAAATCGAAACCATATGCCGCAAAGATACAAATATTCAATGCTAATAATAGATAAGTGATCGATGGTTGACGCTTAGGCTTAATATTAAATTCCACAGGCATTTGCGAAAGAAACTGAAACAACCAGGTCTTGGTGCTTATTTTGGCATCTAACTCAGCCAATAACGCTTTAACCTTAGGCGATTGAACCACTTTAGTTCGCTCATGTTCATCTATCCAGACCCCACTACATGTATGGCAAACATCAAGCTCAATCTGATAACCATCCATCAGATGGTAATGCTCCATGGTGCAATCACAATGGGCACACTGTCTCTTAGAATGCCCTAAGTGCTGGCCTAGAGTTTCTTCAACACGCACACAGTCATCGCCATTGTCTGCGTTAGAGAGTGCTCGGTTAAGCTCACCATTTTCAAACCAAATGCCACCACAAGCCTGGCAACTATCGACTTCCTCTCCGTGAAAGTCATACACTTTCATCTGGATGCTACTGCATCCTGGACATTTCATTGTCATCTCTAAATCCTTTTACTCGACGATAATATCGGCACTTTTCAGCTCTATTGCCAGGGCTGAATAATTGTTTTTCAATGCCGGTAATGTTTGTTCAGTGACTCTTTGAGTTAATTTTTTTAACTGTTCAGCGCCGTACTTTGCCCCATAAAAACGATTTTCTATCTTAGTTACTATTTCCTTCGACTCCATATAGAAGCGTCTGGTTTCAGACAATATCCGACTCGGCGTTTCCAAGGTATAGGGAGAAAAACGCATGTTTTCCCAGATGAAAGATGCCATTTGAGGATGAATCGCCTTGAGATCATATGGAGATTTAGCAGAAATAAGATCAGCATATTCATTGATGGTTTTAACGTTATCACTAACTTCATCATAGAGTGCGTGACGTAAGTAATAGTTATTTTGTTTATTGGTCAGATTATCGAAAGCTAATGCTTGGGATAAGCCCTCTTGAGCAGCTAAATAGACACCGACGATAGTCGCGATGATCATAAAGACCTGACTGATCCAAAAACTGGTTTTTATCAGTTCTCGGTTATCAAGTTGCGGAAAACGTTTTACTGTTTCAGTTGTAGCTAGTGGCTTAGGTTTGATCTCCATATCGTGCACGACTCCTTGATGTTGCACCTAATGAACAAATGTAGGCTCATAACCTCGTGAATCAAATCGAGTACATATGAAGCCTTCTAGGATTAAACACCGGAAAGAATAACTGAGCCCCTACATATCTGCTAGCCTTAATCCATGATTTTACAAACGAGCCAAGATCAAAGCCTCGCACCTAACCAACTGAAAGACAGATACAAAAGAGTCCTTTTCGCCAGAAGAACATAGTGTTTTTCAGTCATTAAGGTTAAAACAGCAAACCCGCTTGCATAAAATATCGGCATCTGGTTATATAATGCCAGATTCAAGAATATTCATGAGTGAGTAACAAGGAGTTGTTAATATGCAAGCATCGGCCATCAGTTCTTTCGCAGATTTCGATGATAGAAGGATCACTCAGCCAAACATAGACCAGCACTGGCATAGGCTCTCAACAGCACAGAGATTCGCGTTTTATACCCTGGCAAAACTTGGCTATCAGCTATTATTCGTCAGACAAGCCAAAAATGAAAAAACCGCAGTGGCGAGACAGGATGGACAATTGGTCACCATAGACAGTGAGGGTGATATCGATTTTAATCCCACTCTAGTGTTGCGCGAGAATCGATAATTAAAATCTGCAGATATCCACCTAGGTATCAATAAGTTCAATAAGAAAAGGAGCATAAAGCTCCTTTTTTGTTCTGCAAAATAGCCTATGCCGCCTCAGCCTCAACGCCACAGCCTTGAGATAGCAAGATCACCGCACTTCTTCCCAGCAGATCATTGAAGGTGCCTTCTCCCAGTGAGCCCAAATTTGATATTGCGGTATCTCTGGCAGTATCTATCGCCTTAAACATGGTGATATCTTTATTAGAATAGCCACACAGGCTAAAAAATAGACGTAATACGGCGCAGAAACGATGGCTCCCAAGGGCTTTCATCCAAGATGTTTCCAATGCCGATAGCGTCGAAAAGTCCAAATCATGAATAAAGAGACTTGCGATATTGGCATCTAAACGGATCAAGAACTCTGCTTTACGAGGAAAATGATGGCTGATGCCAGTACGACTGATCCCGGTCGCCTCAGACAAGGTGGTATAGGACATGGACTCATAGCCAATCGATAGAACCTGCTGTAACGCCTCATCCAAAATTTGCTTTATAGTTTGCTCGGTTTGCGCTTTTGAACGTTTGGCCATAACTGCTCCCCCAATCTCAATTCAATACTTACTTTTTGTACCCTACTAGTTCTAAGATGCTACCAAACCACATAAGCGAATACTTGAGTAACTAAGCCTTTGGCTGAGGTATCGGATACTTGTTCAGCTAAGGTTCAGTTTGAAAAGTTAGGAGGTCAGCTTAAAAAGCAGGATTTGTCTCAGTATCTATTTACATACTTTGCTGCTGCAGCCATTGGTTCGCGCCGTTTCTTCCAAGCAAACTCACTAAAGTAGACTCAAAATACTGACGAAGGGCTGGCTTACGCCAATACATATAACTGGGAAGGTGTAGCGATGCTTGAGTGCTGAAACTCCTATGTATTAAACTGGAGAATTCATCCAGAGTATCTTGATCCAATTGCTCGAGTTGAGGTAAAAAATCACTCATCAAGGATTCGAAAGTCCTAAATCGATTTAACTCCTCAAAGCTATAATGGCCTAACAATTGAGATAACACAGGCACAGTCCAATGAGACATAAAGGACACATCTTTCATCACATCGATATTTCTTCTGTGATATTGCTGCCAGGCCAAGTCTAATCCTAGTGTTTCTCTCGCCGTTCGCCAAACTAAATAGCAGTCCGCAACCCATTCGTGTTGATAGCTTGAAAGCTTCCCCATCAGCCCCTTACCTACTAAATTTGCCGCTTCTAGATGACCGAGTTCATGCCATAGAGTCACTTTTTTCGACTCAACTAAGGGGAAAGAATGCAGCTCACCTGAAAGATCTACCAAAATGCTATTCGGGATATAAGAAGGAGAGATGAGTATCAGGCCCGATATATCTCTGTCCGCAACAGGTAACACCATGGCTCCTCTCAGCCCCATGGCATGATTAAGCCCATCTGCAGTGCTCGGCAGCTGTTGCCGCACATGAGGAGATAAATTAGCGAGACAGGATTCCATCTGCGTCACCTGACACACGAGTGCTTGCTTCACCCCGACATCGGTCCAATAAAGGCTAGGACTCAAAACCAGTGCGAGCCAAATCACAGTTCAACCTTAAGGGAACTGATGATTTCAATACTCAAGAAGACCTCAGCGTTCACCAGCTCAGATAGTGCAAATTCGAGCAGAGAAACCTTCATAAAACACGCTCTTAATCTTTAGGGTTATTACATGATTGTACCTAATTTTATTGACCAGTAGCAGTGAGAATATTCAGTGATTTTCAACTTTTATAGGACTAATTACGTTAGAATAAACGCTCTTTATTCTCATATTAGAGTTTTCCGTGGTAGAAAAAGCCCAATTCTCAACACATCTGTATCACCCCAAATACTGGCTACTCTGGTTCGGTATAGGTTTGATGCGTCTGACACAACTACTCCCCCTATGGCTACAGATGAAACTTGGTAGTCTTATAGGCCGATTAGCAAAAGCCGCCATGGGCAGTCGAGTCAACACTGCCAAGCGTAATTTGGAACTTTGCTTCCCCGAGATGAGTGCTAGCGAGCGTCAAGACTTACTGAAGCTAAATTTTAAAGAAACCGGTAAGGCCATCTTCGATACTATCAATGCCTGGTGGTGGTCCGATGCTAAGGTGCAAAAGCACATGACTATAACTGGCCAAGAACATGTCGAAAATACACTCGATGACGGCCATGGGGTGATCCTGTTCGCCGTGCATTGTCTGCCCCTGGAGATGGGCGCAAGAATTTTTGGTCAGTTTCAGCCCGGCGTAGGTGTCTACCGTCCACACAACAACCCAGTCCTAGAATATCTCCAGGTTAGAGGACGACTGCGTTCTAATAAGGCGCTAGTGTCTAAACGAGATCTGCGTAAGATGGTGCGCTGTCTGAGAAACCCGGATGTTATCTGGTACACGGCAGATCAAGATTTCGGCCGTTCCAGTGCCACCTTTATTCCCTTTTTCGCCATGCAAGAAGCGGCAACGATCACAGGGGCTACCACCTTGGCACGATTGGGCAAGGCTAAGGTATTGCCCTTCAGTGTGGTCCGAAATGCCGATGATAAAGGCTACACCATAGAGATCATGCCAGCCCTCGATGACTTCCCTGGGGAAAATGAGGTTGTAGATGCTAAGCGAGGCAATAAGATCATCGAAGGGATAATTAACCGCTGTCCGAGTCAGTATATGTGGCTACATCGCCGCTTCAAGACACGCCCTCACAAGGATGATCCTTCGGTATATTAAGTGATAAAATGAAAATGGAATTCAGTCTTAAAAATTATCTGCTAGCCTACACTTTTTGCCTATACGCTTTTATAAGCCCTAACACCTTGGCAGAAGAGTTGAGTCTGAAGCAACTGGCAGCGCCTCTGTACCAATTAGAGCAAAAAATCGACTACCAGACATTAGACAATGGACTCCAGATAAGATTACTCCCCATGGATAACACCTTGAGTGTGTCTATTGCCAGCCAGTTCAGTGTCGGCTCCAGAGATGAAAATTCCGGACAAACCGGTTATGCACATCTTTTTGAACACATGCTATTTAAGGGCAGTAAAAATGCCCCCGGCGACAGCTACGCCCAGACAATGAGCTCACTCAGCGGCCAATTCAATGCCTCTACCTTCTTCGATTTCACCAACTACTATTTGACGATTCCATCTGAAGCCCTCGAGCTCGCTCTATGGCTAGAAGCCGACCGTTTCATTCGCCCAGCCTTAACTCAAGAGACAGTAACAAATCAGCAGGCGACCGTGTTAGAGGAGATGGCCACCAGCATAGATAATCAGCCCTATGTGCGCAAGGCGATGGAGTTTCTATTAGAGCAAGCCCAAGGCTCCCCCTATCAACATGCGGTTATTGGCTCTAAGCAAGATATAGTACAATCGACTACAGCAAGCCTAAATCAATTCCATCAAAACCATTATCGCCCGGACGCTATGCAGCTCAGCATAGTCGGTGGCCTTCCGGCTCAAACCACAGATTGGATTCATTCACTCTTCGGAGACTGGACTCAACCTTCCACAGCCGTTAAGACTCATCAAGAGTACATTTTTGACAACAAGCCCGTTCGCGGAGAGGTCATCGACAGCCGGGGCCCCTGGCCCGCAATACTGCTTGCCTGGCATACCGTAGGACAAGCTCATCGTGATGCTGCAGCCATCACTTTACTCGAAGGCTATCTGTTTCAAAATCGAAATAGCATCATCAAGCAAAGTGGCTTAAAAGATCCGGATCAACTGCTCACCTACTCTATACCTTTATCCATGGAGCATATGGGGGTTACCAACCTGGTCATGGTGCCAAGGGCCAAAAGCTCTCTCGACCAACTGGCAGAGAATATCGAGCAGATGATAAATGAAGTCACCAGTCAAGGAGTAAGCCAGAGCGAACTGATTCAATTGAAGGCCCAATGGATCAACCTTAAACTCAGGCAAGTCGATAGCCCTTCTTCATTGGCAAGGGCTCTATCGGCAACTTTACCTCAAGATAGCCTTGCTCCTCTAACTGGCCCCTGGGAACGCATAAATGCAGTGTCGGCAGCCGATATTCAGAGGGTAGCCAATCGCTACTTTTCTCACGGCTATGTAAGGCTAGACCTACTGCCACCTTGGTATATCAGGTGGGGGAAAGCCTTACTGGAATGGCTTCCCGGTGGGCTAACCGACAGCTTAGAGGATAGTGCTTTATGATCTGCTTTAATAAACATAGCGTTAACTTGTCAAGATACCTACTTAGCATCTTGCTGTTACTGTCGCTCTTTGGCTGCCAACAGACAAAATTAGTGTTCACCGAAGAGAAGCCTGCGGTAACACCAACATTTAACCAGCTCGAAGGAGCACCTCAGTTGCAGAGTCTACACTCCCAACATCAACAATCTCCAACTACAGAGTCTCTACCTTCACTGACTCCCTCAAAACAGCAGCAAGATACAGTCCGGCCTGAATTGAACCTAAATACCGAATCATGGGCTCCGGAAGTTCATTTACTGGTATCTGACTTTACCCTGCATCTCTTCCCGGCTAGCCCATCAAAGCTTAATTATGTCGAGCTTGTATTGATAAATTCAGACAAGCCCTTTAACAACATAGATATTCTCAATACAGCACTCAATGAGCACGCACTCTGGTTAGCGACTCAGCATCAAATCTCATGTATCGAGAGCCTTCTAATTAGAGCAAAAATGCACAGCATTAGCATAAAAATGGCCTGCCCAGCCGAAGAAATACCACAATCACTGAGCATACTCGCCGGCAGTTGGCAGGAGTCAGCATTTGAGCATATTGATATAGATAATGTCCGTAGAAAGCTAAGGCTCAATAAGCATATCAATGCCTATAGCGGTGCAGAAATTGATAAAGTATGGGCTAATATTATATTGGGAAATAAGCATCCTTATAATCAGGCACTCAACAATCAAGACCTTCAGGATGAGCTAAGCCTTAGCGAGCTATCTGAGCTACAGCAAGAGATACGAGCAGGTGCTACCTGGCATCTGTTTATGTCACGGCCATCGAATGAACGAGTCTCCGAACCAGTCCAATCCAATATCCTTACTCAGGAAGACTTGATAGAAGAGGCTAGAATATTAGCCAAACAGTTAACTCGCGCACCAAATATTAGTGAGAATAAAAACACCAGAGCCCCTATTGCATCAACAAATTTTCCGGAAAAAAATGATACTAAGCGCTTTCTCAATACACACAAGACCATCTACCTGATAGATGCACCAGGTGCCGTGCAGACACAGGTGAGAGTGGGATATCGACTACCACTTTCAGCTAGTTCTAGTTCTGATACATTGGAGCATGAATTTTCATCTAGCCATCCCCTAAGTTGCCAGCTACTCGCCGATTGGCTGGGTCGCAGTTTTTCAGGTCGTCTCTACTATGACTTGAGAGAAAAGCGAGGACTCACCTATGGTATCTATGGCCGCTGTTTCGATAACCCTCAATCTCGTACACTCAAGTTTTATGGCAACACACAACTGCAGCACACAGGGGCATTTGTATCAGGCATTCTAGCTCACCTTCAACTCACCACCGAACAAGAAATAGCAAGCGCCGAACTATCGGCATTGAAGACCTTTGAGGAAAGTAAGTACACGCTAACCATGCAGTCCCAGTACTCGAGTAAAATACAGTATATTAAACAACTGACACTCAAACGCAGCAGCAAAGACTTAGCTAATATTCAAAATCAGATAAGAGAATTGACCGATAATGAGCTAATGCAAATGTCTCAGTCTGTTTTCGGCGAACCTCCCTACATCTTACTCAGAGGCGATGCCGATAAAATTAGTGGCGATCTAAGAGATAAATTACCCGACTGGCACATTGAAAAGATAGAACCTTAAGTTACTTTAGGCCCCTCAGCTGCTAACGGGTAACAGATAATACCAATTGATGTATAGAGTTAAGCATTCACTGAATCAAATCATATCAGTTGTCTCTTCTTTAAAACGGCACAACTGATATACTGCGCCCATCCCCAATCGATATATCCAGTCAATATGAGCCTCTCTCCTCTCGTTAAATATCGGCAGAAATTAACTCAGCTAGACTTTAGCTTCGACCCCAAGCAAGAGCAGGCGGTGACTTTACTCGATAATCTGTTCGAACAGCTCAACTCACCACGCAAAGCGATTCCTGCAAATTCGATTAAAGGAGTCTATCTCTGGGGGGATGTGGGCCGGGGTAAGACCATGTTAATGGATCTTTTCTGCGACGCCCTAGGTAAAGAGCATACATTGAGACTGCACTTTCATCGATTTATGGCGCGGATCCATAAAGAGATGTTGGCTGAATCCGGTAAAAGGGATCCCTTAGTTCGCATCGCTAAACGAATTGCCAAAGAGTGTGAGGTGATCTGCTTCGATGAGTTTTTCGTCTCTGACATAGGTGACGCCATGATCCTCGGCACCCTGTTCGAAGCGCTATACAAAGAAGGCGTGATCTTAGTCGCCACCTCCAACATACCTATCCCCCGCCTGTATGAATCAGGGCTGCAAAGAGACCGCTTTTTACCTACGATTACTTTGTTACAGGCTCACTGCAACGAGTTTCACTTAGATGGCATGGAAGATCATCGGCTGCGCTCCCTGGAATTTAAACAGACATACTTCTTAGCCCATCAAACCGACTTTAATGAATTTTTTACTTCGAAAACTGATGGGAATTCCCATGCCAATGAGTCGATAAAGATCTTAGGCCGAAACATACCTGTCATCAGAGTCAGTGATAACCAGGCCTGGTTTAGCTTCGATGCTCTGTGCGATGGCCCCAGATCTCAACTTGACTATATTGAATTGGCCAGTCGATTCGATACTCTTTTCGTCAGCGATATTCCCGTGCTCGGCGGTCAGCCTAAATCTTGGATCCGTGCCAGAGGCACGGAAGATGGCTCTATCGCCACCGAAACAGGTGAACGTCAACTCTCCTACGCTGTGGGTGACGATCCAGCCAGGCGCTTTATTGCATTAATAGATGAACTTTATGATCAGCGAGTCAATCTCTACCTGTCAGCCGAGGTTCCTCTGGAGGAACTATACAGCGAAGGTGCACTGAGTTTCGAGTTCAGACGAACCTTCAGCCGCTTACAAGAAATGCAATCCAAAGAATATGCCGCTAGCTCGAATCGACTAGTGGCTTGAGCCTCTAAGCAATAAACGCTCTATTGTTCCCAATCTAAGTAAAGATATTGGTTTAACGCTATTTTTCCTTCAGAGCTACTGAATTCATGATAGTGAACTAGTATTTAAGAGATAGATTTTCGCTAGGGGGCACAATGATTCAATTTTCCAGTATTCGACATCAGATATTACTCTTCGGTACCGCGAGTTTACTCGTAGTAACCATAGCAATCATAGGCTATGGATATCTGTCGAACCAATCACTGCGCCATGAAGTACATAACAGCGTGCTCAATCAAGCCAAAGAGCAAGTAATTGAAAATATTAATTTATCCACGCAGCAAGAGGCGCTGAAAATCAATGCTGCCTTTGACCATGCCATGGATATTGCTACCTCTGTTGCTGGAGGATTATTCCCTGAAGCACCTGGGCTAACCCGGGCCCAAGTCAACAGCATGCTTAAGAATTTAGTGGAAAACAATCACGACATCTTAGGTATCTATACGGGTTGGGAAGCCGATAAATTCGACGGCTCAGATACCTTTAATACTGACAACAAATACTCGCAACCCGATGGCAAGTTCGCCCCCTACTGGACACGTTCGGCCTCGGGGAAGATAGATATCCAACCCTTAAGTGATTTCTACACTGAAAAATTAACCCCTACCGGAATAAGAAACTCTGAGTGGTATCTGTGCCCAATGGAGAGCCGCGCTCCCTGTGTTGTCGATCCCGCCTCCTATAAGGTTCAAGGGGTGGATACCCTACTCAGCTCATTTGTTGCACCTATTATTCGTAACAGCAGCTACGTTGGTATGGTTGGGGTCGACTACTCACTCAACTTCCTCCAACAACTAGCAACTCAAGCGGCCTCAAACCTTTATGGTGGAGCCGCTAGGGTGATAATTCTCAGTCCCAGAGGGCTCGTCAGTGCCGACAGCACTAATAAGGACAACATCAGTAAGGTCGCCACTAACACAGATATTACCGGTCTAATGTCGGCCAGACAGAAGCAACAAACATCCATTAGTGACACCAGTATTATCGCCAGTAAAACATTTGCGGTGACTGGCACCAATGCCCAGTGGGAGATTTTAATACAAGTGCCAAAAGAGCTAGCACTAACTAAGGCTAATGAAATAGTCGAACAGTTGGAAACAGGCTTTGCCTCTAACCTTAACGGTCAACTCCTTGTAGGTTTTGTTGCTGCTCTTTTAGGCATGCTACTCATCTGGTTTATGTCCGGCTCTATCAACCGACCCATTCGAGAATTGGTCGATGTGGTCGCTAATTTGACCCAATCTGGTGGCGATCTAACTCAAGAAATAAAAATCAAACGTAGCGACGAGACTGGTCAGCTTGCCGCTCACCTTAATACCTTTATTGCCAATGTTCGCTCTATTGTCTCAGATGTCGCTAAAAGCATGGGTGAACTAACCCTAAGTTCCGAACGTAATGCTGGCTTATCAGAGTCCGGAAGAGAACAGATAAGCAAGCAGCAGATGGAGATAGAGCAAGTCGTAACCGCCACCAATGAGATGTCGTCCACCGCCCACAGTGTCTCCGATAATGCTCAGGTCACCGCCGATTCAGTATCTACGACTCAGGAATCTGTTTCCAGAGGGCAGGAGGTGGTCAAAGCTAACGCCGATGGATTGCAGTCTTTGTCTGAACATGTAAACCATGCCTCTAATGAGATAATCGATCTTGAGAAGCAGACTGAGAGTATTGGCTCTATCTTAGATGTGATCCGCAACATCTCAGAACAAACCAACTTATTAGCACTCAACGCCGCCATCGAAGCCGCTAGAGCCGGTGAACAAGGTCGAGGGTTTGCCGTAGTTGCCGACGAAGTCAGGGTATTAGCGACCCGAACCGCGGACTCTACCGACGAGATCCAGCAGATGATAGATTCCCTCCGCAGCAAGAGTAAACAGGCGGTGAATACTATGTCTCAAAGCAAAGAACTCAGCCAAACCTGCCTGACCCATGCTAAGCAAGCCGTATTCGAGCTCGATGAAGTCAATAATCAAAGTAGTAAAATTCAGGATATGGCACATCAAATTGCCAGCGCGGCTGAGGAACAAGCCGCAGTGACCGAAGAGGTTAATCGAAACATAGTAGCCATTAATGACGCCGCCGAATCTCTGGCACAAGGAGCGGTTTCGGCCCAAGAGGAAAGCAGCAGCTCTGCCAGACTGGTAGATGAGGTCAACGAGAAAATAAATCATTTCCGATACTGACTTCAGCTGATATTTCGTCTACATCACACCACTAAAGGGCTCATAATATGAGCCCAAAGCCCGTGAGTAAACGGCGTTCATATGCACTATTTACTGCGGGTTTAGATCTGGTATATTTTTAAATTTTTTTCAGCATATTTATTGCTTTTTTATCGAATCGAACAAGACTTAAGAGGAGAACTACATAAAGACGGGAGTTAGAAATGAGCAGAAAACTCTTGATATTATTATTCGTTTTAACAAGCAGTTTAACCGCCTGTGGACAAGACCCTCTGGTAAAACGCCAGGTCATCTCCATTGCACCCATGGATCAAGAAAATCTATTATTACAAATAGATAAACATATAAGTCTCACCCCAAGACCCAAAGAGACCTACCCTTTCCCGATCGAACTCGGTGAAGTAGGCCCCGCCGATAGCCTCTACTCGGGTAAGCGCCAATATCCTTTTTACTGCATGACCTTAGACGCTGGAATAGGCCAACCTCTGGTGGATAATCAAGAGGGCTATGGTGTCAAAGTTTACGATGAAAACGACAAGAAAATTGGCTATAGCAAAGACTGTATGGTCACTTCAAGAATCGACTACTTCTACACCTTAACTGGCACAGATAAAATACGTAGCTATGACCTCGACAATCCACCAGCAAGATCTGAGATAGCAATCACAGAGATCAAGGGAAAACCTGTTCCTGAGATCTTTCGTTTAGAGAGAGGGAGCATCAACCGCTATATTTATTTTATTGCCATGTTAGTCCCCGAGACCAGCTTAGGAGATAGGGACACTAAACAATATTGGAATAATAAACTCATCTATCAATTTAAAGGCGGAGCCAGTATAGGTTTTCGACAGGGACAGATGGGGGCTAGCCGATTTATTAATCGTCGGCATACCCTTTTAAGACAAGGCTATGCCGTTATAGGTTCAAGTGGCAACAATACCAGCTACAGCTATAACATGCTACTCGCCGAAGATACTGCCAGAAGAGTCAAGGCACAATTTATTTCACTCTATGGCGAGCCACTTTATACCTTAGGTATCGGTGGCTCAGGTGGCGGACTCGCCCAGTACCTTATTGCCCAAAACAGCACAGGGGTTTTAGATGGGCTAATGCCAATTTATAGCTTCCCAGATATGGTGTCACAATCGATATTTCTGCTAGATTGCGATCTGCTGCAGCACTACTTTAATGTCACGGATAACGGCAATAGCAAGTGGAAAGACTGGGAGCAGAGAGAGAATATCGAGGGCATGAATGGTATTAATGGTTTCGATCATCCCTATACCTTCTTAGTCCCCCTTAATCAAATGTTTGCAGGTGCCTGGCCTTCCATGCCCAATGGCAGTAGCGAATGCGTCTACTCCTGGTTTATCGCCGCAACTTTCTTTTACAACCCTAAGCAAGGCTTCGTTAAGCCTTACTTCTCCGATGAGGTTAAAGAGCAGGTCAACTGGACTTACTGGCAAGATCTAGCCCAGATCTACGGCACTGACAATAATGGTTTTGCACGCACAACCTGGGGAAATGAAGGCGTTCAATATGGCCTGAGGGCGATGCAGCAAGGCGATATAAGCATAGATGAGTTTATTCACCTCAATCAGTATATCGGTTCATGGGTTCCCCAGGACAAGATGCGCAAAGAGACAGCCTTCACTCCATTGGGAATGAAGTTTCCCATCTGGTTAAGCCTGTGGAGCCGAAATAACATCACCGAGCCTAAATCCCATGTGGCTAAACGAAAACCATCCGATCCCCAAGCGATCGGCAATGGCTATAAATATGGACAAATCTTCATCGGCAAGGCCGAGCTTCCTATCTTGGAGATCCGTCACTATTTGGAAGATGATCTTAATATGCACCACACCTTAGCCTCCTTCGAAACTCGACTAAGGATCCAGGAATATCAAGGACACAATGAGAACCAAGTGGTATGGATATCCCATAAAGATCACATTCCTATCGATAAAGGCATAGCATTTCTTGATCGATGGCTATTGGCCATAAGGGCCTCCGAAGATAAAGACCCTATCACCAGCAAACCCATAGATTTAACCGATGCCTGCATAGATTATCAGGGTAAGGTGCAATTTGAAGGGGAAGATGTTTGGGATGGTAAGTGGAACAATCAGCCAGCGGGAAAATGCAGTAAAATATACCCCATCTACAGCAATATTCGTGTACAGGCTGGGGGTCCCTGGGCCGGCAGTATCTTCAAGTGTGGACGTATTCCTGTTGGTGATGCCATAGAACAAGGTTTATACGGTAATGTCTCCATGCAGGCTTACCAGGGTCAATTAGAGAATATATTCCCCGATGGGGTTTGTGACTATAGCCAAGGTGATATTGGTAAGCCAGATCTCGGCTTAACACCGACGCTACAGGCCCGAAAAAACAAGCACTCCAATCAATCACCTATGGCTGCTGGCAGCAGACAAAAATCTGAACACTGAATGGATATTAATGTCATTGTTATTATGCGGTTTATCTTAGTAATCTCATGTTAAGCCGCTTTGAATAATAACTTACTTTGGGACAGCTTACTTTAGCAAAAGTAAGCTGTAGAAATAGATTAGTGGCCAATTTGTGCAGATGTTATAGGAAATGGGAGCAGCTCAGAAATGTTCACATTTTCTTGGGTCATGCTGGGGTTATCGACAAAAACCTAAGTCTTTTACTCCTGATGGGGGGTAAAATTAGTGCTTAAATAATGTCTACTATAGAGTACTGCTAAGCCTATCAAGGGCATTAACATGGTGTATTGACCGGCAATAAACGCAAAATCAATTAAGATTAACGCCGACAAAAATACCATCTTCTCATCGAACTCTCGCTTCTGATTTTCCCCACTCAGTACCAATGATATAATAGTTATTCCTAAGAGGAAAATAGCCGTATTAAGCACACTAGATAGTCGTCTCTTCTCAAGCTCAACTTTATAATTAGGATCCTTGTGTAGTTTTCTCAAGGCTTCGAGCCTAGCTGTCACACTCTCTCGAGTATTCACCTTATCATTGCTTTTAATATCCCCGGTTTTAATACCACTGGTATTGGACAGATTAGCTTTAACACCCCGACCTAAATTATTTGTGCCTACCTCGGCCATAGCAGGGTTAGTCACACTGGAAAATTCATTGTAACTACTTATAGCGATAGTATTTTTTGTTTCAGAACTGGGACTTTGAGGTTTTTCTAATTGAACTTGAGCTATTGCACGAATATCAGACATCGATACTCTGTGCTCTACGGCGACTCTGCCATAGGCCTGTTCGGTACCGTATACATGAGCCTCATCAGACAGAGATACATGTTCAAGCTTGCCTGTGTAGAAGATGACAGCTAGGTAGCATAAGACAATGGCTAAACCTAACAGCAGGTTTCTTCTTATAAAATACATACCATCTCCATAACTTTCGCTAATTGTTTCGAGTAAAAACAGCTAATCGCTGTCGCCGTTAGCCAAAGTATAGTCAAAGAAATTAGAAGCAAACAAACCGGCAACTAAGTAGTAACATCTTGATATCTTAATCTTAGAAAGACAATCTATAATGGCTGGTGGGTAACAATTTGATGCATAGGTTGCAAGAGTCATGAATAAATAGCAGTTCCCCCTATACACTAAATTCCTATGGTGGCACTTCTTTCAGCGTTAAAAAATCACGAAAAATAAAACCCTTTTCTGTTTTCCATGCGTTTATAACTTCAGAGCTTTTACTTTTTATTATTAAGATTGGAGTCATTAAGCATGAACAAAACACTAGTAGCCGCACTGATATCTGGCAGCCTTATCTTTACCTCTCCCCTTATTCAAGCTGCTGAGCTAAATTTCCCTCATCTGGAAACAGTGGGAAGCAGTCAGCTCGAGGTTGAAGCTGATATGGCAGAGATCAATGTCGAAGTCGCAGTCAAAGAGAAAACTGCTAAGGCCGCGAAAGACACCTCTGACAAGGCTGTAGCCAAATTTATTGCCCGTTTAAAGCAAGCAGGGATTTCGAGAGACAAGATCCAGAGTGCCAACTTAAATTTGCAGCCACAGTATCATTACCAGAAAGACAAGCCCGCAGAGCTGACAGGCTATAGCGCAAGCAGAAGTCTGATCGTCACAGTCGATGATCTGTCTCGCCTTAATGAGATCTTAGACTCGGCGCTCGAAGAGGGCATCAACAAAATAAACAGCATAGCCCTCAAGACCAGCAAGGAAGAGGAGTACATGGATAAAGCTCGCCTGGCTGCCATCGCTGATGCTCAGCAAAAAGCCAAGAAACTTGCCGAAGGATTCGGTGAAAAGATCAAGGGGATCTGGGAGATCCGTTACTTAAATCAGCGCCCGGTTCAACCAGTGATGTATAGGATGAATGCCGCTCCTAGCTATGACGTTGCCGAGAGCTATCAACAGGGCCAGGTCAGCATCCGAGACAGAGTCGAAGTAATTTATAAACTAAAGTAAGACTCAGCTAAAAGCCTAATACTCTCCTACAGACAGAGATATAGTTAAAATGAGCCTATGGATTGATTTCCATAGGCTCATTTTAATGATCTTCCTTGGTAGGTTATTTTAAGAAAGTCAGCCTGTTGTTACCCTCAATACCACTAAGAATCGCATATTGGCCATTAACTAACGTCAAGCCTTGTGGGTTTTCGATTCCAGAAAAAGCCATGGCAGACTCCAGGTTATTGCTTGCCATAACCATAACCATAACCAAGATTTGATGACTAGTGTGATTAAGCAAATACGCTTTATCCTCAGCGAGGACTAAACCTATGATCATAGGGTAATCACCAGAAGTATTGCCTATTTTCGCTTCGCTATTGAGTTCATAGTCTTCACCGCTTAAGCGTGAAACAACAAAGTTATTACGCACCTTCACCGGTAGAGTGATGGTTAGATATTCCTGCTTTTTCTCATCCCACCCCAAGCTAGCGATATAATTATACTTAGCTCTCACCGTTGAAAATCGGCTACGCTTAAGCTCCCTCACCCCGTCTGCACCCTCCATAAATAGCCAATAGCTATCTTCAACTTTTGCAATTTCATCATAGGCAAGACGAACAAAACTCTTATGATCTGTGGTAATAAGTACACTTGAATCACCATCGAATACCACAGCAGTAAGATTTGAGAACTCAACCGAGAAAGCACCATCGAGCAATACGGATGCGAGTACAGTCTTAAGATCGCCACTTAAGAAATAGACCCCGTTGTTGCTAATCACAACAGTATGCATATCACGAACCGAGCTATAGCTGACTCCGGTAACTAGTCCCTTTATCTCAGCAGGTAAGCTCACCGAATTAAGGGCTGTCCAGCGATGTTTATCTGCTTTTTCGCTGAGTTTATCTCCCTGTAACACCAAGAGCACAGAGGCAAATAACAAGACAACGATGAACACAAGCATGACCCAGACATAGGTATGCACACCAAAGATGGTTGGACCGAAGCCTTGACCTATATCTCTGAGTATATGATTCGAACTGTGGCGGTAACCCGCCCATAAATCATAAACCGATGCAAAAACTAAGGCACCTAAATACTTAGGTTTAAGGCCGTAATGCATGATAAATATCCTGTAAAATCAATGCACTTTTTAAAACTTGCGAGGAATATTAAATTAACCCGAATTTCGTGACACTGTTATCAATTGCAACATGGATAAACGTGATATAAATTTTAATGCTATCAGTTCTTTATCCTATGAGATCCAAACTAACAATGGCCACACATTTGTGACAAACTAATGAAGCGAATAAAAACGAGCAATCATCACAACAAAGGAGGCTACGTGAAACTTCTATTGGCAATATCACTTAGTCTCTGCCTGACTAGCATGGGCTGTAGTAAACCCATAGCCAAACAGGTACCAGATTCAATTCATAGATATGTTAATGACAACTTGATCGATGCAGAGCTGTCCAGGGATGCCAAACTTGCTGTCACCTTAAGCCGCACCCGAGAGCTGTCAGTGTGGAGTAACGCCTCCAAAGCTCTGCTACATCGATGGCAGGCACAAGACTTCGGTGAGGCCACTTACCTGGTATCACTTTCAGGAAATAATCAGTATCTGGCGACGGCGGGAAAGCATCTGATCTCAATATTTGATCTCCACAGCGGTCAACTCGAGGTCTCCTGGCTTGCACAAGGCTTCGATACCGATGCCAGCATCTCCAGCCTGTACCTGAGTCAAAGCGGAAAGCGAGTCATTATAGGTATGAGTGAAGGCTCAGTGCTCACCGTCAATCTCCAGAGCAAGCAATTGTCTATGTTTAAGCTCCATGATGGCCCTGTCGGCCATGCGGAATTTAACTCATACGACGAACGAATATTATCGGCAGCCCATGATGGACATGCACTCATTTGGGCCAGTAGTAATGGACAAGTTATCAAGGACTTTAGCCTGCCACAACGTATCACCAGCATCAGTTTCGATGAAGCTGACCGTAGACTATTTATCGCCGATGCCTTAGATAATCACATCATAGCCGACTCGCACTCTGGGGAGAGTATCGGCCAGTTAAGCTTTCTGGGACGCTATAGCTATTTTAGGCAGGCGTTATTTGTCGACCGAGGCAAGACACTTATCACCGCCACTTCAAAGCAGAAAATAATGAGTTGGAATATCAACTCAGGTAAGGAAAGGAAGCACTGGAACATCACGGCGTTTACCGCCGGAGCCACAGTGCTGGATATGACCATAAGCCCAGACGGCCAGCTAGTGACCTTAAGCTCGGACGGCGCCTTGGAACACTGGGACTACTGACCCCATTATCTAGAAATAGTTAAACATTGAGTGATTCAAAACAGATTTAAACCGAACGCCTGCTTCACTGAGCTTAGCACTCGATTCGACTCTTCCTGAGCCTGCTCGGTCCCTTGCTTTAATATCTCAATCAGCTGCGCCTTATCATCGATAAATACGGCTCTTTGTTCACGAATCGGTCTCAAGGTTTCCTGCAGGCACTCCTCCAAAATTTTCTTGGTAGTGCCATCCCCTAGACCGCCACTGCGATACCGCTCCTTCAGTCCATTGATATAATCGACATCCGGATGAAATGCATCTAAATAGGTAAACACCACATTTTCCTCCACCTTGCCAGGGTCTTCCACACGCAGATGCTCAGGGTCGGTATACATGGACTTGACCGCCTTAGCTATCTCCCGCTCACTGGCAATTGCCCATAGATTTAGACATCTTGCTGCGACCATCGGTACTGGGCAGACGGGAAACCTTACTCAACAGAGGCTTACACTCGTTTAAGACGCCGCGACCTGCAATATGGTTCAGCCTCCTGACGATCTCATTAGTCTGCTCTAACATAGGTAATTGATCTTCCCCAACTGGCACCAAAGTGGCATTAAATGCCGTGATATCGGCCGCCTGACTGATGGGATAGGTTAAGAAACCCGCTGGAATGCTGCGACCAAAAGACTTAGATTGGATCTCATTTTTCACCGTGGGGTTACGCTCTAGTCTGGCAATAGATACCAGATTAGAATAGTACATGGTGAGCTCAGCCAGCGCCGGAATAGCAGACTGCAGACAGATCCTGGTCTTTAAAGGATCGATTCCAACGGCAAGGTAATCGGCCACCACATTAACAATATTCGATGCCACCTTATGCGGCTGATGACCATTATCGGTCAGGCCCTGCATATCTGCCACTAAGATTGTCTGATGATACACATCTTGCAACTTGACCCTCTGTTGCAAAGAGCCGACATAATGGCCTAAATGCAGCTGACCCGTAGCGCGATCCCCCGTTAGCACCTTCTCTTTTGTCGCGCTTAACTCGGCTTCAGCCCGAAGCGGTTCATGTTTATTTGAACAGCTTACTTCGATCGAATCGATTGGTTTTAGATTGGGGTTAGCATTTGATTTTACTTGCATAATTGACTCCTGATTAATACCACCGGAGACACTATGACTGAGATCCATTAGCTACCATCCGGCGGCTTATGAACATGATGAAATGTGCCGCTCTAAAGAAGAGAGCGCCACCAAGATAGTTGAGGATTGTAACTGAGGAAAATCGTTTTCATAGTCTCAGGTTATCAAGCTCATTCCATTGGAACAAGCTAAAAAGAGATTAAAAATTATTTATTTTCTTTTGACTGCCCCTTGGCATAATTGGCTTTGTTATTCAGCTTAAGCTTATTGGCCAAGGGCTCGATAGCGCCGCCCTGGAGCAGTATCGAAAACATCACTATAAAGAACACCATATGTACAAGATCTATTGCGCCTTCCACACCTGCGGCGGCAGGGATCAAGGAAAACACTATGGGTGTAGCCCCCTTGAGGCCAATAGATGAAATGAACAAACGCTTACGCCAACTTGCCTCTCTAAAGGGCAAGTAACAGAGCTGTACTGCCAAGGGCCGAGCCACAAACATGAGTAAGGCCGCAGGAATAAGCGACAAAAAGAACACTGAAAACAGAGTCTGAGGGAAAATTTGTAATCCTAAAATGATAAACATCAGCGACTGAGCCAGCCAAGAGAGGCTATTGAAAAAATGCTTATTGACCTCTTTACCCCGCTTAATGCCGTTACCTATCACCACACCCACCACATAGGAGGCGATTAAGATGTTACCACCAGCCAAATCGCTGCCGTAGGCCGCTATGATAAAGCTCGCCAACACGAATACAGGTATTAAGCCATATTCTTCTAAATGTATGGTGTTGAGCAGGTAAACGGCGAGCTTTCCTACCAGATAGGCAATGATGACCCCAGCGCCTAACTGGATCAGCAGAGTCTGAGCGATCTCCCAACCTGAAATGGCCTTGTCGGGAGCTAAGGCGATACCGGTTAAAATAACCACCATGACCAGAGCTACCGGATCATTAGTCGCCGATTCAAATTCGAGTACAGTATCAGTCTTCTCTTTTAACTTTAGCTTCTTAGATTCTAAAATTGAGAACACGGCGGCGGCATCAGTGGAGGAAACGATCGCCGCAAATAACAAGCAGATAACTAGGCTCCACTCGGTCAACGGATATAACAGAGCCGCTAAGATTAACGTCGTAAACAAGACCCCGAGCGTCGAAAGTACCCCGCCCTCTTTGTAGGCTAACTTGATGCTCTCATTTGAGGTGTTAATGCCACCAACAAATACAATAATATTCAGCGCAACGGCCCCCACCATAGAAGTCACTGCCAAGTTATCGTAAACGAAATTAAACTCGCCATTGCCAAGCGCTAACCCTACTCCCATAAAAATCAACAGAGAGGGGATCCCTAAGGTTTTCGAGGGGTGGTGCAATAGGATGCCTATTGCGATCAACACGGCGATTCCCAATAGGAGTATTTCGTATGACATATATGTCCAAGTCCTCTATGTAAAAAATGAGAGTGAGAATTCAGGCGACAACAAGACCAGTCTAATTCTGTTTTAAGTTTATGAGGGTTAAGGGTTAAGGGTTAAGGGTTAAGGGTTAAGGGTGAAATTCTGAGTATAGGCTAACTAAACGTTCTATTAAAAATGCGAACTAAGAAGCAGTGAGAAACCTGTCACCGATCAGTGACTTTGAGACGGCTATTCTACACTATTTATCACCAGTTTTTAAGACGTTAACCAATAGATTAACGAACAATAATGTATCGTCTTAGGCGATTATTGCCAAAGAATAAACAAGTATAAGCTAAAAAAAAGGCGCCAGAGAATGATGTCCCTAGCACCTAGTTAGTCTATACCAATCGCTATAAGCTCAAATGTCTCGAGTTAAGCCTTAACTTTCTTATGCAAATAAGGCATCACCAGCAGTACTACGCCAACGATGAGGAATGGCACACTCAACCATTGACCAGCACTCAAGGTCATCCCCTCGGCGTAAGCAGCCTGCTTAACCTTGACGAACTCTATAGCGAAACGAGCACTGAACACCAAAACCAGGAACAGGCCAAAGATAGCGCCTTCTTTCTGCTTCATTTCGGTGTATTTGTAAACCGCCCATAGACCAATAAAGATCAGCAAGTAGGCGACGGCTTCATAAAGCTGAGCCGGATGACGAGGTAACATATCGACGCGCTCGAAGACGATAGCCCAAGGTACATTGCTCGGTAGGCCTAATATCTCTGAGTTCATAAAATTGGCCATACGTACAAAGAAACCAAATATGGCAGTGGCTATAGCTAATCTATCCAGCAAGAACAAGAAAGGCATATCCATCTTACGACGGTAATAATAGAGCGCAAGAATAGCGCCTAAACCGCCGCCGTGGCTGGCCAATCCTCCTTCCCATATAGCAAAAATCTTCAGTGGGTTACTGAAGTAATAGGCTGGGTCATAGAAAATACAGTGAGCCAGACGAGCACCGACGATAATGCCAATCACACAATACATCAGCAGATTATCTAACGACTCGACAGGCAGCTTTTCCTTGATATAGATGCGCTTCATCACCTGAAAACCACAGGCGATAGCCGTCGCGAACAAGGCACCATACCAATGCACTTTAAGCCCCATAAAGGAGATTAATACGGGGTCGACGTTCCAAACAAAATGATCCAAAATTCAGCCTTCCAGTTTCTTTTTAAGAGTAGAGAGATTTAGCTTCTTTGGGCTGTTTTACGCTGAACTTAGTAACTTGGCAAGTTTTCTTAGGATATCCACATGGCTATTTGAGCCAAGTAGGAACTTTATGGCTAAACTTCGATACCTTCGACTTGGCTTCGACGCTCCAATAGTGTCACATCTCTCCAGATACCATCCATCTTACCTAACCTATCTCTGGTGCCTAAAACGGTAAAGCCACACTTCTTATGAATATGCAGACTCGCTTCATTCTCGGGAAAAATACCAGCCTGAAGAGACCAAAATCCAGCGACTTCGGACAGCTTTATCAACTCAAGCAGCAGACTAGTCCCAACACCTAACCCTTTAGCCGAGCTGCTGATATAGATGCTCACCTCTGCCACTCCGGCATACACGGCTCTATTTGAGATACTAGATAAGGCTGCCCAACCGATGAGTCCTCCACTTCGCTCTGCGACGATTCTACATCCTTTGAGCATAGCCTCATCCCATTCAGGCCAACTTTTAGTCTTTTTCTCAAACGTCGCATTACCGGTTTTGATCCCTTGAAGATAAATCTTCTGCACTTGCTCAAAATCTCCTTCAACAAACTCTCTAATCTGGGCCATTATCTATGCGCTTCCTTCTGACCTGCATGAAACTGAGCTTTCTCAACCTTTTTATATTAAGTCTTATTTTATATACCTTACTTTATCAATCTGTACCCTTGCAGATCCATTACTTATAGGGCTGCGGTTTACAGACCAACTCTTTATAAAAGAGCACAGTAGCATCTAACTCGCCACAAGAGCTAAGTGCGAAGCTAGGGATCTCACCGACTTTCACATAACCCAACTTAGAGTACATGCCTTCGGCTATGTCCCCTTTCTTGGTATCGAGCACTAATAGACTGCGAGATAAGGAAAAAGCCAAAGCCTCTACTCTTTGCATTAAAAGTCTAGCGACTCCCAGGCCTCTAGCTTGAGTGTGTACCATCAGCTTCTCTATCTCAGCTCTATGCAATCCATTGGCCTTATTTGATACAGAAAGCTGCACCGAGCCAACCAACTTGCCACTCAAACGCGCTACCAATAGATAACGAGCCCCCTTATTGATATCAGCTTGCACTCCACACCAGTACTCTTGTGACTCTATCTGAGAAAATGGGCGAAGAAAGCCCACCGATGCACCACTATCGACACAGTCACAGAGCAAGAGAACTAGCTGACTTTTAATGACGCTATCACTTACATCAAAAGTAATATCTACAATTTCAATACCTTGAACATCACAACAAACTTTAATCACTCAATATCCCCTAGTTAATCGTTTCCCAGACTTAATAGCTCGCGACTTACTTCAGCAAAAGATAAGCCAACTAATCGGTATAAATCCGTTGCTAGAACTGAATGCAGTATCTTGCTAATGCTGGATAACTATATTAATGGGCGAGTAAAGCTCGAGGGTACATGTCAGGGGGGAGCAGGTTCGAGTCACCTGATAGTAAAGATGGATCTCAGTGAGCCAAACTGAGTTCGGCTCACTGTACTTTTAAAGGTTGCGATTTAGTCAGCAAGTACACTAAATAACCGATTAAATTTTTCTAAACCTTCATAGATTAACTCATCAGATATGGTCAAGGCGGGCAAGAAACGAATAACATTGCCGTAGAAGCCACAAGCAAGCAAGATAAGCCCATGCTCGGCCGCCTTGCCAATAATGGCTTGAGTCAAGGCGGTATTAGCCTGCTCATTGTCACCGTCGATAACCAGCTCGATGGCAATCATTGCCCCTTGATTACGTACTTCACCTATCAAGTTTGGATATCTAGATTGCAGCAAACTCAGTTGCTCATTGAAGATTTGGCCTATCTGATCTGCGCGCTGAACCAGATTTTCCTCTTCAACCACCTCGAGCACCGCAAGTGCAGCAACACAGCCAACGGGAGAACCGCCATAGGTACCGCCAAGGCCACCAGGTAGAGGCGCATCCATTATCTCACTCTTGCCAACAACCGCAGCGATAGGAAAACCACCGGCAATACCTTTAGCCATAGTGATCAAGTCAGGCTCAACATCCCCATGATCGAAACTGAACATCTTACCAGTGCGGCCAAAGCCCGTCTGAATTTCATCAGCAATCAAGACGATCCCATGTTGATCGCATAAAGCACGTAACGCCTGCAAAAACTCGGCTGGTGCCGCATAAAAGCCACCTTCGCCCTGAACTGGCTCAACGATAATTGCCGCCACATCGCTTGGTGCGATATCCACCTTGAATAGATTTTCAATCGCCTTGAGTGAGTCTTTTATCGACACATCATGATAGGCAGTTGGAAACGGTGCATGGAAAATATCACCAGGAAACGGTCCAAACAGATGCTTATAAGGACTAATTTTTCCCGTTAGCGCCATGGTTAAATTTGTTCGACCATGGAAACCACCGTTAAAGGCTATAACGCCGCGGCGACCAGTATGCGCTCTGGCTATCTTGACGCAATTCTCTACCGCCTCTGCGCCAGTAGTCACAAAAATGGCCTTTTTCTCACTAGATCCAGGTGCTATCTCGGTCAGCTTTTCCGCTAACTCAACCGCTGATTCATAGGGATTGATCATCACACAGGTATGGCTGAACTTATCTAGCTGCTCCTTGACTGCTGCGACCACTTTCGGATGGCTATGACCGGTATTACACACGGCAATACCAGTACCAAAATCGATATAACGATTGCCGTCCACATCCCAAAGCTCGGCATTATCCGCTTTATCCACATACACTGGATAGACATTGCCTTGACCACGGGCGATAACTTTAACCTTTCTCTCTTGTAAGCTACTGTTTGTCATTGTTATTGTCCTAATTTATTCAATCCTAAGCCTGAAAAGATAAGATGACGGACTGCGTCCTAGCTCCACCAGCCCAGCGTCATCTCAGCTCTTACTTATCTATCCCACCCATACACAGATACTTGATTTCCATATAGTCATCTAAACCATACTTAGAGCCTTCTCGGCCGTTACCCGATTGCTTAACCCCACCAAAAGGTGCTGCAGCATTAGATATAATGCCTTCATTGATGCCTATCATGCCGTATTCAAGCCCTTCACCTACACGCCATACCCGACCAATATCACGAGAATAGAAATAAGCCGCTAAGCCATACTCGGTATCGTTAGCCAAAGTGATAGCTTCCTCTTCGGTATCGAAGCTGATAATCGGCGTCACAGGTCCAAAAATCTCATTAGCAGCCAAGGGCATATCATTAGTCACCCCGGTTAAAATTGTCGGCTCATAGAAGTTTTTACCTGCAATGCTACGCTTGCCCCCAGCAATGACCTTTGCCCCCGCAGCCACAGTGTCTTCCACGAGTTTATGTACGCCATCGACCGCTTGTGATGTGATCATCGGGCCTAAGTTGACACCTTCAGCTAAGCCATCGCCAATCTTCAGGCCTGCCACAGCGGTAGCAAATTTATCGGTAAACTCTTGAGCCACGCCCTGCTGAACTAAGATTCGATTGGTACAAACACAAGTTTGGCCAGCATTACGATATTTAGACACGAGTGCGCCTTGGACTGCGGCATCGATATCGGCATCATCGAACACGATAAAGGGTGCGTTGCCCCCGAGCTCCATCGACACCTTCTTAACGGTTGTGGCCGTTTGCGTCATCAATATCTTGCCAACCGCTGTCGAGCCTGTGAAGGTGAATTTAGCCACATCTGGATGCTGAGTCAGTACCTTGCCCATACCCGATGAGTCCAAGCCTACAACCACGTTGAACACACCAGCTGGAACACCTGCCCGCTCAGCAAGCTCGGCCATGGCCAAGGCAGAAAGAGGCGTTGAAGGTGAAGGACGAACCACAAAAGTACAACCCGCAGCCAGAGCGGCAGCCGCTTTACGGGCTATCATGGCATTTGGGAAATTCCACGGTGTGATCGAAGCCACTACGCCCACCGGCTGCTTGATAACTATGATACGTTTGTCACCTGCAGGTGCCGGAATGGTATCGCCATAGACTCGCTTGCCCTCTTCGGCAAACCAATCAATAAAGGCGGCACCATAGGCAATCTCACCTTTAGCTTCGGCTAAGGGCTTGCCCTGCTCTAAGGTTAAGATACGTCCCAAGTCATCCTGACTCTGCATCATCAAGTTAAACCAGTTACGCAAAATAGCGGCGCGCTCATTGGCCGATTTTTTAGACCAGGCAGGCAGGGCTTTTTTAGCGGCAAGAACGGCAGCTTCCGTCTCAGCTATTCCGGCGTTATATACTTGAGCCACGACTTGGTCATTAGCAGGGTTGATGACATCGAAACGCTCACTATCACCGCTTAACTGACTACCGCTTTGACCATCAGTCCACTGACCATCAATGTAAGAACTGAGCTTCACTAATCCTGAATCGTTAACTTGTTGCATAATCACTCCAGTGTGCTTTCATCTGACGATGGCACCAATTTCTTCTCCAGAGATGAAACTGGTATTTAAAATTAATATAGCTATTGAATAGCAAAATCAACTCGGGTTAAATACAAAACAATAAACCTTATGTTTTAAGTATGTAAAACTATATGCGGTTAACTAGGTGGCGATTTGAAAAACATCAAGAATAAAATGAGTAATAAGCGCTCCATCATCCCAAAAGCAGTCACCGAATATGACCTACGCCTGCTGAGAATTTTCCGTACTGTAGTTGAAAATGGCGGCTTCTCAGCATCAGAAGCCGAACTCGGCGTGACCCGCTCAACCATCAGCGTGCATATGTCTAACCTCGAGAGTCGCATGAAACTCAAATTATGCAGCCGAGGACGGGGTGGCTTTGCGCTGACAGAAGATGGTCAAACGGTCTACCATGCCTGTATAGAACTATTCGACTCGCTTAATGATTTTTCAAGGTTAGTTAATAGCCTGGGCGAAGAACTCAGTGGTGAGCTCATCATGCTGTGCGCCGATCAGCTCGATACACGAATGCAGCTTAAGCTGGCGGAAGTCGTGAAAAAGATACATACGGCCCAGCCACAATTGCACCTTGTTCTCGACAATGAGGCTCTGAAACATATAGAAAAATGTCTGCTTAAAGAGAAGGCACATATAGGATTATTGCCTAGCTACCAGCAGGTTGAAGGGCTGGATTACCAAACCATTTACAACGAGCCTATATACCTATGCTGTAGCCATTCACATCCATTTTTCCTGCTTGAAGATAATGAAATCAGCGCTGATATGTTAGCCCAAACACCAGCCATTCATCCGGGAATAGATATAGATGCCGATGGAAGGGAGCAATTAAAACAGTTAAATTTATCGGCTAAGGCCTATCAGTTTGATACACGTAAAACCTTAATTTTATCTGGCTGCTATATAGGTTACCTACCACTGAGCTACATTCAACAGGAACTCGAATCCAAACAACTGAAGATTATTCACAGCGACAGTGCCAGTTATCAATTTAACCTCTCCCTAGTGTCTAAACATAACCCTCGTGAGACCAGTAAAATTGAATTACTGAAAACAATTTTCAATGAAGTTTTTAACAAAGAGCAAGGCTAATCTTAAAATAGAATGAAATCCTATCTGTATAAGCCAGCGATGGTTCGTTACTTCATCAAATGGAAAAAAGCTGGCTTAAAAAATCGTTAAATTTTGTCATATTTTTGACGCAACAGTAAACGAGAGGCTGTTTTTATCTTATGGAAATCAGTTTTTTGTTCGAAAAACGTCCCCTTTGATAGATTTATACACTAGCCAACATAGCTGTAAAATTGTGTTTATTTACAAAGCCATCAGACTCAAAGAACTGTAAAGAAAGAAGTTACTTAGTCTAAATAACTGAAATGTAGTACCCCTTTGCTACCCTTTAGTCAGCCAAGTCACTTACATTAGCCACCCTTTCATTATCGGCAGTAACTTTTTGACTATGGGCACAAACATGATCAATGTATTGACACGCTTTAAGGCACAAAGTGGCAAAGAACAGGCATTGCTTGAGCTCCTTAAGAGCTTAGTTAAACCGACTCGAAATGAACTGGGCTGCGTCAAATATGAACTTCACCAAGAAAATGAGCAACAGGGACATTTCATCTTCATTAAGAGTTTTGTCGACCATGCCGCATTCGAAAAACATCAAAATACTGGGCACTTCAAACGTTTAAAAAAAGAGATGCCAGCACTCATCGCTCAAGAACCTGAAATTATCATCTTATCTCAGCACGCATAACCGGATAGGAAATCATAAGTTGTGATCCCTACGTAAGTTAGTGTAATTGGACACATCCCTAATGGTAAAAAAGATAATGAAGATATACAATACCTTAAAATTCAATAAATTAAACCAATCAAATAACATCATGCATGCGAATCAAAGCTATGGATAATCTATTTTTCGATAACCCTACCAGCCATTATTTGCCCATTCAGAAATCCATTAGAATCCAGGGGCACGTAACCAGCATCTCATTGGAAAAGCTGTTTTGGGATCTGTTAGATCAGATTGCAGAAAGCCAAGGTGTAAAAAGAAATCAGTTTATCGCTAGCCTATATATAGAAGCTCTTAACCATCACGGGGATGTAAAAAATTTCACTTCCTTGCTTAGATCGGCCTGTGTACAGCATATTTTATCTAGGGAGAATGTTTAGCAGCTTATTGCCCTTAGACCAGGCAAAAAATACCACCACAAACAAAGCTTACAAGTAAAGCCTTCATTAATGAAAAACTCACTCTATATTTTCCAGTTTCCATTCATCGATAATTTTTTGATAGCTGCCATCTTGCTTCATCTGCAGTAAAGTTAGGTCAAATTGATCTCTTACATGACTAAGGTGACTCTTCTTAGAGAAGGTCATATAAGTCGGCGTCGATTGCACCTCTTTTGTTAATCGCTTGATGTTCTTACAACGTTTCAGCGAATCAGTTTGCAGTTTTTTTATCTCATTATTGACATAAAAAATGGTATCTTTCTCGGCAATAAGAATATCTATATCTCCGGTACACAACTTAAGTAACAAGGTAGAGGATTTGACATCCACACTCAGCTGTTTAATCACCTTGGTCTCCACAGCACTATCGAAAATAGTCCCGTAGCTAAAATCTTTCCTCATACCAAAATGATAGTCTCCCAGCGCTCCCAGTTCCCCATTGAACTCGATATCTGAGTCTTCAGTCACGAAGAGCATTACCACCTCCTGCATCAATACCTGCTGACTATAATCAGCATAGACTTGTCGCTCTGGCCTGATAAGCACTTCAAACAAGCCGTCAATCTTCCCTTCCTTTAACAATTTAAGCGCCCTTGACCAAGGCAGAACCTGAAAGGCTATTGGTTGCTTAATGCGTCTAAAAACCTCTTCAACCAATTTCACCGACATACCATCGAAGTGAACTTCACCTTGGGAATCGACGCGGGTAAACTCATAGGGGGGGTATTCGACGATGGCAATATCTAGAGCATGGTCAGCTCTCACTTGCAGGACAAAGAGGTTGCCCACAAGCAGTATGGTTACCATGATAACGCCAATGATGGTTTTCTTCATGATTCACCTTAGTCAGCAATAAGCCAGATCACAGTGAGGTTTATAATAGTAACTACAAGTTTAGACCAATTCCTCCTGTTACTATCACATACAGTTAAGGGCCTTTGGGCGACCCCATATCTATCAGAGAAGTCATGCAGTGCCCTCATTTCTATTAAAGAAGCTAGATTAAAGCCCATATAAAGATCGAAGAAATTGCTCCCGATTAAAACTTGTTGAGTAATTCGGCGTTAAAGTCTTCAGCCGATATGGTCAGATTACGTTCACTAATAACGGTTTGAAGATCATTAATATCTTTCTCTAACTTGCTCAGGGTAAGCGTATTGTTATCCAGCTGATAGACCAGCTTCTGACTCTGATAATAGAAACTTAATATAACCAAGGCGTCGATATCATGGTCAGCAGCGGCAGCCTTAACCTTCTTCAACCGACGATAAACACGGTTATGTAGCGCTTTAAGCTGCCATATATAATAGACCTCAGCCAAATAAGGTTTGTCTTTGACCTGCATAAGCACCACAACAGAGATAATGGCAGCCATTACAACACCCAGTAGATTGAGATGAAAATTCCCAGTAGCCTCGCCACTCACATCCTTGACCTCACCAAATAAGGCTATGAGCCCAGCCCCAAAAGCCAGGGATAGCAAGATGAGGCTGGCAACCAGCGCGATTGTGACGACATTTAGGTGCTTACGATATACAACTTTATCTATCTCTTGTAACTTCATGCTTTGACCTTTTGAATTTCAAGATTAACATTTTAATTTTCCTGTCATGGCTTGTATAGCTTGAACTGACTCTTTTCGGATAAAGTTCGGATAAAATATTGTAGTTTCGGCTCTTTTTACAAAACGCCAGCCAAGTGAGTTCGCTCTCTCAAGTTAGTACTGAAAATTGCCGTTATTAACCTGATGTAAAACAAGAATAATGAATTTTCTTAAACATTAAATAATTTGGGAGTACATATGCAGTATCGAATATTCGCCATCTTCTCCACGCTTCTATTGAGCTTTTCTTTAAGCGCAAAACAGACCGATCAATATATCTGTAGCCTGGATAACCAACAAAGAGTGATTGAGGTTATCTACACTAACCCAACTGCTGCAGTCCCTTGTTTGGTCAAGTATCACAAAGATAATGCATCACAAATTCTATGGCGCGCTGAAAACCAAGCCGGTTACTGTGAAGCTAAGGCCAATGAGTTTGCCATAAAGCAGCAAATCTGGGGTTGGCAATGCCAGCATATAACCGAGACGTCAGAGACTGTACCAGAATCACCACAACTAGAGAGCGAATAGCCGCCTCAGCCCTCTCTGAAGGCAAGCCTTTAACCACAACTAAACGTTTGCCTTTTAGTTGCAACTTGATAACAACAGTGTCCCAATGCATAAAAAACAGTCAACACTGTAAAATCACTAACAAACAGTGAGATAGCAACCGATATAGTGATAAGGATAGAAAAAACGAAATGGAAGTAAAAACATCTAGACGTCTAAATTGACAGACGTCTGTTTATCTCATATCCTGCCAACTATTGAGATCGACCATTCTGTTGATACCGACCGCTTTTGAACTTAACAATTCACTCATAAGCAAGTCAGGAGTAGACGGTACGTTCCAGCTAGGAGGCATGGGAACTAATGGTTCCTTTACGTGACTAGACTGGACGAAATAAAGTAGAACTACCTCCAGTTTACGAGTAATAGCTTAAAACTAAATGTTTAAGAATAAGTGACAAGATAAGAGAGAAGACTTTGACCACATCGACCAATGCCTCAGCAAGCGCTCAAACAAATAATGCCAATACACCAAGAGCCTCATTTGTTGCCCTACTACCTTTATTTCTATTCCTCGGCCTGTTTATCGGCGCGGGTGTTTACTTCCAAAGCCAGGGCGTTGATTTTGCTTTCTATCAGCTACCCAGCGTCGTAGCCATACTACCTGCGATTATCTTTGCCTTGATCATCTCCAAGCAGAGACTTAACCAGAGCATAGAGACTTTTATTGCCGGCATAGGTCATGCAAACATCATTGCCATGTGTTTGATTTACTTGCTTGCTGGTGCCTTTGCAGCCGTAGCTAAAGCCACTGGCGGTGTGGATGCCACAGTCGCTCTTGGTTTGTCACTTGTGCCATCTAACTTGCTCTTGCCCGGCTTCTTCGTCATCGCAGCCTTCATCGCTACTGCCATGGGTACCTCTATGGGTACTATAGCAGCTGTCGCGCCTATTGCGTTAGGCGTTGCAAACGAAGCTCAAATAGAGCTAGCTCTGATGGCTGGCGCGGTAATTTCTGGTGCACTTTTTGGTGATAACCTCTCTATCATCTCCGACACAACCATAGCCGCGACACGCACCCAAGGTTGTGAGATGAAAGATAAGTTCAAAGAGAACCTTATTTTCGCAATCCCAGCGTCCATCATTACCCTGATAGCCTTCACCTTTGCCGGTCAAGGTCAGGCAGATGTTGCCGCCCAGGAGATAGACTTTGTTAAAGTCATTCCTTACCTAACCATCTTAGTATTAGCCGTCTCTGGTCTGAACGTATTTGTAGTACTGACCATAGGCATCCTGCTCGCTGGTATTACAGGCTTGCTCACTATGGATTACGGTGTTATCCAATTTGGTCAGGATATCTACACAGGCTTTGGCAACATGCAGGAGATCTTTATCCTTTCTATGTTAGTGGGTGGTCTGGCGGCACTGATGCAGCAGCAAGGCGGCCTGGCATTTGTCAGCAAGCAGATTGAAAAGTTAATCGCTAAATTCTCTAAAGCTAAAGGTGGCGCTTCGACTCGTGCATCTGAGTTAGGTATGGCTGGTATTGTCGCTGCAACTAACACCTGTGTCGCCAATAATACGGTATCAATCGTGGTAACAGGTGGTATAGCTAAAGAGCTAGCACAGAAGCACGACGTAACCCCAAAACGTGCAGCCAGCATCATGGATATCTTCTCCTGTATCATTCAGGGACTTATACCCTACGGCGCTCAGGCCCTGCTTATCGCATCGACCTTTAGCATTTCACCACTAGAAGTGGTTACTCACGCCTGGTACTGCATGATCTTGGCTGTAGTGGCTATCTCAATTGTCATCTTCCGCAAGCGAGCCAGCTAATCAGGCAGGCGCTACGACTATTGTGGTATTGCAGATGCAACTTAAATAGGGCAAATTGATACCCACTTAGACTAAACTTAATAGTGACTCTAGAGTGACAATTAATCAGGTTTAGTCGAACCGATAGGGACAGTCTATTTCGACGTAATTTTTTACGTCGATACAAGTAAAGGAGTGCAGTTTACTGCACTCCTTTTTCTTTTTAAAATCCGTATTCCGTACTGAGAAAAGCTGAAGACAGATGCAAGGCGAATTCAAAACACATTCAACCCATTACGACCTGCACAGATTAGTGGTACTGATGATCTTAGTCGGTGCCTGTGTGACATCGGTAGGGATCTCAGTTTCAGTCTGGGCCGAATATCAAAATATTGGCATGCAAGTCTTCTTCAGACGATCCGACTTCTTAGGAGATTATGTCCACTCCCCCTTAGCCTATGTGTTTAACATGTCACTGATTATCGCAGGCTCATGCATCTTGCTCGCCATGTATGGCCTGTATCTGCTTAAGCTGGGCGATTTCAGTCACTTTCTATCGATTACCGGCTCTTGGGTCGGACTATCCATCATCTTAATCGGCGTGTTTCCGATTAATTATTTAGACGAACATAGACTAGTTTCTACCAGCTTTTTATTGGCGACCTTCGTCTTGCACCTGTTTACCATCTCCACTCGATTTACTCACAAAGAGATCTGCTCAAGACCCCTGTTTATATTGGCTATCTTTGGCTTTATCAGTGCCACAGGGCTCATCTATCAACTAGACTGGAACACCTTAGATTTCGCCCCTTGTCTGCATAATGAAGGCGACGTCTGCTGGGTAGCGCTAAATATGTGGCTACAAACCAACATCACCATGCTCTGGTGTGTGTTACTAGCGCTTAACATCAGAAAAATAGCCAAAGAACAATTCCAGCAAGATTCGGCAAAGCAATTATCTAACTGGTAATATCGCGAAATAATACAGGGCTTAGTGCTAAGGTATTGGCCACAGGGAAGCTCAAACGGTAAACTCTGGCTATTAAGCATAACTCTCAAATAACTAAGCTTGGTATGACACAAGACACCTCACCAATCCGCTTGGCAAAATACCTCGCCATGACAGGACTCTGCTCCCGCCGAGCCGCTACCCGCTTTATCAGAGATGGGCGCATCACCATAGATGACCGCCTCGCCAACCATATCGATACGGTCACCCTAGTTCAGAGTAAAGTGGAGAGTAAAACGGGCATTAACAGCCAAGAGACACTCAAATTCGACGGTGTACTTATTCAGGGAATCGAGTCTAAACAGTACTGGATGCTCAACAAGTCTGTCGGCACAGATTGCCGGCTATTAATAGATGATCCCAGCTCACTACTACACCTGCTACCAGCTAGCCCCAGGCTCTATCCTGTTGGCCGCTTAGATAAAGACTCCCGTGGCCAGCTGATACTCACCAACGATGGCGAGCTAACCCAGCAGTTAATGCACCCGAATTTCGGTCATAGCAAGACCTATCATGTGCAAGTTGATCGCGACTTCGATGACAGTTTCTTGATAAAAATGGCCCAAGGGGTTAGCTACCGC
The DNA here is from genome assembly GCF_002005305.1 of Shewanella psychrophila. Lineage (NCBI taxonomy): Bacteria > Pseudomonadati > Pseudomonadota > Gammaproteobacteria > Alteromonadales > Shewanellaceae > Shewanella > Shewanella psychrophila. The sequence continues at coordinate 3,231,404 of NZ_CP014782.1, forward strand.
GATGTCACCACCCTCCCCTGCAAGATGAGCCGCCTGGCTAACAACAAGTTTGAAATAATACTCACCCAAGGGCTCAACCGACAAATCCGCCGCATGAGCCAAGCTTTGGGCTATAAGGTTGTAGACCTTAAACGGGTGAGTATCCAAACCTTAGCGCTTGGTAAGCTTGGTGAAGGAGAGATGAGACAGCTCTCTGGTTCAGAGCTTTCCCTTCTCATAGAAAGTTGCCGACCTTCGAATGAAGCTTGATTACATTTCTTATTGGGATCATTGAGCTGCTTTAGTATTGGGAAGAGTGTTTATTAATTTTAGTTTCATTGTTATCTATCGCTTGCAGCGGGCTTTTATGCAGATACTTCTGCGAGACGCCGCGAGTACAGTCCCTGTAATCTCTGCGGCAGCATCCATGCTGCCGCAGCTCGCAGCCGTATCTACACTGGGTTGTTTTCTCTCTTCGATTGAAGTTTTATAGGTAACTCGATGCCTGAATTTGTAACTCACTTTTGCCCCAAAACTTGTTAGCCCCCAGAGTCATTAAAAATTTACTGCATTTAGATTCCCATAGAAAAACTTATGTTTGGCATTATTGTTAGTCTAAAACTCACACTTCCCTCCACATGCTTTTCCTTAATTTAAAAAGCAGATTTTCGCCATGTGTAGTCAATGCTGGTTAGCTGTCATTTTATACAGTCGTATTGGTTATTCGTCGAATTCTAGGAGAAAAATGCGTGAACTGTGCGCATTTACACTTGTTAGATATGGGATTAATGTGTAATGTCAGACACTTATGTTGTTGATAATTTAGATAATAGGTTTGAAAACCGCGCATGCTCGTTTACGCTGAAGGTGTATTGAGGTTTTATCTAAATTTCATGTTAAATACAAATGATTATCCGTGCGCGTTTTTACTGGTCTAATGAGGTAAACGCGCATGCGCACTATACAAAGGTTATATGCCCAAACGGAGTTCGTAGCATAATTATGGAATTAACTAATCCTCACCCACCTCAAGATAATGAATTTGAAGCCCTGAAAACTGGTTTGACGGAGTTTAACGAATCGCATACTGGTAATGTGTTTAGAGAAAAAATATCTTCATTCGTAAAAGATGAATCGGGTGCTATTGTTGGCGGTATCCTAGGTGAAATAAACTGGAACTGGATGCATATTCAGGGGCTTTGGATTGATGAAAGTATTCGCAAAGATGGATGGGGAACAAAGCTATTATCTTGCATGGAGGAATATGCTTTATCTCAAAACACTCCAAGTATTCGCTTAGAAACAACTACGTTCCAAGCACTAGATTTTTACATCAAAGCTGGTTACTCAGTTTTTGGCGAATTACCTGATATGCCTAAAGGTCACACTAGTTATTTTTTACAGAAGCAACTGGGCATATAACAAGCCAATTAATCAGGACAAATAACAGTTGGTTTTTGCTCCTGCGTCGCTTATTTTAACCAACTGTAATTTGCCCATTATTGGGGCGTTAGTTGGTTTTTAAAATCGTGGTTGTTAATTCTTTCTACGTAGTTTTTCTGGCTAAGGTTTGAGTTTGGCAGCCTTCAAAGTTGTTGCCTTGTAGCTTGTAATTCGGTCGTTCCGCCTAAATATGCTGTCGCTAATAGTCGTCTGGTGCAAAGTTTAACTCGTAAGTTAATCAGAACTCTCGGCTACATTAGCTCCGCTTATTTTATAATGGCGCCATTCTGTTTTCTAGTTTTCAAACCCTTATCACGTGTGTGTTGTTTAGTTGAATTGAGTCCAAGTTTTTCAATAGGTTACTAGATAGTCTTTCTTATTTTAGTTATCGTGTTTCATTAGGTAATTATTACCGCCAAACACAACTAATCGGGTAGCCGGAGGTGTCTAGCCTCCAGCCCCCACACCACCCTGCATGCGGCTCCGCACAGGGCGGTTCATTTAGAACGCCTAACCTAAACTCTCTGGTTAGGATAATGAAATGCGATCCATCCTTCTCTCAGTGAATATAGTCCTGCTCTCTTAAGATAATCATTACTCAATGCTTGCTGTATCCCTGGTGTTTTCGAACTTCGCCATGGGCCTTTACTTGTGATCCCACATGCAACAGCAGCTTGGATCCTGACGCCACGTTTAAGTAAGTTTTGCACCTTAGTTCGTGGTTTTCGCCACTGGCGCCAGTAGCACATACGTACGCGACGGCGGATCCAATGGTCTAAGTCGACACACCCTTGGTAAGCGTTAGCGATGCCAAAGTAGTTGATCCAGCCTTGCATGTATTGCCGCACTTTAAACAGCTGATAACCCATACTCACGCCCCAATTTCGGTTCGTCAGTCGTCTCATCTTTTGTTTGAAAATATGCAGCGTTTTAGCGTGCCACTGGATCTTCCCTCGGTTAAATGTAAACCCTAGGAACTTGCTTTGACCTACCTTAACCACTTGGCTTTTCTGTTCATTAACAACCAGTTTTAGCTTAGTGGCAAGGTAGCGAGTAATGCTCTTTAGTACCCGTTCATCCGCTCGAATGGATTTAACCAAGATGATAAAATCGTCCGCATAGCGGGCGAATTGATGCCCTCGGCTTTCCAGCTCTTTATCCAGACTATCCAACATTATGTTAGATAGTAATGGCGAGAGTGGACCGCCTTGAGGTACCCCTTCAAAGCTTGCCTCAAATTGGTCGTTGACCATCACACCTGCACGAAGGTATTTACCAATAAGCGCCAGCAGACGCTTATCCTGAACCTTGTTCTTTAGCTGAGTCATCAAGAGATCATGATTAACTCGATCAAAGAACTTAGACAGATCAACATCGACGGAAAATTTGCGTTTCAGCTTGATGATATCCCTGACTTGCAGTACCGCTTGTTTGGCATTTCTGTTCGGCCTAAAGCCAAAACTATTAGCCGAGAAAAATGGATCAAACAGTGGCGTGAGTATTTGTGCAATCGCTTGCTGTATGACACGGTCAATGACATTTGGGATCCCCAATTTGCGTTTACCGCCATCGGGTTTGTCGATCTCTACGCGCCTGACCGCTGAGGGTTGAAACTCACCTAGTTCTAATTGAGTTTTACATCGTTGCCAGCCGCCTTGTTGCATCCAGAGCGGGAAAGCTTCGATGGTCATACCATCGATGCCAGCCGCGCCCTTATTGGCTCTAACTTGCCGCCAAGCTCGGTGGAGGTTCTCTGGTTCGAGTAATTGATGAAATAGATCGCTGTCGAAGGACGGTTGCATCTCAATACGCTGCTGATAGTAATCGTCTGACGACGTAGTGGGTATCGACAAGTTTGACAAGACTCCTCCTTCTTCTAAATGTTCAGGCCTTCACCATATCCCAACCATTACGATGGGCGTTGGGCTACTATGCCGTCTGCTGACTTCTGTTTAATCACATACCGAGTTCCCCCGTCATGCGCTATCGGTTTTCATCTGGTTCGCTCTTTTCAGTCGATGACACTGAAAAGCCAAGGCACTTGTAGACCAGAGCCTGACTGGTTAATGACCGATCGCGTGTTAAGCAGATCTCCCCAGATAAGAACATGAACTTTCTTTGCACTGCTGCATCATTTACGGTGGCCATTAGATCACGTGGTTTCGTCGTCTTGTGCCAACTCACCTCTAGCCTACGCCTCATATGATGTTCTTGTTCATCAGCTCGCAAATTTGCTAGCGGCTTCCTTCAGACCAAGCCTCGCGGCTAAGCCCTTGCCATTCGCTAGTAGTTAACGTTTAATAACAGCACGTTATTTAACGGTGACCTTCCTACAGAGGACTTTCACCTCATTAGTTCATGCCCATGCTGGGCGTACACAAGCAAAGTCACAACCGCCCGCAAAAAGAGCGGGCTGGACGCTCACTGCGTTCGCGCCTGTGCTTTGGGCGTTAGGTTTACTATGACTATCAAACACTACCTTTATTCATTATGGCTGGTTCCTATTTGCCTGATGTTTGCCTTATTGCCGCAGACGGAGTTGGAGGAGGTTGCTGTAGTTTTCAATGTTGAATTAATGAAACCAATTAAGGCGGTCATAGTTGGCTTCGTAATAGGGATGGTATTTCGGCTGCATAAAGTTTCCGACTATATTGGAACAATGCCCTTAGGAGGTTTGGTTACAGGCTTTGCACTTGGGGTTGTCGGGGCTGGTTTAGCTATTGGAGGCTTCGTTTGTGGTGTGATTATCCTGTTGCTACATGGCTCTGTAAACCTCTTAGGAGTGCCCCTTCATCTTTTAAGCCTTGGCTTGTCTGCGTATCTAATTTACCAAGTGTCGCATTGGCGAAAAGTTGAAACCTAACAAGCCTCTGAATTAAGATTCACCAAGGCTGTCATGCCATTTGCTGAGCAAATCGCCCGCCAGCACATGGCTCACTTATTAGAGGGGCGTTAGCAGCCTATCAGATTCGGAGAAATAATCACAAGTGATAGAAAAGTATGAAAATGAGGTTTTGGCATTTATTCAAGCTGAAATGACTCAAGACCAAGCTCATGATATTAATCATGTATTACGAGTTGTTAAAACAGCAAAGAGCTTGTGCAGTAGCGAAACTGCTATGCTTGAAATAGTTTTGCCAGCTGCATATCTTCATGATTGTTTTTTCTTTCCCAAAAATCACCCTGATAGGTCGACAAGCTCAATGGTCGCTGCCGATAAAGCTATCAATTTCCTAACATCTATTGGCTATCCAAGTGAATACTTAGAAGGAATTCATCATGCAATTGTTGCTCATAGCTTTAGTGCAGATATTAAGCCTGAGACAATAGAAGCCCAAATAGTTCAGGATGCTGATAGGTTAGATGCAATAGGAGCAATCGGCATCGCAAGGTGCTTGCAAGTTGGTACTACGCTAGGGGTAAAGCTTTATAGCAATGACGATCCCTTTTGTAGTCAACGGTCACCTGATGACCGTAAATTTTCAATTGACCATTTTTACGTAAAATTACTAAGGTTAGCCGATGCTATGAATACTGTATCAGCTCAAACTGAAGCACAAAATCGAATTAATTTTATGAAAAAATATTTACGACAGCTAGAAACCGAGGTGTAAATACAGCTAACAAATAAGGATAGGCCGCGCGAAGCCGCGTCCTTATCCCAAGTGTTGAACAAGTCCGAGTGATACCTTTATATAGTAAATAGCTGCGTGAGAACTTATGCTTTTTTGGGTGTGTGTTGAGCAGGTACGCTTTTTGTCAGCCATAGCGATCCATTAGCATATCCATCTAATAAATTGCTTCGTAATATCAATACCTTAATACCTATTGGTGTTTGACTTGCTCTGTACCTTAAGCCTTAACTTTATCTGTCTTCCACTTAAACAGTGGCGTTAGGTTCCCTTGTTTTCTGCATGATAAAGCTTGTCGGTCGTGCATGCTTATTCCCATGTACTCCCATAAATTTCATCGGCTGTTTGCAGCAGGGGCAAGGTCGTATGGCTTTGGTTTTGGTGGCTTTTTCGAGCGGCTCAAATACCGTTCCTGCAACAGCCAGCATCAAGCGTATGCGTTGCCGCAGCTTGGCAGCACTTCCTCTGAGTAACCCGTAGTCTCGAACTCGCCGCAACCCCCTTGGCAACACATGTTGTAATACCAAGTACAGAAACTTAGCCGCTGGTAAGAAGAAGACGTAGTTTTGTTCAGGATAACGATTATGACTTCAGCTCGAAGAATCCTTATCGATGCAGAATCGACTCCGTTTTACCACATAATAAATCGTTGTGTTAGAAGGGCTTTTTTGTGCGGAGAGGATAAACTCACAGGTAAAAGCTACGAGCATAGACCCGGCTGGATTGTCGATAAAGTTAAGGCTCTATCTGCTATTTTTTGTATTGATGTTTGTGCCTATGCGGTGATGAATAATCACTATCATTTAGTCCTTAAAATCGATACCGACAAAGCCAAGTCATTGAGTAACCGTGAGGTTATTAGTCGATGGTGTAAGGTGACAAAAGGGCATGATGTAGCGACTAAATTTATGAATGGAGAGACCTTAATCGAGGGGGAGCGTTTACTACTTGATGGGTTATTGGCTGAGTGGCACGAACGTCTATCCAGCATATCTTGGTTTATGAGGTGCCTCAATGAAGAGATAGCGCGTAGAGCCAATCGTGAGGATGGATGTAAAGGGGCTTTCTGGGAGGGGCGCTTTAAGTCACAAGCTCTACTTGATGAACAAGCACTATTAGCCTGCATGATGTATGTTGATTTAAACCCTATTAGAGCAGGGATTGCTAACACACTTCAAGCTTCTGATTATACGTCTATTCAGGAGCGCATTAACGAGCTAAATACACCTGATAAAGACACTAAACCAAATGATGAATCAGAACTAACCTCGAGTGAGCGACTCAAACCCCTTGCCCAATTTGATGGTGCAGCTCATTTAGCGACTCAATCAGGCGTCCCATTTCATTTTTGTGATTATTTACAACTTATCGATTGGACTGGCAGAGCCATTAGGCCAGACAAAAAAGGTTTCATCGACTCAAGTCGTCCTAAATTACTTGATGAACTTGGTATCTCATCCGATGCCTGGATAACCTCAGCAAAAGAGTTTCGCCGCCAATACAGTGGTATTAGTGGTCGTTGGGATACTATGTGTGCCTTCAAAAAACAGCATCACTGTGGTCAATGGAGCAAAGGTAAGACCAGTAGCGATGCACTTCACCCCTCGCCTTAGTCGTATATAAATCATCGACAAAGGCTTGGAGATAATTAGGGGGTTCAAATAAACCAAGATACTTTTCTAATCAATGTCATTTTAATTAGACTCGATGCTCTAGCACGTTTATGTCAAAAGTGAGTTATGACCAAAAAACTCTAGTTCGAAGAGATAAATAATCAGGTGTGAACGTGGCTGCGAGCTTCGGCACCATGGACTAAAATGTTCCATATATTTTAGTCCATGGTGGTCAGATGTTGTCGCAGAGGCTATAGGGACCCATTCCTTTAATAGATAGCGCGCCGCGTCACAGAACCTTCTCAAAGTAATAGTACGCATCCCTCGCCGGGCAAACGTTTGATAACAATATTGTATTGGTGACCAGAATACTGCCAAATACCAAGCATGACCAATGATTCCCAAAACATCTATTTGAAACTTGCTAGCCGGCAAGTATCGCACCATGCTGGTATTAATTATCCTTGTCGCCGTCGCAGACTTATTGAGTTGAGCTCACTCTGACTTAAGTAGCCGTCAGAGTCCCTATCTAGCTGGCTAAATCGTTGTTCAGGAGATCGTGAGTAGAATACTAAATCTAAAAACTCTTGCTTAGATATATTTCCATCACCATCTATATCTAGTTTTTCAAAATCAAATGTATGCAGTGACCCTCCACCTTTAGAGTTCTCGTTATTAGCACAGCCACTGGCTAGCAGCATGCATAAAGTTAACGCCGTAACTTGATGAAAATGTGTCATTGTTGCTTCTATTTGATATGAGTAGTTTTAGGTCACGAAATATTAACCGTTTCCATGTAAATAAGAGCAAAGCCTGAGTAATGTTAAGTAAACTTTTCAAGTGAAGTGAAGTCTAGCGCACCAATTTTTGCCAGCTGATTAGAAACAACTTCCCTTGTTCAACATAGCAGCGCATTGCCCGTAAGAATCGAATAGTAAGATTCAAATCAGAGATAACTTTCTCGAAACCATAACAGGTGTGAACACGGCTGTGACCTTCGACATCAGGGCGAGGTTTCACAGGGTGAAACTATCCGAGCGAGAGATAGGGATATCGAACTGGCTCTTAAACATGGAGGTTGTTTGATGTCGTAGAGTCCACAGGGCCAATTTTATTCCATACAAAATTTGGTATTTCCTCCCTCCGTGGAGGTCAGATGTACTTGCGGCGCGTCACAGAAGTGTTCGCACTTAAGGTCGATTTTAGGCATCCATGCCTTCGCGACATTTGTATATCCATATACAACACCCACGACAGGTGATAGATATCAACGAAGTTAGGCTTACCTAAAACTAACCAAACACCAGCTAAGCCCAATGAACCCACACTAGATATTTCAGAAGTTTGTTATCTGACAAATAAAAAACGGGCACAAAAGTGCCCGTTTAAATGACCCTGTAGCAGATTCTGTGTAACTACCTAAATTATATATAGTCTGCTATTCGATCTTCAAATTCAATAATAAAACGATTGAGTGCTGGTTTCCAGTTTCTTATCGGCATGGTCCACTTCTTCGAAGCTTGCATAATCGCCAAGTAAACGACTTTCTTCGCTGAGTCATCATTTGGGAAGAGCTTACGATTCTTGATTGCTTTCCTAATCACACTGTTTAATGACTCGATAGCATTAGTTGTATAGATGGCTTTCCGGATGTCTTGAGGGTAATTAAATAGCGTATTAAGATTAGTCCAGTGCCTGTGCCAGGATGCTGAGATACTAGGATATTTAGCGTCCCATTGCTCGCCAAAACGTTCCAAATTAAGCAACGCTTCCTCTTCGGTCACTGACTGGTAAATCCTCTTTAAATCAGCTGTCACCGCCTTGTAATCTTTGTACGGCACAAACTTCATCGAGTTTCGAACCATATGGACGATGCAGAGCTGGATTTGAGTGTTTGGGAACACGGTATTTATGGCATCAGGAAAACCTTTTAGACCGTCAATGCAGGCGATGAGGATATCTTTGAGTCCACGATTTTGAAGCTCTGTCAGTACATTTAACCAAAACTTAGCGCCCTCGTTCTCTGCTATCCACATGCCAAGTAACTCTTTATGGCCTTCGAGGTTAACGCCAAGCGCGAGGAAAATAGCTTTGTTGATGACCTTACTGTTCTCCCTGATTTTAACCACAATACAGTCAAGGTAAACGATAGGATACACGGGTTCTAGCGGACGAGATTGCCATTCGACGACACGCTCAAGGACTGAGTTAGTGACGCGAGAAATTAGCGTTGGTGATATCTCTGCGCCATACATCTCATCAAAGGTATCGACAATATCTCGTGTCGTCATTCCTTTCGCATAAAGATGTAAAATTTTGTCATCCATCGAGGTGAAGCGGCTTTGGTTCTTTTTAACAATCTCAGGCTCAAAGCTACCATTTCGGTCACGGGGAGTGTCTAACTCGAAGCATCCATCTTCGGTCTTTATTTGTTTGTGGGAGTAGCCATTGCGGTTATTACCAGCCGCGACCTTCTCGTTTTTTTGATAGCCTAAGTGATAATCGAGTTCAGCATTTAATGCGGCCTCAACAGTGACTTTGGTTAACATAGCCCTGAAGTCATTTAAATCGGCTTCGGTTTTAATGCCTTTAGCGGCTTGTTTAGCGAATGCTTCTAGTTCTTTTTTATTCATACTCTACCTTCCATTGACCCACATAGGGTACTGATTGAAAGGTAGTTACACAAAATTATTTACAGGCTCGTTTAAATTCGACTTTAACTCGAAACTCATAGCCCTTAGCTTATCGCTTACAACTTATAACTTATAACTCGTAAGTCGAAGCTCGAATCTAAATACTAATAAACAATATTCATCTCTTCTAAAAGGTTATCAGCGTTATCCAGATACTTCATTACCCAAAGCATGTAACGGCTATCTACCTGAATAGAACGGTTAGACTCAGGATCGTAACCCCAATCACCGATAATACTCTCGTAAACACCATCAAATAGCAGACCTACAAGCTCGGCACGACCATTTAAGGTCGGTGAACCTGAGTTACCACCAGTGGTATCTAGCGTCGACAGGAAGTTAACTGGCACTGAGTCGATAGACTTCATGTAGAAGTCGCCGTATTCCTTCTTCTTAATGAGCTCCAGCAGCTTAGACGGCGCATCGAATGGATCTGCACCTGTGTCTTTCGCTAAAATACCTTCCAGACGAGTGAATGGCACGGCTTTTAGGCCATCTTGTGGCGAGTAACCTTTCACATGACCCACAGTCACACGCAGACTTGAGTTTGCATCGGCGTAAACCGGCTTACCCAGCTCCGTGTTATAAGCTATAATCGCGTCCATATACTGAGGACGCACCTTCATCAACTTACCTGCCAGCTCCTTGTCTTTCTTCTCTGCTTTCATGTCCGTGTCATACATGGCAACGGCAAACTGAATAAAAGGGTCCTTCGAGGCTTTAAAGTCGGCAACCGGCTTATCTAACCAAGCCAGACGCGTATCCATATCACCCAGTTTAGTCTTGGCATACATCTTATCCAGCGTCTTGCTTAGCTTCTTCTCATCCAGCTTCTTACCAATACCGAATGCCTTGTCCAAAGCAGCAATGCGCTCACTGGCCGGTAATGTGGCGTAGCGCTTAAGTAAGTCAAACACCACAGCCTTATCGACACTGGCCGCATAGCGACGATCGATACGCTCCATGCTCGACTTGAAACGAGTCATATCACGTTCCTGATAACCAGGTTCACGCGCCATATCGTCCAACTGCTTCTCATTAGCTAAGCGATACAACTTACGCGCAGTAGGCATCATAGTTGTGTAGCGGATATAGCCTAAGATGATATCTCGAGCCTGATGCTCCTGACCTTCGGCGATCAGCTTATCAAGATCAGCCAAGGTCTTACCGTATTTTGCTTTACGCTTGCTATCTTTATTGATCCAGCTAGCCAACTCTGACTCACGACCTTTACGATCATCAAGCATGGTCGACTTACCGTAAAATTCAATCATAGAAGTGAAGTTCTTGGCGTAGTTTGCCAAACCGGCGATCAGGCTTTCATACTTGATGCGCTCATCACTGCCTTCAGGTGCTGTCTCCTTGATGATCTCGATGAAGCGCTCACGCAGCATCTTGCCTTCCGGGTATGCCCACTCAAACTGATTCTCGACTTCATTCGCCGTGCGGTAACGGTTAGTACGGCCAGGGTAACCTGCCACCATAACAAAATCGCCGTCACTCACGCCTTTAGCCGACACCTTTAAGAAACTCTTTGGCTCGTAGGGTACATTGTCTTTGCTGAAATCTGCAGGCTTGCCGTCTTTAGACACATAGCCACGGTAGAAGGAGAAATCACCGGTGTGACGTGGCCACATCCAGTTATCGATATCCCCACCGTATTTGCCTACGCTTGCTGCCGGGTTATACACCAGACGCACATCGCGGATCTCCAACTGCTTAACCAGGTAATACTCTAAACCACCGTGGAAACTGTTAACCTGACAGCGATAACCATCCTCGGCCTCACACTCGGCAATAAGCGATTTTTCTTTCAGCTCAATGCCCTGATAGAAGACGTGACCGAGCTTGTTCTCTAAGCCCTGCTTGACCTTGTCCGTCACATCCGTCACCGTTTCAGTCACATAGATACGTGAACCTGGTGTCGCTTGTAACTCTTCGCCATAAGACTTAGCTAGGAAGCCGTCTTTAAGCAGGTTCTTCTCCGGAGTCGAGTTGTACTGAATCGAGCCATAGGCACAATGATGGTTAGTGACCACCAGGCCTTTAGGAGAGACAAATGATGCCGTACAACCGCCTAAGCTGATAACGGCATTCATTGGATATTCGGTTAATTTAGAGATAGATTTCACATCTATCTCTAATCCCTTTGCTTTTAATTCATCAGCCATTGCAGGCAGTTGGTATGGTTGCCACATACCTTCGTCGGCCTGTGCGCCAAAAGTGGCAGCTACAGCGACGGTGAGAAGCCATTTCTTCATTTTGTTAAGTCCATTTTTTAATTATTAGTGCGTCATTATTATTCTGCTTTGCTTGTACTTGTTTATATAGCAATAGCATTTAGCCGTTTGCTAAATCTCAGCCAATAAAAAAGCCGAGCCAAATAATATACCAATCGGTATTAGTATTCGGACTCGACTTTATCATAAGCCTAGAGAATTAAAACAGGCTTTGCATTATCCCCTTACAAAGCATAACTACCTTTAAGGATAAAAACGTTAACTTAGCTTGCCAGCAGATTAGGCTTATAACGCAACAACTTATAACGCAACCAAAAGCTGAGCAGCAATGATCACGGCACCTAACACACCCGCAACCCCAAGAGCAGCACTACCACCCGAGACCTGATAGCCTCCAAGATTCTGTTTACGCTGCTTCAGTGCCATGGCAATCGGTAAGAAGATAATCATAATCACCAAAGGAATTGCCGCAAAACCTAATACCTTAAAGAAGCCATCAGGATAATAAAGCGCGCACAACAGAGGCGGAATAAAGGTGATCAGCCAGGTCTTAGCACGGCCCGAAAAATCATCTTTAGCACGAGTTAACTCGGCTACATAGTCAAACAGACTCATGGTCACACCCAAGAAGGAAGTGATAAGCGCCAGGTTAGCGAAGAGGTCGATACATTGCTTCAAAAGTTCTGAATTAGCCAGACCTTGCAACGCCGTCACCAGCAGAGGCAATGAACCTTCGAAACCATATACCCTGTCGCCACCTAAGGTGCCTAAGGTCACCATCAGCCAGAGAATATAACTGACAAGCGGTATGGTTGAACCAATAATTAAAATCTTACGCAGTGATACAGCGTCGCCATCTAAGTAACGCACTATCGTCGCAATACACACATGGAAACCAAACGAGGTGAACACGATAGGAATAGCTGCCAACCATAAATTGTTGAGTTCACTACCAGTCACAAGCTCACTCCCCGTGCTTGAGAGCATCGCTGATATATCCACTTCAGGAAGTAAGAAGGCCACCACGATAACTAAAAGAATGACCATAGAGGTAAAGAGGACGCGAGAAACCTTATCGATCCATTTGACCCCAACGGCAATCAAGCCACCGAAGAAGACTGTGAATAACAGCACAGCGACCTGGTTATTCATGGTGATACCAAGAGGCTCGAAGCGAGTCTCGAGCAGAGAAGAACCACCCATCAGGTATACCATAGTCAATGCAAACAGCAGGCTCATAAATGAGGCGCCTTGGATTAACTGCCCTACTTTTCCTAAAATTTTACCGGTTATGGCATGGACGTTGTCACCTACTCCGGTGCGCAGGTTGATCTCTAACATCAGCAAAGATGTATAGATGGAGATCCCCCAAATAACAACGAGTAGCAGAAACGCGGGTAACGTGCCTAATGAAGCAGTAGCTAAAGGTAGGGCTAACATACCGCCACCGATTGCAGTACCCGCAACGATAGCGATGGAGCCAAGCATTTTTAAATTCACAAAATTGTCCTGTTAGATATATTTTTATTCTACATTTTTGGTAGGTCAGATTTAGAACGACTTTGAAGGAGAGAATTAGCAATTTAAATATTCATTAACAGCCTCCAATCGAATCGGGTCTATCGACCTTGTTTTCAATTGGCCTCAATGGCTCAGTTAATAGTTGTTTTACCCTATCGACAAAGCCACTGAGGCTGTATAAATCGGGTTAAAAACAGGTAAGAATATTTCATTGCAGCTCTTTCTCTAAAATGACCTAGGGACATTAACAGCTACAAACCCAGTGAGCAAGCCATCTATGGCTTGTGTAAACAAGTTCGCACACCGGCTCAATAAGTTTCCAACAAGGGTGAAACACTCTTGTTACCAGCGTTTTTTTCACTCAATAAAATGCCCAATTTGAGAACTTGGATATTGCGACTCGGCTCTCAAAATGTATAATGCACGCCTCTACTTCAGGGGAGTAGCGAGCAATCTTTGTTGTCTGAATCGATTTACTTCGAGGCAAAGATTGAGTGAGTGTCAACATACTTGGCCACAACGCCATGGTGCTCACAACAATATGAGGTGATGACTCAATATTGTTTTGCAAGACCTGAGTGCAGTGACCGCCCATAAAAAAGGGGGGCCGGTTTTCTGTACTCGGATTTTTGCCCCCCCTATAAGGAAGTATCTTGGACGCACTAGAACCACTACTAACCTCAACCTTCACGGTTGCTATCGCCGAAATTGGTGACAAAACTCAACTGCTTGCTCTTATACTTGCCGCCAGATTTAGCCATATAAAAGGCAGTAAAACGGCAATTATTCTCGGTATTTTTCTGTCGACTCTGATAAACCACTTTGCTGCCGCCTGGCTAGGTAATTGGGCCATTGGATTAATTAGCCCGGAACTGGCTCGTTATCTTGTCGCAGCGTCATTTTTTGCTATCGCTCTGTGGGTACTCATTCCTGACAAGGTCGATTGTGAAGAAAGCCGTTTCTACAAGATGGGGCCTTTCATTGCCACCTTCATTCTGTTTTTTATCGCCGAGATGGGAGATAAAACTCAAATTGCCACTGTGGTATTAGCGGCGAAGTATGATGCTCTGGCTATGGTTGTCATGGGCACCACCTTAGGCATGCTTCTTGCCAACGTTCCAGTAGTCATCGCCGGCAACTTCAGCGCAGAAAAGTTACCTCTGACCCTGATTCACCGTGGCTGTGCCGTACTGTTTGCCCTACTCGGTGTAGCGACATTGATGTTTTAACTAACGAGCGTTAAGTCTTAAGTTTTAAGAAAAACACTCGATTAACTTACCGCTTATCGCTTACAACTCGTCACAGCTTGTTATGATCAAAAAAGCCAGTGCATTAAGCACTGGCTTTTCAATTTCAACCGCAATAACGGCTAAGGATTAAAGCCCCAATGCCTGCTTTATACGTTGACCATAATCCGCATCCGCCTTGGTAAAGTGCTCGACCATGGTCTGCTGCACATCCATAGTCGTCTGACTCAGGCTGCCGCAGATAGTAGCGATCAATCTGGCCTTCTCATCTTCGGGGAAGATACGGTACAGGTTACCCGCCTGAGTAAAGTCATCCTGATTATAACGGCTGTATCTATCGGCTTCGCCATCGAGACGCAGTGCAGGTTCTGCAAATGTACTCGGCTCGACTAAGGCAGCCTTTGTGCTATTAGGCCCGTAGTTTGGACTCGCATCTCCACCCGTTTGACTGCCGTTATATGGACACTGAGTTCCCGCCATGGCACCTGCCCTCTGATGGTGATTTGCCTTAGTGGCATGTGGGCAGTTCACTGGTAACTGATTATAGTTAGTGCCAATTCTATATCTCTGTGCATCGGCATAGGCAAATAAACGAGCCTGCAACATCTTATCCGGTGATGCGCCAACACCAGGCACTAAGTTACTCGGAGCCAATGCGACTTGCTCAACTTCGGCGAAGTAGTTCTCTGGCATGCGATTTAACTCGAGTTCACCAATCTCAATCAAGGGGTAATCGGCGTGTGGCCATACTTTAGTCAGATCGAATGGATTGATATGATATGTATTAGCATCGGCTTCCGGCATTATTTGCACTTTAACAGCCCAGCTAGGGAAGTTACCGTCTGCAACTGCCGCAACCATGTCACGCTGAGACGAATCAGGGTCGATCCCTTTTAGAATATCGGCCTGTTCAGGGGTCAAGTTAGCTATGCCTTGCTTAGTCTTGAAATGAAACTTAACCCAGAAACGTTCGCCTTTATCATTCCACAGCGAATAGGTATGTGAACCATAACCATTCATCTGACGATAGTTAGCCGGAATACCGCGATCTGACATCAAGATTGTCACTTGATGTAAGGCTTCAGGATTCAATGCCCAGAAATCCCACATGGCTTGTGGATCTTTCAAATTAGTCTGAGGGTTACGCTTCTGCGTGTGAATAAAGTCCGGAAACTTGATGCCATCACGCAAAAAGAAGGTTGGGGTGTTATTGCCCACTATGTCGTGGTTACCACGGGCCGTATAGAAACGTAGACCGAAACCACGAGGATCGCGCTCCGCGTCAGCCGAGCCCATCTCACCACCCACAGTAGAGAAACGAATGAAGGTTTCAGTTTGTTTACCTACGCCATTGAAGTGATCGGCAATAGTGTACTCGCTCATATCTTTAGTCAGGGTAAACGTACCGTAAACACCCGTGCCTTTTGCATGTACTACACGCTCAGGGATACGCTCACGATTAAAATGAGCGAGTTTTTCTAATAGATGAAAATCTTGTAGTAGTACAGGACCACGCTCACCAGCTGTCATAGAATTTTGGTCATCAGCAACAGGGGCGCCATTTTGGCTGGTTAAGTAGTTCGCTTGTTTAGTCATATTGTTCTCCAATGCTTGTTATTCGTTAATTCTCTCATTCAGTCGTACTGGTCGATTAGTTCAACCAGTCTTCGATAACATCAAATATTGTGGCCATAGTTATTGCTCCGTTTTGCTTCCGTTAAACCGCTAAGCTTTAGAAGCCCTCACATAAACTCTGTCGATGAATAAATATTAGTTCAAAAAGAAACCGAAGAAAAACGATTAAACTAGATTAGTCCAATTCACTTTAAAGATTAAGAATGTAAGAACCAGCTCACAGATACCCACAAAGAAATACATTAAAACTAATGGAGATTACGCCTTCCATCAGCTGAAATACTGATTTAAATCAACAAAAGGCACATACAGTATTCAGCTCTGTAGAGAAGGTATTCATGGAGAGATATGTGGTAAAACTGGATAAACGAGAGTTGAAACTCGGGGGATGAACATCTGTAATCATAAAATAGCCAGCCAACAGGTGGAATTAACTGACTCTTTTATTCACTTCAAGACTGCTAGTTAGCACAGGCTGTGCTAACTGACTCAGAAAATAGTTAGCTCAAGACAGTAACTAAGCTCAGGGCTATCTATTCAGCTCAAGGCAAGCAGTTAACTCAAGGCTGTGCGTTAATCGCTTTTTCGGCTTTATAAATTTTGACGATATAATAGGCATCAATCAATACAATAAAGAAATTTACCAGTGCCACTGGCAGCGCTTCTATGGCCAAGCCATAGGCGACAAAAAGTCCTGCACCAATCAGGTTCCACCAGCGTAACTTTTTGATATTGGACATCATAAGCGAGATGGCAACCACCACAGAGGCTAAATAGCCAATCCACTCCCAAATTGTTGCACTGTCCATTTTACTTATTCCTCGCTGTACTGATACCTATCGGTATAACAGCTCAAAGCCGGCTCAAAGCTACACAATAAGTTTAGTGCATTAAAGCCTGTATTTCGCTGTTATTAAAGGTGCCTATTATGTACCAGTTACCCATACCTCTATAGTCTATTTACGCTAATTAAGCCTTCGTCATACTAAACTTGCTACCTGTATCACTAACGCTTAACCACCGCAGCAGTCATGCGCGAAATACAGCAAAGATCGCCACCACTATTATGGATGAGGATCTCCCATACTGAGCTTCTCTTGCCTAAATGCACAGGTTTTGCCGTTGCAGTTAAGGTGCCATTTCTGGAGGCTTTAAGATGATTGGCATTGATCTCTTGGCCGACACAGTAGTAATTCTCAAAATCTACTGCAAAATTGGCCGCATAACTGGCAACGGTTTCCGCGAGTGCAACATTGGCTCCACCGTGAACAATACCCAGCGGGTTATGAACCTCTGGCGATGCTTGCATAGTCGCCACCATATAGTCATCACCAATTTCGCTGATCTTAATTCCCATGGTCTGCATCAATGTGCCCTTGCCATGCATGCCTGAATCCATTTTTGCGCAATCTTCCAAGGTCACAGGTCTAAACCAAATACTCATCACTACATCCCTTCTTCTAATAATTGAGCCACAGTCTACTGGCTAGCGCTGTAAGTTTAAACAAGTAGGAGGAGCTAAAGGCTAGCCTAAGCTCACCAGTCAGAGCATTTCTAACACCTTGATGAAAACTTCCAACATTTTTTATCGATGAAACCATGAGATGTAGTCAATTTATACAAATTAAACTTTAATCTATGATATTGACCTAATTTACCGAGAGATAGATGGACTTTTTACAGGTTTAACCCACTAAATTCTCGCAAGCGATTGCAATACAGAAAGTAAAATTGAAAAACCTAACAAAAGCCGAAAAACACGAATAAAATGGGGATGCAGCAGCTAACTAGGCAACACTTACCTAAACGCTTCCTAATGATAAATGAACAAACAGACTCTTAATTGCCAATTTAAGATCGATTTACTACTTTAACGAAATGAAATAACAAAGAAAAATAGCCAGTTAATCACTAAACTAAATCTAAATACCACTTTAACTAACTTTAGTTATTTTCTAGCATAGAAATAGAATGAAAAACCGCCTTTAATCGATTAAAGGCGGTTTGAGATTAGTGCATAGTCAGCTCAAGAGTTAGTGCTTGCGGCGACGTAAGCCAAGCAATGACAACATGGCTAAACCTAAGTAACCTAAAGAACCGCCGTCATCTGGTTTCGGTGTTGGCTCAGGTGTCGGCTCTGGGTAGCTAAGGGCAACAATTACAGGGTCATGATCTGATGCCGAGAACGCATTCTCAGACTTCTCCAAGTCGCCAGTGTATTTGCCACTGTATTCAAACAAGTTAGATTCAACTGCATTGATATGCCAATCTTCAATAGCTACCATACGCTCAGCAACACTGGCATTACCTAACGCGTGATCTAAGTTACCAAGCTCGCCGCTATAGCTGTACGAGTAAGTAGCAGGACCATGGGCTTGAGTGTTCAAGTTGATCAGACCGTAGCCCTTATCAATCTTGCTACCTTCACGCTCATAAATAACGCCATCTAATGTTGTCCACGAAGCGGTGACTATCTCACGCTCTGCAGTGGCTGCATCATAGTCAGTCAACACAGCAATAGGATCTTCCATGCCATAGGCATTCATATCACCGATAACCAGCAGATCACCTTCGATATCCGTAAGTGCTTCACCTATGACTTTAGCCGCCGAAACACGGAACTCGTTACAGTGTCCCTGTAGATCGGCTGGATCCTCATCTTCGGCAAATTCAACCCAATCCTCTAAACACTCAGACCCCTTAGACTTAAGATGATTAACCACTATGGTGAGTTTCTCGTCATGGATCTTAAATGTCTGACCTAGACTATGACGCTGATATTTATCATAAGCAGGGCTCGTCTCATCTTCACCACGAGATGCAACGCCTTCAGCAGCATGTTGCTCTGGGGTCTTGATCACAAATGCCGCGTTCTCAGGCGTTACACTTGCTGCGCGGTACAAGATACCCACGGTAATCGCATCGCTGCCGATAAACTTGCCTTGGTACTTATCTTCATCACTTATCTCGATAAAGCTATAAGCGTTTTCATCCGATAGCTCTGCATTGAGGGCATCGAGCAAGTTCCGAATCGCACTCATCTCGCCAAATCCGTTATTGGCGATCTCCATTAAGCCGACAATATCCGCATTCATGGCAGTAATAGCATTAACAAGCTTTGTCCGCTGCAGTAACATCTCTTCTTCAGTTGAAGCACCACGGTTACCGTTAGGTGTATCGTCACCGCCAACCATGTCATTGAAGAAGTTAAGTACATTAAAACTTGCTACGCGAATGTCACCTTGAGTCGCAATGGCTGGTGCATCGGTGCGATCGTTTTCACGAATCAGATCGCCAGCAGTGATCTCATTGGTCACCACTAAACGATAATTGTTATAACTGTAACCGATAACACCAGAAATATTAGTTACTTGATCGCCAACACGCATATAGCCAGTTTCGGCATTAAAGTCTGGGAAGTAAGGCACTTCGCCATTGCTAGCCTTATAATCAGACTCGACAAAAAGCTCGTTAATTCTGTTTGCTTGCTGCAGTGCAACGGCTGCATCAGATAAAGGAGCGTGAACCTGAGTGGGCTTCATTAAAGGGGCTTTGTGCGATAACACCATATTGTTACGGTAGCTTGAATAATCGAAGCTAAAGTTACGGCTTATCTTCATATCACTGCCTGCATCTAGGACAATATGCATGCCTTCATAACGTTCCAATGCTTGAGCTAGGTTCTCTCCATCGGCAACATAAAAAGGCGTTGGGGCAAGCTCTTCGCCTTGCTCGCCAATCTCAATCTTAGTGGCATCGCCGGCAATCTGCGTCTGGCCATACATCTCCTGTACCAGCCCTTTCACACAGACTTCAACACCAGGCTGAATGCCATCGGCTGCTTTATTACCTAAGTAGACAAACACACCATCTGAGGTGTATGGAGAACCATCACCTTGTGCTTCTTGCAAATAGAAACCTTTTTGCAGCGATTCACCACGCGCGGTAACGATACCTTTGATGGTTACAGTATCGACTGATACATATTCGCCATCAGGCACTAGCGGACTTGAATCTCCAGCGCCCTGCACCTTGTAGATAGGTGTGATCGTTTCGCCAGTACAGCTAAATGCTGGCACCTCTGGAGCTTCACCGCCATCGAAGTTGCCAGTACGGACACCCAACCCACCAAAGTCATTAGTGCCTTTAGTGGTCCACTCACTTGCTACATAACTTGAGTTTGCAGCCGTGATACCTGCGTTACGTTCTATAGTGACGTCTTTGGCCCAATCACCTGTTGTGCCTACTTCACCAAGAATATCGACAAGTACGCCATCTTTAAGAATGCCAACCTTGTCATCACCGTTAAAGTAGATGGTGGCAGATTCGGTATCGATAGAAGAGTCTAAGACAATAGCGTTATCGGCATGGTTATTGATAATAACCTTGATACCTTCAGCGTCCAGATTACCGGATAAATCCAGTATGGTCTTAGGTGCGGTTTCACCTTTGGAATAGTAAACCAGCGAATAGCCAGTTAGATCGATTGCGGAAGCACCTGAATTGTATATCTCAACAGCTTTGCTGTAGCCAGTGCCTTCGACATATTCGGTGATCATCACATCAGCAGAAGCCGCCATTGGCAACGCCGCAGCGATTGACAGTGCAAGCACTGACATTTTTGTAACTTTATCCATTTATTCAACCCCATTATTATAATTTTGCCGTTATTTTTTATTAACGTGCCGGGGGATTCTTGCAGAGTTAGATGACAAAAAAAAGATGGGTCAATCACATTAACGAGTGATAAACACTTGTTAAACAAAGAAAAAACAACACGCATTTAACACAAGACAAAACAAGCAAAGCTACTTATAGTTTTAACAGGATAAAATCAAATACTTACCAAAGAACAGACTACGGCAAGTCATACCGAATGCCAGTTCGTTAAGATGTGACAATTATTTACAAAACAATGATATAAACAGTCTCGGCCGAATGAAGTTTGTACAGGAATAGTTAATTAACCTTAACACCTGGGGTTTATAGGCATAAAAAAGCGGCCATTGAGGCCGCTTTAGCGTTTTTCGTTAGTGACTATCCTCTACAAGAACCACTCATTAGTGTGACCCTTGTAAATCAGTAGCTTATTAATCTGCTAAGAACAAAGTTCAAAATGGCTTTGATATGTCTGCGCCCATCTCAGTAATTCCACACGATTACGCGATTGTGTTTTCCTGAAAATAGAGGAGATATGAGCCTTAACAGTATGCTCACTGATACAGAGTCGATGGGCGATCTCTTTATTTCGAGCACCACTGGATACCAACTGAATAATGGTGCGCTCTCGGTTCGTCAGCATCTGTAGCATAGCCACAGTATCTTGCGAATAATCGTTGGCGCTGTCTAAACGACTCACCAGCTGACGGAACATCTTACTGATCAGAGTCCTGTCATACCAAAGCTCATCAGCCACCATCTTTCTTAAGCCAGTTAGCAATAGATCCATACGTTGATCTGCATAGAGCAACCCACGTATTCCCAGTAACAATGCAGATTCTGGCTCAAGTTTCTCGCGATTCACTTGATAGAGTGCAACGGGTACATGGGATACCAGACGCGATGCTAATAACGGTATCCCCTTACTGTCTAAGGCGGCCCCCTCCTGCTCTATCAGATAAAAACAGTTACTGTCTCTCTCAGGTTCAAGCTCAGATACCTGTTTAACGATACGTGTTTTTAGCCCAATAGATTCGGCCAGTATAGCCAAGTGACATGGCGCGGCGACTTGGTGTAAGAACACCAATTCATCAATCTTACTCATTCGCTTCTCTCCCTGAAAAGTTTTTTTTGTGCTCTGTAAGGGGGGTGGTCAATCTTCCCTATCAACCAGAATGATTACTATTTTGAATAGTTTTAGTAGATTTGAATAGTTTTAAATGTAATACCATAGTAAAAAAGTATTAACTGAATGTAAAATTTGATGAAAAATTGTTTTTTATCATCTTTAGCTATTAAAACCTTACTCGCTTAGACCTTTAAAGCATAAAAAACCAGTAGACTTTATACAAGATAAAATAATTCACTAATTACCTGTTAAGTTTGGCCAGTTGTGAATCATGAAATTTAATAAGTGTAACAATACAAGCTATTGCCCCCAACAAGGCCATCCCCATATCCGATTGAGTGTCCCAAATGTCACCTTGGGTTCCCAGAAACGCTTCTGCATCCTCCCCCGTTAGCAAAGCAACCCACCACTCAATTAACTCATAAAAAGCAGAAAACGCTAGAGCAAAGCATAAAGACAAGAAATTACACCAAGCTCCGCGTTTAACGACCTCTAGTCTTATAAAAATCTCCCGAGCTAATAATGTCGGGACAAAGCCCTGTGCAAAATGCCCTACCTTGTCGTAATTGTTTCTATCTGAGCCGGTAATATCTGCGATCCAATCAAATAAAGGCACTTCGGCATAGGTGTAATGGCCGCCAACCATAAGTATGACGCAATGGATTAATACCAAGACATAAGCCAGTGACGTCAGCGGGAAACGCTGACGAGTCAGAAATAAGATAGGTAAAGCAATAAGGGCTGGAAACACCTCAAGAAACCAAGTGAATTGATCTTTGGGATCAATAGCCGACCAAACCAGCACGGCCAGAAAAATGGCTAACCAAGTAAACTGTTTATTCAAAATTGGAACCTCATATTCGTTTAAACTCTATTGTTTTGATATAAGAATAATAACTTTAGCCATCTAGCCCTCCACAGTGCACAAAAAAAATGCTACTTTGGTCGGACAAGTATCAATAGAATACTAATACTATAAAAAATCAACTTAGTTAACAAAATACCAATAACCGAAGAAGGTACCCAAATCATGGCGAAACATTCGCTGGACAAGGATAAGATCAAGATCCTGCTGTTGGAAGGCGTCCACCAATCTGCGGTTGATGTATTAAAACGTGCAGGCTACAGCAACATCGAATATCACAAAGCATCTCTCGGAGAAGAAGCCTTAATTGCCTCTATTCAAGATGCCCATTTTGTCGGCCTTCGTTCCCGCACTCAACTTAACGAAACCGTGTTAAGTCATGCGGAAAAGCTTGTGGGTATCGGTTGCTTCTGTATCGGCACCAACCAGGTTGACCTGAGTTTTGCTGAAAAGCTGGGCGTCCCGGTTTTCAATGCGCCATTTTCAAACACCCGAAGTGTCGCCGAGCTAGTACTTGGTGAAATTATTATGTTATTCCGTGGTATTCCACAGCGTAATGCGATGGCACACAGAGGCGGATGGCTAAAAAGCGCCAGTGGTAGTTTCGAAGCTCGCGGTAAAACACTCGGTGTTATCGGTTATGGTCATATTGGTACTCAGCTCGGTATCTTGGCCGAGACGCTTGGCATGCGCGTCATTTTCTTCGATATCGAAGACAAGCTACCACTGGGTAACGCCCAACAAATTCACTCGATGCAAGAGCTGATGTCTCTTGCCGATGTAGTCAGCCTACATGTACCTGAGACGCCACAAACTAAAGAGATGATAGGTGAAGCCGAGCTTTCTTATATGAAGCAAGGTAGCATCTTAATCAACGCCTCTCGCGGCACCGTTGTCGACATAGATGCACTCGCCTCGGCCGTTCGCAGTGAAAAACTCGCTGGCGCCGCTATCGATGTATTCCCTGTTGAGCCTAAGTCGAATAATGACGAATTTTTCAGCCCGCTACGTGGCTTGGATAATGTCATACTGACCCCCCATGTTGGTGGCAGCACTCAGGAAGCTCAGGAAAACATCGGTATTGAAGTGGCTGGCAAGCTAGCCAAATACTCAGACAATGGCTCGACCATGACTGCAGTTAACTTCCCTGAAGTGTCTCTGGCCCAGCATAAAGACGCATCTCGCTTACTGCACATTCACCATAACCGTCCCGGTGTACTGATCAAGATTAACCAAGCGTTTGCAGAAAAGGGCATCAACATTGCGGCTCAGTATCTTCAAACTACTGCAGAAATTGGTTATGTAGTGATGGAAGTCGACTCGGATCAAGCCGAAGAAGCTCTGGAACAGATGAAGGCTATCGAAGGCACTATTCGAACTAGACTCCTGCACTAAATACCAGTCTGAGACTAAAAATTAATAGCCCGCATAATTTTATCAATTATGCGGGCTATTTCATTTCAAGCATTTGCAAATTAGAGTTACAATCGGTTCTTTCCAGCCCGTTTATTTCCTAGGATCATGATATGACGCTTTCCGTTTCTCAGCCCAGTTGGAACTTGAATGACCCAATTCCATCGCTATTCTTCTCTAACTTGTCCCACTTGGGACTAATGAGCGTGACGGGTGAACAAGGCCGCAGCTTTATCCATGGGCAAGTCACCACAGACATCAGCTCATTAGAGAGCGACCAATGGCGCTGGGGTGCACATTGTGATCCTAAAGGTAAGATGCTGGCGAGCTTCAGAACATTCGCCCTCGAAGATGCGCTGATCATGATGATGCCATCAGACACATTAGCTCTAGATCTATCTCAGCTGGCTAAGTATGCCGTTTTCTCTAAAGTCGATTTAGTCGATGTCACCGACAAGTACTTACTGTTAGGCGTCGCCGGTGAGCAAGCACAAACTTGGATTAACGAACGTTTCGGCCCTGCCGACAATACTGACATCGATAAAGAAGTCACCGAGATCTCAGGTGGCTTACTGCTTAAAGACAATGACCGCTTTATCATCATGATGGACAAGGAAGCCGCTGCGCCCTTCCTCACCTCTATCAACCAAGAAATAGTCGATGCCACAGCCTGGCAGGCTCTGGAAATCCAATCCGGTTATCCCAACCTGGCCGCCTCGCATCAGAGCCAGTTTGTACCACAGATGTGTAACCTACAGGGCATCAATGGCATCAGCTTCCAAAAAGGCTGTTACATGGGTCAGGAAACCATTGCCCGCATGAAATATCGTGGTGGCAATAAACGTGCCCTGTATATCCTAAGCGGCACCAGTTGCGAAACTGTCAGCCTGGAAACCAGACTAGAGCTAGCCTTAGACGATGGCTTCAAGCGGGCAGGAACCATCATAGAAGTCGTTCAATCCGGAGAGCAAGTCTTACTCACAGCCGTACTACCTAATGACACCCAAAATAGCGCTAAGCTACGAATAGCAGGAAATGAAACCTCATCGCTAGCGATTACGCCACTGCCTTACTCCCTTGAAGATGAGAGTTAAGACTAAACGATAAGCGACGAGTTGCGAGTTGCTTAAACTAAGGCGCACTCTAAAGCCTATTTCATGAGCTGAGTGCGCTTTTTATTGCCTTGGTTTTACCCTTGTTTAGAAAGAGTAAGTCAGATAGTTTAATAGGTTCCATACCAATCATCTCCAATCAAAGGCTGGCTCTTGAAACAAGCAGATCTCACCTCAAGCGAGAAACAAGAGCTACTCACTAAGCTCAAACATGAGCTGGTCGAATTAGAGCAACAGCTGACCACAATCCATGAACGCAGTGCCCCGGTTCAGCTTGACCAACAAGCGGTTGGACGAATATCACGCATCGATGCTATTCAGCAGCAACAGATGGCACAAGCCGGTGAGGCGCTGATGCAGCAGCACATCTTGCGTATTAAGCAGATTTTTCTCGATACTGATGAGTATGGGTTTTGTCTGGAATGTGGCGAGAGTATTGGACTCGGTAGGCTCACGATACATGCTATCGCAAAATTGTGTATTCAATGCCAAAGTGAGGCCGAGAACTCATAGGATATTTCTCTTTTTTCTTTACCTTAAACCCTATCTGGTATTGGGGGGCTAATTTGTAACTTTGAACGTTACTAGACGTATTGCTTATCACCAAAGGTGACATACCTTTCCAAACTTCGTTTGGACGAAAGTCGTGAAATTCCATTCCACACCAGGGCAAGGAGAACTGCTCGTCCTCATCCTCCTTCGCCCCGGCGAAGTTACATGCATTTAGTACGGGTCTCAGACTCCAATCAAAATTACCTAACGACTCAGATGCCACATCCATGTGACTCCGAGCCTGACTCATCATCCATGATGAATCCACGAAATTTTAATCTCCGCCCTTCAACAACTTCCAACGGGGACAGCTTGTAGCGTTAACCTGTATTTGGAGTAAACCAGCTTTATCGGCAACAATCTTTTTGTTAATAATCTCTAAGCTTGTTTTGAGGTACTTTCTTAGTAATAGAAGCGAATATCTCCAGGGTCAGATCGTGAACGTTATTTGAGCCGTTTCAGCAAAATATTGACCTGATCAAGTGCTTGTGATCTTATACTCCTTTTTAAGGAGTCTCATTATGTATATTGAATCATTCAAAGAGCATTTTGGCGCGATTGACGACCACCGCCAAAGTGCAAAAATCACCTATCCATTGTTCGATATATTGTTCGGTTCTCTTTGCGCTGTTATTGCAGGTTCGAATGGTTGGTTCGATATCCGAGAATACATTCTTGGTCACCACCATTGGTTCAAAACGCAAAAAATGTTTACAGGCGGGATCCCTACTGACGATACAATTGCTAGAACAATTTCTGTGATTAATCCTGATAGTTTTAACGAGTGTTTTCTAGCATGGATGCAATCGGTTCACCAGCTAACTAATGGGGAAGTCATTGCGATTGATGGAAAAACGCTACGCGGCTCATATAATCGTGATGACCGAAACAGCACTATTCATATGATAAGTGCTTATGCTTCAGCAAATAAGCTGGTACTTGGTCAATTAAAATCAGACCAAAAAAGTAATGAAATTACGGCAATCCCAGAGCTTTTAAAAATGCTAGATCTACGCGGAGCGCTAGTGACAATCGATGCTATGGGCTGTCAAACGGCTATTGCTAAAGCGATCATCGACAAAGGTGGTGATTACCTACTGGCTGTAAAAAGCAATCAAGGCCACTTAGCTAAAGCGGTAAATCAAGCTTTTAGTCAGCATCGTTCAGCAGGCTTAAGTAATGATGATTTCAATATAGAAACAGGCCATGGTCGTATTGAAAATCGAACGTGCTATGTTTTAAATTCGGCTGAACTCGAAGGTGATTTCTCACGCTGGGAAGCACTCAAATGCATTGTTATGGTTGAAAGTTTTAGGGCGGTTAAAGGTAAGGCGATAAGCCTTGAATATCGTTACTATATTAGTTCGAAAGAGTTATCAGCAGAGCAAGCCTTAAGTGCTACTCGTGAACATTGGGGTATCGAGTCAATGCACTGGGTCTTGGATGTCAACATGAACGAAGATACATGCCAGATATACAAAAATAACGGCGCTGAAAATCTAGCTTACTTGAGGCATATGGCTCTCAACATGCTTAGAAAAGAACCGACCAAACTCAGCATCGTTGGTAAACAAAAGCGCTGCTTAATGAATCCTCAACATCTAGAGAAAGTTTTACTCGCTGGATTATGTAGCTCGACTAAAAAATAAACACTCATGCGGTCGCCCTGCGAATATCTCCTTGTAACTCCTCAGCTTGTTCTATAAGACTCTGTGAATCTGGATATGCTTCTTTGTTTAACTCACCAAGTATTTTAATACTTCTGATTAAAGAGCTATTTAGTTCTTCTAGTACATATTCGGGTGGATCATTTCTTTTATTAAATGAAATAAATAAACCCAATGTCTCAATTTTTGCTTTTTGTGCTGAATACTCCTCTCGTTCTTTTAGTACTCCAGATTTTATAGAAAGCTCCTCATTAAACTCTCGCATTATTTTCAGGGCAGCATTTACTTCTTCAACTTCTTTTTGACTAATAAAGGGGCCAGTAAAGAGCCCAAGAAGAAACGTAAAGATGCAAATCGGTATAACAATCTTAATCTTCATAATTCCTCCCCCAACTAATAAGTAAACCAGTGACTGGCAAACTATTCCCCCTGGAAATTATAGGCAACGTTAGTGAATCTGAATTCATCAAGTTTTTAGGTAAACTTTTGACCACAACTTTTACACTCCTTCACATTCCAACCTGAGCCAGCTATTTTTGTACATGATGGACACTTTGAATTTTTATTTGTAAATAAAATAAATACTAAACCGACAGTTTGAAGCTGTAATGCAAAAAATTGTAGGTACATCAAAAATGAAGCAGACAGTGCAAACATCTCTGCTATCGACTCTTCATAATATTGAATTAAGAGTGCCAGCAGAAAAATCAGAGCTCAAACGGTGTATTTTACTCGGTTCTTTTTTTGCTGATTAAATGTATCAATGATATCCATATCTCTTCCTAAAATGTGTGCTGTGTTCATGCCCACTTATCAAGTGGGCATATATGCACAAATATCAAACCTATTATTTTTAGCTTGCGCAACCTATGTAACTGAATCTAAATTAGTTAAGCAACTAACTCAAGCGAAATCGAACAAGGTTGAGTAATAAAGGCTCCAAGTCTTGCTCTTGTTCATTTAGCCAAATTAGCCCTATGAATAACAACCCTCCCCCGTACTCAATAAACCTGCCAGTTCGACACATCCCCGTTGGAAGTTGCCGAAGATCGTTGGAATAAATCACGTGAGACTGACATGGATGTCGGGCTAACTTTCGCAGGTGCATGGATGCATCCTTCGGAAGTGGTAGTGATTTATCCATAAGAACAGAGGGAGACAACTTCGCCGGGGCGGCATGGGGTGATCCAAGAGGGGCGAGGCCGTCCAGCCCCTCTTGGTCGGGTGTGGGTTGAAAATCCACGACTTACCTCGGTCGTAAGGCCGCATACTCAAAATTTAATTGAAAGGTAAGATAAAGAGATGGATTCCGGCCCAAAAGCATTGCCGGAAAGACAATATAGAAAATATCTCAGCCAGCTGGTGCCAAGGGTTCCTGTTTGATATCCACGACTTTCATCAAAATTAAGTTTAGAGATATTCCTCGGCTACAAGGACGCACAACTCCAAACGAAGTTTGGAAAAAACTCCTCCTACTGGTGAAAGCGGCCTCAACAAAGTACGATATTGAACTAATCAAAAATCAGTAGAATTAGCTCTACACCGAAAGGCTATAGGGTTAACACTAGAGTAAATTTAAGCGGAAGTTATGAAATCAAAAAATGGTAAGTTTGGGGTTGGAGACAACTCCTACCAAATGGCGGGTGGCTTAGTGGGTATCACTCAACTAGTCGATGAGTTTTATCAGAATATGGATAAGTTATCCTCATCCAAGAAGATCCGGGATATGCATCCTAGTGACCTTACTGATTCTCGCCAGAAACTCGCCTACTTCCTCTCAGGCTGGCTTGGTGGTCCTAAACTGTATTCGCAGCATTACGGCTCAATCAATATCCCTGCCGCCCATAAGCACCTCACAGTCGGCCATGAAGAAAGTGAAGCTTGGCTACACTGCATGCAGCAAGCTGTAGATAATCAGCCTTACGAAGCCGACTTTAAGGTATACCTGATGAAGCAACTACGCGTTCCGGCAGAAAGGATTAGACTGGTATCCAGCAGCTAAGATTTTAAACATATTCGGAGCCTAAAAGTTCTTCGCCAAGGCTTCAGGGTACTGGCGCTGCTCGGCCAACAGCTCGGCTCTGGCCGTCACTTCTTCTTGGGTACATTGACCAGTTACCGGAAAGTAATGCTTAGTTGCGTATTGCTCGATGAGTGTTGAGTTGACGAGTTCATTAGCAATCAAGTCATGCAAAATAGCATCAGCTGCGGCCAATGCAGAAGAGGCTTTAACGATCTCGGTACGGGCATAATGTTTGCCATAAAACGACACATCTGCCGCACGTAAACCCGCATCATCCCCAGGGATTTGTTGCGCGCCGAATAAAGGCTTAGCTGCTACGCTAGCCTGGCTAAAGCTTGGGATGTATTGGGCGATATGCTCAATAGAGCCTAAGGTCCTCTCTTCGATAAGCTCTGCTGGCCATTGGCGTTCGATCTTATTGATAAAACGTTCGGCAAGTTTCGGCTGAGCACTGTTTTCACAGCTAGCCACTAAGCCGTTATTGAACAAGGTGATATCTTGGGTCATACCGTGTAACTGAAAATAACCATCTGGATAAGGCGTTAATTGCGCCATGCCTTGAGGTGTACCGCGCTCCCCATAAAAAATAACCTCGGGCCATAAGCCTTTACACTTTGGCCAATGGGCAACATAGGCAGCCTTAAACTCGACCATACGCCGACGCTTAGCGTTGAGCATGTCATCGATTTCGCCACTCTTAAAACCACAGGCATTAATAACATAATCAAAATCGGCATAGATGATCTCGTTTTCGTTATGCCTTTCCATCGATACACGCCAGCCGGATGCGCCTGTAAGCTGTTCCAATCCCCGCACCTGCGTGTTGGTATGTAGATGGCAATCGGGTAAATTATCTATCGCCATGCTAGCAATAGCAGCAAAACGAAAGGCTGATAGACCATACTCCTGCACTAAGAATATCGGGAATTGTAAGTTATCCAACTCGACATTTTGAGCGAAGGCCACCAACCAATCACTTGGACATCGGGCTTCCTCTGGTAAGGGGAGCTCTTTTAGGGCATCTATTTCGGCTCGCTCAAACAAACGAAAATACTGCTCAGGCTCGCCTAACACTTTATTGCTGGCATCTTGTTGTACTAAAGAGGCGTATTTAGCGCGTAACTTTTCTAAACGCGGCAATAAGTCCAGCGGATGCCCAGGATCGTTTATAGGCAACGCAATCACAGTCGGGCGCTTATTCACGCTTTGGGGGTAGACTTTTACGGTATCTATTGATTGCTGTAACAGGGTTAAGCACTGCTCATCTGATATTTCCCGGTAAAGATTACCGCCAGCATGTAAATGACAAATTGGAGGACCATTGACTAAGCTGTCACCTTTTTCGATTAAGCTAGTGTCTATACCCAGTTCGGCAAAGCGCAAGGCTATAGTTGAGCCGGCAACCCCACCGCCAATGATGGCAATTTTAGGACTCGCTAGAAGTGGTGTCTCAGATTTTATTACAGCTTGATTCATTGTGCTTACAGAGTGACGTACAAAATTCGCGGCCATTTTACGTCGCATACTGTCAAGTTTATAGCCATGAATCACAAAAAATTCATATTTACCTAATCCACCTTCTAAAAATCCTGAAATTAACTACCGACGATAATCAAACGCACCAGCAGCTTACAATAGATCCCCGTTGGAAATTGCTATGAGGCGTTGAAGAAACTAGTGTGAAGCTCACCTAGCCATTCTTATCCATCCTTGGACTACAAGGCATTCATGCCACCACGGAATTTATAAATCCATTCACATCAGATCCCCCATCGGAAGTGGTACTGATTTATCCATAGGTATAAAGGGAGTGTAGCTAATTAATTACTGACCTAAATCAAATGTGCCTGTGGGTTACAACAGATCCCCGTTGGAAGTTGCCGAGGTCGCATATTCCAAAACTAACTTCAAAAAATAAAGAGCTGGATTCCGGCTAAAAAGCATTGCCGGAAAGACAGTAATTAAACACGAATCCACTAAGATAAAGAACAAAAAGTTAACCTTCATTGCTAACTAAAGTAAGCAGCTATACACCCCACCAACGTCATCACAAACAAGAACCACTTTAGAGTCTCAGGTCTTGCCTTAATCGCCATTTTTACGGCGAGGTGAGCCCCAAACATGGTGCCGAAGGCGAGTATCATCCCGGGGAGCCATTGGATTAATCCCTCAATCATAAACAAGACTAAAGCCACAGAGGTAAAAACGAGAGTGCAGAGCATCTTGAGTGCATTGGCGCGTACCAGATCATATCTCAGCGAACCCGCTAATGCCGCCAACAACACAAAGCCGACTCCTGCCTGGACGAAGCCACCGTAGAAACCCGCGATACCCAGCCACCACCATGAGCTCGGTGTCTGAGAGACCTTGTTAACTGGCGTACCGTATTCCGGTGCCACCATGGAAGGTTTGACTAGAATAACTAAGGCCATCAGCAACATGGTGCCCAATAACAGAGGCTTGATCCACTCGCTAGGTGCATAGGCTGCACCTGCCGCGCCTAATAAGCCACCGATAACTGTGGGAATAAGGATAGGTACCTTATCGTCTGTGTCTAACTTGCCATGTTTCTTAAAACCAAATACGGCAACAACCGACTGCATCAAGACGCCGACTCGATTGGTTGCATTGGCTACCTCAGCAGGCATGCCCATCACCATCAAGGCGGGCAGGGTCAGATTCGAGCCGCCACCAGCAAGGGTATTGATGATACCCGCAAAGAATCCTGTCACCAGTAACAGGATTGCATGGGTCAAAGTGATATCCATCTAGGCAATAGCTCCCTTTAATACGACTAATTATAAATTACTATAACAAGCTAAAGACTCAAAATTTGTGCAGTGAACAGCTTACCGATTTATACCAGCAATTCAAAATATACTTTGTATCCAACTTGTTACGGCTAAGGTAGACTGATGGTTAATGCCGCGATCTTGGCTCTGTAAAGGTCGACGGACCCAAGTTAGAAATGATGTATGATTCGATATGCTAAGCGGCTCACTCAATACTAACTAATAGCATTAACTCAAAAATGATTCATAGTATTAATTCAGAATTTTGACCCATAATGGAACTCGCTTTGGCAATTGGAGCCTTATGACAGATCAGATTGTTCAACTGCAAGGGATCACTAAAGAGTTTATCGATGGAGGCGTTGGTCATAAGGTTCTCGACCGACTCGACCTCTTGCTCACCCAAGGTGACACCATTGCGCTCACTGGGGTCAGTGGAAGCGGCAAGAGCACCTTGCTTAACTTGATTGCCGGATTTGAACGTCCCAATATCGGCTCTCTTAGCCTGTTGAACGAGGAAACCACCGCCTGGAATGATCGTAACTGGAGTCATTTCAGACAAGTATCTCTTGGGGTCGTCTTTCAACAATTTAACCTGCTTACGCCACTCAATGTTGAAGATAACATTGCATTCCCACTCAGGCTCAATGGATTAGATTGGAATTCCTGGTGCGATCATTTAGTCGAGCGGTTAAGTCTGAAGCCGTTACTCATGCGCCATGTCGAAACCCTATCTGGTGGTCAACAGCAAAGAGTCGCCATCGCCCGGGCATTGGCCCATAAACCTAGGCTACTGTTGGCCGATGAGCCCACAGGGAATTTAGATCAAGTAGCCAGCTTAGAAGTGATGAAGCTGTTATGCGAACTGGCAGGAGAGCAAAGCACCAGTATTCTTATGGTCACTCATAGCATGGAATGCGCCGAATTTATGCAGCGCCGCTGGAATCTGGATAATGGCCAGATCCATGAATAAGTCCAGTCTCATCCGAATGAACTGGCTTAGCCTTAAGGTCTTTCTCGCCCATTATCGTCAAGCCCCCCTACAGGCGGGTGCCATCACTATCGGTATCATTCTGGCTGTCACCTTGCTAATAGGGGTTCGCACCACCAATGAAAATGCCATTCAGAGCTACAGGTCTGCCACTGAGCTACTGAGTCAGCAAGCCAAATGGTCTATCACCCCGCCGCTCGGTAGCAAGCGAATAGATGAAAACCTGTATTTCGATATCCGCGAAGGTGGTTTCAATAATGGCCTACCAGTAATACAAGGCGTCGCCACTGACTCCAATGGTAAACGTTGGCGCATTCAAGGCAGCGATATTATGGCCGCCCTCACCTCTTTCTCAGCTTCTGGAACTGAAGCAAAGAATGAAGTAAATGCTAAGGCTGGCAGCGGGCTTTTTTCTTTAAATATCCCCATCGGAGATATCTTATCCGGCGCCCCTCTAGTGTTGGCCAGCACATCTTTGGCAAAGCAAATAGCCCAAGACGGTGACTTGATACTTGGTGGGGTGAAGGTGAGTGTTATCGCCTTAGATGATGCCAGCAATCTAGGCTCGGATATCTTAATGGATATCTCTCTGGCCCAGCGCATACTCAAGCGGCCTAATGAACTCAGTTATATTGCACTCTTCTCCGACATAAGCGGTAAAAAGGGGCATTTAGAGCAAATTATTGGACATCGAGGCACACTAGTTGAGAGCGATAATGGTAATGGCCTCACCGCCCTCACCGAGAGCTTTCATCTAAACCTGACCGCCATGAGTCTGTTAGCTTTTGTCGTCGGGCTATTTATCGCCTATAACGGGGTTCGCTATAGCTTACTCAAGCGGCAAAGGTTACTGACACAACTGCAGCAACAAGGCGTAGCCAAGGCTCCCTTGATGTTGGCCTTATGTATTGAGCTTCTGCTGCTGGTGATTGTGGGCTCTATCATAGGCTTTATGTTGGGATTGCAGCTCAGTCATTGGCTACAGCCCATGGTGTCGGTCACACTAGAGCAGCTTTACGGCGCTAAGATATTTCCCGGACACTGGCAGTGGAGCTGGTTGTTTCAGGCCATAGGACTGACATTTCTAGCCGCGTTCGCAGCCTCGACCTCACTATTCATCCAACTTCTTCGTCAACCTCTGGCGAGTAACTCGGCTCGACTGGTACAGCAAACCAGTGCAGATAAGCTACACAGGTACCAGTTGCTTATCTCCATGACTCTCGGGTTAGTGGCGTCCATATTACTGCCTTTTAGCCAAGACTATCGCTATACCATGGTTCTGCTTGGCTTGGTAGTTATCGCCATACCTTTAGCTCTGCCTTGGGCTCTGGTTTTTATGGTCAATCAAGTGTTAAAGGTGACACCCAAAGGTTTATTACATTATCAGGTCGCCGAGACCAAGGAGCTAATTGCCCCCCTGTCGCTGGCCATGATGGCCATGTTACTAGCGCTTACAGCCAATATCTCCATGAACACCTTAGTTGGCAGCTTCGAAAGCACCTTGAAAAACTGGCTCGATGCCAGACTGCACGCCGAGCTCTATATCAGGCCAGCATCAAACCAGATGGTCGAAGTAGAAGCTTTTCTGAAGCAGCACAAGGATGTAGATGCCCTCTATAAGCAGTGGTATCTAAGCAGCAAACAAGACAAGCTGCCTATCAATATCGTTACTCGAGATAAACGTTCCCTACGTGAAACCACAGTGTTTAAAGAAACGGTCGACAATATGTGGCCAGAGTTCTTTGCAAATAAACGAGTGCTGATAAGCGAACCTTTGGCTATCAAATTAAAGCTCAACTTAGGCGATGCCATAAAATTACCACTCCTGCCTGAACATCATTTTACTGTGGGCGGAGTGTTCTACGATTACGGTAATCCCTATGGCGAAATAATCATCTCCCCGGAAACATGGCAAGCGAATGGATTTCCCGAAACGCCCCTGAGCCTGGCCATAAACGTCAACGGAGACTCGGACAAATTTAAACAAGAGTTACAGCAGAAATTCTCCATACCCGACGCGATGATCTTCAGTCAGGAAAAAATTAAGCAGCAAGCGATCATCACGTTTAAGCGCACCTTCTCTATCACTCAGGTACTTAATACGCTCACTCTGCTTGTGGCGGCCATCGGCTTATTTAGCGCTTGCTTTATGCTGACTCAGGCAAGAATGGCACCAATGGCGAGGCTCTACACCATGGGAGTTAACCGCCGCCAGCTCACCACTCTCGTCTTCGGACAGATGTTGATTATTGTGCTGTTTACCTGTCAGGTAGCCCTGCCAACAGGCGCCATCTTAGGTTATCTGCTGATCAATAAGATCACCCTGCAAGCATTCGGTTGGAGTATCGCCATGGAGTGGGATTGGCTCGCCTACGGTCAGGTGCTCGCGCTAGCACTGGTTTCCAGCTTATTGGCCGTGGCTTTCCCCTTGTATATGCAAACCAAGCGTCCTCTAATCTCTAGCCTTCAAAGAGAGGTTATATGATAACTCTGCTAAATAAGAGTTTCGGATACCTTGGCCTATTTACGCTTTTAGCTCTTACGGCCTGCTCAAAACCACCAGCACCTCCTTCTATGGGGAGCCTGTTAGGCGATAATAGCCAAGGCTATACCAAGGTAGATAAAAGCAGGCCGATAATATTTCCAGAGGATCATCTATCCCACGATGATTTTCGTCAGGAGTGGTGGTACCTCACTGCGAATTTAAAAACTCAAGAGGGCGAACTGTTAGGACTGCAATGGACTCAATTTCGTGTCGCCTTAGCGCCTGAAAAAGCAGATATTCAAAGCCCAAAGTCCGATTCAGGCTGGGCCGCAAATCAAATTTTTATGACCCATGCGGCCATCACTAGCAAGTCATCGCACTTTGCCGAAGAGAGATGGTCAAGACGCCATCCAAGGCTGGCCGATGTGACGACCAAGCCCCTCATCATAAAAATAGATAACTGGCAGTGGACCGGCACAGGTGAAGACTTGTTCCCCGCCCAGCTTAAGGTCGATGCCGAAAAGTTTAGCTATCAATTATCTCTGCAAACTAGCTCGCCCTATCAGCTCCAGGGAGAGAAAGGTTACAGCATAAAAAGCGCCGACGGCTCGGTAGCCTCTCATTACTACAGCCAACCTTTCATTACCGTTTCTGGCACAGTAAATCTTGACGGAATAGATCATGAAGTAAGTGGTGACGCCTGGCTAGACAGGGAGTGGAGCTCGCAGTTTCTTAACAAAGCACAAGCTGGCTGGGATTGGTTTTCCCTTAGGCTAGAAGACGGCTCAAGCTTGATGTTGTTCCAACTTAGGGGCCAAGACAAACCTAGCTTCTATAGTGGCCGCAGAATGTTTGCCGATGGCAGCGGCCACAATATTACGTCCGAAGAAATCCAAGTTGAAGTCGCTGACTGGCATAAGATTGACTCAAAGCGCTATCCCATTGCTTGGCGTATTTCTATTCCCTCTGAGGAAATAGAGCTCAGTACACAAGCGCTCAATGCCAATGCTGTAGTCCCCTTGAGTGTCAGTTATTGGGAAGGGCCGGTAACGGTTTCAGGCAGTCATAAAGGTGAAGGGTATATGGAACTGACAGGCTATTAAAATGACTGCCTATTGAAATAAGCAACTATCTGAAATGAGTAATTAGGGTTTACTATATTCTATGACTTATGCTCTGTGGCTAAGGAAGGGATTCAGGCTGGTGCTACTCGCTTTGTCTTCTGTAGGCTTATTGTCGTTATCACTTGTGACTACAGGCTCAGTTACGACAGTATCCGTTATTACATGACTCATCACTTCAATCTGTCCTTCTGCTGCCTCATTCTTTACCGTCATTGTCTCTACATAAGCGATAAACTCACTATAAGGTAAAGGCTCAGAAAACAGGAAACCCTGCACTCTGTCACACTCATGATCGATGAGATAACGCAGAGAATAGTCATCCTCAACGCCTTCTCCAACCACCTGCATGCCAAGATTATGAGCCAGACTGATGATGGATGACACGATAGCCGCAGAGCCCGCATCGCTACAGACGTCGTAAACAAAAGAGCGGTCTATCTTGAGTATATCGACGGGAAAACTCTTCAAGTAAGAAAATGACGAATAACCAGTACCAAAATCATCGATGGCCACCAACACCCCTAGCTCCTGTAGTTCAAGTAACGCCTCACTAACAGTCTCTTGATCTTCTAGTAAAATAGATTCAGTTATCTCCAATTCTAATAACGCTGGCGGCATCTTGGTCTGAGCTAAGATGAATTTTACCGTATCGGCAAAGTCGGGCTCTATGATCTGTCGGGCAGATAAATTGACACAGATGGTACATTCATCGGGAATAAGCCCTTTCTGCCGCCATTCTTCACGATACATACAGGAGGTTTCCAGCACCCAATTGCCTACGGGTACAATTAATCCTATATCTTCTAACAGGGACAAAAAATCTGAAGGCGGAATGACTTCATTAGCAGACTTCTGCCATCTAAGTAGTACCTCAACGGCTAACATATGACCTCCGTTGATGGCTATTTGAGGCTGAAAGTACAGCTCAAACTCCTGATTCTTATAGGCATGATGTAACTCTTGCTCTAATCCAGTTCGTTTTGAATAGCAAAAATCTAACTGTTCACTGTAAAATTCGAACTGATTACGTCCTCGCTCTTTTGCACAATACATGGCCATATCAGCCTGCTTAATCAATTGGGCGACGGTTTGCCCTTTTACTGCTTTCACTATGCCGATACTCGCCGATATGGTGACTTCATGGTTATCTAATACCATGACTTTATTTAACTGCTCTAACACTTTCTGAGCAACCGATGTCAGAGCCTGATCTGTCTCAATCTTTTCAATAAGCAAGCAAAACTCATCGCCTCCCAGCCTGGCAACCGTATCCTCTTCACGCACAACAGATTTCATCCTGTTTGCGACTTCCTGCAATAACAGATCACCGACGCCATGACCCAAGTTATCGTTGACCTGTTTAAATCTATCGAGATCGAATAGCATAAAGCCCACTACATCATGACTACGATTGGCTCTATACAGCGCCTGACTGAGACGATCCATCAGGAGCAAACGATTAGCCAGCCCCGTCAGACTATCGTAATGGGCTAATCGATTCAGAGTCAGCTCAGTCTCTTTTCGCTCTGTAATATCTCTGAGCACTAATGAGTAGAGGTGCGAATGAGGTAACTCTAATCGAACAAAGCTGGACTCGACGGAAAACCCAGCTCTTAACTTACTGCAGTCTATCTCATGCCATTTAGCCTGCCCTTTATCACCGAGTAGATCACTGAGCTCTATCTGTTCACTGAAACTCAAGTGAGTATGTTTGCACCTAAGTTGATAGATCTCACTAAAATGAGTCTTACCCACCTCAAGTTCAGCCGCAATCAATAGCTCAGCCGCAGGATTAAACTGAATTAACCATCCGTCGGAGTCGAAGCTCATAACGCCATCAGTAATATTGTCCATGATGGCATGATTAACGATTTCTTCTGACTGTAGCTGCTCGGTGATCAACTGCAACTCATCACTTTTTTGCTTAAGAACCTTCTCTCGGTTAACTGAGTCGCTAACATCTCTAATTGAGATGAAGCAACATGCCTCATTCTCAGCTGTCGTCAGGGGTTGAATAGAGATCGCCTGCTTGATTCGGCTCTGATCTTTATTCAGGGGAACATTCAATTTGATATGTTCAGCACTAAGAGAATATAGCGGGAAGACCGTAGGATTTAACGCCGTCGATAATTTAGAGGAAAGCTTATGCTTCAGCGCTTGCTGGATTGACATCTCCAACCGCATCAAACCTTGAATACCATAA
Source organism: Shewanella psychrophila (assembly GCF_002005305.1). NCBI lineage: Bacteria > Pseudomonadati > Pseudomonadota > Gammaproteobacteria > Alteromonadales > Shewanellaceae > Shewanella > Shewanella psychrophila. Next base: position 3,270,422 of record NZ_CP014782.1, read on the forward strand.
ATATGACTAAATGGGCGATTTAGAATTTGTGATTGCTTGATACCAGATTTTTCAACTAACCAAGTATTCCAAACTAACACGTTCATCTGCTCATCTAATATGAGCACACCACACTCAATCTCGTTAATCAGGGAGTAAGTAAAGGAAGCATCTAGCTCACCAGTCATAAACTCATCATCCTCTTCAAGTAATCATCGACACTCTTGATAAAAATAACCAGTGAGGAAAGGCTCATAAAGAAGTTAACACAGCCAGTGACCTTGTGATTGGGGAGATTGAATTGCATATAAAGCATCAACACATATTCACTACAGCTTATTTTTGAAACCTGACCAAACAGCGCCTCGGCGTTGCCTTGGATGTGGGTTGGTAATGAACTTTGAAACGGGGTTTCTAGGGCGTCCGAAATACAGCCAAAACATGAATTAAGAATAATATTACCCACTTCGATAAGGGCATCACTCTCGAGTTCTGATAACTGGTCAGCTGGAAGATTAGTTTTTAAAATTTGCTTCACTAACTCCAGACTGTCGCAGTGGGGGAATACCAACATTGCCACGCCATCGATACCACCTTCGAAACTCTGCTCAACGGCACTGATCTCTTCTGCATTCGCTTCAAATAACAACTTAGAGGCTTTAGCTATGGGAACAATTTCAACCTTAGGCGTAGTGAGTTCGACCTTATCCTGAATCATCTCCGAAAGAAGGGAGGCTGCATGACCGATGCCTAAATTAAACAGCTCAGCTAGGGCATCTTCTTGCATATCAGTTAAGCTAACTGGCACTGATGACATATATGCTCCTTAATTCCAGCGATTTATAGCATTCAACCTAAAAAATCCAGAATCTTATCGCCCGAGATAGGTTTGGGAATGAATGCTATTCCCAGATTTTTAACTTGCTCTTGAGTCGAGCTTTGAATATTGGCAGTCAGGAGGGCAATTTTTACATCGGGATTGAGGTCTAGCAATTCAGGAGCGGCTTCCAAGCCATTCATCACAGGCATATTGAGATCTAAAGTGACATAGTCAATCTGATTTTCTCTGGCAACATCAATTGCTTCCTGCCCATTGGAGGCTTCGTGAACAGTCCAATCAGGAAAAGAGTTCTGCACTATTGAGGTGATCATAATTCTCGACAGTCGGCTATCGTCCACCACCAACACACATTTGTTAATCCCCATAAGGACTCACCTCCCTGTTAAATTGACTATTCATGATGAATCTTCAACAAGTATAGAAGCTGTTTTAGAACTTGCTTATCCAAGCCAGTAACTTTCTATCTCTAAAAGTGGGGGGCTGACAATTCGATAAAACCTTAGCACTAAACTATATTTAATAGGCACTAAACAAACGGTCTGAGCTGTGGGGTATTCCTCAAAAAAAATCTGTTTATATCTCATCATTTTGGGCATTGTTATCATGCCTATTATTGTTCATGGCCAGACACTTACTCAAATAGGTCTTAGAGCTGACTCCAGCCGAGATACGATGCACGGAGTTAGAAAGCCAGGTTCTCACGTGAAAGTCTTCTTGCCTTACCTCCCCTATATCGCGACCTCTCACTCCATAAATGCCGGTTTAGTCAGGCCAGCTAACAATGAAAAAGGTTGGGAATATGATCTTGCGGTGGCACACAGAAGAGTGGCCGATAACATCTATGAATTTGATTTAAGGCAAGGAGTTAAATTTCAAGATGGCACAGAGTTCGATGCAGATGCAGTACTACTCAACATGAGCTACTTTAAACGGCAACCTTATACGTTTACCCGCATAGATAGTGTCTATGGTCACACAGAAAAAATATCTAAATACAGAGTGAGGTTTCACCTTAAGGAGAAATACGGGCTGTTTATCTATGATGCTATCTGGATCCATTTTTATACTAAAATTTATCTGGAAAAATATGGTTGGAACGGTAAAGCAACCTGCCCTAACCTCGCAGCCCCAGGCCCCTATGGTATAGGCCCCTATACCCTCACCCAAGGCTATATCGAAGGCGATAGAAACTCCTCGGTCGCTCAACTCGTCGCCAATGAATACTATTGGGATAAGAATGTACCTAAAGTAGAGAAAATCACCGTCTATATGGATCTCGATACGGATACCGCCATAACCAATATCCTAAGCGATGAGGGGAAACTTGATGTAATGCCCATCCCCTTCTCAGAAGAGCTGCCAACAGTGCTTTCTCCTTTTGCCAAGCTAATACGCAGTCCTTCTTCCAACAACTATTCTGTACATATCAATCTTGTCAGTGGTCACCCATTATTAAAAGAACGAAAGGTAAGAGAGGCGATCAATAGCGCCATAGATCAAGAGTCGCTACTGATGCTCTCCATGAATGGTGAAGGTGAATACTCACCAACCATGATCTCACCGCGATTTTATGGCGTGAAAGAGGCCAGTCAGGAGCTAAAGCCACATTCCTTGATACAGAGCCCCTTGCAAGCTCACGTTCGGGAAGAACTGATAGCGCTAATAAAACATTATCAACAAAAATATGGCTTGGACCCCACGAAGAAACTTCAACTGACTCTGCTGGCTCAGGAGAGTTTTTTATACCTGATCACTGATATTAAATACTTGCTGGAACAGATACATATAGAATTAAAAATAAAACTAGTGAACGAGGAAAAAGATGTATTTAGTCAATTATTTAGGACTATATCTAAGACAAACAATATTGATTACGACATGTTAATTTGGGGGAATTATGATTGGTTTCGACACCCCTGGACTGCTTTTTTGGTTTATCGTCCTAACAGTGTCTGGTCCACAATAGGCCAAGATGAGTTATTAGAAGGCTATATAGAAACCTTATTCAAAACGGCAATCGACGAAACTAGCTATATCCCCCTACTTAAAAAAATCATTCATCATGTTTACCACCAATCTTACATGCTATTTCTGCCTAGCCCGAATAAGGTACTAGCCCTTAATAAGGAGGTCTATTACCCTCCAAGAACATCAGCATTTATCCCGCTTTGGGAAATAGAAGTAAGCGACAATCATTGGTCCATCAGGCAGGGAGACTATCCTGAAAAACTCAAGACTCCGGTAGATACACTGAGCAGTAACCTTAATTCATTCAATATGAATCAAGGAGAAAATTAGCGATGTCTAAGCAAGTATCGACAGCGAGACAAGCTGATGTGGAGCTTATTGATAAGGGGTTATCGGCTAAAGGACTCTCTAAGCGTATCTTAATCCTCTTTGTCGTCACCACCAGCGTGTTGATTTTACAGGGGATATACAACATATTCAACATCAATGATGTGAATAGCTCCATCACTCGAGTTTATGGTTCAGTCAACCAGGTCAGTATGATCTCATCTAACATATCCCTGCCAATTTCTGAACTCAGACAACTCTCAATGAGTCTGGTCATGGCACCAAACCAAAAAATGAGGGACGAGCTAAAACTTAAGATTTTTGAACTTCAGAAAAGCACTCAGATAAGCATTGTAGATGACTCAAAAATACAACAATCTGAGCCTAAGGCTGAGCAGCTATTTAACCAGATAATTCAGGCTTGGGGGAACTATTCCAATACGGTCAACACCACCATAAAATTTGTTGAAGCTGAGATACGGATAGCTGAGTTTATCAATGTCACCATTTATGAGAAGAGTGCCTATAACAAGATCACCGAAGCGATTTTAAATTATAATAACCACCAACTCGCTATCAGCGAAGAGGTGTATCAAACAGCTCAAGACAACTCGATATTTGCGTTTTGGGCGGTGGTAGTCACGACCATCATCGAAGCCGTTATCTTAAAAATTATTCTCGCCTATGTCCTCAACCTAGTACGCCAATATGTAGCCTCTAAGAAGCAACACGAGGAGGAACTCATCACTATCAATCGTGAACTGGCACTCTCCTTAAGCGACCTCAAGCAAGTCCAAGTAAAGTTAATAGAGTCAGAAAAGATGGCCTTGCTCGGTCAGCTAGTTGCAGGAGTCTCACACGAACTCAATACACCTGTAGGGGTCGGTATAGTCGCAGCGACCAATATGAATACCTGCTCAAAAACTATCGAGCAATCCTTAGCAAAGGGCGAAGTCACCGAAGAGGAGCTTGATGGCTTCATTAAACTCACCCAAGAGAGTGCCGTCATTATAGAGAAAAACCTCAGAAGAGCGGGTGAGCTGATTAAAAGTTTCAAAGATGTCGCCGTCGAACAACATTCAGAAGAGTTCAGAGAATTTAGCTTAAGTGAGGCATTGGAAGATATCTTGTTATCGATGAAGCCTAAGCTAAGAGAAGGCGGGCATAGTATAGACGTGACTTGCCCAAGCGAGCTGATGATAGAAACCAATTTAGGCGCCATCTATCACGTACTGACGAATCTCATCATTAATGCCATAACTCATGGCTTTGAACAGGGCCAAAGCGGACAGTTAACACTCGTAGTTAAACAGGTAGATCAAGATAATATCCATATTAATTTCTCAGATAACGGCAAAGGGATGAGTGAAGAAGTCAGACAGAAAATATTTACCCCTTTCTATACGACAAACCGAAAGGGAGGCGGTACCGGATTGGGGCTATCTATCGCCTACAATGCTATAGCAAAAATTGGTGGGCATATACGTTGTGAGTCGGCCTTAGGCCAAGGAGCACATTTCTTTATTGAGCTAAAATGCCGCGTAGTCTCCTCCGTTTTCCATTCAGACACTCAAGACTAACCCAGCAAGCCCAGAGTCTACACAAGCAGATCCTTATTTAATACACCTAAGTGATAATGAATACTATTTACCAACTGGTTGTTTTGTTGATTCATTTGGCTAAAAAACACCATACCTGTTCCCGCGATTAATTAAGGGATCATTCATGTAAGTGGCTATTTATTAAACTGGGAGTTAGATCACATCGAAAAAGATGATCTTGCTCTACAAACAGATCCAATACCTCTTCTTAGGTATACCCACATTTTTTATGGGGTCTAAACTCGATGAATACTTTGACAGTTAGCGCTCCTAAACCTACTCCCCCGGTGCTATCTGCCTCCCTCTGATTAAAGGTAAACAAGCAGATGAGTCAGGAATACCATGTTACTAGTCTAGTCGTGCACGCTTCACCTAAGGCCATTTCGCAGGTTGAATCCCAAATCAATGCACTCACTGGCACGGACATCCATGCAGTTACCGATCAAGGCAAGCTGGTGATCACCTTAGAGGGTGAAACCCAGAAATCGATTCTCGATAACGTCGAAGCGATTAATGCCTTGGAAGGGGTGCTTAATAGCAGCCTTATTTACCATCAAGTCGATAGTCTCAACAACATAAATCAAGAGAAGTCTATCTAAATCAACCTGTCGCTAAACTAGATAGCAACTACACAATTCAAATAATAATTAAATCGAATTAAAGATTTATTACCAAATTAAACAATAGAAAAAGAGTGAGGAACACCATGAGCATTAGCCGTCGCGAGTTTCTGAAAGCCAACGCCGCCGTTGCCGCCGCAACAGCTGTTGGTGTCACTCTGCCAGTGAAGATAGTCGAAGCCGCTGAGCAGAAGGACGATATCAAGTGGGATAAAGCACCATGCCGTTTTTGTGGTGTAGGTTGTAGCGTTTTAGTTGGTACTAACAATGGCAAGGTTGTAGCCACACAAGGTGATCCAGAAAGCCCAGTCAATAAGGGCCTAAACTGTATCAAAGGTTACTTCCTATCGAAGATCATGTATGGCAAGGATCGTCTAACCACGCCGCAGCTGCGTATGACAGATGGTAAATATGACAAAGAAGGTGAGTTTACTCCTGTAAGCTGGGATACCGCCTTAGATACCATGGCTGAAAAGTGGAAGCACACGTTAAAGACCAAAGGCCCTACAGCTGTAGGCATGTTTGGCTCTGGTCAGTGGACGATATGGGAAGGTTACGCCGCCTCTAAGCTACACAAAGCAGGTTTCCTCACCAACAACATAGATCCTAACGCCCGTCACTGTATGGCATCGGCCGTAGGCGGCTTTATGCGCACGTTCGGTATCGATGAACCGATGGGTTGTTATGATGATTTAGAAGCTGCTGACCACTTTGTACTCTGGGGCGCGAACATGGCTGAGATGCACCCAATCCTATGGGCTCGCCTATCAGATCGCCGTCTAAGCAGTCCAACAAGCCGCGTGCATGTACTGTCTACTTTCCAGAATCGTAGCTTCGACTTAGCCGATAATGCCATGGTGTTCCGTCCACAATCGGATCTGGTTATCCTGAATTACATCGCTAACTACATCATCCAAAACGATGCAGTGAATAAAGAATTCGTTAGTAAACACACTAAGTTTGTTCTTGGTACCACTGATATTGGTTATGGTCTTCGCCCTGAGCATCCACTCGAGCAAAAAGCTAAGAATCCAGGTAAAGGCTCATCGACACCAATTAGCTTCGATGAATATGCAAAATTTGTCAGCACTTATACCTTAGAGTACACCGCTAAGATGAGCGGTGTTGAGCCTGAAAAACTCGAAGAGATGGCCAAAGCTTACGCCAACCCTTCTATCAAGGTCATGAGCCTATGGACCATGGGAATTAACCAGCACACACGTGGGGTGTGGGCAAACAACATGCTCTACAACATACACCTATTGACCGGTAAGATCGCAACACCGGGTAACAGTCCGTTTTCGCTGACGGGTCAACCATCGGCTTGCGGTACCGCCCGGGAAGTGGGCACCTTCTCTCACCGTCTTCCTGCGGATATGGTTGTTAATAATCCTAAGCACAGAGCCATCACAGAAAAACTCTGGCAGATCCCACAAGGCACCATTCCACCTAAGCCGGGATATCATGCCGTACTTCAGAGCCGTATGCTCAAAGATGGCAAGCTAAACTGTTACTGGACCATGTGTACAAATAACGTACAGGCTGGTGCCAACATCAATGAAGAGATCTTGCCTGGGTTCCGTAACCCGGAAAACTTCATCGTCGTTTCAGATCCATACCCAACCGTCTCGGCCATGGCCGCCGACCTTATTTTACCTACTGCTATGTGGGTAGAAAAAGAGGGTGCCTATGGCAACGCCGAACGCCGTACTCATATGTGGCATCAGCAAGTTAAGCCACCCAAGGGCACTAAGTCTGATCTTTGGCAACTCGTAGAGTTCTCTAAGCGCTTCAAAGTCTCTGAGGTTTGGCCAAGTGAACTTATCGCTAAGCAGCCAGATTTAGCCGATAAGACACTCTATGACGTACTGTTTGCTAACGGTGAAGTCAATAAGTTCCCGACTTCAGACTGTAAGGCTGAGCTAAACGATGAATCTGAGGCATTTGGCTTCTACCTACAAAAAGGCTTATTCGAAGAGTACGCTCAGTTTGGACGTGGCCATGCCCACGATTTAGCCGATTTCGATACTTATCACGAGACACGCGGTTTACGTTGGCCTGTAATAAACGGTAAGGAAACTCTGCGCCGCTTTGTAGAAGGTAGCGATCCCTATGTTAAGGCAGGCGAAGGCTTTAATTTTTACGGTAAACCAGATGGTAAGGCGGTTATCTTCGCCCTCCCCTATGAGCCTGCAGCAGAAGAGCCAAACGAAGAATATGACCTATGGCTATCTACCGGCCGAGTTCTTGAACATTGGCACACAGGCTCTATGACGGCTCGTGTTCCTGAGCTATATCGCGCCTACCCGGATGCACAAATTTTCCTCCATCCACAAGACGCCAAGGCTCGTGGAGTTAAACGTGGTGATGAGGTTGTTGTTGCCTCTCCTCGCGGTGAAATTAAGACTCGAGTAGAAACTAAGGGCCGCAACAAGCCGCCAAGAGGCGTGGCATTTATGCCATTCTTCGACGCACGTCAACTAGTCAATAAGCTGTTACTGGACGCCACAGATCCTCTGTCAAAAGAGACAGATTTCAAGAAGTGCCCGGTCAAGGTGATGAAAGTCTAATTGAGATGAATAACTCTAAATAACATAAGAGATTCATGACCTACACAGAGGGCGAGCCCTTGCTCGTCCCCTAGGAGATAAAATGAAAAAATTACTTACTACCGTAGCCATGCTATTTATGCTCAATGCATGCTCGGGACAACAAGCAGACACTCAAGCAGACCCGGTCAACATCAGTTCTCTGGGTCAATCAGAGATAACTGCGGTACGCGCTGCCGATGCTATGCCGACTTACCCCAATCGCGGTAAGTCCATCGAGCGTACTTTTGTTCATCAGCCTCCTTTGATCCCCCATAAGGCTGAATACCCGATCAACATGAAGAAAAACAGCTGTATGAACTGCCACAGTCCAGCGAAAGCTAAGCGCATGAAAGCTACTGAGATAGATGCATCTCACTTGCTTGCCGATAGCAAGTTGAACAAACACTACTACAACTGTAGCCAATGCCATGTACCCCAGGCAGATAACAAGCAACAGCTAATAGAGAATGACTTTTCGAACAAGTAGCGAGTTGCGAGTTGCGAGTTGCGAGTTGCGAGTTGCGAGTTGCGAGTTAAAAATGTAAAACATGAAGCTTAAAATAAAAACCACCTTTCGAGGTTAATGCCGATCATTTAGTGATTTATCGATCGGTTGACTGATCTTCTAGATGCTTCAGAATCCGAGTCCTATCTCTAGGTCTCGGATTTTTTATGCAAGTTTCCCAAGCTTTTGACATGATCAACCAACTCAAGCCCCATCAAGTTGAAACCCTCGCAGATTTACTCCCTCTGGAGTTGATAGAGGAAGCGTATTCATTAACTGAAACAGTCACGATTAGAAAACGTAAATTAACACTAGAGTCAATGGCTTGGCTTATTATTGGAATGGCTATCTATAATGATAAGTCGATGGCTCACATCATTAACATGCTCGATATCGTTGATAGAGAGGGCAAGCCATTTGTTGCTCCGAGCGCATTAACTCAACGACGAAAAAATCTCGGTGAAGCGGCAATGAAAGCTCTGTTTGAGTGCACTCAAGCTCACTGGAATCGTGAAGCTCTACATCCAAACTGGAATGGACTGACGTTACTGGGAGTCGATGGTGTAGTCTGGCGGGCGGAAGATACTCCCGATAATGCAGAAGCCTTTTCTCGACAAAAAGAGACTCAATATCCTCAAGTTCGTATGGTCTGCCAAATGGAATTGAGTAGCCATCTTATTACCGCCAGTGCTTTCGATGATTACGCCGTTAATGAGATGATTTTGGCCGAAAAGCTCATCGACTCCACACCGGATAATAGCCTGACATTATTTGACCGAGGTTTTTATTCGCTAGGGCTACTTTATCAGTGGCAATCCACTGGTAACGAGCGACACTGGTTGATCCCTTTGAAAAAAAATGTCCAATATGAGGTGCTTCGCAGCTTGGGGCGCAACGATAAAATAGTCCAATTAAAAAGTAATCCACATGCTAGAAAACGATGGCCAGAACTGCCTAATGAGCTGGAAGTACGACTCATAAGTCGAAAGGTTAATGGCAAGGAATACTCGGTTTTGACATCAATGATAGATCCCATGCGTTATCCCGTTGCAGACATAGCTGATTTATACGTGCATCGATGGGAAATAGAATTAGGTTATCGAGAGCAAAAACAATACATGCTAGGTAATCGTTTAACGTTGAGAAGTCGATTGCCAGAGCTTGTAAAACAGGAGTTGTGGGGGATTTTACTCACCTATAATCTAGTGCGTTATCAGATGGTGAAAATGTGCCATCAACTCAAAGGTGATTATCTCCCTTATCAGTTGAGTTTTAATGGTTCTTTGGCTCATATATTGAGGCTATTAGTGGGTTTGCCCTACTCGACACCAGGTGCAATTCCTCGTCAGCTTAAATATTTCTATGACATGGCAGAAAGCCTGATTTTAGAGCCCAGACGAACTCGATCTTTTCCTAGGACGGTCAAACGAAGGCCACAGAAGTACGCCAGAAATAAAAAATGCCAGTAAGCTTAACTTACCGGCATTAACCTTTCGAGGTGGTTTTTTATTAACAGTTTTAATCAGATGAGTAACATGTAATATATTGCCAAGCTTTCCAAGGGTTTTGGGTATTGTATTGATACCTCATGCGGTTGTTATCTACATCCTGATTCAATTGGTGTGTGATTGCATCTTGGAACACAAAAACCCCCTGACCAACGTCAGCTACACTCAGCCCCGTTGCATCACTCATCCAGCGTGTCAGCTCCGCCGCTAATGTGCCTTCTAAATTTTCAAACTGTTCACGGGAAGGAGGACTGGATATGCCCCCTTGCTGGTACCATATCCAATTATCACGCCCAGAAACTTCGGCGGCGTTAAGAATATCGCAGTAATCTTGCGCGTATACGCCAATGGATTCTTTAATGTTTGACTCTGATTTACCTAAAATATCGGTACTGTAATATGAGTAAACAGGAGTTGTATTTGACGTTGTAAGATAAGGAATATCACCACCAAATTGGTCCAATTTATACCCCAAGTTAATCAGGATATGGTCAGCTACCGCTGCTGTGTATTTTTCACTAGTCTCTTTATTATCCAATACGGGGATACAGCCTAAATACTGAGTATCATTTACAGTTACCCCATTAGGACACGCCCCAGTCCCAACAATTAACGTGCTTGTGTCTTGTAGACTTCCTTGCACATTATTGGGGTCTGTGATTTCTAAAACAGCCTGAAATACGCGAGTGGAAGCTTGCTTTACAATTATATTATTTTCTTGTACTTCAACAATAACTTGGTCAGCTAGATTTGCCGGATTAGTATCTACAACTTTGTACTCTAATTCATATTTACTCGGAGGCAGTGGAATATGGTTCCCGTTAACCTCTGCAGAGGCTAACACTATGGTATTTTCATTCCAATCAGCGCCTAAGTACTTTGAACTAAAATTGTAGTCGCTGGGCAACTCGACTTGCTCAATACACGATACATAGCCCACTTGCCCCGCTGTTAAACTGCTAGCTCCATCAAATAACGAAAAGGTTCCATCGATTGCCATATAGGATGAGCCTGAGGGCCATTTGTATTGACTAGTAAAAACTGAACTATTACTTAATGGGTCTGTATATAAACTCCGAAGTTGAGAGATTGCTGGCAATACCAGCCCCCGGGTTACACAGTAAGCATCAGCCAAGTCTGTATTGAAAATAGGATATTGCCCAGCCTCTCCTTGTGTTCCATTTTCAGTGTATGTACCACTAAATGACCCATTGGTACTAGCAAGCTCCTCTAATGTATAAGTGGGATAAAAAGTTACGTCTTGATTGTCATCAAAAATAATACCGTATGAGCGAACCTTAAAATTTAAGGTGCCAATACCATAGCCGCCACGATCGTCTGACACTACGTATGTGAGATATTGCATGCCACTTAGGTTAGGACTATATTCGAACGTATATTGAGTTAGATTAGTCGCCCAACCTAAACCGTTAGTATAAATTCCGGCCAGTTGTAGCTCATCTCCGTCAGCGTCGGACACATAATTTTCTATATTTATAGTAAATGAACCTGTCGGACTGTCGGCTAATATTTTATCTCTAAGTGTCTCGTTAATACTAGCTATCGGTGCTGTATTAGCAGTGTCACTAATCGTGACATAAATAACACCAGGCAGAATATCCATTTGATCGTTAATGGCGGAATAATAGATTGTAACGACCCCTAAAGCCTCATCCGGAGCTGTATAAGTGATGCTATTCCCCTGAGATTCAAAAGCACCAACATCTCCGGTGTCAGTATATCCAACCAACTCGACACTGGTATTATCAAGAGAAAAACCTTCAGGCAAATAAGAAGTTAAATCAATAACTAGCACCTCTGACTGATACGCCGTTTTGCTAATAGGAGGCAAGGGAGAAGATACTGTACTTTCATCGGAGACGACAATTTGGCTGATACCTGACTGACTACCTGAAAAATCCCCACTCAGTGGCTCAACGGTGTAACTGAACCGGCAAACTTGGGCTTCCTCAGTTTCAATTCTAAACTTAAGCCCACTCACATCAACAAAGTCACAGTTATTGTAATCTGAGAGCGGTGTAATATCTGTTATATGTAAATCCTGTCCGCTATCAGATCTGACTTTACTGGTTAAATTCACCGAAGTAAGGACGCTTTCAGGTACAAAGTCCAATGTGTTCTGCGTATCAATAGATATACTCTCGGCTGGCTTATTACCACCGTTATCTGTATCCGATCCAGTTTCTTGGCCACCACATCCGAGTAAAATGAATGACAGCAGAGCTAAAATAGTAACTTTATTTAATAAAATCAATTTATTAAGCCTCACGCTATAGTTGTTTGAGTTTTCAGTCTGGGGAGTAACATGTGATGTACTGCCAAGCTTTATGATCGCTCGATCCTCTAGGTTGATATGCTATAGCCTGAGTATCAACATTCTGATTAAGCTGGTTTGTAGTCTTGTCTTTAAAAAAGAACACCCCTTGCCCTGACATGGCAAGATCGATACCTGCCTCATTAGATATCCATCTAGTTAGATTTTGAGCCATCGGGAAAGTAGCATTAGAAAACCACTCTTCTCTCATGGTATTGTCTGGATTCTGGATGTACCAAGTCCAATTGTCACGCCCACCTAATTCGACTGCGTTAGCAATATCGCAATAATCTTGCGCATACTGATTAATGGCTGATTTCATCACTGACTCGGAAATATCAGAAACATCGTTGAGATCGTAATAGGAGTATTCAGGGGTTGTATTTGACGCTTTAAGATAGGGAATATCATCACCAAATTGATCCAATTGATAGCCCAAGTTAATCAGGATATGGTCAGCTACCGCCCCTGTATATTTTTCACTAGTATCCCTATTATCCAGCACTGGGATACAGCCTAAATACTGAGTATCATTCACAGTTACCCCATTAGGGCACGCTCCAGTTCCAACTATCAGCGTGGTAGTGTCTTGTATATCTCCTTGCACCATAAGGTCTGTAATTTCTAGGACTGCCTGGAATACAGCATCAGAGCGTTTTTTTACAACGATATTATTCTCGTGTACTTCAACAATGACTTCCCCAGCTAATCCTTCGGGGTTGGTGTCTACAACGGTATACTTTAATCCATATTTACTTGGGGGCAGCGGGATGTTGTTTCCGTCAACAGCAGCAGAAGCCAGCACTATGGTATTTTCATCCCAATCAGCACCTAAGTACTTTGAGCTAAAATTGTAGTCACTGGGGAATTCAACTTGCTCTACACACGATACATACCCTTCTTGACCACTTGCTGCACTGCTAGTCCCGTCATTTAATGAGAAGGTTCCATCGGTTGCAATATAAGAGGAGCCTGAGGGCCATTTGTATTTTGTTTCAAAAACAGAGCGGCTACCTAATGGATCCGTATATAAACTCTGAAGTTGAGAAGCTCTTGGTAATACCAGCCCTCGAGTTACACAGTAGGCATCAGCCAAGTCTTCATTAAAAATGGGATATTCACCAGCTTCACCTTGCGTTCCATTTTCAACGTATATATCACTAAAAGTGCCCTCAGTGCTGGCAATCTCCTCTAATGTGTAAGTCGGGTAAAACGTTATATTCTGATCAGCATCAAAGATGAAGTCATATGACCTAACGTAAAAATTTAAGGTTCCAATACCGTAGCCACCGTGATGGTCAGCCACTATGTAAGTGATATATTGCATGCCACTTAGGTTAGGACTATATTCGAACGTAAATTGAGTTAGATCGCTCGCCCAACCTAAACCGTTAGTATAAACGTCGATGAGTTGTAGATTGTCTCCGTCAGCATCGAAAATATAATCTTCTATATTTATTGAAAATGAATCTGTCGGGCTGTCGGCTAATATTTTATCTCCAAGCACCTCATTAATACTGGCTATCGGAGCTGTATTGGCGTTAGCCAGATCACTAATACTGACATAAATCACTCCGGGAAGAAGATTAGCTATATTGTTAATGGCTGAATAATAAATTCTAACCACTCCCAGTGCCTCATCCGGGGCCGTATAAGTGATGCTACTATTCTGAGACTCAAAAGAGCCCAACTCTCCGGTGTCAGTCGTTCCTGTCAACTCGATACTTTTAGTATCAAGAGTAAAACCATCAGGTAAATATGGAGTTAAATCAATAGATAAAACCTCCGATTGATAAGCCATTTTACTGATAGGAGGCAAAGACTCAGGTAATATATTTTCATCTCGTACATCTCGTACATCTCGTACATCTCGTACATCAGAGACCACAATTTGACTGATGCCAGACTGACTTCCCGAAAAATCCTCACTAATAGGCTCAACGGTATAGCTGAAGCGACAAACTTGAGATCCATTGGTTTCAATTCTAAACTGAAGTCCATCCATATCAACAAAGTCGCAGTTATTATGATCTGAGAGCAAGGCAATATTTGTTATGTGTAACTCATGCTCGCTATCAGTTCTCACTTTTTTTGCTAAATCCACAGAGGTTAAGACACTTTCTGATGCAAAATTCAATGTATCTTGCGTATCAATAGAGATACTTTCACCAGATTCATTGCCACCATTGCCAGTGTCTGATGTCGTCCCATCCCCCCCGCATCCGATTAAAAAAAATGACAGCATAGCCAAAAGCGTAATTCTCTGTAGATTTATCATTGGTTTAATTGTCTCGTTGTAATTATCGATGGCTGAGATATAAATGATGAATAAATGTAAAACATCTACTTTAAAGTTAAACGCGTACAGGGATAAATTAGGTCAGGGTTATTAACAACATTAGCATTCATCAATATTAGCTTTGAAAGTTCTATATTAAATCGTTCTGATATATCCCATAGTGTGTCACCTTTAACTATTACATAAAATTTATTTGACTCATTGTCAGGATAGTTAACTCTGTGATCAGAAGCCTTTGCATAATCAGGTTCGATGATTGATTCTAATGGTTTATCACCTGATGTTTTAACGGGAAGAGTACTCGCCACACCTTCATTACCAAACTTATAACTCAAGCCAATAGAAAACTGGTATTCAGAAAATTCATCTGTACTTCTCACCGTACTCTCTATATTAAAAGTCATCGTTTTAGATAAGTGAGCTGCAATACCAAAGCTCGCCTTAGGTACAAACTCCCCCTCCATAACATCCCCACCTAGACGTGAGAATATATCGTAGCCATCACTGACTTTATAAGTATAATTAAGACTCCCGCCCAAATATAAAAGTGCGTCAACCTCATCTGAAATATAAGTATCCAAACTTATACTAAACGAATCAGATAGCCCGTATTGGGCTCCAAAATTTAAATATGATTTAAAGTCTTCTTGCTGAACACCATCATCGCCTTTAGGGTTATATAAACCGACATTAACTTTATAAATCATATCATCAGATCCTGCATACAGTATTGGGGAAAATAACAATCCAGATAATATCAATAACCTAACTTTATAAATCAAGTTCAAAAATAATAGTGACCGCATCGCTATAATCTCCTTCATCAACTTCCCCTGCATATACATCATTAAAACTAAAGTTTAAAATGAAATTCAAATTGTTACCTACTAAACCTATTTCAGCATATTCTTCACTCATAGTTCCATTGCTGATAACGAGTCTATCGTTACATTTTTCACATATTAGTTTGTATGGGATCTTACTAGATGCCTCAGTATGTTCTAGAGAAAAATCGCCCTCATTTCCTGATGATAGGAAGGACATTTTTATACCTGGATTAATGTATCCACTGACATTGACAGCATATTTAGTTTGTCCTTTTACACTATGTTCCTCAGTGTCATACTCAAGATCAAACTGACCATCACCGATTAGATTCACGGATGAAATAAAGCTAGGTTTATAGTCAATAATAACTTGAACCTGGTCATAATAAATTTGATACGATTCAACTTGTTGATGTTCATAAATCAAAAAATATGCAACTGGTTGACTAAAAGAAGCAAGGTAACGACCCGCAGGTACATTAGCCAGAGTAAAGTCCGCTAATAAATCAGGTAATTCAAAGAAAGTTCGGTAAAAATCAAACGGCCTTAATTTTTGTTGTTGAACTAAGGTAAAATTAACACCGCATGATGAAGCCGATTTTAACAAGAAGTCTCCTCCAGAATCTTCCCCTGTTTGACACTGTGGTCCTGTATTAAGACCAGCATCAATACCACCATTACTAGTGTTATAAGAATTTGCAGTACGAAACTCGATCCCGGTATTTTTAAAATCAGTCTCGACCCTTGCCCCTAACTCAGAGGTAAATGTTAATGACCTTAACGAGTTTTGGTAAAATGCAGGACTCCAACGTAATACAGGTAGTAAATTGAATGAATTGCTTGACTGCCATACTGATTGCTGTATTTCATTACCATTGGTGGTAGCATTCGTCCACTGAATCATGTTTCCAGTGACTTTGCCATGAATTATCGACGCATAGGCATTTGCGCTACATGATATAAATAGCACAACGCTAAAGAGTAACTCTCTCATGAACAACCTCATTAGCATTAATCACTGAAAATTTAAGTGTTGATTCTTCCTGACTCTTAAGAGGTAATTTGAACTCTCGTTTTGAATTAGGCAACAAGCGGTATTCATAAATACAATCAGAGTTAAAATCTTTTGTGCATAGATTTAAAACAGCATTAAGCATAGTGTTACTTCTATTTTCAAAACTAATTTTATCTTTTGAAATTCGTTTCAGATCGTAATCAACTTTAACTTCTGACGCAGGGTCAATAAAGTAAACCTTGTAGCCAAAAGCCACTGCTACAGCCGATTTTTTCCCTTCACTGTAAGGAACCGGAGTCACAGATACCGCGTAGACTTGATCTTCAGGAAATTCACAATATTCATCACAATCATTAAGCATTCGAATTGTTTTTCTTTCTCCTGGCTTGAGGATCATTTGTGATGGAGAGACACGAAATGTCCAATCCTGCACATTGTCCTTGTTAAGTTTCTCCTCCACTTTTTCACCCTCAATATAATGGACTTTTGACATTTCAAGATTAATAAACATATCTTTACCGTCATTATTTATCACCTGTATATCTGCGAGATGAGTGTTTACATCCGCAACTTCAAATAAGCTACTAATTGCAATAGCCTGAGATTGACAACTAAAAATTAAAGCTGTCATTGCTATAACCACTTTTAGTTCTTGTCTAAACATTTTAATTACCTACTTAAGTGCGAAACTATTGTTTTCACTATCATTGCTTACATATGACTGTAATTCATTGATAATATTCATTTGAACAAGGCTTATTAATGTCCTTTTACTTTTACTTTTACTTTTACTTTTGAGCTTTACAAACAAATGAGTTTCTTGCGCAAATTCATACTCTATATATTCAATATTAGCCTTCTTCAAACCTTTAATTATTCGGTCCGGGATATCCTCATCTAATTCACCTAAGTAGTAGATAAAATCACCTTGTTTTCCTAATCCTGAGGAAACCAACTGCATGCCATCATCGGTCGTTTCAATAGTTGGAAAACACTTTATTTTAGCTTGATGACCTTTCTCGCCCTCTGGTCCAACAAAACAGAACTGATCGTTGGAAACAATTTTGAAAGACTGATCCCTAATAAGTGATATTGAATAAATACCATCACCGACCTTGCTAACAGAAACACAAGCTTCACCTAAACACTGAATATTGTTTAAGGATTTATTATTAAAATCTTCAAAATAACTAAGGAAGGATGTGACCTCTTCAACATCACTAGATATTGTATGTACGGAGCCAGGGTAAGAAAACATTATGTCAGTTTTATACTTCTCCCGATCTCGTGATGAATAACCACTAATTTCATTATCTAGATTTATTTCATAGCTTTTAAAGTAATCCAACCCAATTAGCGTCGTTTTACCCGTAATATTTTTATCCACGTATCGGCCATTGTTAACTTGTAATCCTAGCACTCCAGTATTTTCATCTTCATCGATATCATCTAAAAAATTATTACTATTTACAATAATATATGAATCATTAAAATATTTAGATTGGTAAATTCCTTCTCCCGAGATAATCGATGTTGATTCTAGAGTCATGGATAAATTACTATTACCTTGACTTGAATAATTACCATACCCGCTTGCGTAAAACTGTTCACTATTCAAACTAATATTTCCATTTAAACTAGTCTCAGATTGCTCACCATCGAGATAGTTACTCAATGAAGTCCCCCCACTTGAATCGACGGATGAAAATAACCCTAACTCGTTTTCATGATAGCTAACTGTGTTAGTAACTCTTCCACTACTACGATTCGATGATTCATAGCCCCCTGAGTAGGATAAATGATCATTGCCTAAAGGAATTGAGATATTTAATGAAAATATACCGTCTCGTTTATTTATAACTTGATCACTCATTGACAATGAATAACCAACATTTAATGATATATTATTAAGTATATTAGTTTGATAGTTTACTGCTAGGTTAGTACTATCAATCTTCCCGGTATAATATTCACTGCTATCTTGAGCTAAATACCCATCATGGCTATCCATTGCAGTATTATAAGTATCATCATACATAAAATAATTATGATGTAATGAACTGTTATAATTATTAAATTCTCTGGCATCACGATGTAATTTACTACCATAAATACTTACACTGCCATTCGCAATGGGAAAAGAATATGACAATATGAGCTGGTCGTAGGATTGCTGACCATACACAGCAGACACCAAATTATTTGTTGGCCCTATCCCATTAACATTTAAATATTCATAATCTAAGTTTAATCCAAATAAGCTCAAAGAAGTCTGATAAAAAATCCCACTCGGAAGTTTATTGTAATAAATGGCAGCACTTAAATTAGGATCTGAATAAATAGCAGCCGCACCAACATCAATAGAATCACCATCGCTTCGACTGTTAGATCCCAATAGGAGTGTATCGTTAAACAGAGATTTAGTAATCGATACCTCTGCATATGCTAAAGTCTCGACATCTTGTTCTGTATCATATTCAGACTGACGTAAACTGACGTTATAGTCATAGCCTTTGTGACTTGTTTTACTGATGTTATTACTTATTCGTCTTATTATTCTTTCTTCGGCATAACCATCTGCACGGATCCTCAATTCAACATCATAATTCCCTCTGGGTAATTTAGCATAACTGATTGAATGCTGCCCTTTGGGATACGACTGGCTAAACAAGGTTTTACCATCTCGTATAACATCAATCGTACCTGAATTTTTAATGTCAAAATATAACTGTTTCTGTTGAGAGTCATTGATAGCTAATAAGTTGTCACTTGAAGATAAGCTAAGGTAATAGCTATTTTTACTACGAGAAAAATCTAAAAGAGATGTAGAATTATTTTTTACTAGATTATATGATGAATAACCTAACTGTAAAGAATGTCCTTCAAAGTTAAACTCATACTTCAGATTATTCACATCAAAATCTGTACTTTCATGACCTTTTGTACTTGAAAATAAAGACACATCAGTCTCTAGATAACCTTTTCCCAATCCAATTATGGTTCCATTATTTAACGTCGAATTAAAATCATTATCATAGTAACTAGTATACAGGCGATTATTAACGATAATCGCACTGGGGTCTGGAGATATTTGGGTATAGTTTACTTTCCCTTTACTTTCACTCATAAAATCTGAACTTACATCAAGCTGTAACTTGTTATCTTCGTAAGAATATAAAGACTGAATTCCTCCTTGATTGACGTCATTACTTAAAATCGCAGCTACAACCTCTTCAACTCGATCATTTTTTATTCCAGATTTGGTCAAAGCCTCATAAAAACTTTTTACATTTTCAATCCTACTAATTGAATAATAATTAGCATAGACTTTAGTTTCATAATAGTTATTGTTAGGAAGAGTAAATAAAACTGTACGCTCTTCATATTCATAAAAATGTTGAAAACCTTTAGGGATATATTGACTGTGTGCAGTTCCTGTCAGTAACAGTAGTAGAAAGAAATAATATTTAAGCATCGGTCATATTCCACTAAAAGCTTAGAGCCACATATAAAGTTGCACTTCCCTTACAACGAGATTTCCACACATCAAGCCCAGGTGTAGGGGAAAATTCGATAGAGAATTCTCTTGTATCACTTAAGAACTGAGAATTAGAATTATTAAAATAATCAAAAACAATTGGCTTTTCGATCTGTAGAGCTTGACCGTCCATATAATATGTCGCAAACCCTTCTACATCGATACTGCCATCGACATCAACACAACTACTTTCTAAAACTGTAGGAGTTATTTCAAAGCCGGCACTAAAACCAACAGGAATATCTGTCTTTATAAACACTGTTGTAGACTTAGATATAAACTTTTCTACACTTTGGTTGTATTCAATATCTAAGGATGGTTGCTTAAAACCAAACTTAGTCACACTGTAAGAGTAAAATTCTTCATTGTTAATGTGGGCATACAGAAAAATATTTTTCTCTATTCGATCAGCTGAATAGGATAAATTACTCATAAACATAAAAAGTGAAAAATACATAGTTTTAAATTTCATAATAAGATAAGGAGTACCTTAAAATATAGTTGATTCTAATTTAACACATACAGTGACTCTAAATACCCTCCACAACCCCCTACTCTTTCTTGAGTAAAATATACAACAAAGCGGCCGTGACCGCTTTGCTACTAATAGCCGTAGATAAATATAAACAGCGGAGTGTTGCTAATAACTAAATTAGTTTTATGTGTACACTCATATTTTAATAATTAACTATATAAGATAATTAATTAGCGAAATTTACATCTGCATATATCACTGTTGTCGCAGTCACTGTATCTCCAGCAACCGTATCATCTATACCTGAACCCGGTTTATTCTTAATAGACCAACTCGTCTTCCAAGAATCGGCATCAGTCTCCACTAGATCGACGTTAGACGACACTGGTACATTATTCATCAAAACTTGTGCCTGAGTGCCAGATAAATCGTTATCCTGTTTAGAGGTCAATTGAACCGCACTCACTCTATAGGTGATTGTGTTTGCCTTCACAAGTCCTAAGCCAGGTACATCCTCACCAACAATCACTCCAGTCCCAATATCGCCTGTTTCATCGTCATAATAACGAAGTTCTAGCAATACAGGGGTAGAAGAAAACTTTCCATTGGCTTGAATATCAAGCATGCCATCTTTTATAGGGCCGGAATTATCACCGGTAAACGTAATAAACTCACCAGGTACAATTACAGGGATATTAGCAGCCCACTGAATTGCTGCACTACTAGAATCAGAAGTGCCAGCAACAGGCCCAGCTATTACGGTATCGGCTGTTATAGATAAATAAAAAAATGAAGTTATGGCTGTAAATATAATGATTTTTTTCATTTTGTAACTCCTATTTAATTCAGCCATAATTCAATATAATTTATACGGCTGGGTCTACAAAAGAGACTTCTGCAAATACGACTGTTGTTGCAGTCACGGTATCACCAGCGACAACATCTTGTATACTTGATCCCACTCCATTCTGAATCTTCCAGTTTGTTTTCCAAGACTCTGTTGACGGTGCTTCCAAGTCTTTATTAGAATCAACTGCAACATCATTCATAAAAATTTGTGCCGTTGTAGCAGAAAGATCAATATTTTGAGCAGATGTAAATGCAACGGAATTCACTGAGTAGGTGATAGAGTCTGCATTTGAAGCACCATCAGCAGTGTTTTCACCGACAAGCACTCCGCCACCAACGGTATCAGACTCTTCGTCATAATAACGAACTTCTAGTGCTACAGGGGTTGAAGTGAAGGTTCCATCCGCTTTGATATCAAGCACTCCAGATTTTACTGGACCACGGTCAGCACCAGTAAGTGTGATGTACTGGCCAGGTACAACTACAGGTATATCAGCTGTCCATTCAATTGTTGCACTGGTTGAATCAACTGTACCAGGAGTGGGATCTGCAGCCACTGCAGATAAAGAAAACAGAGAAGTGATAGCTGCAGAGACAATAATGTTTTTCATCTAATAAACCTTTTTTGTACGTTTAGTTTTGTTACTTAACCTAGTGGTAAGAACATTAATAATTTAACCTATCCAGTCTAAACCTCGTAGGTCCAATTATTATATCGGATATATAACCTAGATAATTAGCACTTATTTTTTATAAAATAAAACATGCTAACAATTATATTCACTCTATTTTGAAGTAAATATTATTAGTAATATAAGTTCTTATATTTTGGAGTGAAATGAGAACGGAATGATATTTCATCAGTATTTGCAGCATATATTTAAACAAAATGGTATTCGTCAGATCGAGCTTCTATCCCAGCTTCAGTCATCCCACTCCATATTTTCAGGCCTAGATGCCATAACCCTAAGTCGCTGGTGTAACAATAAAACAACTCCATCTTACAAGAAACAATTGTTAATTTCTAAACATTTTGAAAAAGACTTGAGCTATTTTATACAACATATAGATCACCCAAAGATAACAAAGGTGTTTTTAAAAGCGTACGACACATTATTTAATAAACTTGAAACTTCATATTCTCGAATTGGGTATTTATCAATTGACAAAGGGCCCGCTACATTATCAATGTTAAACCTTACTACCGAGACACATAGGAAATTATTCGGTGTGTTTTATAAACATATGGAGGCGTACAGATTTATCTATTCAAAACTGGATCAAAATAACGTGATCTCACAGAATTGTGTATTTACGGTCAAACAGGGTGTTCAGATCGTGTCCCATCTCGGATTTGTTCAAGATATGACAACATTTTCCCGTTATTTCAAAAAAAGATTACCCACGCAGCCTACAGCTAACTCCATTGTCATTAATGTAGGTCATTTTTCCTGCCGTAATTATTTCGAATCACTGATTGGGCATCTATTTAACCATCTTGTAGACAGTTATTGGGATATTGAAGAATGTTACGTAGCAACCCGAAGAGCAGATTTCCTGACTTTTTGGGAGCAAATGGGAGGAACTCAACTATTATCGGTACAAGAGTCTCGCTTTGTCGGTAATGTTTACATTGTCCAATTCAATTTAAAACAATTGTTAGCTTCTCCCTTTATATTTCTTCAAATTCAACGAACCTACTTAAGTTATCTTAAGTTAAAACAGCATCTCACCATCCCCATTTGAGTCCCATGTGAATAAAGCACAGCCATGCTTACAGCAGCCTAATCTAGATTAAAAATAGATAGATCGAACTAAATCTGTTGATATTTAAAGCGATAGTTATCTTGAACACTTGATGGGCAATGTCTTTGTCATCGGGTCTACATACAGGTGTTATAACGAGGACAGTCTGGCATGAATACTACACAGATCACCCTCGCCAAAACTTTTACCCTGTCGAATCAATTACCTGATAAAAAGTCCCTTAGCAGGCATTCTATTAGTCCTTTCCACTGCTTGACGGCTAGCTAGTCAGGTCCAACAATCACTCCAAGAGGCTCGAGCAACTGCTCCTGCTGCCACATGCAAATTTTAACCCCGCTCAGATCCACCTTTCTAGGATCTAAACCATAGAGTTCTGCATGAGAAAGATCACACTCACTCAGATTAAACTGACCCCAAGCGTCACTGGAAAACTCACCTCTGCTCAAGTCAGATCCTTTAAACGAAGCCCCATACAGATTTGCACCTGTCCATTTATTTTCAAATAGATCGCACTTCTCAATACATTGCCGCTCAAAATTAGCGTAAGACAAGTTGCACCCCGTCATATACACAGAGCAAAAATACACTTGTCTGCTTATCTGATTAGCAAAGCGTGTCTTGAGAAAGTTGGCCCCTTTCAAGTCGCAATTCCTAAACTCTGCGCCGAAACAATTAGCACCGATGAAATTAACCATAGCTAACTGACAGTCTTTAAAGCTCGCATCTTGTAAATTAGCGTAGTCAAAATCACAACCACTCACAGCACCTTGCTCTATAAATGAGCAGTCAACAAAATGACTGTCACTGAGATCAGTATGGTTAAAATTACAGTTATAAAATTTACACTGCTCAAAATGTGAATCATTCATATCCTGATGACTAAAGTTGACCCCTTCGAACACTTCATTTTTTTTATTCAATTAACGCCTCTTGCTATATCAAACTAAGTCCAATAACCGAAGACTATCACCGATAGCCTAAAAGCCCAACAAAATAAAACCCTGCAAATACAACAACTTAAAGTATGACGGGTAATCGATTTTAAGATGCCAAAATAGCATTGTGGCTAAATAAAATTAGTTGTAAAACCGCTGAGCCCAAGAAAAAAGTTAAACTCAACCTATGAGCTTATAGGGACTCAAGTAAAAGTATTTGAATACTAGATGAGGCATAGTTTTGGAAGGATAGAAGTTTCTAATTCCTAGCTACTAGGATTAATAGTTACAACCTAAGCCTTCAAAGTCGGCCCTACTCATATACTCAGTCGTCGGTAAGTATTCTCCCATCATTACATATTCATCACCTGGCACAGATGTATTCTGAATAGCCTGATGAAAATCCTCTTTAGGCAGCATATTTCTTACGATCAATAATGCCTCATTCAATCGATTTACTCCCCCTTTTACCACGCGACCAAAACCATCCCCCTTCTCCGTCCAAGCTAAGTAGTTATAACCGCACTCATTAGTGGCATTCAGTGGTTTATCATCCAATAGACTAGTAACTATCGTATAGTAACCATCTTCATCTACCGCTAACTGCTCATCATAAATACAGTCGGTAACCATCTGAGAATAGTACTCATTTTGACAAATAGACCAATACCTTAACTGGCTTTCTCTTTCATCAAAAATAGCCTCAGAAGCAAGCGTTTTGGGGACGAGCGGTAACTTACCTCGTGTCACTGCAACCGCACCAAAATCATTATTCAAAAAAGTACTGACATATTGATTATCAGCATTAGCATAATAAGTTACTTGTCTTTCCGGCGTACCATCACACCGTCCTAAGAAGGCACACTGAAAGCCAAATGTGCCATTGTAAGCAGCCCGCCAAACTGCAGGGTTTCGAGCAGGTTCCACTGCAGGATTAGCTCTAACCTGTTGATAGGTTTCGGCTGGAATGAGCGGAATAGCTAAGTTATCCGTATCAACCTGCAATGCACTGCAGGCTTGATCGCCAACAAGTACTTCTCCCGTATCTAAAGTCAGTTCAACAGCAGGTAACTCAACATTGCCAAATTCATCACTTCCCTCATCGGCAACATAAATGCGATAGATTAACGTCGACTTATCACCAGGTTCTGCATGATCATAGAGAGTATTACTCGGTGCTTCCCCGTCAGGCGTGCCATTAGCGAGCGCTATGGTGAAGTCTCTTGAAGCATTTTGTCGTTCGGCACCTTGCTGATAAGGATTAAAGTCACCTTGATCGGGCTCAATATCGCGATCGGTTAACGATGATGCAGGAGAGGTATCAGCTCGGTAACTGTTTATCGATATATACCTAGCATAAGGATACTGACCATTAAGCTTTAAAGTCGCACCGATAGGGAGTATGTAACCAGCATGCCAGTAATTTGCACCTGTATCAGGATAGGCAAAGTTTCGATCTGGATGCTCTATATTATAGGGGCCAACCCAGAAGCATGGGCTGGGTGTCACCTGCTTTGAAGCCTCCGCATCTGGATTACCACTGCTATCAAGTTCATCGTCACTGCAGCCCATTAGCATCACGGCTGAAAAACATAACAGCCCAAGCCCCGTTTTTTTTAAAATAGCCTTAGTGTTAACTAAACCTTCGTTATGCATATCATCTCCCCTAAACCTTGTTTTATATTTATAATTTTCGAATAAAAAGGTAATTTACTGCTCAATCATTACTAACGGTTAAGGCACTAACCATGTTTGCAAGTTGAGCACTTTGGTTTGTGATCATCTCCTTTTGTTTGTAACCTAGCCTATCGAAGAGAGTAATAATGGTTGGGTCGAGACAAATTTATGACTTTTCAGGACAATCTTAAACTAACAACTGAGCCAACGACCCTGTCTTCCTGGGCGTTAGCGATTTGCCGAGCCATAGATAGTTATGGAATAAACAGCCAGAAACTACTGCAAGAAATAGGCATTAATACTGACCTATTGCAGGACCCTAATGGTCGTATTCCGACAAGCCAAATTACTCAGCTTTGGGCGTTAGCAGTAGAGGCTTCTGGAGATGAGTCATTAGGGCTAAAGGTGGCAAACTTTGTTCAGCCAACCAGCTTTAACGCACTCAGCTTCTCTTTATTGGTCAGTGAATCTTTAGCTGATGCCTGGATTAGAATTAAACGGTATTATGAAATTATCAGTAATGTGCTTGAAATGGAGATAGTTGAAGGTGAGCTAGAGTCAGCACTCTGCTTTAATCGGTTGCCAGGAAAAGATTACGCCCCAGAAGCGATAGATGCCTTTATGGCGACAAGCTACTTGATGCCATTGCAAGTGAGTCATGGCCTCGTCAGGCCAATAAGACTCGAACTTGAACGCTCTCCACCATCAGACACCACTCCCTTTCAATCGCTTTTTTCTTGCCCGATAAACTTCAATTCAAGCGGCAATCGTATCTACTTTAGCAGTGAAGCACTCAACACGCCTTTCCCATCGGCAAATAGAGAGCTAGCCATTAGGAATGATGATGCAATTGAGGAGTATTTAAGCCGACTATCCAGCCAATCATTTAGCAGCAAGGTTGCTAAAGAAATTGTTATTTCAATGAGTTTAGGTAATCCTGATCGCGAAGCTATAGCCAAAGTATTCCATATGAGCAGCCGTAATTTACAAAGAAAACTGAAACTTGAAAATACCACATTCAGTGAGCAACTAGATCTGATCCGCAAACGATTAGCGTTAACCTACATTCTAGACTCAGATCTCGCTATTATTGAAATATCATTTCGCTTAGGCTTCAAAGATCCGAGCAATTTCACCCGTGCATTTAAACGGTGGTACAAACAGTCTCCACTGCAATATCGTAAACAAGGCTAAGTACGGCTTCGCAGCTAATTATGCCAATCGGTATAAAATTACGACAAAATTAAACGTTTCACTGGTAAGCTGAAAGCTAATCTTGCTATCTCATTTAATTCAGGTAATTTGTTGGATATAACCTTTTGAGGGAGCTCATATGAAGCAAGGTAAGCACGATGTACAACTGTTAAAACTCGCCATGGAAATTGGTGTCGGCTATGCTAAAAAACGTGGTTTTGACGATTTCGGCAAGGGAATTTCACCAAAAGATAAAGTCGAATGTATCTATCGTCTGCTCGTTACCGATAAGCTCATTCAACCGCTAGCAGTGGATAAAGAAGACGGGCCAAATATGAAACATAAATTGGTTTTATGGATTAGTAGACAGCTTCCCGAAAATCATGAGCTCTTAAACTAGTAAGTACTATTAAGCTCATTAATCGTTAGCATCTTGATTCATTCTGTCTGTGTTTTGAGACTGAGCTTTCGAGTCGTTCTTATCGCAAGAACTTAGCTCACCCACAAGCTTTGAATCGAAGATGCTATATTGATTTCGCCCTCCTTGCTTCGACACATACATAGCACTGTCAGCCGCAGACAATACGGACTCCAAAGTCCCCCCATGTTGCGGATACATGGCGATACCTATGCTAGCGCCGATCTCGATACTTCCTCCACAACTTAAGTTTACATTCTCGCTTAATGCTAGCCTTAACTCAGATGCTAACTTCTCTATCGCTGGCAGACTGCGTCTTTCAAAATCTGCACTATCGAAGTAACAAGCTACAACAAACTCATCGCCTCCCCAACGAATACAGAGATCATCGTTTCTAAACACAGCCATCATGCGCTGACCTACTTCGATTAGCACAAAATCACCGGCCTCATGGCCATAAATATCGTTGATAGCCTTAAAGTTATCCAGATCGATATTCATGATCACCGCTATTTTGTCATTTTCTTTAGCGCGATCAAATAACTCTACCAGTGAGCGTCTTCCTGCTCTCCTGTTCTTAAGATGAGTTAAGCCATCATGATCGGCTTCGAAGCGAGTATTGATCTCCCTCTCAGTTCGCTCGGTCACATCATACATCAGCACTTCTATCATCAAGCAGGTCTGCTTATCTTCATCTAAAACCTTAGAAAATAGGCAATGTACCCAGCAATCAGGGGATCCTGGCAAGGTCTTCATCTTAAGATCCAATGCAACCGTATCTAGATTATGACTCTGTCTGATATCAGCCAGAAAGCTCTCTAACTGTCGCTTATTGTAAAACCAATCTGTGAGCCTTAAGCCTATAGCATCTGCGATGGAATGTGATTTATAGATAATTCGCTCAAAGGCAGGATTAGCAGTAACTAACAAGTTCTCACTATCTATGAGGCATATACCCGCACTCGCTTGCTCGAAGATGAGTCTGAACTTTTTCTCCAATACTTGAGTCTTTTCTCTTAAATTACGTTCCGAATCTATAGACTGATTAAGAGATGAAACCAGAGCGTTAATTCCATTCACCAGACGGCCGATCTCGTCTTTCTGATGGAATCTAGGCACTGAAATATGACTGTCCTGGCCAGGAATTACCCCTTCAAATTTATTGGTTATCCTATTTAGCGGAGAGGTTAACGTCTTATGCACAATAAAAGAAACAAGAATAGCTGTCACAACAGTTAATAATGCCAACATACGGGCCTGATTTACGGCGGCATCCTTGGCGTTATGATCAATAAATGCCTCATTAGGCAATATCTTAAGCTGACCTATGACCTCTTCCTCAAAAAATGGGTTATACAAGGTCAGAGTAGAAACGCCCTCCCTGCCAATGAGTGTTTTCTCACCAGAAAAAACTGAAAACCCCGGTTCACTGATCAGCTCAACTTCAGAAACAACGTCATTAATCGCTAATCCATCGATGATCTCCCTTGCTAGCACAGAATCCTGTACATACACGGCAATAGACGCTGTCTTCTCTATGGTTCTGGATAACTGATTAACATGCTCCCTCGAGTCCTGCTCATTTCTCTCAAGCTGTTCGAAATAGAAAAAGTATGAACTCAAGACTGCAACTAGGGCTGCACTCAATGCAATAGCGAATGCCACCTTAAAGTACAATTGATGCCTAAAGCGCCTCAAATCGATACACCACTTTTAATGAATCAGTTAAGTCCTGACTAGAAATATAGCCTATAGCATGGCTCGAACTCATTAACTCATGAATTAATTGACCCGGAGACTCTGTTTCTTTAGGAGGGAAGTTACGACCAGAAAAAAGTAGTCTGGCCCAATAAGCATCTATTTGCGCCTCGGTTCGGTTAACCAACCTTTCATAGAATAATCCCTTGAGCTTAGATTTAGGAGCAAGGTCGAAAACTTTAGCCTTGTCACCATTAGGAAAATTCACATATCGCCCCATAAACAGATCCACCACTTCACTCTTGGTTAATGAATCGATACGACTCTCGCGGCTAACGACTACCAGCAGTTCGCTTTCGGCTCGAATAGTCAGAGTGAACATTAAGATAAGTAACCCAGTCAAGTACTTCATAAATTGAAGATAAAGCTGAAGTTAATTGACAAAAGATCGACCTCCGCATCCCCCACAGGTTCCTGAGTCCAAGACCACATAGCTGCCCCACTATGATCGACCCAGGAATGATCCCACTGAAAGTTCATACTGATATTGGGATAAAGATCCCACCTCAACCCCAAGGTAAAAGTCGTCTGCTCTATCTTGCTAGCACTCAGAGCCTGCACACTCCCTTCATACACGGTATTGATTCCAGCTAATAATTCCGTAGACAATTGATCAGGTAATTGCGGTGAAGCGTAGCTAGCTGGCTCTTCTGAGTTGTCTATATAAGCCACAACGCTATAAAATGTCATCTCATCGACACGGTAGCCCACACTCAAGTAACCATTGTAGAAAGATTGCAGTATCCCCCAGTCAGAATCGATATAGCCAAGCTCCGACTGAATAACCCAGTTCATATGATCGTATTGCAAACCCAGGGCATAATATTGCAACTTCTGACCCGGTCCATCTATGCTTTGTGCCAACGCTCTGGCCTCTGGCCACAAGCTATTTGGTACTAAATTAAGACTCTTGACTAGGTCATTAGTTATAAAGTCCAATTCATCTACTTCAACAGAAGTCGCCGCGAACCGAAATATCCAGTCATCCCAGGTATAAATGGATGTAAGCGCGAAGACATTTTTGAGATCGATATCAAAACGACTATTCTGAGCCGCTAACAAGGAGTGCGTATTCCCATAGGCCAACTTAGTCTCCCAACTCCCCCCGCCTATGTTATGGGTATAACTGATATCTATACCGTCAATTTTCGCGATAGATGAGCTAATAGCATAAAATTCAGGAATGGGTCTGGACCATAGATAGGCATAGCTGACGTTTCTGTATTCCGAGAGTATATAAAGATCTGTGCTGGTCCTCCCCAACCTGATTGCCCAGTCACGATTTGGACGATAGCGCAGGAACATCAGCTCTAAGCTGTCTAAAGTAGCATCGCTCGCCCTATCTTTGATCACTACTTGAGCTATGGCATCTAGGCTCTCAGTAAAATCCGCATTGACTTGCAGACCGAGTAAACTGTCTGGTTTAAAGGAGTACTCAGAATCACTGGCGTTCATACTGAACTCTCGATGAAAGAGCAAGTCATCACTGGATGACCTCACTACGCCTAAGGTACCGAAACCACTGAAGCTTAAGTTAAACTCTGACTGCTCAGGATGATCATGGGTGCGAGCTTGAGCCTGACCCACCACACTGAACAGGGCTAATAGCAGCAAAGTGATCCCACCTACTATCAGAGGTGGGATATAGACAATCTTGTCTGGGATCCCATTTAATTTATTAGTTCTTTTTTCAGGCATAGCGACCTTAAACGGGCATAAAGTTGCCCTATTTAAAAGTAGAACAGTTATCGCTAAATCAGCAATGTATTTGAGATTAGGAACTTTGTGCTATGAAGTTTTAGCTATTACAAATGAAGAAGTGAAGAAGTGAACTTTTAATTAGAAGTCCAGATTAGTCACCTTACTCGACTAATCTGGACATTAGATATTTTAGAAAGAAGTATCGACTGGTAAAGGTCGCTTCCAGCCCAACTTTTTCTCTATGGAATCGATCATAGCGCCTGCGACATCTATGCCAGTTGCCGTCTCAATGCCTTCTAATCCTGGGGATGAATTTATCTCCAGTAACAGAGGTCCCTTACTGGAACGAATAATATCGACACCCGCAACCTGTAGACCCATGGTTTTCGCCGCCTTAATTGCCAGCTTCTTCTCCTCAGGGGTGATCTGCACAAGAGAAGCAGTGCCTCCCTGATGAATGTTCGCCCTGAACTCACCCGGCGCGGCAGTACGCTCTATGGACGCGACAATCTTGCCATCAATCACAAAGCAACGCAGATCTTTGCCTTGGGCTTCCTTAATAAATTCCTGAACTAGCAAATTAGCCTTCAAGGATTTAAACGCATTAATCACGCTCTCTGCAGCCTTGCGGGTCTCAGCCAGAACGACACCTTTGCCTTGAGTGCCTTCGAGTAACTTGACGATTAACGGTGCCCCGCCAACCATATCGATCAAGTCCGTAGTATCAGCCGGTGAATTGGCGAAGCCACTGGTGGGTATATCTAAGTTGTTTTTCTGTAATAGCTGCAAAGAGAACAACTTGTCTCGCGACTGAGTGATGGCTTCCGAGTTATTCAGTGCCATGACCCCCAAACTCTCGAAATGGCGCGTCAAAGCACAACCATAAAAAGTCATACTAGGGCGAATTCTAGGGATCACTGCATCGAGATCATTTAAGATCCTGCCGTCACGATAATGCACTTCGGGCTCAGAGGCATCCAGCTTCATATAACATTGCTGTATGTTATAGAAAAACATCTCATGACCACGTTGCAGTCCCGCCTCCATGATACGACGATTACTGTATAAATTCGGGTTACTGGCAAGCAAGCCAATCTTGAGGCCCGTACTCGGCATGTTTTTATTGCCATACAAGAGATTGATTTCATCTTCGGTATAATCACCAAAGTTGTAGTTAACCGAAGGATCAACCAAGATCCTCTGCCCCATAGCCTCACGTCCCAAGAGCATCCGAAAGCCCATGCTAGCTCGATTAGTTAAAGTCAGATCCACATCCCAGCTTTGATCCCCAAGCTGCAATTGCTCACGGATAACATAACGCCTTTCGGTTTCACCATTGGAACTCTTAATTACACGACGATCGATAAGCTTCGACTCACAAAGTAAGGTCACCTTTCGGCTCCCCTGAATTGGATGCACCTCATAACTGACCCAAGTGCTTCCATTACGCTTAAAAGTCGTGATATTTATCGCGTGAATTGAGGATGTTGCAGCCCCGGAGTCAACACGAGCCTTAACCGCCTTGATACCTAGCCCAGGTAAAGAGCACCACTCTTCACTGCCAACAATGATTTTATTAGTCATCTATTTTTGCTTCATAAATAGGTTTAGAAAAAACGAAAATACACCCGTTTATGCCAAGGATAAAGATATAAATTCTAATAATACAAAAACAATAAAAATCATAAAGATATAACTAATAAATGAAATCATCTATGACGAATAGATTAGATAAAATAATGTAGCGAGAGAGAGGATTGTAATAAGCATAAAAAATCCCCATCACATGTGATGGGGATTAATATTTTATATTCTAATTAAAGCACATACATTGCGCGATAAAGAATTAGCTTTCTACGGGTGAAACCACAAACAGCAGATCACCTTGAGAGACTTGCTGACCATTACTGTTAAGAATACGCTCGATACGATATTTCTTATCTTCAGGATACAGAACCGCATCCGGGCGATTATAACCAGCTAAGTTCAGCTGTGAGAACATCTTCATTGCTTCTGTAAGCGCTAAAGTCTGGTCCGCTGCCACTATGTCACCTTCTTTAACAAAGTCGGCTTCACCAGGTGCTGGAGAGGTATAGAAGATACCCGCCCCTTGTGCCATCACTTTCAGCTCGTTACTCTCACCGACGCGCAGTGAGGCTGTATCGACACCGACAGTTTCCGCAGCAGCTTCCATCTCTGCAATCAACTCAGGCACATCTAACTCAGCCATCAGACGAGGTAAGTAGTTAGTGTCGTAAACGCCTTCGTTGAAGGTGCCATCTTTCAAGATGCGAGTCAGTAGTGGGATGTTAGTCGCAATACCTTTGATGACAACGTGATCAGCGAGGTAATCGTGCAGCTTATTGATCACATCTTCGCGGCTCTCACCTCGACAGATGATTTGTGCAATCAAGCTATCGTAGTAAGGTGAAACCTCTTTACCCGCTTCTGCAATAGAGATGATTTCTATGTCATCACGCTCAGGCATCGCATATTCGGTAATCATACCAGGATGAGGTAGCAGTTGGAGTACACCATTGCTGTCCAGAGCAGCCTTCTCGGCAGTAACACGGACTTCGATGGCGTAACCCTTATCCTGTGGTTTCAGGGCTTCGATCGAACGACCCGCCGCAATATCGAAACCAGCACTCACAATATCGATACCCGATGTCGCTTCGGTAACTGGATGCTCAACCTGAAGACGAGTGTTCATCTCCATAAAGTAGACTTCGTTAGTATCTAAGTTATAGATGAATTCAACCGTACCTGCGCCCATGTAATCTGTCGCATTACCAAGATCAAGGGTATATTGAAGTACCTTCTCTTTCAGCTCAGCCGGCAGCATGGTAGAACCAGACTCTTCAACAACCTTCTGGTTGTTACGCTGAACCGAACAATCACGAATACCCAATACCTTAGTATTACCAAACTTATCACGTAGGAGCTGTACTTCGATGTGACGCAGTGAAGTCACATATTTCTCAAGATAGAGATCGCCATTACCAAACGCCGCAGCCGCTTCGGTAGAAGTCTGCTGGAACAAGCTAATCATGTCCCCTTGACGCTCAACGACCTGAATACCTTTACCACCACCACCTTGTACCGCTTTAAGCAGAACCGGGTAGCCAATTTCATTAGCAACGTTTACCGCTTGCTCTGCATTGCTTAAGATACCGTGACTACCAGGAACGACAGGAACACCATTATCCTGGGAAGTCTTAATCGCATTAGACTTGTTACCCATTGTCGTCATGCTGTGAACACTCGGTCCGACGAAATTAACGCCGTTATTGACACAAAGCGCCGCAAATTGAGGACTTTCAGATAAGAAACCAATACCCGGGTGAAGGGCATCGACATTTTCATATTCGGCCACTTTAAGCACAGAATATGCGTTGAGGTAACTCTCATCTGATGTGTTACCACCAATACAGACAAGTTTATCGTTGCCTTTTAGCATATCGGCAGGTACCGAAGTCATATCCGGATCAGATGCAACGAGAACGACATCAATGCCATTATCATGAGCCTTACGAATTAGCTTAACCGCGGTACAACCACGAGCATGCACCAATACCTTCTTGATAGGCTTCATAAGTTCACGAGGATCGTCCTGAACTATCTCTTCATCAGCGGCCATCATCTCAGGAACTAAAGTTGAGAGTGCATTAGCAATCACATCTTCAATCTCAGCGGTAGGCTTAGGCATCAAAGGATCGATACTGCTCAGCTGGTCATCTATAGTGCTGCTGAATGGATTAGTCACCAAGGCATTCATCGCACCAGGTACTTTCGACAAGTAATTCGACAGCGTCGCAGTGGAAGGCAGGTAAGCCGGAACGACCATCTGGCCCGCAAAAGGCATGTTAGTACCCGATAGGTAATATGTTTGCACTAATGGGTGAGTCACGAAACTTGCCTGTGCTCCACCTGTACAATCACCATAACCGAACATCAATACCGGTAGCTCGTTATCACGAATGAAGCGAGTAATACGATCGTTCACCACAGCCATAGAGAAAAGTGCAGCAGCACCTTCTTTAGTCTGCATACCACTTGAGCTGATGAAACAGATAACTGGAAGCTTACGCTTAGCACACTCGATCAATAGCGCACTGAACTTCTCGGCACTGGCCATATCGAAGGCGCCAGCCTGGAAAGCTGTGTTTGACACGGCAACACCGACACGCATCTGTTGACCGTTACGTTCGAAATCAGCCATACCAGTAATGAGACCACAGGGACGAATGCCTTTATCCAATGCATCTTCGATGGATAGACGGAATCCCGGGAAGTTTAGCAAGTTGGCAGACATCTTATCGCCATTGATTTCATCAAAATCAGTGAAGAACTTACCTAAAACGTTTTCCCAGCCCATTTTACCGGCACGCTTATCATCACGTAGTACTTTCTGGATCAAGAGATCCTGATAGCCCATGGTGAGACGGTTCCAGAAATCTTTACGGCGACCAATACGTACAGGGTTGATTGCACCTGTGTATTCGCCACTTTCCTCTTCACTATCGAAATACTCAGGTAGCAGACGTTCGAAGAAGTAAGTCAGGATCACGAACAGACTGTCGTTTAGCTGTGGGAAACCAACACTCTTCCACTGCTCAGTCTTAGTCAACAATTCTGCACGGTTCGATTGACCCATGAAGTACTTGAGCCACTTGTAGAATTTACTCTTATCGTTAGCCGTATCTTGAGTGGATAAGGCGCGATCGATGGAGCTGTGTAACAAGTTATCTACCGATGCACGTGACAAACTCTTAGACATCATGGCTTCTTTAGCGATAGAGGCTAAGTTGCCAACGACATTGTCGTAAAGTGCGTTGAAGATAAGAATATTGTGACACTGCCAGATAAAGTCTTCACGTAATTCGTCGTGAATAACCACATCCAGTACTGTTAGCTTGTTCAACTCAGGCCAATCAGCCTGAGTCACTTCAGATGGAAGTGTCTCCAAATACTGGATCAGGCCTTTGAAGTTGTTCTCGGCATTACCTTTCCAACGATGAAACAAAGACCAACTGATGTTGAAGATAAGCGCCTTACGGGCCTTCTTATAGTTCTCTTTCGGCTCACCTAAGATCAAACGGGTCAGCATGTTTCGTTCGGTAGAAACCTCATCACGCTTAGCACTGAAGTTACCCCAAAGCTTGTTTAACTCTTCATCATAAACCAGCTTATCCGGGTTAGATAACCAAGACTGGAACACGCGATCTTGCTCTTGCTGAATACGTGCGAGTAAATCACCTTCGGGTACACTCACCTTAGACAAACGACCATACTGCTCTTGAGAAATAGACTGAATACGACTACGTAACGTCAGGTAACGCAAGTAACGGTATGAGCTACCAAACAAGTTAAGGTGCATTGTAGGGTTATTAGCAACCGCAAGCTCCGCATGGTGCTCAAGAGCTTCCAGATTCTTAGACGGGTTCAAGAAACGAGTCAAACTACGATCATAATGCTCACGCAAGTCTTTCGACTCTCTCACGAACTGCACGGCGGCATTTTCAACAGCTTCGATACTGCTGATAATTGCACGGCGAAGGTTATGCTGACGCTCATCTTTATCCGTCGGAGAAAAATCGATGATGCCGTCGATGCAACCAGAGGTATACAGCTCTTCAGGTGAAACACCCACCGATTTAGCACATTCTTGCCAAGACAAGTTGTACTTACGGGCAATACTCTGCAGGCCCTGAGGCTGAATAGTATTAAAGATACCATCACGCAGTGACAATAAGATGTTTGCCGAAGCAAGTGGGATCGCACCACCTGAGTAACCGGCACCGATGACGATACCGACAGTAGGCACATCGACATTAGCACTCTCGGCAATCGCCTTAGAGATGCTGTGAGCCTGGTTCTGACTGTTAGCCACTTCACCCGCATCGGCACCAGGGGTGTCGATAAGGTAGATGATAGGCATAGACAGTTCTGCAAACTTACGAATAGCCTTACACGCGATCAAGTGATGCTCGGGCATCCAAGCACCATTATTAGTGGTACGTTCTTGTGCGATAAAACCGATACGGCGAGTACGAGTACCAAAGTTCAATTCGATCTCTGCACTATAAAAAGGCCCTTGGTGGTTTTCAGCAATAAGCCTGCCTTTAAGATCGGCAATCACACGCTTAGCACCGGCGCGGTTTTTATCTAATGTTGGTTGAATCACCTTAGTGACATAACCATCTACATCGAGTAGATCTAACTCTTTCAAGTTAGACTGAATTGTATCTTCACCCAAGAGACCCTTGATCTCTTCGGCTAGGCTCTGCTTACTGTGTTCAGGAAACAGTGAAAAGTTTTGTGCCAGATGTTCTGCTTTCAGAAAAAGCGGGTCGGCAGATTGAGCCTGAGTCTTGTTTGTGGGCTGATTTTTGCTGGTCATCATTGATCCTCTGCTTAGCCTCTAAAATTTTTAGCGAGTAAATATAACTTTGTTAAGGCGTCAAATACCATTAAACTAGGTTAGACGCTTTGTTCCATTTTTGAGACAGTGATAAAAACATGCCAGATCTTAACGGTATGATGCTGTTTGCGGCGGTAGTTAGAGCCAAAGGTTTCTCCCAAGCAGCCCGCGAAACAGGCATGCCAAAATCAACCATAAGTCGTAAGGTTGCTCAACTCGAAGAGCAACTTGGTGTACGTCTACTCCAGCGAGACACTCGAAATTTGAGTCTCACTCAGGTAGGTGCGCTCTTCTATCAGCATTGCACTAGTATTCGTGACGAAATAGAGGCTGCTAAAGCCACCATAGAAAACACTAACAACGATGTTTCAGGTTCCCTACGCATTGCGATTCCGGTCTCATTCAGCCAAGAACTTATCGCCAACCTGTGTAGCAGTTTTATGCGCCTCTACCCCAATGTAGAACTAGATGTGCAGTTTACCGACAGCGAAGTGGGTCTAGTCGGAGAAGGCTATGATATCGCTATCAAGTATGGTCCACTGCAATCCTCAGACTTAGTCGCCCGTCTTTTGTTCGAGCGCAAACCTATTTTAGTTGCCAGCCCAGGTTACCTGAAGACCAATGGCACCCCAGCCACACCACAAGAATTAGCCAACCATGATGGTATATTACTGGGCACCTCACGCTCAGCACCCATCTGGCCACTGGGAAAAGGCAACAGAAAAACCATGGTGAATTTCAAGCGTAAGGTCAGAGTAAACAGCGCCGTTATGGTAAAGAAACTGGCTCAGGATGATTTTGGCATTGCCATGTTATCTAACTCAGTATGCAAAAACGAGCTGGCCAGCGGCTCTCTTGTGCCTATTCTTCAGGAGTGGCCCATCGAGGCATTTAAAGTCTATGGTGTTTACTCGAGCAGAAGGCAGCTGGCCACTAACATCAGTGTATTCCTAGACTTCTTCACCAAGCGCTTCAGTAGCCAGGAATCTCTGCAATCCTTGATGGTATAGGTATAAAATCCTTCCTAGATTTTAGAGTCTAGGAAGGAGACGAAAGAACCTAATTTACAGCGATTAAATCAAGCCTTCCAATACTAATATCTGTTTCACCAAGTCTTTCCTCAATGGCAATTGGCTGTTGCTTTCAATGTCCATATTGAGTGCGAAGAAGTAGACCCTCTCTTCTCTTTCAAGCCAACCGACAAACCAACCAAGCTTCTGTCCTTTTTGCACCGCATAACCAGTTTTACCTCTTAGCACCCACTCACTATTCGCTTCCAGTAACATCATCTTCTTGACGATTCTCTGACTGCGGTCTGAAACAGGTAAACGGTTATGGTAGAGGCGCTGCAGAAACTCAACTTGCTCCTTCGCTGAAATGGCTAAATCGCCATTTAGCCAGAAGCTATCAACTCCTCCACTTATATCATTGTTACCATAATTAAGTTGCGCTACGCCTTTAGCCATCTCGCTTTGCCCCATCTCTCGAGCCAGCGCTTGATATATAGGCACAACAGAGTATTTCATCGCCGTTGAAAAGTTATGGTCTCTATTCCAGGCAAGAATGTTGCGCTCCTTTCCATCCCATGGAAATTGACTGTATTCATCCTT
The DNA here is from genome assembly GCF_002005305.1 of Shewanella psychrophila. Classification (NCBI taxonomy): domain Bacteria; kingdom Pseudomonadati; phylum Pseudomonadota; class Gammaproteobacteria; order Alteromonadales; family Shewanellaceae; genus Shewanella; species Shewanella psychrophila. The sequence continues at coordinate 3,309,184 of NZ_CP014782.1, forward strand.
GACGATACCAGCCTCCAACAAGAGTAAGCTGTTAGGAACCTTAAAAGTCGATGCGGGAATGAACCGCTTTACCGCTCTTTTTCCATCATTGGTCATTAGCCTTCCCTGCTCATCCAGCAACACCATCACACCGATTACCTTCTCTTGAGCAAACTTAGCCAACCAGCTACTGGTTACTTCCAGGCTATAGTCTTTAGCATTCTCAGCTTCCGCCCCCTTCGTTTCCGAACTATGCGCTTCAACGGCTTGTTTCGCCGCAGCGGGGTGACACAAAACAGCCAGTAATGCCAGCAAACCAATATTAAAACGCATATAACTTATCCTTTTAATTCATCATATTGACTCGAAAGAGTCTGAGTAGTTAGCCTATCAAACTTTCCCACCAGTAAGAGCCGAATAAAAAGGCAATTCGGAGACAGATAGTGGCAAAAAAATGACAACTCTCCTTCAGCACAAGTTAGTAGCCGGATACTTTATTTGCACTCGCTTGTCGTGCATACTCAGGCGTTGACTATAATAAGCTCAAATCGATAACTCATTAATTGATAAATTATTAATAAGAATAAAATCAATTCTAAATCACTCTCTATTCCAGATAAAAAGGAACAAGCCATGACGAAATCCTGTTTAGCACTTGCCGTTGCAGGACTACTTTCCAGTGCAATTACCAGCACTAGCGCTATGGCTAATATCGATATCGAAGAGGCTCGTGTGCCCACTGCAGCCCAAGCTATGCCTGAAGTCGTTGGCCGCTATCAAGCTTTAGTCGATAGTCTCGAGGAACAATATAAAAAGCAAACTGATGAGTTGTTAATGACTCAGATGGTTGCCAGACAGGGAGAGCGACTCTGGCAGCAGGCAGTCAGGGATGTCCAATCGGGTGGGCAAGATGACCGACCTCTGTATTGGGGACGCTTGGCCATGAAAACCTTGCTTAAGCAACAAGCGCCGTCATTCAAACTTGCCCCCTGGCAACGAGATGTGAATCTAAGCGCAGTAGAGAAATCTTCAAGAGGCTTCAGTAACATCAGCTTTTCTGCCGATACCCAGATCAAGATCTTGCTAACAGGATTTGATCCTTTCTTTCTTGATCATAATATAGATCAGAGTAATCCTTCAGGCTTAGCGGCACTAGCACTGGATGGCTATCAATTCTCCGTGAATGGCAAGAAAGCGCAAATACAGACGGTGATGATCCCAGTACGCTTCGCCGACTTCGATCAAGGCATAATCGAATCTCTGCTTACCCCTTATTACCGCGATAATAGCTTGGATATGATTATCACCGTCAGCATGGGTCGCGATGATTTCGATCTTGAGCGTTTTCCGGGACGTAATCGCAGTGCAGCATCACCGGATAACTTAAACGTATTGACGGGTGGCAACAAAGATAAGCCGATCGCCCCTATGTTCAATGGCAAGACCTTGAATGGTCCTGAATTTGTCGAATATTCACTTCCTGTAACCGCTATGCAGTCGGTTCATGGGGATGGAGCCAAATGGAAGGTAAACGATAACCACACAGTCACCACACTGGCTAGGGGTGAGTTTGAGGCAATGTCCTTATCCGAGTTACAAGGTGCCACCTCAGTCGAAGGCTCAGGTGGAGGCTACCTATCGAATGAAATTTCATACCGCGCGGTCTTATTACAGCAGCAATTTAACAGTAAGATCCCTGTCGGTCATATCCATACCCCAAGAGTGAAAGGTTTCGATGCTAAGACTGAAGCTAACATAGTTGCACAGATTAAAGCCATGGTCATAGCAGGGGCTAAGAGCTTATAATCTGGAATAGATAAACACGCTTGTGAATAGCGAGTCAGTAATACTCGCCGAATGATAGAGTGGCGGGTATTACTGTCCAATTCAAGCTATTAACTCTCGTATAATGCCAGCTCAGGCTGGCAGCCTTCACTCAGTTTAGCAATAATAGTTTTAAATCAGGGCTGCATGCTTAATTTATTCGGATCGAAAACCAGAACGAAAGCCAGCTCTGCAGAGCAAGCCCAATATGAATTTGAAGATGAACGCCACCAGCAGATAGCTGAACAGGTCTCAGAGTGTTATCGGCAAGCCGAAGTTTATTTGAACAGGGCTTTTTCACTTCCTGAAATCAACTTTAAACTCAGGGGGAAGAGTGCGGGCACGGCTCACCTGCAGCTCAATCTACTCAGGTTCAACTCCACTTTACTGGCTGAAAACCATCAGGCCTTTATCGATCAAGTTGTTCCCCACGAGATCTGCCACCTACTCGCTTATCAGTTATACGGTAGGGTCAAACCCCATGGCAAGGAGTGGCAAGCCCTTATGATTGAGATTTATCAACTGGAGCCAGCCACAACTCATACTCTAAATATTGGTTCAGTAGCTGGTAAGACCTTCGATTATTTATGCGACTGTGGCAACGTATCTCTGAGCATTCGACGTCACAATAAGGTGGTCCGCGGTGACACTCAGTATCGTTGCAGACGCTGTAAACAGGAGCTTAAAAGAGCTTAACTTATCTTACTTCAACCAAGCTCTTGCTTCTATTACCATTCATCCCGTAAAATCCCGCAAAAGAGCAGACATAAGTTCTGCCTATCGTCTTTGGGGCATGCTAATAAACGCATAATTGCCCTGCTTTAGGGAACACCATTGAAACCTTTTACAACACTCAGCGCAGCCTCCATTGGCCTAGCGTTAAGTTTACTCTTGTCATCGACATCATTCGCATCTCCCTCTCATCCCACCAGCTTTAGCCAAGCTAAGCGCTTGGCAAAAAAGATCTATAGCAGTGAACTGCCAAACACTAGCTTCTATTGTGGCTGTGACATCAAGATCCAAGGTAAGAAGTGGAACCCGGATCTACAAAGCTGTGGTTATCAAGTCAGAAAGCAAGAAAAACGTGCCAGCCGAATAGAATGGGAACATATCGTCCCCGCATGGGAACTGGGCCACCAAAGACAATGCTGGCAAGAGGGGGGACGAAAAAATTGCGGTAAGAATGACCAAAAATTCAAAAGAATGGAATCAGATCTCCACAATCTGGTCCCTGCAGTTGGTGAGGTTAATGGCGATCGAAGTAACTACCGTTTTAGTCAATGGAATGCTAAACCACAACAATATGGCCAATGTGCCATGGTGGTCGACTTTAAATCTCGTAAGGTTGAGCCACCAATCTACACTCGAGGACGTATAGCCCGCACATACCTCTATATGCAGAACACCTATGGTTTAAAGATCGCCAAAAGCCAATTAAAACTGTTTAAAGCATGGGATAAAACTTATCCAGTTGATACTATCGAGTGCAAGAGAGACGAAGCTATCGCCCGGACTCAAGGAAACCATAACCCTTTTGTCAAAAAAAGATGTGACTCACCAGCTAGCAACACTCGGATTGCGGAGTAATAAATAGATGAGAACCCCAAGAATTTACCAAGACTCACCTTTAGCAATCGGTGACAGTTTGGCACTCAATGATGAGGCAGCTTCGCACATAGGCAGAGTTCTGCGAATGACCCAAGGTGAACAAATTAGCCTATTCAATGGTAGCGATCATGATTATTTAGCTGAGATAATCTCTGCCAGTAAGAAAAATGTCTCCGTTAAGGTCTTATCTTCGAGCACTAATGCTAGTGAGTCGCCGCTACATATTCATCTGGGACAGGTTATCTCCCGTGGTGACCGCATGGACTTTACCATTCAAAAGTCGGTAGAGTTAGGCGTCAACACCATCACACCTTTGTTCTCAGAGCGTTGTGGTGTCAAACTCTCCGGTGAGAGGTTAGAGAAAAAAATACAGCAATGGCAGAAGATTGTCATCGGCGCTTGTGAGCAGTCGGGCCGCAGCCAGGTACCAAAAATCAGACCCGCCATGTCATTAGAAGCTTGGTGTAGCGAACAAACAGATTCACTCAAGTTAAACCTTCACCCTAGGGCTGCACACGGTATCGGCGGATTATCTCTTGAGGTAACTAAAGTCAGACTCTTAATCGGCCCCGAAGGTGGCCTCTCAGAGGTTGAGATATTGAAGACAGAGCAAGATGAGTTTACCGATATCTTGTTAGGTCCAAGAGTACTAAGAACTGAAACGGCGGCACTGACGGCTATCAGCGCCCTGCAACTCAAATTTGGTGATTTATAGCTTCTAGTTCTAGCAAAATTAAAGTTGAAACCTCTTACGAAAACACCAAACAAAATTCAATTGTCCCATCGAAAGATGGCGAAAGAAGGAAGCGAACGATGATCAAGCTCGGCATAGTAATGGACCCAATCAGCGACATTAACATCAAGAAAGACTCTAGTTTCGCTATGTTACTCGCGGCTCAGGACCGTGGATACCAGCTCTTCTACATGGAGATGCAAGATCTGGCCATGGTCAATGGCAAAGCGATGGCCAATATGCGAGCGCTAACCGTCAAGCAAGATCCTGAAAACTGGTTCGAATTAGGCGAAGCTATCGACACACAGATGTCAGACCTTGATGTTGTGTTAATGCGTAAAGATCCGCCGTTCGATACTGAGTTTATCTATGCTACTTACATGCTCGAGCGAGCCGAAGAAGAAGGTGTGCTGATCGTCAATAAGCCCCAGAGCCTTCGTGACGCCAATGAAAAACTATTCACAGCCTGGTTCTCTGAGTTTACACCGGAAACGATTGTAACCCGAGATGAGACCCGCATCCGTAGTTTCTATCAGGAGAAAGGCGACATCATCCTCAAGCCATTAGATGGCATGGGCGGTAGCTCCATATTCAGAGTCAAGAAAAATGATCCTAACTTAGGTGTTATCATCGAAACATTGACTAATCACGGCCAGCAATACGCCATGATCCAAGCCTTTATTCCCGACATAACCTCAGGTGATAAACGGATCTTAGTGGTGGATGGTGAACCAGTTCCTTACTCCTTAGCTCGTATCCCACAGAAAGGCGAGACCCGAGGCAACTTAGCCGCAGGCGGTCGTGGTGTAGCCCAGCCACTTTCAGAAAGTGACTGGCATATTGCTCGTAGCTTGGGGCCCGAACTCAAGAAACGCGGGCTGATCTTCGTAGGCCTAGATGTGATTGGCGATAAGCTAACCGAAATTAACGTCACTAGCCCAACATGTATCAAAGAGATTCAAGCGGCTTATGATGTAGACATTACTGGTATGCTAATGGACGCAATCGAAGCTCGGATTAAAAGCGCAGATTAAAGTTCAGACTGCAGCACATAGGTAATGCGACACTCGCTATGTGCTGATAAACGCAATCGAAGCACGAATCAAAGCAAGCTAGGATGTAGGCAATGGCCGCGACGCAAAAAATGAAGATATTCAAACTCTGTATGCTAGCAGGTGTGGCACTAATCAGCAGCGTGGGCGCCGCAGCTCAAGCTGTGACTCCAGTGCAAACCATATTAGGCGACGCCCCAAGCATCCCTAAAAATATCGTGATCATGATAGGAGACGGTATGGGCCCAGCCTATACCAGCGCCTACCGATACTATAAAGACAACCCAGATACTCAAGAGATAGAGCAGACGGTATTCGACCGACTGCTAGTGGGAACCTCCAGTACATATCCGGCTAGGGTGAGTGGTTATGTCACGGATTCGGCAGCCTCGGCAACGGCATTAGCCACCGGGACTAAAACCTATAATGGCGCTATTTCTGTCGATACGAATAAACAGCCAATTCCTACCATAATGGAAAAAGCCAAAGCCCTGGGGCTATCCACTGGAGTGGCGGTGACATCACAGATAAACCATGCTACTCCAGCAGCGTTTCTCAGCCATAATGAAAGCCGTAGCAATTACGATGAGTTAGCCCAAAGCTACCTTAAAACCGATGCCGATGTGATGTTGGGCGGTGGCCAGAAATATTTTCCTGTCGGCCTGATAGAAAAGTTCGAGGCTAAGGGTTATCAATACCTGTCGGACTTTAACCTGTTGGACTCGGTCAAACAAGGCAAGGTCATAGGCCTATTTGCCGATGTTCAACTCCCATGGGCAATCGATGACAGTGACAGTAATAAACTAAGCAAGATGACGACTAAGGCTCTAGAGTTATTATCGCAAAATAACAATGGCTTCGTGTTGCTGGTTGAAGGCAGTCTAATCGATTGGGCCGGACACAATAATGATATTGTGGCGGCAATGGGCGAGATGGAAGAATTCGCTAATGCAATCGAGGTCGTAGAGCAGTACATCAGGAAAAATAACGACACCCTGATGGTAGTAACTGCAGATCATAATACCGGTGGCTTAAGCATAGGTGCTAACGGCGAGTATAGCTGGGACACAGCTATCATCAGGGGCGTACAAGCTAGCCCGGACTTTATCGCCAATGATGCTCTCGCCGATGGTGACTGGCTAGCTCGAGTAACATTAAACTTAGGTTTCGAGCCTAATGAAGATGAAATATCTCAACTATCTCGAGCGAGAATGCAAGGTAAAGAAGTGATGATCACGAGTATCAAGCAGCTCATAGATAGCCGTTCAAACACAGGCTGGACCACTGGTGGGCATACAGGTGTCGACGTACAGGTATTCGCAACGGGTCCTGCAGCGAGCCTATTTGCAGGTTATCAAGACAACACAGATATCGCGACTAAGCTAATTAGCTTGCTACCTAAAGTAAAGTCTCAGCCGAATAAATAACCCAAATACTAAATATTAACTCCCCAGTTTAGCGAGCTGGGGCAGTGACTCTACTGGCCACACTCCATCTCCCTCGATTTCATTCAGTATCCTGAAAGCCTTCCTCTCATCTATCGGTTTCGAGAACAGGTATCCCTGCGCTAATTCGCATCTGGCGGCAGCGAGAAATTCACACTGCTCCTGAGTTTCTATACCCTCAGCGACTACGGTCCTGCCCAAATTGTGCGCTAGATCTATGACTGTGGTGACGATATGAGTATCAACGCTATTATCGAGTACGCCGGAGGTAAAACAACGGTCGATTTTCAGTACATCGAAGGGGAGCTGCTTAAGATAACTTAAAGATGAATAGCCAGTGCCGAAATCATCGATGGCTATCCGTACACCCAGACGCTTCAATGACTTCATAGCAGATAAGGCTAGATCCACCTGTTCAATCACACTCTCCTCGGTGACCTCTAACAGCAGACTTTGGGGCGGGATATTATATTTTGACAAGATGCGTTGTACCAAGGGGATCAAACCAGGATCCATATAGTGCTTAGCCGATAGATTGACCGCAAGATAAAGATCGTCCCAACCTTGGTCAATCAGCCGGGACAAGATAGCTCCTCCCTCTTCGAGCACGTAGTTGCCCACTTGTATGATGGCTTCACTATCTTCAATATCAGGGATAAAGTTACCCGGCATGATCAACCCCCTCTCCGGGTGATGCCATCTGATTAACGCTTCGAATCCTTTCACCTTTCCATCTGGGAGTGACACTATGGGCTGCAGTGAGAGTGACAACTGCTTTTCTTCGATAGCTGCACCAATATCTTGCTCTATCATCAACTTGTTATTCGCCCTTTGTAGCATCTCTTGAGTGAACACTCGATAGTTGCTACGTCCTGCGTCTTTAGCCTGATACATGGCCAAGTCGGCGTATTTAATCAGCTCTTCGGCTCTAACATTATTGCTTTCGCAGTAGGCGACTCCGATACTTGTGGTCACGATCAACTTATGATGTCCTAACACAACGGGTTGCTGCAGGGAGGCAAATATCTTATGAATGACCTTACGCACATCCTCTTCCGAGCGGATCCCCCTCAATAGAATAAGAAACTCATCCCCACCTTGCCTAAATACCGTATCCATAGCACGTACACTGTGATTCAACCTCTTAGCTACAATTTTTAATAGCTCATCTCCCTGATCATGTCCTAATGTGTCGTTGATCCGTTTAAATTCATCGAGGTCGAGAAACATCAAAGCTATCTTATCGTGAATGCGTCCGACACAGGCGATAGTCTTCTTCAATTCATGATTGAGCATTGCCTTATTAGGTAACCCCGTAAGAGTATCTAGCATAGCGAGCCGCTCTAATTCACAAGTATATTCATCAACTTCCAGCTCTAGGTTCTGCATGCGCTCGGCAAGATTTAGAGTCGCAATATTGATCAAGTCCACCTCATCGACAATGAATGAAGAACTCTTAGGTGACAGGGTTTTCAGGGTCTCAAAATCATGATCAGCGAGCATAGGAAGCAAAGTGGCATGGCGACTCAAACTAACCACAGGAGCCCAGGCAGCCAGAATAACTAGGGCTCCGGATAAAATTAAACTGAACAGGAGAGTACCCAACATACTCTCCTGAAACTCATTGAGCAGAGACTGCCAGTCATTAATATTGTTGATCACCAATATCACTGGAGGAGACTCCCCCTCAGCCAAGGGAAATGCCCACAAAACAGAAAGTTCACCGCCCACTCGGTATACACCTTCCCTGTTCTCTATCTGCTTCCAGGTAAATTGCTCCGCAGCTTGCTCTAACTGGACCAAACTCGCGTGCTTATTGCTTATACTAAAGACTTCTCTGCCCCAATAACTTTGTCTCTCCTCAACATCAGTAGAAGGGGCTAGTACAGCCAACTCAAATGTTTCATTAATCCTGAACCTTGCCAAAATATCAGTCAGGCCAGTTTCCATAAATAAAAAGTGTGGTTCGCCTTGTAGTAAGTTAGGCACTAAGACCTGAATAACACACTCTTGTAAGCATACGATGCGCCAATGAGGCTCCAGCTTAACCCCAGCCGATTCAAACCAACTTAGCTCTTGCTTTTCGATTAACTTACCTGCATGAGCGAGCACTTGGCCAGATAGCGACAAAAGACTCAACCTATCAAGCTCCCAGTAGAGCTGTAAATCCGGCCAGTGAAGATCTAACATGGCTTGGTAGTCCGAGGGGGTTTGCTGATCACCATTGACGAGTAATGCAATCTGTTGAGCCGCAGACAAGGAATGATCGACACTCAAAGAGATAGAAGTTTCCAGATTCTGAGCTAATTTATCGCGCTGAGATTCCAACAAAAAGTTCTGCTGACTGATAAGTTGTCGATATGCGAAGCCACCTAAGATCCCACCTAAGATAGTGAGTATGATGAGTACGGCAACCAGCAGTTTCCACTTAAGGCTAATAAATACTGTCCGACCTTCAGGCTGCAAAGTCATAGCATCACCACTGGAATCGATAGGAAAGTTGCAGCGCAAACATGGACCAATGCTTCGACTGCGTAGATGGGTCCGGTGCCACTATGGGAGTAACCCAAGACGCACCTTCGACTAGATGATATTCTGCTGCTAATAACCAATCATTATTCAAAAACCAACGAGCCCCAAAGGTCCAGTCATCTGTGTAAGCAAAATAAGCAGGCAAGCCAGTTGTTGCCTCATACTCCTTGCCATCGGCATCGTCTTTATCATCTATATGTTTATCGAATCGTACAAAAAGCTCTACTTCATGGGGCAAATAGGCTCTGAGGTCTAAGTAATAGCCTATACTGGAGTCAACAAGCTCATTCGCCATTGGAGGAAACACTAGGCCATTAATCAGTCTATCTCCAGTCATGTATTCCGCGGTAAACTCAAAGTTTAGATATCTGAACTGTCCCGAGAACACCCAATTTTTTAGCCGGATATCACCCGGGAAATAGTAGTCATCCATAGATGGGAGATAGCTAACTTCGGCATCGTAATAGGTAAAACCTAATCTCAAGTAGTCATTTTGAAACTCAATATCTCCGGAGTAATAACGCTCAGAGTCGAAGGTGCCTAACTTTTCACTGCCCATCACATTTCTATCTAAGTCTTCGGTGACATCCACTTTACCAACAGACACATGCCAGTCTAATGCTCCATTCCAGATCTGATGCATACCGAACAAATCTGCCCCCTCGATATGCAACTGGGCATCACGAAAGTAATCGCTATAGATAGATTGGGGCAACATGATACTCGGCCTTGTAAAGGGAACATCTCTGGTACTGGAATAGAAGCCCGTTTCATTCTTAAAACGGCCTCCACGAATACCTAGGGTTCCTTCACCTAGCTGATGGCTATATTCGACAAATAAATAGTCGAAATCAACACCACCTTCAGCCAGGCTGCCCCACTGCCTGTAACTAAGCGCACTGGCAACGCGAATATGCTCGATGGGCTTCCATGACACAGCAAATGCGGCTTCGGTGATATTAAAGGTACTGTCATCCTCCCCTACGACGAACTGGGTGTCATCTGCAGCAACGTAGCCCTGGCCAATAAAACCATTAAATTGCCAGTCAGAAGACCAAGAAGAAAAAGATGCGAGAAGAAGTACTAAACTGGTAAACCAATTAGCGACTAGTTTCATATAGGCTCCTAGTCACTCTGCTGTCACCATTGAGATTGTCACCGCTTAGCGCGGGAGCTGCGACATAGCCTATCGCGCCAGGCGTTCTTGCAATTTTTTCCTGCATCTCGGCTTCATTTCTTAATATGATTGGCCGCTCTCCTGTGCCGGAATAAACTAAACGATCCCACCTTCGCTGTAACATATATGGCATCATATCCAGCTGCTTAAAACAAAATTCTTTATGGACTTCAGAGCCGGGAGCAAGAATAAAAACCTGGATTTTTTGACCATCGGGCCAATAGACTTTTTGCATTGAAAAAATCAGGCGTAACTCTTGAGCAGGCAAGGGGAAATCAATGGCTGAATCATTCACTATGACCTGAGCTGCGGTCGAATGAGCACAAAAGAGATACAGCACTAACATCCATGTGGCCAAAAGGCGCATTAACCAGTCTCCTTACTATCCTTTAACCCACATAAGCCATTTATAAGCCATGCAGCTGCATCAACAAATCAAGCAGATACTAATACCTCGCGTATCTACAGCTTAGGCAAAGAATACTTATGCCGCTCAGAATTTATTGCATAGAAGGAGAGAATTTACATTTGAAAAACGTGATTAAAAAGTTTTCAATAAAATCCGTGCTCAGACTATCTAACCCAAGTCACTATTAGCCATAGTGATTTACTTTCAATTCACCTTATAAATTCAGTCATCAATATTCAGAAACATTCAATAACCAGAAGCCTTTACCTAGTCAATATCTGTATATATCAGACTAAAAACTGATAGAGATCTTAAATTTTGAGATATAATAGCCGCTCAAATTTCCTAACTGTGGTCGTCGTGTTAACTAATCCATCTCAACTCATTCTTAGAAATAGCAATTTATTCGAAAATCAAAATGTATTAGTGCTCAATTATGAAGACGATCGTCTACCTAAGCATCTATTAGATTATGCCAGTAAGGTCACCGCACTAGCACTGGACTTCCACCATCACCTACAAATGGAGCCCGAGGCCTGTCCAGAGCTATCACTATTTTTTGGCCATAGTCTCCCCAATGAAGAGCTGTTTGATACCGCGATCATTTATTACCCTAAGGCGAAAGCACTTGCCGCCTACCTCATTAACCTAGCTGGACAGCACTTGAAACCCGGTGGACAGCTAGTCGTAGTGGGTGAAAATAAAGGTGGAATTCGTTCTCTGGTCAAACAGGCCCCAACCTATTTTGATAAACCGTTTAAACAAGACAATGCTCGCCACTGCCTACTTTATATCAGTGAGCTTATCAACCAAGCGCCCAAAGTCAGACTCACCGACTGGGTCAGTCAATACCAGCTACATACCCCTCAAGGCGAAGTGACAGTATGTAACTTAGTCGGTGTGTTCAGCGAGAAAAGGTTAGATGAAGGCACTAAACTATTACTATCGAATCTGCCAAATATGAAAGGTAGAGTATTAGATTTTGGCTGTGGTGCAGGCGTCATTACTGCCGCCCTACTCAAGGCGCAACCCAAATTGCAAGTCGAGTGTGTCGATATCAATGCCATGGCTCTAGCTTCATGCGAGCTGACACTAGAAGCCAATAATTTTACCGCTACTACTTACCCATCAGATGGTTTAGCCCAAACCCAAGATAAATTTGATGGCATCATCTCTAATCCACCATTTCATGATGGACTCAAGAGCACTCCCGAAATAGCCAAAAAATTTGTAAGCGATAGTGTAAAAAAACTGAGAAAAGGCGGTGTGTGGCACATAGTCGCCAATCGACATCTAGCATATAGTGATACTATCGAAACTCACTTCGGTCAGGTCGACGTTATCGCCGAAAACAACAAGTATAAAATTTATTCTAATAAATTCAATAGATAAACTCGAAATCCACAAGTTTAAGTCAATGCTATGTAAGGGCCTGATAAAACACTTATGGCCCTTTTATTGCTCAAAATCAATTTTGTATTAATCTTATTAGACTCCATTCACTTTTCAGTCAGTTAGAGCTTCTTAGCCGAAACTTTATACTGTTATACTCGGACAGTAGTAACCTAATATAAAAAACATAAAAATAATAATGAATCATTACATCGGAATTGACTATGCTATCTCCAGAACTCATTGAACTAAGTGCAGATAACAATTTTGCCGAATTTAAGGTCACCCCCAATACGCACGGTCCCCTCACCGAAGAGGCTATCTTTAACCTCTTAGCACTCCCAGGTTTCGATTGTCTTTTCCCCCTTGAACCTAGTATTCAGAAGGCTGTGATCCAGGTAAATCAACTCAGTGGCCAAGATGATGGCCAATTCGAACAATTTTTTCAGATTGCCGAGCGCCGCGATGGTCTAATCGAAATAGAGATAAGTGAAGACAAGATGAGTGCAGAGATGCAACTCACAGCAGCCTGGGGTGGTGAGGAAGTCACCATCCAAGATATCTTAAAGTCACTCAAAACCAATAATGTCGGCATGGGCCTGAGTAAAGTTAAGATTCAAACCCTGTTGAAGCAAATAACACAAGTTCAACCGGGTAAGACTTGTCGTAGTATCATCGCAACAGGCAAGCCCTGTGTAAATGGCGTAAACGCCAGCCTTGAACGTAAAGTCCCCCTCGCCAGAGAACGCTTATTGCAACCCCAAAAGAGAGAAGACGGCTCCGTCGATATGCGTAATTTAGGTGCCATTATCATGGTAAAACCCAAAGACCTATTGATGGTGAAACACCCGGCAACACTGGGAACGAAAGGCTATAACATACATGGTGAAGTGCTAGTACCTATCCCAGGTAAAGATCTCCAGCTTAACGAAGGGGATGGAGCCGGGCTAGATCCTGCGAATCCCAATAACCTGATCGCAACAGTTGCAGGGCAACCCGTTGAGACAAAAACAAGCATGAAGGTCGATGATGTGCTCAATATTAAGGATGTCGATGTTGGTTATGGCAACGTCGACTTTCAAGGCAGCGTATTGATCACAGGAGATGTACACGAAGGCATGGTGGTTAAAAGCTCCGGGGACATTACCGTTATGGGGTTTGTCGATTCAGCAACATTAATAGCCGAAGGCGATGTGATTGTCAGTAAGGGCATCATTGGCAGACAACTCAAAGAAAATGAGCTATCGACTAAGGTACAGGCTAAAGGCCAGATCTGCGCTCAATTCATCCAGTATTCAGATCTGAATGCTCAGGGGGAAATCCTCGTCACTAAGCAACTACTTCACAGCTATACCAAGACAACTCAGAAGCTTACTGTCAGCGATGCCAACGGGCGTAGAGGCGATCTCGTAGGTGGAATAGTAAAAGCTGATAAAGGACTTAAAGCCGTTATCATAGGCGCTACAGCTGGCACTAAAACCGAAGTATTTTGTGCCATGAAACAGAGTGAACTGAAGACAAATCTCAAAGAGCTAGATCAGGGTATCAAGTCTATGGTTGTAGCAAAACTGGAGATTGAATCCCGCATAAAGAAATTGCCCCCAAAGAGTGAATGGCAAAATGATGCCATGATGGTGGAACAAGTCCAAATGATGCTGGATGAGAAGCAACGCGTCGTAAATGAACTCGCAAGGGAAGAGGTTGAATATGAGTTCATCAAACAGGAAGTTGACAGTTACTATCAAGATAACCGTATAGAGGCTCATAAACACATTTTTGCCAATGTCGAGATTCATATAGGTAAAGCCTTTAATCGAACTCAGAGAGAGCACGGTACCTGTATGGTATTCAATCAAGATCAAGAAATAGCTTTCGATTATAACAATCGCGGTTAATACCCCCCCTGATTTGAATACTCAGGCTTAACTGTTATACCAATCAGTATAAAGATGTGATCGCTCAGCGAGAGTTTAGTGCTTCAGAGGCAAGGTCATTAATTGCTCCTGCATAAATGACATTCACAACATCCATGTTGCTAGCAACGAGTGAAGAACATAGTTATTCTACGTTTAGGCACGTTAACACAGCATCGGATGTGCTAAGACTCGCCTTTCAGGAGTGTTTTTGGCTGCCTACTTCGTCGTTGAATAGATTCACAAGGGAACACCATTCCATCACCTATTCAGCTTGAATTAGTTTGCCAAAAATAACTCTGAGTAGATCACTTTCTTATACTGATTGGTATTAAATAATAGGGAAGAGGCAGCTCCTCTTCCTTATGTTCTAGTCACCTCCTCCCCACTGAAGCTGGTTTTTAACCGCTCGCTTCCCCCAAAATTTCCATGCATAATCTCTCCATAAAAACTTATTGATCAAGAAAGCTAAGAGAACATTTGTGGAATTATTAAGAATTGATTGTTTAGGCAAAGAGCTGCGATTAGAAGGCTCTATGGCGGGCTGGCAACAGCTTTTTTGGGGAGACACCTTAGTCTCGGTCAAACAGGCTTCTGCGGATAATGAGGGGCTAAAAACTCATGAGTTTGAACTCGCCGCACAGGCTAATCCTGTCAGCACAGATCCGAAAACAAGTAGTGAACAGGCTGTGGTCAGCCAGGCTATAACGATAAGTCTTGAAATCGATCTTACTTGGCAACCATTTAACTTAGATTATCGCTTGATAAAAGATGAACAGGTCATCAATAGCGGCACTCGAAGCACTAAAGATATCGAGCGGCAGGTACCGATCAAACCTATCGAGGCACAGCGAAAGCTCAGTGTGGTCGGTTTAGCTTCCTTGGGATTCAAGCTGCTAAAAAGCGCTAAAGTCATCAAGGTCGTTTTAGCCGGTGCTAGTGTAGCCGCATACTCCTGGTTATTCTCCTTCCAGTTTGCTCTAGCCTTGATCGCTTGTCTGGTCTTTCACGAATATGGCCACATCAGAGCCATGAAACATTTCGGCATGAAAACCAAAGGCATCTACCTGATCCCGTTTATGGGAGGACTTGCACTCAGCGATGAGAAGATCAATACCCGTTGGCAAGACGTAGTGATATCTATTATGGGGCCAACATTCGGCCTGATCATGTCCATCATGGCTTTGGTAGCCTATTGGTTAACTGGTAACGTATTTTTCGCCGGCCTGGCCGCCTTTAACGCCCTTTTAAACCTATTTAACCTGTTACCTATACTCCCACTCGATGGTGGACACATATTAAAAAGCATCAGCTTTTCGATGAACAGCGTCTTGGGTCTAGCCACCTGTATTGCCGGAGCAGCTGTGGGCGTTTACTTGAGCTACACCTTAGGTCTTGCACTATTGGGATTTCTGCTACTTATAGGCAGTTTAGAAATAGTATTCGAGTGGAAGACACGTCATCAGAGTCACTTGTTACCTCTAGACAGGTATGGACAGGTATTCTCAACTATTTGGTACTTTTTCACCGTTGGGGCACTCATAGCCATTATCTGGTATCTAGCTGGTTCGGGAGACGACATGTTGGGCTTACCACTGAAAATATTACAGAGCTAGAACACGATTGAATACAGGTATCAATAGGGAGACTTGGCCTCCCTATTTCTTGTCTGGAAGAAATGAGCAGACTAAAATTCAGACATAAAAAAACCTGCGCTAGGCAGGCTTCTCTATTTAATTGGTACCGGAGGACGGACTTGAACCGTCACGCTCGAAAGCAACGGATTTTGAATCCGTCGTGTCTACCAATTCCACCACACCGGCTTAATCAAATAGACTAACTAAAATCGTTTAAGACCTCAGTAAGTGACGGGCATTATACCTTTGAGACGACTAATGGCAAGCCTTTAAAATCAGAAAATAACTGACCGAACAATTTTCACTCTTATCCCAGTATTTATTCATCAGATAACTTACTATCAGATTAAATAGTACATATCTATCGTCCTCCACTATGCCTCCCCACTGACAACTAAATAAGCAAAAGTAGATGAACCCCATAGTTTTAACAATATCAACGCAATTTAATAATGATTCGGAGCGATTATTGATCGAGATCAGCAAGCTGATATCAAAACCAGATTAGGTTAGGGGTATGCAATAAAATGAATTTTTGAAAGAGGATTTCACTATGGCTTTTTGGTTAGATTTGATGTTTGGAAACCCAATCGGGCTGATGTCAATGATCGTTATTTTCTGCACCATAAGTATCATGGGATATCTTATGTGGATGTTTATTCAGAAGTCTAAGCCAGAATAAGCAAGTTTTCGATGAAGTTGCACCTTAAACAGGTGCAACTTCTAATGCAATGGGGGCATATTGCCCCCTATTTTTTACCCTAAAATCAAAAATATTGCGAAGCCTAAACCTGACAGGCTATTAAGCGGCGTGCTTTCTTGGGCCCACCACATTATTAGCAAAGGTTGGTCTGGCTTTAATCAAGTTTTGCATCTCTTCTTGGCTGGGCTCTCCAACCGGCAATCTTAACACTTGTCGATTCAGGTAAATCCTTGCACGCATAGAAATTTTGTAATCTGCTGTAGACCCTTGTATAGCATAGTTTTTCTGATTACCTAATAGCTCAATGATGTTCGCCGCCAGCAGACTTTTAACCGCTGGCTCATTTTGTGGCAGGGTCAAGATAGTCTCCCCCTGAAGAAAAAACTCACGCAACAGAGCCCGTTCAGTCGGATCTAAAAGCCTCACTTTCTCCTCGATTATTTCAATAGTCCGTTTTGATCTTAACGCACCGATGGCCTCATCTAAGAAATAGTTCACCACTTGAGTAATCAGGTAAGCGATGCCAATAATGAAGCCTAATCCAATGAAAGGAGAGTTAGCACTGACAACAGTTTCTAAGTTAACTGACGTCAAAATTCCTACAGGTACAAATAGCAAGGCCCCACTCACGATAGCCAACCAAAGCATAGAGCTGAAAATCAACTGCTTAGGGACCGATGGCTTAAATATCTGTGTCTTTATTTTCTGCATAAGAATACCTAGTGTCAAAAACCTGTACTTAAGTAAATTAAAAGCAAAATTAATGCCACTAATTTACTAAAAATATAGATTGCCAATAAATAGGATTTTTTGTTAATTTTTAAGCCACTAAGTCACTCAATTGGTAATTGTCAGACTATGCTTATGGAGGGATGCTTACTTTGACACAGTTCGAAGGCGAAAGTGAGCAAGTCTGACTTAGTTTTCAATGCTCAAGAAAAGGGTCCATGCATACTTTTACTAGCAGATTAATCAAAAGCCAGATAGGCCGAAAATTAACAATATCTATCATTTTATTTAGTTCATTAATCACCTTGATCACCACAGGTTTTCAACTGGTCAATGACTATAAAGGCGATGTCGATCGTATAACTCGACAATTTACCAGTATCGAAAAAGTTAACTTAGACGTGCTGGCGGCAAGCATCTGGGTAATAGATGAAAGATTAATAAACACTCAACTTAATGGCTTGATTCAGCTCCCCGACATCACCTATATTTCAATCAATGATGATAGCGGTCAAGTCTGGATCTCAGGTACACCGACACCTGAAAACACCATAGAAAAAACCTTCGAGCTCTTCTATAGCTCTGGCAACGACAGCATTCCTGTCGGCACCTTATTGGTTCAAGCAGACCTAAAAGCCGTTTACGATAAACTGCTGGACAGAGCCATCATCATTTTACTCTCCAACGCCATAAAGACATTTATAGTCGCAGGTTTTATACTTTTTCTTGTGTGGTTCATGGTCGCTAGACACTTACATCAGCTCAGCCAGTATTGTAAACGATTAGATCTAGATAGCCCTTTTGAGCCGCTAAAATTCGATCAAAACAATAAGAAAGGAGACGAGTTCCATCAAGTATCATTAGCAATAAATACCATGCAACAACAGTTAAGAACCTCATTTTCCGACATCAAGAAATCGAAACAGGAACTGCAGGATGCGTTAACCGACAGAGAAAGATTATTAGCCTTAGAAACCAGTTACAAAGAGGAACTGGCGAGACAAGTAAAGGAAAGAACTCAAGAACTAGAACAATCTCTCTTAGTATTAAAGCGAGCTCAGGAAGTGTTAGTCGAACAGGAAAAAATGGCAGCATTAGGAGGTCTAGTCTCTGGGGTAGCCCACGAAATTAATACCCCGATAGGGATCTGTTTAACAGCCGCTACCTCTCAGCTTGTTCATATCGAAGAGTTGCTGCTACTTATTCATGGTGAGACCACCACCTTAGAGGAGATCAACGCAATATTAGAAGAGTACCAGGAGAGTTGTGAGTTAATAGTCAGTAATATCACTAAGGCTAGCACCTTAATACAGAAATTTAAGACAGTAGCAGCCCAGCAGAGTCAGGAAGAATTAAAGACGTTCAATCTGAAGCAGGCACTCATAGATAGTCATGAGTCCATGAAGATCCTCTTCGATAAACAACAGGTAGAAGTGCAATTTGATCTCGCCCCGGAATTAGAGATAACAACTAACCTGAGTCTACTTAAGCAGATCACCACCAACATTCTCTCCAACGCATACTCCCATGCATTTAAGAAGGTAGATAAAAGCATCATTATAATCAGGGCGAAGTTAGCCGATAATATTATCAATATCTCGATACAAGACAATGGTTCAGGGATATCTACCGATGCAGCAACTCATATTTTCGAACCCTTCTATACAACTTCGCGTAACGAAGGCGGTACAGGGCTTGGACTATCAGCCGCTTATAATGCCGCTATCTTGCTAAAAGGAAACATCAAGTTTGAGGCTGAGTGCGAACTCGGTGGCGCTTGCTTCCTGATCTCTTTCCCGATGGGGCAAAATTTAAAAGATGATGAACAGAGGGGACATACCTCCGAATCGGTTAGCTAAATCAGTTCTAGGAGGGATTACTCGCCTTGCTCGCAAGCTTTTTCAATACTCTGCTTGCGGCGACAAAGCCAAAAGTTCCGGTGACAACTGTCACTGCACCGAAGCCTGAAGCGCAGTCCATACGCATGCTACCATCAACATTTGCCTTACTGCTACAAACACTACCATCAGCCTGAGGGTAAACCAATTGCTCAGTAGAAAACACGGCTTCGATACTGAATCGACGTTGTAAATTTTTAGAAAAATTATACTCACGCCTCAGTAAATTACGTACTTTAGCTAACAATGGATCTTGATACGTCTTGGCAAGATCAATCACTTGAACTTGCGTTGGATCAACTTGCCCTCCAGCACCACCTACGGTCACTAAAGGCAGTTTTTGTCGCTTGCACCAAGCTATCATCGCCGCTTTCGGCTTAACAGCATCAATACAATCGACAACATAATCTAAAACATTAGTTTGGTCTTCTTTGGCGTACTTCTTACCGATAAAATATTCACCAAGATTATCTGTAGTGATGAAATCCTCGACCTGATTCACCTTACACTCAGGGTTTATCTGCAGAATACGTTGAGCCATGACTTCAACTTTGGACTCGCCTATTGTCTGTTTTAAGGCATGGATTTGACGATTGGTATTGGTTACGCAAATATCGTCAAGATCGATAAGTGTAATTTCACCTATGCCACTCCTGGCCAATGACTCCGCAACCCAAGTGCCAACACCACCTATACCAACTACAGCAACATGGGATTGAGAAAATAGCGTTAATGCCTTCTGACCGTATAGACGACCAATACCGGCAAATCGATTAAGATACGCTTCTGAAAGCACTTGATTATCCAACGAAATCTCCAAACAAAAATAAATGATAGCGCGCAAATTTAGGCAACATAATTTCTCCCAGTCCCACTCACCCCATTCAATCCTACTCAGATAGTATAGTGTTGAAACTAAAGTATTCGCGCCGCATACACATGAGCGGGCAGATATTATCTCATTTGATAAATAAAGACTAAAATTTCCAATCTTATTTCCAGTGCCTGTTTTGGAAGTAAAGTGTAAAAACAGACACACTAGTTAATAGCGCTCATCAATTATTACGCTTCAGACAAAAGCTATGCACCCTTTGTTGAAAAGTTAATGAATTAACAAAAATACCTTGTAAAATAAGGTGATACAGACAGAAAGACTTCTACCAAGTGTGACCGACATCTCATAGGTTAGTTCAATATTTATGACAAACTCGACTCGACATATACAAATTTACAGCATCAAGCTTAACCGTATTGTCGCCCCTATAAGTTTTGAATCTAGACCCTAATGACATGCTCATCAACTCTCTGGTTGATGATAAAACTAGCAACAGGAAAACCCAAATGAAAAAACTGTTCTGTCCGCCACCATTTTATCGACTCTAGCGATCACCTCTTTCTCAGCACTTGCAGAAGGCCCAAATTTTTACGGTCGTGCCGATCTTGCTTTTACTAATTCTGACACAGGTATTGCAACTCAAAATCAGAAAGATGGCACCATTATTGAGAATAACTTCTCTTGGTTAGGGGTTAAAGGTACAGAGAAAATCAATGATGACCTGGAAATTATCTATCAGATGGAATTTGGAGTCAGTAACTTCGATAATTCAGGTGACACCTTCGCGGCTCGTAATACCTTCTTAGGTGTGAGAACTGTCGCTGGTACAGCATTAATCGGTCGTAATGATACGGTATTTAAAGCATCTGAAGGTGGCTTCGACCTCTTCGGTAACACCAACTCAGATATCGATCTTCTGGCTGCGGGACAGTCTCGTACAGCCGATGGTATCACTTATTATTCACCTAAGATTGCCGATCTGGTGACACTAAACGCTACATACCTTGTTGAAGATAACTATGTGACTTACAAGGGTGAAGAACGTATTGCACCTGATAACATGTATGCCTTAAGTGCCACCATAGGCGACAAAGCACTAAAAGCACAGAACTACTATGTTGCAGCGGCATATAATGACGGCATAGATGACGTTAAAGCGTACCGAGGCGTCGCCCAAGTTAGATTTGGTGATGTGATCTTAGGTGGCTTCTACCAAAACAGCGAAAGCCTAGATAATGATCTTTCTAATCTGGAAGGCGACACTTACTTTGTGAATGCCGCTTACGTGATTGGTAATCTTAAACTAAAAGCCATGTATGGTAATGATAACTCGGGTCTGGGTAAATTTGTCAGCCGATCTGTTGGTGAAGGTAACTTAGACAAGGTTTCAGATGTCGATCTACAGCAGCTCAGTGTCGGTGCCGACTATCGTCTAAGCAAGAGTACATTGGTCTATGGTCACTACACTAAATACGATGGTGATCTAAAGCTAAATAGCACTGCAACACACGAGCTAAGCGATGAGCTATTCACCATAGGTGTCCGCTTCGACTTCTAACCCTAGTCCGGAGCATTTAATCTCTGCCCAAAATATTATCTCCAAGAGAGGCGACTTTTAAAATCGCCTTTTTACCTAAACTAGCGATACATGCCCCATGTCCCTAGTGAAATACCATTTTCCTTAGCCATTCTGGGATCTGTAAATAACTCCCCCTAGTACAATCGCTTATTTTTTCAACATTTTAACGACAAGGTTTTTCATTTATGTTAAAACTTTAGCTTTAACTTATATAGCTAAAACTAAAGCTAATTTGAAACGTGCAACACACATTCACAGGAGGTGATATTGCTATATTTTCAGTGTTTGATCTAAACACAGGCTAAAGGTCAAAATTGTCAAAAATTATTGTTGGACTAAGCCTCTGACAGTAAAACTTTGATCTAGCCCACAATCTTATCGACATAAAACTGTAAAATTCGGCCTCATGTTTGCTACAAGGATGGATCCTTGCAGCAAGAATAATAAACCATAAATAACCATTATAAAATGGAAAAGAACTTAGGTTCTTGGGAGCACTTAAACATGAAAAAAACGCTAATCTCTGCATCTGTTGCATCGGTTTTGACTCTGGCTTCATTCGGCGCGCTAGCCGATGGACCTAACTTCTACGGTCGTTTAGATCTATCTGTGACTAATTCAGATACAGGCGCAACCACCCAAGAAGGTAAAGAAGGCACAGTACTAGAAACTAACTTCTCACACGTTGGTGTTAAAGGTAGCGAGACTCTTGCCAAAGGTTACGACATCATCTATCAGATGGAGTTCCAGGTTGAGAACACTTCTACCAATTCAGATGTATTTAAGGCCCGTAACACTTTCCTAGGCCTTAGAACCAATGGCGGTACCGTACTCGTCGGTCGTAACGACTCGGTCTTCAAGCAATCTGAAGGTGGAGTCGATCTATTCGGTAACAGCAACGCAGATATCGACCGCTTAATCGGTGGTCAGATCCGTGCAGCAGATGGTATCTGGTACTACTCTCCAAAAATCGCCGGCCTAGTCACGCTTAATGCGACATATCTGATGGAAGATAACTACACCAACGATGCAAACAAGATTTCTTACGAAGACCAGTATGCACTAAGTGCGACTATCGGCGACAAGAAGCTAAAAGCACAGAGCTATTATGCAGCTATAGCCTATAACACTATCGGCGGTATCGATGCATACCGTGCTGTAGGACAAGTTAAGCTAGGTGACTTCAAGTTGGGCGGCCTGTTCCAAAACACAGAAAGCCAGACAGATCCGGATCAAGAAGGTAACTCTTACTTCGTCAACGTATCTTACAACCTAAACGGCGTTAACCTTAAAGCTGAATACGGAAAAGATGACGCTGGTTTCGGTAAATACTACAAGAACATCACTGATATCGAAGGTACTGATTCAAACGTTCAAGTGATCACTATCGGTGCCGACTACAAGGTGGCTAAATCGACTCTGGTATATGGCCACTACGCTATGTACGAAGGCGACCATAAAGTTGGTGGCATGAAAATCGATCTAGAAGACGACAACATCTTCACCGTCGGTGTACGTTACAACTTCTAATTTCGCTTCGCGAATTTAGCCATAAAAAAGCGACCATATGGTCGCTTTTTTGCCTTAGAAAAAGAGATAATTAAGAGTACGGCTAGGAAGTCATCTCAGAGAACGCAGCCAAGCGACATACGGAACGCGGCAAAGCTGCTGCGAGAAAAAACTTTTGATCTTCTCTCGCAGCCAACTTGTTGGCGTTCTCGAAGTGAGTCAGAGAACGTACTCGTAGCGAAGCGTTCTCCCCCCTAAAATCTAAGATCTTCTTTTGAGCTTATAAACCGACTCAGTCAGCCAAGGTACGCCTTTATTCACAAACCTTTGATTATCCGCCAGAGCATCATCACAACTGAGTTTCTCTATCTCGAATAAATCAGACATATTTGCCATCACCCAATCGTTAGACACGGAAAATGGCGGGCCTTTTAGCGCCTCTTGAGGGTAATCTAAGGTGATCAACAAGCCGACACTCTTAGGCGGTATCAGTGCAGAAATCTTCTCTACATAGGCGAGGCGCATAGACTCGGGCCAAGCGATTAATGCCGCGCGATCATAAAATGCATTGATTTCGGTAAACTGCTCGGGGTCTAAGGTAAATAAATCCCCCTGTAATATGGTCACCTGCTCGGTGGTGAACTTATTCATCCGGCCTAATTTTTCGACTTGATGAGACAAGTTATTTTCAGAGAAAAACTGCTCAACCGCCTTTTGACTCAACTCACAACCCAGTACATTGTGACCTTGCTCGGCTAAGTAACACATATCGAGAGACTTACCACACAGGGGAACAAACACATTGATATCACTGCCTGAGCTGACACTATTTAACGCTAATTCAGGCCAATATTTTATTAATAATGCATTGACCTCACCCAAGTGAAAACCGAGATGCTTTGCATCCCACTTATTATGCCAAAAACCGGGTTCCATATTGCCGTCCTATATAACTGGTATTAATCAGCTTCAACCCGGTACGAGTCATACCAATCTGTATAAGAACTCGAGGTTGAAGAGCCAGAACTATCTTTGGTCGATACTCTAATAGGAACACAGCTTGTATGTAAAGCTTGGCTTCAGGCTTGGTCGTAAAAATAGAAAATAGTAAAAGAAGTGAGACTAAAACAATAATCTGAGTCAATCTTCAAAGATTGGCTCAGATTAATCTATCGCCAAGAGCTTTTGTGTCTGCCTTAGCCAAGAACAATTATCACATTCGCAGTTTCTTCTGGATAGGTGGTGGGGTGTGAGATTAGAGTCAATAAAGTCGACGGCGATAAGCAGTTGCTGCTTAATTTCTTTCACCGACTTTTGTTCAACCGCGACCAGCTCATCATTATGGTTCATCCAAGTGCACTCCATGCCTTGATGACAGTTTAAACATTGCTCATCGCTGGTATTAAAAAATCCAGCATGGGGGCAGGAGTTCAGTTCCATAGATTGTAGGATGCGTTTTCTAGGAAATTCCAGTAATTCAATTAATCGGGCCTTAACCATCTCCGGCATATACCCTCCTCTTCAATGATGCCTTGCTGCAAGGCTTGAGACTATGTGCTAATGCAACAGATTCGTCGGCAGTTAAGCACTTTATTAATTAAAGATTACATCCCAAGGTTTAAAGCTGAATTGATTTAGGTCAATAACAGCCCCGAAAAAATGCCATAGGAGGAAAAACCTATCTTAAGAAGCTAACTCTATAAAGGATCTCAACAACAGTTTTAAGCTAGTTACTTAAGATGCATATTGAAAAACCTATTTCATAGATTAACCAGCTGATAGCTATGAGCCTCACACTTTGTATTTCCAGATCGTTTGGGTATAGACTGACTCTCGATCTTACTTCAGCGAATGAGCGTTATTTTTCTCAATGGCCACATCAAAACAGACGACTCCTAAACCCACTCCGCAGCTGCAGCACTTCTATATATCAGAAGAGCAATCCATTTATTTGCTCAAGGCAAACGACGCCAGAAAGCACAGAGCCTGGATAAGATTATGTAAACAGCAGTTAGGAAAGTTGGGCTATGTCGGTTTAGAGCTAGTGGGTAAAGGTGCCTATGGTTTCGTATTTGCTGGGATTAACCCCCAAGGTGAATCTCATGTTTTTAAATTTTCTCGGGTCACCTTGCCCCAAAATGTGCAAGACAGGTTGGAAGAAGAGGCCTTCATGCTGGCTCAGGTCAAGCATCCTAATGTCCCACCAGCCATCAAGTTTGCCCATTCCGGTAAGCAAGGAATATTAGTCATGGCTAGGGCTCCTGGAGAAGATCTGGAACAGCTCTGCCTCAAACGCGGCGCATTACCCGCTCACATGGTAATGAGCATTGCCCGGCAACTTGCCCATATACTTCAGTATCTTCACCATGGACGCCCCTTAGTTCACGGTGATATCAAGCCTTCAAACTTAGTCTATGATGTTAAAAATAATCACCTCTCCCTCATAGATTGGGGCTCGGCCGTATTCGCCCAACGGGATGCTCAAGGGAACCCGGTCAATGGTAACGTCATGGACCTGCTCTCAAGTGATCATCAGCATACCAACGCCAGAATGGGCGATGTCTATTTTATCGGTGAGGAACAACTAAACGGTGCACTATCCAGCACTCGCTTCGATGAACAAGGCGTGGCAGCGACCCTCTATGCTATCGCATCAGGACAATCCAGCCGCTTTGGCAGCAAGGTCATTAAAGCCACTTCAATTGGCCTGCCGGTAGAACTGGCCAGAACCTTAGACGGCATGCTCAGTGATGAACCAGAGCAACGTAAGCGTGCCGGTGATTACTTCCTCAAGAGTATGCTGCACAGCCATAGACTGCACCTACCAGATATCCCTATGCCTGCATTAATTGAAGAGATACCTATCTGGGAACTCTCCCAGGACCGAGATGTAGAAACAGTGATTTATAGCTCTAGGAAGTCATTCCTTAAGGAGCACAACACCGAAGAGCCCATTGAGAAGATGGACGATCTACAATTGGAAAAGTATTACCGTAACTTTATGGCGGGCATGGGAGACACAGAGAAAGGCTTTATCGCTGCGGTAGGCCGAATAAGTCAATATTCAATAGTCGGTGGCTTAGCTGTTCATTGGCGAGAAACCGGCATTTTTGTTGACTCAAACCTGGCACTTTACAACGTCCATGAGAAAGAGGCGCTGACCTTAGCCGTTAATAACATGGTGACCCTAGCCAGAGGCATCCGACGCATAGGTGTTTTCAAGGCGTGTTTCTTCAATGCCCGTGACACACTTCATCTGGAACGGGACAACACCAACACACCGTTTGATATCGACTCTGAACAGCAACTGCCATTCGAGGTCGGCAGCGCTCCATCACAGGAAGATAAGTCTCGCCTACACTCTTATTTCGAAGATGGCCGAGATCCGGACGAAAACCTTGAGCTACCACCTGAAATCATGACCGAACTGGCCTGGATAAATAAGATCCACCACACAGGCTGCATCATCTTCGAGGTGTTACCTAATCACATGAAAATTCACAGTTACCTCAGATTGCTCAATCCCAGGAAACAGGCGGCATTTCGCGCCAGTTTAAACCGAATATTGAGTCATGTAGGTAAGATTCAGGGGAAAGGGGTATCAGGCTTTATGAAGCTTCCCTACAAGAATACGCGCAAATTTAGCCATATAAATTGCAGGGAAGAGTATTTTTATCCGAAAAATCCGAAAATCAGTTCCTAGAGTACTAGGGGCTAGTTCCTAGGGTTTTGGTCTTCCTTATTGTCTTCTTTACCATCGTGGATCTGATGACTCTCGGGACGCTTATCACTGGGATCAGCTTTATGTTCAAAATCCCCATCGAATGTGTCTCCACCTTCGGGGTTGTTGCCCTCATTAGGACCTTGACCATAATTTCCGAATGGATTACCGCCCTGATGGCTTCCATTCGAGCTACCTGGTCCAAATCCAGCTTGAAATCCACCATTGGCGGCAACCTTTACCTGCATACGCTTATATAAAAAGCCCGCAACGGGAATACGGGTGAAAGGGGTTAAGAGCAGTAAACCAATAAAATCGGTAACAAATCCAGGGATCAATAGCAGTAAACCCGCTACCGCCAACATCATACCTTCGACGATTTCTTGCCCGGGAGCCTCACCGCGAGATAGCTTCTGTTGCACCTGCATTAATGTACTGATCCCTTGACTACGAACCAAAGATACACCAACGATAGCAGTTAAGAAGACCAAGCCTACGGTAGTCCAGCTACCTAAGGATTCGCCTACACTGATCAGGACATTCAGTTCAATGACCGGCACCAGTACGAAAATAATTAATAAAAGAAAAAACACACTGACCTCACAGATACTGACGATGAATAAACATTTTTTTACCCACTATGAAACCTAAATGGGGGTATACGGGTCTATTTTCAAGTAAGACTTAAATAAGACATTGGGAGAACCATGGCAAATAGCGAGCTATTCGCTCACCAATAAAATTGGCAAATAAACTTCCGAGCATTGAATATGAGTATGAGTCAATTTGCAATGGCCTTGAAGTGTTCAAACCAGCTAAAGCTCACTATTTTAACAATGCCATAATGCAAGCACGCCTTAAAAAACGTAAAGTATGACGTATAAGCGGTTGAAACACGTTAGAGTACGACGTTTTACTGAGTACTATTGGGCTTTATTGGGTTTGAACACACTCAAATCACTAATGTTCCTTAAACCAGTTTTAATTTCCGATGGGAGAGTCACTCAAAGATGCAAGATGATTTCTGTTAGTCATGACCACATGTCCTACTCAAGAATCAGCTAATCACACTTCCGATCACTGGAGGCTTACCAGCTTACTTAGATTGGATACGTGAAACTTGATACTATGTGCAGACTCGAAGTTCCTCTATTGGATCACCGAATGTTCAGCCCAAATTAACCGTCTGTTTTAAATGGAACAATAAGCCACGCAACCATGAAAAAATTAGTCACCTTAGCTATTTCATTAGTGTTTACCTCCTTACTGCTGTTAACGCCGTTAGCGCACAGCGAAGGGATTTTTAGCAGCAATAAATTCGACTTCCTCAAAGATGAGCCTAAGTTGATGCCTGTGGATGAAGCCTTCGTCTTCGATTTCAGTCAAGAAGGCAATCGACTCAAGGTAAGCTGGGTCATTGCCGACGGCTATTACATGTATCGCGACAAACTCAAGTTTGAAGCCGATGGTGCAACATTAGGTGAGATGTCGATTCCACGGGGAAAAGATCACACAGATGACTATTTTGGCAAGCAAGAAGTCTATTATTCTTATGTCGAGATCCCCATCGCTATCGGAGAAGCTAGCGAAGGCAGCTCTGTTAACGTCACCTTTATGGGGTGTGCCGAAGGTAAACTATGTTTCCCTCCGACCAAGAAAGCCGCCTTACTCAGTGAGATCAAAGCCAATGATGGCTTACTCAATGATGGGCTTCCCACAGGAGAAAAGCTTGCTAATACGCAATCTAATCCTGACTCATTAGGCTCCCGGGCTCCAATTACCCAACAAGATAGCCTGAGTCAGATGCTGTCTGGCGACAGCCTAATCTGGACCTTAGTGATCTTCTTCGGCTTAGGTATAGGCTTGGCACTCACACCTTGTGTCTTCCCCATGTACCCCATCCTATCCGGGATTATAGTCGGCCAAGGCAAGAAACTGTCTACCGCTAAAGCGTTCAGCCTGTCGATGGTTTATGTACAGGGTATGGCGATCACCTACTCATTAGTTGGCTTGGTAGTAGCCTCTGCGGGTATGAAGTATCAGGCCGCGTTACAGCACCCCGCAGTACTGATAGTGCTGGCAATTTTATTCTTCGTACTCAGCTTGTCTATGTTTGGCCTCTATGAGTTAAGACTCCCCTCCAAGTGGCAGGAGAAGATGAACAACTTCTCCAATAACCAAAAAGGCGGCAATGTGATTGGCGTCTTCATGATGGGGGTGATTTCGGGCCTGGTAGCCTCACCTTGTACTACCGCTCCACTATCTGGCGCCCTTATCTATGTCGCCCAGACAGGTGACCTGCTACAGGGATTCCTTGCGCTCTACGTGCTAAGTATGGGCATGGGCTTACCTCTGCTGATCATAGGCACTTCAGGTGGTAAGTTACTGCCTAGAGCCGGCAGTTGGATGGATGTGATCAAGACTATATTTGGCTTCTTGCTTATCGCCGTATCTATCGTGATGATTGGCCGGATTTGGCCTGGACTGATCTCAGATATCTTCTGGTCTATCTGGGCTGTTACCTTAGTGGGCTACTTGATGCATCAAAACAAGCTCACCGAGTTTAATTGGAAGCAGACAGCCCGCTCCGTTCTGTTGACCTTGATGCTACTAGCCAGCTTCTCCTACGGTTTTCAGGCTGTGATGACTCATTTAGGTCATCAAGTCCCTGGAATATCGGCGGTCTCAGAGCAGCACATATCTCATAAGCGCATCAAGTCATTGGATGACTTGAACGCCGAAGTAGCGAAAGCCACGGCTCAAGGCAAACCAGTGATGTTAGACCTCTATGCCGATTGGTGTGTAGCCTGTAAGGAGTTTGAGGCCATCACCTTCAAAGACCCGCAGGTTCAGGCGCGTCTGGCCAACATTGTCTTCCTTCAAGCCGACGTCACTAAAAATGATGATATCGATATCGAGCTGCTGGAGCACTATGATGTGTTAGGGCTACCGACACTCTTGATGTTCGATGCATCTGGCCAGAGCCGAGACGACTTAAGAGTCACAGGCTTTATGAAGCCTGCGAAGTTTGCACAACATTTAGATATACTTCTGAGTCAGTGATACAGAACCTAGGTTCTAGATCTTAGAATCTAGGTTCTTCTCCTCCTCAGCCATAATATTCATTTAAACTTCACCGAATTCTTATACAATAAGAGGTAGTTAACTCAAACCAATTCAGGAGCATCATGGAACCCGCCATACTCATTATTACTCTAGCCTGTGGCATGCTCGTCAGTCGTGTAGGACTACCACCACTCATTGGCTACCTTGTCGCGGGATTTGTGTTATTTCTGTTTGGCATAGATGAGTCCAGTCTACCCTTGCTCGAGCAGCTCGCCGAGTTAGGTGTCACCCTGTTGCTCTTCGCCATCGGCCTCAAGTTAGACATCAAGAGCCTGTTTAAGGCCGAGGTGTGGGCAGGTTCGAGCCTACACATGATTGGCTCCATGCTCTTTTTCATCCCATTACTCAAACTACTAGGCTTCATAGGCCTAGATCAACTCACGGATTTAGATTTAAATCAGCTAGCCCTGCTAGCCTTTGCCTTAAGCTTCTCCAGTACCATTTTCGCCGTAAAAGTGCTGGAAGATAAGGGTGACATGCAGTCCCTCTATGGCCGTGTAGCCATAGGTATTCTCATCATGCAGGATATCTTCGCTGTCGCCTTCCTGACAATATCTAAAGGAGATATCCCCTCGGTATGGGCTTTTGGCTTACTCCTACTTCCCTTCGCTAAGCCGCTTATATACAAGGTGTTCGATCGTGTCGGTCATGGAGAGCTTCTGGTGTTGTTTGGCCTAGTCATGGCTCTGGTTCTCGGTGGTTGGCTCTTTGAAACTGTCGGCCTGAAACCCGACTTAGGTGCACTGATCATAGGAATCTTACTCGCGGGTCACCCTAAATCTTCTGAACTAGCCAAGTCTCTGTTTTATTTCAAGGAGCTCTTCCTGGTCGCCTTCTTCCTGACCGTAGGTCTCAACGGCCTGCCTAGCTTCTCGGACATAGGTCTGGCGACCATCTTAGTGTTAGTTATCCCATTGAAGATCGGCTTGTTCCTCTATCTACTGACCCGTTTCAAACTGAGATCCCGCACCTCACTCATGACCTCATTTAACTTAGGCAACTATAGTGAGTTTGGTCTTATTGTTGCAGCCGTTGCAACTACCAAAGGTTGGTTACCGTCTCAGTGGCTAGTGATCTTAGCCGTAGCCCTGAGTATTAGCTTCCTGTTTGCCGCGCCTTTAAATGCAATTTCCAGTCGCCTATATCAGAAATACCAAGGTAAATTACAGAAGCTTGAAAAGCATCCTTTGCACCCTGAAGATCGCCAGATCCCAGTTGGTAATCCACGCTTTTTAATCTTAGGGATGGGGCGAATAGGCAGCGGTGCATACGATGAACTCAGCGCTAAGTTCGATGGCGAGATCTTAGGCATAGAACACAAACAGGATCTGGTCGACTATCATAAAGGCCAGAGGCGCCATGTAGTTCAGGGAGATGCCTCAGATACCGATTTTTGGGAAAAACTCGAATATGCTCCTAACCTTGAACTGGTATTGCTGGCCATGCCCCATCATATAGGTAACTTATTTGCCGCCGAACAACTACGCAGGCTAGATTACAAGGGAAAACTCAGTGCTATCGTTCAATATACTGAAGATGCAGAATCTTTAAAGGAGTCTGGAGTCCACAGTATCTACAATTTATATGAAGCAGCTGGTGCCGGTTTTGTCGATCATGTGGTCAATGACTTGCTGCCAGAATCCCATGTGGCCTTATCTAACGCCGAAGAGATAAAGAACAAAGGGTAAATGTACACTCAAGAAATATAGACATTGTATACATTATCCCAACAATCTAGTATTGTATTTCTCATCTGCATAAGATGGGAAATACTTTGCTGTGAACCAAGCCAACACAGAGTTAATACAAACTAACATACCCACTCCACCGCGCGTTTATTTCTCTAGTCAGAGCAAGCGCTCTGGTGCCCTGTTACAGGCTATGCGCGCTATCCAGCACCTTAGTCACCTCCCCCTCTATCGCTGCTGGCTATGGTATCTGGGTCTATCCTCTCCATCTTGATCAGCAGACTTCCATCTGGCAGCTTGGTGTGCCAAAGCCTGTATCGAATTGCGAAGGCTATTACAATCAGCCTGAATTCAGCGCTGTCAGCCCAGATCTAAAGCATATTGCCATCGTCTGGAGTAGAAAATAGCAGCACGAACAATCCAAACTTTATTATCTAATAAATCAAAAAGATAACAATAACAAAGGAATATTAACCTTGATAATTAACACACAGATGGCTGAAGAGTTAACCTTAAAAAAGTCGACTTCTACTCCCCACAAGAAAACTAGGCTGACTCGCCTGATAACCGCCAGCCTTATCTGCTTGAGTCTCCCCGCTCAGCTCGCCTTGGCTGCCGAACGTTGGCAAGATCACACCCTCTTTGAAGTAAACAAAGAAGCTCCCCATGCCAGTTTTTTTCCATACAGCTCTGTGAGCAATGCCGCTAAAGATGAATACAGCAATAGCAGTAACTTTCTAGATCTTAACGGGATCTGGCAATTTCATTACGCCAAAAATCCTAAATCCGCGCCTTCCGATTTTGCCAGTGCCTCTTTCGATAAGTCAGGTTGGAGCACCATTGAGGTTCCCGGTAACTGGGAAACTCAAGGCTATGGTCATGCCATCTACTTAGATGAACGCTATCCCTTCACTACGACCTGGCCAAATGCACCAACCGAGCACAATCCCACAGGCAGTTACCGACGGGAAATAACCTTGCCCGATAATTGGCACGCAAAGCAGGTCTTCTTCCATGTAGGAGCCGCACGGTCCTCCTTCACCTTGTTCGTCAATGGCAAAGAAGTGGGTTATAGCCAAGGGGCTAAGACTCCAGCCGAATTTGATATCACAACTTACCTAAAGACAGGTAAGAACCTGATCGCGATGAAGATCATCCGCTGGAGTGATGCCAGCTATCTTGAAAGCCAAGATATGCTACGCATGAGCGGCATAGAAAGAGATGTATATCTTTACGCAACTGAGCAACAGAGAATTGCCGATATAGATGCAAGCTATCGGCTCAGCGTCGATCTTAGCCGCGCCAATATGGCACTGACACTCAAATTAAAGAATCACCATAAAAAGCAGAGAGTATCCCTAGATTACCAACTCTTCACTCCCACAGGCATTGAAATCGCTAAGGGAACTAAATCACTCAATTTAAACGATGAGAGAGATGAACTATTCAAGTTTGCTGTTAAGCAGCCGCAACTGTGGAGCACCGAAACACCAGAACTGTATCAGCTTATCATCAGCCTAAGAGACAAGACTGGTGAATTACTCCAATCCAGTAGTCAGAAAATAGGCTTTCGCCATATCGAAATAAAAGGCGGCCAACTACTGGTCAACAACAAGGCCATCACGATACGCGGCGTCGACCGCCACGAAACCGATCCAGAAACTGGCCATGTGGTCAGTCGTGAGAGCATGGAAAAAGATATACGCTTGATGAAACAAAGCAACATCAACGCAGTGCGCTCGAGCCATTACCCTAACGATCCATACTGGCTGCAACTCGCTGACAAATATGGCATGTATATCATAGATGAAGCCAATATCGAGTCCCATCCTCTGGCGATCGATGAAAAGACTCAGCTCGGCAACGAGATGAGCTGGCTGCCGGCCCATAAGGCCAGAGTTGAGCGTATGCTAGAGCGTGACAAGAATCATCCCTCCATCATCATCTGGTCATTAGGCAACGAGGCGGGCGAAGGAAAATTATTTGAATCTCTTTATCATTGGGTAAAACAGCGAGATCCCAGCCGTCCAGTACAGTATGAACCAGCAGGCACACAAGCCTATACCGACATCGTCGCCCCCATGTACCCGTCCATCGAACGCATAGAAAAGTATGCAAAAAACCACAGCGACAGGCCACTGATCATGATCGAATATGCCCATGCCATGGGTAATTCTGTGGGTAATTTACAAGATTACTGGGATGTAATAGAGCAGTACCCTAACCTTCAAGGTGGCTTTATCTGGGACTGGGTCGATCAATCACTGGCCTTTACCAATGATAAAGGCCAAAAATATTGGGCCTACGGCAAGGATTATGAGCCGGATATGCCTACTGACGGCAACTTTCTCAATAACGGCTTGGTGGATCCCGACCGCAACCCCCATCCACACTTGAGCCAGGTAAAAAAGGTGTATCAACCCATTGGATTCGACAACTTCCACATAGATACCGCCGAGGTAAAATTTACCTTGAGTAACAAATACGACTTCAAAGACACCTCGGGCCTAGCGCTTAGCTGGTCACTGCAACAAGATGGCATATCGATCCGCAGCGGCCAGATGAAGATGCCAATCATTCCAGCCAATGAGAATAAAACTATTGAGCTTAATCTCGCATCTAAGCAAACACTAAATCTCGATAAACGCTACGATTATCACCTGCTCGTCACCGCTCTGGTCGATAGCCCGCAACCCATGTTGCCCTCAGGCCACAGATTGGCTTTCGAGCAGATTAAGATCCAGCAGGCTTCACCTTCAATTAGCGAGTTCGACAAAAATAGCCGTATTAGCGAACAAGATGATTTATGGCTGCTTAGCCAGAAAGATAACAGTTATGCCATCTCGAAGGATACAGGCTGGCTAACCCAAGTGAACACAGGCGGTGAATCTCAGATAAGCGCGCCCTTAATGGCAAACTTCTGGCGAGCACCGACAGATAATGACCTAGGTAATGGCCTGCCTAAGTGGGGTGATATTTGGCAAGATGCTGCCATTGAGCTTCAACTTGAGTCTATTGAACAGATCAAAAACAAGGGCCTTAGGGTGATCCAAGTCCACCCTACACTCGGCTTCAGCTTAATCAGCCTCTACCAGCTCAATACCAAGGGTGAGCTAGTGATAAAGAGTCAATTTAAACCGGGTGATAAGGTGCTAGCGGATCTTCCCAGATTTGGCTTCAGCACTCGACTGCCTTTCGATCGACGATTTATGAGTTACTTCGGTCGTGGACCGGAAGAAACCTACGCCGATCGCATCACGGGCAATCCACTCGGTTGGTATCAATTGCCTATCGAAAAGCTGTACCACCGCTATTCTCGCCCACAAGAGACAGGCCAACGCACTCAGGTACGATATGCAGCCGTAACCAATAATGAAGGTCGCGGCTTAATGGCCATCGCCGCTAAAGAGTTACAGACCAGCTTATGGCCCTTCTCTCAAACCGATATCGACTTTAGATCCCATCATGCTCAAAGCTCGGCTTCGGGGTTAGTACCAGTCACTAAAAACCATGGCGCAGAGATCCCAATTCGGGATTTTGTGACCT
The DNA here is from genome assembly GCF_002005305.1 of Shewanella psychrophila. Taxonomy (NCBI): domain Bacteria; kingdom Pseudomonadati; phylum Pseudomonadota; class Gammaproteobacteria; order Alteromonadales; family Shewanellaceae; genus Shewanella; species Shewanella psychrophila. Next base: position 3,344,219 of record NZ_CP014782.1, read on the forward strand.
GGAATATCGATTACAAACAAATGGGGGTTGGCGGTGATACCTCATGGGGTAGACCGGTACATAAGCAATATCATATTCAGGCCCAGCCCATGCTCTTTGAGTTTAGACTTGTGCCCATCGATTCCAGTAGCCAACTGCAGCAGCTAGCCAGAGACTAGTTAAAATCTGAGTATTCCTGTTGCCTTAGACACTGGTTTTAACAACTGGTTTAATAGCCACGGGCTTACTCTAGTCTAAAAAATATTAGTGTAAACATAGAATAAGAAAAGGAAATCAAGATGGAACAGATCATTCAACTGGTCATATTTTTTGGCCTAACGGCGACGGTGGGACTCATTACCTATCTAAAATGCCGCAACATCAAACGAGATGCCAACGACAGTAAAGATTACTTTTTAGCTGGCGGCGGCCTAAGTTGGGTGGTCGTAGCAGGATCCTTGATGATGACAAACATCAGCGCCGAGCAGATAGTCGGCATGAATGGTGCTCAGGCATTGCTCGTTGCCTGGTGGGAAATCGGTGCCGCCATCGGCCTGATCATTCTGGCAAAATGGCTCATCCCTATCTACTACAAATATAACTGTACGACCACCACTGAGCTGCTGGAGCGCAAGTACAATGATAAGGGCATTCGAGCCATGGTCTCGGTGCTCTTTATGCTAGGTTATGCCTTCATCTTGTTACCTGTGGTGCTCTACACTGGCTCTCTGTTTATGAAGTCTATGTTTGGCCTACAGATATCCGTCACCATGTTGGCCATTATCTTCGCCGTTGTTGGCGCCGTTTATGCCATCTTCGGCGGCCTCAGAGCCATTGCCATATCAGACACATTAAACGGCATAGGCCTGATAGCCATGGGAATTATTGTCTCTTACTTAGCCATGAACGCTATTAACTGGGATCTCTCGGGTATCCCGGTTGAACGCATCACCCTGATTGGCGATGATAATTCAGACATACCCTGGCATACCTTGCTAACTGGCATGGTGTTCATTCAGATCTTCTATTGGGGAACCAATATGGTGATCACCCAAAGAGCGCTGGCTGCCAAGTCTGTCGAAGAAGCGCAGAAAGGTCTTTACGCCGCGGTGGTGATGAAATTAATTGTGCCTTTCATTGTTGTGCTCCCTGGCATTGTCGCCTTCAAGTTATATGGTGATGTGGGCGATGTCGCTTATGGGAGGCTGGTTGGTGACTTATTGCCATCTTGGTTATCCGGCGCCTTCGCCGCAGTGATTGCAGGCGCTGTGCTAAGCTCATTTAACTCTTGCCTTAACTCGGCGGCAGCCCTCTATACTTGTGATATTCACCAAAACTACATCAACCCAAATGCAGACGTGCGTAAGATAGGCACGCGTGTAGCCTTAGTCTTCACCTTAATCTCGGTCGCTTTGGTTCCTATTTTTGCACAATCTGAGAGTATCATCTCCTTGCTGCAGCAACTCAACGGCCTTTACTCTATGCCTGTGTTAGCCGCTTTTATCTGTGCCTTGGTGTTTAAGAATGTTCACGCAAAAGCGATCAAGATTGGCCTAGTCTTTGGTGTACTTGTCTACGCCATATTCACCTTCGTTTGGAGTCCTTTTCACTTCATACATATGATGGCGATCACCCTGTTTACGACCATCTTAGTCACCCTGTTATTGAGTAAATTTGTCTTCGGAGACCAAGTGATAGCGCCTGTAGCAGTCACAGAGAGCTAGGTCTAATCGATGACACTCATAATGTCTTGATGAAAAAAGAGCGAACTTAGCTAGCTGAGCTAGTGAGTTGTCGCTCTTTATTCTATGCTGAAACTTATCCCTAAACCGACGAGTTAACCTATGAAAAGATGTAAAAATCAGCCCAAACTTATTGATTGAGCCATTTTGCATAAGAATGTCGAAAAACTCAGTTACAGCCCCGTCTTACTCATGCTATAAAAACCTATGTAATATTTATTTACATATTTAGCTGGTGATACATAAACTAGATACCAAGCAAGTAAGATAAAGCGGCCAACAAGTGCCGTATTTAAACTTCTGCCTAATGGCAGTTATTAAGCAAACTATTTTATAAGGGAAGCTTTAAAGCATGTCGAATCCCGCACAGCGCGCGAACAAATTATTTGTGCAAACCTTTGGCACAACTGCAGACGATCTTTACCTGGCTCCTGGTCGGGTTAACTTGATCGGAGAACACACAGATTACAATGATGGCTTTGTCTTACCAGCAGCCATCAATTTTCATACGGTTATCGCAGTCAAACGTCGAGATGATGATATCTATCGCGCCGTATCAGATGCTTTCCCTGGGGACATTAAAGAGTGGACCTTCGGTCAGGAAGGCAAGATGGATCCTGATGATGGCTGGGTTAATTACCTTAAAGGATTCACTGCAGCGATGGCAGTTACTGGACTCACAGCTAAAGGATTAGACATCTCAGTTGTTGGTAATGTGCCGTTAGGCGCAGGCCTCTCATCGTCGGCGGCCTTAGAAGTAGCCTTCGGCACCGCTGTCAACGATTGCAGCCAGCTTAGGCTTTCGCCCTTAGCGGTAGCTCAGATGGCTCAGCGCGGTGAAAATCAATACGTCGGCTGCGCCTGCGGTATCATGGATCAGATGATCAGCGCCCTAGGTGAACAAGATCATGCCCTGCTCATCGATTGTGAAGACTTAGACAGTGAGCCGGTTCATATTCCTGACAGTTTGAGTCTTATCATAGTGAACTCAAATGTGCAGCGTGGGCTGGTGGACTCGGAATACAACCTAAGACGTGAACAATGCGAGGCCGTCGCCGAACACTTCGGAGTTGAGAGCCTCAGGCACGTAGAACTCTGCCAACTTGAAGCGGCTAAATCTGAACTGTCCGATGTCTGCTATAGACGTGCACGGCATGTGCTGACCGAAAACCGCAGAACCCAACATGCCAGCCATGCATTAGAAGCCGGAAATATAACTAAATTAAGCGAGTTAATGGCACAATCCCACGCCTCTATGCGTGATGATTTCGAAATCACTGTGCCAGAAATCGATACCTTAGTCGAAATCATCTCACGAGTCATCGGCGAGCGCGGTGGCGTGAGAATGACAGGTGGAGGCTTTGGTGGTTGTATCGTCGCCTTAGTGGATCACGCCTTAACTGATGCAGTAGTCGAAGCTATTGAGAGTCAATACGCGACTAAAACAGGATTAGAAGCCACAGTTTACCTCTGCTCCGCTAGTGCTGGCGCGACACGAGTAGATGAAGAGGTTTATTAAAAATAACTAAGATGACTAGAGTTAGCTCCTAGGCCTTAGGGCCTAGGAACCAGAATTTTGACTGCACATAATTCAATTTAAGGATATCCCATGGTACGTTTTCGCCCGCTAGACTCCTGGACCGATCCTCGTGGGGGTCAAATTGAACGTGTCAGGATAGATAATGGCATCATCGCCATAGAAGTCTTGAGTTTAGGTGGCATCATACGCTCTTTATGGACTCCAGATCGTCATGGCGAGCGTGGAAATATCGTGCTTGGCTGTGACTCTATCGAAGATTACCTTAAACAAGACGCTCACTTAGGTGCCATCGCCGGTAGATATGCAAATCGTATAGCCAATGGCAGGATGAGTTTCGGTGATGATGAATATCAGCTTGATATCAATCAGGCGAGTCATTGCCTCCATGGAGGGAGCGAAGGTTTTAATCGCAAGCGCTGGCATATGGGTCAACTGCCAGATGGTGTTCGTCTTAATTTAGTTAGCCCAGATGGCGATATGGGATTCCCAGGGATCTGCAATGTGCAGTTAGATTATCGATTAGTTGGAAATAATCTCTATATGGAGATCTTTGCCGCCGTCAATAAACCTTGCCCCATTAGCTTGACTCAACATAGTTATTTTAATCTTGAGGGTAGCGGTTCAACGAACAACAGAGGTCATCAATTACAGATAGAGACCACCAGCATGCTTGCTCTGGACGAGTCAGGTATTCCCACTGGAATAACAGATACTTCGGGTTCTCTGCTGGATTTTCGCCGCGCTAAAGCCTTCTCTATCGCCCAGGATAGTGAGGAGTTTGTCTCCACATCCGGGATAGATCATTGCTATCTAACGAACTGTTCGGGGGCAGAAATGACTCGCTTTGGCTGCCTTAGCGCACCTGAGTCCGGCAGAAGTATGACCCTATATACCAATCAGCCCGGTGTACAGGTTTACGGAGCAAATTACCTTGGTGGCAACCCGGGAAAAGGTGGGCAAGCGCTAAAATCCCATCAAGCCATTTGTATCGAACCCCAACAGCTTCCTGATGGTGCCAACCAACCCACTCTCGAGGCCGATCCCTGGATAAAACCTGAAGAGGTTTATCACCATATCAGTCGCTATGAATTTAATACGTTTTAAGATGGAAAAGCGCCTAGGCTTTAGACCCTAGGCGCTTACATTCTTTCGACAGGCAAGTGTTGAGAAAATTATTCTTCGAGCCCCCCAGACCAGCCGTTAGCAAACTCTCTGTCCAGACTCTCAGAGCCAGGCTCATTATCTGATGAGTCACTGGCGGTCTCATCTTGCTTTTTCGATTTAACTTTGGCCTTAGCCTTGGTAATTAGCGGCTTATGCTTAGTAGCGTTCGCCTCAACCCACCCTTGATGCTTCTCCATAAATTCTGAACGAGCCGAGTCCCAGGCTGCACCATAAGTATCTTCTGCCGCCTTAATCCTTGCCTTATCGAGATCATGCAGATTTCCCGAGACTATCTCTTCGGCGTACTCAATTATCGTATCTCTCACCGCATTATAGAGGTAGATACGTCCCGCTTGAGCTTCAGGAAACTGCTTGTCATGAATCACAATGACATTGCCTCGAGCGGTTCTTAATTCGCCATACCATACTGGTGTTTTTGTTGTGTTATACATATATGCCAATACCCTTAAATCAACACATACAGGAAGAAGTCTGTTCGTCACTAGCCACTTAGACTAATAACACCCAATACGATCATCCGGTGTAGTTTCGGTCAACAAGTACAAATGTTTGCCCATGATAAAAGAAAATCACCTTACTTTTTCCGTAAGGTCGCCCTGTGATCTGAACATCTCAGTCAATATCGAATTTAGCTTAAAGACACAGTTATTCAAGTTTTTCTGTGTAAAAAAAATTTAATCTACAATAAATAAACCATGTGCGCGGCTTTCTTAGACTCAGCCTAAATAAAAGGAAAACTCATCATAATTACATTCAAATCAGCATCAGTAACAGCGTCAAACTCAATTACTTAGCCAAAAAGTAAAGCCAGTAATGACGAGTTTGAACTAGCCAGATGACAGTGAGATTTCAATGAGACTACAAAAATATTTCAATCGAACTCTTCTCCATGGACCGCTAACACTATTTTTCCTCTGTGGCGACCCGACTCCATTAGTCGATGCGCACTAACACAGTCAGCGAGAGAGAACCTCGCCGATATATTAGGCACTAGCTTATTGGTGCTAGCTTCACCTTCTTGAGTCATATTCAATAATGGCCAAACTTTTTTCCGTAACTCCGCGGCAATACTTGCCTTAGCTTCTACGCTCTGCGGCCTCAATGTGGAGCCAGTCCAAGTGATGCGCTTAGCCATGATCCTGAATATATCCACTTGCGCCTGTGACCCTCTTTGCATTGCAACAGATACCATACGCCCATCGACGGCTAACGCCTTCAAGTTCTGGTTAATAAAATCACCACCAGCAATATCGAACACCACATTCACCCCCATATTTGAGGTGTATTCCATCACAGGTTTAACAAAATCATCCTGATAGTTGAGGGCTAAATCCGCCCCTAAACTCAGACAATAATCACATTTATCATCACTACCCGATGTGGCAATGACTCTAGCACCGAATGTTTTAGCTAAGGCTATCGCTGCACTACCTATTCCGCCAGAGCCGCCATGAATGAGCACCGTTTCCCCAGATTTCAAACCCGCTCGCATAAACAGGTTACCCCACACTGTGAAGAAAGTTTCCGGGATAACGGCTGCTTGCTTCAAAGTCCAGCCCTTGGGGATAAGTAAGCAATGACAAGCATCTGTCGCCACGTACTTGCCATAACCTCCACCCGGCACTAAGGCCGTAACCTTGTCACCGAGTTGCCATTGGCTTACTTCATCTCCAAGCGCGCAGATTTCTCCCGCCACCTCTAGACCCAAAATAGGGCTAGCATCCTTAGGCGGTGGATAGACTCCCTTGCGCTGAGCGACATCAGGGCCATTGACACCGGCATAGGCCACCTTGATTAATACCTGGTTTTTAGCAAGTTTGGGCAAGATAGAACGCTTGAGAAACATCACACCAGCGTCGCCGGGATGATCGAAATCAACATGAAGATAATCTTGGGGTAGTAAGATGTTTGACATAGTCGTTTGAGGTTTCTATTTATGCTCTCTTATACATACACCCCTTAATGACTCGAATCAATAGATCCGAAGTGAGTGATTTCCATCTCTGGATCCAATGGCTGTTCCATCAGTAAATTTTTAGCATTAAATGCTACTTTTTTATGGACTTTAAAATTAAATTAAAATCAATGAGTTAAATACCTACTTAATAGAACCAATCTAATTACGAACAAAAAACGATCAAATTTATATTGTATATTATATTCCGCACCTATATTGTTACCTTTATGTTACACCGTCAACCAAGGAAAGTGTTGCATCTCAGATGTCATGCATGTGGTCGCTTCTTTATCTACAAGATTAACAAGATCTGCTCAGCAGACAGTTATCTCCAGAGTCAATTAGGCCTCTGGAGCAATCAACAATAATGGAGACCCCATGAAACTTAATACCCTGGTCGTCGCACTTGGCTTAGCAACAAGCTTCAGTGCAATGAGTAATACACAAGTGAGCCAAGATGAGAGTAATTTAGACTCGAGTCTAGTCTCTACATCCTTACCTTCATCCAATTTATCACCGACTCTAGCCTCAAGCCTAACCGGCTCCCCTTGGGTTAACACTGCATCGACATTCGCATCGCCTGGCCCTATTGGGCTAAGTGGCCCTATGGCTGCTACTGGTTGCAGCGCATTTATCGGCCTTAGCGGCAATGCTCTGGTGACTGAACTTGCGAGCTCAGATCCTCAATGTGTCAGCCCGCTCTATAACTTAAAAGGCCCGGACGCCACTGCGTTATTTAGTGAGTCTAATATGCGCTCTGTCGCCGCAGCTGTGCGTGACCGTGCACCTGCTTATACCGGAGTTGATTCTACAGGTATCGAATCGTTGATCTATTTTCAGCGCGCCGCACTCTATGTGCAGTTCTATAGTCCTAACGATGTACCGGTCTATTCGAGCGCAGTTAAGTCTGATGTCAAGACTCAGCTCACCAGCCTCTTCAACAATGGCAACATCTGGACCGTCTCAACGGAGAATTCTGGTGTTTTGAAGGAAACCCTGATCCTCATCGACTCCATTGGACTCGGCGCCGATTTCAATCACATCACCAAAGAAGTACTCACCCGCTTTGATGCCAGCTGGGAAGTTAACTTCGGGATGAATGCCGCCGCAAACTCGGTTTTCACGACCTTGTTCCGCGCCCAGTGGGATGAGCCCATGAAGGCACTCTATGCCACGGACCACACCATTCTCGATGCCCTGAATAATTTCCAATTAGCCAATCGTCACCTAGTCGGTACCGATGCCGAATATGTACTAACCAATGCTGTTCGTGAGATGTCTCGTCTGTATCACATCCCTGAGATGAAAAGTCGAGTCACCACCTTAGTCAAGGCCGTACTCGACAGCAGCAGTAAGAATGATGCTTCGAAAGTGGTCTGGATGGCCGCGGCCGAAATGGCCGATTACTACGATCGCAGTAATTGTAACTACTACAATATCTGCGGCTTCAAGGCGCAGCTTGAGGCTGAAACCTTAACCTTCAATTGGGAATGTTCTTCCACATTGAAGATGCGTGCTCAGAGTATGTATCGAGATCAGGCGAATTGGGCATGTGGCGTGTTAGGTACTCAGGAAAATTACTTCCATACTAAGCTGGCCACTAACCGTACCCCGGTCGCAAATGACAACAACAGCGCCTTAGAGCTGATCGTATTTGACAGCTCCAGCGACTATCAGTCCTATGCAGGGACTTTTTTCGGTATCGCAACCAACAATGGTGGCATGTATCTAGAGGGCTCGCCTGCCGGACTTAAGAATCAGGCACGCTTTATTGCCTATGAGGCCGAGTGGCGCAGACCCGATTTCCATATCTGGAACCTACAACACGAATACGTGCATTACTTAGATGGCCGCTATAACTTGCAAGGTGATTTCAGCCGCGGGATCTCGGCTGATACCATCTGGTGGATCGAGGGCTTAGCCGAATACATCTCTTACCGTGATGCCAACACGACGGCAATCACCTTAGGTGAAACCGGAGAGTTCCCACTTTCAGCTATATTCAAGAATAACTACAACTCAGGCCAAGACCGTATTTATCGCTGGGGCTATCTGGCGGTTCGCTTCATGTTTGAGAATCATAAAGCCGATGTGGATCAAATTTTAGCCTACCTGAGAAATGATCAATATACTGAATATCAAACCTTTATGGATGGTATCGGTACACGCTATGACAACGAGTGGACCGGCTGGCTAACCAGTGGCTTAAGTACAGTAGATAACGGCATAGTCGACCACGGTCCATCCGATACCGCCGCTCTTCTCAGTGGTACAGAAGGTAACTGGACAGGTCCGGTTTCGACCATAAGTAAAGACTACTCGCCATGTACCGTAACCAGTGAAGCCTATCGCTACACGCCTGATGCATCTCTGGTCATAGATCAACCCATGGAGTGTATCGACTCGCAAAATGGCAGAGCCAGCTTTGCCTTTGCCAATGTCGACAGAACTAACCAAACCTTATGGATCAAGACAGGCGGCGGCTGGGGTGATGCCGATATCTACTACAGCACCACAGGTTGGGCGAGCGGTGAAGTCAACGATGGCTTCGGCATAGGAAATGGTAACCATGAGGTAATTCAGGTCACCCTGAATCCGAATGAGTATTGGCACTACCTGACACTCTCGGGTGAATTTGGTGGAGCTAACCTTCTTGTCAGCACCACAGAGGTGTTTGCCGATCCAGATCCGGCTCAAGGCGGTGGAACCAATCCAAACCCTAATCCAGATCCAGCTCCCGACTGCGGCGCTGCGACCATGAGTGATGGCCAGCTAACGTTCGCTAAAGAAGAGTGTATCAGTGGCGGTAGAAGCAGCTTCTATGTTTTTGTAGAAGAAGATAATACTCAGCTAACCATCACAATATCGGGTGGGATCGGCGATGCAAGCCTGTATTACAACGCTAATACCTGGGCCGATGCTAACAATGCTCATGCCCGCTCTACAAACGCAGGTAACGAAGAGTCTATCCAAGTGACAGCCAACCGTGGATGGCGTTATATCGTAGTCGATACCGATACCGAGTACAGCGGCACGACCATTAACGTTAGCTTAGGTGGCGGCACTATTCCGCCAGTTACCCCACCAGCTACGGGTAACATCAGTGATGCCTGTCAGACACTCAACCCTGTGAGCGATGGACGACTCGCATCCGGTGAAGCAATCTGTACAGCCGATGGCGTGAACTACTACACCATGTGGGTTGATGCTGGTACCACAGAGCTGACAGTGAGCACAGCTCATGGAACAGGTGATGTGAGCCTATACGGTGGCACTAGCTGGCCTAGTGCTCAGTCTAACTCGGCATCATCGACTAACGCGGCGAGTACCAGTGAGTCATTCACTGTGACTAACCCAATCGAAGGCTGGTACTACATCACTCTACAGAGTGAACAAACCAGTTCGGGTGTGGCCATTCAGGCAGATCTGAAGTAATTAATGAAGGAACCTAGCTTCTAGAGTTTAGGAGCTAGGTTTCTTATCTGGAGTTATAATGAAAATACTAGCCCCTATAACCCTGCTGTTTATCTTCAGCAGCCCAAGTCATGCGGATCAAACCTCTCATCAAGAAGCTGCACAGTCAGTATTAGATGCCACCTTCGCTCAAGACGTGATCCCCCAAGCCATGTATCAGCTTAAAGCCAGTTACGCTCATCTGGTTAAAGATCTGCCCTTAAAGAAAGACCATAGAGAGATTGAGACCAAGTACAGGGAGCAGGCTTTCGAACTCGCTAACAAGCGGCTAAACTGGGAACGGATCCAACCTGAGTTTATTTCTCTCTATACCAGCACTTACAACGAGCAAGAGCTAAAGGATATTGCCGCCTTCTACCGCAGCGAGACAGGCAAAAAGTATCTGAAAAATATGCCCACTACGTTAAGACAATCCAGCCAGTTAGTACAAGCTGAGATGAGGAATATCCAGGGCGAGTTCAAACAAATCATCACTCAACTCGAGCTCGCTAGCGGCATTGAGAAGTCCCATACCCCTAGCCAATCCACTAGCGGCCACCAACACTAATACCAATCGGTATAACACCAGTGTTCCCAGTTTTTAAAACCCAAAAATAACCATTAAAAAAGCGGCCCTAAGGCCGCAATCTAACAAGGAATAGTTTCCTTATGGCACATCTAAGTGCCTTAAATCTATTAACTTAGAACTGAGCCGTAATTGGATCAGAACATAGGCTAGTAGAGGTTTCACAGATCTTGTACTCAACCGATGCTGGAGCATTAGTGAAACGGTCACGGTAACGACCGTCGTTATCTGTAGTTGCGACCATGACACCATCACGATAGATAGTTACAGACTCACCAGAAGCACCATCCCATGTCAGATCCACAAGTGCACTACCGCGACGTGAAACTCTCGCTCGTGTAACACCAGCTGTGATGCTGTGCTCAAACACTTCAACGTCCATCATAGCTGTGTCTTCGTTGCCTTCGGCATCAGTCACAGTCATAGACACAGAGTATGTACCTGCAGCAGCATAAACATAGCTTGGGCTCATATCAGCAGAAACCGAACCATCACCGAAGCTCCAGCTATAGCTAACGATATCGTCATTAGCATCAGTACTCGTGTTAGTAAATGCCACATTCAGGCTATCAACACTGTAATCGAAGCTTGCAACAGGTGCAGCAGGAGCCGCATCACCAACACCAGAAACCACCATACCCCAGCTATTTAGTGTACCTGTATCAGCACCAACATTATCACTAACAAATAGCGTCCAAGTACCGGCTACCATCTCACCATTGAAGTCACTTAGATCCCAACTCTTGATGATGTCATCGGCACTGCCACCAGCACGATTAGATAGAACAACTTCTGTGCCAGCTGGTGAAGTCAAAGTCACCAGTAAATCACCACTCCAGGTATGAGTGATATTCACATCGGCATTAACACCAAATATCTGCACCTCATCACTAACCTCGATAGTGCTGGTGATACCAGCTGCATCGTTATCAGGAATGTCTACAGATGAGTCATTGCGGTAAGTGAAGTCTTCAAGCCCCTGTGGAAGCACAGTCAGAGATACTGACTTGTCTTTCTGGATCATGCCATCATCACCAGAAACGGTAATGGTGTAGTCACCCCATGCCGCATTATCTGCAGTCATCACATCGACGGTAAACATATCTCCCGCCATCACAGAGTCGGTAGATAGAGTCACACCATCGAGTGCAGGTGAAACGGCAACTGTTAGCGCAACTGTATCATCCCAACCCGCTACACTACCGACACTGAAATCATAACTGGTGCCAGAACCCGCTTCGACAGTTTGAGACACTGGCGTTGCAGTGAAGCGATAACTTGGAGAAGGATCGGCCATATCCAATGCAGTCGCTACGTTGAGTCGAGTACCTGCAACAGTCTTGCCTGTTAGGTCAGCATTCGTATCACCTGAATCCATCAGCAGTTGCTTCATCTCGGCAACGCTCAAATCTGGGTTAATAGACCAAACTAAAGCAGCAGCACCTGTCATATGAGGCGTTGCCATCGAAGTCCCCGAAAAGGTCGAATAACCATTACCTGGAGTCGTCGATAGAATAGATGAACCTGGTGCTCCCATATCTACACTGGTTAAGCCCCACTGTGAGAAGCCTGACATATTGTCATTTCTATCGGTACTGGCAATAGCCATCACAGCATCTGAATCATAACTTGCCGGATAACTAGGAGTAGCATCATTATCTGACGCGCTGTTACCCGCTGCAGCGAAGAATAAGATGCCTGCATCGCCTGCTGAATCAATTGAGTCTTTTAGCGCTTGGCTAAACCCACCGCCACCCCATGAGTTGTTGGTCGCCTTGATGTCGACACCATGATTGATCTTAAGATCTGTCATATAATCGATACAGGCAATCGCCCCTTCGGTAGAACCTGAGCCACCCGCATCGAGGAATTGACAACCCACGATCGTCACGTCCCAGTTTACGCCAACAACACCGATACCATTGTTGCCTTTAGCGCCAATAGTACCCGATACATGTGTACCATGACCGTTACCGTCCATTGGATCGCCATTATCATTGATGGCGCTGTAACCGTGAACATCATCGATCACACCGTTGCCGTCATCATCGATACCATTACCAGGGATTTCATTAGGGTTAGTCCAAATATTTCCCTGTAGATCTTCATGGTTATAATCGACACCCGTGTCGATAACACCAACGACTACGCTAGTATCACCTGTAGTGATATCCCAGGCTTCCACCGCATCGATATCGGCATCGGTCGTTCCACCATCCTGACCTGTGTTATTCATGCCCCAAAGAGAGACAAAGTCAGGATCATCTGGTGTACCTATGGCCTTTATCACATAGTTAGGCTCGGCATACTTAACCGCAGGGTGTTTACTGATGACCTTAATTGCCTCATCAACATTTGCGCCTGAACGCAAAGACATTTTAGCTAAGCGTCCATCGAGCAAGCGAGAAAATTTATCATCGATACCATCAGCATTGAGATCCCGAATGGAGCCTCTCACTAATCTCTGAGCCGAAAGTCGCTCACTCTTAGTCGTATTATCTTTATAAACAACGAGAATTGAGTCTTTAACATACTCATGATTAGAAATTGATTTTGCTTGTACTGGCGCAGATACAGCCATAACCCCTGCAATGGCAATTGCCAGAGGTGACAGTTTGTTCAACATAAACTGGTTTCCTATTAATCCTTTAAAATTCCCCAATCCGGTACTTCATCCCTTTACTGCGACATTCCTTGAGCTAATACCTAAAGGTATAAGCAAGCTTCGAATGTCACAGCGTGATAACCGGCACTTATTAACCCGTGAATTTTTGCCACACAAATACAAAATTTAAAAGAGCGTTAACATTTTTTACAACTTTACTACTAGTCGGATGGGGTTATGCATTTAAAGAATATTTAATAACATTAAGGGTAAAAACCATATTTTTCACTGAATTACATCAAATTATAAGTTTATTAATTTAATTTGAATAAATATACCTTCTTCCGATTGCGGCATTTTTCATCGATACGTACCTTGGAGATCAAATTTGGCTTAGCTAAATACATGGCCAAGTCAGAGATATTTATCGCGAGTCAGAATCAATTTTTTGCAAGTATTACGCATTTATTGTCATGACAAGCAACTCGTAAAGGGGTGTTAAGTGCAAGCGTTAACTAAGGCTCTATCCATCATCATTCTGCTATCAAGTAGTTTTTGTGCTCAAAGCCAAGAGCCACAAGATCGCCAAGATAGTGAAGATTACGAGCTACCTATCACTCTGCAAGCTCTACTTGAAACTAACGGGCGAGGTAATTTCATTAACTTGGTTCAATCGGGTGTACTTAATCAGGCTTACTTGCTGCAGTCAGGTCATGACAACAGCATAGAGCTAGCTCAAGTAGGTCTAGATAACCAAGCGAATATCACTCAATACGGTGATAACAATGAAGTGGAATTACTCCAGGTTGGTGAGCGCAATCAAGCCGATATTACTCAAATAGGTAATGACAACTTGGTTCAACTCAATCAACTGGGAAGCGCTAATTTTTCAATTGAACAGATTGCAGACGGGGCAGCAATCACAATAACTCAATATTAACAGGGAGCGTCAAATGAGAACGCAAACAAAATCGATCATAGCTTTAGCAATCGCCGCAGGACTAGGAATGAGCTCATCTGCTTTTGCAGACTCAGATAATAGTGCCACAGTGACTCAGACAACTGTCACTGAAGGCGATGTCGTTGGCCAAGAAGCTTACGTCACTCAAACTGGTGATCGTCATACTACAGTGCTCAATCAAGAAGGCGACGAGCAGACAGCCACGATCGTTCAGGATGGATATTGGGCGGAAGCTTATGTCGATTCAAAAGGCTTAGGTAACAATGTCGAAGTCGATCAAGCAGCTGATTGGCATGTAGCTGATGTAGCTATTGAAGGCGATGACAACGAAGCTTTAGTTGCACAGGCTGACTTCTGGAACCAGGCCAATGTTGTTATCTCAGGTAATGATAACTTTGCTGACGTTCAGCAAGACGGAAGCCAGAACGAAGCTGTAGTAGAGCTATTAGGCGATACTAACTCTGCCATCGTCCTTCAGGAAGGTGACAGTAACTTCGGTGTATTCCGTGTTGAAGGCAACGATAACGACGGTGATATCACTCAATATGGTGATAACAACGTAGGTGGCATGGTGTCGCTAGATATCACACCTAACGTAGGTAATAACAACGACGTCGAAGTTTATCAGGAAGGTAACGGTAACTTAGGTGCGGTCAAAGGTGTTGATGGCGATAACAACAACTTCTTAGTCACTCAAGAAGGTGATAGCAACACAGGTTTTGTTTACTCTCTAACTGGCTCAGACAATGAAATCGAAATCAGCCAAGATGGTAACAGCAACACGGCTTATCTTGCCCTTACCACAGGTGATGATAACGATGTTGAGATAACTCAAGATGGCGACAGTAACACTATAGGCGACACGCTTGTTGCCGACATCCAAGGCAGTGATAACAATATCGACCTAGAACAGGAAGGCAATAACAACGGCACCGAGTTCCAGGTATGGGGCGATGAGAACGATATCGACCTAGATCAAGAAGGTGAAACTAACTTCGCTACTTTCGGTGCCTATGGCGATGACAACGACATCGACATGAGCTCAGACGGTGACAACAACGAAATCGTAGCCTTTGCCGATGGCGAAGATAATGACATCGAAGTGCATCAAGATGGCGATACAAACTTTGGCTATGCCGATGTTCAGGGCAACGATAACGAAATCGATATCGACCAAAATGGTAACGAGAACGAAGCGCTAGTCACAGTTGTAGGTTTTGATAATACAGATGTTGAAGCGACTCAAAATGGCGACCTCAACCTTATCGATCTGATTATTGTCGGTGATGAGAACAGCGCTATGATCACTCAGACTGGCAACGGTAACTGGGTTGGTGGCGAAGATGACCCAGCATTTGCTGTAGTTGGTATGGGCAACAACCTTATGATTGCTCAGACTGGCAACGATAACCTAGTAACAGGTTCTCAAACGGGTATGGGTAACAGCATATCAGTGACTCAGACTGGTGACTTCAACTCGGCAACTGTCATTCAGAACTAAGACTAGTTAAATATTAACTAGATTAGAAAAGGGAGCTTAGGCTCCCTTTTTTTATAGCAAATAGGGAACGCTGCAGAGTCGCTGCGAGATCGGCTATGAAACGCCTCCGAATACGTCGCTTTGCGACTACGAAGAAAAGACAGGTCAAATGCCCAGAAGCTATTGCTCTTTGCTCGCAGCAAACTTGTTAGCTAACTCGAAGGGAACGCAGCAAAGCTGCAGCTAAGATGTGACTTCGTCACTGCGAGTACGGGCTTCGCCCTGCTAGAACGCTGCGCTGCGAGATCGGCTATGAAACGCCTCCGAGTACGTCGCTTTGCGACTACGAGGAAAAGACAAGTCAAATGCCCAGAAGCTATTACTCTTTGCTCGCAGCAAACTTGTTAGCTAACTCGAAGGGAACGCAGCAAAGCTGCAGCTAAGATGCGACTTCGTCACTGCGAGTACGGGCTTCGCCCTGCTAGAACGCTGCGCTGCGAGATCGGCTATGAAACGCCTCCGAGTACGTCGCTTTGCGACTACGAGGAAAAGACAAGTCAAATGCCCAGAAGCTATTGCTCTTTGCTCGCAGCAAACTCGAAGGGAGCGCAGCAAAGTGCTGCGAGAAAAATCTTTTGCTCTTATTTCGTAGCCAACTTGTTGGCGTACTCGAAGCGCAGCGTCCTCGCAATGAGCCCGCGAACGCTCTCATAACTAGCCTTTTACTGATGAATCATGCTGATTCCAATATCCCAGCTTGATCCCTTTCTCTATGATTTCCGCCACCGCGAGCTCTATTGCCTGAAGCACACAGAACTGCACTGGCTCATTGGTGGTAAAACCTATTTCGGCTTCAGCCAAACGATTAAGGCTAGTAAAACGCATCAAGCCTGCACGCATCTCCTGAGAGAAGACGCGCTTAGTGGTCGATACCGACATCATGACCTTACCAGTGTGTACATCGACGGCTCTAAGATAAATAGTCACCTGATCTTCACGGTACAGCTCTGAAGCCCCGATACCATAATACTCAACACCTGCTCCACCTGTACTGATGTTGGTCTCATAGCTGATGATCCCTCCCTCAAGTAATAAACGGGCATTAGTTAATAAAGGCACTTCCGATTCTTTCTTTTTTACTGGTTGTTTCTTACTTATCTTCCGTTCAGTAAGCAGGTTTTGTAACCCTTCGCGCTCCACCGGCGTGAACCACTTAGATTCGAGTAACGTCTGGATCAACATAGAGGTCGCGCCTTGCGTCACGGCTGTCGAAAACGAACTCACATTCTGTTGCGGCTTATATTGCCCAGTCTGATCCCTGAAAGAATAGACGGCAACCGGTATAGGGTATTTAGGCCCAGGTTTTGCCTGCAACTCTCGCATGGTTTGACTCACAGGATTAAGCTCGGCATCGGTGATATTGAGCTCAGGTTTAGGGATCAAGCTACAAGCAGAAAGCAATAACACGCCGAAGCTAGAAATTAATTTTTTCATCATCTAACCTCCGTAAGTTGGCATTTCTATCACAGTCACTTCACCCGTTAACAGGTTAGTAATCGTCAACATGACTCCATCACCAATAGTGGCGACCTCGATTCGAAAATCCCCTGTATCATAAGTGCCATCGGTGATCTCACCAGTTGCCACACCACGGGTAACCGTATTGAGAATATTACGCTCCAGTGATTCCTTAAAACGAGTGACGAAATCTTTCTCAGCACTATCTGCCGTATGATCATTCTGCGCATTGGCTTTATTAAGCAGATATGAGCCGTTGAGAGGCGAACCGCCAAAGCTTGGGTTGATAGGGGTATAAACTAATTCGGTGGCTTGAGTCTGGTTAGCTCCCAGACTTGCAGCCGATAGCGCTGCCCCCATAAGTAACATCCTGTAATTCATTATTCTTATTCCTAATCATCTTGGTTAGCTGCTGAGCTAATAACCGTCTGAAGTATCGGCAAATTCACCTGTTATCGCATTTGCTCTGACTTTAGCCATGTAGTCTATGGTTAACAAAATGGCCTGCTCCGCTCTCTCCTTAATAGGATTTGCTCGGCGTCCAAAATGGGTTCTATAGATAGCCGTTCCATTGACCTCTAAGGTGAGCTGTGTGCCAGCTTGTGGAAAGACCGTTTCGTATAAAGTGACATTAAACCCCTGTGTAAAAGGAAGATCCCTCCAATATCCTGAATAGTAAAAGCCGAAATCTTTTCCAAAGCGCGTCAAGGTTCTATCGATCACTAGACCGCTAATCTCGATGTCGTTCTCCTTAGCCATCACAGGCCAAACCAGACTCAATAAGAGGGAAATTAAAATCAGTTTTTTTACCATATACTCAGTCATACCCTAGGCTTTATTGGCTCTCCATATGCCTAATCCAGCACTAACGGGTGATTTCCTTATGTTGTTATTGTGAAAGACATGAACCTGTCCACAGTAACAGTAAACAGCAATCTTACGACGGGAAAAAAGGCTAAAATTGCAGCTCGAAATAAAAACTAGAAGAAGGGAGTAATACTTTTAGGTAATAAGACCTAGGTGAAAAGTAAGCGCAAAGATGTAGCAGACTCACACTATCTCACTGGATAATCCTCGAATAAATATCATAAAAAAACCTCGCCGTAGCGAGGTTTCTGAGTCATGCATAAGGAGTATATTTGAGTATACTCTTTAGCCATGTCTAGAACGGGATATCATCATCCCAACCGTCATCGAGATCCGGTGTAAAGTTCTGTTGCGGCGCAGCCTGTTGTGGCTGAGGCGCAGGACGTTGCTGTGGAGCTGCTTTAGGAGCCGCCTGCTGTGGTGCTTGTTGAGCTCCTTGCTGAGGTTTGGGCGCATAGGCTGGAGCCTGCTGCGGTGCAGCCTGTTGCTGCTGACCATAACCACTCTGCTGAGGTGCTTGCTGTGATGCCTGCTGCTGACCACCTTGATAGTTAGATTGCTGCTGCGGAGCCTGCTGACGCTGTTGAGGCGCCTGCTGTTGTCCATAACCACCAGACTGTTGCTGCTGACCCTGCTGCTGACCATAGCCACCTTGCTGTCCGCCACCTTGACCACGGCTATCGAGCATCTGCATCTCGTTAGCATTGATCTCAGTCTTATAACGGTCTTGACCGGTAGACTGATCTTGCCACTTACTGGTCTGCAGTTTGCCTTCGATATAGACTTTTGAACCTTTCTTCAGGTACTCGCCAGCAACTTCAGCCAAGCGACGGTACATGACGATATTGTGCCATTCGGTGCGCTCTTGTTGTTGACCCTGTTGGTCTTTCCAAGACTCACTCGTCGCCACTGTAAAGTTGGCTACGGCATTGCCATTTGGCATGTAACGAACTTCAGGGTCTTTCCCTAAGTTACCGACCAAAATTACCTTATTGACACCACGACTGGCCATTGAAATCTCCTGAGATATTCTTACTAATTACTATAAATTTTTGCGCCCACTTCGAAACAAAATATCCGAATAGGCGAGTTAGCTGACAGAGCCTAACACAGCTCGCGCTTCTCTTAAATCGAAATGCTCATCAACTTTTAAATATGCGACTCTCTCTTCCAAGACAACTATCGCCTCGGCAACTCCGGTTAATTGAGACAACTCACTTGCCATAGCCTTGGCCTGTTCTTTACCTTCTACTGTAGCTTCAAGGGTATAGCTCTTGAGTAGCACAGGATTTTTCATGCCTAGGGTCAATAATAACCAGAGAGTCATCAAGCACAGAGCCGCTATGAATACCCCTACGGCGCCCAATAATTGAAATGCGCCACCACCGAGTAAGCCACCGCAAAAGGCACCAAGAAATTGACTGGTGGAGTAAACACCCATGGCTGAGCCCTTGTCGCCCACGGGACAAAACTTGGCAATCAAACTTGGCAGAGAGGCTTCCAGATAGTTAAATCCGGTAAAAAACAGCACCACGGCAATACTCAAAACCACTAGGTTATGGGCAAACAGCGCCATCAAACCTAAAGCCAACATCATGACCAACAAAGAGACCTGAAACGTGGCCTTAGTATTTTTCTTCTTCACCCCGATAACGATCAGCGGCACCATAAGGAAGAAGGCTGCAATGAATGCCGGAAAATAGAGCATCCAATGCTTCTCTTTCACTAGGCCCGCATCAACCAAATCCAGTGGCAAGGCCACAAATACAGCCGTCAGCACCAGGTGAAGAATAAATATTCCGGCATCGAGCCTGATTAATTGCGGGTCGCTGATCATGGCTTTTAATTTGGTTGGCGTCGCCACGGTGTCACCTTTCGGCGCATGGGTGACGGGAGTTGGCACCAAAAACTGTACGATTAACATGCCTAGTACAGCCAGGCACGCCGTCATAGCGAACAAGCCCGATAAACCAATATACTGAGCAACAATTGGCCCGACCAACAACGACAATGCGAAAGAGAAACCTATGCACATGCCGATAATCGCCATCACCTTAGTGCGCTGCTCATCCCGGGTTAAATCTGCAGCCAAGGCAAGCACTGCTGCAGCTATCGCCCCCATTCCCTGTATTGCCCGACCGGCCACGACACCATAAATTGTATCGGCATTGGCAGCGACCAGGCTACCGATAGCGAACAATACCAGACCGATGAGGATGATAGGTTTACGGCCAAACTTATCCGATAGGATCCCCATGGGGATCTGCAGGGCGGCTTGAGTTAAACCATAAGCACCTATGGCTATCCCCACCCAAAGTGGTGAAAAGCCCTCTAGATGTTGCCCGTATAGTGCAAAGACAGGCATGATCATAAATAAGCCCATCATGCGCAAACCAAATACACCGGCTAATGAAAACGCGACTTTTGTCTCAGTCTTTGAGAGTCCGTTGTTGGCCATGTTCCGCCCTGATCTGAATACATAAATAAGTCGCGCATATTATCACGAAGCGCTTAATTAGCTCAAAAAGAATATCCCAAGATGTGATTAAACAAAGTTTAGGCTTCCCTATAGTCGAAGTGAATCTATGGATGTACTCAAAGTATGCTTCCTGAGTGCAAATGAACGGGCTAGAAGGATCCTGTCCGTCCTCAAACCTAAGAGTTCCGCTTTTGTCATTTTTTATGCGATAATCGATCTCTTTTTTATTCGGCATAGAGAGACAGATGGACAAGATTGAAGTACGTGGCGCCCGCACCCACAATCTAAAAAACATCGATTTAACGATTCCCAGAAACAAGTTGATTGTGATCACTGGCCTTTCCGGCTCAGGAAAATCTTCCCTAGCCTTCGACACCTTGTATGCCGAAGGACAGAGACGCTATGTTGAATCTCTCTCCGCCTATGCGCGCCAATTTTTAAGCCTGATGGAAAAGCCTGATGTCGATCTGATTGAAGGTCTAAGCCCAGCCATCTCAATCGAACAAAAATCCACATCTCACAACCCCAGATCTACCGTAGGTACCATCACAGAAATCTACGACTATCTACGTCTGCTTTTTGCCCGTGTGGGTGAGCCCCGCTGTCCAACCCATGGCCAGCCACTCGCCGCACAGACGGTCAGTCAGATGGTCGATAAAGTCATAGAGCTACCTGAAGGCAGTCGCCAAATGCTGCTTGCCCCGGTAGTCAACAATCGCAAGGGAGAGCATGTCAAACTCCTCGAGAGTCTGGCGGCTCAAGGATTTATTCGTGCCCGTATTGATGGGGATGTCTGCGACTTGACCGATCCACCAGAATTAGAATTGCATGTGAAGCACACTATCGAAGTCGTTGTCGACCGCTTCAAGGTACGGGATGATATTAAACAACGTCTGGCCGAATCATTCGAAACCGCACTCGAGCTATCCGGTGGTATTGCCACTGTCGCCTCTATGGATAATGACAAGCAGAACCAAGTAGAAGAACTGTTGTTTTCTGCAAATTTTGCCTGCCCACATTGTGGTTACTCCATGGCCGAACTCGAGCCTAGAATATTCTCCTTCAACAACCCAGCTGGTGCCTGTGGTACCTGTGATGGCTTAGGCGTGCAGCAGTTTTTCGACGCAGACCGCGTGATATTAAATTCTGAACTTTCCCTCGCTGGCGGCGCTATTCGTGGCTGGGACAGACGTAACTTCTATTACTTTCAGATGCTCAGCTCATTAGCCGAACACTATAAATTTGATATAGAACACCCCTTTCAGCAACTGACTGATGACGTACGTAAACTGGTGTTATACGGTTCCGGAAAAGAAAGTATTGCCTTCAAGTACATCAATGACCGAGGGGATGTAGTGGTACGTAACCACCCTTTCGAAGGCATTCTCAACAACATGGATCGTCGCTACCGCGAAACCGAGTCAAACGCCGTCCGTGAAGAGCTGGCTAAGTTCATCAATACCCAGTCTTGTCAAAGCTGCGGTGGCTCTCGTCTGCGGGAAGAAGCAAGAAACGTATTTATCCAAGATCTGAACCTGCCGGTGCTGACCGAGTGGTCTATCGGAGAGGCGATGGACTATTTCAGCAGCCTAGAGCTCCCGGGACAAAAAGGTCAGATAGCAGAGAAGATCCTCAAGGAAGTGCGAGACAGACTCGGCTTCTTGGTAAACGTGGGACTCAATTATCTGAGCCTATCCCGCTCGGCTGAGACATTATCCGGCGGAGAAGCCCAGAGGATCAGACTCGCCAGCCAGATTGGCGCCGGACTCGTCGGTGTCATGTATGTGCTCGACGAACCCTCTATCGGCCTGCACCAGAGAGATAATGAACGCTTACTGCAAACTCTGATCCACCTAAGAGACTTAGGTAACACAGTTATTGTCGTCGAACACGATGAAGATGCTATCAAGATGGCCGATCACGTTATTGATATCGGCCCTGGGGCCGGAGTTCATGGTGGCGAGGTGATCTGTGATGGCACCCTGCAAGATATTCTCGACTGTGAGTCTTCGATCACCGGCCAATATCTGTCCGGCGCGAAACAGATCCATATCAGTGAAGAGCGGGTCGAATACGACGGCGACAAGTTGATTGAACTATTCGGCGCCAGCGGCAACAACCTTCAAGATGTGGATTTAACCATTCCAGTCGGCCTCTTCACCTGTGTAACTGGGGTATCAGGTTCCGGTAAGTCTACGCTGATAAACGATACCTTCTACAAGATAGCTCACAGGCAACTCAATGGTGCCACTGTAGATGAACCAGCGCCCTATAAGAGTATCAAGGGCATGGATCACTGCGACAAGGTTGTCGATATCGATCAAAGCCCTATCGGTCGTACGCCCAGATCGAATCCGGCCACCTATACAGGTATTTTCACCCCTATTCGAGAGCTGTTTGCCGCGACTCAAGAGTCTCGCACAAGGGGCTATAAGCCAGGTCGCTTCTCTTTCAATGTCAAAGGTGGACGCTGTGAAGCCTGTCAGGGCGATGGTCTGATTAAAGTTGAGATGCATTTTCTACCGGATGTTTATGTCCCTTGTGATAGCTGTAAGAGTCAGCGGTATAACCGTGAAACCTTAGAGGTGAAATACAAGGGTAAAAATATACACGAGGTGTTATCTATGACAGTCGAAGAGGCACGCGGCTTCTTCGATGCCGTGCCAGCTATCTCACGAAAACTACAAATGTTGATGGAAGTCGGTCTCTCTTACATTGGTTTAGGTCAGAGCGCGACGACACTATCAGGCGGTGAGGCCCAGCGCGTCAAGCTTGCCAAGGAACTCTCGAAAAGAGATACCGGCAAGACCTTGTATATTCTCGATGAACCGACAACCGGGCTACACTTCGCCGATATTCAGCTACTACTAGACGTCTTACATAGGCTAAAAACCCACGGTAACACCATCGTCGTCATCGAGCATAATTTGGACGTCATCAAGACTGCTGATTGGATCATCGACTTGGGCCCCGAAGGCGGCGCAGGCGGCGGAACTATCTTGGTCGCTGGTACCCCGGAAGAGGTTGCTCAACATGCTGACTCCCATACGGCACGATTCCTCAAACCTCTACTGCAATGATGAAAGCCTACAGTAAAGTCAGGTGGGAATAAGATTGGTATAAATGTCGGCCCGAGTCTATATGGCTTGGGCTGCTCACTTAATTTAGCCTATTGTATGAATAACCAGCCCCCGCATTATCCGATTTAAAAGACAAACCTAGTGTATCTCAGCTTAAATGGGGTTAAGTTAGATAAAACAACTGGCAGTAAGGAACGGGATGGATCCAACTCCTCATCGACTTAATGGGTTAACGAGTACCAGACTGAGATTTCAGCAATCAGTTATGCTGGCCACTGTGTTATTCACTAGCCTGATAATCTCCGGCTGTACTCACTCAAGTTCCTCCTATGCCTCTTGCAAAACTCAACTTGCTCTTGAATGGGCCGACACAGAACAGCTTCATGCCGATATAGCTAAGCTTACTTCTCCGAAATTTGAAGGAAGAAAAACCGGCACCTCAGGGGCAGAGTTAACTAGACAATATATTGACCTAAGATATCGTGAGATAGGACTCACCCCCTGGAAAGGTAAATATTCGGCGCCATTTACATACCAATATAGTTTCGGTGAGCGCCGAGGAATCAATATGATCGGCGTCATCTACGCCCCTGAGCCCACAGATAAATGGCGAGTCATTCTCGCCCATTACGATCATTTAGGTATGAAAGGAAATAAAATCCACCCTGGAGCCGACGATAACGCCTCCGGAGTTGCCGCTCTTTTACAAGTAGCCAGCCAAATCGCTAAACACAACAAAATCGGTTACGCCGGCCTCCCTGACTCATCGCAAAGTCCGGTCAACACCTTGTTTGTCGCAACCGATGCCGAAGAACCCGGCCTCTTTGGTGGTTATGCCTTAGTCGAACAACTCAAAGAGCTCGGGACCATCCCACAAATAGAACAGATAGAATTAGCCATCAACATGGACATGGTTGGCCGCCCCGGTCGCCCTTATGTTATCTACCTCGAAGGCAGGCGAGGCTTTACCCATTTTAATGATATAAAAAGAACACTAACCACCGCCACAGGTCTATGCATCAAGGCAAACCACCCTAGTCCCTTAGGAAGAAGTGTCCTGAAAGTAGACTGGTTGAGAGCATCTGATCACTACCCTCTACACAAAGCCGGAGTTCCTTGGCTCTATTTTGGAGTCCCGCCTCACAAGGATTATCATGGGAGCGGCGATACAGTAGAGAAAATAGATCTTAAATTTCTGGCGGCTGTAAGCGAATCGGTCTATCAACTGCTGATTATTGACAGTTTAACGTTGAAATAAACGTGAAAATCACTAATAGAAATTAAATACCTCACTCGCTAACTCATTAATTGGCTTAATATTTGCTAGGAAATCATCAGATATATAGGCTAAAACCCCATCTTTAATTGGTAATACCAATTGCACCCTGCTATAATGTTCGGCTTACTGATACGTTATTCGGTGCGGGAAGTCGACACGGGGTTGATTTTCTGTCTATAAACCTAAGTGCTTTACGAGCACTCTGCTATTCCACAAGGTTACAACCCATGTCATCCAATGAACAAACTTTCCGCGAACTCGGCCTTTCCGAGCCTCTTTTGCGTGCTCTTGACGACCTTGGCTATGAGAAGCCAACACCGATTCAAGCCGCAAGTATCGACCCTCTTATGGCCGGTAAAGACATACTAGGTCAGGCGCAGACTGGTACAGGTAAAACCGGTGCTTTCGCACTGCCACTACTGAACAGCATAGACCCATCGGTTCATGCTCCTCAGATTTTAGTCTTAGCACCGACTCGTGAACTTGCAGTACAAGTTGCTGAAGCATTCGCCAGCTACGCTAAGTTCATGAAAGGCTTACATGTACTACCAATTTACGGTGGTCAGAGCATGCATCAACAGCTGAACGCCCTCAGACGTGGCCCTCAGATCATCGTTGGTACGCCTGGTCGTGTAATGGACCATATGCGTCGCGGTACACTTAAGCTAGATTCACTAAAAGCTATGGTGCTCGACGAAGCCGATGAGATGCTAAAAATGGGCTTCATCGACGATATCGAATGGATCCTTGAGCATACACCTAAGCAACGTCAACTTGCTCTTTTCTCTGCGACTATGCCAGAGCAAATTAAGCGTGTTGCCAATAAATATTTGACAGAGCCAGTTCACGTCAAGATTGCTGCGACAACTACGACAGTTGAAACCATCGAACAACGTTTCGTTCAAGTGTCACAACATAACAAGCTTGAAGCTCTGGTACGTGTTTTAGAAGTTGAGAAGACCGAAGGTATTATCATCTTCGTTCGTACTCGTAACAGTTGTGTTGAACTTGCTGAAAAGCTTGAAGCTCGCGGCTATGCATCATCGCCACTTCATGGTGATATGAACCAGCAAGCCCGTGAGCGTGCTGTTGATCAGCTTAAGCGCGGCAAGTTAGACATCATTATTGCAACAGACGTCGCAGCTCGCGGCCTAGATGTTGAGCGTATCGGACACGTAGTTAACTACGATATCCCATATGATACTGAAGCTTACGTTCACCGTATTGGTCGTACAGGTCGTGCAGGCCGTACGGGTATGGCCATTCTTTTTGTTACACACAGAGAAATGCGTATGCTGCGCACTATCGAACGTGCGACTAAGAGCCGTATCTCTCCCATGGATGTCCCAAGCCCAGAAACAGTAACTGAACGTCGTCTATCTCGTCTAGGTGAGCAAGTTGCAGAGGTTATTGCTAAAGACTCTTTAGACTTCATGAAGGGTGCAGTTGCGAAGCTATGTCAAGAGCTAGAAGTCGATACCGATGTACTTGCAGCTGCATTACTACAGCAAGTTCAGAAAGATCGCCCGCTACAGTTACCATCGATTCACGAACGTCAACGTGATAGCCGTGATGATCGTAACTCTCGTGACCGCAATGATCGCGGTGACCGGCCTGCTCGTGGCGAGCGCAGTGAGCGTCCACGTCGTGATTCACGCCCGACTCCTAGTAATTTAGGTACAGCTGACTCACTTAAAGACAATCCAGACGTTAAGATGTGTCGCTACATCATAGACGTTGGCCGTGACAATGGCGTTGGTGTCGGTAACATTGTTGGTGCAGTAGCTAATGAAGCTAACATCGACAGCCGTTACATAGGTCAAATTCAGTTGTTCGATCAAATAACAGCTATCGACCTTCCTGCCGGAATGCCAGCGGATGTACTACAACACCTTAGGAAAGTGCGTGTTTGTGGTAGACCTCTGAACATTCGTGAATCGGAAGGTGCTGAACTGCCTTCAGGTGGAGATAGCCGTCCGGCACGTCGTCCACGTAAAGCCTCAAGCGATCGTCGTCCATCAGGTGACAGAAAACCACATCGTAAAGGTGGCGCTCCTAAAGAGAGCTAAGCTAAGATGATTTCACTAGCAAATAAAGGCTAAGTGAATACATCAATGAAAAGGAGCCTATGGCTCCTTTTTTTATGGCTAACTTTGTTATTTTTGGCTAGCAAAATGAAGCTACCAAGTGCTCATGCTTAAAAGCATAGGTTTGATCTGAGTATCGAAAAAAACGACAAGGTAGAGTATGAGTAACAATGTCAATGACACCAGACAACGTCTTCTGGACTCCTGTCCATTGCGGTTAAGTAAGCTTGGAAAGAGTAGAAAATTAAACGGGTTAAACAGATTCTGATAACAGATGATCCCAATGCCACTTTTTCTTCCTTGCTTAACCATACGATAGAAGTAAAAGCTAAAACGGCACATTAAAACCGGAATACTGACAAACATAGCTAAAGAAAACGCTAATTCGATACCAGATATTTGAACCTCAAGTTCCGTTAAGTACTTAACCTCACCAGTTATTGAAAAGACAAATCCAATAGTCACAATCAAGGAAAAAAGTAAAAAAAGTAGGCTATAGCCGAGCAGCCTATACCAATCGAATCTTATATTTCGCATATGGACACCTTAAGTCATCAATTAGCCTTCAGCTTTTAATCAATATCTTATCCATAAGAGATGCGAGTAATTTACCCCTGATAATACTTACCCAGCTATATATAAATCTAGTACAGTTTGAATTATTCCATAGCTAGGAATATTAAATTCTGTGTAAGCTAAAATATCTATTTATTGATCTCAAGCTGTTCAGCTACATGCTTAGCTATCGCTAGACTGGCGGTGAGCCCTGGAGACTCTATGCCAAACAGATTAATCAGCCCCTCTATGCCGTGTGCTTCGCTGCCATCTATACGGAAGTCTGCAAAACTAGTGTTAGGCCCTTGAAGCTTAGGCCGTATTCCCGAATAACTCGCCTGTAGTTTGTTCGCATCTATGCCCGGGAAATAACACTTTATTGCCTCTAGGAACTTGGGTTTCAGGCTTGTGTCTATGCTGTAGTCAGGTATTGTCGAGCGAGAGATGTACTGAGTATCGGGTCCAAATTTTAGTTGCCCACCTATGTCTACAGTAGCGTGGACGCCAAGCCCTGCGATATTTCTCTCAGGTACAGGATAGACAAGCTTTGAAAATGGACTCTTGCCAGTATAAGAAAAATAGTGGCCTTTACACCAATAGAGTTCAGGAATGTTTTCTTTACCCGCCCCAGCAATGTTCTTAGCGACATCAGTAGAGTACAAACCAGCACTATTGATAAGATAGCGACTCTGCAGTGACATGACTTCGCCATCAATATCCAGACTTAGATTAAATCCCTTATCTGTGGGCTCGGCCCCTATAAACTGAGTATTAGCTGCTAACATGGCGCCATTGGACTCGGCCTCAGCCAGAAGGCTTTGCATGTAACGGTGGCTATCTAAGATGCCGGTCGATGGAGAGAGAAGCCCGGTAGATGCCTTTAACTCAGATGAAAATCGATGCAGGTCTCGATGCGATTGCCATACAAGATCTTCTACACCATTGTTTCTGGCTCTAAGCTGCAAGTCTTCTAAATATGCATGCTGATCTGAATTCTGGGCCACAATGAGCTTACCTAAGCGGCTAAATGGGACTTTTCTTTTTTGGCAGTATTCATACAGTGCCAGCTTGCCCTCGACGCAGAGCTTAGCTTTTAAACTCTGCTCGGGATAATAGATACCAGCATGGATCACCTCACTGTTACGGCTACTGGTCTCTTCACCGAATCTCTGGTGCTTATCTATGATGAGTACATTGGAAAGCTTACTGCTTAACCTCGCCGCTATTGCCAGCCCCACGACTCCTGCGCCCACAACGACAGCATCAACTTTATCCATTTCAATTACCTAAGCCTTTGTCGACAATGCAAGCCTTATACTATCAAGCATTACCCCCAATTGCGTCAATTTACCCAGTGGGATTAATACACTATATTGAATAAGACCAAACATAATAAAATTAAGGGTGAAGGAGATGCCTAGACTCAGTTTTGGCTGCACTATTAACCATCTACATAAAAGTATTGCCGAGGTGATTGTAGATTCGGGGATTGAACTCACCATAGAGATGGTTGAAGAACTAGATACTTATCTGGACACATACTATTCGGACTCCTTCGCACTCCTGGTCAACAAGAAAAACCCATATAGCTACACCTATGAGGCTCAGCTGTGTTTGGCGTCGTTAGAAAAGCAGAAGGCCATTGCCGTCTTATATTATGATTTACACCGAGAGCAGATCCCGCCACTATTTGATAAGAGACGTAAAATGGATAACATTAAGATAAAAAGCTTTCCCGCTACAAAACTGGGCACCAAGAAAGCATTAGTCTGGCTAACATTGAGCGTAACTTAGGCTCTTTCTGATGGAGCTGGGAGAACTATTGAACATCAATTAGATTAATTATCATTCACCTGCGAACTTCTTCCCTTTCAGACTGCTCTAATACACTGAAATACCAATAAACACTCAAATTTCCTCAATAGTCTTTAGAGATGAATAAGAGATTACTGTGCTTCCACAATGTAAATGTAACCGCATACATTTTACAGCTTTAGCTATTTTATACTAAGCTTCTATGGCGCTATAAAAGTAATAATACAAGGAAGAAAAACATGCATAAATTTAATTTTGGTTGTTCGGTCGAACTGTTAACTAACAATATTGCTCAAGTGACTATTGAGCCTGGCGTTGAGATCACTCTAGAGATGTTAGGGGAATTTGATGAATACATGAGTCAAACTTTTAATCATGACTATGCCTTACTCGTCAATAAGCAACACAGATATACTTATTCCTTCGAAGCCCAGCTTTGCATGGCATCTCAAGAAAACTTAAAGGCAACGGCCGTCGTCTTCTACGATGAAAATGAAGCGAAACTCCCCCCACAATTTAGCCAAAGACGCCAGATAGATGAGTTGAATATACGCCTCTTCTCAGGCATCAACGACGGTAATAAAACCGCCATCAACTGGTTAGAAGAACAGCTATCGACAGAGAAGCAGCTCGAGTTAACCTCATAAGACTATTTGCCATCTTGAATCATTAGGGCATCTAATTGTTTAATAGAGAGAGGAAATATCTACAGACTTCATTACAGAAATAATGATCATCCCAATACCTGACAGCGACAAAATATCTAAACTATCGCTGCTCAACATGTCAGGCCACAGACCTAAACTGACAACGAGTGCTTACTGCTAAAGCTAAAAATAAGCGCTAGCATGGCACTCATTAGGATCGCCAGCTAATACTAGATCGACTATCCAAAACAGCCATAGCCAGCAAGTATTAATGGCACAAAATATTGCAATCCACCATTCATCCATAGTCCCAGTCACAAACTGACTAAAATCACTGAACGACGCCATCACAAGAATCTCTAAGGCATAGATAAACAGTGGCGCGTCACAGCATAGCGGGCGTTACATGACTATCAACAGAATCACACCTGCTGATATTTTTCTACCAGCCGATTGATTGTTTCACAAATACTCTCTATCAGTGACTGCCTGACAGGGGTTGGATTTTTTGATTTAAATGACCATAAACTTATAGGAAAGCAAACAGCTTGATTCAACTCTTTAATATTTAAACGCACTAAAGACCCCGCAATAAGATCGTCATGAACCAGACCTTTAGGCAATAATGCCCAGCCTTCATGAATTTCAAGCAAGGCTTTCAGCACGCTCATATTCTCTATCCTTTGATAATGAGGCGACAACACCACCGAGGATTGCATATCTGCAGTGATACAATCTTCAGGGACCAGCTGCCTAACTCCTCTCAATTGTGTAATACCTACTTTTTCTGTCTCTGAAACTTTCACCAATGGGTGTCCAGCCCCTACCACAGGAATAAAGTGTAAGTTAGCTAAATGAATATATTGCATCCGGCTTATCGCCTTCCCCTTAAAGGATACCCCCAAGCCTAAATCAGCCTCACCGGCTTCTAACTCCGCAATGATCTCTTGCCTGCTTCGATGTAACCAATGAATGTTGGTATCGGGAAATTTTGAACGAATCGCTTGAACGCTTAAGGTTATCAGTTCCTTTGGAATTAAATCACAATGCACAATCGTTAATTCACTCTCAATACCTTCACC
The DNA here is from genome assembly GCF_002005305.1 of Shewanella psychrophila. Taxonomy (NCBI): domain Bacteria; kingdom Pseudomonadati; phylum Pseudomonadota; class Gammaproteobacteria; order Alteromonadales; family Shewanellaceae; genus Shewanella; species Shewanella psychrophila. The sequence goes on from NZ_CP014782.1 coordinate 3,375,116, forward strand.
TATGCTGGCACTCAAGGATTCAAAAGAGGAGGTGTACTCAGCTAAGTTTTTAGCGTGCGCCAATAAAGCATGACCGTCACGAGTGAGCACAGGAAATTTAGCCGAACGCTCGAAAAGCCCGTAGCCCAAATCTATCTCTAAATTTGCGATCACTTGACTGAGAGTCGACCGATCTCGTCCTAACGTTCGCGCAGCGGCACTAAAGGACCCAGTTTCAGCCACAGTAACAAAGGCCCTGATCTGCTCATAACTTAAGCTCATGACAATCCCCCCTAGCGTGGATCTCATCCATCAACTCTGATGTGTATCCATAGAATGTACCACATATGATAAGGCGACATTGACGACTACGAGGCATACACATGAAGATTCACTTTACTGCACTTACTTGTATATTCACCTTAGGTCTTGCTGGGGCAAGCACATTTACAGTCGAAGCCTGCACAGACGTTGCTTGGAATACCAAAACATTCGGCACGCTCATTAGCCGAACCAATGATTGGCTAGAGCCAACGAAAGGAGAGATCCGGGTACTACCAGCAGGTTCAGAACGGCTCTTACTAGGTTTAGACAAAGCTGGCGGAAAATACAAAACCAAATACACAGTTGCGGGCATATTCTCATATGGAGGCTTAGTTCATGACGTCGTTAATAGCGAAGGCATGCGAGCTAGTGTTCTGTATTACGGACCTATGACCATGGGAGAAAAGCTTAAAGGCAGCGTGTCTCAACTAACATACGGTGAGTATCTGGCAACTAATTTTGCCAATGTAAAAGAGGTGCTAGCTAACATTAACCAGATAAAATCCACCTTAGTTGAGCTTCCGGGGCTTCCTATTGCACCTAAGTTCCACTGGACTGTGACTGATAAGTCTGGCGATCGCGCGATTATCGAATTAGATCCTGAAGGGGTGAACGTCTACACAGGTGAAGACGCCCAGGTCATGACCAATCAACCTAGCGTAAAAGCGCACATCGATAATTGGGACAAAGTCTGGTCCAAACAAGAGCTAGCGAATTCCAATGGAAAAAGCATAATAGGTGAGAAAGGTAATGTTAACCCAGAGCAAAGGTACCTACATGCTCGCTATTTTCTATCGCATCTAACCGAACCTCAAAGCACCATCAATGGCTTAATGAAATTACAGGCCACTGTCGTCAAGGTTCCTCACGACGCGCCAAATAGAATTGTCGATGGCGAGATGACTGAGTACGCCACCGAGTGGACCATAAGCCAGAGTCTGGAGACAGGAACCACCTTCCTGGAATATACATGGGGCGATGTCTTTACCCGTTTTAACCTTAACGTTTACACACTTATCGAAAACAACAAACCAGTGAGAATCAAGTTAGATGATCCAAATCTGGCCGGGGATATCACCCAGAAGATAATCGACTTAAGTAATAAGTAATAAGTAATAAGTAATAAGTAATGAGCATATCAGGTCACCTTACTCTAATCATTAGCCTAAGGTGACCTAACGACTTAATGGCTATGCAGCAAGTTAGATAAAGCTGGCCCTACCTTGCTAAAGGAGTCATCAAGCTCGCCTTTGTAGCAGTTCAATACCCAAGGATAACTGTCGGTAATGTAATAGCCATATTGGCCATCGATTGTCATGCCATTACATTCATCTAAGTCACCTTGCCCGGATAAAAACTCATAATCACCTCTGAATTGACCGTCATAATCACTACTGGCTATGCCACCGACTCCATCAATAGGCGTTGTATAGCCACTTACGGGTTGTCTAGCACCGCCATTCGCTTTCAAGATAAAACTAGACTCAGCTTCACGGACTAAACTGGTCTGAGGGTCTTGAAAGCAGGGGCCATATACCGGGAAGCCATCTGCTGCAAAACCGATAACAGGCGACACCTCTCCTGTGGCAGCACAATCTAAGTCATACATAGCCATAGGGCTGCCATGATAATGATAAGTGCCATCAGGCTGAACATGGGCATTATGTTCATCGGTGCCAAAGTTATTCAGCTGTGACATAGGGTCATAACGCCAAGGATTATCAATTTGATCTTGGCCGCAACCAATCTTCTCTTGGCCCAAAGGCTCGTTACCTACCCCATAACACGCTGCGGCCAACAGATCGATAGCAACTCCATTGAGCATCACAGCATTAGTAACACCTAGGTTTAAACTTGTGCTGCTTTGCACCTGCAGAGGCTGACTATTAATAACATAATTGGAGTCCTGCACAGACACATTAGTTGCAAAGCTTGCTTGAGCATCATTGAAGTCATGATTTGGAATATCATTAGCTTGTACAACACAGTCCCCATTACTCATTGCAATGGTTAGATCTCCGCTGAATCCCATAGCTCGTTGAAGATCCATGACATTGGAGAAGTAACTGCCTTCATAACTACCACAGCTACCGGCACGGCTGGTAAATTCAACATTGGTGATATCCACAGACTCTGTAGTGGCTATCACATCGATTAAATCTTCATTACTATCGACCTGACCATCGTTGACAATCAAGGATACTTGATAGCTTCCTACAATATCGGGGGTGAAATCCGGTTGCGATGAAGTTTGTCCATTCAAACTGGCATTACTGCCATCAGGCATCGAAGCAAACACCCAGTTATATGACAAGCTATTACCATCGGCATCACTACTTGCTGTACCATCAAGATTCACAACGCTGCCAACAGCCTGTGTTATATCGGCTCCAGCATTTGCCACAGGCGCGATATTCGAAGCTGGTACATCAGGTGTAGTATCAGTCCCACTACTGTCATTACCTGAATCACTATCAGAACCACCACACGCCACTAATAATGTACCTAGCGCGACTATCGGTAAACTTCGCTTTAAACCTGAAAATGTATTATTAAATTGCATCATTTATCCCCCAGAGATCCCATCTCATACTTAACGACTCCAACCAGTTGTTAAATATTGGTTAACAATACGATTTTAAGCAATACACTAAGGTGTAAAACAAGGTAAAGCTGTGTCAAGCTGACTTTGAAGTGCAAAGAGCAAGGCTCGCCATGTAATTGAGGCTAGTTTGCAGGCTGCGTAGTAAGTAAGATTAACCGACAGGCATTATTTCCAGTGACTAACTCCTCCTGAGGAAACGACTCAAGGTAATCTTCATATGCGCTGTTCATAACAGGGGGGAACTGAGTTATATGACTTTCCATAGCCATTATTTTTCTGATTTTATAAGCCGTTATATCGACCTTAATACTGACCTCAGCATCATCGATAGGCCTAGCGACACGATAATCTAAAGCAAATTTACTTGCCGAATTCGCCAGTTCATCAGCCTGAGATTCAGATACGCCAAAATATATCCCAAGCTTAGAAAAATACGTTTCAACCAAGATATTCATGGTTTTATGATCTAGGTTATCCGTGATCCCTCCTCTTACAAAGGTCAATATTGCTTGGGGCTTTTCACGCTCAATAATACTGTGAACAGCAATAAGAAGACTTTCAATATCTTGATTAAGCTTACCATCAGAAAAACGCAGGAATATCGGGGCTTGCAGACCTAAAATAGCTACAGCTTCTAATGCTTCTTGCTCCCGTACTTTAGCCAGCTTAGACCCAGATAGCCCTTGGCCTGAATGGTCACTACCAGCATCTCCAGAAGTGGCGTATACAGGAAATACTTTTATGCCTAGATCGGCTAACTTTGCCAAAGTACCCGATACCCAAGTTTCATCATCGGGATGGGCTAACAATACAACAACGGATTGAGTGTCTATGAGCTTTGTCTCCCGAGTCAACTGACAAGAACAAGCTAGTAAAGTAAGAAACATAATTATACAGCTCATCTTCATTAATTTCATGATACACACAAACATCAGCCTCATTGTGTCACCTCAAACCGTCGTAACAGAGTAAAGATCGACTTAACGTTTATTTAAAATTCTATGGATATATTTTCACAAACAAACTATACAGATGTATAGATCCATGTGTCATCTAAGTATAGCTAATCAACCTTGAGACACCCATGATCTACTTTAATAATTTAACAGGTCGAAATTATAATAAAGTCTACGATGAAGAGGCTAATAATCCACCAGCAGATTACGACCCCATCATCTTCAATCTCGATGATCGCCAAGTAGAGAATGCAGTAAATGAAGATTGGCAGCGGGTGATACCAGGGCAAATGGCAATGGTGGTTCAGGGCGACGAAAAACTAAGTACAACTGTCTATAAAATTAGTGCCATAGAGCGAACAAAAGACGTAACCACCAATACCGAAGGTTTTATTGTCCGTGGCTCAGTGCTTAGTAAATTGTCAGTTAAAGGTAACCGCTATAACATCTCTTTCATGTTACATGGTATCGAGCACAAGAGACTGACCGATGGCAGCTTTCAGCGAGATGTCAATCTGATATCAGCGGCTGAATATTGATAACCTACAATCACTAACCTATACGTTTGATGCCTAAGATGACTTCTTGATTTAATTTTTCTATGCAGGTTTCACAAATACAAGAATTGGAGGATGGCATTGCACCTTGCAATACATCTTTTGGCGGAAAAGAAACGCGAGTGCACCAGCAAGTATCTATCGCTCCCCCTGACTCCACAGCACAAGCGTTACCTCGTTGACAGAGAGGACAAAGGCCCTGCTCAACGACAAGCTTATTCATCTAAATCAACTCTCATTATGTTAGGCATCCGATCCGCTGAATGGTTAACGCCATCATATAGTGTCACACCTTCCTGCAATAGCTTTTGAAGTTGAAAAGGGTCACCCTCTAAGCAAGCCACATTGAATGCATATAAGTGGGGATTAGAACGTCTCTGGTGATGGGTATAGATCCCACATTGAGAGCAGAAAAAATGTTTCGCACTATGAGTGTTGAATTGATAAAGACTCAATACTGTTTGCCCTTTGACGATCTGAAGATCGGATAAAGGCACAGAAGCAACAATCGCCCCACGCCGCCTACACATGGAGCAATCGCATCTACGAGGGTCGACTAAACCTTCGGGTAAATTTATCTTAAGCTCGACAGCACCACAGTGACAGCTCGCCTTAAATAGGTTTGTAGCCTGTATCATTCCTCACATCTCATAAAATAGGGCATGTAACTATACATGCCCTATTTAAGTATATTCAACGGATAAACTAAGAAGCGTTAATTTTCCTTAGATTTCTCGGATCCCAAAACAGACCCGGATACTTCCTCACCATAATATCCCTGATGTTTATGGTATTTATCCTTTAACCCCTGTACATCACCTTTAAAGCGTGGATCTTGAGGCCTTTGGTGATAATTAATATAGGCAGCAACATCCCAAGCCTCTTGGTTAGATAGCTGGAAGCCTTTAGCAAATGGCATGTTCTCATAGATAAAATAGGCTGCGGTATTGACTCTGTGCATACCCGCTCCCCAATTAAAGCTGTTCTCGCCCCATAACGGAGGCAGAGAATCAACTCCCTTCATCTCTACCCCTTGACCATTATCACCATGGCAGGTCTGACAATGGGCGCCGTACACCACTTTTCCTCTCTCAGGAGAGTAGGCTAACTTAGGCTTATCGATAGAAGGAAAGCCCTTACCGGGTAGCTTAGCTCTTTGCTCGACCGTGAGGGCCTGCTTTATTACCTCCGGAACAGGAAAATCAGCTCGCTTACCACCTTTTACCAACTCCTCGTCACTTAACTCAGGGACGGCTCCTGCAACTTGATATTTATCCATCAAGCCACTCATGCCTAACCAGTAAGAATAAGCTGACAGGGCGACGAGTTCAGGGCTTCCCTTACCAGGAGCTATACCATTCATCGAGTAAGTGAAACAACCTTGAAGACGTTCCTCATAACTGTTGACCTTATCGTTTTTCTTACGGTATGCAGGATAAGCAAAATAGGCAGCCCAGAGAGGCGATGCATTGGCCTGTTGGCCTGCATTCATATGGCAGTTTGAGCAGTTAAGCTCATTGCCAACCTGTTTATCCTTCAACTGCTGAGTATCAACGAAGAGTTTATACCCCAAACGCACTTTATCCCCAAATTCTCCCTCGGGAATAGAGGCTAAACTTCTTGGTTTTAAATACTCACCGGCAGCAGACTTAGGTACAGAGGTCAACTCCGCTTGCTTATCTTGCAACTCTGTAGCCTGAGCAAGGGAAACATAGGAAAATAAAGCAGCAAATACCACAGTTAGCCAAGCAAAGGCCACTAAAACTTTTTTCAAAAAATTCATGAGTGACTCCTATTCTAGCGTGGAAAAATATTGTGATAAGGCATCGATTTCGCTAGCGGTAAGCTTAGCCGCTATATCGCCCATAATCCCGTCGATATCCCCTTTGCGTGAACCTGTTTGCCAGGCTAGCAGTTGAGCCTTAAGGTAATTAGCCTGTTGACCCGCCAAACGCGGAAACTGACCACCACCAATCCCCGAAGGGCCATGACAAGTGACACAAGCTGGGATAATACGCTCCCAATCCCCTTGGTAAACCAGACGCTCGGTAGGATCGTCATAGCTGACCTTTTCCCCACGGACATGAGTAGAAACATCGGCTACATCTTGAGATGAGAAGTATTTAGAAACCTGCTCGATAGCCTCTCCCTGAACCGTCATAGCCATGGGCCCCATGGTCGGATTTTGACGTTGCCCAGTTTGAAAAAGCTTAATCTGTTGTTGAATATATTCGGCGGAAAGGCCTGCGAGTCTTGGACCTACGGGATCAATCCCTTGGCCTTGCAGACCATGACAGCCTGCACACAACTGAGCTGAAGCAGGCATAGGCGCAGCTTTTGTCTTAGTTTCAGCCGTCGACCCTGTTACTGTTCCGGCAAAAAACTGACCACTTAACAGTGTTACAAGGCCTTGTTTCCTAAATCGATTGAACCTTTTGCAGCTTATGTGATCTGATCTTCCAATGTGGTTATTGGAAACATCAAGATGGGTAAAGCTAAGCGTAAAATGACCAATTGGTCTCAGTACAACAAGGCATTGATTAATCGAGGGTCCTTGACCTTTTGGATTGATGAGCACGCCATTAGCTCTTGGTGTTGCTCTGAACATCACGGCCGCCGTGGCCGTGGGTATATTTACTCTGATGTTGCTATTGAAACTGCATTGGTTGTTAAAGGTGTATTCAACTTATCACTGAGAGCACTAGAAGGTTTCACTACCTCGGTTTTCCAGCTTATGGATGTGCCACTAACCTCACCAAGCTATAGCTGCATTAGCAAACGTGCCAAGACCGTAAATATCAAATATCGCTCACCGAGTCGTGGCTCTGTGGCACATGTAGTGATTGATTCAACGGGCCTCAAAGTTTACGGCGAGGGAGAATGGAAGACTCGAAAGCATGGTAAAGAAAAGCGTCGTACCTGGCGTAAGTTACACCTCGCAGTAGATGCTAATACGCATGAAGTCGTAGCAGCAGAAGTCACTCTGGTTAACGTTGCTGATAATGAAGTGTTACCCACATTAATCAAGCCGTTAAGAAGACAGATTAAACAAGTTTCTGCTGATGGAGCATACGACACCAAAGCGTGTCACAAACTACTTCAGCGTAAAGGTTGCAAACCCACTATCCCACCAAGAAGCAGTGCTGGGTTTTGGGAGGATGGGCATCCTCGAAACGAGGCAGTGAGAGCCCTCAAAAATAATGAGTTAGCGCAATGGAAGAAGGAAAATGACTATCACTTACGGTCACTATCTGAAACAGCAATGTACCGATATAAGCAACTAATTAGTCCGAAACTTAGCCTACGAGATTATAATGCTCAAGTAGGTGAAGCGCTGGCAGGTGTAAAGGCAATGAACAAAGTCATAAGACTAGGAATGCCAGTTAGGAAACAGGCTGCCTAGTTAGCTCAAACCCTTGGAGTAGCTGCATCTATAGCGAGGATTTGATCAACAACGCCGTGTTACAACGATAAGTGTAAAGAGATGTCTCATGTTAATCACCCAATGAATACGCCCACAACACATTAAATGTACCATAGATGTAACGCAACTGTATCACATGTGTGTCATCGAGTTAGTTCAGAGATAAACTTAAATACTGATAGGAGGAAAGGGTGATGCTGGTCGATATTGGAATAGCTCGTATGCCGCGCATAGGCTATAAATATCTAGAACTTAAATATTTTGTAGAAAGCTAATGCACTTAATATAACTAAAACAGATAAAAACCATTTAAATACTATCCATGAAGTCGGTCTGAGTTGAACCCATTAAAAAATGCCCCATCACAAGACGGGGCATTCAATTCCAGCTTTATGCATTACAGCAACTAAAAATAACTTATTGCCCTGGGCGTACACCTAACGTATGACAAATGGCATAGGTCAGTTCCGCACGGTTAAGGGTATAGAAATGGAAGTCTTTAACCCCTTCACGAGACAAGACTTTAACCATGTCGATAGCCACGTTTGCACCTACCATCTGACGCGTCGCGGGATCATCATCTAAACCTTCAAATTGCTTGTGTAGCCAACCTGGAATAGAGACGTTTGTCATGCCAGCAAAACGCTTAAGCTGCTTAAAGTTAGTCACAGGCAGTATGCCCGGAACGATTTCAACATCAATACCTGCCGCGACACAACGGTCACGGAATCTTAGGTAAGACTCGACATCGAAGAAGAACTGAGTAATAGCCCGATTTGCACCGGCATCTATCTTCTTTTTAAGATTAATCAAGTCCGCCTGTGCATTCTTTGCATCAGGGTGAACTTCAGGATAAGCCGCCACTGAGATATCGAAATCGGCGACAGAGCGCAATAGACGTACCAAATCGTTAGCAAACCGGGTCGGCTTAGGGCTACCATCGGGAAGATCCCCACGTAGCGCGACTATGTCTCTTATCCCTGAATTCCAGTAATGTTTAGCCAGCTCTTTGAGCTCTTCATCACTGGCATCGACTAAGGTCAAATGAGGTGCAGCGACCAAATCAGTCTCTCTCTGGATACGTTCAATCACACCATGTGTACGGTCTCGAACACCAGAGTTCGCACCATAAGTCACAGAAACAAACTTAGGTTTCAATGGCTCGAGACGACGAATAGAGTTCCAGAGGATCTTTTCCATCTCTGGTGATGCAGGAGGGAAAAATTCGAAAGAAACATTAATATCACCATTAAGCTCAGCTAAGCTCTGATTTAGTGATGTTGAATGTTGTGCGTGATGAAAACCCATTCCTATTCCCTCTACAGCTCGACTTAACTGCTTTAACTGATTAAGCGTAACTAAAATAATAAACATTATAAATGTATATAAATAAAACCATCTAGACGTTTGGACGTCTAGACACCCATATTAGTGAAGCTGAGTTTGAAGTCAATAGAAAATAGACGACTAAATACAAATAAGATAGAAGAAGAGAACGCAGCAAAGCTGCTGCGAGAACGTGACTTCGTCACTGCGAGAGCGGCTAGAAAGCGCCTTCGAGACAAGAAAAGCCAAAAGATGAAAAACTTTTGCTCTTACTCGAAGCCAATTTGTTGGCGAACTCGAAGGGAACTTGTTCCCGTTCTCGTATCGAAGCCCTCTCGAAGCGAAGCGCCCTTCTCTGCGGTGCTATTCTTGCACTAAATCCCGACAAATCTGCGCCAGATCTGACTGTACAGCAGCTGCAGTCACTTCACGCCCGGCACCGGGGCCTCTGATAATTAAAGGGTTGTCTTGATAGAAGGCACTGCGTATCACAAAAACATTATCGCCTGGAGTTAGATTTGCATAGGCATGTTGAGTGTCGACCCACTCCATTCTAACAGCAGCCTTAAGCTGGCCATCAACAACATCGAGTCCGGCAACATATCTCAAGACCTTACTTTGCTCTGCCGCTGTCTGAAACTGCTGCAACATATCTCCATCGAGTTCTGAGATCCGCGCTAAAAACTGTTCCAATGGAATATCGGCTAGATCAGCTGGCACTAATGAATGAAGTTCAATATCTTCCAGTTCAATCTCATGACCAATCTCGCGAGCCAAGATCAACAATTTTCGCTGCATGTCTCGACCGGACAGATCATCACGAGGGTCCGGCTCGGTAATACCTAGCCCTCTAGCCTCTAACACGAGTTCAGAGAACGGCTTCTTAGCGTCATACTTCTCGAATAACCAACACAAGGTGCCAGAAAATATACCACCAACAGCTTCGATACTATCACCGCTGTTATGCAGATCATTCAATGCGTGCTGTACCGGTAAACCTGCACCACAACTGGCATTGTAACGCCAAAATAACCTACGATTGCCTAACTGTAACTTAAGCTCTCGATAAAAAGCTAAGGGCCCTGAACCCGCTAGCTTGTTTGCGCTAACCACATGAATGCCACGTGAGAAGAACTCAGGATATTGCAGCGTTAAGTCGGCGCTAGCACTGATATCTAAGGCGATGAGTTCGTCACATTCGAGTGCTTGTAGCTGCTCAAACATATGATCATAGAGCCAAGGAGTAGCTTGCTCGTCAAACGCCTGTTTCCATGAGTCGAGATCTATCCCTTCCTCTTTTAATAAAGCCTTCTTAGAACTGAGTAAACCCACCAGCTCAACGCTAGCTTCTAACTCTTTATTGAGTGCAACTCTAGCTCGGCTGAACAGCCGAGCCCAAGTCTCACCAATATTACCCACCCCAAGCAGAAGCACACCTATGCGCTTGCGAGGACCAGCGCAACGACGATGCACTTTTTGAGTCAGCAGGTTAACTTGTGATGTCGGAACTAAAGTCACCAGACTTAAACCATCTTTAAACAATGGTCTTGCATCTCTGCTCAGCAGTCGAGCGAAGCCACGGCGGTACAGCCCGGCATCGGCGCTGACCAAGGCTACTAAACCTAGATCTTCTCGAATATGTATGTCAGAAACTTCCAGGGCATCGGTTGCCAGGATAGCTTGAACTTGTTTCTGATTCTCATGGGTAAAAGCCAGCTCAACTCGGTTATGAGCCAACTTCCAATGGGCTAACGGGATCAAGCCAGCCACTTCCAATAACTCAGCCAAATTAGCAGTATCACTACTGATTCTGAAACTAAACAGAGAGACACTGGACAGATTAGTCACCACCGGAGCACTGGCTTGAGAGCTCTTTGGTGCAATTAAGGTGAAATCGGTATGAGAGGCATAGCTGGAACGAACAGCCAGACTCACTTGAGTGTCAAATAGGGGCTGTAGAGAACGGTTATGCAGCACGGGTGAGCCCAGATGCGCTAAGCGATTAGCTTCATCTAAAGATAGGCTCTTAAGTAGTTTGGCATCGTTAATCTTGTTTGGATCGGCGTTGAATACACCTTCCACATCAGTCCAGATGGTGACACGTTCGATATTAGCTAAACTGGCAATCAAGGTCGCACTATAATCTGAACCATTACGCCCTAGTAGTAAGGTTTCGCCACGGCTGTTGGCGCAGATAAAGCCTGTGATAATCAATCTTTCGTTGGGATGCTCACCAAGGGTTTTCTGAACTCGTGATCGAGATTCATCGAGTCTGATCTGCGGCACGCCTCCTTCATCGGCTAGCAACAAGCTTCTGGCATCGACATCTGATGCTGCAACGCCGGACTCTCTGAGTAAAGCAGCCAAGAGACGAGCGGACCAACGCTCACCAAAGCTCACCACTTCACTTCTTTTATACTCGTTTAACGACTCTAGAGAAAACAGACTGATGAGCTGATACTTGTCGATAGACAAACGCTCTCTCAGGCTTCTGGCCTGCTCGTTAGAAAGCAGCTGTTCGATCAGATTCTGTTGAAAGCTGATTAACACCTGCAACTCTTCCTGCCATAGCTGACCAGTGTCTTTGAGTTCCAATAATTTATAAAGAAAATTGGTGCTCTTACCTGCGGCCGATACAACGACGAGATCATCGCTATTGCCGTGAGTGAGAAGGATATGAGCAACACGGCGGTAGCAATCTGCATCCGCTAAGCTAGAACCACCAAATTTGTGCAAATGACAACGCGCCATCTTTAACTCCTATCTACCGAGATTAACAACTCGCCGCTGCAGCGAGTCCAGCTTCAATATCGGCAACTAAATCGTCGGCATCTTCGATACCCACTGAAAGACGGATTAGGGTCTCTTTTACCCCAGCTTCTGCTCGAGCCTCTGGCTCCATAGCTCTGTGGGTCATTGTCGCAGGAACTGCGACTAAACTCTCTACCCCACCTAAACTTTCTGCGACAGAAAACACAGATAATTTGTCAAGAAAAGCTACCAACTGCGTTTCTCCGCCTTTAAGCTCGAAACTGAGCATGGCACCAAAGCCCTTTTGCTGCTTAGCAGCAATCTTATGACCAGGGTGATCACTAAGACCTGGATAGTAAACTTTATCGACCGCCTCGCTGGCAGTTAATACCGCTAACACCCGTTGTGCATTAGCCTGATGTTCACGAATACGTACCGCTAAGGTACGAATACCGCGTAGGGTAAGATAACTATCAAAAGCAGATCCTGTTAGGCCTAAGGTATTAGACCACCAATGCAATAACTCACCTAACTCGGCATCTTTAGCGACGACAGCACCACCGACTACATCGCTGTGGCCATTGATATATTTAGTAGTCGAATGGATAACAATATCGGCACCGAGCAAGAGTGGCTGCTGTAAAATGGGAGACAAGAACGTATTATCGACAACGACTAGGGCATCGACGGCATTACTCGCCTTGGAAATTTCTTCGATATCGACGACACGCAGTAAAGGGTTCGATGGTGTTTCCAACCAGACCATCTTAGGCTTCTGGGCAATAGCGGCTTCCAGTGCTATATTGTCAGTCTGATCCACCACAGCAAGCTTGAAGGCCCCCTTCTTGGCTAAGTTAGTAAATAGACGATAACTTCCCCCATAACAGTCATGGGGAACGATTAGCAGATCATCGGGACCAAGCAGGCTAGTCACTAATGTGATCGCAGCCATGCCAGTACAAGTCACCACACCTGTTGCGCCTTTCTCCAGTCCAGCGATGGCATCACCGAGAATAGAACGAGTCGGATTTCCCGAACGGCTATAGTCAAAATCTCTGGGGTTCTTGTGCCCATCGAAAGAGTAGTTAGTCGACAAATAGATGGGAGGCACCACGGCACCATGTTGGGTATCGGACTCAATCCCTTGACGCACTGCAATTGTGGCTAACTTACGTTCGGTCATCTACTACTCCTAGAACTATTTACTGAACACCTTCCTCCCAACAAAAATTGGACAGGAGATGTCTGGACGTCTAAATGTACCTAAGGGAAAGCCCAGCGTCAACCAAATATAGACGTTTAGACGTCCAAACATATGGAAATCTATTTGCAATTGTCATAAATAAGAGGCAATAATTTGACTGCACAATTTAAAGGGTTAAAATCTGCCCCGAATTTTGAATATACAGGTGAGTCAATGACTGAGTGGAATGGCGATTATATTAGCCCATATGCTGAACACGGCAAGAAGAATGAACAAGTAAAAAAAATTACTGTTTCTATTCCCTTGAAGGTACTTAAGGTTCTTACCGATGAGCGCACCCGTCGTCAGGTTAACAACCTACGTCATGCCACCAATAGTGAATTGCTTTGCGAGGCATTCTTGCATGCATACACAGGCCAACCTCTGCCTAACGATGATGACTTGTCTAAAGATAAGCCTGATACTATCCCTGCTGAAGTGAAGCGCTTGATGGATCAGATGGGTATCGAATGGGAAGATGTAGAGTAATCATACTCACTTAAATCTTGTTCAGTCAGTTTCAGGGATCGCATTGCGATCCCTGTTTGCTTCCACACTAGTTTCGACCCTGCAGAAACAATCGAGCCCGACTAAAAGATTAATATCGAAGCCTTTCATATTAATTAACAAGGCTAACGCCTTAACCATCACAGTACAATTGAGAGAAAATGCCGTGCTTTCAATGATAGATCCAACCACATTAGCTTTAGCTTCCCTTATCATCTTCTGTGGTGCCTTGACCCAGAGCCTTATCGGTTTTGGTTTAGCCATTGTCGCCTCTCCTCTGCTGTATATTGTCGATCCAGAGCTAGTACCGGCCCCGGTTATCATCATGGGCTTCTCTATCTCCTTGCTGACCCTGTTTAGAGAGCGAGGTGCCCTTGAGTTTAATGGGCTGCAATATGCCCTTCTTGGACGCATTCCTGGTGGTTTTCTCGGGGCAGGTCTATTGATATATGCACCACAACCCATTCTTGGACTGGCCATATCGGGCATCGTTGCCACGGCGGTCATATTGAGTTTGCTTAAGTTCAACATAGCCGTTAACCGCAAGAGCCTGTTTGGCGCCGGCGTGATATCTGGTGTATTTGGTAATATTGCCGCTATCGGTGGCCCACCACTGGCAATTTTGCTTTCAGGAAAAGATGCCCGTCAGTTTCGTGCGGCCCTATCGGCTTTCTTCATCTTCAGCTCACTGATCGCGCTTGTGATTCTTGGGATCACAGGTCTGCTTAGCATCAAACATCTATGGCTGTCGCTATTGCTTCTGCCTTCGGTGATCTTAGGTTATGTGGTCGCGGGGAGACTGATAGGGCATGTTGATAAAGATAAGACTCGCAAGGCAACACTCATATTATGTTCAATCTGTGCAACGATATTGGCGGTGAAGTCATTAATGGAATTAGGCTAAGAGAAGGTGCGAGTACGGAGCTTCGCTCCTACGAGTTCAAGAAAAGTCAGAAGCGAAAAGCTTTTGCTTTTAGCTCGCAGCCAACTTGTTGGCGAACTCGTAGCGAAGCGCCCTCGAAACTTCTTTAAATTTAAAAATGATATGACGTTTGTAAAACACCGCCTATAGCATCATCGCTGCCGACCATGCCGGTAAAGTCCAGATAAAAGACTCGACCAAATTCGAAGCCTGTACCTAAAGAGTAAATATCAGCCGTCGTGTCTTTCATATCGTGACGGTAACCTAAACGCAGTGCAAACCAATCCGTAGCTTTCAACTCACCACCAACGCGCCAATACTGAGTACCACCAACTTCTTCGAAGCGTTTATAGGCGTTCAGATCGATATCTGAGGTTAAACTTATACTGTCCCAGTCATAGGCGATACCTGCAGTAAATTGTGGCTTAACTTGATAGGTAAATTTACGGCCTTGTGCTTCTACCGTCTCCACATCCTGACTAATAAGGTTTCGACCAGATAGCCCCACAACCAAACCTTCTACAGGTTTCATGGCGACACCAACATCTAAGTTAAAAGTGACCTCGTCGTTTCTATACTTAAAATCATCAAAATCACTAGCCTCGAAGTTATTCGCACTAACGGCATAGTTATAGGTATCTATACGCTGAAGCTTAGGTGATACCCCGACTGCAATGGGCATATTGACAATTGAAAGTGGAAAGCTCAAGGCTACGCCTAAATCAGAAACCACACCGGCAACCACAGCTCCCTGTGAATCTAGGTCTGCCAGTTCTGAAGGATTATTTGGATCTAACCCATTAAGAGTATCAATATCAGATTGGGCAATGGCTGCGACTCCAATGGCATCCATATAGCTCTTATAAAACACCGCCATGGGCATTTTATGTGTGGGTAATACGATAGAGAATCCAATACCTGTACTCACATAAGCATTGTTATCTTTTAAAGACTCGAGATCGGTGACTAACTCACCACGATAGAGATCGACTGAAGTAGCATCACCGACTGTAATGGCAGCATCTAGTGCATCATAAGAGTCTTGCAGGGAATCAAACTTATCTATCATCTGATCTTTATCGGCACCATCGGCTCCGATCACGGGTAGTAACATGGCAAAATTATTGAATTTAGGTGTTTGCAGGGCCAGTAGAGCAGGATTAATGAAGCCAGCGCCCTCACGGCTTGATGAGGCCACACCGGCACCGCCCATGGCATCGCTTCTAGCCTCGTAGTATTGCTGCCCAGCGATAGCTACCGACGGGGTGAGTAGTAGTAGTGCACAGTAAAGTGCAAATTTGAGCATTTTCATCCTTTCAGCCCTTATCTTTATTTTTATTATTTGATGTTTGTTACGTTTCTTCCTACTAGGTAAAATCCAGCGTAGCGCACTGAACAAAACTCACAGAAATAAGTAGAGACACATAAAAACAGTCGAATTTAAAGATAGTCCAACATTCAGAATTGTGTACGATAAACACTCAAAAAACCAACACTTGTATCGATTTATTTTGATCTTTTTTTTAACAAGATGCCTTACTTAAGAACTACCCAGCTTAACCCGATAATAAATATGAATATTTACCACTCTTTATGGCTAATAAATTCAGTTTATAAATCACTAAATTCAGCGCTATTATTTGTAAGTTTTCTTTATTGCCCTAAAGCACATAATCCATAAAATGCTCAGCAGTAAGACCTAGGAATTATCTTAAAACCACAGGCTGATATTTGTCTTCATGCTAGAGGAGATAAAAGGAGGTATCGGCTATTCGTCAGTCATCAAACATAGAGACAAATACACCATCATTAAGAAGTTAAGAAGTAGGCTAATCACACTAGGCCATTAGCCTCAGGCAATGCTTAGGAGTTTAATAGGCGATCACAGGGAAAGAGAGCTAAGATCTGAGGATGAAGCAGCCCCCCAGACCCTTTATCGAAATTAACACATAAACTTAGTTGTCCTCTTGGGGGGAGACTAAGAGATCAACCCGTCGATTCGCTTTCCTGCCTTCGACATTATCATTACTGGCTAAAGGCTTAGCCTCGCCAAGGCTTTCGCTCTTAAGTTGCACAGCATTCACCCCTTGCTTACCTAGGTAATCTTGCGTAGTTACGGCTCTGCGTAATCCCAGAGCATAATTATACCAGACACTTCCCTTGCTATCGGTATTTCCCTCAAGCCTAATCATATCCGGGGAATTCGCCAACTTTGCGGCGACTTTAGCTAAGATATCACGGGATTCTGAAGTTAGCTTATCACTGTCAAAATCGAAATAAACCCGAGCCAGTAATTGCTTTTCGGATGTGACTCTCATTAACCCGCTAGCCGACAAATACTCCATACAGGCAGAGTAAACATCTTGGCTCTTTGCTAATTTAAGTAGCCTATTATTGACCTCTGTGTCACTTACCTCTTGTATGATCACTAGCCTACCATCTCTATGGTTCGCTAATGCGGTAACATCAGAAATTGTCACATCCTGACTAATAGTGTGACTCTTAGTGGAACAAAAAGAAGCCAAGTCATATTGAACTTTTTCAACAGCTTGTATCTCAGCTCCAGGCTGTACATCTTGAGCGCATCCGCTTAAGGCCGAGACCAGAGTAAAACAGATTAATAAGGTGGGGAATATTCTTGTCATCGCAATTTAACTCTCTGTGTGTCGGTAATAAAGTTTACTGATGCCATCACTCTTGGCGCCTTTCTTAATTAAGTCTAAAATTTCCTGGATCAAATCATCTAAGTCATCCACATCTATGATGTTGTCTGCGCCTACGCAATTTTTAAAAGCATTTTGCCCCGAAGCACTAAATTGAATCCCTATCACCCCCATATGCAGTGGAAGTTCGCCATCATTAAACTGAGACCTGATCTTGTCGCACATACCATAATTATTCACCAACTTAGAGAAAGTGTTTTCATAGGGAGATTCCATACCATCGCTAAGGATAAGGATCATTTTAAGGCGCTTGTTATACTCCTCACTCTCCTCCTCACTTGGCTTGACTGGTCGTCCCTTATCTAAGATTTGCGCCCCTCTCAACAAGCCTTGATAAACTGAAGTCCCGCCATCAGGAGACATACGACTCACAGTGTCTATCTGTGACTCTTGGTTTGTCAGCGGAATCGACCAAAAATTGCCGTTACACATAGAGCCGCTATAGAGCCTTTGGTAGCTAGGATTATGTTGAATATCTGCAGAGTTCTCGATAAAAATATCAGCAACCGTACGGCTATAATCTATCCAATTAGCACTATCAGGCCACTTCGAATTCCAATAAGCTGAAGGGGCATCATCCACAACAGCCCTCACAGTGCGTGCATCGCTTCTCGGGCCAGGTAAGCCGTTACACTTACGACTGTTATTAACGCAACGATCAACCTGGCTATAGCTTTCATTGGCCCAGTCTCTCCAATTTATCGATTCATAATCAGAGTAATTACTGCTAGTTTTTCCACTCGGATTTCGATACTTAAGCTGAGACATACAGACATTTCTACTGCTTCCCCCCTCTACTACTCGCATGTTATAGGGGACTAAAGCAATCCTATTACGAATTTCGGTCTCTCCGTCACGGGGCACTAAGATCTCATCGGCAACCTGAGTTATCGCCTCCTTAAGACTATTAATTTTTCCATGTTGATCCATGGAGCCAGAGAAATCGGAAACAAAAACGATATCCACATCACGGTCGCCCAGATACTCAGGATAATTACGGGCAATGGCAAGATTGGCTAAGGTTACAGTCTCTTTGAAACTCGGAATAACATCGCTATGTAGCCAGGAGTGATGGTCTGTTTTAGCCGTCACTCTATACTGGGTATATTCTCTGTCTTCAACACTGCCATTGGGCAGGGGGTAATGATCGACAGCCTCATTGCGCTCTACTTTTATCTGACTAATGTTATTGATATTTCTAATGTAGCTTGAAATATAATCACTCGCCAATTTCGACTCATATGCCTTGTCGTCACGATTGGCTATAGACACGGCAAGACTCGCCGCCTCTGTTGCATCGGCGAGACGATTTTGCTTTTGAATATAGCGTGTGCCCTCAAGCGCTAAAAAGACCATACCGAATAATGGAATAAGTAAAAAAGCTAAATAAATGGCCGCCGCACCTTGCTGCTTTTTTAAGGAGAATCTTGCTCTTCTATACATAACTACCTTCCGGGCATGACTGAACTGGAGTGAATATAGTGCTGCTCACTATCCCCCCAAAACTGGTTGAACCAGGAGTCTATTTTCAGGCACAGGGTAACTTGGTAAAGCGGAAACGTCTTATGCGCTGAGTTTATCGGAACAAGACTCGCTTTATCTTGAAGCGAATCATCGGGGCGACATGGTGTCCCTCCCCCAATGCCTTTATCGATACCGCCATAGCCGCCGTCCACTAACCACTCTACGCGTACCCCATAGGGAGCAGCCTCAGATGTATTGGGATAGCCGAGTAATCTAGCGGCCAAGATGTCTATTTCGTCCACTTCACTCGCTGTCACAATTGGTTTTTCCTCATAAAATCGAGTGCGCTCCTTGAGGATATTCACCAGTGAGTAACTCACTCGATCCAGATTCACCCTATTGAGTAGCTGCAAAGCGATATCCCCGGTGAAAACAAGCAGAGCTGAGGTAAAAAAAAGCACAAAGGCCAACTCTACGGTAAAAGAGCCTTGCTGCTTACTCTTCATCAACTGGCCACCCCTCATGCTCCATCGTCACTAAAATCCGACGACTGATTTTTTTCTCAATCACACCAGCCAGAAAAAACATAGGCGTATAGTCATAGGAGATCTCATACAAGGCCAGCGGGCTACGCTGCTGTTTCGCTTGTGTTCCACTACTCTTGTTATCAATCAAATCTTGCAAGCTCTCAAAATAAGAGATAGAAAGCTGATAGCGACTGGGGTCGACTAATAAGTGCCAAATCTCCCCCTTCTTCTCAAACATCTGAGTCATCCTCTGCCCATAAAGCTCTCCAGTCCGCTCACCATCCCAGACCCGAGTATCCCTGGATGATTCACGCAGAGCCGATTCGGTCAAATTAATCACGTAAATCAATCGACTGATTTCAAAAATGCCAAATGTGACCAGAAACATCACTATAGATCCTATGGCAAACTCGATAGAGATGACTCCCAATTGACGACGCTTGGACTGGGCTAACAAGCCTTTCCTCTTCACAAGTTGTCCTCCCCTCGACGTAAACTATAAAATAGCGCTGACACCTGCTCGGCTGAATAGTCATCGGCCAACAAACGATGTGCCTCACGATAACTTCCCTCCTTAAACAGTGAAATAGCCAAATTAAATGCCAACTTCTTCTCGTCGGGATGCTGTCGATATATGGGAGTCAAAAGCTCTACTGCCTGCAGATATTGCCCCTGAGCCAGATAGAGCACAGCTAAATTATTCTTAACCGCTATATCGTCATGGCCTTTTAAACGAGCTTGATTGAACTCGACTTCTGCCTCCTTATATCGGCCACTATTAGTTAACGCAATGCCTAGCTTAATGAATAAAGAGGAATCAGGGTAACCCAGAGACTCGGCCTTTCTAAACTCAGAAATAGCCATATCAAACTGGCCAGAATCAGCCGCAATACTCCCAGAAAGGAAATATAAACTAGGTTGATGAGCCTGCTGACTCTTTAGCTGTTCGACATAGAAATGAGCTGATTCAACATCTCGATTGTCATAGTAGGCCTGAGCCAAATTAAGCATCACAGCCGATGAATCAGGCGTTTTCGCCAGCTCTGCCTTGTAATGCTGAATTAGGCCCTCATGGTTACCCACCGCGACTAGCTCTTTAACTGTCACTTGGTGGGGCTCTGGTGTCGTGGTACACCCAACTAATAAGCTAAGAAGCAGTATTGGAATTAAGTAATATCTTCTCATTAGTTAACCTATAGATAGAGAAAGCTGCATAAAGCCCGGAGCCAAGATCAAGATAACGATGGGAAACATAATAAGTATGATCAGAGGCACACTCATTTTTGCCGCAAGCTTACCTATACTTTCCTCCATACTCAGCACCTGCATTTTGCGCATGTCTTCTGCCAAATCTGACAAGACATTAGCGATAGAAGTGCCGTAATGAATATTCTGGATCAGGGTCAATGAGAAGCTGCGAACTTCAGCAGTGGGGATCCGCTCACTCAGCTCTAACAGCGCTTTTTCCAGTCCAGTGATACGTGAGGAATCGGCGGTTTTTTTGATATGGAAACAGAGATCTTTATCGAAAGCCTTTAACTCTTCGGCGAGATAAGCCAGTGCGGTTTCAACCGTCATCCCGGTTGAAACACACACAGACATCATATCCAGCATGTAAGGCAACTGACGAGAAGTCTTCTTAATCAGCATCTTCTTGCGCATAGACAAGATAATATCGGGTAATATCAAGGCTGCCACCATGCTTATAGCCCCAACAGTAACCTTGCTTGACAGTGTCATATCCGAAATAACAATAAGAAGAATAATCAGCAGAGCAAAAGCTATTTTAGCTGGTACATAGAAACGGGCGAATCGAGTGTTATAGATACCCGCATCAATAAATTGCTGCTCCAACTCTTCTCGTTTCTCCTGACCGATACGCACCACGAGTTTGCTTAGTTTTTCCAGACTGGTCTCTTGTGAAGTTTCAAGATAACGTAAGATATGCCATTGGCGCTGTTTCTCCTGATGCCACAAAGCCAGGCCTAATGCCAATAAAGCACTTACAAGAACAATAACCAAGATGATAATCGTCATCAGCCCATGCCTCTAATCAGTAATTGTGATTTAGTCCCTGAAGCCTGCAAAACAACCGCCGCAAAACTAACGCAGATAATCACCATCAGCGCATACCTCTAATCAGTAAATACAGATTAATACCTGAGATCAGCAAGCCAATTGTCGCAATCACGAGCAAAATAATGGTAACCACTAGCGCACTCCTTTGATCAGTAACCAGATAATAAACATTCCCAGAGCCTCACTTCCGACCACGTAGTACAAGATGTAGCGCCCAGAAGGATCCGTCAGCACAAAATCCAAATTCTGCGGGCTGAGATAGCTAAGTAGAATCATGAAGAAGAAGGGCAAGCAACCCACTATTTTCGCCGATAGCCGTGCTTCCGATGTCAGCGCAGCCTTCTTCTTATCTAAGGTTCTGGCATCCATCAAGACGCGAACCAATCTGGCCATAACAGGCTTAAGCTGCCCGCCTCGGGACATGTTGGCGCGGATAGTGACGATAAAAAATAGAAAGCTCGGATAGGGGAAGCGTTTACTGGCACGCTTAAAAACCTGCTCAGGAGGTTCACCTAACTTGAGACGATCCCCCATATCTCTAAATTCGTGTCCGATTTGATTATCCAGTGACTGGCCGACATAACAGATGGCCTGCATAATACTTTCACCGGAAGCGACGGCACTCATCATAATATTGAGGGCATCGGGGAAGGTCTGTTCGAAGGTCTGTTTACGCTTTCCCATCAACCAGCTCCAGCCCCATAAAAAACCTAGAGCAGGCATGATCAGCGGCAACCACAGATTATCCAGCTGCAGGAAGCTATTGATATAGATCCCGGCTCCGCTAAGCAGCAGCAGGAAAACAGATAATTTTAGCCAAGCTTTTTCACCAAGGATGCTAAATGCTGGGCGAAGTAGTAGCTGAATTTTAGTCAACCAGACCCTATGCTCCAAGGTTTCAAGCTTAACCGCCGACTGGATTTCATCTATGTCTGCCCTGTCGATCTTTTTTACCAGATACTGACTCTTGATATCTTGGCTTCTCATGCCCCACAACAATGCGGCGATACCGAGTAAGAATAAGGAGAAGTACAAGATCATTGCTGGCCCCTAAAAGCCAACATCAACTCCTCTTGCAGACCAAAGTAGGCCGCTCGCTGCATCAAGATAGAGCGCTGCATAATCCCAAGAGTCACATATTCACCCATCACCTTATCTAAACTCTGGCCCTCGGCTGGTTGGAACTTGAATAACTCCTCCATCACCACACTCTCGCCTTCGAGGCCAACGACCTCTGAAATACTGGTGATCTTTCGCGACCCATCACGTTGACGGTTAACCTGAACCACTAATTGTACCGCCCCGACTATGGTGCGACGTATGGCGGCTAAGGGTTGATTCAAGCTAGCCATCATCACCATAGACTCGACTCTGGAGATAGCATCTCTGGGAGTATTGGCATGCAAGGTAGACATGGAGCCATCATGACCGGTGTTCATCGCCTGTAGCATCTCGAATGCTTCGGCTCCACGGCACTCACCTAAGATGATTCGATCCGGGCGCATACGCAGGGAGTTGATAATCAAGTCCCTCTGATCTACCTGACCGGTACCTTCGGTACTGGCGGGACGTGTTTCCAACCTGACCACATGGGGTTGTTGCAGATTTAGTTCGGCCGCATCTTCTATGGTGATGATGCGTTCATCATCTGCAATATAATTCGAAAGTGCATTGAGTAAGGTTGTCTTACCTGAACCTGTGCCTCCTGAGATCAATATGTTTAAGCGGCAGCGAGCCGCTATCATCAAGACTCTCGCCATATCTGGCGATAAAGAGCCGAAACCTACCAGCTCCTCTAAACCAATCTTTTGCTCTCTAAACTTACGAATAGAAATGGTTGTACCATCGATAGCAACAGGCTTAATTACAATATTGACTCGACTACCATCACTAAGACGGGCATCCACCATAGGTGAAGACTCATCGATCCGACGCCCAACCCTAGCCGCAATACGCTGAGCAATCTCCAGCAGTTGCGCCTCGTTCACAAACACCACTTCCGAACTGTGAATTTTACCGTGACGCTCATAGAAAATCTGATCACAGCCATTGACCATGATGTCATTAATGGTGTCATCTTCCAGCAGCGGCTGCAGTGGACCCAGACCAATCAGTTCATCAACCAGGTTTTTAACCGTCATATTGCGTACTGAGGTAGAAACAGGCTGACTGAAATTGTTCGCGAGCACCTCAACCGCACTCTGGATCTGGCGGTACAACTCCTCCCGTGGCATTTTGGCTATTGCCTGAGCATCCAAAGCCTCAAAAATTTGCCCCCGAAAACTAAGGTAAATCTCTTTATTATTGTTCATCGTTGCATTAGCGCCTTGAGTTTATCCAGAGCAGATACCTGGGCTTCAGCCTGTTTACCCTGTATCAGTTGGGCTAATTTATTGAAGGCGCCATTACGTTTCTCAAAGCGATGTAATCGCTTTCCTGACAACATAAGAGCCGAGAATTTCGCGGTATAATCCAACTGAATATCTACCGAGCGCTCCAGATAACGCTCAACCTCATCCTTTTTCAAAGGAAACGCCCCTTCGGGACGATGAATATTGAGAAAGGTTAAGATACGTATATCAGCAGTACCCGACAGATTATGCATCTCAATTTTTTCGATGATTTGGCTGGCATTGCGCACCGAAGAGACCGTGGGGTCAAGCACGATAACAAACACATCCATCCGCTCCGACAGCGCTGCTGGATCCATCATAAAATCATTAGCACCGGAAAAGTCTTCAATAATAAAGTTGGCTTTTCGGCTGAGTAGCTCGGCTATATTTTGGCTGTTGCTATAGAGATTTTCGGCCGATTGCGCCCCCCCTAATGCCAATAAACTAAAGTGTTTGTCTATTTTACTCAGGTAGTTACTGGCACTCGCTTCATCCATATCCCTAAGCTGTAACTCGAGGTTATCCGAGTCTTGACGTATGAACTGTTTAAGGCCCAATAAGATATCTGTGTTGCTGTTGAAGTACTGATGGTCAACTTGGATCGTGTCTATCCCTTGAAAAGCTAATGTCGCCGATAGCTCACAGGCAACCATGGTATTGCCTATGCCACCTTTAGTTCCTACCACCGCCACCCGCTTAGCCTTACGATTTCTAGTTACCCCAGAAAGACGTTGCTGGTTAATATGTACATGACGCAAAAACTCACTTAATTCCTCTTGGTTCAGCGGCCACAGCAGATAATAAAAACCCATCCCTTTTAGCTCACGCAATGTGGTGATGGTGTCCTCTTTACCTATCACGATGACGCCTTTCTGATTTGGCAGTTTACTGGCCAAATCTCGAGCATCTTCGACAATATTCGTCGACTGGTTAAGCTCAAAAATTACGATATCTTTTAACGCATCCAGCTGTAAGTCACCGGGATTAGAGATCTTAATACAATCTGGGTAATTCCAACCTTCGAAACGGAAAACCTGCTCTATCAGCTCCCGACAGTGTGCCGTTTGATAATAAAAAGAGCAGCTAGTCGGTCCCGCTGGTTCACGGTTAAACTGGGCTGCCTGGGTGACAACCTTGGCCAAATCAAACATGCTATTGCCCCTCTGGCAGAATAAGAGTTCGCGGATCACGCACATGTTTGAGCCGCATAGAATCGACGAAGCAGCCAGTATCACTGTCCATTCTTCCCAAGATGCTGGGTTTGCAAGTCTGAGTTTTGACTCGGTATTTACCTATGCTCATCTTTATCACTGACTTCCCTGAATCCAGCTTTTTCACCTTTATTCTCGAAGAAACAAGCCCTAGATTGAGTAGCTTCTGCTTAATTACATTCACCCAAGACTTATCAAGCTGAGTTCGGTAACTTAAGGTCCACAAAGTTTGTTCAATCTCAGGTTCAAAACTATTAATGATGCGATCTAGCTGCGCATTTATCTCCACTCGGTCACTGGGGTTTTTAGGCTCGATAACAAAGTCATGTATCTCTTGATACACGACCGCTTCGCTGCCTAGTTGGATCTTGGCGCTATCGGCGCAGCCACTGAGACTCAACATGATTAGGCCTAATATGATTAAGGTTCTCACTGAATAAAGCCCCCTTGGTTGAGCATATGAATGACGTTGACATTATTATCTTCGTCGGATTCAGGCTCGATATTAAAGAAGCGCGCCAAGGACTTAGTCGGCGTGATTTTGGGTAAGCGAATGTCTGTGGGCGCAATGGGTTTGACGAGGTTAACCGTGGCTACGATCACTAGCTCAGTTTTCTTGCGAGTCGTTCCTACATGCCTGAATAGGGCACCAACGCCTGGAATATCACCTAATAGCGGGATCTTACTGACTTGCTCTAGTTCATCACTACTCATCAGGCCACCAAGCATAAAGCTTTGGCCATCCCCCAGTTCTATGGTGGTCATAGCGCGACGTGTGCTCAACTGTGGTACCTTGATCCCAGCGGCCTCAATAAAACCTTCAACGGCACTGACTTCAGGCATCAATTTAAGCTTAATCCTACTATTATTCAAAACCTTAGCCGAAATATCTAAGCGGACACCAAACTCTTTAAAAGTCACATTGGTAGTATTATCATTGGTAAAGATCACAGGGATCTCACCACCAACCAGGAAGCTTGCCGATTCTCCAGACATGACAGAAAGATTAGGTTCTGCCAATACCTCAGCAATTTTGTCGTTATCCAGCGCAGTGATGACGGTCGATAAATCACTGGCTTTAAAGTCTAAGAAAGAGAACTCACCGGCAGCATTCCCCACCGTCGACCAATTAACTCCTAATGTCTCATTAAACTCTTTGGTAACCTGCGCCACCGAAATTTTTACATTCACCTGCTGTGTCT
This sequence comes from Shewanella psychrophila, assembly GCF_002005305.1. Classification (NCBI taxonomy): domain Bacteria; kingdom Pseudomonadati; phylum Pseudomonadota; class Gammaproteobacteria; order Alteromonadales; family Shewanellaceae; genus Shewanella; species Shewanella psychrophila. The sequence continues at coordinate 3,401,309 of NZ_CP014782.1, forward strand.
GAGAAAGTCTTAATCCCTCAATAATGCCTTCCCAGGTAAAGTTTCGCTGGTAAGTTAGCCAGTTAGATTCACTGAAGGAGTCTTCGAATTCCACATCTTTAGTTTGGTCATCGAAGCGGTCGACTTTCTCCCGCCCTAATAACTTAGCGACCAGACGATAGATATCATCACGTTGCTGTTCACTATCGACGATGCCGCGCACGGCCACCTTATCGCCCACCGAAGTGAGGTTAATATCAAGGTCGGGATAAAACAGTTTAATTTGACGGCGGATCTGAGACAGGTTGATATCCACATGCAATAACTGAGATAAGATCACCTCATTGGCTTTGTTATAAACAAATAGCCTTGCCTGGCCTAATTTATTGCCGTAGAGAACCAGTTTATTACTGCCGGTGATCTTATAATCGGCTATCTCAGGCTGGCTGATGAACACAGTCCCTATATCCTGATCCAGCTCTACACTAGTGGCATCATTTAGGGTAATAAATCTATCACCTGCCATAGCATTACTACAAAAAAACAGGCCCAACAATAGGCCCTTCACACACATATTCACTAGATTCGTCATGGTTAAAAAATCCCGCCGACATTACTCTTAGATGCACCACGCAACTCAACCACCCCGGTGTAATTCGTAATAACATCACTCACATCAGCCTCAGGATTTGGACCATAGTGTTGACTAGGATGCACTTCGATATGCATGGTCCGCTGGGCCAAAGTCAAACGAGCCAGATCATCGGGAGCCACTTCGATAACCATGCGGGTCTCCTCCTTATTTGAGCTTTTCACCTTAGGGGCTGCTCCTCCGGGTTCGCTTTCACCAATTGAGATGACTCTGACTTTTCTCATCAATAACGATGCCTTCAAGCCAATAAAATCTTCAACTCTATGGGTGTCGGTGGCTAAGTTATACTCAGGTGAGCTGACCACTAAAATGTCGATATCATCACCGGGCAAAATATAATTGTTGATCAGATTTTTTGTTGCTACGGTCAGTGGATATAAGGTCATTCCCTCCCTGGCAATCAAGCTAAGGTAGCCAAGGTCTCCAGGGTGACTAAGCTGCTCGGGAAGCAGGTATTGATCGATATTAAGTGCGGTATTAGTTAATGTCTGCGTGTCTAGTTTAAGGTCGACATCGGCATTAAAGCCCAAGGCTTGCGCCTCCTTCTGCCCTAGCTGCACTCTCTTAAGATCCCTTAAGGTTAAAAAAGTGCCTTTATCCATATTTTTTTTCACTTGCCACAGGGTATAAGTTATCGGCGCCTCATCATCACTAACAGGCATGACAACAGCCTCTGGACTTGAGAGCAGTTTATCTGCCACGCCATACAGTCCGGTCAATACCGCAATAAATGCGATAATGAAAATCAATTTAGAATTAAGCATTATTCTACTGTTCTGTTAGTGCTGGTTAATGACGGTTACAGCCAAATATCAAGATTGAGTTGTAGCGCCTAAATAACGAGCCAAGATAGGAATATAAAAACCTAAGGAGATAGCGATACCATAGGGCAAACCGGGATCTTCTCCTCGGGGGATTTTTTGGATAATTCGATATTTAATCAGATAGGTAACTGCCAGTATTCCACCAAATATAGCGGTCAAGCTTAACGCTATAGACAATGACGTTATTGGTAAAGCGACGCCCAGAGCGCTGGCTAACTTTCCATCTCCTGCGGCGAGCCACCTGAGCTTAAAAAGCAGTAAACTGAAAAAAAAGATTAAACATCCGCTAAGCAGGCCAGCAACCAATTGCTGCTGACTCTGGGCTAGCCAGATGCAGATAACCAAGACGACGAGACAGCTTGAGTTAGAGATACGTCGTTGACCTATGTCACTGACACAACAAGTAGTCAAAACGAATAACAGACTAGCTATGGCCAATATGGTTAGTTGCATACAATCAAAATAACCTATGGTTCGCTTTATTATGTACCAGCGGTCATTTTAGCTAAGTTAGTTGTGATCAATGCAAATGCATCATTCAGCGCAGTCATCAAGTTGCCATCAGAAGCAAAAACTGCTGTCAATGCAACTGCCATAGCTACAGCGATCAATCCATATTCGATTGCCGTTACGCCGCGCTCATCTTTTTTATAAGTCGCGAGAAAAGCCATAGTATTGCAGTAAAACTTGTTCATAAATAACTCCATCATATTTATATAGCCTAATTAATAATTAGTCTGTTGAATCGTTCAACGGCTGGATTATATTAAAGACAGAAATCAAAATAAAAATAGAATCTATAAGTTTTAGTTATAGGTCAAAATAATATTAAGAAAGATTTAGCATTTAATATTAATTAGAGAATACTTAAACGGTTAAATATTTAATAATTGTTGAGTTAGCCATTCGACTGCTGGTGACTTTTGATGGCCAATCGTAAAAATTAATGAGCTTCTCCAATCTCTATTTCTCGACTGTTCTTTTTCAAGAGAAAGCTTATTTAAACTGCCTTTTTCCAGATCGTGCGCAACGACAAAACTAGGCAGAAACGCAATCCCTAAACCATTACGACAAAATGACAACAAGGTATGAATATCCTCCACATACCAAATTTTCTTAGTCAAACTCACCTCATAAAACCCTGCCAATGGGGTTTCTGAGGGCAGTAATATACGGGATTGATTAAAGGTGGCTCTATCAATCTTGATAGCTCGGGAATCAACATCATCATGCTGCAAATTTTTAGCGAGTGAATAACTTGGTGACACGACCCAGCAGCTATCGAGCTGGAATGCGGGCATATTTTCAAAGGTCTTCTCAATATCTCGACCGAATAACCCGAGTGCAAATTCCAGTGTTTCATCCGCAAGTTTTTGAGATAAAGACTCGCTGGACCTCTGTACAATGGTTAGCTCAACTGCGGGGAAAGCCTCTGAAAACCTTAGGATTATATCTTTAACCTCTTGGCAGCAAACCAGAGGATCTATACCTATACTCAGCTTGGTCTGTTCTACCGTGGAGATAAATTTAGAGCGCTCGACAAACGTGCTGTATTGAGACATCAATAAGCGTGCGTCTTTCAATACCAACTCCCCTTGCTGAGTCAACAGAGGGTATTTTCCATTTCTGTCAAACAAGGTAAAACCCAGATCTATTTCCAGGTTTTGAATCGACAAGCTGATACCAGCCTGAGATTTTTTTAATTTTCTACCTGCTGCACTAAATGAACCTGTATCGGCTGCTGCGATAAAGGAGATAAGACTCTCGAGTTGAATTTTCATGAGTGACTATTTTTGAAGTCCTGATTTTACTGTCAACTTCCCTGCCAGTAATTTATGTAAGAATGTATAGATACAGTATAAAAAAACAAATTATTAAAGTTAAATATACATATACAAGCGAACACTATCTAATCGAGTTTAATATGAGATCATATATTAAACTGTCGCAGATAATAACCGTGAGAATATTAACTATACAACTAGACATTTGTATCACATTGTATCACCTTGCGATACATTTAAAATAAAAACCAATAAAGTAACAATATAGAAACAACCCAAACGTTACTAATATTAACATTAGATCCTCGGAATAATAATAAAACTCATTTAAAACAGTGCATTTGATTTTCCGTCAAAAAACCTAATTGTTTCGCAGAAGTTTCACCTTTGATCCAACCTTAACCAAACCTATCAAATTTAGTTTCACTTGTATATTTTGGATTTTATGTGGGATTTTATTCCCTAGTATATTTCATAAAATTATTAATAGTGAATGAAATAAACGTTTTTAATCTTGCTGGCTGAAATTTGTCTTTATGATAAAGCAAATAAAATGGTGTGTCGGCGACTCGCCAACCTTCAAAAACCGAAACCAATTCACCTCGACTAAGCTCTTTAGAGCAATAGAGCCCGGGCAGTCTCACTATGCCATTGCCCGCTAAAGCACTGTGCTTCATTGCCCTGCCATTCTTACAACGAAAAACTCCATTGATATGCACATCAAGTTTATGCTCGCAATCATCGACATGGTAGAAGGACCAACTATTGATTGCTCCCGTGATGCACAGATGCACTTTCAGCTCTCTTGGATGAGTGGGATAACTGCGGCTGTTAAAATATTTAGGTGAAGCCAAGATCCTGTTTTCAATGCTCATTAGCTTGTGCGCAACGAATCCGTAATCTTCTAGCTCTCCCATGCGAAAAACCAGATCAAACTGCTCCACCAGCAAGTCGACTCGCTGACTACTAAAATCCAGCTCTACTGATATACCAGGATATTTAGCAATAAAGTCATTAACCAGACTCGCGATAACCTCCTCGCCGAGAAAGCCCCCCACACAGTTAATTTTGATGCTTCCTTGTAAATTGTGGGCATTGTCCACGGCAATTTCCACCGCCTGATCAATACTAGATAGGGTATTCTGGTCAAGCACAACTGGACACCTGACTTTGTAACTTTTCATAGTTGCTCGGTGTTAAATCACCTAGCGTAGTATGTAACCGCTCATGGTTGTAATACCTAATATATTCCTCAACATCTTGCTTCATTGACTCTCGTGTTAAATGAACTACATTCAACAGCCATTCGTGCTTTAAACTACCAAAAAATCGTTCAACGACAGCATTATCTAGGCAAGCGCCAACACTGCTCATAGAAGGTGTCATTCCGCTCTTTGTTAGCAAGCTTTGGAATTGCTTACTCGTATACTGCGAGCCTCTGTCACTGTGAAATAAAACACCGCAGCCTGGTTGACGAAGTGTTATAGCCACCTGTAATGCACGTTCAACCAAGCTGACGGTCATTCGTTTCGAGATACTCCAGCCAATGATTCGTCTAGAGTGTAAATCCATAACAATAGCTAAATACATCCAGCCTTCGTTAGTTCTCAGATAGGTGACATCACCTGCCCAAGCTTGGTTAGGTTCAGCAGGGTTAAAGTTCTGGCTCAGCACGTTATCTGCAACACTATCACTGTGTTTTCGCTTAGTCGTTACTGTATAGGCTTGGCGCTGAGTCACCACTAAGCCAAGCTTTCGCATGATAGAGCGAGTGCGATAACGGCCGATGATATAGCCTTCTTCACATAGTTTTTTGGATAACTGACGTGAGCCTAAGCTGTTACGACTGCGCTTGAAAAGGCGCTTTGCCGTACGATACAGTTTTAGCTCATTTTCGCTAATAATCTTAGCGGGCCTAGATAGCCAATCATAGAAGGCACTACGGCTAACGTTCAGCACCTTACAAACTGTTTTTATTTCGAATTGAGAGCGGTTGTCTCGAATATACCGAAACTTTACTTCATTTCTTTCGCGAAGAAGGCACTGGCCTTTTTTAATATTTCTTTCTCTACCCGAAGCTGCTTAACCTCTTTTCTTAGGGCTAAAAGCTCGGCTCTCTCATCTGAAGTTACGTTAGAACTCTCTAGCTCTTCAGCCTTCTGTTTCCAGGTATAGAGCAGGTTGGATGAGACACCAAGCGCGTCTGCGGCTTGTGGAACGCTATAGCCTTGTTCGGTTATCAAGCATAAAGCTTCTTCTTTAAACTCTTTGGTATAAGTTCGGTACTGTCTTTTCGTATTCATGCTCACCTCGATTGATAGTTCTATTATCCACAATCATGGTGTCCAGATCGATTAGACCAGAATAGGGCTGTTCTGCAGCGAGTGAAAAACACCTCACCTTGCGCAGTCAAACGTTGGGCTCTTGTGGTTCTGGTGATAAGTGTCACCCCAAGACAAGACTCTAAATGAGTTAATTGCTTGGAGAGATGGGAGCGTGAGCAGTTCAATACCTCGGCGGCCTTAGTAAAGCTTCCCTGCTCAGCAATCACAGTAAACGCCTTAACATCAGCCAGATTTATCTCACTTTTAGTCATACCCAACTCTCATGCTCGACTCTCATATTTGAGATACGGATAATATTACGCTATTCGCAGCCAAATGGAAACAATCATGCTGTTTTTTGAGTTATATATAAACAATAATGAACACCCTATAATGCTTGCAACTTGATTGAACAGCTAGATAATCAGTCGATTCAATCCCTCTATTTAAGCAGGTTATGTATCAGCGTAGATGTCACTGACGATGAAGCCATTAAGGCTGCAATAGCTAAAGCAGTCAATAAGTCTGATCCCGTAGGCGGATTGATTAATAACGCCGGCATCATGTTGCTGGGTCAAGCCGACACTCAAGATCCAGCCAAATGGAGCCGTATGCTCAACATCAATATCATGGGTGTCCTCAACGGAATCCATGCAGTATTGGGCAATATGAAAGCCCGCAAAATAGGAACTATCATCACCGTTAGTTCGGTCGCTGGTCGTAAAACCTTCCCTAATCATTCAGCTTATTGCGCCACAAAGTTTGCGGTACATGCACTGACAGAAAATATCCGTGAAGAAGTGTCCATGGACGCTTAGTCACCATTGCACTTGGTGCAGTCGAAACAGAACTAGTGTCACACACCACCAGCGATGAGATAAAAGCGGGTTATGCTGATTGGAAAGAAGATATGGGCGAAGTTATCGCACCTGAAACTATCGCTGATGCTACTCTATTTGCTTACGAGCAGCCACAAAGCGTCTGTGTGCGTGAAATTGTATTGGCGGCGACTCGTCAGCAACCTTAAGACATACATATCCCAATCTCCCCCAACAAACAGCCAAGTCATTGACTTTGACGGTTTCATTTTATGAGTCTTAATTAACTAACAAGGAGTACCCATATCGATACAGTTCATCTTAGTTTATGGTCAACTTGTCCCATCCAAATGGTCTAAATAGCCATAATTGCCCCCTAAGCCCCTAAAATGCAGGTGTAAGAATTGGCACTATAATTGTATTCATATCTACAGATATTTAATAAGTGTTCTCTTCTCACGGCAAGCTATATGACATGCAAAAGCACATTTCTTAACAGGTGTGATCGATTCTCAGGTGAGCTCAGCGGAGCCTTCGCCGACTTAGGTACGTTTTTACCACTCGTTTTAGGCCTTATCGCCCTTAACCATTTTTCTCCCCAGGGGATCTTCATGGGCTTTGGCGTGTTTGCGTTATTTACCGCTTTTTACTACAGGCGTCCAATCCCAGTACAGCCCATGAAAGTGATCGCCGCCTTGGTTATTGCTCAAGGTTTAACCCCTGGCATGCTACAGGCCAGCGGCATGATGATGGGTATCATACTGCTTCTGCTCGCCTTTAGCGGTGCGATTAGCTGGCTGGCGAAGCAGCTCTCCCCTGCTATCAGCATAGGTATACAGCTCGCCATAGGTTTACAACTGATCTGGATGGGGGGACAGATGATGGGTGAAACCTGGTTTATTGGCATAACCGCTTTCGCCATCCTCTTTGTCAGTCGCTTCCTTCCCATGCGTTATCTGGCAATGCCTCTGGTATTAGCATCGGGCATGCTATGGCAGTTCACTAGTGGCATAGCACCTAGCTTTAACCTAAACGTCGACACTAGCTGGCAGCTAAGCTGGCCTAGTATCCACGAGTGGACCTCAGCAGCAGGTCTGCTGGTACTGCCCCAACTAGCGCTCACCCTAACCAATGCAGTGATCGCCACCACTGCAATAGCAAAAGATAAGTTTCCCGGTGATACCGTCAATGGCCAAGAGAACTTTACTCCAAAACGTTTAGCCACCAGCTCAGGCTTAATGAACCTTATCCTCGCCCCTTTCGGCGCCACCGCCATGTGTCACGGCGCTGGTGGCCTCGCAGTTCAGCACCACTTCGGCGCCAGAACCTGGATAGCTCCAACGATATTTGGTAGCACTTGCCTGCTAATCGCCCTCACTTGGGGTGAAGGAATAGCAAGCATGTTGTCACTCATTCCACTGGCAGTACTAGGCAGTTTATTAGCGATTGCAGGTTTACAACTCGCCTGGTCGAAGCGATTTATCGATGGCAGACCCTTCTGTATTTTCGTTATCCTCTCGACTGCCGCTATCTGCCTGCTAGTAAATACTGCTGCAGGATTGGCTGCAGGGTTTATCTTAGAAACGGCTCGACGACAATGGAGAGTGTTCTCGGATTTGAGAAGTTAAGATTTGTTTTGGGGTTTTGATCTTTGATTACCTTATTTGGGGAGTTGAAAGCCTTACCTTCATGGCTAGTTTATGCTTTGAAATCATATAGGCAATACTGGAGATAGAGCTTTCATCGTGATCTATAGCCTGCGGCTCGCTGAATGTGCAAACTCATCTGCAACACGGTGAATTTGGCGTAGCCAAGTGCTTATGAACGAGAGGCAAGGATGCCGAACTGGATTTTAGATAGGATATCATTCAAACACATTCCCTGTGGGCTCTACGACAGCATCTGATGTGAATGGGTTCACAAATGCCGCGGTGACCAGGTTGTCATAGAACGGCCATGTTGTCGAAGGTCGCAGCTGCGTTTACACTAGGTAATCACTCTCTTCGACTAAACTTGGCTAACCTTGTTTTCTAGACTTACTAGCTACATCATCCAAGTAACCTATCCGTTTAGCATACCTAACGCAGCCACTGGATGAGCTCGCTAGCACTTTTCAAAGCATACTGCCTTTTAATTAGGCGGCCAGATGGATCAAAGAGCAAAATCTCCGCTGGCTTGGCGTGGTATTTAGCGATCAATTGCTTGCCCTCAGGGGTTCCCACGCTGGCGATGAGAAAGAATACTTGCTCGTCAAGGTGCTCACTAAGATAATCGCGAGCTTCATTCATCTGCTCTGTCTGGCTGTTACTCACAGTAAGGCTAAGATCATAGACAAACACGACAGCAGATTTGCCTGTGCCTATTTGTTCATGGGTCGACTTAAAACCCTTAGGCATCACCGATATCAACAGCCCAATAATGATCACTATGGATGTGATAACGCCGATAGCAACCCAAGGCATTCGGCGAGTCACACCTGACTCAAATTTAGGCTCAGCTTCAGCCTTAGCTTTTTGCTTAGCGCTAGATGTATCCATGATAACAAGTCCCTCTTTTAACTTTTGAAAGAAACAACAATGTCATCAATTGTAATAAACCTATCTGAGCCAGAGATTAAATCTGGCCTCACCTATTCGAAAGAATCCAAACCTAATCAGCTAGTGCAAACCTATGGCTGTCAGCCCCTTATTTGTGTCATCAAGATTACCTTGCAGAAACATTGTCCCCTTCTTAATTAGAGGACAATCCCTATGAGTCTGTAGTGGGGCTTTAGTTTATTCCAGATTTTATTTTTGCCTGTATTTAACCGCTCTTCTCTGAATAGATTAGAACCCTTTCTTTTCTGCTCTCCTCACTGAATTCATCGCACTTTTATCTCAAAGAATGAATAAATTCATCTTCTTTAAAACATAACTACAAAGAGAAATTAATTGAATATCCAATCTGTTGCGTGTGTTGTCGCGCTAATGAGTGTGACCAACTTAGCCTTAGCATATGATGGCAACGGCACTAACCAGTCTTTCAGCAAAGCTAAGAAGATGCTTGAACATCAGGTATACCAGGACCATAGAGAGACCATCTATTGTGGTGCACATTTTAATGCCAAGAAGAAAATTTCACCTCCCCAAGGGTTCAGAACCTCAAAACACATCAAACGAGCTAAAAAGGTTGAGTGGGAACACATAGTACCTGCTGAAAACTTTGGTCGTGCATACAGTGAATGGCGCGATGGCAATGCCCTATGCGTTAATAACAAAGGAAAATCATTTAAGGGCCGTAAATGTGCGGAGAAAGTGAATAGCCAATATCGATATATGCAAGCCGATATGTTCAACCTGTTCCCGGCAATAGGCGCAGTGAATGCTATGCGTTCAAATTACAATTTTACCCTACTGCCAAGTGTTGTCAGTGAGTTTGGTTCATGCCAGATGAAGATTGACAACAAAAAATCCGAGCCTCCGGTGAGTGCAAGAGGCCGCATTGCCAGAACCTATATGTATATGGACAAAACCTACCCCAAATACGCCATGAGTAAACAGCAAAGACAACTGATGAATGCCTGGGATAAAACCTATCCGGTCAGTAGATGGGAATGTGAGCGGGTAAAGCGTATTCAAACCCTGCAAAAGAATCAGAACCCAATTACTCAGAGCCGTTGCGAAGCTGCTGGATTTTGGAATAAATGAAAGAAAGTCAGGAGGCGATATGAGTGTTTATTATGCCTTTGAATACCCCCATGGCAATGTAATCAAAGTGGGTGAGCCTAACCCTGTCACAGGTGATAGAAACATTAAGGGACAGCTATTTGCTTTCTCAAATAAAGGGAAACGGATAAATTTTATCAGCTCTGATGCTCCTTATCGTCGAGTTCCGATGACTCATAAAGGTGTCAGATATGTGCATTTAGGCATGTCACTTAAGACATACAAACATATGCTTACCAGCATAGAAGTATTGTAGGTCTACACTAGGTGCGAAAATATAAGAAGAGACCAAAGCTTGGAGAAGCCCAAGCTTTGATTGTAATCATTAAATCTATTCAGGCAGTCGACCAAATTCCACCTTGTCGATCTCTGGGTATTGCAACAAATTCAACTCCACCAAGGGACGGATTTTACCTATTGTGACAGAGACACCGGCCCAACCATCTTCATCCATCTCTAATATCACATAGGCAGTGCCATCCTTGACCTCATAATATTTCACCTCGCCAGCCATCTTATAGGGGCTGATTAGCTGAGCTACTGTTTGTGCCAACTGACGTGCCGTTACATCTTGGTCAATGGAGGTTTCGACCATCTTGGTTTTATCCAAGGGATCCTCCCCACCAACTTGAACAAATTCCACCATCCGCTCCTCATACAGCTCCATGTCTTGAGGTAAGATCATGTGAATCGAGCTGACATCGACAGCATCTTTCTGGCTGCTACATTGGAGCAACGCAGCTCTGGACTCTGCAACTGTCTCATTAAACTCATAGATAGAATTATCGTGATCTCGGCTAGCAGATGAATCAAGGTAATAAGGGAAACTAGCCGCCTTCTTAAGCACTAATGCATACTTGTCATTTGCATGGACAATATAATCGGAAAAGTTGATATGTTTCTGAACATCACACTGAGCGGTGTACTGGTCGAGCAAACGGAAAGCAATTAAAATTTCCCTATGAAAGCTATCCAACTCCTGGGTTATTTGCAGCCTTTTCCCTTGAAAATTTGCTAGCCCATAACCAGATAAAAATACTAAAATTAACAGTAATACTAAAGGTAGCCCCTTAGGAAAGCTCCGTTTCACACTCATATTTAATCCTTTGATTTCACTCTTACAACATTATTGAATTTATCATCAACAACTTCATCAAGTGGATCTCCCGCCGCTTCTTTACGCTTTCTCTGCTCTTGCTTGGCTCTCTCCGCATTCTTATAAACTGGCGTAGGGATAGGAAACATAGAGATAAGTGTAGAGACCGAGAGCACCTGGAATGCCGCATTGGCATTCCTTTGGCTCATGTTATCACGTGAAATAATCCAAACAGACTCACTAAGGTTAAAATGTTCAGGAAAACCTAAAGTAAAAAGTCAGGTGTTAATCTGATATTGCGGGTAATCGATATAGCCTTCAGCGCCACCACCAAACAGTGGTCCCTTATCGAAATTAGCCAAGGGTAGCTGATTACACAGACGATAAGGCAAATCAGGATTAGCAATAAATGAACGCCCAAATGCGACTAAATCGGCATATTCCTTAGTTAAGATCTCATTGGCTCGATTAACATCATAACGCCCCGCCACGATAATGGTGCCATGAAACACTTCTCTGAGTTCAACGCGAAATGATTCTGGGATCTGTGGTGCATCATCCCAATCCGCTTCAGATAAATGAACATAGCCAATATTCATCGTGCCTAATTGCTTAGCGGCTAACAAAATCGTCTCTACAATTTCAGGGCAGCCCATATCTTTAAAGGTCACAAAGGGGGCTAATCTAACACCCACTTTTGCGGCTCCAATTTTAACGCTGACCGCTTTGACTATTTCGATTAAAAAGCGAATACGTTTCTCTGGTGTTCCGCCATATTCATCAGCTCTATGGTTAGAGTTGGTACGTAAAAACTGATCGATAAGATAACCATTGCCACCGTGAATTTCGACTCCATCAAAACCAGCATCGATGGCATTTTTTGCCGCTAGGGCAAAGTCATTGACCACACGATCGATATCCCCTTGGTGCATTTCTCGAGGCGTTGGACAATCGACCATCTGTCCCTCTGGATTGGCCTCATCTACCACCCAAACTTGAGTATCTGTCGGCTTTATAGCCGATGGGCCTATCGGTGCCTGTCCCCGTTGAAAAACAGGATGAGATACCCGCCCCACATGCCATAGCTGATTGAAAATAGTGCCTCCCGCCAGATGTACTGCCGATGTGACTTTTTTCCAGCCCTCAACCTGCTCTGAGGTGTAGACTCCCGGCGTAAATGAATAGCCCTGACTATCATCTGAGATCTGAGTTGCTTCGGTGATAATTAAGCCCGTAGAAGCTCGCTGAGCATAATACTCAGCCATCATCTCATTGGGTGTATTGCCTGGCTGAGTCGTTCTCGAACGTGTCATCGGTGCCATCACCATACGATTACTCAATGACAGATGTGATTTTTTATAGGGGGTAAAAAGGCTCATAATAACTCCTGATGATGACTAAAAATATCGAATGCTTGTTGGCTGTTTACATGCTTGGTTTGCAGTTCAAACACAAGGTCGCCTAACTTGACGAAGACCTGCACTATGCTGCTATCCGGAACTTGGAAAATATTGTATTTCAATGCTTGCTGCTGCAACTTCATGGTTAGCTCAGGCAAACTCATATTGATGTCAAAAGCGATATGACCCAATCGACATGCTTGCTCTTCCTCTGATTCGATAATGTGAACTAAGGCTTGGTCACCTTGATATAACCATTGGCCTTTAAAAGGAAAGTTAGGCCTGCTACCTATCTCTAGTCCTAACACATCCACAAATATTTTAACGGCATCACTATGTGCCGATGCTAATAGATTGAGGTGGTTGAAGGTTATCGCCATAGGGATATTTCCCCTCCGATTGAAAACATGAGCTAAGTCTACCCCCGTTAACAATTTTTGATAATTAGGCTATTATTAAAATCATTTTCAAAAAATATTTGATATGTATCATCTCAAAGATCTCCATCTCGCCATCAGAATTGCCGATCTTCAAAGCATCTCGGCAGCCGGTCGCGAACTAGGTATGACACCAGCGGCGGCCAGCGCTGCGCTTCAGCGGCTGGAAAAACTGATAGACTGTCAGCTGTTTTCTCGCTCTACCCGCTCAATGACACTCACTCAAGAAGGGCAAGTTTTTATCGAGACGGGTCGTAAAGCTCTGGAATTACTTGAAGGTGCAAATACAGCACTGGCGGATAACCGAGGAGAGCTAAAAGGAGAGATACGTATCGCTCTACCTTCAGATCTAGGGCGAAACCTCATCCGTGGTTGGCTCGATGATTTTGCCAATCAGGCTCCCGACCTGACCCTCACTCTCTTGTTTGGCGATCATATGTCAGATCTCATCAATCAGAACCTGCATCTGGCACTTAGATATGGCCAGCTTGAAGACTCTAATCTTAAACGCCGCCAGCTAGCCATGACCCACAGGGTTGCCATAGCCTCCCCCGATTACCTCGCTAAGAGTGGAATGCCAAAAAACCCAAATGAGCTCAATCAACACCAAGTATTGATCCTCAATCGAGGCGGAAAACCTTGGAATAGGTGGCAATTCAGCCATAAGGGTGAAAGCTATGAGACCCATGTAAGGGGTAATAAGATAAGCAATGATGGTGCCGTCATTCGTGACTGGGCCTTAGCCGGTGAAGGCATAGCCTATAAGAGTTGGCTGGATGTTGCCGCAGATGTGCACCAAGGCAGGCTGGTATTACTCTTTCCCGATCAGCTGGCCGAGAAGATCCCACTACAACTTGTGTATCTGCAATCCGACTATCCAACACTAAAGATCAGAAAAACCATAGACTTTATCATCAAACGCATAGAAGATTTTTCAGAGACTTTTCCCTTAATAGTTAAGTAATCCCGCTTTATAGCACTGCACAAACCTGCCACTAATTTAACCGCCCCTGCGACAGCTTGTCGCAGTTTGGTGATTAGCCTTTGTCACTCATCCAGTTGACTGACACAATCCGCCGCGAACCAAGATGGTCACATCAAAAAACAAATTATCAACAGATAAATAAACGAAGATAAATACTATGACATCGCGCTTATCAATTATCTCATTCTCAATCTTTTCAGCTCTTTTTTCATCAGCCAACGCTTTCGCCGACGATGCAGGCTTCGAAGTTATCGAAGTCACTGGCCATCACGAAGGCAGCTATAGCTCAGTTTCGGCCGATACGGTCGCACCTAAAGCCGATATCAGTGGCTTACTGGAACAAGTTCCCGGTGCAGCAGTCAATGGTAATGGTCCGCTAACAGGCATAGCCCAATATCGCGGACTATATGGCGACAGAGTCAATACTCAAGTTAACGGTGTCACCTTAGCGAGCGCCGGGCCAAACGCCATGGACTCTCCACTGAGCTATGCCAGTTTAGTCAATAGCGAACGCCTTGAAATGACGCGAGGCATAGCACCGGTATCAGCAGGCACCGATACCATAGGCGGCAGCGTCAAGGTCATAGAATCTCAAGCTAGCTTCGATGAAACCAGTGGCAAAATAGCGGCACAATATCAAGATAATGGCCAGCGTGGTCATTTAGGCGCTAAGGCCAATATCGGTAACCAAGATCATGCCCTACTGGTTTATGCCGACATACTCAAAGGCGATGAAAATACCACCTCGGGTAATGGCAGTGAAATTTCACCCACCACATATGACAAGCAGATGTTTGGTGGTCAGTACCGCTTCAATCTGGGAACATCTAGTTCAGACAATGAGTCTATTGCTATAGGCTATCAGCACGTTGAAACCAACGAAGCCGGAACGCCGGCACTGCCTATGGATATCGACTTTATCCGCAGTGACAGGGTCAAGCTAGAAGGTGTTCATGATATTTCTAACTGGGAGCTCAATTGGCATCTGGCCTACAGCGATGCAACACATGGCATGGACAACTTCAGCCAGCGCATGAAGATGCCCTCCATGAATGCCAGATATAACAACGCCGACAGCACCAGCTTCGATGGCCTGGTATCTATAGGCAAAGACGCCTGGCTATTCGGGGTTGATACTCAGCTTAGTGAACATAATTCAGTGATCACCGATCCCACCATGGCCATGTTCCATGTGGATAATTTCAATGGTGTAACTGACGATACCTACAGTGCCTTTGCTCAGTGGCAGCAAGATATCGGCCAGTGGAATTGGCAACTTGGTGCGCGCGTTAAGCACTACATCACCGATGCCGATGAGGTAGAACACTCTATGGCTGGCAGCATGCCTGCGATTAAGATATTGATGGATAGATATAACAATGCCGACCGTTCGCAATCTCAAACCGGTGTCGATCTTGTGCTTAATGGCCGTTATCAAGTCAACAGCGAACTGAGCTGGATTTTAGGCTTGGCCCGTAAACAAGACAGCGCTAGCTACCAACAGAGATACCTCTGGGTACCAATGCAATCAACCGGCGGCTTGGCAGATGGACGCACCTATGTCGGCCAGATGGATCTGGACTTAGAAACAGCCTATCAAGTCGAAGTCGGCGCTGATTACACCAGTGGCGACTTTAGCTTCAGCCCGCGTATCTTCTTACACCGTATCAATGATTATATTCAAGGGGTTGCAGCAACAGACCCAGCAGTGATTATGGCGGCGCAGATGATGGGCGATGACAACCCCATGCAGTTTGATAACGTCGATGCCCAGCTGTTTGGCATGGATCTCACTGCGGCTTATCAGCTTAGCGACAGCTGGAGCCTGGATATGAATGCCAGCTATGTCAGTGGCGAACGTCGTGATATCGACGATAACCTCTACCGCATCGCTCCACCTAAGGTCATGCTTGGATTGAATTATCAAAATGGCAACTGGATAGCAAGAGTCGAAGGCCTAGGTGTCAGCGCTCAGAACAAGGTATCAGAGACTCAACTTGAAGAAACCACTGCCGGCTATGGCCTGATGAATGTATCTCTGGGCTATGACGCTGACAGTTGGATGATTAAAGCTGGGGTCAATAACCTGTTCGATACCGAATATGAAGATCATTTAGCCGGTTATGACCGAGTCATGGGTGGTGATTTGACGGCCGGCGAACGCATGCCTGGCACAGGTATGAACGCTTGGCTGACGGGTGAATACAGGTTTTAAATATTAGGTTTTAAATATTAGGTTTTAAGTTTTAAGTTTTAAGTTTTAAGTTTTAAGTTTTAAGAATATAGAACCTAGGTTCTAACCAATTTAGAAACTTGCTTTATTTTAGGGATTCCACTGCACTTTCCCTCCCCGAGGAGATAGCGTTATCAAACGCTATCTCCTCGGGGACTTTTTATTTGAAACAACTTTTTATTCCAAACAATAGAGAAATCAACTAGCTTCCTGCAAGTTTTCCCAGCTTGCGGATCAGCATCTCTTTATCTGCACTGTCGAGCAGTGACATGAAATCCAGCCTTAAGTCCACTTTTACATGCCCAATGGAAACTGAGTACTCCGGCAGAGCGCCGCAAGCTACTCCAGAGGTGATTCCATCTGTTATCCGCAGCTCAATTTTATTCAAATCATCTTCTTGCTCCATGACCACCAGAGCAACAAACTCATCCCCACCCATTCTACCTATCACATCAGTATGCCTCACACTCTCCTCCAGCGTATTGGCCAGATGTTGCAGCACCTCATCGCCGACATTATGACCGTGACGGTCATTGATGGATTTAAAATCATCCACATCGATGTAGAGCAGGCCTAAGTGACCCTGAGTACGCTGTGCCAGTCTGATCCTCTGCTCGGCTAACACTGAAAAACCACGTCGATTATTGATTCCACACAGAGGATCTGTGATGGCCAGTTTCTGCATCTGTTCATAGACGCCCAACATCGATAGGTCAGCCTCAAGAATATCCTTCAGATGACGGATCAGCTCAAGATAGGTCTCTTGATAATCTGTCTGCTTATAATCCATCACACAGAATGTGCCAAACCCTTTGCCGTTAGGCCAAAAGACTGGCACTCCAAGATAAGATGTAAAGCCATCATTATGGACTTCGGGATTAGTATCCCAGCAAGGATCGATAGGAGCGTTAGATACATATAACTCTTCGCCGGTTTCGACAATTTTACGGCAGAAAATATTCACTTCAGGCTCTATCACCACGCCTGCAGGATAGGGATTAGATGCTTGCTCACTGGCAATGGTAACCTGAAAACCAGAAGAGGTGTGTTGTACCAAAAAACCGGCTGGGGCATCGAAAAGTTTGGCCAGTAAGTTAACCGTCTTTTGCCATTTTTCGATTGAGATAAGATCGTTTGGGTTGTCGAGTAAAAACTTATCAGTTTCGAATACTGAACTGTGAGTCATCTTATGCGACCCTCTATATACAGGCTGTCATTAAAAACTACAGTGAAACACTCTATAATCATAGAAGAAATGAGCCGATTGTCTTATACGATTTATACCAATATGGGTTTTTTCAATAGTTTCCGTTGTAATGTACGCCTATGCATACCTAACTGCCTCGCCGTTGCCGAAACATTGCCTTTATTAGTATTGAGCACCTGCTGAATATGCTCCCACTCCAGCCGCTTAGGGTTTAGGGGCTTTTCATCTACAGGAGCAATGCTCCCTTCATCTGGCGTTGTATTTAATGCGTTAAGCAAGGTCTGAGTATCGACGGGCTTTGCCAGATAATTATCTGCGCCCATGCGAATGGCCTCGACGGCTGTGGCAATACTGGCATAGCCAGTGAGCAGCACCATCAACACATTTGGTAGATATTGTCTTAATGGCTCTATCAAAGCCAAGCCATTATCTTCGGCGAGTTTCATATCCAGCAGTATATGGCTTGGCATAAACTGTCTGGCTAGCAGTAGACCTTGTGTCGCATCATGGGCTTGCTGACACACAAATCCATGCCGAGTCAGGCGTCTGGCAAGCACGCCTGCAAAGGCTAAATCATCTTCTATGATTAATAACGTCTTTTCTTCAATCACTTCAGCTCCACAAGATTCGACTAGGATTCAGCATTAATTACGCCTCGATTACCGGCAGGGTCACTTCTGCTACAGCGCCGCCTTCTCGATGAGAACCTAAAATTAAGGTCCCACCGAGTCGCTCTAAACTGGCATGGCTCAACATCAAAGCCACCCCCATACCCGATGGACTATCAATTAATTTATGGCCTAATTGAGACACTAGGCCTTTAGGTATCCCTTGGCCGTAATCCCGCACTCTAATCCTTAGATTTAAGCTGTGGGGCTCAAGTGAAAACTCGATTCTGACTCTTTGCTCCGTTGTTTTTTCTTCGCTGGCACGAGAGGCATTTTCTACCAGAGATAATAGCGCGGGCAACAAGCTGGTATCTGTCTGAATTTGGGCTTGCTGAACTTCGGCATCGACTAATAGCTCAAGCTTAAGTTGAGGCATAAGCAATGTCAGTTGCTGTTTCAGCATGGTAATAAGGTCGCTCACCTGAGCTTCAACTTGCCTTTGCTCTCTGATGGATTCGGTAGCCAGTCTCAAGTCGGTTAAGGTATATTCACACCTTAATAGTGCAGCTTCCATCTCTTCTACTGCCTGATTGTCTGAACCTAGTTCTTCTGCGACCTCGTCCACCAGCAAACGTAAACTCGATAACGGAGTCGCGAGTTGATGCGCCATCTGAGCCGATGCGGTGCCTAAAGCTAACAGCTTCTCTTGCCTCAACTGTGCCTCTCTCATATAAGCAAGCTCAGCATCCTGCCTTCGCATACGTTTAGCAATAAAGGCCACACTCGTAGTAAGCACTAATGATGAAATAACAAAATTAAACCACATGCCTAAATAATGTGAACTCATATTCATGCCATGGTGTTGCATCTGACTATCAGGCACGGCATATAGCATCACACTATAGGCCAGAGTCGAGATGAAGGTCAGCGTCCAAGGCGCCCAGCGAGGCAAGATCACCGCCGCTATGGCTATGGGTAATAACAGCAGTGAAATAAATGCATTAGTGGCACCACCGGAAAAATAAAGCCAAGTGATCCAAAAGGCGGTATCGAGCAACAGGGCGACAAATAACCCTGAGTCCTTCGACATCAAGGGCTGTCTGATTGCAAACGTGACCGTCAGGTAAGCCGCCTCTAACAACAAGGCATAATTCAACACCGGGCTGAAGATAGACAAACCAAAAGTCTCGGCAGCAAAAAAGGTTAACCCCAGCTTTAACACGAACCCTAATATGCGCAAGAAGGCTAACTGATCCGAGGCTTTTAAATTCGGCACTAAACTCTTAGGCATAACGCACCTTAGATGGCAGTCGTTGACTGGCTGAAATTGGATACTTCATAGAAAACCCGTTAACTGAGTTTCAAACCAATCGCCGACAGCGCGGCTGTGGATGCCTTTAAGGCATCGAGCACACCGGACTTGAAATCGACCTGTGAGGCAATACCAAGCAATGCGAGCCTGTCACAATTTAAGGTGCAATCTTGAGGACGTTTAGCACTATCTGTTGGCTCAGAAACCGGGGTTAAGTGCCCGGTGCTGCGCTTGAGTAGCTCGCCTAAAGCAAGCAACATTTGGTACTTGCTCATGGTCTCTTTACCACTGAAATGATAGATCCCAGACAGGTCGAGCTTCGCAAGCTTTAGCTCAATCATCTTCTCGATGGCCATAGCAATATCTTGTGTCGATGTGGGACTACGCACCGCCCAATGGTCCACATCTTGAGCCTGTTTATCCATTAACTGATTGAGCAAGACTAGGATGGCAGATTCCGATACTTGCTCAACCTGGCCATAGAGAATAGGCAGCCTAAGTACGGCAAAGTCTTTGGAAGTTTCCTGCAACACCTGCTCACCTAACCATTTAGAATCACCATAGAAATTGACCGGATTTGGCTTGTCCGACTCATCATAATTTGGCGAAGTGCCATCGAAGACATAGTCAGTAGAAATATAGATGATCCAGCAATCATGCTTTTTAGCCGATTTGGCTAATGCCTTGGTCGCCCCTAAGTTCAGGGATAATGCTGCGCTGGGATCTCGCTCAGAAACATCAGGTCGACGCTCGGCGGCGCAATGCACTATTACATCGGGCTTATGATGACCAATAAACTCATCGACTTGGTCTGCTTGGGTGAGATCTAACTTGTATATACCAGCTTGAGCCCGGCTAAAACCCGTTGCTATCACCTGATGCAGCGGGTTTGATTCAATTTGAGCCTTTACCGTCCTGCCAAGCAAACCTGTCGCACCCGTTATCATGATGTTAGCCATCTTATCTCCGTACCGAACCTTGTATATTAAAGATTGGCTCAGTGTAATGAATTTCAAGCCAGAAGCACATCGATTTACACCAAGGTTTAACCGAGATTAATGAGCAAATCAGCTATTGAATATCTAGCTTGTTCAATAATGATGGATAACCCCAGCCATTCTCTCCCGGTATCACCTGCTCTCCAGTGAGGAATTCATACAAGGTTGGCGCCAGCGAGCCATTCTCCTCAATCTTGAATGTACTGGCATTCGGTCCTATGGGCGTCCCCCAAAAACCGATGAAGGCATCCTTCTCAGGAAAAGACTCACCAGCATGGCGACCCGGTACTTTAGTGTTGTAGCCAATGCCCGTCTTAGGAAATAGGTTAATCGTACCGGCGCGGGCTTCATCGTATAGTCTAGCGAGCTGATTGACCGAATCGGGACGGGGAGTAAATCGGGTTAAGTCTCGCCATTGTTCAACACTACACCAGGAGTTCACATCTTCGGCTTTCGCCTGAGTGATACATACATTTTTCAACTCAGAAAAATGTTCCATCTCTGCTTGAGAGGGAAGTTGTCGATATGGATTTAGCTTCTGAACATCCAGTAACTCAGGTGCTTCCCCTTTTAAGCTGGTATAGAGCAGCTTATCCCCTCTTCGTTCCACCAACTCATCGTGTCGAACCCCATCACGGTGACCTATAAGCCGTACCTGGCATCCATCAACTCTGCACGGGCGCTGGCGTAACACCATATAATCCAGAGATTCCGATAGGCTATTGGTCGTCTCAGTGACTATGTCTACGGTATCTTCTGACTTTAGCGCGTTAATAGGTAACCAGTGGATTAAGTCTTCATAAACAGGCTGCGCCTCCCATCCAGCCTTAGCATTGAAAAAGTCCATCATCATGTTGCCGCCTGCGGTCGACGCCACAACCACATCGATACCTTTGTTGCTCGCGTAATTTAGCGCATTGGTGATTTTGGGCCCTTCTCCTTCATCGGAAGAGATCTTCTTAACTAAGAGAGAATAGCCAAGCTTTTTCGACAAGCGATCAAACACTTGCTTCTCTGGGTTTAACGCATAAAAGACCGGAGATAAGCCGTGATCGCCAGCCATTCCCCATAGCGTCTGGGAATAAATACCTGCATTTTTATAGACCTGCTCAGTCTGGCCTAACCAATAATCCAGTCGATTCAGCTCGCCGGTAGGCATGATAATCTCATCACTGAATGGCCCGGTAAAATGAGCGAAATGATCCGGCCATGGGTTATAGATCAAGGTATGATCTGGCATACCCTTACCATCGAGCTTCGCTAGCTCTGAAATGGCGTTCTCAATTTTCCACTTCTTAGTCAATTTAGTGAACACATCCAAAAAGAAGATGCCTTGATAACCGCGAATATCCTCGATTAGTTCGGCTCTATCCTTCCTGAGTTTTACTTCAACCTTGGCTCGCTCCTGCAATTCTCTATTACAACGCTTCTCACCATAATCACGCTGCACCTCACCAAAACCTAAATTGACTAATCCGTCATAGCTAGTGTGCGCATTCCAGTCATATTGGCCATTACAGTTGAGTGTGATGAGATAGGCTAAACGATCGAACATGGTTCTCACTCCATGGCTCTCCATAAGGCGATCGAGTTGCAATGCATCATTGCCGAAAAAGTAATAGGCGCGATCATCTTGACGATCGACAAAATGAAAATTAGGGATCCCGGTCCCTCTATCTCCCGAGACTTTGGCCCCAGTTTTGATAATGGGTAGATTACGCACACTGATTGTTGGCGTAGAAGATATTCCGACCTGAGTAACAGACTCGGAATGCTGACGATATAGACGTTTAAAGAAGGGAAGATAATTAGTGTCGCTGTATTCCCCTTTGGCGAGCTCGGCCATAAATTTAACTTGTTGTCGATGCTCCGGCTCTTGGGTAACCTCAGTTTTAGGCTTAACTGTGGCTCCCTCTTGATGCAACTGATAGGCCTTATGGATAAAGGGTCTAGATTGATCCACCAAGCCTTCGACTAAGCTCTGCTGTAGACCATCGACAGTCACCTGCACCGAATATCGTCGCGTCTGCTGTGATTGTAGAAAACCAATCAAGCCATCACTATTATCATCGAAGGTGTCCTGCATCCAGGCATTTAATGCCTGCTCACGCTCAGTTTTGAACACAAATTGACGGTAGGCCTTGAGTACATTTAAGCGCACAAAATCTATCAGAGTAATAGTTAACGCCTGAGCCTTATTATTGACCTTATCTCGGTTTTCCGGCTTATTATCTGCGATGATGGCAAGCATCGAAGCTTTCATCTCGCCCTCATCCATACCACCAGCCGCCTCTGACATGATATCGATAATGATAGGCTGAATCTTTTCTACTAACAGTAAGTCAGCTGAACTCTGAGTGAGATAGGTATACTTAGCTGGCACGGCATCCATATCCTGCCACATACCAATATCGACTAATGCATCATATATGGTGACCATAGATGAAATAAAGTGGCGATCGGCTTTTATACCTTGGGCTTGGCCACTCTGGTGTTTAACAGATGCCTGTTTAGCTAGTTCCTGTTTTATTAGATCTGGTTTGCTCGATTCCGGCTCATCTAATTCAGACTGTTTTGCACCTGCTGCGCCAGAAGCCTTATCTTTTTCAGGCTCAGTGCCAAAATGATAGAGACTGTGCTCAAATTGTTTAAGCTGCTCTTCATCATAGACGCTAGCCAAGTGCTGCTTAAATTCATCTTCACTACTCAGGCCGGTATATCGGCCGTAAAAGCTGTAGAGGAAATGACCCAGAGGGATCGCATAGGTAGGATCGCTGAGCTGGGCAATGACTCGCGCTTTGACTTTTTTATCCAGAGGCAGGGTTAAAATATATGCATCGAGCGAGACGCCACCAATAGTAAATAAGGCAACATCTCTTGTCAGCTTAGTAGAATAGCTCAGTGAAGAGACAATCTGATCTCTCATAATCTCACTGGCATTAAATACACCACCAATGACAGGCGTATCACCGATATCGGCCCAAGCTGAGGAACTTAACAGAGACACAGAAACAAGAGCCCATTTACCTAGCCCACACCAATAAGATTTAGCACAAATATCCATATACAGCTCATAACCACAAGAATCCCAGAGCCTGCAATGATTGCATACTTCATCGGCAACTCAAATTTTGGTTACACTCGACTTAAGATTTATCTTTGTAATCATTAAAGACTTAGTTAATCTGGTGCCTAAGGCTCAGCAATAAGTGACGAGCACTTAGGGTTAAACTGAGATCACAGCAATAACTTGTATAACCCAGTTTTATCCACTGGCATGAGCAGCTGTCATGTCAAAATCTAAACAAGCTGGATACTCAAAAGATGCAGAATAATAAACCTTGTTTAGCACTATTCGATTTCGATGGCACTATCACTCGCTCCGACATGTTCTCTAAATTTATCCGGCATTCGGTGAAAAAAAGACGATTCTTATTATGGGGGAGCATTATCCTTCCCTTCTTTATCGCTTATAAATTTAGCTTATTTCCAGCTAAACGATTACGTCCCATGGTCGCTTATATGGCTTTTAAGGGGCGTTCGAGTAAGCATCTCGATGCTTTAGGCAACAATTATGCTCAAAATACTATTCCCCTTTATCTCAGAGATATAGCCTTAGAAAAAGTCCATTGGCACTTATCCCGTGGTGATAATGTTGTGCTCGTGTCTGCATCTCTGGATATCTACTTAAAATTTTGGTGTGACGCCATGAAGATAGAACTGATATGCAGTGAGATGGAATTGATTGATGGAAAATATTCCGGTCACTATTTAACAGGTGATTGCAGCGGCGATAGGAAAGCAGAAAAAATTAAGGCAAGATTCAATCTCGAAGACTATCAGAAGATTTACGCCTATGGTGATACCCATCAAGATCTGGCAATGCTGGCCCTTGCCGATGAAGCCTACATGAACTGGATACGTCATAACTAAAGCTTGCTCGACGATAAAACACTTGCAGCATATTAAATATTCTCTGACGATTAATATTTTGCAAATTCATGGCTTTTGTTTAATCTGTGGACTCATGAATTACATCTGGGATCCATACTGAATATGCCCGCTGCACTCCCCTTAGTCCTTGCAGGTCCAACACTTCGTCATTGCGACCAGGATAACTTCACCCTGTGGTTCGTCTGCTCAGCGCCCATGAACCAGCTGACCTTACACCTGAACGAAGAGAATCTAATATTAGAGAGTGAGCAACTGCATGAAATTCGGCTTGGGGAGCATGCTTGGCAGTATCTGATCCAGGTTGAGCAGAAGGATTTTCTTTGTGTCGACTCTGCAATAGGTTATGAGTTAACCGATAGCCAACATGGGGCGCTATTTAGCAATATCCGGCATCTAAACTACCAAGATAAACAGACCCCCGAGTTTGTTATCAAGCCTCAAATAGATAACATGCTCCACGGTTCCTGTCGTAATCCTCATCATCATAGTGGCGATGCCTTAGTCGCTGCCGATACCAGACTCAGTCAAGATCTCAGCATTGAAGCCAGACCATCCCTCTTGATGCTTAGCGGTGATCAGGTTTATGTGGATGATATTGCAGGCCCCATGCTCTACGCCATAGGTCAAGTGATTCAGCTTTTAGGGCTGCCCCAAGAACAGTTTTCCGATGCTGCCCTAGCTGGAAGTTCCGCCATCAGTTATCACCCGGCGGCTCTGTATCAGCGACATAAAAACTTACTCCCCAGGACACAATACCAGGCAAAAACAGCATTCAGGCGTTGGTATATCAATCACCCTATTTTCACTTCTTCCTTAGCCGAGAATCATTTGATTTCTTTAGGTGAGATCATGGCACTTTATCTGCTGACTTGGTCTCCCGAGCTTTGGGAACAGATCGATATCCCCAAAGAGGTCGATGGTCTGTCTGCAGTAAATAAGCTGCGCTGGAACAAAGAATGGCTGCATCTTCTGGAATTTAAGGCCGGACTCCATCAAGTCAGACGCTTAATGGCACATCTACCGACCTATATGATTTTTGATGATCACGATGTTACCGATGACTGGAACCTTACCGCCAAGTGGGAAGAAGCTGCCTACGGCCACCCCTTCTCTAAGCGCATCATAGGTAATGCACTTATTGGCTACGCCCTATTTCAAGGTTTAGGTAATGCACCGCAGAAATTTAAGGCTGAGATAACGCCGCTAATCGATGATTACTTCTCAAAACCCGATGAAGAGAAACAAGACAGCTTAATCGATGAACTGCTTAAGTTTGACCACTGGCATTACACCTTAAATACATCCCCTAAATTAGTGGTACTGGATACTCGAACCCACCGCTGGCGCAGCGAGTCTAACCTGGTTAAACCTTCAGGGTTAATGGACTGGGAAGCCTTGATGGAGTTCCAACATGAATTGGTTGGTCAGAGCAATGTCATCATAGTATCGGCGGCGCCCATGTTCGGGGTAAAGCTTATCGAAACCGTGCAACGCACGGCGACGATGCTCGGTGGCTCTCTACTGGTCGATGCCGAAAACTGGATGGCTCATCCGGGAACGGCCAACACACTATTGAGTATTTTCCAGCACAGGAAAACCCCCGAGCAATTCGTCATCTTATCTGGCGATGTGCATTACTCATTTGCTTATGACATTCGTATACGCTTTAGGAAAGCCGGACCAAAAATTTACCAGATCACCTGTAGCGGCTTAAAGAACCAGTTCCCGGAAAAGCTAATCCCTATCTTCGATAAGCTCAATGGCTGGCTATATGGCCACTTCTCGCCCCTCAACTTTTTGACTAAGCGTAAACGCATGTCTATTCGGGGCAGACGCCCCGGTGGTGCGCGTAGCAAACGCTTGATGAATCAAAGTGGAATAGGTTTGCTCAATTTGGCTAAGAATGGCGCGCCGACTAAGATAGCCGTGCTGCATGCCGACATGAGTGAAACCCATTTCGACGCACCAAGAAAAGATTAACCTTGGGCTTATTTAACAGGAGCCTGGGATGGCATGCTCACAGGTGCTGATACCGGCTGCTCTGTACCCGGTCTCGGGTGATGAGCATACTCTGAAGCTGAATTAGGTGCCGATCTCGGAGCCCTGTTTGCGTTCGGAGCCTGACGTGGAGGGTGGCTAGGATCATTAACAGCTGAAGGTTTAGCATCTGGGCTAGCCGCAAAATCTGTCGCTTCAGACGCGATATTTTTCTCAGGCGCCGATTGCGTCGCCATTGAAGTTTGAGTCACAGCCTTTGGCGCACTCATAGAAACAGGCGCTACTGGCTTAGCAGATGTTCCACCTTGCTGTGTATCTGTAGAGGTTGTCACATCTTGAGGCGAAGTCGCCCCAACAGATCCAGGCTCAGAGCTGAAACTTTGGTAACCTATTGCAGCCACGACAGCGACTGCAACTAATGTGATAGAAATCAGGGCCGATTTAGTCATTATTATTATCCTTCTATTTTGAGCTCGCCTTTATACTTAACAAGAGTGACAAGCGAGGGTCTTAACCCCTACCGCATACTGAGGCTATATATTTATTGGGAGCATAGCTTTAGTGCTATTCACCAGCGACTCCCTTATACAATAACGTTCTTGTAACAAGCCCAGCATAGAGTGAATCGACAAAAAAAACAACGATCGAATACTTTATGCAATTACTGGGATGGCCATTTATAGTCGAAACTGATTTCCACAGGAACTCCCTCTACAGTGAAAGGCAAAGTTTCTTCCAAGGTAAGCGTCACTTTTAATGCAGCCTTCTCACCATCGAAGGGGCCAGAAAGCTGCTTAGGTATCTTAGTCACCAACTCGGTAGGTTCTTCTATCTTACCTCTGATATTTTGCCCGTTTGGCAGCTTAATTGTTGCCAGTTGGCCAATATCAACGTATTCGAGGTACTTAGGATCTAAATAGGCCAATACAACAGGCTTATCTCTACCTGTTAACCACAATAAAGGCTGATTTTCGTCAACTTGTTCACCAACCTGCACCAGAGTGTCTTCGATCCTGCCGGTAAACGGAGCGATTATTTTCATCCCCGATTGTTTCGACTTTAGCTTGGCAAGCTGAGACCTAAGTTGGTTGCGGGTTTGAGGTATCACCCCAGCGATAGTCTGGATATGCTGTCGTTCTAGTTCATGTAACAAGTCGACCTTCGCCTGCTCTAATGCCATTTTAGACGCCGTGTTGGCCTGCAAAACCATGGCCATATCAGAAGTAGGTACCACTCCTCTCTTTTGAAAATTTTGATAGGTGACGAGTAGATCATCTTGGCGCTTTACCCCATTCTGAGCCACCTCTATACGTCGACGTAACCTTTGCAATACCTGCTCACCATCGAAGGATTCTCTCCCTTCAATCTCAACTAACTGCCGACTTAGCTCTGTTACTTGGGCATCTAACTCAGGATCTGCTATCACCAGCAAGTCACCACCTTTGTTAACTGCTCCAGTGTCCTGCTCTACAACACTTTGCACCGTACCTTTACTAGGTGCTCTCATCTCCAACGGCTCGGCAGTGATAATCCCCGGAGCAAGTACAAAAATATAAGGCTTGGCCAATATCCAGCTGACTAAGAGCACGGGTGATATCACCAAAAACAGCAGCAAGTACCATCTAAACTTAAAACCAGCCCGTTTCGCACCAGAATATTTAACCTCGACACCATTGTCTACATCTGGCTTCTCAGCCTTAGATGTCGCTTGGTAGTTAACTTTCATCTCAATATTCCTACTTAATTCTCTGTCTTATAACTCGCGTTAATAACTCATTATTCAAAATTTCCGTCCTCGTTTAAGCACCCACCATGGGGCCATAGAACTCTCTTCATGTGAACGTCTGACCACCTCATTAATCAAGGCAAACAAGCAGACTAGCCGCATGAAAAGTGCATAGAAGGGATACAGGGGTAACCAGAGTGCCAGCCTTAGGTCTTGTTTCGGCCGCTCTGAAATAGCCAACAATACCAAGAGGTAAAAAAACACTAAGATCGCAAAATAGAGGCTATATATAACAGCGGATATGGATGCAATAAATTGCCAAGGATAGAGTAAAATAATCCCAGCGCCGTAAAGCACGATAATAAAAGGCATCAAGACATTCTGTAAAAAACCATAGAATAAGGTAAATATAAATGTCCCCCAGCCTAGTAACTTAGGTGTAAATGCCGGCCAGTGTTTACGGAAATAAAGAAACAAGAGATCGCCATCCCAGCGCAACCTTTGCATCACTAAAGTTTTTAGATCCCCTGGGGCATCCGTGTGGCCTATGGCTAACGTTGCAAATGGGATCTTCCAGTCTGGATGCCGCTTAAAATACTGCTTAATTCTTACTGTTAAATCTAAATCTTCAGCGGTATGAGTATCCCAGCCTCCAATCTGCATTAAAAACTCTCGCCTGAATGCACCAAATGCACCGGAGATATTATTCAAAAAATTCCACTGAGCCAGCCCGGTTTTGCCTCCCTGCATGGAGATCAAGTATTCGATAGATTGCATTCGGGTCCAGATAGACTCATTGATATTTCTCACTCTGAGTGCCCCACCTAAAGCAGGTACATTGGGGTCTTCAAAGTAAGGCACAACTTGATTGACCATGTCGTTATCAAAAGAGGTGTCAGCATCGGCATTGATAACAATTTCCCCCGACGCCATGCTTAGACCGGCATTGAGCGTGGATACCCTTCCCCCCCGCTGCCATTTCGGTAAAACAATGACCTTGCGGTTTTTCGAATTACAAGCCTTCGCACAGGCCATAGCCACTCGATATGTATCGTCATTTTGCACCGCACCATCTACGACAGCGATAATCTCAATCTCGCCATCGTAAGTTTGCTCGACAAAAGAGTCGATGGTCGACTTAACTGCATCCCCTTCTGCATAGCAAGTGATGACACAAGACACCTTAGGCTTAAACAATGACGCCTTAGGTGGCAGCATAAAAGTGCTGTAATACCAACGTAAGATACCTCCTACGACAATGATCATCAGAGGCATCTCATACATAAGCACTAAAGGAATAAGCCAAACGAAGAAGACTAAATGCTCACCCAGCTGATACCAGATATCTAGTGCTATATAGCTAACCGTATTAAAATCACTTAGCATTAGAGTGGTTCCGCACTCGCTAACTTGTCAGTTAACCATGCCTGAACATCATCACCCCAATTTTTATCGGGTAGTGCAATAGCCCTGACCCTAACTTCAATATTAGAGGCCGTCAGTCTACTTTTCAGCTCAAAAATTTTGCTATAAATAACCTTTATGTGATCTGCTTTGGTAAATGGCAAAAACAACAATAAGCCATGTTCAGTGGAGTAGCTGCACGCATCAGTTGTACGAATTGTACTTCTAATCCTTTCCAACAACGCATCCAGATGAGCGAAGCCCTTAGCTTCTCCCTCTTGGGTAAGAAACTCATTTAGGTTTAACATTTGCAGCGACACTATTGTATGGTCATGTCCATGACGAATTGCTAACTGATTCTGCCAATTGATCAACCAATCGAACTGAGTATTGGTCATAGCGTCACCTGGTACCAATGCGAATAACCCTTGATCTTTTCCCTGACGAACCAGACGTCTGCCCGCTGTTTCCAGACCATAATCATAAATATTACGCACTTGCAGGTCAGTCAACTTATTATGAGTCTTGCAATGTAGGCACTCGGCCTCCACATTAGCTTCAATAAAAAGAGAGTCGCAACTGGTACAGTGCTGATTTTCAATCGGCCTGTCGTAATCGACACCTATGTGACGCAAGCCTTGCAAACAATTGGGACACGAAAGCCCTAATTGCTTCTTAAAACTATCCTGTTTGCCTATATGCCCACAATTAAAACAATGCAGGCTTGCCTGCATTTCAATCTCAATACTTTGGCATCGAGGGCAAGTGTCTATGTAGTTAAGGTGTCCTGATTGGCAAGTATCACAAAAACGCACCCGATTAATTAAGCTACTGGACTCAATCCAACCTTTACGTTGTAATGATATCAACCAAGAAAAGCTCTCTTCGGGTGCCAGTCCCCAGCACTCAAGTAAGGGATAATTGAATAGCGTTCTAGTGGAAGGAACACTGTGAGGTGTTAGCGTGAACTCTGGATGCAACCAAAGATATACCAGTAATTTATAAGCATTATCATCAAAATAACGCAGTTTTACCTGCTGCCTCCGTGACTTATACGTTTGATACTGCTGGTCATAGTCTTCACTCCATATCCCGTTAGCAAGGTAGGGAGATAGCACACTCTCTTGCAACACTAAGATTAGACAATGGGAGGTTAACTCATGATGGCGTAATGTCATCAACACTTCATCTTGAGCTTCAGCCTGCAGAGATAACACGATTAAATCCGGCGTTAGTTGCTCAGAAAAAATGTCACTGGCTGAATGGAAGTATTTAAATCTGGGATCGGGCGATTTGGACTGATCTTGGCCTAACCAGAGTAAAACCTCTTGAGCTAGCTCTTCTTCATTACTCTTTCCCTTGACCAACATAAAATACCGCCTACATCTAATAAATTTTTTACTACAATTCTAAGCATAGGTAACAAAGCCCTGTTTAGGCTCACCAGAGAACACTTTAAAACAAGTAGCAACATTAACAGTCACGAAACACCGGAAACACAACAAAGGAGAAACAACAAAAGCAAATTGTTTCTTTTTGTATCCATTTTTTGGTTTTATGAACCATAAAAAGCGGATGTCGGCAGCATTTTATTCTGACAAAGTGTGACGCACAACCAAGATGAACGATTATTAATCAAGCGGGTAAGCGATAGAAAGCAGACTGAGGGAGTGAGAAAGAAAGTAAACTCAAATATTCATTTCAATAGGTGTGTGATCCCGTCTATCTGAACATCCTGAGGCAGCGAAGTCACAGGATCTTCAAACAGCAATCGCTTAGCCACTAATTTCAGAGGGTGAGCATAGTCATCATCAGACTTAGGCTGTAAGTTCGGATAACAAGTATCATTGAGTATTGGCATGCCTAAGCTTTGCATATGTACTCTTAACTGATGAGTACGCCCCGTGATAGGAGATAAATCAAACACACCTATGTCATCTATCACCTGAATCAAGCTGATCTCTGAATGTGTATTTGGCTCTCCCTCTACCACCTTCATAGTAAAACTAGGCTCGCCCTTCACCATGCGGTTTTTCACCGTCCAGTGAATAGGCAGAGTTAACCTGCCTGCTAAATGACGAGTCAACAGCTCGGGAGTTAACTTAGCTAGTGCTTGATATTCTTTAGTGATTTGATGATTCTTGAACAAATCATGATACTGGGTACGCGTCTCAGGATTGAGGATCATAAGCACTATGCCCGCCGTCGCCCTGTCTAATCTGTGCGCGGGCACTAGTGTCTCGATACCGGTTTTAATTCGTAATCGATTAACCAGACACTCGTTAACAAAATTACCACTGGGATGCAGCGCCAGAAAGTGAGGCTTAAACGCCAATATTATCTGCTCATCCCGATAAAGAATCTTCTCCTCGAAGGGCACCTTAGCCTCAGACTTCACTTCACGGTAATAGTAAACTCGCGCCCTAGGTTTAAAAGCAGTATCTAGCTCGATAAGCGATCCATCTTGCCAATGTACCTTGCCATCGATGATCCGCTGTCGCCACACTTCTGCGCCGACCAGTTCAAAACGTTCGGCAAGAAAACTCAACACGGTTGGTTTATCGGCCACATTTTCAGGGAGCACAACGTAAGAGGCTTGAGAGGCGCGAACGGATGAAGGCATATAAACTCTAATAAGAACGGACTAAAGACAGGATATTTTAACAGAAAGCTGCTGCGAGAATACGAGGAAAAGAAAAGTCAGAAGATGAAAAGCTTTTTCTTTAGCTCGCAGCCAACTTGTTGGCGTCCTCGAAGTGAGTGTAAATCCTTTTACAAGGCCAGTTCGTCATCCATGACTCTCGTTCATGAGCCAATGGTTTCACCACATTCACCTAGCGAACGGACTCTAAGCGAAGCGTTCTAGAAGCACAGCGGCCTCTCACATTAGTCCACGTGAGACTTTATCAGTTCAAGCACAAAGTTCATGGTCTTGTGGCAGTCAGGCTGGTTCATCAAAACTTGCTTATCTTTGCTATATAAGGGAAGTACCTCGAGCCAACGTTGGCTGACCCATGTCGCATCATCGAGATGTAGATTGGAATAGAGGCCAAATAGATCAGGGTTCACCTCATAAAACTGCTCTAAAGCCGCACTGATCAATTCAAACTCGCCTTTTATTGGCTCTTCACACCAATTATGACAAGGTAAGGTTCTTGCGATCCACACACCGTCCCTTTTTTGCGCCGCAGATAACACCTTTACTCTCTGCTTACCTTCTAAAACTATACCTAATGATTCATCATTGAGCAGATTGAAGTCGATGATTTCACACTGAGTTGCATTGGGATAGCAGGGAGGCCTGCCATTAGGTAGAAGCATACCGAAAGCTAAGGGGTACTTGCCTTTAAGGACATCCGCAATCATCTTTAAAAAGGCAGGGCCCACAATTCTGATTTCGAGTCTGCCATCGGGCAGCAACACGGCATCGCGCGTGATTAACGCCATCTCCTGTGTACGCATAATACCTCCCACCTAAGGCTAGGTAACCGACAAAAAGCGCTGCCCATCTCGAACTTAGAAACTGCCAAGGCAATATTCCTAAAGTGTAGCAGTTGCAGAATTAACTGCTAAATGAACGAGTTTGAGTTTTTCTGAAAACAAAAAATGCCAAACCCAACTTTTGTTGCCTATTTTCAATGTTATTACAGCATAGAACTCAGACTATTGCTTCATTGTATTAGACATACATTAGTCGGTATTTGTTGCAATGAAAGTGCACTAGTTGCAATGGCGAGATTAATAAAAAGGCTCGAGGCGCTTCATGACAGATCCCTTAGCCAGTACCTCAGCAAACTCATCCGCTAACACTTCGCTCATAGCGATAGTTTTATGCCAATATGCCATTCTTTCCTCACTACTAAGATGCTTAAAGTCACTACGATCAGGCAACTTTCCATAGGGAAGAGAAGCCAGATATTCCTCACTCGGCGCAATAATAAGCGCATTGTGATAGTTAGCTTTCGCCTGTCTCCAAGGCAATGACTTATCAAACCAACCAGGAGTAATTTTAGGATAGAAATGAGGGTAGATAGTCAGCCCTTCGGCATGGGAAAGCGGCAAATCAAAATGATAATCTGTGATACCACCATCATAATAATGCCCCTTGGGCGCACCAACAATATCGGTTACCGGCGCGAGCACCCAAGGAATGGAGCCCGTTGCTAATAATACTTGAGCAATATTATCTTCATTCAAACCTATATGCTTACTGGGAAGATCCTTAAGTGTATTAAACGGAGATCCTGCATCAAACGAACTAAATAGAAACCGTTCAAAGTTAAACCCTAGCGAACTGCGGCTAATTAAGTTTGCCGCAGCCGTAGTGGCGAGACCTAAGCCTAATGCTAGCCTATTCGGCAAACGGTTTAAATGTTTCCCCCGACACGCTAAAAAGTGACTCTTGATAACCTCATTTCCGACGATATCTTTGCCAGCCTCATCACCCAGCAGGCCATTAATAATCACCTTCACCTGTTGCGATACATCTTTTGCGGTCGGCTTCACATCATATCTTTGACCTATATAGAGTTCCTCTAAGCGGGCATAGGCAGATAATGGCTCATCTTGAGCCAGACAAGCGAGTCGCCAAGCACCGGAAGATGCTCCCAAGGTATGCAGTGGCTCCTTCCTGCCTTTAAAAAATTCACCAAATAGATATTTATCTAATCCGGCAATACCAATCCACTTAGGGCCTCCGGATGCCGCCAGTAATTGAGAAAATAGCTCAGGTTTAAGGCCATTCTCTTCAATCTTCTTGTATGCGGTCGGTCCCGCGAGAAAGCGCAGTGCTAGCAAATCATCTCTCCAAAGAATATTTCAGTGATATTATTTAACAAAAATAAGCTTTTTAAAATAGAGACGCTAATATAGCTTAAAGGAAAGGAAAATTTTGATAAGGAATATCAAAGATGGAAGACACCAAGATTCGCCCCTTCAAAACTTTATGCATGATCATAGGAATTTCCTCAACGGCCTACATATTATTTATCATTAAGGTGAGCTCTTTCGATTCTGGCTGGGATCTAATCGTGCCGCTACTGTTTATCTGTACCTGCATCAGCTGGATATATTTTATCTGGCAGCAACAGATACAATTTACCGCTAATTCAGTTAAGTTTATTAAGCTCTCTATAGAGAGCGATTGGGGGCCAGCAAAGGATCTGGCAGTCAAGTATGATGAGATAAACTCGGTACGTTTACTCGGTGACCAGCTGTTTATCCACGCCACCAAGGGCAAGATCTGTTTTCCACTAAAGCCCAAGTCAAAAATCACTACGCAATTAAAAGCTGCGTTTGAGCTAAGAGATATCCCCTTCGAAATAAAGTCTTATCTTGCCTAGTCTAACACCATAGTCATAAGAAGAGCGCCACTAGAGAGCAGGGCTAGCCCTGATGTTTTTTTAACTGAAAATACAGACCGTAATAGAGGGTAATATTCAGATGAAAATGAACGCCCCTCGTTTTTATCCCAACCTTTTACCGCCTGTATCTCACTAGGTTTCGCAGTTTTCCATACCATATCAACTGCTGCCTTTGGCCAAGTAATCAGCAAAACCATGGAAGCAAAGTTGAGCAAAAGCATCATGCCAACTGTCTGTAAATGGCTAAATTGACTATCTGCTTGAAAAAACTCACTGACTAACACAACAAGTCCACGCAAATAAAAAAATATACCCACACTTAAGTAAAGCACTAGACCTAATATAAAAGAATCCATAAAACCCTATTAAAAATTTCTGTTAAAAAATCCCCGCGACTCAGAAAGAAGCAGGGCTAAGAACTAGCGCCATAGATATATTAACGACTAGAAAACATAAACATTCAGCATTAGAATGGGCTAATACTGAATTTAACTAGCTTACATGCCCTACAGACTGACAAGCAATTACCAGTATTGATATCCGTTAGTCGTTTTACTTATATATCAAGCCCTATAAATTATACCTCCTTCTAAAACAAGCTCTTGTCAGGTACCGCTACCTAATCAATAGATACTAAGTGCTAGCACCTTCCATCTAAAAATGACTCTTACGGCGCTGATTTATTACTACTCTTGTATAATATGGCACGGGCGCTAAACTCGTGGCATAAATCGAAAACGAGCCAGAGTCCAATATGATCGTCGATACCTTAATTAACAAAGACCTTTACTCAAGCATCAACCCGAGAATCACTAGGGCTTTAGCCCATCTGGCCGAAACAGACTTTACCAAAGTGGATGTCGGTAGCTATGAACTCGATGGTAAGAATATCTTCGTTATCGTTAATGATTACGAGACTAAACCACGTGCAGTCGAGCCATTCGAGGTCCATCAGCAGTATATCGACGTGCAATATGTGGTGAGTGGTGAAGAAGAGTTCGGCTACCTTCCTTTAGCAGAACAGACACCGTCACGACCCTATTTTGCCAAACATGACTATGCCGAATTTGATTACGAGAATAATAAATATGAAGCGGCGTTCATCCCCTTTAAAGCCGGTATGTTTGCCATTTTCTTCCCCCAGGACATGCATATGCCAGGCACGAGTGAAACGCCTCAACAAGTTCGTAAGGTCGTCATCAAAGTAAAAATCTAATCTAGTAAAATAAAAATAGCCTAGAAAAATAATGAGCTCTAAAGGGCCCATTATTTAAGGCGTTTCAGCCCATCAACAAGACTTCCCTTCTCAACCACCCATATTTCTACAACTGAAGACATAGCTAAAATCACGTTAATTCAAGCACTTTAAATAACTAAAAATGTGATCTTGATCACTTAAGCCAAACTGCTAATATAACCACATCGAATTACATATATCAAATAGTTATATAAATGTTATTTATTGAGCACTTGTATAACGAAATGCCAAACAACAAGACGAGTGCCCTTATGAGTCAAGCAGCCCATTTAAGCCAGATCTACCTAGATGCTAACGCCACAACACCTGTACTTCCCCAAGCGGCGCAAGCTGCAATGACAGCCATGGAAGAATTGTTTGGTAATCCAAGTAGCAGCCATATCACAGGTCTTCAAGCCAAGAACTTGATGGAGCAAACCAGACAACGAGCTAAGGTCTTGCTGGGTACGGGCAACGGCAAACTCATCTTCACCAGTGGCGCAACCGAAGGGATTCAAACAGGGATTCTTTCAGGTTTAATCAAGGCCAGAGAAAACCTCGAACCAGGTAAGCAATACACTATTCTTTATGGTGAAACTGAGCACAAAGCAGTACCAAACTCACTGGAACATTGGAATAATATCTTAGGTCTTAATGCTAAAATAATCGCTATTCCAGTCGACTCATTAGGTAACCTAGACCTCAAATTCATCGCACGAGAAGTGCCTAACGCCCTGATGATCTGCACCATGGCGGTCAACAACGAAACCGGCGTATATCAAGACCTCAAACAGCTAGAGCAGACAATTCGTAATAACAATGCCGATATTTTCTGGATGGTTGATTGTGTACAGGCTCTGGGGAAGCGTCCACTAGAGCTGAGCAAAACCAGCATAGACTACGCCCCATTTAGCGGCCACAAACTCTATGCTCCAAAAGGCATTGGCTTCATTTATATTCGAGACTCGGCTCCCTTCACTCCCTTTATTGCAGGTGGCGGACAGGAGAGCGGATTACGTTCAGGCACTGAAAACCTGCCTGGATTCGCAGCCCTCAATGTGATTTTCGAGATGTTGCTCGACCATGAAAACTCCTGTTTTTCGACCGCTGAAAAACTTGAGGATTACAGACAACAACTAGTGACGAGTCTTACCGCAGCTTTTCCTGAGATAGTGTTTAACCACAGCTTCGAAAACAGTGTAGCCACTACACTAAACTTCGCCGTTCCGGGGTTTAGCAGCAAAGAACTCATGGATCTCTTCGATGCCGCAAATATTCGTGTCAGCTCAGGCTCGGCTTGTAGCTCTAAGGTTACCCGTAGTTTCGTTCTCGACGCCATGGGCTTACCCGCCTGGCAGAGTGAGTCAGCTATTCGTCTCTCTTTCGGCCCAGCCATGACTCAAACCGAGGTCGACGCCGCCTGTGACAGAATTCAACTTGCCGCCAGCGCCTTAACCCACAGCTGCCTGATGTTAGATGACACTCAATTAAACGATGATAAGGCCCCTCTCGATGGTTTAGTGCAACTCAGAGGTGGCGCAAGTTGCACCTGGATTTACGCTGATCTGAAAACGAAACAGGCATTGATCATCGATCCACTGCCCGAGCTAGAGAAACGTATCAATACCCTGCTCGAATGCCAGCAACTCTCGCCAATCGCCATTATCGATACCCATGGTCATGCTGATCATATCTCGGGCCGCGTCGCCTTGGCCGAGAAGCACCTCAAGCATCAGAAGTGTGATCACTTAGGTTGGCCAGAGGCAAGTGAAAAAGTACAGCTTGATGACACTGAACTCCATATGATTAAACTAGGTGAACTCTCGCTTTTAAAAGTCGCCTCACCGGGCCATACCGATGACAGCATCAGCCTCTTGTTAACATCAGATATCACCAACCTCAAGAACTCGACCCGATTCGCTTTCTGTGGTGATACCGTACTAATGGGAAGCTTGGGCAGAACCAACTTCGAGTCCAGTAGCTCAAATAAAATGTTCCACAGCTTAAAGCAACTCGAACAGTTAATCGGCCCCAACACCTTACTCTGTGCCAGCCATGACTATAACAACGAGTTTACCACCAGCTTGATGGCCGAAGTGACGCGTAACTCTTTGCTCGATGACGTACTTAAAGGCCAAGTCACCGAGAGTCAGTTTGTAAATAGAAAAGCAAACTTAGACGCAAACCTTAATGATGAAGTCGGTACCGAGATCATGTGCGGCGCCTATACGTCCGATT
Source organism: Shewanella psychrophila (assembly GCF_002005305.1). NCBI lineage: Bacteria > Pseudomonadati > Pseudomonadota > Gammaproteobacteria > Alteromonadales > Shewanellaceae > Shewanella > Shewanella psychrophila. The sequence goes on from NZ_CP014782.1 coordinate 3,439,590, forward strand.
GCCATAAATTGGCCATCAAGGAGTACGACGCTTCCAGTCTTAAGCTAGAACTCGGACAGTCAAACAAAATCAAATTAGTAGATATCCGTGAGCCACACGAGTACGCATTGCAACACTCACTTGGCATGGAAACTGTCGAGACAACCAAGAGTATCAATGTACCTATGACACGCTTAGTACAATTTATTCAAGAGCATCAGGCTGATAAAACCAGTGAGTGGGTATTAGTGTGCCGCAGTGGCAGTCGCTCACTCGTGGTAGCCCAAGCTATGCAAAGGTTAGGTTTTAGCAATATCGCCCACCTCAAAGGCGGCTACGCGCTCAGCAGCTAATGGGATTTGCTATAGGATAAACGTCATTGTAGTAACTGAGCACACTGCTTTGGTTTCACCTTGACAGGTTTAGGCTCTTTCTTCTTATCTTTAGACGTTTGAGCCGACTTTTTAAGCTGTAAAATCTGCTGCTTCCACCAACTAAGGTCTCCACAACCTGTGCCGCTTTTGGGCGGATTTTGATTTTGACACAGCTTGTCTCCATCCGGGCAACTTAAGCGCACATGCATATGGATCTTATGCCCCCACCAGGGGCGTACTTTACTGAGCCAATGATGACTTGAGTCGATATCGCCTTGAGCCTGCTCACACAGCTTTTGTTTAATCGCGGGGTTAACAAATACCCGGGCCACTTGAGGGTTTTCAGCTGCCAGCCTTATCATCTTGCCATGTAAAGCTTGCCAGTTATCATTGACCTCAAAGCTATTAGTATCTACCAGACTCAACTCTTCAGGGGACTCTCTTTGCTCTAGGGTTTGCAGCTTGGCAGCCTGTCTAAACCAGATGTCCACATCCAGACCAATTTGATGACTAGCATGGCCAGAAACAAAATTCCCGCCACGGGGCATGGAGATATCACCAATCAATAGATCATCACCTTCTGACTGGTTTAACTGCTTAGCAAACTCTTGCACAAAAGAGATAAGTTCGGGGTGGCCATAGTAGCGATTCCTTGAAGTACGAATAACCTGATAGCCCTTACCTTCTAATGGCAAGGTATCGGCTCCAGCGAGACAACCATTAGCATAGGAGCCAATGGCCAAGCTACCAATTTTAGTAACGAACGGCACCTCACCATCAGGCTGATCATTTGTTACCGGATAAGGCGTCTTCATCTCGCTCCACACATTGGCAATGGCTTGCAGCGGGACAAACAGTGGCAATAACTGGAAGAGTATCAGCCATCCCTTATTCATAACTCCGTCCTTACTTACTATTACTTCTCTGCATCCATACACTTTTGACACTTATTAGTGAAAAATGACTTAAAGAGTGTCGGCTCGATCCACAAACAGACAACATTTTTTGTACTTAACAAGTGTCATCTTAAAATCAAAATACTCGAGCCTTTAACTAACAGAGATATAGCCAATATGACAATAATCATTGCCGGACGTCTTTTCTTGATTGGTATAGAGGCGAACCGTTGTACCAGACATTTTTGCAGCAAGAAGCACGCTGACAAAAATTTGATAATTACTATCATCGTCATTTAAGTATGCCCAACCACTGTCATTACCACACAGCTTAGGTGCCCCCTCAAGAGTGACTCGAAAACCATAGTTCTTACCGTGGGTAACATCTATAGTATTAACCTGTCCAATAACCGCACCATCCCAAGCTTGAGTGTCTAACGTCCAAAGCAATGCAAGAAGCAAAGTAAAAAACACAACTAGATACTTCATAAAAACTCCAAATATAAATCCATTAATGTGCCAGTAGTTGAACCGTAGAGATATCCTCTCCATCACCCCAGCGTGTACAGCTATGCTTTCCCGTTATCTTTACTGGCGTTTTAGCCATGTAAGCGGCAAGAAGCATACTGAATTGACTCTGGCCATAACGAGTGTTCTCATCTTTGATCATCCAATAGGTATGAGTTGCTGAACATTCGGGGCGTTCACTTCTCTCGCCGCTCCCGTCTGAAAGAAGTATAAACCAATGCAAGCCATCATCCCGAACAATGACGTTGGTCACAGTCCCTTGTTGAACACTGGCCAAGGATGAGAATGACACCAGAAAAATAGTAAATAACAACAAGACTCTTTGCATATCCATTTGCTCTTATATTTCGTTTATTGAATTATTGTCCATGTGAGTTATCAGCTCATACGGACAGATGATGTAATTGCTTCTCTACCACTTTTGCCATCACGCTATCTACGGCCTGCTTCATCAATAACACTGACAATGCACCATCACGTTTCAGATCGGCTAATGGATAGCTAGGGATGATTGTGGTTTGCGTATCTTCATTTGCGTCAGTAAAGTCGTTAGGATAGTGATATGCGAATTGCTCTTGTTGGCTGATATTGACAATCACCACCAGCTCGGCAGATGTCGCATCATCAGTCCCACCAGTAGTTTTAAACCCATATCGCTTTATTTCTACATTTGGGAATCCAACAGTAACATCACGATTTTCCTCACCCCAGAAAACAGCCTTCCAAGCAGCTTGAGACTGAGTCTCGATACTCTGGGAAATATAGGAGTTCATGTCAAAACCACTGACTCTTGCAGGCTCTTGGATATCTTTGGCAATCCCTACATCAATGGCAACGCCTAACGCGATACCAACAGGTCCCATTGTCGACATCAAAGCAAAACTGGCGCCAGCGCCTTTACCCTGAAACTGTATGCGATTAGGCTCTGAAAAATGAACAGCAATAGCTGAAGACTTCTTACTATAAACTGCTGAAGACTCCTCCCCATAAAAGGAAGAGCAGCCAACCATAAATTGAGTAACCATAAGACAAAGCAGAACAATGCGTTTTTTCAAAATAACGTCCTTAATTTACCGGGTAGAGCCTAGTGATTTTTATAAACGCATTTGAATTTGCATCCCATGGCTCACATCTCAACGGGTTCATTATGTAATTAATACACTTCCAAACGTTTAAGACCTTCGATGTTGCCATTGACAATACACACGTCAGAACCCACCAGCCTCAGCGTTTTTTTAGCTGCATAGGCAGTCAATAACTGCGCGTAGACTTGCTTACCAAATTCGCTCTCTGTAGGCAAAACATAGTCCCAAACTGACGTTGAATGGCAATGCTCGCTATCCCTTGCAGCCACACCTTCCGTTTGAATAAATACTTTTTGACCGTAAGTGTTATCCATCATAAGTCGCGTAATTGTCGTATCGACTATTTCTGATGCTAACGCAGTAAAACTGACTGATATTGAAATAATTAAGAAAATTACTTTTTTCACCTTTGCCCTCTCCAACACCTTGATTTAATCTAACCGGCTACTGAGTGAACATCCCTATAAAGTTAGCACCAGCGCAGCTATTATCTTCATAGTTGTGAGCACGAATCTTGTTACCAGAAGCGGCAGTAGCTAAAGCAATCGAAAAAGCTTGATTATAAGACTCTTTTGATTGAGATTTTTATGCTGGGAACAAGAGTGACTTACCAGCACAAGGTCCCGTACCACCAGATATTCTCAGATAAAATACATCTTGATTAGCCGCACTACTCGCTATTTCAGTAATCGTCGCCCCTCTGACTAACTCACCCGAGACTGCATAAGAAGATAAAAAAGCTAAACACAATGTAGCCACACAGATTTTGTTTTTCATTGGTATTCCATTTCGCAATAATCAATATTATTGACGACCTCCTAGCCCAGCCATCCATACTTGCTATTGATGAACAACTAGCATTACTGCTTATCAAGTGTCACGTAGGCAATTTTACAACCAACTGATTTATCTACGGTACGAATGTGTACTTTCTTATCGGCCATCTGAGCCGCGAGCAAGGTTGAAAAAATCATATCAGCTGCAGGCTCACTACGCTTTAACGTGACATAAACATCCGACACCGCGGAACATGACATCAAGGTTTCATCACCCGAAGTACCAATGTAGATAATGCCTGATGCATTAATGTAAAGCGTCTCAACATACACTCCGGAGCATCCAGTACTGTTGCATGCAGCATACGCAAAGCAATTAATAACTAAGAGAAGCAACCCAGCCGAAATTTTTAAAATTGTTTTCATAATATTTCTTACTAAGTCCATTTAACTATGTGTTTATCTAAAAACATGGGAGGTAATCTCTATCACTCCGGATATTCTATGGCGTACAACTTACACCAAAAACTCTCACTACCACTCCACTTTTGATCTTCATGACCCTGAATTTTCACGCTGGATTTAGAATGAAAAGCGGCTAACGCCATACTTAAATTAGCTTCAAATCCAGGGTCGGCTTTATTCATCCAATACCCAAAACATCCAACTGTAGAATTTTTGATACGGAAAACAACGTCACCATCACCGAACTGACTATATGAAATAAACCTGCTAATGGTGCTGACTGGACTCGCTTCGAGTGCGTAACTGCCAGCAGTAAATACGCCTGAGGCAATAGATGTAAGAGCTACAGTGCAAATTATTATAATTTTTCTCATTGTGATTTGTTCCAAACTTCATAGTGATTAATGATTAACTTACCTTTCTAAATCTATCAAAAGCAGACATATACCTAGAGCGAAACAGCTCTAATCAAAGGAGCTTTATGAGTTCCGGACTGCTCGCACTGATTCCAATAGTTAATATTGATATCAGAGCCATCTTTTTTTGCCTGCACAACTAATCCATATACATATGGAAACATAGGGTTGTTAGAATCGATAATGAATCGCGTCGAGTGTGCCGCACAAGCTGGCTTTACGGCCATATCAGATGGTGCATTTATCAAATGTTAGGTATAGACAACAGCGCTAGTTATACTTAATTTCACTGATTGAAAATATCGTACTAATATTTTCAAACCCATTGTCAGTACACTCACCATTACCATAGATTCGTGCCGTATTACCTGTTGCTAAACTCGTTAATGCGATACTAAGCATCTGTTGTGCAACAGGCGAATCATGTTTAATAAAATACCACTGATGTGTATTGGTGGTTCCACTACACACAGATTCCCCTGACCATAAACCACCTTTAATCACAACATAACTGCCCGTAACTTGTGGCTTATCAACAGCACCAACCCACACTACAGTTCCATCAGTAACCTCTGTCTTTGCGCTAGTGTCAAAAGCCAGAAACAATAAAGCCACCGTCAGTTTATGTATCAATTTCATTTTGTTTCTCGCTATTTATCAAAGATGTCACGTGTTTTAAGTTTCAATTTATAACGTCCAAATATGACAGTTCACAAGAACCATTTCTTATAGGAAGGGCTTCATTGGCATTGATATTGACTTTCTTCCCAGAGGCGAATGCCAAATATGCAGCACTGATCATATGTTGATTGTCGGCATTAATATAAACCCTATATGTAGCAGTACAGCCTGATGTTTCTGGCCATAAAATCGGTTCAGAAAACCATAGCTCAACCGTATTGTCATATGTGGTACCTGATTCATAATTTCCGACCGTACGAATTTTGTTTATAGTCAAATTCTTCACATAATTAGTTTCTGCTTGCACGAAAAATGACGCTAACAATAGTGCTAACAATTTCAGCTGTTTCATAAAATTATATACTTTAGGTTAATCGTAAGTGGTTATGCTATTTCTCTTACTGGTATTTATACCGAAGGAGCAATCCACTAGTATGCACAAAGCAAAAGCTAATAGGCATAGCCTCCCCTTTATCACTGTTCAATTAATTATGAATATTCAAAAATGAAAATTCATAATGTCCACCCGAATTAGGCTCAGTATCGTATGCAACGCTCACTTTTTTATCGGCAGTAAAAGCAGTTAAGAGCATACTAAAAAACAACTTAGCTTTTTCATTTGGCATGGGATCCGTTCCCCAATAATAAACGTATGACTTACCGTCCCCGCCATAGAACTGCACCCAATGAGTGTCCCACTGTAGATAAACATTGTTAACCTTTACACCAGCGCCACGCCAATCAGAATCAGTCCAACGAACTGCCGCTTCAGAAGTAAAACTAGAGATTAATAAGACTATCAATACGATTCTTAACATTTTTATATCCATATAATCTAAACAATAATAGAGTCAACAGTTCAGAGCTGACTTTCCTATATCTAATGGGCTCTGTTCCCTTTATTCTTTTAGCATCACGTACGCTGGTGAAGGTGCGTTTGAATAACTAGGCACTAAATTGCAAGCTGGGACATCTGAATATTGAACAATAACATTGCCATCACTTACCCTTGCAGTAACCGCAAGCGAAAACCAAGTTTTACATAGCTCTACAGAAACTGCTTTCCAAGGTGAATTGACGTTGCATATCTGAGTATAATCATTACGCCAATTCCCAAATATGAACACATTTCCTGGTTTATCTACATATACTCGTTGTATCTTACCTTCGCACCATTGCCCCGCAGAAATCGCTCCTGTTGAAACAAACAATAGGAGAAAACAAACATATTTTTTCACGTCAAAATCCTTATGAAACTCTATCAATCAAGCACTGGGCCAAAGTACCAACCAGTTAACCAGCCCCATGCAGTATGGCTATTGCAGTCACCCGAATCATTGAATGACAAACTAACCTCTTTCCCCGTTGTTTGGGCTGTCAGCAAGGCGCTATAAATAACCTTACAAGCCTCGGGAGGAACATTATTCTCCGTGATAGCGACGCTACATAACCTAGGCCAAGATAAAGTTCCGATCGATGCAACAAAAACTTGCCCATCAGGGCTTATCGTGACGCCTTTCACCTCCCCTCTACAGGCGTAGTTAGCAAAGGCAGGCGTAATAAACATGCTGCTAGCAACGAGAACAGCTAATAGACAATTGATAAACTTCATATTTTCTCAAAATAGTTATTAAAATTTCAGATAAGCTAATGGGTACTGACCCCTTTATTCCTTTTTTATCTCTCAACCCTATTGAAATAATACAAAGCACTCCATATAAAAGAAGTAGCAAAGTACAATAAATACCCTGAGACACCTCTCCAAGCGATAAACGAATACACGGCATAAATAGCTAAAACCAGCATGAAAGATGATATTAAACAAAACAACTTACTCAACTTCAAAATGCTCACAATCTGTTTAAAAGGGAGTGAAAAAAAACAAACAATAAGCCCGATGATGCCAAACCACCATAGTAATGTTGTTAATGCTATAAAAAAGAATGGTAAAGCAGAAACAGCAATCCCCAGCATTCCCATTTCACCATATAAGGTTCTATGTTCTAATTCATTCACTTCTAATTATTCCTTCCATCTAGATAAACTGCGGTTCCTGTTGTGGTACTGATTGAATCCAGAATTATACTTACTGGAACTCGTGCAGGGGCTGGCAAAACTCTAGGTAACATTTTTTGAGCGGCGAAACTAGCCCAGCTTATACCTAGAGCCGCATTATTATTTGTATTCATGTTCTGTAAATCATTATAATGAATATATGCATCTGTGCCGGCACTAAACGTGCCAAGACTCATTGAAGCATAAGCTAGTGGAGGTGCTGCTGGTGGTACAAATATGAGAGCACCCGAAGCTAATACTCCAAGACCTATTGATGCACCACCAGCAAAATCTCTCACGTTTTCCGAACTAGGTGCTGACACAGTCACATTGAAATCCACACTCAGAGCCATTCTCGCACTATCTATAACTTGATTGCCCATTTTTTGGAAGTACTCAGCTTCTCTTTGCAAAGCATTATATTTATTCACAGACCAACTCTGCGCCTGATTCAACAAGTACTGCATGGCCCCCATTCGCGCGCCGTTAGCAAACTTACCGCCACTGACCGCTGATGCTGTACCACCAATAATGGCTGAAGCCACTGTGCCTTTCAACACCTGTGATGCCTCTAGCCCACCACCGCCAGACAGGAAGACACCGCCTGCACCTTTAGTGACACCTGCGCTGAAGAAGCCATGACCAAACTTGCCTCCTTGCAAGGTCGACGACAGTCCACCGACCAGAGCATGGGCCCCTATCTGAGAAGCTGCCTGGCCCGCCGTCAGCATATTACCGCCAAACTTAACGAAGCCATCTTGAGCCCAAATTCCTGAGTCTATTGCAGCGCTATTTAATTTCCCCACCCCAGTAAAGTGCTCACCTATCCCCTGCAAGGCATAACCTGCTGCTGCGCTAATAGCACCGACTTTTAAGCCCGATGTCAGGCTACCTGTCGCGACAAAGGTCGACATGCCGTTATAAAGCGCGCTACACCAGACCTGACAGCCGGGGATCACGTTAAGTACCACGCTAACAACACTATTCAGCACAGGGACACTGTTCAGAAACTCATGAGCAAACCAGGCACCAGTGATCTTCATCACTCCTTTGAGAATAGACTTAAAGGAATAGCCACTTGGATCGGTCGCATTGAGCGGGTTGTTCAGTACGTAGCTATAGGCATTAAAGTTTTGCAGATTATCCGGTGCCTGAACCACAGGATCTGCTTGTAGCATACGCCCAAGTGCGGCGTCATACATACGGCCATTCATATGAATGATGCGTTTGTCGCCATCAAAATCTACTGGCTCATGTCCGGTATAACTGCGGGTATTAGGCGAGATATCAGCCAGTAGCACGGCTGACATGGCCGTATGCTCATAATGGGCGATACGATCCGCTTCGGTTGGCACTATTTCTGTTTGCTGACCGAAGACATCATAACTAAAGCGCTTGACCAATTTACCGCTGTCGTTGGTGATAGCGATAACAGAGCCTAACTGATCTTTATACAGCCAACGCAGCATGGCATTGCCATCTGCATAATAGGTCTGCATGGCATCACCCAGATAACGCTTGATGTAGGTCTGCGATTGGCCCGTGCTAGTCGCAGGCTTGAGCGTCAGCTCCAGATTACCGACATAGAAGATGGTGCCTTGACTGTCGGTACGCTTGAAACGATTGTTATTAGCGTCATAACTAAAGCGGGTTGTTTTATCGCCGACAGTGATCTCGGTAGCCTTATTGCGGCCACTGTAATTAAAGCTGCGCCACGCTGCTCCATCTTTTAAACCTGAGATCTGATTACCATTGGCATCATAACCATAGGTTTCTGTTGCCTGACCTAGTTTACTGCGACTGGTCACGCCATGAAGCGGTTTGTTATCGCCATCAAAACCTAAAGTCCAGCCATCTTTGTGTTTTAGGTTACCGTTATTATCATACTGGTAACGCTCCACGCCATTAACATGGGTGACCCGATTAAGCGCATCGTAGTCGAAGCTTTGCTCAGTGGAACTAGCGAAAAGGCGTGATGTTAGGTTGTTCATGCTGTCATGGACATACACATCAGTTTGCAGATGGTCGCCACTACTTATCCCATCTAATCGATTGGCAACATCGTAACTCAGGGTCATGGCCTGGTTACCCTTGTTGTACTCGGTTAGTAGGCCATTTTCATTGATGGTAACAATTTCATGATAGATACGTCCCGCTGTGCCTTCACGCGCTTCCTGCTGCTTAAGCACTTGGTTATTTTGATAGTGCTGACGCAGACCACGGGCTTCGACGAAAGTGCCATCACTCTTGCGGCGATAGTCGTCAAACTGTTGGAACACCCTGCCATATTGGTCAAACTGAGTCTGCTGTATCACACAGCGGCTGGCAATGGGATCGGCTAAGGTGTCATCCACCATTCGCAAATCGTTGTTAGCCGAGTTAAACACGGCCTTAGCAACACAGTTAGTAGTACCATCTAAGTTAGTGAGCGTGGCAACGCCGCGACCTAAGTTGTCATAGTAGAAATAACGACTCCAACTCCCCCCTGACCCATTGCCAATAGACTCTCTAATAAGCCGGTGCTTATTATCGCCAGAGCCATAAGCCCAGAACATATCCTCAGAGACAACGTCGGCGGTGCCAGTGACTTTTTGGTGTATTTTACGCCCCAGATTGTCGTAATAGACCTCAGTTATCACCCCGCGGGCATCGGTTTGCTTGGTGAGCTGACCTAATGCATCGTACTCATAGGTCCAATTACCACGGTTCTCATCCTGCATGCTGGTTTTACGGCCCAACTTGTCGTAGTCGATGTCGCTGAGCACACGATTATCGACACTGCTATGAACGGTATCCAGTGCGCCAAAGACATCATAGGTATACGTGAGTGTATTGCTCAGTTCATCGATAACCTGATACTGCTCACCTAAGGCGTTATAGACGGTACTCTTGCTTTGCTCACCGCCTGGAATATCGCCTGAAATACTACTCGTCTGTTGACGGCCACTAAAGCTATGGCTTGAACTAAGGCCGGTATTGTCCTCATTGGAAGAGATAACCCTGTCCAATGCATCATACTCGCTGGTCACTGGCACAAGACCCGGCGCAACGGCTGAGACTACGCGACCATATTTATCATAAGTCTGTTCATTAGTGTGCCAGTTACCCAATACATCTAGACTACTTTCCTTGTAACCACGACCCGCATCATCTATGTATTGTTTTTTCGACACCACACCATTAACCGATGTCTGCACCATGGTGTAACAATAACTGACCCCCTCGTCACAGGTTTTGTTCAGCTTACTCCCTTGTGCACCCGAGGCACCATAACGCGCAACCTCTGAACCAAAGGCATCAAATATCACCTGAGTTTCCACACCATCGGTGTTTTTCGCTTTGGTTACCTGCCCTAATGCATTACGGGTGATAGCTTCACTGGTGACGACACCATTGCTGGTCGACTTAATCACATAGCGGCCACTAGCATCATATTCGATGACACTGCTGCGGGATAACGCCGTTTGACAACTTGCATCGTTGTAGACGGTTTTATTGGTGAGGTTACCTAAGTCATCGTATTGATAATCGGTTGTCAGCTTAGTATCACAAGCCCCATCTGGCTCGATAATTTCCTGACTGATCATGCCATTATCAAAATATGTAAATTCACTGGTGCGCAGCTCACTCAACGCACCACGACTATGAGTCACAGTCGCCTTACTTAAACGACCAAAACGCTTGCTGGTATCGGTGCTGCCGTATTCGTTACTGCTGACTAGAGATTTTAAGCTAGCGGGTTTAAGCGCAGCAGTAAATTCATCTTCCATACTGACAAATGTCAGTGGATCACTAACATCATAATGACCCGTTTGAGTGCTAGTGACATTGGCAAACTCATCCTGCACCGTTATCAGTTGCTGACAGTTGAAAGCTGATGCTGTCACACCGGTACCCGAAATACTGTCCACTATCGCCTGACAGTCACGACTTTCCTGTTGATATACACTACGGACTAAGTGGTTAGCAGATATTTCACTTTCAGTGACAAGATAGCGATTTTCAGCCGCTGAGATCACCGTGCCATTGGCTCGTTTAATCGTACGAATAGGCATACCAGTCAAAGGAAATTGCTGCGCATATTCCGTCGTGGTGGTAAATGACACTCCTTGCTTATCTAACTGGGTAGTGATGGACGCGAAACCTAAATTACCACGTCCAAACTGAGCTCGCGCTCCGGCATAGCGGTAGCTGACCTTGACCTCTTCACTTGCGTATTGGGTTGGCGCATCGGTGGCCACCGACGCAACTAAAGTCCCTGTCCCGGTAATGTTCATAATACGGGTAGCAGCGCCTGTTACCGGTACGTCTGTGGGCAGACCACTGCCTTTACTGTACAGAGATTCATCGGTCATAGAGCCGTAACTGATGCGAGTTTCAATGCCTGAACCTGTAGTGACGGTGTCCATTAGCCCAGGGTGAATAACCCGATCTCCTGCGCTATAAAATACCAATGAATTATAGGCATTACCTGGAGAGTCATGCTTATAGACAAAATCCAGACGTCCATCATTATCGGCATCGGCAAACATGCCATATTCAACACGGCGATTGGCGGGATCAGTCATCCCATCATCAGGCGGGCTAAAGGTCCAATCAGAGAGTGCGGGGAGTAACTTTTCAAAGCCCCCTGTCATAGGTGCAAAAGCGGTATATGATTCTGAATTAGTCCATTCGTAACGGTACCATTTTTGGTCATCGTCATTATGGAATACCAGTTCAATTCTGCCATCACCATCTAAATCCACTAAGATTGGGGTTATTGAACTATTAAGCTGAGTTGCGCTGGTAAAGTCTGTGCCGATAGCAAAGTAGTAGCCAGTATTAATATGATACTGCCAACGATTAGTTTCCGTATTGTAAACAACAATATCAGTTAAGCCGTCACCATTAATATCAGCGGCTAGTGCATGCTTACCCTTAACAGCAATCTTTTGATAGAACTTAGCTTGATAGGTATCACCTATAGATGGCGGGCAATAACTACCATCCACAAATGTACCTCTATCTGTTCTCCTGTTATCTATTGAACAAGGATTTTCACTCGCAGGCACAAAAGTAGAGGTATAAAAAATTAACTCTGACCCTTCGGCACCGCCACAATTATCACCGCAATCTTTCCAACCCATTAAATCGCCAATGCCATCACGATTAATATCAACACTCTGCCATCCAGATTTGATATTCAGCTTATGGTTGTTATATCCAGAGAGAATAACTTTTACGGGTGAGTTATAACTAGCGGTATTGTTATCCCATCCGCGGATATAGATCCTATCATCTATGGTTTCAACAAGATCGTTATAACCATCGCCGTCAAAGTCTTGTGGTCTAAGATTTAGACCGACACTGATGTCTCCCGTTAATGGTAAACTTGTTGGCTCAGATAAGCTGCCATCAGATAACACATCTATTTGAATCCACTTGGCATCTGAACGATTATTGGATTTATTGATTAGGAACTGCAGTAAACCATCACCGTCAGGATCTGTCGGAACTAAGCGAGTATTAAAGTCGGCTTCGTCATATCGATCGAAAACTTGGCAAGCTTGAGTTGGGTTGACGTGACTACCCACACACAACTTAACTTTGACACCGTTCACTTGAGTTAAGGTGACCACCTCATTAATACCATCATTATTGGTATCCATGATCATAGCCTGCCTTAGCATACTGCCACTGCCTGTATTTAATACTTGTCTACCCGACATATCATTGAAATCGTGTGAAAACACATCACGATAGGTAAACATAACAGGCTTCTTACAAACGTTCCCTAAGCCACACTCACGAATAGAGGTTAACTGGCGCTGACCAATACCATTGACTTTAAATGAGAACTTATACTCACGAACTTTTTCACCATCATGGTTATAAACAGAGACACCTTTAAGATCGGCGCGTTGCGCATACCTTTGGTCTTCGATATATCCCGCACTCTTTGTTGTGCCGTTAAATTCGTAATCAAGCTCTACTCGATTACCACTGTAAGTTATCTCAGAGAGTACTTTCTCGTTTTCACCCAAGCCTTCTTGATACTGATAGACAATTTGATTACTTGTTTGACGTAAATTATCTTGTGACTGACTCAATAACCAGGTCTGCGTCACTTCTACTGGGTTAAATAAACCAACGAAAGCCAACACTTTACTGTTATCACTATCACCATAAGTGCTTAAGCTTTTATCTTTACCTTCGACGGTAAAGGAATCATTACTTTGGTAAGTAATCAGTTGTTGGTTATTGACTTCTGTTACATAGGTTGAACCTGGCTGACCTTCTGTGCCTGTTTTCAGCAGCAGACGCTGTCCGTCAAGACAGAAGTGATCATTATCATTAAATTTGACAGGTTTATTGAAGCCATCTACCAACTTACTACTACCACAACGGCTAATAATTGATTGCCCTTGTAAGTTCCAACCAACACCTGCAAGACCTTCACCCGATTGGCTGTTATAGGCTAAACCTAACTGAGGAGCAACACCTGCAATACCAGTAGGTAACGCGAATGGCAAAGTGTAACTGGCTGCGCCCGCTTCGGTTACCCTAAATTCACCAGCGGTTAAACCAAATTCGGCAGAAGTAACTATTTCATCTAAAGAAGGCCCATCGAATTGAGCCGTGTATTCAGGCGCAGCTTCAGGTTGAACACCAGCTTCGACAATACTGTCACCAACATCAACGCTGGCTTGGTTTGACCATTGACTACATATCTGAGAGTGGATACAAGCTTGCACCTGATAAGTGTAATTACCGCTAACTTTCAATAGGCCGTAATTATTAGCCGAATAATCAGTAACCAACACAGCATCGGCTTGATTATTGATACTTTCAGAGATGCGATAATAGACCGAACGCGCACTATCGGGTGAACTCACAGTTTGCCAGCTTAGGGAAAAATCACCCATCTGTGGCTCTGTAGCATTCAATACTGGCTCATCAATAAGCAGATCTCTTGGATCTAACGGGTTATATCCAAGTTCAATTTCAACGGTATCTAGGACGCCATCTCTATCAGAATCTATATTTTCATTGCAATTACAATGATCGTAAAACACTTGAGTGACCAGCGCGATAGCATTAGCACTATAGGCAAAGTAATCCTCTGTTTGTATCAACCGATAAGCCACCTCACTTCTGGGGTGACCAAGTTGTAATAAGTTTACCCATTGCGCCCGAGTGAGATCGCCTGCCGATGCTTTGTCATTCTCTGATGGAAACAGATTCGTAAACAACTTATCGATAAACATCTCTGCTGAATCTGCTGTCGGGAAACGCATCAAACCTGAATCAGAACCCAGGAAGGCCGCGGTGATCTCATTTTCCCTCATACCTTGCCAATAGGCATAGGCAAAGAAGGTGAGTTCAGCACGAGTAGGCGAACGCCCGAGTAGACCATAGAACAAGCCAGCAAAACTACGTAGTGGAACATTGGCATCTTCTGGGATCTGCCAATCCGTTAATTCATCGAGGTTAGATTTGATCAACGAGCTATCGATATCTTGCCAACGTAATGCAAATGGACCTAACGCCTGACGATTAATGATATGCAATTGATCATCTTCAGTAGTGATGTGCATGTCACCATTAGTGAATATCTTAGGCTGCTGCTTTACACCGGAGACCAGTGGATACATGAAATGCTCTTCGCCAGTCTCGGCATTGAGTGCATACAGGCCACTAACATCATTACCACCATTGGCTACTGCGCCGACATAGAGGAGTTTTCGTAACTGATTATTGTTATATTGATCAGCCTCGTTCAATAATTGAGCCTTTGCATATACCTCACCACGAATACGGGTTTGCCAGAGAATATGCGGACCAGGAGTTTGATTTATCTGACCTAACTTGTACACGTACCTATTTGTTGCGCCAACATAGATAATGTCATTAGCATTGATATCTTTATCCAGCGTTGGAGCGGCCTTGAGCCTCACCGCTTCCGGCGTGCCTGATGGCAAGGTAAAGGGCCAATTAGTGAGGTTATTACCGTCTTTCAGTGCGTGTACCGATTGACCGGCACTGACATAAACCACACCTTGAGCACTGACAGTTGGACTGGCTTCGATAAGATCGATATATTCACGATCACTGCTGCCCGTTTTATCAAATTCGATACTGGCATGACCAACGGCATTATTGACTCTCAATCGTAGCCCACCATTATCTAGCCCGGTGAGCACATCGCTGCTAGGCGTAAAACGATATTGAGTACTACTGTCTCCAGCCGATTTATAAACAGTAAAACTAAAGGTTTCTGCACTATTACGTATCTGCACATTAGCTGAGAGCAGGCCGGTCATTCCCAAGCCTTCAAAAAGGATCTCCGCAGGTTTACTCACGGTGGCAGCAAGATAAACAGCACTGTGTATATAGGGCACTTGATGATTTACGGTTAATACTTGTCCATTACTACAAATATTATTAGCATTACAGGCTTTGATTCTGTAACTGACATCACCTGGAGACAGCGTAACCACTCTGTATTGGGTTGCATCTGCATTAAGCTGAATTGGAGTCCAATCGTTATTGCTACCAGGTTGGCCTATTTTGCTCTCCAACACATAGGACTTCTCAGCTGCAACGCTATCGTTAAACCATTTAAGATCATAAGCGTCATTTACAGTCAAGGACAAGCTAGGATCAAAACGGGTAAACCCTGCATCTAAGTCGGGAATATTAACGGTAACTTGTGCACATTGACTACCTGTGCCTATTGGTCCATCACCATTGGGGTTCGTTGCACGAGCACAGTAGCAGTAGCTAGCATTTTGAAAATATGACTCTTTCTGGAGCACGATAGTCGGTGACGAAGTTCCCCCTTTGAAAAGGCCAGTTTGAGCAGAACTTGGGCAAGCTGTATATTCAAACCATTCATACTTATTTGCATTAGCAACATTTGTAGCATTAAGCGCTATACGACCATCTGTTGTGTTACCAGGGCCTGTTACCACTGGTGAGCTGCTAGGCGGCGTGATATCAAGATTAAATATTATAGGTACTGACCAGATCTGATTACTATTCCCATCTATCAGCTTAAATTTAAATTGATAATTTGCTACGTTACCTAAGGTAAAATTAAGCGAAAAATTTTGTGGAATAGAATTCTGAAGAGTCGATACCAGTGCATCATTAGCATATAATTCAACTTTAGTGACAGGATTATTATCATTGCCAATTTTATTGTACGCCCCTTTAACTGACACAATAGTACCGGGGTAATTAGCTCCCACCACACTAGGCGCTGAAACAGTATAGGTGCCGTATATGCTGCGAGTGACACTATGATTTACGGCTGCATTAATGCCATCAGATGCATAAGCATAGAAGTCATATTGCCCTGTTGAAAAGTTGCCTGAACTCAGAGGTAGATTAATTGAACAAGATAAACTGCTACACGATTTAAGACTGATTTTACAACTTGCTTTACTGACACCTTTTGGACCATAACAGATCTGCAACTGACCAGCATTTGATTCAGCTGTAAGCGTTATAGTATTACCAAGCACAAAGCTACCTGTAGTACTCATTTTTACAGTAGGCGCTGCGATAACTTTCACTGTCGAAGGAAGTGATTTCGTATATGCACTTGTTGTGCTATCGGAGACCTCGGCCCATAGTGTGTAACTACCAGCTGCAGTAAATGTTTTTGAATAGCTACATTTGGCACTTGCACCATTATCGAGTAAAAAACACTGATCGCTAGTGTTACTATTGTCACTAATAATTTGAGTGCAATTATTGGTGGTACCATTGGTTGAGAAACACCAACGGATCATATTGATTTTATTACTGCTTGCTGTATCACTATCTGTGGCAGTAGCGATTAAATTAACACTTTGACCTGGACCTATTTTGGCTTTATCTAATGAAACCGTCACTCTGGGGGCTGTATTTGTTTCTTTAACCGTTATTTTTCCAAACACCCTTCCAGTAAGATTGAACTCGTCTGTCACTAGTGCTTCAAGGGTGTGAACACCAACTATAGATTGGCTATTTGTAACTTGGAATTGGCAGACTTGTCTATAAGCTGTATTGACCGAACACTGAGTAACATCCGGCATCCAGTATGGCCACGAGTTACCTACAATGACGAAAGGAACTTTCTTTAACTTGCCTGCAGGATCATCGACGCTAACCGTAACCTCTGCAAGCTGCCCCCTTTCAACCATGATATTGGAGTTTGATAACGTGACTGTTGGCGCTTGATTTTTATATAGGGTTACCCTTTTCTGTGACAAATAACTATGATACCGCTGCCAATTATCAATCTGATTTTCCCATTCATACTCATGTGTTCTGATTATATATTTTATGAAATAATCACCATACACACCATTGAGAAGCTCTTGGTCTATTTTTAACATTTTTATACTTGTCGATGATTTTGGAATATCTATTGTTTTGATCAATGTATTATCAAGCGTACAAATTTGAACCTTAATGTCTCTTAATTCCGTGTAGTTCATATGATTTCGAGAATACTCAAAGGCACTTGCTTCAACCGTCCAAAACTGCTTTACAACTGAAGTCCCTTCAAGAATCGATACGTGCTCATCATAATTATAAGCACCGGGAGATTCCGACATTGATATACACTGCGCAGCTTGCGAAGTTGAAGTAAGAATAAAGTAACTTAACACACCGATCATCTTAATTAATCTGGAAGTATTTATGTGTTTAAACTCAATCTTATATACCGTATTTCTACTTCCCTTCAAAAAAGGCCGGCTCACCGATTTACATAGAGATTTGACGACTTCACAGCAATAAAACCAATATCCACTTTGAAAATTCATTTTATTTCCCCTCTTCCTGAGTTAAAGACTTAGTCCATTGAACTTCTAAACTTGATGGACTTTCAGCATCCGATGCTGAACTTGAGGAAAACAGTGACATTGTTTTTTTCATCATTCTGTTAACTAAATTTGGCGAGGAGGGAATGTTTAAGGCAATAATCTGCTCTTTCTTTGTTCTGATAATAAAGCCTGCACTGGTTTTATCTATTGCAGGGGTCGTTAATATTGCGTCCCCCTGTAATAATGGAACGGAGCCAAGCGCTCGGTATGAATCAGCAGTAAAGTTTAAACTACTCACTTCATAAAGTGCCCCCCTTGTATCAAAGGCAAACAATCTATCTTCCAGCAAGAGTGGCGCAGCAACGATACCTAGTAGATTTTCTGTACTACCCGGCTTTTTGGTAAAGCATGCAATTGAATCTCCATTGATATCGACTTTACATAAACGTCCAGTACCATCTAATGAGCTCATGCTAAAAAATAACTCATTTGTATCGCGCTTTAACACAGGTTGATTAGCAACGAGGCCATCAAGCACCAGTGTCCATATGACCACTCCATCATTCGACACTCTGGATAACTTATTATCTTGTTGGGGAATAATATTTAAATCTGAGCCATCTATTAATCTTGTTGATAATAGGGCTCTCTCTATCGGGAGCATCTTTTGATTATTACTCTTTACTAATTCCAGTAAAGGCTGTGTATAAGTATCTTGCTTTGGAGTCGCGCGAAAATCTGGTATTACAGCGGTAGGTGAAACAATTAACTTCTGACTATACGATTTACCGAAGCTCGTCGCTTTTAAGGTAAATTGAGTAAATTGGTTAATGGTAAATGCTTTCTGTCCTTGGCCCACATAAGTTGTATACCTGTGCCCTTTATTGCTTGTAATCTCTATTTTTACTGCAGAAGACACATTCCACGATAAAGCAACCTGACTTCCCTGCGAAACAGCATCAGCCGACTTACTAAACTGGCTTATCATTAATTCGCCACTCACGATGTTATTTACTGTTCGCCAATCTGAACAGCCGTATCGATCACAGGCACTCACACGAAAATTAGGGCCATTGTTAATCGATGTCTGATATGAATTAGTTGAAATGCTGTCGGAAAGGAGTGCCCACGCTCCGTTAACTAGGTGTTCAACCTTGTAACGCGCTGCACCACCATCAGCATTCCACTCTAAAAGATATTGGTTACCACTTGCTTTAATTGATAAAGATGGTGGCAGAGCTGGCTGCCTATCAATAGGGATAAAGATAGTGATATCCCCTACAGATATAGGCGCATAGGCTTGTTCGAAAGTCTCAGAAGAAACATTGAAACTGATAAAAAAGAAAAGAAAAAGGGCAATCCATTGTCTGGTCATAGCTTTATAACTCAACATATCCGTATATTAAAAACAGCAAAGCAAGTGCGCAATCTACACCTTTCTCAACCAAAATAAAACATCTTGTTACACCAGTAATACAAATGAATCATAAGCTTATTCTAAAAACAGTAATTGAAATAGCCAAAAAAGAGACAAAGGATCTAAATAAAGGTCAAACAGCAGGGGATTAAACTAACAAAACTCATTAGGCGACATTTTATAATATTATTTATTCAGATAATTTTTTGATAGATACAGGTAGGAAATGTGGGATAGGTTGTAGATATCACTTTTTTGTTAACCGTTTCATTGTTAACAAATTTGCTTAATCTCTTTTTAAAAAAGCGCGGCGTCCTGCCGCGCGTACTAAATCGACTTGTTTGAAGAGAAATATTGAGAGTTATCAGGTTAGACAGTGGTTGAATAACATAATAAACCCATTACTTCCCTTCTATTTAACGCTCTTTACAGAGGTAAGCAAGTGAACGTAGCTAAATATAAGGTGCGACGGCAGACTAACGCTACGCACCTCATTTCTTCCACGAGAAAGAAGACCCTCCATGTCGGTTAAAAATTTCAAACTAATTTAAATATAACTAGTTGTTAATTTTGAGTTTCCTCTTTCTGGTATATCCAACGATACAGGGTCGGCAATACCAGTAGTGTTAGCGCCGTCGAGCTAAACAAACCACCGATAATCACCACAGCCAAGGGCTGCTGAATCTCACTGCCTACGCCAGTTGAGATCAAGATAGGGATAAGTCCCAATGCCGAGGTCAATGCCGTCATTAATACCGGACGCAATCGACCTACAGTGCCTTCATACACGCTGGTATAAAGGCTTTCACCTTGACCAATAGTGCCTGTCGCTTCTCGCAACGCCTGTTGGCGCCTCTGGTTAATCGAGTCCACCAACACCACGCCATTAAGTACGGCGACACCGAACAAGGTGATAAAGCCAATGGAGCTAGGTACCGAGAGATAAGTTCCGCTGACAAACAATGCAACCACACCACCAATTAAGGCTAACGGTACGTTCGCCATGATTAGGGCAACTTGCTTGAGCGAACCGAACGAGAAGAACAGCAACAAGGCAATTAAGCCGATAGAGATAGGCACAACTAACATGAGTTTCTGCTGAGCACGCTGCTGGTTCTCATACTGACCGCCAACCACGACGGTATAGCCTGCAGGTAGCTCAGCCTGAGGGATCACGGCGTAAATATCCTTGACCACAGAGCCCATATCACGACCTGAAACGTTAGCCTGCACCACTACACGGCGCTGCACATCGTCGCGACGAATGTTCGGCGGCGCCATTTCGACCTCGACGCTGGCCACTTCACCAAGGCGCACTGTAGCACCGTTGACACCATTGAGAATGAGATCTCTCAAGGCATCGGGCGAGCTGCGATATTCTTCTGCAAGACGCACATTGATATCGTATCTGGCATTGCCGTCAATCACTTGTCCGGCGCTTACACCACCGATCCCTTGACTAACCAGGCTCATGATTTCATCGACACTGATACCATAACGCGCCAATAGATCGCGCTTAGGCCTCACAACCAGCTGAGCCTCACCACTGACCTGCTCTAATGAGACATCCACCGCACCAGGAATGTTAGATACCAGCTCAGTAAGACGCTCACCACTTTCAGAAAGTACATCTAAGTCAGGGCCAAAAATCTTAATTGCCAGCTGAGCTTTTACCCCTGATAACAGTTCATCGACACGGGTTGCGATGGGTTGTGAGAAGGTAAACAGCAAACCTGGATAGATGCTGAGTTTCTCCTCCATCTTACGTTGTAGCTCGATACGGGTTTCCGCATGCTCCCACTCATCAATGGGCTTAAGACCTATATAGATCTCGATATTACTCACAGGCTCAGGGTCGCCGCCAAGCTCTGGCGCACCTATACGACTCAAGGCGTAGTCCACTTCAGGAAACTCAAGCAGCATCTTCTCAAGTTTAGGCGCAACATCGATAGAAGTGCCAAGGCTAGCGGTTGGCGCAAGAGTCACACGCAAGTTAATGGTGCCCTCTTCCAGTTCTGGTACAAACTCTGTGCCTAATCTAGGCAGCAAGGCCATGCTGAGAACAAACAAGGTCACAGCAGTTATAACCACAGTTTTAGGACGCGCCATGGTCGTCGTCAACAAGCGACGGTAGACAGACTCGATAGGCTTAAGTACCGCACTCTCTCTAAGGGTAATACCACGTTTAAACATGTATACAGCTAGAGCGGGTACAGCAACCAGTGCCACTACTAGGGCCGACAACATGGCTAAGATGATACTCACCGCCATGGGCTGGAACAGCTTACCTTCGACACCTTCTAGGGCGAACAATGGCGCAAATACCACTATGATAATGGCCGTTGCGAAGAAGATAGGACTACAGACTTCCTTCGCCGCCAACATGACACGCATGCCTATGGCAGACGATGTTTCGCTATGGGCCGGTGTCCCTTCGCCATCTTCTCCCGCATGATAGGGATCGTTTTCACCATCGGCGCGACCGCGGGCATCACTAAGGTGCTGCCTATCGGGCTGTGTCAGATGTTTGAAGATGTTTTCAACCATCACTACTGAGCCATCCACCAGCATACCAATAGCCACCGCCAGTCCACCTAATGACATCAAGTTGGCCGACATACCAAAATATGACATCACCATCAGCGCTAAGCCGATAGAGACAGGAATAGATAAGAGCACCAACAGTGTCGCTCTGATGTTCACCAGAAACAGTGCTAAGATCACCACAATAAATACGAATGCCATCAAGAGTGCATCACGTACTGTGGTGACCGCCTGATCGACAAGATCGGCTTGATCGTAGAACACCTCGAAGGTCACACCATCTGGCAGAGCCTGTTCAACCAGTGCTGTACGTGAGTTGATATCATCAATCGTCGCCTTAGTATTGGCGCCCATACGTTTTAGGATAACGCCAGCAACAACTTCACCCAGCTGTTGAGGCTGACCCGCCTCATCACGGCGTGTCATGGTCACAGCGCCGACACGAATTTCACTGCCGTAATCAACATTGGCAATATCGGCAACACGTACCGGCGTACCCGCCACTTCTGTTAACGGGATCTGTCGAATTGCACTCAGTCCGGCATCACCTGCAGGCAGTAAACCATAGCCACGAACAACGAGTTGTTCCTGACCCTGATCCATAAACCAGCCACCCGCGTTGCGGTTATTACTTTCGAGCGCGGTAGTCACCTGCTCCATGGTCAAGCCATAACTAAGTAACTTGTTTGGATCTATCTGCACCTGATACTGGCGTACATCACCACCAAATGAGAGTACTTCGGTCACACCACCAACAGGCATCATGATGAGCTTAACTAAGTAATCGTTGAGACTACGAAGCTCGCTGGCATCTATGCCCGATTCAGGTTCGGCGCGCAGAATATATTGATATATCTGACCTAGACCTGAGGTGTTAGGGCCGATTTCTGGCACACCAATACCATCGGGGATCATCTCTCGAGCCGCCTGTAACTGCTCAAAAACCTGCTGACGAGCAAAGTAGATATCAGTGCCTTCGGCGAATACCACAGTCACCAGTGACAGACCGGTACGAGAAAGTGAACGTACCTCAGTCACCGAAGGCAAGGCGTACATGGCCGACTCAACTGGATAACTGATTAGCTTCTCGACTTCTTCAGCCGCTAAACCTTCGGCCTCGGTATTAATCGTGACCTGTACATTAGTAACATCCGGAAAGGCATCCAGATTCAATTTAGGTAACATGGCCACACTGGCTATCGCAATAGCAATAAGCGCCAGTACCACCATGAGTCGGTTGCGAATAGCAACCTCAATAAGTCTCTGTAACATAAGAGAGTTCCTTAACTTTTAAGAGAGTGTGGTTGCTTAGTGGTTATGTATGTCGAAGCCGGACTTAGCCTGCTCTGAGGCTAAGAAAAATGCCCCTGATACCACAACATTACTGCCAGGCGTTAGGCCACGAACTAAGTTCATGCCACGCTGGCGCTCAACCACTTCGACCTCTACTGCCTCGAAGCCATCTTCATCCTGAATAAATACCTGCCAGTCACCATCGCCGCCACGAGTCAATGCCGCATCGGGTAAGATCACCCCGCCTTGGACTGAACTTGGTAAGTACAACTCGGCAAATTGTCCGGCATGAATAACATGGCCTGGGTTTTCTAGGCTTACTAAAATCTGTTCGGTGCGAGTCACGCTGTTAAGCTCATGTGAGCGACCTATGATCTTAGCTTCTAAAGTTCTGTCACCCACACGAACCAATGCCTTGCTACCGATACTGATATTTTCAGATTGTGCCGGGGTTACCTGTGCTTCTACCCATAGATGTGACTCATCGGTCAGCTGCATGAGCGCGGTACCCGCGGTGATCACTTGACCTAAGAAACCGATATCTTGCTGCACTCGGCCATTAATCGGTGCTAATAATTGATAACTACCGATAGTGCTTGGATTGGACTCCAGCTTAGCTATCTGAACTGGCGTCATCTTCATCGCTTCTAAGATTGCACGTTTGAGCTCAGCATCGACCTGCGCCTGCAAGCGACGGCTAGCGCTGACGGCGCTCTTACCCATGCGTTTTACCCGGCTCCACTCAGCCTCGGCATTAATATAATCGGCCTGTGCCTGAGCAACGGCGACGCCGCCTAAAGTTAATAAAGGCTCGCCTTTACTAACCTCTTGACCTGGCACAACATGGCGTTCCAATACGCGCACATCGACTTGCGGTGCCAAGGCCATGGTTCTATCTCTGTCGACCACAAGCGTTGCCGTGGCTACTGCTTCTAAATTAAACGACTCTTCAGACAGTTGCATCACTTCAACCCCCGCAAGGGCTTGCTGCTCAGCGGTTAACTTAAGTGCATGATCTTCTCCGCTCTCCTCTGCTGCTGGAGCCTTAGCTGTTTCTGTTGTTTCGGCGCCGTGATCATGGCCTTCCCCGGCAAATGCTGTCGAAGGAGTGACAACTGCTGCGGTTAAGGTCATTAAAAATGCAAAACTCATGGCTCTTGCAAGCGCATTCAAATGAAAGGGTGTTGCTAGTGTCTGTGTTTGTTGTTGGTTTTTCATATCTGTATTCATGCTCTTAAATCTATTTTTTATGCTTTTACTTTGTATGTTCATAACAAGCGTTCCCATCTGAATTAGTGCTGAGCTGAAGAGCCGTTTTGGTCGGCGCCTGCATGATTAATCTCTGATAAGCCGGGCAACTGAGCATTTAAATATGTCTCCAGTTGACCACTCGCGCCCATCCATTCAAGCCAGCTGGTATAAAGGGCTGTCTCTAAGGACAAACCTGCAAGATAGCTAGTAGAAAGTTGACGTTGGCTTTGTAAATACACACTGGTTTCTATGTCTCCGGCGCGCCATTGCTGCGCAAGACCCGATGCCGCTTCGTGGCCAGAGTTCAGTACTAATTCACGCCAATCCTGATAACGCTCAGTAAGCCTTGGCATAGCAAGATAAAACTTTTGCTGTTGCTGCTTGAGCACGCGTTCTTGAGCCAGATAGGTTTGCTCTGCAATGGCTATCTCTTGACTAGCCACCGCTAAGGTATCGCTATAGTTATTACGGATCTGCAAGGGGATAGAGAATCCGACACCGACCTTATTTTCAACGCCTTCGCGCTCAGCACTTAGGCTAATCGTTGGGTCGGCAGATGTATCAGCTTTAACTTGATCGGCACTGAGCTTAGTCAGCATGACTTGTTGATAAGCACTTTTAAGTGCCGGCAATTCAGGGTCAATTTGCATCGAAATAGTGGGAACTCTCAATGAACCGATAAAACCACTAAATGCTGTTTCACTATTACCCAACAGTATCAATACACTGGCATCAGCCGAGATAGAGTCTTGTTCGGCAAGAGCATATTCTGCGGCGCGACTGGCAACATCCAGCTGCACCAATTGCAAGGCTACTGACGAAAGGTCACCCACCTGTAATTGCTGCTTAGCGATATCCAGAGAACGCTTGGCCGAAGCTAGCTGTTGCTGCTGAAAATTAAGTGCCTTACGGCTTTGGGATTGCTCTACTAACGCTTGAATCACGTTCGCCAGCATCTGGCTGCGCTCGAGTGTGATATCTGAGAGCAAAATTTCAGTTTGAAGTTGAGCAATACGTGTTGCCGCGCCGCGCTTATCGCCCCAATCTATGGTCTGACTGATGTCCAGACTATAGGTATCGTCGGTGGCATTTTGATAGTTCATCCCCAGCTCAGGATTATAAATGGCTTGATCAGCCGCTTGAACACTGAGCTTGGCTTGAGTACGCCTGGCTTGTTGAGCTGCAACCTCAGGCAAGGCGTTGAAGGTTTGCATCAAATCAGGTAGCCAGGTCTTGAAGCCCTCTCTACCATTCTGGGTGAACATTGCTTCACTGCTATTGAGTGTGCTGCCTGTTTCTGTCGAATCGAGGTTTGCAGCCTGAACTGGTATTAGGCCACCGGTAAAGTAGGCTAATAACAGACTGGCTATTATGGTCTTTTTCATCATATATCCTATCCCCAAAGCCACATCTTGAGACAATACCTGTGCTGCACTTAAGCCGAATCTCAATGTGATCACGGACAGATGTTTGCAGTCAGATTATTGCAGGTCTAACAGAGTGCTTTAGGGTTAAATCATAGCTAAGAACCTCATGGCTAAAGCCAGAAGATCTCACTTACTTTAAAATGAGTAAATCATGATTTTTACTTGCAATGGACAGATAGCTTAGCGCTATTTAGAGCAAGTATAGGTGTTATACGATTGGAGGGCGATAATCGGGTAGAGACTCTGGGGGTAAGTAAGCACTAACCATAGCAACGAGTTCATCGCTAACAGGAACTGATGGCTCAGTCGATAGGTTGGTCATTACCGTAGCATGGCCACCATGACACTGGCAGTCTAAGCAAAGGTCGAAAAGTTTAATTTCGGTCTTACTAATTTGATGGCTATGCGGCTCTGTAACAGATGCTGTTGAGAAAGAGTCATCGAAATTTGCAGCTAAGTAGCCATTGGTGACAAACTCACCATCGCCAACAGTATCATCACAGCTATCTGGTGCAGTACTTGAATCGTCAAAACTTAAATCAGAACATGTTGTACATTGCTCCATCTCTACCGTTGTGACTTGGGCAGTAAACTGAACATGGGGATGGTTGGCAGGCTCTTCGTCATGGCTACCAAGATGCAATTGATGCTCGCCCATGTTGCCACCTGCAAACTGCAGAAGCACAACGGCGATCATCGCTAGAGCGATCTTGTGAGTGAATTGACGAAAATAATACTGCAAAGAATGCCTTATTTATTCAAAGAATTGTCAAAAACGAAATTAAGAGTTAGAAGCTAACTTCTAATCGTCTGACCCACATTGTAATCGAAAGTTCAAAACTGACAATACTTAATACCTAAGTGTTTTTGTAAAGTATTGTCAGAATCACATTGTTACAGCCTAGAATTATTTATACAGCCTGTTACTTAAACACACAGTGCTTAGCGTAATCAGCCGCTTCGTTGGCAGTCCAATCACCTTTATCTTTTTCGCTCATCTGCTTACACCACTTGTCGCTACCGACCTCAGGTGCACAGCCGCTAAGCCCTAGGGCAAAGATAGCCGCTAATGAGATTGCGCCCAATTTAACTAAAGTGCGACTAACTGTATTAGATGAAGACATGGTATTTTCCTTTAAAATTTTATTGCCACCAGCACTTCCTTCACTGACAGCGGTCGAAATGTAATTAATGAGTAAAATAACCGTTTTAGCTTGTGACCCTGATTATTAATACTCATCAAAGTAATTCAATTGATGTGCTTAAACCCATAACCGTTCAAATTTATTGGCTCTGACGTAACGCTATCCAGTCGGCTGCGAGCTGCTTTTCCTCTAGAGGAAACCAAGTGACTTCAGCCTGCATAAATGGCCCCAGCAGTTTCACTGCATTACCAAACCAATCGGGTCCACCGACAAGTACCAAACCATCAAACTTAGGTAACTGAACTTCACCACTGCCAGACAAAGATTGAGAGTCCCAACCTTCTAACAGGACATCGGCTTCGATGTAGAGACAAACTTTACCTGTTTGCACATGGTAGTCATCGATTAGTGGCTTAAGCTTCTGTTGATAATCTGAGGTCGACAAACGCCCGCTTGCGAAAAGGCTTATAACCCCGTCAGCAATGTCTGGGATTTTGCATAGCATAGAGAAACTCCGAACAAATATGAACAGCAAAACTGTAGCTTACTGTTGAATGGCCTAAATCATATCAGATCACTCAATGCAGAATAAATCGATATTCGATTATCTTCTGTTAATATGGCTGACTTAGTTAACGCTACTTTCAAATAACGACATCATTCTACTATGATCAAAATCTCTAACAGTGTATCTCTTCAAGACAATGTTAATATGGTTGGTAATGTTAATGCTACTTTCAAATAACGACATCATTCTACTATGATCAAAATTTCTAACAGTGTATCTCTTCAAGACAATGAAATTGAGTGGCAGTTTATACGCGCGAGTGGCGCTGGCGGCCAGCACGTCAACAAGGTCTCTACCGCAGCGCAGATCATCTTTGATATTAACGCTTCCTCTCTGCCTGACTTTTACAAACAAGCCCTGTTAAAACGCGCCGATCATCGCATTACTAAGAGCGGTAAGATCATTATAAAATGCCAACAAAGCCGCAGTCAGGACTTTAATCGCCAAACAGCACTTGAACAGTTTATCGAACTGGTTTCCAGTGTAGCCATAATGCAAAAAAGACGAGTAGCCACTAAGCCTACCAAGGGAAGCCAACGCCGCCGCGTCGATGCGAAAAAGCAAAAAGGGGCCACTAAAGCCTTGAGACGCAATAAGTCAGACTATTAAAAAATCTTAGGGTTTGAAGCTAAGACGATGGCCTTCGGCCTGTCGCTTCACAGACGGCTTCGCCTATTAGACGGACTGCGTCCTGAATTGTCTGTAGGAGGGGGGTTAGCCTCGAAATTTATCGGTTTGTTCTCTCCCAGTTAAAGCAGTCCTACATCCCAGTCCCACCAGCGCAGCATCATCCCAGCCCCACCAGCGTAACTCTATTACCAACCTATTTTCGTCGAAAATGCAGCCATGTGTCGACATCTTCGCCAACTTCTGTTGAAATCAGACTAATCATCTTATCCGTGATTTATGCCATTTAGTCATAAATCACGAGCCATCTGTATTCTCAAAGGATTTTGACATGAGCAGCAAAGCAAAGGTCTTATTAATTAATGGCCCGAATCTAAACCTTCTGGGTCGACGTGAGCCTGGCCACTATGGCGTAAAGACCTTACCGCAAATCGTTACCGACCTTACCGATGAGTCTAGAGCGGCAGGGATAGAGCTTGAGCATATTCAGTCTAATGCCGAGCATGAACTTATCGATGCCATACATAATACAGACGCTGACTTTATCATCATCAACCCGGCAGCATTCACCCATACCAGCGTAGCTATACGTGATGCCATATTAGGCGTCGCGATTCCTTTTATCGAAGTGCATCTCTCTAATGTCCATGCTCGTGAACCTTTCCGTCATCACTCCTACTTCTCAGATAAAGCCATTGGCGTTATCTGTGGTTTAGGTCCTGAGGGTTATCACTTTGCCCTAAAATCGGCGATTACGCGTTTACATGCCAAGACCGCAGAGCATTAAGGTAGAGTTATGGATATTCGCAAAATCAAGAAGCTGATTGAGCTAGTTCAAGAATCTGGCATCGAAGAGCTTGAAGTCAAAGAGGGCGAAGAGTCGGTACGTATCTGCCGCCAAAGCCCGACTCAAATACATACGCCCCAGCAGGTCTATACCGTGAGTCATGATTCATCACAAACAAATATCACTGCCACTCAGCCTCAAAGTCACGGGCAGAATTCAACGACAAATGACGAGCTCGTTGAGCCTAACGAAAATACAGTCATTTCACCTATGGTAGGCACCTTCTATCTATCTCCTGCTCCCGAAGCCGCTCCCTTATCTACACTTGGGCAAAGAGTCGAGAAAGGTCAAGCCATTTGTATTATCGAGGCGATGAAGATGATGAACCAGATAGAGGCTCATCGCAGCGGTATCATTAGGTCAATTTTGGTGGAGAATGGCGACGCCGTCGGTTTCGATCAGCCCTTGATTATCATTGAAGATGAATAAGATCTGTTGTGAGCAGCAGGTGACGAACTTCGCTCTATAGCTCGTGACTCGAGGCTTTCTTAGCCTTGTCTTGAGCTCGATACTTTATTGAGTTGCGAGTTGCGAAAAAACACTCAGCATTTAAGCGCATAGCTAAAAAGGAATTGCCATAGATGAACCTGCCAGTTGTGCGCCCAATTAAACGCGTGCTTATCGCCAACCGAGGCGAAATAGCATTGAGAATTCAGCGCGCTTGCACTCAACTTGGCATCGAAACTGTCGCCGTCTACTCTAGCGCAGATAAAGACCTTTTACATATCAAGCAAGCCAATGCCAGTTTGTGCATAGGCAAACCAGCAGCAAGCGAAAGCTACCTCAATATTGCCGCCATACTCGCCGCAGCATCTGCCGCCAAAGTCGATGCCATACATCCAGGTTATGGTTTTCTGTCAGAAAACGCCGACTTTGCCGAACAAGTTGAAGCCTGCGGCTTTAGCTTTATCGGCCCAACAGCGAAAGTGATTAGGCTGATGGGCGATAAAGTCTCTGCCATCGCTGCAATGAAAAAAGCCGGAGTACCTACTGTACCAGGCTCAGATGGCATGCTTTCTAATGATGAACAGCTCAATAAACGCTTAGCAATAGAGATAGGTTATCCGGTGATCATCAAGGCAACTGCGGGTGGCGGTGGCCGTGGCATGCGCGTTGTCCATGATGAAAGCAAGTTGATACAGGCCATTGAACTCACTCAAGCCGAAGCCAAAGCAGCCTTCGCTAATGGCGATGTGTACATGGAAAAATATCTGCAAACACCTCGCCATATCGAAATTCAAATCCTCTGTGATGGCCAAGGTCGTGCCATTCACTTAGGCGAGCGCGACTGCTCCATGCAGCGCAAGCACCAGAAGGTGGTAGAGGAAGCGCCAGCCTTAGGCATAGACGCAGACACTCGTCGCGAGATTGGTACTTTATGTGCTAAGGCCTGTGTCGATATCGATTATCGCGGTGCAGGCACCTTCGAATTCCTCTATGAAGCAGGCCACTTTTATTTTATCGAGATGAATACTCGCATACAGGTAGAACACCCCATCACTGAGATGGTGACAGACGTCGATCTGATTCAGGCGCAACTTGAGATCGCAGCAGGTAAGCCGCTCACTATCAGGCAAGAAGATATCTCGCTAAACGGCCACAGCATAGAGTGCCGCATCAATGCCGAAGATCCACACGCCTTTATCCCCTCACCCGGCACAGTGAAAGCCTTTCACGCCCCCGGCGGCATCGGCGTTCGTTGGGATTCTCATATTTACTCAGGCTACACAGTTCCGCCCTATTACGATTCTATGATAGGAAAGCTGATCACTTGGGGGTCAACACGAAACCAAGCCATAGCCCGTATGCAGACCGCACTCAATGAGTTGACCATCGAAGGCATCGCCACCAATGTGCCTCTGCTACAGCAGATACTAAAAGATGAAGGGTTTAGAGAAGGTGGACAGTCGATACATTATCTTGAGGAGAAGGTTTTAGGGGCTTGAAGGATTAGTAAAGAAGAATTCAGGCGCTAGATTAGGGCTTTGATTTGAGTTTGGGGCTAATGAGCTGTGAGCCTTTTATCTATTATCCTTTGTGATTATATTTCCCTATCTACTAATACTGCATAACCTTAAGCTAATGTGCTCTGCCCCCCTTTATCTAAGTACAAAAGATATGGCTGCCTTTATGGCCTTTACTCAAATAAACCTTGATTTTTTTTAATCAAATCTTGCCCCCGTACCAGTATAGTAACAATATCCAAGCCACCCATTGTTAATCAACAACATACCTAGTGCATTTCAAGTTATCAATGCACACCTAAGCCAGCTTAGCCAAGAAGCTTACCGTTATAACAATAAACTCAACGAGCTTGAGCAGAGCTGGGCTCACATGATGAGGTGTAACTATCGAGTTCGATTAGCCCTCGAAGTATGATGCCGTGATAGCGGGCTTTAATCAGTTGGTAATCCATAGCTGGGGCAAAGTAATAGGTAACATCTTCAGCACCTGTTTGCTCCACAGGTATCAAGGTTAGCTCGCCCCAGGGCTCTATGTTTTCTGTCTGGCGTTCTTGAACATAGAATTGATAGGGCTCTATATCATCTGAAGCTTGTCGGATTAAGGCAAATTGCTTTCGGCCTTGTAACAGGTATTCTCGGATTTGAATCGCCAAGGTGTCCACATCTCGCAGAGGGATAGTTTCCGATTTATAGGTCTCTACCTCTCCATTGATATCGACCCGAGAGTCAAGGCCATGATTATCAAAGGTCACCCTCATGTCTCTAGAGCGAAACCCTGTCACTTCTTGATGAAATTTATCGGTTAGCCATTCATTAGTTTCACTCGACCAAGATAACTCAGCCCGCTGATGGTACTGAGTACCTATGCCTAAAATGCTGGCTTCACTTGTTGTAGTTACAACCGCAGTCTTACCCTGCCAAGCCTCAATCCTGTTCATTGTGCCGGTATATATGCCACTCAGATAAATAGAGAAATTTGACGTGCGGCTGCACTGAACCTGCTCTTTTTGTTCGTGCTTTTGTTGTTCATTGGCGAAAGCTGTATTGGTTAATGTCCCGAGTAATAAAGTTAGCGCTAGAACTTGTACTAAAACAGTCTGTGTCATCATCTAAATAGGCTCTTTATACACTTCATACTTCCCATAGCGGTCGCAATGTTAGCTGTGCTTAAAAGACTTCATTCACATTAAGGTAGAAGTTGGTTTCATTTTCACCAACGCCCACATCAAAACGTAAATTGATATTGTCTTTGATATTAAAACGGAAACCTGTTCCGTAAGAGGTTAATAGCTCCTCGGTCAGATCATTTATTTTGGGTGCCACGCTACCTACCGCGCCCCAAAAGACCATGCCATAACGTTGGAATATGGGTAGGCGGTATTCAACTTGTCCCATCATCATCTGCTCATCACGGTAGCGGCCTTTGATATATCCGCGCATGGCATTAGAGCCGCCAAGGTCTGGCAACATGTTCCAAGGCACATCGCCATCGGTAAAGTGCCCCTGCACTTGCCAAGCGATGAGCCCAGGTGCAGAGTTGCCTAGGTCAATATAGTTGGCTAACTCGATATCATAAGTCGAAAACGAAGAGGACTCGTTGTTTTGATATAAGCCGGCATCGATTTGAAATAACCAACCTTTTGTGGCGTTTAAGCGGTAATCTCGTGAATCATAGATACTGGTGATCACGACGCCTGAACTAAAGTTATCCGGTAAAATATCGGCAGAATCTACGGGCGTTTCAGTTTCCACCAACTCTAGCTGTCCTGCGCTTGCGTAAACAAAGTCGGCACCGACACCAATAAAATAGTTGTCAGCGACTTCGGTCATCCAGCGTGGTTTGAAACTATATAACTGCTCTTCAAACTCATGATGATTGCTGTCTAGATCGCCTTGCTCTATGCCTTGGCCATAATAAACTGCGGCTTCATTATGTAACTCTAACTCCAGCAATAATCTTTGTTTGCCTTCATTAAAAAATGTCATGTTTTCGACTTCGACACCATAAGAGTTGTTCATGGATACAAACGAATTTAACACTAATGATGATGGCTGTTCTTCACTCGATGCATTGTCAGTTTTATATAAACCCACCATCAATAAACCCACACCAAATTTTTTCTCTGGTGTGTAATAAGCCGTTGGTAAGTAACTCATATCAATGGCTTTAGTCTCATCATATTCACCATCAGCACCAAAGACAGACAAAATGTCATCAACCCATGTCGGCTCCATATCTTCTGGAGTTTCAAACAGAGGTTCAACGGCGATGGCCGCATTAGAAAAAACAAACAGGGATAACAGTAAAATCCGTTTCATAAAAACTCTAATCAATGATGGGAAATAAGGAAGGCACTAAACGACCTTTTTAGCAGTCATTTGACTTGCCGAGCGCATTTTAGCACGACATCAATTTTGAACAATTAATTTGTTTTAGCTTTGGAAACAAAAGATCCAAGCCGCATATGAACACCTTGATTAGGACAAAAAAAGTTAACAGACAACAAGCCTACTTTTAGTTTCATATTGATAATTATGAGATGAAATTAAAGTCCATTTCTGGCCTGCCGCCTTAAATTATTAAGCAGTAAACTCTTAAATAAAATGATTCAAAAATATCGTGCTTCAGTAAGAGGTTACTGCCTCAGTAACATTCATACAGATGAGGTCAACAGTGAATCTAAAGCAGTTTAAGCAAGTTCAAACCCAAGCACAGGATGAGTATATTGCAAAAATGGAGTCTCTCTTAAGTAAACATAAAGAGGCTGAGGATGCATTTTGTATCTGGCTTGGGATCGCTATTTTATTGGGGATGATAATCTTCGATATGAGTGAGCTGCCCAACCTGTTAATGGGTATTTTAGCAATTCCTGTACTCTATGCTTTTATCCAACTCATTCAATACAAGAGTGAAATAAGCATGACCCGAGAAACTTACTTTGCCAGTAACCGAGAACAGCGAAATTGAGCTGAAAAGCACCAACTCAATTGCTCGCTGCTAAGCCTTTCACACTAGGCACTGCGCTTAAGCTGTTCATCACTCAGATACTTATCAATATTCACCTCGTTAATCTGCTTAGCATCGAGGAATTTATGCGCGTAGTCGAGATAGATACCACTGCTAAGGAACAGCTTGAAGATATCCATATCCAGATGCTCGTCCAACGCCATCTTATGGAGAATATCGATAGCGACACTAAGCGGTTTGGCCTTTTTATAGGGTATGTCGGCTGCGGTAAGCGCTTCGAAGATGTCGGCCACCACCAGAATACGCTCAGGAATTGAGAGGTCTCCTGCGCTGAGCTTTCGGGGATAACCCGTTCCCTTTAATGTTTCATGGTGAGTCGATGCATATCTTGGCACACGAGCAAGTTCAGGCGGGAATGGCAGAGTTTCAAGCATCTTGATGGTGCTGGTTACATGCTCGTTTATTTTGAACCTGTCTTCGGCGGTGAGGGTTCCTCGCGATATGGAAAGGTTATACAGCTCACCTAAGTTATATTGATGTTCAGGGATATCCATCTTAATGCCAAACTTAGGGTCAAATTCCACCTTGTTAATGCGCTTAATGATATGTTCCGGTTTGTCTCTCAACAGTAGCTCAGTCACTGGGTAGCTCTCTGCCGACTGAGCATCACTTAAGTTAAGCTCTTCGACTGGCGATAAGCCTAGCCTATCATCGAAGTTTCTCTGCCAAGTGATCACGGCAAGTTCGGCCAGACGGTCTTTATGAGCTTGATCCATAAATTCGCCGCCCACATTGGCATTAGCGATAAACTCAAAATCAGCCTTAAGCTGCTCACGTTTATGTTCTAACTCTGCGGTTAACAGTTCACTTGAATCTGTAGAAGATAATCGCTTAAGGTGATCAATCTCAGCATCACGCCAAAGCACTTCAAATCGCATGCGCACTTCATGGATCCGGTTATATACGGCCTCTAGCTTAGTGCCTTTATCGACTATGTATTCCGGGGTGGTGATTTTACCGCAATCATGTAGCCAGGCAGCAATACGGAACTCTCTGTGCTCATCGGCCGATTTGAAAGCGAAGTTTTTAAAAGGATCCAGTTCAGATTTAGCGGCGGCATCGGCGAGCATCAAGCCAAGCTCAGGAACCCGATTACAGTGCCCTGCCGTATAGGGAGATTTATCATCGATGGCTTGGGCTATGAGTTTAATAAACGATTCCATCAACTCTTTTTGATTACGCTCATAAAGCTGAATTGACTCAGACATGTCCCACATTGAGCTAGCCAGTTCATCGAGTTCGGCAATATTAGAGTCAACATTGGTGACTTCATCATAGTGGCGGTTCTTGATTTTCTCATTTTCGATTGCAAGCAGCTTAATCGGGCGAATGATAGGTGATGCGAACACTGTAGAGATGGGAAGTAACAAGAGTAAACATAGTACTGTGATAGCGATAGACTTCTGCACCTTGTCCGTGCTCGAAGCCAACAGGGTTTGGGTTGGCACTATGATGGCGAAACGATCTTGTGTCTGTGAGTTATTACCGAATGGCGTGACAAACACAAATTGTTCTATGCCACCCAGTTCACGGCGAACCAGCTGATTGTGCAATTGATTGTTTTCACCGATATCGATAAGTGCTTCATAGGGCACTGCGCCTTGAGTGGTTAACAGGTGTTGAGGCCCTTCGGCAAACCATTTGGATCTTAAGGCCATTACCTGCTCAGGCGTGATATTTGCCAGTGCCTTATCTATGATAGGGATCAACGGCGCATTCTTACCTTGCATGGCAATATGTAATCCCGTTGGTACTTGTACATCCTCAAAACAGATATCTTCGTGATATTTAAGCTCATCAATGAAGAAACTCTTAGCCGTATAATGCAAAATAATACTGTTGTCTAAGGCTGCAAATACTTCGCCTTGCTCCACGGCACTCAATATTGCTTGGGTCGATGCAAGCTCGACGACTTCCATCTCAGGAAAATTAGCTTGGATAACAGGAATAATCGACCAGCCTAGGGGAATAGCCAGCCGCTTACCATTTAGTTCTGACAATGCCTTTATCAGCTTCACATCGGGACGCGTCACTACGCCATATTTAAGGTCTAAAAATGGCATAGTAAACTCACCCAGACTTTCATTCTTGACCGTTTTCATAATAGGTTGCAGCATATCTAACTCTTCGATCATGTAGCTGTCGACCAGTTCGTTCCAGGTGAAGCCATTGATAAACTGAACTTGTAACCCAGTCATCTCGGCAACTAAGTTAACCACGTCTATGCTATAACCCTGGGGTTGACCCGATACCGCAAAATCGATGGGTGCCCAATCCGTTTCGTTAGAAACCAGCAGGCTTGGTGTATTTTCAACAAGTACCTGCTGCTCCTTAGTCAAATTAAGCTTTTCTGATTGAGGGATCTGGGCTTGTACTCGCTGCTTCTGATTAGAGGCAATTAGCTCACCACTCGGTTTATAAAGATAGATTTCAGTTTGTGATTCTCCCGATTCATTCTCACTCTGGCTAATAAGGTATTCGTTCAAGGTCGATAGCGCGATATCGACGCCGAGAACCGCCCCGGACTCGGCTAATTTGATTGAATAGGTCTGACCTGGAGATTGCAGATGCCTGAAAAGGTAAGGTTCGGTCTTGGATACACTCAGTGTGTTTGAGTCGATAAACCACAGCCGACTGGTTGCATCATAATCACTGGATTCTGTGCGTGTCACTCGCAACTTGAATTGCGCGTCTAAATAGCTCGTTTCTCTTATCCCCCTACTTCCATCTTGCTTTATCGTTATCCTCACCCACCTGTCCATATGTGTGGCATCTAGCTGTTTTCTGATGATTGGATGGGCATTTAGATTGATCAACTCATAAAAGTCACCGTCGGGCATGCCAACATAGATGGCATAAAATAGGGGGTTGGTTCGCATAACTTGGGCAAACGTCTGAATAGACTCTTGATTAAAATCATCATCGAGGACTAAATTATCGAAACTCGAGAGTAACTTAGTGGTATTGATAGCCTGACTATCCACCTGAGAGAGATAACTGCTGACATTCTTAGCAGTAAGATTATAGAGCTTAAGCGCGGATTCGGTGGCCATGGTCTTACTGAAATAATACTGTAAGCCGATAGCAATTGCTGCGGTAACGGCTGTGGCTAAAATAAATATCCCCACCACAGTAAAATGTATGGTGAAACGCTTACTCTTTCTCTTCGTTATCGATCCCATCGAAAACCCTTACACATTCAATCCATGAAGGGTACCAGTGTATGAAAATCATACTAACAGTCAATAACCCGTAACAACTAATTAACACAGGGGGTTATCAGCTGGGAATCTGTTAGCCGGCAATGCTCTCAACTCTGGCAAGACACTCAGTTTCTCCCTCACATGCCAGAGTTTCCAAATGGCTAATAAGTTTAAAACAGAGTTCAATATATTGAATCGCTTCCACCTTGCCTATTTCGTAACCTACCGCATGAGCGACTCGGTTTCTTAGTTGCCTAAGTTCACTGAACAGCTTGCCTTGCTTGGTATTGATGAAGTTCTCTTTGAGTAAGATGCTCTCAATATGCTTATAGCGAGTATTCACATCCAATTCGATATTGATTTTTTTTGCTCTGATAAGGGATTCTGCAGCGGTATCTACAGCTTCCCAGGCCTGAATAACAGCAGAGTTTGGCAGGTTATTAGCAGCAGCGATGAGCAGAGACTTACTGTCATATTTTAGCTCAGGAAATGCGCCTTCTGCTTTCTGCGCTATGGACTTCAACTCTTGGCCAAACTCCACTTCCAGATCTTTAAACTTGAGCTTTTTAGCCAGCGGGATCAACTTAGCGATTGGACGTTTTAAACTAGATACACAAATCAACAGAACCAGCGGCCAAGCCAGTTTATCAAAAAGCTGTATTATAAATTCCATCCAGTTCATTTATCATCCCTCATATATTTTATCTGGACAAAGAGTAACAAGTTACACAAATGAAACATAGTGGTTGATACACTTGTCCAATAACAAGTTTCTGAAATATCTATTGTGGATTCATTTGGCTGGTTTGATACTTGGTAGTGTTCAGCTTACCAATATTGCATTGTTATCTACCGCCTGTCCGGCGAGGAATGTGCAAACACTTCTGCGAGGCAGAATTCAAATCTCTTGTCTGGTAATAGGTTGTAAGTATCTTTTAAGGTTTCATTGGGCTGAATGAGTATTTGGTTTTATGTCGATTACCAAAGCTTCATTGGTGTTTATTGCTTGCAGCAGGCTCACATGTAGCTGCTTCTGTGGGACGCTGTAGATATGTCCCTATACGCTCTGCGGTTTCATCCCTGAAACCGAAAGTTAGACATGATGATCACCTCTTATTTGTTAACCAGACAAACTGGAGTTTAACACTAGGTTGGGGCGTACCATCTTATTAGCGTGTTACCAATTCAAGCTTAGACTTACCAATAAAATCCAAATCGAAGAAAGAAATAACCCCGTGTAGATGCAGCTGCGGACGTTGATGGCAGGGATGCCATCGTCGAGCCCACAAGGAAGTGCTTGCGGCGTTTCGCAGAAGCCTCTGCATAGCCCCCGCTGGGAAGCGTTAGGTTGCAATGAAAGGTACTACTTTCAAACACAACCCAACATGAACTAAGCCAGAATATAAATCAGAAAATGCAACCAGTCTTCATTCGAAGGCTAGCAAGCTTTGGGGCAGAGATGAGTTACGAAGCCTAGCAATAAACCTAAATTGAAAGGATAGGCTGCTTGTTAAAACCTAAGTGTAGATGCGGCTGTGAGCTTCGGTTTCAGGGTGAGGTATCATGAAGTGATACGCTTCGAACGAGATGTATGGACTCCCTTCCCTCGAAGGAGTACGGTCTGAATTTGACCAATTAGCCAATTCTGTTCCATACAGAATTTTGCATTTCCTCCGCTTACCCATAAGGAGATGGGAAATATCTTAAAAGCGTCTGGAACGCTTAAGACCTTGGAGGTCAGATGGACTCTTATGAAATCAAGATCCGGCGTCTCATAGAACCCTCTCGCAATAAAGAGTGCACATGCCTCGCCGGCCAGGCGTTAGGTTACATTGAAGGGCCGACCTTCAAAATACTATCCAACAGCAAAACAGCCAGAAACTAACCACAGAAAATGTAATCGAGCTTCATTCGAAGCTAACTCCCTTAGGGGCTCTTCTTGCGCCAGCTTTGAGGCAGGTCGACCTCATCCCACAATTGACGACAGAGCTTGTCTCCTGAATGCCACTCACCAGAGAGCAGCCATTTGACCAACCCATCACCCACTTGGGGGTAGTGAATTGGCTCAGGAGCTGCCAATTTTAACCATCGACGTAAGGCTTCGCTGTCGAGTGACATCATAGTATCAGCTGCGCCTAATAGCTCTAAAGCTGCAACATTAGATAACTGTTCGAACTGTCCGATTAGCGGTTTAACCAATAGCTTCTTACCTAAGGTTAAGGCTTCGCTCGCCAGCTCGAATCCTGCGCTACCAATCACGCCGCCACAAGTTGATAGTTGCAGCTTAAAACCATCACGATTAAAACCGGACCACTTAATATGACTAGGGTAAGGAGTCTTCGGCGCCTTACCATGATAGACATGAAAGCAATATTCCTTAAAGGGCGCCAAAAACTTAACTATGTCATCGGGCTCTTCGAACGGCAGATACACTAAGATTTGATGTGAGTTAACGGCTACAACAGGATCAACCTCGACAAATGGCGGTAAAATAGGGAAACCAAAATGATGCCAATGGCAACCCAGTGCGATATCCACAGGGGCAAAATAATTCAGTAATTTCTCATTGAACCAAGTCTCTCCCACCTTAGGCACTGCATATTTAAGGGCTGCCTGATGACTCACACTTATTGAAGTCACACCTTGACGCTTCGCAGCCCAGGCAGAAACCGGTTCAAAATCGTTCAATACCAGATCATAAGGGCTCAGATCTAAGGAATGTATATCATTAAGCAGAGAAGGAACTGAATTTTTCCATGCGGTTCTTGCCATACTCACTCGGCCACTATTGGTCGCAATTGTCAGCCCAGCCTCAACCTGGTATTCCCCGAAGCACTCCATATCAAAAAACTGCTCAGGAGAACGGCCAGAAAAGAAGAAGTCGACATCCACGCCATACTTTTGCAGAGACTTAGCCATGACTCGTGCTCGGCTTAAATGGCCATTACCCGTTCCCTGGACGCCATAAAGAATTCTCATTTTTTCTCCCTGAAATGACACAAATTAATACCTGCTTATGTAAATACCAATTCCATTAAATGTATGACCTATTCAGAGCTTTCTCAGGGCTTTAAATTCAAGGCGCATTGTTGAAGAAATGGTTATTCCCTTTTGAGGCAATGCAACGTAAAAGTGGGAGTCCAGAGAAGCTCACCTTGTGCAACTGATGTTTAAAGCAAAAGGAAAAACATTTTATGCTGCGCAAGTGGCTCTCGATATACGACTGCATGGATGCAGGAGCTTGTTGCCGAGAATAACCATTAGCTTCAATCCCCTTAACTTGCCTACAACGTTTTTAATTCCCACTGAATGATCACTTATTTAATGGAACTGGTATAAAACAGCAATCACAGAGCCCGAGCCCAATAAGGCACCAGCTAGGATATCCAGGGGGTAATGCACCCCTAGAGCAATGCGTGATAGCCCGATAACGAAAGCCCAGAAGTAGACCAATAACAGCCATTGTGGATAAATAGCCCAGATGGAAGTCGCCATAACGAATGCGGCAGCGGTATGTCCCGATGGCAGACTAAACTTATCTGACGGCTCAAATTGCTTCGAAGTATTAACGTTCGAAGCAATAACGCAAGTAGTAGACAACAGCGAGTCTTCTTGTTCCGCATTGACAGAACTCCCCTCGAGACAGAGCCCCCCTCTATGGCAAGGACGTGTTCGCCTAATGGAGTTTTTCAATATGAGGTAGAGTGGGATTTCGAGAATAAATGCCACTAAAACCAGATTAAACAGCTCCCCACCTCTGGTATGACTCACCAGTAAGATCAACGAAAGAATGAAGTAGAATGGGCCATCGCCGGTTTTTGATATTTTTCTGGCAAGCGAGTGCCACTCTTTCTGTTCGCTAAGCGCGAAGAAATATTGAAATGCTTGTCTATCTAATTTTGTAATAGTCCCAAACATAAAAAGGCTCCTCATCAGCCAGTATGCTGATTTAGAGCCTAAAAAGGTGCCATTACGGCGAGGTGACAACTAGCCTAAGTTTTTATGACATTCGAAAATGTCTGCCAGCATATTCTTATGCCATGGCGACTTGTTGTGATTTTGCACGATAGATTTTTATCAGGTGGTAGATATTGATACAGGCAACAAACGCATTCATGCCTGCCACCGGCCAAGCCGATATATAGATCCCGTAAACAACGAACAAGGAACAGCCGGTAAAGTTTAAACATCTAAGCCAGATGATATCTTTCATCATTAACGAAATAGCGACCATTACTGACGCAAAATAACCAATGATTTCAATCGTTGAAGCTTCCATGAAGGTACCTTTTAAGGCCTTCTGCCATCCATAAGCGAATTGGGGGGTCCGTGCCCCTAAAGCAAGTTAAAGTTAAGTTAATTTAATCTACGTACATGCTAACAAAGTTATGCCATACATGTAATAAAAATACGTCATTTAATGACCTATATCATGTTTAGCGCTGCTTTATTCAGCAACAGAAGAAACTTTACAACAAACTCGTTAACAGGGGCATATATCAACAATTGCGTGATTGATAACACTTTTCTTTTTAAAAATCCCTTATATACTGGCCTTATCTCGTCAAATTGTGCACGACTCAGCACAATATCGATCTACAGGAGTATGACTATGGAATACAACACCTCAGAACTTTGTGACACTTACATCGATGTCGTCGATGTTGTCGAGCCCATGTTCAGTAACTACGGTGGTTGTAACTCATTTGGTGGCTCAATCAGCACTATTAAATGTTTCGAAGATAACGGCCTTATCGCTGAAGCGCTTCAACAAGATGGTGAAGGTAGGGTTCTACTTGTAGATGGTGGCGGCTCTTTAAGACGCGCACTGCTTGATTCTGCGATTGCTCGGATAGCAGTCGAGAACAAATGGGAAGGCATCATCATCTACGGCTCAGTGAGAGATGTAGATGCTCTGGAAGATCTCGACTTAGGCATTCAGGCTCTGGCCTCTATTCCTGTTGGTGCCGATGGTAACTCGATCGGTGAGCTGGAAATTCCCGTCAACTTTGGCGGCGTTACTTTTCTACCTCTGGATCACGTTTACGCCGACAACACAGGTATCATTCTTTCGCCAGAACCTTTAGATATTGAATAGATAGCTTGAGACAAGACAATCAAAAAGGATGATGAAACCTAAGTTTCATCATCCTTTTTTAGCGCTGTTTTATACCCATTGGTATTATTTATTTAATGGGTAACTGCTGTAATACATAGGTACCCGGGGCCGATGCCAAAGACATTTCGGGGTCTATGTTTCTCGCTGGCACCTTCTCTTTATCCAGTTTCTCCAACCACCCTTGCCAGTGACTCCACCAGGAGCCTTTATGATATTTGGCCGTTTCCAGCCATACATCGGCATCAGCCTCTTGCTTGCCGCCCTCCCAATAACCATATTTCTTCTTATATGGCGGGTTTATCACTCCGGCGATATGACCTGACTCACCGAGAACAAAAGTCACCTCACCTGACAATAGCTGGCTGCCCGCATAAGTCCCCTTCCATTCGGCTATATGATCTTCACTGGTGGAGAGATAATAAACCGGCACTTTGACCTTAGCCAAATCTATACCTGTACCCTTAATCTGGACACTTTTAGGTACCTTTAACTTATTCTCGAGATAGAGCTGACGTAATATAAAGTTATGACATTCAGCCGTTACGTTAGAGGAGTCGGTACTCCAGAACAAGAAATCGAAATCCACCGGACTCACGCCCTTCAGATAATTATCTATGTAATAATTCCAATGTAGGCTATTTTCCCGCAATAAATTAAAGGTCACCGCCAGCTGTCGGCCATCCATATAGCCTAAGCTTTTATTGCGTAACTCCAAACTCGTCACCATAGCTTGATTAATATAGACCCCCAGCTCTCCAGGATTGGCAAAATCCAGTATCGTCGTCAGTAAGGTCGCGCTTTTAATTCTCTGCTTAGCGCGCTTACTCACCATATAAGCCATAGCCGTCGATAATAGCGTTCCGCCAATACAGTACCCAATAGCATTAACATGTTGCTCACCCGTGCATGACTCTATGGCTTCTAGCGAAGCTATGATGCCATTGAGCACATAGTCATCGAAACCACTGTCGGCAAGAGAAGCATCAGGGTTACGCCAGGAGATGAGAAAGA
The DNA here is from genome assembly GCF_002005305.1 of Shewanella psychrophila. Lineage (NCBI taxonomy): Bacteria > Pseudomonadati > Pseudomonadota > Gammaproteobacteria > Alteromonadales > Shewanellaceae > Shewanella > Shewanella psychrophila. Next base: position 3,483,091 of record NZ_CP014782.1, read on the forward strand.
CCGTATGCCCTTGTTCGACTAACCAATTCACCATGGAATTTTCTTTACGCATATCTAAGATGTAATACTTATTCACAAACGGCGGCACGATAAATATAGGCCTGGTATTAACCTGTTCAGTTTGGGGATGGTATTGAATGAGCTCGAGCAGATGATTGCGAAACACGACTTCGCCTGGGGTTAAGGCCAAATCCCTACCCAGTTTAAACGAATCTTTTTGGGTCATTCGCACTTTGAGCAGATCCGAGCTTGCTTGCAGATCTTCCTGAAACTGCTCCATTCCCCTGATAAGATTATCTCCCTTTGTTTCCTGGGTTAAGCGCATCAGTTCAGGGTTCGTCAGCACAAAATTGCTGGGAGACATGGCGTTGATAGTCTGCCTGCTAAAGACATTGAGACGTTGTTTCACATCTGGATTGAGACCCTTAGTCTGATTGATCATCTTAAACATGTTTTTACTGAATAAGAGATAAGATTGCTTGATCGCATCATATAGCACATCTTTCTGCCAGGCAGGGTCATCGAACCTAAGATCGTATTTTTCAGGCTCAACAACGGCATCATGATCTTGAGGTGACTGGCTTATCATGGAGTTCTGCCAGATTTGTAACTGGTCTTGCCACCATTTCATCTGAGTATGAAGCAGTTGTTCCGGTTGCTTGCTCGTTTCCTCGAACCAGGAACACAGATCTTCGCTATTTTGCTGCATCATGGCTTGTTGCATTGAGTTATCAGTTGTGGCGCTTTCATTAAACGTCTTGAATAACTCCGCATTACATTCATATAGATTCTTAAAAAAATCACCATACACATTGTTAGCTGACGACATTTGTTCTCCTAACTGCTAATACCAATCTCATTAAATATCTGCTCACGCTGAAAGAACGCATATGTAATAGGATTGGTGTGATCTACAGACCTCAGATTGGATAACGAGACAACGCCTAAGTAAGGAGTGCTGTTATCCATCTGACGCCTTATTTTTAAACTTTTGCAGTCGCCTTCTTAACTGTTTCACTGGCCATAGCATCTAATTCAGTTTTGAATTCTTGACCAATTTTCGATAGTTTTTCACCATCTTCAATCATCTGCGAGCTTAATTCAGTGATCGCTTCAACTTGCTTAACGTTGAAGTTAAACCAGCTTTGAACATCGGTCACCGAACTCGCGCCCTTCATTTGTTTTACGCCAGTTTCCGAATAAACCTGCATTGCAGCAAGCTGCAAACGAGTCGTCTCCTCAATGCTCTTAACCAGCATTTTGTTGTACTGAGTCATTGGGGAAAGTGCTTTTTCATTTTGCTCTATGAGTGTTTTAAAGAAATCGGTATACATAAGTTTGCTCCTATTCAGGGTTTAACGTTTGAGGACACATTTGGCATGCTCCCCAATAGATTTAAAGTTCCGCTTATCCCAACAAAAACCACGTACAGAAAATGATCATGAAGCCGCTGATGATGGGCAAGCTGTGACCACTAACTAATTACTGATAAATAAGGTTTCGTCGGTTAAGCTGGTTACGACATATACTGGCCGCCATTAATCGATAAGGTTTCGCCGGTAATGTAACTCGCTTCAGTGCTAGCAAGATAAATGATGGCTGCTGCAACCTCAGAAGGTTCAGCAAGGCGTTTAATCGGGATCTGTGAGGTGATATTTTCCAATAGTTCAGGTTTCATCGCCGCTACCATAGGTGTTCGGGTATAACCTGGGGCTACGACGTTCACTGTGACGCCCTTGCCTGCACCTTCATAGGCCAGGGCCTTGGTAAAACCTATCATGCCGGCTTTCGCCGCAGAGTAGTTTGTTTGGCCAAATTGCCCCTTCAAACCATTGACTGAGGAGATATTGATGATACGTCCGAAGCCCTGCTCACACATGGCCTGAAAGATAGGTTGAGTCATATTGAACAAGCTATTCAAGTTTGTGTTAATGACCTGATTCCATTGTTCAAAATTCATTTTTTTGAATTGAGAGTCGCGGGTGATACCAACGTTGTTAATCAATACATCCACATGGCCGAACTCTTGAAAAATAGTCTTAAGACCCACAGCGCATGCTTGGTTATCTGTTACATCCATAAAAAATGACTTAACATCTCGAGTGGTTAAATCATACTTATCACGCCACTCCGCCATCTCCTCATCTGTTCTAACACGACATACAGCAATAACCAGGTAATCGTTCTTAACTAATTCCCTACAGGTAATACTGCCTATTCCACCTAAAGCTCCGGTCACTATCGCGACTTTCCTATGACTCATTACTCGACCTCCGCTTGTCGATTATTAGCATGAATGTTGCAGTATTTGACTGGATAGCCGGAAACCAGAACTATCCATGAAATAGTTAACTCACATCAGCGAATATCAAACTAAATCAAGCCTGACAGATGCTGCAGCTATAGATAAATTACTAATGGTCCCAAAAGCTTACGTTCATCATACGAATGTGTAAGAGGAGAGTAACGCTGTTCTAAAGGACAGTGGAGAAGCGACCAAGAAGTGATGTATCTGGCCGGAAAAGACACTAGAAATACTAAAATATAGCCAAGTAAGATGACTTCTAAAAACTTGTCAGAAAACCAATCCACCAGGCCAACAATAAATCCCTCGAGGATTTCATTGCCATCAAAAGCCTAGTTAAGTCACAATGTGGTTATTAGCATCAAAATAAGAACTAAATTGATATGCAATATCTCATTCCTTTTACCAGACAAGTGTGCCGGAAACTCGTTTCAATTCGTGACGGCGAAACTAAACTTGCCCAAACCGTTCACTGCAGCGATGGAAGTAGTCACCTCAGCGAGACACTCGATAATGCTAAAGCCAGTGGTGTACGTTTCGCTATCCTAGGCATAGGTGAAGACATAGGCCCACGCGCCAATTTGGGTCGCGGCGGCGCAACCGATGCATTCGAATCGGCCATGGCGCAATTTCTAAACCTACAATCTAACCGCTTCTTGAGTGGCAACGAGTGTATGGTGTTGGGTCAGATACAGACAGACGACCTACAGCTCGGAGAAGAGGCTGATGCCGATGCACTGAGAAGCAATGTTGAACTGCTTGATGACAGAGTGATCACCATAGCCAGTCAGGTAATTTCGGCGGGCCTCGAGCCTATCGTTATCGGCGGCGGCCATAACAATGCCTATGGCTTATTGATGTCGGTCAAGCATTGCCTTAACAAGAAAGTCGCGGCGGTAAACTTAGATCCCCATTCCGATTTTCGCCCGCGTGAAGGTCGCCATAGCGGCAATGGTTTCAGCTACGCTGCGGCCAGCGGCGCATTGGGTTACTACCATGTACTCGGCATGCATGAACTCAAGAACAGTGAAGAGACTCTGGAGCAACTCAGCACCTTCGGCGGCCACTGGCACACCTTACAGTCAATCTGGATACGTCGAGAAATCACCTTGAAGTCGGCATTAGATGAGATAGTCACGCGCCTAAACGACAGCCAATTACCTGTGGCCCTAGAACTGGATCTCGATGCCATCATCAATATGCCCAGCAGTGCCTCGACAACTGCGGGGATACCACTACTGGACGCCTTACATTATGTGAGCACAATAGCCAGAAATACACCTTGTACTTATCTGCATTTAGCAGAAGCCGCACCTAGCTGCCATGTTGCTGGCATAGCGGCAGGTTATCGCGAAACAGGCCAGAGTATCAGTGAGCTGATTTATGCGTATATTCAAGGCAGAATGCAGGCACAGCAGATAGGTTAAATCTAGATTTTAGTCCCTAGGGTTTAGAACCTAGGTTCTAGGTTATTTCTCTCATACTATTCACCAATGGCTAACTTCTTGTGAAGCTAGTATGTAAGCGCCTGCGCATCCTGAAAATGAGTCAAAGATGCCTATATTTCTCTCATACTATTCACCAATGGCTAACTTCTTGTGAAGCTAGTATGTAAGCGCCTGCGCATCCTGAAAATGAGTCAAAGATGTCTATATTTCTCTCATACTATTCACCAATGGCTAACTTCTTGTGAAGCTAATATGTAAGCGCCTGTGCATCCTGAAAATGAGTCAAAGATGTCTATATTTCTCTCATACTATTCACCAATGGCTAACTTCTTGTGAAGCTAATATGTAAGCGCCTGTGCATCCTGAAAATGAGTCAAAGATGTCTATATTTCTCTCATACTATTCACCAATGGCTAACTTCTTGTGAAGCTAATATGTAAGCGCCTGTGCATCCTGAAAATGAGTCAAAGATGTCTATATTTCTCTCATACTATTCACCAATGGCTAATATTATGATGTAATGCGCAGTCAAATTTGCGAAAGGCTGCGCCAACGCGCATTTTCAACAATTCCGAGTCCAGATAACTAACATCGATCACAATGTGATTGATGTAGTATTCTTCGACGTGAATGAATGGCTTACACTCGCTTATAATAATTGCAGAGATAGGAACAACCAGATGTCACAGGGCACAGAAAACAGTACCCATTTCGGTTATAAAACAGTTGAAGCAGAACAGAAGGCTGATATGGTCGCTGGCGTATTCCATTCTGTTGCGGCCAAATATGACATCATGAATGATGTCATGTCCTTCGGTATCCACCGCATGTGGAAGCGCTTTACCATCGAAAGCGCTGGTGCGCGTCCAGGCATGAAAGTATTAGATCTTGCGGGCGGCACAGGCGATCTGACAGCAAAATCCTCTCACCTAGTGGGTGACAGAGGCCAGGTTACCCTCGCCGATATTAACGATTCCATGCTTAAAGTCGGTCGTGAAAAGCTAAGAGACAAGGGTATAGTTGGCAATGTGAACTATGTTCAAGCCAATGCCGAAGCCCTGCCTTTTCCTGATAATCACTTCGACATCATCACCATTGCATTTGGCTTACGTAACGTGACCGACAAAGATGCAGCCATCCGCTCTATGCTTCGTGTACTTAAGCCAGGTGGAAAGCTATTAGTTCTGGAATTTTCAAAACCAAAGCATGATGTGATGCGTAAGATTTATGATCTTTACAGCTTCAAAATAATGCCAAAAATGGGCGCTCTCATAACTCAAGATGCCGACAGTTATGAGTATCTGGCCGAGTCTATTCGCATGCACCCAGATCAAGAGACTTTAAAAGGTATGATGGTCGAAGCAGGCTTCGAGCAAGTAGATTACACCAACATGACAGATGGCATTGTGGCCTTGCACAAGGGCTATAAGTTTTAATCTTGGTTAAACGGTTCAGTTTAACGCCTAGGTAAAAATAAGAGTCTGTGCATGACTCTTATTTTATAGTTCTAATGCTAGAGTCTAAATTAAGTCATTGGATTAATTATGAAACGTGAAATTGCATTGTTGCTCAGTGCCGGGCTTGAGACTGCTTTCAAGCAAATCCTCGCTCAGTCTCCGGAAGAGTATGCGAAATTGCGTTCTCTACATGGTAAGGTCCTTTGCATTCAATTGAGTCAGCTCAGTTGGCCAATCTATCTGGTTTTTGCTCGCGAAATTCAGGTATTAGGAAAATATGAAGGTGAAGTCACCACTAAGGTCAATGCCGATGTAACGACCCTATATCAATTAACCGAAGGGGCTAACCTTACCGAGCTTATCAAACAAGACAAGCTGAGTATCGAAGGCGATCTCAACTTGCTACAGGTATTTAGCCATTACCTGCAACAAGTAGAATTCAATTTTGCCGAACCCATTTCTCGCTATATTGGCGATGCTCCGACTCACTTTCTAGGTAGAGGCGCTAAACAAGCCAAATCAGACCTAGTTAACGTCTTCCGCAAGAGTCGCTCCCATGTGGGTCAATTAACCACCGAAGAATATAAGTTAGCCCCTCATAAAATCGAGTTTATTCATTTAGGTGATAGAATCGATGAGCTAGTGGCAGATATCGACGCCATAGAGAAACGAATCAAACAGCTACAGAGCCACTTTCCTAAATAAGGCGAACGCTAAGACATGACGCTAAAAAGTATCAGACGAGCTTATCAAGTAATCAAGATAACCCTTCACTATGGGCTCGATGAGTTAATTCCTTCTAAAATGACTCCCTGGTATTTCAAACTACTGCGTAACTGTCTATTTTGGATTAGAAACCAGCACAAGAACAAGGTAGGTGGCGAACGTTTAAAGCTTGCCATGCAAGAGCTGGGACCTGTATATATTAAGTTTGGCCAGATGCTTTCTACCAGACGCGATCTGCTTAGTGACGAGTGGGCCGAAGAATTGGCCATGCTGCAAGACAGGGTACCTCCCTTCGACTCGGCCATCGCCAGAGAGATGATCGAAGCAGAACTCGGCGCAACCATAGATACTTACTTCGAAGATTTTGATGACACTCCATTGGCATCGGCTTCTATTTCACAGGTTCACACGGCAACGTTAAAGTCCAACGGCAAAGCTGTGGTGCTCAAGGTGTTGCGTCCCGATGTAGAGGACCAGGTTCATGCAGACATTCAGCTGATGTCTCAAACCGCCAGTTTTCTCGAGACATTATTGGGTCATGGTAACCGGTTGCGTCCGGCCGAAGTAATCGAAGATTACCGCACGACTATAGAAGGGGAGCTGAATCTCAAGTTAGAAGCCCTCAATGCCATCAGGCTTAGAAACAACTTCCTCGACTCGGGCTCCCTATACATTCCCTATATGTATGAAGAACTCTGCTTCACACGTCTAATCGTGATGGAGCGGATTGACGGCATTCCTGTTTCAGATATGGCGGCATTGAAAGCCCAAGGCACCAATCTTAAAAAGTTAGCCGAACGCGGTGTTGAACTATTTTTCACTCAGGTGTTTCGGGATAACTTCTTTCACGCCGATATGCATCCTGGCAACATATTTGTCAGCCGAGAGCACCCGGACGATCCTTACTACATAGGATTGGATTGCGGCATCATGGGCACACTGACAGATGAAGATAAACGCTACCTAGCAGAGAACTTCTTAGCCTTCTTTAATCGAGATTATCGCAGAATTGCTCAACTCTATATTGAGTCTGGCTGGGTCTCACCAGATACCGATATTGGCGCGTTCGAACAAGCCGTGAAAGTTGTTTGCGAGCCCATGTTTAACAAGCCATTAGATGAGATATCTTTTGGCCATGTGCTGCTAGAACTATTTCGCACGGCGAGACGCTTCGACATGGTGGTTCAGCCTCAGCTTGTGTTGCTGGAAAAAACACTGCTTTATATCGAAGGTTTGGGACGTCAACTCTATCCTCAGCTGGATCTCTGGCAAACCGCTAAGCCTTTCCTGGAAGATTGGATGTCTGAACAAGTCGGCCCCAAAGGAATGGCAAAGAAGATCAAACAAGAGATGCCCTATTGGATCGATAAACTACCAGAACTTCCAGAGCTGGTGTACGACAATCTGAAAATGGGCAAAAACTTTGTCAAATCTCAGAACCAGATGCTTGCTCGCTACTTAACACAGCAGCAAAGATCCCATAAAAGTAACTATCTTTTGCTCACTTCCGCAGTTTTAGTGATCTGTGGCACTCTTTTGTTTAATCAAGGCGCTACACTATGGGCCTCTTATACCTGCATCACCTCAGGCACCATACTCTGGCTGCTCGGATGGCGATCCAGGCCAAAGAATCGCAAATTTTAGCTAGCACTAATTAACGATAAGTTCATAATAGAACTATACACATTCTACGAGGTAAACGTCATGGGTAACATGGGTATTTGGCAACTTCTGATCATAGCAGTGATCGTAATCTTATTATTTGGAACTAAGAAGTTACGTTCTCTAGGTGGTGATTTAGGCGGCGCAGTTAAAGGCTTCAAGAGCGCCATGTCTAGCGAAGACGAGAAGAAATCATTAGAAGAAAATAGCTCAGATGTAGCTAAAACTTCTGCAGCGGCTACTGAAAAGAAGCCGGAGTCAAAGGATAAAGAACAGGCGTAACTCCTTATGTTCGACGGTATCGGCTTTATGGAGCTATTGTTGATCGGTATTTTAGGGCTGGTAGTACTCGGCCCTGAAAGACTTCCGGTAGCAGTCCGCTCAATTACAGGTTGGATCCGCGCCATGAAAAAAATGGCGAATTCAGTGAAAGATGAACTCGAGCAGGAGCTTAAAATTGAGCAACTGCATTCAGATCTAAAAAAGGCTGAAAACCAGGGTTTAAAAAATCTTTCTCCCGAGTTACAGGATTCTATCGATCAATTAAAAGATGCAGCTCAATCAGTTAATCGTCCCTATAAGGTAGAAGAAACGCCTTCGGCTAGCACCAATGCAGCCGCAGATCCTACACCTTCGAAGACAAGCAAAACTGAGACTAGCTCAACTAGCTCAAACACTGAAAAACCTAACGGGTAGTCCATGTCGCAACAGCAGCCCCTTATCAGTCATCTACTCGAACTACGCACCCGCTTGCTTCACGCAGTCGGCAGTGTACTTGTGGTTTTTGCCTGTCTGGCCTATTGGTCAAATGATATTTATCACTATATGGCAACGCCTCTGATGCAGGCTCTGCCTGAATCCAGTAGCATGATTGCAACCGATGTTGCAGCGCCCTTCTTCGCGCCCTTTAAGCTAACTCTGGTTTTATCTTTCTTCATCGCCATTCCCTATGTCTTATATCAAATCTGGTCATTTATCGCACCAGGCCTGTATAAGCATGAAAAGCGCTTGATGATGCCTCTACTCGCCAGTAGTACACTCCTATTTTACCTGGGAATAGCCTTCTCTTATTATGTTGTTTTTCCTGTGGTATTTGGATTTTTTGCCAACGTAGCCCCAGAAGGCGTTCAGGTGGCAACAGACATCAGCAGCTATCTAAGCTTCGTACTTAAACTCTTCTTCGCCTTCGGCTTAGCCTTTGAGATCCCCATCGCGGTGATTTTGCTCTGTTGGGCGGGTGTTACTACGCCGGATGAGCTCAAAGCTAAACGTCCTTATATCGTAGTCGGTGCCTTCGTTCTAGGCATGTTACTGACACCACCAGACATCATTTCTCAAACGATGTTGGCAGTTCCTATGCTGATATTATTTGAAGGGGGATTGATTGCAGCTCGTTTCTACAGTAAAAAGGACGATGAAGAAGACGATGAGCAAGAAAAACAGGATGAACCTGGCCAGGAAACTAAATAAGCAATAGCCGATTAGTTAGACATGGCGCGCTCAAATATCATAAGGGAAAATATTAATGCGCATAAGTTGGATTACCGCAGCAGCGATACTCGTATCGACACAAGCTACAGCAGGCCTAGAACAAGACCTGCTGTCCTGTAGCGCCAAGGCGGATAAATTAGATCGCTTGATCTGTTATGACCAGATATCAGCAAGCGTCAAGAGTGCGTCAAAAGTCACGAATAGCATATCACCGAGTACTGCACCAGCCACAACAGTTGTAGCGACGACGAGTGTGGCCGCAACATCTCAATCTGTAACTGCGATACCTACCACGCTTCCCGCTAACATCGAAGATGATTTTGGAAACCTTAAGAAAAAAGAAGGTGAAGCAGTTAAAAAAATCTTTTTAGAAGTCGATACGATTAAAAAAGATGTGTATGGGGCACTAAGAATAACTTTTAAGAATAGCCAAGTTTGGAAACAAACTGAGAGTAAACGCTTCAAGTTAGAATCAGGTCAAACTGTATATATTGAAAAAGGTGCTTTTGGAGCATTCTATTTGGGAGTAAAAGACAGAAACTCCACAATTAAGGTGAAACGCCTAAAGTAATGTCTAAATATATAGATATCGCTGTCAATCTCATTGGCAGCGCCCTTGAAAAAAATATTGATGATGTAATTCAAGATGCGGCGGCCCAAGGGGTATCGCCGCTTATTGTTATTGGTAGCGAACTCCATGAAAGCGAGCAAGCGATAACATGTTGCCAGCAATATCCAAAGCAGCTCTACTGCACCGCAGGTGTACACCCTCACCATGCTAGCGAATGGCAGGCCAAAAGTAGTGAACAGCTTAAACGACTCACCGCACAGCCTCAGGTTGTTGCCGTCGGCGAATGTGGCTTAGACTACAATCGTGACTTTTCTCCCAGACCCATGCAAAGAAAGGCCTTCGAAGCACAACTCGCTCTAGCTGCGGAGTTAAAAATGCCGGTACTTATGCATGAACGCGATGCCCATGAAGACTTCTTAGCTATTTTAAAAGAATATCGCTCTTCTCTACCCGGTGCGTTATTGCACTGCTTTACCGGCAACAGGCAAAGCATGCAAGCCTATCTGGCTTTAGATCTTCATCTGGGGATCACTGGCTGGGTGTGCGATGAACGCAGGGGTCAGGAACTAGCCGAATTGGTGATCGAAATTCCTGACAACAGAATTCTTATCGAGACTGATAGCCCATACTTACTGCCACGTAGCATGCGGCCTAAGCCTAAGTCGAGTAAGAATAAGCCTCAATACCTGCCCTATATATCTGCATATATCGCAGATCTCAGAGGACAAAGTCACGAAAAGTTTGCCCAACGCGTCTATGAAAATAGTGTCGCCTTCTTTGGTCTGAATAAGCGACATGCTGTCGAAGTAGAGCTCAGTGAACCCCATGAAACATCTTAGCTTTATTTTCATCAGCTTCACTTTAATCTTCTGTGCTCAGCTTCGTGCTGAAACCATACTCGCCGTTGGAGATGATGAGGGAGCCCTGGAACTAGCACACTGGCTCTATTACACTCCCGCAAAAAATGCTGACAATATAAACTCAGTTCAAAACCTAGACTCAAATCAGTGGCAGCGCTTAACTCCCGCCTATAACAACCGAATAGGTGTAGAAGCATTTTGGGTTAAGTTCAGTATTTATAATTCTAAAGAAATACCAATAGACCGTATCCTGTCGTTAGCCAACCCTCATATCGACCTCGTTTATCTCTATCACGGGGTGAGAGGTAAATTAATTGATAAGATAGTAATGGGTGACAGCCTCCCCTTTACAGAAAGGCCTGTAATAAACAACCACTTTATTTACCCTTTTCAGCTTGAACCTGATGCCTTACATACTTTTTATTTAAAGATAGAGACCGAAGGCAGCGCGTCATTGCCTTTGAGTCTGTCATCACCAAAATCATTTGCGAAAGATATCGAGTCCAGCTCACTAATCAACGGATTTCAGTTAGGCGCTCTCACCGCAATCGGATTGTTTAGTTTGTTTATCGCCATCAGTTCACGTTCATTTAGCTATAGTTATTATTCAGGCTACGTATTATCAGTCACACTGTTAGTCGCGACCCTCCACGGATTTGCATTTAGATTTCTCTGGCCACAATGGCCTTTACTGCAAAAGTACATGATCCCATTTCTCATTCCTACGGCGATATTTTTTGCTCTTTTGTTTACCGAGAAAGTTTTACAGCTTAAATACCATAATCTACACATGCTCAGACTCTGCCGATATAGCGGTGGATTAGCTGTAATACTGGCGTTAGTGACACCTTTTTTAAATTACGCACTGGCTTTATATATCAATATAATTACTGTACTGATTGTGACGGTTCTCTTGATGATCATGGCCGTCATTCAAGCACTTAAAGGCCACAAACTCGCTAAGCTGTACACCTTAGCCTGGAGCGGCATGTTAGTTGGTTCGTTCATGACCAGTGCCATGTATTTAGGGTTAATCGAGCTGCCCATCTCACATTTAACTCCTTTAATTTTGGGACTGTTATTCGAGATTGTCTTTATGGCTGCAGTACTGGCCATCAGATACAACGATGAGCGCAAGGCTAAACTGAAGATTCAGCAAGAAGCTGTGATTCAGGCTCAACATGCCCGTGAGACGCGAGAGCAGGCCCTGAAAGTTGAAGCTGAGAGTAATGAAAAGCTAGAGAAAATGGTGCAAGAAAGAACTCTTGAGCTAGAAATAGCCCTACGAGAACTCAACGAGGCCAATCAAAAGCTCACCGAACAAGCCACCATAGATAGCCTGACCGGAGTCAAGAATCGAGCGGCATTTGATAAGCGTTTACTCGCAGAGGGACGTCTCAGCCGACGGCAGCAAACACCTATGGCGCTATTGATGTTAGATATCGATCGCTTCAAGTCCATCAATGATAATTATGGCCACCTTGCAGGGGATCAAACCCTGAGATTAATCGCGCAAACACTAAAAGAAAAATTAAAACGTCCGGGAGATCTGGTATCACGTTTTGGCGGAGAAGAGTTTGCTATCATACTGCCCAATACTGGTGAGGAGGGTGCTGTGCAAGTTGCGGAGCAGATCAGACAAACGATTTGTAAACTGCCCATCAGTTGGAAAAATCACGCCATACCACTGACGATAAGTATCGGTGTTAGTACCGAAATCATCAACAGGGAGCTAGATCCAACTAAATTACTCGATCAAGCAGACAAGGCTCTCTACCGCGCTAAAAACGAAGGAAGAAACCGAGTCATGGTGTATACCGAATCCCTTTAAGTCACAATTATCAGCAACACTCAGAAAAACTATTAGTTAGTGGCTATTCCACACTGAAGATTATCTGAGTAATTAGTTAGGAGTCGAAAGTGAATATAATTACCAGTGCTTTTCCTCAGCGCAGAATGCGCCGCATGCGTAAACACGATTTCAGCCGCCGCTTAATGGCCGAAAATACCCTCTCGGTAAATGATTTAATCTATCCAATGTTTGTGCTTGAAGGCAATAATCGCACCGAGACCATTGCCTCTATGCCCGGTATCGAGCGTTACTCTATAGATCTCTTGCTTAAAGAAGCTGAAGAGCTCGTCGAATTAGGTATCCCATTAGTCGCCCTCTTCCCGGTCACTCCAGCAGAGAAAAAGACTCTACTAGCGGAAGAAGCTTACAATGCCGATGCCTTGGTTCAACGTGCCGTACGCGCGCTAAAAGAAGCCTTCCCCGAGCTAGGTGTGATGACTGATGTGGCTCTGGATCCATTTACTACCCATGGCCAAGACGGGATCATAGACGAAGACGGCTATATTCTTAACGACATCACCACTGAAATCTTAGTCAAACAAGCCCTCTCCCATGCCGAAGCGGGTGCCGATATTATCGCACCGTCAGACATGATGGATGGCCGTATCGGTGCTATCCGTCAGGCATTAGAAGAAGCCGGCCACGTTAACACTCAGATCATGGCATATTCGGCTAAGTACTCCTCTAGCTACTATGGCCCTTTCCGTGACGCTGTCGGCTCTGCTGGTAATCTCAAGGGTGGCAATAAACATAGCTACCAGATGGATCCAGCTAATAGTGATGAGGCTCTTCACGAAGTGGCACTTGATATTCAGGAAGGTGCCGATATGGTCATGGTCAAGCCTGGTATGCCTTACCTTGACATAGTCACACGAGTTAAGCGTGAATTGGCCGTACCAACCTTCGCCTATCAGGTCAGTGGTGAATATGCCATGCACATGGCTGCCATTGAGAATGGTTGGTTAGCCGAGAAAGCCATAGTGATGGAGTCGCTGCTTTGCTTCAAACGCGCCGGAGCCAACGGCGTGCTAACTTATTTTGCTAAGCGAGCCGCACAATGGCTGAAAGAGGATGCTGTTAAGTAATCTAGAAAACAGCTACAGCTTACTTTGCCACTTAGTATAAAGCCGCTTAACGCGGCTTTTTTGTTTTCAGAGCATGCTAAAACAGGTAATCAGTCTACTCATGCTACCCTTCCCGACATTTATCCCCAATTAGCAATTGCTTAAAGACAACCAACGCTCCCCAACATCTCACATCAAACCAGCCAAAAAGATTGCAATATTGATAACAAACAATAAAATATACCGTAACAAATTCTCATTTGTATATTTTCACTTTTCTACGACAAAATCCAGATTGAATAAGGAAGTTAAGCATGGCTGACCTGTCAGAGCCAACTATCATCTACTACGTGCAATCGAATGATAACATTTGGGCTGTGACTGCCGATGGTCGCTGGTTTGCCATCACTGCCGATTCGGTCATGCCTGGACTTATGCTTTATAAAGTTAGCAGTGATGATATACAGGTCGACGATGAGCAGCTTCCAACCATTCTCATTGGTGAACAGACTATAACCCTGCCACTGGATATTGCTATTCGCATCTCACCAAATCTAAGTGGTCGTTTCGATACCCAACAGGACTCGAGCTCCAGCCAAACAAGTAAATCAACTAGCTCCTCACAGACATCAGACTCCGGTGACACCACACCGGATCAACAGGGAGTGAATTTAAACTTTCAACTCATCGCCAATACTGAAAACGATTTAACCCCGACATCGGGCTTCGATACCTCAGGCGATAGCTTAGAAAAGCAAAGCGCTCAAATACAAAATCAAGGTGCCGAACAGGACAGCTTTCAGACTCTCGATCTAACCGTGGAAATTATCGATGGTGGCGATGGCTACATTAATCGTGCCGAAACCCCTATTATTGACCTCATAGGTCAGGCTATCGATGCCAGAGATGGTCAACAACTTTTACTGACTTTGACCGATATCAATGGACAGCAAATAACCTTAGATGTTTTTGTGACAGGTGAAAGCTGGCAAGTCATAGATCTTAATATTTCTATACTGGCAGATGGTGTGATAACCGCAGAAATTACCGCACCGACCTACCCGGGCATTGCCCATAAGGGTGAAGATACTTCGATTAAAGATACCCAGGCGACAATCTCAGTCGAGATTGTCGATAATGATCAGCTTATCAATGCAGATGAAATGTCGGCTGTAACCCTCACAGGTCAAGTCAATAATGTCGAAAATGGCCAAACCATCACTGTCACCATCGCAGATGATAATGGTCACAAGTTAGTTTTTGAGACACTGGTGATAGCAGGTACTTGGGCTATTGAGAATATCGATCTCTCAGAGTTCGAAGATGGCAGCCTAATGGTAACGGCCGCAACCTTTGATGTCGCAGGAAATCCGACTAGCGCTAGCACTGTACTCCCGGTAGACATACTCGCAAGTATCACAATCGATGTAGACAGTGGCAGTGATACCGTAATCAACGCCACCGAGATGTTGAGCACAGATATGAGTGGTACTGTTTTTGACATTGAGGACGGACAATTAGTTACCATACTGGTAACAGACTCCCAAGGCGATCAACTCTCCTATTCAACCTCTGTCATAAATGGGCAATGGCAAATTGACGATGCCGATCTTTCTTCTTTAGCCGACGGTCCTTTGGAGTTCAAAGCCCAAGCGGTAGATATTGCAGGCAATAACGTATTTTCAACGAATGATGTCTACAAAGAGAGCCAGGCAGCGGTAAGTATTGTTGCAGCAGATATTGATGGTGTTTTAAATAAATACGAAGTCTCGACGACTAATCTGCTAGGCCTAGTTCATAATGTTGAAGATGCCCGACCCGTCGCCATCACAGTCACAGATATTAATGGCAACAGCCTAAATTTCTCCGCCACGGTCCGAAATGGCGTATGGATAGTCAAAGATGCCGATCTCTCATCCTTAGCCGACGGTGAGCTAGTATTAACTGCAATCACATCAGATTTTGAAGGTAACGTAGCCGAAAATAGTAATACGGTACAAAAAGATACTCAAGCCAGTGTCACCATTACAATGATAGATAATGATGGTGTCATCAATGCCGCTGAACTTAGTGCAGTTGAAGCCAAAGGTAGTGTCACCAATATCGAAGATGGCCAAGTCGTCAGTATCAGTTTCAAGGATACAAACGGACATACCCTGACCGTCACCACCACTGTAATTTCGGGTCAATGGAGCGTAACGGGTGTAGATCTAACGGACTTCGACGATGGCAGCTTAGTGGCTACGGCTCAAGTCAGTGATAAAGCAGGCAACGATGCCTCGGCGACAACCGATATTCCAGTCGATATCTTAGCCACAATCACCATACACGTAGATAGTGGCGAAGATACAGTCATTAACCAGACTGAAACCCTTAGCACAGATATCTACGGAACGGTCAGCGATATTGAAGATGGTCAAGCTATCACCATTGAAGTTATCGACACCGATGGCAATGCATTAACCTTTACTACCACAGTGAACCTGGGTCATTGGAACATAAACGACACTGTTCTCTCATCTCTGGTTGATGGTCCATTAACTTTCAATGCATCTGCCACCGATCTGGCTGGCAACACAGCCAATTCTGGCCTAGGCCTTTATAAAGAGACTCAGGCAGCCATCACCATACGCGCCATCGACGGAGATGGCATACTCAATGGCATTGAGTCTACCAATAGCCTGCTTGCTGGGTTGGTCCACAACGTAGAAGATGGCCGCCCTGTTTTTATCTCGGTCACTGATAGCTCAGGCACTAGCCTGACATTTACCAGCACAGTACGTAATGGGGTATGGTTAGTGAAAGGGGCCGATCTCTCATCGTTAGAAGATGGCACCCTCATATTACAAGCCGACACTTCAGATTTTGAAGGTAATTTTGCGACCAACACCAATACCGTAGAGAAAGATACCAGCCCGGTAGAGGTGACAATAGAGATTATTACCGGTAGTGACGATACCCTAAATCAGTTCGAATCCCCTTCGACAAGACTCCATGGCCAGACGCTCAATATTGAGGATGGCCGGATAGTCAGCATCACAGTTATCGATATCAATAACCGTACCCTGACTTTCGAGGCAGTAGTTAAGGATAACCTGTGGCAACTGGATAATGTCGATCTTAGCTCACTGGCCGATGGCCCCATTACGGCAACGGCCAATGTTAGTGATATCGCAGGTAACACTGCTAGCTCAACTGACAATAAGAACAAAAATGTTATTGCGGATATTGAATTTAGTCCCTCCACAGAAGATCAAACCCTAAATGCGACTACGGTTCAATCTGCCATTTTTCGAGGCGACAGCCTAGATATAGAAAATGGTCAAACAGTGACAGTGACCTTCACCGATACCAGTAATAACAGCCTGACATTTACGACCCAAGTTATTTTTGGCCAGTGGCTACTCCCCAATCTCGACCTTAGCAGCCTTCTCGATGGCAACATCAGTGTCACTGCTGAAACCATAGATATTTATGGTAACCCAGCCAGCGATACCACATCACTGCATAAAGACACTCGAGCAATGGTATCAATTGAGATCATAGATAACGATGGTGTTCTCAATGCTCAGGAAATGGCTACAGTTTTAATAAGAGGCACAGTCACTAACGTCGAAGATGGCCGCACCGTAACAGTGTCCTTATCCGACGGCACAAACATAGCAACTGCCACCGCGATTATCACTGGTGGGATCTGGCAACTCACCGCGCAAGATCTATCCGGCTTCCTAGACGGAGTTCTCACTGCGACGGCTACCGTCACAGATGAAGCAGGCAACACAGCGACAGCTGACACGACTATGCCGGTCGATATACTCGCTAACGTGACTATCAGTGTAGATACCAGTCAAAATGTCAGTGATAGCATCATTAACACAGCCGAGATGAATCAGGTCGATATATCGGGCACCACATCGGATATCGAAAATAATCAGACAATAACTGTGGTAGTACGTGATGCCTCCCTCAATGAATTAACCTTTACCACCACAGTCATCAATGGTGTATGGACTATCAATGATGCCGATCTTTCCATCCTCACCGACGGCAACCTCACTTTCGAGGCCTCGGCTAGCGATCAGGCAGGCAACTTAGCAACAAGCAGTACATCAGCACTCAAAGATTCACTCGCCGACATAAGCATACATATCGACAGTGGTAGCGATGAATTATTAGCCAGCAGTGAACTCAGCGCTGTGTTAATTTCAGGAACGACGACCAATATCGAAGTAGGCCGCACAGTGACAGTGGTTCTAACTGATTTTGCTGGTAATACCCACTCGCTAAACACCACAGTACAAGCTGGCGGACTATGGTCTATTCCACTGCAGAACTTTATTGCTTTAGGCTTCGCCGACGGCCTGTTTACAGCCACCGCTAATGTAACAGATCTCGCCGGTAATCCTGCCACGGCATCGGATACCGCAACCTTAGATACCCAAGTGACCATAGACATAGACACAGGTGCCGATGGTTTCAATGCAGCCCTGTTTATGTATGGTGTGCAAGACTCTCTTACGGGTACAACCACAGGTGTGGAACAAAACCAGACAGTGACTCTGACAGTCACCGACGGTGTCGATACCCTCACCTTCACCACTCAGGTAAACGCCGATGGAAGCTGGCAATTTAATACATTAGACGTCTCAAGCCTTAATAAAAACAATACCTGGGTCATGGACGTAGATGTCAGCGATCTCGCGGGCAACAGCGCACAGGATCTCATGCCGACATTGGATCTGCCCGAGGCTCATTTTCTGTTTGAGATAATATTAAACCTAGATCCAACCACCAGCACCACAGTCGATTTCGATATTCCTGATGCCGTATTAAAAATATCTGCGGAGCAGGCCAGACTACTGACCATGACCTCAGATAATCAAGCTCTGAGCATCAATGTCGCCAGCGATGGCTTGTCCTTCATCCTGACCCGAGATGGTGATGGTGAAACTGTGATGACAGCAAGCTTAGTCGGCGGTGCCCTGCAAGTCACCTTGCATCAAACTATCGATGAACTGAGCGGCATCAACACCACGACTTACATTCAACTCGAGGCGCTACAGACTGACACCGATGGCACCACTGAGCAGGTCATCACCTATGCTGTACTCAACATCTACGATACTCCCCCTCTGGCGGTCGATGATGAAGTCAGCGTCATAGAGGATGTACTCTCCAAGGGCTCCCTAACTGGCAATGACTACACAATCGAAGGGCCTCTGGTTCTGACTAAGATCAGTTATAACGGGACGGATTATCCTATTTCGGTAGGCACTCCAGCCGTCGTAGTCACGCCACAAGGAACCCTGACGGTACAGAGTAATGGGAGTTGGCAATTTGTAGCATCAAATAACTTAGACAATACCCTGAACCAGAATTTTCAGTTTGACTACCATGTACTCGATGTCGATGGCAGTACAGGCATGGCGACTGCAAACTTCAGTGTTGAAGACGGCGCGGCGGGTCAGATGACGGATGTTGTCATTTTTACTCAAGAAGCCGACATCGATGCCAGCCTGAGCCAAAATGAAAATTTCACCATAACCGGGGGTTCTGATGCACTGCTGACCTCAAGTCTGGCTTTCAGCTCACTCACCCCAAGTCATCTGGATAATCAGCTATTTACCAGTGACGGTAAACTCATTAAATTTGATCTATCCGCCGACGGCAAGACGCTGACGGCGTATACCGAAGGCATGCCCAACGTCACCATATTTACACTCGTCTTGAGTAGCGTCAATAATGGCAACGACCTTGATGTCACAGTGGTCTACGATCAATTCAGGCCACTGGATCATGATCTCGAAGAGATCTTAGACATAGAGACCCAAATCACTGCCACCGATAGCGATGGAACAGAGATAGACTTAGGGAGTCTGCAATGGCAGATAACCGATGGTAATAATCCTCAACTGACCAACATCAGCCAACTGACCTTCGCCGAAGATGCCCTTGTCGGCCCAGCACTGCAACAGACGGGACAGTTCGATGTCTTAGTAGGCAGCGATGCTATCGCTTCGATCGCTTTCTCAGATATCGGCCAACAACCGGGTTTAACATCAGGCGGCCAGACTATCATTTACAGCCTCAGCGGTGATGGACTGACTCTGACTGCACACACTGGCAATATCGCTAACCCGGTATTTGTCATCGTTTTAACCCAAACCTGGAATGCAGAAACCGACAGCCTGAGTCAGGATTACACCATCACACTCCATCGCGCCTTCGATCAAGTTGGTAGTGAAAATGTCGACTTGAAACTCAATGTCACTGATTTGGATGGCGATAGCACTCAGGCCACTCTGACCATGACGGTTAATGATGCCAGTGCGGCGACTATAGATAACATCAGCCTGAATGTGAGCGAACTTCCCTCAGTTACGGCATACGATAATGATGATAACGGGCTATTTAACGTCAACGCCAGTAAAGATCCCATTGTCGATGTACAGTTCGACGTTATCGATGGCGCAGAAGTAAAAAATACCGACGGCACTACCTTGACACAAAATGGTGAAACCATTCACTGGGTGATCAAAGACGATGGTGCCAGAATAGAAGGCGTCACCACCAGTGGTGACCTAGTGTTTACCATAAGCTTACCTCTGGATATAAATATCGGAGCGGGTACCAGTGGTACTATCGCCATTGATTTCACCTTACTCGGTCCCATCGATCATTTAGGCACAGCAGATCTGATGGACACGCTAGCGGTAAATGTCAAAGTTATCGACAGTGACAACACCACTGCGGCAGGTCAGGTCAGCATAGATATCTATGACGGCAAAGAAGCCATCTTACCCGATCCCGTGGCACTGCATATGACTGAGGGAAATCTCACCACCTCCAGCAGTATCTCCACCAGCGAAATAATGAATGCCCTCCCTGGTGGCGACAATATTGCCAGTATTGAGCTGGCCGATGGTTTCACTTTTGGGGCATATAAGAGTGCAGGACAAGACATCAGCCTCACCGGGACTCCCAATGGCAACGGCTGGTATACCGCCACACGAGACGGCGATAGTCAGACTGTGTTTCAGATCAGGTTCGGGGCCGATGGTAAAGTCGAATATAAACAATTCCTCTCCCTGGATCACGCCGATGCCAATGGAGAAAATGACCTGGATATCACTTTCCAGGTTCAGGCCATAGATGCCGATGGCGATAAGTCGACGAGCCAGACGGTCACAGTAACTGTGACCGATGATGTACCAGACGCCACCACAAAGACCTTATCGTTTTTCGAGTCTGCAAACGAAGTCCACACGGTACAGATGTTTTCAACAAGCGAGCAAGGCGCAGATGGCGCCAGTGCCACTAAAGTCATTTACAAGGGAGTTGAATACGACATAGGTGTCACCATAGACCTGATGACAGATGCAAACCCAACGGCTGAAAAATATGGTGAGCTTGTCGTCGATGCTAATGGTCTGGCGACTATTACTTCGTTTGAATTCAACTACGCCGATCCTCAATTTAGTGAAGTGGTCAACATACGAGTCACCGACGCCGACGGTGATATCGTCATCAATTCCTTAACTATCACCGCCAAAGATCAACTCGGTTCGGTAAAAGTATTCACTACAGATTTTGTCGAAGATACCACGGGCACTGTTGCCGTGCAGGCCTCTCCAGGCGATATTGATGCAGGCGAAATAGTTACAAGTCTGGTGTTCGATACCGCCGCGCTTCAGGGAGGAATACTCTCCTTAGATGGAGTCGAGCTGCCAAAAGATGGCATGGGTAATTATATTCTATCAGGCAGTAATCTCAATATCGACGGCCTCACGGGCGTCGCTATCCCCAACGGTAACCTGACCTATACTCCGGCGGAAGATGCATCCGATGCAACTGTGGCTGCATCTTTTGATATTACGGTGAACATAGCCGGCAAAGGGCCTATCGCTACCAGCGTCCCCATCACCATAGCCTCAGTGGCCGATGTGCCAATATGGGATAACGCCAGCATATTTAGCTATAGTCTCGATGAAGATGATTCAAGCATAGCGCTCACTTTGGATGCGAACTCGAAAGATGAGAATGGTGCCGATGCCCAGGGTTCTGAAACCATCTCCTATATCATCACTAATATTACACTAGGCCTAACACTGAGCTCAGTTGGCGTCCCGATCACTAACGGCATGACCATCAGTCAACATCAACTTGACAGTTTAGAGGCCGAAATAGGCGCTAACCTAGCCGGAAGTTTCACCTTCAACATTCAGGCTGTGACGACCGAGAGTGACAATGGTGATACGGCTCTAAGTAGCATAGAGACGGTCACATTAGACGTCACCCCTATAGCGGATAAACCCACGCTCACCACCCGGGATATTCGCAGTGAAGAAGATGCGCCTATCCTACTCAAAGATATCATATCTGGGGAACTGACCGATGACTCCGGTTCGGAAACCTTAAGCTATGAATTTACTTTGCCCGACGGCTGGTCGTTACAGGGAGACTCAGTTGTCGACCTAGGTGGCGGAGTCTGGACTGTACTAGCCATCGATGTACTCTCGGGCAATGCAAAACTGCTACCCGGTGTTGATGTCAGTTCTGCAAGCTCCGGCGATTTCAGCATCACGATCCGTAGTTTCGCCACTGAATCGAGTCAAGATGGCTTAGATCCCAAAGATAAGGTGCTAAATCCAAACCCCAATTATAGCGATCCCGACACCATTACTATCTCACTTAAAGGTGTCGCTAACGATGTACCGACCATCAATGGTGACTCTGCTGTTTGGAGTATAGATCATGGCACAGGGGTGATATCCAGTGTCGTAAACTTCAATGAAGATCAGAATATCCCCCTCGATTTCAGCATAGTCACCTCGGATGACGACGGCTCAGAGACATTGGATCTGCGTATAGCAGGCTTACCTCAAGGAGTCATTTTTGTAGACTCAGGTGGCACTCCCGTAAACTTACCTGTGGTCGAATTCATCAACGGACAACCCGTATATGGTGTATCGACAGCCCTATTAGCCACACTAAGTTTACAACCAGTAGAAGATTTCAGTGGCCAAATCAGTCTAACTATCTTTGTCGAATCTACCGAGCTAGATGGTGACTCTTCCGATTATGAACTAACCCTGAATATCGGCATTTCTCCAGTGATAGATGCCAACGCAGCATCCCTAGCCACTACCAATTATGGCTTGGAAGATCATGCAATCCCACTAGATTTAACCCCATCTCTAGGAGCCGATTTAGATAGCAGTGAAACGGTAACGGGTCTTATAATTCCACTCCAAAGCGGCTCAGGCTTTATCCTCACCTTGGATGGAGCTGAGATCGATATCCCCGTATCCGGACTGGATGTCAGCAGCCTACTCGATAGCACCAGTCCGGATATTGAATCCTTATTAGCCTCGGGCCGACTGGCCGTGGTTCCGCCACAGGATGCCGATGGCAGCTTTAGCTTCGATGTTCAATACCAGATCACTGACACATCCGAAACAGGCGAAACCATAAGTGAATATGTCTCCACACAAGTGACTATCATAGTCGATGCTGTAGTCGAAGCGAACACGCACCTTCAGGCTAATCAGACCAGCCTGATTAGCACAGATGGCAGCGCCATCGACCTCACTAATCAGGTACTCTTTTACGACGAAGATATCGATGGTTCAGAAGTACTCGACTATGTGGTTATCCGCGTGCCTAGCGGGGATGGCTGGTATATCAGCCATCCCAATGGCGCCATAAATGATGGTGATGGACGCTGGATAATTCCAGTCGACGGCATGACTAATGACACCACACAGGAATACGCCTTAGATATTCTTGCCGGGGCAACAATCATCAGTGAATTTGCCACAGGGCAACAGTTAATTACCGTTGAAGCTAGGGTCTTGGACAGAGATGATGCCGAGATCATTCGGGCTAACTTCTTCGTCCAATTCGATCAAGATGCAGGAACAAGTTCTGCAACTGTAGTTGACCCGTTACAAGCCACACCCGCCGATGCCATCGAAGATAATGTCATAGACTTCGCAGGTCACCTCAACCTGAGCATCACAGCCGATATGAACGATCAGATAAGCTTCAGAGTCTTAGCCTCAGATCTCCCTCAAGGTGGCTACTTCACTGGTGCTGATGTCAGAGCCGTCTTCGATGCCAGTGGCGATAATGTTATCGAATATGTGTTTACCTCTGCCTCACTGGCAAACCTGCAACTACACAATATTAGTGATAATTATGCCGGTGAGCTAAATATTCCTATCCGCATCATAGCCACTGATACCATAAGTGGTGACACTCAGATAGACGACACTCAAATACTGGAGATAGAGATAGCCCCCAGAGTCGATGGTGCATCATTAACAATCACCAACAAGACCATGCTGGAAGATCAACCTATTCCCTTAGGCATAAACCTTAGCTTTCAGGACTCAGATACAGGCCCGACGACAGGTGGTAATGAAACCTTAATTTTCAACGATGCAGGCAAGCCCATCTCCATCACCTTCCTCGATGGTGGCGGCATAAACGATCCATCCGGACTCTGGGTCTTAAAAGCCGGTACCACCGACACTTACCTGTTCGGTGGTAACAATTTAGTTACCCTCAATGCCTCTTTGGCACTGATTCAGTTTGTGCCCCCTGAGCATTTGAGTGGTGATTTTCGCTTCAAGATTGCGGGCACTGTCATAGATACCGCCACCATCAATGGTAGCGACGTCACTCATGAAGCCAGTTTCGAAAATATCTCTACCATTACCGTTATGCCAGTAACCGATGCCGCCGACTTACCCACCACGACTCAGACTCTGACCGGGCTCGAAGACTCAGATATAGACCTATCTGCACTCGCTGGCGGCTCAATAAATCTTATCGATCTCGATGGCTCGGAAGTGATCTTCTTGACCCTACAAGGGGTACCGGAAGGCGCAGTGCTTTATTACCGCGATGGCGCAAACCTGATACAACTCCCCAACAATGGAGTCGATGGCGGTAGTTTCGAGGGCAACCCGACTTATTCCTGGTCTGTCACTCTGGCTCAGCTTGCTAACTTGGTCATGAGACCGCCTCAGGATTTCAATGGTGATATCCCATTATCAATCCAAGCCATCACTCAGGAACTTGGCACCACAGACTTTGTCACCACTTCAGCCGACATCATAGTAGGCATATCTCCAGTGGCCGATGGAGTACAGATTATTCAAACCCCAGATAGCCTCTATAACAGCCTTGAAGATGAGATAATTGTTATAGACTTAGCAGCCGAGGCATTAGAGTTATCTGGAAGTGAGCAGTTGCAACTCACCATCACAATTACTTCGGCTGATGCATCCGCCTTGGTGGATCTAGATGGTATCAAGGTCGGTAGTGACTTCGTCTCCTTCACCGATCTGGGTGGTGGCGTATTTAGCGCAAGTTTACTGATCTCGGCAAACAACCTCTCTGAGTTTGAATTGCATCCGGGTAACCTTGCCTTCGGCACCTTAAACGTGCAGATGGATATCGCCTCAGTCGATACAGCAAGAGTGCTCGGCATTGATGAAACTGACACCAGCGCACCGCAAACCTTTAATTTCGATATCGAAATTGAACCTGAGGTTGACGCACCGATCTGGACTCAGGTGGGCGATATTATCGCTAACGATCCTAACGATGTATCTCTAAACTTAGGCGTCGAGCTACAAAACCCTGCGGCCACAGAAACGGGGAATGTGAGTATATTTGGCCTACCCGATACCATGACCCTGTCTGCAGGCAGTAAAACAGGTAACAAGTGGATAGTCAGTCTAGATGATCTTGCCGGTCTTAAGGTCATAGGCGCCAATGATGGCGATACTTTCCAGCTGTATATAGAGCCTATTGCCGAGCTCAATGGTGATACTGCGCCAGGCAGTCTGCGCATAATCACAGTCACAGTCGATATCAACGCAGTCATGATGCTAAGCGCCCCAGCAACTAACTTATTGAGCGTTCAACAAGATTTGATGGCCTCACCAGATATGGTAGAGAGTCAAGCAGCCATAGAAGACAGCCTCTTATCCAGCGAGTCCTACGAAAAAATCAGTAGGCATGTCGACGATCGAGCGCCTATTGATGCAATTAACTCTGAGCAGCCTTTAACTGAGCAGCCCTTCGACAGCGACAAGCAAAAAACAGAAGCTGAATTGGCCCAAGACATATTAACCGAGTCCATAAGCGATTCAGTGTCACGGAATGAGGACCCACTCTATCAGGCATCCCAAAACACGCCAGAGCCGAGTAATACACAAGTTTTACCTTTTGCTGATGGGGCAAGCCGGGAAGCCCTCAACAATCTGCAAGATGAGATCAACTTAATGAGTCAACTACCATGATAGAGACGAAAGTGCACTGTGACCCACTTTTAGCTATTGTCTTAATTGCGAGCCAAAATCTTGGACTGAACACCAACAGTGAGCAAGTCACTACTGCACTGCCTTTAGTCAAAGGTAAGCTCACTTTAGGCTTATTAGCTGATGCGTTCACCAATGCCGGGATTGAAGCTGCTCCCCAAAGCCTGCCAATAAAGAAGATGGCAATGCCGGCTCTGGTATTTAACAAACACAAACAAGCTTTCTATCTCGATAGCAAAGATGGATCAGAGCTGACACTCTACGATATTGAAGGCCAGAAACTCACCTTGGATATTTCAGAGTTCCAGCAAGATTTTCTACGTGACTCCTGGTATCTATCCCGTAGGGTCGAGCTCGATGAACGCGCCAAAGAAAACACGACTCAAACATCCAGACACTGGTTAGTTGCCGCATTTGATGAGGTAAAGCCATTTTATATGAGCTTCCTTTTGGGCTCCCTCGCGATCAACATCCTTGCTCTGGTCAC
Source organism: Shewanella psychrophila (assembly GCF_002005305.1). Classification (NCBI taxonomy): domain Bacteria; kingdom Pseudomonadati; phylum Pseudomonadota; class Gammaproteobacteria; order Alteromonadales; family Shewanellaceae; genus Shewanella; species Shewanella psychrophila. The sequence continues at coordinate 3,509,349 of NZ_CP014782.1, forward strand.
CCCGCTTTTCACCATGAATGTGTATGACAGAGTCGTACCAAATCAGGCGATGGATACCTTATGGGTACTGGCTACCGGGGCTTCTATTGCCATCGTCTTCGACTGGCTTCTCAGACAGGCTAGAACTCGTTTGGCAGATGTGGCAGGTAAAGAGGTCGACATCAGGCTGTCTAACCTGCTATTTCGTAAAGTATTGGGCATGCGCCTAGAACACAGGCCCGCCTCCTCGGGTGCCTTTGCCAAACAGTTACAAGAGTTTGACAGCATCCGCGAATTTATCACCTCGGCCACCTTAGTGACCGCAGTAGACCTGCCTTTCACCTTGCTGTTTTTGGTGCTCATCGCCTGGTTGGGTGGCGTAATGGTACTAGTCCCCATCACTTGCATGGTGTGTTTATTGGTGATCAGCTTTTTCATGCAGAAAAAACTCATGGCCAGTATAGAGAACAGCTCAAAATTCTCGACGCAACGTCAGGCTCACCTGATTGAAACCCTCAACATGCTAGTGGAAACCAAACAAAATAATGGTGAGGCCAAGGCGAAACACATATGGGAAGACACCATCAAAAATTTGGCTGATTGGCAAAATGAATCCCGTATCGCCTCTAACACTCTGACCCATAGCGTGATGAACAGCCAGCAACTGGTCACCATAGGGCTGATACTCACAGGTGTATACCAGATCTACGAAGGTAATCTGAGCATGGGCGGATTAATCGCGATTGTCATGTTGAGCGGCCGAGCCTCCAACGCCATCAATCAAATAGCTATGTTATTGCTTAAATTTAAGCAAACCCAATCGGCAATCGTGGCTGTAGACTCCATTTTAGCGATACCTCAAGAACACACAAACAAGTTAACTTCATCATCAAAAGTCCCCTTCAATGGCGCTATCACCTTACGCTCGGCCAGTTTCAGTTACCCGGATCAGCCTATACCCGCTTTCAATGATTTATCGATAACAATCAAGCCAGGTGAACGGGTCGGCCTCTTTGGTCCTGCTGGTGCCGGTAAATCCAGTCTGCTATCGGCAATTGCAGGGCAATATCAGCTGACTTCGGGGCAACTTTTCTACAATCAACTGGAGGCACGTCAATGGTCTACGGCAAAGCTCCGAGACCATATCGGCTATATGTCTCAACAACCTAACCTAGTCTATGGAAGTGTGTTGGATAATCTACTTTTCGGTCTCAAAAAGGTCGATGAAAACTTGCTGGCTAAAACCTTGATGACAACGGGAATAGATAAGTTGATGGATCGCCTAGGTAGCGGATTAGATAGCCAAGTCGGAGAGTTCGGTCGCCAGCTATCTGGAGGGCAGAGGCAGGCTATCTCATTGTGCCGTGCACTGCTGAGGCAACCTAAGCTGCTTCTTCTGGATGAACCCACCAGCGCCATGGATGAGCGCGCAGAGAATCAGGTAATTGCCTGCTTAAAATCTCAACCCAGAGACTGCTCTATGGTCATCTCATCCCACAACCCTAAGGTACTCAGTATCTGCGACCGTATCTTGGTCATGGACAAAGGAGGCTTGATCACAGAGCAAACCCCGACAGATATGGCCTACACGAGTAAGCGTCGCATCAAGGCAGTTACGATTCGCCCTAGGGAGGAGCAAGCATGATGAATGATCACCTGTTAGTACTTGTTTACTCAGAGACCTTCAACTTCCAGTCAAGGGAGCTAACTTATGGGCGCTAATCTTCATATTAAGCACCTTGAAGGTGCCAAACGCGCTAACCGGCTCATACTCATCGTCTTGGCGCTCATTGTCAGTACATTAGTTTGGGCCCACTACGCCACGTTAGAAGAGGTCGTCATAGGTCAGGGAAAAGTGGTGCCAACTTTGGCAGTACAACAGGTCGAGAGCTTAGATGGCGGAATATTAAAACAGGTATTAGTCAGAGAGGGGGAGATTGTAACAGCGGGTCAAGCCTTACTGGTGCTCGATGAGCTAAGATTCGCTTCGGCTTTCGATGAAGCTCAACTGAGTCGTAATGCATTGCGTCGTCAGCGGGCACGCCTAGAAGCCGAATTAAAGAGTGTCAATATAGATAATTTAGCGAATCACTGGCTAGCTAAAATCACCGTAACTCCACAAGCTATCGAGATGATCGATGGTGAGCGGAGCCAGAGATCTCAGGCAATATTCCACTCCCGCCTGTCACAACTAAACTCTCAACTCGATCAGGCCGAGCAAGCCGTTGAACAGAAGATACAGGCTCAGGAAGAGAACCGTATCACTACACGGGCTCAGGTCAGCGGTTTAAAGCTGGTTCGCCAGGAGATAGCCATGACCAGAGAGGCTGTCAATGAAGGCGCTGTCGCAGAATTAGAACTGCTCAAGCTAGAACGAGATGAGATACGACTCGAGGGCGAACTCTCAGCATCAAAATCCATGGCACGTCAATTAAAGGCGGTTAAGAGTCAGGCAATTGGAGAAAGACTCACCTTAGCTCTGGACTTTCGTAGCAGAACCGAAGCCGAACGCAACGAAGTGATCAATGAGCTGGCGGGTTTACAAGAGAGCATAAAAACACTCGCCGACAGGCTGGAACGCACAAAAATTGCATCACCGATAGATGGCAAGGTCACCAATATCCTAGTCCGCTCATTAGGCGCGGTGGTGGAACCCGGTGAGTCAATCATGGCCATTGTACCATCCGATGGTGCCTTGATTGTCGAGACTCGCATCGCTCCAAAAGACATAGCCTTCGTGCATACGGGGCTGGAAGCCACAGTCAAATTTACCGCCTATGACTTTGTCATCTATGGTGGCCTGAAAGGTGAAGTCATCTATGTCAGCGCCGATGCCCAGCAACTAGAAGATGGCACCACCTATTACGAAGCCCATGTTAAGACCGATGAGAACATGCTCAATGGCTGGCCGATAATTTCAGGCATGCAGGCCAGCACAGATATTCTTACAGGAAATAAAACCGTTTTAAATTATTGGCTAAAGCCACTCTTACGCGCAAAAGCCAATGCGTTACGTGAACCATAAGGTATGGATACAATGAGAAAACTTATACTCATCCCACTATTAGCACTTTCTAGCCAAGCTCAAGCTCTGACGCTGGAACAGTCTGTGGCTGAAGCGATTAACCATCACCCCTCATTACAACAAAAATATGCCGCATTCGAGGCCGCTGTCAGATATAGGCGTGCCGCAGTGGGTGATTATTTGCCTCAGGTTCGCCTATATGGCGGAGTAGGTTATGAAGATGTCCGCTATAACAGTGGCCAGAGAGTCGATAGCGAGCTAACCCGCACCGAGATCGGAGTTAAAGTTTCCCAACTTATTTTCGATGGCTTCAGAACAACATCGGAGATAGACAGACTCGACTTTGAGAAAGAAGCTGAGCGGTTTGGTCTTATCTCTGAAGCCGAGAACCTAAGCCTTGAGGTTAGCCGTATCTACCTAAAACTTATCATGGCCAACAAAATCGTCGGACTTGCCGAGCAAAATATTGAAGAACATAGGGAAATCCTCAAAAATATCCAGTCGAGAGAGAACAAAGGATTGAGCAGTGAATCCGACGTAGCCCAGGTCAGGGCAAGACTCGCAACGAGCCAATCTGGCTACTTAGCCGCACGCCATAATCAGATGGATATGCAGGCAAAGTATTACGATCTGGTCGGCGAGCTCCCCAAAGATCTTATTAACCCTATGCCTGATTTTGAATATGTCCCTACCACGCTCTCTTACGCCTTGGAACAAGCCGTTAAAAATCATCCTGAAATCGATGCTGCTATCTCAGATACCCAAGCAGCTAGCGCTCAACATGAGCGGGAAAAAAGCGATTTCTGGCCTAAGCTTTCTTTAGAACTACAAGCCAATAAGAATGACAATATTGGCGGAATAGAGGGACCAGACGAAGATGCTAGAGCCATGTTGATGCTCAGTTACGATATCTTCAATGGTGGATCTACAATAGACAGAACTGAAGCCGCATCATGGCGTTATCAGCAAGCAATGGCCGTTAGAGAAAATACACAGAAACAAGTGGTCGAGAGCACACGCTTGGCTTGGAACTCCTATGATTTTGTCGGTCAACAGCGTAGTTTTTACCGGGAAAATGTCGATCAGGCCGTGATAGCCGAAAAGGGCTATATCAAACAGTTCGAACTTGGCAGACGCTCGCTGCTCGATGTATTAGATGCAAAAGTAGAAGTGTTTCTAGCTCGAAAAAACTATATCAATGCCCATCATAACTACCATATAGCAGCCTATCGATTAATTAACGCGACAGGACAGTTAATGGAATCATTCAGAATCGATAAGCCAACAACCTGGAGCGAGGAGAAATAACATGAAAACTATAATATCAGGTTTGTTTATTGCACTGACTCTAAGCTTAATATCGGGCTGCGCTCAAACTGCTGAACCTTATGCCGATCAGGCTCAGAGTCGTGATCTACTCGATACTGACAATGACGGTGTGATCAATGCGAGAGATAGTTGTAGCGAGACCACAATGGGTGCAATAATATCTAATGATGGCTGCCCTGAGAGTCTCAATCAAGTTCAAGAAAAAACTAAAGTTATCATGTTCGATTTCGACAGTTCACAGCTATCGAAAAATGAAGTCGACAAGATTTCTGAGCTATTACACAAACTGATGGATTTACCTGAGGCCAAACTGGTGCTCATAGGTGATACCAGCCCGGAAGGTAGCGACAGTTATAACCATGCACTGGCTCAACGCCGCGTCGATACCATACACGGTATTGCCAAAGAGATAGGCTTCCCAACTCAGAGTATCGTCACCCAAACCTATGATCAGATCGACCGAACGCCGACTTCAATCAAAGGAAGAGAGCACAGACTGATTGCCGTGGGTCAGTGGCAAGTATCAGGCACTCAGATGATGTGGAATATTTTCACTTCAGAGCAGAATTCCAGATAACATTTGATGACTCTTGTTAACTCCAAACCCTCAGTACATTTGAGGTTTTGGAGCTACTTCCCACATATTAATTAAAGTTCTTCTCTAATAAAATATAGGCACACCATTGCCACTCCAGCATGACTAACTCTCTTATATAATGATTTTTGTGATCAACACAGCTAAATACGATATTGGGATGTGATCTAGCCAAGCATTACTAAGTGTCATTCTTCTCCTCACTACCACTAAATGATTAAATACCCTCAAAGCGCGCATCAAACACAGCTAGTCATTTCCCCCGAGCATGAGGTATTATCATGAATCAGAACATCAAGGCATTACTTGCCACTACAGCCCTCTTCTTTAGCTCCCAAACTCTTGCAAGCAGTGGCTGTGCATTCGAAGATGAGCAAGATGGCTTTATCGCTACATGCAGCGAGGAGAAACAAGAAGTGATATTAACCGGATTAGTAGAAGCACAAACCTTAGTCACCGAACTCGATGACTTTGCTGAAGGCTATAAAGAGTATCAGGTCAACACAGCGGCAATAACTCCATTTAAGTCACTCAAAGAGCCGACTGAAATCATTGTGATTATTGGTACCTGGTGCCCGGATTGTCATCGTGAGACACCGCGTTTCATCCGCATCATGGAAGAGCTGAATAACCCGAATATTAAGGTGACTTATATTGGCATAGACCGCACTAAAACCGATTCGAAAGGTTTAGCCGCCCAATATGAGTTTAGCCGTATTCCGACATTCATTGTGATGCAAAAAGACGAAGAGATTGGTCGAATAGTAGAGCGGCCTGAGGTGTCATTAGAGATCGATTTAGCTAAAATTCTAAACTGATTTAATTTAGCATCAAAAAGGAAAGGCACTCGATGAGTGCCTTTTTATAACTATTTTTTAGCTAATCATGATTAGAATGATTGACTAAATGACACCCAGTAAGTACGACCAATGATGTCATATATACCGCTGTCATAATCACCACCTGCGTCGAAGCTTGGTTCTTCATCGGTCAGGTTGTTAATACCCGCAGAAACTATATTGTTCCAAGGCATAGTGTATGAATAACTTAGTGTATGGTATACGATCGAATCAATCTGATAGCTAGAACCATTATCGTTTGTATCAGTTGTAGACTGATGATCGATATAATCAGCTTGATAGAACAAGCTATGATCGCCCACTAAGTAATTAGCTGAGAAATTTACCCGGTCATCTGGATAATCTTCGGTGCCACTCCAGTTGCGAGACATGGTCTGCACACCACCTTCAGGGCTTGAATCTGTATACTTGATATAATGAGACCAGGCAAGACCTAGCTTAAAGTCACCCACTTCAGTTTCAAATGTAGACGCAAACTTAGTATCGACACCCTGACGCTCACTCAGACCAATGTTTTGTAGAACGTTAGTCATAGCAGTCAGTTTGCCCGCACCATTTTGGCTAACTGATGTACCAGGATAAATAGCGCTCACATCGGGACGAGGCTGACCAGCAGCATCAGCCGCTTGCCATAACTCAGCTTGAGTACGTGTGATCTCACTATCGACAAGCGTTGAGATAAGACCTTCAGTCTCTAATGACCAGTAATCTACCGACATGTTAATGTTATCGGTAATATCCCACACCATGCCTATGTTATAGCTTTCAGACTCTTCCGGACCTAAGTTCTCATTACGATTAGTCGAAACTGGAACATTGTCTTCGATGCTACAACCATCGATGCCTAGACCATCTTCATAACACTTAAGGTAGTTAGTCACATCGTTAAAACCAACACTGGTAGATTGATTTAGATCTTCCAAAGTAGGAGCTCTAAAACCTGTACCCCATGAAGCACGAAGTAACAATGGCTCTAAAACGTTATAACGTACTGATACTTGAGGATTAAAAGTTCCGCCAAAGTCAGAGTAATCATCATAACGGGCAGCAAGATTGACCTCTAAGTTATCCAAAACAGGAAAAGACATCTCCATAAATACGGCTTTCACATCACGCTCACCGCTACCACCGGCACCACCACTACCTCCGGCAATTAAACCAGCCTCTTCTAAGGCATCAACTTGAGAGTCTAACTTCTCTTCACGGTATGATGCGCCAACATACAGACCCGTCGCACCACCAGTAAGTTCAAACAATTCAAAACTAAGACCACCATCCATTTCTAATGCGCTACTGGTTAAACGTGCATCTGAATTAGCCGTCGCGCCAGCAGGAACTTCAGAATTCGGATTCCGTGGATCCCAACCTTCAAATGTATTAGTAGCATCATTCCAAGCACCAACGAGATCAGTGGTCGCGCCTTTTAGCTGATAACCTGTTCCCCACTTAAATACGTCATACTTGTTGTAAGACACTGACGCATTCCAATCGAAGCTATCGGTTGTACCATCGAGGCCCACTAAGAAATCATAGATATTATCGGTACTTTCACGAACGCGATTACCAGCAGTATCGAAACGATATAGCATAGCCCCGCCTTCGGGTACTGCACGTAGATCTAAACCTTCTGCAGTAGTATATTCAGGCATAGCCTCTGGGAATTCGATATAACCAGGAATTGGTGCCGAAATATCAGTGGTCTTATTCGATGCCCAGTAGGCGCGCGCAGTAAGCTGAATATCTTCGCTCAACTCATAAGAATACGACAGTAGCGTAGATGTACGCTCTTGATCGACATCAAGATAAGCAGCTTTTGTATAATCATAGGCACAAGACGTTTCGCCAGCATACTTACTATCACCTAGCGGACCGGTGAAGTTATTACCATACACATCGGCGCAATCCAGGCCAGCATTAGTAAATGGCGTCTGATACTCCCAACCACCATTAGGCCCCATATCGAGCGTACGACCAGTCTGACTCAGTCCGATCCAACTTCTGTAATCACTTGGATCTTGTCCATCTTTCACATGAGCAGCTGTATAAGGACGATCAGCTTGAAGTATGCCCGTCTTCCTATAATGTTCGATTGTGAACATCAAGTTGCCTTTATCTGAACTCAGGCCGCCAGTAAAAGAAGCAGAATGGTTATCACCACCACCATCGGCATCTGGCTGTTCGGCGCGAACTTTAACTTCGACACCTTCAAAATCTTTCTTCAAGATAATGTTAATTACACCGGCGATAGCGTCGGTACCATAGATAGCCGATGCCCCATCGGATAAAATCTCGATACGCTCAACTGCCGCTGTTGGGATGGTGTTGATGTTAGTTGCACCGCCACCCAGTACAGGCGATTTAGCCATACGCTTACCATCGAGCAACGTCAGAGTATGACTGGCATCGGCACCTTTAAGTCTTATTGTCGCCTGAGAAGACCAGCTGTTGTTTGATGTTCCACCATAAGAACCGAAAGAATTTAGGTTAGATGAACGCAGTGCATCACCTACGGTTGCGAAACCTGCAGTTGCCATATCTTCAGCGGTAATAGTGGTAACAGGGCTCGCACCTTCCATATCGACACGCTTAAGACGTGAACCAGTAACTTCAATGCGCTCTACTGTATCTTCATCACCTTCTGCAGCATACACAGGTGCAGAAAGCGCGACGACTCCACCACAGGCCAAGCTAACGAGCTTAGCAACTTTATTAAATTTCATACTTCCATCTCCCAAGAATATATTTTTTATAGGTCCTATGCTCAGTCAACTTTGATGCTTGAAACCAAAAAGCAAACAACAACAAAACATGGCAACAACATTTGTATCACATATTTTATTTTGTATGCAATATATCATTTAAGCGATGGAATTGTCTTTATGCTAGGTTTTAGAGTATTTATGCAATTAAATAAAACTTTGAAAAAGCTGGCAAGAAGTGACTAATGACGAAATAAATAATCAATTAATGCAGTGAACTACTGGTTTACCTCAGTGAAATTGCCTAACCCCTTACAATAAATTTGCGCTAAAGAGTCATACATGAAAGGTTAACATCCACTAAAAATGCACTCTGTATAAAAAAGTATCTTAATATATCTAAATGGAATAAAGACCAAAATAAAGAGAGGGATTTAACAATTGTGATAATAAAAAAGGCCGCAGATGCGGCCTTTTTAGCTTACTTGAATGCTCTTAGAACTGATAACGAGCTACAAGAGAGAAGTATCTTTCTTCCTGACGCTCAGTTGTCATTCCATAGTTTGGATTTAGCATCAAACCATCTTCGCCATAGGCTGTGCGCTCTTCATTGATGTTTGTCGCTGTATCTGAATTCAACACATTATAAACAGTGCCTTTAATACTAAAATCACCATTAAATAGCTCTGTTCTGTACATTAACGAAAGATCGAGCTTAGTTACCCAAGACAAGGTACCAGCGGTACCACGTGGTGATGGGTCACCATTTTCGTCATAATGACTGGCATGGCCGTAATAACGACTGATACAGGCATCCCATGGATTACCAGGAGCACAACTATCCACACCTTCAGGATGAACTGAGAACTCATTTTGTGGACGACCCGAACTAATACTCGTTACAAAACCCAGAATCAACTCTTCAGTAATATCGTAGCTACCATTAAATTTGAACACGTGAGTGTGATCATTTGGCAGATCACCATAACCATGATCCATTAAGTCGCCATAATCATATGAAGTCGTCCAACCCGGATCGGCCTGATCATTATCTGTTTTAACTAAGCCCTCAGTGTTACCCCAGTTATGAGACAAGGTGTAAGAGGAATTTATACGGAAGTCATCAGTCACATTACCATCGAGTGTTAGCTCGAGTGCTAAGTAGTGACGCTCCATAGCATCAAGTGCCATCTCTTCAGGTGAAAGAGTAATATTATCAACTTGCCCATCACCATCAAAATCATAGCTTAAGTTTACTGCTTCACCTGGGTTATGCAGTACATAGTATGAACCTTGACCAACATTATCATCGATGCCAAGCTCAGCTAACTTTTGACTTAAAATCGGTTCAACATCGGTATCTTCTATACCACGCCCTAGGTCACGCCAGATAACGCGTGCACCAGCAGACATGGTTTCAAACACTTCTTGCTGATAGCCGACGGTAAACTCATCTGAGTACATAGAGTCGAGTGAAGATGAAGCGATTAATCCTGGTTCAGTAATGCCTTGCTGTCTTACGCGAGTATCACGAATGTTGACGCCACGGCTTGGAGAGCCATCGGCGGTAATGATTGGGTGACCATCACTATCAAGCTGATCTAGCTCATAATAATCAAATACTTCACGCTGCGAACCACCCTGCTTGATGTTCATATTGACCGAAACAGGCTGGAAATAACGACCATATGTCGCAAATATCTTAGAAGTGCCATCACCATGAATATCATAGATAGCCTGAAGTCTTGGTGCTATCTGATTATCTAGATCGACATAAGCTCGGCCGTCAGATACGGTATTTTCATAACTATTGACTCTCACGCCAGCATTGATAACTAGGTTATCAGTTGCCTGCCATGAATCATTGATATAGTAAGCTAATGAACTCACCTCTGAATCGTTGTTAGCAAAGGTCGAACGGCGGCGACGCTCAATGTAATCTTCACCTTCTGCAGCGCCAGAGATATCATTGGCACCAGCAGTCGCAATTGTCCACCAGCCCTGTGCTTCACCGATACCATTTTGGTCTTCTGAATAATCAACCGCTACACTGCTATAATCGACACCAAAGCTGATAGCATGATCTTCAAGATCCCAGTTAAAGTCGATACGAGCCTGATCGCGTACATAATGCTGCTCAACAACAGTAGAATTCGTATGTTGGCTCAAAGTAACAAATGAACCATTTCTCTCGTCCCATACGCCAGGATTTGAAGAAGCAACACGGTTCTCTACATTTTCCTCAACTCGACCAACCACTGCAGATACAGAGAAGTCATCTGTGATGTAACCGTTATAATTTAAGCTATATAACTTACCACCATCTTCACCCGGTGCAGCAACACCTTGCTGATCACCAACTTTATTAGTTTCCCAATCATAAGCATAGGTCGTTGTCGTCCATGTACGCTTATTGTTCATCGCCATGAAGCCGATAGAATGATCTTCGGTCATGTACCAATCTAACTTAGCGAACCAGCGATTCGACTCACGATCTTTTTCTTTGTAAACCGTTTGAGTTGCCCACTCGAAGTCATTTTGACTTGGTTCATAAAGGCCGTAATAAAACAGCTTATCTTCGATGATTGCACCGCTTGCCCAGATTCTGGCCTGCTTAAAGTCTTCACTATCTTGCATGGTATTATTGTCACTATCGATCGTTCCATCGGCTTGATAGATTGAATCATGTGACGCTCTCAGCGATGCAGGATCCCAACGGCCCTCAACCCCAAAATGAAATTCGTTATCACCAGACTTAGATACAGCATTCACGACACCACCAATAGCACTGCCAAATTCTGGAGTAATCGCGCCTGTTTTGACCTGAGTCTGTGCTATCGCTTCCCAAGGTAGGCTAAGTGAGCCAAGGCCAGTTCTGATATTGGTAATATTAAGTCCGTTCAAATAATAGGCATTTTCAGCAGATGATGAACCACCAAAACTTGATGCACCATTAAAACTTTCACCACCAGGAGCAGATGTTCCAGGTGCAAGCAGTGCGATATTTTCAAAACCTGAATCGACAGGCATGGTGTTAAGTTCATCTTGACTAAAAGTAACGCCAGATGTTGATGAGCTCATATCGACACGACGTATCATGCTGCCAGTCACGGCGATACGCTCGACGTTATCAAGACCAACTGCAGTTATTTGTCCATCTAAGATCACTGGCTGGCCAATACTGACTCTCACTCCTGACTCTTGAGTCTTAGCAAATCCATCTTTAGTAATGCTGACATCATAATCACCAACCGGGACATTACGTAAAAAGTAATCACCCTTTTCGTTAGTTTCTACGGTATACACAAGACCTTTGGTCTTATGTTTCAAAGTGATAGTAGCATTTGAAACTTTAGCACCGTCACTATTAACAATATGGCCCTTAACAATACTGGTATCAGCAGCCATGACTGCTGGTGCTGACATCATCAATACTGAACCTACAGCGATTGCTGCAAGTGTTTTTCTTGGTGTAAATCGCTTAAGCACGTTACTTCCAGACATAATTTATTCTCCCTTAAACCTTCTCTGAATACGCGCTTAGCAGAAATATTATTAGTTGATTTGTGTACAAAACGAACCAAGCGCAACAAAACGATAACACAACCCATATATTTTATACAATCTACAATATTCAATAGAGGTCCTGTAACAAAGCCATTCGGAGTTTGATCTCAGTGAGAAATCTAGGTTATTCGAATTTTACAAGAATATTATTGTTAATTAATTTAACAATTTGGTGGTAAGTATCATTTTTAATATTCACAATGGTTTTTTAAACTAATTTGTGTCTATTTTGTTTCAAAGGGAAGTATTTAGGTCAACTGAAGTTGGGTTTTGCAGTTATGGATCGGCACGAAACAAGCAGGCTATAGATGACTGATACAGATAAACATCTGTAAAATATCTCTGGGAGCTTGTAAGGGACAACAGAAAAGGATGCTTATGAAGTGGTTTAATCTAGAGACGATTAGCTAGGCTTTGTAGCACGCCTTCACGGAGTGCGCCTCCGGAGAGGTTTAGCTTCTCGATGTTAAGGAGTTCAAACAAGGCAAGTAAAATTGAGATCCCAGCCGCAAAGGTCGGTGCTCTCTCATGATTTAAGCCAGCAATTTCAGACATCGACAGATCTGACTGCGCCAGTACTTCTTGTTTTAGGCTGTTAAGCACATCGGGGGTAATACAAGTCGATTCGTTTCTATGACTCAGGAGTTCGACAACGGATTGAACACTTCCGGATGCACCGACAACACAATGCCAACCTAAGCTTGTTAGCTCTGTTAAATGCGTACCCAGTGTAATTTTAACCTGGGACTTAGCATCTTCGAAGTCTAGTTCTTGCAGTGGAAATGAATTAAAAAACTGCTCATTAAAGGTGACACACCCCATAACTAAACTGTTTTTCAATAACACTTTATCACCATCACCGATAATAAATTCGGTACTTGCACCGCCAATATCGATCACTAAGCGGCGACCTTCGCCACAAGTTGTGGCTACCATGCCTTGATAGATCAACTCGGCTTCACGCATGCCTGTGATTATCTCGATGGGATGACCTAAGATAGGCAGAGCACGACGACAGAAGTCATCGGAATTGGCTATATTTCGTAGAGTCGCTGTCGCGATCACCGCGATATTATCGCTATTGACGCCCTCTTTCTCGAGCATCTCGGCGAACATGGACAAGCAATCTAGTCCTCGCAATAACACCTCTTCACTCAGGGAGCCATTGTTCTGGATCCCTTCGGCGAGACGAACTTTACGCTTGTACTTGGCAATAATTTTGGGCTGGCCAGCCACAGTTTCGGCGACCAGCATATTAAAACTATTAGAACCTAAGGTAATAGCTGCATAGCGAGATGTTGTCATCAGTGCTTATGAATGTCTACGGGTCTTATCGTGACGGCGAGGTGCGCTGTTACGATTACCATTTCGACTTCCATTTGGACGACCCGAACCGCTACGTCCTTGAGGACGACTATTGTGCTTTCTATGAACTCGGATTGGTGCCGGAATATCTTCAAGCAGCGCAGTGCTGTCATAGTTAGACACTGGGATCGAGTGAGTTATATACTCTTCAATCGCCGGTAAGTTCAGTGCATATTCTTCACATGCAAAACTTATTGAAATACCTTTCCTACCCGCTCGACCGGTACGACCGATACGATGGACATAATCTTCACAGTCATCGGGAAGATCGTAGTTGTATACATGTGATACATCAGAGATATGTAGACCACGAGCCGCAACATCCGTAGCAACTAAGAGATCCAACTCACCCGTTGTGAACTGCTCAAGGATGCGGATACGTTTCTTCTGTGGCACATCACCAGTAAGCAAGCCAACACGATGACCGTCACCCGATAACCAAGACCAGACGTTTTCACAGCTGTGCTTAGTATTAGAGAAAACGATCGCCTTTTCTGGCCAGTCTTCCTCAATAAGTGACAATAACAACTTCATCTTCTCATCCATTGATGGATAGAAGATCTCTTCTTTAATGTTTTTAGAGGTTTTTTCGTTCGGCGCGATAACGACTTTCTCTGGCTCATTCATATGATCATAAGCCAGTTCCTGCACCTTCATAGAAAGAGTTGCAGAGAACAGCATGTTCAGACGCGACTTGGCATCAGGCATACGTCTAAATAAGAAGCGTATATCTTTAATAAAGCCAAGATCGAACATACGATCGGCTTCATCGAGCACAACAGCTTGAATTGCACTTAAATTAATGATGCCCTGGCGTACATAATCAATAATACGTCCCGTGGTACCGATAAGGATATCGATACCTTTATCTAGCACCTTACGCTGAACTTCATAGCTTTCACCACCATAGACAATACCAACTTTCAAGCCAGTATGTTTAGCCAATAGCGTCGCATCTTTAGCGATTTGGATAGCCAGCTCACGAGTCGGCGCCATAATCATAGCGCGCGGTTGATTCAGCTGACGACCTTCAGGAATTGGGGTTGATAGCAGATGTTCAAAGGTCGCCACAAGGAAAGCTAAGGTCTTCCCTGTTCCGGTCTGTGCTTGACCTGCGATATCTTTTCTCTGCAAAAGGATCGGTAATGATAATGCTTGAATAGGCGTGCAAAATTCAAAGCCGCTCTCGTTAAGTGCTGTTTTTATCCCTTCGTGAAGGGAAAAGTCGGCAAACTTCTGATTAGATAAATGTGTTTCGCTCATAGCGGCAGCATACCAGTTGGGGTTGCAATAAGAAACTCAATCGTTTGAAATAGCGACTAATTATAAAAAGTAACTTTAAAGGTTATTATAATTGCCTTGAAAAGTTATTTTTCAGACCCAATATACAGGTTAAGCCATTAACAAACCAGCGATGGCACCCTAACTGGAGAACATCATGAGCGACAAGATAGTACATTTAAGTGACGACAGCTTCGAAAATGACGTAATAAAATCAGAACTTCCCGTAGTTGTTGATTTTTGGGCTGAGTGGTGTGGCCCTTGTAAAATGATTGCGCCAATCTTAGATGACGTGGCCGATGACTATGCAGGCAAAGTCACTATAGCCAAACTCAATGTCGATCAAAACAGCGTATCTCCAGCTAAGTATGGTGTTCGTGGTATCCCGACTCTACTTATTTTTAAGAACGGTGAATTGGCTGGCACTAAAGTTGGCGCACTGTCTAAGACTCAATTAAAAGAGTTTATCGACGCTCAGCTTTAAATGAAGTAAAGCCTATATCCAAAATATAGGCAGCCCAGCTGCATACTGTCTGTACGTAAACGGATATGAAAAGTATGAAATTGCCGCAGCTACTGGGTATAATAGTGATATCTGACACAGCTTATTTATTAAATTGTGTCAGGTTAAACTAAAACCCTAGACGCACAGTCGCTATAGTGCTACTTTAATAACCAGACTCTTTCTATTAACCCACATCTAGCTATTCGTTCAACCTTCAAATTGTACTTAAACACTTTATGATCGCTTGATCACAAATAGCATTGTCTCGCATAAAAAGACCCACCAAGATGAATTTATCAGAATTAAAAGACAAGTCGATTTCAGACTTAGTAAAGCTCGCCCAAGAGATGAAAGTTGAAAATACTGCCCGTGCTCGTAAGCAGGACATCATATTTTCAATCCTAAAAGCCCACGCCAAAAGCGGTGAAGATATCTTCGGTGGCGGGGTACTCGAAATTCTGCAAGATGGATTTGGTTTCCTTCGTAGCGGTGATGCTTCTTACCTTGCCGGCCCGGATGACATCTATGTCTCTCCTAGTCAGATCCGTCGCTTCAGCATGCGAACCGGTGATACTATCTTCGGTAAGATCAGACCTCCAAAAGAGGGGGAGCGTTATTTCGCGCTACTGAAAGTCTCTGAAGTCAATTTCGACAAGCCTGAAAACTCCCGCACAAAAATCTTATTCGAAAACCTTACTCCACTGCATGCCGAAGAGCGTCTGCGTATGGAGCGTGGTAATGGTTCGACCGAAGATATTACTTCAAGAATTCTCGATCTATGTTCACCTATCGGTAAAGGTCAACGTGGCCTAATTGTTGCGCCGCCAAAAGCCGGTAAGACATTACTGCTACAGAACATGGCTCAAAGCATCACCCACAATAACCCAGATGTGGTATTGATGGTTTTGCTTATCGATGAGCGTCCGGAAGAAGTTACCGAAATGCAACGCATGGTAAAAGGTGAAGTTATTGCTTCTACCTTTGATGAACCAGCCAGTCGTCACGTTCAGGTAGCAGAGATGGTTATTGAAAAAGCCAAGCGTCTGGTTGAGCATAAGAAAGACGTAGTTATCCTGCTGGATTCGATCACTCGTCTTGCTCGTGCATACAACACGGTTATTCCATCATCGGGTAAAGTTCTTACCGGTGGTGTCGATGCCAACGCACTACATCGTCCTAAGCGTTTCTTCGGTGCAGCACGTAACATCGAACATGGTGGTAGCTTAACCATTATCGCAACAGCACTTGTCGATACCGGCTCTAAGATGGATGAAGTTATCTACGAAGAGTTTAAAGGTACAGGTAATCAAGAGTTACACCTGTCACGTAAAGCAGCTGAAAAGCGTGTCTTCCCTGCTATCGATTTCAATCGCTCTGGTACTCGTCGTGAAGAGAAACTCACGACTCCTGAAGAGCTGCAGAAGATGTGGATCCTACGTAAGATCCTTAATCCTATGGATGAAGTCACGGGCATGGAGTTCCTTATCGATAAGTTAGCCTTAACCAAGACTAACGAAGAATTCTTCAACGCAATGAGAGGTGGTGGTAAAGGCTAAACCCTTTTCCTCTATTCCTTGTAAGACATAGCGATTAGTACTCGCAATAAAAAAGCCGCACTCGTTGCGGCTTTCTTGTGTCAGGAACACTTGTGTATATTTTCCATGGATGGATAAAAATAGACCTTGTGTCAGGACTTCTTGTAATAACACTTGTGTATATTTTCCATGGACTCTTATCATAAGAGTTATGTCTATCTTTTCAAACAGTCCATGAGCCATATCATGCTCATGCCTAGGAACTCGCTCCTTAGATCCTTAGCTTCTAATTCCTCGCTTCTAATCGCTGCTTACACCTCTGTCTAAGCATATCCCTTAGTAATAAAATAACCGGTGTGACATGCTCTCTTCCCGGGCAGACAAGATAGAGGTCTGCACCCTCCCCTTCATAATCTGTCATCATAGGGACTAACCTCTGCTTCAATATATCTTCACCAAGATCCAAAGCTGATTTGTAAACGACACCTTTACCCGCCACAGCCCAGCGACGGGCGACTTCGGCGTCATTACAAGTGCGGTTCCCTGTGACTCTCACCTTAAACTCACGACCATTTTTAGTGAAGCGCCACAGATCATGGGTTCGCTCATCTAACATAAAAAACAAACAGTTATGATCAGACAGCTGCTCAATAGATGTAATTTCACCATGCTTGGCGATATATTCCGGAGAGGCGCAAAGCTGCCTCTTCACTTTAGCTATCTTAAATGCGACTAAAGAGGAGTCCTTTGGTGTACCTATGCGCAGTGCGACATCTATCTTGTCATGGTAGAAATCTGACAGGGTATCACCAATATGTAACCTGATTTTAAGCTCAGGGTATTCATCCATAAAGTCATCGAGCCAAGGAAGTAATACGGTTCTGCCAGTATCTGAAGGCACAGCCAGACTGACAACACCCGAGATCTTCTCTCTTACATCATTGATAGCCTGCTGCCCCAGACTTAAATCTGCCAATGCCCTGCGACAATGGATCAGATATCGCTCACCCGTATCGGTTAACCTAAGGCTCCGCGTACTTCTAATAAATAAACTGGTTTCGAGTTGTTTCTCAAGCCGCTTCAATGCGGCACTGGCCGCAGCCGGTGAGAGTTCAAGCTCAGTCGCAGCGGCCGTAATGCTACCGCAGTCGGCTACCCGAACAAAAAGCATGAGATCGTTTATTTGCATTCGCCTTCCCAAAATAAGTTTCCCAGCACCAATTTCACTATGCTATGGGCTCTTCGACAAAAAAGAAAGCCTGCTATAGAAGCAGGCTCTCGGACTTGGCACAATAAGTAAAAAATTAAACCTGAGCCATTGCCATCTTACGACGCAAATAGGCTATCTGCTGCATATGGGGCAAGTCCTTGGGGCAGTTATCCTGGCAGCCTAGTAAGGTCATACAGCCAAACACACCATCCTGATTGCCAATGACATGATAGAAGTCTTCGACACTGCGACTATCGCGGCTATCGAGTTCAAATCTGGCTAACTTCATCATGCCGACAGCTCCGACGAAGGTTTCTCGCATCTGCTTAGTGGCGCAGGCCGATACGCAAACACCACATTCGACGCACCGCTCCAACTCATAAAGCTTAGCAGCTTCCTCTGGTGACATCGGCGTTTCGAGCCTATGAACGTTGGCATCTTCACTCATTGGGTGTAGCCAGAGCTTAAGTCGTTCCGCCAGTTCACGCATAAACTTACCGGTATTCACCGAAAGATCGCCGATCAGCTCGAAGCCAGGTAGCGGCATCAAGGTTATTTCCCCTTTGGGATATGTGTTTGTCAGTGTTCGGCATGCCAGAGTCGGCAAGCCATTGATCACCATGGCGCAACTACCACAAATACCAGCACGGCAGACAAAATCAAATTGTAGAGAAGTATCTTGATGCTCACGTAGCATATTCAGCGCGATAAACACTGTCATACCAGGCGTTTCTTCAATTTGATATTGAACTATCTTGGGCTTATCACCCACTTCTTGTGGGTCATATCTAAAAATATTGAATGTTAAGGTACGACCCTTAGTCTCAAATTGATTCATTTAGCTATTCCCCTCACTGCCTGCACCCTACCACTTTCATTCAATTTATCACTTAGACGTTCATTTTTAGCCATCAAAGCTTCTGGTACTTCGAAAGGCATAATTGCATTTTGCTTCTGATGACAATCGGCTTCTTCATCTAACTCACTTAAGATTTGAGTGATCTCCAACTCTCGTTTCTCAGTATCCGGGTGTGCAATCGCATTGTTGATACCGTAACCTCGATACCCAGGCGGCAGCTCCATTTTCATCACATCAAGCTGTTCATAACTGAGTTCTGGAGAGAGTGCATTCTCATCAGGCCAGCTTGAAAGCGTTCTGTTCAACCAATCTTTATCATTTCGTTGAGGGAAATCCTCTCGAGCGTGGGCACCGCGGCTTTCTGTACGGACTGCAGCGCCACATGCCACAGTTAAGGCAACTTTAATCATGCGCTTAACACGTAGCGCTTCAACCAACTCAGGATTGGCATGGCGCTTATTACATTTAAGACCAATATCACGGGAACGCTTCAGTAGCCCTTGGAGCTCAGAAACCGCTTTATCGAGTTCAGTACCATTACGGAAAATACCGACATAATCCATCATAATCCGCTCCATCTCTTTTCTGATCACAAACGGACTCTCTGTACCTTTACCTTCCACTAAATCGTCAATTTCGCTACGCACCTTATCGATAAATAACTCGGCAAGCCCAGTGTCTATTTCTAAGGTATTTTCCTGACAGAAATCGGCAACATATTTACCGATAATCATACCGCCGACCACGGTTTCAGCCAGCGAGTTCCCCCCTAGTCGATTAAAACCATGCATATCCCAGCACGCAGCTTCACCGACACTGAATAAGCCTTTTAGCTGAGGGTTTTGACCTGTCTTATCGGTACGTATACCTCCCATAGAGTAGTGCTGAGTCGGCCGCACTGGTATCCATTCTTTTGCAGGATCAATCCCCAGAAAATTCTCACAGATCTCTTTCACTTCACGTAGGTTAGTTTCCACATGTTTACGGCCAAGCAAAGTAATATCTAACCACAAATGCGGGCCATAAGGGCTATCAACCCCCTTCCCCTTACGCATATGTTCTGTCATGCGACGAGAAACCACATCACGAGAAGCGAGCTCCTTCTTCTCCGGCTCATAGTCCGGCATAAACCTATGGCCGTCTTTATCTCTTAATAAGCCACCATCACCTCGACAACCTTCGGTCGTCAGGATCCCAACAGGAACGATAGCTGTAGGGTGAAACTGAACCGCTTCCATATTGCCAAGTTTGGCGACGCCAGTTTCGAGGGCCAGTGCCTGACCGATGCCTTCACAGATGATGGCATTGGTCGATACTTCATAAATCCTGCCGTAACCGCCAGTAGCAATAGTGGTGGATTTACCGATATAGGCTCTTATCTCCCCAGTAACCAGACAGCGGGCGACAACACCGTGACAACGCTTACCATCATGAATAAGTGCCAAAGCTTCGACGCGCTCATGGACAGGAATATCCATAGAAATGGCCTTATTATCCACGGCATAAAGCAACGAATGTCCGGTACCGTCTGCGGTATAACAGGTACGCCATTTCTTGGTACCGCCAAAATCACGGGCATTGATCAAACCATGGGCATCTTTAGCCTCTTCAATGGTTACCTTTTCAGCATTCACCACCACCTGTCTTGGGCCTTCTGTGATCCGTGTCCAGGGGACGCCCCAGTTTGCTAGCTCTCTAACAGCCTTAGGGGCACAGTGAGCAAACATACGCGCGACATCTTGATCGCAACCCCAGTCAGAACCTTTTACCGTATCCTGAAAATGAACATCTTCATCATCACCCATTCCTTTGACAGTATTACCCAGACTCGCTTGCATACCCCCTTGCGCCGCAGCGGAATGTGACCGCTTAGCAGGAATAAGAGAAAGCACGACAGTATCCAGTCCGCGCTCTTTGGAGGCAATGGCAACTCGCAAGCCAGCCAACCCAGCTCCAACCACTAAAGAATCGGTATATATCAGTTTCACACTTGCTCCTTTTAAAGCGTAAGGTTCTGGTTTTTAAGTTTTAAGTAATAAGTGCTGAAGGTTAAAGCTAAGACGACGGCCTTCGGCCTATCACTGCACGGACGGCTGCGAATATTCGAGGGGCTAGGCCCCAATAGCGCTAGCATCATTTTTCTGTCGAAGAGGCTTTAGCCCAGATATTCATGGGTTTATCCTCTCCCGGCTAAAGCTGGTCCTACAGCGCAGCTGTCATCTCAGCTCTATCAGAGTAGCGTCGTCTCGGCTGTTATGCGTAAGGTAAAAAAGCCAATAACGACGCTAATCCAATCAACACAAACACCACACTAATAATGGTTTTTATCTTTTTCATGCGAGTGCGGGTATTGAGGTTTCCGGCCGCCCCCCACTTAATCACCACCCGGTAAATACCAATTGCTGCATGTAACTCAACACTCAACAACAAGGGCAAATATAAGAGCCAAACTCCGTCGTTCCAAATCCTACTCGCCGACCCCGATGGGCCTATGGTCTCTGGCGCCGAGCCGATAAGCCAAAGGTGTACTGGCAGCAAAACAAAAATAATAACGCCAGTAACCGCCTGCCACACCCAAAGCTGAGTATCGCCATGCTTGATAGCACTCATCTGTGTTTTAAGCGCTACTAGCTGCTTTAGATTCAGCGGTAATTTTTGCAGTGCTACTAGTACATGAATGAAGGCTAACGCACCAATCCCTATGGCAATAATCGAAACAACCCAAGGATAGCCATGGCCATCACTGCTCAGAAAATTCAGCTCCATCAAGCCCGCTACCCAGGTCATAGCCTCTCCCCCGAGCAAGATGGAAGAGACTAAGACTAAATGCATCCATAGGAAAATGGCTAGAATTACACCAGAAAGGCTCTGACTGATATCAAGCCAGGCTGTCCAACGTCTGCCTTGTACCTTAGCTGTTGTATTTGTCGTCATTATTGTATTTGTCGTACTTTCTGCGATTGCAGAGTCATTAATTGTCATAGGTCCTCACTGAATGTTGAGTTGCTACATAATCTAAAACCTTATAAAGGATAATGTCGCCCACAAATCACTCAATTACAGTGAGGTAGATCAATTCAGATCTAAATAATCAAGGATATCCTTATCTAATCATGACTAATGGCCAGTTGGGACATAAGGCTCAATAGGTAAAGACAAGCCGTGACCTAAGTAAATATATGAAACTAAACTAAATACACCGATAGTAATAAGATAAATAATCATGACTTTAGCCAGCTTTCTTAACCCTGAACGATTAGCAGTAAACCCCCACTTCACTGCAACACGATACAAACCAATCATGGCGTGGATAACCACCGCTGGAAGTAGCAAAGCGTAGAGCAACCAAGCATTGGCGTGATAAACACGCTCAGCAGACAAATGAGGGCCAATTTCTGGGTTAGTGATCATGGTAAATATGTGCACAGGTGCTAAGAAGAACAAAATAAAACCGGTAACAAGCTGCCAGAACCAAGCATGACTGTCTTTATGCTTGATGACATTCATGTGCCTGCGAAGCGCGCGCCATTGGCCTAATTGCGCAGGGAAACGACGCAGCGCAACAGCCGCATGCAAGATCACAACGAGCAAAATTAAAATTGAGAATATTTTAGTAACAATGGGGAAACCATGGCCCGTTTCGCTAAACATGCCGCCTTCCAGTATCTGCACCACCTGATAGAACGCTTCTTTACCGAGTAAAATACTCGATTCGAAGTGCAGGTGAACTAATAAAAAACAACCCAGTAAGATACCTGTGGCACTTTGAATTTTGTCGGCTTTAGCGGACCAAGGGTGTCCAGCAATGCCAAGGATACTAGATGCAGGTAGTAAAGTTCTCACAGTCATCTTCTTATGTGCCTATTTTTAAGATTTATACTCTAACAGGAAGTGTATTGATGAGATGTGTGCCCTATAAATTTCGTGAGTTAACTCACGAGGTTAAGCTTAAGTATTTGAAGCCTGTCACAAACAATGGGAGAATTTAAAAACAGAGGTAATACCAACTAACCAATTTAATTCAATTGGTTACACCCAGTATTAAAACAAAACAAATATGTATACATCTTGATTTAATTCAGCAAGATAAGTAAGAAGTTCACCAATAATGACTAGCAACCACCTAGATTCATCACTCATGCTCTGTTTGTCTATTTAGCTAAATCAACCCAAATCGTAAATTGCTCTGAAACTCGCATTACATGTAGGCTTGGGTATACAATAGCCGCAATTTTACAAGTAACGGGACGACTCCATGCCTTGGATCCAACTGAAAATTGATACTGACAACCAACACGCAGATGCATTAAGCGATCTGCTAATGGAAAAAGGTTCACTGTCTATCACGCTAGAAGATGGCAAAGATACCCCGATTTATGAGCCAACATTAGGTGAGACACCACTTTGGAATCACACGGTATTGACCGCACTATTTGAAGCAGACAGAGATCTTGCTGTTGTCGTCGAGCAGCTAAAATTAGTGCCTTATTTAGGTAGCGATTTTAGTTATAAAATTGAACAGGTCGAAGACAAAGATTGGGAGCGTGAGTGGATGGATAACTTCCACCCAATCCAATTTGGCAAGCGCCTGTGGATTTGCCCTAGCTGGCGTGAAGTCCCGGTCCCGGAAGCGGTTAATGTCATATTAGATCCAGGATTAGCATTCGGTACAGGCACTCACCCAACGACAGCCCTATGTCTAGAATGGCTAGATGGACTGGAATTAACCAATAAAGAAGTCATCGACTTCGGTTGCGGCTCAGGCATCTTAGCCGTCGCAGCGCTAAAACTAGGCGCTAAAGAAGTGACAGGAATAGATATTGACTATCAGGCAATCGAAGCCTCAAAGGCCAACGCCGAGCGCAATGATGTATTAGATAAAATCAGTCTCTATCTTCCTGAAGATCAACCGAAGGATCTTAAGGCCGATATCTTAGTTGCCAACATTCTTGCGGGGCCTCTACGTGAATTGGCACCATTAATTGCTGAAAAAGTAAAATCTGGTGGTCATTTAGCCTTATCAGGCCTGTTAAAAGAACAAGCTAATGAGATTGCTGAATTTTACACCGAATGGTTCGATATGGATGAGCCGGCTCACAAAGAAGATTGGAGTCGCTTGACAGGAATACGTAAATAGCTGTATTGGGCGGTGCACCTTGTTCCGCCTAACTATTCTCAGCTTGCAAAAGTCAAGAAAAAAAGTTTGCCTCAGGTCATTTATTGACCTTTTCACCGACTCAAAAAAGACGTACTATAGCGCCCCTTTGAAGCGCAGGTATGTTGAGAATGCAAATTGGACCCTATCAACTGAAAAATCAGCTGATCGTGGCACCAATGGCAGGTGTCACAGACCAACCCTTTAGAAATCTTTGTATTCGTTATGGTGCTGCCATGGCGGTTTCTGAGATGCTTTCATCCAACCCCGATGTTTGGGATACAGATAAGAGCCGCCAGCGCATGAGTCATGCTGGTGAGAAGGGAATACGCTCAGTGCAGATCGCAGGTGCCGATCCTGAATTGATGGCCAACGCCGCTGTTGTCAACGTACAACAGGGAGCGCAGATCATCGATATCAATATGGGTTGTCCTGCTAAGAAAGTGAATAAGAAGCTAGCTGGTTCAGCTTTGCTGCAAAACCCCGTACTGGTAAAAGAAATTTTACAGGCCGTGGTAGCCGCAGTCGATGTACCAGTGACCCTGAAGATTCGAACCGGTTGGGTTCCAGAGCACAGGAATGGTGTTCAAATCGCCCAGATAGCCGAAGACTGTGGTATTGCCTCGTTAGCCGTTCACGGCCGTACTAGGCAATGCATGTATAAAGGCAACGCCGAATACGACACAATTAAGGCTATTAAACAGAATATCTCGATCCCAGTTATTGCTAATGGAGATATTGTCACCCCAGAGAAGGCACGCTACGTGCTTGATCATACCGGTGTCGATGCCCTCATGATAGGACGAGGTGCCCAAGGACGGCCTTGGATTTTCCGAGAAATCCAACATTACCTGGATACGGGTAACAAGCTAGCGCCTGTTGAGATAGATGAAAAGCGTCTTGTGATGCTGGAACATCTTGAAAACTTATATGAACTGTATGGTGAGTATAAGGGCATCCGTTTTGCTAGAAAGCATGTTGGGTGGTATTTGGACCAGGAAGAACAGCGTCCATTCCGCGCCGAATTTAATCGGCTGGAGACTGTTGAAAAACAATGTTCCATGGTGGAACGCTATTTTGATGAAATTGCACAGAATTAATTAAAGAGCAGAATACGAATGTTTGATCAGACTACTAACACAGAAACTCATCAGCTTACAGTTGGCAAAATTGAAACAGCTAACGGTACTATTAAGCCTCAGTTACTACGTGACGCTGTAAAGCGCGCCGTAACAAACTTTTTCGCTCAAATGGACGGACAAGAAGCTGAAGAAGTATATGAAATGGTGTTGAGCGAAGTTGAAGCTCCTCTGCTAGATATCATCATGCAGCACACTCGCGGCAACCAGACTCGCGCTGCGAACATGCTGGGTATCAACCGTGGTACTCTGCGTAAGAAATTGAAAAAGTACGGCATGAACTAATCATTCTTTCCTTACTAAATAAAAAAACCAGCTTCGGCTGGTTTTTTTATGTCTGATTTTTCACCTAAGTTTAATCTACATCATAAAAAGGTCTATTCCCGACTAATTTAGTCAAGTTTTACTTGTCCATAAGCTAAGTGGCAAATAACATCCCACTAAAGATATAAATTATTTACAGCTTTGGAGCAAGTATGAGCACAACTTTTCAATCGGATCTCAAGCTATCCCAGCAACGTGTCGGAAAGTTAGTAGCCGATGATTTTCGAGCCGCGCATATTTTCAGTCAATTCGATATCGATTTCTGTTGCGGTGGAGGACGTTCACTCGCCTCGGCCTGTGACAGAGCTGGGGCAGACTTAACAGAAGTAGAAGCCGCGCTGATCGCCATCGATACATCGGGGCCTAAGGAAGATACACTCAATCAACTCGCCATCGATAAACTGATCGACTATATCGAAGAGACGCATCATACCTATGTGCGAGAAAAAGCCCCACTGCTACTCGAGTACAGCCAGAAGATGGTGCGCGCCCAGGGCGAAAATTATCCGGAGATAAAGCCATTTGCGGGCTGGGTGCAGGCATTAGTCGAAGATCTCGTTCCTCACTTGATGAAGGAGGAAAAGATTTTATTTCCTGCCATCAGGGCCATGGCCGACGGAGCATCTGTTAACGCTTGTTTCGGGCACATAGGCAATCCTATCAATGCCATGGAACATGAGCATAACGAGGCGGTTCAGATGCTGGAAAAGCTCCATGAGCTCACCAATCACTTCCAACCTCCTGAGTATGCCTGTACCACCTGGCGCGTATGCTACGCCACTTTGGCAGAGTTTGAGGCCGACTTGAAACAACATATTCATCTGGAAAATAATATCTTGTTCCCTAAGGCTCTGGCCCAGTCTGAATAGATTTTAGCATATCTGTATGATGAAATAGGCCTGCAACTACAGGCCTATCAGTGAGGAATTAGATCGCGACTCGATGTAAAGGAGACTAATGGAGAGAGGCTTGTTGTTCATTTTGTTTGATCAGCAGCTCTATCAACTCCCTAATCTTAGGCTCAGCATCAATAAACTTACTCATATTAGCTCCACCACTACGGGCATCATAAATATAATCAGCAAGACGTTAAATAAGACTTTCTAAAAAACTTCCAATCATATCAATCTCTATATGAGGCAAGATGCCTCTGTGCTCTCTGATCTTGGAGCGACCGAAGCTTGGATTAAGCCAAACAGACTGACAGCCTGCCATTCTGGCTCCCATAACATCGGATGCATGACTATCCCCGACGTGCAGTAAGCTATGTAATGAAATGTCCAGCCTGCGACTGGCAATATAAAACATATCCGGATAAGGCTTCATACGAGTGCCCTCACCAGGGTGGAGCACAAATTCCAACACACCACCCAGACCAACTTTATCGGCATCGACATTGCCGTTAGTGATGCCGATTAATGGATATGTAAAGCTCAATTCTCGAAGCAAGTTTATGATAGACCTTGGAACGGTAAAATCTGAGCGCTTTTGTAAGAAATGATTCAAGCCCGCCATGGCACCCGATTCGGCACGCTCTCTGGAGTAGCCAAGCATTAACAGGCCTTGTTCCAACATGATCAAACGTGCGGCAGTCGTATCATGGGCAAGCTCGGGCTGACTCTGAATTAGACTCGCTTTAAGCTTTATCCAGTCATCTATTTGCCAGCGACGCGTTTCGCTATAGGTTTGATGTAAAAATTGCTGCAGTGAGGCTTCTGCGGCCCTGATCACGGGACCATTATCATATAAGGTGTCATCGAGATCGAAGCTGATCGCTTGAAATGGACGAGGCCTGAGATATATCCGCGTCATCAGCCTTTCTCCCCTTTCCCATTATTGAGCTTCTTAGCTCTACTGGCTCTTGGGTGGGCTCCATCGTACACTTTTGCCAGATGCTGAAAATCTAAACTTGTGTATATTTGAGTCGTCGAGAGATTGGCATGGCCAAGGAGCTCCTGTACCGCACGCAGATCGGCGCTCGACTCCAGCATATGAGTCGCAAATGAGTGGCGTAATTTATGGGGATGGACCCGCATATTCAAGGCTTGCTCCTGCCCCCACTTGGCTAATCTGGCTTGTATACTTCTATGAGCAAGGCGTTTTCCCTTGGCTGTAACAAATAACGCATCATCTTGGCTGGGAATACTTTCTCTAAACACTAACCAAGCTTGAATGGCATCGATCGCACATCTCCCTACAGGGACTATCCTTTCCTTGCTTCCTTTACCTAATACCTTAACTTGCCGTTCGGCAAAGCGGATATCAAGCACATCTAAAGCCGCCAGCTCGGCGAGTCGTAGGCCAGAAGAGTAAAACAACTCCATGATGGCTTTATCACGCACACTCAGAGGGTCGTCGGCGTCTATCTCTAATAGGTGGGTAACAGAATCGAGATCCATATTTTTGGGCAGAGGTTTATTCTGCTTAGGCGCACTCAGACTCTTTGCGGGATTAGCCTTAATGACTCCTTCAACCAATAAAAAGTCGCAAAACTGCTTTACCGCAGAAAGCGTTAATGACAGGGAGCGGGGGCTCAGGCCTTGGCGGTGTAGTTGACCTAAAACATGTTGAATTTGATCATGGCTAACTTCAGACCAAGGGATAGCAAAGGAGACATTTGCTTCGAGCTTATGGGAAACCCGATGTAACTCGAATAGGTAATTTCGTACTGTATGCGCAGAAAGCTGCCGCTCAGCACTCAAATAACTCTCAAACTGTTTGAACCAGTTGGCGTTCATCTAACTCCTCAGTTGCCTACGAGCCTTGTAAGCAGCTTCTTTATAGGCTAATAGCCAGATCCAAACTGCACACTTAAAGTTTAGGTAAAAGATGATCTATGAGTTGCTTCAATTGATCCAAGAGTAAATGATCCATTTCCGGATGAAAATGCATAGCATTTTGACTCGCTATGGCAAAAATGACCTGACCACATTGCTCTGATAATCTAGATAAAGCCACTGAGCCGACTTCACAGCCAAATAAACGTTTCGACTCTGCCGTAGTGAGTCGACCAAAATAATAACCTTGGCTCAGGCGCTTACTCCAGATACGCGACAACTCACTATCAATGTCGTGTACCGTAATTAAACGAACGTGACTAAACTGGAATTGCGCTTTTAAGCTTTCAGACAACTCTTGCCTAAGTTCGCCAAGATCTTCACATTCAAGCAGCTTAAGTGAAAGTTTGGTATTGAACATATAGATCATCTCATTACGGGTAGCCATACCCATTAAAGATGTGATCTCCTCCTCTAACTGCTGCACCCGACTACGCAGCATCTCTTGTTGACGCTCAACCAAAGACACTGCTCCACGTTCCGCATGAGGAATTCGCATTGCCAACAGCAACTCAGGATAACGACTGAAAAAGTCAGGATTATCCAGTAAGTACTCTCGAATCAATATCTCATCGAACGGCAATTGTTTCTTTATATTAGTCATTTCGGTCATGTTTGTATCTGTCCGTCATATACGTGTTCTGCAGGTCCAGTCATCCATAAAGGCTTACCCTCTCCTTCCCAATTAATAGTCAGAGTACCGCCGGGGAGATCGACACGAACACTTTTATCGAGCTTACCTTGCAACAAACCCACGACAACCGCAGCACATGCTCCTGTACCACAAGCAAGCGTCTCTGCTGCGCCTCGCTCATATACTCTAAGTTTAATATGACCTGAGTTAATCACCTGCATAAAACCGACATTCACTCCCTTTGGAAAGCGATCATGCTGAGTTAATAAAGCCCCAATCCCCTCAACATCTGCAGTCTGAATATCTTCCACATCCAAAACACAGTGTGGGTTACCCATTGAAACGGCGCCACAGAGAAAGGTCTGCACCTTAGATTCTGCAATATCAGCCTGTAACAAATATGTTTTTTCGGGTCTCTTAGCATTAAAAGGGATCTTACTGGGTTCGAGTATCGGAATCCCCATATTCACGGTGACATTGCCGTCTCGTTCCAGTCGCAGGGTGAGCTTGCCGTTGGAGGTGCTGACTTTAATTTTCTGTTTGTTGGTCAAGCCCTTGTTACGCACAAATCGAGCGAAACAACGTGCGCCGTTACCACACTGCTCAACCTCTCCTCCATCTGCATTGAAAATACGATAGTGGAAATCAAGTTCGGGATCATAAGGAGGCTCCACCAAAAGCAACTGATCGAAACCTATACCAAAATTTCGATCCGCAAGGCGCTTGATCTGCTCAGGCGAGAAGAACACATTCTGTGTTACGCCGTCGACCACCATAAAATCATTGCCTAAACCATGCATCTTAGTGAAATGGATCAAGTTAGGTATCCTTTAAATCGCTCTGTTTCGCCGCTCAGTAAAACCTTTGTACTTTTTCTAAGAAGGAAACAGAAACATCATCAGTTAATATAAACAGTTTACGGCAGGAGTTGCTCACCTTGCCATAGCTGAGTCACTTTTTCTCTCTCTCGGATAACATAAGCCTGCTCCCCATCGACCATCAACTCGGCAGCACGAGGCCGTGAATTGTAGTTAGATGACATGGTAAAGCCATAGGCGCCCGATGAGCGCACAGCCAGGTAATCACCCGCAGCTATATTCAACTGCCTATCTTTGCCTAAGAAGTCACCGGTTTCACACACAGGGCCAACGATATCGTAATTTAGGGTTTCACCATCACGTGGGTTAACAGGAATAATATTTTGCCAAGCGCTGTAAAGCGCAGGACGGATAAGATCATTCATCGCACCATCGACCAGTGCAAAGTGCTTATCACCGTTGCCTTTAAGATAGAGCACCTGAGTCACAAAAATACCTGCATTCGCTGCAATAGCACGACCAGGTTCGAAAATGAGCTTAAGATCTCGGGAGCCTAAGCGTTCGAGCAAGGCCGCGGCATATACATCAGGTTGAGGCGGTGTCTCACCGTCATAAGGCACACCTAAGCCACCACCCACATCGAAATGTTCAATATGAATATCCTGCTCAGCGAGTCTGTCGATTAGGGCTAACATACGATCCATAGCATCGAGGAAAGGCTGCATCTCGGTCAACTGGGAACCGATATGACAATCAACACCTTTAACTTTTAAATTTGGTAATGCTGCGGCGCGGGCAAAAATAGCCTCAGCCTCCTCCATAGCAATACCAAACTTGTTCTCTTTAAGACCCGTAGATATATATGGGTGTGTACCGGCATCGACATCTGGGTTAACGCGCAGTGAAACTGGTGCCAGCTTGCCAATACGGCCGGCAACGATATTTAGCTGCTCAAGCTCAGCAGCCGATTCGACGTTAAAACAATGAATATCTAGATTGAGCGCCATCTCCATTTCGTCGGTTGTCTTACCCACCCCAGAAAATACCACTTTGGCGGGATCGCCACCGGCTTCTATCACTCGCAGCAACTCACCACCAGAAACGATATCGAAGCCACTTCCCAAACGGGCAAGCACGTTCAGAACGGCAATGTTAGAGTTAGCTTTTACGGCGTAACAGATAAGATGAGGATGATCGGCTACCGCACGGTCAAATGCGTGCCAATGACGCTCTAACGTAGCACGAGAATAGATGTACAAAGGAGTACCGTGGGTACGAGCCAGCTCAGCCACAGAGCAATCTTCAGCTAATAATTCATTATTTGTATAGAGAAAATGATCCAAGAGTCTATTCCTTATTGCTTTGTTTCTTTGGTTGCTGCTGTTCTTGTTTCTGGTTATCTTTTTTGTCTGGCGATTTATATAACGCCCCTGTTTGTCCGCAAGCGGTCACAAAAAGGCTGGCAAATAATATCAGTGAACACAGTCTCATTTTTCTCAACATCAATCTTTCCATCTAATAGGGTATGAGTGCTATTTTTAATCTTATCGGTATTTAGTCGCTTCGAGTCTTAGAACGCGCGAGCTCTAAACTCTCACTACAGCCTACCGATGTTGCAGAGTTCAGCTTTCTACGTCAAGCATATATAGGCCTAATACATACTAAACTGAAATTTATTTGCTACGAGTAAGCACTAATACCATTCCATATAAGTATCTGGTCAGTTCAGAGACTCTCAGTTTTTTCAATTCAAGGCACATTGATGAGGAAATGGTTATTCCCTTTTAAGTCAATGTAACGCAGAAGTGGAAACACTGAGAGCCTCACGTAGTGCGGGTTTCAAAGCCCTTTATGCTACGTTGAATGTTTTCGATATAGAATAACTATTAGCTTCAAATATTCGCCTAGCCTACAGTGCTTTGAACTCCCGCTGAATGATCAGATACTAACTCGGAATGGTATAAGATGATTTTCGTAAAAAGTAATGGAGCATACCAATCTCGATTGTTACTATGTAAACATTCAAATTTGCCCCATTGAAGGACGAAAACAGATGGCAATGACAGACTCACAATTTCATCAACTTGCCGATGAGATGTTTCAATCGATAGATAACGCTATCGAGCTTGCTATCGATGAACAAGATGCAGACATAGATATCGATGCATCGGGAAATGTATTGCAGCTAGAGTTTGAAGATGGTTCTAAGATCGTAATAAACAAGCAAGAGCCTCTGCATCAAATCTGGCTTGCAACGAAATTTGGTGGTTATCATTTTTCCTATATCGAAGGAAAATGGATCGATGAGCGAAATGGTGGTGAATTTATGCCTTTCGTCCTCGAGTCTATTCTCAAGCAAGGTGGCTTAAATCTATCTCTTTAGCCAATAGTTATCTGACAAAAATGATAAAAGGGAACCTTAGGTTCCCTTTTAAATGATAGGTTAAAAATCCATTTCAGCCTCTTCCATCGACACCCCAAAAGGTATCACCTGCAATCGCCCATCAATTCTCATCAGGCGGAAAAATTGTGGTAAGTTAAAACGTTGCGTCGTGATATCAGGCTCTTCAAACGCATGAAAATGACTCACCTCACTCACCAACTCATCGACACTGGTTCCCTTCTGAATATAATGATTTAACTCATTTTTTTCATTCAGAACAAATACATCTAAATCATTATCACTCTGACGCAAAAAGTATTGGATCGCTCCTCTGGCGGCAAAATCTTGGATCACAGCTGGAACCTTAGTAAAAGGTTCATTACCTAAATTCGGTCTGGGTAGCTCGATCAACATACTCATGGTTAACTGCTGATAAAACGCTTTAGCGTCTTTAAGATCCTGATACACCATGCCTTTACTATTAAAAAACAGGCCATACTGCACTTTAGCCACCTTAAGTGGGTAGACTAATGTTGAAGAAGAGGACACTTTCCAGCTTAAACGCGCCGCTCGACGAACCAAGTTTTTAACCGTCTGTTCAAACTGATCTTGCAGCCTGGCTGAGCCACTCACCACTTCGACCTTCATATCTTCGGCCGAACGACGAATCCCCGGAGTAGTGAAGGCCAAAGCCTCTAATATGGCGAGCTCTCCATCGTAATGATGGCAATGCCACTCTCCCCATGAATTAAGACAAAGAAGATCGATTGACTCCAACATATTTTGTTCGGCCCGACCCAAGGAAAAAATATTGGCATTGAGGTAATCAACCATGACCTCCTGCCCCTGCCACTGGGACGTTGAATCACTGTTGAAATTGAGCATAAACACTAATTTTCGGTATTGCCACGGTTGATAGAGGTCCATCTTAGACACTCTCTTAGGAAGCGGTTCGAAAACGTCACTTAAACGCTGAGACGCCTTGATCAAACACACCGATTTCCGTTCACCATTAGCCAGTTCATACCAGCGAGTCATTTTTTCACTGACACCGTTCATCACCGCCCAGGCGAGTAACTTCGCTCGGCTCTTAGAACGGTAAACAGCCCTCTGCCCGATAAAGGCTTTCCGATTTGGTGGGCAACAATATAAACAATACACTCCCAGGTTATGGCTGTAGACAATCGTCAACTCTTGCTCTGAGATCGAATCGCTCCAAAGCCGATTTAAGCTAATAAGCTGCTCGGTATCACTACTAAAATAAGTATGAAGTTTTCGAGTCAGCAGACCCAGTTCAGATAATTTCAAACTCTCACTGAGTTTATGAGTCGATGCAAATTGCAGCAGTGTTTGATAACAACCTAACATCAACTCATTCAGCTGCTCATTAAACCACTGCAGTTGGCCACAATGCCAACGCTCACAGTTATCTAATGTCTCTAACAGACTCTTGGACCAGTGCCAACTTTCGACCAGATGATTTAACTTATGATAACGCCAGTCTTGCGCTTGCTCAGGCTCACTTAGTCGGACACCGCACTTCAAATAAAAACAACGCCGAGCTATCTCTAAACGACGAGGGTCATCTTGGGCGATTAAATAATTTTCTATCGATTCATAGAGCAAAAAATAACTATCGTTTGCCGATGAAAAGTCACCTTCTATTGTGTGTTGCCACACTTTTTCACTGATAAACTCGGTATTCGGGTATTGGGCAGCATAAGATTCGAGTAGTAAGACCTTCAAAAGCGCCTTGTGTGGCTTATCTAGCCCCTTATAAAGCTGCCAAAGTGAAGCACCAAAGTATTCACAAGCCGGGATTTGACTCACATCCCCTAAAAACAATAACTGCTGTGAGTCTTGAGCATTAGGCCACCAAGCAACTTTCTTACCTGCCAGACAAATCTGGCTGCGATAAAACTCTTCCAGTAATAACCAGTGCTGAGCACTACCACTATGTTCGTTGCCTATGGCTCGCAGCGGCTCTGCTTTATCTTGAGAGCAAACAGAAAACTGTTCGGGATGAACCAGATAAAAGTTTACCTCTAGTCGATACTGAGCAAACCATGTGGTCAATAAACCTGATTTGTCTTCGAGTAATCGGCACTCTTCCTTACTTAGCAGGCGATCGTGAACTAGCCACACATCGACATCACTCTTGGGGTTTTGACCGAAGCTCGACATACTCCCCATGCTATACACCCCTTCGATAGCGGCCTGCTTAACGAGATGCACCATAGGTCTAACTAAACCTAAGGTGTCACAAGCCGCGAGCTCTTGCTCACTTGGTGCATACTCAAAAATACCTGATGGTGTCATAGGACCGTTATACCCAGGGTATCCTGCTCTGTGGTAATGCAAAAAAATAGGAATAAGACGAAGGAGATCTCTTTTCAGCGGAGACAATAATGCGAGAGCACGAGCCTGCCTGACACGATTTAATCGGTCTGCGGTTTCGATAATGTGATTCTGTTCATTGTTCAATAAGAGTCACGCCAAGGCAGTTTTGAGGAACAGCAGTAATGCTAACAGCTTTAACCACCACAAGGAATAAATGCGACAATGATCACACTTTTAACTGAAGTCGTTTATGGGCAGAGTTCAAAGAATCAAACCCTGTTTGTTACATCTATTCCTGAGCAATGTTAGCATTAGTGCATCTAAGGCCTCTGATGGAACATCGAGCATGTCTCAAAACGTCATTCGAATCGCAACACGTAAAAGCCCCCTTGCACTTTGGCAAGCAGAATTTGTAAAAGCAGAACTGGAAAATTTTCATCCAGATTTGACTGTTGAACTTCTCCCTATGAGTACTAAAGGTGACATAATCTTAGATACTCCATTGGCAAAAGTAGGTGGCAAAGGCTTGTTCGTTAAAGAACTTGAAGTCGCCATGCTTGAAAACAGAGCCGATATTGCCGTTCACTCGATAAAAGATGTACCGGTTGATTTCCCCGACGGCCTGGGACTCGAGGTTATTTGTGAACGTGAAGATCCACGTGATGCATTCGTCTCAAACAACTATAAGTCTATCGATGACCTCCCCCTAGGAGCAGTCGTTGGCACCTCGAGCTTACGACGCCAGTGCCAGATTAGAGGCATGCGCCCCGATCTGAAAATAACCGATCTTCGTGGTAACGTAGGCACACGCTTAGGTAAGCTAGATGCTGGAAATTATGATGCAATCATACTTGCCGCCGCAGGCCTTAAACGTCTAAAGCTTGAAGAGCGTATCACTAGCTTTATCTCAGCCGAAGATTCTTTACCCGCTAACGGCCAAGGCGCTGTAGGTATCGAATGTCGTACCGATGATGAGCGTGTAAAAGCTCTGCTAGCACCACTAGAACATGCAGAGACTCGCTACCGAGTGACCGCCGAGCGCGCGATGAATACTCACTTGGAAGGAGGATGTCAGGTACCTATTGGGGCATTCGCCGAAATCCAAGGTGATACACTAACATTACGTGGTTTAGTGGGTAATCCCGATGGTAGCAAAATAATAACAGGCACAAGTGTTGGCCCAAAGTCTGATGCTAAGTCGATAGGAATTTCACTGGCAGAAGAACTGCTTAGCAAAGGGGCAAAAGAGATTCTTGATGCCGTTTATATCAAGTAATTGATGCTTTTGTAGTGAGTAGCGATCAATGACACCTGACTTGCCATGAAAGTATTACTGACCCGCCCACAAGGGCGAAATCAATTGATGGTTGAGGCGCTGACTTCCAGAGGCGTCTCCCATATGGTCACGCCTTTACTTCAGGTAGAAGCGACTCAAACAGAACACAAAAGTCACGGCATGGCTTTATTGCAGCATGCCGATATCATCATATTTATCAGCACCAATGCAGTAAAATTTGCCGCTAAAGCCATAAAGCAAACCTGGCCCTCCAAGACGCAGTTTTACGCAGTCGGTGAAGCAACCCTTAAAGCACTATCGCAATGTGGGATCTCAGCCCAAGAAGCCCCTCAAGATAGCCAACAAACCGAAGGGTTACTCACACTTCCTAAGCTCCAATCACTTTCAAAAAAGAAAATTGTCATCGTCAGAGGCGTCGGAGGACGGGAGGCACTGGCTAGTGAGCTAACCCATAGAGGCGCCGATGTTAGCTATTGGGAAGTGTATCGCAGAACATGCCCAACATTAACATCAGTAAGCAATGCACAAGCCTGGCAGCACGCCAAAATAGACACAATAGTCGTCACCAGTGGCGAGATTCTCGATAACCTAATCAAACTTGTACCAAAAGAGTTATTTGCTTGGCTGCGTGCATGTCATATTATAGTCCCTAGCTCACGAGTACAGGAGCAAGCTATTGCCAATGGATTTCAGCACGTTACCAATGCAAAAGCGGCAAATTGTAAGGCAGTGCTTGCAGCCCTAGGCTTGTAAAGTTCGCCTGTTAACGCGCTAAACTCGTCATTTTTGTAGCTGTATTGCTTTAAGGGACTGTTTAATGGACAAGAAAAAATTAGATGATAACGCTGTAGAAGCACCAACAGAGTTAAGCTCTGAAGCTGATGCTAATAAGGCAGCTCTAGCAGTCAAAGAAGCAGATACCACGTCAGACACTCGCGTCGAGCGTTCCGGTGTCTCTTGGGGATTCCTATTCAACCTGATTTTTATCTTACTACTGACTTTTGCGACTGGCGGTGGAGGCTACTATCTCTACCAGGAAATTGCAGTTCAAAAAGATAAAGCTCAAGCGCTATCAGTTGAACTCAAACAAGCCTTGAGTGAACCAGCCCAACATATTTCCAGACTCGAAAGAGAACAAAAGCAACTCGCCAGCAGCACAAACTCAGGCATAGACAAACTGAAAAATAATCAGCTTCAACTGAGTGATAGAGTCGCCAAACTTGCTCAACGTAATCCCAACCACTGGATGGCAGAGGAAGCAAAATACCTGGTCAGAATGGCGGGGAGTAAGCTTTGGCTTGAAAAAGATCCCAGCACATCGGCTAGCTTACTCAAGGCGGCAGATGACCGCATAGAGTCGATGAAAGATCCCTCGCTAACCCCCTTGAGAAAAGCGTTAGCGGCCGATATAGCATCGGTTTCCGCGATTAAGAGTACCGACATTGCCGGCACCGTACTGACCCTAGATAACATGATAGAACACCTAAACCAGCTTCCATTAAATAGAGTCGATGTAACCAATGCGGCCAATCGCCCTACCAACCCAGAGATGAGTGAGTCGATAGATGACTGGCAAGAGAATCTAGCTAAATCCTGGAAAGCGTTTATGGACGATTTTGTGGTCATTCGCAAAAGAACCACAGATATCACGCCTATACTCACGCCAGATCAACAATGGTACCTAGTTGAAAATATCAGAAATAAGCTACTTCAATCTCAGCTTGCGCTATACCGACAAGATCAGGTTAATTACCGTCAATCTTTGACCCTGGCCAGAAAGTGGATTTATCAGTACTTTGATCTTAGCAAGGCTCAAACTGAAGAAACATTAGCTGCACTCGATGCATTAAGCACCTTAGAAATACAGACACCGGGTATTAACCACTTTCAATCGACTCCTATGCTCCAGCAGTTAGCTACCCATGGTAACTTAATGGTGACTGAAGAGGTTTCCCTATGACACGTGTATTGATCTATCTGGGAATTATTTTATTCGGTCTCTGTATCAGTCCTTTTTTCGAAGGCATGAATGGCTATCTATATTTCACTATCTGGGACTACGAAGTTGAAACGGGTGTCGTTTTTGCTGTTATCGCCCTCATCATTTTTTACGGTGTACTACAGCTCGCTGAGTGGGTGATTATTTTCATACTTAACCTGTTACTCAGCAGTCGTTTACTCCCCGAAAAGTGGCGCAAGAAAGCCGCAAGAAAACACACGCTAGTGGGAGCGCTCGCTTTAGCGGAAGAGGATTGGTCCTCAGCCGAAAAAGCCATGATTAAAGGTGCTGAAAAAGGTGAACTACCTACCCTTAACTTACTTGCCGCAGCCAGAGCTGCACAGCATCAAAACAATACGGAATCACGAGACAAATACCTACAACAAGCGGAACAGGAGCCATTGGCAAGCAAGGCCGTGGGCACTAGCCGCACCCGATATTTACTCCAGCAAGGAGAACTAGACCAAGCTAGAGTAGAGCTAAATAAACTCTCTCCAACGAGTAAGAGCAAACAACCCGTCTTAAAATTAGCCTTAGAGTTATATCAAGCACAAGCCGACTGGAATGCACTAAAACTACTGCTCCCCATAATTAAGAAGCGTCAAGTGCTTAGTGATGATAATTACCAAGAACTCAGCATTCTCACTAATAAAGCTTTACTTATTCAAGCCCAATCCAACAGTGAACAAGAGTTAGAAAAAGTATGGCACTGGTTAAGCCGAGCCGAACGAAAAGAGCCACAATACATAGCCAGCTACTGCCTAGGTTTAAATAAATTTAACCGTGAGACAGAAGCTAAAAAACTCTTAATGAAACAGATAAAGAGCAGACTTTGTTCAGAGACTTCTTTGGCACTTGCTGAGATATTGTCTCCGGCTGACGTCGAAGAAAGGAAACAGATATTTGCACTTGAGAAAAAGTACGGTGAAGAGCTCAATTTCCAAATATTACAGGCCAAGCTCCATTCGCAAAATAAAGATTATCGTCAAGCCATGACATACTGGAAAAAAGTTTGCCATCAACAGCCAAGTAAAGAGTTCTGGCTGGCCTTAGGTGAGACCCATGAGCATCTTGGCGAGCAAAATGGGGCAATTCAAAGCTACCGACAAGCCGCTAACACTGGTTAATTCTTATACGATTATTAACTAACAAAGTCACCTTCTAGGTGGCTTTTTTATTTAGAACTGTAACCTAGCTCATTTCAACAATGCCAAACAGCTGAATAACTTTTAGTTTTTAGTTTTCCCTCATACAAACCCAATATTCATGCCATCTGTAGCTAATAGTCATTAATTTGACTCACAGTCAATTAGAGCCACACTCAAAACAATATGTGTAATAGCAGAAATTTATTTCTGATCAATCAATTTGCAGCTGACGTCATGGAAAAATCGGCTCTAGGATATGGTTATGGGTGTTTCAGTAGCTAAACAGGACGCAGTTGTCACTAATCTTGTGGGTCAATTAAAGGCCAAAGATGAGCAAGGGAATATCAGAGATGTGACTATAGGCGATCTCATTAGAGATGGTGAACAACTGATCTTTTCTCCAAACTCTCAGTTCATCTTACAGATGGCTGATGGAACGATAATTACAGAGACAAACTTTGCCGAGCCGATACCTGAAATCTCCTTAGGAGCAGCGCCTGAATTTGCTACTGCACCAGTGTCTGCAGATGCTGAAATCGCCGCCTTACAAGCACAAATTTTAGCGGGTGAAGATCCTACCGCTGGCCTACCAGAAACTGCGGCAGGGACTGCAGCCGGTGGTGGTGGAGGAAATGAAGGAGGCTCCGACTATATCACCTTAGGTAGAACAGGTGATGAAACATTAGCAGGAGCCGGATATGACACAGCTGGATTCGAATTAGCTCCCGCCCCCACAGAAGACTCCCTAATTTTAACTGCTGAAATTCCAGATCTCCCAACAATAGGTGCAAGTAGTATTACTTTATTTGAAGCTAACTTATCGCTAGGTTCAAACCCGTTAGTAACAGATTTAACTCAATCAGACAGCCTGTTAATTGATGCAGAAGCTGGCGTAGGTATCCTAACCATTAATGGCATAGACATTGTTGTTGGAGGGATATTTGTTGGCCCTATAACAATAACAACAGATAACGGCGAATTAGTGCTCACCAGCTTCGACCCTGATACCAATGCGCTTGACTATAACTTCACTCTAACCAGCGGCGTAGACAATTCGATATCCGATCCTTTCTCACAAACCTTTACCGCTTTAGTGACTGATCTTGCTGATAATACTACAACGTCTACCATCACAGTAAATATCGTCGACGATAATCCGAGCGGTGTAGATGATACGAACAACGTCTCAGAAGATGGCGATACTTCAATTGCTGGCAATGTTTTACTTAACGATACCCAAGGTGCCGATTCGGCAGTCCTGTCGCAAATTACTAATTCTGACGGAACCACTGTTGCAGTGTCAGACGCTACAGGGATTTCAGGTAGCTTTGGTCTATTACAAATTTCTGCAGACGGCAGTTATACCTATCAGTTAGATAACTCATTAGATAACATACAGGCACTAGCGGAAGGAGAGCAAGTCACTGAAACATTTACCTATCAGTTGACCGATACCGACGGTGACAGTGTACTGGTGACCCTTGCAATCACAATCACAGGCACTAACGATGATCCCGTTATCGTCATAGTTGATCCTGGTGATCCTGACGATCCCGATGGTCCTATCCCTGCCGGCAACGAAGGTTTAGTCATCGAATCAGGTAATGAGGATGACGGTACAATAATTCCTGGTGTAGTCACGGCAACAGGTAGCTTAGCTGGCACAGATGTCGATAATGGGGCTGTTTTAACTTGGAGCGGTGACCCTAACGGAGAGTTCGGTAGTTTAGTCATTGACCCGGTAACTGGCGAATGGACTTATAGCCTAGATAATTCATTGGCGGATAGCTTAGCCGAAGGCGATGCAGTTCAAGATATTTTCATTGTCACTGTTACAGATGAGTTAGGCGCAACATCAACACAACAAATAACAATAACAGTCAACGGAACCAACGACTCCCCAATAATTACCTCATCTGAAGTTGACGCAACTGGAAGTGTCAGTGAACTAGAGTCTGAGGAGCCTCTCACAACGATTCAAAGCACAACAGGTACTTTAGCGGCAACCGATGTGGATTCAGGGGCTGTACTGAGTTGGAGTGGTAACGATAATTCAGCTTTGGGTAGCTTTGTCATTGACCCAAATACAGCCGAGTGGACCTACACCTTAGATAATGCAGCAGCAGACAGCCTAGCTGAAGGTGAGCAGGTCGAAGAGACCTTCCTCGTCACTGTCACCGACGAATTCGGTGCGACAGATACTCAACTCGTCTCAATCACTGTTACAGGTGCCAACGATAACCCTATCATCACCCCACCTCCAGAAGAACAAGAGGGTGATGGTTACGATACTGGCACAGTGATCGAAGCCGGTAATCTCGATGATGGCACAGTAGTTTCCGGCTTCCCAACAGCAACAGGTATGCTCGAAGCCACCGATGTAGATAACGGCGCAGTACTCACCTGGAGTGGTGATGCAACTGGCAGCTTGGGCAGCTTCTCTATAGACCCAGATAGCGGCGAGTGGCTCTTTAACTTAGACAACGATGCATCCGACAGTTTAGCCGAAGGACAATCCACTCAAGAGCAGTTTCTGGTCACGGTCACCGATGAATTTGGCGGCACAGATACCCAACTAGTAACCATCACCATCATAGGTACTAACGATAGCCCTATTATCACATCTTCTGTTAGTGACGCCACTGGGGCGGTAACTGAATTTGATGAAGATGAACAACAGCAAACTGGTGAGCAAGTTGCAACTGGTACACTTACTGCCACCGATGTCGATTCAGGTGCAGTGCTGAGTTGGAGTGGAGATGATACTTCAGCCTTAGGTAGCTTTGTTATTGACCCAAGCAGTGGCGAGTGGACTTATACCTTAGACAATGATGCATCAAACAGCCTCGCACAAAACGAGCAAGTCGTTGAAAACTTCCTAGTCACAGTTACAGATGAGTTCGGTGCAACCGATACGCAACTTGTCACAATTACCATCACGGGTACCAACGATAATCCCATTATTACCCCTCCACCTGAAGAGCAAGAAGGTGAAGGCTACGATACGGGTACAGTGATCGAAGCTGGTAACCTCGATGATGGTACTGTCGTTCCCGGCTTCCCAACAGCTACTGGCATGCTCGAAGCGACCGATGTAGATAACGGCGCAGTACTCACCTGGAGTGGTGATGCAACTGGCAGCTTAGGCAGCTTCTCTATAGACCCAGATACCGGTGAGTGGACCTATAACTTAGACAACAATGCTGCCGACAGTCTAGCCGAAAACCAATCAACCCAAGAGCAATTTCTGGTCACGGTCACCGATGAATTTGGTGGCACAGATACCCAAATGGTGACCATCACCATATTTGGTACAAATGATAGTCCTGCTATCACTTCCTCAGTAACAGATGCCACAGGAGAAGTTTCTGAAGTAAATGACCCACAAACAGCTTCCGCTACAGGCACGCTCACCGCAGATGATGTCGATGATGGCGCAATATTAACTTGGAGTGGTAACGATACCTCAGCTCTTGGTCGTTTTGTTATAGATCCCGATACCGGTGAGTGGACTTACATTTTAGACAATGA
The DNA here is from genome assembly GCF_002005305.1 of Shewanella psychrophila. NCBI lineage: Bacteria > Pseudomonadati > Pseudomonadota > Gammaproteobacteria > Alteromonadales > Shewanellaceae > Shewanella > Shewanella psychrophila. The sequence goes on from NZ_CP014782.1 coordinate 3,551,763, forward strand.
TGCTTCCAACAACTTGGCAGAAAACGAACAAGTTGTAGAAAACTTCCTAGTGACAGTCATTGATGAATTTGGGGCTACCGATACTCAACTGGTCTCTATTACCATTAACGGAACAAATGACGATCCCTTCATCACCTCTAACCTCGGTGATGCTACCGGTGATGTCCTCGAAGCGGGAGTCATGGACGGCGGTAATGTCCCTGAGTCTGGCGACTTAGTCACTGGCGGTACACTCACCGCCGATGACGTTGATAACGGTGCCAGCTGGAGTTGGACTTTCGTCCCCCAAATCAACAATTACGGTACCTTCACGCTCCACCCTGATACTGGGGTGTGGAGTTACACCCTTGCTGATAACCCATTGGTCGATGCCCTCGCCCAAGGTGAAATGCATGATGAAACCTTCTTGGTCACGGTCACTGATGAGCACGGTGCCTTTACTACCCAACTGGTGACCGTCACTGTCACGGGCACCAACGATGACCCAGAGATCACCAACATTGATTCCCTTATAGTTTCAGAAGAAGGGCTAGTAAACGGAATTATTGATAATGTAGGTGATCCCACTGATACGACTGACTCACCAACTGATGGAGGTACGCTAACCTTTACAGATGTTGATAATCCAGATGTCTTAGATATTACCGTGTCATTAGGTACCTCAACAACTGACGTTTTTTCTGATAATTTCTTAGTCAATTGGAGTTGGGACGGTAATACAAATACCTTAACAGGAACTGCAAACAACATCGTAGTTATGACCATAGTGCTTGGCTCTGTTAGCGTTAACGCCTCTGTTTATAGTGTGGGATATACCGTTAACTTACTCGGACCACTGGATCACCTTGTCAATGATACCGAAGATCTCATGTCCATTAATTTTGGAGTCACAATCAATGATGGATTTGCTAATGTAGATACACTACTCAATGTCGTTGTCGAAGATGATGCCCCTCTCGATGAAGTCGATGAGTTAGCAACTCCCAGCATGCCTCATACTATTGATGAATTTATCACTGGTGATTTATTCGACCCTGGTGCCGATGGCTTCGGCAGTGTTGATTTTGAAGTCATTACCCAAGGGCTACAATCTAATGGCATAGATTTAATCTATACCATGAATGGCGATACATTAACTGCTACAGCGGGAAACACACCAGTATTTACCTTACAAGCGATACCTGATGGCACAGGTCATTTCGATTATAAGTTCACATTACTCGATCAAATAGACGTTGAAGTCCTAATCGATTATGACCTAAGTGGCGCTCCTGCAGGTAACAATGCCGCCTACTATGTCGACACAGACGGCTCAATCTATGCTCAAGATGATCAAGCGGCTATGGTTATTTCTACCATAACCGGTACTTTTAACGGCTCAGCTTCTTCAATCAACTCTAATGCACATGGTATTGGGGTTGGACCTCAGACATCTATCTATACAGGGGAAGCGATCAAATTTGTGTACGGTGTAGATGGAACGTCACTAGCAGCCATCAGTCTAGGAACAAACAATAACGGTAATCACACTGGAACCTCTGATATACAGTATATTGTGACTTACTCGGATAGCTCAACCAATGTTGTCAATACGACCATTAATGGAACTTTAACCATTGAAGAGTTGACGCAAAATGGCTTTGCTATCATCTCTATCGAAATATTGCATATGAGCGGTAATGACTTCCAAGTCACTGGATTGTCCTCTGTAGACACTCTCTTTAATGCACCAATCGATTTAGAGTTTGCCTATGGCGCTACAGATAACGATGGTGATGCAGTAATATTCACCCCCGAAAACGATGGACACTTCACCATCACTCTAGAGCCTGAAAACTTCGTACCAGATGCTCGAAACAATACCTACCATGTAGACGAAGGCGAATCAGTAATCGGTAACATCATCGATGATGATGATACGAGTAACGGTATCGATAGTGATATTGATGGTGATACCTTGCTAATCACCCATATCAATGGTGTCGTTATAGTGTTTGATAATAATGGTGATGCCGAAGTTGAAATTACTGGCGGTACATTATTTATCAATCAGGACGGTAGCTTTACTTTTGAACACGACGGTAGCGAAGATGCACCAACCAGCTTCACCTACACCATAGACGACGATAATGGTGGAACAGATACCGCAACGGTTTATTTTGAGGTCTATTCTGAAGAAACATTTGGGCCAGAAGATGACACCACTGTAGAAACAGGCAATGCACACGATATCCTCATAGGTGATACAACGGGTTTCGGTCCAGGTCAAAATTACAATATAGCCTTTATTATTGATACATCAGGCAGTATGGGAAGCGCGGTTAATACCGCCAGAACACAGATAACAGAGGTGTTAAACCAGTTGATATCGACCATTGGTCAAGGTAATCCCGGAGTCGTAAATATCTTAGTAATAGACTTCAATACAGGTGCTGAAATTCTTCTAAATATTGATTTATCAAATTTAGATGCAAGTATCATTGAGGCAGCTCTAGAAGATATGAATAGTGATGGATGGACAAATTATGAAGCCGCATTTAACCTTGCGACGACTTGGTTTACTTCTGGGTTGGCTTCAACAAACTTAGGAATGAATTACACTTTCTTCGTTACAGATGGTGAACCTACAAAACCTGGTGATGATGATAATGACTATGAAGAAGCTTACCTTGCTGCCGTAGCAGCTTTTGCATTGCTCACTTTTGAAGACCTGACTTACGTCCAAGCGATAGGGCTAGGAAATGCATTTAACCCTAATGACCCAGATTATATACTGGATCAATTCGACTCGGGCGCTACCCCACTGACGAGTGTCGATGTTGATAACTTAGCAGATGCCATACTACAAACAGAATTATTACCAGGAAATGATGATCTTAATGCAGGTAATGGTAACGATATCATTTTTGGTGACTTGATCGAATTTGACGGTATAGACGAAGAAGGGTTTGATGCACTCGTTGAATATGTTGAAGCACAGCCAAATACAGATCTAAACAACGATACCAATATTTCCAACTATGAAGTCCACAGCTACGTATCAGCCAATGCTAGTGACTTTGATGTATCACGGGAAAACGACGGTAATGACATTCTTACTGGTGGAGACGGTAACAATATCCTATTTGGCCAAGGTGGAGATGACCAGCTACTCGGCGGCAATGGCAACGACCTGATGTATGGCGGTGATGATAATGATGAGTTAGTGGGTGGTAGTGGTGATGACCAGATGCATGGCGGAGAAGGCAATGACACCTTCATCTGGAATACTGATTCCATCAACGGCGAAAGCGATACTGTATTGGACTTCGATGCTGTAGAAGATGTACTCGACCTTTCTGACCTTCTTTCTGGCGAAACTGATAACGCACTAGATCTAGTTGATTATTTATCTTTCGATGTTTCAGGCGGAGATACGATTATCACTATCGATCTTGATGGTAATGGGGCAGGCACAGATACTATCACTATTCTTCTTCAAGGAACCAGTTTAGCCGGAGTTGGTGATCAAGCCATTATTCAAGGTTTACTCGATAATAATGCACTCATCGTAGATGTTGCGTAATTACAGCAGTCTAATAAGTTGATTAGCCTGCTAAGCTATACATGTTTGATGAACAAGATTATCGCTACTAGACTTAAGTAAGGATTATTAACAGAACTGACTTAAGGTGCTTTCATGGTCGAAATAAGCTCTCTGGGCCGAAAGATGAAAGGAATTATCGCACCATTAGCCGTGGTGTCCTTACTCGCCTTAATCGCAATGGCGGGCTTGGCATTAGACTCAGGGAAAGTTTACTCAGATTATCGCCGAGCCCAAACCGCCGCCGACGCCGCCGCCCTAGCCGGTGCATTTGAGAAGTTTTATGGCCGTGACTCCACTATTATCACAGCAGCAAATACTGAAGCTATCGTCAATGGTTTTACTCACGGTAATGAAGGTATCGACGTAGTCATTAACCATCCACCATTAACAGGCTTCTACATCGGCGATCCCTTTTCTGTAGAAGTGATAATCACTCAACCAACCCTCACCTTCTTCTCAAAAATACTCAATATAGATTCTATCCCCTACAAGGTAAGAGCCGTAGCAAATGGTAATACCGCCAGCGGGATCAACTGCGTTTATGTCCTCGACAACGAACAAAAAAAAGCCTTCGAAGTCACTAGTGACTCGGTACTCGACGCGCGCTGTGGAATTTGGGTAAATTCAGACGATAGCGGTGCAGCCAGCGTGGTTGAGAGTGGAGCTTGTGTGAAAGCCGGCATGATCACTGTCGTTGGCGGCTATACAACCGGACAAACTTGTGATTTAGGCGGAGACGCCTACCAATGTGATAATGATGGGGACTGCCCTCTCAGTGGTATGGGCTTACCACCCGAAGAATCCCCCTTACCCGCACCAGACCCTTTTGCAGGCCTGACGCCGCCGACAGTTGATAGAAGCTCTGGCGCATGTCCAGCGGATGAAAGTTGCAATGCCAGTGGGTGTAGTGGCAAAAAGAAAGACTCAGGTGGTCCCTATGAGCCATACACCATAGATACCAATGGCTCAGTAACTCTTAATCCCGGTACGTATTGTGGCGGGATATTAGTGAAAAAAGGCACTGCAAACCTCAATACTGGGGTATATATTCTTCGAGGCGGTGGGCTCGTAGTTGAAGGAGCAGACTCAGAAGCCATCGGCACAAGTGTTTCCTTTTATAATACTTGCTATTGGGCCTGTGATGATTCTAATTCGGATCATGACCCCGAAAAAGGTAAAGAATGGTTTTGGACTCTGGACATCAACTCAAGCTCTGAGGCTAACTTTTCCGCACCACCTTGCCTAGGCGGTACAAGCGGTAGTCAATGTGAAGGTCTAGATGGGATTTTATTCTTCTCAGATAGAGATGCCCCTTCTTCAGATGATCCAGGCTCTTACCCAGTAAACAGAATAGATAGCAGTGTGACGGCAACATTAGCCGGAGCTATATATGTGGGTAATCAGCACTTAAAGTTTCATAGCAACTCAACGGGTAACCCATCCGATACTATCTTAGTGTCAAAGTTTTTAGAGATTTCGAGTGGCTCAACCGTGGAGATTAGTAATTTCACCGGCTCAGGTGGCTCTCCGCTTAAACGGGTTACTTTGGTTGAGTAAGGAGCAATATATGAATGTAAGTCGGCAATTCACTTTGAATTCAACTAAACAAAAGGGGGTTGCAGCCATTGAGGCCGTCATTGTTTTGCCCATTATCATCTTTATTATGCTGGCAGTAATCGATTTTGGCCGTATCATGTATGTATCGATTACCACCACCAACGCCGCACGTGCAGCAGCCGGCTATGCAGCGCAAAGTACCAATCTCGTCATAGACACATCTGGAATCAAGGCCTCTGCACTTTCGGAAGCTAGCGATCTCATTAGCGATGCCTTTAACTCAGATCCCGTAGCTGTAAGTTCGAAACGTGTGTGTAAGTGCCCAGGTAGCAGCAGCGAAGTCTTTTGTACTAGCAACTTATGCACGGGTCAGGTTCAGATATTTGTAGAAGTAACGGCAACTCGCGACTTTCGTACCGTCGTTTCTTATCCACTCATACCCAATCAACTTGTAATAAGCAGAACCGCTACCATTAGGGCGCAATAGCGATGAAAAGATATCTACAATCAAATCAACTCAGCTACAAAAAGATTAGCAAGTTCCAAAAAGGTTTAGCTGCGGTAGAAGCTGCAATTGTCGCTCCCATATTTTTTCTCATTCTATTTGCTATTCTCGATGGTGCCAGGATGATATACGCTTACGGAGCCGTTGCTCATGCAGCTCGAGAAGGTGTGCGTTATGCTGTAGTCAGAGGCGCAGAAGCAGGTGATGACCTACGTAGAGTAGGAGACTCACCGACTACCGATGCGAAAATTGAGGCTCACGTATTGCAAAGGGCACAGCCTCTGGAGCGAATACGAATAACCACCACATGGGAGGAAGACGCGAATCAACTTCGGGATCAAGGTGCCGGTAAAGTTGTGGAAATACAAATTGAGCACGATTTCGAACCAGTTACCCCCTTCTTACCAGCGATTACATTATCTAGCACATCTCGAACAGTGATCTATTTTTGACACTTACTATACCTGACAACATTTGACTAACTATTTTCGATTACAAGAAGTGCAAAATTGAACTAGAAACCCAGTCCAAAAAGCTATGCACCCTAGCGCCCAGTAAACACATAAATGCAACATTAAACACGACTAACCGACACCCAGCAATTTAGAAGCACGTAAAACTATCGAGTTACACACAAATAGATATTCAAACGTCAACAAATTGACCCTAACCACCACATGGGTTAACATTTGTGATCCTATTGTAGGTATATGCCGCCGATGTTGGGTAAAGGGTTTACCAGAGCTGCACTGTTAACGTTATTCGCTTGGAGTTAAGAATGAAATCTTTAGTCACCACACAACACGGACAAGTTTTAATTGCTAATGGAGAGGTCACCGTAGAAGTAGATGGTGAGAATCGACCAGTGGTATCAGGCGAACAACTCCCAATTGGCACGGCATTATTTTTAGAAGACGGCGCAGAGCTTGAGATCGCCTATGAAGATGGTACAAGCTTCTCCAATCAAACTGAGCAGATTGAAGACTCTGAAGTGGCTGATACTGACACGTCTGTCATAGACGAAATCCAAGCTATTCAAGCTCAAATCGCAGCAGGAGAAGACCCAACTCAAGGGCCCGATACCGCAGCTGGTGCCGGTACAAATGGTAATGAAGGTGGTGACTTTGTATCGTTAGGACGTAGCGGTGATGAAACTTTAGCAGGCTCAGGTTTTGACACATCTTTCGGTGCACCTATTAATGTAAATGCGACATTAACGGCTAACCTTTCTCTAGCTCAAACAGATAATCAAACAACAGATAGCTTTAAAATAGCCCAATTCACCGATAATTTTGTCAATGGTGTAGCTTATACAACATCTTCAGGACTGAGTGGATTCACTGGCGATATGGGAGCTGATGGCTCATTCGCGTACAACCCTGGAGACACCATCACCTTTAGTATTGGCGATGTCATCATTGCCAGCTTTAGTGCCGATGTCATTCAAGGCACCATTCTTTTCCTTCAGGATATTGCCGGTACATCACTTTCAGATAGCAACATGAACTATGTTGAAAACATGGCTATCTTCTTACAAGCTTTGGATAACGACCTCAGTGATGGAACCGACGATGGTATCTTACAGACTAATAGCCTAGTCAACCTAGATGCTAGCTACACGTCTAACATCAATATTATTGCAGCGATTCATGAAGCATTAACGGGTTATATCGACCCCACTACTGGTCAACCATTGAACCTAGCAACTGCGGGTAAAGAGATGTTATCTCTCGTACTGGCTGACCTAGGTATCATCTTCACTCGTGACTCAGAGTTTGATCCGAGCGGTGCGAATACCTTCGAGACTCTGGCAATGGAGCATGTTGCCGACACTATCGATGACTTAGCCGGTGATCGCGGCCCGGTAACTGCAGACGATCGTACCGCAGATATACTTGATGTGCCTGGCGGGCTAATTACCTACAACTACAATGAATTAGATGGAAAGATCACCTTTTCAGCCAATGATCTACTGGCGGGCGCTTCGGGTCAGCAGGTAACTACTGAAAATTTAGTCGTTAAAAATGTACAGCTTAATGCTGACTTCGCCGACATAGGCACACTTGTCGATCTTGGAAACGGTAATTACGAGATAATTCTCAATGCTGGTATCACTCAATATGACTTAGAAGGTCTAAGCATCGATTACCGTGTTGAAGATTGGACCGCCTTCAGAGAGATCACTTCGGCAACACAAGATCAGTTTAAATCACATCTATCGGCAGATATTCCAGATGTATTTGAGCATGATGGATTCAACCAGTTTACCTTAAACAGTGAACTGACCTTCGCTGATGATCAACGATTAGAAATCAACTTTACCAGTGAGAGCATGAGTGAGCAGCTTGGTTTTCCCATTGCTGAATACGCCGATGATTATCTAGTACCACTAGAATATTCGAATGATGGTGGCCTCACTTGGCAAACCATGACAGTTACATCTGTTGACTATAGCGGCAGTATACCTCGTCCTATTTTTGGCTTTGTCTTAGAGTCTGGAAATGACAGTGTCATCATACGTGTACCTATCTTTGATGATGTAGCTATAGAACCTACCGAGTATTTCATTGCCGAAGTCACAGGTGAAAATGTCTACGATGAAACACTGCAATTTGCCATTTTTGACAATGATGCCGATGGTTCAAGCCTCCCCCAAATAGATATTGATTATGTTATCGTGATCGAAGGGATGGAAAATGCTGTATTCACCCTCACATTGAGTGAGGCAAGTACAGAAACTGTTACCGTTAACTACAGTACAGAAGAGCTTTCAGCACTATTTGGCGAAGATTTCATCTCTGTATCAGGCACCGTAACCTTCCTTCCTGGTGAAACAACCGCCTATATCACTGTACCAATTGTTGATGATTTAATCATCGAAGATAGTCCTGAGTTTGCAATTATCAACCTGACAGACCCAGTAAATGCTGCACTCGTCGATGCCCAAGGTACTTTACGTATCTTCGATAACGATGGTCCATCAAATACAGCAGTAAGCATAGATATCGACCCTATCACCGGTGATAATTTAATTACCGATGCTGAGGGTAATCAAGCGATAACTGTCACAGGTACAGTTTCGGCCGATGCCTCTATTACTGTTGGTATAGTGATCCTCACGATTAATGGTCAAACCTATCAGACAGAGATGAATGCCGACGGCACCTTCTCGATTGAAGTTGCAGGATCTGAGCTAATTAATGATCCAGATACCATTATAGAGGGGATTGTATATGGCTTTGGAGCAGGCGGAGCACAAGGTACTGCAAATACAACTGAAAACTATGATGTCGAGTCCATATTAGCTAATGACAGCAACACTATCGATGAAGATACTGTGGCAACTGGTAATGTATTAGATAACGATTCAGACATAGATAATGACCTTTCCGTTGTCAGCTTCGAAGTTAATGGTGATACATACACTACAGGCACAACAGTTCAACTTGAAGGCGGCTCACTGATCATCAATGACGATGGCACTTACACCTTTACGCCAAATGAAAACTGGAACGGCTCAGTTCCTGTCATCACTTATACAACCAATACTGGTTCTACCGCGACACTCACTCTTGAAGTCACCCCAGTCGATGACCCGAGCGTACTCGTCAATGACAGCAACACTATCGATGAAGATACTGTGGCAACAGGTAATGTATTAGATAACGATATAGACATAGATAATGCTCTAACCGTTGTCAGCTTCGAAGTTAATGGTGATACACACACTACAGGCTCTACAGTTCAGCTCGTTGGTGGCGCATTGACCATCAATGAAAATGGCACTTATACCTTCACGCCAAATGAAAACTGGAACGGCAACGTGCCAGTAATCACATATACAACCAATACTGGCTCAACTGCCGAGCTGACCATCATAGTTAATAATGACAACACAGATGCCACCGATGACCAGCAAACTATAGCTGAAGACACAACAGCCATAGGAAATGTGCTTGATAATGATGAAAGCGAAAATACCGAGATCACTAGCTATACCATCGATGGCTATAATGGCCCCCTACAGTCAGGAGAAGGCGCTGAATTAGAAAGCGGTGTTTTTTATCTAAATGCTGATGGTAGCTACGAATTTACACCTTGGGAAAATTGGAATGGTACAGTCCCCGTTGTCACATACACCACTAACACAGGTGAAACCGCAACACTTGAAATAAATGTAACATCACTTAATGATGCCCCAACAACAAATGAGCTCACTATATCCGGTGAGGAAGATGCGGCTAGTATAGCCATATCAACTTTAAGCGGTAATGATATTGATGGCTCAGTGACGAGCTTCATCATTGACTCATTACCTGATAACGGCACTCTAATGTTAAATGGTGTAGTCGTAGAAGTTGGCGCAATAATCTTGGCAGAAAATGCTGCCGACCTCACTTTTGTTCCCAATGAAAATTGGTATGGAGAAACAAACTTTACCTACCACTCGGTAGATAATGAGGGACTAGCAGACATAACTCCTGCGACAGTTAATATCACTGTCACTCCAGTGAACGACACCACCACCATTGGCGGCGACATCACGGGCTCAGGCGCAGAAGATGGCGCGGCTATCACAGGCCAGCTCACCGCAACCGATGATGACGGCCTCACCGATGGCACCATTTACAGCGTAACTGGCGCGGCCGGTAACGGCGCCGCCAGCATCGATGCCGCAACTGGCGAGTGGACTTACACCCCAACGGCTGATCACAACGGCGGCGACAGCTTCACCGTCACCATCACCGATGATGATGGCAACAGCGTCACTCAAGTGATCAACGTCACCGTCACCCCAGTAGTGGATATCCTAGCCCGATACCATCAACACCCGATGAAGACACCCCAAGGTGTACTGAACCTGCTCACCAACGACAGCTTCGAAAATGCGGATGCTGAAGTCACCGCCTTTACCCAAGGCGCAAACGGCACGGTGAGCATCACCGCAGCCGGTGTGGCGACGTACACCCCTGCCGATAATTTCCATGGCAGCGACAGCTTCACCTATACCGTGACGTCCGGCGGCGTTGAAGAAACCATTACCGTCACCGTCAATGTCGGTGAAGTGAATGATGATGTAACAATCACGTCGACTACCAACACTCGAGTCTCAGAGGAAGGTTTAACTGACGGTCTAGTTGATGACACCGGTAATACAGATACGACGAATGAAGTCGCAGCAAGCGGTATTATCAGTATTGAAGATGTTGATGGTGATGCTTTAACAGTTTCACTTTCAGGCCCAGCAGCATTAACTTCAGGTGGTGAAACGGTTCTGTGGTCTTGGGATTCTGGCTCACAAACTCTTACAGGTTTCGTCGGTACACCAGGTGAAAATTCATACCTTGAAGTAATGTCTGTAGCGCTTACGGCTCCTGCAGGTAATACGCCTGGAGATTGGGGTTATGATGTAACCTTACTCGCTCCAGTCGATCACACAAATACAAGCAGTGAAGATAACATCTCATTAGACTTTGGCATTTCAGTCAATGACGGGGATGGCTCTACAACCAACGGAAACTTTACCGTTACGATTGAAGATGATGCTCCGGAAATTATCGATTCAGCTGCAGAAGTTGTTACCGACATAGATATTCCAGACAGCTTGATTGGTGAATTCTCGCTCACGGGCCAAAGTGGAAATTCTAGCTCAATCGATTTCGATGGCTTCACTATCACAGCTCGTGGATTTACATCTTCTACAGATTCAACATTGATTAATGCCAGCGTCAACAGTACCAGTAATGGCATTGGCGTTAACAGTGTGGGAGCGCCTTATCATAATATCTCCAACGAAATAGACTTCCGTAAGTTTGCCGATGGGTCTGAAGCCTCCGAAGAGATTGTCATCACATTAGATCCTGGCACCGTCGCTTATGGCGTAAACATTGAGTTTGCCAATATGTTTGGTGGGGAACTTGAAGTTGGTGTGGTTGAGTTTTATCGAGATGGCCAGCTAATCGCAACACAAACGTTTAGCTCAGATGCCTCAGATGGTAATTATGCTGCTGTCTTTGAAGTGCTTCAGGGGGGCTTCGATCAGCTCGTCATCAAGTCTACCGATAACGGGTTCAATGCCGCACACGGTGACAATAGCGATATAACAATCAAGTCTATTGAATTCCTTGGTACCGATGCACAAGCTATTGGTTATGCATCGGGAGAAGTCGATACCAATTGGGGAGCCGATGGTTTTGGCTCACTTGTATTAACGGGGAGTGATGAAAATGCTCTGCTGACTGCAAGTGGTGAAACGATTCTAATAACTCAGTCTGATAATACTATGCTGGGACAAACGGCCTCTGGTGAGCTTATTTTTAAAGTCGAATTCACCCCAGGGACTGGCCAGTGGGAGTTTTATCAATATCAGGCGATGCAAAGCCCATCTGACGGTCAGATTGACTTTAATGTGGTTGCCACTGATGGTGACGGTGACAGCGTTACGGGTCGCTTTGCTGTTTCACCCCACGTCGATGAAGCGCCTATAACAGCTGATGGTTCAACCTTAAGCACTGAGGATACAGGGCTAGTCTTGCAGTGGAGTGACTTCAACGTCAGTGACACAGATACGGCGAAAGCCAATCTATCAATCAAGGCGACAAACCTTCCAAACGCCGCTAACGGTAGCTTACAGTATCTCAACAATGGCTCTTGGGAGGCTGTTGGTATGTTATTGAGCTCGGCTATGTTTGATGCAAGCCAAGTCCGATTTGTTCCAAATGATAATCAGGCCGATGGTAATCAAGCTGGTATAGGTAACCGTGGTGACGCATTGGCTGAGTTTGATTATATTGCGACAGACGGAACTACGGATAGTAATGCCTCTACCGTAACTATTCATATTACAGCAGACGCAGATGCGCCAGACTTATCAGCCTCTGCTGACGACTTGGTTTGGATTGATAAGGCTCCAATAGATACCACAGTCCCTAGTAATGTTCAGGTTAATGATGAGGTGTTTGGCACTAACATCGAAGCGGTACTATCGGGCCAACATGTTGTCTCTGGTAATGAAAACTCGTTCATTGAAGGTAGTGAGAATGCTCTAAACTCACTTAGTGGGGGAACTGGCAACGATATATTGATTGGCGGTGCACAAGCTGACTCTTTGCATGGTAATGCCGGTGATGACATTTTCATCGGCGGCGGGGAAAATGATTCCATCTACGGTGGTTCTGGAACTGATACATCCATCTACTCGGGCAACTTTGCCGACTATACAATTACTAATCACTTTGATCATTCAGTAACGCCGTATCTATTAATCAATGATAGCCGTGGCATTGATGCCAGCTCGGTCAATACAGCAGACTTAGATGCGGGTGATCACCTATATGAAGTTGAGCGTTTGATATTTGCCGACGGCGTCTATGTCGTTGGTCCTGATGGCTCTCTGACTCAAGTACAGCTTAAAGAGATTCCACTAGATATTAATGTTGCTTTAACCGATAACGATGGAAGTGAAACGCTATCTGAAGTAACGATTAGCGGCGTGCCAAATGGAGTTTATCTATCGGCTGGAATCAATAATGGTAACGGTAGTTGGACACTAACGACTGCCGAGCTAAACGGTTTAAAGCTTCAAGTAGAAGAAGATTATGCTGGCGATTTTGAGCTAGCCTTAACAGTTAGCCTAACTAGCACTGAGTCAAGCAATAATGATTCCGAGATAAGTTCAGTACCGCTAAACATTTCATTGCGCGGCTATGTCCAAGACAATGGTTCATATGGCGATGACAATATTACAGGCACTGCAAATCATGATGTTATCGTCAGTGACTCTACTGGTATTCAAGTCGTTGAAGGTGAAAACTACAACATCGCCTTTATTCTTGATTCATCTGGCAGTATGGGAAGCAGCAATGTAAATACTGCTAAAGCTCAATTATTAGAAGTGTATAATACTCTAAAAGCTAGTGCAGCTGGTGCCCATGCCGGTGTAGTGAATATCCTACTTGTCGATTTTGATAGTGGTACTAAGGTTACAGTATCCGTTAACCTTGCCGATACTAGTGCAATATCTGATTTAGAAACGGCTCTTAGCACCATCAATAGTGGCGGTAGAACTAACTACGAATCAGCTTTTGAAACGGTTATAGATTGGTTTAACAATGGCGATGCGGCAAGTAATGTAGGCAATAACTTTACCTATTTCATTACGGATGGAGAGCCGAACAACTACGTCATAGATACACCAACAAGTGATATCAAAGTTATTGATTATATGGATAATCAGAACTATGACGATGGTCATCATGGTGTTGATCTTAACCTTAACGAATTAATTGCACTTTATAACTATCAAATAGGCCAAGAGTTAACTCACGAAGGGCATCTCATTATAGATACCGATGGAAATGTCTACAGCTGGGAAAGTGATGATCACCAATGGAGCTCTGATAATGAGGGAACTATTGCACTTGATGCCAATGGAAACTTTGTCGTTAAAACGATTGGTGAAGGTGGTAATGCAGAAGCAGAAGCTCTTGCAGCATTCGCTGTACTCAACACCATTTCTGAAGTTGAAGCTATCGGTATTGGCAGCGGAATTGATTTAGATGATTTAATTCCATATGACTCTGATGGCCAAGCCCATGCCAATATCAATGCATCTGATCTCGCCAACATCATTCTCGGTTCAGAACAAACGCTTATACAAGGTGATGATACCGTCGATGCCGCAGCTGGTAATGACATCATCTTCGGCGATTTGGTCAAGTTCGATAATATCGAAGGTCAAGGCTATGCCGCACTACAGAAGTATGTGGCACAAGAGACGAATCAGAATATCGCCGATGTTTCAGTAAAAGATGTTCATGAGTTTATCTCGGCCACCCCAGATCTATTTGACGTGTCTCGTACCGATGATGGCGAAGACACAATCTATGGCGGAGAAGGAAATGATCTCCTCTTCGGCCAAGGCGGTAACGATGTCCTTATCGGTGGCTTAGGAGATGACATCCTTATTGGCGGACTGGGTGACGATACTCTAACTGGAGGAACGGCTACAAATGACATAGGTGCAGATACCTTTGTTTGGTCTGCAGGTTCCACTGGCACCGATCATATTACCGATTTCAACTTAGGAGAAGATAAGCTAGATCTTAGCGACTTACTACAAGGTGAAAATACCGGTAATTTAGGGGAGTATCTGCACTTCACAGTGAATAACGGTACGACCACTATCGAGGTTGATGCGAATCATGATGGTAATGTCGGTCAGCTAATTGTTCTCGATGGTGTCGACCTATCAAATGCTTATGGTGCGACTGATGAGGCCATAATTAATGGTTTACTCGGTAGTAATGGTGAAGGTGCTCTGATCATTGATAACCAAAATACTGCATCATCTAGCCCAACCGTATTTGCCGATAATTCAGGTTCTGGATCAAATCCGCAACAAGAAGAGCAAATTCAACATCTAATTCCTTAAATAAAATTAAATCTAACAATGGCCTATAGCAATATGGGCCATTATGATTAATAATTTCATAATATAATTTCAATAAATTCTTAGCATCATCCTTAAGGATAAGTTTTAGGTGTCTGTAACTACTTCTCAGAAAACTGAGCAATGGGCTGTCTCTGCTTCACAAAGAGTCTCTGTCGACCCCTTGCTAGACAGTTTAGTCCTACTGACCGAATATTTCGGTAGCCCATGCTCCAGTGAATCACTGGCGGCAGGACTGCCCCTATCCTCTAGCGTCCTCACACCAGATCTGGTTCCTCAAGCAGCTGGGCGAGCTGGCTTAACGGCTAAATTAACCCGTAAGGGGCTGGATCAAGTATCGCCAATCTTCTTACCTTGTATCTTGCTGCTAAAAGATAAAAAAGCCTGCCTCCTCAGGGAGATAGATTTCGATAAAGACAGAGCCGTTATTCAATTGCCGGAAACTGGTGGTGAGCAGGTTTTATCCATAGAAGAATTAGAAGCGATCTACGTCGGTTATTTGTTTCTGGTCAAACAGCAATACCGTGGCGATATGGGTTTCGACGTTCACCAGCATGACACTGGCAGTCACTGGCTATTGCAAACCCTTAAAGATTCCGCGCCAATTTATCGAGACGCGTTGATCGCTTCGGTATTGGTCAATATATTCGCCTTAGTTTCGCCCCTCTTTATCATGAATGTCTACGATAAAGTGGTACCTAACTTAGCATTTGAATCTCTGTGGGTCTTGGCCATTGGCGCAGGTATTGCCTATATTTTTGACCTTATCATGCGACAACTGAGGGCTTATCTTATCGATGTCGCAGGTAAGAAGGTTGATATCATAGTCTCTTCACGGCTATTCGCTAAAGCCATAGGCATACCATTAGAGAAGCGCTCACCAAGTGTAGGTGGCATGGCGAAACAACTAGGCGAATTTGATAGCATTCGAGAAATTTTAACCTCTGCGACGATTACAACTTTGGTGGATCTCCCCTTCGCCATCTTCTTCATGATCATCATCTACGTTGTGGCAGGAGATCTCGCGATCATCCCGCTAATAGGCAGCATCATCATTATCGGCTATACCTTGATCGTGCAGCCAAAACTGAAAGCTGCGATAGAGGAGAGTAATAAATTTTCCAGCCTCAAACATGGCCACCTCATTGAATCTCTGGCTTCTCTGGAGTCAATAAAATCCAGTGGCGCTGAAGGCTTGGTCCAAAAGAGCTGGCAGCAGATGATAGGTCATACTGCAAACTGGCAGTTGAAGTCAAAGAAGCTATCTACTTCAGTGACTAACCTAGCCAACTTCACCGTACAACTTTCAGTCGTATGTGTGGTTATTTTGGGTGTTTATCGAGTAGCAGATAATGCGATCTCTATGGGTGGTATTATAGCCGCGGTTATCTTATCGAGCCGCGCAATCTCTCCAATGGCACAGCTAGCAGGCTTGATGACCAGAGGTAATCATACCGCCAGTGCTCTGCGCCAGCTAGATGAGATAATGACGCAGGAAGATGAGTTTGAAAACAAAGGACACCTAGTCAGCCGACAGCGACTGGAAGGCCAGATCAATGCCGATCATATTAGCTTCTCCTATCCCGGATCTGAAAAGCCGGTTCTGCACACCATGTCACTCAACATTAAACCCGGTGAACGCATAGCTATCATTGGACGTAATGGATCAGGTAAGAGTACCCTGGCTAAGATGCTTGTAGGCCTCTACCAACCTACAAAGGGAAGCCTTAGGTACGATGGGCTAGATTCGGCTCAAATACATCCCACAGACCTTCGTAGAAACTTTGGTTACCTACCTCAGGATATCACCCTGTTCCATGGTTCCATTAGAGATAACATCTTATTTGGTACCAGACAGGTCACAGAGCATCAACTCATCAGAGCGGTACAGCTTTCCGGAATCAATCTATTTACCGATCTGGAAACCGAAGGGCTAGATCAACAGGTTGGTGAAGGCGGTCAATCCCTCTCCCGTGGCCAGAGGCAGACTGTCGCATTAGCGAGAGCAACCTTAAATGATCCTCCAGTGCTCTTAATGGACGAGCCAACAGCCAGTTTGGATGCAAGAGCCGAAAAGCAATTTATTCGAGCGATGGAGAATGTCAGCCGCGATAGAACCTTACTGCTTATCACCCATAAAATGCATCTGCTTAAACTTGTTGATCGCATCATAGTCCTGGACCGAGGTCATGTCATCGCCGATGGTCCCAAAGATGAGGTTTTAGATAAATTGAGTAAAGGCTTACTCTCAGGGGCCTCGAAATGAGTAAGCATCTAACGACCCAAGATTTAGAGATGGTCGATGACGTATACGGCGCCATGATGACCGACGCACCGACTAGCCATAGATTGATCATCTGGTCACTCGCGGCCATGGGTGTTTGCTTTATATTCTGGGCCTATTTTTCCGAGCTTGATCAGGTTACTACCGGGATGGGAAAAGTTATTCCCTCCTCTCAAATTCAGGTGATTCAGAGTCTCGATGGCGGCATCATGCAGGATATGTATGTCAAAGAAGGCATGATGGTTACTAAAGGCCAGCCCTTAGTTCGCATCGATGACACACGTTTTCGTTCTGACTTTGATCAACAGGCACAAGAGGTTTACAGTCTGCAAGCCAACGTTGTCCGTTTATCTTCCGAATTATCCAGCATCACTATTACCAGTATGTCCGTCGACTGGAGAGAGCAGGTCAAGATAACCCCAAAGCCACTGCAATTTTCCGGAGAATTAATCAAGGAGGAGCCCGCCTTAGTTCAGCGTCAATCTAATGAATATTCTGGCCGATTGGATAGCCTGATTAACCAACTGGAGATTCTGGCACGCCAAATCCAACAGAAACAACAAGAGTCTAAAGAATTAGCTTCAAAGATTGACACACTCTCCAGAAGTTATCAGTTGGTTTCCCGCGAACTGGAACTCACTAGGCCCTTAGCCGATAAAGGTATTGTGCCTGAAGTCGAGTTGCTAAAAGTCGAGCGTGTAGTCAATGACATTCGAGGTGAGCTCGCTTCTCTTAGATTATTAAGACCTAAACTCAAGGCTTCTCAGGATGAAGCGATATTAAAAAGGCGTGAAGCCGTTTTAAATTTCGCAGCTGACGCCAGAACCCAGCTTAACGAACAGCAGACCAAGCTTTCTCGAATGAATGAGGCCCAGGTCGGTGCACAGGATAAAGTCAATAAAGCAGAGATAACCTCACCGGTCAATGGAACCATTAAAACCATTCACATCAACACATTAGGCGGGGTCGTTCAGCCTGGAATAGACATCATAGAGATTGTACCATCGGAAGATCAATTGCTCATTGAAACAAAAATATTACCGAAAGATATTGCATTTTTACATCCTGGCTTACCCGCCGTAGTCAAAGTTACCGCTTATGATTTCACCCGTTACGGGGGATTGAATGGCGTTGTAGAGCACATTAGTGCCGATACAACACAGGATGAAGAGGGGAACAGTTTCTATCTTGTAAGGGTTAGAACTAAATTATCAAGTTTGACCAAGGACGATGGCACTGAAATGCCAATTATACCAGGGATGTTAACTTCTGTTGATGTAATTACTGGGCAAAGATCCGTTCTAGAGTACATACTTAATCCAATTTTAAGGGCAAAAGATACGGCGCTCAGAGAACGCTAAGCCCAATAAAATCGACCTGGAGGGGTTAACATGAAAACCAGCACTATTCGGCAGTTAAAACGCAGCACTCTTGCGTTAGCCGTTGGCACGCTGATGCTACCAGCCTCGGCATTTAGCCAGACACTGGAGCAAGCTGTCGCGCATACACTAGATACGAATCCAGAAATTCGTATCGCCTTCAACCGCTTTAAAGCCAGAGAAGAGCAAGTAAACCAAGCAATAGCTGGTTATATGCCTACTGTAGATGTTAGCGGTGGTTATGGTTGGGAACAAACCAATAGCCCATCCACAAGAAGAAAGGCAGGCTTCGGTGAAGTCGATGATGAAGGTGTTATCGAGCTAGAACGTGGCGAGGCCGGCTTCAGCATCAAGCAGATGCTATTCGATGGTTTCTATACTTCCAGCGAAGTAGACAGATACAGCTTCGAGGCCAGCGCCGAGCAGTGGGCATTGTTTGCCGCGGCAGAAGACATGGCACTGGATGTCGCTAAAGTATATGTAAACTATATAAAAAGTGAGCAAGTTCTCACTCTGGCGGAAAAAAACCTGCTAAGTCATCAAGATATTTATGAACAAATCAAAGAGAGAACCGACTCGGGTTTAGGCTCTGTCGCCGATCTGTCTCAGATCACGGGTCGCCGAGCTAGGGCTAATGCTAATCTTATTTCGGCTAAGAATAATTTCTATGATGCCAAGGCTCAATTTGTGCGTGTGGTCGAGAAGCAGCCGGAAGATCTAATCGTACCAGTACCGGATGATGACATGCTCCCGGAAGATCTCGTTACCAGCGTAAAGTTGGCCCAAAGTAATCACCCGATATTGAAATCGGCAACCAGCGATATTAACGCTGCTGTAAATGAACGTGATTCAGCCTTATCTAACTACTATCCGAAATTATCATTAGAACTAGATGGTAACTGGAATAACAACTTGGATGGTGAAGACGGATTACCTGGCAGTACTTTTGGTGTAGACGTAGGCGGCCACAGTAATGACTTAGTTGCTATGGTCAGAATAAAGTACAACCTGTTCTCAGGTGGTAAAGATCGCGCCAGAGAAAGAGAAGCAAGCTACAAGATAGGTGAAGCCAAGGAGATCCGCGAGCGTGCTTATCGTCAAGTCGTCGAGGGTGTCAACCTAGCCTGGAATGCCTACGAATTATTAGTTCCGCAGAAAATGTATATTCGTGATCATGTGGTCGCCGCTAAAGATACTCAAGTCGCGTACAGCCAGCAGTTTAATTTAGGCCAACGCACCCTACTGGATTTACTCGATACCGAAAATGAGTTATTCGAAGCTCGTAAAGACTACCTCGAAGCTGAATACGACGAAATTCTATCTGAATACCGTATTTTAAATGCTACGGGTCGGCTACTCGAGTCTCTGCGAGTCACACGCCCGGATGTATGGCAAGGTGAGCGTAATTACGAAGGAGGAGTAAACTAATGAAAACCTTCATCACACTTTTAACCATCACCTTACTAAGTGCATGCTCAAGCATAGTAACTATGGATGGCAAAACGACACAGGTTCACGATCTTAACGATATGGACAAAGACGGTGTTATTGTTGCCCGCGAGCGCTGTAACGATACCGTTATGGGCGCAACTATTGATAACTATGGTTGCGGTAAAGTTAAGCCCATTCACGAACGTTCTGAACTAAAAATATTATTCGCCAATGACTCCTACTACATAGAGCCTATGTATTATGAGCAAGTTGAAGTCATTGCGAGTTTTATGAGCGAGTTCCCAAATACTGAAGTCACCATTGAAGGCCACTGTAGTAAAACAGGCTCCTATGACCATAACTTGACCTTGTCGCAAAACAGAGCCGATGCGGTGACTTCGCTATTGGCTGAACGTTACAGTATTGCATCTGACAGGTTAACCGCGATAGGTTATAGCTATGACCGACCAGTAGATGAGAGTGGCACCGATATGGCCCACACCCGAAATAGACGCGTTATTGCTGAAGTCACCGGAGAAGACACTACGGCTGATATGAAATGGCATATCTATACCGTTGATGAAGTAGTGGAATAGAGGCATTAACTGAGCACCATGAAAGGCAGGCTTAGTCGTAAACTATCATACAGAAAAGTCTGCCAATTCATCTTAATGGCACTGGCTCTGGCAGCTTCATGCCTATATGCCTCGCCCACGCAAAAACTAAATAAAGGACATATTATTTCGACTCTCGAGTCGAGATATGGTGAACGAGCAGGAAAACGAGCCAGAGCCTGGTTTAAGGTACTCGATAGTGCCCAAGGTCTCAGCGAAAGAGATAAGCTCACTAAGGTGAATAAATTTTTCAACCTTTTCCGCTTTGTCGATGACATCAAGCTCTGGGGTGATAGCAATTATTGGTCTACCCCTATGGAGTTCATTGGTGTCAATGGCGGGGATTGTGAGGATTTCTCTATTGCAAAATATTTCACCTTGCTTCAGTTAGGTATTCCTGAAGATAAGCTGAGGATTACTATGGTTAAAGCGACCACGGTGAATCAATATCACATGGTACTTGCCTACTATGAGAAACCCTCTTCTATTCCTTTGGTGCTCGATAATTTAGATAGAAGAATAAAGCCCGCGACTCAAAGAAAAGACTTGCTGCCGGTATACAGTTTTAATGGTCGACAGCTATGGCTGAACAAAGAAAAAGGACGAGGCGTTCTTGCTGGTTCATCTAAAAAACTAGCAAAGTGGAACGATCTCAAATATAGATTGGGTGTCGAAAGACTTAGAAAACCCAAATTAAGATTGGAGTAGCTAGAAAGATGACACTGTTTCGACAGATATACTCACTGCTGTTTGGCCTATTTTTATTAGTAGTGGCAAGTCTAGGCTATGTACAGTTTACAGAGACACAGAGCTTTCTGACCAAGCAAATGGAGTCAGATCTCAATAATACCAGTAACTCTTTGGGGATCATGTTAATTCCAGATCTTGAAGCGGGTGATATTGTCGGCGCTGAAACCTTGATTAATGTTATCTTCGAAGGCGGTTACTATCAACAAGTTAAACTCACTTGGCTCGTCGATGGAAAGCAGCAAGTGTGGGAAAACCCTGTCAATATTCAAGGTGTACCTCAATGGTTTATTGACCTAGATTTTTTTGAAACCATCAAGAAAGAAAGCACCATTACTTCAGGCTGGATCCAACTTGCCCGATTAGAGATAACGGCTCACCCAGGGTTTGGTTATCACGAATTATGGCGCACCATGACTAACGCTATCATAGTATTTTCTGTGCTTTTCCTTATCGCCATAGTCTGCGCGCGTGTTGGTCTCACCTGGATTTTGCGGCCATTGCATGAGATAGCCGAGCATGCCAAAGAAATTGCCCAACGTAAGTTTGGTCCTGATATGAAAATCCCAAAAACCATGGAGTTAAAGTCAGTGGTACTTGCTTTTAACAGCATGTCGGATCAGCTTAAGCAGATCTTTAACTCCTTGGATGAAGAGGTTGGCGAACTCAGGAAGAAAAACCTGGTCGATCAAGTATCAGGCTTACCTAACCGTCAATATATGATGGGTCACCTAAGCAGCTGGCTTAATGAGCCTAAGAGTGGCGCACTAGTGATGGCCAAATTTGACTGGCTGGAAGAAGTCCACAGTAAATACGGGTACCAGGTCAGAGACGAAACCATAAAGCTACTCTCTGAGAAGATGAAAGAACATTTAGACGCTATCACCACCTCAGTTATTGCTAGAATTGCGGCTTATGAATTTGCATTTTTAATTTCCAGCGCAGAGCATGAACAAACCAGCAAATACTTACAAACGTTAATTCGCACCATAAATCAAGAGATGTCTAAAGCTGGCTGTAAGCCAAATGAAAACTTTTCTATCGGTATTGCCGAACGAATTGGACAGATGTCGGTGTCGGATATCTTAGCTCAAACTGATAATGCCCTTCAAAAAGCGATCAAGGAAGATAAGGTTTTTCATTGGTTCGAAACCAACGAGAAGCAACTATTTACTCGTGAGCAGTGGCGTGAGCACCTAAGTCATGCGATTAACAATCGACAGTTCAAATTTAAGTGGCAACCAGTCCACCTAAATGACGGTGATTCCATTACCCAAAGAGAACTCTACTGTCAGTTGGAAATCGGTGATAAAACCATACATGCGGGTCAATTTATGCCCTATGTAGAGCTGCTTTCTCTTGGTGCCCTGCTGGATAAATGCCTTATCGAAACGCTAACTACCCAGAAGCTACTCGAGAGAAACTATGAACCTATCGCCATTAACTTAACTTTCCATAGTTTAAGTGACCCCAAATTCCATGAGTGGCTAAATGGCTTTTTACGCGCATCTAGCCTCTCCGAGCGGATCTGTTTCGACATTCCCGAAGCTGGTGTATATAGCGACCCTGACTCTTGTGAAGCCTTATGTACTATTATCCGTGATAACGGTGCTCACTTCGGTATCGATCACTTCGGTCGCCAATTTGGTTCCATGTCCTATCTCCAGAGCCTTAGACCGAGTTACGTGAAACTCGACCAATCTTTCGCTTATTATGACGAGAGTGAACATAGCAGTGAACTGTGCCGAGCCCTGATCAATGTCGCGAGAGGATTAGATATTCAGGTCATAGTGACAGGTATAGAAGAGAAGCAGCAACTAGAACGCTTCGTGCCATTAAAAACCAGTGCCTACATGGGCTATATCCATCCTCCTGTGGAAGTTGAAGAAATCTAGCCCATACACTGGCAAGTGAATAAAAAAAGCCTCAGATAAGCTCTGAGGCTTTTTTTGATTCGAATCTCTGGCCTAAGCAAAGTGCTTCTACGCAGTTCTCATTAAAAGTCCGTAAAATTTTTACTAAAACTGAGCACTGTCGCCCCTACCTTTTATAAAAAGCAAAATTCGAACCCTGTGCTCTTTTGGCTTAAACGAAAAAGCCTTCTGATTTCTCAGAAGGCTTTTCAAAAGTGGTCGGCCATGCTGTCATAAAAAGAGAGAATTTGGATCTCTGCTCAACCAATATAAGCTATTAGATGCAAAAAAGCCTCGTCAGATGACGAGGCTTTTAAATGTGGTCGGTGATAGAGGATTCGAACCTCTGACCCTCTGGTCCCAAACCAGATGCGCTACCGGGCTGCGCTAATCACCGTAAATCTTTTGTACTGCTAGATAAGGAGAATTACTCATTATCTTTTAAATGTGGTCGGTGATAGAGGATTCGAACCTCTGACCCTCTGGTCCCAAACCAGATGCGCTACCGGGCTGCGCTAATCACCGAGAATTTGTTACTATTGAAACTAAATGTGGTCGGCCTTATCTTTATAAAAAGTAGGATTCGAACCTCTGACCATCTGGTCCATTCTTGTTTCAAATCGGGATGCGCTACTGAGCTGCGCACTTTCTCTCATTGAGAGTCCGAAAATTTGTATCTTTAAAACTGCCTTATTTAAAATCTAAATAAGGGATTGAAATGGGGTGACTGATGGGGCTCGAACCCACGACAACCGGAATCACAATCCGGGGCTCTACCAACTGAGCTACAATCACCACTGACTTTCAATTTCAAACAACTTCTTTTACATCACTAACACTAACTTGGCGTTCTGTTCAATCTGGTGCACCCAGAAGGATTCGAACCCTCGGCCTCACCCTCCGGAGGGGTGCGCTCTATCCAGCTGAGCTATGGGTGCCTGCCTTGTTAGCGGCGCACATAATATGAATTATTTACCTCGCCGTCTACAGTTAAAATCATTTTTTTCGTCTGTTTGCTCACCTTTTAACTAATTGGGGCAAATTAATCCATTTTGGGCGCTTTTCGAACTGTCGAGCGTCAAAATAATGACTTGGCACTGTTGTTTTTTCGTGCTATCAATACCTCTTGTACAAATTTAGTCCAAATCCTAGCTCTCATATAATAAATAGCGATTGGCGGAAATCATGTTTAGGGAAGAATTGGTTCAACATTCACACCGTGAAGCTGAACGTTTGCAAAAAAGGATTGCTCGCTTAAAGAGTCTGGCTCTTAAATACAAGCGAGCCGAAGTCACCCAGAATCTACTGTTAGAGATCTCAAATCTAGCGGCTCATGTTGATTCGCCTAATGCCTTCTTTTCTGAAGTTCATCGCTCACTAAATTTGCTTCTTCCTGCAGATAACTTTTTTGTTGCCTTATTAGACTCAAGTACCTACAAGTTAAATATTCCTTTTTTCCTCGATGAGAAGGATCCACACCCAAACACTATCTATTCTATAGATGCAATTTCAGAGACCTTGTTAAGCGGCCTAACGGGATACGTACTCAAGTCCGGTGAAGCACTTCTTTGTGATGATATGATCTTTGATCAACTTATTGCTACGAATAAGATTGTCAGCAGAGGAGCTCCATGTCATCAGTGGTTAGGCGTGCCAATCAAAGTAAACAACCGGACTTCTGGTGTATTAGTGGTACAGAGTTACTCCCCCGATATCAATTTTTCAGAAATGGAGATAGAACTACTTCACTTTGTCAGCTATCAAATCTCTGGCATATTAGAACGATTAGAGCATCAAGAGCAGCTAGAGCAAGCAATAGAGCAGAGAACCAAAGAGCTTAGCGTTGCTTACGATAAGCTCAAACGTGAAGTGTTTGAAAGGCGTCGTGCCGAGCGTCTACAGAAGTCTTTGTTCGAAATTGCAGATCTTGCTACCTCTAACATAGATAGCGACTCCTTCTATTCGGAAATTCATAGAGTGATCAGTCATCTAATGCCAGCGAGTAACTGCTATATAGCCCTGCTCGATGATAGGTTAACTCGTATACACTTTCCTTTTTATGTGACTCAGAACGAAACTACAACCCCACAGCCAAGAACCACATGTGATGGCTTAACTGAATACGTCATCAAGAACCGCAGGTCTTTGTTACTTCAACGTACTGATCTAGATGCCTTGATAGACGCGGGAATTGTTTATTCAAAGATGCCTGAGCTGAACTATACCCAAGACGTCTATCAGTGGATTGGGATCCCCTTATTTATCCATGGGCAGGTTCGTGGAGCTTTAACCATCTATAGCCTATGCATATCCCAGAGCTACCAAGACAAAGATCTCGATCTGCTGACTTTCGTGTCTCAACACATAGCCACTGCGATCGAGAAAAAACTCTCCGCAGAATCTCTTAAGTCCAGCTACGAACAGCTAGAAGAAAAAGTCATCGTCCGGACACGTGCTCTGGCCATGCTAAATCAAGATTTAGAGAAAGAAGTAGCCCAGAGACGTAAAGCGGAAGAACAACTTGTTTATGATGCTAATCACGATAGCCTAACAGGCCTGCCTAATCGAGCCATGTTTATGGAGCGGTTAACCCAAGCCGTAAAACACATTCGCAGACATGGATTAGATAGATTCGGCCTGTTATTTATCGATCTCGACAGATTTAAGCTCATTAATGACACCTTAGGTCATCAACAAGGAGATAGTTTTCTGATTGAGACTTCAAGGCGCCTACGCCTTTGTATTCGTGATAATGACACCTTAGGGAGGATCGGTGGAGATGAATTTGTGATCTTACTCGACTGCATCAGTGACACTTGCGATGCTAAGGAAGTTGCAGAGCGTATTCTCACAGAATTATCGCGCCCCTATGAATTAGCCAATCAAAGTTTCACCTCTGGAGCCAGCATAGGAATCGCATTTAGCTGTGATCATAAGTCAGATACGGCTGAGTCCCTTTTACGTGATGCAGATGCTGCCATGTATCAAGCTAAGTCCAAAGGCAAAGGCTGTTATGTAATTTTCGATGAGAAGTCTCACCAACAGCTAGTCAAAGATGTAGAACTTGAGATTGAATTAAGGCAAGCAATATCGAATCAAGAGCTGCACCTGACTTATCTGCCTATTCAAAATTTGAAAAAACTCTCTACGGTAGCCTTAGAACCACGTTTGCATTGGAATCACCCCTTGCTAGGAAAAGTAAAGCAAGCCCAGCTCAATAATATTGCCGAACATTGTAACTTGATAACCGAACTGGATATCTATCTACTGGACCAACTCAATACAGATCACCGGGCGCTTGGCGAACAATCATTAGGCCACTTGCCCCTACATCTCAATATTTCTGGCACACACTTAAAACATAAACATGCTGTCAGGCAACTTAAAAATAAGCTTAAACAGAGCCGCTTTAGCCCAGATCAGTTATGGTTATTTTTTGATGAGAAAGGTTTTATCTTAGATACAGATAACCATATCAATGCCTTTGAACTTCTTAAAAATCTCAAGGTAAAACTCGGATTGACTGGCTATGGTAGTGCTCATAGCGCTTTGAGTAGCTTAACCTTCTTACCACTCCAGGGCCTAAAGCTGGATTCTAGCTATACCAAACACCTTAATAACGAGCAGCACCTTAAACTATTAAAGGCACACTATTTAACCGCTCAAGCACTAGAGCTAGTGGTTTTTGTAGATGGGATTTGTGCCGCACAGCAAAAGGAGACATTAGTAAAAATAGGTTTCGATTTAGGTCAGGGTCAAGCCCTTGGCGAAGTGATCAACCTAAACTCTATCACCAAAGATTTAGTTTGCGCTTAACTCTATGTGAACAGTTAAACCCAATAACTCGATCTTAATTCCATGAGCTAATCTACAGGTTTCCATTTATCTAAAGGCTATTTTTTAAACATATCCCTCAAATTGGCAATATTAGACTTACCAGTCGTCTGCCTTTGTTGCTCACTCTGCACTTGTTTACGATTTTCCCAGATTAGATCATCCTGAGGCAGTTCCAGCAGAAAACGACTTGGCTCACAGCGTATAGTCTCACCAAATTGCCGACGTTCACGGCAAAGTACAAACCAGAGTTCCTTTTGGGCGCGTGTGATCCCTACATAGGCTAAGCGGCGTTCCTCCTCAACATTCCCCTCATCTATGCTGCTTTGATGAGGTAATATCCTCTCCTCTGAACCCACCATAAATACATAAGGGAATTCCAAGCCTTTAGATGCGTGCAGCGTCATCAACTGAACCTGATCACCCCCTTCATCTTCACTGTTACGCTCCATCATGTCACGCAAGGTTAGACGGGTAACCACTTCAGGCAGCGTCATCCCTTCATCGAGTTCATCCCCTTCAAGCATCTCAGTGACCCATCGATACAGCTCGGAGATATTTTTCATTCTCATCTCAGCCGCCTTGGCACTGGTACTGGTCTCGTAGAGATAATCCTCATAGTTAATATTACGGATCAAATGCTTAATGGCCTCTATGGGCTCTCCTCGAGTCACAGTCTCACTGGTATCGACAATAAACTTGCCAAACTTGTAGAGAGAAGCCATAGCCGCTGGAGGGAGGTGATGGTTCAACTCTGGGTCGAAGCTGGCCTCAAACATAGAGATCTGACGTTCGTTTGAGAAGGTACCCAAACGCTCTAGTGTAGATGGACCAATTCCACGTTTAGGCAGATTAACGACTCGTAGGAAGGCATTGTCATCATCCGGATTCACCACCAACCTGAGATAAGCCATGATATCTTTGATCTCGGCTCTACCGAAGAATGAAGTACCACCACTGAGTTTATAGGGAATGCGGTTAGTCATCAGCGACCGCTCCAGCAGACGTGACTGATGATTACCCCGATAGAGAATCGCATAATCTCCGAATTGAGTTTTCCCCATGAACTTGTGGCGGATCATCTCGGCAATGACTCGCTCCGCTTCCTGTTCCTCATTGGCGGCGATCAATACTCGCAGCGGCTCACCATAGGCCAGCTCACTAAACAGCGCCTTATCGTATACATGGGGGTTATTGGCGATGAGAATATTGGCAGCTTTTAAGATCCTTTGGCTAGAGCGATAGTTTTGCTCTAGCTTAATCAAACGTAAAGCAGGGAAATCTTTACCCAATAACACCAGATTCTGTGGCTTCGCCCCTCGCCATGAATAAATAGATTGATCATCGTCCCCCACCACTGTGAAACGGGCCCTATCTCCCACAAGTAGCTTCACCATCTCATATTGGCTGGTGTTAGTATCTTGATACTCGTCCACCAGCATATATTGAATACGAGTTTGCCAGCGCGTTCTCACCTCAGCATTGTGCCTAAGTATAAGTGTCGGAATTAAAATCAGATCATCAAAATCCAGCGCATTATAGGCCTTCATATGCTGAGCATATCTTGCGTAAAGAGCGGCAAACAGTTGTGACTGCTCATCCTTAGCTATCTTGACAGCTTGAGAAGGAATGATGAGATCGCCCTTCCAATTGGAAATCGCCGTCATCAAGGATCTAAGTAGATCTTTATCACCATCGAGCTCATCTTCGGTAAGATCTTTGAGCAGAGCCAAGGAATCTTGATCATCGAACAAGGAAAAACCTGGTTTCAGACCGACGACTTTATGCTCCCTCTTGATGATCTCCAAACCCAGTGTGTGGAATGTCGATATCCATAATCCGCGTGCCTCTTTACGCCCCATGGACTGAGCCACTCGCTCCTTCATCTCACGGGCAGCTTTATTAGTAAAAGTCACCGCCGCGATATTCCGAGCCTTATAGCCACACTTCTGCACTAAATGAGCGATCTTATTGATGATCACTCGAGTCTTACCGCTACCAGCCCCCGCAAGTACTAAGCAGGGGCCAGATACATAGTGCACGGCTTCATCTTGTCCGGGGTTTAGCTTCATGGGGTTACTTTTACCAAGATTTAAAGGTTTTTGAAGCTGGCGATCATACCAGAAACTCGGACATTTCAATCTGACAATTTAAATTTCTCAGCCAGTTAAATGAATTCGGAACTGACTTAAGATAAAACTTATTTCCATATCAATTGTCTACAAACGACCAAGCTTACTGTTCAAGCTAAATAAAGTAACTATTATTTATATTTACACATTGGGAATTGCGTTCGGCAGTCCTCTGACATAAAATAATGAATGAACGTTCATTCACTCAAGAGTTCAGACCTTTCATGGATAACAAACGCGAACTGATATTCGAGGCAACTGAGAAGATCATCGCCACTAAAGGCCTGCAAGGGCTATCTATGCAGCAAATAGCCAATGAAGCAGGCGTCGCCGCCGGAACCATCTACCGATATTTCAAGGACAAAGATGAGTTAATCGGCGAACTTAGAAAAAATGTACTGCGCGTAGTCGCAAACCATATTTTAAAAAATAGCCGTGAAGGTACACTCGAGCAGAGATTCAAGAGGATCTGGTTCAATATCGTTGATTTCGGTCGTCAACGTACGCCAGCTAACCTCAGTTATGAGCAATATATCCATCTACCAGGCATAGACTCAGACCCACATCAGACATTCGAAAAAACAACTTTTGGAGAGCTACATCTACTCTTCGAAGAAGGCAAGGCTGAAGGCCTGTTTCACTCTCTTCACAACAAAGCTCTCTTTGCCGTGTCGCTAGAGCCTGCAGTCGCCCTTGGACGAAGCATCCGACGCAAACAATTAGAATACGATAAAGCTGAACTAGAACTTGCCTGTAACCTTTGCTGGCAAACCATTACTAAACAAACTAAAAGGAGCTATCAGGACTATGAATGATTCGAATAAACCTGATGCTGCCAGCGGCGTTTTCTACCAAACCGATCTACCTAACTTAACTCAAAAGGAGCTATCAGGACTATGAATGACTCGAATCAACCTGATGCTGCCAGCGGCGTCTACCAAACCGATCTACCTAACTTAACTCAAAAGGAGCTATCAGGACTATGAATGACTCGAATCAACCTGATGTTTCCAGTGGCATTCTACCAAACCGATCTACCTAACTTAACTCAAAAGGAGCTATCAGGACTATGAATGACTCGAATCAATCTGATGCTTCCAGTGGCATTTTCTACCAAACCGATCTACCTAACTTAACTCAAAAGGAGCTATCAGGACTATGAATGACTCGAATCAACCTGATGTTTCCAGTGGCATTCTACCAAACCGATCTACCTAACTTAACTCAAAAGGAGCTATCAGGACTATGAATGACTCGAATCAATCTGATGCTTCCAGTGGCATTTTCTACCAAACCGATCTACCTAACTTAACTCAAAAGGAGCTATCAGGACTATGAAAAAGTGGACCCTGATGATGCTAATCATCGCACTACTGGCATTCGGTTCAGTGATAGGATTTAACTTAATGGTTAAGGCCAAGATTGCCGATGCCATCGCTAATATGCCTGAACCAGAATCCCCAGTTACGGCACTGACTCTGGCTAGTGTTAATTGGCAACCCACCATCGATGCTATTGGATTTGTAGAGCCAAATCAAGGACTCACCATTGCCAATGAGCTCTCTGGCGTAGTATCTGAAATCAACTTCGAAAATGGTAGTAAGGTCAAGGTAGACCAGAGTTTAATTGTACTCGACTCAGCGGTAGAAAAAGCCAACCTTAAGAGTAAGATGGTTCAGCTTCCTGCTGCTGAGGCCGACTATAAGCGACTAGTACTCCTGTATAGACAAAAGTCGGTATCTAAGCAAGATCTTGACAATAGCCAAGCTAAATACCTGGCACTTAAAGCAGATATCGAAAGCTTAACAGCTACCATTGATCGCAGAGAAATTGACGCGCCATTTAACGGGCTTATCGGGATCCGTAGTGTTAATTTAGGTGAATACCTCCAGGCCGGTACCGATATCGTTCGACTCGAAGATATCAGCACCATGAAGATCCGCTTTACCGTACCTCAGACACAGCTACCACGTATCTCAAAAGGACAAACGATTAATGTCTATGTCGATGCCTACCCTGAGCATCCGTTCGAAGGCAAGATATCGGCTATCGAGCCTGCAGTTTTCTATCAAAGCGGCTTGATCCAAATTCAGGCCAAAATACCTAACATAGACGCTAAGTTGCGTAGTGGTATGTTTGCCCGTGTCGCCATTCTGCTGCCAGAATTAACTAACCAACTTGTTCTACCACAGACAGCCATTAACTTTACCCTTTACGGTAACTCTATCTATGTCATTCATGAGGTGAGTGAAGATGGAAATATGGTAAAACGAGTCAAGCAGATAAATGTCGAAGTACTCGAGCGTAATGGTAACGATGCCCTCGTCAGTGGTGACTTGAAGGCTAACGACCTTATCGTGACTTCCGGCCAGATCAGACTCAGTAACAACAGCAAAGTCAAAGTGACCGAGGATAAAGCTCTAACTCCTCCGGCTACGATGCCACAACTTTAAGAGGAGCTGGCAATGCGCTTTACTGATATTTTTATTCGCAGACCGGTACTCGCCGCCTCGATAAGCTTACTCCTGCTGCTATTAGGGTTTTACTCCCTTAACAGTATGCAGGTTCGTGAATACCCTGAGATGACCAATACCGTGGTCACCGTCTCCACCAGCTACTATGGTGCCGATGCAAACTTGATCCAGGGCTTTATTACTCAGCCTCTGGAGCAAGCCCTTGCTCAAGCCGACAATGTCGACTTCATGACTTCAGACAGCGCCCTTGGTACCTCCAAGATCACTGTTTATATGAAGCTAAACACAGATCCCAATGGTGCCCTAGCCGATATTCTGGCCAAGGTTAACTCGGTACGTTCTCAGCTTCCTAAAGAGGCCGAAGACTCCACCGTGGATATGTCCACAGGTTCACAGACCTCTGTCTTGTATATCTCTTTCTATAGCGATCAGATCAACTCAAGCCAGATAACGGATTATCTCGAACGTGTCGTTAAACCTGAGCTGTTTACCATAGATGGGGTTGCTAAAGTTAACCTCTATGGCGGTATCAAGTACGCCATGAGAATATGGTTAGACCCTGCTCGTATGGGAGCCTTCAACCTGTCCTCATCCGAGGTGATGCAGGTTCTGCAGGCCAATAACTATCAATCTGCCGTAGGTCAAGCCAATGGGGTGTTTACCCTGTTCAATGGTACAGCTGATACTCAAGTTGCCACCGTCGATGAGCTCAAAAAACTTGTTATAGCTAGCAAAAATGGTCTGGTTATTCGTCTCGGTGATATTGCCGATGTCAGCTTGGAAAAGAGCCACGATGTCTACCGCGCTCTGGCCGATGGACAAGAGGCTGTAGTTGTCGCACTGGATGTCACTCCAACAGCCAATCCATTAGTCGTCGCAGCCGATGCACGCGCTCTGATGCCAGATATAGAACGTAATCTACCAGTCTCTATGAAGACACGCATCTTGTATGATTCCTCTCTCGCTATCGATGAATCTATTAACGAAGTGATTAAGACAATTGGTGAGGCCTCGCTTATCGTTATCGTAGTGATAACTTTATTTTTAGGCTCACTACGCGCCGTCATTATCCCGATAGTAACCATTCCTCTGTCACTAGTAGGCGTTGCCGTTATCATGCAGATGTTTGGCTTTACGCTGAACCTAATGACTCTACTAGCCATGGTTCTAGCCATCGGCTTAGTGGTGGATGACGCCATCGTGGTGGTAGAGAATGTCGATCGGCATATCAAGCTAGGTGAGACACCGTTCAGGGCAGCGATTATCGGTACCCGCGAGATCGCGGTACCTGTGATATCCATGACCATAACTCTGGCAGCGGTCTATGCACCGATAGCCCTGATGGGAGGAATAACAGGCTCCTTGTTTAAAGAGTTTGCCCTCACCTTAGCCGGTGCGGTATTTATCTCGGGGATCGTGGCACTGACACTTTCACCTATGATGTGCTCCAAGATCCTCAAATCTCACACGACACCTAATCGTTTCGAGCGTGGGGTCGAGAGCTTTCTTGCAGGCATGACTAAGCGTTATCAGCGTATGCTCAATGCCGTCATGGAGCGTCGTCCCGTGGTGATCGGATTCGCGGCTATCGTGTTTGCCTCACTGCCTGTGATGTTTCACTTTATCCCATCTGAACTTGCTCCGAACGAAGATAAGAGTGTGGTCATGATGATGGGTACTGCACCATCAACAGCTAACTTGGACTATATCCAGTCTAATATGGCGATAGTCACCAGCATGATTAAAGCCCATCCTGAATCAGCCGCATCACTGGCCTTTGTCGGCGTACCAAACTCCAACCAAGCCTTTGGTATTGCGCCACTGGTCCCATGGAGTGAGCGAGATAAATCACAGAAAGAGATGCAGAAAATACTAGGGAAAGAAGTTAAGGAAGTCCCGGGCATGGCGGTCACGACCTTCCAGATGCCTGAACTTCCTGGTGCATCCAGCGGCTTACCCATACAATTTGTTATCACGACTTCTAACTCATTTGAGAGCCTATTCCAAATTGGTAGTGGCGTGCTTGAAAAGGTGCAAAAAAGCCCACTTTTTGTCTACTCGAAAATCGACCTGAAATTCGACTCTGGCACCATGAAACTCCATATCAAGCGTGATTTGGCTGGTACTTACGGTATCACGATGCAAGATATCGGTGTGACCCTGACGACCATGATGAGCGACGGTTATGTTAATCGTATCAACTTAGATGGCCGATCATATGAAGTCATCCCTCAGGTTGAACGTAAGTACCGAGCGAACCCGGAATCGCTCGACGGTTATTACCTAAAAGCCGCCGATGGTCGTTCGGTCCCACTATCTAGCTTAGTGGATATCGAGATGGTATCAGAGCCGAGATCCCTGCCACACTTTAATCAGATGAACTCTCTGACGGTGAGCGGCGTAGCCACACCCGGAGTGGCTATGGGGGATGTCATCACCTTCTTGCAAGATATTGGTGATACCGACCTGCCTAAAGGCTACAGCTATGACTTCCTGGGTGAATCTCGACAATTTGTCACCGAAGGCTCCGCCCTGTTTGCCACCTTCGGCCTAGCGCTAGCAATCATCTTCCTAGTGCTAGCCAGCCAGTTCGAGAGTGCTCGCGACCCTCTGGTTATCTTGGTTTCTGTTCCACTTGCTATCAGTGGTGCACTCATAGCCCTGGGCTGGACTCATGTCTTCGGTTTGTCATCGATGAACATCTATACCCAAGTTGGCCTGATCACCTTAGTGGGGTTGATCACTAAACACGGTATCTTGATGTGTGAAGTGGCCAAGGAGGAACAACTGCATAACGGCCTTAGTAAGATGGATGCGATTAAACTTGCGGCTACCGTACGTTTACGCCCAATCTTGATGACAACAGCAGCCATGATTGCTGGCCTTATCCCACTGCTATTCGCTGTAGGAGCCGGTGCAGTGGCACGCTTTAACATAGGTCTAGTGATCGTGTCAGGCTTAGCCATAGGCACGCTGTTCACTCTGTTTGTGTTACCAGTGATCTATACCTACTTGGCAGAAAGGCATGAGCCACTACCCGTTTTTGACGAAGAATCAGCCCTCGATACATCTAAAGCTTAGGTTCTAGGTTCTAGGTTCTAGGTTCTAGGTTCTAGGTTCTAGGTTCTAGGTTCTAGGTTCTAGGTTCTAGGTTCTAGGTTCTAGGTTCTAGGTTCTAGGTTCTAGGTTCTAGGTTCTAGGTTCTAGGTTCTAGGTTCTTCAACACTCAGGCCTGAATAATACTAATTGGTATTATTCAGGCCTTTTATTTTCATTAAATACAATAACTCAACTTTTGTGAGTAATCTTTTTCCAATAGCGAGTATGCTCAGGTACAATCCAGCTAATATTAAAGCACTGAGTGCTTATAGCATTTGCCAACGGCGGACCATAGATAATGATAAATCCAAAGAAAATTGAAGAAGTTGCCAAGCAATTAGCCGATAGCCTGCCCAGCGGCCTGAAGCAATTCGCTGGTGAGTTTGAAGATAAGAGTAAGCAAATCTTGCAAAACCAGTTGATGAAATTGGATGTGGTTTCCCATGAAGAATTTGAAGTTCAGCAGCATGTTTTACTCAAGACCCGTGAAAAGCTAGAAGCCTTACAGGCACAGGTCGATGCGCTGGAGAAGAGACTCAACGAGAGTGAAAGCGAATAAGTTTCAGGTTATACCAATCGGTATGAAAACTGACACAAAAAAAGAGCGCTTAAGCGCTCTTTTTTATTGCCTGTCGCTCATCTCAACTATTTGACTGCTTTTTTATGAGTTGCGTAAAGCAATAGACATCCCGCCAGCAAGACGAGATCCTTCACTATAAACTGACCACTCCCGGTTAGTAGTGGGAATCCTTGGCTCACCTCATAGGCCGGTAAGCTGATAATAAAGGTCTGGGTCGCCAGAAAGGTCAGGGCTGCTACCACTAAACCCAATGTCCGAGCCCAATTATATTTACTGCCAATAATAAGACCAAAGACAGCAACTAACTCAATTAATCCGATAAAATATGAACCATGAAGCACACTAAATAGATCATAAATCCAGCTAAACAATGGGCTCGTCGCCATTAATCTCTCGATACCATCGGCTTCGAACTGAGTAAATTTCATTCCGCCTATCCATAGCATCACCAATACCACACCGGTCCAGATAACCTTAAGTGAGAAGCGGTTTATCTTTTTATCATCACCATAATGAGAGGCGATAAAAGCAGATACACCAGCTATCGCTAGGTACTTAATCAATCCCTGTCCAGCGCCTATAGCAGGAAATCCGCCCAGACTATCGATCCAAACCGGGTGAGTAAATAGCATCGACATAGGTATCAAGGCCAATAGCGAATACAGATAAAGAACTCTCTGGCTCAGTTTATGCCTAGGAAAGATTAACGCAACAATCCCAATTAGCTGCATGACGCCTAACAACGCCGATAGCCAAGTAAGCTCAGGCAAGCCTATGCCCGTGAGTTGTTTATTAAAATAACCAGCATCGAGGGCTGTAAAGCGATTCATCGCTGTCGTTAACAGGAAGAGTCCTAATAACACGCGGGCAAGGACTAACGCAGGTATAGGTTTAATCTCTAGCATTTCAGTCTCCAATTAAGATGCAGCATTAGACCCATAAATTGAAGGAGCTATTTCATCGAGAACGAAAGAAAAATATATCTCACACATTAATACCAATCCTAGCTCCTCAATTCCTCACCAGATTGCCTTTTTCTCGCCACCATTGAACACAGCTTAGCCCCCATATTCATGCAATATTCTGTTCAAATGGTGTCTATCACATTAGAGGGAATTTTCATGTTAGATCTTTTTACTTCAGCTAAAACTAATCTTACCCATAAAATACTACTGGTTGCGCTCGTATCTATTTTGTCACTCATTCCATTGGGCATGGTAATGGACATGGTTTGGGAAAGAGAGGCCCTATACCATCAAGTGGTGGAGGAAATAGGCCAATCCTGGGGAGAGCGACAGCAGATCTCCGGGCCAGCCCTGGTCGTACCCTATACCTATCGAGTCGTACAAGAGACGGTCAATGACGAAGGCAAGGTCAGAAAATTTACCAGCACCTATCAAAATGAATTGGTGATCTTACCTAAACAGCTAGCGCTAAATATCGACCTCACACATGATTTTCGTTCCAGAGGCATATTTCAATCTCTGGTCTACAATGCACGTCTCACTGGCACCGCAAACTTCGAGCTAGCCCCAGCTAAGGTGCCAAACCTGTCTAAGTTCGATATTGAAAATGCCCGTATCGTCTTCGGCATATCAGCCAATCAAGCCATAGATAAAATAGAGAATTTCGAACTTAAAAGTGAATCTACCGGGGAGTTGATCGCACAATCCAGCATAATGTCGGGCACGGGACTGTCGAATCAGATTGGACTGGAGCGGGGCTTCCACCAGCCCGTTAAACTGGAAAGTGGACAGCAGAAATTAATCTTAAATTTTGCTGTCAAACTAAGGGGTTCACAATCTATCAGCGCACTGCCTCTGGGTGAGCAGACAAGTATCAAGATCACCGCCGATTGGCCTCACCCCAGTTTCAAGGGAATACTTCCGGCACATAGAGAAGTCACTAAGCAAGGCTTCAGTGCTAGTTGGGAAGTCAGCCATCTCAGCCGTAATTTCCCTCAAGTATTTAGCAAAAACCAAGAGATCAACTTAAGAGAGATAGAGGCAAACACAGTACTGTTCGAACCCGTCACCCACTACGGAAAGATAGAGCGTTCTGTGAAATACGGTCTACTATTTATTGTGCTGAGCTTCATCGTGTTACTGATCTTTGAACTCGGTCAGAAGACCAGACTTAGTCTGATACAATATCTGCTAGTGGGCTGTGCTATGACACTATTTTATCTCTTGCTACTGTCTCTGTCAGAGCACTTAATCTTCTCACTGGCTTACATCATAGCGGCCAGCATCCCCGTTATTTCAGTTTCGGCCTATGTTGCAAGTGCTACATCCTGTATCAAACGCGGTGGGATCATGTCAGCCATGTTGATTGCCCTGTATACTGTGCTCTACTCCATTCTCAAGCTGGAAGATTATGCCCTGCTAATGGGAACAGGACTTTTAGTGGTCATCATGTTAATCCTCATGTTTGTCACTCGAAGGACGGGGCAAGCGCTTTTAAACTCAGATAGGACCGATAAAACCAACTTATCAGATTAACGATATTTAATTGATATATTGCAAACTGGGCTAGCTTGCCGCGAATGCACAAGTTAGCCTACGCACTTTTAAAAATGAGGCCACACCGTTGAAGCTTCCGTTCTCCTTTAAGTCTTCCGTGCTAATTCCTATGATGCTTGGCTGGTTAATACTGCTTATCATACCCGGCATATTGTTTGTCTTTGACATATCTTTATTTCCCTTGCTATCTCTCGATTCAACTGCGGCAGAAACACTATTTTGGATAACCTCGAGTGGCACGATTCCCTATGGCGTAGCGACAATACTCTTAGTGTTACTCCTTAGCTATCGAAGACTGGAGCGCTCAAGGTTTTTTAGCCTATTTTTCACTATCTCACTGAGCATGTGTACCATACTCGGACTCAGCCATTATCTTAAACCACTCTTCAACGAAGCGCGCCCTAATGCAGTCTGGCTAGAGCAGCATTACCTGCTGAATACCGACAACTTTTACTCTCTGTCTAAAGCTGAACGCAAAGAACAGATGATGGCAGCAGTCAATCAAATTGAACACGCCGACACAGAAATCACCTTAGCCCCATTAGTTAAACAACATTGGCAACACGAAGTTGATTTCTCCTTTCCGTCTGGGCACACCTTGCTTGCTATCACCTTGACCATGGTTACCAGCTATTACCTCCTTTTAGCAGGTAATATATGGATACCCAGCTTGCTCTTTTTCTGGAGTATTTCCATGGGGTTCAGCCGAATGCTACTGGGAATGCATTGGAGCCAAGATGTACTCGCCTCTACGCTACTCGGCGGAATAATCGGACTGGTCAGCCTATTCGCTATTCACAAGACGTTTCCTTTCATCTGGTCACTCTCAACCAAATTAGTTTCACAACGAAGAAAAGCTAATCAGTAGTCATAACTATGCCAAAGAGGTAAACACTTCTCTTTGGCTACCTACAGCTTGATAGAATGGGATATCATTAGTCACAGACATCTTGGTTTATATCTTCCTTAGACACAAACGAGCTCCCTATGGCAGAACTGCAACTCGACAAAATTGATTTAGATATCTTACGCCTGCTGCAGAGCAAGGGACGACTCTCCAATCAGGAACTCGCCGAAAAGGTGGGTTTATCCCCCTCTCCCTGCTCCCGCAGAGTGAAAGCCATGGAGGAATCAGGCTTTATCTCAGGCTATGCCACCATACTATCTGCCGAGCATTTTAATTTGTCACTCACAGCTTATGTGCAGGTACGCTTAGAGAAGCATGCGAAAGCGATTCTGGAGTCCTTTGAAGCTAAGGTAAGCAGCTATGATGAAGTACAGGAGTGCTGTCTACTCACGGGCAGTGATGCTGATTATCAGCTGAAAGTATTGGTAGAAGATATGAACCAGTTCAAACTATTCCTACTCGATAAATTAACCACACATCCCCATATAGCTGGGGTGCATTCAAGCTTTGTATTGAAACAAGTGAAAAGCCAAACCAGCATTCCGCTACCTAATTAGCCTAATTTATGGCTCATCGATCGCAAAAATGAAGAAAGTTGAATACGCAATATTCTTGCGTATCACAGGACTCAGATAGACCTGTCACAATATAATCTCAAAAAAAGTATCACCAACGAATATAACTACTACTCAAAGTTTATTTATTAGAATATACAATCCAAAATGTAAGATTCACTGACATAAACCTACATTGACCAGCTAAAATAAAAGACTATGATGCGTCCTCATCAAAAAGTGAGAGATAAGCATGAGTTCCACAGACACAAATCATTTCAGCTCAAGACTAGGTTTTATTATGGCCGCCGCAGGATCCGCCGTCGGTGTCGGTAATATCTGGGGGTTTCCAACACAAGCCGCCACTCATGGCGGAGGCGCGTTTCTCTTAGTTTATCTGGTGCTTATCGTCATCTTAGGTTATCCCATGCTCGTCGCTGAACTGATGATCGGCCGTCATGGCCAGACTAACCCTGCCGATGCTATGGGCAAGATAGGCTCCGGCCCAGTAAGCCGTAACATAGGTAAACTGATAGGCTTCACCTCTATCGTTACCGCGACCTTGATCTGTA
Source organism: Shewanella psychrophila (assembly GCF_002005305.1). NCBI lineage: Bacteria > Pseudomonadati > Pseudomonadota > Gammaproteobacteria > Alteromonadales > Shewanellaceae > Shewanella > Shewanella psychrophila. The sequence continues at coordinate 3,591,904 of NZ_CP014782.1, forward strand.
CCTTCTATACCATTCTATCCGGCTGGTTCGTCAGCTTTTCTCTCGCCCCGATAGCTAAGATATTAGGATTCTCACAGGCTTCAGCCTGGCTGATGGATTTCTCACTATCCCGAAATTTAGTCTTTACTACTATCTTCATCTTGATGGTGACTTGGGTGATACGTCAGGGAGTACAACAGGGAATCGAGCGTTGGTCGAAACGTTTAATGCCTCTGCTGCTATGCATCTTAGTCTTAGGTGTTGTCTATATCCTGACTCTACCCGGCGCCATGACAGGCCTCGAAGTATTACTCGTCCCTGACTTCTCACAAATCTGGGATGCTGATGTACTCGTCGGAGCCCTAGGACAAACCTTTTTCTCACTGACCATAGGCACTGGTGCCATGATGGTCTATGGCGCATATCTGAACCAAAAAGAGAACATAGGTAAGCTCACCGCTTATGTAACTTTAATGGACACAAGTGTGGCCTTCTTAGCCGCCCTGATGATCATTCCCGCCATGTATGTGGCGCAGCATAACGGCGTACAGATCTTCGCCGCCGATGGCAGCCTGCTTAATTCTGATACCTTAGTCTTCACCGTACTACCTGCGTTATTCGATACCTTAGGTGGCAACCTGCAATACCTGCTGGCCTTCGTATTCTTCGTTTTGATGACTATTGCAGGACTGACATCGGCTATTTCTATCGTCGAGGTGCCCACCAGCTACCTGATGGAGAAAAAAGAAATAGGCCGCAACAAAGCTACCTACTTGATAGGTGCCTTAATTATGGTGCTGTCGTTGACTCTAGTATGGAATTTCGAGGAGTTATTTAGCTTTATGATCACCCTGACCACAGAGAGGGCTCAACCACTCATAGCTCTGGGTATCGCCATCTATTTAGGCTGGGTATGGCAACGTAACGACCTACTTAAAGAGATCCAGGCTCAGGAAGGAGCTGATAGCAACAGTCTATTCTGGCGTCTATGGCCTATCTATGTGAAATTTGTCTGCCCACTGCTCATCATATTGATCATAGTGCAGCTATTTAACTCTTAGTCGAAGTAAACGGCTCCCCATATTGGATTATGGAGAGCCGTCATTCATCATTGCTAAACCATTAAGCGGTCTAATTAAAACCAGTGCAGCAGCACTAAGCTATATCCAGTGTCACTTCAACTTAATTTCAATCTTGTAAATACCTATCATATGCCACCGTTTCAGCACTGGTTTGTCCATTATCCCGTGTTGCTTGCGTGCATATTGCACCGATGCATTCAACTCCTGTACCTCATGACAAGACACACACTGTTCACTGGTGGCCGTATCCGCTGACATATAGGTCAAGTAATCGACTCCATTTTTATCACTGATGTAAAGATAGGGTTGCCATCTCATCTCCTTCACATTTGTCGCTGCATTCTGTTGTTCCATTAAGAATGTCCACCCAGCCCTTTCTTGGCTATCGACCAACCGACTCTCTTCATTGACAAAATATTTGCTCTTGAGATGAATAATTATTTCATTTTGAGACTCTCTATTTAATTCTTTTCCTATCTCTTTGATCAACTGAGCTGGCAAGGGAGCAAACCCCTTATAATGGGCATAATCTTTTATGGATCCGGTACCATCTTCGAATAATTTATTACTTACTTCGGAGGTATAAACCTTCCGAGTCGATATCAAGATATCTTTAATCGCATCAGCTATTCTCACCTCGGGCAGATCATCCATTTCTTGGGAGTATGCCGGACTTAAAAAGACGACCAGCAGCAATAATATCAATTCTTGTTTCATCTATCGGCCTATGAGTTAGCGGGCAATCAAGCAAAGAAACTAGCTATGAATCAATAATAGACGAGAATAATAGCAATCGATATAAAGGGTTCTGCATGGCAGGCAAAACCTTGAAGATAAGCGAGAAATGTATCCCATAGATAATATCTGATTCGAATGGCAATCCCACAATCAGACTTCAAACAGACTCAACAGCGTTATGTATATTGCTTCAGAATCATCTGTACCGCAGTGTTGGAAATCAATTCAACTTGCTGCTCGTCGGGAAATTCAGCCCCCTGTATAAGCTGAGGCCAGAAGCAAAATGCCTTGATCACCGCCATAAACTGCGTAACCACAATCTCAGGGGTCTGGGTCTTGAGTACGCCAGCATCCGCCGCCGAATAGAACCAACTCGTCAAAGGTGACTCCTGCTTATTGAACTCACTCATCGCATCCTGAATCAGTTCCGGGGAATGGATAGCCTCTGCAATGATCACCTTGGCCATAGAAAGAAAGGCTTCAGATCTAAGTTGAGATACTTCATGGGCGACTAGCTGCTTAAGTTGCTCTTCCAGTGAACGCTCGGCAGAAAAAGGCACATGCTCAAATGCACAAAGTAGTGACATCATCTCAACCATGATCGCGCTAAACAAGGCATCTTTATTAGAAAAATGGTTGTAAACCGTACGCTTAGAGACCTCTGCTCGTTTAGCTATATCATCCATACTCGCCGACTGGAAGCCTTTAGTCTCAAACTCAGACTTAGCAGCCTGGATAATAGCTGCACGTTTTAATTCGGATCGGGATATTTTTTTCTCTTGCATTTTCAGCTTCTTATTTCATAAAAATCAGATGACCACCACTATATTACACTAACCAGTTTACTTTTCAAAAACACAAAGTAAACTACACTGTATAGTTTACTTTAATTAAACACATTATTTATGAAGCTAACGATAATAATCATCTGCTTGCTCATAGGAGGCTTTATGCTCACCACTACACAGTCAAAAACAGCTCAATCTGAGGCGATTAACAGTTTAGCGTCGCACCATAATCTTGATGGTGGCTATATCAATACCGCTAAAGACTTCACTGAGAACACTGCAATTCTTCCATTACTAAAACGCTATATCACTGAAGACCGCATCGATGCACAGCCAAAAAATTCCATCCCCCTCATTGAGCAAACTGCACATTCACTCGAGCAGCTTCCTCCCGAACAAGATAGCGTTATTCGTCTTGGTCACTCGAGTATTTTTATTCAGATCTCAGGACAAAACTGGCTAATAGATCCTGTTTTTAGCAATAGAGCCTCACCTTTTAGTTTTGTCGGTCCTAAACGCTTCCATCAGCCCCCGATAAGTCTCGAATCCCTGCCACACATTGACGGCGTGATGATCTCTCACGATCACTATGATCATCTGGATAAGCAAACAATCAAATATTTAACTAATAAGGTGAAACATTTTGTCGTCCCCCTAGGCGTAGATAAGCACTTGATAAAATGGGGAGTCCCCGCGACTCACATTCAGAGCCTGGATTGGTGGCAATCGGCACGGTTTGACGGTGTGACTTTAACCGCGACCCCGACCCAACACTTTTCAGGCCGCGGACTCTTCGATAAAAATGAGACTCTATGGGCCTCATATGTCATAGAGTCAGAGACACATAAACTCTTCTTTAGCGGAGATTCTGGCTATTTCGATGGTTTTAAACAGATAGGTGAACGCTTCGGGCCATTCGATTTAACCATGGTAGAAACGGGGGCCTACGATAAAGACTGGCCCTCGATTCATATGACACCGGAGCAGAGCCTGCAAGCCCATATAGACCTCAAAGGACATCAGATGATGCCGATACACAACGGCACCTTCGACTTGGCATTTCACAGCTGGTATGAACCGCTGAATCGTATAACCGATTTAGCGAAGCAAGAAAATGTAGATCTGTTGACTCCCATCATGGGGCAGATAATTTCTGTAGGAAAAACACCTGAAACATCAGCCTGGTGGGAGCATAAGCCTGAGAGGATATCGGCTGCTGATTAATTTTGAACCGCTATACTTGCTCTAACTATGGTTAGCATTAGGCCAAGATGATAAAGGCGATCGATTACGCTAACAACAAGCAGCAAAAAACCACAATAAACTTATTACACTAAGCCAGTATAAAGCAACTTAAGCATATTGCTTATGCAGCTTTATACTGAAGCCTCATTTAATATTTACAGCAAATTAGATGAAAATAGCTTCCACTTAATTCAACACCTCTTCTAGTGCCCCTAAACAAAGCGCCACATTCTCCCGGCGGGCACCGAACCCCATCAGACCGATGCGCCATGCCTTACCAGCTAGTGCGCCGAGACCTGCACCGATTTCAAGATTATAGTTTTCTAAGAGTTGTTTACGCACCGCAGCATCATCGATACCCTCAGGAATATAGACGGCATTGAGTTGAGGCAAGCGGCAAGCCTCTTCCACCACAAACTTAAGACCTAACCCCTCTAAGCCTTGTTTGAGTACTTGGTGCATATCGGCGTGACGTTGCCACGCAGCCTCTAATCCTTCATTGGCCAGCAGGCGTAGAGACTCATGCAGGGCATAAAGTGCATTGACTGGGGCTGTATGATGATAACTGCGCTTGGCACTATTATCTGTACTGCCACTCCAATAGCCCATAACCAGAGTCTGATCCAAAAACCAACTCTGCACCGGGGTGGCGCGACTCTTGATTTTATCTACCGCGGCTGGAGAAAATGACACAGGCGACAGGCCAGGGACACAAGAGAGGCACTTCTGACTACCGGCATAGATGGCATCGATTCCCCACTCATCGACTCTTAGCTCGACACCACCGACTGAAGTCACGGCATCAACAATTGATAAACAATCATATTGCTTCGCCAGAGCACACAATGTTTTAGCGTCAGACAGAGCACCTGTTGAGGTCTCGGCATGAACAAAAGCAACAAACTTAGCATCTGGATGAGCCTTTAATGTCGCCTCCACATCGCTAGGGCTGACCGCCTCTCCCCACTCATTATCGACAACCACAGCCGTGGCTCCGACTCGCTCAACGTTTTGGCGCATGCGTTCACCAAACACACCGTTGCGACAAACAATCACCTTCTCACCCGCCTCAACTAAGTTAACAAAGCAGGTCTCCATGCCAGCGCTACCCGGCGCCGATACGGCTAAGGTCATCTCATTTTTAGTCTGGAAGGCATACTGAATAAGTACCTTCAATTCGTCCATCATTGCGACAAATAGAGGATCTAAATGACCGATAGTGGGGCGCGCTTGAGCGGCTAATACTTCAGGGTAGACATCGGAAGGGCCGGGGCCCATCAAGGTCCTACGCGGGGGATTAAACGCATCGATACTAGGTGCTGATAACATATTACTTCCTCGAAAATTCCTTATCAATATACCAATAGGTATAAGAAAGTGGCCAACTCAGAGTTATTTTGGGCTGCATAATTCAAGGCGAAAAAGTGAGGCCTTTTGAACTCATTCAACACCGAAGTAGTCTGCCAAAAACACTCCTGAAAGGCGAGGTTTAGCACTTCCGAGGCGTTAACGAGCTTAAACGTAGAATAACTATGTTCCTCACTCGTTGCCTTGCCTCACAAGCGCTAAACTCTCGCTCAGTGACCACACCTTTATACTGATTGGTATTAAAGATAAGGTTTAACCATTTGATTAACCTCTTGCCTTGAGACAAGAGACTTCTTCCCTACGCATTAAATTATCTAGAGTGACCTATTTATGCAGTACCTTGCGGCATCTTATTTTCTATTTGTGCCTATCACAAGTGGACTTAAGACTATGGCTTAATATCCAAATTCAAACTAGCGTTTAAAAGATAACATAAAAAAGGACGCATATGCGTCCTCTGTGTTATTCACTATTCAAGCCTACGGCTCATAATGCTCTTAATCTCGGTTATCCAAGAAGAGCTTATAAGCCGGACTCTGGGTTTCTTCATGATAGACGAAACCTAATTCGGTTAAGAATTGCTGGAATGCCTGGTTATCGGACTCTGGAACCTCAAAACCAGCCAAGACACGACCGAAGGCGGCGCCATGGTTACGATAATGGAATAAACTGATATTCCATTTACTCTGTAGGGTCGTCAGAAACTTGAACAAGGCGCCGGGATGCTCTGGGAACTCGAAGCTGAACAAACGCTCATCAAGTTCCTCCGGCGGATGCCCCCCCACCATATAGCGCACATGTAATTTAGCCGTCTCATCATGAGAGAGGTCTTGCACCTCAAAGCCGTCATTCTCCAGCCTTGCGATAATTTCATCCAGCTCACTCTGGCCTTCCGTTAGACGGATCCCGGCAAAAACCACCGCTTTATCTCGGCTACTGAATCGATAATTAAACTCTGTCATCACACGTTTTTCTAACAGCTCACAAAAACGCAGGAAGATACCTGGTCGTTCGGGGACTTTAACTGCCAAAATAGCTTCTTTCTTCTCCCCAAGCTCGCAGCGCTCGGAAACATATCTCAGGCTATGAAAGTTAACATTGGCACCACTAAGAATGGCGGCCACCTTCTCGCCTCTACCAGCATCGCCCATATATTTCTTTAGGCCCGCCAGAGACAGAGCGCCGGCTGGTTCCGCTATGGCGCGGGTATCTTCGAAGATATCTTTAACCGCGGCGCAGATCTCATCTGAGCTTACAGTTATCACACCATCCACATACTGACGTGCGACTTCGAATGGCGCCGCGCCAATCTGCTTAACGGCGACGCCGTCGGCAAATAAGCCTACCTGAGGCAACACAACACGCTCATCGGCTTCTAATGCAGCCTTTAAACAGGCTGAATCTTCTGGCTCGACAGCGATGATTTTCACTTTTGGCATCACTGCTTTATAAAACGCGGCAATACCGGCGATCAAACCACCACCACCAACGGGTACAAAGACGATCTCTAAGTCCCTTTGCTGTTGCAGCATCTCTTGCGCGACAGTCCCTTGACCGGCGATCACAGCCTCATCATCGAATGGGGCAACATACACCCGCCCTTCTGTTTCAGCGAGTTTTTGAGCATGACCATTGGCCTGATCAAACGCCTGACCATGAAGAACAACTTCACCGCCGAGTCGTCTAACCGCATCAACTTTAATCTCTGGTGTAGTTTCAGGCATCACGATAATGGCGCTAATGCCACGGGCGGCTGCAGACATGGCAACCCCTTGAGCATGATTGCCTGCAGACGCACATACAACACCACGCTGACACTCATCGGCAGTGAGTTCAGAGATCTTGTTATAAGCCCCCCGCAGCTTGAAAGAGTGCACAGGTTGCATATCTTCACGCTTGAGAAACACCTGGCAGCCCAAGCGGGCCGACAGCTTATTCAAACTAGAGAGCGGCGTGACTTTAGCCACATCATAGACAGAAGACAATAAAGTCTTCTGTAGATAATAGTGGGCCAGATCTACGTTAGGTTTTGGGGCTACTGCCAACATATTAATCCTCCAGCATGGTGACATCTCTCACCGCGCCTTTATCGGCACTGGTCGCAAGCAAGGCATAGGCCTTGAGCGCTAGAGAAACAGAGCGTTCACGATCCACAGGCTTCCAGGCTTGCTTACCACGCCCTTCCATTGCATTACGACGTGCTGCCAGTTCTGTATCACTGATAGCAAGTTTGATCGACCGCGCCGGAATATCAATCTCAATCCTATCACCGGTTTCAACCAAACCTATGGTGCCACCAGCCGCAGCTTCAGGTGAAACATGGCCAATAGACAGGCCTGAAGTACCACCGGAGAAACGACCATCTGTGATAAGCGCACAAGCCTTACCCAGACCGCGAGACTTAAGGTAACTGGTTGGATAGAGCATCTCTTGCATGCCTGGGCCACCTTTAGGGCCTTCGTAGCGAATGACCACCACATCACCAGCAACCACTTCACCACCTAAGATAGATGCAACGGCATCATCCTGGCTCTCAAAGACACGAGCCGAGCCGATAAAGGTATGATTCTCTTCATCCACACCCGCAGTTTTGACGATACAACCGTCGATGGCGATATTGCCCGAAAGCACTGCTAAGCCACCTTCCTGACTAAATGCAAATTCACGTTTACGGATACAACCATCTTCGCGATCATCATCCACACTATCCCAGCGACAACTTTGGCTAAAGGCCTTAGTCGTCGGGATACCTGCCGGGCCTGCGGAGAAGAACTGCCGAACGGCTGCATCCTGTGTCTGTACTATGTCCCATTTGGCCAGCACATCTTTCAGGCTTGCACCTGCCACATGGTAAGCATCGTTATGAATGAGGCCAGCTCGGTCGAGCTCGCCTAAGATCCCCATCACGCCACCGGCTCGATGCACATCTTCCATATGATACTTGGGAGTCGAAGGTGCTACCTTACATAGATGAGGAACCAGACGGGATAATCTATCGATATCGTCCATAGTGAAATCAACTTTGGCCTCATGAGCCGACGCTAACAGGTGCAATACTGTGTTGCTAGAACCGCCCATGGCGATATCTAGAGTCATGGCATTCTCGAACGCCTTAAAGTTAGCAATATTACGTGGCAGTGCTGATTCATCGTCATGTTTGTAGTAACGAGTGGCCAAGTCCATGATACGGCGACCCGCCTCTAGGAAGAGCTCGCGACGATCGGCGTGAGTCGCCAACATTGAGCCATTACCCGGCAGAGACAGACCCAAAGCTTCGGTCAAACAATTCATCGAGTTAGCGGTAAACATTCCGGAACATGAACCACAGGTAGGACAAGCGCTACGCTCAATCTGCTCACTATCGGCATCCGATACACGATCGTCCGCCCCAGCCACCATGGCATCCACCAGATCCAATTTAATGATCTTATCCGAAAGCTTAGTCTTACCCGCTTCCATAGGGCCACCGGAGACGAAGATCACTGGAATATTGAGACGAAGGGCCGCCATCATCATGCCAGGGGTGATCTTGTCGCAATTTGAGATACACACCAAAGCATCGGCGCAGTGGGCATTAACCATATACTCAACGCTGTCAGCTATCAGCTCACGAGAAGGCAAACTATAGAGCATGCCGCCGTGTCCCATGGCTATACCGTCATCTACCGCGATAGTATTAAACTCTTTGGCGATTCCGCCCGCTTCTTCGATAGCACCAGCCACTAATGAGCCCATATCTTTGAGGTGCACGTGGCCGGGAACAAATTGAGTAAATGAGTTGGAAATCGCAATAATTGGCTTACCGAAATCACCATCTTTGACGCCGGTTGCACGCCATAGTGCGCGAGCTCCGGCCATGTTACGACCTTCGGTACTGGTAGCTGAACGTAATTTTGGCATTGCGATTATCCTGTTTTGAGAAGGTTCGAGATGCTAGTTCCTAGGAAGAGCAAACGATTCAAGCTTCTAATTAATTTTTTAAGCCTAAGAGTATAGACTCTTGGGCATCTGTATTCTTTGCTACTCTAAATACTAGATTCCAGGTCCTAGAACCTAGGTTCTATAATACTTCCAACCAGCCCCATTTGTCTTCGGTCTCACCAGTAAACAAACCGAAAAAGCTTTCCTGAATCGACTTGGTAATGGGGCCGCGCTTTCCGGCGCCAACATCAATTCTGTCGACGCTACGCACAGGCACTATCTCAGCTGCTGTTCCCGTCATGAATATCTCATCGGCGAGATAGAGAAACTCACGAGACATGGCCTCTTCAACCACTTCATAACCCTTCTCTCGAGCCAAGGTTATAATGGTATCTCGGGTCAGACCCATCAGGATGGCCGACGTCGAAGGTGGAGTATAGATTTTACCCTTCTTGACCACGAACAGGTTGGCACCAGCGCCTTCGCTAACCAGACCATTGACATCCAAGGCTATACCTTCATCGAAACCATTACGTTTAGCTTCGGTGGATATCTGAATAGAAGATAGGTAGTTGCCACCGGCCTTAGCACCGGTAGGTATGGTGTTGGGTGCGAGACGATTCCAGGAGGTCACCGCCACATCGACCCCAGCTTCCATACTGTCCTCACCTAAATAGGCTCCCCATGGGAATGCCGCAACCATGACATCACACACGGCATCTTTAGGCGGGGTTATCCCCATGCCGACATCACCATAAAACGCCAATGGACGAATATAGGCACTCTTGAGATCATTCTTCTGCACACTGTCAGTGCAAGCTTGCATCAGTTCATCCAAGGTATAAGGAATTGGCATGCGGTAAATCTTGGCCGAATCGAACAGGCGCTGAACATGATCGGTTAGGCGAAATCCCGCCGGACCTAAGTGAGTATCATAGACTCGGATCCCTTCGAAGACAGAAGAGCCATAATGTAAGCCGTGAGACATCACATGCACCTTGGCATCACCCCAAGGCATTATCTCACCATTGAACCATATAAACTCTGCTTTCTTCGCGGTCATCTCTATTTCCTCACTCTTTTTCAATATTCAGTGCAACAGGCGTTAACTGTGCTTTGTTATTATCTCTAATCTAACAATCAGCCATCAGTAGTTATAAGCCTTAAGCTTGTACCTGGCAGTCGATAACATCGAAAAGCTTGTCCAACTGATTGGTCAGCAGCTCGATGGCCCTTTCGCTCTCGACTTGCATAGCAAGTTGAACGCTTTGATCACCTTCTAACTGCATATTCATCTTGGTCACTTTAAAGCCACGATGACGTACCACTCTCAATACACGCTCCAACACTTCAGGCTGCTGCATTAAGGTTAAACTCAATTGATAACTCATCTCTACTCCCTATCCACTTGTTCTTTATCTGCTTTGTGCTTTAGGTCTGTTTGTCCATCTCTTCCATCATGTCGTGACTATAAACACGCTCCTAGCGGGACTAGTCTGCGTTAAGTCTGTTTGTCCATCTCTTCCATCATGTCGCGATTACAAGCCCCTGGTGGAACCAGTGGCCAGACATTGTGAGCATCATCAATCCTCACGTGCAGCAGGTATGGTCCTTCACAGTTCACTAAATGAGCTAACGCTTCTTCCACTTGATCTGTTGTGGTGATGGTGCGACCGGGAATATCGAATGCCGATGCCAAGGTGACAAAGTCCGGGTTATCGGAAAGATCAGTCTCGCTGTAACGCTCCTCGAAGAAGAGTTGCTGCCACTGTTTCACCATGCCCAGCTTTTGGTTGTCGATAAGCAGAATTTTTACCGCCAACTTGCGACGCTTGATAGTCGTAAGCTCTTGCACGTTCATCATAAAAGAACCATCGCCAGAGACTACGACTACAGTAGCATCGGGACGAGACACCTTAGCGCCAATAGCGGCCGGAAGGCCGAAGCCCATGGTACCCAAACCTGAGCTGGACAAGTGATCTTCAGGATTACGGAACCACATATGCTGCGCCACCCACATCTGATGTTGGCCAACATCACAAGTCACAACGCTATCCTCAGGCAGTTTATCGGCTAAGCGATTTAACATAGCAGGGGCAAAAATAAGCTCACCGGGACGATCATAATTCCACTTATGCTCGGCTTTTAGCTGCTCAACTTCGACGCGCCAGGGAGCAATATCCAGCTCCGCGGCCAATGCAGGTAACACTTGACGTAAATCGCCGGCGATGGCTACTTCTGGTAGACGCAGCTTACCGAGTTCAGCCGCATCGATATCTAGATGAATCACCTTTGCGTGTTCGGCAAAAGTAGCTAAACGACCGGTAACCCTGTCATCGAAACGCGCGCCGACCACGATTAACAGGTCACACTCCTGAACGGCAATATTTGCTGCTTTCGAGCCATGCATGCCTAACATGCCTAAATAACCCGCTGTATCTTTCTCGATGGAACCCAGGCCCTTAAGCGTTGCCACAGAAGGAACCCCAGTCACCTCAATAAATTCACGTAACTGAGGAACGGCTCTTGCCATACCTACGCCACCACCCACATAGAGCATCGGCTTACAGGCTTGCTTGAGCAAGGCCAATGCATCATCGAGTTTGCAAGTCTCAGCTTCCGGCTGAGGATACTTCTCCTGATTAGGCGTAAAGTAGTCGAGCATCCCAATCTGAATATCTTTAGGAATATCCACCAGCACAGGACCTGGTCGGCCCGAAGCCGCGATCTCGAACGCCTTATACAGAGTCGGAACCAGCTCTTCTATCTTTGTCACCATGAAGCTGTGCTTAGTACACGATAGCGACATACCCAGAACATCGATTTCCTGAAACGCATCGGTACCAATAACCGCAGTAGATACCTGACCAGTAATGGCTACCACAGGTACAGAATCGAGTAAGGCATCGGCTAATGAGGTCACCAGGTTTGTTGCACCTGGGCCAGATGTAGCAAAACACACGCCTGTCTTGCCTGTCGCGCGGGCATAGCCTAGGGCTGCAAATGCGGCTCCCTGCTCATGGCGACTCAACAGGTGCTCAACAGGGGCCCCATAGAGTGCGTCGTAGATAGGCATAATAGCGCCACCTGGGTAACCAAAGATGTTAGTGACGCCATGGTCGACTAATGCCTTGATAACCGCATCGGCACCACGCATTCTTTGTAGAGAATGAGTCTCGCCTTGCTCTACCTGTCCGCTCTCCGGATCACCTTGCTGTGTTTGCCCTTGTTCCATTTGCATCTCTCACTCTCTGCTGAACATTCACTGTCCAGTATTTGTAGGGGAAAGCCTTAGTCTTATGCTTTCATCTGGGCTTTAAACGAAAAACCCCCCGGTCCTTTCGGAGCGGGGGGGTTAGTTGCAATCTTTACCTAATTAGGTGTTTCGATGCGCCATGGGAGCCCCCCGCTGTGATCTAATAATCACCACGGTAATAATCTCAATAATGAGTAGGGCAGCTTGGTTTATCATGTTTACACTGTTTCCTAATTAGTTTGCTTAAATTCGGTGTCCGTTTGATTCGCTCTCGAGAGAGCATTCATCCTCAAGACCCTTAATCAATACCACAAAGCCAATAAAAAACACAACAAAAACCTGTTTACCTAGAAGAAACGTTTAGTTTCAATATTCAAACGATAACATTCAGCCAGCGTTTTAAACGACTCGGTAACCTCGCCTCAATCTTGAAATTATTCTTTTACTTCAATGTTTTGTTTCTGTGTTCTTTGCTGTTCTAGCGATTAAGCCCGGCTCGGTCACTGGGCTTAATCAGCTTTGAATCTGATTACTTATCTTCGACAATTTGCTGCATAGCTGTCATATGACCACGTAGCTCGGCACCCACTTTTTCAACACCTGTGCCACGAATGGCGGCATTAACTTCGATTAGGCGTTGGTTATCGACACCATTGCTGCTGTCGCTTAGTCCACGGCCCAAGTAATCTGGAGACATGTTCTGTACATATTCACGTAGCATAGGCACTGCAGCGTGATTAAACAGGTAACAACCGTATTCTGCTGTATCAGAGATAACCACGTTCATCTCATAGAGACGTTTACGAGCGATGGTGTTAGCAATAAGTGGGGTTTCGTGTAGCGACTCATAGTAAGCCGACTCTTGGATAATACCAGCAGAAACCATAGTATCGAACGCTAGCTCAACGCCAGCTTTAATCATGGCTACTAGGAAGATGCCTTTGTCGAAGTAAGTCTGCTCATCAATATCTTCGTCGCTAACAGGGGCGTTTTCGAAAGCTGTTTCACCCGTTTCAGCGCGCCACTTCAGCAAGTTTGCATCGTCGTTAGCCCAATCGGTCATCATGGTACGAGAGAACTCACCGCCTATGATGTCATCCATGTGCTTTTCGAAAAGAGGAGCAAGAATGACCTTTAGCTCATCAGCCATCTCGAATGCTTTAATCTTAGCCGGATTAGATAGGCGATCCATCATGTTGGTAATACCACCATGCTTTAGCGCTTCAGTGGTTGTTTCCCAACCTTGCTGAATAAGTTTTGCTGCGTAACCCGGCTCTACGCCGTCGGCAACCATCTTCTCGTAACCAAGAATTGCACCTGTTTGCAGCATGCCACAAAGAATGGTCTGCTCACCCATGAGGTCAGACTTAACTTCTGCAATGAATGATGAATGTAGGACACCCGCTCGGTCGCCACCTGTTGCACTGGCATAAGCCTTAGCGATATCGAAACCTTGACCTTTAGGGTCATTCTCAGGATGAACGGCAATCAGAGTCGGAACACCAAATCCACGCTTATACTCTTCACGTACTTCAGTACCTGGACACTTAGGTGCGACCATGATGACGGTGATATCTTCACGAACCTGCATTCCCTCTTCAACGATATTAAAACCGTGAGAATAAGACAATGTCGCGCCTTGCTTCATTAACGGCATAACGGTGTTAACGGCGTTAGTGTGCTGCTTATCAGGAGTCAGGTTAAGAACGAGATCAGCATCAGGAATAAGCTCTTCTATAGTGCCGACGCGAAAACCATTACCGGTTGCTTTTTGGTATGAAGCTCGTTTCTCTTCAATCGCCTCGGCGCGAAGTGCATAAGCGATATTCAGACCAGAGTCACGCATGTTCAAGCCCTGGTTTAGACCTTGAGCACCACAACCCAGAATGACAATATTCCAACCCTTAATGAAGTCACAGCCTTCGCTAAACTCATTACGATCCATAAAGCGGCACTGAGCCAGCTGTTCTAATTGTTGACGCAAATTCAGAGAGTTAAAATAGTTAGCCATCTGATGTACCACCTTCTGTATCGAATTTAGGAAAGTTGCTTCATGCGCTTCAATAAAGTGCACGAGAGCAGTGATTGAGATCACTATAGCTCATGATTTAAATTGCTTAAAATGATATATTCGGGATACTACATTGCATTTATTGCAACACATAGTGGCTCAGTCACTAAATTCTGATGAGGTAAATATGGACATAAAAACAATCAAACTTTACCTGCACTTATCGGAAAGTCTGCATTTTTCCAGAACGGCTCAAGCGATGCACGTCAGCCCCTCAACATTGAGCCGGGTTATGCAAAGATTAGAAGATGAAGTCGGTGCTAAGTTATTTCAACGTGATAATCGCAGTGTTTCCTTGACCAGCGCCGGCGTTGAATACCGTCACTTCGCCGAGCAGACCTTAGATCATTGGACCAAACTTAAGACTAAGATTGACCCTAAACAAGATTTGCTCAGGGGAAGATTAAACCTATACTGCTCGGTAACAGCGGCATATAGCCATCTTCCCGGGCTACTCGATAGCTTCAGACGGGAACACCCTCTGGTAGAAATAACTCTGACGACCGGTGATGCCGCTAACGCGCTTAGCGAAGTCAAAAATAATCGCGTCGATATCGCCATTGCCGCCCTGCCAGACCCTTTTCCCGACAACTTACACTTCGCCAAGATAGATGATATTCCCTTGGTGATAATAGCACCGACATATCGTTGCCAGGTTCAGGAGTTATTAACCGAATCTTATATTCCCTGGGACCGTCTGCCCTTTATCGTACCTGAGCATGGACCGGGGAGACGACGTACCGACAACTGGTTTAAGCAGCTCGGTCTGATTCCCAACATCTATGCCCAAGTCTCGGGACAAGAAGCAATCGCCTCTATGGTGGCTCTTGGATGCGGGGTGAGCATCACACCAGAGATAGTGATCAGTAACAGTCCGGTGCGGGATCGCATTCAAATCATCCCCACCCCTATAGACATTCCCCCTTTTGAGCTAGGTTGCTGTTGCAGAAATAACAAATTAGACGACCCTATCGTGGCTGCCTTCCTGAAAGTGATATAACCAAAGCCAGAGCTATTTATCGCCTTCTGGGTAATCGGTTCCATTCACAGAGACTATACTTTGCATAATGATTAACATTAGATAAGCGTTATGATAAATCGTTTCAGCTGGATCTTTTCGGTTCTGCTATTTGGCTTGCTTGTCTCCTCTCCTATGGCCGAACAAGACTATTTACAACCTAAGCTCAGATTTTGTGTGGAGTCGACTGAGTTTCCGCCTTTTAACTACTTTAAACGTGTCAAAGGCCTGAAAACTGAACCCAGTGGCTACGATGTTGACCTGCTAAGGCTGGTTTTTGAACCAGCAGGCATAGAGTACCAAGTGATAGCTCTTCCATGGCGCAGGTGCCTGAAAGAGGTATACGACGGAATAGTCGATGGGGCAATGAGTGCCTCTTTGAACCCACAAAGAAAGCGCGACTACCTTCCCTCCGCTCCTTACTATCATCTAAACCCAAGCTACTTCTACCTCAAATTCAATTACCCCGATGGATTAAAAATATCGAGTATGAGTGAACTCGAAGAAAGGGGAAAAGTCTGCGGCATTGTAGGATTCAACTACCTGAACTTTGGCTGGAGCAACTTAGATAAGCTCTATGAAATAAATGACATATCCCAGCTTCCTATTATGCTACAAAAAAATCGATGTCAATTTTTCTTAGCACGAAAAGAGACATTGGCCGGCACCTTAGCCATCAATAAAATGCATAACTTAGACAAACTGCTGAACGGGCAAGTGGTACCCGACTCACAGCCAGAACCATTTCATATGCTAGTGTCGAAAAAATCCGCCTATGGCAATTTAATTAATCCATTATTCAATAAAAAAGTGCTTGAGTTAAGGAAGAATGGCGATCTTGACCGTCTATTAGAATATCACCTCAATGAGCTCAGAAAAGGAGCCAAAGAAGAAAATGACTAGCAGTAATGTCAGCCATTATCATGAGCCGATTTCACATCTCTCTCACCTAGAATAAGTTCATCTATACTTAAGCCAGATAAAATACGTCTACAAAAAACCTGCTTAATTTATTGGAACTATCTAAAAATCACTATGGATACTCTTGCGATTGTCTTAGTAATAGTTGGGTTGTTAGGGCTGATTGCCTCTCTGGTTCCTACTCACCAGGTCTGCAATATCCCCGATCATCAACATAATGGCTGGCTAGTCTTGCTCAGCATGATCTTTATGTTTATTTTCGGCTACCTAGGATTTTTATGGACTCTATTTACACATAAAGCCGATACCTTAGATTTAATCATAGCCATCATCTTCTGTGGTGGCGGTGGCTTCGTCTGGCTCGTGACTAAGATGAGTCGGGAGACCATCTTTAAACTAAAAAAAACCATCAAAGAAAAACATTATCAGGCTCACCACGACCAATTGACAGGCCTGCCTAATCGCAATCAATTCTATGAGGAGATTGATAAGCTGATTGCCACAAAAGATCAGGTATTTAGCTGTCTAATGATGGATCTCGATGATTTTAAAATGATTAATGATACATTCGGTCATGCAGAAGGTGACCACGTACTCCAGGTCGTTGCTGACAGAATAATTAAGGTGATCCCACAAGATGGCATTTCCGCGAGACTCGGTGGAGATGAACTTACCGTAGTACTGCCATGTACCTTAGCCGAGGATGCAGTCTCAACCGCTCGGGCGATCCAAAACGAGTTACTAAAAGAGATCAGTTGCGAAAACCATTCTCTCATCATAGGCGTCAGCATAGGAATTGCTCAATACCCAAAAGATGGCGATAGCAGAAAAAGCATCATGAAGAGCGCCGATACCGCCATGTATCACGCTAAGAAAAACGATGAGCATTATCAGATATATCAAACTCATCTTGTTTAAAACTAGGAGAAAGTTGCTAGCCAAGAGGTAAAATAAGAGAAAACAACAGCCACGAACTGAATACGATAATTTATTTCATGGCTGAAGGTATATTTCTAGGGGAGCTAAATACAGCTCAACAATCGGACTCGAAGATAGTTTGTTCCATGGTTTCTGCCGGGCACATAGACTCGGGTTTACCCACCATCTTAGCTGGCACACCGACCACAGTCGTATGGCTGGCCACATCGGTCAATACAACTGAACCTGCGCCAATTTTGGCGCCTTCGCCAACCTCGATATTACCCAATACTTTAGCTCCTGCGCCTATCATCACACCGGCACGGATCTTAGGATGACGATCTCCCTGCTGATTACCCGTACCGCCTAGAGTCACACCTTGGAGCAGAGACACATTATTTTCGATAACCGCAGTTTCACCTATAACAATACCCGTAGCATGGTCGAACATGATACCCGTGCCCATCTTACACGCCGGATGAATATCGACACCGAACACTTCCGAATTGCGGCTCTGAATGAATTGCGCTAACTCAGTACGCCCTTGATTCCAAAGACAGTTGGCTAAACGATGCACCTGAATCGCCTGAAATCCCTTGAGATTCAAGATGACGGTCAGGTAGCTCACGATCGCCGGGTCTCGCTCTTTCACCGCCTTAATATCTGTGGCCACATTGGTCAGCATCTGATCGCAATGAATAAAGGCTTTATCGAACAGCTCACGAAAAGTAAAAGGAGACACGACTCCATCTGAGAGTTTATTGGCCACAATAAAGCTGAGCGCCGACCCCAAACATTCATGATTGAGTATCGATGAATAAACATGACTGGCAAGCAAAGGCTCCTTACGAACCAAGGCTTCGGCTTCGACCCTAAGCTGTTCCCAAACTTCATAACGCATATGACGTAAACTCTTTAATAATGAACGAAGAAGATTTAAAAAAGACATATCTGTAAAAAATGCAGAAGTGTAAAGTCTAACCTAATCTGTGAAGAATACATCAAGCTATAAGAGTAAATAGCTATATGGCATAACAAACTGAAACCACCAGTTTAAGACATTCGACTTTAGCCAACCTATTGGCTTAAACATGAACTGATGGGTAAGTTAATGAATTAGTCGATAAACCTCTGCACTAAACCCGAAAAAACAGCTTTAGCATCTTGGCTAATAACATCGCCGTGAGTGACGACTATTTTGTCGAAATCCCAAGCCTTGATATTAGTAATAAATAGAGAAAATGCAGGTTTGTCCTTGATGGTAAAGCCCATTTTTAGAGGAGGGGCAACACATTGGTCCTTGAAACCAAGAGGCCTAAATACACACTTAGTCATCAAGCCAGCGAACCCCGATGGGCAGGCATCGCTATGATTTTGAATAAGATCTGTCACCAAGAGTGACTTTGACTTCTTGTGGAGAAACACTGATTCGTTAAAGAAATTTACGCCAGGCATGTATAGCCTTTCAAAGTCATCACTCCAGATATTATCGAAATGCTCATCGAGCACATGATAGTTTTCGATAGATATTTTTTTCGGTATGCCGCCACTCACATACATTTTTGCTTCTGGATAAGCACTTTTCCAATCATTTAACCAAATATTGTGGCCATTACTCGGGCCAACCAGATATCTGACTTGCCCTAGCTGCTTGATAGCCGCCTGTAATTCCGTGCTTAGTTGAGTGGGCGTATGTAGCCATAATCCACCACAGGCTAATTTAATCACTGTCATGCGTAGCCTCAACTGAGTCCCTCCCAGCGGCATAGTATCTTCGTGAGCCCAGATATCTTCACCCAGCTGCTCTAATGCTAACGTCATATGTATTTCCTATTTAGTCTTGGCGTAAATTCATGTGGTGAAATAGCTAACCTACCTAGGGAAGCTAATAAAGGATAGAAGCAAATCGTAAAAATTTATGCCTCTTCATTGATGCATACCCAAGTTAACCTGAACCTGAAAATCATCGGAATCGCAAGCGGTCTCATTATTTTGACACTGGCTCACTGACGCATCTTTAGCACAGATAATTTCGGAATATTCTTGGATATAGTCGACTAATACTTGAGCATCAGATACATGCATATCGATATCCTTTACTCGTCCAGAAAGTTGGCCCAGCCCGCCAAAATAGATCTGAGGCCGAATAAAGCTCAACTTTATGTTGCTACTCTCACCGTAGCCGAAATGCAGTTCTTCCTTGTCATCCTTTCTTAGATAGCAGCCCAAGTCCACACTTTTTATATCCTCAATTCTTATGGATATAAAACCCCAGACACTATTATTTATAATCAAGTTGTCTTGATGTCTATAGATGGAGAAATGGCGGGAGATCCTGTAATTGGCAACAAGCATAATGACACCATAGCCGGTAATACTCGCCACGATAATGGCCACTAGCTCACTCTAGGGGGGAAATAACCACATAAGCCAAAGCGGCCATAACAAGAGTTCCCAGAGTCATCATCAACCAATGCCAACCGGCAGCCGAACGTAATTTGAGATTAGTGATGGCGCTGACATGTTTACGTGATAAATAAGGAATGGTGTAGTACCAACTTGCAGGCTCCGATGCCAAGACTAATGCCAGAGCACGCTTCTTATCGTCTTCCTCTTGAAAGGTATCTAAGATATGTACTCTTGGATCACCGGATAAATTACGCGCTAGCCACAGCGCCTTGACGATACTCACCATCAGAAATAGCTCTATAGCCAGCAATATGGCGATAATCGGGTAACGTAGCCAGGCGATAAACTCAAAATAATTGGCTATTTCAGCCGGAAAACTAAACCTTGCCATCAGACTACTCAAGTTGATTATAACTAGCATCTTCCACAGTTTCTGCCCACCCACCTTGATGATGCAATACCAATAGATGACAGGGAGTATGACAAAATAGAGAGTCGAGAAGGCCAATACATATAGATGGCTATTTTCTCCATCAAGGTTTTCGGGAAGCAGCTGAAAACTCAATGTATAACTGATGATTGCACTGACAAGAAAAATCAGCCTAAACTTGATGCTACGTTCATAGAGCCCCCAACACACAAATGCTATCAGCATGTTACATGATATCTGTTTATCGGGTCGCGATTAATAGGAAAAGATACGCCATGGAGACATTTAAATGGAGGAAATGACACATTCATTCAGCGAAAACAACACTATCAAATACGCTGAATTAGGTTTGAGTAGCTGGAGCTAGATCCTGCTGGCAACCGACATATTACCTGCGGTTTTAAGTCGCTCAATCTTAATGATACAGGGTGCCTTAAGTTTGTAAGTCTGTTGCTTAAACTCATAATTACTCTCGAACCAATGAATGTAGAGGCGTAGATTTACATTATCATTGAAGTGATTATCGCTATAAAAATCACGATAACAGCGAGAATTTGGCAGGTAGCCAGAGTGATAAAGCTTTATGGTTCTGTCATCCAGATTGATCTCACGATAGTCAATGCCATGCTTAGCCATGTAGGGAAAGTGATACTCTCCATAACGAAACTCACCATCGATAATCTCTATTGCCTTGCCTTGAGACAATAAACTATCTAACTGCATGGCATTCAGCCGGCTATGGGCACATAGACTCGCCATCCCGGCACTCGCCAGAATAACCAAACTCCAGGACATAAATCCCTGTCGCTTGAAATGCGTCAAGATCAACCAAAAAATGATAAGCGCTGCGACACCGGCAGCCAAAATAAGCTCGAAGAATTGCCAATCTCCCGCTTCGAAAGCCGTATCAGAATAGGCCATGATTCCCTCCATATAAATAACTAAATCCATTTACTTTTTGCATTAAAACTCACTCTCATCACGAGGGAGAGAACAAATAATAACCTGATACTGTAGTGAAATACCAAACTAATCACTGCAAACGAGATATAAGTCTAAATTCAACTGTAATATAGAGTTAAGACATCTAATAAAATTACACATAGGGACATGCCGCACAGTTTATGTGTTGGGGTACAAGGAGTACCAAGTTAAGTATAGATAAAGGAGAGAAAAAGAGTGTGGGAAACGAGGAAAAATAGACATTGAGCCACTGGGCTCAATGTCATGTTAAACACTAAATCAGGTAATCGACACCTAAGGCAACAAACAGGGCTAAACCTGCCCAATTATTATTAAGAAACGCCTTAAAGCAGGGAGCACGCTCCCTAGCGTAAATAAGCTTCTGTTGATAGAGGCTAAAGCCAACAAAAGTGATCACACCTAAACCATATACTAGGCCACGGTCTGCCGCCCAACCCGCTGTAATAAAGCAGGCTAATGCAGCGAGCTGAAACAAGCCAATAATCTGCCTATCATACTTACCAAACAAGATAGCCGTGGACTTGATACCAACTTTCAAGTCATCGTCGCGATCCACCATGGCGTACATGGTGTCGTAAGCTACAGTCCAGCACCAATTGGCGGCAAACAACCACCATGCCTCGGCGGGAACATTCCCTGTCTGCGCCGCGTAGGCCATAGGAATAGACCAACTCCATACCACACCGAGAAACATCTGCGGCATGTTGGTAAAGCGCTTAGTAAAGGGGTAGATAATAGTCAGTATGATACCAACAACGGACAATTGAACTACCAATGGATTCAGCATCAAGACTAAGGCGAAGGCAAACAGTCCCATTACAGCAAACAACAGAAGCGCCTCTTTGCTGGAGATCTCACCACTAGCCAATGGTCGAGACTTAGTCCTGTCTACATGGGAATCGAGTTCCCGATCGGCGTAATCATTAATGATACAGCCACAGGCCCGCATCACTACTACACCTATGATAAAGATCACCAATACTTTGAGATCCGGCATCCCATCTGCCGCTAATATCAATGCCATCAAACATGGCCACAACAGCAACAAGGTCCCTATGGGCCTATCCATTCGGGCAAGGCGCATATATACGTCTAACTTACCCTTTAAAATACTCAACATTCAGGCTCTCCCAAAACCGCTCAGGCGCTTAATTTAACGATCTTAATCTAACGTTATTAACAAATAGAATTGGCATTATCATCGACAAGTTCAAGGATTCAACCGTTTTCTAGCAAGTTTCCAATCGAGCATAGGCAACAACCAACCACTTACTACCGACATCGTAGAAATTGACTTGTACTCTGGCTTGAGAACCACTGCCCTCGGTATTGGTCACCTTACCTTCACCGAATTTAGGATGCGTCACCCCTTGGCCAACCTTAAAGCCTGAATCATTCACCACAATGCTACGGGTGAAAGAAGTTTTCGCCCTTTGAGGCGCACTCACCTGAGTCTTAAGGCGGATCTCCTCCACATGCTCCGTTGGGATCTCTTTGATGAAGCGTGACGGTCTGGCGAAATTTTCCCGGCCGTAGATTCGACGTGTCTCGGCATAGGTGATGTAAAGCTTTTCCATGGCCCGCGTCATACCAACATAACAAAGGCGGCGCTCTTCATCGAGTCTATCCCCTTCATCCATAGCCATCTGACTGGGGAATATTCCCTCCTCGACACCCGACATAAACACCACAGGAAACTCTAGGCCTTTGGCAGAGTGTAGTGTCATCAGCTGTACCGCATCGGTGAATGCATCAGCCTGCCCCTCTCCAGCCTCTAATGCCGCATGGGATAGGAAAGCGTTAAGCTCGCCCATATCTTCAATCTCTTCGGGCATGATAAAAGTACGTGCAGCGGTCACAAGCTCGTCAAGGTTTTCCACTCGAGAACGCGCCTTCTCGCCTTTCTCAGCCTCATACATGGCCTTAAGACCAGATTTAGCAATCACATGGTCAGTTGTGCGGTGCAGGGTCAACTCTTCAGTATCTTGCTGCATCTCCACGATGAGATCCATGAAGCCACGTATGGCATTCGCCGCTCGCCCACTAAGTAACTTCTCTTCGAGGGCGCGTAAGCAAGTTTGCCACAGGGTTAACTGTTGCTGCCTTGCCGTAGAACGTAAAATATCTAACGTACGCCCACCAATCCCACGAGCAGGCGTATTAACCACACGCTCGAAGGCTGCATCATCATCTTTATTGTTGATGAGACGCAGATAACTCATGGCATCTTTGATCTCCTGTCGCTCGAAGAATCGCAAACCACCGTAGATACGATAGGCTAAGCCCTTATGGAGTAAGGCTTCCTCCAGCACTCGAGACTGAGCGTTAGAACGATATAGAATAGCGCAATTACTGAGATTGCCGCCCATATCGTGCCAATCACTAATGCGTCCAACAATAAATCGGGCTTCATCCATCTCATTGAAGGCACAGTATATTGAGATAGGCTCGCCATCTTTGTCTTCGGTCCACAACTTCTTGCCCAAGCGATCCGGGTTATTGGCGATCAGCTCATTGGAGGCTTTAAGGATATGGCCAGTGGAACGATAATTCTGCTCCAAACGTATGGTGCTAGCCTTGGGGAAATCTTCAAGAAACTTGTGTAAACTCTCGACTTGGGCACCGCGCCAACCATAAATGGACTGATCGTCATCACCGACGATCATCACATTAGCACCTTCACCCGCCAGCACACGGATCCAGGCATACTGAATCGCGTTGGTATCTTGAAACTCATCCACCAGAATATTCTTAAACCTATCTTGGTAGTGTTTAAGAACATGAGGTTTGTTGAGCCATAACTCGTGAGCACGTAATAGAATTTCGGCAAAATCGACCAAACCGGCCCGATCGCAGGACTCTTGATAGACCTGATAGATCTGTAATAGGTTTTGCTCTATTGGAAAGCCACCGGCATCGATATGCTTAGGTCTTAATCCCTGATCTTTCTTACCGTTGATATAGCCCTGAGCCTGACGAGGCGGATATTGCTTCTCGTCTAAATTAAGGCTCTTCAGAATACGTTTGATTAAGCGTAACTGATCATCTGAGTCGATGATCTGAAACGTCTGGGGCAAATTAGCATCTTGATAATGGGTTCGCAGCAGACGATGGGCCAGACCGTGGAAAGTACCTATCCACATGCGCCCCATATTGCTACCACTGACCTTCTCAACTCGCTCGCGCATCTCTGCCGCCGCTTTATTGGTGAAGGTTACCGCTAAAATTGAATATGGACTCTGCTGTTCGACCTGCATCAGCCAGGCAATTCTATGGGTCAATACCCGAGTCTTGCCACTGCCAGCCCCCGCCAATACCAACATACTGGATTGGGGCGCCCCTACGGCTGCACGTTGTTCATCATTCAGGCCGTCTAGTAAAGAAGATACGTCCATTCTTGCCTCCAAAAAATCGAGGAGGCAGTATAACAGGAGCGAGGGAAGAGATCCTAGATGCGAGTTCCTAGGATCTATGTCCTAGGAACTAAAACCTTGCTTTAAACTTTTTCTGCCGCTACTACAGATATCTCGACTAATAAAACATCACGAGCCATTTTAGCCGCGACACAAGCACGAGCTGGGGCATGCCCCTCGGGAACCCAGGCATCCCATACCGCATTCATCTCGGCAAAGTACTGCATATCCTTGATGTAGATTCGCAGCAAGAATGTGCTCTCTGTCACTTCCCGCTTGTTCAAGAAGAGCATCAACTTTCTCCAACATGCTGGATGTCTGCTCAATGATTCCTTCGTTAGCATCTTTACATACCTGACCACACAGATAAATAGTGCCATTATGCTTAACGATACGGCTCATGCGGGTAGCAGTTTCTAAACGTTCAATTGTCATTGCAATGCCTTAAATTAAGGAGAATTCTAAAGAAGCTATCTTACCGATAAGAGCATCAAGTATCGACTATATTATAACTGAAATGATAACTAACTAAGCCGCGATGAGTATCAGCAATTAATCGATAATGCAGGTAATAAAATAAAGCTACATAGGGCTATATAAGCTCACTGATGAGTTTAATTAACCAAAAAAATTCACGCTAGCCAGCACAAATTCACTCAAAATTTTTTCAACTATACTCATTAATATTATAAGTGAGCTAAAACTGACTTTTATCGACCTACATATCTGCTCAATTCAGATGCTGAGATGACCTTGATTTAATTAATGGACTAAAGGATGGTGCATTTAGTGACTTATTCTCTTTCACGCTTAAACATCTCACCACTCGTCTTTAGGGTGATTTCCTGCTTTAGCCTGTCACAATTGCACTGCTTGCGGTTCATTTTCATAGCTCTGGCGTTAATATTTCCTCTATCAGCCTGTAAGCCCATGCCAGAAGCACCACTGCGTATTGCCAGCAATACCTGGCCCGGATATGAGCCTCTCTACCTTGCCCGTAGCCTAGGTTATTATGATGACTCTCAAGTGAACTTAATTGAAATGACATCAGCATCCGAAGTCATTCATGCATTACGCAATCACACCATAGAAGGAGCCGCATTAACTCTGGATGAAGTATTAACTGTAATGGAAGATGGTTATCAGCTGAAAGTCATCTTGGTGATGGATTTTTCCAATGGTGGTGATGTTCTACTTAGCAAGCCAGAAATCACCTCACTGACACAACTTAAGGGCAAAAACATCGCCGTGGAATACACAGCTGTTGGCGCAATTCTACTCAACGGAGCACTGAATGCGGCGCAACTCAGCGCCCGTGATGTCAACATCATCGCCTGCTCTTTCGATGAGCACCAAGTTTGCTACGCCCAGGCAGATGCTGTGGTCACCTTCGAGCCCAATAGAACCAATATTCTTGCTCTTGGCGCCAATCAGCTCTTCGATAGCAGCCAAGTACCGGGGAGGATCATCGATGTACTCGCAGTACACACTGATGTGATCGACTCTCATCCCAAGGCGCTAGAACAGCTGATTAAAGGTTATTTCCAGGCGATAGATTACTTCAACCAAAAACCTCAAACTGCTGCTGAGTTAATGAAAGCCAGATTACAGTTGACTCCAAGAGAAGTTCTACTGAGTTACCAAGGCCTACACTTGCCCAGCCTAGCCGAAAACCTAGATCTTCTCAGGGGAGAAAAATCAAAACTTGAGGAGATTGCCACCGACTTGTCCATCTTCATGCATGAACGTCGACTGCTTAGTCATAAAGTCTCAGTTGAAGCACTGGCAACGGATCGCTTCACTTTAGAAGTAAACCCATGAAGGGAATAAGAACCCTTTCTCTGAGGCTCTGGTTACCTGGGCTTATACTATTCACATTTAGTGCCTTAGGGGGATTTGTTGTTTTGCAGTCCTACAAAGATCTCGAGTCTGAGCTCGTAAATTCGAGTCTAAACTTTATCCGTAAAGATATTTCTGCTCTGCAAAGGCAGATGGAAAAACAACTCAGCAGCGATCGTCCTCTGGAAGCAGAGCAGTCACTGTCAGCTAGAGGTGTGAATACTCGTTACAAGACCTTACTATCTCTCGATGAGAGTGGAAAAATATTACACTCGACCCGGTTCGCCATTAAAGGATTAATGGCGAACTCAGCCCTGCCACTTTTTGAGATGAAACGTTTTATTCAAGTGCAGAAAAATAAACAGATGGACATCCAGATTTCTGACGATGGTCACCAAATATTTGCCTACTACCCCTTGGTTCTCGCTCGTGCAGCCAATGAGATCCGCCCCACTCGTACCGGGGCTATTTTTGTCATCTACGATCTTAGCTCAGAACAGGCACAGATATGGTCAAAAGTAAGCCTGTTTAGCATTCCCATTGGGCTGCTTTTGTTGCTCGCCATGGTGATAATAAGTCTATTTCTCGACCTGTTCGTTACCCGGCCGATCCGGCACTTAGCCACACGTTCCAAAAACCTTGCGGATGGGCAGCTAGAAGTTCGCTGTCAGATCAAAGGGCAAGGAGAAATCGCTCTGCTGGGTCAGTCTTTCAATGATATGGCCACTCAACTAGAAGAAAGGTTCGAACTGAGTAGACAAGCCGAAATTGCCACCTTGGAACAGAAACTCTTAGTCACAGATATTTTAAATTCTACCGCCGAGGCCATCTATGGTATCGATCTCAAAGGAGAATGTATCTTCGCTAACCCTACCTGCATTAAGATGCTCGGCTATAGAGATATAACTGAGCTGTTAGGCAAGGACATGCATGAGCTCATACACTATAAACATGCAGATCTGACTCCTTACCGTATTAAAGATTGTCCTATTTTCAATGTGCTGCACACAGGTAAAGGTGTCCACATCAACTCGGAGAAACTATGGCGAGCCGACGGCAGTGGGTTCACATCCGAATATTGGTCCTACCCCATAGAGCGTGAAGATAAGATAATAGGTGCCGTTGTGACTTTTCTGGATACCACAGACAGAGAAATAGCGGCGGAGGTCATACGACATCAAGCTCATTACGACACACTGACCGATCTCCCCAATCGTTTTCTAGCCTTGGAACGCTTATCTCAAATGCTAGAAGAGAGCGAACGTTCGAAGGATAATATCGCGGTCTTATTTCTCGACCTCGATGACTTCAAGAAGATCAACGACTCACTGGGACATGAAACCGGAGATAAATTACTCATAGAGTCGGCAGAGCGACTACTCAACTCGATTAGGAACGGAGATACCGTTGGCCGTTTAGGCGGAGATGAATTCATCATACTGCTACATGGACTCAAACAAGCTGCGAATGCAAGGCCCGTTGCCGAACACCTTATCAATAGTTTTAGGAAGCCATTTCTTGTAGGAGAACGTGAACTGATTTTAACTGCCAGTATTGGTATATCTATCTACCCCGATGATGGTCATAACGCCTCAGAGCTATTAAGAAATGCGGACTCGGCCATGTATCATGCCAAAGAGAAAGGCAGAAATACCTATTCCTATTTCACCAACAAAATGAACAAGGAAGTTTCTAGAAGGCTCGCCATAGAAGAGCAGATACATGGTGCTCTGGAGCGCGGTGAGTTCGAAGTTTTTTATCAGACCCAAGTTGATATCATCAACAACATAGTAATGGGAGCCGAGGCCCTGTTGAGGTGGAGTAATCCAGCACTAGGAAACATATCACCGGATGAGTTTATCCCCATTGCCGAGCAAACTGGGGTTATCATTCCTCTGGGGAAGTTTGTTTTTCTGCAAGCCATAGTCGCTACTACATTGTGGAAGAAGAAACACCTGAGCCCATTTCGAATAGCCATCAATCTCTCGCCCTGCCAGTTTAGAGATCCAGATCTAGTGTCGTTCATCATAGATAACGTCAATCAATCTAAGATGTCACCTAAAGACATTGAATTAGAGATCACCGAAGGGGTTCTACTCAGCGGTCATGACTATATTACCGAAGCGTTAGAGTCCTTGAGTAAGGCGGGATTTTCACTTGCCATGGATGACTTTGGCACTGGCTACTCGTCTCTTAACTATCTGAGAACTTATCCTTTTAATGTACTCAAAATAGATAGGAGCTTTATCAACGATATAGAGACAGGTACAGCAAACAAAGAGCTAGTATTGGCTATGATTGCCATGGCTCACGCTCTGGGAATAGAAGTCGTGGCAGAAGGAGTCGAGACAGAGGCACAATTAAACTACCTGAAAAGCATCAATTGTGATTATGCCCAAGGTTATTTCTTTAGCAAGCCAAGCCCAGTCGTCAAGCTGCTCATGTCTAGCCCTGAGCCTCAATGTGATATTAATACAATAAACACACCTTAAGCTTAATAAATGTGGTTTACCTAAATGAAAACGGCGCACTAATATTGAGTGCGCCGTCGTTAATGAAGACTAAAAATTTAATGCTAAACTATTTGTTTGGCGACTCTTCCTTCAAACCTATGCTGTCCATCCAATGATCGAAGTCCATCATATTGCCAGGTAGCACGATTTTACTGGCACTATTGCTCAAGCCGTCGAGTTGCTTAAGATATTGACCCCCTAGCTGCATACGCACCACATTCTGACCGCCGGGAGCTGAAATCACTTCGGCAATACGCACGATAGACTCGGCGGTTGCTCGAGAAATCGTTAAAATCTCCTCACCTTTACCCTCGGCCTCATTGATACGACGTTGCATCTCACCTTCAGAAAGGTTGATCATCTCAGCCTTAACACCCTCAGAGCGATTGATCTTACTCTGTTTGTCACCTTCACTCTTTGCTAACAAGGCACGGCGCGAGCGCTCAGCATTCACCTGCATCTCCATGGCTTTTTTTACTGTTTCAGGTGGAGTAA
Organism: Shewanella psychrophila; assembly: GCF_002005305.1. Classification (NCBI taxonomy): domain Bacteria; kingdom Pseudomonadati; phylum Pseudomonadota; class Gammaproteobacteria; order Alteromonadales; family Shewanellaceae; genus Shewanella; species Shewanella psychrophila. Next base: position 3,621,292 of record NZ_CP014782.1, read on the forward strand.
TATTCTTGATCTCATATCGATGGACTCTAATGCCCCATGTGGCTCCAGCTAGATCTAACACTTCAACCACTTTGGCACTAATCACATCGCGCTCTTCGAAGGTACGATCTAGCGCTAGAGTGCCTATGACAGAACGTGTCGTCGTCTGGGCTAATTGAATCGCAGCATAGCGGTAATCTGTGACTCCATAGCTGGCCTTGACCGGATCTATCACAGAGATATAAATCACCCCATCGACCTCAACATTAACTTCGTCACTGGAAAAACACTCTTGAGGTGGCACATCTATAGTTTCCTCTTTGAGGTCATGTATATATGTCACTTTATCGATGAAGGGAATTAAGGCATGAAACCCTGCATCTAAGGTGGCGTGATATTTACCTAAACGCTCGACGATATAGGCCGATTTCGTTGGCACTAAGCGGATAGATTGAAATAATTTGATGATAAAGACGGCAAAGATAAGCCCCCAAATACCCAGCACGATAAAATCTGTATCTATTCCTGCAATCATGAGCGAACTCCTTTCACTGTATTAGTCTTTGCCGAAGAGGCGCTGACGGCATGTGTTACCTGCTCCATTCCCTCAAAAAAACCTTCTAACTTAGCCATCTCGGCTGGCACAACCGAGACATCAGCTTCCTCCAAAATCTTACCCAATTGACCGATAAACTGCTCCTTTAACTGCATATTCATCGCATCATGGCCACCATTCACGGCCAATGCCGTCGACAACATCTCCATCCCTTCCGCTTTTGCCTTGGCAACTATGCTGATCTCATAAGCCGTACCTTTAGCCTCGTTGATACGCTTCTGCTTCTGGCCCTCAGAGACATTAATCGCCTCCTGTCGTTCACCTTCAGATAAGTTTATCATCGCCGCTTTTTCGGCATTAGCTAAGGTGATCTCGGCGCGCTTACTTCGCTCGGCTTCCATCTGTTTCTCTAGGGTGTGAATAACGTGTCTCGAAGGAGTGATATTCTTTATCTCATATCTAAGTACCTTGATACCCCATGAGTCGGAGGCCTTATCTATCTCACGAACGATGGACTCATTGAGGCTATCTCGCTCAGAAAACGTCTGGCTTAAATTCAATTTACCTATCTCAGAACGCATGGTTGTCTGGGCTAAGTTAACCGCTGCTAGGCGGTAATTTTCGATGCCGTAACTGGCAAGCTTGCCATCCATTACCTTGAGATAAACCAGACCGTCAACCTCAAGCTGGGTGTTATCTTTCGAAATACAGCTCTGGGGTGGAACATCTAAGACTTGTTCACGGATCTCATGCTTATATGCGACTCTGTCGAAGAAGGGGATCAGGAAGTGAAACCCTGGTTGCAGTACGGCACGAAACTTTCCTAAACGCTCGATTACATTCACTTCGCGCATGGGGACAATTAACAATAACTTATAGAGAATAAAAAAGATAAACAGCACAAATAGGGTAAACACAAACATAGATTCCATCCTTACTTATTAATTAATCTGTTCATAAATAGATCACAGTTTATTTGGTGTATTCAGCCCCTTCATAGGGCTCTACGACAAAGGCAATATTATCTCTGCAGATGATACGCACACGAGTTCCGGCAGCTATTTCACTGCCATCACCTAATGCTGACCACTCAGTTCCTTGAAACTCGATACGGCCCTGTTTCTGCGCCGGCCCTATGGCTTCTTTCACTAACGCTATTTGGTTATAGAGCTCCAGCTCTTCATCTGTGTTAGCCACATGAACATCTCCACCGACCAATTTCTGAGTCACTTGCCTAAAACTCAACAATAAGACGATAGATGCGATGAACCACAGGGTCAACGACTGAACGATTCCATCGACGAAGCCAACAGTGAGTGCTCCAGCCACAAGCAGGCATGCACCGCCGAGTAAGATGACTATGCCACCTGGGATAATTATCTCTGCCAGCATCAAAAAAACACCCAGGCAGGCCCAAATGATAATGGGATTAGAAAACTCCATATTTCCCCCTGAAATCATGGTTTCCGTAAAAACTACTATATCAGCAGTTAACACCTTTCGCGACATAATATGTCACAAAAAAATCAATACTAAGCACTAAATCAGCCAATCATTTGATTATGTACACGATTTAACCACAAGCATAGGCTTATTCAGGTTCACAACAGGCATGTGATCCGAATCAACCACTTGATATAGTTCTTGTTTTGTATCGCTAGATAGTCATTGAGTTTGAGACAAAAAATATGAGCTGGAAATAAATCGTTGAAGCAAGCAGCAACTTTGCCTCAAGGGAGCCGACTTATATAATGCATCAGGCTCACAACAACACCAATCGAATAACCAATCTTTAATCAAGTCTGATAGCAAACTATCGGTAATTATCTCGTTTTATTCAGTGGAATCAAAAAATATGGCCTAATTATTTATTTTTGATTACTGTAACTTTTGTTAATGCTTTAACTCTAAATAAAAAACAAATTCAATCAAACGCTTAAGTTAATTATTCCACCTTAAATATTTCGAGTAGAAGTTAACTAACAAGAAAGAGTAAGTTTTTTCTATAAAACAATAAACACTTAAAATTATAAATAAAAATACACCACAGAGGTGTATAAAGAGGGTTTGAGATGAACAAGAAATGGCTTTATCTAGCAATGTTAGCGACGCCCCAAGCGGTAGCTGATGACTTAATACACTGGTGGGATGCGAGTGTGACAGCTCTATATGGTGAGGAGTACGACCTTGCTCCTTCCGATAAACTCACCACCTTTACTTTCGAGACTGCTGGCGGCTGGAAATATGGTGATTGGTTCGCGTTTCAAGATGTAACTTACTTCAATGGTTCGAATGTCGACAAAAGCAGTACGACTTATGGTGAGATCTCCACACGCCTCAGCGCAGGGAAAATCTTAGGCAAAGAAATCGGTTTTGGCCCGGTAACAGATCTTTCATTGGCCATGACCTTCGAGGAAGGCGAAGGACCGGTAAAGAGTTTCTTATACGGCCTAGGCATGGATATAAAAATCCCTTACTTCACCTACTTTACACTTAACACCTATCGTCGCCATGCTATCAGCAGTGGCAACATCAGCGACGGCTGGCAAGTCACTCCTGCATTTAGAATGGATTTTCCCGTGGGTAATTCCAATATCGTTTTCGATGGATTCATCGATTGGGTATTCGCTACAGACAACCAAGGTTATGAAGAGAATTTCCACTTCAATCCTCAACTAAAATACGATCTCGGTGCGGTCATCTTTGGCGAGCATAAGAAGAATAAGCTCTTTGTCGGTATCGAGTATGATTACTGGCAGAACAAATATGGTGTTGACGACATAGACCAGAACACCTATTCGGTGATCGCCAAATACCATTTTTAATCAAGAGAGCAGTAATAACGAAAAGGCGCCCAAAGCGCCTTTTTTACATCTGTATCACTGGATTAGTAGCTCAATTAGCTAACATGGAGTTAAACAGAGCTAATTGCAGGGAAGCTCTAATTGATTCTATTAAGCCAGTAATTTTTTCGCCGCTGCAACAACGATCGAGATGGCACTCACCTCTGTTTTCTTCATCATAGCTTCATCAGGGATCTCCTGCTGAGTACGATTAACGATAACACCCGCAACACAGGCTGCACGCCAACCTTGAGAAGCACACATGGTGAATAGTGTCGATGATTCCATCTCATAGTTCAATACGCCCAAGTCTTGCCACTCTTGCATCGAACCTTTAAATTGACGTGTCACACGACCTGAAACCGTATCGTAACGCTCTTGGCCTGGGTAGAAGGTATCAGAAGATGCGGTAATGCCGATATGCGGCTCCAAGCCAGCTTCGCGACTCGCAGCTACCATGGCGGTAGTACATTCGAAGTTAGCAACGGCAGGAAACTCCATAGGAGCGAAGTGCAAGCTTGCACCATCCAGACGGACCGATGCCTGAGTAACAATCACATCGCCAACATTAACCTGAGGCTGAATTGCGCCAGTGGTGCCGACGCGTAAGAAAGTCGTCACACCCAACTGAGCAAGCTCCTCAACTGCGATAGAGGTAGAAGGTCCACCGATACCCGTTGAACAAATAACCACTGCTTTACCGTCTATATATGCCAGGTAACTAGTATATTCACGATGGCTGGCTAGAAATGTCGCCCCTTCCATCAATTCGGCAATGCGCTTTACCCGCTCAGGATCTCCTGGCACTATCGCCAAGCTTGCTCCATCTAACATTTTTTTAGTTAAGCCTAAATGAAATACATCAGACATTGTGAAAACCCCTTTCAATTTTGATTATAAAATTCTTCTAAATTCGACTTTAACCTAGTATCGAAGCGGATAAGGTTAACTCGATCACACTTTTTCTGGCAACAGGTAAATATTTTGATGTAAGCCAGTTACAGAAAAGGTTCTTTGGTCTCTCGAGTCTAAATAGCATAGATGCCTATAAAACTCAGTAATATAGGCACACTTGCAGAGGCCTGTTGCTCAAATTAACGAATGTCAATCTAGTTGACTCAGATCACATTCATCGCTAAAAAACTGAGCTAATTTAAACTTGAACTAGGGGAAAAAAACAACAGAAAGGATATAAACTATGTTTCCGGAATACAGAGAACTAATCACTGAACTTAAGAGCAATGATGCCCACTTTCTAAAGGCCTTTAACAAACACAATGCGCTAGATCATCAGATAAAAGAACTGGAACAGCACAGCGCCTGCGATTCAAATAATCAGCTCCATGAATTAAAAAAGAGAAAACTTCATCTTAAAGAAGAAATATTCTCAATCCTGAAAAAATCTGGGTAATATAAGAATCTTCGCTAACAATGGGCCCTAAGCGCCCATTTTATTTTTCATCTATTTTATTCGGCATGCGAATAAAATAGCGGCCATCACTGCAATTATCATAACGGCCCCCCAGAGATTACTTCAACGCTTTGAGTAAGGCTTCACTCGAATCAAAAATTACCACATCGACTATTTTAAGCTTATCTAACCTGATCAATGTCGCTTTATCTTTCTCACCAGGTAGCACTTTAGTCACATCCCCTTCCCTATCAAGCCCCATGGAAAAAGGCAGATCTTTCATCTGAGGAATAGCCACGAATTTAGCAATAAGTGAGGGCATACCGCTGATATCTGCCACATACACTAAGTTATCAAGGCCTTGTTGGTTATCGGCCTGAAGCTTTTCAAGCGCTTCTTTGATGATATCGCCACCTTTCATATTACGGCTAAATAACAAGACTTCAGTAGCAGATGTTACAGTCACTTCGTGTTCAAATTGATCTTGTAGTACGATTGGTGCAACAAGTGCCCCCTCGGTGTAAACAGATGCCTGAACAAAGCCTACAAACAAGGTGCAGATGGCAAAAATAAACGCTCTCATTATTTAGATCCTAGATTAAGTCATATGAGACAACAGAATATCCTATCCCTAATCTTGTCAGTGTAACCTTAGCGCCAATTCATGATCTTGTTCACGTTGAATCTCAAGTTGCAGAATATGCCCACTAGAGTCCCAGCAAATTACTTACAATATAAGTACAAATATCAACAAATTTGGGTAACATGATCATCCAGCCTCAGCATCTAGCTTTGCAGTTATTTAAAGGACAAGTTATGAAGGAAGATCATCTGCAACAGGAAATTCAGCAACTACAAAATGTATATTCGCTGATCACCGAATTTTTAGTTCAATACAGTTTCCGCCTCGTCGGTGCACTCTTCATCTTCTTAATAGGTCTCTGGCTCGCCGCCAAAGTCTCAAACCTTGTCACCAGACAATTTGAAAAACACAACATAGATATCACCCTCAGCAGTTTCGTCAGTAACTTGGTGCGTATACTGATTATCATCATGGTAGCTATCATCTCCTTAGGAAAATTGGGGATAAGTATCACACCTATGGTTGCAGCGATAGGTGCCGCTTCTCTAGGGGCTGGTTTGGCAATACAAGGCATGCTGTCTAACTACGCGGCAGGTATCACCATCATAGTGACCAGACCTTTTGTGGTAGGCAATACCATCACAGTGAAAGAAGTGACGGGTGTAGTCAAAGATATCTTCCTTGGGATGACGGTGCTAACTAATGAAGAGGGAGAGCAGATAAATATACCCAACAAACATATAGTCGGCGAGATACTGCATAACTCCTTTGCCAACAAGTTGGTCGAAACTCAATTCAATATCAGTTATAAATCCGATCCAGAGCAAGTCACTGCACTGGCTAAAGAGATCTTAGCCGCAAGCCCTAATGTATATCAGGATAAGGGGGCTCATGTGGGTATCAATGGATTCAACAGTATAGGTATCGAAATAGGCATACGATACTGGGTGCCAACACAGACCTATTATCAAGATAAGTACCAAACCAATTTGGCTATATATAAGTCACTGAACACAGCTGGTATTGAAATCCCATGCCCGGTACGAGAAGTACACATAGAAAAGTAGCTATATATAAGGCAGTAAATGCAGCAGGCATTGAAACTCCATGGCCGGTACGAGAAGTTTACATAGAAGTTCATAGATGCAATTTTGAGCCAGCATCTACCCAGAACACCACACAGGTTAATTTGTTTTCCTTATTAATATTAAATTCAGACTTGATATTAATAAGGAGGGAAATATTACTAGAATGTATCCAAAACAAACGAACCCACATAAAAGCCAGCCAAATCAACAACCTAAGCAGAGGCTGCGCGCTCCCACCTTCTATTACATAAAATAAATAACTCAATGCCCCCCCTCCAAACTTAATTTAATCTTAAGCCAGATAAGGGTTTGAACCTAGGTATTACAAATTCGAATAATCATTATAAGATATACTCTATCGATCAAATCTGCTTTTTCCCTCAAAATGCGTCCCATACAAACAAAACACATAATGATTTTGAAATTTCCATTAGGGAGCACAAAGATGAAAAAATCACTACTAGCTATCGCACTGATGAGCGTTTTCTCATATGCAAACGCAGCAGATGTCGACAACACTTGGTACATAGGTGCCGGCGCAGGCCAGAGTAACTTCGAAGGTGTTGATGTAACAGGCGATTACCTAAGCGACGACAGCGACCTAGCTTGGAACGCTATCGTAGGTTACCAGCTAAACAAATACTTCGCCGTCGAAGCTGGCTGGCAAGATCTGGGTACTCTTGATGATGCTCACATGCGTACCGACAATGGCCAAAACATCGAAGTCGACGGTTTCACACTAGGCTTAGTTGGCACACTTCCACTTAATGAGAAGTGGTTCCTAACGGGTGAAGCGGGTGCTTATCAATACCACATCGCTCATCAAATGACTGCCGACCAATACGTCAGTGATACTGATACCGCAGCCTACTTCGGTGCAGGTGTTGGCTACAACATCACTGACTCATTGGCTATATCAGCTAAATACCGCCGTTTCGCAGGTATCGATGAGAACGCTTGGAACACAGCAAATATGGATGCACAAACTGTAGGCATTCAGATGACTTACCGTTTCGGTGTTACTCCAACACAGACTGCTGCCGTACTACCTGCAGTGATCAAAGAGACTAAGCCTGCACCGCGTCCGGAGCCTGTTTACGAGACTAAAGTTGAGAAAAACAGTGTAGCCGTACTTTTTGGTTTTGATTCGTCAGAACTAAGCAGCACAGCTCAAGCGAAACTTGACGAAGTCGTTCGTATCTCTAAGAAAAATGACAGCGATGCCATCATGCTTATCGGTCAAGCCGATAACCAAGGCGATGCAAGCTACAACCAAAAGCTTTCTGAAGCGCGTGTACAGCATGTTGAAGACTACCTGACTTCTCATGGCGTTGAAGTTAAGCAGCTAGATCATCAAGCATCTGGCGAGAAAAATGCTCACGCTAACTCGACTCAAGAGCGAGCTCTAGAACGTCGCGTAATCATCACTCTAACCAGTGAAAGCCAAGTTATTGCATCTTAGACTTGAGATGTAACTCTGGAGGCCAAGGATAGGCCTTTAGTGTGTTAGCGCGCGAATTTGTCAGAACATATGGACCCGACCACTCTAGGATTGAGTATCTGACTATAGAAAGGATTCATTATCTCTGGAAAGGAAATACCAGAGGCTAGGCAGGAAGCTAGTGCACAGGATGTGTAAACCAAAAGCAGATGGAACAAGCTATCACAGGGACGTATTACTTCATTAATGCAGGATGCATCCAGGACCCGGACGTACTGGTTTGAAGTGAAATTGATATGAACGATGAATTTGTACCAGATATGGATAACACTGTTTAATCAGGCGGGATGCCTGAGCCCAGGTAAAGGATACTTAGGCAATTAAACAAGATGGAACTTTTAAAAGGATTTAGGCTAAAAGGAAACAGCGCTCTCGCGAGTTCAGGTACAGAAAAGGACGACATATACTCGAGTATATGTACAGCGAAAACAGAAGGCGGACGCCTCTGCTGATATCGCTAAAGGAGATATCACTCTTTGAGTGAACAACTAATTTATCCCTCTTAATCAATAGTCTTGGTTAAGAAGCAAGTTTGTGACCCCTAAGGCCAAGGATGGCCTTTTTTCACGTCTTATATCTATGCTGAAAGCAACTTTTCATCTATAGTCAAACAGTTATGAGATCATACCTTAGAGCTGCTGGATGCCATTAAAAAGAAACTTCGATCTACTTAAAGAATGTGACCTAAACCTACTGATCGCCTTATCTGTGCTACTAAAAGAAGCACATGTAACCAATGCAGCAAAGGAACTTGGGTTATCTCAATCGGCCATGAGTCAGGTACTAAAACGCCTAAGATTAATGTTCGAAGATCCTCTATTGGTGAAAGGCCACAATGGCATGACACTCACCAACAAGGCTACAGCTATAGAGCAAGATCTCAAACCTTTACTCAATCGAGTCATTAGCATGCTTGAGGGAGATGAATTCGATCCAGCCACAGCACAGGGTCGAATCAGAGTCATGATGAATGACGTTATCGCTCAAGTCTGTATCGCTCGTATAATTAAAGACTTGGACAAATATGCTCCGGGCATCGAGCTTGAATATGTCACCCAAAAAACCCAAGGCTTTAAAATGCTCAGACGAGGGCACATAGATCTTATTGTCGGTTTCTATGACAATGTACCTAAACCCATAAAGAGCCAAGTTATTGCTCAATATCCCTGGCAGATGGTAACACTAGATAAGACCGCAGCTAGGTATAATGAAGGTTTACATCAAGATGACAACATCAACGATGATAGTCCATTTCAGCTTCTGAGATACTTGTATCAAGAACATAATCAGATCCATGTCATCAATGCGTTGAAGACCATCAACGCCGAAGATGCCTCATACTCACTATCATCGGGCTCTTTAAGTACTATGATACAAGCCTTGACCGCACCTAACACTGCGACCTTAGTCCCCCACTTTTCTACTGGTGTGCTAAAGGGCCGAAACACAGAAGATTTTATCTGGCTCGGAGAGCCTATCGAATTGGAACTTAAAGTGTGTTGGAACATGCAACACCGAAATAGTAAATTGCAGAAATGGTTTAGAAAGCTTATTTCATCAATTCTTGTTGAACAGTTAACCGATAAAGATGTCACTAAATGAACCACTCGGATCTAAAAATAATTCAGCGCTGCGATCTTAATTTACTGCTGAGCCTGACAGTATTAATCGAGGAACAGAGTGTTTCTAAGAGTGCCGAGCGCCTCGATATCTCCCAGCCCGCCATGAGCCAAAATTTAAAGAAGCTGCGAAATTTATTCGATGAGCCTTTATTTATCAAGCATGGTCAAGGTATTAAAGCGACGGAGAAGGCCCTAGCTTTATTACCCAATCTGCTGGAATGGCTGGAAATGAGCAGTCGGTTAATTTTACAGAAAACCTTCGATCCTCAAGAGGTGCACGGTGTCATTCGAATCGCATTTATCGATAGCATGACTTCTGAAATAGTTCCTCAGATACTCGAGATGGTGATGCAGGCGGCACCTAACGTCGAGTTAGAATTCTTACATCAGCCAAAAGACATGTTTTCCATGTTAGAGTCCGGAGAAGTTGACCTCTGCGCTGGGGGGAAAGTCGCACCACCAGCAAACATATACGGCCGTCATATCAGCAGAGAAAAATATTGTATCGCCTCTAGTTTAGACCATCCCATCAATCAGCTGAACAAACCTAGCCTAGAAGACATATTCAGCTTCGACACTGCCGAATATTCGACCTCCAGTGCAGCTGAGACACATATCAATCAGCTAGTGCAGGCTCATAACCTGACCCGTAAGGTCAGTTTCTCCAGTAGCTCTATGTTGGTGCTAAGAAATGGGTTACTGGCGGGAAAACATATCGCTTTTCTTTCCGATACCATCATCCATAATGCACATTGGCAAGATAAACTGGCCTTCATTCACCATGAACAGCTGCCAGTTATTGAGAGCGCCTTATATTGGCATGCAAGAGTTCATAAAGACCCACTCATCCAATGGTTTAAAGATTACTGCCTAACCATCACCGACTCACTCAGGTTGAGCCGTAGCCTCAGAAACTTACCTGGAAACCCACAAATAGGATCGTACAACAGCCCTAGCTAGAGACCCCGCTGCCACTCCTGTCTCAGTAGAGTCTCCTTAGGCCTGTTTATTGCGCTTTCGACTTGAGCAAGCAGGCTGCTCTTGTCCTTACCCAATATGCCTTTGAGCACCAAATAATTCGAGGCGTGATCCGAACGAAATATCGTTTTATTCAACTCCAAATGCTGTAACAAGGTTTGCATCTCACTGAACAATCCCATTGGATCGGGCAGTTGAAATAGGCCGTCATAGGACTTATCCATTCTCTGCGTGCCCAAGGGTAGCGTCACGACTAAGGTCGAAAGGAACTCCGGCTGAGCCGCATTCATCAAGCGAGCCGAGTTTATTGCATGTTGGTCTGAGAGTGCTGTTCCGCCTAAGCCATTGAGAATCATCACAGATGACTTGATCCCAGCAGCCTTTATCTTATTCAATGCCTCTAGAGAAGACGCATAGGTCTCACCTTTCTCAATACGCTTTAGCACTTCATCATCGCCACTCTCACAGCCGATATAGAACAAAGACAAGCCTAACTCCCTTAATCTAAGCAACTGTTCTGGGCTCTTGTTTTTCAAGTTTCTCGGCAAGCAGTAACTGCTTATTCTTGTGACCTGAGGCAAGTGCTCCCTGATCAGTAAACAGATCTCTTCTAATCTGGAAAAAGGCAGACTCATGGCATCACCGTCGGCCAGAAAAATACGGCTAACGCTCACTCCCCGACTGGCCACGGCCTTAATATCATCGGCGACTTTATCCAATTTCTGTGCGCGAAAACGTTTCTGTGGTGCCGTATACATGTCGCAGAAACTGCACTTATTCCAACTGCAACCATTAGTCACCTGCAAGATAAGTGACTTCCACTCAGATGGGGGACGAAACACAGGCTCGATATAATTCAGCAAGTTACCCTCTCCTAATAAACTCATACCTAATAAACTGTGAACTAGCTCTCAAGAAAGACTTTTGAATACTCATAAATAAGTATATGATGATGCAGTTCAATTTTTGTTCAGCAATGAGCTGTTACTATAACACTTCACTTAGCCTCTCTCGAGGAGAAGTGAACGCACCGAGTGCGGAAAAGACAGGCAGCATCGGCCTGCATACGTGAAGATAAAAATATGCAAATAGCACAACAACTGCAAGATAGACGAAGTACCACCCCAGAGCAAAACGAACATTGGAACTCAATGAACGCCGAGCAGAAGATGGCGCTATACAGTCTACATCGATTCGGATATCGACTGTTGTTTGTCCGCCATTTGCCCTCTGGACCACTAGCGATGATCGCACAACATAACCAAATGGCAAGTATCTGCCATCATGGTGAAGTTGATTTCGACACTAAGGTCCAGCTAAGGGAATAACCTCAATTTATTGCGGCAATACCCAAAAAGGAGCACTCGATTAATATCTGGAGTGCTCCTTTTATTTACTGATTTTATATAACATATCCAGATGCGGTATCCCATCTTCCAAATACATCTCAGACACAGGCTCGAAGCCTAACTTCTGATAGAAGCTCTTCAGATATTCTTGTCCACCTAATTGAATATTTTCTTCGGGCCAATATTTCCTCGCTAGCTTGATGGATTCTTGCATCAATTGATGGGCAACACCTGCTCCCCTAGCTTGTTCGGCAACCGCGACACGGCCAATGCTAACCTCAGGGTAGCTCACACCGGGGGCCAATATGCGAGCATAAGCCACAATATCACCCTGTGAGTTTCGTCCAAGTAAGTGCTGTGTTTCACTGTGTCTATCTTTATCATCCAGCTCCGGATAGGGGCAATTTTGCTCCACCACGAAGATATCCACCCTAAGCTTCAGCAGCTCGTATAACTCATCAACTGAGAGTGCATTAAACGCCAACTCACTCCACTGCATAACCTTTCTCCGGCAGGGTAAAAGATCAGTCTATCACAGCCCCTAAAATCCAAATATGCTTTTTAAAACACGCGATAGTGTAGTGGGGAATAGCCCTGTTGCATCGCATCAACCATTCTCAGCATCACAGGAAGTGAATGCTTAAAGAAGGCTTCATAACCTTCACAGAGCACATTGAGATCTTCACCATTATTTGTGCTAGCGACTCTATTTTTTGGACAACCTCCATTGCACAAAGGTTTAAAATCACATTGCAGACATTTTTGACTTAACGACTCATGTTTATCTTGACCAAAATTGACTTGCTGCTCTGAACGCACCATGGCCGCGAAGGATGCTTTGTCTCGATGAATATTGCCAATCTTGTATTCATCATAACCATAATGATCACAGCTAAAAACCTCTCCATTGGATTCAATCATGAGCTGCTGACCACAAGTATCGGCGTGATGACACATCTGGCTCTGGTGACCCATTAGAATCATCAGGCAGTTTTCAAAAAACTGAACATAGGTTTTACCTATATCATTTTCTACCCACTCATCGAAAACTTCACACAGAAATTGTCCCCACTGTTTACCCGAAATGGTCCAGTCATAATCGAATCGGCGATCCATATCATGATCAATACAAGGCTGAAACTGCAGATAAGTGCTGCCGTTATCCTTTAAAAACTGATAGATCTGCTTACCGTGACGGTAACTCTTATTATTAATCACAGTAAGTGTATTAAAATCAACTTCATGCTGCTTGAGGTGACGCATGCCGCGCATGGTTCTTTCGAATGAAGAGTGTCCGGTTTTATCAATACGGGCAATATCATTGATAAGTTGCGGACCGTCTATGCTGATGCCTACCATAAAATGATGCTGAGCGAAGAAAGCGGCCCAACGATCATTAATTAAGGTGCCATTAGTTTGAATCGTATTCTGGATAGGCTTAGTGGATTTTTGTTGACGCTGTAATTCAATGGCAGAGCGATAGAAGTCTAATCCTCTCATCATAGGCTCACCGCCATGCCAGATAAAGTCAACAACACTGGCTTGTTCAGGTTGTGACTTCATATGATTGACTATCATTTTCTCTAGTGTCGTTTCATCCATCCCTGGCTTTTGCTTATCTTCATGTTTGAGGTAATAACAGTAGTGGCAATCCAAATTGCATTTAGCACTTTCAGATTTAATAAAGAGACTATAAGGCATTAATGGTGCCGGATCAGATGTCACTATCATCCTATTACCTTATTAATAACAATTATCGATTGTTATTAATTTATGCAATTTAATTAACCCAGTCGAATTGATATTTTTAATAGCCGCTATTCATTCTTTTAATTGTTATTGTTTACCAAGAATCGCTAGCCTTTACTGATATCTATGCAAGAGGCGTTAATATGAAAAAGGCGATAATTTCTACACTCATTGCGACAAGTTTATTGAGCAGCACAGCGGTATTTGCAGCTGAATTAACACCAATAAATCCACAAGAAGAATTAGCGTATAACTTAGGTCTACAGGCCTTTATATACGGTGCAGGACCATTGACCGTAGCCCAAGTCAGACAAACTTCAACGAACGTAAACATGCCAATGGATAATGGCATGGCCCCCATGAACATGATGGGTAAAACCGTCAGTCTTGCTGGGCCAGATGACAAAATTGTTCCAACTGTGAATAACGATACCTTGTATTCACAATCGCACATCAACCTGAATCAGACAGGCCCCATGGTGATTGAAATACCGCCCACAAACAGTCGTTATTTCATTGTGCAGCTGCTGGATGATTACTCCGAAGCTGTAGGCAATTTGATTGAAGAAAATGTCGGTAAAAATGGTGGTAAGTTTCTGCTGGTGAACAAGGGATGGAAAGGAGATAACGGTAAAATACCGGACGGAATTGACGCTATCATAGAGTCCAGAACCCCCTTTGTCTGGTACATTCAAAGAACCGGAGTTGCCGGTGATAAAGATCTCAAGGCCGCATTAAAAACTCATGATGGCTTCATAAATTACCCTCTATCAGAACTTGGACTGCAACACAAAAGTGTCAAGCTAACTCATGCCAAAGGCGGCATTCCTCCTATGACCCGTCCTCAAGGGTTGGACTGGTATAAACTGATCGATAAAGAACTACGCAATAACCCCATTCCTGCCGATGCCTCTATCGTCGATCAATTTAAGTACATAGACATAGGGAGAGATAAACCCTTCGATTCAGATAACTTGACCGTTGATCAGAAAAAAGGCCTGATGCGTGCGCTTAATGCTGCGCCGCAGATCATCGAATACGCAGGCCGGAATTTAGGAACCAAGAATAACGGTTGGTCAATGATGTTCAAGGGAGGTAAATATGGTCATGATTTCTTAAGTCGTGCCAGTATTAACTTCCGCGCCGCGGGGTTGAATACTAAAGAGAGAGCCCTATACCCCAATCGCTATACGGATGAGGATGGACAACAACTGTCAGGAAAGAATCAATACAGAATGACGATGTCGGCCGATGCGCCAGCAAAAGCATTCTGGTCATTGACCATGTACGATGCCAAGCACTTATTTATGGTACCAAATAGTATTAACCGCTACTCGATATCAAGCAGTCGTAAAGATGAACTGACCTACAACAAGGATGGCTCATTAACCATGTGTATTCAGCACGATAAGCCACTAGATGCACAATGTAATTGGCTACCTGCACCGGAAGATGATTTCTACTTACATATGCGCCTGTATGAGCCCACCCAAGCTGTATTAGACAACACCTACCAACTTCCCCAAGTGATCAAACAGTAATGACACCATTCCGAGTAAGTCTCTGAACTAACAACTACTTATGTGGAATAAAACCATACCCATCGGTATTAAATAAGTCTCGATGAAGAGTATCTTGGGTGTTCGCTCAAGATACTCTTTTTGTTTGGCACTGTGTACTGAAAGAGGATCTTCCTATGAATAAAATACACTCTTTAACCTTATTGAGTTCAGCCTTGCTGCTCGCCTGCCAGGCAAACGCGGCCGGCACCTTAATTCCGGAAATGAGTACCATGACTGTGAGTACTGCCGGAGCAGGTAGTGCTGTGATAGCAGAAAATGCATCGGTAGCATATTCGAATCCCGCAGGTATGAGTTATCTTGATGGTGACGCATTAAGCGTTAACCTAGCCATGATGGATCTCGGAGTTCATTATAAAGATGCATCAGATCCTAGCTTGGATAGTGGCAATGCCGGAGGACTTCAACCCTATGGCTCCCTCTACTATGTACATCAACTAAGTGATGATGTACATCTTGGCATGAGCATCTCAGTCCAGGGAGGAAGCGCATTAGATTATGGAACAAGCTATGGGGGATCATTAAACTTGAACGACCTCAGATTATCGGTAATGCAGTTTAATCCAAGTGTTGCTTATCAAGTTAATTCAAAGCTATCTCTTGGTGCAGGCCTTCAAGTTGACTATGCGACGTTTGAAGAAAGTCTGATCTATGATCAAGCCAATGTGAATACGGACAGTTGGTCTCTGGGGTATAACCTTGGCGCCATTTATCAGTGGGATAAAGATACACGTTTTGGTATTACCTATCGTTCTCGAATGGATCATGACTTAACCGGAACATTTAATAGCAATCCAGTCAAGGTAGATCTACCGAATGTACCTGACTCATTAGATCCGACTATCCCTGCCAAATCTGGCCTGGCAGGTTTAAATGTATTGAACCCACGTCAAGTTGAAGTCTCGGGACTGCATCAATTATCTCAACCTCTTAGTCTTGTTTGGAGCCTTGGTTTTGAACAGTGGAGTGATAATGAATCCACCCGAGTATCTATTAATGGCAACAACGTGACTCAAATAGATCGCAATTTTGAAAATGTCTGGACTGGCGCCCTGGGCGCCCGTTATCAATTAACCTCTAGAGTACGACTAGAAGCCGGCATAGGGTATGCGAGTTCTCCATTGGATATACCTGAATACCAAGGTGCAGACCTGCCTGTTGATACTCAACATAGATACAGTATTGGCGTAACGTATCGATGGACGAAAGACACCGTATTCAATACATATTATAGCTATGTGGATTATGGCGAACCTAAGATTAATAATGATGGTATGAACGGACAATTTGATAACTCGAATCAATTTTTCGGAATTACCATGAACATGGCCTTTAACTGACCCACCTACTAAGCAAACCGCCATTACTCTTTTCTAATCACCCAACTTATACCCGTTATATCCAGTTAAAGGGGAGTAATCCCCTTTAACTGCTGAGCTTAAGGCGTCAAAACACAGCTATATTCGGAATTTATAGGTAAGCCACATTTGTTGATCTGTACTGCCGGTAAACATAATGATGTTACTCTTGTCTATCTTATAACCTAGGCTAAGCTCGGCATAGAAATCACGAAACTCCTCACCATCTAGGCCATATTTATATTGCGGTGATGCCATAATGAAAAACTTTTCATCGATTTTATATTTAGCGTAAATCTGAGTATTAATGAGTTTAGTATCTTGAAATTTATTGTTAGCTTCCCAAGATTTACCATAGGTGATCCCAGCATATAGCCTTAAATTCTCATTGATAGGGATCACCTGTAATACTCCAACTGTGGCGTATTTAGAGCTGATGCCATCAATATGGTTATCCTTACCCGCATCAATGTAAAAGCCAGTCCCGGTTTTTTTATTAGGTGTAAAAATACGGGCTCGATAGGTCTCAAAATTATTTGTCGCATCTAACTTGCTCATTGCGGCCCAGTCATTCTTGCCTACCGATATTTGTAACGTTCCTCCCAGGCCCTGATCGCCAGCCTTAATTTCTCCGCCTGTGTATACCGCCATGGGATCAGACATATCCACATCATCACCTGTTGTAGCTGTTGTAGCTGTTGTAGCTGTTGTAGCTGTTGTAGCTGTTGTAGCTGTTGTAGCTGTTGTAGCTGTTGTAGCTGTTGTAGCTGTTGTAGCTGTTGTAGCTGTTGTAGCTGTTGTAGCTGCAGCACAATAGAATGGAGTTAAAGCAATCACTAAGAGAGATAAAGGTATATATTTCATCGCACACCTTGCTTAGAAAATGAAGAAAATAAAAAGGAGCTAAATGCTCCTTTTATCACTATTTAGCTTCAGCCAAATGCCCTATTTAACTGATTTATCCGACATGCCGATCCCACCCGACTTTTGACGAGGAGGAAAAGCTTTCAATGATTTTTTGTAATCCACAATTGATTTTTGCAATATTGGCACTACCCAAGAACGCTCTTTCATCCATAGGAACCAACCGTTAGTATCGATACTGCGCTCAAAAGGATCCGCCTTAATATCCAGGATGATGCCCAGAGGCCAGGCTTTTGCTGGTTCGGTCCACTCGGTCTTAGTTTTCAAGTGCACTTTCCACTTGCCGACACGAAACGCGTTCAAATCTTGCTCGTTATAAAAAAAGAAATCGTGACGCTTACTGGCTCCATTGTTAGTCAACATATCTAATTGGTTGTAACCATCTAAATGCACCTTGTAGTTTGTATCGCCAATTTTCTTACCTTTAAGTAATTCCTGTTTAATTTTAGTATCGCCGGTAGCTGCGGCCATCAGAGTAGGAACCCAGTCTTCGGAAGTCATAAAGCCACTTGTGTATTTCCCTTCAGGGATGTGTCCCGGCCAGCTGATAAGCATAGGTACTCTAAAGCCTCCATCCCATGTAGTCCCTTTCTGACCACGGAACGAAGCCGAACCCGCCATTGGCCAGTGATCTAAGTTAATACCGTTATCTGCGGTGAACATGATGATGGTATTGTCCGTTTCTCCAAGGGCATCGAGTTTATCTAGCAACACCCCAATTTGATCATCTAACTCTTTCAATGCATCGAAGTATTCGGTATGCCCGCTCGAACCTAAATACTCATCTTTGACGTGAATTTGTTGATGCATACGCGATGGATTAAACCACATGAAGAAAGGCTTATCTGGCTGGCTTGCCTCATGTTTATCTAACCAATTCGTGGAAAATTTCAAAAAGTCATCGTCTATGGTTTTCATGCGCTCTGCGCCCAAGGGTCCCTTATCTTCGATGCGCTGCTTACCAATTGCTCCCCAGCGATCCTGTACGGTTTTATCATAATCATCGGTGGCATAACTGTGGATCATATTTCGTGGCCGCCCGACAAAATCGGGATCTTTAGGAAAGTTTGCCTGCTCAGGCATCTCCATGACATTTAAGTGATACAGGAAGCCATAAAACTCATCGAAGCCATGAACGGTAGGTAAGTACTTATTACGATCTCCTAAGTGGCTCTTGCCAACATGAACCGTCGAGTAGCCTTTGGCCTTCAGCATCTGAGCCAGAGTCGGATCTTCTTTTTGCAGACCAATATTCGAGCCTGGCTGCCCTACCGTTGTCAGGCCCGTTCGATAGGGGTATTGACCGGTAATGAAGGCACTTCGACCCGCAGTAGAGCTGCCTTGTGCATAATAATCACTCACCATCATGCCGCGTTTCGCAATACGATCTATATTGGGGGTTTCTATCGCCCCTAAGCCACGGTGATAGGCTGAGATATCCATAGGACTCACATCATCAATCATAATAGTGACAATGTTAGGTTGTGTATGAGCCGCATGAGCACCAAAAGAGGTCACGGCAATCGCCAAGGCAGTCTTGGCTAAGCTTGTTTTTTTCATTGAGTACTACCTATAAATTTAAAAGAGTCATAGCTGCAATTAATCGATTATTTCGACGGATTAATCCCTGGTACAGTCCACTTCATATCGAGAATTGCCTGTGATGGCACATATAGACGAGTGATGGCATAGAAGTTATCTTTGGCTGTAGGTAGCCAATTGGACACCAGCTTGCTGTCTATGGGTTTTTTATAGGAGAGGACAAGATCGAACGTTCCATCACTATTCTTGGTGATGGGGGTTTGGTCGCTGATGCTAAAACGATTAATCTCATTACCAATTAACATCTTTGTTTTTGCATCGTACAGAGTGACGGACCAGAACGAGTGAACTGGCGGGGCGGTAGTAAAATGCATGGTGTAGTTCTTGTTACCCGAAAGCAATTGACCTCGTGAGTCTGTATAAGCAATCGGGTACATGGCTTCTTTCGCCCCTTGCCCGCCGAGATAGGGGTGAGAAATCAGTGAGCGTAACGCGTTATCATCACCAAATTGGTCAAGCACAAAAGAATAAAACCAGGCATCTTTCTGCATCAAAGTGACCGGATTTGACGTTTGCGCCGCGACAATTTGTCGTCCATCTCTGACAGCTTTCTCCAGTTGCACCTTCATCGCCTGAGTTAATTTACTGGGATCAAATCCATCTTCACTCAGGCCTATTTTTTTGAATTGCCCCAAGAGTGCTTGCTGACGTTTAGAAATCGGGTTGGCTTTTAGGTAAGCACCAAGTTCTTCATAGAATCTCAGAGGATCCTTAGCAATTCCAGCTCTGGGCGATAAAGGCGTAGAGGTAAAGTCGGTGATTTTCCCCGACAGATACATGCTCAATGGTGTCAGAGTGTAATGATCTTGAATCTCATGAACCTTAGAGTAATCTTTTTCACCAAAGACTTGGGTACGCCCCCATAACCAGACCTTAGCGGTCGGCGCCTCAACAAGCGTGACTCCCTTTGGCACATCGCCTTGCCAATCAGGTGCCACAATCATCATTTTTTGAGCAGATTTTCCCGTAGTACGGGTTCCCACGTACTTAAACAGGTTATGCCACATATCAAACATGTCGATGACAAAATATCGATCATCGACCTCGGGCGTCGATAAGATCATTGGCTGTTTCGACACATCGACTATTGCACTCGAATACAAGGTATCGCGATTTGCGGTGGGCATATCTGTATCTTCATCGGTAGGAAGGCGACGGGCATGGCCAAAATGATTTAAGGGCGCACGATAACTAGTGTCATTTTGAGCTTGCGATAGATCAGTATATTGGCGTGCAACCTGCTCCATCCTAACTAAGGTCGAGCCCCATAAATAGGCATCGGTTGCCAGTAGGTAACTTTCTTGATCTAACCAGGTACTGGCTTGATTATCTTGTATCTGGGAGGCTGCAGACGAAGGAAGAGATTTCATTTCATGGGCACTGACCCCCATAGAATGCATTAAAACCGTTGCCACAATAACGGCAGTTATTCGTTTCTTAAACATAAGCTACTCCTCTCAAGTGGATAGGATTAGCTTACGTATTTTCGCTAAAATTTGTTTCTATACTCTCTATTAGTCTTTTAAATAAAGAATTTTAATTCAATTAAATAAACAAGATAGTGAGTTTCACTCTTTGAGGGCTAATGTCCCTGAATTTAAGGGCAACCTTGGGCTAGTATTGCTTTCGACTCCCTGATTAACCACTCGGTTAGGGGTTGCTTACGGTTAGTTTGATGACAGAAAAACGCAATTTTTCTTTGATAACCTCTCGGAACCAACTCCTGAGGCAGAGAGAGAAAACGAAAGTTGTCGCCAATAGAGGATTGCAGTGAACGCGGCATGATACTTATGTAATCACTCTCTTTCATTAAATTAGTCATCAAAGATATGTCACCGGTTCTCAGGCTTATTTTTTTCTTTAGCTTAAAATGACGAATGAGTTTCTCGGCTTTAGACGGGCCCGTGACACCCGGAATAATACTGATACAAATAGGGTAAGGCAGCAGGGCCTTAACAGTCGCTTCCGTTAGGGGGTGGTCTTTTCTCACCACAAAAGCAAATTCATCACTGCCGATCTCTTGTTCCATTAACGTCTTATTGGTTTCCATGGGAAGGTAAGTAATACCGAAATGTTGAGCATTAAGCTCAAGCTGTTGCGGCGTCCCCAGACTCCAATGGGAACATTGCACCGTGAGTTCGGGCGCTAATGACGTCAGTAGTCTAATTAAATGAACCCCGAGAGTCGGGATCAGAGGCGGCGAAAGTATGAGATGAAGTTCTCCACTAAGCTCTGAGATATCCCACTTGGTGTTATCGCTATAAAGCGTATCTAGTTGAATAAATATATCGGGTAAGCTTGATAAAATTCGGCTGCATTTTCTTGTAGGCACCAAGTTATTTTTATCTCTGATAAAGAGGGGATCATCAAATTGATCCCGCAATTTTTTCAACATGATGCTGATAGTCGGCTGGCTTACATTCATGCGTTTTGCGGCTAATACAGTTTGTTTTTCTTCACCTAGAATAATCAGCAAACGCAGTAGATTTAAATCTTTAGCCATTTTTTTCTTCCCGAATTATACAAGTATCAGTCTATCGTAGAGATCATAGTTCTAAGGCTTACTACCTGATTTCCTGATCAAGAGTACTGACGCTACGGCGATCAGCAGCAGAGCCGACAACATGTAGAACACATCATTATAGGCCTGAATATAGGCTTGTTGCGTCATCGTCTGACTCAGCATCGCATGAGCCTGAGCCGAAGCTGTCACAGGATCTGACCCAGCCTGTGTTAGCACGCTGGCAGTTTGAGTGAAATAGTCATTAGCCAGAGAGCTCACCGCAGGCAGCGTCTCTTTAATATGGGCCAGATGCTCCCGAGACAAGTTATCTGTCATGGTCGCCACCAACGCAATACCACAGGCTCCTCCTAAGTTACGCATCACATTGAGTACCGTCGATGCCGAGGCATTTTCGTGGGGCTTGATATGCATGGTGGCTATGATGCCAATGGGCACCAGAATAAATGGCTGACCCAGAGCGCGCACGATTTGTGAGGCTATCATCTGATCGCCTGCATAATCCGCCGTCATATGGCTATTCATATAGTAACTCAGAGAAAACATGGCGAAACCGAATGCCGCCAGATAGCGACCATCGAAACGCTCCATAAGTTTAGGAATAAAAGGTAGTATTAGCAGCTGCGGAAAGCCCATCCACATGATCACTTCGCCTATTTCCAGAGGACTATAATCATGAATTTGTGATAGATAGAGAGGGATCAAATAGATGGCACCGAATAACGCCATACCCAACAGAAAGTACGCCAAGGTTGAAAGGGCGAAATCTCTCTGCCCCAGCAACCTGAGATTAACCAGAGGCTCTTTCTTCTTCAGCTGTATATAGATAAACAAGGCGATGTTGACGGCAGCTACGATACTCAGATTACGGATCAGATCCGAGCCGAACCACTCCTTACGATTGCCTTCCTCAAGCACCACTTCCAAGCACCCCATCCCCAATGCCATGGTGATGATGCCAGACAAGTCCATATTTTTCAGCTTATCCCATACGACAGGTTTCTTCTCCAGACCGTAGGCGAGCATGGCCATCACCAGTAGTCCTGGGGGCACATTGATGTAAAAAAGATAGTGCCAACTAAACTGCTCGGTCAACCAACCACCCAGAGTCGGGCCAATAGACGGGGCAAACGTAGCAGTTACGCCAAACAAGGCCATACCCACCGAACGCTTATCGTCGGGAAGAAACTCAAGAATCAGCCTGAATGCCAAAGGGATCAACGCCCCACCGAAGAAGCCTTGCATGGCTCTAAAGGCGATCATAGACTCCAGATTCCAGGACATAGAACAGAGTACCGACGCCCCGATAAAAGCAGTCGTAGTCCACAACAGGTAACGTCGTACCGACAGACCCTGACTCAACCAGCCTGACAGTGGAATGGCGATCATCTCTGCCACCAGATAAGCGGTAGCGATCCAAGAACCTTCTTCTAAGGTCGCTCCCAGGCTGCCTTGAATCTCCTTCATGGAGGCATTGGTTATCTGAATATCCAGAATCGCCATAAAGGCACCGATAAGACCACCAAAAACGGCAATCCAGGCTCGGCGGCTACCTTTCCCATAACCCTGAGGCTCGGCCGTCACTGCGGATGGCAACTCTGATATTGACTCGGCACCGGCACTCATGGCTAGCGACCCGGATTAGCAGCGAGGGCTTGATCTAGTGAGGCACTGCGGGTATCGACTTTAACGACGGCACTCAAACCAGGAACCACCCTCGCCTCCTCTTCACTAAGATCGAGACGGATCCGCACCGGAATACGCTGCACTATTTTGGTGAAGTTGCCGGTAGCATTTTCTGCCGGCAACAGGCTAAATTTGGCACCGGATGCGGGTGACAGACTATCGATAACACCTGTAAAGGTTTTGTCGGGAAACGCATCGAGATTAACTTTCACCGTTTGACCGGGCTGCATATGTTGGATCTGGGTCTCTTTAAAATTAGCCGTGATCCATACAGCCCCATCCGGCACCAAACTGTAGAGGGCCTGACCGGGCTGCACATACTGACCCATCATGGCCCCGCGCTTATCGATCACACCCGAAAATGGCGCTCTCACCTGAGTATCGGCCAGCTGTATCTTAGCCAAATCTAATCCGGCTCTCGCCTTAACAACATTTGAATCGATCTGTTGTAGCTGCGCATTAAATACAGCTAGCTCTCTCTGCTGAGCGATCAGCGCAGCCTTAGCTTCATCCAAATGAGCAATGGATGACTCCACGCCGGCCTGCCTCTCATCGACATCGTCTTGAGAGCTGTAATTCTTCACTTTTAGTTTCTTCGAACGCATTAACTGCTGCTGTGCACGAGAAAGATCTGACTCAGCAGCGGCAACACCTGCTGCGGCTTGATTAATCAAAGCATGCTGCAGACTCACCTTTGCTAACAGGGCTTGTTGATCTGCGATAGCACTGTCTAACTCGGCATCGCCCTGAGCGACCTTAGCTTCATATTGATTGTCTTCAAGCTGAGCCAATAGTTGACCAGCGTCGACATGTTGGTTATCGGTAATATCTGTCATCACCACATAACCGGGAACCTTAACACTAATATTTGAAATGTCTGCTTCCACATAGGCATTATCGGTGGATTCGAAGAAGCGCACCTGAGTCCACCAGTAATAGCCACCACCCGCTATTGCTGCGATGAAGAGTGGCGCTAGAATGAATAATTTACTTTTGGACATACATGACTCCTTGATTAGTACTTCATAGTCTACTACTGTCTCTATATGTTTATTAGATAGTTAAAATTCAACCCACTGTTTCACAGGTGTAACAATAATGGATCTCAATCGCGTGCAAATGTTTGCTCAGGTCGTCGAGCAGGGAAGTTTTACCGGAGCGGCTAAAGCCTTGGGCCTGACCAAGGCCACGGTGAGCCGTAAGATAGCCGAATTAGAAGCTGATGCTGGGGTTCAACTCTTGTTTCGCACCACCAGAAAGCTCAAGTTAACCGAGGCAGGTTCGGCCTATTACAACCGGGTTCATCGTATCTTACTGGATCTTAAGCAGGCCGAAGATCAACTCAGTGCCAGCCAGCAGGTGATCAAGGGACAACTCAGAATTGTTTGCCCCATTGAGCTAGGACAGCTATTTCTTGGAAAAATATTTGCTCGCTTCCTCGAGCGCTACCCTGACATATCCATAGAAGCTGAGCTCAGTAACCGCAAGGTTGATGTGATTGAAGAGGATGTGGATGTGTTGTTTCAAATAACCTCGTCAACAGATACCAGGCTGCAGAGTTATGATCTGCTTATTACGGCCAAAACCCTGATGGCGAGCCCGGCATACCTTGCTCGTAATGGCACACCAAAAACTCCGCAAGACCTCAACCAGCATAAGGCTATTAAGCTGAAATCAGCACATATGGACGCCAGCTGGACCCTGTTTGACGGCGATAAGTGGGTAACCTTAGACCCGGATGCTCAACTGACAGTGAACAATGTCACTTTAGCCAGAGAAGCCGCAATAGAGGGCTTAGGCATAGCGACCGTGCCCAATATAATAGCCCAACATGCCTTAGAAAACAGACTGTTGATCCCTCTGCTGGAAGACTTCCCTATGACCCAGACTAAGCTCACCATGAGCTTTCCACAACGAGCCTATCTCCCGAGAAAATACCGGGTGTTTATCGAGTTTCTCTACGAGAGTCTGAGTCAAAACCCGGATAATATTCTGCTTGAGACCCCCGATTTCATCTCAATGCCACAGTAAAACCCCTTATTTATATCGTCCATAAAAAAGCCGCGAACAGAATAACTGTTCGCGGCTGATTCAATGCTTTGAAGTCAATATAACTTAGTCTCTAGGCATTGACGGGTTCGATATCGAGCTCTGTTTCAGTATCGGCTCGCCTGCGCTGACGCCAGAAGACAAACCCGGCAAGCATCAGTGCCGGAATGAATATCCATTCTTTAGCGAAGCGAGTATTCACCTGCTGCACAGCCAGTATCTGTTGATCGAAATCGATCCCCGCCTTCTGCGCGTTACTGGCAAAGCCAACCATGTCGACAACAGTCTGACCTTTATCGTTTTGCATCAGCATCAGGCCTGCATCATCGAGACGTTGCTGCGCCGTATCAGCTTGGGGAAGATCCAACATTACCACCCTCTGCTTACTCTCGCCTTTATAGGTTTCATAACCCAAGACCAGACGTAACGGCTCATCGCCCTCAAGTGTCTCCACGACCTGAGCTATCTCACTGCCAGGATGATCGGTAAACTTGGGCTTTATCAGATCCTGCCAAAAATCGGGGCGAACCAAGCTAAAGGCCACAAGAATAAGCAACACAGACTCATAACGTTTACTTCTGGTCACGAAATACCCCTGAACCGCGGAGGCGAACAGGCACATGGCCACTAAGGTATACATAAAGATAAACATCATCTGCCAGATGCTATCTATGCCCACTAATATGATGTCGGTATTGAAGATAAACATAAACGGCAGAACCGCAGTCAGCATGGCGTATTTAAACGCTTGAACACCCGTTTTTATTGGATCGGCCTTAGAGATTGCCGATGCAGCAAAGGCCGCCAAACCTACAGGAGGAGTGATATCCGCCATGATACCAAAGTAAAACACAAACAGATGTACTGCGATAAGCGGCACAATCAAGCCATGTTGAGCACCTAGGCTAATCACTACTGGCGCCATCAGGCTAGAGACTACGATATAATTTGCGGTTGTAGGTAACCCCATGCCTAAGATCAGGCTAATCACAGCAATCAAGACCAACATCAAGCCTAGACTGCCACCTGACATCACCTCTACCAGCTCAGTCATCACAGGTCCCAGACCTGTCAGGGTTACCGCGCCAACGACGACACCGGCAGCCGCTGTAGCGACACCGATACCTATCATGTTTCTGGCACCAGTCTCTAAGCCAACCAGCAGATCTCTTACACCCTCCTTGATTTCGCTCAACCCCGCCTTCTGTCCCCTGAAGAAGCTAAACAGCGGCCGCTGAGACAACAGAATAAAGATCATAAATGCGGTGGCATAGAAGGCCGAAAGACCAGGCGATAGCTTCTCAACCATCAGACACCAGACCAAGATCACCACAGGCAACAAGAAATGCAGACCCGACTTTACCGTTGGCCCAAGCTTAGGCAGCACAGGCGTCGTGCAATTAGGATCGTCAATCTCTAAATCCGGATACTTAGCGCTGTGTGAAACCAGAAAGATATATGCCAGCAAGGTACCCACGGAGATGAGCCAAACCGCGGCATCTCCCGTATTACCCTTGATAAAGTCTAGAGCGAAATAGACTACACCCGCCAGAATAATCAAGCTGGATATGGTGATACCAGACCGTAGCAAACGCACCTTCCAAGGCGCTGGCGGTTCGGTACGCGCTATGCCCTGCAAGTTAGCCTTCAGAGCCTCGAGATGCATGATGTAAAGGAACGTCAGATAAGCCGCAATCGCCGGTATGAAGGCGTGTTTAATCACCTCAACATAGGGAATACCTACATATTCCACCATCAAGAAAGCCGCGGCTCCCATGATAGGTGGCATGATCTGACCATAACAGGATGAGGCAACTTCCACAGCCCCAGCCTTATGAGCTGGCAAGCCCATACGTTTCATCAAAGGAATAGTAAAGGTACCAGTCGTCACCACGTTCGCGATAGAGGAGCCAGAAATCAATCCCGTCATGCCCGATGCAAGTACGGCCGCCTTTGCTGGCCCACCGCGCATATGGCCTAAGAGGGCAAATGCCATCTTGATAAAGTAATTACCTGCTCCTGCTTTTTCTAACAAGGCGCCGAAAAGTACAAACAGGAATACGAAGCTGGTGGATACCCCCAAAGCGATGCCAAAGACGCCTTCAGTGGTGATCCATAAATGGCTAGCTGCTTTCGATAATGATGCGCCGCGATGAGAGATCACCTCCGGCATAAAAGGACCGGCGAAGATATAAATCAAAAATAGTCCCGCCACGATCATTAATGGTGGGCCTAATGCTCGACGAGTGGCCTCAAGCAGTAATACCATGCCAATAACTGCCACATAGATATCCATGGGTATAGGTGCGCCGGGTCTAGTCGACAGCTGCTCATAGAACCAGAAAAGATAGAGGGTGGCTCCGGCTCCCACAAAAGCAAACACCCAATCGAGTACAGGGACACTGTGCTTTCTGGATGATTTGAACGCCGGAAATGCCGTAAACGCGAGGAAAATGGCAAATGCCAGGTGAATAACCCTAGCTTGAGTATCATTGATGATGCCGATATTCAAAATAAACGGCAGTGGTGAGGCATACCAAAGTTGGAACAAGGCCCAAGATAAGGCGATACAGGTGATAAACTTGCCGGAAAATCCCTTTAACTCCCTAGCTCCGGAATCATTACTGGCGGCCATATCAGCTAACGCCCCTAGTTTTTGTGTTTTTTGCATGTGAATAACCTGTTTGAACTGATTGTGCTCCCCCCGACGGGCATCACAAAATATAATCTTTGAAATCTAGCTGGCACACTTGGGCAGTGTAGGAGACCTACACTGCCCAAGATTATTAACCAGAATATATTGCTCGCTAGCTTAGTTAATTAAGCCAACCTCTTTGAAGTACTTCTCAGCACCTGGGTGAAGTGGTGCGGTGTTACCTTCTAGCATCTCAGCTTTTGTCAGGTTAGCGAAGCCTGGATGTAGGCGACGGAAGTTGTCGAAGTTGTCGAAAACTGATTTAACGGTCCAATAAACCGATTCATCAGAAACCTTAGTGCTAGACACTAATGTTGCTTTGGCACCAATGGTCGTTACAGGCTTATCGTTACCGCTGTACATGCCACCAGGAATCTCATAAGAAACAAAATAAGGTGTAGATTCAACCATCTGCTTCACTTCTTTGTCATTAACGCTGACAACGGTGGTATCACAAGACGTTGTCGCTTCCTGTACCGCACCATTAGGGTGACCAACGAAGTAAACCATCACATCTATCTTATTGTCACAAAGTGCCTGAGCCTGCTCGGCCGCTTTTAGCTCAGATGCAAGGCGAAAATCGCTGCGCGTCCAGCCTTTAGCATCCATGATCGCTTCAATCGTGGCACGCTGGCCCGAGCCTGGTTCGCCGATATTAACGCGCTTACCTTTAAGATCATTGAACGTGGTGATGTTGGCATCTTTTCGGGCTACGACTGTGAACGCTTCGGTATAAATAGAAAACACCGAACGTAGCTCTTTATAGGGAGCGGCATTAGCGAAGGCACCTTCACCTTTAATCGCATTATATTGCTGATCTGATTGGGCAATGCCAAACTCAAGCTCACCCGCTCGCAAGGTATTGAGGTTGTAAACTGAACCACCGGTACTCTCGACTGAACAGCGCATGCCGTGTTCTTGATTATTCTGATTAACTAAGCGACACATGCCGCCTCCAGCAGGATAATAGATCCCCGTGACACCGCCAGTTCCAATAGTAATAAATTCTTGTGCCTGGACTAAGGGGGCCAATGCCATAGTCGATAGTGCCGCAGCAACCAATATGGATTTTTTAGACATGCTTGTTTCCTTCAGTTCGTAAAGTATCGGCGTGATATTTTTCCCAACAAGACCAGCGGATCCTCAAGTACACAAACCAGCTCAAAAGAACTTACTCGATGAACACTAGATGAACATAAAAACAATAAATGTTCATATTCGCTTTATTGGCACGCTCTAATTTAGGCCTAAACACTCTTAGATCTCGCCATTTCAAGCAAGTCCAACCAGAATAAAAAGCTCAGATAGTGGGATATACCGCTAAAAGGCAAACCTGCAGGCAACACAAAGCTCACTTTTGCAAGGAAAAGACATACAAAGAAAAACAAATGACCTCAGAATGTATCAAAGCGAATCACCAAGGCATGACCTCATCGACGTTTATAGGCCAATACCTTAGATTTACAGCATAAAAATTAGGCTAAATAACAGATGAATCGATAAAAATATTAATAATGACCTTTCATACAGTTCCAATACTTCAAGCTGAAATGAGAAAATAAGGCCCCAATCAAGGTTCAAATTGTTTATGCAGAGTAGGAATGCAGTACAGCATCTATAACTAGAGCGACTAATTGTTCTAAATCTATGCCGACTTCTTAAATTAAAAACGCCTTCCCTGCAAAAATGCCTTTAAAGCTGCTAACATTGCAGACAATTTTTTAAGCATAATGAGATAGATCAAGATGGGAAGAGCATACCAAAACCGCAAAGAGTCTATGGCTAAAACTGCTGGCCAGAAAACCAGACTTTACTCAAGATACGGTAAAGAGATTTATGTTTGCGCTAAGAATGGTGGCTTCGACCCCGACGGCAACCTGCCACTACGTCAAATGATCGCCAAGGCTAAAAAAGATCAAGTCCCTGCTCACGTGATCGAACGCGCTATCGACAAAGCAAGAGGCGGCGGTGGAGAAGACTATGAAACGGCTCGCTACGAAGGTTTCGCTCCAGGTGGCGCTATGGTCATCGTTGACTGCTTAACCGATAACGGTAAGCGTACCTTCACCGAAGTGCGTCAGTCCTTCGTAAAGAATGATGCCAAGCTAGGTGGCCCAGGTACAGTTGGCCATATGTTTGACCACCAAGCCGTTTTCGCCTTTAAAGGTGACGACGAAGAAGCGGTACTTGAAACCTTAATGATGGCCGATGTAGATGTTACCGATATCGAAGTTGAAGATGGTATCGTCAGTGTCTTTGCCCCCCACACCGAGTTTTTCAAGGTCAAAACATCTCTGACCGAAGAAACCCCAGATATCAGCTTCGAAGTAGAAGAGATCACCTTCGTTCCACAAACTTTTACTGAAATCACAGATCCTGAAGTGATTGAGCAATTTGAGAAATTCTTAGCGGCTCTCGAAGATTGTGACGACGTGCAAAACGTCTATCACAACGCAGAGCTTCCTGAGTAAAAACACCAAACCAAGGTGCTATTTCACATATAGCACCTTGGAATATTAACCATTCCCTTATCTCAGATTAAACCTTTTACATATTCCACACCTAAGCATCACTCTTAATAGACTTTTCACACTCCATCCCTATTCTAACCTCCCAGGGAGTACTATATTTAACGGAATATCATACTTAGAGAGCACAATAACAAGTTAACAAAAGCTCTTCTTCGGTTTAGTCATAGAATATCAGGTGAATTATGAGACATAACAAAACAATAATCGCAATCACACTGGCAAGTTTATTAGCAGGCTGTGGTGGAAGTGATAGCAGCTCTCCAGAGCCAACAACGGGTACATTTAGTCTGGGTGTATCGGATAACCCAGCCGATGCAGATGTGGTCAATATTGCCTTCAAGCAAGTCGTCTTAAAAAATAGTGAAGGTTCTCTCTCTTTCGATGTATCAGAAGGTGGAGAACTCAAACATGTGGATCTGCTCACAGTCCAAGGAGCTGAGGTAGCTACGCTTGCAAGCGGCGAATCTGTCCCCCTAGGTGAATACCAGATGTGTATTTACATGCAAAAAAATGAAGAAGGAGCCTCTGGAAGCTCTTATGTAGAAACAGCCGATGGCATTGAAGGCCTAACGACCAATAGTAATGGTAGCTGTGGTGGCGTCGGCGCTGAAGATGAAGATACTGGCCGATTATTTTTCAACAAATCATTCACTATTGCCGCAGGCACTAACACCTTTGTCGCCGAATTTAATCTAGCGAAAGGACTTCAAGCCCCTCATGGAAGTCATGATTATTGGACACTCAAACCAACTTCAGTACAGCTGGTGAATATCTCAGATGTTGGAGCCATCACAGGCCAGATTAGCCCTGAAACCATGGCTAGCTGTGAATCTGCTGCCGTTGAGCTTGGTCTACCCGATGAATACAGTCCGGCAGTTTATCTCTACCCGACGATGACAGCATTGGCCAATATGGCAGACTTTAGAGGAGATGAAGTGCCTTATCTCCTCACTGAAGTGGCTCCTATCTCTTCAGCTAGAGTCAATGAGATAACCGATGAATCAGAAGCCGTCATAGGCCATGAATATGAATTTGGTTTCGTCGTCGCCGGAGATTACAGCTTAGGCTATACCTGCGTTGCGCAAAATGATGATCCTGAAACGGCTAACACACCAGAAGATGTCACCGATGCCTTCTTTATCCATCTCGATGAACAAGGACTGGAAGTCACAGAAGGAGCGACCACAGAACGTCATTTTCCTGAGACTTTTGTTCCTACAAGTTAAGCCCTAGCTCAAATATAAAAGGCACTCAATTGAGTGCCTTTACATTTTTATATCAAATCAGTTTTAGCCGCTACTTAGTCGCCACTCTTTCACCAGGAAGCCGACCTGCATCACCTTTCAAGTAGGTATCCAGAAACTTCACATAAGCTTCAGAAGCGGTAATTCGATTTTGCTTCTTACGGAATCCATGACCCTCATCATCAAAAACTACGTACTCAACTGGCACGCCGTTTTGCTTCACCTTTTCCACCAACTCATCACTCTCAACCTTAAGCACGCGTGGGTCATTAGCCCCTTGAATGACCATGAGTGGCTTAGTAATATTCTGTGCATGGAATAGCGGCGAGATAGCGCGATGGCGTTCGCCGTCAGTGGCAGGATCCCCCATCTCATCATAGAGCGCCTTCTTAAATGACTCCCACCAAGGCGGAATTGAATCTAACGTCCGAACCCAGTTAGTGACACCGAAGATATCGATACCTACCTTGAACTCTTCAGGCTCGAAGGCTAAAGCCGCAGCCGTCATATAGCCACCATAACTGCCCCCCATGACACCTATCTTATCTTTATCGACCCAATCTAATGTCTCTAGGTATTTCTTACCGTAAACGATATCCTGTAGGTCATTCTCACCATGATTCTTATCATCGAGGTGAAAGAAGGTCTTACCGTAACCTGAGCTGCCACGATTATTCACCGCAAAAACGGCGTAGCCATGGTTGATCAGATGTTGACGCATGGCGCTGTATCCGGTGCGACTCTGGCCTCCGGGTCCACCATGGACAAACACTACCGCAGGCCTTTTGTTATCTGCACTAGCCGTTTTTGGCTTAAACAATAAACCCGGAATTTCGAGATCATCGAAGCTCTTAAAACGTACCACTTCACTGGCGACTAAGTCATCGGGGTTAATCTTAGGATTTAAGGCTTGAGTCAGCTGATTTGCCGAATCAGTACCGAGTTGCCATACAAATAGATTCGACGGCGAAGTGTCTGAATTAATGTAGAAGGCGACATTCTTTTCATCTTTCGTGAAGTTAACATTTCTGAGATCGCCATCGGGTAGTTCAGGTAACTTGAGCGCTTTGCCTGTCTGAGTATCTAAGATACTGATACGTGTGCTGGCATCGGCGTTAACGCCGGAGACTCGATATCGTCCCGATTCTGAGAAATAAACAAAACTGACATTCCAATCATCTTTCACCGCTAGGCTATGCTCACCAGTGGCGATATCGTACTGCCATACCTGAGAGAACTCTCCCTTGGCATCGGTGCTGTAATACAGAGCACTGCCATCGGCTGAGAACGTCATCGGATTATAATTTGCAGGATCGTTATGCTGACTGATGATGCTAGGTTTAGCGATACGCTTTCTGAAATCTAATAGGTAGGTATCACTGTCTCTGTTGGTGTGGGTTTTAGACAGAGCAACAAAATGGCCGTCGCTCGAAACCTCTGAAATGTCGAAGCCTAGCTCATTCTTAAATACTAGCTCGCGCTCATAACTCTTGGCATCATAACGGTATAAATCCATAAACTTAGGATCGCGCTCGTTAGTTGTCGCAAAGAAGTACTTGCCATCGTTAGTGAAATTCACAAAATTAGCACGAGTCTCCTCACCCGGAGTAATATCCACGATCTTACCATCTAGCTCTCGTACAAACAGATGATAAAGTTCATTACCGCCATTATCTTGGGTCAACAAAACTCTATCATCATTAGGAAACCAAGAAACAGGATAAGTGGTGTCTTTAAAGGTTGTCAGGGGAGATTGCTCACCCGTCACAGCATTGACCTTATATAAATTAAAGATCCCTGATTTATCTGAGCCAATCAAAATTGACTCACCATCTGCTGAGAATGATGAACCGAAATAGGTGGTTGTCTCGAAGAAGGTCTTGGCATCATATTGCTGAACAGGCACTTGCTGTGTCAGCTGGGTACCGTCTGAAAACTGATTCGTTCCGGTATGAGTTCCAGAGCAAGCTGATAGACCTAAGCTAACAGCCAGCGCAAGCGCGCTAAGGTGAAGGGACTTTTTCATTGTGTTCCTCTTGTATAGTCATCGAAAAAGATCGTCAAAATCCATGTACTTCACGCCACTAACACCTACCGAGAGAATAAAAAAATCTCGATATAGTAGAAGTGACCAGATAGCAAGCTAGCTTATCGTTGGCGAAAAAACGAGTCATTTACATTTAAAGCACTGCATCAAATTCAGCCACAATCGTAAAAACTGTAAAGCTCTGATAACAAAAAAGGCCCATAAGGGCCTTCTCAACTAAGATTGGGATGGAAGTGACAGCCTGCAGGGTAGCCATTTCCCATCCCCGTTTACCACTCAAGTTAGCGACAAGCGGTAATCTGATGGGACCCGAGAGATTTAATTCTGAGGTCCCCCATAGACCCAATGCTTACAGCGCACGGTCAAAAACGTGGAACTTATCGATGCCATATGATTTACCTTCTGAATGACAGGTCGCACAAGACTCAGAAGTTGGCAGCGTATACCAATCTTCCAGCTTCTCAACATTGATTTCGCCACCTTGTTGAAGCATATGGTTCTTCGCCGAGTCATCATTATGACAAGCAAAACAGTTTGCAGTTATGGGACTAGTCATCACACCTGATACACCGCCGTTATAAGCTTTTGATAAGATATACTGGTTGGGAATAACGTCTAGGTCTATGCCTTCGGCATGACAAGCCACACAATTTTCAGCATTTAACTTAGCGGCTGAGTTTGCTTCACCTTCAGAGCTAGTTGCAGTATTACCCACTCCCCAGTGCATGCTATGAACCATAGGGCCGAAACCAGGCGCCGAGTTCTTCGCGCTGCGATCTTGGCCATTGTTATGACAAGCGACACAGTCTTTACCACCTTCGTTGTAGCTACCATTCTTATGGTAATTAGTCTCGTTAGTGTGACAAGTCGTACAACTTTCAGCCGTAACACTGTGGCGACGCTCGAAATCTTGGATTTTTAGACCTACATGATCGACAACATCTGAATAACTAGTGAAGGAGACGCCATCGTAACCGCCATCTTCATCTTGCTGTTTAAATGTCACTCGAGTACTGGCCGTTAACCCTGCTAAACGGTAATCAGTTTCCAAACCATCAAGATGCGGATAACAGATTGAGCGGCTACCATCAATATTCTCAATATACTGCTCAGATCCACGTGGGCTTGGACGGCCAACTAACGAATCATTTTTATAACCGTGAACATATGCACCGGCATATGTCAGGGTACCGTCTGAATATAGGGCTGCAATATTTAGCTGAATTTCGGAGTCGCCCGCAGTATTAAAGAGAGCAACATCGGTACATCAGCCACCATTCGGATACTCTTCCCACTCCAGGCCATCGTTAATATATGGCGCCGATGTCCTTGTATAATGAGTATCACGTAACTCGGCTCGTGCGGTTACTTGCTTGTGGAATAAGCGCGCATCTTCACCTTCATTGAAAGCATTAAAATTAGCCGTTAATCCTTTGGTACCTATACCAGCTGCATCATGACAATCCGTACAGGTCTGCATAGAGTAAACTGTTGTGATTGGTTTCTCATGACAGGTGTAACAGTTAGATGGTGCAAAGTCCTTCTCAAATTTTTGGTGATTAATATGACCAATTTTCTGCATAGTATTACGCGCATAACCACCATCATCACGTGCTATGTTACCGTGACAGGTCATACAGCCTGGGACTAAATCTGTTTCATTTTCTGGGTTTATTGCCGTATAGCTAGGATGCTTCAATGAAGATGTCCCATAGTCAGTATGGCAAGCATGACAGGTCGCTGTCGAAGTCGTATGGATGCCATCACTCTTAGCTACAACGATATAACGAGACTTAGCTATGTTATCCCCACCACCTACAGCAAAGCGAATCAGACCCTCAGTCCCCGCATTAACTGAAGCCATAGGTGCCACAAACTCATAGCGACCGGGCTCAACTTCAGTCAGGCTTGCACCTTCGGTCGCTTCACTTGCACTCCCGCCCAGAATCGTACCTTCAAAATCATCACGACTACGACCAATACCTTTCTCGGTTAGCTCGGCAACTTCTGCATTGGCTTTTACGAGACCCGATATTAATTGGCCTTCTTCATCGGTGATTTCAAACTCAAATCTCACCAAGCCTTCCTCTAACGTGTGAGCAATCATCTCAACGTTAGTCACAGTTGATGCTTCAACTGTTGGTGGTGGAGTTGGTTTGCCATCTTCACCGTCTTTACCATCACTGCCACATGCGGATAGGCCCATAGCCCCCGCCACTATCAACGCTATATAGCGCTTATTAAGGTTTTTCATCGCCACTCCAAATTCATCATTTTTATATGCAGATCTTTTACTCCCCTTGGAATACGATATTAAAAAAACCTTAATATTTGTAATGACTTGAGTGATTGCTAGACCTAAGTCATAACATTTTCGACCGAAAAACAAACAAGCAACAGGGGTGACATATCAGTAGCCACTAGCAGCAACCGAGGTAAAACAGGCTTGCTAATTTTAATGAGAAAGGGAGGTTTTGAGACACAAAAGCTTCAATGAATGTACGCTGAGGCGAACCTTAACCATAGATTAAACCCCTTATGAAACATAAGGATAAAAACTAAAGCTAATGTAGTTATAGCGAAATTAATAAGATATATAAACGAGCAGAAACACCATGAGTTTTTGATTAAAACAAAAGCTGCAACATAGGAAAATCAAGTTTATCTGATTATTTTTACCCGATAAAAAGCCAGCTCTCTGGCTGGCTTAAATAGCTATCAAACTTGTTATCAACAACAAGCTAACTCGCTATGAGCAACAATCTCTGCGCCACCAATTCTTAGGCAACTTCTCCAGTAAGACTTTTGCCATAAGTATGGCTAACACCACGCCAGAGCTATAAACGATAAAATCCGGTAATAAGTTATGCTGCTCACCAACCTGTGGCATAACCACAAAACCATAGGTTTCTACAAGATAGTTCACTATTATGCCAGAAACTAGAGCTACTCCGAGCACGCCACCTAAGTAACCCAACAATGCACGCTTGCCTAGCTCTTTAGTCACTACACCTAGTGTGGCTATGTTAGTTGCGGGGCCTGCCAACATGAAGACCAGAACAGCACCAGGGGAAACCCCCGCCAGCAAAAGACCTGCAGCTATTGGCGTCGATGCGGTAGCACAGATATACATAGGCACAGAGATAAGCACCACCACCAACATGGCTAAAATACCGTCTCCCCACTGGGCCATAAAGTCCGCTGGTACATAAGTCTGCACTATTGCCGCGAAAAACAGGCCTATCAGCAGCCAGATGGTGGTATCTCGTACTAAGTCAGTAGCCGCGAAATGTAAGCCCTTGCCGATACGACTAATCACAGGTGTCCCCTTAAGCTCGGCGGCGATGTCCTTGGTCGACTCGCAGCAACTTTCATCTTCACTGGCTTTAGCCGACTCACTCTTGACTGAGCTGCAGCATGAAGACTCCTTCTCTGGCGCTTTAGTTTTACTGCTGCAACATGCATCCGTTGTATCTAGTGACGCAGACGCCGATTCGGGGTTCGTCATAGAGCCAATCATAGGAGTCGCTAACAGGTTTTCACCGGCAGCCATAGGCGTCATAGTCACGGCAGGAGCCACCTTTGGTTCGGTCTTAGATCCAGATTTAGAAGCAGAACTACAACAGGAGTTCTTAACTTTAGGCTCAACCTTTTCTTTTTTACTGCTGCAGCAAGATACAGATGAGACAGTATCCTGCTTAGCTGAAGTTTTAGATTCAGAAATTACCGCATTGGACTCATTTTTGTCGTCACGCCCTACTAAAAGCCCAGCCACAATAGCACTGGTGACAGCCGCTATGGGTCTGACTATGGCCATGAAAGGGCCGAGTAGCACATAAGATACCGCCACAGAATCGACGCCAGTTTCCGGTGTAGAGACTAGAAATGAAGTTGTGGCAGCCTTAGAAGCACCTGAGCGTCGCAGACCGACGGCAGCTGGAATGACTCCGCAGGAGCACAGGGGTAAAGGAGCACCAAGAATGGCCGCCTTAACAGTGGTCTTAAATCCATGGCCACCTAGTTGTTTCTGCATCCAAGCCATAGGCACAAACATCTTCAACATCCCGGCTAAGAACAGCCCCAGTAGCAACCAGGGAGCAGAATCTAAAAAGAGGTCAATAAAATTCGCAAACAACATACCTAACCCTTATTTTGGCAATTTTTTGTGTACTGAGAATCATCATGGTGATGGTCATGGTTCTCACATTTGATATTATCTGTATTCGTCTCGAGCGCTTCCAATATTGAACAATGCTCGGCGCTCTCGGGGCCACCACAACAGGCATCGGATAATCGCTGCAGCGATACTTGAAAGTATTTAAGCTCGGCTATCTTGGCCTCTACATGAGCAAGTTTGCTGTCCACCATGCCCTTCACATCGGCGCACGCCCAGTTGGACTTATCTAACTCGATTGAAAGTAGCTCGGTGATCTCGGCTAAGGTAAACCCCACCGTCTTGGCCCGCAGAATAAAACGCAGGCGCTCGGCATCGTTTTCTGTATAGATCCTATAACCGGAATCGGTGCGTGAAGATGGCGATAGCAGACCATGCTTCTCATAAAATCTCAGGGTATCGGCTTTCACTTCACACTGTTTAGCCAACTCTCCAATCCGATACATTTTTCTGCTCCATTTAGCCCAATTGGCTCTAATTATCTGGAAGTATAAACCTTGGAGTTAAATCTAAGGTCAAGGGTTATTATGGGACTTATTTATGACCTGTGCTTGTTCTCCTGTGCGTATTGTGAAATCGCGCAGAAAAAAACAACCTATGAGCCCATTTTACGGTAAAATGTGCGCGCACGAATAGGGGCTCAACAAAGCAGCTAGAATTGAGGGACTTTTGGAAAGCGGTGAGGTGCTACACGCCTTTTATGCCGTTCTGTTTTCCGAAAGATCCTTAAATATAACTACTGGACACTGTACCCAAAATGAATAATGCCAGACCCATTCGTCGCGCGCTGTTAAGCGTTTCAGATAAAACCGGAATCCTTGAGTTTGCTAAAGCATTACATGCTCAGGGCGTAGAACTACTATCTACTGGTGGCACCGCCCGCCTTTTGGCTGACAACGGTGTGCCTGTCATTGAAGTATCGGAGCATACCGGACATCCGGAGATCATGGATGGTCGTGTCAAAACCTTGCACCCTAAAGTGCACGGTGGCATCTTGGCACGCCGCGGTATCGACGAGCTTGTCATGGAACAGAACAACATCAAGCCAATCGATCTGGTTGCCGTTAACTTGTACCCCTTCGCAGAAACAGTCGCTCAAGAAGGCTGTACTCTGGCTGATGCCGTGGAGAATATTGATATCGGCGGCCCGACTATGGTTCGCTCTACAGCGAAAAACCATAAAGACACCACCATCATAGTTAACACTCGAGA
This sequence comes from Shewanella psychrophila, assembly GCF_002005305.1. Classification (NCBI taxonomy): domain Bacteria; kingdom Pseudomonadati; phylum Pseudomonadota; class Gammaproteobacteria; order Alteromonadales; family Shewanellaceae; genus Shewanella; species Shewanella psychrophila. The sequence continues at coordinate 3,660,574 of NZ_CP014782.1, forward strand.
TTACGATCGCGTGATCAAAGAGATGAATGACAATGAAGGCAGCACGACTCTTGAGACTCGTTTCGATTTAGCAATTGCCGCTTTTGAGCACACTGCCGCCTACGATGGCATGATCGCAAATTACTTTGGTACTATGGTTCCGGCTCATAGTAAAGACGAGTGTCCTGAAGACTCTAAATTCCCACGCACTTTCAATACTCAACTCATCAAGAAACAAGATCTGCGCTACGGTGAGAACAGCCATCAAACGGCCGCTTTCTATGTAGACACTCATATCGATGAAGCATCGGTTGCCAGTGCAATTCAGCTACAAGGTAAGGCACTGTCTTACAATAATATCGCCGATACAGATTCAGCTCTCGAGTGTGTGAAAGAATTCAGCGAGCCAGCTTGCGTCATCGTTAAACACGCCAATCCATGTGGTGTGGCTATCGGTAGCAACCTACTCGATGCCTACAACCGTGCATACCAAACCGATCCTACTTCGGCCTTCGGTGGCATCATCGCCTTCAATGGTGAACTAGACGAAAAAACCGCCAGCGCTATCGTTGAGCGTCAATTTGTCGAAGTGATCATCGCACCTAAAGTCAGCCAAGCCGCTCGCGATGCCATTGCCGCTAAGGCAAATGTCCGTCTGCTTGAATGTGGAGAGTGGGGCACTAAGACTAAGAGTCTCGATTACAAACGCGTCAACGGCGGACTGCTTCTACAAGATCGCGACCAGGGCATGGTTGGAATCGATGAAGTTAAAGTTGTCAGTAAGCGTCAACCTACTGAAGCCGAGATGAAAGATCTGATGTTCTGCTGGAAAGTGGCTAAGTTCGTTAAATCTAACGCCATCGTTTATGCCAAGAACAGCATGACTATCGGTGTGGGTGCAGGCCAGATGAGCCGTGTATACAGTGCAAAAGTAGCCGGTATCAAGGCTGCGGATGAAGGACTAGAAGTTCAGGATTCAGTGATGGCATCTGACGCCTTCTTCCCATTCCGTGACGGTATCGATGCCGCTGCCGCAGCAGGGATCAGTTGTATCATACAGCCAGGTGGTTCTATTCGTGATGAAGAGATCATCGCCGCTGCCGATGAACACGGCATGGCCATGGTATTTACCGGAATGCGTCACTTCCGTCATTAATTGAGACAAGGTGAAAGTTCCTAGGGTTTAGTTCCTAGGAACTCGAATTTCAAACAGAATATAAATTTTTAATATTTAGAGCAAAGCCATTATTTCTAGGTCATGGAAAGCATGCGCAGTGTATACCCACACATGAGCATGCTTGACACTGAGATAGGGAAAATGGAGCAGCGATAAAGGATAAAAAAATGAATGTATTAGTTATAGGTGGCGGCGGTCGTGAACATGCACTGGCATGGAAAGCTGCCCAATCGGCTCAAGTTGACACAGTTTTCGTTGCACCGGGTAATGCTGGCACCTCGAGTGAGCCTAAATTAGAAAATGTAGCCATTAATGTGGAAGATATCTCGGCTCTTGTGGCTTTTGCACAAGATAAACAGATTGAGCTCACCATAGTGGGTCCGGAAGTGCCATTAGCTTTGGGTGTTGTCGATGCCTTCAATGAAGCAAAGTTACCTATCTTTGGCCCGACTAAAGGGGCGGCGCAGCTGGAGTCTTCTAAAGCCTTCACTAAAGATTTCTTAGCGCGTCACAATATCCCCACGGCTGCCTATTCCAATTTCACCGAGATTGAACCGGCTAAGGCCTATGTCACCGAGATGACAGCAAGCACAGGCTTCCCTATCGTGATCAAGGCCGATGGTCTAGCGGCGGGTAAAGGCGTGATAATCGCCGAAGATCAGGCTCAGGCCGATGCGGCAATCGAAGATATGCTCGAAGGCAATAAGTTTGGTGAGGCCGGTTCTCGCGTGGTTGTCGAAGAGTTCCTAAAAGGCGAAGAAGCCAGCTTTATCGTCATGGTTGACGGCAACAACATACTCGCTATGGCCACCAGCCAAGATCACAAAGCCCGTGATAACGGCGATTACGGCCCTAACACAGGTGGCATGGGGGCATATTCACCGGCTCCAGTGGTAACTCAAGCGGTACATGATTGGACTATTAATAATGTGATTCGTCCAACGGTTGATGGCATGGCGGCAGAAGGCAACGTCTACACAGGTTTCCTCTATGCCGGCTTGATGATCTCACCCGATGGCAGTGCAAAAGTTTTAGAATACAACTGCCGCTTCGGCGACCCTGAGACTCAGCCTATCATGATGCGCCTAAAATCAGACTTAGTTGAGCTTTGTTTAGCCTCGACTCGTGGCGAGCTGGATAAGGTGACTGCAGAATTTGATGAGCGCGCAGCAGTCGGCGTTGTACTTGCTGCAGGTGGCTACCCGGAAGCCTATCGCAAGCATGATGTGATAGTTGGCCTAGACCTTGGTAACAAGGACGCTAAAGTCTTCCATGCGGGTACCAGCATGAAAGACGGACACGTAGTTACCAATGGCGGCCGCGTCTTGTGCGCAACAGCATTGGGAAACACTGTGACCGAAGCCCAAGCCAGCGCATACGGCTTAGTTGATACCATCCATTGGGATGACGTCTACTTCCGTACCGATATCGCTTATCGTGCGATTTCGCGGGAAAGCTAGAGATAGCTTACGCCTAAACTAAAAATTTAATGTAAAAGCCCTCAACAGAGGGCTTTTTTGTTGACTAATTTTAAGACCCGCGGATGGAGCTAGACTAATGCCCTGACGCCACCGATCTTCGGGCTATCTTGTCTATCAAACGCGGCGCAATCAACTTAAGCAAGCGCCCCAAGCGGCCTCTCATCGAAGTGATAAGTAATCGGCCTCGACTGGATATCACAGGTACCATCATCTTGGCACACTCCTCCGCCGTGAGTATCTTCGACTCTTGCATAGGTGACTCGCCTAAGGGGTGTCCATGCCTGTCCAAGGCACGTTTATGTATTTCTGAGACGACAAAATCCGGGCAAATAGTGGTGACAGCGACATTGTCATCGGCAAGCTCAATCCTCAGGGAATCGAAGAAGCCTATTACCGCATGTTTTGATGCTGCATATCCGGAGCGAGTGGGCACTCCCGTGAGGCCAGCTACCGAAGCGACGATAACCACTTGACCTAGATTCTTCTTAAGTTCGGGCAAGGCGGCATGAGTCAAATAGGCAGGACCTAAGTAATTAACCTTCATGATACGTTCCAGAATATCCAGCTCCATAAGATCATCGAACTTAGAAGACATGGTCATGCCCGCATTATTGACTAAAATATCTATGCGACCAAAATGCTCAACACTGGTGTCGATAAGTTGCTGACATTGAGACTTACTGGTGACATCTGCAGCAAAAACGAAAGGCTCGTGTCCTTGGCTGACAACCTCGTGAGCGAGTGAGAGTAATCTGGACTCATTTCTCGCGCTTAGAACTAACTTACAGCCTAACGGTGCCAAGGCGAGTGCTAGCGCTCTTCCAATCCCTTCTGAGGCTCCTGTGATTATGATGACTTTATCTGTCAGGCCTTCCATATTCATTCCTTGAATAATGATTTTATCTAAGTATATAGCATAGATAAAATCACACATCGAGTTCAGAGATTGATTATTAATTAACTCATGCTGTCAGACGTTGAGATACTGGTTTCCTTGGCTGATAACTGGACAGAGGTTGAGGTCGGCCTATGGCATACCCTTGGGCGTAGTTAATCCCTATCTCCTGCAACTTATCTATAATATCTTGATTTTCAACAAATTCTGCGACAGTCTCTATGCCCATAACACAACATACATCATGGATAGACTTAACGATGGCAAAGTCTTTCGCGTTAGTGGCTAAATTTTTCACGAAGCAACCATCTATCTTCACATAATCCACTGGCAGCTCTTTAAGATAACCATAAGAGGCAAATCCACTACCAAAATCATCTAACGCAAAGGAGAACCCAAGCTTTCTCAAGTATTCGAGCATATCCATAGCACGGTTTCTATTTTGAATCGCACTGGTTTCGGTGATCTCGAAACAAATACACTTACTGGGTATAGCGAAACGTTCGAACTGCTGGGTAATGTAATCCACCATGCCCTCGGCGCCTAAGCTATTACCCGATAGATTAATAGATATACAGTGGTCATCCCAGATCTCTTCATGCATAGATAGCCAGAGAAAAGTCTTTCTAATCACCTCCTTATCTACATCATTCATCAATTTAAAGCGCTCAGCTGCGGCAATAAATTGAGCCGGGGATAATATCCGTCCATTTGGCTCCTGAATACGCAGTAAAATCTCCATGCGTTGCCTATGTTTACCTGTGCCCATCCCCTGAATAGGTTGATAGTAGAGCAGCAGTTCATTGTGCTCTATCGCTTGACCAATTCTAACCGCCCACATAGGCGCATTACGTTGGCAGGTCAGCTCTTTATCTTTATCATCATAGAAGTGAACCTGATTGCAGCCTTTACTTTTTGCCGCAAAGCAGGCGATATCAGCGTCTTTCAATAACTCTTTCGCCGAAATGTAAGGAGCCCTGGCTATGGCAATCCCAGCACTGACACCGACCTTATAATGACAAGCATTGTCCCGCAGCACTTGCATCGACACACTGGCAACTATACGTTTGGTTAATTGAGCCACCTCCAAGGCGCTATGATCTCGGATCGCTAAGCCAAACTCATCACCACCTAGCCTGGCTAGCATCTCATCTTTAGTCAGGCAAGATTGCATCGCCCTAGCCACCATAACTAGCATCCTGTCTCCCGCGCTATGGCCACAAGAGTCATTGATTAACTTGAACTGCTCTAAGTCAAAATAGCAAATAGCAATCGATTGAGCCCCAAGGCTGAATCCCTCTAATCTCTCTTCGAAAGCTCGGCGGTTAAGCAGGGAAGTAATGGGGTCGAAGTTGGCTCGCTGACGTAATTTACGCTTGAGCAGCTCCTCCTGAGTGATGTCCCTGAGCAGAATAACGGTTCCCATCACTCGCTGCTTATGGTTAAGCAAATTACTAATGCTGCGTTCCATAATTCGTGTCGATTCGCTATTCAGCTTGAGCTTACTCAGTGCCGGTTCCTGTGCCCGACTGGCCATAAAGTCGAACAAATCTTGGTTAAAACTCTTATCTGTTTTAAGTAAGACGTCGACGGATACTCCTATGGCATAGGCACTCTTTACCCCGAGCAATCGCTCGGCCTGAGGATTTAAATACACCACTTTTGCCTTGGTATCGGTCAATATTACAGCTTCGGCAATTGATTCTAAGGTGGTTTTTGAGCGCTCTTTGAGTTGAAAAATCTTTGCCAACAAGGTATTGATCCTGTCAGCCATCACCACGAGTTCGAAGCAACCACCTCCTATCAGAGGCGTGTAAGTCTTAGCCGTGGGATCTATTTCCTCCAACTGTGTCATCAAGCGATGAAATGGGCGTATAAGCCCTAATTTCAACCAGATATAACCAGCTATGAGTATCAATATCCCTACACAAACGATACCAATCGAGACCAAATCATATTTTAATTGTACTTGATTGAAAGCCTTGTCAGAGAAGTTGACCTCCAGGTAAGCAGGTTTATCATAGATCAAACTTGGCACCTCTAAGAACGAGGTGTCACTCCTGGAGTTGGTTTGTTGAACCGGCGCGGCGCCATCTAGGATGGTCATCCTACTCACTATACCTTGTAAGCCATAGCCCAATAGATACTCAGAAGTCAGCCTCCTCACCATCATAACCGACCTGTTTGGTTCGATCGGCACGACACTCACGATATAGCTAATCCCTTTATTTATATACACTCCAGAATGGGGAGAGGTCCCGTGTGACAGATAACTGGGAATAGGTTTAAGCTCGAATGACATCACGTCATCATAAAGTGGAGAAAATGGCTTTAACTGCCCCTCATTGAGATAAAATAGGCTGAGATGCTCAGATATTCTGCTCGCTCTCCAAGCTTCATCTAAGGTGATTCTCTTAAGCGGGCTTAACTCCGACAGGGGCACGGCATAGATATTAGCGAGTAACTCTAACTGCTTGATATCTTTATTGAGCTGAGATCCTATGGTGACTAACTCAGTATTAAATGTACTCAGCTTTAAAGACTCGATTCTATGATCGAACCACATGCTTAAGCAGTAGGAAACAGAAATCACTGCAGGCATGCAGAAACCTACAACAAAGACGATCAGTTTTTTGCCTATATGCATCTTCTCTCGCAGCGATAAACTTTGAAAATTAACGACGGAATCCACTAAATTGATTTAGCGCTTCCATAACTTCGGCATGCAAAATACCCCATTTACATCACGGATAAAACCCGTTTTGCTTTGCCCGTTGCTAAAGTAGGCAATAGAGTGCATTTTTTGCTACTCGCCTATCTTGATATAGCTCAGTAAGGCGACCAATAAACTGTAAAACAATCAGAATTACCCCAGAAATGAGATGTGACACTTTCGTGATACTTTCTTATCTAACTTGTGATTAAGTCGCGACAACCCGGTGACATAACTTTGTAACAATCAAATGATACCCAATCGATTCGTCTACAAGGAGATACACCATGAATCTAAACCACGCCACTCGTCTGTTAATACTCGGCAGTATGATAAGCATTCCAGTCTCTGCCGCCGATTTAGAGATCAGCATCACCAACCTGACCCATGGCAACCACTTTACCCCTATCCTAATCACAGCCCATGATGATGCCAGTCACCTTTTCCAATCAGGAGAGATAGCCAGCCCTGCACTGCAGAAGATGGCAGAGGGAGGAGATATTGCTGACTTAGCCACGGCAGCGATGGGCAACAATGAGATAACGGTGGAGAACCCAGCCATGGGACTCTTAGCTGCAGGCGCTAAAACTGGTGGTATCATGTTAGATACACAAGCTATGACTCATCTGTCGGTAGTCGCTATGGTGTTACCCACCAACGATGCTTTCATCGGTTTAGATGCATGGGAGATACCTACAACGGCTGGCACCTATACCCTTAACCTCAATGCTTATGATGCTGGCACCGAAGCGAATGATGAAATAATTAATGGCGGTGGCATGCCTGGAGCACCTGGGATACCTGCAGCACCTGGCGGCGATGGTGGCACTAATGGCACCGGAGTAATGGACACCAGCAGCAATACGAATGTTCATATCCATCCTGGTGTATTAGGCGATACAGATACGGCTGGTGGCATGAGTGACGTCGATAGTCGCATCCACAGATGGCTAAACCCGGTCGCTAGAGTCGTCGTGGTCGTTAAATAAGGGGCAAATTATGAGCATCATCAAACAAATGACCCATAAGCGACTCACTGCCTCCATGGTGATCGCTACTCTGTTCACCCTGAGTGCATGTTCAGATAATGACAATGACGCCATGGATACACCTGAGCCAACCCCTGTCCCGACACAAGATTACCGAGTGACAGTGACTAACTTGACCGCTAACCAACCTATGTCTCCAATCGCCTTGATAAGGCATTCAGCAGATATGACAGCATGGCAAACTGGTGGGTCAGCCAGCCTTCCTCTGGAAACTTTAGCCGAATCGGGTGATAGTGCAGGCTTTGCCGATATGGATGGTGTGGATGCACTCGTCAATGGTCAAGGAGTTTTACCCTCTGGCATGACAGAGAGTATCGAACTCAAGCTTAGCCAAGATGAGGTCTCTTCAATCTCGGTGCTAACCATGTTAGTTAACACTAATGACGCCTTCGCCGGGCTAAATAGCGTTTCTCTGGTGGATCTAACAATCAACACCAAAGTGACATTTAGCTCCATCGCCTACGATGCAGGCACCGAAGCCAACTCCGAAGCTAAGGGAAGCATTCCCGGACCAGCAGACAGCGGAGAAGGCTTTAATGCCATGCGAGACGATGTTGATAGGGTTCATGCTCACCCAGGTGTCATCAGCGCCGACGATGGATTGGCCGATTCGGTATTATCAGCCTCCCATAGGTTCGATAACCCTGTTCTGAGCATCTCAATCGAACGACTGAGATAAGCATGAGAAAATAATTGTTCGAAATAAATACCGCCCGAATCAGGTCTATTGATTTACGGATCTGCTTTGGGTGACTCAAGATGAATGGAACACAGAAGGCATTTGGTGAACACTATAGCCACCACATATTAATTGTGGAAGATGAGCCTGATCTGGCGAACTTGATCAAACTCAATCTCAATACTTTAAGCTATGGAGTGTCCCATAGCACGACATTGAAACATGCCAGAGAAACATTAGAGATAAGGCATTTTGATCTCATTCTCATCGATCGCATGCTTCCCGACGGAGATGGCATCATGCTGTGTCAGCAACTCAGAGAATCGGGCCAAACTGTGCCATGTATGATGTTGACGGCTAAAGATTCCGAGGCCGATATTGTACTCGGATTAGAAGCCGGAGCAGATGATTACTTAGTCAAACCATTCAGCGTCTTAGAGTTGAGAGCTAGAGTCAAAGCCTTACTACGCAGGAGCCACTTGATTGAAGACCAACAGGAATCACAGCTGGATTTCAATGGCATAACCATTAACTGTACCACTCGAGAAGTGATAGCTTTCGATACCAATTTGGACCTCACAGCCAGAGAGTTTGATCTCTTACTGTTTATGGCTAAGCATCCAAAGCAAGTATTCAGCCGTATGCAGCTGCTGGAAGCCGTCTGGGGCTACTCATATAGCGGATATGAACATACAGTCAATAGCCATATCAACCGCCTGAGAGCCAAACTGTCCCATTGTTCATCCACTGCCGATCTGGTGAAAACAGTTTGGGGAGTAGGATACAAATTCTCACCACCAAGCCAAACCTTGAACCATTAATGAATCTGGATGGTGGGCTCGATGAACTGGTGAACCTATCTAAGGCCTAAACTATGAAGAGTTTATTTAGTCGACTGCTCTTGTCGGCGAGTGTGATTGTTTTCATCTTGATACTGGCCGTTTGGCAGTGGTTTCAATTCAGTCAAGATTTTAGCCGTAACCAGGTACAACAATCTCTACACCAAGAGTTAGCCCTGCATATGGCGCACATTAATCCCTTGCTGTCCCAAGGAATCACCTCAGATGCAGCATTAAAAGAAGCCTTTCATGACTTCATGCTTCTGGGGCCCAGTTTCGAGATTTACACCTTAGACATTCAAGGCAATGTCATCGCCTACGATGCAAACGAAGAGAAAATAAAACGTCCACAAATATCGACTCAACCCATAGAGGCCTTCATCGAAGGTGGTGAACTGCCAATTAAAGGCATGGATCCTCGCTCACCAGATAGCAATAAAATATTCTCAGCAGCTCATCTGCAAGAAGCCTCAGGCAAGATCACAGGTTACCTCTATGTCATCATAGGTGGTGAAGATTTTGATATGTGGCAATCCTTGGTCAGTGAACACCAAGCACCGCGGATCTGGGGAGGTATGCTCATCGGCTCTAGTATCTTTGCTTTACTGTTATTTGCCTTATTAGCCAGATACTTGACCGCGCCTCTATCCAGACTTGAACAAGACTTACGTCTAGTAGAAAACCAAAAGCTCGCCGATGGTTTAAGCCTATCTAATGATTACCGGGGTAGCATAGAGATCCGTCAATTAAGCTTACATATAAAACGCTTACTCAAGGAAATAAGTCAGCAACATCTCGCCATCAATCGCCAGCAGCAGGCGAGGCATGACTTCATGCTGCATCTATCACATGATCTTAAGACCCCGCTCACTTCACTGCAGGGATATATCGATACTTGGCTATTATTGCCTGCCAATGAGCGCAGTAGTGACCTCATCGAAGTCGCCGCCAACTCAGGAAAATATATACAGCAACTTCTTAGCCAGATGCTGGAGCTAGCTGCACTGGAAAACGGTCAAATCACCCCAGAATTTAAAGAGACCAGGCTGAGTTTATTGCTAGAGGAATTAAAGCAATACTTTACTCCCAGAGCCAATACACAAAAGGTGCGGCTCGACTTTGAAGTAGACGAGAACCTATCAATCATCACCGACCCTCAAATATTAATGCGAGTCCTATCTAACCTTGTAGATAATGCCATTCGCTATACACCATCGGGTGGCATCATAAGTATTAAGCTGATCGCCGCCAACACAAGTCCAGAAGCTCAAAGCCACCAGCGTATTTGGCTCAGCGTATCCGATAACGGCTCTGGCATGCATAAACATGAGCTTCAGGCACTACAACAGATGCGCAATAAACCTAGCTTTAAACGCGATGATATCTTGCCTCAACTCGGTGTGGGGCTGGCGATAGTGAGACAATTACTAGGCCTACTTGAGTGCAATATAGATATCAATAGCACCCCGGGAGAAGGCAGCTGCTTCCAGATTGAGTTGCAGAAAATCTAGTCTAGATTTGAATTTGATAAATGACAGAGCAAAAAAAGACCCGCCCTGAAGGCGTAATGCCGATCACTTAGTCACTATTTTGCATACATAATCACTTTTTATTCACTTTCTGAATTAACGGAATTTGTGTAGCAATCATTGACTAACAGCAGAACGAGTAAGGGCTACAGCCAGATTTAGATTAAATCCCCTGTAGCCCTTATTTTATCAATATTTTTTCTTAACTTACCGGCATTAGCCCTGAAGGCGAGTCTTCTCGAATAACATATCGCTAATGACTTATTCCTAAGCGCTTAGCTATAAGTTACTTATGGTATTGAGCCGACAGTTCATGCACAGACTTGATAAATGCACCTGCATGCTCAGGATCGACATGTTGATGGATACCATGGCCTAAGTTAAATACATGGCCAGTTCCTTCGCCGTAGCTTGCAAGGATTTGATCAACTTCTTGATGAATACGCTCAGGTGAAGCATAAAGTACCGAAGGATCCATATTGCCCTGAAGTGCGACTTTATTCCCGACACGACGACGTGCGTCACCAAGATCAACCGTCCAATCCAGACCCAATGCATCACAACCAGTCTCAGCCATAGACTCTAACCATAAACCGCCACCTTTAGTGAACAGGGTTACAGGAACCTGACGACCGTCTGCATGACGAGTCAGACCATCGACTATCTTCTGCATATAACGAAGTGAGAATTCACGGTAAGCATGGTGGGACAGTGCGCCACCCCAGGAATCGAAAATCATCAAAGATTGTGCGCCGTTAGCCACTTGTGCATTCAGATATAGAATCACTGAATCGGCAAGTTTATCTAACAGCATGTGCAAGGCTGCTGGCTCTTCGTAGGCCATCTTCTTGATCTTCTCGAACGTCTTGCTTGAACCACCCTCAACCATATAAGTGGCGAGTGTCCATGGAGAACCAGAGAAACCAATTAGTGGTACTTCACCCTTAAGCTCACGACGAATGGTACTTACGGCACGCATCACATAGCCTAACTCATCTTCCGGATCTGGAATTGAGAGCTTTTTAATAGCATCAATAGTATCGGTCGGGCGCTGGAAACGTGGGCCTTCGCCAGTCTCGAAATATAGACCTAAACCCATGGCATCTGGAATAGTCAGAATATCAGAGAATAAAATAGCGGCATCCAGATCATAACGGCGTAGTGGCTGTAGCGTCACTTCACAAGCCAAGTCCTGATCCTTACAAAGAGACATGAAGTCACCGGCCTGAGCACGTGTAGCTTTATATTCTGGAAGATAACGGCCAGCTTGACGCATCATCCATACAGGAGTTCTGTCGACAGGTTGTTGCAACAACGCACGTAAATAACGATCATTCTTTAATTCTGCCATTTGGCTTGATTCCTAAACTTATAGTGATATCCGCTTGGGTCGCTAGTTTAGCATTTACGTTAATAAAGTAACCTTAATCTGAGTATTTATGTGACAAAGCCCCCCAGATACGTAATTTTTCCCTAATGAGCCGCTCTAATGCACCCTACAGCACATTTTAAGTAAAATACCCTGATAAAAAATAGTGTTAATGTTCCCAATATGACAGAAAAAAGTTGCACACATCTTCAGCCTTTGGTATAAAAAGTCTGCGCTAGCAAGAACAATCAAGAAGCTCGTCGCATCGAGCCCGCAAAACCTTTACTCGCCCAGCGATAGATTTCTATCGCTGGGCATTTTATTTTCTAGGGGATTCAACTCTCTATCCCACTTCGATTTCTGTATACAAAACAGCCATCTTAACTATTTTAGAATATCTCACTTATATCGGCGAAAATGGTTGATCAATACCCTATTTGTCACCTACATTAGAAGTCAGGGAAGCACTTTAAAACGGGAACAATCATGTTAAAACAACTCGAAAAAGCTGAAAAAAAGTGGGGCGGCTCTAACACTCTTATCGATCATTGGCTTAATAATCGTCGCCAACTACTGATCAATTATTGCCAAATTGCCGGCATCCCGCCCTACGAATCTACCGAGAAGTCACTTCCCACAGTCAAGACAGTTAAAGAGTTTTGTGATCTCTTAGTAGACTATGTCTCCGAAGGACATTTCGAAGTCTATGATCGAGTCGTCACAGCCTGTGAGAGAAATGGAACATCGAGTAAGTCTTTGGCACAAAACCTTGTCCCACGAATAAGTGAAACTACAGATTCGGCCTTAGACTTCAATGAAAAATATACCGAATCCGTCGATGATCAAATCCTATATCAACTCGATAAAGATCTATCGTCATTGGGTCACGCAATGGAAACCCGTTTCGAATTAGAAGATGAGCTGCTGGAAGTGCTGCACACTAAACACTCATAACTCTCGAAATAGATATCCGTTATAACGAATAAGAGTAGAGTAAACACTAGCCAAGCTCCCCGTCTTTCTTGGCTTTACTTTACACACTCTAGTAAACCCCAACTTTCACAATACGGTAGATGATTAATGCGTTGCCCTCACCCAAGGTCAAAATAACGAAATCATCACTTGGGGTAACCAGCACCGAAGAAACACCAGTTAGTTCACTGAGCTTATCCTGCTCCTCACTCGAATCACTGGTCTGTAAACTGTGTTTGAAAACCAAGTGACCCTTCGACTCTCTGATAAAATAATTTAATGCCCCATCCTCCTCAGCAGTAACAAACAAATGGTTGCCATCAGAGGTCAACGCCAGATTTCCCGCTCCAGCCAAAGCTAAGCTAGAACCGAGCTCAGAACTAGAACCAGCACTAGAGTCAGCGCCTAAATCGACTGTTTGCGTTAATGTCTGCACATGCTGATACTCACCGGTATTTTCACGCTTAAAAACCATTAGCGAACCCGTGCCTGAACAAGCCACATAGAGCCAAGCATTATCTTTAGATACGAGTAGGCTCTGAGGGTTAACTAATGCATCTAACCCTTGCTTTCGCTGACTAATGGTTTGCTTCCATACCAAGTTGCCACTGACCTCTCTTTTGAAAATGCTTATTGAGTTATCTTCGAATGCCGAGGCAAATACCTGAGTACCGTCCGGAGATACCGTTACTCCCACGGCTCCACTTAGCCCATATTCCTCTCCACCGAGTAACTTGTCGTAACTGGTAAACATTTGCCTTAGCTGGGCCTTACCACCATCGCCAAGATCAAATACGCTCAGGCTATTACTCTTATAACCCGTCACCAAAAGTTGTCGCGGCTCAGTCGTTATAGCCACATCCCATGCACCTAGCAACCCGAGAGTATCCAGATCTCCAATGGGTCGCTCATCTTTAAATATTCTCTCAGAGCTAAGGCCATCGTAGAGTAATTGATGAAAAGACCAGATATGATCCTCTCCCCTCTTTAATACCAGTAAAGCGCTGCCATAGAAACTAACGATATAGGCATATTGTCCGTCACCAGAAAGCACCAAATTAGAGGCCCCGGCCAAGACATCCATTTCACTACTCAAGTTATCTAAGCTCAGATCTCCACTGCGAATGACTTGCCTTAAGGTTGGCTTGAACGACTCATCCAGGTCAAAAACAGCCACAGAATCATCATCGCCACTTGCGATTAACAGCTGAGTCTCATCCGGTGTTATAACCGCAGCATGGGCATTATCTAAGCCTTCAACCCCACCTTCACCTTGTCTGAGTATATGGACTGGGATCAATCTGATTTCCATGGAGCTTTGATCTTTATTCGAAACATCATGAGTGATAGCACTACATGCCGATAGCATGAGGAAAATTGTGATCTGGAGCAGTTGTTGATTGGACATCTATTTAATCTTAATCGGGCTCTGAACTTGGGTATTAACGCTAAGGGTAAATATATCTGGTCTCGAATAATGCCCCACCACATCTAATGCCCGCTTTGAGATTGCCGCTAATTTAATATCTATCTCGGCGTAGAGTATGCCCTTCTCTTTTCTAAGAGGGCCAGCAACTATCTCACCACCAGGGGCGACAACCACTGAATCTCCCGGATTTATCCATTCATCACTGTCTGGGTACAAGTTATCTTTATCAGGAAAATCATCAGGAAGATCTCTGTGTTCCAATACCACGCCACAACAGATAACCCAACAGCGTCCCTCCCGCGCTATGTGCTGCATGGTGCCTAACCAAGCATCACCACTGTCATAAGTTGGTGCGATATAAATCTCCACTCCTTGAGAATAGAGAGTGTACCTTGCCAGAGGCATATAGCTCTCCCAACAGAGCAAGGTACTCAACCTGCCTACGGGCGATTCGACCACCTTAAGACTCGAGCCGTCGCCAAATCCCCACACCATACGTTCTGGATTAGTAGGCATCAGCTTTCGATGTCGATTGAGTAGCTTGCCCTCCTCAGAGATAACGACAACTGTGTTGTACAGGGTCGCCCTGCTGCGCTCATTATCCCGTTCATTGAGACCACAAACCACAGTCACCTGGTTAGCTTTGGCCGCATCGCACAAGGGAGCTAAGTCACCGTTTTCAATATTGACTGAACTGTCGAGTAATAGCCCATGCAATGCTTCGCTCGTCCCCCAATCCATACCGGGTCTCAATCGCCAGATCCATGCTGGATACCCGGAGATAAAGGCTTCAGGAAATACCACTAGATTGGCACCAGACAAGGCGGCCTCTTGAATGAGTTGCACGGCCTTCTCTATGGTTTTATCACGATTTAATACGATCGAAGATTCTTGAACTATGGCCACTCTAGACATATAGACCCCATCCATCAGCAAAGCAGTACAGTCAATTGGTACAACTATAAATTTAGCCGAATAGAGCTATAACGCCAGTATTTCAGAACAGAGGAATATCTTAGGTGACTAGTCTTTCTTCTCTATGGTGATCTCTAATACCTTACTGTCTGTGGCAAACCATTTCTGCACATAGAGGGTGCCAAGAACGGGGGCCTGACCCGGCTCAGGTATCTCCTGGTAGCGCACGCTATTTTTAGTTTCTTTCTCATATTCAAACTTAAGGATTTTCTTAGTCATATTTTTCTGATTGCCTGTACATACTTAGCTAAAGATTTTGATAAACTAACATGACAGAAATTCAAAAACAGCTCACCATGTCTAAATTAATACCAGTTCCATTACATTAAGTAAGTGATCATTCAGCGGGAGTTATAAACGCTGTAGACAAGGGCTATATTTGCTCCTGCAATATAGACATTCGCCACATCCGTGTGGCTATAAGGGGATTGAAGCTAATAGTTATTCTCGGCAACAAGCTCCTGCGTTGCTCTACCTCCTGCATCCATGCAGTCGTATATCGAAAGCCACTTGCGCAGCATAAAGTGTTTTTACACCCGCACTGCGTGAGCTTCTCAGATTAACTAAACCTACTGTTCATGTCCCCCAGAGATCGATATCGAATTTGGTTTTATTACCCGGATCAAAAAACCAAAAACTCAGGTATTGCATCTATCATCCCGATATTCCCGATGATAACGGCAACATCAGGCTCCCTTTCGATGGTGAAGTCTACGTGGAAGAAAATGATTGGAAGTTCTATCTTGGCGATACCATCTGGGCACCAGAGTATAACAAGCTAGATAAGTGGCGCATGACCTTAGAACTTAAGGGCAAGGTCATTGCCGAGAAGGCCTTCAAAGTACACATGGCTGATAACCCTCCACAAGATGGCACTCAAACAAAAGCTAACTCTGATATAGAAAAAATTGCTTCATTTTGGAAGAAGCGCGGACTGTAAACAATAGGAATCCTAGGGCTCGCATTCCTATCACGCTATTTCTTTCCTAAACGAAAAAAGGCTCATCACTATCTCTAATAAGAAGTGATGAGCCTTTCGTCTTTATGCACGAAAAAGCCCCTAGCATTTCTGCTAAGGGCTTTATCTGAATGTGGCGGAGAGATAGGGATTTGAACCCTAGACGGGCTATAAACCCGTGCCGGTTTTCAAGACCGGTGCATTCGACCACTCTGCCATCTCTCCGAACGCCGCTGATAATAGGGATTGTTGACCTTGATGTAAAGAGGCAAAATGCTCAATTGGGCAAGAAAACATCATAAACTGCAATTATTTCAAAAAAAATGCACTGACTGATGTTTTTTTGTCATTTACGCATCAATTTTAATCGCTGACATTACCTAATAATAAGCTCTGTAATTCAGTTAATGAACTCACCTGATAGTGAGGAGTTATCCCATCAGGTACATCGACACCATCACTATTGAGCCAACAGGTATCAAATCCAGCGTTTAAACCGCCTTGTATATCTGAATGTGGATTATCACCCACCATTAAGACTTTATCTCTTGCCGGGTGATTCATGTGAGCAAGGGCATGCTCAAAAATTGCCACATCGGGTTTAGCCACACCTACCTCTTCAGAAATCACCACAGGTGAAAAAGCATGAATGAGCCCTGTACGCTGCAAACGAATGGTTTGTAGCTCAGTGAAGCCATTAGTGATGATTCCCATATTCACCTTGCCATGAAGAGTATCGACCAGCTCTTTAGCACCCGGTAACAAGGTACATATCTCCGCCATAGCTTCAAGAAAAGCGCTATTGAGCTGATGTGCAGTCACGGCAAGCTTCTCAGCCCAAGACAAAAAACGGGTGGTTTGCAGATAGTCGGCACTGATTTTTCCATCTTGATACTCGACCCACAGCGGCTTATTCACCTCTTGATATAATTGAAAATCATTAAAAGTAAAGTCGACATCAAACTTGGAGAACATCAGCTGTAAGCCTTTAAAGGCGTCGAAATGAAACAAGGTTTCATCGGCATCAAATAAGATCCATTGGTACTTCATTGTATAACTTACTCCAGATAAACCTAAATTCTGTTAACGCGCCTGAATTGGCTAAACACTAGTTCAGGGCATTCATTATGGATCGACAATAATCACCTAGCAGCCCCTTGTAAAGAGAAGCCACGCCATAAGGATATACAATGCGTAGAATTTATTCTTAGATGTCGCAGACAGACTTTGACTCAGATACAGGAAGCATGAGCATGCCATTGCTCTACCCTTGCCCGATTAACATGCAGCCACTGTTTTGCTGCCTGCTCAACGCTCAAGTTATCTATATCAACTAAAGCTGCAGCCAAGGCAATATCTTGGTTAGACAGTGAAAAACTCCGCACAATATCTAAGGCACATGCAGACTTATCAGCCAAGTACCGAGAAACGGCCTTCTTCAACCAACCATTCTTAGGGTTGCCACAATCCCAGAGATATTTATCATTCACCCCCCATGCAGGCTCAAGCTCACACGCTTCACTATATGTGGGAAACTCAATAAATTTACCTTTATAAACTGCTTCAACCCAGTTAGGAGTCCAATTAAAGATGACAAATGCTTGCCTCTTCTCGATCAAACGATTGAAGGTCTCCCAAAGTGCATCTCCGGTCGGCATCTCCCACACTCTAAAATCTAAGTCTAAGGCTCTAATTCTGGCTCTGTCCGGCTTAACCCAAGGACCAGAGATATAGACTCCTTGCAGATCATCACCATCGGAGAAAAGAGCCGAGCATGCTTTCAGTGCCTTCCAGTCGGGCAGACCTGGACATAATGGCTCAATATAGTCCGGGTACCACCAATCCTCCCTAGTCACCGCCATGTGGGTGCCTGCATCGATAATCTTGCCAGCCTTGACCAACTTATCGAATTGAGTCGCCATACTTCCCTGCCAAACTTCTATCTGCACATCCGCATGACCATAAACCAATTGATACCACTGACCATCGGCGGCGGAGGAGACATAGTTCACCTCAACGCCTTTGGCTTGAAGGAGTTCACCGACCACATGAGTCAACACCTTCTGACTGGACCAGTCTAATTCCAACAAGCCAACTTTAGCGCAGACACTCATACTCACGGAGGCCAACATGGCCACAAACAAGCACAAGGGTCTGCTAAATTTATCCATTATTAAACCTAATTCACTCTAGTAACTTTGAGCATAGAATCTATGTTTATAAAGCGCAATGCCCACCCAATGTTAGCCAAAACGAGTTAATAATACACATCTGCTTACTTTTAACTTCCTGCTATTTTATCCCCTTCCGGAACTGATCCTGACAAACATAAGTCAGAGCTAATGAACTAATAATCGATAAAGGATCTATTGATGCTGAAGGGACTAGTTAAACTACTCAAACATAACCGCTCATTCTTACTGTTTATGGTGCTAATGTTGGTATTTAGAAGTGCCGTGGCCGACTGGAACTCTGTGCCTACAGGCTCCATGAAGCCAACTATTCTCGAAGGGGATAGGTTACTGGTTAATAAGATGGCCTATGATATCCGCCTACCTTTCACCCATCTTTCTCTGGTAAAAATTGCCGACCCAGCCCGTGGAGAGATTATCATCTTCGACTCAGTCAAAGCGGATAAGAAACTCGTTAAACGTGTGGTAGGAGTACCCGGTGATATCGTCGAAATGAGACAAAACACGCTCATCATCAATGGCGATAAGCTGAACTATCAAATTCAGGGCAAGCTGGCTTCGAGCACTGATAGTATCGAGAACCTGTTAGGTGTAGAACACATGGTTCGAGTCCATGACACTCCCTCTAGACTTGCCAATTTTGGCCCGATAACTGTGCCTGATAACTTCTATCTGGCACTCGGCGATAACCGTGATGCCAGCGCAGATTCACGAGTAATAGGCTTTATTCCCAGAGATGAGATCACCGGCAGAGCTAAGACAGTTGCCTTTTCTAATAATTACGATAACTACTACCTTTTTAGACCCGAGCGGTTTATGCATACTTTATAATAAGGTGCTAGTTTCCTGGCTCTAAGAAAACAGATCTCTAGTGGCCTGAATTTGAGTATTTATCTACACAAAAAAGCCGATATTTGCTATTTTAAGCGCACTTTCTATTAAATGGATTTGTGATGAAACAGCTCATATCGGCCATACTATTCTCAATGACTTTACTCCTTTGTGGTTGCGCTGCTGCACCAGGAGATGAACAACTTGAATATCAGACCTATGTCAAAGCAGGACAAATGGTACCTGTAACTCAATTTACCGATACCAAGGGTAATCTTATTGATTTAACACAGTCTACTAATGCCAAGCTATTGGTACTATTTGCTACTTGGTGTCCAGATTCTCAGCGAGCCATGAAGGCACTAGAAGCATCAGATCTCAATCTAGATCCAAATGTCGATATCATTGCCATAGGCCGCGAAGAAAATACCCAGGAACTAGACAAATTTGCCAGCGAGTATGAGATAAACTTTCCTCTGATTGCCGACACAGATAGAGCAATTTATGCCAAGTTTGCCAATGCAGGTATCCCCAGACTCATTCTACTCGACGGCAATAACACCATAGTGAAGACTGTTATCGGTGAAGGTGAAAATCCATTGGCCGAAGTACAGTGGTAACTCCCAATCAGTAAAATCTGGCGATATCAGTAACTCGCTAAAAGTACATTTTAAAGGGATAAATATGAACGGTGCAGGTGGAACATCCGGTGGTATAGGCCAGTTTTTCATAGGCCTAATAATGATGTGTGGTGGTTTTTATATGCTGCTCAATGCCATCAAGATAACCAGCTCTTTTGGCATGGGTAGCAGTCTTTATCACGGTTCAAACTTTGGTGGCTTTAATGTTACCAGCGGCATGATCATGATCCCATTTATATTTGGTGTCGGCATCATGTTTTACAATTACAGAAATATCCTCGGTTGGGCACTCACTTTCGGTTCATTAGTCGCTCTTGTCTTTGGCGTGATCAGTTCGATTCAATTCCGCTTTACCCATATGAGCGCCTTCGATCTTATCGTGATTCTAGTGCTTAGCGTGGGTGGTCTTGGGCTTTTCCTACGCTCATTTCGGTCGATTGAGCAAAAGTATCCCGATAAAGCCGATTAGCACAAAATTAGAGATGGCTTAGTGCCCAACCTGAATGGCTAACGGGCATACTTGATGAGTAAAGAGCACCTTGAAATGTATTTTTTTCATGGTGCGATACTGACAGATGAGTACAGTTCCATCGGCTTCTGATTTAACTAATTGTGCGGTAACGGCTGTTTGAGTAGAGGCAAATGCCAAGCCTGTAGAGAAGATAAACGAACAAGCTAAAGCCATCACTTTTTGCATTATGTTTTTTATCATTCAATCATCCTTATACGCGATAGACACAGTAAGACACTGCATACGGTATAATTCTACCACCTCCAGCTGAACCGCTACTTAACAATAAGTTAGCTTGTATTCCCCTCCAGATAATCTTTTATAACTTTAGCAAGCCGGATGACCCCAGATTCCATTTTTTCATTCCAAGGCAGCGCAAATGTTATTCGAAAATAACAGGAATAATTTGATGTGAAAGAGAACATAGCTCCTGGCGCAATCGAAAGTTTTTCCTGAATGACACGATCCCATAATTCCTCACTGGAAAATTCATCAGGTAACTTAAGCCAGATACAGGGGCCGCCCGTTGGTTGACTCATATAAACCGAATCATCAAGCACTGAGCTCATCAAACTCTTCATTTTAAGGTAATGAGTATTCATCTGAGCTCTGAGCTTTCCCGTTAGTGTAAGATATTCACCGGAAGACATTAGGTTCGACACCATATGTTGCAAGGCAATACTTGGCTCCTCGGCAATGGTTTGTTTTGCATACTGACAGGCGGTGAAAGTATCGCTACATATCAGATAGCCTAAGCTGATGGTCGGTGAGATGGTGTCATAAAAATCACCTATGCTTATCACCCTACAAGATCGAGATTGAGTCACTAAACTTGCGATAGTCACTGGCCGGGCTAAGCCAAAATATAACTCACCACGATCATATTCAATCAAGGTAACATCATGCTCACTTGCCCACTCAATCAAGGCGTTTTTGTCCTCTACCGATAAGACCCGCCCGGTAGGGTCGGCAAAGTTAGGATTAACCAAATAGGTATCGAAGCACTGCTCTTTATGAGCCTTTGAAAGTAGTACCAACTCATCCGCATAACTCCCTTGCATTGGCACCTCAATCACATCGGCATTGAACTGTTTCAAAATCGCCTGAAAATAGAATGATACCGGAGACTCCACCGCCACCGCTTTTCCTATGGCTTTGGCGGCAGAGAGTGCCAGCAACAAGCCCTCTTGCCTGCCATTGGTTATCAGCACCTGCTCCTTGAGAAATACTTGCCCTGAACGCAGTAGATGACGACAAATTTCGAATCTCAACTCTGGGATCCCCCAGATAGGATCTTGCATCAAAAGTTTATAAGGGCGATGCTTCAATACCTGTTTATGCAAACGATTAAGTAGGAGTTCTTGATCAATAACAGTACAGGGAGCCGTGCAAGAAAGAGGCAAGATATCCGGGTCGTTAAACGAATATTGCACCGCATTGGCTAACTCTAATTGCCCATGAATCCGATTGATATTAGAGCCATAATCAGGTTGCTTAAGCATTTCCCTTGAAGCGATAAAATACCCACGCTTAGGCTCTGAGTAGATCCAGCCTAGTCTTTCAAGCTCATAGTAAGCCTGAGTCACAGTTGATACCCCTACGCCTTTATCTTTAGCATAGCGACGCACCGACTCGAGTTTATTGCAGCACAACTTATTTGAGAATATGCCTGACTCAATAGCACGAATAATCTCGTCGACAATTTTCTGATACTTAAACTTAGCCATAATTAGGCATTCAACATCTGTATTGAGTTTTATTGAGGTTAACTGTATCTGTTTTGGTTTTAAGACTCCAGTTAAAGTAAAAAGCAACACAGTAATACTATAGCTATAGAGGTTGCGACTGAGATAGCTGAAGAATCGAATGAAAACAAGGTGACCAAGATGAGCAAAATATTAACCGAGACACAGCGACTTATTATCCGAGAATTTAATCTCGATGATGCACAAGCTGTTTACCACTTTAATGCACCTGAAGAGGTCAACCGCTTTACTGGTGATGCCGGCATCTGTAGCAGCATTGAAGATGCTGAGAATATCATTCGCGACATCTGGTTAGCGGAATATAAAAAATACAGCTACGGCCGCTGGGCAGTAGTGCTTAAAGAGACCAGTGAAGTAATTGGCTTTTGCGGCTTTAAAAATGATAGCCGTATCAATGCGGTCGATATCGGTTATCGCTTCCACCCTGTTCATTGGGGGAGAGGTTATGCGACCGAATCCAATCAGGCCTGTATCGAATATGCAAAACAGCATTTGGATCTAGATCAGGTATTCGGAGACGCCGTAGCCGAAAACCTAAGCTCCATCAATGTATTGCTCAAGCTGGGAATGAGCTATATCAGTCAGTACCAAGAAGATGGATTTACCGTTAATCGATATGAAATTTTCTTAAAATCTAAAATTTAGATGTGAATGCGAAAGGTCAGATTCAAGAGCGACCTCATTCTAACCTGGCTCTTACTGACCTTTTACTTAGCCCTTGTTATCACCCAAAACCAAGCCATCAACCATAGCAACCATACTGCCAATCTCAGGCTTAGTGATAGTATCGTTGGCACCGAGTTGCAGTGCCTTCAAGCGATTACCTTCACTCATCAAGGATGAGAACATCACAATCGGAGTCTTGGCATAGTGAGAGCTATCCCGTAATCGTTTCAATAAATGCAGGCCATCCATGCGGGGCATCTCCACATCTGACACTATCGCATCAACAAAATTATCGGCTGAGCCTCCCTCCTCTTCTGCGAGGCGCACAAAGTCTTCGAGAATTTCCAGCGCATCTTGACCATCCTTTGCATCCAAAATGTTATAACCAGATGACTGTAAGGTCTTCTCTATCATCTTGCGAATAAAAGCGGAATCATCCACAACCATTATCGTTTTAGCCTGACGCTTTGCTAGCATACTGTCGTTAATGACCACATTCTTGTCTTGAGTCACGTCGTACTTATCCATACTCAATTCAGGATTAATATCGGAAATAATCCTCTCAAAATCTAAGATCATAATCAGATAACCATCCCGCCGAACAACAGCGACCACACAATCCTGCTCCCCTGACTCTAAGAACTGACTCGGAGACTCCACATGCTCCCAAGAAACCCGATGAATGCTCAAGACACTATCGACTAAGAAGCCATTAATCATCTTGTTAAAGTCGGTCACGATAACAATTTTTTGGTCCAGGTCATCACATGTGGGGATCTCCAGCCAGCTAGCAAGATCCACAAGTGGAATTAAATTATCACGTAATGAGAATACCCCAATCATATGAGACTGGGCATTAGGATAATCTTCGGTTTCCGGTACCCGGATCACTTCCCTGACTTTGGCGACATTGATACCGTAATGACAAACTTTATAGTCACCACCAGGTAAGGTTTTATGCAGATGAAACTCGATAATCTCGAGTTCATTCGTGCCACTTTCCGTGAGGATATCTGGTTTTTTCATACTCAATACTCGAAGGTGCCATCTCGTGAATAATTTAGCGCTAATGAGAAATAGCTCTCAATAAAAATAGCGCTAACTATGAGTATAGGAAGGGAATGAAGCTTAGTGAAAGCTTGAGAGCATGTTTTGGCTAATAGGTTAAATAACTATTTCAACTCGCGGTAGGTCTCAGTGCTCCAATCGAACACATATTCGACACCTTGCCATTGGTAAATGGTACGGCCATCTCTTTGCATGACACGAGCATTTTCAGGCAGGCTCTTCAGCCCGGATGCATATTGCACACTGGTAGTTACTCGCTGGGGAGCCGCGATTGATTTAGGCGGAGTAGGCTCTCTTTTTACTGCTCGGCGCTCATTGTAATAGTAGCTGTCATAGCGATTATAACGATAAGGATAGCGCCAATTATTACGCCAATAAGGACGATACCAATTGTTGTTCCAACTGCTATTCCAACCATGGTTCCAAGAAGGATTGTTCCAGTAAGGCGAGCCAGTTCCTATGCCAACGCCGATTCCAGTGCCCCAACTGCTGCTCCAAGTTGGCTGAACCCAGACATTACTGCTCCAATTGAAGCGATCACTTGCTTGTAGGCCTAAGCTAAAAAGAGAGAGCAAACCAGACAGCAGTATAGCTTGTACAACACGAGATATTTTGCCCATTACCGTCTCCTCTAAAACTCACCCTTTGATAGAGTGCAAACTTAGTTCTGCCTTTATAATATACCTATTGGGCCGCTAATTAAACGTCATCATAATTTACCACTAACTTAACTAATTATTATCTTGCTCTATATAAAGTTAAGCGGTTAAACATGCGTACTAAAAATGCTATAGTGCGCGCCATATCACATTTTTATGGCAGCAAGTATCAATGAGTTTTAAGGATCTGCGCAGTTTTATCGCCCACCTGGAAAGTCAGGGTGAACTAAAGCGTATCAGCCATCCCGTCGACCCTCACCTTGAGATGACGGAGATTTCCGACCGAGTGCTCCGTGCTAAAGGTCCAGCTCTACTGTTCGAGAACCCTGTCGGCAACGAGATGCCTGTGCTGGCTAACCTTTTTGGCACACCTAAACGTGTAGCCATGGCACTGGGTAAAGAAGATCCTCTGGCCCTGCGTGAAGTCGGAGAGCTACTGGCTTTCCTTAAAGAGCCTGAGCCGCCTCGCGGCTTCAAGGATGCGATATCTAAGATACCAAAATTCAAGCAAGCCTTGAATATGCCGCCTAAGTCAGTGCGCAATCCTCCCTGTCAGCAAGTTATAAAAACAGGTGATGATGTTGATCTGACTAAGCTGCCCATCCAACACTGTTGGCCCGGTGATGCCGCTCCCCTAGTGACTTGGGGATTGACCATCACTAAGGGACCCCGCCAGAAGCGTCAGAATCTGGGCATATACCGCCAGCAGCTGCTAGGTAAAGATAAGCTGATCATGCGCTGGCTAGATCATCGCGGCGGCGCGTTAGACTTTAAAGATTTTAAAGAGAAACACCCGGGTGAGCGTTACCCGGTTGTAGTGGCGCTAGGTGCAGATCCGGTCACTATCTTAGGTGCAGTCACACCAGTACCCGACTCTATGAGTGAATATGCCTTCGCAGGCCTGCTTCGTGGCGAGCGCACCGAAGTCTGTAAAGCTTTAAGCTGTGACTTAGAAGTGCCCGCCACCAGCGAAATCATCTTAGAAGGTTATATAGACCCTGAAGAGATGGCCGAAGAAGGCCCCTATGGTGATCATACGGGATATTACAACGAGACAGATAAATTCCCTGTCTTCACCGTGACCCATATCACCCACAGAAAAGATGCCATCTACCATAGCACCTACACAGGCCGTCCACCGGATGAACCAGCCATGTTAGGTGTGGCACTCAATGAAATATTTGTGCCTATCCTACGCAAGCAGTACCCCGAGATCATCGATTTCTATTTGCCACCGGAAGGTTGCTCCTATCGCATGGCTGTGATCTCTATCCGTAAGCAGTACCCAGGTCACGCTAAACGCGTGATGATGGGCGCTTGGTCCTTCCTGCGTCAGTTTATGTACACCAAGTTCATCATAGTCGTGGACGAAGATGTTAACTGCCGTGATTGGAACGATGTGATCTGGGCTATAACGACCCGTATGGATCCAAAACGCGATACCGTAATGATAGAGCATACACCTATCGACTATCTGGATTTTGCCTCTCCCGTTGCAGGTCTAGGCTCTAAAATGGGCATGGACGCAACCAACAAGTGGCCAGGCGAAACCGATCGTGAATGGGGTACGCCAATCGTGATGGATGAAGCCGTCAAACAGAAAGTCGACGATATGTGGGCCGACTTAGGTTTAGATACCTAACCTTAGGTTTACACTCTTTTGGTTTAGAAATTTAGTACGAACTTAGATTTCAAACTAAGCTTCCAGCTTGCGAGCAATTTCCCGCTTAACCTGCGGGAAATGACTATGATTAATGTATCTGTTTTAACTTGGTTCAGAAGCAAGTGCTTTGAACTTTTAACTTTGAACTTTTAAATGGTAAAGCTCCCACAGAGGGGTTCGAAAAGGACGTTAGATGAACACCATAAGTTGTAAAATCGAAACTGTTACCCCATTCAATGATGCGGTTTATCAAATCATTCTAAAACCTGAAACAGCGTTCGATTTCAACGCCGGTCAGTACCTCTGTGTGGTTATGGGTGAAAAAGATAAACGCCCATTCTCTATCGCTTCAGCACCAAATGCAGAACTTATCGAACTGCATATCGGCGCCGCGGTCAGCGAAAGCTACCCGATGCAAGTCGTCGAGCGCATGAAAGATTGCCTGGCGAACGATGGTCAGATAGAAATTGAAGTTCCAGGCGGTGAGGCTCACCTGCGCCACGAGAGTCAGCGCCCTAGATTACTGATCGCTGGCGGTACAGGGTTCTCTTACATCAAGAGCATCGTCGAACAGCAGATTGCACTGGGACAGAAGATCGAAACCACTCTTTACTGGGGTTGCCGTAACGCCGATGCCATGTATTACGAGACGATTGCCCGTGAATGGCACGATGCCCATCCATGGTTGCATTTCGTTCCTGTACTGGAAGAAGCTGGCGGAGATTGGAAAGGTAAGAAGGCTAACCTGTTAGCCCAGATCAAGGCCGATTTCATTAGCTTACATGGTTATGATATCTATATTGCTGGCCGTTTTGATATGGTGGGTGCAGCCAGGGAAGTCTTCCGCGCCATAGGTGTTGAGGAAGAGCATCTCTACGGCGATGCGTTTGCGTTTATTAAGTAAACGCCAGTTTACTCGTTCCTAGGGGCTAAGTGCTAGAACCTAGGAACTCTTTATAATTCAACCTTCTCATATTTAGTCCAGGCGACGATATTGCCCATCAAGGGCACAATCCAAACCGCCGTCGTTTCATCTTTGTAGATTCGATAATAATACAACTCTTCATCGCGGATATTGTGCTTTCTGATCTCACGATAGAAATGCATTGCCGATGAGCTGACCGCATCGGGTTTTATCAGGTCTTTCTGGCTCACATCCACCTTAAACACATCGACAGCCATATTATTGATGGTCTGCTTATACTGTTTAAATTGACCCCGAATCTTGTACTTAATCGGCGTAGTCAAACAGTCTTCATCGGTGATACAGGTCGATGAGTAGAACTTTCCCGTATCATCTCCTTCATACACCATAGAGACACTCAAGTCGGCACGCACAAGCAGCTCCTTAGCTACCGGAAAATAAACGTCGCCGTGATAATGATGCTCAATAAGCTCAGGAACAAGCTCAGTACCGCCAGCTTCTTCGTTAAATACTTCATTATTAGGGATGAGAATTCGGTTATAGCGAATGCGACTCTCCATCTTATCGGTCAACGCCATAAATTGACTCATATTCAGGCCGGCGGGCTTAAGGTCGATTGAGGTAATATTGATAAGTTGCTCTGCAGGACACGCTCCCAGTTCACCATTTGGACAAACTGCAAATGAATAATGATTACCATCGGTTAGCGCAAAGGCATTAAAGTTATCGATCCCCTTAATCGAATTTGATTCAGGAGCGATATGTTTCTGCCACATAGAAGGATGAAGCTGATTGACGCCATCGGGATAAATAAGCTGAGCGCTACCGATAGTTCCACCTATGTTGAGTGGGATATCTCTATCGCTATTCCACTTATTGGTCTCCTCAATCACACTGTAATGATCGCTGTTAAACCAACAGATCCCAGTGATCAGCAACAACATCAGTACCCCAGTAATTTTCACCACCAGCGAGACGTGAAAGCGCGCCTTTGTTATCGACTCGCTATCTTTGACCTGAGGCACTTCGGTATCAGGCCTTGCTGATACGTGTACTTGATAACCCCGTCTTGCTATGGTTTTCAGTTGGACTTCGGGATAGGGCTCCAGCTTCTTCCTCAATGTACTGATACACTGAGTCAGCGATGTTGCCGCCACTACGCGATCGGGCCAGCCCTGCTCTAGCAGGACCTCTTTTCCACAGATAACATCTGGAACAGAAAGAAGATAGGTTAATACAGCCGACTCAGAAAAAGTCAGGTCTATGGTTTCGCCACTGGTTTGATCGACGAGATGTTTTGCTTCGCTATCTAACTCCAGATAAGGAGTAACTTTTAACAACACACACCTCTTTAAATCTCAATCCTTCCTCGAAAAACATGTAAAACGAGTCTTTGAGGTCAGGTAGAGATCTATCTATTATTATTCTAGGTTCAGGTTTTGAAAGATACTGGGATTACCAGCTCAAATCAAACACTATATCCGACTTAACTCGATGCTGGTATTCAATGATTTAAAGAGGGAGACTTTACTACCAAGCCTTTGAGCCTTCAGCATTTATGCTTCGGCTCCTCGGAATTCTAAAATATCTCCAGGTTGGCAGTTGAGGTATGCGCAGATACTGGCCAAGGTTTCAAATCGCACTCCTTTCACCTTGCCTCTTTTTAGCAGAGAAAGGTTGGCTTCGGTGATGCCGATAGCCTTTGCCAGTTCCTTCGAACTCACCTTACGCACCGCCATCATGACATCTAAATTAACGACTATTTCCATAATTTTGGGGCCCAACACGCTAGAAGTAACATTTAGATAAACTCTTTGTTTTCGGCTTCGATCTCTTTCGCCGCCTTCAATAAGTAAACGATCAACAGCATCAGCAAAAGGGTGGTAATGTTACCGAATTCAAGCCCAAGCTCTATGCTGGTATGTTCAAAAAATTGCTTATGATAGTAGCCAGTCGCCAGATGTTGAACGATCTCTAGCACGATATCCAACACTTTCAGCCATATTAACCAGAGGTAACAACGCATCGCCTCATTGCCAAAAAACTGCCCTTGTTGAAAGTGACTCAACAGGCGTTGCAACCAATAAATTCCCACAAATAAGGTGATTAATAGCGGCGCCTGAATAGCCATCAGTACAGCACGGCTTGCACCATCATGATGCCAAAGATCGAGAAACAACATATTGGTCTCGAAACGTATTTCATCCAGCACCAAGTAGCTATAGCCCAGATAAACCACCACAGCTGCCGTAGCCACTAATACCAAAACCCTGAAAAAACCGCTGATCTTCATCAACTTCTGCATGCTCGCGTTAATTGCCACAATCATTCCCTTATCTCGATTTCCACAGATTATACCAGACAGAAACATTTCATCATAAAAAAACATTTAATTATCGTTTTACAATAATTATTTTATGTATTACTTTAATTGGGAATTCATGGATAACTGATTTGTTGATAAAGCAGATAGGCATCTGAGCTGTTATTTAAAGGAATGAACGATGAAGACACATAAGATTTTACCTAGCGTACTCTCGACAGCGCTCGCCGCTAGCTTATTTATAACTGGCTGTTCCCAGACTCCATCACCAACTAGCTTGCCAGCTCAAGTCGCTGTCCAAGAGCAAAGTCAGCAAGTTCAACTGCTACCTGTCGAAGCCTTCTTCAACGAGCAAGGGATCAGCGGGCTCAAGAGCTCTAGTGACGGAAAATGGTTAGCCTTTTTCAAAGAGTATCAAGGTGCGAAAAACCTCTATCTGATGGCGGCAGGTGCAGACTTAGATGCATCTTTCCCTATAACTACTTCAAAAGAACCGATTCAGAGTTTTCGATGGTCAAGCCAAAACAATGAACTCTTCTATCTCAAAGACAGTGGCGGTAATGAGAACACGCAAATTTATAAGCTGACTCTGGATGTTACCCAAGCCAAGCCAACTGCCAGCGCCATAGCACTGACAAATAATAGCGATATAAGATACGACCTGCTCAAGCAGCCAAAAGACAAGCCCAACACCTTAGTGGTCATGTCTAATCAAGATAACCCTCAGCAGATGGATCTGTACCGTATAGATATTAATTCCGCCGAAATAACCAATATTTTCTCTAACACCTACGGCTTCTCTTCTATAGAGACAAACCAACAGGGAGAGCCAGTACTTGGCACTAGCAGTAACCCGGACAATACTTCCGATCTTTACGCCAAAATTGATGGCAAATGGACCAGTTTGATTAAGACCCAATTTGGTGAAGACATCGATATTCTTAGCTTTGATGAAGATAACAACTTAGCCTACCTCAGAGCCAATATCCAAGGTCGTGACAAGCAGCAGCTATTACGCCTCAATATAACCACAGGAAAACTGCTCACCCTACATCAAGACCCCATGAATGAATCTGATGTCTATGATGTGCTCTTTAACGATGAAGGCACACCACTTGCCGTCTCCTATTATGGCGGTCGCCTGCGCACTTATCCGCTGGATAAGACCTTTGCCAGCAACTGGAAAAAAATTAACGACCACTTCACTCAAGATATCGAGATAACCATCACCGACAGAAACGAGAAAACCGGCCTGTGGCAGCTACATACCGCCAGCGATGTCGATATGGGCAGCGACTACCGCTTCGATGCCAATACTGGACTGGTGAGCCTTTTGCTTGAACAAGAAGCATCGATTAATCCTGAGCTACTATCAAAACGTCAGTCCATCACTTACCAGGCACGAGACGGCGTCAACATACAAGCCTACCTGACCCTGCCAAAGGGTCAGAGTAAAAACCTGCCAACGATTATTCTTCCCCATGGCGGCCCCTGGGCCCGTGATTACTGGACACTCAGCTCAGGTTACTTCAGTCCCATCGCCCAGCTGCTAGCAAACCGAGGCTACGCCGTACTGCAACCAAATTTCCGCGCATCGACGGGCTTTGGTAAACGTTTCCTCAACTTAGGCAATAAGAACTGGGGGACGGGTAGCATGCAGGACGATTTAACCGATGGTGCACACTACCTTATCGACCAAGGCATTGCCGATAAACAAAGGTTAGGCATCATGGGGGCATCTTACGGTGGCTATGCGGCCCTTGCTGGCGCGACCTTTACCCCTGATCTTTATCAGGCAGTGATCTCCTATGTTGGGCCTTCGAGTCTTATCACCTTACTCGAATCATTCCCGCCACGCTTTCGTCCATACCTTGGACAGTTTTACAGCGCGGTAGGCGACCCAGAAATAGCAGCCGATAGAGAAGATATGCTGGCACGTTCACCCATCAAGTTCGTCGATCGCATCAAGGCACCGCTAATGCTAGTGCAAGGGGCTAATGATCCCAGAGTCACCCAGCTTGAATCCGATAATATTGCTCGAGTGATGTATAAGCAAAACCTACCCGTTGAATATATTCTGGCAAAAGATGAAGGTCATGGATTTAGGAAGCGTGAAAATAAGCTGGCCTATATCGTCGCAATGGAGCAGTTCTTCGCTGAGCACTTAGGCGGACGAGTGGATAACAAGGTCACCCCCTCACTCGCCAATCACCTGGACACGCTAAAAGTTGATGTGAGCCAGTTATAATACTCGTTAGGTCCTAGATCCCTAGGTTCTAGGACCTAAGCACCTTGTTTACGCACTCACCTCTTCGAGATCAGGCATATCTTCAAGTTTCTCTATCTTAAAGTTGAAGTAGGCATAAGTGCCACTCACTAAGGGGCAGACTAAATTAAAGAAGGCGTAAGGTAGGTAAGCTATGGTGGCGACACCTAATGTACTGGCCATGTATGCACCACAGGTATTCCATGGCACCAGTGGGCTGGTGATAGTAGCCGAATCTTCCAAGGCACGGCTCAGATTTACCGCAGCCAGACCGCGCTTAGTGTACTCCACCTTCAACATACGCCCCGGCAAGATGATGGCAATAAACTGATCTGCAGTGATCAGGTTAGCACCAATACAGGTCGCCAGAGTCGTGATGATTAAACTACCGCTGGATGTCACTAATCCGAGAATACTCTGCAAGATACGCTTGAGCAGTCCCGTGACCTCCATGATCCCGCCAAATGCCATGGCACAGAGGATTAACCATACAGTATTGGTCATCTGGCTCATGCCACCTCGGCTAAGTAGGCTATCGAGCACTTCATCACCTGTGTTGGCTACATAACCATTGAACATGGCAGTCCAGATCCCTTTCACCATAGCCACAATTGGAGGCAAACTATCGTCATTAACGAAGGCTATGATGCTATCGAACTGGAATAACGCTGCGCAAGCTGCTCCTGCAATAGTGCCAAGAATAACAGTAGGAAATGCCGGCATCTTCTTATAAGCCAACACCAATACCACCAACAGAGGTAACAGGAGGTGAACGCCAGGATTAAACTGAGTTTGCAATAAATCCATGGTCAATTGCAGATCACCTGCCTGTCCGCTGGCCTCACTGGTGAAACCTAAGATCAGGAAACATATCATGGCGATGATGATGCTCGGTACCGTGGTCCATACCATGTGGCGAATATGGCTAAATATATCGGTTCCCGCTACCGCAGGTGCCAGATTAGTGGTATCGGACATGGGCGACATCTTATCGCCAAAATAGGCACCACTGATAATGGCACCGGCGGTGATCTCCACACTCAGCCCCATAGCTGCAGCAACACCAACCAAAGCAATACCCAGAGTACCCGCCACAGTCCAGGAACTACCGATACTTAAGGCAACTACGGCACACAAGAGACAGGATGCGGCATAGAAATATTCAGGATTGAGCACCAACATGCCGTAATAGATCATGGTCGGCACTGTGCCTGCGAGTATCCAGGTGCCGATCAGTGAGCCCACGGCAAATAAGATCAACAAGGCGCCGGTAGACACGCCAACACTCTTGACGATACCCGCTTCCATCTCCTTCCAGCTATAGCCATTCTTTACCCCAATAACCAGGGCGATACAGGCTGCCATGATAAGGGCTATCTGGTTCGCACCATAAGAGCTATCAGACGAATATAGGTAAACCGCACTGGCCAACATGAGCACCAGGGCAAAGATGGGAATGAGGGCGTCGAGCAGGCTGGGAAGCTTGTGTTTGTTTGACTGGGGAGCTGATGTCGAAGTCATCATTTGTTCCTTGTGGTTATGTATTCTCAGGCCCAACTAGATCGATAAACGAATACCATTCATCCGATGGCTTATTCTTAGCTAGGGCGAACATCCTTACATAAAATTAACAACGAGATCTAGATCACATTAGGAGTGGATGTGAGTCCAAGCCAGGTTCCCCAGGCTGAACTCCCGTACTAATAGACTATAAATTCAATTCGAACGTGACATCCCAACTATTTATGCATTTATTTGGGATAATCCTTGGAGCAACTGCTCGATAAAATAATCGACATTATCTTTATTAAAAACCATTGGCGGCTTAATCTTCAGCACATTATTGAAGGGGCCGTCGAGACTGAGCAAGATATTACGCGACTTAAACCACTCGATTAAGGCTTTCGCCTCTTGGGTCGCCGGGGTCAAGTTTGCATCCTTCACCAGCTCCACACCGATAAATAAACCTAAGCCCCTCACGTCGCCTATGATGTCAAACGTTTCTTGTAACTTAACCAGACACCTCTGCATATAACCGCCGGTATCTCTGGCATTGTGCATCAGCTTGTCCTTATCTATGGTATCGAGTACCGCCTTGCCGATAGCGCATGAAACCGGATTACCTCCGAAGGTATTGAAGTACTCCATACCAGTCACGAAAGCCTCGGCAATCTCTTTAGTGGTCACGACAGCCGCCATGGGATGACCATTACCGATAGGCTTGCCTAAGGTGACAATAT
Source organism: Shewanella psychrophila (assembly GCF_002005305.1). NCBI lineage: Bacteria > Pseudomonadati > Pseudomonadota > Gammaproteobacteria > Alteromonadales > Shewanellaceae > Shewanella > Shewanella psychrophila. The sequence continues at coordinate 3,694,369 of NZ_CP014782.1, forward strand.
CCGGCACCACACCTTGGGTCTCAAACGCCCACCAATGTGAGCCCACACGACCGAAACCCACCTGCACCTCATCGGCAATACACACACCACCGACGGCGCGCACCGCCCGATAAACAGAGTCGAGATAACCGTTAGGCATGACCACGTTGCCGCCAACCCCCTGCAAAGACTCACAGATATAACCGCCTAACTGCTTGCCCTCTTGTTGTAACTGACTAATTGCCCGCTGCACCGAATCTGCATAGGCTCGGCCAGACTCGGTTGACATGCCCTTATAAGGGCCGCGATAGGGATCAGGCATAGGCACAATATGGATATGATCCGCCGCTCCTTCGCCCCCAGCACCATTAAACTTGTAGGGACTTATCTCGATCGCCTTGTTGGTATTACCGTGATAAGCACCATCGACCACCAGCAGTTCATCGGATTGCGTCTTGCAGCGCATCAAGCGCATGGCAAGCTCGTTGGCTTCACTGCCGGAGTTAACGAACATGACCACAGAAAGTGACTCGGGGAAGGTATCCAGCAAGGCCTGGCTGTAATCGAGAATATTGTCATTGAGATAACGGGTATTGGTGTTAAGTCTGGCCATCTGCGCCTGCCCTGCCGCGACCACAGATGGATGACAGTGACCCACATGACAAACATTGTTGACCATGTCTAAGTAAGCAATATTGTTCTCATCCAGCAGAAACTGCCCCTGGCCACGCTCTATGATCAAAGGTTGCTCATAGGAGACACTCAAGGTCTTAAACAAGCGCTCAGCTCTCTGGCTAAGAATGTCTCTATGTCGCTCAGATGAAACATTGCCAGCCAAGCCGCCTGTGTCTGACCCGAACTCTTGTGTCAGACACAGGCGTTGCAGCCCGAAGCCAACACTTTTAGCATCCAGTTTAAGCAAGCTACTGATAGCAGCCCAGGCAGGTTTAGCCGTCACCAAAAGGTATTCATTATCTGGATCGGCCAAAATGGCTTCGGAAGAGTTACACACACTGACCGCTAAGCGCGCGGCAATAAGCGGTAGTAAGACCCAGAGCTCCGCGCCATTAAGCGGGCGCTCTTGGTGATAGGCCAAGGTAATGGCTTTGATGATCGCCATTGGCGAGTCAGAACCTAAGATGGCGTAGGCACAGGCGATGGCAAGCTCGTTAATCTGGTGGCTATGCACCATGTCACCAAAATCTATCAAGCCTATGACCTCGGCATCCCGACTACCATTGGAGAGCAACAGATTATAGTCATTCACATCATTGTGAATCACTCCCTGTGGCAGCTCAGCCATAAAAGGGATCACCTGTTGTTCGAACCCAGACAGAATCTTTAACACCTGCTGCCGCTGGCCGAGATCTGTGATTAACCCCATCTTAGATTCAATCACTGATTTCGCATGCTTGAGATCCCAGTCGAAATACCTTGAGGCAGCGCTATGGGAGAAACCTTGCAGACTAACATCTAGCTTAGCTAATAAGGTGCCAAGCTGGCTGTGATGATGACAGCCTAAGGCTTTATGCTCACAGTAAAATACACCAGGCACATAACTGAGCAGACGCAACTGTCTCATTCTGCCGTATTGGTCTTTTAAGGGCGTTATCTCATGACCAGAGCGACTTTTGATCACCTCAGGTAGCAAGTAAGGCTGTAAGTCTTGCCCGTTAAGATAATTCATCACCGCATTTTGCATATCCAACTCGGCCAAAGGCTCGTCCGCGCTGGCAATCTTGAGAATAAAACGCTTCCCTAGTGTATCCGTAAGCTGAAAATTGAGATCCACATAACCGGGCAGTGCTTTCACCTCTGCTGTGATCTCGAAATGTTCCCGCACCAACTCCTGCACTCTAGATGGTGAATATTCAACGACCTTAGTTTTCAACTCTTGCATTGCCATTCTGCCTCTGGTTTCTTCACTTAAGCTGTGATGTTAATCTTGTGTAAATATGGATATTGTATACACTAACTATTTTTCAATAGCAATTTATCGAGTAGTCTCTAACGAGAGATAAACTCCAGAGACTTGTAGGAGAACCTGCGGTATGAATAAACCCCATATTTGGTTACGTGCGGAATCTAAACCTTTAGAAGAGCGCATTGCCCTGACACCCGATGTCGCCCAAAAGCTTTTAGCAGCGGGTTTCAAGGTCACCGTCGAAGCGTCTTCCTTAAGTGCCATTCCGGCTCAAGCCTACCAAGAAATAGGTTGCGATGTCGTGCCGGCCCATAGCTGGCAACAAGCTCCTGCAGACACCATCATCTTGGGACTCAAGGAACTCAGTGAAGATAACTGGCCTCTGGTGCATCGTCATATTCACTTCGCTCATGTCTACAAAGAGCAACAAGGTTGGCAAGATGTGCTGCGTCGCTTCAAGACTGGTGAAGGTGAGCTATACGATCTGGAATATCTGGTGGATGACAATAATCGCCGTGTGGCCGCCTTTGGTTACTGGGCAGGATTTGCAGGGGCCGCCGTGGCGCTCAAGGCATTCGGTAAACGTCAGCAAGATACTCAGTTAAACTCCTCAGCACAACAAGGCCAGTCCGTACTGGAAAAGTTAACTTCGATGCCAAGCAAGCAGGCTCTGGTCGATGATGTGGCAAACTCATTAAGCCAGTTAACACGCCCGCCTAAGGTATTAGTGATTGGTGCTAAGGGCCGAAGCGGCTGCGGCGCCGTCGAAATAGCCAAATGTGTAGGCGCCGAGGTTACCGAGTGGGACATGGCAGAAACTAAAATAGGCGGCCCCTTCGAAGATATTTTAGATTTTGACATATTAGTCAACTGCGTCTTCGTTCAACAAGCCCTACCGCCGTTTATTACCCTGCCCATGCTCGAGACCAACGACATACACCCACGGCGTCTGACAATTATCTGCGATGTCAGCTGCGATCCATACGGCACTTATAACCCCTTGCCTATCTACTCAAGCTGTACCACTTTTGATAAGCCGTGCCTGCGTATCATAGAGGGGGATAATCCTGTCGACTTGATTGCCATAGATCACTTACCTTCACTGTTACCGGTCGAGAGCAGTGAAGACTTTTGTCAGCAACTCTTGCCACACCTATTACAGCTGGACGATCTCAATCGAGGCGTCTGGCAAAAAGCCAATCAAATATTTACCGATAAGCTCAGTCAGATATAACGACTAAATTAAGAGATAATAAACATGCAAACAGTTCATTGGTTAGGTGCAGGACTCTCGTCACTGCCAGGTATCAAAAAAGTCGCCCAATCGGGTCAACAACTCATTCTGTGGAACCGCACCTTAGCTAAGGCTGACCAAGCGGTTGCCAGCTTAGGTATTAACGTCCCCACCAAACAGTTAGATTGGCTTGCTCTGGAAACCGAAGTTAACTCGGGCGATCTGGTCATCTCCATGTTACCCGGTACTCTACATGTACAAGTCGCCGAGCTGTGTCTTGGGCAGAAGGCTCATTTTATCTCCAGCAGCTACGTTTCCCCTGAAATGCAGGCCTTACACGATAAAGCCAAGAGCCTAGAACTCAGCTTCGTTAACGAAGTAGGGCTAGACCCAGGACTCGATCATCTGTTAGCCCACGCCTTGATCGCCGAATATCAGGCATCGGACAAATTCCATAAGCAAAACCAGCACAGCTTCCGCTCTTTCTGTGGTGGCTTCCCGAAAGTAGCCAACGATTTCAGATATAAGTTTTCCTGGTCACCACTGGGCGTACTTAAAGCCCTCAAGTCTCCGGCGCAATGGACCCAAGACGGCGAAGTAAAGCGTACCGAGAAGCCTTGGCTGGCCCTGTCAGATTTCGATATGCACATGAGTGATGCCAGTCTGGAGACCTTTCAGGCCTATCCAAACCGAGACTCTATTCCATTTCAGCAGCAATATGGCTTTGCAAGCGACTGGAGCATTCAGGAATTTGTTCGCGGTACACTGCGCCTCAATGGTTGGTCAGACGCCTGGAGTGAGCTGTTTATCGAAGTCGACAATGCTGTCGGTGATGCTGGCATGGCACGTTTAGCCGAGCTGAGTGACGGACTCTGGGACAAGCACCAATACGACGAAGGTGAAGCCGATCGTGTAGTGCTGTCGGTTGAATTAGAAGTCAAAGATCCACAAGGCGAGCAGACAATCTGGCACTCGAGTTACGGTGTAGATGAAGCTGGGGACGAGCGTGGCTCGGCCATGGCCCGCCTGGTTTCTCTCACTGTGGCCATTGCCATCGAATCCTTAGTCGCTGGTGAGCTGGCTATTGGTGTCTCTCCTGCCCCACATGATGAGAAGACAGTGACTCGATGGCTTAACGAGCTGGATAAGATGAATGAGAAAGTGTTCCGTCATCAACTGGTCTAATATTCCTGTCTCGCCATAGAATAAGTCCAGAAGGGGAGCTTCGGCTCCCCTTCTTCCAAGCAAGGCAAAGCTAAACTAAACCTTTGTCATTCGGTAATTTTTATTTTTTATTTCCCTCCGCTGTTAATTATCTACCGCAAGCATCGAACTCATGCGCTTTATTTTGCTCTGCCATTAAATTAGAATCACTGCAATTCGAGTTATCTCAACTCAACCCTCATTACAGAAAGCTCAGGCTTCAAGGCAGAATCAATGAAACTTACCGCACTCACTCAGCCACTCTACGATCACCTTTATGGTGACATCTTACAGTTTCGTTCTACTTTCGATTTGCCAAGCGAAGACGAGAGCACGCTGGACGACAAGGCTGACACATTGCACACCTCATTGGCCATCGAAGAGTTAACCGAACTTGCCGAAGCTGACAGCCGCATGGAACAAGCCGATGCTATCGTCGATTCTGTCTATGTCTTAATGGGTCGTCTAGTTCACCTTGGTGCGACTCAGGTCAACGACCGCATGGAAATCAGCTACGTCATCGACCTGCTGTTACACGTAGCCAAAAACCGTGAAATCGATTTCATCACCTGTTGGGATGAAGTTCACTCAAGCAACATGAGCAAGGTTTGCCGCAACGAGAAAGAACTTGAAGAGACTATCGAGTTTTACGCTAAGCAAGGCGTCGAGATCGTCGGCAGCACCAAGGGCGACTTCATTATCGCTAAGTGCGCTAAAGATGTAGATATGGCGGGTAAAATCGTACGTCAGGGGAAGGTGCTTAAGTCGGTTTACTATCGACCAGCCGATCTGGCAAAGCTAGTTAAAGCTTAATCGTTAATTTTTTTGGTTCCTTGATGTCTGGTGGTTTACCTCTTCGTAGATAGCTCATTGCATATCATCAGCCCTAAACTTTAAAGCACTTCGTTTGAAGTGCTTTTTTGTTTTCAATTTTTACAGTATTTATATTTGGCTACTGAGTTGAAAACCAGAACTTCATTTTGCTCTATTGCTTGCCACAGGCCTAATGTGCAAACACTTCTGCGACACGCCGCAAGCACGCTCCCTGTGGGCTCTGCGACAGCGTCCTTGCTGTCGAAGGTCACAGCCGCGTTTACACCAGATTATTCACCTCTTCGAACAGAGTTATCAAGGTACGTTCTGATACAATAATTAAAATGACAAACCGGACTTAATTTAATAACCCCCCCCTAAAAGTAATAAACCAAATTAGCTTGAAAACTATCAGCTTCTAAACCATATCCATCAAATTTATTATCATAACTTTTTTGCCATTCGACCTCTAAGTGTAATGGTCGTCCATCATTGACTGATAGTCCCAATCCATAAACAATATCTTCATCAGATTCAGATAAGCCAGAAACACTCAACTTAGAAGTACCATAACCAAATAAAACATATGGTTTGAAATATTGGGCTATAAGATACCCTCCTCGAATAAGCGCATTAAACTGATGATCAACTTCAACATTAACACCACCTATATCTTCATCGGATAGATTACTGTAACCTCTTGCTTCAACTGAAAAATAGTCGTTAAATTGATATCCTAATAAAATCCCAAGCATATTATTGCTGATATCAACGCTCCCTAGATTATCTACACTCAATTCAACATTAATTCTTGATACTCCGAGACCTACATACATTCCTTTTGTTTCAGTTGCATTAGCAATATTTACAAGTAGATACATTCCACATGTTATTGCAGCAATCCCTGCTTTTCCTTTAATCATTTTATGATCCTCATTTATCACTACTTTTTTAAAATAGGATAAAACAAAGGAATATCAAGTATTGATAACAGAATGTTACAAGAAGAAGGTGTTAGTATGATTAGAATACAAAAGCCAGAAAATAAGGACCAATAAATCTTTGTACATAAAAATCAAAACCTATCTATTAATACACGGTTAAACCTCTCTGATATCCAGCAAGCTCGATCATTCCCCGTTGGAAGGTGAATATGGCGTAGCCATAAGCAATGAACGAGAAGCATCGATTCAGGAAGTAGAGCGGAAGCAGGATGCCAGAGTCGAAGAGCTTCGCAAACTCTTCTAAACCAAAGTCACATAAACCTCACACTATGTCAGGCTAGCTTTCGTACTCTTCATTATGAGAGTGGACGCCCCATCGGAAGCGTTAGCTATTTTCAAGGAAGACCGAAGGTTTACAACTTCGCCGGGGCGTCACGGTGGATGCAGGGGCGAAGGTCATAATAATGACCTTTCTGAGCGAGAGCTCTGGTGAATATGGCACAGCCATGGCTAATGAACGAGAAGCATGGAAGCTGAACTGGCACTTGTATATGGATATATTTTGGCGAACTGGCTCTTAGACAGGATGTTGTTGATGAGGACAGTCCTCCTTGGTCGGGTGTGGGTGGTAAACCCACGACTTTAGTTGTTAGACGAAGTCTAATTATAAAACTCAAGCGTAGCTTGGTCATCTAAGGCCACTTGCCAACTTTGGAGCGGGAACAAAGCAAATCCTCCCACGACTTTTATTATTAGACGAAGTCTAATAATAAAAGTCAAGCGCAGCTTGGTCATCTAAGGCAACTTGCCAACTTTGGGGATATCAAAGTAGATACAATCACGACTTTAGTTGTTAGACGAAGTCTAATTATAAAACTCAAGCGCAGCTTGGTCATCTAATACCAAATACCCTTCGCCAGCTTTGGGGATATCAAAGCTCATAAACAGCTTGGTTTATTCTGTTACCCAGCGACTTACCTTGCTCCATAACTTCTTATCTAAATTCGAGTTTAGATGGGCTTTATTACTTGAAGCAGCCTTGTCTTGGACTTGCTTATTTGTCGAAAAAGCGCCGAAGAAATCGAATTGTTCGATATAAGCAATATCGGCACTCATGTAGCCTAATATGTCGAAATTGAGGTGGGAGAATACTTTATTGAATAAGATAAACTGATTGGAAGATAGGCAACGGGTGGCGATCAAGGCGATAGGAGATCTGCGCTGCTTGTATATGGGGTGTTGAGTCAGTTTCTGGATAAAATTCAGAGCCGCATGAATATCGATAGAAGTGGGCTGGATGGGAATAATGATCTTCTGCGCTAAGGTTAGATAGCGGCCTAGTTCATCATGGTTAAAACTTGATGGCGTATCGATTACGGTGACATCGGTCTCTTTTAACACTCTGACCACCAGAGAGAAAAATCGCCCACGTTGGAATTGAAACCTAGTCGCCCGCAACTCATCTTGCCCACTCCCCCAATGAAACGCCGTTTGCTGCACATCGAGATCTATGATTTCTACCTTTTTACTTTGGTTAAGCAGTTGCCGGCACAGCGCCATGGTAAAAGTCGATTTCCCACAACCACCTTTACTATTTAACACCAGTAATTTAGTCGACATGGAGTTTTGATAGGCCACTTCAACGGGCTTACTTAACTTAGGTGTTTTGGCAATGGTTGCCTGGCTTAGAATATTGTCCATAGCGAAGTTAGCAGGTGGCATACTTACTCCGACCTTTGACTCATGTGTACGAACAGTTGAACTCATATATTCCGCCTATAAATTTACCAAACAAAGGTATTGGCAAGTCGTAAACGAAATTCCAAATAGCAGGTACTGATTAACTTGCTGGAAATGCTTACCTAACCCTACCCGGTCGAGGATCAGGAGTGACTCAATGTCATTAGATTAGAGCGACTCTGAATTAGTAGAAATAAAGTATATGACTCAAATTTAAACAAAGGAGTGATAACTAATTAGCTATCAAAGCTCAAGCGCAGCTTGGTTATCTAGTACCAAGCCCTCTGGCTAATTCCAAAGTGAGTTCCACTGCTGATATCTCTTTGCAGCCACTCGTGTTTTGTCCACACCATAACGGGGAGAAGTCGCTGGAACCTTGGGCTTCAGCAGCTTGTCTAATGGCGGTTATTGCCGTGGCGGCATGGGGGAATTCGGGGGCAAGTTCGCTTATGGGACCAAGCTCTTGTATCACCCGGTTGACGATGCCACGGGCTGGTTTGCCGGAAAACAGGTTGGTGATAACAGTTTTGTGTGAGCGATTACTCTTAATGGCTTGTCTGTGTAGCACACTGGTATTGGTTTCATCACACAGCAGATAAGCGGTGCCGACTTGTACCGCCGCCGCGCCGAGTGAGAGTGCGGCGCTTACACCTTTGGCATCACTGATACCGCCTGTCGCTATTACTGGCAAGCTGACCCGTGCCAGAATTTGTTGTAGCAGCGAGTAGGTACTCACTTGCAAACCTAGTTCCGCAGACAGGAACATGCCCCTATGACCACCAGCCTCTATACCTTGGGCTATGATGGCGTCGGCGCCATTGGCTTCGAGCCAGAGCGCTTCCTCTAGCGTCGTCGCCGTGCTCAATACCGTCGCGCCCCAAGCTTTTACCCGTGCAAGTAGGGCTTTTTCTGGCAGACCGAAGTGGAAACTCACCACTTGAGGTCGAAACTCCTCCAAGATATCCGCTACTACGTCACTAAAGGGTTGGCGGCTAGGTCCCTTGGGTAAGGCATTACTGTCGATGGAGCTGTCGATGGCATATTCGCTGAAATACGGCGCTAAGGTCCTGCGCCATATTACATCTCGCTCGGCATTAAATTCGGGTTGATGATGGCTGAAAAAGTTCACATTGATGGGAGCTTGAGTGTGAGACTGAATACGGCTCAATTCTGCCCTTAAGGCATCATGACTTAGCATGGCACAAGGGATGGACCCCAGTCCGCCCACGGAAGATACTGCCAATGCCAGTTCACTGTTCTGAACTCCGGCCATCGGAGCCTGAATGATAGGTAAATCTACACCCAATAACTCTTGTACTCGCATCATGTCTCTACTCCATTGCAACCACATATATGAATTAACTCAAGTAACCAGTTCCGCTTGAAGCTCTCGATATGAACGCACTTCCAGCTGCTCAGGAGATAATCCCAGTTCTTTCCCTAGAGACAAGAGCTGCTGTCGATAGTCTTCCAACATGGATTCATCATCTGTCATAATGGCAAGCTCAGCAAAATCCCCAAGGCCTTCAAGCCTATCAAGGGTGACGTGAAATTCCCCGAGAAAATAGATACTGCGCAGTTTCTTCAACTCTAGGCACTGGCGATACCCCATGGTCTTTAGCATACTTCTGGCCTTTACTGCATCATTGATATTTACTGCTTCACAACGGTCAGCTTCCGGCCCTTTGACTATCCATAACATGATACCGGAGGGCTGAATTTCACGGATACAGACAGATTTATTTTGGCTCGCTAACATAAGATCCGGCAGATCGAAGTAAGTATCATGCTCCAGATTATCTTCATGCATCACTTCTGGGGTCATAGCAGCTAATGCCTTGATAAATCCTGCTCTATTATTCAATCGATACTTGAGTTCAACTTCATATCTACCTTCGAAATGTTTGTTCATTAAATGCGACTTCTTATATTCCTGAGAAGCTCAAATATTACTCCCTTAGATAACAAAAAGCATCAGGCAAAATCAGAGATTAAAAACTGCCATGCGGTACATTTTTGGCGTTCATAAGCGGCTCGTCAGAATTGTACCACCACGTCAGATATTTGTTCATTTTCCATTATAAATCAAATAGATCAGAAAATTAGCGACTGTTTTTCGACCTCTAAAAGTAATTGATTCATAAGTGCTTGAAACACATGAACGCCATCCCTAACTGGTGTAGTTAATGCTTCAAATCCAGTGAAGTTCTTGCTTGCAGTTCAGGCCTAATATCTTGGCTGAGCGGGTCGAGCAAAGAGGGAAAGCATATGAATACTACTCATAATAGGGCTCAGTCTTGCCCATGGATCTTAAATGCGAACAATTGGATTAAACAAGATAAGAGGACCGAAACAAAATCACTAAGGCATAAAAGCCCACAAGCCAAAAAGCGACCGCTAAGATCCTCCTGTCTGGTATTCTTTTGCTGCATCTTGGTTTGGCAATATCAAGCCAAGGCCGACGATACAGCGCCACAAGAATGGCAAGATGTCTCTGTAAATAACCCTGCACTCCATAGCCAATATCCAGCCTCAGATATCAATAGCTATGCTCAGCCCATCTCAATAAAACACATACAAGATCCACAATGGCAGTTGCTGTTCGAGAGCCTGACTCTGGGAGGTGAATATCTGTTGTTTCAGCACACACTTCATTATCTCGACAAGCCAAGCGATCTGAGGCGACAGATTACAGCGTCTCATCAGTATCTGGGATGGGGAGCAAAGATCGGCAAGAGTATTGAGCTAGCGCCAAGACTCTCAGCATTTTTCCATACGGGTGCGTTTAACTGGAGCCGAGATCATGACTCAAGCTCGACTCATCGAGAGCTTTCCCATAGCCAAGACACTGGTACTTCGCCCTATGCAGGAGTGGAGCTCACTTACCTATTATCACCTTCATCAGCGATTCAATTTAAATGTGATCATTTCGAACTGGAAGATATTCCCATAGATAGAATTCAAATTCATTTTAGCCATCAGTTTTAACGTTCTGCTGTTGTTAATCGCTATTACTAATAGCTTTATTCATGGTTCTTACTAATGGCTCTTACTAATGGGTTTTAAGAATAGCTCTGGTTATCTAATTTAATATAATAAAAATGAGTGAACCTGATTAAGGCCTAATGTTCACTCTAGATTAAACAAGCTCAATCTAATTAGCTTGTTTAATCTGCTTCATAGACAGGCGTTATTATGCCGAAGCATCGAGTTCGGCTTCAATATCAACCGATTTTAACCAGTTGGGATGCTGGCTTAATAGTGCTCCATATCGCTCGATATGAGGATACTGGCCTAACTCGCCATTGTTTTGCACTATTTCAACGATAAAGGACATCATGATATCCGCACCACTGAGCTTGCCACCGACTAAATAGGTTTTATCTTCGAGAATATCATTGAAATAACTCAGCACCTTCTCCACTTCGGTCTTGGCATAGCCTTCGAGAAAGTTAGTGTTGCAGCCATCTTTTTCGACGAACATACGCAACAATAAAGGTAAAATTGCCGAGCTCTCGGCGAAGTGAAGCCATTGCAGATAATCGATGTGATCTTGGCTATCACGAATCGGTGCTAACCTATCGGCCGCGAAACGCTCGATAAGATACTCGGTAATCGCACCAGACTCGGCGATAACCTTACCGTCGAACTCGATGACTGGAGACTTGCCTAGAGCGTGGATCTGCTTAAGCTCAGGCGGCGCTAAAAATGTCTGGCTGTCACGTTGATAGCTTTTAATCTCATAAGCCTGACCCAACTCTTCGAGTAACCAGATGATACGCTTAGAACGCGACTTATTCAGATGGTGTAAAGTGATCATAATGTGCTTCCTTAGCGGTTAAGTTGCGCCATCATGGCATGGGCTACCGCATCTGATGATGCCGGGTTTTGACCTGTGATCAAGTTATCGTCGCTGACAACAAAACTTGCCCAATCATCGCCCTTCACATAAGTGCCGCCCTTTTGTTGCAGCATATCTTCCACTAAGAAAGGCACGATATCAGTCAACTGCACCGCATCTTCTTCTGAGTTACTGAACCCGGTCACTTGTTTGCCATCCACTAACGGCTTGCCATCGGCTCCTTTAGGATGCAGTAGCGCCGCCGGTGCATGACATACTAAGCCAAGTGTCTTACCTGATTGATGAAAGGCTTCAATCAACGCGATAGAATCCCTATCTTCGGCCAAATCCCATAATGGGCCATGACCACCGGGATAAAATACCGCGTCATAATCGTCGGCATCGATAGTATTTAGTACTCGAGTATTAGCCAGTAGCGCTTGAGATTCTGAGTCTTTGGCGAATCTATCTGTCGCCGCCGTTTGAAAATCGGCTTCATCACTCTTAGGATCCAGAGGCGGCTGACCGCCTAACGGAGAGGCCAATGTGATCCTGTGGCCCTTATCTTTAAATGCATAGAAGGGCGCGGCAAACTCTTCTAACCAAAAGCCTGTCTTAAGGCCGGTATCGCCAAGTTTATCGTGAGAGGTCAGTACTATAAGAATGTTCATTTTCGATCCTTAATATTCAAAAAGTAATCTCATACCGAAAGGTATGTAGTCGTTTGCCGAGCTAATAAGCCGCACTGTACGGCTTGAAATTCATTCAATCAGGTTAAAGCGCTAAGGTTAAGATATCGCGACTCATGGCGAGGTCGATATTTTCATGTTCACCCAGTGCCACCATGCCGTGCTCTTCTAATTGCCCAATGACGACATCGATATCTTGTTTGCCTAAGTCGTAGTCTGATAGTCGGGTCGGGATCCCCATGGCCTCGAAGAAGTCGCGGGTCTTAGTGATAGCCAGCTCTATTTTTTCATCATCGCTACCTTGATCTACATGCCACACACGATGGGCAAACTGGAGTAGCTTTTCACGCTTAGCCTCTTTTGTCAGCGTCAGCAAGGAAGGCAGAATGACCGCCAAGGTACGAGCATGATCCATGTCATAAAGGGCCGTGAGCTCATGACCTATCATATGTGTCGCCCAATCATGGGGAACACCGCTACCTATGGTGCCGTTGAGCGCCGTCGTGGCGACCCACATCAAGTTGGCACGAATGTCATAGTCATCAGGATTAACTAATACCTGAGGACCTAGCTCTATAAGCGTCTGCAGCAAGCCTTCGGCTATTCTGTCCTGAACTGCGGCATTCACCGGGTATGTCAGGTATTGCTCGGTGATGTGCACGAAGGCATCGACGACGCCGTTAGCCACCTGACGCTCGGGTAAGGTAAAGGTTTTAGTCGGATCCAATACCGAAAACTGCGGGTACACAAGATCGTTACGAAACGGCAGTTTGGCCTTGAGAGATTTACGGGTCACCACGCTGGCATTGTTCATCTCGCTGCCGGTTGCTGGCAGGGTTAACACTGTACCGAAAGGCATGGCCTGAGTGACATTAGCCCCCCAATTAAGCAAGATATCCCAAGGCTCGCCGTCAAAAACTGCCGCGGCTGCGACAAACTTGGTGCCATCAATGACTGAGCCGCCGCCCACTGCCAATAAGAAGTCTATCTGCTCGGTTTTGACCACCTCGACCGCCTGCATCAAGGTCTCATAGGTGGGGTTAGGCTCAATTCCACCAAACTCAAGCAGTTCACGTTGACCCAACGCCTGCTTAACTTCATCTAAGGTGCCTGTTTTTCGAGCACTGCTACCGCCAAATAGTACTAAGACTTTGGCATCTTGTGGGACTAACTTATCCAGCTCACTAATTTTCCCCTCACCAAAGCTGATGCGGGTCGGGTTGTAGTAGTCAAAATTAAACATGGCATTGCCTCACATTAATCATATTATTTGAACTGTCTATCTAAAAACCAATAAGATAAAAAATAGACCAGTCGGCTAGTGTTTATTGAAAAAAATCCCCGCGCACCTTAGCCAGACACGCGGGAGTCTTAATTTATTCTTTTACTAACTAAGCCTTCGATATTGGCTGCAGAACCGACTTAGTTGTTTCTATCGCCCTATCTAGGGCATCTGGGCTATGGCCTAGCTTGTTCATTAAACTGGCACCTAACCACATGTGATACAACATTTCGGCTGTTGATTGTGGATCTCGCTCCGCAATGGAGCCATCTTCGACACCCGCAGTAATACAAGCAGTCAGGCGCTGAATCACACCGGCAGAGCCTTTGAGTAACGCCAAGCGCATGGCCTCTGAAAGATCGGCCACTTCCGCACTGAGTTTGACCACCAGGCACTTCTGATCGATACAGCCTTGGGTCTGTGCAGTCAGCCATCTCTGCCAGTACGTCATCAAGCGGTCATAACCGTTCAGGCTAGTATTACCAAACAAGGTATCTAGATCAGACTTATAACCTTCGAAGTATCCCTGAATAAGCGCTTCACCAAATTGCTCTTTCGATTTGAAATAGTGATAAAAGGAGCCCTTAGGCACTTCTGCCGCTTGCAGCAATTGCGAGAGTCCCACACAGGAAAAACCCTTGGCAACGATCAGCTTGTAGCCAACGTCGAGAATATGCTGACGAGTGGATTGTGTTGGAGATTCTGTTTTCATGGGAAACGAGTCTACGGCAAACTAGACCAGTCGTCTAGTAATTCTTTTTTGTCCTAGCTAAGCTAGTGATCCGCTCACGTTTCGAAATAGTTTACTTGTTTAACTAATCCCAGATATTACAGCCGCAATATATTGGAGAATAAGGAAGAAAACGTTTAAGTCTAGTCCAAATTTATTCACTCATAATATTCACTAATATAAGTCTAATTTTACTCGTTAAATTTTAATAAATTGACTTTAATTGAGTTAATTATCTTTATTCATTCAAACATCAAAGGCGTTACATTTGTAATTAATAGATTAAAACTTAGGACAATAAGATATAAAACAGATAAGAACCGAAAAACAAATATAACTATTTATGACTGATTCAAATATTTACATTGTTTTTTAAATTATAATTTCAAACAAAAGCAAAACAAACTAATCTCCTCAACACTAGGTACATTAAGAGTTCCTTAACAACTTCTGCCAATGTTTTAAATCAAATGATGACTTTCTTGTTAATAACTTAAATTAACTAGACAAATAAAGTAATGACATTGTCATTTTTGCTTGTCAGTATCGACACATAAGCTATTCAAACAGTTGTTTAAAGATCTATTTTTACAGCTTGTTTTAATTTCGCTTATAAATGGGATATCGGCTAATGGGCCAAAGACGAAGTAGATTAACAGTGGAGATAAAAGTTATGAATCAGGAAATGTTTAAATCTTTTAATGACCAACTACAGCAAGTATTTGCCCCTTTTAACCAGTTCAACCAATTAGTCGCAGAAAACATCGAGCAGCTATCACGTCTTCAGCTTGAAAGCCTGAAGGCTTACAGCACCATAGGCAATGAGCAGGTCAAGAGCGCGACATCTATTACAGATGGACAGAGCCTGGCGACTCATGGGTCTAAGCAGCTTGAATTGATCACTAAGGTGAGCCAACAACTGATGGAAGATAGTCAGAAATTTAGCCAAGTTGGCCAAACTTTCAAGCAAGCTGCCGATCAGTTTGTCAATGAAAGCGTGAAAGCGGCTAAACCTGCAAAGTAATCGCGTGCGGCCTCAAGGGCCGCTTTTGCAGGTACCTTATTCAGGAAAATGCTCATGACTAATCAATCCCCATTTCACCATGTATTCGATCAACTCCTTAAAATGAACCAGCAATTTCTACAACCGCTGCAATCTCAATCACCGACTCAAAAAGCCCTGCTAGAAAATCAGACTCAGGATTGGGCCTCTCTGATGAAATCTTTCAGCAACCAGCCAATGACACACCTTGAGCAACAGATGCAGTGGTGGCAGCAACAGATGGAACTGTTTAATAGCTGTGTGACAGGAGCCTGCTCAGATCAGGATGCCGATGCTAAACCCGATCGACGCTTCAGTGACCCAGCATGGAGTGAGAATGCCTTTCACAATTACATTAAACAAAGTTACCTACTGGCCTGTAAAAATATAGAAGCGGCTGTTGCTTCTGCCGATGATCTTGACGACCCGACTCGACATAGAGTCGAATTTTTTACCCGCCAGTTTCTTAATGCCATGGCACCAACAAACTTCGTCACGACTAATCCTGAGATCCTCAAATTAACCTTAGACACTAATGGAGAGAATCTCATTAAGGGCTTTGAGCAACTGAGCAAAGATTTATCTCAGAGTGCCGATACCCTGAACATTAGAATGACAGATAAGAACGCATTCAGGTTAGGTGATAATATTGCAGCCACCCCGGGCAAGGTTGTATTTACCAACGAATTGTTCGAGCTGATCCAATATCAGCCAACCACCGAGTCAGTTTACAAGCGTCCGTTACTTATCGTCCCGCCATTCGTTAACAAGTACTACATCATGGATCTACGAGCATCACGTTCCTATATTCGTTGGTTGGTTGCCCAGGGCCACACTGTATTTTGTATGTCCTGGATAAATCCAAATGCCGAGATGGCTGCAACGGGTTATGAAAACTATGTGCTACAAGGCGTAATACCCGCACTGGATGCCATCGAAAAACAAACCGGCGAGCGTGAAGTTAACGGTATCGGCTATTGCATTGGTGGCACCTTGCTGACCACAACCATGGCTTACTTAGCAGCTAAACGGACTAAACAGAGAATTAAGTCTGCGACCTTGCTCACTACCATACTCGATTTCTCTCAACCCGGAGAGTTGGGCGTGTTTATCAATGACCAGATGATAAGTGCCATCGAAGCTCAGAATGAGAGTAAAGGCTATATGGACGGTCGCCAGATGGCTGTTTCCTTTAGCCTGCTAAGAGAAAATGCCCTGTACTGGAACTACTACATCACCAATTACCTTAAAGGTGAGAGCCCGATGGCTTTCGATTTACTCTTCTGGAATAGCGATAACACCAATATTACAGCGGCCTGCCATAACCAGATGTTGAGGCAGTTCTACCTCAATAATGAACTATGTGAAAAGGGTAAATTCAAGGTGGGAAATGTCGCCATAGATCTGAAAAAGGTCAATGCCCCCGTGTATTTCATGTCGGCTATCGAAGATCATATCGCATTATGGCAAGGCACTTATCAAGGCAATCACCTGCTCGGTGGCGATAGCACCTTCGTTCTGGGTGAGAGTGGCCATATTGCCGGCCCGATGAATCACCCTGATGCTAACAAATACGGTTTCTGGACCAATGAAGACACCAAGCTTGATGCCCGAGATTGGCTAAGTACCGCCGACAAAAATGACGGTTCTTGGTGGCCCCACTGGCAAACCTGGGCCGATGCACGCAACTTCGGTGAGCGTATCGCGCCACGCACTCTGGAAGGCGAATTGGACGCGCCTGGCACCTATGTCAGGCAAGGTATTGCAGACGTCATAAAGACAGCGAAAGAGGAGGCATCAGTTGAAGATTAAAATCGGCGATAGCGAGAGTATTAAAAAAACACTTTCAGCAGAACATGTGGCCACCTTTGCCGCCTTGGTTGAGGACTATAATCCTGTGCATCTCGATGCAGAATATGCGGCGACGACTCAATTTGGCAGACCCATAGTCCATGGAAAGCTAGCATCAAGCCTGATATCTGGCTTGTTAGCCAGTAAACTTCCCGGTGCCGGATGCATCTACTTAGGCCAAACATTGAAATTCACTAAGCCAATATTTGTCGGTGAATCTGTGACAGCCAGAGTGACTGTGACCCACATCCGTGAAGATAAGCCCATAGTGACCCTACTCACCGAGGTCTTTAACCAGCAAATGGAGTTAACCATCACAGGTGAAGCTACTGTGAGGCTAGCTCAAGCTGTTTAATACATAAGACATGTGAATAGCAGTCTCAATTATTGCTATTCACTCTCTCCTTTTAATATCCCACTACTTGAGCGCCGTAAACCTTCTTTAAGCCTAGTCAATAATCTTTAATTCTACGTTTACCTGCTACACTCATTCTAAGAGTTAAAATATTGATTAACAGCTAAAACTATAGCTAGTAACTAAACAAAAGGATTTGTTTATGGCCATTGCCTGTGTCGCAACCAGAGCTAACAAAGGAGTCGATGCCCCTCCCGTTACCGTCGAAG
This sequence comes from Shewanella psychrophila, assembly GCF_002005305.1. Classification (NCBI taxonomy): domain Bacteria; kingdom Pseudomonadati; phylum Pseudomonadota; class Gammaproteobacteria; order Alteromonadales; family Shewanellaceae; genus Shewanella; species Shewanella psychrophila. Next base: position 3,712,265 of record NZ_CP014782.1, read on the forward strand.
TTCATCTCAGCAATGGATTGCCCGCGTTTAATCTCGTAGGCCTGCCGGAGACTTCGGTCAAGGAAGCGAAAGAGCGCGTTCGCAGCGCTATTATCAATGCTGGGTTTGAGTTCCCCATGCGCCGCATCACAGTGAATCTAGCCCCAGCCGATCTCCCCAAACAGGGTGGACGCTACGATCTCCCCATCGCTATAGGTATTCTGGCTGCATCGGAACAAGTCCCAAAAAATGCACTAAAAGAACATGAATTTGTTGGCGAACTTGCGCTTTCAGGTCACATCAGACACTGCCAGGGACTATTGCCCGTCATAGTAGAAGCAAGGCAACAGAATACACCTTTAGTGATCCCACTGGATAATCGTGATGACGCTGAACTTGTGGGTTTCAATAAGGTCTATTTTGCTTCGCATTTACAGGGATTGAGCGAATACCTCCATGGGCAATCACAGCTGCCTGGTATCGAACCAAGCCTGGAGTGGATCGATACAAATCAAGTAGATACCGGGCTTTGCTTTAGTGACGTCATAGGACAATACCAGGCCAAGCTAGGCTTAGAAATTGCCGCTGCTGGCAACCATAACGTAATGCTTCTTGGGCCTCCTGGAACAGGCAAGAGCATGCTTGCAAGTCGTTTGATGCAGCTACTGCCACCACTGAATTACGATGAGGCTCTAGAGGTCGCTACATTACACTCGGTAGCAGGCCAAGTTATCGAGCCTAAATCCTTTTACAAACGTCCCTTTCGTAATCCTCATCACACCAGCTCGGCGGTCTCTTTGGTTGGCGGCGGCAGTAATCCCAAGCCTGGTGAGATCTCATTAGCTCATCGCGGTGTACTATTTCTCGATGAAGTGGTCGAATTTCCGAGAAAAGTTCTCGATTGCCTGCGAGAGCCAATGGAGACTGGTGAAGTTGTTATCTCCCGCGCCGCAGCTAAGCTTAAATTCTCTAGTCGCTTTCAACTAATAGCGGCGATGAATCCGAGTCCATGTGGCGACATTGATAATGCCAGAGCAACGCCAGATCAGATACAAAAATACCTGTCTCGTTTATCAGGCCCCTTCTTAGACAGGTTCGATCTCACCATAGAGGTCCCTCGCCTCCCGGCCGGCGCCTTGACCAAATCTGAGCCCTCCACAGAAACCAGTGAATCCATAGCACTGCGAGTTAGCATTGCAAGAGAGTTACAACTGGCACGTGCGGGCGTACTCAATAGTGATTTAACGGGTAAACAACTTAAGGAATTAGGTAACTTTAAACAGGCCGACCTGCTTTTTCTGGAACAGAGCGTCAACAAGTTAGGTTTATCGGTAAGAAGCTACCATCGCTTACAGAGAGTCGCACGCACCATTGCCGACTTGAATCAAAGTCATGCCGTCGAACGCAAACACATAGCTCAAGCCTTGGGCTACAGAGCCATGGATCGACTGTTAAACAGCTTAAAGACGCAATACTAACCTCGACCAAACTTCGAAGATACTTTCATTTATAGCTATAAGTTATTGTGAAAATTTATGCTATCTGCCACATCGAGATTGAGCAAATGGTCTACTGAGAGTAATATAAGTCTCCAATTTTGTCGGGGGATGTTAAGTGGGTAGAGTTTTGTCATTAATCAGAGGCAGTCTGGCATTCGTGTGCTGGCTAGTGAATACTATTTTTTGGGTACTTCCCATTATCATTTTTAGCCCGATTAAACTCATACCGATCCCGGCAGTCAGAACCGCTTGCTCTAGCTTATTAGACAGTTGTGCCACCAGCTGGATCACAATTAACGGTGTTATAGAACGTATCTTTCACCCGGTAAAAGTACATATTCACAGTAATGCAGAACTCTCACCTAAGGAATGGTACATGGTTATCGCCAATCACCAATCTTGGGTCGATATCGTCATTTTGCAGCGAGTACTGAACCGTAAAATCCCTTTCTTGAAGTTTTTCCTCAAGAAGGAGCTGATCTTTGTACCATTTTTGGGGTTAGCCTGGTGGGCACTGGATTTTCCTTTCATGCGCCGTTACAGCACGGCTCAGCTTAGGAAGAATCCTAAGCTGAGAGGAAAAGATATCGAGATCACCCGTAAGGCCTGCGCAAAGTTTAAGTCAAAACCTGTCAGCGTGATGAATTTTGTCGAAGGTACGCGCTTTAAAGCCGACAAGCATAGACAACAAAATTCACAGTTTAAGCACCTGCTCAAACCTAAAGCCGGCGGCCTGGCATTTGCCCTCTCAGCTATGGGGGAGCATATTCACAAGCTGGTGGATGTCTCCATCTATTACCCAGAAAAAGTACCTAGTTACTGGGATTACATCAGTGGACAAGTAAAAGAAGTGCATGTGCATATCAATGTGTCAGAGATCCCTGCGGCGATGCGCGGTGACTATATGAAAGACCGTGAGTTTAAAATTGCTTTCCAGGAGCAGCTAAACCAACTTTGGCTAAAGAAAGATCAGACCCTTGAGCTACTTGCCCAAGAAAAAACCGTAAACCAAAAGGTGTGACCCCAAGATGTTAAATTTTTTACCTGGTTCAGTGCTCTATTTTATGAGCTCACTCCTATTAATGATCAATACAACCCTATGGGCAGGATTGATCAGTCTTGGTGGGATCGTTAAGTTACTGGTGCCTTTTACTGCGGGACGCAACTTACTCACTAAGATCATGAATCGCTTTATGTGGGCCTGGGCCACTTGCAACGGCGGCATTCTCTATTTGCTTGCCGACATAGAGTGGGACATAGAAGGGCTGGATAATCTGGATGAAAATGCCTGGTATCTACTCATCAGTAATCATCTCAGTGGCTTCGATATCGCAGCGCAAACTTATGTACTGCGAAATCACATCCCTATGCTTAAGTTTTTCCTGAAAAGAGAGTTAATGTATATCCCCTTTTTAGGACTAGGCTGTTGGGCTCTCGACATGCCATTTATGAGCCGAACCAGCCCAGCAAAATTAAAGAAGAATCCCAAGCTTAAAGGCAAAGATCTTATCTCTACCAGACGTGCCTGTGAGAAATTTAAGACCATGCCCACCTCTATCATCAACTATGTCGAAGGTAGCCGATTCACCAAAGAGAAGCATAGACGTCAAGACTCTCCTTACCGATACCTGTTACGCCCCAAGGCTGGCGGTATTGCGTTTACCCTATCGGCCATGGGCGAGCAGTTTACCAACTTACTTAACGTCACTGTGGTCTATCCAGAGGCAAAAGACGATCCTCTGTCGGATGTCATGCATGGTAAAATCAAGAAGATCGTCGTGAGAGTTCAGGTACTTCCGGTTCCTGAAGTAGATAACAAACGCTACTTTTCTGAACCTCAATGCCGAGTCGATTTCCAGCGTTGGTTAAATCAAATCTGGGAAGAAAAAGATGAGCAGATTCACCAGCTAATGATTAAACACGGTGCAGTAGAGGCTGACTCAAGTAACAAATAACCCTAATAAATGGAAGTGGCTCCTGCCGCTTCCATTTAATTTATACCACTTTCCCGCCTGCTATTACCTCTGCTTAAAATACAAACAAATTAATCAGCTAATTAATTCTTAACTGGATTTGTTACTAAAAAGTTAATACCTTATATTACTGTCTGCTGAATGTCTCAACTAGGCAAAAATATAAGAAGAAGAATAATGAATATACTAAATTTATCAGGGAAGAATTTGTCACACTGGCTTAAAAGTATTTTAGTCAGTGTGACCGTACTGCTCACAGGATGTAGCTGCTTATCTACACCCGTTTCAAAACCTTCCCAGACCCTTCATGTAAGTGTGTCTGAACTAAGTCAATATTGGATAGTTAAAGATGGCGTACTGGACTGGTCGATGTTATTCCAAGATCAAATAATTACAGGTGACTTCACCGCTAAATTCACGATCAACTCACAGGGAGAAATACAGCTTATGGATCTCATGCAGATTTCAGCCAGTTTCAAAGCCGACGAGCTTCAACTCGAAATCTTTTCCCGTCAGAGTTTTATCGCAACCAAGGACAACTATTCAAGCCAGGCTGTGTCAGTCACCGCACGAGTCATGCTGAACTAATACCTATCGGGATAAAGGTGGGCACAAAAAAGCGCTGTAAAGCGCCTTTTCAATCTTGTAGATTTGTCAGTGATTAAGTTTTTAAGTCACTCGGTTTACCAACTGCATCCAACCTTTGGGGCCTTCAATCTTACCCTTCTGAATGTCGGTCAATGCTTGATATATACGACGAGTATTTGCACCAACCTGGCCATCACCCACAGTAACGACACGGTTATCTTCGAAGATGTAAGAGCCAACTGGTGATACAACAGCGGCGGTACCAAAACCACCAGCCTCAATGATCTCGCCGGATTCGATATCTGCAATAAACTGATCCAGCATCACAGTCTCTTGGCGAACTTCACAGCCCAGTAGGTCACCGAGCTCAAGAATAGACTCAGAGGTGATCGACTTGAGAATCGTATCGGTAAACGTAGGAATAATCACAGTGCCAGCTTTCAGCACGTGAAAGTGATTCATCGCGCCCACTTCTTCAATCTGCTTGTTGCTGGCATCTAAATACAAGACCTGAGCCGCACCATATTCGGCAGCAGCCTTGCCCGCTTTCAATGAGGCAGCATAGTTACCCGCAGCTTTCGATGCTCCGGTACCACCTGAAACAGCCCTGTGAAAACGTTCGCTGATCAATAAACGAATCGCCTTATCGAACCCATCTGAATAATAAGGACCACTTGGGCTCAGGATCACACAGAATGTGTACTCTTCACTCGGGCTCACCGACAATCTATCTTCAGTTGCAAAGATAAACGGACGAATATAGAGACAGGCATCTTCCTGCATCGGGAACCAGAGCCTATCAACATCGATAAGCGCGTTAATGCCGGCCAACTGCAACTCTTCAGGCATAGCCGGTATACAAAGAATATCGGCAGAACGATTGAGACGCTCGGCATTTTTATTCAGACGAAAGGTATAGATCTCGTCGTCATCGTGTCTGAATGCTTTAGCACCTTCAAACACAGATTGGCCGTAGTGCAGGGCGATGGCACCAGGTGCTACTTGGAAAGGCCCGTAAGGCACAACTCTTGGGTCTCGCCACTCCCCGTCGCGATAATCCATTAAAAACATGTGATCGGTTCTGAGATTTCCGAAGCCCACATTTTCTTTAGGCTCGAACTGTTCAGTACGGCGCTCAGACGCAGATTTTAAATTATAGTTTATTTGCATTGCATACCACCTTGATTACTGAATAAGCAGCCTATGGATGAGAGGCAGTAAAGTCAAGCAGAATGGGGCTTACCTTTAAAATCTACATGCATCAAATATGTAAACTTAAAACGCCCATGAATCACTTAGGCAGCTTATAACCTTTTAGAGAATCAAATGGGCGAACATCATCAGTATTAATTAAGGTAAAAGTCTCTTGATGTATGTGACGTCTCAACACAATATCAACGAGTGTCGTCTGATCTGGCTTAATTAACAGGCCCACCTGATTGGATTCGCAGTGATATTCGGCAGTTTGATAATAGCTGAAACCCTTATCTGGCCGAGGAACAATTTTAAAACCAATTTTCCCCTCGGACACAGACAGTAGCTTATTGGTATCCAGATAAAGCGTAATACAATTGCCATTTTGACTATTCTTTTGCTTATCCAGCATAAAGCCCTTTGGTAACTGTCCTGGACTAAAGTCTGGACCACTGAGTAGGTATAGATCAAAATCGGTCACCTTATGGCCAAGTTCATCGGTAACCCGCACTACTAATATGCTGTGGCGCTGCTTTTTCTTTACCTTGTCCGTACGCAGTACCATAGCCTTAGATACTGCAGCATATTGACTGCTATTTCCAACAGATAAACACTCGAGTATCGAAGAGACCGCCCTCTTCTTACTGGCATTTTTTCGTGTCACCGATGCCATAATCCCCATGATATTTTGGCTATGACTGGCTCTTGAGATTATCTCGAAAGCACACTTCTGGACAGGTACTTTATGCTCGGCCAGAGTCAGCCTACTCACGCAATCACCTTCGACCCCCATACAAGTTAGCTCGATCTCTTGCGTTAAGTTTATATAAGTGAAGTTCATATTCGCCGCGGCACTTCTCACCACACCATCAGAGCCTGGCTCAGCCGTATAGCTATTCATATAGTCATACAAGCTAGGGTCTATAGCCTCACCAGTGAGCACAAAGGGGAAAATGCCAGCTTCACTAAAACCATGTCTTAGCCAGTTAAGATTCAATGCATGTTGGCCATCACTGCCTAACTCAAGCCAATCGAGCACTCTCTTACCCGGCTCAACACCGTCAAACCAGGCCTTGAGTCTACTGACTCTGGATTTACCAATCTGAGCTAATGCCGAGCCGTGATTAGCTGGAGCCAACATGATCAAGTGATTAAGCGGAACATTGATCAAGCTATTTCCGTAATAGCGTTCAAGCCAAGTACGGATCACAGGTCCACCTGTAGAATGTGTGATCACAGAGAACTTATCATCACCCAGCTCTATAAGACGCGCCGCTTCGAAGGCAATTGAAATATCTTCTAACGTCACCTCATCGTTGAAACTGATATAGCGACCAAGATGAATATGTTGGATATCTAGCTTAAGTTCAGGCCTTGCTAGCTTAGCTAAGGCTTGGGGCAATTCACCATAGGTATCAGTGCTAGTCACACTCCAACCATGAACAAAAACCAGCTTCATCACAACCTCAATTAAGTTTATATTTCAGATAGTTAATATATCAATCTTGGGAGTAAAAACAAGCTGATATATTTTCCTTTGAGCTTTATAAAAAGTACAGATTTCCCACAAGCCACACGGGAACACCAAGCTAGCTAATACTAATTTAATGTTCAGTTAAGGTTCAGCCCAGTTCACTTACTATGCCCCCACAACAAGACCCGTACCCACAATAAGAGCACTTTTATGAACAACAAGATGAATAAAAAAACCTTAGTTTTAGCGGCTGTGATCACATCCGCATTTGCAATGCCTTCTATGGCCGCCGATTGGTTTGTTGGTGGTGTTGGTGCACAACAAAATGGTTATAAACAGGAACTCACTCCTTCACTTGGACCAACTTTAAACTGACTTGATGAATACTTAATCACAATTTATTTACGCTTCTCATTATTCATTTTAAAACATGAAAATTATTATAAACAACACATTTTAGATTAAATATTCTAAAATCAAATCCATACAAAAATATAATTAAGGAACAAGCCCTTATACTTGTTCATTATTAACTCAACCCTCTTATTCCATTCAGTTAATGTTCAGACTAACCAAACTAGTATGCGCCCGTCGAAAATCGAAACATATTAATGTCTGAGTGAGAGTAATTTATGAAAACCCAATCTTTAGTATTAGCAGCAGCAATCGCAACAATTATGTCAGCCCCAACGATAGCAACCGAATGGTTTGTCGGTGGCGCGTATGGCGTACAGGAAGATAAGTCTACAAAAAACGTTCAAGTAGAATCGACTAAGCCGGAAAAGCCAGCCAGTAGCACTACGCAATATAGTTATGACAAAGATAGATTATACCAGCTACGCGGTGGTGCATATCTCAACGATAACAATCGAGTCTATGGTACCTATTCTTACTATTCTGACTACAGCTCAAGACAGCAAAGTTTCTTAGTTTCTTATGATTATTTAATAGGCTTAAATGCTAGCAAAAGCCTAAACTGGTTTGTTGGTGCAACAGCAGGTGTTAACCACTTTAGTCCAAAAACAGATGAGCTGAACGCTAAGAATCACTTCACATGGGGCGGTCAAACAGGTCTTATGTATAAGATCACCAATAACATAAGCACTGAGATCGGCTACCGTTACCTTAAGCAAGAACAAAATTTGTCTACAAACAAAAACGAACCAACATATAACTTAGACAATAGCCAGCAAGTCTATCTTGCCGTCGACTACCGTTTCTAACTCTGAAAGCACATTGTTAAAGCCCCTTATGGGGCTTTTTTCGTTTATCAATAATCCAAAAAATCAATGTGATATAAAGTTTAATTAAAGTTCTTAATAAAAAGAAAAATATTCAAAACAAAAATGCATAACGACACTTAAACAAATACCAAGGTAATCAGCAATATAGAGTCGTACGACTAAAGGATGATTGATTATTCCATTACTTCATGAATCTAAATATAGATATTCCATTCAGTTATCGTTCAGACACATCAGACTAGTATGCCCTCAACGAAAACCAAGAGACTGAAATAACAGCTTAGCTTTCAACCATAAGCGTTTCAGTCACAATAAATCAGAGAGTGAGAACACAATGAAAACCAAATCTTTAGTATTAGCAGCAGTAATCGCTACAGCAATTTCAGCCCCAACTATGGCTGCAGACTGGTTCGTCGGTGGCGCAGTTGGTTATCAGCAGGACACCTATAAGTCAAAAGAAACTGAATCAGGTAAGACTACGTCAGAGAAGTTTAAAGAGAAAGATATGAGCTACCAGCTGCGTGCCGGTACTTATCTTAATGACAACAACCGTGTTTACGGTACTTACTCATACAACTCAGATGACTTTGCAAAACAGCAGAGCTTTCTGGCGTCATATGATTACCTAATCGGCCTAGACGCTGGTAACAAACTTAACTGGTTTGTTGGTGCTACTGCAGGTATGACTCACACTAGTCCAGATGCTAAAGAGCTAAGTTCAGAAAACACTTTTGTATGGGGTGGTCAAACAGGTCTGATGTACAAGATCAGCGATAAACTAAGCACTGAAATCGGTTACCGTTACCTAAAGCAAGACTATGATTTAAAGTCTTCTGATGATGCTGGCTCAACTCAGTTCTCACTCAACGATACTCAGCAAGTTTACTTAGGTGTTGACTACCGTTTCTAAGCGACTAGTTAAGCAAAAAAGCCCCATTTGGGGCTTTTTTGCTTTTATGCCGGAACATCTGCACCAACCTCTATTCAAATAACTCATTAATTTCCTCTTGAGAAGACAAACACTATCCGTCATCCTAATTTAGATCTAAGCTATCAAGTTCCTTGCTATTCTGATTGATATTACGGAGAGATCCCCATGAGCACATACAAGATATTAGATTGCGGCATTCATGATCACTTGGAGCTCGCTTGCATAAGATCTTATCCGCTTTCCCTAGAACTAAAAGACCAAAAGTCTGTGACGGGAACGCCGCTAAATATAGAAACGCGACAAGACAAGAGTGAATACCTAATACTGCAACAAGAACTGGAAACAATCTCGATAAGACTCGATCAAATCATCGCTTTCACGCCACTGACTCAAAATGCCAGCTTCGGTAGAATCATAGTGAAATAGATATAGCTCAAGCGTTAATCTCGACTTATAGAAACTCGACTAATAACAGCATAGAAGCTAACAAAAGCACTTTGATAGAGTCTATTACCCGCAAAAAATCTAGCTCTATCTAGTTAAAATATAGCTATTTCACTAACGCTTAAGCAACAAGTACAATAAAAAGCCATTTTCTTTCAATTTTCAGCGACTTTTTCCATCATTCAGCATAATTAACTATTCACTACAGTACCTGCACTGATAGAATAATCGCACCATCCAGAAACTATTAGGACTCCCATGAGCCTTGAACTACTGTCCAAGCTGGAGACAAAAATCCAAGCAGCACTTGAAACTATCGAGCTATTGAAAATGGAGCTTGAAGAAGAGAAGCAGAGAGGCGTTAGCCTTATTGAACAAAATCAGCAGCTGAGCCAAGATCTTAATTCTTGGAACGAAAAAGTCACTGGACTCGTTGGTTTACTCAATGAAGAGGTGAGCTAGTACAGAGAATCAGCTCCTCTGCACTGGTTTTATAGCATAAGCGAAGATTTAAGCCATCTTCGCTTCGCTAGTTTGAGCCTCAATCAATTCATTAAGCTCTATAATTGCTTGTTTTACTTGCGGTAAGCTCTTCCTTGGTAATAAAAACCTCCCTTTCTCAAACTCTAAACGACCTAGATCTTTTACCCAGATCACTCCAGATAAAAAAATACGCGCATGTTTCACGATAAGCTTTGGTGCATACACAGGAAAAACTCTCACATGGCCTCCTTGTTATAACTATTCACTAACTACCAACCGCTTTTTAATTTGTTTGGATTCGACTCTGAGTTGGACAGATGTTTTACCATGAGAGTTTCATTAATAAATGTTTTTTTTGTAAAGAATTGAAACAGTATCCATAACGGTAAAACTTTTTCTTGTCTATCATAGCTATAGCCAGTAAATATTTTTAATTGTCGCTTGCCAATAAATTGACACCCTGCTAGATTAGAATGGTTACTCAGGGTAAAACTGAGCCCTATGGCTCGATGACCGTATTTCTTGCGACCAGGAAATACGGTTTTTTTTATGCCTTAAAAAGGAAGTATAAGGCTGCTGGGATACTTTTGCTGAAAGATTTAAAACATTCGAAGCTATAAATATTACATACGCTAATTGGCATTTATCCTTCCTTAGAGCTCCCCTCAAGCCAAGCATAGGCACAAACGACTAACTCTTTATTACGACTCTTTATAACGAGGAATCCTGACACAACGTCGATTAATAGCCTGACCCACACGGACTTAAATGTTCCTGACATTTCCCATATCCATATGGGTCTGAAGTGGGAATGCCACAATGATGCCGGGAGCATCTACGGCCCGTGAGCAAGCGACATAACTCTTTATTACAAGCAGCCTGACACAAAGCCAGTTGTTTACCATCCATGGTCGACCGGCATAAGTGTTCCAGACACAAAAAAGGAGCCGTTAGGCTCCTTTAGGAAAAACTCATAACTGCTGAAATACGCTTATTTCATTGAAGTCAGGTAGTAGGCGATATCGAGCAGCTCATCATAAGACTTGATAGCGCCGGTTTCGACACGGTATTTACCGTTAACCACTAGGGATGGTACGCCAGAGATTTTAGCATTTTCCGTGGCTCGCTTCATCTGTGACATCTGAGCGCTGACCATAAATGAATCTGCTGCGGCATCGAAATCTTTACCTTCTACGCCATTAGCGATAAATAGCTTACGCACATCATCACGGCTAGTGAAGTGTTCCTTCTTCTCATGTATAGCAGCGAAAATTGCCTTCTCTATCTTATCTTCCACTTTTAGCTGATGAGCAACAGCAAAGGCACGGGACATCTCGACACCCATCTCTCTACCTATGAAGTCCACATGATTCTGCTTAAATACTACACCTTCGGGAAGGTTAGCCTTAATTTTAGGCACTTCGGTTTTAGAGAAGTTATAGCAGTGGCCACAATAGAATGAGAAAAACTCGGTAATTTCTGGTTTAGCCGTCGCAGGTCCCTGGTTGATCACTGTGTAGTGAACACCTTCTTTATAATCTACAGCCATGGCAGCCATAGGTGCCATTAATAAAGCTATGGCAATCAATAATGCTTTTTTCATGATGATTCCTTTTTTGCGTGTTACGCAGCGTGATCTTAATAATTTGGAGAATAACATAATGTTCTTTCGAGTGTATCTCAAGGACATTAGTTCATTTTTCTGTTACAAAATGAGAGTTCAAACAACTAACTAGCCTCAATACCCTGGGAGCAAACTCAGTGCTGGCTCATCCAGGATTGCCAATTGCTCCTTAAACGAAAGGATTTGCTGCTCCCAATATCTCTCCTCTGCATACCAGGGAAAATTCATCGGAAATGCTGGGTCTTCCCAACGACGACTAAGCCAAGCATTGTAGTGCAACATGCGCATGGCTCTCAAAGGTTCAATCAACTTTAGCTCTTTAGCATCAAACTCACAGAACTCTTCGTATGCTTCCAGCAAGATCTCTAACTGAAGTTGCTTCTGAGAAGCATCACCAGTGATCATCATCCAAAGATCTTGAATGGCAGGTCCCGTACGTGCATCATCCAAGTCGACAAATCCTGGGCCATCTGGAGTCCACAAGATATTGCCCGGATGAAGATCCCCATGCAAACGTATATGCTTGGGATTCTGCTGACTCCATATCTCCTTGGATTTATCTAACACCTGTTCGACAATAGTGAAATAGGGTAACACTAAGGATGATGGTACATGTCCCGATTCCTTCAACCAAAGCAGAGACTCATCCCCTAGCACTTGTGGGTTTACGAGATCCCTATGGGCAAACTGCCCTTGCTTCGAGTATTGATGGATGCGCCCAATGAAGCGACCCGTAGCCTCTAACTGCTCTAAGTTATCCACCTCAAATGCACGACCGCCAATGGAAGGAAACAAGGCAAACCTAAAACCTCGATACTCATGTAATGAGCGACCATCGATGATAATCGGTGTAGCAATGGGTATCTCTTCATCGAATAACGCCTGAGAAAAGTCGTGCTCTTCCTGGATCTGAGCATTACTCCAACGCTCTGGACGATAGAATTTCACCACATAGCGTACGCCGTTATCACAACGGAACTGATAAACGCGATTCTCATAGCTATTGAGTGCTAACAATCCTGTTTCTGGAAAAATATCTAAGCTTTCGATTGCATCTAAGATCAAATCTGGGGTTAATGCCTGATAATGAAAGCCTGAACCTGTTTGAGCTAAACTCATAATAGCCTCCTCAACAAGCTCGCTAAATACTCGAGTACCTCTACCTCATCTTCACGCTCAACACCGAGCCAGCAGATATCAGCATAAAACTCGTAATTAAGTTGTATATGGGTACCTTCAAATGTGAGTAACCATTGATGTCTATCGGCTCCATCATGACGCTCTATAACCCTGGCATCCATGGCCGCCGCTAGCGGCTCAGCAAATAGATGAAACTGTTCAAAATCGATTTTGGCTTGTATAGACAAGCTTTTAGCCACTGGATCTAGTTGTAATGATTCTAACTTCATTAATATTGTCTCTATAAAAACCTATGATAGCTACTCAATAAATAGACTCAAAAGATTGGAAAAATATAAGGTTTCAGCCTCAAAATAGAAGCCAGTTAACTGTTCCCAACACTGTTAAACAATAACTTGATTAGAATGCCACCTTATCTATAAATTCCTTGCAACTTAATGCTTTACCTTTGGTTGTGACGCATTGTAGACCACATTGATAGCGACCCTTTCCTGAACCACTAACCTTAACCATGCCTGCGCCCTTCATCAGGCACTGCTCTACTTCGGCGTAATAGCCTGAGATGTTTTCACTCTGCGCTGCGCCCTGAGGGATCTCAGTTGTGTCGGCATAATAGAATAAGGTCCACTCAGGGCTTTGTGTACAAGCGGTCAAAGATGAGAACAAGAGACCCAACAAAACTAGCTTACGAAATCCCATAACAACTCCATAAATGCCCTTAAAGGTTAAAAAGAGCCAATAAAAAAGGCGAAACTCAGTTCGCCTATTTTACACTTGTTATACCCGTTTGGGTAAATGAGTTATTTCAATGATTTGGCTTTAGCCTTCTCAATGCGTGTTATACGCCCTTCGAAGCCAGTTACAGTGCCATCGCTCAATCCGTACTCTGCTGCTTTACGACAAACCGCTATAGCACTATCAAACTCACCGCAATCATTAAGTAGAGTAGATAAGTGCATAAAACCTATACCTTTATGTGATGATGGAGAATCAATCACAGAAAACAGTGACAAATAGTATGGCGATAAAGCAGCGCCATACTCTCTATATTGGTCTTGTTTACGCTGCTTATAACACTCGGCAATAGCTCCGAGTAACCCGGCATGCTTTATCGTATTATCCGATGCACCACGGTATTCAGATAACGCCTGAGTCAACTTCGCATTTGCCCAAGACTCATCGGTAACCGCAACCGTAGCAACTTCTGGCTCTGGCTCTGGCTCTGGCTCTGGCTCTGGCTCTGGCTCTGCAGTAAGTTTAACCTCTGATTGTGAACCTGCTAGCTCAGACTCGGTTAATTCTTCTTTTAGCTCTTCTGTAAACTTCTCTTCGGCCGCAGGAGTATCTTTGGTCTCGAAAGTTAACCCTTCATCTACTGGCTTAGCCATTTCAATGACTTCAGACTCGGCTTTCTCAACTGTTTGCTCAGCCACTTTCTCTTCAGCAACGAGGTCTTCAACCTTAGAGTCAACAGTAATTTCAGGCGCTATGGCATCTGAAATATAAGCTTCTTGAGCCGAGTCAACATCGGCCCCCTGGGTCTCATCAGCCTTAGGTTCATCGAAGATCTCTTTCTCAACAGGCATGCTGCTTTGATCTTGTTCATCTTCTGCCAGTCTCTTAGCACGTTTGTACAGATAAATGCCTAAAGCAACTAGCAAAATAATCGCTATATATTTCATTGTCGTCCACCAGTGATTGACTTCAGCCTTTTGTCAGGCTTCATATTCCCTATCCATGTACAGATAGTAACCGATATTATTAATTCATTCTCTTGCTATAAATCAAGTATTTATATCTCTTTTTAGATATTTTTCTTAATTTGCAGTCCCTAGCCACTATTCTGGCAGTAATTTATCTTTATTTACACCCCGACTCAGATGAAAAATAATTAAAGTGGCAAGGTAATAACACAGAATTTTGTGCGCCCCTTCATAGTTTAGATGACTCACTTTGAGACTCACACGAATCAAGCGATATAATAAACGAGCAAACGACTAAGGTACTGTTAGGGGATTGAATATGGCAAATTCAGCGCTGCTAAGCGGCAAATTACTTCGCGAATATCAGACCATCGCCGCCATGGTAGAAATATATTGTAAAGCCCATAAGCATAATGCCATGCCCGTTTCAGAGTGCCAAGAGTGTCAGAAGTTTCTCACCTACGCCCGCACTAAGCTTGACCGTTGTCCATACGGACAAGATAAGCCAACCTGTAATAAGTGTCCGGTTCATTGCTACAAGCCCCATATGAAGGAGAAAGCGAGAGAAATAATGGTGTTTTCGGGCCCAAAGATGTTACTCCCCCATCCAATTATGGCCATACGCCACTTACTGTCGGGTAGAACTCCAGTTACTGGCAAGCCACCAGCCAATCAATCAAACCGCCATCTTAGAAAGCAAAGGGACGCTCAATAGTTGGGAGAAACCACTTACCAATGACTAAGGACTCGAGTTAACTAAACTCGATAAAGATAGATATCAATTCTTAATTCGTCACCTCTCCCCAAGAATCTAGCTCGGCTAGCCCCACATAACGCAGAACAATAGATTTAATATTCAACTCTCAAATTGATTATGTCGCCTTTAAATCTTCAGTCAGTACCAGAAAGTAAGCCCTAATCGATAAAATTACTTAATCGTCACTATTAGCCAATGTTATGCATCATTAATCAAAGTTTATATATACTTATAATCTTGTGGCATCTATGTTTCAAACTCTATAGCTTGATGATTATTTACCCTGTTTATCTTGCTCTTGCCTCCTATAGAGATGACAATGAATTGTTATGAATGAATTTAGCAGCTTTTTCTCACAGAGTTATTGGTGGTTATCACTGCTAGGTGGTCTTCACTGTATCCTTCTGGGTCTCTATATCCGTTATATATATCGGGAGGGCAATGGTAACCACAAGCTTCTAGGTAGCATATTCAGCTTAATGGCACTGTATTTCTTCACCGGAATGCTAAATCGAGATAACTCTCCGGTACCGATCCATCTCGTTTTTACGCTCATTATCCCGGTTTACTTTCTCCTGATGCCTCTGCTGTACCTCTATTGCTATAGAAGCTTGCATAATATTAAACGATCCATCCGTTTCTCCAGACATTTTTATCTTGCGCTTTTCGTTGCCCTAGTGGTCGTCATAACATCTCTATTGAACAAGAATTTCGCCCCAGATGTCAGCTTTGTTGAGCTTAGTAATGCATCAAAAATTCATCAGGTAAATACGTTAGGCGCATTATTGCCTGGCTTGCTCAGCATACAAACCTGTATCTATTTCATTCTGATCATCCGCATGCTCAAGAAGTACCGCGGCAGGACACATAAAGCACATCAAGAGAGTTTAAGGGACATTAAGTTTCGTTGGTTACTGGTACTCACCTTTGCCATGATGGCAAATTGGCTTATACGTACAGTCTTGGTCATATTACCCTTCTACCTGGGAGACCAGATCTCCGAGTTCACCCAAGCTTTTACTCGATTAACTCTGTTACTGACCATATATGTACTGGCTCTCTATGGATTACAACAGATCACCAGAGCCGCCTATCTAAGAGGACGCCTCACCTTAACGACAAACTCAAGCGCTGCAAAAAACAAGGCCAGTACTCAGCTACTCAATTCAGAGGAGCTCAACTACCTACAACAGTTGTTAAAAGAAGAGTCACAAATGGACAAAGGCAGTAACCAAGCCAACTAAGTTGAATAAAAATATCAACACTTTTTAACTCTCTTCATTTAAGCCCACGATGTTTTACGCTATTGTGACTGCCATAAAAAATAATTAAAAGCAGCTATATAAGGGATCAAGATGGGAAAGGCATATCCGACTTTTAAGCTTGCAGTGATTACTGCGGGCCTCCTATTAACCACATCATATTCTATGGCATCTGACCGTAACCATCAGATCACCACAGATGATTTCTTCGATATCGGCGGCATGAGCAGTGTACAGCTCAGCCCTGACGGCAAACGTGCCCTCTGGCTTGAGTCTCGCTGGGACAAAGAGTTAGATAAATCTCAAAAAGATCTTTGGGCAGTCAATACCAAGACCCGTCAGACAACACGGCTCACCTTTACTAATGAGAGCGAGTCTAGCCCGCAATGGAGTCCTGATGGTGCTTACATCTATTATTTAGGCAAGATTTCCCATGAAGATAAGAAAGCTCCCTTCAACGGCAAGAAGCAAGTTTTCAGAATAAGTCACAATGGTGGTGAAGCAGTACCTATGACCAAGGAGGTCGAAGGAGTCAGCGCCTTCTCCGTGAGCAGTGATGGCAATAGCCTCTACTTTCTGACGAGCAAAACCATTAAAGATAAAGATCTATGGGCAGGCATGCGCGCTAGCCATGATAAACCAGAATATGCCCATGGTGAGCGTAAGACCAACCCGCTTTATAAGCTCGACTTGCAGCATTTCAAACAGCAACTCTTGTTAGACGATGACAAGGTAGTATGGCAATTCAGCATCAATAGCGACGGCAGTAAGATAGCGCGTATTACCACATCAGATAACGAGCTGGTTAACCTTGAAGGTTGGTCTGATATAGAGATATATGACACCAAGAGCAAGACCAGTAAGGTGTTAGAAGACACAGCCTGGCGTAAACAAGCCCCATCTGCCTACGGCTGGCTACTCGGCTTAGATTGGCATAGTGACAATCAACAACTCGCATTTAGAATCGACTTCGATGGTCATCCCGGCAAACTCTTCGTCAGCAATACGGAGAAAGACTCATTACTTGAGATCACTCGCCCCGATGATGTGACCTTAAGTTCAGCCAATATTCAATGGCGTCCCAATAGTGACGAGATCTGTTATCGCGGCGCCGATCATGCCCGTGTAAAGCTGTTCTGTAGCGAGGTAGAAGATGGGGAACAGGGCGATACACGTACAGTGATTAAAGGAGATCTGGTCATTGGAAGTTATAGTTTCAGCCATAACGGCAAGAAGCTCGCTTTCAGCCACAATGGACTGGATCACTTCTATGATCTGTTTATTGCCGATGCCGATAGCAAGCGGTCTAAATATAAGCGCATGACAAATATCAACCCTCAGGTCGATAGCTGGATATTGCCACAGATCCAGATAGTAAAATGGCAAGCACCAGACGGCACGAACGTCGAAGGGATATTAGATCTCCCCGCCGGATACAAGAAAAAAGACGGCCCTCTACCGTTAATCGTGCAGATCCACGGCGGGCCGACATCAGCCACACCCTATGCACTGCAACACAGATCTTATGGGCGCTCAACATTTACCGCGAAAGGCTGGGCACTACTGTCACCAAACTACCGTGGTTCTACCGGCTACGGTGATAAGTTCCTGACAGATTTAGTTGGCAAGGAGCATGATATCGAAGTCAAAGATATCATGGCCGGTGTCGACCAGCTGATTACCGATGGCATTGTCGATGGCGATAAGATGGCCGTGATGGGCTGGAGTAACGGTGGCTACCTTACCAACGCCATCATCAGCACTAATACCCGCTTCAAGGCGGCTAGCTCAGGCGCAGGTGTTTTCGACCAACGTTTGCAATGGATGCTGGAAGATACCCCGGGTCATGTGGTCAACTTTATGGAAGGCCTGCCTTGGGAAAAGCCAGATGCTTACACTCATGGCTCTTCACTGACTTATGCGGATAAGATAAAGACGCCGACGCTGATCCACATAGGAGAAAATGATCAACGCGTACCTGCTGGTCATGCTCAAGGACTCTATCGTGCCCTCAAGCACTACCTGAATGTACCTGTAGAACTCATAGTCTATCCGGGTGAAGGCCATGGGTTGAGCAAGTATCAGCATAGGAAAGCCAAGATGGAATGGGATCAGAAGTGGTTCGAACACTATGTTCTAAACCAGGCTATCGACTAAAACTTCAAGGCTAAAGCTAGCGATAAAATGTGAGTTTTTAGCCTGAACATAAGCTGACAAGCAAGGATAAAAGCGCCCTTTAATGGCGCTTTTATCCTTTATGCCATTCTATTTATCACAATAGCTGGGTATGGTATTAGCATATTTTTTGAAAAGGAGTCAAAAGTGAAAAAATTCATTTCTATCATTGCAACTTCATGCGCGCTTATCGCTAGCCTTATCATGTCTCCAGTCGCCCTAGCCGATGAAAGCTATGCAGAGACGGTCGCCAACTTCAAACAGGCTAATGATACTCATAAGTTTTTCGATAACGCCTATGGATATGCCATCTTCCCAACAGTTGGGAAAGGCGGCTTCGGCATCGGTGCTGCGTATGGTAAAGGCCGTGTATTTAAAGGCAATGGCTACGCAGGTGATACTAGCCTGACTCAGATATCCCTAGGGTTCCAGATTGGTGGTCAAGCCTATAGTGAGATCATCTTCTTCAAAGATGCTAAAGCCTACAATGAGTTTACCAGCGGTAGCTTCGAATTTGGTGCTCAGGCATCGGCTGTAGCCATCACCATAGGCGCTAACGCTCAGGCCGGCACAACCGGAAACTCAAGTAGTG
This sequence comes from Shewanella psychrophila, assembly GCF_002005305.1. NCBI lineage: Bacteria > Pseudomonadati > Pseudomonadota > Gammaproteobacteria > Alteromonadales > Shewanellaceae > Shewanella > Shewanella psychrophila. The sequence goes on from NZ_CP014782.1 coordinate 3,731,327, forward strand.
CAGGAAAGTCAGCAGCTAAGGCCTCATACATTAATGGTATGGCTGTTTATACTCTGGCTAAGGGCGGCTTGATGTTTGAAGCAGCACTTGCAGGGCAATCATTTACCTTCGAAGATAAGTAAACAAGAAAAACCTAGGGCCTTGTCGGATAACAAGTTTCAAATATCTTTTAGATTAGGTTCATTAGGCTTTGTTGTTATTGGATTAGTTTGCTAAATACCATAGCGTCATCGGTGTTTATTGCTTGCAGCAGGCTTAGTGACACGCCGCAAGCACAGTCCCTGTTGGCTCTGCCGTGACACCCCTGTCACGGAAGGTCACAGCCGCGTTTACACCTGAGTGTTTATCTCTTCGATTGGATTTTTCGGTTCGTGGCTCACTTCTAAGCATAAACGCGCTAGAAGTGTGGCTTTAGCCATTGATGCCTTTATTAGGAAAAATATGGCAATTAGATACACTCCACTAAGCTGTCAAAAACATATAGCTATAATTTTGCGAAACAAAAGTACCATGTGTTGGAGGTCAGTTTGAGTGCTTAGTTATGCGATTTACCCAACGTGAGCGACTATCTTACGAGCAACTTCTGCTGGGGACATATTGGTATTATCCAGCGAAATAGCATTTGAGTGCTTTATCCCAATAAACTTCATTTCGTTCAGTAAACTGAACATCTTTTCTGGACAAGACAATTTATGTGATAACAGCCGCTCTTCTGATATAGAGCGCTGTAGCAAAGCCTCATGGCTAGGGCTTAAGTGGATTGGGTAAATATCAATACCATTTTGTTCGAAAAATTTTAGATATTTATTAATTTCAGCAGCATCACTTTCATAGCAAGTCATGTACGTCATAGCTAGGTGTGTAACACCAATTTCTTTAGCTTTTACCAGCACAGTTCTACGAATTTCATTTGTAAAATTGAAGAAGTCTTTCTCACCGAATTCATTGTAAATAGACAGGCTTAGATCTACAGCAAGGTGATTATGGAACAACTTATATTCAAAATATTCATTTAGGTATTTGGCGACCGTCAGTTTCCCTGCCGCTGGCGCACCATGAAGCCAAATTAATTTCATTTACTACAATCCTTATTTTCAACCACCCAAACGCATAACATTTATATAGTGCACATGCGCTTATATTTGTAAAAACGTGCATGCACAATTATTAAATTTACTATTTAAACTCTATCTTAGCAAAGCTGTTGATTAATAAGCACTCTATCAAGGTTAATTTTGAAAACGAGCATGTCAAATCAAAAAAATTGCTTATAAGTTTAGGCAGGGAGTTACCGTTAAGCACAAATCGAAGAGGTAGATAACCCAGTGTAGATACGGCTGGGAGCTTCGATTTCAGGGATGAAATCGCAGAGCCTCCATGGACGGACTTGTGGCGTCTCCCAGAAGTATCTGCAGATTAATCCACTGCAGGTGATAGATAACAATGAAAGAACGGCTTTCAAACACACCACCCAATACTCATTCCACGAGCAGTTAAAACAAAAAATGTAACCAGTCTTCATTCAAAAGCTAACTATTCGTGTCCCCATGGCGCTGGCGGCAAAGAAACTGGCTTACTCAAGTCGAAATCGACTCTGAAATCACGCTCTTCACGGGTCAAACGGTAGGTAAACTCTTCTGGCTCAATGTACATATGCCACACATTTGTTATTGAGACATTTAAACCATTTTCTCTGAAGTTATTGATCGAATATGCATCGACAGGAAAAGACTGATCGGTAGCACTTCCCATATCCGCTGTCATGCCACCATACATGGTTACCTTGTCTTCACTGCCATCTTTATGGCGATGATCATGTGCTAAATGCAGGCCATATTGAGTCTTAGTGATCACCCAGGTACGTGAATGGTCATCACCCACATGAAACGGTACTTTAAGCTCAGTCTCGCTGCACTCACGTACATGCATGATGAGTTTCTTGCCACTGAAAGCTGAATCGGCAGAGTTACCGGCAGTAATTGTTCCCTCAAAAGCCTTACCACAATGGGCTGCAATACTATCGAAGAAGGCGTCCTGTTCAGATGTAGTGGCTAGAGCTGGCAAGGCAATCAGTGAAGTGCTAGTTAACAAAAGCGCAAGCTGTGAGTATTTTGTTGTTTTCATTATTATCTCCATCAATTTGTGCTAGACAGCCTAACATAACGAGATAAATTTTAACTTAAGGGCTCTTTTCTTCGGTGATCAACCATTAATAGCCCATCATTTAATTCTCATCTTATGCTGCTGCTGAAATTCCAACTTTAACCGTTCGACAAAACGACGCATAACCAGAGGGAGCTGCTTTTGATAAGAGTGCAGCGCATAGACGACACGCACCTCTCCTTCAAACTCAGGTAATATCCGCTGTAACATGCCGGCTTCTAATTCATCTTGCACGAAGATTGACGGTATCAGGCCTATTCCAACTCCAGACTTAACGCTGTTAATTGCGCTGATGGAGGTATTAACTCTCAAACTCTGATCACTGGTATAACTTATCTCAGTCCCTTGCTTTGCCTTTAATGTCGCCCCGTTTTGCCAAGGTAAGATCACCAGAGTTTGCTCGCTCAAGTGCTCGGATCGTATCTCACCAACTCGAGCTAAATAGCGCGGAGAAGCCACCAAGATACTATCTAACTTTCCTATCGGTATGGCTTGATAATTACTGTCTTTCTGTGGCCCCACTGAGATGGCAATATCTAGCTTATGCTCCAATAAATCCAGCCGTTCATCGGTAAAAACTAGCTCTGGGGTCAACTTAGGATATTCGCTACAAAGCTCTGCCACTATGGGCGTCACCAAGCTAGTTTCAAAAGCATGGGGCGCCGTGATTGACACTCGACCTGTAGGAACATGCTCGAGAGATTGCATCTCATCTAAAGTCGCCGATAACAGATCTACCAGCTGCTCACTGCGTTTAGCCAGTTTTTTCCCTGCAGCAGTGAGATTGAGCTGGCGAGTGCTGCGGTTCAGTAGGCGGACCCCGAGCCCGGTTTCAAGCTGACTCACATACTGACTCACAGCAGACTTGGTATGGCCTAATGCTTCGGCAGCCGCAGTAAAGGAGCCTCGATTGACGACCTCATCAAACACTAACATCTGATAGCTCAGCCGCCTTTGTTCATTTTTAATGAACATTAAGTTCACCTTCAGGCTAATTATTATAAATTAAAAACACAATAGACTGGTTTGCATAGGGACACAAGCCAACCATAGAGAGAAATAAGATGACTCAATCAATACGCCAATCCGTAATGCAAGCTAGCCGTGAGTGGATAGCAGATTTCAATCGTGGCGACACCCAAGCCTGTATCGGCCGCTATTTCCCCGAAGCTAAGATGCAGGTCTCGCCCTTCGGTCGTTTCGACGGTCTCGAGGCCATCGCCCAATTCTGGCTAGGTTTTGCCGAAAGTAAGCCTGGAGAACTCGTATATAGAAATGTTGAGATCAAGGTGCTCAACGATAAACAAGCTATCCTATCTGCCAACTGGTCGATGAATATCGCCAGCGGCTTTATCAGTAAAGAACTATGGACCTTGGCCCACGATGGCCAATGGTATCTGGAAGAAGATGATTTCAGTGTACTCACTCAGCTTGAGGCGCCATTAGCCAAAGAGCAACGCACCGCACTGGTATTAGTCGACTTACAAAATGACTACTTTCAAGGTGGACGCTTTGAGCTAGAAAGCCCAATTGGGAGCACCCTGAAAGCAAAAAGTTTGCTATCTCATTTTAGAGCTAAACAGCTACCCGTGATTCATATTCAGCATATATTCGAAGATGAAAATGCGCCCTTCTTTGCCCCAAATACCACAGGCATAGAGATAGAAAGCAGTGTCTCACCGATTGAGGGTGAGCCTGTGATAGTTAAACATCAGATAGATAGCTTTATCGACACGGCTCTGGAGCAGACTTTGGTTGAATTAGGCATTAATAAGCTGATTATCGTCGGCGCTATGGCGCAGGCCTGCGTGCAGACAATCTGTCGCAGTGCAGTTAATAAGGGCTATCAGTGCGAAGTCATCGAAGATGGAATTGCCGCACCGTCATTAGAATACGGCGAACATAGCTTCAGTGGGGCACAAATAGTCGCGGCCAACCTGCTATCCCTCACCTTCGGCGGAGCGCAGATAAAGACCAGCCAGGCCTGGTTAATCGAAAATAGTTAATCAAACCAGGCGGCTGACTTTTCTGCCGCCTGACTTTTTACCGAATCATCAATATACATACTCACCATAGCAAGCGCTGCAGCCAGAGCACCTAAATCATCTGAGAAGCCAACCACTGGCGTTAAGTCAGGAATAGCATCGATAGGCGCGATAAAATAGGCTAATGCACCGAAGATCACAGTCTTGGCCCACTTAGGCGTGTCTGGTCGCTGGGCCGCATAGTAAAGACATAAAGCCTTATCTATTACCTCCATGCCAGCTTTTTTGGCAAACAGTTTTACCTTGTGCCAGAAGCCTTCATCACTATAACCATCAGCTTCACTATGGTTTGAATTATCAGACATCATTTACTCTTAAATACAAATAAGGGAATATCCATGATATTCCCTTATTTCAGCTTATTTAGCTAGAACAGACTCGAGGCGAGCTATCTTTGATGCTTAGGTGTGGTACCCCAGACATTCTTTTTCGCCGGACGTTTCTTCTGGCTATTGGCACTACTCCCTTGCGTACCTGATGCCTTCCCGTCCTGATTCTTTGAAGAGCTGCCAGTCTTGCCCTTAGGCTTCCTGTCGGCAAATTGATCTTCCGAGAAGCGGGTAAAGGCCTTCTTGCCATCGGAAGAGGCATTACTGTTAGCTTTCTTAGCACCGTCCTTCCCCTTGTTACGCATGGCTTCACGTTCATGACGGGACTCGGTCGGAACCAGACAGCTGGGGCTATTACCTATAAGCTCCTCTCTACCCATCTCAATTAGGGCTTCGCGGATCATAGGCCAACCAGCTTCATCATGATACCGCAGCAGTGCCTTGTGTAATTTTCGCTGACGGCCCTTCTTCGGCACAGTCACCTGTTCACTGGTGTGTTTTACATTTTTCAGTGAATTCAGTCCGGTATGATAAATGGTGGTCGCATTTGCCATCGGAGATGGATAGAAGTTCTGCACCTGATCTAGCTTGAACTTCTCACCTTTAAGCCATAGCGCCAGGTTGACCATATCTTCATTGGTCGTTCCCGGATGTGCCGAGATAAAGTAAGGGATAAGATACTGCTTCTTACCTGCTTCCTTGGAGTATTTGTCGAACAACTCCTTAAACTTTTCATAGGTGCCCATGCCCGGCTTCATCATCTTATTAAGCGGGCCATCCTCGGTATGCTCTGGAGCAATTTTAAGGTAGCCACCAACATGGTGAGTCGCCAGCTCTTTTACGTAGCGTGGATCTTCAGATGCCAGATCATAACGAACCCCGGACGCAATCAAGATTTTCTTAATGCCTGGCACATCTCGCGCCGCGCGGTACAGATCGATCGTCGGCTGATGATCGGTATCCATATGGCCACAAATGTCAGGGAAAATACAAGAGATACGACGACAGGTCTTCTCGGCTTTCTCACTCTTACAGCCTAAGTGATACATGTTAGCCGTAGGGCCACCTAAGTCTGAAATTACTCCGGTAAAACCTGGCACCTTGTCCTGAATATCTTTAATCTCCTTCACAATAGACTCTTGTGAACGGCTTTGGATTATACGTCCTTCGTGTTCGGTGATAGAACAGAATGAACAGCCACCGAAACAACCACGCATGATGTTAATCGAGGTCTTAATCATATCATAGGCAGGGATCTTCTCACTGCCATAAGATGGATGAGGTACTCTCTGATAAGAGAGACCAAAAACACCATCCATCTCTTCGGTGCTTAGCGGCCAAGCAGGAGGATTTATCCAGATGGCTCGCTCGGCATGACGCTGAAATAGCGCACGGGCACAGCCCGGGTTCTGTTCCTGGTGCAAAATTCTAGACGCATGAGCATAAAGATATTTATCGCCAGAGACTTTTTCATAGCTAGGTAGCAGGACATAGGTCTTCTCCCAAGGTTTTGGCCTCGGAGCCTGTACGCTAATCGCTTTAGGAGCTTCGTTATCAAAAATTTTCACATCCGACGGACCGGAGAGGTTTTTACAACCCACATCATCGGCGCCGTAGGGATTAGGAATAGGGTCAATCTTATGCAGCTGATCTATCTTACGTGAATCCATGCCCTTCCATTCGGCGAGTGGCTCTTTACGTATCACTGTGGTACCACGAATATCGTGCAGTTCTGCTATCGACTCACCCGCAGCCAATCTATGGGAGATCTCAACCAGAGGGCGCTCAGCATTACCATAAGCCAGAATATCTGCTTTCGCGTCTAAGATCACACTGCGGCGGACCTTATCAGACCAATAATCGTAGTGAGCCATGCGGCGCAAACTAGCTTCTATACCACCTATGACAACAGGCACTTGCTTGTAAGCTTCCTTACACCTCTGGGTATAGACTGTTACGGCGCGATCGGGGCGCTTACCCCCTATATTTCCAGCTGTATAGGCATCATCATGACGCATGCGACGCTCGGCGGTATAACGGTTGATCATCGAGTCCATGTTGCCCGAAGTCACTCCGAAATAGAGATTCGGCTTACCCAGTTTCATGAAGTCTTCTTTATTAGACCAGTCAGGTTGAGAGATAATACCGACCCTGAAACCTTGAGACTCGAGCATACGGCCAATCACTGCCATACCGAAGCTAGGATGATCCACATAGGCATCGCCTGTGACTATGATGATGTCGCAGGTATCCCAGCCTAATTTCTTCATCTCTTTACGAGACATTGGCAAGAAAGGCGCTGCCTTAGTTTGCTCTGGACGATATTTAGGATAAGTAAAGAGGGTGGATTCAACTTGCATGAGTAATAGAGCCTAGCTGTCTAACGGTGAAAATAGAATATTCGCGCCCACTAACGGGACGCGGAGTATAGCAGGGGACACGCCATCTAGGCGAACAAAAAACAAACAAAAGTAAAGAAAAGCTAACTTAAGGTAGAAATATTTATGTAACCCTAAAAGCCGTAAGGATATAGACAAGCTCAGTATTTTACTCATGAACTTGCCCTTTTATTATGGATATTTCGGCTAATAGCTTACATACCCTTTAACTAAACCAAGTAACCCATTGAGTCCAGAACAAAGTGAGTGATATTAAAAATGGCTAAGATCAAAATGACTGACCAACTGAGTAGCCCGCCCCAGAACCGCCCAAGATGATAACCACCTTTGCCTTGGGTCAAGCCAACTGCATGTAAGATACGACCTATGATCCAGACGATTCCGAGCAGGTGTAGATAGATGCCAGAGAGATCGTTCAATTCCGCCAGCAGCAGTAAGATCATAGCAATAGGCGCATTCTCAACTAAGTTAGCATGAACTCGGGTCGCGAGCTCAAGCGCTTTATTGTCTGCACTACCTAGGCCTATCTTATGTTTGCGGCGTAACTTGACTACCCGCATGGCCAATGCCACCACTAATATCGCCGTTAAACTGATATACAGACCCGAAATAACCACAGACATATGTCATCCTTTTACTTGCACTATTGATTTTAATAAACCAGCATTACAACTAATTGAACCTAAGTAAATATTTTCCAGTCGATTAACCTTTTTTCCACAAATTAGGTTAATATGCGCTCGCCTGAAGACCCCAATATCTAAATCACAAATGGACCTCGCTAGTGGACAACGAAGAATTTCTTGAGAAACGACGTTTTATCATCAAGTTAGGAAAATCGTTACATAAATTCGGTACGCCAGCTTATCGGCTAGAAGCCCATCTGCAAGCCGTTTCAAATCTACTCGGGCTAGAGGGATACTTTCTGATATCCCCCACAGCCATGACATTTGTGCTGCAACACGATACCGATCAAGAGTATAATCATGTCGCACGCGTCAACCCCGGCGAGTTAGACCTTGGCTCTTTGGCTCGTACCGACGAGCTCGTCGAAGAGCTGGTTTCAGGTAAACGCACCCTAACTGAAGCTTTGGAACGTCTAGAAGAGATAGCCAACAAGCCTAATCCTTACAGCAATAAGCTCACTTTACTTGCATTTGGCAGCTCCGCAGGAGCCTTTGCTATGTTAATGGGCACCAGTTGGAGTGATGTATTCTGGTCTGCACTACTGGGCTTAATGGTTTATGGTTTGGTTTACCGTGCCGAGCATTCCAAACGTATGGCCGAGATGCTTGAACCCTTAGCGGCCATTCTCTGTGCCATATCAGCCACTGCTATCTCCCATTTCGACCCAAGTATTAATATTCCCGTGGTGATCCTCTCGGGCATCATCATCTTTATCCCCGGACTTGCGCTGACATTAGGCATGGCTGAGCTTGCCGCCAGAGATCTTATTTCAGGTACCGCACGCATCATGGATGCCTTCATGTTGCTGTTTAAACTCTATTTCGGCGTGATATTGGGCATGGTTGTCGGCTCAGCTATCTTCGGCGATGCCATTAGTTTCGAGCCAGCCCCTTTACCTAAATGGGCTATTTGGTCAGCTGTTCCGATTCTTTCTATGGCATTGGTTATTATCTTTAAAGCCCGCATGAAGGATGCTCCTTGGGGAATACTCGCCGGTATAGTCGCATTCTTCTCATCCATGCTAGGCGGCATCTACCTCGGGGATTCCATTGGTATATTCATCGGTGCATTCGCCGTTGGTGTCTATTCCAATTTATTTGCTCGATGGATGAAGGCACCGGCTTCTATCGCCCTGCTGCAAGGCATAGTGATCTTAGTACCCGGCAGTAAAACTTACATCGGGCTCAACACGCTTATCTTAGGTGAAACCATGCTTAATCAATCACACATAGGCACCCAGGTTTTTCTGATCTTTATGTCGCTAATCGCCGGACTCATTTTCGCCAACGTCGCAGTCCCTCCACGAAGAACGCTCTAGAAATCTGTCGCCACTGATTCCTAACCATACTCAGCGTTAAAAACAACATTTAGCGCTGATAAATTCCAGTCATAAGTTCCAGCCCCAAGCTCAGGTTCTACCCAGCATCTATGCCGATTACACATGGATTACTCACCATTTTAACTATGTAAAATCACCCACATATTTTATCTTTAGCCTTGACTAACTCCTATCTGGCGTGTGTTATTAACTTGTAGCCCAAAAATTTAATTTAGGATATTCAAACACACTCAAACAATATAAAAGGCTTCTATATGATGAGATACACGTCTAATTTATCTCTGTTTATTCTCTGCGTTATGGCCAGCATGCCTAGCAGAGGAGACGATTCGACGTTAACTGAAACATCATCAGATGAACCTTCTATGCTGACTGACGGCGAAGCTTTTGAACGAGAGGACACCAGCCCCAAACTCACCCAGAAGAAGCTTATTCGAAAAATTGTGGTCTCCAGTAATCCTATCTTCGATGAGTCAGATCCCGATGCCTTTTTTATCCATCGCTGGGCTAATTACCTGCATATCAATACCCGTGAAGCCACCATTATCAATAAATTAAGCTTAGCGACCGGCGACAGAATCACCCAAAAAAATCTCGATGAGGCTCAACGTCTATTGAGATATGAGCCCTACATACGCGATGCAAAAGTTAGCTTGGTAGAAAAAGCACCCGATTCCGATATTACCGAAGAGGGAGATACACTCCTGGTAGAGACTTGGGATAACTGGTCGCTGTTACCGACTCTTAGCCTGAGTCATAGCGGCGGAGAGAGTAAGTACTCCATAGGCATTAAAGAAGATAACTTACTTGGCTACGGTATACGTACCCGGGTTAAGTACAAATCTGACGCCGATAGAAGCGGCTATAAAATCTCACTGGAAGCACCACTGGATAGTTTTATCAAGCACTCAAAAGTCGCCTTCAACTATCAAGATAATAGCGACGGAGAGGCGACACAGTTTTACTTCAACAAACCCTTTTATACCTTAGATACCCAAGACATGTATTCGGCCATGTACAGCGATGATCTCAGGGTCGATACCCTTAGACAAAATGGCATCGACATCAACGAGTTTGAACAGCAACATGACTTTAATAACGTGATGTATGGATGGCAGGTGAGTAAGAGCGACAACTCTCGAACTCGCATTATCACTGGTATCACCCAAGATAAAAGCCAATTTGCCAACGTTGAGCAATATCCCGACTCAGCTCTCCCCCAAGACAGGGACTTTCTCTATCCCTGGCTCGCCTATGAGTTTTTGCAAGATGACTTCAAGGTGCTAAACAATATCCACCTCATCAACTATAACGAAGACTTTAATCTAGGTTGGCACCATTACTTTAAATTAGGCCTAGAGACCCAAGATATTTCTGACAGCAGCCCGGTTGGATACCACCTGAACTGGAAAACCACTCGTGGCTATCAGGCCGATACAGAGCTTCTCCTACTGGGCTTTGACGGTGAAGGAGCATTTTCTACCAGCCAAAAAGACTTCTACAAGGTAAACTTGAGCGCGGAATACTTCCATCAGATAAGTCCTAAATGGACGGCTTACGTTAAGACTAGGCTAAGTAAATCTAGGAATAACTATCTAGATAAAACCTTTGCCTTAGGTGACGACACGGGTATACGTGGCTACCCTAACGATTACCAACATGGTGATAACCAATGGTTATTTACCACAGAGATCCGCAACTACCCAAATATTAACTTATATCAACTCGCCGAACTCGGCTGGGCTGCTTTTGTCGATGTAGGTCAGGCCTATGGCGGGCCCGATGAAAATAATGAAATATCGGGTCCAATAGGAAGCATAGGAGTAGGCGCGAGAATCTATTCATCTCGCTCGAGTTACGGCAATGTGGCCCACATAGACTTCAGCTTCCCTTTCACCTCAGGCGTAGAGGTTAACAGCTGGGAATGGCGCTTTCAGGTAAGAAACCGATTTTAAAGAAAATGTATAAAGGCTCATCATCTGGCAAGCTATGTTCCATACTCCACTAAAATAATTTAGTTCATTCACAATATCTTAGCCTCATCGCCAACTACTACCTCAGGCAGAAGTGAGTGTGAACTTCTGTTTGCCGAAAAACCTAATCTGTTAACCTTCTGAAGAGATAATAAAATTAAAATCCAGTTTGTTCGATTGCCTCGGACCATACCGAGCGGGCATCTTTTAGCAATAAGCCATCGGAAGTGGCATCATTAAGAAAAGACCTCGATAGATTTACTTTCATAAACACGCTGAGATTATTTTTATAGTAGGTGCTCAACTCTACCTCAAGACCCTGATACAACTCCGCATCACTTGAGATATCGGCAACATAATCACCGGTATAGAAATCATTATCGAAAATCGTCAAAGTTCGCTCAGACATATCTTTAGCATTCAACTCATGGATCAGCTTATTTTTGACTCGAATTGTATCCTCATTCAATAGAGAAAGGTGTCCATTTCCTTCAACGTTGACAGGCTTATATAAATAGAAACCAGCATCAGCTCTAAGAGTAAAATACCTCAATTCATTAAACTCTAGCGTATTGGCTGAGTCGGCCGAAAAACGCTGAAACATATTCACCTCCTCGGACTCGAATACATGATCATGGATAATCACCTTAGACGCCGACTCTTAACTTGAATCAGACACACAACCTATGACAGCAAGAGCAAGAATATAGACCAGTAAACACTTATTCATTGGGGACCGATTAGAAAACCAAGGTGTCATTACTTTACCCATAAAATAAAGCATATGTAGACCCCTATATTATTCATTTCTAATTAATATAAACTTAAAGCTGAGTGAACCGAACGGTACATTAATCACTACGGCTTCTCACTTAATAAGATATTAAGTGAGAAAAATGAAAATAATCATGCAAAAAAAAAATGTTACAACTATAATAAATTTAACATGTGACTCTAATTAAACAGATTTAATTGTTATTTTCGGAGAAAAAATGATTTTACCTGTAATAATGGCTGGCGGAGCAGGATCACGACTCTGGCCCATGTCGCGACAGATGTTCCCCAAACAATTTCTAAGCTTAAGCGGTGATAGCTCTATGCTGCAAAGCACGGCTATGCGCCTTCAGGGGATCGAACATGCCCCAGCCATGGTGATCTGTAATGAAGAGCATAGATTTTCGGTAGCTGAGCAGTTTCGAGCCAACAAAATACCCAATAGCGGGATTATTCTAGAGCCTGTAGGGCGTAACACGGCTCCGGCGATTGCCCTTGCAGCATTAATGGCTGTTAGAAATAATAATGACCCCTTATTGTTGGTATTAGCTGCCGATCACCTAATTAAAAATGAACAAGCCTTTCGTCAGTCAGTTAAAACGGCCACAGAGTTTGCTCAGGCAGGTAAGCTGGTTACTTTCGGTATTGTGCCTACAGCACCTGAAACAGGCTATGGCTACATAAAACGCGGTGAGACCTGCGGGAACGGCGAAGGCTATTGTGTCGCTGAGTTTGTGGAGAAACCCAACCTAATAACGGCTCAAACCTATCTGGATAACAAAAACTACTATTGGAACAGTGGAATGTTCCTTTTTAAAGCCAGTCGTTATTTAGACGAGCTTAAGACTCACTGCCCAGAGATCTATGCCGCATGCGAACAGGCTATCTCCAATACAGCACAAGACCTCGACTTCTTACGGGTGGATAAGGCCGCCTTTGAAGCATGCCCGGATAATTCTATCGATTACGCAGTGATGGAGCCTCTGTGCAGTACTAAGGGCTCGGATAAAGTTGTGGTCGTTCCTATGGATTGCGGATGGAGTGACGTAGGTAGCTGGTCTGCACTTTGGGAAGTGAAGGATAAGGACAGTAACGGCAATGCCTTCCAGGGCGATGTGATTAGCATAGATACCAGTAACTCCTATGTTCATGCTACCGATAAACTAGTAGCAACCATAGGATTAGAAGATGTGATAATCGTTGAAACAAAAGATGCAATCTTAGTTTCAAAACAGACAGAAGTTCAGCAAGTAAAAAAAATTGTTGAACAATTAAAAGAAAATCGGCGCAGTGAATGGCAGCACCACCGTGAAGTATATCGCCCCTGGGGCAAATATGACTCCATAGACTATGGTGAGCGTTTTCAGGTGAAACATATCACGGTAAACCCAGGCGCAAAGCTCTCTGTTCAGATGCATCACCATAGAGCCGAACATTGGATCGTTGTTTCCGGCACAGCAAAAGTAACCAACGGTGAACAACAAATCTTATTGACTGAAAACCAGTCCACATACATACCCATTGGCACTATCCACTCACTTGAAAACCCGGGTAAAATCCCGTTGGAACTTATCGAAGTGCAATCAGGTTCCTATCTTGGTGAAGATGATATTGTACGCCTTGAGGATCGCTACGGTCGCAAAGATGAGCAAGTGTAGATATCAGGTTTATCTAGCATCAATATTTGAACATCGAAGACTGAAGCTAAATAGCCTTATTTACCATGCCGATATAGTCTTGTTATTTTCGTTGCGGAGCGAACACTCCCATCTATAGGATTTTAGATGTTATTAAGTTCAGATGTGATTAAGACTAGTGGTATAGCCTTCGGCACCAGCGGTGCTCGTGGGCTAGTCTCTCTGTTTACCAATGAGGTTTGTGCAGCTTTTACCCATGCATTTGTCGCTATTCAGCTGAAAAACTCCAATATCAAGCATGTTGCCATCGCAATGGATAACCGCCCAAGTAGTTTTCGAATGGCGATGGCCTGTGCCAAGGCGTTAGAACAGCTGGGAATCGAAGCTATCTATTATGGAGTACTCCCCACTCCCGCACTAGCATATACAGCCATGCAAGATAATATGCCTTGTATCATGGTTACTGGAAGTCACATCCCATTTGACCGTAACGGCTTAAAATTTTATCTCCCTGATGGAGAGATCAGTAAGTCTGATGAACAAGAGATACTATGTACTAAGGCAGAATTTTCTCCCATAGATGACATCCCCAACCTTGCTGTTAATCCGCGTGCTGCCAGGCTTTATATTCAACGTTACACATCATTGTTCGATACTTCGTTTCTCGCAGGCAAGCGCATTGGTATTTATGAACACTCCAGCTCGGGGCGTGATTTATATTTTGAGATATTCTCGGCCCTGGGGGCCGAGATTATCTCTTTAGAACGAAGCGATAAATTTGTACCAATCGATACAGAGGCTGTATCCGATGAGGACATAGCAAAAGCTCAACTCTGGTCTGAGCAATATTCTCTCGATGCCATATTCTCTACCGATGGTGATGGCGACCGCCCTCTCGTTGCCGATGAGAATGGCACTTGGCTACGAGGTGATATTTTAGGCTTGATCTGTGCTAATGCACTGCATATTAAAGCGCTCGCAATACCAGTAAATAGCAATACGGCCATAGAAAGCAGCGCATATTTCTCCCATGTGAAGCGAACAAAAATTGGTTCACCCTATGTCATTGCTGAATTTTCTGCTCTGGCAAAAAACTATGAAACAATTGCAGGCTTTGAAGCTAATGGGGGCTTCTTGTTAGGCAGCGATGTAAGATTCGAGCAACATACAATTAAAGCACTGCCAACTCGAGATGCCGTCTTACCTACATTAATGCTATTTTCAGGATCTAAGCATGACACTATTTCAGCCTTAGTCGACTCCCTCCCCAAAAGAGTGACATACAGCGACCGTATAAAAAACTTCGCCACGGATCGTAGCCAAATCATTCTGAGCCTAGGCCAAGAAAAACCGAACCAGCTACTCAAGGCCTTAGGATTTAAAGAAGTATTAATTCGAAGCCTTGATTACACCGATGGTTTACGAATGACGCTCAAAGACAGCAGAATTATTCACCTACGCCCCTCAGGAAATGCCCCCGAACTCAGGTGTTACGCCGAGGCTGATTCCGTATACATGGCAAAATCTATAGTAAACAAATGCTTAGACAAGATCACAGTCGATGGATTTATAGATCTCTTATCCCAATAAACTTATATCGATTAGCGCCTTAAAATGACCTACTCGATCCACGAAGTGGGCACATGGGGGTGAAATTACGACGCTTTGAATACGCAGTATTCAGCCCTAATTGAACGCGGAGAAACTTCGTTTCGTAGCGGGAGAGCCCGCTCAGCGACGCGGCGACATCGGGAGTCGCCATTGCACGTACGTGCTTAAGTGGATAAGCCACCTGTTATCAGCACAGGTAAATTCGAGGCGTAAAGTTAATAATTTTACAAAGCCCCAGACGCAAAAAAGCCACCTTATTCAGGTGGCTTCTCTACTTAATTAGGCGCCTGGAAATGACCTACTCTCACATGGGGAGACCCCACACTACCATCGGCGCAATTGTGTTTCACTTCTGAGTTCGAGATGGGGTCAGGTGGGGCCACAATGCTATGGTTTCCAGACTAATTTGGCGATTACTTTCAGCTTTTAAAAAAAGCTAAAGGTAAAAGAATTTAGAAAGCTGGCTATTCAGAAATCATCTAAATAGCGTTAAATAATTGGGTCTAGTACACGGATGCACTCTATGTCATAAATACAGAAGCATTTTATGACCAACTTAAATCAAGTTCGTATTCTTTTGTGCTTGTAAAGTAATCAACATTAACGCTACAAACCCATCTGGGTTGTATGGTTAAGCCTCACGAGTCATTAGTACAGGTTAGCTCAACGCCTCACAACGCTTACACACCCTGCCTATCAACGTCCTAGTCTCGAACGGCTCTTTAGAGGAATTAAATTCCTAGGGATGACTCATCTTAGGACTCGCTTCCCGCTTAGATGCTTTCAGCGGTTATCGATTCCGAACGTAGCTACCGGGCAATGCTATTGGCATAACAACCCGAACACCAGCGGTTCGTCCACTCCGGTCCTCTCGTACTAGGAGCAGCTTCCTTCAATCATCCAACGCCCACGGCAGATAGGGACCGAACTGTCTCACGACGTTCTGAACCCAGCTCGCGTACCACTTTAAATGGCGAACAGCCATACCCTTGGGACCGACTTCAGCCCCAGGATGTGATGAGCCGACATCGAGGTGCCAAACACCGCCGTCGATATGAACTCTTGGGCGGTATCAGCCTGTTATCCCCGGCGTACCTTTTATCCGTTGAGCGATGGCCCTTCCATACAGAACCACCGGATCACTATGACCTACTTTCGTACCTGCTCGACGTGTATGTCTCGCAGTTAAGCTGGCTTATGCCATTGCACTAACCGTACGATGTCCGACCGTACTTAGCCAACCTTCGTGCTCCTCCGTTACTCTTTGGGAGGAGACCGCCCCAGTCAAACTACCCACCAGGCACTGTCCTCAACCCCGATTCAGGGGCCAGAGTTAGAACATCAAAACTACAAGGGTGGTATTTCAAGGTTGACTCCATCAGAACTAGCGTCCCAACTTCAAAGTCTCCCACCTATCCTACACATGTAGGTTCAATGTTCAGTGCCAAGCTATAGTAAAGGTGCACGGGGTCTTTCCGTCTAGCCGCGGGTATACGGCATCTTCACCGCAATTTCAACTTCACTGAGTCTCGGCTGGAGACAGCGTGGCCATCATTACGCCATTCGTGCAGGTCGGAACTTACCCGACAAGGAATTTCGCTACCTTAGGACCGTTATAGTTACGGCCGCCGTTTACCGGGGCTTCGATCATGAGCTTCTCCGAAGATAACCCAATCAATTAACCTTCCGGCACCGGGCAGGCGTCATACCGTATACTTCCTCTTGCGAGTTTGCACAGTACTGTGTTTTTGATAAACAGTTGCAGCCACCTGGTATCTGCGACTGCCAGCAGCTTAAGGAGCAAGTCCCATCACCGCCGGCAGCGTACCTTCTCCCGAAGTTACGGTACCATTTTGCCTAGTTCCTTCAGCCGAGTTCTCTCAAGCGCCTTGGTATTCTCTACCCAACCACCTGTGTCGGTTTGGGGTACGATTCCTACTAACCTGAAGCTTAGAAGATTTTCCTGGAAGCATGGCATCAACTACTTCAACCCCTTAGGGTCTCGTCATCAGTCCTCAGTCTTGCAATTTAATGCGTATTCCCGGATTTGCCTAAGAATACAACCTACAACCTTAAACGCGGACAACCAACGCCGCGCTAGCCTAGCCTTCTCCGTCTCTCCATCGCAGTTAGCAGAAGTACAGGAATATTAACCTGTTTCCCATCGATTACGCCTTTCGGCCTCACCTTAGGGGTCGACTTACCCTGCCCTGATTAACATTGGACAGGAAACCTTGGTCTTTCGGCGAGGGAGTTTTTCACTCCCTTTATCGTTACTCATGTCAGCATTCGCACTTCTGATACCTCCAGGATGGGTTACCCCTTTCCCTTCAACGGCTTACAGAACGCTCCTCTACCGCACTAGTGCAAGCACTAGTACCCATAGCTTCGGTGTATTGCTTAGCCCCGTTAAATCTTCCGCGCAGGCCGACTCGACTAGTGAGCTATTACGCTTTCTTTAAAAGATGGCTGCTTCTAAGCCAACTTCCTAGCTGTCTAAGCCTTCCCACATCGTTTCCCACTTAGCAATAACTTTGGGACCTTAGCTGATGGTCTGGGTTGTTTCCCTTTTCACGACGGACGTTAGCACCCGCCGTGTGTCTCCCGAGTAGTACTCATTGGTATTCGGAGTTTGCAAAGGGTTGGTAAGTCGGGATGACCCCCTAGCCTTAACAGTGCTCTACCCCCAATGGTATTCGCTCGAGGCGCTACCTAAATAGCTTTCGAGGAGAACCAGATATCTCCCGGTTTGATTGGCCTTTCACCCCCATCCACAAGTCATCCGCTCATTTTTCAACATAAGTCGGTTCGGTCCTCCAGTTGATGTTACTCAACCTTCAACCTGCCCATGGATAGATCACCGGGTTTCGGGTCTACACCTTGCAACTAAACGCGCAGTTAACACTCGGTTTCCCTACGGCTCCGCTATTCGCTTAACCTCGCTACAAAATGTAAGTCGCTGACCCATTATACAAAAGGTACGCAGTCACGGTCTCAAGAACCGCTCCCACTGCTTGTACGTATACGGTTTCAGGTTCTATTTCACTCCCCTCACAGGGGTTCTTTTCGCCTTTCCCTCACGGTACTGGTTCACTATCGGTCAGTCAGGAGTATTTAGCCTTGGAGGATGGTCCCCCCATGTTCAGACAAGATGTCACGTGTCCCGTCCTACTCGTTTTCATCTATAGTTAGTTTTCATGTACGGGGCTATCACCCTGTGCCGCTGAGCTTTCCAACTCATTCCACTAACACCCTATAGACTTAAGGGCTAATCCCCGTTCGCTCGCCGCTACTAGGGGAATCTCGGTTGATTTCTTTTCCTCCGGGTACTTAGATGTTTCAGTTCCCCGGGTTTGCCTCACATACCTATGTATTCAGTATGTGATACTCACTTATGTGAGTGGGTTTCCCCATTCGGACATCGTTAGCTCAAATGCTTGTTACTAGCTCGCCAACGCTTTTCGCAAGTTACTACGTCCTTCATCGCCTCTGACTGCCAAGGCATCCACCGTATACGCTTAGTCACTTAACCATACAACCCACATAGGACTGTATCGCAACTAATGGTGTTTACTTTCGCCAAAAGAATACTCATGACTCAATCGTTAAAGACCTTTTCTTACAAGAATCTATAATGAATGAGTCGGCACTTGATTTAAGTGTTTGAGAACTCAATTATTTATTTTTCGCGCTAATGCTATTAACCACTGCTATCACTTCATCTTACGACGTCGCTTTCACAATAGTCCCTTTCGCATTAACACTATCAGCTTTCCAAATTTTTAAAGAACGGGCTTAAAAAAGCCAAAGATAAATTTTGCATTTATCTTTGGCATCTCTATCCAATGCATGACTTACTATTTCAGCAAAAAAGTAAGTAAATGGTGGAGCTATGCGGGATCGAACCGCAGACCTCCTGCGTGCAAGGCAGGCGCTCTCCCAGCTGAGCTATAGCCCCATTTACATGCAGTCAAACAAATATACGTTAATACCAAACAATTTTGGCAAAGCCAAATCGTAATCTAATCAAGGCAAATTAATGCGACGTTTAGTGAACTAAACGAGTATTAATTTAACGCAGAGTAGATAAAGATTTGGTGGGTCAGAGTGGACTTGAACCACCGACCTCACCCTTATCAGGGGTGCGCTCTAACCAGCTGAGCTACAGACCCAACGTATTTTTGCTCTTTCTTTCTATCAAGTAATCTGTGTAGACACTCAGCGCACTTTACATGCTCAGAGTTGAGTTAGTCGTATAGGTAAGGAGGTGATCCAGCCCCAGGTTCCCCTAGGGCTACCTTGTTACGACTTCACCCCAGTCATGAACCACACCGTGGTAAACGCCCTCCCCGAAAGGTTAAGCTATCTACTTCTGGTGCAGCCCACTCCCATGGTGTGACGGGCGGTGTGTACAAGGCCCGGGAACGTATTCACCGTAGCATTCTGATCTACGATTACTAGCGATTCCGACTTCACGGAGTCGAGTTGCAGACTCCGATCCGGACTACGACCGGCTTTGTGGGATTAGCTTGACCTCGCGGCTTTGCGACCCTCTGTACCGACCATTGTAGCACGTGTGTAGCCCTACTCGTAAGGGCCATGATGACTTGACGTCGTCCCCACCTTCCTCCGGTTTATCACCGGCAGTCTCCCTAAAGTTCCCACCATTACGTGCTGGCAAATAAGGATAAGGGTTGCGCTCGTTGCGGGACTTAACCCAACATTTCACAACACGAGCTGACGACAGCCATGCAGCACCTGTCTCACAGTTCCCGAAGGCACCAATCCATCTCTGGAAAGTTCTGTGGATGTCAAGAGTAGGTAAGGTTCTTCGCGTTGCATCGAATTAAACCACATGCTCCACCGCTTGTGCGGGCCCCCGTCAATTCATTTGAGTTTTAACCTTGCGGCCGTACTCCCCAGGCGGTCTACTTAATGCGTTAGCTTGAGAACCCAGTGTTCAAGACACCAAATTCCGAGTAGACATCGTTTACGGCGTGGACTACCAGGGTATCTAATCCTGTTTGCTCCCCACGCTTTCGTACCTGAGCGTCAGTCTTTGTCCAGGGGGCCGCCTTCGCCACCGGTATTCCTTCAGATCTCTACGCATTTCACCGCTACACCTGAAATTCTACCCCCCTCTACAAGACTCTAGTTTGCCAGTTCAAAATGCAATTCCCAGGTTGAGCCCGGGGCTTTCACATCTTGCTTAACAAACCGCCTGCGTACGCTTTACGCCCAGTAATTCCGATTAACGCTTGCACCCCTCGTATTACCGCGGCTGCTGGCACGAAGTTAGCCGGTGCTTCTTCTGCGAGTAACGTCACAGCTATAGTTTATTAAACTACAACCTTTCCTCCTCGCTGAAAGTGCTTTACAACCCGAAGGCCTTCTTCACACACGCGGCATGGCTGCATCAGGCTTTCGCCCATTGTGCAATATTCCCCACTGCTGCCTCCCGTAGGAGTCTGGACCGTGTCTCAGTTCCAGTGTGGCTGATCATCCTCTCAGACCAGCTAGGGATCGTTGCCTTGGTAAGCCATTACCTTACCAACTAGCTAATCCCACCTAGGTACATCCAATCGCGAAAGGCCCGAAGGTCCCCTCCTTTCCCCCGTAGGGCGTATGCGGTATTAGCAGTCGTTTCCAACTGTTATCCCCCTCGACTGGGCAGTTCCCTAGGCATTACTCACCCGTCCGCCGCTCGACAGCAAAGGTGCAAGCACCTTCCTGTTTCCGCTCGACTTGCATGTGTTAGGCCTGCCGCCAGCGTTCAATCTGAGCCATGATCAAACTCTTCAATTAAAGTTCTTTTGATGCACTTACTTTCGAAAATGACATCGGCTCAATGAATTATACTGTTTAATGAATCTTGCGATTCATAAGTTTACATATTGCTATGGCCACTCCAGTTACTCTTAAAAAGAGCTTCATCGAGTTAAATTTTTGACTGCTTCGTGAGAAGCAGTTTCGAATAACTCAACACCTGTGAGTGTCCACACAGATTACTTGATAAATTGTTAAAGAGCGTTGCATCATTCTTTCAGATGCCGCCGTGACGCTAGGTCGTTGGCTTGAGGAGGCGTATTCTACACTTCCCGTTGTTGGCGTCAAGGGCTTTTTTAAAAAGAATTTCAATCATTAAAAATGATTAAATCCTTAGCTCACTTGCTACCCTGACTCGACTATTTTATATAACCCATCTTACTTAACTTAATGTTTAGTAGGACTGGTTTGCCGTGTCAGTGGATGCGCATTATAGGGAGTATGAGAATGATCGCAAGCGGTTTTATGAATAAAAATGATCTTTTTTAAATCTTTTCTTATAGTCACAACTAAACCACTGCTTACCCCCAGATTTATCCACAGAACACCTATTGTAGGTCATTAATCCATCAATGCCTTGCGATTTAAAGCCAAAACGGTAATTGATAAGCACCTTACATAAAAAAACCACTCAAGTGAGTGGTTTTAAAAATAGTATAGATAGCTTCTAGTGCATATTAAGAGAGCTTTCCATGACACGCTTTGTATTTACGGCCAGAACCACATGGGCAAGGATCATTACGACCAACCTTAGCACCTTC
Organism: Shewanella psychrophila; assembly: GCF_002005305.1. NCBI lineage: Bacteria > Pseudomonadati > Pseudomonadota > Gammaproteobacteria > Alteromonadales > Shewanellaceae > Shewanella > Shewanella psychrophila. The sequence continues at coordinate 3,752,871 of NZ_CP014782.1, forward strand.
ACGTACTGTTGGAGTGTGTGCAGCTAAATCTTGTGCTTCTTCAGCTCCCACTAACGCTTCAGCGGCAGCATGCTGATAATCGCGGCGTATTTTAGCTTCTTCTTGACGTCGACGTTCTTCCATCTCATCAACATCAGATTGTGCCTGTACTTGCACCTTTGACATAACGCTGATCACATCGTGCTTCAATGACTCTAGCATCTCTTGAAACAGCTCGAAAGATTCACGCTTATATTCCTGCTTAGGATTTTTCTGCGCATAACCACGTAGGTGGATACCTTGACGTAGATGATCCATCGCTGCCAAATGCTCTTTCCAGAGTCCATCTAGAGTTTGCAGCATGACAGCTTTTTCAAACTGACGCAGGACCGATGCACCGACCATCTCTTCTTTTGCTTGATACGCCTTCACCCAAGTATCTACTATTCTCTCGCGTAGTGTCTCTTCGTGAAGATCATCTTCCTTATCTAGCCAGTCTTGTATTGGCATTTTTAGCGCATATTCTTGCTCTAAACGCTTTTCGAGACCAGCAATATCCCACAACTCTTCTACTGACTGAGGCGGAACATAGTGATCGACTAGGCCATTGACAACATCGGCTTGGATATTAACGATAGTATCTTGAATATCATCGGCATCCATTAGCTCATTACGCTGAGCATAAACCACCTGACGTTGGTCATTGGCGACGTCATCAAACTCCAGGAGTTGCTTACGTATATCGAAGTTTCTGGCTTCTACTTTACGTTGAGCATTCTCAATAGCCCTTGATACCCAAGGATGCTCAATCGCTTCGCCTTGCTCCATACCAAGCTTCTTCATCATTGAAGAAACACGCTCAGAAGCAAAAATACGCATTAAACTATCTTCCATTGATAGATAAAAACGCGAAGAACCAGCATCACCTTGTCGACCCGAACGTCCACGCAGCTGATTATCTATACGACGTGACTCATGGCGCTCGGTACCTAAGATATGCAATCCACCGGCATCAACGACTTCATCGTGGCGTACTTGCCAATCTGCCTTAATCTTAGCTTTCTGTTCTGACGTTGGATTCTCAATTGCCTCGATCTCCATCGCCCAGTTACCACCTAGTACAATATCTGTACCACGACCCGCCATATTGGTAGCGATGGTAACGGCTCCCTTCCTTCCCGCCTGAGCAACAATATCGGCTTCACGCTCATGAAACTTGGCATTCAAGACTTCATGGGAAATCTTCTCTTTCTGCATCAAGCGAGCCAAGAGCTCAGATTGTTCGATAGAGACAGTACCCACAAGAACGGGTTGCCCACGTTCGCGACATCCCTGAATATCTTCGACTATTGCAGCGTATTTTTCATCTGGAGTCAGATAAACCAGATCGGCATTATCTTTTCGAACCATAGGTCTGTTTGTCGGGATAACGACTGTATCTAAACCATAAATATGTTGGAACTCGAATGCTTCTGTGTCGGCGGTACCTGTCATACCCGCAAGCTTTTCATATTGACGGAAGAAGTTCTGGAAAGTAATTGAAGCCAGCGTCTGGTTTTCATTCTGGATATTGACGCCTTCTTTGGCTTCAACGGCCTGGTGAAGACCTTCTGACCAGCGACGACCCGGCATAGTACGCCCGGTATGCTCATCGACAATGACGACTTCATTATCCTGAACGATATAGTCGACATCTCTTTCAAAGAGCGTGTGAGCACGAAGCGCAGCATTAACATGGTGCACTAATGAAATATTCGCCGCCGAATAGAGAGATTCGCCTTCTGACAGCATACCTCGCTCGATAAGCAGAACTTCAACTTTCTCCTGACCTCTCTCGGTCATGTGTACTTGTTTAGCTTTCTCGTCGATAGAATAATCTCCATCGCCGATCACCTCTTCCGTATCTTCTTTATCCTGACGGACAAGCTGTGGAATGAGAGTATTTATTTTAGTATATAGAGCCGAGCTATCTTCAGCTGCACCAGAGATAATCAGTGGCGTTCTCGCTTCATCGATAAGAATCGAATCGACCTCATCAATTAGAGCGTAATGAAGTGGACGTTGAACACGTTCTTGAGGTGAAAACGCCATATTGTCACGCAAATAGTCGAAGCCAAATTCATTGTTGGTTCCGTAAGTAATATCTGAGTTATATGCGTCTTTCTTCTCTTGCTGTCCTAAACCGGCAACGTTGATACCAACAGTTAAGCCTAGAAATTCAAAAAGTGGACGGTTGTTTTCAGCATCACGACGGGCGAGGTAATCGTTGACCGTAATGACATGAACACCTTTACCAGTTAATCCATTCAAATACGCAGGCAGTGTCGCCGTCAAGGTTTTACCTTCACCAGTACGCATCTCAGCAATACGGTTACTATCGAGAACCATGCCACCAAGCATCTGTACATCAAAATGACGCATTTCGAATACACGCTTAGATGCCTCACGAACTGCGGCAAATGCTTCCGGTAAAACATTATCTAATGTTTCACCCTTATCTAAACGTTCACGAAAAGTCGAGGTTTTCCCCTTTAACTCTTCATCAGTTAACTTTTCATAATCTTCTTCGAGCGCATTTATCTCAGTGACAACCTTGCTAAGAGATTTAAGTGTGCGATCGTTACGACTACCAAATAATTTTGTCAGTATTTTACCAAACATCTGAACCACTTTTTATGTTGTTGGCCTAGTCCCTGTCGAGTCTGAAAGCCGATTATTAAGTTAACTTGCTTTGCGGTAGACAAACTTCTGCGGATCTATCTGTTGCCCACCCCGCAACACTTCGTAATGCACATGAGGTCCAGTCGAACGACCAGTACTCCCCATAAGTGCGATACTTTCGCCTTTGGCGACGACATCACCCACAGTTACTGACAGAGATTTATTATGTCCATAGCGAGTTCGCAGACCATTACCATGATCTATTTCCACTAACTCACCATAACCAAACATTTTTCCTGCCCAAGTGATCACTCCTGCTGCAGTTGCAACCACATTGGTGCCCTCTTTGCCGGCGAAATCGATACCTTTATGTATCGTTCTCCGCCCACTAAAAGGGTCATTACGTAAACCGTAGGGCGACGATAACCAACCTTTACGGATGGGACGCCCAGATATATAACGCTCTTCATCTATATGGAGATTAGATGAGACAGTTTCAAGTATTGAAAGTTGAGCATTATTATTATCTATTCGTGACACTAACTTATCCATATCCAGAATAAGTTGATCGAGTTCAATGTTGGCACCCAAATTACTCAGGCCACCAACACCGACTTCGGAAGAGAAATCAAATTGATCTTCTAATTGATTATTCTTAGCGATTTGCAGACCAAGAGCTTCAAGGCGAGTGACCTTAGCTTGCATACGGGCAACGTGTGTTACCAGCATGGCTAATTGCGACTCAGTAGCCCCTTTAAGCTCGATAAGTTCGTTTTTTTGCTCTTCACGAGCAACACGTTCATTATCGGTATTAGTCTGCTGTTGCTGAATTTGTTTGGCACTGTGCTGATACAGGCCTGTTCCGGCTGCGATCAGCAAAACGGGCAATAATAGCCAACGTTTACCTGGCTGCCATCTTGTGGCGCCATTTCGACCTTGAATAAAAACTGTTACACTCATAGCCTAATTAAGCCATTTTATTATCATATGAAAAAGCCCCCACAGGACTTAAGCCAATTACTGCATCAGCAAGGGGAGTTCCCCAATATAGCTGAAAAAGCAGAACTTCTGTTGCACTTGAATCATTACGTAAAACAAGTGCTGACTGGTCCAGTGTCACAGCAACTCAAAGTTGCCAATCTCCGTCAGGGTGTTCTAGTTATTGAAACGACAACTGCTGCATGGGCTGCAAGAATAAACTTCCAAAAAGCCAAAATGTTACAACAGCTACAAGCCGAAACGTTACCTATGCTGTCCGCTATCGAAGTTAAAGTCAACCCGAGTCTGTTTTTGTATGCAACAAAACCCAAAACAAATAACAACAAAATCAGTAAAACCGCTGCACAACACATAGAGGCTTTAGCTGAACATACGGAAGGATCTTTGGGGATAAAACTAAAACGGCTGGCTGCTTTAGCCAGCCGTTCAAGGCAGTCTTAGTTCACTTAATTACGCAAACACTGCGCCACTAGGAACTGAAAAACTCACTGGCGCTTCATCTTCTTTCTCGAAGCTAACTAACTCCCAGGCATCCTGCTGAGCCAATAAAGCACGTACCAGTTGATTATTTAGCGCATGCCCGGTCTTGTATGCGCAAAACTTACCAACGATGGCATAGCCTGCAACATACAAATCACCAAATGCATCTAAAATTTTATGCTTAACAAATTCGTCCTCATAACGCAGGCCATCGGGGTTGAGGACTTTATATTCGTCAAGCACTACAGCATTTTCCATGCTGCCGCCTAACGCTAAATTATTAGCACGTAAATACTCAATATCACGCATAAACCCGAAGGTTCTCGCCCTACTGATATCACGAATAAAGGCTGAAGATGAGAAGTCCATTACCATATGCTGCTGACTACGGGCTATTTCCGGGTGATCAAAGTCGATAGCAAAATCTATTTTGAAACCTTTATAAGGCTTTAACTCTACCCATTTATCACCGTCTTCGACGCGTATGTTTTTCTTGATTTTTAAATATTTCTTTGGTGCGGCTTGCTCTTGAATTCCTACGGATTGTAATAAGAAAACAAATGGACTAGCACTACCATCCATAATCGGGATTTCAGGCGCATCGACTTCAATGACGGCATTATCTATACCCAGTCCCGCAAGCGCTGCAAACAGGTGCTCAATAGTTGATATACGGATGCCATCGTCATTTACCAGTGCCGTACACATAGTGGTTTCACGGACAAGTTCAGCCTTGGCAGGGATCGAAACTGCTGGCTCCAAGTCTGTTCGCACAAGTACGATACCCGAATTAACTGGCGCAGGCTTGATGCTCAAAGTCACCTTATTGCCGGAATGCAATCCGACTCCGGTAGTTTTTACCATTTCTTTAACAGTTCTTTGAAAAATCATAGTCTTACCTGTATCTATCAACAAAAAAAGCACTCAACCTATCCCCCTGAATCACTAGAAACAGGCGTGGCTGGTCGGATATGCTAACATATCTTTGCAAATTAACCAAAATTCACCTGCACAAACGTGAGTGAAATTTAATTAGTACCACTCTATATCATCGACAGCCTAATCGGCCTGCTTACGTAAGAAAGCTGGAATATCTAAGTAATCAGTTTCATTCTTTAGTGCTGGAGCCGGTGCAGTCTGTGCTACTGGAACCACATTACCGCTAACCATAGGCTGAACAAAATCTTCACCTTGGGGCTCAATACGCACTTCCGGTGTCACAACAGGCTCTGGACGAGGCGTAGGCTTAGTAACCAATTGGATATCCGGCTTCTTCTCTGCACCTATACCTGTAGCAACAACAGTTACACGTAACTCGTCACTCATTTCAGGATCGATAACCGCGCCTACAACTACGGTAGCATTATCTGAAGCATAAGCCTTGACGTGGTTACCCACAGTCTCAAACTCTTCTATGCTCATATCCATACCCGCTGTAATATTAACCAATACACCACGGGCACCAGCCAAATCGATGTCTTCCAATAATGGACTGGCGACAGCAGCTTCGGCGGCTTCCTCGGCGCGGTCTTCACCACTCGCAACACCTGTACCCATCATGGCGTTACCCATTTCAGACATCACAGTCTTCACATCGGCGAAATCGACGTTAATCAGACCCGGACGAGTGATGAGCTCTGCAATACCTTGAACAGCACCAAGAAGCACATTGTTTGCTGCAGCAAACGCATCCAATAAAGATGTGCCACGACCCAAAACTTTAAGCAATTTTTCGTTAGGGATAGTGATCAGTGAATCCACATGCTTAGCCAGCTCTTCGATACCTTGATCGGCATAAGCCATACGTTTTTTGCCTTCGAAAGGAAATGGCTTAGTCACTACGGCAACCGTTAATATTCCTTCTTCTTTTGCTATTTCTGCAACTACAGGTGCAGCTCCAGTTCCCGTTCCACCACCCATTCCCGCAGCAATAAAGATCATGTCAGAGCCCTTAAGAGCACTTCTAATATTTTCTCTATCTTCTTCTGCGGCCAAGCGGCCTATTTCAGGATTAGCTCCAGCGCCTAAACCCTTAGTGACATCACGTCCTAATTGAATAGTTGTTCCTGCAGCCGACTTTCTCAGTGCTTGGGCATCCGTATTAGTAGCAACAAACTCAACACCTTCGATGTTGTGCTTAACCATATGCTCTACTGCGTTTCCGCCACCACCACCGACACCGATGACCTTGATCACCGCTTCATCTGTATGACTATCCATGATCTCAAACATGGTCTTTTCTCCGTTTTGCCTGCGTTATATATGAAATACCAAATCAAAAACTTAGTTAATGTACTTATTTGATATTAAAACTCACCTTTAAACCAACTTTGAACCCGATTCCAAAGACTGGTTACCCCTTGTCGTTCTGGACGCTCGAACTGACGCTCAAACACCCTTCTTGCTCCGTAGTGTAACAAGCCAATTCCTGTTGAATATATGGGCTCATCAACATATTCGAATAAGCCTTTCACAGGTAATGGCGTCGCCACTCTTACTGGCATACCAAATGTGGCTTCAGCCACATCCACTGCCCCCTCGATGGAAGATGTTCCACCAGTGAGAACGATACCCGCTGCAACCTGATCTTCGAGACCAGAATCCCTCAATTCTTTCAGCACCAACTCAAACAACTCTTGATATCTAGGCTCAACCACTTCTGCCAAGGTATGTCTCGACATAGTTCGAGACGGACGCCCCCCTACAGATGGGACCTCTATGCTGTCTTCACGACTTACCATTGCGCTTCTAGCGCTAGCGTATTGAACCTTTATCTGCTCAGCATGAGCCAGAGGTGTACGGAAAATCTTGGCGATATCATTAGTCACCTGATTCCCCGCTACAGGTATAACTGCACAATGCCTTAATGCACCATTGGTATATACTGTGATATCGGTTGTACCACCGCCTATATCAACCAAACAGACCCCTAGGTCTTTTTCATCATTGGTCAATACCGAGTCGGCCGAAGCAATCGCCGAGAACACGAGATCATCGACCTTAAGACCACAACGCTCGACACTCTTAGTAATATTCTTCGCCATATCATTGGCACAAGTGACGATATGAACCTTAGCTTCCATACGCATACCTGACATGCCTATAGGACTCTTAATTCCATCCTGAACATCGATGGCGTACTCTTGTGGTAACACATGCAAGATGCGACGTTCGGTCGGTATTTTCACCGAACGTGCCGTATGGATAACATTATCGACATCGTCCTGGGTGACTTCTTCATCATTGATTGACACCATGCCATTTTCATTCTGACATGCGATATGCTTTCCTGAGATGCCCAAGTAGACAGAGGAGACCTGACAATCGGCCATCAGTTCAGCTTGATCTAAGGCTCGCTGGACACTGCGCACAATTGAATCAAGATCATTCACGCCGCCTTTATCCATGCCTCTGGATTGATGGGTCCCTAAGCCGACGACACTGATCTCACCATCGGGCAGCACTTCACCTATAATCACAGCAACTTTTGACGTTCCTATGTCCAATCCAACGATCAGATTTCTATCTTGATTCTTGGTCATTATTTACTGGCTCTCTTCTGTGCGTTAACCCAACCCACGGCTAATCCGGTGTCGTAGCGCAAATCTACCTTAGCAACATCTTTATCTTGCTTAATCAACGTCGGATACACGTTTATAAATCTTTGTATCCTCGCCATTTTATCTTCTCTACCTAGCTCAAGCGTGATCCCACTCGCTAGGACACCATGCCATGCATGTCTTGGGCTCAAACTTAACCCCTCTAAGTCAAAACCATTAATCTTCAGTAATTCACTCACTTGTCGATACGTGGTCAACACGAGCTTAGACTGACCTTCAGGACCGGCTAATCTTGGCAAGGGACCTATATCCTCTTTTTGAGGAGCATCAAACACTTCTCCAAGCTGGTTAAGCCAGGCATCACCATTCCAATGGGCGACCACATGCTGTTCAACTAAGTAAACTCTCAATTTCGCAGGCCATTCACGCCTCACTGACGCCTGATAAACCCAAGGCAATGCCTCTAATGCTTCCTGAACTTGGTTCACGTCTGCAGAAAAAAAACTTCTCTGCATCAAGTCCTGCAAGGCCGCCTGTATCTCCGCATCTGAGGTATGAGTTCTCTCCCCCTTAATGGCAACGGCTTCAATAGGTAAGGCGTCTGCATCATGAAGTATTAAATTCAACTTCCAGGCAGCCATAGATAAACCTATGAGCACAAGAAAAAGAAATATCAGCCCAAAACAGAGGTACCAATCCATCTGCGACAGCTTAGCCTTCCAACGGCTACCTACTTCAGCCCAAGACACAAGTATTCCACCTCATCTCTTCCTGCTGTAAATACCTTTCATCAGTACACCAAGGAAAACCGGTCATTATATAGACCTTATGCTCAGGGTCAAAACCTCTAATTTCTTCAATGGCATAGAGTGTAAAATCACATACCCTCCGCATCTAAAGCGGCAGTATCAAAACCTAAGTTCGTTTGGGAAATTAACTTTGATAGGGCACCGATATTGCCAGCTCCCTGAGTCAGCAACAAATCATCACCCTGCAGTACATCCGGCAATACGCTTAGCAAAGAATCTGCTCCAGCAACAAAAATAGGATCTAGCTGCCCACGTTGGCGAATGGAGCGACATAATGCCCGACTATCGGCTCCCGGTACAGGAGCTTCTCCAGCCGCATAAACATCAAGCAAGATTAAACAATCTACTTGAGATAGCACCTCTACAAAATCATCATAAAGATCTCGGGTGCGGCTATATCTATGTGGTTGATATATCATTACAAGACGCTTATCGGGCCAGCCCGATTTTGCCGCTTTTATTGTCGCAGCGACTTCGCTAGGATGGTGACCATAATCATCGACGAACATCACCTCACCTTTATCAGTAGCGAAGCTACCTAGTTGCTGAAAACGTCTTCCTATTCCCTGAAACTCAGCCAAGGCGCCTACAATGGCCTCATCTTCTATCTCATCTTCGGTGGCTACCGCGATCGCTGCCAGAGCGTTGAGTACATTATGCTCACCGGGCAAGTTCACTATCACAGCGATGTCTTCAACCCCCTCTCGTCTGAGTGTGAAGTGACTACTATAACCCTGCTGAACAAAATTCAATGCCTGAATATCCGCATCTTCACTAAAGCCATAGGTCACAATCTTTCGGCCTACATTGGGCAGCAGCTCACGGATAACCGGATCGTCGATACACATCACAGCAACGCCATAAAATGGCAAGTTATGCAAAAAATCCATGAAGGTGGATTTTAGTTTCTCAAAGTCGCCGCCATAGGTGTCCATATGATCAGCTTCAATGTTTGTCACCACACTAACCATGGGTTGAAGATGCAAGAAACTCGCATCACTCTCATCGGCCTCGGCGATCAAATAACGACTGCGGCCTAACCTCGCATTGGTTCCTGCACTATTGAGTAGGCCACCGATCACGAAAGTGGGATCTCGGTCGGCTTGAGCATAAACACTCGCTATCAAGCTAGTTGTCGTTGTCTTACCGTGGGTACCCGCAACGGCAACCCCGTGACGATAGCGCATTAACTCAGCCAACATCTCTGCACGCTGAACAACGGGTATTCTCAATTTTTTTGCCGCGACTAGCTCAGGGTTTTCACTATCAATGGCTGTCGATACCACCACAACATCTGCGTCATGAACTTGCTCGGCTTGATGACCAATATAAATTTGAGCGCCTAAAGCTCTCAGCCTTTCAGTAACAGCATTCTCGGCAATATCAGAACCGGATAAGCGATAACCCTCATTGACCAGAACTTCGGCTATTCCACCCATGCCCGCACCACCTATACCGACGAAATAGATATGCTTAACTCGTCTCATCTCAGGAATGATGCTTCTTAACTGTGAATATTTTTCTTTGCTCTTACTCATCTCAATCCTTCTGCGCCAAATCGATGCAAACCTCAGCCACTTTTTCTGTGGCATCAATGACAGCGACATCTTTAGCTCTTTCGCCCATACGACAGAGTTCAGCCCTGTCTGAGGCTAATATCTGTAATTTACCTATTAGTTTATCGGCATCCAAAATTGCCTGAGGCAGTAAAAAAGCACCACCGGCATTCACCAATACTTGGGCATTTTTTGTCTGATGATCGTCTACTGCATGTGGGTAAGGCACTAAAATGCTTGGTAAGCCAACGGCGGCTACTTCAGATACAGTCAGAGCTCCAGCCCGGCAGAGCACCACATCAGCCCAACGATAGGCCGCTTCCATGTCGTCGATAAACTCGGCGACAATGACGCTTCCATCTTGACCTTGATGTTGGTACTCACCTTTCACCGATGACAAATTGCCTTTACCCACTTGATGCCACACCGTTATGGAATGAGTCTTGCTCACAGCATCTGTCACCCCAGGCATAAGATCATTAAACACTTTTGCCCCTAAACTTCCGCCAACGACTAGTACTTTTAACGCATCTTCGACGCAGCCTTCTTCTGCAGACAGGCCTAACTCGACTAATTCTTTACGTATCGGGTTGCCCACGACCTGAGCCGATACTTGATCGAAGGTATCTTCGAAGGCACACAATACCTTGCTTGCAATACGAGACAGCAACTTGTTTGTCATCCCAGGGATTGCATTTTGTTCATGTAAAACTAAAGGGATTCCCATTAGTCTTGCTGCGATCCCACCAGGCCCACTGGCAAATCCGCCCATACCTAAAACCACATCCGGCTTAAACTCTTTTATAACTTCTCTCGCTTGCATCACCGAGCGCATCACCTTAAATGGCGCGGCTAACTTACGCAGTAGTCCGTTTCCTCTGACACCTTTAATATCGATAAAATCAATATCAAAGCCATGCTGAGGTACTAGACGGGCCTCCATACGTTCTGCAGTACCTAGCCATCTCACCTTCCAGCCTTTCTGACTTAGATACTTGGCAACCGCTAACGCAGGAAAAACATGACCACCAGTACCGCCTGCCATGATTAAAATACGTTTATCTGCGGAGACATTTTTCATGAATTAATTTTTCCTTGTACAGCCTGAATACAACTTAACCGTCGCTCATGATCGATGCGGATCAATATCATGGCAGCCGCCGTCATAACCCAGAGGCTACTGCCCCCATAGCTGATAAATGGCAAGGTCAAGCCCTTGGTCGGTAACATACCTATACTTGCCCCCACATTCACAACAGTCTGAAAACAGATCCAGATCCCGATGGAATACGCGAGGTAACCTTCGAAGGCCTTATCTATCTCAAGACATAAATTGCCTAACCTGATCGCTCTTAACGCGACGAAGAGCAGCACAGATAAGACTAAAATAATGCCCACAAAACCTAGCTCTTCACCAATTACAGCAAAAATAAAATCCGTATGTGCTTCTGGTAGGTACTCTAACTTCTGAATACTGTTTCCTAAACCTTGCCCGAACCAATCCCCACGACCATAGGCCATCAAAGACTGAGTTAACTGATAACCGCTACCAAACGGATCTTGCCAAGGGTCTAAAAAAGATGTCACTCGGCGCATTCGATATGGCTCCAGTAATACCAAGGCCACAAACGCCAATACTCCAGTCAAAATCAGTGCAAAGAAATCAAATAGCCGAGCTCCAGCCAAAAATAGCAGGCCTACAGTACCCACAAACAAGACGACAACTGTGCCTAAATCGGGTTGCATCAAGATAAGAAATGCATATACGGCAAAAACAGCAATAGGCTTATAGAAACCCTTGGCATTTTCTCTAATTTCTTCATGGCGCCTAACCAGGTAACCGGACATATAAATAGCAAATGCAAACTTAGCCAGTTCAGCTACCTGTATTCTAATTGGCCCGAACGATAACCAACGCTTAGCCCCGTTCACTGTTGTCCCCACTAGCAAAACCGCGACCAACATGATGCCAACGACAAGCAGGAGCATAGGGCTATACTTTTGCCAGGTACTCATCTCTATCTGTAGAACCACGACCGAAATGATGACGCAGCCAATAAGATACACAATATGTCTGACAACAAAGTGAAATGGATTACCAGTCAGGCTCTGTGCCTCTGGCATAGAGGCCGACATCACCATCACAAAACCAAAGCTTATCAATGAGAAAATAGAGAACAACAAGGCTCGGTCATACAACTGCATGCCGGGAGCTTCATTGTCTTTAAACAAGTTGGGCCAACGCCATGTGACAGACGAGCCGAACAAGTTAAGTTGCCTCTCTTGGCTAGACATCTACAATAGCCTCGGGAGCTATAGTTTCAGTGCTTAATGCCTGTACCTGTTGACGGAAATCATCACCTCTCGCCATAAAACTCTTATACATGTCCAGACTCGCACAAGCCGGTGACAATAAAACAATATCGCCAGCCGTTGCCAAACAGGCAGCTTGCTTGACCGCATCTGCCATAGAATTGACTCTTTTCGAGTGTTCTTTTAGTGCCGCTATTTCATCGCCATCTTTACCCAATGTGATCAGATGAGCAACTTTGTCTAATACAGCTTCCAATGGACTAAAGTCCGCCCCTTTGCCATCCCCGCCGGCAATCAGAATAATGTCACCTAAATGCTCACTCAAGCCTTCCAACGCCGCAACCGTAGCACCGACATTGGTCGCCTTTGAGTCGTTGACGTAAGAAACGGCTGCAATATTTGCCACTAATTCACATCGATGGGCCAAACCGGTAAAATGCTTCGCCACCTCGATCATCGACTCTTTTTCTATTCCGGCATGATAAGCCAGAGCCATGGCGGCTATTAAATTGGCATGATTATGACTACCGACTATCGCAACATCTTGCAATGAGACAATCTCGGTTGTCCCATGGACTATCTTTCCATCCTTAACGCCCCACTCATCATTTATGGGTGACGATAGACCAAAGCTATTTTGGTTCATTGGGTCATTAGGTTGAGTCAAAGGGTCTTCACGATTAAACAAGGCGCTCTTGCTCTGATCGTAAAGGGACAACTTAGCTTGTCGGTAAGCCTCTAGATCGCTATAACGATCCATATGGTCTTCACTGATATTTAAGCAAGTCGCCGAAATACAGTTCAAACTATGAGTTGTCTCTAATTGAAAACTAGAGAGCTCGAGTATATAAAGATCGATTGGTCTCTGTAGTAGATCAAGAACAGGAATACCTATGTTGCCACCCATCGCATAATTAAGACCTGCGGCTTTGGCCATCTCACCCACTAATGTAGTAACCGTTGACTTGCCATTTGAGCCAGTAATCCCTATGACACAAGGATTCCTATCTTTGATCGCTCTAGCAAACAACTCGACATCACCAATAACCTCAATATCCATGTCTATGGCAGCACGAAGCTCAGGTGTGTCTATGGCTATGCCTGGACTAACCACTATTTGACTGGCCTGCACCAGATAACGGCAATCGAAGCCGCCTGTAATCAAGTTCACCTCAGGAAATTCGAGCGCGAGCTGCTCGGCTCCGGGAGGTTGCTCACGACTGTCCATCACCAGAGGTTTAATGCCCTGCTGGCACAAATAGCGCACAACCGAGAGCCCTGTGGCTCCCAATCCTAAAACTAAGTGCGAATTGTGCTGTTCCATAATCAATTACCTTAACTTCAGCGTGGCAAGGCCAAGCAGAACCAAGAACAGTGAAATAATCCAGAATCTAACTATCACTCTGGGCTCGGGCCAACCTTTCAGTTCATAATGATGATGAATAGGTGCCATACGGAAGATTCGCTGACCTCGAAGTTTGTATGATCCGACCTGTAAAATAACCGAAACAGTTTCCATCACGAACACACCGCCCATGATGACCAATAATATTTCTTGACGTACCAAGACTGCTATTGCTCCCAACGCAGCCCCAAGAGCAAGGGATCCAACATCTCCCATGAAGACCTGTGCGGGGTAAGTGTTAAACCAGAGGAACCCAAGCCCTGCACCCACAATCGCAGTACAAACGATCACTAATTCGCCAGCACCAGGCAGATAAGGAATATGCAAATAGTTAGCAAACTGCACGTGACCAGACAGATAGGCAATCAGGGCAAATGCTGCCGCAACCATGACCGTAGGCATGATGGCCAAACCATCTAATCCGTCAGTTAAATTCACCGCGTTACTCGAGCCCACTATGGTGAAATAGGCCAAAACGATGAAGAAAGCCCCCATTTGCGGCATAATATCTTTGAAGAATGGCACCACGAGTTGGGTTTCACCCACAGTATCCGCAGATGCATAGAGGTAAAATGCGATGACTATGGCTGCTATTGACTGCAAAATATATTTCCACCTAGCTATCAACCCCTTGGTGTCTTTACGAACCACTTTACGATAGTCATCGATGAAACCTATAAGACCAAAGGTCGCCAGTACGAATAGCACGACCCAAACATACCGACTGCCCAGATCGCCCCAAAGCAGGACACTGATAAAGATACCAGCCAAGATCAGAATACCGCCCATAGTTGGCGTGCCACGCTTACTAAAGTGTGATTCTGGTCCATCATTGCGCACAACCTGCCCAATTTGTAGCGTTTGTAGACGCTCGATCATCTTCGGTCCCCACCAAAGACTAAAAATCAACGCGGTCATCAGGCCTAAGATAGCTCTGAAAGTGACATAAGAAAAAACGTTAAACCCAGAATAAAACTGAGTTAAATACTCCGCCAGATAGACCAGCATTAAACAAACTCCCCGCGCCCGTAGGCAAGTATTAAAGCTTCGACCACGCGCTCCATTCTGGCGCTACGTGATCCTTTGACCAAAACAGTTACATTACCTTGTAATTGCTTAATATTTTTTATTAAACCTTCTACCAAGAGCTCGAGGCGAATATAGCCATCGACCCCGAAGGCACGACTCGCATTAGCACTGAGTTCACCTAAGGTAAACAGTGATTCTAGGCCTCTTTGTTTTGCTAGTTCGCCTAGCTCAGTGTGCAAAAGGCACGCATTGTCGCCCAATTCTCCCAAATCACCCAGCACTAAACAGCGATGACCTTCAATTTTTTGAAGCCAATCAACTGCGGCGGTAACTGAAGCTGGGTTTGCGTTATAGCTATCATCGATCACACGAACCCGCCCCAATTGAGTGGGCAGCATTCTACCTTTGACAGGCTCCAGAAGTGACAAGCCTAATTTTATTTCATCTAGGGTTAATCCAAATGATAAGCAGATGGCCGTAGCGGCTAGGGCATTACTCACCTGGTGACGCCCTGATAGCGGCAAGGCTATCAAAACCACTTCTTGCAAGTAACTCAATTTGAAGCGATAACAGCCCATAAGATCGGCTTCAAGATCCGATGCCTGAATATCTGCCTCAGCCTCAACTCCAAATGTCAGCCGAGTAAAATCAGCTGATGCTGATAACATGACTGACGCGAATTGATCGTCTGCATTGATAACTGCAGTTCCAGCCTGTGATAAATGATTGAATATTTCAGACTTGGCACTGGCAACGCCTTCAAGGGAACCAAAGCCCTCCAAGTGCGCCGAAGCCACATTGTTGACTAAGGCCACATCAGGCTTGACCAAAGAAGAGGTGTGGTCTATCTCTCCCTTGTGATTAGCGCCTAACTCGAACACGCCAAATTCATCATCAGCCTCTAGGCGTAAGAGTGTCAAAGGCACGCCTATTTCATTATTGAAATTTCCTGCGGTATACAACACCTTGTGCCTTTGAGATAAGATGGTTGCCACCATCTCCTTAACGCTGGTCTTGCCATTCGACCCTGTTAACGCAACGGATTTAGGCTGGATAAGCTCTTTTATGTGAGCCCCAAGTTCTCCCATCGCCTTCTGGGTATCTTTAACGATCAGTTGCGCGATATTCAATGGCAATTCGTGCTCGACCAACAGAGCCGTCGCCCCATTTTCCACTGCCGTGCTAGCAAAATCATGTCCATCGAATTTGTCGCCTTTCAAGGCGACAAACAGAGTTTGCTCTGGGATAGCCCGGCTGTCACTGGAAACATGATGAATTTCACCGTCGGCGCCCACTAGCCTAGCATTCAAGCGTTGACATATATCCGACAAGTTCAATGGGATCATATCTGCTCCCCCGCCAGTGATTTCGCTAATGCTCTCTCATCATAATCCAAGCGTTTACCAGCTATTTCCTGATAGGTTTCATGTCCTTTCCCCGCCAACAAGATAAGATCCCCTGGTTTTGCTAAGGCGACAACTTGTCTGATGGCTTTCTCCCGGTTCACTTGGGTTAACGCCCGTTCAGGGGATTTCAAACCCGCTAATATTTCCTCTATGATGACTTCGGGAGATTCACTCCTGGCATTATCGCTGGTGACCATTACGTTATCGGCGTAGTGTTCGGCTGCTTGGGCCATCAGTGGCCTTTTACCCTTATCACGATCGCCTCCACAGCCAAATAAACACCATAACTGACCTTCACAATGGCCTCGCAACGCCTTTAGAGCTTGTTCTATAGCATCCGGGGTATGTGCATAATCGACCACTATGGTCACACCATTTGTTGTGGTAAACCGTTCCATCCTTCCCTCAACAGGTTTAAGTTGAGGCACCGAGGCCACCATGGCCTGCATATCATAACCAATCAGATACAAGGCACCCAAGGCGGCGATTAAATTGGAGAGATTGAAAGAGCCTAGCAGGGGTGATGCCAACTTAGCCTGCCCGTCGGGCCAGACTAACGTAGCTGTAACACCTTGATGGTGTTGATGGTTATCTTGGGTGAATATACTTGCCGTATCGGCATGTGCCGAACAGATACTGAAGCCTAAGTACTTAGCCGATTGAGCCTCAAAGAGCCACTGACGTCCAACTTCATCATCGAGATTGATCAGGCTGTTTTGCAAGGATGGAAACTGGAATAACTTTTTCTTTGCATCGCCATAAGCCAGCATAGTGCCGTGGTAATCTAAATGATCTCGACTCAAATTAGTAAAAACGGCGACATCGAATGGCACCGCTTCAATACGTCCTTGAATAAGCCCATGACTGGATACTTCCATGGCACACAAGTCTGCACCCGCCAGATTAAAAGCTTGTAACTGGGCCGAAATAGTAATGGGATCGGCCGTGGTATTGCCACTGTCGACTAAGTCTCCCCATAAACCGTTGCCTAAGGTGCCCATCAAGGAAGCTTGCTTGCCCAGAAATGCTACTAGCTGAGCCATCAATTGAGTGATGGATGTCTTGCCATTAGTCCCTGTAATACCGACGAGCTTAAGTCTATGGGCACCTAATGGATATGCTTGTGCCCCGATTGCCGACAACTTCTGGTTTAACTGAAAAAATAGCACCTGAGGTGAGTCAGCTTGCTCAATTTTGAGCTGACCATGTTCAGTAGGCTCGTCAGTATGGACTAAGGCTGCTATCGCCCCTTTCTCAAATGCAGCATGAACAAACTTTCTGCCGTCGACGAGATGCCCCGGAACCGCAATAAACAGATCCCCGCCAGCAATAGCTCTGCTGTCTAATGATATGTTATTAAACGATTCCGCCCCAGAGTAATGCAGCCAAGGCGCTAAAAGATCACTTAAACGCATTATTCTGTTCTCCTGACATGGCTCTCTAGGCGCACTTTTTCTTTCGATGTAATAGGCTCCACATTCAGCATTTGTAATGCACCAGACATCACCTTAGCAAATGCAGGTCCAGCCACATCGCCACCATAATATTTGTCCCCTTTTGGCTCATTCACCACCACAGCAATCGCGAGCCTGGGATTATGCACGGGAGCAACTCCGGCGAACAGAGCAACATAGTCTTCACCATAGCCACCGGCAACGGCTTTTCGTGCTGTACCTGTCTTGCCCGCAACTGGATATCCTTCGATATGAGCTTTTCTGGCTGTGCCACCAGCCTCAGTCACACCTATCAGCATCTCCATGACATGCTGTGCAACTTCAGGAGAGATGACCTGAACGCCTTCAGGTTTCTTCTTGAGCTTCAAGATAGATGACGGATACAAGACACCTTTACCGCCCAACATGGCATACATTCTTGCTATCTGTAACGGAGTCACTGTGAGGGCATAACCAAAAGAAAGAGTCGCTCGTTCAAACTCAGACCAACGCCTACGGTCATGGAGTAAACCTGTACTCTCTCCCGCAAGATTTATACCCGAATAATTACCTAAGCCCATGGCCTGGTAATACCCTAATAGTTCCTGCACAGGCATTGATAGGGCAATCTTGGTCATACCAACGTTACTGGAATGAACCAATACTTCACCTAAGGAAAGGTCGCCATAGTTCCTACCGTCACGCACGATCTTACCGCCAATCCGAATGCGTCCCGGTGAGGTCTTAAAGATCTGATCCTTATCTATGGTACCCGCCTCTAACGCAGCAGCCACCACGAAAGGCTTAATCGTTGAGCCCGGCTCATATGCATCAGTTAGCGCACGATTACGCATGCGATAACTCTGTAAGTTGTCTCTGGAATTAGGGTTATAAGATGGGGTATTCGCCATAGCCAATACTTCACCGGTATTCACATCGATAACGACTATTGAGGCGGAGGTAGCCTGATTAATCTCAGTGACACGCTTGATCTCACGATAGGCTAATTGTTGAATACGTTGATCTATACTCAGCACTAAGTCGTTCGGACTCTCACCTTCTTGCACCATGTCCAGGCGCTCAACAACATGCCCATCTCTGGATTTACGTACTTTCTGTTTCGAAGGTGTGCCCGTCAACCAGTCGTTATAGGTGTTTTCAATCCCCTCGATACCAACATCATCTATGTTGGTAATGCCAATTATTTGGGCTGAGATTTCGCTGGTAGGGTAATATCTACGTGACTCGGCTTTAAGATATATCCCAGGCAATTTGAGTTTCTTGATGTAATCGGCAACAGCTGGGGTCACTTGACGTTTTAAGTAAGTGAAACGTCGCTTGGGATTTGATTGAACTCGACTTAAAATTTTATCTTCTGGCTCATGTAGTACATCGGCTAATGCCTCCCAAAGACGCATATCGGCAAAACCATTTTTATCAAAAACAACTTTAGGATCGGCATACACGGCTTTCACAGGTACACTTACAGCCAACATTTCACCGTTACGATCGGTAATGAGTCCCCGCTGAACCTCTCTGCTGGTTGTTCTTAAACTGCGCATATCGCTTTCATGGCGCAACTTTTCAGGTTCGATGATCTGAATATATGCGGCTCGACCAATCAAACTGGTGAATAACAGGCAGACGAACCCCACCACTACGTATAAACGCCAGTGAATGAGCTGTGGTTTTTGCTTCCTTTTAGCCTGCTTATTCTTCCTCATGATGCTTTTGTTATCACCTCTCCTTGATTGTTTTTAGCTATGAATTTTAAACTTTCAATATATAAACGCGATTATCATCACGGTATCCTTACCACGACCTCTTCCTTAGGCAATGGCCGACTCATGCCTAACTTTTTACTCGCAATCCGGGTAATTCGACTATGTTCAGACTGAGATTGCTCTTCGAGTAATAGATTTCGCCATTCGATATCTAGCCTATCTCTTTCCTGCCACATCTGATCCCATTGGCTGATATATTTACGGCTCACATGGCTTGTATATACAATGGTGATCGCATTACCAACCACAGCCGCCGCAAGCAACAATATCCACTTATGATGCCAAAGATCGAGTAAGACTATTCGGGTCAGGTTTAATTGAGCTTGCCCCACTTCAGACCTCCCTGCCACGCACACTTATATCCAATGAGTCAGCTGCTAGCATTTGCTTCCACACCCATTATTAATACTCTAACCTCTCTGCGACTCGCAAAACTGAGCTACGGGCTCTCTTGTTCATTTCAATCTCTTCGGCAGAAGGCTTAGTCGCCTTACCAACCCCTCTCAATAAGCGTGTTTTATTGAGTTCAGCCTCTGTTATCGGCAAACCATGGGGAACACTTTTCCCCTGGCTATGACGACGGATAAAACGCTTCACCATTCTGTCTTCAAGAGAATGGAAACTGATCACCGATAAACGTCCCTGAGGTGCCAATACTGCCAGCGCCCCCTCTAAAGCCTGATCGATCTGTTCTAATTCACTATTTATGTAAATGCGTATTGCCTGAAATACTCGTGTGGCTGGATGTTTATTTCGC
Organism: Shewanella psychrophila; assembly: GCF_002005305.1. Lineage (NCBI taxonomy): Bacteria > Pseudomonadati > Pseudomonadota > Gammaproteobacteria > Alteromonadales > Shewanellaceae > Shewanella > Shewanella psychrophila. The sequence goes on from NZ_CP014782.1 coordinate 3,773,042, forward strand.
TCTTTACTCTTACAGATCCTAGCGATAAGATCCGCCAGTTCCTTGGTCCTCAAAAAAGGAGTCTTATCACGATCTGCCGCAATACATCGCGCGATATGACGAGAATTTTTCTCTTCACCGTAAGTCTTAAATACCCATGCCATATCTTCGATTTCGGCACGAGCGATCCAGTCAGCAGCTGTTTCCCCCTGAGAGTTATCCATACGCATGTCCAGTGGACCATCTCTTAAAAAACTAAATCCACGCTCGGCATCATCAAGTTGAGGTGATGACACACCAAAATCGAGCAACACACCATCGATCTTGCCTTTCAAGCCAAGATCTTCAACATAATGAGCCAACTGACCAAAGCCACCATGCACTATGCTGAATCTTGTATCGTCGGCAAACTGCTTAGCAGCCTCTATGGCTTGTGGATCTCTGTCTATGGCAATTAAACGGCCATTCTCACCTAAGTGCTTCAACACTTCACGAGAATGCCCGCCTCGGCCAAAGGTGCCATCGATATAGATGCCATCTTGTTTTATGTTCAGGCCTGCAACCGTCTCAGAAAGCAGTACCGATAAATGTGAAAATTCTTGGCTCATTAGTATCTTCTATCTATTTTTACGTCACTGTTCACAGTGAAAAATCAGCAAGACGTTCATTGTTGGCGAACTCTTCGCTACGAATCGTCTCTCGGCTTTGCTCTATCTGTTGCTGCCATGCAGCCTCATCCCAGAGCTCAAATTTGTTTAACTGCCCTACTAACATTGCGTGTTTATCTAAATTCGCATATTGACGTAACGGCATAGGAAGTAATAACCTACCGTTACCATCTAGCTCACACTCGTGTGCATAGCCTAATAGCAATCTTTTCATCGCTCGTTCAGAAGCTTGGGTATCGGAAAGCAGGAGTAACTTTGCTTCGATCTTGCTCCATTCATCTAACGGATATAGCAAAAGACAAGGTGATTGAAAATCAACAGTGATCACTAACAGACCATCATAATCGGCACGTAATGGCTCGCGGTAGCGCTTAGGAATAGCGATCCGGCCTTTTGTATCAAGGTTTATAGCACTCGCACCACGAAACACGTTAGCTTGTCCTTGCTGTCAGTAAATGATCCACTTATATCCACAAATTCCCACAACTGTTAATTCTAGAGACAGAACACAAGACTTGTCAAGAGCACCATCTATTTAAAAATCCAGTACTCAAGCGGGTTAGCAGCATGTTTCAAAAATGATTGAGTTAACGAAACTAGATGGGGAAAAGTGGATCTAAATCTCTAAAGAGTAGGAAAAACAGACAGAAGAGGTGTCAAAAGTCGAATACAAGAGATGAAAAGTGGAAGAAAATCCCAGAAATATTCAACTCTACTTGGCAATAGAAAGTTCCAATTCGATTTTCTGATTTCTAATTACATCACATTCTCGCCAAAATGCTCATGAGTTAAGAAGCTCAGATAAACAAAGATTAATCATTGTTCAATCTTATAAGAGCAACTATTAACACTTAAGCATGACTAAATATCGAGCATAAACTGCCGATATAACTAAGTAGGAGCACTTAACAGGAGATATTATGGTTGGTTTAGATAGCCTTTATGCCATGCTGGCACGCCCCGTTCAGCCAAGCATTAAACGCAAACGCTTAATTGTCGAGGAAGCTGATACTAGCGCGAGTATTGCTGCCGATGATCATGAAACTCCACAGTCGCACCAGCCACTTGGTCTTGATAGAAGGCAATCGCCGGAAGATAGACGCGAAGGTGTATTTCGTAGCGATCGCCGTAGTGCTCCAGAAACTGAAACAGGAGACGACACAAACCTAGCCGAGGAAGAGGCGGTTAACTCACCACTCCCCAGAATTGATATCGATATTTAATCAGCCCCAAAAGCTAATAACACATCATTTCAGCTAGGCCTTATTTGAGGTAACTTGAGAAACAGCCTCTTTCCAGCCGAGATAAAGACTCTCTCTTGCCTCTGCTGAAATTCTAGGGCTAAAGGATTTATCTAAGCTAGCTTTATGTTTCAACTCAGCTGTAGACTGCCAAAAACCCACTGCTAAGCCTGCCAGAAAGGCGGCTCCCATTGCCGTCGTTTCGGTGACCATGGGGCGCTGCACTTCTACGTTGGTGATGTCTGCCTGAAACTGCATTAAAAAGTCATTAGCAACTGCGCCACCATCTACCTTAAGCTGTTTTAACATGACTCCACTGTCTCTGGTCATCGCCTGAAGAAGATCGCGACTCTGATATGCAATAGCCTCCAGTGCGGCTCTGATAATATGATTTCGATTGGAGCCTCGTGTTAAACCGACCAAGGCACCACGAGCATTAGGCTCCCAATAAGGCGCGCCTAAACCAACAAAGGCCGGAACTAAATAAACACCATTGGTATCTTCTACTTTGGAAGCGAAGTATTCGGTATCTTGAGCATCGCGAATCAACCCAAGCTCATCTCTGAGCCATTGAATCGTCGCTCCGCCCATAAACACGGCTCCCTCCAAGGCATAATTAACTTCTCCTTTGGCACCTATAGCTATAGTCGTTAGCAAACCATGTTTAGACTGCACAGCCTGTTTGCCTGTATTCATCAGCAAAAAGCAACCTGTACCATAGGTATTTTTGGCCATGCCCTCATCGATACAGAGCTGGCCAAATAAGGCGGACTGCTGATCACCAGCAATACCAGCAATGTCTATCTTCCCGCCTTCCCCTGCAATCCTTGTCTTACCATAAATACAAGTAGAGGGCTTAACTTCGGGTAATAAGGAACCAGGTATATTGAGTGCTTTGAGTAACTTTTGATCCCATTCCTGGGTATGAATATTGAATAGTAAGGTACGGCTAGCATTAGTAGGATCAGTTACATGAACCTTGCCCTCAGTCAACTTCCATACCAACCAGGTATCGATAGTGCCGAACAGGAGATCACCTTTTTCCGCTCGAGCTCTCACGCCAGGCACATTATCTAATATCCACATTATCTTAGTGCCCGAAAAATAGGGATCTAAGAGAAGCCCGGTAGATTCACGTACATAATCTTCTAGGCCTTGTGACTTGAGCTCATCACAGATACTACTGCTACGGCGGCATTGCCAGACAATGGCGTTATAAACCGGCTTGCCTGTGTTTTTATCCCATATTACCGTAGTTTCACGTTGATTGGTTATGCCAATGGCAGCCACTTCATCACTGTGAATATCGGCTCTGGCGAGCACCTCGATCAAGGTGGAACTTTGGGATGCCCATATTTCCATAGGATCATGCTCGACCCAGCCCGCTTGAGGGTACACTTGAGTAAATTCGCGCTGAGACATGGCAACAATATTGGCATCACGATCAAATACGATAGCTCTTGAGCTTGTGGTCCCCTGATCTAACGCAATCACATATTTCTTGGTCACAACTTTTTCCTATTCTTGGCTACTATTTCTCAATCACCAGCAATAACCATCTTAGTTATTGCTGAGTCTCCTGTAGCACTCCTATTTCAGGTTCCACATTTTTAGCAGGCGTAGCCTCTTCAACATTAGCTTCAACTTCCGTGTCATCACAGTCATGAGCAGGCAGATACCAAAACTCGGCTAACTTGCCATTTTTAATATGGAAATTCCCGATGCTGCACTGGCTAAGCTGCTCACCATCATTGTCCCAAGTCACCCTTTCGACAGTACTGACATAATGACCCGAATCAATCATCTTAAGAATTGTGGCATTAGCATCTTTCAATGTCTCAAAGTAATCCGCCATAGCGGCCGCAAACTCTTCCTGACTTGAGGTTTCGACTTCAACCTTGGTCCCAGTAACATGCATCCAGCGAACATCATCAGTCGTGTATTGCACCATCTGTTTGACATCATGGGTGTTATAGGCAGCGATGAACCCTTCGACAATCTCGCTAGCAGTCTGATTGGCCATTGCGGTAAAGGGAAGTAAAGACAGGGTCGCCGCAAGTAGATAGGGCTTCATATCACACCTCTTGTTTGGTAGTTGCCGATCTAAAATAGATCACTGATTAAGTTCATCGTATTAGATGAATATAATCTTATGAAGTTCATTTTACTAACAAAATATAGACAATTCCTCGAACCTCTTCAATACGTAAATCCCGCCATGATGAATATATGTAGGCAACAGAGGATAAAGTTAGATTTTATTAAGCGCATTTCACTTATACCAATTGGTATTATTTAAACTGTCTAAAACCTGTGACAAAAACAGAAATGCCTCACATGAGTGAGGCATTTACCAAGTTATACAAACTGAACATTTAGAGCTTATAGCTTAATTGCATGCCCACTAACCAAACATCACCAACAGCTTCACCGTCGAAACTCACCTGAGCCAGATCCATCAAATTCATCGACTCGTTAATCGGTGCATCACCGTAAGCTTTAATATAAGTCAGGGCAAAATCCACAGTCAGATTTTCAGAAACCTGATAACCAGCACCTGCACTGAGCCACAAACGATCAGAATCCGGAATTGTCATGGTGCGATATTCATCATCCACTGCGGTATTATCGTAGGCTATACCCGTACGTAAGAGCCATTCATTATTTAATTGATATGTAGAGCCCAGTGCGAAGCGCCAGTTATCCTTAAAGTTCTCTTCTTTAACCAGATCAGACTCGAGTCCACCAACAGGCTTCACGTCACCAGGGAAATAAGCAACCAACTCATCGAAGACACTCCATTGCGTCCAGTTAACACTAGCATGCATAGCCCAGTTATCACTGAGTTGATGATATGAAGCCAGCTCAGCAAATGCCGGTAACTCCAGAGGCAAGTTTCCTTTAATATTGACATCTTGCCCACCGGTATAGAGTAGACCTGAAGCCGAACCCTCAAGTTCCAGTTCAACACCACTGTGATAAGCGAAACCCAGACGATGTGCTGGATTTATCTGCCAACTGGCACCTAACTTCCAACCATAGCCAATATCATCACCTTCCATGCTCTTTAGACTCGTTCCACCAGCGGGTAATGCCGCTGCAACCTCATCTGGTAGTGCTGGGTGAGCTTTTAAGCCATCTATCCAACCAGGAGCCGATGCGCCGATATTCCCCTCGCCATAAACGACTCTCAGACCAGCACCGACGCTGAATTCTTGATTGATCTTATATGCAATATTAGGATTAAATTCAACAGTAGTGACCGAAGTCTCGCTGCCGAAGATGGCCGCCGCGTGATCGGCCGGTAACTCAGTTGTCAGACCATAATTAGAGTTAACCGCCACTCCCCAGGTCCAACTATCGTTAATCTGACTAGAAAAATAAAAATTAGGCACCACTGCATTATCAGCAACATCTATGGCATCGGCATTCATAGTCATCGACTGTGAACCAAATAACGGAGAAGCGATGGAGACATCACCAGTCACATCCACATTTGGCATTACATATATACCACCAGCTGAGAAACTCGTCCCTTCCAAGTAGGTCAACATAGCAGGATTACGTGCTTGAGTGGATGTATTATCGGCCATAGCCGCTTCACCGGCAAAAGCACGACCCTGACCAGTGGCCGAGTATTCAGCTAACTGAAATCCAGCCGCCTGTACATGAGATACACTTCCCAGGAGCACTGCTGTCACGGCTAGAGATATTATGCGCTTGTTCATCATCTTAGTTCTTATTCCTATAATTATTATCTTTCTTAATCGAGACCAGAATTAGAGTAATAGCTCAACTTTAGGATCTGGAGTGTACTAACGCAGAATATCTTTGCAAGCAAGAGAGATAATTCAGAGTAATTAACTAGAAAATTGTTTTCACACAATATTTATTCAGATGAAATGGCTATTTAAAACAGTCTGTAAGTCAATCGTGACGAGTTGGTGTTAACACTGGATAAGGAAGACGCGAGGGTAAAAATAAAAAATAACAATAAAAATCAATAGCTAATATAATTAAAAATGACTTACACACGTTAGCTTAAATAGAGTGAAGCAAGCAGTTAAAATCACTAGTAAAAATAACAAAATCTTGATTTAGTTCACGGAAAAAACAAAACAGCATACTTTTCAACAACATAAAGAAAACGTGTTATGACTTATAAACAAAAGCCGGATAAACGCTTGTTCATCCGACTCTGAATTTTTAACACATTAGTACAAATGTACGCTTAAAAAGTGTATTACGCCTTCCAGCTTGGAAGTTTTGCTTCATAAGCCGCAATCTGATTGACATAACCTAAAGTCAAACCAATGGCATCCAAGCCATTCAGCAAATTATGTCTGGCAGAAGCTGCGATCTCAAAGCTAAACTTAGCACCTGATGGCGAAGTCACAGTTAGGGCTTCGAGATCGACTGTGATTTCTGCGCCTTCTTGTGCCTCGACTTCATCCATCAACTGTTGTACTTCAATGTCAGTCAAACGAACCGGAAGTAAGCCGTTGTTGATAGAGTTGCCGTAGAAGATATCGGCAAAGCTTGGCGCGATAATGGCGCGTAAACCAAAATCGGCTAACGCCCAAGGTGCATGTTCGCGACTAGAACCACAACCGAAATTTTCCTTAGAGATAAGAATCGAAGCGCCCTTATATCTCGGGTAATTGAGGCTAAATTCAGGATTTGGCTGATCACCAGCCTCATCGAGATAACGCCAATCATGGAATAGGTGTACTCCAAAGCCATCTCGAGTGATCTTAGATAAGAACTGCTTCGGGATGATCTGATCGGTATCGACGTTAGCACTATCGATCATAACCGAAAGCCCAGTGTGTGAGGTAAATGGATTCATGACTGGTGCTCCTAATAAGGTTTGCGAATATCGACGAAATGTCCAGCAATAGCCGCTGCAGCGGCCATAGCCGGACTCACTAGATGGGTTCTACTGCCTCGTCCCTGACGTCCTTCGAAATTACGATTACTGGTTGAAGCGCAGCGATCGCCAGCCTCTAAACGATCATCGTTCATCGCTAAGCACATAGAGCAGCCAGGTAGACGCCACTCGAATCCCGCTTCGATAAAAATCTTATCCAAGCCTTCGGCTTCAGCCTGCTCCTTCACTAGGCCAGAGCCTGGTACCACAATCGCAATAACACCTTCGGAAACCTTCCGCCCTTTTGCCTGTTCAGCCGCTGAGCGTAAATCTTCGATACGGGAGTTAGTACATGAACCGATAAAGGCCTTATTGATGCTCACATCTGTCATACGAGTCCCTGCAGCAAGCGCCACATACTCGAGCGCTTTTTCGATACTATGCCTAACCGTAGAGTTTTGCTCATTGGCAGGATTTGGCACGACACCGTCGATGGCAACCACCTGACCCGGATTTGTTCCCCACGTGAGCTGAGGCGCAATATCACCAGCTTCTAATTCAACTGTCGCGTCAAAAATCGCTTCTTCATCGGTTTTTAGTTCAGCCCAATCTGCTACAGCTTGATCCCAAGCTTCGCCCTTAGGCGCAAACTCCCGGCCTTTCATGTATTCGGCTGTGGTTGCATCCGGCGCAATCATACCCGCCTTAGCACCCATCTCAATAGCCATATTACACACTGTCATACGACCCTCCATGGTTAAGGCTTCTATAGCCTCACCACAGAACTCGACAACGAAACCTGTGCCGCCATCCATACCAATCTTGCCTATAATGGCAAGCACGATATCTTTGGCTGTAATCCCGGGAGCCACATGACCACGAACCTCTATCTTCATGGTTTTAGCTTTTAACTGGCGTAAAGTTTGCGTCGCCATCACGTGCTCAACTTCTGATGTACCTATGCCGAACGCAAGTGCGCCAAATGCACCGTGCGTTGCAGTATGAGAGTCACCACAGACTATGACGGCGCCGGGTAAGGTGATACCTAACTCTGGCCCCATCACATGTACAATACCTTGGTTCTTATGATGTATATCATAGAGGCGTACACCAAACTCTTTGCAGTTATCCTGTAGAGTTTCTACCTGGATTCGAGCCATAGGACTCAAAGCATCCAGGCTTGCACTCTTAGTCGACGTGTTGTGATCCATAGTGGCGAAGGTCTTCTCTGGCGCACGCATTTTGCGTCCCGCGGCCTTCAAACCACTGAATGCCTGAGGTGATGTCACCTCATGAACCAGATGTCTGTCTACATAAATAAGCGGCGCTTCGCCTTCGTTCTCAACGACGATATGAGCATCCCATACCTTCTCGTATAACGTCTTAGCCATGATCTACACCTCCCCTGCAATTAATGCAATAACCGAGACAGCAAGACCATCCCTCATGTCATGTTCATACAAAGTCTTAGCCATCTTCTTAAACCCCCTCTGTAACAGCTTGGGCGATATAATCACCCATCTGGCTTGTAGACTTAGCATTACTACGCTCGCTTGCAGGCAGTAATTCACCGGTTAAGTAGCCATCGCTAAGCGCTTTACCCACCGCGGCTTCTATTGCCAGTGCGGCATCTTCGAGTTTTAGGCTATGTCGCAGAAGTAAAGCAGCTGAAAGAATCTGTGCCACTGGGTTAGCGATTCCCTGACCGGCGATATCCGGCGCACTACCACCAGCAGGCTCATACATACCGAAGCCTTCGCTGTTCATGCTAATTGATGACAGCAGACCCATAGAGCCAGTCAACATGGCAATCTCATCCGAAACAATATCGCCAAACAGGTTAGAACAGAGCATGACATCGAATTCATTTGGACGACGTAGCAGCTGCATGGTGGCGTTATCGATATAGATATGTTCGAGTTCTACATCCGGGTAATCTTTAGCAACTTCTTCGACCACTTCACGCCAAAGTACACTACAAGCCAGAACATTAGCTTTATCGACTGAAGTCACCTTCTTGCGGCGACCTTGGGCTGATTCGAAGGCGATCTTAGCTATACGCCTGATCTCCTTACGGCTATATCTCATGGTATCGAATGCTTCTTCATTCTCACCTTCGCCCTGACGACCCTTGGGCTTACCGAAATAGATACCACCTGTTAATTCACGCACACAGAGAATATCAAAACCTTTCTCTGAGATATCGCTTCGTAGTGGAGACATATGCTCGAGGCCCATATGTAATTTAGCCGGACGCATATTGCAAAAAAGCTCAAAATGCCCACGAAGAGGCAATAGCGCACCACGCTCCGGTTGATCGTTTGGTGGCAAGTGCTCCCACTTTGGACCGCCGACAGAGCCAAACAATACGGCATCGGCCGCCTCACAACCTTTCAGAGTCGACTCAGGCAGAGGGCAACCATGATTATCGATGGCGGCACCACCAACATCATATTCACTATATTCAATTGATAGATCGAAACGTTTCTCGATCGCCGCCAACACCTTACGTGCCTCGGCCATCACTTCGGGTCCAATTCCATCTCCGGCTAATACAGCTACTTGATAACTCATACGACACACACTCCAACTCTTTAATTTTACTATTCGAATAATTAATAACTTTCTTATACGCCGCCTAACTCGCTACGTTTTTGCTGAATCTTCTCTTTGCAATCGGCAACCTTGTCTGCACGCCAAGTCAGGTTCATCACGTGTATCAGCGCCTGAACCGAGGCTTCGACGACATCGGTCGCCAATCCGACTCCATGGAAGCTCTGCTGCTGGTAATTAGCCTCGATATCGACCTGTCCCAGAGCATCTTGCCCCTCACCTTTGGCACTTAGCTTATAGCTAGTAATATTCACTTCACACTGGCTGGCACGGGCGATGGCATTATAGGCGGCATCCACCGGGCCATTACCCGTGGCAGCTTCAGTGACAGTCTTACCATCAATTTCAACTTTAACCGTCGCAGTTGCATTGCCTTGGGTAGAATCAGAATGAACCACCAGCTGCTGCAATTTATAATGCGCTTCCTCATCGGCCTGAGCCTCAATGAATACTAAGGCTTCAAGATCATAATCAAATACCTGCCCCTTCTTGTCTGCCAGCTCTAGGAAGGAGGTATACAAGGTATCCATATCGTAATCGCTCTCTCCATAACCCATCTCAGACATGCGATGCTTGATCACGTGACGTCCAGAGCGCGAAGTCATATTCAGATTATTACGTGGTAAGCCTATGCTCTCTGGCGTCATGATTTCATAGGTATTCTGTGATTTAAGCATGCCATCTTGGTGAATACCCGATGAATGAGTAAATGCATTTGCACCAACGATCGCCTTATTAGCCTGTACCGGCATGTTACACAGCTGGCTAACTAAGCTAGAGGTACGGTGGATCTCTTTAGCATTGATTCCTGTCTCAAAACCCAAAGACGATTTACGGGTCGACAAGATCATGGCGATCTCTTCCAGTGAACAGTTACCCGCTCGCTCGCCGATGCCATTGACCGTACACTCAATCTGGCGCGCACCGTGTTGCACCGCAGTGATAGAGTTGGCAACAGATAAACCTAAGTCATCATGACAGTGAACCGAGATCACCGCCTGATCTATATTAGGAACCCGGTTAAACAGGGTTTCTATGATGGAACCGAATTCACTCGGAACGGTATAACCCACGGTATCAGGAATATTAATTGTCCTGGCACCCGCTTTAATCGCCTCTTCGACCATGCGACACAAGTTATCAATTGGCGTACGACCCGCATCTTCACAGGAAAACTCAACATCGTCAGTAAATCGACGAGCATATTTAACTGCGCCAACCGCCATCTCTAATACCTGATCGAAAGAGCGTTTCAGCTTACTTTCAACATGTATGGTCGAAGTAGAGATGAAAGTGTGGATACGGAACTGCTCGGCAACCGAAAGCGATTGCGCCGCTGCATCGATATCTTTTTCCAAGGCGCGGGATAAAGCACACACTCGGCTATTTTTTATCGTACGGGCTATGGTCTGAACAGACTTAAAATCTCCCGGAGACGAAACAGGAAAACCTACTTCCATCACGTCAACACCCAGTCGTTCCAAAGATAGCGCTATCTGTAGCTTTTCCTTAACCGTTAAGCTTGCCGCCAAGGCTTGTTCACCATCACGTAGGGTCGTATCAAAAATAATCACTCGGTTAGACATCTGGTTTCTCCGTGGAAGACCTAATTATTATTTGCGCTTAAAAACAAAAAACCCCGCGTTTGTTAGCGCGGGGTTTGTGAATGCTGTGTCTCTATCGAGTGTGCAACACTACATCCTCCGCGCAGGATCTGCGAGAATGAGAATGAGGAGGTTGAGTAATGCACGTTTTATATTCATCAGTCTTATTTATTCAGTGTGCATAATTAATTATGCAGCAATTTAATACTCGGTTTTGACGTTAGTCTCGTAAAGAACGCTTAATTTTTAACGTGTGGCGGCCCCAGTGTCAACCCCATTCTTTTCATTTTAGCCTGATTAGACCAGAGCAAACGTCTTTGAGCTCTGACTATCTTTTAATTAATCCTATAATCTGCAGCCATTTAGCTAAGATATCTCGATAAAAAACCGAATTTGAAACAAATAGTTCTAAATCATACTCTGCTGTTTTTTAATGCATCAAATTCGTTATAATAACCGCCACATGGATTTCGAATAAGTAAACGGAGCTTAACCTAATGATCTTTCGTATCGTAGTGCTTTGCCTCACGTTCTGGCTAGCGCCAACTTGGGCAAACACACAAGATAAACTCGATACGATCGACAGACTCCTTTATCAATATCCAACTCAAGCCCTCAATAAGATAAATACCCTAGAAAGCATTACCTCTCCCATCAAGCTTACCGAGGCTGATAAATTGAGGCTCTCGCTACTTAGATGTGAAGCCTTTCTGCAATTAGGTGAAAACGAGGCGGCCATCAATATTGCCCGCATGAGCGAAGCCAAGGCGAAGATCCTCAAACTAGATCAAGCACGCCCCTACTTTCTTAACTGCATGGCTGCCGCATTCAGTAACTATGGTGATTATCGACAGGCATTACCCATACTAGATAGCTCGATAATGCTATCCAGAGAGCTTGAACAACCTCAGTCTTTAGTAAATGGGTTGAGACTTAGAGGCGTAATAGATACTCAGATTGACAGCTACAGTAGCGCATTCGAAGATCTTGGTTTAGCCAGCGATATCTATTCTGACACCCAATTTCAGGCAGTAAATTGGGTACTCCCCCCAAAAATCAGTATCACACTCGCCATAAGCCAACTGCTAGCCAAAAACAGTGAGTTTAAACCAGCCTACCAATTATTAGAAAAGGCGATCGCCAGAGATGACCCCATAGGTAAGGTCAGACTCACAGCCAGTATACAAGTGGCAAAAATGGCTCAACTTAACCGTGCCATATCCAGTGATCAACTCATTAGAGAAGCAAAAAAATTATTACCAGAACTCGAAACGGCTTTCGAGCTTGCCGTGAGTTACAAGGACATTGCTCAGCTGGAATATAGAAGAGAAAATTACACTCAAGCTATTCAGCTATTAGAGATCAGTTTAAGTACCTTTATTAAACAAAAAAGCACCATAGAAAAATTACGTACCCAACGCCTACTTGCCGAAGTACTACTGACAAGCGGCAATCAAGTGCAAGCCATGCCCCTAATGAACCAAGCCATAGCAACGGGTCTACAAACCTCTAAATATCATGAATTAGTACTTTGTTATCAGGTATTGAGTAACTATTACCTTCATCTCGGAAATTTCGAACAGGCTTATCATTATCAGGTTCTCAAATTCGGTGCTGCAGAAAATGCCTATAACTTCATCAAGGATACGCGTTTACAGCAATTAAACACTCGATTGAGTCGACAACAAGTGGCAAGTTCGGTCATGGATAAACACAGGCCCATACAAGCCAGTCAAACTCAGTTTAAGAGTGAATATGTGTTACTTACTCTCTTCATTCTCGCGGCTCTTATGACTATAAGACAGAAACGTAAATCAACTAAATTCGCTCAAGCTCCCAAAACCACTAGCTCACCCGAACATAGAATAGACAAACTGATCAGTCACAGTAAACTTGTCGGCTTCCCCTTGAGTCTTATCCTTATCGATTCCAGACATATATTTCATGGCGATAAGCCTCTACTACAAACAAGACTGGAAAACCTACTCAGAGAACAGGATATAATCACCACGACTATCGACGAGGAGGTGATGATCTTGCTACCCCATACACAGGAGAAAGGCACCTTAAAGATCATCGAACAGATAAGAGAAGTGATGCAGCCACTACAGCAAGGAAATCGAGCTAATATTGGCTACTCAAAATTACAACAGCAGGACAGTCTAAAGACGTTAATAAAGCGGGCTAAGGTTAAACAATTAACTTTGAAGAGCAAAAAGCAAACACATGTGACCACCGAAACAGTTTAACTCGTGCTCGACCTCTCTGCAGTTAATCTCTCCTAGCTATCAGCTAGCAAGTTAACAATCTTATGAAGATAACTCACCATCGAAACAGCTTAGCTCATGCTTTCCTAACTATCAGCTAGATAGTTCGCTATCTCATCGAGGAAGTCACCACCGAAACGGCTTAACTTACGTTCACCGACCCCGTTAACTGCCAGCATTTCCCCCGGGCTTGTAGGCGTCATAGCCGCCATCTCGGCCAGAGTCGCATCGTTGAATACCAGATAAGGAGGCACATCCAGCTCTTCAGCCAAGCGTCTGCGTAGCATCTTCAGTCTGGCAAATAACTTACGATCGTAATTCAATGGCGCACGAGTACTGCCGCTACGACGCTTAGTCGTAGTTTGCAGTATGATTCTCGGCTCGGCGAGTAATAACTCCACCTCACCTTTCAGCACAGCTCTCGCCGAAGGGTTCAACTTGACCGAGGATCCCCGGGTAATATCTTGACTGGCAAAGCCTAAATGAATTATCTGCCTGATAATACTCAGCCAATATTCATGACTCTTATCTTTGCCTATTCCCCAAGTTGATAATTTGTCATGGCCGCGGTCCAAGACATTGGCGGCCTTAGAGCCTCGTAGCACCTCGATCATGTGATTGATACCGAAGCCTTGCTTCAAGCGATAGATGCTTGAGAGCACCTTCTGCGCATCTTGAATTCCATTATATCGTTTAGGCGGGTCCAAGCAGATATCACAGTTACCGCAGGGCTCTTCGGCACTCTCATCAAAATAGTGCAGCAACACCTGACGACGGCAAGTCTGCGCCTCGGCAAAGGCAGCCATAGTGTTGAGCTTATGCAATTCTACCTGCTGTTGTGGGCCTGGCTCAGATTGCTCAATCAAGTGGCGCACCCGGCCAATATCTGCAGGATCAAATAGCATTAAGGCCTCAGAATCTAAGCCATCACGTCCGGCGCGCCCCGTTTCCTGATAATATGACTCCACGCTCTTGGGAATATCATAATGCACCACGTAACGAACGTTGGACTTATTTATGCCCATGCCAAATGCCACGGTTGCCACCACGATATCGAGTTGATCTTTCAGGAAGCGGTCTTGAACATCGGCTCTCTCCTCCTGAGTCCTGCCTGCATGATAAGAGTCGGCATTATGACCCTGAAGCCTCAGACGCTCCGCAACCTCATCGACCCGTCTGCGACTGCCACAATAGATGATGCCACTGGTGCCATTTTGGGCTGTCACGAACTGACGCAACTGATTAGCAGCATTGAGTTTCTCGGCGACTGTATAGCGAATATTCGGACGATCGAAACTGGTAAGCAAAGAGAAAGGAGTAATGGTCAGACGCTGACAGATATCCTGCCTGGTAGCCTGATCTGCAGTGGCCGTCAGTGCCATGATAGGCACATGGGGAAAATATTGTCTCAGCCTGCCTAACGCCGCATACTCGGGCCTAAAATCATGGCCCCATTGAGAGATACAGTGGGCCTCATCTATGGCGAAAAGTGAAATATGCAGTTCATGTAGACGGTCTATAAAACTGGCTTGTAGCAAGCGCTCGGGAGAGACATAGAGCAGCTTTAGTTCTCCGCTGTGCATCTCCCTAAGAATTCTGGCACTCTCTGCCCCTGCCTGAGATGAATTTAGATATCCGGCATTAACTCCCATCTGTTGCAGACTATCGACCTGATCTTTCATCAGAGAGATCAACGGTGAAACCACTATGGTCAAGCCAGGCATCTGCAATGCAGGCAATTGATAACACAGGCTCTTACCACCACCAGTCGGCATAATCACCAGGCAATCGACACCGGCACAGATCTGTTCTACCACCTCCCGCTGGCCCTTTCTGAAGGTGCGATAACCGAATACCGACTGCAGGCTCGAAGAAAGTGGATCTGATTGAGGTTGCGGCGTCACTTGGTCCATGGGCATCGGAGGTGAGAAATAGGGTCGACCATTCTAATAAAGCTTACGCCTCTTGTCTCTCATGATCGGCCAATGTTTGAGAATAATCTTGCATACCAAGGTAAATAAGCGATAGATTAATTGCTCTAATAATAAACAACAATAGATACTTACCCTATAAAAGGATGCTTATGACCAACCCAGTGCAAGCCGAAATTCTTAAGAGAGTGGCCGAAGTGTTCGATAAACAAGTGCCGTTTCATAACCTCTTGGGTATGAACATCAAGCGTTATGATATCGACGGCGTCGAAGTTAGCGTCAATATGAAGCCAGATCTTATCGGCAACATCCACCAGCAGATCCTCCATGGCGGCGTCACTGCCACTGTACTCGATGTTGTCGGTGGACTGACCGCCTTCTCAGGTTTAGTCGCCAGTCGAGACGACTGGAGCGTAGAAGAACTACAGAGCCGCCTGCAAACTTTAGGTACCATAGATCTCAGAATTGATTACCTCAGACCCGGCAGAGGCGAGATATTTACCGGTACCGGCACAGTGATCCGCGCCGGAAATCGCGTGTCTGTTTGCCGAATGGAGCTGCATAATGAGCGCGGCGATCACATCGCCTTCGGCACGGGTACTTACATGGTCGGCTAAGGCTAGTAGAGGAAACAACTTCAGAACACGGCGATCACAAGCTTTACTTGCCACAGCTGTGTTTGCTTATGCCTCGCTTATTTCCGAGTGTCAGCTTTACTTTCCTAGTGTCACTCTCATGAGACAGGCAAGAAACGGTTAGTCACAGCTTTAACCTTGAGGCTGTAAGGCTTGAGGAATACAATGAGGCACTTTCTCATTTTGTAGTTCTATTCATGCTCGATTCTGAATACCGCAAAGGCATAGTCTTTGCTATTTGTGCTTATACTCTCTGGGGTTTTGCGCCACTCTATTTCAAGTTGCTTGGACAGGTTTCTGCAACCGAAATTTTAATCCACCGGGTGATCTGGTCATTTGTGTTTGTCACTATACTCATGACGGCATTCGGTGGTTTCTCTCGCCTCAGACAAGTGCTGAAGCGGCCGAGACAGCTCTTGGTGTTAGCCTTAACCTCAATCTTGATCGCCGCTAACTGGCTACTGTTTATCTGGGCCATCAATAATGACCATATGTTAGATGCCAGCTTAGGTTATTTCATCAATCCACTGGTGAATGTCATGTTAGGCATGGTCTTTCTGGGCGAACGCCTGAGGAAACTGCAATGGTTTGCAGTCGCCCTAGCCGCTAGCGGCGTTATGGTGCAGCTGATTTCTTTTGGCTCAATTCCCTTGGTATCTTTGGGCCTTGCCTGCTCATTTGGCCTCTATGGTCTGTTACGCAAGAAGGTCAATGTCGATGCCAAGACAGGCCTGTTAGTCGAAACAGCCATTTTGTTTCCGATTGCGCTCATCTACCTGTTTGCCAACGTGGGCGGCTCATTAACCAACATGATGACCAACGAAGTGTCACTCAACCTACTGCTCTTAGCGGCGGGCATAGTGACCACCATCCCCTTACTCTGTTTCGCCGCTGCAGCGGTGAGGATCCCGCTATCTGTACTAGGCTTCATCCAATATCTCGGCCCTAGTATCATGTTTATCTTAGCTATCAGCCTCTATGGCGAATCATTCGATCTGGAGAAAGGAGTCACCTTCCTGTTTATCTGGGGAGCCTTGGTCATATTCACCATAGACATGTTCTACAAACGCAAGAAAAAGTAATCGACAAACTCACCATAAAAAAGCCCCTACTTCTTATTTTAAAGATAGGGGCTTTGTTGGTTTTATAACCGATACGATCTACTCAAATTTATAGCTAAATTGCAGAGTCGCACTGCGTCCAGGCTCGGTATAAACCACGTAACCTCCTGGGGTAAACGGCATATCATAGGAACTATTAATGGTGATCTCGTCACTTAGGTTTTTCAGTATCAAACCCAATTGCCAATCAGAATCCGTATTAATCAAGGCTATCTGCGCATTGTATTTAGCAAATGCTTCCTGCTCGGTATAGGGATTAAGATCTGCGTTAGTAAAGTAACTGGATTTAAATACCGTCTCCGCCATCAGTCGAATATCATAATCACTACTCAACTCGGTGCGGTATTCGAGCCAGGTACTACCAGATACTTTAGGCGACAGAGCATTTTTCTGGCCTGACAGATCACAAGAACTGCCATTAGCCTCCACCAGATCCGAGGTTTGGCTCAAGCTGCTAAAACACTTGGCACCGGTAAACTCATCCCAACTGAAATCGAGTAAGCCTAAGCTTCCCGACCATAACCAATCGTCGGCAAACGCCCAACGACCATCCAGCTCTAGACCATAAGATGTTGCCTTAGCCCCATTTTCCACATAGAAACCTGTGCTGCCATCGAAGGTCGACGTCTGTAAGTCACTGAACTCCATATAAAACAACGCCAAATTAAGATCTGCGGCTCCATCGTCTAAGGTGAGTTTACTGCCCAACTCATAGGACAGCACAGATTCATCTTCAAATTCAAAGTTCTCCGGTAGGTTTGCTCTGGCATCGAATCCGCCTGATTTCGCTCCTTTGGCCACGCTGGCATAGAACATGGCATCATCAATTTGATATTTTACCGAGAGCGCTGGAGTAAAACTCTCTTCAGTGCGCTGAGCGCTAATACTATGATCCTCACCTGTACGGTAGATGGGATTAGCAATATTTTGGGTATTACTGCCCAGCAACAAGGGATCCAAATAGGGATAATCAGGGCCTAACATCAGGCTATAGGCGGTTCCGGATATCCCTGCTAAACCGAAGTTATCCAGTGCTCCTTGTAATGCTGGCGGCGATATCAAGGGCACCTGTGAGATGGGGTCCCCGGATAGGAGGTCCATAAGCATTAAATCCCGGCTACCGTCTTTCTCTTCATGGGTATATCTAAGTCCCAGGCTGACACTCCACTGTTCATCCAAGTTCCAATCGAACTTACCGAACGCACTCATCACTTCAGACTGAGTTCGAAAATTTCTCACCCCATCAAACTGCAGTGCATAAGCTAGAAAGTGCTCATCATAGGTGAGATCTGAATCTTGATAGTAGGCGCCTAAGATATAATTGAAGCGCTCATTTCCCGGCGACATCAGCCTCAACTCCTGACTGAATTGGCTGTACTCCTCATCGCTGACACTGCGAAACAGGAGTGGCCTAGGAGTTCGGTCACCATCATTTGAGGTATCCACCTCATAGGACTGCCATCCGCTAATGGCGCTTAGAGTGTGCTCACCCAGTTCATACTCGATCTTCAAGGTCTGATGACTGGCAGTGAACTCCCCCCCCTCTATCTCTCCGATTACCGGCGTGGTCTTAGATGACGTTAAGCTGACGCCATAATCCCCTAGGCTAGCAGCAAGAGCGGGATTGGCAGCGGCCAATGCCGGCTCTAATATCCCCTTGGTATTACTGTCGCCAGTGAACTCGTCCTTATCCTGTTGCAGCTTGAGATCTATACTCAGCTTATCTGTAGGCTGCCAGGCCAAAGACAATCTTCCCAGCAGCGTCTCATGCTGAACTTCTGACTCATCTGTGACGATGTTCTTCATGTAGCCATCACTGTCCACAGCCCTGAAAGCGAAACGTGCCTGCAAATTATCGGCTAAGGGGCCGGAGACAGCGCCTTCGAACGTCAAACCATCATAGGTCATGTCATAGCTGGTATTGAGATAGCCACTGAAGTAATCCGTTGGTGACGCTGTAGTAAGATTAAGCGCGCCAGCCGTGGTGTTCATGCCGAACAAAGTTCCCTGAGGGCCACGCAGCACCTCCACCATCTCCAGATCGAGAAAGGTGCTGCGCATCAGATGCCCACGACCACGATAGATGCCATCTACATAGGTGCCCACTGTCTGCTCGAAGCCCTGATTAGGCCCAGACCCCAGGCCGCGCATATAGATATTAAAGCCTTGACCCGATTGACTGACACTGAAGTTACCGATCCGGCTCGACAACTCTTCTGTGTTGCTGATGTTCATGTTCTCCAAGGCTTCACGATTGATGGTCGCCACCGACAAAGGCACATCTTTCACACTCTCGGTACGCTTTTGGGCCGTGACTGTGATCACCTCCAGTTGACGAGTATTCTCTTGCTCTTTCTCGCGAGTCTCATCCTCTGCTAACGCCAGCATAGGCGTCGAGAACATACTGCCGATAAGCAGTTTAGTTATTATGTTTAATTGCATAGTCCACTCTCTTATTTTATTTGTTGGATTACGCAGATGAATACGACTTTATTCCATCTGGTTTAGGACCTTGGCCCGCACTCCCCTGCGGGCCAGACTTAAGCGATTAAATACAGGGAAAAACAGCCTCGAACATAGAAGGCATCATGTAACGGGACTTAGGAAAATATTCCTTCATCACGCTCTGCTCATCACCTGGTTTAAGGATCTTCTGTACTGCATGGGGGAAATCTGGAGAGGCGAGTAAGTTACGAATTTGTACCACAGCCATATCTTCATCACCCAAGCCATCTCCATCCGCCGCCATTTCTAACCAGGCGATACCACACTGACGCTTAGCATTACGAGGCCTGTCTTCCTCACGTGAAACCACTATGGTGTAGTAGCCCTTGGCATCCAGAGGTACCTCCTCATCGAACAGACAATCGGTTACCCGTGTATTGGCGAAACTCTGATTAGAACAGATGGACCAATATCTCAGATCGGCATCTTGCTGCTGGCGAGCACCATAGAAAGACTTAGTGACCTTAGGCATCTTGGCGCGAATGACCAATACCTTGCCAAATTTACGGTTCACTATGGTACGGATATAATTGTTATCCAGATTCGGATAGAAGCCTCCCTCAGAACGACGGCCAGCGGTAATTTTTTTACCCGAATACATGGACAGTAAAAACTCTCTATCGTATTGGATATACCAACTCGCCGGATTACTGGCCGGCCAGGTAGCAGGTTTATCAGGCTGATCCCTGAGCGCAACATATTGCTCTGCAGGAATATTGAGTGCCGTAGGATCGATGCGCAGAGGCTGACCGACATTCAAGCTTTCACAGGCTTGCTGGCCTTTTAAGGTCTTACCATTACTCAAAGTTAATATCGGCTCGGGTAGAGGGACACCGCCAGTTATAGATGTCTTTTCATCAGGCAGATAAATACGATAGATCAACAGCTGCTGATCTTTCTTATAGGTAGGCGCATAGATGCTCTTACGCACCACATTGCGTTGCATCACCCCTCGCTCTATCTCCGGCGGCATTCCTGTCTGTACAGCGATACGATAACTGCGTTTTTCGGCTTGACGGTCGGCGCCAGCCTGATAGGGGTTCGTATTATTCAATTTAGGAGCCACCAGATAATCGGCCACCGAATCCATTGGTCGCCCTCCCTCGTCATAGCTGATCAATGACTGGTAGCGTGCATGAGCAAACTCACCGTCGATCTGCAGCTTAGCGCCTTCAGGAATGGTGAAGGTCGCCGCCCAATAGAAGACATTGGCATCGGGATAGGCCACATTGATATAGGGATCGGCACTAAAAGGGCCTCGATTCCAGAAACAGGTACGTGGGCCACCCACATCGGATGTGGGTTTCTCATAATCTAAGGCCTGTGCCTTTACTTGAGGCAAAGCCTGAACCGGCAAGCTACAGATACCCAGAAAAAAAACAGATACCCATTTAAGGCGATGCGTGTTTATTATATTAGTTATTGCGTAATTCATCATTCTCCCCAGCGGAAATGAAACAGAAGTGTTACCTTTCCGTAAACGTATGTAGCTTATTAACCTAGTCGATATAGAGAGGGGCAATTGTCGCCAAATAGACAATCTCAGATAAAAGTCACCGATGACCAGCTTAAAATTTTTCTGAACTGCTCGGAGGTCTTTAATGCCTGTGATAGCGAAGATATCGATTTTATCTTGAGTCAAATCAAGACCTATCATTATGATAATGAAACGGTTATTGCTCACCGGGAAGATGTTGGAGATCAGATTAGGTTTGTGATTAAGGGCAGCTTAAACATAGTCGCCACGAGTTTAGACGGTAAAGAGGTGAGGTTTCCCCCCATAGGGCCTAATCGATGGGTCGGCTGGATCTCCTGTTTCGATATTCAAGCCCTGTCCCATGACTGGGTAGCGACATCCAACTCAGACATACTAGTCATTCCAGGTACAGCCATACGAAAGTTGTGCACCAAAAATCCCGACTTATATCCCAAAATAATGGCAGAAATTAACCGTCAATTTAAGTTACTCATGAGCTGGACCGAGTTTGTCTCACTCCACTCTCTCAGCGCCAGAGCCTGTATGCTGATCCATATTTTGGCACAGATCAGTGCAACGCCTATGGATAACAAGCCCGGCTGGTTACAAGTCGATGTCACCCAGGAGCACTTAGCCTCTTTCTTGAACCTGTCACGTCAAACGGCTAATAAACTGCTTGTGGGATTAGAGAAAGATGGCTTTATCAACATAGGATATCGAAAAATCCTCATTAACACGGCCTATCTCAATCGTTAGTCGCAGCAAAGCCAGCCATAAAAAAATGCCGACACCTCTTCATTCAGACTGACTAGTTCAAAGCTCTAAAGCAAGAATCTTGGATTTTCTTTGGTAGTTATACAACTGCTTCTTCTTATCGGGCAAGGTTTCCACATCGACAATATCGAAACCATGCTCCAAGAACCAGTGGATGCTGCGAGTGGTCAAGGCAAATAGCTTGGAATAGCCCCTGACCTTAGCCTGACCGATAATATTTTTCAGTAGTATGCTACCTCGATCAGCATCTCTGTATTCAGGATGCACCACCAAACAGGCAAACTCGCCGGCGTTATCTTCCTCGAACGGGTAAAAGGCCGCGCAGCCTATGACCAGATTATCGCGCTCAATAAGCATAAACTGTTCGATCTCCATCTCCAACTGCTCACGAGAACGACGAACTAGTATGCCCTTCTGCTCTAATGGACGGATCAGATCTAAGATCCCACCTATATCGCCAATACCGGCACGGCGCAAACGCTCGGCGCTCTCTGTGACAATTTGAGTGCCTATGCCATCTCTGGAAAATAGCTCCTGCAGCAAGGCGCCATCATCCAGATAGCTAACGAAGTGACACCGAGAGACACCATTGCGACAGGCATCGATACTGGCTTTAAGAAAGGCTTTAGTACCTAAGCACATACTTGAGCCTAAATCTAAATCGTTCAAGATGGTTTGTGCATCATTTGGCATCAACTCGGCCAACACCTGACCAGTGCTATCCAAGATACCTTTCTGTGAGCTAAAACCTATCATCTTATCGGCTTTTAGCTTCACCGCGATCTGAGTGGCCACCTCTTCGGCAGTCAGATTAAAACTCTCTCCCGTGACAGATGCTGCAACTGGGCCGAGTAGCACGATACCATTACTCTCCAGCTGGCCCTTGAGGCCTTGCACATCGATACGTCTGACCTTACCACTCAGGCAATAATCGACACCATCATCAATGCCTAATGGCTGTGCGATGACGAAGTTCCCACTCACCACATTAATCTGCGCACCTTGCATTGGAGTATTACTCAGGCTCATGGAGAGTCTGGCGGTAATATCCAGTTGCAGTCCACCCACAACTTGTTTAATCACTTTAAAGGCATCTTCGTCAGTGATCCGTACGCCATTGTAGTACTCTGGCAAAATAGCTTTATCCGCTAAAGCCTCATCAATTTGTGGCCTGGCACCATGCACCAGAACAATCTTAATCCCCAGACTATGCAATAGGGCGATATCATTAATGATCGATCGAAATTGTTTATTGGCTAACGCCTCGCCTCCAAGCATCACAACAAAGGTTTTGCCTCTATGAGAGTTGACATAGGAAGCTGAGTGACGAAATCCATCAACGAGTTCAGTGGTACGCACGAATATATTCTCACTTTTATTCATTTATGCAAAACAAACGGCCACAGCCCTAGGCTGTAACAAACATAATATTGCATTTTAATGCAAAATAAAAGCATTTATATTTAAATAAGGGGTGTTAGAACAGATAGAATAACCGAGATATAACAAAGAAAAGATGAGTTAGTATAAGAAAATCAAAAAATGAATTTTTATACTCAGAGTAGAATGATACTTAAGCTTTGTGACAACTCATCGTTCAGGTCAAATTTATAGCAAAAAAAAGCCCCTGAATCAGGGGCTTTTTTAGAAGTTAACAACAAGTTATTACTTGATTTTAGCTTCTTTGTACATAACGTGCTTACGGATAACGGGATCAAATTTCTTGATTTCCATCTTTTCAGGCATGTTACGTTTGTTCTTTTCAGTCGTGTAGAAATGACCAGTCTTAGCGCTAGAAACTAGCTTGATCTTCTCACGATTACCTTTAGATTTAGCCATGGTTTATTATACCTTCTCGCCGCGGGCACGAAGTTCAGCAATAACTACTTCAATACCTTTCTTATCGACAATACGCATACCTTTAGTAGAGATACGTAGCTTAACGAAACGCTTTTCGCCTTCTAACCAAAAACGGTGGTTTTGTAGGTTAGGTAAAAAACGACGACGCGTCGAATTTTTAGCGTGCGAGCGGTTGTTACCAACCATTGGTCGCTTGCCAGTTACTTGGCATACTCTTGACATGTCAATCTTCTCCAAAACAAAATATTTAACGCTCGAGCATTAATGCACCTCGAACACGGCCGTCGCCTGAGGCACACAACAGAGGGCGCATTTTATACAGGATCTAAAAGCAAAGATCAAGGAATAGTTAGTCTATCCATCCCCGCTCTGCAAATGAAACTATCTCGCGATCGCCTACAACCATATGGTCTAACAAGGAAACATCTATGGTTGCCAAGGCACACTTCAATCGCTCAGTTATTCGCCTATCGGCCTGACTTGGCTCCGCAACTCCCGATGGGTGGTTGTGGCAGACAATCACGGCCGCAGCTTTTTTCTCAAGCACCAGACACACCACATCACGTGGATAGACTGACGCAGAATCTATGGTGCCACGGAATAATTCAACAAACTGAATAACTCTATGCTGACTGTCCAACAACAAAATGGCAAACACTTCATAGGCACGATCCCGTAATTGTCTCATTAAATAGTCTCGAGTTAAATCAGGATCACTCAATATTTTGCCTCTTTTTAACTTTTCTGCCGAAATCCGGGTACTCAACTCGGCCGCAGCCTGAAGTTGAGCAAACTTTACCGGCCCCATACCAGGCAATTTACAGACCTCCTGCTGAGACGCCTTCAGTAGCCCCCTGAGTCCGCCGAACTCTGCAATTAGATTCCTGGCTAATTGAACGGCACTTAATCCTTGCAAGCCATTCCTAAGGACAACAGCTAGAAGCTCTGAATCGGATAACTGACTCGCTCCATGGCTCAAAAGTTTATCCCGCGGCCCCTCACCTAATGGCCAATCTTTGATCCCCATCACCCCTCCTTGCGTGATTTTAAACTTATGCTGAGTATGGTCGAGTTTTCTAAAACTTGTATCCTCCACCTCCTAAGGTTTGTGATATCTTAGGCGGCAATTCAATTTAGCGACTGCATTGTTTCTCATCAACAATCTTTATGAGCCACAGTCTATGAGCAAAAGTATGAGCCAAAGTAATAATCCAAGTCAGACCAATAAAAATATCCTCCTCGCTATAGGCGGCGGAATAGCAGCCTATAAATCTGCCGACCTTGTCCGACGTCTCAAAGAGCGTGGCTTCGACGTACGTGTTGTGATGAGCCAGAGCGCGAAGGAATTTATCACCCCGCTGACCTTACAAGCCTTATCTGGATATCCCGTTGCATCGGACTTACTCGATACTGCGGCTGAAGCGGCCATGGGACACATTGAGCTTGCTCGTTGGGCGGATCTTGTCATTGTCGCTCCAGCGACTGCCAACCTTATCGCTCGAATAAATGCTGGTATGGCCGATGAGCTTATTACTACCACTTGCTTAGCTACCGAAGCCCCTGTGATACTCTGCCCAGCGATGAATCAGCAGATGTATCGCAATCAGGCGACGCAAGATAATTTGGCTAACTTATCCAAACGTGGTCTGAAAATATGGGGACCCGCATCAGGCAGCCAGGCTTGTGGTGAAGTTGGCCCGGGACGCATGCTCGAACCTTTGGATATAGCTGCTCTGGCAATGCAATTTTTTGCACCAAAATTACTTGCGGGTCACTCAATACTGCTAACGGCAGGACCAACACGGGAAGCGATCGATCCTGTGCGTTATATCTCCAATCAAAGCTCTGGAAAGATGGGCTTTGCCTTAGCCAAGGCAGCCGCCGACATGGGCGCCGAGGTCACCTTAGTCTCCGGGCCTGTCAACCTGACAACGCCTGTAGGAGTCAAGCGAGTCGATGTCATATCCACACAAGACATGCTAGAGGCAGTTATGAGGCGAGTCGACAGTCACGATATATTCATCGGCTGTGCAGCCGTCGCCGATTATCGTGTTACTGAAATAGCCAATGAAAAAATAAAAAAATCTTCAACTGATATGCAACTTGCCTTGGTAAGAAATCCTGATATCTTAGCCACCGTTGCCAGCCATAACCCCAGACCGTTTACCTTAGGCTTTGCCGCCGAGACCCAAGATGTCGAACGCTACGCTAAAGACAAACTAGTGCGTAAGAAACTCGATATGATAGCCGCTAATGATGTGTCTAATCCTGAGTTGGGTTTCAATGCCGACAACAATGCACTCAAGGTCATTTGGGCCAAGGGCCAAGAAGATCTTCCGGCAACCGATAAACAGACCTTGGCTATTCAACTACTCGGCATAGTCGCCGAACGAATCGCCATTTTAAAAGATGACAAGAAATGAAAACACCCATAGAAGTTAAAATCCTCGATTCACGTATTGGTTCTGAATATCCCCTCCCTGCCTACGCAACGCCAGGCAGTGCAGGCATGGACCTTAGGGCTATGATTGAAACAAGTATGATCGTCGAGCCGGGTGAAACTAGCTTAATTCCAACCGGTATTTCGATACATGTTGCCGATCCTGGACTTGCGGCGATGATTTTACCGCGCTCGGGTCTGGGTCATAAACATGGAATCGTACTTGGAAATTTAGTCGGGTTGATAGACTCCGACTACCAGGGGCCGCTTATGGTCTCTTGCTGGAACAGAAGCTGTGAACCTTTTACCTTAGAGATAGGTGACAGGTTAGCCCAATTGGTATTTGTTCCGGTCATACAAGCCGAATTTAAGCTTGTCGATGAATTTGATAATTCAAGTCGTGGCGAAGGTGGCTTTGGCCACTCAGGTACCAAATAGAAAAACTCCCTTTAGCTATTTATTAGCTAACTGAGTGTGATCAATAAGAGTGACATTCACTTACCCAAGACCCATTCAAAGGTAAGTGAAGATATCACCTAGCTCCTGTCGTATTCGAGTGAAGGAAAACTAAATGGCTGTAAGCCCTAAAATTAATCGCCGCGAACATATTCTCCAATGTCTAGCCACCATGCTAGAAACCAATCCAGGACAAAGAATAACCACAGCCAAGCTCGCCGCCGAAGTTGGTGTTTCTGAGGCGGCCTTATATCGTCATTTTCCGAGCAAAGCGCGCATGTTTGAGGGCTTGATCGATTTTATCGAAGAGTCTCTGCTTTCACGCATTAACCTCATCATGGATGAAGAAAAAGACACCATGAAACGCTGCCAGTTATTGCTGCAATTACTGCTGATTTTCTCCGAGCGTAACCCGGGGATCTCACGGGTACTTAACGGTGATGCTCTACTAGGTGAGAATGAACGTTTACGCAGTCGTGTTAGTCAGATATTTTCCAAGATAGAGACTCACCTAAAACAAATTTTACGTGAGAAAACCCTACGTGAAGGCAAAGGATTCAATATAGATGAGGCTATTTTAGCCAATCTTTTACTCGCCGTCGCCGAAGGTCGAATTGCCCAGTTTGTTCGCAGCGAGTTCAAGCAAAAACCGACTCAGCACTTCGACCAACAGTGGATATTTATCCAGCAGCAACTATTACAAAGTTAAGCTCATATACCCTATAGCAGCCTGTAGTAAAGGCTGCTCGCCCAAATAAAATTGAATTGCAGATCCTCATCGTTTACTTTACCCTCCCCACTTAACGAATTCGTAAAAACCTACATCATTACATAACAATAGTATCTCTATAAAACTAATTAGCTGGTTTAGTTTTACCTAGGGCATATACGAAAATTAATAGAAACATGTAACAAGGATGTCTCAATGAAACTAATTAGTTGTTTTAGTTTTACCTAGGGATATATACGTAAAATGAATAGAAACATGTAACACGGATGTCTCAATGAAACTAATTAGTTGTTTTAGTTTTACCTAGGGCATATACGAAAATTAATAGAAACATGTAACACGGATGTCTCAATGAAACTAATTAGTTGTTTTAGTTTTACCTAGGGATATATACGTAAAATAAATAGAAACTTGTAACAAGGATGTCTCAATGAAACTAATTAAGTGGTTTAGTTTGTCCTGCCTATTGCTAAATAGCCTAATAGTCCAAGCTCAAACAAACGATCTCATTGCCAAATTTAGCCGTTCCACCGAATACTCTAATGTCAAAATATCCCCTAATGGAGAATATCTTAGTGTCTTGACCTCAAAAGAGGGAAAGAAAATGCTAATGATATTAGACGCCATCTCCAAGAAACCAACGCACGTGATTCATTTTCCCGGAAATGCTCAAGTTGGCAACTACGAATGGGTCAATCATGAGCGCATCGTTTTACAAAAAGAATACCTGAAAGGTTGGAAAGATCACCCACAATACTACGGCGAACTGATGGCTGTAAATGCCGATGGTTCCCAAGCTAAATACCTTTTTGGCTATAAAGGTGGTGAAATGCAAACGGGATCTAGGCTGAAAAAAAATACCCCCATTCGTGCCACAGCTTATATCTTAGACCCCTTGCCTAAAGATGAACGCTTTATGCTAGTTCAAGCACTGCCTTGGGGCTCAGGGGGAAGTAATACGGCAGAAAACCGACAAAGGGTCTATAAAGTTGATGTGTATAAGGGCACCCGTAAAAAAATTACCACATCCCCTATTCCTTATGCCAGATTCCTCAATGACGATGAGGGCAAGGTCCACTTTGTCAGTGGTACAAGAGATTACATTAGCTCCACACTGTTTTATCGACAAGATAGTAAATGGGTAGATACAGATAAACTCAATCTAAACCTGAGCCAGATGAGCCCTATCGCTTTTGGCGAAAATAGCGACAGTGTTTATGTTGTAGGCAGTGAAAATGGCAAACCTAAAGGCGTGTATCTTGTCAGCATTAAGACGGGCACAAAAAAACTAATAAGCCAAGATAAAATTGTCGACCCGAGCAACATCTGGCTTAATAAGATAAGTAAAAAACTCTACGCCGTTGAGTATGAAAATGGCTATCCGACCTATGAGTTTGTCGATAAAAAAGATACACACGCTAAATATGTTAAGCAGTTACTCGCTTCATTACCGGGACATCAGATCCATCTGGTCAGTGAAACTAACGATGGCAGCCAGTTTATAATCAAAGCATTTAACGATAGGAATCCAGGAGATTACTATCTGTTCAACAGCAAAATGGTAAAGCTTGAGTATCTTGTTTCTCAAAAAAAATGGCTTGACCCAGAGTTGATGGCAGAGGTTAAACCTATCACTTTCACCAGCCGAGACGGCAAGCAGATCCATGGCTACCTCACTCTACCCAACAACAAGGAAGCCAAGGATTTACCTCTGGTCGTCAATCCACATGGCGGTCCACATGGGCCGAGGGATTGGTGGGGATTCGACACGCAAAATCAACTAATAGCCAGCCAAGGTGCAGCCGTACTTCAGGTCAACTTTAGAGGCTCAGGTGGCTACGGAGACAGCTTTGAATATGCTGGTCACCAAAAGTGGGGAACAGAGATCCAGTATGACATCATAGATGCCACTCGCTATGTCATCGAACAGGGATATGTCGACAAAGAACGGATCTGTATCGTCGGCGGAAGCTTCGGCGGATACTCGGCATTACAAAGCTCTATTATCGAACCCGACCTATTTAAGTGTGCCATTGGTTTCGCTGGAGTCTATGATCTTGAACTTATGTTTGAAGAGGGGGATGTTCAGGGACGAAAGGCCGGAAGAAAATACCTAACAGAAGTGCTTGGCACCGACGAAGCAACTCTAGCTAAGATGTCTCCAAGCCATAATGTCAATAAACTCAAAGTTAAATTGTTATTAGTGCACGGAGGGGAAGACGAGCGCGCTCCTATAGAGCAGCTTGAGTCACTTGAAGATGCACTGAAAGAAATCAACTACCCCTATGAAAAGTTGATTATGGATGATGAGGGGCACGGTTTCTATAATGATGAACACCAAGAGAAATATTACAAACTTATGATGGCTTTCCTAGAAACTAATCTCAAACTGTAATAGTTAATTAACACCTCATGCCGATTGGTTCAATCGGCTTTTTTGCTATTCCCACACAGTTTCAGGGTATAATTTATCGTCGATTCAGGGTATCCTCCACGTCCGTTTGTTATTCTAATATAATGCTAACTAGCCCATGGCTTTTAGCTAGATGAAATTAACACTCGATATTTACAACCATAAAAACGTATCGGAAATAACCACTATCTGGATAGTGGAGGAAACTATGACATCGAAAGAAGCACAGCTCAGTGAGTCAGCACTACAAGTTCAGACGGCATTATTAGCCCGAGGACTCGAGACACCTATGCTACCTTCAGAATTCAGCGCAGAGGAACGTAAGGAGAGGATCGAACATCATATGCGCGAGATCTTAACCTTGATGTCTCTGGATCTTACCGATGACAGTTTGGTCGATACCCCACGTCGAATCGCCAAGATGTATGTGGATGAAATATTTTCCGGCTTAGATTACGCCAACTTTCCTAAGATCACCGTCATCGAAAATAAGATGGGCTTCGATGAAATGGTTAAAGTCAAAGATATCAGCCTAACCAGTACCTGTGAGCATCATCTGGTCACCATAGATGGTTTCGCAACCGTGGCTTATCTGCCACGTAAGAACATCATAGGTCTATCTAAGATTAACCGTATCGTACGCTTCTTTGCCCAACGGCCCCAGGTGCAAGAACGCCTCACTCAACAGGTGTTAGTAGCTTTACAGACTCTGCTTGAGACAAAAGATGTGGCGGTGAAGATGGATGCGGTGCATTACTGCGTTAAGTCTCGTGGCATCATGGATTCCACCAGCTCGACGACGACCACCGCACTAGGTGGCATATTTAAGTCAAATCCCGCGACTCGCGCAGAATTCTTAAGTAATTAAATAGAGCAGATTCGAGAGCGAGCCTTCGGCTCTTCTAGAACGGGGCAAGCTGCTACGAGAGACTGCAAACAAAAAAGCAAAAGCCAAACTTAAGGCTTTTGCTTTTTCTAGAAGCGAACTTGTGAGCGCCCTCGAAGTGAGCGTGCGAACGCTCTAGCACTCTAAGCTTATCTTCTATATCCCGTACTGATCACGATAAGCACTAACCGAAGCCAACTGCGCTTCCATGCCCGGCTTTTCAGATAAGTAGTTGATCAGATCGCCAAGCTTGATGATTGAAATGATCTCACAGCCAAAGTCACGTTCAACTTCCTGAATCGCAGATAGCTCACCCTTGCCTTTCTCTTGACGGTCCAGAGCAATTAACACACCTGCTAGCGTCGCTTCATGGGCCTGAATGATCTCCATGGACTCACGAATTGCAGTGCCCGCAGTGATCACATCATCGACTAGCATGACACGACCTTTCAGCTCGCTACCCACTAGGCTGCCGCCTTCACCGTGCTGTTTCTTCTCTTTACGGTTGAAGCAATATGGCATATCGATATCATGATGCTCACATAGGGCTACAGCCGTCGTCGTCGCAATAGGAATGCCTTTATAAGCTGGACCAAATAACAGATCATGCTCAATCCCTGAATCGACTAAAGCGGTCGCGTAAAAACGACCCAGACGTGCTAGATCGCGCCCAGTATTAAACAGACCAGCATTGAAGAAATAAGGACTAACACGACCAGATTTAAGTGTAAACTCACCAAATCTCAATACCTGACGCTCTAGGGCAAATTCGATAAACTCACGTTGATAGGCTTTCACACTCTCTCCTCAATTGACTAGTTTAATATTACTTTTATTAGTTAGGGTATTCAAAAAAGGACCCATCAGGGTCCTTTTTATGTTTAAAACAATTTTAGCTCAATGCCGCTTTCTGTACATCGACTATTTCACGAATGCCGTGCTTAGCCAGCTCTAGCATACTAAGCAACTCTTCATGGCTAAATGGCTCACCTTCGGCAGTGCCTTGGACTTCGATCATCTTACCGGTTTCTGTCATCACTACGTTCATATCGGTTTCAGCTTCGCTGTCTTCCAAATACTCTAAATCACAGATTGGCTCACCTTTATAAATACCAACACTGACTGCAGCGATAAGGAACTTAAGTGGGTTTGTCTTTAAAATACCTTTGCCACGCGCCCAGTTTAATGAATCAACCAAAGCAACACAGGCACCAGTAATCGCAGCAGTACGTGTACCACCATCGGCCTGAATAACATCACAATCGATGACGATAGTGTTCTCACCTAATGCTTTCATATCGACAGCTGCACGCAATGAGCGACCGATAAGGCGTTGGATCTCCTGTGTACGGCCAGACTGCTTACCACGAGCCGCCTCACGATTCATGCGGCTATGAGTAGAACGTGGCAACATGCCGTATTCAGCGGTAACCCAACCTTGACCTTTTCCCTTAAGGAAACGAGGGACACCCTCTTCGAAGCTCGCAGTACAGAGTACTTTAGTATCACCAAACTCGACTAAAACAGAACCTTCAGCATGAGCGGTAAATTGGCGAGTGATTGTCACTGGACGAGATTGAGCTGGCGTTCTATCACTAGGGCGCATAAGAATTTCCTGTATTGATTAATCGATAGGCGATTTTGGGTGGATATTATAGGGATTTGTGACCAAGGATGCCATGTTATTTGCCGATAATAGGTAAAGCCAAGACGCACTACTTTGAACCTAGCTGGCTTAGGTCTATAATCCTCGATCACATTCACGGTTAAACAATTGGAAAAACCATGATTCAAAGCATGACAGCCTACGCACGTATCGAGCATAAAGCAGACTGGGGCAATGCCTCCTGGGAGATCCGCTCAGTCAATCAACGCTACCTAGAGACCTATCTACGTCTACCTGAGCATTTCCGTAGTCTCGAACCTATCTTACGAGATAGACTACGTAAACGTTTAAACCGTGGGAAAATCGAAGTTAATCTCAGATACGATCTTGCCGACAACAAGAACAACGAACTTCAGCTAAACCAAGATCTTGCTAAGCAGCTGGTCAACGCAGCCAACTGGGTCAAACAGGAAGCCGGTCAAGGCGAACTCAATCTGGTCGACATCCTCAAATGGCCTGGTGTAATGTCCGGTTCAGAGCAAGATATGGACTCCCTAGGTAAAGAATTGCTTGTCGCTTTCGATAGTGCCATCGATCAATTTATCGAAGCCCGTGGCCGTGAAGGCTCAGCCATCAACACAATGCTACAGACCCGTCTCGATGCCATCATCGCCCAAGTCGCTATCGTACGTGAACATATGCCCACAGTGATGCAATGGCAACGTGACAAGCTGACCAACCGTCTAGCCGAGATCACTGGTGAACTGGATCCGGCTCGTCTAGAACAAGAGATGGTTATCCTAGCGCAAAAAATGGATGTCGCCGAAGAGATGGACAGACTCGACGCCCACGTTGCAGAAACTCAGCGCATCCTCAAGAAAGGTGGTGCACAAGGCCGCCGTTTAGACTTTATGATGCAGGAATTTAACCGCGAATCTAATACACTAGCCTCTAAGTCTATCAGTGCAGAAGTGACTGCTGCCGCAGTAGAGCTTAAAGTGCTGATTGAGCAAATGCGCGAGCAGATCCAGAACGTAGAGTAATGTTTTTAGCGGTTTAACCCTGCTAATAAAAACCATCAAAGCCCCGTATTTACGGGGCTTTGATTTTCAGGGGAAAATACTGCCTCAGCTAACAAGCACCCTAGCCTAAGAATCTTGTGCAGCATTTCTTCCTTGTAACAGCTAGCTACTTCAACACCCTTAACACAGGATTTTGTGGATAAGGGCAAGGGAAATCCCCCGGTTTGACATTAACGTAATCGTGGGTGCTTATCCCACTAGCAAAGCGATATAGGACATCATCGACAAAGCGTTCGACTGGAATAAACTGATGTTTCTTACTGCATTGACCACTGGTTTTTCTAGGTTGCTGATTGATAAACATGCTCAGCTCCCACGCCTCATCACTGTCAAAGTGGCTCGGGTTATTGTCATCAAACAATGAATGTAAGTCGTGCTGTACCTCAGTAATATGGGCACCGATACTGAGATCAAGATTTCGAAAGCGCTTCACCTTGGTATTCTCGAAGTAGTGCTCTATATTATCGAGCATCTGCATACCATCATCATCGTTTTGAATGACCCCTTCAGCTCGCAACCAGCCAATGGCATGTAATTTCCAGTGATTATAAAAGTCTTGCTGTAACTGAGCCCAATCAGGCCTCAAAGGATAGTGGAGCATCATGCAGTAGCGGCTATGGGACTCCATAAATACCACCAACCAACTGCCATCATCATAGGGTTGCCACTGACGGCCCGACAAGTGAATAACCTGCCCCTGCCAGCTAACTCGATTGGCATTGGTGCTAATCGGCTGCACCCCGGGGTTATTGCTATCGGCGTCAGTTATTCGCTCAAGAGGCTGCTTAAGCATTTTACACATGTGGTTGGACAGACTTAAAAACAGTGCCATCAAGGTCACTCAGATTAACTCGTTAGATGTTCATAATGTTATCACCTTTATCAGGCAGCTCTGCTAAATCAAGTTTCCTTATTCATATTTAGGCTAAGCTCAACAATAGTCGATGGATTGATAAAGTATTCAGGATGAATAAACCGCTAATTGAGATCGCTTATGATGATAGAGAGCATGCTGAGATATTGCTCAAACAACTCACACTCCACACAGATGTTCACCTGATAAGAAAACGTCTAAAACTCGGTGATTATCAGATAAACAACTGGCTTATAGAAAGAAAAACACTCCCAGACCTTGCCCTATCACTCTGCAATGGCAGGCTATTTTCTCAGATCTATAGATTATCTAAAAGCTCCAGTAATACAGCACTAATTACCGATTTTTTTGCTAATGGATCTCTTAAGCGAAATATCTTCTCAATTGAATCTTTTCTCCTATATCTCGTTATTTAGACTCAAATTTACAATCAAACCAGCACATAGGAGTTAAGCCTCTATCGGACTAGCCCGATGCAAAACCTAGTCAAAGTCCACTTCCGATTGTTGGCGCTATCGGCCTTCAAGCACTACCTTTAATTTAGCTATCAATTCTAATAAAAAGCCGATCTTCATTCCCATCGGCAACGCGCTCATAGCGACGGCTTGCTTCATTGCAAGTCAGAGATGCACACGTCTGATTTCAACGGATATTGACCTATCCCATCTAGATCAATGGAGCGACTTGATGAATATAAAAAAATTACTCTTAATCTCTTTAGCCAGTTCTGTCCTTAGTGCCTGTGGCGGCAGTGACAGCGAACCCAATCCCACCATTCCCGAACCTGCCGCTATAACTAAAACCGGTAAAGTTGCCGATGGATATTTAGTGGGTGCTACGGTTTGTTTAGATCTGAATCTTAACAAAGTCTGTGACCCTGATGAACCCAGTACAACGAGTACCGCCGGTGGGGATTTCACTATTACAGATGCAACACAAGCACAAATAGACAACTTCCCCTTGCTGGTCGAAGTCACTGTTGGCGTCGTCGACGAAGATACAGGAGAGGCGATCACTCAGCCCTATACCATGTCAGCCCCCGTGGGCTATGAATTTGTCAGTCCTTTGACCACCATGGTACAAAATGAGGTCGAACAAGGCAGTGAACTTAGCGATGCTGAGGCAAGTCTCCAAAGCTTACTGGGAACAAGCATAGATCTCACTCAGGATTATGTTGCCCAGCAGCTCAATGATGAGCTTGGGAGCGATGAACAAGCAGAATATGAACGCTTACATCATATTGCACAGGTGACAGCTCAGATCATCGCCAACAACTTCGCAGCAGTTCAAGATGCTGCCGACACGGCTGGTATTAGTGTCGATGATGTGGTCGGTTTGATTGTCGATCAGATCATCGATGCACTAGAGGTCATCGTCAATGAAGTTGAATTTATCCAAGAACAAGGCGGTGAGTTTGACCCAGATGATGTTTTGGAGTCAGAAGAAGTTACTGATGCCAGCACTGTACCAACCGAGAATTTAGAAGATCAGGTTGCAATCAGAGACGCGGAAGCTCAAGCGGCCGCAGCCAACCTAACTGAATTAGTTTCAACCGACGGTATCAATATCTTCGAAGGCGGTTTTCATGGCGACATGATTGACCTCAGATATGCCACGATCTTATATGATCCCGATACGCAAACCACTACCGAAACCCGCTTCAAGTTAGTTGAAGGAGCATTTGTTGCTGACGAATCCAGCCGAGACAATGAAGATTTAATCCTTACAGAACAAGGCTGGGTTATCGGTAGTGATAACTTTGCCATTGGTGATCTCAACGATGATGGCAGTATAACTTTAGTTAATAATGATCTGCCCATACTCAGTGAAACTCTCACTGCAGAACAATTATCTGTTTCAGGACTGAATATTAAGCTATTTCTCGAGGAAAATAATGGCGAACTTTGGCATAAGGCTTTACCTGAAGAAACGCCTTTCAGTGAAGACGCTGAAGCATTCAAACTGAGCTTTAGTAACACCAATGATATCTACTCTATCTTCAATTGGAATGATTGTGAGCCAGAGCATATGGTCGAAGGCATGTGTAACAGTGTCTGGGCCCATACTGCAGTCAGTGAGATGGATGGACCAGCCATTACCTTGGATAGTTTAATATCAGCGACAGCCTCAGATGGCATGGTCGAAACTATTGTAGGTCCTCA
This sequence comes from Shewanella psychrophila, assembly GCF_002005305.1. NCBI lineage: Bacteria > Pseudomonadati > Pseudomonadota > Gammaproteobacteria > Alteromonadales > Shewanellaceae > Shewanella > Shewanella psychrophila. Next base: position 3,809,236 of record NZ_CP014782.1, read on the forward strand.
TGTCGCTTGGGATGGCAATCGTTCAGTGATTGCAGAAATGCTAGCTGATGGAACCGTTAACTTCTACAAAATCGAGTGGCAAGCCGAGAGCGACTCTGGAGAAGTTGTCAATATAGCCAGCTTGATTGCAACAAGTCGCTGGAGTGAAGCCACAGTCCATGGAGAAAGATTATTCCTGCTAACCATGCCGGAAGTTATCCAAGATTTTGGACACAATGATGACCAAGATAATGTACTGCTACTAGTAGAATATCAAGGCGCTGTTCGTCGTGGTGAGTTTGCTGAAGCAGGACAAGAGTTTGATGACGATGAATGGGTCTACAATTTAATAGCTAAAACCGACATCTTAGAAAATCTCGATCTCACTTTACTGCAGAATATCACTCCGCCTGAGCCGGATCACAGCGATTTTGTATGTCGTGACGGTGATTCGGATTGGGATGAAGTCAACGATCGCCCTAAAGAAGGAACAACTCGATCTTTTGCAGAATACTCGGCTCTCGTCGTTAACTGCCGCGATGGTGAAGCCCTCTCCTTTGCCACCGATGTCATAGCCAATCATAGATTGAAGAGTTACGACTCAGACGGCAACATAGAAACTATTTTTGTATTCAACACCGATGGCACGGGTAGCATAACTGAACACGACGTCGAACCTGCCGTGGTTGAAGATTTCCATTGGGACGTCAATACATCGGGAGAGCTCATCATAGAGATGGGAAATTCGGCGGGGACCAATGATGTGAGAGCCGTGATCAACTTGATCAGGCAAGATGGCGACCACTATTCGATTAAAGGCTTTGTCGAAGATATAGCCTGGTCACCTATGGATGGCACCATCGGAGAGGTCTGGAGTGAAAAGTTAACTTTGTTTCCACTCGAACAACCCACTACCAACATTGTAGTGTGTACTCAGGGCGACTCTGACTGGAACGATGCAAGCGATCAACCCGTACTCGATACGTTACGCTCCATGGCTGAATATGAAGAGTTTGTCGCAGCCTGTGGTGAAGGAGAAGCCTTATCCTTTGTCGCAGATGTACTAGCCGACCACAGACTAAAAAGTTTCGATGAGAACGGAGCCATTGAAACCACATTAGCCTTTAACGCTAATGGTACAGGCTTGTTAACAGACCATGAAGGTGAACAAGACGTCATGGAAGAGTTTGATTGGGTGGTAAATGCCAACGGTCAAATTATCATTGAAATAACAAACTCCCAAGGCACTAACGACCAAAGAGTCGCCATTAACTTAATCATGCAAGATGGTGATCACTTCTCGGTTAAGGGCTTCACCGAAGATATCGAATGGTCACCTATGGACGGCACCGCTGGCGAAGTCTGGAGTGGCAAATTACAGCTATTCACCCTTTAATTGTCCAAAACACTCGCTCAGAAACGTCAGTAACTGTTACGACCTAAACTTAGAACCGAATTACTATGATTCGGTTCTTTTTTTGCATAGACAAAAATACAGTTTATCTGTAATTATGATCCTGATATCGAAACAAATTATTTATAGAGAAACGTATGTGCGGCAGACTCAATTTCATCGACGATCTTTTCATGAGAACGCTAATGCATGATCTGTCTATCGCTAATCCAAATGAGATGCAATTTAGTCGATTCAAAATGCCCACCAACGACATAAGCATAGTCCGTGAAATTGACGGCATCAGACAGTTGAAAACCGCTACCTGGTGGCTGTTACAAGAGACTAGCTATGATGGATTTAAACCTAGCTCGTTCACCTCGTTTAATACTCGCTATGACAAACTAAATCAACAGGGTTCGGCAGGCTATCTCTCCTATAAAGAAAGCAGATGTGTAGTCTTAGCCAAAGGGTTTGGCGAGACAGAGAAGCTAGGGGGAAGTACAAAATATTATGATTTTATCGCCCAAGATTCGGCGCTGACATTAGGGGGCCTTTACCGTGAATGGCACCACCCCAAAACGGGAGAATATCGCGTGTCCTGCTCGATAATAACCAACCCGCCCCATCCTGATATGATGCAATATCACAGCAAAGCCAGCCCACTCATATTACCCCAAGACTCTCACCTGCTCGATGCTTGGCTCGACAAGAGCAATCATCAAACAGATATGTTTTCGGAGCTACTCAAGCCAGCATTGAGGCATGATTTTCTGGTACAAGAGATACAGAAACCGAGCAGCTATAACAAGATGGGGGAAGCCGTGCTGCTTCGCCCCAATGACACATTTTTCAGCTAAAAACTTATTTGAAATAAGTTTTTAGCTGAACCTCTTGCTCAAGCAGGCTTTTGTAGAGGGTGAATTGATTCGCCGCACGCTCAAGATTATGGTTTTCATGGTGAATATTGAAATACACATCGCCATTAAGATGATCGGTCAGAAAGCGCACCCCAATCATCAAACAGATCACACGGGCACCAAGCCACAAGCTGGCCTTCTCATCTTGGGTCAGTACAGTGTTTAATTCACTCAAGTAACCACGGCAAATAGCCGCAAAGATAGATTCGCGGACATGGACATTCTCAAGAGATGTAGAATCTTCCTCTTCCGGCGAAGTGAAAGTTCTCACCATGTCACCGAAGTCATACATGAGATGCCCTTTCATGCAGGTATCCAAATCTATAATAGCCAAACTGCTCATATCACGCTTATCGTAGAGCATATTGTTGATTTTAGTGTCGTTATGGCAGGTTCGAAGTGGCAATATTGGCGAAACTTCAGCAAGCTCTTGTAAAATGTCCTGCTGAGAGAATACGAAATCGACCCAGTCCTGGCAGGTTTCCAGCTTATGATATTCATCAATTTTTACCGCTGCCTTAAGTTGGTCTATTCGTCCGGGAAGATGATGAAACTGAGGGATAACATCCTCAAGCTGAGTCGCATCGAGATCGCTCAATGCCGATGAAAAATGCCCAAATGCCTTGGCAGCAGAGAAGGCTTCATCTTCACAACTCACCACATCTATGCTGTGGCTATGGGGAAGATAGTTGATGGCACGCCAAAAACCTTGCTCACCAAGATCCACCGCCAGCAGACCTTTATCGGTACGCACTGGCTTAACAATCTTGAGCACATAGTCACTGGTCTTACGCTTTTTTTCTAAGTGTTCAGAAACTTTTTGGGCATTCTCGACCAAGGCGTTCGGGGTCTTAAATACCTGAGTATTGATCCCCTGTAGAACGAGCTCACCATCACTCCAACGGACTAGGAAGGTATCATTTATATGACCATTTCCCAGAGGTGAAACTTTGGCATCGCTGGTCCGAATACCAAAATAGGGCAGCACAGACTGCCTGACAAAATCGATCACTCAATAACTCCATTTCTCTTATTATGTAAAACTCCTGAGAGCTTTTCTTTCACCCACGCTACGTCCTGAGGGTAGGTGACCCCGAACCAAGGCTCTTGCGCCGTTGCCACTCGGATCTGCTTCTTTGCCTTGCTATCGCTCTCTACATCTTGATGATGTGTGGTATCCATATGCTGCTGTACAACACTTGGCAGATAACACTCAGATTTAGCCTCTAAACCATGCTCTAAGATGAATAGATTTAATTCAGATTCTATTACGGAAAATATATCTGCAGAAAATCCCCAACAGGTCATTGATACAGGTGAAGTACTGTTTAGCTCTCGACGCGTCCCATCAAATTCGCCCGTTAAACCCTGATGCTCCCGGCGAATATCGGTCCACTCGGCCACTCCTTTTAATATCCCTTGCTCTACCTGGCATACACCTCGATTAACTCCCCCATGATCAGACAGGGTCAAACTCAGTGGATAGGCCACGAGCATCCAATCATCCGACTCAGATATCAAGCCTTTGGCAAGCAACTTAAATGCACTATCACCATAATAATCATCGGCATTGATGACCGCCATTTGACCTTGAACCTGATGGCGGGCAGTCCAAAGTGCATGAGCCGTCCCCCAAGGTTTTAGTCTATGGTTGAAATTTTGGACCTTTGCTAATGCGGCATCAGGCAGATCACTCATCCGCTGATAGCAGAAGCCATATTTGAAACTTGATGACACTTTTGGCTTGATACGCTCTTCAAATAAACGCTCAAGCTGAGGCTCTAACTCGGGGCGAATTACTAAGACCACCTGAGTAAACCCAGCCTGATAAGCCGATAGAGTGGACAATTCCAGCATGGTCTCGCCATTAGGACCTAAGCTAGCTAGCTGCTTATCGCCACCGAATCGACTACCAAGCCCTGCCGCCATAATGACCAAGGTCAAAGGCGTACTCTCGTCACGAATTAATTCAACTGCCATATACGAAATTTCTAAATATTAAAATGCAAGGTATACCGTAAACCCAGCTCAACCGAGCAGTGTAAAGACTAAGTGACATTTTTTCCAGCTATAAATAGGGGATAAAAGCGGCGTTTTTAGACAATGCCGACTGACTCCCCTTGAGGCTGAAATCATAGCCGCATAGCTTGATGCTGCCACGCATTGCGATATCTGAGATTATCCCTTGAGTATCTAATGGTGAAAAACGCGCCTCGATGGACGTATCTGGCATATATTTCACCAGCATAGGTCGATAATTACTGCCATCGTTAAAGCTCAAATTGGCACAGCTACTATCGCCCTGTGCCGATGCTAGGGACCAGATCTCGCCCTCTGCCCCCTCCTCCCCTAACCAGCTAATTATCAAAACATCATTTTCCAGCAGCACGCTAAATCCGTCGGGGATCTTAGCCTCTTCTCTAATCGATGCAGATACCTGTTCTGATGCACCTTGGGCAAGTTCGCTTGTAGGCTCATCATCAGACGGTAATGCCTCCAACAGGCCTCCTATAAGCACTAAAACGACCAAACCTGCCGCGACACTTAACAATAATTTTTGATTATGCTTAGCCCAATTCCTCCACTGCCTCAGTGCCATCGAATTAGCAAATCCCTGGCGAGAGGATGTCTGCCATTGATTATTTTCCTCTTCAATCACGCCTTCAGATGCACGAGTCTCTTCAGCGCTATACACATCACCATCTGAAACGCCCCCGTGACTGCCTAAACTAGGTTCAACCCGTCTAAGATTAACTCTCGATGCAGGTATGACTGCAGGCCCTACATAGCCTTGATGATAGGACTTAACTTTACCAACCGGGGAGAGTTTGGCAAAGAACAGGCTGAGTAAAACGGCGATAATAAATATGATGACGGATAGTGTCAGGCTAGTTGCATAGACTAGTGTGATTGAAAAAAGAAATAGCGGGATTAAAACTAGGCCGGCATACCAATTGGGTCGCGCCACATCACGTATCCTTCTATAGGCACTCAAACCAAGAACCGGAGCGAGTAAACAGCCTAATACTAAGAGGACAGCACTTTGACCAAAGAGCACAAAACCAAGTAGTAAGGTAAAGTATACAGAGGCACTAATTACCGCAAATCTGACACCGTTATCTAGGCCCTTGAAGCAAAAAAGTGATTGATATTGCATGGAAAAAACACCTAATAAAATTGATTACTCTCACCCCTATGAGTTAAGAGTAAAAACGAAACGACCAGTAGGTCTCATATCCCATAGGCGTAATACACCCTAAATGATCAATTTAACCGCATACAGACTAACCAATTTATAGCTCAAAGTCAGTGTCAGCTTGAATAAAGCGGGCAAAGTGGGCATTAAATTTGTTTCACTTATCATGTTTACTCAAAAAACGTTAAACGGATTCAGATTAAACTGCCACTAGCGCCGCAGATGTAGTCGAGCGTATAATGTACGGCTTCCCGATGCTCGGGAGCCACATTTCGTTTTAAATTTTTGGATGCTTAGCTCATGACCGCACGCGGAAATCTATTTATCGTATCGGCGCCCAGCGGCGCAGGTAAATCCTCTCTCATTTCGGCACTATTACAAGATAAGCCTGCCGACAAGCAGGTTTCAGTGTCGCATACGACCCGTAAACCTCGTCCTGGCGAGGTTAATGCTCAGCACTATCATTTCGTGACCACCGAAGAATTTAAAGCCTTAATCGCCGAGAATGCTTTTTTCGAGTGGGCCGAGGTGTTTGGCAATTACTATGGCACATCACGAAAAGTAATCGAGCAAACCTTGACCGATGGCATAGATGTCTTTCTCGATATCGACTGGCAAGGGGCGCAACAGGTCAAGAAAGTGATGCCAGAGGCCATTGGGATATTTATTCTTCCTCCTTCTAGAGCTGAATTAGAAAAGCGCCTAACGGGTCGTGGCCAGGACAGCAGCGAAGTCATTTCCGGCCGTATGGCTCAAGCAGCATCAGAGATCTCTCATTATGGTGAGTATGACTTCATCATCATTAATGACGAGTTCAACACAGCTTTAAGCGATTTAGTCGCAATTATCCGCAGCCAACGCCTAACAGGTGCTGGCCAAATTCATGCACAAAATGATATGATTAAAGATCTGTTGGCAGACTAGCTGTCATCATGTACAATTTTGCGTCATTTTTTCATCCTAACACTGGAGTTCCACACATGGCTCGCGTAACTGTAGAAGACGCCGTAAACCAAATCGGCAACCGTTTTGATATGATCCTGGTTGCAGCGCGTCGTGCTCGCCAAATCGCTGTGCAGGGCAAAGACCCTATGGTTGAAGAAGAGAACGACAAGCCTACCGTTATCGCACTTCGCGAAATCGAATTAGGTCTAGTTACTGCTGACACTTTGGATGCCGATGAGCGCCAAACTGTTCGTGAACGCGAAGCAGCAGAAATTGCTGCTGTTGCTGCGATTGCCGAAGGTCGCAACAACGTAATATAAGGAGTACAACCACTTGTATCTGTTTGAAGGTCTCAAAGAGTCTGCATCAAGTTATTTAGAACCTGATCAGGTAGCATTACTCAAGCAGGCCTATCAGGTGGCGCGTGATGCCCATGAAGGTCAAATGCGCACAAGTGGTGAACCCTATATCACACACCCGGTTGCGGTCGCCCGCATCCTGGCCGATATGCGTCTCGATCATGAGACGCTTATGGCCGCCCTCCTGCACGACACTATCGAAGATACTCCGGTAACCAAAGATGAACTCGCCGAGATTTTCAGTGAATCCATCGCCGAACTGGTGGAAGGTGTCTCCAAACTTGATAAGCTAAAATTTCGCGACAAGAAAGAGGCTCAGGCCGAAAACTTCCGCAAAATGATGATGGCCATGACTCAAGATATCCGAGTTATCCTAATCAAGTTAGCCGATCGAACCCACAATATGCGTACCCTAGGAGCCTTAAGGCCCGATAAGCGTCGCCGTATTGCACGGGAAACCCTGGAAATTTACGCACCGATTGCCAACCGTCTCGGTATTCATAATATCAAGATAGAGCTGGAAGACTTAGGCTTCCAAGCTTACTACCCTATGCGCTACCGCGTATTAAAAGAAGTAGTGAAAGCCGCTCGTGGTAACCGTAAAGAGTTAATCCAGAGCATTGAAGCCGCGGTACGTACTCGCCTCGAAGATACCAAGATCCCAGGTACCGTTAAAGGTCGAGAGAAAAACCTCTATTCCATCTACAACAAGATGCAGAGTAAAGAACTTCAATTCCAAGAAGTCATGGATATCTACGCATTTCGCATCGTCGTCGATTCCATAGATACCTGTTATCGAGTCATGGGCGCCATGCATGGCCTTTACAAGCCTCGCCCGGGCCGTTTCAAAGATTATATTGCCATTCCAAAAGCCAATGGCTATCAGTCGTTACATACCTCGTTATTTGGTCCCCACGGTGTACCGGTCGAAATACAGATACGTACCGAAGATATGGATCAGATGGCTGATAAAGGGGTTGCGGCTCACTGGATCTATAAGAAAGGCAGCTCAGCAGATCAAGGCACAACGACACAAGTTCGTGCCCGTAAGTGGATGCAGAGCCTACTCGAACTGCAGCAGAGTGCCAGCACCTCATTCGAATTTGTTGAAAACTTCAAGACCGAGCTCTTCCCGGAAGAGATCTACGTATTTACCCCTGAAGGTCGCATCCTCGAACTTCCGGTTGGCGCTACTCCAGTCGATTTTGCCTATGAAGTTCATACCGACGTGGGTAACACCTGTGTCGGCGCTCGTGTTAACCGTCAGGCCTACCCCTTGAGTCAACCACTGATCTCGGGGCAGACTATCGAGATCATCACGGCCAAAGGTGCCAGACCTAATGCAGCCTGGCTTAACTTCGTAGTGACCGGCAAGGCGCGCGCTAAGATCCGTCAAATACTCAAGAGCCTCACCGAAGACGATGCGGTGATCTTAGGTAAGCGCCTGCTCAACCATGCATTAGGCGACACAAAACTAGATTCCATCGACCCAGCGCAGATAGATAGAGTCGTTAATGATACTAAGCATAATACCTTAGATGAATTGCTGGCCGATATTGGCCTAGGCAATGCCATGAGCATAGTGATCGCTCAGAGATTAGTTGGCGATAAGGTAGTACCTCAGGAACATAATGACTCCCACATGATGCCAATTCGTGGCGCCGAGGGAATGCTAGTCACCTTCGCCAACTGTTGTCGCCCCATCCCGGGTGATGCTGTTATTGCCCACGTAAGTCCAGGAAAAGGCTTGGTGGTACATATGGAAAGCTGTGCCAATATCCGCGGCTATCAAGGTGAACCAGATAAATATATCCCTGTGCAATGGGATAACGCCGAAGGCGTCGAGTTCCAAGCAAATCTACGTGTAGAGATAGTGAACCATCAAGGTGCACTGGCTAAGATCACCTCGATTGTTGCCGCCGAAGGTGCCAATATTCACAACTTGAGTACCGAAGAGCGTGATGGAAGAGTCTTCCTGATCAATCTGAGGATCTCAGTCAAAGACCGAATTCATTTAGCAAACGTGATGCGACGTATCAGGGTACTACCTGAAGTACTCAGAACATCCCGTAATCGATAAATAACTTATCAAGACTAACTAGAGAGAGCGTTATGGCAGAAAAAATCATCATAGCAACCGATAAGGCACCACAGGCAATCGGCACTTATTCTCAAGCTGTTAAAGTTGGCAGCACTGTCTATCTGTCTGGTCAGATCCCGCTCAATCCAGAGACTATGCAAATGGTTAGCGATGAATTTTCGGCTCAAGTGGTTCAGGTCTTCGAAAACTTAACCGCTGTCTGTGAAGCCGCAGGCGGTTCTCTGAGTGATATAGTGAAACTCAATATCTTCATGACAGATTTAAGCAACTTCGCCACGGTCAACGAAATAATGGAACTTTACTTCTCTCAGCCTTACCCGGCTCGTGCAGCTATTGGCGTAAAGCAACTACCGAAAGACTCACTTGTCGAGATGGATGGAGTGATGGAGATTTAATCTCTGTTCATTCTCTATCAGGGCGCTTCGGCGCCCTTTTGTATTTTTATCGTTTAAGAAGATCCCTATGAGCCCAGAACGTTTTGCACGTATCAACGAAATGTTGGATAACCGCCAACCAGATCTCACTCTCTGCCTAGATAGGGTTCATAAGACCAATAATATAGCAGCCGTGATCCGTACAGCTGATGCCGTAGGCATTCATCAAGTTCATGCGGTATGGCCAGATATAGAGATGCGAGTCTCGGGTAATACAGCTTCCGGTAGCCAGCAATGGGTGAAAACGATTAAGCATTATCATATGGATGATGCTCAGCAGGCGTTTCGCGCTCAGGGAATGCAGATCTTAGCTACCAACTTCTCGGAAGATGCCGTCGATTTTCGTGAAATCGATTATACCCGTCCCACTGCGATTATCTTAGGCAATGAACATGATGGTGTGAGTCTCGAAGGAATAGCGGCAGCAGATCAGCAGATCATCATTCCCATGATAGGCATGGTGCAATCACTCAATGTCTCGGTAGCATCTGCACTCATCATGTATGAGGCTCAGCGCCAACGACAAGCCGCTGGCATGTATGGCAGCCGCAAGCTAGATGATGATTACTGTCAGATAAAACTATTTGAACAAGGCCACCCCATCTATGCCAAAGCCTGTAAGCGCAAGAATATTCCTTATCCTGCCGTTGATGAACAAGGTCAAATTGCCGCCGACGACATTTGGTGGGAGAAAATGCGCGCACCAGATTTTCATGCAGCTGTTTGAGCTGCCCTAAACTAAAAACTAGCTCACTTGTCGGATAACAAGGTTGCTTAAATATCTTTTAGGGTTGGGTTCATTGGGCTGAATGGGTACTTGCTACTATGCTAAGTACCATAGCTTCATGTTTACCTAGCACCTGCCGTGGGCTTAAGTGCAAACACTTCTGTAACACGCCGCAAGCACAGTCCCTGTGGGCTCTACCAAAACATCTGACCGCCACGGATGGTGGAAATGCCGAAAAATGTAGGGAACATTTTCGGCCCTGTTTTGGAAACCCACTGCCGCATCTACATCGGGTTATTCCTCTCTTCGATTTAAGCGTTTTTGACTCGTAACTCATATTTGTACATTAGTGAGCGAGAGTACTCGCCCTAACTCAAAAGATATTAAAAAACTAAACAAAAGCGATTCACCAAGGAGGGCACGGAGAAAGGCAACAGCTAAAGTTTTTGAATACCTCAATCTTTACCTCCGTGTTCTCCGTGGAAGCGTAGCGCTTCGTGGTGATACTTCTATTTTGAATAAGGGGATATTAGGCATGGGCAAAGTTATGCATGTCTATCATATCTTTAATGCTGAGTTCAACATAAAAAAGTACACATGCCTCGCCGGCCAGGCGGTAGATTGCAATGAAGGGTCGACCTTCAAACCCACTTCCAAATATAAAACCAGCCGAATGAAACAAGCAAAAATGTAATCAGCCTTCATTCGAAGACTTGCACTGATTTGTATATATTTATCTCACACTTATTCAAACTGTTTGTCATAGATCACAATTTTCGCCATACTCAAATTAATACCGACAGCAAACACAAGCCTTATAAAAACAAAAGTTTGCCGATTCGAATGGAATTAATAATCACATGTATGGAGTTGCCGATGGAATCACAGATCAAAACACCTGTAGAGATGCTCGACCATTGGGTCGACACCCTAGGTGACTCGACCTACCTGAGACAACCGATCAATGGTCAGTACCAAGATTTTAGTTGGCGTGAAGTACAACAAAAAATGCAGCAGCTTGCCGGCGCGATGAGACATTTGGGTCTAAAGCCTGGCGATAAAGTCGCCGTGCTCTCTAAAAACTGTGCCGAATGGTTTATTACCGATCTTGCCCTGATGCATGGCGGCTATATTAGTGTGCCCATTTACCCAACGGCCAACGCGGATACCATACGTTACGTGTTGGAGCACAGTGAAGCCAAGGCCATTATTATCGGTAAGCTAGATTATTGGGCCGATCAAGAAGCCGGAGTTGGCGGCGATCTCTTAAGAATGGCCATGCCCTACGACACTATGCCAGCTCAATACAAATGGGAAAGCTTACTGCAACTTGGTGAGCCCTTACTCGATGCCCCTTTTGCCACCCCAGAGCAAATAATGACACTGATCTACACTTCAGGCTCCACAGGCAAGCCTAAGGGTGCCATTCAGACTTTCGCCAGCTATGCCTGGACTTGTAAGGCTGTGGTAAGGGATCTTAAAACTGGTGTCAACGACAGATTAATCTCTTACCTGCCTCTTGCCCACATTACTGAGCGCGTGGCAATGGAAGGCTCTTCTTTCTACTCTGGTAGCAGTGTTGCCTTCGTCGAGAGCCTGGATAGCTTCGTTACCGATGTTCAACGTGCCAGGCCAACGGTATTTTTCTCCGTCCCCAGACTCTGGAGCCTATTCCAGCAAAATATTATCGGCAAGATCGGCAACAGTAAGCTGAACTTCCTGCTGAAATTGCCTATCATCAACGGCATCATTAAGAAGAAGATCCATTCAGGCCTAGGTTTGGAGCATTGTCGCCTGCTGGGATCGGGCTCCGCGCCAATTCCCCCTTCACTTATTCAGTGGTATCACAGCATAGGCCTCAATATCAGTGAAGCTTGGGGCATGACAGAAAACAGTGCCTACTCCATCATCAACTATCCATTCGATGCCAGTAAAATAGGCACAGTCGGCCGCGCCGTCGAAGGTTGCCTAATCAAGCAAACCGACAGCGGTGAGCTCTTGGTAAAAAGCCCGGGCTTGATGACAGGTTACTATAAGCAAGATGAGCTGAGCGCCACCTCATTCGATGAAGAAGGCTACTTCCTCACCGGAGACCTCTGCTCCATCGACGGCGATGGTTGCGTATCAATAACCGGTAGGGTCAAGGATAACTTTAAGACTTCGAAAGGTAAGTATGTTGCCCCCGTACCCATCGAGCGTAAATTGGCACAAGATCCTCATATTGAGCTACTGTGTGTCATCGGTTCAGGGCTCCCCCACCCCATTGCTTTGGTGCAACTATCTGAAGGCGCTTACCTGCAGCCAAGAGAAGAGGTTCGTAGCTCACTAAAGGCAACGCTAGATAGCATCAACCCCAACCTTGAATCCCATGAAACAGTTGATGCCATCATAGTCGTCAAGGACGCTTGGGATGTCGATAATGATGTACTGACTCCGACACTGAAAATTAAACGTCATGTGCTGGAAAAAAGATTCACTGACAAGATCGACGGCATACGTGGCGGCAAGATACGTTGGGAAGATGAAATAGACTAGCTCTCACCATTTTCACTACATATAAAAGATACTAATAAAGCACGCACTAAGCGTGCTTTATTATGTTTAACCACCCTAAACTGTAACGTATAAAAACATTAATGACATAATATGACGTTAATGTTTGCCTTATGGTGAAAAAACTTTAAGCTAGCTAATCGAAAATTTACAACAGGATAATTAGAACTAAGATGTTAATCGCTCTATATATCATAGGTGGCTTCGTGATCCTCACCTTAGGTGCCGAAGCTTTAGTACGAGGCGCTAGCGCCATCGCCCTCAGATTAGGCATTACCCCTCTGATTATCGGCCTGACCATAGTCGCCTTCGGTACCAGCGCTCCCGAACTAGCCGTAAGTTTAAAATCTGCCTTGGCTGGCAACAGCGGCATAGCGCTGGGCAACGTCATAGGTTCGAACATCGCCAACATAGGGCTCATCCTGGCAATAACCGCCCTTATACGTCCAATTCAAGTAAAATCCCAGATGGTCAAGCGTGATATCCCCATCATGATCGCCGCCTCCATGCTCTTCTGGGGCTTACTGCTCGATGGCGATCTTAGCTTCTGGGATGGTGCCCTACTAACCAGCTTATTAGTGGGCTACCTCAGCTTCAGCTATATCAGCTCACGTAACGGTGGTGACAGCGAAGAGATTGATGATAGCCCTCAAAAACCTATGCTTTCTGTGTTGTTTATTATCATAGGGATCGCCATGCTCGTCGGCGGCGGAATATTATTCGTCGATGGCGCCGTAGATCTCGCCAAGACATTTGGAATTAGCGAAGTCATTATTGGCTTAACCATAGTCGCCATAGGTACCAGCATGCCTGAGCTAGTCACTTCAATTGTGGCTGCACGCAAAGGAGAGAGTGACATAGCCATAGGCAACATAGTCGGCTCTAACTTGTTTAATATTCTAGGCATCTTAGGTGTAACCGCCCTAGTTCATCCTATTGCCGCCGCCGGTATTCAGAACTTCGACTTTATCGTCATGTTAGCTCTATCCCTGCTTGTGCTGCCATTCGCCTGGACGGGATTCAGGATAGGCCGCCGCGAAGGCGCAATACTGTTAACCTCTTATCTCAGCTATATCGGCTATCTGGTCGTTCAGGCCTCAGCTTAATATTCAGCTAATCTACACTCAGTAAATAAGATCATGGTGACAAATGTCATCATGATCTTATGACCTTTGTGTCTGCAAATTTCTTCCGATCTCTTTGATACTAGTCCTGTACCAATACAGGGACTTTATTCATTCTCAAGGAGATCACCATGAAAACTATTTTACGATTAAACAGCCTTAGCGGCATATTGGCACTCTGTAGCCAAATGGTTATGGCCACCGATATCGAACAGATCGATGCGGCTGCTAACAGGATGAATCTAGAACAGCTACACACCTTAAGTCAGCAAAGCCAAGATTATGTTCAAGCATATGCAAATTACCGCCTCGCTATCAGCGCCAACATACTCGGCCAACCAGTAGTTGCTAGTGCAGCATTAAACAGTGCTCAAACAGATCTTGAAGCATTAAATCAAGTTTCATCCAATGCTGAAAACCTTGCACTACTTGCATCCGTTTACGGCATGCAGATAGGCTTTAACCCATTAAAAGCCAGTGTCTATGGTACTAAATTTGGCTTAACACTTTCCCAAGCTCAAACACTAGAGCCCAATAACCCTAGAGTCATGCTCATCGAAGCGATATCGGCCTTTAATACACCGCCAGCCTATGGTGGCAGCATAGAAAATGCTATTAGCTTAAGCAGCAAGGCTATTGATCTATTTGCGAATCCTTGCGATAACATCTGTTGGGGCCTCGCCGAGGCGTATACATGGCGAGGGCTGGCAAAACAGAGTAATGGAGATAGACAAGGTGCGATAGACGATTGGCACGAAGCGGTTAATATACAGCCTGATTACGGCTGGGCTCACTTCTTACTCGAGCAAGACAAGGATGCAAGTCAGTAACCCAAATAAAGCTGCTTAGTGATGAGCCGAGCGGCCTTATCTCAAAGGAAAGAGTTATGAATAATCTTAATACTATCGTCGATTCAGAGAAGCGTTCACTCGAAGATAAGCTCGCCTGGGTTTACCTGATAAACCTAATTTTCTATTTGATCCCTCTGTTCATAGGTAGCAAGCCTATATGGCAAATAGTCATAAGCCTAATAACCCTGCTCCCCTTCATTTATTGTTATTTTTGGGCATATCGCAGCCCGAAAAAGAAAGCAATCTATCCCATTTTGGCCATGATAGCTCTGGGCATCGCAATTACTCCGATCAATACCGGATCCCTTTCTCTATTTACATTCGCCGGCTTCTTCATTGGTTTCAACTATTCACTGAGAACGGCTTTTATCAGTCTGATAGGCTTTGTCTCACTGCTTGCTGCGATCACTTTTATACTGGAAATGAATCATTATAACTTTATCACTTACGGTGGACTGCTAATCGCCGGAGTGGGCTTATTCGGCGTCGCCGAGCGAAAGCGTGTCGAAGCTCATTGTCGTGCACAAAAGAGTAAGGCTGAAATAAGTCAGTTGGCCACCATGTTGGAGCGAGAGCGTATCGCAAGAGATCTCCATGACATTATGGGTCACAATCTATCCAGCATCTCCTTGAAGGCAGAGTTAGCCGCAAAGCTCTTAGACAAAAACCAGATTGAGCAAGCCAAGCTGCAACTAAGAGAACTAAACGAAATAGCCCGAGACAGCTTGAGTCAGGTACGGCAAACTGTCTCGGGCTACAAACATAAAGGCTTGAGTTCCAGCGTGATGCACCTCTGCCAGACTTTGCGAGACAAAGGTTTGAGTGTGAGTCTGGAAGGAGATATTCCCCAGCTCAATCCTAAACTTGAAACTCAAGTTATTTTAAGCCTTACTGAGCTCTGCAATAATGTGATCCGACATAGTCAGGCCGATCATTGCAGCCTTACTTTTAGCACTTCAGCTGATGAACTCACCATAAGCATCACTGATAACGGTAAAACAGCGAAAATTATTGAAGGCAATGGTTTGAAGGGCATAAGAGAACGATTAAAAGGCTTCCAGGGTAAGCTTGATTATATGATTAATCAGCAATGTCGATTCACCATCACGCTTCCACCTCAGAAAATATCATAAGGAGTCACTCGGGGATGAAAATTTTATTGGCAGAAGATCAGGCAATGATCAGAGGCGCACTGGCTGCACTTTTAAGCTTAGATGGTGAATTTGAAATCACTCAGGCTTGTGACGGAAATGAAGCCCTATCTCTACTCAAAGCCAACCGCTATGATCTTCTGCTAACTGATATTGAAATGCCGGGATTAACCGGGCTTGAACTGGCTAAATGGTGTCAAAGGCAAGACTCTCCCACCAAGGTCATTATTCTCACCACCTTCGGCAGAGCTGGTTATATCAAACGCGCCATCGAATCTGGTGCCGGAGGCTTCTTGCTCAAAGATGCCCCCTCTGACAGCCTTATTCATGCAATAAAACAAGTGATGGCAGGTAAACGGGTTATCGATCCTGAGCTTGCTGTCATGGCCATAGGTGATGAGATTGATCCTCTCAATGACAAGGAGCGTCGTGCACTTCGTTTAGCCGGAGAGGGGAAAACAACGGCCGAAATAGCCACTAATCTCTTCATCGCCGAGGGCACGGTACGCAATTACCTCTCGGAAGCGATCGGCAAACTTAACGCAAGCAATAGAATCGATGCAGCCCGCATTGCAAGACAAAAAGGCTGGTTGTAAAGGGTAAAATCAGCCCTAACGTTGCCATCATGCATTTATCTGATAGTATATGTATATAAATACAGTGCTTGAGTGTTTCGCTCAGATAACATTCAATTGATAAAATGGGTATTTGGCTTGAAGAGACTCGATCTTGTTCCTGTCACAGATCTTAAGGGTGTTGCCAAGAAGATGGCCGAACGCTTAGCTAAGCTCGGCATAAATACGGTACAAGATCTACTATTCCACTTGCCACTAAGGTATGAAGATCGCACTCAAATTTATCCCATAGCCTCACTCTATCCAGGCAGTTATGGCACCATAGAAGCCGTGATTCACTCCAGTCAGATCATTCAAGGGCGTAAGCGCATGATGACCTGTACAGTTAGAGATGAAACAGGTTACTTAACCCTTAGATTTTTTAATTTTTCGGTGGCACAGAAAAATGGCTTAGCCAATGGTACAAGTATCAGGGCCTACGGTGAAATTAGGCGCGGTAAGCATCAATCAGAGATCATTCACCCCGAATATAAACTCATTCATGGAGATAGCGATCTCGTTATGAGTGATACCTTGACGCCTGTGTACCCAACTACTGAAGGATTAAAACAGGCCAGTTGGATAAAGCTGACAGATCAAGCCTTGACCATGCTCGACGAGGGTGGCTTACAGGAATTACTCCCGCCTCAGCTTCAACCGAGTAATCTGAGTCTCAAAGCAGCCTTACAGCTATTACATAGGCCCAATAATCAGGTTTCCCTGTTCGATCTGGAGCAAGGTCACCACCCGGCACAACAACGCTTGATCCAAGAGGAGCTCCTAGCCCATAACCTGAGCATGCTCAAATTGCGCCAACGCAGCAATCGAGATAATGCTGTGAGCCTGGCCGCAACGGGTAAGCTACTCAATCCCTTCCTGAAAGCACTGCCATTTAACCCCACAGGAGCGCAGCAAAGAGTCGGCGTTGAAATCTGCAGCGATCTCGAAAAGAGTTCACCTATGATGCGTCTGGTTCAGGGTGATGTTGGCTCCGGGAAGACATTAGTGGCGGCCTTAGCAGCATTGCAGGCCATAGAAAATGGCTATCAGGTAGCTATGATGGCCCCAACAGAATTGTTAGCCGAGCAACATGCCGAGAACTTCGCCCTCTGGTTTGAGCCCCTCGGGCTAAAAGTCGGCTGGCTAGCCGGTAAACTTAAAGGCAAAGCCAGAGCACAATCTTTGCAGGATATTGAGTCTGGGGAGGCGAATATCGTTATCGGCACCCATGCGATTTTTCAAGAGCAAGTGATCTTTAATAATCTCGCCCTGATAATTATCGATGAACAGCATAGATTTGGCGTACACCAGCGACTTGAACTCAGAGAGAAAGGCATCAGCCAGGGCTTTCACCCCCATCAGTTGATCATGACTGCAACGCCGATTCCGCGCACCTTAGCCATGACAGCCTATGCCGACCTCGATACCTCAGTGATCGATGAACTTCCCCCAGGACGAACCCCGGTGACGACCGTAGCTGTTGCCGATATGAGGCGCAATGAAGTCATAGAACGAGTCCGCCATGCTACCACTCATGATAGCAGGCAGACCTACTGGGTTTGCACCTTGATCGAAGAGTCTGAAGCACTAGAATGCCAGGCGGCAGAAGATACCGCCGCAGAACTGACATTGGCACTGCCTGAGCTCAAGATAGGTCTGGTTCATGGACGTATGAAGTCCACCGAAAAACAGGCCATCATGGCCGAGTTCAAGTCAGGCGAATTGAACCTACTGGTAGCCACCACAGTCATAGAAGTGGGGGTTGATGTTCCCAATGCCAGCCTGATGATCATAGAAAATCCGGAACGTTTAGGTCTGGCTCAACTACATCAACTCAGGGGGCGGGTCGGTCGAGGCGCCATCGCCAGTCACTGCGTACTCATGTACAAGGCTCCTTTGTCACCGACAGCAACCAAGCGATTGGGGGTACTCAGGAACAGCAACGATGGCTTCATCATAGCCCAGAAGGATCTGGAGATAAGGGGCCCGGGTGAAGTGTTAGGAACCAAGCAGACTGGCATTGCCGATATGAAAATTGCCGATTTGGTTCGAGATCAGGCACTTATCCCCCATATTCAAAAACTAGCCATACATATCATGGAGCAGGTCCCGGAAAATGTCGATAGCATAGTGCAACGTTGGCTAGGTGATCGAGACCAATACGTACAGGCATAAATAATTAATTATTCTTTAATTCAGCCGACATCTATAGACATAGCTGCTAAATTTTGCAAAATGGAGAAGCCCCCTTTTTGGTATTTCACCTTAGAGCTGTCACCTCCTGTAACCGAGTCGTATATACAAAGGGTATTACATGCAAGTCAATCAAGAAGATAGAATCGCGCCAAAAGAAAAGTCGGTGAATACCAATACCTTAGCTATTGTAGCCGTAGCAGTTGCAGCTATAGTCTCAGGAGGTGCCTATTATTATTTTAAGGTCGGTGAACCAGAGCCCTTGCCTGTTCGAGTGGTAGATATCACTCCAGAAGAGCCTTTGGTAGCGGTTGTGGATATTCCTGAACCTGTGATTGAAGAAATCATAGAGCCTGAAGTCATTGAAACTGAACCACAAGCTCAAATAGAGCCAATTCCTACGTTAAGCAACAGCGATGGTTATGTTCATCAAAAAACAGTCGAGATTGCCGATGGTATGAAGATCGAGCCACTATTAGTGGAGAAAGATCTGGTTAGACATTTCGTGGTCTTTGTCGATAACTTAGCCCAAGGTGAACTGGCACGAAAAGTGAGCCCACTAAAGGCCCCCGACAGAGTCTTCACCGTTTCTGACATCACCAACAAGACATATCTTAATCCCGACAGTTATCACAGATATGATCTGTACGCCAATTTCATCGCTAACTTGAATGAACAGCAACTCGCTACAACCTACAAGGAGTTAACCCCCTTGCTCGGAGAAGCATTCGAGGAGTTAGGCTATGGTGAGATGAGCTTCAATCAGAGAATGCTCGAAGCCATAGATATTATGCTGGCGGCACCTGTCATAGAGCAGCCAATTGAATTAGATGGCGTCAGTGTAAACTATCAATTTGTCGATCCTAAGCTTGAAGCACTACCCAATGCACAGAAGCTCTTGGTTCGCATGGGTCCGGAAAACGCCAAGAAAGTGAAAGCCGCATTGCGTAAACTAAAAAAGTATTTAGCAGGCTAGCCTCTCCAGACCAACCCGTTGCATAAGCTGCGGGTTTAATACCAATCGTCACAAACCTATACATTTCAACAACACCTGTGTCTCAAAACACTTCATCATCCCAGTTAATCTAGTGTAGAATAATGCCTCAATGGCAACTCGCTTGCCGACCCGAGAAATGACCAACTCATCCATTTTTTTAACTGGTTGTATTCTCAGTCTTTATTAGTCGTATCAGAGGCAGTCAGTTGCAGTTAAGATTTAGCATTTGTTCTTGGGGAGCCTGGTCCCCCCAGCATCAGCAGCCCCAAGATTGGCAGCATTGGCGAAGTACCAATACTCACCAAAACTCCTCCCTGGCTGACACCCCAAAATTAGCTCGAGTCCCTGCGATGCAGCGACGACGTTATAGCGCCTTGACTAAGATGCAACTTGAGGCCGCCTTTCAGGCCGATGCACCACATTCATGCCGCACAATTTTTGCCTCTAGGCACGGAGAGTTGCATCGCACCATAGGCTTACTCAATAACATAGTAAAAGCAGAACCTCTTTCACCACTGGCCTTTAGTCAATCTGTACATAATACGGCAAGTGGTATTTACAGCATACTGACGGATAATCGAGCACCATCGACTTCGATTGCCGCGGGTGAAGAAAGCTTGCCACAAGCACTTATCGAAGCATATGCTCAGCTAAATGAAGACCCAACGCCTGTATTGCTTGTCTTCGGCGATCAGCCTGTACCTGAAATATATACAGATTTTGTTGATGAGCTCGACCTTCCTCTCTCTCTTGCATTAGTTATTGAAAGGTGTGATGAGTCATCTACCAAGCCGCAATTGACACTCAGCCAAGCGCGAGAAGGTAACAATATTAGTTATGGTGAGCTAGTGCACAGCTTGTCTGTTGCCAGACCTATAGCTGGTAACTTATGTCATTATCATTGGGAACTCAGCTTTGACTGATATGCCAGCAGTCAGGCTGACGGGATTAGCCTATGTTCCCAGGTGGATAGGCGGCGTCAGTTGCTATATCACCTTCGGTATCGGCGGACTACTAAGCTCGTTAACTATATTGCCTATATTAAGGTTTTGGCCAGGTACAAAGTTAGAGCGCATCCGCCGTGTACAAAAAGCGGTACACATCATGTTTCGCGGCTTTGTTTATATGCTGACTTGTACAGGTGTCATCAAAGTTAGTCCAGATAATATAGCTCGCCTCTCCTCGGCTAAAGGTAGAGTCGTGATTGTCAATCATCCAACTCTAGTCGATGTAGTGGTGTTAATCAGTTTAATGCCCAATGCGGGCTGTATCGTTAAACAAGGGATCTGGCGTAATCCTTTTATGCGTGGGGTTGTCGCCTGTGCTGGCTATATACCCAATCGCGGCGCAGAATTGCTACTCGAAGACTGTAGGCATGTACTAAAAAGCGGGACCAATTTAATTATTTTCCCTGAAGGCACACGTACAGTTCTAGGCACAAGCGTCAACAGCTTTGCCAGAGGCGCCGCCAATATTGCACTGAGAACCAAGACAGATTTATTACCTGTGGTTCTTCGTACCAATGCACCGGGCTTGAGCAAACAAGAAGCCTGGTATGAAATACCCCGTCGCACCATAGGAATGCGAGTCGAAGTAGGCGAAACCATCGACCATATCAGGTATGATGCGATTGCTGGTGGCGATGCGAAAATGGCACGTCAACTTACACGGGATCTGGAAGATTACTTTAAGACGAACTTAGAACATAATGAAACTACATAACGAAATAAAACAATTAATCATAGAATGCTTGGATCTTGAAGATGTCACCATCGATGATATCGAATCCGAGGCGGCGCTTTTTGGTGAAGGTCTGGGGTTAGACTCAATCGATGCCCTGGAGCTTGGTTTAGCGATTAAGAAGCAGTTCGATGTCAAAATTGAAGCCAATTCAGATGCTACTAAGGCACATTTTTATAGTGTGGCAAGTCTGGCCAGCTTTATCGAATCACAGCAAGCTTAGGAGAGATTATGCAAAGCCGTGAACAAATTCTGCAAGTCCTAACTCGCATCTTAGTCGATGAATTCGAGATAGATGAAGCGGATATCTCACCAACAGCTTCCCTGTATGAAGAGCTTGATCTGGACAGTATTGATGCTGTCGACCTAGTCATCAAACTGCAACAAATGACAGGCAAAAAAATCAAGCCTGAAGAGTTTAAAGCCGTGCGTACCGTGGACGATGTAGTTTCTGCCATCGAAGGGCTCGTCAAAGATTAATGCGGTTATTCTTGCAAATAGTCACAGGTATTCTGTTACTAGGATACCCATTAGCAGTCTATTTTGGACTCAACTATTTGCCTACAGGCACCATAGCTATGGTGCTTTGCTTCATCTTAGTCACGAGATTATTGATTCAGAAGCAACAAGTCAAAGCCATGATCTTGCCTATCATAGTGGGCATAGGCTTAACGGCGGCGAGTTTTATTGCCAAACGCCATGACTGGTTGCTCTATTATCCTGTAGTCATAAACCTCAGTATGCTGATGCTATTTGCTTACTCGCTTAGGTTAGGCCCCAGCATGATAGAGAGGCTGGCAAGATTAAAGGAACCCGAACTTCCGGACGAGGCGATTCCTTACCTGAAAAAAGTCACCCTAATTTGGTGTGGCTTATTTGTTTTTAATGGGTCAGTGGCTTTATACACGGCACACTACGCCTCATTAGAGATCTGGACACTTTATAACGGGCTCATCGCCTATCTGCTTATCGGTTCGCTACTGGGTGGCGAGTGGTTGTATAGAACTATTTGGTTGAATAAGTCATGACAGAATTACTCAAAACTTGGTTATCCAAGGGGCCTTCGAGCCAACAGCTTATCAGTTTTAATCATCATGATATTATCACTGGCGGTGCATTCACCAACCAGGTTGCGAGTGTACATCTGCAGCTGAGTCAATCCACTTGCCGGCGTTGGTTATTGGCCTGCGAGTCTAGTGACCTTTTTGCGGTCGGATTATGTGCCGCATTGCTCGCCGGAAAAGAGATAATCTTACCTGCCAACACCCAAGCAGGTAGCTTGAGTGAGTTAACCCATGAATTTGATGGCGTTATTTCAGATAAGGCTTTATGTGAAGGTAAAGCCTTCGTCATGCTTAAGAAAGAGCTCTCATCCGCTACAAGCCAATGGCCGACTAGTGAGAAATGGGGCGAGCTGGTGCTATACACCTCAGGAAGTAGCGGTCAACCCAAAGCTGTCCGTAAGTCACTGGCTCAATTAGACGCGGAAGTGACAGTATTGGAGCATACATTTGCCAAGCACTTGCCCCAATGTAGCGTGGTGTCTACGGTTTCACATCAACATATCTACGGTCTATTATTCAAGATCCTGTGGCCTTTGGCCGCCAGCCGTCCCTTCTTGAGTGATATCATCGAATATCCTGAGACCCTGACCTACTACACGAGTCTGTTTCCTAACCTGTGCCTCATCAGCAGCCCGGCTCAGTTATCCCGCTTACCTGAGTCTCTCGACAACGAGAAGCAAGTGAGATCACCCAGCCTAGTCTTCAGTTCCGGCGGTCCGCTGAATTTCGAGGCAGCCCAAGGTATCGCTCATTGTTATGGGCGCCAGCCCATCGAAGTGTTTGGTAGCACCGAAACCGGTGGTATTGGCTATCGACGCCAGATAAGAAAAGATCAGCCTTGGCAAGCTTTTACCAATGTTGAAATTTCACAAGACCCCAAAGATGGCGCTCTCACAGTCAAATCTCCTTACCTGGAAAACCAGAACTGGCTTAGATGTGAAGACAAGATCGCACTCATCGAGCCGGGTCTGTTTCGACTTGAAGGCCGCCTCGATCGTATCATCAAGATCGAAGAGAAACGTGTCTCTTTGGTGCAGATGGAGACATTACTCGAGAGTCACCCTCTCGTCAGTCATGCCGCCTTGGTTATGCTGAGTCAGCCGCGTATTCAGCTAGGTGCAGTGATTGAACTATCTGAGCATGGCAAGACTCACCTCGAAAGTGAAGGTAAGCTGAGCCTGAACAATTTACTCAAGGCCCAGCTGTTGACCCAGTTTGAGCGAGTGACCTTACCCAGACGTTGGCGTTACCCGGCTCTGCTCCCCGTCGATAAACAGGGGAAACGAGTGCAGTCACAGTTAACCGAGTTATTCGACCATGATTAAATCCAGCTTGCCTCAGATCCTATCCAAGGACAGTAGTGGCGATGCCATCCTATTTCGCCTCTTCATAGCCGCAAACTTACCATTTTTTAATGGTCACTTTCCCGAACAAGCGGTGCTTCCAGGCGTGACTCAACTGGATTGGGCGATTTGTTTAGGTTGCCAGCATTTCGGCTACCCGCACAATATCGCCACCTTAGAGGTGCTCAAGTTTCAACAATTGATGTTACCTGACTCTGAAGTGACGCTGGAGATCAGTGAAAACAAGGCAAAAACCAAGTTAATTTTCAGTTATTTCGATGGCGAGAAGCGCTTCGCATCGGGCCGCCTTGCACTCGCCACAGAATCAACACATATTAGTGAGGCTAGCTGATGCAATTTGCATTAGTCATCCCCAATTACAACCATGTTGTCGCCATCGAGGAAACCCTCGAGAAGCTGGCACATCTTAATCTGCCTTGCTATTTAATCAACGATGGCAGCGATGATGCCACTCGCCACCTGCTGACATCTCTGGCCAACCGATATACTTGGGTCACCTTATTACACCACCCCTTTAATCGAGGTAAAGGCGCCGCAGTGACTACAGGGTTGAGGGCCGCCTATAAGGATGGCTACAGCCATGCATTACAGATAGATGCCGATGGCCAACATAATTTAGACGATATTCCGGCCATGCTAGCTCGAGCCGAAGAAAGCCCAAAGGCACTCATATCCGGCTTGCCTCAATACGATGAGTCAATGCCTTCGATCCGATTCTATGCCCGCTACCTCACTCATTTTTGGGTATGGATTGAAACCTTAAGTTTCGATATCCAGGATTCCATGTGCGGTTTTCGTGTTTATCCTCTAGCGGCAACCGAGCAGCTTTTTCTCACCTCAGCATTAGGTGAACGAATGGATTTCGATATAGAAATCATGGTTCGTTTACACTGGCAAGGCGTACAGATCATTCATCTGCCTACCCGAGTCATCTATCCCGAAGACGGCATCAGCCATTTTCAGGGGTTATGGGACAATTTACGCATTTCAGGTATGCATACCCGCCTTTTCTTTGGCATGATCAGGCGCTTACCTCGCAAGATGATGGCTAGCGGAACTCAAGCTCAATCAGACTCTCACTGGTCCAGCATAGGCGAACGAGGCAGTTACTGGGGCATTAAGTTGCTTGCATCTAGCTATAAGTTAGGTGGCCACTGGCTTTGCCGCGCCATCATGTATCCGGTGATCTTGTATTTCTTCCTCACCGGACGCAACGCGAGAAAGGCCTCCCTCGAATTTCTAAACAGAGTCAAAGCATTCGATCCTGAGCACCCTCAATTACAGGGAGACTTGGGATGGAAGCACGGCCTTGAACATTTCTTTGGCTTTGGCAATGCGGCCCTAGATCGCATCGATGCCTGGTGCGACCGTATCCAGCTCAGCCAGGTAGAATTTCCTAATCGAGCTCTGCTTGCAGATCAGCTAGAAGCTGGTCAGGGAGCCGTCTTACTGGTATCTCACTTAGGTAATTTAGAGCTGTGCCGCGCGTTATCGGTTCACCAGAAAAAGGTGAAAGTTAACGTCATGGTATTAACAGACAATGCCGAGAACTTTAACCGGGTACTGAAACAATTGAACCCGGATAGTTCGATTAATCTGATACAAGTCACCGAACTCGGACCTAGCACTTCTATGTTGCTGCAGCAGAAAATAGAAGACGGTGAGCTAGTCGTCATAGCCGGAGACAGGACCTCGTCTAACACCCAAGGGCGGGTTATATATGCCCCCTTCATGGGAAAACCGGCTCCTTTTCCTCAGGGACCTTTTATTCTTGCCGGCCTGCTCGATTGCCCTGTCTACCTAATGTTTTGCTTACGGGAACAGGGCCGCTATGTGGTCCATCTGGAAACATTTTCAAATACACTTAAAGGCCCTAGAAAAGGCCGCATGCAAAGGCTCGAAGAAGCCGTCAATCACTACAGCGCACGACTCGAATATTTTGCACGGCGAGAACCCTTGCAATGGTTTAATTTTTTTGATTTTTGGCGTAACGATGACGATATTCAACGCGCCAACTCTCAGGGTAAAGATAGGACAGATAAATAGATGACTCAGAATAATCAACCAAACCCAACGGACATGATTGTTCAATTTGGTCACAGGGCATTAACCCTGGAAGATGTGGTGGCTGTAGCCAAGGGCGCCAAGGCAAAATTAAAAAATACGGGTGATTATCAGACCTATATTCAGAAGGGTGCTCTCTTCATTGACAGCCTGCTCAAAGAAGAAGGCGTCGTCTATGGCGTAACAACAGGCTATGGTGACTCCTGTACTGTCACAGTCGGGCTAGATCTGGTTCACGAACTGCCCTTGCACCTTTCTCGCTTCCACGGATGTGGACTCGGTGAGATCCTGAGCCCAGTACAGGCTAGAGCCGTTATGGCCTGTCGCCTCAGTTCTCTGGCCATTGGAAAGTCTGGCGTGACCTATGAGCTGCTGCAGCGCATAGAGACGCTACTCAACTTAAATATTATTCCCGTGATCCCCGAAGAAGGCTCAGTCGGGGCCAGTGGCGATCTCACCCCCTTATCTTATCTTGCCGCCGTGATTGTGGGTGAGCGCGACGTGATCTACCAAGGCGTACGTCAGCCTACCGCCGATGTCTATGCCAAACTTAACATCACGCCATTGAAGCTGCGCCCCAAAGAGGGATTAGCCTTGATGAACGGCACCGCAGTTATGACGGCACTGGCTTGCCTGGCTTTTGACAGGGGTCAGTACCTTTGTCGCCTGGCCAGTCGACTCACGGCCATGGCTTCCCTCACTTTGAAGGGTAACTCGAATCATTTCGACGATATTTTATTTGCTGCTAAGCCTCATCCTGGACAAAACCAGATAGCTGCCTGGATCCGCTCCGATCTCAATCACCATGAGCATCCGCGCAATTCAGACAGGCTTCAGGACAGATACTCAATTCGCTGCGCTCCCCATATCATAGGGGTAATGCAAGATGCATTACCTTTCATGCGCCAGTTTATTGAAACCGAACTTAACAGTGCCAACGACAACCCGATTGTCGATGCCGAGGGTGAACACATACTCCATGGTGGTCACTTCTACGGCGGTCATATTGCCTTCGTTATGGACTCGATGAAGAACACTGTCGCCAATATCGCCGATCTTATCGATCGTCAGATGGCTCTGGTCATGGATCCTAAGTTCAACAACGGTCTTCCTGCTAATTTATCTGCGGCAACCGGAGCCAGACGCTCCATAAACCATGGCTTCAAGGCCGTACAGATAGGCGTATCAGCCTGGACAGCCGAAGCCCTGAAAAATACCATGCCAGCCAGCGTATTTTCCCGCTCCACCGAATGTCACAACCAGGACAAGGTAAGCATGGGAACCATAGCCGCGCGAGATTGCATGCGTGTATTACAATTGACCGAGCAAGTCGCAGCAGCAGCTCTGCTGGCCATGACTCAAGGGATCAATTTACGTATCTCACAGGATGAGCTGTGCCACTCTTCACTCACGCCTTCGGTGGCAAAAACCTTAGATCAGGTCAAAGCCGATTTTGAACTGTTAACCGAAGATAGGCCATTAGAGTCGGTGCTTAGGCAAACAGTAGATAAGATCCAAGCCGGTGTGTGGGAAGTCTGTTCATGACTCCAACATCCAACAAGTCCATCTTAACCACAGAGCTGGAAATTTTGATCCCCTTTCATGATGTCGACTCCATGGGGATCACCTGGCATGGTAACTATCTGCGTTATTTCGAGATGGCGAGGTGTCAACTGCTGGATCTGTTCGGATATGGCTATCGTGAAATGCTGGCCTCGGGTTATTCCTGGCCTATCGTAGATCTACAGATAAAATATGTACAATCTAGCACCTTCGATCAAAAAGTGAAGGTGCTAGCCTCCCTAGTCGAGTGGGAAAACCGCTTGAAGATCAATTATCAAGTCAGAGATCTAGCCACCAATAAACGTCTCACTAAAGGCTATACTATCCAAGCCGCCGTAGACAATAACAATGAGCTGTGCTTCGTGACCCCCACCGTATTCAGGCAGAAGCTAGCCCAGCTAATTCCCAGCATTGCAATCGATAGCACTAAAGCTGGGAATCTTGAAGCTAAGTGTACAGCGGGGAAAAGTCTATGATAGGCGCTTATTCCAGAATATCAGGCGGATTAACCCTGGCACTATTGCTACTATCGGCGGTGTTACTCACACTGATATCCAGCAGGCCTACCTTGGCCAATACAGATGAAATTGGTGTAAATAGTGCACAAAAAGCCAATTTTGAGGCCCTATTTCAATCTGAGGTTAACAATCAAGAGATAGAGAAGCTCAGCAACAGACTCGAATTGAGCCAACATGCCAAGGGAAAGTTTACCCAATATCGTAATCTCAAGGTGCTTAAGAAACCTTTGATTAGCAATGGCAGTTTTATATTCGATGCCCAACTTGGTCTGGTCTGGAGCCAAGAGACTCCCTTCAAGTCCACCTTGATACTCAAGGATGACGCATTAATTCAAATTGATAGTTCGGGTAAAAAACAAGTCTCTCAGACTAGTGGGAATCAAGGAGCTGGCGCTCTGGCGCAGACCTTGCCAACCTTGCTCAAGGCTCTACTCGGTGGAAAACTGCAAACCTTAGATGAACACTTTAGCTTTTATCTGTTAGCACCGGAGCCACAGGCATCTTGGACACTTGGCTTGATCCCCAAAGATTCTTTGATGCTAAAAGCCATTCCACAATTGATATTAGAAGGCACAGATCAGGTCTCGGCCCTTACACTCGTCAGCGCTAATGGAGACACAAGCAGAATTGAGTTCGAGGAGATCACAAATGACCCCCTTGCTTCAGAGGAATTAGACATACTCGCGCCTAACTTAATTCAGAAACAAGGTAAGGCTTCCCAAGGTCTCACCGAGCCAGAACTTAAACCTAAGCAAGCATCATGATCGATAAGCTCGCCACTCTGCTGGGCCAATATTCAGCAAAATTAAAGTTCTCTATCTGGCTCACCATGATCTCCCTCATTGTGGTTATCGGCTTCTCACTCTGGCAAGGTGGCGCTCGAGTTCAGAGTGATATTTTGGCCATGTTGCCAAATATTCAGGAAGATCCTCTCACAGATATCGCCCTGTCACGGGTAGAAGAACAGCTTTCAAACTCCATCTATCTTGGTTTTGTTGCCGATAACCAGACTCAAGCCATCCAAGCTGCACAGCAGGTGATTACGGAGCTCAATGAACACGGTCAAGGCATCTTTGTCGATATAAAGAGCGCCGACATCAATCAGGCCGAGTCCCTCAATAACTACTATTTTCCCCATAGATTTAACCTGTTAACGCCAGCTCAGGCTCAAACACTAGAGAACGGCAAGCTTGATAGCTTAATAGGACAAGCTCAGCAGCAACTCTACAACGCATTCAGCTACGCAACCAGCGGCCTGTTAGCCAAGGATCCCTTGCTACTCTATCCGCAAAACCTTCAAGCACTCGCTCCCAAACAAGCATTGGAGGTCCATCAAGGTATTTTGATTGCCACACTTCCAGTAGATGATTCAAAGGGAAAAGTGGCTGCTATAGTCATGGCAAAAGGTGTCGGCAGCGCCTTCAGCCCTAAGATACAGGAGCAGCAAATATCGGTACTCACTCAGGCATTTGAGCAGGTAAGGTTACAAGATACAGATATAGAGATACTCAGAGCTGGCGCACTTTTCCATGCTGCTGCCGCAACCCAACTTGCTAAGAGTGAAGTCACTAGTTTAGGCCTAGCCTCACTCATAGGTGTGTGTCTATTAGTCTGGCTGGCATTTCGTTCCTTGATGCCACTGACCATAGCCTTACTGACCATATCCACTAGCATGTTAGTCGCCGTAGTCATGACCACCTGGGTGTTTTCCGAACTGCATCTGCTGACACTTGTCTTCGGCACCAGCTTAATAGGCATAGCCATCGACTATAGCTTTCATTTCTATTGTGAGCGCTTAAATAAGCCTGATGTCAGCGCAGCCCAAGTGATCCAACACATATTTCCCGCGATCACTCTGGCGCTTATCACCAGTGTTTTAGCCTACTCCAGCATAGGTTTTGCACCATTTCCAGGCATGCAACAGGTCGCTGTGTTCTGTGCCTCAGGCCTCATATCGGCCTATATCACCTTAGTACTTGCCTATCCATTATTGGCGTCGGGCACCTTGCCTAAGGGCGAGAAACAGCTCAAATTAGCAGAAATATATCTACATAGAGTCGACACTCTGCTGGTAAAGCTTCCGCCTAAAGGCTTGAGCTTAATCGTTATCATCTGTTTATCACTATCTAGCTTCGGCATACTGAGACTGACAAGCGATGATGATATCCGCAATCTGCAGCAGAGCCCACCAGAGGTGCAAGTACAAGAGAATGCATTGAGATCTCTGCTCAGTGGCGGTACTGACAATCAATTTCTGTTAGTCAGGGCCAATAGCGAGCAAGCTTTGTTACAGCGCTTAGAGGACCTAGCGCCCAGGCTAAACAATGCCGTTAAGCAACAGCTAATTGGTAACTCATTCAGCCTGAGTAATTATCTCCCTAGCCAAGATAGGCAAGAAAGAAACTATCGGCTTCAGGCTGAGATTTATCAGCAGAAGCTAAGTCATATTATAGACAGTCTGGGGATGGATGAAGAACTAGCCCCTGAGCTTAAACAGGCTTACCTGACAGCCGAGGGGCAATATATCGATGCCAGCACCTTCTTAAATTCGCAAGCAGGGAAGCTCTTCGCCCCCTTATGGATCGCACCTGGGGATGACCAAAAGCAATTCGGGGCCATTGTCTTACTCGGCGGCATCTCAGACATAGATAAACTCAGGCACTATATTGCGGATCTTAGCGATGTGCAGCTGGTCGATAAGGTCGGTGATATATCTAAGGTCATGGGCAAGTATCGTCAGTTGACCTTGATACTTCTGGCCGTTGCCATGCTCGCTGCGACACTGATTTTTTCCAGCCGTTTCAGTATGAAATTAGCCAGTCTGGTCGTTGCCGTACCGGCATTATCTGCGATTTTCACCTTAGCCACACTCGGATTAATGGGTACCTCATTGACCCTCTTCCATGCATTGGCGCTAATCTTGGTTTTCGGCATTGGTGTAGATTACAGTGTGTTCTTCGCCGAATCTAAACAACAGAGTAGAGGCGTCATGATGGCTGTGTTTATGTCGGCCAGCTCTACGATACTCGCATTTGGCTTACTGGCATTTAGCAGTACGCCGGCAATACACTTTTTTGGATTAACCCTACTGATAGGGATAGGTTTCACCTTTATGCTCTCTCCCTTTATTCAAACTTTTACAAGGACTTCTAAGTAATGCAAGCACCCCATTCAAACCCAGGCATACCAGCAAATTACGACGTTGCGATTATCGGTGCCGGTCCATCGGGTAGCATTGCCGCCAGTCTGCTCCACCAGCAAGGAAAGCGAGTCATAGTCATAGAAAAACAAGATTTCCCTCGCTTCTCTATTGGTGAAAGCCTATTACCAGCCTGCATGAGAGTCATAGAAGAAGCCAACATGCTAGAAGCAGTTAACGAGGCTGGTTTTCAGTTTAAAAGTGGTGCCGCATTCAGCTCTAAAGGAAAATATACCAACTTCGATTTCACCGATAAATTTTCCGATGGCCCTGGTACTACGTTTCAAGTAGAGCGTGCTAGTTTCGATAAATTATTGGCAGATACGGCGGAGTCCCAAGGGGTAGAGATCCGTTTCGGTGAATCGGTTCAAGACATAGATCTGACTCAAGACCCAATACTAACGATCAAAAATCGGGAAGGCGAAGTCTATTGCATTCAGGCCAAATACCTCCTAGATGCCAGTGGATTTGGCCGAGTGCTACCTAAACTACTGGATCTGGAGAAACCCTCTTGTCTACCAAGCCGCACTGCGGTGTTTACCCACATTCAAGATAATATAGACCCAGTTGCTCTGGAGAATATCCATTTCGATCGTAATAAAATTCTCATCAGTGTTCATCCAGAAAATAAAGATATCTGGTACTGGTTGATCCCTTTAAGTGACAGCAGGTGTTCATTAGGCGTTGTAGCCGAGCCACATCTCTTGGGGGATGCCCAAGCAGATCTCCAGACAGTGCTCATGGGGATGATAAAACAGGAACCTAACTTACACAGACTCTTGGCCAATGCCGAGGTAGTAAGGGAATGCTCACTGCTCAAGGGATATTCCGCTAATGTCACCACCCTTGCCACCGACAAATTTGCCTTATTAGGCAATGCCGGAGAGTTTCTAGACCCCGTTTTTTCTTCTGGGGTAACTATCGCTATGCAATCAGCCTCAATGGCGGCTAAATGTGTCGTCAGACAACTCAATGGTGAAGAACTTGACTGGGATATCGAATATGCAACCCCCCTCATGCGCGGCGTCGATACCTTTAGAACCTATGTCGAAGCTTGGTATGATGGCCGCTTTCAGGAGGTCATATTTTTCGACGCTCCCGATAATAAGATCAAGCAGATGATCTGCTCCATCTTAGCCGGATACGCCTGGGATGAGACCAACCCCTTCGTGAGTGAATCTGAGCGCCGCTTAAACATGATTGTCGAATTATGCAGATAAAGGTTTCGCCATGAATTCATTGACCTTGCTTACAAGCCTTAAACACAAACTAAAGACTGTGATAGCCATGAGTGCCATTATCCCCTTGGCATTTATCTTGTCTGCCTGCAGTCAGACTTTTCAGAGACAAACTTGTGTCGCACTGGCCAAAGAGGTGAATTATTGTCTAGCGCCTATTCCCTTAGACGAGACAAACCAGACCTGGGTACGCTCTGCAACACAAAAAGCTGGCATTAAGGTCGACGCAGCGCAACATGAGCTGATGACACAAGTGGAGATTGATGCCAATGAACTTACCTTAGTCGGACTAGCTCCCTTGGGTCAGGCACTATTTACCTTGATCTATGACGGTAATACACTCACCAGTGAGCAGAGTGTTTTATTGGGGGGCGAGTTCAAGGCCGAGTATTTGCTTGCTCTTATTCAGTTGATATATTGGCCCGAAGACACTGTAAATACTCATTTACAAGGGGCTAAACTAACCTCAAGTGATTGTGGTGCGTCTAGGTGCAGAAAAATATATGCTATTGGTTCCAACCCGAGCATAAATGTAAACACGAGGACTCAGAATGACAGTATTGTGAATATCGAGTACAGTCATGATGACCCGTGGCAGGCAGAAATAGATCTGAAGATACCGCAAGCTAAATTTGAGTTAACACTCACACCAATTTAGCCCATCGATATTTTCCATGGCCCACATTATCAAAGAGTTAAGATAGATAGAGACAATGACTAAAATAGCCATCTCACACTTAGGCTTGTGTACGCCTCTGGGCAAGACTGCTGAAACCGTACTATCCCGACTCTCGAGGGGAGATATCGGCGCGATGAAGACTCGAACAGATCTCATCCCCGATGCCGAGACCTTAGTAGGAGAAGTCACGTTCAGCCTGCCTATGATACCCGAACATTTGGCCAGCTATGACTGCCGCAACAATCGGCTACTCCTGTGTGCAGCAGAGCAGATTACCAACAGAGTAACCCAAGCAATAGCAGACTGGGGCCCTCAAAGAATAGGGATTGTCATAGGCACCAGTACATCCGGGATCGGAGAAGGTGAAGAAGCCCTAAAGATAAGATCACAAACTCACGCATTTCCTGAAAAATATCTATACTCCCAGCAAGAGTTAGGCAACAGCAGTGACTTTTTACGTCACTATTTCAACATTTCCGGCCCTTGTTACACAGTATCCACCGCCTGTTCATCCAGCGCTAAAGTCTTTGCCAGTGCAAGACGCCTACTGCAAGCCGACCTGTGCGATCTGGTGATCGTCGGCGGTGGCGACAGCCTATGCAAATTGACACTGAATGGCTTTAGCTCTCTGGAATCTGTCTCTAAAGGTCATTGCCTGCCCTTCAGTACAAACCGCGATGGCATCAACATAGGTGAAGGCGCAGCCCTTTTTACTCTGGAAAAGCTAACCGCTGACGACAGCTGCAGCGTGATCTTAGCAGGTATTGGCGAGTCCAGTGACGCCCACCATATCTCGGCACCGCACCCCGAGGGGCGTGGCGCCATAGCGGCCATTCAAGCTGCGCTGGAAGATGCCAATCTATCAGCAGAAGACATAGACTACATCAACCTACATGGCACGGCGACACGGAAAAATGATGCCATGGAGAGCAGAGCCATTAAGCAGATATTCGGCTCGACACCTCCGCCTTGTAGCTCCACCAAGCCAATTACTGGCCATACCTTAGGTGCCGCTGGCGCCATAGAGGCAGCATTTTGTTATCTGCTAGTGAGTCAGGAAAATAGCCGACAAACCTTGCCACCTCAGATATGGGACGGCGTCCAAGATCCACAAGATCCCTCGCTTCCCTTAGTCAGCCAAGGCCAGACTGCTGAAGTTAACTTTTTGATGAGCAACTCCTTCGCCTTCGGTGGGAGTAATGCCAGCCTCATACTCGCCAGAAATCAGCGAGGGGAAGATAGATAATGAGCCCGAAACACATGTCCCCCCAAGTACTATCTCAAATGGCGATTGCCGATGTGATCCCCCATAGAGATCCTATGATCTTGATCGATCGCCTCATCAGCCACGAAACCGACAGCCTGTTGACCCAAGTGGATATCGATGAGCTCAGTCCTTATTTCGATACAGAACTCAACGGGGTACCAAATTACGTAGGTATCGAATATATGGCTCAAAGCATTGCAGCCCTAGCCGGAGTGGAAGCTAAATCCCGTGGCGATATTATCCGCGTCGGTTTCTTGCTTGGCACACGTAAGCTTCAGATGCACATACCACACTACCAACTAGGGAAGAGTTACCAGACTCGAGTCACAAGACTGTATCAAGAAGAGTCTGGGCTGGCGGTGTTCGATTGTCAGATATTTCATCAAGAAACCTTAGTCGCTACAGCGAATGTGAATGTATTTCAGCCTCAGGATATTAAAAATTATATATCTGAGAGCAAGCAGGAAGATCAAAAATGAACAACGAAAACAGAAGAGTACTGATCACCGGTTCTAGTCGCGGCATAGGTAAAGCTATTGCCTTACAGTTGGCTGAAGCCGGATTCGATATCGCCCTGCACTTTCACAGCAATGTTGAAGCGGCCGAGCAAACTAAGCGCGAGCTTAGTGCTCTGGGGGTCTCAGTTTCTTGCCTGCAGTTTGATATCGCCCATCGCGAGCAAGTCAAAGCCGCCATCACAGCCGATATCGAGCAACATGGCGCCTATTATGGCGTAATACTCAATGCGGGGATCAATTGCGATACCGCATTTCCTGCCATGACTGAAAATGAATGGGATAAGGTAGTACATACCAACTTAGATGGTTTCTACAATGTGATTCATCCTACCATAATGCCGATGATCCAAACCCGACAAGGCGGCCGAATCATCACTATGGCGTCTGTATCTGGTATCGCAGGTAACAGAGGTCAGGTCAATTACAGCGCCTCTAAAGCTGGCATTATAGGCGCGACTAAGGCTCTGTCTCTTGAGGTGGCTAAACGTAAGATCACCGTAAACTGCATAGCTCCAGGGCTCATAGAGACAGATATGGTGGCAGATTTCCCCAAAGATATGGTCAAGGATATCGTGCCGATGCGACGCATGGGAAAACCTGCTGAAATCGCTGGATTAGCTAAGTTTTTGATGTCTGAGGACGCTGGCTACATCACCAGGCAAGTTATCTCGGTCAACGGAGGCATGATCTAATGTCCAGACGTGTAGTGATCACTGGCATAGGTGGGATATCCTGCCTAGGCCAAGACTGGCCTACTATCGCCAGAAATTTAAAAGCCCAGAAAAACTGCGTGGTTCGCTTCGATGAATGGGACAGATATGATGGTCTCAACACCCGATTAGCGGCTCCAGTGACAGATTTCGAGAAACCAGCACACTACTCGCGTAAGAAGATTCGCTCCATGGGACGCGTCTCTTTAATGGCAACTAGAGCCAGTGAACTCGCCCTTATAGATGCAAACTTACTCGATGACCCGGTTGTTAGCTCCGGCGCCATGGGGGTAGCCTATGGTTCATCTACAGGCAGTACAGATCCTCTCATAGCTTTCGGCGATATGCTCAGGGATGGTGACATGTCAGGCATCACCGCCACCAGCTACATTCGCATGATGGCCCATACTACTGCTGTCAACGTGGGAGTATTCTTCGGGCTCAAAGGCCGGGTGCACACCACCAGCAGCGCTTGCACCTCAGGTAGCCAGGGCATAGGTTATGCCTATGAAGCAATAAAGTATGCCCAGCAAGACCTGATGCTCGCCGGCGGTGGCGAAGAGCTATGTGCCACCGAAGCCGTCGTCTTCGATACTCTGTTTGCCACCAGTACCAAGAATGACTCTCCTAAGTTTAGTCCTAGCCCCTTCGATAAGCAGCGTGATGGCCTAGTGATAGGTGAAGGTGCCTGTACCTTAGTGCTCGAAGAGCTAGAACATGCTCAGTCAAGAGGCGCTAAAATATATGCAGAGATCGTAGGCTTCGGTACTAATTCTGATGGCCTACATGTGACTCAGCCCAATGCGATGACCATGGAAACCGCCATCAGACACGCCTTGAAAAATGCCCAATTACCGCCTGATGCCATCGGCTATGTCAACGCCCACGGTACTGCGACAGATAGAGGTGATATCGCAGAGACTCAGGCCACCAGCTCAGTATTCGGCCCTAATATGCCAATCTCATCTCTCAAGAGCTACACCGGCCATACCTTAGGTGCTTGCGGTGCACTAGAGGCTTGGGTGAGCATTGAAATGATGAATGAAGGCTGGTTCGCTCCCACATTAAATTTGACCGAAATCGATCCCGATTGTGGTGAGCTGGACTATATCAAAGACGAGATCCGCCAAATAGAGACTAATTATGTCATGAGTAATAACTTCGCCTTCGGCGGAATTAACACTTCATTGATATTCAAACGATGGAACACAAAATAGCAAGGGAGCCCCAATGAAAGCATTATTATTGATCATCGGCTTAAGCTTAAGCCTCTTAAGTCCAAGTTTAATGGCAAAACCATTGACTGAAGCCCAATATATCGAGGTATTTCATGGTGAAGATATTCAGAAGCAGAAAGACGCGCTTGCTAGCTTAGTGATGGCAGGTATATCGGACCCTAAGATCTATGACAAAATCGAAGAAAACCTGCAAAAGTCACTGCCATTGGCCGTCGATCGTCACACCATAGATTACAGTGCCTGGTTATTAAAAGGTCTGGCCTATTCAGGCAATGAGAAATATGTAGCCACTTTTAATGCGGTCATCGCGGGTGAATATCACAGTAAATTACAAAAGTACGCTAGAAAGTCAGTCAAGATCTTAGATCAATACAAGATCTGGGCACCGATATTAAGTGATAGAAGCCACTATGATGGCAAGTTCGACCAGCGTAGCAATGTTCTCGCTAATGCCCTGAGAAGTGATGAATTACAGCTAAAACTCGATGCGGCAAAACGTGTTATCAATCAAAGTATTTATAGTGAGCAGATCATTGAAGTGCTCAACGAAGAGCTTAAAGATACCCGACTGCTGAAACATGAAAAGCAGTCTATTCAAGCTTATGCCTATATGGCTAAAGCCTTAGCCAGCACAGGTAATGAGAAATATAAACCTACTATAGAGCAGTTGGCGCAAGACAGTAGCGAGAAGAAACTGCGTACATATGCCTCGAAATACTTAAAAAAATACTATTAATGCCAGTAACTAAAACCAATACTTATAAATGCAGAAGGCGCCCTGAGGCGCCTTTTTTACAAAAGATTGATATTATGCCGCAATAGCACTCAATGCGGCTTTTGCTTCACTCATGCCTTTCTCTGTCGCCTCAGGGCCCATACTCAGCGCTTCGCCATAAACTGTTTCAACATCTTCTATGCCGATAAAACCTAGCACAGTCTTCAAATAAGGCACAACATGATCCGCCGAACTGTCCTTATGTACACCGCCTCGAGTAGTGATCACTATGGCGCGCTTACCCGTGATGAGTCCCTGTGGGCCATTCTCGGTATAGGTAAAACTCACACCAGCTCGTGCCACAAGGTCAATCCAGTTTTTAAGCTGAGTCGGAATAGAGAAGTTATACATAGGAGCTGCGATCACTATAGTGTCGTGATCTTTAAGCTCTTCAATCAGCTTATTTGATAGACTTAGCACCTCTTGCTGACGCTGAGAAAGATCATCTCCACCTTGCAAACCCATGGCAATTTCACCATCGAGAACCGGCACAGGTTCAGCCGCCAAATCACGAACTGTGATATCGGCTCCCTGTTCTGTCCAATGTTGACTCAAGTGTTCAATCAACTGACCCGACTGCGAGTAGCCACCTAAGATGCTCGATTTCAATATTAAAACTTTAGACATAATAAACTCCACGCTATTCAGTGATTGAGAAATCATCTCTCAATTCGATGAAGCTAGTTTAATAAACGATAAAAAAGAATAAAAGCGGATAAAATCTATCAAAACATCCTAAAAAGTAGAACTGTTTCAGTAGGCTTGTGTTTCAACCTTTGGATGGAAGATGAATTTTGATTATAAATAATCGATATAATGTCAGCCGATATAAGTATCCAGCTTAAGATATACATCATAGAAAAATGTGTCGGTTTTAAGGTAAGATCAGGTATTAGCTCGACGCTTTTAAACCCACGCTAGAGCCATTACTAATAGTTATTGATAAGAGTAATTTATATCGATGAGTAACTTGTTTATTTTAGAAGAGAAATTATGACTCCAGTTTCAACTTACGAACACATCATAGATGAATTAGCTAGCAAGGACTATGTGGTGGTCGATGGCCTGATTGAGGCTGAGATATTATCCGAGTTGAAAGCTGAACTCCTCAAAAAGCACACAGAGGAAGAGTTAAAACGTGCCGAAATCGGCAATGGTGCCAACAGTTCAGTCAATGACCTTATCCGCTCTGATAAAATCTCTTGGATCGACACCGATTCCAAGATCCCCTGTGAACAAGCTTACTATCAGGCAGTAAACGCCTTTTATACCTACCTTAATCAAGCCTGTTTTACCGGAATTTCAGATTTTGAGTTTCATTATGCCTGCTATGAAAAAGGCACCTTTTACCAGAAGCACATAGATCGCTTTAAGAATGACTCGAACCGAAAGTTTTCTTTTATCACTTACCTTAATGACTCGTGGCAACATGGGGATGGTGGAGAACTAAAGCTACATCTCGATGATGAAGTCATCGAGGTTGAACCAAGATTTGGCAAGACTGTCATCTTCAAGAGCCATCTTATCGAACACGAAGTGGTGGAAAATCATAGACAAAGGTTTAGTGTGACGGGTTGGCTTAAATAAAGGCACGGGGTTCCGCGTTAGCTAGATTTCGCCTCACCCCGGTGTGCTCACCTTAGGTTTGCTTATGTAGAGCCCTTCAAATGTCGCACAACATGAGTCACCGCAATAGAGTTTGACCTCCAGCTTTACCTTAAGTCGACGCCCCTTAGATAACACTGACATATCGGTATCTGGCCAACTCACCTTAGCCACAGGCGCAGTCTCTATGGGAGCAAGGTATCTGACCTTAGCATCGACCAAAACGATATCACCCTGTAAATCGGCAAGAGACTGCTGTAACCACACCATACCCCACCCTGTGAGCGTCATCAGCGTATAGATACTGCCAGCAAACATGGTTTGATGCAGATTAATATTAGGCTCGAGTGGCGCCGTGACCCGAAATTCCTTATCGGAATATGCCACTGGCATGATCTTCATAAACCCACTAACAGGAATAGTTCTATACCAGGTCTGCTGTAACTCAGACAAAAGCTTGTCTATGTTTTCCTGCTTATCTGAGTTTTTCTGCGTACCACATTTATTTGAATTAGCCACCGAAGCCTAGCCTATACAGTAAGGTTAAAAGTAACAGGGCCATCATTGACTAAGCTAACCTGCATATCGGCAGCAAACTCACCGGTCTGAGTCGTCACGCCTTTAGACTCACAGAATGCGATAAACTCTTCATATAAAGCTTTCGCCTGCTCCGGCGTTCCCGCCCCGGAGAAGCTAGGCCTCAAGCCACGTCCTGTATCAGCAGCAAGAGTAAATTGAGAGACCACCAGCAAGGAACCTCCCACCTGCTGAAGATTTAGATTCATCTTGCCATTCTCATCGGAAAAGACACGATAGCTCATCACTTTAGTGGCCAATTTTTCCATTTTAGCCGTGTCATCTTCACGCTCGACACCAAGCAGTACCAATAAGCCTTTATCGATTGCGCCAATAGTTTCACCATCGACATCGACTTTAGCCTGTTTTACACGTTGAATTAGGGCTATCACGTTTCTATTTACTCTTATTTAGAAGGGCTTAGGAACTAGAACCTAGACCCTAGGAACTTTTTAATCACAAAGACTGAGATTGCTGCATTACTGGGATCGGCTTAATAAGCTGCTCCGAGCCCTTAGGAAGGGAGTGACCAACCTGACGTAAGCCTTCATCAGTCCACAACATGAACCTTCTGATCTCTTCCAACTCTATGGTATTGACGAAGGTTGCAGCCCCTTGCACCTGAATCACTGCGCCATTTTCTCTAAGAGTGAACTTAGCGAAGTTGAGCTTATGGTTGAGGGTACCGATTAGAATAAGCAACTCTCTGCTGCCTCTAAGTTTGGGATGGACTGCATAGAAGCGATTCATCATGATGCGATCGATACCATTTGGGTTAATGCTTGGCTGCAGCAAAAACTGATTATCATCAAACTGCAGGGCGATCCTGTTTGGACTCGCCATAGTCGCAAGATAATTCTTATGAATTAGCGCCTCAAACAAGGTTTTCGTGGCCTCTTCATTGGTCATTCCGCCCAAGGTAACACTCTCGGGTGCCACAACAGCAGTCAAAGCGCCATCGCTAGATTCCGTCGCCGCACAGGCACTCAAAGTAATAGCTAAGCCAGCGATTATCAATTTTTTCATTTATCTATTTTCCTTCATATTATTTGCCATTTCCCGTATGGCATAGACGACTTCGTGAAACATCTTATCATCGGCTAATCCATGATACCCACTTTTAATCACAGAGTAATTTATGGTGTCATTGCCACACTGAGTTAAGAAGTTTTCGACGATTTGAGTGGGACAGACCCAATCCATCTCACCCTGTAAGATAAGGGTTCGAGCCTGAATCCCTGCTGATATGTCTCGCATTAATGAATAAGCACCAAAATATTGATGGCTCGCATAGTGGAGTTCTATTTCCGCCAAGCTCTTACTGGTACTTTCGTCCCCAGGAAATAACTCAGAAGCAGGCATAGCAAGCGCCGACTCCCACGCCACCCAAGCATGGGTATACTGATGACGAATATCGGCATCATTGTCATTCAGTCCAATCCGATATGTTTCAAATAGCTGCTCGACATTAGAACAAAAAGGCGCAACAGCTGTGAATGCCAAATACTCATCAGTGAAAAGATTGGCAGCACCTTTATTCGAATACAGCCAATTTGTTCCATCCTCGCTGGGGATAAACAGCCCCCAGTATATTTGAGACAATACCCTGTCAGGGTACAAGCCGCTATAGAGCATGCCTAAGGTGGCACCAAAGGAGCCACCAACTAAACACCAAGCTGAAATTCCTAACCATGAACGTACTTTTTCCAGATCTTTGAGCAGCTCTAGTAAATTATTTTTATCTAACGACCCCAGAGGCTTAGATCGCCCGGCTCCTCGCTGGTCTAACATCAGCACATGACAGTTATCACCATCAAATAGAGATAATTCGTCACTCATACAACCCGCACCGGGCCCACCATGAAGATATAAAACAGGGACGCCGTCCGGATCGCCGTATTGTGTCAGATGAAGTTGGTGCCCATCACCCACATCTAGCCAATCCCGGCGAATAAACGTGGGTAAGGACGTCATAGCTTGGTCACTTTCTCTGTCGATACCTCTTCTAGATTATCTTCAACTTTTTGTTCGTCCTTCTTCTCAGTCTCAGCTTCTAAGCCATCACAGCTGTAGGAAATGTGGGCCTTTGGCGCATCTTTACTCGGTGCTGCCCCCCATGATTCCCCTGAGGCTGCTGGCTGCTTCTTATCGAGGTATTCTGGCAAGGCAGCCGTTATTTCGGCACCTATCAAGACAATCATCCAGGAAAGGTATACCCAGATGAACAGGATTGGAATAGTCGCCAACGCACCATAAATCGCCTCATAACTGGGGAACTTGGTAAGATAAAAGGCAAAGCCCTTTTTGCCAAACTCGAACAATAGCGCGGCAGCAATCGCCCCCAACAGGGCATGAAAAAATTTAACCTTAGTATTGGGCACAACCATATAGATGAGCAGGAAAGTAGCGACCGAAAAAAACATAGGTAAACGTTCCACCAGCAAGGGAACAACCCCTGAAAGGTCTGCGCCATTGAATACCTTGAGAGACACTACATAAGACGTCGCAACCAGGCTCGCTCCCATTAACACGGGTCCAAGTGTCAACACCATCCAATACATGGAAAATGACACCACCATGGAACGCTTCTCCGTGGTGCGCCAGATACTGTTGAGAGACTTATCGATGTTAGATATCAGCATAATAGCCACAACCATCAATGCCGCAATACCAACAGCAGTTCCTTTGGAAGCATTATCTACAAATTCATTGATATAAACCTGAACGCTATCACCGGCAGAAGGCAGGAAATTATCATAGATAAAGCTTTCTATCTGCCCCCTAATCCCACTAAACACAGGAAAGGCTGACAGCATGGACATGGTCACTGCAACCATAGGCACCAAGGACAATAGGGTCACATAGGCAAGATGCCCCGCTCGAATATTTATCTGATCTTCCGCTAATCTCTGTTTTAGATGTACCATGAAGTGCCAAATGCTTAGCCCCAAGGTACGAAAATCTGTTCCATCTATCTTATTTATCACTGCGGTCTCTTGATTGTGTTGATTTAAGGAGTTGGTATTAAATACGTATATTCGTACAATAAAGCTTATAACCTAAGATTTACAAGTGTAAGGAATAAATAGATGTCACAACAAGGCTCGGCAGGCAACGTGATTGCCGCTATCGCAAGCTTCTTCTTTCCCGGCTTAGGGCAATTGGTACAGGGAAGAATCATGGCAGCATTACTTTTCTGTATAATAACTATTGTAGGCTATGCCATGTGGTGGCTGATCTTTCCCGCAATCATAGGCGGTATTGCTCATCTATGGAGCATCATTGACGCCGCAAGATTCAAAGCCGATTAAGCATTTATATTCGGTCGAACTTAGTTTCCAGCTATGGACAAGGACAATCCAAAATGAAGAAATACTTATCAATTGCCATCATGGCCACCAGCTTACTCCTGACTGGCTGTCAGAGTGCTTATTACGGTGCCATGGAGAAAGTGGGTTATCACAAGCGTGACATCATGGTCGATCGAGTAGAGGATGCCAGAGAGTCTCAAGAAGATGCTCAGAAGCAATTTAGTTCGGCACTCGAAGAGATGCAGGCCCTACTTAACCACGATGGTGGCGATCTGGAGACTGCCTATAACAAGGCCAAAGATGAATACGAATCCTCTCAAGATGCAGCCGATGATGTCAGTAATCGCATCGAAAAAGTAGAAGATGTGGCTGATGCCCTGTTCGATGAATGGCAAACCGAGATAGGTGAAATAAGCAAGGCCAGCCTACGCCGCAGCAGTGAGAGTAAATTACGTGAGACTCAGCGTTCATACGAGCAGTTAGTGCGCACCATGAAGCGCGCCGAAAGCAAAATGGGCCCAGTGCTAACAGCAATGAAAGACAACATGCTCTATCTAAAGCATAACTTAAATGCCCAGGCAATCGGTGCCATCAAGGGGGAGTTTGCCAGCCTACAGACCGATATCTCAGGTTTAATTAAAGAGATGAATAAGTCTATCGAAGAGTCCAACAAGTTTATTGCTTCTATTGAAGGAAACTAGCTCTTAGACCACTAACAAAATTACGCCCTGCACATGTATGTTCGGGGCTTTTTTATCGCTTTCGCTCTTCCCTACCCCAGATATAAATATGCACAAGCCATGCAATCATGAGTTTGTGATACAGCTCCTAGCTTAGCCTCAAACACCAGCTGTTATTTAGAGGTGACACACAAAAGCATTTTATGTGAAGAACTTACCTCCACCTTAAGCCTCTGATTGATACAAATTGTCACTCATATCAGAGACCTTATGACCTTTATTGAATCATTAACCTTAATGCTCGCCCTCGCCTATAGCGCAAGCCTACTTTATTGGAGTGGGAAGAAATCGGGAGCATTTGCCACTATCATTCTGGCTATTGGTGCCTGTATAAGCTCTCTGTATTGGCCATTGATGCTCGCGAGTGCTATCGCCGCATCATCTATCTTCTTGCTAACTAAATTTAAACCTGAGCTTGCCAGAGGTGAGCAGAGGATAAATACCCTGCGAGATTCAACTCAACATCTACTGGCACTGTCTATGCTGTTAGTCGGGGTTCAATTTGCGATAAACACTGCATTATTGAAAGCTGGGATCACGCCTTGGCTAATGAGGCCTGATGTCGGCGATGCATTTCTACCCATTGCCGGAGGCATAGAGCTCAAGGCTATTCTGACTCTAGGCCTATGGGATCAGACTCATCCAGCAGCAGCCGTGATGTTAGCCGTGGTCTTGCTGACCGGACTGCTATGCAAGCGTGCCTTCTGCGGCTGGGCCTGTCCCTTGGGACTCGCGGGAGAATACCTGTATAAACTGAGAAAACGTTTCATTAAGGATGAGATGCTACCTCCCGCCTGGTTAGACTGGCCCCTTCGTATGCTCAAATATCTACTGTTGGCCGCACTGATTTACATTATTGTTGGCATGCCAAGCCAGTCGATACCTCATTACCTCAGCGGCAACTATCACAAGATAGCCGACCTCAAGATGGGTCTATTCTTCATCACCCCTGGCTTAGTGACTTTAATCTGCTTCAGCGTCATCTTAGGGCTCGCTACATGGCGACGTCAGGGCTTCTGCCGATACATCTGCCCTTATGGCGCCCTATTAGGTTTAA
Source organism: Shewanella psychrophila (assembly GCF_002005305.1). NCBI lineage: Bacteria > Pseudomonadati > Pseudomonadota > Gammaproteobacteria > Alteromonadales > Shewanellaceae > Shewanella > Shewanella psychrophila. The sequence continues at coordinate 3,853,999 of NZ_CP014782.1, forward strand.
TCAGCTTTCTAAGCCCATTTAAAATAAGAAGGAGTACACAGCACTGCCTGATCGAGTCAAAGGGAATGAACTGTGACAAATGTACACGTGCCTGTCCCGCGAATATCTCAGTCCACACACTGAAGCACATTCGCTCAGATGAATGCCAGGCATGCATGCGCTGCATATCGGCCTGCCCCAAGAAAGAGGCTCTACACTTCAGTACACGCAATGGGATTAAGCTATCCGCAAGAGGATTAACCATAATGCTGTTACTCATTATGTTCCTTATCCCACTAGGCGCCTATGTTGGCGGGTTTTGGCACAGCCAAACTTTGGATGCTGATCGTATCTACTTGATACAGCATTTGAAGTCTATTGGACATTGATTCATTGGCCTTCGAATGAAGGCTGATTTCATTTTCTATGTTTGTACATCTGGCTTAGTTGGTATTGGGGAATGGGTTTGAAGGTCGAACCTTCACTGTAACCTAGACATAATGAAGCCAATCCAATTCCGCTTGGCCTAATTTGAGGCCAACACAATCCCCCTCCTAGTACATCCTGTACTCCGGAGATAAGTACATCTAACCGCCATGATCTATGATATTCCCTATACCATTTAGACATTTCCCATATCCCATATCCCTATGGGTCAAACGGTGCGAATGCCAATAAATGACGACTAAATGGATTTAGGAGCTAGAGTAACGCATGGAACGGTTACCGAATGGATCATTGATGGCCCTATACAAATACCAGTACTTGTCCATCCCTGGGTACTGGCATAATGTTCCCGACATAAAAAAGCCCTGAACATTTGCATGTTCAGGGCTTTTCTTACGAAATTCGAAACCTTACGTTTCGATTAACGTAACCAACTCGAAGAGATTACTTACGGTTGTGACGCTTACGCTCGTTCTCACTCAAGTAACGCTTACGAACACGAATGTTCAGCGGCGTGACTTCTACTAGCTCATCATCATCGATGAACTCAAGCGCTTGCTCAAGTGTCATGTCAATATGTGGAGTCAGTACTTGTGCTTCATCGGTACCCGATGCACGCATGTTAGTTAGCTGCTTACCTTTCAAACAGTTAACTGTTAAGTCATTTGCACGAGCGTGAAGACCAACAACTTGACCTTCATAAACTTCTGCAGCGTGAGTAATAAACAGACGACCACGAGCTTGAAGGTTAAACAATGCGAATGTCAGTGCTTTACCAGTTGCGTTAGAGATCAATACGCCACGAGCACGTTGACCAATATCGCCGCCTTTCACTGGACCGTAATGGTCGAATGAATGGTAAATAAGACCAGAACCTGAAGTAGCTGTCATGAAATCAGTTTGGAAACCAATCAAGCCACGGCTTGGGATAATGAAATCGATACGTACACGACCCTTACCATCCATTTGCATGTCTTTCATGTCACCCTTACGGATACCAAGCTTCTCGATAACGCTACCTTGATGCTCTTCTTCAACGTCAACAGTCAAGTTTTCGAACGGCTCACACATCTCGCCATCGATCTCTTTAACAATAACCTCTGGACGAGAAACTGCTAGCTCGTAACCTTCACGACGCATGTTTTCGATCAGAATTGACAGGTGAAGTTCACCACGACCTGAAACACGGAAACGATCCGGGCTTTCAGTCTCTTCAACACGCAATGCAACGTTGTGAACTAATTCCTGCTGCAGACGCTCAAGGATGTTACGTGAAGTTACGTATTTACCTTCTTTACCAGCGAATGGAGAGGTGTTGACCTGGAAGGTCATAGTTAGCGTTGGCTCATCAACAGATAGCGGCGGTAACGCCTCAACGTTAGTTGTTGCACAGATAGTGTCAGAAATTAACAGCTGACCAAGACCAGTAATAGCAACAATATCGCCTGCGTTTGCAATATCAACTTCGTGACGATCCAGACCCATGTAACCTAATACTTGGCCCATTTTACCGTTACGCTTCTTACCATCAGCACCAATAATAGTGACCTGCTGGTTAGTCTTAACGCTACCACGCTTGATACGTCCAATACCGATAACACCCACGTATGAGTTGTAATCGATTTGTGAGATCTGCATTTGGAAATCACCTTCAGCATCAGCATCAGGTGAAGAAACTTTCTCGACGATAGTCTCGAACAGTGGCGTCATGTCGCCTTCAGTGATTTCAGGGTCTAAACCGGCGAAACCATTCAATGCTGAAGCATAGACGATTGGGAAATCCAACTGCTCATCGGTAGCACCTAAGTTGTCGAACAGATCGAAAACTTGATCAATAACCCAATCAGGACGCGCGCCAGGACGGTCAATCTTGTTGATAACAACAATAGGCTTAAGGCCTAGGGCGAAAGCTTTCTTAGTTACGAAGCGAGTCTGCGGCATTGGACCGTCGACTGCATCAACAAGAAGCAATACTGAATCAACCATAGAAAGAACGCGCTCAACTTCACCACCGAAATCGGCGTGACCAGGAGTATCCACGATGTTGATACGGTAATCATTCCACTTGATGGCAGTGTTCTTTGCAAGAATCGTGATTCCACGTTCCTTTTCAAGATCGTTTGAATCCATCACCCGCTCAGTGGCTTCTCCTCGGGTCTCAAGGGTTCCAGACTGCGCCAGCAACTTGTCTACCAGGGTAGTTTTACCATGGTCAACGTGTGCAATAATGGCGATGTTACGTAAATTCTCTAACACTGATAAACCTCTTACCATCTATATATTGTGGGATATTTGAAACAGCCTTAATAATAGCTGTTGCAATAAAAAACGTGTCATTCTACTCTAGCCGAGGGCTCTCGCACAGGATTATTTTTTAGTCAGCTATGAATAGTATGTTTTGACCGCCTTCGCACCATCATGGTGTTCGCACCAAGATCGATCGCTTAGCGCACCATTACAGTGCAAATGTTCATATCTACGTGCGGCCTGTTGTTTCTGTTTTCTTAAAAATCATAACCTTACGCTTTTGGCACGAGTCTCGCTTATTAAAAGTCAGAATCGCATAAATAGCGCTAAATAGATGTTTAGAAATAAATAAGGCTTAGCCTTTACCCTACTCGGAGACTTAGAATGTCAGCTGAATCAGTTTTACAACAACTCGAAGAATTAGAAGTTAAGTTTGTTGATCTACGCTTTACCGATACCCGTGGTAAAGAACAGCACGTTTCAATCCCTTCGCATCAGGTCGATGCAGACTTTTTTGAAGACGGCAAGATGTTCGATGGCTCATCTATCTCAGGCTGGAAGGGCATCAACGAATCAGACATGGTATTAATGCCTGATCCTGAAAGCTTCGTATTAGATCCTTTCACAGCCGAGACTACTGCCAACATTCGTTGTGACATCCTTAACCCTGGCACTATGACAGGTTATAACCGTGATCCACGCTCTATCGCTAAGAAAGCCGAAGAGTACCTGCTTTCTACCGGCATAGCAGACACAGTATTGATCGGTCCTGAGCCTGAGTTCTTCCTGTTTGATGACGTTAAATACGGCGCCGACATGTCAGGTTGTTTCTACAAGGTCGATGCCGAAGAAGCTGCCTGGAACTCAGGAACTAGCTATGAAGGTGGTAACACGGGTCACCGTCCAAGCGTTAAAGGCGGTTACTTCCCTGTAGCACCGGTCGACTCTTCACAAGACATACGCTCAGCCATGTGTCTGGTTCTCGAAGAGATGGGACAGGTCGTTGAAGCACATCACCACGAAGTAGCAACTGCCGGTCAAAACGAGATCGCAACTCGCTTCAACACGCTAACACTCAAGGCCGATGAAGTTCAGGTACTTAAGTATGTCGTACATAACGTGGCTCACGCTTATGGTAAGACAGCTACCTTTATGCCTAAACCAATCGTTGGTGACAATGGTAGCGGCATGCACGTTCACCAGTCTCTAGCCAAAGATGGTGTAAACCTATTCGCCGGTGACAAGTACGGTGGATTGAGTGAAATGGCCATCTACTATATCGGTGGTATCATCAAGCATGCTCGTGCGATTAACGCTTTTGCTAACCCAGCCACAAACTCGTACAAGCGTCTCATCCCACACTTCGAAGCCCCTGTAATGCTGGCATACTCTGCGGCTAACCGCTCAGCTTCGATCCGTATACCTTTGGTTCCAAGCCCTAAGGGACGTCGTATCGAACTAAGATTCGGTGACCCTATGGCTAACCCATATTTGGCATTCTCTGCAATGCTTATGGCAGGCCTTGACGGAATTCAAAACAAGATCCACCCAGGTGAAGCCATGGACAAAGATCTTTATGATCTTCCGCCAGAAGAAGCGGCTGAAATCCCAACAGTAGCAACTTCACTTGAGAATGCACTCGAGTGTCTAGATACGGATCGTGAATTCCTAACTCGCGGCGACGTATTCAGCAACGATTTCATCGACTCATATATCACGCTTAAGTCTGAAGATGTTGAGCGTGTTAATCAGACAACTCACCCAGTTGAATTCGAGCTTTATTACAGCTTGTAATCTCAATGCTGTGTCCGTGGCCGTAAGTTAATCAGCCACTATTTTAAAGCCCTAAACATTGTTTAGGGCTTTTTCTTATCCTTTCCCCCTTCAGTTTCTCGACTTATCGGTTCATAAAAAATATTAAATGACCTAGAAACAATTAAAATCGCGGTTAAATTGAGCAACTATGTTAGCTTGTGATCAGGATCAGATAGAAGGGACAGTCATGTCTGCAAAAAAATCAGCTCGTTTACCTGCTATATTCACCACCCTTATTCTCCTGTTAATGGGGACATTCAATGCCAATGCCAACACCATAAAATGGCCTCAGGAGGTAACAGCCGAAGAAGGCACTGTGGTTGTCTATCAACCTCAACCCGAATCATTTTCCGGTAACATCCTCCAGGGTCGAGCGGCAATGTCACTCGAACTAATCAATAAAGAAGAGCCCATATTTGGTGCTTTTTGGTTTAGTGCCCGTATCGATACCGATAATGACAGTGCTACAGTCCGGGACGTAAGAGTCACTCGAGTCAAATGGCCTGATTCGACGGACACTGATGAACAAAGGTTTACCCAAGTAGTAGAAAAAGCACTGGCAACAAGTAGCTTCGAAATATCTATGGAGCGCCTCTCTGCCAGTCTTGCCAATGCCAAACAGGAAAAGAAAAGCCTGCAAGCCATCAAAAATGATGCTCCCAATATTCTTTTCCGTCAGCAACTCAGTGTTCTACTATCCTATGATGGTCGCCCTCAATTTAGGGAAATAGAAAATAGTCCCTATGAACGCGCGTTAAATACCCCTTTCGCTGTAGCTCGCAGTACTAAGACTAAGAAAGTTTACCTCAGTAGCGGTACATTCTGGTATGTCGCAGACAACCCAATGGGACCATGGCAAGTAACAGAGTACCCACCTGAAGATTTGGTGAAGATGATACCGACATCCGATCAGGTAAACTCTAATGTCAGCGGCGCTCCGGCTGTGATAGCTGTCGATAAACCCAGCGAACTCGTGGCAACCGACGGTAAACCTGAGTGGAAGAGCCTAACTCAGGGCAAATTACTCTATGTGAGTAATACTGAGACGGCATGGATAAGAGAGACTGCCACTGGCGACATGTACTTACTCCTCTCCGGACGCTGGTTTAAAGCCAAGAAAGAGGCTGGTCCCTGGACATTTGTCCGTGGCGATAAACTCCCAGCGAGTTTTAATGACATTCCACCAGAATCAGATATCGGCGGCTTGAGAGTCTCCGTTGCAGGCACATCAGAAGCCAACCAGGCAATGCTCGATGCACAGATCCCACAAACTGCGGCCATTAAACGTAGCGAAGCAAAACTTAATGTTGAATATGATGGCGAGCCTAAATTCGAATCAATTCCCGGTACCCAAGTCGCTTACGCTGTAAACACAGGTAGTCAGGTACTAAATATTAACGGCCAATATTACGCAGTCGACAACGGAGTTTGGTTCACAGCTAGCTCGGCGAAAGGTCCCTGGAAAGTGGCAGACAAGGTTCCCACAGAAGAATTAGCTAAGATCCCTCCCAGCTCACCAGTCTATAACACCACTTATGTAGAAATATATGATTCCACACCAGAAGTCGTTTACGTAGGGTACACCCCTGGCTATATGTGGTCCTATCCCTATTACGGTGTGCCAGTTTACGGTACTGGCTGGTATTACCCACCTTATTGGGGTCGATACTATTATCCTCGTCCACCGACCTGGGGGCTTCACGTTGGCTACAACCCATGGACAGGATGGAATGTCGGCGTCAGTTGGAGCAATGGTTTCTTTAGCGTAGGTGTAGGCTGGAATGCAGGTTGGGGTAACCACTATTATCCAGGTCGCTGCTGTGGCGGTTATTACGGTGGCGGCAATCGCCGACCAGTGGTTATTAATACAGGCGACATCAATATTGGCAATAGCGTCAGCATAGGTAACCGAACCAATATCTCCAATAAGCTAGTTAAGAATAACAATATCTCCAATAAGCTAGTTAAGAATAACAATATCTCAGCCAACCGTGTGGGTAATAACAACCTCTATAATCGCCCAGAGAATCGTAAGCGTAATGCTGATTCAGTTAAGCTCAATAATAGGTTTAAGCAAGCGACTCATAATACCAATCGTGCCAACGATGTCTTTGCTGACAAGAATGGCAATCTGGCTCGAGATAACAAGGGACAATGGCAGAGCCGTGACAGAGGCAGTTGGACTCCCACACCTGAGACACGCCAGAAAATCGATAATGGATTAAGTAATCGGGACATCAACATGCCTACGACTATGCCAACCAGGCCCAATAATATGAATCGTGAGATAAATACTCGCCATTTAGATCGAGAGGGACTAAATCGTTCTCGCAATGCCCGCCAACACGGCATGGCTAGGGAAGGCAGGAGAGGACGTTAGTAGTAAGCTGATACTGAGTAAGAAAACAGGCCTGTAATTTACAGGCCTGTTTTCTTACTGCATTCACTCATTAGATGAGTTGACACTCAGATACGGCTTATATAGCTTTGACTCTCTGGGTCATGGTGCTTCTATGATCTAACATAAAATTAATGGACCTATGTATGTGGCAAAAAATTGAACCCTATCGCTCCTCCATCATTTTGCTTTCAGCGCTGCTTATCGGTGGTTGTGTAGGGGTCTTAGCCCCCGATTTTGCCCTTAAACTCAGACCTATAGGGCAAATTTTCCTTAACCTGCTATTTATGATAATTGTGCCACTCGTCGCCATCAGCGTGACCTCTTCTATTGCACGCATGACTGATTTAAAAAAACTCGGCACTATCTTGGTCACCATATTGCTAGTATCGATTGTAATGGCAATTATTCCAGCTCTATCCATTGTAGGGCTAGCACTGGCTTATGATCCGGCTCAAGGCGTCATATTGGATCTTCATCAGAGCGTCGAAACAGGCTCAGGCAGCATGGATTTTGTTGGATTGCTTACCACTAATGATTTTGTAGGCTTATTATCAAAATCCAACATTTTAGCCCTCATCATTATGTCGGTGATTTCAGGCATTGCTATTGGTCAATCGGGTGAAGATGGAGTGAAAGTCTCTCGTATGCTCGACAGCCTTAATACTGTCATCATGAAGATAGTTTCAATTCTTATGGTAGCAGCCCCCGTCGGCTTAGGCGCCTACTTTGCCTCGACGATGGCAAGTCAGGATACCCATTTACTCAGCACCTTTGCTCGCGCTATCGGCCTATTTTTTATCGCTGCTATCGCTTATTTCACCTTAGGTTCAACTTTTTATGCCTGGCTTGGTGGTGGCCTCAAGGGGGTTAGTCAGTTCTGGAAACATGCTATCGAACCTTCGGTAACCGCTTTGGGCACCAGCTCTTCTCTGGCCAGTCTCCCGGTCAATATCCGTGCTGCAGGTAAGATGGGGATCAGAGAGGAAATAGCCGATATCTGTTTGCCGCTACTGGTCAATTTAAATAAGGGTGGAGCGTCGATGACGACCGCACTTAAGATTGTCTTCATTTATTCACTGCTTGGCTTAGAGTTCACCCCAGATGTATTTGCCATTACGATTTTGATTTCAGTTCTATCTGCCTTTGTCATAGGTGGCGTACCCGGTGGCGCCTTCTTAGGTGAGATTTTTATTGTCACAACACTTGGTTTACCTATCGAAGTCATTCCCATTTTAGTGATAATCGGCGCAGTAACCGATGGTCCGGCGACCTTAATCAACGTGATCCATGACCTCAATGCGACACAGATCGTCGAGCGCATTAATGGTAAGCGATACGGTAAAAACTTAGCTGAAATGCACACTAGCGATTAATTTTTATCGCTTAGAACATTTACTCATGATTTTTTACTGAAAAAAAGCTAACCTTGAAAAGCATACAAATATGTAACAAAGGAACTTTTATGCGCCTCTACTTTGCTATTCCCCTGCTTTTTTTCACCATAGCAGCCCAAGCCACAGTTTATAAGTGGGTCGATAAAGATGGGAAGATACATTATTCGGATAAACCCATTGAAAACTCTGAAGCTGTCGAGTTCAAGAGTAATACTCAAAACCAGATACAGTTAAATACGCCTAAGGCTCCGCCTAGCAATGACGATCAGAAGTCATTGACTGAATATAATTTGAGTATCACCTCCCCAGCCGAGGAAGAGACCATTCGGAATAACGAAGGCAAGCTCACCATTATGGCCAGGATTTCCCCGGATTTGGAGGCTAAACACGTATTGGTACTTCTGATGGATGGAGCCGTTGTTGGTACTCCACAAACTAGTCCAATATTTAGCCTTAAAGATATCGACAGAGGCGAACATAATTTTGTGATCAAGGCTGTTGCTCAAAACGGCAAACAACTTGCATCAACACCTCCAAGAAAGATATTCCTTCACAGGGCTATTGTAACTCGCCAAGCAACTCCGACACCTTTCAATGGTGGAAACTAAAAAAGGCGTTTATTTTAGATAGTTAGCCTATATGGATATATAAACCACTCAGTGAAGGGTATTGCACAGCGCACCAAAATGGTGCACTGTGATGGTGCATCAATTTGCTGGGAGCCCTAATGGATCTGAAACACCTGTTCAATAACCTTATTACTGCAGTCATGGTCATAGATGTAGATCTCAGGCTATGCTATTCCAATGCGGCCGCAGAGCAGCTACTGGGCGTCAGCAGTCATCGTTTAACTGAGCATTCTCTAGCTGATAACTTTCAAGTCTTAGGCGTAAGTACACACTTACTCAGCAGTGCAATCAGGGATAATCAAGGGTTAACCGTCAACACCGCACCTTTAGTGACACTGGATAATCAACATCATACTGTAGATATTACCTTGACCCCGCTAGAGCATGAGCAAGGTTTAGGCCTGCTCGAGTTAAGACAGGTAGATCAGCAACGCCGAATTCATCAGCAATTGACTCTAGATGCACAACAGCAAGCCGCACAGTATCTAGTACGTAATTTGGCACACGAAATAAAAAATCCATTAGGTGGACTTAGAGGAGCAGCCCAACTACTTTCTCGCGAGTTACATGATCCCGAATTAAATGAATTCACCGATATGATCATCGAACAAGCTGATAGATTAAGAAATCTGGTCGATCGATTGCTAGGTCCGCAGAAACCCACCCAACATACACAACAAAATATTCATGAAGTAATCCAAAAAGTGCTTAAACTTGTCACCATGGCACTGCCGGAAAACATCCAATTCCAACAAGACTACGATCCTTCGATACCGGACATAGATATGGATCCGGAGCAGTTACAGCAAGCTGTGCTCAATATTGTTCAAAATGCAGTTCAGGCGTTAGAAGGAGTAGGCGGTAATATAACCATAAGGACACGCACCCAACACCAAGTCACTATTGGTACTCTCAGGCATAAAATCGTGATTGGCTTGTCTGTTATCGACAATGGTCCGGGTATAAAACCTGAACTCATGGATACTTTATTTTACCCTATGGTGACTGGTAGGGATCAGGGATCTGGTTTAGGTTTGTCCATAGCCCATAACTTTGCCCGGTTACATGGCGGAAGAATAGATTGCCAGTCGAAACCTGGAGAAACCGATTTTACAATTTTACTGCCAATAAAAACTAAATAAATGACGTGGTAAAAAACGAAAACAAGCACGACACTAATAAAAGTTTGAATATCATCACGGGAGAGGCAGCATGACGGAGCAAGTTTGGGTACTCGATGACGACAGTTCGATTCGTTGGGTCGTAGAAAGAGCATTAAAAAGTGCGAAGATCTCCTCAGCAAGCTTTGCAGCTGCAGAGTCTCTATGGGAAGCGCTGGAACTGTCACAACCTAAGGTGATTATTTCAGATATACGCATGCCTGGTACGGATGGACTCACTCTATTAGAGAGACTTCAAACTCATTACCCTAATATTCCAGTCATCATAATGACCGCTCATTCAGACCTAGATAGCGCGGTGAGTGCATATCAGGCAGGGGCTTTCGAATATTTACCTAAACCATTCGATATCGATGAGGCCATAGCACTCGTCGAACGAGCGTTAACTCACTCCACAGACCAAGCTACAAATACAGTTGAAGAGATACAAGTTAAAGCCCCTGAAATTATTGGGGAAGCACCAGCTATGCAGGAAGTCTTTCGTGCTATTGGTCGCTTATCACGATCTTCTATTAGCGTACTCATCAATGGGCAGTCAGGTACAGGTAAAGAACTAGTCGCCAGCGCTCTGCACAAGCATAGCCCGCGAAAAGATAAACCCTTTATCGCTATAAATATGGCGGCCATACCCAAAGATCTCATTGAATCAGAGCTCTTTGGCCATGAAAAAGGTGCATTTACCGGTGCGGCGGGTGTGAGGCAGGGTCGATTCGAGCAATCTAATGGCGGTACACTCTTTCTCGATGAAATTGGTGATATGCCTCTAGACGTACAAACTCGATTACTCAGAGTGTTAGCAGATGGCCAGTTTTATCGTGTCGGCGGTCACTCCCCGGTACAAGTCGATGTGAGAATAATAGCCGCTACCCATCAAGATTTGGAACTATTAGTGCAAAAGGGAGGCTTCAGAGAAGATCTTTATCATAGACTCAATGTCATTAAGGTACACCTTCCCCCGCTATCGCAACGAAGAGAGGACATACCACAACTCGCTAGGCATTTTCTTTCATCGGCCGCTAAAGAGATAGCCGTTGAACCTAAAGTATTGACCTCAGAGACAGCCGAAAAACTCTCAGAGCTACCTTGGCCGGGTAATGTGCGTCAACTTGAAAATACTTGTCGTTGGCTCATGGTTATGGCATCGGGACAAGAGATATTACCTCAAGATCTTCCACCGGAACTACTCAAAGAGCAGAGCCAAGCTAGGAGTCAATCATCCGAAGACCCATCAAATTGGCAAGAGTCATTGAAGCTTTGGATTGATGAGCGGCTCGGCGCAGGTGAGAGCAATCTTCTCACCGAAGTCCAACCCGCATTCGAACGAATTTTACTGGAAACGGCGTTAGCTCACACCAACGGTCATAAACAAGAAGCCGCCAAGCGCCTAGGCTGGGGACGCAACACACTCACTAGAAAGCTCAAAGAGCTCTCGATGGATTAACCCGATTGCTATTAGACGTATTAAGTGGCTGGATAAACTCCAGCTGCTACTTACATACCCATCATTTTACTCTGTCAGGTATTTTTGGGTAATTTCATCCATAAAAGACAACATAGCCTTTAATCTGGGAGAAAGAGAAGCTTTGCTGGGGTAGACAGCATAGATATCCACTTCAGGAGTGACTTTGAGTTCAGCTGCTATCCTGACAAGCCGTTTTTCAGCAAGCAAACGCCGACAGTAAATATCCGGTAGCAATGAAACTCCAGCACCATTGACTACCGTATCGCGCACCATAAGCACATCCTCAAGCTCACTAGCCATAGGAAAGACCACTGGATATTCAATGCCTCCTGCACTGATTAAACAGAAACTCGATGGGTAATTTTCCTGATCATGATAATAGCGGACATGTCTCTGTAATTCTTCCCAATCGACATCAAGTAGCTCTGGATGCTCCCCCAGATAATCCGGGGAGCACATCCAACAAAGTTGAATATTCGCCAAACGCTTCGCATAAAAACCAGAAGGTGCCAAGGGACCTAACTGGATAGCTAGGTCCAGCTTATCCTCAAACAGGTTTGGCGTATGGGACATAGTACGTACCCTCAAACGAATATCTGGATAACGCTCAACAAAATTTGCCAGATTGGAGGCCATCACCTCACGGGAAAAAGCAAGGGTGACCGCCAGGTTGAGCTCACCAACCAGGCCTTTAGAGCTAACTTCATTACCAACGCCTTCAATTCTTTCCAGCAAAGGTTTTAGCTGCTTATACAAGTATTCACCGTCACTAGTCAGCCGAAGGTGACGGCTATTTCGTTCGAACAAGCGAATAGCAAGTCTAGCTTCCAGTCTAGTTATAGCTCGGCTAACGCTAGACTTTTGCATATTAGCCCCAAGTGCAGCTTTTGAAATACTCTGATGTTCAGCAACGGCGATAAAAAGGGGAAGGTCATTCAGATTCCAGTCCATATATGCTCTCTTAAGTTCGACTAGTAGACATTTTAAGTGATGATCTGATGTAACTCTAATTTCGTATGGTGAGCGGAATTACCCAGCCTATCTAATGACCCTATCAAAATACCTCAATTAAAAAGTGTAATAAGGCAACTCTGTGTTGCGTTATCGCCACTGGCTGGCTAGTAAAAAAATCATAATAATATCTTCCCAATATGTTCCCAAAGGATTAAGTCATGCGAAGTGAGAGACAGAGCAGTAGTGGTCTTACAAAATATAAACGGCTACACGCTAAGCACGCCGCAAAATGTAACCTCTGTCACGACTGGGGAGGCGGTGCCAGCCACCTTGATCCCCCCTTCTCTTATCTGTATAGCCTGGTTACTGCTCTGTTCTGCATTAGTCATATGACAAATGCAGAACAAAACTTATACCAATCGATATAAAGGTGTGGCCACTTTCTTATACTGATTGGTATTAAGACAAAATAATGGAGAAATATTTATGAAATTACAACCAACCGAAGGATCTGTGCCCACTTATATAAAGTACTCAGGATCATTAACCCGAGTTTTTAAGGAGCATTGCAGCAAGTTTCATATCAACCAGCAGGAGCAAGGGCTGTTTGCCCCTCACAACTACTACCGTGAAAGCCTATTAATGAATGACCTATCGCCACTAGTATGGGCTCGCTCTTGCCTAGTATCCCGCCATTCGGCAACCATAAAAACCTTCACGACTCTAAAACAGGGATCATTAGGGGAGAACTTGTTGTTTACCGAACAACAGATAGAACGAAGTAAATATCAATTTTACCTCGTGAGCCAATGGGATACGGATCTTGTAAAGCTATTAAAAAATGAGCTTCTCTATGCACGTCTTTCCTATTTTAACTGGGATGGCCAGTCTCTCTCATTATTTGAGCTATTCCTCCCCGAAGCTCATCGCATCTTGAACCAACAGAAAGTACTTACGAAGTTATACCAATCGGTATAATCATCTGGTCAGATTTATCCATGGACGATTGCACAGATTTTTTACCGTATCGGTATCACTAATAAAGCTATTCCATACCTGTGAGCATTGCTCGACAATACCCTTATAATTAGCAAAACAGCGATTGGCTAAGTGGCGTTGCCTCATCCAGCCCCAAACTTGTTCAATCGGGTTGAGTTCTGGTGAGTAGGGAGGAGTTTGATCATCGTCAGATTATCAAACTCATTATCTAGATCATTACTATGCCAGCCTGCAGCGTCCATGATCACGACGGCATGACGATCTGCAGGGGTCGCTTGAGAGATAAATGTCAGGTGTTGGTGCTATCCACCCACGGAGTGATAAGTGCCTCCGTATTACCATTAGCCGGACATACAGCACCGAAAACATAGGCGTATTCAAACTGTTGCTGCCGAACAACTCTTGGACGACTTCCTTTTTTGGCCCACAAGCGTGTCGTTGTATTTTGTTGACCTATCCTAGCTTCATCCTGAAACCAGACATCTACTTGAGATAAAGCGATATGGCCTGGGATGTTAAGGATCGTTTCCAGGCGGAAGTTTTTAAAAGCTTCTTGTGCTACTAACGATTGTTTTGGGTGCTTTGAGCGACTAGTTATCCATGAAAAGCCAAGCATTTTTAATACTCTATAGATGCTTGATAGCTCATAACGAATGCCAAAATGCTTAAAAATATATTCATTAATGTCATGAGCAGATAACCTCCCGCCTGTTTCTGAGAGACTACGAGCTTCAATAAATACCGAAAGTTGCCTAGATTGAGCAGCACTCAAGGCGGGAGGTCGACCAGCGATGTTTTATGCTCAAGCCCAACCAAGCCTCGTTCCAAGAAATCACTCACCCACTTATTTATACTGGTACGGCTTACCTTAAGTATATTGCTTATCTCAGAGCGATTATGACCTTCACTGAAGTGAGCTAATGCTAAAAGACGGATCCGCTTTTGTGCATTGTTCTCTCGGCGTGCCAGACATCGAGAATCAGTCGTTTGAAGCTTTTCCATATGCAGCTATCCCTAAAATTTACTAGCCACATTAGATCACATCTTTATATCGATTGATATGAAAGAAGACCCTGACCGCCAGGGATGGCCAAAATGCCGTTAATGCATGGATGCAATTAACCGCCATACTGCGTTAGCAGCTTTGGGCTGCATGTGAAGTAGATATTTTCGCGGAGCGTGTATACGAAAAAAGCCCGTTGCGTTAGCAACGGGCTCTATCGACTCTCTTTACGAGAAATTATACCATTCCATCTTAACATTAAGTCATTATTGCCCAGTCCCTTCGGCATAGTGACACCACTCTTTTTGTATCACTAATGAAACAGTTCCAAGCAATCGAACAGGCATCCACTATATCCTCGTAACCTTTGAAACTGCGATTAGCAAGGTGATGTTGTCGTAACCAACTCCATACTTGTTCTATTGGGTTTAGCTCTGGTGAGTACGGAGGTAACTTGATGATACTTAGATTATTAAATTCATCCGCTATATCATCGGTATGCCAACCTGCACCATCCATCACAACAACAGCATGTCGACCAGCCTTTGTTCTTTGGGATATCAGTGATAGATGTTGACGCATAATGTCCTTACTTAGGTATGGCGTAATTATCGCTTCAGTCTCTCCTGTTTGTGGGCAAACAGCACCAAAGAAATGGACATATTCAAATTGCTGCTGACGCACAGCTCTTGGACGCGTCCCTTTTCTCGCCCACAAGCGTGTCGTACTATTTTGTTGACCAAATCGAGCCTCATCCTGAAACCAAATATCTACCCGTTCAAGCGCCACACTACCAGGGATGTTAAGGATCGTTTCCAGTTGGAACTTTTTTAAAAGCCATTTGGGCTTCAGGTGATTGCTTTGGATGCTTAGAACGACTAGTTATCCAGCTAAAACTTAACTGTTCCAGTAGTTTGTAAATCGCATTCGGGTGGTAGTCGACATTAAAGCGTAGCTGAATATATTTTAGGATAGCGTCACCTGTCAGTCTGCCTCCAGAGGAACTTATGCTTTGTTCTTCTATATATGCACTTAGTTGCTGCTTTTGGCTTGAGGTGAGGTAGCTATCACGGCCCTTATTCTTTTTGGCATCTAATCCTTTGGGGCCGCTCGCAAGATATTTTGCTACCCAGGCGTTAACACTGCCACGGGCTACTTTTAGTCTCTCGGCGACATCTGTTCGGCTATGCCCCTCTAGGAATAAGGCTACTGCCAGTAATCGGATCCGTTTACGCGGCTCTTTTTCTGCTCTAGATAAGATTAAAATCTCTTCAGCGGTATAGTTTTTCAAACGGAGATACGGGTTATTTGCGATACCTATATTAGATCACAACTCATTACTGATTGGTATAATTGAACGCGGAGAAACTTCGTTTCGTAGCGGGAGAGCCCGCTCAGCGACGCGGCGACATCGGGAGTCGCCATTGCACGTACGTGCTTAAGTGGATAAGCCACCTGCCTACATTGACATTCGATATAGGAAATTGGATCTATATTTAAAAAATACCCAGACGCAAAAAAGCCACCTTATTCAGGTGGCTTCTCTACTTAATTAGGCGCCTGGAAATGACCTACTCTCACATGGGGAGACCCCACACTACCATCGGCGCAATTGTGTTTCACTTCTGAGTTCGAGATGGGGTCAGGTGGGGCCACAATGCTATGGTTTCCAGACTAATTTGGTAAATTTGAAAAGCTGGCTATTCAGAAATCATCTAAATAGCGTTAAATAATTGGGTCTAGTACACGGATGTACTCTATGTCATAAATACAGAAGCATTTTATGACCAACTTAAATCAAGTTCGTATTCTTTTGTGCTTGTAAAGTAATCAACATTAACGCTACAAACCCATCTGGGTTGTATGGTTAAGCCTCACGAGTCATTAGTACAGGTTAGCTCAACGCCTCACAACGCTTACACACCCTGCCTATCAACGTCCTAGTCTCGAACGGCTCTTTAGAGGAATTAAATTCCTAGGGATGACTCATCTTAGGACTCGCTTCCCGCTTAGATGCTTTCAGCGGTTATCGATTCCGAACGTAGCTACCGGGCAATGCTATTGGCATAACAACCCGAACACCAGCGGTTCGTCCACTCCGGTCCTCTCGTACTAGGAGCAGCTTCCTTCAATCATCCAACGCCCACGGCAGATAGGGACCGAACTGTCTCACGACGTTCTGAACCCAGCTCGCGTACCACTTTAAATGGCGAACAGCCATACCCTTGGGACCGACTTCAGCCCCAGGATGTGATGAGCCGACATCGAGGTGCCAAACACCGCCGTCGATATGAACTCTTGGGCGGTATCAGCCTGTTATCCCCGGCGTACCTTTTATCCGTTGAGCGATGGCCCTTCCATACAGAACCACCGGATCACTATGACCTACTTTCGTACCTGCTCGACGTGTATGTCTCGCAGTTAAGCTGGCTTATGCCATTGCACTAACCGTACGATGTCCGACCGTACTTAGCCAACCTTCGTGCTCCTCCGTTACTCTTTGGGAGGAGACCGCCCCAGTCAAACTACCCACCAGGCACTGTCCTCAACCCCGATTCAGGGGCCAGAGTTAGAACATCAAAACTACAAGGGTGGTATTTCAAGGTTGACTCCATCAGAACTAGCGTCCCAACTTCAAAGTCTCCCACCTATCCTACACATGTAGGTTCAATGTTCAGTGCCAAGCTATAGTAAAGGTGCACGGGGTCTTTCCGTCTAGCCGCGGGTATACGGCATCTTCACCGCAATTTCAACTTCACTGAGTCTCGGCTGGAGACAGCGTGGCCATCATTACGCCATTCGTGCAGGTCGGAACTTACCCGACAAGGAATTTCGCTACCTTAGGACCGTTATAGTTACGGCCGCCGTTTACCGGGGCTTCGATCATGAGCTTCTCCGAAGATAACCCAATCAATTAACCTTCCGGCACCGGGCAGGCGTCATACCGTATACTTCCTCTTGCGAGTTTGCACAGTACTGTGTTTTTGATAAACAGTTGCAGCCACCTGGTATCTGCGACTGCCAGCAGCTTAAGGAGCAAGTCCCATCACCGCCGGCAGCGTACCTTCTCCCGAAGTTACGGTACCATTTTGCCTAGTTCCTTCAGCCGAGTTCTCTCAAGCGCCTTGGTATTCTCTACCCAACCACCTGTGTCGGTTTGGGGTACGATTCCTACTAACCTGAAGCTTAGAAGATTTTCCTGGAAGCATGGCATCAACTACTTCAACCCCTTAGGGTCTCGTCATCAGTCCTCAGTCTTGCAATTTAATGCGTATTCCCGGATTTGCCTAAGAATACAACCTACAACCTTAAACGCGGACAACCAACGCCGCGCTAGCCTAGCCTTCTCCGTCTCTCCATCGCAGTTAGCAGAAGTACAGGAATATTAACCTGTTTCCCATCGATTACGCCTTTCGGCCTCACCTTAGGGGTCGACTTACCCTGCCCTGATTAACATTGGACAGGAAACCTTGGTCTTTCGGCGAGGGAGTTTTTCACTCCCTTTATCGTTACTCATGTCAGCATTCGCACTTCTGATACCTCCAGCGTGGGTTACCCCTTCACCTTCAACGGCTTACAGAACGCTCCTCTACCGCACTAGTGCAAGCACTAGTACCCATAGCTTCGGTGTATTGCTTAGCCCCGTTAAATCTTCCGCGCAGGCCGACTCGACTAGTGAGCTATTACGCTTTCTTTAAAAGATGGCTGCTTCTAAGCCAACTTCCTAGCTGTCTAAGCCTTCCCACATCGTTTCCCACTTAGCAATAACTTTGGGACCTTAGCTGATGGTCTGGGTTGTTTCCCTTTTCACGACGGACGTTAGCACCCGCCGTGTGTCTCCCGAGTAGTACTCATTGGTATTCGGAGTTTGCAAAGGGTTGGTAAGTCGGGATGACCCCCTAGCCTTAACAGTGCTCTACCCCCAATGGTATTCGCTCGAGGCGCTACCTAAATAGCTTTCGAGGAGAACCAGATATCTCCCGGTTTGATTGGCCTTTCACCCCCATCCACAAGTCATCCGCTCATTTTTCAACATAAGTCGGTTCGGTCCTCCAGTTGATGTTACTCAACCTTCAACCTGCCCATGGATAGATCACCGGGTTTCGGGTCTACACCTTGCAACTAAACGCGCAGTTAACACTCGGTTTCCCTACGGCTCCGCTATTCGCTTAACCTCGCTACAAAATGTAAGTCGCTGACCCATTATACAAAAGGTACGCAGTCACGGTCTCAAGAACCGCTCCCACTGCTTGTACGTATACGGTTTCAGGTTCTATTTCACTCCCCTCACAGGGGTTCTTTTCGCCTTTCCCTCACGGTACTGGTTCACTATCGGTCAGTCAGGAGTATTTAGCCTTGGAGGATGGTCCCCCCATGTTCAGACAAGATGTCACGTGTCCCGTCCTACTCGTTTTCATCTATAGTTAGTTTTCATGTACGGGGCTATCACCCTGTGCCGCTGAGCTTTCCAACTCATTCCACTAACACCCTATAGACTTAAGGGCTAATCCCCGTTCGCTCGCCGCTACTAGGGGAATCTCGGTTGATTTCTTTTCCTCCGGGTACTTAGATGTTTCAGTTCCCCGGGTTTGCCTCACATACCTATGTATTCAGTATGTGATACTCACTTATGTGAGTGGGTTTCCCCATTCGGACATCGTTAGCTCAAATGCTTGTTACTAGCTCGCCAACGCTTTTCGCAAGTTACTACGTCCTTCATCGCCTCTGACTGCCAAGGCATCCACCGTATACGCTTAGTCACTTAACCATACAACCCACATAAGTTTAAAACTCATATAAATTACATTGCAACTAATGGTGTTTACTTTCGCCAAAAGAATACTCATGACTCAATCGTTAAAGAAATAAATCTATAATGAATGAGTCGGCACTTGATTTAAGTGTTTGAGAACTCAATTATTTATTTTTCGCGCTAATGCTATTAACCACTGCTATCACTTCATCTTACGACGTCGCTTTCACAATAGTCCCTTTCGCATTAACACTATCAGCTTTCCAAATTTTTAAAGAGCGGGCTTAAAAAAAGCCAAAGATAAATATTAATTTATCTTTGGCATCTCTATCCATGTGCATGCACTTATATTTAAAGATGTTTAACATCCTTAAGCAAAAGTAAATGGTGGAGCTATGCGGGATCGAACCGCAGACCTCCTGCGTGCAAGGCAGGCGCTCTCCCAGCTGAGCTATAGCCCCATTTACATGCAGTTGAGAAACAATCAAGATATCCAATGAAAACATTGGCGAAGCCAAATCGAATTTAGACAAGACGACTTGTTGCGACGTTTAGTTCACTAAACGAGTAACAAGTTAACGCAGTATAAACAAAGATTTGGTGGGTCAGAGTGGACTTGAACCACCGACCTCACCCTTATCAGGGGTGCGCTCTAACCAGCTGAGCTACAGACCCATTCTTTTGATCTTTTAATCCTTTCTCATCGTTACTTTCTTCGTTTCTCAGTCATGTACTAGAGCACACTCCCTAGAGACTCATCAAGTGCCTTGATTAAGAATCAAAATTCTCAAAAATACCTTTCGATATATTTCTCTTTCTTCTATCAAGTAATTAGTGTGAACACTCAAGCACACGGATGTGCTGTGTGTAAGAAATGCACGGATGCAATTTCTTACCAAACCAAATATTGAGTTAGTCGTATAGGTAAGGAGGTGATCCAGCCCCAGGTTCCCCTAGGGCTACCTTGTTACGACTTCACCCCAGTCATGAACCACACCGTGGTAAACGCCCTCCCCGAAAGGTTAAGCTATCTACTTCTGGTGCAGCCCACTCCCATGGTGTGACGGGCGGTGTGTACAAGGCCCGGGAACGTATTCACCGTAGCATTCTGATCTACGATTACTAGCGATTCCGACTTCACGGAGTCGAGTTGCAGACTCCGATCCGGACTACGACCGGCTTTGTGGGATTAGCTTGACCTCGCGGCTTTGCGACCCTCTGTACCGACCATTGTAGCACGTGTGTAGCCCTACTCGTAAGGGCCATGATGACTTGACGTCGTCCCCACCTTCCTCCGGTTTATCACCGGCAGTCTCCCTAAAGTTCCCACCATTACGTGCTGGCAAATAAGGATAAGGGTTGCGCTCGTTGCGGGACTTAACCCAACATTTCACAACACGAGCTGACGACAGCCATGCAGCACCTGTCTCACAGTTCCCGAAGGCACCAATCCATCTCTGGAAAGTTCTGTGGATGTCAAGAGTAGGTAAGGTTCTTCGCGTTGCATCGAATTAAACCACATGCTCCACCGCTTGTGCGGGCCCCCGTCAATTCATTTGAGTTTTAACCTTGCGGCCGTACTCCCCAGGCGGTCTACTTAATGCGTTAGCTTGAGAACCCAGTGTTCAAGACACCAAATTCCGAGTAGACATCGTTTACGGCGTGGACTACCAGGGTATCTAATCCTGTTTGCTCCCCACGCTTTCGTACCTGAGCGTCAGTCTTTGTCCAGGGGGCCGCCTTCGCCACCGGTATTCCTTCAGATCTCTACGCATTTCACCGCTACACCTGAAATTCTACCCCCCTCTACAAGACTCTAGTTTGCCAGTTCAAAATGCAATTCCCAGGTTGAGCCCGGGGCTTTCACATCTTGCTTAACAAACCGCCTGCGTACGCTTTACGCCCAGTAATTCCGATTAACGCTTGCACCCCTCGTATTACCGCGGCTGCTGGCACGAAGTTAGCCGGTGCTTCTTCTGCGAGTAACGTCACAGCTATAGTTTATTAAACTACAACCTTTCCTCCTCGCTGAAAGTGCTTTACAACCCGAAGGCCTTCTTCACACACGCGGCATGGCTGCATCAGGCTTTCGCCCATTGTGCAATATTCCCCACTGCTGCCTCCCGTAGGAGTCTGGACCGTGTCTCAGTTCCAGTGTGGCTGATCATCCTCTCAGACCAGCTAGGGATCGTTGCCTTGGTAAGCCATTACCTTACCAACTAGCTAATCCCACCTAGGTACATCCAATCGCGAAAGGCCCGAAGGTCCCCTCCTTTCCCCCGTAGGGCGTATGCGGTATTAGCAGTCGTTTCCAACTGTTATCCCCCTCGACTGGGCAGTTCCCTAGGCATTACTCACCCGTCCGCCGCTCGACAGCAAAGGTGCAAGCACCTTCCTGTTTCCGCTCGACTTGCATGTGTTAGGCCTGCCGCCAGCGTTCAATCTGAGCCATGATCAAACTCTTCAATTAAAGTTTTTTGATGCACTCCCTTTCGAAAATGACATCGGCTCAATGAATTATACTGTTTATATAAGTGATCCGAACTAAGTTCGAATCTATGAACACTCATTCATTGAGTAATATTTTGATTGCCGACATTCCGAAGAACAGAAGACAATTTCGAATAACTCAATACCTGTGAGTGTCCACACAGATTACTTGATAAATTGTTAAAGAGCTTTGCACTAATAAAATATGTTTAGAAGATTGCTCTTCTATCATTTACTTACCGTGCTACCGTGACGCTTGGTCATTGGCTTGGGTTGCGTATTCTACTGATCCCGGCTTTATCGTCAACCCCTTAAATGAGATTGTTTTATAAAAACAACTCAAACGCTCACATATCAAACAATACGCACAAATTCCGCACGGTTCTGACAGATAACTCTATTGATAACCTCTTTGCAAACCCCGCGACTACGTCAATAAAACATCAGTTACACGCGACGCGTTACTGAATTCAACCAAGATAAAGCGCTTTATCTCTCGGTAAATATCACCAAGGCTCTCCTGTTCAGTGCGTTAGCCTCTAAACTGTGAGACTCAATAATGGGTTGTAGTTCACCAAAATGCTCTACTGAAAACTCATAGTGTACAGGCGTTAAGTATTCTTGAAGATAATTTTGAATAATCAGGGCTCTTTGCATGGAGAGATTTTCATTATAAACATCGCTGCCTTGATAGTCGGTATGCCCCTTAATCACTAACCTCCCCTCAAGTGAGCTTACCTGACGGATCAGTTTATCTAGCTCTATCTTATCTTCAGCCGTGAGTAAACTCGAATCAAAGTCAAAATGGGAAATTAGCGAGATAAATACCTTCTTATTTGGCGGCAATATCTGTTTAATCTCAGTCACAATTTCAGATATTAGAAACTTATCTACCTTGATCCCCGCAAACTTATCAGTGTTTTCATCGCTCACATAGGTCTGAGTGGAGCAAGCGACCAGAGTCAGGCTAGTTACCAGTACCACAGCAGCTTTATTTATTAATGCTGTCGACATTAAATGCTTGAATACGAACATCATGGACCCTCCTTAGATCTTACCGATAAGATTGATAAACACGCCCTGTGCGTCATAATCATCTTCATGAACCAGATCATCTTCAAAAGATGAGAAGTTATAACCCACCCCGATCTTAACGTTATCACTGAGGTGCTTATTCAGTGACAGCAAAGCACCATGCTCCAAATTATCTAGGGAATCATCTGCTTCCAATGATATTCCCCGGTCACATTCCAGTCCTTCATCACAGAGTAAGATGCCGAGAGCCCAGTCAGATAGATGTCAGATTCAGTGGGGAATAATTCGCCGGATTCACGTTCAAACTGCTCTAATTTGTGCTTATAGGCAAACTTGGCACCGAGATCAATTTTTGCATTGAGAGAATAGATACCTTCCGCTTCTATAATGTGACTCTCTTCATCGGTATAGGAGATATCCCTATCTAAACTGTCAAAATCCACCAGATAGGTATACCTGCTCAAGAAGTTCAACTTATCGTTATAGACAGGGCGATAGGCCAAACCCACATAACTTTCGATAAACTTAGCAACTTGCTCCTTCGTCGTCTTATTCTTAGTGCGGGAATAATTCACCTTTGCGTACAAGGTATATTCATCGGTAAGATGATGGGTATAGTGGTTGGTTGTCACATACTGCTCTATCTCCTCCTCGCCTTTATCGATGCGGTATTCAAACTTAGTCCCCAGCTGATAGTTATCCCGATTGAAATCAATATACACTGTATAGCCAGTACGTTTAACATCGGCTTCATCACGATAATCTATATAACCTTGCTGGTAACCTATACCCGCACGGATGTCTTGGTTCACATCATAATCAAGGCCGGTGGAGTCAATCCGGCCTTTGCCATTATTCTCATCGACAAACTTATTCTCCAAATAGCCATCCAGGTTAGTTGTCAGGCTGGCCCTCTGGCCTATGATGATATTATTGCTGTCTTCATAGTCATCTTGCACTAACGTCACGTAGGTGGAATGCTCATCATTGATATCATAATTAATTGTCGCCTGAGCTGAGTCGCCGCGATCACCTGTGGTGTACTCTCCTAACAGTGACAAGTCTTGAGTGATCTTGGCCTCACCACCTATTGAAGCACTGTCATTTTGATCGAAGCTGTCGCTACTCTCTATAGTTTTCTGTGCCTTGATATAAACATTGTTACTGTCATCAAACACATATTCGAGGCGGGCACCGAGCAGGCTGCCATCACTCTTCTCATCATTCTGATTCAGCTCCTGGATCTGTTGGCCGGCAATACCGACCTTGATATGATCAGTGAGCATAACCTGAGCTTCGAGCTTAACATCTTGAGTATCAGTGACCTTTTTGCCCGTTAGCTCTATCTCCTCTATCGTTTGGAAACTGGCCAGTAGTTGCGAATCTTCACCCGTTTGTAACCTTAACTCTGTGCCCAGAGACACCTGAGCTAAGTCATCACTCTGACTGGCATAAGAGTATCCTGCGTCCTTGTCTTTATACCAGACACTCAAATCGTTACCCACAGCCCCAAAGATTTCCGGCATAACATCATATAAATTCGCAACGCCGGATATCGAGATGGCATCGCCCTCACGTGTCTGACCGACCCGGCTTATCTCTTCGAATGTCAGGCCACCGTCATCGGAGACGAAATTGCTGTCAGCCTGAGTGCCTTCACTGTGACTAAACTCCGCCTTTAAAAAGCTGCCTTCGGTGAGTTTAAGGGTCAAGTCCGCCGAACTCAGCTGATAATCCTGGTTTTCTTTCTCCTCCTGCACATAACTGGCACCGATGCCGATATGATCGTTAACCCAGCCTTTTGCCCTTCCCCCCATGGCCATCTTATCCAGCGCCTCCGATCCTCTGGGAATATATTCATAATCCACAACCAAGTAGTTTTTCAGATCCCCTGAGGGTGTATCGGAAATCACGCTACCGAAGCTGTCACCAGCAATAGCCGACAGGGGGCGAGTCAGGAGTATTCGTCCTTGATAGGCATCAAACTCATAATCACGCCCTTCTTGAAGTATCACCTCGTTGACGATTCGGTTGTTGCGGTCATCCATCTGACGCACCACCACCTTGTCACTGCCCGGGAGTACCTCGCCGTGGCGCAGGAAATAGAGGCTCAGGCCTGTGCTGCGAAACTCATCATGGGAATACAAGCTATCGGCCTGGGAAGCAAAGCCAACCAGATTTAACCTGTCATCGCCAAATTCTGTGGTGCTTCGTGTACGGTAATTTCCTCTGAAACCATAGAGGCTACGATTATACTGCGCATTCTCGGTACCCGAGATCCCGGTATTGTAATTACCCCACATGACATTGGATTTATCGTATTGCAGATCCAGATAGACCTTACCTTTGGTATTGACCACCTTCTGAATATTGGCATTGTCACCATAGTTACCGTAATAAAGCTCATCGTCGTCGAGAATATCGAAAACCGTCGTGGTATCCGCGGCAAAGGGATTCTTAAACATGTCTTTGAGCGTCTGATCTTTAGTATCCACATGGGCGACCACTCTTAGCTTGTCACCAAACTTACCTTCACCGAAATAGGCCAGACGCCCGCGATTATAGATATCTCCTTGGTATTGATCGTCAACGCCCAACACCTCTTTATTGCCCGACACACGATTTTTACCTATATACAGATCAGCCAGAGCCGTCTGGGCATAATAGGTATCGGGGATCCGTACAAACAGTTGATAATTTCTCTCATGACCATCGTCATATTTCACTTTAACCGGAAACATATAGGCATCAGCTGGCAAGTACTGTTCGACATAGAGGCGATTATCTTCGATGGCATATTCATCTTCGCCAATAAAGACGCGATCGACTCCCTTGAGGCCTGTGCCCATCAGTTTTGCCATGCCGGCCGAGGTAGGAATATTATGGCGCAGTAATTTTGCTACGCCGTAGCTGCGTGAGCCTTTATCTGGATCGTTGTCGCCAGTGTTATCACCAGCATTAACTTGCTGATGATCAAACTTTTCCATCTCCACCCCTTGTGAGGCGCGAATAAGATCGGTCACCCCTATGGAGGTCACATCCATATTGCCATCCTTGTCCCACAACTTTAGTCGGAAAAGGAGTTGCTGCCCCTTTTTCATCTCGTAGGGAATATCAGTAACGCCATCCCACTGGAGATCGAATTCATTACTTAAGGTTTCACCGGTTAATACCTTGAGTGGCTCGCTCAGGTGAATGTCCTTACCGCGATACACCTCAAGCTGCCAACGCTTGATGTAGTAGCTATAATTAGTCACCAGGTTGAAACTGACCTTATCGCTAATCTTACCCTGTTCAACTTCAATGGCATCGCTGACAGACAACTCGAGTACCGGATCAACCTTGGTGATGTCACGACTGGCCCAGATAGCCCCTTCATCCAGATAGATACGCGAGTTATCACTCTGCTCATGTATGGTTTGTTTTAACTCTGTGGACTCAGATAACATCAGCTCCAGAGCCTGATCATCGAGCTGTGTTTGACTCGCCAACGCTTGGATTTGTGGAGATTGACTGTCCGGCTCGACTCCCGCTTTCACCATCAAGGGCAGGCAGGTGATGATCATTAACGATAAATGATTTAATTTAAACTTTTTCACGCATATATTCCTTTAGCTTTCCACCCACAAACTCGGCAGGCTTCCAAGCCTAAATCTGAGGCGTTTGGCAACCACAAAGGGCCGATGGAAGTGATCCCATCGGCACGTTTGATCTTGGGTGGTGACTTAATCCGTATGTTGGCTTTTGGTGGCTAATGCCATTGAGTCAGGAGCTGCTGTGGCCTTAAGAGTGGCTGTCTGCACGCTGAAGTTAAACTTGGCTAATCCGTTAGACGAAATACGTTTCACCTTAGGGTTCTCGCTTATCACTTTCATACCTGTGGGTAGTGAATCGCTATCGAGTTTTACTAGGAAGTTGCGACCTGTCTTATCTGTGACCCACTGATCCGGCACATGGTAGCGACCAAACTCATCTGTCTCTATCTTGATCCCTTCGGTGGTGATCAGGCGTGCCCCCGGAATACCGTCTTCATACACACCTATGTTATCTATGATTATCTCCCACAAATAACGCGGCTCTAGCGCCTTGACGCGATACAAGTTGCGGGTGACATTGATAACCTCGGCCGACAATCCGCTTTTTACGTCTCCGCTAAGGTTACGAGTCACTTCCCCCAGAGACGAAAACTCAATGCGCGTCCCTTCTCCACTGGTGAGGATCAACGGGAATGAGTCAGGCGTTGTGGTCTGGAAACGGATCACTGTAAGATGAGACTCATCTAAAGTTCGGTTTCGCGACTGACCCATCAACTTATCAATTTCGATCCCAGATTGGATAGACGACAACACCTTAGCGCTTGAGTCGTCAGAGGTTTTATCCAGATCACCGACAGAGATATCTTTAACGGACTCAAACTTATCCATCAGCTTTAACCGGGTCGAGTCGGCCACATAAATGCCTATTGGCAAGTCTGCCAGCACCTTGATGTCGAATGCGCCTGCATCTGCTTGATAACCATCACCGTTAATGTCCTCGAACACCTTGCCTATGATTGATGCGGTATCAAAAAGTTTATCGGCCTGTATTTCTACCATTGCAGTGGCGAGTTCAGAGACACTGACACCCTTGATCTTAGCCTGAGCTGTGTTGATATATTTACCGAATGTCACCCCGACCGAGACCTTGAGAAGGTAACGGATCCTTAACTTCTCGAAGGGTTCGAAATCGACATTGGCAAACCTGAGTTGACCAGACAGTGTGGGTTGTTTAATGAGGCTCACATCATCTTGAGTATCGAACTTGCCATCAATACCACTAAGCGTCATCTCTGTGGTATCTAGCTGATAGCGGAAACCCGCAGGCAACTTATCGAAAACAGCCACATCCTTAAAGTAGGATTCATTATCGTTATCAAGGATAATTTCATACTCGATAACATCGCCCACCTGAGCCGTGTTTTTAGAAGCTTGTTTAGTAATTTTAAGCTCGCCCTGATTGTCAGGGATTTTCTTGATATGTGTAGTCGCCTCATCTTGAGTCACTGTGCCATTTTGCTCGGTCACCACTAAGATGTTGGTCACATCATCATCTAGGTGATTGGCAATGGTGGCGCTGATCACCAGCTCAATACGGTTTCTGCTCTTGGACTTAAAGTTTCTCTGAATATTCAGGTTCTGCTTATTGAGTTGATCCCCTTTAAGAGTAAACTGGTCAACCACACTGCTACCCTCATACTCAGTTCCCGCGATACGCCAATCGGTGAACACATCAATTCCCTTTGGACTACTCAGACCGGCAATATCATCAAACAAGGTGACTAAGGGGGCATTACCCTCACCAATATTGACCGCACTCAAGTGATAGATAACTTGGGTATCACTGTCGATATAACTGGCTTTCTCCACCGTTTTATCCACCACCATCTTGGCACCGACCGGCGGCAGGTTCAGAGACGATAATCTGTCAGCATCCCCCACTCCCTCGATATTCTGACGAACCTTGACCCCTTTATGATAGGTCGAGTCGAGGAAGAAGCCGTACACGTCTATGTTGGACAACATATCCTGATCGACAGTGGTTGTGATGGTGAAATCCACGCTGCCACCGGGGGAAATATTGAGCTTAGTGGCGATATCTTTATTATCGGTAAATTCACCCGAAGTGGTGTTATTGCCACTAGTAGTCGCACTTATCGTCCAACTGTCGAATGCCAATCCCTTTTCTTGCTCGATCCATGTGCCCGTAGATTGAGCAAAACGCGTCAATAGATAGACATCTTTCGCTACCCCCAGACCATCATTTCTCAGCACCAAATGATATTCCACCGGCTCGCCAGGGACATAATACTCTGCACGGGTAAACAGCTCTCCCACAACATGGGCCACAGCAGTAGGTACCAGATTGCTTTCTATGTCGCTGCCATCGACTAGGGCGATGTTTTGAATATCTCCCACCGCATTCTCGCTCACAATGCCGCTGACATTGAAGATGATCTCTCTGCCCGGCGCGACATCCACCTCATATTCACTGTCAGAAATGGGTTTTGCACTGCTAGCCTGACCAACCTGGCTCGGGGTAAAGCTCAAGCTTCCAG
This sequence comes from Shewanella psychrophila, assembly GCF_002005305.1. NCBI lineage: Bacteria > Pseudomonadati > Pseudomonadota > Gammaproteobacteria > Alteromonadales > Shewanellaceae > Shewanella > Shewanella psychrophila. The sequence goes on from NZ_CP014782.1 coordinate 3,882,882, forward strand.
GAACAAATGCCGATCCCAGAGTGGAATCAGCGTACTCTACCTGTATCGTCGACATGTCATCAGACACTAAAGTATCGAAGATATAGTTATTAGAGGTGTTCTTCATCGTCAGAGTGAAGTTCAGAGTCTCGCCGGGTACATATTCCGTTTCGACACTGACTTTTTCCGACTCAAGCACAGCGACATCGGGCTCAATGATTACATTTGACTGCTGATGAACCCCATCGAAGTTGAGGTCTGCCGTGTTACTTATCTCGCCAACGGCATCGTCACGCACTAGTGCATCTATGGTAAAGACTAAAGTATCTCGCGGCGCCAGATCGATCATGGCCTCGATATTCGTATTTTTTGCGCCATCACTTCTTAAGCGTGATTGGCTCACCACACTGGTATTACTATCACCGGATTGGTAACGAGATTCCCATGAGCTAAACGCCCTCGCCTCGACGCCATCGATAGTCATCACCTTAATCTCATTGAGTGTATCCTTGAGACTGAGCTGATGAGCGAAGGCATCGGTTTGGTTGGTTAATGTCAGGTGATAGGTCACCTTACCACCGTCTTGGTAAACGGGAGACTCGACCGTTTTTTTCAGGGTAACACTCGCCTTAGAAGGAATGGATAATGCCACATCATTTATGTCATTGGCCGACGCTTCGTTGAGTACTTCTCCCAGCGCCGTATCTTTAAGCTGCGCCTTAATGACAAAGATCAGCGTACTCTTAGGGGCAATATCGGCATTGGCCACTAATACATCACCATCAATTGTCATCTGCACCAATTCATCACAGCTATCGTGAGTCACCTCCAGAGTACCGGGCACAAACGCTTGCCCCTCGAGACCACCAGCAAGACTGGTATTGATACCAGCAATGGCATCTTGGACCTGCACATCATTAGCCCAACCTGAACCTCTGTTTTCGACCACTAAGGTGTAAGTCAGAAGATCGCCGGGGAAATAGTTTTCCTTATCTACCGACTTGGTGAAGATAAGCTCGACATCCTCGGGTAATATACTCACGCCAGCAGTTTGATCGCCCGCCGTGACCGTATTTGTCACCTCTCCCAGAACGGAAGACTTCATCTTAGCAGTCAAGGTAAACACGACTTGGCTATGGGGTGCTATATCCAGACGTGCACTGAGTTTATTGGGCTCATTATTCAGCTCAATAAGTTCAGGTTTACTGGTATGGCTAACCACGAGGCTGGCGTCGACAAATGGCGTCTCCATCTCTCCACCAGCAAGCTCAGTGGTGATAACATTGAGATCATCTTCAAGCTGGACATCATGAGCCCAGGCATCACCGGCATTGATAAGCGTTACCGTATACACCACGTCTTCATCCACCAAGTAGGTAGGTTTAGAGACCGTTTTGCTCAGGCTAAGAATAGGATTAGCCACAGGGGTGATCGCTACATCTGAGGTTTTACCATCGGCAGATGCCTGGTTCGTTATCTGACCCAGTACAGTGTCGACCAGCAAGGCTCTGATGGTGAAAGTCAGCTTACTCATGGGCGCAATATCGGCACTGGCTTGGAGCTTATTATCAGCCGCCGACATAGTGACGAGTGCAGGCCTGCCATCATGCTCTACCGCCATAGAATCCGGCACAAATGCCAAACCTTGAATACCACCGGCAAGCAGAGTCGTTATCCCGGACATGTCATCTAAGATGCTGACATCGTTGGCCCAGGCCTCCGTTTCATTGCTCACCGTCACCCGATAGGTCACCATTCCACCCGGTGTGTACCTGACATGATTGACGGTTTTCTCTATCTCCACCTCACTCAGAACTGGAGTCATCTTTGCCTCGGCCGCATTACCATCGGCGAAAGCAATATTGATTATCTCTCCCAATACTGTGCTATTAAGCGTGGCGTGAATGGTGAACTTCACCTCAGACTTAGGCGCAATATCGACTTGAGCCGTTAGCTTATTATCTAAGATTTTCATCTCGATGAGATTGGGCTTACTGTCACTGGTCACACTCAGGCTATCTTCAACAAATGCAGCAGAAGTCACGCCACTGGCATGCTCTGTGGTTATCTCACCTATGTCATCGGACACCTGAACATCATTAGTCCAGGTATCGCCGCTATTTTTTACCGTGACGGTATAGGTCACCAACTCTCCGGGCAGATAGATTGGGTTATTGGCCAGTTTAGTTATCTGCACTTTAGGCGCAGCTTGGGGAATGATCACAGCCGTGGCAGTTTGATCGCCAACCTCGGCACTGTTTGTCACTTCTCCTAAAATAGTGTCTTGTAACTTAGCCTCGAGGATGAAGCTCACTTCACTCATGGGGGCGATATCCAGAGTGGCATTGAGGCGATTATCCTTAACCTGCATCTTCACCAATTCAGCGGTACTGGTATGGGTCGCCGTTAACGTGCCGGGCACAAATGCATTGACCATGGCGCCGCCCGCCTCTTCGGTCATGATACCGGCCAGATCGTCAACTAATTCCACATCGTTTGCCCAGGTCTGGCTGCTATTAGCCACAGTAACCGTATAGGTGATGAGTTCACCGGGCATATAATTGGGCTTATGGACGGTTTTGGTTAACTTCACCTCGGCCACTTGTGGCACAATCGCGATTTCAGAGCTAAGCTCGTTAGCCTTGGCTACATTGACTATCTCTCCCAAAGCCGTGTCCTTAACCTTGGCGCTGAAATGAATATTAATGATCTGATGCGGAGCGATATCGGCAGTGCCAATCAGCTTATTCCCCTCTGCTTTAATCTCACCCAATTCCCCAGGTACAACGGGAATCGACACCACAGAGTCCAGCACCAGACTCGAAGGAGCAAATGCCTTATCGGTAACAGCGCCAGCCAGTTCGGTATCAATATCTGACAACAAATCAGATAACTTCACATCGTTTAGCCAACCGTCACCGCGGTTCTCTAGTTTGATGTTATAGCCGACCATGCTCCCAGGCAGATAAGTGGGATTATCTGCGGTTTTCAAGATGAGCAACTGGCCTTCAACGGGGGTGTAAATCGCGTCGTCCATGTAAATATTGTTACCCTGAGTAACCTGGGACATGTTGTCTATGTCGCCTAATATCTCTTCTTTAACTGTGCCAAATAACTGCAAGGTCACAGAGTCGCCAGGGTGGATATTGAACTCGTTGAAATAGCCTTCACTATTATTGAGCTCCTTACCGGCAATAATCGTACTCAGGCTGGAACTGCTTGTTACCGTTACCCTGTCCCACTTGTCGAATACCCGTACCTTATCAGTGCTTCCCGCGGCCCAAGCTCTGGTTTTATCAAGAAGATTGGCCAACTGAGTATTGAGGGCATAACCTGAACCAATATTCTTGATAATGACTTCAAAACCTATGCTCTCTCCCGGTGCATAGACGGCGGGCGTCTTGATGGGATGTTCATCTAAGGTGATTTTTGCCGGCAAGGGTTTGATGTTGCCTTCGATAAGCTCAAAGTCTTTGCCGTCTATCCTTGCGGTATTGGTAAATTCCCCCACAGCGTTCTCGACAACCTTGGCGCTGATATCGAAAATAATACTGGTATTGACTGGCGTCGTTGACGAATCTCTGGCGGCAATTCTTACTTCGCTATTGAGCTGATCCGGCGTACCTAAACTAGCGGGTATCGTTGAATTAATCTTATCGCCAACCACTCTGGCACTCATCACGATATCTGTCAGTGCGGGCTCCATGGTGCCATTGGCCGTCATAACCATGATGGCATTCAGATCATCTTCTACCGCCACGATGGCGATGGAATCTGAGGTGTTGGTGATCTCAATTTGAAACCTCACCTCGCTTCCTGGCGTATAATTCGGGGTATCTGTATGCTTGCTTGAGGTGATACTCATCACCCCGGGATTGAGATCCACATGGGCAACATCCACATCGTTGGCAAACAGACGATTGCGCACTAAACCTGTTACATCACCTGCCACCTTGCCTGAAACAATAAAGGCCAAGGTTTCCCCCGGCGCGATATCCGCATGTGCATTAAGAGGTACATTGCCACTGATATCACCGCTCACAACGGACAGACCTGGGGTAGATTCAAGTTCTACCGCCCACAGAGAGAAGGCCGTCTGGCCATCGGCCGAGACGATTTTATCGATAGGATCAGTGATGATCACATCATGGGCAAAACCTTCACCACTATTACTCACCCAAACCCGATATTGCACCTCACCTTTTGGCGCATATTCGGTTTTACTGCTGCCATCGGCCGAGGTCTTGATCACCTCCTTGCCGTAGGTCAACTTAGGCGCAAAAGGCGGAATCGTATCTGTAGTATCGGTTTTGCCGTCCACCACCAGATGGTTGCTATCTATGTCACCAGTCGCCGTATCTTTGATAGTCACGATGATGCGAATTGTTATCTCATCTAATGGTCCGATATCTGTGATGAAGTCGATATCCGTATCGGCTGAATTCGTTGGTAGCTGAGTATCGACACGACCATCGCTACCGGCTGTGGTTTCATATTCGACATGCCAACGAGAAAACGCCTGGCCACGGCTGCCACCGGCAAGCAAAGTCGAAATATCGCCGATCTTATCTTTAATAGCCACATCGTTAGCCCAAGCATTGTGCTTATTGTGGATCTTGATGGTATATACCAGCTCATCCCCTGGACGATAATGACTATTGGCCTGATAAGGTCTGCCACCAATGCTGGTGATCACCTTGCTGTAACTAATATCTTTTACCTGAGCCTTAAGCTTAGCGGCCTTAGTCTGGCCACTCGCTGTCACACTATTCTTGACCTCGCCCAATACCCCATAATCCAACTTAGCCTCGACGCTGAACTCGATAGCGTCATTGGGCGCCAGATCAAAATCTGTGTCGATATCGACCTTGCTACCATCAATGAAACTGCCGATATTAGTGACCCGGCCCGCGGTATAACGAGCCGCTACCTGCCACTCCCTAAACGGCTGCGCCTTAGGCGATGAGCCAGCGGGGATGGTGTCCTCCGCAATTTGAGATTTAATATGCTTGAGTAAGTCTTTAACATGCACATCATAAAGTGTGCCCCAGCCCTTGTTTTCCAACTTAATCTTGTAAAAGACCTCATCTTCAGGCCTGTAATCGCTCTTGGGACTGGTGAACTGTGCGTCAGAAAAAGCCTGTTTAGTCAGGGTGAATTTAGCCCCTTGCATCACAGATACTTCACTGGTTTTAGTGGTTCTTCCGGCGGTCACACTGTTATGAAACTCACCGACAACCTCTTGATTTATCTTGGCTGAAATGTAGTATTCGACATAACCATCGACACCGATATCCACTGGAGTATCGATATTTTCACTGGCACTGAACACACCATAATGGGACACTGGACCGCCATCGGTTCTGGCCTGAATAGTCCAACTTTCAAACGCCGAGCCAGTGCTGCCGTCGAACCAAGTGGCCTTAACGCCTGCAAGATCATCCACAAGCTTTAATAACTTTATGTTACCTTTACCACTGCTCTCCACCCGTATTTTGTAGCCCACATAACCACCGGGGGTGTATCCTTCCCCGCTTAGCTTGTTGTGTTCTGCATCGTAATACCCTATGACTTGCTTACTGACCTTATAGTTTTCTGTACTCTGGGAATGACTGACACTGGTGCTATCGTTACTGACTTTAAGTACATTGGTTATCTCGCCTTCAGCCCTGTCTATGACTTTGGCGTTTACGGTGTAAACAATCTCACCGCCGATGGGTAAGTTAATCTCGGTATCAAGATCGGTATTGTTACTATAGGTACCAGCATAGTAATACTTTTCAAACTCAGGCTTAGCCCCGGTTGATGGGTTAGCCGCAATTGGTTTTTCCTTAATCTTAGTGAAAGACCAAATCTGATAGGCCTTCACCGAACGTCCCTTGATATCATCGACCATCACCTGACTCAGCAGGTCCTGCACTTTTATACCCAGAGCATGGCCCTTACCTGTGTTCTTAATTGACAGGCGATAGATAAGAGGTTGACCGGCTTGGTAGTTTTTATTATCGGACTCTTTACTGTAATCCCAGTTAGGTTGAAAGGGCTTAACCACGAGATCGCCATTGGTGATATCACCGGCGGCATCGTCACGAACCACACCCGTGATGGTGTATACCACCTTGTCCCCAGGGCCGACATCTATCCAGGTATCTAAGTTCTTGTTGCCTTCCACCTGACCGTCTAATGTACCGTCCGTAGTGCCCTCGCCATTAAGGCTGGTTTTACTGACAGCCACACTAAACTGACCATTAAAGGGATGACCTTGAGTGTGTTTACCCTCTTTATCTATCAAATCAACGCTCAAGTTTTCCAGCTCATCCTGAATATGAATATTGTTGTAATAACCAGTATGAGAACTTGCGGTGATCTTATAGGTGATGGTATCCCCGGGCTTATATTGAGCCGGAGACACTTCACGCATCACATCACCACCTGAGGCGGCTCTGTGATTTTCCGCCGAGGCACAACCGGCATCATCACCATTGTGCCGAAATAGACACACACGGTTAGTCACTGTCTCATCGACGACATTATCTTTGATGATAGCTTCTATGGTGTAAACCTTAGAAGTATTAGGTTGCAGCGTAATCACCTCGTCGAGATCGGCACTGGTGCTGTTTCTGGCTAAGGTTTTGGTGGTTGACTTGATGGTCCAACTCTCAAAAGGACTGCCCTGAATATCGGCAAACTGGTTGTTTTTATTATTCGCCAGGGTCGACTCTATGGTGGACATCTCATCGAACACACGTAGGTTTTCAATCACGGTGTCGGTATTATTTCTTACCGTGATGGTATAAGTCTGTACTTTCCCCGGCACATAATGCAGTGGTGATGACTCTTTGTGTATATCGACACTTGGTTTATCCGGGTCGGTAATGGGGAAGATATCCGCCGACGACTCGCTGTCTCTATTATCCAGAGGCTCGTGAACTTTAACCGTATTCGTCACCTGACCGTCTATGTTATTCACCACGACTCCGGCTATGATGAAGACAATTTTCCCCCCAGGCGCGATATCCACCTTAGTATCAATATTTTGATTATTTTGGATCTTCTTACCCACGATCCTAGTGCCAATGCCATGGGACTCGGCGACCACAGTCCATTTGTCGAACAGACCAAGGGCGGCAATATCATCTTTTACATCGGTATTGTTGGCATATCCCGCGCCGATATTTTTAACGGTGATCGTATATGAAACATGATCTCCGGGCTGATAGTTAGTCTTTGAAACCTGCTTATCTACCACTATATTAGGTAACCTGTAGCCAGTTTCTGCCGATGAGGTTTCAGTATTATCTAAGGTGACTTTATTAATGATCCGTCCCCAGACTATGTGGTCCTGAGTACGTGGAGGTATTTTAGCCTCGATGACATAGGTGAGTTTGCCACCCGCAGCAAGACTGAACCTTGTATCTAAGTTGACATCTTTTAAACCCGAAGTTGGTATACCAGTGTCTTGATTGGGTCTGGCGTCGGTGAAAGCTGTGATGGTCCATGACTCGAATGCTGGAGCCATCGTCCCCTTCTCATGCAGCAATTCGGCCTCAATATTGACAATATCATCGAATATCGGAATATCTTTGGCATAACCGGCAATATCGGCATTGCTTATTTCTATGGTGTACCTAAGAGAGTCATCACCTTCACTGTAGTGAATTTTATCCACGGTTTTAGACACGGATAGATCGTACTTGAAAGGTTCAGCACCTACATCTGAATAGGCATTACCATCGACCGTGACTTTATTTCTCACTATGCCTGAGATGGTGTTCTTAGTGGTGGCCACTATGGTGTAGGTGATGGTATCGCCGGGAAACACATTAGCATGAGTATTGAGATCACGATCTCTCTTAATGGATGCGTCTATATCCGGGTTGCTCTTGGTTGATATCGCGCCGCTGCTATCGGTGACACTAGGAGTAATTGTCCAAGTCGTAAATGCCGAACCCGTGACACCATCAGCGGTGATGGTCGAAAGCGCATCGACCACTGGTACATTATGCAGATAACCTTTCCCCGAGTTTTTAATGGTGATGGTGTAGGTCAAGTCGCTGCTGGGAGAAAACTCGCGTTGATCCACCAGTTTCTTCACTTCAACCTTACCGTCTGGCATGTTGATGCCAGAACCGTCTTCGGGAACCGTATCATCACAGCTAGGGTTATCCATTATGGTTCCGATAGCTTGGGGATTCACTAAAGCATCGAGTCGATAAACCACCTTGCCTTTAGGGGCTAAATCTAACACCAGATCGATATCCCCCGTCTGCTCGGCGCCAAAGAGGAAACTGCCGGGATCGCTGCCCTCCTCTTCGACACGCTTCACACTAAGCTTCCACTTCTCAAACGCAGCCCCTGTGCTACCGTCCACAAGTTCTGTAGTAGTACAGGTCGAAAGTTTATCGACTATGCGGATATTATCCGCAAATTGAGTGGCATTGGTGTTACTCACCTCGATGCTGTAACTCACCCAATCCCCTGGCATATATTCGGTACCATCTGGTGACTTGTGAGCAGTGAAATCTGTGATGGTGTTCAGCGCGGTAACTGTAGTACTCGCCGTTTTCTTGTCGCCTGTATCCGAGGTCGCCGAGGCGATATTTTCAATATCTGATATGGCAACTGCCTTAGATATAGCACTGATGGTATAAGTCACTGACTCATTCGGGTAGAGGCTGATCAGATCATTAAGATCCTCATCCACCGAAGTCCCCCCTGAAGTCATAAGCTCTGAGGCACTGTGGTCCCCAAGCTGCTGCACCTCAATCTGCCAGGTCTTAAATGGACTGCCGGCAATGTTCTGCTGTTGATATTCACTTAAACCATTATTGGCGAGTTCGACAACAATAGCCCCTATGCTGTCTTTAATCCGGTAATGATGAGCTATACCTAGGCCTGTATTGTCGACTTTAACCGTATAGTTAAGTGTATCTCCGACCTGATAGTCAGCGGTTGGGCTCACCTGCTTGGTGATGACCACATTAGCTTCTGCAGGCTTAATGAGGATCAGGTTAGAACGTTGCAACTCATCATGGGCCGTGATCTCGGCGTAATTAAGAATATCTCCCACTAATGTGTCTGAGACTGTGGCGGTTATTCGATATTCGACCCAACCAGCCTTTGCGATAACAACATCCTTAGCCTGTAGATCCGGACCATGAGCATCAAATGTTCCTCCACTGGATCCCTTACCTTGAGTCGTCGCCGTGATGCTGTCGATTGAACTAAAAGCCGCGACTGTATTGCCCAGCATGTCTTCAGCTGTAATGCCGGATAATTTATCCTCCACAAGAGCATTGCGGATCTTCCATTGACCAGTGTTACTCACCTTGATGGTAAAACTAACCTGACCACCGGGCGAATAGAGCAAACTGTCTGCGCTCTTGCTAATCTCGAGCTGATAAAGCGCCCTCGGAATCGAGACTAAATTGGATTCTAGGGAAAGAAAGCTTGATGCTAATTGAGCAGCCACTTCTATCTCTTTGGCTACTGCAGGGCTCACCTTAGCCTCTATATGGTAAGTCACCATTCCGCCTTCGGTTAACACGACCTCTTTCGCCGTCAAGTTACCATGAGGATTAAAGTCCCCAACTTGAGACCCCAGCGTTGCCGTCGCTTCAACAGACATACTAGTAAAGGCATTAACCAGTTTACCATCTTTGTCTAAGGCCTTGATATCGAGCAGCCCGGCCGTAACCGACAGCCCCTTCACTAACTTGCCTCCGTTATTCGTGATGACTAAGTCATAACTCAGCATTTGCTCATTATCATAAACCTTGTGATTACTTATTAGGTTTATTGATATTGACTCACTCGCACATGCCTGTGTGGGCATAAAAGCGAGAGAGATAAGAAGTGAGCTTAAAAGTAAGCACCAGGTCCTTGAAAACATAATAAAGGCAGCCGTTAAATAATATAACAATCCCAAATGTTAAAAACACAGGAAATTATAAGTAGGAAGTATTGGATAGGTTAATTATTTAAATAGAATCAATCAAACAAGCAGAATACAAAACAGTTTCAAATAACATCCACATCGATAAAGTAAAGAGACTAAGGTCACATTTTAAATTAGTTGAACCACTCATAGTTAATGCTTAGTTACTAAATTGATACGCGTGAACAACACAAGGCTTTGGTAATTAGTTTTTCCGATTAGCAGTAATCGGCCACACCGATTAAGCGAAAAGTGATAATAACCAGGGAAAATGCAGAGGCACAAACAGAAACACAACAACCCATAGCGTTTGTACACAACCAGCCACACAGGAAGATCCACTTACGCAACATCCATCGATAAACAACAGAAAAACCACTCTTAAAATTTACATGAAGGCAGGCTAATGATTATCCAATCAAAAGGTGAACGCACTATATCTTGTTGATAATTTAAAACTCTGAGACGCTTATAACAACCAGAATACGACACTTTAATATAACCTACTGATTTACCCACTAATATAGATAAATATATAAATGTTAAATAACCAAACCCAATAATGGTTATTTAACTGAATAATTAATATTTAACTAATAAACCACACAAGGTATAAAATAAACAAATAACCTTAATCACTACGAGTAATGAAAGGCTTTTATCATCATTTACTCAATATGAGAATAACTAGACTAGCGTCTAAATTAATATATTTGATATCAGAATGGGCGTGTTCATAAAACAACCAACATGCATGAAATGCCACTCGGTATAAATGTAGGTTACTTTATACATTTTAAGAATCAGATAAGTACAGAGTAAGAGGTGGGCTAATAATACAGAGGTATAGCGATTTTGTTTATTAAAAGCCCAGTAGCTAGCTATAAAGGGTAACAGCTAGATCCACTTTCTATAGAAGGAAAATTAAAGGCTCTTAAGATAGCCAGGCACTTGAGCAATGGAATCGAGTACCACGCTTGCGGCGGCTATAGCTTCATCTGTTACCGACTTTCCGGTGCGGACCAATATGCGGGTGGGGATACCCGCTGCTTGAGCCGCCAACATGTCATCTCGCTTGTCTCCCACCATGACTGACTGGCTGAGATCGATTTTAAGAAACTTGGCTGCGGTCAACATCATGCCAGGTTTCGGTTTGCGACAATCGCAATCTTGCTTGTAATCACCTACGCCCTTCTCTGCATGATGGGGGCAATAATAGATGCCATCGAGCTCGACGCCTTTATCGACAAAATTCCAATCCATCCATTCTGTTAGGGTATGAAACTGATCTTCACTATACATACCACGCGCAATACCAGATTGGTTGGTTACCACCGCCAGCTTATATCCCATCTCTTTAAGAGAACGGCACGCATCGAATACGCCTTCAACGTACTCGAAATCATCAACCTGATGCACATAACCATGGTCTATATTGATCACACCGTCTCTGTCTAAAAAAACTGCTGGGCTCACGTGTTTAACTCCTAAGTCTGATTACTGACATTATCCCATCCATTGAAGCAGATTGCACCGCGAAGTTATCGATTTATCTTAAGAACATTTAAAATGAATAAAATATACAAACGTGATAGCTTTAGCATTATGTCGATACTCGGGAACAGCCCCATAAAACTCAAAATACACGGCTGACTCAAGTAACCACCAATGACGGTTAAATGTGAGCTTATCGCAAGCCTAATTCACATAAACACCAATGAAGAGAGCCAGTATAATGCCCTGTGATCTATACCAAACAAGAAGAAAAGCCCTGTTTGAACAACTCCCCAAAGGCAGTTTTGTCATCCTTGCCGGCTATCAGCAGAAAGTTCGTAGTAAGAACATCAAGTACCATTTCAGACAAGACAACGACTTTCTATACCTAACAGGCTTCAATGAACCCGATGCAGTGGCCCTACTCCGCACCGATAAGAGTAAAGCTTCAGGCTTTACATACAGCTTATTTTGCCGCCCTAAGGATAAGGCTCAGGAAGTGAGTTTCGGCGAGCGCGCCGGTATCGATGGAGCCATAACAGATTTCAACGCCGACGAAGCTTATGATATTGCTGAGCTTGAGCCCGTACTTCTATCGCAACTTGCATCGCAGCAACACATTTTTATTGGCGATGAGCTTGGCCGCTTCTCGGGTCGGGTCATAGATTGGATGAATCATCAACGTAACACCGCCTCATTCGATACCATCAAGCATCATCTCAGCCTGACACCTTTGGCCAAAATCATTCATCCAATGAGAGTAATAAAAAGCCTAGACGAGATCACTAAGATCAAGGCCGCAGTCAAAGCTTCTACCGACGGTCACAAAGCCGTCATACAAGCCTGTAAACCTGGGATTAACGAAGCTGAACTCGCCGCCACCTTCAATTTCATTGTCGCTAAACATGGCGCTACCGATGTGGCCTACCCCAATATTGTCGCCTCGGGCAACAATGCCTGCTGCCTGCATTATGAAGAAAACTGTTGCACAGTCGAAGATGGACAAATATTGCTTATCGATGCGGGGGCCGAACTCGATCACTATGCATCGGATATCACTCGCAGTTACCCGGTCAACGGCAAGTTCACCGCCGAACAAAAAGCCATCTATCAGCTGGTATTAAGCGCTTTAGATGCCGCCATTGAGAGAGTAAAGCCTGGTGCGAGCTGGAATAGCCTCCATGAAACCTGCATGGAAGTGATGGCTAAAGGCCTGTTGGAGCTTGGATTATTGAATGGCAACATAGATGACATCATGGAAAATGAAACCTATAAGCGTTTCACAGTACATAAAACCGGCCACTGGCTTGGCATGGACGTCCATGACGTAGGGCCCTATCACGATGCTGATGGTTATTGGCGCAAGCTTGAAACTGGAATGACGTTTACCATAGAACCTGGGATCTATATTCCACTATCAGCAACTGATGTACCTGCAGCGTACCGAGGCATGGGCATACGTATCGAAGATGACATTCTTGTGACGCAAACAGGACGTGAAAATCTATCAGCGGGCGTGCCACGAACAATCACAGACATCGAAGCAATCATGTCGTGAGCACATGGATGTGAAAGAACCACTTTTAGCACAAACACTTCTGTGACACGGCGCCCTATCTTTTAAATGAATGGGTGCCTATAGCCTCTACGACATTATCACTGATGTCGAAGGTCACAACCGCGTTCACACCTGTTCTTGTTTCGAGAAAGTTGCTTCTTCGATTTTAGTTTTACTGATTAGTCATTCGCTTCTGGTCATAACCGAGAAACACTCGGCAAACTGCAATGCCGAGTGTAATAAATTGTGTTGATGCATTCGTTATATTTTTTTACCAGAAAACAAAGCTACACAGCCTACCACTTCAACTTTTACATCGACAAAATGTTCATTGAGTGACTTTCTCAGGGTATCAAGATCATCATTTTGATTACTAAATATTCCTTTTTTATTATAAATTCCCATTAACTTTTTAGCGAAAAAATTCTTGTCTGTGCCTTGGCCTAAAATGGTACTGCCAAACAAGACCCCGTCATGATTCATAAGGCTTTTCAAATGTTGAAAGGTCACTCCTTTTTGAGATATGTCACCAGGTAAACAATGAAGTAAATAGTTAACGCTAATGGAGTCAAATTTTTCAATATCTAATTCCAATGGTTCTAGCACATCCCCACAGTAAATTTCAGGCTTAAAACCATTAATTGCTTTTGACGCTGTATCGAGACTATTTTCATTTAAATCCAACAAAGCAATGCGCTTTGTTGTTTCAGGTAAAAAATTCTTGAGATAATATCCAGAGCCAACCCCAACATCCAGGGTCAGATCGTGAACGTTATTTGAGCCGTTTCAGCAAAATATTGACCTGATCAAGTGCTTGTGATCTTATACTCCTTTTTAAGGAGTCTCATTATGTATATTGAATCATTCAAAGAGCATTTTGGCGCGATTGACGACCACCGCCAAAGTGCAAAAATCACCTATCCATTGTTCGATATATTGTTCGGTTCTCTTTGCGCTGTTATTGCAGGTTCGAATGGTTGGTTCGATATCCGAGAATACATTCTTGGTCACCACCATTGGTTCAAAACGCAAAAAATGTTTACAGGCGGGATCCCTACTGACGATACAATTGCTAGAACAATTTCTGTGATTAATCCTGATAGTTTTAACGAGTGTTTTCTAGCATGGATGCAATCGGTTCACCAGCTAACTAATGGGGAAGTCATTGCGATTGATGGAAAAACGCTACGCGGCTCATATAATCGTGATGACCGAAACAGCACTATTCATATGATAAGTGCTTATGCTTCAGCAAATAAGCTGGTACTTGGTCAATTAAAATCAGACCAAAAAAGTAATGAAATTACGGCAATCCCAGAGCTTTTAAAAATGCTAGATCTACGCGGAGCGCTAGTGACAATCGATGCTATGGGCTGTCAAACGGCTATTGCTAAAGCGATCATCGACAAAGGTGGTGATTACCTACTGGCTGTAAAAAGCAATCAAGGCCACTTAGCTAAAGCGGTAAATCAAGCTTTTAGTCAGCATCGTTCAGCAGGCTTAAGTAATGATGATTTCAATATAGAAACAGGCCATGGCCGTATTGAAAATCGAACGTGCTATGTTTTAAATTCGGCTGAACTCGAAGGTGATTTCTCACGCTGGGAAGCACTCAAATGCATTGTTATGGTTGAAAGTTTTAGGGCGGTTAAAGGTAAGGCGATAAGCCTTGAATATCGTTACTATATTAGTTCGAAAGAGTTATCAGCAGAGCAAGCCTTAAGTGCTACTCGTGAACATTGGGGTATCGAGTCAATGCACTGGGTCTTGGATGTCAACATGAACGAAGATACATGCCAGATATACAAAAATAACGGCGCTGAAAATCTAGCTTACTTGAGGCATATGGCTCTCAACATGCTTAGAAAAGAACCGACCAAACTCAGCATCGTTGGTAAACAAAAGCGCTGCTTAATGAATCCTCAACATCTAGAGAAAGTTTTACTCGCTGGATTATGTAGCTCGACTAAAAAATAAACACTCATGCGGTCGCCCTGCCCCAACATCTAAATGATTAGATGATACTAGTTTTGAAAATTGATCACTAATCAATCGAGTTGGACATTTCCAAAAGTAATGATTTGATACACCCAAAACCCAGAAATCGTATATTGAGAGTACATTCTTTGAGTAAACAGCTTGTCCAGCGATTGTAGCTTCTTTATTCATTTTAATTTCATATAGTACAGATTATTAGGCCTTAATTTATACCAAAAAATGAAGAAGGCAAATCTTACCAGAGATAAAAATAGCAATATCTAAACTCATGCCACCCATTGCTAATCTCCCCCTGCTAAATGTAATATCTTAGCTTCAATCCAACCATGCCCAAACAAACAATACCCCTCTTAAAAATCAATAACTAACAAAATACCGACTGGTCTAATTTTTCTACTACAGCCATGGTAGAAAGCTGTGTTTTCAACACTTATTTGAATACTTCGTGGTCTGGGCATACCAAGCTCCGACAGTAAGTAGCAATCAAAACTTAGTTGGAGAGGAAAAGTTTAACCATTAGCCTTGAACAACTTGACTCAACTACAAAAAAATCCGCTCAAAAACAATGATGTACAAAGAAGCAGTATGGCTTTAGTTTCAAATTTTATTAGTGGTCCAATCACTTTCTAAAAAGTGTCGCTTTTTTTTGATATATCTAATCTTCCAGCTCTATTATCGTTACCTTTATTGACCAATAATCAACAGTTAACAGAGGGATCGTATGGATAGCAAAATTGAAGAGTGGTTAAAAGATATCAACCCTGATTTTTCTATAAATGATGGTGTCTGTAACATCATACAAAAAGATTTAAACATTGAGTTTAGTTTATATTTTGTAAGTGAAAATCATCAATTAACTGTAATAGGCCCATTTCATAATATCAACGATGGTCATTTCAAAGTGTTGCTGGAGCGAGCGTTAATTGATAACGCAAATGCGAAAAAGATGGAAGGTTGTTGGATAAGTTTAATTGACAACAATCTTGTTTTATCCCATTCCAGGGATATGAGTTCTTTAGATCAGATTGGCTTCACTAATTTGATGAATCATTTTGCTTCAAAAATTGACCTGCTAAAAAAAGATTACAGCTCACAAAATCAAGTAGGTGAGACCATTAATTTGCATACTTTAATAGGTACATTGGCATGAAAGTAACGTCGAATAATATGGTGACAAATGTTAATAACAGTACCAATACTGATATTAACTCAGCGTCATTCACCGCTTCTGGAAATCAAATAGGATCATTATCCCAGAATGCTGTAAACAAAGATTTGAAAAACTTGGCTTCAGATTTAAATCTCAAGTTTTCAGCGGCCGAGGTTCCAGTAAGAGATAATTCGGTGCCAATAATGAACGGTACCGCATTAACACCAGAGAACATAAAAGATATACGGCATCAATGGGAGCAATTATTGGTGTCGCATAAGCTCGACACAAGCAAATTTGAAGATCACCACTTAAGTAATTTTACCCATGGTCAGTTCACCAATATGCCCAGTTATGATCACACTGGGCCGAACACGGTGATCAAGTCCTCCAACTTGTTTGAAAAATATCAAATTGACATTAAGGATCAGCTTCAAATTCCTCAAACTGACGACACATCAGGGATAGGAAAGCTCTTCAACTTCCTGAGAGATGCTGACCGGACATACACGGGACTGCGTCTCGACAAGTCTGGCACGACAGTAAAAATTGTTCACTATGGTACAGATGAATATCCTGCATTGAGAACATCAGAAGAGAAGCTGATGGAACCAGCGCTATCGGACACTTTTCTGAAATTTAATCAACAAGAGAAAGCTGATTTTTTTCGCTTAGGATCTTTCCTCAAGACGCTTGAAAAAATCGGTATCAATGCAGAAACCACGGATCAGGAAGTGGTCAAAAAACTGCAAAACTACACTAATACAGGCTCGCATTTTGAGTACCCCAATGCCCCATCAGACATCAATACACGCCTGAAAAACAAAGAGACTAGGCTCTTAGCCGATGAAAAAATTCTGGTTACGCACAAAGGCATTTCGTTAGCTTTTGACACTCAAAAACCAATGAATCTGAAGCAAGATTTAATGAGTGAAAAGTACAGTATCAATAACTTTGATACTGTCGACGACTCTGAATTACTCACCAAGCAACATCAACAGGAAGTTGAGAAATTTTGTGAAAAGCTTCTAAACAGCGAAGGCCGAATTTTAATGACTGGATACGCTATTGCTGGGTTTGGTGATCTCGTGAACTTCCAGATGCTCTATAAGACAATTACGTCCAAGCATCCTGAGTTAAAAGAGCGTATCGACGCTTATGCGCATTTTTACCGGTACTCTATTGCCAACAGCACACTAGACAAGTTGCTCGATAAGGACATTAAAGTTATTACGCACCATAACGCTAATCGCCAATGGGATCCCAATTACAGCTATCAGTTGGTCTCGGAAATAGCCAAAGACCACAAAGCAAAATTTGAAATTCAATATAATGTGGGCTCTGTTTTCCAATCCGTATCCAAAGACGAAAACGTGTTAAGAGTAGGCGAAATTGGAGGAATGGCTGGAGTGAGCATGGTGGATGATGCTTACTTCACCGGTTTATCTCGCGGCGCTATAGGTTTTGGCATTCCCAATGCTAACGTGGATGCTAACCAGCAGGAAATCAAAGATGTACTCTCGGGTATTATCCAGCATACTCTCGGCCAAACACAAACCCCCTCCAATGACGCCTCATTTGATTCAATTATCAAAGAGCGTTTCGCTTTGATGATGGCTCGTGAAAATTCCCAGGTGATTAACCAGCGACAGTTTTACCGTTACGATGACGTCCATGAAGGTCAGAATTTAAGCGTAGGGAAGCGGGTTTTGGCTGATATTCTTAAAGCAATGACAGAGCAAGCGAACGTCGACATACCCATCATTTTAGCAACAGGAAAAATCGAAGCGTTATCGGAGCAGGCAAGTGAAGCAGGTCTGGAGCTCACACCAAAAGCAAGCTTTAACGTGAGTGGGAGTGACTACAAACAATTCCATTTAAAAACACAGTCCGGAAAGGAAGCTGTGATCGTTCAAGGTTTTTTCAACAACACTCTCGTCAACGCCATTATGAAACATGCAGATATCCCATCAGTATATTCCGGTGAAGGGTCTATGAACGAAGGACTGTCATTTGGGGGCAAAGGCTTCATGATCCCGTTTTACGACTATCAGGTGACTACACTCATCGAATCGGCTGGCATCGCTAATAAGCTCGAGTTAGATACCTTTAGTATGCAATTAGAGGGAAACGACCTGGGCTTTCGGTACGATCCAAACAAAGTGGTTCAACTTATATCTGACAACCAGCCCCTGTATGATTCCTGTGAAAAATACGATTTACTGAAACTGAAAGTGGGAGAACAATCCCCGCAAATGTACCTAGTGACAGGTAAATCAGATAAAGGAATGCATATTAAGAAACTGGATAAAACAGAGATTGATTTTCAGATCACCCGTCCTCTTGAGCAGGACTCAAAACCAGAACTCCAGACTTCACAGGCTAACGCTACCATTTATAAATTAGAAGACTGGGCAAAAGAGTGGGCAAAACTGATTTATGATAGAAACTCTTCACAGCTCGATCTGAATAAGCTTGGTCAGCAAACTCCAGCCATGCTTCAAGAGGAAAAACAAAAGCGAGCAAATTGGTTCGATCTCTTTAATTTAAAAACCTCAATAAACTAGTTTATAAGATAACCATTACTGTTTACTGGCCAGAGTGTAATTTGAGCATGCACTCTGGGAAACCAAAGAATGGTCATCATTACCTGTATCAGAAAGCCTGTATCAAAAAGCCAGTTGTCATCTTAAGCATCCCCTCATAATAACCAGAGGCAGCAAGGCTTCCAGAGTATAATAAGCCAAATCACTCTATGTTCTAAAATTTATAACATGATAAATAAAGCCCTTATTCATAATCACATCGATGAACTCTTTGGCCATGACATGCATGCTAAAAGGGTCACCTCACTTGCTAATGCCGCTCACGGAGTGATTGAAAAGGGGTCACTCGCTATTCATGCCATTGGCGCTGGCTTAGCCCAAGCCAATAAACTTAAGCGTAAGTCTGCTATTAAACAAGTAGACCGATTACTCAGTAATACAAAGTTAAACGTCTGGCAATTACTGGACTCCTGGGGGCCTTATATTATCGGTGCACGCAAAGAGATAGTGGTCTCTCTCGATTGGACTGAATTTGATTCAGACGACCATTCAACCATCGTACTGAGTATGCAAACAACCCATGGACGTAACACGCCACTGCTATGGAAAACCCATCGTAAACATGCTTTAAAAGGTAATAGAAACAACCATGAAGATGAGTTGTTGGTTAAGTTAAGGTCGATCGTTGCAGAGGATGTTAAAGTGACAATTGTTGCTGATAGAGGCTTTAGTGATACGGCACTATTTAACTTCATTGAACATGAGCTGGGTTTTGACTTCATCATTAGAATTAAGGCTAATATCAAAGTCACCGATGCGGTAGGAGAGCTGTTTCCAGTAAAGGACTGGCTATTACCCAGCGGCATAACAAGAACCCTTAAGGACGTTCAAATAACGGGTAATAAGCAAGCAGTCGCTCGGGTCATTTGCACCAAGAAAAAAGGCATGAAAGAAGCTTGGTATTTAGCATCAAGTCGACGTGACCTAGTGAGTAGCAAGATGTTGACTTTATATGGGAAACGTTGGGGGATAGAGACGACTTTTCGTGACATTAAAGACTATCGTTTTGGCATGGGGATGAGTGCCACCTACACGCGTTCCCCGGTACGTAGAGACCGGTTGTTTTTGCTAAGCGCCTTGGCGATAGGCTTGCTGACGCTACTAGGAAAAGCGGGCGAGGATGCTGACTTGGAAAAGACAATAAAGGCAAATACCAGTAAAACTCGCTCATACTCTCTGTTTCGCCAAGGTTGTATTTACTATGAACTGTTACCCACGATGCGAGAAGAGTGGGCAGAACCTCTAATGGATAATTTTTATCGTTACCTTAAAAACCAGCCTATTTACCGTTCAATTTTCGGGATTATTTAAAATTGAAAAATGAGGGGATCTCTAAGAGTTGTCATACTAAATTCAATGATTAGAGATAGTGCATGTGGAACCCAAAATTGAATTAGCTCTTAAGGTTTGACACCATAGTCACTTGTTAGGTGAAAATTCCATTAGTTCATTTACGATCCCTGATGGGTCTTTAAAAGCTGCATAGCGACCCCACCTATTTTCATTAGGTGATTTATGTACAAAAACAACACCTTTTGATTTTAACTCGTTAATTTTTTCATCCAAATTACTAACAGTAAGCACCAATGATGAATTTGAATTATATCCGTGCTCATAGTTTGTTGCTTCCATTGTTCCTTGAAACATGAACACATTATGTGAGCCACTTTTAAGCTTTAAACTGTCTTCGTGTTCCTCAACAATATTTAGACCAAGAATATCAACATAGAAATATCTCGAAACAATGAGGTTGTGAACGACTAATAAAGTTGATGGATTCTCCATAGAGGCTTAATTTCCTTTTCACCTAACGCTGACGTATGGGGATTTTAGGTACGTTTTGGCCGAAACGACCTGCGACTAAAATTCCTTATGACGTACTTGTTAGGGCAGACATCTAGGCAATACCTAGGTAGCTACCCACTGATTGTTTCATTATTTCTACGAGTTCTTTATCCATGTATTGATATTCATCAGGAATATCTAATACTTGAATATCTTTATAATCAAGTATTCTTGTAAACTCAGCCTTAAGACGGCTTTTATGTTTTTCTTCCATCACAAATATAATGTCAGCCCACTGAATGTCTTTGGCATTCACTGTTCTCTTTGCACGTGGGCTTGTACCAGCCGATCTAACATTTAGCTCGGGATTTTTTCTCCAAACCTGCTCACCAGTTGGGCTTCGCCATTGATTTCGGCTACATATAAAGAGGATATTTTTCACTTTATGTTCCTCAAGAGGCATTTCATCATCTAGTTTTTGTCTCAATGTTCTTGGTGGGTAGTCAATCCCCAATTGTTTTGCTCGCTTTAGTTTTTCAGAGCTAATATACATCACTTCCAGTTATTTTCTGGAACAAATTGCTTCTCAATATAACCTTCTTCTTTGATCTTTCTGCATTTTTTCTTTGCCTGTCTCCAAGCTTTATTTCGATTGTTGTCCATTTTAATTCCTCAACAAATTATCGGGTTCAGCAGCCGCTGATAATACGATGAGTTTAAATTTGGAGCTTAAAGTTCCTAACGCCTCATTCTAGGGAATCTCTAGATAATTTCTTTTTTTCAAAAGCTAGACACATATGATGCGATTTGATCTAATCAATTTCGCCAAAAACAAACCAGATAACAACACCATGCGCGATATTAAGATACTACATCAATCACTTGCAAATCAATGCACTCAAATTCACAAGAAACGTCTTAATTCTCTTATGGTTGCAACTGAATCCCTACTCGATGGTAATCAACTATCGCTGACTCAGTTAGACCGCAACATTCAAGGTAAAGTGAGGGCTAAGCACTTAGGCTAGGGAAGGAAGTTAGAAAGCGGAAAAACAACAAGATCACAGAGCAACATTTGCATCGGACAATGGTAATAAACTAAGAAAGTTCACTGTGCTGGAATGCATCAATTATGAGGGCCCACCAGCGTCCAGATAATGGACCATAACACTCAGTGCGTAGGTCCAGCCGCGTTTCTCGTAGTGATAATTCATTGACTTGGTAGTTAAGTGTTTTGTGCCGTTTTGCCAATGAGTTCCAATCGTCTTCGTTACGCAGATAAACTAATAGCGAAAGATGCTCCATTTTATTTGGATACGGAACGGCTATCATACCCTCTGTATAGCAACGATTATTTTGAGTAGTTAGAGATAATATTAGTTAGCACAACGTTCGCAATTTCCTTCGCTTGACTCCCCATCGAAGATCAAACCTGCAACCAAGTCTTCTCCGTCAGGAGCTTACTCTAAGAAAGTAGCTATAAAGGGTGGAGCAAGCTCACCAAAAAGTCCATTCTGGGCATATTGCATTAACTTTTTATAGTACTCTGTTCTATTAGACACTAGCACTCTGCTAATAAGTAAACCAAGTGCTGGCGAGCGATTTTCGCAGCAAAAGGCATGGACAGCCTTGATGAAGGCTGAATTCAGCAGCTTGTTATACGCACCTCTCGTATTGAATAGACTGATAGTGACTTACTTTACCATTTACCAATACTTCAACAACGCAATAAAAACTGTCGTGGGAGGGGGCATAGATTGTTGCATAAACAACCTTGTTAGATGGAAGCTTAAACCGTCCTACTGACTGTGCCCTTGCCGCTTTATAAGATGCTCCACCTTGTACTAAAATTGGTTTAAGCAAATACCTTTTGCCGTATCTAATTTCGTCAGGTTCTAATCCAAAATCAAATTTTAATAATTGAAATAGAAAAAAACCTAACATCAAAACAAAGACCACGAGTATCAACGTCAAGCGAACTTTTGTTTTAGTTTTTAACCTTACTCTATATGGCTGATTCATAAAGCGTATAACGCCTCACTTAGGAACAAATACCGCAGGCTAAAATTCAGGGACACAGCGACTGGAAGCCTGCGAGTATTTGCCCCAGAGTGTGCTTCGCGCGGCCTATCCTTATTTGTTAGGTTTTTCTGCAAGTTTAAGTTGATGAACTAAAGTCATAAACACAAATAAAGTCATAAACTGGGCTACAGAATATGCATGTGGTACGCCGAACTCAAACAAGATAGGGCCTAATATCTTAAAATGAAAGACTATCATCGGAATAAAGCCAATTAGGGAGTACTTTATGTTCATAGAGTGCTTTAATCTTTCTTTGCAACATGGGCATGTCTTTATCCTGCCAAAAGAAAAATTCACTTTTGAAAAATACTTGATGGTTCCATTGCATGATGGACAATACATACTACTTCCTTGTGACGCCTAACACCGCCAACAATCATGGAGTTGTCACCGCGATTGCTGCGACCATTGCAAGAAACGCGACAGCTGACGGAGTCGGCTTGCTTAGCCTCGAATATGTGGCATACATACGCCTAGGCTTGAACATAGCTAATGCTGAAACCACCATACCAAAAACTAACATAAAAGTAGTTAAATTTGGAGTCCGATCCCGAACAGAAAAATACTCACTCAGCCATGCAGGAAAGAAAAATGAGTAAGGAAGATAAAGCACAATAAAAATAATCCATGCAATATACTCTCAAACTATTGTCCCTCTGATATTCTTTCGGGCAGCAATGTTTACTCTAGTAATATAAAAACATAGATTATGATGCCAAATGTGAAAAGTAAAATATCGCCTCCTTTTGACACACAACGCCACTGTCAACTGTCGGAGTCGGCAGTTGCTGGAGATCAGAATAGACGCCTGTTATGCATTGCTTGCAACTCCCATTAACACTTGCATTGTGCCTTTTTCACTTGTTAGCGAAAACTCTTCTGCAACACGTATCAGTGAAAGACCTACATTTGAATAGGCATTTGTAATTATTTCATTGGTAAAACCAAAATCATCATCCTCATGACTTCGCTTCCAATCCCACTGGATAAATATACCGCCTTCCTTTAAAAGAAGCTTAAGGTCGGATAATATTTTCTCGTAATCAGGAACAAAAGCACAAACAGATGACGCAACAATTAAATCAAAACCAGGCTTAAAAATAGGATTCTCATTGATCGAGTTTCTTGAAATTTCCCATGATAGTGAATTTACATTATGGATATTCTTATTCTTTAACACTTCAATCATTTTTGGTGATGAATCTATAGCAACTACTGAAGATGCTACACGAGCTATTTTTTCTGTTAGTTGTCCAGTTCCACAGCCAAAGTCTAAAACATTTAAACCTTCTAGACTTATAAATTCACACAGTGAATCAAAAGCTATTTTTGAATACTCGATTACATCGGAATTTGAATCCCAACCATCAGCGTAATCATCCCAACTATCACTCATCATATTTTCCTATTCTTGAAACCGTTCACAACTGCATAGACATAATGACTCCCCGCGAGGTGCTAGCCTCCAAGTTCGTGGGTTAGTCCAAAATAGTTAAATTGTCCACCAGAGCCATACTGTATTTGTGACCATACAATATTACAAAGGAGGCTAGCATGGAAAACATAGCATAATTTTTATTGGTTTAGACACTCATAAAGAGTTTATTGAAATTGCCTATGCTGAAGATGGACGAGAGCATAGCCCTGTACACCTAGGCAGAGTTCCCAGCAACAAGGCTCAACTGCGTAAACTTGCTCGACAATTCGAGTCTAAATACCCTCAAGCAACACTACACTTTGTCTATGAAGCGGGGCCTTGTGGCTACTGGGCCTATCGATTTTTAACTAACTTAGAGCACCTCTGTGATGTCGCTATCAAAGGCTAATACAACGAGGTAAGCACTACAATGTTATCGTCACAGCCATAGCAAGAGAGATGATCGCATTTATCTGGGCAATATCCAGAGAGGTCATGCTCAGTCCAGTAGATCCCAAACAGAGAATCGCAAGGATGCCAGCATGAGCTAGATCTTGATAGCAGTGATAAAAGAGTTATCACAAGTTTAGAGTTAATGCATCGGGTCAAGCATCGGAAATAGTACAAATACCGACGGCGTTAGGCTGGCCACTTTTGCGAGAAAGTAGCTCCTCGTTCATAGACTGAAGTTAGGTACCACGTCGAAAAAAGTAAGGTTGGCGCTGCACACCTTAGGGTGAGTAATCCACTGATATCAGTATGAAAACCGACGAATATACTTGCTTCATCTGGTGTATTAACTCATCTAACTATGAGTAATGGTGCTAAATAAAATGGCAGGGATCGGTATGTTTAACTTGACGTGGGGAGTCATACCAACGCCTCGTTAAGAAACAAATAATTGTTGGCTAAAATAAGCGACGCAGGAGCAAAAGCCAACTGTTATTTGTCCTGCTTGAACGATTTGTTGAACGAAGCCGCTGTGCGGCAGAAGAGATAACAAGCCTCTTTGCTCTACCATCCTAAATACTTTCTAGAGGCGATCAATTTTGATCGCTAACCTAGGAGTATTGTCATGAACACACCTGAACAGCAACGCTTTGATTCTCTTTATGAACAACATCTTACCAACTAAACACTACAAGGCAAGCGACCTGCAACTATCGATGCTTATAGCCGTGCGGTACGGCGCATTGCCGCCTTCTTTGACCGCTGCCCTGACAACCTTTCAACCGATGATCTGAAACGTTACTTTGCTCAGCTGATTGAGTCACACTCATGGAGCACCGTTAAGCTCGACCGTAACGGTTTGCAGTTTTTCTATCGATATGTGCTTAACCAAAACTGGGAGTGGCTCAACATCGTTAAGCCACCACAGGTCAACCGACTGCCCGATATCCTAACCCCAACTGAAGTAGCCATCGTTATAAGTCTCACACATAAGTTGCGATATCAGGTCTTTTTTCTGACCATATACAGTATGGGTTTGCGCCTCGGTGAGGCCATTTCATTGCAAGTAGGTGATGTGGATTCACAGATAATGCAGGTACATATTCGTAATGCTAAAGGCGGTAAGGACAGGTTAATCCCTCTACCACAACGCACCTTACTAGCTTTGAGATATTACTGGCAAACTCATCGTCATCCACGCCTAATGTTTCCTGGTAAAGACGGTAAACCGGATTCGATGATAGATAAAGGGGGTATTCAGAAGGCGCTTAAACGAGTCATTGCTGAGTGCAACATTCATAAATCAATCAGCCCACACAACTTACGCCACAGCTATGCCACGCACCTGCTGGAACAAGGGCTGGATTTACGCTCCGTTCAGAGTTTACTTGGCCACAACAGCCTTAATACCACCGCCAGATATACACGCCTTACTCAAATTACTCGTAAAAATACGGTCGAGGCGATTAATCAGCTGACTGATGATTTAGCCCTGAAGTGGGAGTGTAATGTATGACGTTCATCGACATTTTACGTGACCACCTTGATGAGTTTAATCAGGCTTTTGATCAACAAATCACAACCACGATGCGGCAAGCCATTTTCGCCATGCTCAGTTGTCGTACCCATACTGAGCGAACCAGTCAGTGGGCGTGTCAGAGTTGTACTCATACTGCTGACTTCCCCCTCTCTTGTGGTCATCGAAGTTGCCCACAATGCCAACATAACACCACGGAAGGTTGGCTTAATAAACAGCAGGCTAAACTGCTTCCCGTCGAATACTATATGGTCACTTTTACGCTGCCTTTTGAGCTACGTGTCATTGCTAAACACAAGCCAGAGTCGATGTATCAAGCCATGTTTTCAGTTGCTGCCAGCGTGCTAAAAGAGTTCGCCAAAAACTCAAAACAACTAGGTGGAGAGATTGGTTTTACAGGTGTACTGCATACCCACAGTCGGCGGCGTGACTTTCATCCTCATATTCACTTCATCATCCCAGCAGGCAGCTTCGATAAGGACAAAAAACAGTGGCAAAAAGGCAAAGGTAAATACCTGTTTAACAGTTTTAACCTCGCCAAAGTATGGAGAGCACGATTGCTGGAAAAGCTAACCGGTGAGCTGAATGGCAAGCTTCCTGAAGCCAGCCCAAAGAAGTGGGTTGTTGACTGCCAACACGTTGGCAAAGGGCTTCCAGCGCTTAAATACCTGTCGCGCTATCTTTATCGTGGGGTGTTACCTGATAACAACATCATCAGCGATATCGATGGCCAAGTCAGTTTTGAGTATCAAGATAGCCAAACAAAAACGACCAAAGTACGCACCTTACCAGCGGCTAAGTTTCTGTACTTGGTATTACAACATGTGTTGCCAAGGGGGTTGCGGCGAGTTCGAGACTACGGGTTACTCAGAGGAAGTGCTGCCAAGCTGCGGCAACGCATACGCTTGATGCTGGCTGTTGCAGGAACGGTATTTGAGCCGCTCAAAAAAGCCACCAAAACCAAAGCCATACGACCTTGCCTCTGCTGCAAACAGCCGATGAAATTTATGGGAGTACATGGGAATAAGCATGCACGACCGACAAGCTTTATCATGCAGGAAACAAGGGAACCTAACGCCACTGTTTAAGTGGAAGACAGATAAAGTTAAGGCTTAAGGTACAGAGCAAGTCACAAATGAGGAGGTGTTAAGATATTAATATTATTAAGCAATTCAATTAGCTAGCAATGCTAAGGGATCGCTGTGACTAGTTAAAAGTGTCACTTAAGATAATCCACCAAAACCAGAGTGAACTCTCGCGCCACTATTTACTATATAAAGGTATCACTCAGACTTGTTCAACACTTGGGATAAGGACGCGGCTGCGCGCGGCCTATCCTTATTTGTTATGTGCCTGATTACTTATGGCGCCCTTGATGATCCCATAAAATAAATTTTTGGTTAATTGAACACCCCATAGCATCAATTAATTCTTTATTATTGAATTCAGGAAGAGTTTGTAAACGAGTGAGTAATTCATTTACCCCAGTAGCTTCGCTTGGGTAAGTAATAAATTTTTCATCGGTAGCTAAATGCCACCAAACATCTTCAACAAAGGGACCTTCATCTGTCGTTTCAAGTAACACTCCTACAAGAGAGCTCCACGCAATTGATTCAGGTTCTTTTTCTGGCCAGTGAACCCATACATTTAAATCATCAAACCAGACCTTAACGGCTGCATAGGGACTTGTGATTTTCTTTGCAGATTCGTTAGTCTTTTCACGCTTGAATAGGTTAAAAAAACGATTGAACAAAATACAACTCCTTGGCACATAACGCCTTGCTAAGCGGATAAAAATGGTTGGTTAAAATCGCGAAGCGATAACCAACTGTTTTTATTCCGTTTAAGCAACTTGTGTACGCCCAGCATGGGCATGAACTAATGAGGTGAAAGTCCTCTGTAGGAAGGTCACCGTTAAATAACGTGCTGTTATTAAACGTTAACTACTAGCGAATGGCAAGGGCTTATCCGCGAGGCTTGGTCTGAAGGAAGCCGCTAGCAAATTTGCGAGCTGATGAACAAGAACATCATATGAGGCGTAGGCTAGAGGTGAGTTGGCACAAGACGACGAAACCACGTGATCTAATGGCCACCGTAAATGATGCAGCAGTGCAAAGAAAGTTCATGTTCTTATCTGGGGAGATCTGTCTAACCCGCGATCGGTCATTAACCAGTAAGGCTCTGGTTTATAAGTGCCTTGGCTTTTCAACTTCATCGATTGAAAGGAGCGAACCAGATGAAAACCGATAGCGCATGACGGGGCAACTCGGCATGTGATTAAGCAGAAGTCAGCAGACGGCATAGTAGCCCAACGCCCATCGTAATGGTTGGGATATGGTGAAGGCCTGAACATTTAGAAGAAGGAGGAGTCTTGTCAAACTTGTCGATACCCACTACGTCGCCAGACGATTACTATCAGCAGCGTATTGACTTGCAACCTGCCTTCAACAGCGATCTATTTCATCAATTACTCGAACCTGAAAATCTACACCGAGCTTGGCGGCAAGTTAAAGCAAATAAAGGCGCGGCAGGCATCGATGGCATGACCATCGAAGCTTTCCCGCTCTGGATGCAACAAGGCGGCTGGCAACGGTGTAAAACTCAACTTGAGCAGGGTGAGTATCAACCCTCAGCGGTCAGACGCGTGGAGATCGATAAACCCGATGGCGGTAAACGTAAATTGGGGATCCCTAACGTCATTGACCGGGTGATACAACAGGCTATTGCTCAAATACTCACTCCGCTGTTTGACCCATTCTTCTCGGCTAACAGCTTTGGCTTTAGGCCGAACAGAAATGCCAAACAAGCGGTACTGCAAGTAAGGGATATCATCAAACAGAAACGCAAATTTGCCGTTGATGTTGATCTGTCTAAGTTCTTTGATCGAGTTAATCATGATCTCTTGATGACTCAGCTGAGGAACAAGGTGCAGGATAAGCGTCTGTTGGCGCTTATTGGTAAATACTTACGTGCAGGTGTGATGGTCAATGACCAGTTTGAAGCCAGTTTCGAAGGCGTGCCTCAAGGTGGTCCACTCTCGCCATTATTATCAAACATTATGTTGGATAGTCTGGATAAAGAGCTGGAAAGCCGAGGGCATCAATTCGCCCGCTACGCGGACGACTTTATCATCTTGGTTAAATCCATTCGAGCGGGTGAACGGGTACTCATGAGCATTACTCGCTACCTTGCCACTAAGCTAAAACTGGTTGTTAATGAACAGAAAAGCCAAGTGGTTAAGGTAGGTCAAAGCAAGTTCCTAGGGTTTACATTTAACCGAGGAAAGATCCAGTGGCACACTAAAACGTTGCATGTTTTCAAACAAAAGATGAGACGACTTACAAACCGAAATTGGGGCGTGAGTATGGGTTATCAGCTGTTTAAAGTGCGGCAATACATGCAAGGCTGGCTCAACTACTTTGGCATCGCTAACGCTTATCAAGGGTGTGTCGACTTAGACCATTGGATCCGCCGTCGCGTACGTATGTGCTACTGGCGCCAGTGGCGAAAACCACGAACTAAGGTGCAAAACTTACTTAAACGTGGCGTCAGGATCCAAGCTGCTGTTGCATGTGGGATCACAAGTAAAGGCCCATGGCGAAGTTCGAAAACACCAGGGATACAGCAAGCATTGAGTAATGATTATCTTAAGAGAGCAGGACTATATTCACTGAGAGATGGATGGATCGCAGTTCATTATTGTAATAAATAACTAACCAGAGAGTTTAGGTTAGGCGTTCTAAGTGAACCGCCCTGTGCGGAGCCGCATGCAGGGTGGTGTGGGGGCTGGAGGCTAGACACCTCCGGCTACCCGATTAGCACTTCTCTCACCATTAACTTACTATTCATCCTCGAATTCTATACCTTCTCCCGAGGGACTATCTTGATAAAATATGACCTGTCGTTCTGGAAATTCATTTTCATAGTCTTTCAGACACTTTACAAACCCATGATGAACCTCAGGGAGAAAACTCTTTAAAGCAGCCATTCCTTCAACTTTTAATTTCCTAGGCATAGCTAATTGATCATCATCAGTGATGCAGTCCCAGAAAGCATCTAGGTTAAAACCATAGTAGCCAGGAAAATTAAGTTTCTTGGCCACATACTCATGGAATGTTTCTTCATCCATGATTCCTGACATATCTATGAGTAATTCTTCATTCATCGTATTGAGTGCTAACAGTATATTAGGCTGAATTCCGAATAAGAACATACAGCCAAGTTGTTTTTATGTTAACAAGTTAACCCAAAACAATCACAAGTTCAATGCCTTACGAAGTTAGAGTCTGCAATTTCGCTAACACCTCTTATGGTGAAAACCAGAATTTGCTTATTTGTGATGTGTTTCGATTTAACTGTAAGGGATACTTGCCTGTAAACAGTTGCTTAGCAGCTCTTAGCTTTAGAGAGCCTTCCTTTTCCCCCCATAATAGTGGCGAAAATGTACAACTACCATTATAACTGTATAAATAAACAGTGATCGTGAGGTGAGGCTATGTCATCAGCTTTTATAGAGTCGATTCGGCAGGTGTTAAGGACTAAACATTACAGTTTAAGAACTGAGAAAAGTTATCTGTATTGGGTACGTTACTTCATTAGGTTTCATCAGTATATGCATCCAAAGAATATGCAAGGCTGTCATATCGAGCAATTTCTTACGTTTCTTGGGAGTGATCGTGGTGTCAGCGCAGCAACACAAAACCAAGCATTGTGTGCATTAGTATTTATGTTCAAACATGTACTCTGTATGGAGTTTGAAGGTTTAAAGTATGGCTATGCCAAAAAACCAAAGAACTTACCAACAGTATTGACTCCTAAAGAAGTGTCATCAGTATTAGCAAGCCTTACCAACCCGTATTGGCTAGTGACTTCAATATTATATGGTTGTGGTCTAAGACTACGGGAGGCTTTAACTCTAAGGGTTCAAAATGTGAATATTGATGAACAGTCTCTGTTCATTTTTAGGGGGAAAGGGGCAAAAGACCGATATACACTGTTACCTCAACAACTTAATCAGCCATTGCAGCAACAAATACAATGGGTAAAGCAGATTCATGAGAAAGACTTAAGCAATGGAAATGGCCACACTTCGGTCCCTTCTGCTTTGCATAGAAAGTACAGAGCAGTATTAAAAGACTTAAGTTGGCAATACCTGTTTCCATCAACAACCACTTGCTGCCACCCCATTGACGGGTATATTTGTCGGCATCATATTCATGAATCAAGTTTTTCGAAAAACCTGAGAAAGGCAGTGGTGAAAAGTAGTGTTAAAAAAAGAGTGACAGCCCACACATTCCGTCATTCATTTGCCACGCAACTGTTGGCTCAAGGCAGTGATATTCGAACCGTTCAAGAACTATTAGGGCATAAAGATCTGCGGACGACAGAGATATACACACATGTGCTTGGTCAAAATAGAGCAGGGACAATAAGCCCATTTGATCGTTTATGAGATAAGTGAAATTCTGGGTCAGGTCTTGTATTTTTCCCCTCACATGAGCATAAATCGAAGAAATAAACTTATCTTGTAAATCAGCCAGTGTAGATACGGCTGCGAGCTTCCAAAACACAGATGTTTTGGCAGAGCTCACAAGGATGTGCTTGCGGCGACTCGTAGAAGTATCCGCACAATCCTCGCCGGGCAGGCGTTAGGTTACAATGAAAGGGCGACCTTCAAATTACTACTCCAGAACAAAGTAGCAAAATGCCCCCAAACAATGTATTAAGACTTCATTCGAAGACAAGTAAACTTTATTGAAAAAGCCTGACTTCTCGAGGCTAAATGCAAGCAGAGCTAGCTAAACCTGTCGATGCGATAATCACTCAGATCAATTGCAGTCTGCTTACCTGACATCTCTTGGCTGACCAGCTTAGCGGTAATGCCTGACCAGGTTAGTCCTAGGTGCTGATGACCAAAAGAGAAGAACACATTTTTATGTTTTTCACTGCGCCCAAGCACCGGAAGACTATCGGGCATCGAAGGTCTGAACCCCATCCAGCGCTCACCATCTGCGGCTGTTGCCTCGGCAAATAACTCAGGTAGCAAGGCCTTGCCGTGTGGAAACAAACAATCGGCGCGAGCTTCGACTAACGGCGCCTTAAGCCCTCCGAATTCCACCGTACCCGCGAGCCGCGTACCATCTAACATAGGAGTGATGATAAATTTACGATTGTAAGAAGCGACTGGGCGAGAGAGTGTGCTCTTGTGCGGCATCATCAGATGATATCCACGCTCAGTTTCCAGCGGCACACGGTAACCTAGCTGTTTGGCAAAAGGCTTAGACCAGGCACCTGAAGCAATGAGCAATTTTTTTGACTCTATTGACTCACCTGAACTAAGACGCAGTGAAACATTATCTTCATCGGCAGAGGAAGCAATTATCTCACTAACTTCATCGGTGAGCAGCTCCCCACCCAAAGCAACAAACTTATCGGCGAAGGCTTTACATAAGCCATAGGGGTCACTGGTGTGGCCGACATGAGTAAAATATAAGCCATGGGTAATAGTGCCACTCAGGCAAGGTTCGAGTCGTCTGACTTCATCCCCGGTTAGCAGTCTTACTTTCACCCCAGCGTTAGCATAGTGATCATATTCCTTGGTGACCTCCTCAATGGGTGTACTTTCGAATACCAGCAAGCTGCCATTGAGTATCATTAGCTCAGTGCAATCACAAAAATCGGTTAATTCATTCAAAGCTCCAATCGAGCTTTGATTCAATCGCTTGATCGCCTGACTGTTATGCGCCCTTTTACCTGGCAGCATATTGGCTAAAAATCGCATAAACCAAGGCAAGGCTTTCAAAAAATATTTAGGCTGGATGCGAAATGGCCCTAGAGGATCGAGCAACATACCTGGCAACTTAGGTAGCATGCCTGGGTCGGCTAAGGGAAACACCTGCTCTGTGGCAAAATGTCCGGCATTACCTTTAGATGCGCCGGCCGCTATTCCCTCTTTATCTACAATGCTCACTTTAAAGCCGGCTCGTTGCAGCTCAATCCCGGTCGCTAAGCCTATAATCCCAGCGCCTACGATAGTTACACTATTTGTGTTATCACTCATTTCTTATCACCGTGTCTGTTAAGCAAGCATGGTCTAACGCAACATAAAGCCGTTTTGAAACTGATCATCGGGATCTATGATGAACTGGTGTCGACCGGTAATATATGAACGACCTGAGACTTGTGGGATCACAGCTTGCTTGCCAAAAAACTCTGTTTCATTGGTGGCACTGACAATCATCCTACCATCGACAATACTCTCTATCATCAGCTCTTGTTTAAGCTCCACCTCCCCCTTGGCATATAGAAGCGCTATACGGCCGGCGACCCCAGTGCCAGTAGGCGACCTGTCGACCTCGCCATCGGCAAAAATACACACATGGCGAGAGTGGGCCTGCTTGTCGGTGACTTTTTTAGAGGTGAAGATGGTGCCATAGAGAAAACTTAAATCTTCTTCAATAGGATGCACTAATAGATGTGTAGCCATCACAGCTTGCTTGATACGCCGACCCATATCGATGAGTTGCGCTACATTGTCTTGACCACATGAGATCCCATGGGCATCTGCATCCACATAGGCATAATAAGCACCGCCAAAACCTATATCATAGTTAACCCTGCCGAATCCTTCGACCATCACAGTGCAAGCTAAAGACTCGGCCCAGGAATCAACATTTAGGAAACTCGCATGTATTTTTCCTTGGCTATCTCGACTCGCTTTAGCTGTAATGAGTCCAGCGGGTGCATCTATTTTAATCATTCTGGACTCAGCTCCCAAAAATATCGCCTCAGTTTCACAAGCCACCTTAACTAAAGCCAAGATGCCATGACCACACATGCTGCTATAACCTTCATTATGTAAAAACAAGACGCCGAAATCGGCTCCTTCCGTTACAGGCCGCGTAATAAGCGCGCCATACATATCCGCATGCCCTCTTGGTTCATGCATCAACAAGGTACGGTACCTGTCCAGATGGCGAGTTACATATTGACGCATCTCAAGTATGGTTTCTCCTTCTATCTCGGGATAACCTGAGGTAATGATCCTCAGAGGCTCACCTTCTGTGTGGGCATCGATTGTTATGAATTGTTGACAGTTTTCTAATAATTCGGCGGGGAGGTGATTCAAATGCATGGCTACTCCTTCCTTATAATTTGTATGCAATATATAGTATTTGATAACAACAAAGATAATTAAAATCTCACAGGGGCTTTTATTCCCCAAGAAATTGTATACAATATACTATAACTTTTCGGAACAAGCCAAATTAGAATACGTTTTTCCGGTTAATTACATCTTTTATATAAAGCATAACTAGCGCATAGAGGTCCTAAACATGAAAGTAAATTGGCAAGGTGTTTTCCCAGCAATCTCGACACAATTTAACGATGACGGTTCAATTAACTATGAATCAAATGCCCGCATGCTCGAAGATCTCATCAGAGATGGTATCGACGGCATCATCGCTTTAGGCACTATTGGTGAAAACGCTTCACTCAGCCCACAAGAAAAGCGCGACTTTATCAAGCACACAGTAGAAACCGTTAAAGGCCGTATCTTGGTGCTATCAGGTTGTACTGAAAACACAGCTGAACAAGCCTGTCTCTATGCTCAAGATGTTGAAAAACTTGGCGTAGACGGTCTAATGCTATTGCCTGCTATGGTTTACCGCGGCACCGACCGTGAAGTTGTGGCTCATTATCAGACAGTGGCTCGCTCGACTCAGCTACCTATCATGATTTACAACAACCCCGTTAGTTATGGCATAGACATCAGCTTAGAAATGACAGCGATTCTTGCAGAAGAAGAAAATATCGTTGCCATTAAAGAATCAACAACCGATACACGTCGCTTAACTGAGCTACAAAGCCGCTTCGGCGAACGTTTCAGCATCCTTTGTGGCGTCGATGATATCGCCTTGGAAAGCATCTTATTGGGCGCAACGGGTTGGATCTCTGGCCTGACTAACGTATTCCCACGTGAGTCGGTGACTCTATTTAAACTGGCACGTGCCGGTCGCATCGAAGAAGCACGCGAGATCTACCGCTGGTTCATGCCGCTACTCAGATTAGACACGATTCCAACGTTAGTGCAGTGCATCAAGTTTGCCGAACAGATACTTGAACGTGGTAATGAGAATGTCCGCATGCCACGCATGACCTTGATTGGTGATGAGCGCGCCTATGTTGAAAAAGTAATTAAAGAAGCGATGGACTCACGCATCAATCTAGACAAGTACAACCTAGATTAATTTTCGCACTCGTACTCATACGACTAAAAATCGTTAAATATCGATGACCCCTGGTGACTTTGATTGACTCAAATCAAAGTCACCATTATCAAATAAGAATTAAGGGTCTAGATTGAAGGAAACGGAGTAAAGTATAGATGTTAAAAGGCACTTACTTTTGCGTCGATGCTCATACATGTGGAAACCCTGTACGCTTGGTCACCAGTGGCCATCCGGATCTTCAGGGAAGCACAATGAGCGAAAAACGCCAGCACTTTCTCAAAGAATATGATTGGATCCGTAAAGGCTTGATGTTCGAACCAAGAGGCCACGATATGATGTCGGGGGCTTTTTTGTATCCGCCATGCAGTGATAACGCCGACGCGTCAATCTTGTTTATCGAAACCAGTGGCTGCCTGCCCATGTGTGGACACGGCACCATAGGCACTATCACAGCGGCTATAGAATCCGGCTTGTTAATGGCAAAAGAGCCTGGGAAGCTCATCATAGATGTGCCCGCTGGACAGATAAATATCGAATATCAGCAAACCAGTGAGAAAGTCGATTGGGTCAAGATCTACAATGTCCCCGCATACCTTGCCCATCAAGATGTGATCTTAGATATTCCGGAGCTTGGCCCACTCAAGATCGATGTCTCATACGGCGGTAACTATTATGTCATCGTCGAACCACAAGCCAATTTCCCCGGATTAAGACAATGGACCGCCGCCGATATTCTCAGGTGGAGCCCCATCGTCCGCCAAATAGCCCATGAGCAGTTAGCTTGTGTACATCCTGACGATCCAACCGTCTCTGGCGTCTCCCATGTTTTATGGACAGGCGAAACCATCAGTGAAGGATCAGATGGGGCCAATGCGGTGTTTTATGGCGACAAGGCCATAGACAGATCCCCTTGCGGGACCGGCACCAGTGCTCGCTTAGCTCAACTGTATGCCAAGGGTAAATTAAACGTTGGCGACAAATATACCCACGAGAGCATCATAGGCAGTCAATTTGTCGGCTGCATCGAATCGTCCACTTTCGTTGGGGGATACAGAGGGATCATGCCAAGTATCCAGGGCTGGGCCAGAATCACCGGCCAAAACTCAATAACCATAGATGACAGTGACCCATACGCCTTTGGCTTTCAAGTTACTTAACCTCATAACTTAAGATCAGTTTGTTTCTGGATACATATCTAAGGAGCAAACCTAATAGGGAACAATATGACAGACTCAGTTACTGCAAAAATTACTGGCCAACATTTTATCAACGGCGCATGGACTGGTGAAGCGAATGCATTTAATAGCTTAGATCCCGTCGAAAATGCCAAGCTAGACTGGCAATTTGCCAGTGCGAGTCAACGCGATATCGATAATGCGGCTAAATCGGCCAAATCGGCATTTGTCCAATACAGAGCCAAAACACCCGCTCAAAGGGCCGACTTTCTCGATGCCATCGCAAATGAGCTAGAAGCTGGCATAGAGGCAATCACCTATGCCGCTAACCGTGAATCTGGTTTGCCTATGGCACGGGTTCAAGGCGAAACAGGCAGAACCTGTAATCAACTAAGGTTATTCGCAGGCACATTGCGTGAGCCACTGGAGCCAAAGTTTGTCGATTTAGCCAATCCTGACCGTGCCCCACTGCCAAAAGCCGACACTCGCCTAAGCGTGCTGCCCATAGGTCCTGTTGCCGTTTTTGGTGCATCAAACTTTCCACTGGCATTTTCAACCGCAGGTGGTGATACGGCATCGGCGTTAGCTGCAGGTTGTCCGGTGATCGTTAAAGGCCACCCTGCTCACCCTGCCACCAGTGAACTCGTCACCCGCGCCATAGAAAAAGCCATTATTGCCTGTGATATGCCAGCTGGCGTATTTAGCTTAGTGCAAGGCGCCGCGCCGCAAGTCTCCACAGACTTAGTGACCCACAGTGCCATTAAAGCCGTGGGCTTTACCGGTTCACTCAGGGTGGGGCGTATTTTGGCAGATCTGTGCGCCGCGCGCGGCGAGCCGATCCCTTTTTATGGCGAGTTAGGCTCAACTAATCCACAATTTTTGCTTAATAGCATGTTGTCTGCAAACGCTGAGCAGATGGCACAGACTCAGGTTCAGTCAATGATGATGGGCCATGGTCAGTTTTGTACTAGCCCAGGTGTCGTTGTGGCGGTAAAAGGTTCAGCACTCAACCGATATATCGCCACCATGGCAGAAAACATAGCAGCACTACCAGCGTCAGCCATGCTGACTCCAGGCATTGCCGCGACCTATCAAGCCCAAGTTGAGGCTTTGCTTAAAGACACCAGTGTAGAGTTAGTTGCACAAGGTCAATCGGCACAAGCAAGTCATTTAACCAAGCCAACTGCTGTACGAGTCAATGCAGATGATTACCTGACAACACCTGAACTACAGCAGGAGGTCTTTGGTCCCTGTGCAGTGATTGTTGAATGTGATGATGAAGCACAAATGCTCAACATTGCCACAGAATTGGAAGGTCAACTCACGGCAACCATTCACGGCCATGAAGCTGAGCTAGCGGAAAATCAGCAGCTGATAGAAGCAGTAGCGTTTAACGTAGGTCGTATCATCTTTAATCAGATGCCAACGGGCGTCGAGGTCTGTCATTCGATGAATCACGGTGGGCCATACCCTGCGAGCACAGATAGCCGCACAACTTCTGTAGGCAGTCAGGCCATGAAGCGCTTCGAGCGTCCAATTTGTTATCAGAATATGCCAGCATCATTGCTTCCCGATGAGCTAAAAAGCAGTTCTTCTAAAATAATCAGCTTTTAATCCTGCTTGAAATGTGGAAATAAATAAAGGGAAACACAGTTTCCCTTTATTTTAACCTGCTTTAGCGGTAATCTTAGACGGATAAAATAGAATAACGAACAGATAAAAACGGGAACTATGAGCCGATCTACACCAATTATCCATAAAACACGAACGCAAGTCGTTGTTGAGGTGCTTAGGGAAAAAATTCTTTCTGGTGATATCGCTGCCGGTGAACCCCTTCGTCAAAGTGCGCTAGCCGATGAATTAAATGTTAGTCGCATCCCAGTTCGTGAAGCCCTATTGCAACTTGAAGCCGAAGGTTTAGTCAAATTCGAGGCTCATAAAGGTGCAACGGCCACAGAGCTTTCTGTTGACCAAGTCACAGAGTTATTCGAGCTTAGAGCCCTGATTGAAACCGATCTTCTGGCTAAAGCTATTCCCAATTTGCGAGATGAGCACCTGCTTCAAGCTGAAAAAGTACTCGATGAACTCGAATCAGCATTCAAAGAAGAAGATGCTGTAGCAAGTTGGAGCGAACTCAACACCCAATTCCATACTTGCCTGTATCAGGCTGCCGATCGTCCACACACGCTAGAAGTGGTTCACGGACTCAATACTAATTGTGACCGTTACATCCGTTTACAGCTCTTGCTTGCTGGGGGTATTCCCCGTGCAGCACAAGACCACCGTGATCTGCTTACCTACTGTAGAAACAAAGATACAGACAAGGCTATCGAGCTTTTACGCGAGCACATTCTGCATGCGGCTGAAGCAATACGCGATCTAGTTGCCCAACAAGTGGAATGAGTCACAATTGGTAAGCTTAAGATACACTAAGCTTGTTAATTATGTTTGATGAGGCAGAGCTCAGGTTCTGCCTTTTTATTTGAGAGAAAGCACATGCAGTACGCCACGATCACTGGTTGGGGAAAATGCGTTCCACCAGCCACATTAACAAACCACGACCTATCCACTTTCATCGAGACTTCAGATGAGTGGATCAAATCACGTACCGGCATTAGCCAACGTCATATCAGTCATGTAAACACCTCTGAACTGGCTTCAGTTGCTGCGCAACGTGCACTTGCCGCTGCCGGTATAGAGGGCAGCGAGCTTGATATGATCATTCTTGCTACCGCCAGCCCAGATACCTTGATACCAAATATTGCCTCCACTGTTCAAGCCAATGTTGGCGCGACATGTGCAGCTTTTGATATCAATGCCGCATGTAGTGGCTTCTTGTACGGTGTAGGTTTAGGTAGTTCTCAAATCAAGAGCGGCCAATGTAAGAAAGTACTGGTTATCGGTGCTGAGCGCTTATCATTCTATTTAGATTGGTCACGTCGTGATACCGCCGTACTTTTCGGTGATGGCGCAGGAGCTGTTGTGTTAGAGGCTACTGATGAAGAAATCGGTGTTTTAGGCTACGAGCTGAGCAACGATCCAGCCGGACGCGACATACTCAAGTCACAATTTGGTACGGCTATGGACAGATTCGAAGCCTCCTCATTGGACTTCTACATTGAATTTAATGGCCAAGAAATCTTCAAACGTGCCATCGCAGGCATGGGTAAGTTAAGTACTAAGGTGCTTGAGAAGTGTGAGATATCTAAAGATGATATCGACTGGGTTATTCCTCATCAGGCCAACGAGCGTATTATCGATACCCTCATCAACCGCATGAAGATCCCGAAAGAGAAAGCCATTGTAAACATAGCTAACTATGGTAATACCTCTGCGGCAACCATACCTATCGCTATCTGTGATGCTTTAGAACAAGGCAAGATCAAGCCTGGCCAGACGATTCTCTCTTGTGCCTTCGGTGCTGGACTTACCTCGGCAGCCGCGCTAATCAAATGGGGTGACAGAGTCACACCTATCAATGAAAGCGATGCAGAATTGCCGCCCTGTGATAAAACAGGTATCGAGCTGGTAAGCAAAGCCGTTAAGCACTTCTGTGACTAACCGCTAACTTAGCCATCAGCAAGGCTTCAACGAAAAAAACCAGCCTAGGCTGGTTTTTTTGTACTGGGATGTAGGCTTTTTGGACGCGGGCTCGAGCCCCGCCGCCTCCAATTACAACAAAGGCTAACCCTTTGTCACATCTAGTGTCCACCGATTGACCATCCCGCTTTTTTACAGTCCACAATATCGATTTTAAAAGAGCCATAAGCCTCTAATGGCGACAGCGCACAGCCATGACTTCAAAAGGCACGATTCAATGTTATACCAATCGGTATAAAGACGTGATCTAATTTGGCTAGTTAATTTTAGAGATAGCTGCATATGGAAAAGCTTAAAACGACTGATTTTCGATGTCTGGCACGCCGGGAGAGCAATGCACAAAAGCGGATCCGTCTTTTAGCCTTAGCTCACTTCAGTGAAGGTCATAATCGCTCTGAGATAAGCAATATACTTAAAGGTAAGCCGTACCAGTATAGCTAAGTGGGTGAGTGATTTCTTGGAACGAGGCTTGGTTGGGCTTGAGCACAAAACATCGCCTGGTCGACCTCCCGCCTTGAGTGCTGCTCAATGTAGGCAACTTTAGGTATTTATTGAAGCTCGTAGTCTCTCAGAAACAGGCGGGAGGTTACCAGCTCATGACATTAATGAATATCTTTTTAAGAATTTTGGCATTCGTTATGAGCTATCAAGCATCTATAGAGTATTAAAAAGGCATGGCTTTTCATCTCAAAGCACCCAAAACAATCGTTAGCAGCACAAGAAGCATTGAAAAATTCCGCCTGGAAACGATCCTTCACATCTCTGGCCATATCGCTTTATCTCAAGTAGATGTCTGGTTTCAGGATGAAGCTAGGATAGGTAACAAAATACAACGACAAGTTTGTGGGCAAAAAAAGGAAGTTGTCCAAGAGTTGTTCGGCAGCAACAGTTTGTATATGCCTATGTTTTCGGTACTGTATGTCCGGCTAATGGTAATACGGAGGCACTTATCACTCCGTGGGTGGATAAAGGGATAATGCACCAACACCTCAAGCGACCCCTGCAGATCGTCATGCCGTAGTGATCATGACGGTGCAGGCTGGTATAGTAAGGAGCTAGATAATGAGTTTGATAATCTGACGATGATCAAACTCCCTCCCTACTCACCAGAACTCAACCCGATTGAACAAATTTGGGGCTGGATGAGGCAACGCCACTTAGTCAATCGCTGTTTTGCTAATGATGAGGATATTGTCGAGCAATGCTCACAAGCATTGAATAGCTTTATTAGTGACACCGATACGGTAAAAAATCTGTGCAATCGTCCATGGATAAATCTAACCAGATGATTATACCAATTGGTGTTAGGTTGTTTGTTAAGCGTGTACGGCTTCATGCAACGTTTAAGAAAAAGATAGGCTGAATGTCTATTTCGTTTTTTTTAAAATAAAAATCCAACGTTTCCCCTCGCTTATTAATAGCGCGGTACAGGTAAAACCATTGGCCTTTCACTTTGACGTAGGTTTCATTAAGTTGCCAGGATGAGTCTTTGCAGATGAACTGATACCGACGAAGCTTCTTACGTAGTGTAGGGCTATGCTCGATGAACCATCGATAGAGTGTAGTGCGATGCATGGATATTTCCCGCTCAGATAGCATGTCACAGAGGCTGGCATAACTCATTGGGGTGGATCCATACCAACGAACCAAAGGATCACTTCAGCAGCAAAGTGTTTCCATTTAAATTCAGGGTTATTCATGCTGTGACGACTCTATGAAGTAACGGGTATATTTACCAATATCTTCTATTTTTGCCCCCCCAACTCTTGTATTGAGGATGTGCTCCAGTCTAGCGATATAAAGACTTACTATACAATTAAAAGTCAAGCAATCCACTAACACTAAAATGATCTGATAAGTGCCATTTACCCCATATTTCATTGTCAACATATTGTACCAGCGATACTGTATTTGTATTTCGAATTAATTTTCGATGTCTTGCACTAACAAAAACATAATCCAGATATTCAGATGTTGCCCCTCCTGAAAATCTTTGGCCAGCATATTGATTTATACCGGGTTCAAAAGTGGCACCTATATATCCTAAATAATAAGGTTCATCGACTTCAAGCACTCTTAGCATCATCTGGTATTCCAATGGAGAGCCATTTTTATCAATGTTAAAATCCCCTATATAAATTACAGCTTCATCGTCTGGTATATTTTTTGTCAACATAAAAGCACGCATTAGGATAAGCTGAATTCGTCGTAACCTTTTTGCTGAATTAGTAGAAAATGAAGCTAGATGGGTATTAAAAACATGGTATATTTCACCGTTTTTATTAATTTTAGTATAAACAACTCCCTTATCAGCATAACAATCGGTACCTGAACAAGATTCAAATACTACTGAATCGCTTTCCAAAATTGGATAATGACTCAATGTCACTATTCCCCCGTCATACAAATTAATATTATCACCATGAATCACACCACTGGAATGAAAATATTCCATTTCTAGCTCATCAAATAAATTTTCTCTAGATCCAGAAAAAGCCTCTTGTAACGCTAGTACATCATAGCCTGAAAGATTATGGGGAAGATGACTTACACGTGCTTCAATATCTGATGAGACAGCAGGTATCATCCATAAATTATAACTTGCTATACTCAGAGTAGTATTTTTTACTTCCGAATCATTGACATAATGATCAGCAATTACAAATTCAACGTCATAAAAATTTGAGGTATACAATGCTTTCACTCCATACTGATTATGATCACCGTCTATACCATAATCGTGAATAACATATGCCTGGTAATTATTAATCATGGTTTGATTTTTGAAACCATATTCAATTGATGACCCTGTTGGATTCCCTACAATTTGTAGATGCGGTTTGGGTTCATCCTGATCAACTGTCCACTCTCCAGATTCATTCTGACGAGAAATTTCAAAATAATAGTT
Source organism: Shewanella psychrophila (assembly GCF_002005305.1). Lineage (NCBI taxonomy): Bacteria > Pseudomonadati > Pseudomonadota > Gammaproteobacteria > Alteromonadales > Shewanellaceae > Shewanella > Shewanella psychrophila. The sequence goes on from NZ_CP014782.1 coordinate 3,925,791, forward strand.
ATAAATCCCTCCGGTCTTTAGACCATAGTAACGATTAAATTCAGCAATTAAGATCCTGCTATATGGCTGTACATCATAGGAGTGAGTATTAAATTGATTCCCTTCATTAATGATTCGATTAGATTCATAACTGAACATTATTTTTATTGGTTGATCTGTTCTATTACTAAAAAACACTGAGGTAGCTAACGAATTAGCAGAAAATAATGTAAACATAAAAAATACAGCTAAGTTAATGTATTGTCTCATTTATTTAAACCTTACCTTGTAATTATAATCTGACACCGAGTTACAATCGAAACGTTTAGGTTACATATTAAAGCCAGTATTTAACACAAATTATGCTTATAAAAAAACTACCCTTACAGACAGGTACCCTGTCTGGTTTAATACAGGAAAGAAATATAACTCATCAACTTCCCTGGCCTGCAAGTATCTGAATTCGGCTTGTTTTTACTTCTCTCATTTCATATCTGTTATTTGAATGTAAATCGACATACTATATTTCCGTGTCAATGTGAACGACACCTATACAGCCATGAACTGAGCTAGCTGATAACATAAAGCTCCATTCACTATTCGGTTCATTTTGAGTGTACTTTTATAGAACAGATAAAATATAAATTTTTATTATAACTGCCTGAATGGGCAGATACTAAAAGCTTTTATTCACTGTACTCTGACATTTAAATAACCACAACAATAGAGAGTTAGGTGATGAACCTACATAATAAATTTAAAGTGTTAATATACTTCTGTGCCATTCTACTATCAGCAGAAATCCAAGCTGCAAATATAGTAAACCTTGAATATTATCAGAATAATTCTGGTAAGTTAGAATTACTTGAATCATCATTGCCTTTAGAAGCACACAGTTATTTAGAGTTAGTTACCACTAAGATACTTCCAGACAAATCAATTAAAATGAAATACATTCAAAAATATAATGATGTATATATAAAAAACTCCATAGTTACTGTTTCCGTGACTGATAACAGTCACAATTATAATGAGATATCAGGCAACATTGTTAATCAACTTGATGGTGACCTACCTAATAAAAATGATATATTAACAATTGAAAACATCAAATCTAATGTCATAGCATCAAAGGAACTAACTCCGTCAGAAATTCAATCATTAAATGTTAAACTGTTAATTGAAGTCGATGGGGGTAATGCTGGTTACATTTATAAAATCAATTACTTAACTATCACTCCTGAAATACATCGCCCATTTATTATTTATGATGCTAGTTCGGGAGAACTTTTACGAGAATGGGATGCAATTAATAATATTAAAACAACTTCAACCGTCAACGCACACGGTATCGGAGGTAACAAAAAGACAGGGGTGTATACTTACGGTGTTGATTACCCTACATTAAAAGTATTTAAAGAGGGTGAGCTATGTCGATTGGAAAATGATAATGTTCGTACTGTTGACATGGAACATAGTTGGTCTTTAAAGAACAATGGCCGTGTTTTTAATTATCAATGTAGCGATACTTTTAATACTAATAATAACCGTTATATAAATGGTGCTTACTCGGCAATGAATGATGCGCATTACTTTGGTGGTGTTGTTTATAAAATGTATAAACAATGGGCAAACACTGCACCACTGCCATTTAAACTAATCATGCGGGTTCACTTTGGTCAAGAGTTCGAAAATGCATTTTGGGATGGAAAAGCTATGACATTTGGCGATGGGGAAAATGAATTTTACCCATTGGTAGATATTAATGTTAGTGCTCATGAAATAAGTCATGGCTTTACTGAGACAAACTCAAACCTTGAATATGTAAATCAATCAGGTGGAATTAATGAAGCTTTCTCTGATATTGCAGGTGAAGCAGCAGAATATTTCATGAAAAATAAAGTAGACTGGGCCGTAGGCTCTGACATATTTAAAGGTGAAGGTGCCTTACGATATTTCGATAATCCTACAAAGGATGGACATTCTATTGAACACGTAGATTCTTATACTGATGGAATGAATGTTCATCTAAGCAGTGGTATATTTAATAAAGCATTTTATTTGCTTGTAAATCAGCATCAGTGGTCGATAGTAAATGCATTCCAAGTATTTACACTAGCTAATCAGATCTATTGGAATGAAAATTCAACATTTGACTATGCAGCTTGTGGTGTTAAACGAGCAGCGAAAGACTTAAGTCTTGATCAACGTGCAGTTATAGATGCATTTTACCAAGTTGGAGTGAATGCTATATGCCCTATTTCTGCATCAGTGAAAGTATTGGAATCAGATGTTCCTGAGAATGAAATTGATGGTAAAAAAAATGAAGATTTCTATTTTTCTATTACAGTGCCGGAAGGGGTGAGCAAACTAGATATTAACCTTAATCGTTTGTCGGGAAGTAGTTATAACGATGCCGATCTTTATGTAAGCTACGACGAAAAACCCACATCAATCAAAGCTGATTGCAGCTCTCGCGGCTCATCGAGTGAAGAATCATGTTTTATTACAGCCCCAAAAGCAGGTATTTATCTAATTCTTGTACATGGTTACTTTGATTTTGAAGGATATTCTTTGATTGCATCAATACAAAGTTGATACTCTCCCGACAGACATGATGGGATTCTTGATCCTTGATAAGTAGATGTATATATCACAAGATCAGCACATTATTAAAGTACTGTGCTGATTTTACAATCAACTCCCATGCAAGAATTTGGAAGGTTACGTGCAATGAGTTGATCCTACAGATATTGTGGTCAAATCCAACCGGACACCTTACTTTGCAATTTTGATCGGTATTAAATCCCCCGAGCGTAATATGCAGCCTGTTTCCTCACTGCCATTCCTAGTCCTATGACTTTGTTCATAGCCTTTACACCTACCAGCGCTTCACCTACTTGAGCATTATAATTTCGTAGGCTAAATTTCGGACTAATTAGTTGCTTATATCGGTACAGCGCTGTTTCAGATAGTGACCGTAAGTGATAGTCATTTTCCTTCTTCCATTGCGCTAATTCATTATTCTTCAGGGCTCTCATTGCCTCATTCCGAGGATGCCTATCCTCCTAAAATCCAGCACTGCTTCTTGGTGGGATAGTTGGTTTTCAACCTTCACGCTGAATGAGTTTGTGACACGCCTTGGTATCGTATGTGCCATCAGCAGAAACTTATTTAATCTGTCTTCTTAACGGTTTGAGTAATGCGGGTAACACTTCATTATCGGCAACGTTAACCAGAGAGATTTCTGCTGCCACGACTTCATGCGTATTAGCATCTACTGCAAGGTGCTACTTACGCCAAGTACGACGCTTTTCTTTACCATGCTTTCGAGTCTTCCATTCTCCCTCGCCGTAAACTTTGAGGCCCGTTGAATCAATCACGACATGCGCCACTGAGCCATCACTCGGTGAGCGATATTTGATATTTACGCTCTTGGAACGTTTACTAATGCAGCTATAGCTTGGTGAAGTTAGTGGCACATCCATAAGCTGGAAAATCGAGGTAGTGAAACCTTCTAGTGCTCTCAGTGATAAGTTGAATACACCTTTAACAACCAATGCAGTTTCAATAGCAACATCAGAGTAAATTACCCGCGACCACGGCGACCGTGATGTTCAGAGCAACACCAAGAGCTAATGGCGTGCTCATCAATCCAAATGTCAAGGACCCTCGATTAATCAATGCCTTGTTCTACTGAGACCAATTGGTCATTTTACGCTTAGATTTACCCATCTTGCTGTTTACCCATAACGACCTTGGGTGATCAGATCACACGAACAGCAAAAGGTTCATTCGATTTAGGAAACAAGGCCAAATGAGACTATACAACCGGTCAAGGTAATTGTCGCTATATAGATGAAGTCATGGCTTTCATCATCATAGATCTAGCAATGGCTATCAAATAAAAAATCCTTTAAGGTTTTCAACCATATATAACTTCCAATATTCGCCTTCTTTTTTGAGCAAAATCACTTCGTGTTGCTTAACACTGTGGCCCTGTAGGTCCTCTCGTGTCTCGACAACAATGTACTTTATATCTTGATACTCAAAATCGTTAAGTACTTTCAAATAGGAAGAATTGATCGTATTCGAACCCTGAACCTTTTCCATAATACGAAGAAATGTGTTCATAAATTCTTCGTCAGTCATCATCGCAATTTCTTCAATGGTTACATCAGTACCAAACGCAATATTTTTTATAAAAATGACATTTTGACTATTTTTATCAAGCCCTTGTTCGAACAGCGCTTTCAGCTCTCGAATAGAGTCAGTGTGATAAAAATTTGCTGACTGATCAAAGCCCACCTTACTGATGAAATCTAAGTATTGAGTCACAAACACCGCCGGCTCTTGGGACAAGACTAACTCCCCTTGAATCACAACACGGACATCTTCAATAATAGCAAATGATGAGCTGTAAGGTGTAAATGTCATGTTTTTATCAGCTAACCAATTACGATAAACCCAAGAAGACTCATCGAAGCAATGCTCTGACATCTCATCTAATGCTACTCTATCCCCAATGGTCGTATTATATGCCTTTTCCCCTTCTGAATTGGTAGAATAAGTATAAACAAGTACACCAGACTGTGCGGAACCTTCCTTATAACTGACTTCACTAAACGTTGTTTTTATACAAACTCTTTCAATACTTCCTAGAGCAATTGGTAATTCTGCAAAGGCTTCAGCTTGTTCAGATAAATAACCATAAGTAAAGTTAAAATGGTCAAAATCAGGTGCTTGATACAAATTTGGTTCTTGTATAAACGTTGGTAATCCACTTTTTACATTAGGTAAGATAGTTATCGTATTACAGATTGCTGACGTGGAAAAAAACAACATTGATATTGGTATTAATTTATTCATTACGCTCTCCTTAAGATGAAAGCGGAATATATTTTATAATAAGTTTAATTTCAAGGGGGTAAAATAAATAAAACAGGTCTATACTAATTTCATTCAAAAACATTAGTATGTTAACAATCATAATTAATGCATTTATGGAGGGGGTGGTCTGTAGATGTATTGAACTCATACTTAATCTATCCCAAAAGTTCAACGAATATCGATTAACCAACTCTTTGTTGTATTGAGACCTAAGGGGGATTTTCTCCTTAGCTCTCCCAATTTTTGGATTACCACATTGGGAGGGCTGATCACACAAGCTTTAAAGGTTCAGTGGATTTAGAAAACAAGGCCCTCTACTCTCCTCCCCCTATTATTGAGTATTTAGTTGCTTTCGCTGATTTTATTGTAAGTTAGCACATTTTCACTCTCTTGGATTATCAATTGCTTTTCATCGTCTTGGTATGAAATGTTAGCACCACTTTTTAGAGTATTTAAAATCAACAGTTCTTGTAACTCACGTGTTCCAGCACAGTCCATTCTGGTGGTACTGACAGGATCAATTTCCCAAAAGTCTTGGTCAAACCAAGTAATGGTTGAGAACAGGTGATTACAACCCGTTCGGGCAAACATATTTTCTGCCGTAATATAAAGATATGCCTGATGATATGGGAGAATATCATTGATTTTAACAAGTTTCCAAGCGCCAATCACTTCTTCGTGAAGCGGAGGTAGTGGCGAACGTTCAGCGATAGCGACTGATGAAAATACAAAAATAGATAAAAAGAGTGTGAAGGCTGACAAAGATAATTTTTTCATTAGGTTACTCATAAATAATAGAAGCAAGAAAGAAGTTACCAACGGGTAAACTTGATAGAGACGGCTTGACCAAAACCAAAGCCTATGCCTCCCGCTTTAAGGTCAAAGATCTCGCCTTTTTTTCGGTCCCATACTTTGACTTCGTGATAAAATAAGCCACTAAAGTAATGGCCTTTAGTATCGAGTAGCTCGACTTGCTTTCCTTTTTCTAGTTGATCGAAATAGGTTTCATCAATATAAGATGATCCCGAAAATACGGGGACTGTGGCTATTCCGGCGAACTGTATAACCAACTCACCATAATTGCCAACAGCACAAGCAATAACTACTGCAGCACCGCCGCAGGTAGTGACACGATATTGTCGACCTGAGTCGGTTTCGAAAGCCCTTTTATAAACCATTCGCCCAAACACATTATCAATTTGAATGTGAATAGCTTCAGGCTGCGTTGCTCCCGTAATTTCCATCAATCGAGGTTGCTCTCCCTTAACGTTTGGTATCAACATGCTTTCTGTCATGAAGCGTTGTTCGGGAGTCATGATCTTAAAGCTAATACGATCGCCTCTTGTGTAAGTAATAAGATCTGAGAGAGAGTTAGGATTACTCATAACTAAACCCTCAATATCATTCCATTGCCCCCCATTAATGGAATATGAAGCCGTCATTTCCTGCTTCTTATTCTCATTGGAGAATTCTAAGCTGTTTTTTAAAAAAATAGACGAACCTATTGCAGAATTTGAGATGAACAAGGACAAGTATAATAAAATAACTTTTTCTTTTGTTGCCATAATTAGATCTTCATGTTGTTTTCTGTAGTGCTAATACAAGTAGCAAATGGAATGATAGGTGAGGATGAAATAGTGACAACCTACCCTAAAAATCAAACATACCGCAAAACTGAACCTTTAAATAACTGTCCAAAAGTATGGGATGAGTATCAACTTAATAATAAAAACATTGAAGCATAGTGATAAGTCCCTAGAACAGTAAACACTTCATAGAGTTATAATAAACCAAAAAACATGAGGTGTTACATGCGCGGAAAACGATATCCTGAAGAGTTTAAAACCGAAGCTGTTAAGCAGGTCACTGAGAGTGGTCATCAAATCGCCGTGTGGCAGAAAGATTAGGCATCACTCCCAAAAGTCTGCACAACTGGATTAACAAATTTGATAAGCCAGAAAAGCAACACATTACTATTGATAATCAGCAAGACGAAATACCTAAACTTAAGGCAGAACTACGCAAAACAATATATTAGAATATATGTTGCATTGACCGATTGAGTCTACAGACGTGTACTTTGCAAGCGAGTCAAAGAAAAGTACACGTTCATAAAGTCTAGGCTCAAGCAGTATCCAGTGAAAACCTTATGCGAACACTTGATGTCCACCGAAGTGGTTTCTATGCCTGGCTGAAAGAACCTCAGAGTCGTAGAGTTACTGAAGATCAGCGGTTGCTGGGTAAGATTAAACAGTTTTGGCTGGAAAGCGGCTGTGTATATGGCTACCGAAATATCACTTGGACCTTAAAGACAATGGTGAGACTGTTGGTAAGAATCGTATGAGAAAGGCTGAAATTAAGGCTGTGTGAGGCTATAAGCGCAACCCAAACTTTGGTGGAGTGATGTTAGCCATACAGCAGCTAGCACGTTAAATAGAGGCTTTGACGTCGCTGAACCCAACAAGGTTTGGGTGACCGATTTTACTTATATTCACACTCATGAAGGCTGGCTTTATCTCACTGTTGTGATCGACCTGTTCTCACGACAACTTTTCGGTTGGACAATAAAAATCACAGCTAGGACTGACCTAGTTATTGATGCACTACTGATGGCTGTATGGAGGCGAACACCAACAGAAAAGGTGCTCATACATTCCGATCAAGGTGTGCAATATTCCTGCTCAGATTGGCGTAGTTTTCTTAAAGATCACAATCTTGAAGCCAGTATGAGTCGAAGAGGAAATTGTCATGATAATGCTGTAGCTGAGAGTTTCTTCTCGCTGCTGAAGAAAGACAGGGTAAAGCGAAAAGTCTACAACACCAGAGATGAAGCACGTTCTGAAATATTTAACTATATCGAATATTTCTATAATTCAGTGCGGCATCATGGTAGTAATAACGGACTGTCTCCGATGAAATTCGAGAGGCGGTATTATGAGAAGCTAGAAAGTGTCTAGAAAACTTGGGCTTACCAGTCATCATTTGGAAAGAGCTTACGATTCTTGATTGCTTTCCTGATCACACTGTTTAATGACTCGATAGCATTGGTTGTATAGATGGCTTTCCGGATGTCTTGAGGGGAATTAAATTGCGTATTAAGATTAGCCCAGTGCCTGTGCCAGGATACTGGGATATTTAGCGTCCTATTGCTCTCCAAAACGTTCTAAATTAAGCAACACTTCCTCTTTGGTAAATCCTCTTTAAATCAGTTGTCACCGCCTTGTTATCTTTGTACGGCACAAACTTCATCGAGTTTCGAACCATTATAGACGATGCAAAGCTGAATTTGAGTGTTTGGGAACACGGTATTTATGGCATCTGGAAAACCTTTTAGACCGTCAATACAGGCGATGAGGATTTCTTTGAGCTCACGATTTTGAAGTTCTGTCAGCACATTTAACCAAAACTTAGCGCCCTTGTTCTCAGCTATCCACATGCCAAGCAACTCTTTATGGCCTTCGAGGCTAACACCAAGTGCGAGGAAAATAGCTTTGTTGATGACCTTACTGTTCTCCCTGATTTTAACCAAAATACAGTCAAGGTAAACGATAGGATACACAGGTTCTAGCGGACGAGATTGCCATTCGACGACACGCTCGAGGACTGAGTTAGTGACGCGAGAAATTCGCGTTGGTGATATCTCTGCGCCATACATCTCATCAAAGGTATCGACAATATCTCGTGTCGTCATTCCTTTCGCATAAAGATGTAAAATTATGTCATCCATCGAGGTGAAGCAGCTTTGGTTCTTTTTAACCATCTCAGGCTCAAAGCTACCATTTCGGTCACGGGGAGTGTCTAACTCGAAGCATCCATCTTCGGTCTTTATTTGTTTGTAGGAGTGGCCATTGCGGTTATTACCAGCCGCGACCTTCTCGTTTTTTTGATAGCCTAAGTGATGATCGAGTTCAGCATTCAATGCGGCCTCAACAGTGACTTTGGTAAGCATACGGCGTTGTACAAGGACTTCTCTAATAAAGAAATATCCCCGCCTGTCAGAGTCAGAACCAAGGGATATCAATCGGCATCTAGCTCCTAGTTTCCTAGCTCTTAAAACTAATGTTAAACGGAACTAATGCCTAAAAGATGAAGGTTAGTTATAACCGCGCACATAGTTCCAGGTCACATCGTCACTCATGTTAGCTTCGATATTATAAGCTTGGTATTCTTTCTTAATGGCACTCACCATTGAAAACTCACCAAAGCCTTCTATCTGGTCATTCAGGTGATTATTTTGATCGTTCTTTAACACTACTTTTTTTGAATTATTCATAATACATCCTCATTAATACTAATACTTTCACAACTAGGTCAGCTTAAGGAAGATTTAGCGCTTCGCTCTTATACCAATAAATAATAGGTACTAAATAATTCCAACTGATAAAATAATTAGACAATAAACTCAGCCATTGTTAAATATGTAACATTAAAACTTAAGTTTGAACACAATAAAACTTAAGTACTAACAGCAGTGAGTGCCTAACCAACATTACACCATCGTATAAAATATTCAACAGTCAATTTAATCAATTTGTATCGAGAATGTAGTTTGAGTGGGGCTTTAGGGCTTAGCTCTGGTGATAATGGGACGAATGAGAATGTACTGATATGAATGTTCCGAAGGACAATCAGGCAGTGGCTAGATGCCACCACCTAAAAGTTTAACTGTTTACTGCTATCAATTAACTAATTAGCTTAGATCTAAGCTGTGAGATAGCCGCTTGATATGCGCTATAAGTTTCATTCTGGTGTACTAAACGCCAATCTCACCACCATCATCTTTGCGAATGATCACTGTAGCAGAGCGAGGGCGGACCACCTCTCCTTGCGGAGTTTCTGCAGTGGCATCCATACTATAGGGCCAATTGCCTGGGTGCTGAACATTCAAGAAACAGTTTTTCTGATCTGGGGTAAAAGTGAGACCCGTTATCTCACACCCGTTAGGGCCGACAAAGAAACGTCGTAATTCACTTTGATTATCGCCATGGATGATGTCAGCCTTGCCGTCCTTATCAACCAGTTGAGTGGGAATAACCGCCAGCATCTGATCGTTGGTCTTATCTTTAACTTCCATCGCTCCGCTATTATCCGTTTGTACCCAAAGTATGCCACGGGCATCGAACGCTAAACCGTCGGGGCAGGCGAATTCATTCGATTCGGTTAAGCCAGATAAATTCACGCCATCAGCGCCGTCGGAGGGAGCACCAAATACAAATATATCCCAGTTAAACTCATTGCTCGCTTCACTGTCGTTCCAACGAATAATATGACCAAACTTATTATCCACTCTAGGATTGGCAACATTGGTTTCATCACGCTTAGTATTATTGGTCAGTGTCAGGTAAACGGTGCCGCTAATGGGGTCTACTGTAGTCCACTCGGGGCGATCCATTGGAGTTGCGCCAACTAAGTCTGCCGCCCCTGCTGTATTAAGAATGATCTCAGCCAATGAGCTAAAGTGATCACCGAGGGTACCACCTGCTTTAGTTTCACCATCCAAGGTTAACGCTAACCAATGGCCCATACCATCTTCACTAAAACGCGCCACATACAAGGTGCCTTTATCCATGTACTTAGCCCCGACGGTTAATCTATCACTGCGGTCGGCATCGGCAGGATCCCACACGGCTTCAGAGACAAACTTGTAGATGTATTCGAAACGCGCATCATGGCCCGAATAGAAACTGATGGGCTTGCCCTCCTCCACCTTGCCATAAGCACAACCTTCGTGGCGGAAACGCCCCAGAGCGGTACGTTTAACGGCAACAGATTGTGGGTCATGAGGATCAATCTCGACAATATAGCCGTAACCATTGGCTTCATTTCTGTAATCTTCCAGCGAATTAGTCCCAGTTGGGGTGACATTAAAACGCGCAAACTCGCTTTCTTGCTCACTCTCATCACCAGCAAGATCTTCCCAGCCATAGCGACCACCACTGGTTGAAATACCAATTCTCTGTTGTTGCTCAGATAGCTCACCTGTATTGACAAAATATCCTGGCCAGTTTTCTTCACAGGTCAAATAAGTGCCCCATGGCGTAAACCCATTACCACAGTTGTTAGATGTGCCTCGAGTGCTCTCACCAGTTGGTGAGAACGGCGTTATCAGTTCGCTATGACCTGACAAAGGTCCGGCAATCATCATCTCAGTTGCAGCGGTATAACGACGGTTGTACTCATCGTTTTTTATCACCTGCCAACTACCATCAATAAGCTGAACACGAACAACACTGATACCATGTGCGTTGATCTCTTTTCTGATCTCTTCGGCGCTGTTTCTTAAACCAGAGCTAGGATCGGAGCTTGGCCCATTAGGGTGCAGTGCAGCTGGCTGAATATACTCATGGTTGATACACAACAAGCCATCGGTTGACGATTCATTTAGCGGATAAAAATACATACCATCATGATTTTGACCGACCGAGTTAGCTTGATCTAAGGCTGTATTACTGCCATCACTCTGCCATTCTTGAGCCATATCATTAAGTGGTGTGCCCCAAGGAGCTAACACCTGAGCCGAGTATCCATTAGCAACCACAACACTGTCTTTCTTAGCACAGGCGATGGAATCGAAGCCTAATTTAAGATCAGGTATTGGATCAGGCTTAGTATCATTGCTGCTGAAACAGCCTGTGAGTCCGACACCACTAAAGAGTGAAAATCCGGCGGCGCCTAAGCCCGTTTTTAACATGCTTCTTCTCGAAATATGTTTATCTAAGACATCTGAAAAGGTTTCATTATTGCTTTTGTTATACACAGTTCCATCGTGGGTTGCTTTACTCATAATATCCTCAGTACGACTAATTGCTGACATATTCTGAGCTGAACTCTAATGAGAGTAAGTGACACTAACATGACGGAAAAAGAACATATTTATGACATGAAACCAATTGGCATAATAAAAATATGCGCTCTTAGTGATCGTAATGATATGAAATAAGTTTTAAATAAAGCAGTACCCTATTACTGGGAATAATAAAAATGCCGACCTTGTAGGTCGGCATTGATTCGGCTAACTATCATTAACCGCTCTAGTGTTAGATAGAAACAGCTAAATCGATATGAACTAAACACCAGACTTAGCTAATTTAATGCCATTACGTTTAGCAATCACCTCGGCCATGATTGAAATGGCAATTTCAACGGGCGTTTTACTGCCTATGTCTAAGCCTATGGGCGCATGCAAACGTGAGATATCCTGCTCACTGTATTCACCGATACGCTTTAAGCGTTCAATCCGCGTCGCCGTGGTGCGTTTTGACCCCATGGCACCGATATAGAATGCATCCGACTCAAACGCCGCCATCAAGCCTAAATCATCAACTCTGGGATCGTGTGCTAAGGCAAGAACCACCGAACAGGAATTAACATTCTGCTCGACAAATTGATCCGGTGATTGCCAACTCACATCCACTCCGCCACTGCCTGAGGTATATTCCCAGTCGCCAGCAAGCTCTTTACGAATATCACATATCTTAACTGTGTACCCAGCAAGACGAGCGAGTTGAGCCACATGCTGGCTCACTAGGCTTATCCCCAATAACAAGACACTCCAAGCTTGGCTGTAGTGCAATGATACTAAGTTACCTTCCACTAGCACGGCTTGGTTTGAAGATAGATCTTCAGGTTCAATTCGGCTCAAACCAGACATCAGATTGACCCGGCGGCAATAGCTTCGGCTCGATTGCTCCGCCTTGTACCAAACTGACATCTGATTTATCGATTCTTGACTCGGCTCCAACTTCTCAATCAGCAGACGGATAGTGCCACCGCAAGGTAGCTCGAATACACTGCCCTCTTCGTTATGGTGTTTGCCATAGTCAAACAAGCAAGCAGGTGCAGTAAATTCACCTTGATTAATCATCTTAAGGAATGCCTCTTCGAGACAACCTCCAGAGATAGAACCCGCCCGTGACTTACCGTCGGTCGCAAACAAGGCACCTATGGGTCTTGGTGCAGACCCATAGGTGCTCACAACGGTACAAAGCCATACCTGACGACGCTCAGTAAGCCAGCCCGATACGGTCTCTAATACCGAGATATCAGTGAGCTGCATCGGCAATGCTATCCTCAATTTTATCTACCCACTCCTGAACCTGAGACTCAGTTAAATCCGATGGCTGCTTAGTCCATACCTTACGTATGTAGTTAGTCAGCTCGGTTAACTGCTTCACATTCAATGTGTCACGATAAGACGGCATGGCATAGAAACCATGGGTATGGCTGTATCTCTGCTCCTCTACGCCATTAAGCATCACAGACAAGGTATTGATTGGAATCGCCTTATCTATGGTGGCATTGGCAATCAATGCCGGACTGACATTCGGCTTGCCTTCACCATTGATACCATGGCAACCGGCGCAATACCCTTTATAGAGATCGTAACCAGGATCTGATTTGTCATGGCCATTAAAGGTATCGCTCTTTGCCGCCACTTCACCATCGTTATCCAATAAATAGCTAGTTACAGCCGACATATCGTCCTTGGTTAGATGGCTAAAACTGTGAAAAACCACCGGATACATGCCCGCAAACACGGTGCCTTTTCTCGAATAGCCTTTACGCAGCACATCGTCGAGATCTTGCTTAGTCCAGCCCTGACGGTTTAGCTCTTTCGGAGTAATATCCGACGCCTCGGCTCCACCGATAAGCTCGCCCTCAAAGTGTCTGGACTGATCCATGGCGAACATGACATCTCTTGGGGTATGACACTCACCGCAGTGGCCTAGGCCATTGACGATGTAACTGCCTCGATTCCACTTTTCACTCTTATCAGCATTAGCCTCGAAAACCTTCGAGTCATGATTAACTAAATTCCAGGCCTTGAGTCCCATACGGATATTAGTTGGGAACATGAGATCATTGTCCCTGTTTTCCTGTTTCACCGGTTTAGTGCTCATAAAATAGCGATACAGGGCCTCAATATCATGATCTTTCAGTAGGTGATAAGAGGTGTAAGGCATAGCTGGATAGAGGTTTCCCTTAGGGGCTATACCATCACGCATGGCATCAGTGAAATCTTCTAGGCTGTAATGACCTATACCAAACTCTTCATCTGAGCTGATATTGGTGGAATAGACGATGCCAAATGGGGTGGTAAATGGCAGACCGCCACCATTGGCCTGACCCTCATCGATAGTATGGCATGCGGTACAGTCACCAAGTTTCGCAAGATACTTTCCCTGCTCGACCAGCTCATTTTCCGTGGCATTAGCTGTCAGTGGTAAGGCCAAAAACAGAGCCGATAATTTAAGTAGATTAACATTCATCTTCATGGGCGAGTGAGTCCTTCTGTCGATAAGATTAACTCTTTCACTGCCTTGTAGTACTTAACATACCCAGTACAGCGACACACGTGATCGCCTAAGGCTTTCTCGATAACGGTTTCAATCTCATTCACACGAATTGGCATCAGTTTTAATTTCTCAACCAAAACTGTTGTCTCATTGACGAAACCTGAGGTACACCAACCACACTGGAAAGAGAAGTTCTCAATAAAGGTTTCCTGTACAGGAGACAGCTTGATGATCTCACCAAACTCATTTTCCTTGGCATGACCTTCAATGGTTCTGATCTTCTTACCATTGAATCTCGACACCCCATTAATACAGGTACGTACGGATTCACTGGTGCCATCTTCGTTATCGACGATCACAGTACAGGCATGACAAACACCTACCCCACAACCAAATTTAGTCCCCGTCATATTCAGATGTTCATGAAGAAATTCGATCATCATGACATCGTCACTGGTCTCAATTGGACCTATGGCTTTGTTGTTAATACTCAGTGCAATTGTACTCATGATAATGCCTTCTTAATCTCTTTCTTACTGATAGGTAGATGATAAAAACGTGTCCCTATTGCCTGATAGACTGCTTCCACAATAGCCGGAACGATAGGGATCATCACCACCTCCGCCATGCCCTTGGTCGGATCTGACTCCGACAACGGCGGCAATATGGTATGGGTTAAATTCCACACTCCCACATGCTTAGCTAAGGGAACCTGATAACGGTTGAGGTTCCAGGTACCATTACCCGCGCCTTCTTCACCCAATGGCAGGTACTCATGCAGCGCATGGCCCAGCCCCATTACCAAGCCACCTTCAATCTGGCCTTCGACTAACTTCTCAACGATAACCCGGCCACATTCCAGCCAAGTATGGGTGGCTAATACTTCCACCTCACCACTGCCTTCTTGCACGGCAATTTCACATAGGGTGGCGCACGGCGCATAGTAAGTTACCATGGCATGATTCATGCTCGTGGTTGGGTAGTTAACTCGAGTTCTGTCGAGTAAGTGATAACCTGTATCCCCCATCAAGGCTTGCTTGCTTTCATTGGCACCACTGCCGTATTGAAGCGCTAAGGCATCGATAGACAATTTGTTGCTCTTACCTTCGATGACAAACTCACTCTCGGCCCAAGACCAGCGATTAAATGCGTGAACCATCACTCCCGTCACGAGTCCCATGGTGTGGGCTTTATGAGCAAGAATATCGATAGACAATGGCGGGTAACCTGCCGCCGTTAACTTACCGTCAACCCAATGGGCATTTTTAATGTCGGTAAAGTCAGGAGTCGCATGGTCATTATTGAAAAATTTCGTTCGCCAGATCTCAATTGCAGCTGGCCATAAGCCTTGTTCGAACACGATTTTAGCCGCAATACTTGTGGTGTGACTCTGGAAATAAGATGATTGAGATGCCGAAGAGGCCATCGCGATAGACGGCGTCCAGCGAGGATCTTTCTGCATCTCATCTTGCTTATCTTGGGAGATAAAATAGGGAGAGTCGGTCTCTTTGAGCTTCATCACATCCCAAAGCGTGATCTCTCCGAGGAAGACTTCATCGGCCATGTTACCCAAATGCTGTTGAACCAGTGTGCCTTGAGAAGTATCGGTGCCGGTTCCCATCTCCATAGAAGCCAAACGAACAACAATCTTGCCTTCTTTAGTGATAGAAACTTGGGTCGAAGGTGCATTGGCCCCGGTGCCATAATCTTTGGTGACTATGCCAAAGCCTACGCCATATTTTTTACCCGGATTCTTCGCTTCAAACTGCTGTTTTTTCTGTTCGCGATTAACCCAGATATCATGCTTACGAGCCAGCTCCAACATCTCCTGGTAACGCATTGCCCCATTAGGAATGGCGCCCTGAGTATTACGATAACCAGGCTGCATGATATTGGCGAGCCTGAGATCGAAGGGGTCGACATTGAGTTTCTCGGCCGACTCATTGACCATCATTTCCATGGATGACATCGACTGCAAGGTGCCATAACCTCGCATGGAACCACAGTCTGGATTTTGCGAAGGATGGGCCACGGCAGTGATATCATTTTGCGGCAGGTAATACACGCCTTGCAGTGCACTAGCCCCCACCATAGTCACTGAACCGGTAAAGTTTAAGCGTCCACCGCCATCAATCACCATGTCTGAAATTAATGTTTTAAATTTAAGGGTTTTCTTATCGATGGCCAGCTTATGGTGCATCTTAAACGGATGACGCTTCAACCCCGCCTGAAATTGCTCGAATCTATCGTTAGCGATATGTACAGGCTTATCACTGAGCAGGGATGCCATCAGACCATAATAAGGAAATATAGAGTGATCTTTTGCACCGAAGCCGCCGCCAATGAAGGGAGAATGTACCACTAACTTAGTGATCTGCCCCTTATATTGACTATGTTCAATCATCTCACCGGCTTGCAAATAAAAATCATGGGGAGATTGAATGGTTAGCACAGTATGTAGGGTGCCGCTGGTGCGATCGAACCAGCCATTAAATGCCTCAGGCTCCATCATCATGGGCTCGATAGACTGAGTCTGATAATCTTGCTCGAAGATAAACCAATCTTCTTCGTCCATCTTTTTCGCCATTTGATCGGCATAATAAATGGCGCGCTGACCCGTTGAACCGGATTTATTACCATCTGTCGGCCAGACCGCCTGATGATCGACATAATCAGGGAAAAATAGCCCGTCGCTCAAGGTGCTGTAGTTATCCACGCCATTGGCACCATTTTCACCTTCAGAGCGGACGATACGCCAACTGGCCAAGGGATCTTTGCTTGCTGTGGTTAATGGCGTTTTCTCACCATAAATTATGGCACTATCACTAAACTGTAATCTGGTTTTAGCGGCTTTAAAGGAAGCAAAATTATTGAAAATCAACAGGGCCACGGCGTGACCTAAATAATCAGGCGTTTGTCCTTTGGCTAGCAGCATCTTATCGCCGAAAAAGCCCGGTAATTTAATGCCCGCATCCTTCAGCGTTGCCGATGTGATAACTTGGCTTGGCTTAGCATTTACAGGGATGGCCGAAAGGTCGATGCCTTCGAAGCGGTGATCCGCCTTATTAGCACGTAGAATAAAGCCATAGTGCTGAGTATCGGGCCAGCCATCCATGTCCATGGCGCGATAATCGCGGCCATAAATCTTCTGGCCGGTGACTTTAGCCACGCCATCTAGGCGAAACTTAGGCTTCCCCGCCCCTTTCCACTGCTCCATCAACTCATCAGAAACTATTGCCGCCTTAGCCTTGCCTGCATTAAACAACATAGGCGCACTGTACACGGCGACTCCGCCCACCACACACTGCTTAATAAACGAGCGACGTGAAAGATCGAATCTAGACATAGTCTTTCCTTTTGTATTTATTTTTTTCAGGCACGCCTAATCCATCGAGTTAACTAAAAGAAGTAAATTCGGAAAAGTCTTTAATCGGAAAAGTTCATCATGAAGCTGACGGTTAATTTTCTATAGGATTGGCATAGTACATACTCGTGCTTAACACTAGGAATCTAAGTTAGAAAACGCCGAGTACCAAGTAAGTATATTGATATAAATCACATTTACCAGTAAAAACACGGCATGAAACAGACGTGATTAACTCGATCGGAATAGATTATATCTATTGAGTATTGATTTAAATCAACTTTTTAAGGTTCAGTTAATAAAAGAAATTGTAAATTTTATTGCAATAAAAAAAGCCAGTCATCTCTGACTGGCTTATATCGATTCACACTTAGGTTAGTGTTTGAACATATGCGCTTATGCTAATTTATGCTAATTTATGCTAGATACTGGCTAAAATCTTAGAGACAGTTTCCTTAGCATCGCCAAATAACATCTCAGTGTTATCTTTGAAAAATAGTGGGTTCTGGACCCCGGCATAACCGGTCGCCATAGAACGCTTGAAAACCACGACATTATCGGCGTTCCACACTTCGAGTACCGGCATACCCGCAATCGGACTGCCAGGCTCTTTCGCTGCAGGGTTGACCGTATCGTTCGCTCCGATAACCAGTACAACATCGGTATTGGCGAAATCATCATTAATCTCATCCATTTCCATCACTATGTCGTAAGGCAGTTTTGCTTCAGCCAACAAGACATTCATGTGACCAGGAAGACGGCCCGCAACCGGATGAATAGCGAAACGCACCTGCACACCTCGGTCTCGCAATTTCTTGGTTATTTCAGCAACTGGGTATTGAGCCTGAGCCACCGCCATGCCATAACCCGGTGCGATGATAACGCTGCGTGCATTTTTCAGCATCTCAGCCACATCTTCAGCCTGTGTTTCACGATGCTCACCTTGCTCACCATCGCCGATAACAACAGTGCCACCTTCGGCACCGAAACCACCTAAGATCACTGAGATAAATGAGCGGTTCATAGCTCTACACATGATATAAGACAGAATCGCACCCGAGCTACCCACTAATGCACCAGTAATGATCAGCAGATCGTTACCTAGCATGAAACCAGCTGAAGCCGCCGCCCAACCCGAGTATGAGTTAAGCATGGAAACAACCACTGGCATATCGGCGCCACCGATAGCAGAAACCAAGTTATAACCAAATACAAACGAGATAGCCGTCATGATAACTAAGGCTGTAATAGCATCAGTCTGCATGTAGTAAATACCAAGAGTCACAGATGCAACTAGCATGGCAAGGTTAAGCCAATGAGCGCCAGGCAAGGCTTTAGGGGTACTCTTTACTAAGCCACGAAGTTTAGCAAAGGCAACGATTGAACCGGTAAAGGTAACCCCCCCGATAAAGATCCCTAAGAAGACTTCCACGTCGTGAATGGTCTTAGCCACAGAGTCAATGTGCCCCGTAACAGCATCCATCAAGGCGCCGTGATCTAAAGCGCTCGAGAAGCCTACTAATACAGCGGCCAGTCCCACGAAACTGTGTAAGATAGCCACAAGCTCTGGCATCTCAGTCATCTCGACTTTTAGTGCCAGACGGATACCGATCACAGCACCTATAGCCATGGCACCGGTGACAATCCAACTATTATCACCAATTTGAGTACTGGCAAGTGTTGCAACAATCGCCACCACCATACCTATGATACCCAAAAGGTTACCGCGCTGTGCGGTTTCTTGTTTACTTAAGCCTGCGAGACTAAAGATAAACAAGACTGCTGCGATAAGATATGCAGCACTTAATAATCCTATAGACATATTGATCTTTTCCCTTAGTCTTTACGGAACATTTTCAGCATACGCTGAGTGACGGTGAAACCACCGGCAATGTTAATTGAGGCGATCAATATCGCAATCCCCGACAATACCAAAACAGCAGTATTGTCACTGTTCATCTGCACCAGAGCGCCCACAACAATAATGCCACTAATGGCATTGGTTACACTCATTAGAGGCGTATGCAATGAATGACTCACGTTCCATACCACGTAGTAACCCACGACGCAGGAGAGCACAAACACACTGAAATGCTGAATGAAATCAATTGGTGCCGAATTGGCAATCAAGCCAAACAGACCCGCAGCGACGAGGGCAAGCCCAGGTTTAATCCACGGATTCTTAGGCTTAGGTTCAACCACTTCGGTAGCAGCTTCTTCTACCTTAGCTTTGGGCTGAGCACTGACTTGAATCACTGGCGGTGGGAATGTGATTTCCCCTTCCTTCACAGCTGTCAAACCTCGGATAACCTCATCATCGAAATTAATCTCATAGTTACCGTCTTTCTCAGGCACCATGATTTTAAGTAAATTAACTAAGTTAGTACCGTATAGCTGACTGGCTTGAGTCGGCAGTCGACGGGAAAGCTCGGTATAACCGATAATGGTCACATCGTTAACCACTGCCACTTCACCCGGTACAGTCAATTCGCAGTTACCGCCATTGGCCGCCGCAAGATCGACAATCACACTGCCTGGCTTCATTAAGCCAACCATATCTTCTAAAATAAGTTTCGGCGCAGGCTTACCAGGTATCAATGCTGTCGTGATGATAATGTCGACATCTCTAGCCTGTTGACGGAACAGCTCCATCTCTGCATCGATAAATGCCTTACTCATCACCTTGGCATAACCGTCACCAGAACCAGATTCCTCTTCGAAATCCAGCTCCAAAAATTCGGCGCCCATGGAATTAATTTGCTCTTTCACCTCGGGACGAGTATCGAAGGCTCGCACTATGGCACCTAAGCTCCCCGCCGCGCCTAAGGCTGAAAGACCGGCGACACCGGCACCGATAATCAAGACTTTTGCCGGCGGCACTTTACCCGCCGCCGTGATTTGCCCGGTGAAGAAACGTCCAAAATGGTTGGCGGCTTCGATAACGGCACGATAACCATCGACATTGGCTAAAGAACTACGAGCATCGAGAGATTGAGCACGTGAAATACGTGGCACCATATCCATAGCAAGTAGATTAATACCTTTAGCCTTGAATTTTTCCAATAGGTCCGGGTTCTGAGCTGGCCATACAAAACTTGCCACTGTCGCACCGGCTTTTAATAGATCGGCCTCGTCAACACCCGTATCACTATTGATAGTCGGCGCATTCACTTTCAGTATGAGATCGGCTTGAAATGCATCTTCAAGGCTAACAATCTCGGCGCCAGCTTCTTGATACGCTTCATCTTTGAAGTTTGCTTGTGCTCCGGCACCGCTTTGTACAACAACACTGAAGCCTAATTTCTTAAGCTGTATCACAGTGGCTGGTGTCGCGGCTACCCGGCTCTCCTGCGCGAGGATCTCCCTTGGTATTCCGATTTTCATAGTGTCTTCCTGGTGTCGATAGTGATGTATTCTAATGCAGATCCCTAAGATATAAACTCAGTCACGCAATAGCGATTATTTTTAGTTCGTTTAGGTATAACAAAACAACGTATAGGGTCAAAGCACAATTAAGCATGTTGCTAAATGTTCACAAAACCAATCAACAATACCAAGATATTTGCGTTGTGGGTCAATAAAATTTGAGAATTGGGGCTGAGGTCAATTAAATTTTTGATAATCTATGATGGTGTGGGGCTGTCAATCGCATTCGGATATTAGTTATTTACAATAGTTATCAAATTCATCCGAATAAAAAGCGGAAATCTTACTGAATTCTTCACTCAATAGTTAACATGGGCTTAAACCAACTAGAGTTTTAACTCTATTGTTCTGATTTTTGAACAATGTGAGACTAAAATTGCATGATCACGTATTGAATACAGCTTCATCCCAATAGATACTCTGTCCGAAATGGATTGACAGGCGTTTGTTAAGATCATTAAAGCTAGGTAATGACTCCTCCATACCACTTAAGCAGGACCAGACGAAACGATGACAATTGTTATCGAATAAATCATATTCTCGGTAGGTAAAAATAGCTTGCTCAGCTTTGATTAACGCATCTTCATCTACCAGAGGCCGATGATCATGGCTGCAAGCGATATAGATCTTACTGCCAGTTCGACCCGCTAAGAAACGTTTGGTGGATACCGCGCGGATGAGACCATTACCGTGAAGTTCAATCAAGGTATGATCATCGAGCCAGATCCCAGTATGCTCAATCACGCCATAGACAAAGCAGCAGATAATCGTTCCGGGCAAAGGCTTAACACGCTTATGACCTGCTTGCCAAAGACTTGGATGAAGACCCACGTGCTTATTTTTCCCCTCGGGAACCGGTACAGTACCGCTGCGTCTCTTCTGCTCCAATTGATGACGCTTCTCTCTTTCATTGGCCAAAAATACGGCGCCCAGAGCACTCCCTACCAGGAGAAGAGGTAAAGCCATATCACACCCTCTTAGATAACAAACTTATCTCCGAGATTAGTCAGTTAGGTCAAAGATGTGAATATGAACTTTGTAAGTATGTTTGTGTTTTAAGTTGCTCAGTATTATTTAATTGCGAGTAGCTCGGCAACCGTTAACGACTCTCCCTGGCCAATAGCTGCAATCTGAGCGAGCAACAACTCACCACATGCTAATGCATCGACCAAGGCATTATGGGCGGCGTAAACAGGTAGACCGTATCGAGTGCGACAGGCACCGAGTCTCAAGGAGCCCTCTTTTAATACATCATGCTTTCTCAGCAAGCGTTTGCGCTCAACGGCTAATGTATCTATCGCAAGCAGTTTAACCGGCTCTCCCATTGTATTAGTCATGGCATTTTGTAGGAATGTTATATCCAGAGGTGCATGATGAGCCACCAGCACCTTACCTTGGGTCTTTTCAACAAACCAGGCAATCGCTTGATCTATCTCTATAGCATCTTCTAGATGGTTATCTAAAATACCGTGGATAGCCGCACTTTGACCGACACCACCCTCAACTTTGATTAACTTCTGCTCCGCCTTATCGAGCATCAGCAGGTTATTTTCAATGGGAATTAAGCCGATACTGAGAATTTGATCATGATTTGGGTCCAGTCCTGTCATTTCCAAATCCAGTGCAATTAGCTGAGTTTGACTGATATCTTGAGCTATCACGGACATTAACCCGCGATGATATAGTCTCATCACTTCCGAGCGACAACGAAAGGCACGCCAACATAACTTAGATTTAAGCAGCTGAGATATCACGATTTAGAAGCTCCAAGGGAATTTAAGTTTAATACCAAGTTGAACATCATGGACAACCTTATAAACCAGCTTAGAAGCTCCGGGGAAATTGAAGCTTAATACCACATTGAACATCATGAACAACCTTATGAACCAGCTTAAAAGCTCCGGGTAAATTTAAGTTTAATACCAGATTGAGCATCATGAACCACCTTGAAGGCATCCCTAAGCTGATGCCTAACCAGAGAAGAGAGGTGCTGGGGCTTAAGGTAGTTAGTGATCTCCTGTGAGTGCTTATCTTGATAACCTTGATTAGATAAGCGCATATGGGCGATAAATTCGTGGGCATCGGCCAGATTAAGGGCATCTTTGCGATTAATGATATTGAGATCCATCAACTGACGGATCCTTTTCGCTGTGTTCACCTCCTTGATCCCAGCCGATAAGGCGTAGACCCTGGCAATATCATTGATAAGTGCATTGCCCTTATGCTTCAAATCTATACCCTTGACCTCACGGCCATCTCTTTCTAAAACAAATTTTTTAAAGAATCCCAAGGGCGGCGATTCAGTCAAAGCATTACCTGCCATCCCCGCAAGAAAAATATCATTGCCCTTGGTATTGGCCAGCACGGTATCTTGCAGGCTATCAAATAGTGAGCTTGGGCCGTAGACAGAACGCATATCGAAGAAAATACTGGCATGCATTAGCGCCTTGGGCTCAGGGGTATTGACCCAAGTTTCAAATTTATGCTGCCACTGCTTCAAAGTAAGACGCCACAGGGGATTTTGCGCCATGATGTCTCCAGGGCAATAAACATAGCCACAGCTATCCAAACCAGCGCAGACCGACTTAGACAAGGCGTCAAAGTAGGCCGACGCCGTTTCATCGGGTTCATAAGCGAGTAATAGGCCGTTATCTTGATCGGAACAAGCTGCTTGATCTTGTCGTCCCTGAGATCCGAATGCCAACCAACAAAAAGCCATAGGTGCTTCACCCAGTAACTGCTGATTCAACACAATGAGGCGTCGGGTCAGCGCATCCGTCACCGAGGTCAAAACCCGGCCAATCTCCTCGGCCCTGGCATCGGCACTGATCAAGTTTTGCAGTAATAAGGGGATCTGTTTACTCACGCTAATCAAACTTTCAACTGTGTGCTGTCTCTCTATTTCACCGATAAGCAGCAAGGGTTGAGAGCTTTGACCACGTAATATATCTGTGCTGGTGAGGATCCCAATTGGGATCTCCTCATCCACTATGGGCAGGTGATGAATGCTGTGCTCGCTCATAAGCAGCATGGCTTCAAATACCAAGGAGCTCGATGTCAGCGTCTTTGGCCGAGTCGTCATCGCCTGATGCACTGGTAAATGACCGTCTAGCCCTTCAGCCAATACGCGATTTCTCAAGTCTCTGTCGGTCAAGATCCCCACCAGCTGATGATTATCGATGATCAATACCGAAGAGACCCGAGCCAGTCTCATTTTTTGCGCCGCTTCACCCACAGTAGAATGGCTATCGATCACCACAGGGTGCTTCGACATCAAGGTGTTTACCCGACTCGTGGTTGCCAGATCTTTTGCCTTAAACCGGCCTTGATGACGTAAACGTTTCGCGAAGGCGCGATTGAAGAAGCGATCGAAATGGCGATTTTCACTGCGCAGGTAATTGAACGTATCTGGATCTAAATGGTAAACCAGGCCATCTTCTAATATTTGTACCCTATTACTGACCTTTTCACCGGATAGCAGCGAAAGAAAACCAAAGTAGTCTCCCTCACCTAGCCTATCGACTAACTCGCCACCATCATCTCGCACCTCAAATGCGCCGCTGCGCACGATATAAAGCTGGGGATGGGTTTCATCTAAAGGAACTATCGCCGAGGCCTTACTGTAATAACCAACGGTTAAGCTTTTACAACAACGCTCGAGGGCGGCGGCTTTTAGAGTATCAAACGGCGCTTGGGCCTTAATAAACTGAGATATTGGCTGTAGTTCACTTGCATCCATAGACTGTCACCAGAAAAACAGAAAGAGACTGATAACAAAACTATACCCAGCTCAACCAGATAAAGGTATTCGACCAATGGCGACAATGAGTGGTTTTATTGGGTATTTAATTTAGCTTCTAGCTGACTTTTTAAATCCTGTACTGCTGGGGTTAAGCGGCGATGTTCAGGCATTTGGTTTATTTTACTTAAACCATGTTGATAAGCAGTTTCGGCATCAAAATATTGCTTGGACTCTTGATAGATATCCCCTTTCTTAAGTTGCCAACGAGGTAAACTGTTCACTTCATGGGGTAACTGCTCGATAACCCTCAATGCCTCTTCGGGCTTACCTTGTTCAAGATAGCTGTCGACTAACAAGTCAACTAAGCTCACGATAGGGCCTAGCTGATTAACACCTTCATTGAGCCCCTCTATGACGATATCCTGCCCAACTTTGCCTATCTGATCTGCCATATTCGCACGTTCTATATATTGATCTGGGGTGGGTCTAGATAACAGACTCATGAAAATATCCATCTCATCGACGGCGGCTCTGTATTCATCAAGCTCTATATAAGTGCGTGCCAGATCGAGCCTGGCCGATTTATAACTGGGATCGAGTTCTATCACCTTAGAGAGTAACTTATAGGCCTCATCCGGCATCCCGGACTGCAGCCGCATTCTTCCCATGTAATACCAGATATCGATACGCAAGTTAGCATCGTCAGTGCTAGCCATGGCGCTTTGAAAATCTTGCCATGCTAAGCCCCAATGATGATTCTCACTATGGAGTTCGCCACGTTGCAGTAATAGATGGGCAATATTTGTCTGTGAGGCTAATTGGGCATTCAAGTTAGGGGCAAGCAAGTCATTGATATGCTGTACCCGAACATCGAGCTGGGCATGGGCACCCACAAGTGCAGAGCAAAACAGGCTGTAACTGAGACATAAGCTAACTAGTATCTTCATCACTAATATTTTCATCAACTAATTTTCATTACTTAAGTTTTCATCATTAAGGCACTGTCACTGAGTTTGAGGTCATTACGCCATCAAAGCTATCTGAGCCTCGCTCAATATCAGTCACTGTAAAAAAGAACATATCACCGCTCAGTGCCGACTGCTTAGTCAACTTCAAGATAAGGGCGCCATCTCCTGAAGTTGTCCCAGAATCCGCCAGCTTTGTTCCATCGGTTAAGGTCCATTCTCCACTCACCAAGGCTTGGGGCCCGCCGTTGCCAGAATCATCTTTCACACTCACCAGAGCGCTAACATCATAAGTTCGCCCTTTTCTCTTAAGGGACAAAGACACGTCATCGGCACCTAATTCTGTAGGAGGAGAAATCATCGTTGTCACAGTAATTTCTTGTGACCAAGCAGATTCATCCACGCCATCACTTGCCGTAACACTGTAGTAATAAGTAGTATTTAAGCTAATCGCACTGTCTTGATAGCTGGTTATTGATGATTGCCCTAAGAGGCTATAGCCACTGCCTGAGCTATGCGAGCGGTAAACATAATAATGTGTCCCTTGACTCACAGCGTTCCAACTAAGCGATATCTGACTGCCATCGAAACTAGCAGTAAAACCAGTTGGCGTACTCAGGCCATCGCAAGGACTAGTGTCAACGCCAATACAGTCACTGGTCTCAACATTGTCACTCTCTTGATAACTGTATCCAGCTAGGCTCACTGAGTTTATCGAGAAGATAAATTGCCCGCTGCTGTTCTTGTTAACATTAGTTGAGCCAAAACTCACCTTCCCCTCACCCGTTGTCACACCAGACACAGATAAATTAGACAGAGCCGACCAAGTGCCCGATACACTAGCATTGTTAACTGGTATGCCCAAAGCATCTTCCACTAGCACTTCGGCCCTCGCCCTGAGTTTCTTTTTATTCACAGATTCTATCGCCATCCCAATGTCTTCCACATGCAGTGAAGCCGTCACAGCTTGAGTGGTAATCTCCAATCCAGTGCTTGGCGTGGACTCATTATTAGCGGCATCGAACGCGATGATTTTATAAATGTAATGGGTTGCAGGCGTTAAGCTGCTGTCATTAAAGTTGGTCATCGTCGATGTAGCAAGCATCACATCATCACGGAAAACTTTATATCCGGTAACGGCCACGTTATCGCTCGCCGCATCCCACGAAATAGACGCTGTGTCGGTAGCCACCGACATCAACAACAGATTTTCAACTTGAGTGGGTGGCGCAGTGTCGCCTTCGGGCTCTGGAAGTGAATAAACCAAGGTCAGTTTAGGATGAAAGTTGCTCGACTCTCTCGAATAAAAGTCGGCGCCATCGCTGGAGGCAGTATTGGTTATGATAAACCCATGATTACTCGATGAGCCATCGACCCAAGACTCGATCATATCTGTAGCCGCTTCATTTAAATTGACGGTATATAGCCCGATTCCAGGGCTAATCGAAGCAAGAGAAACCACGGAGCGATCTCCAGTCCCTTGTCCACCGGCAAGCTCCCAAGCCTTACCAGCATCGTACTGTAGCCAACTCACTTCGGCTTCGGTCCAAGGCACGGAAAGTGCAAAAATGTTATAGCTGCTGGATGTTGGATTAAACACATCTAAGGTTATTGCCGCTGACTCGATATTGGCATTGGCAGGGATCACATCGATATCCCATCTCAGTAGCGTCGACAGGTCGTTACCGTTGCCATCATCACCGTCGATATAAAGATTGGTGTTTGCACCATAACGACTTGTGATATTCAGTTCGCTGATATAAGCATCACGAGTGCCGCTGTAGCTGAGTTCAGGGCTAACACCATCCTGAAACGCTATGGTGATCAAGTTGATATAGGTAAATTCCTGCTGAGTATTGGCGGCAATAGTATTAAGAGAAATGTCTTGAATACCATTGATGACCAAGGTGTAGACTTGTGACGGCACCAGAGCCGATGTCGTCAAGGTCACTTGTCGCTGATTGGCACTCAATTGCGCCGATATAACACTCGCCCCGCGATCCAGTTGGTAATGGGAAATATCAGCCGCGCTGACTTGGGTCAGATTTTCAGAGAAATTCAGTTTCACCGTCGTAGAATCGATTGCCTGAATCGATGTCACTGTAGGGGGTAAGACATCCGGCCCTTTAGTCAGGGTAAACTCATCCTGAACGACATTGGTATTATCAATAAAAGTGGCCGTCAGCTCATTATCCTGAACCTCTAAAATAACCGAGCCAAGCAAATTGATAGAGGCATACATGGCAGGATGATTGAGCGCACCGCCTGAGATCTTGCCCGAGCTGCCAGCAACCACATACACGGCGCCATTATTGGCTTGCTGGATCTGAGCCGTTTTTTGATAGCTGCCATCGCCCGCTTTATTCCCATCACCGGCGTCTAACTGCATCCCTTGAGTGAAGCTAGATGAATGACCATAGTGACTGTCGATAAGGTATGAACGCTCATAGGAATGGCTATGACCAGACAACACAAGATCGACGCCATAGGATTCCAGAATTGGCAGTGCATTTTCGCGCATTTCGATTAAACGGCTTTCAGAATCTGAATCATGGGAGCCTTTGGTATATGGCGGGTGATGCCAATAAGCCACAATCCAAGGCTGACTGGTGGCCTCGAGATCGTTAACCAGCCAAGTTAACATGGCGCCGCTACTCGACCTGTCTGTCTCATAGGACTCTAAACAAACAAAGTGGATCTGACCATAATCGAACGAGTAGTAGGCTTCGGTGCCCGATGGTACACCACCTGCCTCAGCGTTTGTTGGTAAGGTAAAAATATCATAGTAAGGCCCTTCCTGGCTTGCAGAGTCTGCGGTGGCACCATCGTGGTTACCCAAAGTAGACCAGAGCGGAGATTGCTTTAACAATTCAGGATATATATCAAAAACGGCCGCCTGATACTCACTGTCAGTGCCCGTAGAGTAGGCATTGTCCCCCAACATGAGCCATAGATCCGTATAACTGCTGCCAGTTCGGGCTTTATAGGCATCCCGTACGGCCCTAGCATTGCTATTGGCCGTTCCCGAGTCACCTATGATCCAAACCCGAGTCAATGCAGTGCTACCAACACTTGGCGAGGTATAAAAGAAGTGTGTGCTATCGCCACCTGTGAGTACGTCGCCTTGATTGTCGAGAACGGCGTAATAGTAGCGAGTATTAGGCGTGAGGCCGCTAAGGGTCACACTGTGTGTGGCTTCATTCAGCCCCGTAGCGCTATCGGCTAAATTACTGAGCTCAGTACCGTATTTGACAACCGATGGCCCGGTAATATCCGTCCTCCATTTGACCGTCATACTGTGCTCAGTACCGAGCTGAAGATAAGGGCCTCGGGTTAGTGTCTCTGCCATCACGGCAGATGTGAAGCAGATAAGCAGTACGAAGAGGCACATTATGCCATTGGCGTAATGCCTGTTAACAATAGGCGGAGCAGACAAAAATAGGCCAAACATACCACACCACCAAATTTTGTAGGCTTGTCGCGCTTTACTTTCAGCTATAAACGGGGCAAGCGCCATGTTCAATGTGGTAAGTATATGCCTTAATACCTGACTGTGCCTGAGCTTGCGGGGATGTAAAGATATGAAACAATCACATGAGAGTGGGTAGTTTTAACTATAATGCGGAGCTATTCGTTGGAAACTAAAAAGAAAAAGAGCGAAACCAAAATCGATTTCACTCTTTTTTGTCACAGCCCATTCTTTTTCAAATTGTTCTTTTTAAAAAGAGGCTAAACCCCAGCAGGATTAATGTTTCAGGTTAGCGGCCTTATTGATATTAAAATCGCCGTGAAAAACCGTGCCTAAGATAGCGATATCTTTAATCGCCATGGGATCAATTTTAAGTGGGTTGGCTTTCAATATCGTAAAATTAGCCGTCTTCCCCTCTTCGATGGAGCCTATCTTGGTCTCCAAGTTTAGGGTTCTCGCCGCAGTGATAGTGATCGCCTTCATCGCCGTGTATGCATCAATACGTTGATCCTGAGAAACTTTGCGGTTGTTAGCTGTCACTCTATTTACCGCAGTCCAGGCTAATGTCAGCGGCTCAACCGGGGCCATGGCAAAGTCTGAATGGAAAGACACAGGTATTTTCCTGTCTACTAACTTTTTCACAGCGACCAGAGAGTCAGCCCGCTCGGGACCGAGTCCATCTGTCGCATACTTATCCGCTAACGCCCATAAATAGAAGGGATTAACCGAAGCCTCCATGCCCAAGCTCTTCATCTCATCGGCTTGCTTATCGGTAAAATAGCCCATGTGATGTAAGGTAAAGCGATGATCTTTTCTCGGATAGGCTTGCTGATCCAGCGAGTTAAAGTCCAATACCTGCTGTATGCCTAAGTCACCATTGGAGTGAACATGAATTTTATAATCATTTTTCCAATACAGACTCAGCTGGTCTTGAAACAGATCTAGAGGTGTCATCCATTCGCCATGATGGCCATCAGGGTAACCGTCCTCCATCTGCATCAGCAGCGAATAGATGGCGCCATCGGCAAACAGTTTTACCTGCTTGGGCAAGAACTCGATATTCTCTGTGTTGTATTTAGCTGGCAGAGTCTCCATTACCGCCATCGCCTTACTGTTATCATTACCCGCCATGGCATAAAGCTGAGTCCCATTGGGGATCAGGTAAACATCATAGGGAGGCTTCTTGTCCATCTCACTCTTGAGTAATCCATACTCCATCTTAAAATCTGAACTTGGAAAGCCTGGCTCGGCAATGGTGGTGATCCCGTTTTGCTGAACAAGTTGAGTCATTTTCGACAACCCACGCTTATAGGAATCAGGATCGAGCAAGAATGGACCAATTTTTGGTACCAGCGCTAGCCAGCCACCCTCATAAAAATGCCCTTCTTCCCAATTGACTTGCGGGTTACCTTTAAAGTCTTCTTCAGTAATACCGAATAACTCTATGGCTTTATCGTTTAAAAATATTTCATGGAATGAACGATGAATAATGGCCACTGGTTTATCTGGAGACAAGCGATTAAGGATCCCTCTATTAAGGGAGCCATGCCATAACTGATGATAACCCCAGGCAAAGAATATCTTACCGGCTTTAGCGTTTTCGTTAATCGATTCAGCCAACCTTTTTTGGTAGGCTTCTGGGGTCTGTACCCCTTTCTTAACACCTGTAGGTAACACCCAATCATGAGGAGCGATCACCTCATTTGGCAACATAAGCGCTGCTATAGAAGGATGAAGATGAGGCTCGATAAAACCAGGCATTAGGGTATTGCCCTTAAGGTCATGAAGCTCGGCCTTACCTTCGAAACGCTTGAACGCTTCGGCCTTAGTGCCAACAAAGATAATTCTCCCTTCACGCTCGACCACGGCCTCAGCGTATTCAGGCTTATCTCCATTCATGGTCAGTATGTCACCGCCGAAGAAAATAGTCTGATGGAGCTCATAGGGTAAGGTAACAGCGGCTTGCTGTTCACTGGTCGCTTGTTGAGTCGCTTTTGGAGATGCATCATCCTGATTGTTGCAGCCAGATATGGCCATAACCATGACTAATGCCAATATGCTTTTATACATAAGTGTCTTCCCTTACGTTTGATAACTTCTGATTTGAGCAAGAATAACCTCGCCTCTATCCTAGCAGTATCCTTACTCACTATTTGGCCCTTTACATAAGATCTGCTATTAGCTTCTTCCCGTAACCTTAGGAAAGTTATAACGAAACATAAGCAGCACCTTAAGTAAAGCGGCCGATATATTAGCACCGCATACCTGTGCTGTAGAGCATCACGGTTCAAAATTGAGTGGCCGATCAAAATTTGTTTTTAAGTCGTGCAAGGAAATAGAACTTAAATGTGCCAATAAAAAAGAGCGCCTAAGCGCTCTTTTCATTTATGTCGATACCAGCTCTAGATACTAAAATCACATACCAAAGTCAGAAACCAGAGTCAGAAACCAGAGTCATCTAAGTCATAGAGACATCCGACTAGTGGTCTTGAGCCTCACCCGCTCCCTTAGGGAAACGAATTGACTCAACCATGTTAACCACATCTTGCGGTACCGCTGTCGTTACCTTACTGACAGCGAAGGCCACTGCGAAGTTAATCATCATACCTAGCATACCGATACCTTCAGGAGATATCCCTAGGAACCAATGATCCGCATTGTTGATCTCAGGGTTTACGAACTTGAAGAATGCGATATAGCCAGCGGTAAATAACAGACCAACAACCATACCTGTGATTGCACCTTCCTTGTTCATGGTCTTAGAGAAAATACCCATGATGATTGCAGGGAAGAGTGACGATGCCGCGAGTCCGAAGGCGATAGCAACGACTGCTGCGACAAATCCAGGTGGATTGATGCCGAAGTAACCTGCCATCACAATACCCAGCGCCGCGGCGATACGTGCAAACATCAATTCCTTCTTATCTGAGATATCCGGCATCAGGTTCTTCTTGAGTAAATCATGAGACACCGATGTAGAGATAACCAACAAGAGACCCGCAGATGTTGATAACGCAGCGGCTAGACCACCGGCAGCAACCAATGCGATAACCCAAGCAGGTAAGTTAGCAATTTCAGGTGTCGCGAGAACCATAATGTCTCGGTCAATCTTCATCTCGCTTTCAGGACCCTTAGCATAATAAATTTTGCCATCTTGGTTTTTATCATCCCACTCAATCAGACCTGTCTTTTCCCAGTTCTTAATCCACTCGGGAGCCGTTTCATAGGCAACACCTGTAGATTCTGGGCCATTTATCGTTTCAATCATATTCACACGAGAGAAGGCCGCGAGTGCAGGAATCGTCGTATACATAATGGCGATGAAAACAAGCGCCCAACCCGCTGATACTCGTGCATCTTTCACTCTAGGCACGGTAAAGAAGCGTACTATCACGTGTGGCAGACCCGCTGTACCAAACATCAGAGCGCCGGTAATGAAGAACACATCGATCATGCTCTTAGAGCCTTCGGTATACTGCCCAAAGCCAAGCTCTGTGGATAACCCATCGAGTTTATCTAGCAGATATACCCCAGTGCCATTACCCGCAGCATCGATGAGCTCTGCGCCGAAACCAATTTGAGGAATAATATGACCCGTCATCATCACAGAGATGAAGATAGCCGGAACCATAAAGGCGAAGATGAGTACACAGTATTGTGCGACCTGAGTGTAGGTAATACCTTTCATACCACCGAGTACGGCATAGAAGAAGACCACCGCCATACCTATGTAAACGCCGGTTTCAACTTCGACCTCGAGGAAGCGAGAGAACACCACGCCCACACCACGCATTTGACCCGCGATATAAGTGAAACAGATGAAGATGGCACACACAACTGCCACAGTACGCGCAGCTTGTGAGTAGTATCGGTCACCGATAAAGTCTGGCACGGTAAACTTACCAAACTTTCTTAGATAAGGCGCCATACACAATGCCAGCAGTACGTAGCCGCCAGTCCAACCCATAAGGTAAACAGAGCCATCATAGCCGGTAAATGACACTATACCCGCGAGGGAAATAAACGAGGCTGCCGACATCCAATCTGCCGCCGTTGCCATGCCGTTCATCACAGGGTGAACACCACCACCTGCAACATAGAATTCTTTTGTCGAACCGGCTCTCGCCCAAATCGCGATTCCGATATAAAGGGCGAATGTTACGCCCACAATCAAATAAGTTAACGTTTGTACGTCCATCTCATGGCTCCTTATCTTGGTCTAGTATTAGTCTTCGTGAACATTGTATTTTTTATCTAATGCATTGGCTTTCGCCACATAGACAAAAATCAGCGCTACGAACACATACATGGCACCTTGTTGTGCAAACCAGAATCCCAACTTGAATCCCATAAAATGAATTTCATTCAGTACATCCACTAGTAAAATGCCGCATCCAAAAGATACTGCAGCCCATATAGCTAATAATTTAAGTACTAGGCGTAAATTCTCGCGCCAATATCCCTCTGCCTTGTCGTTGCTTTCAAAACTCATAGCGACTCCCCTGTGCTGATTTTTTATTTAAAGTCACAGTTAATCTATCAAGGCAGAGCACAACAACAATCGCGACCTTAGTCTAACGCCAACGGCAACCAAGTAAGTAAAATTAAAAAATAAGATTTAAAACATACAGATACAGATTAACGTCAACGTCAACCTTATGCCATTGCAAGGCTAAACCTTAGACTAAGGTAGGAGAGTTTTTGTTTGAAATTTGTAGCGCGTCGCGAGGTTTGGCAAAACATTTCACTCGGTTTGGCAAATGAGAGCTTATCTCATCTAAATAATTACCAGTTCACATGGTTTGGCAAAACATTCTAGCTGCAGCGTTTGGCGAGGTTCTGAAAGGTACATAAAGTGAATATCTTGCTTGTCACAAGTCCTATTAACGTTCAAATATTAAAAATAGGCCCGAGTATCAGGATGGATTTAAACCATCTTTAAATCGAGTTTAATCCCCCTGTTGATTCAGATTAAAGTGATCACTCTAAGCCTTTTTCCCCTCTTTATGAGTTACAAACTATTGCCAATGGTGAAAATATATCTAATGATAGAAACCAAATTGCAGTTGGTTGGTTCTCAAAAAACAGCACCACTACAACTGAATAACTAATAGCGGCTTTTTTATCTAAAAAGTAGGAATAAATGGATCTACTCAAGGACAGACAAAAGAGCACTTACGAGTGGTTTAAGAAACGAATTTTCGAACTAAAGAAAGAAGCCCAATCAAGTGGGGGGAGGATAGTTCGCGAAGATATATGGCGTTGCGAATACTATAGAAATCCATACTTACTCCTTGAAGAAGATGAGACGATTCAAGAAAGGTTAGCGGATGTATTTACAAATAGCCTCGATATTGGCGCTAATGGCAAGATAAGCGTGACACCGATGATTGATAATGATGCCAGATTCGGTCGACTTTTAATTGAGTTGATCGAAGAAACCAATTGGAGAGGTATTTTAAAGGAAGGGTCTATAGGATATGCATCAGAGCAATTGAACGCATACTATTCCAATGGGATGCCTTTGGGCGTAAAAATGTTTGATAAATTGACCATTGAGCCTGAAAATTGCCTTTTAAAGTTCTCTAAAAAGCAATATGTCGAAGATATGCTTAAATATGGACGATTTAGAATTTCTCCTGCGTCTTATTATTCAAAAGGCAGCCATATCAAGGCAATAAAAGATTTAGAGACGGTGAGAAGCTACAGGCTAAAAGCGATTAGCGAAATACTTAAGGGTGAAAGTCATTTTGAGTTTCAAGGCCTTAGAAACCCAATAATCAATGGAGTCGTGCCAATAGAATTTGTAATGGGAGACTATTACATGTTCTGTACTTGCAATGAAGTCAGCAGAAGAATGCCAACAGACTTTGAGTCTGATGCAGTCCTTATAATAAAAGATAAAGTTGAGTTTATTAATAGACTTAAAGATGAGCTTTTAATTAGCTTCCCTGATTGGGAGTTTCTCGAAAGTGATGTGTACTATTATGACCCCTATAATGATACGATTAAAGATAAGGATCAGGAATTTTATAAACATTTTTCCTATGCATACCAGAAGGAACATCGCTGTATAATTAGGCCAAAAGTAAAGAACAGTGCAGCGGTTAATCTAGACGCTTTTTCTATTGAAATAGGGTCTATTAGCGATATTGCTGAAGTAATAATCGTCTGAATGAGAAATGATCCCCCCCCCTCACAAAATCCAACAACCCAGTAACATATGGTGTTCATCTCAAGTTAGGAACGTTACCACATATTAAGATAGGCATAAATTCTATAGTCAATAGTTCCTATTTAGATTAAATACCCTAATTCATTTATATCCAGGTACATCTTAGAACGATCACTTTAAGATGTATTACATCATTATGAGTGAGTTAGGGTAAATGCCTCAACTCATTTTACCTGTTGATTTACCGAGAGTTTTTTGTTGGTTTTTCATTTAACTCTATAAACTTACATACAGAATGCAATTGTGATTTGATAATGAAGCTAAATCAAAGTATATATGTAACATATTGATTATCATGGAAGGGATCTAACGTGCGTGTATATAACTCTGATACTGGCTCAAATCACAACATTCAAATTCTCAAGCACTTAAGCTTAACTCCGATAGCAGCCGCAGGGCGGATTGAAGGAATGTTCGCACACCAAGAAAACTGTTCTTTGAAACCGGATTTTTCGGTAGATGTTTTTGACAGGCTTGGTAATGTTATCAATACAAAATCCTTAAAGCAGTATATTGAAGAGTTTTGTTGTCATGCAAGTAAATTTTCTATATCTGAGTACTTGTTAGATGTGAACCGGCCTTTACGACTAATTGATTTATGGGAAGATGATCCGATTGGAAGTGGGGGACCAAAGGTTATCGATAGTGACCAGCTATCACTATCAGAGAAATTAGAAGTTCGAGCATTGTTTGATCCTTTCACAGATGTTATCTACCCTCCCCATATTTTCAATGTAATGTCTAAAAATGATATAAAAGGTATTATGAAGGGCTACACTAACAATAGGTTATTCACTGAAGAGTATAGAAAACGAAAAGCACGTTCTAAAGCAATCAATGAAGACTTCAAAGAAGCTAAATATCAGGAAATAGTTTGGTTAGATTATACTTTAAAACTAAAACAATGGGCATTAGATAGAGGTTATGATTCTTTTGTATATTCAAATATAAAGGAAGGTAGTGGGGAGGATACTTATGTAACACTGCTACCTAACCAGTTAAGTAAAATAAATAACTCTTTATTTTTCAATGAAGAGAAATATCTAACAGAAATGCCCCCTGTGATTAAAAGCATAATAACTAGATTACACTCTAAGCCTATTGTAACTAATCGAACACATGAGTTTGTTTACAGTATCTTATGGGGGCAAAAAGATCCAATGCCATTTTGGGAGTAATTTATGGTCAATCAAAACTACCATTAGATCGTGAATTAGCTATAGAGAAAGTAGCTAACAAATAACTATGTGGATTCCGTAACTCTCGGCATTTAATGGAATCAAGTGCGCTTTGCTAGTTTTACATTGCGCACAACCTAGAAGGCACTTATTCCGTATTTGATTACATATTTTCTCTAACTGCCAAGAGTCATTTTCAGAGCTTGCACTCTAATCCATTTCTGTCCCGAAAAGTGTTAAAGCAATAGCTAAGAACACTGGTGCTATGTAGGTGGTTCGTTATTATCATCTGCATACACCCGTTCATCATAACCCGATGCCACTAATGAGACCTTTTCAGTCCCTGCGGGCTGCATGGTGTTTATCAAAGCTTTTGTTTCAATGTTATCCAGTACGCCAAAGCGGTATAGCACGTCATCTTGACTGCCCTGTGAGATGGGGAACGGCGGTAGACTGGATAACACAAACTCTCTATCTGAGCCGCCTTGATACACCTCCACTGGCCCCCAAGGAGAACCATCTGGTGCCCTTAAAACCGTGTAGTGTTTCTCTCCTGGTATCCACTCGATAATTCCAGACAGCAAGGCGACATTATCGTGGCTATCAAAGTTCACTATACGCCCCTGAAAGTCATCCTCATCTGCAATGCCTACACACGACAGGCGTTCACAGTTAAAGCCATCGAGCTCAGTATCAAACAGATAAGTGATACGTCGATATTTATACTCTCTGCGTTTGCGCATGCCATAGCGCCATGCTTCTCGCCTTTCCGTTATTCCAAATGCACGTACCTTTTTAGGCTTAGTACCAGAGTCACCAGGTAATGAACACAAGACCGTTGATGACTTCCAGGTCGTACTGTCCATGTACTCAACTTCAACACTATCAAACTCATCATCAATGATAAGCTCTTCGCGCACTCTAAGTGGCGACAGCATGTTATCTGGTTGAAACATCTGCTCCACCACCCGATTAGCATCATCCCTTACAGGCCTCAACTTGCCCCACTCGATACTGGGTATCGCAAACCCCACGTCTAACATACGTTTTGCGGCATCGATAAAGGTCAGTTGGTTATCAAATACCCCATCAAAGTACTGCCGACGGGACGCACAGATATCATTGAGGTACTGCAACCGAGAATGGTCTAAATCGGTGAGGTAATCTAAATTTGACGTGCTAAGCAGATGCACCAGGGCGTTAACTGGATTTCGGGTTTTATCCGTCACAAAGCTGCCATCAGGCTGCATAGTCGGTATCACCCGTGTGCCTATACCACTCACCTTGGTTGAGGCCGCTGCCGACAAAGCAGAAGAGGCTTTAAGCTTCATCAGTAAGCAGGTGTCGTGTGGGTAGTTCACGGGAGACTGCACTTCTGAACGCAGCCCCACCCACATCAAATCATCATGCGCTTTTAAATCATCGAGCTTACTGGTTACCAGTGACAATCTGACCTCTGCCCGCATATCGACCTGCATATCAATACGCTGACTAAACCCCAGTTGGTCAAGCGTCTTGTCGGTATGCGTAAACATAGCGGCTTGCCACGCATCAGCACTGCTAATCGCGCGCCATTCAACCCGAAACGTCACGGTTAACTCATCAATTGAACCTCTATCGTTAAGCTTCCCTAATCCACGGGGAAACTTATAATCAATCCAGATGTAGCGAGCTGATTTACCACTCTTACTGGCAGCAAACGGCCCTGATTTTCTGCCATCAACGGAGCCCGTTAAATTCACTTGAGAAAAGGCGATTAGTCCACTGCCAACAAACCCAGTCCAACTGGGGTCATCGATGCCATCAGTATCGAGTTTATTCAACACCAGCACGCGGCGATTATCATTGACCGAGACAATGCTGTAGAAACCATTGTCGTTTGTGCTGCCCTCTATTTCGATATTCGAGCCACTGGTAAAGGTCACCGGCCATTGTTGTGATATTTCTCGCTCAATAGGCTCGCTGCCTCCGATTAACTCCTGTTTAATCAGCCGTAAACTGCTGGTTGAAGCGGGTTTTAAAAACTTATTAAAGCTCGACGCCACCCCAATCACTAACCCAGCCACCTCAATCTCAACCTCACCATTGGCCACTTCCGGTGCCGTATACATGATTTGATGCGCTGGATGAGCCGTTAAATCAGAACCTGGGGGCGCGATTAAATACTGGCAATCGATACCTAGACGATCCGCTTCCGTTTCAGCAATGTAGATAAGCTTATCATTGGGGTAATTGAGCTTATCTGGATGGTCAAAATCGATATTCCCCCCGCCCACACACATCAACAGCAGCAACCATTGCTCATTATCCTCAAAGGTTTTATAAGGAGGCGCGATTAAATCGGGGATCACTTTATGCCGCCCTAATAACTCAGGGACAGCGCCATTGATCCTGACTCGATTGCCTTGAGAGTTGATATCGTAAATAGAGGAGCCTTTCGGCGTCGTGCTGTTGTACGTATCGGGGATATTGTTCATGCTGTAGATTGCACTGCCAACCGCAAGCACAGCCACCACCGCATAAAAGATAGTAATAGGCTCTTTAGGCTCGATCACCACTTCCACCATATCGCCGTCATTAAGTCGACACGCAGACCAATGCTCAAACGACAGGGGCTTATCATTAACAAAGACCATAAATTGATCGCGTTCAAGCGATGAGCAATACCCCTCTAACGTACTTAAGAGTGTGCTCGACTGCTCAACCCCATAAGATGAGTACACGCTTTTATCTAGCTTATTGGGGTACACGATTAACGATATCATTGCCAAAATTCCAGTTGCTGCTGTTGATGTAAAAACAACGGGAGCGGCGTCATTAAGCCCCCAGTTTTCTCGCCAGTGTGAAGCACGACCAGTTGGTTGTTCTCGCTAACCTCGACCACGATTCCAAGGTGCACACAAACACCCTGCTGCAGACAAGCCACCAAGCACCCATCAGCCGCCGTATTCGTGCGCCTTAACGTGGTCGTTTCAGCGCGGTAGGCTTTGGTGAGTTGACGTTTATTGGCTGCTAAAATGGTGTCAAACATAGACAGCTCTGAATAGTGATAATGTGTTTGAGCCACATACCGCGCCAGGCCATAACAATCCCAGCCGTTCATATCTCGCCCACCATCAACATAAGGCACGGTGCGGTAACGAAGTAAGCTACTATATGCAACCGCCATTACAGATAATCCAAGCCGGGGTAATCCGACGCGGTATAGATTCTTGCGGGCCACTTTTTATTGATAAACTCAATTTTCCAGCCACACACTAGCGTGATCACCCCCTCTTTTTTCTCATAACTTTTGGCGGTTAATCGCAGCTCCGGTGCAGCAGGGCCGGATTGATAGCCAGAGCTGGTGTATAAACGCAATATCACTTCAATTTTGTCGCCTGCCTCCTTAATGAC
Organism: Shewanella psychrophila; assembly: GCF_002005305.1. Taxonomy (NCBI): domain Bacteria; kingdom Pseudomonadati; phylum Pseudomonadota; class Gammaproteobacteria; order Alteromonadales; family Shewanellaceae; genus Shewanella; species Shewanella psychrophila. Next base: position 3,965,731 of record NZ_CP014782.1, read on the forward strand.
CCTTAAGCTTCGCGAGACCTCGCCATTCACATTGGGCACCGCAATATTCAACGTGCTATTGCCTTCACCCACTTTCGGGAATTGGATCTCAATACCTGCCGCGTGATATTCAATCAGATTGCCTTGGTGATCTTTTGCCGTCAGCGCGTCAAAGCCGCGCACTAAGTACACCTTCCCTGGCGGATGACCTTCAACTTTAAGGGTGGGACTGCTCATTTCAACGGTGTAATAAATACTCTCTCCCGTGGGGGCACTGGCATACACTTGAGCCAATTGATTCGCCACGGTCAGCCCATTTAACGCCCTGAAAAAATCTTTAGGATAGGACTCACCCTGGTGCTGATAAATTGCGCCTGTTGTTGCCTCAGGGATGTATTCAAAACGGCGAATTTTCATGTACTGCGAACGCCAAGGGGCCCCTCTTCCGGCCCAGTGAGTATTGGCGGAGGGAAACCACATTCCCAGCCATAATCGCTGCGGCATAAAAGGAACATGACTCTCCACCCGCTTAACCAGCACATCATCAATGAAAAACTCAACATAGGGTGAGCCATCATCAAGCATCCATTTGATGCCAAATTTATGATATTCATCATCGGTCACATTGACCCCATGATTAACCCATTCATCGGTATATTCAGACCAGTAAGCCGGATCGTTAACGGCGCTGTAATTCGGATCATAAGTTGGGACATCATTATTGACCACGTCCCAATTGCGTAGCTCACCATGCCAGGTATTAAATCGCCCATTGGTGTAACTCACAATTTCGGTATCCGGATCGGTTTTTAATGCGGTAGGCAGTTCAATATCAATCTCATGGTTTCTCACCAGGTAAAAACCCGCTTCTTCCGTTCCAGATTGATGCAGACCATCCTCAACCATGCTGTCAAACAAGGGATGTCCGGCATAACCTTCTTCATAATGGAATAACCAAAAAGCACTGCAAACACCTGACAACGGCGGCAGCTTCGCTTCAATGATGAATTCACCTGGACCGAAATAGCTGCGTGACACCAGACAGCCCCCAACCCGCGTTTTACGCTCGATGCTCTCTCCCAATTTACTCACGCCATAAACGGCCCCCGTGTAGTCATCCCCATTGGCGGTGATCACGACTTCACCATCGATAGCATTCAGTGACACATTTTGTTGTACTATCCCGCCATTGTCGCCGCCCCAGGCTTTATGACCTGCCATCCACCTTGAGAGTACGGCATTGTGATCGGTAAACTCTTCGACTAAATGGTCGCTCGGATCACTGAGTACCGCCAATGACGTCACGGTAAAGGGTAAAACAGGCGACTCACCACCAAGCGCTATGACGGTGAGGTGATACGGGCCAGGTGCCACTCTCGGCACAGTGAGTTCGATACTGTCACTGCGAGCTTTAAGCACTACCGCGCTATGCGCTGTCACCTCCCCCGTCGCTAAGTTTTTCATCTTAATGATTTGATGCAACGCAGGTCTGATGCAGTAAGGGGTTTCACCTTCAGGCAATGGGATATTGCGCACACAAAAATCACGAATGTAGCCATCAAAATAGGTCATGCCATGGAGGAATTTCGACGTGCTGGGCGTATTAACATTGGCTGGCTGGGCAAGCCAGGTAGTTGATGAGGTTCGCACCGAAACATGGCCACTGGGGGAAGTGCCCACCGCAAAGACCACATCGCCTTGAATGGTGCCGTTTGCAAAAGGTTTACCGATACTCACACCATTAATAAAATACTCAAGCGCGCCATGATCACTGTCATAAATGATCCCGCAGCTGCCCCCAGCAGGAAACGCTGAGCCCCAAGGGGTTCCCCCACCAATTTGTTGAGCGAACTTGTGCCCATTATTGGTACCCACCGCCCAACCTGTCACCCCAATGGCCACATCCAATGAGCTACCCACAGGGGCTACGCCAGGATAAGCCGCACCCGAATCATGATAGGAAAACTCCATATACCAGCGCCCTGTATTGGGCTTAATGACGTCATAAAGATGCGCAGAGCGATAGCCACCACTCGGTTTACTGATAGAAAATCCATCTGGGGTAATTGAAAACTCACCGTGAGTATGTGATGTTTTGAAAAACGATGGCACTGTGGCCAGCTCAGACACTTCCCCTTGTCCAAGGTAAATGGCTTTGCTTTCATCAGGCCGAAAGTCGCTCACCGCTTGCTGTGTTGTGTCGTTAAATCCAGCTAATGTTTGCACTGTTAAATACATCACACCGCTAACGCGTTTCATTTCGACACCCAGCCAGGTGCCCTTCGATACACTGGAGACATCAACCTCTGCCGCTGATGAATAGTGCCCATGGCGAAAGCGAAGGCTGTCGCCATCAACGGGATTAGGCACATAGAGTAAACTCACCCCATACAGGCCAGTACCCGCGCCCATGATGGCCACGGGATGTGTGGGAATAACAGGCAAATAGCATTTCAGATACAGATAATAATCTTGATCTCCCTTAACACCGACCAGCCCTTGAAGATCTAATGCGCCACTGCCAAACACTGCAGTACGCAATGACGTCTGCTGTGATGCAACAAACTTGACGGCGGCGACCCCAGCGACACCCGATATTTTGGGCTTCACATCACTGGGTTTGAGCGCCGCATAGTTATTGAACACATCCGAGGTACTGTATTTCAATTGATAAAATGCGTAACGCCTATCCGTCGGAATGTAGGCCACCGACAAAAATGCACCAGCGATCTTAAAGTCAGATTGATCTGGCGTACCCGAATACAAGTTTGAATAATTGATGGTTGGCGTCGGAAATAAAGCCATTAAGTGATCTCCTTGGTTCGGTCACGCACTTCTAATACTCCAGTAAATGTCCAAAAGCGGCCATCGGACTTGACGGTGTCAGTCGGATTAACAATGAAGCGCCCACTTAACTTAACGAGCCCTTTGACCAATCGCAGTGGGTACACATTAAACTCTCCTCGGCTGGCATTGGCGTCTATCCACTGTTCAAATTCGATGGCCATGAGACGGGGCATGAAAAATGACACGCTAAATTGCGTCGGCGTACAGGCATACAAGGTTCTAGCACGCTGATAACCAGACACCATTTTGCTCATGCGAATACGAGGGGCTCTCACCAATTTATAATCGGAGGCCAGGGGTGGCGGAAAATGTGAAGGGTAATCAGCCATTGCGTTGTAACCCGTAGCTTTGCTCTAGCACTTGCGCTGTTTCAGCTCTTTCTAAAATGTTAGCCACCCAAATATTAATCACGTCCTGGCCACTGAGCCCTTTGCTTTGCTCAACGCTGCCCGCCTTACTGGCATCCTCTATCAACTTAACCATCACTTGTACGCCCGCCCCTTTTCCACCCTTGCCCCCATCAGCTGACGTACTCAAGGCATTCATAAGGGTTTGTTGTTGCTTGCGGGTATACACCGTCTCCCCGCCATCGAGAAGATAGGTACCTTCACGGGGAATGGTACCGCCGCCATGAAATTGGCCGATGATGGTGGGGATCAAAGCCATCGCCGCCATCATTGCGGCCATGCCGACAGTGGCGCTGCTTCCGAATGTGGCGATTGATGAGGTTGCGGCGGCTGGAGCCATTGATGCGGTAATAGAGGCACCTGTCGCGGCGGCAGTCGTAGTTGCTGTCGCTGAGGTACTGGCCATAATGCCCTTATCAATAGCCGCCATCGCCAGCTTCTTAATGCTCACCTCCACTAAGCCTGACACCACACTTTTAATCGCTCCCTTAGCAATGCCCTTCATCGCATCACCAAAGTTTTCCGATTCAAAAAGTGCATCTGCAGTTGCAGAGCCAATACCGGAAGCAAACCGATCGAAAGTCTCTGACCACATCGCATCAAACTGGGTTGAAATGCCGCCATTGATCTCACCCATGGCAGTAGCATGACGACGCTGCTCAGCCTCAATCAATAGGTTTATCTGATTACGCTTTAATGCTTCTGACTCAGGGGTATTGGCCAGCTCATCATTCAAGATCCCCATATTGTCGTCATGAGTTTGAGACTCTGAATAACGAGGATCTAAATTCCCCCGCAGATTATCAAACTCACTCGGGCCCTCTGAGGCGAGTGCGTATTCTTCCTTAAGTGCACTGAGCAAGGCTTTACGTTTTTCTAACGGCACATTGGCTTGTTCAAAATACGTTTTTAACAACCGCTCCTTTTCGGCCATCTCATTACTGGCCGCAGCCAGTGGATCGAGTACCTTAAGCAGCTCACTCAGTTGCTTTTTCTGCTCAGCTGCCGCGCTGGTGTTTGCCTTGGTGGCATCCAATGCTTTAGCTGCTTGTAATATCCTGGCATTCACCACCGGATCGAGTTTTTTAAGGCTGCCGAACTCAATTTCATAGCGCACTTTAGCCGCTTCACTCACTTCCCCATAAAGCTGCTTTTGCTTAGTTAACCTGTCCAGCAGCTGTTGCTGGGCTTTATCAACCTTCTTTTTGCCCTTTATCGTGGTGGGCTGTTTATCCATGCTTGGTAAACCTTGCTCAAACAGCGCTTGCTGCGCCGCACTCGCTTCAGTCAACTTGTCGGTTAATTCACTGGCTTTTGTTTTCAAAACATCAAGTTTAACCCGTGATTGCAGCTCACCTGGTGTACCTCTCAACAACAAAGAATGACGATTGACCCGCTCTATTTCAGCATTGGTTTTAATTAATTCACTGCGCCAGGCTTTCATCTGAGTGGAGAGCTTACTGACTTTGATTTGACGCTCTTGCTGGCTGAGCGCCTTAAATTGACCATTAAGCTTTGCAACTTCGTCCGCCAAATTTAAGACCGGCTCTTTTGCCCCATCAGCCTGCATAGCAAAGTAAGCAATCCCTGCCGCGGCCATCATCACCACACCCACAGGCCCGCCCGCTAAACTCATCACACCATTCATGGCGCGAGTCGCAATCGTGGCTCGATTCGTCGCGGTAGTGAGCGCCGTTCTCGCTGTCGTTAACCGCGCTTCAGCCACAACAGCCTGTCCCGACGTTAATACACCTTTACGTTGTGCCATCGCTTTTTGAAGCTCAGCTTGAGCCTCACTGATGGCGGCAGCCCTCGCCACACCATCAGCGTGCGCTTTACTCAGTGAAGCGGTCGCCCCGCTCACCGCTGCCGCGCTGGCACGGCCCATGGCAATAACCAACGCGCCGCCGAGTACATCAATAAGCAACTCGGCATTGTCCGTTGACCACATTAAACCTTCAGTCAAAGTGGATAAAACGGGGGTTAAACTGGAATTAATCGGGGTTTCAAAAGCGACGATGAGCTGCTGATAGGCATTTTTCATGTCGCGAGTCTGGGCGCTGATGTTCGCGGCGGTCGCAGCAGCTGCCCCATCGTATTCACTCAGCGCCTTGATGAGATTGTTACGCAAGAAATCAGCCGTGACTTTGCCGTCGAGCACCATTTGACGAAAGCCGCCTGCGGGTAAACTTGCAGCTCTGTCCATCTTATTAAGCAGACCAGGCATAGGTTCAACCAGTTGATTTAACTCTTCGGCGCGAACGATGGGCGATGCCAGTGCTTGGGACAGGCCATACATAGATTGGCCTAACTGAACAGAGCTCGCTCCAAGCGCCGATTGGGCATTACTCATGCCTTCTAATATCGTGCGAGCTTGAATTTGGGTGACTAAGCCTGAGTCTTGCAGGTTTAACAGCGCCGCATAATTATCCGCTAATGGGATAAGCTCTTTGTGATGTTCACGTGTTATCCGCATCAAGTATTCTTCATTGGCGGCGTAAGCTGCAGTCGAGCCAGACAAGCTCTGCAGACGGGTACGGATATCTTGAAAGGCGGCTAAGTCCTGAGTGATTTTTTTGCCCAGGTTAATCGCAGACAATCCAGCGAATGCGCCAGCAGCATACTGACTCAGACGCTGTAGTGATTTGCCTGCCACATCGCCCTGGCGTTGCACCTTCGATAAGCCTTGAGCGGCTTTATTGCCAGACAACTGGGTGTGATTCAAGCGGGTATTTAAGTCAGAGACCACAGACGTGGCCCCCTTAACGGTACCTATCAACTGTTTGCCATCTGCGGTTAAGGTCAACGCTAGTTTTAAATCACCCATGATTACCCTACTTTGTCATTAAAAATGGTGGTCACCGTATGCGCGATAAGCCTGAGTTTTTGATAATCTTGCTTGCTGTACGCTGTGCCACTCAATTCACTGTCCGCTTTCACAGCCAATACATCTAAGCCGTTACATATCGCAATACCAGGGCCATAGCTGTAACGCATCAAATCTTGCACCTGCAGCCACCACGTCACCGCCACTTGATGTTCATCCCAAAACTCAAACAGCTCCTCTGAGATCGTGTTGGCCTTAATACCCAACAAGGCCATTTCCTCATCGAATTGGCGCTGCTCAGCCTGAGAAATAGGCGTACGGATATAGAGCCCCCGCACCCCTTCTATGAGTTTTTTCTTGCAGCCTCACCAGAGTTAGCCGCGCGATAGGCATGCAACAGCGCATCGGTAAATGGCGCATGTTGATAGAGGGCTGCACGGTTATCGGGGGTGTCGGCTAATGGCTGCTTATCACTTCCAGCGATGCCATCAAATCCCGCTAAGATGGCATCGAAGAGCTGGTGATCACCTTTACTGAGTTCGGTCATGTAGTCATCAACAGGTAGCAGATTAAGATCGAGGCTGATTTCTATCTCCTCCACCTTGCCGCCATCAAGTGACACCTTTATGGTGGCTGGCCAGTGTTTAACGAGACGCTTAGGGGTAAATGTGAACATGTCATTCCTTAGTTTTTAACTACAACAATGAAGTAGAGCTGTTAGGGGTTAGCCCAATGAGGCTTATTTACTGATAAGCAAATCAACATTACTCAAAGGACGAATGGGAAGTTCATAGGTAAGCGTGCCATCTTGGTCGCCATACTCCGCTCGTCCCAACTGCAGCTGAGCGGTTTTCCACAGCACCTGATTAGTAGCAACACCATGTGATAATTCAAAAGTAACCACATGAGTATTGGCCGCAAAAGGATCGAAGCTAATCAAAGAGGCGGCTTCAAATACCAACTTACCGCTAGGCGCGTAGTCAGTGATCAACACCTCTTCATGACCCACATACTCCTGATGTATCACATCATTAGCCTGATCATATTCGAAGCTGATCAACTTGATGGCACTGCCACCTAAAGTACAGGCTGAGTTAGCCGCCCCCACCTTAAGCGGTGTTTGCCAGGCACTGAAATCCGTGGCAGGAAGGACTGCCGATGTCACAGGCACAAACAGGCCAGTAAAAGTGAACATGATTTTGGGAAACTCTTTGGCTTTCGCTTCTAATTTAAAGCTGCCTCTCGCCCCGACTAATGCGTGCAGCGTGCCATCCATATAGAAATAGAAGGTGATAGAGTCAGCCCCATCTTCATCAATGGCTTGCTCAACACTGTCCGCTTTAACCGTCGCTTTTCGCAAACACGCCCCTAACAGCTTGTCATAGGCCGCAGGCGTCACCGCGGTTCCTGAGCCAGCCCAATCGACCCCGAACTCTAATGTCACATAGGTTTCAGTCTCAATTTCAGCGCTATTTCCTAAGTTGCCATCGTCATATTCCAGGGCAGTGTTCTCACCAGCCAGCGGCGTAATTTTCACCTCGCGGCCCAATACCGCCACACTGGGCTCAGTGGCCGCAATGGCATCGACGCCGTAAGTCAGCTCTTTGGCAAAGACCAGGGCTTTTTTAGCAAATTTACGAGCCATGTTATTCTCCTGCGTTAATTCGCATCTTCTGTATATTCGGTGATGAATCGGTCAAGCCAGGCAACATAATGGCTGCCAATTTTGAGTAAGCTGCCACCGGCTAATGCCAGAGGCTCTGCCTCCAGGTGAGGTCGCCAACCAAACAAGCGCTGACGTACTCGCTCTCTAATGGGCGTTAAACTGGGTTGCAGGCCATTAATACTGGCCATCACCACGACAACGCCCAGCTCCAATTGCACCGTCTGCAGATAAGGGCCTGTCCCACGCACATCAGGCGTAGCCCGCTCTGACATCTCAATGACATACAGTTTAGGCAGTCGCCTTGGCGTCTTATCATCCAGCTCAGAAAGCTTAAGTAGCCCCTCCACTTCCAACCATGGCGCACCAGTCGGTGTCAGCTGAGTGATGAGTGGCGTGACTAAGTCGAGCATCAGATAAAGCCTGTTGATTGGCGACGATTAAACACCGCACCATCACTCTCAATGGCGGGCAAGTCATTACTGACAGGGCTTTCACCTTGAGTGGTGATGCCAAGGGTTATCTTCCCTGCTGCGACCATTTCCAAGAATCGCACCGCATCATCAAAGCGCTTACTGACTTGCTCACTCGCACCGTTGTCATACAAACCATAACGAGCGATGTCACAACACAGACGCTCTAACATTGCAGGTGGCGTGACTAACGGCAGTGTGTAACGTCCAGCCAAGTAGCCATTGATGAGTGCGGTGGCATCGTTAAGTGCCACATCAAGCACACTGGCCACTATTCCACCCGCCAAGCCATCTCGGTCGGTGAGCGAGATAAGCTCATTTTCACCGAACCTGGCAATCATCTGCGCACCGGTGGCATAGACATTAATGGCAGGCATTACTGCGCGTCCTGGCTAGCGGCTTGTGTGGCTTTAAAGTCGCTCCACAAGCTGTCTCTTTCACTGGCAGAAACAGGCGTATTCATCAACTTGCTCAGCACATCACATTGAGGTTTACCGTCTCCGGTGAAGTGCTCTTTATTGTCAGGCTCCAGCTCAAGTATCGCCTCGGCAAAGTTCAGCACCTTCACCGCTTGGGTCTCAGTATCACTTATACCCAGGCTGTCACCGACCAAGGGCCCTTCACCCAACAGTGCTTTATCCGCTTGCGTGTCCACATTTTTAACCGCGTTTGCATTGAGCGTGATAGATGCCTGCGGAGCGTCGGCCTCCACGAACGTGAGCTTAAGCCTTGGGTCATCGTTAAGCTGCGCAAGCTGTGACTCACTAAAGTCATCGGCGTTAAACTTGTTTTCACCTTTACAGAAGCCGACACCTGCACGCCTATAACCGTGATGTGCAAGACAGGTAATGACAGCAAGACGAAGCCTGTTCGTGCCAGTAGAACTTGATATAGCCATTTCATGGATTCTCCAGTTAAAGAAGGTTCGGGGCTATGCCTTAATCGCTAGGGCATAGCAATTGAAGCGCTCGTTATCTATGCGAGCCAGGGCACCACAAGAATGTCGACGGCGTTGTACAGTGAGTTAGTTCCACCACCAGCCAATTCACGCACCTTGAATATCTCTTCGGCTGCTGACTCATGACTTGGGCCAACAACCAGCAATTTAGGCATCACGTTCAGTGGACGACCTTCATCGCTTTTAAGGCTCTTCATCGCTGTGCGCGCCGCCTTAAAATTGGCTCCATTGAGCGTGGCCTTAGAGCCGAACGCCAGCTGCCACAAACCAAAACCAGCATTGACACGGGCATCGACGCCATAGCGATATTCATCACGCATAAACACGCTTTCATCATCGTCTTTGGTCATCGACTTGATGTCGTACTGACGGCGGCGCTGGAACATAAGCGGCTTGATGGGACGGTTTACATCGAGCAGGAACCAGGCATCACCGCCCCCTGCCTGCATATTACTGACAGACTTAATGCCGTTATCTTCATTACCCACCGGATGGTCGGTATCGAAGAAATTCTGTTTGTCGTAACACAAGCTGTTAAAGCCTGCGGCGAGTAAGGTATAAACCAGCTCATCGGGATGAGTGGCCGCGGCGTAGCCCATCTCCTCAAACAGTGGCGTATACACACCATAGGTATCGTCATCGATGTCATCGCGAGGAATGGCCACACTTGATTCAAACTTCTTGTTCTTCACGCTGTAGTCATGCAACGCCAGGCTTTTAAGTTGACGGTCACCCAACCATTCACGCATACGAGGGAACTGGCCAAGCCAGGCATAAGTGGTGGTACTGGTGGTTGATGGCACAAGAGTCGCCACCTTACTCCACAACGGAGTCGTGTCTTTTAACCCCTTATTAAAGGAGGTTTTAATGGCGGTAAATAGCGCCGCAAGATTGGCTTTATTGATGATCATGATTTCGCTCCTAACGAATAAATGGGCTAATGGTTTACGAGTGAAGCGTATGGCTAAACGATATCGACCCAGACTCCGGTAACATCTACATCGATAATATTGCCGAGCATCGAGCGTGTGCCACCACCATCACTGTCAGCCACGGTTTCGTCATCAACCACGTAAGCAGAACTTCCAATATCTGCGCGAGTGATTGAGGCGTCATTGATGAAACGGTGACAGCCATTAACGCTAGGCACCGACTCAGCACCAGCAATACCCTGGGTGTTATCCACTTGTACTCTGGCTACGCCGCGCGGGGTTAAGCCTGTGGCAGTTTGTCCAGCAACGGCATTACCCGCAGCGTCGAGCATCACAATGGCTCCGGCATAAATCAGCACGGTAGCTGCCATAGGATCGTGATGGTCATGATTAGCACGAGTTGGGGTCGCTCTATCTTGAGTTAGCATGAGGCATCTTCCTCCTTCATTGAGGCGGTAAACTCACTCACCGAGAGGCCCATGTTTTTACATACCGCTAATTGCTCAGTGCTAAGTTGTTCATCACCTTCGCCAGGCTTTTGCTTGCCTTGGGTTTGTGGTGTTTTGAGTGCTGCAATCGCGGGACGAGCTTCGAGCATGGCTTTCAGTGCGGCGACGCCTTGTTGCTTGCCAAAGCTAGTGAGGTAGTCAGTCTCAGCTTCAAGCACCTTGTCGGCGTTATCTTTAAGCAGCTGCTCAACAGAGCCTTTTTCATTGCCCGCCTTGAGCGCGACCATCGCGGTGACGGTGGCATCATAAGTGGCCTTAGGCACATACTTGCTCAAGTCCACTTCACCGCTCTTGTGATTAGCGCCACCAGCTTTAAGCGCAACAACCGAGGCGTTAGCTGTATTGAGTTCAGTCTCCAACGTGCCCGACTTATCAGCCTTGGTTTTTAGGGCCGCAATAGCCGTTTTGGCATTATCCGTGGCTGTTTTAAGGGCGGCTTCACTTAAGTCACTGGGCTCATCGATGCCCAGCAAGCCAAGCAGCACCTTTAATGCTTCATTCATGGGAGGATTTCCTTTTGTTGATTGAGATGTTGTTAATGAGTGAGCAGGGTTGGCGGGATTGGAGTGTGCACAGGCTTTAAGCGCCCCTTGTTTTAGTGCAGCAATGGCTTTCATGCCATCGAGCGCGGGGTCATTGGTCAAAGCAACATGAAGCAGCGCCAAAGGGCGGCCTGATTGAGCGTCATAGCTAAAAACAGCGGAGGTATAGCGATACTCTTTATTGGCAATGAATTGTGCCGCAGCAGAAGTCCAATCGACATTAAGTGCAAATAGCCCTTCACCAGGCACATATTCCAGCTCATTGAACCAACCTGCAGCGGGTGCAGGCTTACCGTTCATGTCGCTGTTTAGGGTTTGGTGTTCATAATCAAAATGAAAGTCATTGGTGCGCTCGGCTGCATTGGCTTGAATATTGGTAAAGGACAGAGCATCCATTTGCCACTTGCCACCAGGGACTTCGGAGGGGCGACCATCTTTGGCCGCAAACAGACCATCAGGCAGCAACTGCACACGAGAGGTGTTGTTATTGTTGTTAATGTCGAGTTGGAGCTGAGAGACCTCGCCATCGAACGCAAAAGTCAGTACTGCGACAGCATCACCGTCAGCAGTTGACTGAACATGATCAGCTGACAGTGCAGCGATAGCGTTGGATGAGCGGTTTAATGTTTTCATAGCCCCATGATGCGGGGCTATTGGCTAGGTTAGGATTGGAAAGGTTTCGGGATTATGGTGCTATATTCGGGATTCCATAATATCCTTTTATAGTTTCAGTAAGTAAACCCGCAGCGGTACCGACAGCCACTCCCCAACTACCTTGAGCAGCCTTACTTATCATTCTACCAATCCAGTTGTTAACTTTCTCTCCGAAACCTTCATTTTCTAAAATAGGACCATCAACATCAAAAGCTTCTTTCAAAGCATCAATGTCAGATTCGTCCACTTTATTTTCTATCAAAATATCTCTTAGAGAATCAAAGTCCCCTTCAATTCCATTTGAAAATGATTGCTTAACATTACTATCATTAACGTCCCCAAGAATCCCTTGAAAGTTACCATGTACAGTGATTACCATCCCCTGAGCCTTTTCCTTTTCTTTACTATTAAATGACATTCCCTCTCCTAAAATCCCCTTTTGCTCTAAGTGAGTGGTGAAATCCAGTATTTGATTTCTGATAGAATCTAATAATGCTTGAATTCGATTCAATGGTATTCGGAAAAAGTATTCACATTGATTCCTATACAGCTCTCTAAAAGCCTGTTGTAGATCTGGTGGCAAATTGACGTATGTAAAGCCACCTTTATATTTTAATGTAGCCTCGATCTCTGCTATTGACTGCCTCATTGGAATGGTATCAATGTCATTTAATAGCTCCTGAGGTAACTCGACCGGAACGTAACCTCTGCTTTGAACCCTTGCACAAATTTGTCCGTAAACTTGTCTGTAATCAGGAGTATCTAGTTCTTTATAGCCATTCAGCTCACTTTCAATCCACAATTTATCTAAAGCTAGCTTCTGTGTAACAAGCATTGCTTTACGAGCGAGTGACTTTAATGGAACATTTTCATCTACGCACTCTTTCTGTAATTCTAAGACTAATGATCCCATAACTGTCTTTGATCCATATTTATACACCTAAGTGCAGCGTAACCTAGTTTAAATCCCGTTTAAATCTTCCTGAAATCGTTTAACCACTTTTGCGGAGTACAATAGATAGGTTCAACACTTAAGTAGCTTAAAATCAATCTGAGAGATTTGACTACATAAAGCAACTTAGCCTCTAACTCATTAATTTTTGATTAAGGAAGATATGACAATTGGATAGATGGTAATGCCAAGCGCAGCACTTTATCCCGCTTGCACTTTTAGTTAGGGTTTTAGCTCGGTACTTTAGCAAGAAACTCATCAAAAACTAACCTGCCTTTATCTAAGTTATCATTAAAAATATCCAGATAATCCTCTGATGATATCTCCATCTCAAGCTCATTTCTAACAGCAAGAATTATTGGAGGTAACAAGGCAGATATCTCGAAAAAGTTAACCATGCACTTTCTAGTGAAATCTATATGCTCAGGTCCTTGGCGCTCCCACAGTTCCGCAATGGTCTTTGTATGTTTTTCAATTTTTTCTTGCTCAAAATCAACCTGCCAATTGATGGCCTTCCATGTCCCAGTATCCTGATTTAATTGTAAATTTAGATTTTTCATTAATTCAATATATCGATCAATTTCCTGCTGCGCCTTGAATTTTAGCCGCTCTACCTCTTCTATTGCTTCTTTCCTTTTTAGGAGTGTTGATCGTTCCAGCATTAAATCTAAAGTCTTTGTTCCAATCGCAGCCATAAATACAGTTGTCGCTCGAACAGTTTCTTTTGTTCCAACAATATGAATTTTAGCCATTATTCCAGAATCTCCAACCATGTTCTTGGTGATTTCTTCATTCGGTATATTAAGATCAAAAAAACTACAAATCATGTTTTGACTGCGTGTCAAGGCTTCAGAGGCTCCAAGATATACCTCTTTCTTTATCGATTTTTCTCTTTCAATGCTAGCTAATTGTTGCTGGTTATCACTTCGTACCTCTTCAAGTATTTTGGCATATCCAATTTTGACAGTCTCCACTTGCTCGGTAATTCCGGAAATATCTTCTTTGGTTGCGAGGTTCTTAGCTTTTTCTGTTAGATAAGAAGGAATGTATGACTTAATGAAGAAGTAAATGATCCCGCCGCCGAGAACAGCGCCTACGCCAAGGCTTCCTAGTAGTGAAATCAATTCTTTAATTTCCGCTATATCCATGATTATTATGTGAACCTAATGCCCGGCACAGCGACTTGCAAAACTGGCGCGTAATTTGGTACAAATTGCGGGACAGTTTTGCAAGTCCGACTGCTGCCGCTGATTATGCTTTGCCCTGTGGATAAATTATAGGTATTGAAAACTTAAGCCTACTCTCCGATTTACTTTGGCTTGTAGTTTCTGCACTAGCGCCAATACCAATAGAGGCAATTGATATCTTGGCTCCACCTCCAGCTTTCTCACCTTCTTGAGCTTGTACAGCTATGTCAAAGTCAATCTTTTGTACAAGCTTCCTTTCTTCATGTACCGCTTTAGTGCTTTGTCTTCCGTATGCCTGAGACTCTTCTGAATTTACTTGAATTGAGCCAGGGTTCACGATTGCTTCTGAGTCAGCCAATTCTTTATTTGCTTCTTCAATGGCAAAACAAATTTCAGTGATGCTTGTTTTAATAAAATCTTTTAGTTCCATAGCGAAATTCTCCATTTTGCATAACGCCCCTATGATAGCCTTGTTACGTGCTACTAAACTCGATTGCTGAATATACATACATAAACAAACCTGAATAACCAAGTAAGACGAAACAATGCTTAGCCCAAAATAATATTAATGCTGGCCAGTTAAAACATGGTGGCGCTGTCACCAAGGCGTCTTGAGCCACTCCTTGCTTTTCTTTCAAACGATGAAAAGCGTCCCAAATTGCAGACGCAAGAATATAATGCAAAAGGTCACATGCTAAGCAAGCAATTAGAAATAATGTAGGCCAAAGAAGTTCAAGTGGTAATACTATTGTTTCACTAACTTTACCATTAAAAATCCATATCAAAGCTATACCAGCAAAAGCTGCTTGTCTTGTGACAGTGCTAGATGAGCCGCTAAAGTCGTAGTAACTCTGCTTATAATCAGAGAGTTTCATGACTATTTTTTCTCGTTTCTAGGGCTTCTAGGACCTGTACTTGTAGTATCTTTATTAACATGTACATTATCATCTGGTCGAATGATCTTTTTTCGTTCATCTCCTTGACTGCGGCCTTTATCCCCGCCTTTAATCAAGCCTCCTGAACCACCTTTATTCGAGCCTCCTGAACCACCTTTATTTCTATCTGTCATTGCTATTTCTCCTTAGTTTTAAAACACATAACCTTTGTATAGTACGCATGCGAACTTATTAAACCTATCATTTAAATCAACACTAGCGTAAGCATCTGAGATTACAGGTTAAAATCTTTGCTAACAAGTGAAATAGCTCACAGTTCAACCAAACCCTTACTTGATATCACCGCTTAAAATGCGTTTGAGAGAGTTAAAGTGCTTTCGCCAGATGATGCTGCAGTATGTCGATGACCTCTGCTCGCTCAAACGGGGCGATGCCTAAAAAGGGTCTGGCGGGAATGTCTTGATTGGGCATCATACTAAAGGGGCTGGTGATGCCGCCGAACTGCTGCATGGCGGCATATTCTTCGTTACTGCCCAGTGTAAGTTGATTGCGCCCCAGCTGATAATGAATACTGGATGCTAAGGTACCTGACTCGGTAAGAATGCGGTCGGTGCGCTGCTTACGTTCAAGAGTTGTGCTACTCAATTCAGCCCAGGGCGAACCATCGGGGGCTTGTTGTTCGATAAAGCGCTGCTGAGTGGATTTAAGCAAGTACTCGCCGATGTCACCAAGTGAAGGTGTTAAATTTCCGCTTTGCTTGAGCAGGCTATTAAGGGCTTTGGTTATCGCTGTGCGGCCCTTAGCTTCGACCTTGATATGAGTGCCAGCCATTACTTGGGTTTTCCAATGGATTGCTCTCCATCGGCAGCGGCTATCTCCTCAAGTGGTGTGATGACATGAAGGCTTTCCCATACCTCACCAAACAGCTCCAATTCACGGCCTTTAGCTTGCTGTTGTAATGTATCTATTTGCTGCTGTTTTTCACTATAACTTAGCGCTACATCGTTAACTACGCCCAAGGCTTCATCAACCAAAGGGGTTAGCAACCCTTGCTGTGGGTCTGCATCGGCTCTGGCGAGCATTGCAGCTAAGGTCTTATCCATTATTAGCTCCATTAGCGATAGCTTGTTCAACTAGCTTATCAAAATAGTTGGCAATATCTGCATTAAATTCTGCCAAGGCATTACGGTTTAATAGCCAAGCAGCAAAGTGTTCGGCATGCCATTCGGCTGAGTTAGTCCCGCCATAGCGGGTCAGTCCTTGAAATGCAGGAGCCGATGGGCCACCTGCTTTATAATGCACTTGATGGCCTAACTCGTGTAACCAAGTCACAATTGTTCCGCTGTGACCTTTACTCTCACCATAGGTTCTAACGATATGCGACATTGAAAACTCAGGTTTCCCACGCTTGTAAAATTCATGAGCTAAGGCAACCAGTTGACGCAGCTCGTTTACATCCACTTTAGACAACTTTGTGGTGCTAGCGACTTTTACCACAACATGGTCAAAGTGCTTTGAGGTAAAGCCTCGGGTGTTTTTATAACCTCTTATAGCATAGAGATATCTTGGGCTGAATTCACTCGGTTTAAGATATCCTTGAACTGCTTGCTGAATATCTTTGGCCCCTTTGTTATAGAGCCCCATTTCAGCCTGTTTAACAAAGACACTTCTAATATCGTGGATGTTAAGGAACTCACCCAATTTAGCGACCTGCGGAGCTGAGCTCGTTGTTGAAAAAGCCCTGAGGACTTGATTAAGGCCATCGACATTGACACCTTTAACGGTACTAAAGGCTGTAGAAACCAGACGCTCTGGTGCTTGATAAACCGGGGCCTTTTTCTCAGCGAGCTGTTGTTGCTTAGCCTGATTAGCGTCTCGCATAGGAATATAATCAAAGCCTGGATCGATCCCCTTAGGCACTTGATGCACTTCACCCGTTGTTTTGTCTTCCCACTCTCGCATGCCATCGTTCGGTGTGGCAGTAGTGGTTAAGCCCTTCCGTTCAAGCTCTGACTGACTCACACCATAGATACGGCACTTGCAGCCCCAACCATTTTGCGGGAAGTGAGTTTGCCACCAAGCATCTGACTTAGGCAATAAGGTACCATGCCACTTAAGATGCATCTCTCGGGGATAGCGACTATCACCATGGGCATAGCGCCAATACTCGAACTGCTGCAGCTGCTCATAGCGGCCAGCGTTATAGCTTTG
The DNA here is from genome assembly GCF_002005305.1 of Shewanella psychrophila. Classification (NCBI taxonomy): domain Bacteria; kingdom Pseudomonadati; phylum Pseudomonadota; class Gammaproteobacteria; order Alteromonadales; family Shewanellaceae; genus Shewanella; species Shewanella psychrophila. The sequence continues at coordinate 3,982,768 of NZ_CP014782.1, forward strand.
ACGCATGTTGGTATCAAAAATTACCTTAGCCCGCCAGCTCGCCTTCCCCGTATGCTCCCAGCCGTGTTTGGCGACAATATGATTAAACTCTTTTTTAAACCAGGTAAGCGACTTGCCATCAGCGATAGCAGCATCCACCGCGCGCCTAAAGTCATTAAGCAAGTCATCTTTCATTGCCCCAGCGACACTAAAGCCAGAGTTATGGCCATGCCGCCAAAGCTCCGTCCAGGACTCGGTAGGCACGTTCAGCTTATTACGAAAGAAGCTTATCTGCTGTTCGAATGGCAATGAGCCATAGCGGGCACTATTGACCTCTTTATCAGCCATAACTAGCTCCCACTTAGCACATCATGTTGACCCGCTAAATCTGCGGCGACTAAGGCCAGCTGCAGTATTTCACTGGCCTCATCGATACTGAGATCTAACTTGTTCAAACTAACTTGCAACGCTTCTAGTGATTCTGCACTTTCAACGAGTTGACGCACTTCATCGGTGAAGCCTTCGAGAATGGGCGACATGTCACTGGCAAGACGTTCGCTCATTTCATCTACATCATCGGCTTCTAGCTTCACTTTCTCGCTTTGGGATTTAAGCGCCACGATGCGCTTGATGGCCATCCGCTTTAGCTTGGCTTGTGGCTCTTCAAACTCAGCCTCTTTACTCGTAGGTTGAGCGGCTTGCTTTATCAGCACTATTTCGCCTTTTTGTGCCACGGGGATCTGTAATTTGTCCTGGGCCCACTGCTGAGGAATAGCAAAGCCAATGTCGACCAATTTAGGCAATGACTCGGCATACCCCTTGAGGTCTTCAGCCTCTACTATGTTAAACACCAGGCGCGGGCTACGGTTAGGCGTGCGATAGCTTTTACCATTGAGCATGTACATCGGCAGCACTAAATCGCGACTTAAGGTGTTACCTATCTGCTTAAGATCTGAATCCCGTAGCTCCTGGCGAACTTCGTTATGCACATTACCTAGCGCGTTAGTCGAGCTTTTACCGTCTGCCTGACTGGTTAAGGTGCCCCCCAAAATAGCCTTAGAGACAGTTTTCTCCATCAGGGATATCATGTACTCAAACGGGTCTTTATTGCCTTTGGCTGCCTCTTTAAAGTCGATGTCCATGCCTTTGGGGATGATGCCCCCAGCGTTATGGCCAATGCTCATCACCGCACGCAGCAGCGTCGCTTTCTCTGTTTTATCCGCTCCGGTTGGGTATTTACCCAGGCGCAGCGGCAAGCCGTAGATCTCTAAAAATTCAGCGAGATCGCGCACGCCGTAGTTTTTGAACAAGAACGGCCAGGCAAGTACTCGGGCTAAGCCATTGCGGCCCAGATAACCCGACTTAGTCTTATGTACGTGACTTACCCAGCCAAAAGGCTGCAAGGCTGCGCCATTGAGGGTGTTATCACGCAGCCGCAGTTCGTTACGGTCGACAACCTCTTTGCTATTGGCGTCATCATTAGCTTGGCCCGTCATAAACCAACTGGGATCTTTAAAATTAAACGCTTCTGGTAGCCAAAGTGTGCCCTGTTGCTGCCAGACTATTTCGCTGTTTGAAAATCCTTTTAAAATAGCGTCACTCATATCAAAGATGAGATCGTCTAATATCTGCATATCTTCAAGCTGCTCAGTCAACATCTCGCCATCTTTAATCTCGGCTGCAGAGGCATTACGTGGCGGCACTATCTGCCATTCAACATCCAACAAGGCACGGCGACGCTTTTGCAGCTCTGAGAAGATGTGACCGTCTTTCTCCTCCATGTCCTCGGCCAGCTCGCACTGAGCAATAAGATCACCTTGTTCCGCCAAGCTCAATATTCGAGCCAGCTTAGCCGGTGTTAACCCACGACTCGGGTGTTGGGCATAATGGCTATGAAGATGCGCTAGCTTGGCATTGTCGGTTTGTGATTTCTTAAGCCCTTTCACACTAAAGCGGGTACCGTTTCTATCTGTTTCAACCGCCTTGTCACTCTTTGTTATAGCCATGATTAATAAGTTCCTCGATCAAAGCTGTGATAATCATCATTAGAGTCATCCTCATCGCTGCCTTTACCGGGGATTGCGGTAAATTCAATCACGCCCCCTTCCATCCAGCTGGCTCTTATGCCCATAGCTAGCGCCACGGCAAAATCACCATGACGCTGCTGCCCTGTGGTCGCGCTCTTGTCTGAGCCTTTATCTATTTTTGGGGTGCCGTTGGTGACCTTGATTTTGGCCATGTCATCGAGAATGTCCTGATGGCGGGGAATAGTGAGGTTTAAATCTTCAAATTCAGCCTTAAGCTTGGGCATCCACTCGCGGTACCAAGCCTCACTTAACATCACTTGCTCGACCATCTCGGTGCCATAGCGGAACATCGCCGCCTCGGCCAGATAGCCACCGTTACCCGTGGCATCGAATGCCATGCCCTGGAGGCGAGGTAAGTTGTCACAGATGTAGAACAAAATCTCCCGCTGAGCGTCATAGGTCAACTTGGCCAGCTCCACCACAAACGGGGTGCGTTTACTCAAATCGGGCGCGATCTCTAAGGGCAAAAACACCGACAGATCGCCCTTGCGGGCAAAATCCTCACCAAAGGCATGGTTCCAGAGCGGGTTTAGCTTCTCCAGGTACGGCTTAATCTGCTCACACCATTCTTTGACCTGAATGTTGCGGTGAGCCTCTGACCAGGTCTCAAAGTCTTTAGGCGCTTCAAGGGTGATAATAGGGATGGAGTTGTCTTTAACCATCGCCTCTTCGATGAGCACCCGCTTAATGTAAGTACCGCCCCCTTGTTTGGGCACGCAACTGTATTCCTCTAACGCATCTTCTTCACAGGCGGTGGCCTTGAGTAGCCCAGCTTTCCAGGAGTCCTCTAACGCCTGGCTCCACTCAATTTTACGAATTTGGCAGATACGCTTATACAGCCCCTCGTGACAGGCATCGTCGAGGGTGATGCGATGCACGCTGTAATCTTTCTTACCCGCACGGCTATCATTAATCAGCTCATTAAATTGATTGTCTGTGCCATTATGGGTACTGATGAGGCGCACCTTAGCGCCCCACATGGTGAGTGCTAATGCCGCCTTGAGCACTTCACCTAAGCGATCGTGGAACGCGGCCTCATCGATGGTGACGTTACCCTGCATACCACGCAGGTTGCTTGGGTTAGATGACAGCGCCTGAATTTTATAACCTGAGTCGAAATAGATGGCGAAGGTAAGAATGTCCTTATCGCCATCCTCGTCGCGGAAGATCTCCTCTTGAATTTCACCCGCAGCCTTATTAAACGCCTTGGCCCACATGGCTGCAGCATCGATAAACTCCCGCGCCATCTCCTTGTTAGAGCCAACATAGTAATGGTTGGTACCACCCGCATTGCGCGCAACTGCAGCGGTGAGTACCCCATCGGCAGCTTCTGCCCAGGTCAGGCCTGTACGGCGAGACTTTTCGGCAATTTTGAGCTGTGACTCGTCGGCTATCCAGCGTTTCTGGTATGGCAGTAACACCTCGGTCGGATCAAACTGGGCCATCTCTTGCTGTATAGCCTCGGCTGACGGTTGAATGACTCGCTGCGCGTGAGTCATCAGACTATCCCCAATATTTCACGCTTAATAGACTCGACGGCCTTGGCGGTGAGTCCAGCCTGTGAGGCAACTTTCACTGCAGCGTTCGCCGCTTCTTCAGCAAACACCTTGCGGATCTCTTTCTCGCGCTTGTGGCTGGCCATAGCGGCAGATTCGAGACGCTGAACCGCTAACATGGCATCTTTGATCATGCCGACATCTGCGGTTTCGCCGTCTTCGTTAAGCAAGGCTTTAAACAGCTGGCTGCGAGCCATCTCAAGAATGAGCTTGGTCACTTCGCCCGTGGGTTTATCGCCAAGCTCGGCTGTCCATACCTGGGTGATCTCACGCATTTCACGCAGGCTCTTGCCCACGGCTTCCATCTTGCTGGCATAGCGGTTCAAACCAGCGCGGGAAAGTTGTTGCTCTTCGGGCAGACCTGCAGCCTCAATCAGCACATTGATCTCATCGAGCAACTCCATCTGGGTAATGGAGCCATCACGCAAACCTGTGTCGAGTTTCTTACGGATCCCATCGGGCAGAAGATCAACTTTAGAACGACGGCCTCTTGTTGCGGTATCGCTCATGTCTACTCCCCCGCTCTGGGGCGCTTGATGCCAGGAACAACAGCACGACCATTAGCAACATCTTCGCCTCTAGCGGTGAGCACCGCTTTTTGAGTGCTGCCCACTTTATCTAGCGTGACTAAATCTTGTTCGGCGAGCCATGCTAATTGCGTTCGCAGACCGTCACGACTGATATCCAGTCCATAGGCATTGAGCCCGTCCTGCAGGATAGACTCATTAAGGTCAAAGCCTGGGACTTCACCGAGTAAGCGTAAAATCACCAGCCGCTGGTGCTCGTTCATTATTTGTTTAAGCGCCATTTAATCGTTCCTTAATTCGTTTTCGAGTAACAGATCTGTTTTACGCTCCAGACGGCTAATCCCCTCCTGGGTCGCGTTAATCGTTTCAGCCAGACCACTAAGCGTCTTATCGAGCCGATGTACTTCTTCCTTGGTGGGCATGTGCTTCATGTCGGCCTTGACGTATTCCATGCTGTGACCAAGCGTGATCACTTTTTGCTTAAGCTCTTTGTGCTCTGCACGGGTAACGAAGCGCGTGGATAACCAAGCCAGTACGCCAACAAATGCGAAGTAAACCAGCGCAGAGAGCCATTTGAAATTGGTGTTGATGAAGCTAAAAACATCATCCATGGCGCTGTTTCTCTGTGAGGCTTTGACAGTCAATGCAACGTACTGCCTCAGGCACGTATCGAAGTCGTTCGAGAGAAATCACAACACCACACCCCAAACAATGACGCTGACCACCTAGCTCGAAGGCTTGTTCACTTTGATGGCTGTTACGCTGTTGTTTGGCCAGTGCATCATCTCGGTAGCGCTGCTCTAACTCACTGGCACGATCAAACTGGTCGCTCATTGACCGACTCCTTTATTAGATAAGTTTTTACTGAACATGCCCTGTTGGTGATTCATCATCAGACTCTTATCCTGACTTCCTTTAGATGAGCCAAACCAGAAATTTAATATCTGCGGAATCGCAGCGGTCAATACACCAATCACGGTGCTGAGCATGCCAAACAACAAAGGATTGATTTCAACACCTTGTGAGCCATTAACGGCCCCCGCATTAACGGCAAAGTAGGCCAACAAGCCTGTAATAGTGAAGTACCCCAATACAAACAGAGCCGATAACAGGATTTGCGGCCAACTGTTTTGCTGGAATAACTCACGTGCATCGGCCCTATCCTGGTACTCCAGATCTTGCTCTTTAATGTTGAGCTCTTTGAGCTGCACCTTGAGTCCAGCATCGATATTACGCAGAGCAATGAGTTGCTCAGGAGTCGCGTTTTTTATCTGTTTAGCCAGTACCTCTGGCTCACTCTCGTCGCTGCCCAATGCCAGCTGCACCGCGGAAATAGCCAAGGCAGCAAACGGGCCACCGATGATCTTGCCTGCCAACGGCGCAATCGCGGATATGGTTTTTCCTAGATCAAAGTCATCAAACCAGCTCATGGGTGGCTCCTTAGCATTTGGTGGATCTCGTTGAGGGATTGCCTAGCGATGTCAGCCGTAGAGGTAGAGCTAATTGCCCGCAGCTTTAGCCGCTGCGCCTGTATATCGACCAGACTCACACTGTTCCAACCCTGGATAAATTGGCTCTGCCAGGTGGTATCGTGACTGTAGAGGGGGCAAGCTTGGAGGCTGATGCAGTCATCAATACGTTGCGTCTCAGCAACAAGACGCTGTTCGCGCCCCGCTTGATAGCGTTCAAGTTGGCGACGATTCATGCTGCCTCTCTCGATTGCCATCCCTTCCAGCTATAGCGATTGGCAGCTTGATAGATTGCCAGTTGCAGCTTAGTGAGGCGATGCATCCAACCTAATAAGAATGTTGCCTGGCTAAGATCTTTCATTACAATGCGGGCATATTTACGTCCACGTCGAGCCAAATACAACGTCAATAAGTCATTGTGATTATGACGGTCGATAGCCGCCAAAGTATTAGGCCCAAGAATGCCATCAGGCTTGGCCTTTATCGCACGTTGCAACATCTCAATAGCCATGCGTGCCCCATGGTTTACCGCAGCATCAAACACGGCAATGGCTAATACATTTGACAGCTCATCACATCGACACACACACCAATAATCTCGGTGGTAGATACGTTTGGCTTTATCAATGGTAAGCGTATTGAAATCAAGATTCGGATAAGCGCGGCGACTGAGACCAAATAGCGTTTCACCACCTCGGTCGGCAACATGATTGGAGTGACCACCTTCAGCGGATAATATCCATTTGAAGGCCAGTTGATATGTCTGACTTAAACGCTGATTAAGTGTTGAGACTTTGAATGTTTGACGGTGAGCCATAAAAAAACCGAGACAAGGAACATAGGCTCATTGTCTCGGTTTCGGGTGTTTGACAGGATTGGAAAGGTTTCGGGATTAGAATGCCGCACAGACAACATTAAATGAAGACCAGGCTATTAAGCTCCGTGTTGCTTCAATGTGATGCTAACCATAGAAGCCATATCGGCAATTAAATTCAAATGTAGAGTTAATCTTCTATCAATACCACCACCGCTTTGTTCTGTGCGGCAGCATCTCGGAAAGTCACAAAATATTTGTCGCGTACCATCTCATAAGCCTGTGGTTCCAGTTCACCGGCTTTGGCCTCCACCATACCGACAACCGCTTGTGCATCGGGTGTCGTAATATCAAGATCAATATTCACTGCCATGGCGCTAGATAAATCTTTCACCATGTCGGTAGGGAAAAAGCCAAACTGACCACTAATATCGGCATCTGGACTGATAAGCTTATGAGGGTAGAAATTAAAGCTGCACATCGGTAATAAATGGCTATTACCCGCTAATGCATCCCACATTTCAAGAGCTGGCATAAAACCGCGGATATTCAGCTCTAGGGTTTGCCAACGGATCGCCTCCTCATCGACGATTTCGAGTAAGGTTTGGTATGTCGACTCATCATCCCCTGCGATCTGTGTCGGGAAAGCGGCCTCATCAATCAACAACAGGTGAATTAAACTACTCATATTGCTTAAGCATCCTTAGCAATTAAAAATAAAGGTAAATACAGTGACTGAGTGCTACAAGACCATCGATGTAAGTCTTGTCCAAGTTTTGCCATGGTAAGGGCATTTAAACACATGAAACCCTGTTCCATCTCTTTTAAGTCACCGAACTTACATTGCTCAGTATGCCAAGCAATGGCCTTATCTATACTGGCTTGCCACTTTACTTGATCGCCATCAACCAGTGCCTGGATAGCTTCAATTAGCGGCAGAATATACTGTAAAACGTCTTTGTCTTTTGCTGTATGGGCTGCAGTTAACGCGGCATCTAACAGTGGGGCACTGGGTAATATTCCCGTGCCAATCTTTAGCAATAAATGGTCGTATAAATAACACGCGTGATTGATGATTTGATTATCGGGTAACGACCACTCACTGTTTTGCAATTTCTCTAATAACTCAGAGGAGCCAAACAAGAGCACAATGTTCATCTCTTGCTGAATGGTCCAATCCACTTTCTGGGTTTTTAATTGAGGATCGAAGCCTCGTAAAAAAGCAAAGGGGGCCGCTTGTTGAAAATACGGTTTTACCTTTTCATACTCTTCGAGTACATAATGAGCATAAGCTAGATTGATATATTTCCCTGCCACAACAAAAGTGGCTTGCTGCCTAGAGCCAATATCACGGCTTGTATCTTGTATATGAGGAATTCTTTTTGCTAACACCATTGGCGCACGCCTAAAAAGACGGTCAAAATCAATTTCTGCTTTATTGAGTTTTAACATAATTATCCTTTCAAAAGAGGTTGTAATCAATCCGAAGTCACTACGCCATAAATGCTCGCCTAAGAAGGTTTAAACATACGCTTTCAATCAGCTTAGTTATGTAGTGCATTCGACATAGCAACAATGTCAGCCATAACCGTCTTTTCACCGAGATCGGCTAAGAATGACAGATGTTCAATAACCTTAACTTTCTGTAAATTTTCTAACTTAGGTGCACCACCTATTGCCAGCGCAGGAACAAAGCCATACATCTCATCAGCTTCTAGTGGGCCAAGTCGCACCATGGCTCGATCAAAAAGAGGGTTATCATCTAGGTCCTCTTCTTCTACTTCATCTTTAGAGCAAGTTGAAAAAAATAGGTCAATGGTTAAATCTCCCCCTCTTTCTTGCAAATCAGCAGTTTTGTCAGTCGGAAATATCATACTATAACAAGGATTTATATCGAGGCATGGACCGGTCTTTTCTCCCCAAATTAATAAACGCCCAAAAGCTCCACGTGCAATCACATAATAATTATCCTTCCCAACGAATGGCGTCCTGGCCAACCATTCCTCTAAAATTTCGGCGTAATCATTAGGGTTTACTATCCAGAAAATTCCTTCACCCCACCCACAAAAGCCATATTCATGCCAGTATTCCAATAAACGATTGGGGAGTTTTTCTCTATATTCTTCTACAATCGTTGAAGTTACTGAGCTTGCTTTAATTGCTGGACCAAAACCTTCAAAGTTATAAAAGTTATCAAAATATTTATTCATATTACTTACACCTATGTAGATCTACGTTCATTTTGGTATCTGGCCCATATTCAGCCAAAGCTTTTTTTGCTTCGACATCCATGATTCCCACGCGGCTAGCTGATTCTCCTCCTTTTGTGTTCCACTGTGAACCGATAGACTTATTGACACTAGCATCACCGAGATCGAGTGTTATGTCCTTTCCTTTGATGTCTTTACCATCAAAGCCTCCAGCAACCATATCAGGGTTATGCAATGCATTTAGGGTTTTCATATCAGCAAGAGTTAGTTCAGTTGCCTTATCTAAAGCATCTTGTCCCAACATCCCCTCTTTTTGCAGTTGGTCTTTATATTTTTTTACTAATTTCTTCTTAAAATCCTTCCTTGCCTTTTCTTGAGCTGGCCCAGTCCCTATACGCCCAATGTCATTATATGCAGCTCGATTATCTATGTATTGCTGCACAGTCATACTATTTAAGCCATCTTGTTGGCCCTTCAACTGTCTGTCATATTCGGTTGCATCACCCTTCTTATTCTGTTTGAAGCAGGCGACATTATGCCTAGGCGCAACGACAAACTTAGCTTTTTTGTCATCAGGTATTTTATCTGACTTGCTTCTATCCAGAGAAAGTTCATTCTCTTTCTTATAAGGGGTAATGTCATGGTGGTTATTGATTTTTTTCAGCGATTGAGAAATATCTGTCACTATCTCAATCGTGGCCTCAAGGGCTTTGCCGCCTTTTCGGCTGGCCGTTGCTGCAATTAAGATAGCCGCGGCCACCGGGCCACCAGCACCACCGGCTAATGTACCTACTGCAGTACCGCCTGTAACCACCGCGGTATCCATGCCCATCTGTGTCACTTGATAGGCCGACAGCTCTGCGAGCTTATCTTCAGGGAGAGCGGCCAAAATACGCACTGGAAGACTGGCGAGCATCTCACGACTCGTTGGATCGCTCAATAGCAAAATCAATGTTTCCATCGACTTGTTGGCTTGTTTAAACCGTTGATCACCTCTGACTTCCCACTGCTTGAATTTGGCTTCTAACTCTTTGATGTCACCTGTACTAATAGCATCTATCAGTACCGTGATATCAATATCAGCCACCTCCATCAACTCACCAAATTCCCCTAAATTGGGTAGATACTCATTGAATCCGTTGGTCGCCCCTTGTTTTGTTGACTTGGCCAGTCCCCATAACTGAGACAATGAGGTGCGGTTATTGAAAGCATCACTTTGTGCTTTTAATCCAGCTAGCTTTTCATCCACTGCGGATCTGAAAGACTCTGACAGGGCAACTATTTCGGTCTGCTTGTCATTGGGGTCTGGTTGGTTTTTAAGGACTTGCTGTGCGACTTGAGTCGCAGTGTCATCCAGAGCCCTGTTAAGTTGTTGGTATTGCGCCTCCAGGGCTGACTCAGCTTCGGCTTTTTCAGCTTCATCACCGAACATAACTTGCGCAGGGTAATTAGGCCCCCCTTCGACCATGGCCCAGCCTTTTTCACTGAGCACGCCTTTGATGACCGTATTGCCAGGGTCGCTAAAAATGACGCTATAGGGCACATTACTGGCATAGGTCTTTTCACTGTCATCGTAACAAAGCTCAAGTTCTAGCTTAGGCGGTGGCTTAGCAAAGTTATCACTAATGAGAGCTGGCTTAGGTTTATTTTGCGCCTCCTTTATTCGCGATGTGTCAGCGATATAATCCAGAGGCGGCGAAGGGTGTAGGTTGCCATTATTATTGGCAGTATAGAGTGAGCTACTGCCTGCTGACTCAAAGCGCCGGGTTAGCTGTGACAGTGTTTGAGCACTGATACCATTACCGTATGATGAATTAGCAAGGGGATGGCCTTGTTCCATGGCAAAAGCTGGCGAGGTGGGTGTATCACTGAGCACTACGCTCTCACCTTGTTCCAAATCGCTTTTTACTTTGTCCAGTGAGCGGCCTGAAGGGGTAATGGCCTGCCAATCACTGTCGCTAAGGCTGGATAAATCTGACTCAATGAGTGCCGCATCATGCAGCATTAATGAATCAACTGAGGCTAAACGTATCGACATACTGCGTGACTTCCTGTTACTGCATGGTAAATCGTTCTATATAGAATTCTCAGCATGCAGCAAAAAACGCACCAAGATTGTATCTTCAGCGTTTATCTGGATTTCAGTGTTGAATTGGGTGCTGCTGGGCAAGATATGGCCCAGCATCGAGCAAGAAGTTGCCCAGCGGGCAAGAAATGGCCCAGCTATTTTGAAAGGATTGGTGACTCGATATTTTATGCTCTTTTACTCTAACCAAATTTGAGGCATTAACCTGCTAGCGCCTCAATTCGAGTTTTTACTAATAGCATCAAAACAACCTTCTCTGCTTCCTCGCCACAAACGCCGCCCTCTGCTCAGCGATAATTTGACTCACGCGGCGTTCGGTGAGGCCGTAGTCACGGGATAGCTGCTCTAAGTTGTTACCTTTGAACTCACGCCAAATACGGATATCACGCAGGGCATCTTTGAGGCGCTCGCCATTAGGAATATAAAGGTCTCGGCCACCAAGATAAGTACTTAAGGTGGTGGCTAAGGCTTCGCTAATAACCATAGCATTACCGACCTTTTGACCCTCTAAAGTAATTCGCATTAGCTCACAAATGCTTTGTAGGGTCGATGGCCAGCGCTTGATATAGTCTGAACGCTCGTCAGGTTTGAGTGTTTGCAGGGTTTCCAGTGCTTGTTCAAGCTCAAAAGCATTGCTATGAATTAAATCCATTTGTTCTTTATGCATCATCTTGTTCACAAGATAGCCCTCCGTTGGCTTGAGTTAGATATAGCTTAACGATATCGTTGTAACTGACTAATTGACCACCTTGAATTAGTGCTGACTCGCTGTCTTTTAGACGTTGAATCAACACACGCTTATGCCAGTTTTTAAGACTTTCGAGTACACGATTAGCCATGCTGTCAGTCAGCCAGGCTGTACTATCAACGCCCTTACCACTTCCTTCACTACCCTGCCCAGCCTTAGCTCCCTTCGTTATTCGCCGAACATAGGCATCTAATGCCGTTTCGCTACCGTCGTGAACGATATTGTGCTGGCTCATGATTATCCAGACTGCACGAATTTTATCGATTTTTGGCACCTTACTCTGACCTGATGCAGGGCTTAAACGCCCTTTAAACTGGCTTTTACTGCGCTTTGATATCGGTTTAAACCCCTTTTGTTTGAAGCCTGCTAACGCTTGCTCGAGTTCTGGTAGGTTCATGGCACGTAATGAGTCTTTACCAGTACTGGCTTTGAGCATGCTTCTATAAAGCTGTTCATCCAGATTTAAGTTCGATTTGGCGACATTAATCAGGGTAATGAGTCGTTTTTTGTGGCTTTTATTAAGCGCTGGTACATTTGGATTCATACAGCCTCCTGGCTAAACTGCGGGCGATAACGGATATTACAGCCCGCGGTCGTTGACTAAAGTGAACTAATATCCATGGAAAGCTGGCTGTATTTTCCACTTGGCATACGCTCATACAGACGTAAATATTCGCTAGTGCCAGTGATTTGAATCGCATCGGCAATCGCATCCATGGCTTGCTGCCAAGTAGTATCCTCGATGTCGAGTTGACGCAGACTCAGCACCTGATTGACGTTAATTCGTCCCTGTTGGTCGACGCGGAACGCATGCTCCACCATGGCCATTAATCGCGTGTCAGCGCCACCTGACCAGGAGTGGATGCACTCATCTATCAGCGCTTTAGCAGTTTGGATGCGTTCGTCAAACACCCGGTGCTCTCCTACCGCTCGGCGAATCTGGTATTGTCCATCAAAGCTAGTTAGCGAAACATTGCCTTTACTGCCGCCAAATTTGACGCCATATTCACTAGCACTTAAATCAACAAAGTCGATGATTTGCCCCATAGTGGCCAACTTAAAATCCAGCATCGCCTGACGTAGAACTTTGGCAGCTTTAACTATGTCACTCACAACATCATCACGTACTTTGTCTATAGGCTTTATCTGTTCCTCTGGCACTAAATGTCCTGACGCATTTTGACGAAATCCTACAGGAGTAGTTTGTGTGGTTTGGTTGTTCATCTACTTATCCTCATTCCAACGAATACAAAATCCAGCGAATTGCACTGCATTGCAGCAACAGCGTATCCCTTTTATGTTTTCTATAATCTCAACTGCACGTTGTTGAAAATCTTTGCTTGGTTTGTCTATAGTGATCACCTTGTCCTGTATACGAAGTACCTTCATATTTTTAAGACACAAGGCACTGACAACGTTACTTTTCGAATTTTTCATTTTCTTTCCTTGCCTCAACAGTTGCCTGCAGTTGAATGAGTTTGTTGTATCTAAGCTCCATGGCTTTGAGTTCTTGTTTAAGCAACTCACACAGTTGCCTGACGCCCCCGTTGTCAGTAACAGATTGACGTTCTAATCGGCTATATACCGCATCTGCGCTATAGCGTTTAGGTGTTGACGCATCTGTATTTACAGTCATGGCAATACGCTTAAACTGCTTTTTTATTGGCAAGACAGAGTGCTCACAACCACTTCTACAAGCTCGGTATAGCCTTAATCGGATCGGATTACTGGTTGAAGTATTTCCCTGGTACTTGTCACATTGATGCATAGGGATATCGCCTAAAATGGGACAATGCACCATACGGTTCATATAGGCTCCTTCGACAAGCTTCTGCATCCGTTCCAAATCACCTGGGTATTTGTCATTAATTAGCTGACTCACTACTGTTTTCGATACCCCAAGCTCTTTACCAACATCCTCTTGCCCATGAGCAGCAGCCTGCTCTTTGAGAATTTGCTGCCATTTATTCATCATTTTCATCCTTGAATGGGTAGAAAGTTTGCTTGTTTTGATCCCACATTCCACCCCGCTGAGTCTTGGGGTACAAACGGCCAAGATCTATTGCTAACCGAAATTTCACACATGATTTTCCCGTCGCATTTGTGGTTCGAGTAACCCGTCTGACTAAGCCACTCTTTTCTAAATGCCATACATAGTTGTTTATTAGTGATTCAGATGCATCGGTCGTCGTTTTTAACAAAGTGACGGTAAACACCCGATGGATTCTGATGGCATTCCATAGCTGTTGAGAACGCGTCGACATTTTTCTTCTTCTCGGGCTCTTTCTTACCTTTGGTTGATCAACTGTTAGTAACTGACGTTCGATACAAGCCCGATAGATGTACCCTTTGTCTTTTGCTCTTCTCTCAATAATTTCAATGGCATTCTTCCTTAATAATGTTCTCGTCAAACCTACAATCTGATTAGTTTTAACGTTGAGTAACTGTGCAATTTCTTTGCACGTAAAAGAAGTTTTGTTACACATCAACCCCCACGCTTGATGCGTTACACTCCTGTTGTTCCCTAGGGTAGCCATACTTCTATCCTTTACTCTTCTTATTGGATTAGCGCACTGATAACAGCCTCTTTAATCGTTAGCGTCGGCCATGGTTAAGGAATAGCTGCCCGTCGCCCCACAACTCTTTATCGATATAATCTTTCTCATTGGTCAGGGCAAAACGCTCAATTTTCTCTAGCGCAATGAGTATCCGTCTGACCTCCCCACCACTGCGCACCCGAATGAAATCCAACAGGTCTTCGCCTACCTTTATTCCCTGCTCTAATAGTTCACAGGCAAACATGCTGACGTCTTCATTATCTGCAGGCATAAACTCCACCCATTCGCTAATTCGATTGAACAACTGCTTACGGTGACTAATGCGGCGGGCAATCTCTTCCATACCGATAAGGACAACAGGTAATTCGGTGGCATCGTATAAGTCTCGAATGGTTTCCATGGTCTTAGCCTGCCCGATAATGTGATCCGCCTCATCGACGAACAGGGCTATCTGCTGCTCATTCATGGTATTGGTGATGAAATCCACCGATTTACGCAGTGGGTACATAGGCTCTGAACCTAGCTCCTTCATGACTCGGGCAAGAAATGAACTAGGGGTATCTGTGGCATAACAACGCACATAAACGGGAAGATTCCCCATCGCGGTAAGCTGGTTAAACATATAGGTGACTGTTGTGGTCTTGCCGAAACCACTGGCCCCATGAATAAGCCCAATGCCAGGGGTGATCTCGCTTCTACTTTGCAGATTGGAGAACATATCTTGGGTGCGTAGTACGTTTTTTACTTCTACTGTTTTATGTTTCATAATGTCTTTCCTTGGAGTTAGCTTTGGTTTTACTTGGGTTTAATCTGGCATTAACCAGGGTTTATAGGTTGAGCAGCTATTTCACTTGCTGGTGAGGCTGCTTAGCCTGTTTTAAAATCTTGTCTAGTCGATTACGCTGCAACGCGTTATTCAGTCGATACTTCCTCAACCATTTTTGCTCTGTTTCATTGAGTTCACGGTTAAGCGAGTCTGCTGTGAGCATCGCTGCTTTCTCATGATCACTACGTACAATATGACTCTCCTGCACAGCCTGACTTTCTCGTCGCATTTGCATTGCCTCACGTTGGCGCTCGATGGCCATGAGTTCTGTTTCACTCAGTTGATTTTGTTTCTGTATAACGGCATTGCTTAGGCCATGAATGGCTGCATTGGTGTGACTGGCGGTCTGTTCGAAGTGAGTAAGAGTGGCGCGATAGGCTTTCTTTTGTGCCAATTCGTCAGCATAAAGAGTGTTAATGCCAAACTCTTCCTGCAACCGTTTGGCTGTTTTACGAAAGGTGGCAAGCTCTTTCTGAGTCTGCTTACGACGCTCACGGAAGGCCACAGGAGAGATCCCTTTATTGACCAAATCCATGTTGACGGCGTCGACATATTCTTGCCAGCTATCTTCGGGGTAAAGCGTGGCGCGACCAATATCATTAGGGTCGATAAACACCCTCACCTGTTGACGTTGCCACTGAACTTCCATTAGCTCCGGTGCGGTATATTTAACACCACCGGCTTTGATATAGCCGCGAGTGACTTTGGCTGTGCCAATAAAGTTAAGCAGGGTGTCGAGTACATGCGGATTAGTGATCAATCGTTTTTGATAACCGGACTCTGCATAAAGCTCAAATGGTGTTTTAGCTAAAGTGTCATGTTCAACATGGTGATAGTCGAACTCTAGGTAGTCATTCAATACCTGCTGCAATTGCACAGGAGTAAGGGCCAACTGTAGTCTTTCGGCCTCGACTTTCTTCTTGCCTTGGCCAATACGCTTGGCAAAGTTATGCATCGCTTCAATCTGCTGCCTATCGTTGACGCTATGACCGATGTAACCTGGCATCTTTTCCATTAATACACGGCTCATGGTGCCAAAGAACCGCTCGATAAATGGTTTTTCCCAACCTGAAAATGCAGCCGCTTTAGAGATCTTTAAATCCAACATATTGAAGATGGTGGTCGTTCGCTTTGATACGTAGTCGCTACCGTTATCGGTGCGCATGATCGCCCCTTCTTCGGGTATTCCCCATTCAAGCAACGTTTTACGAAGCAATAAGCAGATAGCCTCACTATTAGAGGTGGGTGATACGATTAATTGAACCCGATGTGTGTAGGCATCTATCACCGCTACAACACTATGGCGGGTGAGTTTTCCATTAACGTTAAGCTCAATATCAGTGGGAGTTGAGTCGAACTCCCACACCTGATTAGGGCCATCAATCTGCGGGTACATGGTGGAAAATAGCGGACGGTATTTGTCTGTGTATTTCGTGGGGTTAACTGTATAAGCCAATGCAACTTCATGCTTTTCAGCATAAGCGATAAGCCAGCGCTTAAATGAACTGATAGAGGGAATTTCCCAGCCATACTTATCGGCGCGGATCTTAGCCATACCTCTTACAGCTTTGGCTTGATTAATCATGTGTGGCTTACTGGTGACCAACGCCAATAAGAATTCACCCAAGCATGGTTGTTCATCAATTTTGGACTGTTTGACTGCTTTATACTGCGCAGATAGTCCGATTATCCCTTGCTTACTATAAGCTTTAGACCAGCGATAAAGAGTTCTTTCAGCAGCTTGTTTAACGTGAGTACGAACATCTTCATCGGGTAAAATGAGATCTGAATTAAAGCCTTTAACAAAAGCATTAATACCTTCCGCTTTATTACCAACATCAATATACGGTGCAATGAATTGCTCAAAGCTATTAATCACTCTTTCGCGTGCTTTGGCTTTTGCCTGCTTAGTTTCATTCAGACACATAAACAGCGCCATTCCCTGACTTTTCAGATCAATGCGAGCTTGTCTGCACTGTACACCTTTGACCTCAACCTTTTTTATCGCTGACTTGGCAGCTACAATTATAGGATCATAGCTACCTTCTACTTGCTTAGCCTTTATATAAGCTTGAGTTTCGATAGGAAGTGAATCGATATGGTATTCATTGCCTTTGCCAACAATTTTTTTACGAGATAGGTAATTTTCTCTTATGCATTTCTCTCTAGTTCGCCTATCTGTACTGGGGAATCCTGGTAGATCAGCAAGCTCTTTTGGTGTGTACCATTGCTTACTCATTTTCTTCCCCCAACAGATCAACACCTATCGTTTTACTAAGATCTGCAACAATCTGACGAGATAGGGGTCTTTTTGGTTTACGCTTCATATTGGGCGCAAAAGCTTTTATACAATCTAAGACCGTACGAGGATGATAACCATGCTCAATCCCCCATGCGCGACAGCTCATTCCCTGGGCTCTTAACGCCGCATGTATGTGATTTGCATTGTCTATTTTCATAATATATTTCCATGTTATGATTACTAGTCGCGCATTTGGCAAGTAGCCATGTGCGCGATAAAGCAATCATAGATCGAGAAATAGTAAGCGATCAAGTCCTTTTTGATGCGACCTTTGCTTACTTTTTCTCTCAGACTTAGAATCTTAAAATAAAAGAATATAAAACAATGACATATGGAGATTCGGACTCTATGAAAAAAAATGAGACGCCTCGTCCTTTTCCAGAAAAGGGAATAGGACGCTTTAGTGAGCGACTTGTTACTCTTATAGGAGAGGAAAGCGTGCGTTCTTTTGGTCGCAGGGTTGAAATTAGTGATGGTACATTGCGGAAATATCTACAGCACAATACTGAACCATCACTCTCTAGACTGGTAAGAATTGCTCATGAATGTGGAGTTACAATTGAATGGCTAGCCACAGGCCAAGGACCAATGCACCCTATTGATGAACCAAGTTCGAGTGAAATAGTATGCAATTACACTCATATTGATGTCGCAGAGTTTAATGAAGAATTCACTCTTATTCCTGGCTATCACGTCAATGTAAGTACTGGACATGGAGTACTGGCAGATGAACACCCAATAAAACGTCACTTAGCATTCAGAAAGAAATGGCTGACATATAGGAAATTTGAAAGTTGTAAGCTCGCGGTCGTTTTTGCTAAAGGTGACTCCATGGAACCAACCATTCATAGCAATAATTCGTTACTCGTGGATATGGCTGATACTAAGCTTACTGATGGCTCTATTTTTGTATTGCGGCTGGGAGATGACTTATATGCAAAGCGCCTGCAAAAACGGTTTGATGGTGGAATAGAGCTTCTCAGCGATAACAAAGAATACAAAGATCAGATTGTGAAGTCTGATGAAATCGACACCTTACAAATTTTAGGTAAAGTAGTATGGGTTGGAAAAGACATCTATTAAATAGGTGTCTCTTGCCAAACTCTGTGACTCAAGATTATATCAACCCGCTTTTTGCCAAATTCAATGAAACTTCGATTCCCCTGCAAGATTAAAGCTAAACTTGCTTTAATCCCCCGTTAAACCAGAGTTTTCCCACCAGATTTCATCAAATCCCGTCTAATTCCGGTTTAATCCTTTATTGCCATACCTAACGACTGGTTACAATTTGTTTGTTTTTTGTTATGAGTATTTAAAAACTGCCATAAAAAACAGCAATCATTGACATAGGTCATGAAATAAAAAGCTTCCGTATTTTAAAGTAAATTAGTATTGTTACTTTCTAAACTATGGAAAGTTACTGACTTTAAAACAAGGATGCATATGAGTATTTGTAATAGCAGACATAGACACGACCCCACATTTGAAACACTCCCTCTCGACCAAGGTGGCGCTGGCAGGCATAGATGCTGCGGATGTGCCTACGAACGAGGCTATGACCTTGGCTTGCAAAGAGAAGAACTATTAAACATTGATATTGAATCCCTTCCAGAAAGCCAAGCAGGCACAGTCAGACATAGAAGTCCACACGCTGCTTTTGCAATGGGCTATCAAGATGGTATAGCGGCTTCTTACATGAGTTAATTAAGCAACTAGGCAACAAAAATAACCATTTAATAAAAATGGATAACTGTCTCTATATATGTGACAATTTTACTGAATTAGCTATCTTTTTACACAGGCGCTGTCAATGACTCAAATCACCAATGCGAAGAATCTTGCAAGTTCATTAATTCAACGAATGGCATGGGAGTCGCAGTGTAAGCCATTATTAAAATCATATGGAGTAGCTATAAGCCTTGGCGCGCAAGCAACTAAATTAAAGTTATTCAATGAATTTGATAAAAGCGAACTATATGCCCAAAAATTCATAAAAAATCTTCACGATCATTACTTGGATGTGCTCTATTCTGGCGACTGTACATTGCAAATGTTTAAAGAAGAAAAATCAAAATTCAACGCTCTTTATGAATCTGTCACCGCAATTACTCCAGCCAAGACAATAGCTACTAAGTTCTTTCCATTTGTTGTTGCTACAGACGACCTAAGTACCTTAAGTGAAAGCACCGAGTTGACTTTTAGAATTGTTCATAATGGAAAGTTGTATTTATTCTTTTCGACCAATAGAACCATTACTGAGCGCACAAGTATCAACCCAAAATTATTAAGAGAAAGTGATGACGTAACTAAATTCTTGCAAAAGTACTCATCCATAACAGCTTTTACTGATATACCTCGTCAATACCTTGATATGGTGTGCTTAAACCCTGAAGATTGCACAATTGAATTTCGCCTAGATACATCCTCTGCTGTTGCATTTAAAGATATCGAGAAATTGTTTGCAGAGCTTAGAGTTGCATTCCGAGATTTACTTCCACCTTCCCAGAAGCCCAACATGCTCAAGCAGCCTATAAACTTTTTCCCTTTAATAGACAGCCTTTATACAAACAAAAGCTGTAGAGTGTGCGAGCTTAGCTTTATATCAGCCGACGGTTATGTCCACTCAGAGCGAGATAGGAATAAAACAGATAATGGCGATATCAGGATGGGGGAGTTCCACATCGGAGGGGTGGACAAGTGTGAAATAACACCTTATAAAATATCTACTAGATGGCATTCTAGTTTTAATTCTAAATTAAAATATGATTACGAGCTTTCTTTGAACTCTACCTTTAGGGAGCTTAGCAAGCTGGATGAGAAATTTTTAGGTTACGCGGTTATTACTTCATGCCCTTCAATCTCAGATATGGAAAAAATACTAAACCTACTGAAGACACAAGATGAATTATCTAAAGTTAGTTGATACAGCCAAAAAGGACTGGGAATCCAGACCTAATCTTGCAGAAGCTTGCGAGAGGCTTATCAATGCCGTTCACGAAATGGCACCTAACAAGTTTAGGCATATGACTTTTTCCTATATCAAGAACCTTTCTGGTGTAGAGCTAGAATCTACCGACGTAGTGCTTGTTACGCAGTATCTCTGTGGCGACAGAATAAGATTATTTGATGCGGGCTTTGAATATATTACTGATGAAGAAAACTTCATTTTAGATGATGATAATAGCCATTTTGCAATGACTGAAAATGCTATTTCACACCCTATATCTGGCGATGTTATTCATAACGTAAAAAGTGATGTTTACATGTTTTTTACCCTTGCGAAAAATGAACCTGATAATGAGTCCTAAGATGCTTTCATTAGAAAAATTCTCCATTGAGCAGCTTGAAGGACTAGAGGACTCCGTACCTGAAATAGCAGGGTTTCCTAGTCGATTTATGGCAGGGAAGCATGGCTATGAAACTTGGATCGCAAGGCTATATCAAGATGTCGATAATATTATAAAAAACCGCATATATCCGTCTGCATCATATCGACAAAATGACCCAGAAGACCGATACAATGTCGATATCGCGGGCTTCCTTTCCCAAATAGGGTATCAAGCATCTCACGACAAATGGATAAATGGGCACCCAGACATCTATGTCGAAAGCTCTCGTGGATTTAAGTGGATTGCTGAATCAAAATTACACAGCGATTACGGCACCCTTCTTAGTGGTTTCAAACAGTTGTGCGAAAGGTATTCATCAGGGTTCGTTGGGCAGAACCATGGCGCAATATTGATAATCACAAAAAATATCAGCATCAAAAGCCTCATGGATACTTGGAAAGAAAGACTTTCTAATGATGAGGATTACAAAAAGAAAAAGGTTATAGTTGATAATTGCCAGATGGATGAGCTTTGCTTTATATCTAAGCACGAACACACCGTTACAGGCGAAAGCTTTACAGTCAGACATCTTCCTATAAGTATCCTATGTAAACCAACAGATAAAAGCGCGCTTGCTAGAAAAAAATGATGGATCATCTGCTTAGCCCGTGATCCTGTGCATAGAAGCTAAGCCATCACTCGACCTTCAAGCTCTCACAATTTAACGACTCCCGAAATACTTAAGAAAACTCTAGAACTAGTGATTACTTTGACTAGATAAAGGGGCGGAGTGAATTAAGGATTTCAAATAAACTAAGATACTTTTTCTAATCAATGCCAGCTTAATTAAACTCAATAACCTAACGCATTTATGTCCAAAAACATGCTAGAGCAATAGCTATCAAACTGGTGCTATGTAGATGGTTCGTTATTATCATCTGCATATACCCGTTCATCATAACCCGATGCCACTAATGAGACCTTTTCAGTCCCTGCGGGCTGCATGGTGTTTATCAAGGCTTTCGTCTCTATGTTATCCAGTATGCCAAAACGGTATAGCACGTCATCCTGGCTGCCCTGAGAGATGGGGAACGGCGGTAAACTTGATAGCACAAACTCCCTATCTGAGCCGCCTTGATACACTTCAACTGGCCCCCAAGGGGAACCATCTGGTGCCCTTAAAACCGTATAATGTTTATCTCCTGGTATCCACTCGATAATTCCAGACAGCAAGGCGACATTATCGTGGCTATCAAAATTCACAATACGCCCCTGAAAGTCATCTTCATCAGCAATGCCTACGCACGACAGGTGTTCGCAGTTAAAGCCATCAAGCTCCGTATCAAACAGATAAGTGATACGTCGATATTTATACTCTCTGCGCTTGCGCATACCATAGCGCCATGCTTCTCGCCTCTCCGTTATCCCAAATGCACGTACCTTTTTAGGCTTGGTACCTGAGTCGCCAGGCAATGAACACAAGACCGTTGATGACTTCCAGGTCGTACTGTCCATGTACTCCACTTCAACACTATCAAACTCATCATCGATGATAAGCTCTTCGCGTACCCGAAGTGGAGATAACATGTTATCCGGTTGAAACATCTGCTCCACGACTCGATTAGCATCATCCCTTACCGGCCTTAGCTTACCCCACTCGATACTGGGTATCGCAAACCCCACATCTAGCATACGTTTTGCTGCATCGATAAAGGTCAATTGATTATCAAATACCCCATCAAAATACTGCCGACGGGAAGCACAGATATCATTGATGTAGCGATCTCTAAAGTAGAGTAATTCTTAATATTCGGGAATATCCATTGAAAGATTTTACGTTGTTGGATTTAATTTTTATATATAACTGCCCAAGCGTACAGCTATATTTAATGCGTGTTTTTTTGTTTTATACATACTTAATCTTACATTTTATTATTGCTCAATGATCATGAAATAGAAGAATTCTTTCTGAGCGTAATATTAATTTTGATCATTCAACCTTAAATCGTTAGGTGATTTGTAGTGGCACACTAAATTTGGCCACCTGATTAGAGGTGATATCATCACTTCACTATTAAAGCAGGTGAGACAATGACAAAGAAATCTAGACCCACATATAGCGCAGAGTTTCGACTTGAAGCGGCGCAGCTAGTTGTTGACCAAAACTATTCAGTGACTGAAGCGGCCAAGGTCATGGGCGTGAGCAAATCAGGAATGGATAAGTGGGTTAGACAGCTTAAACAGGAGCGTAAAGGGCTCTCCCCTAAAGCCTCTCCAATGACACACGAGCAGATTGAAATCCGTGAGCTAAAGAAGAAAATTGACCGTCTCGAGGAGCACAATACTATTTTAAAAAAGGCTACAGCTCTCTTGATGTCAGACTCCCTGAACAGTTCTCGTTAGTCGAGAAGCTCAAGCAGAGCCATACAGTAAAGCGTATTTGTGAAGTGTTCGGGCTTCATCGCAGTAGCTATAAGTATTGGTGTGGCCGCGTGAAAAATATTTCACCAGGAAGAGTTAAATTATACAGCCTAGTGAGAGAAGCCCACGCTGCTAGTAACGGCTCTGCGGGCGCTAGGAGCATCGCTGAGA
Organism: Shewanella psychrophila; assembly: GCF_002005305.1. Lineage (NCBI taxonomy): Bacteria > Pseudomonadati > Pseudomonadota > Gammaproteobacteria > Alteromonadales > Shewanellaceae > Shewanella > Shewanella psychrophila. Next base: position 4,005,851 of record NZ_CP014782.1, read on the forward strand.
TAGTGACAGCTAAAGGCACTAGCTTAAGCCGTTATCGAGCGAGTAAGCTAATGAAACAGCTCGGGTTAGTGAGTTGCCAACTTCCTAAGCATAGCTATAAAAGAGCGGACAGCGAGCATGTTGAAATACCCAACCATTTGTCGCGTCAGTTTCAAGTCACTGAGCCGAATCAAGTGTGGTGTGGCGACGTGACTTATATCTGGACAGGTAATCGATGGGCTTACTTAGCAGTGGTTATTGACTTGTTTGCTCGAAAGGCAATTGGCTGGTCAATGTCATTTTCACCAGATAGTACCTTAACGGGAAAAGCGTTATCAATGGCTTTTGAGTCAAGAGGAAGACCGCAGGCACTGATGTTTCATAGCGACCAAGGTTGTCACTATACCAGTCGACAATATCGTCAACTACTTTGGCGATACCAAATAAAACAGAGTTTAAGCCGTCGAGGAAACTGCTGGGATCAATGCACCTATGGAGCGATTCTTTAGAAGCTTAAAGACTGAATGGGTCCCCTCTACGGGCTACAGCAGCTTCACTGAAGCCAAGGCATCAATCATTAACTATATAGTTGGATACTATAGCCAAGTCAGACCACATCAATATAACGGTGGCTTGACACCAAATGAATCAGAAAGAAGGTTCTGCCTTACGTATAAAACCGTGGCCAAAAAAGGTTGACCACTACAGATCGAATATGCCCCGATGCTTGACGTGAATTTTAGAGAAAGAAAGCGTAAAGTACGCTGACTCATGGCGTATGGATGAAACCTACACAAAAGTTAAAGGTCGATGGGTTTACTACTATAGAGCTGCCACATACCGTTAACCATGACACTTAATTTAATAAAACACTAATACAAGGTTGTTTGTTTTCGATGAAAAAATTACTTATTGGATTAATGCTACTGCCTCTTTCTACTCCGGCTTTAGCATGGATGGATCTCAAGTTTAACCACTCACCTAATAATAGTTTTGAGGGGAACTCTAGATACACTTTACTTTGCCCTTATCCAACTAATAACCACACCCCAGTTTGTAGTACTTCCGAGTTTAAATCTGGGAGAGTTAATTGGAACCCTCTTGATGGGAAAGAGTATTCTCGGTATATAATAAAAGATGATGATGAATTCAAGATCGCATACCTTGATATGCGAGATACAAAACAGAGATGCACAAAAGGAAATCATTCGGGATGGACCTGGAATATTAACGTCAGCACAGCTGGAAAAAATGTCGATTTTTGTGCAGTTTTACCAGGTGCGGGGACTGGAACACCGATGACTCACTTGGTAGCTGATCGCGAGGACGGAACACTCGTCATTAAAATGTATAGCGATTTCACTTCAGAAAATATGATTCGTATTCGAGTTCCAGAATTAGATGCTTACGCTCTGCCTTAATATATAGCCGTTATTAAGAGTGGAAAACTCTATGTAATAAGCGGTCGTTGTTTAGATATAAAGTTTCAGCTGCAGAAACCGCTCGTGTTATTCTCTATTTGCGGTTAATGTCGTAGGCGATTTGGTTCCCTCAGGAACATTTTCTGAGGGACTCTAAAGCACGTAGGTTCGTAATACGTGTAATAAGGTGTCACTTCACTATTTTAAAAATAGCTAATAATGGCACAGTTAAAAAAACGAACGTTTTACTAAGCTTACAGATATAGATTAAAACTCACGAAGTCTTGGCTCTCTTTATCTCAAAAACACTTCTTAAAAATCAAAATTTCAATAACTCATCTAACTGTTGATTTTTAAGATATTATCACCCTGTATAATTCAAAGTGACACTTGGTTACACGTATTACGAACAGGGGCCTAGGAGAGACGCCAAAGGCACTCAAGAAGAAACGCGAGCCCCGCCCGCCCTGCGAAGTACAGCATTGAAGTCAATGGCTAAACCATCACCTGGACGGGACAAAGCCGGATGCCAATCGTCTTTAAAAAACACGATGAAGGCTTTGAGCTTAAGGATTTACTCATCTAATAAAACGTTTTCATGCCAGTTTTGTGAAGATTTGATGAAGTTACCCACAGATTTAGTGGATAACCTTTGTACAAGTCTAACCTGTGCAAGTCAGAGATTTTGTCAAGGTTATGAGAGGATTAAGCTCAATATTTTAAAGCACTATTCTCGTGTAAATAAATATAATCCAGGCTTACGCCAGAATATTCCTACATCGACAAGGCAGTCATCACATCCAGCCTTATTGGCTCTGATTTTTTTTGCTTTTTTTTTCCTGAAAACGACTTTGTGTTATCGAATTAGCACTCTTGCAGCGCTTCTGTCCGCGGCCAAGAAAGAAGACGGGGCAGCCATATCTTTTGTGTTTTAACACATCTCTCTTGTTCAAAGTAGAAATGAATATGGATGTCTTGGATAATTTGTTGGTTAATTTGTTAGTTAATTTTGACGATGAGCCATAAAAAAACCGAGACAAGGAACATAGGCTCATTGTCTCGGTTTCGGGTGTTTGACAGGATTGGAAAGGTTTCGGGATTAGAACGCCGCACAGACAACATGAAATGAAGACCTGGCTATTAAGCTCCGTGTTGCTTCAATGTGCTGCTAACCATAGAAGCCATATCAATGACTTCCATATCACCCATATCGGCAATTAAATTCAGATGAACAAAGATGTTCTCTTTAGAGATATCTTTTATTGTTTTATTACCGCCCATAAACAAGAAGGGGTTGAAGGCAAACAACTCATCTTCAGCCAGTGCGCCATGCGCTTTTAATGCCGATTCAAACATAGGCTTACCGTTTTCACCTTGGGTATTTTCATTCTTCGGTTTCGTAAAGGCAAAAAACAATTCAATACATTTATTCGCTTCACCCTTAGCAATATTAGAGGCGCAGCCTTGCCCAGTGCTCACCCAATGATTCATTGGTGTGATGTCTAATGAATCCCCTGTGTTCTCTCCCCAGAGGTACAGGTCACCCCACGCATTACGAGCAATAACATGGTAAGTATCAAGATCAGGAAAGTCTGTTGGCTCTAAAAACCGCTCTAAGACATCATCATAATCAGCAGGATTCACAATCCAAAACAGTCCATCCATGTAACCTGAAAAACCTATCTCCTGCCAATATTCCAGTAATCTATCGGGAAGAATCCCGTGATATTTTTCAACTTCAGATATCGTCGGAAAACGTTGGCTTGTAGGTTGGCCAAACTTCTCAATGAAATATTCAAAATTATCATCTAACATAAACTTACTTCCTTACAGAGCAGCGCTCTAATTGTATGTTAAGTTTGGCATCTGGCCCGTAGTGTTTAGCTGCTGCTTCAACTTGTTCATCCATTAATTGAACCCGTGATTTACCTTGCCGCGATTTTGATTCGCTGCTCCATTGAGGTCCGATAGAAGAGTTTACACTGGAGTTACCCATTCTTTTGACTTTATCTGCACCGCCAGCGGACATATCCGGGTCATGTAATGCCGCTAAATTCGACATAATTTCATCGGCACGCTTAACCGAAAGCTTTTCAGCCTCTCTTGGTGACATTTTATCTTGATATGATTTCTCTAGAGACGCTTCTAATTTCTTACTAAATTTAGCCCTAAAATCTGCCTGCGCAGGCCCAGTACCTTCACGTTTCATATCCTTAAAACGTTTGCGATTTGCCTGGTATTCTCCAATCGTCAAGTCATTGAGCCCATTCTCTTGATGCTTTAATTGTCTGGCGTAATGGCCTTCTAGTTTCTTTGGGTCACCTTTAAAATTCTTTTTAATTTGATTGCCTGGCTTAAAACAAGGTGCTTTATAAGGTTTCATTCGTACTAACGCAGGATGGACACTGTTACTGCTATCATTTTTATCTTTTTCTCTTAAGTTTAGGTTTGGTGTAGTCGTTGAACTCCGATTACCCAGCGTCAGTTTATTCTCTTTCTTATAAGGGGTAATGTCATGCTGATTATTGATTTTTTCAGCGATTGAGAAATATCTGTCACTATCTCAATCGTGGCCTCAAGGGCTTTGCCGCCTTTTCGGCTGGCCGTTACTGCAATTAAGATAGCCGCGGCCACCGGGCCACCAGCACCACCGGCTAATGTGCCTACTGCAGTACCGCCTGTAACCACCGCGGTATCCATGCCCATCTGTGTCACTTGATAGGCCGACAGCTCTGCGAGCTTATCTTCAGGGAGAGCGGCCAAAATACGCACTGGAAGACTGGCGAGCATCTCACGACTCGTTGGATCGCTCAATAGCAAAATCAACGTTTCCATCGACTTGTTGGCTTGTTTAAACCTTTGATCACCTCTGACTTCCCACTGCTTAAATTTGGCTTCTAACTCTTTGATGTCACCTGTACTAATAGCATCTATCAGTACCGTGATATCAATATCAGCCACCTCCATCAACTCACCAAATTCCCCTAAATTGGGTAGATACTCATTGAATCCGTTGCTCGCCCCTTGTTTTGTTGACTTGGCCAGTCCCCATAACTGAGACAGTGAAGTGCGGTTATTGAAAGCATCACTTTGTGCTTTTAATCCAGCTAGCTTTTCATCCACTGCGGATCTGAAAGACTCAGAGAGTGCAACTATTTCGGTCTGCTTGTCATTGGGGTCTGGTTGGTTTTTAAGGACTTGCTGTGCGACTTGAGTCGCAGTGTCATCCAGAGCGCTGTTAAGTTGTTGGTATTGCACCTCCAGGGCTGACTCAGCTTCGGCTTTTTCAGCTTCATCACCGAACATAACTTGCGCAGGGTAATTAGGCCCCCCTTCGACCATGGCCCAGCCTTTTTCACTGAGCACGCCTTTGATGACGGTATTGCCAGGGTCGCTAAAAATGACGCTATAGGGCACATTACTGGCATAGGTCTTTTCACTGTCATCGTAACAAAGCTCAAGTTCTAGCTTAGGCGGTGGCTTAGCAAAGTTATCACTAATGAGAGCTGGCTTAGGTTTACTTTGCGCCTCCTTTATTCGCGATGTGTCAGCGATATACTCCAGAGGCGGCGAAGGGTGTAGGTTGCCATTATGGCAGTATAGAGTGAGCTACTGCCTGCTGACTCAAAGCGCCGGGTTAGCTGTGACAGTGTTTGAGCACTGATACCATTACCGTATGATGAATTAGCAAGGGGATGGCCTTGTTCCATGGCAAAAGCTGGCGAGGTGGGTGTATCACTGAGCACTACGCTCTCACCTTGTTCCAAATCGCTTTTTACTTTGTCCAGTGAGCGGCCTGAAGGGATAATGGCCTGCCAATCACTGTCGCTAAGGCTGGATAAATCTGACTCAATGAGTGCCGCATCATGCAGCATTAATGAATCAACTGAGGCTAAACGTATCGACATACTGCGTGACTTCCTGTTACTGCATGGTAAATCGTTCTATATAGAATTCTCAGCATGCAGCAAAAAACGCACCAAGATTGTATCTTCAGCGTTTATCTGGATTTCAGTGTTGAATTGGGTGCTGCTGGGCAAGAAATGGCCCAGCTATTTTGAAAGGATTGGTGACTCGATATTTTATGCTCTTTTACTCTAGCAGAATTTGAGGCATTAACCTGCTAGCGCCTCACTTCAGCCTCAATTCGAGTTTTTACTAATAGCATCAAAACAACCTCCTCTGCTTCCTCGCCACAAACGCCGCCCTCTGCTCAGCGATAATTTGACTCACGCGGCGTTCGGTGAGGCCGTAGTCACGGGATAGCTGCTCTAAGTTGTTACCTTTGAATTCACGCCAAATACGGATATCACGCAGGGCATCCTTGAGGCGTTCACCATTGGGAAAAGGTCTCGACCACCAAGATAAGTACTTAAGGTGGTGGCTAAGGCTTCGCTGATAACCAGAGCATTCCCGTCACTGCAAAGTTTAATGCCGTAAGCTAGGAGTTAATGTTATCGCCAACACGCTGTTATTTAATTGCTTATAGTATTATTTAACAATCCATGGCACATTTAATGTTGGTTAATTAGAAGGAGTTCGAGTTAATGAGTTCAAAAGATTATACGACTAGATTTGACAGTCCTTTGGTGAAGGAGTTCTGTGCATTACGCTCACAGGTTGGCTGGGGGGATACGAACCTGGAAATGGCGCAGAAAAGCCTAAACAATTCTTTATTTCATGTGGGGGTCATGCACTGCAATCAGTTGGTAGCAATGGGACGTATAGTCGGAGATGGTGCTATGTACTTTTATGTACAAGATGTTGTCGTACACCCTGAATATCAAGGGCAAGGGCTTGGAAGTATAGTCATGGAACATTTAGAAAAGTACTTGTCTCAAGCAGCTTATAAAGGTTCAACAGTAGCTCTACTGTCAGCAAAAGGAAAAGAAGTGTTTTATGAGCGTTTTGGCTATACTCAACGGCCAAGTGATCACTTTGGTAATGGTATGAGTAAATTCCTTTAGACTCCAACCTCACTCAGTGTGATAAACGTTATGGTTAGCTTCTTTACTTTAAAATTTAACTGCCATCCATTTTTCAATAAATGATATTCAGCTTTCTCCAATATCCATCATTACCGTAATACGAACCACATATCTTAGAGCTTTAGATCTAGCTAGTTTTTGTCCACAAACGTGGTAAAGCAATATCTATTGAATTGTGAACACCAAGGGACTTTGTGCTACGTAGGTGGTTCATTATTATCTGCATAACTCGTTCATCATAACCAGATGCCACCAATGAAACCCTTTCAGTCCCATCTGGCTGCATGGTGTTTATCAAGGCTTTCATCTCGATGTTATCAAGGGTTCCAAAACGATATAAAACGTCATCTTGACAGCCCTGAGAGATGGAGAACGGCGGTAAACCGGATAGTACAAACTCCCTATCTAAGCCATCTTGGATAATCTTTATTAAAGCGTAATAAGAGGCATTGTTTAACTGTTTTATATCACTTTAAAACCAACTATCGAGCACTATAACCACCATCGATTGGAATATCTACACCAGTTAAAAATGATGTATCTGATTCTATGATAAATTTAATGTATTGAGCAATCTCATCGGGGGAAGAAACCCTTTTGACTGGATGAATTTCCGCGATATTTTCCTCTCCAACTCTTCTCTTTAATAGAGTCAAAAAATTTGTATCTACGGCTCCAGGTGACAATGTATTTATTTGAATATTTCTTTCTGCATATTCTATCGCAAGAGATTTAGAGAGTGCGACTATCGCAGCCTTTGAAGCTGAATAGGCGGAACTGCCTGCTAAACCGCATTGAGCCAAAACAGATGCTATGTTTACAATTCGACCACCGCCAATAGAATTCATCATATCAATTTCATTCATCATCATCAGCGTAGTTCCGCGAAAATTGATATTCATGACTTTGTCAAAGTCTCCAATTTCTGTGGCTGAAAATGGGATATTTGGGCCAGGTATACCTGCAGCATTTACCGCATGGCTAATATTAATTTGTTTTGCTTTTAAATCATCAAAAACTGCTTTAACCTCTACTTCATTGGAAATATCACACTGGTAGGTCAAAACACCCATCTCTGCGAATCCGATTACCTCCTTATCCACCAAGATTATATTTGAATATATGTCTTTATTTATCGCTTGATAAGTTGACTTTCCGATTCCGTTTGCAGCACCACTAATTAAAATACTCTTCATAACCCCTCATAAAATCCATAACTAAGAAAGTAAAACATACTAAAAAACTAACTAAAATTTAGTTGATTAAGACTTAAACCCTTGGAGTTTAGACTAAAATTAAATATCAATGTGGACTTTTTGGAAGAAGTGAACCTAAGATAGCCGAGAAAGTAATACATATGTTATAGATAGCATCATTAATAGCCAAACAGTTAAAAACGCTCATATTGTTTCGAAGTAATTGATACAACTTTATTATTTTCAATTGTTACAACAACAAGGTAGAAACCGCCAATAGAGCCTTTTAGCTTATAAGTTAACACTTCCCGCTTTACTGAATCACCATCTTGACCCTTGTCTATTGCTACTTTTTCTACATCTGCAGAAATTGGTGAACCTGCGAGCATTATGATTTCAGATTTACTTTTACCTATAGTTAACAGCTTGCCATTTTCTAGGCGGAAACTGCTATTGGCATTTGCAACCAAAGAGAAAAACAAAGTAAATAAAATTATTGATAAATTCAATTTTTTCATAAAGTTACTCTATACCTAAAATGTTTACAACGTCCAAATAATGGACAATAAATGACTTACCCACATATGGATGGACAAAAACAAACTATTTATTCATTTCGTTTGATATTGTCTAGTAAGTTTAGCAAGTTAATTACTACAGTTAAATATCATTTCATTACCAAAACTAGGTTTATTTTACACAAACCCAACCTAAATACTCTTCTGAGCTTACAGGCGTTTCATTTAAAAAAATTCCTGACTCCTATGATTGCAACAGAGTCCCTGCTCGATAGTAATGAGCTGTCACGGACTCTGTTAGGCCACAACATTTAAGGAGAAGTGAAGGCTGAACACATCGATAGCCTAGATATTTATAACAATATTTCAGCTTTGTGAGTTGATAAACGTAAACCTAGTTTCGGCATGTAATTGGCGGTCGATTAAATGAAGCCATTTTCAGAAAAATCTAACCTGGATTCAGCATGTCAGAGTTTCGTAATCGACGAGTTCAGCCAGTATTATCTCAAGATCTATAATGAAAACAGGATCGATTCTCCCCATTCTTTCGACGTTCATAATGGTAGATATCCCGGTTAAGTATTTATCGGAATGAACAACCTTAGATATCGATGAGATATCCTGTCTAGATATTTCAGCAACACTCAAAAACTCACCGACCTTAAACCCCTGAACACTGCCATTATACTCAGTGATGATCATATTATTTTCATGCTCACCAATGACATCCCTATACCCCATCAAACCTCTGAGGTCGATCGCCGAAATCGATGTGCCACGTATACTAGCTTCAACGTTGATGCAGCGATGTGGCGTCCGCAGAGCTCTAAACAGAGGTTGCCTAACAACTTCTCTGACTTTTTGAGTATCTATACCAAAAATTTGTGTCGCATTTAGCCTAAACAATAACAGTTCCAATTCGTTCTCACGAACTGATTGAGTGCGCTTAGCGAAAGTATTAAGTACTTTTTCCATATTTATACTCCAAATATAATAGCGAGCCCTTTCGTTACACATTTCAACTGAAAAAAAAGATTAACGTAACTAGCCTTACGGACAGCTACACGAACAGAAAATTGAAACTAAGAAAGGGTTGGGAGTGGGTATATTAGGGGGAAATGAAGAAATTCGGACGGCTGGTACTGGCTCAATTTATAATGAACCAGCCCTAAAAGAAGAAGTGATTAAAGCGCTTAGCCAGCTTGAAAATACTGGCAGTCTTGAAAAAAGTGCCCTTGTCATTTACCCAATATTCACAGTAGCTCGTCAGTTCTTGTAATGTATATCATTAACTATGCCGTCTAAATTTTTCCTTACCCATAATGACTTACCAAATAATTTCTTACCAAAAACAAATTTTAAGCTATTACTCCTGCCCTATCATCTACTTCGCAACTGAGTCGATAAAAGAGTTTTACTCGACATTCTCACTAGCTATATTTTTGACATTGAGGATTGCTCTAAGTGGGGTAAAACCCATGATAAAATACTCCTTCCAATCAGCCAAAGACTCCCAGCCTTCAGCAGAATCAGAATCAGAATGTTTTTCGATCAATCGCTTCACACTAGCTCTCCAAATCAGATACTTCATCTTTTGCTCCTATTTTACAACCACCACAAACTAAATGAGATACAACAAATACCTGTAAACCTGATTAACGTGTAATGTTAAATGGCTCGATATCAAAACCTCTACAAATTAAAAACTAACCGATACTTACTTTTACCACTGGTATATTACAAAATAATTTTACGTTCACAAGTAATATTTAAAAACTAGAACATACTCAATGCACATATGATTTTCATTGCTTCCCCCTAACTAACCCCCCTTTTAAAATATTATCAAGATTTTGATGATAAACATCCATTTACAACGAAGAACAAACAAGGGAATTAACATTGGCGCATCAAATGAATCCAAGTGTCACAATAAACTTTTGATTGACACCTCTTCCTCTTAGGTATTAATTTAGATATAGATTTTATTTAGACATTGTCATTTAAAATTTATACAAAAGCAGATGGTGGATTACTTTATTTATTATTGAAAGGAGTTTTTATGGATAAAGATTCACAAGAGTCAGTATATTGTTCTGCTTGCTTTCGTATCGTTCCCAACGGAAGGCGTGTTTGCCTTAATTGCTCTGAGCCGCTTCTACCAGATAAGGTAACAACTGAGCATAGAAAAACAAGAATTCAATGGTTGTTCAGGTTTGGGGTGGCCTTATTGATAACTGCATACTTATTCGATGAAGCTATGGTATTTTTCGGGTTTTCATCATGAACGCTCAATATATTAAAAATTAAGCTATTTGTTTGATGTTATATAACTTCACTAAGGAACCTTACTATGCAGCAAACAAAACTCTACGGGGATAAAATCAGTGTTTCCGGAACTTTTCCAAAAGCTGGTACTCAGGCCCCTGAATTCTCTTTGTGCACCATTGACCTAGAGGAGATTAATCTCAGCAGTTTTGCAGGGAAAAAACTGCTGTTAAACATTTTTTTAAGCGTAGATACGCCCGTCTGTGCGACTTCGGTTCAAAAATTTAATGAACAAGTTAACGATGATACCGTCGTATTGTGTATCTCTGCGGACTTACCCTTTTCCGCCTCGCGGTTTTGTATTTCTCAAGGTTTTGAAAATATAACAATGGCCTCTTTTTTCCGCTCTCCTGAATTTACTGAAGATTACGGTGTTAATCTTAACCAAGGCCGATTTAAAGGACTGGCTAGCCGTGCCGTTATTGTTATTAATGAAGAGGGGTTAGTGTGTTATAGCGAATTAGTCAAAGACATCAGCCGAGAACCCAACTATACGGGAGCGTTATCAGCTCTGGCGAACATTAATTTCTACTAGTCCACCCAAAAAGATTGGTTGATGATGAAACAAGGAGTTGTTAGATAATTCAATATCCAGAAAGTATTTAGTTTATTTAACAGTATGTAATACAAGAATTTTTATTCACCATAGGATAGCTAACATACCTGACAAAAAAAGACTATCTAGATAAGATAACGACTTTGGTAGTATTCTGTTAATGTGATGGCACAACTAATTATACTCCCACGTTCTGAGAACAGTTAAAAATAAGGAATTCATGATGAGAATTTTGATTGCTGATGATGACCCAGTAGGTATTGAAGTTAACAAAAGGCTCATATATTCTTATGTTAATTTTAATTCAATCAATAACGCCTACATAAAAACTGTATCAAACGGGTATGAAGCTGTTGATAGTTTCAGGGAGTCTCTCATAGCTAGGGAACCTTTTGATTTAATTATGCTAGATCGCGGAATGCCATGTTTTAACGGAGAATATGCATTAAACAAAATACGCCAATTAGAGCAGCGTTCAAACTATAGAGTAAAGCCCTGCCATATCATTATCGTGACATCCAGAAGTCCAAGCGGAGATATCTTAACCATCTCAAATCATTGTGACTCATACCTTTTGAAACCAATTTCAGTCCCCGCTATTTACAAAATACTAGCTAATCAGACTGAGTAAAAACCAGTTTATGTGGCACTTTCGCAGCTATGTCTTAAGATTTAGCTGTATCTCTATCAACTCCAAGCAGGAATTATGACGAGTTAAAAGTGTTTATTTTAATGATGATAGCCGCTTTAAAAACTAACTATTTAATTAAAGTGAGTATTTTTTTAAATTCCACCGCTCGACAATCCTTCACTAATTCATATAAGCACATTTCTACCCCCGAAACATCGATACCTCGATTAACTAGCTTAGTTATTGCTAAATTTTTGTTAGCGAACGTACGTGAAGAAACACTGTCACAGACTAATTGCACTTTAAAACCGAGTTGTTGCAGGTGCAAAGCTGTTTGATAAACACAAATATGTGCTTCAATACCACAAATAAGCCATGTATCTACATTTGCTTTGCGTACCGCTTCCATAAACTGAGGCTCTTCGCAGGCGTCAAAAGTAAACTTGGAAATAGGGCTTTGATCTGCTAACAAGATACTTAGTTCATCTACTGTCGAACCAAGTTTATCTGGATTTTGTTCAAGCCAAATTATGGGCAAACCAAGAACTTCTGCGCCTTTAATCAGCTTTTCACAATTTGAAACCACAGCTTCACTGTCATGAACTAACCCAGCCAATTTCCCTTGTATGTCGGTGATAATAAGCCCTGTATTTTCTTTGCTTAACATACAATTCCTCCTTAAATTTTAACCTTATAACCCAGTTTAAAGCGGCTAGAAATAATTGGCTAGGCTTGGTACCCACGAATATGGAACAAAGCCATATATGGTCACAAGGAAATTGGATAATCGATACTACCCCCTCTCAATAATAACAATTGAACTTGTCGCACCAGTGTTGCACCCTTGTTAACTTAAATCTAACCCTTCAGTTTCAACCTTGATCAACACAGGTGTAACCAGTTGTTTTAAAAACAATCATAGCCATATCCTTACTTATTTAAAGTACGCAACCCGCCAGATTCGTTAACATTATATTAAAGAGTACCCCTTTCGCACTATTGATAATTAAACTCATTACCATTAACATCTCGTTTTTTTAAATTGACCAAGACAAAGGTTAGTAAAATGAACAACACGTCAACATTGATAAAAGCAATAGGATTTAGCATATGGGCTAGTAATGCCTGCGCCGCAGCAATGATATTAGAATCCAAGCCAATTGCAGAATCGATTAAACTCGATGGTCTGCAGGAGTCCGTTTGGGATCGAGCCAAGGTATTAAATGTTGAGGTCAACGAAACACCTTACAAACCAAGCAATGGTTATGATGGTATAAGCGAAACCCAAGTCGAAGTGCGTTCCGTATATGATGCAAAACATATTTACTTCCTTCTACGTTATGCCGATCCAACAAAAAGTTTAGCGCGTTTTCCTTGGGTCAAACAAGAAGATGGCAGCTGGAAACAGATGATTAAGAAAGATCAGACCGGCCATGACAATACCTATTACGAAGATAAAGTGGCACTCATTTGGAATATTAATCAAAGGGGGTTCGCTAAAAAAGGCTGTGCTAAATCTTGTCACCTTCCTGAAGATGGATTGCTAGACGGCATTAATGATACTTCTGCAGGTCGCCATTACACTAACCCAGGTGAAACACTCGATATGTGGCATTGGAAAAGTGCCCGTACCAATGTGGTATTTAATATGGATGACCAATATATCAACTCCGACCGTAGTGAAAGCAAATCATGGGGTCGTCACGGCGATACCAATACGGGAGGGGGTTACAAAAATAACCGTAATGCCGATAAAACAGGCCCCGCTTACATGAATACACTTTCCAGCAACGAACATAAATACTGGATATTAGATTCCATGCAAACCAAGTTTGTCGATACCTTTAAACCAGGTGATGTCATTGGTGGTGTTGTGGCTAAAGCTTATACGGGTTCTCGCGCCGACATTACTGCCAAGGGTGACTGGAAAGACGGTTACTGGACACTAGAAATCAAACGTTTACTCATCACAACGGGTGAGAAAGCTAATGAGCAAGATGTACAGTTTACTGATTTATCTAAAAGTTATGCTTTTGGCTTAACGATATTTGATAACAGCCAAATCAATCACCTGTTCCACAAAAGAGCAATCAAGCTGAAGTTTAAATAACATAAATAGCTTTAAGCGCCTGCATGGGCGCTGTTTATTTTCTAACTGCAGTGGAATAAAACCATGTTTATTACTGGGGTAAAACCCGCCCCAACAAGCGAGAAACAACGCTTTTTAAAAGCATTAATGCATCGCTTATACTTTGTGACTAGCTTAAAATTCTGGTTGGCCATAGTCGCGCTAATAGGTTTGCTGGCTTGCATGACTTATCAGTTTTTCTTGGGCTACAGTTACGAGTCAAACGAAACCACCAATGAATACTTACGCTTTGCCCGAGCCAGTAGTTACGCCATTTTAGTGCTATTAGCTGTGTTAACTCTGCCCGTCATGCGTAATAGCATTACTTTTATTCGATCTAAATCCATTGCCAAATATTTGCCTCTGAATAAAAATCGTAGATTACACCATTACCTCGCCCATTTATTGATCTTGCTGGTTTGCATTCATGCCAGTCAATACTTGTTTTACTACGACAGTTTAGAACCTGACTTTGCCGATATCTTGTTAGCTAAGGAAAGTGATTTGGTCCGTAGCATGCAAACCACTATGTATGAATTTGTTAGTGAAGATGAGTCGATAGATCTCGTGGCCAATTGGATAACACAGGGCGCCAGTCATGATCGTTACTTATCCGAGATTAAGCCCCTTTTAAAGGAAGACTGTACTTGCTGCCACAGTAAGGGCTCATCCCAAACCTGGGCAGTACCAGATCTGAGCTTAACTCAATATAATGAAGTATTACGCTGGACCGACTCGGGACTCGCATCCAAGCAACTTAAAATCAATATCAGCGGCTTGTTAATGTTTATAATTATCCTATTGATTTGGGTGATGGCCCTGGACGTGATACGCAAAAGGGTCTTCCACCATTTTCAAAAAATTCACCGCTTAGCTTACTTAATAGTGATGTTACTGTTACTGCATTTACCGCTTAATAGCGCTTGGTTAGTACCCGCTTTAGTGCTGTTAGTATTAGAAATTTACCAGTCTCGTTATCGCAATGTCTATAGAAACTGTCCGGCACAAATCACCCCCTTGGACAAAGACGTGGTGAGGTTAACCATTAACAGACCCGAGCGCTTTATCATCAAGGTCGGATATTATGTACTGATCCGTATTCCTGGTATTAATAAACACGAATGGCATCCTTTTTCATTGACTGGACCGCGTCCGTCGGAGCTGCAACTGGTGCTCAAAATTCGCTTATTAGGCGATTGGACCAAACAATTAGCGGAACAAGCAGAGCAATTAAATAGTGTCGATGTAAGAGGACCCTTTGCCAGCCCGGCAACGATGACTCAGCACAGCCAACACTGTTGGTTGATGGCAGCCGGTATTGGTATCACCCCTTTTTTAGGCATACTACGCCAACACGCATTACATACTAAGCAAAATAAACAGATCCAAGTCTTGTGGGTGCTCAAAGAACGACAGCTATTAGATTGGTTAAAGCCATTAATAGTGTCGATGGCGCAACAACATAGACTCAAGTGCAATATCCAGCTGTACTTGACCTGCGATATTGGGTCCATACAGTTACCCGACTGGTGTCATCACCTGCCGGATAATGTATCTATCAAATTGACGACTGGGCGACCTAACTGGTCTGAAATTAGCGCGCAGATGGGTGACTATGATATTAAACCCGACTGTTACAGCTGTGGACCTAAGTCCTTTAGCAAACAAGTCGCGCGTTTATGTCGTCGCCATAAGTTAGGTTTTATAGAAGAGCAATTCTAAATCTATGTTCAATGTATAAAAAAGGGCGTTGGCTTCAGATTGAAGAGTCTTGAAGTCAATTTTTGATTAGTCGCCCCTTGCTAAGTCACATAAACGTTAAATGCTCACACTACGCCCTGTTGGAAAGTATTCAAGACGGTCACCGAGCACGCCTTTGAGTATTGCGTACGCTTTCAACCCCGTACAATGACCAGTATATAGCTTATCAATGGGGTAACTGAGTAATGCTTCACCAATTGACACTATGTCTTCTTTACTGCCTCCGATGCTGTTAAATAGAGGAAGGCCTACCAGATGAAAACCACCCACCACGGCTTTGATACGCATATTTGGAAATAACTGCACTGTGGTCTCAACCATATTAAGCACGCCACTATGAGCACAGCCGGTAAAGATAATTAAGCCGTCATGCTCTTTCACTATCAGTAGTAACTCATGTTCGAATGTATCTGAGTCACAATCATCCCCTTTTTTAGTAAACAGATACTTATTTCCCTCGGGCCGTGGGTATTTATTACTGATTTCAGTGACGATGAAAATGTCAGGGTATATTTCCGTAAACGTGTTGATAAACTTGAATCGTTGAGGCGATTGGCTAAACATGTTTTTATTGAAGCTGACATTACTTCTGAAACCAAAAGCCTTAAAGATATATTCAGTGTCTTCACAGTCTCGAAAATATACTGGGGCTTCAGAATTACGTGCAAGAAAATGTGTCACACCATTACAGTGATCATGATGACGATGTGATATCACAGCTGCATCGATATCTTGAATATTGATGTTAAGTAATTCGGCATTGTCACAAAAAACTTGGCTATTGCCTGCATCAAACAATAATTGTTTACCCATTGTTGCGGCATGGAAGGATAAGCCTCGTTCAACAGTAAGATCGGCTCTATTATCGAGCCGGGTATTTTCAACTAAAGCTGTCAGTTGCATCATATTCCTCTGTCATAAATTATCTCTGAGTATTCCCCTCCCCCAGTGAGAGGTAACACCGTAGCATCAATTTCTTGCGTGTTGACTTAGGTAGAGGGAATAACTCCCTTTTCATATGAGATAATCCCTTTGGGTAATAAATACCAGCTGGGATTTTCACTGACAAAAATATGCATAGTTGGTGCAAAACTCGTGTCTACTGAAGCGCCTACAGGCTTCATTTTTAACTTAATAATATCAGGGCTCTGGGGGTTATAGTGATAAATTCTTGTTCCGCATTGAGGGCAAAATTTAGCTCTATTCTCATTGCCACTCTCAGCTATACGGCTCCATTCCTTCATTTCACCAGTAAACTGGATAGTATGCTGTGGCACGACCGCTGTAACACTAAAGGGACTAGTTGACAGCTTTTGGCATTCCTGGCAGTGACAAGCTATGACTTTTTGAGGTGGGACAGCTAACTCATAACTGACCTGGCCACATTGACAAGAAGCGCTAACCGGGTATTGCATATAGACTCTCTCCATTACCAGTGAACGCTAACTGTAGCGATGTCACAGTGTAAAATATTGGCTGGGATGATGTTTGAAGCAGCGTACCACTTAGCACTCTACCTCTGCAAAACCTAACACAACCCTATGTGCAACATCGGGTTAAATAACGTAAACTTTACTTACCGACTAATCATGATTAGTCAATTTTAAAATAAATGTTAACCGCTCAACCACTGAAGTTTTTGGCACCTCGATCAAGCTATAACCGAACTCTTGGTAGGCGCTGACCATATGTTCGTAGGTAGTCATAGCCTCTTCAAATTCCTGCTTACGCTCCGTATCATTCGAATAAATGGCTTCCCAGGGGGGGAAAATAAAAACATTGGGATTGTATCTCAGTGTTTGACAGCCATTGATTAATTTTTCAGATACCGTCAACTTCTCTAGTGTAGAGTAACCATAGGAGTCAACAATACCGCGATCAAAAAACACCCGATGAGTGGAATTTTGATAATGATGATGAGCTAGCATTTCTTGCCGCACCATTTCATCACGAAATGCCAATTTGTTATTCCAGGGTAATGCAGCGCCCTTTTGAGCCACTTGAGACAGGATCACTTGTCGTCCCACTTCATTCGTGCAAAGAAACCCAGAATCCATCAACGCATTTATCACACTTGTTTTTCCAGAACCTGGGCCACCGGTGAACACAATGAAATTATTCACATCTATCTCCACTTGTTGAAAAAATTAAAGTAGTAACAAAAGTTATTGTTAAACCGATTAAGCACGAACAACTTAAAATACCACGCGTTGCTTGCCCTACTCCCTAGATTTCAGCAATAACAAAAGCCCCCAAGCCAATTCCATTTTTAACGCAAAACCCATAGATTGATGAGTACATGACGTCAACTTTGAAGAAGCCTACAACTTCATCATCAAACTTGATCACATGAAGGTGAATCGTATCGCTAGCCTCAGCAAGGAACTCTTCAGCTGTACCTGTAAACTCCAGCTGTTCTTCCGCTAAAGTTACTTTAGCAATGCTTTAACATGCGAACTTGTTAGTTTTTCAATTGTAATCATTTTTACCTCAGTAATTATTAATACATAACGCTTTATACCGATTGCTATCAAACCTTAATCGAAGAGAGAACATAGCCCAGTACAGACGCCGCTGCGAGTTTCAAGATGAGAATGAGAATGACGATGAGATACTCTTCGAACGAGAGGCGGGCTGGCATTAGGTATTGGTTCAGGTATGACCTTCAATACCTGAACCAACACCTTTTGAATCATAGCCAAAATGCAAGCTAATTGGTTTTATCGGCTGCTTAGAGGCTAGACAGGTAATTAACCAGTTCAGCCAACTCTTCTGGCGTCCTGGATTTAGAACCTATGAGATATTGACCATTAACCAAGAGTGAAGGAACCCCACGGATCCCAGCTAATTGAGCTTGAGTATCATAATTAGAGATGGTTAATTTTGCATCCACCGAATTCATCGCTTCTTCCACTGCATTTGCATCGGCTCCTTGCTTAACGAAGAAGTCCTTTAGCTGTTCGGGTCTGGTAAAGGGCCCCTCTTTTTCGTGAATACGCTTAAAAAGGTTGCCATGAACTTGGCGGGTCATCTTAAGTTTTTGTGCAAGATAATACGCTTCTTGGCTTAAAATCCAGCTTGGGCGACCCGCGCCTACGGGAGTTCGCTCAAAATCAATTTTATCGCCGAGGAGCTCGACCGTTTCTTCGAAAATAGGATCTTGGCGATAACAGTGTGGACAGTTATAGGAAAAAAACTCCCTCACTATTGGTGATGTCACCTCTGGGATCCCTCTCACTTGCACGTAATCTACGCCCTCGACAAAGTCCTTTGCTTCGACACTATCGCTTATAACAAAACTCGCCATGACGATAAATAAGGCTGTAAACGACCACTTAAAAACACCCATTACATCTCCTTAACTCTTTATAAAATCTAACTATAAAATCTAGCTATGATATTTAAGTACAAGCTCTAGCGAGAAAGCAAGTTACAAGACTAACAGTAAATCTAATCAGCACTTACCCAACATGTCTAAAGGTGAGTCATGGCGATAATGAAAGCCTAACTCCTTGGTTATCTTACTACCATCTATAATTTTTTCGACTTGAGGCTCAGTCCCAAAAGTCGGTGCCTCTAATGACAAATGCTCAGCCGCTCGCCTATAAAAATCAGCTCGTCCTGGATGACCCGAGGCGCAGAGATTATAGACAGGCGATATTGTTTCACTAGACAGCAAACTGGAAACAGCGCCGATACAATCATCGAGATGGACTAAATTGACCGCTGCATCGGGCCCGGACAAGTCTTTCTTTCCCGCAAGAAAACGTCCTGGATGCCTAGCGGGCCCAATCAGCCCCGAGAACCTGAGCACGCAGGTAGGATAATCTTTTGAGAATAGGCTTTCGGCCTGAAGTAAAATGTCGCTCGATGGAGAGTGAGGCGAAGCATCACTCTCCATCATTGACTCTCCCGTAGCTGGATAAACTCCGGTGGTACTGATGAATATGACTCGCTGGTATGCATGGTTGGCCATCAACGACTTAAGATATTCCAGTCGATTGAGATAAGCATGGGGAAGCTTTCTTATGGAGGGAGGTATATTGATCACTAGGGCATCGGTATGCAGAGATGCTTTTAACTCTGATTTGAAGCTTGATTGTAACGCTTCACCATTCTCAGATAACTGATCGGCTTCGAGACATTGACCATTAAACTCATGATTATCGAGATCTAAGCTAAAACCCTGGATGCCATCTATTTGCAGCTTATTGGCAGCCTCACACTCTCTCTTACTGCCACTGACTTGATAGCCCAGTTTGACAAGATGTTTAGCTAAGGGGAGACCGAACCAGCCACAACCGACAATACTCACTGTGTTAATCTTCAAGCTGTAAACCTATAGTTGAAATCGACTCATCACATCATAGAGTGAACGCAGCAGATTAACTAGTGGCTAACTTGGCACACCACTGAAATAAAAACTGATCCCCATATCGGCCTGCAACGCTCTCATTGCGCCTTCCGATAACTCCTCTAGCTTTAATACCTTCTCGATGAATACTTCTTCCTTAATCAAAAACCGTAAAGCCGCTTCACTGCCATCGGGTTTACAAGCCCAAACTTGGGGTTGCTTAACCTCTTTGGTGGTCATCATCACCTTACCCACAGACTTGTCTGTTAATTCGACTATGGTGCCAGGTGGGTATATTCCCAATATTTTCACCAATACGGCTATTAAAGCCTCGGAATGTTTTCCGGCGCGATTCTTAAACAGGTAACCTAAAGCGACTTGAGGAGAGCGGACACTTTCGGTCCAAAGTTGTCTGTCATAATCATTAGCCAGACTCACAACTTGAGTCACCATGGGTATCTTATTACCTTTGAGACCATCTGGATAACCAGTACCGTCGATAAACTCATGATGATGAAGCACAATATTTAATACAGCTTGATCATATAGTCCTGATTTATTCAACATGTCATAACCGAAATTCGGATGCATTTTCATAAAATTGGCTTCGTGATCGGTCAGAGTCCCTTTCTTACGGCGAATAATATCTGGGACTTTTAATTTACCAATATCGTGATACAAGCAGCCTAAGGCAATATCTCGCATATCAGATTTCGACATATCCATCGCCTTGGCAATCATCAAGGCGACGACGGCGACTGAAATTCCATGTTGTGTCACGCTAGCATCCGACTCCCCAGCACTCACCAAGGCTAAAAATGGCGTGTCGATTTCCAACATATTGTCCAACATCTCTTCGACTAATGTCACCGAACTGCGATAGGCGCCTTCTGGATCGCTGCCTATTTTACTGAAAGCCGCTCGACTCTCATTCACACATTGAACAAATCTCTGTTGGCTGAGGCGAAGCGATTTACGTATAAGAGACTTAAGATCCACCTCTTTTACCACTTCTTCAACGACTTCCTCGACGACCTCTTCAACCTCTTCGGGCATTAGCTCTTGTCCGGATAACAAGATCACATAGGGAACCCCTAGACTTTTAATCAGTTCTATTTGCGCTTCTTCTTTAATTTCGACACGATTAAACAGGAAAGGATGATTCTTCCACGAGAGAGGTAACTTAACAGTGAGCCCTATTTGTAACTTGGATAGGGGTAGATGTATCTCTTCGGCTTTAGCCACCCAATAAAACTCCTTTGCAACGTCCTTCATGACCAAGTGTTCCAGTTAAATGGTCAGACCCCATTTCAGTCCCAACTAACAAGTTAAGTATAATACTTTTACTGAAAACCCACTGAACTTAATGACATAACTATAGAGCAATAACTAAAAACCTTAAGTAATTAATGGAAAAAAATTGTAAAAAAATGCGGTAAATCACGGCTAGGTCCAACTTATGACCCAAAGTTTACGTGAATACTAGTTAATTACACCAAGCGACATCACTTTAGCCCCCTATTACAGAGTAAATCACAGCTAATTCAATCTGCTAACACTCAAGCAAAGAACAAGGTTTCACATTAGTTGAAGACTATAGAGCGTGAACGGCTTATAAGCATAGGAAATAACTTATAACAAATAAAGAACAAATAAACCACAACCCAAACATTGTATACAATATTCTTCATGCTATAGTTAATTCGTTCTTTAGGAACATGTGGACACCCCGAACACATCGACTTAAAGAGTGTTGCTGTCAATTGTCCTTAATGTCAGAGCTAGTATCTAATCATGCTGTCACTTGCTGTTGAGAGTAAGGTAATAGATTTGACAAGGTATTTGTTAACATTCCTGGATCGAAATACAGTTTAGTAGTCTGTACTTCTTCTCTTACTGAATAGTAAAAGTAAAAGATCTTTAGGCGCTGCCCATGCAGCGCCATTTTTTTGCTTAAATTTTACAGATTGAACTTATTTGGAGGTTTTTACTGCTAATTCAGGCTTACTCACCTGGTCATCCTCGTCATTATTCCAGTCCGCAAAATAATGGGTTAATCGCTTGGACTTAAACAGATAAATCAGACTCCAGAATAACAGCAAACCATCCAGCCCTGTACTCCAGCTATAGAGGTAATGAGAGTTAATCGTTCGCTCGAATAGCAAGGCCCCGTCTATGACCAGCAGTAAGAGCAAGATCCACTTGAGTTGAGCAAACACGGGTCTGAGCCAATGAGGTTTGCGTTTACGCTCGGCGATAACGACACCATAGATGAGTAAAGCACCAAAGCCTGCCACTAACGCCATGATGAAATCTGACTTCTGTGGATAAAACATAGCGACCAAAGCAGCCCTATCACTGGCTTGTGTCAATGATGCGATAAAGATACACCAACCACGAGCAATAAAAATTAATATGAAGTATAAATACAAGGGAGGCTTGATATGGCCCTTATCATCGAGCCAGGTAATATTACTGAAGTTCACGCTTTACCTATTGTGGTCTTTTAGAATGTCCTAACACTGATATGGTGCCAAATAAGCCTTTTTCAATGGCCTACCGATAAAGCATAAAAAACGCCATCAGAGATGGCGTTTAAAATTATGGGTGAAACCTAACAGGTATTTTTATCCACCAAGCACGGCAAGCAAGCCTTCCTCGTCCAGTATCTTGATACCTAAGTCCTGCGCCTTAGTCAGTTTAGAACCAGCCGCTTCACCTGCTACTAAACAGTCAGTATTTTTAGACACACTCCCCGCAACCTTAGCGCCCAACGCCTGCAATTGAGCCTTAGCATCGTTACGATTCAGTTGCGTCAAAGTGCCAGTCAACACCCAAGTCTGTCCCTTCAGCGATAACGCCTCTTCCGCTACTTCTTCGATAGCGGGCCAGTTCACCCCAGCTTCGATAAGCTTATCAACGACCTCTAGATTATGAGGTTGCGCGAAGAAGTGAGTTAAATGCTGAGCCACGATAGTACCGACATCATCGACCTTGATAAACTCCTCTGCATTCGCCCCTTTAAGCTTATCTAAGCTCTTAAAGTAATTAGCTAAGTTAGCCGCAGTAGCTTCACCTACTTCTCTTATTCCCAGCCCGTAGAGGAACCGAGCAAAGCTAGTTTGCTTGGCGACTTCGATGGCGGCAACTAAATTAGTCGCCGATTTAAGCCCCATTCTATCGAGCATGGTGATTGCCGAAGCCGATAGCTTAAACAGATCGGCTGGACTCTCTACTAACTCCTTATCGATAAGCTGCTCGACAACCTTGTCTCCCATACCATCGATATCTAAGGCTTTACGAGAAGCAAAATGCTTGATGGCTTCTTTACGCTGAGCTTCGCAAAACAGTCCACCAGTACAACGGGCAACCGCCTCACCTTCGATGCGCTCGACTAAACTGTCACACACGGGGCATGTTTTGGGAAATTCAATCTCACTGGCATCATCGGGGCGTTTCTCGGCCACGATAGCTACGATCTGCGGGATCACATCGCCGGCGCGGCGAACGATCACGGTATCTTTAATTTTAACGCCCAGTCTGGCGATCTCATCGGCGTTATGTAACGTCGCATTCGATACAGTGACTCCACCGACAAAGATTGGCTTCAATCTGGCTACAGGTGTCACGGCGCCAGTACGACCAACTTGGAAGTCGACCCCTTCGAGTAAGGTCATCTCCTCTTGTGCCGGAAACTTAAAGGCTGTTGCCCATCTTGGTGCTTTAGCAACAAAACCTAGCTTGAGTTGCTGAGTAATATCGTCGACCTTAATCACTACGCCATCGATTTCATAGGCCAATGCACTGCGACGAACCATGATATCGGTGTAATAAGCGATAACCTCGCTGACGCTAGCACATTGCTTCACCTCGGCGCTCACAGGAAAGCCCCAAGATTTAAGTTGCATCAACTGACCATAATGATGATCGGCCAATTCCCAGGTTTCAGGTTCTACCACACCTAAGGCATAGGCATAGAAACCCAGCGCTCTGCTGGCGGTGATCTTACTGTCTAATTGGCGCAAGCTGCCCGCTGCTGCGTTACGTGGATTAACGAACTCTTTCTCGCCCTTGGCTCTGGCTCGCTCATTGAGTGAGTCGAACGCTTGCTTGGGCATGATCACTTCACCGCGCACTTCCAATAGTGGCGGAAAGTTATCGCCGCGTAGCTTCATTGGAATAGAGCGTATGGTTCGCACATTCTCAGTGATGTCTTCACCAGTTTTACCGTCGCCCCGTGTCGCTGCACGCTCATACACACCGTCACGATATAAAATACTCACAGCCAAACCATCGAGTTTGGGCTCGCAGCAAAATGTCGGCGCAGTTGCGGTTTTGTCATGAATTCGATTATAGAAGGCTTCAAATTCTTCATCGTTAAAGACATTATCCAGACTGAGCATAGGTTTAAGATGTGCTATCTGATTAAACTTAGCCAGGGGCACACCACCCACTCTTTGGGTCGGTGAATCCGGAAAACAGTATTCAGGATGATCAGTTTCCAGCACTGCTAACTGTTTAAGCAGGCGATCATATTCAGCATCCGGAATACTGGGAGCATCATCCACATAATAACGATAATTATGGCCGTTAAGGGTATCGGTAAGCTCGGCTATCTCTTGAGCGACAGCTTGAGTATTTAGTGGAGTATCATCTTGCATCTTGTCATTTTGCATATGTAGGTCCAGATAAGCATGAGAAAGGCCGCGTTCGCGGCCTTTCTAAAATCAATGAGTCTGCAGGTTTGTTTAGGGCAATTGAATTCGAATACGCTGCAGGTAGCTTTGTTTAGTCGTCTCGCTCCAAGCATCACGACCGCCATCGAGCACTTGACCACCTAAGTCATCGGCGAGTTGATGGGCAGAATTAAGCATAATCGAGAAATTCATCAGAGGGTCGCCATAACAAGGTAGCGTCATAAATAACACCACACCTTCTGTGCTGAACTGTTCCATTTCATCTGGGTTGAAAATACCAGGTTTCACCATGTTCGCCAGTGAAAATAGCACCTTGCCTGTGCCCGCATTGTCTTCATGGCGATGGAAAATACTCATATCACCAAACTTAAAGTTAAGTGTTAGCAAGCTAGGTAACAAGTCTGCACCATTTAGAGCATGACCTTCACCGGCAACAACATGCAACACCAACACATCTCTTGGCTCGGCTAACGTCTCAGTGTTTTGCTGGCTCTTTGGTTCAACCTTAGCCTGAGGCTCTGGTTCAACCTTAGTTTGAGGCTTAGGTGCCACCTTTCTTCTAGGCTCAGTAACGGGCGTAGCATAAATAGGTGATGCAGTTTCAACTTCAGTCTCTAACTGAGCACTACCGGTCTCAAACTTAGTACTTCCAGCCTCAAACTTAGTATCGGTCTCAAACAGAGAACTTTGAGCTGGCGCCGCTTCCTGCCCAAGCCCTAGCTCCATTTGATTAAGATCGTCAGATTCCTGAGTTTGACCAGATAATACTGGCTCTTGTCTCTGACGGCTCATCTTCTGTTTCGGCTGATCTGACAACGAAAAGTCACTCTCGCTCTCAATTGCCATCTCGACCTCAGTTTGGCCCAATGACTCAGTTGCAGTACTGAATTTGGGATCACTGTTTATCGAGTCAGAAACACTCGGATCTGTTAGAGCTTCGTCGTCTTCACTCTGTTCGCTTTTACGGATCCTGACTTCACCAATTCCATCGGCATCGAAACCTTGAGAGTCCCTGCTTGCGGACTGATCTTTATAAAACCCGGACATGGGGTTGTCTTTTAATGATTTAGGTTGTTGTTTTCTAATGGACCAAAAACCATGCACAAGTACGGCGATAATAGCTATTGCGCCTAAAACGAATAATACAAGTTGCAAATTTTCCATTGGGTACCCTGTCTTTCCTATGTTATCCAGCGTCGGCAAGTGCCACCGCTTCATCAATATCTACAGCAACTATGCGTGAAACTCCAGGTTCATGCATAGTAACTCCTATCAGTTGGTCAGCCAGTTCCATGGTGATCTTGTTATGACTGATAAAAATAAATTGCACACTCTGAGACATCTCTTTCACTAATCGACAGAATCTATCGACATTGGCGTCATCCAGAGGGGCATCAACTTCATCTAACATACAAAATGGTGCTGGATTTAGCCTAAAAATCGCAAACACCAATGATAATGCGGTTAACGCTTTTTCTCCACCAGAAAGAAGGTGGATCGTACTATTCTTTTTCCCTGGCGGCCTGGCCATAATCGTTACTCCGGTCTCGAGTAGATCATCATGGGTCAGAGCCAACTCGGCGCTGCCGCCGCCAAAGACTTTAGGAAACAACAAACCTAAGTCTTTATTGACCTTATCGAAGGTATCTTTAAAGCGACTCTTGGTTTCCTTATCTATCTTACGGATCGCCTCTTCCAGGCTGGTCAATGCCGAGGTTAAATCCGCATCTTGGCTATCTAAATAGTTCTTACGTTCACTTTGCTGCTCATATTCTTCGATAGCGGCCAAGTTAATAGCACCTAGATGAATAATTCGCGCTCGGATCCTCTCTAACTCTCGTTGGCGAGCCTGAGAGGTCTTATTCAAGTCCAGCGAAGATTTAACTTGTTCGAGCTCAATATCTTGCTCTTTGAGCTGCATCAGCTGACTATCGGCCTGACCTTTCAAACCTTCGCGACGTAACTTTAACGTGCTGATTGACTGAGTCAAGTTTTCTGTCTTTCCAAGCTGTTGTTTTTTCGTTATTCCTGCGCTATCACTCGATTCTTGCAATTGAGTCTGCTGCCCACGAAGCGAAGCCAACTCGGTCTGCTTTATCTGCTGCTCCGCCAATGCCTGACTTAACTGTTCTTTTAAGCTGCTCAGTCGACCATCTTCGCTGGTTATATTTCGTTCAACAAGCTGATGTTCAAGCGCGGATTGAGCTAAGGCCAGCTCTTCGATACGAATTCGTTGCTGATTGATAGACTGCTCATTGAGTGCCTGCTTAGTGGTTAATGTCTGGCAAATTTGGCTCAGCTGGCGATCGTCTTGTTGCGCTAGCTTATATTTATCTTTACAGGCACCAACCAAATTGACTTGTTCATCGAGCACATGAACCAACTTAGTTTGCGCTTGCTCACCTAGAGATAGGCTAGATTTTGCATCATCCAAGCTAGCAAGAATATTCACCTCGTCATCTTGTTGCTTGTTAAGCAGGACTTTTAGGCGAGCAAGCTCAGAGGTAAGCTGTTCGTTACGACGGTTTCGATCTTGGTTTCGCTGTTTGTCCGCTTCTATCTGCACGCTCAAGCTAGCAATGGAAACATTGAGCTTTTGTAGCGTCTCAATACCCGATGACAGCTCTATTTTTAACGGCTTGATATTGGCGTCTAAGTCATGACCCTGACGATTGAGATCACTGAGTAAGGCCTCGCTATCATCAATGCTGAGCTCTAACGCTTCTTGCTCACGTTTAAGCTGAACCAGGGAACCTGAATCTGTGCCCTTCTTGATCACGAAGCCTCTACCTAACAGATAGCCATCCGCGGTCACTATGCGTTCGTGGTCACTAATCTCGGCAACTTGCTCTATAGCTTGCTCCAGATTATCGGACCATTGAACCTGACTCAACCAAGGTGAAAGGTTCGCATTACTGCTCACCCCATGCCACTCTCGATGTACTAGGCCTTCAAAACCAAGCTCATCATGCTCAACACCCGCAGGCATTTTCAATAAACCGTCGAATATCAGCTCTACCGCTTTCTCCCAACCAGGCTGAACATCAATAAGCTGCCACAAGGCTTTAACCCCCTCTTGACTCGCGTCATCGGGCAGTAACTTAGTGACTAAAGCCAATCGGCCCCGCTCTTCGGCAAGAGATTGACCCAGAGCTTCCTGTTTAGCCTTGAGGTTAACTTGGTTTTGTAGAAAATTAGTCAGCTTCTCGTCGAGTTCATCATTGATCTCGCTTCGCTCCATGGCATCGATTTGCCATTGAGTCAGCCGGGAAAGGTTTTCTTGCCCAACCTCGGCCGCTTCTTGTTCCAGGAGCCCGACAGATTCTTGCTCAACCTTGGTAAGCTGAGCCCTTGTCTGCTCCAACATGACGCCCTGATGTGACAATTTCCCCCTTGAGACTTCATGAGCCAAACGATAGGAGGATACTTTTTCTTTGTGTTCAGATAGCTTAGCTCTTGATTCACTAGCCTTAAGCTCATGCTCGCTCAAATCGCTGGTGACACGAATCAAAGACGAATGAGTCAGTTCGAGTTGAGGCTGCTTGAGGGCCAAGTCATCCCTCAATGTCTGCTGAGTGATCTCATCGACAGATAATTTGTCTTTATGTTGCTTGAGTTTATGGACGATACCCGCAATACGTTGTTCAACATGGGAGTCTTGCTGCTGACGATGCTTAAGATCTTGCTCCAGTTTCGCTATTTGAGTGCCCGAGAGATAAAAAGACTCAACCCGCTTTTGCTCTTCGCCATCGAGTTCCACCAGCTGCACGTTGAGCTGGGTTAACTCGAGTTCGGTGCGCTCTTTCTCGGCCTCGACTTCAGCTTTAGCTAACTCGAGACGGTTCACATCTAGTGTCAGCCTCTGGGTTTGATCGGTTAACTCTAAATAGCGACTGACAAATAACTCTGAGTCTAACTGACGTTCTGATTGCTTCAGTTCACGGTATTGTTTCGCCGCCGTGGCTTGCTCAGCTAATTTATCCAGCTGGCGACCCAGCTCAGTTCGAATATCACCGAGACGCTCTAAGTTCTCTCTGGTATGACGAATGCGATTTTCGGTTTCACGTCGGCGCTCTTTATAACGAGAGATCCCCGCCGCTTCTTCGATAAACACTCGCAGTTCTTGAGGCTTAGACTCGATTAACCTTGATATGGTCCCCTGCTCGATAATGGCAT
This sequence comes from Shewanella psychrophila, assembly GCF_002005305.1. NCBI lineage: Bacteria > Pseudomonadati > Pseudomonadota > Gammaproteobacteria > Alteromonadales > Shewanellaceae > Shewanella > Shewanella psychrophila. Next base: position 4,034,584 of record NZ_CP014782.1, read on the forward strand.
AGCTTCTCGGGCCAAGACCCGTGCCCATAAAGAGATCGGTAATGTCTTTACGACGACACTTCTGCCCATTTAAAAAATAGCTGGAGTCCCCGTCACGGCTAACCTGACGTTTAACCGCAATTTCCTGATAACTGGAATATTCACCCGTTAATCTGCCATCTAAATTCTCAAAGTTCAGCTCGACACTGGCCACAGAAACGGGGCGGCGAGCCGTGGAGCCATTGAAGATAACATCGGCCATTGAGTCGCCACGTAGATGTTTAGCCGAGCTTTCGCCTAACACCCAACGTACGGCATCTATGATATTGGATTTACCACAACCATTTGGGCCTATGATGGCACTTAAGGGATTGAGAAAGGGGATCTTAGTTGAATCGACAAACGACTTAAATCCAGCAAGTTTTATCTGTTTGAGTCTCATGATGCCAGTTAGGTCGTTTCCGGTAAGAATAAACTAAATTTAATTTTACCGAACAGAGCTTGTTTAGAGTTGATTTTCTGGGGCTACTTTACCAAAACGGACAGGTTTTTGTAACGTTTTTATTGGGACAAGCGCCATTTACTGCTTGTCTTCACTCTGTCGGTGGAACACAATCTCGTTAAGTTTACATGGAACGGCTATCGAATCTATTTATGAATCCCAAAACAAACCAAGCAACAACGAAGAGTGGAGTGAACTACTTCCTCGATGGATTTAGTCTAATAAAGACTAAAGGGCTGAGACGCTTTGTGTTTATTCCCTTGATGATTAACTTAGTCATTTTTGCCAGTGTCATCTATTTTGCCATAGGTCAGTTAGAAAGCGCCTTCGCATGGGTATCGGGACAACTACCTGAGTACCTTAGTTGGCTCAACTTTATCCTCTGGCCTCTGGCCGTGATCACCTTACTGGTGGTGCTGTCTTTTCTGTTCAGCTCCGTAATGAACTGGATTGCTGCGCCTTTTAATGGCTTGCTCGCCGAAAAGGTCGAACAACACCTCACAGGCAAAGATCTCAATACTGGTACAACCGTAGACTTGATTAAAGACCTGCCTCGGATCTTGGGACGAGAATGGATAAAACTTAAATACTACCTGCCCAGAGCCATCATCTGCCTGATCTTGTTTTGGATACCCTTTGTCGGCCAAACCTTTGCCCCCATCATCTGGTTCCTTTTCAGTGCCTGGATGATGGCGATACAGTATTGTGATTATCCCTTCGATAATCACAAGGTCCCCTTTCCCGACATGAAATTTGCCCTCAATCAGACCAAGGGAACAAGTTTTAGCTTCGGCGCAGCCGTGACCCTCTTTTCAATGATCCCCATCGTTAACTTTATTGTGATGCCAGTGGCTATCTGTGGCGCAACAGCCATGTGGGTAGATAAGTACCGTGAAGCCTATAAACACCCAGAAATTGCGCCTGAGTAACGTCTCCGGTTAACGTTTTTATTAGATTGGCTTCATTTAACTGTTTTGTACTTGGTTAGTTTGCTCAGCACCAAAGCTTCATTGGTGTTTATTGCTTGCATCAGGTGCTGTAAATGGATTTACGAATGTCATTATCACATGGACGTGAATGAACGGTCTTAAGTGAAAACGCTTCTGCGACACGGTGAATTTGGCATAGCCAAGTCCATATTAAAGGCAAGGATATCATTCAAGCACGGGCTTTGCCGTGACATCCATGTCACGGAAGATCACTGCCGCGTTTACACCAGCTATGGCTTCGAAAAAGGTGCTTCTTCGATTTGAATTTATTGAAAACCACTCACTTTTGGACAGAAATGATTTAAGTCTACAAGTGTACGTAAATAGAAAAACTGTTAAATACCGCCCTTTTAGGAGATATTAACTGGCTACTTTCTGGTACATCTTGATTAAGGGGATGCTTTTCTCCTTAAGACTTTCTTTAGTCGGTTGCAGTAGGGTCAACACACTGGTAAATCTCACCAACAGATGACGATTCTAATAATTTATGCGTTAATCTTGCAACTTCAGCTCGTGTTATCACGCCATGAACTTCCACTTCTTGTGACAGTTCTCCGTTATTTGTCATTGCGCCATCTAATAAACCGCCGGGACGTAAAATAGTAAAATTTAAGCTACTGCTTTTGAGCCACGCCTCAGCGAGTGATTTTTCCCTTACAGCACTACCAAAACCTTGTTTTGCACGCTCAGATAAGTATTTCCATGAGTCGCCACAACCCAGTGATGTAACTAAGAGAAAGCGAGAGTGGGAATACTTTTCTAATGCATTAATAAGATTACGGTGCCCAATATAATCAACAGGGATGTCAGCGCGAAAGCTTCCCATAGTAGAAATGTTTATCACATCTCTAGGTAGCTGACTGACAGCATTTGTCAACTTGATTGCTGTTTGTTGCATCACATGAAATAGCCGTCAACTGGTATTCTGCGATCTTAGTATTCTTATCAGGGTTTCTTGCAATAGCGATTACGTTAACACCTTTTTGATGATAGTAATCAACCATTGCAGCACCAAGCCCACTAGCTGCTCCCCATATAGCGATATTTTTCATAATATTAATCCATGCCGTTAGAGATGATAATAGTTAGTAGTAATGTATGTGGTTTTACATCCTCATATTACGCGATTGCTGTTGCAAAATATAACGTTCTGACTTATCCCCCCCTAAACACCTTCGCTGCACATTTTATATTTAGCTGCCGCTATATCACGCTCATCGGAAAAACTCGCCCCAACTTGAATCGGCAATATGTCTAATCAAGGATAATCATTTAGTTACACATCCAACATAAGCAACTTTCATTCAGTATCACCAAAAATAAGATCTTTTAATTGCTATAACAGCATTTTAGCAAACGAATCATTGCCATTTAACATGGCTAAATTGAGCCTATTTTCATAATGATTAAACCTTCGATAAACTATTTTTTAAAATTTTTGCCATTGTATTACCAGACTTTGGTTTATGGGGTTCTTTTAAATGTATTACATCGACTGAATCAGAAGTAAATTCAAAAGCCCTACCAAAACCTCTAAAATACAATCCGCCAATAGGTTTTAATGCAAAAACTTTAAAATCTGTAACATCCATAAGCCCAGAGGCAAATGTACCAAGATGCTTTTCAAATAACCACCTTAATCCATCCTCCTTCTCTAACACTTTGGGTTTACAGAGTATTGTTACTCTTTTACGAGAAAATAGATTTTGCTTTACAGTGCACTCACCAACGACAATGACAGAGAGATCACTCCCTGACTCATAATATTTTGTTTGCTTGGCAATCTTAGTCGACAATATATAAAAATGTCCCTCATGGTAAAAAGTTGGATGAGTACAAATAAACGGTTGATGTGTTTCATGATCGAATATGGACGAGGTAATCTCTGCCGCACTTTTCATTAAACCTTCTATGTCACTTTTTATATCACTCATTACCACCTCCTTTTTATTTACTTAAAGTATGGTTTTATCAGCTTTATTTAAATTTAAAAGTGACACTAATCACACTCTAATATACACGTTCGGAATATTATATTTATTGTATACAAATATATTATCAAGCAGCGGGGCCAATTATTAACAATTGATGTACGTTAATGCATTAAGTAGGCTTTAAATACGTGATCATTAAGAATCCAAAACATGACCTTGCCACCTCACCTGTAAGCAATACAGCTACAAAACTAAACAGCGTGTCGGAATCACTAAAAATTGCTTCCCACTTCAAGTCATTGGTTTAGCCCCTTAATAATAGAGTCGATATTGATGAATATAAAAAAAGAAAACCCGCTAATTGATGGGGGAAATTAGCGGGTTGGAGTCACTGAAAAACTAAATAGAAATCTAACTTTCCATACTAGAATGAATGATTGACTGATGACGAACAACTCCCCTAAAAGTCAGTTGACGAAAATGAAATCTAGATAGTTAGTCGGTAAGAAATTAAGGCAAAAAAAACCGCTAAGTAGGGTCAGCAACTTAGCGGTCAAAAGATAGCAATATTTGTAAATGAGTAACGTAAAAAAGCAAGGGGAATGCCTTTCCTTCCCCACTAGAATGAAGGATAGAGTAATACTGAGCAACTCTCCCAATGGTCAGTTGACATAGAGACGAAATCACCTGTTATAATCACGGTCAACCCGACGTAATATTTGCAGCTAGTTACTTGATATAAATCATATTTATCAATATAAAGGCAAAGTATTCAAGTGTTATTCTGGGACAGTTAAACTGTGACATGGTCCATTGAAAGGATAAAGTCCAGTCTAGTTTTTAATCTAACTATTAGGTGTTTTTTTGAATGAACTTCCTTACCAGGACATAATAAAGAACCTGGTTGATAACTCGCTATTGCATCTCTATATCTCTGTTGCTGAAACATCTCGTTTAGTACCTGTTTATAAGCGTAATGAAATATTGGTGCGTCACCTAAAACCGATGCTCAAGGATAGTCGTTATCGGAGGATCAAGAATGAGCTACGAAGATTACTGTCTACAGGTCGCAGTGCTAAGGGGGATTTAGAAGCGCAATTGATAAACGTGCGGGAGTTAGCGCATCGAGTTGAACTGGATGCGACTGGTGCACAGAAGCTATTTAAATTGCTTGAAACCTTGAGGTATGAACAAGGGCTGAATAGCCGGATTGTCAATGAGTCAGAAAAGAGGATACCTGGTTTTATCTACATGCTGCGAGATCACATCGATAATGGATTCAATGAAGCTGGAGAGCAAGTCGCTCCAATGTCGCTGTTTTTAGAGTCGGATAAGATGAGTGGGCTTGTAGAGACCATTGAGAAAACCAGATTATTTAGTACAGAAATCAAACAGAACGATGAAGATGAGAAGCAAGGGCATTTATTACTGCACCCAAGCATTAGCTCTGTTGCTGTGACTTAACGGTGCGTTGGAGATAACGAGCTAAAACATCAGTTCTGGCTCGTTATTGAGATTATGCCAACAGCAGGAAATGCAGATGATTATTCCCATTTTTGTTAATCAAGAGGGAATAAGCACAAATATCAATGGCAAGCTTTGAGTATTTGGGATGACTTCTGTTTACTATAGGCTGTTAATCGCAGCCCCCTATTAAACGCCAAGCGAACATACCATCATAATCCCAATTAATATCGGGTCTTAACTCTCCACTATGCGCCCAATGTGCTTGGTATATAAACCCTCGATAATTGACAAAATCGTCACTATAATAAAAATGCATTGGAGACCAAAGGTATTCACCCCTGCAGTATTGACTTTCATCAGATGAGTCCCGCTCATAATACGCGATCAGCGTAACGTCGTCATAATCAGTAAAGCTGTACAACATAACGTTATAAATACCGCTTACAGGATGAGTGAACTGACACTCCTCGTTACTATCATAGCCCGCAGAAAGGCAGTCAAAGTCAGTGTCACTGGCTTGCTGATTATATTTCACATACAAATCAATATCACTCGCTCCACCTTGCGTTGAAAAAGTCAGCTTAGTGGCGGCTTCTGGCAAATTAAAGGTGAAATGACGCTGTTGGTGTTGCTGCCCAGTGAGAGTTACAGGGCGGCCATTTATCAAGATTTCACTATCATCATTTGGATCTTTCCCCGGATTGTCGGCATCGCATTGAGTTGTTGTTACTCCCACCATGCTGAAAGCATGGCTGACGTCAGTTTGGCTAAATTCCTTATCAGCTGCTGCCCTACAGACGCCATCAGCTCCAGACTGGTACGTTGATCTTGGGGTCCAATAAAGACGGTTGGCAATGACAAACAGCTCAAAAGCCTTTTTAATATTCCAACCTTCAGAAGTGGCTAGATGATAAAATGCTTTATTGAACACTCCAGAGGTTAGATGTGGATCCATCCCGTCATAATACTGACTAGCAGATTCAATGGACATACCATCTTTTGCTGGGGAATCGAGATAGCGCATCGCACCACTGTACTTCATGACATGCTCCCCCATTTTCCAATTAAAGGTCCCATGCATGTAATAACCCAGCGCAGCCGCCGCTATATCAGAAAAAGATTCGTTCATCCCCCCCGATTGATTATAATATTCTAAGCCAGAATTTTGCTCTGTAAAGCCATGACTAACCTCATGAGAAACGACATCCCAGGTCGTCAGCGGGTACATACTCTGCCCCCCATCGCCAAAGGTCATTTGTTGACCGTCCCAAAATGCATTGGCATAGTTATAACCATAGTGGACTCGCATCTTCAACTTCATATTAATCGGACGAAGACCGAACCACTCTTGGTACATATTAAATACCTGCTGCCCAAAGTAGTGTGCATCATTCAAGGGAGAATAAGCCCCATTCACTTCGTCATTGTCGTTATTTGGACAGTTAAATTGATGTATCACTCCACCATATTGATTGTGATACATGTTGTAGGTGACAACATCGGTAGAATCCATTCGACACTGTTCATCGGTGATCAATGAGCCGTACTTTCCGCCGTTACCAAAATAATACTTACCGCTTTTTTGATTACCCCCCGGCCCGCCGGCAAGTTTAAATGTCATGCCTTCCCACTGTCGTAATATGTCCCCATTATTGGCATCAATAATTTTAAATGGCCGTGATATCGAGTTGCCATAGCTGACAAAAGAAGTGATATAGACCAGTCTTGCCTTATCATTTTCATCCAGATATATCCGGAGAACAGCCTGTTCATTGTCAACGCTGACCGGACCCAGCGCCTGCGGTAGATCTGACTTTGCGATAGTCAGCGCATGGCTAGTACTCATTAACGGTATCGATGAGGGGAGATCTAGGCCTATTGCCCTGATAAATTGCCCGCTAACACCGGTATAGAAACCTATAGTGTTTTTTTCAACAACCAGAGACTCTCCATAGATTGGGATCCCCTTATACAACTGTTGATAGCGCACTTTCATCCTGTTCCCTGACATAGCCATTTCTGCAACAGGTCTAATCGAATCTTCTTGCTTTAAAGCCAGTACTTGATTCAAATCTTTTATAGGGATGGACGCTGATGAACTATCGAACATCACAGTATCATCAAGTTTCACCTTATCAAGGTCAAATCTCTCTGCTGCATATAATGTAAACGAAGATAATGCGGTAAAAATACCCGCTGCCCATAGTATTGTGTGTCGTATCATCATAACTTCCTTTTTGATGTTGTACGTTTATTTTATTATGGTTGTATTTATTCAATATAATTAATATGCAATCATGACAATATCGAAAATCAATAATAAATTAGCATAATGGAACAAGGCGGTGTGAAGTGGTCAATTATCGAACACCATAAAGAGATAATCGATTAATTCTTTAGTGACTGACCAGAAGCTAATAACTGAACTCGATATTTAAACTAGTGAATAGCTACTATTCCATTACTTTGACAGCACACTTATGTGCCTTGCTATAGCGTTCTAATATCACAGCATAACGAATTCGACTCTTCTCGTAATTAACTCTACTGTCTTCGTTATTATCATCGTTATAATTTCTAGTGGCTTCGAGAAGTACGGGGTAATAGTTAAATGACTCTTCAAAAAATGCATTTAACACAGCTAAAGTTCTTGAACGTAAAATTTTCATGTCTAGATTTTCGTCAATAGCGCACGATGTAGTAATATGCGTTAAGCCATCCCAGTTATCTAATACTTCTCCGGTATCTGCATTAATATAAAAGAAAGGACGACTGGGTCCGGTGATATCGGTAAAAAAACTTATTTGATAAGCCAGATAGGCCGTTAAATCGCTGTCAATATAAATAGTTAGCTTATTATGTTTATTTTCAATGATGGCATTTGTATCATCAACTATCCCAAGGTGGCGTAAGGCAATATCGAATGCAGCACTTCCTGTTAAAAATGGGTCTGTACTTATTAAATCCTGCTCTATACCTTGAATATAGCCACCTGAAATTCTGACTATATTACTCCCTATTGCTTGTTTTGATACGACATGAGCAGCATACACAGGGATGCTTTTATAAAACTCCTGATGACGGTTGACTTTTACACCATCGACTTCAAGAGCAAGCGTAGAGATAAAAGAATAATCATCGTTTAAATTTAGCAATGACATTATACTCATTGATTCTTTTATTTTAAATATTGAGTCATTAATTTCTATTCTCTCAGCCGAGAAAACAGAACTGATAAAGCCTACGTAGAACACAATAGCAAGTATTAATTTCATATAATCACTTTTCAAAAAAAACAACAAATACATTTAGTTTCATCCGAACCCATAATAAATACAGGCTTGTTGAGCTAATATATTAATATCCATATTAACAATGTAAACCTGACTAAGAGTACAGTTATATAACCTGTATAGGTTTTCAGTTTATTTATCATTGCTTAATTATTACGTTCACCTCACACATTTAAACAATCACGACCTAATGGTTAACTCAGAGTTATTTTTGGCTGCATGGTTCAAGGCGGATGAGCGAGGGAATGGTGCTCCCTTTTGAATTAATTCAACACCGAAGTCGGCAATGCGGTAAAAGGAGAATGATAGGAACTTTTAGTCAGCTTGAAGATACTGACAACGGCTGGAGGTTGTCGTCGTAGCTTCTCAAGATGCTCACAAAAACGTGCGAGCACCTTGCAATGTTAACTTATGCCTTTACAACTATCTTTAGGGCTACTTTCTAACCAGCCATTTTCTTTTCAATTAAATAGATTAAAATATGGATAATCTTAATATGCACTTCTTGAATTCTATCAGCAAAACCAAAATGAGGAACGCGGATCTCAATATCTGCTAACCCCGCCATTTTACCGCCATCCTTACCGGTTAGGGCGATAATAGAAATCCCCTTATTTTTGGCTACTTCAATCGCTTTTAAAATATTAGCCGAGTTACCACTGGTTGATAGGCAAAATAATACATCCCCCCTACGTCCCACACCTTCTAAATAACGTGCAAAAATATACTCATAACCATAATCATTTCCCACGCAGGAGATATGACTTGGATCGGAAATGGCAATCGCCGGGTATGAAGGTCGATGTTCGCGATAACGCCCGGTTAACTCTTCGGAAAAGTGCATGGCATCGCAGTGTGATCCGCCATTACCACAGGCAAGTACCTTACCTTCTTTTTTAAATGAATTTGCTAATAACGTAGCGGCTGTTTCAATGTTTTGTAAGTTTTTTTCATCCGCTAAAAAATCTTGTAATACTTTTTCAGCTTCTAATAATTCATCTTTGATAATTGATAAGTTCATAAAATATCTTCTTAATACTGGGTAACAAAAAATATGGTTGAAATTCATGCGGTGCTAGCTAACTCAATTAATAATCCAGTTATCAGAAATCATGAATTGAACTTTCAGCCAGCTTGAAGGTATTGCAACATCAAGAAAAATACCGTCGTCATTTATCAAAAAATGCTCACACTAACTTGTGAGCATCTTGCTGTAGTAGTTTGAGTGTCTTGTTTATTGCTTACACCAACACTTGCCGTGTGTTTGCGATGTAGTGATGGATCTGACGTTCAGTTTTCGAGTCAATCATTTCTTCAGGTCGACAACTATTTGGGCAAGGCATATTCGGTGTTGTGCCAAACACACGGCAAATTAACGGTCGCTCCTCATACACCTCACAACCATTAGGTCCTAGATGTACACAGTTCCACTCATCTAATGCGGCTTCATGTTCTGCATCCGTTTTCACTGGCAGGCGCGACATTTCTTCCGAAGAGGTTGTGACCGGTCCACAACAATCGTGACAACCCTTCACACATTCGAACGACGGAATACGCTCACGCAGAATCGCGATTATCTCTCGATTATTGTTCATTCATACCTATTGTGCAGTTCGCGAGCGTTATAGCTCTGTCCCTAACTCTTGTGCAGTTCGCGATCATTATAGCTCTATACCTAATCCACTAAAAGTGGCCCATGCCTTTAAATTTACAGCAAACTAATCGCAGTAGAACTGCCCAATACAGAGTCGCCCTCGAAATCAGCCCATACATGCCCCTATTTATACGGCGTTATGGGATGTAAGTGCAGTTTATTTAGTCGTGGCTCACCCATAACCTTTTATATTCTTTAGCCGTTTAATACTGGGTATTGGCGACATCACAGCGCCTATAGATGCTGTGACTATGGTGGCAAGGCCGAGAAGTTGGAGAGTGGTAAGCTGCTCACCTAACACAAAGAAACCAACCGCCGCCCCCACAACAGGCTCGCCACTGGTTAACACGCCATAGGTTTTTGTCGGCAAATGCCGTAACGCTTTCATCTCCAAGATAAGCGGGATCACACTCGACAAGAGCGCCACTGCAGCAATGAGCATCAGCACGTTCCAATCAATGATACTAAAGGATAATGCTTCAAATCCAACGGGAAAAACAAGTATCGACGCGACAATTAACCCTAAAGCCGGAGCCTTAGATCCATGTCGCCTGCCGGCTTTTTTTCCAGCAATGACATAAGCCCCCCAAAAGGCGCCAGCGACCAAGGCATAGAGCACTCCTCTTGTGTCGAGATTAGTCACACTGGCTGGAGTCGGCAACAAAAGAGTGATCCCAACAACCACTAAGGCTACCCAAATAACATCAGAGCGTTTGCGTGAATATACGATAGAGACACTGAGCGGTCCCAGCAACTCAATAGCGAGCGCCATGCCAATGGGTATTGTCTCTATTGCCAGATAGAAAAACAAATTCATTCCTGCGATCATGCCACCATAAACTACGACAGAGCCGATATTGTCCCGGGTTAATTGCACCTCCCAGGCCCGTAAAACACAAGTGAGGAACACGGCTGACATAATGAAGCGTATCGCGGTCACACTGGCGGGATCGATATAGGAAAACATCGATTTTGCTAAGGCCGCCCCAGCCGTTAGCGAGATCATTGCTAGAGCAACGGCCGTGACCGACAGTGCTGTTTCTTTGTTGATTAGTTGACCCTTCATAATTTTTACTTTTATCACCCAATAAGAATGATAAATTTTATCAACTAAATAGCGCAACCCCTGTCATTCTTGAACTTATAATGATAATTTTTATCACCAATCCTACGAAAGAGAACTTGAACTTATGGATGTTATTGATCTAAAAATCCTCGAGCAGCTACAAATTGACACGAAAGTCTCAATGGGCGAATTAGCCCACAAAATCGGTCTCTCAGAACCCGCTTGTTATCGCCGGGTAAGACTGCTGCGTAAAAGTGGTGTTATAGAGCGAGAGATTGCAGTCGTCAAACCCAAGAACATGGGCTGGCCGTTGAGCATGATGGTGATGATCACCTTAGAAAGGGATCACAGTTCGATATTAAACCAGTTTTTAACCCGAATTAACAAAGAGCCTGAAGTCTTAGATTCCTGGTACGTGACGGGAGACTTTGACTTAATCTTGCGGGTAGTAGCAAAAGACATGGAAGCATACGATGAATTCACGACCAGGGTGTTGCATAAAGATGATTCGGTGAAAGTGTTTCAAACGCAAGTGGTGATGAGACACGCTAAGGTAAACGGCCCTATTCCTGCTTCGCTTTAACAGGGAAGCGCAACACCCAGCCAAAATACCTTAATGTATCGCTTACTGAATGTTTATTGCCGCTTCCCCTGCCATCCCTGCAGTACTATTGGCAATATGATCAGCAAGATACCAATCGTTGTATACATATCTAGAGATTCGTTAAACAAGTAATAGCCAAAAACTGCGGCAAATATCAGGCCGCTGTATTCGGCAATAACCGCGGCACTGGCGTCGGCTTGTCGAAATGCGAGCACCACGCAGCCCTGATAAATACCTACGGTAATAGCGGCGCATATACCGAGTATCAACAGTTCCTGAAATTGTTGGCCACCCATAGGTTGCCAGGTAGACATTGCCAGCAAGCTAGTTACCGGCAGCGCGCACAAATTAGTCCACATCATGACGCTCGCCACCGAAATGGTCTTGGGTAGTTTAACCACTAATAAATTGAATCCTGTGATGGTCATTGCCACCACGAAAGCCACCAGTGCCGCCCATTGCAACTGATCCGGACGTAAGGCTATCATCACGCCAATAAAACCAATCACAGCATTGATTATGCGCTGACGCCGTACCTCCTCTTTAAGCCATAGGAAAGCAGCTAACACGGTTAATAATGGCGCTGCATAGAAAATCACATTAGCAGTGGCAAGACTCAAGTGTAATAACGCGAAAAGTGTACAACTGGCCCCAATAATGCCTAAGTGAGCTCTCATCAGGTGAATTTTGAGTGCACCAGGACGGCGTTGAGCAGGCCCCTGTGACCACCAAAATGGAAACACCAACATAAGTGTCGCCACCTGGCGTAACCACAGATATTGAAAAACCGTATTTTCATTACCTAAGGCCTTAACGACGACATCGGTAAGCGTGGCGAAGAGGTTTCCCAAAACCAACAAGGCCATAGCCATCAGCAGTCCGCTAGCGCATTTCATTACTAGGTTGTAAGCTGTTGTGGCACTCTGACCATGGCCACATGATTGATACCGTCTTCCAGATAGACACCGGAGACGGTGACAAACCCCTGGCGACCATAATAAGCCTGCAGATGTTCCTGGGCAGAGATCTTGATCCCTAGGTCTGCATCTTGGGATAAACAAAGTGCGACGCCTTGCTCTAACAGCTGATGCCCAGCCCCTTGACCGCGTACGGCATCACTGGTGACGACCCGCCCAATACTTTGGTGTTGCGGATAAGACACGCCTGTTGGCAGCATCCGTAAATAGGCCGCTAAACGGCCCTCGTGATAGCCCAGCAGATGTCTGGCTCCTGGGTGACGGTCTTTATCATCGAGATCTTGGTAGTAACAGGTCTGTTCGACCACAAAGACTTCACTGCGCAGCTGCAGCAGCTCATACAGTTCATCTGTGGTCAGTTCTTTAAAGCTCTTGGTTATAAAATGCATGGTTATCCTTCCTCGTTAATGGCTAAAGTCTACGAGGAGCGGCCATGGGGCTCATTAACTTATGTTAAGTTAAGGCGTTTTTTTATGCGGCTGTAACTAATAGGAGTCATCGCCAGATAGGAAGCTATCTGATAGTCCTTGATACGGTGCAGTAGGAAATCATAATCACGGTGAAAGGCAAACACTCGTTGCTCGGGTGTTTTTAATAGCAAAAAGGCTTCTTTGCGTTCTTTAATCAACAGATGCTGCTCCAACTGCTGACGGTGATAATCGGCCCATTGGTGCTCTTGGACAGTCAATGTTCGATAGGCGGCTATCGATAGGCGCAACAAGTTACAGGGTTCAAGCGCTACTACACTATAAGGCAAAGGCTCATTACCGAGTAGGCTACGCATGCCATATATAACGTCCCCTTGCCAATAGAATTCTTTACAAAATTCTTTCCCCTCTGCGGTAACAAAATATGCGCACAACAAGCCCTGTTCAAGCCAATAGACATGTGTGGTCTTGTCACCACAATTAAACAGTTGTCGACCTTTAGCTAACCGGCACGAGTTAGAGTGGCCACTTCTTTCAAGTAAGAGCCTGAACTGTTCCGTCATCCCCTGCACTTTGTTTCCCTGACTTTAACTGGCTGTAGGCGGATTTTCACTTGAATAGACCTTACTTATTAATGGAAAGTGCGATGACTGCAACCATAACAAGCAGCAGTAAGGAAAATCAAATATCCCCCCTGATTTCTGCAACCTGGATTCTCTTACGTATAACGAGAATTCAGGCTAGAGAGTCTAGAACTGGATAAGTATCAAATTCAACTCTTTCATAGGTTCCTTCATCGAGTTTGATGGTATGAAACTCTGGCTCTCCATCGTCGTTAATAAAGTTCATTTCAACCCATGTATAGTCAAACTCATCTATTAGCCATACTTTCCACAATAAATGTGATTCAATTAATCGCTGATAAATTTGATAGATCCTAAACAGCTCACACCCATGGTCATTAGAGGCTTGCTTCAAATCCTCAGGAAGAAGCGTAACTTTGACTAAATAATCAATTCTTTTCATTCATAATTCTCTGTGTCATTTCCCTTGCACTCATTGAAAACCTATTGAACTTTTGGGATAGAAGAAGCAAAGCGAATAAGATCAAGCAATCTTGAGATGTGGTTGCAACCAGCCGCGACAAGGATGTCACGACCAAACTTACAAATACCAAGATGCTAACAAGCCCATCAGAGGATGGACTTGTTAGCATCTAGCATTAAACATTTTAACCCATTAATTAGATGCACTCGCCTTGCGGGCTTGATGAAGTTTTTTGTAGCTTTCAATCAGCCTTAGGTGCGGCTCTATGCCCTCTAGCTTCATGCTAGTCTTTGTCAGCCCAAAGAACTTAACTTCACCAGTGACTGAGCCAACGACACTATCCATGGTGTCTTCACCGAACATTCTATTGAAGTTATGAATATAATGTTCGAGTTCCAACTCTTCATCTAAGCTAACCTCAAGCACAGCATGTACAGCTTGATAGAACAAGCCGCGTTCAACGGTATTATCGTTATACTGCAGGAATTCGCCAACAAGCTCCATAGCGTCTTCAAGTTCGCCCAAGGCAAGGTAAATCAGGATCTTGAGTTCAATAATAGTTAACTGGCCCCAAGGAGTATTTTCATCAAATACAATGCCAATCAAGGTCGGAATATCAGTTTGGTTATCTAATTGACTCTCTTCGAGACGCTCTGCCAGACTGGCCAGCTCGTCATCAGTTAACGAATGCAGGTTTAAGATATCTTCGCGATAATTGAGAGCTTTATTGGTGTTATCCCAAATAAGATCTTCTACCGGGTACACTTCTGAGTAGTCCGGCACTAAAATACGACAGACAGAGGCACCGAGCTGATCAAATTCAGCAATGTAAGCCTCTTTGCCTATATCTTTTAATATGCCAAACAAGCTCTCTGATTCTTCTTGGTTAGTGCCTGAGAAGTCCCACTCACAAAACGCATAGTCATGGTTGCTACTGAAGAAGCGCCAGGAAATAACCCCGGTAGAATCGATAAAGTGATCGACAAAGTTTTCAGGTTCAGTGACCGTCATACTATCGAAGGTGGGTTTTGGTACGTCGTTTAGCCCTTCAAAGCTGCGACCTTGTAATAACTCGGTCAGACTACGCTCTAGCGCCACTTCTAAACTAGGATGAGCACCAAAAGAGGCAAATACCCCACCCGTTCTCGGGTTCATCAAGGTGACACACATAACCGGAAATTGGCCACCAAGGGACGCATCTTTAATCACAACAGGAAAGCCCTGTGCTTCTAGACCTTTTATGCCCGCTAGGATACTGGGATATTTTTCCAACACATCCATGGGGACGTCCGGCAAGATAATTTCTTGTTCAATGATCTGTCTTTTAACCGCTCGCTCAAAAATTTCGGATAAGCATTGCACTTGGGCTTCTTGCAGGTTGTTACCCGCGCTCATACCGTTACTCAAGAACAGATTTTCGATCAAGTTCGACGGAAAATACGCTGTTTTACCGTCAGAATAACGAACATAAGGAATAGCGCATATACCACGATCAAGCATACCTGAGTTGGTATCGATGAGGTTTGAACCAGATAGTTCACCGTCTGAATTATAAATGTCTAAGCAGTAGTCATCTAAAATGCCAGTGGGTAGTGCGTCATCTTCTTCTAACTGAAACCACTTTTCATTGGGATAATGAACAAACTCACTGTTTGCTATATCTTCACCGAAAAATTGATCGTTATAGAAGAAATTGCAATTTAGGCGCTCGATAAATTCACCAAGTGCCGAGCAAAGCGCGCTTTCTTTGGTTGCGCCTTTACCATTGGTGAAACACATAGGAGATGCTGCATCGCGAATATGCAAGGACCACACATTGGGTACTATATTGCGCCACGAAGATATCTCAATTTTCATGCCCAAGTCCGCTAACATGCCCGTCATGTTCGAGATGGTTTGTTCCAGTGGCAGATCTTTGCCCAAAATAAAGGTGCTCGCATCGCCATCGGGTTGTCCCATCAACATAGCATTAGCATCTTGGTCGAGATTTTCAACGGTTTCAATTTTAAATTCAGGCTCTGTTTGTACCACCTTTTTAACGGTACAGCGGTCTATCGAACGTAAGATGCCTTCTTTATGCTTCTCTGAAATATCATCAGGAAGCTCTACCTGAATTTGAAAAATCTGGTTATAACGATCTTCGGGATCGACAATATTATTTTGTGACAGTCTGATGTTATCCGTTGGAATATCACGCGCTTTACAATACACCTTTACAAAGTAGGCCGCACAAAGCGCTGACGATGCTAAGAAATAATCAAAAGGGCTTGGCGCTGAACCATCACCTTTGTAGCGGATAGGCTGGTCAGCTGTGACGGTAAAATCATCAAACTTTGCTTCCAGCCTAAGATTGTCGAGAAAATTAACTTTGATTTCCATTGAATATATCCAGAATCGTGCGTTGCCAATCGGCGAGGTTATCTTAATTGCGTAGAATTATCGGTGTTTTTAACCCAATAGTCTTGGGTTAATTGCGTAAACGGGCTAAATAGGGGCGCTTAGAGTCAAACTTAGCCACAGCTAGGGGCATAAATATGTGATATTTGAATTAAATAACACATATTTTTGAATAGGCCATCTAACAAATACTTGCTCTTGAGATGCCCTGCCCCTGTTGAACGTATCTTATGCTAATAGTGCATAAAGGGACTCCCCATAACAGTGGAGTCCCAATTTCATTATTGTCGGCGTAATCGCTCAATAAGCTGACTGACAAAGACAAAGAATACAGGAACAAATATAACAGCTAAAATGGTACCGCTAAACATGCCGCCTAATACACCTGTACCAATTGAGTTTTGCACCTCTGAGCTTGGCCCACTGGCGATATACAGAAGTATTATGCAGCCAACTTAACGGAAGTGCGCGTCAGTTGGTACTTCAACTTCATTCGCACCTCCAGTATCTATACAGATATCCAGCACGACCCAAGTTTATATCTCTACAGCACACCGAAAGAAAGTGAGCAAAGCCTGGGCACTGAGATCCTCTACGGATACGGATACGGATACAAACTCAACCCACAAAGTGTGTTTTATCTGGGTTACTCAGACGGTGTGCAGTCAAACGTCAATATCGACTCTCTGAAACGAGATGAGCAAACCTCATACAAGACATGAAACTCAGTTATGCTTGGCTATTCTAACTTATGACTTATGGGTTTATTTGTGTACAAGTAAGCGAGCTGCTTTCCCAGCTAAAGGACACCGATTTAAGTGCCCCCTGCTTTGGGTGTCCTTGCAGGAACAATTCTCACCTTATAATTTAATTTCTATCCCAGTAAAAAGAACTTCCATCCAAAAGAAATTAAACCGTTAATAGATTTTTTAATTGACTAATTTTAAAGCTAACGCTTGACAAAAGTTAGGGTTGAAACTAATTTCCGAAAAAATATCAAAGTATTTTTCGACATTAACACCTCAGATTCAACATAGCGTTTACTCAAGAATAAACAAAACCTTACAACCCAGGACTTTCTAAATCCAAAGTAAAAAAAAATCTGTGACTGAGTTCTCGCTTTGGAATTTAATTTGATAGTTACAGCTCTAACCATTAGAGTTGTAATTAATTGAACGTTCAATTAATTAGTTAAAACACGGAAATTCGCTTTTTTATGCCCAGGCCGCCAATGAAAGCTGTGAGACAACAGCAGCTAATCGACGCAACTTTAATCTCAGTTGAACGTCATGGTTTACACCACACCACAATTAACACTATCAGCGATCTAGCCGGCACATCATCCGGACTAATTAGTCACTATTTTGGTGGTAAACAAGGTCTGATCGAAGCGACGCTCAAGCATCTTCTCGACGAGCTTAAACAGGCCTTATTGAGCCGTACCTCAGGTAAAAAGCTGACCTCACTAGAGCGTCTACTTATGATTGTCGAAGCCAATTTTACCGAGTTTCAACGTTCAACCCCAGCCACTAAGACCTGGTTAAGCTTCTGGTCCCAGGCGGTGCATGAACCAGGGTTAGCCAGGCTTCAACACATCAACAACCAACGTCTGTATAGCAATTTGCTATTTTCCTTTAAGCAATTACTTCCTGATATTGAGGCGATAACCGCTTCAAAACAGACTGCGGCTATGATTGACGGGTTTTGGCTACGAAGTGCATTGAGTGCATCCCCTGAGAAAGAATTCGAGCAAGCCCAATTATTATGTAAAGCCTTTATTGAGGCTGTAATCATCCAGCATGGAGAACATCAATGTCATTAGTTGTTTATCAAAATTATGTCCACGGACAATCTCTCTCCAATGACACAGGTGAAACCTTCGAAGTCATTAATCCGGCTACCGGAAAAGTCAGTTATTTAGTTGAAGTCGCTGATGAAAAGATTCAAAAAGCGGCCATGGAAAGTGCCAAATCAGGCTTTGCCATCTGGTCTAAGATGACCCCGATGGAACGTAGCCGCATTCTATTAAAAGCCGTAGCGATTTTACGTGACCGCAATGACGAGCTTGCCGCTATCGAAGTACAAGACACAGGTAAGCCTTGGCAGGAAGCGTCTGTAGTCGACGTGGTCACTGGAGCCGATTCCATCGAGTTTTTTGCCGGTCTTGCTCCAAGTATCGAAGGCAATCAGCAACAAGTTGGCGATGATTTCTATTACACCCGTCGTGAGCCATTAGGGATCTGTGCCGGTATAGGCGCATGGAACTATCCTTTGCAGATAGCCTGCTGGAAATCAGCACCGGCACTAGCCTGCGGTAATGTCATGATTTTTAAACCCTCAGAAGAGACGCCCCAAGGGGCACTTAAGCTGGCTGAAGTCTTCACTCAGGCAGGCGTACCCGATGGCGTATTTAACGTCGTTCAAGGTGATGGCCGAGTCGGCGCTTGGCTGACAGCCCATGAGGATATAGCCAAGGTGTCTTTCACCGGAGAAGTGGGTACAGGTAAAAAAGTGATGGCCGCTGCAGCGGGCTCACTAAAAGAAGTGACCATGGAGCTTGGTGGTAAGTCACCTCTGATCATCTTCAATGATGCTGATGTCGACAATGCGGTATCTGCAGCCATGTTAGGTAACTTCTACACTCAAGGTGAAGTCTGTACTAACGGCACTCGGGTATTTGTCCAAGAAGAGATTTATCCACGCTTTATCGAAAAGCTACTTGAGCGCACGCAAAATAATATGGTTTGCGGTGATCCCATGGATCCTGCCACGAATTTTGGCGCACTTATTTCCAAGAGCCATCAAGCAAAAGTGCTCGAATATATCGAGATAGGCAAGGCAGAAGGCGCGCACTTGCTTACGGGCGGCCAAGCTTTACAACCAGGAAATGCCCCCAATGGTTTCTTCGTCGCCCCAACTATCTTTACTCAGTGCACCGACGAGATGACCTTGAGTAAAGAAGAAATCTTCGGTCCTGTGATGTCGGTACTGACCTTTACTGATGAAGACGAGGTGATCAAACGCGCCAACGATACCCGTTTGGGCTTAGCCGCTGGTGTCTTTACCCAAGATATCACCCGTGCCCATCGCGTTATCCATCAACTCGAAGCTGGTATTTGCTGGATAAATGCCTATGGCGCCTCTCCTGCTGAGATGCCAGTTGGCGGATACAAGATGTCAGGCATTGGTCGTGAAAACGGCAGTGAGACCTTGAAAGCCTATACTCAAATTAAAGCTGTGTATGTTGGTATGCAGTCACTGGAAAGCCCGTTTTAAGATATGAATATGACAAATACTCAGACACAAAAACAATCCGAATACGATTACATCATAGTTGGCGCAGGCAGTGCGGGTTGTGTACTAGCCAACCGACTGTCGGAAAACCCGGCGAACAAGGTACTCTTATTAGAAACGGGAGGCAGTGATAGAAGCATCTTTATCCAGATGCCGACAGCCCTGTCGATCCCGATGAACAGTGCCAAATATGCATGGCAATTTGAGACTGAGGCCGAGCCTCACCTGGACAATCGCCGCATGCATTGTCCACGCGGAAAAGTATTAGGCGGCTCCTCTTCTATCAATGGCATGGTCTATGTGAGAGGTCATGCCCGTGATTTCGATGAGTGGCAGCAAAGCGGCGCAAAAGATTGGGATTATGCCCATTGCTTGCCCTACTTCAAGAAAGCCGAAAGCTGGGCCTTTGGCGAGAATGAGTACCGTGGTGATGCGGGACCTCTGGCGGTCAATAACGGCAATAATATGAAGAACCCTTTATATCAGGCCTTCGTGGATGCGGGTGTCGATGCCGGATATTTAGCAACAGCAGATTATAACGGTGCTCAGCAGGAAGGCTTTGGCCCTATGCATATGACCATCAAAAATGGCGTTCGTTGGTCTACAGCCAATGCATACCTGAGACCGGCCATGAAGCGCAGTAATCTGACTGTGGTCACCTATGCTCTGGTACATAAGGTCTTATTCCAAGGTAAAAAAGCGGTCGGTGTTCGTTATGAGCGCAAAGGCAAGACAATTGATATCGAATGCAACAATGAAGTGGTCCTCAGTGCGGGTTCTATCGGCTCGCCTCACATTTTGCAGTTATCCGGTATTGGTGAGGCAGATACGCTAGCCAAGGCAGGTATTGAGCAGGTCCATGAATTACCTGGTGTTGGTGAAAATCTACAAGATCATCTCGAGTTTTATTTTCAGTTTAAGTGTCTTAAGCCCATTTCACTCAATGGCAAACTCGATCCACTGAATAAACTGTTTATCGGTACCCGCTGGATCTTAAACAAGTCTGGCTTGGGCGCGACAAACCACTTCGAGTCTTGTGGCTTTATTCGTTCCAAACCAGGCCTTGAATGGCCAGATCTGCAATATCACTTCCTGCCAGCAGCCATGCGTTATGACGGTAAAGAGGCTTTTGCGGGGCACGGTTTCCAGGTTCATATCGGTCACAACAAGCCAAAGAGTCGCGGTGCAGTCAAGGTCGTATCCAGCGATCCCCACACGGCTCCTAGTATTCAATTTAACTATTTATCTCACCAAGATGATATTGAAGGCTTCCGCGCTTGTGTACGTTTAACCCGAGAAGTCATTAATCAGCCTGGACTAGATGAGTACCGCGGCGAAGAGATCCAGCCAGGAATTTCGGTTCAAACCGATGCAGAGATTGATACCTTCGTTAGAAGTTCGGTCGAGAGCGCATACCACCCTTCATGTTCATGCAAGATGGGCGAAGATGCCATGGCTGTAGTGGACTCAGAAACCAGAGTACATGGTATCCAAGGGCTTAGGGTAGTTGATTCATCGATTTTCCCCACTATTCCCAATGGCAATCTAAACTCACCCACAATCATGGTGGCCGAGCGCGCAGCCGATCTTATTTTAGGCAATGCGACTCTGACAGCAAGTACGGCCCCCGTTACCTTAGCCAGTGATTGGCAACAGAAACAAAGGCTAAACCCGCCGAAAAGATAATACGTCTGAAGCCTTGTTAATTCGAGGCATGAAATGAGGACACCAGGTTTAAGGTCAACCTGAGCCATATAGGCTAAATGGCCCCATTAACGCCAAGTTCAATTTATCAATCCTTAAACTTTGTCGCATCGATGTTTAAGGCTTGGGGAATTCTTACAAGCTTAATATCTTGTTCCTTGGCATTCTTAGAATAATAAAAGGACTAAAACTATGTTTTACCAGAATATTAAGACAGGAGAACTATAATGACGACCTGGCTTTCTATCGGGATACTATTTACCTTCGCCGCCATCGCCTTTGTGATTTATCGTTGGGGTAATTTGGAATGTATCGGCGTCACCCCCGTTCGCACCTTCACTTTTATCGCTATACTTTTCACCTCAGGGCTTGATGTGGGACTCATCATGTTCCCGCTCACCGAATTTGCCGGATATGCAGATGTGACAGCTAGCCCTGAATACGGTTTTAGTAATCCTCTAGCAATCGAGTTTGGCTTCTGGGCATTTCTGATCTGGGCATTTTATTTCTTAACTTGCTTCTATTTCTGTGTGATAGAGCCAAGAGTAAAATTCTTTGAGATCCCGCTGATAAAGTTTATCAATAACTTGGTTATTATCGGTACCTGTGCCTTTACCGCTTACCTTTTACTGACTAACTTACCTTGGTATCTGCCTGGAATAGGCGACGGTGAAACGATTGTCAGCAGTTTCTATCTGATTGTTTTCGCAGTTATTGCCACAGCCGTTTATTCCAGTACCAGCATTCGTTACGTTCGAACCCTGAGCTTAGCCAGCACTTGGATGTTCTTAGGCTTGATCGTGATCATGTGGGCTGGCGCCTTCTTATCGGACGGCTCCGGTGTCGGCGAGTTTATCACGACCTTTGCTATGATCGGCGATTACTTCGGCAACCTACATCACTTTGTATTACCTATGAATGATTACCATGAATTCTACCTATTTTGGTGGTTTGCCTGGAGCATCATGATTGGTCAATTTACCTCACGTTTTGTGGGCGGAATGAAGACCTATCAAGTGTTGATTGCCATGATGGTGTTCCCCTCTATCCCCATCGCAGTTTGGTTTACAGTTCTTTACTACTACAGCGCCAACGAAATCGCGACCACTGGTTTTTATAACTTAGCTATGGTCATGGTGGGTATCACCTTTGTAGTCAATTCGCTGGATTCTCTCATCCGACTCTATACAGACAATCTAAACTTAACTGTGCAGCGTTTCGGTAAGACCAAGTACATCATTGGCAATATAGTGCTTATGAGTGGATTAACCTTGCTGTTCCAACTGGATTTCTTGCAAATACAGTGGGTAGGTGCGGTAGCAATCGGTCTGATTTTGGCTTGCTTCGGTTATATTTTAGCGAAGAAATATAAGCAAGTGGCAACCATCGAACAGTCACCTAAAGAAAACAAGATTGATTTTACTAAAATTGAATTAGCTAACTAATAAGCTGAAAATAAAACAAAGAGAAGATGATGAACAATACAATAAAAAAGCTAGCATTACTGGGATTAATAGCCTTACCTACAACGGCAATGGCAGGCATAAGCTCTACCATCACTGCGGTATCTGATTACACCTTCAACGGTGTGAGCCAGACAGATAATGGCCCAGCCTTACAGGCCAGCCTGGACTATGCAGCTGATTCAGGTTGGTATGTTGGCACTTGGGCCTCAAATGTCGACTTTGGCTCAGAGGACGATACCTGGTTAGAGTTAGATTTCTATGGCGGTAAGTTCTTCCAACTGACACAAAGTGTGTCTCTGGATGCCGGTATCGCTTATTACACCTATCATGGTGACTCAGGCTCAGATGAATACCAGTACCCAGAGCTATACACTAAGTTTGGTTATGCTTCATCAATCGGACAGAGTGAACTTAACTTCTGGTATTCATGGGATTATTTTGGTACTGATGCGGGTCATTACATCATGATGGCGGCGCATACCTTTACGATTGCAGAAGGTCATGATATTCGAGTGGTTTTCGACCGTTCAACCTCTCTCGATGAAGATAAGTATGCATGGCATGACGATAAGGCTTACAACCATTTCCGCGCCGAATATATGACAAGCTGGAAAGGTTTCGACTTTAATCTCGCAGTAGAAGACACCAGCATGGACACTGATATCAGTGATACCCGAGCGGTATTGTCTGTAGCGCGAACCTTTGGATTCTAACTAATACCCATCAGTATAAGCTTTGCTAAGCTAGGTATTCGTCCATAAAACATGCAGAATAACGCCTAAACGTTATTCTGCATTTTTGTTACGTGAGTCTCATTGAATATTCTGTTATTGTGCTCAAAAATGAGGGGAGGATTATGGAAAAGTACGAACAACTATTAATTTCACTGCGCCGGGTTATTCGGGCCATTGATATACATTCCCGTCAACTGAATAAGCAATCGGGATTAACCGGACCTCAGCTCATGGTCATGCAGAACATTGCCCAACTGGATGCCCCTCTCGTCAAAGAGATCGCCCAAAAAGTTGCCCTGAGCCCTGCCACTGTGACTACGATTATCGATAGACTCGAAAGTCGTAAATTAGTGTTCAGAACTCGCAGTGAAACCGATAAACGCAAAGTTCATTTGTCATTGAGTGAAGCCGGACAAGCATTATTGAGCAACTCACCCAAACCCCTTCAAGAGCATTTTATTACCCGTTATCAAAACCTCGAAGGGTGGGAACAGAGCCAACTACTATCGGCCGTAGAACGTATCGCCTCGATGATGGATGCTCAGGAGCTAGATGCAGCTCCTGTGTTATTAGTTGGACAGATTCAAGCCGAAGAGTAAAATGAAATCAATTAACCTAGGCTTCAATACACACTAAGTTTCGGCCAGATTCTTTGGCATCATAAAGAGCCTTATCGGCTCTTTGAATAAGTGCATCCAAGCTATCATCCGCAAGCCCGGCAATACCTGTACTCACAGTGATGAACATATCCCCTTTCGACGTGGCGATAGGCTTCATCTCCAGTTGAGAGCGAAACTTATCCATCAAGGCAAACGCTTTCTCTTCATTCAAACCTTTAAACGCAACGGTGAATTCCTCGCCACCAAATCGGTATACGGTAAAGTGTTGACCGAAGAAATGCTTCAAGCGTGCAGCAAATTCGACTAACACCTCGTCACCCACATCGTGGCCATGGGTATCATTGACTCTCTTAAAGAAATCGATATCCAGTAAGGCAACCGTTAGCGCTCCCTGCTTCTGCTTAATGTGTTCAACTTGCTCTTCGAAGAGCCCGAAAAAATATCGGCGGTTATACACGCCGGTTAAATAATCCAAGTTAGCTTGATCCCACAACTTACGGATCATATCCAGAGAGTCCAGAGTATTAAGTACCCGGCAGTGAAACTCTTCATGAACAAAGGGTTTTTTCAGAAAGTCATTTGCACCATTTTTAATAAATCGTGCAGATAAACTCTCATCCGAGTCACTGGAAAGACCGATAATCGCTAACTCTTCTCTGCTGAACTTTTCTCTGACCTTCAAGATGAGGCCAAAGCCATCCAAGCCTGGCATATTGTAGTCGGTGATAAGCAGTTGAACATCTGGTTGGCTCTGTAATATATCCCAGGCTGAGTTACCATCATCGGCTTCTATGACTTGGTAGAGGTGTTGCTCGAGTAAACTTCTGACAAACTTACGGCTCACCACAGAATCATCGGCAACCAACACTTTGACGTCTATGTTACGTTGAAGTCGGCGAACTAAGCGAACGACATATTCATAACTGAAGCGATTTTCTTTTAAGATATAATCGACTATACCGAGTTGTAATAAGCGCTTTCGCTGCTCTGAATCCAAGCTTCCGGTGAGCACGATACAAGGGGTCTTTTTTGACAAAACCAGCCTGACAATTTCGCCTTCTTGGGCATCGGGCAGATTCAAGTCGGTGATCGCCACAAAATATTCATTCTGTTCTAATAGCAATTTTGCCGACGCTAGATCCACCGCAAAGTCGACTTCACAGTCTAACTCCTGAGCAATAAGATGCTGTAAAATACGGGACACAACTTTACTGTCCTCTACGACTAAAATACGCAATCTTTTCTCCTAAAACTTATAATTTATTTTATTTCTAATCTAATGACTTAATTATTTTTCTCATCGGTCTCATCACCTCTATTTCTCTGATGAGACTGTTTCCTGACGAGGGTTTCGTTGCTCTTTTTATAGCAATGGTAACGTTTCTAATTATGCCAAACATTTATCTGAGCCGAATATTTTTTATCGCATCTATTAAAGGTAGCACTTAAGCTCTATTTGCCACAAAAGATTTACCTGACTAGTATCGATTATTTTGTACAATCACTGTCTCATCCACCGTTATCGGTAATTATTGAGTGCTTTTAGTCGCTTGTACCGAGGTTGAATGAGTAGACTCACTATCATGGACAGGAGTTGTTTTGGCCTTCTTGAGGTCAATCACGACCGTTGCCGAAATTTTATCTTGTATTGCCTGCCTGTTAGCGTCCCAAAAAATCTGTAGGAATCCGAGTAGTCCGGTCGCAAATCCAGCGCCATAGCCACCATAACGGCCAAATGCATCCCAAAGGGAGAGTTTAGTGCCATCAAGTTGAATGACTCTGATCCCCAGTAGTTTCTTCCCCAAAGTTTGTCCGTCAAACCAAGCTGTGAATACGGTGAAATAAAAAGCTGCCCAACCAAATCCCAGACCTAAGTCATTAAGTATCCCTTTTGCCCAAGAAATTAAGCTGTAGCCGTCAGCTTCATCATCTTCTTTGTCAAATTCTTGTAACTGGCTCTTCTCCGGTAGCTTGAGCTCTTGTGCCCCCTGAGTTGTGGTCAGAGTTTTATCAGCAGCTGAAGGTTCAGCTCCCTGTGACGCTAGCAATTCAACCTCATTAGTGGCGCGAATCTCATGTAGATTATTTTTTCCGAGTTTATTTAGCTCATTCAATTCTGCCAGTTCTTGTGCTATTGCTTGCTTAAGTTTTACCTTGTCAACGTTCGATAATGATATATCGTCTATGGCATCATTGAGTATCGACGCTTGTTCAGAAAATGGCAGTTGCGATGCTCTCAGTGCAGGCACTAACTCATTTAGTTCAGTCTCGGCACAATCTAAACTAACACAACTGCTAAAACGTATGATATTAGGCACATAGCCAATAAGCTGACCCACAGTTTCCATTGTCACAGGCGGCGCGGAAAAGCCCGAGTTAATATTGACATCATCATCGGCTGAGGAGAGGAAGCCTCCTAGTGTCACCCAAAGCATCATCACCAACATGGCGAGATACAGGCCCCACTTAAACAATTTACCCAGTTCACGACTCTTTCTTTGGATCAGTAGGGTCAAACCAACAAATAAGATAAATACTAAGCCTGCCTGCTCAGCAAGCACAGAGATCAGCAAGCCGTCAACCATCATGGCTAAGCCTCGCTTCATCGGGGTCGCTAACGGGGTATAGAGCACCTGAGGGGCGATCTCGAAGGCAAAAGGAGTGACAATTGTCTTGGGATCGGTCTTTGGATCCATTTGCGAGACGTATTCGTATTTTTTTTCAGGAGTTGTGCTTGTCATAGCTATCCGTTGTTATTATTTTTATAGTCTATTCAGCTATTCACTTATAGACCGGTGACTATATGAAAAAGAGATTTATACCCAGAACCCGTAAAATACTCTATATTCAAACATCATAGATTTAATAGCCGATATATGCAGGAATAAAGCTTAGATACAATAGGTTAACACTTTTAACCATCATCCAACTCAAGGTTTAATACTAGATACATGATGTTTAATAACTAAATGGAATAACGAAGAACAAACAATCACTTCTATTGCCGCTAAAGGCGATTATTATTAGCTTGGATATTCAATGGAGCAGCAAACAATGAGCAAAATTTTCGAAGATAATTCTTATACCATAGGTAACACCCCTCTTGTTCGCCTAAAACGTGTGAGCAAAGGCAATGTTTTAGCCAAAGTAGAAGCCAGAAACCCAAGCTTTAGCGTTAAGTGCCGCATTGGTGCAAATATGATTTGGGATGCTGAGAAGAAAGGTTTGCTGACTCAAGATAAAGAGCTGATTGAGCCAACATCGGGGAATACAGGCATCGCCTTGGCTTATGTTGCTGCCGCTCGCGGTTATAAACTAACTCTAACCATGCCTAATACCATGAGTTTAGAGCGCCGTAAGCTGCTAAAAGCCTTGGGAGCAAATTTAGTCCTTACCGAAGGCGCTAAAGGCATGAAGGGCGCAATTGATAAGGCCGAAGAAATTCGCCAATCAGCGCCTGAAAAATACGTTTTACTGCAGCAGTTTGATAACCCAGCTAACCCGGAGATCCATGAGAAAACAACGGGCCCTGAGATCTGGAATGACACCGACGGTGAAGTCGATGTCATCGTTGCGGGTGTTGGCACTGGCGGTACCATCACTGGAGTAAGCCGTTACATTAAGAATGCTAAGGGTAAAGCAATCACTTCTGTCGCAGTCGAGCCAGCTGATTCACCGGTTATCGCCCAAACGCTTGCGGGTCAAACAGTACAACCTGGGCCACATAAGATCCAAGGTATCGGTGCAGGCTTCATTCCAGGTAACTTAGATCTGGAAATGATTGACCGCGTCGAAGCCGTGACAAATGAAGAGTCAATCGAAATGGCTCAACGTTTGATGAAAGAGGAAGGTATTTTAGTGGGGATTTCTTCCGGTGCAGCGGTTGTAGCCGCAAATCGCATTGCCGCGCTTCCTGAATTTGAAGGCAAGAATATTGTCGTAATTCTTCCATCAGCAGCCGAGCGTTATCTCTCTTCAGTCTTATTCCAAGGCGAATTCTCTGACGCTGAAAACGTTCAGTAATAGCCACTGACACTGGAATTTAAAAACCGGATCTAATGTCCGGTTTTTTTATGTCTCTCGGTTAAGAAAGAATACCTTTGATAATATTTCGAATTGCCGAGCTAATTATTATTTCAAACTCAGGTCCAGACTCACCATTATCGTTTCGAACTATAGATTGATATTCCAACAGCTTGATTAAGCCTAAAACTTGGTAGGCATCAGCCAAAGAACTGCTCGAACCCAACTGATCGAAAAAGCCTTGAATAGTCGACAGTAAAGACTCATCTAATCGGTTTATGGCACTGGCGAGTTGTTTATTCCTGAGCGCTTCTTCATGAAAGGCCACCTCCAATATACGATCGTCTCTGTTGAACACTTGCTCTCGGATATGAGCACAGATAAATTGCGTTAAGTTGCTCACTAACAATTCTGTGTACTCGCTAACATTATATGTATCTTCGCCAGCTCCCAGGCTCACATTGCTGAGCTGTTTGAGTAGCTCGAAGCTCCGAGTTTCCAGTTCCTTATTCATCCATAAGGTTTTTTCAGCAAAATAGGTCAATGAATCACTGATAAGATCTTTGATGTCTTTAAAATAATAAGTAGTAGATGCTAAAGGCACGTCGGCCTCTTTCGCCACTGCACGGTGGCGGACACCACGAATCCCCTCTCTGACAATAAGCCTTAAAGTGGCTTCTAAAATAACCAATCGCCTCGCCTCGCCGTCACTTCGGCTTGTTTGACGTCCCACGTAAGTTAATGGATGAGTCATATTCAATCCCTTGGTTATACAGACAGTCTAAAATGCCAGTATCACTTTAAAAATGAGCCACTAAGTTTAATTTTTCCCATTATACCGATTTAAATCACTGGAAAAATTGCTTTGGTATTTGTTTTTTATTCTTTTTTTTTGTTTATCTAACAAAACAAGGAATTCCGTCTAATCTTATAACAATAGAACATATTTCACATGCTTAAGCAGTGCACATATTAACTTAACATTAAGTTAACTTAATATGACAGGCAGGATCACTCAGTTGCAATAAGGGAGCGAGTTATGGAGTCGATTAAAATTGCTGACTACATGAATAGACATCCGGTTACATTTACAGAGCACATGCCCATTGCAGAGGCAGTTGAACTCTTCCTGCATAACAAACAAATTGGTGGACCCGTTATTGATGAAAATAGAAAGGTCATAGGCTTTCTATCTGAGCAAGACTGCTTAATCAAGATGCTAGAAGCCACCTACCTCAATGAAAATCATTATGCTGTAGGAGATGTAATGCACGGCGATCCTCTTACTGTGAAAAAGGAATCTTCTGTACTGGATCTCGCTCAACAGATGACTCATCACAAGCCTAAAATCTACCCTATTGTTGATGAAGCAGATAAATTAATTGGCGTGATTAATCGCTCTGCCGTATTAAAAGCCTTAGACGATCACTTAAAAGCCATGTATGAGCGTGGACATACCCGATTAGTTTAGTGATGTTCAAAAACGATAATCTTGGCTAAATCAGGCTGAATGGTCAGCAGACCCTCTTAGCTCATCAATGAAGCCAAGTGTTCCAATCTCGAAACACAAGTAACTCATTAGAATAAAAATATAATATTGTAGACTCTTTTTTTGAACTCTTTTTTTTAGACTATGCTTTACCACAACTAAGGCATTGCCTCGAAAATTAAGTTTTTTGGGATAAGAAACAAAGAATAAGGCGCTGAGCTATGGTATCTGCGAGTTTTATTTTCTATGTTTTCGCAATAATCATCGTCACCATGACGATGATTATCGTGTCTCATGCCTTGAACCCCAGAGGCCATAAGAGAACCAACGCCTACCCTTATGAATCAGGTATCGTCCCCGTCGGTAATACCGACATTCGCTGGAACGTGAACTACTTCTTAATTGCCATCTCCTTTGTCATTTTCGACATCGAAGCCGTATTTCTCTACCTCTGGTCATTGGTGGTAGTAGAAACAAGTTGGCCCGGTTTTCTTACTGCAACAGTGTTTATCTTAGCCCTATTCATTGCCCTGATTTATGAGATTAAACAAGGCGCCTTCGATTGGGGCATAGCTAGAGAAGGAGATTCTTGATGCGTTGGCAACTGACAAAACCTAATCGCGACGACATTGAGACAATTCCAACTGCCTCAATGAGCATGCAAGAGGTGGTAGAGAAGAACATCTTGGTTACCCGTTTAGAAGACCTAGTCGCTTGGGGCCGAAGTAACTCCTTATGGCCGTTTAATTTCGGATTATCATGCTGTTATGTCGAGATGGCCACCTCTTTCACCAGCCGTCATGACATTGCCAGATTCGGCTCAGAAGTCATACGAGCGACACCAAGAGAAGCCGACTTAATTGTTATATCCGGTACCGTTTTTCTTAAGATGGCCCCGGTTATCAAACATTTATACGATCAGATGTTAGAACCCAAATGGGTGATCAGCATGGGCTCTTGTGCCAATTCAGGCGGTATGTATGACGTCTACAGCGTGGTACAAGGCGCAGACAAATTCCTCCCTATAGACCTCTATGTCCCCGGTTGCCCCCCAAGACCCGAAGCCTTGATGTATGGACTGACTTTACTACAAGAAGCGATAAAGAATGGCGATCCCAGACAGAGGAGACCATTAAATCGTGTCATCACACCACAAGAGATAGAATCCTTTGCCTGCCGTAACCTGCGAGATGAAAAGCATGCCTTAAGAGTCAGCAGCGACAAACTCACGCCGCCAGACAGGGTATAAAGATGACAATTATGACGAAGGAGATGTCGGCGATACCTACAGGGGCTCATAAGCAAGCGCTGACATTGTCCATGCTCCCTGAGCTTGAGCAACTCCTTGGAAACAATGCTATAAAGCAGCACACTGCCGACCACATTCTCACCCTATGGATAGATAAACATCAGCTAATCCCCGCATTAAATCTACTCAAATCGATTCCCGAACCGTTCAATTTCCTGTTCGATCTCTACGCCATCGACGAGCGTCTTAGATTAGACAAAGCCCTACTGCCGGCGAAAGAGTTCACCTTGGTGTATCAACTCCTATCGATAGAGAGAAACCAAGATATTCGCCTCAAGGTAGCACTTGAAGATAATGAACATCAAGTCAGTATCAACTCAATCTGGCCCTCGGCGAATTGGTATGAGCGCGAAGCTTGGGATCTGTTCGGAATCGTCTTCGATGCTCATCCTAATCTATGCCGGATCTTGTTGCCGCCAACCTACCAGGGCCACCCCCTTCGTAAGGAATTTCCCTGCCGCGCCACCGAGACAGAGCCATTCACTCTAGATGATGAAAAGCTAGCAAGAGAGCAAGATGCGCTGAGGTTTAACCCTAAAGAGTGGGGAATGGATGAAAGCAGTGGCGATAATGATTATCTATTTCTCAATTTGGGGCCGAACCATCCCAGCGTACATGGAGTATTTAGAATAGCCCTACAGCTCGATGGCGAGCAGATTAAAAACTCTGTTCCAGACATAGGTTATCACCATCGCGGCGCAGAAAAAATCGCCGAGCGCCAGACCTGGCACGGCTTTATTCCCTATACGGACAGAATTGACTATTTGGGTGGAGTGATGAATAACTTCCCCTATATCTTGGCCATAGAACAACTGGCTGATATTCGCGTCTCTGAACGGGTGAAATGCATCAGAGTCATGTTGGCCGAATGCTTTCGCATATTGAGCCATATGCTTTTTTTCGGCACATTTGCCCAAGATGTCGGCCAGCTCTCTCCCATCTTTTACCTGTTTATCGACAGGGAAAAGCTCTTCAGCATCATAGAGGCCATCACAGGTGCTCGAATGCACCCTAGCTGGTTTCGTATTGGCGGCGTAGCTCAAGACTTGCCCCAAGGCTGGCATATCATGATGCAGGAGTTTGTCGATTACTTCCCGGCTAAGCTAGATGAATATGAAATCATGGTAATGCAAAACAGCATACTCAAAAACCGCGCCGTGGGCATAGGCAAGTACGACACCCAACAGGCCATCGAATGGAACATCTCCGGAGTGGGCATAAGAGCCACAGGTCTTGAATGGGATCTTAGAAAATCCCGCCCCTATTCGGGCTATGAAAACTATCAGTTCGACATTCCAACGGCCCACAATGGCGATGCTTATGACCGCTGCCAGCTACGAGTCGATGAGATGAGACAAAGCATAAAGATCATTCAACAATGTATAGATCATATGCCACAGGGAAATTATAAAGCAGATCACCCATTAACAACGCCACCAAGAAGCGGCAAGAGCAAGCAAGATATTGAAACCTTGATCCAACACTTTATGAATGTGAGTTGGGGAGGCGTGATGCCAAAGGGGGAATCAAGTTTCGCCATTGAAGCCACCAAGGGCATCAATGCTTACACCCTGATATCTGACGGTACCAGCTCCAGTTATCGCACTCGGATCCGCACTCCCTCTTTTCCCCATTTGCAGATGATACCCTCGATGGCAAAGGGGTTAATGGTGGCTGATTTGATTGTGATTTTAGCCAGTATCGATTTTGTTATGGCCGACGTGGATAGGTAGGGCTGATATGACACAGAGTTATGAGCAGCTATTAAGGATCTCCATACAGGAAGTCATGTCGGGTGACCTTCCCTCTAACGGAGACGCTTCAGCCGATGATCAGACAAGCAGTCGAACCCAGCCAACATCCGCTACGCCGGAGAAGCCAGCAGTTCCGGATGATTTTCCGAGCAATATATCTCAGTCAAATTCGGCTCCAGTCGCCACCAGCTCAGAGACTTTAACTAAGGTTCGAGACAAGCAAGTCGACGAATACTCATCCCAACTAAGCCCATGTGAAACACAACAGCTCGATAAGCTATTGGTATCGGCGCCATATCCAGCAGCAGTTTCCATCGATGCACTCAAGGTAATCCAAGCTCGCCGGGGCTGGGTGAGTGATGCCAGTTTATCTCTGCTATCTGCTTATATTAAAGTGACAATCGCTGAGCTTGACTCTGTCGCCACTTTCTACAATCTGATCTTCAGACAAGCCGTTGGCGAGATAGTACTACACCCCTGTGATGGGATAAGTTGCGACTTGATGGGAGGTATAGAGGTACGCGCAGCCATTAGCCAAAGATTACATATCAATCCAGGTGAAACTACGCCGGATAACCACTTCACTCTCATACCTCTTCCATGCCTTGGGGCATGTGATAAAGCGCCGGTAATGATAGCGGCAAAGCGAGTCCACCAGCACCTAACCGTCAGTAAAATAGCCAAGTTAATCGATGGACTAGAGGAGAATAGCAAATGAGTGCTCCTCAAAACCCCTTGACTCGTTTCATTACCGATAAGCCTAATTGCTGGCAACTATCTGAATATCAAAGCCATGGCGGATACGATGGGTTTACCCGGGCTATGGAAATGAGTCCAGATGAGCTGCTAGACACCATCAAACAGTCTAATCTAAGGGGCCGGGGTGGAGCAGGATTTCCAACCGGACTCAAATGGAGCTTTGTGCCTCGCGGAGAAGCTGCTCCAACGGAAAAATACTTGATAGTCAACGCTGATGAGATGGAGCCCGGCGCATTTAAAGACCGCTGGCTACTAGAACAAACACCCCACCAGATCATCGAAGGGCTATTAATCGGCGGTTTAACCTTAGGCGCGACTCAAGGTTATATCTTCCTTCGAGGTGACTATTATCTAGCCGAGGAAAGGCTGCAACAGGCGATAGATGAGTGTCGAAAACAGCATTTATTAGGCCATGGCATCTTAAAAAACAGCAATACAGGACACGCATTTAATTTTGATATTCACATCCATTCCAGTGCCGGACGTTATATTTGCGGTGAAGAAACTGCGCTGATCAACGCCATGGAGGGCAAGCGGGCGACTCCAAGAGCTAAACCCCCCTTCCCTCAAGTGGCCGGTCTCTGGGGAAAACCCACCATAGTCAACAATGTTGAGACATTTTGTAATCTGCCCCACATCATCAATTTCGGTAGTGACTGGTTTAAAGCCCTCGGCAAGGAGCAAGATGCGGGCACTAAAATCTTTGGCGTCAGCGGCAGAGTAAAACGCCCAGGATTATGGGAGCTTCCCATGGGCACATCTATCAGGGAGATCATCGAACGCCATGCTGGAGGAATGTCCGATGGCTATCGGCTCAAGGGCTTACTTCCCGGCGGCGGCTCCACGGATTTTCTCCTCGAAGAGCATTTAGATACCCCCATGGATTACGACGCGATCGGTAAGTTAGGCAGCCGTATGGGAACCGGCACCATCATCATTTTGGATGATCAATATTGCCCCGTTTCTATGGTACTCAACCTGGTACGTTTCTTCGCTCAGGAATCTTGTGGCTGGTGTACACCTTGCAGAGATGGTCTGCCCTGGGCCGTATCCTTACTCGAAAAAATTGAGCGCGGAGAAGGCGAGCTTAAGGATATTGAGCAACTTGAAGAGCTGTGCAACTTCGCCGCGCCCGGTAACACCTTTTGTGCACTCGCCCCTGGCGCGGTCGAACCACTGCAGAGCGCACTCAAGTATTTCAGGCAAGACTTTGAGGCACATATCAATCATCAATGCTGCCCTTATCATGGCGATGTAGCCACAGGGATAACTGCCACAGCTAAGGCACACAACCCATTAAATACTAATCAAGTCGAGGTGAAGTGATGAATAATCTAACCACTGAGACAGATTTAGTTAGCATCATTATCGATAACAAGGCCTACCATGTAGCGCCAAATGAAAACCTACTGCAAACCTGTCTGACACTTGGATTAGACCTGCCCTATTTCTGCTGGCATTCTGAGCTTGGCTCCGTGGGCGCCTGCAGACAATGTGCGGTAAAGCAGTATCAAAACGATGAGGACAAGCTAGGTCGTTTAGTCATGGCATGTATGACACCTGTATCTGATGGCATGATCATCTCGATGCAAGATACTCAATCAACAACATTCAGACAAACCAATATCGAAGCCATCATGACCCAGCACCCCCACGACTGCCCTGTATGCGAGGAGGGGGGAAATTGTCACTTGCAAGATATGACCGCCATCAGTGGACATATCAACCGACGTTATACAGGCAAAAAACGCACTCATCTGAATCAATATCTAGGCCCCATGCTCAATCACGAAATGAACCGTTGTATCGGATGTTATCGTTGCGTTCGCTTCTATCGGGATTACTGTGGTGGAGATGATTTCAATGTGTTTGGTTCTAAAAGCCACCTCTATTTTGGCCGGGCAGCGTCTGGTGCTCTTAAAAATAACTTCTCAGGTAACTTAGCTGAGGTTTGCCCGACAGGGGTGTTTACCGATAAACCTTTTTCCGAGCACTACATACGTAAATGGGATCTACAAACCGCGCCAACTATCTGCCCCCACTGCAGCCTGGGCTGCAACATAACGGTAAGTGAACGAGACCAGAAAGTCCGTAGGATCACCAATCGCAGGCATGATGAGATCAACGGTCATTTTCTATGTAATCTAGGCTTGTTTGGTTATGAGCATGCCAATCACAGTGAGCGACTCGATGCGCCCTTGATGCGTAATAACGCCGTCAAGTGCTCCGTGGCTCTGCCCACAGGTGATGCTAAGAAGCAACTTGCTAAACTCCTCTCCCCAGAACGTATCAATACCCAGACTCTCCCTAAATGCATTGCCATTGGATCCGCAAGAACACATTTGGAAAATAATGCGGCGCTGATGAAACTCGTGGGGCAGGACAACTTTTATCTAGGCGTACCAGACCATGAAGTGCAGATGCTGCACATGCTGTGTAGTGCTTATAAGAACAATAGAGTCAGCCCATTTTCCATCAAACAGGCCCAAGCTTGCGGTGCCGCCTTAATTATCAACGAAGACATAAGCCACACAGCGCCGAGACTCGCTCTTGCCATCAGGCAGATGAGCCGTAACTTAGGCATTAAAAATGCTGAGAAATTAGGCCTAGCCGATTGGCAAGATGGCCCGGTTAGGAATATTGCGCAAAATAACCGCTCTCCCCTAGCGATTATCGCCAGCGACACCTGTCAATTGTCGGCTCTGGCAACTGAGAAAATCATCACTTCACCCGATGAGCAAGTTATTCTGATCCAAGAGATACAGAGTCTGTTATCTCGCAAAGTTGACGAAACTAAAAGCCTTAATGACACTTCCGAGAATGTTGAGGGCATATCAAAAATACTTGACGTTTCAATACCTAACTTAGATAAAAATATACAAGCTCATCCAAATACTGCGCCCTACTCAGCCTCGGCCCAAGGCATAGTCGATGCACTAATGTCTGTCGATTGCCCCATAATTATTGCAGGCCTCCAGAGTCAAGACCCGGCTCTTTTAGACGCCAGCCTTAATATTGCAAGCTTGCTTAAACAACTAAAGCCGAAGGCTGGCTTTTATGGTGTGACAAAGCAGGTAAACGATCTTCATTTCGGCCTGCTCATCAAGGAAGATGAAGATAAGTATCAGGGTATCGACTCCTTCATCGACAGAATAATAGGTCAGGAGGGAGGAGATTCCCCCCATAAAACCCCCGATACCTTAATCATTTTAGAGACAGATTTGTATCGCTATGTGGAAGCCAAACGACTAGAAACCCTATTCGATACAGTTGATAATATTATCGTCATAGATCAATTGTTAACCCCTACCGCTCAAATGGCAGATCTTTTATTACCGGCTAGCTCCTTTGCCGAATCCCAAGGATGTTATCTAAGCTCGGAAGGAAGATTGCAGCATGGGTTCGCCACAATATCCGCAATAAACCAACGCATGATGCCTTGGGTATGGCTAGCTGAGCTGACGGATTTACACAATCCAGCTCAACTCCATCATTGGTTATCTCAGCAAATACCAATACTGGCTCCAATCGAGAGCTTTTCTAATCTCGCTCATATCAATCTAGGTTCCCAATTTCGTATCGCTGGTCAACCGAGACGAGCCAGTGCCAGAACCGCAATACATGCCGTTAGTGATGTTAAAGAGCAGATGCCAATATCAGAGTCAGACACACCTTTTGTTCAGACCATGGAAGGAGTAGAGGGATTTCGTCAGACTCAGGTACAGATGATCACAGTCTTGCCCGCTAATGCCTGGTCCCCTAAATGGAACTCAGATCAGGGAGCCAATCGTTCCGGAAAGACCAGCAATAAGAGTCATTCACCTTGGATCTTAGGGATCAAGATTTTTTCTCACGCCTCACTAACTAGCAAACAAAACAGCCAAAGCGATATTGAACAAATCAACGACAAAGAGCCAATAAAACCCAAACCAAATCAAGGAATAGACAGTAATCCAGAGATAACTAGCGCAGGTGTCCGCTTAGTACCTTCGGCTAACCTTTATGCAGATTTTGAGCTGACACGCTATTCATCATCGATACAGTTCATGAGTCCGGAATCAAATCTGAAGGTTCACCCCAGTCTCGCTGCTTCATTGAAACTCACCGAAGGACAAGAAGCCCTGATCCAAGGTGAACATAGCGCCGCCCGGCTCATGTGTAAACTCGATAAAAATATGTCTCCCGATGTTGCATTGGTACCCAACCCGTTATTCACCTTATTGGGTCAGCGAGCCAAGATAATCTCACTCAAGAAAAAGGGGGAGCATGATGACGCTCTATGAGGTATTACTGATCCCCAGCTGCATTTTGCTGCTATTGCTACTGTGTGC
Organism: Shewanella psychrophila; assembly: GCF_002005305.1. NCBI lineage: Bacteria > Pseudomonadati > Pseudomonadota > Gammaproteobacteria > Alteromonadales > Shewanellaceae > Shewanella > Shewanella psychrophila. The sequence continues at coordinate 4,072,404 of NZ_CP014782.1, forward strand.
AGCTTGGTCAACCTGGCTCGAAAGACGGCTGCTCGGTGTTTGGCAAGATAGATTGGGACCCAATCGTGTTGGCCCCATGGGGCTGTTGCAAGTGGTTGCCGACATGATAAAAATCTTCACCAAGGAGGATTGGGTCCCCCCTTTTGCAGATAAAGCTCTGTTTATCATAGCGCCCATGATTTTGATGATAATGACCTTACTCGGGTTCGCCATCATACCTTTTTCTCCTAATATTCAGATAGCACACTTCGATAATGCCCTGTTGTTTATCCTGGCCCTAAGCTCACTGTCTGTTTATAGCATCATGCTCGCAGGCTTCTCCTCCAACAGCAAATATGCCCTATTGGGGGCAATGCGCACCGCGGCTCAGATGCTCTCCTATGAGGTATTTATGGGACTGGCTCTGATGGGAGTCGTCATCATCACAGGTAGCTTTAGCCTTAACGAGATTGTCGCGGCTCAAGAACATTACTGGTTTATTCTGAGTCAGCCCCTTGGTTTTGTGCTGTTTCTTATCGCGGGCGTGGCAGAGAGTCATCGCGCTCCTTTCGATCTCCCCGAGGCCGAGACTGAGATAGTGGCAGGGTTTCATACCGAGTATTCCAGCATGAAATTTGGCATGTTCTTCATTGGCGAATATCTGGGGGTCATCTTTGTCTCTGCGCTCATTACCACGCTCTATTTCGGTGGCTGGCAAGGGCCTGTGTTGCCACCGATTATCTGGTTCCTGTTAAAAACCGGTTTGTTCGTGGTGTTCTTCATTCTGCTTAGAGCCGCCATTCCTAGACCCAGATACGATCAACTGATGCGGCTCGGTTGGGCAGTATTATTACCTCTCACTTTACTCAACCTGCTGTTAACCGCTCTGTGGCAGTTAACACTTGGTTTCTAACAGGAGAGTGGATCATGCTTAGTCAAATAAAAACCTTAATCACCATCTTAAAACATACCTTCACCCCAGCCGATACGGTGCAGTATCCGGAGCAGAAACCCTATCTTTCTCCCAGGTATCGAGGCCGCATCGTACTGACTCGGGATCCAGATGGTGAAGAGCGTTGCGTCGCCTGCAATCTCTGCTCAGTCGCTTGCCCCGTCGATTGTATCTCGGTGGAAAAAACCGAGAAGCCCGATGGACGCTGGGAGGCTAAAACCTTCACCATCAACTTTTCCCGCTGCATCATGTGTGGTTTCTGCGAAGAAGCCTGTCCGACCCACGCAATTCAGCTCACTCCGGACTTTGAGATGGCGGAATATGACAGGCAGAACTTAGTCTATGAAAAACATCACCTACTCATTTCAGGCCCAGGAAAGTATCACGAATACAATTTCTACAAGGTTAGTGGTAAGGCAATAACGGGCAAAGCAAAAGGTGAGGCCATCGACGAGCAGGCTCCCATAAATGTCAGGAGCCTGTTGCCATGATTGACATTATATTTTTCATCACTGCTGCCACCGCCATCATATCGGCACTTCTTACTGTCAGTTCCCATAACGTGGTGCATGCCCTGCTCTATCTGGTCACTATGATGTTAGCTATCGCGTTGATTTTCTTCCTGCTGGGCTCACCTTTTGCCGCTGCACTACAGGTTATTGTTTATGCTGGCGCCATCATGGTGCTGTTCGTATTTGTCACTATGATGCTCCACCAAGGCAAGCGTAGCTTGGCCGCGGAGCGGCAATTGTTTAACCCTAAGGTAGCTAAAGGCCCTCTGATATTGTCCGCATTGTTAGTCATAGAGCTCACCGTGCTTTCCTTAGGTTCTGTAGGCTTACATCAAGAGGCTCTTATCGACCCATTGTCGGTTAAACAGCTAGCTATACAGCTTTTTGGCTCTTATCGGGTATTGGTTGTATTAGCGGCCATCTTATTGCTGGCCGCACTTATCAGTGCTATCCATATCACCAAACAAAGCAGCAAACCCCATTCAACCTCAGACGCGAACACTGATGCCGAAGTTGACATGACAGCTAACTTAATTACTAGCCAATTAACCCCGGCTGAAATTGAACCTAGCCAGTCACAGACGAGTAAAGCCCGAGGTAAACCCAGATGATAGAGATCACTTGGATACTGGTATTAAGTGGCACACTGTTTGCTATTGGTCTGTTTGGCTTGCTCAGTCGTCGAAACTTACTCTTTATGCTGATATCCCTGGAGATAATGCTTAATGGTGTAGCCCTGATTTTTGTCGCTGCCTCAAGTCTCCATGGCAATGTCGATGGGCAGCTCATGTATCTATTTATCCTCACTCTGGCCGCCTCAGAAGTCGCTGTTGGCCTGGCTTTAGTTATACATATTTATAGACAACAGCAAGATCTTGATGTCGATAAACTCACTAAGCTGAAGGGATAACATGAATACTCTCTTTATGAATAGCCTGTTGATGACAATCCCTCTGCTTCCTCTGTGCAGCGCGGTGATGCTAATCTTATTTCAACCAAATGTTCTGTGGGCAAGAATACTTGGTGTTAGCTCAGTCAGTCTGGCAGCGCTATTAGCTATCACACTCAATATACAAGTCTGGGAGCATGAGTTATTTATCATTCAGGCATCCTTTGGAGAATGGCTGAATATTAACACTTCAGAATTAGCTTCCTTAGCGCAGGCTTCACAAGATGTAAGCTCCATAAACCTGAATTTTGGCCTGTACTTAGATCCTTTATCTTTAGTGATGATCACCATCATCTGCTGTATCGGCACCCTTATCCATATATATTCAGCAAGCTATATGATCCCAGATACAGATCAATGTCGCTTCTTCGCCTACTTAAACCTATTTGTATCCTCTATGCTCATTCTGGTACTTGCCGACAATTTGGTGCTCCTCTATCTGGGATGGGAGGGTGTGGGCCTGTGTAGCTACCTCTTAATTGGTTTTTGGTATCAAAAAACTGACAATAACAGTGCCGCTAATAAAGCTTTTATCATCACCCGCATCGGCGACACAGCCATGTTAATTGGTATTATTTTACTGTTTTATCAATTCGATACCTTAAATATTCAGCAAATACAGCAACAATCTCAAGCATTACTGCAGCTTAATACCGCGGGAGAGAGTCAATTAATTGCACTCTCATGTTTACTGTTATTTGCTGGCGCTGCGGGAAAGTCGGCGCAGATGCCATTACACTCCTGGTTACCCGATGCCATGGCTGGCCCGACTCCGGTAAGTGCGCTCATTCATGCGGCGACTATGGTGACTGCCGGTGTCTACTTGATCGCAAGAAACGACACCCTTTACCAACTCGCCCCTCAGGTACTACTTTTTATCGCCATCATTGGATTACTAACCGTGCTGCTTGGCGCAACTTCGGCACTGTTTCAAACGGATCTTAAGCGCATATTGGCTTACTCAACCATCAGTCAGCTTGGTTATATGTTCCTAGCCTTAGGTGTAGGCGCAGCATCGACGGCCATCTTTCATCTGATGACCCATGCATTTTTCAAGGCCCTGCTGTTTCTCAGCGCTGGGGCATTAATCTATTGCATGAACCATGAGCAAGACATAATGAAGATGGGCGGTCTGGGAAAGAAACTCCCTTTACTAACACTCAGCTTTGCCATAGGTTGTGCCGCCCTGGCCTCTTTACCTATGACATCGGGGTTCTTCAGTAAGGAGTTAATTTTAGAACAGCTGGCAGCGGCTGAGCGACCACTCCTGTGGTGGGGAGCCTTGTTAGGCGCATTTTTTACTGCGCTGTATAGTGCAAAGTTATTTTTTATCATTTTTTTGGGAAAACTCGGTCATTCGCCCAGCCATAAAACCCCAAAGGTTATGGGAGCAGTCCTCATCGTCTTGATGATGCTATCCTTACTCGGCGGGGTTCAACCCCAAGGGGTGATACACCTGTTTGGCGAGTTAACCGATAGTTCATCTTCAATGCTGACACCAATCGAGCATTGGTTACCTATTCTAGTGCCGTTAATCGGTGTGCTCTTAGCTTGGTTTCTGTTCGGTCAAACAAGAGAAGATGAACGAGCCAATAATCTTATTTTAAGCCGTTTTATGCGTGCAGGCTGGGGCTTCGATACTTTATTCAATATCGTTTTTGTCGCACCTTTTAAAAAACTCACCTTCCTCAACCGCCACGACATCATAGATACGAGCTTTCGTGTACTCGAGAAAGTTAGCTATCGCCTCCATTTGATGTTTAATCGACTGCAAACAGGGCAACTAAGAAGCTACAGCGCTAGCCTGATCCTGTTCAGCATCTTAGCCATCGCTTGGGGAGTCATAAGATGATGTTATTCTTATTAGTCTTAATTCCACTCTTTGGTGGAATGATTGCATGGTACAGCCAAACCTTTAATTCAAAGCTGCCACGAAGAATATCCCTATTCACACTTCTAGCCAGCTTGGCTTATATCAGCATTCTGGCATTAACGAGTCCACTTCCTCGAAGCAGTCAATGGCTTTTCGATGAAAGCCATGTGTGGATTGACAGACTTAACATCACGGCTCATTTTTCTATGGATGGCCTTAGCCTGATCTTGATATTACTGACCTTATTGATAGGCCTAGCCGCACTATCTTCAGCCTGGAGCGAGATTGAAAAACATCAGGGATTTTTTTACTTCAATTTTCTATGGACCTTAGCCGGGATCATTGGCGTATTTCTGGCGATGGACCTCTTGCTTTTCTTCGTCTTCTGGGAGGTGATGTTAGTCCCCATGTACTTTCTTATTGCCATTTGGGGACATGAAAACCGTCGATATGCGGCTTTAAAGTTCTTTCTGTTTACCCAAGCAGGTGGATTATTGATGCTGCTGAGCATCATAGCCTTAGTGGTGTTTCATTATCAGGAAACCGGCCAGCTTAGCTTCGACTATCATGTGTTAATACTTGCGCCCATTACCTCCCCGATGGCCATTTGGATCAGTTTAGGTTTTATTATCGCTTTTCTGGTCAAGCTGCCCGCTTTTCCTTTTCATCCCTGGTTACCCGACGCCCACACACAAGCCCCCACTCCGGCGAGTATCATACTGGCGGCGATACTATTAAAAACAGGCGGTTATGGCATCATCCGGTTTGTACTCCCCCTGTTTCCCGATGCGGTACACTTTTGGTCGCCGCTTATGATGACGCTCGCCGTGGCGAGTATCATCTACGGTGCCTTGATGGCATTTTCTCAGCATGACTTGAAACGCATCGTGGCCTATTCGAGTGTGAGTCATATGGGTTTCGTACTGCTAGGTTGTTTTAGCCTGAACATGATTGCACTTCAGGGTGCCGTAATGCAGATGCTGGCTCACGGCCTGAGCAGTGCGGCACTATTTATGTTAGTTGGCCTGATACAACAAAGATTTCATACCCGAGATCTGCATCAATTTGCTGGCTTATGGCGGTATTTACCTCAGTTGAGCGCCATGGGACTCTTTTTCGCCATCGCTTCACTAGGTATGCCGGGGTTGGGTAATTTTATTGGGGAGTTTCTTATACTTGTCGGCAGCTTAGAACAGCATGCTAACTTTGCCGTACTTGCCTCCTTGGGCTTGATACTAGGCGCAGTGTATTCCTTACGCATGATCCAGAAAAGTTTCTTCGGGCCTTTTCGAGCCAAAGACTCAGATCCATCCCGTCCAGTTCCCACCATGGAAGTACAATCAAACTTAGCATCTATGTCTACAGATGACACAGCTAGCACCGAAGTCCCTGAATACAAAAAAACACCAGAACACCCAACTCCATATCCTGATCTGAGCCTAAAAGAGAAGTTGACACTAATGTCGATCGCGGCGGGCTTAGTCCTTTTAGGACTCCACCCTCAACCACTATTGGATATGCTAGAACAGCCATTAACTCAAGTGTTAACACTTTACGCCATTGCAGGAAGTGCATTATGAACATTCACTACCTTCCGGCCAGTATATTATTGGCTACTATTTTAATCTTACTGTTGAGTATTGCTTTAAAACGATCGCACATTCATGCTTTTGTGATCACAGGTGCTGGTTTGATTGCTGCTTGTCTGGCTCAAGTCTCCTTAATTGAAGCCCCTGCCATGTCTGAGCTACTATTTATTTTTACCCCGATAAATGTCTTTATTTCTGCCGGGTTATTAGCCATCTTAGTCTTTCTCTGGTCTCAACTTTATCATTGGCTGGATAAATCAGGTAACACCAATGAAGAGTATTACCTGCTGTTATTGATGGCGACTCTTGGTGCTGTGTCCATGATTGTCAGTCAACATTTCGCCAGCTTCTTTTTATCCTTAGAGCTAATGAGTCTCTCTTTCGTTGGGCTTATCGCCTATTCAAGAAACATCCCGAATAGTCAGGAAGCGGGCGTTAAGTATCTGGTGTTATCCGCCAGCGCTTCGGCTTTAATACTCATGGGTGTCGCCCTTATATATCTGCAAACGGGAAGCCTGACATTCGACGCCTTGTCTACAAACAGCCTGCAACAGCTAACAAGTTTCCCTCTGAAACAAGATATTTATGAGTATGATCCTACTCGATTAAATTCGCTAAATTTAACCACGACCGGTATGATTTTTATTCTCATAGGCCTTTGTTTCAAACTGTCTCTGGTACCTTGTCATCTGTGGGTCGCGGATATTTTTGAAGGAGCCCCCCTGCCTACTACGGCCCTCTTGGCTATCGTCTCCAAACTAGCGTCCTTTATCGTGTTATGGAGAATGTTCAGTTATGGCGAATGGCAAACAAACAGCACAATTTTAGACATCATTGCCCTGATCGCAGTCACATCTATGCTCATCGGTAACTTGTTAGCACTCCAACAAGATAGACTGTTAAGAATATTGGCCTTCTCCTCTATCTCTCATTTTGGTTACTTGCTGATTATTTTGTTATTGCTCCAGACTAATGCCAGCCTGCTTAAAGATATAAGTTTTAACCTTGAGGCGATGATTTTTTATTTACTTGCCTATATGATCACCTTAACGGGGACTTTCTCTGTTTTGATGCAACTGGAAAACAACACCTCAATCACTCAGATAACCGGGCTATTCTGGCGGCAACCATTACAGGCAACAAGTTTAAGTGTGCTCATGCTGTCGTTAGCCGGAATACCACTTACCATAGGCTTTATGGGGAAATTCTACCTAGTCACTGCAACCATCTCTGGCCAGCTTTGGTGGCCAATGGGCTTCTTGGTAATTGCCAGTGTAATAGGGCTATATTTCTATCTTAGGATCATCATGGCCATGCTAGCTAAAGCTGACACCTCCTCAGTCCCCTCTAAATTAGGCATGAAAGACAGACTTACCTCTTGGTTCATTATTGTAACTGTCATAGGCATCGGAACTTTTCCCAGCTTATTTTCTGAGATGCTCAAGGCAGTCACTCACTAACAGACTTTTAAACCTTGATGGCAAATATAAACTTACTCACAAGTTCGTAAAATTTAACCTAATCATGGGGAAATCATACTGTTATTTTCACATAGCGTGATAGAGTGATTTGCGTTTTACTTATATAACAGAGCCCAAGATTATTATGCCTTTTTATCAATCTCCACAGGATATCAGTGCTTTCGATGCTAAATTTGAAGCACAAAAAATCGCTTTCGCTCCCATCAGCTTTCAAGTTGCACGCTGTTTACTAAAGTTTGGCATATTAGAGCAGATAGATGCCGCGGGTAAATCAGGCTGTTTACTCGAAGAAATTCAACTGAGCACTCAGTTATCCGAATACGCCGTGAGTGTATTACTGGATATGGGCCTAAGCATGAGACTGATTTGGAATAAAGATGAATACTATCATATAGATAAAATAGGTAACTTCTTATTGAATGACGATATGGCCAAGGTTAATCTAAACTTTGTCCATGATGTCTGCTACCAAGGTCTATTTGAGTTAGAGGCGTCACTCGTCGAAGGGAAGCCAAAGGGATTATCAGTATTCGGGGACTGGGACACTATCTACCCCACTCTCAGTGAGCTACCCGAGAAAGTAAAACAGAGTTGGTTCGAGTTCGATCACTACTATTCAGATCATGCTTTTGGCCAACTGCTACCACTAATATTTAAAAGCGATCCTAAACATATCATCGATGTTGGTGGTAATACAGGTAAATGGGCTTTGGCATGTACTGGCTACAACAGTGACGTAAATGTCACTATTATGGATCTTCCAGGTCAACTCAATGTCGCATTAAAAAATGCAGCAGATAAAGGTGTAGCCAGCCGGGTTAATGGATTTGAATGCAATCTTTTAGACCAGTCACAAGCTTTCTGTCCCGAGGGCGACCTATACTGGATGAGCCAATTTTTAGATTGCTTCTCTAAGGCGCAAATTTTAAGCATTCTGCAAAGAACTGCCCAGAGTATGACGACGCAGAGTGAACTATGCATTTTAGAAACTTACTGGGACAGACAACCGTTCGAAGCAGGCGCGTACTGCGTCAATGCCACGTCTATTTACTTCACTGCCATGGCCAATGGCGACAGTAGGATGTACCACTCTAAAGATATGCTAAAACTTATCTCGCAAGCAGGCCTGTATGTCGATGAAGATATCGACGATATTGGGCTGGGGCATACCTTGCTTCGTTGTAAACTGAAGCCTTAATACTAATCAGTATTGAAAGCTAGAAATCAGTAGCTAGGTTTCTACCGATTAAATTAAATTGAATGCATGAGTAAATAGAATCAAATATTTTTAAGCGTTCTATTCCCTTAACATTAAGTCATCACTTAATTACTAGGGAATAGAAATGAAATCTACTCTTAAACAGCTCTCTAATAGCGCCTCACGTTTACCTAGCCCTATGGCGGGCTTAGCACTCGCTATTGCGAGCCTAGGTTGGGCATGGGAAAGCATGTTGCCAACTATGGACGGTCGCGGTCAAACAATAAGCGCAGCTATTGCGGCCATTTTGCTGGCAAGCCTCGTCATCAAATTTGTACTTCATCCAAGAATTTTAAAAGAAGAGCTCACCCATCCAGTGATTGGCAGCGTGATCCCAACTTTTGCCATGGCACTTATGGTTATATCCAATTCCATTGGTCAATACTCAGCATCTACAGGTCAAATAATCTGGTTACTTGCCATACTCATCCACCTTGTATTTTTGAGTATGTTCGTTTTCTATAGAGCAATAGATTTTAAATTGGAGCATATGGTGCCAAGCTGGTTTGTACCACCTATTGGGATAATAGTCGCAGCCGTCAGCTTCCCGAGTAATGCAGACACAGCCACTCAGAACCTTCAATGGATTGCCAACGGCACATTAAACTTCGGTATGTTGTGTTACCTAATAATGCTACCAATCATGCTATATCGTTTGATATTTTGTGCCCCTATCGCCGATGCGGCTAAACCAACCATCGCCATATTAGCTGCTCCAGCTAGCTTATCTTTGGCTGGTTACCTAACTATCAGTAGCCAACCTTCAATTGTTGTTGTCGCACTGCTACTAAGTATTGCAATCTTGATGACATCGGTTATCTACTTGGCCTTCTTTCATCTACTAAGACTCCCCTTCTCACCTGGGTATGCAGCATTTACCTTCCCCATGGTCATAGGGGCGACAGCGCTATTTAAAACCTACTACTGGCTAACTGAGACCTATGGAACCAATCAATTCACCCATTTTATCGAGCAAGCCGCTAAGGGAGAACTGTTTATTGCAACGGCAGTGGTCATATATGTCGCATATCGTTATTTATCTCATTACAGTCCTAATGGATGGAAAGCATAAATAGAGTAGTAGTATCAAAGAAAACAATTTTTGATCCTTTATCAGTACACTAAGTGAGTATTTATCCCAGCCATCAGCTTATGTTGGCTGACCTCAACCCCTTACATTTTTATTTTGCCAATAATAAAAACAACACATTAAAATTATTTACAAGTACATCAAACGTGTAAAATCGCTTGTATTTTAAACAAATAAAATTCAAAAAAGGAGAGTGAAAAAAGTGATCGGAATCACAATATGACTACAATTGTTTCAACTGAACACTTTTTATCTTATCTTTTAATTAAATAGATGTTAAAGATTTAACAACCTGAAACATGCAGGCGAGCGTACACAAATTAAACCAGAACAATAAATAGCCAAATAATAATAATCCGCTCACAATTACCACTCAACATATTGATTAACATATTCACACCAACACGAGATGTTAAGTTGAGCGGCTAAGTGTGTTATTAAAACGTAACGGGCAGAGTTAACCCCCTTCACTTACACACTATTGCAGATGTTACCACTACGTGCTTATATCCCACCTCTAGCAACATTGTTTAGTATTCGCCTAGCCTTATTAACAAGCGTACACATTGCTGTATTCGTTGCTATATAAAAACCAAACACCAAAATAAAAATTAAACACCAAATTATTAATAAACATAATAAGTGTCAGGGAGAACAAAATGCTGCCAAACTCAAAAATGGCTAAAGCTGTGCGTTTTGCATTAATTAGTGGTGCTGCAACTGCCGCATTAACTGCGCCAGCTGTATTCGCTGCAAGTGAAGATGAATCAGTAGAAAGAATTCAAGTAACGGGCTCACGTATTAAGCGTACCGACATGGAAACGGCTACGCCTATTACCGTATTAAGTGCCGATGATATGGCTAAACAAGGTTTTACCAATATTCAAGATGCACTTCAGAGCCTAACCTCCACTACAAGTGCAATGACAGGCCAATCGGTTCACGGTTTCACACCTGCTGCATCTTCAATCAGCTTACGAAATGCAGGTGCTAACCGCACCTTGACACTGATCAATGGTAAGCGTCTAAATCAGTATCCTAAGCCTGCTAACGGAACTGACAACTTCGTCGATACTGCCAACCTTCCAATGGAAGCCGTAGCACGTATCGAAGTATTAAAATCTGGTGGCTCAGCCATATACGGCGCCGATGCTGTCGGTGGTGTGATCAACATCATCTTGAAAAAAGATTTCGAGGGCGTAGCACTTAAGTATCGCCATGGCGATACTTTTGAAGGTGGTGGAGGAAGTGATCGTATCGCACTATCTCTAGGCGCATCATCGGATCGCGGCAACGTATCTACCTTTATCGAGTTCACTAATACTGAACAGCTAAAGGCGACGGATCGTGAAAACTTCGGTCTTCACACAGATAAAGTTCCTTATAGTGATTTTTCTAATTACAGTTCATATGGCGCTCGTATAGCTGGCGGAACTGGTGCTCGCCAACTGACTCCAGATGAATGTACTGCCGGTGGCTTCTTTTGGGATGCTGGCAATACACGTTGTGGTTTTGACCGCTCACAATGGCGCGATCTAGAGCCGGAACGCACTCGTTTTATCAGCTCTACTAACTTCAACTATGAACTGTCAGACGATGTGAGCTTTGTCGGTCGCCTAGACTTTGCAGAAGCAAAATCGACTACTCGTATCGAGCCTATGGCAATCAACGATTACGACGTAACAGTTGATGGCAGCAATGTTACGGTTTCATCTGGTGATCTAACGAAAACGTTTAACAACAAAACTACAGTTTTAGGCGGTGATTTCGCTAACGCTGAAGATGGCAAATACTACTATGTTCGCCGTTTGCACGAATTTGGTAACCGTACAGGCGAAACTAAGACCCGTAATTACTTCTTCACGGCAGGCCTTGAAGGCGTAGTCTTCGAAGATTATAACTGGGATGCGTCTGTAAACTATGGTCGTACAAACGTTGATGTTTTCCGTGGCGGTTACGCAACTGTTGGCGGTATGTTCGACTACATCACAGCCGGTGAAAATGGCAACTCTTTGCTGAAAAACATTTCATCTGAAGATGTTGAAGCCGCTTCATATACACCATTTGAACGTGCACAGTCGACGCAGAAAAATGTACAAGCAAACATTACTGGTAGCGCTTTCGACATGCCAGCTGGTGAAGCCCTATTCGCATTTGGCGCCGAGTACACAGAGCAAGATTACCAGAGCGAATCTGATTCTGAATCAGCTAAAGGTAACATCCTTACAACTGGAGGTTCATCAGGAGCAGGCGATCGTTCATACTGGGCAACTTATGCAGAACTAAGCATGCCTGTATTGGACCAGCTAACTGTCGATGTCGCAGTACGTTACGATGAATACAGTGATTTCGGTGGTAATGTTTCTCCACAGATCACCGTTCAATATCGTCCAATGGATGAGTTGTTAATCCGTGCATCGGCAACAAGCGTATTCCGCGCACCTGATATGCATCGTGTCTATGGTGATGCAACTAAAGGCTTCAACCAAGTTATTGACTTTAAACAGTGTCAAGCTATGGGAGGAACCCCTGCTCAGCCTAATTCAGATCCTAAGATCAACGAGATCTGTAACGAACTTCATATCGATACCACAACGGGTGCTAATAAAGATCTGGAAGCCGAAACGGGTTACACAGCCAATATCGGTGCGGTTTGGGGTGGCGATTCACTCAATGCTTCATTTGATTTATGGGAGTGGAAGCTGGATGATATGGTGAGTGATATCAGCACAAGTAAAGCCGCTCGTGAATATGATACATATGAAGATATGCTCACGCGTGACGCAGATGGGACCATCACTCATATCAACGCAGTCGCAATGAACTTAGCCTACCAAAAAGTACGTGGTATTGATTTTACAGCAGGCTATGGCTGGGATCTAAATGACCTAGGTGAGTTTAAGTTAAATTTCCAGGGCACATACATTCTTCTATCTGAGGGTCAGACAGATCCTACTGCAGATATAGATGATGATATCGATGATGGTGGTTTACCTCAGTACCGTGCAAACTTGATACTTGGTTACTACATCGAAGATTTTGAAACAACATTAGGTGCTTATCACACCGCACGTATGCACGGTGTTTCTTACAAATCATTTAAGAAGTCTGCGACAGATGCTGGTGAAGCGTTTGACGAAAGCGCTCATGAAGTTGCCTCTATGACTAAGTGGAACCTTACCGCAGGCTACAACATCACTGATGCCATCAAGGTTCAGGCTGGTGTGATTAACTTGTTTGATGCAGGTCCTAACTTCGACCCAACAGATAGTTCATGGCCTCATTATCCACGTGGCGTTTATAACGCTCGCGGTCGTGAGTTCTTCTTAGAAGGTGAAGTAAAGTTTTAAATCATTTAACTCAGTTAATATGATTTTAAACATAAAAACGGCATCATTTGATGCCGTTTTTCTATTAAGCTATCTAATATCATACTGGCTTTAACTAAAGCCTAAATAGTGTGCCCCCACGACCACTAAACTTGATACAACAAACAATCCAAGCATAAAGCGCCAGATAAACTTAAGCCAGTCTCCCCAATCAACCCTGCAAACACCTAAGGTTGCCATCAAGGATGCCGATGTCGGTACCAAGACATTTGTAAAGCCATCCCCCAGCTGAAAAGCAAGTACGGATACCTGTCTAGTCACACCTACAATATCGGCCAATGGCGCCATTAAAGGCATAGTCAGAGCTGCCTGTCCCGATCCAGAAGTCACGAAGAAATTAAACACCGACTGAAACAGCAACATGAACCAGGCTGAAAGCGCATTAGGTAATTGGCCGATAACGTTTCCGGCACTGTTTAAAATAGAATTAAGTACGCTAGGCTCAGTTGGGCCTCCGCCGCCGAGCAAGATAAGAATGCCTGAAGCACAGCCGACTAACACAGCCGGTTCCAACATAGTGGCTGCGCCTTGCTTAAAGCTAGTCGCCACATTATTGATTGTCATGCCGTTCAGCTTAAACATCACACCAATCGCGCCTATCACTATACCCATAGTAAAAAACTGGCTAGCGATCTCGGGAATAAACCAGGCCTGAGTCACCACGCCCCAGATAACCCAAGCGACAGTTGCTACAATCGCCAGTAGCACTAAGATATCTCCGATATTAAAACGACTATCTAAACTAGCCTTACTCTGGTTCTCTCTAAAATAAGCATCCGAGTGGTAACTATGGGACAGCGAAGGCGTCTGTTTGATTTTCTTAGCATAGCTCATAGTGAATGCTAGCCCCATCAGGGTGAATCCAGCCCACATGATAACCCTCATACCCGAACCAGACAGTACGGGGATCCCGGCTATTCCTTGTGCGATTGCGACACTAAATGGGTTCATCCAGGAACTGGCAAACCCTATCTGCGTCGCCACATAGGTCACCATCACAGTCGTTATGCCATCGTAGCCAAGTCTTATCATCAGAGGACAGATAATTATCGCGAAGGCAATAGCTTCCTCTCCCATGCCGAACACGGCACCACCGAGGGAAAACAAACTGAATATCGCAGGAATAAACAACATCTCATTGCCGCGGGTCTTATCGATAAGCCTTAAGATGCCGTTATCTATGGTGCCTGTAGCCATCACGACCCCGAAGGAGCCACCGATCACTAACATAAACATGATGACACCGATGGCGCTGCCCCATTTAGAGCCAGATACAAGCCCTTCAAAGGCAAAATTGAAAAATCCTGCGCCGCCATTACCCTCGAATAAGGCCACGGGTTGCAGCTTAGGATCGCCTTGATCGTCTAGGCTATATTGAAATGAATTTGGATCGACAACCACTCGAGACTTTTCAACACCATCGGCTACATAGCTAACCTCCAGTGTATCGAAGGCCCCGATAGGGACAAAGTAGGTCAATAATGCCGCGGCTAAGGCCACGAAGAAGATAATGACTAAGGTGTCAGGCATCTGCCATGTGGAAATACGTTTAGCGCTTTGTTCTTTACCGAGGGAGCTAGTCTGGTCCATATCTACTGCCATTTATTCTTATAATATGGCCGCAATATAAACTAAATTAACACTTGCCTCAAAGCGATAACACAAAGAAGCATTTTTCAAGATTAAAATTATAAGCCCATTATCGAATTATCATTGTCACTACCGCCAGCCGACAGTGAAAGTAGTCCGCTAACGAGCAACTTTTTGCAACACTCTTATTGCCAATAAGATTATTAGGGGAAAACTCGAGGCGCAACCTAACAAGTCGATCTTACTGACAATTAACAAAGAAAACCTTCATATTAATTACTGTTTACCATAAGACGAGTGATCGTCAAAAGATGTCAAGCAATTTACGTGCCTAAAACATCCCTTTACTAGGCACACCTATACAATTGTTACCTTGCTCGCAAATCTAAACAATCCAAGCAGGAAGCCGATGACAATCAGTGTTGTTAGTTTCAGTCCGTGCTAAAATCTTTACGGTAAATTGGTCTTACCATTTAAAAATAAAGATAAGTCATGCAGCATTTATCTCAGGTAAGACGCATACAGCAGTGGTCTCATAAAGTGTAAACGAATTACAGTTTTAACCAATTTAGCTCCAAAAATTGACCAAGGTCACGAAATATAATTACAAAATTTTTATACTAGCTATATCAGGAACCTCTTTACACAAGTAAAGGTTCCTTAAACTAACAATCAAATTTATATTAGATTAATTATCTAAAATAGCTTCACAGCAAAGGCATAGGTAAAAGCAAAAATGAATAATAATCCAAGCCCATTTGATGCTAGCACACCAGCCACAACAGCTAAGAAAGTTGAAGATGCTGCAGTCGTTAAGGTCAATCGCGACACAATATCAACGTTACTACTTGCTGCTACTGCTGGTGTTTTTATCGGTTTGGCATTTGTGTTCTATGTTGTCGTTACTGCAGGTGGTAGCGCCCTTCCTTACGGGCTCAATAAACTCATTGGCGGCTTATGTTTCAGCCTTGGACTAATGCTTGTGGTTATCTTAGGTGGTGAGTTATTCACTTCAACAGTCTTAACCATTACAGCCAGAGCAAGTAAACGAGTGTCCACCAAAGCCTTAATGCGCAACTGGGGCTTAGTTTATTTAGGTAATTTCATCGGTGCCATGGTGCTTGTGGGCTTGATGATCAGCGCTAAGCATTATGAAGCGGGACATGGGCTAATTGGCCTAGGTTACTTACAGACAGCGCAAGCTAAAATGCACCACACATTCGGACAAGCCTTTGCCTTAGGTATTATGTGTAATGTCATGGTCTGCCTCG
Source organism: Shewanella psychrophila (assembly GCF_002005305.1). Lineage (NCBI taxonomy): Bacteria > Pseudomonadati > Pseudomonadota > Gammaproteobacteria > Alteromonadales > Shewanellaceae > Shewanella > Shewanella psychrophila. The sequence continues at coordinate 4,088,337 of NZ_CP014782.1, forward strand.
CCGTTTGGATGGCCTATGCAGGCCGTACCGTCACTGACAAATTGCTTGCTGTTGTATTACCCGTCGCCATGTTTGTCGCCGCAGGTTTTGAGCACTGCATCGCTAACATGTTTCTTATTCCCATGGCCATTTTTACTAAGCAAGTTGCAACACCCGATTTTTGGGCAAACGCTGGTATAGACCCTAGTCAGTTTGCTGATTTAACTTGGAGTCAATTTATACTCCACAATCTCGTCCCGGTCACTTTAGGTAATATTGTGGGCGGCGCTATTTTCGTAGGACTCACTTATTGGTTTGTTTATCGCCGCCCCGCACTTGCGAAGGCACACAACGATAACCAAGCTTAATTCTTAACAGAAGGTATTTGCGCTATGACCGAAAAAACTGAACAATTTGCCAACGCATGGGAAGGATTCACCGCCGGCGATTGGAAATCTCAAGTCAATGTTCGTGACTTTATACAGACTAACTACACCCCTTATGAAGGCAATGAGTCATTTCTAGCCGAAGCGACCGAAGCGACCACCAAGCTTTGGGACAAGGTGATGGTTGGGATCAAGCAAGAAAATCAGACTCATGCACCTGTGGATTTTGATACCGACAAGGTATCGACCATCACTTCCCATGAAGCCGGTTATATCGAGCAAGAACTCGAAACCATTGTAGGCCTTCAAACAGAAGCACCGCTTAAGCGTGCCATGTTGCCTAACGGTGGTATTCGTATGGTAGAAGGCTCATGCAAAGCATACGATCGCGTACTGAACCCAGAAATTAAATATGTTTACTCTGAGCTTCGTAAGACTCACAACCAAGGTGTGTTCGATATTTACACCCCAGAAATCATGGGTTGTCGTAAATCAGGTATTCTGACCGGTTTACCCGACGCCTACGGCCGTGGCCGTATCATCGGTGATTACCGCCGTATTGCCCTTTATGGCATCGATTATCTGCTGGAAGACAAGTTCGCCCAATTCGGCTCCTTACAAGAGCGTTTCGAAACCGGTGAAGACTTAAGTGCTACCATGCAACTTCGCGAAGAAATTGCCGAGCAGCACAAAGCCTTAGGTCAGATGAAACAAATGGCTGCCAGTTATGGTTTTGATATATCTAAGCCTGCAAGCAATGCTAAAGAAGCGATTCAATGGACTTACTTCGGTTATCTAGCCGCAGTGAAGAGCCAAAACGGTGCCGCCATGTCTCTTGGCCGTACTTCAAGCTTCCTCGATATATTCATCGAACGTGACCTTAAAAATGGCACCTTGACTGAGCAGCAAGCTCAGGAAATGGTAGATCATTTCGTCATGAAGCTACGTATGGTTCGTTTCCTACGTACGCCAGAATACGATGAGTTATTCTCAGGTGATCCCATCTGGGCCACAGAATCGATTGCCGGTATGGGTCTAGATGGCCGAACCCTGGTCACTAAATCCAGCTTCCGTTTCTTGCATACTCTGTACAACATGGGTGCGAGTCCAGAGCCGAACATCACAGTACTATGGTCTGATAAACTACCCTTAGACTTCAAGAAATACTGTGCTAAGGTCTCTATCGACACTAGCTCTATCCAGTATGAGAATGATGACCTTATGCGTCCGGACTTCGAGTCAGATGACTACGCCATCGCCTGTTGTGTCAGCCCTATGGTTATCGGTAAGCATATGCAGTTCTTTGGTGCTCGTGCTAACTTGGCCAAGACTATGCTTTATGCCATCAATGGTGGTGTAGATGAGAAGCTTAAGACCCAAATAGGTCCTAAGTCTGATGCTATCACATCAGAAGTGTTAGATTTTGATGATGTTATGGGCCGTTTGGATACCATGATGGACTGGCTAGCCACTCAATATGTGTCTGCACTCAACGCAATCCACTTCATGCATGACAAATACTCCTATGAAGCAGCCCTCATGGCACTTCATGACCGTGATGTACGCCGTACTATGGCATGCGGTATCGCAGGTTTATCTATCGCCGCCGATTCACTGTCTGCGATTAAGTACGCTAAAGTTAAGCCTATTCGTGACGAAAATGGTATCGCCGTCGATTTCGACATCCAAGGTGATTATCCTAAATTCGGCAATAACGACGCACGAGTCGATGACTTAGCCAGTGATCTGGTCGAACGTTTCATGGCGAAAATTCGTCACATGAAGATGTACCGCAACGCCATACCTACTCAGTCAATCCTGACCATCACCTCTAATGTGGTTTATGGTAAGAAGACAGGTACTACACCTGACGGACGTCCAGCAGGTGCACCATTTGCACCGGGTGCTAACCCTATGCATGGCCGTGATGAGAAAGGCGCCGTAGCTTCTCTGACTTCAGTAGCTAAACTGCCATTTGCCCATGCACAAGATGGGATCTCATATACCTTCTCTATCGTACCCAATGCACTGGGTAAAGATGAAGATGGGCGACGTACTAACCTTGCAGCACTAATGGACGGCTACTTTTCTCATAATGAGTCACGTGAGGGTGGTCAACATCTGAATGTTAACGTGATGAATCGTGAAATGCTTGAAGATGCCATAGTCAATCCGGACAAGTACCCTCAACTCACTATCCGAGTTTCAGGCTATGCTGTACGCTTCAACGCCTTAACACCTGAGCAGCAGCAAGACGTTATAACACGTACCTTTACTAAGGGAATGTAATGAGCTTATCTTCTCTAGATAAGTCCTAGTTAACGTAAATAGAGTCAGGCTGTAATCACATGATTTTCAGCCTGACTTAGCAAAATTAAGGAGAAACAATGACAGTAAAAGGTCGGATCCACTCACTGGAATCCTTTGGTACCGTAGATGGGCCAGGCATAAGGTTTATCACGTTTATGCAAGGTTGTTTGATGCGTTGCCAATACTGTCATAATCGCGATACCTGGGATCTTCATGGTGGACGAGAAGTCGAAGTAAAAGAACTCATGGAACAGATTATCAGCTATCGCCCCTTTCTCGAGGCCAGCGGAGGAGGTGTGACCGCCAGTGGCGGCGAAGCCATATTGCAGGCGGAATTTGTCTCTGCCCTGTTCGCAGAATGTAAGCAAGAGGGTATTCACACTTGTCTGGATACCAACGGATTTGTACGCAAATATACGCCTATCATAGATGAACTACTCGACAATACCGATCTGGTTCTGCTCGATATTAAACATATAGACGATCAAAGACACATCGACCTGACACAGGTCAGCAACCACCGCACCTTAGAGTTCGCACAGTATCTGAATAAAAAACAACAAAAAACTTGGATACGTTATGTGGTTGTCGGTGGTTTTACCGATGATATCCCTGCGGCGCAACGCCTGGCCGACTTCCTCAAACCAATGACTAATATTGAAAAAGTGGAGCTACTGCCCTATCACGAGCTAGGAAAACACAAATGGGAAGCCATGGGGGAAACCTATCAACTCGATAATATTTCACCACCATCGAGTGAAACCATGGAACAGATTAAAAAGGTCTTTGTAGACGCTGGGATCAAGGCCATTTACTAGCAGTAATTAAAGATATTCGTTTCGGTTATAGCAATAAAATTAAAGCTCTTCCCAATAAGTATTATCTAATCGTTCAAATGCTGCCTTTAATAAAAGTGCCATATCGAGATAACAGGCTCTTGGACCAAGGGGACTATGCTTGACTCCCATACTCGATAATTTCGCGGTCAGTTGATCGCACCAATCGAGTAAAGACAGAGGTAAGGGGTGGCGAGCACGCCAACCAAGCCAAAGCAGACCTTGAACGGGTAGGCTAAGAAAAAACAGGGCAATAGTGATTGCTTGGGGCAAGAAAGTCCAACCATGGATATAGACTTGACTCGTAGCAGCCAAGAGAGCAAGCACTGGCATCAAGGTCACCGCGAGCTGAGTCGCCCTGATAACCCGATATTCGGGAAAGTAAAAACTAAGTTGTCTGACCATAGGCCAAGTCTTCATATATCGACGACCATCGCCCAGAGTTTTGATAACTTGAATGCTCAACTAAGACACCTATTTATATGGATACTGCTTTTACCATAGCACATGCTGCAATAGAGCCCCAAGGCCTTGCGATAGCTAAATCAGTAGTTCCTGGCTCCGACATCGGAGCACTTCTAGCGACTTCGGCTATTATTGCCAATGAAGTCATATTGTTCAGTGATAAATAATCACAGCATTACAAAAGGTTTAAACATGTCAAACAAACTGGTATTGGTACTTAATTGCGGTAGCTCGTCATTAAAATTTGCGGTTATCGACGCCTCTACGGGCGATGACCAGATCTCAGGTCTTGCTGAATGTTTTGGACTAGAAGACTCTCGTATCAAGTGGAAAGTCAAAGGTGAGAAGCAAGCTGCCAACCTAGGCGCGTTCACTGCTCACCGTGAGGCGGTAGAATATATCGTCAAGAATATCTTAAGTGCTCACCCGCAAATTGCTGAGCAAATCAAGGCTATCGGCCATCGAGTAGTACATGGCGGTGAGAAATTCACTCATTCAGTCATCATAGACGAGTCAGTAGTCCAAGGCATCGAAGACTGTGCCGCCTTAGCTCCACTGCATAACCCGGCTCACTTGATAGGTATTCGTGCCGCTCAATCCGCCTTCCCGGGTCTGCCTCAGGTTGCCGTGTTCGATACCGCTTTCCACCAAACCATGCCGGAGAAGGCCTTTATCTATGCCCTTCCCTATAAGCTATATCGTGAAAACAGCATACGTCGTTATGGTATGCATGGTACCAGCCACCTGTTTGTCAGCCGTGAAGCGGCTAAGGCCATCGGCAAGAATCTTGAAGAGACCAATGTCATCTGTGCTCACTTAGGCAACGGAGCTTCGGTCACAGCCATCAAAGGCGGCAAGAGTGTCGATACGTCAATGGGACTCACCCCTCTGGAAGGCTTAGTCATGGGTACACGTTGTGGCGATATCGACCCATCCATCATACATCACCTTGTCAGCCGTCTCGGTTACACCTTAGATGAAGTAAACAACCTGATGAACAAGCAAAGTGGTTTACTGGGGATCTCTGAACTGACCAATGATTGTCGCGGCATCGAAGAAGGCTATCAACAAGGTCATAAAGGCGCCACCTTGGCACTGGATATCTTCTGCTATCGCTTAGCGAAATACATCGCTTCTTATACTGTGCCTCTCGGTCGTCTGGACGCCTTGGTATTCACCGGTGGCATAGGTGAAAACTCAGATCTTATCCGAGCTAAGGTGCTTGACCTGTTACAAATCTTCAACTTCGAGCTTGATGATGAACGCAATAAGGCGGCACGTTTTGGTAAGCAAGGTCAGATAACCACAGACAAGAGCCCTATCGCCTTAGTCATCCCAACCAACGAGGAGTGGGTCATCGCAGAAGATGCCATGAGCCTGCTTAAGTAAATTAATACATGTCGGCTTGAAGCGATATTTCTGTTTCGAGCCTGCTATACAAGTCATTGAGTAAGCTAAAGTTTGGCATGAATAGATTTAACATTATGCCATTCAAGCGTCACCAAGAGGTCTTTATGTCTCGCAATATTATGTTAATCCCCATAGGTACAGGTGTAGGTCTCACCTCTATCAGTTTAGGTTTAGTTCGTGCTTTTGAGCATCACGGAGTGAAAGTTCGCTTCTTCAAGCCTATCGCTCAACAGCGCCCACAAGACTCTGGTCCAGAACGTTCAACCACAGTACTGAGCAAGTCTCCAACGGTTAATCCACTCGAACCTTTCGAGATGGAACACGCTGAAAACTTAGTTCGCGGCGATAAAATCGATGTATTGATGGAGCAGATCATCGCTCGCGTCAGTGAATTTACCGATGAGACCGAGACCCTAGTCGTAGAAGGTCTGGTACAAACCCGTAATCATCCTTTCTCCGGCGACGTTAACTATGCTGTCGCTAAAGCGCTAGATGCCGATGTCATCTTCGTTGCCACCCCTGGCAACGAGAGCGCCACGGCCTTGATGAATCGTTTAGAGATAGCCCATAATTCTTGGGGCGGAAAGAAGAACAAACGCATTATAGGCGCCATAATCAATAAGATTGGTGCCCCGGTCGATGAGGAAGGACGCACACGTCCTGATCTTTCTGAAGTTTTCGATCATCAGGAAATCCAAAGACCCGATGCGGCAAACATGTTCCAACTACCGGGTAAGAGCGCACTGCGCATTTTAGGCAGCGTGCCCTATAACCTGGATCTGGTTGCACCTCGCGCTTCCGATCTTGCCAAGCACCTTAGGGCTAAGATAATCAATGCAGGTGATATGCACACTCGTCGTCTGCGTAAAGTTACCTTCTGTGCCCGCAGTATTCCCAACATGGTCACTCACATAAAGACTGACTCCTTGCTTGTCACATCAGGCGATCGCTCAGATGTTATCGTCGCCGCTTGTCTGGCCTCGATGAATGGCATCAAGGTCGGCGCCCTACTACTCACAGGTAATTATGAGCCAGAGCCAGAGATAATGGCACTATGTGAACAAGCCTTTGAAACCGGACTACCGGTATTTCTTATCGACAGCAATACCTGGCAGACATCGCTCAACATCCAGCGCTTCGATCACGAAGTACCAGTGGACGACGCAGTGCGCATCGAAGAGGTTCAGGAGTTCGTGGCCAGTCATATCGATCAGCATTGGATCGAGTCAGCCACCAAGAACTCTCCTCGTGAGCACCGCCTATCTCCACCAGCATTCAGATATAAGCTTACCGAGCTGGCGAGAGCTGCACGTCGTACCGTAGTGCTACCTGAAGGTAATGAGCCACGCACTATCGAGGCCGCCAGTATCTGCGCCGAACGAGGAATCGCTAAGTGTATCCTTCTTGGTCATAGGGAAGAGATTGAACGCATTGCAAGCCAACAAGGTGTGACCTTAGGCGAAGGTGTCGAGATTATCGAGCCAGAAACTGTCCGTGAACGTTATGTGGAGCCTATGCTGGATCTACGTCGTCACAAAGGACTCACTGAAGTCGTTGCTCGTGAGCAGCTGGAAGATAACATGGTCCTAGGCACCATGATGGTCGCCCAAAATGAAGTCGATGGTATCGTCTCTGGTGCGATTAATACTACAGCCCATACTATACGTCCTCCTTTGCAGCTGATTAAGACCGCTCCTGGCGCGAGCCTCGTCTCCTCTATCTTCTTCATGCTGATGCCGGATCAGGTATTAGTCTATGGAGATTGTGCCATCAATCCGGATCCTAATGCAGAGCAACTTGCCGATATCGCCATCCAGTCTGCAGAATCAGCTGCCGCATTCGGCATCGAACCGAGAGTCGCTATGATCAGCTATTCTACCGGCAGCTCTGGCACTGGCTCAGATGTGGATAAAGTCCGCGAAGCGACTCGGATTGCCAAGGAGAAGCGTCCTGACCTTATCATTGACGGTCCACTGCAATACGATGCGGCTGTTATGCCAAATGTAGCCCAGTCTAAGGCACCTAACAGCCCAGTAGCAGGTAAGGCAACGGTATTTGTATTCCCAGACCTCAATACCGGTAATACAACCTACAAGGCGGTACAGAGAAGTGCCGATCTGATCAGCATAGGTCCAATGCTTCAGGGCATGCGTAAACCGGTCAATGATCTATCTCGTGGTGCTCTTGTAGACGACATCGTCTATACCATCGCCCTGACGGCGATTCAAGCATCACAAGGTGATCAAGCTTAAATCAAGTCTATCGACTAAGGTTTAAAACAAAAAACCTCTCTAGCCTGTGGCTCGAGAGGTTTTTTTAGATAAGGAGATAAATAAAGCCAATCAGATACCGAAAAATCATTCGAAACGGCAATATGTCACTTTTTAACCAGCACTTTAAGTCCATATTAAACATAGACTTAAAAGTTATGCATCTAGTCTTCAACACACTTGTCCACAGATTCTGTGGATAACCAGTAAAAGTTATTCATTCAGATATGACGGAATAACGCTTCTCTGTCAAGAATTAAAATAGTGATTTAAGCAACAGCCTTGCCTTGCAGCAGCAGAATAGCGATACTGGCTAAAACTATACTCGAGCCATAAAAATTGACCTATATGAAAGTTATCGCCCTACTTAGTCTCCTTTTTCTTGCCGGCTGCAGTCAAGATAGCGCGCCGACCCGAACACCTGAACAGGTTTCTCTCGGCTTCTTTCACGCCATCTATGTGGAGCGAGATGTTAACAAGGCCAAGCAATTTGTTAGTGACCCCATGAAAGAGGTCCTCAGCCACTACTACATTGCTTCGGCGGTACAGAGACACGTCCTCAACCTATCCATGACTGAAGTCACCATGGAGATCGAAGAGATAGATATCGACTTCTTCAGAAAGTTCACCGACGACGTTACCGTTATCGTGAAGATGCAAGGGCTTAAAGGAGGAAGAACCTGGATAGACGATAGAACCATTCGACTACACAAGATCGGCTCAAAATGGGAAATTATTGAAGTCTTACCTGAGAAAGGCAATCTGAACTAGAAGATTGAGCAGAAAACCAGACAAAAAAATAGCAAGCTAAGCTTGCTATTTTTATTCCAGCGAACGCTAGATTAACTCTCGAATTGAGGATTGTTCCTTAATCCAAAAACGCATCTTCATCCTTCTCTACGGGTAAAGACTCCATCACTTCATCTTGTACTTGGTAGTATGCGCTTTCGTATTCTTGAACTTCCATAACAACTCCGGATCCAGTTTGTAAGGTCTGAGGCATGTCATTACTTTGATGACATTTTGCCATGATAGGAAGTGGCAGATGCTCTACTTACTTCTTGACTTAATTATATCAGGCATCCACCAGCAATTACATAAAACTTTCAGTTTAGTTTCATTCGAAAGCCTAATTTAGTGACAAACTCGCTAAAACCAATCAAAAAACGTTATATGAGGTGAAAGACTTTCACGTCATTATACGTTTGAGACCTAAGAGAGAGGTTTTTACAGCCAAAAAATCTAGGGTTCAATCCTCGAAGTGCTATCAATTAAAGATACCTATAAATATTTATGGGAACGTCGTTGAGTTTTATGGAGGGCGATAAGATGAATGCGCTTGTTGAATTTGAAGCTGGAAGACTCGTTGACCTGTTTGGTCAAGGTGACACGCTCAACATATTCATGTTTATGGACATGATGAATATGCCAATTGATGTCCAGGACAGACTCTTCTCTGAGATATCCGCCTTAAAATACATAGATAAAGCCAAAGTAGAACATATCATCGAATCTCATGGTCAATCTACAATACATGAACGACTCAGCTATTGATGTTTAGCCTCGAGTCGTTAGTTTTCGGACACCTGCTATTCTTCTAGAAAAATCACACACCAGTTCTAAATTCAACTTGGTGTGTGATTCCCTATGCGATTTACCCGTTTTTACGCCTATATTTGAGCACCTTCAGCGCTTTATCTATACTAATGTCTGCAAAAATGCCTGGATTCGCCAGCAGCTCAACAAATTCTAAACTTGGGCTAAACTCTTCAACTTGATTCTTCAAAAAGTCGATACTCAACTCCGGCGCATTTAGACACAATAATACTTCACCATCGGACGTTAATAATTCAGGCAAACGTTTCAACAGTCTCGAGTAATCCTTAGTCGCGACAAAACTGCCTTTCTGGTTACTTGGTGGATCGGCAATGATCATCTCGTAAGGACCAAGTTTGGTTAACTTACCCCAAGACTTAAAAATATCATGGCCGAAAAAGCGTGCACCAACCGAAAATCCATTGAGGAGATGATTCTGCTTGCCAATCGATAATGCTCCCTTGCTCATATCGATATTAACGACACTGTCACAACCACCTTGCAGTGCGGCCACTGAAAATGCACAGGTATATGAGAAGAGGTTGAGTACTTTTTTCCCTTGGGCATGTTCCCTCACCCATTGGCGGCCATTTTTCATATCGAGAAACAGTCCATGATTCTGCCCTTTTAACAGGTGAACATGGTATTTAGCGCCATTTTCGACAACAGTATGCTTCTCAGGAACATCCCCCTCTATCAAATCGGTTTGTGTACACCCACCGCTGCGATACTGATAAACAAGGTTTAGCGCTTCGCAGCCTTTAAGGGCATGCCACCTCTGTTTAATCAATTCAACTGTTACATCTAAGGAATCAGACTCTAAGGGCTTAAAACTCGTTAACAGCAGTACAGGCGGATACCAATCCAGACAGATGTGTTCAGCTCCCGGATATAAGCCACCTCGACCATGAAACAGGCGATTAACCTCCTCCCCCAGAGTCATCTTATTTAATTCATCAAAAAATAATTGCATTTCACTCACTTGTCGAAATTTATTTCTCTATAAAACAACAAAGCCACGTATAGGTGGCTTTGTTAGTACTCGAGTCTCGCCGGTATTAAACGGTCTGAGACATATCTTCTTTCTCGTTATCGCTAGGCTTAATCTCATCAACATCATCGGCCAACAATATCGCTAGCCATCTTCCTCCCTGACTCGACTCTAGGGCGATTTTTACAATCATGGTCAAGGGTACCGATAATAACATGCCTACCGAACCTAATAACCAGCCCCAAAAAATTAATGACAAGAAAACGACCAAGGTAGAAAGGCCTAAACCTTTGCCCATATATCTAGGTTCTACTGCGTTCCCCATGACCATATTCGTGCCTAAATAGAGCAGAGCGGTGGCGCCCGCTGCTGCAGGGCCGAGTTGAATAAATGCTAATAACACAGAAGGAATGGCGGCGATAATTGAACCTATATTGGGAATGTAATTAAACAGGAAGGCAATGACTCCCCATAAAAGCGCATAATCCACCCCGATAATTGCCAGGCCAAAACCAACAATCACACCTGTCGCTAGGCTCACCAGTGTCTTAATCACCATGTACTGATTGACCGAGTGCAAAAACTTATCTATCTGCTGCATTCTCATCTCTGGATCATCCAGAGCAAAATGTAGCTTCTTAGGTAAAGTCTGAGACTCAAACAGCATAAACACCACAGTAAGAATGATTAAAAACAGATTAGCCATCACGCCACCGACACCCGTGAGCATATTGGTGGTCATGGAGAGCGCGATACCTGGATCGAAATAAGCCAAGATCTGTTCTTTAGTGATGATGATATTGAATGTCTGTAGCTTTTGAACAATCCAACCAAACTGCTCCACAAGCTGATCTCGGTAGTGAGGTAACTGATTAGAAAACTCGTTGATAGAGCTACCGACTATTTGCGCTAACCACAGCCCCATCATGACAATAAACACCATCAAGAGGAGAACGGCCAAAGATCTGGGCACTTTAAATCGTGTCATTCCGGTGATAACCGGATTACAGATCACGGCGATGAATGCCGAAAGCACAAATGGTACAACAATAGGGCTTGCCGCCTTAATTCCGGCTAAGATCACGACGATAAATGCCATGATCGCGAACCCTTTATATGCAACTGATTGGGTATCAATTCTTGGCATATGAATTTAATCCTTCATGATTAACTAATAGATTGATAGGCTTAATAATAGATAACTCTTAATAAAAATAATTTTAGCATGGAGCAATGACTAGTATGAAACCAGAAATCGCCATCATCCGCATTAAAAATCTACGACTTAGGACGTTTATCGGTATCAAGGATGACGAAATCCAAAACAAACAAGATATCTTAATCAATGCTGAAATCCATTACTGTGCTAATAAGGCTCGCAACAGTGATAATATGGAAGACGCGCTGAATTATCGCACAATCACCAAAAAAATCATTGAATTAGTTGAACATAATCGATTTAATTTATTAGAGAACCTTACGAGTCAGGTGCTCAACATCGCCAGCGATCACTCTTGGGTCGATTTTGCAAATGTCGAAATAGACAAGCCTCACGCCCTTCGCTTCGCAGATTCAGTGTCTCTCTCCCTCTGTTACAGTAAAAATAACAAGATCTAGCATCAAGAGTGATACTAACCTGATGATTGGGACCAGTTTATCCCATATTGATGAACAAGAACCTGACATCTCAGGTTCTTGATTTCATCCCCAACATACTGTCACGTCAGAGTTTACACAGATTATCCAGCCCTCTGGCTGAACAAAGCCTGAGTTAAGCAAAACAAATCACTCTGCTACAATAGAAACTATGACTAATTTCATCCTTAGAAAAGCTGAATCATGAAAATATTGATCACAGGTGCCACAGGGTTCATTGGCCACCAGCTTGTCAGAGTCCTGAGTCATGAAAATAAACTGACTATTTTAACCCGCTCTCCCGCTTCAGCTCATCACCAACTCGGTGCTGAACATCAATATCTGGGGAATTTAGCTTCTTTATCAGACTTTAACGAATTTGATGCCGTGATTAACCTTGCGGGTGAACCCATTGCTAATAAACGTTGGTCAGAAAAACAAAAACAATTGATTTGCCAGAGTCGATGGGATATTACGTCTCGTATTGCTGAATTAATTACAGCCAGTGATAACCCACCTCAGGTATTAGTAAGCGCTTCTGCCATAGGTATCTATGGTCAGCAAGGCGCTCAGGTAATCGATGAATCTTATGTGTTAACGTCACTCGATGAAAGAACCACTAATGATTTCCCCTTAAGAGTTTGCTCTCACTGGGAGGAGCTTGCCCAATCCGCTCAATCTGACAGCACCAGAGTCTGTATCATTCGTACTGGATTGGTACTCGGTCTATCTGGCGGTGCACTAGCCAAAATGCTCTTACCATTTAAGCTTGGTTTAGGAGGCCCCATAGGAACAGGCCAGCAAGGGATGAGTTGGATACATCAAGACGATCAAATTAATTTAATCATGTTTTTACTGGATCAGGAAAAATGCCAAGGGATCTTTAATGCCACTGCCCCAACTCCCGTCAGTAATTACAAGTTTTCTAAGTTACTAGGACAAGCACTCTCTCGCCCTGCATTAATGCCTTTGCCTGCCATCATGTTGCAATTGTTACTGGGTGAGATGTCAGAGTTGTTAACACAAGGCCAGTATGTACTTCCCACCAGAGCAGAGGAAGCTGGATTTAAATTTAAATACCCCGAGTTAAAGCAGGCATTTGCTTCTCTCATAGATTGAGTTCGATTCTAAAACTCCAAGGCATCCAAAAAGGTAAGTGTAAGACTATTGCCAATTCAGATCTTGAGCCCTAGCCTCTATGGCCCATAAGATATCATACAAGCCACTAGTATTAGCGCTATTAGCAAGCCAAGCTGGAATACTGCCTCCTAAATCTGTATATAGCCAATACGTTGCCTGGGTACGTCCATCTTCCCTTGCTGTAAGAGACCAGCTGCCATCACAGATTAACAAACGCACTATGCCCTTTATGGGTTTAGGTCCGAACTGGTTCTTCTGGGTCCAATATCGATAATATCGTCCCTTTTCAGTATCCACTTCGTTGACCACCAGTAAGGTATAATCTCTTTGGCTCACAAGGGGCGGATTAATCCTGTGGTAAACATAAGCTCGATCCATTCCCTCCTGCTTGACTACCTTTATTTCATCCATATAAGGCAAGAATTTAGTGTAATGTTCAACTCGGGTAAGTGTTCGCCAAACCCTTTCGATTGGTGCATCGATTACCGCCTCAAGTTTCACCTCTTTGATCGAGGTACCCGGCACTTCTCGGGTCCAAACGACAGCTTGGCCTCTTGTCGACGCTTTATCCCAAGTATCCCCAGGGGCTGCTTGTACCCTTTGCACTTCGGCATAGATCTCAGAAGGGGAAAAAACACCAAGGATAAATAACGAGAAACACAGTTTCAGAAAGGCCATACTATGAATTCTAGGCTCACAATTGGATATCATTACAGTGAGTATAGATCTAGCTCCTCAATTGCAGAAACCAACCGAATAAAAGCAAGCTTATAAATGACTAATACCTATTGGTATCAGTTAAACAACCTAAGGCTTCTCCTCGGAAAATGAATAAAATGGCGAAGCCTTACAGCTTCGCCTTCGGTGGAAAAATGAACTCTAACCTGCTTTGAGCAGTTCACCACAGGATTTATTCAACAATTGTCGACAACGCCATACTCCCAATAGCGCAACCGTAATCGCACCACACAGAGGCGCCATTCCCCACCAAGGCCAGTGCATATAAATATTCAACTCAAACACCTGAGTCTTGAGCAAGTAGAGAATAAACTCGGCGACAATCACAGCTAACAGCCCGGCTATGGTGCCCAATAAAGCAAATTCTAGTCCGGTGGCCATGCGTAATAGCCAGCCCGATGCGCCAAAAGTTCGTAACACCGCCAACTCTCTTTGTCTGGTCGCCATGCCCGCCTCAGTTTGCGCTATCATTACCAGGCTACTGGCCAAAACCACCAGCACTAACACTAAGGTAAGCGACAGGGAAACCTGATCGACTATCTGCCGCAACTGCTTGATCATGGTGCCCACATCTATGATGGAAACAGTAGGGAACTGCTTAATGATGTCCAGAATGACCTCAGGCTTATTATCATCGAGATAAAAACTCGCCATCGATGTATAGGAAAAATTCGCCAGGGATTCCTTGGTGAAAATCATAAAGAAATTGGGCTGTAACGTCTCCCAGTGCACCGCGCGAATACTGCCAACCTTAACGACTAAGGTCTGGTTATCTATGACGTAGGTCAGGCTATCACCAATCTTAAGATCTAACCGCTCCGCGACGCCCGACTCAACCGACACCTCATCGGGATTGACATTAAATTCCCCTTCTAAAATTTCGTTATTTGGTGGCACACTGTCTCGCCAAGTGAGATTGAGTTCACGTGAGATCCCTTGCCTGCCCTCGACACCAGCCTCGACCTGCTCTGATGTGAGAAACTTCTCGCCATTCACCGCCGTTAATCTGCCTCTGATAACAGGATAAATATCTGTGGTTTTAACTGTATTTTCTACCAGATAGCTCTCTAAGGGCTTAGCCTCATCGGGAGCTATGTTGACGAGAAAGTAATTGGGGGCATTTTCGGGTAGCTGCTTTTGCCATTCATTGAGTAAGTCTTGCCTCAAGGCGAAGATGGTCAACAATAACACCAGAGCGCTACTGAAACCGACGAGCTGAATGGCATTCTGTTTAGCCCTGCGTCTCAGGCCCGCAAGGGCTAATTGCAATGGGTTAGTGGTTTTCATGCCCACACTATGACCCATACGGATCATGAAGAAACCTAACACGCTCAAAAGCAGACCCAGCAAGAGTACACCGGCGACAACCGTCAGAGTCAAAACCAAACTACCTGAATAGAGATACCCCAGCAGCGCCATGGCTGTCAGGCTCAATAAAAGATGAAGCCACATCCCCAGTTGTAGCCCCTCTAACTGACGCTGTAGCACCCGCAATGGCGGAATAGACAATAACCGCATTAAGGGGTAGGCCGAGAACATAAAGGCGCTGATAAAGCCCGTCGCGAGACCCAGTAATATTGGTCTGGTGAATGGCGGAGAATAGGCGGAGATCTCAGGCGGCAAGAAAGAATTTATAGCCATATCTAAAACAAAACCGCCAAGTAAGCCCAGCACGACTCCAAGTAGGGTCACCAACAGTAAATGCATGCCAAACAAGGTACGGATCTGCTTACCCGAAGCACCAAAAGTCTTGAGCATGGCAACGACATCATAATGACGTTGACAATATCGCTGGGCGGCAATGCCAATAGCTGCGCAGGCCAGCGCAATACCCAATAGACTGGCTAGCAAGAGGAAACGTTCCGCTCGTTTAACGGCATCGGCAATGGGAGAGTCGCCGGTTTGCACATCAATCCAGCGCTGGCTGCTATTGAGTAGCGGTTTCACATAAGTTTCGAACCGTTTAAGTTGAGTCCCATCACCGGTAAATTGCGCCAGGTAAGTCACCCGACTACCAGGCTGGATCACACCCGTTCCGGCCACATCAGCCATGCGCATCAAGACCACGGGAGAAGAAGCAAAAGGATTAAACCCCGCATCGGGTAATCGAGATATCTCCTCAGTCAAAGAAAACTGGGCATTACCTAGTTCTATGGATTTAGGATAACTCAGCAAGCCCCCCAAACGAGTCTCAAACCAAATTTCTCCTACGCCTGGTAAGGGATCACTGCTATCAGAGTTAAGCTCAACTTCCCCTTTGAGGGGATACCCTTGATCCACTGCACGGACTGTGACTAATTGAAACTTATCTTTAGCAAACACCATAGAATTAAACTGTAAACTGGAGACTCGCTCCAAGCCTATCTCATCGGCTTTGGCCAGAATCGCTTCATCAATCTTAGTCGGTGAATTGATGATCCTATCTGCGGCGATAAATTTTGATGCTTGGCCATTGATAGCCAGTTGTAATCGCTCACTGACTCGTGCTAATCCTGTCACAGATAGCACAGCCAGTGTAATCGCCAAGACGATAAGCAGTAATTGCCCCTGCAAGAGTTCTCGTTTAAACAAACGCCACGCCAGACTCATCTCCATTAACTCGCCTCCGCCTTAACTGGCTCACTATCCGCCTTGACCACCGATGGCTGAGTGGCATCTAAATGCTTTTTTCGAGCCTCACTTAGCTCACCCGAGTCCATCAACAATTGACGCTCACATCGCTTAGCTAACACCAAGTCATGAGTCACTAGCACCAGTGTCGTCGAACTCTCACGATTAAGTTCAAACAACATATCAGCCACCTTTTTACTATTAGCAGCATCTAGGTTGCCTGTGGGCTCATCGGCAAATAACACCTTTGGCTCACAAATAAATGCTCTGGCGATTGCGACACGTTGCTGCTCTCCTCCAGAGAGCTGATTGGGAAAATGGTTCAGTCTATGACTTAACCCCACTCTCTCTAACATGGCCTTAGCCTTCTCCTTGGCCTTAGATATTCCTGCTAACTCGGCGGGTAGCATGACATTTTCCAAGGCATTGAGTGTATCGACTAGCATAAATGACTGAAAAATAAAGCTGACTTTCTGCTTTCGCATTGCCGCCTTCTTCTCTTCATCTAAATTTTGTATGGCAATGCCGTCTAAGATGATCTCACCGGAGCTAGGAGAGTCCAACGCCGCTAGTAAGCCAAGCAAGGTCGACTTACCTGAGCCCGATGGCCCAAGAATGGCGATACTTTCTCCATGCTTGACATCCATATTGATGCCGTTGAGGATAGTAAGCTCTCCCTCTTGGGTAGCCACTGACTTAACGAGATTTTTTACTGTGATAGCACTGATATCTGACATAAAACCCTTCTATTCCATCTTGCTTAGACGCTTGCTGACTCTGCTGACCTTAACCTGCCTATTCACTAGCATTCAAGTATCTGCTGCCCCTATATTAATCCTAGGAGATAGCTTAAGTGCAAGCTATGGGATCGATGAAGATAAAGGTTGGGTCAATTTGTTAAGCGCTAAACTACCGGAACATGAAATAATAAATGGTTCTGTTAGCGGTGAAACCACAGCAGGCGGATTACGTAGACTCCCCGCCCTGCTTGAATCAGGTAAACCTAAGCTCGTCTTAATCGAATTAGGTGGTAATGATGGATTACGTGGATTTACTCCTCAACAACTGAAAGAAAATCTTACAAAAATAATCATGTTATCCAAAGAAACCCATGCACATGTGCTCTTGAGTGAAGTCATGGTCCCACCAAATTATGGACCCAGATATGCGCGGATGTTTGCCGATGTCTATAACCAGTTGGCCGAGGAGCATGAAATAACCCTTATGCCCTTCTTCATGAAAGATATCGCCATCTATCCCGAATTGATGCAAAGAGACGGGATCCATCCTAATGCTCAGGCACAGGAACAAATTGCCGAATTCGTGCAGCCTTGGGTGACAAAAAGTTTTCAATAAGTCATCCCATCCATCTGGCCCCATCGAAATTCGAGCCCCAATTTCAAGCACAGCTTTAAGCTTTCAGCTATTAAAGACTAAAACTGTGTTCCACCTCCCGAAAAAGTAATAAACTCGGCAGAAAATTGCCGCTTAATAGCGTTTTATATAGAATAAGCAAATATTTAGAATTAGTTTATTCAGGGAGCTGGCTTATGAAGAGCCCATTCAATACCATCACGTTCTGTATCAGTGCAGCGGGCTTATGCCTACCGTTAATTTTCAGCACTAGTGCACTTGCCACCAGTCCCTTAAAGCCTCAAATAGTGCAGCTAAATCCAGACGATTTATCCCCACCTGTTGATGCAGATTTTGATTGGATACAGCTAAGCTCTAATGAACTCCTTAAAGGTGAAGTTAAAAACCTTTATGATGACAAATTAGAGTTTGAGAGTGATGAACTCGATACTTTATACATCGACTGGGATGACATTAAGGTTCTTCAGAGCCACAGTATCGTCAGCGTTGGCTTTACCGACCTTACTACGCGTACAGGTAAATTGCTCATTAAAGAGGGCAAGACTTTTATTGATGACGTTGAGTTTGACCGCACTCAAATCATGACGATTATCGCTGGTGAGCAAACAGAAGCGAACTACTGGTCGAGCAAAATATCCCTAGGTGCAAATCTACGTTCAGGTAATACAGATCAAGTCGATTATAGCGCCATAGCTAATGCACTCCGTCGCACTACAGAGTCTAGATATAATCTTGATTATATAGGCAACTACTCGAAAACAGATGGTGATAACACTATCAATAATCACCGTATTAACACCAATTTTGACTGGTACTTATCTAAGCAGTTCTATTTACGTCCTATCTTCGCAGAAATTTATATCGACCCTTTTCTTAACTATGAATACAAGGCTACGGTCGGTTTCGGTATCGGTTACGACATTATTGATTCATCCAAAACGAACTGGAGCGTCAGTGGCGGTCCTGCATACACTTATACTAAGTTTGATGATGTTTTAGAGGGTCAAAATGAGAGTGAAACCAGTGCAGCACTAGTGATTGAAACCGTTTTTGATACTGAGATCACAGATGATATTGACTTCAATACACTCTATCGAGTTAACTATGGTAGTGATGCATCTGGCGGGTATACTCACCATGCATTAGCCGGCTTCTCTATCGAACTGACCGATATGTTTGATTTAGATCTTTCTTTAGTCTGGGATCACATCAACCAACCACAGCAAAATGCCGATATGAGCTTCCCTAAGCAAAATGACTATCAGTTCATTATCGGTTTCGGTATCGACATTTAATACCTAGATGACATAAGGGATAATCACTCACTATCCAGGCCGCAATGCGGTCTTTTTTATGCCAAGCAGTTATCACAGAGTCACAGATTAGACTTTTTAGTCTTGTGAACAGGCATACAGCGAGGGGATCTTGCTAAACATACGCCCCTTAGCTATCTTCAAATGAGTCCATATTCCAATTCGTTTTACCTTATCAAAAAAAGGACTTTTTGATGAAAAATCAAGATAAAACACTAAACATATTGTTAGTTGAAGATAATCGCGCCATGAGCGCGGTTATTATAGAGCTTTTATCTCATACGCAATTATCATTATCGATCACCAGTACTGACACAGGGCAAGGCGCATTGGAGAAACTCAAAGCCAACCGATTCGACTGTGTGTTACTGGACTATGAACTCCCCGACTATAACGCTAATGAAGTCCTGAAACGTCTCCAAAACAAGCAGCTTCTTAGTATGCCTATCATCGTATTGACGGGTCACTCCCAAGAGAAGTTAGCTAATGATGTATTAGCCTTAGGGGCGATAGATTTCATCACTAAAGCCGAATGTTCACCCGAAAAACTCAATCGTGCAATCACCTATGCTATCTCACGAAATCAATTCAGGATCAGCCAAGCTAATGAAGAGAAGGCACAGATCAGCCAGCTGTTAGATACAGCCACAGCTGAGACAAACCACCTACTAAATTATGATCGGCTCACAGACCTACCCAATCGGGAGCTGTTTAAAGCCTATTTGAATAAAAGCATTGCCCGGGCTTGTCGACACCAACTCAATGTATGTCTACTCTATATCGATCTAGATAACTTCAAATGTATCAATGACTCCTTAGGTCATGACTTAGGTGATAAGGCATTAATCGCTTTCTGCCACAGATTGCAATCTATCATCAGGAGTAACGATGCCCTTTGCCGAGTAGGTGAAGATGAGTTCGCTATCTACCTCGACTTTATAGAGAATGCATCTGATACTGCAATTGTTGCCGAAAAAATAATTAGACTCACCACCATACCTGTGAAGATAGATAACCACGAAATTTATCTTTATTGCAGTATTGGTATCTGCTACCACAGTCAATTCACCGGAAACAGCGAAACTTTACTCAGCAATGCCCAAACCGCCATGCTATCGGTCAAAAAAAATGGCAAAAACAACTTTATTTATTTCTCTCATGAGATGACAACCAAGGCTCAGAAGCGATTATATCTAGAGCAGGAAATCAGACTAGCCCTAGCTAATGATGATTTTCATATGGTCTATCAACCCAAAGTAGATGTAAAAACTCAGAGAGTCACAGGTGCAGAAGCGCTGATCAGATGGCACCATCCTAAAAACGGCGTAATACCACCAAACGAGTTTATTCCAGTTGCCGAACAGAGCGATCTGATCCTAAAGCTCGATAGCTATATACTAGACAAGGTCATTAATCAGATCAGCCAATGGCAAGAAGAGGGTCTTGAAGTCCCGGTGATCTCAGTCAACATCCCAAGCCGAGAATTTCAGCGAGGCGATCTGGTTTCCTGCGTTCAAGGTACCTTAAGAAAATATCAGGTGGTTGGTAATAAACTCGAAATAGAGATAACTGAACGCTTGTTAATGGAGCGCTGTGAAGAAAATATAAAAATACTCAATCACCTCAAAGATCTCGATATTCATATCTCCGTCGATGATTTCGGTACTGGCTATTCGTCCCTAAGCTATTTAGTGCAATTTCCCTGTGACGTGTTAAAAATCGACAAGTCGTTTATCGACCAACTGCCTCAGAGCAAGGACAACTGTAAAATTGTCGAAGCAATCATCATGCTGGCCCATAAACTGGGAAAGCGAGTGGTAGCTGAAGGCGTGGAAACAGAAGTGCAATATCAATATTTATCTTCACTTGGCTGTGACCAGATTCAGGGGTATTATTTTGATAAACCTCTTAATATAAAAGATTTTTCAATTAAACTAGATAAGATTAAATTTAAGGATTTTGCTAACATCTCTCAGATTAAAGCCTGCTAAATCTAATTTTATCTACTAGATAGGTCCCTAGCCTTTTCCCCAGAGATGCAACTATCTAAATAAAGCTCATCTATGTTTTTATACGGGTTACCTTGATAGAAGGAGCCAGTTACAAATATCTACAGGTTAGCGTGAAAACAATAAATTAAATCCAATCCGACTCCTGCGTTTAGTTTCGTCATGCTTCACCCTGTTTTATATAGATAAAATATTAAACACCTGTTTGACACTCCCACAACAATCTTTGACAATGAAATGTTATGAACTTGTTGGCCGGATTTCACATTGCATATATGGTACGTCAGTGCAAGCTAGGGAAGGAATAATAAAAATAAGCAGGAGACGCTATGTTCAACAACAAACCATCTTGGTTAATCCCAACATTAGTAGCCAGTGCCGTCGCGCTAAGTATCGCTGGTTGTTCATCGGATGATGACGATCCCATTGTCGAAGATGATAAAGGCACTGTTATGCCAAGCCCAGATCCATCACCCAGTTTCCCAGAAAATGCAATCATGATTGAGGATGGAGAGAACCTCACCATCCGTATTCAGGAAGCGCTGATCAATGCGCAAACCAACGATGTGATTGTACTGCCTAAAGGGAATTTCAAGATAGCATCGACCCTGCTGTTCGATGGCGATGTAGACGGTGACGGCACCTATGCTAAAAATATCACCATCATGGGATACGGTATGGATGAAACCGTATTAGACTTCTCTGAATCTGTTTCCGGCGATGGTATTTTCGTCCAGAATGCCGTCAATATCATCATTCAAGATATGTCGGTCAATGAAGCCAAAAACAACGGCATCAAACTTAAAAACACTAACGGCATTATCTTACGTCGACTCGCTACCGTGTGGGAAGGCGAATTAGATGAAGGCAATGGAGCCTACGGCCTCTACCCTGTCGAATGTGAAAACATCCTCATCGAAGACAGCTATGTACGAGGCAGTGCCGATGCTGGTATCTACGTCGGCCAGTCTCAATACATAGTGGTAAGAAACAATATCGCCAAAGAAAACGTGGCCGGTATTGAAATTGAAAACTCAAAATACGCCGATGTATACGGCAACGAAGCCATGGGTAACACAGGTGGTATCCTAGTCTTCGACTTACCAATCAACAACCATAGGTACGGATCCAGTGTCCGAATTTTCAACAACAAGATCTATGATAACAACACCAAGAACTTTGCCAATGCCTCGGCAAATCCGGCTGGTGTTCATATTGTTCCACCCGGAACCGGTATGATTATTTTGTCCACCGATGATGTCGAGATCTTCAACAACGAAATAACTAACCACGATACTATGGCAGTAACCATATCCAGCTTCTTTATTGCCGAGCCTGATATGGGCGCTTTTGTGGCCAACTATGGCCAGGAAAATCAGCCTATCGAAGATGGTTGGAGGCCCACACCAAGAAACATCTACCTTCATGATAATGTGATAACAGGTTATGGTAAGAAACCCAACGGTTACCTAATCGACGATATCATCAAGGCTTATCTGTTCACCCATGGCCAATTCCCAGGTGTACTCTATGACGGCTTAGGTGAGATGTTGTCAAACAACGGCACCGCGGCTTATTTAGGCCTACAAGAAATGCCATTTTCCACAGATGGCAGTGATGATGTCTGTGCCAGTAATAATGGTGATGTGTCGATAGGTCGCCTCTACGCCAACGACAATACAGACATGAATATCGCTGATGTCTTGTTTGAGCCGACACAAACCGATCTATTGAAATGTGCTCAGGTCAGCCTACCGGTTCATACGGTAACATTTGGTGATGAAATATTTGGTTGTGGCGTCGATGATGATGTCGCCGGTTGTGACGGTGGCATCCTAATCGGTGGCGGCGGAAGCATAGGTGAGGGTGAAGGTGGTTTAGTCGGTGACGGTGATCTGACGTTGTGTGAAACAACCGGCTCTGAGGTCAACTGGGATGCGTTGCTGGGTGCCAATTGCCCTAAACTATCTGATTACAATTTGTTTGCCGATACGAAAGATCCCTCTACAGGCGCAAACTCATCTGGCATGCCCTACGATATGAACACGCAACTATTTACCGATTACTCAAGTAAATATCGTTTTGTGTTTGTCCCTGAAGGAAAAGTAGCGAATTACTCGTCTCAGGAAAGCATGGACTTCCCGGTAGGGACAGTGATCAGTAAAACCTTCGCATTACCGGCTAATACCAGTCAACGTGGTATCGAAAATGAGGACATGGTCGAAACCCGTTTGCTTATTCGTCGTGAAACTGGCTGGACAGCCCTACCCTACGTGTATAACTCCGAGCAATCTGATGCTGTACTGGCCAAGGCCGGAGCCATTCAAGGTAAGCAGATAGTCCATAACGGTGAAACCTTAGATTTCGATTACGTCGTTCCCAGCATGAACAACTGTAAGCAATGTCATCAGTTCAAGCCCGATGCCGACAGTCCAGCGGTCTTCGTACCAATTGGTCCTAAGGCGCGTCACTTGAATAAAGATTATGCCTATGCAGATGGTGCCATGAACCAGTTACTCAAGTGGCAGTCAGTTGGCATACTCCAAGGTGTTCCCGATGTGGCGACTATCGATACTGTGCCGGCATATTCAGATGGCGATGAAATTGGGTTAGCTTCATTAACCGATGAGCAGCTGATGGACACGGCCAAAGGCTATCTGGATGTGAACTGTGCCCATTGTCATCGCCCCGAGGGCAACGCTTCCAACACCGGCCTCACACTGGAATATTGGAGACCCTACGCTGACGGTCACGGTACCTGTAAATCTCCTGTCGCCTATGGCGGTGGAGAGCTAGGTTACGATATTGTACCAACAGCTCCGGAAAGCTCTATCCTACATTTCAGAATGGAGACTAATCTTCCCGGGGATCGCATGCCTGAGATTGGCCGGGGTCTTTCACACGGTGAAGGTGTTGCGCTTATCCATGAATGGATCAAAAGGCTTCCTGTAGCGACTTGCTCACCGTAACCACTGAGTTAACCAGTATAAGCAGTTACTCAAACAAGGCCGGCTAACCCCGGCTTTTTCTTTAATACCAATCTATTTAACTCCACCCTCTCACCATCAAAATTATAGGTGCTGCTATGCGAAGCTCAAGTCTGCTATTATTGATCATCACACTGATAACTGCCTGTGGCGGCTCAGACAATGACTCTAGTGCCCAACAAGACCCAGTTACAGAGGTACCTGCCACACCGACTCCCCCCTCACCAACATCAATTTGTGAGCTTGGCACCAGTACAATTAATTGGGATGCCCTGTTAACTGAAAATTGCGATAACTTGGCCCAATATGGACTATTTATTGATCCGAGTACCCCAACATCGAGCCCTGCTTCCCCAGGGATCTTGTACCACCTTTCGACCCAGTTATTTACTAACTACGCCAACAAGCACAGGTTTGTCTTCATTCCACAAGGTAAACAGGCCAGCTTTCATCCCAGTGAAGCCTTCGATTTCCCCATAGGCACTGTATTGACTAAGACCTTTTCCATGCCCTATGACACTCAAGTCAGCGGCGCCGAAAATGAAGTATTGATAGAAACTAGATTGTTGATCCGAAGAGAAACGGGCTGGACGACCTTGACCTATCTTTGGCAAGACGGCAAAGCGACTCTCATTCAAGCTGGCGCCGACATCCCTCATAGCGTAAACCATCAAGGCAAGACAGAAACCTTTGATTATCATGTTCCCAGCCGCGCAGAATGTAAGCTATGCCACCAATTAAATCGCGACGAGAGTAGCCTTATCAGTCCCATAGGACTCAAAGCCCACCTGCTCAATCACGATATTGACTACCGAGGTCAAACCGTTAATCAATTAACTCTGTGGCAGAACCTCTTCATGCTGACAGGCTTACCAAATGCGGATGACATTGCCAGCGGGATTGCGACAGAGATAACTCATGCGCCTAATCTGTTCGATACCGACGCCAATCTTACTCTTAGGGTGAAAGGTTACTTAGATATCAACTGCGCCCACTGTCACAGAGCCGAAGGCTTTGCCAGTATTTCAGGACTCAGATTAGGGTTTAATATCGACCACACAAGCTACCAATACGGCATATGCAAACAGCCACCAGGCTGGGATGGTGGCGCTAAGGGGTTATCTTACGATATTGTCCCGGGTGATGGTGAGCACTCCATAATTGCTTACAGACAAGAGCTCAGCGAACCTAAAGACAGGATGCCGCCCTTGGGTCGAAGCTTAAGTCACACCGAAGCGGTAGAAATCATAAAAAGCTGGATAGATACTCTACCTCCATCCTTAGGCAACTGCCAATGGTAGGCTAGAGGCTGAATCCTAGTGACTAGAATCTAGGATTTTTCATAGTTCATAGTTCATAGTGAATTTAAATAAGCTTCTCATTCAGACGCAAAAAATGACCGGGGGGGTGACCCAGCCAATGTTTAAAGCTTTGCCGAAAATGGCTGACTTCCCCATACCCCATCACTTCGGCTATCTCATCTATGCTCTTGTGGCCCGATAAGATCAAACTTATGGCAGCCTGACAGCGAACCTGATCAACTAATTTCTGATAGCTGGTACCTGATTGTGAGATTCTACGACGTAAAGTTCGACTACTGATGTTCTGACTCGTTGCCATCTGATCCATATTTGGACAATCTGGAAAAGACTGACGCAACTCGTCGAGCAACACTTGGATATAGGAAATTTGCTGGTTTGAAGTCGTATTAGTATTACTGGTGTCGAAACAATAAGTCACAGGAAGTGACAGATATTTATGATCTATCGTCCATTCATTAAATTCAGCCCCAAATATCACCTCAGCACCAGTAACCGAAGATAAGAACTCGGCGTCTCTTTGTGTTTCAGTCAAAAATATTTTATCGGCTAAAATGGCTTGGCCCGCCAAACCTTTACCTACTGTTAG
The DNA here is from genome assembly GCF_002005305.1 of Shewanella psychrophila. Lineage (NCBI taxonomy): Bacteria > Pseudomonadati > Pseudomonadota > Gammaproteobacteria > Alteromonadales > Shewanellaceae > Shewanella > Shewanella psychrophila. The sequence goes on from NZ_CP014782.1 coordinate 4,114,294, forward strand.
CAAACCACAAACGCTGTGCTGAAACTGACATGAGTAACGTTCAGATTTGATTTTTCCCGTGTTAAGCCAACGAACATGCAATTTTCCATCTTCGTTACTGACTAAGGTATCGGTAAAACTGCCAACCAGCTCAGGATGCGTCAGTACAAACTGCAGACACTCACCTATGGTCTCACAACGATTAAAAAAGCTCAGTAAGAAGTCTAAATCTTCCACCGAATATTGATGACCCACTTTGGCCCCGATTTCGGCGTCGTGAGTCGTTGTCTGCAGAAACTCCATGGCGAAATCAGCTTGCCATACGTAGATGACCTGCTGATGTGCTAATTCTTGCTCACCGACTCCAATTTGAGAGCACAATAGTTCAACCACCTCTTCACCATAGTGCTGACGGAGATAAGCCAGAACATTGCGTAATTGGTAAGCTGGGTAGGACTGATCCCCCACCATCATGTTCTGCTTATAACTCTGAGCCTGCTTCATCCACAACCTGCTTCTTTTTATTATCTTGAGCCATTTTGTATAAGAATTAACGTCTGTTGAAAAGACATTTTTGCGGGTTTCACGAATAAAATCGGGTATATGTTAAAAAGTTACGTCAAAAGGCGACATAAATTAAACATAAAAAAACCTCCGACAAGCGGAGGTTTTGAGGTTAAATCTAATTTAATAGACTAGAATTTTTGGTTAAGACGTAAGAAGTAAGTTCTACCTAACACATCATATAATCCGGTATCTGCATCACGATAATCACGATACTCAGCGAAGTCATTTGGCGCTTCTTCGTCAAATAGGTTATTTACACCCAGAGTTAATGAACCATTCCAGTCATGATAGTAACTTACCTGTACATTATGCTTGAAATAATCAGGACGATCAGCATACTCATAACCCGTGCCAGTTCTGCCATAGTATTCATTGGTAAAATCAGCATCTTGAGCACCAATATACACTGTGTTCCATGCAGCTTGGAAATTATCACCCTCCCAGGAGACCATAAAGTTACCACGTAAGTCAGGTCTGCCAACTTCTCCAACCCAATCAACCGTTTCAGCATCTGGCTTTTGCTGCTCTTCAAAAGACAAAATCTTAGTCATCTCAACTTTAAATCTGAAATCACCAACGCCAGTCTCTAAATTGTAACCTGTCACAAAATCAATACCTGAAGTATTAACACTTGCTAAATTTCGATACTGGCTGTGAATCGTCTCAATTTTTCCATCAGCTCCACGTTTAATATATTCTGAACCACCGTTTTCACTTTCTTCTTTTACAAGGTCAGCAACGTCAACAATTTCTATCTTGTTATCATATTTGATGCTGTAGTAAGAAAGCTCAATGTTCCATGCATCTGTTGCATTCCACACTCCGCCCAATGTAAATGAGTTACCTTCTTCGGCTTCTAAGTCAGGGTTACCACCGTATAGTGTCTTGTGCTGTTGAGTAGAACGACAGTAATTTGCATCTGTATTATCATCACACCAAACAGTATCCATTGTACTTTCGAAACTTAATGCCTCAGAAGCAAACATTTCCCCCATGTTAGGCGCACGGAATGAATCACCGTAACTCGCACGAAGTAGTAACGAATCAACTGGACGCCAGCTTAACCCTAATTTAGGAACGACTGCATCAAATGTCGACTCTTGGTTACCATTATTGGTATTACCATTTTGCTCGTAACGCTCATATCTTAATGCTGCAGACAGATCGAAATTTGCAGGTAATCCAACTTGAAACTCAGCATACGCAGCTTGGCGGGTACGCTCTGCATCAACATCATCGCCACCAGAACCACCTGAGATAATCCCAGCTGCAGATTCAGGATCACTTACCTGAGAGAAATTAATCATCTCGTACTCTAGACCACCGACAGCAGCAACAACCACGCTGTCACCTTCAAACAAAGTACTAGATATGAGTCCGTCAAATTGAGTGCTATCGAATTTACCTTGATAGACGCCAGTATGAGCAGCTTTACCGTAAAGATCAGTCATTTGAGCATTCCAATCTTCGTAACTCATTCCTGTTGTATTAAATACATCATAGTTACCAGTATCGATTTCACTTTGAACAATACTGTCATTAATTAAGTTATAATTAAAAGAGTTAGTCGTCGATGAAGAGTGCTGAGCATTTATCTCCCAATCAATACCATTACCCACATCACTAAACCCAACAAAACCACCCAAAATATCAAAGTTATTGCCTTCTGTTAGCGTATCTCGCTCACCTATCTGAACAGATCGCATATAGAGGGTCATATCAGTACCTGTTGGGTTATTAGGGTTATCAGCCCCCATCACAGGATAGTTAGTAGACACAGGCGTAGCGGCATAACGAGTATTTGTTTCAGTTAACGACGCAGAGCCTCTCCCCCTGAACTGGATGTTCTCTGTAACTTCATAATCAAAAGTGGTCATGAAAGAGTTTCTAGTTACATCGCCAAATAACTTAGTCACTTCACCATAACTATAACCACAACGGCCATTATTTTCTCCATCATGCCAATCAGTGACATTCTCTGTCTGATCACACATGTCTGAGTTGGTATAGAAGTCATAAATAGCTTTGCCATTCTCATCAAGTTTACCAGTATCATAATAACCATTAGGAACTGAACTGAATGAGCTATATCCTTCATAGTTAGGATCATCTAATGCCCAAATATCTTTATCCATCACAGATTTAGTGTCGTAATATTCATAAGTGAATGTCACATTACCTTTATCTGTGTTGTAGCCTGCAGCAAGTGAGAAACGATTTGCATCGCCGCCATCTACACTTGGCTGCTCTGTACTAAAATCAATTGAAACACCTTGAAAATCTTTTTTAGTGATAATGTTAATAACACCAGCAACGGCGTCTGAACCGTATACAGCTGATGCACCATCGCGAAGAATTTCAATACGTTCAACAATTGCCATAGGGATCTGAGAAGTATCAGCCGTTGCACCTGAGCTTGAACTTGTACCCGGCATACGACGACCATCTAATAATATTAATGTCGCCGAAGATCCAAGACCACGAAGGTTAACACTGCTGGTAGCACTACTGCCGGCACCATAACCTGACATACCGCGCCATGAACCAAAACTGTTTATCGCCGAATTATTCAATACATCAGCAACCGTCTTTTCGCCTGTCATGGCAATATCAGCTGCACTGATAATCGTTACTGGAGATGATGTTTCCATATCAACTTGTTTAATACGCGAACCAGTAACAGAAATTCGTTCTACTTTTGCACCATCATTTTGCTCTTCAGCAAACGCTAAGCCAGAAAATGCAACACTTGTTGTTGCTGCGGCAAATAAACCTACGCGTACTGCTTTTGCTGTTAAGGTCATTGAGTTCATATATTCTCCCTCATCATTTAGACATTAATTAATAATTGAACGATTAATAATGGCACCGTGATAATAATTATTATTTTATTGTTTATAATTTTTATAAAACTGTAGTTCAACAGTTAACACCTTCGAGTTAAATACTGTTGAAATACGTCATTTAAGTCAACTTTAATTACAACCAAACAACTTAAATGATAATAATTGATACATTTAAAAATGTGAGACATATTAAAAAAACCAAAAGCAAAAAGAAAAAACAGTTAAAAACATAACCTTATAATCACTTTGTAGCGCCAAATGAATGAGATCAATATTGTTATAAATAAACACACAAGGCAGATACATATTGAAATTTATGTGAGCATTATTTTAAATAAGTTAATTAAATAACTATACTTAAAATATGAAGAATAATATAAAACAACTAAATGACAATTTAATAAGAACTATAACTATAAACCTCACCTTAAAACGAAATAAAATAAGTATAACAGTCCATTCTTCGAGATTTAAAACTATGAGGTGATACTGAAACCCCACAACCAGACAGGAAACAATTTAGAAACATACTTGAATGAGTTTAGTTAGCTTGTAAGAGTGAGATTTCGCGCAAAGTAAGGTCAACCAAACAATACGAACAATAAAAACAAGTTATTAACAACTGAGAAGGGGTTTAACTTAGGAGAAAATGGAATTACGAGCGAGAGTAAAAGCGACATTATCTTGCAACATCAATCGATATGAGCCAGTGTCCCGTAAGCAACACTCTACTGCTCTAGAGGCTATGAGGCGAGTATCAAAATACGGACAATAAAAAAGGAGCCATAAGGCTCCCTTTCAACTTTACTCAGCGTCGAATTAACGAGTGCGTGGGCAAAGTTCTTCAGCGCTGAAGAAGTAAGCCACTTCACGCTCAGCAGAAGCAACAGAATCAGAACCGTGAGCAGCGTTCTCATCGATGCTTTCAGCGAAATCAGCACGGATAGTACCAGGTGCAGCGTCAGCTGGGTTAGTAGCACCTAAGATGTCACGGTGAGCTAGAACTGCGTTCTCGCCTTCAAGAGTCTGAACCATGATAGGACCAGAAGTCATGAATGCTACTAGAGCACCAAAGAAAGGACGCTCGCTGTGCTCGGCGTAGAAGCCTTCAGCTTGCTCTTTACTTAGGTGAACCATTTTAGAAGCGATGATTTTCAGGCCAGCAGTTTCAAAACGGTTGTAGATAGCGCCAATGTTATTTTTTGCAACAGCATCGGGCTTAATGATAGAAAAAGTACGTTCGATAGCCATGAGAAGCTTCCTTCATAATAAACAGGTTTTAATTTTCGCGCGGATTATACGAAATTTGACACCAAAAACCTACCTTTATAGGCCAGGGAATGTAATATTGCGTTAACTTTATTCTGCTTCATCATTATTCAAGGCCGAACTAAACCAAAACACTAAGGATTTCGATGCAAAAATAGACAACTAGCCCTCACTTCTCAGCTATCCAGCAGGTTTGAACGGCTTCCAGTATGCGCTCATTACAATGTTCTGGATCATCTTCGAAAGAGTCCAGTGCTAAGATCCATTCTCTCAAATCGGTGAATCTGATTGTTTCTGGATCAATTTCCGGATACATTTCCAACAAGTCTAAGGCAATATCGAGTGAGTCTATCCACTTTAATGGCATATCCTGCCCCTCGGGGATAAATTGTGATGACTAGAGTATAGCTGGCATCTCACCCCATAAAAAAGCCAGTCTCAGAGACTGGCTTAACTATCTTCGATTACTGTCTAGTAGACACAAGTTGCGTGTTCAGACTAGTTAGCCTCACTTACCATATTCACTGTGTACTTAGGAATATCGACAACAAGATCACATTCTGGCACTTTCGTCTGGCAGGATAAGCGGCTCTCAGGCTCGAGTCCCCAAGCTTTATCTAACATGTCATCTTCGAGCTCATCGCTTTCTTCTAACTCATCGAATCCTTCACGAACGATCACGTGGCAAGTTGTGCATGCACACACTTTCTCACATGCATGCTCGATATTAATGCCATTTTTCAATGCAACATTAAGTACTGTTTCACCAACATTAGCTTCAACGACTGCACCATCTGGACACAGCTCTTCATGGGGTAGAAATACAATTTGTGGCATCTTTTTTACCTATTGATTACCGATTAATCTATTGATTTTTATCAAATACTGTCAACCGATTGGCCTGTAAGAGCCAAACGGATAGAGTTATCCATACGCTTAGATGCAAAATCTTGCGTACAAGCATCTAATGTCTCGATGGCTGTTTCAATGGCATCGGTGTCGTCCTGAGCAGCAACCTGAGCAAGCTCAGCCATACTCTTCTCGATAGTGACACGTTCGTCTTCAGATAACAGCTTTGCATCCTTTCTTAACGCCGCAGTCAGGGTCTCTAATACTCGAGCAGCCTCGACTTGTTGTTCTGCCAGCATGCGCCTCATGATGTCTTCCTTAGCATTGGCCATGGAATCTTTGAGCATGGCGCCAATCTCTACATCCGATAAACCAAATGAAGGTTTAACCTGAATGCTGGATTTTACTTCGGTAGACTTTTCCATCGCTGTGACACTGAGTAAGCCATCTGCATCGACCTGAAACGTCACTCGAATGTGAGCAGCACCAGCAGCCATAGGTGGTATGCCTTTCAAGGTGAATCTTGCCAAAGAACGGCAATCATCAACCAATTCGCGTTCACCTTGGACCACATGGAAAGCCATCGCGGTCTGACCATCTTTAAACGTAGTAAATTCTTGTGCCTTCGCGACAGGGATGGTGGTATTTCGAGATACCACCTTTTCCACGAGTCCCCCCATGGTCTCAATACCCAGAGACAGAGGCAAGACATCCAACAGCAGCAGATCTGACTCAGGTTTATTACCTACCAATATATCCGCTTGAATAGCAGCGCCAATGGCGACGACTCTATCTGGGTCTATGGATGTCAGCGGCGACTTGCCAAAAAAGTCAGCGACGAGTTCTCGAACCATAGGTACCCGAGTCGAACCGCCTACCATGGCAATTTCAAGCACTTCACCGGCTTTAATCCCTGCATCACGCAGAGATCGGCGACAACTGCCAATGGTTTTCTTCACCAATTTACTGATTAATGATTCAAACAAGTCTCTGGTGATCTTGTGCTGTAATTGACGACCATCTTCTAAGATCAGTGAAGCAGTGGCCTCAGTATCTTGGGTCAACAGCTCCTTGATCCGTCTCGCTTCAATAAGCAATTGTCGACTGATATTCGCCGAAGGAGCAATCAGCTGCCATTCATTTAAAAGATAATGATGCAAGAGGTGATCGAAGTCATCTCCCCCAAGCGCCGAGTCTCCCCCGGTGGCTAACACTTCAAACACGCCTTTATTCAGGCGTAATATAGAGATATCAAAAGTACCACCACCCAAGTCATAAACGGCAATCACACCTTCTTGGCCCGAATCCAGGCCATAGGCTATCGCCGCAGCCGTTGGCTCATTTAATAAGCGTAAAACCTTAACTCCTAATAAACCTGCTGCGTCTTTGGTTCCCTGACGTTGAGCATCATCAAAATAGGCAGGTACAGTGATCACTACCCCTTCGAGAGCGCCACCTAAGGTTTTTTCAGCGCGCGAAATCAGTGGTTTTAATATTTCAGCCGAAATCTGCAGCGGATTAACCTGACCTTGCTTAGTCACAAACAGAGGAAGGCCATTTTCACTGGCTTCAAATTGATAAGGAAGGTCTTGGCTGCCAGATTGAATATCACTGAGGCTACGCCCCATAAAACGTTTGACAGAGATAATGGTATTTTGCGGGTCTTGTGCCGAATAAGATTCAGCTTCGACACCGACTTGGATATTATCCTCGGTATAACGTACAACCGAAGGCAACGAGTGTCTCGATTGCTCATCGACCAAAGTATCAGCTACGCCACTGCGAACCGCGGCCACTAACGAATTTGTTGTACCTAAGTCGATTCCAACTGCCAACCTATGCTGGTGTGGTACTGTGCTCTGTCCAGGCTCTGCGATCTGCAAAAGGGCCATAAAATTCCAACCTAAATATTAGCCACTGCGAAAGGATAGCTAATCGAATAAAAGAGTCAAAAATAGCTAGTCAAACTGCGCATCTTCGATACGTTCCAGCTCAACTTGTAATTTTGCCATAAATTTCAATTTACGGATAAGATCTGCTGCGGATGCGAGATCCGACTCAGAATGACTGAGTAACAAGCCAGCTAAATCCTGGCTGATACAGTTCGCATACTCGGTAAAAGAATCATAAAGCTCGGCAATCATAGCATCAGGATCTTCACTATGAGCAATATCTTCTAACGACTCACGCCATTCCATCTGCTGCATAAGAAACTGCGTATCTTTTACCGTTGTCGACTCATGGCTAAGATCTATGCCTGCAAGTGCCAAAATATGCTCGGCTCTCAACAGGGGGTCTTTCAAAGTCGAGAAACCATCGTTAACCTGAGCGGTTCGTTGAACGGCGATACGTTTATCTTGTTCGCTGGAATTAGCAAACTTATCGGGATGAACCGCCCGTTGCAGTTCGTGATAACGTTCTGCAAGAAGGGCAGTGTCAATGTCATAGGAGGGCGTGAAACTAAACAACTCAAAATAGTTCATGGCTTTATTCTTTCGGCTAATTAGACTGTGAAGCTTTCGCCACAACCACATTCACCTTTTGCATTAGGGTTATTAAACTGAAAACCTTCATTGAGCCCTTCTTTGACAAAATCCAGCTCTATGCCCTGAAGATAGATGAAGCTTTTTGCATCGATAATGATTTTGACATCTGCGACTTCGTAGACTTCATCATCGTCATTCAATTCATCGACAAACTCGATGACATAAACCATGCCTGAACATCCGGAGGTTTTAAGCCCCAGACGTAAACCAATCCCCTTGCCACGATTGCTCAGAAAGCTTTGAACACGTTCTGCAGCGGCAGGAGTCATTGTAATAGCCATCTTAACTCCGGAAGTTACTTAGCTTGCTTTGACTTATAATCATCGATTGCAGCTTTAATGGCATCTTCAGCCAAGATAGAGCAATGAATCTTTACAGGAGGTAATGCAAGCTCTTCAGCAATGTCGGTATTTTTAATGGCTGCAGCTTCTTCGATAGACTTGCCTTTGACCCACTCGGTGATCAGAGAGCTAGATGCGATGGCACTGCCACAACCATAAGTCTTAAACTTAGCATCTTCAATCATGCCCTTGTCATCAATTTTAAGTTGTAACTTCATTACATCGCCACAGGCAGGTGCGCCGACCATGCCAGTCACAACTGATGGGTCATTTTTATCAAAAGAACCTACGTTACGTGGGTTTTCATAATGATCGATTACTTTTTCGCTATAAGCCATGATACTACTCCAAAATCTTTATCCGTTGATGTGCGACTTAGTGGTGTGCCCACTCAACCGTGTCCAAATCAATACCATCTTTAAACATCTCCCAAAGTGGAGACATCTCTCTCAAGTCATCGATGGACTTATTAATTGTTTCGATAGCGTGATCTATCTCTTCTTCGGTGGTAAAACGACCGATAGAGAAACGAATCGAGCTATGAGCCATCTCATCATTCAAACCAAGCGCACGTAAAACATAACTTGGCTCCAGACTGGCTGAAGTACACGCTGAGCCAGATGACACAGCAAGATCTTTCAATGCCATCATCAAGGACTCACCTTCAACGAAGTTAAAGCTTACGTTGAGGCTACCGCAATAACGCTGTTCTTTATCGCCATTGATATACGTTTCTTCGATATGCTTAACACCATCCCACAATCTATCGCGTAGAGTTCTAATACGCGCATTGTCAGATGTCATATCGGCTTTAGCGATGGCTGCAGCCTCACCCATACCCACAATTTGATGGGTAGCTAATGTACCACTGCGCATTCCACGTTCATGTCCGCCACCGTGCATTGTCGCTTCGAGGCGAATACGTGGCTTACGGCTCACGTATAGAGCACCGATACCTTTAGGTCCGTACATCTTGTGGGCAGAAATTGACAGCAAATCAACTTTAGTCTTCTGCACATCAATAGGTAACTTGCCAGCACTCTGGGCTGCGTCCACATGAAATACGATCTTCTTGCTTCGACAAAGTTCACCTATTGCATCGATATCATGAATGACACCAATTTCATTGTTAATCTGCATAATGCTGAGAAGGATGGTATCGTCACGCATAGCCGCTTCGATGCGTTCTATGGGAATAATTCCATTTGCATCAGGTTCAAGATAAGTAACTTCGAAACCTTCACGCTCTAACTGACGGCAAGTATCTAGTACCGCTTTATGTTCAGTTTTACTGGTGATGATGTGCTTACCTTTCTTATGATAGAAATGAGCGACACCTTTAATAGCCAGATTATCTGACTCGGTAGCGCCTGAGGTAAATACAATTTCACGAGGATCGGCATTGATCAGGTCAGCGACTTGATTTCGAGCAATATCAACTGCTTCTTCAGCCTGCCACCCATAACGATGGGAGCGAGACGCAGGGTTACCAAAATTGCCGTCCATAGTCATGCACTGCATCATTTTCTCTGCAACACGTGGATCAACCGGCGTTGTCGCGGCATAATCTAGATAGATAGGAAGCTTCATCACACACTCCGTACAGCGTAGCCTCAAAGGAGGCAAAACTAAGTACAAAAAATAATATAAAAATACAAAGTTAACTTATAACGTTACTCTTTGTTCCTGTTGCATTGCGTCTTGCTTCACTGAAATGAATTGAACATCACGTTTATTCATTAATCCAGCAAGACTGATCCCATTTAAGAAATCTGAAATTTGTTTGCTCAAGTCACCCCATAAAGAATGCGTGAGACAACGGGTGCCATTCTGGCAATTTCCCTGGCCTTGGCACCTTGTCGCATCCACCGATTCGTCGACGGCGCGAACGACCATACCGACAGAGATATCCACAGCATCAGCACCTAAACGGTAACCTCCGCCAGGTCCTCTGACACTAGAAACGAGTCCATGTTTTCTTAGTTTTGCGAAAAGTTGTTCGAGGTAAGAAAGAGATATCCCTTGACGCTCAGAAATATCGGCTAAAGGTACAGGTCCTGATGTAGAGTGCATAGCAACATCTAACATAGCAGTGACTGCATACCTGCCTTTCGAGGTAAGTTTCATAGCGACCATGGCTCCCAATAATGCATAGGGGAATTCAAACATACCTGAGTAATTTAGTCAAGTATTAAACCCAGTAAAACAGTCAAGTATTAATGAATTTGTTTCACTTAATAATACCCTTCAATTTGACTGGGGTATTTAACCCGTTTATGTCTCAATATTCAATCAATGATTTGGATTTCTGTCACTAAGAATCAGATAATGGGATCAAACTCATTAATTGCCTTCTCACGTTGCTTTGCCGCGGCCAATTCCACGTCGCTAAAATCTTCTACGTCAAGTTCAGGGAGTTTATCGGTACACACACTTCCCCCCATGCTTTGAACCGCTTGACAGACTTCTTGAACTTTTGAGTCCATCAGATGCATGTGGTCTAGCATCTGGCCAATGGCATTCGCTACCGGATCTGGGTTATCGGGAGAAACGGCGTAAGCATCGAAACCATATTTCTTGGCCATTTCGCTACGTCTTTTACTCTGTTCTTTATTGCCAGCATTAGCCGTTGAAACGATGCGACCAGGTATGCCAACGACAGTGGTATCTTTAGGAACATCTTTTACCACAACAGAATTAGAGCCCACACGCGCACCATCGTTCATGGTGATCGGGCCTAACACCTGAGCACCGGCACCGATCACCACATTATTACCCAGCGTAGGATGACGCTTACCTGCTTGCCAAGTTGTACCACCTAGCGTTACCCCATGATATAACGTGCAATCATCACCGATTTCAGCGGTTTCTCCAATCACTACACCCATACCATGATCGATAAAGAAACGATCGCCTATGGTGGCACCAGGGTGTATCTCTACCCCCGTTAACCATCGAGAAAAAGTAGATAAACAACGCGGAAACAGACGCCAATTTCGCCTCCAAAGCTTATTACTTACCCTATGGATCCAGATAGCCTGCATCCCAGGATAATTCAATAATATCTCCAAGGTTCCGTGAGCAGCAGGATCACGATGATAGATAGAGTTAATATCATCTTTTAATCGAGCAATAACTCCCATGGATCTATTCCTTATGCTTGTTTGTCGTCTTCCGATACCATCTTCTTATCTATCGAAGTCAACATGCCCCGTAAGATATTCATCTCTTGTCTCTCTAACTTGGCACGACTAAACAAACGACGCAATTTTGTCATCACCTGACCAGGGTGCTGCTTAACGATAAATCCAGTGCCTAACAAGGTTGATTCCAAGTGCTCAAAGAAGTTTTCACGTTCCTTAGCAAAAGGATACTCTAGCTTTTCCTCAACATAATCTGCTGGACGGCCTTTCTGAAACTCGCGCTTCTCATGCTCTAAATGCGCAACACGCGCCTCGTAGCAGATAATCTGCACAGCTTGAGCGAGATTCAATGAGGTATATTCAGGGTTAGCCGGAATAGCCACATGATAATTGCACTTCTGCAGTTCTTCATTGCTCAAACCGTTATTTTCACGACCAAATACGATTGCAACTGGACCATCGAGTGCCGAGGCGACTAACTTTTCCCCAGCTTCTCTCGGTTCAAGCATAGGCCAGTCTAAAGTACGGCTACGCGCACTGGTAGCGATAACCAGGCTACAATCGGCAATGGCTTCGGCAACGCTATCCACTGTCACCGCATGTTTTAATATATCAGATGCGCCAGCTGCCAGCGCTACCGAGTGGCCATCTGGTTCGACCCTAGGTTCTGCTAAATATAAAGTTGAGAGCCCCATGGTTTTCATTGCACGGGCGGTAGAGCCAATATTACCAGGGTGAGAGGTGCCGACGAGTACTACGCGAATGTTGCTGAGCATGAAACTACTTAATTTTGATGATTAAACAATTAGCAGATATTAACACAATCGACTTTATTTGCTTAATACAAAAATCGGTATTTGATATATTCACTTGTTAGCGTATACTACGCCCCGATTATTATATCTGTTCTTTAACATCCAGGGGATTGCAATGCATCCGATGCAGACTATTGCCGTGCGCGCCGCTCGCGCCGCCGGCCAAACGATTATACGTGCTTTTGCTGAACTCGATAAAGTCGAAGTAACAGCGAAAGGAATGAATGACTACGTGACTAACGTAGACATAGAAGCTGAAGCCGCCATTACATATCAGATCCGTAAGTCTTACCCAGATCACACCATTATTTGTGAGGAAGGTGGCGAGAACAAAGGCGAGAACAAAGATTACATTTGGATCATTGACCCTCTGGATGGCACTAACAACTTTGTTAGAGGCATCCCTCACTTCGCAGTATCTATTGCCCTTCAATATAAAGGCAAGACTGAAGTCGCTGTCGTTTATGACCCAATCCGTGATGAGCTCTTTAGTGCCGTTCGTGGTAAAGGTGCTAAATTCAATGATTTCCGTATGCGCGTATCTAAGCATAATGACCTTAAGGACACTATCTTAGCGACTGGCTTCCCATTCAAAGCCAAGCAGCATACTGAAACTTACATGAAGATTTTCAGCTCATTGTTCACTCAATGTGCCGATATGCGCCGTGCAGGTTCTGCAGCTTTAGATCTTGCTTATGTCGCTGCAGGTCGAGTGGATGGTTTCTTCGAAATCGGCCTCAAGCCTTGGGACATCGCTGCAGGCGATCTCATCGTACGTGAAGCTGGCGGTACAGTTACAGACTTAGCAGGTAATCACGGCTATATGACTTCGGGTAACATCATAGCTGGTGCTCCGAAAACAACATCTGCCATAGTGAAAACTGCTCGCCCCTTACTGAGTGAAGCACTAAAACGCTAATCTAGTGCTTCGAAAGAACAGATTAAAAAGCCATCTCAATGATGGTTTTTTTGTTTCTGAAACTCGTCATCTCTTTTGAGAGCACCTCGAACAAACATTAGTTTCTTATCAATTTCCCTGCGTATACCTATAATGTGAATTGCGTCACATAGATAAATTAGCAGAGTGCTGAAATCTTGATACCATGAAAAAAACATTTACTAGAGGCCTCTATGGGAAAGCTATACAGTCAATATGGATCAAAAAGCCTTAAAGCTGTCGAACATTTCGTACTCATTATCATTGCTATCGCGACCATTGTCGCCATAGGCCAAGAAATAGTCCATATCATCTCAAACGCCAGAGTAGACTTAGCCGATCTATTATTGTTATTTATCTATTTAGAAGTCCTGGCTATGGTAGCTAATTATGCTGAGTCAGGAAAACTACCGATACGCATGCCAATTTATATCGCAATTGTGGCCTTGGCTCGGTATCTAATATTAGACATGAAAGCCATGGATGATTGGCGAATTATGACCATAGCGCTATCCACTCTCGTCCTTGCATTAACCGTTATTATTATTCGCTGGGGTCAGCTCAAGCTTCCTTATCCACGTTTAGAAGATAAATAATCGCTTTTCACTCGCTTTGCTCACCTTGGATCCATAGATAAAAAATTAGGTGAGCAAACTCTTCTATCCCGTCATAACTATCTACTTCTACCCATTCAATATCCGCGAACTTTGTTTTTAGAACAAAAAATATGCTACTTTTAAAGAGCTTATTTTTCATTCCGCATAAGGGATTTTTTGATGCAAGATAATACTGAAGACTTAGATGAACGACGTACCTCCTTCAGAGTCGACTTGGAAGCCGAACGTATTCTTTTGGCTTGGCAAGATGAAAACGGCCAAGAACAAACTGATGATGGGATCTGCATCGACCTAGCAAGACACGGTGTACTAATTGAATATAAAATGAATTTTAAAGTGGGTGAGCTTCTCGCCATCACCTTTAATCCAGATAATGATAAAAGGCATATGGTAAAAGGACAGGTCTGTCGAACCATCACCTGTAACCCTAAAAGCTTCCATATCGCAATTCAACTCATCTAAGCGTTAACTCCTGTGAAACCCTATGTATTGAGAAGGAATTGTCGGCAGGAATCTATAGTGTGTTCTATACTTAACGCATTTAAGAATCAAAGATAATCGGTGCTGAAAGACATGGAGATACTTTTATGATCTTGCTTGTGGGCGGAGAAAAAGGTGGAGCAGGGAAAAGCTGTATGGCCCAAAACCTAGCTGTTCATATCACACAGAAATACCAAGCAAATGTATTGATGATAGATTGTGACCCACAGCGTACCACGTCAGATTGGATACAGGCTCGTAATGAAGATCCAGACCTTCCAACCATCAATTGCATTCAACTTTACGGAAAAATCCGTAACGATCTCTTGAGTCAAGATAAACACTTCGATTATGTCATCGTCGATTGTGGCGGCCAAGATAATTTAGCTATGCGCGCAGCCATGTCTGTAGCAACTTATGTGGTACTTCCACTACGACCCAAACGTAGAGATTTAAAAACCTTACCCCATATGGAAGATATGCTAAGTACCTGTAAGATGGTCAACCCAAAAATGGTGGCAACCATAGTCATGACTCAATGCCCCTCTCTACCCAGCCAATTTAAAAGAATCCTCGAAGCAAAAGAAGTCGTGGAATCATTTGGCTTACGTGTATTAAATTCAGTGACCTTCAACAGAAATATTTACGATGATAGTGAAGAACTTGGATCCTCTGTCATTGAAATTGAACCCGATGGCAAAGCCGCTGCAGAGATTCGAGCAATTGCAGATGAACTTTTTGCTATAGAACCAGAAAATTGCTATGAGCTTAACTGATCTTAAAAGACGAAAGAAGAAAACACCTCAAGCCCAAGTTTCAATTGAGGACTTTATCGAAGATGCTAATAACTACGCCTTCGGTCAACCTAGCGTCGTCAGTAAAAGTAGAAAAAAACTAAGCAAAATTAAACATAAAGGCTTAGATAAACATTCAACCAAAATTTATAAACATGCGACTTTCTCCCTCACCGAAGATGCAATAGGGATATTGGACAGAATATCTGCCGATAAGAAAATAGCTAAATCAAGGCTTATCCGAATTTTGATTCATGAGTTTTCAGTAAAAAGTGAAAATGAGCAAAGTGCGATTATCGAGTTTAGTGATGACTAGAGGCTGACATTCCACACCTTCAATAATACAATAACCTTTCCCTTTTTATCCAGTGGTCTTGGCAACAAGACTATGCTGTTCGCAACCTTAGGTGCAGATTTAGCCTGGCTAACCATTTTATTCAGCCGAAAGTATAAATAAAAAAGCCAGTCTATGACTGGCTAATTTACATCAATTTAAGAATGAAGATTAAACACTAAGCTTCAGTATCTCAGGAGTAAACTGAACACTACCTAGATCACTGGATAACCAAATTTCCCCATCACTTATATTATATTGAAGCTCCATATTACGAGTGACCAAATCTCCCATCTGCTTCACGGCCTCTTCAGGAACATTCCAGACTTTAAGGTTTTTATAACGTTCTAATGCTTTCTCATTTTGTTGCCACCATATAGGTACAGCTCGCCCTCCATAAGCAAATAACTGTACTTGCTTAGACCGCCCACTGGCTTTTCTTAACCATTTTTCATCACTCTGACCAAACTCAATCCAAAGCTCTATATCGCCAACTAGCGACTTTTCCCAAAGTTCTGGTTCATCTTCTACGCAAAGCCCTTTACTGAACTCTAGTGACTCACTTGCATTCATTGCGAAAGCAAGTAAACGGATCATCATGCGGGAATCGGTTTCCGAAGGGTGTTGAGCCAATGTCAGCTGATGATCGTGATAATAGCCTCGATCCATATCGGCTATTTGCAGAGTGACTTTATATACCGTAGCTTTTGGTGCCATAACTTCTAGTTCTCTCATTTAATTGGCACTAGTGTAACTCAATTTCTCTACCTAATGAGACATGTCTAGTTTAATTCTATGAATAAGCTTATCTAATAAAACCTTAAATTTTCCCGGCCCTCAGGTGTTTCGCCATGGGGAAATGGGCTTTAAGTTGGTTAACAGTTTCTTTATCCCCATACACGAGACAACGTTGACCACCTTGGTATAGTTTACTCAGCTCACTCAGACTGGGTAACTTCCCTCGTTCAGCATCTCGTCTGACAAATTCATTGAGAGTCAGAGGCAGCGCTTCAAGGCTAAATATATGATCGAGCTTCTGCATTAACGGCATTGCGGCTATGGGTAACAAAGAGGTTTGAGTCTCATCATCGACAAGCAAGATCTCACCGCCTGTCGACAAACCTTGGAACCCATTATCGTAGTGAACAGAAGTATCATCATCAAACTTATCACCATTGGCTCTAAAGAAATCCTCCCAAAATAGTTTTCTTTGCTTAAACTCAGGCAGTCTTTGCTGTACTTCTTTGCGCTTCGTCGCCACAAAATCAAATAGAGGCGAGAGCGACTGAGGTAACCAGGACTCAAGTCTCGCCCTCAGCTCTCTTGCAAAAACAGGTGCAGCACCGGCTGTACTTATCGCAATCTGAAGACGGCCTCGATCGACTATCGATGGAGTGATAAACCGGCACAAATCGGGACTATCAACAACATTCACCCAGATCCCACGTTCATCGGCAATACTCGCGAACTTTGCATTAAGCCTGTCATCAGCAGTCGCGAGATAAACGAGATCGACCCCATTGATATCATCAGGGGTCACGCCGCGCTTAACGAGCGTAATACGGCCTTGCTGGCCACACTTAGACACCTCTGCAGAGATATCTGTTGCAATAACCAGAATCTCAGCATCTGTTCTGGCCAGCAACTCTAATTTTCGGCTGGCCACATCACCTGCGCCCACCAACAAGACTTTAAGCTTGGATGTATCAACAAATAAGGGAAAGTACTGCATTAAAGATCAATTCCTAATCCGGTATTTATGGGAATAGTATCAGAACTTAAGCCACCAATGAATTAAGGAATTTGAGTAATACCATTAACGATCATTGATGTGCGGCAAAGCCCACGGTAAAGAAGCTGTAGCAAAGAGAATCTAATCAAAAGTATAACTATTTAGTTGTGAAGCTCACTTCTCTCACGACCACACCGCCAACACAACTCAAAACTAACCTCATTCATTTCTTGGCACTTTATGCAGCGCCATGGAGGCCCTTCGGCGTTAATAGATTCCAGTTGAGCTTTAGCAAGCTCATATTTCGACTCCGATACCCAAAGCTCCACATTTTGCAGATCAACTGGCAGCTCACCTATTCCACCGAGTAAAGCTTCACCACGAAGCTCTACTTCTATGCCACTTGTTTCTAACAGACCTTTCCACGTATGGGCTTGTAATAAATTACCGCCCGCAACCATTCTACTGCGCTCTTCCATGTTATTCCCTACAACTATTGCTCTTCTGGCAAATTTCAGGTGTGATAAATATGTTAACTAAAACATGAGTGCCAACATCCTACTGCTAAATTAGCGAGTCTGTCGAGGGCAAATGCGGCCAAGCCGGATAACAAAAGAAAATTCTGTTATTGCAGCTTGGAACATTCTTGTTTTATCAAACCCAAACATGCCTCTTATCTATTTAATCATGGCAATAAAAAACCACCCGAAGGTGGTTTTATTATCAATACTCAATAATCGCTTATGGCGTTAGTGGGTCTTGATCAGCACCTTCTTTTTCAATCTCAACAGGCATCATATGCTCGCGATTTATCCCGAGCTTAACCGCTAAGAAACTCGCCACATAAATAGATGAGAAAGTACCAACGAAGATCCCCATCAAGAGTGCCGTTGCAAACCCGTGGATCATGGTGCCGCCCTTAAGGAACAAAGCGATGACCACAACCAAAGTAGTACCCGTTGTAATAATAGTACGACTCATGGTCTGAGTGATTGAGGTGTTAACAATCTCCTCTGGTCCGCCCTTACGCATCTTAAGGAAGTTTTCACGGATACGGTCAAATACAACAATAGTATCGTTGAGTGAGTAACCAACAACCGTCAAGACACCAGCCAATACAGTAAGATCAAAATCTAATTGGAACAATGAGAACACACCTAAGGTGATAATCACATCGTGTGCCAGTGCAGCAACGGAGCCAAGTGCTAAGCGCCACTCGAATCGAAAGGACACATAAATCAAGATACAGATCAGTGCAACTAATACAGCGAGTCCACCCTGCTCTGCTAGCTCTTGACCAATTTGAGGTCCAACCATCTCCACACGCTTCTGGATAACTTTCGGATCGAGTTTAGTCGCCGCCGCCATCACTTGCTCGACTTGAGTTTCACTCTTCACGCCCTCTTTAACAGGAAGACGCGTGATCACATCACGACTCGAACCAAAGTGTTGTACCACGACGCCTTCAGTTTCTTCACTGCTGAGTTCCGCGCGGAGTGCCTGGAGGTCTGCAGTCGATGAGAACTCGAGTTCAACAACGGTTCCGCCGGTAAAGTCTAATCCCCAGTTAATGCCTTTGGTCGCTAATGATGTTAGCGAACCAATGACTAAAATCAGAGACAGAATACTGATTGGCACTGCATGACGCAGAAAGTTGACCGTGCCTTTTATCGATAAAACCTGAAACATAATCAACTTTCCTTATATAGACAGTTTCTTAACGCGCTTACCACCCCAAACAGCGTTAACTATTGAGCGGGTTCCCACGATAGCGGTGAACATTGAGGTCGCAATACCTATCATCAAGGTGACTGCGAAACCCTTCACTGCACCAGTACCAACGGAGAACAAGATAAGTGCTGTCATAAAGGTGGTAATATTTGCATCGGCAATGGTAGAAAACGCATTAGCATAACCTTCATGAATTGCCTGCTGTACGCTACGGCCGTTTCTTAGCTCTTCGCGGATGCGCTCATAGATCAACACGTTGCCATCGACAGCCATACCTACGGTCAAGACCATACCAGCGATACCCGGCAGTGTAAGTACAGCTCCCGGGATCATAGACATCACACCGACAACCATCACTAAGTTTGCCGTTAACGCCAGATTAGCAATCAGACCAAAGCCACGGTAATAGACAAGCATAAAGATAAGCACAACTGCCATACCCCAGATCATCGCCTGTACACCGTTTTGAACGTTCTCAGCACCTAAGCTTGGACCAATAGTACGCTCTTCAACGATAACAACTGGAGCAATCAAGGCACCGGCACGAAGAAGTAACGCTAAGTTTTGAGCTTCAGTGTGATCAAGACCTGTGATAACAAAGTTACGTCCCAGACGCGCTTGAATCGTTGCGACTGAAATGACTTCCTCTATCTTCTCCAACTTGATACTGCCATCCGGATTTTTAGCACCATTATCTTTATACTCGATGAATAAAGTGGCCATTGGCTTACCAATGTTATCTTTAGTGACATTCGAGAAGATTGATCCACCTTTGGAATCTAAATTGATGCTTACCTGAGGACGGCTATATTCGTCGAAACTTGGCTGTGCCCCTTGGATATGGGTACCAGACAACATGACTTCTTTATAAAGCGCAACCTTACCTCCTTGACGACGATCGTAAATCTGCGAGTTGGGAGAGACACGACCACTGGCAATAGCGGCAGCATCGGCTTTCTCATCAACCATGCGAAATTCAATCGATGCCGTAGCACCCAGAATTTTCTTGGCGCGAGCCGTATCCTGAACACCGGGTAACTGAACGATAATACGCTCCGCACCTTGACGTTGTACCACAGGCTCAGCAACACCCAACTCATTCACTCGATTACGAATCGTGGTGATGTTTTGCTGTAGTGCTTCTTCTTTTACCTGTTTGAGATAGTTTTCACTGAGGTTGGCAATTAAGAAGTAGTTTCCACCCGATGAGATATCGGTGAATACCATGTCATTGCCACGAGATTTAAGGAAACGCTCAGCCTTAGCTAAGTTATCGGCATCACGGAATTTAATCTCTATGCCTCTAGCACTGTCACGTATTCCCGCATAGCGAATTCTTTCACCACGCAGGTCAGTTCTGAAATCGGCCATCTTAGATTCGGTCATCTTACGGACCGCTTCGCCCATCTTCACTTCCATCAAGAAATGAACACCGCCTCGAAGATCCAGACCTAACTTCATTGGCGTACCGCCCATAGACTCCAGCCACTCAGGAGTCGCTGGTGCTAAGTTTAAGGCGACGGTGTATTTGTCACCCAGCGCAGTAGCTATCGCTTCTTTGGCGAGCAACTGTTGATCGCCGTCCATCACACGAACAAGCAGTTGGCCATTTTCAAGCTCTGAACGCTTTATCGCAATATTCTTACTGGTAAGAACATCGTTGACTGTTGACTGAGTAGCCACAGTCACCTCGGCTCCACGAGTGGCAACTACCTGAACCGCATAGTCTTCACCGAAGAGATTCGGAATTGCATAGAAAAAACCTACAAAGATGATGCAAGCCACCATCAAGTTTTTCCACATTGGGTATTTATTTAACACACCATCGCCCTCTTGGCTTAAAGTGACTTAATAGAGCCTTTAGGCAATACGGCCGCTATGTAATCCTTTTTAATTGTAATTTCAGATGTCTCATTGATTGTCAGTAACACATAATCATTCTCGTCACTGATTTTAGCAATCTTACCTAAAATACCACCGCTGGTGAGAATCTCATCACCCTTACTCAATGAACCCATTAAGTTTTTGTGCTCTTTGACGCGCTTAGACTGCGGGCGGAAAATCATGAAATAGAAGATCAGGCCGAATATAACCAGCATGAAAATTAACTCCATGGTGCCACCAGTTGCTGGGGCATCTGCAGCGTACGCATTTGAAATGAACATAGTTCTCTCTTCTTATTTAGCAGTAGTTAAAATTAATCGGATAATTTAGGAACTTCACGACCTTGACTGGTATAGAACTCCTCAACGAAGGCGTCTAATGTACCCGTCTCGATTGCACCGCGCAAACCTTCCATCAACCTTTGGTAATACCTAAGGTTATGTATGGTGTTTAAACGAGCACCTAAAATTTCATTACAACGATCTAAATGGTAAAGATATGCCCGTGAATAATTCTTACAGGTATAGCAATCACATTTAGCATCGAGTGTGGCAGTATCATCACGATGACGCGCGTTGCGTATCTTAATTACACCTTCACTGGTAAACAGATGACCATTTCGAGCATTACGTGTTGGCATCACACAATCAAACATGTCGACACCACGACGTACACCTTCAACGAGATCTTCTGGCTTACCGACCCCCATCAAGTAACGAGGTTTATCAGTAGGGATTTGAGGACAGACATGCTCTAAAATACGATGCATATCTTCTTTAGGCTCACCCACTGCCAAACCGCCGACGGCATAGCCGTCAAAACCTATATCGACTAACCCATTTAAGCTCTCATCGCGCAGGTCTTCATAGACTCCACCTTGAATGATGCCAAACAGAGAGTTAGGATTTTCTAATTTATCAAATTCATCACGTGAGCGTTGAGCCCAACGCAGTGACATCTGCATCGATTTGCGTGCTTCATCTTCAGTTGCCGGATACGGTGTACATTCATCGAAAATCATGACCACATCACTACCCAGAGAGTTCTGGATCTGCATGGATTTTTCCGGATCCAGAAAAATCTTCTCACCATTAATAGGTGAACGGAAATGTACACCTTCTTCGGTGATCTTACGAATATCACCTAAACTGAATACTTGGAATCCGCCTGAATCCGTTAAAATAGGACCTTGCCAGTTCATGAAGTCATGCAGATCACCATGCTTACGCATGATTTCTTCACCCGGACGCAGCCATAAATGGAATGTATTACCTAACAGGATATCGGCGCCAGTTTCGCGCACCTCTTCTGGTGTCATGCCTTTTACAGTGCCATAAGTGCCCACTGGCATGAATGCTGGAGTCTCTACAGTGCCACGTTCAAAAATCAAACGGCCGCGTCTGGCTCGCCCATCGGTTGTATCTAATTCAAATTTCATGATTTAACCTCGCCAGATAAACAGTCTGACTCACAATAGCCTGAACAGGGCTGAAATACCCTGTGCATGCTAACACTAAGACTAAAGATAAGGGCAAACAGCTGAGTATCAACCCTGTATCCTCAAAATATGTACAAAAAGAGTAGAAAAAAATACCCACCTCATCTGATGGGCGGGTATTTTAAAACAATTTTCAAGATTAGTTAGCTTTTTTAGTCACAAACATGGCGTCGCCATAGCTAAAGAAGCGGTATTTTTGAGCAATCGCGTGCTGATAGGCGTTTTTTACCTCATCGAAGCCGGCAAAAGCACTGAGCAACATGATTAAAGTCGACTCAGGAAGATGAAAGTTTGTCACCATGGCATCGACAACTTGGAACTCATATCCGGGATAGATAAAGATATCGGTGTCACTGCAAAATGCTTTCAATTCACCAACACTTGCTTTAGCGGCACCCTCTAATGAACGAACTGATGTCGTGCCAACGGCAATTACACGTTTTCCATTCGCCTTAGTCTGTATGACTTTGTCGACAACCTCTTGAGTGACTTCGGCCCACTCAGAATGCATCTTATGTTCGAGGATATTATCAACTTTGACTGGCTGAAAGGTTCCGGCTCCAACATGCAGTGTCACAAAGGCGGTATCGACACCTTTATCAGACAATGCCTTTAACATAGCATCATCGAAGTGTAGTCCTGCCGTTGGTGCGGCTACTGCCCCAGGGCTCTCATTGTAAACGGTCTGATAACGCTCTTTATCTGCATCTTCATCGGGGCGATCGATATAGGGAGGCAAAGGCATATGCCCAACCTCTTCTAGCACTTCGAGTATGGTTTTGTCCGATTGCAACTTAAGTTCAAACAAGGCATCGTGACGGGCAAGCATGACCATCTCATAGCCACCGTCTAAACAGACGATGGAATCGACTTTAGGGGATTTCGAACATCGAACATGAGCCAATATGCTTTTATCATCTAACATACGCTCGACTAACAGCTCCAGTTTGCCACCGCTCTGCTTCTTACCAAATAGCCGCGCCGGGATTACTCGAGTGTTATTAAACACCATAAGATCGCCAGGATTAACCATATTGAGAATATCGGTGAACTGCTTGTCTGTGACCTGACCAGTATTACCCTCTAGAGAGAGTAGTCTCGAAGAGGTACGTTCGGAGGTTGGATATCGAGCAATAAGCTCGTTGGGGAGTTCAAAAGAAAAATCGGTCACACGCATTGTTAGTCTCTGCTTAGCATAAATCCGGCGCTAGTCTATTAACAGAGACCGATAAGATCAAGGATCAGTTGCCGCTTTTACTATCTTCGAGGTTGCTGGAGTGCTCATCAATATCAAAATCTTCCTTTCGATAGCTATGCTGCTCGTAAGGAATATCTATTTGTACACGCTTTCGCTGAGCTTGCTCTTTCTTTGAAAACACTTTAGATAACCAGTTCCACATCTTCCTTGACCCTTAAACCGATAATTGATGAGAATATAATCAAAACGATGCACATCCTTAAGAAATCGCTCTAAAACCAATTTAAACTGGAGAAAAACTATCTTAGCATCTGAGCCCATGATAACGTGAAACTAGAGTTATCACCAAGAAAATTAACAAAAACGTCATGAACTTCCTTGCACATCTACATCTTGCCGATAATAGTAAAACCAGTCTCGCAGCTAACCTTGCCGGCGATTTTGCCAAAGGCAATATAGACAATTTTCCTAAACACCTACAGCAAGGTATCTGGATGCATAGACAAATTGACCAGCTCACAGACAGTCATGAACTAACTAAAGAGTTAGTGGGTCTATTTCCCAAAAATTTAACCAGAGCAGCCCCTATTATTGTCGATTTAGCATTCGACCATATGCTGGCTAAATATTGGGATGAATATCACCATCTCACACTTCAACAATTTGCCGAAAATGCTTATGACGCCATAGATGTATGTGAACACTTGCCTGAAAAGCTAAAGCTACTAGCGCCAAAGATCCGCGGCGAAAATTGGCTTACGGCATATAAGAGCAAAAAAGGTCTCCATCAGACCATTAACTCTGTCGCTAAGCGACTCTCGAAGCCGGAAATTTTCCAAGGAGCTATTCAAGCAGTAGACAAACTGGATATTGAGATTGAGATTGCATTTAGAACCTTTTACCCACAACTGATGGCCTACAGCAAGGTTTGGGCTCGTAAGACACCGTCGGAATATTTATAACGGGCTTTAGTATCATAAATTCCAGCAAAAGTCAGGCTTAGTAATTCTCAACTTGATCTGTTTTTGCTAGAATTCGCCGCTAAAGGAGAACTCATGCAGATATTCACTTACGCCCCCCCTTCAGTCCCTTGGTTAGATATACGATATCGAGACAGAGATATACTTGTTATCAACAAACCATCAGGTCTACTCTCTAACCCTGGTCGTGCAGAAAATACCTATGATTGCGCGCTTACCCGTTTACTGCAGAGATATCCTGAAACCATACTGGTACACCGTCTCGATTGTGCGACTTCAGGCATTATGGTTTTTGCGTTAAATAAGAAGGCAGAGTCTAATATTAAGACTCAATTTCAGAATAGAATGAGTAAAAAAACCTACATCGCAGAGGTCAGCGGATTATTAATCCAAGATCAAGGCGTGATAGAGCTCGCCATGAAAGCCGATAAAACCAGGCCTCCACTGCAAGTAATAGCCGAAGACGGTAAGCCCTCAAAAACCTATTTCAAGGTATTAGAGCGAAGAGAAGACAGTACTTTGGTAGAATTAAAACCCGTAACAGGAAGGACCCATCAACTCAGATTACATATGTTGGCTTTAGGTCATCCAATTTTAGGCGATGACTTCTATGGTGAGCCGGATGTAATTGCGGCATCAAATAGGCTCAAATTACATGCAATGACATTGAGCATTAGCCATCCCTTTTCGGGCAAAGAGATAACATTCAAGAGCTTTCACCCTTTCGATAAAACTGAATCCGAGAAGAATATCTCAGAGTACTGCTAGTTTAAGATAGGCATCGGCAAGACTCCTTCACACTGATGCCTTCTTATAATATGTCTAAACCAACTTATTTTGTCGAATTATGCCGCGATAGCCGTATAAAAACACTCAGTTGAATTACATAATTGCAGCGTATTATCGTTTGAAAGTAAGAAATACTCACCAAAAATATTCCCACCTTTATCTTCAAGTTTTAAGCCTTTATCGGTTTGAGTACACATCATGATATCTAAACTATGACAGCCATCACCTGACCAGATCTCTAAATAAATTTTGTCGTCCTGCCTATAAAGAGTTAACGTGTTTGAAGTGCCATCACGCCCATCAATCCATCGACCAATGACCTCACGGACATCTAAGTCTTTATCTTGCCAACCTAAGCGTTTACGCTTATCCACTACTGACATTTTAATCACCTTGAGTAATTCTCTGCTTTCTTCTGGGCGATCTGGGTATTGCATGGCTTCAACCATAGAACTCATTTTCAATTAACTCCATTGAAACTAGACATGTTAACTACTTGTGTACACTCCGAGTTAAGCTGACATTAAATTGTCACAAGTCACTTTAACTCAGTTTAGCTCAATAACTGTATTAAAGTGTAACCCATTTGTACAATAAAAATGCGATCTAAATCACTTTTTATGCACAATTTGACTAATCTGAAGGGATCAATCTTATTCATTCGAGTTAAGCACCTCACACGTACATCCTATGAGTGATAGGAAGGCAAACCAATAAGTATGATTTTCACCCAGTAAATACTTTTAGACTACACTTGCCCTAAATAGCCAATCGACGGACAAACTTGATAACCAAAACACTGAGCCCACTCTTTAGAAGTTGAATAGGTATAAAACATAAGGGAGCACTACCCTATGAATTACACTGATTACCTCAATCAAAAAAGGTACTTATGCCTCGACGGCTTACGTTGCCTGAGTATTCTGGCCGTCATATGGCATCATGCAGGCTATCCCTATTGGGATCACATATATCTGGCTAGTCAGGGGTTTCATGGGGTGACACTATTTTTTGTGATCAGTGGATTCTTAATCACTTCTCTGCTCCTTAAAGAAAAAAGGACCAAGGGTCAAATTGACCTTAAACATTTTTATATCCGACGAACACTGCGAATTTTTCCACTTTATTATTGTGTATTACTTATTTACATTCTTCTGGTATTTGTCTTAGAGTCAGGCACTCCTGCCGGAACTGCTTTTCTAGATAATCTGAAATATTTCGCCACTTATACTTCTAACGTATTTGTTCCATTTATTGCAGGCGATCGAATTATATTCTTCTTCGCTTGGTCTCTGGCTGCAGAAGAGCAGTTCTATCTTATCTGGCCAACCATTGAACGTATGTTGGTACCTATAATATCTATCCCCTTGCTAATTTTGATTATTATCGCCAGCACCTACTTACATTACACAGGTATTAACAGCGAAAATTTGTTCTTTAAAGCCTTGGAGATCATTGCAATTCCGATCTGTATTGGTGTTGTATTAGCCCATGCATTAGCTAACAAGAAGTGTTACCAGTTTATCGCACCGTTAATTACAAGACCTGGAGCCAGTCTTATCTTTCTCATCGCGACGTTTGCCTCGCTGGCAATAAATGGAGTTCCATTGATTCTGGTGTATATATTGATGGCGTTACTCATTGCTTCATGTGTCACCAGTCCCCGACCAATAATTAGTCCCCTGTTTGAACATTATGTTGCCAAGAAGATAGGGCAAATTAGCTATGGTATGTACTTGCTACATATGTTGGCATATAACCTGGTGGCAAAAATAGTCACTCATTTAAATATAGATTATTGGCCTATCACATTCTCAGCCACTATCGCTTTGACCACTTTGCTCGGCTTAAGCAGTTTCTACCTCTTCGAACGGCATTTCTTGAAACTGAAAAAAAACTTCAGCTGAACGAGTTACACCAATTAACCTGATGGTTCCAAGCGAGCACCTCCTTCAAATCTGATGTCTTGGCAAGCTACATGCAGTAATTCAGTATCCCTAAAGAGAAAAAGGATAACTGGTATGCAAAAGGCAAATTATGCAGCAACTCACTCGCATAGTCGTATGCAGAATACAAATACCCATGAATTACATGTTATCTGGATTAATAAACATGCGGATTTTGTCGGCGGAGCAGAACGCTATATCCACGATACCGTTAAGGCATTGACAGAGAAAGGAATTAAATCGACACTATTATATCAGCTAGACGGAGCCATTCACCCTAGATTTACCCATGTATTTGATAGTGCCTATCCGATCACAGACCTTAAATCACAATTAAAAAATCATCCAGCCAATATCATATACCTCCATCAGATAGATCATGTACAAGATCTAGAAACTTGCATTCAAAGTGGTATTCCCAGTGTTCGTTTTTATCACGACCATAAACTTTTCTGCCTTAGGGAACACAAATACACCACCATAGGCCTCAACACTTGCCAACGCAGAACAGGACCAGCCTGTTATACCTGCCTGGGGTTTATTGGTAGAAATGCTCAACATAAATTAACGGTCAATCGACTGGGAAATTTGGGTGCACAGCAAAACACTAATCAGAAATTAGCCGGGTTTATTGTTGGATCTCAATATATGTCACGGGTGCTAAAACAGCATAATTTCGAGGTTGCTAAGACCCATATCATTCCGCTTTTTACAAGCTTTAACACCAAATTTATCAAGCCCTCTTTGCCCAGAAACTCGCACCAGTTGCTCTACGTTGGCAGTTTATCTCGAGGAAAAGGAGTCGATGTCTTGTTACGTGCAATAGCCAGTGTAGATGAGCAGACTCACTTACTCATCTGCGGAGAAGGTCCTCAAAAAGAAGAGTTACAGCAACTCAGTAAAAAGCTTGGAATTAGAACCAGAGTAGAGTTTAAGGGCCATTGTGACACTGAAACATTAGCCAAATACTACCAACAAGTATCGGCGCTGGTGATCCCATCTCGCACCCCTGAAACATTTTGTTTAACTGGTATTGAAGCACTCTCCCACGCCTGCCCCGTAATCGCAACAAGCGTTGGTGGTATACCCGAATGGTTACAAGATGGCATAAATGGTCGTCTCGTAAACAGCAATAATATTTGTGCACTTAGCGGCGCGATTCGGGAGCTACTTTCACACCCTAAAACAACTCAGAATCATGCATTGCTTGCCCAGCAGCGCATTATTGAGCAATACAGTATAGATACTCATCTATGCCAGCTGATTCAAATGTTTAATCACGTGCTGAAGAAGAGTTCAAGCCACTCAATAACGGCAACTTCAATGACAGAGGGAGACTGCCATGTTAACCATTAGCAACGTCACATTACTACAAGATCCTTCAGCTGAAGCCTTTTGCCAGCAAGTATTAGCACAAGTGTGCGATACCGTCATGAAGTACTTGGAAAAAAGCCAGCTTTGCGCCTTAGTCCTGTTAGGCGGGTATGGTCGTGGCGAAGGAGGGTTAATCCCCCACCCAGTCAGTGGTCAGCTCTATCCACATAATAATTTCGATCTGTTACTGATCTTTAACAAGCAGACAAATGCAGACTCACAGCTAAAAGAATCCATCAATCAAGCATTGCAGCCTATTCGCCAACAGGCAGGATTGGGCATTGATATATCTTTTACCACCCAAGCGAAAATGCGTAATGCACCTTGTCGTGTGATTTGGTATGACATGCGCCACGGTCACCGAACCTTACTAGGAGATATCGATTTCGTCCCCTCATTAACCCAACATACGGTTTCAAGTATCCCAGCTTGGGATGCTAGAAACCTCTTGATTAACAGAGGGTCTCTGTTGCTTATCAATCGATTTCTGTTGGCTCAAAACGACCCCGAACCTTATCGCGCCACCATCATTAAGCACACCATGAAAGCGATCATTGGCTATGGTGATGCGCTATTGTTTTCTCTGGGGAAATACCATTGGTCTTATGCAGAAAAGCAGCAGCGTATGGCAAATGAAACCAGTGTCGAGCCAGAATTCAAACAGCTCTACCTTC
Source organism: Shewanella psychrophila (assembly GCF_002005305.1). Classification (NCBI taxonomy): domain Bacteria; kingdom Pseudomonadati; phylum Pseudomonadota; class Gammaproteobacteria; order Alteromonadales; family Shewanellaceae; genus Shewanella; species Shewanella psychrophila. The sequence continues at coordinate 4,143,617 of NZ_CP014782.1, forward strand.
AGGCAATGAGTTTTCGCTTCTCCCCCAGCTATGCCCGATATCAGAATATCAACTTGGCATCTTGGAACGAATCGATAATAACAAGCTTACAGCCTGTCCATCTGCGTTGTGAACGCCTGCGCCTTAACAAACCAGACCTTACCTGGACAAGCTACTTAACATACGCGGCTGATGATGCCTTTTGGAATAATAGCAACCAGCTTAGATGTCTGCTGAAACGCGGTTTAGACAGACTAATGACCACTGGCCATCCCATTTTCGAAGAGCCTTCTCCCTGGGCTTACCAAGCCTTGACTCAAACTGAAAAACTCCCGCTATGCTTCCCCTATGTGCTTTATCGCCAAGGCAAGCAAGCAGAAAACACTGCCGATATCCTGACCCGACGCTACCTTAAAAACTGGCAGGACTTTATGGATGCTAACTTAAGTAACCTACTGGACGGCTTCGGCTTATCTTTAGAGGAGGTCAACTTATGATTTACCTCAGTGCAGATATTCATCACGCCAGTTTACGAACGGGCAATCAAGCCCATTGTGATATCTCAGAGCTAGCCACTGCAAGGCTATTTATCAGGCGTATCGAACAGGCACAAGTTAAGCTAACTTGTTTTTTTACTGGTCGCTGTTTCGTCGAAGAATGGAGCGATACACGAGTGCTATGCATGAGTGACTGGGTTGAAATTGGCGGTCATACCTGGAGTGGTTTCACCCCTGAAATCTGGCACCGAATATCTAACAAGTTTTGTGGGAGTTATAACGGCCCACACTGGTATCAATATTTAGATACCCTACGCACCATCAAGATCATCGAAAAAAAGACCGGTAAGCGGATAACCTGCTGGCGAAACCATATGTATATGCACGGTCCCCATACCGACAGAGTATTGAGCCAATTAGGAATAAAACTTTGCTCCGATGGCGTAAAGCGCAACAATTTCAGTCCCCAAGAATCCAAGTACGGCGTTCACAATTACCCTATCAATATCATTCCAGATCATGAGCACCTCTACCATGCTGAGCGCACGCCTACCTGGGTCGAAAATTGGCAAAAACGTTACTCGTGGTCAGATGATTTTGGCAGCGAAAGTTACTATATCCGGGAGTGGACCGAACTGGTGTTAAGTCAGCTGAAAAGCTGTGAAGATCAGGGACGCGATGCCAACCTATTGATCCACCCCATCACCATGTACTTGTGCGACAAGTTTCAATGCTTCGACAAAATACTCGACTACATAACCACACAAGAGACGGCTTGGCTAAGTGACGCAATCCCTGCCACTCAATCCTCACAAGAGCGCATAGAGGAGACTTCACATGCCTAAACAATATCACAAGACTGTATCGAAAAGACTTCCTGTGCCTGAGGCCATTTCAAAAGACTCTATGAAGGAGACTTCTCATGTCGAATCAAGTTCACTGGAGTGCATAGAGAAGAACTCCTTAGCTGAATCCAGTTCACAAGAGCACATAGAGGAGAGTTCCTTGCCTGAAGCCGCCTCACAAAGTCAAGATAAGGCCACAAAAAAAATAGCCATCATCATGCGCTCAAAAAACTCGGCTTGGGTCATTGCCAATACACTTGCGGCACTCAATTCGCAAGATTTCCAAGATTATGAACTGATTCTGGTTGACTCAGGATCGACAGATGCAACGCTAGAGATCGCTAGCTTCTATGATTGCCGACTCATTGAGATTGAACCTGGTGATTACTATCCAGGTAAAGTACTTAACCAGGCCATTGAACAATGCCAGGCTGAGGTTGTGGTTTTTTTGAACTCCGACGCCGTATTACTGAGGGACGACTCCCTCACTAATTTACTCGACGCATTCAATGATCCCGACATAGTCGCAGCATTTGGGCGGCAAATCCCCCGCCCTGAAGCTCATCTATGGGTGAAACGTGACTATGCCACCAGCTTTCCAGCAACAGGCAATCCTCCCAGCTGGATCACGCTATCTTTGCCCTTTGCTGCCATTCGCCGTCAACATTGGCAACAACACCCTTTCTATCAGGATGCCTGGGCTTCGGAAGATACCGAATGGGGACACTGGGCGCAAACGAGTGGATACAAATTAGCCTATGTACCCCAAGCATTACTGATGCACTCTCATAATTACACCTTAAAACAAGTGTACGGTCGGCGCTATGTGGAAGGAGAAGCCGATGCATTTATCTATCATAAGAAACACAAACTAACCTCAGCTATCTCCGGTTTTGCCAAAGGTTTGCTACGGGACTGTTTTCAACACATGATCACTAGAGACTTAAGAGGGCTACTGTTCACTCCCAGCCGTCTATTTGTCTATCACTGGGCATACTATGCAGGTCTCCGCTGGGGTAACACCCGGATCCGTCAGCAAATCAAAAACGATTCCACAGGGCAACGAGCAGTATTATCACGATACCAGTGATTGCAATCTTTAATGACTACCATAGTGAGTTGCATTATGCCAAAGCAACTCCCCTCCCTGCTCCTTACTTACCAAGATTAAAGCCATACTAATTAAATCAGTTGGTTACCTATATAAATGTAGATTTATGTACTTGGTCTCAATATTGCTTTATTAACTATTTAGCCAGCTCCCCTGAGAGGCAGGTACTTCCTGAAAATGAGGAGATGGCAACATTGATTAAGGTATATCAGGGATCCTATATGAGAAATCGTGAAAGATATCCTATCGCTCAAGTCATGCGTAGATTCCATTTGAAAGAATGGGGCGGTATGGAAGCTGCGGTTTGGAATACTAGCCAAGGCTTAAAGTTACATCACCACATAAATAGCCATATTCTGTGTACACAAGCACTCAATCGAGTCCCGGCAGAGCTTCTAGAAAACATCCCAATTGAGCGTTTTCGTTATCACTATCCCTACTTAGGTTTAACTAAAGAAAAGAAACTCAAACTGGATAAGAAAGGGGGTAACCCCTACTCTTTTTCCCTGAGCCAGAGATTATTGACCGGTGAGTTTCGCTTGTATCATTGCCACACTATGCAACGTATGGCTGCCATGGTGAGATATGCAGCTAGACGGCGGGGGTTACCCTACATTATCTCCTTACATGGCGGTCAATTTACAGTTCCTCAAACCGAAATAGACAGCCTGATAAAACCGCTGGAAAAAACCCTTAATGCAGGTAAGGCTATCGATCTACTTTTACAAGCTCATAAAGTACTTTCCGATGCCAGTGGCATTATCTGTATTGGTTACAATGAATACCTTAAAACCCGAATTCAATTTCCGCAAAAGCCTGTGATTTACTTACCCAATGGAGTGAATTCAAATCATTTCTCAACGCCATCTAGCCTAAATGTTCATCAACATCTAGGTATACCCAAGGAGCGAAATCTGCTGTTATCTATCGGGCGTATCGACAGTCAAAAAAATCAGCTAATGCTGGTCGACTTACTAAATCGATTGCATGACAAGGGAGAAAACCAGTACCAATTGATATTGGCCGGCCCAGTGATCCAGTCAAGCTACCTGAGTCAAATACTGAGTAGAATTAAACACTATAGGCTGCAAGCCTATGTCACCATCATTCCTGGCATTGAGCCGGATCATGAGTTGCTACCGGCATTATATCAACAATCGTCCTGTTTCTTACTTGCTTCAACTCATGAACCTTTCGGTATCGTTGTATTGGAAGCATGGAGTGCTGGTTTACCTATCGTTGCCAGTCGTGTTGGCAGCTTAGTTCATCTGATCAGACACAACCAAGATGGTTTACTTTTTAATCCAGATAACCTGGACTCACTGCAAGCGAACATCAGTAAAATTTTAACCTCACCATCGTTTGCCAAAAAATTGAGCAAACGGGGCCTAGCTAGGGTAGCAAGCGAATACTGTTGGCCCCAAGTCGTTTCCCGTTTACAGGCATTTTATCAAACCGTAGAAAACTGGCATTACAGTCAGTAGCGAATAGCTCAGGAGGGAGACTCACCCTTGTCAGTCTCCCTATATAAATAGTAAAGAGAGGGATGGATATGCGTCTTCTATTTAGTGCTTGTGGCTTTGATTGTGGGCAATCAGGTATTTCTCAATACATGCAAAATGTGGTGACTGAGTTACTTAAATTGCATCATGTTACCGTGATAATCAATAACAGTGACCATAGATACTGGCCCATCGAGCACCCCAGGCAAACCCTCGAGGTCCTCCCCTGGTACTTAAACAAGCCTATTATCAATATGGTTTATCACACTTGGTTGCTGCCTTGGCAGCTCAAGAAACAACTTAAGACCACCCAGTATGACGCCCTCATTTTACCGGCAGCTAACCGTCGTGTCTTGAGTCATTATCCCTTACCTACTGTTGCCACCTTTCACGATCTGTCCCAATGCCATATCGCCAACAAGTACGGCTTTCTTCGTATGCACTACATACGCCATCTGATCCCTAAATTTCTGCAGCCAAGAGCGAGTCCCCATCGCCCTCATCTCATCGCCGTTAGTGACAATACCCGCAAAGATATGGAAACGTTTCTTCATATCCCGGCAGAAAATATCTGTGTGCTACACAATGGTTATGATAAGAGTCAGTTCAATACGCAACAACCTAAAGACTACATCCAACGATTACAACGCCTCAATCTCAAACCCGGTTACCTGCTATATGTCTCTCGTATCGAGCATCCGGGCAAGAATCATATCGGCTTGCTCCAAGCATATGAGAAGCTGCCCCAGCAGATACGTCACAAACACCCGCTGGTGCTCGTGGGTAGTGCCTGGTCCGGTGCAGAAGTCGTGTTTAAACGTATTGCCGACTCTCCAGCAGCTAACTCAATTAAAGTGCTAGGATTTGTAGATAGCAAGGATCTCCCCACCCTCTATCACGGAGCTGTGACCACTGTGATGCCCTCGCTTTATGAAGGGTTCGGGATCCCACTCGTTGAGGCGATGGCTTGCGCAACACCTGTGACTTGCTCTAATCGAGGAGCGATGCCGGAAGTTGTGGGAGAAGCGGCCCTTTGTTTCGATCCAGAAAGTCCAACAAGTATCGCCCAATGCCTAGGACAGATACTCACACAGCCGTCATTTCAACAACACCTCATCCAGCAGGGTCTCCAGCGGGTAACAGCCTTCGACTGGGGAATTCACACCACACTGTTACTCAAAACGTTAAAAAAAAATATATAAAAACAAACAAATCTGCTTAACAAGCCCTCAAAAATAATCGAGGCAAGGAGATCATCATGAAGGTACTTTTTGTAACACCTTACATCCCCTACCCCCTTAACAGCGGGACCCATCAGCGCGTATTTAATTTACTTAAAGCTGTATGCTGTGAACATGAAGTGGTTTTTTTTAGCCTTACCCATAGTGATGAAGAGCTCTCACGAGCCAAAGAATTACAGTCACTCTTGCCATTTAGTCAGTTCCACACTGAACCCATAAAATTAAAAGCTTGGCGCACCCTGTCAAAACGCTTGTTTGACCCCGTACCCGATACCTTACATCACTGGTTTGATATTGAGATCTGTCACGCACTCAAGGCGCTAGTTCAATCACATTCATTTGATTTGGTGCACTGTAGTGATATCTGTATGACTCAGTATTTTCAGGAAATGGACGTTCAATGCCCACTGATTAACGACCATAGTAGGATAGATAGCGAATACCAATTAGAACAACTGCCCTACCTACGAGGCTGGAAAAGGCGTTTGTCAGCAAGAGAGAATATTGTTAAAACCCGGAGTTTTGAGAAGCGATTAAGTACACAGTTTCCTCTACATGTGGTGTGTTCGAGGGAAGACAAAGATTATCTGATGAGACACCAGCAACTCGATACGCCTCCATTGGTATTAGAAAATGGATTTGACAGTGACTATTTTTACCCACAACAAAAACCCATTAATAACAGTCCAACCTTAGTCTTTACCGGTACCATGGACTACGAGCCTAATCTGGACGGCATGCGCTGGTTTATACAGGATATTTGGCCCAAAGTATTGGCAAAACTCCCTAACGCTCGGTTGATGATCGTTGGCACTAAGCCAACGGTAGAAGTTTACAGTTGGCAAAATGGTAAGCAAGTTGTAGTTACAGGGGAGGTCGCCGATATTCGTCCCTACTATGCCATGGCAGATGTTTATATTTGTCCTTTGCGCATAGGCGGGGGGACACGACTAAAACTCGTAGAAGCATTGGCAATGGAACGGCCAGTAGTCAGCACTCGGGTCGGTGCACAAGGCTTAGCATTATGCGATCAGCAACATATTTGCTACGCCGACAATGCATCCCAATTTGCGAATAGTATTTTAAATACCCTATCTGACTTAGAATTTTCACTTAAAATATCAAAGCAAGGCGCTGATCTTGTGAGGGAAAAGTATAGCTGGAAAGATTTGGCACGGCGATTGATTGGGTATTATCAGGAGCATACAAAAAACAGCTGGAGCTATTCCAATGACTAATAAAATCACTATTCTTACATTTATTGATGCATTTGGCTGGGAGATCTACCAGAGATACGGATTTCTTGATGGGATCATTGAAGATGCCCACCCGCTACAAACTACCTTCGGTTTTTCCTCCGGAGCCGACCCCTCTATACTCACGGGTCGCTTTCCGGATGAACATACCCATTGGTCTTGCTTTAATTACAACCCAGAGGAATCTCCATTTAAACCCTTTAAATACCTGGCACATTTACCCAGTGCCATTTTCGACCGTGGCCGTGTGCGCCATTGGCTGAGTAAGGCTATGGCCAAGGTCTATGGCTACACAGGTTATTTCGAGATGTACTCAGTCCCCTTTGCCCATCTGCCCTATTTTGATTATCTGGAAAAACGCGACTATTTCGTCCCTGGCGGCATCATGGCTACAGATACGATATTCGACTGGTGTGTCAACCAAGACGTTCCCTATTACTGTTCGAACTGGCGTCATAGTGAACAAGAAATTCTGGCCAGTAACCGCCAAGAAATCGAAAAAGGTGAGACCCGGTTTAACTATGTCTACCTTCCCCGTCTTGATGGCATCATGCATCAACATGGCACTAAACATCCAGCCGTTGAAAAGCAGATCAACTGGCTAGACCAACAGATCCGTTCTCTGTATGAGCTGGCACAGAATCGATACGATGAAGTCTCGCTCTACATCATTTCCGATCATGGCATGAAGGATGTCACCGGAGATATCAACCTAATCCCAGATATCCAGGCAACTGGGCTGGAATACGGCAAAGATTATGTTGCCATGTACGACTCTACCATGGCGCGCTTTTGGTTTATGCAGCCGGATGCGGAAGCCATCATTCGTCGGGTACTCGAACAACAGACCCACGGCGCTATCGTCGAAGACGATGAACTAAAGAAAATGCATGTGTATTTTGAGGATCATAGATTTGGTGAACTCTTTTTCTTGATGGAGCCGGGTATGCTCATCACCCCCTGTTATATGGGACTTAAATCCATTCCTGGCATGCATGGCTATCACCCAGAGGACAAAGACTCTTACGCCATGATCGCTGCTAATAAACCCATCACTGCAAACGTGAAAAGTATCACAGATATTCGCGGGATCATTGAGCATGAACTCCGCATCTGAGTTGTCTTCCCTCGAGGATGATCAAACTGAAACGGGCGGTCTTAAGATCGATCTGGAGCTGCTTTGGTCGCAAGTTAAAGGCAAAATATGGTTACCATTTCTGGTGGCCATATTGTGTGGTGCCACGACTTTAATTTTGACTAAGTATTTTATAAAAGATAGCTGGAAAGCCAACACCATCATCATCCGCCATCAAAAGAATATGTCGTCACAAGCTGACATCCCCTACCTCTATCTACAAATTGACTTCAACACCATAATGCAAACGATATTGGTTAGGGATCACCTGCTTAGGGTTATCGAACGATTGGATCTCCCCCTTACGCCCGAAGACTTGTACAAAAACATCATTATCAGCCGGGGAAATCGCTCAGATATTATCAATATCGCCGCTGTCTGGCACCAACCAGAAATGGCTGTCAAGATGTCGGACACAGTCAGTGCCGTCTTTCTTGAATCCTATTCCAGCGTACAAAATTCTGCAGCACAAAAGGTCAATTCATACTTCCTCAATGAGCTGTCAACCAGCCGTAAATCACTCATTGCAGCCCAGCTAGCTGAGTCCAACTTCAGGCAGAAACACAACCTGTTGTCATTTGAGGATCAGATGGCATCGAACTACCAAAAAATACAGACATTAGAAATTAAATACATCGAAAGCCAGGTTGCTACAGACGAAAAAAGAGCCAAGCTGCAAGCAACAATCTCAAAACTCACCACTATTCCAAAGGAAATCCCACTGGAAACCATGGTTGAAGGTGCCGCTTTGAACCGTATCAATGGGCTACGTGAGAACCTACAACTGCTCAAACTTAAATACACCTCGCAAAATCCTAAGGTCATGGCTATGGAACAAAAAATAGCAACCTTACAGAGTAATTCCGATAACACCTCTGTGACCAGCCAAGCCAGTACAAAAATCTATGGTCAAAATCCGCTTTATCTGGAGTTAGAGTTGGAGAAGATCCATTATGAATTTGACCTTTATGTCTCAGATCAGTCATTGGCCGGTTATCGCTTAGGCATTAATAATACCAAAGACAGTTTGAAGCGACTAAGTGCCCTAAGGCAAGAACATCAGCGCCATCAGGACCAAATGATTGAATACCGCAATTTGGTCAACACGTTGGAAGGGCGAGTCACCGACTCGAAACTGGCTTTAGAGTCGAATATCAGTGACTTTGAAATCATCGAAAACGCGCTGCCTCCAAAATACCCTGAACGTTCATATCGCAAGCTTATTGCCGTCACTGCTAGTGTGTTTGGCTTTACCGTTAGCGCACTGATACTGATCGCCAGAGTCCTTTTTGATCCAAGAGTAAAAACCCGTAATGACCTAGATCCTAAACGTTTAATAGGTGTTCTCCCCGACAAAGATAGTATCGAAGAGTGCCACTATTACAGTGCATTTCAGAGCTTATTTAGCAACCTTGAGCAGCTTCGAAGTGAGAGCGAAACTCAAAGTAAACTGATCACCTTAAGCAGTACCCACGAACATGAAGGCAAGTCCACCATTGCCCATGCACTCACTGATTTCTACCTGCGCCAGGGAAAGCGCGTGCTGTATATTGAGTCTGTTGAAGAAAGCGACGGCGTCGATGAAGCCGTACTCAATCCCTTTATCTACGGAAAACAGTCTCAATGGCAACCCCTCAATATTGCCGAGAGAATCGATCATGCTTACTTCGTTTATGATCAAGACATTTATTTAAATTATCTGGATAAAACCACTTTCGATGTAACTATCGACACAATCTCTCAGGACTATGATGTGGTCATTTGGGAACTCTTTCCTGCCCAGCGCCATTTGCAACTTTACAGCGTGATCAACAACTCCCCTGCCGCCATTCTGTTAATAGCAAAAAGCCTATTTACACGAAAAGATAGCCTCAACCAGGTAATCAACTATTTGAGCGAGAAGAAAATTAAGCCTATAGGGATCTTACTCACCCAAGTACCTAAGGACATCTACCATGCATAATTTTATCCTGTTCATTAGATTGCTTGCACTGTCTCTTTTGTTATCCAGCTGCGCCAGCCTGGATAAAACTAGCCCCCCGCCCCTCGAATTACCTTTAGTACTACAAAAAATTGCGGACGTGGAGACCCTAGACGAGCCTGCACATATTTCCCAGCAGCGCTTAGAGCAAGAGCTAACCAACTTACATCAGGTGAAACCCGGTACTTATGAAATTTCAGCTGGGGATAAATTTAATATTTTCGTTTATGGTGAGCCAGATTTAAATACTAAACAGGCGATAGTCAAACTCGATGGTAGCCTGACTTTTAAACTCATTGGTGATGTACAAGTTGCGGGGAAAACCGTCCCTCAGGCCACAGCCTTAATGGAGAGAAAATTACAACGTTATATTCTTTTTCCTAAGGTAACTCTGATGCCCTACGACATGCGTAGTGCGTCCATCACCATCATAGGTAAAGTCATTCATCCGGGCGTATATTACTTCGATGGCTCACTCAGAGCCGCCGAAGCCATTGGCCTGGCAGGCGGGTTCTCCACAGGTATTTTTGACGACAATACCATCGAATTAGCAGATCTAGAGCACTCCTATATTCAGCGAGGGGAATATTTGTTACCGGTTGATTTAACCAAGCTTATTCGTAAAGGTAACATGCATCACAATGTCCCTTTAGTAGACGGGGATTACGTTTACATTGCTTCCTCTATGAGCCAAGAGGTGTTTATCACGGGTGAAGTCAATAAGCCTAGCTATTATGGCTACAGTGAACGTATGACCTTAGCGCGTCTGGTATCCAGAGCACAGGGTTTACTTCTTTCTGCCAACAGTCACGTACTGGTGATCCGCGGAAACATCAAGCACCCTCTGGTTTATAAAGTCAACATTGACAAGATTCTTAACGGAGAAACACGTGACTTTTTGATCCAACCCAACGATTTAGTCTATGTCCCCAAGAGTATGATCGGCTCGTGGAATTCTTTTCTCACTCAGTTAATGCCGACGCTGGAAACCATGCTGACAGGCTTATTACTCGAACGCGGAGTACACGACTTTCAAAGTCGTAATTAAGGAAAGCAGACATGACTAAGGTTAGTTTGTTTATCCTCAACACATCTTTTCCTGACGATGGCATGAGCCAAGGTCATCATAAACAGGAGAAGAGACATGACTGAGTTTAAGTATCTCATCTTCTTCATGACCTTGATAATAGGTGTGCCTCTAGGTTACCTCTGCTGCCAGCATTCTAAAACCTGCGAAAAACTGGTGTTCTTTCTGGTGATATTTTTTACCTGCGACATGGTCGATATCAACTTTGTCTCCATGGAGACTTACCGTGGCACCACCAGAGGATTCGAGTTCGGTATGGTGGATATTTCATTGTATATTTTACTGAGTTTAGTGCTTAAACGCAGGCATGAATTACCCATTGACTGGTTTCCCATGGGTTCGAGCCTGTACCTGCTGTATTTTCTGTTTAGTCTGGCATCCATCATCAATGCCGATGTAGGTATCTATTCCGCCTTCGAAATACTCAAGATGTGCCGCATGTACGTCTACTTCTGGACCATTGCAAATTACCTGAGAAATGAGCAGCAATTACAGTGGCTGATGACCACCATCGGCGCCATTATCATCTATATATTTTTCTCCGTCATGAAACAAAAATATTTGCTCGGCATGTTCCAATGTAAGGGCCCCTTTCCCCACCAAAACTCACTGGTGATGTACGTTTCAGTATTTGGTGCCATGGCCCATGCCTATCTGCTCAATGTCCCGGGGAGTCGAAGTTGGTTTTGGTTTACCATCTTTGGGATGTCCTCTATTTGTATACTCGCCACCCTATCACGAGCTGGCCTTGCCCTATTTATTCTCAATAGCCTGATGGTTTTTACCATCTCATTATTAAGCAAACAGAAAAGTCCCAAGATCAGAAAGCGCCGCTTGCTGTTACTCATCATCTTGCCTCTCGCGGCTACTTTGGTGCTAGGTAAGGCCTATGACACCATACTAGAACGGATCACATCCGCCCCGGAAGAATCAAAAATAGTGAGGGTTCAACTCGCCAAAGCAGCGCTTAATATGGCCAATGACAAAGTCCTTGGTGTCGGCTTAAATAACTTCGGCCATAAAATCAATCCTCCTTATTCCTATTCATCGCATATCCCCATGGTCGACGAAAATGATCCCGATGAAAAACATGGCCTAGTGGAAACCGTTTATTTAATGGTTGCAGCTGAAACGGGCTGGTTAAATCTAATTATTTTTATCAGCTTTCTACTCTTCTTCTATACCAAAAACATAAAAAATTACTTTCGATTAAAAGGCTCACAAAGCCGCTTTATCTGCATTGCATTGATTGCTTCACTGACCTGTATCTACCTGCAATCAACCTTAGAGTGGGTTCTGAAACAGACCAATAACTTTTATCAACTGATGTTGGTCTTTGCACTTATTGCAACCATGGACCGAATGATCCAAACAGGAGAACTCAATGGCCAAGCCAAGCGAAAGAGATGCTAATTATTTTTATCAGCAGCTTTCTTCCGGTGTCGAAGCCGGTTTATCTCGAGAGCAACGTCAGGAATTTCTGAGAGTATTAAACCGAGCAGTTTCCGTACCCAGTCAAAAACTGCTCTCACTCCAGCTCAGCTTCTGGTTTTTCCGCCATTTCTACCTGGTGATTTACTGGGGGATCGACTCTCGCGCCAGAGAGCGTACCAGCGCCGTCCCTATCGTCAGCGGCTTGCTCGCCAACGGCAGCATTATTCTTTCTAAAGGAATATTTATTGTCCTGGCCAGCTTAATAACCCTCTGGGTTGCATACGAAGTCAAGTCAATGCTCGGGATCGACCTGTTTAAGAACTTTCATCTTGTCGATTTAATTAGGTCATTACTATGAAAAAACTCAATATCTTGATTATCAGTAACTACTACCCACCTTTCCACATTGGCGGTTATGAACTTGCCTGTAGAGATACAGTGGAATACTTAACCAATAAAGGGCACCGGGTAACGGTACTCACAGGGAATAAAGGCATTACCGCTCAATCGAACACTCAGCCAACGGGAGCCGTCCACCGGGAACTCACTTATATTGATTATGACAACCCAGGTTATCGGCAACGAGTCAAAGTTGAAACTGACAACTACCAGATCTGCCAGCATTATATTAATCAAGTGTCACCCGACCTTATCTATCTGTGGAATCAGCAGTACCTGTCTTTAGCTCCATCACTTGCCAGCCAACATAGCGGCATTGCGAAACTCTATGAAATTGGTGACTTTTGGCCCGCCGCTTATATTCGCCCAGGCTTTATCAATGCCCTAAAACGAAAAGTAAAACCTTGGTTACCGGGCCTGATTGGTGGAAGGTTCGATTTTGGCCCCTGTATCGCTTGCTCCCACTGGGTGGGCAAAGCCATTAAAGAACAGCTCAACGCCAGAAATGTACAAGTCATACACAATGGTACTCAACTGGACGCAGAGCCTCAAAGAAACAAAAAACCTCCCACATCTTTTCTGTTTTGTGGACGACTATGTCAAATCAAGGGGATTGAACAAAGCCTACAGGCATTTAAATTGCTGTTAGTTAAATATCCAAACAACCAGCTTAACCTAACCTGTATTGGTCCAATAGAGGACAATTACAAGCAGGTTATCGAACAGATGATCCATAACGCCCATTTAGATGAGCATGTACAAATGTTACCTGCCACAGACGATATGAAGCATGTTTATCGACAACACGATGTCTTACTGATGCCAACCTTGATGCCAGAACCGTTTGGCCTGGTCATCATTGAAGCTATGGCCAATGGCGTGGCAGTCATCGCCAGTAATCGTTACGGGCCTGCCGAAATAATTAATAACGATAATCTGGGCATTCTGATCAACCCAGAGGATCCCATAGCCATAGCAGATGCCATGGCACAGCTTATCGACGACCCTGACCGTTATCATGAGATAACTAAAGCCGGCTATCGCCATGTCAACACGCACTTTCGCCTGGAAATGGTCAAAGAGAGAGTGGAACAAGTTCTGCTACACACCGTAGAGGAGCATGCGCAATGCCTCACTCTAAACAGTTAATAAAATTAACAGCCTCAAACTATCTGGCCACAGTCATCAAGTTTATAGTCATGATCTACCTGACCCGGGAGATGTTTCTACAGTTACCCAAGGAGTCCTATGGCTTTTGGGCCTTACTTTGGTCCATATTTGGCTACTCTGTACTACTGGATCTGGGTTTTGGCGTCGCATTACAAAAAAAAACCAGTGAAGTAATTGAGCATCAAGATTGGGATAGCTATAACCGCACTGCGTCCACATTATTCGGAACCTATTTTCTATTAGGCTTTGTTATCGTCCTACTAACCTGCCTGAGTGCACCATTTCTGCATTTACTCTTTGTGTTTGAACCGGAAACTCAGACTCTCTACACCCAATGCTTTCTTTTTTTTGGTATTGGTACCGGTCTCATCTTCCCTTTTGGGATCTTTATGGAGGTATTACGCGGTGCTTTGTGTATGCAAATTAGAAATCGTATCGAGGTTCTCAGAGATATAGCCAATTGCATTGCGTTGGTGATAGCCTTGAGAATGAATGCCGATATCCGCGTGCTAGCCATTATCGTCATCGCCAGCCAATGTTTGGCAAATATAGCCATGTATATCGCCGCAAAACGTGCTTTGCCTCAACTGCGACTCTCCTGGCGTTTATACAGTCCGACTAAAATGGTCGAGCTGATGAGCTTCTCGCTCTGCGCCTATGTGATTACCATTAGTAATTTGATTGTTTTCAGAACCGACCAAATTGTCATCTCAGCCTTAGCGGGTGTAGGCCTAGTAGCCTACTACCACGTAACCACTCGTTTAGCCGAGATTTTCCGCTTACTCTGCTCACAAATACATGACGTGCTAGCCCCTATGTCTTCAAGCTTTAACGCACAACAAGATAAACAGGCGCTACGACAACTCTTACTCCGTAGTCAACGTTTTGTTTGTCTTATCGTAGTCTTGCTCATTGTGCCTGCATGGTTTTTTGTGGAAGATCTGCTGCGGATTTGGCTCGAGCTTAATAATCAACAAACACTATGGTGTGCACGGATCTTATTGCTAAATATCGCAATTCTGGTTATTTATCGCAATACCACCAATCAAATTTTACTCATGTGCGGTTACCAAAAACCTTTGATGTGGATTGGAATAACCGAATGCCTGGCTAACCTGATATTAAGCTGCTTACTGATACAGCATCTGGGTATTATGGGTGTGGCTTTGGGCACGCTCATTCCAAATACTGTATTAGCCATCTTCGTCAGCATTCCAATGACAAGGAAATTTACACAAATATCAATTTGGCAGATCTACAAGCCACTGGTTATCGCCAGCCTTGCCGTTGGTTTGCCCTTCGCGTCAGGACTACTTTTATTTGAGCAAGTGACAGAAGGTTATAACTCACTCTTCCATATCATTGCTGTCTGCGTGATAAGTGCGATCCCGGCACTCCTTTTTGCCTACAAATCTTATCTGTCCACCAGTGAGCGCCATCAATTGAAACACATAATAAGTTCTTTGGTTCCCAGGCGGCAGCTTAAATTGTAAATCCAGCCAATACCTGACTAGTATTTAATAAACAGTTAGATGAGTAAGTTTTCAACATACGCTTTTTGGAGAAGGGATATGACGAAAGGAACCATTATCAACATACCACGTAGATTTGTAAAAGATGAATGGGGCGGCACCGAAACTGTGATAACTGAAACTGCACATCAGCTTAAGGCTATCGGTTACCAACTTGAAAGCGTCACCACGTTAGCCTTATCAGACAATAAACAAGAGTCTATTTTCGGTATTCCAGTCAAACGTTTTGGTTACAGTTATACACGCTTGGGCCTATCAAAAAAACACAAGCTTCTATTGGACAAACGTGGCGGTAATATGTTTTCTCTCCCCCTGTTCTTTTACCTGCTATTTGGCAAGAAAACCAGAGTCCTCCACCTGCATACAATGGGGAGATTGGGAGCTATAGCCCGCATAGCCGCTCGACTTAAAGGAATTCCCTATGTAGTCAGTATTCATGGCGGCTATTTGGGGCTACCCAAAGAACAATTGGACGATATGATGCTGCCACTAAAAGGCAGTTTTAACTGGGGTAAGCCCTTAGATCTTCTGCTACAAAGCGCGAAAGTGATAGATGGCGCAGACGCCGTTATTTGCGTAGGAGAAAACGAGCGGGAAAAGATAGCGGCTAAATATCCCGAAAAAAAAGTCGTCTTTCTACCCAATGGCGTAGATCAGCAAAGATTTTCCTCGGGTGACGCAACGGCATTTACAGAGAAGTACCATTTCGCTAAAACCGATAAAATAATCTTGTGTGTCAGTAGCTTTACCCCACAAAAAAACCAAGAGACTTTACTCAGGGCCTTCGCCAAAACACACAAGCAATCCCCTGATTTAAAGCTAGTACTCATTGGCGTTATCTATGATCAGGACTACTTCGACCTTTTAGCACGCCTAACTATAGAGCTAGGGGTTGATGAGGATGTTCGCTTTGTCTGTAACTTAAAATTCGATGATCCAAGCTTAGCCAATGCCTATGCCGCCGCAGAGCTCTTTGTGCTGCCTAGCCTCTATGAACCTTTCGGGATTGTGGTACTCGAAGCTTGGGCATCGGGTACACCCGCCCTCTGTGGCAATGTCGGAGGCTTACCCTCTTTCGTAAGAAATGGTGAAAATGGCTTATTCTTTGATGTTGAATCAGTTGACAGTCTTTATCAGAATATGACCGACATTTTACAAGATAGGAAACGCTATAATCACCTCCAAAATCATGCCCTTAAAGCAGTCGAAACATACTCATGGCAGGCCATAACCAAACGACTGGCAAGCTTGTATGAAGAAGTTTCATCATGAAACATCTGTTGATGCTGATATTTATGCTTACTGCGGCCTGTGCGCAACTTGACTCGGGAGAGGTGCCCAAAGGCAGTGAAAGCAAACTCTTGACCATCAACACCAAACCAACCGAGGCTGCAATTTATAAAGACGGTCATTATATAGGTCATTCACCGCTACGCGTCTGGCTCTGGCACGGTGCCCCCAGCAACAGCCAAATTATCGCGCTGCCGCTGTACCAACATCAGTTCATCCAGGTAAAGAGCTTACGAATTCCGACAATTCCAACTCAGCTGACTTTTTATATGACTGAGCCAAGCGAGCATCAATATGATTTTTTAAATAACCCTACACAAAGTCAACAAGAACAGCAGCCTAGCCAGCACTTAAAACGTTTACAGCTGTTTTTTGAATTCGACCAGGCTCAACTAACTATCGCTGAAATAGCGCGACTTACTCATTGGTTAGGCCAGCTTAACACCGCCCCCTACCGCATAGAGCTGCACGCTTATGCCGATGAAACAGGCTCACAAGAGTACAATAAAGCCTTGAGCTATCGACGAGCACTCGCTATTAAGCAATATTTGCAAGACTTAGCTATCAAGCCTGAAGAGCTATTGGTCATTCATCACGGAGAGCGTGTGTCTCTTAATCGGGAGCTGCGATTGTCTAAACAGGGTGATCGCATGGTTGAGTTACTGGTGTTCTATCTAGATCATGATACGAAGGATAGCCCAGTGAATAATACAGAGGCTAATACATCAGATAATAAAAAAGCTCCAGGGCTTTAGCACCCAGGAGCTTGCAAAATTCAGCACTAGTCTGATTTAGCTAGTCTGATTCTGTTTCATTTCCGCGGCTTCACAAGCTGCAGCGGTAAAGAGCACATCGGTTGAGCTATTCAAGCCAGTCTCAGCAGAGTCCTGAATAACACCGATAATAAAGCCCACAGCTACCACTTGCATGGCCACATCATTTGAAATACCAAATAAGCTACAAGCCAAAGGAATAAGCAATAAAGACCCCCCAGTCACACCAGATGCACCACAGGCTGAAACTGCCGCTACCACACTCAAAAGAATCGCTGTTAGCATATCAACCTGAATACCCATGGTGTGAACCGCCGCTAAGGTTAATACAGTGATAGTAATAGCAGCGCCGCCCATATTAATAGTGGCACCTAAGGGGATTGATACTGAGTAGGTATCTTCATGGAGCTTTAACTTCTCACATAGCGCCATGTTGACCGGAATATTTGCCGCACTCGAGCGTGTAAAGAAGGCCGTAACTCCGCTCTCGCGTAAACAGGTAAAGACCAGCGGATAGGGATTACGACGGATCTTGACAAACACTATGATAGGGTTCACCACAAGCGCAATAATTGCCATAGAACCAAGTAATACAGCTAACAGCTGGGCATAACCTGCGATAGCAGAGAAGCCTGTTTCAGCAAATGTCGCCGCTACTAGTCCGAAAATACCGATAGGCGCCAAACGTATGATGAATCGTACCATCTCAGAGATACCATGGCTCACATCAGAAAATACTTGTTTGGTTGAATCACTGGCGTGATGCAGAGCCAAGCCTAAACCGACGCCCCATGCCAAAATGCCAATATAGTTACCAGTCATCAGGGCATTAACAGGATTGTCCACCAGTTTGAATAGCAAGGTATGGATCACCTCACCGATCCCTTCTGGAGGATTAGCGCCTTCAGCACCGGTTGCCAACACTAAATTAATAGGGAAAGCGAAGCTCATCAATACTGCGGTTAGTGCTGCAGCGAAAGTACCAAAGAGATACAAGACCACTATGGGTTTCATATTAGTCTTCGCATTCTTCTTTTGATTGGCAATAGAAGCCGCAACTAAGATAAATACTAAAATTGGTGCAATGGCTTTCAAAGCACCAACGAAGAGACCACCTAAAAAGGCAACACTTTGGGCGGCACTTTCTGAAAACGTCGCCACTAAGATACCGGCGATAATTCCAAATAATATTTGCAGCACTAGGCTGCCGTTAACAATTTTTGCTAACAGAGATCGAGTTTCATTCATTGAGAGACCTGTCATTATTATATTTTATTTTTATATCAATCAGGCTGCATAGGTTTTGACAAACCTTAATTGCACCTGAATGTTATTCCTTCATTGGGAGTTGTATCTAAACAGCCTTCTCATGTCTAGTAATACAGCATTAAACGCTGACTATATTACCCTCTGGTAGCATAATGGCAACAGAATACTAAACATTAGCATTCTGTTGCTCTGCTCCTCTTAGCATGGCGCTAATCAACTCATGGGCATCAAATTTAGTTAACGCTTCATTAGCGCCGACTTGATGGGCCTGACTCACACTAATTTCACTGGACAATGAAGTATGCAAGATGATGTAAGCTTGGGCTAAAGCTGGTGTGTTTTTGACTTCAAACGCCAGCTCATATCCATCTAAACCCGGCATTTCAATATCACTCACCAGCAGTTGTATCGGCATGCCATCTTTGGCAGCCTGTTCCATGATGGCTAAGGCTTCTCGCCCATCCGGGGTGACTTGATAGGGAATATTGATACTGTCCAAAGCATCGGATAACTGTTTACGCGCGACTTTTGAGTCATCAACTAACAATATATTAAGAGGCTTCAGTTTTTCACGTTGAACATCGGTCAAAATAGCTCTAGTTGTTTCAGGGCTAGGTGGGAAAACTTTAGAGAGAAGTAGCTCGACATCGAGTAGCTGAACTAACTTATTTTCAAACTTGGTAACCCCGGTCAAATAAGCATTTTTACCTAAATTATTTGGAGGAGACTCGATATCCCGCCAGTTACATTCAATGATCTTATCTATGGCGCGAACAAGAAAACCTATGACCATACGTTGGCAGTCAGTGATAATAATATAGCTTTTCGACAATTCTTCTTGGGCTATGGGCGCATAGCCAACAGCGGATGCCATATCAATGATAGGTATGGTATTTCCTCTGATAGTGGCAGCCCCCATGATGGTTGGATGAGACTGAGGAATAGCACTGAGAGGCGTATAAGGGACAAGCTCACGGATCTTAAGTGTACCCAGCGCAAAAAGTTGTGTCTGTGACAGACGAAAAAGCAATAAGCCTTGTGATTGACTGGCCTTACTCTTCATTAGCGTACCGAATTGAGAATAAAATAATGGGTTAAGTCTAATCTATCATAGTGCAAAAAGGATGACACCAATCAAAATAACCGCGATGAATTCTAAAGCTGTGACTCCAAAGGAAACAAGGCAATCAGATCAGCCATAAACTTACGCCAAAACCCTGCATCAGGCTCGGCATAAATAACACGATTCTTCTCTTCGTCTATCCAAATCAGCTCTCCACCTTCTAATGCCAACTGATAGGTAGAATCGGCTAGACCCTCTTCCACACCAACAACCACAGCATTTGCAAAGATGGCGTTATGAAACATGATGCCCATTTCGGTATTAATATGGGCAGATCTTGGATCGAAGTTAAAAGAGCCTACAAAAATTGACTTCCTATCTAAGACAAACGTTTTCGCATGTAAACTGGAGCGAGAACTCCCAGACCAAGAGGAAGGCTTATTAAGGGGATCAACTTTTACTTCATATATCTTAATACCAGCCTTTAATAATGGTTGCCGATACCCTTGATAGCCGGCATGAACAGCAAGCACATCAGTAGCTGCAAGGCTGTTTGTAATGATAGTAATATCCAGACCTGCATTAGCTGACTGAACTAAACTTCTTGTCCCTGCTTTTGTTGGCACAAAATAGGGGGAGACAATCAAGACTTCTTTTTGAGCGCCAGACAGAAATCGAGACAAATCCGACAATAGCCATTCTTGTTGTAACTGATTTTTCGCTTTCTCGGGAGGATCATAGACAACCTCACTTTTCCCCCAATGCCAAATGAGTCGGTTCTCCTGAATTTGTTGTAAAAGCTGACTCAGTTTCAAACGTCCCACATATTGATTTGATTCAAAAGCTTCACGCTCGAGCTCTAATAAACTGCCTAACCTTTCAAGCTCATCATCAGCAGCAGTAACATTATTCGTTAAGCTGGCAATTGGAAAGCTAGTATCCGCATTCCAATATCTATCGAATTGGGTGGATACCTTCTCCACGGCCTCTCCGATAACCATTAAGTCAAAATCACCAAAGTCTACATCCTCATTATTTGAGAAGTACTCATTACCAATGTTTCTTCCCCCAACAATCGTCGCCGAATTATCAACCGTAAGAGATTTATTATGCATACGGCGATTCATTCTGGAAAAACCAGTAATGAACTCCAGCCCCCGAAAACGGCGGAAAAATGAAGGATTAAACAGACGAACATCAATGTTGCGGTGACTCGCTAAATTCAACAACCCTTGATCTAGGTTTTTACTGGTAAGGTCGTCGAGTAGAATTCGAATCCTAACACCGCGCTCAGCCGCATCCAGCACATGCCAAATCAGTAGCTTACCCGCATCATCATTGCGGTAAATATAATATTGGAGATCGATACTCGTATTAGCTGATTTAATCAGTGCTAATCTGGCAATAAAAGCATCTAGACCATTAATTAAAGGAATGGCCCCAGTTTGCTCAGGATGTTCACTGACTTGTGGCCCAACGTGTATGGCCAAGGGGGAGTCGTCTGCGGGAAGCAGACGGTAACTTGTTTTTTTATCAGCTAACTCGGGGACACTGCTACAAGCAGACAACAGAAAAAATAAAACTGAAACTAGCCTCAAATACAGTTTATTTTTCGCCATCCTAGCTCCTGTTACCCAACTCGTTTATTTATTGTTTAATCTTGTAATGCATAGAGCACATCGAATGCAAATTGATCCCATCCCTCGGCACTAAAAGCGATGTCCCTGACTGCACGAACCTGACTAACAGCATGTAGCGGAGCCGCACCGTTTTCCATCAAGTAATAAGCCATAATTAATGCCGTTCTATCTTTTCCAGAACGACAATGGATCAAGACTGGGACATTGTTTTCTTCGCATTCACGAATGAAAGCTAATGCCTTCGGTAGCTGCTCCACACACAGATCCAAATCTTCTTCTTTGGGGGGGATGTTACTTGAAAATGGAATACAGGCATAAGATAAGTCTGCATCAATAAAGGCTTGGGGATCACATTTTTCACCACCATTAACAGACAGCACAGCACCTATACCCGCACTCTTTATTTCATTTAAATCCCACGCTTCCTTGTTAGGTCCACTGCGTCCAGCAATTTTGTCTTCAACTAACCAAAATAGATGCTGCATAACCTTTTACCACTCTTTATTTACGTTGAAATATGACGGCACGTCTACTGCTGCAACTCACTTGAATAAATTACTACAGTAAGTTCAAAACAGTAACCGCACCGTTAACTAAATATGAATTAGCTAGCCATTAAGACTGCTACTTTTTCGTCCAGAGTTCAGCATTCGCTTTAGGTAACTTCTTGCGTTTTTTCTTACCCATTCCTTCTGGGGCTGCCATAGGTTTAATCTCTCTTGAGGGACAATCTAAAGGCGCCTCCTCATCGGCTTCGAAGCCTTCAACTTGTTCGCGATCTAACCTGAGCTTATTCTTTTTCTCGATGAGTTTAAAATGCTGATATTCATCATGAGAGATAAGTGATAGTGCCAGTCCAGCCTCACCTGCACGACCACTTCGACCTATACGGTGCATATAATCAACTGGGCTTCTCGGCAGTTCGTAATTAATCACCACAGGTAGCTTGTCGATATCGATACCACGAGCAGCGATATCGGTGGCGATTAACACATGGGTCTCACCACTTTTAAACGCCTCGAGCACCTTAGTTCTCGCACCTTGTGATTTATCACTGTGAAATATCTGTGCTGCAACTCCAGCCTTGGCCAATTTTTGCTCGAGTCGATTACAGGTATTTTTCGCACTGGCAAACACTAAAACTTGTCGCCAATCATTCTCTTTAATGAGATGCGCTAGCAAGGCTGTCTTACGATTTCGGTTAACCGTATACACCTGCTGTTTAATGGTCGATGTTTCCTCAGTCTGGATCTGAACTTCGACTGGAGTCGATAATAGTCTATCGGTAAGGATTTTGACTTCTTCAGGAAATGTCGCTGAAAACAACAAGGTTTGTTTATGTTTAGGCAGTAAAGCAAGTACTTGATTCAATTCTTCAGTGAATCCGAGACTCAACATACGATCCGCTTCATCAAGCACTAATGTTTTTACGTCGTCAAGCTTAATGGCGTTACTGGAAATCAGATCGAGTAACCGACCAGGAGTCGCAACGAGAACATCGGCGCCACCTCTCATGGCTAACATTTGGGTATTAGCCGACACACCACCAAATACAGCCTCTATTTTCAATCTAGGCTTAATTAATTGTCCGTAGCTCTTAAAGCTCTCAGCAACCTGTTGAGCAAGTTCTCGGGTTGGGACTAAAACAAGGCCACTGACCTGGTTTCCTTTAGAAGCCTTGGCGCTACTCTTCGCTAGTTTCTGCAACATAGGTAAAGCAAAAGCGGCTGTTTTACCTGAGCCTGTAATAGCACCAGCCAGTAAATCTCTGCCCGTTAAAACGGCCGGAATTGTTTTCCCTTGAACTAACGTGGGATTGAGATACTCGAGTAAGGTTAAACGTTTTAGCAGTTCAGGGATTAACCCAAGTTGTTCGAATGTAATTTCAGGTTTTGCTTGTGAGGGGTCTACTTGGGTCATAAGGATGAACAGATCCGTAAAAAGGAGGCAATATTAAATATGGTTCATATTCTACGCTAGATCAGCAGGGAAAGCTTTTATTTTGATTTTTACGATTGGGGCCCTTTGCCACGAAAACCTATGAGACAATTTAATGCAGAAAAGGACTCATAAAGTTAATCATTAAATGAGCTAAAAGCCTGATAGCTTTCCAATTTGAGTAGGGACTTTTTCATCTCAAGGCCATAAGCATAGCCAGTTAAGCTGCCATTTTTTCCTATCACTCTATGGCATGGAATGATAATAGCAATGGAGTTAGCCCCATTCGCAGCCCCAACGGCTCTCACGGCTTTAGGTCTGTTTATCTTGTTGGCAATATCGGCATAACTACAGGTACAGCCATAATCTAGCGCTAACAAGGCCTGCCACACCTCTCTTTGAAACTCGGTTCCCGTGGGCGCTAAAGACACTGAAAAGTGTTGTCGCTGACCTGCAAAATACTCTTTTAGCTCACATTCAGCTTGAGTTAAATAGATAAAGGCTTGTTGATTTAACTCTGTTAGTTCACTTGTCTCTAATTTGGCATTGACTAAGCTCAGATGTGATAAACCAAATTGATTCGCCCTAATATAAATCTCACCCACCTGAGTCGTTACCGTTTTAGCCATGATGGTTTCGGCGGAAATAGGCCATTCTTTATCGACATAGGCAAATACAGGGGCATCAGTTAATTGCTTCATGCTAAGTTCCATAATTGAAAAGTTAAATAGCTGCCCCAGGGAGACACTTGCTCGGTGAGCGTGTTGGTTAGCTCACTATAATCGAGTCGAATTGAGCAGTCGTCTGCTTGCTCATCCTGAGTAACGTTTTCTATGCCTTGTTGATACAGGCCTAATACCTTTTTCTTAACCACTAGATCGGAACACAATAGGACATCCGGGTCACTTAGGCCACGCATCTTGGCATAGGCAAGCGTCCAGGGACCTATACCTTTGATAGATAACCAGGTATCGACATAGCCATCAGGATTCTCACTCACAAATTTCCCTAATGCTTTTAGCGCCATTTTCCTCGCTCCAGGCATTTTGAGCTCATCGAGTGAGGCTTCAGCAATTGCTGTTGGCGTAGGAAAAAGGACAACTTGCTTACCTGAAATAGTCACATTCTCACCATAGGCTTTAACCAGAGTGTTTAACAGTTTAGTAGCTTGTATAATACTCACCTGCTGACCCAGTACAGCACGACAACCCGCTTCAAAAACAGACCAGGTGCCGGGTAACCTTAACCCACGGATCATATTGTGAGTCATAATAGCTGTCGAACCTAAAACAGTTTCAATCTTGTCCATATCTGCATCCAGATCTAACAGCCTACGGATCTGCATGGTAATATCTTTTAAACTAGCGAGGTGATCACTAGAGGCCAGATAAATATTGATCTTAAATCCATTTTTTTCTACTCGATGAATTGCCTCAAAATACCCTTTCGTTTCACCAAACTGGAAGCTTCTCCCATAACCATCCCCGCATACTTCCCACTCCATATTCGCGACCATACGCTGTCGATAAAATGCCATCTGACGAGTCCAGTTCAATGGCGGCCTATAGGTGAAAAACAGGGACAGCATCACACCATCTGTTATTAATTCAAGCTTGTCATTCCCCTTCCCAACCTCAGCACTTTTCTGATTCGTTTTTCTCAAGGCGGTAGGCGTGAGTTTTAACGTATGTTTAAATGACTCATTAAATCGCCTGACACTGTTAAACCCTGATGCAAACGCAATCTGAGTGACACTTAAATTCGTCTGATGCAGAAGCTGCTTAGCGAACATTAAATCACGAAATTGGGCATACTTTTTAGGAGACGTACCAAAGTTGTCACTAAAAAGCTGCCTGAGATAGCGGCTGGAAATGCCCAACCTGTCAGATAATACTTCAATGCCTACCCCATCACTTCCAGAAAGCACGCCCCCCTCTATCAGGGCAAGTGCCCGCTCTAACGTCGTGCGAGTACCTTTCCAAGCATTGGAATCAGGTGCGCTGTCGGGCCGGCAACGCAGACAAGGTCTTAGCCCTGCACTAGACGCACTGACAGCTGAATCAAAATAGCGAACATTCTCCTCCTTCGGCGCCACAGCAGGACAAATTGGCCGACAGAAGATACCGGTTGTAAGCACCCCGATAAAAAATTTCCCGTCGAAACGTGGATCACGGGACAACCTGGCTTTTCTACAAGATTCGTTGGATAACTGGGGCAAGACATTCGACATATTTGTGCTAACTATAAAAGGAAAACCTTAAAGGCACCTTACTGAATAAAAGCGGTACGAACTAGCGGAAAACGGAACTGAATACAAAAAAGGCAAAGTTAAGTCAAAGTGATCTATTTACGATATGCTAGCAACAGATATAATTAATTCATTATTATTGAGTAACAGATGTTTAAACGATTTGAGTCATGGGTTGACCCCCTCTCCTCAGCGGAACCCGAGCAGCCTCCTCAGGGGATATATGCTTTTTGCCGCCATTACACCAAAGGGTTCGAACGCCCGCTGATACTAATGTCCATCCTTACCGCCATTCTAGCCATATTAGAAGTCTCATTATTTGGCTTCATGGGCCAACTTGTCGACTTATTGATTGCTAATGATCCTGAGACCTTGTTTGAGAATGAAGGCCTCAAGCTGATCGGGATGACGGTGTTAGTCTTAGTGGTGATACCTTCATTAGTCTTATTACATGCACTGATAGTTTATCAAGGACTCCTTGGTAACTACCCTATGTCCATCAGGTGGTTAGCCCATAGGTATTTACTGAAACAAAGCGTTTCTTTTTATCAAAATGATTTTGCGGGTCGTATAGCCACTAAAGTGATGCAAACTTCGTTAGCAGTCAGGGAAACCGTAACGAAACTGTTGGATGTGCTTGTATACATCTTAGTTTACTTCACTTCTATGCTAGTTATGATCGCCAATGCAGATCTACGCTTAATGCTACCTATGTTGATCTGGTTAGGTTTGTATATCTGCCTTCAATTGAGGTTTTTACCTCAATTGAAGAAAGTTTCGACCGAACAGGCCGATGCGCGTTCAAATATGACTGGTCGCATAGTCGACAGCTATACCAATATCACCACCGTGAAGCTGTTTTCACACACTCAGAAAGAAGCCGAATACGCACAAGGCAGCATGAAGACGTTTCTAAATACCGTGTATCGGCAGATGAGACTCGTCACAGGTATCAATGTCAGTGTTCAAATCATCAACTACCTACTCGCATTTGCCATCGCAGCCGTGTCAATTTGGTTATGGACAACGAGTGCCATCACAGTCGGAGCGATCGCCATAGCCATCAGTCTCGCCTTAAGATTAAATGGTATGTCCCAGTGGATCATGTGGGAAATAAGTTCCTTGTTCGAAAATATAGGGACTGTTGCCGATGGTATGAACACCTTGTCTAAACCGACTGAGATACAAGATCTAAAAGACGCACCTAAGATCAGTGTCGAAAAAGGCGCCATCGACTTTACTGAAGTCAGCTTTCACTATGGTGAAAGTAGCGGTGTGATAGAACTACTGAACTTAAAGATAAAAGCAGGTGAAAAAGTCGGGCTAGTAGGTCGCTCTGGCGCTGGAAAGTCAACATTAGTCAACTTGCTGATGCGCTTCTATGATGTTGAAAAAGGGACAATCGAAATCGACAAACAGAACATCAAGCATGTTCAACAGGACTCTCTACGTGCCAACATAGGCATGGTCACGCAAGATACGTCATTGCTACACAGATCAATTCGTGAAAATATTCTCTATGGTAAACCCGATGCCAGCGATGAGGAGCTGATGAGTGCAATCAAGAGTGCACAGGCCTATGACTTTATCCACACCTTGACGGACCCAGAAGGTAATCTTGGATTAGATGCTCAAGTTGGTGAACGAGGTGTCAAACTTTCAGGCGGTCAGAGACAACGCATCGCCATTGCACGAGTGCTTCTCAAAAATGCACCTATCTTGCTACTTGATGAGGCGACTTCGGCATTAGACTCGGAAGTAGAAGCCGCGATACAAGAAAGCTTATACCAACTAATGGAAGGCAAGACAGTGATTGCCATTGCCCATAGGCTCTCTACCATAGCCGCTATGGATAGATTAATTGTCTTAGATGAAGGCAATATTGTTGAAGAAGGAACCCACCAAGAACTGATAAATAATGGCGGTATCTATGCTCAACTATGGGCACACCAGACTGGTGGCTTCTTAGGCCTAGATTAATAGCGAACGATAGTGAAAATAAGCCATCATTCAGATGGCTTATTTATGCTTTTCATTCCGTAAACTCTTGATTAACCTGAACTCGGGATAAGAAATTGAACTAATAGCCCTCTTTGTGATCAGATCTTTCGACCAAGATTAATCAATCACGCAGAGGGCATATGGATAATTTAGTGGATGTATTTTGTGATGTCGATGATTTTTGTTCTGTTTTTATTCCTCAATGGGAACAACAATGTCTAACTGATGGAACTCGCAAACGTAAACGCTCCAGTAGAATGGCTATGAGCGAAATAATGACAATAATCATAGCTTTCCATATATCTCATCATCGTGACTTTAAAAACTTCTACACCGGATATTTGGCTCGTTTCTTTAAATCCGAATTTCCCAACTTACTTAGCTACACCCGATTTCTTGAAGTGATGCCCAGCGCAATGGTCCCACTATGCAGTTACTTTTCCTCTCTAAAAAGCGAGCCTACAGGCATAGAGTTCGTTGATTCAACCAGCATTAAGGTCTGCCACAACTTACGAATTCCAAGGCACAAAACCTTATCAGGCTTAGCCAGTCGAGGAAAAGGTACCATGGGGTGGTTCTATGGATTCAAACTTCATCTCATTGTGAATCATCAAGGCGGTATTGTTGCGGCAAAAATAACACCTGCAAATGTACATGACACAAAACCGGTTAAAGAGATGGTAGTTGACTCAATGGACAAACTTTATGCAGATAAAGGGTATATCAGTAAAGCACTGGCCAGTGACTTATTAGAACGCGGGGTAACCATTATTAATAACGTGCGTAAGAACATGAAAGTAAAAGCGTTATCATTGTGGGATAGAGCGATGCTCTCTAGACATTTTATCATAGAGACAATTAACGACCAGTTAAAAAACATCTCTCAAATTGAGCATACAAGACATCGAAGTGTGCATGGTTTTATGCTTAATATGATTGGGTTTAGTGGCTTATCAACTCAAAGAGCGTAAGCCACAACTTAATATAATACCATTCCATCTTAACATTAAGTCATTATTGCCCAGTCCCTTCGGCATAGTGACACCACTCTTTTTGTATCACTAATGAAACAGTTCCAAGCAATCGAACAGGCATCCACTATATCCTCGTAACCTTTGAAACTGCGATTAGCAAGGTGATGTTGTCGTAACCAACTCCATACTTGTTCTATTGGGTTTAGCTCTGGTGAGTACGGAGGTAACTTGATGATACTTAGATTATTAAATTCATCCGCTATATCATCGGTATGCCAACCTGCACCATCCATCACAACAACAGCATGTCGACCAGCCTTTGTTCTTTGGGATATCAGTGATAGATGTTGACGCATAATGTCCTTACTTAGGTATGGCGTAATTATCGCTTCAGTCTCTCCTGTTTGTGGGCAAACAGCACCAAAGAAATGGACATATTCAAATTGCTGCTGACGCACAGCTCTTGGACGCGTCCCTTTTCTCGCCCACAAGCGTGTCGTACTATTTTGTTGACCAAATCGAGCCTCATCCTGAAACCAAATATCTACCCGTTCAAGCGCCACACTACCAGGGATGTTAAGGATCGTTTCCAGTTGGAACTTTTTTAAAAGCCATTTGGGCTTCAGGTGATTGCTTTGGATGCTTAGAACGACTAGTTATCCAGCTAAAACTTAACTGTTCCAGTAGTTTGTAAATCGCATTCGGGTGGTAGTCGACATTAAAGCGTAGCTGAATATATTTTAGGATAGCGTCACCTGTCAGTCTGCCTCCAGAGGAACTTATGCTTTGTTCTTCTATATATGCACTTAGTTGCTGCTTTTGGCTTGAGGTGAGGTAGCTATCACGGCCCTTATTCTTTTTGGCATCTAATCCTTTGGGGCCGCTCGCAAGATATTTTGCTACCCAGGCGTTAACACTGCCACGGGCTACTTTTAGTCTCTCGGCGACATCTGTTCGGCTATGCCCCTCTAGGAATAAGGCTACTGCCAGTAATCGGATCCGTTTACGCGGCTCTTTTTCTGCTCTAGATAAGATTAAAATCTCTTCAGCGGTATAGTTTTTCAAACGGAGATACGGGTTATTTGCGATACCTATATTAGATCACAACTCATTACTGATTGGTATAACAACGGCTGAATTCAACTCGATTGTAGTAATTCGTTAAACCGATCTGGGGTTGATTATCTAATGCCCAATCGTAGAAACTCTGATCATTAAGCGGGTTTAAAGTGCCTAGGATGAATAATACCAATCGGTATAAGAAAATGGTAAGGCTAGTGAAAAGGAGCGAGTAAAGATCAGATACAAAAAAACCACCTTTCAGTGGTTTAGATGTCTGCCCTAATCTATTCAGATAAAAGCAAGATATAGATGGTGGAGCCTAGCGGGATCGAACCGCTGACCTCAACACTGCCAGTGTTGCGCTCTCCCAGCTGAGCTAAGGCCCCATTTCATGCACTGGAATATAAGCATGAAACTTTGAAAATTGGTATCCCCAAGGGGATTCGAACCCCTGTTACCGCCGTGAAAGGGCGGTGTCCTAGGCCTCTAGACGATGGGGACCCGGACTTTTATTGTTTAGACTCTATAAATAAAGAGCTTATAGGCTAATACTCAAAGGCGTGAGTAAGAGCGGTACATGTCGATTCACTGGCTCGTTAAAGAGTGAGTCTTTTCACATTTAACCGAATAAACATCAGTTAAAAAGAAATGTGGTATCCCCAAGGGGATTCGAACCCCTGTTACCGCCGTGAAAGGGCGGTGTCCTAGGCCTCTAGACGATGGGGACCCGGACTTTTATTCTTTAAACTCTATAAATAAAGAGCTTATAGGCTAATACTCAAAGGCGTGAGTAAGAGCGGTACATTTTACCCAAACTGGGTGCCTTTCAAATCATTCAGGCAAAAAGCCAAATAACTGAAAGATTGGTATCCCCAAGGGGATTCGAACCCCTGTTACCGCCGTGAAAGGGCGGTGTCCTAGGCCTCTAGACGATGGGGACCCGGACTTTTATTGTTTAGACTCTATAAATAAAGAGCTTATAGGCTAATACTCAAAGGCGTGAATAAGAGCGGTACATTTTACCCAAACTGGGTGCCTTTCAAATCATTCAGGCAAAAAGCCAAATAACTGAAAAGATTGGTATCCCCAAGGGGATTCGAACCCCTGTTACCGCCGTGAAAGGGCGGTGTCCTAGGCCTCTAGACGATGGGGACCCGGACATTTATTCTTTAAACTCTATAAATAAAGAGTTGCCTATAAGTTTGAAGCCGAAGGCTATGGATTCAAACTTAACCTACTCAATCCTACTAGACTCTAGGGTAGGTTCTTATTGTTTAGACTCTATTAAGAAAAGAGTTCGTTAGATGGTGGAGCCTAGCGGGATCGAACCGCTGACCTCAACACTGCCAGTGTTGCGCTCTCCCAGCTGAGCTAAGGCCCCTCACTAACGATAAAACTACACTTTCGAGTGTGCTACTAAGCTTTTGCTTCGTTGTGTCTCAAGTGCGTGGCGCATTCTATGCAGCACACCCAAAAGTGTCAACTCGTTTTTTAGGAATTTATTCTATTTGCTACAAATTCAATCGCTTTGGAGATTCTTTGCTCGCAACGAGCCTTTCCAACCAAGAATAAGGTCAAATCAACAGCAGGAGACATCCCAGCTCCCGTGACGGCAACACGTAAAGGCATACCGACTTTACCCATTCCTACTTCTAATTCAGCAGCTGTATCTTCAATTGTTTGATGGATTCCTTCTAAGGTCCACTCATTTAACTCAGTCAATTTCTTTTGAACTAGTTGCAGAGGCTCCATAGCGACCCCTCTAAGGTGCTTTTTAGCCGCTGTTGCATCAAAGTCGTCAAAATCTTCAAAAAAGTAACGACTCGATGTCGCCATCTCCTTCAATGTTTTTGCACGTTCCGCTAAAGCAGTGACGACATCAGATAACACAGGACCATTACTGGTATCGATACTTTGATCTGTCATATGCCATTCTAATTGCTTAGCAACATATTCAGGAGCAAGCTCCTTTATATAGTGTTGGTTTAACCAGATCAGCTTTTCGGTATTAAATGCTGAAGCAGCCTTATTGATATCTTCAAGCTTAAAGAGTTGCTTCATCTCATCGAGAGAGAAGATTTCTTGATCGCCATGTGACCAACCTAAACGCACTAAATAGTTAAGCAGTGCTTCTGGCAAGTAACCATCATCACGATATTGCATGACACCAACAGCACCATGACGCTTAGAAAGCTTGGCACCATCATCACCTAAAATCATAGCTACGTGTGCATATTCAGGAATCGGAGCACCTAATGCTTTTAGAATGTTGATTTGACGAGGAGTGTTATTAATATGGTCTTCACCTCGAACGACACACGTAATCCCCATATCCCAATCATCAACTACGACACAGAAGTTATAAGTAGGCGTTCCCTCAGTACGAGCGATAATAAGATCATCTAGTTCTGAGTTAGCGATTTCAATTCGACCACGAACATGATCATCGAAAACTACACTGCCCTCAGTTGGATTTTTAAATCGGATAACAAAAGGCTCATCTGTATTACGCGGAGCCAGATCCCGACAACAACCATCGTACTTTTGACTCTCGCCATTAGCGGCCTGTTCTTCACGCATTTTCTCGATGCGCTCACGAGAACAGTAACATTTATAAGCACTGCCCTTATCTAACATCTGAGCAATAATTTCATTGTATCGGTCGAAACGTTTTGTCTGGTAATAAGGTCCCTGATCCCAATTAAGCCCTAGCCACTCCATTCCATCAAGAATTGCCTCGCATGCTTCCGGTGTTGAACGTTCAATGTCAGTATCTTCGATGCGAAGAACAAACTCACCGCTATTGGCACGAGCATATAGCCATGAATAAAGAGCAGTACGAGCACCACCAACATGTAAAAAACCGGTAGGGCTTGGAGCAAAACGCGTCTTAGTTGTCATAATGGACACTAACCTATATAGAAAAGTCTAAATTCTAGACTGTACCAATGAATGTGGCGCATATTCTAACAGCCAAATAGCCTTAGGGAAATTGCCAATGCTAAGAACCTTACCCGCACCTCGTTTAGATCGCCATTAACTCGCTCAGTGCTTTATTTGGACCTAGCACTACTAGCACCAAATATAGACTTTGGGTAAATGCACAATTGAGGAATTAGCTTAGCTATTTTCCATCATAAAAATAGCAGCATTCGATTCAATGAGTTTTCACTTCATCTCTATCAACACGAATATCTAACGTTCATCGTTTATCTAATTCCCCCCTTAGGCATTTAAAGCTCAACATAGACATGCTCAGTCTGTATTTGGGCTTATATATGAACACTCGAATCTTTATTTCTAGTTAGAAACGATCCAACAGCTATTGATTTGAATGATTTATCCTCATCTCAAGCCTGCTTTGGATAACAATGCACCAGTCAGTGTAAAATAACACCGGACACGCGTTTTTATCTAAAAAACCGTTGACACTAAATCGTTCCCCCCTATAATACGGCCCCACACAGCGAGGTCGATTAGCTCAGCTGGGAGAGCACCTCCCTTACAAGGAGGGGGTCACTGGTTCGAGCCCAGTATCGACCACCATATTTCTGTTTTTCTTGAAATACACTGTGTTATAAAGAAAGTCCCAGGTCGATTAGCTCAGCTGGGAGAGCACCTCCCTTACAAGGAGGGGGTCACTGGTTCGAGCCCAGTATCGACCACCATTTTCTTGGTTCAGACTAAGAAAATACACAGTAAAATTGAAAGTCCCAGGTCGATTAGCTCAGCTGGGAGAGCACCTCCCTTACAAGGAGGGGGTCACTGGTTCGAGCCCAGTATCGACCACCATTTCAATCCCCTAAGTAACAAACCACTTCAACATTATCTCAATTAATAAAATCATTTAGACTCTAACTCCATAGCAAACTTCGATGACCTTTATTTATCGAATAACGCAGCTAGTCGCTATAACATTTCCCAATATGAAAGTCATTACAGCCCCATTCTACCTGTGTTCAACTATTCTTCAGATATAACATAAATTGAGATCTATCCTATGGCAGATGTCAGTCAATCCGCCTCCCTGAGCAGCATAGCAGCTTACCTTAAGCTCACTCATGATTGTGATGAAGCAACTGCACTAGTTGAAGCGAAAGAAGTCATGCAAAATCTCGTGAGCATGAGACAGAAAGGGTTTATCACTGGTTGGTATTTCGATGAACATGGTCACTTGGAATTACTCCCGAGTGACGCTATCTCCAAACGAATTAATCCAGAAAAATAACGAGCGACAGTTCCTCCCCCAGATTAAGTAAACATTAAACTTTACTTAATCTATTTTTGGTGCAATAGTAAAATGACTTTCAGCAAAGAAGCTATCTATATGAGTCAATTTCAGGAAAGCCAGGCCCGTTTACAACCGATAACTTCGGACTCAAAAAATGAGAAACGAAACGGCAATAAAATCCTATCCATAACCCTATTGGTCACCTTGATCAGTGTTGCCGGCATAGCCCTACCCTATCCAATCTTGGCCCCGCTGTTTGCTGAAGGAACCTCACCACTGACCCAATTCTTAAATCTACCTTCTGAGCTGCTCTTAGGCATAGTATTAGGTATCTACCCACTAGGAATTATCATAGGGAGTAGCGTTATTGGTGCTATCTCAGATAATTACGGCCGTAAAAGATTACTGACTCTAACGCTATTGGGCAGCGCTGTAGGATATAGTTTAACGGCTATTGCCGCCGTTTCTGAGAACTTTCTACTTTTCTGTCTCGCCCGCTTACTCACAGGCTTATGTGAAGGCAATATCTCCATTGCCCGTGCAATTGCCGCCGACCTGCACCCCATCATAGACAAGACGCGTAGTTTTTCTCTAATAAGCTCTATGGGATATGGCGGCTACCTACTCGGCCCCTTAGCTGGGGGATACCTCATTATGGCTGGTATAGATATGGTATTTTGGGTGGCAGCACTCGCCTGCCTGATCTGCGCTCTAATCAGCCATTCTTTACTGCCTAAGAGCTTAAATAAACGCGACAAACATGCGGAAACAGGATCAAGCCTTTCTCTGTTATCTCAGCCAGATTTGAGGCGTTTCTTCCTGCTCTACCTTTTCTTGACCATGGGCGTCAATCTTTACTATGAGTATTATCCCCTACACTTGGTAAGAGAGTTTGGCTATCTTCCTGTCGATATCAGCTGGGCAACCGTATTTCTGACTACATGTATGATATTAACGAGTATTTTTATTAATCCCATCATACAAAAGAAGCTAGATCACCCTCATGCTGGCCTAATGGGAATACTCATTTTCGGCTCAGCCCTTGCCGCTTTACCCTTTATGGTCAGTCAGGCTTATCTGATCACATTTGCCTTAATGGGAGCCGGTATCGCCATTTACAACGGCTTTCTCCCCTCTTACCTTTCACATTCCTATGAGAACCGGGCTCAAGGCAAACTCATGGGTATGTTAGTAACCATTTTCTGTCTGGGTAACTTGCTCGCAGCCTTAATTGGCGGGTTGGTTTCTATGTTTGATGTGAAGTGGGCACTACTCTTGGGGTCATCAATTACCTTCACGGCAGGCATCATCTTCTATCATGGACACTTTAAGGCAAAGATTTGGCCTTTTGTTGAAAAGCAAGCATAACTCCTCCCTAAACATCTATCTCTAACACAAACTAATGGGTGGCCTACCACCCATTAGTTACTTGATTTTGTGCAGTTCATCACACATATAAAACTCTCATCCCCCAAAGCGAAACCTATAACACCTTGATAACCTGTTGATTACCGAACCGCTTCATTGTTGGCGTATACCTTGCAATTCATTATATGAAACTTCTCAGGGAAACTGAGCCGTATCCCACCAATAAAATGAAATTAAAGGGAAAACAGATGACAATCAAGATACCAAGTCAGTCAAGCACCAAACTACAACCACTAAAAATACTCTCTAGCCTGATCACAGTCGCGGGCCTGCTAGTGAGTAGCATTAATGCTCTGGCGGCCCCCGTAGAGATAAAGTTCTCTCACGTGGTGGCAGAAAATACCCCAAAAGGTCAAATGGCACTCAAGTTCAAGGAGCTGGTTGAACAAAGATTACCCGGTGAATACCAGGTAAATGTCTTCCCTAACTCTCAACTATTTGGCGACAATAACGAAATATCAGCCCTGCTACTGGATGATATTCAGTTTGTTGCTCCCTCTCTGTCTAAATTCGAGCGATATACCAAAAAACTACAGATCTTCGATCTGCCCTTTCTGTTTGAAAATATGGATTCAGTTGACCGCTTCCAGCAGAGTGATTCGGGCCTGAAACTGCTTAATGCCATGAAGCGAAAGGGCATAGTGGGATTAGGATACTTACATAATGGCATGAAACAATTCTCAGCCAGCAGCCCACTGGTAGTCCCATCGGATGCCAATGGCAAGAAATTTAGGATCATGGCATCAGATGTATTAGCCGCACAATTTCAAATTTTAAACGCCATTCCGGTGAAAAAACCCTTCTCGGAAGTATTTACCTTGCTGCAAACACGTGCAATTGATGGACAAGAGAATACTTGGTCTAACATCTACTCTAAAAAATTCTATGAGGTTCAAGGGTATATCACAGAAAGCAACCATGGAGTTCTCGACTACATGGTGGTCACCTCTGACAGCTTCTGGAAAAGCTTACCCAATGACAAGCGTGAAATTATCAAGTCTTCACTCGATGAAGCGATAGCCTTTGGTAACAAAATTGCCGCGGCGAAAGTCAAAAAAGACAGGGAGGCTATTATCACCTCTAAACGTTCCGACGTTATCGAATTAACCCCTCAGCAGAGAAGTCTTTGGGTAGAATCCATGAAGCCAGTTTGGGCCCAATTTGAGGCTAAAATTGGTAAAGACCTGATCCAAGCAGCCATCGAGTCAAACCGACAATAGTTCGAACAAGCTGTAAATGAAAACAAAAATAAAATGAATGAAGGCGGCTCTATGCGAATCTATCACCAGAGCCGCGCTATAACATTTTGGGAGCAAGGCTGTAATGAATCGTTTATTTTCTCATTTTGAGGAGGGATTTCTAAATCTGTTAATCACTTCGATGACTCTACTGGTGTTTATTGAGGTGATAGCACGTTTTTTCTTCAACACCGGGTTTCTGTGGATACAGGAGCTAACACTCACTATCTGTGCCTGGTTTGTCCTCTTTGGCATGTCATATGGCGTAAAAGTAGGTGCCCACATAGGTGTAGATGCTTTCGTGACTAAGCTTCCCAAGGGAGGAAGAAAACTAGCCGGCTTGATTGCCACCACCATATGTCTTATTTACTGCATCATGTTTCTTAAAGGCAGCTGGGATTACCTACTTAAAATGTATGAAGTTGGGATCCCCATGGAAGACCTTAACTTGCCTAGCCTACTCATCCAAAACCTAGACCCGGACTTCGCTTGGGACACCTTACGCATAGACATAGAAGAGCCTGCCGTGCCTCTGTGGCTATCCCAAAGTATTTTAATATTGGGTTTCGGATTACTTTTTTTGCGTTTTAGTGAACTCTTTATCGCCATTGCAACAAACAAGGCCGATGGTTTTACCTTAGCTGATGAGGCCGAAGATAGCATGCACCTTGCAGACACGGTCAAGGAGGCGCTAGGGCTAGATCAAGACAAACAAGATAAGCCTCTAAATCCTAATAATAAGGATGAAAAATAATGACCATAGCAACCCTATTCATCACCTTGCTCATCTGTATGATGTTGGGCATGCCTATTGCTATCGCACTTGGCTTTTCCAGCATGTTAACCATATTACTTTTCTCTGACGATTCATTGGCTTCGGTAGCATTGAAACTCTATGAATCCACATCAGAACATTATACCTTACTCGCTATCCCCTTCTTCATTCTGTCATCGGCCTTTCTATCAACTGGTGGCGTTGCTAGACGGATCATCGACTTTGCCATGGACAGTGTAGGTCATATACGTGGCGGCTTAGCTATGGCCTCAGTCATGGCTTGTATGTTGTTTGCCGCCGTCTCAGGTTCTTCACCAGCAACCGTTGCCGCCATCGGCTCTATCGTTATCGTCGGTATGGTTCGCGCTGGCTACCCAGAGAAATTTGCCGCAGGGGTTATCACCACATCGGGCACCTTAGGGATACTCATTCCCCCCTCTATCGTCATGTTGGTCTATTCTGCTGCTACCGAGGTCTCTGCTGCTCGAATGTTTATGGCAGGTCTTATTCCAGGTCTGATGATGGGACTGTTACTCATGCTGGCCATCTACATCGTTGCCAGAGTCAAAAAATTACCTTCCAGACCCTTTCCGGGTATAGGGACCTTGGCATTATCTGGTTCTAAGGCCATGGGGGGATTAGCACTCATCATCATCGTACTTGGCTCTATTTACGGCGGTGTAGCAAGCCCGACCGAAGCCGCTGCAGTGGCCTGTGTTTACGCCTATTTTATCGCAGTGTTTGGATATAGAGACATAGGACCGTTGAAAAATGTGGCCTGGAAGAATAACCGGGAATCGATACTGGCCGCGGCGCTGCGAAATATTGGTCATATGCTACTTGCAGTGTTCAAAACACCTGGAGACTCGGAGATCCATCAGGTGGTCAGAGACGGTGCTAAGGTCAGTATCATGCTACTATTCATCATTGCCAATGCGATGTTATTTGCCCATGTGCTGACCACTGAACGTATCCCTCACATCATTGCAGAAGCAATAATAGGCATGGGACTACCGCCCTGGGGGTTTCTGATCATAGTGAACTTACTCCTGCTCGCTGCGGGTAACTTCATGGAGCCGTCGGCCATCTTACTTATCATGGCACCCATCTTGTTCCCTATTGCCACCCAACTCGGCATAGATCCCATTCATTTAGGCATCATCATGGTGGTCAATATGGAGATAGGCATGCTCACCCCTCCGGTTGGACTCAATTTGTTTGTGACAGCTGGAATAACCGGGAAAAGCATGGGATGGGTCATTCAGTCTTGTGCACCTTGGTTGCTGCTTCTGCTCTTCTTCCTGATGTTGATCACCTATGTGCCACAGATCTCTCTCTTCCTGCCGGAGTACATAGATAAACTCAATGGCTATTAAGAAGCTAAAAGTCATTTATTTTTGAATTTATTAAAGGTTTAAAGCGAGTCTCACCGAGAGTATAGTTAATGAGCAAAATTAAAAAGCTGACTCGGTCAGACTCGCTATGTTTTCACTAGGATGTGTATAGCTCTATGTCGTTTTCACTAAGAACAAAAAAAAATATTCTGCTCGCTATCATGCTCCTCGGCGGACTTGCCATCACATTAAAGGCTACCCATTGGTTCTATTTAGAACAAGGTTATCAGGACACTGCCGAGCGTTCTAAACAACAAATGACCGAATTGGTCAACTTTCTCGATGGCTCACTTTCCCGCTATGAAAGTATTCCTCATGTACTGTCAACTAACCCTTTATTAAGGAATGCCTTATTAAATCAACAAGACGGTAAGAGCATACAAAGTCTTAACCTGTATTTAGAAGAAATCAAGCACATTACCGAGTCGCTGGATATCTATCTTGTCGATGCATCAGGCGTTTCAATAGCCGCTAGTAATTGGCAGAAAAGTTATTCATTTATTGGCCAAGACTTCTCCTTCAGGCCTTACTATCAGCAAGCCATTTCCGGTCAACTTGGCAGATACTATGCGGTAGGAACCACTTCGAACAAACGCGGTTTTTATTTTTCCTACCCAATCTATGAGCAACTGGACATCTTAGGAGTTATCGTCGTTAAGCTCGATATCACAGAAATAGAACAACAAAGCACGGGGATCGCGCGAGCCGGTGGTTATGAGTTTGCCATAACCGATCCGGATAATATTATTTTTCTCTCCAGCATAAATCACTGGCGCTTACGTTCATTGACCCCCCTGGATCAATCGAGACAATATGCTATCCATGCCTCAAAACGCTATGCCAGCAGAGTCATTAACGAGTTAACTCTCAGTCCGTCTTACGATGCAAGCGCCACCGATGAGCACAACCTTTATGCTTTTAGCTCGCTTAAAGGCCAATTTGATTATATGGAGACTCATAAAGCCATGGTTAAAGCTGGCTGGAGCGTGCATATCATGGCGCCATTAACCACCATATATCAGTCACTTCCCCTGTTGATGACCCTCTATGGTTCACTCTACCTTCTGCTCGCTTTAGCAGCGCTGTTCGGCTACGAGAGGCGTAAAAATCTATTCAGGATCCAACAAGCTAACGATCTGTTGGAGCAAAGAGTACTGGCCAGAACTCAAGATTTGCAAGCCAGTAATCTGAAACTCAGTGAAACCCAGGATGAGTTAATCCAGGCCGCTAAACTCACTGTTATAGGTAACCTATCGGCGAGCATCAATCACGAAATAAACCAACCCCTCGCAGCGATCAAAAGTTATGCACAAAACACTAAAACCATGATCTCAAGAAACCAGACTAAGATGGTGGCAGACAACATCAATACCATCATATCTCTCACCGACAGGCTCGCCGTTATCGTGGGCCAATTTAAGAGTTTCACCCGTAAGAGCCAGTCCAGAGACAGTGCTACTGATATCAACCTGTGTGTTCAAGATGCACTTACCATCATAAAACCAGAGATAGACAAGCAAGGAGTTGAACTCCTCTATCAACCCGATGAAATAAGCGGTGAAGTCTGGGCTGACAACGTTAGGTTACAACAGGTGCTGGTAAACTTAATGAGCAATGCTATCGTCGCCATGCAGCGCAGTGTACCTAAACGACTCAGCTTAACCTTGACGCTTGAAAATCAGCTATGCATCAAGATTCAAGACACTGGTTCTGGGATACAAGAAAGCCAGATGGAGAAGATTTTTGAACCCTTCTTTACCACGAGTGATCGCCAGGGTCTTGGGCTAGGCCTGTCCATATCTAGACGAATAATCGACTCAATGCAAGGCAGTATCAGGGTCTCCAATGCACAAACCGGTGGTGCAATTTTCGAAATCACCCTGCCAGTTTATAACAGCAGCAGAGCAGACCCAGATGAATAATATGGAGACTCATTCAATGAGCAAGAATATCCGAACTAACTTTAGCAACTTCAGCGTTATTGTTGTCGACGACGAGCCCTATATAGCCTCCGCTCTGGTACAACTTTTTGAGTTGGAAGGTATCTCTGCAATGGCAAGCAGCGACCCAAAATCGATACTCAATGACATCGAATATGACTGGCCTGGAGTGCTCATCAGTGATGTGAACATGCCGACACTGGACGGCATATCTCTTATGCAAAGCCTTATC
Organism: Shewanella psychrophila; assembly: GCF_002005305.1. Classification (NCBI taxonomy): domain Bacteria; kingdom Pseudomonadati; phylum Pseudomonadota; class Gammaproteobacteria; order Alteromonadales; family Shewanellaceae; genus Shewanella; species Shewanella psychrophila. The sequence continues at coordinate 4,184,282 of NZ_CP014782.1, forward strand.
GCAAAAGATAATGCCCTTCCCATCATTCTCCTCACAGGTTTCGGTGATATCGCCATGGCCGTCTCAGCATTAAAGCAAGGCGCCTATGATTTTCTTGAAAAACCCTTTAACAATGAACATATTCTGGATGTGGTAAAGCGTGCTCTGGAAAAGAGAAATTTAACTTTAGAGAACCGAAAGCTGAAACGAGAACTGGAATCTCATAGCCTTCCGGGGCCGAGAATTTTAGGCTATAGCCCGGGGATCAAGCAGATGTTGCATACATTACACCAAGTTATTGATATGCCCGCAGATGTGTTAATAGAGGGGGAAACCGGAACGGGAAAAGAACTGGTTGCAAGATATTTGCATGATCACAGTATCCGCCATAAAGCTAATTTTGTGGCCATCAATTGCGGCGCTATCCCAGAAACTATCATAGAGAGCGAACTATTTGGCGCTCAATCCGGGGCCTTCACTGGTGCCGACAAGACCCGTATAGGTAAATTTGAATATGCCAACGGCGGCACTCTATTTCTCGATGAGATAGAGAGTACCCCCATGTCACTGCAGATAAAGCTTTTACGTGTCTTAGAGGATAGGAAAATTGAACGATTAGGTTCAAACAAGAGTATAGCGCTAGACATCAGGGTGATAGCCGCCACTAAGGTTGATCTTAACGCCTTATGCAAAACGGGTGAATTCAGGCAAGATCTTCTCTATCGACTGAATCTAGTCACAGTACCCATTCCAGCCCTCCGAGAGAGACGGGAGGACATCCCCCTGCTCTTTCTTCATTTTTCCCGCGTCGCCTCGTCACGATACCACAAGGCTCTTATCGCACTGGATCCAGTGCAAACTGCGCAACTCTCCTCTCACGATTGGCCCGGTAATGTTAGAGAGCTGAGAAATCTTGCCGAGCGCTACGTACTGTTGGGTGGTGAAGCCGCCTTCGCCTCCGCCACAAATACCTCAACTAAGCTCAATGGTGCCATGTCATTACAGCAAAGAGTCGAATTTTTCGAGCGCCTCTTGATAGAGGAGGCCCTGAGCCACAATAAAGGCAGTATCAAGCTCACCATGGAGCAACTGGATCTCCCCCGTAAAACCTTGTATGACAAGATGCAAAAATACAGTCTGGATAGGAAGCACTTTATCCAGCAATAAAATGAATACGATCATACCAATAGTTAACCATAAAAGTTAGCTATTGGTAGCATGGGCAGGTAACACCGAAGGCTCATATTTAGTCAAACTAATTAATAGCAGACTCAAGACCGCCATCACCAAGCTTGAGCCCAACACCACACCTTCCCAGCCCCACTGATGCCAAAATGGCATCAGCAAAGGCCCCCCCAATGCGGCTCCCAGGTAATAACTACACAGATAAAGAGACGTTGCCTTAGCTCGATGACGCTTTGCCCTATGAGTGACCCAGGCATTACAACCACTGTGGATAAAGAAAAAGCCAAATGCTGTCATCAGGAAGCCCAAGCTGATAAACACACCTGTATCGACTAAGGTCATCAAGGATCCTAAGAACATCAGCAACAAAGATAATCGAAACAGAGTCCTGCGTCCGAAGCGCTTAATCCAACCGCCGGAATGGTAAGACGCCCAGGTACCACTAAGATAACAAAGGAAAATGAGAGTCACCTCGAAGCGGCCCCAATTAAACGGCGCCGACATCAGGTGGAGTTGAATAAAACTGAATTGATTCACCATGACTAGAAAGGCCAGGCCACCAACCAGATAGATCTGTCTGAGCTTAGCATCACGCAGATGCACCAAGAATCCATTAAGATCCTTAGCCCTGAATATCCTCAGTCTCGCTTTGCTCCTGTCTAAATTTTTTATTTTTGTCGTATTGGGTAACAGGTTATGTACCAAGAGCACACCTGCTATCGAGATAAGTAAGATAACAAAAATCACCTGGTGCCAATGCAAGTGTAATGACAGAGCACCGCCGATTAAACGGCCGGAGATCCCACCGATACTGTTCGCGGCAATATAGACGCCCCCCGCCTTTAACATGGACGCTTGGCTCAACTCGTCCTTAAAATAGGCCATGGCAATGGCGGGAACTGCCGCTAGCAAGACCCCTTGCAGTAGTCGTAAGAGCACCAGAGATGGAAAATCGCTCACAAAAATCATCATGACATCGGTCAATAACAGCAGATATAAGCTGATCATCAAGGGCGTCTTGCGCCCGATTCTGTCAGATAGTAAGGCATAAAATAGCAGTGAAAACGCCATGGCAAAGCTAGTAACCGAGAGTAATAAAGTCGAGTGACTGATATCAACATCGAAAGTCTCGGCAATCAAAGGCAAGATACCTTGCACTAAATAAAGGTTTATATAGATGACGACCGAGGCAATAGATAAGCCCCAAATAAGCCTTACCTCTTTGTTTTTATTATTTATGTTATCAGTTAAATACATAGGGCCAAGTTAGTCTTCGAACTCCATAGACATAGGTTAGCATCGACGATAACATAACTATAATAGATTAAAGCAATCGAAGTCATTGATTTTTGTTATGGATATACGACAACTTAAACATCTGGATGCCCTGGTAAAAACAGCCAGCTTCACTAAAGCGGCGCAGAGTCTGAATATGGCCCAGCCGGCCTTAAGTCAGAGCATCAAACGCCTTGAGACATCCTTAGGTGTCACCTTAGTGAACAGGGCTAGCTCAGGAAAAGGCGGCAACAAACAGCTCAGTCTCACCGCAGAAGGCAAAGCATTGCATCAGCATGCCCTGTTGATCATCAAGCAGCTGAAGCAGGCCGAGGCACACATCAAGTCAATGGCCAACTTAACCAAGGGAGAAGTCAGGATCGGTGTACCGGGTATGCTTGGCTCCTTCTACCTCCCTTCACGATTGATGGCATTTCGCCATCAATACCCAGACCTAAAACTATCTCTGTTCGAAGGCGGCACCCGGGATTCGCTCAAGATGCTTGCCCGTGAAGAGGTGGATATCGCCATCATTACCGCCCAAGATCTTAGCCCGGAATTTGACAGCCACCTGTTGCTAAGGGAGCAGATGGTGGTTGCCATGGGATCGGAGCACCCACTGGCAGAACAGGCAAGCATTAACTTAGAAGCTTTCTTCGAGCATGAGCTGGTGATGTTCAAACCCGGATATTTTCATCGGGAGTGGATGTTAACCCAAGCTAAATCCCTGGGACTCAGGGCCAATATTGCCTTCGAGACCAATCTTATCAACCTCATTAAACAGGTAGTATCACAAGGCTTTGCCATCACCAGCGTGCTGGAGATGGTGATCAGCGACAAGGATGATATTCTGGCTAAACCCTTTCAGCCCCAGGTGTTTCTCGATCTGCATATCGCCTGGAAGAGACAGCGGCCTATCAGCCAGGCAGACAGAGCCTTCGTCGATTTTTTGATGAAAAACAGGTGATCCTTAGTTTAAATTTATGGCCGTGATAAGATCGTCACAACATAGTCCTGAAAAACATTTATACCGATTGGTATTAACTGAGACAAACAGATGAATGATGAATTACAAGTAACAGACATAGAGATTGGCGACGGCAAAGAATTGGTCAAAGGCGCGTTGATCACCACACAATATGAAGGTTTTTTGCAAGACGGGACTAAATTTGATTCTTCCTACGATAAGGGCAAGGCATTCCAATGTGTCATAGGCACTGGCCGAGTGATCAAGGGCTGGGATATCGGTTTAATGGGGATGAAGGTCGGCGGGAAGCGTAAATTATTCGTCCCAGCTCATCTCGCCTATGGAGAGCGTAAAATAGGCGCTATGATCCCAGCCAACTCTGATCTGTCTTTCGAGATTGAGCTATTAGAAGTACTCACTCGGGATGACTAAAGCTTATAAATAACTATGCATAAGAGTCAGTTCCGCCTGACTCTTATATCGACCCTTTATATCAAATTCTTACGATCAAACTAGTACCAGTAAGCACTTTTTAAAATCTCATCGGCCAACTGATGAGCCTCAGCTAAACCGCATCAAATTGATTCTCTGGCATGGCTTGGATAAATGCATCCAGTTGATTACAGTTTTCGGTGATACGTAAAATATTAGGGTACTCAGTCAAATCCACTTTGAACCTATGAGCGTTATATACCTGTGGAATCAAACAGAGGTCTACTAAGGTCACACTGTCACCGAAGCAGAATCGTCCGGCATGCTTTTCCAGTTGTTTTTCCAATGCGCTGAAGCCCTCATGTATCCAGTGATGATACCAAGCAGATTTAGTTTCATCGGTTACCCCAAGTTCACCAGCCAAATACTGTAACACCTTAAGATTGTTAAGGGGGTGGATTTCACAAGCGATAGACAACGCAAGCGCGCGAACTTGTGCCTTAGGCTTGAGATCTGCAGGAAGCAAAGCAATCTGTGGATAGCACTCTTCCAAATACTCGAGAATCGCCATAGATTGAGATAATACGAACTCATCGCCACCCTCATCTATATCTACTAAGGTCGGCACTAACTCCTGAGGATTTAGCTTGCCATAATCGGTCTTATGCTGCTCACCGCCACCTTTTACCAGATGCACAGATAACAAGTCAGCATCGAGTTCTTTTAGATTCAAGGCAATCCTTACCCTATATGCGGCGCTCGAGCGCCAGTATCCGTATAGTTTCAACATAGTATGTCCTTAAAAAACCTAGACTTAAAAAAACGGGGCTAATCCAATTGAATTAGCCCCGTTCTATAAAATATTTTAAAAATTAGCCTTTATACTCGACAACTTGCTGATCAATTGAACCGAAAATAGTCTGCTCATTATCATCGAGCATCTCGATACGCACCCGATCGCCAAACTTCATAAATGAGGTCGATGGTTTACCATCGGCAATGGTTTCTAACATGCGCGTCTCGGCCAGACAGCTGGAACCCGCAGAACGGTCATAGTTTGAGATGGTCCCTGAACCTATGATGGCACCAGCACCTAATGGTCTGGTCATAGCTACATGAGACACCAACTGGCTGAAGTTAAATGTCATGTCGACACCAGCATTAGGGCGACCGAATAACTCACTGTTTAAATGAGTGATAAGTGGCAAATGTACTTTCGAATCTTCCCAGCGAGCCCCTAGCTCATCAGGTGTCACCGCAACGGGAGAGAAACTGCTCGATGGCTTAGCCTGGAAGAAACCAAAGCCTTTCGCCAACTCACCAGGGATCAAGTTACGCAGAGATACATCATTCACTAACATCAGCAGCTTAATGTGCTTCTGCGCAGAATCAGCTGACACCCCCATAGGTACATCATCGGTAATAACCGCAATTTCGGACTCGAAATCAATGCCCCACTCTTCACTCGCCAAAGGAATATCGGCTTTAGGCCCGATAAAGCAATCTGAGCCACCTTGATAGACCAAAGGATTGGTCCAGAATGTCTCCGGCATTTCAGCACCACGAGCCTTACGAACCAGCTCAACGTGATTAACATAAGCACTGCCATCGGCCCATTGAAAAGCACGAGGCAGAGGGGATAAACACTTAGCTTCATCGAAATCGACGGCATTATCGATCAAGCCATCGTTTAACGCTTCATATAGCTCTTGCAGTTGTGGCTGCAGCAGCTCCCAGGCATCGATTAACTGCTGCATCGTATGAGCAATTGCAGGCACAGCCACAGTTTTAGAAAGATCTTTACTCACCAACATCAACTGGCCATCACGACGACCATTGTTATAACTGGCTAACTTCATACCCGCTCCTATCCTAAATCTGCATCCGACTGAGTTCTGATATCAGTTGAGTGTCATGTCTATTGCAATAATGGCTATTATAATACCATTCCATATAAGTATCTGGTCAATTCAGAGACTCTCAGTTTTTCAATTCAAGGCGTATCGATGAGGAAATGGTATTCCCTTTTTAAGTCAATGTAACACCTAAGTGGAAACACTGAGAGCCTCACGCTGTGCCGCTGATGTTTAAAGCAAAGGGCAAAGCCTTTTATGCTTACGTTGAATGTTCTCGATATAGAATAACTATTAGCTTCAAACATTCACCTTGCCTACTGTGCTTTGAACTCCCGCTGCATCAGTAGATACTTACTCGGAATGGTATAAGTACCTTAAGCATAGCCAGATAGGAATAGCGTGACCTAAATCACATGATCCCCAACAAGCCCTTATTTCGTAAAGATATAATTACACTCATTATATCCAGCTAAAATAGGGGCTTTCCACCGAAAATACGATGAAAAACCCGTCAGTCTGTGGCAATAAGCTTTTACATCTATTTTTGCTTGCTAATCTTATATTCTCTGAGCTTATTGGCGATGGCAGTGTGTGAAACACCCAACTTCTTAGCAAGTTGACGCGTGCTTGGGTATGCCGGATAAAGTCGTCTTAATAGGCTGGATTCAAACTGTTTCATTGCCTGATCTAAGCTTCCCTCAAATTGATGGTCAAAATAACCGAATCCTTCCGCATAGGAGGGTAATTTCAGGTGCTCCACCGATAACTCAGCAGAGCCATCCCACATAGACACAGCCCTAAAGATGGCATTCTTAAGCTGACGGACATTTCCCGGCCAAGCATAATTGAGTAGGTGCTCACGGCATTGAGCCGAAATACGCCTAATTGGAATAGACAGCTGTTGGCTGTAATGCTCGAGGAACATCTCTGTAAGTGGGATAACATCAACCTTACGCTCACGCAATGAAGGCATGTGAAAACTCAATACATGAATTCGATAATAGAGATCTTCTCTAAACTCACCAGTCTGACACAACTCGGCCAGATTCTTCTGAGTCGAGCAGATGATCCTGACATCGGCTCTCACTTCATTGTCTTCGCCTAACCGCCTGAATGTTCCGTCCTGGAGTAAGCGTAGCAGCTTAACCTGTGCCGATTTAGACATCTCGGCAATCTCATCGAGAAAAACAGTGCCCCCCTTGCCCTCCTCAAAGAAGCCTCTCTTCACCACAGTGCCGTTACTGACGAAACCAAACAATTCCTCTTCGGCGGCGCTATCCGGCAGGGCCGCACAATTGATGGCGATAAAAGGATGCTCTCTGCGCATACTGGCATCGTGACATGCTCTGGCCATCAACTCCTTGCCCGTCCCCGTCTCCCCGGTGATCAACAGAGGTGCATCAAGCTGAGCCATACGACGTGCCTGTACCAGCACCTCTTTCATTTTGTCACTGGTCACAAGAACGTTCTCAAAACCCACTGTTTGACTCTGCAAGGCATTAAACTGTTTACCCACACGTGCCGGTGATTTCAATGACACGACGGCACCAGCAAGAATACTCTTATCACTCTCATCGGGCAGATAGATAGGTAGCATCTCGGCAAGATATTCGTTCTGGCCTATATTAACTCGGGTCGCCTGGGCCAGCACTAAGCTCTCACTGAGCCAGCGACTAAAGTTAAAACCCTGAACCCAGTGATTGAGCGGTTCATCTATTATTTCATGTTCAGCCATACCCACCGTCATGAGTGCAGATTCATTCACGATCCGTACCCGACCTTTCACGTCGATTGAAAAAACTGAATCGGGCAAGGTTTTAAGCAAGGTTTTTAAGGCGTAATGCTCTTGCTCCGATGGCATAAAGGAAACGGTGCGAACATCATGCACCCCTTCAACTTTTCTGATCAGGGGCAATAATTCGCTGAGCACATCGAAATTGACTTCAGCGAACTGAAGGTAGAGAAAACCTTGGTTACTGGCATCTATCGCGATAAGGTTAATGCCGTAACCTTCTAAAATCATCAAAATGTCTTTGGCCAGACCGACACGGTCCAAGCAACATACTTCGAGGCGCATACTGTCAAATTTCCCTTTATTAATAGTATCGTTATTGGGATAACTCACAAATAACAAGCCGTCCATTTCAAATTTGGAACTCGGCTCTTAGCAGTTCATCAAAGGCTTATACGTTAGAAGGTTATGATAAATGTGGCAAGTCTTGTTTACAGTACGAGAGGATGTTTTGAATAATTCGAGCAGGTTAATAAGTCTAACCTGCTGATTTTATATAGTTAAGTGTTAACCTAATAACTGGTCGGTCTTGGCTGCCATGATGAAGTCGTTCTTATGCAGTCCCTTGATTGAATGGGACCACCAAGTCACAGTGACCTTGCCCCACTCGGTTAAGATCCCTGGATGATGAAATTCAGCTTCAGCCAGCTCCGCCAACTCATTGGTGAATACCATGGCAAGCTTAAAATTTTTGAACTTGTAAACGCGCTCTAACTGCATCACGCCATCACGTACTTCGACACCCCAATCGGGGATCATTCTTATAAGCTCCGCAAGTTCACTGTCAGAGACTTTAGGCGCATCGGCCTGACAGGCTTCACATTTCATTTCCGATAACTTAGACATTATTCTTCCTTAGATTTTGCATATTTATTATTTAAATATCGGCGGTGTTCAACAGCCGACAAACTTCAATGACCACTAGTCACACTTTATCCATCTAATGCAGATAAATATAGCTTTAAACCATGATTAACTGGCTTTAGACTTTGGCTCATATAGGGGAGCAAACAAGCCTAGCTTTTTGGCTTCGGCTACGGCACCCATGATATCCATCTCAACGATTTCATCGAGAAACGATAGGCCATCGACGGCGTAATAGACAGGTTGCATAATATCGATGCGATAAGGTGTTCTTAATACGTCCACAAGGTTAAAAGGTTTAATCTGTGGCTCAGCTCCCATCGCATATAAGGTTTCTCCCGGTGAACTCAATATACCACCACCATAGATAGACAAGGAATCATCTCGATTGCGGATCAGACCAAACTCGACGGTAAACCAGTACAAACGAGCCAGTAATACCCTGTCCTCCTTGCTCGCTGCTAAACCTAACTTTCCATAGGCATGTGAAAATTTGGCAAAAGATTCGTTGGTCAACAGGGGACAATGACCAAACACCTCATGGAAAATGTCAGGCTCTCTTAAATAATCAAATTCATCTTTACTGCGAATGAAGGTTGCTACAGGAAACTCGCGGTTAGCCAATAGCTCAAAGAAGCGCTCGAAAGAGATCAATGCAGGCACGGCAGCCGTTTTCCAGCCCGTCATACTCAACAATACCTTATCGATATTCTGAAGCTGTGGAATGTTATTGGCCGACAAGCCAAGATCTATCAGACCTTGCTGATACTCGTTGCAGGCATATTCAGATAAATTTCCCTGCTGTCTCACATACAAGGCTTGCCAAGTGTCATGCTCTACTTGAGGGTAATCTATGTGGCCATCGGCATCCGGTAACCGAGCCACATACTCTGTATTTTTACTCATGTCTTTTTATATTACTCATTATGGTTCTCTTATTCATACTCGATCAATCTGGCTTTTTTGTTAACTCCCTCACAGTTTATTCTTTGCCTAAACCCACACCACCTTCGTAATCTTTTTGTTACAGCGAAAGTGATAAATGTCATAAACGACTAGAAATAATAGCATTTACCCGTACCTTTAACTTTACGAAATAATGTATAAGCACACTATCTCCCCTAAGTAGGCTATTAATATGGCTTTTCCTTGTCAGTTTATTAAAATAGAACAATCAGACTGTAATTATCACCAACTAAACTCGTGATAAGCGACTAAACTCAGCACGTTGAGCTGAATTGGCTACCGAATTAGGCCACTAAGGAAAGAAATGAAACAAGCGCAAATACGTAAAGCTGTGATCCCTGTTGCCGGACTAGGGACAAGGATGCTTCCTGCGACTAAGGCCATTCCAAAAGAGATGCTGCCAGTGGTCGATAAGCCGCTAATTCAATATGTTGTTAATGAAGCCATTGCCGCAGGTATCAATGAAATAGTCCTAGTTACCCATGCCAGCAAAAATCCTATTGAAAACCATTTCGATACCAGTTTCGAACTCGAAGCCCAGCTAGAGAAGCGCGTGAAACGCCAACTATTGACCGAAGTGCAGTCCATCTGCCCACCTGACGTAACAGTGATAAGTGTAAGGCAGGCACAGGCGAAAGGTTTAGGCCATGCTATCTTATGTGCGAAGCCTGTGATCGGAGATGAACCCTTTGCCGTGCTGCTACCCGATGTTATCGTCGATGAAGCCAGCTGCAACCTCAGTCAAGACAATTTGGCTGAAATGGTGAGGTTATTTAACTCTACCTGTATCGGCCAAATCATGGTTGAAGGTGTGCCCTTAGAGCAAGTCAATCAATACGGTATCGCCGACGTCAATGGCAATCAGTTAAAACCCGGTGATTCAGCACCTTTAGCTCAGCTGGTAGAAAAACCAAGCATAGAAAAGGCTCCTTCAAACCTTGCTGTCGTCGGGCGTTACATCTTACCTGCAGATATTTGGCCCTTACTGGCCAAGACTCCCGCTGGTGCGGGGGATGAGATTCAGCTCACCGATGCCATCGCCATGATGATGGAAAAGCAGACGGTAAACGCCTACTACATGAAGGGAAAGAGCCACGATTGTGGTAACAAGCTGGGATACATGCAGGCCAACATAGAGCATGCCCTGCGCCACAAAGATATAGGTCAAGACTTTACACAGTACCTAATCAATTTAGTCACAGAATTAAACGAGGATAAACAGGCATGACCATATTAGTCACAGGTGGCGCGGGTTATATCGGCAGCCATACAGTGGTAGAGCTATTAAATACGGGACAAGATGTGGTTATCGTCGATAACTTAGCTAACTCGAATATCGAAGCCTTACATAGAGTCGAAGAGATCACTGGTAAATCTGTCACCTTTTATCAAGGTGATGTGCTCAATAAAGCCTTCCTACAGAAGGTGTTTAGCGATCATCAAATCCAATCAGTAATCCATTTCGCCGGTCTTAAAGCCGTTGGTGAATCGGTGGCCCAGCCATTACGCTATTATGAAAACAATGTCACCGGCACTTTAGTGCTTTGCGAAGTCATGGCGGCTAACAATGTCAAAAATATAGTCTTTAGCTCATCGGCCACTGTTTACGGTGATCCTGCCAGCTTGCCTATCACCGAAGACTTTCCTACAGGTGCAACTAACCCCTATGGTCAGTCCAAGCTAATGGTCGAGCATATATTACAAGATTTGCATCATTCAGATCCAAGCTGGAACATAGCCATACTAAGGTATTTTAACCCAGTAGGAGCCCATAAGAGTGGCCGCATTGGTGAAGATCCTAACGATATTCCTAATAACCTGATGCCATTTATCGCTCAGGTAGCAGTGGGGAAACGTGATAAACTCAGCGTGTTCGGTGATGATTATGACACCCATGACGGTACCGGCGTTCGTGACTATATTCATGTGGTCGACTTAGCCATAGGTCATCTACGGGCTTTAGAGAAACTCAAAGCTCAGTCTGGCTTGGTAACCTATAATTTAGGCACAGGCCAAGGCTACAGCGTCATCGATATGGTGAAAGCCTTTGAAAAAGCCTGCGGTAAGCCCATCAAGTATCAAATTGTCCCACGCCGTCCGGGTGATATTGCCGCTTGTTATGCGGATCCAGACAAAGCCCAGAACGAGCTTAACTGGAAAGCGACACATAGCCTGGAAGACATGGCCAGTAGCAGCTGGCACTGGCAGTCGAGTAATCCTAACGGCTATGGACAATAGATAGGTTCTAGGTTCTAGGTTCTAGGTTCTAGGTTCTAGGTTCTAGGTTCTAGAACCTTAGCTTTTCACTCAATTAAGCAGTAGCAAATGAGCAATATTAATCAGAGTCGTCGACGCATTTTTAGTCGAAAAAAATCCAACGCCATACGGCCACCATGGAGTAAAACAGATATCGAATTTACCGATATCTGTTCCCGCTGTGATAAATGTATTAAAGCTTGTGAGACACAGATTATTTTTCGGGGAGATGGTGGCTTTCCTGAGATTAATTTTGCCGATGACGAGTGTACCTTCTGTAAGAAGTGCGCTGAGGTTTGCCCCGAACCATTGTTTATCGATACCGAGCAAGCCCCCTGGGAATTAAAGGCTATAGTTCAGGAATCTTGTCTAGCTTATAAGGGAGTCTGGTGCCAAAGTTGTAAAGATGCCTGCGATGAGCGGGCCATTAGCTTTAATCCCGCCATCGGCCAGGCCCCAAAACCTCAGATAAACACAGAACTGTGCACTGGCTGTGGCGCCTGCGCAGCCCCTTGCCCCACAAATGCCATCAACTTACTCTCCCTTGACCAATAAACAGAGTAATAGCTCTAGCCAATTAAGACAAGGCACAGCCAAAAAAATGACATTTTAGTGCCAAATATTAGTGGTTTGTTTACTGCGGGTTTAAGGTTAATATCAGCTTATTCATGATCTAGTTAGTAGAGCATTATGTTCGGAAATAAGAAAAGCAATACAGGACTCACCTTCGTAGCTCAAGGCACTAAACTCTCTGGCGAGAGTCACTTTGCTGGAGAAGCCCTCATAGGTGGCGAAATGTACGGAAAGGTGAGTTCAACGGGAAAAATCACCATAGAAACTGATGGTTATGTTGACGGAGAACTGAACTGCGACGAATTGAAAGTCTCGGGTAACTTCAAGGGTAAACTTAAGTGTAAAAAACTCAATATCACCAGCACTGGTACCGTTGAAGGTGAAATAGCCTGTGAGTCTATGGAGATATTTGAAGGAGGTCAGTTTATCGGTATGCGTGTGAGAGAAGATATCGCCTTATTGAACACTGTCTCACGAGACGAAAACAGTCACGTTGAACCTAAATCAGATATTCAAGGTGAGCTGCAAGCAAATTAACCAGCGGAAAACATAGTTTCTGGCGCCTTCCTTGGCGCCTCATCAAGCCATATGCTTACTCTTGGCTCTGTCTTATCGTTAATAGGTATTCTCTGAGCAATTTAACAAACTCATCTGCGGGTCTGTCCAGACAGTCTATGGGAACATAAATATGGAAGCCCAAATTCTTACTCAACATTTCGCATCTATGTCCGAACATTGCCAGTACACCTCTGTAACGCTCTTCATTGACCATTAATGGGGTAAACTCCGAGTTCATATAGGCTTCCAACTCCATTAGGTCTTCATCTAGGGTCACTGCAGACATCAGCAATGGTCGCTGTTCGGTTAGCAGGCCAGTGGCGAGTCGACCTGGGATCATATCCAGCACAGGATTGATTTTCTTGAGCTTGATGCCAATATAGGGTAATTGGATAGACTCAAAACCATCCAGTCCACGGGGAATATCTATCCTCTGTACATTCTCCCAATCAAGAAAAATACTGCCGCGTCTGTGGTGATACTTAAGCCCTTGTTGGTTAAGCTCTAGGCTAACTTCAGGTTCGAGAATTTTGGACACCCCAAGTACCAGAGATATCACCCCTAATGAGAAGCAGAGCATACCTGGGGCAAACATGGTTGTAGAGGACAAGAATAAACTTATGCCTATTGTCAGGGCGATTGCGCCGACTAAGGTCAAAGTCCTGCTGTTACGCTTAAATTTCGAGTTAATCTGTACTACTTCAATATCCAAGATTTATCCTAAAAGATCTATTTGCTGCTATGGGGTTTCAATTTCAAGTTTATCTGTGCTGCTTTTATATCCAACCGTTATCCTAAAAGATCTATTTGCTGCTATTGGGTTTCAATTTCAAGTTTATCTATGCTGCTTTTATATCCAACCGTTATCCTAAAAGATCTATTTGCTGCTATTGGGTTTCAATTTCAAGTTTATCTATGCTGCTTTTATATCCAAGATTTATCCTAAAAGATCTATTTGCTGCTATTGGGTTTCAATTTCAAGTTTATCTGTGCTGCTTTTATATCCAACCGTTATCCTAAAAGATCTATTTGCTGCTATTGGGTTTCAATGTCGAGTTGTTCTGTAGCTCTTTCATATTTAAGTCTAAACCAAAGCCTGCCCACATATTCATGAATGGCCCGCTGAGATGAGAGTAAGTTATTAGCATCGAGCTGCCACCAATAACCTTGTCTAGCAATAAAGTCTGTAGGGGCGGCTTCAGGGCTCAACCCCTGACTGTGAAAGATAGCCATAGACCTTGCCATATGGGTCGCGGAAGTAACGAGTCTAAATGGATAGTTACCCACATCCCATTTAAGATATTGGGCTTCTTCTATGGTGTCTTTGGCTAATGGGAAGGTGATGATACGATCTTTAGGGATCCCTAGCTGCATGGCGGCCTCGGCCATCACTTGAGCGTGGGGTGTTTTTGAGACGCTTCCTCCCCAGCCACTAACAATCAAAATACAATCTTTGCCCAATTTATACTGGCGTACCCCTTCGGTTAATCTAGCCAAGGCCGTAGTCGATAGCTTGTGAACAGCAGCTCCAGATACTCCATCATCATGGCCACTGCCCAGCACCATGACTAAACAGCCGGCACCTATAGCTTGGTTATTGACTTGGTATTGCTCTTCAAGAGAAGTAGTGAGTAGATTGCTCCCCACAGAGCTACTCAGAAAGGCCAGAATAACAACTGCAACGGCCAATACAGAACGAACCAGTTTACGGTTTCTCAGCATCACGATGCAAAATAGCAATAATAGAACAACCAAAGGAATTGGCATAAAGAGTTGTGAGATTGCTTTTTTAAGCCAAAACATCATGTTGCTAGCCCAGTGAACCTAATTTCGGGCTAGTCTAACATAAGTTTTTATCTCTGTAGCTTAAGTGACATGGGGATTACCACAACCAAGCAGCACCTCGCACACCAGATGAGCAACCATATAGGTTCTGCACCACAGGGGTACGACACTCGCCACCAACCACATATTTTACTAACACTTGGGGTAATTTAGGGTAAATGGCATCTATGTTGGACATGCCTCCCCCCAATACGACTACATCTGGGTCTAAGGAATTGATCACATGGGCAAGTGATCTGGCCAACCTGTCTACATAGCGATCAAATGCTGCCACGGCCCGAATATCACCGGCATCGACCAGTTCCATGATTTCAGAACCTTTGGTCACATTACCTCCGGCTAGATTGAAGTCACGCACAAAGCCAGTGCCAGAAATGAAGGTCTCGATGCAGTCATGATTACCACAAAAACATGAAGTGGAATTAAACTCCTCTTTAGACATCCATGGCAATGGATTATGGCCCCATTCCCCACATATCCCATTACCGCCACTGTGAACGCGGCCATTGATGGCGATCCCTCCTCCACAACCTGTTCCTATAATGACGCCAAACACCACACCTTTGCCAGCGCCTGCACCATCGACAGCTTCAGAGACGGCGAAACAGTTAGCATCATTAGCGACCCTAACTTCACGACCCAAACGTTGACCTAAATCGATGTCCAGAGGCTTGCCATTAATCCAAGTTGAATTTGCATTCTTAACTAAGCCTGAAAAGGGCGAGATAACACCAGGTATCCCAACACCGACACTTCCCGTCATGCCCAATGTCGCCTCAGCTTCCCCCACTAGGCTCACTATGGTATCAAGCGTCGCCTCGTACTCTCTAGGTGTGGGCAAACGTTTCCTAAAAAGCTCTTTTCCCTCAGTATTCAAGGCTACCAGCTCTATTTTGGTTCCACCAAGATCTACGCCCATTCGCAACATCTGTCTTACTCCACTATCGACTCTTAATAATTTTGACTTTTTAGCCTGACTGACACTCTCAACTTCTGTTCTAAGCATAACCAGTATGCCTGTAAACCTTTGAGATACTTAATAACATTTTCATCATAGTACATCGAAAAGGTACTAGTTAACCTCATCTATACCCGCCAGATTAATTTAAGCCGCAAGTTAAAGATAGTCACCTTAATGTACTGCAATCGTATTCACCACTAACGAAGCATAAATTGAGATTCCTGTTTCGGGTACAATCTCGAGTAATCACGCCCAATCAGAAAAAAATTAGCACTTTTTATCCTAGGGATAAATCCATGTGCCCTCGCTCCAACCTCAAAAAGTCGTTAATAAAGAAATCCATTTCTTCGGCACACAAGCAACTTAGGAAAACGTAAGTCGCTTCAATTTAATGACAAGACACATCCGCAATCTTGCCCTTTAAAGGCTCGATACTAATATTGGAAAAGACCAAATTTAACTTCCCACTGCTGGACAAAGAAAATGAAGCACTCACCTGCTCAAGATCCAGTCCGGCCTGAGTAAAACATACAAGCTCAACGGTAAGCGTCTGCCACAGCTTAGGCTCTATTGAAATAACGGAACCTTGAAACCTTTTCATATCGACAGCCGACTGATTAACTAAGATCACCTCCCCTTTACCCTGGCCATTGAAAACGAGCTGGCAGGCATCCTCCTGTACATCCTTATCATGGGTTTGATATTCAACAAACTCACTGCTCTGCAAGCTGCTCAGAACAGGCTCCCTAATCCCCTTACTGCCAATCATTAACTGCCAAGGCGCCTTAACTGAACCATCAAAAATTGTCATTGTATTGGTTAGCATTATTTTCCTATCAAGCTTTTCAGACAAAGCAGAGCTCAATGGATCAACCTCTCCATAACTAAGCCCATAACCATAAGGGAATAAAGGTGCATACTCACTATCAAAGCGATTGACCTTAGTCTGCTGAGCAGTGGCTGGCCATGAATATGACAACTTGCCCACCATGTCATAATTCACACTGCATCGAGATTGGAAAACTGGACTTGTGTAATACCATCGCCTTCGTTGCCTGGCAACCAAGCCACCACAAACCCATCAGATGCATTAAGCTCAGTATTAACCCAGAGGGGTCTCCCCGTTAAAAACACAGAGACCACAGTAATGCCTTGGGCCTTAAGCCGCTTTAACAGGGCCAAATCATGCTTAGTTCCCGCTTGAAATTCGAGATGCTCGACATCTCCTACTCCCTCGGCGTAGGGTTCTTCTCCAAACACCACAATAGCCACAGCGGGTTTATGGCTGTATTCACCGTTCACAATCAGCTCAACCTGGCCACCCTCCGCATTAACAGTATCGGCAATCCCTTGATAGATAGAGCTGCCTCCAGGGAAATCTGCGTTACTGTTGTTGGTTCCCTGCCAGGTAATACTCCAGCCACCGGCTTGTTTACCTATGTTATCTGCACCATCACCAGCAACTAAAACACTCAGCTTAGGCGATAAGGGCAAAATATTACTTTGGTTTTTAAGCATAACCAGAGACTCACGCACCGCTTGCCTGGCAATATCTCGGTGTGCTTTAGCACCAATCAAGGCCGTTTTACCCGATAGTACTCGCTTGGCTGGGCTAGGTTTATCAAACAAACCCGCTCGTAGTTTGACTCTGAGAATTCGGCTCACAATATCATCGATGCGCGAAGTCAGGATCTCACCGCTTCTCACCTGCTCTAAGATATTTTCATACAGAGGCTTCCAAGCAGCTGTCGGCACCATAAAGATATCGAGTCCGGCATTAGCCGCCTGAGCACAACTTTCATTGCTACAACCGGGCACTTGTCCGTGACCATTCCAGTCCCCCTACCACTAAACCATCAAAGCCCATGCGTTCTTTCAGTACTTGGGTCAAAAGATAGTGATTGCCATGGTTTTTGACTCCATTCCAACTTAGTGTGGCGTGGCGCCTTGGCATATTTAGCCGTGTTTTATACTGACACCTTTGGTTTAACCGCAGCGGCAGCGGCCATGCTGTTTTTAGTCGTCCGTCTATCCTATGGGGTTAACGACATCATCATGGGGATGATTGCTGACCGAACATCCACGCGATGGGGGAAGTTCCAACCCTGGAATTTAATATCCACGCCTTTTCTGGCACTGTTTATGGTCTTATGTTTCACCACTCCAGATTGAGTGACCAAAATAAACTGATCTATGCCTATATCACTTACATAGGTTTAACCTTGGCTTATACTCTCAATAATGTCCCCTACTCCGCATTAATGGGCGTAATGACTGCCAGTGATACCGAGCGTACCAGCCTTTCAGGGTTCAGGTTGGCGGGGGCCTTTGGCGGGGTCTGTTAGTCATGGGTTTTTACCTGATCTCGTTGCCTATTTCGGTGCCGGTGATGACTCAAATGGTTATCACCTTTGCTACCACCAAGGAGCGCGTGACTCCTGCAGTCAATGAGTCCAGTGATCTTTCCATCGAACTTAACGATCTGTGTAAAAACTTACCTTTCATTATATTGCCCCTGCTTGCAACCACGCTATTTTTTACTACCGCAACTGTTATAGCAGTACTTTCTTCTTTGTTATTATGGCTATGATGTGGTTTGTCATTAAACGGCTCATCAATCAAGACACAAAAAATTTATCCAGAACCCAAAGAGATATGGTGGATCTACTGACCAACAAGCCTTGGATAATATTACTCAGCATGGGCTTTCTTACCATGATGTTTAATGGCATCAAATATGGGGTAATTGCTTACTACTTTAAATATCAGGTCGGCAATGAACTCATGGTCGGTCAATATTTTATCGCACTGCTGTTAGTGTCAATTCTCGGCGCCCTGTCTACTGGCTACCTTTCTAAAAAATGGGGCAAACAAAACCTATTCATCACATCACTTCTGCTTAGTGGTCTATTAACATCTGCGCTCTACTGGGTACCTAATGGCAATATTACCGCCATCTTCATATTAGGCTGCTAAGCTGAATTTTTTGCCGCTATGATGCCAACGCTATTCTTTTCTATGCTGGGAGATTCCGCCGATTATTCTGAATGGAAAAACGGTCGTCGAGCGACGGGGTTAATCTATTCCGCCGGCACCTTTTATTCAAAAAACCGGCAGTGGATTTGCCGGAGCAGTCGTTTTGGCTGTGTTAGCAAGTTATGGATACGATGGCATGGATCAATCCACCATAAAAGCTTCATTACCAGGTATGCAACTGTTAATGAGCTGGATCCCTGCTGGCTTTGCCTTTGCGGGCGTTATTTTAATGCTGTTCTACCCGTTGGGCTGTAAACAAAACCAAGAGATTGGCGAAGAGCTTGCTAAACGTAGCAAGCTTTAGCTCCTGCTTAACTTTATAAAAATGCAGGGTAACCGCTATACATGTTCACAGCTAAAGAAAAGATGACCAACGACCTTGGGAAATGTAATACAAGCTGAAGCAACCCCAAATGGAGCTGAATGCTCAGACCCATGAGTAAACAGTCAGAGCCATCCAAAGCTTACATAATAACGTTAAACTGAAACAAAAATAGCTAAAATCTTTGGTAAATCTGTAGCGTAAAGAATAAGATAGCGTCAGCGCTTTATACGTTATACCAATCGATATAAGCACAATAAGGAAGAGTATGGCAACCATTTATGATGTCTCTGTGCTAGCTGGAGTGTCGCTAGCGACAGTATCCAGAGTGATGAACAAAAATACAAAAGTCAGTGAAAAAACCGAAAAAAAAGTGCTCGATGCCATGGAAGAACTTGGCTACAGGCCAAACTCTATCGCACAATCACTGGCCTCAAATCGTTCTAATAGTGTCGGCGTTTTAGTATCAGAGCTTCATGGTCCCTTCTATGGCGCCATGATGAGTGGAATAGAAGCCGAGCTGAGAACATCAAAGAAACATGTCATCATAGCTGCCGGACACAGCGACGAACAAAGCGAAAAAGAGAGCATTGAATTTCTCATCGACCGTCGCTGTGATGCACTAATACTTCACGTAGAAGCCGTTTCAGATGAATACCTAATCGAGTTAAGTAAAGGCTCAATGCCTATCGTACTTATCAACCGATATATTCCGGCTCTCAAAGATAACTGCATCTTCTTAGATAACCAGCTAGGGGGGTATTTAGCGACCAAAGCCATCCTCGACTCAGGGCATAAGTCTTTAGCCTATATTTCAGGACCTATGTGGAAGCTTGATACCCAAGCGCGTTTAAAGGGTCACAAGCAAGCCTTGGACGAATCTGGGATTGAATTTAATCCATCACTGATGTTTGAAGGGAATTACCTTGAAACTGGTGGTCGTCAAGGCTTTAAGGCTCTCAAAGCCGGAAGTATTGAATTTACAGCTCTGGTATGCGCTAACGATGAAACCGCAGCAGGTGCCATGGATGCAGCAAGGCTGATGCAAGTAAATATACCTGCAGACATATCAATCATAGGTTTTGATAACATCATTCTGGCTAATTACATCCACCCCAAATTAACCACAATTGATTACCCGATAGGGGAAATGGGCCATATGGCCGCGCGTTGGATCTTAAAAAACACCTATAAGAACATGTCTCTTAATATCAAAAACATGTTTGAACCAGCCTTGGTTCACAGAAATTCCATTAAGATAATAGAGCCTAGATAGTGTAATAAACGAGAATCATAAAATGATTTCTTGCCTGCCCTACCTATGTAAAGTCGGTGTACTACACTCACCGACTTAATCCCTGCAACACACTCATTAAGTGAACTTCAATTCCCAATTATCCCACAAGACAAATTTCAACACGTTTTTTCTCATCCTCTTATTTAAAAGGCAAATTTTCTCAAGCAGTCATTTTCATTGCCATACCGATTACTAATCCAACGTTTACCAACAGAAAGAACACAAACTATCCAATAAACAGGTTTCACCACGTTTTTTCTCATCCTCTTATTTAATAGGCAAATTTTCTCAAGCAGTCATTTTCATTGCCATACCGATTACTAATCCAACGTTTACCAACAGAAAGAACACAAACTATCCAATAAACAGGTTTCACCACTAGTAATCACAAACAGAAAAATCCGCCGAGCCCAGACATTATACTCAATCCATGGCCAGAGACTCAGGCTGGCAATGGCGCATATCTCTGCAACATAGGGTGGGAAATGGCTTGGTCTACTGCAGCCGATTCATATCCGATGAAGATGCCATCGCTAGTCTGATGGATAATTTAGAGTCTGCTGTGATCACTGAGCCAAGAGTATTCAAATATAAAACAGGGTCTCATCGTATCGAGCTGTTTAAAGACACAGCCTGTGTTTTCCTGACTGAAACCGAACTATTTCGTATCGATTTTTGGACTCAGGTCATGCTAGGCCAAGGTATCATGCCAAAGCACTATCATCGGATAGTCGATAATATGAATGATACTGAGCTAAAACGATTTCTTGCAAGCCTTAAGCAGATGGTTGATAAACAAGTCACTCAGATGCCCTCTCATCAAGACTTTATCGATCAATACTGCAAATCCCCCCAGCTTGCCTGACGGAAATATCTCAAGAGGACAAATGAGTCCTTAAGTAAACCGATAAATACATTCAGGCATGCCTTTATGGTACACCTGCTTAACATCACACCCCAAAAACAAACAAATTTAAAGCCCCCACCACATCGAATTAATAAATGTAAAAAAAGGTCGATACAGAAATTAATTTTTCCCCTAATATTCAGCTCAATATTGTCATGAAGTACTAAAATCCCTTAGAATCCCCGTCAATGACATAAGGGATCACAATGAAACTCAAAATATTATCTGGATTACTACTTCTTACATGTTCATCGGCGCAAGCCGCCTGGTGGGTTGAGCCTGATGATCTTGCTCTAAGAGCGGATATTCAATTGCTAGCCGACACAGGTATTATTCTGCAACCTGTAACGACCTACCCTTTGATGTGGGCTGGACTAAAGCAAGATATGGATAAGGCTGAAATTGAAACGTTATCATCCATGCAGGCCAACGCTTATGACCGTGTCATGGCCGCCTATAACAAAGATCATCAAAGCTTTAATGCCGAAGTTAAGCTTGCTGCGGCAACAGATAATGCCCGCTTTCTAGGGTTTGGCCATGATTACCGTGACAAAGGCGAAACCACAGTCAATGCCGAAGTCACCAAAGACTGGTTTAGCGGCCGAATTTCAGCCAGTTATCATTACGACCCAATCGATGGTAACAGCGCACGTTTGGACAACAGTTTCGCCGCAGTCATGTTAGGCAACTGGATTGTTAGCGCCGGTGCCCAGCAAAAGTACTGGGGACCAGGCTGGGACACAGGCTTGATTCAAACGACTAACGCCAGACCTATGCCGGGGGTCACCTTTAGTCGTAACAACAGCGAAGCCTTTGAAACACCTTGGCTGAACTGGATAGGCCCATGGACCTTCACCACCAGCTTTAGTCAGATGGAAAGCGACCGTCATGTGCCAGATACTCAACATTGGGGTGCTCGCGGCACACTCAGACCCATCTCTAAGTTAGAAGTTGGCTTCTCCTGGACCATGCAGTGGGGCGGTGAAGGAGAAGGAAATAGTCTCAGCGATTGGTGGGATGCTCTAGGCCAGGGAGGTCAAACTGAAAATGGTGAAGGGAACATGCTAGCTGGTTACGATTTCCGTTGGTCAGATACCGCTTTCGGTATCCCCTACGGTATTTACTACGAGCGTACCCATGAAGATTACCACAATGGTAAGAACAAGCTGATCAATGCCGCTAATATGGGCGGTGTTGACTTTGTTTTAACCGATATCAATACTCGGATCTTTATCGAGTATGCCGACACAGCCGTCTCTTGTGGCGTTGATGACAAGATTTACAACTGCATGTATGAGCACACCTTTTATAAAGATGGCTACCGCTACTATGGTAAAAGCTTGGGCAGCACCTATGACAATGACTCACGTACATTGGTTATTGGGGGGATCACCCAACTGGGTGGTGGGCAAAGTATCACCAACAAGCTGAGATACCTAAAACTCAATTTCGATGGCACAGACACCTCAAATCCTGAAGGCGGAAATCCGGTATCTCCAGGAGAATATGAGCGCATGTATCAGTTCGACACCAGCTATCACAGACCCTTCTATGAAGGTACGCTAAAAGTTGGTGGCACCTTAGGTTATAGCGAATATATGACCAGCGGTGGTGATGACTGGGATACGACGGTGTACGCAGCCTGGGAAAGAAGTTTTTAATAGAAGTTCCTAGGACCAGAGACACTCGGCATGTGAGTTAATTGACGTCAGCGTCCCCGGTAGAATAAAAGTGACTGAGCGCTCGTGCCAGTCACTTTCTTATATCTAATAGGGCACAGCTCATCGAATAGACATTGCCTTATTAGCTTTATAAAACCTAGAGCCTCTTTCCTAGGATCTTTCTTGATTAAAGCTCAGCAAAATCATCCAGGGTCTTATGCCCTCTTTTAGAAAGAAATGTCAGCAGCGCCTCCGGACTTCGATTCAACAGTCGATCGCAGGGAAACTCCGCTTCCTCTATAATTTCCAGCGCTTGTGAGAACTCGCCTAAACTAAAGGCAACATGAGAATCTGAGCCCATCACTAACAAGCCACCAGCATCTCGAACGGCTTTTGCTATTGCGACACAGTTAGCCTCACTGCCTTTTCGCGACATCTTAAACGAAGAATTATTGATTTCGAGTGCAACATTAGATTTGGCTGCTGCGGCGGCCACCGCGTTGATATCGATAGGGTAAGCCGGGTTCCCCGGATGAGTAATGATATCCACGTTGCCACTTTCGATGGTATTTATCAGTGCTTGGGTGTGAGTTTGCTTATCTGAGGGCGTAAAAACGGGTTCGTGAAACCCGGCCAGCACAATATCTAACGCTTGTAGGTAATCCCCAAAGTAGTCAATTTCTCCCGCATCATTTTTAATATTCGCCTCTATACCTCTTAAAATACCAACGCCATCTAGTATCCTGGGCAGCACTCTAATATTAACAAAATGCCAGAAATGAGGAGCATCGGCCATATCCGGACCATGATCGGTTATCGCAAATAACCGCAAACCTTTCTCCTTCGCCACAGCGATGTAATCATGAATCGTACTATAAGCATGAGTAGAGGCGATGGTGTGAGCATGAGTGTCAACAAGGTACTTCATAAAGGCTCTTCTTGTACTTTAGATTAAAATATCAATACACAAGATTCTACGTTTTATCATCACTTAGCCTAACTTTCAGAAACTACGCCTTGTAGTTCATCCCATCCCTGACGCTTTCGGTAAATCGTCGAGGCACTGATGTCTAACATGGCCGCCGCCTTAGGTACATTACCATTACACTGCTCTATGGCCGCCTCAATTGTCTGCTTTTCTGACAGCCAGAGTGGAATGATTGCCTCAGCTTTATCTTTTCCTAAGTCTGCTGATTGCAGGTTTTTACTGCTGAGCTGCTCATCAATAGCGAGTGACTCACCGCTATTGATTGCCGAAGTCTGATTAGCACTCGCGATGGAGATTATCGGCTTGATTTGAGGTTGGCCGCTGCCCGAGTCTGGTTTAAATAATGCAGGTAACATCGACTCATCTACAATATCGGAAGAGTTAAGTACCACAATCTGTCTGATAATATTTTGCAATTGACGGACATTACCCGGCCAATTATAGGTCTGTAGGACTTTCTTCGCCTCAATACTGAAACTTTTAAACTGCTTACCCTCTTCGGCGTTATATTCTTTTAAGAATTTTTGAGCGAGTAACAGCACATCTTTTCCCCGCCCTCTTAACGCAGGTAACTCAATAGGGATCACATGTAATCGATAAAATAGATCTTCTCTAAACCTACCCGCTTTCACTTCATCCCAAGGGATCCGGTTAGTCGCACTGACAAAGCGCACATCGACTTTCTCCTCCTTGGTTCCACCAACCCTTTGAAAGATCCCCGTTTGGATAAATCGTAGAAACTTGCTTTGAAGCTCAAGCTCCATCTCGCATACTTCATCTAAAAAAAGGGTTCCTCCATGGGCTCGAGTTGCTGCGCCATCACGGTTAGCAATGGCTCCGGTAAACGCGCCCTTGGTATGGCCAAATATCTCACTTTCTATCAAGTCTTTAGGAATTGAGGCACAGTTGAGTGCGATAAATGGCTTATCACGACGATTGCCTGCGTGATGAATGGCCTGAGCGCAGACCTCTTTACCTGTGCCACTTTCTCCTATAATAAAAGCCGAAGCCTTACTATTGGCGACGCAATCTATGGTTTTATATACCGTTTGCATCGCAAGGGATTCACCGATAAAGCCCATGTAATTAGCCTTAGGTAAGCTATTTTCGTAATTGGCGACTAAATTGACCAACTGCCTCTGTTTCAGCGCATTACGGACTGTGATGGAGAGACGTTTAGCATCGAATGGCTTAATAATAAAATCGAAGGCACCAGATTTCATAGACTCGACGGCAAGATCTATAGTCCCATGGGCGGTTATCATGATCACTGTCGTATCAGGATATTGAGTTTGAACTTTCTGCAGTATATCCATGCCAGACATGTCGGGTAACTTGATATCCAGTACCAGTAAATCGGGCTGCCAAATCGTCAGTTCAGTTAACGCATCTTCCCCATGATTAACATGGGTAACTTTCGCTCCTTCGCTGCGGAGGTACTCGGTATACAATGCCCCCAGCGACATGCTGTCTTCAACAAGTAAAACGGTAAATGAGTGCTTAATTTCCATATATTCTTTACCTATTTTCTATACTTCTGGCTGACCCATATTCCTATCAATAATCTGGACCATAAGTAAGCGATTATGCTTCTACAGTGAGACATCTAACAGTAGACTTCAAAGTTCGACAGTCTAGTCGGCCAAACCTAAGCAGCGAAGCGCTCCCTAAAGGCTTTTATGGTCTGCTCTCCAATCTCTTGTACTTCTAGCATATAGGACTCGACCTCTTGTTTATCTTTATCTCGGGCACTTTTTTCTAGGCATTTAGCCACTTCATAAAGGGCTTGTGCGCCAAAGCTTCCAGAGCTACTTTTTAAGGTATGAGCCTGATCATCAATCTCGTTAAAATTCATCGATAGTCTTAATAATTCTAACTTCTCTAAACGCTCGTGGGTCTCTTGAAGATAGACACTGAACATGCCTTCCATTGACTCTTGTCCAAGGGCATCAACCAACTCTGACAGCACCAGCTCGTCGAATAACCTGTCCGAAAGGACCGCTTCATTATCTATCACATTTGGGCCATCTGTTTTCGCATTCATGATATCGTCTATCGTGGATTCTTTAATCAAGCTTAATTCCTGAACAGTCGCTTCACAAGGTTTATGACTGTTTTTCCCCTTTGCTAGAGTATGTTTACTTTGCAGGTCAACGACATCTGAGGAGGGAAGCCACTTATTGATAGCCTTCACCAGCTCAACTTGATTAACGGGTTTCGCCACAAAGTCTTTCATCCCTGCATCGAGGCAGGACTCGACGTCTTCTTTCGATACATTGGCCGTCATGGCTAATATCACAGTGTCAGGCTGAGCGAGTAAAATCTCTCGCGTCGCTTCAACGCCGTCCATCTCAGGCATACGCATATCCATTAATATCAAGCCATAGTTATGTTCGGCTGACATTTTAACGGCCTCTTTTCCGTTATGGGCAAATTCAACTTCGAACCCAGATTTAGCTAACATGGCTCCGGCGATTACTCGATTTGAGGGACTGTCCTCGGCCAATAATAGACGTTTATTCCTCAATGTCAGCTCAGGCAATAAAGTCTCGATCTTTTTGGTATCAAATTCATCCTGACTTTCACCACTAAGCAGGCCTAACAGCATCTCTCTACTCAAGGGTTTATTGATCACTTGCTCTAAACCGAGATCGGCCATGACCACGGGCATTTCAGGACTTAATCCCGACATCAAGGCGGCAATTAAGCCATCTTTGAATAGAAAGTCTCGCTTAAATTGATTCGATAAATTTAAGCTCAACTGAGATAAGCTAGTGTCATCAATCAATATAAGGTTAAACCTGCCTTTCACTTCATCTATTTTAAAGATGTCCGTCAATTGGCTCACATTAACGGTCTGCACCCCATATTGGCTGTACTGTTTTCTCACCAGATGAGAAAAAGTCTTATCGGGGTGAACCAGTAGTACTCTGGCATGAGCAGGAATATGGGTAAGATAATTGCCTCTTTGTTCTTCTAGCTGTAAACGTACATCGAACCTGAAGCAACTGCCATGACCCAGACGGCTGCTCAGCTCTATCTCTCCGCCCATCATGATGATTAACTCGGAACAAATGGCTAAACCTAATCCGGTGCCTTTATAGTTGGTATTATGCTGATCATGAACCTGACTAAACTCTTGAAACAATTTCTTTTGAGCCGGAAGGCTAATACCAATGCCTTCATCTGTGACGGCACAATGCAGTTGCACCTCCTGGTGATGGCTGTCAGGGATCCACATCTCCACAGAGACACAGCCACCACTGGAGAATTTAATCGCATTATCCACAAGATTATGTAGTACCTGACGCAATCGTTGGGCGTCGCCCTTGACGAGATCCGGTACATTTCGATTAATAAATGTCGCTAAGTTGACGCCTTTCTCATTGGCTTTAGGCGCTAAAATCTGCATCACCTGAGCCACCATTTTAGCTGGCGAGAAACTCATGTTTTCCAACACCATCTGTCCGGCTTCAATTTTTGAAAAATCTAGAATATCGTTGATGGTACTCAGTAGTGCAGTACCGGCTTCTTTAGCCGTATGCGCGTATATTCGTTGGTCTTTATTCAGTTTAGAGTCTAGCATCAGTTCCACTCCACCTAATACGGCGTTCAGTGGAGAACGAATTTCATGACTCATAGTCGCCAGAAATCTAGATTTAGCCTTACTGCCTATTTCAGCCTGCTCTTTAGCTTGCTTTAACTCAGTCTCATACTGCATACGTTCTGAAACATCGTGTAAAAAAGCAGTAAGTAAGATCTCATCGCCGAGTTGTACCGGGATCATCTTCATCTCAACTGGAAAGTTAGTGCCATCAGCCCGAATAGACATAAGCTCTACGCTCTTCTTTATCGCTGGACCACAGCCAGTCTTCCTGAACGTCTCCAGCCCTTCCTTGAAAGCCTTTCTCTCGATATCGACAAAAATCAGATCCTCTAAAATCTCGCCTAGAGCCTGTTCACGACTATGGCCAAACAAATGACTGGCCGCATCATTAAACTCTTGAATACGCCCTGTGATATCTATGGTAATTAATGCATCTTGGCTCGCCTCAAGCGTCGCAAGCAATATAGACTCTGTCCGTTTAGCCTCGGCCTCTTTTCGTTTAATATCACTTAAGTCTTTCACTAAGCCCAGTAACATGACGTCGCCATCAATCAACATCTTAGAGACAGACAGATCGATGGGAAACAGCTTACCATTCTTGTGTTGTGCCACCAGCTCCCTTCCCCTGCCTTGTAGCACCCCTCTTTTAGAGTTAATAAAACTCATCAGGAAATCATTTTGCATGTGTCGTTCGTGACTGGGCATGAAAATGGATACGTTCTGTCCAATCAAGTCATTCTTGTCATAACCAAAAAGATGACCGACGGCGGGATTAACCTGAACGATGATCCCCTTGGTGTCTATGATGATAAACCCATCTACGGCGGCTTCTAAAATAGTACTGAGGCGAATATTGGCGCTCTCAAGTTCTTGAGCATTCTTCTCAATTTTTTCAATCATACGATTGAATGCCTGGGTAGTTTGACCTATTTCATCGTCGGTATTAACAGGAATTTGAATTCCGGTTTCCCCCTTGAGTATTCTTTTAGATGCCCGTTTTAGTTCACTCAAATTCTTGGTCAAGTAACTGCCCAATAGCCAGGAAAAAAGCGCAACCAATAACATCTCTAGCCCCGCAATCGAACTAAAACGCGTTGTGGCTCGGGCTAAAAACTGATCGAACTCATCGATACTGACTCCCAGTTCAACACGACCGAACACAAATCCAGACTCAATAATGTCGGCCTTCACATCAAGCACACCGTCTTCTATGTCAACAAACCCGCCACCCACATAAACTAGCGCCTCTTCATCGCTGACTGGCTTTTGATCACCAGCTGAGCTTAGCACCGGCTCTCCCGCTCTTACGAGCAAGTCATTACGATCATAAATTTCCACATACAAGACTTGAGTATTCACGAGTAGCTCGTTCGACAACTCCTGCAAGGTGGACACATCGGTGCTTATCACCGCATCTTTAGCCGCCGCAGCAAATAGCGCCACGACTGAACGTGCGCGTTTTTCAATCTCTGCCTGATTGGAACTCTTGAGATAATCGACACTGGTATAAACCAGCAGCATCAAGAGCACGCCCTCGATTAACGCGATACCTAATACCGTTTTTAATCTAAACGTCATTAGTAACCTCCCTACTATCAGCAAGCAATAATGAACCCATTCTTATTCATCATTCGTTTCTAAGGGCTTAGGAAAATCACCTAAGCCTAAGGCTCTCACATCATTCCAGTCACTACTCTTGGCGGCTTCAAAAGGTCTAAATCCCAGCCCTTCCAGTAGTAGAGTTCCTTCTTGAGTCGATGAGAATTGAGAGAAGTTTCTAACTAATTCTCCTCTCACTTCCATGGGGACTCTTGGATGAATAGCCACGGCATGGGGAGTGTACCCAGGTGTTTCCCAGAGCACGCGCAACTGCTTGGTCACCTCTTTATCCATTGTTTTAAAAGTTCTTTTAACCCCTCCTCCACCAGCCACTAACCCTTGGGCTACGGCGAGATAAACAGAATCATGTGAGCCAACATACTTTATTTGATTATTAATTCCCTTTATCTTCAAGTTAGCTCGAGGCAACACACTCGCGGCAAAAGCAGCGGGAGCCGGGAAGGCCAATAACTGTCCATCGAGATCTGACAGAGACTGAGCTTTAGCACTTTTCTTAACGACAATAATCCCTTTTAATTTTTTACCTTTCTCTTTTACCAGCGCCAGATAACCGGGTGATTCATTAAACACGGTAAAGTGGTAGGGGTTCATATAAGCAATATCGTACTCCCCCTTAGCCAAGCGCTTCTCAAACGTGGGAATATCGGGAGCTGTCGCAAATTGCAATTGATAATTTGCATTTTGCGACAAGGCTACGAGTAAGGGAGACCACTTTCTTGCCAGCATACTAGCGGCTTGTTGGGGAACCACGCCAAATGTGAGAATTGAAGGTTCGTTAACTGTGTGTTTTGTATCAGATGCTTGCGCCGTGATAACACCACAAAAAAACAAGGCTAAGACGAGGGACAGATGAGTGTTGAGCCATTGTGATATTTTCATTATGTGTATCCTTACCAGTGACAATCCTAAATACTGGAGCAAAGCCTATGCCAAATCTCAGCGGGCTTAGTCACAATCAATTAGGCCCACACCAATAAATTCGGCAACAACATCCTTTTCTCACTAAAAAACAACCTGTTAACACAATATGAATCACATTTTTGCATTTTGCAATTAATACCTGCTCAGATACATTTAAATCATCACCACAAGAATACTTTATAACTATTAACAACAAGATAGGATTATGCCCCTGACAATGGCACAAAGATTGCCTTTTAATTTGATATCACATATTAGGTAATGAGCCTGCTTATGACTTCAAATGCAACACATGGAATGTCCACTACTGCAATCCAGTTTAGATTAGACACACTTTCAGTCCTACTGGTTGAAGATACTCAGAGCGAGCGATACTTTATTGCCAATTTGCTACAAAGCATGGGAATGGACGTTTCTAGCTGTGCTAGCGGTGAAGAAGCTATCGAGT
The DNA here is from genome assembly GCF_002005305.1 of Shewanella psychrophila. Classification (NCBI taxonomy): domain Bacteria; kingdom Pseudomonadati; phylum Pseudomonadota; class Gammaproteobacteria; order Alteromonadales; family Shewanellaceae; genus Shewanella; species Shewanella psychrophila. The sequence continues at coordinate 4,214,598 of NZ_CP014782.1, forward strand.
TATATCAAAGCCACATGCCCGATATCGTGATCAGTGACTGGAGAATGCCAGGCTTGACTGGTCCCCAGTTATGCCAACAACTTAAGAAAGAGGCATTACCGCCTTACATTATCTTGCTAACGGCTAACAATCAGGCAAAACACATGGTAGAAGGCATTGAGTCCGGTGCCGATGACTTTCTCACCAAACCTTTTATACCTAGCATATTAAAAGTGAGGCTATTAGCCGCGGCGCGCATCGTCAAGATGCAACAACACCTGAGCGATAAGAACATGGCGCTCAACAGCGCTCTGTCCAAAGAGCAAGCCTATTTAGCACAGGTTCAAGCAGATCTAGATAGCGCCGCCAGACTACAGGGCTCGTTACTGCCGGCATCGAGCCAACTCATCAATCAATGGAGTCTAGCAGCCAGATTCCAACCCGCCCAAGACCTAGCTGGCGACATATTTCAATGCTTTAACATCGATGATTCTCATCTGGGTTTCTATCTGCTCGATGTCACCGGTCACGGTATCGCAGCCTCTATGCAAAGTTTTACATTAGCTCAGAGGCTCAGCAGTAAAAGTTGTCACTGGGACAGCTTAGACCCTGCATTAATTGTGACTGAGCTTAATGCAGATTTTGAAGATCCTGAAAATGCCGGGCGGTTCGCCACATTGATTCTTGGAATAGCCAATACTGACAGTGGCCAAGTGAGAATTACCATTGCAGGGCACCCACAGCCAATCTTGCTTGATAAAAATAGCGCCACCATGATGAGCCTGGATTCAGGCATTCCCCTGGGTATAGATAGTCAATATCAATACCAGTACAACTCATTCTTCTTGCGCAGTGAGCAGCATCTGATGCTCTACTCAGACGGTTTATATGAGTGCCAACATCCTACTTATGGCGAGTTTGGCCAACAGAGACTACTCAAGACCTGCTCTGATGCACACCAACTATCACCAGAAGAGCTGTTGCACCATCTCAGTCACGCCATCGAACTCTGGCAGCAAAATACCCCCCAAGATGATATCTCAATGATGATAATTTCCACCTCGAACTTAGATACAACAGCAATGAATGCCTCTCTGCATCACTCTGATAATAAAATGAATTTACAGGCGGCTCCTAGGTCTCTTCCCTGACATGAATAAGGAAAAAAGAAAAGGTTATCAATATGAATCGATCATGAGTCCGCTATATCAACAAACCTTGAAACATGATTTTAACCCGAATATTACGATATAAAAAAGTTAGCCCAGCTAGTTGGAGGCGATATGAACAGCATACAATTAAATCTATCTCAAAAAATCTGGAGCAGTAAGCTATTATGTGCCGAGCTCGAGCAATTTTTACAACAAAACAGCGTGCGTACCCAGCAGAGGTTTAAAGTCATCACCTGCATTCTTGAGGCATTATCCAATGTCTTAGAACACACCGACAGCCATTTGGAACAGATAGTGGTGATCTTACATTGCGATCAAGAGATCATCACCATAGATTTGCTCGACAACTCCCCCTACACCCCCATCGACGATCAGGTCGATTGTCCCTCTCCATTCTCACTCTCAGGAAGAGGATTATGGATAATACAAAACTGGATGGATCAGATGAGATTCCAAGCCTCTGTGGCAGGCACACATCTCAGATTGAGCCTGTTACGATAATCTCCTGTAGGAGGGTCTTTAGGCTCTTGGGTCTATTCTCTCGCGGCTAAAGCCGCTCCTACAGCTGACAATCTCAGCGTCATCTGACCGCCATGGAGGGCCGAAATGCCGTTTATGCTAGGAGCAATAACCGGCCATTTCCTGTAGGAGGGTGCTTTAACCCCGAGGCTTTAATGATGCGTTCTTTTCTGTAGCCCGAAGCTTTGTTGGTGTGTTCTCTCGCGGCTGAAGCCGCTCCTACAACTGACAATCAAGCCGCCCTTGCCATACCAACGTAGCGTCATCTCTGCTCCATCCAGCATAACGTCACCTTTCCTGTAGAAGGGCGCTTTAGCCCCGAACCTTTAACTATGTATTATTTCGCGGCTGAACCCGCTCCTACAAAGGTCTTTAGATCCGAAGCTTTTTAGAGGCCCAGCTTTGCAAATTGCAAGGCAAATCATAAAGGAACAAAGTATGTTTTTTTCATATTGATCTTTATCCAAGAACCTTAAATCAATAAATTCAATGAATTAAAAGTTGGCCTAACTTGTGCTTGATTAATTATTACGTATCGATAATAAACAAGATGATTCTTTTAAGGAGCTAGATATGAAGTTCTCTCCCTTGGCACTCGAAAACGCATGCTTAGTTACCTTACCTAAAGAGATGATAATGGCTCAGACGCCTACACTAAGAGCCGCTATTTCTCGTCAAATTGAAACTGGCAGTACCAAGCTGGTGATGGATCTACATCAAGTGGAATATATTGACTCCAGTGGCCTGTCTATTCTTGTCTCGGCACATAAGCTCACCCAGAAACATTCAGGAGAGGTGATTCTGCTCTCCCCTTCTGCTGGCGTACGCGCCCTAATCGAGCTCACGCGCTTGCATCATGTGTTCACGATCTTCGAAGATCGTGATGCAGCAATCGAACATATCTGTGATCTCTGATTGAGGGAAAATTGCGGCATACACTGACGGTGAATAAAGGTTAAGACTAAAGAATAATAGAATATCTAGGAGCTAATTATGGAAGAATTAGATAGCGATACCCTCAAGAGGCTCGGTGTATTTCTCTTGCTAAACCTAGCAGCATTAGTCAGCTTAGTCATGATCGATAATGAAGATAGAAATCTGTGTAATAACAAAAGTGACACAGTAATAAGTCAGCAAAGTTCCACCGAGTCGAACACTAGAACCTGTCTCTACTATGGTGGGCGTGTCCTTCATGAGAGACAAAGATAGGCCATTACTGAATGGCTCATATCATCAAGAAAAGCCTAAGTTCATTCGCATTTTGCAAAAATAATCAGATCAAAGCAGCGAAAATAGTAAATCTTTGCAAACAGCGAAATTTGATCAACTAAAAAACAATAGTTAAGCCGGCAATAACAACAAAATATAAATGCAATATCAAAGTATTAGGTAAAATCCCAACAGCTGGCACTGTTTATGTATAACTCTTCATAGGAACCCTATTTAGGTTTAATGTATATCAATGTTGAGGAGAGCTTGATGCCGGTACTTGATAATGCCCAACAGGGAACCAGAGGTGGATTCACCGAGAGTTTGCTCTCCATTGGCTCTGCACAAGTGCTGGGACGGATTATTAGATTTTCCTCTAGTATCATCTTGGCTCATCTGCTTACACCTGAAGTATTCGGTGAAGTCGCCATCATACTTGCCTGCTTTGAACTCATCAGTGCACTGATTGGGCGTATGACTTCATTACCTTTGCTAAAAATGGACGATATAACCTACCATTCTGCCCTACCTGTCGCGAATAAGATAAATTGGTTCGCCGCGATTATTGCTTTTGTTGCCATGAGCTTACTCAGCTGGCCTCTCTCATTCTCCCATCAGGATTCAACGTTAATCCCGCCTATGATACTCATGGCAACAAGCTATTTGTTGCTTCCCTTGGGCATGCTTCATGCGACATCAAACCTAAGGACAAACGAGATACGAGTCGTCGGTCAAGCCATACTGTGGCAGACCATAGGCGATGGTGTACTCACAGCCAGCTTAGCTTTGCTCGGTTTGGGGATCTGGGCCATTATCATACCTAAGGTAGTAGGGATCCTGATATGGGTCGGGATCCACAGGTATCATAACCCCTTAGTATATGGCTCAGACTCTCAGCATCCTCCTGCCGAGCACTTTTATTCCCCTAATAGCGCTCTCAATTCACGCTCAGAAATAGAGACAAGCAGAGTGTCACATCAGGTGGCTAGCCTCAAACAAATAAAGGACGATACTAGGCAAGCCGATATAAAGAATCTTGCTATAAGTATCAAACTCATCGCCAGCTTAAGGGATACTGAAGAGATAAAAAAAATCACGCATAAACTCACTCAGCGCCATCCCCCCATAAATGAGATGCTACATTTGGGTGCTCATGCTGGCTTATATGATTTAAGTATCGCCCTAAGGAACAACATAGATTACTTGCTTGTGGGGTATTTTCTCGGGCTAGAAGTACTTGGGATTTACTTTTTTGCCTTAACCGCCAGTTTAGGGCTCTGTACTGCAATAGCACCGGGATATTCCAGTGAGATAAAACCCAATGACCACATTAATAGGCATAGTGATAGATACATTAGCACCCAGAGTGAAATAAGAAATCGTTACTGGCACTCCCTTTCACAAGTCCTCAAAATCACAGTTCCGATAATAGTGCTACAACTTGTATTTGCACCTTTCTACCTGCCTTTTGTATATGGCGAGCATTGGATTGAGGCCGGAGCATTTCCCATATTTATTCTATTTAGCTTATGCGGTCTTATCAGGCCTTATGCTATAGCTGCCAGCCAGCTATTGGTCAGTATAGATATGCAACGAATCGACCTTAAATTCAATATGGGTTTCACCTTGCTGTTAGCCCTCACTATTGGTTTTTTCAGCCAGTGGGGATTGAAAGAAGTGGCCTTAGGCGTCTTCCTCATTCAACTTTTTACCTCACTGGCTTTAACTTGCTACGTTCACTCTTATGTTCTCAAATCGAGTACAAACAGCAGCAAGTTAGACAATAAACAAACACCTCATGTGAATAAAAAAAATTCAAAAGCATTTGAACAGGAGCTTCCCCATGACGCCTAGAGTCTCAGTCATTATGCCTGTCTACAATGTGCAACACTTCGTCAAGAGTGCCATTCATTCCGTATTACTGCAGTCATTTACCAACTTTGAGCTTATTCTGGTGAATGACGGTTCGACAGATAAGAGTTTAGAAGTCTGTCGTTCTATACATGATCACAGAATTCGCATCGTTAATCACACTCAAAATAAAGGCTTAGCCGCTGCAAGAAACACTGGTATTCGCCACTCAATAGGCAGGTATATCGCCTTTCTCAATTCAGATGATATGTGGCATCCGGATAAACTCAAGATGCATGTCAAACACCTGAGTCAATCACCTAAGGTGGGGATCAGTTTTTCTCGCTCAAGCTTTATGAGCCATAAAGGCAGATTAATTCACTTTTATCAGATGCCTCAGCTAACCGGGATAACAGCGGCCCATCTCTTGTGTCGAAACCCAGTAGGCAATGGATCCGCTGCCGTTATCCGTCGTGAAACACTCAACGACATTCGTTTCCAGGCCCTAAATCATAGCGAAAATTATTCTTGTTACTTCGACGAGCGGTTTCGTCAATCTGAAGACATAGAATGTTGGCTCAGAATTATGGCGACGACTGAGTGGAAGATGGAAGGTATCCCCGCTCCCCTTACTTTTTATCGACTCAGCCAACAAGGCGTATCATCAAACATCATGAAACAGCTCGCCTCTTGGGAGATGATGATAGATAAAGCGAAGCAATTCGCACCAAAATTGTTAAAACGACATGAACAGGATGCAAGAGCTTACCAACTCAGGTATCTCGCGAGACAAGCAATACGAAATGGTCAGGGTAAAAATGCGATTAAACTGATGAATAGAGCCTTGATGATCTCTCCATCAATATTAATGGATGAAACCAGCAGAACTTGCATCACCCTAACCGCAGCTTACCTGCTCTGGCTACTGCCTTCAGCCCTTTATAAAGTCTTTGAACATATCGGCCAATATTTTATGGGCCATGCTCAAAAGGTCCGAATAAGTAAAGATGGGGTTAAATCATCTTTAATATCATAATTTTCTCAATAACTATCTCCACAAACTTACCTATCTTCAAAGCGCTTTGCGCATTGCAAGCCCTCAATGCAAACTGCCACACTTCATTCTTACCACTGAAGTGAAGCAGGATGAATCCCCTGTAATCAACTGTAAATTAAGACTTTTAAAATATGGCCTGACCTATGCATTATCTAAGTAAATCAACATAGCCACATCAATTGATAGTGGGCCATGTGATTAAGACTCAGGCTGTGTACTTATCTAACACACTTAGAAAAGAGCCAAAATTAAAGCTTAAGGTAGAAATCATGCTCTCAGAGACACGAATTGAAACTGAAAGTACCAGTGACAACGCCATTAGGGCGGTCGATATCTCGATGGCTTTATTACTCATTTTGGCGGCAGCCCCAGTACTAATACTGAAATACCTCTATCGCAGGTGTCGATATGGCGCAGCCATTGAGCGAATTCATATCTATGGTGCCAGAGGAAAACCGATAGGCTTATATCAATTTACTGGAGAAGGGATTTGCTGCCAGTGGCCTTACTTAATCAACTTGTTAAAAGGAGATCTATCACTGGTAGGTAGCGAGATAACATTTAATTTCACATCACATACGGCTATAACACCAGAAAAAGAAACACAACAAATCCAAATTACAACATCACAGATAAAACCAGGGATACTGACTTTTAAGCAGATGCACCAAAGGGTCGGCCTCAATTTTGAAAGCCAAAACCCAGAAGTGTACAAGGCACAGAAAAACCCTATCAATTACTTGTTAGCAGCATTAAGGATTTTACTTACTGGCATTTTTTCCAGTTATAAAACTAATAATGCCGTGGCTCAAATCCCTCTGCTTGGCCTTAAGCTAGATAACCTGACTATGGATGAGTTGCTTGAAAATATTACTCAACACGCATTAAACCACCAACGAGGAAAACTCAATCCTCTCTCGGTAGATAAGCCCATTGGCGTGCTTCAATATGCATTCGTCAATGCCGATTGTCTCAACATAAGTGCTAAAGACCCTAGCTACCTAAGATGCTTACGCACGAGTTGTCATAAGGTGTTTGCCGATGGCTCTGGAATACGTTTGGCGAGCCAGTGGAAGGGGTACTCACCAAAAGATAACCTTAATGGTACAGATATGTTTCCTAGGTTATGTGAGCAGTTATCAAAAAAGGGGCTATCGCTTTTTCTTCTCGGTGGAGAAGCTGGAGTCGCCGCTAAAACCGCTGTAAATATGCAGAGAAAACTCCCTAATTTACAGATAGCAGGTACACACCATGGTTTTTTAAACACGCCTAAACTTAATCAGGCGGTGATAGATCAAATCAATGACTCTGGTGCCAGTATATTACTTGTGGCCATGGGAGCCCCTAAACAGGAGATCTGGCTTGAGTCCCATCAAGCAAAACTCGACATTGCCATAGGAATAGGAGTCGGCGGATTATTCGATTTTTATTCAGGAAACATCAAACGAGCCCCATTATGGGTGAGGCAATTGGGTATGGAGTGGATATGCCGACTCGCCGAGGAACCCGTAAGAATGTGGAAGCGCTACATCTTAGGTAATCCCCTCTTCTTGTGCCGTGTTTGTCTCGATATTTTTAGCGCCAAGCAGAGTAAATCTGATCCAATCAAGGGGCAAGTAAGTAAGCCAGACTTAGTCTGTGAAGCTCAGAGATATTCACAGACTAAGTCTGATACCAGATTTGAGTCTGTAGAAACACCAATAAGCAATAAACTCCTCAACCTTACAGATAACCAAGTCCAAAATCGTCAAGCATTAAACCGCTGTAGACGTAAACGAGTACTAGCAAGAATGAGCTCAAGTTTAAAGCGAGGAGTCGACTTAATCGGCGCCTCAACACTTCTCATCTTGTTACTTCCCCTGCTTGTCATCATCTCGGTACTTATACGCCTTGAATCTAAAGGGCCGATAATTTTTAGTCAGCAAAGAGCAGGGAAAGATAATGCCCTCTTTACCATGTGGAAGTTTCGTTCCATGTATCAGAATGCAGAATGCCGCCTCAACAGACTGCAATCCGCCAACGAGATGCCTGGAGGCATCCTGTTTAAGATGAAGAAAGATCCCAGAATCACCTTAGTTGGCAGGTTGATCAGAAAAATGTCTATCGATGAACTCCCCCAGCTGTGGAATGTCATCTGCGGAGACATGTCATTAGTGGGTCCAAGGCCCGCACTGGAGTCTGAAGTTAAACAGTATAGCCTCCACGACAGAAAACGATTAAGCGTAAAGCCAGGTATCACCTGTATTTGGCAAGTCAGTGGCCGGTCCGATATTCCCTTCGAGCAACAGGTTGAACTCGATATTGACTATATCTATAAACAATCATTTTTAACCGATATCTGGCTACTCATTAAAACCATACCCGCTGTCATTTGGGCCCGCGGCGCCTATTAGTAGCCATATGATAGAGAAAGCAAAGATAGTAGCCATATGATAGAGAAAGCAAAGATTGAAGTTGATAGCACTGTAATAAAAGTGAATAAGTATGCGAGTGAAGAAAGGTCATAAATTAGAACATAAATAAAGCACGAGTATGACAGTCAACTGGTAACACAGACTTTTATTCGGGAGCGTAGCAAATGCAAGCCATTATTTTCGCAAATAGATCTGGCAATGAATTAGCCCCTCTAAATAGCCATTACTGCCCGGCCCTGCTCCCCATTGGGAATAAGGCAGTGATCGAATATACCTTAGAGGACATCATCAAATCAGGTATAACCAAAATAAAGTTAGTTGTCTCCTCTCAAGCTACAGAGATTGAACAGTATCTAGGTCAAGGTGAGAGGTGGGGCCTAGAAATTGATTACTTTTTAAGCAAACCAGAGGAAGAGACAGGCCTAATTTTAAAACGTTTAGCACTATCTTGCGATGAAAGTCTTCTACTCGTACGGGGTGACATATTTCGTTCGCCTTGTATTAGCCAATTTATCGATTTTTCCATGGATTTCTCTAATGACTTTGTTCAAGCAAAAATGGATAATCAAAATGCAGGCATGATGCTACTTCCCGCAGCACTTCCCTATATTGCCGACATAGACTGGCCCTTTTCTCCACACTTTGACAGTACTAGCGTAGTGACACTCGTTCTGCATGGACGCTGCTTTATGCTGGATAGCTTTCGCTCTTACATGGATGCGAATTTGAGCTTAGCGACTAACGTGCTTCCATCACTCTCTCCATCGGAACGCAGTTACATATCAGCCAATCCACAGCAAGATTTTTATGTTGGCGCTAAAGCTCATACAGGGCTGTTAAATGAACAAAATGGCTGGGGGATCATAGGAAAAAATAGCAGAATAGAAGATAAGGTGCAGCTGAATGAGTGCATAGTGATCGGCAGTAACTGCCTGATCGACAAAGAGTCTGTGATAGAGAACAGCCTCATCTTGCCTAATACCTATGTTGGTGAAAGATTAGAAGTCAAAAACAGTATCCTATGCAAAAACTTGCTGATCAATCTTCAGAACTCTGGGGTTATTCTGATAAATGATCAGGCATTGATCGGTGCAAACGAGAGCCTGGCTAAACCTGATGAGAATAAAACCAGCTCTATAACCAAAGGCCTGTTATTCATTTTACTGGTATCGAGTTTGCCCCTATGGCCCTTCTTGACGTTATATTCATCCATGAGAAATGCCTTAATGAAACAAGCTGAGCATTCAACTATCTCTGACACCTTTATCGATAATCTAGGTCAGACGTTTCAGGCCTGGAGATGGAACATTCCCGGAGCCATCACCGCCAGATTACCTCAGTTGTATCATGTGTTAACCGGTAGGTTAGATCTTTTTGGCGACTCCCCGGAAGCAAGATACGCCACAGGAAAAGAGCTGCGCCGCCTGGGCGTATTAGGACCAGTACAGTTACTTCTAGACAATACAGCTCCCGAGGAGGAGCGACAATTGTTAGAACTCGAATTCGATGCAGATCTCAGAGCCACAAAATATCTACACTTGCTCTGGCGTGCTTTCGAGTACAGATATAATTCTAGGTTCTAGGTTCTAGGTTCTACAATAATTGGAGAATCCTGATGAAGAAGATTATCTTTTTACTATTAAGAAAAGCCATTTATTACGCTTCAGGGCTGTGCCCAAGAACCAATAAGGCCGTAATGGGATGCTACCAAGACAAGTTTGCCGATAATGCCAAATACCTTTACCTTCACTGGCAAAATACTGATTTTATCCAGACAATTTGGATAAGTGGTGACAAGGAGCTAGTGAGTCAACTCAGAGATGATGGCTTTGAAGCTTATTCTCGCAGAAGCATACAAGGAATAGTCCACTGCTTAACTGCTAAGTACTATTTCTACAGCGGATACATAGGTGACATTAGCCAGTATTTGGCCAAAGGCGCCGTTAAGATCAATCTCTGGCATGGCTCGCCACTCAAGAAAATAGAATTCGATATCACCTCGGGGCCCCTAGCAACGACTTACCAGATAACCGACTTTAAAACTAAAATCTTCAACTCCATAAAGTATCATCAGACGTATATCAAACCCGATATCATGTTCAGCCCCAGCCCAGTGATGGATGCGCTATTCTCATCGGCCTTTAGGCTGCCCATGTCACAAATCCATAGAAGCGGAAACCCAAGAACAGACTACTACAGGCGTTATCCAGATAAAAAGCAGTCTATTTCTCAAATATTTAACCACCAATATAGTCAAGTTATTCTCTACCGCCCAACTTGGATAGACTCCCCTCATGATGCAAAGAGAAGTATTGAGAAAGAGACTGAGCAAAGCACAGAGAAGAACATAAGTTCAAGCAAGCGATACATAGGAGGATTCGACTGGCAATCACTCTCGACTCAGTTAAAAGATAATAATCAGCTGTTTCTGATCCGCTTTCATCCTAACCAGGCCCACTTGGCTAAACGACTTAAAAACTATCCCAACATCATAGATATTTCTCATTGGCAGGACATTTATAATATCTTTCATGAAATAGACCTCTTGATCACAGATGAGTCATCTCTGTGTATCGACTTTCTGCTCTATCAAACACCCACTATTTTTTATACCAGCTCTGATGTAAGAAAAGACAAAACGTCAAAAACAGCAGCTTCCTCTTCAACAAAACCTTCAATACTAAAAACAGAAACAGAAAAGAATCATATAAAAAACGACCACTATGACTATGTAGACAACTTGCCCCTGTTTGGAATAGGGCATTCAAAAACTGTAGACAAGTTTGAAGACTTGCTAATAAAGCTTAGGTGCAGTGACAGCTTCTATATCTCAGCCCATGTGAGCCATGAATACAAACAATTAACGCAATTATTCTGGCCTGAACAAGCCTGTGACGCCTTCGATACTATCGAGCTACAGATAGGAAAAATATCGAATAAAACCAAGGTGAGCCAAGAAAAATACAGAACTAGCCCTACATAAAGATTAATAAACAAATTCAAATTGTTAGTCATTTCACCGTAGGAGCGCGCTTTAGCCGCGATGCTTTGTCTCGCTAATTATTCTCGGGCCTGAAGACCCTCCTACAAAACAAGCCAGCCCTACATAGGTATTTTAAGCAAACCTAAGAGGTACTCACCATAACCACTATTGAGCAAGGGTTTAGCAAGCTCTCTCAACTGGGCATCATCAATCAGACCTAGACGGTAAGCGACCTCCTCTGGGCAGTTAATCTTGAGCCCTTGTCGCTTTTCTATGGCTGAAATAAATTGAGTCGCTTCGGCAAAAGCATCGGGAGTTCCAGTATCAAGCCAGGCCGTTCCTCTGCCCAGTATATTCACTTTTAAATCGCCAGAAATTAAGTACATATTAACCAGATCGACAATTTCGAGCTCGCCTCGGCCGGAAGGATTAATTTGCTTAGCAAAATCAGAGGCTCTATTATCAAAAAAATACAATCCGGGCATGGCATACTTAGATTGAGGCTTAGCTGGTTTCTCCTCAATCGAGAGTGCACGCCCACAATCATCGAAGCTAATCACGCCGTAATCTTGTGGATTTGACACGTGATAAGCAAACACAGTAGTCCCTATATCAGCAGCGCCGGATTCATTAGCGCAAGTTTGGCTCAATAGCGGAGTTAACGAGTCACCATAGAAGAGGTTATCGCCTAAAATTAAAGCACTAGGGCCTCCATCGAGAAAGTCTTCCGCTATGATTAACGCTTCGGCAAGCCCATTGGGGTCAGCTTGCTCAGCATAGTGCAGCGATATCCCCCATTGAGTGCCATCTTGCAATAAGGCACGAAACAGAGGCAAGTCTGCCGGTCTACAAATCAGTAGAACCTCTCTTACCCCAGCCTGCATCAGAGTCGAAATAGGATAATAAATCACAGGCTTATCATAAATTGGTAGTAACTGCTTACTCACAACCTGAGTCATAGGAAACAACCTAGACCCGGTACCACCAGCTAAAATAATGCCTTTTCTCATATTTGACTTACATCTCAATAATTAACATAAAAAAGAAATTATATATTAACACCCCCCAGGAGCGTGTTTTAGCCATGATCCCTTGTCTCGTTGCCCTCCCGCTTGAAACCGATCCTACATAAATGATGGTGCTGCACCTATATTAAAAAGATCAGCACAAAAATCAAATCTACACAGTTCGACTAAGCCATACATACCGTAGGAGCGCGCTTTAGCCGCAATTTTCTTCTAAAATTATAAAATCGATTTAAATCAGAACAAGGCTAATTATGGAACATGGAAGAAACTTGAGGCTCGGAAGATACAGTAGCGAAAATAACGTCTACTTCGTTACGACCAATACCCACCAAAGAGAACCATTGTTTAATGATTTTGGCAGTGCTCGAATCGTCATTAACAATTTGAGATTGTCTGATGATCAAAAAATAACGTCAATCATTGGTTATACCCTGATGCCAGATCACCTACACTGGCTTTTTAGGCTCAATAATGTCAATGATCTAAGTCATGCCGTAGGGAAAATAAAAGGTCGAAGTGCAAAACAGATCAATACTCATATACAACGAAATATTAAAGTGTGGCAATCAGGGTTTTACGATCATTGCTTGAAGCAAGATGAAGAAATAAAGGAAGTGATGAGGTACATCGTTGCTAATCTATTACGCGCTAATTTAGTAGACAACATTGGCAATTACTCACATTGGAATTGCATATATTTACCCTAGAACCGGCTGCAGCCGCAATGCATCTTATTAATTCTTCTCGGGGCTGAAGCCTCTCCTACACTAAGGCCAATACAACCCATTACACCAACACAGGTCGATTAATCCACAGCCTCCCCACACACCGAATGCTGTTTATGCATAAAAATCTTCTACCGCTTTAATGAATCTATTCAGGTCTGCTTTAGCCAATGCATTGATCCCTGCGGCTGCGGCCCTGCCGCCGCCCGTGTCAAATTGGCTACAGATATCACCAGCTCCTTGCTTATTATTTAATGGTGCCCGTAAAGACACGGTATAAGTGCCATCATTATTATCGGTTAACACCCCATGGGCAGAGTCAGGCTTTTGATTAGCCAGATAGTTACCGTAAACGCCGCTAACGCGTCTCGCCCAAGCACGATCGGGTAATTCAAAAACAGATAAAGTTGCGCTACGATGGCAAGACTCTATAGCCAATGCATTATCCATGTCTTGTGTATATGCGCTTTGAAGCTGGTAGAAAGGCGAATCAACATCGGCTATCACATCAAAAGGATTGGGATACTTAAGCAAGGCTAGATACAGTTCTGCGGGATGAAAATGCAGGTCTTGAGTTTTGCTGCCGTAACCATTGTAATTAATCATGGTCCCAAGTTCATTAAGCTGCTCAGCTTGAGACTTAGACAAACCAGCTTGTTCGGCTAATTTATCAGCCTTAGCAATAAGGTTATCACCAAAAGCTGCCGTAATTGCCCAAAGATGGAACTGCCCACCTAAAACTTTATCGATAATCAGTGCCGTACAGGTATTGGCATCTAAATCGATATGATCCTGCAAGTTCTCATGCTTAGGAATATCACCGCACCTATGGTGATCGGCATAATACACAATCGCACCAACTTCGAGAGCGCGTAAGAGAACATCTCGATTTTTCTCCATTGAGATATCGAGTACCGTAAGTCTGTCTCCAGATTTCGCAGGCACATTTTCCAGTAGCTGGATGTCACGTTTGACGCCTGTCACTAACTCACTCTCAATCGGGTTCGCCAATCTAAGTTGCAACAAGGCGATGATGCCATCTGCATCACCGTTAAAGATATCGTAATTCATGAAAGCTCTAGTTTAAGTTTTAAGTTTTAAGTTTTAAGTTTTAAGTTTTAAGTTTTAAGTTTTAAGTTTTAAGTTTTAAGTTACGCGATTGATATAAAACCAAAAATTTAAAAATCTACAACGATTCTTAGTTCTTTTAGTCTTTTACTCGAGACTCATAACTTTCTTAGCTCTGTCTTGTACTCGAAACTACGCTATCGAGACTTTCTTAGCTCAATCTTTAGCTCGAAACGGATTCATCATAACTCGAGTAAATATCCACTGCCTTTAAGATAATCGATCACCTGCTTCGCGCAAGCTTCTACTGACTGTTCTGCAGTCTTAACATGCACTTCAGGGTTCACTGGTATCTCATAGGCTGAATCTATGCCGGTAAAGTTTTTAATCTCCCCTGCGCGGGCTTTCTTGTATAAACCTTTTGGGTCTCTTAGCTCACATATCTCAATCGGCGTGTCGATAAAGACCTCGACAAACTCCCCTTCCTGTAACTGATTTCTCACCAGTTCTCTATCTACAAGGAAAGGTGAGATAAATGCTGTTGAAACCAGCTGACCGGCATCGACAAACAATTTAGAGACTTCACCTATACGGCGAATATTCTCGACTCTATCTTCATCTGAAAAGCCTAAATCACCATTCAAGCCATGACGAACATTATCACCATCTAACAAATAGGTTTTACAGCCGATATCATGGAGCATCTTATCAACTGCATTAGCCACTGTAGATTTTCCCGAGCCACTTAGGCCAGTAAACCAAAGCACCCCAGGACGATGGCCATTACTAGCTACTCGCTCAACATGGGACACACTAGCTTGATGCCAAATAACATCTGAAGATTTGTCCCCTTCACTCTCTATTTCCTGATAAGGCGACGCTGCTATTTTCGATAATAATGACATAAAAAAATCCATAAGTTAGTTTCGAGCTACGAGCTACGAGCTACGAGCTACGAGCTACGAGCTACGAGCTACGAGCTACGAGCTACGAGCTACGAGCTACGAGCTACGAGCTACGAGCTACGAGCTACGAGCTACGAGCTACGAGCTACGAGCTACGAGCTACGAGCTACGAGCTACGAGCTACGAGCTACGCATGATATAGAACCAAAAATTTAAATGACAACAATGATTTTCTATTTTTTAATCTTTTACTCGAGACTCGTAACTTTCTTAGCTCTGTCTTGAACTCGAAACTACGCTATCGAGACTTTATTAGCTCTGTCTTGTACTCGCAACTGCCCTAGATTAAAACGGGAAAAATACAGGTACAGCCATTAGTACTATGACCCCATAGGTCAAGCTCACTGGCAGCCCAACTCTTACAAAGTCGATGATTCGATAATGTCCGGCGTTATACACCATCAAGTTAGTCTGGTAGCCATAGGGGCTGATAAAACTGCCACTCGCTGCAAATGCAACAGTCATGACAAAAGGTAAGATATCCACACCAAAGCCTAAAGCGATACTGTAAGCAATAGGAAACATTAACGCAGCGGCAGCATTATTGGTAATAAGCTCTGTCATCAGCCAGGTTGCGACGTAAACCAATATCAAAGCAAAATAGAGATGATCTTTATCCGTTACGCTATTGACCCACTGGGCCACTAAATCGGCGACGCCATTATTAACTAATGCATGTGAAAGCAAGATAGCCGTTGAAACAATGAGCCAAATATCTACAGGGAAACGCCTCACCACTTCATTTACGTTGAGACATTTACTAAAAATAAGCACGCCAAGGAGCAATAACATGCCTTGTAGCATCTCTATAACACCCGATGCAGCAAGCGCTATCGTCAATAAAAACCCACCGATAGATAGCCATGCTTTTGCACCATTGATGCGAATTTCAGGCTCAACACCACTGATAACGATGAAGTTTTTACTGATATTTCGACGGGTCTTAAAATCTTCACCTACGGCTAAGACTAAAAAGTCTCCCGCTCTAATTACCACTTCACCCAGCTTACCTGAAATTTCCTCCCCGTCACGACGAATCGCAACGACAGCAGCATCGAACAAGGCCCGAAAGCCAGAGCCTTTGAGTGTCTTACCGAGCAGTACACTTTCTTGCTTCACCACAACTTCGGTTAAATTTGAGTCCAGTAGGCCATTTTTCTCGGCAAACATCTCCAAACCAGAAAACTGACTCAACTGCATCATCTTAGTGATATCACCACTGAAAATAAGTCTGTCATTAAGCAGCAGTACTTCTGTCGGTGTCACTGGGCTTATCAAGCGTCCATCCCGAACAACTTCGACCAGAAACAGTGATTCGAGATGCCTAAGACCATTATCTTCGACCGAGCGGCCAATGAGCTCAGATCCTGCGACAACTTTAGCATCAATAAAATAGCCTTTGGAACAGGTTTCTTTATGCTCGATGTCAGGCAACCAGCGAGAAGCCAGTCTCAACACTAAACCGCAGCCTAAAACCAGCATGATTCCTACAGCCGTAAACGAGAAGAAACTTAACGACTTCCCTGCTGCATTGATATAAAGACTGTTAACGATCAAGTTGGTTGATGTGCCTATTAGGGTGAGTGTTCCCCCTAAGATAGCCGCATAGGAGAGAGGCAATAACAGTTTGCTGGCAAAGTGATGCGGATTATTTCGAATTGGCGATAGCAAGGTGGCAACCACGGCTGTGTTATTAAGCATGGCCGAGCTTAGCGCTGTAATGCCGAAGAGTCTCATCCAGGTAGAGTTGTAATTACTCACAATCACCTTTGAGGCGATCACCCTGAGCAAGCGAGTCTTCTCCAAGGCGAAGGAGCATAAGATCAATAGAACCAAAGTCACCAAACCTGGGTTGGACATGCTTGAGAGCAGTTGCTCTCGAGAGACTAAATTGAGTCCAACCAAGGCTAACAGAGCCACACCAAACACCACGGCTGGACGGCTCTGAAAACGAATAAGTCCCGCGATGGTCGCGACAAATATTCCTATGGTAAAATATGCATCTAGAGACATAGATTCCTAATAGCTATTAAGCTGCGTGGTAATTTTAAGCAACAAGTCATGGTCTACATAACAACTTACAACTTTCTCAGCTCTGTCATTAACTTAGAGCTTAAAACTAAGCCATTAGCCTTTAGTAATATCCTTAGCGCCCCAATGTGGGAAATGCTTACGGACCAAGGCATTCATCTCTAATTCAAATTCTGAATAACTATGCTTCGCCAACTGATTAGACGAATCACTCTTGGAAGAAAGTGCCTCGGTAGGGTTACGGATCATACCAGCGCCCACTGTTACGTTTGTCAGGCGATCTATGATTATAAAAGCGCCGGTCGCTCGGTTAATACCGTAGGCATCGAATTGAATTGGTGCTGTCACTGCAAAATTACAATTACCGATCTCATTGAGTTCCAATTGCCCTGCCGCTTGCTTCTCGAGGGTATTGACATCGACTCGATAATTAATAGCATCGGCATAGCCGTAAACAGATTTACTGCCGACTTTAATGGCATACTCACGGTCAACACACAGAGGCTCTTCAGTCATCCAAACCACGTCAGCTTCGAAGTTACTCAGTGAAAAAGGCTTATCGTGGGGGCGGACTAACATATCACCACGGCTCACATCTATCTCATCTTCCAGAGTCAAGGTAACCGCTTCACCAGCGGAAGCTTTCTCCAACTCACCATCAAAGGTCACGATTGACTTTATACGGGTCTCTTTATTCGATGGTAAGGCCACTACGGTATCGCCAACTCGGACTTCGCCCGAAGCTAGTGTTCCGCAAAAACCACGAAAGTCCAGATTAGGTCGATTAACATATTGAACCTGAAAACGCAGAGAATCACTCTTATCTTGCTCAACAGAAACGGTATTGAGCAACTTGAGTAAGGTAGACCCTGGATACCAGCTCATATTCGCGCTTTCGTTTACTACGTTATCGCCCTTCAACGCCGAGATAGGCACAAACCTAACATCAGAGAACGACAAATCTTTAGCAAATTCACGGTACTCTTTCTTAATTTTCTGGTAAACGGCTTGATCGTAATCCACCGCATCCATCTTATTGATGGCAATGATGACGTGCTTAATACCTAATTGAGAGCAGATAAAGCTGTGGCGACGAGTTTGAACTTGGACTCCATGGCGGGCATCGATCAATATAATCGCTAAATCACAGGTTGAAGCTCCTGTAGCCATATTGCGTGTATACTGCTCATGACCCGGTGTATCGGCAATGATAAACTTGCGCTGTTCAGTAGTGAAATAACGATAAGCCACATCAATGGTAATACCTTGCTCTCGCTCAGACTGCAGTCCATCAACTAAAAGCGCTAAGTCAAATGACTCATCAGTAGTATTAAAACGCTTTGAATCTTTCTCAATAGCCGCCATCTGATCTTCGAAGATCATCTTACTATCGAACAACAGGCGTCCGATCAAAGTAGACTTGCCATCATCGACACTGCCACAAGTTAGCACTCGCAACATATCTTTGTTTTCATGGACTTTTAGATACTCTTCAATATCTGAAGCAATCAAATTCGAACTTGTGGTCATCTCTGTGTTCCTTATCTATGAGCTTCGAGCTTCGAGCTTCGAGCTTCGAAAAGCTTGCTCACTGTTGAATCAATGTTCAATATTTTTTTCTGAGAGTTTTAATGAAACTCCCAAGCATTTTGCTAATTTGTTCACATTCACTGGCTAATACGGAAGATTCATTACTGGAAATATACTGAATTTCTTCTGCGATCATGATTTGAGTCTTGAGTTCACCAATAGAACCTTTAGCGATACTTAAGAACCTGGCTTTTTCTCTGTCAGACTCCCTTTCCATACCTTCTGCAATATTACTTGGTACCGATAAACCTGAACGACATATTTGATCTTTAAAACCGAAGTCACGAGATTCAGAAAACAATCTATATATCCGAACGCTCAGAGAAAAACTTCGTTGCCAAACTTCAAGTTGTTCATATTTCATCTAGGCCTCCTTGCCTTACTAGCTACGGTTGATAAAGAGCCTAAAATTTAAAAATCAACAACGGTTCATATTTCTTTTTAACCTGTTACTCGCAGCTCTCTTAGCTCTATCTTTAGCTCGGAGCTGCTTATCGAAGCTCGATACTTTCTTTGCTGTTGCTTTAACTCGTAGCTGTCTGGCCTTCGGCTAGAAATACCCTTCCATCTTCTTCTTTTCCATAGACCCAGAAGAATCATTGTCTATCACTCGCCCCTGACGCTCTGAGGTAGTGCATAGCAGCATCTCTTGAATGATCTCAGGTAAGGTGGTGGCTTCAGACTCGACTGCACCTGTAAGTGGATAGCAACCTAAAGTTCTGAATCTAACCATCTTCTCTTGAACCACATCGCCTTCTTCAATGGGCATACGCTCATCATCGACCATGATTAACGTGCCATCACGTTCAACTACAGGGCGAGGCTTAGCAAGGTAAAGCGATGGGATTTCAATACCTTCTAGATAGATATATTGCCAAATATCGAGCTCAGTCCAATTCGATAATGGAAAAACACGAATACTCTCGCCCTTATCAACTTTACCGTTATAGATATTCCACAGCTCAGGTCGCTGATTCTTAGGATCCCATCGATGCTTACTATCACGGAAAGAATAGACACGCTCTTTAGCACGAGATTTTTCCTCGTCACGGCGAGCACCACCGAAAGCGGCATCGAATCCATGCATGTCCAGTGCCTGCTTGAGGCCTTCGGTTTTCATGATGTCAGTATGCTTAGCACTACCATGGGTGAACGGGCCAACACCCATCTCGATACCTCTAGGGTTCTTGTGGACAATCAGCTCGAAGCCATGCTTCTTTGCCATCTTGTCCCTAAACTCAATCATCTCCTTGAACTTCCAGTTCGTGTCGACATGCATCAAAGGAAATGGAATCTTCCCAGGATAAAACGCCTTACGAGCCAGATGCAGTAATACAGATGAGTCCTTACCGACAGAGTAGAGCATCACAGGGTTATCAAATTCAGCGGCCACTTCACGCATAATTTGAATCGATTCAGCTTCAAGCTGTTTAAGATGAGTTAGATGTATAGACATATCGGCTTCCGCGTAAACCCTAATCAAACCTAGTTAACAACCACTATCAATTTAATGTGCCGGTAACCAGAAAAATTTAACTTAAGAAGATAATAACAGCACAGAAAAGAATTAGAAGTTATAAACAGGATTTATCTATATCAAAATGAAATATGAAGTGCAGAAACGATTTCAATTAATAGCAGGACTAGTAAAGAAGTTTTAAAGCAAAGATGACACTTCGCAGCAGAAACAAACAAGGTATTGAAAGCAAAGACGGCGGCTAAATCAGGAAAAGCTATGACGACACTTAGCTAAATAAGCGGAAACGGTTTAATGTGTAAACCCGTCAGAATTTGTAGGAGCGGTTTCAACCGCGAGAGAACAACACCAAAGCCTCGAGCCTAAAGACCCTTCTACATAACTGCAATAAACTAAAAAGCCCATTCTAAATAAATAGAAACGGGCTTTAATTTTTTAACTTACAAGTTATAGCTAAAAAAATTTAGGATACTAGAGAAACCACTTTGTTGTTTTTCTCAACGATTACTTCATTCTTCACCTTCCAAACAAGATCACAAATTCCATCTGTTGGATTGAAACCTGTTGGGGCTTTGAGTAAGATATCTCTGATTAATTCATGATTAAATTCATGACATGCCATATCAAGTTTACTTAGAATTAGCTCTAACTCTTCCCAAGAAAGATAAGCTTCATTTGCAGTCATGATTCTCTCATGATCTGTGCCAGTTACATCATCACCAATCAATAACTCTTCGTAGAGCTTTTCACCTGGCCTTAGGCCAGTAAAGTCAATCTCTATATCACCAGCGGGGTTAATAGTATCTCTAACTTCAAAACCACTTAGTCGAATCATCTTAGTTGCCAAGTCAATAATTTTAACCGATTCGCCCATATCGAGAACAAACACGTCCCCACCTTTTCCCATTGCACCAGCTTGTATCACTAACTGAGATGCTTCAGGGATAGTCATAAAGAAACGAGTAATTTCAGGATGTGTAACAGTGACGGGGCCACCAGCAGCTATCTGCTTTCTAAACAAAGGAACAACAGAACCAGATGAACCTAACACATTACCAAAACGTACCATACAGAAGCGTGTAGAGTGATTCTCTTTAGCTAGCGCCTGCAAAGACAGCTCAGCCAGTCGCTTAGTTGTCCCCATAACGTTTGTGGGCCTCACAGCCTTATCTGTTGAAATCAGCACAAATGTCTCTACTTTAGCCGCAATTGCAGCTCTAGCGGTATACATGGTGCCAAATACATTGTTGCGTACTCCCTCGACAACATTATGCTCAACTAACGGCACGTGTTTGTAAGCTGCTGCATGGTAAACAGTCTGAACTTTAAAAGACTCCATAACTGCGAGAACACGATTCTCACGTTGCACAGAGCCAAGCATGGGTAAGATCTCAACATCTAACCCACCTTCTAAAGCTGTAGTTGAGAGTTCTTTTTCGATTGAATAGAGACCAAACTCAGATAACTCGAATAAAACAAGTTTCTTAGGTTTTTGTTTTAGAATTTGACGACATAGCTCGGATCCAATAGAACCACCAGCCCCTGTCACCATAACAATTTTGTCGAAAATATTGTCAGAAAGTAGGTCTTGTCTAGGTGCTACAGCATCACGACCAAGAAGGTCATCAATCTCAACTTCTTTTATATCACTATAGAGTTTATTACCACTGACTAGGTCTGCCATAGCTGGAAGCGTTAACACTTGAACCGCTAGCGGTTCTAACGACAAAAGTATTTCTTGTCTACGTAAACGTGAAGCACTAGGAATAGCTAAAAGAACTTTAGTCGCTTGTTTCTGCTTAATCAGCTTTCTCATTATCGAAGGAGAATGAACATGAACACCCTGAATAACACTCCCATGAGTTGATTTGTCATCATCGACAAAGGCGAATGGATAATACTCATGACTTTGTACAAGAGCTGTAACCAATTGGCGGCCGCTTACACCCGCACCATAAATAATGACAGGCTCACCTTCTCGCTTCATGCCTGAACCAACAATGGAGCGAATGGCTCCTCTTGAGCCCCCTATCAACACTAGAGAAAATGCTGCATAGATAATAGGAACAGTTCTTGGAAGATCGAGATTTGCAAAATAGGAGATAAACACCAAACTGATAGTTGAAATAACAACCCCAATAAGTATTGCAGTTAAGGCTTGAAGACTCAGGTACCTCAAGACAGCTCGATATAATCCCAATTTCACAAAAGCTAAAATGCTAATAGGGCAAGCAAGTGCGATCAAAAACCAATAGTCTGTATTAGTAAGAGAGTCAACAGTATCTGTACGCACCATGACCGCTAGCCAAAATGAAAAAGCTAAGCACACAGTATCAATAGCAACGCTAACGAGGCGTTTATAGGTACGATCTAAAGAAAAAATAACTTGCAAAAAATCCATTTCCCGCTCCGAACTAAAAAGGCTCAACATATCAAATACAACTCAAATTTTGATCTAATAGGACATCAATGAAGAATAATAGCATAAAATATTAAGTTCACTTCAGTTTAGAGAACATTCCAAGCAAGTTTCGACACAGAACAACCAGCACCCAACACAATAGTCACATCATAGCTACATAACATGAGCTTTGACTTTATCTGTACTTTTAATCAATTAAGCCAAACATTCATTTTGAGAAAATTACAAATTCAGTTTTATGGTTTCTGGCAACAGACAAAGTTGATCTGAGCAAGCTTGGATTCTAATATCAATAGACTTGAGCTCTTTCTGCAGCTCCCCCTCTTGGATTACTCCTCCTTCTAGAAAGATTTCAAATCTGCCTTCATAAAGTGCAAGCTTACTATCACTAAAACCAAGTTTTCGAATTCTAGGTTCTGGATATCGAATATCTGTATCAGTTTGTGAATCTGCAACATCTCGATCTAACTTAACCGTTGTGGGAATAAACCGACTCTTTGAAACAGAATTAGCATTAACATGCCATCCATTTTCCATAGTAAAAGTGACTTTAATAACACCACCATGACTCACTTCGTTCGGTTTACTATTTAAATTAGGTTCACTATAGAATGCTTTTATCCGTCCATGTCCTTTGGCGAAAATAGCATGATTTAACCTTGCAGGGCTCAGACTGTCGGCCACACTACTGACGAAGCTATAATGTTTAAACATTTCAATAGGAAGGTGACTATGGTTTTTAGTGAACCTACCGATTAATTTTTTATAAACTGGACTCTGTGAATATAGTTCCCCTAAGGCTAATGCTTCATATACCGATGTATAGACTGAAGATTGCTCTCCATCAGTGTTCAAATTAGTGATCTTTGCATATAGACTTTTACCATCATGCTCACCATTTTCATCAAAATGAATCATCATTTGTTCTAGTAACCAATTTCCCCTAGTGGCTGCTGAACTATCGTGTAAAGCGCTAGTCGTCATAATAGATGTCTCACTCTCGTCTATGCTCTCACCTACACTCTCAACGACACGATTGCCATCACTCTGAGCATAAAACTTACGCTTACTCTCATCATCTTTTTCGGTCTGCCAAGGCTGATAGAAAGCCAGCCTAAACTGAGCTTTTGCAAACAAAGCATAATCTTCCATCTGTGGCGGAATAGATGCTCGCCCTAGGAATACTATTCGATATAGTTCTCCATCAAGTTTTGCAGCTTGCCAAAGTGACTCAAGCAAGCTGATGCTATTTTCCAGATATTCTGCTTTATCTGTTACCTCAAAAGCATCAAGTAGCGCAATCGCATAACGGCTGTTCCAACTGACAATGACTTTCTCATCAAGTTCTGGTTTTACTTTTTGCTTACGATATTTTTTTAACTCCTGATAACTGGTCAATTCACGCCAATCGGAATCTAATGAATCAAGTGATATTAAGTAATTCTGAACATTTTCATTTTGGATATCATGGGTGAACCTATTTACAACTTTAAATCCAGCTACATTGACTGTGCCTGAGTCTAACGGAGTTTCGCTAAAGTGATAATACTTACCCTCTTGTCCTTCTGAGATAGCCGATACTGCCGAAGAATAACCTGAATCATTCTTCAGCCACAGCTCAACCCAATCAATGGTTTGCTCCATTGCGATACGGTAATGCTGCTTACCTGTAATACCGTAAGCTTTTGCTAACAGAGTTATCATATTCGCTTGGGTATAGAGCATCTTCTCAAAGTGAGGGGTCTTCCACTCACTGTCCACGGTATAGCGATGAAAACTACCATCAATTGCATCAAATACCGGGCTTAACAAGATCTCTGATAGCTGATTTTCTACTGCTTTTAAATAAGCTTCATTACCTGTTCTCAAATACTCATCGAGTAAGCCAAGTTGCCAGATTTCTCGAAAAAATCGCGGTTCGCCGGGACGTTGTTCATTGAGTAAAGCCTGATAAACCGACTGATGTTGCTTAGGTAATAATTTTCGCCAGTCGCTTTTTGAAAGCGGATTTGTCTCTGGATTAGAAGTAGGAAGTGGATCAGGATTTACTGTGGCCTCTATTCTACTCGCCAGACTAAATATAGCTTTTGGTTGCTTCTGCCATCGCTTAGCAAGTCCTTGGATCACCTTAGTAAACTTATCTTTATTAAGATAAGAGTCAATCCAAACTATCTTCCCTTCTGGCGTCAATATCACATTGAGAGGCCAGCCAGCCTCACCTTTCAATAATTCCAAAGCGGATTTAAAACGCTCATCCACCAGCGGCCACTGCTCTCTATCGACTTTAATACTGATATAAGACTGATTAAGAATATCTGCGATGTCAGTATTAGCAAAACTCTCTTCTGCCATCACATGGCACCAGTGGCAAGTAGAATAGCCAATAGAGACAAAGACAAGTTTGTCACCGCTTTTAAAATCAGACTCAAAACTAGGCTGCCACTCAATCCAGTCAACGGGCTGTAGAGAGTGACTGAGCAGATAGGGAGAATCAGAATTGATTAAGTTATTAATATACTTAGGCGTAAATATATGTGAACTAACAATTTTGCGATTAACGAGCCAGGGCTTACGCGCCTTAAAGACGGCAAGTAATTCATCATTGAAAGACCCTGCATTATTTGCGCTCGCAGGCTGCAAACTAGCTTGGCTCGTGCTAATAAAGAATATGAATGATAAAAGGAGGAGCCTAGTATGCATCAGAGGGTCTCTTGATTACTTATTGTGAGTTTCGAAAAGCATGTGTGTTCTTGAATCTGCGGTCAACTATAAACAGCCTAATAGCTCAGCCACACATTTAGATTATGTCTTCATAACCAGTCATTCCGGCGAAGGCCGGAATCCATTCTGTTAACAAATCAAAAGCTGGATCCTGAAACAAGTTCAGGATGACATCTTAAAAAAGCTACGAGCTACGAGCTACGAGCTACGAGCTACGAGCTACGAGCTACGAGCTACGAGCTACGAGCTACGAGCTACGAGCTACGAGCTACGAGCTACGAGCTACGAGCTACGAGCTACGAGCTACGAGCTACGAGCTACGAGCTACGAGCTACGAGCTACGAGCTACGAGCTACGAGCTACGAGCTACGAGCTACGAGCTACGAGCTACGAGCTACGAGCTACGAGCTACGAGCTACGCATGATATAGAACCAAAAATTTAAATGACAACAATGATTTTCTATTTTTTAATCTTTTACTCGAGACTCGTAACTTTCTTAGCTCTGTCTTGTACTCGAAACTACGCTATCGAGACTTTCTCAGCACTATCTTTAACCCGAAACAACTCCTAACCTACCTCTTCGGATAGCGAACCGTATAACTTTGATTGGCTTTCACATTGCTAATACTCTGCCTGATGCCATTAGGCCAAATCACCATAAGGTTTGCCGAAGTCGCTTTTCCTAAACCTATATGTTGCTGCTTGGGGTGTACCGACATATAGCCCTGACTACCACTTACTTGACGCCATGAGTAACCATCATTTTCATAGCCCACAATAATTTGTGCCCCGATGCCATCCAGATTAACGCCATGTTTGGATGATCCCTGCAAGGTTATTTTGATCCAGTTATTATTGAGCTTCTGCGCCTGATTCTCGAATAACTGCGCCGTGTCATGATAGTTATTCACTACGACATCTAAGTCACCATCATTATCAAAATCCAGGTAGGAGGCCGATCGCGAATTAGCAATCATGTCCAAGCCACTTAACGCTGAAACATTCGATAGTTTTCCACTGCTGTTGAGGAAAAACACATTACTGGCTTTAGCTGCATCCGGAAAATTAACCGCTAAGCTTTCGCCTGTCATAGGGTCGTTGTAATAAGGATTTTCAGTGGAGTAGACATAATAATCATTCATGCCATTGAGCACGTAGAGATCATCATCCCCGTCATTATCTACATCTAAAAAGTCAGCATCCCATGCCCAACCTGTTGACGAAAAACCTCGGCCAACCAAGTCACTGTGCTGATATTTGATGACGCCGTTATCGGCAAAAGTAGACAGAAACAGGTCATTGCCTTCGACGACTCGCATATTCGCTAATTTATCTGGATTAAACTCGGCGCTGGTATCCTCGCTTGGCGTGACATATTTCTGATCTTTATTCATGGTCACAATATTCGACACATAGATATCCGCGATACCGTCACGGTTAAGGTCGCTTAAACTCAAGTTCATGGTATATGACGGCTTATCTGTGCCTAGCTTGGCAGCATAATCAACAAAACCCTTGCCTTGTTGATTGATGTAATAAGCATTTACCCCAAAGTCATTACCTACGATGAGGTCTTGCCAACCATCCATATTCAAGTCGGTATGGGTTACCGCTTGGCCCCACCCAGAGTTGTTGGCACCTAGGGCATCTTTTGCCTGTTCAAATTTGAAACCACCTTTATTGATAAATAGTACATTAACGCCACCATTGTCATTACGACGTTTTAGAGTTGGCAACTCGCCCTTGAGGTAATTACCGAAGTATTCGATGTAAATATCGAGTAAACCATCGTTGTTCACATCGAACGTCGTTGCAGGACCGCCAACAAGGCCCGCACCACCTAGTGAAGCTATTGCAGTAACTTCGGTAAACTTTGCCTCTCCATCATTACGATATACCCGGTGAGCTTCATCGACATAAGTGATCACTATGTCTTGGTCGCCGTCGTTATCAAAATCGGCTATTAAAGGCTGGCGAGGCTCACCCGCTGTGTCTTCTGAGCCTTTTCTCTTACTGTCATTATCCAAACCAGCCGAAACCGTAATATCTTCGAAGTGGCCTCCTTTATTCAAGAAGAGCTTGTTACCAAGGCCACTCAGAATAAGGATATCGGTTAATCCATCATTGTTTATGTCCTCAGCTGCAACACCACCGCCACCAAATGCTGGAGGAATAGTGATTATGCCCGTTTCAGAACTCTTACTCAGATAGCTTCGTAGCTGACGGCTTAACCAATCTGATGAGCGATGTTCGGCTTTAAAACCTTGCTTGTCTGTCACATTAATAAAATAACGAGTCTGAGGCGTATCGCCACCATTACCACCGGCAGAGATAATGCCTGTTTTTGCAAGCTTCTGAGGCTGATAGTTATGGTATTTTTGTAAGTCAGACATGATTTTTTCATAGCTCAGCGCCACAAGCTCAGAGCTAAGCATCTCTTGCTTTAACCGTTTACCTTCAATGCCCGCATTTCTAAGCAGCAGAACACCATAGTGAGCGATCGCTTCACTGAGAAGCTCAGCAGCAAAAGGATCAGCTTCAATTTTGACTAGCGATTTGGCATCTAACAGTGCCTCTTTAAAATATAACCAATGTAGGCCTGAATCTCTGAATGAGTCCATATCGTAAGATTCTATGATGACTTGCTTATCCTTCGGGTAATTAGGATAAAAAATCACATCTTCATATTCATTAATGCTATGGGGAAGCAAACTTTGCACCGACGCTGCGACATCAGATTCTTTAATTGTTGAGCCATTACTGACTCGAGCCTGAGCATCGAGATAAAGCGTGCCAGAGAATGCAATCATTGCTTCTGTGAAATATTGTTTGAATGCAGCCTTTTTAGCTGGGTCTTTAGGTAAAGCGAGTTTCGCAAAATACACTTGAAGATTACGTGCGAAAAGGGTTTGATTGACCTCATTATATTGCTCGAAGGCCGCAATTTTCTGCTCTATCAAGGGCAGTAATAAGCCTGATTTAGCCGCTTTAGATGATGAACTATTTGCAGTCCCTACATTTTCTGACGACTCCAAAGACGGGAAAATAACACCCCAACTTTGGGTAATCATCTTCGCCGAAACTTCATAACTATCCACTTCTCTAGCAAGAGAATCTGCTCGTTTTAACAGTGACAAGGTGACTAGATCCACTTTTTCAGTGATAGCTTTGGCCGCATCATCACTGAGTTCAGGAAGTTCGATGTCAAAATCAAGCAACACATCTTGCTGCACGGCTAACATGGCTCTCAATGTATAAGCAATCGAACCATAATGCTGTTGATCACGACTGTTAATTTCTGTAGTGACGCCATTAGTACTTACAGACCAGTAAGACTGGTTAACATCAGGAAGACCTTGTTTTAGTTGTTTTAGCTCGGTTTGAAATAGAAGTTCACTTGCTTCATTGACTTGAGAGAGTGAGAGTTGACTGGCATCGAGATGAAGACTCGCAGCTTTTTGCCAGATAGCACGTACAAGCCTTTTTTGCAGTTCAGTTTTAGCATATCTGGCGTTTGTAGATAGGGGAGTGCCATAAATAAGGCCTTCGAGACGAGTTGCTGTAGCGTGGCATTTAGGGTCTTTAACCGACTCTAATTTCCCCATCAGTTTTAATATACCATCATCTAACTGACTGATATCAACTTGATCAATGGCATAAGCATTTGTTGCCATACCAGATGATATTAGCACTACGCCTAACAACACAGCTTTGATACTGACGGCAAGTTTTCGTACTGGATTATGACTAAAGCCCAAACTAGAATGAATTCCATTGCTTATACTGCGCATATACAACTCCCTTTTGTCGTTACCTTCTCCTTAAACAACGATAAACAGCAGGAGTGGCCGACATATTTTTATTAAATATTTATCAACTTCAAGATATCAAAAAAACAACATGCATACCAACAAGTCTACAACCTCGGAACTAAAGCGCCCTCCTACAACATGCAAGACTATGTAAGACCGGCTTTAGCCGGGAGGAAACTATCAAATGGACAAGAGACATATCTCAAGCCTCGGGGCTAAAGCGCCCTCCTACAATATGCAAACCTATGTAGGACCAGCTTTAGCCGGGAGGAAGCTATCAAATGGACAAGAGACATATCCCAAGCCTCGGGGCTAAAGCGCCCTCCTACAATATGTAAACCTATGTAGGACAGGCTTTAGCAGGGAGGAATAATCAACATGCCCAAAAGATATATCCTAAGCCTTGGGGCTAAAGCGCCCTCCTACAAGGATAAACTCTTCTATATGCAAGCATCGTTAGCAAACAGAAAATAGCCCAAGCCTGCATACTACCGCTACTGCTTTCACTATCATTCTTCCCCTGAACATCTAAAGTAAGCTTAACCGTGTCATTATGTTCATTGGTATCGGATTCAAGTCGCTCAACGGTCGCAATAATCGAAAACTCGCCAACAGACTTAGGTGTGATCCACAACTCAATTTTTTTACGAGTTCCACCAGCTATCTCACCCAAGTTACAAACATACTCACCATCTTGGCCAACACAATTACCTGGTATATTAGAAAGTTCAAAACGAGTTCCGACACTGATTGATACACTGACTTCTGTAGCTATAGCTCCTGAAAGGTTACCGATGCTGAACATGACGGGCGAAGCCACATCAACCTGAGGGAAGTTGGGGCCATCAGCAAAAATAGACACATCCGTTTCTTGTAAACCAAAGCCACCATCCAAGCTTAAGTACCAAAGTGACACCCCATTTTGGCTATCGAATGTCACTATATCTAAGTCACCATCGTTATCTAAATCGAGTAACGCAATGCCCTTAAGGGAGTTAGATACAATAACGGCTTCATCAACACGAATATCATTCAATCCGTAATAATGCCAAATACTAACCCCTTGCGGAGTAACAAAGAAAATCTCGCTGACTCCATCATCATTGACGTCTGCTACAAGAATATCGAGCGCGTTAGGAAACTTGACATTGCTAACTTCATAATCAAGTTCAAAGACGCTTTTTATCAGTTGCCAAGTCGAATCACTATAAATAAAAGCATCCTTCAAGCCATCGTTATCTATGTCAGTAGTAATGAATTTTTCTACAGCTTGAGAGAGACTAATGACTGGAGTTGACATCCAAGTTCCCTCTTCCTGACTAACGAGCACAGGGAGGCTCGAATTTCCTGCTACTACAAGGCTAACATCTGTATCTGTCTCAATAAGTGTTATGGCCGTTATCCCGGTATCAGCTAGAACTGGGGCAGCGGCTGGCGCTTGTGAGTTATCACTTACTTTAGCATTTTTTTCTCCCTGTATAGCAGAACTGCCATTGAGCGATGCCAGCTCAAATGCATTGACTAACTCGACATTAAACTCACTAGTCCCGAGACCTGAATAAATAGCAATGTTGACTTGCGAAATACCAGCAAGAACAAGCTCTATAGTGTCATCTTGACCAAAGTCTGTAGCCAAAATAAAGTCAGCCTTTACTGCATCAAGCACAATGGATGACTCGATACCTAGCTCACTATTAAGTAAATAAGCCATGCTATTAGCCGATGCTCCTCCGGCAGTGATGATGTCGATGACATCGTCCCCATTAACATCTGCAAGCAATATAGCTTTAACATCTTGAAGCATATCTAGGTTGGACTTTAGCGTGAGGGAACCCGCACCATCATTAGTGTAGATAGTAATGGTCATAGCCGATGCGTCAAAGGCTAACATATCCACAAAGCCATCACCGTCAACATCTGCGGTTACACCCACTTCTGTAGGAGTGGCAGACAAGAGCACACCAGGAACTTGCGACAATATATTTGCAAGTAAAAGGTTAGCGCTATCGTTAACTGGCCCAGAGATATTACTCGCTGTAAGAGTCAGATTAGCATCCGCGAAACCTGACTCAATGGAATTAACTGAGAAAGTAAAGATAGATTCATGACTTGCATTAACATCGAGTTTATCACCGAGCACACACTCGATTGACGTGTCTCCCTCTTGGCAAAACTCCGGCAAACTCACGATAGTAAGTACGTCTGCGATAACTATCTCAAAGCTAACATCATTGGCATCTGCAAGGCCTAAGTTAGTGATCCCTACGACCAAGTTCACTTCCTGACTTTGAGTCGCGGGAGCAGGAGAGAAATAGATATTAGTATTTATGCTTGGAGAGTAGTTAAGATTATAAGTAACTGAGTAGGTGGAGCCGACATTTCCATTGCCGAGTAAATCATTCGCCACATCAGCAGCGAGCGTCAGTGTCACAAGGGCTTGTTCAATTGGCGTCACCAATACGCTATAACTAGTCGTATTTTGAGCCGAGAATTCAGAAAGTGTAGCGTTGGTATATTGAATGTCTTCTAAGGCAAAACCTGTAACATCTTCACTAAAAGTAAATGTGGCAGTAAAAGGAGCCGCTGTTTCATTGACTGGCCCAGAAATAACCACAGTTGGCAGCACATCATCGAAAGCATAACTTAACGTATTAGACACAGTATTGCCGTTACCTGCGGTGTCGGTCGCAGCACCTGCAGCCACTGAAACCGAAACATCGACTTCGCCTGAAGCCTCGACTTGCACCGAGTAGCTAGCAGAGTTAATCACCTGAAAATCAGCCAAACTTGCATTCACGACACTTATATCATCGACAGTAAAACCTGTGACATTTTCATCAAATACAATATCGACAGCAAAAGATCCAGTTTGTCCGCCATTTGGCCCGGATAAAACCACATTGGGTTTAATCGCATCGACGACAAATGTGCTACTAGGCCCGGCCGACGGCGCTAAGTTAGTGCTAAATCGAGCGGTGCCTTCAGCAATAGTTATACCTAATTTTCCTTGCCCCGAAATATTTTGAATTGTGACAATGGCTGTTGTTGTGTCACCATTTGTCACCACAATTTCACCCTGCGCCGTATCAGTTGAATTAAGTGTGATAGCCTGTGTATCGAGGTTAACCTGCTCTGCATCGAAATAACTTATGGTATAAGTTACTGGCCCTGTACCGGCTAATGATGATGAAGGAGCACTGATAACTAAGCTAGGAGTTGGCACTAATGGCGTCGTTTGGTATTCAAACTCGACGTCAACAGCAGCCGTATTAGTCACTGTCGCATCGAGAGCATCAATTGCAACGCCCGCTGCAATTGATAAAGTTACCACCCCATCGGCAATAGGAGTGACAACCACACTATAGTTGCTTCCAGAACCACTAAAACCGGATAACGTGCCGTTGATAGCTGTGATATCCGATTGAATAAAATCAGTCACATCATCTGAAAAATTGATAGTCATATTGACTGAGGTATTCGATGTAGGACTGGTGACATCAACGCTTGAAGCAACTGTGATCTCGTTAACACTGATGCTATCTATTGCGGGGCTGATAAACATAACCCCACCTATGGTTGCCATTAAGGTACTTGAGGCTGTGGTATATGAATTAGCTAAAGTTCCTGCCGGGAAGTTGACTGTTACGGTTAAAGCACATTGAGAGCCCGCACTCACTTCAACGCCTGACACCATTAGCATAGTCGTACCAGTGGCAGAACTTGAAGCACCACAAAAATTAGACTGAGCAACTGAAGTCACGCTTGCACCGACATTAAGCTTTGAAAAATCTTCAGAAAATTGTATAGCTGTAGCGTCACCAGCTCCCGCTACGTTAGTTATCAGGTAAGTCAGGTCGACATCTGCACCACTGGCACCCACTCTGATTGATTCAACATCAACTGAACCAATATTAAAGCTTTTAGTAAAGCTCAAGCCACTGACACTCAAATCAGTGCTGTTTACACTGTTACTGACGTTATTACCATTTACTTGCGCACTGATAACCGAACTTGTAAAGGTAACATCACCCACGGTATCTGCCGGCAGTTGTACCGAAACTGAGAAGTCACAAGTATCGGCCGCAGCAAGAGTGCCTCCTGTAAACGTGAGCATGCCTGTTCCACTGATACTAGAACCCGAACCACAGATATCCCCACTAGGTAAACCTGTTGCCACCATACCTGTCATTACTGCGTCTAGGTCTAATGTAAAACCAATAGCAGTGGCAGAATCCGAAGATGCAAAATCATGCTGAAGCGAGAAGTTGATCACTCCCGCGCTGCCAGGTAGAACCGTGGTGTCGACAAACGAGAAGCTCAATGAAGGTGCTGTATCAATAATCACGCTTTCGCTTGCAGACGGAGACCCACTCGAGATTAACTGCGAATTTATAGTCGACAATATTGTGCCAACTGACACATTGTAATTTCCTGCAGCCAAACTCGTTGGCAGAGACAGCAACACATCAAATGTACAGCTGTCACCGGCGGCAAGACCCGCGCTGGATACTGAAACATCCGTAATTGTTGGTGGATTCTCTGAGTCGACAACAGGATTAAAGAGTGAGCCTACGCCACAGTCACCCGTCACTGGTAGCGTATCGACTGATATTCCACCGATTGAACTTACATTTAGACTAAATGAAATATCACTTGCAGCATTAACGGTATCTAGGTTCGTTAACACATGACGTAAAGTGACCGTACCTCCTGCGGTAAGGAAAGGCTCAACAACCTTAGAGATCCCCTCATTTTTCAATTTTAAATAATCCCGAAAATTGAACGGTAAATAGGCTGGTTTTTAAGGTAACGATAAAAATTATCCATTAGAGGTTCTGCCCACTCTTCTCGCATCGTGGGTAACAGTTCATAGTAAATACAACCTTGGCGAAACAGAGAGTATGAGCGAGTTTTACTGGTATTTGCCTTTATTGTCTTTTCCAAGTCAGCATCCTCGCCCGCTTTTCCTAGTAGCGTCAGCAAGCCTATCGCCAAGGCGCTTAGCAAAAACAACCGGTCTCTACGTACCGGGGAACGCGTGTAGGTGGCACTCATCCCCATGCCAAAACGATAGTCTTTAATGTCACGAAAAGTCGTCTCTATCCCCCAACGTTTCCCATATAAAGTCAACATCTTGCTACTCACTAGGTCACGTCGACTTGATGCTAAATACCAAGCTTCTTTCATGCCTTTTTTCTTGGTGCAAATGACCCGAGCGACTGCTTGCTTATTACCCGTTATTTGAACGTCCTTAAGGGTTCTTGTTATGCCGCTGGGTAATAGCCAGTCCTTTACTGGAAACAGCTCTCCTACCGCATCGGTGACTTTGATATTAGCCTTAATTCTAATGATGAAGTCAAAACCCAGCTCATGTTCAATGAAGTTAAATAGTGCCGTATCACTAAAGCCTCTATCAGCAACAATTGTCACTTTAACATCCTCTGCAACGATCGACCTTAACTTAACCAACAACTCATCTTCATGGTTGTTTCTATTACCTTTTAAAGCATGTTTACGATGGGTTTTCCATAGCAGTGGCGTGTTACGTCCATGGGTTGTTTGCATACTCAGTACGATGGTTGAATGGTCGTCTGAATCAAATTCAGTCCAATCGAGAGAGACCACTATCTCTTTGCGTGCACCGATAATATAAGGCCCCCAGGAGTCCAGTAATTGCCAGACGTTTAACTTTGTATTACTGAGTAATCGGTCTACTTGTTTAATAGCAGACTTACGCTTAAGTTTATTGGCTTGGGCTAAGCCAGCGCCAATGGCATGAATAGCGAGTGACCCCTTTTCAATCACTCCGTGAGCGGCATTAGCAAGTGAGGTGACCCTTTTAGCATGCATGTCATGGCCAAAGAGTTCATCGATGTGATTATGAATAAGGGCTTTATTTATCATGTTATAAATTTTAGAACATAGAGTGATTTGGCTTATTATACTCTGGAAGCCTTGCTGCCTCTGGTTATTATGAGGGGATGCTTAAGCTCAACAACACTAACAGTGAGACTCGGAGCATTTGAAACCACCAGAGAGTTACTCACGTCAGTATAATTTGTAGTGCTACTGTCCAAGGTCGCTGAGATGCTAGTTGCCGTATTGGTATAAGCACCTTGTGGCGCATTACTAGGAATCGTAACTGGCACAGAGAAACTACAACTCGCTTCCGTAGCGAGTGTGCCACCAGTCAAAGTAATACTACCGTTTCCCGAGATGCTCGAACCCGAACCACAAATATCATTTAAAGGCAGCCCCGTTGCAACAAGTCCCGCAAGCGCTGCATTGAGATTATCTGAAAAGGTTATATCTGTAGCAGAAAAATTTCGGTCGAAGTTGGTGATGGTGAAATCTAAGGTGCCTGTACTCGAACCTGGTACTGCAGTGAGAGGGTTGAAATTAACATTCAAAAATTCACGCTGTACCTCGAAAGAAGCACCTACTTTTCCGGAATACACTAGTGAAGGGTTTACAAAAAAACTGATATTTCCCCAAATCAAATCAATCATGCCAGCTGTATTAGAGACAATATCAATAGAGGCAGTACAAGCAGCTTCTGAAGCAAGCGTTATACCAGAGAGAAATTGAATTAGCACCTGCTGGTTCAGCAAGCGAAACACCACCACAATCGCTGCTAAAATTGGCAATGGGCGCAATAACTATTCTACTGGGTAAATTAATAGCCGCTGTGCCTGACATTATAGTGCTGCCAGTATTAGTAAAAGCATAGTTTATAGTGTTAACAGCACCCACAGATATAACCGGAGAAGCCAGAGATACGCCGAGAGTAAAAAGAGTGGCGTCGACGGTTAATGTGGTTGATATATTAGTTCCGGCTCCTAAGCTTGAGTTCAAACCGGAGGTGAGAGTTGCGCCAGTTGCGGTTGCAGTTACGTTAAACTGTAAAATACAGCTTGCTCCGGCTGCGAGACGGTAATTACTCGCTGAAAATAAAGATGCACCGGCAACTGCGCTATAACTGCCATCCAGACAAGTCGTGAGATCGCCCACTTGCTCTGCAATTAAATGATTTGCCGGCAATGTTGCAGTAAAAGCAATATCTGTTGCTGAACTCGCAGACGTATTAGTTAAGGTATAAGTTAAAGTACTCAAATGACCTGATGCAATAGTAGGAGTACTAAACGCCCCAGATAAAGTCAGATCTGTACCAGCCGCATGGCTAACCTTTGCGATCAACAACAGTGAAATATAAAAAACCAAATAAACAGCATTTAAAAGACACTTCTTCTGCTTGGAGGTGTTTTTCATTGTAATTCCTTTTATATATCTCTTATTAGCGCAACAAATGAACGTAGTTAAATATAATTACAAAATAACTATACACATAATGATAACACTTGAACAAATTATTGTTAGCCCCTTCTTGAAGTTTTAATATGGTCAACTAAATTTTATCCAAAACTAAGCAGCATTAACGAGAAAATAATAAATAACGATAAATATCAATCAGATATACCCACCCAAGGATAAATAAACTTATGTTTTTATCAATAAAAATACAAACAGTAATTAGTTCAAAATAAACATCTGGTCAAACCTTTGACGCTTACCTACACATTTTCACTGCCTATTGTTATCATTAGGTTAAAATTAACTCATTATTTCAATATGCAGGTGAGAAAATGATGATTGCATATAAAAAACCGCTTCTAATAGTCCTTTGTATTTCTAGTTCATTGAGTTTCTCAATCAATGCCAAACAGATAGTTGCGAGTGGTTCTCAATTAGAAGTGAGCGCTTTAAGCACTGAAAATAAATTTGATGAAGCCATTGTGACAATCACAGGCCCTAACGGTTTTGAAAAACAGATAAGAGTAGACGCTAACAATAGTGAACTTGATATAGAGCAACTTGGCATAGTCAAAGACGGCAATTACAGCTATCAAGTTGAATATAGCCAATGGGGTGAGGTTGAAATAGTTAATGACCGTAAGACTGGTAGGCAGGGAGCAACCCGAAACTTGGGAAAAGTTGAGACCAAGTCTGGATACTTCAATGTCAGAGACAGTGAGTTTGTTCAGGAAGCAGATTACGAAGGGGAGCAGGGGCAGGAAACAAAAGCGGACCAGATGCTTGAGCAAATAGTTGATAAGAATAATTTTGAAATCGTGGACGAGCAGTTAGCCAAGTAACTTGGCTATTCCTTACTAAACTTGAAATAGCAAGGGTAATAACAATGAATAAAAATATGAGTATTAGTATGAAAACAACTTTAAGAGTACTGCCACTTAGCTTAGCTATATCAATGGTAATGGCTACATCGGTCCACGCAGACCAAGTAATACTCGATGATCTGATCGTCGATGGCAGTAATTGTGTAGGCATGGACTGTGTAAATGGTGAGTCATTTGGTTTCGATACTCTACGCCTAAAAGAAAATAACTTACGTATCAAGTTTATTGATACGAGTTCAACTTCAAGCTTTCCATCTAATGATTGGCAGATAACCGCCAATGACAGTGCTAATGGCGGTGCAAACAAATTCTCTATTGATGATATAGATGGCGGCAGAACACCATTTACACTCGAGGCAGGTGCGCCAAGTCATTCACTGTACGTCGATGATGGTGGGCGATTGGGTTTAGGGACAAATACCCCAGTAGTAGACGTACATATAAAATCAGGTAACACCCCTACCCTAAGGCTAGAACAGGATGGCAGCTCCGGCTTCACCCCACAAACCTGGGATGTAGCTGGTAACGAAGCTAACTTTTTTATACGTGACGCAACCAATGGTTCGACACTGCCATTTAGAATATTTCCAGGAGCGCCATCTAGTGCATTATCAATAGCTGCTGATGGTGATGTGGGAATTGGAACAACCTCTCCGGTAGGGAGGTTTGATGTCAAAAACCAAGGAAATAACAGAACAATATTGTCTTTATCTGACGCTGGAGACCTGGGCATAGGTAATGGTTCTGCAGCACTTTACTATGGGGTTCAGGCAAATCTAGACATAAAAGGGGAAGCAAATGATAGCACCATGTTTGGAATGACTACTCAATTAGATTCTCGTAATAGTTCTATTGCTTTCTTAGGAGAAAATACTGTCCGAAAATGGCTATTAAGTTCTAGAAATAGTTCAGATGCAGGAAGAAGTGCAACCGATGATAGGTTTGCTATTTCTAATGGCGCCTCAAGTGAAGTATTCACAGTTCATCAAAATGGTAGCGTTTACTTTGGTGATAGCCCTTCAAGCTTAAACAATAATACAACACATGCTATAGATACTTCGACAGGAGCTCACTTGACGATAGGTGGTGTTTGGACAAACGCTTCAAGTCGTGAACTAAAAGATAAAATTACAAGCATATCTATTGACGCAGCAGTCACTGCTTTGAAGCAGCTTAAGCCTGTTACGTACATTTATAAAGCAGAGCCTTCGGAAACATATGCAGGATTTATATCAGAAGATGTTCCTGAGCTGGTAGCAACAAATGATAGAAAAAGCCTAGCGTCAATGGATATCATTGCAGTCCTAACTAGAGTTGTACAAAACCAGAATGAAAAAATTGATATATTAAATAATAAACTAGAAATGTTAGGGAAGTAATAAATAGTGTCTCTAAACTCAGCAAGTAGCGACATTTAGAGACACTAGCTTTCTCAAGAGGTTATCGAAGATTCAACTATTACATTCCTAACTATTTTTGAGATGACTTTCATTTCGGACTCAGTCAAAGTTGGATGTACTAAAAACATTAGACTTGTTTCTCCTAAAGCAACAGCATTTTTTAACAGATTTTGTGGTAACCAATTTTTCCCTTCGAATGCTTTTTCGAGGTATACTTCAGAGCAACTACCTTGAAATATAGGTACTCCTAATTCAGTACACTTATGAATAATCTTATCTCTATTCCAACTAACCTTGAGTTTGTCAGTATTAATAAACATATATTGCTTGTAATAGGCATGTTGAACATATTGAGGAACCACCACGCTTCGAATAGCAGGTAAATCCTCTAGTGCAGCAGCAATAATATTAGCGTTTCGATTTCGTAACAATGTCCACTCTTTCATACGCTTCAACTGCACTAACCCAATACAAGCTTGAATCTCAGTCATTCGCCAGTTTGTTCCAAATGAGTCATGTAACCAGCGAAACCCTGGTTTATGATCTGATTTGGAATTATAAATCTTATCAAAGTTTTTCCCGTGGTCTTTATAAGACCACATTTTTTCCCAAAGCACTTTGCTATTTGTGGTTACCATCCCGCCTTCGCCACCAGTAGTCATTATTTTGTCCTGACAAAATGACCAAGCACCAATATGTCCAATACTACCAACGCTTCTACCTTTATATCGAGCACCATGTGCCTGAGCGCAATCTTCAATGACATAAAAGCCATGCTTGCGAGACAACTCCATTATTTGCTCCATTTCTGCAGGCATACCAGCCAAATGAACAACTATAATAGCTTTAGTATTTGGCGTTAATACGGACTCTATCGAGGAAGCTTCGATATTTTGACTATTCAAATCGACATCAGCGAAAATAGGTACTGCACCAGTAGTTACAATAGAAGAAGCCGTAGCGAGAAAGGTCCTTGGGGTTGTAATAACTTCATCTCCCTCCCCAATATCAAGTGCTTTTAAAGCTAAATCTAAAGCTACTGTACCGTTGGCTAGTGTAATAGCAAATTTACTATCTGCCCACGCAGCGAACTCTTTTTCAAATTCGCGACATATATTTCCTGTCCAATAATTAACTTTATTTGAGTACAGAACTTCACTTACAGCCTTAACCTCTTCTTCAGTATATGAGGGCCAAGGTGAGAACTTAGTATTTAACACAAAAAATATCCTATTCTAAATCGATTGGTTTTGCGGGACTACCTATAACGGTCAAATTGGCAGCTATATTACTTAAGACGGTCGAACCTGCACCAACAATCACATTCCTACCAATATCAACATTTTGTTTGATTGATGAGCCAATACCTATCCACGTATTATTCCCAACGGACACTCCTCCCGCGAAGTTAGCACCAGGGCTTATGTGGACGCCATCATTAATGAAGCAGTCATGATCCACTGAAGAGCTTGTATTGATTATACATCCATCACCTATTGTACAATTAGGGTTAATAACTGCGTTAGCCATAACCACAGTTCCCCCACCTACTTTTGAATATTGACTGACGATGGCAGACGGGTGTACTAGTGCCATGCTGGTAGCCCCAGCCTCTTT
This sequence comes from Shewanella psychrophila, assembly GCF_002005305.1. Taxonomy (NCBI): domain Bacteria; kingdom Pseudomonadati; phylum Pseudomonadota; class Gammaproteobacteria; order Alteromonadales; family Shewanellaceae; genus Shewanella; species Shewanella psychrophila. Next base: position 4,254,835 of record NZ_CP014782.1, read on the forward strand.
CAACAGACTGACCTTTGTTGACCGAATATAGTTGTCACCGATAGCGATAATAACATTATCATAGTGAGTTAATGACTGAATGAGCAGTTCCCAGCCTCCTATGACCGGCAACCTATTGACAAATTTAATGCGATCAAACCTATCATCATAAAAATGAATTGTTGAATACCCACAAAGCTCAGCAATTTCCGCGACAACCATTCCATGTCCACTGGCTCCAAATATCGCACAACTATTCAATATCATGTCCTCTAAATGGTTCAATCGTTGCGTGTCCCTTAGCACTTATACCTTCTTTCACAAAAACTTTTCTTACAGTTTTAAATAGGATTTTTAAATCGAAAATGAAATTATGATTTTCAACGTACCATACATCAAGTTCAAATTTTTCACTCCAACTTATTGCATTCCTGCCGTTCACTTGAGCCCATCCAGTAATGCCAGGCTTAACGTTATGCCTCTTAGCTTCTCGTTCGTTATATAAAGGTAAGTACTCTATTAATAAAGGTCTTGGGCCAACCAAACTCATATTACCAATCAAGACATTCCATAAACCAGGAAGCTCGTCTAAACTGGAATGTCTTAACTTATTGCCGAAAGGAGTTAACCTTTGTTCATCAGGCAAAGAACAACCATTTATGTCCCGGTCTTCTTTCATTGTTTTGAATTTATACATTTTAAAAGGGTGACTATTTAACCCTGGTCTAACTTGAGAAAAAAAAATCACTACCACCTAGTTTGACTTTAACCATAATGGTTACAACAAGTAAAACAGGTGAAAGAATTAACAAACAAAATAGTGCCGTTATAAAATCAAATACTCTTTTCATTTTCTAAATCTCTAAATCTCTAAATCTCTAAATTCATCATTGAACACTTTAGCCAAAGCTTCACTAAGTATTGTATTATCAAATTTATCTACAGCTCTTTTTCTAGCAGCGTTCCCCATTAAAACTCTTTTTTTATCATCATTTATAATAACATGTAATGATTGCGCCAAAGAGTAAAAGTCATTAACAGGTACTAGAACTCCAGTTAAATCATCAACAATGGCATCCGACAAACCATAAATATTACTACCGACACATGGAATTCCGCATGCTGCGGCTTCTATAACAACAGTACCAAACCCTTCTCTATGACTGGGTAAACACAAAACGTCCGAAACTTGCATTAACTCCTCGGGATTTATTGTAAATGGCACAAAAACAACATTTTTAGACAATAAACCTAGAGAACTGAGGAGACCCCCCTTCATGTTCTCTTCATCTGGACCAACAACTAAAAGATATAAATTAGATGAACTTTTATAAGCAACCTTAAAGGCTTCTATGAGTTCAGAAATACCTTTATCTTTGTTAAGCCTTCCAATAAAAAGAATGACTTTAGCGTGAAGAGGAATATTTAATTCGTTAAGAACTCTTTCTCGAGAAGTTAGAGAAGGAATAAACCTATTCGTATCCACACCACTAATGGATCCAGATCCTAAAACTTTACTCCCCAGTATGGATACCACCCCCTCATTAAGAAGAAAGTCACGTTGACTATGACTATCAATTAATGAAACGGTTGTGCATCGAGCTATAACCTTATCAAATGACTTCAATAAATTTCTATATATGCCAGTTTTATTCGCCCATACTTGACCTGTAAATGTGTGTATACGTATCTTTGAACCAACAAACTTACCAGCCAACATAGATATTAAACCGGCCTTAGGTGTTACGGAGTAAATAGCACTAAAACGTTCACGATGAAAAAGTTTAATTAGATGAAATAGAGCCTTAAGGTCACTGATTAAAGATATTTTTCGTACAATAGCAACATTATATAGCTTGACCTCTTCCGGCAAATTAAGGTTGCCTGAAAAGCCACCAAAGTTAGCAATAACAGAAACGTTATAGCACTTTGATAACTCACATATATGATTGATTAAAAATGAATTTACAGTCATTGGGCTGGAAACGACAACAGCAATAGATTTATTACACATAGAACCTACATTAATTGAACAGTAAGAAAAGGTTAACACTTAAGATTTTAAATTTAAACCTGAATCCTTTGATAAAAAATCGGCAATTCCATCTTCTATGGCAATGCAAGGTTTATAGCTGAGTTGTAGGATAATTTTATCATTTTCATAGGTCACATTTGAAGTCAATGCGGAAATCCTTGACTTTGTTAATGGAAATCGTGACCAATTTCTAAAAAGCTGACTCACCAATGTTACTAACCTTTTATTCAAGGTAAATACCCTACCACGTTTCATATAAAATTTTGAAATCAAGCTAACAAAGTCGGTAAGTAGCATGTTGTCTGATATAATATAATCTTCTCGATCTGAAGATTGTAACTGGCCACACAAAAAAAGACTTTCCACGACATTATCAACATGTACATAGTTCACTCTGTAGTCTCTAGGGTTTCCGATGTAAAAAAACATCCCGGACTGAACCATTTTAATAAGAGACCGCAACGATTCATTAGGCATCTCACAACCGAAGACGTTAGAAGGCCTAACGATAGAAAAGGCAATATTATTTAAAATACAGTAATCTTTCACAATAATCTCGGCATTAGCCTTAGTTACTTCATAAGTTCCATGAGGTTGAAATAACTCATTTTCAGTAATATGAGCCATATGTTTAGGACCATAAACACCAACACTGCTTAACTGTACCCATTTAGTACCAGTTCCTTTTAACTGCTCTAACATGCTCCGTACAGAATTGACATGCAGATCTTCCATCTTACTTTCATCTTTGATTTCTCCAGCACAGTTAAAAACAACATCGTACTTAGAAAAATCAATCATAGAAACAGGACTACTAATTAAATCAAAGACAATAAACTTTACTCTTTCATCCAATTTGTTAAGCGCTTTCCCGCCTCTTGTGATCGCTGTTACGCTCAAATTTTCAATGAGTAATCTTTCTACCAACTTTTGGCCAATAAAACCCGTAGCCCCCAACACCAAAGCTTTCATTTTAACACCTCAACATAATTAGAATTGACCGACTTACGAGACATGAGATACCCTAACAATATCTGACCAGGTAGAAAAAATATTACAGGGTAATGAAAAGTCGCAACTAGTATCACAATAATAGGAATAGCAGTGCTTCTGGTGATTTTAGAAAGTATATAACCAATTAAGATGCAAAAAGACAATAATCCATAGCCTAACACGAAGTATAACCAAGCAAAATCGCCACCATACCCTTCAGCTAAAGAATCAATATTACCAAAAATATAATCCACAATCGTAAACCCGGTAAAATGAGACATAAACTGTTGCCTTTTAAACTCTATTAAGATTTCAACATAGCCAGAGTTAAATTTCAGCCCTAAGGAGTCAATGATCCCCAGCACTTCCTGATGAAATGCACCAATAAGAATAATAACTAATGGTAATAACAACACAAAGAACTTAAAAAGTCTCAGAAAGAAATAAGTTAGCAAGCTGAAAAACCCACTCCCAGATGCGAATAACAACATACATCCAATGAAAGCTGACTTTTGAATACGAGACAGCACATACATACTCATCAAAACAACAAGTAAACTGCTAGCGACCGACGCATTCCCACCGAATGAATACGGCCTTTGATATCCACCAATGTTAAAATGACTGTGCGCTGAAGCATCTGGAAAATTAGGTAACATTTGTGCTGGTAAAATGGTATTGATTAATATAGCTTCCATAGGGATAATCATCAGCAGAAATAACATAATTGCCTTTACAGGTAATTCACCCTCTACTTTAAAAAATAGATAGAAAACAATAAAACCAAAATAGAATCTAAAAGTTGTGATAGATAAGACTGGATCACCAATAAGTATATTAACAATCAGATTGGAAAATATATAAGCAATAAATAAAACATCAAAAAGACTGAATTTAGCGAATACACCTTTTAATATACAAATATAACTAATCATTCCAAGTGGACTAAAAAAAACACCAAAAAAACCCAACAAAACAAACTTATTAAACATAATTCTCTCGAAATAAATTTGGTACAAGTTTCATATTAGCCCCGACAAATATAATTAATAGCAAAATTAAATAGTACCCAAAATATTTTATATATCTCTATTAAGTAAAAGGCGAAAAAATCTTAACAGATGAGAAATTAAAACTATGCCTAAGTATTTCCCATTTGATAAAAGCAAAAACTTTGATGATGCCAAAAGCGATTTAATTAAAAACCTAGATTTACCGCCTTTACTTCCTAAAGATGCCGAGAAAACACGATATCTGACAAGAGCATCTCCTAAATGGCAAAATTTGCAGTCTTGTTTATTCAGCAACTGTAACCATAAAAAATAATCTTCAACTGTCACCAAGTCAATATCTTCGGAAAACCTAAGCGAACCAATAAATTGACGTTCGACGATGACAGAGGATGTCGTTATCGTATTCCTAACTAACATAGATTTTACACCATAACTTTTCTTATCTTCATTAGGTTTTTTTAAGTTAGATTTTAGCGGTACCCCATACTGATCAATATTACATGTCGATGTTGATAAGAAATTATAACTTTCAGACATCATTAAATCTATTTGAAGCTGTAATTTATTTTCCTCCCATATGTCATCGGAGTCAAGAAACGCGATGTAATCACCTTTTGAAGATTCAATACCAAGATTACGAGGATGCGCAGGTCCGCCTGAATTGTTCATTGTTTGAATTACTGATATATTACTAAATTTGTGACTGTACTCATTCACCACACTTAAACTTTCATCAGTAGAACAATTATCAACAATTACAATTTCAAAGTTTTTATAGCTTTGATTAATTATTGATTCAACTGTTTCTGTAATAAAGTCTGCACAGTTATATAATGGTACAACCACACTTACCAATGGATTATTGCTCATTTCTTATTACCAAGTAGTGTAAATATACTTAATGCTTCTTTAGAAAATTTATTTTTAAATTCGAAGTCTACAAAGGAAGTCAATTTACTATTCGAAACCATTAGATTATTAGCGCTTGAAAAGTCATCTTCATTAAAAGTCACATCTATTTTATTTCCAGAAAACTCATAGTATGCATCTTGAACATAGGAAGCGAGCTCTCTCAAAGAATATATAGCTCCGGAAGATAAATTATAAATACTATTTAAAGGTAATTTCTCGTATTGTTCCTTACTGATGATGTCTACAACATCTCCCATCCAGATAAAGTCTCTCTTACCTTTCCCGTTACTAGTGAGTTTTATATTATTATTTTCTACGGCTTGACGACAAAAATCATTAAAAATGAGATACCACTTATCTGTTTGATCATCCGCAGGACAACCGTAACTATTAGTTAATCTAAAAATTAAATAATTCAGGCCGTTTGTTCTAGAGTGTTTTTCTATATATTTTTCAGCAAAATAATGCGTTAACCCATAATCATTTTTAGGTTCTACTTCAGTACGCTCTGTTATTTCCCCCTCAGACAAGCCATACACATGAAAAGTACTGAAATAAATTAACTTACCCACACCATTAATTGATAAGGCCTGACATAGATATTCAGTTCCTAGTGAGTTGATAAGCAGAGCATCTTTTGAATAACCAGATTTGAAATGTTCGTTATAACTAGCGGCATGAATACACAAATCAAAATATTCATCTATAACAGATTCTATCTGCATCAAACTTGTAATATCAGCCTTCAAAAAATGATAATTAGGATGAACAATGACTACTTTTTCGCTTCTTCCTAACACACAGACTTTATGACCGAGCGAAAGGTAATGCTTTGTAATCCACAAACCTAAATTTCCAAGACCGCCAGTTATAAGTACATCCATACTAATTCCAGTTGTAATTAATTTGCTCTAGAGGGCAATTGACGCTCTCTGAGGGGTCATGCTCAATACTCGCAATATTTAGTAACAAATTTTGTCCTATTTGCATTCCCTGAAAAGAAACCCACAACCCAGGCGCAATAGTTAAACGAGAGTAGTTTTTAATACCTAGTGTAATTTCAAAGAACTGCTGAAATGTACTTGAATGAAAGCGGTCATCATATATCACAAACCTGATACTTCCAACAGGCACGATTAAGCTCAGCACCATTTCATTATGCTTTTTCCAACCTTTAATATCACCATGATTAACGTTAGAAAAATATGCCTCGCCGAAAGAAACATATGACTCATCAGTAGATTTCAAACCATGATAAATATCACCTTTATCATTGGGAATCTTACGTAATGGCTCAACATTTACTCCTTCTATCATACTATTTACACCATACTAATTTTCTTTTGTTAGCTATTTCTTGATAATCTTTAATTTGTTTAGAAGTGAACTCACTCATATTTTCTTTACCTTGATAAAATAGGTAATACCACTCACTAACAAATTTAATACATTGTTCATAGTTCAAGCTGGCTTCCCACTTCAAATTGAAAAGTGCTTTATCGCAGTTAAGCTTTAATAAACCAGCCTCATGAAATGGTATATTGTCGGTAATATCATATGCTTGATTAATATTATCAAAATCCCAATGTTCGCTAAGATCAGTTAAAAGATCTTTAACAGTATGATTTTGTTCGGAACGAGGACCAAAATTATACTGTTCACCATGATTTGACTTTTGTGTTTCAAGTCCTTGCCCTAGTGCAAGATAACCACTTAAAGGCTCTAATACATGCTGCCAAGGGCGTGTAGCGTCTGGACACCTTATTTCTACCTTATCACCACTATTCCAGGCTCTCATACAATCAGCAACAATACGATCGACAGCCCAATCACCGCCACCAATTACGTTGCCCGCTCGACCTGTGGCAATTCTTACATTACCTTCAGCAGTCGGGAAAAATGATTTTTGGTAGGCATGAAATATAACTTCGGCAGCACCTTTAGAACCACTGTATATATCGCGCCCCCCAACGGGATCAGTCTCCTTATAGCCCCAGACCCACTCGACATTTTCGTAACACTTGTCGCTTGTTATAATAACAGCATTACATCTGTGATTAAGCTTCCTCAATACTTCAAGAATATTAGCAGTGCCCATGACGTTCGAGGATATAGTTTCGAGCGGATCATGGTAAGAAAGTGACACTATAGGCTGAGCAGCTAAGTGGAATAAAAAGTCAGGCTTATAAGAATTAATAATATTTGAAATAATATCTAAGTCTCGAACATCTGCAATATGATGCTCAATTTTAGTGTCTAGCTCCAAAACTTCAAACATAGATGGTTGAGAAGGGATATCTTTTGATATACCACAAACATCCGCACCTAAATCTAATAGCCAAGATGTCAACCATGTTCCTTTAAAACCAGTATGACCGGTTACTAGTACTTTTTTGCCTTTATATACGTTACCAAACATATTACCAACTCTTCCATTTTGCTTCATTAGAGTCAAACATTTCGTTCAACTTTTGTTTATCATTTAGTGAATCCATGCACTTCCAAAATCCATAGTGTTTATAAGACATTAACTCGCCGTCTGTTGCTAAACTCTGAAGAGGTTCTTGTTCAAAAACAGTTTTATCACCACTCTGAATATAATCTAAAACTTTAGGTTCACAAACAAAAAAACCACCGTTGATCCAATGTCCATCACCCTTTGGCTTTTCAAGAAAATTGGTTATTTGATCTCCTTCAAGCTCTAATGCACCAAATCTTCCTTCTGGCTGTACTGAAGTCATCGTAATAGCCTTGCCATGGCTTTTATGAAAATCTACCAATGACAAAATATCTATATCTGATACACCATCACCATAAGTTAGCATAAAAGGCTCATCACCGATTATTTCTTTAGCTCGCTTTATTCGCCCACCAGTCATAGTATGCAAACCAGTATCGATTAATGTAACAGTCCAAGGTTCTGAAGTGTTTTTATTAATTTTCATCTCGTTAGTTGATAAATCGATAGTCACATCACTTTGGTGCAGAAAATAATTAGCAAAGTACTCTTTTATATAATAGCCTTTATAACCCAGCAAGATCACAAAGTCATTATATCCATGTTGAGAATACATTTTCATAATATGCCAAAGGATTGGCTTCCCACCAATATCAACCATTGGCTTTGGTCGAATATCAGTTTCTTCACTTAATCTTGTTCCAAAACCACCTGCTAACAATAATACTTTCATATAAACCCTATGATTGAAATTTAAAAAAGAATAAAACCTGACGAATCTACTTTGTTTTTATTTAATACATTGGCAATCAATTTAGTTATGAAGTCTGCATCTGAAAGTCTATATTTTAACAGCGTTCCAATGGTTAAGCTAGAGTTGGACAGTATATCGGGGATTTTATCGGATATACGATAAGAATGATTATTTAAGCAGTAGTTAAAGCTCTTCTCAGAGACAGTTAGACCATCATGAATAATCTCATTAAAAATTTTATAAAGGTTACAACTATTAGAGAAAAATTTAGGTGCATTAATTTCAGAACCGACTATGTAACCAGTATTCTCATGTAAGAAATGAAATTGGTAATATTTTGATATTTTAGAATAAGAATAATCTAAACAAACAGTAGGAAGTCCAATTGAAGCACTATCTAACGCACTAGTACCCATGCCAAAAGCTAAGTGCTTGTCCTTAAATAGATTTGTTAATTCATTAAAGGAGACGTTGTCAATGCAAGAATAAATTAGATTCTGACATTTACGAAGGTACGAATCAACAATTTTTTTATCCCTTCCTCTGCCGACTATAGTTAAATGTATCTTGTGTTCTTTGTAAGCTTCAAGCTGTGAAATTGTATAAAGTAGTATTTGTAATTTAAACCCCTCAATTCTCCCAACCCATATACATTTAATAACTTCACTTTTTGAAACCTTATAATTTTTAATTTTATTTGGATAAGAAACATTGTTGATAATGGGAAGTAACAAGTTGTTTTCTATATTTATATCTAGTAATCTTTCTGTATTTTTTAAATTTTCCATATCCATAAAATAAATAGCTTTATTCTCTATGAATAACTTGGTTTGAGTTTTTAGCTTCTTTTTCCTGTAATGATTTAAAAGGTTAATAACTTTTAAGACCATTCCTACCAAACCTGTTTTCTTCCCCCCTATATTAGGATTGAGATTATCAGGATGAAGGTTCCACAAGAACACCCTTGTTTTTATATCAAATTTATCAATAAATGGAATTCGCCACAAAGCGCAAGATTGAACAACCAAGATTGTATCTGGGGGAAGCATTTCTGGACTGTCATATGGTATGAATTTGCAATTTTCAGGTATCTTACTATGCATATAGCCGCCATTTAAATCCATAATAAAAATATTATGTGTTTGAGATAAATATGAAGCCAATCTTAAGAACAGAATCGAAACACCGCTTATTGTTGGATAAGGACTATAAAATGCGATGTTCATATATTAAACAGATTAACAGCATTAACAACAGCAGTGATATCAGACTCAACCATAGTCGGCCCTAATGGTAAACTTAAAACTTCTTGATGTATTTTTTCCGTCTTAGGTAAGCTTAAACTATTCAATCCTTTATATGCTTGTTGCTTATGGGGGGGAACTGGGTAATGAATTAGAGTTTGAATTCCTTGTTTCTGCAGATAGCTCTGTAGCGATTCTCTATTCGCACACATTACAACAAAAAGATGCCAAACGTGAGTATCTTCATTTTTTGACGCAGGTAACTTGACTAAAGGGTTCGTTATTTCATTTAGATAACGTTCTGAAATATGTCTACGCTGTCTAATTTCTGCGTCAAGATAAGGTAGTTTCACATTTAGCATAGCGGCTTGAATTTCATCTAAGCGACTATTAACTCCTCGATAAATATTTTCATATTTTTTCTCTGAACCATAATTCCCAAGTGATCTGATAGCTTTTGCAAGCTCTGCACTATTAGTAGTTACTGCTCCAGCATCACCTAAAGCCCCCAAATTCTTACCTGGATAAAAGCTAAATGCACCAGCATCACCCCAATTACCTGCATTTTTGCCATTTATTTTTGCACCATGTGCTTGAGCACAATCTTCCAATACTAACAAATTATGTTTATGCGCGATTTCCATTATTTCTGGCATTGGCGACATTTGGCCATATAAATGCACAGGCAATAATACTTTGGTTTTTGCTGTTATCGCTTTTTCAACTAGATGTGGAGATAAGTTAAACGTATATTCATCTGGTTCTACCAATACTGGTTTTAAGTTATTCACCGTAATAGCCAAAATAGAAGCTATATAAGTGTTTGCTTGAACAATGACTTCATCACCATCTTCTAGTTTACCAAGTTCTTTCCAAGCTCTTAATGTAAGTGTTAATGCATCCAAACCATTTGCTACACCAATACAACACTTCGTTCCACAATAACTTGCAAATTGACTCTCGAATGACTCTAATTCCTTCCCCATCAAATACCAGCCTGAGTCGATCACTCTAGAACACGCCTGTTTCAACTCCTCTGCATATTGTGCATTTATTTCTTTTAAGTTCAAAAATGAAATCATTGTTATTTCTCAATATATTTTAGAATCTTTGCAGGGTTCCCAACAACTACGGCATAATCAGGCACGTCCTTTGTAACAACAGCGCCCGCACCCACCATACAATTCTGACCAAGGACTATCCCAGGCAAAATCGTTGAGTTTGCTCCAAGTGAAGCACCATTTTTTATAACCGTTTTTAAAAACATTTCGGGATATTGTTTTGAGCGAGGTGTTTTATCGTTTGTAAATGCAACGCAAGGACCTATAAAAACATTATCCTCAATAGTAATTCCATCCCAAATATACACACCAGATTTAACCGTGACATTGTCACCAATAGTTACATCATTTTCAATCAATGTATGGGCGCAAATATTACATCCTTTACCTATAACAGCTTTTGGAAGAATAACACTATACTGCCAAATACTAGTACCTTCTCCAATATTAGTTGAAAGTACGTCACTTAGCTTATGAATTTTCATTTTAAAGTTAACCCTAAGAAATTGCCATAATCACGAATATAATCTGCTTCATCATAATAATCACTTGCTATAACCAATAAAACACAATCATCACTAAAGTCGTGCATTTCATGCCATTGCATTTTATCTATGAGCATTCCATTAGTTGGGCTATCCAATACACATTCTTGCCTTTCACTACCGTCATCCAGAATAAATTTGCAGTAACCACTGATGCATACAGCAACTTGTCTCAATTCTTTATGGGCATGAAAACCTCTCGCAACACCAGTCTGAGTCCCCGAAATGAAATATACGCGTTTAATCTCGAACGGGATTTCTTTGTTTCCTTCAAGTGCAACTAGACCACCACGTTCATCACCTAATGATTTGAAATTGATAATATTAATTAAACTCATTTACTACCCTTAATTAGCTCTACTAAATAGCGACCATAACTATTTTTCATCATCGGTTCCGCTAATTCTTTGATTTGTTGTACGGTTAACCAATTATTATTAAATGCAATTTCTTCTAAACAAGCTATTTTGTAACCTTGGCGTCTCTCAATTGTTTCAACAAACATGGCTGAGTCTAATAAGGTTTCATGAGTCCCCGTATCTAACCAGGCAAACCCTCGACCAAGGAGCTCTACTTCTAACAAACCTTTCTCTAAATAGGCTTGGTTAATACTAGATATTTCTAATTCACCTCTGTCGGATGGCTGTATATTTTTCGCAATATCAACCACACTGTTATCGTAGAAATACAAACCAGTAACCGCAAAATTAGATTTTGGATTTGTCGGCTTCTCTTCAATTGAAAGTGCTTTCATATTTTCATCAAAATCCACAACACCAAAGCGTTCAGGATCTTGTACTTGATAACCAAAAACAGTTGCTCCAACATTTTTTTCAGCGGCTTTTTTTAACATTGGAGAAAAGCCTTGCCCCCAGAAAAGGTTATCACCTAAGACTAAACAGACTGGATCATCACCAATAAACTCTTCACCAATAATAAAAGCCTGCGCCAAACCATCAGGACTTTCTTGGATTTCATATGTTAAATTAATACCAAAATCACTACCGTCGCCTAATAACCTTATAAAACTTGCATTATCCTCTGGGGTAGTGATAACTAGAATATCATTTATACCCGCAAGCATCAAAACAGATAAAGGGTAGTAAATCATTGGTTTGTCATAAACTGGTAAGAGCTGTTTTGAAACACCTTTAGTAATAGGGTAAAGCCTTGTCCCAGATCCTCCTGCTAACACAATACCTTTGTAACAGGTTGAAGTATCGGTGGTAATTTGAGTTAAAGAAGTGTTTTCACATTCATTAGTTATATCTTTTTTTTTCATCACTTTGCAATATATTTCCTATCTTATAAAACTGCATTGACATTTTATCAAAAAATCATGTAAAACACAGATCCAAAATAATTTAATTAATCGACACATTAATTTTCAATGTGTCATCGGAAAAATCGTGTAACTCACTAAAATCTGATTTATCTTTCCTATTTATTTCAAGTATCTCACTAAATTAGCAAGCAACGATTATTCGCTCTTGTTTATAAGAAGTATCTTGCACATATGTTAGTCATCAATATTTTGTAATTCAATTTGTTTACAACTTTGTTTTATTATGCAGGTAAAAGGCACTCTAACTCAATACAGTTATACACTAATTAGTGTTCTGAAACTCGATTGATATATTCATAAATAACGTCTGCAATAATTGGTTTTTGTTCTGGTTGATTAGAAACATATTTTTTTATATACTCATCATAGAATATATCTTTTATTTCGAATTCTAAATTTAATTTATCAATATGGTCATTTGAGTTAAATTCATTGCATGACAATTCGCTTATAAAGCCATCACAGGAACCAAGATCATAGCCATTGTCAGTCAAAATTTTATCTTTTATTATTAATAATGGCTTTCGGAAAAAAGCAACAGTATGAATAGTAGTGCTATTATGAGTTATACAAAGCTTAGCATTTGGAATATATTGACTTGTATCTTTGCTAATTACTTCCCAACCTTCCCAAATTTCAATATATCTGCTGTCATTAATGATTCTAGGGTGCAGAGAAACAATCACTTTAAATCCATATTTACTCTCTATAGAGCGAACAATTGATTTCATTCGAGTGTAATATTCAACAGCAAAACGACTGATATCATACCCGTTTTTCAAAGTGTCAGTATGAAATGGGATTGCTTGATCAATCCATAATATGTAATTGTTGTTTACGATCGGTTTATTTTTTACGTAAAGTAATGAATAGATATCAAATGGTTGAGCTTCAAGAATCTCTGTTCTCTGATTTATACCAGGGTGGTTATTAGAAGATAAATATCCAGCTCTTTGAACAAAGTAATATGGATAGTGTTTATAAATATATTTTCCATATAGTTTTGAAGCTATTTTTCTTATAATCTGAGGTCGTTTAAGTTTTTTTATTATAAAATCAAGTTTCCCATGTGTGTTATTGAATTTACGAGGGATCGCTCCTAAGGTCTGTAAACCTATATACTTACTTTTACTAAATAACATAGAATGCAAAGTAGGTGTCAACACTGCCCCACAAAGTACAACATCTTTCGCGCTAATCTCTTCAAGTTTATTTTTGTAGTCTTTAATTGTATGGCATATTGATATATTATTGCTGTACTTATGTTTAATGACATCGTTTTTCTCATTCCACATGATATCACCAACATCAATAGCTTCAACATCAATTCCTTTTTGTGCTAATTCAAATAGCCCATATCTGATATAGTCATTCTCAGTAATTCTACATACACTAAAAAACCAAAATTTCATTTTACTTCCTTCTCCAATTAAAATTCCACAAGGAAAATGGAACATTTTTCACGACTAGGCATACCTAAGAAAAAAGGCTAAAAATTATAAAGCTTCTTTTTCACATTAGTTAATAATGCCATTATTTGCGGCTTATTGACTCCAAAGACTGCAGGGAATATAAATATGTTTAATATGACAAGAGCGGAATAAAGCACACCAGTCACTATAAAATTAATTCCTACGTGATTGTCTATGTTAATAGCGGTCGACGAAATGTAAGCACAAACAGAAAAAAACAAGATAGTATAAATTTGATGAGATAAGAAATTAATAAATTTTAATTTTAATTTTTTAACATTGAAATATAGCTGTAGGTTAACACTCAAAAATTGCGTAATGACCATCTTATAAGCAAAACCAACAGCCGCTAATTCCAATTTATATATAAATAGATAACTAAAGATCAAGCCAACAAAAGAAGAGACTAATCCGATATTTCTATACTTTATTGTATCTCCTGTAGCAAAAAACAGTGCTGCATTAATTTGTCCATAAGTTTGATGTAAAGGATAAAATGCAATTATTACAAGCACAAAACAAACATCTTTAAATCGTTCATCAGTAAATATAGCTAACAAACTTTCAGCTTCAAAGGCAATAAATACACTAAAATAGGCTGCTACAGCATAGAGTAAAGGGACATAACGTTCAAACAGCCTACTAATTTCTTGTAAATCATTCTCAGCAAATGATTTTGAAAACTCACGAGTTATGACAGGAGTCATTGCACTTGTAAATAAAAAACACATTGCAGCTATAGAGTATGCCAAACCATAATAACCAGTTTGAACTGAACCACTTGTTTTTTGCAACAACCAAATATCAAAAATTCCAATACTTATAGCAATGATATTAAACAAAAATATGGGTGAACAGAATAGATAGAATTCAGAAATTATTTTTTTATAATCTGTTGTACTAGAAAAAGTAGATCTTATGATTATCTTTCTTTTGCCAAACAAAATTGTCAACACACAAATGAATGAAAATAAAGATAAAAAATGAAAGTAATAATAAATAGATAAGTCGAAAGACAAAAAATCAATAATATATAACAGGACTCCAAGCATTAAGAGCTTGTGCATGATTTTAATAATTTCTACAGATACGGTTAAAGCATATGCATCTGATATTTTTATATAAACTTGTGTCAACCAAGTGAGAAAGCAAAACCAAAGCCCCAAGTAAATATAGTCATCAGGTATACCAGTTAATAAAGACTGCGAATACCCTAGCTTTTCAATGAGAAATACAGATATGAAAAGAATGAATAATAATATCAATGAAAAAATGGAATAAGCTTTTATTAATTCCCTTCTATCATTATCTGCAGAGAGTTTTGTAAAAAAAGCCGTCGATGTACTTGCATCTAAAAAAGAAACAACTTGATTAAAAAATTGTTGTAAGAAGGTAAAATGTCCATACGTTACAGGACCTAATGCTTTTGGTACAATTGCAATTAGAAAAGCATTAATGATACCTGTAATGATATTTGCTAATAACTTTATTGCATACCGTTTTTTTAAGCTATCTGTTTTCATGCTAACAGCTTAATTAACTTTGCAGGATTACCTGCAACTAATGCTCTATCTGCTACATTTTTAGTCACTAAGCTGCCGGCACCAACAACTGCGTTTTTTCCTATAGTTACACCGGGCAACACTATCACATTAGCACCTAACCAACAGCCCTCCTTTAGAATCACTGTCTTCGGTTCACTATGACCTTGCTTGATTAGATTTACGCCTGGCATGTCGAAACGATGATTACCGGTATAAATGTGCACACCGGAGCCTAGCATAACATCATCATTGATCACTACAGAGCCTTCATCCCCAGGTCTTGGGTCGGCAAATATCATAGTATGAGGGCGAATGATCACATTACTGCCGATATGAATTTTTGAACAAGTTATAGCATATGCACCAGGTCTAAATTGAGAACTGCTTGAAAAGGACTTAAATTTCTTAAAACATAGCTGCTGCATTGTTGTTGAAAAATACAAGCGCCAATGTGTAAATAGACAATCAGGGCCTAACCTGTCACTTTTGACGTCAAACTTATACTTCTTATACAATTCTCTAATCATAATTATTCAATTAAACCGGCCGATGAATTACCTAAACGCTCTCTCTTATAGGTCCCTTCTTGTGCTCTTTTACACCACTCAAGATTATTTAGGTACCAAGTAACTGTTTTTTTCAAGCCAGTTTCAAAAGTTTCTGTCGGTTTCCAATTTAATTCTCTTTGGATTTTGGAAGCATCAATGGCATAACGTACATCATGCCCTGGTCTATCAGAGACATAGACAATAAGGTCTTGATAGGCTTCAATACCCTCGGGTTTTTTAGGCAATAACACATTAAGTATTGAACAAATAGTTTTGACAACGTCAATATTAGTCTTTTCATTGTGACCACCAATATTATATGTGTCTCCAACCTTGCCTTCAGTCAATACTTTATATAGTGCTCTGGCATGATCTTCAACGAATAACCAATCTCGTATCTGCAACCCATTACCATACACAGGGAGTGATTTACCATCCAAAGCATTAAGAATGACTAAAGGAATGAGTTTCTCAGGAAAATGGTAGGGACCATAATTATTAGAGCAGTTAGTCACTACAATTGGAAAACCATACGTACGATACCAAGCACGGACAAGGTGATCACTGGAGGCCTTTGAAGCTGAGTATGGACTTGAAGGTTCGTAAGGAGTCGTCTCAGTAAACAGCAGATCAGTACCTTCAAGATCGCCGAACACTTCATCAGTTGAAATATGATGAAAACGAAAGTTTTCTTTTTCATCATTAGTTAGCTTATTCCAGTAAGCACGTGCGACTTCAAGAAGAATATAAGTGCCAACTATATTCGTTTCGATGAATGCTGCTGGCCCATCAATAGAACGATCCACGTGCGACTCAGCAGCTAAATGCATCACAGCATTAGGTTTGTGTTCTTCGAAAACCCTTTCCAGTTCATGCTTATCGCAGATATCTACTTGTTCAAATACATAACGCTCACTAGCGTCGATCTCCTGGAGAGACTCCAAATTACCTGCATAAGTAAGTTTATCCACATTTATCACTGAGTCACTTGTGTTATTTAGAATATTTCTAATAACAGCGGACCCTATAAAACCTGCACCACCAGTAACTAATATTTTCATTATAATCGCCTACAAGCTAAATCCATCATCAACAACAATATTTTGTCCGGTAACAAACTTCGAGTTTTCAGATAAAAGGAATAATATCGAACCAATTAACTCATCGACTTTTAGCATTCCTTCACCATGAGTATTTTCTCTATAGGCACTAAGGAAGGCTTCTGGTTGATGGTCGAAAATTCCTCCGGGACTGACACTATTGACGCGGAATTTACTGTCGTTTACATATGCAGCTGCATATTTATTAAGATGAAGTAAAGCTGATTTAATTGCCGCGTATTCTACAGGCATAGTCATTGGAGTATTTTTGTAGATCTCAAATTTTGGTGCAACAACACCATAAATAGAAGATATGTTTACTAGCGAAAAAGGCGCTTGATGTTCTTTGAAATATGATGCACATTGCTGAGTAAATAAGAATGCACTACCTAGGTGCAAAGCTAAATTTTCATTGAAACTTTGTAGCGATACGTCAAAGAAGTGAGCACCGTATGTTTTGTTGCGCGGGTAGGTACTGTTTACAGCACCTGTAATCCCATTTTTCTCAGCAAAAAACATCTTTACTTCTGCTTCATTAGTAACATCCAATTCCACCAATGATAAATTCGCATCATTGAGTTCAACTTGCTGACACTCCAACTTCTCACACATCAAATCGACGTTGATATCAGCAGCAATGACTTGGGCACCTTGAGCTAAAGCATGTTTTACTATTTTCGCACCAAGAAGACCGCCAGCGCCAGCGATCAGTATCTTTTGTTCATTAAGTAAATTTTTCATTATTGTTCACCATTCAAAATTGCTTCGGCCAATCGAAAGTCATAAATATCATCAATATCTACTGCACGAGCCTTAGGCACTTCGATACTGGTCACTTTACCGGAAAAAAGTCCATAGTTGCCTAATACAAATTGCGGAGTAGAGGCATACACCACCGTTGTAATATCAAATATCTCAGGGGCATCTTGGCGACGAGTCACATCCGCCTCAGACTTATTGACTAGTTCTACCAGACCGTCTTGAGTTTTTTTTATCATATTGAAATATGGACTACGACTCGCAGGTGTAACAGAAATACAGATATCAGCATCGACTTTCATTCGCTGCTCAATCGCCGCTTCCACATCAATGACACCTCTTAGTGGACTTGTTGCTGGTAAACTAATAAAACCGTCAAATTCTCCGTAATGCTCTTCAACCCACTCAACAGAATGACGCCAAGAGAGCCACTCTGGGCTAGTATCGGTTGCGAGTTCCACTGGTCTTTCAATTAAAATTGCTCCGGATTCGACCGCAACTTTAGATATTCCAGAATCATCTGTTGAAACAAATACTTTATCGATTGATGGTGAGGCGAGAGCTGTGTCAATTGAATATTGCAATAACGGCTTACCCGCTAATGGTTTAATATTTTTCCCAGGTAGACCCTTTGAGCCTCCTCGAGCAAAAATGAATGCAAAATTTTTCATTTTATTTCTCTTTTTTACAGGCTTGCTGTTTAATCTTATGAATCAAATCAACTGTTGATGTCGCTTCTATGACCTCTGTGCAGCTATGTTGCTTACCCTCAATCATCCGAACAAAATCAGATATCATTGCTAAATACATCTGGTTCTTATCCCACTCTGGTTCACTATAAAGAACAGTTATTTCTGTTGCTGTAGTCAAGATAAGTTGATTCTTAATCAAGTCCCAGTCAATGCGCCCTTCGCTACCGACAAAACTACATTGCCTGTACGCTTTACGTTGTAAAAAGTCCAAGTGAATGCTCGCTACGGCATTTGAATCTGTCAAAACTAAGATATCAGCCATATCTTCAACTTCTAAGCCCAGCTCTTCGGATGTGCGTAAAATGGCATGCTGCAGGCTTAGAGGTCCTAGCAACCATTTAGCGTAATCCAATTCATGACTGAGCTCAAAAAGCGCTCCGCCACCTAAACTTTTATTGGCTGAAACACAATCTCGAAAATCTTTATTCGGTCGCCAATCTGGAAGGTATTGACCAATCTCAATGTGGGCATTATATAAAGCTCCAAGCTTACCTGTTTCTAACAGTACTTTCAGTTTCTGTCCAGATGGTAGATATCGAAGGCAATAACCTATCGCGACGGGAGTAGCATGTAACTTAATGGCTTGCTGAATCGCATTAGCATCTTCAATTGTTGTCGTAACCGGCTTTTCAATCAGTGTCGGAATTCCTGCTTCGATTAAAGGAATCGAATGCAGAGCATGAAAAGGTGCCGGAGAAGCCACAATGACTAATTCTACTTGTGCTTTTATTAACTCTTCAACATTACTCGCTATGACATCACAATCACTGATTTTATCATTTGGAATACGTCCACTAGCGGACATTGCGAACAATTCTGTATTTGGAAATAATATCTTCAAATTACGACGATGACGGATTGCAATATTGCCTAAACCAATGACCGCAACTCTATTCATAATTATTCGAGCCCCAAGGCATGAATGTCAGCTTGAGCACGATTAAAATCATCCATTCTGCCTATATCGAGCCAATATTCGTGAATAGGAAACATTAATATATTATCTCTTTCTACCATATGTTTTTCTAGCAAAGTCGGCATATCAATTCGCTGATTCTTAGGTACTGACAGAATCACTCGAGGTGACAGCACATAAATTCCCGCGTTGACAAAGAAACGTTGAATCGGTTTTTCAACCATACTAGTGATCTTGTTGCCCTCACCATTTACCACTCCATAAGGAATTTGGTAATCGTACTCCCTTACACACATTGTGGCATCAGCATCATTTTCCACATGAAATTCAAGTAATCGTTGAAAATCAACCTTGGTCAACACATCGCCGTTTATCATAATCAATGGTAAAGACTGAGGTAGATCCTCAGGAAGTAATCCTAACGCACCGCCAGTACCTAAAGGAGAGTACTCATGAACATAAGTGATGTTAACACCGAGCTGTGACCCATCTTTAAAGTGCTCCCTTATTTGTTCAGGCATATAGTGCGTTGATATATAAAAATTAGAAAATCCTGCTTTGATAAAACTACGGACCACTGTTTCCAAGATTGGTTTGTTACCAATTTTTAACATTGGCTTCGGGCAATTATCAGTAAGCGGTTTGAGTCTTGTTCCAAACCCACCAGCCATTATAAAAACAGGGTTTTTATATATTGGACTATCGGTTAACTCATCATGAAGTGAAGATAAGCCAACTACTTTACCTTTAGAAATAATAGGCACAGATAAGATATCTCGCTTATTCATCTCCTCGATCAACGTCTGCTTATCCGTACCAGATTCACAAGTAAAAGGGTTAATATTCATAACACCACTAACTGCAGCATCAAGTGATATACCTTTTAAAATCCCTCTACGGATGTCACCATCTGATACAATGCCTAAAAGCTCTCTGTACTTATTAATCACCAAAGCAATACGAATAGCATTGTCATCTATTACTTGAAGTGCATTCTGAATCGACGTTTCAGGTTGTATAGAAACTTTTTCCCAATTTTTATTCACAATACGCCCTTTTGTTAATTCGTGTACCTATTTTAAATTTAGGAGTATAGGGAGCGGATAGCTTTCCATCTAAAACATCACTGACACATGTAATCAAAATTGTAGAATCACCAACTTTAACAACGGAACCATTTAAATTCCGACCAACGACTTCTCCAGTTGTAGCTATATAACTTGGAGCTTCAGGAATTAATTCTACTCTTTCAATTGCGTACTCATGGCTTCCAATAAAGAAGCGACCACAAGGACCAGGCTTTGATATAGCACGTACAAAATTGAAAATGCGTTTAGCTTCCCAGTTAAAATCAACTAATTCATCACCGAATGTCCGTATACCAAAGTAAGTTCCTACGGGATGGATGTCTTCCTGCTTAACTCTTTCAACATCATCATGAGAGATTTTCAATACTGCAGAATGTAAAATATTTGCGCACTCTATTACCGCTCTATTTAAAAGTGATTGATAGTTGTCTTTTTTAGAAATAGAGTACATTCTCTGCTCTACAATATCTCCAGTATCAATTCCTTCATCGACATAATGAACAGTAATACCGAAAGAATGTTCACCGTTTATTAAAACCCAATTCAGTGGGTTACGTCCCCTATAAAATGGTAATGCGCCAGCATGGCAGTTAACAAACCCCTTAGGTGCATAATCAATGATTTCTTTTTTTAAAATCTGGTTAAAAGACATTGATACTAGTAAGTCTGGTTCAAAATTTTCCATTACAGACAAAAAATCTTCTGTATTTACATTTCTAGTCGGAAGATAAGGCACATCCAACTTTATGGCCCAATCTTTTAGAACTGGATCTTGGAGATCAAATCGTGGAACTATAAATACAATCTCTAAGCCAGCAGTTTTTGAAATCAACTCTAAAGCCTTATGAGACCATGGTCCATCAGCAAAATATCCAATTTTCATTATACTAACTCATCCATATTGTATTCTTTAATTGCAGCGGTATTTAACATCTCCCAATAGTCAAAAGGACTTTGTCCTGTTCCTGGTCTTTTTATAGTAAGATTTTCTAGTGAAAAAAACTCACCTTTCATGACCGTTTTAGATACAACTAGGCTTTTCCTAACCACATCTATATTTTTTACTTCCGAGACTGTAGGGCCTTTGATGCTACTACCTAATGCAACCTCGACTTGTCGAATAGCTGATACCATTGCAGTAAGTTCTATAGGGTTCAATGAGGCCTTATGATCAGGTCCATCCATCGACTTATCCAATGTAAAGTGCTTTTCAATTAAAACAGCCCCTCTAGCAACCGCGGCTATTGGGATAGTAATACCTTCGCTATGATCTGAATACCCCGCAGGTAATTGAAATGCTTGTGCTAAAGTATCCATTGCTTTTAAATTAATTTCATTAAAAGGAGCAGGATATTCAGTTGTACAATGCAAAATAGTAACCTTTTCGGTTAAGAGTTTTTGGCCTTCGCTCGAAGCATAAGCTTCCTGAAAAGCTTTTTTGCAAGGTTGAACGCTTACTTCATTTATTAATCCAAACGCGAGTACGCCTAATGCAAGTTCTACTTCTGAAAGTGTTGCCATACCCGTAGATACAATAAGGTCACAACCCGTTTGTGCATGCTCAAGTAATAAAGGAGCATTAGTTATTTCACCAGACGGTAATTTGAGCGTTTTTAAACCCAAATCATTCACTAGGAAGTGCAGGCTCTCTGAATCAAATGCCGTCGAAAGAAACTGAATACCTAATTCATCGCAATAGTTTATTAGCTCTTTATGCATAGCATATGGAAGTTCTAATCTTTTTAACATCTCTAATTGTGACTCTTTTCTCTTAGTATTCGTCACCTGATAATCGGCTTGTTCAGCATTAGAAGATGCAAGATTTTTTGCTTTAAACGTTTGAAATTTAACTATATCAGCACCAGCACTATGTGCAGCTTTGATTAGCTCAAATGCAAGCTTTTTGCTACCATTATGATTTACACCAGCCTCGGCGATAATTAATGTCATAAAAGTTCCTTTATTAATATGAATGCTTCAGATGCTTGAGAGTTACTTTGCGAACCGCGGACATATGCAAGCGACTCAACCGCTTTACGCGAACGAGGAAATGGGAATTCCTGAACTTCAGACTCAAATGTTTCAAGAATTTCTAATTTTTTATCTAAATAATTACTAATATCTACATATACATTTGGTTTAAAACCACCATCTTCTGGTTTTAAACCAAAATCTGTTTCTGATATGGTTTCATATGCCAACACTCTCTTGACAAAGGGGTATCGAAACGACTTTGTTGTTGACATTACAGCGTCAAACACAATTTCATGATCACTATGGGCATCATTACGATAAACCGTAAATACTTGTTCTGGTTTAACTCTATGCATTACATTGCTGATAGAAGAAATGATATCCCCAATAGGTCTAGTGTCTAAACGTGCTGCAGGGAAATTTAATTGATGAACACCTGAAAACGAATAAGCTTCGGTAACGATTTTAATTTCTTGGTTTCGTTTAGTTCTTTGCTCTTGTGTAAAGCCAGCTTCGTCCGTTAAACCGGTAATCAGTAACCAATGTACTTCATATCCATTATCTATCAATTTTAGTATGGTCCCACCACAACCCAAAGTCTCATCATCAGCATGAGGGGCTACGACTAATACTCTTTTCATAAATAATTTCCTTCCTCAATATCAACAATGTCAATACTTTCTAACCAAATCGCATCTTGACCTGAAGCTTTAACTAAAATGTTATTATTTCTCTTTTCTAACACTTTTCCTGACTCTATATTCTTTTCAAACCCACCATATATAGGAGTGCTACTAATGATCATGATGTATCTGCCATTAAAAACAAACTCAGCACCAGGATATGGAGGAGCTAAAGCGCGAATTAAATTATGAATGGCTTCAGCTGACATGCGAAAATCAATAAGACCATCTATTCGACTTCTTTTTCTCCAGTAGGTCGCTTGAGAATTATCTTGCTCTAGGAAGTTTGCAGTACTATTCGCCAGTTCAACTGTAAATTTTTCAATTTGTTTTTTTGATACTCTTAAAATTTTCTCATAGAGCTTTTTAGCATCATCCGTATCTTGAATTAATATATTTTCTTGACTCAGAATTGGCCCAGAGTCAGCACCAATATCCATTTTGAAAAACGTCGATGCAGTTTCTTCTAACCCTAAAGCAAGTGCCCAAATTATTGGATGGCGACCTCTATTTTTGGGAAGCTTAGCGGGGTGAAAACCAATAACGCCTAGCGGAGGAAGAGCCAGTAGCTCTTCACTAAGTAGATAGCTCCAACCTATGCAATAGATTACATCGACATTATAGCGTCGCAAGAATTCTATAGAGAGTCCTCTTTCTTTTGGGTTCTCAAAGTGAAAAGGAATTTTACTAGATTTGCAAATTTTAGATAGATCAGCAAAGTCTGTGTTAATTGTAGACTTCTCCCGAGTAACAACCGCACAGACTTCAACATCATTAATGTCTAAAAGAGTTTCAAGAGCCATAAGACTCGTTTGCACGCAACCAATAAAACCAATACGCATAATTTAACTCCTACTTAATATCATAGAATTTTTTATAAACCAAACCAGATGTGGGGTGATTTAATATAACATCTAAGATTCTTTCAGAACTACTTCCATTGCCGTATGGGTTTTTTGCTAATTTACACTTTTGTCTAAATTCTTCTGATTGTGCTAATTGTAATGCGCCCAAGATTGATATTTTATCACCATTGCAGCTAATTACTGTTTCACCTGCTATCCGCCCTTTTTGGCGTTCCCCAATATTTATTGTAGGTATATTAAAAGTTGGGGCTTCTATTAAACCACTAGACGAATTACCAATAACTAAGTCACAGTGTTTTAAAACACTCAAATACCGAAGTTGGCCTAAAGATTGAACAAGTAAAACACGTTCTGGAATCTCACTTTTAAATTCATCTAAAATAGTGATCAAGGCTCGACCATGTGTATCTGCATTTGGATAAGTAATAACAAAATTGTGGTTAGGATAATTTCGAAGCGCTGACAGGAGTCGTTTTAGATCATCAACGGCTCCATCTTTACTTAAAGTTACGGGATGATAAGTTACTACCATATAAGGTTGTAGAGTTAAATCAAATTTGATCGACTTAGATAATTCATCTAATTCAAGTAAACTAAGAGATTTAATACTGTCGATACCTGGAGCACCGAAGTTATACACCCGCTCAGGAAGTTCGCCTAACTGAATCACTCTCTGTCTGTAATCCTCTGTAGTTGTAAAGTGCAAGTGAGACATTTTCGTCATAGAATGCCGAACAGCCTCGTCAATAAGACCTTCGGTTATTTCACCGCCATGTATATGTGCAATTGGAATTTGTGCAACCATAGCTGCCTGGCAAACTGCCATTGATTCAAATCTGTCACCTAAAACAACCAATAAATCAGGTTTCGTTCTTTCTAGTGTATCAGCCGCGCAAATAAGAGCTAATCCCATAGATTTTGAAATACCAACAGGTGTATCAGAAGACAGTAGAAACTCCATTTTTTCCGCAATTGGAAAGCCGTCTTTCTCAATTTGGTGTATTGTTTTTCCGAACTCAGGTGAAAGATGCATTCCCCCAACTAAAAGTTGCAGCTCTGCCTCTATAGATTCATTAAGTCCTTTAATTACCCAATATAAAAGACCGTACTCAGCTCTTGTACCGGTAAATACTGCGATTCGTTTCATACTGTTATCTCTATGGGTGAGCTAGGTAAATTAACTAGATGTGCTTCAATATATTCTGACTGCGAAAGATCACCACGTGGTGCATCTTTGAACATAGGTAAACGGTGCATCAGCTGCCAAATAGGACGGGTCATAACTCCTGCATCGTTTGTTTGCTTAAGTAACTCATCGCGCATCTTTGCAGACGGACAGATCACGGCATTAAGCCAATAATTTGATTGGGCGTATTTAGGTTCAACAACAAACTGAAGATCGCTGCGAGCGAAATAATCTTGATAATGCTCAGCCAGAATACGTTTTTGAGTTAAATACAACTCTAGCACTTCCATCTGAGCACAGCCTAAAGCAGCATTTAAGTTTGGCATTCGATAGTTAAAGCCTGCTTCATCGTGATAGAATTCATAAGGATGCGGAACTTTCGCAGTAGTCGTAACATGTTTAGTATGCGCACCAAGTTCAGCCGTTTTACACAACACTATACCACCGCCCCCCGTAGTTATGATCTTATTACCGTTAAAACTCACAGCGCCAAAATTACCTAAAGTTCCGGTATGCTTTCCTTTATAGAAAGAACCCAAGCTTTCAGCAGCATCTTCTACTAATACAATGTTCCATTTTTTGCAAACTGAAATAAGTTCATCCATTTCTACTGGGTGACCAAAAGTGTGCATTGGCACCACGGCACGAATTGGACGTTGAGTACCTTTATGAATGCAGCCTGTTTCCGATACTTGGGCATGTTCGGTCAAATATGCATCCACGGCTTTAGGACATAAGCCAATGCTTACTGGTGATACATCGACAAAGATTGGTTCGGCCCCCATATGATATAAAGCATTACAAGTTGCAACGAATGTGAGCGCTTGAGTAATCACAAAATCACCATACTTTACGCCAGCCATATAAAGCGCAGCATGTAGTGCAGCAGTCCCATTCACAGTTGCAACAGCTTGCGCTGTCCCTGTATACGCCTCGATTTTTTGCTCGAATTTATCTACAAACTTACCGACACTAGAGACAAATGTACTTTGAATTGTCTCTAAAACTAACTGCTGTTCACTACCCGAAAAGGTGGGCGTATGTAACGGGATAAAATCGCTTGTTTGGTATATATCGCGAACAAATTCAACAATCGTTGCTTGGCTCATTACTCGTCTCTCTACTCAGTTAGAACTTTTATATTGTGATTTACTTCTGTTTTCCCGCCCTCTGCTGATTACATTTTATTGTCGAGGTACTTACCCGTTTCTTTGTGTCCAAAATCAGGGATCATAGTAAAAAATAGTTTCACGATATCCTCTTTGCTCCACTCTAGTGTCGATTTCATTTGACCTATCTGCAACTCAAATAGCTCAAGAAGTTCTTGCTGATATATCAGCTCATTTTTGATAATACCTAAGTTATCAAAACGCGCCATATCAAGTGTTTCTTTATCAGTAAAGAATTCTTCAAAATCTTTTTCACCTGTCGTATCACTTGAAGTGAATAGACAAGGCCACTTACCCTGCGCTGGTAGCGTTTTTGCTAATTCACGAGCTTCATCCTCACTTTCACATAGATGGGCCTCGAACCCACGTTGCTTTAAATACTTAACCGCAATATCAGCAAAAGAGATAAGGTGTAGCGCTTCACTCAACTTAGGAAAAAAAATATCGCGATTTTCACCGAAAATACACGACATCAAGCACAATTCACCCGATTCTTGAGGAGTCACAAAATAACGCTTAATATCATTTGGGGCAACTATGGGTTGGCCCTTCTGAATACGCTGATTGAATCCATGTAAAAGTGAGCCGTCAGAGAAGGCAACGTTAGCAAAACGAGCAGTAGAAATAGCTATATGCTCACTCTTGCGCATCAGAAACATTTCCATGATACGCTTTGAAGCCCCCATCATGTTGACAGGATTTGCCGCCTTATCCGTCGAAACACAGAAATATTTCTTTACCCCTGCATCAATCGACTGTTGGATGGTTTTATCAGTGTTAAATATATTTACATCAATCATACGCATCAAAGTAAATGGATCTTTTTCGCTTCGCACATGTTTAAGTGCTGAAAGATTCAACACATAGTCATACTGACCATCAGCTTTGATAAAAGCATCGTATTCTATTGAGCCAATATCTAGGGCAAAAGTCTGAAAATCACCATTAATGTAACCAAATGAACTACGAATATCACGAACCAGTTCAACCATGTTATTTTCACTGATATCAACTACGTGAAGTTTTTGTGGGTTACGCTTAAATATCTCTTTAGTTACAGCCTGACCAATTGAGCCCGCACCACCTAAAACCAGGAATCGAGACTGTGATACTGTATGGTTCATTTCTTCATTATATTCGCTTATGTCTGATACGAATAATTCTTTATCACGTCCAATTAATGGCAATATACTGCTCATATTCTTCAATTCCTAATTCGATTTTATTGAATCCGTGCGCTCTTACACCTCAGCATTTAATTACCCACTGAGACACTTTCTATCCGTTTTGATATAATGGCATCTTCACTATCTGAACTGGTTTCACTATTTTTGTTAAACAGTCACAATAGGCATGCCAGAAGAACTTAGGTTAACATTATCCAGAACACTCTTCTTACCGTTAAAATAAACTTGTAAAACTTCATAGTGCTAATATAAATTTTGGGGTAAAGGACTTAACCCTATTTTTTTACAAAATGTCTTATAAGAACAAGCATTACAGCTAACATGCCGCCAAGCAATGTACCTAGTACACATATAAGCGCTCGTTTAGGCCCAGCTTTTGCCTCCGGGACTAGTGCTGGATCAATTGTCTTAAATACATATTCATCACGTACTTCAGCAAACATAATGGTTTTTGTTTGCTCTTCAATTAGCTGATAAAGAATTGTGCGAATGTCAGCCACATTTGTTAGTGCGATCTGTTTAGTCAAAAATTCGCTGCTACGGGTAGCTTCTGTAACATCTCGTTCTTTCATTGCTTGATTTATGTCTTCTATCAGCCAAATCGCCCATTGTTGGGCAACTGCAGGTGATAAATGTTCGACAGTTACTGTGACCATTCCAGTTTCTTTCACTGAGTCAACAGAGATGGCCTTAACGAACACTTTATATGCTTCTTGCATAGAGGGTTCTGGTTTAAACGGGGCTTTAACTTTACGAAGCCATGTTTTAGTTTCTGGACTATATAACTCCTCATTGTAAGTGATCGTGTTGTCACTCATGTTCCATTTATCGACTGCCATCAAATCGGGAAGGATATTGTGCCTCGTTATAAATTGGCTGGTAAATTGACGAGACTTCATCACTTCTATGGCCATTTGAGTTTTATCAACTCCCCCGCCACCGCCTAGGTTGATACCAGCCATACTGGCAAGACCACCAAACTGTCCAGCTAAGGCACTTAAACCACCGCCTTGCTCTTCACTAGCAGGGGCTAACAGCGCTTCTGATTTGTATATGTTGGGCTGATTAACGGCATAGATAACTGAGCCAATAGCGAAGACTGCAGTGATTGCTATGATTAGCCACTTGCCTTGCCAGATGACAGCGAATAGTTCGCGGAGATCAATTTCATCATCAACTGAATGTTGATGAGGAAATTTAGCGTCATACAGAGGTTCAGGTATTTGTTTAGTCATATTTTAATTTGTTATTACTTTAGTCTGTTATTTTGAGTAAAGCGTTAAGAAATACTCAAAACATAAATGGATTCCGGCCTTCACCGGAATGATATGAAAATCATTGCGCTCAGTATTGAAAGATTACTTTATACTGTTTTATAGATTTGCAACAGTAGCGAATGTGACTGCTGTATTAGCTAGAATTTGGGTAACTTGAGTCCAAAGAGATAGGTTATCTTTGTACTCAGTATCTAGCGGAACGATAATAGTATCACCAGGTTGGAGGTCATCTTCATTACTGAACCACATTGAGTTGCTTGGTATCATAACCGATCCGTTCGCCTTGATAACATAGGTTCTATCATCATCGGCACGTTCTCTTACTCCGCCAGACATTGCAAGATACTGCTCTAAGGTTAACCCTTTCTTATATCTATGAGTCGCAGCATGTTGTACCTCGCCCATCACCGCAATGGTCTGCTTAGTCGATGGGATGTATAAAACATCAGAGTCTTCAAGCTGTAAATCGGCTTGTTCAATTCCGATTGAAATGGCAGAAAGATCTACAACTAAGCGTCCAACGGCTTTGATATTTTCTAAATCATTCAACATCATCTGTGCATCTGCATAATTAACAACATTACCGTCTTTAGACACACCACGAGTAGCAATGTCACGACGAAGTTGATCAGCAAGCTTTTTGATCTCTAACTGCTCTTGCAAGCGTACAGATTCACGCACAAATACCGATGATGGAAGATATGCGTATTCAGTAAAGCCACCGGCGCGTTTCAGCACATCTTTAAGTGATTCACCGCGACGTATGTTATAAACACCTGGGAATCTTACTTCGCCACGAATCTCTACGGTTTTGTTCTCTTGCCACTCAGGCGTGGTCATGACAGTTAAGATGTCACGTCCCTTCAATAAAACGTTAGCAGCTACATTTCCTTGAATAGCACTTTTCAGATCAATATTTGCATGATTAATACTTGAACCAGTGTTATCTGTAAGTGTGCTGGTAAGTTCTGCTCTGGATGTATAGGCGCCTTCTTTGAGCCCGCCGCCAGCCTTGATAAGATCATTAACTCTGGCATTAACCGCTAAAGGATATATTCCCGGATGTCGCACTTTACCATTTACGGCAACAACCTTGACTCCTTTACCCGCACGTCCTTGACTACTTAGCTTCATGACTACCGGATAGAGAAGCTCTCCTCTATTCATCACTCCACTTAGCTTAATTAAGTCTTTATCATCAAACAGGTTAATCAACATCTTGTTGACTTCACCAATGATTGCTGAAGTTTGATCGTCTTCAGGAGCCTCTTTATCAATGACCACACCGCCTAATTCACTGCGTTGTTCTAAGCCTTGTTTTTGCAACTGCGAGAAGCCAGCGTTAAAAATATCATTGCCAATGAGGGAGTCACCAGCCAGTTCAGCCACCTTTTCGACTCGCTCTTTTACGAGTTTATTCAGCTCATAACGGTTTTGAGCTTCGTCACTAAAGTTAAAGAAAATAACCTTATCTCGAGACTTTAATAAAAGATCATCAGAAGGTGTTTTATCACTAATAGCGAGACTTGGTGCAAACTGATGAACTTCTACATCACCATAATCATTTATCTCACGAACAATAATAGCGTAATCAAGATCTGCCGAGGCTTGTAGATCCCCCCATATTGAAGGAACTAAATCACTTATTTTTTGACCTTGGTACCATTGATACTTACCAGGACGAACTACCGCACCGATAACTGTGATGGCATTCTCGTACTGACTCGATGCACTCTTAATTCGGACAACATCTCCTGATCGAGCTTTAGCAGCTTTTCCGCTGTCAGTGGTTAAATCTAGGTTCGTGACCGTTTTTAGGCCTTTGCTATTGAATCGCTCAACACTACTACTTCTAGGATAGGCCCCAGGTTTAAGGCCTGCGGCCATGGAGATAATATCTCCTATTGTTTCATGCTTTTTCAACTCATAAATAGCGGGTCTTCTAACTTCACCAGTTACACTAACAAGCCCACCAACAGATGGGATAAATACAACATCACCAGAACGAAGACGTTTATCTCCTGAAGCGTCCCCTCTCATGAGCAAATCGTAAAGATCCATGGTGCCTATCAACTTACCATTACGTTTTAGCTGAATGTTACGTAACGAGCCAATCTCGTTGACACCACCAGATACAAACAAAGCTTGTGTAATAGTCGATAAACTTGAAACAGTATATGAACCAGGTTTGTATGCGTCGCCTGCCACAAATATTCGAATAGAACGTAACTCACCCATAGTGATATTAGATTCAATACCTATCATCTGCTGCTTGATTCGGGTTGTTAACTGTTCTTTGAGCTGCTCGAAGTTTAAGCCTGCAACATTTATGGGCCCTAACTCAGGAAACTGAATGACACCTTCTCTATTGATAACCAAGTCGTACTCTTTGTTGTCCTTACCATAGAGCTGAACTTTAATATTATCTCCCGGACCCACCATATATTCACTTGGTACAGGCACGTCAGATACCGGTGCAAAGGTTGTAGGCTCTCCCTGAAACAGGTCATAACCAAAACGCTTTAATTCCGCTTTTGCCTTATCTTCATCAAAATTGAGCTTGGCTTTTTTATCTTTATCACTTTTTTCATCAAAGATTGGTTTACCGTTTTCATCAAACTGCTGTCTTTCATTGACTAGTTGAGGATTTTCAAGCTTAGGCTGTTGGTTAGAACCACCAGTTATCATCGATGGATCAATACCATATTGCTTAGCGAGTCTTTGCTGCTCTGAAGCTGGAAGTTGCTTGAACTGTTCCATCATCTGCGGAGACGGCATTACTGCTTGCGCCTGTGTGCTCAACAAAACTAGTGCACTTATCCCTGCAATGATTATTTTTTTGGTTTTGTGTAACACCCGGTGTTCTCCATGAAAGAAATGTGATTTAAAGCAAATAGTTAGAATCGATAAGTTGTAAGTTGCAAGTTGCAAGTTAAAACATAAATATTTTCATTTAGACACGCTACCGCCCATGGATTGCGGCTTCCAAAGTGCCCTACGCCTTAGCGTAAATTCATATTTTGTACTGAATGGTGACCTTAAGAAAACAAAGTTAACTTGCTTAAATTTACTTTGAAGTTCTTATACTCCACTGCTCATAATTTATAAGTAGACACTGACCGCGCTCAGCCATCCCACCTCTACAAGCTAATTTATAGCTTCATTTATATGCTTCTTACTGCGTTCAGACTTAGGTAGAAACAGAATCAAATGAAGCGACGTATTGTACTCGATTTTTTATTTTATTGCTGCTCATTATTACTGCATGCATTTTTCAGGGCAGAACTTAACTCCTTATAAACGGTTAAGTTACATTCAATCACTAGATCAGCAATAAAAAACAACGCCCCATACACATGCTACAGGCGGGTTATGATTGTATAAATTTAGTTTAACCTTCTAAAATAACTAGGTTAAATGGTACCTATGGCAGATCTCTTACAACAAAAAGGGAGGAAGACTGAGAAGACGCTACGCTGGTGAAGCGAAGAGGATGGCTGCGCCTGAGAGAACGGGGATAGGGCTAGAGAGAAAATGACACTTCGCAGATGGATAAACCAAAAACGGCAATAAAAACAAAGAGACGCCGATGCCAGTTATAGCCAAGAAGGTCGAAAAGCTGAGACGACAGCGTAGCCTACTAAATCCAAGATGACGCTACGCTGTAGAAGAAAAAAGGCTGACCATGCCTAGTTTCATTGTAGGAGTGACTTTAGCCGCGATTGATTCGATATTATTTGATATAGCGATTCAAAAGCTTCGGTGCTGATTAGAGCCTAGATGGAAAATGCTTCGGGGCTAAAGCCCCCCTACACATCCTTAAATAGGTTTGATGCTTTTTTGAGGGACTGTTACTCGCTTTTGTTGACCCATTATTTCGAATAATACATGGCAACGTTTATCGCCATTTTTCTCTTCAAAGATACCTTCTAGTTCTGCGAACGGGCCTTCGGTGAAGCGTATTTTCTCGCCTTGTGCAAATTCAAATTCGGGAGCCTGTAATTCTTCAGTTTCTTTCCCTTCGGCCCTGTATTCAGGTAGTAGCTCGGCTAGCAGTTTATGCTCACGCATCTTGATACTATGAATAATGTTGTCATCGACTGTAGTCATTAACTCTTTGCAGCCTACGATACGTCCAACACCGCGGGTTGAATGTATACGGGCAACACTGGTTACTTGTGGATCAAAATAAATGAACAAGTAACCAGGGAATAACGGTATACGTTTGACTGTGACTTGCCCTTTAACCCTTTTCTCTTCACCAATTGTCGGTAGATAAGTTTCTATTTCTTGTAGGGTGAGGTTATGTACGGCTCTTGCTTCACCGCGGGGCTTACAATAAAGGAGGTACCAAGCTTTCATTTACTCTTACTCTAATCTGACTACACAAATGTATCTGTGCATAAATCCTTACACTTATAAAAATGGTAGCAGAATTGTATTTAGAGTAAAAGGGAAAAGCGAAGATGATGGAGTAAAACTAGGACGATGCGATGCTGGGGAAACAAAGATGATGGCTGCGCCTGCTGAAGCTGAGACGGTATTAAAGCAGGGACGAGGGAGTAGAGTTAAGGTGCGTGACCAGTTAAAACTGAGATGACGCTGCGCTGGTAATGCGAAAATGCGAAAATGAGAAAATGAGAAAAGATTCGGGGCTAAAGCCCCCTCCTACATCCAACAAAGGATGTGATGCTTGTGGGGCAGAAAACAAAGAGGACGGGGTAGCATGATGTTATCCGTCAGCATGAAGGCCGTTTCGTGAGCGAAGCGTTCCATAGTCACACAGCGTCTTAACGTAGGAGCGGCTTTAACCGCGATAGTCAGATGAAGGTGAGAGTTAGGCAGATATATGGAACGATGCTAATAGGGTTCTAATTTGTAATGCTTGTATTTTTTCAGCTACAGTTAGCTTCATTACTGATAATACAAGGAAGGTATTATGTCCGATTTTCAAAATGTGGGTATCATTCATCATGGCGCTGTTGATGGAGTAACGGGTTCTTGTCATCAATTAAATATCAATTCAAATTCTGCTTTGTTAGTCGATTGTGGTCTGTTTCAAGGCGCAGAAACGGCTGGTAAGGCCAATGCAACTACATTAGAGATCAATTTTGACATCACTAATCTAATAGCTCTGCTAGTGACTCATTGTCATATCGACCATGTCGGCCGTATCCCCTACCTGCTTGCAGCAGGATTTAATCAGCCTATCTATGCCACTACCGCAACTGCTGCGCTGTTACCCATAGTGATCGCAGATGCGCTAAAAGTTGGTGTTACTAAGAATAAACGTCTTATCGATCTTTATCTTAATAAATTACAGCAACTGATCATTCCTATTGAATATAATTCTTGGTTTCCCTTACCAGTTAAGCCAGAAGCATTGGCAAGCTTAGAGCATACTCATTCAAGCTTTAATACAGCTAAAGCTAAATTTAAGCCTGCCGGACATATCTTAGGTTCAGCTTATGTTGAGATAGAGCTAAGCAACCTAAACATTAACCCTCTTAGCGATAAAGATAAAACCAATAAACTAGCCAGCATTCCAATAAATACAGAAGTTAATTGCCGAACTTACAGTCATAGTAGTGACCAAGCTCGTCGGATGGATAAACATAAAATCGTGTTCTCTGGTGATCTAGGTGCGACCTATACACCACTACTTGCTAGCCCTAAGAGTCCTTACCGTGCTGATACCTTGATCATTGAATCCACTTATGGTGACAAAAACCATGAAAGTCGTCAGAAACGCACTCATTGCTTAAGAAAAGTAATTGAAAAAGCGGTATCCAACAATGGAGTTGTGCTAATTCCGGCTTTCAGTATTGGCCGTACTCAGGAGCTGCTTTATGAACTTGAGCAGATAATTCATCAAAAGAGCAAACATCCTATCTGGTCACAAATTGAGATAATTGTTGATTCGCCGCTGGCCGCCAAATTTACTGAACAATATATTCAATTTAAACGCCTATGGGACAATGAAGCTAAAAAGAAACTTAACTTAAATCGTCACCCTCTTGATTTCGAGCAGTTGTATACGGTCGATACTCATGAGGAACACCTAAGCACAATAAACTATCTAGCTAACCGAAATAAGCCAGCGATAGTGATTGCAGCGAGTGGCATGTGTAGTGGTGGTAGAATTATGAATTACCTTGAAAAGTTTCTGCCTAAATCTACTGCAGATGTAATTTTCGTTGGCTATCAGGCTAAAGGCACTCCAGGTAGAGAGATACAAACATACGGCCCGCAGGGCGGTTATGTTTATATTAATAGTGACAAAATAGATATAAATGCAGGGATACACACCATAAGTGGCTATTCAGCCCACGCTGATCAACATAACCTCATCAATTTCGTGAAACGTATGCACCATAAACCCAGACACATTCGTATCGTCCATGGTGATGAAGATGCCAAACATGCTTTAGCCGCCAAGTATCGAAAATTGCTTCCCGAAGCAGAAGTAGTAATAGGGAGAGCAGAGATGATGGCTGCACCTAGGGGATCAAAGACGGGGTAAAGCTAAGATCACGCGGTGCTGGTAAGGCTAAGAGGACTGCGCAGCCTGCAAGAACTAAGACGATATTGAGAGCAGAGATGATGGCTGCGCCTGAAGGAGCAAAGACGGGATAAAGCTAAGATGACGCGGTGCTGGTAAAGCAGAGAAGATAGTGAAAGCAAAGATGATGCTTCGCTGGTAAGGCTAAGAGGACGGTGCGGCCTGCAAGAACTAAGACGATGCCAGCGTCTATTGGAGCTGGGACGGGGGAAAGAATTTGTATTTCAAAAGAGCTTCGGGCCAGAGGCCTAGCTAAATTTTAATGTTTAGCCTGCTTCTCACCTTTACACAGTAGCCTGCCTAAATACTCAGCATTCAAGCCTTCAAAATTGACATTTGCAATCATAAAAAGGTATATAAGGTGGGTTTCGTAGAATTTATAGCTCCAAATATTAAAATATAACAATAGTCTGTAACTAATTTGTTGTTAACCATCACAGGTAAACCACAATTTATCATAAGCTTAACTTGGTATCGCCGCGCGAAGTTACAAGACTGTAAAATAAAGCAATAACAATTTTTCTGTGGTGACAATTGTCCTACAGGCAATCACAAGCGAAGGTGGAAGACTTAATGAGCGTAGCAAAACCCCAAGGGACGATGCTCGGGCATCCAAAGGGATTGTTCCTGTTGTTTACAACAGAGTTATGGGAACGATTCAGTTATTACGCAATGCGTGCCATTTTGGTACTATATTTGGTAGATAAAGTTCAATCTGAAGGTGGTCATGGTTTAGGTTGGTCAAGTGCCGACGCAATATCTCTCTATGGTACTTTCACCGGTTTAGTCTATTTAACTCCCCTCATCGGTGGCTGGTTAGCCGATACCTACCTAGGTCAACGTCGCTCCATCATGATTGGTGGTGCTTTAATGGCAATAGGTCAATTTACTCTAGCCGCACCACACAGCTGGATGCCTGGCTCTGAAATACTCTTTTTCTATATTGGTCTAGGTACGCTAATTATAGGTAACGGCCTGTTTAAGCCAAACATCTCTACTATGGTAGGCGACCTATATGAAGAAGGCGATCATCGTCGTGATGGTGCATTCACTATCTTCTACATGGGTATCAACGTAGGTGCATTCCTTTCTGGTATTATCGTAGGCTCAGTAGTCAGCGCCTATGACGGTAACTTCCAAATGGGCTTCCTTTGTGCTGGTATCGGTATGGTCTTCTCTTTGATCATTCAGTTTTTCTTCGCACAACGTTTACTCGGTGATATAGGTAAATACCCGGCAGCTAAGCTTGAGAAAGAAAGAGCCGCTGCAGCTGGTAAAAATGACGCCAAGAAAGAACCTTTAACTAAGATTGAACGTGATCGCATTAAGGTGATCATGGTCATGGGTCTGTTCACTATCATCTTCTGGGCTGGTTTCGAACAAGCCGGTGGTTTGATGAACTTATTCACCAACGACTTTACCGACCGTATGATTGGTGGCTGGGAAGTACCAACAACTTGGTTCCAGTCTCTTAACGCTATGTTCATCGTTATCTTCGCGCCAGTTATCGCATCTATCTGGATCCGTTTAGGCAAGAACGAGCCTAACTCTCCAGTTAAGTTTGCCCTTGGTCTTGTTCTGCTAGGTATTGGTTTCCTATTTATGATAGGTGCAGTACTTGAAATGGGCGGAAACCCTGACGCTAAGTCAAGCATGTGGTGGTTAGTCGGTGCATACTTCTTCCACACTATGGGCGAGCTTTGTTTATCTCCTATCGGTCTTTCTATGGTGACTAAGCTTGCTCCGCTACGTATCGCATCGCTTATGATGGGCGCATGGTTCCTATTCGTTGCTGCTGCAAACAAGATAGGCGGCTTCGTAGGTTCATTCATCGGACACGGTGGACCAAAAGAAGAGCAACTTGCTAACGCTATGTCTATCTTCGCCGGTATCGCAATCACATCGGCTATATCAGGTATCGTTCTCTACTTTATGGCTGACAAGCTAGTAAGTTGGATGCACGGAGCCGAAGGCCATCATGTTCATACTGAAGAGGAAGCACTCGAGGAAGAGATGGCTATCACTGCAGACCATGAAGGGATAAAACATTAATTCGCTTTTAACCTGATAAAAGATTGATATAAACGCCCTTTGAGAAATCAACGGGCGTTTTTGTTTTATGATAGTAGACGGACTGCGGCCTTGGCGGCGTTGCCTGGAAAAGCACTGACGGTATTGAAGCGAAGACGACACCAACAAGTTGGCTAGAAAAGTAAATACGACACTTGCTTCGCAAGCTGTTCGAAGCCCATCATACTCTTTTCTGGAAGAGGGTCTCTAAACACGAAGCTTTGTTGGTGTGTTCTCTCGCGGCTAAAGCCGCTCATACAACGAATACAAGCTGCCCTTGATCTTCTAACGAAGCATCAAATCAGCCCAACCAGCCCAGCGTCATTTAAGCCCCAACAGCGCAGCGTCATTTAAGCCCCACCAGCGCAGCGTCATTTAAGCCCCACCAGCGCAGCGTCATCTAAGCCCCACCAGCGCAGCGTCATCTAAGCCCCACCAGCGCAGCGTCATCTAAGCCCCACCAGCGCAGCGTCATCTCAGCTCAGCATCATCTCAGCTCAGCATCATCTCAGCTCCATCAGCGCAGCATCATCTAAGCCCTACCAGCGCAGCATCATCTCAACTCCACCAGCGCAGCGTCATCTAAGCCCCACCAGCGCAGCGTCATCTCAGCTCCACCAGCGCAGCGTCATCTAAGCCCCACCAGCACAGCGTCATCTAAGCCCTACCAGCGCAGCATCATCTCAGCCCTACCAGCGCAGCATCATCTCAGCCCTACCAGCGCAGCGTCATCTAAGTCCCACCAACGTAGCGTCCGCCTAGGATCTTGTTTAGAACGATACCTGCATATATCCACCGGTGGGAATTTCGGTGTCGTAGGCCAAGCCGTGGAATTGATTATCTAATAGCATTTGCTTATGTTCGGGTTTACTTGAGGCAATGCAGAGCTGCTCTCCGGGCATTAAAGTACGGAACTGGGCACTAGGGTGTCCCCAATTCAGAATACCTAACTGGAGAGAGTCAGGAAGGGCTAAGGGGGTTAATCCTTGTTGATTTCGAATGTAACAGCGAAGACCATTACCCGCCTGGGCAATCGATGCTCTGTATTGAGTCAGCTCGACGACAACATAGACAATGTCGATACAGATATCTAAGCCGGACTTCGTCATACGCTCGTTAAGATAACTCAGCATATTGTATGGCTCGATGATCGCTTGGGTCGTACCATTTCGATATAGCTTCAACTTTTGGTTAACGAAGCTCTTGAGCAGGACACTGGCAAATGCCGCCCGATTGTCTTGGGGATGAAAATGGGCCATATACATCACCAGGTGATTATCGCCGACATTCACAGTATCGATGAAGTAAGCGCTAACCTCGTCGGATTTATATAAACTGTAGTCCACTTTCGCGGTTAAATAATTTATCTGAGAGGGAGGGAACAATTGCTGTTGTACGCTCTTGGCAGCTTGTTCGTTTTGCTCTAATAGCGCCAAATTATCCTGCAATTCTTGATAGGATAACTCTTCCAAATCTTCTAAATGTACTTCTTTAGAAACATTAGATTCTAAGCATTGCTTGATGGCATTTTCAATCAGAAATAAATCAGATACTGGTTTGACCAGGTAATCACTGGCGCCCAAACGTAATGCTTCGACTACGTCGGCCATCACTTGATTGCCAGATATCACTATAGAGGGGGTGTCAGGGTTGAGCTCAGACATCTTTTTCAACATGTCCAAGCCTCCCATAATAGGCATGCTCAGATCGGCAAGCACTATATCGAATGCAAACTGCTTAAATTTATCGAGCCCCTGCTCACCATCATTCGCCTCAATAACCTTAGCTCCTCTACTGCTGAGAAAGGTGGCAACAATTCGGCGAAAAACAGGGTCGTCTTCGACAAGTAATATAACTAACTCTTCTAGCGCCATCTATGGTCCTTTTAGAAGGCTCTGGCTACTATACCTAGTAGAAACTAGTAGTTACTAAGTCTTCTTTTAATCTAACTCCTGCATATATTCATCGAGCAAATCATCTTCATCTTGATCCACCGGAACATCCCCATCATACACTTTATAATCCATATGTTGGAAATAAGCTTCTTTGACGAAAGTATATGGATCCAATGCATTATCGACTAAGCGTTCTTGATCAATTGCAGCGGCTCTTGTATGCAGGTTTTTCAGTCCCCATTTTACCAATGACTGCCACATTGTAAGCTCTGATAATGGAAAGTATAGATCATCGACCCAGTCTGAGGCGAGCTCACGGGTCACATAAGGCCCAAGAAAGGGAGCCATAAAATACGGACCGTTAGGAACTCCATAATAACCAAGTACTTCATTGAAGTCGTCTTGTTTACGCGGCAGCCCAATCATATCGGCCACATCGATAACGCCTAACAAGCCTAATGTAGTATTGATAGTAAAACGGCCACCGGCATTGGCAGCCCACCCCCATTTACCTTGTAGTGTGTTATTCACTAAGGCGTTGGGTTCTTCGAAATTTAAGACAAAATTATTGATACCTGTTTTTACCGGTCTTGGTACATAATCATTGTAGCCATGAGCAACCGGACGATAAAAGTATCGGTCCATAAACAGATAGTTAAAGTCCCACATGGCACGGTTAAACCCTTCAAGTGGATCTCTGTCATCAATATAAAGAACGGCGACCTGATCTTCTTGCTCTTGTGCTGTTTGAATCTTTTCTGCTTGGGCTGGAGCTAGCTCCTGACTATGCGATACTTGTTGCGCCTGTTCTTGCTCTGATAGCTCTTGAGACAGGTTTACTGTTAATATCTCATGTTGAGAATTCTTGCCTTGCTCGGTGACTGATTCGGTAGCAAACACTAATCCATTAATTCCGTAATTCAGACCGAGTGCTACTACGACCGATGCTATCCATTTTAACTTCATATTTCTCTCTTCGATAATGCAACTGAATCCTTTTCAGCTACTACAACAGACACTTTTTTAAAATTTTTATTAGCACTTTCACATTGCAATTCTGACTGAAAATCATAACTTTTAATCTAGAACTCGGTCAATTAATCGTTTTTAAGTCACACTGTCTGTATCAGCTTGATATCGTCAGCTTCAACATAAAGCTAAAGACACATTAAAAAATGTCGATAACCAGATGTAGTCGGTAAAAATTTCTACACCTGTTACTAACTAGACTTGTGAGTATGATTTTAGTTACAAGAGCGCTAAGGATACTTAGCAATAAAAATAGATCAAACTTAAATTCAAAAAAAGTGTAAATTTTAATGATAAATTTTGGGAGCTCTCGATGTCAGACCCATTAAGCTCAGTATCTAAATCTGGGGCGGCGCCGTCTAAAACACAAGTAGACAATAAACAAGCTCAAGCAACACAGGGCTCATCGCTCCCCCAGGCTTCAAATCAAGAAGTCCGAGATCCTAAAGCACTCAACTCAGACCTACTGAAACTGAATACACTAAAACAAGAAGCACTAAGCCCAGAGGCACTAAACCGTGAGCCTCCAAAAATATCATCCACTACTCAAGCAAATGTAAAATTAACGACACCGACAGCAGAAGTACAAAGTCTAGCTCTTAAACCTGCCACAATACAATTTTCATCTAAAACGGATCAGCTCTCAATAGATGGAAGCAGATATTTAGTCTCTTTTTCATCGATAACAAATAGACAAGTTGCCGCTGCCGCAACCAGTTACCAGCTAGTCGCCAGCCAACAAGTTTTAAACTTAGCATCTGCAGTTACCACAAATACAGCCACGATTTCTGGCTCTATGGTTATCGATAGTAAACTAACGGCGAATCCAGAATATGGGCTTTCTCAGAATAACATTAAAAGCATATTACTCGCTCTGGGAAAATCGGTTAGCACCCCCCTACCGGTAGCATTAAAGCAACGTTTGAATCAAGAAGGCATAGATCTCCAGCAGATGAAAGCCTTGAGCAGCAGACCTCAAGGCTATCCATTACCTATGACTCAGTTAAGTCATAACAAGCTTATATTTTCGAATGGTACCAGTGTGCCTCTCTCAAACATGACGTTATCTGAAGTTGCCAATAACGCTCAATTAAATCAAGCCAAACCCAAGCAGTTAAGTGTCATACCAAGCATTCATTTTCAAAACAAACATTGGTTACTGAGACTCACCCCTGTCATCGATGAACTTCAAGTAAAATTAACCCCTGAAGTTTCGAACACTTCAATAACGCAAGGTAAAGGGGAGCAAATAATGCTCGCCAAGCCTGAAATTGGCAATATCTATACTCAGCTGTTCAAAGTGTTAAGCCAAGCTCCAATGGACAATGTGCAAGGAGCCGGTAAGTCGGCATTAACTACGGAGTTGCAAGCTGAGCTAAAGAGTAACCACTCGCAGACATTACCGATATCTAGCAGTAAAGAGCAGAAAACGGCGCAAGCCTCTGACGAGACAACAAACAAACAACTAAGTAAAGAGGCAGGAAGAGTAGCCTTGAATAAAGCTATTCATAAAACTATAGACCTGAGCAGTCCAATTTCAGATCCCAGCCTAAAAACAGGTAAAGCAGAGACTAATACACTGTTGCAAAGCAAACAAAACACCATGATGGCGTCGATTCAGAAAACCTACGGAAAATTCAGCGACAAACTGGCAACACCTGAGCTTACAACTAATTCTGCAAATAGCTTATTAGCTAACTTAACCAAGCTCCTGCCGCAGCTGAGACCCTTATCCCTCAATGCCTTAGCTTTACCCAGTACCGTAAAAGATGAACTCACAGGAATAGCGAGTTTTCACATACCTGTAAATCCCCTATCTCTTTCTGCTAGCCCCTTGTCTCACATGAGTTCCATCGGCCTTCTTTTTCAATTACTCCTTGGGGTTAAGTCTAGTAATGCCTCTGGGAATACTGACAAACTCAGTGGGTCGGCACAGAAATATTTGCAGAAGCTACAAGCTCAATTCGGTGGAAG
This sequence comes from Shewanella psychrophila, assembly GCF_002005305.1. NCBI lineage: Bacteria > Pseudomonadati > Pseudomonadota > Gammaproteobacteria > Alteromonadales > Shewanellaceae > Shewanella > Shewanella psychrophila. The sequence continues at coordinate 4,297,225 of NZ_CP014782.1, forward strand.
CTCCTCACTACTCAACTTATTAGACAAAGCTGGAACAACAGAGGCACTGGGTAAACTCTTCTCGAATTTAAGCCTTTATTCCCAGGCAAGTAGTGACACAAGTACTCAGGTAAATTGGTATTTCACCCTCCCCTATTCACTCAATCAACATCAAGAGGAGTTAGAAGGGCATTTTAGTAAAGACAAAGAAGATGACGATGAGCCTAAGATGAATACCTGGCGTCTTCAACTTAAATTCAACTTAACCAAGGGGCCATTATTAATACAAGCTCAGGTTACAGATAACAAAATAAGCATGACCTTCAATGGAAGTAACGGCACACTCTTAAAAAAGATAGATGCGCTATTACCACCATTAATGAATAAGTTATCTGATATTGGCTTCACGCCAGATAAGGTCGAGACTAAGCAGGCTAAAGTACCCGCAAGCTTGCTACCGGGTGAGCATTTTTTAGTTAAGATCAAAGCATAATGAACAGATATCACTGCGCTCCCGGCCAAAGCTGGGTCGACATTGGACATATGTATTGGATGATAAATTTGTAGGAGCGGCTTCAGCCGCGATATTTTGAAAACGATATTAAGCAGATAATGAAACTGGAATCGAAATAGAAATGAATGACGATAATGAAAAACAACTAGAGAATAGTGCAGCTCAAGCCAAAAATGAACAAGAAGCAGTAGCTTTGAGTTATGACGGCCAGAAAGCTCCTGTGATCACCGCCACAGGTAAGGGAGCTGTCGCCGATGAGATAATTGCACTAGCCAAAGAAGCTGGCGTACATATCCATAAAGATGCGCATTTGAGCGATTTTTTACAGCGCTTGGAACTCGGCGAAGAGATCCCTAAAGAACTATATCTTCTAATCGCCGAACTGATCGCATTTGCATATACATTGGATGGTAAATTTCCCGAGCAATGGAACAACATGCATCAGAAGATTGTGGAAGAGGTTTAAAAAAGTTCCTAGGTTCTAGATCCTAGGAACCAAGAACTTATTATTACCCTTTTCCATGTAATCGAATGATAAGCTCAGCTTCTGCTTTGGGCAGCTCACATTCTTGAATCAATTCATCGATGCTGGCACCTAAATCAACCATCTTCATCGCTCTTGAATAGAGTCTAGCCTGAGGGTCTTGTTGATTCACCTCATCAAGCCTAGCATCTTGTTTAGATGTGCGTTTTTCAAGCTCTAACATTCGACGCCCAACACCGATTGTGCCACTTCTTAACTCTTGTAATTCACGTTTGACGGTTTCACGCTGACGATCACTTTCTTTTATAAGCAAGGTCAAAGCTTCAACTTTTACACGCAACTTAGTGGTTTGCTTTTGCTGATACAAAACAAGGCCAAGGCAAGCGATTACGTATACTAAAGCCGCAATTAAAATTCCATCACTGATCATGTACGAGACTCTTAAATGAAGGTAGGAGGTTCCTAATTCCCAGAAATTAGGAATTAGGAATTAGGAATTAGGAATTAGGAAGATAATAGAGCTTAAACTTGTGACACTTCCATCCACTCTTCATCTGATAGCAGTTTGTCGAGATCAACCAGAATGAGTAATTCATTATCTCGGTTACTCACGCCTTGTATAAACTTAGCACTCTCTTCTGTTCCGACATTTGGAGCACTATCTATTTCAGAGCCGCGTAAATAAACTACTTCTGCCACACTGTCGACTAGAATACCGATAACTTGTTTCTCGGCTTCAATGATCACGATTCGGGTAGAATCATCAACATCGGACGAAGCCAATCCAAAACGTGAACGGGTATCGATCACTGTGACGACATTACCTCTAAGGTTGATGATACCAAGTACATAATGAGGCGCTCCAGGAACAGGTGCAATCTCGGTATATCTCAACACTTCCTGAACCTGCATCACATTGATACCGTATGTCTCGTTATCGAGTCTAAAGGTTACCCACTGCAACACTTCGTCATCTTTATTTACTGCTATTGCTACACTATTTGCGTCTGACATATCTACCTCAACCAACAGGGTCTTGACTACTTAAACCTGAATTTAATAATTCTATAAGTGCATGTACATGTAAAATGCCACACATCTGCTCTCTTACCACTCCAGCCAACCAAGGGCGCTTACCCGCATTACTTCGCCAATTGACCGCTGATTTGTTAATTTTTACCGCATTGACCAAGGATTCACAAGTCAATCCCCAGTTACTGTCTTCTAATAATACAACATATTGATAATTTACGGTTTCAGCTAATGCACTATCATACTTTTCCGGCATTACCCAGGCACAAGTATCGACGACATTCAGCTGTGACCCTCGGTGAGCTTGAACACCTTTATACCAATCGGGTCGACCCATAATATGATTGACCCGCTCTAGCTTTACAATTCCACCTAAACTAACCAAGGGCACAGCTAATGTTAATCCAGCTACTTTAAAGAATAGTACCTGAAACTCATCATCGAGGGTTTCCAGCAGATCTTTTGTTACTTTAGGCGGTATCACTGCCACCATCTGCTGAATATCTACTTCCTGATTAATCTGAGACGCTATTTTAGTCTCTGGTTTAGAGACTGTTTTAGAGACTGTTTTAATCTCAGCTTTAACTTTGGGTTCAACTTGTGCTTTAACTTTTACTGAAACTGGTGCTTTAACTTTAGTCTTAAAAACAGGCGCCAGTAACTGCTCCAAGGCCTGTTTATCAAGCTGTGGCTCAATATCTTTCAGCTTATGCTGAGTTAATATTGACACTGTACCACTCGATTCTGCGACTGGAGCTATGCTAGGAACAAGCTCTTCTTGGCGAAGATCATTCATTCGCTCTTTACTAAGTTGCCTTGTTTCCTTGGTATTAACTTTACCTTGCCGAGCAGAAACCGAGACAGATTTGACTTCGGTGTCATTGGAGACAAGCTTTGCGATAACCCCTTGTTCACTCTCAACTTGCTCTTCAACTTCTGCGAGCAAAATATTGAAATAATCGGATACGGCTTCATCAACTAAGCTTGACATGAGATAACGCCCCAGCAAGCAGATAGTCGAGTAACCTTTCATACGCTTTTACGCCACGGCTATGGGCAGCGTAATGTGATGCAGGAAGATGGGCCAAACTGGCATCCCTAAATTTAGTATCTATTGGAACAACATCCGGCCATAAGTGTTCACCATACTCTTCACCTAAATGTTGAAGCGCCGAAGAGGAAGCTCTGGTACGTCTATCGTACATGGTCGGGACTACGGTAAAACTGTATTTGGTTTTCTTAGAACGTCCCATCAAGAGCATGGTTTTTATCATGCGATCCAGTCCCTTGATAGCAAGAAACTCAGTCTGTACCGGGACAATAATATGTTCACTTGCCGCGAGAGCATTGACCATTAACACCCCTAATACAGGGGGGCAATCGATCAAGGCAATGTCATAATCTTCTTTTACCAGATCTAAGGTTTTCTTTAAGATGAGTCCCATACCTTCCTGGTGCCCGAGGGAACGGTCTAATGTCGCTAACGCCATGGTTGACGGAAGGAGTTCGATCCCTTCAACGGCAGTGGAGACAATATGTTTTTTTACTAACTCTGCACTTAACTCTTTATGGGCTAAGAAGACATTATAGAGAGAACCGAGTACTTCCTCAGAATCAATGCCTAAGTAATAACCCAATGAAGCATGAGGATCGGTATCTATCATCAACACGCGTTTGCCACGCTTGGCGAGAGAACCGGCCAGACTTGCAACCGTAGTCGTTTTACCAACCCCACCCTTTTGGTTTGCTATTGTCCAGACTTTCAAAAAGATCCCCTAACAGTTACTGATAACGACATTCTAGTTATTCTCTCGCGTCGTCACTCTAATGCCGCCATGAGGTAGACTGATAACCTTAACTCCATCTTCATCGACTGATAGTGTCGACCCTTTGGGCAAAGTTTCGGCAAGATTCGATAACGTCTCACTGGGCTCATCTAAGCTTAAATCATTCGCGATCAAACTAATAGCCTGTTCGTCTTGCTCATGTAGATGCTTGTGAGTCCCATCACCTGATTTAGCTCTCTGCTCCAAAAACACAGACTCCGAAGGCATTTGTTCTAAAGGCCTCAGCGCCGAAGGCACTTGCTCCAATGATTTTGACGCTGACAACTGAGTATTGTCATCAGATCCTAACGCGAGTGGGGAGGCGACTGGACTATTCACTTGGGCGTTTGTGCTGTTAACGCCAGGACCCACTTCCAATGTCACTTTTTCACCTTGCTTGACCTGAGAAAGTAGTGCCTGAGTCGCTTCCGGGTGCTGCGCCATCCAACTTGCAAGGGCTTGTGCTTGCTCATCGGGGACCATAAGTAGCACCTGACTTTGTTGTAAACGCTCAATTTCTAATAATAAAAGTTCATTCTTATGGCGAATGTCCAGATAAAGTGAACTTGAAATAAACACACCGATTGTAAGCAAAGAAATAATCAAAACAGAGGAAGTGCTTAACTTCCTCTGTGACTTAGCCATTACCGGACTCTCGAAGAATTGAATCAGCCATATCTTCTAGACCAATCGACTGAGTAGACAGGCCCGCCGCTGTAACCGCTTGTGGCATACCATAGACCACGCAGCTCGCCTCATCTTGAGCCCAGATAGTTGCACCTGCGCTCTTGAGCATACGAGCACCTTCTCTGCCGTCGGCACCCATGCCTGTTAACACCACGGCTAACGTGTCTCGACCGGCAATTTTTGATGCTGAGGCAAAAGTAATATCAACACTCGGCTTATAATTCATATCGGCACTGCCAGCGAGCACTTTAAGCCTGCCATGAGCGCCCCCTCTTTCTAACATCATCTGCATGCCGCCAGGTGCAAGATAAGCCGTACCAGGTTTCAATTGATCTCCCGATTGCGCTTCTTTTACTTCAATCTGACATAAGCCGTTCAATCTACTAGCGAATGCAGGGGTAAATGCTGCCGGCATATGCTGGATCAGCAAGATGGGATGAGGATAGTTAGCCGGTAATTTAGTCAAAATTTTCTGCAAAGCAACTGGGCCACCTGTCGAAGTGCCTATCAGTAACAGTTTATATTTCTTACCCGATGCACGTACAAGAGCAGAACCTCTTAGGTTTGTTGTATCTCTGACGCTTCTAGGGGATGAAGACACACCAGTAGTCAACTTAGCTTTCGTGCTAGAAGAACTCGGTGCACTTGAGCGTGCTATCGGTTTGTATAAACGCCGACGACCTAAGGCTTTAATTCGTTGCTGCAGTAATACAATTGCATCATCTTTATTGGTCGCGATATCTTCGAAACGTTTAGGCAAGAAATCTAATGCCCCGGCTTCTAAGGCATCTAGGGTCGCTTTCGCGCCATCATGGGTTAACGATGAAAACATCAGAATTGGCGTCGGTGTCTTGGCCATTATCTCACGTACTGCGGTGATTCCATCCATGACGGGCATCTCTATATCCATAGTGATGACTTGAGGCTTAAGCTCTGCAGCTAACTTAACAGCCTCGGCGCCGTTCACTGCGGTACCTATCACCTCTAAATCAGGATCTTTAGTCACTATTTCACTGACTCTTCGACGAAAAAAACTAGAGTCGTCGACTACGAGAACTTTAATGCCCATTCCAATTCCTATACCGCTTATTTTATTTATTTTCTAGCGTAATGCTTAAGTAAGCCAGGTACATCTAAAATCAATGCAATACCACCATCTGATGTGATGGTAGCCCCAGCCATACCAGGTGTGCCATGCAACATGGTACCAAGAGGCTTGATCACGACTTCCTCCTGGCCAATCAATGAATCCACAACGAAACCTATCTGTTTGGTACCTAACTGGACAATAACAACATGTCCATTAGCCTTATCACCATGCTTCATACTAGATGGCACTCGACTCAACCAGTGCTCTAGATAAAAGAGTGGAACCGCCTTATCTCGCACGATAACAGTCAATTGGCCGTCGACGATATTGGTCTTGGTCAAGTCGAGATGGAATATCTCACTGACACTCGACAATGGTAATGCAAACACTTGAGTAGCCACTTCAACCATCAAGGTGGGCATGATGGCTAAGGTCAGCGGAACTTTAATCTCTAATACTGTCCCTTTACCCTTTAATGAATCGATATGAATCGTCCCGTTCAGCTGAGCAATACGGGTTTTAACTACGTCCATACCAACACCACGGCCAGAAATATCAGAAATCTCGACTTTAGTGGAAAATCCAGGGGCGAAGATGAGGTTATAAGCCTCTAGATCTGACATCCTAGCGGCTCCTTCCTCATCGAGTACACCACGACTAACAGCGATTTCTTTGAGTTTCTGAGGATCCATGCCAGCGCCATCATCCTCAATTTTGAGCAAGATATGGTCACCTTCTTGGCTCGCCGAGAGGGTTATCGTACCGGTTCTGGATTTACCCGTCGCCTCACGTTCGGCAGGCATCTCAATACCATGATCCACTGAGTTTCTCACTAAGTGAACCAAAGGATCGGCTAACGCCTCAACTAAATTCTTATCTAAATCTGTGTCTTCACCTATCATGGTGAGAGTAATATCTTTATTCAAGCTGCGGGCAAGGTCTCTCACTACACGTGGGAAACGACCAAAAACTTTCTTGATCGGTTGCATGCGGGTCTTCATGACTGCGCCCTGCAGATCTGCCGTAACTAAGTCAAGGTTAGCTAATGCTTTAGACATCTCTTCATCATCTCGAGAGATACCTAAGCTGAGTAAGCGGTTACGTACTAACACGAGTTCGCCAACCATATTCATGATTTCATCGAGTCTGGCAGTATCGACACGTACCGTTGTTTCAGCCTGAGGCATGTTAGCGGGTGCCGATTTTGCAACTGCTTTCTTCTCTTGCGCAACAGGTTTTGGTGCGGCTTTCGCCGCTACTGGACTGGCAACTGCAGCCGCTGGCACAGATGGCTTGGCAGCAGGTTTAGGGGCCGTATCTCCAACGCCTGGTCCTCCACCCGAACCATGAAGTTCATCGAGCAGCTTTTCAAATTCGTCATCAGATATATCATCAGAATCAACTGCAGGTGGAGCATCTACAGCTGCTGCACTGGATGATTCCTCCTTAAATTGTCCTGATCCATGTAATTCATCGAGTAAAGACTCGAATTCATCATCGGTAATGTCATCGGGTTGGCCCGGTGCTGGGGCGCTAACTTCAGCTTGTTTAGTTACAGCTGGGCCTTTGCCACCGCCATGTAATGCATCTAGCAGTGCCTCGAACTCGTCATCATTGATCTCATCTATCCCACCTTCACCGGCGATACTCGATGTTGGCTGAGGAGCCGTATCAAACAATTCGATACCAGAATCGTCCGCAAGCGGCGTCTCATCGAATAGTTCAATTGAAGCGTCACCTGACGTATCTGCAACAGGCTCAGCCGCACCAGCTTCACTTGGAAGTGGAGAACCTGAGCTCAATAACTTCAAGTTAGTGAGTAAGATAGGATCTGCAGGCTCTTGTTGGTTACCGGCCTGAGTCTGAGCAAACATAGCGTTGATGGCATCAACTGCATGTAAAATAATATCCATCAACTCGGCAGAAACATGTCGTTTGCCAGTACGCAGCAAATCGAAAGTGTTTTCTGCTTCATGGCAAACATCGACCATTGGAGTCAAACTAAGAAATCCCGCTCCACCTTTTACGGTGTGGAATCCTCGAAAAATGGCATTAAGCAACTCCGAGTCTTCAGGGTTATTTTCTAACGTGACTAACTGTTCAGATAAAAGCTCTAAAATCTCACCGGCTTCGATCAAAAAGTCTTGCAGTATCTCTTCATCAACATCGAATGACATTAATATGACTCCTAATTAAAACCCTAAACTCGATAGCAGATCATCAACTTCATCTTGCCCTGTGACGACATCGTCACGTTGTTCAGCGTTCATGATTGGCCCTTCGGCTTCGACACTGCTATCGACAATTGTCGGATTTTCACTGACGGGTTGTTCACCAAATACCGTCAACATCGAGACTAAATTATTTTCAACTTCACGAACCAGATCGATAACCCTTTTTATCATCTGCCCGGTTAAATCCTGAAAATCTTGGGCGAGTAAGATTTGGTTTAACAGATCTTTCAAACGAATAGAATCTAATTCACTGCGCTCGACAAATTGTTGAACGTCGTGACACAAGGTTTTAAATTCGCTCAGTTCAATTTCACGTCTCATAAGACGATCCCAAGTGGGTTTAACCGATTGGATATTGGTCGTGAGTGCGTTAGCTAAAGGTAAACATTCTTCAACGGCATCCATGGTTTTATTAGCGGCTTGTTCTGTCATATCTATGACATAATTTAGCCGCTCTTTGGCATCCGGGATCTCAGTGCTTGCAAGCTCAACCAGTCGATCATCAACCTGAAAATCAACGATCGCGCTATGTAGCTGACGAGTGAGCCTGCCAACCTCATCAAAAAGTTCCTTTTGAATAGGCGCAGCAATATCTCTGATTAAATCATCAGCGAGTGACTGCTCGTCTTGAGACAGCAATTCTACAAGTTTATTTGCCTGCTCTAACGAAATGAGCCCTGAAGTATTCGCCTGCATATCACAACCTTGGTTAACCGAGTCGTTCAAAGATTTTGTCTAACTTCTCTTTCAATGTCGCTGCCGTAAATGGCTTGACAACATAGCCATTTACCCCGGCTTGAGCCGCGGCGATGATCTGTTCCCTCTTAGCCTCTGCTGTTACCATCAACACAGGGATATTTTTTAATTCGTCATCAGCACGAATCGCTTTTAACAGATCGATTCCTTGCATACCCGGCATATTCCAGTCGGTCACAACAAAATCAAAATCTCCTTTCTGTAACATAGGTAGTGCTGTCGAACCGTCATCAGCTTCTTGAGTATTGTTAAAACCCAAGTCTCTTAACAAGTTCTTGATGATACGTCTCATTGTTGAGAAATCGTCAACAACGAGAATCTTCATATTCTTGTCCAAAGTTTCCTCCGCGGAGCTCTTAATTATTGCTCATGTAATCGTTATTTTTTTGTCCAATGCTTAAGTTTAGCTTTTAGTCTGAGCATTGCCTGACTTAAAATCTGGCTAACCCGTGACTCACTAACCTCAAGAATGGCCCCAATCTCTTTTAAATTTAAAGCTTCATCATAGTAAAGCGACAAAACTAGTCCATCTCTTTCAGGCAATAACTTAATTGCTGCAACCAATGCAGAATGAAATTCATCTTCTGCAATCGATTCATAGGTATCGTCATTAACCCCATCCTCGTGGCTAATAACATCGACCGATACACCTAAATCTTCAATCCCTATTACTTTTCCTACTGAAACATCATTTAAAATATGATGATATTGATCTAAGGTCATGTCCAGTCTCTGGGCTATCTCGGCATCTTTCGCATCTCTGCCAAGCTCCTGCTCAAGCTCATCGATAACCTGGGCGACCCGTCTCTGGTTTCTGTGCACCGATCTCGGCACCCAATCTCCACGACGTATCTCATCAAGCATAGACCCACGGATTCGAATACCCGCAAAAGTCTCAAACTTAGCCCCCTTGTTACCGTCAAACTTTGACGAAGCTTCTAGTAACCCCATCATGCCTGCTTGCAGTAAATCGTCTAATTGCACCGATGCAGGTAAACGAGCGAGCAAATGGTGAGCTATTTTTTTTACAAGCGGTGCGTATTGTTCAACGATTAAAGTTTTATTATCTAAACGAGTATACGCAGAGGCTTTACTCACTCGCTCTATCCTCTTGATACTCTGGTCGCTGCACTAAACGCTCAACAAAGAACTCTAGATGACCTCCTGGTTGCTGCGGTATAGGCCAACTAATGATCTTATTCGCTAAACCATGGTAAGCAATCGTTGCTGGCGATTTAGGATACGCTTCAACAATTAATTTCTGCTTACGTACCGACTTTCGCAAGTTCTCATCAAATGGGATTGTAGCCACTAATTCAAGTGCGACATCCAAAAAACGATCGGTAACTTTACTAAGCTTAGCAAAGAGTTCCATCCCTTCCCGTAAACTTCTTACCATATTGGCGACTATTTTAAAGCGGAAGACGCCATGTTCCCTGCTGAGTATCTTAATTAGCGCATAAGCATCTGTTATTGATGTAGGTTCATCACAAACCACAACGAGTACATCCTGAGAGGCTCTGGAGAAGCTTAATACCATATCGGAAATCCCCGCAGCAGTATCGACGATGAGTATGTCGAATTGCGTTCGCATCTCACTGAATGCCCGGATTAACCCAGCATGTTGTGCTGCTGATAGTTCAACCATAGCTTGTGTACCCGAAGTTGCAGGAATAATTCCTATCCCTTTAGGGCCTCGCACTATGATATCGTCCAGATCGGTATCACCGGATAAGACATGGGATAAGTTACGTTCGGCGCGAAGGCCAAGCATAACATCCACGTTTGCCAGACCTAAGTCGGCATCCAGCACCAGTACACGCTTACCTTTTTCGGCTAACGCAACGGCGGTATTGATAGAAACACTGGTTTTACCCACGCCTCCCTTACCACCCGATACGGCTATTACTTTTACTTTTTCGTTATAAGGTTGATTCATCATACGTAAACCACTTGCTTGATCCCGACTCATTGTTTTACTCAAATGCATAGGCCCTTTCATCTGACCTTTCACTATTGCTGACTGCTGGTTTATTATCTAACACCGATAGCGCTTTGTTTGCTAGCGCGAATGTATCGGCCACTTGCATATCTTCTGGAACTCTTTGTCCATCAGTAACATAACTTAATGGTAACCCACTTTGTATCAAAACACTCAATGCGGGAGCTAAGGAAACTGATTCATCCAATTTCGTCAATATCGCACCAGATAATGGGATACGTTTAAATTGTGTCACCGCTTCTTCTAAAACTCTTCTCTGACCTGTAGATGACAGTACCAGATAACTGCGAATAGGTAATCTGCTATTTGCAGCTAAATTATCAAGTTGCTGGAATAAGCGCATGTCTCTTTGACCCATTCCAGCTGTATCTATCAATACTAGCTTGCGATTACGGAACTGATACAGTATTTGTTCCAACTCATTGAGATCATGAGCCTGCTTAACCGGACATCCCATTATTTTGCCATAGGTTGCCAATTGCTCAAAGGCTCCAATGCGATAATGATCGGTTGTGATCAAGGCTACGTGCTCTGCGCCGTGATGTGCTGCATACCTCGCGGCTAGTTTAGCTAGCGTTGTTGTTTTTCCAACCCCAGTTGGTCCAACAAATGCCACTACACCACCTTGGCGTACTATATCATCACCTTGATTATCCAACATATTGGCCAAACTACGAGGCAATGCTCTAACTAGATCTGCTGGTGTATAATGTTCACTCAATTCAGACAGTTTTTTTGCCACTGTAGGTGAAAACTCAACATCCAGTAATTTACTTTCTAACATGGCACCTACGGGATCCACCCTGCTTTTCTGCTCATGCATCAAAGCAGTGACCTGATGGGTCAACAAACTTCTCAAAGACGCCAGCTCTTCACGCATCATCTCAAGCTCAGGGCTAGCTTTCCCCTTCGTCTCATGTGAAGACTTATTTGCAAAGTTTTGCATATCCGGTGGCGACGACTTGGTTTTCGATTGAGGTGCCTGCAAGCCTTTAGCCCATTCAGGCATGTCTAATTCTTCACTGGTATGCTGAGAAACTTGCTGCTCAACCCGACTCTGTTGCCGCTCTAGCAATGCCTGTAGCGAATCGGCCGCAGGCGCCGGCTTGGCTCTGGCTTCAGAGCGAACAGGTCGCTTTAGCCCCAGCGAGATTTTCTCTTCAGCCAAATCCATGAAAGTGGGAGCCGAAGCCGGCTTTTCTGCCATTAGGGCCTTTGGTTTCGGCTCATCGTAATCCACGGCTGCGACGATCTCTATCCCACCAGTGACCTTTTTGTTCGACATAATCACGGCATCTGATCCTAAGGTATCTTTAACCTGAGCCAATGCCGTACGCATATCTTTTGCTAAGAAACGTTTAATTTTCACTTATATGCCCTCTACTGACCCACAGCAGAAACAATTCTGATTTGCTTCTCATCGGGAACTTCCTGATAGGAAATCACCCTTAGGTTAGGAATCGTGTGCTTTACAAATCGAGAGAGAGTCGAACGTAACATGCCCGATGTGAGTAATATAGCAGGTTGCCCCACCATCTCTTGCCTTTGTGATGCATCTTCTAAAGATTTTTGCATCCGCTCAGCCAAGCTAGGTTCGATGTTTGGCCCCTCTCCTCCCGTCGCTTGCATTGATTGATGCAACATTTGTTCCAACTCTGGCGCCAAAGTAATGACGGGGATCTCGGTTTCGGGTCCGCTGATTTCTTGGATTATCATTCGTTTTAGAGAGATACGAACCGCAGCAGTCAATACTTCGGTGTCGGCACTCTTGGGACCATATTCAAGCAATGTCTGTACTATTGTCTTAAGATCGCGAATCGAAACACCTTCGTTGAGCAAGTTTTGCATGACTTTGACAACGGTGCCCAAGGACATAACATCCGGTATAAAACCATCGACTAACTTAGGCGAATGTTTACCTAGCATATCCATAAGCTGCTGAACTTCCTCGTAACCGAGAAGCTTAGCCGCATTATTGGTCAATAGCTGACTCAAGTGAGTGGCCACTACCGTTGCAGCATCGACCACGGTATAACCTAAGGTTTGCGCATGCTCTCTCATCTCTGGAGCTATCCAAACCGCTTCTAAGCCAAAGGCTGGGTCTTTCGTCTCTATGCCATCGAGTTTGCCGTATACCTGGCCCGGATTGATGGCCAGTTCACAATCATGTCTTATCTCGGCTTCACCGGATGCCACTCCCATCAAGGAGATGCGATAGGTATTTGGAGAGAGATCTAAGTTGTCACGAATATGTACAGCTGGCACCAGAAAACCAAGCTCTTGGGAAAGCTTTGTACGCACCCCCTTTATCCTGCCAAGCAACTCGCCGCCCTGGCCTTTATCGACCAAAGGAATAAGCCGATATCCTACTTCTAACCCTATGGTATCTACATGCTGAACATCATCCCAGCTAAGCTCCTTAGGTTTGGCGGCTCCCTTATCTGCAGCAGGTTTTTTCGCAAGCTCCAGGGATTCCTCACGCTCCTTCGTTTGTTTTCTATATAAGAAATAAGCCACTGTGCCTACGACTAATGCCAATGAAATGAAGGCAAAGTGTGGCATGCCAGGGACAATCCCCATGATAAATAAGACACCAGCTGCGATGGCTATTGACTTAGGATTGTCAAGCATTTGAGACATCATCATCTGTCCCATATCACCGGACTCGTTTTGACGAGTCACCATCAATGCTGCAGCAATCGAGAGTAAAAGACCCGGGATCTGAGCGACCAGTCCATCACCTATGGTTAACAGAGTATAGATTTCGACGGCAGAGGAAAAATCCAGTCCATGCTGCACCATACCGATAACGAATCCGCCCAGAATATTAATCACCATGATCATGATCCCAGCAATTGCATCGCCTTTAACAAATTTAGATGCACCATCCATTGCCCCGTAAAAATCGGCTTCCTTGGTGACCTCGGCGCGTCTATCTCTCGCTTGATCTTGGTTTAATACTCCGGCATTCAAATCCGCATCGATAGCCATTTGCTTACCAGGCATGGCATCCAAGGTAAAGCGAGCACTAACTTCTGATATACGACCAGCACCTTTAGTCACTACGGCGAAGTTAATGATAATAAGGATTAAAAACACTACCAGACCGACGGCATAATTACCGCCAATCACAACAGATCCAAAAGACTCGATCACTTTACCGGCGGCATCACCGCCGTTATGGCCCTCAAGCAAAACCACTCGAGTCGATGCAACATTCAGGGCTAGGCGCAATAAAGTCGCAATGAGCAATACGCTGGGGAAAGCGGCAAAATCTAATGGTCTATCGGTATAGATAGCCACAAGCAGCACGACTAAGGCCAAGGCTATGTTAAATGAGAACAGTATATCCAGCAGGAATGGCGGCATAGGCAATACAATCATGCCTAACGCAGCGAGAACAAACAAAGGTGTTCCTATGCCTTTAAAACTCGAAGGTTTTACTTGTTTCAGTTGACCGAGTCTTGCTCTAACATCCATTCAAAAAATCCAAACTTTTGACATCTAGCTCTAGTAAAGCAATTTTTGAGCCAAGTAGTGGAAATAATTTCCGTCATAAATAACTAGGTTATCAATATGGTTTTATTTTTATAAGTCAGCACTATACCGTTAGACTGACGTTAAATGAATGCTTCATGATTTAACTGAATAAATTTACAGCAAAAATAGATTATAATAGTCACATCGGCTCAATTTTACCGATAAAATCGACTCAGGGACTTGAGCTGAACTCAGCAGACTAAGTACTGTGCCAAAATACTCGACAAGCTTAATACTTTAAATCCTCCGGTATGGGCTGTTTAACAGGAATAGCCGTAGGTCTTCGGCCTCCATGTTGCTGATATTGACGTAACTGAAATACATAAGCTAATACTTGAGCAACGGCAGTAAATAGTCCCTCAGGGATCTCTTGATCTATTTTGGTTGTATGATAGATAGCTCTAGCTAAAGGGGGCGCTGAGATAATGGCGATGTCATGTGCTCTTGCAATTTCTCTAATCTTAAAAGCAACTTCATCAACACCTTTTGCCAGCACATAGGGCGCCGTCGACTTCATAGCATCGTATTTCACCGCTACAGCATAGTGCTCTGGATTAACAACGATAACATCGGCACTGGGGACTTCTGACATCATGCGTTTCTGAGCTAACTCCCTTTGCATCTGTCTTATGCGACCTTTGACCTCAGGCTTACCCTCGGTGTCCTTATATTCATCTTTTACTTCCTGCTTAGTCATCTTGAGTTGTTTATTGTGATTCCAAACCTGGAATGGGACATCAATAATCACGATGAGTAATGTTGACGAGCACAGCAAGATGAACATCCAGACTAATAGGTCAAGCGCACGGTATACATTCCCAGGAAGATGATCCCGAGATAAAGCCAAAATTTCATTAAAAAAGAAGCTCAAAAGAAAATATGCGGATAATGCGACAACCAAAAATTTGGCAATACCTTTGGTTAATTCCACAATGGCCTGTACGCCAAACATTCTTTTAAACCCTTTCATAGGATTCATTTTCTCGGTTTTCGGCATAAATGCCTTGGTAGAGAAGCTGATCCCGCCTAAGACGATATTGCCGATAAAGGCCACTAAAGCGATGACTAACATCAGGCTAGCCATGGGAAAGGCCAGCTCTCGTCCTATCATGCTCCAAACCAAGAGCATCTGATTTGTGTCGAATACTTGCTCCCTGTCCATAGTGAACATGGTAGTCATTATGGTGACTAAACTAGCGGCAATACTTGGGCCGACCATAGCAAAGCCAACCGCTGCCGACACTAAAACAGCTGATGTTCCCAGTTCTTTAGAGCGGGCAACCTGACCTTTCTCCCGTGCTTGTTCTAATCGCCTAGGGGTAGCCTCTTCGGTTTTTTCCTGGCTACTGTCATTTTCAGCCATGAACTAGCACTCCCTTAGGTCAGCTCTGCAAGCGCTTAAGCTGAGACATCAAAATGTTCCATCAGTATTACACTGAAGCTTCACGAGATCACATAGCAACAACTGAGCTGACGTCCACACTTCACCAAAGTGCTCCATTATCGGAGTCAAGGTTAGCCACAAGATCACTAAACCACTGACCATGGTCACAGGAAAGCCTATGGCAAAAATATTCAGTTGGGGTGAAGCTCGAGTCATGACACCGAATGACAGGTTTATCAGCAATAGCGCAACGATAGGCGTGATGGACATGGTCAATGCCGCGCCAAACATATACCCCCCCCACTCAGCCAACATTCTATAACTTGTGATACTCAGACCTTGATCCGAAACGGGAATCGTCTCAAAGCTCATCACTAGCATACGTATCATGACCAAATGACCATCGACAGCGAGAAAGATCATGGTGGTTAACAGCAAAAATAAGTTACCGATCACTGGAGTTTGTTGACCGGAAGATGGATCTACCATAGAGGCAAAACCTAAACTGGTCTGCATACCTATGATTTGGCCTGTGAGAACAAAGGTTTGCATCACAAGCAAAGTAACGAATCCCATAGCGATGCCAATCAGAAGCTGTTGCAAAGTGATAAAAATCGCAGACGCCGCAAATAGTTCTACATTCTCCACAGGGGGTAAAACTGGCGCGATGGCAAAAGTTATCGCCATCGATAACAAGGCTCTGACTCTGACAGGTGTGGTATTAGCCCCGAACACGGCCATCACCATAAACATACTAGACACCCTGAACAGAGGCCACATGTAAGAGGCTATCGTGTCCATGAGGGTCGCCATTAGAATATCCATCTGGGCTAACCTACTGGAGTCATCAAGTTAATCACTCGAGTCATATTAATCACCCGAGTCAAGTTAATCACTCGAGTCATATTAATCACTCGAGTCATATTAATCACCCGAGTCATATTAATCACTCGAATCATATTAATCACCCGAATCAAGTTAATCACTCGGATCAAATTAATCACTCGAGTCATATTAATCACCCGAGTCAAGTTAATCACTCGAAACATATTGTTCCTCGTCACCCTATGACCTGGGGGATCATATTGACCATCTGTAAGAAGAATTCCATCATGGTTTGAATTAAGGTGTGGCCGAGAAACATCAGAGCAAACAATGTCGTCAATAAACGAGGAAGAAAACTTAGGGTTTGTTCGTTAATTGAGGTTGCCGCTTGAAATACCGCCACCACTAACCCGATCACGAGTCCTGGCACGATAATCAACGACACTATGGTCACTATGACTGAGAGGGCCTCCCGGAAGATATCAACCAATGACTCAGGATTCATAAACCCACCTAGATACCGAAGCTATTTGCAAGAGTACCCATCACCAGGCTCCAGCCATCGACAAGCACAAACAACATGATTTTAAAAGGGAGTGAGACGATCATGGGAGATAACATCATCATACCCATAGCCATTAAAATACTAGCCACCACAAGATCCAATACTAAGAAAGGCACGAATAACATAAACCCAATCTGAAACGCAGTCTTTAACTCACTGGTAATAAATGAAGGAATTAACACGCTCATAGGGACATCTTCGGGCGAATTAATATTCTGATATCCCGAAATTTCGATGAATGTGTCGAGATCTGTTACCCGAGTTTGGGCTAACATAAAAGTCTTGATCGGCTCTTTTCCAATATTGAAAGCCTGCTCAATATTCATGGTTTCTGCAATATAAGGTTTAACGGCTTCGTCATATATTTTGTCGAAAACAGGCGCCATGATAAAGAATGTCATGAACATACTGATGCCAATAAGCACTTGATTTGACGGCGTCTGCTGTAAGCCAATTGCTTGTCTAAGAATCGACAATACCACTATGATACGCGTAAATGAGGTGAGCATGATAATCATGGCTGGCAGAAAACTCATTGCCGTCATTAACAGCAATATCTGCATAGTCACAGAATACTGAGTTCCACCATCAGGAGTCGTGGTCACAGTCAAGGCAGGTAATACACCATCAACGGCGAATGCCGCTGGTGAGAGTAGCAACAACCCCAAGATGAGTGAAAGTGATAGTCGCTTCATATTTATGTCGTCTTTGCTTGGCGTAATCGCTCAGCAAAAGACTCAGTCTCTATGCTGATGGGGGTATCTAATTTATCTATTACCTGTATTTGCTGAGCTGTCACACCGAGTAAATATTGCTGGCCACCCACCTCGAGTAATACCACCTTCTCTTTCTGCCCCAATGGCATCACAGCCAAAGTCTT
The DNA here is from genome assembly GCF_002005305.1 of Shewanella psychrophila. Taxonomy (NCBI): domain Bacteria; kingdom Pseudomonadati; phylum Pseudomonadota; class Gammaproteobacteria; order Alteromonadales; family Shewanellaceae; genus Shewanella; species Shewanella psychrophila. The sequence goes on from NZ_CP014782.1 coordinate 4,315,023, forward strand.
TAATACACTGTGGTTAGATGGCGCTAGATTTAATCGTTTGACGATATATGCCAGCACAAAAATGATGGCGAGCACAACGATTAACCCACCTAACATATTGGTCATTGTCGTAATTGCCGATCCTTTCTCTGCGGTTGATGCGACGGTGGGGGAAGCTGCCAATCCACTTGCGAATAACGTGTTAATCATATCTACCCTATTTTAACTTCTTAATACGCTCGGTTTGGCTAATGACATCAGTCAAGCGTATACCGAATTTATCATTGACAACAACCACTTCACCATGGGCAATCAAGGTGCCATTAACCATCACATCCAGAGGCTCACCGGCAACACGATCTAATTCCACTACCGAGCCTTGGTTGAGTTGTAATAAGTTACGAATACTGATGAAGCTACGACCAACTTCCATGGATATTGTCACAGGAATATCCATGATGGTATCGAGTTTCGCTGCATCTTCGGCTGTTAAAGGTTGGCTTTCATCTGTCAGCTCATCAAGTTCGACAGCCTCAGCTTCCTCTATCGCTTGTTCGGCCATTGCTTCAGCCCAATCATCACCTGTATCTTCTGTACTCATTGTCTTTACCTTAACTACTTAATTCAGTTTACTATCTTAACAAGCTACTTCCTTAGTTAAGATAGGATTTATAAATCAGAAATGTCTTTAGCTTTAGCCTTACTCTTACGCGTCACTAAGTTCAATTCAGATTTGACGGTTTCCGGCCGTGGGATTTTTTCGGAGACTCGCAAGGCTAAATTGTCTCTAGTCTTACCCAACTTACACCTATAAGTGGGTAGATCCTCGACACGTAAGACAATATGTTCAGGCAGATCAACTGGAATAATGTCGCCAATTTGAAACTCCATCACATCTTTGAGGGTGATCTCTTGATCTACTATGGTTGCGTCTATGCCGACCTTGATATCCATGATCTCGTCTTTCAGTGCCTGGGACCAGCGCATATCCGTATCTTGGGTATCACTCTGTACACCAGCATCGAGTAGCTCACGTATTGGCTCAATCATGGAATACGGCAAGGTAATGTGGAAATCTCCACCGCCGCCATCCACTTCGATATGAAAAGAACTAATTACCACGACTTCCGTTGGGCTGACAATGTTTGCCATTGCTGGGTTGACCTCGGAATCAAGGTACTCAAACTCGACATCCATCACAGGAGCCCAAGCATCTTTATAATCTTCGAAGATGATTTTTAGCAATAATTGAACGATACGTCTTTCCGTTGGAGTGAATTCACGACCTTCAATTTTGGCATGAAAACGTCCATCGCCACCAAAGAAGTTATCCACTAAAATGAAGACTAATCTTGCCTCCATGGTGATGAGCCCCGTTCCTTTTAGCGGGCTAAATCTCACCATATTCAGACTGGTCGGAACAAACAGAGTGTGAACATATTCGCCGAATTTGAGCATTTGCACGCCATTAATGGAAACTTCAGCCGCTCGGCGCATCATATTAAACATACTGATGCGCAAGTGTCTGGCAAACCTTTCGTTCACTATCTCTAAGGTCGGCATTCTTCCGCGAACAATACGATCTTGAGAAGAAAAATCATAGGAGCGAGCATCAATCTCGCCCTCTTCAACTTCATCTTCATCAACGTCATCTACACCGTGTAGTAACGCATCAATTTCGTCTTGGCTTAATAGATCACTCACAATAATGCCTTTATTAAACAAAAATAGGGAAACGAGCTAACTCATACAAGCGCGGCTTGAAACCTCGTTAGCATAAATCAAAAACTAAAAAATTAATCTTGGATTGTTCTCATGCACTACTGCATGACGAAACCAGTAAACAGGACTTTCTCAACGACTTTACGCCCTGTCACAGGTTGTAGCGTATTCTGAACATTGAGTAAGGCCAATTGACGCATCTCGTCTTTACCGGCAAGGGTGCTTAACTTTTGAACATCGGCACTACTAAATGTCGTCAGTAGTGCATCTTCAATCAAGGGGATGTGTTTCTTAATTAATACATCATCGTCAGAGCCGCGCACCATCAACTGAACTTTAATCTCTACCAACCTGGCACGATTCGCCCCCGGCAAGTTAAACAGGAATGGCCTAGGCATCCCCACATAGAAAGCCTCACCTACATTCATAGGCTCTTGAGTTTCTTCGGTGCCATCAGTATTTTCACTGTTTGCAGTGCTATCGCTTGCCCCCATGAAAAACCACAAGGCCCCGGCTATAATTAGCACTAATACGAGTCCGACAACACCGAAGACAATCAGTTTTTTCTTACTTTTCGGGTCTTCATTTTCTTCAAGTTCTAAGGATTCTTCTTCGGCCATTTCATTTCCCTTTAGGCTTAAGTCTGATGCAATCTTGTTATAATAGACCAAGGGTTAATGTCTTTTTACCCATCAAGGATCTAATTTTGCTATAGACTACCTTCTTATGCGTAATAATCTATACCTGAACGATAACTAGATGCCTGATTTGAGCTTAATAGTGACTCATCTGCAGATATTTCATCCAGTTCAGAGTCATAACCCTCTTGTGAATGCTCCGAATGACCCGTTTCACCTTGATCTTTTCCCGAATCACGTTGAGAAACTTGGCTATCAGAGAGTTGCAAGCCTTGTTCAGCTAATAATTCCTTCAATCTAGGTAATGCTTGCTCAACTATGTCTCTGGTCTGATGCTGGGCAACTTGAAAGTGCACTTGAGTCTGATCACCCTGGACTTGAATTCTAATCATTAATGACCCCAGTTCAGGGGGGTCTAACCTGATTTCAGCATGTTGGATCCCTTGACTCACCATAGTCACTAGCTGTTGCTTCATCACTGGAGAGAAACGCTGGATCATTTCCTGCATCTGGCTCTGAGTGTCATTATTCTGTCTTAAAACCAACTGAAACTGGGGGATTTCTGATTTACTCTGTGATGTTGAGCCTATTTGCAACCCTGATAAGGTTTTGATGTCAGTATTAGACGTGGATGACGTGTCACTTAGCGTAGTCCCCCCATCTAAACTGGATTTCAAGGGATTGAGCTGTACCGATAACTCAGCCCCTTTAAGCTGTTGCTCAGCCTTAGTCATCGCTTCAACAGGAAGCTTTGTACTCCCCTGATCTATTTGATTTTCCGTACGGGTTAACACATCATTCCCTGCACCTTGATGGGTCAAGTTAACCTTACCTATATCCTTGAATCCGACCGATTTATCAGAGGTTTCCGCTTCAGACAATGGCAAGTTATTTGTTGACTGTATAAGGCCTGCACTTCGGCTTTCATGGCCTTTACGGATCTCCCCTCCAACCACAGCAGAGCCCACGCTCACAGTCTGGGAGTCTGAACTTGTCACCGTGGAAATTAATTGAATCAATTTTTCAGGGGGTAAAAATGCTAATTCCGCCTCAGATAAACCTGACTCTAGTACTAGCTTATCAATAAGGTTTTTATCCAGAGGAACCTGAGTATCAGGATTTATGAGTAAGGTCTCTAACTCGACATTTGATACTGTCTGGGATTGCTCGGTCCCAACAATATCGGCTATTACTTCATCTGCTTGTATTGTCTCTTGCGCGGGAAAATTGAGTTCTGTATTTTCAGCACCATCCACCACACTCAGTAAATAGTCGTCTAATGTGGGATCACTTGTCGTTTTTTCACTGCCTTCCAACGGCAAACTATCGCCGCTGTTGTCTAGGTTAGTATTTGCCTCTAACTGACTGGCCAAATTTATCTGGGCTAAAACATGATCAACATTGCTTACAGCATCATCGACAGCTTGGGGGTCACCCTCTAGCGCAGCCTCATCCCTCTCTACATTAGCCTGTGAGCTTTCTGTAGCAGACATCTTTTCAACATTAGCATTTTTAGCTCGATTTGACTCTCTAGCTTGAGTGTTCGCTTGTTCTAATGCCGAAGAAAAGTCATTACTTTCAGATGATTGGGCACGACTTTTATCACCTTGTTTTATCCCGCCTACAGATAAGTTATCGGATACATTGTCTTTATTCGTTAAGAGTATATTTGTCATTTTCTGCATGAAGCCTCCAACAAGGCTGATAGTCAATAAACATAAGAGCTATTTTTTAGAAATCAAAGATGCTAGAACTATATCGTTAAACTGTGTTGTCAAAATAGTGGCCTAAAATCAAATACCCACAACTCATTCAATAGAGCATGCAATAAAAGCGCCAATATTGGTCACTTTATTGGGGAAGTATACTGCATCGACATAACGTCATATCAGCGCACTTTTTTCCTATAGAACTGCTGTGATGCAAACTCATCCACCATTTTTTGTTCTAGCCTCAATTCCGCTTCCCTAGCCTTCAGCGCTTTATGCTCTAACAGCAACTCAACAGCCTTACGTTTTTGTTGTTTCTCTTGCCAGTACTGCTGCCTGTGTTCTCTTTGATTATCGGCTTCGGTGACTGAAGTAACCTGCTTGGTGATTGCTTCATCTACTTGGCGTACAAATTGATGAAATTGGTGATAATAACTGGCACTGATATTCTTACCATGATGGCTCTCCATCTGTTTCATATAATCTAAGCGATAGTTTCGCAAAGCCTCAAGTTGGCTTAGGCACTTTTGAAGTGCGAGTTGAGCTGACTTTAATTGCAACGCCGCCTGCTCCTCTGCCTCGCTAGTCAGTTTCAATACAGTAAGAAGAGGGTCATGCTTAGCCATTTATACTCCAGAAAAAGAAGGTCCTAGAAACTAGAAACTGATCATACCTTACACTGCGCACTCAACTGAGAAAGCATAAGATGACTTGAATCAAAACTAAGTGCTTCCTTCATCGTTTGCCTTAAAAATGCGTTCATCGCGGGTTGAAGCCGTATTGCATTATCAATTCTTGGGTCGCTGCCCTGAGTATATGCCCCAATAGAGATCAGATCTTTGTTCTGTTGAAATAGGGAATAGACTTGTTTTACTCGCCTCATTGACTCCAGATGCTCAGTATTAATCACCATAGGGGCAACACGGCTAATCGAGGCTTCGACATCGATGGCGGGGTAATGACCTGAGTCGGCTAATGATCTCGACAAGACTATGTGCCCATCTAAGATTGCTCTGGCCGCATCAGCAATGGGATCCTGAAGATCATCCCCTTCAGTTAATACAGTATAAAACGCTGTGATAGAGCCCTGACCCGGACCACCATTTCCTGCTCTTTCGACCAATTTGGGTAACTTAGCAAACACCGAAGGCGGATAACCTTTGGTTGCTGGAGGTTCACCGACCGCCAGTGCTATTTCTCGCTGAGCTTGGGCATAACGGGTTAGGCTATCCATGAGAAGCAATACGTTATAGCCCAAATCTCTAAAATATTCAGCAATTCGCGTCGACGTTTCACAGGCTCGAAGACGCATAAGTGGAGAAGTATCGGCGGGAGCCGCTACCACAACAGACCGTGCACGTCCCTCTTCCCCCAAGATTTCTTCGATAAACTCTTTAACTTCACGGCCACGCTCTCCGACTAACCCAACCACTATGATGTCGGCAGTAGTCCCTCGCGTCATCATACCCAGCAGCACACTTTTACCCACACCAGAACCAGCAAAGAGCCCCATCCGCTGGCCTTTACCGACGGTTAGCATGGCATTGATCGCCCTAACGCCGACATCTAAAGGCTCAGTGATCGCTCTGCGAGCTAAGGGGTTGATAGAAGGTGAATGTCTCGGTGCTTTTTGATCGGTTTGTAATCGGCCTAAACTGTCTAAGGGTTGACCATTACCATCGAGTACACGCCCCAGTAATGCCAGTCCCACATTGAGTCCAGTTTGCTCACCTAAGGGGGTGACCCTAGCGCCGGGTAAAACACCTCTTAACTCTTCTATAGGCATTAAATAGAGAAGCTCATCGTCGAAACCTATCACTTCGGCCACCAAGTCCCCTGCCAAGGTTTCTATGCTACAAAGACTCCCTATCGGGGCTCGACAGCCTGTAGCTTCGAGCGTTAGCCCTACCACCCGAATCAACTGTCCACTGGCCTCGGGCACAAATGGATAAACCTTATCATGCTGCAGTCTGATTTTAGTCAGTAGCTGGCTTTGGCGGTTGCTCATCTTGTTTTACGCCTTCTGAATCTCTAGGTGCTGACACATTTTCTTCATGAGTACTAAGTATCTCTTTTTGTGCACTAGGCTCACTCTCCACATCACTAGACTCTACATCGCCTGATGACGTCAGTTCCCCGAGTTGCCCTTCTATTTCATCAATTACATTCTGCTGAATTTCATGGCTAGTGTGAGATGATAAGCCCTGCTGTTGCTGCTCTTGTGATTGATTGAGATGTTGAAGATGATGGTTCATCTCCTCAAGCACTGTGCTTATCCTCTGTTCCAGTCGCATATCGACACTACTTCGATGACTGTTAATGACACAATCACCAGGTGACAAGCTTGGGTCTGCTTCCAATTCCCATCGGTTTTTTTCCAATTGATTAGCACTATAGAGTTCTTGAACCAATTGGTGATCATCCGGATGTAAACGAATAGTGATCCCTTGCTCCTTCAATGGGAGTGAATCAACACCTTGCCTCAGTGCTGCCAATATGTGCTCAGGGTGAGTTTTCAACTCGTGACCAATAACGGCGCGGGTTAATTTCATCGTCAGGGAGAGTAACTCTTGTTCAATCTCGGTATCTAACAGGGCTAAGGGCTTTTCAAATTGTTCCAGCAAGGACTCAAATCGTGAAATTAAGACTTTAGCTTTCTCTACACCTTCGCTGTGACCCTGCTCAGCCCCCTGTTTCAGGCCCTCTTCATGGCCCTGTTTCAACCCCTCTAGTCGGCCGCTTTCTACCCCGGTCTGAAAACCTTCTTCTTTTCCCTGAGCAAAGCCTTCTTGCTCGGCTTGCTCACGAATTTCTTCTATTTCAGTTAATGTCGGCGGCAAAAAAGATTGGGGTTCATCTACATCGGCTTTATATTCCCCTGTACGACCGAACAAGTTTGAGACACCTTCGGGAGTTGCAACTGTTACATCGGGGATTTGCCAATGTGTGAACTCAACCTCAGAACGACTCGATTCCCCCTCTGCCGGCTTACCTTCACAGTCTGTTTTCATTATAAGAACTCTTCACCGCCACCACCGCCTAACATAATCTCACCACTATCACTTAAACGCCTAGCAATAGATAAGATCTCTTTTTGAGCGACTTCAACTTCACTTATCCTGATTGGCCCCATGGCTTCTAAGTCATCATTTAACAACTCAGCCGCTCGCTTAGACATATTACCCAAAATCTTATCTTTGAGTGCATCATCGGCGCCCTTGAGTGCCTTCATCAGAACATCTTGTTGAATTTCGCGAAGCAGCACTTGAATACCTACGTCATCCACGTCAATCAGATTCTCAAAGACAAACATCAGATCTTGTATCTGTTGCGCCATCTCTTCATCTGACTCTCTCATGGTCTCCATGAGCTGACTCTCAACATTGGTGTCCAGATAGTTCATAATACCAGCTGCAGCTTTTAAACCGCCCATCTTAGCAGCCTGAGCACCGCCTTGACCTGCAAACTGTTTCTCCATGATATCGTTTAATTCCTGGAGTGCCGCGGGTTGAACCTCTTCTAAATTTGCGATGCGCATCATAAGGTCAAGACGTGTATTCTCAGGAGACTGGGCAAAAATTTCTGCCGCCTGATCGGGTTCCAGATAGGAAAGCACGATAGTTTGGATCTGCGGGTGCTCATTTTGTATGATGGTCGCCACTTGACGAGGATCCATCCACTTGAGTGAATCCAATCCTTTAGCACCGCTACCCATGATGATCTGTTCGATTAAATTACCGGCCTTATCTTCACCTAGCGCCGCCGTTAAGGCCTTTCGAACAAACTCTTCACTGTTAAAGCCAATAGATGAGTACTTTTGAACTTCATCAAGAAATAGCTTATGTACACCTACGACTTTTTCCTGACCAAAATCATCCATGGCTGCCATCACCATGCCAACCTTTTGAACTTGCTTTGGCTCCAGGTGTTTTAAAATTGACGCAGCGTCCGCTTCACTTAGGCTCAAAAGTAATATTGCCGTTTTTTCAGTGCCAGTTAGCTCGTCTACATTACCGGCTTTAGCTTCATTATCTGATTTATTGCTCATCTGCTTGTAACCAACCTTTTACTACCTGGGTAGATAACTCAGGTTCATTTGCGACCAACGCTCTAATTGCTTTAATCATATCATCATCTTTATGAAGATCCGGTATCAAAATCGAACCGTCATCTGCATAACTGTATTCGGCTTCAGGGCGGTTGAGCATTCCCAAGGTATCCGATGCAAATTGATCTTCGATTTCAGCCAGTTCATCACCAAATTTTGGCTCATCGGGAATATTGATACTATCTGGATAGATAAGGCGCTTCAGCATAGGTCTTACGATAAATAAAATTAAGGCAAGAATGATTAAGCCACCCATGCCCAGCTTGAGCGCTCGCCAGAACCATGGCTGTTCCCATAGCTCTGGAGCCGGTGCTTCTTCGATAAGCTGATCCATGAAGGGAACAGTAACCACTTCAAGCACATCACCACGTTGAGTACTGAAACCTACAGCCCCCTCTAACAAACGGCGAATATTCGCTAACTCTTGTTCGGTTCGCGGTACTCGATTAATTTGACCATCTTCCCCGGCAGCCCCAGTTTTAAAGTCCACGGCAACAGACACACTGACACGTCTTACCGTACCAACTTGCTGCCTAGTATGGCTGATGGTGGTATCGAGTTCGAAATTTCTGGTGGCTTCTCTGTGAGATGAACCACGACTTGCAGAATCTGACTCAGCTTCTGCATTTAACGCATCCTGTGGAATATCACTCTCCATAGGAGGCTGATTCGACAAGGCGCCAGGGATCCCCGATGTACTGCCACCACCAGAGTCGTTCTCAACTGTCATTTCACTTCTAAGGGCGGGGAGATCTGGGTTGTAACGCTTCGCAGTTTGCTCGACCGCGGTGAAGTCCATCGTAACATCGACTTGAGAGGTGAAATTTTCAGGCCCTAGTATCGGCATGAGAATCGATTGAACCTTAGTCCTGTATTCCACCTCTTTTTGTAGTACTAACTCTTGCTCTCTTCGCGCTCTTGCCGAGACCGCATCTTGGCTACCTGAGTTTAATAATCGACCATTTGAATCTGTCACGGTCACACGAGTAGGGATTAAGCCTTGAACGGCCGAAGCCACGATATCAACGACTGCATCAACTTCTTCTTGTCCAAGCCCACCTCGACGAACGTTGAGTACCACAGTTGCACTGGGCTTAGCACGGTTTCTTGAGAAGACATTCTCTTTGGGAATAGCCAAAATAACTTTAGCTCTACTGACACTTCTAAGCTCTTCAATAGCCCTGGCTAAATTCAACTCTTGACTATGCTTGAGCCTTGCTTGCTCCATTCGCTGGCTCACGCCAAAACCACTATCTTGACTCAGGTAATCATTTTGGTTCGAGGCACCATCGATCCCCTCCCGGCTCAACATCAACTTAACATCTTGATACTTATCTTCAGGCACCTTGATAACATCTACATCGATCTGATACTTAATTTTGTTTTTATCTAAGGCGTCCAATACCTTTACCATCTCTTGGGTATCCATTTTCCCAAGGGGTCTGTATTCCGGCTCTTGAGCCCATAACATGATAAATACAGCCAATGCCAAACAGATCGCAAGCGCGAGTATCATGGTGACTTGGCGCAGCATATCAACCCCGCCAAACGTACTGCCGCCGGATTTATTTTCTTCTTGGACTCCACCCGCCAGCTGATCGCTTGCCAATGTAGACTCAGAACCTACTACCATGTCTGTGCTCAAAATTGTTACCCGTTTATTCTATTAATTATCGTATGTAATGCTTAGCATGTGAGTCGAAACTAGACTGGCATGCTCATAATCTCTTTATACGCTTCAACTAGCTTATTTCTAACCTGCACGGTGGCTTCAAACGCGACACTGGCCTTCTCTCTGGCGATGACGGTATCAGAAAGTGTCACTCTGGTATCCCCCATATCCAAGCGTGTGGCCAATGAACCAGAATTAGCTTGAAGCTCGCCAACGGTGCCGATAGCCTGGGACAGAAGCTGACTAAAATCGCTCCCTGAGGTATTACTAACTTGCTGAGTAATAGGTGAACTGAAACCGGAATTGAATCCAGAAGGCTTGATTTCACCACTAAGAGACTGCATCTCTTGTAATAATGAGTTGGCTCCAATCTGCATATCTTTCTCCCCATCGTCTTGACGAATACTCTAAGTGACGAATAGTTGACGAACTTAACTGTTAGATATTATTATGCAAAAAATCTGCCAAGTGGCTTGCAAATAGAAAAGGAGGGAGAGGAATAGGCCGATATAGTCCATCTAGTAACAAGTAACCAAAGCATCACAGCTGGATTAACAGTACTTCAAAGAGTTATTTATAAATAGAGGGGAGTTCCTAGGACCAGTGGTCTCGGACCTAGGAAAGTGTTCGTTATGCAGGGATCTCTATGCCCATATCTCTCATTTTTGCCATCTTGTATCTTAAGGTTCTGGCACTGATCCCCAGCTTTTCGGCTACGAGTTTCCTACTGCCCTGACACATGTTCAGCGTTTCAAGAATGATCACATGTTCCTGTGCCTTAAGCTCATCACCTAATGCATCGAGTTCGGCAGGTTTATTCGATGAGTGTAATGGGTGCTCTACAGGCCCTTGACTAATGTGGACTTCCTGAGTATCGAGAATAATATCAGAGCCGACAATAAATTCACCATTAGTCAAGATCAAGGCTCGCTGTATCACATTATCTAGCTCTCTCACATTTCCAGGCCATCTATGGGTCAGCAAACGTCTACAGGCTGTTTCATCCAGACTAGGAAGCTCTAATAGCCCAGATTTAGCACCGTGACGAGCCAAGAGATGACGTGCCAGAGGCAAAATATCTGCTGGTCTCTGACTTAGTGATGGCCAAGTGAGCGGAAAGACATTAATTCGATAATAGAGATCTTCACGAAACTTCCCTGACGCAACAACAGCTTTCAGATCGCGATTTGACGTTGCTAGCACCCTGATATTTAACTTTATGCTTTTACGTCCTCCGAGCCGTTCAACCTCCCTTTCCTGTAATACTCTTAACAATTTTGCTTGTAGGCTTAAATCCATCTCGGTAATTTCATCGAGTAATAAAGTACCTCCTTGTGCCTGCTCGAACTTACCAGGGCAAGCTTGATATGCACCAGTAAAGGACCCCTTCTCGTATCCAAACAAGGTAGCTTCCAACATATTTTCGGGTATCGCAGCACAGTTTATCGCGATAAATGGCCCATTATCACGACTACTATTTTGATGAATATATCTGGCCAGTACCTCTTTACCCGAGCCACTGGGTCCCATTATCATTACCGAAGCATCTGATGAAGCTACCTTTTCGGCAAGCTTTAGCAAGGCAAGGCTCTTTTCATCAGCGACAATCGGCATGTTCTGAGCTATCTTAGGTTTCAGATATCGAGAGACTTGGTTCAGCAACACCTCGGGAGCAAATGGTTTGGCTAAATAATCTACCGCACCAAGTTTTATAGCGTTGACGGCATTATCTATGGTGGCATAAGCAGTCATCAGTAAAACAGGAACTTGAGCTTGATTCTGTTGAAGATAGTTAAGTAAACCTATGCCGCCTATGCCTTCCATCTGTACATCGCTGATGACCAGATCGAAAGATTCAATCTTGAGTTTAATAATCGCATCTTCAGCCGAGCAAACATCGACACATTCATATTGCGCCAGCAACAGTGTGTCCAGCAGTGCTTCCCTGAGTGAATGATCGTCTTCAACCAGTAATAGTTTACCTTCAGACATGATCTACGCCCTCTACAGTTGATACTGAATGAGTCACAGAAATCGCTGAACCAGACTGTACCGCCGAATTTTTTAATTTGGGAAAGTATAATGATGCCTTACAACCTTTGCCCTTTTCACAGCGCAATTGAATTTTCCCACCATGATTGGCTACTACAGATTGAACAACAGCAAGACCCAGACCAGTTCCCTGTTGCTTAGTGGTAAAGAAAGGCTCGAGTACTTGCTGTTGCATCTCTTTGTCTAAGCCTTTGCCGTTATCAGTGACGTGGATCTGGATCTGAGACTCAGTTTCACAGCCTCTTAGCTCGACCAGAGTCGCCCCAGCTTCAATGCTATTGATCACCAAATTATTAATCGCGGAGCTTAACGCGCCGGAATTGGCCAGAAACTCGTTTATAGAATCGTCGACTCGTATTAATTTACACAGATGTTGCTCAGCAATGGGTTCACAATTGGCCGTTACCTTGTCTAAAATAGTTGAAACCTGATGAGCCTCCCCCTGATCTTGCCCTCTTCCTTTAGCCATCAACAACATGTCATTGACCTGATGTTCTAGTTCATTGAGTCTATCGACGAGTTTAGTTTGGAAGCGAGTTCTCGATTGAGCCGATATTTTCGGACTTGCCAGATTAGAGGCGTACAGGAGTGCAGCGGTTAACGGCGTTCTCACTTGATGTGCAAGTGTTGCGACCATTTTACCTAATGCCGACAAACGCTGTAGGTGTGATAGATTCTTCTGTAGTAAGCGAGTTTCGGTGAGATCGGTGAGCACTATGAGTTGACCCGGCTCAGGAGTTAAGGGGGTAATAGCCAGCTTTACTCTACGACCATTCTTAAGCGAGACTTCGTGACCATCATCATCTTGAGGAGAAAATGCACGATTAATGATCTGCAGCCATTTAAGCCCCTCTAAGGGTAGGCCTAACAGCTCTACAGCAACTGGATTTGCATCGGTGACTAGTCCATCACCATTGATAATAATTATCCCCGATGGCATAGCCTGCAGAATATGCTCCATACGATTCGACATATTGGCAGCTGGTGCCGTATCCAGCCATTTAGGTGGATCTTGGTTCAAACGATTAAATTGTAATTGGGGACTTACGGACATATAGACTCCGTCAAAAAATTGTTGCTAACGGGGTACATGCACGAAATAGGCCAAATGATAAAGGGGGTGGGTTCCTAGGCTATATTAGGTTCACAAGCTCACTTAAAAATAATAGCTAAGATGATAGACAAGCTAATAGACGCCAGTAAGACTGGCGATTTGGAAATAAGGGGTATGGCGCTAGTTCCTAGGAAACTAGGCACTAACTACTGACTACTGACTAGGAATTAGATACTTCTACTTAATCCTTACCCATACCGTACTTACGCATTTTCTCGACTAAGGTTGTACGCCTGATCCCCAACATTTCTGCTGCGCGGGCAACAACATTATCTTGCTGCTCGAGTGCCTGCCTGATCATATCTATCTCAAGCTCAGCAAGAAGATCTTTCAAGTTAACCCCTTCAGGAGGAAGTTCACTTGGAAAACGAGTTTCGGGGATCTCTATGGACTCTTCATCACTGAAGATTGCAGCTAAGGCATCACGTTCTAGCTCCTCCTCACTGACCTCTACACAGTATTCTGGCACATCAATATGACGATACTTGTGGGGTAAATCATTAACATCGACTAAGCCACCAGGGTAAAGAATAGTAAGTCGCTCGACTAAGTTGGAAAGCTCTCTGACATTCCCGGCCCATTGATGCTCTTTCAGGGACTCGATAGCTCGCTGAGTAAACCTTACCTTGCCACGGCCTTCATTGTAGACCCGGCTCACCAGCTCTTGTAAAAGTAAGGGTATATCATCTTTTCTTTCACATAATGCAGGCATTTCTATGGGGAATACATTTAATCGGTAATAGAGATCTTCCCTAAATGCCCCTTCGGAGATCATTACCTCTAAGTCTCTGTGGGTCGCCGCTACAACACGAACATCGGCCTTAATAGGTTTACTGCCTCCAACACGTTCAAACACTCGCTCTTGGAGTACACGAAGGAGTTTAACCTGCATCTGCAATGGCATATCGCCAATTTCATCTAAAAAGAGGGTTCCCTTTTCAGCAAGCTCAAAGCGACCCTTTCTGGCACTGATAGCACCGGTAAATGAGCCCTTCTCATGGCCGAAAAGTTCACTCTCTAAAAGCTCAGCGGGAATTGCACCACAGTTAACCGGAATGAAGGGGCCATCGCGTCTATCAGAAATATAATGAATATTTCTTGCAACAACCTCTTTACCAGTACCGGACTGACCCAGCACTAAGACAGTAGCGTCAGAAGAGGCTACTTGCCCAATCAAATGCCTGACTTGTGCAATCCCTTCACTTCGACCAACCATGCTTCTAAAAAGCTTAGTTTGATTAACACTGGTAGGAGTTTCAGGACGCCTCACCTGACCAAAAACCTGACAGAAGTGCAGTAATTCAGTTAATTGAGGGTAATTTAGGGGTTCTTCAACATAGCCAAGTATATTGGAGGCATTTACGCCGTCCTGCTCGCCTAGCAGTAAAATCGGCTGCCAAGGCAATTTCCCGGCAAGGGATTGAAATAACTCTTTAGACTGTGAGTCAGCAGCGATAACCAAGGCCCGGTAACGAGTACTTTGTAGTCGCAGTTCAAGTTTATCGATTGCGACTAACTCAACTTGCTCACCCAAAAACTCAAATACACATGATAAGCGATTCATTCGCTCAGACTGATTACCGACAAGTAGAATTCGTTGATCTGTTTGCATCATTAAAAAAGCCGTAAAGCGCTCGTTATTATTCGCATTAATTATTAGTGTTTTTTGCTTAAAAGCGATGTAGTGTTTCCATTACAAATTTGAACAAAATCACTACCATGAGGAATAGTGTATTATCAGCAAGCTATTAGCAAGTCTCTGATGCATTTATTGCTTAACTGGATAGATATTCATTGAACTTATTTGATTCTAGCTGAAAAATCCAACGAAACCATAATGATTTGTCAAATAATTGACTGCGGCCAATTATTTGGGGCTACGCGCCCCGAATAAAAATAGAATTAAACAGCCTCGGTATGAGAGACGATATGATGTTGTTCTACGGGGATTGCATCCCAGCCCTCTTTAATAGTTCTCAATATCTCACTGACATCATCTAACGCTTGAATGTCATTATTAATATTGGCTTCAGAGAGGCGGCGTAACATAAAATCATACAAAGCACTCACATTACCGATCATCTCTCCACCAGCATCCATATTCAGACTGCTGTTGAGACCATTAATGATACCTATGGCCTTACCTATGTTAAGTCCTTTGGTTGCAAGATCGTTATTTCCTATCGCATAGCGACTCTGGGCAATGCGTTGTAACGCTCCTTCAAACATCATCTGAATAATTCTATGAGGTGAAGCTACCGCGATTTCGTTATCTAATGATACTTTACGGTATGACTGTAATGACCTTCTCATAAAAACCTACCTATTTGAATCTATAGTCTTATATACGTTAATTTGACGTTGGCTTTTTTTGCCACTGTGTAACAAATCTTGCCTATGCCTCATGACTTTACTAGCTTGTAACTTATATTTCTGGGTCAGGGTTAACTGCTGCTCCAGATACTCTCTGTCATCAAATTCATTATCTGCAACCAGTAACTCGAGCAAATGTTGACGCTGACCTAATAAACCATGCAAGTCTGACACCAACTTATCACCTGTATCGTCATTTACATCAATTTCATCGAGATGAAGTAAACTTAAAGATAATGCTTCGTTTACTCTATTCAGTTCTTTCATTGAGCCTTCTCTTCGACAATAAGCTAAAAGTCATCACAAGTTTAATCAATATAAAATGCTAAGTTTTCTTCACCACACCAGGCAGAGAATCTAACCTTGATTGCAACATGCTGCTTTGAGCATTTAACTGCCCTACTATGGCATCCATAGCATTAAATTGCTTAAATAGCCTATCTTCATAAGCCTTCATTTTCAAAGCCAGTCGTTCTCTGCTTTCCTGTATTCGCACTAATTGGTTATCTAGCGTCTCATCACGGCCATCAAGAATACCACCGGTTTGAACATACCCATCAACCAAACTATCCAGACTCGAGGCCAGCCCCGTATCTTCTGTACTGAAAAGCTCTTTTATCTGATCAAAGTTTGATGTTAGCGCTTCATCAAGCTTGTCACCATCGACTTCTAATAAACCAGTACGAGTTGTGGTAACGCCAATTGAGCCTAAGGTAATATTACCATCAGATGTACTATAGACGCCCGATAGCGCTCCTCTTAATTGGCTTTGTATGGTTCGAATTATCGAGTCGCCTTGTAGTATTCCGGCTTGCTTCGTATCAGGATCATAACTCGACATTTCCTGCACAGTCGTCATTAACTCATTATAGGAATCTACTAGCGCATTAATCCCTGTTTTAACAGTTCCAGTATTAAGTTCAATATCGAGCTGTGTGGTCTTAGTTGCGTCGGCTTCTTTAAGTGTTAGAGTCGTTCCAGCAATAGCATCTGTTACAGTATTAGAACTAGAGGTAATAGTTAAGCCGTCGACCTTTATTATTGAATCCTGAGCAGCTTGGACCTCAGTCATAGTGAAGGTATCGGCAAGTGGTGTTCCGGGTCCCACATCTGTTGCGGTGACACTGATTTGATTGTCTAAGCCTGTACTGGTCGATGTGAGTACCAGTTTTGCACCGTCATCGTCATTAATAATCGTTGCCGTGATACCAACATTATCTTCGGCGCTGTTTATCTTCTCAACTAAGGATGTCAGGGAGTCGGTGGCATCAGCAGCAATATCAAAGCTACTTCCGTCGACGGTAAAACTTAGCGTTCCCTCACCGATAGCTGCCTCGGCATCAGCCGAGGCTACCGTGCTCTTTTTTTGACTTTGAGCTAATTGTTCAACCGTCAAACTATAGCTGCCCGCAATAGCCGTTTCATCGACTGTAGCGCTTAAAAAGTCGTTGTCGGAAAGCTTAACTTTATTACTGATAAAAGATTCAGGCTTTGAGAGAAAAGCTAAGTTTGTCTGAAACTCAGACATAGCACTCTTGAGTGCCCCGATAGCAGAAATTTCAGCATTAACCTTGCCTTCATCTGCATTAAATTGGGCCTGTTTTGGCGTACTCTCGGCACCAACTAGCGCAGAGACTATACCATTGATATCCATTCCTGAACCGATACCGACTGCTGTTAACCCCATGGGAACCTCTATCACTCATCCTGAAAGCTATAAGCTAAACAGTGGAAAATAAACTAACGTCAAAAAATCATCATGCTTCTGTTTTCATCAGCATGCCTGAAACTTCAAACAATTTTTGTGCCAACTCTAATGCTTCTTCGGTAGGGATCTGACGAATCGTCTCCCCTGAGTCCATATCCATCACATTTACTACAGAAACCCCAGAACTATCATCGACCCTAAATGCTAGGCCTTTCTTCATCATAGACATGGTATCACTAAGTTCAGCAACCGCTTCCTGTAACTTTTCAGGATTATCTTCCTTGTTCGCCTTTGAGGCTTCACTGCCTTCCTCAATGGCTTTCACTAAGGCTCTTGCTTCGACTTCACTGGCCTCTGGAGTCGTCGCTTTCAGCGGGACTACCACTTCACTCTTAACACTTGTGGCATTCGATGGATTCACTAAATTAATATTCATCGCCTTTAACCTCCTCTCATTTTTAAATCCCTTTCCTAAATCCATTTCAAATTGATTTACAAAACTGATTTACAAAACTGATTTACAAAACTGATTTACAAAACTGATTTTTACATTTGCTATAAACAAAAGGGAAGATTCAAAACTGAATCTCCCCTTCCTTGGTTACTCTATTGAGTTCCAGCTATAACCCTATCTATTACTTACTATAGCTTTTACTCATGCACTAAAGTAACGATTAAAGTAGAGATAATGCGACTTGTGGTAACTGGTTAGCCTGAGCAAGCATTGCTGATGATGTCTGAGACAGAATCTGCTGCTTAGTCATCTCTGCCGTTTCTTTAGCGAAATCGACATCTTGAATTCGGCTTCGTGCATCGGCTACGTTAGTCTGAACATTACTTAAGTTACTAATAGTAAAGTTCATACGGTTTTGTATCGCACCTAAATCGGCACGATTTGAGTCGATACCGGCAATCGCGCCATCGATAAGAGCAATTGCATTTTGTGCACCTGATGCAGTGCCTATATCTACCGTATTTACACCTGCAAACACACCTGTTAATTCTGTAGTAATTTCAGCACTAATACCTGCTGCAACAGTAAAACTATCAGGTGAACTCATTGTTATTGCACCTGATGCAACAAATGTAGTACCAGCATTAGTCAAAGTACTCGTGGCTGATGCTGTACCATCGGCAGCTTGATTAATAAGGGTCATACCACCAGCAGCATTACCTGCTTCTGTGAAGTTAATATCGGCACCAGTAGAGCTAGAGATTGTTAATGTGCCGTTATCTATTTTAGCGGTTACACCTGTTTCACCAGACACATCATTAATCGCCGTAGCAAGATCCGTATTATTAGTAATACCAGTCAAATCTACCGCTGATGTACTAGAACCGTCATCTACATTCATAACCAAGGAAACATCATATGCAGCGGTTAAATTAGCTACAATATTTGTCTCCGCAGTGGCTTTGACACCCGTGCCAGCTTGGTTAATTGCCGCAGCAACCTCAGTTGCTGTATCATTAGCGACAGTGACTACATTGGTTGTGCTGGTACCTTGAGTGATAGTCATAGTACCACCGGCCGAGCCGTTAGTTCCCGCAGCAGCAGCCACTAAATTACCACCAAATATAGTACCAGGCGCATCACTCTGATAAGCACCGATATTCGTCGCAGCAACAGATTTCAATGACACGTCGATAGTCTCATTAGCTTCTGAACCCACCTGGAAAGACTGCGTACCGTAAGAACCATCAAGCAGCTTTTGTCCACCAAATGAGGTGGTCTCTGCGATACGCGTTAACTCAGATTGCAATGAGTTAATCTCTTTCTGCATAGCTGCACGATCATCCGAAGAGTTTGAACCGTTAGCCGATTGCAGTGACAAGTCACGCATACGTTGAAGAATGTTAGTCGACTCCCCCATGGCGCCTTCTGCGGTTTGTGCGATAGAGATACCATCGTTAGCGTTACGCATGGCGACGTCAAGACCGTTAATCTGACTCGTCATACGATTCGAAATCTGCAGACCCGCCGCATCATCCTTTGCACTGTTAATACGAAGACCTGATGCCAATCGCTCCATCGAAGTACTTAAATGACTCTGGGAACTATTAAGGTTGCTCTGAGCCTTCATTGATGTGACGTTCGTGTTTACTGAAATAGCCATAATTTGTTCCTCTTAATACCTGACTGTAGACTGTGCCTGTCTGCGTTAAGCCAGGCGGATCTGTTCGGTTACAATGTATTTAACGGCAGCCCCATTTTTTACTTTAGAAATTTTTTAAAAAATATTGTGCATAGTGTTAAGAAGACGCTAACAAAGGGCAGAAGATGAAAGCTGTAGTAAGTTGTAAGTGGCGAGCTAAAGACAAGGCAAAGAAAGAGGTGAGTTTCGAGACAATATCAAAAGAAAAGGAAGCCTGAGAAGCTATATGCTTATTCGTAGCTCGCAGCTCAAGCTTGATTCCCAAAACAAAAACCACCTAACTCGATAAAGAATTAGGTGGTTTATAATTCTAGGGTTAGGTGCTACAACCTAAGTACTAGAGTATTCTATGCTGCCTGCTATTACCCTAGTAAGGATAGTGCTACCTGAGGTAATTGGTTTGCCTGTGCAAGCATAGCAGATGACGTCTGAGATAAGATCTGCTGCTTGGTCATCTCAGCTGTTTCCAAGGCAAAATCCACATCTTGGATACGACTACGAGCATCAGACACATTACTCCTTACATTGTCCAGATTACTGATGGTGAAGCTCATACGGTTTTGTATCGCACCTAAATCGGCACGAGAACTATCGATACTTGCAATAGCACCATCAATAATATCAATGGCAGACTGAGCACCTGAAGCTGAAGAAACATCCACCGTATTAACACCGGTGAATACACTGGTAGTTTCACCAGTCAATTCAGCCGCTAAGCCAGCACCACCATCGGTAATAGTGTAATTAGCAGAAGCTGTTAACGTCACAGAACCAGCAGCCGTTGCAACCACACCTGCGGCAGTCACGTTAGTTGCAGCAGATAAGGTGCCATCACCGGAAACATTTTGAAGCGCCAAAGCACCTGTAGTATTTGCCGCTAGCGAGGTGAAGTTAATATCGGCACCGTTAGCACTTTTTATTGTTAATATGCCATTATCTAATTGGGCTGAAACACCAGTTTCCCCCGAAACATCATTAATCGCAGTAGCAAGATCTGCATTATTCGTTATGCCCGTTAAATTTAGTGATGAAGTACTACTGCCATCGTCAACATTCATAATCAATGAATTATCAAACACAGCGGTCAAATCAGCTTGAATCGTCGTCTCTGCTGAAGCAGTCACGCCTGAACCCGCTTGGTTAATTTTTGCAACAAGCTCGGCCGCAGTGTCACTCGCAGCTGTAACCACATTTGTTGCATTAGTACCTTGAGTAATCGTTAAGGTATCTGCTGCCGCGCCATTTGCACCAGCAGCCGTACCAACAAGAGCACCACCAAATAAGGTACCTGCTGCATCACTTTGATATGCACCAATATTAGTTGCAGCTACCGATTTCAACGACACTGCTATGGTTTCATTGGCTTCAGCACCCACTTGAAATGATTGTGTGCCGTAGGAACCATCAAGTAACTTTTGTCCACCAAATGAGGTCGTTTCTGCGATACGCGTTAGCTCGGCTTGTAGCGAGTTAACTTCTTTCTGCATAGCTGCACGATCCTCACTAGAATTTGAACCATTAGCCGACTGCAGTGACAAGTCACGCATACGTTGCAAAATGTTAGTTGACTCGTTCATCGCGCCTTCTGCGGTTTGTGCGATTGAGATACCATCATTGGCATTACGCATGGCGACACCGATACCATTAATCTGACTGGTCATACGGTTAGATATCTGCAAACCCGCAGCATCATCTTTAGCACTGTTAATGCGTAAACCAGAAGACAGACGTTCCATTGAAGTACTTAAATCACCCTGAGAGCGGTTAAGATTACTCTGTGCTTTCATCGATGTTACGTTTGTATTAACTGAAATAGCCATCTTGAGTTCCTCTTTAAGTTGTACTGCCAAGGCTCAAGCCTGGCTATAATTGTTAACTTTTAAAATTCATGTTTCGAATATTCGGTCTTAGTCCCTTAAGACTGTCGACTGTATTCAATCTTGTTGATTACCTTTATATGTAATCAAATAATGTGGTCGAGTTAACTCTACTAAACAGAGTCGAAACTGCATTTAGCGCCAATTGCTGTTTTTCAAACTCACTAATTGCTGAGGCGTAATCTAAATCTTCTAACAATGACAAGGCTGAACTATTAACTAGTTTCTCATCCGTATGGTCCGATTTATAACTCTCAACCCGCTTTAAATCATTGCCGGCGATGCCCCTGTCAAAATCTATCTGCCTTGTACCACTAACGATATTATCCAATAACTGTGCCAACTCAGCTCCACCCTGAGGCGTGTTAACCTTATTAGGATCTTCTAGGAGGGTTATCGCCTGATTAATCGTGTCGAATATACTGACTTCGGTTTGCGGGGACATGGTGAAAGAATCCCCTGCTGCGGGGGTTCCATCGATTTTCACTTCGATACCATTAAAACTTACTGGGTTAGTCGGGTCGAAATTAGGCACCACAACTTGAGATGTGGCTGCTGAATCGAAAACCTCTAAGTTAACACCACCAGCTCCATTATCTGTGAAAGTGAAGGTATATCCCTCAGGAGCCACTGGTACATGGGCACCAGGAGTAACAATATTGGCACTTTCAACATTAAATTCACCAACTTGGGCTGGCAGATAATTGACACTAAAGTCACCTAAAGCATTTGCCGCGTTCATAAAGACACTATCACCCGGCAAGTTTGTGCCGACTGTGACTCCGGATGCCACAACTGATTGCCTCACACCACTGTCACCGCTATAGACTATGTTGCCTGCAGCATCGAAGGCGAAAGGCTGGGTCGATGTTTGATTACCAGCAAAGAGATAATTGCCGGACTCATCTTTTGAGTTAGCTATCGAGAGCAGCTCATCCAGGCTCGACCTCATTTCGTTGGCAATCGTCACTCGGTCGGTATCCGTCAAGGTACCATTTACAGCTCTTAATACTTGGTCTTTGATCGAACTCGCTAAGCTTTCTGCGCTGCCCAGCTTACTCTCAGCTACCGCTAAGTGACCCGTAGCATAATCTATGTTTTTGATAAACTGATCGACTAGGGCATTTTGCTGGTACAAGTTGTCGATACCAATGGCAGCAACGGGATCGTCTCCAGCGGTATTGACTCTTTTACCGGAAGATAACTGTTCCATGATATTACTGGTTGCAGACTGTCTATCGAGCACACTGTTGATATTTTGGTTGAACATCTGTGCGGTTGAGATTCTCATATCAGCCTCCTTTATCTAACCGAGTTAAATAGCGTGTCAAAGATTTCATTGGCCGTGGTCATTATCCGCGCCGATGCCTGATAGGCCTGTTGAAAACGGATCAGATTGGCCGCCTCTTCATCTAAATTCACCCCGGACTCACTCTGTACTCGGTTATAGGCCTGTAGATAAACAGACTGCGCCGTGCCAGCGGCAATGTCGGCCGCTTTTGCTTTGCCACCCACGCTTAATTTGGTGCCTTGATACACATCACTCAAAGTCAAAGCGCCAGTGTTCATCAGCTTGGCTTCACTCAATTTAGCCATGGCGACAGCGTTGGTGTTATCACCCGGTGCAAATGAAAGATCGAAGGTAAATCTATCCGTCGCACCAGCCGTTGTGGCAACATCGAAGGTAAAACCATGTGCACTAATTGAAGGTGGAACATAAGCTGCTGGCGCACCTAGTGATGTGCCGTTGGCATCGAAGACTTCAAACATACTAGTCGTGGTATTGATCTCGAAGGTCAGCTCAGAACCCGTGACAGGAAAATTGGCATTGGTGCGATCATCTATGCTCACCATCTCTACTTGAGTGTTACCAGAATTAGCCACATCGGCGGTGATTTTAGGTGCAGCTGCAGCAATTCCCCTACCGTCGGTCATCACTACCGAAATACCCGCTGCAGCACCTGAAGAAGGACGGATCTCAAACTTATCACCATCGGCTAAAATGCCAGAATCTATGTGTATGGTGAAACCATTAGCGCCATCTAATTGAGTGCCATTTAAAGTTAACGGAGTGACAGCACCAGTTACTCCGTCTTTTAATTCATAGGTTGCCGGGGCGGTATACTTCAACTCGAAACTATTGCCGGACAAGAGGCCGACATCATCAATATTGACTCTTAGATTAGCCGTACCAGTATTTGAACCAAAACCACCCACTCGCCCAACCGACATGGTCGGATCGTTAATATCTTTAAAAATATTCTGGCCCATCTCACCATCAAGGTCGAAACCTTGGGCATTGGCCTGATTGAATGCATCTGCGACACCTAAGCTGAGTTGACCTAACTCCAGCTCAGCAGGCACGAGGGTTTCATCACGAAATTCGAATAGTGCCCCTAACTGACCACCCATCTTTATCGGATCAATGACCTGACCCTGACTGCCGATATTGGCGACGACTCTCAGCTCATCCGGATGAGGGTCACCCGCTGTGGTACCAAGGGACATTGATACCTCACCAGAAACCAACATCACAGCGCCGCCTAACATTATGCTTTTAGCACCGGTGTCCAGTGGAATAACATTGACCTGTGCGTATTGGCTGAGCTCCTGAATAAGTGCATCTTGTCTATCTAACAGTTGGGCATCTTCACCCTGAGACTTCATCAACTCTTGGTTTACTTGGCCCAGTTCCTTACTGATTTCGTTGATACGGTCAGTAATACCTGCGATTTGATCATTGGTCTGTTTCATCTGACCATCTAAATGGGATTGCATCTGGTTTAGGCTATCCGCCAATTGGCCTGCTGAGCCTAAAACTGTGCCACGCATCCCCATATCATCGGGTAGGTCGGCTAAGCTATTTATACCTGCAAAAAAGTCATTCAGGCTCTGTGGTATGGATTTGCCAATTTGTGAAAACAGTTGATCGAGTTCACTCATCTTAGTTTGAGTTGTCTGCGCTTCACTGACACCAGTTTGACCAATCCTCAGCTCACGAGCGGCATATTCGTTATAGATGCGTTTTACGTCTGAAATATAAGTTCCTGCACCATAAAAATTATCCCCCATACGCTGGGATTCCAAGCTGGACTGTTCGGCTACTTGCCTGTGGTATCCCTGAGTATTAGCGTTAGCTATATTATTACTGGTCACAGCAAGCTGCGCCTGAGAAGCCAAGACACCGGTGCGGGCAATATTTAAAAGATCCATAGACATTACACACGACTCCTATCTAATTGCTGCACTTTTTGCTGCGCACTTTTCTGCACACTCAGAAGCGAAAAGGAAAACTCAGATATCTTACAAATCAAAATCATTACCTTGCTCCCAGAGACGGCAGACTAAAATCTGGCTTAATAGATTCCATCACCTTAATCACTTTATCTGCGTAGTTAGGATCCGTTGCATAGCCGGCATTCTGTAAGGCTTTGATAAATTCGTTGGGATTTGCGACTTTCTTCATCGCATCTTGATACCTTGGCCCTTCAGAAATAAAGCTGACGAAGTCATCAAAACTTTGCTTTATGTCTTCGTAGACACGAAAATCGGCTTTTTGCTGTACCGCAACGCCTTGTTCAAACTCCAGCGTACTGACTAGAGCCTTATCACCCTGCCAACGCTTATCCGCTTTAATGTTAAAAAGGTTGTTGCTAGATTCGCCATGAGCCCCTTTTATCATTTTCTGACCCCAGCCTGTTTCCAAAGCCGATTGTGCAATCAAAACTTCAGGCTTAGTGCCTAAAGCCTGTGCTGCTTTTTCTGCGTGGGGATAGAGTTTAGCGATAAAATCATCTCTGTCGGTGAAGGTCATTTCCGCTTGCCTCACTTCAGATGGCAAACTCTTGCCTGTCAAAATACTGTCTAAAGGATTCATGGGCTTGATATCTGAATTAGCCGTTGCATTCATGGTTTCATCAGATATAACTGCTCGGTTCATCACCTGAGATTTGATAGATGCTTGAGATAAGTCTGATTGCATATCTCCTCTAAGCACTGATGCAGGTGTGACATTGCTGGTTTCCGGAGAAAGCTGCTGAATCATCAAATCGGCAAGACCTAACATGCCCTTGTCTGATAAGTTGACAGACATCTGCTGATCATGCATTTGCTCATAAAACTTAGTGTATTCGCTGTTCATCGGGCTATCGGATTCAAAAACCGCATTGGCAGCGCGCATGCTTTTCATCAGCATCTGCACAAAGATCCCTTCAAATTGTTGCGCAACCTCCTTCAAAGCAGCCTTATCATCTTTCTGGGCTTTGGCTCTTAACGAGTCAAGGCCTCCGATGTCCAAAAAGTGTGATGAATTTGACAGCTTTTCCATAAGAGTTCCCGGTTGTGCCGACAATAAACAGACGGTATTTCTTTTACATAGCAAGGCACATGCCAGATCATAGATGGATCGGGTTTTAATATAGAAAAATCAAATAAAATAAGGGGAATAGCTTATTCGTGAGAAGAGCTAAGAGCCCGGGATCAGGCCCTAATAAATCAGTTTAAAAGAATCAGAGGTAAGCAAAGTCTAGTCATAGAATTAGATGATGATGAGTTCACCATGTAGCGCTCCAGCCACTTTTAGGGCTTCGAGAATAGCCAGTACATCAGAGGGAGCCGCGCCCACTAAGTTAACCGCCCTAACGAGCTCGTCGAGTGTGGTGCCTGGATTAAACATAAACATGCGCCTGTCTGACTCATTGACATCAATCGTACTGTCTGTGGTTACAACAGTTTGTCCACCAGCTAAAGGATTAGGCTGTGATACCTGAGTCGCTTCGGCAATTGTAACGGTTAAACCGCCGTGGGTTACAGCTGCTGGTAATAGACGTACATCGCTGCCCACCACTATGGTTCCGGTACGTGAGTTAACAATAACCTTGGCTGATTCTGATGCGGGTTCAACCTGAATATTCTCTAACGTTGCCAGAAAAGACACTCGTTGGGACACATCTCTAGGCGCACTAACCTGTACTGATGCAGCATCCAGAGGCCTTGCCATTCCAGGGCCCAACAACTCATTAATAGCATCGGCTAATCGTTTAGCCGTTGAGAAATCGGCACGGCGAAGGTTAAATGTGAGGTAATCGCCAGTAGAGAAAGGCGTGGCAACAGTACGCTCAACAATAGCGCCATTTGGAATTCGACCTACCGTAGGTGTATTTTGAATGACTTTAGAACCATCTAAGCCTTCTGCGCTAAAACCACTGACCACCATGCTGCCTTGTGCAATGGCGTAG
Source organism: Shewanella psychrophila (assembly GCF_002005305.1). Lineage (NCBI taxonomy): Bacteria > Pseudomonadati > Pseudomonadota > Gammaproteobacteria > Alteromonadales > Shewanellaceae > Shewanella > Shewanella psychrophila. The sequence continues at coordinate 4,341,368 of NZ_CP014782.1, forward strand.
ACATTACCATCGACTCCCTTAAGGAAGGTCTGAATTAAGGTTCCGCCGCGCAAACTCTTGGCTTCGCCCAGACTCGATACTGTGACGTCTAGGGTTTGTCCTGGTTTAATAAAGGGGGGCATATCCGCATGAACCGCGACAACGGCAATATTCTTAATTTTGGGTCTGAAATTATCAGGCAGATTAATGCCGAAGTTTTTCAGCATTGTCTTAAACGTCTGCTCCGTATAACGCGTCTTTTCACCCGTGCCTGGCAGACCGACAACCATGCCATAACCTATAAGTTGGTTATGGCGCACACCTTGGACATTTGCAATATCTTTTATTCTTTGTGCCTGGCTTGGGCCAGCGACAAAAATCAGTAGTAAAAGATAGATAAATTTATATTTCATAGTGTTAATTCCTTAATTACGACTAGGTCCCATGACAGCTTTAGAAAGGCCACCAACTCCCCATAAAGAATGAACTTAACCAGCCAACCTTTTGTACATCGGCAAAAGTGCCTGTGCCGCTGTATTGAATACGTGCATTCGCAACTCTTGGTGAGTCAATAGTGTTGTCCGGGCGTATATCTTGTGAACGTACTACCCCAGTTAAACGAACAAACTCATCACCGTTGTTGATGCTTATCCATTTCTCTCCGCGAATGACTAGGTTGCCATTATTGAGAACCTGCATCACGTTGGCCGAAATACTGCCGCTCAAGCTATTACTCTGATCGGCATCTGATTCACGCTTGGTATTCATGCTGTCCTTGTATCTCAGATCCAAGGGTTGTCCACCTATGGTGATATTGCCACCGCCGGCATAGATGGGATCGAGTGTTAAGTCAGTCCCCTTCTTAATCTCATTACTGGCACTTTTTGTCGCTTGAGTCTGCTCCATCAAAATAACCGTGATGATATCGCCAACTTTAAGCGCCTTAATATCGGAATAGAGGCTAGATGCCTGACTGTCCTGATACATGGAACCTGTAGCGGCAATCTTAGTTGGCGGCGCTTCAGGATACACAGGAGCATAATAGGGGTCGTCAGGAATAGGCTTTTGATTGCTGGTCGAATTACACCCACTCAACAAGAAACCAAGTAATAACGTCAAAAATAAATAATGCTTACTCATTCTTGCCTCTACAGATTCTGATTCACGTAGGACAGCATCTGATCAACGGCCGAAATTACCTTTGAATTCATTTCATAAATTCGCTGACTTTCGATGAGGTTAACCAGTTCTTCGGTCACGTTAACGTTTGACGTCTCTAGTGCACCTTGTCGAATGGCTCCCATACCATCGAGTGAAGCCGTTCCCTGAATTGGCGTGCCACTGGCACCCGTTTCTAGGTATAAATTTTGTCCCATGGGATCTAACCCGCTCGGATTGATAAAATCAGACATACTCAACTGACCCACAACTTGGTTTTCAGCCGTACCAGGCGTCTTAACCGATACTTCGCCTTCGGCAGACACGGTAATACTCGTCGCATTCTCCGGGATGGTTATTGCTGGCTGAACCACGTAGCCCGAGCCAGGTGTGACTATTTGCCCTGTATCATCTAAAGTAAACTGACCATTGCGAGTATAGGCCGCAGTGCCATCGGGGAGTTGTATCTCGAAAAATCCCGGACCTTCAACCATCAAATCCAGAGAGTTATCAGTTGTCAGCATATTCCCTTGGGTAAACACCTTTTGGGTCGCTACAACCTTAGTACCTGCACCGATATTTAAACCATTGGGTAACTTGGTATTTGACGCACTGATACCACCAGCTTGATTAACCGTTTGATAGAGGAGATCTTCAAAAACCGCACGGCTCTTCTTGAATCCAACTGTGCTCGCGTTAGCCACGTTGTTAGAGATCACCGCAATATCTGTTTGCTGAGCATCTAAGCCTGTCTTACTAATCCATAACGCGGGATGCATAATATTACTCCTAGCTAATACGCATTAATGAAGAGGAGGCTTTGTCCATCTCTTCTGCTGTTTTCATCATCTTGACCTGCATCTCAAACTGACGCTGTATATCAATCAGTGACACCATTTCATCGACAGCGTTCACATTACTGCCTTCCACAGCACCACTCTCTATTGCAATGAAAGGATCTGCAGGGGCATTCTCACCAGATATCAATCTGAAAAGACCATCCTCCCCTCGCATTAAATTCTGATTGCCAGGATTGACTAACTTGATACGACCAACTTCTTCAATCACTTCCGCCGTCGAACCTAGGGGTCTGACAGAGATAATCCCATCTTGAGCTATCTCTACTTTCTCGATAGGCAGTGGCAGCACAATAGGACCTGCATCGCCCATTATGGGGTTTCCCCGGTCATTACGCAGTAAGCCAGTAGTGTCAAAACTTAAACTGCCGGAGCGAGTATAGGCCTCGCCACCATCGGCGCTCTGCACTGCAATCCAGCCATCTCCCTTAACGGCTATGTCCAGATCTCTTCCTGTGGTCTTAATAGGTCCCGCAGTAAAATCAGCCGATGGGCTCTCAGTCATGGCAAATACGCGTGTTGGTAACCCTTCACCAAATGCTTGCATCGAACGTGCTTGCTCCATATCCGCTTTGAAACCATCGGTATTGGCATTGGCTAAGTTGTTTGCGCGTACAGCCAGCGAATTCATATTCTGCTTTGCGCCACTCATGGCAACATAGAGTAATTTATCCACTGGTTTCCTCCGTCAATCATTTGTTTATTACTTGCTGTATAACAAACAAAAGCAAACATCATGCCAGAATAGAAACAATTTATTGGCGCTTGAGAAAAGGATAAAGAGTAAAAGTAGGCAAGAAGGCGGAAAGACATTGCCGAACGGCAATGCCTCGACAGCTCCACTAAAAGAGAATATGCAGATTAACGGATCTGCAAAATAGTCTGTTGCAAGGTGTTATTGACTTCCAATGTTCTCGAGTTTGCTTGGAAGTTGCGTTGCGCAGAGATAAGATCCACCAGCTCAGTAGTCAAGTCTACATTCGACTGCTCTAACGCAGATGAACGTATACTGCCGAAAGTACCACTATTGGCCTCGCCAGCAAGTGCTTGCCCCGAGTCTTGGCTAGCCTTCCAGGAAGTGTTCCCCACTTGAGTCAATCCTTGCTCGTTGGCAAAACGCGCCAGTGCCACCCTAGCAAGAGCGACTGTCGAACCATTACTGTAACTAGCGTTAACTAAACCATCGGCACCAACTTCGACATTAGTTAGACGACCCACAGTAGTGCCATCCTGATTCAACTCAGTGACTTCGAACGTCGAGGCATATTGAGTCGGATTATTAAAGTCTATAGTCAAAGTTTGCGTGCCATCTGTACCAGGCCCCAGCACACTGGCCCCACCAACCCCTAATTGTTCTGTTTTAATTGTGGCAGGATCACTGCCTGTATATGACCCAATATCATTAAACTTAATCACCGCACCTTTCCAACCACTGGCAGTAACCGCTGTTCCCGTTGAATCGGCAATCCCGTTAGCAGGAACTGTAGTATCTTTTCCATATGTTCCTGCTGCGCCATCCACGTCAACTTGTTTGCCATCCACCGCGTAATAGGCTACCCAATTACTCTCACCGGTATAAGCCGCATTCGGTGGACGCACGAAATAGGTCGTCATGATATGCGGCTCACCCAAGGAGTCATACATGGTCACCGCAGTAGAGTTATTATAGGTGTCACGATCGTTGGGATCGAACAAAGCTGGATCTAATGCAGCATCACCTGCATTTAAGTTCATCTGTATATCAATGTTTTCTGTCATTTGCGGGCTGCCAGCTGTATCAGGAATCGCAACGGGCTTAGTCGTAGTTAAACTGACAGATGTTGAGTTCCCATCCTTATCCACTGGAAAGGTTTGCAAATAGTTTCCCTGAGAATCAACTAAATAGTTACTTGAATCTACTTTGAATGCACCGGCACGTGTAAAGGATTGATCCTTTCCATTGATATCCGATGAGGTCACAAAAAAGCCACCACCATTAATGGCCATATCCAGCGCATTATTTGTAAACTGCATGCTCCCTTGGTGAAATTGCTGCGCAACTTGGCTCGTTGTCGCCCCACCACCAACGGCTGTTTTACTATTAGAAAAAATGGAGTTTGCATACACATCTGCAAACTCTGCACGAGACTCTTTAAAACCTATACTATTTACGTTGGCTATGTTGTTCGCTGTTGTGTTTAGATCTTTTTGAGCAGCAGCAATTCCACTCAATGCGATATTAAATGACATGATTTACCTATATTCAATCGATTACAACAGGTGGAATGCTAAATACCACCAAAATTCAATTCATAACAACAGGCAATGAAAGTAACTCCCATCGGTGTTCAAATTATTACGTTTCTTGTTTAAGAATATCTTTCCAGATTTAACTAGTTTGCTAATAATAAAATTGCGTAAAGGCATTGCCGAGTGGCAATGCCTTTACGCAATGAAAAATAATAAGCAGATTATCTGATCTGCAAAATAGTCTGTTGCAAGGTATTATTGACTTCCAGTGTTCTAGAGTTAGCCTGGAAGTTTCGTTGAGCAGAAATTAAATCCACCAGCTCTGTAGTCAAGTCCACATTCGATTGCTCTAATGCAGATGAGCGAATACTACCGAAGGTACCGCTATTGGCCTCACCTGCCAGTGCCAATCCCGAGTCCAGACTGGCCTTCCAAGAAGTGTTACCCACTTGGGTCAAGCCTTGTTCATTGGCAAAACGTGCCAGCGCGACTCGAGCCAAAGCCACTGTAGAGCCATTACTGTAACTGGCATTAATCAAACCATCGGCGCCGACTTCAACATTGGTTAGACGACCAACCGTGGTACCATCCTGACTTAACTCAGTCACTTCGAACGTTGAGGCATATTGAGTTGGATTATTAAAGTCTATGGTAAGAGTTTGGGTGCCATCAGTACCGGGACCCAACACTCCTGCACCACCAACCCCAAGCTGCACAGTTGTGATGATGGCAGGATCGGTTGTTGTATGGGCACCTGTATCATTAAACTTAATTACGGATCCTTCCCAACCACCAGCAGTTACTGCCGGAGTACCTATAACATCTGCCACACCATTGCCAGTAGTATCTTGATCGTAAGTACCTGCAGCACCTGCTAAATCAACTTGCAGGCCATCCACTGCATAAAAGGCTACCCAGTTACTCTCACCGGTATAAGCTGCATTAGGAGGACGTACAAAATAGGTCGTCATAATGTGCGGCTCACCTAAGGAATCATACATAGTCACCGCAGTGGAATTGTTATAGGTATCACGATCGTTGGGATCGAACAAAGCAGGGTCTAAAGTAGAATCTGCGGCATTAAGGTTCATCTGAATGCCAATATTTTCCGTCTTCTGGGGACTACCTGCAGTATCAGGGATCCTAACGGGCTTAGTCGTGGTTAAGCTGACTGAAGTCGAATTCCCATCTTTGTCGACAGGAAATGTCTGTAGATAATTTCCTTGTGAGTCAACTAGATAGTCTGAAGAATTAACTTTAAATGCGCCCGCTCGTGTAAAGGAATGGTCTTGAGCTTCAAGCTCTGACGAAGTCACGAAGAATCCACCACCATTGATTGCCATATCCAGTGCATTATTAGTGAATTGTAAACTACCTTGGTGAAATTGCTGAGCAACCTGACTAGTGGTTGCACCACCACCGACTGCCGTTTTACTATTAGCAAAGATAGAATTCGCGTATACATCGGCGAACTCAGCACGGGATTCTTTAAAGCCGATGCTATTCACATTGGCTATATTATTGGCCGTGGTATTTAGATCTTTCTGCGCAGCTGCGATGCCACTCAATGCAATGTTAAACGACATAATTCACCTCGATTCATTATTTCAGCCAATGTAACCACCATCGACATTCAATTCATAACTGCAGGCAAGAACATATTCACCCAGTTAAAATTCATTATTTCAGCTGATGGAATCCACCATCGACATTCAATTCATTATTTCGGTCAATGTAACTAACACTGACATTCAATTCAGTACAGCAAGCCTAGAAGCAAGATCACACCTCAGAAACCGCCAATACGTCACCGAGTTTAATGCCACCGATACCCCGTAAATTCAAGATAGAACCTGTAGACGCTGTACCCAATGAGACACTGGTAACATGAGCATAAGTAGAGACTGCCAGCTCTTCACTCTGGCCATCGACTCTGCCGCTGGCTTTAATCGAGTAAGTGCCGCTTGGCATCGCCTCACCATTTTTGTCCAAGCCATCCCAGGACACATCGACATTACCGCCTTGGCTTCCATCAAGCTCAAAAGTAGTGACCAGTTGCCCTTTCTCATCTTCGATACGTACCACTATGGTCTCGATAGACTCAGGCGTACTCACCACTCCTTTAAGCACGGGGTCTTCCGCTGAAAGGTGACCTGTATCAGATGGGATCAATACTTTCTGGCCCACAAGCCCTGATGCTTGTAATGCCTGACTAGAAGTCATCACTGTATTAAGATTGACAATCTCATCATTGAGATTGCTAATACCATCAACGGTAGAAAATGCGGCCATTTGGGCAATCATCTGATCGTTATCGACAGGTTTAAATGGATCTTGCATCGACAGTTGTTGACTCAAGAGAGAGAAAAAATCCTCTTGAGTCAGCTCTTGATTATTTGCCTCCGGTATTGAATTCTCTTCAGGCAGACGAATGGCGTCAAGAAACGGATTTCCCGTTGATGTCTGCTCTGTAGACTGCGTGGCAGCCGATTGCACTGCACCGGATGTGGCTTGTTTTGACGGCGCAACTGACTGAGTCGACGTTTGAGACTGTCCACTAAGTGGCTGTGCATTATTAAGTGGGTTGATGAGGCTCACTTCTTACCTCCTATTATTTGCCAATTCTTAGTGTTTGCTGAAGCATAGATTTAGCCGCTTCAGCCACCTGAACATTCATTTGGTATGATCTGGATGCCGAAATCATATTAGCCATCTCTTCCATCACATTGACGTTAGGTTTATAGATAAAACCATCCCCGTCCGCCATTGGGTGATTGGGGGAATACTCTTTCAACAAGGGCGCATCACTTTCTACAATGCCCTTAACTGCAACTGATTGTGACGATTGCTGTTGATGGCTGGCTTTAGCCATTTCGGCTTCAAAAATGGGGTGACGAGCACGGTAGGTCTTATCAACACTACTTGAAACAGAATCGGCATTGGCAAGGTTACTTGCTGTGGTATTCAATCTTACTGATTGAGCCGACATGCCAGAGCCTGCAACATTAAAAATATTAAATAGACTCATAATTAATCTCCCCTTAATGCTTTCTTCATACCAGAAAACTTACCGTCAAGAAAACCGAGTGACATCTGATATTCGAGTGCATTTTGCATAAATTCTGACTGTTCCTTTTGCATATCAACCGTATTTCCATCACCGGTATCAGGTTGATTTGGCACTCTATATCCATAACTTTGTTGTGATAATGCTTCCAAATCAAAATGTCGACTATCGCTACGGCTCATAGCCAAACCACCTTGCCTGCTGGTTGCCGCTTGTAATGCCTTATCAAAGTCGACATCACGAGCCTTATAATGAGGAGTATCGGCATTGGCAATATTAGATGAGATAACTTCAGCACGTTGGGCTCTGATACCTAATGTGTATTGATGCACACCCAATGCATTATCAAAATTAATCGCCATAAAATTGCCTCCTGAACTCGATGTTATAAATAAAGCAATAGTCGTGCCATAAAGATGCATGGATTGAGTCTAAAAAATACTAGGCTCCTAGACACTCCAAAGCGCACATCAAAGACGTCCGAAACCTAACAAGTTCAAACTTGGTCGCCCATTTGAGACCAAATACTTTTATCTTGATGTGAGTTTTGCTCGAGGAAGCCTCGAAGAGCCTGAGACATGGCGTCTCAGTAGAGGTAGATGGGTATTGGTTAGCCGTATAAGGAAGGCAATGATATCGAACAGAAGGTGTCAGCCCATGTAGCCGGCACTAAGTGCCGTCCATGGTTAAATTTTCTTCTGATAATAGATGCCAGGGTTACATCTGATCATATCAAATTCTTCGGTTAACCCTGCGATGGACTCAGAAGCGCCAAGAAAAAGTATGCCCTTCGGGTTCAAAGCGGCAGCAAATTGCCGCAATATTTTTGCTTTTGCCTCCGGCGCAAAGTAGATCAACACGTTGCGGCAGAAAATAATGTCGAACTTACCGAGTAAGGTATAACTCTCAAGCAGATTATGGGCTCTGAAGTTAACAAATTTCTTCACGTTGTCTTTAATCACCATAGTTCCGGATGTCGTAGGATCAAAAAACTGACGCTTTCTCTGATCTGACAATCCTCGGCCTAAGGCTAAATTATCGTATTCACCATTTTTACACTTTTCTAGCATAGAGGGTGACAAGTCTGTGGCTAATATTGACGCGCTACCTGGTAAGGTACCAGGTCGCTTCTGTTGGTATTCCAAAATCGTCATGCTCAACGAATAGGGTTCTTGTCCCGACGAACAAGCCGCCGACCAAATTTTAAGAGGCCGACCCAATTTGGAATATTCAGGTAAGAGTGCATTCGATAGAAGCTCGAAAGGATAACGATCTCTGAACCACAAAGTTTCATTGGTCGTCATAGCATCGATCACTGCCGCCCTAAGCTGACGCTCTGTGGGCTTCATCGAATGCCTAACGACTTCAGTAAGTGATGGAAGGTTGTACTTGCCCATCAAAGGCGCCAACCTACTACGCACAAGATACTGCTTATTATCGCCCAGCACTATACCGCTGTGTTGCTCCAGAAAAAGTCTAAATTGTGTATATTCGGTTTCAGCGAGTGATTTATTCGGCACCTTGATATCCTAATATCAAAAAAACAGCTATAACGATCTAACTAAACTCAACGAGATTCAATTCGAGCGCAGTTTTATACACGAGCGAGTCACAAGAAACAAGCTTAATATACCCTATACGCTCTACTAATAATCATTATAGACTCAAATGCTTATTTACAGCAGCAGCAAGTTCATCTGGATTAAATTTAGCAATAAAATCATTTGCTCCAACCTTCTCAACCATAGCTTGGTTAAATACCCCGCTCAAAGACGTGTGCAGCACCACTTTAATATTCTTTAGCTTAGGATTGTCTCTAATCTCTGCTGTTAAGGTGTAGCCGTCCATTTCAGGCATCTCAATATCTGAGATAATTAATGGGATCTCGGTTGACACATCGTCCATCTCGGCACCGATGGCCTTCAACTTTTCCAGAGCTTCTCTTCCATCTTTGGCTGTATCTATCTGCAGACCTAATGATACCAATGCCCTAATAATCTGTTTACGAGCCACGGCCGAATCATCAATGACCATGATATGGAAATGTTTTTCTCTATCTATGGTTAACAGTTCATCGACTTCTTGACTGATCTCGGTTTTAACCGGTGAAATCTCATCAAGTATCTTCTCAACATCGAGTATTTCTACAAGCTCCCCTTCAATCTCTGTCACAGCCGTGAGATATGAGAACTTTCCAGCTCCTTTTGGCGGTGGCAATATCGCTTCCCAGTTCATATTGATGATCCGCTCTACCGAACATACCAAGAAGCCTTGAACACTCCTGTTGTACTCAGAAATAATGATAAAACAACCATCGATACTTTCAACTGGTCTCCCCCCTGTCGCTGCACTCAAATCGATGACTGAAATCGTTTGACCACGAATATGGGCGACCCCTTTCACAAAAGAGTTTAACTTAGGAAGGCTGGTAAGAGGAGGACATTGCAGTACCTCTTTCACTTTAAAAACATTGATGCCGTATCTTTGACGACCATTAAGTTTAAATAACAATAACTCTAAACGGTTCTGACCGACTAACTGTGTTCGTTTATTCACTGACTCAAGAATACTTGACATAATCCGCTTGCCTTGTCGTCTTTTAAATGTCACCAAATACTCATAACTTTACGAGTACTAGGCATACTAATTGCTTACTTACTTATAAGTGTTAAATATCTCACAACTTGACCCTTTATAGTCAAGTTTATGGCGCCTTAAATTTATTTTTGAGAAAGGCGAATTTTTCGGTCACTAAGAAAGTATAGGTGTAATCTAGCTCATCAAGCTAGTCTATTCATTATGAAAGTAAAATATGTCCTCTTTTCTTTGATATTCTTGTCAAATCACGCTTTAAGCACACAAGCTGCGAGTGTGCCCTCTTTATCGGCCATATCCCAATTAGCGATAGGGGCAGTCGAAAAAAAAATAGATGTCGCATCACATGCAAGAGTAAACATTACCCCACAAAGTCTGGACACACGACTTAAGCCACCCTCATGTTTCCCACCGATAACAGCGGAATTGGCCAGTAACAGAGCGATTAAACGCAACAACACGGTAAAAATAACCTGTAAAAGTCCACAACTTCAATACCCTTGGCAAATATTCATCTCCGTAAGAGTCGACATTCTTTACCCGGTTGTTGTTGCCAGAGCAACGTTGGGTCCAGGGGATTTAATTGCTAAAGGCGACATTGTCGTCAAGTATGTAGAGCAAACTCTTTTGCGGGGCCAGCAATTCAATACTCTGGACGAGGTTGTTGGTACCAGAGTAAAAAGAAGAATGGCGCCCGACCAACCTATATTCAGTAATAACCTTTGTTTCGTCTGCAAAGGAGATTCAGTCTCCATTTTTGCCCGCACAGATAATTTTGAGATAAAAACCGTCGGAGAAGCGCTGCAGGATGGTAATTTAGGTGATAGAATTCGTATTAAGAACACCTATTCAAATAAACGTGTAGATGCAAGAGTCATAGATGTAGGCAAAGTAGAGGTCAGAATGTAATTTTGCTTAAATTTAATTAAAGCTCAGGATATCACTGCCGATATACCATTATGTTCTTTTATTTTTTAATTGTTGGAGCCAAATATGGCTATTGAAATGAAGCAAGTAAACACTGCAGTAAACACTCACATTGGAAAGTCTCCTGCACATAAAAGCAGTGAAAAAACCAATGATGATTCCGTCAACTCTTTGAGCACACCACCTAAGAGTGACTCCGTCTCTTTGACTGCTCAGGCTCAAAAACTACAAAGTACTCAAGCCAAAATGACAGATATTCCGGAAATTAATGAACAAAAAGTTCAAGAAATAAAACTGGCAATCGCAGAAGGTCGCTATAAAATTGATCCTGAAAAACTGGCGACTAACATCGCTCAGTTTGAAAATGATCTAAAGGGAATGAGCTAGTAACATTATGAGCCAGATAAACGACATCATCGAACTTCAGTTCGAGCTACTTAATAAGCTAAAAGTAATCATCAAAGATGAGAAAGCTGCGCTGATCAATCAAGATGCAGATCTTCTACTTTCGTTGGCGAACGCCAAGGCAGGATTACTCGATGAGCTAAAAAGCAAAGATGAAGCTTTATCCCTACATGCTGATAAAGCCTTACTTACCAGCGATGTACACTTATCAGCTCGAGTGACATCGGTCAAAACCCTGCTGGATGAATGTAAGCAACTGAATAGTGAAAACTCCAGCCTTATAGAGCTTCATATCGCAAGTATGAATCGCTTCTCTCAGGCACTGCAAGTTAGCCGAAACTCAGCGAGCTTGACTTATAATGACAAAGGTAAGACCTCGTCAACATCTACCTTGGGGAATGATATACAAGCTTAACGTTCCACCTGAGACCCTCAGTCATCGTTCCCCTCTAACGCTAATAAGCCACTCCAACGGCAAAACTCATCTCAATCAATAGCCAGTAAAATGCAACAGCCAATGGCGAGGATGTAGCTGTCACTCCCACACACAGCCCCCCTAAACAGTAGTATCATCAAGAAGGACACTGTTCGTCAAAGAGTGAATTCACTGGAGATGCATTGTCTGAAAAGCCATAAACGAGCTAGGAAGCTAGAAAGTCATGAACGAAGTCGGGGAAAAGTAAAAGGCTCTTGGAGAATAGATAAAAGAGTCAAAAACAGAAAACCTACTTATCTTCTGTCTTGTGACCAATGGGAAAGCTTAAAAGTAAGTGATCTCTTTTATCTTTTGCGGTCTATTTTGCTGCTGATACAAAGCCCATACTACAGAAAAATCTAACTCGAGCTCAGTCACATAGTGCTCGCCGGCAGGGTAACTCTTTACCACCTTAGCGCCACGTATCACACCAGATACCGATGCTTGAATGCTATCGCTTGATAACATCCAATCGTTTACATTGCTCGTTGCTGACAACTGCTGGCCATAGACTTGTTCGGCTAATTCTCTGTATGCGGCAATTTTCGAAGCTTGCATTGCCATCACCACTTTTTGTGCTTGAGTCTCTGCAGGCTGGGTATCTAATGGCGCATAGCCTATTGCCGTTAGATTTGGAAAGCTATCAGGGGCCTGAGTTTCCCACTCAATGTATCTATCCTGTGACGCACAGCCTGAGATAAACAGTAAAGATAGGATTATCCATTTTTTCATTGTGCACCACCTATAACTTGAACTTGCTGCAATCCTCCAACGGGATCTCGATATAACAGACCATCTTTTGAAGTGATTTTCTCGGATGCTTTCAGGTATCCAGGCAATTCGTTGATATTAAACGCTCCCTGTGATGCAGAAACTACACGATTATTAGTAATGTTAACTATTCTGGAATTAACCACCAGCCCGGTAGTATTCATGCTCAGAGTCGATACAACGACATGTTCAACGGCAATCCCTGAAGGTAATTGCTTCCAATCACGAGTCAATAGGAAGTCCCCTTGAGGAGTCACCCTGATGTTGTCACCAACGTTAATATCAACTAAGTTAAACTCGCGCGCATGTAAGGCAGCAATTAAACCTTGTTGTAACTGTAGCCCTACTGCATTTGTCTCATTAAACGAGTCTAACAACACAGGAGTGGCCACCAACAGAGGTTGATCGCTCCCTAGCTCATCATTTTGCTCAACAAGCTCACTGACTATCTGCTCAGACAAATGGTTGATTGCCGATGTTGACGGCAATTGATTGCCCTGACTCAGGTTATATTTTGCCTGCCCTTCACCGCTATTCGCACACGCACTCAAGAGTAACGCTGCAGTAAACACTAGTGCTTTACGCATATTTAATTCCTGGATAAACACTCAATCTCAATTTTCTGACTTTCCAAAGCTGTGATCTCCCTAGTCAGCCGACACAGCGTTAACTTATGTGCCATAAAACTGTTCGGGGCGATCGATGATCTCTGATAAAGTTTAAAGCAAATCTTAAGCCAGCTTGGTCTAAAATAGAAAATACGAGTAGATATTTGTTTTGCTTAATAGGTGTTTATCGGCTCAAGATTACAAAGCTTAAGCTAAGATATTGCTCACTGGACAAGATATAAACAACACCAGCCGAGCACAGGTTCTTAATCGACTGATGGCATGTTAATTGCTGCTCTACTTTGGTATAGCTTGATATAGCTGAATATAGTTAGTTATCGTCACTATAAGTCTGAAAATAGGCAGGTTGAGTCGATTAGGTGTCAGAAATTCGGCACTAATCATATAAAATCTCAATTCCTAAGCCTCAATATTGAAGCACGTTATTGAAGTCCGTAGTGTGCTTAAAAACGCATCATAGATTTAGAAGTGGACATCTTACATGAAAATTATCGCTGTAATAATTTGGATTGGTTTAATCGCTTTTACCTCAAGTGCCGAAGCTGCATGGGTTGTAGTCAAAGGTCAGGCAAATATTGTCGACGGGAACATAAGCAAAGCCAGAGAAGATGCATTAGAGCAGGCATTGACCTATGCCACACTCAAGAATGGCGCGAATTTCACCAGTAGCCAAAAAGTCCTTAACGGACAACTGGTTCAAGACAGCTTTTCGCTCGTTAATCAGGCCCAGGCCAGCAGAGTTGAGTTAATCAACGAACTCGTTGAAGGCGAAAAGCTCACTGTCACACTACGTGTCGATGTCATGGAGTCCCAAGGCTCACAATGTGACAGCCAACAGCTAAAAGCCGCAATACTGGTTCCTCAGTTTTTGATCCAGGACAGGGCTCAATTACGCTACGGCAACATCGGATTATTTGAGAAAGACCTGTCCCAAAGACTCGGTGATGCACTGGAAGCCCAGTCACTGACCAGTTTTGTTCATATTCACGCCAACGAGCGTTTAGATGTTGAACAAGAACTTGTCGACATACGAGGCTATCGTCTTCCCAGTTGGCTCAGCGAAATAACCGATAGTCAATATGTACTCCTGCCTGAAATTATCGATATATCGACCGATCCTGCCGAAAGCCAAATGTTGGGCCTGTGGCACAGTGATCCCATTCGCCAATTTCGGATCAGGCTATCCCTATACCATGGCATAAGTGGAGAACAGATATGGAGCGATTCATATACCAGCTCCTCTCCCTGGGAGTTTGAACGACAAGAAACTGTCCCCTCGAATCATCAAAGGTTCTGGGCTTCAGCCTATGGAAAAAGCATCGATAAGGTCTTAACCAATGTCGTAGAAGACATAGATAGCGCATTAAGTTGCCGCCCAGTATTAGGACAAGTCGTCGCTAGACAGCATGACAGAGTCATTTTAAACCTAGGCCGCCGCCACGGCATCCAAGTCGGCGATAAGTTTCAGTTAATACTGCAACAAAACATCAATGACCGTTTCGATAAAATGCGGGCTATTGCAGGGAAAAGCCGTGCTGAGATAAAAATTGATCAAGTCACCGAAAAAACAGCAACGGCGATATTAGTCGATAAGAACGCCTCTTATAACGTCCAAATTAACGACCTTGCGATAAAAATGTAGCCATAATCCTGAGTTATTGAGTTAAATTGCATGATAAACAAGCAACTGAACTCAATAGCTTTTCATCGCCTCTTTTCATCGAGGCGAAAACCAGTATAATCACAGGCGTCTCCTTATAGCTCAACAGGATAGAGCAGTCGCCTCCTAAGCGATCGATCGGGGTTCGAGTCCCTGTGGGGAGACCATATTTACCTCAAGTGTTAACTAACACTTGTTGAGCAGTTTTTTTCTAATACACCCTCCTTCAATGTACTTTTTTATTTTTATTGAGTAAGACTACTTCATAGTAACCTATCGCTTGCAGCGAGCTTATGTGCAGATACTTCTTCGGGGCGTTATAAAGCCATCCCTAGCCGCTTAACGAAAAATCCTGTTTCCAATACCCTCAGCCGCAACTACACTGGTAAATTTCATCTTTGTAATTCAACTTTAAATGTGGAATTTAGACCCTTAAACTTCAGTCTCAAATAAGTGCGTAGTGGTAAGGTCTAGCCTCCTCTATTCAATACCTATATCTAGCTATAACCAATTAGCTCACTGGTGCGCCACAAGTGCCCAATATCAGTCAATCGCCTTCATAAAAACCATAATTTTCCTCTCGATCTTAGAAGCGATGTAATAATAGTGTTCAAGTCTGTATAATCCCACGATTCACATTAACTAATTCTGACCATAGATGGGTCTGGAGAGTCGTTTGGCACATACCTACATCCCCCTAGAGCAATACCAACGTAAATGGATCTTTAACCATAAAGATCTACCTGTGACCGATGAAGATAAAGCGTTTATCAAACCGCTGGATCAGAAAGGGGCGATGGAAGTTTGGAACAAATGGATCAGTAATCGTAGTAGCAGAACAGAACAGTTCTCTAAAGGCGACTGGGCCGCGAAAGACAAAGCTTGGCTTGAAACCGATGACTGGCAGATCGCCTGGGACAGTGAAGAACCAGCACTACCTGAGATGTTTGCCGCCCATTTCGATTGGGCCGATGATACCCTGGTCTATTTCTGTTATGAGAAGTACCAGGTAATCGAGACTCGTTGGGATGTGTTTGTTCGCAATTGGAAATGTTTTCTTTTCTTCGATGACGGACCACTGCTAATATCCCCTAAACAAAAACAAGCAGCACTCATCCATCAAAGTGGTCAATATCAAATTGGTCATAGAGGTTAATGCTTTTATTTTAACTTTAGTGCTAGCTTTTGTTTTAACTCTAGCTCTGACTTTAGTTTTAACTTGGGCTCGCCCCATTGCTAAATTAACAAGTAAATAAGAGGTTTTTTATGAAGTCCCTCAGTCGCACGTTAAGTCAATTGGCATTTGCCAGTGTAATAGCTTCAAGCAGCGTACAAGCTGTTGAGATCTCAGGTGTTAAAGTCCCTGAACAGATTGTCGTTGCCGATACTCAGCTTCAACTTAATGGCGCTGGCGTTCGGAGTAAGTTTTTTATCGACCTTTATGTGGGTAGCTTGTACTTGCCTGCTGCTTCTACAGATATCACATCTATTCTCGATGCGAGTGATGCTGCGGTTCGTTTGAATATCACCTCGGGAATGATCACCTCAGATAAGATGCGTGATGCCATCATAGACGGTTTCGATGATGCGACCGACGGCAATACTAAAGCAATCCAAGCTCAGATGGATGCTTTTATGGCGCTGTTTAGTGATGAGATTAAAGAGGGTGATCAGTTTACCTTAGCAACCAGTAAGGCAAATGGTGTTACCGCTTATAAAAATGGCGTTGCCCAAGATACCATCGAAGGCGAAGCATTTAGACAAGCATTACTCAAAATTTGGTTAGGCGACAGTCCTGCTCAAAATAGCCTTAAGAAGGCCATGCTTGGCGACTAGTTAGCCAGATATAGTAACAATATAGACGCAAATTGATTTGCGTCTATATTGTTAACTTGCACTCAAAGCTTTTCTGTAAACCTGTCCGTCAAACATTAGCTTCAAAACTTATACTCGGCAGCTAACGCAAACGCCACCTGATTATCTAGTGTTTCAACCAGTTCTGGTTCACTCAGCTCCATCTCTCCATTGAAGTAATAACCTGCGTAGGCATTCAGATTAGTCGAAGGATTAATCGACCAACCAGCCCTAAGAAAGCTGACTAACTCATCGATTTCCACTGTGACATCTTCATCTTGGATGAGAAACCTTTGTGTCCGTTTAGAGGTGCCAAGCCCGATATCAAAGCTCGGACTCACTTGATAAGTCAGCTCTAGGCCTGCCGGTCCACTGAACCCGGCTGAAAAGGGATTACCTAATCTCAAGTTATCATTGATCTGCCAGCGTACAGCAAGATAGGGCACTGTGCGAACCTCAGAAATATCATTGAGATAAGCCACACCAAAACCTAGCATATTGCCATTATCAAAACGGTACATTCCCGTCGCAACGACACCATAACTCATGGCATCACTACTAGAGATATTATCAACATCGGCATAAGCATATTGAAGTTTAGGTGCCATCATAAACATCCAGTGCTTATCGTGTCTGTACATCACAGAGAGTCCTGCACTATAACGGGTTAAATCGCTCCAGGGGTTAACTGCGCCATCAAACATAGGTTGCTTCATATGCTGCCAGTCATAATCGAGAGCGGCATAACTCAAGTCAAAACCCAGAGTCCAATGTTTATTTAGAGGTTGCTTGAATTTGGCATCGAAGAGCCAGGTATCACGTTGAAGCGTTTGCTCTCCAGCTCCGACATCTGCTTCACCAGTTGAGATTTTAGAGGCGCTGATACTAAATGGAGAGTATTGCTTAGCGCTTTCATCTGCAGCTAAGGCCATAGACGTTAAAAAACATACAAAAAAATAAACTGAACCCAAGAAAGATTGTTTAATCATGCTAATCCCTTTAGCTGACAGCTGTTACTGTCGACGTTAAATATCCTGAATTGACTTAATTCACTGCGAACAAGATTAGTATTACTGATGATCGGAGCGATAAGCTCTTAAAAACATGCTAATGCACCCTGTTAAATAGCTAACACGTCCCTCGACCAGATTATCTGCGTTCAACCCTAACTCTAACTTTAACCTCATCTCACCGTACATCATCAGACAGAGGCGAACGGCGCAGCTTCGACAATCGTCAAATTGGTAAACACCTAACTTCTGCACATCTTCAAAATAGCCGGTCAATAAGCTAAGTAAGTGTTGAGGACCAGCATCGAAAAAAAGTGCCGATATACCTGGATGGGTCTCAGACTGAGCCACACAGGTGGTAAATACTGTCAGCGCTTCAGGGCTGACAATCAACTCACCGAAATACTCGGCAAAGCAGCTCAGGGCTAATTCTGGCTGACTGGGATCGGTAAACACATCTTCAGCCAAGCGCTGAACCACACACCGTGACTCTATTGATGCGACAAACAACTCATCTTTGCTACCAAAGTGAGAATACACCGTCTGCTTCGAGACACCGGCTAACTTTGCAACCTCGTCCATACTGGTATTAGGAAAGCCTTGACCACAAAAAAGCTCGATGGCCGCTTCGAGTATTTGCAGACGTTTCTGCTCACTACGACTTAAATTTACATCTGGATTAACCGATTCCATGCACGGGCCTCTTTTAACAAGGTTTTTATATTTTAGACACATTTAATCACAAAGTAGACTAGACAGTCCAGTTTTTAGTAAATAGACTAGACAGTCTAGTTTAACTATTTTGTAACTCCAGATTAACCAAGGAAGCGTGTCAGGATGAGTATTTCAACAGCCGTCTCAAACTCGAGAGTTTCAATAAGCCTATTGTTTACCATTTTTCTTGCCGCTTGTCAGGGTGAAGTAACCCAACATGCGGCAGAACCAATAGTGCAAACAGTGACTACTGCCACATTAACCCTCTCACCCTCTTATCATCATACTCAAGAGTTTACCGGTACGATTAAGGCCGGCAATACCACAGGAATTGGATTCGAGTTAGCGGGGAAAATTAAACTCATTGCAGTAGACAGCGGCGACTCGGTTCAGCTCGGCCAATTACTGGCTCAGCTTGACACTCGACTGCTCGAAGCTGAGCGTGATGAGCTCAATGCCAGCGTGTTACAAAATAGCGCAGATTTGGATCTGGCAAAGAGTACCTTAAGCAGAAGCTTGGAGCTAAAAAAACAAGGGTATGCCTCGGAGCAGACACTCGATGAACTCAAAGGCCAGCTCAATAGCTTGATTGCAGCTCAGAAAAGACTCAAGGCTGCCGTATATGCTAATGCCCTGAGAATAGAAAAATCATCACTCCTCGCACCTTTCGATGGTGTGATAAGCAAAAGAAGCAGCAACTTAGGCGAAGTCATTAAGTTAGGAAGCGCCATCTTCACCTTAGTCGAGAACAACAACCCTCAAGCCATCGTCGGAGTACCGGTTAATGTGGCGCAACACATGAGTCCTAAACAAAAAATATCACTGCGGGTAGCGAATACCCATTATTGGGCTCATATCGAAGGCATCGGCGCCGAAGTTAATTCAGTGACCCGAACCGTACCGGTACGCCTTTCTTTACCGAAAGACTCAAAGGTACTCAATGGTGAGATAGCCTATTTGGCCTATGAGAAAGAGATCAATCAAGCGGGATTCTGGGTACCAATTTCGGCGCTGACCGATGGAGTTAGAGGACTTTGGAATCTGTATGTGCTGAGTTCAGATCGAAACCAAAATAATCGTGAGACCTTCAATATTGAGCGAAGGGACATAGAGATCCTCTATACCAAGAGTGAGATGGCCTTCATTCGAGGGGCGGTTCATGTAGATGAGGCTTATATTGATCGAGGCCTGCATAAGTTGGTGGTAGGACAAAGTGTCAAACCCACATCGACATCTGCCACGGCTGCGAGGTAAATAAGATGGTTAAAGCTTTAGTAGAGAATGGACGCTTAGCAAGCTTATTTATCGCCCTCTTGATTGTGGCTGGCTTAGGTGCAATATCCAGCTTGCCGCGAATGGAAGATCCCGATATTACCAACCGCTTTGCCTCGGTAATAACACAATATCCTGGGGCGTCAGCCGAGCGAGTCGAGGCCTTAGTTACCGAAGTATTGGAGAATCGCCTACGCAGGTTAGAAGAGCTGAAGTTGATCCAATCCACATCCAGGCCAGGCATTTCAGTTATTCAACTGGAACTTAAAGACAGTGTACAGGATACAGATCCAGTCTGGTCCAGGGCGAGAGATCTCATCGCCGATGCCAGGCAGGTTTTACCTGCGCCAGCACAAAATGCGCTTCTTGACGATCAAATTGGTTATGCCAGTACCGCCATTTTAGGACTGGTTTGGAAAGGCGGCGGTGAAATTCGTACCGATATGCTCAACCGTTACGCTAAGGAGTTACAGAGTAAACTTAGGCTGTTCAGCGGTACAGATTTCGTCAAGCTTTATGGTGCCCCTACTGAAGAGGTATTGGTACAACTCGATGGTAACAAGGTCAATCAGCTTAATCTCACGCCCGCATCCATAGCTAATATTCTCAGTAAGGCCGATACTAAAGTGTCTGCCGGAGAGATTAATAACAATAACTTCAGGGCCTTGATTGAAGTATCCGGTGAATTGGATTCACTCTCGAGGATCCGCCGAGTCCCGTTGAAAGTAGATGAACAGGGTCAGATTATCCGCTTAGGCGATATCGCGACCATCAAGAAGCAAGCTAAAACTCCGGAAAACTCCATAGCCCTAATAGAGCAAGAGCAGGGGGTGATGGTGGCGGCCCGCATGCTCAATAATACCCGGGTGGATCTCTGGTTGGCGAAAGTCAGAGTTGAAGTCGAAGCGATGCAGGCATCGGTTCCGGCCAATATCGAGATCCAATGGCTATTCGATCAAGAGGGTTATACCAGTGACAGACTCGGCGGGCTAGTAGGCAGCTTGCTCTTAGGTTTCCTCATTATTCTAGTGGTCTTGATGCTGACCTTAGGTTTACGCAATGCCCTCATCGTATCACTATCTCTGCCCCTTACCGCGCTATTTACCTTAACTTGCATGAAATACATAGGCCTGCCTATCCATCAGATGTCTGTTACCGGTCTGGTGGTTGCGCTGGGGATCATGGTTGATAATGCCATCGTCATCGTCGATGCCATCGCCCAGCGAAGACAGCAAGGTTTATCCAGAATCGAGGCGGTCAGTGCGACACTCAAGCATCTTTGGTTACCTCTGGCAGGTTCTACCATCACCACCATGCTCGCCTTCGCTCCTATCGTTCTTATGCCCGGTGCAGCTGGAGAGTTTGTCGGGGGCATTGCCATCTCAGTCATGTTTGCACTGCTGGGATCATACATCATCTCCCACACTCTAATAGCCGGTTTAGCGGGTCGTTTCGGTGTCGATGGGCATCAAGACAAATGGTATCAAAGAGGCATACAATTACCACAAGTTAGCAAGCTGTTTAGCGCTTCTCTGACCCTGGCACTCAAGCGCCCTCTTCTATCTGGCTTATTGATTGGTATCTTACCTATCACAGGCTTCATTGCTTCAGGCCAGATGACAGAGCAATTCTTCCCGCCGTCAGACCGGGATATGTTCCAAATTGAAGTCTATCTTCCCCCCCATTCGAGCGTGGCAAGCACGCGTCATCTCGTTGAACAAATGGATCGACAACTAAGAGACACATCGGGTGTGACCCGCATAGATTGGGTTATAGGCGGCAATACGCCTTCATTCTATTACAATCTGCTTCAACGCCAGCAAGGCGCGAGTAATTACGCTCAGGCTATGGTCAAAGTCGAGGATTTTGACACCGCTAATCGCCTCATACCTCAACTGCAACAATCTTTAGATCTCGCCAACCCAGAAGCACAGATTTTGGTCAGGAAGTTAGAGCAAGGGCCGCCCTTCAACGCCCCGGTGGAGCTTAGAGTATTTGGCCCCAACCTAGATCAACTCAGACTAATTGGCGATGAAGTTAGGCGCATCTTAAGCGATACCCCAGATGTAATACACACCCGGGCGACTTTGAGCGCTGGAGCACCCAAGGTATGGTTTCAGGTCAATGAAGATGCCAGCTTGATGAGTGGCCTCAACTTAACTGAGATAGCCGAGCAGATCCAAATGGCCACTACCGGTATCAATGGCGGTAGCATCTTAGAGCAAACAGAATCGATACCAGTGAGAGTCAGGCTACAAGACAGTACTCGGGAGCAGCAGACTAAACTTTCTGAGATCAACCTGGTATCCACATCTGGTGCAGGAATCCCCTTATCTGCCCTCGCCGAAAGCCAGATCCAAGTCAGCCGCGGCGCGATTCCTCGCCGAGATGGGCAGAGGGTCAATACTATAGAAGCTTATATTGTCAGCGGCGTGCTGCCTCAACAGGTACTCGATGATGCTAAGACGCGGATAGATGGACTTACCTTACCTGCTGGCTATCATATCGAAGTCGGTGGTGAGAGTGCTAAACGAAATGAGGCCGTAGGTAACCTTCTGTCTAATTTAGTGTTAGTCGTCACCTTGCTGCTAGCAACCGTTGTGTTGTCATTTAACTCATTTAGGCTAACGGCCATCATTTTATTCAGTGCGATGCAGTCGGCAGGGCTTGGTTTACTGGCTGTCTACTTGTTCGGTTACCCCTTTGGCTTCACCGTAATAATAGGTTTACTAGGCTTGATGGGGTTAGCCATCAATGCGGCTATCGTTATCCTGGCCGAACTTGAAGATCAAAGTGATTCCAGACAAGGCAATATAGACACCATAGTCAAGGTGGTATCTGGCTGTGGTCGTCATATCGGCTCCACGACAATCACGACCATAGGAGGCTTTCTGCCCTTAATTATTGCCGGTGGTGGATTTTGGCCCCCCTTCGCCATCGCGATTGCCGGTGGTACCTTGCTCACGACTTTGCTCTCGCTAATTTGGGTACCAACCATGTATAAACTAGTGATGAGGTCTGAAAAAGTAACTGACGCTAATAAACAAGATAAGGAGCTTATAGCCAGTCAAAGCTAACCGATACAAGAGACATCTGAGGAGCAGACAAATCTGCTCCTCAGATATATCTCCTGTTCCCCCAATAGCCTCCCCCCTCATATGGTCCCCGTTTAGCCTCTCTTCATACCTGCATTAATACTGATTGGTATAAAAAATGAAAATATAACCGAGATCACACCTATTCATGTCGCTTTTAGACCTATATCAATTCATTGATTGTTAATGTGATTTAGATTATGGGCACCATAATAAGAGTAGACCTCAACATGAATTATAAGAACTGGCCAATTGCGAAACAAATAGGGACATTAGCATTAATATTGACGGTAGTGGTATTCGGAATATTAAGTAGTATCTCCTACCTCACAGCCGCCAATGTGTTGGAAGAAAAAGGGATCAGTGCCATGCAAGCACAAATGCATGGCACTTCAGACTTGATAGAGCTGCAGTACAGTAACCTGCTTGCTCTGGCGAGACGTAACGCCGATGTTTTACGGGCCATGTACCCGGGCCAGTTTAGAAAACCAGATAAAACCGTTCGCGTATTAGGAAAAATTACACCTGCACTGGCCCACGAAAGAGAGCAGATAAATGCCTCTAAGAGTAAGGTCGACCGTTACTCTAATCTCACCGGAGGCAACGCCACTGTATTTGTCCTCGATGGTGATGATTTTTTGCGGATCTCGACTTCACTGAAGAAATCCGATGGTAAACGCGCCTTAGGTACGTATCTAGGCAAGAAGCATCCGGGATATTCACGCTTGATCAAGGGTGAAGAGTATGAAGGTTATGCCAAGTTATTTGGCAGAGACTATATGACAGTTTATCGCCCCATTAAAAATATCCAAGGCGAAGTCATAGGTATTTTATATATAGGTTTCGACATCACAGAGTCATTGACTGAGCTTGAACGCTCCATGAATCAACTAAAACTCGAAGAGTCCGGTTATTTCATGCTTATTCGGGAAAGTGATCAATCTATCGTCACCCACCCACACTATGAAGTCGGCACAAAAGTATCTGCTGACCTATTAAATGGCCTGACCATGACTCAAGCCCTCACTCATAATAGCTCATGGGAATATACCAATTCACAAAACCAGGCCATGTATGCCTATAGCCTTAAGATCCCTGGCTGGAACTGGGAGCTTGTGGGCATAGCAAAGATGAGTGAACTGAATGAAGAGAGCCTTAAATTACTCAGCATTAACGCCATGGTGGCAGGTGTGGGAATCATAGTGATCACCTTCCTACTCTCTTTGGTATTGGTCAGAACCTTGAAACCTTTACAAGTATTGCAGCAACAACTGGATTTACTGGGAAAAGGAGAGCTAAACCAGGACTTTGCCAAGCCAAACTTAAACAGTAAAAATGAAGTCGATAAGATAACTATAAGTACCTCGCAGATGGCTGATGGTTTAAAAGAATTGATATTGGCGCTGCAAAGATCTGTGGGTACCCTCGAGCTTCAGGCCTCACATGCTCAGCAAACCGCACGACTCAACGGTGAGGAAGCTCAGTCTCTGATGACACAGACAGATCAAATAGCCACAGCCATCGAAGAGATGTCGATGTCAATCAAAGATGTAGCCAGCCATGCCAGTGAAGGAGCGTCCAAGAGCCAACAAGTTGACGTGGCGTCCCGGGAAGGACATGGACAACTCAGCCTAGTGGTTCAAGGTCTGGCCAAGCTCAGCCAACAACTCAACTCCAGTCATGTCAGTGTCGAAAATGTCACTAAAGAAAGTGTGGCCATCAGCAAGGTGACCGAAGTCATCAATGGTATCGCCGAGCAGACTAACTTGCTGGCACTTAATGCCGCCATCGAGGCCGCTAGAGCCGGAGAGCAAGGCAGAGGGTTTGCCGTAGTCGCCGATGAAGTACGCACCTTGGCCCAGAGAACACAAGCTTCTATCTCGGAGATAGAACTGACAATCAATCAACTCCAGTCTCAAGTGAAAACCACAGCAGACCAGATGGCACAGAGCCAGCAACTGGGCGTATCGTCGGCAACTCAAGGTGAAGAAGCCAGTGGTCAACTCAATCAAATAACTAACAGCATAGGAGAGCTCGCCATTGCCTCGAGCAGTATAGCCAGTGCTACAGAACAGCAGAGCGCCGTTGCAGAGGAGATCACTCGCAATTTACATCAAATCACAGAACTTGCCCGAGACGGTGAGCAAAGAGCCGGCAAGACCGTCGATTCAGCCATGGAGTTGTCGAATATTGCTACCGAAATAAAGCAACAAATCAGCATATTTAGGACGTAAATAAGATACTAGATGATAGCTAGAGCGAGTGACGAGAAAACAGTAAGGAACGCTTCCCTCCTGCCACTTCTCGTGACA
Organism: Shewanella psychrophila; assembly: GCF_002005305.1. Lineage (NCBI taxonomy): Bacteria > Pseudomonadati > Pseudomonadota > Gammaproteobacteria > Alteromonadales > Shewanellaceae > Shewanella > Shewanella psychrophila. The sequence goes on from NZ_CP014782.1 coordinate 4,366,377, forward strand.
CGTGAAGCCAAACCTGCCAGTATCTTTACTCCCATGTAAATTCAACAAGGCTCAATAGTGAATGTCGACAAGCTACCTGGCTTAGGCCCAAAATCTACGCTTTGGCTAAATAAAATAGATATAGTAACTAAAGATGATCTTGAAAAAGTGGGCCCAGTCTTGACTATGATCCGACTCGAACGTGAGGGATTCAATCCTGGGTTAAATATGCTCTATGCCCTTGTTGGTGCAGTGGAAGGAATTCATTGGCAGGAAGTGGCCCGGTCAAGAAAAGCGGAATTAGTACTCGCTCTCGACTCAGCGAGAGAATTAGATAAGCTCTCATAAAGTTCTAGGTTCTGCAAAAATGAAAAGCCCCGTCCTTTCTCAAGGGCGGGGCTTTTTAGTATCGACTAGAGCGATAAATGATTAATCTTTCTGCTCTGTATCTCTGTCCATGTTTTCCGTATTCTCAAGCCAAAGCGCGTTGATGATACCGAATGAACACGCCAGCAATACTCCGAGTATCCAAGCAAAATACCACATAGAATAAACTCCTTATTAGTAAAGTGACGTCTTATTGTCTTCGATGAAACCGCGAGATAAACGACCGAACATCTTATAATAGGTATAGATAGTATATGAGAGCACTATCGGTACGAAGATGATAGCGGCCCATGTCATCACCGTCAGAGACGTTTCACTCGCCGTGGCGTCCCACATGGTCAGGCTCATATTCGGTACCAGTGAAGATGGCATAACGAATGGGAACATGGCCGTACCACAAGTCAAGATCACCGAAGCGATGGCAATTGAGCTAAACAAGAAGGCGAAACCTGAGCGGTTTAATCGACTCGATAGCAAAACAAGTAATGGCATAGCTAAGCCCAATATAGGGAACAGCATAGTCACAGGATACTTGTCATAGTTGGCCAACCAAGCACCGACTTCTACCACAACCGTCTTATGAGTCGGATCCGATACACCGTAAGTGTCTATGGCCGAGGTGATCACATAACCATCAATGCCATTGGCTAACCAGAAACCTGCAGCGCCAAAGAAGACGAATAGCAATACCGATAATACCTGAGCCGCATTGGCTGCGCGCACTCTCAGCTCGTCTTCAGTCTTCATCTGCAGCCAAGTCGCGCCCTGCAACATAAACATGCTGACGCACACTAGGCCGGCGAGTATGCCAAAGGGATTCAGCAGGCCGAAGAAACCGCCGTGATAAGTAGCACGCAGGTATTCATCGAAATCGAACGGTACACCTTGGAGCAAGTTGCCGAAGGCGACACCTATGATCAGCGGTGGCACGAAGCTCCCCACAAATAGCGCCTTATCCCAAGCCTTACGCCATCTTGGATCTTCTATTTTTGAGCGATAGGTGAAACCGACAGGCCTTAGGTACAAGGCAAACAGCACTAACATCATGGCCACGTAGAAGCCCGAGAAGGACACGGCATACACCATAGGCCAAGCGGCGAACAAAGCGCCAGCGGCTGTGATCAACCATGTCTGGTTGCCTTCCCAGTGAGGCGCTACGGTATTAATCATGACTCGACGATCGGTGTCATCTTTACCTAAGATAGGTAACAGGACACCAACGCCCATATCGAAACCATCGGTGACGGCGAAGCCGATAAAGAGCACACCTATCAGCGCCCACCAGATGAATCTTAGCATTTCATAATCAAACATAATCTGCTCCCCCTTAGGCTTCTAAGTTTTCGAAGTGATAACGGCCCGTATGCAGGCAACTAGGCCCCTGGCGTACGAATTTGAGCATCAGATAAACTTCAATCACTAATAACACTGTATAGAAAATAGTAATTGAGATGATGCTAAACCAGAGGTCACCAACGCTCACGCTGGACGCTGACATAAAGGTCGGCAGTATTTCTGAGATGGTCCAAGGCTGTCGTCCATGCTCGGCCACAAACCAGCCACACTCGATGGCAATCCAGGGTAGAGGCAGGCTGTAAAGCGCCGCCTTCAGCACCCAGGGCTTCTCGGCTATTTGATGACGTGTGCTCTGCCAAAATGCGGCAGCGAACACCAGCAGCATAAACATGCCACAAGCCACCATGACCCTGAATGTCCAGAAAATAGGCGCTACGTTCGGAATAGAATCCTTAGCTGCGGCGACAATCTGCTCCTCGGTGGCATCAACCACATTGTTGGTAAAGCGCTTAAGTAAGAAGCCATAGCCTAAATCAACTTTAGCCTCTTCGAATGCGGCGCGCAGCTCGGGCGATTCATCGCCTCCACGCAGCTTGGTTAACATCGCGTAGGCCTTCATGCCGTTGCGAATGCGAACCTCATGTTGCGCGATAAGGTCGGTTAAGCCCACTACTTGTCCATCTAAAGAGCGTGTGGCTATTATTCCCATAAGGTACGGAATTTGGATGGCATGATCGTTTTCCATGGTCTCCTGGTTAGGGATAGCAAAGGCAGTAAAGGCAGCCGGAGCGGGCTCTGTGTGCCACTCGGCCTCAATAGCGGCCAGTTTAACCTGCTGCGCCTCACCCACAGTATAACCAGACTCGTCACCTAGGACGATAACAGACAGGATTGAGGCCATACCGAAACTGGCGGCAATGGCAAACGAGCGACGAGCAAACGGCAAGTCACGCTTCTTGAGGATATAGTAAGCACTGATAGACAGAACGAACATGGCGCCGGCAACATAACCCGAGGCGACAGTATGAACAAATTTCACCTGGGCAACTGGGTTAAATAGAACCTCTCCCCAATTGGTCATCTCCATTCGCATGGTTTCATAGTTAAATACCGATCCCACTGGGTTCTGCATCCAACCGTTGGCAATCAAGATCCACATCGCCGACATGTTTGAACCGAAGGCGACTAACCAGGTAACCGCCAAATGCTGACGCTTACTAAACCTTTCCCAGCCGAAGAAGAACATACCCACCAAAGTGGCTTCCAGGAAGAAGGCCATCAGTCCTTCAATTGCCAGTGGCGCCCCAAAAATATCCCCCACATAGTGAGAGTAATATGACCAGTTGGTACCAAACTGGAACTCCATAGCGAGTCCGGTAGCTACGCCTAAAGCAAAGTTAATACCGAACAACTTACCCCAAAACTTGGTCATATCTTTATAGATCTGTTTATCAGTCATCACATAGAGTGACTCCATGATAGCCAGCAAGAAAGCTAGGCCCAAAGTTAAGGGAACAAACAAGAAGTGATACATCGCTGTCATCGCAAATTGAAAGCGCGAGAGGTCAACAACTTCTTCTAAAATCATTAGTGACTCCTTAGGTGGTGCAACCACCTATTATGATTAGATCCCCATCAATCATAATAGATGCCTATTGAGGAATTTTATTTTAAGCCTTTTACGCGCTCAGCGGCGGTAAAGAGAGGCTAAATATCGTTTTTTACAAAATGTTCGAAATAAGCACAATAATGTTCTAATCAAGCGTATTCCATGACCAAGCTCACAACAAAATATATATTTGCGGTAAGTGTATGGGTAAAAAATAACAAATTAGAAGCTAAATCTTTATTATCAAAAACTTAACCAAAGCACAGACTATTCTCACCGTTGTTTTATACCATTCAAATTTGATTCAAATCAATCAATCACTAGGGTTAACATGGGTTTTGTGGCTAAGGACACAGTTCACTACACGACTCGATTGACCAATGCTTAATACCATGCTAGGAAGTTAGTCGTATCAGTGATAAACCAGCATTTCAGCCGCTTACAATAAATTTTAAAATAAATACCGATAAAATCAAAACAAATACCAGTAAACATCAAAATAATTTACAACTCTAAAGCCAACAAAAAAACATAAGTAAGTGTTTTAAATTAACTTATTAAGAATACGCTCTGTAACCCCCTCTAAAAAACCTACAAATAGATTAGTTTTAGTAATGCCAAACTGTAATTTTTCTCGTTTGATGAATTATCTATACAAGAATAATATACGTCTTGTGCTCAGGAGCGACTAATGTAATCCGGTGAAGTAGCCCGGCTAGTCACACTCCGCTCACATAACCCTTTAACTGTGTGGAGATACCATTATGAAAAAATTATTGAATCGTTTAGCAAACAACTACAAGCGTGTTTTTGTTGAACTTTATACTGCTAGAGAACTTTAAACTTCCACTGCAGTAAACAGATTTGCTTGAAGTTTTGTTAGCGCAAAACGACCACCTAGTTGATTCAGCTAGGTGGTTTTTTCATTTCTAAGCCTATCAAAAACCACAGTTTACACATCTTAGCCAACACCTAATCAAGTAATCTCTTATATACTAGTTGAGTCTCTTACTAATCGCTAGCCCTCCAATTACACTCTTACCTACTGATCTACAGCTAACGAGGTATTTATCACTGTTTAGTACATCCTAACTCTCTAATACTCTCCTAACTCTCTATTTAGTAGTGAATAAATGATAAGATTTTTTCCATAAAAAAAGAGCATCGAAACTTTCGATACTCTTTTTCACTAGATTAATTTAAGTTGAAGCTAAAAACTCAAGCTAACTTTAGACTTTGCTAAACATTAGCTTAACCCAACTTTACTCGCGCGTTTCTGAACATTCTCATCCAAGGGCTATCTTCACCCCAACTATCAGGATGCCATGAGTTTGCCACGGTTCTAAATACACGCTCAGGATGTGGCATCATGATGGTCACACGACCATCAGTGCTACAAATACCAGATAACGCATTTGGCGAGCCGTTAGGGTTCTGTGGGTAATGGCTAGCGATCTCCCCTTTACCATTCACATATCTAAGGGCTACCGTACCAGAAGCTTCGGCTAATGCCATGGCTTCAGGCGTTGCAAACTCGGCGCGACCTTCACCATGTGATACCGCTATTGGCATACGAGAGCCTTGCATGCCCTCCAAGAAGATAGATGGACTTTTTTGTATTTCCACCAGACTAACCCTAGCTTCGAAACGCTCCGAACGGTTGCGTACAAAACGAGGCCAATGCTCAGTACCAGGAATAATCTCTTTCAATGTAGATAACATCTGACAACCGTTACATACACCCAGAGATAAACTGTCTTCACGCTCAAAGAACTGAGTGAACTGCTCACGGGCACGGGCATTGAACAAGATTGACTTAGCCCAGCCCTCCCCGGCTCCCAGCACATCACCATAAGAGAAACCACCACAAGCCGCTAAGCCCTGAAATTCATCTAAGGTTACACGGCCACTGAGAATATCACTCATGTGAACATCACGACTCTCAAATCCAGCCCTGTCGAAAGCAGCAGCCATCTCAAGGTGTGAATTAACCCCTTGCTCACGCAAGATAGCCATCTTAGGTGCAACACCTTTTAAGATAAATGGCGCGGCAACATCTTCACTTAGGTCAAATTTAAGATCCACAGTCAAGCCTGGCTCGTTTACATCTTGCTTAAGCTTAAACTCTTCATCGGCACACTCAGGGTTATCTCTCAATGATTGCATCTTGTGCGTCGTTTCGGCCCAGATAGTCCTCAGCTCAGTGCGAGGTTCGACCAGTATCTGTCTATCGCCATCATTGATAGTAATAGTATCGTCAGAGGTTAAACGGCCGATAACATGACAGGCAACACCTGCACTATTGAACTGAGCAATTATAGCTTCACTTTGTGCACTGCTAACTTGAATGACACCACCAAGCTCCTCATTAAAGAGTCGCTCAATATCGGTGCCGTCTACATCTTCAAGGTCGATATTAAGACCTGTGTTACCCGCAAAGGCCATCTCAACCAAGGTAGTAAATAAACCACCATCGCTGCGATCATGATAGGCAATAACATCGCGCTGGGCGACTAGAGGCTGTATTACTTCGAAGAAACCACGAAGTAAGCTTGAGTCTTTCAGATCCGGCGCTGTATCACCAAGCTCACTATAAACCTGAGCAAGACATGAACCACCTAGACGGTTATTACCCGCACTTAGGTCAAGAAGAAGTAACTCTGTCTCACCTTTATCGGTGCGAAGCTCAGGCGTCACTGTGTTTCGGATATCCTGCACAGCACCGAACGCAGTAATGACCAGTGACATAGGAGAGGTCACCGATTTATCGACGCCCTGATCTTCCCATGCAGTCTTCATGGACATAGAGTCTTTACCAACGGGAATAGTCAGGTCAAGCTCAGGACACAGCTCCTCACCAATGGCTTTAACGGCTTCATAGAGGCCAGCATCTTCACCCGGATGACCCGCTGCGGACATCCAGTTGGCAGAAAGCTTGATACGTTTAAATGAACCAATATCGGTACCGGCGATATTCATGATTGATTCGGCAACGGCCATACGCGCCGATGCGCCAAAGTCCAATAGTGCAAGCGGAGTACGCTCACCCAGAGACATGGCTTCACCGGTATACGAATCGAAACTCGCTGCAGTCACAGCGCAATCGGCAACTGGGATCTGCCAAGGACCGACCATCTGGTCACGATTAACAAGGCCTGTCACACTTCTATCACCGATAGTGATAAGGAAGGTCTTCTCGGCAACAGTTGGTAGTCTAAGGATGCGGCGAACAGCCTCTTTTATTTCAATCTTACTTTGATCGACTGCCGGAGACTCGGCCTTAGCACTGATCACATCACGGCTCATCTTAGGTGCTTTACCTAATAAGACCTCCAGTGGAAGATCGATAGGCTTATCACCAAAGTGCTCATCACTCAGTGATAGGTGACGTTCTTCTGTTGCCACGCCGACGACAGAGTAAGGTGCACGTTCACGCTCACAGATAGCAGTAAAAGTCGCGAGGTCTTCTGGTGCGACAGACATCACGTAACGTTCTTGAGACTCGTTACACCAGATCTCAAGTGGGCTCATACCAGGCTCATCCGATGGCACATCTCTTAATTCAAACTTACCACCACGCTCGCCATCGTTGACCAGCTCAGGGAAAGCATTAGACAAACCACCCGCTCCCACGTCGTGAATAAATTGGATCGGGTTGTTATCCCCCATTTGCCAACAACGGTCGATAACTTCCTGACAACGACGCTCCATCTCAGGGTTTTCACGCTGAACCGAAGCAAAATCGAGATCTTCGTTCGACTCACCAGATGTCATCGAAGAAGCTGCACCACCTCCAAGTCCGATATTCATCGCAGGGCCACCCAGTACAATCAGCTTAGCGCCGACGGTGATTTCACCTTTCTGTACATGTTCACCACGAATGTTGCCCAGACCACCGGCAAGCATGATTGGCTTATGGTAACCGCGCACTTCAACACCATTATGGCTGCTGACTTCCTGCTCATAAGTACGGAAATAACCCAGTAGTGCAGGACGGCCAAATTCATTGTTAAATGCGGCGCCGCCCAATGGGCCTTCGGTCATGATATCCAGAGCAGTTACGATACGATCAGGTTTACCATAATCGGCTTCCCAAGGCTGAACGAAACCCGGGATCTGAAGGTTCGATACGCTAAAGCCAGTCAAACCGGCTTTTGGCTTAGAGCCACGACCTGTCGCCCCTTCATCACGGATCTCACCGCCAGAACCTGTCGCAGCACCTGGATATGGGCTGATAGCCGTTGGGTGATTATGGGTTTCGACCTTCATTAGGATATGCATAGGCTCGGTGTGGTAACTATATACACCGTCATCTTCAGGGAAGAAGCGACCCGCGGTATAGCCTTCCATCACGGCGGCATTGTCTTTATAGGCAGAAAGTACACCATCCGGAGTCACCGCGAAGGTATTCTTAATCATCTTGAACAAAGATTTTGGCTGAACTTCGCCATCGATTGTCCAATCTGCATTGAAAATTTTATGACGACAATGTTCAGAGTTTGCCTGGGCGAACATCATCAACTCGACATCATTTGGATTACGGCCCAATTTGACGAAGTTTTCGACTAAGTAATCGATCTCATCATTGGCTAAAGCAAGTCCAAGTTGAGTGTTGGCAAGCTCCAGGGCACTGCGGCCTTCACCTAAGATATCAACACTGTTTACAACCGAAGGTTCGGTACGGACAAAAAGCACTGCCGCCTTTTCGAAACCAGTGAGAATGACTTCAACCATACGATCATGCAAGAGTGCAGTTAGTGACACCTCTTGCTCGGTCGTTAGTCCATCAGATTCTACATAGTAAGCAATACCGCGCTCTAATCGCTTAACTTTATTGAGACCACAGTTATGAGCAATATCAGTAGCCTTAGAAGACCAAGGAGAAATTGTACCAGGGCGTGGTGTGACAAAATGAAGTGTGCCTTGTGGCGCATGGGCTTCGATAGCCGGGCCATAGGTTAGGAGTTTTGCAAGTTGCTGGGTCTCGCTCTCGTCGAGGGACTCAGTTAAATCTGCTAAATGTACGTACTCAGCATAGATGCCAGAAACAGGAAGCGCAGCAGTTTCACAAGCTTCCATTAACTTTTGAACTCTAAACGCTGATAAAGCTGGGGCTCCGCGGATGATCTCCATCACGTCATTTCACCTTATATATTATAATTGCAGGGTCAGAACTGGCGACATTATAGGGAAATATGAGAAACAAAGCACCCGTAGTTACTGGAGAAAACAGTGTTTCCTATAACGAAAAGTGGCTCAGTATGAATTTTGTACTGAGCCGAGCGCCAAACAGGATCTAATCAAGAAAATCGCTCATAATCTTAACTAATACTTTTCCTTTTCGTGAACATTATTCGTACAGAAATGCTGTTTTTATTCAGTTCGCGAGCGATATGATATAATCACCCGCTGTGTCCATGAAAACTACTAGATAATTTAACCATAAATGAAAAAAATTCTGTTTGTTTTACTTACGCTTACCTTACTGGCTGCCTGCCAGAAAGTGGCTGTGGAACAAGCTGAATTAGTGCCTGAGTCTGCAGCTAAAACAAAATTAAATGTAGGCACACTCTATGGTTCACAAATTTTCGTCACTACAGGACAAGGTGAAGCAGGTTTTGACTATGAGATGGCATCACGTTTCGCCGATTTTCTCGAACTCGATTTAGAGATGAAGCCTTACCCCAACATAGGTGAGCTTTACACAGCACTTGATAGTGGGGAAATCGATTTTATTGCGGCCGGTCTTGCAGACACACAAACTCGACGTGAGAAGTATCGTTTAGGTCCTCCCCTCTATCGTGTTAATCAAGTTTTAGTTTATAAACAAGGCACAAAGGTGCCTAAAGATATTTCTCAATTAGACGAAAATATCACTGTCATCACAGACTCATCTTTTGTTGAAACCCTGTCTCAGCTACAAAAACTGTACCCAGATCTCCTTTGGGATCAGGAAAAAGATAAAGACAGCGAAGAGTTGATGGGCATGATTGCCAGAGGCGAGATAACTTATACTATCGCCGACTCGACGACATTCGACATCAACCGCCGTTTTATGCCTGAACTAAGAGCCGGGCCCGTCTTAAGAGAAAAACAAGCGATTGTCTGGTTACTGCCACCAAATAATAGCGACCGCTTAATGAGTGACTTGCTAACGTTTTGGCACAATGAGAAACGCAGTGGCACCTTAGCCCATCTCAATGAGAAATATTTTGCCCATGTGAAACGCTTCGATTATGTCGATACCCGCGCATTTTTACGTGCAATCGATAATAAGCTACCAAGATATAAGGACAAGTTCCAATTTTATGCAGGTGGTATAGATTGGCGTAAGCTTGCCGCAACCGCTTATCAAGAATCTCACTGGAACCCTAACGCTCGCTCTCCCACAGGCGTCCGGGGATTGATGATGTTAACCTTGCCTACGGCAAAGCAGGTCGGTATTGAAAACAGACTGGATCCAGAACAAAGCATCAAGGGAGGTGCTAAGTACCTCAATGATATTTTAAACCGCTTGCCAGACTCAATTCCGGAAAATCAGCGCATGTGGTTTGCTTTAGCTTCTTATAATATCGGCTATGGACATGTGGAAGATGCGCGCAAGCTCGCCGAGTCTATGGGACTCAACCCCAGTGCATGGCGAGATCTAAAAGAAGTGCTTCCATTACTGCAGAAACGTAAATACTATAAGCGTACCCGCTATGGCTATGCCCGCGGTAACGAGGCTGTCCATTATGTTGACAGCATTCGCCGCTACTACGATACCTTAGTCTGGGTAGATAATCAGAACCAAATGATAGAAGATGAGAAAGCCAGAGCCGAAGAGACTCAGGTTGTCGATCTACCCAATAAAGAAAATAGTGAACTATCGGGCGCACAACCTCAGTAAACTAATCAGTTAGGCTAAACCCTGACACTGGAATGCTTGCAGTAGTACTAATAAAGATTGAGGGAAATATAATGAAAAAAGCAAAAATGAAATTTAGCTCAAACAGACGAAGAACACAGAAAAAAACCAAACACCTACGAACCTTAAGCCGTCAGAAGATGTTCTTCTCGTTTATCCAGCCAGTTGACTAATTAAAGGTGGGTGCCCTTAATCTAAACGGACAAACACCTAAGCTTATATCTCCAGAGATGACTATTTCTCAGCCTCTAGGTTCTTCTCTAACTTCTTTAGTGCTTTTTTCTCTCTACGTCGACGTCTAAAAAATTGACTTAATTGTTCACTGCATTCATCAGCTAGCACCCCTTCGCTAACTTGTAGCTGATGATTAAATGCCGGGTGTCTCACCAAATCGATAACCGTTCCGGCTGCCCCCGTTTTCTCATCTCTTGCCCCAAAAACGAGACGTTCAATACGAGAATGAACCATAGCTCCCGCGCACATGGCGCAAGGCTCTAAGGTGACATAGAGAGTAGTGTCCAATAGACGATAGTTCTCAATCACCTTTCCAGCCTGACGTAAGCACTGCATCTCGGCATGAGCGGAAGGATCATGTAGCCCAATACAGTAATTGAAACCGGCACTGACAACCTCGCCACCTTTCACTAACACGGCCCCAACCGGCACCTCACCGACTGCTTCGGCTTTACGGGCCATCTCCATCGCCATTGACATAAAGTGTTTATCTAACGCCAACTGCGAAGCATTTTCATCAGGTTGCACTTGGGAGTCTTTTTTCTGCTCAAACAAGGGGATTTCCACCATTTAACAATCAAAAAAGGCGCCGAAGCGCCTTTTCTATTTTACACCTAAGTGCACTTAAGCGTTAATTATTCCCACTCGATAGTCGCAGGCGGCTTGCCCGAGATATCGTAAACAACCCGTGAGATACCATCAATTTCATTGATGATACGGTTAGACACTAAGCCTAAGAAGTCATAGGGAAGATGAGCCCAATTTGCCGTCATGAAATCTATGGTCTCGACAGCACGTAATGAAACCACCCAGTCATATTTACGGCCATCCCCCATCACACCAACAGAGCGTACAGGGAGGAACACTGTAAATGCCTGGCTCACCTTGTTGTAAAGGTCAGCTTTATGCAGCTCTTCGATGAAGATGGCATCGGCGAGACGTAGCAGATCACAGTACTCTTTCTTCACTTCACCCAATACGCGAACACCTAAACCAGGTCCAGGGAATGGATGACGATAAAGCATGTCGTATGGCAAACCAAGCTCTAAACCTATCTTACGCACTTCATCTTTAAACAGTTCACGAAGTGGCTCAACTAGACCTAGCTCCATATCATCAGGCAAGCCGCCTACGTTATGGTGTGACTTGATCACATGAGCTTTACCTGTGGCACTACCCGCTGACTCAATCACATCAGGATAAATGGTGCCCTGTGCCAGCCATTTTGCGTTGGCACACTTCTTAGACTCTTCATCGAAAATCTCGACAAACACACGGCCGATGATCTTGCGCTTAGCTTCAGGATCGGCCTCACCTTCCATTGAATCGAGGAAACGGTTTTCAGCATTCACATGAACAATATTCAGTCCGAAGTGATCGCCAAACATGTCCATCACTTGCTCGGCTTCATTGAGACGCAGCAAACCGTTGTCGACGAATACACATGTCAGCTTGTCACCAATAGCGCGGTGCAGCAACATGGCAACGACCGATGAGTCGACGCCGCCAGAAAGGCCTAGGATAACTTCGTCATTACCTATCTGCTGCTTAAGCTTAGCGACCGCATCTTCTATGATAGAAGCAGACTTCCAATTTGCGTCACAGTTACAGATCTCTAGCGCGAAGTGTTCAAGCATGCGCTTGCCCTGACGAGTATGAGTCACCTCTGGGTGAAACTGCACTCCATAGAACTTTTTCTCTTCGTTTGCCATGGCAGCGAATGGACAAGTATCAGTTTTGGCAACGGTAACGAATCCTTCAGGGATTTCGGATACTTTATCACCGTGGCTCATCCACACATCAAGAAGTGGCTTGCCTGTTTCACTGATTGCATCTTCTATGCTCTTAAATAATGCGGATTCAGTTTGAACTTCTACCTGAGCATAGCCAAATTCGCCTTCACCTACACCTTGAATAACCTTGCCACCAAGCTGCTCAGACATGGTCTGCATGCCGTAGCAGATCCCCAGTACAGGAACACCAGCATTGAAGACATACTCAGGGGCACGAGGTGAGTCATTTGCAGTCACGCTCTCAGGGCCACCGGCCAGGATAATACCATTTGGAGCAAAACCTTTAATTTGCTCTTCACTCACATCCCAGGCCCATAGTTCACAGTAAACGCCTATCTCACGAATGCGGCGGGCGATAAGTTGTGTGTACTGAGATCCAAAATCTAAGATCAGTATCTTATGCTCATGAATATTGTTCATGGGGAACCTTTATTTCTTTGTCTAATTTGTCGGTATCAATCTTAATTTAACACTAGTTAAGTAAACTAAGACCGGTATAAATGGGGATATTAAAAATAGGCGGCTCATTGCCGCCCATTTTAAACAATTCTTAGCAAGCTAAGTTATGAACCTGGGCTGTAATTCGGCGCTTCTTTGCTGATGGTCACATCATGAACATGAGACTCACCCATGCCGGCCGAAGTGATCTTCACAAACTCGGCTTTTTCATTTAGCTCTTTGATGGTCGCGCAGCCAGTCAAGCCCATGCATGAGCGCAGACCGCCCATATGCTGGTGAATGATCTCTTTAAGCTTACCTTTATAAGCAACTCGACCTTCGATACCTTCGGGCACTAGCTTATCGGCAGCATTGTCGCTCTGGAAGTAACGATCCGATGAACCTTGTGTTTGGTTCATAGCCCCCAAAGAGCCCATACCTCGGTATGACTTATAGGCACGACCATTATGTAGTTCAGTCTCACCCGGCGCTTCATCGGTACCGGCAAACATTGAGCCTGCCATGATACAAGATGCACCCGCGGCTAAAGCTTTGGCCAAATCACCTGAGAAGCGGATACCGCCATCGGCAATGACCGGGATATCTAAGTGCTTAACGGCTTCTGCTGCATCGGAAACGGCTGTGATCTGAGGCACACCGACACCGGTAACGATACGAGTAGTACAAATAGAACCAGGGCCAATACCTACCTTAACTGCGTTAACTCCGGCTTCAACCAGTGCAAGTGCACCTTCGGCCGTTGCCACGTTGCCGCCAACAATCTGCAGTTCAGGATATTTAGCACGAGTGTCACGAATACGCTGAAGAACTCCTTCTGAATGTCCGTGAGATGAATCGATAAGCAAAACGTCAACACCGGCAATCACTAATGCATCGACACGCTCTTCGTTACCCGGACCGGCACCGACGGCTGCGCCGACGCGTAGTCGACCTAGCTCATCTTTACAGGCATTGGGTTTCTGTTCGGCTTTTTGGAAGTCTTTTACTGTGATCAAGCCCTTGAGCTTAAAGTTACCGTCGACAACCAGCACTTTCTCAACTCTATGAGAGTGCATTAATTTCTGCACTTCATCCAGCTTAGTACCTTCAGATACAGTAACCAGACGATCTTTAGGTGTCATCACCTGACTTACGGTACGGCTCCAGTCGGTGATGAAACGCACGTCACGGCCTGTGATGATTCCAACAAGCTCATTGGCATCATCGACAACGGGATAACCGGCAAAACCATTCTTCAGGGTCAGTATCTTAAGATCGGCCAAGGTAGTAGTAGGCGTTACAGTCACTGGTTGTTGAACGATACCAGCTTCGTAAATCTTAACTTTACGGACTTCTTCGGCCTGTTGCTCGATAGTCATATTTTTATGAATAAAACCAAGACCACCTTCCTGTGCAATGGCAATAGCCAAACGAGCTTCAGTCACGGTATCCATGGCTGCAGACACTATAGGGGTGTTAAGTTCTATTTTATTTGTCAGACGAGTCTTGAGAACAGCGGTATTAGGGAGTACGGTCGAGTGTGCAGGAACAAGTAACACATCATCAAAAGTGAGTGCTTCTTTCTTTAAACGTAGCATGGCAACATCTCCCAAATAGAGTAAGTTTCGAGTGAAATATTGCGGCGAGATTATACCTTGCATATTGGCCTTGGTAAATGGAAAATAGTAAAAAAGTACAGTTAGCCGCAAAATCCCTATGAAAATGCCAAAAAATAATGTTTATACCGTTTCACGCCTCAATGGCGAAGTTCGCCAACTTCTGGAAGGTGAACTGGGCAAAATATGGCTTAATGCCGAAATTTCAAACTTCGCGGCCCCAGGTTCCGGCCACTGGTACCTGACTCTCAAAGATAACCAGGCCCAAATTCGCTCAGCCATGTTCAAGGGCCGTAACCGCTCGGTGACCTTCAAGCCAATAAATGGTCAACAGGTACTGGTTAAGGGATCCATCAGTGTCTATGAACCCAGAGGCGACTACCAACTCATCATAGAATCTATGCTCCCCGCCGGCGACGGTCTGCTAGCCCAGCAATATGAAGCACTCAAGATGAAGCTGGCAGCCGAAGGCTTATTTGCTGCGGACACAAAACGCCCTATCCCATCTAATATTCAGAAGATAGGCGTCATCACCTCGGCAACGGGCGCAGCACTCAAAGATGTACTCCATGTATTAGCCAGGCGTGACCCCTCTATAGAAGTCGTGATCTATCCGACACAAGTTCAGGGCGACCCTGCGGCTAAGCTTATCTGCAACGCTATAGCAATTGCCAATGCCAGGCAGGAAGTCGATGTTCTTTTGCTGACTCGAGGCGGGGGTTCTCTCGAAGATCTCTGGTGCTTCAACAGCGAAGATCTCGCCCACGCCATTTATAACAGCGCCCTACCGATTATATCTGCAGTAGGCCACGAAATAGATACCACCATCAGCGATTATGTCGCCGATGTTAGAGCGCCCACGCCATCAGCTGGCGCCGAATTACTCTCTAAAGATGCCGAAAATAAGGGTGAGAAACTCGAGCTGTTTATTTCAAGGCTTAAACAGAGCTGGCAGCATTATGAGCTGAAAACTAGCAGTCGAATGAATACCTTAACCCATCGCCTGCAACGACAAGACCCCAAACGCCGCCTGCAGCAATACGGCCAGAGTTTCGATGAGATGCAATTTAGACTCGATGCAGCAATGGAAAAGAAACTGGCAAGTCTTACTCTCAAACAACAAGAGTTGAGCCATCGACTAAACCAACAATCGCCAGCAAACAAGCTCGAATTAGAAAGCCAAAGATTGAATTATTTAACCACAAGACTTAAAGACACCATCAAAGAGAAGTTAGCTAGCAGTGAGAAAAGCCTAAGTGTCAGTGCCCACCAGTTACAGACTGTGAGCCCGTTGGCCACACTGAGCCGAGGTTACAGTATTACTCAAGATAACAACGGCAAGGTGCTCCTTAATGCCTCAGACGTTAACGTCGGAGATATGCTAACGACTCGATTACTCGAAGGTGAGGTTCAATCAAAAGTAGTGTAACCACGTTAAAGTTGATTTTGGGTGAGAACTCGAATCACTTGTGTGAGAAGCTGTACTTCAATATCTTTTGCTAGGTTGACTAGGTTGCTTTGATATTTAGTTAACCTGCAAAGACGGTGATATGGGGCTCTCTCTCATTCACAGAAGCAATCCCATTATCGTCTTTACGACAACATCACTACCGAGAGCCTTCACACCTAATCAAGGTTTTAAGAAAGTTATCTCTTCGATTGAGCTGGTTAGATTACCTAACCAGCTTCTAGTAAGTGAACCATTTACTGACGGCGATTTACGATCAGATTAGTTAATTATTCTGACCTACAGCTGCAAATAAATACACCAAAAATGCTCCCCCACTTACTATTGTTCGTAGCCAATGTTTTGGCCCCCAACGTGAAAGCAAGTTTTGAGTATTTTCGGATTCAGGGTCATTTTCGGGCGCTAAGAGTATATCGTTGATAGGCTTGATAAGGATCAGCGTTATCGGCACCACTGAAATTAGCATCAGACTGCCTACAAGCCATAATACTCCCATGCCATTTAACCAAGCTAAGACACCTGCAATAAAGCCAAACAATGCTAGTGCTATCTGTAATGGGGCCGCACGCTTGTACATAGGTGGGAAAAATCGCCCACCAACTGAAACTCCAGCCTCTAAGGCTGCAGGATGTTGAGCTAGAGAAATATAAAGTGCGGCTCCATAAAAAGTACCGCAGCAAAATAAAGCAATAATTTGAATTATCATTATCAAAGTCCTTTGATGTTTAAATAGTGTTTACAAACAATTCCCAGTTATTTTCGAGGTTGTAAAGTGCCCACTTGCTGTAAATTTACCTAACAAGCAAAGAGTTACTCGTGAGTCTATCGCCATTATCAATTATATTTATTAAGACAGCCTTAGCGTACTCACTGCAAAAGTGACTTAATGTAGCCATTTTACACATTTTTGGAAAACCTCACTTAAACGGCTTAGCCAAGGAAATGACAGACGAAGTTAAAAAGAATCAAGTGTAGATGCGGCTGCGAGCTTCCATAACATGGCCGAATATGTTCCATACATTTTTCGGCATTTCCACCATCCGTGGCCGTCAGATGTTTTGGTAGAGCCTCCATGGACGGATTCACGGCGTTTCCCAGAAGTATCAGCTCATCCCCCGCAGGGAAGCGCTAGATAACCATTAAGGTAAGAGTTAACAGTCACTTCCGAATACCAACTCAGCCAGAGCTAAATCAGAAAATGTATTAAGCTTTCATTCGAAGGCATCAAAGTCCCTATACAAATCCCCTCCTTCACCATCCATGGCGATCACGGATAAGCATGTCCATATGCAAATCCCCTCCTTCACCATCCATGGCAATCACGGATAAGCATGTCCATATGCAAATCCCCTCCTTCACCATCCATGGCAATCACGGATAAGCATGTCCATATGCAAATCCCCTCCTTCACCATCCATGGCGATCACGGATAAGCATGTCCATATGCAAAAAAAGCCAGTTAAAATGAATTAACTGGCTTCTTCGATAAAATAAGATTTTTAGAAACGATAAACTAGTCTCTAAAACTTATTTCTTATCGTTATCTCTGATGTGACTCATCATACGCTTACGACGGCGTTCCTGACTCACGGTGAGTTTCTTCGTATTCATGCCTTCAAACGGATTCGCACCATCCTGGAAGCGCACCTGGATAGGTGTGCCCATGACTTTCAACGAACGACGGTAGTAGTTCATCATATAACGCTTGTAGGAATCCGGCAGTTTCTTCACCTGATTACCATGAACCACTACAATTGGTGGGTTGTAGCCACCGGCATGGGCATATTTAAGCTTAACACGGCGACCATTCACTAATGGCGGCTGGTGATCATCCTGCGCCATCTGCATGATGCGTGTCAGCATAGACGTACTTACGCGGCGCGTGGCACTGTCATAAGCTTCTTCGACTGACTCATAAAGGTGACCGACACCGGTACCATGAAGTGCTGAGATAAAGTGAATGCGGGCAAAATCGATAAAGCCCAAACGACGATCCAACTCACTCTTGACTCTGTCTTTAATCTCTTGATCGATACCATCCCACTTGTTGACGGCGATCACCAAAGCACGACCAGCGTTTAGGGCAAAACCTAATAGACCGAGATCTTGCTCCGCGATACCTTCACGAGCATCGATGATCAAGAGCACTACGTTACAGTCTTCGACCGCTTTAAGTGTCTTAATAACAGAGAATTTCTCGACAGTTTCATGGACTTTACTGCGACGGCGAACACCGGCAGTATCGATAAGCACGTATTCACGTCCTTCTCGTTCCATAGGAATATAGATACTGTCTCGGGTGGTTCCCGGCGAGTCATACACGACCACACGCTCTTCACCTAAGATGCGGTTAATCAAGGTAGACTTACCTACGTTGGGCTTACCGATAATCGCAAGCTTGATAGGCAGATCTTGAAGACGCTTCTGCTCAGCCTCAGCTTCTTCTTCAGAGTATTCTCTCTCTTCAACCTCTATATTTCCATCATCATCGCGATTAAGGCCAAGCGCTTCGGCATAAGGTGCCAGGGCATACTCGATCATGTTGGTCACGCCACGGCCTTGTGAGGCCGCCATCTGATAAACCTCTCCTAGGCCTAAGGCCCAGAACTCGGCACAAGCAGAATCGGCATCGATACCATCAACCTTGTTAGCCACCACGAAAGTCGTCTTTTCTCGTCGACGCAGATGCTCAGCAATCGCCTGATCCGCAGCGGTTAAACCGGCTCTGGCATCGGTGAGGAAAAGCACCACATCGGCTTCTTCAATCGCGGCTAAGGACTGTTCGGCCATATGAACTTCTATGCCCTCTTCGGTACCATCGATACCACCAGTATCAACCACGATAAACTCATAACCAGACAGGTGAGCGCGACCATATTTACGATCCCGAGTTAGCCCAGGAAAGTCGGCCACCAAAGCATCTCTGGTACGCGTAAGGCGATTAAACAGGGTCGACTTACCGACATTGGGTCGCCCAACAAGGGCCACAACTGGAATCATTTTTTTGCCTCTAATCTACTGTTTTCAAATCTATAAAATATCAATACTCGGATCTTGACCTATTTAAGACTGGCTCAAGCCGATACTACATCTTGCTTATTGTGTTTAATATAAGGTACTTAACACAAAAAGCCCCCAGAACGACTTCCGGGGGCTAAATATCAATTCAGATAAAGCTTACGGAAGCGTTATTCTAGCAACTTTTCCCGCACGAGTCTGAACATAAATGCTATCACCGACAATCAAGGGCTGGCTGTACAAACCAGAGTCATCCACCTCGATACGGCCAACAAGTGTTCCCGTAGACTTATCTATAAAGTGTAGATAACCTTCGAAGTCACCGACAACAATATAATCTTTAAATACGGCTGCCGAGGTTAAGTTACGGTTAGTTAACTCAGTATTACTCCAAGTCTCTAAACCATTTCGCCTATCTACAGAGTAGATGCGACTATAATCGTCCACAAGGAAAAGACTCACACCTGAGCTAGCTAATTCATGGAAGCTAGAGTACTTACGTGACCAAACTATCCGTCCAGTCCTCAACTCCATGGAGACTAAGTTACCGTTAAAGCTTACAGCATATAAGTTTTCACCTATGATCAATGGCTGCATATCTACATCGGCCATACGGGTAAACTCGTTACCCCCTTTTGGCGTATAGATAGACTGTTCCCAAGCGGCCTGACCATTGTTCTTAATCACCACGGCTATCTTACCATCGGCTGTACCGACGAAGAAACCACCGGCTTCATAGGTAGCAGAACCTGTACCACGCAGGGTCAATGTCGGCAGCTTAGACTCATAAGTCCACAGCTTTTCTCCATCGTCAACTTTAAAAGCTTCCAAGGTACCTGAGCTTGTGCTGACTACGACAACATCTTCAGCTACCGTAGGCGCTGAGAGTAACTCTCCACTGGCTATGGCAGACCATACTTTTTCACCGGTTTCTGCGTCTAAGGCACCGAGTAGGCCACTTTCGCCACCGATAAAGACCTTGTCTCTCGCAGCAGTAACTCCGGCGGCTAGCTTAGCGCCCTTGTTCTTAGCCAAGATATTATCTTTAAATGCAGAGCTGAAATTCCTACTCCAAACCTTATCCCCTGTCACTTCATCGAAAGCAACAACTTCACCATATCGATCAGCAACGAAAAGCTTGTCGTATCTGGCTGCTGGGCGAAGGCGAGAATAATAGTCACCGACACCACTACCAACACTCGTACTCCAGCTTATTTCAGGAAATACGCTGGCTTCAATTTCGGGTAACGGACTTATCGGCTCTTCTTCAACATCACTAGATGAACAGGCAGATAACAAGCCAATACTCAGACTACATGCGACTAGTGTTTTGCACCAAGACTTCATGGACGTTTCCTTATGCCTTGTTCAAATTATCTAGCTTCATCTGCAGTGCAGGGCTTGCACTCGTTCCACCATTGTTAACCGCAGCCTGATAAGCCGCTTTAGCCAGCTCTTCATCCCCTTTACGCACAAGGAAATCACCTTTTAGCTCATCTCTCTGAGCCGTAAAAGCAGGATCTGAGACCTGTTCTAACGTCGTGATAGCCGTTGCGATTTGGCCTTGTTCCGCTTGAACACGCGCTAAACGCATGGTTGCTACCATGACTAAACCTTTATCGGGCGCAGAGGCAACAACGCTTTTCAGTGTGGTTTCCGCTTTTTCGAGGTCACCGGCTTCAACAGCTGCTTTAGCGACGATAAGCTCAAGCAGTGACTGATAACCTTTCTGGCTGTGATCTTTGGCAAAATTTTCTGCCGCAGCTAACATCCCGGTATCGGATATATTGCCAGCTCTTACCGCCTGAAAGGCTTCAGATGCCGACTCGGCCTGTGCAAGTTTGTGATCGGAATAATAGTTCCAGCCAAATAAACCACCTAGACCAACCACGGCACCCACAACAATAGAAGAGCCATAATCTTTCCAGAACTGTTTGATAGCATCTACTTGTTGTTCTTCTGTGCTATAAATTTCCACGTTATCTTCCTCTTTAAATCAGTTCTGCTATATAAGTTGCCAATCCGTCACGGGCAACTAATGCTTGTTCTTTCTTTTCACGCAGATATTTAACCGCTACTTGGTTATTGGCCAATTCATCTTCACCGATAACTAAGGCAATGAATGCACCACTCTTATCTGCACGTTTCATCTGTTTCTTAAAGTTTCCACCACCGCAATGGCTCATCACTCTCAAACTTGGTAACTCGGTGCGAAGTGCCTGAGCAATTTTAATCGCTTCGACTTTACTTGCATCGCCCATGGCGGTGACATACACATCGACAGTAGCCGGAATATCATGAGTAAGCTCAAGCGTCTCTAACATCAAGACGATACGCTCTAACCCCATAGCAAAGCCAACTGCTGGTGTATCTTTACCACCAAGTTGCTCGACAAGACCGTCATAACGACCACCCGCGAGTACGGTGCCCTGAGACCCCAGACTAGTGGTAACCCACTCAAAAACAGTACGATTGTAATAATCTAAACCACGCACTAAACGTGGATTAATGACGTATTTGATGCCAACTGCGTCTAAGAGTTCACATAAATGTGAAAAATGTGTACGCGTTTCCTCACCGAGGAAGTTCATTAACTCCGGCGCATCGACCAAAAGCGCCTGTACATCAGGGTTCTTAGTGTCTAAAACGCGCAGTGGGTTGGTATACATACGGCGCTGACTTTCTTCATCCAGCAGCTCTTTAAACAGCTCAAGGTAAGCAATAAGCGCTTCACGATAAGCGGCACGCTCAGCAGGATCACCTAAAGTATTGAGTTCCAGAGTCACATGTTCTGTGATGCCCAGTTTCTCCCATAGGCGAGCAGATAACATCAATACTTCCGCATCGACATCCGCTGAGCCCATACCATAAACCTCGACACCAAACTGATTAAATTGACGGTAACGTCCTTTCTGAGGTCGTTCATGTCTAAACATAGGACCCATATACCAGAGGCGTTGCTCTTGGTTATACAACAAACCGTGTTCATTACCCGCACGTACCGTTGACGCTGTGCCTTCTGGACGCAAGGTTAAGCAGTCACCGTTTCTGTCATCGAAGGTATACATCTCTTTTTCGACAATATCGGTGACTTCACCAATCGAACGTTTAAAAAGGTCAGTACTCTCAACGATTGGAGTACGGATCTCACTATAACCATAGGCACTCACGGTTTCACGGAGTACGGCTTCTAGTTTTTGCCATAGAGGGCTTTGGGTTGGCAGAATGTCATTCATTCCACGAATCGCTTGGATCTGTTTTGCCACGATATAGACTCGTCCGATTTAGCTATAAAAATTAAAAACGCCCCGCAGTATATCTTGCAGGGCAGTATTATCAAACTCAAAAATGTTAATTTGCAAACAGTTCCAAACAAAAAAGCAGACTCAACAAGAAACTATGTTGTATCTGCTTAATCGAAGAAGCTATTAGCTGAGATCTTTGGCTGGAATTCTCTCGTTGATCATAGAAGCTTTGGCTCTAATCTTGGCTTCCAGTGAATCGACTATGTTGTCATTGTCGAAACGCTCTTTCTGTCTAACACCGTCATCGAAATAACCACTCTTACGGTTGCCGCCTGTCAGGCCGATATCTGATACCAGAGCTTCACCAGGCCCATTCACAACACAACCTATGATAGAGACATCCATAGGCGTGACAATATCTTCTAAACGTCGCTCTAGTTCATTGACAGTCGAGATAACATCGAACTCTTGCCGAGAGCATGATGGACATGCAATGAAGTTGATACCGCGAGAACGGATACGTAAAGATTTTAAAATATCGAAACCAACCTTAATCTCCTCGACAGGATCGGCAGCCAATGAGATACGCAAGGTATCACCGATACCTTCGGCTAGTAGCATACCCAAGCCTACGGCAGATTTAACTGAGCCCGCTCTGGCGCCACCGGCTTCGGTGATCCCCAAGTGCAGAGGTTGTACAATCTGTTTAGCGAGCAAACGGTAGGCTTCAACAGCTAAGAATACATCGGAAGCTTTTACACTGACTTTAAATTGGTCAAAGTTGAGTCTATCTAAGATGTCCACATGGCGCATGGCTGATTCGAGCAAGGCTGCCGGCGTCGGTTCCTTGTACTTATCCATCAAGTCTTTTTCTAACGAACCACCATTGATACCTATTCGAATAGGTATATTCTTGTCCCGCGCACATTCGACAACACTGCGAATACGCTCTTCGTTACCAATATTGCCGGGGTTAATACGCAGGCAATCTACACCATATTCAGCCACCTGAAGGGCAATACGATAATCGAAATGAATATCGGCGATCAAAGGAATATTGGTCTGCTGCTTAATCAACTTAAACGCTTCGGCAGCATCCATAGTAGGAACGGAAACACGCACAATATCGGCACCGACTTTTTCAAGAGCACGGATCTGAGCCACTGTGGCTGCGACATCTGTCGTACGCGTATTGGTCATCGACTGAACGGCTATAGGTGCACCATCACCAATGGGCACATCTCCAACATAGATACGGGTAGAAGCACGTCTTTTGATCGGGTTTTCGTTGTACATCTTATTTACTCTATATCCTGTTGCCGCCAGCAGCGACAAACATATTTTATCTGGCTAAAGGTAACGTTAAACGAGCCACTCGCCCACTGGGGAAGTCGGCGAGGCTTACGGCTTCACCATTGAGCTTAATATTTACAGCCTGTGGGGCACCTAAGGTCAATTTAAATGGCGCTTCACCGGAAATGCTCAGTTGACTGCCCGCTTTTTTCAGATCGTTAACCAGTACTTTACCCGCCGCATCAGTGACGTTGATCCAGCAATCGGCGGACAAGTTTAAAGTGAGTGCCGACTCAACTCCCTTGATAACTGGCTGAGTCATTGACTCAGCCAGAGCATCGACTTCAATCTCATTATCATTCAGCGCGGAAGCAGGCAAAGAAATGCTCTCACTGTTCTCAAATGCAGATGTTTCTATTGAGGCCTTGTTTTCGCTTAAGTTATCATTTGAGCTTTCACTTAAATCATCACTGAGGTTTTCGATGCCGGTATTAGCATTACTAGTGCCCGAATCAAAATCGGTCTCATCAGCGCTGGATGTACCGTCAGGCTCTTTCTCTGAGGCCGCTATCTCTTCGACGGTTGGCTGAGAAAAATCGATAGCCGAGAGTGTATCCGATTTCTGTACCCACCAAAGCACTAAAAGAGCCAATAAAATAAGGGCTATCAAGTAAGTGACAAACGTCAACCTGCCATCGCGTGCCTGACGCGTCGTTTTCCGGGAAAAGCTTTGCATTTGTGGATCTGGATCTTGGGGGACTTGGATAATTAAGCAGCGCTTAATTGCCTCTTCATCAGCTTGGACTATGCGGGCAAAGTTCTTTACATAACCTTTTACGTAAGTGGGGGATGCAATTTGGTCAAACTCATCTGCCTCTATATCCTCGACGATACAAGGTCTAAGATGCAGTTGCTCGGCAATATCAGCAACACTGGCTCCCATCTTTTCACGGGATTGTCTTAACAGCGACCCTATCGTTTCGCTATCGGGTGTGTCTTGGTGAGTATCTGCTTCATCCTTTAGCATATCGATTTTTTTATTTGTCATTATTGCATACTAGCTCGATATTGTTTGGCCTCAAGCGACGCAGGAAATTTAGCGAGAAGTAAAATACCAAATTTCCTTGCTGCATCGTGATTATTGAGGCCTTGCTCAATTGTTATTCCCAACGTCAAACTCTCGGCTGACTCAGCAACGACTCTGTGATAACGAACAAGTTGAGCGCGTGCTTTAAGATAGTCGCCTGTATCAACGTCGATCTCGGTTAATTCAATTAAAGATACTTGTCTTCTTGGGTCGTATTTTAGCGCCATCCCAAAATATTTTTGCGCTTTATCTAAATTTCCCGCCTTACGGCTACAGATCCCTAAATTTTCATAGCTAGCGGCGGCTCGAGTGTATTGAGGCAATTTTATCGCCTTAAGAAACACCTCTTCTGATTCCACATATTTTTTCTGCTGACAGAGAAAAACCCCGAAGTTGTTCATGCCATCGCCAGTTGCATCAATGCTATTGATAGACTTACGGTAATAGGTCTCGGCCATATCCAACTCACCTACCGACTGGTAGAAATAGGCCATTGAGACATTAACGGCCTCTATATTCGGTGCATATTCGAGCGCTTTATTCAAATTAAACTTAGCTTGAGCGCTATTGCCCTTCTGTAAATACGTAAGACCTAGTTGTGCCCGCTGTTTCGCTGCCGCAATACTGTCAAACGACATTTCGGCAACAGGCGTGTCTGTCCCTGTGTATACTCGCTCAGACACACAACCTGTCAACAAACTTGAGGACAAGATGAGTAATGGGGTAAGTCTTAGCAATTCTTGCATCATTAGCAAGCCTATCTACCTAAATATTCAGAGAGTTAGTTTATTGTGACTGATATTTGACTCTCTTGCATGCGTTTTTTCGTTAAACGCTTGGTTCTATCTCTAATATCCCCAGCTAACTGGCCACAAGCGGCATCGATATCGTCTCCACGGGTCTTTCTCACTATGACCGTGAGGCCATATTCCATCAAGACTTTAGAGAAGCGATCGATACGGGAATTAGAAGAACGACCGTATGGAGAGCCAGGATAAGGATTAAAAGGAATTAAGTTAATTTTACACGGTGTGTCTTTCATCAGTTTAGCCAACTCATGAGCCTGATCTGTGCTGTCATTAATATGATCTAACATCACGTACTCAACAGTAACCCGACCACGGTTAGCATTAGACTTGGCAATATAGCGACGAATTCCGGCTAAGAACTCTTCTAGAGGATACTTTTTGTTGACCGGAACCAAAACGTCACGTAATTCATCAGTTGCCGCATGGATACTGACCGCAAGAGCAACATCTATCTCATCACCGAGCTTATCCAAAGCGGGAACAACACCTGAAGTAGACAAGGTCACACGTCGTTTAGACAAACTAAAGCCGAAATCATCTAGCATGATATCCATAGCTGGGATCACGTTTTTAAGATTCAACAGGGGTTCACCCATGCCCATCATGACAACGTTAGTGATCGGACGTTCGCCGGTTTCTTTAACGAAACCGATAAAGTCGGCGACACGCCACACTTGACCGATTATTTCAGAGACGGTCAAATTACGGTTGAAGCCTTGCTGAGCGGTCGAACAGAAGGTGCACTCTAACGCACAGCCCACCTGAGACGACACACAAAGTGTGGCTCTATCGCCTTCGGGGATATACACGGTCTCGACTTCTTGACCATCACCCACATTAATGGCAAATTTGATGGTGCCATCATCTGACTTCTGATAACTGGAAATTTCAGGCGCCTTAATTTCGCAGCGCGCGGCGAGTTTAGCCCTCAGAGCCTTGTTGATATTAGTCATAAGTTCAAAATCACTGACACCAAAATGATAAATCCACTTCATCAGCTGATCTGCACGGAACGGCTTTTCACCCATTTCGGTAAATAATGCTCTCAATCCTTTACGATCCAGATTCAATAAATTGATCTTCTTTTCACTCATTTCGACTAACCTCAACGCTTAACTGATCTAATACCTGTCACAGGGCGGCGAATTATACAGATTTGTGTGTATATTAGCTAGGGGCCACTGACCTTTCATGCTTGCTTTAGTAGCCAGTTGTTGGCCATTGGCCTTTTGCTGAGTTCCTTAAGGCTGAGCCTGTGAGCTGTAGCTATTCACGCCAACGCCTTATGCCTTGCCCAAGCTTGTGCATCTATGCAGTTGTGCATAAACAAGAGACACTACAACGCTGTTATCGACTCCGATAAATCTCACAGCACGTGGCAATCAAACCAACACCAAACATTAACCTAGATGGTACATTGGTTTGCCTTGAAGTGGGTGGGGGTTATGATAGAATTCATTTGGGCTAATATCGGTCCGTCAATGTAAATCCCTAAATGATCACCCTCATTACTATTGTAGCTGTCGCTATCGGAGTCTCCTTCCTTTGTAGTGTCTTCGAAGCTGTTCTGCTTTCAGTCACGCCTAGCTATATTGCAAATTTATCTCAATCCAATCCGGAAGCCGCTAAACGACTCGGACGTCAGAAAGAAAATGTAGAGTCGCCTCTGGTTTCAATTCTGACCCTCAACACCATAGCCCATACGGTAGGTGCCGCAGTCGCAGGTGCCCAGGCAGCAAAAGTATTTGGTGATGACATGCTCGGTGTGTTCTCTGCTGTGCTGACCTTCTTAATTTTGTTCTTCTCGGAGATCATTCCTAAGACCCTTGGTGCAAATCATTGGCGTAAGCTGGCCCCGAGTGTTTCGGTTGCCCTCTTGTGGATGGAGCGTTTAACTAAACCTCTTATTTGGATGTCCAGTCAGGTCACCCACTTACTTGGTAAAGGTGATGACGGCCAGTATATCCGTCAAGAAATGAGTGCAATGGCTAAGATTGGCCATGAATCAGGTGAACTTGACGAACAAGAATCAAAAATTTTGACCCAGATGTTGTCGGTGAAAGAGATGCCAGTGACCGCGATAATGACTCCGAGGACCGTTATGTTTAGCTTACCGTCCTCGATGTCAAAAGAGGAGTTTGCATTACATCACAAGGGCACACCGTTTACCCGCATTCCTATCTTCGATAAAGACCCCGATGATGTCATAGGTTTTATCAATCGAAACGATATCTTGCTGGCTGAGCGTAAGACCCCTCAAGCGCCTATCGGTAATTTGAAGCGTAACTTGGTTATCGTCCCTGAAACCGCTAAAATTTTGCCCCTGTTTCAGCTATTGATTAAGCGTAATACTAAGATCGCCATGGTCGTCAATGAATACGGTACTGGCGAAGGTATTGTGACCCTTGAAGACATTATTGAATCCCTGTTGGGACTTGAGATAGTCGACAGTAATGACCCGGTTACTGACATGCAGCAACTCGCACGTAAGTTATGGGAGAAACG
The DNA here is from genome assembly GCF_002005305.1 of Shewanella psychrophila. Lineage (NCBI taxonomy): Bacteria > Pseudomonadati > Pseudomonadota > Gammaproteobacteria > Alteromonadales > Shewanellaceae > Shewanella > Shewanella psychrophila. The sequence continues at coordinate 4,394,061 of NZ_CP014782.1, forward strand.
TATGACAGATAAAGGCATACGCCTGTCTGATGACGGTGAGTTCGACTCTTACCTGCAGACGCCTAAGAATGAATCAGCTAAAAAATAGCCTGAGTGAATAACGCTTAGTTACATAAAGCAAAAAGGGAAACACAAGTTTCCCTTTTTGCTCTCACACATTCGGTGATACTATCCTTCTCCGAATGGAAGACTGAACAGACGCAATGCCCCACAAATACACGCTAAAACTTGCCCACATCAATGACACTCACTCTCACTTCGATGCTAGCCGCGTAAAATTCTCATTAACACATGCCGGTAAGCAATTCGATGTATACAGTCACACTGGCGGTTACGCACGTATTGGGCATCAAATAAATCAAGCAAGAACCCAGGCGGTAAAGGAAAAGCAAGAGTTTATCTTCCTCCATGGCGGTGATAGCTTTCAGGGAACCCTGTATTTTCGCCAGTTTAAGGGCGTGGCTAATGCCCATCTGCTGAACCAGCTCAAACCCGATGCCATGGTGCTTGGCAATCATGAAATAGACGCGGGTAACGCCCCGGTATTAGCCTTTCTCAATAATATCCAATTCCCACTGCTAGCCGGTAATATGGATCTGAGTCGAGAAGATAGTAGTAAGGAAAGCCCCATGAGCGGCCATCCTAACCTGCTCGACTATGATAGTCAGACAGGCAGAGCAAGAGTGTTAATAAAACAGATCCAAGATAAGCCTCTAGCGATTGTCGGTATCACGTTAGATCAGATGGCGCAGATCGCACGGCCAGATCCAGACACCTATTTTATCGATGCTATTGAGACCACAAGAAAAACCATTAAACATCTTAAGTCCCAAGGCATTGACCATATCATAGTGCTGAGTCATCTTGGATTGGATCAAGATAGGCTACTTGCCGACACTGTAGATAGCATAAGCCTTATCGTAGGCGGCCATACCCACACATTGCAGGGTGATTTCAAACCACTAGGTTTAAGCGCAACCTCTTATGGTGAACGAGTCAACAACACACCGATACTGCATGCGGGTAAACACGCCGAAACCTTAGGTCTAGCCGACATAGAGTTCGACGCTAATGGCCAAGTCACTCGCCTCCAAGGCCACAACTATTTCATGCTGGATCAGCAATTTATTCTCGAGTCGGCTCAAGGTGTCTTACCTGAGGATTTTACAGCTATCCGTAGCCAGCTTGGACAACACCCAGGGATTCTGTGGCATCAGGAAGATCCACATATAACCCAGATAATTGCCACGGAGTATCGCCCAGCAATCGCCGCACTAGACAAGCAGGTATTGGGATTCCTGCCTAGGGATCTCATTCATACCCGCTTACCAAGTAAGGCCTTGCCCCACGGCAGTGAAATTGCTCCATGGGTCTGTAAAAGCATCTATCATGAGGCAAAAAACTTACACCCAAGCGTCGATTTCGCCCTGCATAATGCCGGCGGCGTACGCCAATCTTTAAGCAAGGGCGACTTAACCTTAGCCGATGTCATTGGCCGCTTGTTACCTTTCGATCTTCCTTTAGTGAAATATAGGATCATGGGGCTATATCTATTCGAAGCACTCGAATCGGCAATTAATTCAGCGACCAACAACAGCGTAACTGGTACAGGTGCAGGCAGTTTCCCTTATACCTATGGACTCAAATATTGCTACGACGGCAGAAAGCCATTAGGACAACGTATTCTGGCACTAGATATAATGTGTTCGCTTAGCCCACTAGAGAAATGGATAACGGTAGATAAAGAGCAATATTATGTCGGAGTATCTTCGGCCTACACGGCCTCGGGGAAAGAGGGATATCATCCATTGCTAAAAGCCCAGTGGCAACGACCTATCGAGGACCTGACTCTTCCCAATGCCTTTATTCGCTTTCTAAAAAGAGAGCAAACTCTAGAGCAGGAATTATCGCCTCAGGTGATGTATACCAGTCACAGGGTTGTGAAACGCTAACAGCGCCTTAAACAGGCATGAATTAAAGCTACCTAAAGCAGGCCTCAGCCTGCTTAGGAGTATGCATCATAGGCCTCTACTCGAGATTATTTGTCCAGATAATTCATAATGGTTTACTCATTAAAAAACCCATGATCACCTGTCCGAGTTTCTCCTGATAACTTCTATGATGTTGCTTAAAACCATAAGACAGAAAGACGCCCTTAGACAGGAGAGATGCATCGACGCTCAACTCTGAGTATCCTTGCTCTCTAGCCCACAATTCAAGAACTTCATAGAGTTTTCGCGCTAATCCTTTTCCTTGATGTTCTGGATGCACATACAAACTGTCGATATAACCCCGGCTATGATACGTCGTCTCTAGATTAATAAATCCACAACACTTAGGCTTCCCCTCTACTATCTGGTTCCTATCGACCACAATCCAAGATTTAGAATGCAACAAGCGTTTATGCCAATGATAGGAAGATCTCGGTTTAGCAGACCAGGCTGCCTTGTTTTCGGCACTGTAGCACTCATCATCAATTGCATGAATGGCCTCATGGAAGATTTGACTAACGCTATTAGCATAGGCTGCCTGATAGGCAATAACTGAGTACATTAGCTAAGAACTGATATCCAAAAGATATCCGTATTTTGCATCATGATTAGAATAAGATAAATATAAAAATGGTGGCGATCACCTAAGTAATCAAACCACCATCCTAAAAATAAAGAGTCATTAACTTGGTTAAGTTATTTACTTCTTATCAATACGTCCTACGAAAAGCAGTTCTTCGAAGGTGCGATCTAATGACTTACTGGTAAAATCATTCATCCACATCTGCTCTTGAACAACAACCTTATCGCCCTTATTAACTTCAATTTGAGGTCCAGCAGCCCAGAAAGTCTTATCGGACTCTTTAATCTGAACATAAGTGTAGCCACCACCATTCATGGTGTCTAATACTGTGCCTTCATGTACTATGCCTGCAGCCCATGCGCTTGAAATACCTAATGCGAGTGTGGCAACTGCTGCCAACTTTATTAACTTAGCTATCATTGCTGGTTCCTTATTTTCAACGTTATGGCGTCATTAAAACATGGAGAAAATAATAAATCTCTAATGCAAATCACGAAATTCGCTTCCAAAGTACAAGTTTTAGATCAAGGTCTCACAATCGAACAATCTCTCGAATTCTAGGGAACTTAAATCACCGACGCGATTTATCCAGAAGAGGCTGTAACATGCCTTCTAAACCGTTGAGTTTAATTTCATACATTAAGGCCAACTGCTCACCTAACTTACCTTCAGGAAAACCTTTAGAGTGAAACCACACTAAATACGGCTCTGGCAACTCAAGCAGCTTCCTCCCGGCATACTTACCAAATGGCATCTTCTGATTAATTGCATCGAGTAGCATCTGTTCATTCATCTTTGAGCCCGACTCATCTTAGAAAATAGCTCTGCAGGATAGCGAACAGATTGTAAATCACAAGGGAATAACACGCCTTTGTTATAAAAGGCACGTATCAAAGATACTTCTGTGAAATTATCACCCCCTAGAAGTACTAAACAACCATAACAAATTCGAATAACAAATTAGCATTTATTCATTATAGGAATATAAAACTTCACTAACGCTTGCATAAGTATGCAGGCATTGACGACATTCATACGTCAAGGAGTACTAAAACCCAACCAGCCAATATAACTTACTGATAACATAGTGCTATATCCACGCATAGTTAGTCACCTAATACCCTGTCAAAATCCAGTCGAACTAACTGTTCTGTCAAAAATGTGTCGCGGCCTTCTCTTTTTAAAAATACTATAAAACGTCAAAAAATCATGATGTTGACGACGTTTTAATAAGCCACTAAATTAACATTAACACCAGCAGTACCAAGTAAGCAGAAACGCTATCTATTACTTCAATTTAAAACAAACTCTATAAAAGTTGGCGTAACATTGGCACTCAGTGACACAGATGTAAGAAATTTTAGGTGACTAATTTTAGGTGACTAAAGTATAAGGGGATTAAAATGATCATATTAGTCGGAGGCGAGAAAGGAGGTAGTGGCAAAAGCTGCTTAGCTCAAAATATCGCTGTATTTTTAACTGCCGAGTGTGGTGCATCTATCATCATGGTTGACTGCGATCCACAGCGCACCACGTCTGATTGGATCCAAGCACGAAACAATAACCCGGATCTCCCCAGCATCAACTGTGTGCAACTCTATGGAAAGATACGCAATGACTTGCTCAGCTTAGAGCAACACTATGACTTAGTGATAGTCGATTGTGGCGGACAAGATAATTTGGCCCTACGTGCCACCATGTCGGTCGCCTCACATGTACTTATGCCACTTCGTCCCAAACGCCGTGATTTGAAAACCGTGAGCCATATGGATGACATAGTCGCGACCTGTATGATGATCAATCCCAAGATGCGAGCCTCTTTTGTGATCACTCAGTGCCCGAGCCTGCCTAATCAGGCAAACCGTATCTTCGAAGCCAAAGACGTGTGCCGTACCTATGATATCAATGTACTTGATGCCATTACCTATAGCCGAAACATTTATGATGACAGTGAAGAGTCCGGACTATCTGTGATTGAGATCGAGCCCAAGGGTAAAGCAGCAGATGAGATGCGCGGTATCGCTTGTGAAATGCTGCAAGCCAAGAATGCAACCGAAATTCGGAATCGTATCGCTACAACACATATGAACAAGATGAATTCCATGAGAGGTGAGTATGGGTCTAGCCGATCTCAAGAAAAACTCTACGCAGTCTAACTCTAGCATCAATAAGCAGAGACCCATGCAGATGTCTCTCGATGCCCTGATTGATGATTTTATCGATGATGCCAGCTTGTATGCGGCGGGTCACAGTAGCAGTGAACCAACCATGGAAGATATCATGGATTTAGCATCTAGATTTACAGTACCAGATTCGGTTCCTACGAAGCCCAAAGCTACACGGCCTGCACATAGAGAGCCAAAATCGTCGCAAACAAAGGGACAAAGAAATCGTGATCAAGCAGTACTCAAGATAAGTAAAGGTGATGAACCCTACAGGAAAGCCACTTTTACCTTGAGCGAATCTGCTATCTCTCATCTTGCTGAGATAGCCAGTGGCTGTGATATCGCTAAATCTAAACTCATACGTTTTCTCATTGAGCATCATTATTCACTCAATGAAGAAGAACGTAAACAGAAGGAATCTTGCATCATAGTCGATTAGTTACAATCTCTACCCGTTTCTCCCAACCTTAGCTGACAGCTTGCTTTTCCCAAAGAGTACTTTCCGGGCTGTCAGCATTTTTTTTATTCCATTATTTTTCTTTAATCTCAATTCATGATTGAAAATCAAACTCTTCACCCTTATTTAATATATTAGGAACAGATAAATATAAGGTAATTATGATCGCCATCTTTCTCGTTAGCTTAATTGCATCGGCCGCCATCGGCTGGATTGTATCACGCAACTGGCGTACTGCTCGCCGTCGCCAACACATTGCTCAGCAGCCCTTCCCTAAAGCATGGCGAGAGATCCTCAAGAGGCGTATGCCCTACTTTCGGTCTCTCCCAACGGATCTTCAATTACAACTCAAAAAGCATATTCAAGTCTTCCTGTCTGAAAAAGAATTTGTCGGCTGCGATGGCATCATTATCGATGATGAGATGCGTGTTACCATCGCGGCTCAGGCCTGCCTACTGTTACTGAATAGACCTACCGACTTCTATCCAAACCTTAAACAAATCTTAGTCTATCCATCAGTATTTTTTGTCAATAACCAAGAACACAGAAGCGGCGGCGTTGTGAGTGACCGTCAACGTATTTTGTCCGGTGAATCCTGGCAAAATGGCAAGGTTATCTTGTCTTGGCAGACGGCTCAAGCCGATGCAGCCAACCCGGTGGATGGCAGCAATGTGGTCATACATGAGTTTGCTCATCAACTGGACCAAGAAGATGGCAACGCTAACGGCGCGCCGATATTGGACAGAATGAGTGATTACTCTGCCTGGTCGACAATACTCAGTCATGAGTTTGATATTCTGCAACGCAGCGCCGAGCAAGATATCCCTTCACTCTTTAGCTATTATGGTGCTACTAACCCGGCCGAATTTTTTGCGGTGATCACTGAGGTGTTCTTCGAGCGACCCGATGAATTCTATAGATATCACAAAGAACTCTATCAAGAGCTGAGCCTGTTTTTTAAATTAGACCCGGTAAACTGGCATTGAACCAAAGTGGTAAGTTTTAAGCTAATAGCCCTCGTCATTCCGGCATGCTTTTGGCCGGAATTTAACTTTAATCTGATAAGATTAAAACAGAAGTCCGAATAATAAAACTTGAATAATAAAAGCTAAAATAATAACAAAGAGGTCACCATGGCAAGGCTAGCAAACACACATGGCCAAACTAAGGATCACAATAGACCTATTTCGGTATCGTTAGCTAACGCATTATTTAAAACATGGGTTATAGCATTAACCGTCATTGCCAGTTTTACCTTGGTAACAGTACAAGCTATGCAGCACAAACCACGAATCAAGCAGCTCCTCAGTTAACAAAAAGACAACATCAGTAAATCTTTCCCTAAAGCGGCAGCATTATTAAACAAACTACACCAAGCAGCGACACAAGCCGATTGGGACTCCTATTTCAGTTTATATTTACCTGAAGCGGTATTTATCGGCACCGATGCCACTGAGCGTTGGAGCACCCCAGAATTTGAAGGCTATGCCAGGCCAACCGATGGCTGGGAGTACACACCTAAAAACAGTGTGTTTATGTCAGTGAAGACCCAAAAAATGATCTAGTATTGATGTTCGATGAGCTTCTCGACAGTGCCTCTTACGGCCATATACCAATTCCATTAAATTTATGATTAATTCAGAGCTCCCTCAGGGCTTTAATTCACGGCGCATTGTTAGGAAATGGTTATTCCCTTTTGAGGCAATGCAACACAAAAGTAGAAGTCCTGATAAGCTCACGTAGTGCGGCTTTAAAAACACTTTATGCTGCGCAAGTGGCTTTCGATATACGACCGCATGGATGCAGGAGGTAGAGCAACGCAGGAGCTTGTTGCCGAGAATAACTGTTAGCTTCAATTCCCTTATAGCCACACGGATGTGGCGAATGTCTATATTGCAGGAGCAGATATAGCCCTTGCCTACAGCGTTTTTAACTCCCGCTGAATGATCTCTTATTTAATGGAACTGGTATTACGAAACAGGCACTCTCATCAAGACAGATAAAGGCTGGAAAATTGCTCAGTATCACCTCAGTTTCCCCATCCCCAATGAGATAGCTAAAGAAATAACAATAAGGATAAAAGCAGAGAAGTAGATAAAAGAAGGTTCGAGGTACTAGGGCTAGAAGCTAGAAGCTAGGAGCTAGGAACTCGAAGCTCAAGCCTAATGCCCCATGGATGCGGAGAGGCAGACATTAGCAAGTTGTGCGAAATGGGTGAAATTTTCAAACTCGACCTGAGTCAATTTACGCTCAGAAGTCGCGCGATCCGCATAAATCATACCTATCACTTTTTGCTCTATCACCAATGGGGAAATCATAAACCCCGTGGCTGATGTTTTACTCTTCAGATCTGGGTCCATATACAGTCGCCACTTAGGCGAACTTGGATCATCTACGAACATAGCTTGTTTGAGTTCGATACTGTCACAAAATAAGCATTGAGGTTGTTCCAGAGCGATAATAAATTCGGTCTTCATACTCTCGGCCCCCTCCCCTAATACAATGCGTGGTTGCAACCGCTTACGATTAGGAGATAACAATAAAACACCACAGCGATCTACACCCACTCCATCTAACAGCCCCTCTAAAGTGGTGGTGATCACCTGATTAAAATCGGCTTTTTTTATGGCACAATCCGTGAGTTCACGTAGCTTCTTCATCTGTAGGTTCATGTTCGGCATACGAACCAAAGGGGCATTGCTCTCAGCTATCAGATCTTTCTTTAGATGTATGGGGTTGGGTAGATGTTCTATAAGCACCTTAGCCCCATAAGCTTCGGCTAATTTTTTTGTAGCGTTACTGCAACGAGCCATACGAAGTTTTAGCTCATCTATCTCGATACCTAACATACTGGCAGCTTGCTTTAGCCTAAGCTGAAGTTCCTCTGGAGGCGGATTTTCCAGTGCCAAGAGTTCACTGATCTGATTGGCCAGATAAATACTGCGGATCTCAGGAGTACGTTCATCGGGATTACTCAGAGATTTGAGTAACACATCTCCCAAGCCCCAGCTACGAGCGATCCCCAGAGAGAGCTTATTGAAAGATGTACCTAGCATCTCACGAATGATGACTTTCTCTTCTTTGTTGTCACTACTCTGATCCATAGCCGCATCGAGTGCTATCGCCTCATCACAGCCTGTACTCCAAAAAGCGCTTTCGCCTAAATGATACAGTAAGGATGCAATAAACACTTCCTCCTGTAATTCTTCATCATGATCTCTGAGCATCATCTTGGCGAGCATGGCCGCCTGAAAAGCACGGGCCATTAACTTAATAAGTCTTTGATATACAGGCTCAGACAAGCCTTCTGATTCTAACAAACTACTGAGTAATTTGGCGGTAATACAGATATTACGTATGGTATCGAAACCTAGCACAACAGTGGCACGACTCACGGTCGTCACCTGGCTCTGGCCTTTATTGTAAGTAGCACTATTTGCCACCCTTAATATTCGAGAGGTCAGTGCATTATCGTGCATCACGCTCTTCCCGAGTAACCCCAAGGAAGACACGTCGTCTTTTGCCAGCTTCTCCAGTGTTTTAACCGTAGAGCATAATGCTGGCATCTCCTGATCGCTGATGCGCTTTGTCCAGTAATCGACTCCCTTCGATTTAACCTGAGATTGACTCTGAGTTTGGGAATTCAAATCGTTCTCTTATAATTTATTGCTTATACGACATTGAGTTAAGCTTCTACTTAGCTCTAACTTTGCCTACAAATAAAGTATAGGCATAAAAACTTATAACATACTTAATACAATTAATATCAATAAACATAGACTAGATTAAATAAAAGGCATTAAAGGTCTAATTTGTAATCAATTAGCTCGTATCAAACCATGATATCGATCTAATACTTGGTCTCAGGATGGGAGATTTGAAAATAAAAATTAACAACAGGAATAAAAACAAACAAAATATCAGCAAAAAAATGCGGCCCAATTGAGCCGCAAACACAAGCAAACATTGTCGTAGCAATGTTATTCTTAAACCATACTCGGCTTTCATTAAACTAGAATGAAAAACCCATACAGCACGTAGGAGTACTGCATGGGGGACAACGGCTGCAAAGCAGCAAACTGAAATAGTTAGATTCCCTTATAGCAGCTAAGTAATTCTTCAGCCCGTATCGGACCATCGACATCACGGGTTATGTGTAATTGATTCTTCTGTCCAGTACCTAAGTATTGATTGAAGGTCTCCATGGCTGTATCGGCTAAACTTGGATCTGCCACCAAAGTACCATCGTGTCCATTACGAGCTTCTAGCTCCTTATCTGCACGAACTTTTTGCAATGAGGTTTGACTCAATTGTTGATCTTTCGCTGGAGTAAACGCCGCCATACCGCCCATGGCAAGTGCGCCTCGCCTATGGCTAACCTTAATTAATAGACGTGAATAAGCACTTTGAAATACTTTATTTATGGTCACAGTCTGTCTATCTGTCAGTACCTGTTCGCTATGATTCTCAAGCGTCTTTCTATCACTAGTAACATAATCCCAACGGACACAGTTGAGTGCAACTATGTTCGAACGTAATTCAAATAAAACCTCTTCCATCTCGAACACCGCAGGCAAGGTCTCTATCAGACAAGTACATTTAATCGTGCCCGGCTGTAGACAGAAACGCTCTTCGACATAGGCAAAAATCTTAGCCCACCAACGCGCTTCAAGATGACACTCGAGTTTTGGGATAGAGAAATAGGGGCCACTTCCTTTATTCAGTAACTGACGATAGTTATTGTAAAAATAGAGGGCGAAATCAAATAGAGAAGCAGGAATACTTAGCCCATTAAACTCAACATGCTTCTCTGTTAAGTGCAGACCACGGACGCCACATATCAAGACAGCCGGAGCATCTTCAAGCCCATAGTGCTTTGCGGTTATAAGATCTGTATATTCGATGTCACCAGTCACAGCGTCGCGCAGATTAATCTGCCCTTCGACGACTTTAGTCCAAGTGGGGGCTAAAGAATCTTCGAAATCAGCCATAAATACTTTCGCATTGGCATTAAGGGCATTAATGACCATCTTACGCTCGACGGGACCCGTTATTTCCACCCTTCTGTCTTGTAAATCTGCAGGGATCCCACGGATCTGCCAACTGGCCTTTCTAACCGATTCTGTATGAGGTAAGAAATCAGGCAGCTTACCGGCATCAATTTCCATCTGCCTATGTGAACGCTGCTCGAGTAATTTAGGGACATCTGCAGCAAATTGCTGGCACAACACATTTAATAGACTCAGAGCACCTTGACTAAAAACGGCTTCCTGACCATCAACATGTTTTCCTATGATCTTAAGGCCTTTTCTTGAGCCTAGTGTGTTATCAGACAAATTATCCAGTTCATTATTAGATTCAGCATCTCGTTTGCTACCAGCAGAGCTAGCATTATGGTCAGAAGAAACTGAAAAAGAGACCGATCTACCGTTTGCCCTAAGCTCTGGTGCTGCCGCCGATAGGGCTTGCAAAGGCTCACCCACATCAACACTTCTAAACTGAGGTTCACGTTGGGCCATACTCAATACTTCTTGTGTCATTCTACGCTTCCTCTTTCAGTGCTATTTAGCGATGCATTCGCAGTGCTTCGCCTACTTCAATCTCGAATCTATTTACATGATCACACCTGAACAACAGCTGAGACGTTCGGCTCGCTTCAATGACTCACGATCTGAATGCTACAGCTTGATTTTGAACAAAACCTACTAACAAAACCTGAGATTTGCAATGACAAGGCAATACAAGCTAAGGCCATTGATTAAATAGAAACTAAGAGAAATCACAAATGACCACATCATAAAAATAAACACAAGCAATTGAAAACAAAGCAAAATAATACAAATTAAAAACAAGGTAAAATTGAAGTCAGTAAGTTGTCAGACAAATTGACCAGAGACCTTACGCGGTAATTCATTACGTAATAATATTTCACAAGGTAACAATAACGGTACATCAGCGATAATTTATCCAGAAAATGCTCACAAGCCCTTACGTTTGGTACTTCCCCATGGGTAAAACCTTAATACTAATAGATTTCAATAGCTTATCAATCACAGCGAAAAAGCCGAATTGAAACGATTGTTTTAATTTAACGTTGACGAAAACGTCAACAAAGAAAGTGAGGCGGTAATAAGGTGATAACAAGGTGATAGCAATCGCTAGTATATGTTTATCGATCAACATAAGAAAAAACATTGGTTAAATCAGAAAAAACTTAAAAAAATATAGTAAAAACATCAGAAACAATAAGATTGATTATGGAAAGGAGACTAGAAAACGATCTCCTAGTAAGAGCCAGGAGGTACAAGGCCTCAGATGTGTAAAGCTAGAATAATGCAGGAGTAATTACCAAGGGAACATGTATGACTAGGGTACTAAATATTGGAATGGGCCCCCAAGAAAAACTGAATAGATTGAGGTGATAGTGTCTCAACGCCCTATCTCCTTAAATCAGATTTTCTATCTAAGACTCTAAGGTTTGATCCTCTAAATCGTCAAACAGAGCTATCAGCATGAGTCGCGACATTAAGCCGCTATCTCAGTGCCATCTTACTCTTTTGATAACCAGATCGACTCAGCTCAATCTCAGGCTTATAAAGCGTGACACAGTTCCGACCAAGCTCTTTAGAATGATACATGGCGATATCGGCTCTGTGCAGCAAGGGATCTAAACTCAAGTCATCTTCACTACTCGTCGATACTCCAAAGCTTGCAGTGATATCAAAGGTGTGGCCAGAAAACCTGGTCTCTATCGATTGAATAAGGCCACGATACTCTTCAGCCATGACATTCGCTTTCATTTCGTCTGTACCAGGTAAGAAAAGGGCAAACTCTTCACCACCGAAGCGTGCAAAAATATCATCGCTTCGACTGGCTTTATTGATCACTTCCGCCACCTTCTTTAAGACCCAATCTCCGGTACCATGACCAAAATTATCATTGATGCGTTTAAAGTAATCGAGATCGAACATGATGACACTAAACATTCCTCTTTTCGAGGCAGTCTTAATATAACTGTTTTCGGCAATGTTCTGGGCAGTACCGCGATTAAAAATCCCCGTTAAAGCATCATGCTGAGCCAACTGCTTGTATTTACGCTTCTGCATTGTCATCACCACAGCGAAGATAGCCAATAAGACTAAGCTACCGACAATAAGCGTATTCATCATCCGTTCATTGCTTCGTTGTGATTCATTTAAAGCAGCTTTAGCCGTATACAGTTCACGGTCTTTATTGAGATAACGGATTTGGCGTTCTTTTTCAAGATAATCGAGCTTCGTCGTCTCAAAGGCAATAATCTTACTTTGGGTTGCACCTAAGATTTCTGAATAACGTTCTTGATAGAGTTTTAAGTACTTTAGTGCTTGATCACTATGACCTAACTGTTCACTAATCTCTGCTAGTGGCTTATATATTTTAGACAGTAATTGACTATCAGTAGTAGTTAACCCTATAGCTAATGCTTTCTTGAGCCACTCAACTCCAAGACGAGGTTGATCATTCTTAGTTTCAATTTTAGCTAATAATAAGTAAGCCTCAGCAATATCGAGAGGATAAGGAATCGATGATGATAACGCTAATGCATTATTTATTAACCCCTTAGCCTTTAAAAAAGACTCCCTATTAATGAGAATCTTTGCTTGGCCTAGAGCTGCGCTAGCCATGATCATTTTTTCATTCGCTACTTCACAGGATTCAAAAGCATTACGATACAAAACTTCAATCTCTGACCAGCGACTGGACGAGGTTTCATAAACACCAGAAAAACTCTCAGCATAATAGAATGCCACAAAACATTTATGTCGAGGCGAAGCTATGTGATCGAACTTATCATAAAGAATATTGGCATAATTCAGCGCTTCCTGCTTCATCTTCACTTCGCCAAATAATTCAATCGCCAACCTATAGCCAGATACTTCACTTTCAATGTCATCAATATCACCTAATAGGGGTAGCAGCTCCTGTAGTGTTTGAAGAGACAGGGAAAATTGATTATTAAATGAGTATGCATTGGCCAGCAAACCAAGCATTCTTGTTCGATAGAACAAGAACTGAGTGGAGGGAATAACTTTCAAGTGAAAAACTAAAAAATCAATTGCCTCTTCAACCTTACCATTCATAGCTAAAGAATGTGCTTGAAGCAATATAGTTCGGTACTTTTGCTCTTCACTCATTTCCTCGGATATTGAGTCTATTTCTTTGAGTGAATCTACAATAAACTGAGGGTTTTGAGTTCTCTTCCCCTCCATTTCCGTCAACATATGATCCAGTTCATCTAACTCTAAACTTTCAACTGGTAACGGAAAAGCGAAAACTAACACAGAAAATAGCAGAATTTGTCTAAACGAGTGGCTTAATTTTATTAGCAATATATTCAAGAGGTAATGTCCTAAAGGGAATATCAAAAAAGCCACTTCCAATGATCTTTATATTTATTTATCAGAGGTAAAAACATGTTTACTAAAAGTTCTCTTATCACCAGTCACATCAGTCAAGCTCTTCTCATCACCTGAACGCATAGCAGCTTTCTCTTTATCATTCAGACCAGCCTTTTGCATCACCTCCTCAGGATTATCAAGATACTTAGCCTTTAACTTTGCATCTGAACTTAGATTTTCTAACAGGTCATTTAACTTTGACATTAACTCGGTCCTTTTATGTAATTACGGTACTATTTATTTCTTGTCTATAACGATACTGCACAGCTATCTAATTTTTTCTTTAGCATTAATCTTTAAAAACTTACGATTAAAGTAGTAAACATCGCTTAACCTAAGTCAGCTTCGCTGATGCCTAATTTGGCTAAAATCTCATGATTGACTTCAAGCCCTCTCGATGGAGGAATAAGCATGGTACTGATAGCACTTAACTGTGCGAAAGGCAGATTTTTCAGGGGTAATTTGTCAATTCTAGGCTCTTGTATAGGTAGAGTTGCTGCTTCATAGAGGATAATTTCATGATCGAGTGGATACCATTCATTCAGCTGCTCCACCAAGACTTGCAGGCGATCAGATGAAGTATGAAACTCGGTCAAGGTGTGCTCACCTGCAATACCTATCTGCCACAATAAAAGATGAGTAGTTGGGTTCGGTGTATGTTTGTAGAACATAAATTGACTGGCTTCAAAACTCTGATGGCCAGAATGACCAGGATCGATACCCAAGTCTGCCCAAAGACAAGCTTCAGCCGAAATACCCGGCTCCATCATAGCGCTGTAGCCCTCTTCCCTTGCCAACTCAATGGCAAAGTGAGATACACAGGCAAATACCCCAGGATGGCCATAGAGTGCACAAACGACTTTTTTACCGTCGCGAACCACATTTAGAATGGCTTGTACCATCTGATCATAAGTATCACGACGGCTCTTAATTTCGCCACCTTGAGCATAGTAAGTTTGCAGGCTGCGAACATCACTATTGAGAGTTTCCAGCCAACGCTGTGCAAACCCGTCTGGTACTAAGGAAAACACCACATCGGCATTTTCTATGTAACTTTTGCTAAGGACACTTATCTGACCGGCCAAATTTAGACCGGTTCCGACACAAACTAGGCTACCTTGGTGACATGAACTATTGTGTAGCGTAGTCATTAATTAAGTTCTCTAGGACAGACTATTCATCAGCAACATATTCTCATAACTTTTATGTTACTTTGCAAGTGCTTATTGCTAAGAAAACAAACTTAAGTAAATTAATATGTTGCACCTCAAGTTAGCAGTTAAAAAAACCAAATCCGGTACATTTGTTATTATTTTATAGAGTTTTCAATCTAAAGAGCCCTAACTTGCCTGCAGCCCGCTATTACTAAACTAAAGTGTCCAACATTGAGGTACACTTTTACGCCTGATCTTTAGCAAGTTTTTTACACGCCATTTTTACACACGAGTAAGACTAATAAACCTAAAATGCTATCGATTCTGAACCAATCATAAAGATGATGGTCGAATCAGGCGGTCTTACCAAGAGATTGGCACGACTCAAATTAACGGAATAATGTTTCATCAACTCTTGTCACAGTAGCTTGTGCTTGGGTATGATGACCGATAGATTTTTATGAAGTAGCGTATTCAATGACAATTAAAAAGAAGAGTCTTACCCTTTTGGGCGCCGCTGCGCTCTCGTTATCAGTAACAGGATGTAGCGTATTTGACTGGCTGATCTATAAGCCAGATATTCCACAAGGTAACTACATGGAAACTCAGCAGGTAGAGAAGCTACGTATTGAGATGACCAAGGAGCAAGTTGAATACATACTTGGCAGACCGGTTTTACGTGACAGTTTTGCCGACGATACTTGGTATTACGTGTATCACTATAAAAGTGGACGTGATGCCAGCATCATACACAAAGAACTGATAATTCACTTTGATAATGACATGCTGACGAAAGTAGTCGGTGATTACGATCTTGCAGAAGATTTTGATACACCACTAGATCAGAGCCGTCTTCCTGATGCGCCTATGCTAGGAGCAGAAAACAGTGAAGAGCCGCTGATTCCGGAGCAGCGTCCCGATACTAAGCCATTAGTAGAAGAGAATGATCCTGAATCTCAAGCAGAAAAGAAGTTTGAATAGTACATGAATTAAGTCGATGAGTTCCTAGTCTCTGGATCTAGGAGCTCATTCAATTGTTCTCTATATTTTTCCCCCCGTGATCTTATTTATTCGGCCTTCCTCTTTAGCTTTTTCGGCACGACGACGTCGCACATCTTTCGGATCGGCAATCAAGGGACGATAGATCTCTACCCTCTGCCCTGGCACTAAGACTTCGTTATGCTTAACTGCCCGGCTAAAGATCCCCAGCTTGACCGCTTCAAGGTCTATTTCAGGAAAATAGGTAGTCATGCCACTCAGTTCGACCGCTTCAATACAGCTAGTGCCAGGCGCCACTTTTATCTGAATACGTTTTTGCTGTGTGGGTAAGGCATAGATGACCTCAACCGCAAAATGTTCCTGCTCTATGTTCATCAATTTATCTCTTTCAATATGGATCAAGCTAGAAGCACTTAGTTGAATCTAAAAAGCCCGTATCTCATAGCTGGCGACTAACGATAGATCACTTTCGCTCTGCCAGTAAACGCCGTCACCATAGACGACATCAACTCTTTAAACACCTTACCAAAAGCCAGCTCAACGATGGAGCTAGAGAACTCGAAGCTTAATTCGAAATCTATCTTGCAGGCATCTTCTGTTAATTCAGTGAAACGCCACTCGCCAAGCAAATGCTTGAAAGGGCCATTTTCTAGAGAAAGCTGAATACTCTTGCCCGGTATGACTTGATTACGGGTAGTGAAGGTTTTACTAATACCAGCTTTAGATACATCGACGGAGGCAAGCATCGTCTCACCGTCAAATTCGAGCACCTTGCCACCGACACAACCGGGCAAAAACTCTTTATAGGATTCAACATCATTGACGATTTCATACATCTGCATTGCGCTAAAGCGCACTAACACACTGCGGGATAATTGGGGCATTCTACTCTTTACCTGAAACAGTTTATCTCAACAACTTGATTAAACCAGTTACCGAAGACAATCACCAAAACAAACGCTAAAGATGATCACTAATGGCAGGATTTTAACACGATCAGAGAAAAACGCATATTTACCTCTCTATAAAGTGAAACACTTAAAAAGCACAGCTTACCTAATTGTCCCATTAAGCAGGCTTTATTGTTCAATAATCACGCAAACCCTCTCTATTCTGCAGAAATGTTTGAATAATTCGTTAGCAGCAATTCCAAAAAATTTGTCCCTGCGTATAATAGCCAGCCTATGGCTAAGAAAAACGCAAAAAATTCAAAAAACTCCTCCGCATCGATTGCACGTAATAAACGCGCAACCTTCGACTATAAATTCGAAGAGAAGATGGAAGCAGGTCTGTCCCTTATGGGATGGGAAGTTAAGTCTATTCGTATGGGCAAGGTTAACTTGTCTGAAAGCTATGTGTTTATGAGAGACGGCGAAGCCTTTCTCTTCGGTTGTACCATAGCGCCATTGAATACCGCATCCACCCATGTCGTCTGTGATCCGATGCGCTCACGTAAACTTCTGCTCAAACGTAAAGAGCTAGATAAGTTACAAGGGCTCGTCGATCGCAAAGGCTACTCTATCGTACCCATCTCTATGTACTGGCAGAAAGGTGCCTGGGTAAAAATCGAGATAGGTCTAGGTAAAGGTAAAAAAGAACACGATAAGCGTGACGATACAAAAGATCGTGAATGGCAGATTGAAAAAGCTCGAACAATGAAAAAAGCCGTACGTGGTGAATAGCTAAGTAAGTTGTAAGCTTAGAAGCTGTAAGCTGTAAGCGCCGACGAACAAATGAGCAATCACACAATAAAATAGAGTGAAACGTACGGATAACGAACAAACGATATAACGAGTTGCAAAACACGCTTGGTAATCCAGTGGCAACGCGTTACAATCGAATTGTACTTGGGGGCGATTCTGGATTCGACAAGATTCTCGAAACCCTGGGAGCATGCCGAGGGGCGGTTGGCCTCGTAAAAAGCCGCACTGTTATAGTTGCTAACGACTCTAACTACTCTCTAGCAGCTTAGGCTAGCTAGCCATCTTGCCGAAACTTCTCAAATGGGTTTGGTTTATAGATGGTCATCTTACATTTGATAGCGAGGGAACCACGTTCAGGGGTGAACCGCGAAATAGTACTGAACTCGCCAATTGCAATCCTGTCTTTCGGAGTGTACTTGGTTAACCAAAAGAGAGACTAAGCATGTAGCGCCTTGGATGTAGGCTTTTTGGACGCGGGTTCGAGCCCCGCCGCCTCCACCAATTATTAAGAAAGGCCAACCTTAACGGGTTGGCCTTTTTTTATTGTTTAAATTCAACCTGTTATGCAATATTCCCTCCCCTTATACCATTCCATCTTAACATGTAGTCATCATCGCCCTGTCTCTTCGGCATAGTGACATCACTTTTTTTGTATCACTAATGAAGCTGTTCCAAGCAAGCGAACAGGCATCCACTATATCTTCGTAACCTTTGAAACTGCGATTAGCAAGGTGATGTTGTCGTAACCAACTCCATACTTGTTCTATTGGGTTTAACTCTGGTGAGTACGGAGGTAACTTGATGATACTTAAATTATTAAATTCATCCGCTATGTCATCGGTATGCCAACCAGCACCATCCATCACCACAACAGCATGTCGACCAGGCTTTGTTCTTTGCGATATCAAAGATAGATGTTGACGCATAATGTCCTTGCTTAGGTATGGCGTAATTATCGCTTCTGTCTCTCCTGTTTGCGGGCAAACTGCTCCAAAGAAATGGACATATTCAAATTGCTGCTGACGAACCGCTCTTGGACGTGACCCTTTTCTTGCCCATAAGCGTGTCGTGCTGTTTTGTTGTCCAAAACGAGCTTCATCCTGAAACCAAATGTCGACCCGATCAAGGCCTACACTACCAGGAATGTTAAGGATCGTTTCCAGTTGAAACTTTTTTAAAAGCCATTTGGGCTTCAGGTGATTGCTTTGGATGCTTAGAGCGGCTAGTTATCCAACTAAAACTTAACTGTTCCAGTAGTTTGTAAATTGCATTCGGGTGGTAGTTGACATTAAAGCGCAGCTGAATATATTTTTGGATAGCGTCACCTGTCAGTCTGCCTCCTGGGGAACTCATGCTTTGTTCTTCTATATATGTACTTAGTTGCTGCTTTTGGCTTGAGGTGAGATAGCTATCACGGCCCTTATTCTTTTTGGCATCTAGTCCTTTGGGGCCGCTCGCAAGATATTTTGCTACCCAGGCGTTAATACTGCCACGGGCTACTTTTAGTCTCTCGGCGACATCTGTTCGGCTATGCCCCTCTAGGAATAAGGCCACTGCCAGTAATCGGATACGTTTACGGGGATCTTTTTCAGCTCTAGATAAAGCCAAGATCTCTTCTGCTGTGTAGTTTTTCAAAGCAAGGTACGAGTTATTGATGGTGACCATATTAGATCACAACTCATTACTGATTGGTATTATCCAACTAAAACTTAACTGTTCCAGTAGTTTGTAAATCGCATTCGGGTAGTAGTCGACATTAAAGCGTAGCTGAATATATTTTTGGATAGCGTCACCTGTCAGTCTGCCTCAAGGGGAACTCATACTTTGTTCTTCTATATATGTACTTAGTTGCTGCTTTTGGCTTGAGGTGAGATAGCTTGGCATCTAGTCCTCTGGGGCCGCTCACAAGATATTTTGCAACACTACCACGGGCTACTTTTAGTCTCTCGGCGACATCTGTTCGGCTATGCCCCTCTAGGAATAAGGCTACTGCCAGTAATCGCGGCTCTTTTTCTGCTCTAGATAAGACTAAGATTTCTTCAGCGGTATAGTTTTTCAAACGGGAATATTGATTATTTACGATACCTATATTAGATCACAACTCATTACTGATCGGTATTATTCAGCGTAAAACTCTTCCAAAATAACCATTTACTCATCGTTTCTCAATGGCGAAAAATGGCCGAATGGCGGCAAAGTGGCGACAGCGCACAGCCATGGCTTCAAAAGACACGATTCAATGTTACTCCAGATAACTGGCGATTTTGGCTTTACACAGACGTTCTGTGAGCGCTTGCAGGTAGGCCACTCGCTCACCTAACCATTCGAGTTCTTCGAGGGTGATCGCATAGCTGGGTTTATAGTGCGGATTCTGTCGCAAATAGCAGTGATAGTTTATGATTTTGCCCTTAGAGATCCCCTCATTTTTCAATTTTAAATAATCCCGAAAATTGAACGGTAAATAGGCTGGTTTTTAAGGTAACGATAAAAATTATCCATTAGAGGTTCTGCCCACTCTTCTCGCATCGTGGGTAACAGTTCATAGTAAATACAACCTTGGCGAAACAGAGAGTATGAGCGAGTTTTACTGGTATTTGCCTTTATTGTCTTTTCCAAGTCAGCATCCTCGCCCGCTTTTCCTAGTAGCGTCAGCAAGCCTATCGCCAAGGCGCTTAGCAAAAACAACCGGTCTCTACGTACCGGGGAACGCGTGTAGGTGGCACTCATCCCCATGCCAAAACGATAGTCTTTAATGTCACGAAAAGTCGTCTCTATCCCCCAACGTTTCCCATATAAAGTCAACATCTTGCTACTCACTAGGTCACGTCGACTTGATGCTAAATACCAAGCTTCTTTCATGCCTTTTTTCTTGGTGCAAATGACCCGAGCGACTGCTTGCTTATTACCCGTTATTTGAACGTCCTTAAGGGTTCTTGTTATGCCGCTGGGTAATAGCCAGTCCTTTACTGGAAACAGCTCTCCTACCGCATCGGTGACTTTGATATTAGCCTTAATTCTAATGATGAAGTCAAAACCCAGCTCATGTTCAATGAAGTTAAATAGTGCCGTATCACTAAAGCCTCTATCAGCAACAATTGTCACTTTAACATCCTCTGCAACGATCGACCTTAACTTAACCAACAACTCATCTTCATGGTTGTTTCTATTACCTTTTAAAGCATGTTTACGATGGGTTTTCCATAGCAGTGGCGTGTTACGTCCATGGGTTGTTTGCATACTCAGTACGATGGTTGAATGGTCGTCTGAATCAAATTCAGTCCAATCGAGAGAGACCACTATCTCTTTGCGTGCACCGATAATATAAGGCCCCCAGGAGTCCAGTAATTGCCAGACGTTTAACTTTGTATTACTGAGTAATCGGTCTACTTGTTTAATAGCAGACTTACGCTTAAGTTTATTGGCTTGGGCTAAGCCAGCGCCAATGGCATGAATAGCGAGTGACCCCTTTTCAATCACTCCGTGAGCGGCATTAGCAAGTGAGGTGACCCTTTTAGCATGCATGTCATGGCCAAAGAGTTCATCGATGTGATTATGAATAAGGGCTTTATTTATCATGTTATAAATTTTAGAACATAGAGTGATTTGGCTTATTATACTCTGGAAGCCTTGCTGCCTCTGGTTATTATGAGGGGATGCTTAAGGATTTTGCCCCCCTCTTCATGATTTTGGTTTATGAAACTCAATTTCTCTGGTCGGCATTATCCGCAAGATATTATCATGCGGGCGCTTCGTTATTACCTGGCCTACAAACTCAGTTACCGAGAAATTGAGGAGATATTCTCTGAGCGGAATATCCATTTTGACCACTCAACCTTGAATCGTTGGGTTATCAAGTATGCCCCTATGTTTAGGCGAAGAAAGCGTCGAGTATCCGGTTCGTGGCGGATGGATGAGACCTATATTAAGGTGAAAGGGAAATGGGTTTACTATTATCGAGCCGTGGATAAATTCAGCGCTATTATTGATTTTTATTTGAGTGAAACCCGTGATGAGCCAGCGGCACGGGCATTTTTCAATAAAGCCATCAACCAACATGGTTTACCTGAAAAGGTTGTCATTGATAAAAGTGGTGCGAATGCCGCAGCATTAGATACCATCAATATTTGTCTTTGGCTGTCTGGACATATGCTGTTTATGATTGAGGTTTTGGCTGGAAGTCTTGGAAAGGGGCTGAATCGACCTTGGCGGGTGTTGAGCTTTGGTCCATGATTAAGCAAGGACAAATGGACACTACTGAAATGATGACACCATGGGAACCATTTTATTCTTTGGCGGCCTAATTGTATCTGAGAGATACTGTGCCCTCAAATTATAGCGGCGAGATCTCAGTTTGCGACAGAACCGAAAAACTTGTGATAGCTTATTATTCAACAGCCTCCCTTAATTTGCAATTACCAATGAAATATTGAATTTTATCTTTAGAGAAGTCACTGAATATTTTTAGATTGCTCATAGTTCCAAAACTCCGTAAACATATTTGTTCCAAATGAGGCAATTCATAGAGGTGAAGCTCTTCCAGCTCTGTGTGGAGTAGCATAATCCTTTTTAACGACGCCATGTTTTTTATCGTTTGAACTTTAATCCCAGTATTTGAAAGAATGAGCTCTACCAATTTTGGCAGTGGTTTCATTTTTAATTCAGTCAGAGAAAACCCATATAATTTAATGTACTCTAGCGAAGGCAGTTGTGATAAGTAAATCTCCCCTAACTTATCACTATCAAGTATAAAACTTTGTAATTTTGGTAAAGGAGGAATTGTTAGAGCTTTTAATCCAAGTTTTTGCAAGTTAATGGTTTCAATATTTGTTCCAGAAGGCAGCACTAGCTTTGAAATAGTATACGCCCTGCTTTTAATATCCAGATACTTAATATTTTTAAGGCTAGACAAATCTAACTCTCCACTCTTTATACTCAGATCGAGCAGCATTAATGATGTTATAGACTTCATCTTAGATAAGTTTAATCTATTCAAATAAATGGGATTTTGGCAGTAAATAGATACTATTTCCAAGAAATAAGAATGTTCACCATTATTAGTAATGCATTGGAGAAACGCGTTATTAGTTATCGCGTCATCTATTCTTGGCAGTGGGTTGTTTTTTAAAGAGAAATACTCCAACTCAGGAAGTTCATCAAAGGTAAACGACTCAAATAGATTATCCTTAATATTCATTGCAGTAATCTTTGACTGGGGTGGAAATTTAATACTATTTAGTTGGTTATGTGAAACGTCCAGCTGTCGAAGTTCTGTTAATGTATTGGTATCTAACGATATTAATTGATTATAGCTTACATCTAACACTTTCAATTTTGGTAAATCTTTAACTAAAAGTGTATTGAGTTTATTGTTATTCAGGAATACTACTTGAAGATTCTCTAATCCAATCAGAGAGAGTTCCATAAGTTTTGACTTGATAACTGATAACGTTTCTAATTGATTAATGTCCTTTAGTTGCAAAACTTCTAATCCCCTGACATCAATTTCCAATTCATTGAGGAGTGGAGCTTCAACGTCTAGAGTAAGATTTATATGGCTCTGAAACTGCCCATATGAATATATCCGAATAAATTTAACATTGTCATGCTTTATTGATAATGTAAATTCAGTATTATCCGGTAAAGAGTCAATAATAAGCTGTTCGAGTTTCGGGAATTGACTCTCTAAGCTTATTTTAGTTAAAAAATCCTCTGTTAACATAGCCCCGAACTCTAAATGTTCTAGGTGCTCTAGGTCGCCAAACTTAAGCGATTCTACCAGCATTGCTCCTATGTTGATGTACTGTAATTTTTTGTTTGCACTCAAATCTAGATTTTGTATCTCATTTAGGTGTAAATCAATATAGGACAGTTGGTTGAAGTACTTTATCTCGTCGACATGTTTAATATCCATATTCGGACAATCAAGCCGAGTGATCTCTTCAACATTGTCAATACCCGTGTTTAAAACACACTCCATAAACCGAGTATCAGAAAAGCGTATATTAGATACCTTTTCAGGAGCAGGAGTTGTACACCCCATTAGAAATGAGCATAAAACCACCCCCATTACAGACTTAATACTATGATGTTTCAAAATAATAATCCTATGTTCTGTCGCTCTGTTTCCCTGCCGTAGTCCGATAGGCATACCTAGCATCCTAGCCATGGAGTAAGCCCAAATAACATCCGTTTGATAAGCGAGTCAATCAACGCCTGCCCGTTATAAAGCGTTACCTTGTCATCATCTGCCACTTCAATTCCAGAGAGAGCAAAATGAATCGCGTAAAACATTCCCCTCAGCTAAGGAGGCCTAATACAATGCATGCTATTAGTAAGGAATTTGCCAAACATAAGGGCACGAAGCGAATAAAGGCAAATTTCTTATAGATCAACTCGTGTCGATACGGCTTATCCCTAGCAGCTAAGAGATAGGTAACAATGAAGATATGGCGCTCAGACAATGGAATTATGTTGCGTCATTCTCATTTGCTAACCGATGTTGCTACTACCGCCACCGATTAATGTTCCACCACGATTAATGGCATCCCCACTGCGGGCTGCGGGTATGCCATCGATAAGTACACAGGATGAGCCCGCAGCAATTTTACGCGGAAGTGTTGGGTGATTAGGTTTATCATGAGGTGTTAGATCAACACCAGCTCTCGCTAATGCGATGCTGTCCGCCTTCACCGTGGGGGATGCGGAGATCACTGGTGTTGGTGATTGCTGTGGGTGGAAAGTCTTCATGCTCACCGCCCATATCACCGAGTTTCACAGCGTTACCCTTCACTATTTCCTTGTAATAACCCAGTTAATGCCAATTGCACTTTTCTCCGGTCCATTCATGGACCTCCTTGGGCCATCTGCGTCGTAATGGCCCCAGCCAAAGGGCAAAGTGGGCTGGCTTAAAGAAAAAAAGCACTGGAACAACAGTAAGGTAACTAATTAACCCGCCTATAAAACCATCTTCACGAATGAGTTGGTGATTAAAACCTGGCACTCTGGGCTTTTCACTAATCTCATACCAGAACGGTGTGTCCCCAGTCATATAACGTCGCACATACTCCCAATAGCCATAAATGGGAGCGTGATAGGTCATGTTATTAACTAAAGGCAGACGCGTGTGTTTTTGCCCGCTTAAGTCTTTATTGACCGCGTGTTTAGGGTTCAGCCAGAGTACCAACTCATAGCCATCTTTTAAGTGACCGTAGCCCATATGAGACTTGGCAACAATGACCGACATTTCACATTCATACCAGGGGATACGGTAGAGGACTTTTTTGTGCCAAACATACACCTCCTGATTGGTTTTATGAAAACGTACTGGTGTCGCAATCGGCCTGAATAGTTCACCAAAAGTAATTACTATGAGTGTTGACAAAACGACCCAGTCCAGCCAGTTAATCTCATCAGCAACATTGCCGGCAACTCTGACTGTCCAAAATACCGCGAGATAGATCAACCCTAACAATATCGACAACCCCAAACCTTTGCCTCTGGAAGTGACCGAATGAACGCGCATATCCAAATAATTTTCATGGCCACCTGCTGAAAAAGTTTCAAAGAACTCTCCTAGGTCCTCACCTTCCTTATTTTTATAAACCAAATCTATACGCTTGTTAGCGGGTTGCAAAGGGTCTTCTTGAATCAGGCGACCAAAGGTATAGTTATTTGCTGCATTATCCGTGGTAAAAAAATGCGGCTGATAACCAGCATCTTCAGGCCCTATCCAGTGGCCTGGGCCAACTTGCTTAATATCACTCATCCTGTGTGCTCTTCTTGTTCGTCGTTTAATTCACTTAACTTAATTCACTTAGCATTGGCTCATTTGGGCTTGATTCACTGAGCTTGAATTCATTGAGCTCAGCTTCCGAGCGAAATAAACCAAGGAGTTTATTATTATCATCTATCTCAATATGACGATATTTGAGAATGACCGGATAACCTGCCGGTCCATGGTAGTCTAATGCCAGTGTAAAACCGATGTAGTCCTGATTGAGCGCACGCTCATCGACGTTTAATGACACTTGCGCCGTGGTGCTATTTAATAGCTCAATTTTCCCGTCCAGTTTATTGGTTTTCCAACGGTTAGAGTGCGTATCAGAGACTAACAAATCCTGCTTGTGATGCTCTGTAACGCCCTGCATATGTAGACTCACATCACTAGTGAGCGGAATAAAGCCTGGCAATACAATGTCTAAGTCAAAATAACTATACTGATTATCCCGACGATAATTTCGTATTATCGGCATTGGCTTAAACAGGAAGTCACAAAATGCCTTCATCTCCTGATGAATGCTTCGAACCATCTCTTTGGTCTGTATTGTTTGTTGATAAAAACCTAACCGCTCAGACATCATACCCGTGTCGAGGTCTGGTGCGTAGCGGTACTCACCGTTCCCCCAAAAAGACTTTTTCAGCATAAGCTGAGTTTCACTGTCAACAAAGCAGGCCCGCAGTATCTCCACACTTAATGCCGCAATACCCAATACCACCGCCATAACCGCTGCCACAGGTGCTCCCACTGGAAACAGTGCTGCTAAGGCAAACATCACCGCGGCGCTGTTCAGCAGTAATGAAGTACCGGAGAGTGCCATCGCCCAGCCATTTTGCCCACTTTTATTATCGGTATTAAGCTGATAACCGCTGCCCATCACGCCCAATACCGCCCCAATCACAGGCAAGGATTTGAACGAACCTTTAACCAGAGTCGTCACCCCTTTACCCAGTTTTTCAGCTTGCTCAATTAACTTGTTGTTCAATACATCAATTTGTTCAAGCTTGAGCTTCACTGCCGTAGACAAGCCCTTACCTAAATACTCCGCCCCTTGGGTTTCCATGTATTTGGTGAACACCAACTTACTGCCAGACTGACCAAAACGGGTTCCGGCAAAATGGTCTATGGCCGCAAAAGAGCTATTGACTACCGCGATATAGGCATTGAAAGTAATATAAACAGACTTGATCACTCCCCTTGTCTTTTCCAACTCTGAAGAGACCTGAAAGGCGTTATACACTTGCACTGCCCAGAACATGCCTATCACTCCATGCATCCGCGGTCGTGTAAAACTGCTTTCCGTAGCGCGGTACGCTTTCATCAACCGGGTGTTATCATCTAACATGCCGTTACCTATCATCTGTTTAGCCCAGAATCGTGAATGGGCTTCCAAATAACGGGCGACTTTCCCTTGCTGAGCTGTATTGGTTGTTGTGGCTTGTTCAAGGTCATACAACACAATGGCCTGTTTAAGGCTGAACTGTTTCTTCGGTGACTGTGCGCTATTGTTGGTTACCACGGCTACGGTCGCCGCATGGCTGGCTTCGACATCATAAAGTACATCGGCAAAACGGGCTTTTACCTTGCTGTATTGATAGCCGTAACGCGAGACCATGGCAGTGTGAACGGCTTCCCAGGTTATTGGTTGGTTATCAGCGATACTGCGCTGTGCCACCCGTCCAGCCACTGATTGTACAATAACATCGGTGGAGTCCGTTGCTGGTAACTGCTGACTCTCATACAGGGCTGAGCGCGATTGCGCAATCGCATCCAGATTAGGACCATTGCGGGTATCGCTAAAGGTTTTCAGCCATTTGGACCCTGCTAGAATGGTTTTCTGTACAAAGCCCACCGACAATAAAACATGCGCAGCAACCCCAGCATCCGCCCCCTCTTGTGGCTCACCTTCTGTCTGCGAGAATAAATAGTCGATCCATTTTTCACGCAGTGCCACCCCTTGGTCTGTTGCATCAATGTTATTCACCATGGCCGCAACCAGAGATTCTTTGAGCTTCATCTGGTCAACTTGCGCATCATCGAGCCATGACAAGGCTAAATCCAAATGTTCATCATCGAGCCAGGCAATCCAATCATCGGCCAGTGCATCCAAATCATTTTTAAACCCGGGAATGGCTTGTTCATAGTCCGCCAGATATTGGTCCATCTCTTCGGTATGAAGGTACTTTTCCAGTCCTTCTTTAGCCGATTGGCTCACATCTTGACGCCTTTTTTCGATGTCCTCTTCAGAATAAGGCGTGCTATATCCTTCACGGTGATTGACGTATTCCGTCGGCACACGGGTCTGCGCGATACTCATCTCTTTATCGATGATACTTCGCGTCAATGTCGCCATATGGTGAGGATGTTGCGCACTACTGACTGATTGCATCACGATTTCGTAGGCTGCGGAAAACTCTCTGCACAGATCTGTCGTAATGCCGACGGCATCGACCAGACATACTGCGTAATGATTATCGGGGGTTTGCGCCTGATAAGGCACCATGACACCATTAATGTCTGAGACGGGTTCGAGTGTGGGTATGGTCCACTTCAGCGTCGACTCATGGGTTTGAATTTCCGCTAACAGGTTTTGCAAGTCATAGAGTGGTCTGGTATCAGGTGCGCTGCCTTTGGCCGCTTGCGAGAAGTCGATACCCTGACCCATATCGGCGATCATATCTGGGTTAGCCGTAAGATTACTCAAGTGACTTTCAGCCAAAGGCGCAATGGTTAACCACAGGGTTGCCACAGCACCCCGCTTTTGCTTAATGATTGGCAGAGCCGCCATCACCTCTGAAGGTGGCTCTCCAAATACGCAACGTGCATCTTGAGCAATGGCGGCTTTGTACAGCACTTCGAGCAGGTAACCTTCCTGTTCGTTGTAGAGGTAAACCGTGTGGTCAATCAGCTCCCTGGCAATGTACTTGTGCTGTGACAGTGTGGGCATACTCACACCCATTGTCAGCGTGTCAGCCAACTGAAGCGGACTGTCAGCTTCGGCCACACCATAACGCATTGGTTTCACCGTAAACCACTCATCACGTAGTGGGCAGTCTTCCACTACGCTATCAACTGGCTTAGTACTGGCGATGATGGCCGCATTGGTGGCTGGATCACTCGTGCCAGAAACCAGTACTGCATCGTCGGGAATAGTGATGACCTCCCCGGCCTGAATGACATCAGGATCCGTAATGTGCATGTTGGCTTTTTCCAGCGCTTTTTGCGTGATGCCATTGGCTCTGGCGATCCCTGAAAGTGTCTCGCCCGAGCGGATAGTGTAATTCATGATAATACCTTCACAGGGGAGCGTGGATTAAGAACAAAAGAGATAGACATAAAGTTGGCTTGCCTTAACCGCCCTGACAGAGGTTGTGTGTGGTCAAGCAGGCAAGTCCTGACTTCCGGGTAACGCGTGTTACTGTCTAACACGTTTCCTAATCGGCAGAACACATTCAAATAATAGGTGGCTAGTTGCTCATCGACGCTGCCCAACGTGTGCAATTCATTGAGCCGCTCCACAATGAACTGATGGGTGTCAGCTTCGGTCGCTAATCGTTTAGCGGGAAAAAATAATTGTAGGTGCGGCATGAGCCGCCGCGCGCTGTAGTACAGTGAGGCCTGACTTAACCCTAGCCACTCATTATCGGTAAATACCGCGTTATCAAGCGGCTTTTCGACGATTTGCTGAGTTTGAGTTTGTTCAGTTTGGTTGAATTGAATTTGGCTTATTTGCCAGTAATGCTGCTGTATCGGCTCGGGCAGCCATAAAGTTTGCATCGGTCCTAACCATGCGCTCAGTTTGATGTCATCGGTACTGCTTAATAAGTGCTGCATGATAACCGGATCATACAAGCGGCTGAGTGCGCCTTCTAGTCCGCTATGCTCGCAAGCGATCAATACTTTCCAGTGCGCTTCGAGCACTGAAAAATCAGCATCTGAGGCAAATACTACTCCGTATCGATAAGCAGCAAGGGACTGAGACTGAACCCACGTCTCCAGCGCAGGAAAATAACCAACGAGATACGGGCCGACATCCGCCACATTTTCCCAGCGGGTCCCCAGCAATAAGGCCCTATATTCCACGGCCACTGAATGTTGATGAGCCAATAACACCAGCTGTTTTTCCAGCTCAGGCAGAAGCGCACCATCTAATACCAACCAACGTGGCATGGAATTCTCTTCAAGAGAAGGGAGTTGCGATGTGGATGAAAACCGGTTCATGATGCCGCCTCTTCACAGGCAACACAGACTGGTTTGCCCTTGATGGCGGCCTCTATTAGGCTTTTCCGTTGTTGTTCAACATTGATAGCAGGGAGCGCTATCGACGTTGCGCCGGGAAGCTGTACCACTTCTCCCTGAGCCAGTACCGCGGCCTCAACTTGACCAGGCAGCGAAGCCAATGCCCCGGTATAACCACTGCCTGAGCCTGCACTACCGCCTGAGTTTAGATTAACTGCAGGCCCAACTAAATGCACGCCCGCGGGGTCTATCTTAACGAAACTGCCACCCACTTTAAGCGTAAGCTCAGCCCCCGCCTCAATCACCACCTTAGTGCCCGCTTTAAGGTGCACTTCGGTGCCGGCTTCCAATATCGATTTTTTAGCCACTTTCTGCTGTAGACTGCCATCGATATTGAGGCTGACATCTTGCTTGACCACAGTGCGGCTCTCTCCCTCAACGGTAAGGTGGTCATTAGCCTTGATGCGGGTAAAGCGTTCATTTTCAATGTCCAGATGGGCATCGTGTTTGATGTTCGTACTCTGGTCGTTTTCAACTAAGGTGTTCATGTCCTTCTGGGCATGGATATATATCTCTTCCTTGTCAGCCTCATCTTCGAAGCGCAGTTCGTTACTGCCTTCGCCCTTATGGGTTTGGGTCTTCAATACGGTACGGGTTTTATTAGCAGGCAGCGGATAAGGCACCTGATTGGTACTGTGAAAAGTGCGACCTGTAATGATGGGCTGGTCTGGGTCGCCCTCTAAGAAACTGACAATCACTTCATGACCGATTCTGGGAATGGCCATCATGCCATACCGACCACCGGCCCAGCCTTGGCTAACACGCACCCAGCAGCTGGAATTATCATCGCTATAGCCATAGCGGTCCCAGGGAAATTGTACTTTTACTCGGCCAAACTCATCACAGAAAATCTCTTCATCTTTGGGACCTACCACAGTTGCAGCTTGGGGGCCTGTGACCAAAGGTTTTGCATTAGGCTCTGCTTGCCAGGGCGCATTGCCGAGGATAGCGGTAAATGTGTTGCCATAGGTGGTGACAGCTTGAGTATTAGCCTCTTCCGCCGCCGCGCCTTGTTCCCCTTTGTGGGTAACGGTCACCATGAGCCAGTCACGATTTAGCGCTGCATCTCCCTCTTTGTTTAAATCAGGGTGCTCCATCAGGTCAAACTTACTGCCACTGATAACCTGCATGATGTTGCTTTTACCGACCCCGAGCTGCGCATCTCGGCGCAGGTACTCTTGATGAACTTGCGTGAACGGTATACCACTTTCATCGTCTTTATAGCGCCCGGGGTAATCAAAGTGTTCGTAATCTTGTCGCTGAAAATCTAATGACTTACCCGTACTGGTTTGCAGGAAGCTGTATTGGGGCTTCTTGAAGCTGTTATCTTTGAGCGTGACGCTGGCAGGCTTGATTTGGTGCTGGTAGCTAAATGAGCTAACAAATGGCACTTCTGCAGCGCCGCCATTGACCGCGTTGTAGGGGAATGGCGCGTCTAAATGAGGCTGCTTAGTGGTGCTGTCACTGAACACCAGCGTGTGACTCTTCTCACTGTGCTGAAAGTAATAAAACAAGCCCACTTCTGCTGCTAAGCGGGAGATAAAGTCGAAATCAGTTTCCCGATACTGGACGCAATATTCACGCACCTGCGACTCAAATCGGGCATCACAACTGAATGCATAATCCTTAATCCCCATCTCAGTGAGGAGCGTCGCGATAATACTCAGCACGCTCTTTTGCTGGAATATACGACTATTTTGCCTGAGCTTTAATCTCGACAGCGCTGGCACTAAGGTGATGTGATATTGAGTATGATGATGGCCCGTATCAGCTTTACTGAATTGACTGACGATGCCGTGTACCTGACGTTGCAGCGAACCCGCTTGATACCAGGTGAGCAACCCCGTCTGGTCGACAATAGACTCAGGCGTCAAATCATCCAGTCGGCTCAGCAACGTGAGCTTGACCTCAAAGGGTGATGATAACCCCTCTTTAAAATCAAACGCTAACACCTCAAAGCTGTCATCACTCACACTTTCGGCGCTAAAGTGGTAACGCAATCCATTTCCAACAGCAATCATCGCAACATCCTAATGCAATTAAAGGGGTGCTCCCCTTCCAAAGGACCAACAAAAGAAGGGGAGCGTGTCGACCTGCTATACATATGGAGTTACAGGTCGACGGGTGTTCGGCGCCATTTGAAAGAAGTCAAACAGCGCGAAACGTATCTGCCCATAGGCTCAGGGTGCCGAGCCTGTGGGCAAATCAGGGCTGAAGCTAAATCTTATGCTTCAATTGGCTTGCGCCAATCATCAGCACCTGATGTACCTGAAGTATGGTGGTCCCAATCAATCTTGCGATACGCCATAGACACTGTAAGCAGCTGAGTAAAGTCTGCTTTATTACTGTCCTGGCAGTGCGGCATGTGACACTTAATATCGATGATGGTGGCGCCTTCGAGCTTAGTGCTGAAGAAATGCTCTTGCTTACCCTCAATCGAGGTGCGGTACCACTTGAGCTCCACTTCTGAGATTTTCTCACCTGACGCCAGCGCGTTGTACATCATCGGCACGGCTTTATTTAGCGCCACGGTAAACTCAAACGGCTTATGGATACGCTGGCCAGAAGGTTGACCTGATTGCGGGTCTGTAGGCACGGTCACTATGTGACTAAATTCTTGAACCAGCATTTCATCTTCATGACCTTCGACGAAAATGTCACCGACTGAATCGGCCGTGAAAGCGCCTGCAGTAATGTGTCCCTGGGTTTGTCCTTTGATGGAGATATAACATGGAGTTGGCATTAATTATTCCTTTTATTAACAGTTGATTAACGAGCGTTAATTGTAACCACCCGCCAATAAAGCAAGCACTGTGCCAATTGCATAACCCGATGAATTTAAAGAGCTCAGGAAAGTGAAGGATGTTGAGCTGGGCAATAAGTGGCCCAGAGCCGAGCAAGATCTTGCCCAGCGGGCAATAAATGGCCCAGCAATGCAGATGCGTATTTGGCTGAAATACGGTAAAAAACAGCAGATGTTTCAGAAATGTAAGAAACTAAACGAGAGGCTAACGCCGAAAAACGGGACTAAGTACGTGTATCAAGGCGGACTAGTGTAGACAGAAACGATACTGTTTTTCCACCGCGATAATTTGCGTATAACAAAGTCAGATAACAGTCGACTCTGCTTAGAAAAGATCACTGATAGCCTCACGACTTTATACGTCTATTTAACTCCATTCAATATTTGCGCAATCTTATACTCAGCCTTTTCGATCACGTCTTTATGCTTGGCACTCGCCTTATTCAAATCAACGCCTCCCTCATTGAAGGTCTGATAATGAACCAGACTTGAGGTGTACTGGTTCTTCACTACATAAGTCAGAATGGTCTCCATTAACTCACGCGTTGATAACCCTTCATCATTATCTGAGTGCGCTAAAAGACGCAATGCAAACAACGTTAACTCCCTCACAGCCTCCGCATCACTGCTCAGATTTTTACTATTTTTGTAGTTCACCACGTTTGAATACAACTCAGGGGAACAAGTCACCTGGATCACTTGATTTCTAGCCATCACAAGACACTCCCTTCACTCAAACGTCCAATACAGGTGTATTGCACCGCCGAAATGACAATGAGAATCGAGCAATACACATGTATTGCACTTGTTTTTGGAGTATTGCACAGGCAATACGCCAAAACAACAAACGAAGAATAAACAGTAACTTGCAAACACTCTCTACATGCAATACATATGCAATACACTTAACGCCAGCCCGCGCCACAAGCGGATCTAATACGATCGTATTGGACGGACAATACACGTGCAATACACTTTGACCAAAATTTAAAACGGATCTTCAAAAAAATTACCCACTAACCATAAAAAACTTTAAACCACTAAAAATCAGTAGGTTATAAACGCAAGCACACATTGTAAATGACTTGTCATTTCTGCGTGGGGTGTGGTCCTCATCTCGACGTAAAATTAACCATTCAATGACTGATGGCTCATAAATCAATTTAGGCGATTTTTTTGCTCAGTATGAACAGATAGCCTTCAGATTGGCGTTTGAAATCATGTTTTTGGGAAGGACTATGTAGACCGATTGAGGGTGGCCAGCGCGGCTTTTATTTTTCGAATATAAGTCAATCGTCGCGTAAGGGTCTTAGCACTAAACCCGGCATTGTAGGCGCCAACACTATTCCAGTTATAACCATGAGTCGAAAAATTTTGAGACAGTACCCAAGCACCAATATTAACGTTGTTGCACGCATCTGATAATAGGTTGTCTTTGTTAACACCGAACGGACTTAAGCGAAAAAACCAATGTGAATTTATTTGTATCAATCCATAATCAATGCTGGTTGTTTTACTTTGTGAGTTTCTATTAATATTAATGGCGTGTGATTGATAATCACTTTCGACTTTAGCAATGGCGCCTAATAGTTTGGAGTTAGCATGATAATAAAAATCCGCCTCACCAAAACAAAACGCGCTGCGTTTAATGAGGTAATAACCGTTAGTAATATCTATTTTTGCAACAATCCCAAATTGGTGGCTCGGTCATAAATTTCACCTGCACTACCATCCAGCTTACGATCATAGCGGCGAATAAAACGTGATCTGGAAAGACGAGTAATATCAAATATAGAGGTCTGCCCTAAACTGGCTAAGGTATCTAGAAAATGCGCATCCTCGATGAGCTGTTCTGCGGAGGGAGTAGGTCCGTTGGAAGCGTTCAGGGATGAACGTTTTAATAAAGAAGATGCTGGTATATTGGAGTCTTGCTCTTTGGTATCAGTAATACTCATGTTACACATCCCTTTATATTGAATGATGAAATACTAAATTCAAGGTTGCTAGGCCTAAGACTTTCGTCAATAGCTTGGCCGCAAGTAGCAAATTTTTATCAGTGTTGAATTGATTTAAATGTTAACTGTGACTTTATCGCTATGTGGTTCTACTGAGTTACTCTGGAACTTGAGACAGGCTTGCACTCTAGTGAGTCATGAGAACCTGCTTCGTATGAGGTACATTTTAATCAGAAAAATAGTGGAGGTAACTGACGGTTCAGGCAGTTGACAGTATACATGCGGTACGGGGATTCTTTTTGCTTAGTGTGAACAGATAGCCTGTAGATTGGCGTTTGAAATCACGTTTTTGGGAAGGAGTAGTTAGGCTGATTGAGGGTAGCTAGTGCGGCTTTGATTTTTCGAATATAAGTCAATCGTCGCGTGAGGGTCTTGGCACTAAACCCGGCATTGTAGGCGCCAACACTATTCCAGTTATAACCATGAGTCGAAAAATTTTGAGACTGCACCCAGGCACCAATATGAACGTTGTAGCACGCATCTGATAATAGGTTGTCTTTATTAACACCGAACGGACTTAAGCGAGAAAACCAATGTGAATTTATTTGCATCAATCCATAATCAGTGCTGATCGTTTTACCTTTTGAATTTCTATTAATATTAATGGCGTGTGATTGATAATCACTTTCGACTTTAGCAATGGCGCTTAATAATTTGGGGTTAACATGATAATAGATCCCTGCCTCATCAAAACAAAACGCATGCGCGTTTAATGAAGTGAGTGCGGTCAGTACTATCAGTTTTTTCATAGACGCAAAAATAAAGGCCACCAGGGCCTTTATCGTACCAGCTAAATTTGTCCATTTACATTATCGACGAATATTCACTTGCCAGTCACCTAGGCATTTTTTCCATAGACCTGCTGCTTCACAGCGGCTTTGTGTTATCGAGTTCTTACTCTTCTGCAGCGCCTCAATACGCTTCACTTTGTAGTGGCGCAGTAAATTTGGCCACCTGGTTAGAGTCTGTCTTGTCCTGGGTTAAATTAACACTTATAGATGATACTTAAGCAGGAGCGAGAAGGCACTTTGGTCAACTTCAAGACCCGGAATACCATTGGGTATGCCATACTTATTCTTCCAGTAATCATATTCGACACCGACATAAAATTGGCCACTCTTGCCATTGATCGCGGCACCTAAATCATACTTAAGTTGTGGATTAATGTGCAGCATAGGCTCATAAGAATCTTCAGACGGACTAAATACCCAGTCAATAAAGCCATCGAACACTATGCCTGTGTCACCAAAGTCGATTCTCCAGGCAGGGGTTAGCTGCCAACCATCACTGGCACCTAGTTCTCCCGCAGAATTACTCAATTCGGTGCGCTGATAGACGTTCACATTCAAGTAGCTAAAACCAGGCACATCCCAATCTGAACCTATACCATAGAGAATGGTACTTGCCGCAGCAGAACCTTGTTCATATTGCAGTGCAAGAGACAGATCGGTTAAGGGGCCAAAACCAATTTTGCTATCAAACATCTTACTCGCACTGAAGCGAGTACCATACTCACCATAGTTAGCGTAATTACTATCACTTGGCTCACCATTGAAGTAAATAAAGTCTTGGAATGCGAACCAATCACCGTATTTCCATCCACCAGCAGTTTCTAGCGTAATCGTGGTTTGCTCCGCAGGGTCAACTTCGAAATTATCACCGTAAAGACCTGTCACACTGAAATCAGACCAGTGAACTAAGCTTTCAGCGAATGCTGTTGGGCTTGCTAGTAATGCTACAAATATCCATTTATTGTTCATAATCCTCACCTGTAATTGACGAACTTATTATTTTTTTAAGTGTTTAAGCTTTTGTAGAGTAACTCTTTATATAATGACTCAGTTTTAAAACAGAGCAAGCCTAATACTAAATTGCACAACCGCCAACATAAAATCAACTAAGCTAATGGTAATAATACCAATCGGTATAAGAAAGTGGTCAACTCAGAGTTATTTTTGGCTGTATAATTCAAGGCGAATGAGTGAGGCCCTTTTGAACTTATTCAACACAGAAGTAGGCTGCCAAGAATACTCCTGAAAGGCGAGTTTTAGCACTTCCGATACGGCGTTAACGAGCTTAAACGTATAATAACCATCTCCTCACTCGTTGCTAGCAACACGGATGTTGTGAATGTCATTTATGCAGGAGCAATTAATGACCTTGTCTTTTCCGCCTGAAGCCGACTCGATTTAAGCACCAGGCACCGCGTCAACAAACTTACGCCAGTAATCATGATTGAGTTCGTTTTCGTTTTTTATGATTGCTGGCTAATTTATTCTGCTGTCGATGCAAGGCTTGACGGGGGCATAGCGACTTAGATTGTAATCTCTGGAAGATAAGTGGCCTAATAAGGCAAAAAATAAAGGGAGAGGTTTGACTGAAACGCGCTATCAAAATAATAAAAAGGGCTATCACTTTGATAGTGATAGCCCAAGCTGGATAAGCTTAACCCAGATAAATGATTTCACCTCAACGCTTCTAGTGAAACTCGCGGAACACTCCGGAAATAAATGACTTCTCACAGTAATGACACTTCAACTTAACCCCGATGCTCTCTTGCTTGATATTAAAGCGGCTGTCGACTGGCTCATTATGGCTGATACAGTTGCTGTTAGGGCAGGTCAACACTCCTGAGATGCGCTCAGGGATAGCAACTTTAAACTTGTCCACCACTTCAAATTTTTCGATCACATTGATAGTAGCTTTAGGCGCGAACAGGGCTAACTGGTTAGCTTGGTTTTGATCGAATACCGTATGCTCTATCTTAATCAAGTCTTTAAAATCACCGCTTCTGGTCGGCAAATTTAACCCTATAGTAAGACGCTGCTCTCCCTTGGATAATTCAAAGAACTTCAAGATCTTAATCCCTTGCCCGGGCGCAATATGGTCGATAACAGTTCCATTTTCAATGGCTTCAACTTGTAGCTGCTTCTTCATTACTTATCTCCATATTCGTTGGTCAGCACTAAGGCAAGTAGCGCTTGACGGGCATATACGCCATTTTCAGCCTGCTGAAAGTAATAGGCATAAGGTGTGTGGTCTACATCTGTGGTTATCTCATCGACCCTTGGCAATGGGTGTAATACCTTAAGATTATCTTTCACTCCCTCCAACATCTTAGCGCTCAAGATAAAACTGGATTTCAAATGCTGATATTCAGTTTCATCGAAACGTTCCTTTTGCACCCGAGTCATATACAAGATATCTAAATTATCGACCACTCCATCTAAGGTGTCGTGCAAAGTAAACTGACAACCTTTGTCATTAAGCTCATCGATAATGTAATCAGGCATCGACAAGGCAGAGGGAGCAATAAAGTGGAACTCGCAATCAAACAGAGATAACGCCTGAGTCAGAGAATGTACTGTGCGGCCATATTTAAGATCACCCACGAAGGCCACCTGCAGCTTATCTAAGGTGCCTTGGGTCTCATATATACTGAACAGATCGAGTAAAGTTTGAGTCGGGTGCTGATTCGATCCATCTCCTCCATTGATCACCGGAACCGATGAAAATTCACTGGCAAGACGAGCAGCTCCCTCTTGATTGTGGCGCATAAAAAACGCGTCGCAATAGGTTGAAATAACCTTTACTGAATCGGCTAACGTTTCACCTTTTTTGCCCAAGGAGGTATTACCACTATCAGGGAAACCAATAATGTTTCCCCCTAGCCTATGTACCGCAGTCTCGAAAGATAGCCGAGTTCGCGTTGAGGCTTCAAAGAAACAACTAGCGATGACCCGATTTTTCAACAGGTCAGGATTAGGGTTTTGCTTTAGTTTATTGGCAGTAGAAACAATAAGTTCTAATTCAGAACGAGAGAGGTCGGAGATAGAGATTATATTTTTATTATATAAGGGGTTACTCATTCTTGCAGTGTCCTTTTCCGATGATGAAATCGGACGGGAATTATACGCCTTTTCAGTGAATGAGTATATAGATATACACTCATTCACCTAAGGTATGACCCTATATTTTCCAGCTATCGACATAAAAAAGCCTGCGAGTATGCAGGCCAGTCTAATCAAAGTAAAAATAGGTGAAAAGCGCGTCGGGGGCTAGCTCATACTTACACACTTACACAGGGTTGTGCTATATCCCTCGCTAACCGCGCTGTAAGCCCAGAAACTAACACGGTTGCTACTCATAGACATGACATCAAAACTTACAAATCCAATCACTACCTATGATACGCCTTTCACTATTGAGTATAGTCAATATTTGGTCGATATTGTGTTTCATGGACCAAAAATATTAGTTATTACGTGATTAACAAAGTATCTCTACAAAGAAGCCACTTTCCCGAATTTCAATATCTGTAACAACGACTATGTCTCATATGAGTCCGACCATAAAATATCAAAGTAAAACTGGTATATAAAGCTTACTACAGCTGCATGTTAACTATAGGTATTTTGGGTTTATCAAGCTAAAACCTCAAGGTTGTTACATAAATTAACAATGACCATCAATAAGTTACATAAATTAATTGTGATTAATGTGATTGACCCGCTTGCGTTATCTAAATTAACTTGGTAGGGCGAAGACTTACTTCTGTAACTCAGATGCTAGATGGCCCTTTCGCCTAACTGCTGATCATCTCGATAATCATGTAGCCATCCGCACCCTTGCAGAAGTCTAGGTCCCCCCTACAGACCTAAGCCTAGACCTTAGCAGTTTAAGGAATCATAAAATGAGAAATTTAGAACTATTCAGTACCGCCTCAATCGATCATCTTCTCTGGTCATCAGATGAAGATATTACCAAATTGAGCTCACCAGCCTTGTCTATCTTCACAGACTTCGATCATTCACAGCCTATGGTCATCGACTCATCGACTCATGCACTCGAGGCTTTAGAAATCATGAGCAAAACCCATGGGTATATGCGTCTCGTTGTAGATAAAAACAATGGCTTCTTAGGCGTCATCACTAAACACCGACTTCTTCACAGAAAAATGGTCAAACTCGCGAACAAGTTTGGATCGAGTTTGGAAGAGCTCTTAGTTACCGACATGATGATCCCAAGAGATAAGTTATTGGCGCTAGATTATGAGCAGATCACCACCGCGAGTGTCAGCGATGTAGTCAGGGCTTTGCAACAAAATGGCTTACATCATATTTTGGTGGTTGATCATCAACAGCATCACATCAGAGGTTTAATTTCTGCCAATGATGTGGCACGAAAGCTTAGGGTACCCATTGATATTGAGCAGCCACCTTCATTTATGCATATTTTCAAAACTGCCATCTAATATCAATTTGTATCGGGCTAACTAGATCCTTTATACCAGGGTCTAGTTAGCCTTAACTTGTCTTTCACTGGCTCATGAATAGCCAGCTAAAACCAACAAACCAGCAAGAATACCAAGATTTTTGATGAAATTCTGCATCTCATGGGCTCCCTCGATACCTGTATAATTCCAGAAGTCATGTAAGCTGAAGTTGATAATAACCACGAGTGCAGCAAGCATTAGT
Source organism: Shewanella psychrophila (assembly GCF_002005305.1). NCBI lineage: Bacteria > Pseudomonadati > Pseudomonadota > Gammaproteobacteria > Alteromonadales > Shewanellaceae > Shewanella > Shewanella psychrophila. The sequence continues at coordinate 4,433,922 of NZ_CP014782.1, forward strand.
GACACAGCTTGTGTGTATCGATTGGCCATTAATGCCAGGGCAGCGAGTATCTCGAACGCTCCAGCCGCTGCCAGTAATAAGGGGATCGATACCATATTATGCTCAGCCATCAGTGCCACATGCATGTCCCAGCTAACAAATTTCATGATCCCAGGTAACAAAAAGTAGAGGGCTAACAATACTCTACCGCTAGTGATTAATGCTAGATTCATAACTATTATTTTCCACTCCTAATAATATCGTGACTCTGTCGATGGCATTTGCTCTTGTTAACAACAAGAGCTTTTACTTTAGTAATACCAAAGAATATAAGCTAACCGCTTATTAGGAGTCGTTATATCAAGCGGCCATTGACCGTCAGAGCCACATCAATATTACCTCTGACTGCATTTGAGTAAGGGCATACCTGATGTGCAGCCTTGACTAATTGCTCAGCCTGCTCTTGGGGTAAGTCAAGTGTCACTGATAGTGCTGCAGTTAATCCAAAACCACCCTCCTCTCTTACACCAATCGCGATTGTCGCCGTAACAGGGGCTTGGGTTAATGCGAGCTTAGTTTCCCGTGCAACGTGCAAAATAGCATTAGAGAAACAGGCACTGTAACCAGCTGCAAAAAGTTGCTCGGGATTCGTCGACTCACCGCTGCCCCCCATCTCTTTGGGATAACTGAGTGATAGGCTTAACTTGCCATCATCTGTTTCTACATTGCCATTACGACCTGCACTCGCTGTTGCTTTTGTTTGATAAATTGCTTTCATGATCAGTCTCTCTTCCTCTATTAGCTCTCTAATATGAGTGCTGTGATTATAAGTAGTCATTAGTACTCGGATTTACATTTCAGTTCATGCACTCAAATTAGATTGCGCACAACTCAAGTTAGAGCAACTCTAACACCCATTTAAATGCCACGCAAGTATATTGCGCGCAATTCAATATTAGGTTTTACCTTACTAAAAATAAAAAGTAACGGGACGCTGTTTTATTAAGCGAGCTTATTCAGTAATAGTTAAGCAAACAGGCGTTAACATGCTCAGGTATTCGACTCATTTCTGGAGATAATTATGATCAAACCTATCTTAAGTTTAGGCTTACTAGGGTTAGGCTTATTGGTGTTATCCGATGGTATCTTTGCTGGTGAGATCGGCAGGGGTGACTGGACTCATCAAACAAACTCGGATGATGCAGCCGTAATAGCCACTTATGGCTATCAGAAAATGAAGGTAATTGATTCTGGTCAGGGTAAGGCTTCAGTCGTTTTTACTAATGTTAACGACCGTGAATATTGTGGTGGTCAAGACGCCCTGTTTAGCCCCATTGATGCCAATATCAATATAGAACTAGAAATGAACAGTCGGCTAACAACCATAGCAGTTCCCGCCTTAATTGGCTGCGATGATGGCGTGTCTTTCGCCCAAATAAAAAAAACAGAAAGCATGCAGTTAATTACTATGATGTACGATGCCGACAGAGTATTTTTTCATGAACAAAGCTACTCATTAGATGGGTTTGAAAGAGCGGTAAAGAAGGTCATAGATTAAATCGTTTTTATCTCAATCGCGGCTAATGCAGACAAGATAAACATTGGCTAATACAAAGCGTCACATTTATTTGATTGTTCTAAGTGACCGCCTTTGTTTATGCTTTTCCTCTAGTCATGTTCAAGCCTGTGTTACTCACATTTGAAGTGATCGCACACTTAACCTGGCAAATATAGTCCAGTGCCTTTTAAGGAGAACATTGGCAAATGAAAATCCCTTTCAGCTAGGAGTACAATTTGTCCTGTCCACTTTCTCGTTCCAATGTATTCGCTTCAGGTTTAACAGCGAGTCTACTACTGGGAATTCCAGTCGCTCATGCAGGCCAATGGCATATCCAACTCGACAATGACATCATCTTTGGCGATGATGGCAACTATACCAATGCCATCATTTTCGGCTGGGAAAGCCAAGTCCTTAGCGACCTGTCTAATGCTCCAGTACCCGCTCAATGGCTTGGAACGCTTACCTTTTCACAAACCGATGCTGAGCATGCATGGGGCTGGAAAGTCAGCCAGCAGATGTGGACACCAGGCTTGATTGAAGTCGCTGCACCACAAGTCGAGGATAGACCTTATGCTGGCTATTTGGCATTTGAAGGTCATACGGCGAGCTATTCACCCAGATTAGTCCAAAAGAACTGGCTCTCATTGGGGGTTGTTGGTCCGGCATCAGCAAATGAGCAAGTTCAATCCTTCGTGCATAAGGTCACTGGCTCATCCACTCCTCAAGGGTGGCAATATCAAGTCGAAAATCAAGTGACAATGCAGGCGGCCTACGAGGTCGATGCCCTTATCAGTAGAGGTTCAGCATTTGATAGCCGCTTTTTAGGCGATACCCAATGGGATGTCAGTGGTTTTAGCCACAGTCAACTTGGCAACTTCAGGAGCCAAGCTGATTTAGGTTTGACCTTGCGTTGGGGCACCGACCTGGCCAATTCATTCGGACGTTTGAGTCAACATGCAGGTCAGTACGGTAATTTTTCTGCCACGACCAAAAGCAGCAGTTTCATCGTCTATAGCCGAGCCTATCTAGGCTACCGCTTCAACGATCTCACCCTCGAGGGCTCTCTCCCCTATGATTCACAAGTCGAGCTCGAAAGTAGACAAGCAGGCATTAATACCGGCATTATCTGGGCCCAACCAGACTGGTCTATTGCATGGACATTTAATACCTATACCAAGGAATATCAGAGCGATACAGACAAGTGGCACGGCTATGGCTCGTTAGTGGTCAGTTGGAACTTATAAGAAAGAGCTAACTAAAATAAAAAATGATGATAAATAGCTTAATAGGAGAAAAGTTAGCCTTATAGGATTTCAATAAGGCTAACCTAACGACTGAGATAGGTGAGATAGGTGAGATAGGTGAGATAACTTAAGATAAATCGCTTTCAGTCGGCTCATTAAGTGTATTGAAGAAGTCATACAAGCTTTCGAGAATAGCGCCAAGCTCACTGCTTACTACTTGAGTCTGACCTTGAGTCTCTTGCAATTGCAAGGATGTCTGATCTGCCAAAGCCATCAATTTTTTCTCTTGATCTTCCTCTAACCCCAGACCAAACAACATGCCTTCTAATTCGGAAACCATGCCATGCATGATGCCTTGAGAACTTTTATCGTGTTCGAATAGACGGACACTGGTTCTTTTTATCTGTTCTTCCGCCACCGAGATGACTTGAGTAAAGATCTGCTGGCGTTGCTCGAGCATCACATTACGAGTCTTGATGTTAGCGAGTTGTGCATCGGCTATATCCATCAATACCGCTAGATGGTCTCTAAAGCGACCACAGCGCTTCTCGTCATCTAGGGGCATATCTTTGATCAGTAGCACTATATGTGGATCTCGAATGACAGTGCGGATCCCGACACTGAGAATTCGCTCATTATGAACCACAAACCGAGATAAGACTTTTGCCTCTATGCTCTCTTCATCACAGCCAATATAGGCGATTGAACCGGTATCGACCCGAGCCACTGAGTTCATGCCAAAACTAGAAAGAATATTGCTCATAGCACAGCCAACTTCTTCCGCATTCTTGATCGATTGCACATCTTTGATGAACTGAACCACTTGCCCGAGCTCACTACTGACTGTCATCGCCTCCATGGCAATACTCACGGCCTCGGTCGCACTCGCCTTAGCAGCACTCATTTTCTGACGCTGCTTCAGGCAATTAGCCACCTTAGCAAATAAGATTTCAGGCTCGACAGGCTTAATAATATAGTCATCGGCGCCAGCTTCATATCCGGCAAGACGCTCTTCATATGAGTCTAAACCCGATACAAAAATAATAGGTAAACTCTCGGATGGATACTCTTTCCTAAGCTGAACGCAAGCCTCAAACCCTGAAATTCCAGGCATGTCGACATCCAGTAAGATGAGATCGGGCATTGTCTTTGACACCTCGACGAGGCACATATCGCCGGAGTCCACTTCTGCCACACAGTAGTCATTTTCAAGCATAGCCCTAAGCATCAAGCGGCAATCAGCAGTATCATCAACAACTAGAATATTGATATTTTTTCTCATGATTAATCCCATGACATAAATGAATGAATCACACTATTTTTTTGTCTAAATGAGGCTCAACATATACATTTTCAGCAGCCACCACTCGATTGCGTCCCAGCTCTTTAGCCTGATAGACCGCCGCATCGGCACGGGACAACAATTCGACAAATGTTTGCTCCTGCTTCATTAACTCTGCAACGCCAAAACTCGCAGTAACTTCTATCCCCATTGGTGCTAAAGCTTCAATTTTTGCTCTTAATAACTCGGCTTTCTCGATAGCTGAGTTGAGGGAGCAATGTTCCAGTAGCACCACAAATTCCTCGCCACCGAATCGAGCCACCACATCTTCCCTTCGATTACCTTCTTTAAGTATTTCGGCTATTGCCTTAAGTACTTGATCGCCAGCATGGTGGCCGAATTGATCATTAATATGTTTGAAAAAATCGATATCTATCATCAGCAGCGACAGCTCGTTACCATGCCTATCAACATGGGCCAATTTATTCGCTGCAGATTCGATTAAGAAGTGGCGATTATACAGTTGAGTCAATTGATCGTGCATCGCCATATTACGAAGGGCATCACTTTGATATTTGAGCTTTATCTGAGTCGAAACCCTAGCAGTCACTATCGCGGGGCGAATAGGTTTAGCGATATAATCGACCGCCCCAAGCTGCAAGCCAAATTCCTCATCTTCATCTGAATTTCGACCAGTGACAAAAATAATCGGAATATTTTTGGTATTGGGGTTATCTTTAAGCTGGCGGCAAACTTCATAACCATCCATCTCAGGCATGATGACATCCAACAAAATCAGATCTGGAAAGGGTGGATTTTGTGCGAGTTCAAGGCAACGTTGACCATTCATGGCAATCTTCAATCGATACTGATGCTTTAAACAGCCGACTAACAACTGAATATTGGTTCGCGTATCATCGACCAGTAGAATCGTTGCCTTTTCAGCCATTGACTATCCCCTTAGATGAACTGGAATCACTATCGACAAGATAAATAGAGAGGTCACTCAAGCACACACAGGCTTGCTCATGTTCGAAATCCGCCAGCAGTTGCAATAAGAGATCAAACTTCTTCTGTAGCTCGACTCGTTCACTGACTTTTTTAAGGTGAGCAAAATCCTCTACATCTATATAGCTACCTTCAGCGAGTTTTTCAGAGATATCCGCTAAACTGTCTGAAATCATCTGGTCACTTGCATAGCTCAGTGGGATCTCTTCTCCCTGAGGTTCATCGTGCTGTTTCACCACTGAGATCAGCTCTTCATATCGACTCTTTAACTCGGGGAGCTCGGCTCGAATTCTATCTAGGTCATGATCTTTTGCCGCTTGTTCTACCCTTGCTGCACATTCTTGAAGTTGGCTACCGCTTAAATTTGCAACGACACCTTTTATTGTATGAGAGATTTGACGTAATTGATCTAAATCACCAGCTTCATTGGCCTCAAACAGGGACACGATACGCTTAGGCATATCCTCTATAAACAGATTCACTATGGCATTAAACAAAGACTCTTTACCCATGGAACGCTTTAATAGTGCCTCTTTATCCCAAATCGCCTTATCGACTTTAATGGACTCTTTAACTGGCTTATGTTCCTCAATATTTATAGCTGGCACTGGGTCCGTTTCAGTGTCAGCTATTGCGCAGATATCAGAATCAGATGCCTTACTAGACGCATCCGGATCAGAGCCCCCTAAATTGAGATTTGTTTCATCAGACTCAGATTGAGGGAGCCAGTGAATCAACCTGTCGAGTAACTTATCCGGATCTATGGGTTTGGGCAAATAATCATTCATCCCTGCATCTATGCACTTCTCTCTGTCTCCCATCATGGCATTCGCCGTCATAGCGACAATAGCGATGTCCTTATTCTCTTCTCCCGCGTTGCCACCGCGGATCTCACTCGTGGCCTGATAACCATCCATCTCTGGCATCAGACAATCCATCAAGACGAGGGAGAAAGGCATATCGACTGCATTCTTCAGCCTATTTACTGCTTGTAAACCATTCTCGGCGACGACCACATTTAAGTTAAAATCTTCTAAAATCCCCACAGCCACCAATTGATTGACATAGTTATCCTCAACTAGGAGGACACGCATATCATCGGGCCATCTAGGTATTTTGGACTCTTCAGCCTGATGTAGCGCCTGAAGATAATGATGAGTCACCAAAGGCCGAGCATTTTGGAGTGCCTCACCGCCTTCGGCGACGACGTTGAGTGCATCGAATAGATCTGAGGTAGTAGTGGGTTTAGGGAAGTAACCACTGAACCCTAGTTTCGCGAAGAAACTGGCATCTCCCATCTGAGACATAGAGGTCATCATCACCAACTTGATTTGAGAAAATCTGGGATCGGCTTTTAATTTCTGTCCAAGCTCAGCGCCATCCATCTCCGCCATCTGCATGTCTAAGAAGGCAACGTCTAATTTAGGACTATCAGACTCTGTATCTCTTTGAGCACATATATCCAGAGCCTCCTGGCCACTACAAGCTTCAATTACTGTCGCCCCCCATAGCTCAAGTTGTTCTCTAATCACTTCACGATTAGTGGCATTGTCATCGACCACCAGCAAGGTAAGCTGGTTGATATCGACCTTAGGGATCACTAAAGTCGATTTCTGACTCCTGCCCAGTAAAACCTTAAATTCGAAACAACTTCCTACGCCATAGACACTGCTAACAGAAACATCCCCCCCCATCAGAAGCGATATCTTCTGTACTATGGCGAGTCCTAGGCCCGTACCGCCATATTTTCGGGTGGTTGATGCATCTACCTGACTAAATGAATTAAATAAGCTATCAATTTTATCCGCGGGGATGCCTATCCCAGTATCTGACACAGAGCAAGTTAACCACCATTGTCCCTCATTTGCAGGCGTTAGCTCAGCCCTAACTACCACCTCACCTTGTTTCGTAAACTTAATCGCATTACCAGTTAGATTAGTGATCGCCTGACGCAGCCTACTAGGGTCTCCGGTAACCATAGATTGTTCGACCCCTTTAAGATCTAAAATCAGTTCCAGATTTTTATCCTGAGCCTGATGAGCAATACCTTCGGCAAAGTCGCCTAACAATCCTCTCAAGTTGAAATCAATCTGTTCCAACTCCAATTTACCAGCATCGATTTTTGAATAATCTAATATATCGTTAATAAGAGAAAGCAAAGATTGCGCACTGGACTGAGCGATATTGACCCGGCGGTTTTGATAATCAGTTAACTTAGAGTTAGATAACAGACCCAACATGCCTATGACACCATTCATGGGGGTGCGGATTTCGTGGCTCATGCTAGCTAAAAATTCACTCTTCGCCTTGGTGGCGAGTTCGGCCTCCTCTTTCGCTAATAACAGGGCATTTTGGCTTTCCGTTCGCTCGGTGATATCCCTAAAACTCCAGACACGACCAAAATACTCACCGTCGATTTCCATGGGGGAGGAGGCACGCTCGAAGACACGCCCATCAATAAACGAGATGGTATCAAATGCCTCTAAATCCCGATCCTCATAAATTTCTTCGATTCGTTTAAGGAAGATTTCAGGCTCTTTTAACTGCACCCTAATTTGCTTTAGTATGACTCTGTCATTAACCCCTTTATCGAGTAACTCTTTGGCCACTCCCCAGAGGTGTGAAAACTGGCTATTAGTTCTTAAAATCTCCCCATCACTACTGGTCACCAAGATACCATTATCTGTCGACTCTAGTGTGGCATTCATCAGAGCCAACGCTTCTTTGACCTCCAACTCATTACGCTTTCTTTTTGTGATATCGGCTCGAATAGCGATATAGCTCTTAGGCTGATTTCTGGCATCTTTTAGGGCCATGATGGTGGTATCGACCCAATAGATCTCACCACGCTTATTGCGATTACAGATCTCACCATGCCACACCTTGCCTTTAGACACAGTCCGATACATTCCAGAAAAAAATTCCATAGGATGGAAGCCCGAGTTAAGGATGCGATGATTCTGACCCACTAATTCGTTGACTTTATAACCACTGATCTCGGCAAATTTTTCATTGGCATAAGTGATGGTTCCTTTCAAATCAGTCACTGCAACGATGGCATGCTGATCTAAGGCGAATTTCTGCTCCTCCAAAGAGTCCAGCGCCTCCATAACCTGACTATTAGCCTTTATCAGTGCCTCTTCATGACGCGCTTTAGCATCAAGCATATGGTTAAAAGCATTGGCTAACAGGCCAATTTCATTCTCTCCTTTGACATCGACCCGAGTCAGGTCTTCCCCTGCGGCAACTTTACGACTGGCATCAGCCAACTTAATAACAGGTCGGGTGATCTTTCGAGCAATAAAGACCGAGGCAAGAAACACCCCCATCGCGGTGAGCAACACTAATAAGAGGGTGACTTTTCTCAACCAGTTACTAGCTTGTAACGTCTCCTCACTATCTATCTCACTGATCAATAGCCACTCTATGTTGGCAAGCTGAACCGTATGGTAAAGCCCAATGACCTCTTTGCCAGAAGGGCCAATATATTCATAGGCAATACTCTTTTTACCATTAGCGCCATCATTAGCGCCATCATTAGCCCCTCTCCCCTGCCAGGCTATAAAGGGACGAGTATTAATTTTTCTCTGTAATACTTGCTCCCAATTTTCTTTTATTGGCGTTCTGAGAATCCCATCTTGGCCAATGATGTAATGAGTTAGAGAACTAGAATCTGATATTGTCGAGTGCAGCATATTCAATATTTTGTCGAACTTTAATTCGATAACATAGGCTCCGATAGGACCACCAAATTCATCGAGAACGGGAGCTGAAATAAAACCTGTTATTTGACCTTGGCTCAATGGGCTCCTTTCCAGACCAGAAAAGTGAGCCAGACCTGAGTCCATGGTCACTTTTAAACTCTGAGTAAACTGGGAGTCCACTAAATTGGCCGAGAAGACATTTTTTCCTTTAGCATCACTACTGACTACGGAATAAAGAATGTCACCATCAAGATCAATCAAGAATATATCGCTGATATAATCATACTGACGACTTAATACGATAAGGTCATTTTGCAGTCCATCGACTCGCTTGGTCCAATCGTAACTAGTGACATATTCATTCGCAGGTTTACCGCTGGATCCTTTCCCTTCAGAAAGAGAATTCAAGATTAATCCCGCATTGATAGATTCGGCTTCGACGTTAAGATCCACCATACGATAATTAAACCAGCTCTCGATGGACTGGACACTCAGCAACGAAGACTGAGTAAGCTCTTCCTCGGCGGCATCGACTAAGCTTTGCTTGGCCTGTTGATAACTGAACCAGGCAACAATAGTCAGAGGTAGCAAGGATAAAATCAAGAACCACATTGTCAGGTTAAAGCTCAACGAGCTTAACTTGTTTACATCTTTCATCGGCGCTTGTGTGAATTCATGTTCCATTGGATCTCTCACTCTAGCGATTCAATTGCACCTGGCTCATTCCGGCTAAGTCATTGCGGCTAAAATCTTCATCTGCAAAGTCTTCTATATCGATAGCATTTTTTATGATGCCTCCCTCAACCGCCAGATCCATGATTAATTTCAGACCGGGTTTATCCACATTCAGATTTTGATAATTAATCACTCTCAAATCGGGATCAAGACTCGCAATAATGGCATCTCGGGTATGGGCAGGTATATGCTTACGCACTAATTTAACAATCTCTTCCAGCGCTTCTCCCCCTTGAGCACGAGCAATCTCGATATCCTCTCCGGCCTTATGAATATAATCCATCACTTCATGAACAGCCCGACGCTTATCTTTAATCGCACTATCGGTCGCCAAGGCGATGCATTCCACATGACCATGCTCCCACGGCATCACATCTTTTGAATACCAGGCCACATGGCCAAAACCTCCAGTTTCAACCACATCGGCCCAAGGTAAAGACTGCTCAAAAGCGGCAGCTTGGGCTCTATTGCTCTTGCTCTTAATAAAACTGGGTGATTTAGGCGGCGCGACGGCAATCGCCAGCACATCAGTGTCTGAATTTGGCGTTAAACTCATGGTGAGTCCATGCTCTTTTAAATAGCGATATAGCACAACGGTATGGGTCGCCAAAAGATGAGGCATGCCGATTTCGGTTGCACGGCCCGTGGACTCGAATACTTGCTTCAATGCCTTGGCGACCTTGTCATCGGGTTTTCTTTCATGCCTCACTGCTGAAAGCTTGACCTGTTCATTTAGCAGGTCATTTATTGCCAATGCATTTCCATCTCGATGCATCAAGCCTATCCATCTAAAATGCGGTTTTTCGCTGAACATGTCCATCGCCAAAGGGCTCATCACATAAGCCATATCAACCTCTCCGGATTGAAAATACGCACGCAATAGATCCCAGTTTTTCATCTGTTCTATCTGATAATCGGCGTATTTCATCTGTTCACGATAGCGTTCATAAGCCACAATCGATGCGTAATGATCAGCGAGAGGAATGTACAATGCCTTTATCACTTTTTTATCGGCACCATGGGCGCTAGCTGAGACAGCTAAGACAAAAAATAGTGTAATAACAAATGCTAAATAGGTAATAAATCGATGCGGCGAACGAACACTAGCTGACATGCGTCTCTCCTTGACCCGTGATGATAAGCAACTGCATAGCAGTACTCACTGAGCTTAGTAGAGCATCGTCAGCTTTTCACTAAGAGAGAAGAAATAAACACACAATGAAGCTTACGCTAAGTCCTTACATTAAGTAAGGTAATGCTTGTTTGTGAACTTGCTTATGAACTCACTTATGGATGAGTTATCTGTGAGTTCGAGTTGGGTTAAATATATGGAGAGCATGCGGTGTAAACATCGAGTTAACTAACAACCGCTATCGATAGCAACGGCTTGGGTTTCTTTTCCTTGAATAAGCGCCTTACTGTAAACCAGTGTATTACCGCTTGATACAGCGCCTTTTAACCCCTGCAAAACAGAAAGATGAGCATTGTGTTTAGTGCTATTTGATACTTCATTTATCAATGAAGTTAATAAACAGCTGACATCCTACAATGCGTATCATTAACAGGTACAAAAAAGACCACCGATTAAGGTGACCTTCTATAAATCAATTAACTAACAACCTTAGAAACGGTAGCCGACAGTGAACATCACTGCACCAAAGTCTCTGTTTGACACAGCCTTCTTAGCTCGTGTAATAGCTTCTGACTTACTCTCATTATCATTATAGCCATGAGCAGATATATTCATGTCACGCTTACCATCCTGGAAAGTGTAATGAAGGTTAAAGTTAAGACCGCTGTTCATATAATAACCAACACCTACCATAGGGCTGTATTCATAATTACTAGTCCCAGTAATACCAAGACCCGCTTTGTGGCCAGCATTACCACCTTGGTTAATTTCACTCAAGTTAACGCCCATACTACGACTGTACTTAGATAGCTCAACGCCCGCTTTAACAGCTAAGTGACCGGCACCTAAATCGAACTGATAGCCAACGTATAAAGAGTGAGCCTTAAACTTGTCATTGTCGTAGGTATTTATATTCAGAGCAGAATCATGGATCTCTGTATCGAAGAAAGCATAATTTGAACTGGTTTCATTCTTATCACCTGTATAGGTATAACCAAAAATGAAGTCGCTATAACCAGCTTCTAGCCCTAATGCTAAGTTTGTACCCGATGCTTTGCTATGCGATGCCCCTACCAAAGGGTTGATAGTGAACTCGCTGGCATTAGCCGTTGCTGAAAGGGCTATCATAGATGTTAAAGCGCATGCTACTACTAGTTTTTTCATGGTTAAATCTCTCATATTTCTCTCTGACTGAGGTGTTGTTTTTCAAAAACCAATACCGCTTCCATTCCACTTGCTCTCTCACATGTAACCTCCATTACATATTCTATGAGTGAACCCCGTATCGATTAAGTTGCAGGCATAATATCGACAACCAAAAAACCAGACTTCATTAAGAAAATTGATAACCCATAGAGAACATAGATAGTGTTGAAAAGTTCGAGGAACAAAAACCGCATTAAAACGATTAATGGCTATGACAGTGAGGAGCCATCCTTGGCGTCAGAGAGTCCATAAACTTTGCTTCTCTATGCTGTTGCATTATCTACTGATTACTTTTCTTGGCTCACTTCACTTAATAAAATGGCTAAATAGGTTCACTAGCATCAATAGCTATTAGTACATATTATCCATAGTGAGGCCTGTCATTTAATCCGCACGATATCCATTTCCGCACAGCAAAGTCCCGCCACTTGAAATACATTCACTTTACTCGTTATCTTATGAGGAAGATGAGATTGCAGATATTGGTTAGTCACTTGACTAGCCAACTCTTCAGTTAACCTCATTTGATTATCATCATTAATGCACGCTAGCAGCCGTTTCTTCCCTGCAAGGGGCTGCATAAAGGAAAAAGTCGCTCCTCGATACTCAACATGAGTGGCATAGGAGAAATCTAATTTGTAGTGTCGCTGAGCCTGGATTGCTAATGCATTAGTTCCTGCACTACATGCACTTAGCAAGCTGAGTATCGAGACGAAACCAACAAGTTTCATCTTTAAATTTGTCATATTCTTCAACCTTAACTATCGAAATTTTTAGTGAAACTCTTAATGAAACTCTGCATCACCTCCTATCACTAATAAACGTATCGACACCTAGTAATGACTAGTGAACATTATTGAAGGTAATATATAAGCATTGAGAAATGACAAGAGATCACTATGACAACGACACTTTCGGAAAAAGCTAAAGCGGAGCTAGGCAGCTTAATGGTTAACACGACTGAATTAGTCGATCTTTTGTCACTACTGCCAAAAGAGCACTTGAATGAATACCCTCTATTACAAAAAGAGATTTTCAGTAAGCATCCTAAAGTCAAAGGTTACAACAAGGCATTAAAAGAAAAACGCTTTACTAAAGAAGAGTATCGAGACCGAATTTTTGCCCGGCTGGATATCTTTGCTTATGAAATGGCAGTAGCCATGAACACCGACTACCTTATCGACCGAGTCATGTTAATCGTCGGCTCTGAGATAGACAGAATCGATGATCTTGAGATTAATGAGATAGGTGCAGATGTCTTACAAAGGATCTTACTAGAACTCAGTACCCAGGTGAGAAAACAGGTCCAGCCGAAAGCCGACCATCCTTTCTTAGCCGAACGTGGCAGAATCGATCATACATTCTGGCGTCACGCAGACAAGGCATTCGATGCTTTTGAAGAAGGATACACGACTCAGGCGGCTCTGGATGCTTGGTGCCAACTCAATCTCCACACTCGCTGCCCTCAAAGCTTTATCCGCTGGCTTAAAACCCATGAGGATCCAAGAGAGATCAACGAGTGGAATGAGTATGTCGGCCAATCCTCTAAGTAATCCCTTTATGTATATCATGGATAGTCGTATTTTTCGATTATCCTCCATACAACATTCTGAAGGCCACTTTTTAAATTATGCAATGTGACTCGCGCATTGCGAATCACAGTTACAAATAAAAAATAATATATTTAAAATCAAAATGTTACTCTGTGGCACGACTCATGCAGTTCATAGTAAAACACGTTTCATATAGGGACAAACTATGAAATACATAACTCCTCTCTTTCTCCTTGCTGTTTCATCTCTCATTGCTTTCGATAGCATTTCAGCTGAGTTTGAGACATGTCCGACTCAGGCTTTCATCATACAAACGCCTTCATCTGTTCCCGTTGCATACGGAGTCGAATTGGCAACAGGGAGCTATGTGGTACTGTCAAACGACATGAATCGCCTTGCCTCCTATAACGGCGTTGGATTTAATTATCACGATAACTATATCTATGGCTGGGACTATGAAGCTAGTACCTTAGGTAAAACTGGTGATGACTATGTGATTAATGCTCTGACCATGACTAAAGATGCCGCTTCCACTGCTGCAGGCAACTTCTTTGTTGGTGATATAGCCATTCATGAGAATGTCTGGTACGGATATAGAAAAAACAAGGGACTATTCAAAGTCCCCTTAGATGATCCAAATAACTACGCAATGACGCTAGTTTCCGGAAGTACAGCTAACGCGACCTATAACATCACCGACTTTGCCTTTCATCCAAGCGATGGATATATCTACGCCGTCACTAATGGCTATAATGCCAGTCTGCTACGCATCGACCCATTTGACGCCTCCGCCACAAACTTGGGGGTGGTGGTCGTCTCAACGGGTTCAAAATTCACCTTTGGCGCACAATTCTTCGACCCCGACGGTGTGCTTTACCTGAGCAATAATAGCAACGGTAAGATCTATCGCCTCAATGTTAATGAGTCAAATCCCATTGCCGATATATTTGCCTACGGCCCTTCATCATCGAGTAATGATGGTGCCCGGTGCGCCTTGGCTGAAGTGCCTGTTGGCGAAAATGTTGATTTTGGTGATGCGCCAGATTCCTATGGCACTTATATGACTTCTAATGGCGCCAGACACTCCATCATAGATGACTTCTATTTAGGTGCCAGTGTCGACGGTGAAGCTAGTGGTTACCCTACTCCTTTGTCAGATGATGATAGTGACGGTATGGATGATGAAGATGGCATTAGCTTCCCTACTGGTTTTGAAGTAGGTGAATCCGCCGTAATTCTTGCCACCGCAACGGGCAGTGGCGGTTTCCTCAATGCTTGGTTTGACTGGAATCGAGATGGTATTTTTGACAGTGACGAGCAGGCTATCACAGGGCATGCCCTTTCCCCCGGCAGTAACAATGTCAATTTAGATGTACCTACATGGGGAAAAACAGGTCAAACATGGGCTAGATTTCGCTTCAGTAGCCTGGCCGACATTGGCCCTACTGGGGGAGCCGGAGATGGGGAGGTCGAAGACTATCAAATCAGCACAACTGAAACTGGTGTGACCATTAACTACTACCCATCATCTTCAACTTTCACCTCAATAGTTTTTGAAGATCTCTACCCAACCCGAGAAGATTACGACATGAATGATGTGATTTTCCATTTAAGGCTCATTGAATATGTCAAATATGATCAAGTCAGACGAGTAGAGTTTGTAGCTAAACTCGCAGCAGCAGGCGCTTTTTATCACAACGGATTTGCCATTCAATTACCGGGCATCGCGATGAGTAACATCAAGGAAAATACCATTGAATGGAGTATTGACGGTGTTGCACAGAGTGCTTCTCCGCTGGAAAGCGGTCAAACTTATGGCGTACTTATACTTGCCCAAGACCTTTGGGATTATATTACTCTCACTACTGGGTGCGAGTTTCTTCGTTCAGAATCGGGCTGCGGAACTAGCTATCGCACCACTTGGAATATGACTATCCCCTTTGTGAATGCGGTGCCAGAATCCCAGATGCCAGACTTTCCCTATGACCCTTTTATCTTTGCTACCCCAGAAAGTGATCATGGACAAGCAGCAAAGGAACCCACTGGTGAGCATCCCGGACGAAAACTTGAGATTCATCTGAAAAATAAAGCACCTACAGATAAATTCGATACGGCCTATTTTGGCTTCAGAGAAGACAGATCCGATCCAAATCAAGGGCTCTATTTTCTTAATGAAAATGGTATGGGTTGGGCACTAGAGGTACCTACCAGCTGGAAACACCCACTAGAAAGGCTACGTTTAGATGCGTGCTATCCAGAGTTTATCGATTTCGCAGCAGATAACAGCGGCAATACTAATCCCTCTTGGTATCTTACCCCTATTTCGGCACTCGTTTTCCAGGACTAACGTTAACTTGCCCTGAACAATACCCTTGAATATGGGAAAGGAGATGAATATGAAAAACTTAAAAAAAATGACGAATATAAAACGCTATTTATTGCTGTTAACTTTCAGCATCCTGCCTGCTTGTGGAGGTGGAGGAGATGAAGGTTCAACAACAGAAACCAGCACCCCGCCTCCAGTAACTCCACCACCAGCGACATCTACTCCGGAGCCAACCTCATTAGATGATCTCGTTATTGACCCTCACAATGTCATGCAGAGCGTTTTCCAACTTGTCATCGATATCAGTATCGACTCAAGCAAACGAGCCTATTTCTCATTGTGCGATGAATTTAATGGCAGTAATAACACTTACTCGGTGAACTTTGATTCCTGCCAATTCAGGGGGCCACTGGATGAAGGAAAACTCTCTACCGAGATCAAAGTAGCGAATCATCAGGATAAATTGATTGCCGTTCTCTGGTTTTATGATGACAAGGAGCCACAATTTCAAGTTTGGCAATATGACACTGGGCTTGAGCAGCAGCTGTTGAAGATCAATTAATCGACTCGATTGGGCGAAACATATTCATTGAATATCGAGTTGGCAGAGGAACTGATTCGAAAGTAAAGTACTAATACCTGTGGATATACGGTCACTCCACTAGCATCAATAATGAGGTTTTATGAGCCTCGATAGTGAATCATGCCCTCAAGTTTATAAATGAGGCTCCCCATGAAAAAATATTTGTTCACCATTCTGTTTGTTAGTTTTTGTTCAAATGCTCTGTTAGATACACAGGTTGAAGCATTGACTCAAAACGATTGTATTACTCTGTCGAAAAAAGACTTTAACTACAACGCGGCATTCTACGGCATGGACGGAGCCAGACTGATGCAGCAAACTACACTCAAGCGATGCCAAGCCGAGCAAGCTGCTGAGACATACCTCAATATTGACTAGCGCTTTTGATTCAAGCTAAAACCTGACTGAGATGAAGCCAGTCAGGTTCACCTCATGCAGTAACATTATCTTTGAATTAAGGGTTCGTCGGCTAAATTCCCATTCGATTCTAAACTAATATCAGCGTCTACATCTGAGCCAGAACTTGCAGTCGGATCCGAATCATACACATCAAGATTTTGCTTACTAAACAAAGAAAAAGCGACAGTGACAAACAGTATCACGGTGATCGCCAAACCAACCTGCACCCCTGCAACGGCCAAAAAACCCGCATTTAATGCTGTCGTTATTTGTTCATGAAAAAGCACCCAGTCTGCTAAAATGGTGGTTAGTAAGATAAATGCCGTAGCAATGAGAGAGATAAACAGCATCTTTCGTTTATCAGACACAAACCAAGCCAGCACCAGATAGAGTCCAAGGCTCACCACGAAACTGGTCATCATCAATTCGTCTCGCCCAGCCACTCCAAGGGGCAGTATTCGTTCAAATAAGAATGCCATAGCCGTGGCTAATATGACTCCCATGGTCGAGCCCAAAGTCATACTATTAACCAATGCGATACTTTTAGCTGATGCCTGTCTCTGTTGCAATCGTTTCTCGACCCAGAGTAGATTGCCACTGACGATAAGCACACATACGCCCATGCCAAGTAACAAATAGATCAGCCTAAGATCCGTGCCCGCATAATCACCAAAGTGCAGCGTGGCAAGTACAATTCTCCCGGTTGTCATCGTATTCGGCGTCTCTGGAGCCCTTGAGAACAAGGTTTCGCCGCCATCTAAGGCAAACACCTGCTCCACAGGACTGACAAATTTACCATCTTCACTGCCGAAAATGTGCAACAGTGCACTACTATCACCAAAGTTATAGGCGCGAATGACTCTCGGTGGCTGACCAAAGGCTTCAATATGCTGAGCCACTAAAGTATCAACTTCAGCGCTGGTATTGAGCGGCGTATCCAGCCACTCTGGCATCTGTTGGGTATAACCAGCATCATTGAGTAATGCTTGTTGATCTCCCTTATAAAGCACTAAGGCGAACGCGATTTGATAGATGATAACTAAGTTGAATATCAAACCTGTGATGGCATACATCAAGGTAAAAGGCAGGGTCATCACACCGATGACATTATGCATGGTCAGCCACTGATCCCGCTTGCCCTCCTGAGTTCGATAGAGAAAGAACTGCCTGATCAACTTTCTGGCATGGATAAAGATCCCCGACACCAGTGCGAAAAATAAAAATAGAGTAACAAAACCTATAATATAACCGCCATTAGGAATATTAAGATTGTAATGCAACTGGTAGATAAAATCGGCCAAATAGAAGTCATCAATATTTGCCACAATTTCACCAGACACTGGATCCATCAAGAGTGACACATAATCGATATCCGTCGTCGCATCTTCGGGTAGGACGATATCCACATAGACTTTGTAGAAAGGCATCTCGGCAATGGGTGACACTAGCGTCAAATGCTCCTTGGCATTGAAAGGACGATCCTTAATTGCCAATGTCATTACCTCACTAGGAGACAACACTTCGCCTTGAGCGGGTGTATGATGTGGCAACACAGACCAAAGGTATATTTCACTGCGAAATAAGCTTATCGCCCCCATAAAAAACACGATAAACAACAAGCCTGAGATAATTAATCCCAGCCAACTGTGAGCCTGAGTTAAATGCTTTAAAAAATTTTTATTCATAATGACTTATGTTCAATGACCTAACATTTAATGAGTAGGTTTAATGAGTTATTTACTTGACTTCAGTCTAGGTCGAGCGCAATTCAACTGAAGAAAAACAGAGTGTTAAAGCCAACCGATACCAGCAGTAAGCCCCCACAACGTCGCCATGCATGCCAGCCTGAATCACTGGCATAACACCAAACCATGGCACTCACCCAAAGTGGAAAAGCCATCAATAATCCGAGGAATAACCGGGTATCGACTTCAAGTGGTAGTAGATGATTAAGATTCAACATGACCGAAATCGAGATAAGACAGCCGCCAAATATTGCGGCAAAGGTTTTAGGCCACATGTTGACCTCCCAGTTGAACCACAGCGAGCCAGAAGATCAAGTTGAAACAGCTGAAAGGAACAAGCTTGGCTTTAATATGTCCCAGCTGTAACACCAAGCTAAGCCAGATCAACATGGTAAACGCCAATACCATCAGCGCCGATGCTATGGGGTTATAGCTAGCCATTAACAACCAAGTACAGGCCATTAGGCAGGTAATAAAAACAGATATTGAAAAGAACTTCATCAAAGGTTTAGCCAATAAACTTTGATGCTTACTGGACAAAAATGCGATTAAACATCCAATCCAGAGTACGACAATCGTTACACTCATCTTAACACATGCAAATAGTTATCATTTAGATAACAGGTGAGCCTACCACCTTTCACAAAGTTTTCAGCAAAATTTACATTACAAGCTGCACATCTGTGGCCTGGCAGTCGATACAAGCCATATTAGTGTAAATGCTCTTGCCTCAAGGTATTAACCCCGTGGTAACATCCGTCGCGATTTTTTTAATAATAATTCTCATTCGTATAACTACGTACCGAAATGCAGACAGGACCGATGATGAAACACAACCCAATTACACTCGCTATTCGCACCAGCATACTCTGCTCACTCATACTTCCAGCCATAGCTAATGCCAATGACCAAACCATTGAAAGAATCATGGTGACAGGGCAAAAGGTCGACAGAACACTGCAAGAGACCACGGCCAGTGTCGCAGTGATCACCAGCAAGCAGATAGAAGAACAAAATATCAACGATTTCTATGATGCACTCGAGCGTACCCCGAACGTTAACGGTGACCTTCGCAATGGCTTCAGCATACGTGGCATCGATGCCTATAACGTTTCAGGTGGCGGCTCCAGCAATTTAGCCTCCCTGTATATCGATGGTGCAGTCATGCCCTATGATGTGATTCGTCAAGGCGGTTTCTCTACTTGGGATGTCAGCCAGATTGAGATCCTTCGTGGGCCTCAATCGACCCTTCAGGGACGTAACTCACTGGCCGGCGCCATCATAATGCGTACGATCGATCCGAGTTTCGAATGGGGAGGCAAAGCCAGACTCGGTGTTGGTGAATACGGCCAAAGGGAATATGCCGCCGCCATAGGTGGTGAGGTTATTGAAGATGAGCTTGCCTTCAGAGCCAGTGCCGATAAAAATGATTTTGACGGTTATATCGACAATACTTTCACTGGAGTGCCTGCGGATCACAATAATAATGAAACCTACCGCATTAAGCTCAAATATCAGCCATCGAATTTACAAGAGTTTTATGCTCAAATCGGCTACACCAAGAGTAAAACAAACCTAGGCATACGAGGTACCAGTACCCTAGCGACTGACGGTAGCCTGTTAACGGATCCTTTCGCTCACAGAGAAGTGTCTCTCGATCAAGCCAGTTTCACCTTCACCGATGTCAATATCTACACTTTAGAACTCAACTACGACATCAACGACAATTTGACTGCGTCCGCTGTCAGCACCTACTCCACAGTCGATGCAGGGTTTAGCTGGGATGATGATGGAACCTCAGAGCCTACGGCTGCTCGATTTTGGGATAACCAAGATGATACCTTCAGTCAAGAAGTTAAATTGGTCATCGACACAGAAAAATTATCGGGTGTTGTTGGCGCCTTCTACTCCGATCAGGAGACTGAGACCAAATCCCATGGTCAGAGATATCTGAGCTTTCAGCGTCTGGGGGTACCAACACTATTAGTTACTCCACCAGAAAATGGTGGTTTAGGTCTACCACAATCTCTTGCTGACATGCTATTAGGCCTATATGCCGATGTGGATCCTGTGCTCATCTATAATGAAGCCATAACCAAGCAAAACGTCACAAATATCGCCCTGTTTGCCGATGCCGTTTATAAGATAAATGACCGTTGGGACATCTTTGCTGGTTTCCGTTTCGATCGCGAAAAACAGGACAATGAAGCCGATGGAGATGTAGCTATCACCAATGCTCACTTGATGCCAGATCCAAGCAACTCAGCATTTGACCCTATGACCAGAGCCCTGATCACAGGGATCAATGCAAAACTGCTAAGCATGGCGGACAGCGCTTCAGGAATCGAGCCCTTGGTTGATGCCTCTTTCAATGCCTTTTTGCCAAAACTCGGTGTCAGTTATCACTGGAGCACTGACATCACCACCAGCTTTACCGTACAGCAAGGTTATCGCTCCGGTGGTGTTGGCACTAACACAGCAAAAAGTACCACGCACACCTTCGATCCCGAATATACCTGGAACTATGAGCTGGCATTTCGCTCGGTCTGGCTAGAGGGCAGTTTAAGTGCCAATGCCAATATCTTCTATGTAGACTGGCAAGATCAACAGGTAGAAGTGCAGTTCTCGGGGAACAGATATGACAGTGAAACCCGTAATGCCGGTAGCTCTACCGTCCAAGGTTTCGAAGCTGAACTCTTCTACCAAATAGACAGTGACTGGAGCCTCTATGGCGGCGTGGGTTATGCAAATACTGAGTTTGAAGAATTTAAAATTGTACTGCCTACCGTCACTTACGACCTATCTGGTCGCAGCTTCGAAGATGCCCCCGAATGGACGGCTAACTTAGGTTCCACCTACCGCAGTGATTCTGGTATTTTCGCTAACCTAAATGTCAGCTATGCCGGTGAATCATCTGGCATCAATAACCCTAAAGCCGCCGGACTCGATTACGATCCAATGAACGATGAAAGGATATTAGTCAACGCACGTGTCGGCTATGAATGGGATAACTTCTCTATCTATGCCTTAGGCACAAATATCTTCGACAATGAATATGTATCATTAGTAGATGTCGGCTATGATTTCCAAACATTGAGCACACCAAGACAACTGACTCTAAGAGTTGAGGCACAATTCTAATTTAGGCGGATCACTTTACACTCAACATCATTGCGCTTTTATATAGAAACAAAAATGCAGTCTAAGGGCTGCATTACCACTATTCTGATCAGACAAAGATACTTAGTGGCAGACCACAATATTGACACTCGGACGATTAGAAAAGCTTTAACTAAGTAATTGTTTTTAATTACAATCAACAACTAAAGGCCACTGACTAACAAACATAGAAGTCATGACTAGCAGCATGCATATCACCCTTATCTGAAAGTAAGATAACTCAATACATAAGACGTTTAAGGTCTACACTTTGATTAATAGATTTTTCGATAATCAGCTAATTGCCCATGAATCGAATCAATAAGTTGATGACCATTTTATCCGTGCTTTTGGGATTGCTATCAAGTAAGGGGATAGCAGCAGATTTTGATTTTGTTTCCATTGAAAAGCTAATTGAACAAGAAGTCGGGAGAGTTATTATTCCCAAAGTTTATAGCAAGCTGGGTATAGAGATCACTATCACACCAATGCCGGGAAAGCGTGCACAACAGATGGCTAACTCAGGAAGCAAAGACGGTGAGATAATGAGGATATACAGTTATGGCAATGAAACGCCAAATACCATCCGCGTACCAACCCCTTATTATTATTTAGAGACTATGGCGTTTATCAAACAAGGCAGTGATGTTGTCATCAATAGCAGAAAAGATTTACACAATTATCGACTTGCTAAAGTCAGAGGTGTTAAGCATCAGGGCGACCGCATGAGTGTTTATTTTTTAGTCGAGCTACATAATCCAGCGAGTAAAACTTTCTCTAGATGTTGAGGATTCATTAAGCAGCGCTTTTGTTTACCAACGATGCTGAGTTTGGTCGGTTCTTTTCTAAGCATGTTGAGAGCCATATGCCTCAAGTAAGCTAGATTTTCAGCGCCGTTATTTTTGTATATCTGGCATGTATCTTCGTTCATGTTGACATCCAAGACCCAGTGCATTGACTCGATACCCCAATGTTCACGAGTAGCACTTAAGGCTTGCTCTGCTGATAACTCTTTCGAACTAATATAGTAACGATATTCAAGGCTTATCGCCTTACCTTTAACCGCCCTAAAACTTTCAACCATAACAATGCATTTGAGTGCTTCCCAGCGTGAGAAATCACCTTCGAGTTCAGCCGAATTTAAAACATAGCACGTTCGATTTTCAATACGACCATGGCCTGTTTCTATATTGAAATCATCATTACTTAAGCCTGCTGAACGATGCTGACTAAAAGCTTGATTTACCGCTTTAGCTAAGTGGCCTTGATTGCTTTTTACAGCCAGTAGGTAATCACCACCTTTGTCGATGATCGCTTTAGCAATAGCCGTTTGACAGCCCATAGCATCGATTGTCACTAGCGCTCCGCGTAGATCTAGCATTTTTAAAAGCTCTGGGATTGCCGTAATTTCATTACTTTTTTGGTCTGATTTTAATTGACCAAGTACCAGCTTATTTGCTGAAGCATAAGCACTTATCATATGAATAGTGCTGTTTCGGTCATCACGATTATATGAGCCGCGTAGCGTTTTTCCATCAATCGCAATGACTTCCCCATTAGTTAGCTGGTGAACCGATTGCATCCATGCTAGAAAACACTCGTTAAAACTATCAGGATTAATCACAGAAATTGTTCTAGCAATTGTATCGTCAGTAGGGATCCCGCCTGTAAACATTTTTTGCGTTTTGAACCAATGGTGGTGACCAAGAATGTATTCTCGGATATCGAACCAACCATTCGAACCTGCAATAACAGCGCAAAGAGAACCGAACAATATATCGAACAATGGATAGGTGATTTTTGCACTTTGGCGGTGGTCGTCAATCGCGCCAAAATGCTCTTTGAATGATTCAATATACATAATGAGACTCCTTAAAAAGGAGTATAAGATCACAAGCACTTGATCAGGTCAATATTTTGCTGAAACGGCTCAAATAACGTTCACGATCTGACCCTGTGTTAAGCATACCAACAATATTACCCTTAATATGGTGAATGTTCATGACGTTGATAGCACTGAGCAGATGATGCGATTTCTGAACTCTGGCCATGTTGACGTGGCGCTGACGAACACGATAGACGGAGTACATATGATTGAAAAACTAGGATTAGACAAGATTCAACCTTTAGATACACCTTTAGCGGTCCTCGAGCTTTACCACTACATACATAAAAGTCACATCCACTTAGTCCCTAAAGTTGATGCTGTGATAAAACAGATGACATTATCAGGGGAGATGCAACATTTAATCGAGAAATCTGAACGTGAGGTGATTGAACACAAGTAAGGCGCTGCGTGCTGAGACATTTCTCTTTATGAAAACAAGATTAATACCGATTAGTACAATTTAATCATCGCGAATTAAACATCACCACGGACACAATTGCGACCATCTGACTTCGCCTGATAGAGGCGTCTATCCGCTTCTGATATCACAGATTTTATTGAATCTTCTGAGTTAGTGAACATGGCGACCCCCATAGAGATTGTCACAGTAACCATTTCTTTAGAGCTTAACTTGACCTCCTTTTTTGCGACTGCGAGGCGTAGTTTTTCTGCAATCAATAGCGTTTCTTCCTGAGTACTGTCGGGGCACACAATACAAAACTCTTCCCCTCCATACCTGCACACTATGTCAGCAATTCGGGTATTTTTTTTCAATTCCTTAGCAACTTCTTTGAGCACATCATCTCCGGCATCATGACCATAGCTATCGTTAAAACTCTTAAAATGATCAATATCGCCCATTATTATGCCTATTTGCGATTTATTTCTCATCCCAAGAGCGACCAATTGCTCCAAAGATTCAAACAAATAGCGACGATTAAATAGCCCCGTTAACGTGTCTTTAATTGCTTGTTGCCGCAAACTGTATCTCAGTTCTATATTGGCAATGGCAAGACCTACCCTTTTTGCAATCGCATTAGTTAGCAATAAGTCACTATAAGGAAATTCCTTTTTTAGAATATGCATGACACCAATGGCTTCACCTAAAGCCATCAAGGGAATACACAATGATGCTTTATTTCCTTGCTCGATAGCCAAATGAGAAAAATGCTCACAATATATCTGTGTATCATTGTGATCCGATTGATGACTATGACCTTTTCTTAATGCCCAGCACTGCTCTGGTTTAAATTCAGTCACACCTTGCCATTCCTCGCCCCAAAACATGATGAATTCCAGCTTATTTCTTGAAGACTTGTAAATAGAGATAGCGCCTGAAGAATTTGGTAATAACCTAGGAGTCACTTGTTTAACGACACTTCCAGCCTCACTTAATTCGGAGCAGGCTCCTAGCATAGAATCTAATTCATGCAGCAGCTCAATATCATGAATGCCCGAATCTATTTTGCTTTTTAAGTCCAGCCTGTCTTGTTCTACAGATCGGGCAATCCACCTTGATGAAATAAAGCTTAACAAGATTAAAGTTAACATGCTGACAATAGCGATTGAGGCTAATGCCAACCTTAGCTTGATCACTTCATAATAAATGGTGCTATCAGGCAGGGAAGCCCTAGCATAATAACCCGATGTCCCTCCCCCTACCTTTAAGCTTCTATAGATTGCGACATAAATATATTCTTCGTTTAATGTTCGACTAAAATGTCTTGAAATACCTATTCCAGTCACTTGCGCCAGCTGTATTTCAGGCCTGTTTAGGTGGTTATCCAGTATAGGAACTTGATCTATGGGGATCATAGAATCCCCCATAACCTTGCCACTGTCATCGATAAAGGTGATGCGGGCATCGGATGCTAAACTTAAATGCTTAGCCACTCGATCCACGGTACTGAGAGTGAGAGGACTATTTAACAAAACAAGACTTTCCATTGCTGATTTAGCTAACCATGTGAGCTCTAGTTCAACCCTTTGATGAAGCTCATCCCTAAGCTGATAATCGATTAACAATAGGCTCAGCGTACTCACGATAAAGACTATCGTGAGTGGTAAAAAAATGATTCTATTTGTCAGGTTCAATAGGCACCTAGTGTTCAACATAAGCTGATTTAAAGGTAGCACATTGCCTCTAATTTAAGCCTTGAATATAACAACAAGCCACGTACTCAGTCTTATAGATTAACACTCAGAATAACAAAAAATATTTAACTTGAGCATACAGGTGTAAGCCGATGAAAATATTAACTATAACTATCGATCCTCGAAACCAAATCAAACGAACGTTTAAATTACTTGTTTGGAGTTATTGATCTAAGTCTGGTTTTATGTAGTAATGTGATCTGAATTTCTGGTCGGATGAGCGAAGAAGATGAGCATAAGAACCCAATTAAAAAAAATAATGCCGAGTATTTCTACCACAGAGCAAGAGGCACTCGATGCAGGCGATGTATGGTTAGAAGGCTCGATCTTCCAAGGCAAACCTGACTTCTCAGCCCTGAGAGACATTCCGGTAGCTAAATTGAGCGCCGATGAACAGGCCTTCCTCGATGGTCCTGTGACCACTTTAATAGAGATGATTGATGACTTTGCTATCCAGGGTGATAAACATATACCGGATCACATTCTCAGCTACCTCAAACAGAACAAATTTTTCTCACTGATCATTCCAAAATCCTATGGCGGACTCGAATTTAGCCCTTACGCTAACTCAACCATAGTCGCCACTATATCGGCCAAGAGCTCAGCCGTTGCCGTTACCGTCATGGTGCCTAACTCCTTGGGCCCTGGCGAGCTATTGATGCATTATGGTACCGGTGAGCAAAGAGACTACTGGCTACCGCGCCTGGCTAATGGCCAGGAGATCCCCTGCTTTGCCTTAACCAGCCCAGAAGCTGGCTCTGATGCCGGTGGTATTCCGGATGTGGGCACTGTCACTGTGGGTGAGTTCGAAGGTAAGCAAGTACTTGGTCTCTCAATCACCTGGGATAAGCGCTATATCACCTTAGCGCCTATTGCCACAGTACTTGGACTGGCCTTCAAAGTTCAAGATCCAAAGGGTCTGCTTGGCGGTAAAGAAAACCTTGGCATCACCTGTGCGCTGATCCCTAAATCTCACCCAGGGGTGCAGCTAGGTAACCGTCACGATCCTATGGGCGTTAACTTCTATAACGGCACCACACGGGGCGAAAATGTATTTATCCCTATGGATTTCATCATAGGTGGACAGGCTAACATTGGTCGTGGCTGGGCTATGCTTGTTGCGTGTCTTGGTGCAGGCCGTGGCATCTCTTTGCCTGCCCTTGGCGCAGCGGTGAGCCATTGCTCATTCAAATCTTCGGCAGAATATGCCGCCGTGCGTGAGCAATTTGGATTATCTATTGGCAAGTTTGAAGGTATTCAAGAGAAGTTAGCTGACATTGCCGGTAAGACTTATCTACAGGAATCAATGCGCGTGCTAACCACAGAAGGGCTTGGCATAGGCCTTAAGCCTTCGGTGGTTACTGCAATCGCCAAATATCATATGACCGAACTTGGCCGAGACATTCTCAACTCAGCCATGGACATTCAAGCTGGTAAGGCCATTCAACGTGGTCCACAAAATACCTTAGCCTCGGCTTATGTTGCCCAACCTATCGCTATCACAGTCGAAGGCGCTAACATTCTTACCCGTAACCTGATGATCTTCGGACAAGGTGTGATGCGTTGTCACCCTCACATGCAAAGCATGGTTGAAGCGATTCACAGCGATCATAAGAATGCCGATAAGGTCTTTAACAGCATATTCCGGAAAACCATAGCCTATAGCGTGGGCAACAGTTTGCGTGCATTCCGTTTGGGCCTACTGCCATTTACGGCTCAATCGAACTCGAAGCTAGCAGAAGTCGCAATATACGAGAAGTCAGTCAACAAGCTGGCTTCGAAGCTGGCGGTATACGCCGATTTCTCTCTGCTAGTACTTGGCGGAAAACTCAAGCAAGCCGAGATGCTTTCGGCGCGCTTGGGTGATGTGATGAGTTACCTGTATGCCGCTATGGCGTCGATTCGTTATTACGAACAAAAACTACCAAGCGAGCAAAGAGCACAAGCAGCGCCTTATTTTCATTACGCCACTCGCTGGTCTCTGTGTAAGGCAGAAGAAGCCTTGCTTGCCTTTCTGGAGAACTTCCCGTCATCGCCGGTACGTAAATTGATGCGTGCATTAACGGTGACTTACTCTGCTAAAATGCCGAAGGTGAATGATAATTTAGTCAGAGAACTTGCCGAGCAGGCCCAGCTCAATACCGAGTTCAAGAAGAACCTGACTCACTTAATTAAGCCTGTTGTCGGTGATGGTAACTACATCAACGAACAAGCCTATCTGGCTAAGATGGATTGCCTCGAGTTACTGGCTAAGGTCAAGAAAGGACTTAAGGCTCGTGCATTCAGATCAGGCACGCGCTTCCCTATCACACTCGATAATGCCCTGACCGCTAAGGTCATCAACGCTACCGAGCATAAACAATTGCTGGATTACAACCTTAAACGTGAGCGTGCGATCCGCGTCGATGAGTTCGATTTTAATATGAACTTAATTAGTGATAAAGCTGAGCTTAAGATAGCTAACTGAGTTTAGTTTTCACAATACAACGAAGAGATGCAGCCACCTGGCTGCATTTTTTATGCCCTCCACTTAAAGAAAACCTGTTTCCATCATGTTATCGAGCACAGAGATACGGTTACATCTGATGGAATTTAGAGCGTGAAGCTCTATATTGATGAACTTTGATTGTCATTTTAATCAGGCTTCAATTATGATTTCGCACCAGAGAATTACTCCTTTCAATTGCCTTTAATATCAATCGATATAATAGGACTGCTTCCCAAGGAAAATCAGATGCAGACTCATATCAAGCGGCTAATATTCATCTCAGTCATAGCTGTCACACTTTCTGGATGTACTTCAATGAAAACCATGGAAGCCACGGGCGGTAGCCTAGCCGATGGGGTCATTGAACTCTCCTACACCCGAAGCCCAAGTGAAACATCCCTATTCGATGAACAAGATGCCTTAAAGACAGCAACAAAAAGATGTAAAGCGTGGGGGTTCAAAAAAGCAGATGCTTTTAGTGGCGAACAAACCAGCTGCCGGGATCAGATTGGCTCAAGATGTGATGTCTATCTGGTCACCAAAAAATATCAATGTGTAGGTAAAAGCTAGACGAGTAAAAGAGTTAATTAACCTGTTGGGTGAATTTAAATGTCTGGGGATCATGGTTTAGCCAAAAGGCGTAATCATGTTTTCCCCTTTGCTTCACTTGATACATAGCCCTATCAGCATGCTCACAAGTCGCAATAAATTGATCACTGCAATCAAATAGACTAATGCCGATACTTAACCCTAGTTTGATCTCGCAAGAACCTATATGAACGGGTCTATGATAGTGTTCCAATATGCTTTTAGCTAACTTAACCAGTAGGTCTTTATTGACCGCGCTATGCAATATAACGAACTCATCTCCTCCAAAGCGAGCAAGCTTTGCTACGTCTCCCGCCTTATTTTTAAGAGTCTGTGCCACATCCATCAACACTTGATCGCCGAATCGATGACCATGCTTATCGTTAACTTGTTTGAAACTGTCGAGATCGATGAAGAAAAGTGCCCCCCCCATGCTTGGCTGACATTGTTGTTGAGTATAGAATGCTTGCTCCAGCGCCTTACGATTGAGCAGATGGGTGAGAGGGTCACAGTGAGCCAGCCTGGCTAAATCAAGTTCGTAGCACTTCTCTTGGGTTATATCGATATGAGTCCCCATCATACGAACAGGCCGTCCTTCATCATATTCGACGATACGGCCTCTATCTGAAACCCAACTTACGCCGCCATTTTTATGCAACATCCTATGGACGGCCTGATAGGACTCGGCTTTACCCGATACATGGTCTTCAAAAGCGGCGATGACCCAATCTCTGTCTTCCGGGTGAAGTTTTCCTTTCCAACTGTCCACATGAGCCGACAACTCTTGCTCTGTATAGCCCAATAAGTGTCCCCACTCACGATTAAAGATCGTGAGCTTGCCACTAGGAATATGCTGCTGCCACAAACACAAACCAGTGCCATCTAAAGCAGCGGTCAGTTTTTCCTCGACACTTAGTTTCTGTCTGGTTAGCTCGATATTTTCTTCTTGTAGCGCCTTTATCTGCTCTTGTAATTGCTTGATGGTTTTATCTGCGCACATCTCCCTTGCATCCCTGACATATTTTCTTATGGTCCTACAGCTGAGCTTAACGGAATAGCCTTCTGTAATAAAGAGTGAGTCGCACTTAAGCTATCGCGAAGACAGACAAACAGAAATACCACCAAAAGCAATAGTGATGACTAGTGAATGAGATCGCCAGATACTGGCATACCATACTCTCTAATTAAGCATATTATGAACTTTAACTGGCAAGAACTGCACACTCGAGATTTCAATGCTTCGGTCACTTTTTACGCCAACACCTTCGATTGCGATATTCGCGTCGTTCCCGGCAGAAATGGACAACGCTACGGACTGATTATCCCTACGGGTTCGGTTAAACCCGTAGCAGGGATCTTTGAGACTGGCTCCATTATAGAGTCGGAGCCGAAGCAAGAGTCGGAGCCGAAGCAAGAGTCGGATTCTGCAATAGAGTCTGGCTGGATAGGCTATGTCACAGTGGCGAAGCTAAGCTCATCAGTTAAATCTGCACTGGATAACGGCGCAATTGAACTCGAATCTTTCGAGATCCCCTATATAGGTGTTGTTTCAATCTTGAAAGATCCAGCCGGACAAAAAATCAGCCTCATTGAATATACAGCCACCAATAGATAACTATACCCAGTGAATTCGGGCCAACTGTCGATTTAATAGTTCATTACCCTTCCAGTGGTCCGATTTATCCCTAGATAGATGAGTATTATTGCGCCTCTATCTCTTGTTGCAGCTCTTTAAGCGCATCCAATATCGTCATAAATTTATTTCCGAAAGGCGTCACGTGATACTCCACACGCGGTGGGATCTCCGGATAGCTAATTTTCTCTAAGATCCCAAATTCGACATTGCGCTTTAAACATTGATTAAGCACCTTAGTGGTTAATCCTTCAACATGGCGCACCATCTCACCCGGACGATTGATATCTTGCTCCAAAAGCTGAAACACGGTCAGAGACCATTTACAGCCGACTATGGTTTCGACCATACGCGTGCTTTCACTGGGGCTTGTTACTCGATGCCGCATAACTGAAATTTCTTTTTCTTTTAAAGTCATAAAGATATACCAAAAAGTACCTAGCGAACCTATTTGTACTTACTTTTTTAATCTGTGAATGAGCCATAAGATTATCACATCAAACGGCTAAAAATGCCGACGAAATAAGTAATCAACTAATAACGGCAAGGATTCATTATGACGACTACAGAGACAAACTCTTCAAACACTATTTCTTCAAATATGGTTTTTTCACATTCTGGCATCGCGCTTATTATAGGTGGCTCGAGTGGGATGGGCTTCGAATCGGCCAAACAACTAGTAAAGGCCAATATTAAAGTGGTTATTGTCGGCAACAATGCCGCTAAACTAGAGAGTGCCGTTGCCGAGCTCAGTGCATTTGGTAAGGTATCAGGAATACAAGCCGATCTTTATCAAGCCAGCCATGTTCAACGCATCATAGATTTTATTGAGTTACCTTCAATCAAGGTAAGTTATCTGGTCAATGCAGCCGGATACTTCAACCCTAAACCTTTCATTGAGCACAGTGAGAGCGATTATGAAATCTATATGGGACTAAACAAGTCTACTTTTGTCATCTCTCAAGCCGTGGCTAAAAATATGATGAAAAATGGCGGAGGTAATATAGTCAACATTGGCTCCATGTGGGCAAAACAAGCAATCAAGGCAACGCCATCTTCTGCCTATTCTATGGCCAAAGCCGGGCTACATGCCTTGACACAACATATGGCGATGGAACTGGCTGAGACTAATATTAGGGTCAATGCCGTTTCTCCTGCCGTGGTCAAAACGCCTATTTACCAGGCCTTTATTGAGCCTGAGCAGATGGATGAGGCCTTAGCGGGCTTTGATGGCTTCCATCCTATCGGCAGAATAGGCACAGCTACAGACATTGCCAGTACCATTAACTTTTTGCTTTCAGATGCATCCAGTTGGGTAACTGGAGCCATCTGGGATATCGATGGCGGCGTGATGGCTGGACGTAATTAAGCCTGTTTCGAGTTTCGGGCAGAGTAATCATAAGCACTTCGGGAGCAACAGGGCCTTAGATATGAATCCTTTATTAACTACAAATCTGAATATGGATTTTTCACAGCGAGTCGTTATCGACAGCAATGAAATGAACTGGCTTCCCAGCCCCCTTGAGGGAGTCACCCGTAAGCCTCTGGCAAGGGAGAACCAAGAAAGCGGACATGCCACCAGCATAGTAAGATACCAAGCTGGTTCACATTTCCGCGCTCACAGTCACCCAAAAGGTAAAGAGATATTTGTCTTAGCAGGCATTTTTTCCGATGAAACGGGTGACTACCCGGCAGGGACTTACATTCGTAATCCACCTGGCAGCAAGCATAGCCCGTTTAGCACAAATGGCTGCACACTTTTTGTCAAACTCAACCAGTTTGATATGCAAGATACTCAGCAAGTGAGGGTCTATACCGAAACACAGCCATGGCAGCAAGGTATCGGAGGGCTCGAGGTCATGTCACTCCATGATTTTGAAGGCCAGCACACGGCGTTGGTGAAATGGCCTGCCAATGAGGTTTTTCAGCCACATAGACACTTTGGCGGCGAAGAAATATTGGTATTATCGGGACAGTTTGAAGATGAACACGGCAGATACCCACTAAACACTTGGATACGCAGCCCACACCAGAGTGAACATCATCCCTTTGTGAAACAGGAAACGGTTATTTTAGTCAAGGTAGGACATCTGCCAACGTAAAACAAAGTGGAGTAAAATATGGAACGAGTAGCTAGTGGAACCTAGCTACTTTTGCTATTATTTAGCTCACTTTTAAATCGAATGCCTAAGCAGGAAGTTCGATTGACGCTAATACTAGTTACCGACTCATAGAGATAGGAGATTAATTGATGATTGTTACAGGTTTTAACTGGGCAACAAGCCTTCTTACTTAAGCTGTTAAAGATGGCTAAGCTACTCTTGCTTAGCGCTTTATAAATAGCTGTTCATTTAGATAAGGCCCGCTGCCCGGTTGCATTTAGCATTACAACTCGCGACTTTTCGCTGCTAGTAATGCATGACACCGGGATCTCAGATATACCTAAGGTTAGTTGACGATCCCCTGATCCAATCAGTTCAGGCGCTTTGCGCTGGGATAAAAATGAAAAAACACCATAAATTCTCAATAATAAAATCTACATCAAACTCAACTTCTAGCCCAAGTGCTGACTCAAGTGCGAGTAGAGCTGCCAACTTCATAACAAATCGAGACCAGTCAAGTGAGTCACTCACTCGATTAGGTTGGCGTTCTTTTTTTGCGCAACAAGTTGCTGGAGAAAACATCACTGAACTAAAGTTCGCTAAAGTGATGGCCTGTCACCGAAACCAATTCGAGCTGGAAACAAGTACAAACACCTTAACGCTCCCAATCACAAACCAGATGGCAGATATTACTATCGGAGACTGGTTAGTGCTTAATGATGACAACAGTTTTCGGCAACGCCTTGAACGTCTCTCATTATTTAGCCGCAAGGCTCCGGGAAGCAAGGTTCAGACTCAGCTCATTGCGGCCAATGTCGATACGGTATTTATCGTCTCATCCTTGAACAAGGACTTCAATTTAAGCCGTATAGAACGCTATCTCGCCTTAGCCAATGAAGCCGAAGTCACCCCAGTATTTGTCCTCACTAAAGCCGATCTTTGCGATGATACTCAAGTTTACATTAAGCAAATATTGGGTATCGCTCCGCTGGCTATGGTAGAGACAGTCAATGCACTAGCGCGAGAAAGTGTACAACCTCTGTATGCTTATTGCGCTCTAGGACAGACAGTGGCAGTTATGGGCTCATCTGGAGTTGGAAAATCAACACTGATCAATAGCTTGATCGGGGCTCAGGCACAGTTAACCTCAAATATTCGAGAAGATGATAGCAAGGGGCGTCACACAACAACGGGGCGCACACTACATCAACTGAATTCTGGAGGCCTGCTCTTAGATACACCGGGTATGCGGGAATTACAACTTGCTGATTGTGAGCAAGGCGTCGCTGACACCTTTGAAGAAATAATCTCTTTAGCACGGCAATGCAGGTTTGCTGATTGTCATCACCAATCAGAGCCTGGATGTGCGGTGCAAACGGCGTTAACCAATGGAGAGCTAGAATATCGCCGTTTAGCCAGCTACCAAAAGTTACTCCGGGAGCAGGCATTAAATACGGCGAGTTTAGCCCAAAAGCGCGCTAAAGATCGTAACCTAACCAAGTTCCATCGCTCGATACAAGATGGGGCCAGAAGGCTTAAGGGAAAGTAATTTTTCAGTCAACATGACGAGTGAACACAAGCTACAAGGGCGCTTTCACAATCGCCCTTGTAGCTTATATTACTTAGTATTATTTCATAAAAACAATCAAGGACAAGAAACAAGCAGTTACTAAAATACAACAAACTGCTAACCTATGGGTCATCACGGTGAATCAGGAAGATGATAATGCAGCCAGCTAAGGTATTTAGCGCAGCGCTAAAAAGAAGAATGAAAATACTCTCCTTAAGCAGTGTCGTATTTTACGGTTGTACCGTTTCTTTACCTGGCTTAGCTCAAGAGAATAATGACTCACTCTCGGATGAGACTCTCCCGCCTCAAAGCATCAACCCAAAACTTCAAACCGCCAGTGAGACTCATCAAAGCACCAGTACAGGCTCTTATGGCGTTAACAATATCATTCCAGAATGGTCCCCAGATCTGCGTGAAGAAGACACAAGGTTGAAGGCCCATAAAGGCGATTTCGTCGCCGTTCCTATTCCCATCGCCGATCCAACTATTGGTACCGGGCTCGTCATCGCTGGCGCCTATTATTATAGCCAGACGGCAGCAGAAAGAGCCGTTCAACCCGCATCGACCACACAAGCGGTAGCGGCTTACACTGATAATGACAGT
Source organism: Shewanella psychrophila (assembly GCF_002005305.1). Taxonomy (NCBI): domain Bacteria; kingdom Pseudomonadati; phylum Pseudomonadota; class Gammaproteobacteria; order Alteromonadales; family Shewanellaceae; genus Shewanella; species Shewanella psychrophila. Next base: position 4,468,564 of record NZ_CP014782.1, read on the forward strand.
TATGCCTATGGGCTAATGCAGCAAAACTACTGGGATGAAGATAACTGGCGGTTTACCGGGACTGCCGCCTATGTCGCACTAAAACTGACTCTATTAGACAGTAAATACACTCAAAGTGGCAAAGGCTTGGACTGGAATATTAAGGGCAACCTGCTTAAAGGACAGTTACTTCGCAGCGTCGGCGATAATTGGTTTGTCGGCGGACAAGTACGACTGATTGATAACGAACAAACATTTTCTAGCAGCGGTGAAGGCCAAAATATCGAAGGCAATACTGAAGATGAATTAGGTAAGGCGAAAGCCAACGGCGCCGGCGTATTAGTACAGTTCGACAGCAGAGATAATCAAACCAATGCTTATTCTGGACAGCGTTTCGAGTTCGATGCCATGTTTAACGATGAGTTTTTTGGCAGCAGTAATACCTACCAATCCTATCAGGCTCGATATCGCTACTATTACCACTTACTCGACCCCCTAGTGTTGGCATTTGAAGCCAGAGGGTGTGCAAAATACGGCAATGCCCCACTTTGGGATTATTGTACAGTAGGACTGCGCGGTTTCTCGGCTACCAAATACCTTAATAAAGCCTCCTCATCAGGGCAAATAGAAGCACGTTGGAAGGTCTATGGTGACTTCGGCGTCGTTGGATTTGTCGGTGGGGGTTATGATTCTAACGTACTGTCTAAGCTATGGGATGATGATATGATCCGCAGCTACGGGGCCGGCATTCGTTATATGGTGCTCGACTCTCAGCGGATCAATTTACGACTCGACTACGCCCGTTCAGGGGATAATGATGCCATATACGTATCCGTAGCAGAATCTTTTTAGGCCAAAAAAGATCCTAAGGACGAGTGTCTAGATGCTAGTAAGGAGTCTTGTCTATATCCGAATTTTTACCCCATCAGATTTACCGTTTGTTTACACAATTGCTTGAGCTTTCCCCATAGGCTTAGCCTTGCTACAGGCTTTTGGTTAGAGGATAAACGTTGCCGATACAGCTCTCGACTATCACGGTTCTCCTGAGCGCGATTAGCCACTTGTGCGAAATGTTTACGTTGCGCCAGTGTCATGCTGGCCATAAAGCTTCTAAAAGGGGTTTTAGGTATTTGAGCACTAAGATTTGTCTTGGGTGTGCCGCACATAATCCCTCCAATATACAAGGAGCCTTCGCTTAATCAATGGTAATAAGCCGCTTAGTTAAATAGACGAGAAAAAACGTTAGTATATTTCCTGACCAACTGGATTTTCTCGATTCCTCAGATGTTTCCTAAGAGATCCACCATCATTATTTTGCCATTTTTCGCCCTATTACTGACAGATTGAAAGCAAAGTACTCACTATTTTATTCCATTAAAGATAAATCATAATAAAGTTTATTTATCATAAATTTCAATAAATTATCATTAACTAGGTTCCTAGCCAATTAAGCCTTAATTCGATTGAAATAGAAAGGAGATTTCAATAACCTTTCCCCATCGATGGCGACTGTACCTATAGGTACATGCCCATTCAATTTAAAGGTGAAACATGAAATCAGTTATATCTATTATCGGCCTGTTAGCATTAGTGACAATAACCAGCTCAACGGCAATTGCTGCACCTCAAGTCGGCGTCATGATTGGTAGTGACTCTGGAATCAATGCTAAATTTGGTGATATTAAGCTAGGAGTGGCGTTAGATAATTTTTCAATCACAGCAGACAAGATGATCAACTTTAACAATCCCCACTTCTATTATGGTTTTGGCGGTAAAATTGCCGAGATAAACTCAAGTAAACACGATCTAAAGTTAGGTGCAAGAGCCATATTCGGCGCGCAAACCTCAGTAGAAAAATTCACCTTCTTCCTTGAGGCTCAGCCTATTCTTTACATTATCGATGATGTCAAAGTCGAGTTAGAAGCCATCGCGGGAGTTCGCTATCAGTTCTAGGGTCACTCAACTTTGTCTAATTTAGACATAAGATCGGCTTTAACTATTTCAATAGCCGATAACGCGACTTGCGCGTCAATTTTGTTACTTTCGAAGAGGTAGATAAGATCCACAGCCAGTTTAATGTCGTCCGCGGCAGTATCCAGAGAAGAGGTTCCTTCTTGTTCTACTGTATTTGGGGGTACTTTGTCTGATTCGGTTTTGTTTAGCTTGGACATCTTGTCATCTGAAGTTTATCGAATACTAGTTAACTGCTATTGTAGATATTTCTTATCTTAGTCACAAGCTTGCAAGTAGTGGCTCCTGACCGTTTATGGTCAGAATAAATATCAAGATTAGTCTGCGAGTCCAAAGAATTGACTTTACCCACTCATTGCTCAACTTGAGAAGCATGAAATGTACCGACTGAACTCACGTTTACTTTACTTCATAGCTTAATAACGGAAGAGAAGCACTTATCCATGAGATTAAGTCTTTAGTGTTGGCTCCAGCAAAGATATACTCGACAATAGATAACAAAGATAACCAACCTATTAGTAGATGGCGGATAATGAGCGAAACTAGCCCAGGAAAGACACAGAAACTCGATTTTTCAGCAATTAACAAGACCACAACCAAATCGTTTAACGCACAGAAGAACTTGATTAAACGTCTCTTCAAAGGCAACACTGTCTTGTGTGAAACCTGTAAGCAGCCTCTCAACCTCATAGTGCCGACTGAAAAGCAACAGACGGGAAAATATGGGGTCTTCTGTAAGAAAGGTTGCACCGATATTGAGTTAGAGCTAGAGATGGTACTCTAAAGAGCCACCAAGACTTTCCCTTCTTTGCTATAAGTGGGCTTAATACGCTAGTATCGAGCCCAAATCGACTGTCGGCACCACCAACGACTCATTTACTGCCTTTTCTAACTATCACTCCCCCCTATAAAATCGACTAGAAATCAAGCCCTAGAGACAATACTCCGACCTAAAATAAATATGAGTATAGTCATGAGGTTCACGCTCTTTTTGATCTTCGTTCTGGCGTCGATTATCGGGTTCTCTGAGACCCAGTCCAGCTCTATTCAGTCTAAAGTAACCCAAGGGAATGCAGCTCAAGCTTCTTTAATCAAAAATAGGAGCATCGACAATATTCAAGAGCCAAATCATATGACATCCCCTCATATCGAGGGCTTACCCGATGAAGTTTTAGAGGCCTATCTTCAAGCGAACAAAATGTCTGATGACATCAAAGAGCATGCTCATCCCAAAGAGGCCTCTATCAATCGTGTACTAAACCTTCTCGATATCATCAGATTAATGTAAATAGGCCTCGAAACTTTTTTAATAACCAGTTTAATAACAGGTTTAATACTTAGTTCATCAAATGGTTACCACAGCCATAGTGCTCCTAAGTTTAATGGTTTTCACATTAGCTTATAAAAACCATAGATTTCACGGTAGAATGCGCGATTAATTCCGAACCTGAGTATTCAGTGAAGTTAAGCCAACGCTTAAACCAGATAGATAAGATGATAGACAGGGAATACGACCACATTTGGGATTGCTGTTGCGATCATGGTTTTTTAGGCGCACAACTCCTAAAACGCAATGCCGCCAAGACCATCCACTTTGTCGATGTGGTTGCCGACTTAATGCTAGTGCTTGAGTCTAAGTTACAGCGATTTCTGCCCGACAATATGCAATCTGACCAACAAACGATGCCCAAATGGAAGGTTCACTGTATCGATGTCGCCATGCTCCCTCTGACGCAATACAAGAATAACGACACTCATCTGATCATCATTGCCGGTATCGGCGGCGATTTGCTTATCGAGCTAGTCAGCCAAATCTTGGCGAACCACCCAGACAAACACCTGGAATTTATCCTCTGCCCGGTACATCACAACTACAAGGTGAGAAGTCAAGTCTCTAAACACAAACTTGGGTTACTTCATGAGTGTTTAATCAAAGAGAACAAGCGTTTCTACGAAATCATGCATCTATCAACCCAAAGCTCCACACCTGTTTCCCATGTTGGGTCACAAATGTGGGATCTTGCCAGAGACGATGATAGAGACTACCTGACTAAGACATTAGAACACTATCGACGCATGCAGCAATACTCACCAGCAAACCATGTCGACATTGAGCAGATTATTTCACAATATCAAGCTGTAAATAAATTAAACAGAGAAGATTTATGCGCCATTTAAGAACCACAACTCACCCTGAACTGAGTTCACTAGAAGGGAACATTTTCCATCGAAAAGCTGCCCGCGGCATTATTTTAGACGGTGAGAACATACTCATGCTCTATACGGAGCGATATCATGATTACAGTATTCCCGGTGGAGGGATAGATACAGGTGAAGCCATCGAAACAGGGCTTCTTCGAGAGCTTGAGGAAGAAACCGGCGCTCAGCATATCGAAGTGATGAGCGAATTTGGCTTATACGAAGAGTTCAGACCTTGGTACAAGGAGGATTTCGACATAATGCATATGGAGTCATACTGCTACCTATGTAATATTCACCCAGAGCTAGGTGAAACGAAACTTGAAGCCCATGAGATCCAAAATGGCATGACCCCTGTTTGGATCAATATTCATGAAGCAATAAGACACAACGAGCACACCATAGCCAGCAGCCCCAAAAAAGGCATGTCTATCGAACGAGAGACTTACCTGCTTAAGCTTATCGTCGAAGAGCTGTTATAAGCACTTTTAGATACCCCCAGACAGTAAGATTTATTTATCCTATGCCTCAGTAATCCTCAATATTATTAATTCAACAGAGGTTTATGATTGCTTCATCAGGCTTAACAGAAGTTAAGCGCTAGTAAATAAAATAGGCAGGTTGGGATGAATTATAAACATATACTGTTGTGTGTAGCATTGAATAAAGACAGCGGAGAAATCTTAGCAAAAGCGGCTAATATTGCCAGACAGAATCAGGCGTTACTGAGTCTACTGCATATCGACCTGGACATTCCCCACAGCTATGAGGGGATGCTAGGCAGCGATTATAAAGAGCAGGAGAGTATCGTCAGAGAAGAATCTCTTACTTCGATGGCTAAGCTTATCGACTCCCTCAATATTGACGTAAGACATCACTATCCCATCCACCAGCACATCATAAATTCAGGCGATCTCGACTTTGAGATCCTCGACAATATCGACAAGCATGACATAGACCTACTGATCATGGGTCACCATAAAGTGAACTTTCTCACTCAATTTTTGCTTTCACCCACTGAACCCCTTATGCGCAACATGCCCTGCGACTTGATGTTCTTAAAACTGGACAGTTAAACTCACAGCTTTCTTCCCGGCTCGTTAAATAGAGAAGTCAGAAATTAAAAAAGGAGCCAGAGCTCCTTTTTATTATCAATGAACTGTCCCGTTCTAGAAGTTCACAAACAGATTGATGATCATCGCATTGACGATATCGATAAAGAAACCACATACCAAAGGCACAATAATGAAGGCTCTATGAGCCGCACCATATTGCTGAGATACCGCCGTCATATTCACAATTGCCGTGGCCGTCGAACCTAAGGTTACCCCACCAAAACCGGAACAGATAACAGCCGCCTCATAATCCTTGCCCATCAGTCTAAACACAATAAATACAGTGAATAGAATCGACAGCAATACCTGCAATGTCATCACCACCGAGATATAAGCCAGACTGCCTTCGAGCTCCCAAATTTTCAGGCTCATCAAGGCCATGGTTAAGAACATACCCAAACAGATATCTTGAATAAGTGATAAGCCCCTAGAAGCATCCTCTACATAACTTCTGTCTTTCCCTTTGTCACGATTGAGATAAGCTCTACCTATATTGCCGATAATAATACCCGCTAACAGACAGGCAACAAACATAGGCAGCTTAAGCCCAGCTTCTTGTAATCCCAGGTCAATAAAGTAACCAATAATGAGTGTCACGTTTAACCATAACCAGGCGCGTAATACCCCAAAATAATCGACTTGAATATGCTTACTATTATTTTTATGGCTAGCGCCAATATCTAAATTTGTATCCAGATTAGGCTTCACATTATGGCGTTTCATCAAATAGGCGGCAATTGGACCACCAATCACACAAGCAGCAATAAGGCCTAATGTATTTGATGCTATGCCTAGTTCACTGGCATTGGCTATGCCTAACTCCTCGACAAAGGTGGGTGTCCAGGCCATGGCCGTACCCACACCACCAATAAGGGAGATAGAACCCGACATCAACCCCGCTTTAGGATCTAATCCAAACAGCGTCGCGACACTGACCCCCATAAAGTTTTGCAAGAAGATAAATACGCTGGAAAGGACTAACAATATCAGCAGCGGCTTGCCGCCTTTCAGCAAGGTAACAATATCGGCCTTAAGCCCTATACCGGCAAAGAAATAGAGCAGTAGAATATCCCGGACATCCAGATTAAATTCAATCTGGATGTCAAAAGCATAATAGAGTACCCCGACAATAGTCGCACAAGCAAAACCTCCGACAACGGGCTCTGGAATACTGTACTTTCGCAACAACTCATAGCGAGAGATGATCGTTTTACCAATAAATAGCGCAATAATGGCTAGAGTAAACGACACAAAATCTTTAATTTCAACGATCTGGGGTTCCATCTATTTCTCTTCCTCCAAAAAACTCTTCGGCATTTTACATTAAATTAACACTCAATAAAAAGAGCATCCTGAGTAAGGGCATAAATATAGAGAAAGAAGACTGAATTAGAGTTGAATCAAAAGATAAAAAGCTGATTTCTCAGCTTTCTAAGCCTTTAAATACTGTCATAGACATGAAAAATCAGCATAAGCGTTATTGACGCGTATAGATCTGTAAGATGGGGGTTTTATGATTGCCAAATGAGAGTGTCATTGAGATGCTTTCTCCTCGTTTAAACTTCTGCTTATAACCATGGGGAGAAATACGCCTGCCATCCCCCATAAGCGCCATAATCTGTTCACTTTTAAAGATTCGGCTACCCGATGATTGATTCTCTAGGGTCACCACGGCGCGGCGGTCGCCTTTTTCATTACTCATCAACACGTAATTGACCACAATAAAGTCGCTAATTTTGGGCTCAACATCACCATCATTGGTGAAGTTAAGCTCAACATTCTCAGACACTATACGGTCGACATTAAAAACATCACTCAGGTTGTCGTCAGGGTTGTTAGCGGAAAAACTACTAAAACTGATCAAGGAGGTGATCAGTAAAAGGCTTGTTGTTAATTTACGGCTCAAAAGAACCTCCTGTTTATGATGAAATAGCAAAATTTATTATACATTTTCCTCTAAAGCTTTATCGCCTTTATGCTTAAAGCTAAAGGCATAAGCTGACTCACCATGTTCTCTTAGATGCATGAGTCGCTGCTTCCCCTCTTCAATATCAGGTCGATAACCTTCAGGCACCCACCAGAGCACGTAATTAGCTTGCTCTAGCCTATCGAACCATTCACTTTTCCGTTTTAAAAACCGAATATGATGCGTCTTAAAGATAAAGCCTTTGAGTGCTTCAACGGACTCCCACACCGACATGTTCACGATAATCGAAGGATCATCGAAAGCTTGAATACTGGTTGCATCGCCACTTTCATCTTGCAATCGCCACACAAACCCTTGGCTTGATTCGGCAATGGCATTAATGGGGTCTAAGTTATCGACAAACTCTTTCATTAAAGGTTCATCCATTGCCGCTTTGGTACGGGCAATATTTAATTGGGCTAACTGCATTTTCTCTGACATTAAACTTCCCTTTTAAAGCAAAATTTGTGATAGACCAATCACAGGTAATAAACCTAAATTGAGGTTATCTGACTCTACCTTAATTTTCCTTATGCTTAAACAAACCAAACTGTGCGCTAGCACAAAGACAAGCCCGTCTCTGTTCCCTACAATCTTCCGCGGATAATAATTTATAGATTTGGTTAGAAATATGGGTTCTTTTCAGTGGGATAGCCACTACATTACCGGATTAAGTGATGTCGATGAACAACATCATAAACTCGTGAGTTTAATTAACCGCTTCGGTCGCCAGATAGTCAGAGATGAACTCGTACTACAAGATATCCAGGCTGTGCTCGGTGAGTTATGGGACTACACTCAGCACCACTTTTCAGATGAAGAAGTGTTGATGAAGCAAAAAGGTGTCGATCCACGCCATATCAAAGAACAAGTCAAAGACCATCAATACTTCCTCAATGAGATCCTGACAAACCAATCAAGAATATCAGCTCAAGATAAACAATCACTAAAAGCTTTACTAAAGTTTCTCACCCACTGGCTTGCCTTCCACATTCTAGGGGCAGATCAAAATATGGCTAAGCAGATTGCGGCGATAGATTCAGGAGTGTCACCAGCACTCGCCTATGAGAAGGCTGAAATACAAGCTGGTAATGCAACCAGTCCCTTACTTACAGCCTTACATGGTTTATTTGAACAGGTATGTGAGCAAAATCAGCAATTAAAACGTGTTAATCAATCTTTGGATCAAAAGGTAATAGCGCGAACTCAAGCGCTTATAGATGCTAATAACCATTTAGAAAAACTCTCAAACACAGACTCTTTAACTGGAATTTTTAATCGCCGTTACGCCATGGAAAAACTCGACCTGCTTTGGTTTAAGTCACGCAGCGAACAGCAATCCTTAGCGTGTATTCTAATTGACATCGACGACTTTAAATCTGTGAACGATACTTACGGCCATGATGCGGGAGATAAAGTGCTATGCGAATTAGCTCGGAAAATAACCCATAGTCTGAGAACCGATGACCTATGCTGTCGTCTTGGTGGAGATGAATTTATTGTTATCAGCCCAGGTACCGACATCTCCGGTATCAAACACTTAGCCAAGCAGATCCAAAACAAGGTCGCTGATATGAAAGTCCCGCTGGGCGCGCATCATTGGTTAGCCAGTATCAGTGTGGGGATAGCTGTTCAATCTGAATCTATGTATCACTATCATGAATTAATAAAGCAAGCCGATAATGCGCTATATCAATCCAAAGCAACAAACTCAGGCATTTTCACAAAGTAAGTTAATCATTGCCAGGTTCAGTGATCTCGTGCTCTTGCTCAGGAGCTAGGTAATCACCAAGTATCTCTTTATGTGCACTGGAGCTTAAAGTGGATCTAATCATTGTCAGGTTCAGTGACCTCGTGCTCTTGCTCAGGAGCTAGGTAATCACCAAGCATCTCTTTATGTGCACTGGAGCTAAAGTGGATCTAATCATTGTCAGGTTCAGTGACCTCGTGCTCTTGCTCATGAGCTAGGTAATCACCAAGTATCTCTTTATGATGCATTGGAGCTAAAGTGGATCTAATCATTGTCAGGTTCAGTGATCTCGTGCTCTTGCTCAGGAGCTAGGTAATCACCAAGTATCTCTTTATGTGCACTGGAGCTTAAAGTGGATCTAATCATTGTCAGGTTCAGTGATCTCGTGCTCTTGCTCTTGCTCAGGAGCTAGGTAATCACCAAGTATCTCTTTATGTGCACTGGAGCTTAAAGTGGATCTAATCATTGTCAGGTTCAGTGACTTCGTGCTCTTGCTCAGGAGAGAGCACCCAAGACTCTCCCTCGGTTCGCGCGATAATCACAGTGCCGCACGCGTCGCTATAGACATTGACTGCGGTTCGCAGCATATCCAAGATCCTGTCTGTAACCAAGAGTAGACCTATCGCCTCGAGGGGGAGGCCTATAGCGGCTAAAATCACAGTAATAGCGACTAAGCTTGCCGCCGGGATCCCTGCGACTCCGATAGAGGTTAATAGCGCCACCAGCACTATGGTGAACTGAGTCACGATTCCGAGTTCTAGCCCGTAAGCCTGAGCAATAAACATGGCCGCGACACACTCATACAAGGCTGTGCCGTCCATGTTCACCGTTGCGCCTAAGGGCAAGACAAAACTGGCAGTCTTATGTGAAACTCCGGCGCGCTTTTTTACACACTCCATAGTCAAAGGCAAGGTCGCAGATGATGAAGCGGTAGAGAATGCCATCAACATGGCTGGCGACATCACAGATAACTGCTTTAGCGGGCTCACTCCCCCTACAAATTTAAGCAAGAGAGGTAAAGCCACAAAGGCGTGCAGTGCTAATGCCGTTATCACAGTCAACAAAAAAACCAGCATGGGAGCGAAGGCATCGAAGCCTGTGGCACTCACTGTTTTAGCGATTAATGCAAAGATACCGATAGGGGCAAACTTAAGAACAAATTGAGTAATTAGCACCATAGTCTTTGACACGCCCTTCCAAAAGTCTCGTAGCACCTCTCCCCTGCGCCCCTCTACTCGCCCCATAAAGAAGCCAAACAGCAAACTAAAGAATATTAACCCTAACATCTGCCCCTCTGCTGCCGCAGAGACTATGTTGGTCGGGATCATGCGGATAAAAATTTCAATCAAATCTTTACTACCACGACCTTCGACTTGCATCAGGGTCGACTCGAGCTCGGCGCTATCGGCGTGAAGGTTTAATATCTCACCCGCAGGCGCACCATCAATAATGCCTGGAGTTGTGATATTAACAACTGTGAGTCCAATCAAGATGGCGATAAGGCTCGTCGTGGCGTAATAACCAAGTGTTTTAAGCCCCAAACGACCCAGGTTATCTCCCTGATTTAGGCTAGCCATACTGGAAATGATCGATGCCATAATGAGTGGGACAATCACCATCTTTAACCCATTGAGAAACAGGGTACCGAAGAAGCCATAGACTTGGTAAATTTGACTATTAGCAGGCGTAATTAAGCCAACAAAGATGGCTATAACAATCGCTATCATTATCTGCCAATGAAGTTTCATCAATTACACCTCAACGAATAAACATGGTAACTCCACTACAAATACTAGTAAAACACAGAAGAATTATCTAAATAAGGCTATAAATCTGCATCCTGAACTGACAATTATCAATTTTGTTTCTGAAAAGTTAATTAACTCCACACCCTGTACACTTCACGTACACCAGACGTTAGGGCCAGTAGAACACGGCGTTATCGCCTTAAGTGAAACAGGTTAAAATCAACTCTAATTACCCTGGTAGGGCTTGTTAGCACCTTGTATATAACCGAGTATTTTTAGTACAAATACCAATCGGTATAAAGGTATGGTCACTCAGCGAGAATTTACCGCTTCTGAGACAAGGCAACGGGTGAGGAACATAGTTATTCTACGTTTAAGCCCGTTAACGCCGTATCAGAAGTGATAAAACTCGCCTTTCAGGAGTGTTTTTGGCGGCCTACTTCTGTGTTGAATGAGTTCAAAAGGGATCACCATTCCCTCACTCATTCGCCTTGAATTATGCAGCCAAAAATAACTCTGAACTGACCACTTTCTTATATCGATTGGTATAAGAACGGAAGTAATCCTCTATGGAAGGAGTAATCATAATTAAAATTGAAGGTGCAGACTTATGTTCAAATCTCTATCATCCCGTATCTTTGTCGGCTTATTTGCCGGCCTGATATTAGGTACAATCATTCAGTATGGTTTTGCTGGCAATAGCTTTGCCAACACCACCTTAATCGATATCGCATCAGGTGCTGGCAGCATGTTTGTCCAGCTCATCATGATGTTGGTCGTCCCGTTGGTTTTTTTCAGTATCGTTACCGGTATTGCCGAACTTCGCGATCTCAAATCTTTCGGCCGTCTGGGCAGCAAGACCTTCGGACTATATCTCGTCAATACGGCGGTTGCGATTATCGTCTCAATTGGTTTAGCCATGTGGATCGCACCGGGTGCGGGGATGAATCTAGTAGGCGATCAAAATGCCAGCCTGACATCGACTGAGCTTCCGGGCTTTATCGACATGATAGTCAACATAATCCCAAGCAATCCCATTCAGGCATTCACTTCGGGTAACATGCTGCAGATCATCTTTATGGCGTTGCTAACAGGCGGTATCGTTAAAGCTTTGGGAAATGAAGTACAGCCTGTGGTGACCTTTTTCCAGCTAGGTAACAAGATCATGCTAAAGATGATCACCGTTGTGATGAGCATTGCACCTATCGGTGTATTCGCCCTCATGGTTAAACTCGGTGCGACCTTCGAACCTGATGCCTTCTTGAGTGTATTTAGTTATATGGCGGTCATCGTCGGTCTACTGGCATTCTGGGCACTTGTGGTATACCCGGTCATTATCGGCATGACCACCAATATCTCAGCATCAGAGTTTCGCCGTAAGACTCGTGAGCAATTCCTGTTCGCACTGTCTACAGCCAGTTCAAATGCCACTATTCCGGTCACCATGCGTACCCTTACTGAAAAACTCGGTGTAGCAGGTTTCGGCGTACCTATGGGCGCAACCATGAACATGAGTGGTGTGGCTATTTATATCACAGTTGCAGCCTTCTTCGTCGGTAACGCCTTCGGCACCCCCATCACTATGGATCAAATCCCTGTGCTGGCCTTCAGTGTGTTCCTGCTTTCAATCGGCGCCGGTGGAGTTCCTGGTGGCGGTATCGTCATGATAGGCGTGCTCATTCACCAAATGGGGCTACCAGTTGAAGCGATTGCTTTGGTAGCAGCCCTTGACCGTATCATCGACATGTTCTGTACCAGTACTAACGTGGTGGGTGATTCAGCGGTAGTCACTATGGTCGACCACAGCGAAAAACTAGAAGAAGCTAAGCTAGGCGATCCAGTTAAGGCTTAAGCTATAAGCTATAAGCTATAAGCTATAAGCTAAGAATAAAACAAAGACACCAAATGGCGCCTTTGTTTTATTAATCCCATCCCAGAGTGAAAGGTGGACAGCTAGATAAATTAAGCAAAGCAGAATTAAAGAGCGGGCTTATGATGCTTAGTGATAAACTTATCGAGCTGATTGGCGAACGCCTGACGCTCACTCTGGCCAAGCACTGCCGGGCCGCCTGTTTGCACGCCACTGGCTCGCATGGTATCCATAAAATCACGCATATTCAGAATAGCCTTAATATTTTGCTCGGTATAAAGCTCGCCACGGGGATTTAGCGCCACGCCGCCTTTATCGATCACTTCAGATGCCAAGGGAATATCCGCGGTGATCACTAAGTCGCCGGCATCGAGCCGCTTAACGATTTCATCATCGGCCACATCAAAACCCGAAGAGACGGTCACCATCTTAATAAAACGTGACGGCGGCACACGCATCGAATGGTTCGCCACCAGCGTCACTTCAACTTTAGCTCTATCTGCAGCTCTAAACAGCGTCTCTTTTATTACACCGGGACAAGCATCGGCATCAACCCAAATTTTCATATTCTTCCAATTACTCTAATCAACCAGTTAAATACATTTTAATAGTCAACTCAACTTAAAAAACAATCAAGCTAACAGGATGTGAAAAGAACAAGGTATTCTGTAATAACTAATCTCGGTGAAAGATTATTTGATCTTGACTCAAACTATTTAATACAAAAGCACCATCTTCATACCAAAATATAACTTGATGTTCTGAAAAATTCCTCTTAATTATATTTCCAGAAAGATCAAGAATAAATTCATTATTAGTCCCACTCTCAACAGGCTTTAACTCGAGCATGTCATCAGACACAAAGTTTAATTCGTCACCATCAACGATCCAACTGCCAGAGCCACTTATGCTATAATTCATTTCATTTTCAATTTTTTCATCCCCTTGTAAAAAACTGACATTATAGCTTAGAGAGTATGTGCCATCATCATGAAATACTAACTTGCCATCAAAATTAGCAAGCACATCAGTATCAAATTGACTCAACATTGACTGGTCATTGTTCAGATAAATTTTATCTTGAAAACTCCATACTCCATCGAGTAAGCGATTAGAGTGAATAAAGCTTCGTCCAGAAGTCAGGCTGATGAAAGACAAAATAAAGATTAAAGCAAAAACTAAAAAAAACTTACGATTAGTTAAAAAGTACGACATTCATTATCCTCCAAGGTTTTTGTTGAACTTAAATAAATCTTGAAGGAGAAGCTGGTGAGGTTTTGATCGAGAAAAAGCAATGATATTGACCTTTTATCTCTGGCGGAAACTAAAACCTTGCTTATTTTTTTTGGATATTTGTCTAATACATAATGGAGACACTTTTCGATAACCGGAGATAACTCTTTGCTCACATCGGCATCTTTATACATGATCAAGTCTACGTTATCTAGCGTAATATCGGTATAAGGTTGAACATTCATTTCTGGAGCATGCTCGGTAAGAAAAGATGACAAAAGGAGTGCAAACAGCACACCAAAAAAGATGGCACCAAACATCTTAATCACTGCTGGTTTGCGATAAAAACGTCCACTGGATTCAGCCTTAGCATCCTCTGAAATCTCAGTGATCACTATGCCCGGCGTCAGCATGTAGCCCATTTTAGTAACGGTTTTTATGTAAGCCTGTTCTTTGACATTGTCATCAAGCACCTTTCTCAGCAAAGACACGGTCTGATTGACACTGGTTTCATCGACAACTAAACCACGTTTGAGCCAGACTTCCTCCAATATTTGCTCTCGGGAAATCACATCCCCCCTATGAGAAATTAAAAGGCTCAGGAGCCTGGATTCATTGAGTCCAAGTTCGATAACCTTGTCATTTGAAGTATCGGTTAACTGATCTGTTTTGGCGTTAAACACATACCGACCACCGACGCCATAAATCTCGGCAACAGCTTTCTCTTTCACAAATTTAGCTCCATTCCATGGTATCAATTAATAAATACACCAAATTTCTTAAAACTCCCGAGAACTAGACAAATTAAAGGCCTAGTACACACTATTGAACAAGTGTATCAAGGCTACACTAATACTCAACGACAAACGTTACACTTACGAAACATTATGGCGTAAAAATTTAAGTATAATGGCTAAGATCTCACTTTTCCGTAGCGGATGAGTTGATTTTATATAATTATTAAAATTTAACATATGTTGAAGTTCAGCACACACCTCGAAGATAAATAGACACCAACGATTAAGCCATTGATTTAACTGCAAGTAAAACACCTCACCCTATCAATAAATATAACATGAATACATTTATATCGATTTTAAATGATTCACACCTAAATCAGTTTTCCCCAAGTATGCTGAAAACAACAGATAAGCAAACTATAAGTAATTTAAGTGGATTTAGCTCCATCTGATTGCATCTATAGATGTAAATACATCGAGACGACTTAGGTATAGAAAAGCTAAAACGAGGAAAATTATGTTGGACAATATTAAAAATGCACCGAGCCTGAATGGCTTCAATGTTTTGCTGGTCGATGACGTTAACATCAACCTAGTATTGGGTAAAAGACTATTAACTAAGTTAGGCGTCAATGTCGACATTGCAGACTCAGGAGCCCAGTGTCTAGAGAAAATGAATCTAAATGACTATCACCTGATTTTACTCGATATACAAATGGAGCCTATGACAGGCCTTGAGACAATGGCTAGAATACGGAAACAAGCGCGTTGGAACCAAGTTTCGATAGTGGCTGTTTCCTCCTCACTCACTGAAGAAGTCATCAGCCAATGTAGAGCATTCTCCGTCGAACAATTTTTGAAACGGCCCTTTCTCAAAGCCGATCTGGAAGCTGTTTTATCTTCTGTGGCCAAAAAAGGTTGACCACTACATAACGACATTTTAATAAAGGACACTTTAATATGGACTCGCGTAGCCAAAAACGATTACTAACCAGTAGGATAAAAGTCAGGAAAATATCATTTAGATTTAACGTCCTGATTTTAACGCTTTTTTTGGTGGGCATCATTGGAGGCAGTGTGTTAGCGAATCTTAGCTATCATATCGATGACTATATTACTGTCGATAGAGCGACCACGGCTTTAGATAAAGCGCGTTTAACTGAATTAGTCTACGGCCGTGATGGCAGCATCTTATCAGCAAGCAAGATCCAGAAAAATATGGACCAAATACTTAAAAGTATCGATCGAAAAGACCTTGGAGTTTACTTTTTAGATCCTGAAAATGGAGAGAGTCCATTTATTAACGCATTAAACAAATACGAAAGTAATTTTGAGTTATTTGTTGGAAAGCAGGAACAATTCAACCAAAGAAAAGCAAAGGTAACACATTCAGCTAGCCAGTTGACATCTCAATTAATTAAACTCACGCAATATCAAGAGAAACATATTGAAGCGGGTGTAAAAAAAATAAATGAACTTAGAAGTATCGTTGATAGAAAGTATAAACTAGTCATTATATCAACAGACACCAGAGTAAAGGCTCAGCAAGTGATGAGTCTTATACGTCATTATAACAGTGATAAATTTCAACAACAGGCACTGCTAGAGCTAACTAATCACATCAAACAAACACTATCAATTAACCATTTAAATACAGATGAAAAAGTGCTATTCGAAAGTGCTAAGCAGGCTGCTGTTGACCTGCACATGCTAGTTTCATTGCAAGCACCACATTCTTTAAAAACAAAGAAGCAGTATATGGACGCAGGCCTAAGCTTTATCGCAGCAGCAAATAAACTTGATAATAGAGAGCATGAAAAACTTAACAAATTTCAAGCTGAGAGTTGGAGGATTCAAACGTCGATAATTAACCGAGTAAAAATACTAAAAAATGTTAATCTATTAACTCAAGACATAAACCAGCTATGGCAAGATGAAGATGATTTTTTCTCTTCATTTAGTGACACTAGATTTTCGTCCTATCCAGAAGTAACCAATCAATTATCGAACACAGAACAACAAACTAAAACGTTAAATACTCTCTTATTGGAGGATGATGAAAAACAATTGATGTCAGCAATCATTGACATGTTGCAACAGCACAGAATTGATTTTAAGGCATCCATAAGCAAGGCAAAAACAATAATTAAGATTAAAGAGGATATGCATAGTGCGGCATTGATTGCAGATCAGTATTTAACATCTATGTTGGATAAAGAGTCGCAAGATATAAAAGAGGCAAATAAAATAACAATCAATATGTGGGGACTATGGGCACTATTTTTCATCTCATTAATCATACTCTTAATCTTAGTCCGCCGCTCACATAACGAAATAGTCGATCTTACACAGGACCTAAATCAGGCAATCACAGATGCTGAGAAGGCTAAAGAAGCGAAATCTTTTTTCCTTGCTAATATGAGTCATGAGATCCGTACTCCAATGAATGCCATCATAGGCATGACAGATCTGGCCCTACAGACAAACCTAAACTCAGAGACAACATCTTATATCAATGATGCTAATCAATCGGCAAAATTATTACTTGGGATTATCGATGACATATTGGATTTTTCAAAAATAGAAGCCAATAAATTAACATTGGAAGAAATCAATTTCGATATCAGAAAGGTCATCAAAGATTTCGATGTCGTTATCCGCAACAGAGCACAAGAATCCAGCTTAGCCCTGCAGATCAATATTGACGAAAACGTACCCAAACTTTTAAAAGGTGATCCATTACGCTTGTATCAGATCTTACTCAACTTGGGCAGTAACGCAGTCAAGTTCACTTCTAAAGGTAGCGTGACCCTAAGTGTCAGTATGCTCAAAAAAACCAGTTCACCAGAAAACATAGGCTTACAGTTCAAGGTACGGGACACGGGAATTGGCATGAGCAAGCAAGAAACAGCAAACCTGTTCCAGTCATTTACTCAGGCTGACTCCTCCACATCACGTACTTTTGGCGGCACAGGACTTGGCTTAGTCATTAGTCGACAACTGGTCGAGTCCATGGGAGGAAACATTAGCATCGAAAGTGAAAAAGGCGTAGGCACCACGTTTAAAGTTCGCGTTTATTTTAAACCTCCTAGTTCCGATAATTTATCCATGATCTCTGATGACGCCCTCAATACAGATCCTGGCATCATGTCTAAGAATATAGCCTCGCTTATCGATAAAAAAATATTATTGGCAGAAGATAATGAAACAAACCAGAGATTGATAAAAGCACTATTCTTGAAAAAAGGGATCGAAATCACCATAGTTAATAACGGGCTTGAAGCCGTAAATCTATTAGAAAAAAAGACATTCGATGCGGTATTAATGGATTGCCAAATGCCGATATTAGATGGTTACCATGCCACTCAAAGAATAAGAAACGAGCTCAATTTACAAGATCTACCAATCATAGCACTCACGGCAAATATCATGTACGAAGATCGTCAAAAGGCGTTCGCTTACGGAATGAATGATGTGATAGGTAAACCATTAGATTTTGAGAAACTAATAGCCACATTAGTTAAGCATATAGAAATAGTGGGTGAAAATGTTGAGTTAGCAAAACCGAATCCGGAACAGCCGGAAATAAAGAACATCCAGAATAAACCTATTCTAGATGTAAATGTTGGATTACAAATTACCGATCATGATGATGACCTGTATGCCGAACTACTCGGCTATTTTATTGAGAACTACGCTACTCTAGCTCCTTTGGCAAACTATCCAACCCCAAGCGAAATCAAGAATTACCTGCATGAGTTGAAAGGGGTGGCATCAAATATAGGGGCGGTTGCACTCGCAGATATTTGTTCAAAATACGAACACGCACCCTCGAGCTTAAATAACCAGCAAATGAATGAAATTACAACATTATCAGATAAAACCAACCAGAAAATAGCCAGATATTTAAAAGAAGGTAAACTGTAAATGTTCTTTCAAGAATATGTAATCTGGTCTACTCGCTCCGGACACCTTGATTGTGGATAATAAGATAATCGTATCCGTCCGGCGAACTACACCTAGCTTAGTTTTATATTCCAAGGCATCAAGTGATCTAGGCTTTCAGGCTTGAGTGACAACTGCTCGAGGCAGTAAATTAGATAATCAAAGGGCATGAGCTCGTTAGCTTTGGCTGTTTCGATAATACTGTAGAACACCGCGCTAGCCTGAGCGCCAGAGGCTGTATTGGAGGACATCCAATTCTTTCTCCTTATCACAAAGGGTTTAACGGCACGCTCTGCGCGATTGTTATCGATAGAGAGTTGCCCGTCTTCGGTATAACGCATCAGTTTGGCCACTGGTTTAATGTATAGCTAATGGCTTCACCCAGTTTTGCCTTGGGTGAGATACGCATGACCGCTTTATCCAGCCACTCCTCGAGCGTGTTGAGTAAAGGGACGGTGACCTCTTGTCTTTGTTGGTATTTTTCAGCTACGGGTTGACCTTTAAGCTTTATCTCAAGGCGGTAGAGTTTCTTGATGTGGTTGATGCCTCAGTCACTGCTGCCGACCTTACCTTTGACCTGGACTCGCTGCGCTTCCACGAACTTTCTTCTGGCATGTGCTCGGCAGCCGACTAAGGTCGCCTTGCTCTGGGCGCAGCCCTGAAACCATCACAGTGCAGGTGGCGTATGCGCGTGGCCTTTCGAGATGGAAACCCTTAGGAAACATTCCCCACATCAACCTTGGTAAAATGTACTTGAATTTAGAATGCGTATACAAAAACTTAGGATTAAAAATGAAAAACATATTTAAAATCGCAACCATCAGCGCGCTAGTGATGCTATCAGCAAACGCCATGGCAGAAGACGCCAACCAAGACTTTACCTGGACAGGCACCGTACCTGCAGCAAGTGCAGGCACAGGGATTAAAATCAAAGCCACGGGTAGCGGCACCGCACTCGACGCGGGCGTGTTCGATCTGGTAAAAACTGCAGACAACTCTAACAACCCTGCTTACGGGTTTTTCGATATAACCTCGCCCAGCCTGCTTTCTTTCGACGTGGTTACCGATGATGCCAGCGAAGACCATGTTGATTACTACTACACCATGACCAGCTTCCTGTACACCAACAGCGCCGGCACTTCTGACGGGATGATTCAAGGGGCCTTCGACGGGGTAGACCTGACAGCTGACGGCGTATCTTTGCAGCAAGACGTGAAAACTACAACAGCAGCAACCGCGTCGACCGACCTCACCCTGACCGGAAATGGTTTGTTTCAATACGGTGATGAGTACACAATCACCGCAACCATGCTGATTACCGACCAAGCTCTCTAGCTGTCTAAATCTACACTTAAATTCAAACCCAAGGCGGGCTCGACCAATCGGGCTCCGTCTTTAATTGTGCCCCCACCGCAAACCGCCACACCCCTTGCTTTACCACTCGCAATCCAACAAACCCAAAGCCACCCCCTCGAAAACGGAAACCCCCAAGAAACACACAAAGCGTCTAACACCGGCATGATAAACATTAGATTTAGGACGTATTAACAAAAACACCACTTATCACTTAGGATTGAAAATGAAAAACATATTTAAAATCGCAACCATCAGCGCGCTAGCGATGTTATCAGCAAACGCCATGGCAGAAGACGCCAACCAAGACTTCACCTGGACAGGCACCGTACCCGAAGCAAACGCAGGCGCAGGGATTAAAATCATAGCCACAGGTAGCGGCACTGCACTCGACGCGGGCGTGTTCACCTTAACAAAAACTGCAGACTATTCGGACCCAACTTATGGGTGGTTCGATATCACCTCACCCAGCCTTTTGTCTTTTGACGTGGTTACAGATGACGCTAGCGAAGACCATGTTGATTACTACTACACTATGACCAGTTTCGGATACGCCTACGGCACTACCAGTAGCACCATTGGGGGCTTGGTCGGTGGCGTAGACCTGACAGCTGACGGCACCCCTTTAGCTCTAGATGTGAAAACTACAGCAGCGGCAACCGCGTCGACCAACCTCACCTTGACCGGAAATGGTGTGTTTAAATACAGTGAAGAGTACGCAATCACCGCAACCATGCTAATTACCGACCAAGCCCTCTAAGTCTACACTTAAATTCAAACCCAAGGCGAGGCTCGATGAATCGAGCTCGCCTTCTTTTTCTGCTTCAACTTATCACCCTCAATAACTGTCAGAACAAGCCCTGTAAGCCATCTGTGATGTGAATTCATTTTATTTAGGCTCATACTGACCTAACCAGCGTGGGTCTGTATTGACCGGAAGCGTCAATGACATCACGCCCACGGCCAGATTAATCACCGCCACTTC
Source organism: Shewanella psychrophila (assembly GCF_002005305.1). Lineage (NCBI taxonomy): Bacteria > Pseudomonadati > Pseudomonadota > Gammaproteobacteria > Alteromonadales > Shewanellaceae > Shewanella > Shewanella psychrophila. Next base: position 4,489,418 of record NZ_CP014782.1, read on the forward strand.
TGGTGGTGGCTCTATCGCTAATGCCTCTGCTTTGGGCGTGAGTATTACAAAGGTTGAATGGAATGCTTCCTTAGCCTTCATCAAGTCGCTTCTCTTGCGGCTAAAGGTTTTAACCACAAGGTGATGCTGGGAACAAAAATCAACAATCGTTAATTTGCTTTGTTTGTGAAGCTCTATGAGCTTCAGCCATTTTTCTAGTGTCTTATGTTTACGCGAGGCCATCTCAGTTACTCGGAAAGTATCGGTAACAAAGACTCTACCCGCTAACCCGACCGAGGGTTAGGCGGTGTTCATCACACGCTTACCGTACTGGCAGTAAAGAGCCTTGATTACTCGCAACCAACTTGCCACCTGAAACATTTACCGCCTCTAAAGTTACTCAGTTATATGCCAAGCGCATGCAGATATAAAAGACATTTCGGAACTTAAAAGTCCTCAATATGGCATGGGGATTAAGCATTGCAAGAGTCGATGCCCTAGAAGATTAGATGTTCTATTACTTATCGCTATGCTGGCTGAAATTGTACTTTGGCCCATCGGTATCATCGCTAAACACCTAGGCTGGCAACGTCATTTCCAAACGAATACTATCCGGCATAGGCCTGTACTATCGGTCGTAAGGCTGGGAAGGAAGTTAAAAAGCGGAAAAACCACAAGTTCAAAAATCAACACCTACACTGGGAAGTATTTGAAGATATTAAAAAGTTCACTGTGCTGGGATACCTCAATTATGAGCCCCCAGCACCTTATCAAGGAAGGACGACTAGCACTGCGAAAAATGCTAAAACACTGATGATACCAAGAGCTGATTTTTAAATGATAAATTCCGTCAAAGTAAATCACCTTAAAACTGGAATCATCATGAAAAAAACAATCGGTATTATCTTAGCCTTATCTCTCCTATCTGGCTGTGCCCCTGAAATTGGCAGTAAAGAATGGTGCGCAAGCATAAAAGAGAAGCCTAAAGCTGATTGGACTATAAAAGAAGGCAAAGAGTTCGCTAGCAACTGCATTTTCTAAGAGTCAGCAAACAACCTAAGTCGTATATATTCGGCTTAGGTTCAGCTCTGATCACCCTTACCTGATTATTGATAATATCCCTAGGAAGTAAAATTGATCACGACTATCTTCGAATCGAGCGACTGGCTTCAGTATGAACGCCTCTTAGTTATTTTAACTAGCTTGTTTATTATCTGTTCGATTTTTAACTATCGAAACACAAAAAAATTTCCCTGGAAGATACTGAGTTTAACAGCCATAGCCGCGTCAACCTTGATCACAAGTCGAATTTCAGCACTAGAGTTTAATAGCATGCTAGCGGACCTAAGAAACATTGAAGTCATTAATGGTCTATTTCACCACGGAGAGTATCGTTTCACTGACATAGCCAGCGATAGCATAGATTATCGTGAGATCAGACTAAACGACAGAATGATTAAACTGTATCATTCAGGCTATATGTACAGTTCCAGATGCTACCGAAAATTCTTCAGTTCTAACAACATAGCAGAGAGTAGCAATTTGCGCATGCACATATATTGGTTTGAACATAATTATATTTTTAATGAAAAAAATCATAAGTTGAAAACCCCCTGTATTTTAAAAATAGAACAGAGAACTTAATCAATTCAGGAGAATGACTCACCAAACTAGTTGATGAGTCATTCATTTTCATCTGTTCCTATATACTAAAGGCCTAGGCTGGTTGATGCTGGGTGACACAGTGTATCCCCCCTCCCGCGTAATTTAATGCATCAGCATCTATCTGAACGACTTTATGCTTCGGATAAGCTTGACTGAGTACTCTCTTGGCCTCAGCGTCTTTCTTTGGGCTGTTATAGCTTGGCGCTATGATCGTATTATTGGTGACCAAATAATTCGCGTAGCTTGCCGCTTTCACGACTTGAATTGGCTTACCCTTTGGGAATGCCACTGCATGTGTGGGATAAGTATATGACTCTAGGTACTTATACATATCTTGATCCGGCTGTACTTCTATATACTCGAGATCGGGTACGGGAAGCTCAATAATATTAAATGGATTGCCGTCCTGATCTTTCGCAGCAGACAAGGTACGATGTGCATGTTGAAGTCGTGCATAGTTGACTCCATGAATAGGGTCACTAGCCGCTTCTTCGGCTGTTGGCATGGTCAGAATGATATCAGTTTCGTTAGCAAATCTCGCACATTCGTCCGTATGACCTCCCACGGTTTGCGGGCCATACAAGAAGAGGGTTTCAGTTGCAGATACCGCATAGGGTAACGGCCCCCAGAAAGCTAACGGGTCTTCATAAACCCCGGAATTGAGCCAAATCACATTAGTCACACCTAACGCACTCTCTAATTTAGCCGTAATTTCATCCTCAGATAAGTTGGGGTTGCGATCAAATTCCACGTCTCTACAGACGATAAGCGTCCCCTTGCCGTTGGGTATTCTGTCTCCCCCCTCACTCACCAGAGACGTCTGATAATATTCATTAGCCGAGAATTCTTCCAGTTTCGATACTTCGAAGGGGAGTTTGGTCATCGCGACGGACGTTGCATCCTCCGTCGTCGAATAACCCCATTGATTCTGAGTAAAACCAGATATGGCTGTCTTTCCAGTTTTACGATTCTTCAAGAAAACCGGGCCAAAATCACGCTGCCAGATATCCACCTGATCGACATAAACATAATTGAGGAAGCGGCTCGAATCAATCTCATAATCCTGGTCTTTGAACCAAGCCTTAATGGCTAATTCACCTGCTAAATTTGTACACATGAGTTGAACCGTAACGCTCTCCTGTACCAAAGCTTGAATGATATTCGCAATGGCAAATTTAGTGTCGAGTTTGGGATCGGTATACCATTGAAATGTAGGCCAACCAAGCCAGACAGCCTTCTGCTTTTCAAACTCACCGGGAATGATAAACCCGTCACTGTTAGGTGATTTTTCTGTATCGGATAATGACTTAGCGGCTTGAGCACTCCCGGATATAACCAAGGAAGATAAGCCAGAGGCAAATAGGGTGGTACCACCGGTAATAACCGCGGCAGATTTTAATAGGTCACGTCTGGATTGTTTAAACATATATAGTCCTAAATTTAATTTTAATCGTTATTATTAGTAAATGTATTTCTATGACTTCTAATTACATTAGATCAATTCAAATATGGATATTTGTATCACTAAGTTTTCAAATCGTTATCGCCGCTTATACGACTCCCTCTCCTCAAACAAAACACTTCTAAAACATACCACTCAATATTTAATGGTTTACTGGGTTCATGACAATAACCCCTCGGGGGTATTGCTCACATCACGCAGAACTTGTTTATTAGAGGTACATCAACAAAGAGACAGGTGATAATGTGACCGATTCAATTAAGACAAATAAAGTATGGCAGCAAGATAAAAATCATTTTATTCATCCATATACAGACTTTTCTACTTTCCATGAAGAGGGTAGCCAGGTAATAACTAAGGCTAAGGGGAATTTTGTTAGTGACTCACAAGGGAACACATTTTTAGACGGTATCGCTGGCCTATGGTGCGTTAACATAGGTCATGGCCGTGAAGATATGGCAGATGCTATCTATAAGCAGATCACTCAAATGCAATATTTTAATCCCTTCGGCCACTCCACCAATGCACCAGCCGCTGAATTAGCCGCAGAGATAGCCAAGAGAACCCCAGGTGACCTCAATCATGTATTTTTCACCTCGGGCGGTTCTGTCTCCAACGACTCAGCCTTTAGAATAATCCATTACTACAATAACTTACGCGGCAAGACCACTAAGAAGAAAATAATCTCTCGTGATAGTGCGTACCATGGTTCAACGTATTTCGCAGCGAACCTTACCGGGATACAAGCCACCAAGAGCAGCTTCGACTCCTTAGGCGATGAGCTCATCAGTTATGTCTCAGCCGCCGATATGTATCGACGCCCGATAGGTGCAGAGCAGCTAACCGAAGATGAATACGCTTGTTTTCTTGCTAATGAACTCGAGAATCATATTTTGCGCTTGGGTGCCGATAATGTTGCTGCTTTTATTCTCGAACCTGTGATGGGTGCAGGCGGCGTCTTGGTCGCCCCTAAGGGTTATCACAAGAAATGTGCCGACATATGCCGTAAGTATGATGTATTAATCGTCGCCGATGAAGTTGTCACGGCTTTTGGACGTCTGGGACAATGGTTTAGCAGTGAAGCCGTGTTTGATTTTGTGCCTGATGTATTAATCACCGCCAAAGGCATTAACTCAGGCTACATCCCCCTAGGTGCAACGATTATATCAGCAGACATCTATCGGGTTATCAGTCAGCCTCAGTGTGAAGGCGGTGTCTTCTCCATGGGCTTCACCTACAGTGGACATGCCACAGCTTGCGCCGCAGCACTGAAGAATTTTGAGATCCTTGAACAGGAATCTCTGTTTGATAATGTCAATAAATTGGGACCTTACCTGCAGCAAACGGCCAGCGAGATGCTACTCACAAACTCAATTGTTGGTGATGTGCGTGGTACAGGCTTTATGTTGGCCATTGATTTAGTATCGAACAAACAAACGAAAGAAAGACTGTATCTGGCCCAGCAAGTGTTCGAGAAATGCCTCGAAAAAGGCTTAATCATTCGTCCAGTTGGCAATGTCATCGTTATATCCCCACCACTCACATTAACCAGAGATAATATAGACAGCTTAATTTCAAAATTGAAAGAAGCCATAGATGAAGTGTCATCAGAAATGATCCTCGGGGATAATATTGATGCCTAACGATAATGCAATGCCTCTACCAAGCAGCAACAAGCTATCAAAAAAAATCGGCTATTTGTTAGGTTTTGCGACTCTCGTTATCTTATTTATCTATATTGGCCAAAACCACGTCCAGGGAGAAAGTTTTGGCTGGCTAAGCATATTGCCAACTTGTGTTGTCTTGGGCATTGCATTTACAACGCACCGCTCGGCCGAACCCTTAGTTATCGGCACCGTTGCAGGCCTTATCATGCTCAACCCAGGTGAAACGGTTCCAGGCATCGTTAAGGTCACCCAAGCCGTTCTGGTAGATCCAACCATAGCCTGGATCATTTTGGTCTGTGGCTTAATGGGTGGCTTGATAGCCTTACTCGAAACTGGTGGCAGTATATTCAACTTTAGCCGAGTCTTGCTCAACAAGGTAAAGAGCAAAGAGCAAACCATGCTGATCACCTTCTGTCTGGGAATCCTAATTTTCATCGATGATTATTTAAATGCCTTGGCAATATCGACATCCATGAAGCTGCTTACCGACAAGTACAAGATCTCGAGGGAGAAGCTTGCCTACTTGGTTGACTCTACCGCGGCGCCAGTATGCATATTGGTGCCTTTCTCCACCTGGGCGGTATTTTTTGGCTCCCTACTGGAATCCAACGGCATAGCCGAATCAGGTCAAGGACTGGCAATCTATATCGATGCCATTCCTTATATGGCTTATGGTTGGGCAACCTTAGCTGTGGTCTTTCTGGTCGCTATCCGCAAACTGCCGGATCTTGGTCCCATGAAGGCTGCAGAACTAAGAGCCCAAGCAGGACAGCCCAAACCTGATGGGGTCGATGAAATAGATCTTGAACTCGTACAGGACAAGCAGACCTCAGATCTGATGGGAGTGATTAACTTTTTACTGCCTATGATTGTTTTGGTCATCGCCAGCTGGCTTTACGGCATAGACTTACTTGCCGGTGTCATAGTGGCGATAACCTTCACTATTGCCCTGTATTGGCTGCAAAACATCTTATCTATAACCAAGATGTTCGATTCCATGTTTAAGGGATTCAAGGTGATGTTGGTTCCCCTGGCAACGGTGATCGGTGGTTTTATGCTTAAAAATGTCAATGACCAACTGGGATTGACTCAACATGTCATCGACACGATAGTGCCACATATATCACCCGCTATCTTCCCAGCGGTTATATTTTTGGTACTCACGGCCATGGTTTTTGCTACGGCGTCAATCTGGGGATTATTTGCCGTCGCCATGCCAATCGTCTTCCCTGTCGCCATCGCAATAGGAACGCCTATGCCTATCATAATCGGCGCCTTACTCTCGGCTGCCGCCGCGGGTAGCCATTCTTGTTTCTTCAGTGACTCCACCGTGCTTTCAGCTCAGGGAAGCGGCTGTACCCCCATTCAACATGCCAGGACTCAGCTGCCTTATACCTTAATAGGCATTGCTATCACGGCCATCTTCTTCTTAATCATTGCTTAGTAAGATTTAAGTAACAACCAGGGGAGACTTGTCCTCTCCCCTTCTATTTTCACAATCCCCCCGAAAATGAGGTGTTATGCACAGATCTAATTTATTTATGGCAAGCTTAATGTCATTAAGCTTTTTCCCCGTAATGGCTACCGAACTATCAGCAAATATCGGAGCAGCTTCTGATTATCGTTGGCGCGGACAATCATTAAATGCCGGCGACCCGGCCCTACAAGCAGGGATAGATGCCGACTTCAACAATGGCCTCTTCGTCGGGGCTTGGGCATCAAATCTGAATTACGGCGGTGATGAGAATGTCGAGACTGACTTTTGGTTAGGATACTCAAATAGTTTATCCGCAGATATCGATTACAACGTGAGCCTAATCAGCTATCAATATCCTGGCTCACATGATGTTTCAGGATTTGAAGAGTTGCTTTTGGGCTTATCTGGTTATGGAGTCGACGTCAGTTATTACTTTACCAATGACATGTCGGGTTTAGGTAATACCAGCCATTACATCAGTCTTGATTACAGTTACCAAATAATGGAGAAATACAGTGTAGACCTACATGCAGGCAGAAACTGGGGAAGCTACTGGAGCAATTGGGATATTGGCGCCTATACCGACATGTCCGTCGGACTATCGACCCGAGTCATGGGGATAGACCTATCCCTAGCCTACTTATTTAATGACATAAACACCGAGATGAAACTTGATAGTGGCGTGTTTAGAAACGATAACCACCTGCTATTCTCCGTCAACAAGTCGTTTGATTTTCGTCTTTAATCTCATAAGTCATAAGTCATAAGTCATAAGTCATAAGTCATAAGTCATAAGTCATAAGTCATAAGTCATAAGTCATAAGTCATAAGTCATAAGTCATAAGTCATAAGTCATAAGTCATAAGTCATAAGTCATAAGTCATAAGTCATAAGTCATAAGTCATAAGTCATAAGTCATAAGTCATAAGTCATAAGTCAGCCAAGAATAAGCATAGGAACTATTAATAGCACGAACAAAATAAGATTTGGTTTCACTTAAAGCTTAGAGCTTAAAACTCACAGCTCGAAAGGTTAACTACTAACCTTTCGAACCTTTCAAGCCTTTTTCTAATAACGTACTGTTAACTATGGCTCGATTTAATCGCTATAGTTAATCGTTATAGTTAATCGTTATAGTTAATCCACACTGTCTTAGTCTCGAGAAACAGGTCCAATTGCTCTTTGCCCTGCTCACGTCCGAAGCCAGACTGCTTCACTCCACCAAACGGCATAGACGCATCCACAAGATGATGGGTATTGACCCAGACGATACCCACCTCGAGACTATCGATCATCTGATGAACAAGTTTAATATTATCTGACCAGATACTGGCAGCAAGCCCGAATGGCGTATCGTTAGCTAACTCAATGACCTCCTCCAATGTATCGAATGATTGTGCCACCAGCACAGGGCCAAATATCTCTTCGCGGACTATGGTCATCTCATGGTGAGTATCGGCAAACACGGTCGGCTTAACAAAGTATCCAGCGCCTTGCCAGTCACATCCTCCAGCCAGTAATCTGGCCCCCTCTTCGATACCAGTTTTGATAAAATCCTGAACTCGTTCTTGCTGTACACGTGAAATCAGTGGCCCCATATCAATCTTACTGTCCATTCCATGGGTGAGAGTCATATCATTTGCTATCTCACTGACTCGTTGAATAAATTGTTCGTAAATCCCAGACTGAACATAGAGACGAGAACCCGCGACGCATACCTGGCCATGATTGAAGAAAATCGCGCTGGCCGCTCCCTGAGCCGCCTTCTCGATATCGGCATCATTAAATACAATAACCGGAGATTTACCCCCTAGCTCCAACGACACCCTAGTCACATTCTCCATCGCCGCTTTACCAATCATCTTGCCTACTGGTGTCGAGCCTGTGAATGCAATTTTATTAATGCCGGAATGGGATGTTAGTGCCGAACCAGCGACATTTCCAAGGCCAGTAACCACATTAAGCACACCTGTAGGCAATCCTGCTTCGATGCCTATTTCAGCAAGTAACAGGGCTGTCAAAGAGGTATTTTCCGCAGGCTTTAATATTATGCTGCAACCCGTAGCCAATGCTGGTGCTATTTTCCATGCCGCCATAGATAAGGGGAAGTTCCAGGGAACAATCGCCCCCACCACGCCTATGGGAACCTTCTTGGTATAGGTAGAATGTAAACCAGGCACAGACACAGTTTGAGTTGTCCCCTCGATCTTGGTCGCCCACCCCGCCATATAGCGAAAAAACTTGATCGTCGACTCCACATCGACATGACGGGCTATCTCAACAGATTTGCCATTATCGAGAGACTCAAGCATGGCAAAGTCATCAGCGTGACACTCGATTAAGTCGGCAAACTTCAAAATGATCTGTTGACGCTCGTAGGGCAACATAGAAGACCACACTTTAAAGCCAGCTTGAGCCGCTGTTACTGCCTTATCTATGTCATGCTTATCCGCCGCAGGAATCCTTGCCAGTAACTCACCACTTGAAGGCTCGAAAACATCGATTGTCTCCCCTGAACTGGCGGCAAAAAACTGCCCACCGATACACATCTTAAGATCGGTACTGAGGTATCTCTGCACGGTGTCACTGACTGGTACATCATTTAAAATACTGAGTGATAATTGCGACATAAAAGGGTTCCAAATATTCATGGGCTGCTCTGCTCACTCATATGACTTAATTATGAGTGAGGTAAGATCTTGCCAATAATTGATAATATGATTGATAATATGATTGATAGACACTAAACAGCCTGGGATAAGATGGCATTGAGCAAGACGTCGGCCCCCTTCCCCACATCTGTAGGAGATGCATACTCGGCTTCGTTATGGCTCAAACCATCGCGACATGGAATAAAAATCATGCTGGTATTCACGACTCGAGCCAGATTAACCGCATCATGACCGGCGCCGCTCACCATAACCTTGTTGCTGTAGCCTAAGTCATCGACAGCCTGCTGCACCGAAGCGATACAGGCTTCTGAAAATTCGACACCTGGAGCATGCCAGCTCTGCTTGAGCTGAAATTCTAAATCTAAACTGCCACAACTCTGTGAAATGATCTGCTCGCTCTTCTCTAACATATCAAGATAGGTGGCAAGATCCGGATGACGAATATCCATAGTGAGCATCAACTTGCCCGGTACGGTGTTGGGGGAAGCGGGTTCGACATCGATAATGCCGAAAGTAATGCGGCTATCTGGGGCATATTCCTCAGCCAATTGATAAAGCTTGGGTAGAAAAAGAGATAATGCCATCATGGGATCGCGCCTAGACGACATGGGCGTCGGACCAGCGTGCGCCTCCTGACCCCAAACGGAAATATTATGCCGACTCATATGCTGAGCCCCTTTAACGACCCCAATAGTTAACTGCTCATGCTCCAGAATCGGCCCTTGCTCTATGTGTAATTCGAAGGCGGCTTTAATCGGAAAGTACCTAGCAGATACCTGACCTTTCTGTCCTAAGCGGATAAGTTCATCTTCGACTCTGGCATGATTGTCAAAAGCCTGAAGATCATAAGCTTGTTGTAATGGCATTGACTGAGTCCACACAGCCGACCCCATCATGGCACAATCGAAACGACAACCCTCTTCATTGGTCCACACAACCAGCTCAATGGGATGCAGGGTATCGATTTCTTTCTCAGTCAAGGTGTGTAACACCTCTAACCCTGCTAGAACGCCATATACCCCATCAAACTTGCCTCCACTGGGCTGGGTATCAAGGTGGCTGCCAACGAGTATGACTGGCAACTGTGGAGACTGACCCTCCCGACGAATAAACAGGTTACCAATTTCATCATAGTGATGACTGCAACCAATCTCACTGGCCCACTCTATAAGTAGAGCCCTGCCCATACTATCCAAATCCGTTAACGCTTGCCTGTTACAGCCGCCGTTCGGTGTCGCGCCTAGTTTGGCCATCTCCATCAAACGAGACCAGAGTCGCTTGTGATTTGTTTTTTCCGTCATCTTCTTTTCCTTTTAAACCGATAGCTTTAGCCAGATAAAGAGAAACCATATAAAAATGTCAAAAGAAGGTTTCAACTAATACCAATCGCTACAAGATTAATTTAGCGAGATCAATGACGGAATAACCCTGTAGGGGTATTGATAACAGGATAATTATTTCGATAGAAATGACGGTTTAAATGGCACAAGAGCAAGGGGAAATTTCAGCTTAAAACTTATTCGACAGATTAATTTAAAGCCAGTATTGTGGTTGAACTATGTTTGACAGGAATACATTTTGAACAAGAATAATTATAACAATATTCAAACTGAATTTGATTGGCAGCACATATTGCCTAAACTAATTTCTAAAATGGGCAGCAAAGATTTCCTTGGTGATTTATCAGAGATACTGCAATCCATATCTCCCTATGGTAGCAGTGTCGTGTTTGGCTATTTTAAAGCCTCATCGCCAATTTTACTCTATAGCGACCTGTCCGATAGGGAGCAACACTCGACCTTAGAAATGTACCTCCGCGGTGGCTATCTGCTGGATCCTTACTACGCCGCTATTCAACAAGGTGTCCCTGAAGGCATTTATCAATTAACCGAACTGGCCCCCGACGATTTTTTTCAGACTGAATATTATTTAAACTACTATCAAGCCACAGGGCTTAAAGACGAGCAAGGCGTGATCATCCATCTATCCGATGAGGTGTCAGTGGTCATCTCATTGGGCCTGCGAGATGATTTCACGGAAGACATAGATGAGCCTTTTCAAGCAGTCGAGCCAATAAAATTCATCTTGCTCGAATTAATCAAAAAACACTTTCAGCTATACGATTTACAGTCACTGATAACCGACCAACAATCGACAAAAGACAAAAAATTTAGCAATAACCTCAACAAAGCCTTCAACAACTTTGGTCGAGAGGTGCTGAGTGAACGAGAGCGTGAAATTGTGCTGTTTATTTTGAAAGGTTACTCCAGTAAAGCTATCGCAAAATCACTGGATATCAGCCTGGAAACGGTAAAGGTTCATCGAAAAAAAATCCATAGCAAGCTAAATATCAGCTCACAGGCCGAGCTATTCTCCTTGTTTATCGTATCTTTACCTATGCTGGACAAAGATGCCGATGCCGATCCACTCGCTTTGTACCTCAGCAAGTTTGAAGATTAAACTCCGCTAAATTTTTACAAAAGATGCTCTACTTGGCAGAGCATCATGATTTAATTCTAGATATCTAATTCATACTAGTCGTTATCTACAATAACCGTTTCAGCAACAATACGGTCCTCGAGATTACCCGCTACCCATGCAGTGAAATAAAAGATTTCATCAGCCTCTTGAGTATCATCATCAACACTATAGTAAGTAATAATAACCTCACTCACCCCTGCTGGTCTTAAGCATCCCCTCATAATAACCAGAGGCAGCAAGGCTTCCAGAGTATAATAAGCCAAATCACTCTATGTTCTAAAATTTATAACATGATAAATAAAGCCCTTATTCATAATCACATCGATGAACTCTTTGGCCATGACATGCATGCTAAAAGGGTCACCTCACTTGCTAATGCCGCTCACGGAGTGATTGAAAAGGGGTCACTCGCTATTCATGCCATTGGCGCTGGCTTAGCCCAAGCCAATAAACTTAAGCGTAAGTCTGCTATTAAACAAGTAGACCGATTACTCAGTAATACAAAGTTAAACGTCTGGCAATTACTGGACTCCTGGGGGCCTTATATTATCGGTGCACGCAAAGAGATAGTGGTCTCTCTCGATTGGACTGAATTTGATTCAGACGACCATTCAACCATCGTACTGAGTATGCAAACAACCCATGGACGTAACACGCCACTGCTATGGAAAACCCATCGTAAACATGCTTTAAAAGGTAATAGAAACAACCATGAAGATGAGTTGTTGGTTAAGTTAAGGTCGATCGTTGCAGAGGATGTTAAAGTGACAATTGTTGCTGATAGAGGCTTTAGTGATACGGCACTATTTAACTTCATTGAACATGAGCTGGGTTTTGACTTCATCATTAGAATTAAGGCTAATATCAAAGTCACCGATGCGGTAGGAGAGCTGTTTCCAGTAAAGGACTGGCTATTACCCAGCGGCATAACAAGAACCCTTAAGGACGTTCAAATAACGGGTAATAAGCAAGCAGTCGCTCGGGTCATTTGCACCAAGAAAAAAGGCATGAAAGAAGCTTGGTATTTAGCATCAAGTCGACGTGACCTAGTGAGTAGCAAGATGTTGACTTTATATGGGAAACGTTGGGGGATAGAGACGACTTTTCGTGACATTAAAGACTATCGTTTTGGCATGGGGATGAGTGCCACCTACACGCGTTCCCCGGTACGTAGAGACCGGTTGTTTTTGCTAAGCGCCTTGGCGATAGGCTTGCTGACGCTACTAGGAAAAGCGGGCGAGGATGCTGACTTGGAAAAGACAATAAAGGCAAATACCAGTAAAACTCGCTCATACTCTCTGTTTCGCCAAGGTTGTATTTACTATGAACTGTTACCCACGATGCGAGAAGAGTGGGCAGAACCTCTAATGGATAATTTTTATCGTTACCTTAAAAACCAGCCTATTTACCGTTCAATTTTCGGGATTATTTAAAATTGAAAAATGAGGGGATCTCTAAGCCTGCTGGTATATTTAGTATCTTAAAATTAAATAAATTGACATCATATTGATATGTTCGTGACGCATCGGTATATATCAACTCAACATCGGCATGAAGATCAACCCATACTTGCGCACTATTAGTGAGAAGTTGTATACCTAAACCTGTATTACGATATGTAGCACTATCAAATATCACATGGCTTGTATTAAAATCACCTTCAATAATGGTTTGCTTATCAGCGGCCGTTAGTGATAGTCATCATCTTTGAGGGCTCTCACAGCCTAGTTTCAAGGACGACCACCCGCTCGAAATCGGCATTAGGAACATGATTTTGTCAAGTTAGGTTCAAAGAACGTCTCAATTACTATGCAAATAATTGAGATCGCGAGGGCTTAGGTGCCCCCGCGATTAAGAGTTAATGACTCACTTTGCTATGATCAATGTGTTATACGATGAATTTATTCAAAATATCAACTTGTTGTTGCACTATTGTCACTTGATTCTGCATTTCGCTTGTGGATTGTAGTGCTCGTCCTGACACTTCCTCAGAGATATTCCGTATATTAACGGTATTGATGTTTATTTCTCCAGCGACTTGACTCTGCTGCTCGGCAGCAGAAGCAATTTGTAAGTTCATATCATTGATTTCAAGAATGGCACTGCGAATTTTATTCAGTGCTTGATCCGCTTCATTGGCTTTTTCTACAGTTTCAGCGGCCAATATTTTACTTTGATTCATCACACTGGTTGCTTGGCTCGCCCCATCTTGCAGATGTTCAATCATATGACGAATTTCTGTTGTGGACTCTTGAGTACGCTGAGCTAAGATTCTAACTTCATCTGCTACCACAGCAAAACCACGACCAGATGCGCCTGCTCGAGCCGCTTCGATGGCAGCATTGAGTGCTAATAAGTTAGTTTGATCGGCGATACCGGTAATGACTGATACTATGGATTCAATGTTGTTGGTGGAATGAGTCAGCTCTTGCACCACAATCACCGCTTGATCTATGTGGCCTGATAACGAGTCGATAGCACCGGTGGTTTCGTTTATTACTTTAACACCATCGGTAGCTGCGGCATCGGCTTGTTGAGCCGAGATTGAAGCATTTTGCGCATTACCTGCTACATCGGATGAGGTTGTTGCCATCTCTTCCATCGCGGTGGCCAACTGTTCTACTTCCGCCAGTTGAGTAGCGATGTCAGAGGAGGAAAGTTCTGAGTCTTTGGCTGTTTTTTCAGTGCTGATGTGAATTTCATCACTCAGATCTTTGGTTTGAGTAATGAGGTTTCGCAACTTTTCAGTAAAAAGATTGAAATTAGCAGCCAATGCAGAAAATTCTTCATCACTATTAATGTCTAAATGGCGGGTTAAATCGCCTTGCCCGGAAGCTGCATCTTCCATAGCATGATTTAAAAGCGTGAGTGGTGTCATGAGTTTTTTTATTGTAAATATAAGAACAAGGATAGCAAGCACAACGGCAATCATAGTAAAAATAGCAGATGCGTTTCTTAGTTCGCTAATAGTTTGATGTGACTTATCGTAGTCAATAATGGTACCAACGTACCAGTCTTGAGACACAAGTGGAGCAAAAGTGACGTAGGATTGCTTGCCGTTTACATCGACGAGTTGAGTTGAGGCCTCGATCTTGGTATCACCAAGGAAGCTGCTTATATTTTTGCCTAATAAATTGCTATCAGGATGAAGGATGATATTTCCATTGGCCTCGACCAAAAAAGCATATCCGGTACCAAATAGTGACACTTGATCAATTATTTTATTTAACGTAGATAAGCTGACATCAAAAAAAATTGCACCAAAGAAACGACCATTGTCTAAAAGTGGGGAACCAACAGAGATTATCGAATCTTGTGTTTTGTCATCGATGTAAGGAGTCGTAATAATGGTTTTCCCTGTAACTTTTGCACCTTTATACCATGGTCGATTACGAGGTTCGTACTCAGGGCCTGGATGCCAACTAGGATCATTACTGATAACTGAACCATCAGATTCCATGCCTACACCGACAGTTATATATGAGTCTTTTATTTTTTGTTCCGTGATGATTGATATAGCATTTTGTGGTGAATAATTTTTGGTAATGAGCTCGCTCGTGTAGTCAGCTATGCTGATTTTTTCATTTAAATGAGCATCTACCGTCTGTATTAATCCTGAGATAATTTCATTAGTACTTCTTTGAATGATATTCTCAAGTTGGCTGTTGACCTGCCTTGATTGCCAGATTGACATGATGCTCATAGAGGCAAAGATGATAATGGATGAGGTTATTACAACCTTGGAGCTAAATTTCATAATATGGTCCTGATGGTATCTGTTTGGATGATAGACTTTACAATTCAATATATTTAGAGTTCTCTGGCTAAAAGAACGGTTTGTCACCACGCCCCTCTGTCACTTTTACTATCGCTGCTTTGTAGCCAAAAGTCGGTTTTAGACTTCTTTCAGCCCTCTCCTTAATAGGCAAGAAACTCTTATCTATAAGGGTATTTTCATAAGCGGATAAGGTTATTCGAGCCTCATGAAACCTTTATATCACTTGCTTAGCAGGGAATTGTTTCGTTTTTGTACGTCTCAAGGGGCTCTATTGCACAAATAGTTGATTTAACTGAGCTACTCTTTTTTTAGACGAGATCTCTCATAGAGTTCTCTGATTAGAAGCAAGGCTTACCGCCATCTTCTCCTGTCCCACTTGCTATAATCAGGCTTGTAGTGGTTCACTAAATTTGGCCACCTAATTAGAGGTGATATCATCACTTCTGTATTTATGAAGGTGACACAATGACCAAAAAGTCTAGGCCCACATTTAGCGCTGTATTTCGACTTGAGGCAGAGCCGTTAGTTGTTGACCCGAATTACTCAGTAACTGAAGCAGCTAAAGTAATGGGCGTAAGAAAATCTGGATGGATAAATGGGTTCGATAGCTTAAGCAAGAGCGTATGTTGCTTCTCCTAAAACTGCCCGATGACCCTAGAGCAGATTGAAATTCGTGAGCCAAATAAGAAAATTGACCGCCTTGGGAGAAACATCATCATCCTAAAAAGGGCTACAACTCTCTTGATATCAGACTCCCTGTGTTGCTGCTTTGTTGGTAGCAGCAGGTGTTAATCCCTTAGAAACTTCTTCAGGTAAAAATAGCGCCATAAATTAAACCGTGGAGACTCAAGAGAAGCCAATAATGCGTGATGTTCTGTAGCATTGATTAGGATGAGAAGTGACGCTCTAGCGAGAGCTATATACAGAGGAAAGAACTATAGAAGGACTATCGGTTAAAGAAATTCAGCGATGTTTGAAACGATATATTGTCAGAGAATTATTTCCGATTATATGCCGAAATCTAGCTAATTATTAACGGGTGTAGACATCGGAGCGTCAAGGCACCAACGGAGCATTTCTACGTCAGCTTTAATTACTTTAAGATTACCTCACGAGTCGACATAAAAACAAAGAAGCATTGGTCTTGTACCAATCAGTATTAAAGTAGCAAAACTCGTTTATGTCCACCTATAAAACGTAAGCATCGCCAATGAACAATTTAAACAGCGGCTAAAATCCCAAACATCAGAATAAATAAAAACACAAATAACCCTTAAAAACAATAAGATAAGTACATCAACAATGAGGTGTATTGATTCTTACTCTGGATTACCTAATGCCCCTCAACAATGCAAGCTTATTTTACCTACAAAATAACGACACATACAGATGGAATAAAAACAGATAATGTGTACAATTTATACCTCAATTGTACCCAACATTGCTTTGGTGGTGAAAAATGAATTCTGAGACGATTTTAGAAAAACAAGGCTCTGTGTGTATCGACGTTATCGGCACCAAAAAGAATACCGAATACGCTCATATACTTTCTAAGGATGCCTGCAAATTCTTAAGTGCACTAGTAACCCAATTCGCTGCGCGCCGTGATGAGCTATTGGACTTACGCGAAGTAAGGCAAGCCGAGTTTGATGGCGGCGCACTGCCTGGTTTTCGACAAGACACTCAACGGATCCGTGACGATAAAAGCTGGAAGGTCTCGTCCATTCCTGGCCCACTACAAGATCGTCGAGTCGAAATCACCGGGCCCGTCGATAGAAAAATGGTCATTAACGCCTTAAATTCCGATGCAAAAGTGTTTATGTGTTGTTTTGAAGATGCATCAGCCCCTTCATGGGACAATATGATCAATGGTCAGATCAACCTGCGAGATGCTAACAACAGGAGCATCAGCTATTACGATATGGACAAAAACAAGCATTACCAGCTCAATGATGATCCCGCTCTACTCATTGCACGCCCCCGAGGCATACACCTACCCGAGGAGCACATCCATTATAACGGCCGTGCCATTCCTGGTTGTTTGATGGATTTTGCACTTTACTTCTTCCATAATTATCAGACTCGTGCAAAACAAGGTCTGGGGGTGTATTACTACATACCTAAACTCGAAAGTATGGAAGAAGCCCAGTGGTGGGATGATATTTTCAGCTTTACCGAAGCCTATTTCGGCGTCAGTACAGGCACGATTCGAGCAACGATATTGATCGAAACGCTACCGGCTGTGTTCCAAATGGATGAGATCTTGTACGCGATGCGTGACCATATTGTTGCGATGAATTGTGGTCGATGGGATTACATTTTCAGCTACATAAAAACCTTAAAAAATCATCCCGACCGCATCCTACCCGACCGCCATGAAG
The DNA here is from genome assembly GCF_002005305.1 of Shewanella psychrophila. NCBI lineage: Bacteria > Pseudomonadati > Pseudomonadota > Gammaproteobacteria > Alteromonadales > Shewanellaceae > Shewanella > Shewanella psychrophila. The sequence goes on from NZ_CP014782.1 coordinate 4,506,980, forward strand.
TCGGTATGGATAAGGCATTTCTCAATGCATACAGCCAACTATTGGTGCGTACTTGTCACCAAAGAGGTGCACTGGCTATGGGTGGCATGTCTGCCTTTATTCCAAATAATGATCCCCAGATAATGCAAAATGTACTCGATAAGGTGGTAGAGGATAAGCGGCGGGAATCTAAAAACGGACACGACGGCACCTGGGTCGCTCATCCACACTTAGTGGCCACTGCGATGGATGTGTTTAACCAGCATCTTAAAGGTAAAGTAAACCAATTAGGTTTTGACTCTAGCGCCGTAGATGAAGTTAGCGCAGCACGCTTACTTGAGCCGTGTTCAGGCGGGCGTAACCAGGCTGGCGTGCGCAAAAACATCCGTATTGCGCTCTATTACATCGAGGCGTGGATCCAAGGAGTCGGCTGCGTGCCTATCTATGGCCTAATGGAAGATGCCGCAACCGCCGAGATCTCACGTGCGAGTATCTGGCAGTGGATCCATCATGGGGTGAAATTGGATGATGGACAAGTCTTCACCACAGCGCTATTTCGTACTTGGCTAACGCAGGAGCTGGACACCATCAAGGCTGAAGTCGGCGAAGCACGATTCGATAAGGGTCGGTTCCTTGAAACGGCTCGCCTCTTCGATGAGATATCGACGTCTGCCGAATTTGCGCCTTTCTTAACCTTGCCCAGCTATCCCTTACTATTAGGCGAGAACCTAAATCAGAAATAGGACAAAGATGAGTCGCAATGCCGACTTATCACTAGGCTTTATCACCTGACTCTTAGCTACTGGCTCTTAACAAGTAGAAAGGGAGCCAGGTGGCAAAGCCTGTAAACATGATTGCTCATTTAACCCTTTGCTATTTATCTTCACTTTGCTCCCGCCGACAAATGCAGTAAAATTAACTGCAAACGTATAATCACCGGCATTTCATCCTCTATTAAAGAGTCTGGTAACCTAATGACAAGTCCCCTTAAACCGGCACAAGTGAAACCCAAATCTAAGCTTGCTAATCAGACCTTGGATGACATCGTATACTGCCATATTTTTGATGCGATTCTAGAGCAGCGCCTACCGCCTAATACTAAGCTCAACGAAGAAGTGCTGAGCGACATATTTGATGTCAGCCGCACTATGGTGCGCCGCGCCTTGCTGCGATTATCTCTGGAGCAAGTTGTCGTCATCAGGCCCAACCGAGGTGCTATTGTTGCCGCTCCAACGGTAGAGGAAGCCAAGCAGATCTTCAAAGCCCGTGAAATCATGGAGTTGGCAATTACTGAGCTGGCAGTTGAACACGCCACCGCCGAACAGATAAAACAAGTTCGTCAGCTTGTCGCTGATGAGCTAAATGCTTTCGAGAAAGGCGACTTTGGTAGTGGTATCCGTTTATCCGGTGAGTTTCACTTACAACTTGCAGTAATGGCCAACAATACGCCCCTGTTTAACTTCCAACGCAGTCTTGTCTCACAGACATCTCTATTGATTGCTCAATATGAAGTGGGTAACCACATAAACTGCTCTCTGGATGAGCACACTGGGCTATTGGATGCCATTGAGGCTGGTGACAAAGACAAAGCCCTTTCTCTGATGCAGGAACATTTAAACCATATTCGCTCAAAACTAAATCTCGATGGTGAGCCTGTGTCTAAAGATCTGCATGTGGTGTTTTCCAGCTTCAACAATAAACACACAGGCAAGGCTAAGAGCAACAAGGGCTAGGGCTAAAGTTTAGATTCAGGCTTAGATTTAACTTAATGTAGATTCTGTCAGACTCACTATTGATAGAAATAAAAAAGGCCTCAAAGGCTAATGCCGATCATTTAGTGATTTATCGATCGGTTGACTGATCTTCTAGATGCTTCAGAATCCGAGTCCTATCTCTAGGTCTCGGATTTTTTATGCTAGTTTCCCAAGCTTTTGACATGATCAACCAACTCAAGCCCCATCAAGTTGAAACCCTCGCAGATTTACTCCCTCTGGAGTTGATAGAGGAAGCGTATTCATTAACTGAAACAGTCACGATTAGAAAACGTAAATTAACACTAGAGTCAATGGCTTGGCTTATTATTGGAATGGCTATCTATAATGATAAGTCGATGGCTCACATCATTAACATGCTCGATATCGTTGATAGAGAGGGCAAGCCATTTGTTGCTCCGAGCGCATTAACTCAACGACGAAAAAATCTCGGTGAAGCGGCAATGAAAGCTCTGTTTGAGTGCACTCAAGCTCACTGGAATCGTGAAGCTCTACATCCAAACTGGAATGGACTGACGTTACTGGGAGTCGATGGTGTAGTCTGGCGGGCGGAAGATACTCCCGATAATGCAGAAGCCTTTTCTCGACAAAAAGAGACTCAATATCCTCAAGTTCGTATGGTCTGCCAAATGGAATTGAGTAGCCATCTTATTACCGCCAGTGCTTTCGATGATTACGCCGTTAATGAGATGATTTTGGCCGAAAAGCTTATCGACTCCACACCGGATCATAGTCTGACATTGTTTGATCGAGGCTTTTATTCTCTAGGGCTACTTTATCAGTGGCAATCCACAGGTAACGAGCGACACTGGCTAATTCCGTTGAAAAAAAATGTCCAATATGAAGTGCTCCGCAGCTTGGGGCGCAACGATAAAATCGTTCAATTAAAAAGTAATCCACATGCCAGAAAACGATGGCCTGAGCTGCCTTATGAGCTGGAAGTTCGGCTGATAAGTCGAAAGATTAATGGCAAGGAATACTCGGTTTTGACATCAATGATAGATCCCATGCGTTATCCCGTTGCAGACATAGCTGACTTATACGTGCATCGATGGGAAATAGAATTAGGTTATCGAGAGCAAAAACAATACATGCTAGGTAATCGTTTAACGTTGAGAAGTCGACTGCCAGAGCTTGTAAAACAGGAGTTGTGGGGGATCTTACTCACCTACAATCTAGTGCGTTATCAGATGGTGAAAATGTGTCATCAACTCAAAGGGGATTATCTCCCTTATCAGTTGAGTTTTAATGGTTCTTTGGCTCATATTTTGAGGCTATTAGTGGGTTTGCCCTACTCGACACCAGGTGCAATTCCTCGTCAGCTTAAATATTTCTATGAAATGGCTGAAAGCCTGATTTTAGAGCCCCGACGAACTCGGTCTTTTCCTAGAACGGTCAAGCGCAGACCACAGAAATATGCCAGAAATAAAAAATGCCAGTAAGCTTAACTTACCGGCATTAGCCTCAAAGGCCTTTTTTATTATGACGTGCTCGAACCATGACAAGCGCACTTTCAAACGGTGATTTACATCTCCTGCAATCGAAACAGGGCTATCTTATTTATCTCAGTCAAAGCGGTACTGAATTCAGTTTCACTGTCATTATCTAAGCGCGTTTCGAACGACTCGAGGATTTGATGGCGATTCGCCCCTTTCACAGCCTTGATAAAAGGAAAGTTAAAACGACTCAGGTAGAGCTGGTTAAAATGTGTAAAGCGCTCAAACTCCTCTGCCGAACATAGGTCTATGCCCGCACCGGCTTGCTCCGAAGTCGATGCATGGGTCAACTCACCATTAATTGCTGCGCGTCCCGCAAGATCCGGGTGTGCATTGATCAAGGCTAATTGCTTACTCTTGTCAGCTGCCAGCAGCGTATCGGCCATACGCTGGTGCATAATATTGATGTTGTCTTCATTGCCGGATAAGCCGGCATCAAACACCCACTCTGCTACCCAAGGACTGTGTTCATACACATCTTTGAAGTGTGCCACAAATTCGCTTCGGTTCATTTTAGTGGGCTGACAATGTGAAAAGTGCGCCATGGTTACGCCTCCTTCATGCTTGGATGTGGATGATGCTGGTGCCAGTGTTTAGCAATATCGATACGGCGACACAGCCATACCTTGTCATGTTGCTTGACGTACTCGAGGAAGCGCTTGAGTGCAGCGATGCGCCCGGGTCGACCGATCAGGCGGCAATGTAAACCTATCGACATCATCTTAGGCGCCGTCGCTCCCTCTTCATATAAGGTGTCGAAGGAATCTTTTAAGTACTGATAAAACTGCTCACCCGAATTGAAGCCTTGCACAGTAGCAAAACGCATGTCATTGACGTCTAAGGTATAAGGGATCACTAGCTGCGGCTTGGGTCCCTCTTCATGCCAGTATGGCAGATCATCATCATAAGCATCTGAGTCATAGAGGAAACCGCCCTCTTCGGCCACAATTTTGCGTGTGTTGGGCCCAGTGCGCCCCGTATACCAGCCCAGTGGACGCTCACCTGTAATGCGCTCGATGATCTCAATCGCCTTATGCATATGATCCCGTTCTTCGGCATAATCCATATGTCGATAATCTATCCAGCGGTAACCGTGACTACAGATCTCATGTTTATCTTCCATCATGGCTCTCGCCACGTCCGGGTGACGCTCTAAGGCCATAGCAACGGCAAAAACAGTCAGCGGAATATCGAACTGCTTAAACAGACGCAGCACGCGCCAAACGCCGGCCCGGCTGCCGTATTCATAAACAGACTCCATACTCATATGGCGCTCACCCACATAAGGCTGTGCGCCGGGAAGCTCAGATAAAAAAGCTTCGGATTCTGAATCACCGTGTAACACACAACGCTCACCTCCCTCCTCATAATTGAGCACAAAGGAGACAGCAACACGCGCCTCTCCAGGCCAATGTGGGTGTGGAGGGACTGCGCCATAACCAATTAAGTTACGCGGATACTCATTATTCATTGAAGGACTCCTTATCTAACTTGATTGGTTAATTTTGTACCACGGATTGTACAAAATCAATAGATAAAATGTGTACAAAGAAACGAAATCAATAGTTAGAAACTAAATCGCAATGATTTATATAGAATAATCAATAACTAAAGAACAAACAACACAGTGCCCTTTAATGGTCACTGCACATTAATGGAACAAAAAAGCAAGCTACTAGACTTTACTATTAGGCCTAATTGTGTACATAGTTATGGTAACAAGTGAACAATGAATCGATAAATCGATAAATCTACAATTTGAGCTGGCCTTAGATGGCCATGGAATAGCTAACATCTTTCACTCAGGACTTGCTACTGAAGGCTGCTTGATATGGCCCTCCCAGAGAACAAAGACGAAGATAAATATAAGCTAAACCCATGTGAACAGCGGCAGAATACAAAACAGAATAAACACTAAAATAACAACAGATAAGCCCACTCTGACTGAGCTGGAGCCGGGCTAAGGAAGCATCAATGGAAACAGTATGGCTTAAAAACCCTCTCGCCATCTACACAGGCACAGATGAAGATGCCCGCGGTGGTGTAGTGGTAAGTGGCACTAAGATTATCGAAATAATAAAACAGGGAGCCGAACCCACCCAGAGAGTAGATGTTGTAGTGGATGCCAGCCAACATGTAGTTCTCCCAGGGTTAATTAATGCTCATCATCATTTCTATCAGACCCTGACACGTGCCTACCCCGACGCGCTCAATAAAGAGTTATTTCACTGGCTCAAGACCCTGTACCCCGTTTGGGCTGGGTTAGATGAGGAAATGATGAGCCTGGCTACCGAGGTCGCATTAGTCGAGATGATGATGTCAGGCTGTACTACGGCATCGGATCATCACTACTTGATCCCCACCGGCTTAGAACATGCCATAGATCTGCAAGTCGAGGTTGCCAATAAGCTGGATATGCGAGCTATTTTAACCCGCGGCTCAATGAGTCTTGGCGAAGATGACGGCGGCTTACCGCCACGCAATACCATTCAAACCGAACAGATCATAGTCGATGACAGCTTGCGTTTAATTCGTGAGTACCATCAGCGTGATGATGGTGCCATGATACAAATTGCTCTGGCTCCCTGCTCTCCCTTCTCGGTCACCACAGACCTTATGCGAGAAACGGCGCGCATCGCCAAAAATGAAAACGTCATGGTTCACACACACCTGTGTGAAACCATAGACGAGCAAGACTTCTGCCTCGAGCGCTTCGGCTATCGTCCGGTGGATTATCTCGAAGAGGTCGGCTGGTTAAATCAGCGCACTTGGTTGGCCCACGGTATTCACTTTAACGACGAAGAAATCAAACGTCTTGGTAAGGCACAAATTGGGATCAGTCACTGCCCAACATCCAATATGATGTTGGCCTCGGGCATATGTCGAAACAAGGAACTGGAAGCGGCAGGCGTAAAAGTCGGACTCGGCGTCGATGGTTCCGCCTCTAACGACGGCTCTAACATGATAGGCGAAGTTCGCATGGCCCTGTATCTACAGCGTCTGCGTTATGGCTCCGCCGATGTCACTCACTTTGACGCACTGAGATGGGCGACCCAAGGCTCGGCTCGCGCCATGGGCCGTGACGACATAGGCACCTTAGCCGTAGGCAAGCAAGCCGATATCGCCATGTTCAAACTCGATGAAATCCGCTTCTCTGGCTCCCACGATCCCCTGGCAGCGCTCATACTGTGCGGCGCACATAGTGCCGACAGAGTCATGATAGCCGGCAAGTGGCGTGTCCATGACGGCCAAGTTATCGGACTAGATCTGGAGCGACTCCTGTATAAACACCGCAACGCCGCCAAGCGCCTAGCAGAAAAAGCACTGGCACTAGGCTAGCTGGTTTATAGCGAATCTCGTTATAACCAAACTAGTGATAGCAAAGCTCGAGATCAACAGCAGTACAGCCGACGCATTTCTACTTTGAACAAGAAAATTGCGTCGGCCCTCTTTAACCGTGCCATATATGGACGCCCCAATCCGTGATACCAAAGGCCAGAAAAACACCCGCGAAACAAAAACCCTCAAGAAACATGCACCACATCAACCTTGGCGATAATAAATATCGCATTAAAAAATGCGTTAATAAATCATACTCAGGGGTCAAAATGAAAAACCTATTTAAAATCGCAACCATCAGCGCACTAGTCATGCTATCGGCGAATGCTATGGCAGAAGATGCCAACCAAGACTTCACCTGGACAGGCACCGTGCCAGCAGCAAGCGCAGGCGCGGGGATTAAAATCATAGCCACAGGTAGCGGCACCGCGCTCGACGCGGGCGTGTTCTCCTTAACAAAAACTGCAGACTACTCCCCAACTGCTGGTTACTTCGATATCACCTCGGCCAGCCTGCTTTCTTTCGACGTGGTTACCGATGACGCCAGTGAAGACCATGTTGATTATTACTACACCTTAACCAGCTCTACTTACACCTACGACGCAACTACTCGTGACGTCGATGTGCAGAGCAGTAGCACTGTAGGACTAACAGCTGACGGCGCACCTTTACAGCTAGATACAAAAACCACAACAGCAGCAATCACATCAACCACCCTTAGCTTGACCGGAAATCACCTGTTCATGTACGGTGATGAATACGTGTTCCAGTCAACCATGCTCATTACCGACCAAGCCATCTAACCCCTGAGCCCACGCTTAAATTCAAACCCAAGGCGGGCTCAGCTAACTAAGCCCGCCCGTAATTACACTCCCACCCCTACCGCAAACCACCACCCCTCGATTTACCACCCGCAAGCCAATAAACCAAAAGCCCAAAAAAAGCGGAAACCCGCAGAAAACACTAAACACCACAAACATCAGGCAAAATTCAGCCCCAGGGTGGACCAAATCAAATAATCATTAAGGAATGAAGATGGGAAACCTATTTAAAATTACAACCATCAGCGCGCCAGTCACGTTATCGGCGAGCATCATGACCGAAGGCGCCACTCAAGACCTTGCTTAGGCAGGTACCGTGCCTGCAGCAAGCGCAGGCGCAAGGATTAAAATCATAGCCACAGGCGGCGGCACCGCGCTCGACGCGGGCCAATTCACCCTAACAAAAACTGCAGATATTACCTTATCTCATGGGGCGTTCGATATAACCTCAGCCAGCCCACTTTCTTTTGACGTGGCTACCGATGACGCCAGTGAAGACCATGTTGATTATTACTACACCTTAACCAGCTCCGCTTACGCCTACAGCGGAGGTAGCTTTAACACTTTCAACGCCCCGGTAGGCCTGACGGCTGACCCCCCTTTTTTTTGCAGGATAATGTTAAAACGACAACCCCAGCGACCACATCAACCACCCTTAGCCTGACCGGAGTTACAAATTTCGCGTACGGTATCGAATACACGCTCCAGGCAACCATGCTAATTACCGACCAGGCTATCTAGCCTATTTTTTGCCTTTATCGCCACCTATAACCGCAAGCCAATAAACCAGAAAGCAATGCATCAAAAACAGAAACCCCCAAGAAACATACAGCACATCTGACATTGGCATAATAACTATCACATTTAGGATGTATCAATAAAACTATCACTTAGGATTAAAAATGAAAAACATATTTAAAATCACAACTGTCAGCGCGTTAGTCATGTTATCGGCGAACGCCATGGCGGTAGACGCCACTCAAGACTTTACCTGGACAGGTACAGTACCAGCAGACGTAACTAGCGGAATTAAAATTAAAGACCTCAGTAGCTCTACCACACTAGATTCCGGCGTATTCGAGCTAACTAAGGTGGATGATTTCAGCACTGGTAAGGGTAAATTCAATATCGTCTCGCCCAGCATATTGTCTTTTGACGTGGTTACCGATGACGCCAGCGAGAACCATGTCGATTACTACTACACTTTGACTGATTTTGTGTACAGCTCTAGCGACGGCCTCGCCAACGGCGCTAATATATCCTCCGTATACCTGACAGGGGTAGACCTTATGGCTGATGGCGCCCCTTTACAGGAAGACGTTAAAAGCCCGGTCGCGGCAACATCACCAACCGACCTCACGCTGGACGGATACGGCACATTCTCATACGGTGTTGAGTACTCAATCCAGGCAACCATGCTAATTACCGACCAGGCTATCTAGCCCTCTAAATCTACACTTAAATTGAAACCCAAGGCGGAGCCCAACCAATTGAGCCCGCCTTTTCGGCTCACCACCGAGAGCCCACCGTTAAAATACCAACAACAGCCACCGCTGCCTTACCTCTTTTCTTGCTTTTATTACCACCCACAACCGCAATTCAGTAAACCAAAAGTCACCCCCTCGAAAACAGAAACCCTCAAGAAACATACAAAGCACCCAGCATTGACATAATAAATATTACATTTAGAAGATTTTAATAAAGCTATCACTTATCACTTAGGAATGAAGATGAAAAACACGTTTAAACTCGCAACTATCAGCGCGCTAGTTATGCTATCGGCGAACGTCATGGCTGAAGATGCCACTCAAGACTTTACCTGGGCAGGCACCGTGCCAGCAGCAGGTGCGACTGACGGCATTAAAGTGATCAGAACAGGCGCGACGGAGTTTGATGCGGGGGTGTTCACCCTAAGCAATCCGGAAGTTTACGGCACCTCCGGTGACTACCTATGGTATGATATAGCCTCACCCAACACGCTATCTTTCGATGTGGTCACCGATAACGCTAGCGAGGACCATGTTGATTACTACTACACCCTGACAAGCTTTGCGTATAGCAGGCGCGCGTTAGACTCCCTCAAAGAGGTAACCAAGAACCAGGCGCAAAATGCGTGGGACCTGATAGCTAATGGCGCCACTTTAGAAAAAGAAGTCAAAACAACGGTACCAGCAACCGCGCCGACCAACCTCAGCATAGGCGGGCGCGGCATATACGTACCTGGCGAGGAGCACACATTCCAAGCAACGCTGCTCATTACCGACCTGGCTATCTAGCACTCAAAGCCTAGGTTAAACCCAAGGCGGGCTCGATTAATTGGGCTCGCCTTGGGTAATACTCAACACCCACCGCAAGCTGCCACACCCCTTTACCTTGCCAACCAACCAAAAGCCCCTCGAAAACGGAAACCCGCAGGAAACATCCCCCCCCCCCCCATAGCTTTAATATAATAAATATCACGCTCAGGATGTATCAATAAAGCCACCACTTATCAATCAGGATTAAAAATGAAAAACATATTTAAAATCGCAACCATCAGCGCGCTAGTTATGCTATCGGCTAATGCCATGGCTGAAGATGCCACTCAAGACTTTACCTGGACAGGTACAGTGCCAGCAGCAGATGCAACCGGCGGAATTAAAATCAAAGACCTCAGCAGCGGCGCTACATTCGACGCGGGCACGTTCACCCTAACAAAAGTCACAGACCGTACCGCAGATATCGGGATATTCAACATAACCTCAGCCAGCACACTTTCCTTTGATGTGGTTACCGATGACGCTAACGAAGACCATGTCGATTACTATTACACCCTGACCAGCTACCTAGCCCACAGGTCAGGCCGGGCAGGCACTCTTTATGATGCGACCTTCAATGCATCGCTGACTGCTAACGGCACCCCCCTGCAGGAAGGTATGAAAACCACGACACCAGCAACCGCGCCGACCAACCTCACCCTGGCCAACGCGGGTGAAAGGGAGTATTTGTATGGTGATGAATACACAATTCAAGCCACACTGCTAATCACTGACCAGGCTATCTAGCGCCCTAAATCCAGACTAAAACCTAAATTCAAATCCAAGGCGGAGCCCACGAATTGAGCCCGCCTTTAATAACACCCAACTCCCACCGCAAACTACCAGGCTCCTTTACCTTACCACCCACAATTCAATAAACCAGAAGCCACCCCCTCGAAAGCAGAAACCCTCACACTTAACCGTGCCACCCATGATATAAAATCACCAAGCAACTAGGTGAACGCATTATGTCAATTCGACTGCCTTAGCCTTAAAAATACTGATTTTGAAGGGGGAATTTAAGTTTAACTAGAATCACTACTGAAACCCCTTGCTCAACCGGATATCAAGGCAGCAGAATCTAATCCACTTAGAAATGGGATTAGATTACTTTGAATAGGAATGTAAGGGTAATTAGCTAGCTAATAAATGCAGGCATGATCGACTGTAGTGCCGCCTTCTCTTGATGCTGGTGAAATCTGACGTTTCGGCTGCTTTAGCTATTTGCACCCAAATAGGCCTATCTATCCATGAAATAATGGTCAACATAAGTCATACAGGCCAATATCGCAGCTTCATCTAGTAATGCTTGGCTCTTTATAAAACAAGTAGGTGCAACGCCCTTCCCAGAATCGTCCTGTACAATTATCCTCTCTATTGGCCCTACGCGCGATAGGCTCATTCAGCGCCCTCAACTCTTTATTGGCAAGAGTCAGCTGATGTCACCGAGTCTGCATCTGTAGTCGGCTATCGAATGTTTTAACTGTGCAATTTCAACACTCTCTATGATTTCACCTTTAACAAACTTTTGCGTGATATCAGTCCCTTTAAACAACCGGTGCCAGCGCTCTACAACCTCCTTGTCCGACAGCATATTGGCTTGGTAGATATCAACACTCAACACAACATGCACATAGTTAGACATCACTGCATAGGCTACTATATCAATAGAAAACACCTCTGACAGCTTCAGTAACTGAGCTTCAGCCCAGCCCAGCCACGCCTATGGTCACAGTTCTTTCCGGAAAATTTATCATCACCGCAGAGAAAAGCGCGTCTTATCACGCGCGAACAGCAATGATATACTGGAGTGTCTTCTAAACTCACCAAACTTCACCTTGAACGGGGCATAGCAACCTCTCACCACAACTCAACACCTAAAGCTTAGTTAAACAAGCCTGCATACGCCAACTAACATGTGTGGCACCGTTAATCACCCCGTCTTTTCCTTACCTTTTCTTACCAGTCGTAACTCGTATCCTAATAAACCAAACCCCACCCCGCGAAAACAGAAACCCTCAAGAAACAAAAAAACCACAAGCGACAGGTATTCTTCAACTCCAGGGTGGACCCAATTAAAAAATCATTAAGGAATGAAGATGAAAAACCTATTTAAAATCGCAACCATCAGCGCGCTAGTTGCGTTATCGGCGAATGCCATGGCAGAAGATGCCAACCAAGACTTTACCTGGACAGGTACAGTGCCAGCAGCAGATGCAGGCACAGGGATTAAAATCAAAGACCTCACCAGCGGCACCACGTTCGACGCCGGCGCGTTCACCCTGACCAAGACAGCAGAACACAGCAGCCCTGAGGTAGGGTATTTCGAGATAGCTTCAGCCAACACACTGTCTTTCGACGTGGTTACCGATGACGCTAACGAAGACCATGTCGATTATTACTACACCATGACAAACATTTCGTTCAAAAGGGGGGAGATAGGTACTTCTCCGGTCATGTTTAAGATAACACCGACAGCTAACGGCCTCCCCTTGCAGCTAGATGTAAAAAGCGCAGCAGCGTCCGCGCCGACTGACCTGACACTGACCAGCGGCACCGGCCCTTACTACTACGGTCAACAGTACTCATACCAGGTAACCATGTTAATTACCGACCAGGCTATCTAGCACTCAAAGTCTAGGTTAAGACCTAAATTCAAACCCAAGGCAGAGCTCGACGAATCGAGCCCTGCCTTTCGCCCCCCCCCCAAAAAAAACTCATCACTCGAGAAATCACCACTAAAAACATCAACAGCAGCCACCGCTATCCAGCCTATTTTTTTGCCTTTGTTGCCACCTATAACCGCAAGCCAACAGACTAGAAAGTAGCACCTAGAAAGTAGAAACTAACAGGAAACATACCCCTCTCATAACCTAGGCATAATAAATGTTCAAATTTAAGATGCATCAAAAAACTATCACTTATCACTTATCACTTATCACTTATCACTTATCACTTATCACTTATCACTTAGGATTAAAAATGAAAAACATATTTAAAATCGCAACCATCAGCGCGCTAGTGATGTTATCGGCAAACGCCATGGCGGAAGACGCCAGCCAAGACTTTACCTGGACAGGTACCGTACCAGCAGCAAGCGCAGGCGCAGGCGCAGGGATTAAAATCATAGCCACAGGTAGCGGCACCGCACTCGACGCGGGCATATTCAGTCTGACCAAGACGGGAGATTACGACGCGGAAGCCGGGAAGTTTGACATAAGCTCGGCCAGCCTACTTTCTTTTGACGTGGTTACCGATGATGCTAGCGAGGACCATGTTGATTACTACTACACCATGACCAGTTTCTCATACACCTACAGAGGCTTCACTTTTTACGCGCCTAAGGGGACCCTCGAGACTATAGACCTAACAGCTGACGGCACCCCTCTACAGCTCGACACAAAAACCACAACAGCAGCAACCGCGTCGACCATCCTCACCCTGACCGGAAATGGTGCATTTGTATACGGTGATGAGTACGCAATCACCGCAACCATGCTGATCACCGACCAGGCTATCTAACGCTCGAAATCTAGGTTAAGACCTAAATTCAAACCCAAGGCAGAGCTCGACGAATCGAGCCCCGCCTTTAATCATACTCCCACCGCAAACTGCCACACCCTTTGCTTTACCACTCGCAACCCAATAAACCCAAAGCCACCCCCTCGAAAACGGACCCCCCCCAAGAAACACACAGAGCGTCTAACACTGGCATGATAAACATTAGATTTAGGATATATTAACAAAACCATCACTTATCGCTTAGGATTAAAAATGAAAAACATATTTAAAATCGCAACCATCAGCGCATTAGTCATGCTATCGGCGAACGCCACGGCGGAAGAAGCCAACCAAGACTTTACCTGGACAGGTACTGTACCAGCAGCAAACGCAGGCACAGGGATTAAAATTAAAGACCTCACCAGCGGCGCCACAATCGACGCAGGTAATTTCACCCTAGTCAAAGCGGGAGGTTACAACACGCTGAAGGGCTATTTCGATATAGTCACAGCCAGCACACTGTCTTTCGATGTGGTTACCGATGATGCTAGCGAGGACCATGTCGATTATTACTTCACCTTAACCCAACTTCAAGTAGGCAGTACAGGGGCATTCAGAAATGTAGACGGCACCATCTACGGCGACATAGACCTGGCGGCTAATGGCATCCCTTTACTGAAAGATAAAAAAACCACAACTGCAGCAACTGCAGCGACCGACCTCACCGTGTCCGGAGGCGCCCTCTACTTTTACGGCGATAATGCCATGATCATAGCAACCATGCTCATTACCGATCAAGCTATCTAGCGCTCAAAATCCGGGTTAAGACCTAAATTCAAATCCAAGGCGAGGCTCGACGAATCGAGTTCCGCCTTTAATTATACTCCCACCGCAAACTGCCACATCCTTTGCTTTACCACCCGCAATCCAACAGACAAAAAGTAACCTTTCGAAAAAATACCCGCAGGAAACATACCCCCCCCCACAGCCTTAAAATAATAAACATTAGATTTTAGGATGCATTAACAAAACCATCACTTATCACTTAGGATTAAAAATGAAAAACATATTTAAAATCGCAACCATCAGCGCGCTAGTCATGTTATCGGCAAACACCATGGCTGAAGATGCTAACCAAGACTTTACCTGGACAGGCACCGTACCCGCAGCAGGCGCAGGCACTGGGATTAAAATCATAAGCGCAGGTAGCGGCGCCGCATTCGACGCGGGCGAGTTCACCCTCACAAAAGTCTCAGATGACACAGGTTCAGCCGGGATGTTCGCTATAACCTCGGCCAACACACTTTCTTTCGACGTGGTTAGAGATGATGCCAGCGAAGAGCATGTCGATTACTACTACACCCTGACCAACTTCCTAGCCGTCTCTTCGCATAACCCAAGTAATTTTTTTAACGCGAACAACAGGTCATCATTGACCGCTAACGGCATCCCTCTACAGAAAGATATAAAAACCACGACAGCAGCAACCACATTGACCAACCTCACCCTTACCCAAAAGGGGGTCAGCAGTCAATATGCTTATGGTACAGAGTTCACATTCCGAGCAACCTTACTCATTACCGACCAAGCCATCTAGCGCTCAAAGCTTAGGTTAAGACCTAAGTTAAAATCCAAGGCGGGGCTCGACTAATTGAGCCCGCCTTTAATTATACTCAACCCCCACCGCAAACTGCCACACCCTTTGCTTTACCACCCGCAATCCAATAAACCAAAAGCCAAGCTCTCGAAAGTAGAAACCCTCAGGAAACATGCCCCTCTCATAGCCTCGGCATAATAAGGATTGCATTTAGAATGCGTTAATAAAACTATCACTTATCACTTATCACTTATCACTTATCACTTATCACTTATCACTTATCACTTATCACTTAGGATTAAAAATGAAAAACCTATTTAAAATCGCAACCATCAGCGCGCTAGTTGCGTTATCGGCGAATGCCATGGCAGAAGATGCCAACCAAGACTTTACCTGGACAGGTACCGTACCCGCAGCAAGCGCAGGCGCGGGGATTAAAATCATAGCCACAGGTAGCAGCACCGCGCTCGACGCGGGCCAATTCACCCTAACAAAAACTGCAGACCGCAACTCAGCTACTGGTTACTTCGATATCACCTCGGCCAGCACATTGTCTTTTGACGTGGTTACCGATGACGCCAGTGAAGACCATGTCGATTATTACTACACTATGACCAACTTCACATACACCAACAGCTCAAACACTTACCCCGTCTCCGGCGACGGCTTCTTCAGCAGCGTAGACCTGACGGCTGACGGCGCACCTTTACAGCAAGACAAAAAAACCACAACAGCAGCAACCACATCAACCACTCTTAGCTTGACCGGAAATAAACTTTTCACTTACGATGAAGAGTACGTGTTCCAGGCAACCATGCTCATTACCGACCAGGCCATCTAACCCTCCAACCTACACTTAAATTCAAACCCAAGGCGGGCTCAGCTAACTGAGCCCGCCCGTAATTACACTCCCACCCCTACCGCAAACCGCCACCCCTCGACTTACCACCCGCAAGCCAATAAACCAAAAGCCCAAAAAAAAGCGGAAACCCGCAGAAAACACTAAACACCACAAACATCAGGCAAAATTCAACTCCAGGGTGGACCAAGTTAAATAATCATTAAGGAATGAAGATGGGAAACCTATTTAAAATTACAACCATCAGCGCGCCAGTCACGTTATCGGCGAACATCATGACCGAAGGCGCCACTCAAGACCCTGCTTAGGCAGGTACCGTGCCTGCAGCAAGCGCAGGCGCGAGGATTAAAATCATAGCCACAGGTAGCGGCGCCGCGCTCGACGCGGGCGTGTTCTCCTTAACAAAAACTGCAGACTACACCTCAGCTATTGGTTACTTCGATATCACCTCAGCCAGCCCACTTTCTTTCGACGTGGTTACCGATGACGCCAGTGAAGACCATGTTGATTACTACTACACCATGACCAATTTCACATACACCTACCTCTCAACTACTCGTGACGTCAGTGGGCAGAGCCTCAGCACCGCAGAACTGACAGCTGACGGCGCACCTTTACAGCTAGGCACAAAAACCACAACAGCAGCAATCACATCAACCACCCTTAGCTTGACCGGAAATCACCCATTCACTTACGGTGATGAATACGCGTTCCAGGCAACCATGCCCATTACCGACCAAGCTATCTAGCGACCGAAATCCAGGTTAAGACCTGGATTCAAACCCAAACCCAAACCCAAGGTGGAGCTCGACTAATTGGGCCCGCCTTTCAACTGACAACCAAGAGCTCACAGTTGAAAAATCAACAACCACCGCAACTTCACCTCTATACTTTGCCTTTACGACCACCTATAACCGCAACCCAACAAACCAAAGGCAACCCACCCAAAAAAGGATACCCGCAGGAAACATCCCCCCCCCTATTTTTTGCATCAGCTTATGACCCTGTCCTCCGCTGAATTCATTGTATTTAGGCCCACCGACACTATCTTCTACGCAGATCTCAGGCTTCGACACACCATCCTCGGCACTAACTTCGTTCTTCGACAACGCCCTGCAGTGCAACCCACAACAGCGGTCACATCTATTCCCGCCAGTTTTTTTTGCGCAGCAAGATAGAAAAACCTGAACGATTGCCCCCACTTCCTCCGCTCTCCCTTTTTTTAAAAGCTGGAACAATTAAAAAAATAAATAATCACACTAAGCCACCAACAAGAAAAAGAAAATACATACTCGTCAAATAAATGCCACCATATTTATGTATCTTAAGCGTATCTAAAATTTTGTTTATGAATTATAAATAGATCGATAGCGACAAGTAATGTTGAATTAAACGAATAACTTATGGGTGAACTATGAAAAATATTATTCTACTAATAGCCGTTTTTTTTATCGCGGTGGCACAGGGCGATAACAGTAAGCAAGTTGTTTTTCAATGGACCGGTAAGGTTCCAATGGCTGATGAATGGCATTCAAAACCCCTAGATATCACGGAGCAAGCTTGGCAAAAAGGATTAAACCTAGACACTAGATTTATCACCAGTAAAAATCAGGCCGAAATCACCAGACACATAATGACAAGTTTAGAGCAGGGGATTGATAAGGATAGGTTTACGCTAGTTGGCTACCACGCAAGTGCCAAAACCTATAAGTTGATCATTGAACCCAAAATATGAATACACATAAATTATTTATAAGTCGATGATTATAACCCTTAATTAATTCATATATAAATAAGAGCGGAAACAGACTTATACAGCTTGGTATTAGACTAGCGCTATAAATCAGGTAAAAGTCACAAAATAAAAATCAGGCAATAAAAAACCGGCCAATAACTGACGTCATTGACCGGTTTTACTGCAAGCTAGATATAAGCTAGACATAATCTTAATATTGAAACTTTATTTAACAGGTAGGTTTAGCTTCTCTTTCGGATAAATGTACTTGTTGTTATCTATTCTGGTTTTAATCCAAGGGTTGAGCTCAGTCAAAGCATCGAGTGTTATGCAGTGTTCATGAGCAATGAGAGTTAACCAAGCCCCCTTTACAATCACATGAGTCTCAAGATTCGCCGCATTTAAGTCTGCTGCCCCTTGCGCATTTAACACAGATTTACAGCCTTGATAGTCATTAAACCTCTTCGCTAAATGACAGTTATTAGGCTCATACACCTGACCGATATTATCCAAATCAGACATGGCTATGGTGGTTCTGCACGTTTCAGCTGAAACCAATGGCAAAGCCACGACTGGAGCCTTAACGACGGCAGCAGGCTGAGTCACGATAGGAACTGGCTCATCAGAGAAGTCATAGTTAGACACATGCTGGTACTTTTTTGACTGACCAAACAAGTATTGCACGCCTATGGCTAAAGTATAACTGTCGCCGCGCGCTTCACTTATTGGCTGTTGATACCAGCGATAACCTAAGTTCACTTCCCAGGATGGGGTCACCTGATACTTAACACCTAACCCAGCAAACAGACCATCTCCTTCATCGCGATAACCCAGCTCAGAGTACAAAGCATAGCCTTCCCCTAAGGAAAACTTTGGTCGCATAAAGGCTTCGACAGCCTCAGAATTGGCCACACCGTCATGTAAACTACTCACGGCTACGCCTAAATCTAGATACTGATTGAGACGGTAGCCGGTACCGGCGCGCCAATACAGATTGCTCTCTTCAGCTTCTTTACTTAGACCTAGGCCAGCAGTGCCTTCGATAAACCAGCCACGAACCTGCTGAGCTGGACCGCTGTCATTTGAGCTCATATCATTCTGGGCTAACGCCTGAGATGCGAGCCCACCCAAACTCACAAGCAGCAGTGCTGCTAAGCTATTATTCATATTATACATCCGGTTCAAAAATTAGGGTAAATGTATCGCTATAACTGCCAACCGTGAGCGGGTCTAGATCAACCGGTCCAAACTCCACATCTATCTTGAAATTGATAGAATTCACGTCAGCGCCAGACACTTTCGAACTCGGGTTCTTGACGGTGCCATTTTCAACCAGAAGTACATTGCTACACTCAGTGCATTTTATTGTATAGGGGATCTTTGCTTGGGACGGACCAATAAGTTCATAATCTCTACCCCGGGAGGCTTTTAAATTCACATTGATGCCATTACTGAAATAGCCTGTTGCTGTTACGTCGAAACTTGTCTTGGCTGACACATCGTTAGTACTGCTGCCATACACTGTTGCCATAGCCGAATCACCGCTCAGAGTAACCGATGTCAGATAGGTTGGTGTATGATCTATCACCAATTCAAAGGCCTGACTGTCGGTGAACTGCGTCATATTTTCGCCAAGGTAATACTTGTAGAACTGACTCAATGACACACTGCCATGGTAAATACCTTTAGGTTGCAGATCAAAAAACCGAGTTAAGTCGGCATCAGTGATACTAAATATCGGCCGGATAGAGGCATAAGGGCTCACCAAGGCAGACGTGGTTAATGTATTAGTAAAAAGACAATTCGATTCGCCTTGAATACTGGCTATGGGCGGATTCCATTCGCTAGTGCCGCAGGAACCAGACACACTGGCCCCTAAGGACGCCGCCGCAGACCCTGTATTGTATTCAAAGCCACTGAAATGTATTGGCAAATTGATGTCCGTTCCACCAAGGCTCATCACTATGCTGGTTGGTGGCGGAGAGGCGAATGTTCCGGGTATCCATTTATCAGTAGGTGTTAACCCCGGGGTTTGGGTCCAGTTAGAAGGCACCAAGTCACCACCAGAAATGACGGTAGCATTGTCCCAACGAGCCACCCCAGCAGTGAAATCTAAATTCACGGTCGAAGACCAAGCGTTAGATCCCACAAGCAGCAGACTCATTAACAGCAGATTAACCTTTTTCATTGTTGGCTTCCCTGATCACTACACGGGTGTCTTTTAATTTTTTATCTGTGGTGCTGACATTTAATTCAAGACTCCCATTATTCATCTCAGGCTTAAGCTCCATGATGAAACGGCGACCAGCCAACACTTTTATATCTTTGTTACAAGTATCATTAAAATCATCTTTACAGGCACTGACACTGACATTCAGAAAAGTGTTGCCCTTGTTATAAACCTCGAGCTGATTATCCACATAGCGAGTTGAATAATTGAGCTTATCGGACTTAGCCGGAACGACAAAAATAGGAGCGAAACCTATGGCCATTTGCATGGCATTATCGGGCCGTTGGCCTTTGTCAAAATAGGGCGTCGGTACCACGGCAAGCTGAAATACACGGTCGGTGTCGCTGGCACAGTCCGGCAAACAGTTGAGTGATAGCGTAAAGTCTTTCTCAAACCCCGGCTTTATCATTGAACGTGCAGGTCGCACTGTGAGTGCCCATTGCTCGATATTGTCTCTGGTATAGGGTGTTTTGACGATCTCACCATCGACCATGGTCAGTTCAGTAATGCCTATATTGAGAAATAACTTCTTATCGTCTGTATTAGTGACGGTAAATACACCTTCACTGTTTGCATCGGCAACACGAAACATGGAGTCAATCTGAATCGCTTCGGCTGTTTGTATACTGATAAATAGGCCAAAAACGGCAGTTAAAATATGTTTGATATTAGGCATCGTTACCTTCCTGATTGTCTAAAAGAGTAAGCAAGTCCAATTCGCTGTCTTTAATTAATACATAAGCGTCAAGCTCTTGTAGCAGCTGACGTTTTTCTGATGTTAAGTGAATGTCTGTCACATAAATGTACTGCTTCCCGGCGACACTAACGCTGGTAAATGCAATGTTTTGATTGTTAAGACGCGCAATGATGTTTTCAGCATCTTTACCTAAGGTAAACTGTCCCAAATAGACTAATGTTTCCTCTTTGCTATCCCCCTGTAACAGGTGGGAGGATTTATCCCACTTATCTCGGCCATCTTGCTCCAGTCCAGGCAAACAGAAACCTTTGAGAACTTTTCTCTTAGCGTCATTAGCTTTGCCTTCGTAGATACAAAGTCCTTTACGTGAGAGCAAGCGGAAATCGGCATTCTTATGATAATTGACCCTGAACACACCATCATCAGACAGAGGCTCAGCACTTATACAAGCATCTCCCAAACACTGCACTGAGGATATGGGATTACCAAAAATGTCATCCAGCACCAATATTTGGCTTGCTAACTCAGTCACGGCCGCAGCAACATTAAAAACTGTGCCCGGATAGGTAAATTTGTGAACACGATTACGCTTAAGTTCAACATTTTGACCTGATGCATCGAAATCAAAATCAAATGCCGAATACTCTTGTAATGCCAACAGAGACGCACTGTCTGATACGTTCACCCTTCGGCTATAGCGTCCGTCTTTACTCAGGCCAAGCTTTAGCTTTGGAGAAAAATCTTCATCTTGTGTCGAGGCAACAACATGAGCATAACTGCGTGAATTATCTCTAGTGAACGACAGCCCATTAGACGACAAGACTTGAGTGCTACTAAAACCACCAGTCAATGTCTTCTCGCCTCTATCATTGGTGTAGCCGTAACTGTTGGCGGTGAAATAATCGGTATCTGTTGACGCGGTTGCCGACAAGTCCCCCATGACAGTATTATCAGAAAAAACTTGAGCACCAGCGGAGACATTACTGCGCCAATGATCACCTTTAAAATCGCCCCTGAGGTAGTTAACATTGCGATCGAAACCATCCTGATTAACATACACACTACTCTGGGCTGAGATGCCGCTGTCTCCGAACGGCATGGTCCAGCTTAGAGATATGCGAGAATCGTCATCAATAGAGCCATTATCTTTATAGCTAGCATTAACATTCAAGGTACCCAGATCAAAGCTTTTAGTTAAGCCTCCGGACAGGGACCAAGAGTCAGACTGTGTTTCTATCACTGCGCTTGACACTTTAACCACGTCATTAGAGGTATAATATGAAGCCCGCAGGTAGGCATTAGCCCCAATAAGCTGACCCGAAATGCCGACGCCAATATCTTCGAAACTGCGCAGGCCATAAAGGTGACTGGACATGCGATATTCGGTGTTTTGCGCATCATACTCATAACGACGATAATCCATAAACATCCCTGAATATGACAAACTGCCTCGTTGATAGAAGTCTTCAGCATTTAAAAAGCTACCATGAACGAAATCGAAACTCAGCTGTTCGCTGAAGTTATAACTACCACCTAGCTGCAGATATTGTTCATCGGTTCCTATGGTTGCCGAGCCACCAAAGAGTAACGCTTCGGTAAATCTGTAGGTGCTACTTGCCTTGACGATGTTACGATCATAATTGTTGTAATCAGCCATTAAGGAATCTACGCTGATGGGCCCATCCCCTAAGTCATAATCCCCCAAACGCCCCGCACCAAAGACATAATCAAATTCACCCACTGGGATTGAAAATTGATTATTGTTCACAACCTGACGGCGCTCTGTAAGCACTGTACTGCCAGAAACTTTGAGGATAATAGTAATTTCATACACCCCCTTCGGCAGATTTTCATAACTCAGAAACTGTTGTCCCTCACTTACAACTTGGCTCAAAATCAGCCGGTCGCCACGGTAAACCTCTAGTTGACCTAGCTGAGGCGCATAGTAATAAATACGCTGATGGCTCTCGGGGCTCCCCTTAATCAGATTTCTACTGGAACCGATAAAGGCTCCATCCAAATTCATTCTGGCACCAGTATTAAAAAGGTCTGTAGAGTTAAACGACAGGTTATAGCGACTACGGCCCACCTGCAGAGTATTTCCGGCGAAATCGACAGTATAAAGACCGGTATAAAGATCAAACTCATTACCTGGGGTTTTATATTGAGTATCGAAAGTGAGATAACCAAGAGGCAAACCGATTGTGGTGTAGTTGGACATGGAGCCACTATTTTGGCCATCGAAATCGGTATAACCATAGAGGCGAGCCGAGTTAATGAGTGCATTACTCTCACTAAAAGCGCTCTGATACTCAACTTCTGTCTTTTCGGCTTTCACCGACGTAGACGGCACAAAAATCCGCAGCTGTCCGTAATCAAAATCAAACACATAACCTGCACTGTTAACTTGTGGCGAGACCAGACAACGGGCTAATTTTCCCGTACAGGCGTCATCTGTAGTAACCCCAGCGACCAACTGCTTAAGAATGCCGTCAACTGCAGCGGGGGTTATCTGACTCTCTAACAAATAACTTTTCAGCTCATTGTAGGCGTTGCTATCTGCATTAACCCTAAAAACTTCATAACTGGCTAGGCCCTTAATGAGAGTACCGTCACCAGACCCTACAACAGTTACGTTGATTTGTTGCGGGGTCTCATCGAAAAAATCAGAGAACTCACCGGGAAAATAATCCGTCTGTGCTAAGGCACTGGCAACACTACTGAGTGCCAATGGCAGCGCAATCAATAAACGGGCGTTTAGATGCTTCATATTGCCAACCTCGCAAAGACGTTCAGACTTCCACTACATTCCTGCTGACTAGCGATTTGTGTTAGTTCTGGAAAAACAAGTGTGAATTTATGGTGACGAGTGCTCAGACCAGACTCAAAAGACATAGAAGGACTCACATCTTCAACACCGAAAGAAGCATCATCAAGTAAGGTTTCGACAGTTAATGGAGAGCCATTACACAAGTGTTCTGACTCCATTAGCTCAATCACGTAATCGTCGGTACTCATTGGGCTGGAAATAGTAAAGCCTATATCCAGATTGCTAAAACTTTGACTATTTGCATCATAAGAAGCAAAGTATGAAGTGCTATCTCCTTCGATTGATAGCTCTGATGAATGACTCTCTTTCTCAATAATGACAGACACATTAACTTCTTTTGTTATGGGGTCGAGCCCAGCACTTGCCGAGGCCGAAAAGAAGACAAAAGAGCAAACTATTAATATTGCGTACATATAAATTACGACCTCTTGAACTTGACAAAATTCATGCAAACTAACTAAGAAACCAGATCATTGACTTCTAGCTCAAAATAAAACCGACTATAAAAAGTTTAAATAATTAAAACCCTTACCTAATTTAATAACTAAATAGTTAAGTAAACTGCGCAATTATCTTTCTATTTAAAATCAATAATCTTACCAGTGAAGGCATTTTTGTAAGTGTTAAAACTGACTACACTCCTCCCCCTTTTGGCCTTAAGTTTCATTGTGTTTTAGATAATATACTGTTAATAAAAACCGTTTGTTCCATGAATGTATCTTGCACTCTTGTTTTTCTGGCGCCTTGGCTTCACTGCTATAGATAGGATGAGAACGCAAGTGAGTTTCGAACAAAGTTATCAATTTAACTTAAGAGTGAAATTGCTAACAAACCATCTGTTTTAGAGAGGAGTCGACTGAAAATCGACATTTTTGCCCTACACTTATGTAAGTGGCAAGTTCTTCGTCAATCAGCTTTAATCAGTTCTCCACGATTCGAGTCTTACCTTTAATCAAACCTGAAATAGTCACTGCACTGTGGCAGGGAAGAAATGAAAGCCCTCGAGATTATGTCAAGGCCCATATGGTACTGGTAACCATATGAGTGGCGTCGTGAACCGCAACAATGCCTTGAGACATGAGCTATATTTAAATTATAAACCGATAGCCAATAGCAATGTTTCATTCATGTATTCAGTAGTTTCGATAGGACTTATATGCAGGAAGCACCTACTTGTCTTGATAGCTTTGCTACTGAAGAATTGAGCACACTGTTTCTTCTTTTATACCTTTAACCAACGTAAACTTACTCACATGTTACTT
Source organism: Shewanella psychrophila (assembly GCF_002005305.1). Lineage (NCBI taxonomy): Bacteria > Pseudomonadati > Pseudomonadota > Gammaproteobacteria > Alteromonadales > Shewanellaceae > Shewanella > Shewanella psychrophila. Next base: position 4,531,395 of record NZ_CP014782.1, read on the forward strand.
TAGGGGTACATAATAGATAAGTACATGTGTTCATATGTACTAGATTAATCTCATAATGAAGCGCATTATTATTGAATGGGTTACATTTGACTGACTATTATTTTACTGAAAAGTTTATAATTGTTTTAGTTAATAGCTGACTTTTATATTCTATAATTTAGAAAATCGTTTCTTTACAGAAGGGATATTTCAAGAACAATTTCATATGGTAATTAACTAATGCAAATACCTGAAAAACCCGAAATACCCGAAATACCCGAGGAATTAACGCGATTCTGGAATGATGTTTGTGACCGGGATCTACAATTTGCAATAGAGATATGTGCTCAATATGAGGAGTATATAGATACTCAGATAAACTTATTGAAAGCGTTAATTTGTGACGATTCCCATGTTAAATCGAATAAGCAAGACTTACAGTTTACCGAAGAGATACTGCATAGACTCACCGGCAGTCTTGCCCTGTTAGGTTTTGATCTCCAGAGTCATTATTTGCATTCGTTAGAAAAGCAATTTATCAACAAAACAGCCTCATTAGACCGAGCCACCTTTGATAATATCCACAGTCAAGTGAGTGAAGTTTCGACTCTCATTAGGCAACATTGCCACTAGACTCACATTAGACAATATAGCAAGTAAGACAGCCTTGGCTAGTATATTAAGCCAAGGCTAAAAACAACATACTGAATTGAAGCATCACAACACCATTTACCGCCAGTGTCACAAATTTCCCCACGCTAGTTTCAAGCCTATCTAGGTTAAAATACGTCTAATGCCTCTATAAAATCTTATAAATCAGATAATAGGATCGCGAATAACAACCGCAACCAATTGTATCTTAAGGGTTTTGTTTTGCCTGGCATATTTCACATTTCTTTACTACCTTAAAAGCGATACCTACGTCAAACTTCAAATAAATCTGATGCTTGGTTAGCTAGCCTTAACCAATAGCCTCAATTGTGATTGCAATTTTTTGATAGCCTCAGTAAATAGTCTATCGGAACAGAATGGCAAACGAGATAACAATTGAGACAATAAAATAGCTTTGAAGGAATTTATTCAATGAACACTAAGACTTTGCTGATAGTTGAGGACGATCTATTTACCTCACGTCTAATTAAAACATTTTTCGAACGTAAGGGTTTCATTGTACATCAAGCCTATGACACCGGCGGCGCCTATATGTATGCCACGGAAAAACGCCCGGACTTGATCATTCTCGATATTCAATTACCGTCAGACTCTGGGGTCTCCATCTTCAATACACTAAAAAACATTCACCCTTGCCCCATTGTCTTTTACACCTCAATATCCACAGAAAATATGGAAATTAAAGCAATAGAGATAGGCGGTGACGACTATGTCAACAAACAGCGGGGGATGAAGGTGCTGCACTCCAGAGTCGTCCGCTTGATTGAAAAGAGTGCGACCAAGGATACAGAGGCATTAACTCCTTTGATAGAGATCAATAATATTCGTCTTAATTCCGAATTGAATCAATGTCAGATAGGAGATATGTTGATTGAACTGCAAAAGAAAGAGAGCACACTATTAAGCTTTTTAATGCTACATAAAAATACTTTGGTCAATAGGGATGAGTTATCTTTTATATTAAATGGATACTCCCATGATGGTTGGAGCCGAAGTATCGACTTAATAGTATGTAGGATCAGAAAAAAATTACGCCAGGCTAATATCCCAGAGTCAGCAATTAAGACACTTCGAGGAAAAGGATATAGCTTAGTGGAGAGTAATTTCAAAGCTGCATAGCAAGTTATTAAACTTGCTAAACCATTGTCTATACATTAAATATTAAACCATAAAAACATGGATGTTTAGCTAGATATTACCAATCACTTTAAACACTTCATTTAAATCTTTTACATTCTTACATTTAATGGCGTTGTTGATCAAATCCTCGCTATAGATGCAGCTACTCCAAGGGTTTGAGCTAACTAGGCAGGCTGTTTCCTAACTGGCATTCCTAGTCTTATGACTTTGTTCATTGCCTTTACACCTGCCAGCGCTTCACCTACTTGAGCATTATAATCTCGTAGGCTAAGTTTCGGACTAATTAGTTGCTTATATCGGTACATTGCTGTTTCAGATAGCGACCGTAAGTGATAGTCATTTTCCTTCTTCCATTGCGCTAACTCATTATTTTTGAGGGCTCTCACTGCCTCGTTTCGAGGATGCCCATCCTCCCAAAACCCAGCACTGCTTCTTGGTGGGATAGTTGGTTTGCAACCTTTACGCTGAAGTAGTTTGTGACACGCTTTGGTGTCGTATGCTCCATCAGCAGAAACTTGTTTAATTTGTCTTCTTAACGGCTTGATTAATGTGGGTAACACTTCATTATCAGCAACGTTAACCAGAGTGACTTCTGCTGCTACGACTTCATGCGTATTCGCATCTACTGCGAGGTGTAACTTACGCCAGGTACGACGCTTTTCTTTACCATGCTTTCGAGTCTTCCATTCTCCCTCGCCGTAAACTTTGAGGCCCGTTGAATCAATCACTACATGTGCCACAGAGCCACGACTCGGTGAGCGATATTTGATATTTACGGTCTTGGCACGTTTGCTAATGCAGCTATAGCTTGGTGAGGTTAGTGGCACATCCATAAGCTGGAAAACCGAGGTAGTGAAACCTTCTAGTGCTCTCAGTGATAAGTTGAATACACCTTTAACAACCAATGCAGTTTCAATAGCAACATCAGAGTAAATATACCCACGGCCACGGCGGCCGTGATGTTCAGAGCAACACCAAGAGCTAATGGCGTGCTCATCAATCCAAAAGGTCAAGGACCCTCGATTAATCAATGCCTTATTGTACTGAGACCAATTGGTCATTTTACGCTTAGCTTTACCCATCTTGATGTTTCCAATAACCACATTGGAAGATCAGATCACATAAGCTGCAAAAGGTTCAATCGATTTAGGAAACAAGGCCACATTTAATACCTAGCGGATACTCTAAAAACATAACCCCTATGACTAGAGCTCGCTAAATACAATAAATCAAACATTTATTGACTGCATAACATTAATGTATACCCGCAAAAAGAATAATGATTTGTCATAAACGGTGATGTTATTGAATATAGACATTAACGTTATTAATGATTTATATCTTATGAGTATATTACTACTTCTATTTGTTACTTTTATCGCAGCTAGCCTACAAGCCGCTACAGGGTTTGGCTTTGGCATCGTGGCTGTATCGGCTTTCTTGATCTTATTAAAATCGACTGCCGCTGTGCAGATTGTCATTATTCTCACCTTGGCCATGTCGGTGATCCACTGGCTAAAGGTTCGCTCTCTCGCCCCTAAGTTCTTAGTAAAACAACTGATTATAGGCTGTTTCATCGGTTACCCGATAGGCGTAATGCTCTTCTACTTGGCGGATATTGACACATTAAAATTTGCCGTGGCCATTCTTATCCTATTGATGGCAGTTCAAAATTTAATAGAGCGATTTCGTAACCGTAATGACGAAGCCATGTTCCTACCAATGAACCAAAAGCTATGTGCTTTTGTTGGCACCATTTCTGGCACCATGGCCAGTGCCTTGGCTATGCCTGGGCCTGCGGTTGTGAGCTATTTAACCCAATGTGAACTCGATAAAAATGCCATCCGGGCGACTGTTATCACCACTTCCACCGTTTCTTATTCTGTGTCGCTTATTCTGCAATTCTCATTTGTAGGCATAAAGACTCAAACCTGGGAGTCATCCCTCATGCTATTGCCTATGGTATTTGCCGGCCTTTTCTTCGGCGAGTACATATCAAAATTTATCAATCCAAAATTATTCAAGAACATTACTTTATTCGTACTCGTCGCAAGCGGAATAAACATCTTAGCCACCTTGTAATAGAGGCTATTCCCTTCCAGCAAGTGACTAATTCTAGAAAAACGTTCTAAAAACAAACGCTAAAATACACATTAACTCAATAAAGAAAACTCAAAAAAAGAGGTTGGAAATATGATAACTAGCAAGTTTACCAAGGCACATTTGGCTCACCTACCCACTCCATTTGAATTGATGCCCAACATGACCAAGAAGTTTAAGGGTCCGAACTTATATATCAAACGAGATGATGCCACAGGCCTAGCTTTTGGCGGTAATAAGGTTCGCCAGTTGGAATATTATGTCGGCCATGCCATGGATCAAAATGCCGATGCCCTACTTACTACCGGAGCGGTACAGTCTAACCATGTTCGTCAAACTGTGGCTGCCGCTCGAAAGATGGGCTGGCACGTAGAAGTGCAGCTGGAACACAGAGTCGATACTCACGCTAAAGAGTATTCAGAAAGCGGCAACCCATACCTGAATAAGCTTATGGGCGCAGTAATACACAATTTTGATGTAGGTGAAGATGAACTCGGCGCAGATAAAGCCATGTATGACCGGGCAGAAGAACTAAAAGTACAAGGATATAATCCTTATGTGATCCCCCTCAGTGCCACGGATAAGACACCATGGGGCTCCCTAGGGTACGTGGAATGTATAGAGGAGCTCTGTCATCAAGCCAGCGAAAGTAAAACTCAGATAGACGCTATCATTTTAGGTTCAGGATCGGCCAACACTCACGCTGGCGTGTTAGCAGGCTTAATCGCCTTGGACATGAATATCCCAGTTTATGGCTTCTGTGTACGTCGTGATGGGATTGCTCAAACTGAACGCGTCGAAATAAAAACACGCAAGGTACTCACTCTTTTGGGCATAGACGAAACTAAGTTAACCCCAGGTATGGTGATGTGTGCTGATTGGGTGCTTGCTCCTGGTTACGGTCTACCATCGAGCGAGGTTGTCGATGCCATTCACACCACGGCTTTCGAAGAAGGCATATTGCTAGATCCTACCTATACGGGTAAGGCAATGGCAGGAATGCTCGGCATGATTAAAGACGGTAAGTTTAACGATAACGACAATATCGTGTTCCTCCATACCGGCGGGACTCCCTCCCTGTTCGGCTACCCCGAACTTGTTGCCGGTAAATAGCCACCAAAAAAAGAAGAGGAAAAACTATGTCTACACATAATCAATTCCCTAAACTTGAATTTTATGTTGGCAAGATAGGCGGGATCATTCCCCTATTTGCCATGGTCACCTTGATGCTTATCCTCACAGCCTACGGCATGGGAGGCCCTAAAGGCGCTTGGGCTCCAGGATTTATTGCGATTTTACTCGGTCTGTTGCTGGTAAAGAATAAAGGCGATTATTGCCAATCGATTCTCGCAGGAATTGCCAACAAAACCGGAGTTGTCGTCATTACGGCTTGGATGTTTGCCGCCGTGCTCGGGGCGTTGATGAAAGCCGGTGGTTTAGTCGATGGCATCTTATGGTTTGGGTTATCTACCGGTATTCATGGCAGTGTATTTCTGGTGGTGGTATTTTTCTCCACCGCGATATTTGCCTCAGGTACAGGTTCTTCAAACGGGGCTAATTTAGCCCTAGCCCCCATCTTATTTCCTGCCGCTGTCATGTTAGGCGCCGATCCAGTTTGGGCGGCATTAGCCCTCTTATCCGGCGCCGTATTTGGTGACAATGTCGCACCGATATCGGATGTGACGATTGTAGGCTGTGCGACTCAAAATGCCGATCTGGGGCAAACCGTTAAGGAGCGATTTCCACTGGCCGTCACCGCAGGCATTATCTCACTCGGCATATTCATTATCTTTGGCGCAAGTGGCGAAAATGCGTTAGATGTGAACACCATAGATCTCGATGGCCTTGAGCCAAGTAATTTACTGATGTTAATCGCGGTTGCCGTGGTCATCATCACAGCATTGAAGGGGCGTCACCTCATTGAAGCCTTAGGTTACGGCATCATCACAGCTATGGTGGTCGGGGTATCTTTGGGGAGATACGATATTTCAGATCTATTCCATATTCCCGCCACCCGCGGCGATAGCAGTGGTTTGATTGAATCAGCCATTAGCGGTGTGACAGGCGCGGTGATGTTTGTATTGCTGCTGCTGGGGATCATCAGAATTTTCATGGACTCGGGCTTAATGGACTGCATACTAAAATTCATCATGAAAAATTTAGGCGACAGTGTCATAAAGAGTGAGTTGATCATCTTCTTCTCTACTGCAGCTTCTTCACTATTAGTTAGCGCTAACGCGCCATCGCAACTCCTTGTTGGACCGACAATCGTTCGCCCTATAGGAGAAAAGCAGGGAGTGAGTCCTGAACGTCGCAGTAACTTGATGTCAGCAGCGGTATGTTCAATCTTCTATATGATGCCTTGGTGCCTAGCCGTCATGGTGTGGTATTCCTCGATAGAGACCGCAGCGTTGAATTCAAACCTCCCCGTCCCTTCGGCCGCCATTAGTTTTGTCGCTCCCTACCCTTGGGCACTGTTTCTGGTGTTTATGTTTTCGATCCTCACCGGCTGGCAACGTAAAACAGTGGCAATTGAAGAGGTCAATGATGACAACCTCAACACAGTAAATTCAAAATCAGAAGCTAGTACATAATTGAAGGAAAAAGGAAATGAGTATGACACGCAGATTAAACACAGAGTTAGCCCCAGCAGCTATAGGCCCCTACGTACAAGGTGTAGTCACTGACGCTTTTGTGATAACGTCAGGGCAACTGCCTATAGATCCAGCCACTGGGAGTATGCCCGAAGAGGTCGCCGCTCAGACCCGCCAGTCCCTGGCCAATGTTAAAGCCGTAATAGAAGAATCAGGACTGAATGTTGCAAATATCTTTAAAACAACGGTATTTGTAAAAGATCTTAATGATTTTGCCTTAGTGAACCAGGCTTATCAGGAGTTCTTCGATACACACGATGCGCCTTATCCTGCTCGCTCTTGTGTGGAAGTGGCTCGCTTACCAAAAGATGCCTTAGTTGAAATCGAGGCCATGGCAGGAAACTAGCGATCTGTTCAACATGTAATACCATTCCGAGTAAGTATCTGATCATTCAGCGGGAGTTCAAAGCGCTGTAGGCAAGGCGAATGTTTGAAGCTAATAGTTATTCTCGGCAACAAGCTCCTGCGTTGCTCTACCTCCTGCATCCATGCTTTCGTATATCGAGAACATTCAACGTAGCATAAAGGGCTTTGCCCTTTGCTTTAAGCATCAGCCGCACTGCGTGAGGCTCTCAGTGTTTCCACTTCTGTGTTGCATTGACTTAAAAGGGAATAGCCATTTCCTCATCAATGCGCCTTGAATTGAAAAAACTGAGAGTCTTTGAACTGACCAGATACTTATATGGAATGGTATAATAAGGCGGTTTTTACCGCCTTTTTTTTCGCTCAATATTACTGAGAGAGTCTCTATGTCATCAGATAGTAAGCTCAACCCACGCCAGATTGAGGCATTTCAAAAATTCATGTTAACTGGCAGTGTCACTAATGCGGCTTCATTGATGCATGTCTCTCAACCAGCCGTCAGTAGATTGTTAGCCGATCTTGAGAAACAACTTGGTTTCAAACTCTTTGTCAGGAGTCATAATAAGTTAGAGATAACGCCAGAAGCTCACCTGTTTTATCAAGATGTAGAACGTCTGTTTACTGGTTTAGATAGCTTAAGTCGCTCCGCAGCAGCGATAGTAAATAACAATAGGGGAAAATTGAGGATCGGTGCTATGCCTGTGTGTTCCGACAGTTTTCTTCATGATGTGGTTGCAGATTTTGCCATCTCTCATCCCCAAATAAGGATCGAATTAGAAACAGCCCCGAGAAACCAGCTTATCGAGATGGTGTTAGATAGAAAGGTAGATGTGGCTATCATAGCCGATGTAGATATAGATGATGAGGATTTTGATTGTTGGGAACTCTATCAACAAAAAGCCAGAGTATTTCTGCCTCAAGGTCATCCACTCGCTAACAGAGATTCTTTAACGCCTAAAGACCTGCAAGATGAGAGATTTATGACACTGAGCTATGGCAGTCCGTTCAGAACTCGCGTGGAAAATTTATTTATCGGCCAAGGGATAAAACGCAATATTGTTTTTGAGGCTAGATCGCAGCACCTGTTACTTCAACTGGTAAAAAGAGGTGTCGGTATTGCCATTCTCGACCCCTTTATTTTACTCGCCGACGATAGAGGTATTGTCACACTCCCCTTGGAACCAACGGCACAATGGAGCTATTTTTTGGTTCAAGCCAGAGTGCCACAGCAAAGTGCGTTGGCTAACGCTTTCAGATCATCTCTACTCGCCTATATGAAAAAGCTTAAATAATAAGCTTTAATATAGGTATTAGAAACGATACATGAGCTTAGTCCTTAAGTCCGTCATGCTTCTGGCATCGTTATCAAAACTCATCACTGAATAATCTAGCATGGCCGACAATTGCTTTAGAGATTCAAATTGATAACTCAGATTTAAGGTATGTTCCGTCATCCCGCCCTCTTCGTCTAGGGGATTAAAGTTCGTCCATCTATATTTTACCTTTACCGAGTCAATCTGATAAGCGACACCGAGTTGTAATGAATGACTTCCGGCCTCAAAGCCTGTATCACCAGAGGTTTTAGTGGTTGTGGTGAAATTGGCATAGGCATTGTTGCCCAGGCCATGAAGCACCTTGCCATCCTCGTTGGTCTTGTTATAACCAGTAAACAAGTCGAGGTTATCTATTAATTCAACCCCCAGTTTTACCCCCAACATATCTGAATCCTGCCCAAGATTATTATCGTGGTAAACCGTCTTATAATATTGCCCACCGATATAAGGCTTAAAACGAGTATCTAACTTATAGAAGATGTCTGCATAGCCCATAAACGCTATTCCTTGGGTCTCCACCAGATGTACCTGTACTTTAGTATTAGCCATCGACCTGTTACTCATATACAAGCTATACATTCCATGGTCACCAATATCAAGAAACTCACCTGGTTTGCCTTTAGCATCTACTTTAGACTCAGTGAAGGGAGCTGTAGATTTGAAATCGGTTCTAGCTTGATATCGGTCTATTTTACCGGCAACAATGACAGTTTGAGGCAATGAACGATCGGTGACCAAGTATGCTTCGTATGACTCAGTAATACTTTGAGCCGATGAGCCGCCGAGCAGTGGCATGGCTAAGTATTGCCTACCAAAACTGACACTGGTATTACCAATGCCATAACCAAGATATGCTTCAGATAACACGGCACCATCGGCACTCATAGATGTTTTATAAGCATCATCAAAGTCATCTATCCAAGTTACATCTACAACTTGGAGAGAGCTACTGAGGCTAAAGCCATGGAAGTCACCAGATACTAATTTGAACTCTCCTCCATTAGTCCAAATTGAGCTATCTTGCTTGCCTGAGCTATCAGAGAAGTCTTGGGCAAAATACAGTGATTTAATTTGTCCACTCACCTTAGCGTCATTAATAGCATCGGCGATGGCATTCGATGCAAATGACTTAGGTGAAAAAATAATTGAAATAGCAAGTGTAAGGTAGAGTTTCTTATTCATAGTTATTACTCTTTTTAACAATCAAAGACACAAAGTTAACAAGTGCCATTGTCAGCAATGACGTATATTTCGACAAATAATTGTTTGTTTAACGAGCATGACTAAATGTTATCCAGAATAAATACACTGAACTTACGTAAGTAAACAACTGATATGATAAGTTTAATTAAATGGAAATAATTTCAATATAAGGCTCCAATGGATAGAGCGAATCTGTTATCAATAGGTGAATTGACTATGTTTGAAGATTTGTTCTCATCTAAGAACATTTCAGATACTAATAAATCTGATATTATTCTACAAATAGAACCCTGATATTTGGTTAGTAGAAAATGATAAGTTGTATCTGTTTGCTGATAAAACTGTAAAATCAGGCCGGATTAAAGGCTCAGGCTTAATAGAGTCAGATAAGAACTGGTCTGAATAAAAAAGTGTAATTTAATACTTTTATCAGTTAATAATACCTATTATTTAAATCTCATGCCATAGGTTGTAACCCATGGCAATCACTCAGTATTAAGGCTTTCTTATACCAGATATTCCAAGCATGCTTATCATCTCCCTGTGCGTGGGATTGCATTCCCCTAAGCAGGAGTAATAGTAACCTATGATCTTCAGCTCTTGCAGAGTAATACAAGGGATCATAGAAGCAGCGACGCTGAACAAACTCTAACTGAGTATCGAACCCTTTCTCTATACCACTGATACAAAGCGCCCTGCCTCTTTGGTGGAAATAGCTATAATCATCACTCAGCAAGAATGCAACCGGCCCCAGGATTAATATCAGTGCTAAACTCCCCAATGGACTTTTTTGCCACTGATCCAGTTGCCCGGCTCTCGCCTGCTCCAGTAATTCGAACCAGTCCAGCTTGACCTCATTAGAAAGCATATAAATTTCGACTCCCTTGCCTTTACTGTATTGGCTGAACCACTGCCTCAAAAAATTATTCATCTTATTACTCTTATTAATTAATAATAGATTACTTACTCTAACCACTAACAATAAAAACCTTCTATAAAATAAAATTGCTTTTATGTCTAAATGACATATACACCATTCCCGAGCCAAGAAATGTATCCGCAACGTACAGATAGAGCCGTTAATTATAGGCACGAAATTATTTAACCAACTTAAAAATCACGATAGGATACACTACAGAAACACAATACCAGGTGCGAACAATAAACAAACAGACTAAATTATAATTTCAAATCAATGGATTCTTAAGTGAGTAGATGATGGAATATTTTGAACTATTTATGATTTATGCAGGTGTTTTTTCTGCCGGAGGTTTATCAACCTTTCTGATAATATCTTGGATTGTCTCTTCTTCTAAGAGAGATGCTAATCCATATAGTAACTAAATCTAGTTAACTAATTAAAGCTATATGACCTTGGCTCTTAATCCCCCTAACCATTTGTTAAGAGCCTTTTTTATACCTTTATACTTCAGAATGTTAAAAACATTAATATAATAAACAGAATATTTAATAAAACGCTTATTCTGTCCTCCCTCTATTTTTCAGGTATTAACTCCTTAATGCACAAATTATAAAATATCATTGCCTGAGGCGAACTATGACGATCCTTTAGCCTGAATATACCAATCTGTCTCTCGACCAGAGGAGCCAATAAGGGGATCCAACACAGTGAAGGGACATTTTGAGGAAAAGCTAACCTTGGCAGAGTTGTCACACCGATCCCAAGTTCAAGCACTGAAAACAGTGAAGTGATGTTCTCTACGCTGTAGAGGGCATTTTGAGTAAGTGGACTGGCACTGCTGGCTTCTAATAGCTTACAGGTCCCATTATTGATGAAGGGGTAGCGACTTATCTCCTGCCAAGTGACGCCTTTTTTCTGTTGCGCTAACGGGTGTTCTTTTAGGCAGACCAGTCCTAGAGGATCTAACAATAGCGGGGTGAAATCGACTCTGGTATGACTGATGTTAAGGCAATTCCCCAAGGCGAGATCCACTTCACCCGCCAGTAACCTTCTCTCGACCCCAATAGCATTGTCATCGATAAGTGACACCTTTACCTTGGGGTGTCCACGAGTAAATTTAGCCAATACCTTAGGGATAATTTTAGCGGCAACCGAAGGGACACTGGCAATACGCAGCTCGCCTAGCTCACCCGCGGCAGCGGCGCTAAAGTCATAGGTTAATGCACGATATTGACTGAGAAACAGAATAACCTTAGGCAGACAGATCTCACCGAAAGGGGTCAATCTAGCCTTATGACCAGTTTCGAACAGAGGTTGGCCTAGAGTGCGTTCCAGCTCCTTTATCGAAGTGGAAAGAGCGGCCTGGGAGCGGTTCGCTCTCGAGGATGCAGCCCGAAATCCCCCCTCCTCGACCACCAGAGAAAAATGCTTTAGCTGCTGCAACTTAATATCCATTGGCTATTTTATTCCTCTTATTTGAGCTCTCATGTTGATGCTGTTTAATGAACGCTGTTGTTATCAACCCCGCTAAGGTTTTTTAATCGCTAATAGCACTAGATTGATAAGTATTATTTATTTTATGAATAAAAAAAAGCATTTTATGTATCACTTCCTCCATCAAAAGTTGATAAGTAAAATTTATCAATTGGAAAAAATTAACCGTTAGCCTTATCGAAAATCATGTGCAATATTTGAACTCACACATAATTATTGATTCTTGATGAGTAATAAATCCATGGCCAAGACTAAACAAGCAGTGCCCACATCACTTTTCGCTTCGACCGCTCCGTTAGAGTGGGCCATCACAGCTAACGGCACCCTGTATACCGCGCAAATACCTATCGATAACCAAGGTATTGTGGTTGAAGGTGGAATTGAAGCTCAAACCCGGCAGACACTGGATAACCTAGTGCATACCTTGGACTGCGCAGACGTTGATACCGATGCCGTATTGCAAGTGATGATCTATGTAACAAATGCGAGTTATCTACCTAAGGTCAATGCCATTTATGCTGAGTACTTTAAGGCCCCCTTCCCTAATCGTGCAGCCCTTGTGGTTGCCGGTTTAGCCAGAAAAGAGATGCTGGTCGAACTGGTTGTGTATGCGGCGGTTTCATAAGCCTAGGCCATTGTGCTTGCCCTTTAAAGCCAGAAAAGCAAGCTGGTTTAACTGCTTGTGTATGCGACTTTTCATAAGTCCATAATCCCTAGCACCTAGCACCTAGCACCTAGCACCTAGCACCTAGCACCTAGCTATTTTCCAGAATGTAAGTAAAAGAAAAGGATTAATAATGAATTTCAATACAGAACAAGCTATCTATATCGGCGGTGAATGGCAGGGAGGAATATCGACCATTACCAATATTAACCCGTCTGATCTATCCCAAGATTTAGGTCAATTTTCTCAGGCCAGTCGCCAACAGGTAGACCAAGCTATCTCGGCGGCGAGACAAGCCCAACCTATCTGGGAAAAAACACCATTGGAGCAAAAACAAAAAGCCCTGCAAGCCATAGGTGATGAGCTAATAGCTCGTTGTGATGAACTCGGCACCTTGCTGTCGAAAGAGGAAGGTAAACCTTTTGCCGAAGGCAGAGGTGAAGTCTATCGGTCTGGCCAGTTCTTCCATTATTTCGCCGCTGAAGTCCTGAGACAGATGGGCGATCTCGCCGACTCGGTCAGACCGGGCGTATCTGTGGAAGTCAGCCGAGAAGCCGTGGGAGTGGTGGCTATTATCTCTCCCTGGAACTTTCCCGTTGCCACCGCCGCCTGGAAAATCGCCCCTGCATTAGCTTTTGGCAACAGTGTGATTTGGAAACCCGCTAACCTGACACCGGCGAGCGCCGTCGCATTGGCAGATATCATTCATCGTCAGGACTTACCCGCCGGCACCTTTAACTTGGTGCTAGGCAGTGGCAGTGAGGTCGGCGACGCCTTAATCCATTCTGATAAAATTGACGCGGTAAGCTTTACCGGCTCGGTAGATACCGGCCGTAAGATAGCCACAGCCACGGCAGCTAACTTTGTTAAGTGCCAGCTGGAGATGGGCAGCAAGAATGCCTTAGTCATTGCCGATGACGCCGATATTAATATTGCTGTCGAGGCGACTATCGCCGGTTCCTATTCGGGGGCGGGTCAAAAGTGCACCGCCTCATCTCGCTTAGTGGTATTAGAGAGTATCCATGACAAATATGTCGATGCCTTGATTAAACGCATGAGTCAATTGAAAGTCGGACACGCCTTAGAAAAAGACGTTTTCATGGGCCCTGTGGTCGATGATAAACAGCTGGCAGCCAATTTTGACTGGATTGATAAGGCCCACCACCACGGCGCCGACCTCGCCTTCGGGGGACAAAGATTAGCGCTGGAGCATGAAGGCTATTATATGTCGCCAACCTTACTGCTTAATACGAAAAATGATTGGGACTTGAATCAGGAGGAAGTGTTCGCTCCCTTAGCCAGCGTCATCAAGGTCAAAGACCTCGATGAAGCCATAGCCACAGTCAATGACACACGATTCGGCTTAACCGCCGGCATCATTACCCAGAGTCTACGCAGTAGCGCCCTGTTTAAACAGCAAGCACAGACCGGGTGCGTCATGGTGAATTTACCCACCGCGGGCACAGATTATCATGTGCCATTTGGTGGACGTAAGCAGTCGAGCTTTGGCCCCAGAGAGCAAGGTCAATACGCTAAAGAATTTTATACCGTTATCAAAACGGCTTACCAGCGCCCTTATTAAGGAGCTCGCCATGTATCAAGATCAAATCATCATAGATGGTCTGCAATACTGTCACTGGAACCGAGATTACTTCAAGTCTCTCAGAGACAGTGGCATCACAGCTGTCCATGCCACCTTGGCTTACCACGAGAATGCTAGGGAAACCTTGAGCCAATTTGCTAAGTGGGATCAGCACTTCGAAAATAATAAGGATCTCATCATGCCGATCCTCGAAGTGGAAGATATCTATCAGGCTAAAGCCAGCGGTAGAGTCGGCATATTTTTGGGGGCACAAAACTGTTCCCCCATAGATGACGAGATTGGCTTAATTGGGGTAATGCGCAAGCAAGGCCTGCTCATCATGCAGCTCACCTATAACAATCAAAGCCTGTTGGCCAGCGGTTGTTATGAGGCAACAGACAGTGGTGTGACCCGCTTCGGTCGACAGGCCATTGCCGAGATGAACCGTGTCGGCATGATAATCGACATGTCCCACAGCGCAGAAGAGTCGACACTGCAAGCCATTGACCTCTCTTCACGGCCCATCTGCATCAGTCATGCTAACCCGGCTTTTGCTCATAGCGCCCTGCGCAATAAATCTACCCGGGTAATTAAGGCACTCGCCGAACGCGGCGGCCTGATAGGTTTTAGCCTATATCCCTTCCATCTTCCGGGCGGCAGTCAATGTAGCTTGAGCACCTTCTGTCAGATGGTCGCCGACACCGCCGAGATTATTGGAGTCGAGCACCTCAGCATAGGCAGCGACCTTTGCCTTAACCAGCCAAAACAGGTGCTGGAGTGGATGAGAAATGGCCGTTGGTCTAAGAAAATGGATTATGGCGAAGGATCGGCCAGCAATACAGGTTGGCCCGCGGCACTGCCCTGGTTTAACGCCAGCCAAGGGATGGAAAACATCTATAGTGGCTTAGTCGAACAGGGGTTCTCCCTTGAAGATACCCAAAAGATATTGGGCGGAAATTGGTTGAATTTCCTTCGGGAGGGATTGGTCCTCGAAGGGGTTTAGATTTAGGCTTAATTTTAGGACTTGGGGCTTAGGATTAGAACCTAGGAGTTAGATCAAAAGCCAAAAAGTCATAGATGAACTGAATTCTCCTATGGCTTCTTGGATAACTTCAGAGAAGAACGCCCTATTAGAGGAAATAAAGACAGAGACAGAAATATACATGTGCTGCCCTGAATAACCTATAACTCAAAACCGGGCAGCTTAAAAGGATTTAGCCACTGGCAAGTCCAATAACCTGTGGAGCAAAATATGTCTGATGCAATCAATACCGCAAACGCGGAGATTTCAACAGCAAGGCAATCAACAAATAAACATAAAGATCTCAATTTAGATAAACCCGTACTCTGGCTAAGTGGTGGCTTTATCGCCCTATTTGTCGCCATTGCATTGTTCGACGATACGCTGCTTGCCAAGATCGTTGATGTGGGGTTTAACTGGTCGGTGATGATCTTCGGCCCCTATTGGCAGGTGCTTCTTTTACTCACTTTCCTTATAAGCCTGGCTCTTGCGGCAGGCAGAACTGGCCATGTAGTACTCGGGGGCTTAAATAAACCTGAGATGGACGGTTTTCGCTGGTTATCGATAATCCTGTGTACTCTATTGGCCGGTGGGGGGGTATTTTGGGCCGCTGCCGAGCCAATTGCTCACTTTGTCAGCTCGCCGCCAGTGTTTGCCAGTACTGATGATGTTAAACAAATTGCCATCAATGCTTTGTCACAATCTTTCATGCACTGGGGCTTTTTGGCCTGGGCCATACTCGGCAGTCTGACTTCAATCGTACTGATGCACCTGCATTATGATAAAGGCCTGCCCCTTAAGCCACGCACCTTATTGTATCCACTTTTGGGTGAGCGAGCACTTCATGGCATAACCGGCACTCTGATCGATACCACGAGTATTATCGCCGTCGCGGCTGGGACTATTGGGCCCATAGGCTTTCTTGGGCTTCAGGTCAGCTATGCCCTCAACGCTTTATTTGGCTTGCCGGACTCCTATGCTACCCAGCTTGTGATCATCTTATTAGCTATCGGTATGTATACCCTATCGGCTCTGAGTGGCGTCAATCGCGGTATTCAGTTTTTGAGTCGATGTAACATCATACTGGCCATAGGCTTGATGATTTACATTCTAATATTTGGTGATACTAGCTTCATTATCAACGGTTACTTGCAAGGCGTTGGCTCCATGCTGAACAACTTTTTCCCTATGGCAACCTATCGAGGTGATGAGGCCTGGTTAAGTTGGTGGACCGTGTTCTTTTGGGGGTGGTTTCTGGGATATGGCCCCATGATGGCAATCTTTATCGCCCGTATCTCTCGTGGCCGAACTATCCGCCAATTGGTGTGCGCCGTCAGTATTATAGCCCCCTTAATCACTTGCTTCTGGTTTACCGTGGTTGGCGGCTCAGGCCTGGCATTCGAGATAAGTAATCCGGGATCTGTCAGTGCTGCCTTCGAAGGCTTTAATCTGCCCGCGTCACTGTTAGCTATCACTCAGCAGCTTCCGTACCCGACGGTTATATCCATCTTGTTCTTGCTGCTCACCGCCATTT
Organism: Shewanella psychrophila; assembly: GCF_002005305.1. Classification (NCBI taxonomy): domain Bacteria; kingdom Pseudomonadati; phylum Pseudomonadota; class Gammaproteobacteria; order Alteromonadales; family Shewanellaceae; genus Shewanella; species Shewanella psychrophila. Next base: position 4,548,057 of record NZ_CP014782.1, read on the forward strand.
TTATCATCACCACTGGTGACTCCATGACCTACACCATCAGTGTGGTGATCAGCGGAAACAGTGAACCCAGCACGGCGATTCGCGCGTTTTGGGGGATCATGATGGGGATCTCCGCCTTAATATTAATCTCAATGGGTTCTGGCGGGATCACGGCTTTGCAATCGTTTATTGTGATAACAGCTGTACCGGTCTCCCTCATCCTGCTGCCCTCATTGTGGAATGCGCCAAAACTAGCCATAGAAATGGCCAAGACCCAAGGTTTTTAACCATAATTCGAGCCTGTCAACAGGCTGAAGCTATTAATAAATGAATAAGAAGTGAATAACACTCAAGGATTCAACATGATAAATAATTTAGGCTCAACAAATCTGATGGATAACGGGACATTAAGAGAACCGGACATTGTGATGAACCCGAATCGTTTGGGCGCCATGCACCAGAGTCGATTGAGCTTCGTACGTAGCTTAGTGCGCCGTATGGCACGACAAAAATGGAACATATCCCAGTCTGAATGGGCTCTTGATGAGCAAGGATTCGGTCATGTGGTATACCGTATCGACACCTTAGATAATCATTATCACCTGCTGATTTTCTCAGATGAAATAGCCAATGATGAGCGTAACGATCGCGTTATTGCCGAGAAGTGGGATATCACCTTCGCACTCGTCCATGGGGATGTCGACTCTGGCTTATTTGCCAGGCTTAAGGACAATGTGCCACTACAAGAAGCCGGTAGAAATTGCAGTCAGGTATTAGTGCTAGCAAGAGCCAACAAGAGTATGCGGGTGTTCGAACATCTGGTGGACTCGCTTTCATCTGGAGTTCAGCCCCAGCGGGACATACTGGCTAGTGTCGGTTATATTTTGCGTACTACGGCGGTATATGGCAACGGTAAATTTGGTATCGCAGATTTTGAAATTCTCAAACAGAATCTAGATTTCGAATTGTCATTCAGTGCTCAGATGTGCGCAGTATATGTATTGCGACAATTCAGTCTGGACTGGGTACATTATCTGGCTAAGCAGCGTGGCGGCAATCAAGCCGTCGAGTTAATTAAGCCGCTGCAAAGATATTTAGGTGTCGGTAATGCCACAGGCTTGGGCATGGTGCCTTACCTGATCAATCATCCAAAGATCATAGACAGGTGGCTATCTCAGCGGGAATATGCCATAGCAACAACATCATCCCAGCCACTGACACAAGAGAAAAACACCAGCTTAGTAAAGCTATTAAAGCGCGCCGTTATTCATTTGCAACAAGTGATCACCATAGATACCAATCAGCAGGAGAAAAACAGACTAAGTGTCCAGGAACTCGATACCGTGATTTCAGGGTTAACCCAAGAGCAGTTTCACCAGTGGCGGACACTTATCCAAGACACACAGAGTTACAGTTATGAATCTCAAGAAATCGTCATCACCTGCATGCTGGAGCTGTACCCAGATCTAATCGATAAATATGAATTGACCATGAATGCCGATGAAGCTTTGTGTCTCAGATCAGGTTTGCTTATCGAAGAGATTTTGCAAATATTACAACATCGCTATCGCTGGGCACTAGATATTGATTTTTCATTGGCTAAAAATAGTCACTGGTTCTGGTATCGCTCTAAAGATAAAGAGGAGCCCAGAATGGGCGTCAGGGGAGTAGAAGCAGGAGATGAGCAAGAGATGAGCCTAGATATAGCCAGACAAGTCTCACGCTTACACCAAGCATTAATCAATAAGCCAGCATCGATGCCGATTAGTGAGTTCTTAATAGCGCAGCCCCAACATCGCAGCATCACCCGCCGAGTCTGGACTATGACTCAATGTCCCATGGGGGACATACAGGTTAACCTGTTAGATAAAGGGACACTCCCTATGGATCTATTGCGCTGTAAGTTAGCCATGTTCGGCGCCACTAAGTTTGATCCTCGCTCGGACCGTTGGGTGAGAGTGACGCTATTCCAAGGAGCGCCCATGAGTGATGAGTTACACACAGATGAGTGGCTGTTTCCCGTTTACCCCGAAGAATCCTTACTTCAAAGTCATCTCCCAAATCAGCTGCCACAAAACAATGCCATTCCAGGCTCTCCCCTAACAACAAATCCGGATGAGGCATAAACGATGATTCAGGTATCTCATAATGAATTAGTGACACTCTGCACTAAGGCCTTTATCAGCTTACATAAAAACTGTGGCGAAGCCGACGTAATAGCCAACATGGTGGCAGATCTGGAGATGGTGGGTCTGGATGGCATCAAGCACTTTATCAAGGCGCTAGACTTTCTGGCCGGAGACCTCGATTCCCCGGTTAAGGTCGATATCTTATCAGAGCAAATACTGAGTGCAGACCTTAAGGGCTGCAGTATCTTATGTCATCTCCCCACGTTACTTGATTACAGTTTAGATCAGCTCACAGATCATCAAACCGTTACCTTACAAATCAGCCACTGTCACAACCGTTGGCTCGCCTTTGGTGAGCTGATAAAGCTTGCTAAGAATGGCTTATCAATAAAGGCAAGCTGGAATAATGGCCCAGAGTCAATACAGCTAGTGTACATACTCGATGCTGGCCAGAGCTTACCCGAGCTTTACCTGACTCGACAAAAAGCCGATGACCAACACTCACTATCAATAGAAATCAGCCGGCAGTCCATCACTCATCCGTTAGGAGGTGATATGACGCACCACATCACATCATCGATACAGGCAGAAAGTAAACGCAAGGCATGGAAACAAGGTATATCGGTGAGCCGGGAAGATTGGGACACCATCAAGTCGGTCGCCAGCACCATTTTAGTCGAATCTAATGCCGTTTCTCTGCGGGGCGCTGGAGCGGATCATCAGCTGCTAATCAGCGAATAAAACACTCAGCTTAGAGGTGAGGTTCCTCTCCTCTAAGTTTGTTGTAACCCTTAGGGAAAAGACTGTTTCGCTTGCTATTGGAGATGAGGAATTAACCTCATCTCACTGAGTAATTCATTGCGGGAGCTTTCTGACGATAAGTACTCTTGTAAACGTTTGCTGAACTCATTGACATTGCCCTTGGGACTCTTTAAATCGATCAAAGCTTGCTGCAACTCGATAAAATGCTGCAAGCTAAAAGTCAAAGAATCAGATCCATCAAAATCAATGTCACTATCAACTTCCATTGGCTCCGCTATCTTCTCTTCACTGGATAAGCGGTTAATCACTAAGCTGATACTGGTTAGCCAGTTTTCAATCAACACTTGCAGGTTTTCAACATAAAGTGCGTTGTTCACATTGAATTTTTCAACATTAATACCTTGCATACATTTCTCCAATTGTTACGCTCCAGCTAAAATAGTTTTAGCTTTTTTACTTTTAACAAAATGACCTTGATATCCATAGATACGTGACTTATCTAATGATTTAAGATGATCCATAATCTCCACTGCTTCAACTATCACCTTGAGTCCATTTAAAACAAGTTCAGAGTGAATAAACTCAACCAGAATATCCATCCCATCATCAGTGTTCGGCATGGACAATTTTACAAAATCATACAGATGACTCTTAAGCTCAGAGTCTCTGAAATCTTGTGCTAGATAATTAAAGTCATTGGCTGCCAGTAATATATCGTTTTCTTTAAGGAATAACAGTCCTTGCAATACTCTAGGACAACGCTTACATGGATTGGCGTTCGTTAAGCCTACAACTAGGTTACCGCCAAGATGACGTAGAAGAATTGACAACTCTCTTATCTGATTAAGCCCACGCACATCACACAAACTAGCCCTTTCAATATTGACAAATATCAGTGTATGTTTTTCATTGAAAATCGAACCATTACTATTTATGACTATTTTTTTCACGATACCAAGCAATTGATTAAGTGTTTTACCAGTATTAAATTCATTAAGATGTTGCTGATGAACTTTCTGACTCAGTACCAACATCATCTCGGTAGCTATGGCAACGCCATTATGATTAACAATAGGATAAGAGTTAAACTTCAAGCTCATGTCAGAATGATGTAAATTAAAGCAAGGATTATGAACTACTGAATTTAAAATAAAGCATTTATTTAGCAAAAGAACCTCACTAACCTCAGAATAAAAACTAACAACAAACGAGTTCTAGCATAAAACCTTAATGTTCTACAAAAACCAGATCCAGAGTATAAAACTAAGTCCCATCCGATCGATTGAATATAATTTGCGACTGATTTATATTATTCAAAACAAAGGTATCTCCTCTAACCCAAGTTATTTGTTGTCCTTCACCGAAGGTTCTATTCAACACATTAATAGCCAAATTAACAAAAAACTCTTCATCGCTACCTGATACCATAGGTTTCAATGTCTGAAAGTTTTCAAAATGAAAATTTACAATGTCTTTTTCAACATCCCATACTCCATTCAGGTTAACTTCATTATTCACATTGGTAATTTTATTTTTGTCCAACTCTTTTACTTCAACCCGAAAAGTAACCGTGTAATGATTAACATTGTAAAATCTCAACCTACCTTTAAGCACTCCCTGAATATTCCCTCCAAAATCAACCAGATAATCATCCGTGTTATTGACATAATGCCTCACATCAAAAACCCAATCATTATCATTTAAAATTAGAGCGTTTTTTCCACTTAGACCGACACAAAAGTAACTTACCACTGAGAAAAAAATGATAAAAAATACTATAATCAGTAGCTTCAAATGACCTGGCATAAGTTATCTTCCAGTGGTATACCCTTGTTAACTTTTACTGCTAGAGAGAAATCCACGCCATTATCTAGCATAAATAATATGGTAAATGAGTATTTTTTTTTAGCGGAAACAATTACGCTAGTTATCTCTGCCAGGTTCTCATCAACATTGATTAAGATGCACTTTTCGATGAGAGTTGAGAGCTCATTGTCAATTTTGTTGTTTTTATATTTAAGTATTTCAATACCATCGATTGCAACCTTATTATAATCTATCAATCGCCCATTAAAGCCCTCACCTTGTTTTATCCCGCCGTAAACAGACAAAGATACAAGTAGGGAAAACAGTGCAGCATTGAGGCCAAAAATAATGGGTCTTTGATTAACATATTTGATAAATGAAGAAGATGTTCTTTCGGCATCAACACTCTCGACCTTTATACCGGAAGTAAGCTTGTAGCCCATTTTTGTCACAGTTTTAATTATTTTTTGATCTTTAACATTGTCCCCCAAAAACTTACGTAAAAGGGAAACCGTTTGATTCACACTGGTTTCATCTACCACTAATCCGCGTTGATTCCACACCTCTTCTAAGATCTGCTCACGAGTAACAACCTCACCATTACTAGAGATCAACACGGCTAACAACCTGGATTCGTTCAATCCAAGCTCAGTTATGGTGTTATCTTCCTTATCTGTCAACTGATGAGTTTTAACATTGAATAGGTATCTCTGACCTATTTTGTAAGTAATATCATTCTCACTATTCATGGTAATTTACATCTACACTGGTCCCGCAGAATCGCGAATAAACACTCAATAAGTTATAAAACAAAAATTTAGCCATTGAATGATATATCTCTTACAGCAACAAAATGTATCAAGAATGTATCATCTCTGTATTATTATAATTAATAACTTGAATTCAGATGAGAGGAAAGGTGTGACTAAATAGGGGGAAACAGAAAGTCGAAGCCGGTAATAAATGGTAAGGTACGAAACTCACCTATTGGCTAGAGATTGATGTTTAAATTCGTATAGTAAGTGAAAATTGAAGATGTAAGCCTGGACGACATATTGACGTTTAAATCTGAAATTAGCGTTGGTTTATTTTTGTATAATGCAGTTAAACTTGCCCCTTTTCTGCCAAGCCACTCCGTGGCTAAATTGACAATCACTATTTAGCACTTTGCCAATCAATAAACTCCGTGGCAGGCATAGGTTGGCCGTATACATAACCTTGAATGGCCTTCACTCCACGCCTATTAAGGTAAGTAACTTGATTCAGACTTTCTACTCCTTCGGCGACAATATCCAATTTTAAGCTCTTAGCTAAACCAATGATTGAATCTAATACTGATGTATCTTTGTTTTCTGTTATGGTATCGATGAATATTTTATCTAATTTTAGTGAGCTAAGTGCCAATTCTTGAAGATAGAGAAAGCAACCATAACCAGTACCTGCGTCGTCTAAGCTGGCAGTTATACCAAGTTGATAGAAATCTTCAAGGTATGATCGAGCCCCTGGCAGATCGTTGATTTCCAATCGTTCGGTGATCTCAAGCTTGATCTGATTCCCATTGATCACGCCTCGCTCGACATAGTCTTGAATAAACTTAAATAGACGTCTCGACTTCAAATGTTCCGGAACTATGTTAATACTTAAATATTTGTCACTATCAGACCAGCCTAATTGATTAAAATTATCGAATGTTTTAGATAAAAACTGTTCTGTGATCTCTATAATTAATCCAGATTTCTCTGCATAATTGATAAACTCATAAGGAGACGCGATTAGCCCATTATCCTTGACGAGTCTCACCAACACTTCAGCCCCTAAAACATGACCAGTATGACTGTCAATGATGGGTTGATAGAAGGGCACGAAAGCCTCTCTGGACAGGCCATTCAAGATCATACTCTCTTCAATATTCACCTTTTCTTTAGAGTAAAAAACTTTCTTGAAATCAGTGTAATTTAGTTTAGAGAATCTCTCAAACAATGAGTCAAGACTCAGCTTACCGCTGTAACTTAAAATATTTTGCATATGCTCTCGCTCAAGCTCGAATAATGATAAGGAAATGCTAAGTGCTATACACAAAATGAGACAGTACCCACAGCATTTATTTTGAAAGTTTATAAAATCCGCCAGCTTCAATTGTTTCACAAAGGTACACATAGAGCTGTGCAGACTATCCCTGTAACACTGACTCTCAATATTATTCCCTAGTGTAGGTGGTGAAAAAAACAAAAAACCAGTTAGGCAGGCTAACTGGTTTTTATTTTTTAACTTTATTTAATGGTCTTAAGGCGTGCTGCTCTCCAGAATCACCGTTTGCGGTGCAACCTCGTTAGGTGCCGTCCCCAGATAGCCCCAGCTCACCACTGAGCCATCTTCTTTGATCGCAGTGAAGCCACCACTAGTGAAAGACACCTCTAGCACGCCGCTATTTAGCTTAGCTTGAGTCTCGGCATCGATAACACCACCATAACGAGTATCCCCCCAAGCCACTACGGAACCATCCTCTTTGAGTGCCGCAAAAGCTGTACTACTCGAAAACACCTCGACCACATCGCTGCCTAGCTTAGCTTGAGTCTCGGCATCGATAGCACCACCATTAGCGCTATTCCCCCAAGCCACCACTGAACGATCACCAGTGAACTCATCGACTTTGATTGCGGCAAAGGCACTATTAGTTGAAAACACCTCGATCACACCCCTAGTGAGCTGAGCGGCAACCGCACTGCTATCACCGCCATTACCAGCAGCCCCCCAGGCAACCACAGAGCCATCCTTTTTAAGTGCCGCGAAGGCCTGCAAAGTCGAAAACACCTCAACCACATCGCTACCTAACTTAGTTTCAGTCTCGGCATTGATAACACCACCATAACTAGCACTCCCCCAGGCCACCACTGAGCGCTCATCAGTGTGTTCATCGATTTTGAGCGCAGCAAAGGCATACCAATTAGAAAAAACCTCGACCACATCGTTGCCTAGCTTAGTTTCAGTCTCGGCATCGATATTCCCACCGGACGAGCTCTTCCCCCAAGCCACCACAGAGCCATCAGATTTTAGCCCAGCAAAAGAAGTACCAGTTGAAGATACCTCGACCACACCACTAGTGAGCTGAGCCGCAACCGGACTGCTGTCACCACCAAAAGCAGCATCCCCCCAAACCACCACAGCGCCACCTTTTTTGAGTGCCACAATAGCTTTGTCAGTGGACAACACCTCTAGCACGCCGCTATCTAGCTTAGCTTGAGTCTCGGCATCGGGCTTACCACCATAATTAGGATGCCCCCATATCACCAGCGAGCCATCCTCTTTCAGCGCGGCAAAAACATAATCATTTGAAAACACCTCTAGCACACCGCTAGTAAGCTGAGCAGCAACCGTACTGCTGTCACCGCCATTACCAGCATCTCCCCAAGTCACCACTGAGCCATCATCTTTTAACGCAGCAATGGCTAATTTTGCTGGAAACACCTCAAGCACACCACTACTGAGCTCAGCTGCCACCGCACTGCTGTCACCACCGAAAGAAGCATTCCCCCAAGTCACCACCGAGCCGTCGTTTTTTAAAGCGGAAAGTGATTGGAGAGAACCAAATATCTGTGTCACCCGCAGGGATTTAACCGTTTGGAACCCTTGGGTTTCCATGCCGTAATCATTATATGCCGTAACATCTACACGGACGCTTTTGTTGACATCGGCCTCGGTCAACACATAAGTAGGCTCCGTTGATACCGTTAACCCACCCACCGACCAGCGGTATTCATGTGACGCACTGTCACAATCGCTGCAAGTGATGTCGCTTTGCAAGGCCTGGCCGGCAATCCAATCACCGGTAATAGACAGCGAGCTGATGCTCGGCGCTACTGGCTCACTTATCGTCACCGTCACCACACCTTGAGCGACGTTATCATTAGCATCCACCACGCTGTAGACAAAACGGTCGGTACCATACTGCCCCGCTGTTGGCGTGTAGGTTATTGTGCTTGCATCGGCATTTATCGCCGCAGCCCCTAACGTGGCACCCGCAACCGTGCTCAATGTCAGCGACGCGCCCGCCTCACTGCTACTAATTGCACTGGCTAAGCCAATCACCACCTCAGTCTCCGGCGCAGTGGTAGCCACCACATTCTGCGCAGTAATCGCATTAGCTGAGCTAGACACGATAGAGAGAGTATTTGAGGTTTCATTCATCCCATCGCTGACCGTGTACCGTATGTAGTCTGTGCCGACAAAACCATTGGCCGAATAAGTGACATTTAAACCATCAAAGCTCAAACTGGCCGGCGCTGTCGCCGCAGCTATGCTCACTATGCTGACAGTATCACCATCGACATCGCCCACATAACTTGATAAATCAATGGTTTTGACTTCATTACTGAGGGTACTTTCCAACGCAAGCGAGGCCGTTGGCACATTATTCGGAGTAATTTCAATCGTCACCGTGTTCTGCGCAAAGCCACCCTTGCCATCGGTCACCACGTAAGTAAAGGTGTCCGTACCGACAAAGCCGTTTGCATCATATTCTATGCTCAACGGATTATTGACATCAATACTTGCCACACCTTGCGCCGATAAGACCGAAACCAGGCTCAAGTTATCACCGTTCACATCAGACACATGACCACTGACATCTATCGACGTCTGCGCAGTTAAGTTAAATACACCCGCATCTATCGCACTCGCCACCGGCGCCGTATTCGGTGTCTGTGCATCCGATACCGTTACATTCACCGCACCAAGGGCATAACCTTCGTTGCCATCGCTAATCACGTAGCTGAAATCTTCCACGCCCACGAAACCATTCGGCTCATAGTGTAAGCTGGTCGCTGAAGTCTGGGTAACACGCCCTTCGGCGCCAATAACACGGGTCAACGACAGCGCATCACCATCGGTATCGCCGATTAACCCCAGGGCGACCAAGTCAAGGTCTATCCCGGTTGCAGAGTCAGTATTTTGCAGCAGGTCTTTAGCCGTCGGCCATTGATTGGCTTTGACAGGGTTAGCATCGCTGACCGTAACCAGAATATCCCCCATCGCGTAACCACCACGACCATCGGTTATCGCATACACCCCATGGTCCACACCCACATAACCGTTAGGCACATAGTTAACATTCAGACCATCAAACGAAAACTCACCCACGCCGCCTTTAATCACCAACAATTCCAACGCGTCATTATCTGCATCGGCAATCAAGGTGCTCAAATCGACGCTCACCGCGCTGGCGCTGTCGGTAGTTAACGCCACATTTTGTGCGCTAGGCTGCAGGTTATCAGCCACTGCCGCATCATTAATCGCAATGAATATCTGTGACGTGGCCGTCTTGCCATCAGCCGTTACACTGTAATCAATCACTTCAACACCCGATTGCGCCGAGGTAAACACAAAAGAATGTGCCTCAGCATTGCTGATGTCGCCTAAACCATGGGTTAGGCTTGAATCAGTTAAAGACCAGTCCTGTGTAGCAAAATCAACACCGGAAGACACATCAATAACCAGAGTCTCACCGCTTTGCATGCTGTAATTTATCGGCATGACAGTTAAAGACGCCACCGGCGGCGGCGAAGTTGGGGCCACCGGCGTCAGTGGCTTCACCGGGCCCGATGTTTTGGTATCATCTGAGTCACTGCCACAAGCCGTTAACGACAACGCAGAAATGATGGCCAGAGGCAGAGATAATTTAGTAAAGTTCATTGTTTTATACTCCATACTCACAAATTAAATTCAAACATGGCATAGCGACATCCCCCGGTTAAAGTCGATGCGGTAAACGCAGGGGGCTTAGGAGCTATGCTGATGGAATGAATTTTAACCACCACCCAAAAAGTATTGTTTCAAAATTGTATCTTCACCGATGTCTGTGATGTTTAGCTGGGGTCATGACTGATGAGTCATGCGTTACTCTTTTAATCTTTAACACGCACCCTTGCTGCCAAAAACAAAAAACCAGTTAGACAGGCTAACTGGTTTTGATGGTTAAACGGTCTGTAAAGGTTTTAAGGCGCGCTACTCTCCAGAATCACCGTTTGCGGTGCAACCTCGTCCTCGTGTTTCATATTTTCCTATACAGCTTTAGCTTATAGTGAGCTAATGAGTACTTGTTTCTTGGTCGTTAGCTCTACCACAACATTTCTCTCTAGTGCGCGAGACTGAGTCTTATTAGCACCAGATGCTTCCTCACCAATTGCTTGCTTACTCAGGTCACCAACTTCCAGACCAGAATCCAAAAGGTAGTTAGCAACAGCTTCAACACGCTGCTCAGATAGCTTCATGTTATAGCTTGCAGAGCCTCGATTATCAGCCTGACCAACTAACACGATAGAGTCATCAGTTGAGTTTTTAGACTCTCTGACAATCTTATCCAACTTACGCTTGCCTGTTGAACTTAGCTCAGATGAGTCAAAACCAAATAGAATAGTCACTTCTTCTTTTTCTACTTTAGTCTGATACTTTGGTTCTACTTTGGGTTCAACTTTTGCTTCTATCACAGGCTTAGTTTCAGTGATGAGCTGCGGGGCTGGCTCAGATTCGATACCAAAGCGATAGGTTAGCTGGAGACCTATGGTCTGCGCGTCCATATCAACTGTGTTCCACGCGGTTTCATTCACGTCGGCAAATCTACGGTATTTAGCTGAGACAGCTAATGCATCTGTGATGTTATAACCAAGACCAATACCGAAGTATGCAGCAGTATCGGTTGCGCTGACATATTGACCCTGACCCATTTCATGGGCTAAATGATATTGATAAGCACCTATTTCACCTGTAGCAAACCATTTATCATCTAAAGGAAGCGTACCGACTAAGCCTAAAGTGAAACCATCGACATCGATTGCTTCACTACCGTCGGTGCTACCACCCCATAGATGAGTATCATCATCGGTACCTAGATTTTGCCAGCCAGCCTCAATCGCAAAATATTTGTTTAGCTGATAACCAACCAAGGCATTCCATGCAAGGTCGCTGTCATCTTGCAGATGACTTGTAGCATCTACAGACTGATAATTATTTTGACCAATACCGGCACCGATATACCAAGAATTGTCTACATTTGCAGCGCTAGCACCAAACGAGAAAGCCGCAATGACGAGTGTACCGATCAAAGTTTTATTAAAGTTTTGCATTAAACATCATACTCCATATATTTTTATCATTTTTAAATCGGTTGCGTTACTCGGTTGTGATAGTTAATAAATGACAGAATGACATTAGCAATTAACGGCACAATCCAAAGTAATCTAGTTCCAATTTCTGAGCGGTATTGTAGAGTTAAACACGAACCACAGCAAAAGCATAACCAACTGATAACAAAGGGATTCATGTTTATTTATAACGATTTATAATTTTATATATGACAGTCAAAGTACGGGGTACGGTAAAAAGACTAGAAAACTAGGAAGTAGTGATATTGAGAGTTTTAGCCATGCACTATTTATTGAATAAGAACCCGAGCCCTTACACTGTAAAAGGATAATAACGCCCTTGCTACAGCGTCAGACTCCTTCATTTTGGAGTCTGACGTTAGGAACTATGCCTAGGAGATAGTTAATCTTGAAAGGGAGAAGGTGCGCCCTCAGCACACATGATAAGTTCAATATTATCGAAAAGTTGAGATATCCACTGAAAGAAAGGATACTTAAGGAACAAAAAGTCAATTTCGACTGCCGAATACTTATCTCTTAATTTATAATATTCGGGTATCCAAAATTCAACATTATTAAGTACTTCACATGTCCAAATCTCAATATCTGAATAAAGTTCAAAATAATCATTGATCATCTGAACTTGTAATAGATCTTGCTCACTAATATTCATGTTACACACCAAGAATTGGGTTAGGATAAATTAGGCAGATGCTTGAGATTTCAAGTGATGGCATTACTGGAGTAATGACCCTGTTTGCTAATTAACAGATCTTATTCTGTAACAAACACGAGGCTAATTATGTATTACAGATAATCTCAAGCATCTGTCTTCAATATAACAGTGACTTAGTTGGTTAATGTTTCGAGCCTGTTTCAGGAATTTTATTAAACTCACGTAAGCCTTTACATTCAGGCTTAAGGTTTAGATTGGGGTACTATTTTTTCTTTATCAAAAAAATCACAAACAATAGTAACGCAGCGCCTACAGTCGCCGCGACAACACCTGTTCTAAATAGAGTAGTAACACTTCTATACTCATAAATTCTCCAACATTGGTGTGAGTTTGAAATTTGAGGTCAATAATTTTATCGAATGTTTAGGGAAAGAACATAACTTCCATTTCATGCTTACATACAGACCCACATAATGAGCAGTAATTTTCCAGTTTAACTATGTATGGAGGACCTAGTTTCATCATAGCCTCCCTAAACGCTCGTACACATTATTCATCAAGTCAGTGACGCCCATGTTTCACCAATATTTCAATTTCGCTTCTAAAGCATGTAGATAAAGCTATATACCTGACAGATAAAACCCTGTGGATACAATATACCACAATCCCAAATGCACTATTCCTTCGTAACGAATTTGTTAAGACCCTATTAACGTTATATATCAAAACTCCAATAATCTAACAAACAATAAGAAGGGATTAGATGAACAGACTAAATCGGATAAAGGTTAGTTATTTATCAGGATTGATAGCACTCAACCTAGGGATGTCAGCGAATGTTAATGCCACAGAAGGTTCACAGGCAGAAGCCAATTCTGACATAGAAGTAATCGCAGTTACCGGGATCAGAGGGAGTCTGATAAAGTCCAAGGATATCAAGAAAGGATCTGACAGTGTTGTCGATGCGATCACCTCGGAAGATATAGGTAAATTCCCCGATCAAAACGTCGCCGAATCACTACAAAGAATCACCGGCGTATCCATCGACAGATCCGGTGGCGAAGGCCAGTCGATCACAGTCAGAGGACTCGGGCCTGAGTTTAATACCACCCTGATAAACAAGAGAACCATGGCGACGACCAGTGGTGGACGTTCTTTTAACTTCGATATTTTAGCTTCTGAACTCATCAGCGGCGCCGAGGTATATAAGACTCAGTCGGCTAACCTACAGGAAGGCGCTATCGGTGCAACGGTCAATATCACCACCTTTAAACCTTTAGCCATTCCCGGATTTAAGGCCACGGGCAGTGTTAAAGCCGTGTATGACGAGATGAGCGGCACTACCAGCCCACAATTCTCAGGGCTCATCAGTAATACTTTTGATGATGAGAAGTTCGGTGTGCTGTTATCCTTGGCTCATAGTCAAAGAGACAGCCGCTACGATGAAGCCAATACCGCTTATTACGAACGAACCGATCTAACACTAAACGACGGGCGCACGTTTGATGATGTCTATATGCCGCAGAATTATGATCAAATAGCGCAAACTGAGTCCCGTGAGCGCACAGGAGGTAATCTGGTATTTCAATACGCGCCCATGGATAACCTGACCTTCACGCTCGATGCACTCTATTCAAAGTATGATGTCGATTACAGGCAAGATATCCTCGCCCATTGGTTCGAAGAGAATAAGCTCACCGATGTCACTCTGGATAACAACCGCACTGTGGTACAGCTGTCCATGGGTAATGGCAGTCACAGTGATTTCATGGTGCGACAATCGCAAACAGAGAACCAGCTAAAGGCCTTTGGTTTTAATGCGGACTGGGACTTAAATGACACTATCAACTTAGCCGCCGACATTTCATACTCCCAGGCCTCTTCGGATCCATTAGCTGGCATGACTGATACCGTCGCCGCGCGCCCCGGGGATTATAGCTACGACAGAAGCTCAGGTGCCCTACGACCTTCAATCATCTTCAATACCAATAACTCATCCAATGGCTTAACAGCAGGTTGGGGCGATAGATCTGGTACCCAAATCGATGATGAAGTCTTAGAAGTTAAACTCGATGGTGAATGGATAGTCGATAGTGGTGCATTGGCAACAATTAACTTCGGTGTGCTCTACTCAGACAGAACCTTCGGCAGCACAGACTATAGTACAAAATGGCCGGTACCTGTCATATGGGGTGATAACAGCTCACCTGTTTATTTAGATCCAAATCTGTTCAGTCATTTCGATGCCGATGGCTTCTTATCCGGAGGCGACGGTGCATCGGCTCAAAACTGGCTCACATTTAACTCTGAGGCCTGGTTCGACTACGTCACATCCGATGAAGTGATGGCGCAGCTCGACGACCCTGCAGCAAGCCATGCTTTACTGGACCAATACGGTACACAGATGTATGCCTCACCGACGGCCTATGAAGTCAATGAAACGCTCAATGCCTTGTACGCCGATTTTCATTTCGACGGCTACCTCTATGACATGCCATGGAAAGTCGTTACAGGCATACGTTACGTAGAAACGACCAGTAAATCTAAAGGAAATCAGATCGCGTTACTAGATCTGGTGTCTGCGCCTAATGAAGACGGAGTCGTACGTGCAGTAGAATCTGAAGATTACTTACCCGTAGAAGCAAGCAATAGTTACGATAACTGGCTACCTAGCCTAAATGCCAATATCGAAGTGATCGAGGATTTTATCGTGCGCGTGGCGTATTCTAAGAGCATCACCCGTCCCGAACTCGATGAGATGTCGCCCCTGTCTAGCTATAGCGGTGGACACCTTAATAGCTTAAAGGGCAAAGGCGCTAACCCCTTGTTGATGCCATTCACCAGTAATAACTATGATCTCTCTCTAGAGTGGTATTACCAGGAGGGCAGTTATGCGTCTGTAGCCGCCTTTAGGAAAGATATCTCTGGATATTTGGAAACCGAAGAAATACAGGAAGTGGTGAGCGTTCCCAGTGGCGATTACGACTATAAAATGACCCGTCCAGTAAACCAGAATGATGCTCAGATAACGGGTTACGAGTTTGCCATACAGCACATGTTTACCAGCCTGCCAGAGCCTCTAGATAGATTAGGTTTTATCGCTAACATGACCATAGTCGATAGCGATTCGAGTTCTTCAACCTCTGGAGATCCCCTGCCTTTGGTTGGCCTTGGTGATTCACAGAACTTGATCTTATTCTATGAGAAAGACGCGGTTCAATTCCGTATCGCCTACAACAATCGCTCGAGATTCATGCAGTCTAAGCCTTTGTCATGGCGCGGCGCCCATTATGTAGAAGATTATGCCCAGGTGGATATCAGCGGTAGCTATGATTTCAACGAAAACTTAACCCTATTTATAGAAGGGATCAATATTACCAATGAGTTAACCGTGAAGACGGCTGAATACTCGAATCAGGTATTAAAAGTCACAGAAACCGGCCCAAGATATTCATTAGGCATTAGAGGAGTATTCTAGCGCCAAGTAGGCTCTACGCTTAGTTAGTGACGGAGTGATTAGATGACTAAATGAGTCAATAATAAATGCAGCAGGAAACTTAAGCTTCCTGCTGCACTTTCATCTATTTATCTTCCTCCCCCATGTTAAGTCCCTTGTGATCCCTCTTATTGCTTTTAAAAGCGCTTATGCATCTCTTATTCAGAAGACAGACTTCAAAATCTTCGGCTAAACTCTTTACGGCCTAAATCCTCAATAGCTAAACCATATGAAACTACGTTAGTTTTTAAAGAGAAATTTATCGCACAGGGTAATGTATAGAGATGATTGCAGGCGTTTGACGAGTCGTGTTTTAGATAATGAGGAAATCTGCTGAATACGCTAAAGTATTAGAGAACAGCAACAACTCGGGATCTAGTCGCTAGAGATAGGAGAGCTAGCTGTTAGTAAATAAAGAGGCTAAGCCTCTTTATTTACTAACGACCTTCTTGTTTCTTAACTGTCCAAGCAACCGCTTAAAAAGGATGATAGTCTCTTTTTCCAGCTGGTTGATTGTCGCAATGGGATCGTAAACTTCAGGATGGGTTAAATACCAAAACTCTCCAATCTGAGAAAAAACATAACGACTTGGCTCAAGACTCAGGACACAGGTATTTACACAGTGTTGTTCATTGATCAGAAAGCAATATTGGCAATGCTTCATAGTATTCTCACTCGTCTTCATGATTCAGCAGAGAGATAACTTCTCCCTCTTCGAGATCTAATGCGCAGCTCAATGCCCGCAGTTCCATTCGCACCTCAATGTCATGACGAACCGTGCGCAGCTTGATATCGGCCTTATTTTTTGGCTTTGTCTTGGATCTCGACTTTTCCTTCACTCCTGATTCAATAGGATCGGCATGTTCTTTACTATAATTAAAGGGGGTGATCCTCTGACTTTCATTTGTCATGTATCCGCCTAGACTCAGTGAAGACTTTTGCTTCATCTAGACTCTTAAAATGCTCAAAAATCTTTTTACGCCCCTTAGACTGAATAATCTTACTCTCACATACTTCAAGCATCCATAACCAACGGCTGACACTGGACTGTGTGCACTCATGATCTATCGCACAGGAATTAGCAAATAAAAATGGCATAGTAGGCTCTTTAATTATCGAGAAAAATGACAAAAGCATGTAAAAAAAGCTCTTAACAATATTGAGAAGAGCGACAGTTTTACAAGCATCTTGAAAAGTCCATTAAGACTGGAAGAATTATCGCCGATAAGTTCAATCACTTTGTTTCATTAAAGTTACTCAACAGCTCCTTTTCCTTCGCCAATTCACTAAGCATAATTTTTAATAGCCCTATAGCAAATTTCAATTATATTTATATGGAAATGAGATACCTATATGATTTTCATATGGACTATTATCAAGACAGAGTGGGCTTACAGTCAGTAGCAAGGGATATATATTTTGATTCACAATCACTTTGGCATAGGTTTATGCCTATTAAACAGCTTTATTTTACTGTCAGGGTTAACAGTATCGCAACCTATAAAGGCCGATGAACCCGGTTTAATACAAGAAGATATGCGAGACTTTAAAAAGAGTGATATCGAATTTCTACGTAGCCATTCATACGTCCCCTCTTTTCCTCTTGCAACAATTGGAGTCAGAAACTACACCTCTTTTGAACTTGAAGGCGATGGTGTCACTCAGGCCAGCTTCGAACTGGAACAACTCTATCTATCTGCTGGCTTGCCTATATTAATGGACAAAAAAGACGCACTCGCTATAGGAGGGTATTTATCTCATAATTATTTCTCTTCGAAAGATGCCAAGTACCCATCCTTTCATGTTAACTCAGTGGGAATACCGCTAGCCTGGCTGAGACAAGTAAACCCGAACTGGCAAACCGCGGCCTTTGTTATGCCTATGGCCAATAAAAGTTCACTAGATAATTCAGATTGGAGTTGGCAGACACTCGGCGGCCTATTTGGTCGCTATGTTCAGAGCGAAACATTATGGTGGGCATTTGGCTTTTACCTCGATGTGGGTGGCAGTGAAAACACCTATCTACCCTACCTAGGTGCCTCTTGGGAAGTTAATGAGCATTGGAGTATCAATGCCATGTTACCTTGGCCCTCTGTCCTTTATGCCCCTGATGACAATTGGTTATTCACTCTGGGCGCTTCACCCTCTGGAACGTCTTGGGAAATAGATAATAAATCAGGTGAAGCCAACATCAATTTTGATGCATGGGATTTTGGTTTGACTCTTGAACGTAGAATAGTCAATAACGTGTGGATATCACTTAATGGAGGTCTAGGAGGGATTCGAGGTCTCAGGGTTTCTGGAAGTCAAATACACGGCATAGACACTCAGGTCTCATCCAGTGGATATATAGGCCTAAATTTGAACTATAGACCTGAGCTTTAAACCTAGACTAAAGCTAAAGCTGTAAATGATAAATAAACACTCGCCATTATTCATTCGCGGGTTTGAAACATGCCATGCTTAGTGAACACTCGATGGCTGTGCCAACAAATCAACCTCCATGCCCTCAAGCATAATCGATACCCGTTTAAATCCAAGGTATCTCTTATATAAGCTCACTATATCCTTAGCCGGATACTTTTTCTTCAACAGAAAGTAATCCGGTACCCAGAGCTGCACCATTCTCAGTTCTTCCAGTGATAAATAACCTTGATCAATGAAAGGTAAGAAGACTTCATTCACTAGCCTGATTTTTACAAAATCAACATGCTCGATACTCAAGGAACACCTCTATAAGATTAAACTAATCAGCCTAATAATCAGGCTAATCTTTAACCGTCAGATTTACATTGTTAACCCACACTATGTGTATCCTTAACGTATCAAGCTAGCAGTCAGGCGCTCTCGAGACAAGTGGGAAAACTCCATATGCTCAATTATCGATTTCTTCCAAGTAGCCTCAAGTTCATGGTTCCCAAAAGATAATTGCCACATAAATTAATATAATACCTATAAATTCTCGGCTTTTATTCCACTTAAGCATTTGTATCTTAAGTGTTTCACGCTGACCTTTTTCCAACGAGAAAATTCACATCTATTTACTTTATTCACACCAATTCCTCACCCAAAATGATTCCTATAGCAAGAACGCAATAACTTAGGAGTAAACATTATGAAAGCGAAATCGATACTGATAGTTGAAGATGACTTGTTTACCTCACGCCTTATTAGCAGCTTCTTTGAGCGTAAAGGTTTCATCACATATCAAGCCTACGACTCTGGTGCCGCATTCATGTATGCAGCAGATAAAAATCTAGATGTGATCATTTTAGACGTGACTCTTCCCACAGATTCTGGTGTATCTATTGTCCAAAAACTCAAGAGCATTAGTCCATGCCCTGTCATTTTTTATTCATCGGTTACCACCGAAGAGATGGAAATTAAAGCGCTAGAGACGGGAGGAGATGACTTTATCAATAAACAACGTGGTCTGAATGTACTTTATGCTCGAATTGATCGCCTGTTATCCAAAGATGCTGTAGAAAATGAAACTACGAGCTCAACAGTCTCCATCAATAACATCTTACTCGATGCAGAACTCAGTCAATGTGATATAGGTGGAAAAATCATCGAACTGCAGAAGAAAGAAAGTAAAGTGCTTAACTTTCTAATGCTACATAAGAACAGTCTAGTCAATAGAGATGAAATCTCATATGTCCTAAACGGATACGCCTACGATGGCTGGAGCAGAAGCATTGATTTAATCATCTGTCGGCTGCGTAAAAAGCTAAAAGCAGCGTAACCGATCAATATAGGACGGTATTGCAGGAGATTAAGAAGTCTGCATCAAATCTGATGTGAGTGGGTTGTCGGCAAATTTCGTCTTCCACACTCGCGGCGTGAGTTCTTCAACTTTCGAAGCTGGCTGCTGGCTGACGCGTTGCAGGACATCGACGAGGTAAGTGTAAGGATTAATCCCTTGCAGACGGCAGGTAACCAGTAAACTTTGCAGCATCCCCAACTGCTCCGCCCCCAGTTCGGTCCAGCAAAATAGATAATTTTTCCTTCCCATGGGTATGACTCGTAAAGCTCGCTCCAAGTGATTGGTATCGATAGGCACAGCTGGGTAACTCAAGAAGACCTTAAGTTCTGTTTTTCTATCAAGTGCATAACTAAGGGCCTTGCTTAACGGGTTGCTCGGTAAAATCTCTGGGCGTTGCCGTTGGTCATAGAGCCATTTGAAGAAGCTATCGACGATGGGCTCACTCCACTTTTGCCGATAAGCGAGGATTTCATCGCTGTAGGTCAGGTTATCGCGGATGTGTTTTTCGATTTTGTAGAGCTCGGCGATTTGCTTTAAGGCCTCTTTAGCCAATTCCGGCTCCATGAGTAAAGATTTATCGAAGTAGCGCCTAGTATGAGCCCAACAGGTGGCATGGATGATGTTCGCTTCGTTATCACGATTAAGTGCTTTTATCACATTGGTATAAGCCTGGTAACCATCACTGAGCAGTACACCGGTAAAACCTGTTAACTGTTCCTTGGCGTGCTTAGCTCCACGGCTTGATGACCAGGTGAAGGCGACTTCATCATCTTCACCGTAGATGGGCCAAAAGTAAGTCTGTTTCATCCTACCTTTCGCTTTACGCCCTGCTTTCATCGGTACTTCATCCATGGCCAGTGTAGAGCTGGTGAGGATATGCTGTAGCTGAGCTCGGTAGATAGGCGTTAACAGTTCGATGCCCCGTTTTACCCAGTTAATGAGAGTAGCCCGGCTGACCTGAACGCCGCTATCAAGCATTTTTTGGTGCTGGCGATACAAGGGTAAATGATAGACTCCCTTGTCGACCATGATGCCGGCGATAACAGAGACATCAGCAAAACACCCGTCGAGCACGTTATCGGGTGCAGGTTGTACGCTAAGGCAATGCTCAGTTTTGTGACGGACGACGGAACGCTTGTAGATAAGAATGGTGTAGCTGCCCGGCTGTTGAGCCAAGCGATGAGTCTCTTTATAACCGATAACCTCATACTGCTCAGCATCGTCACCTTCTAGCTCTGGCGCCTTAAGTTCAATAACCTTAGTAGGTACCGTGTCATCAAAGCGCAAGCCGGTGTCATTCACTTCATTGCCGGTGCGTTTTTTTGCTGAGCGGGTATAGGATATCTGTTGCTTGTCTTCAGGCTCTTGCTCCCCAGACTCAAGGCGGTCAAATAAGACTTCTTGATTGGGATTATCCTCTAACAGCTTTTCAGACTTGCGGCCAAATAACTGGCGCTTAAACCAGTCGAGTTGCTGTTGCAGCGTGAGCACTTTTTCAGACAGCTCAGAATTTTGAGCGTTTAGCTGCTCAATTTCTTGTGATAACGAAGCTGTCTGGATAGTTGTTTTCATGGCTGATATTATATCAAAAACAGCCAGTTATAACGAACTAAACCGTTTGTTTTTCACTTGTTTTTGCCAATTAATGCCTTCGATGAGGCACTGTAGTTGAGTCCAGGTGAGATTGATTTTATCCCCGTTACCCTCAACGTGATGAAAGCGGCCTAACTCAAGCCGCTTACTCCACAAACAGTATCCTCCGCGACTGAAATACAGCACCTTCATCATGGTCTGCTTGCGATTAATGAACACAAACAGCTCACCACTCATGGGAGAAGCGTGGAGTTGGTGCTTAGCTAATACGATTAAGCCATCAAACTGCTTGCGCATGTCCACGGGTTTGGCATACAACCATATGCGTAAATCCGGACTGGGCAATAACATCAGTATCGTAGTCGTAAAATGACATCACCAGGGAGCACAAGCTCAATGTTCCAGTTTGGTTTTGGGTCAGGTAACACGGGAAGCTTATCTTGCTTAGCGGGCTCAAGCGCTATCCAGTCGGCTTCGGTAGCCTGGATTTCTGGAGGAACCGTTAACTGCTGGCGCCAACGATTGAAAGAAGAAGTTGAAATGTTCTCCTGATGACAGAAGTCCTGCATAGATAAAGGCGTTGTGCACCACTTGTCCAGGAGGGTAGATTTTTGAGCGTCGGTGAGATGAGGTTTAGCCATGAGCATTCTCAGTATTAGGTTTACCCTGAGAGTAGCCACATCAAATGATCTTAGGAAGACGTCCTATATTGATCGGTTACAAAGCAGCAAACATCCCTGAAGGTGCCATAAAGAGTTTACGTGGCAAAGGTTATAGCCTGATTGAGCAGGAGTTCATTGCGGCTTAATGTTTTGTTATCTGGATTTGAAGGGGCACGACTCAATAGTGCCACCTTCAGGACTTTACAAGCAGCTGTCACATAATCAAAATTATGAGTTACTCATACAAGTCTTTTTTGATAACAAAGAAATTACTCATATCTAGACCCTGTAGCAGATTCTGTGTAACTACCTAAATTATATATAGTCTGCTATTCGATCTTCAAATTCAATAATAAAACGATTGAGTGCTGGTTTCCAGTTTCTTATCGGCATGGTCCACTTCTTCGAAGCTTGCATAATCGCCAAGTAAACGACTTTCTTCGCTGAGTCATCATTTGGGAAGAGCTTACGATTCTTGATTGCTTTCCTAATCACACTGTTTAATGACTCGATAGCATTAGTTGTATAGATGGCTTTCCGGATGTCTTGAGGGTAATTAAATAGCGTATTAAGATTAGTCCAGTGCCTGTGCCAGGATGCTGAGATACTAGGATATTTAGCGTCCCATTGCTCGCCAAAACGTTCCAAATTAAGCAACGCTTCCTCTTCGGTCACTGACTGGTAAATCCTCTTTAAATCAGCTGTCACCGCCTTGTAATCTTTGTACGGCACAAACTTCATCGAGTTTCGAACCATATGGACGATGCAGAGCTGGATTTGAGTGTTTGGGAACACGGTATTTATGGCATCAGGAAAACCTTTTAGACCGTCAATGCAGGCGATGAGGATATCTTTGAGTCCACGATTTTGAAGCTCTGTCAGTACATTTAACCAAAACTTAGCGCCCTCGTTCTCTGCTATCCACATGCCAAGTAACTCTTTATGGCCTTCGAGGTTAACGCCAAGCGCGAGGAAAATAGCTTTGTTGATGACCTTACTGTTCTCCCTGATTTTAACCACAATACAGTCAAGGTAAACGATAGGATACACGGGTTCTAGCGGACGAGATTGCCATTCGACGACACGCTCAAGGACTGAGTTAGTGACGCGAGAAATTAGCGTTGGTGATATCTCTGCGCCATACATCTCATCAAAGGTATCGACAATATCTCGTGTCGTCATTCCTTTCGCATAAAGATGTAAAATTTTGTCATCCATCGAGGTGAAGCGGCTTTGGTTCTTTTTAACAATCTCAGGCTCAAAGCTACCATTTCGGTCACGGGGAGTGTCTAACTCGAAGCATCCATCTTCGGTCTTTATTTGTTTGTGGGAGTAGCCATTGCGGTTATTACCAGCCGCGACCTTCTCGTTTTTTTGATAGCCTAAGTGATGATCGAGTTCAGCATTTAATGCGGCCTCAACAGTGACTTTGGTTAGCATAGCCCTAAAGTCATTTAAATCGGCTTCGGTTTTAATGCCTTTAGCGGCTTGTTTAGCGAATGCTTCTAGTTCTTTTTTATTCATACTCTACCTTCCATTGACCCACATAGGGTACTGATTGAAAGGTAGTTACACAAAATTATTTACAGGCTCCATATCTATCCGCCATGTATTGCCTTCACCATCATCAGGAGTCTTAACTCGGCCCGACGTAGCCACTAATTCAAATAGTTTGTTATATGAACCATCCTCATTCTGCTGCACTTCTACGAATATAGGACGACTCTCACTCGTATATGGATCTACATCTGGATCCAAAGGACCTGTACCTGAATCAAGTTCTGTAGGTATACCATTACCATCAACCATAGCACCACCAGAGTTGATTAGCATGTTTCCGTTTATAGGGTCTCTAAAAACGTTACCTACGTATGACGAGTAGAAAATACCGCCGAGTTCTTTACCCCACTCAGCATCTTTACTAATGGTCATTTTCGATAAGTCGATAGTGAACTCTACGTAACGACCCCAATTGTCAGCGGCCACTAGCTGTAAATCAGGATCGTATGAACGATAATTACCATCATCAAACATGGCAAGTCTAACAATACCCTTCACACTACTTGGTAGAGGTGTAACTCCATGTTGGCCCCAAGTCCAGAACTCTTTATCCGCCTTATCAATATCAGCAGTATCTTCTAGATTATAAAGAGCCGTACCATCTGCATCTACAGGCGTTAACAAGTATTGCTCTAACTCTGTAGACCACTCATGATGGGAACCCGCTATAAAACTAATAGTCGCATCAGCATTGTCTTGTGGAGTAATACCAACAAAAACATTTTGATTACGTAAAGAAGCGATGATAAGGTCCTGAGTAGCATCATTATAGGCTGCATTTAAATGAGCCCAGTCGTTACGATTGTCACCATCACCATTAATAATGGTAGGCGCCCGATTACTATCTAATAATTTTGAAAAGTCATAATAGTTAACTTCAGTACCAGTAGCTCGGTCTATAATGGATACACCATCTTCACGAGTTAATTCAGCACCATCATTATAGTCTGACTTCTCAGATGGTAGTAAAAGTTGCGAACTATCTCCATCAACGAGTATGGTCGTATGGTGTGCTTCATATTGCATATTAGTTACGCTATAAACGCGACCCATGATATCCCACTCGTAGATTGTCTTGTTAGTCGCTGGACTACTAACAGTCACATTATCAACAACGGTTGAACCATTGGATACATAACGACCATCGCCAACTAGGTTAAAGTTAAACGATGGAATGACGTCATTAGTTAATGCCCAACGCACATCTCCATTATTATCTAGACCGTAGTGACCACGCCCATAGTACGAGGTCATGTAGATCCCATCACTACGTTTACTGAAATCGGAGTCTGAATATTTAACATCAAAGATCGGCGTACCAGAAATCACATACTCACCATCAACCATTTCGGCATCAGTTGGTGCCAAAGGCTCTGTTTGCAGATGGTAAACATAAGTATAAGAAAACGGTGTATTTTCATCACTTTCCTTTACAGTAATCGTATTAAGTGTATCTGGTTCAAGACCAGAAACAACGAGTAAGTTGGCACCGGTATCGGGTGTATAAACATGACTTAAAGTTATAGGTACTGTTGAGTTTTTAGAAGTTACAGATACCTCAAATGACTTACTTGTATCTTCGTTCCAAAAACCAACATATGCGCTCAATGGCGCAGTCCCATATGGATTTAAAGTAACAATAGGCTTTACTCCTAGTGTGTTATTACTCGTTATATCACCTAGTAATCCATCATAAATGTCCTTATGCGCCTTAACAACGGCATTAGTAACGTCAACCCCCTGTTCAGGTAAAACACGCGGCTCACCGTTATAAGCGAATGTCGCTGTTGTTGATAACGCACCGACTGTGAATATGGCAGCCAAGCTTACTGACTTAAATAAATTTAACTTACTCATTTATACATCCTTAACAATAAGAATAAACAAAAAACAAATTACTTTAACAACATTTAACACCTCACCAGATCTAATAAAAACCATTAGATACCTTAATGAAACATATTTGTTTTACAGCATTAAACAAGAACCTGAAATAACCAAAGCGTTTCAGCAATGTATCCTCATAGTGTGAAATAACAACGCAAACCAGAGGTAGTGACAACATCTGTAACCTTAAAGAAACAATAAGGGGGTAACTAAAAGGTTAAAAAAGTGTTTCATTTAAAAGAATAAGTTATCAGCAACAACAAGGCAGTAGCATTTATGAGGTCTAATTTAATTATAAAAATATTATTTTTATATTTACTGTTCGTAACAAACTCTCAAGCTGTTGAGCTTAAATATACATTCGGCTCTATAAAAACGGGTTATGCCAACTGGGATATTGGCGCTGTAGATACAGACCGTGGGGACTTATGGAAACTAGTCGGTGATTTCGGTGCAGTGTTTGATAAAGGAGAGTTATATTCATTCTATGAATATAATAAATTCGATCATGGCGTAGACAACCGAAATGTATCATTTATGGCCAGTGGTCATTATCGTTTAAATGACTCTGATTTCACCATATTTGGCAAGGCATATGCCAATTTAGACAACAAATGGGGAGACGAACTAAATACCATGATAGGTATGGGGTATTTAGGCTTTCAAAACAAACAATTCTTCTTCAAACCTTTCATTAGCATACATGAATTATCCTCTGATTATCAGTCTCCGGCAACCGGAAATTCAGCTAATGGTTTCAATGGTTATGTACTCGGTTGGACCTCTGCGTTCTTCTTTAAGCTGTCAGAATACAACTTCACCCTTTCAAATTGGAATGAATTTGAAATAGACCGCAATGAAGCTTATTCGGAACAACAATACGGAAATTTTGGAATCAATGGTGGTTTAACCCTTAACTGGAAAATGAATATGTCTATGAGCCTAGGAGTGACATATCGTTATTTCCAAAATAAGCTCAGTTATGAAGGGTACGGCGACCAAATGATTTTTCTATTTGGGTATCACTTCTAAACTCGATAAAAAAGAGATAAACATGAAATTTAAAAAATCATTAATTACAACTTTAGTCGGCATGTCACTTCTGGGAGGAAATATAGCCCTTGCTGAGGAACAGCCAAATCTCGTTATATTTTACGTAGACGATCTTGGTTATGGTGACTTAGCCAATTACGGGCACCCGATATTAAAGACACCTAACATCGACAAGTTAGCGGCTGCTGGGATCAAATACACCCAGTATTACTCACCAGCTCCACTTTGCTCGCCCTCTAGAGCAGGCATGCTCACAGGTCGAACAGATGAGGTTTAGCCATGAGCATTCTCAGTATTAGGTTTACCCTGAGAGTAGCCACATCAAATGATCTTAGGAAGACGTCCTATATTGATCGGTTACAAAGCAGCAAACATCCCTGAAGGTGCCATAAAGAGTTTACGTGGCAAAGGTTATAGCCTGATTGAGCAGGAGTTCATTGCGGCTTAATGTTTTGTTATCTGGATTTGAAGGGGCACGACTCAATAGTGCCACCTTCAGGACTTTACAAGCAGCTGTCACATAATCAAAATTATGAGTTACTCATACAAGTCTTTTTTGATAACAAAGAAATTACTCATATCTAGACCCTGTAGCAGATTCTGTGTAACTACCTAAATTATATATAGTCTGCTATTCGATCTTCAAATTCAATAATAAAACG
Organism: Shewanella psychrophila; assembly: GCF_002005305.1. Classification (NCBI taxonomy): domain Bacteria; kingdom Pseudomonadati; phylum Pseudomonadota; class Gammaproteobacteria; order Alteromonadales; family Shewanellaceae; genus Shewanella; species Shewanella psychrophila. The sequence goes on from NZ_CP014782.1 coordinate 4,575,224, forward strand.
ATTGAGTGCTGGTTTCCAGTTTCTTATCGGCATGGTCCACTTCTTCGAAGCTTGCATAATCGCCAAGTAAACGACTTTCTTCGCTGAGTCATCATTTGGGAAGAGCTTACGATTCTTGATTGCTTTCCTAATCACACTGTTTAATGACTCGATAGCATTAGTTGTATAGATGGCTTTCCGGATGTCTTGAGGGTAATTAAATAGCGTATTAAGATTAGTCCAGTGCCTGTGCCAGGATGCTGAGATACTAGGATATTTAGCGTCCCATTGCTCGCCAAAACGTTCCAAATTAAGCAACGCTTCCTCTTCGGTCACTGACTGGTAAATCCTCTTTAAATCAGCTGTCACCGCCTTGTAATCTTTGTACGGCACAAACTTCATCGAGTTTCGAACCATATGGACGATGCAGAGCTGGATTTGAGTGTTTGGGAACACGGTATTTATGGCATCAGGAAAACCTTTTAGACCGTCAATGCAGGCGATGAGGATATCTTTGAGTCCACGATTTTGAAGCTCTGTCAGTACATTTAACCAAAACTTAGCGCCCTCGTTCTCTGCTATCCACATGCCAAGTAACTCTTTATGGCCTTCGAGGTTAACGCCAAGCGCGAGGAAAATAGCTTTGTTGATGACCTTACTGTTCTCCCTGATTTTAACCACAATACAGTCAAGGTAAACGATAGGATACACGGGTTCTAGCGGACGAGATTGCCATTCGACGACACGCTCAAGGACTGAGTTAGTGACGCGAGAAATTAGCGTTGGTGATATCTCTGCGCCATACATCTCATCAAAGGTATCGACAATATCTCGTGTCGTCATTCCTTTCGCATAAAGATGTAAAATTTTGTCATCCATCGAGGTGAAGCGGCTTTGGTTCTTTTTAACAATCTCAGGCTCAAAGCTACCATTTCGGTCACGGGGAGTGTCTAACTCGAAGCATCCATCTTCGGTCTTTATTTGTTTGTGGGAGTAGCCATTGCGGTTATTACCAGCCGCGACCTTCTCGTTTTTTTGATAGCCTAAGTGATGATCGAGTTCAGCATTTAATGCGGCCTCAACAGTGACTTTGGTTAGCATAGCCCTAAAGTCATTTAAATCGGCTTCGGTTTTAATGCCTTTAGCGGCTTGTTTAGCGAATGCTTCTAGTTCTTTTTTATTCATACTCTACCTTCCATTGACCCACATAGGGTACTGATTGAAAGGTAGTTACACAAAATTATTTACAGGCTCCATATCTATCCGCCATGTATTGCCTTCACCATCATCAGGAGTCTTAACTCGGCCCGACGTAGCCACTAATTCAAATAGTTTGTTATATGAACCATCCTCATTCTGCTGCACTTCTACGAATATAGGACGACTCTCACTCGTATATGGATCTACATCTGGATCCAAAGGACCTGTACCTGAATCAAGTTCTGTAGGTATACCATTACCATCAACCATAGCACCACCAGAGTTGATTAGCATGTTTCCGTTTATAGGGTCTCTAAAAACGTTACCTACGTATGACGAGTAGAAAATACCGCCGAGTTCTTTACCCCACTCAGCATCTTTACTAATGGTCATTTTCGATAAGTCGATAGTGAACTCTACGTAACGACCCCAATTGTCAGCGGCCACTAGCTGTAAATCAGGATCGTATGAACGATAATTACCATCATCAAACATGGCAAGTCTAACAATACCCTTCACACTACTTGGTAGAGGTGTAACTCCATGTTGGCCCCAAGTCCAGAACTCTTTATCCGCCTTATCAATATCAGCAGTATCTTCTAGATTATAAAGAGCCGTACCATCTGCATCTACAGGCGTTAACAAGTATTGCTCTAACTCTGTAGACCACTCATGATGGGAACCCGCTATAAAACTAATAGTCGCATCAGCATTGTCTTGTGGAGTAATACCAACAAAAACATTTTGATTACGTAAAGAAGCGATGATAAGGTCCTGAGTAGCATCATTATAGGCTGCATTTAAATGAGCCCAGTCGTTACGATTGTCACCATCACCATTAATAATGGTAGGCGCCCGATTACTATCTAATAATTTTGAAAAGTCATAATAGTTAACTTCAGTACCAGTAGCTCGGTCTATAATGGATACACCATCTTCACGAGTTAATTCAGCACCATCATTATAGTCTGACTTCTCAGATGGTAGTAAAAGTTGCGAACTATCTCCATCAACGAGTATGGTCGTATGGTGTGCTTCATATTGCATATTAGTTACGCTATAAACGCGACCCATGATATCCCACTCGTAGATTGTCTTGTTAGTCGCTGGACTACTAACAGTCACATTATCAACAACGGTTGAACCATTGGATACATAACGACCATCGCCAACTAGGTTAAAGTTAAACGATGGAATGACGTCATTAGTTAATGCCCAACGCACATCTCCATTATTATCTAGACCGTAGTGACCACGCCCATAGTACGAGGTCATGTAGATCCCATCACTACGTTTACTGAAATCGGAGTCTGAATATTTAACATCAAAGATCGGCGTACCAGAAATCACATACTCACCATCAACCATTTCGGCATCAGTTGGTGCCAAAGGCTCTGTTTGCAGATGGTAAACATAAGTATAAGAAAACGGTGTATTTTCATCACTTTCCTTTACAGTAATCGTATTAAGTGTATCTGGTTCAAGACCAGAAACAACGAGTAAGTTGGCACCGGTATCGGGTGTATAAACATGACTTAAAGTTATAGGTACTGTTGAGTTTTTAGAAGTTACAGATACCTCAAATGACTTACTTGTATCTTCGTTCCAAAAACCAACATATGCGCTCAATGGCGCAGTCCCATATGGATTTAAAGTAACAATAGGCTTTACTCCTAGTGTGTTATTACTCGTTATATCACCTAGTAATCCATCATAAATGTCCTTATGCGCCTTAACAACGGCATTAGTAACGTCAACCCCCTGTTCAGGTAAAACACGCGGCTCACCGTTATAAGCGAATGTCGCTGTTGTTGATAACGCACCGACTGTGAATATGGCAGCCAAGCTTACTGACTTAAATAAATTTAACTTACTCATTTATACATCCTTAACAATAAGAATAAACAAAAAACAAATTACTTTAACAACATTTAACACCTCACCAGATCTAATAAAAACCATTAGATACCTTAATGAAACATATTTGTTTTACAGCATTAAACAAGAACCTGAAATAACCAAAGCGTTTCAGCAATGTATCCTCATAGTGTGAAATAACAACGCAAACCAGAGGTAGTGACAACATCTGTAACCTTAAAGAAACAATAAGGGGGTAACTAAAAGGTTAAAAAAGTGTTTCATTTAAAAGAATAAGTTATCAGCAACAACAAGGCAGTAGCATTTATGAGGTCTAATTTAATTATAAAAATATTATTTTTATATTTACTGTTCGTAACAAACTCTCAAGCTGTTGAGCTTAAATATACATTCGGCTCTATAAAAACGGGTTATGCCAACTGGGATATTGGCGCTGTAGATACAGACCGTGGGGACTTATGGAAACTAGTCGGTGATTTCGGTGCAGTGTTTGATAAAGGAGAGTTATATTCATTCTATGAATATAATAAATTCGATCATGGCGTAGACAACCGAAATGTATCATTTATGGCCAGTGGTCATTATCGTTTAAATGACTCTGATTTCACCATATTTGGCAAGGCATATGCCAATTTAGACAACAAATGGGGAGACGAACTAAATACCATGATAGGTATGGGGTATTTAGGCTTTCAAAACAAACAATTCTTCTTCAAACCTTTCATTAGCATACATGAATTATCCTCTGATTATCAGTCTCCGGCAACCGGAAATTCAGCTAATGGTTTCAATGGTTATGTACTCGGTTGGACCTCTGCGTTCTTCTTTAAGCTGTCAGAATACAACTTCACCCTTTCAAATTGGAATGAATTTGAAATAGACCGCAATGAAGCTTATTCGGAACAACAATACGGAAATTTTGGAATCAATGGTGGTTTAACCCTTAACTGGAAAATGAATATGTCTATGAGCCTAGGAGTGACATATCGTTATTTCCAAAATAAGCTCAGTTATGAAGGGTACGGCGACCAAATGATTTTTCTATTTGGGTATCACTTCTAAACTCGATAAAAAAGAGATAAACATGAAATTTAAAAAATCATTAATTACAACTTTAGTCGGCATGTCACTTCTGGGAGGAAATATAGCCCTTGCTGAGGAACAGCCAAATCTCGTTATATTTTACGTAGACGATCTTGGTTATGGTGACTTAGCCAATTACGGGCACCCGATATTAAAGACACCTAACATCGACAAGTTAGCGGCTGCTGGGATCAAATACACCCAGTATTACTCACCAGCTCCACTTTGCTCGCCCTCTAGAGCAGGCATGCTCACAGGTCGAACCCCATATAGAACAGGAATTAGATCTTGGATCCCCCATGGCAAAAACATACACCTTGGTGAAAATGAAATCACTATCGCAAATATATTGCAAGACAAGGGCTACGACACTGCGATCATGGGAAAGGTGCACCTTAATGGTGGAATAGAAATGAAAGATCATCCTCAAGTCGATGATATGGGCTTTGAGTATAGTTTTATCATTCCAGGCGCCTTCGCCGATAATCAAAAAGTAAAAAACGCTAAGCCACAAAATGGTTTCAGAAACGGCAAATTGTATCCTGATAACTTTTGGCGTAATGGTAAAGCTGTAGGGACCACATCTAAGTTTAGTGCCGAACTCGTCACCGATGAGGTAGTTGGTTACTTGGATAAACAGAAAGGAAAGCAGCCTTTCTTTTTGTACATTCCCTATTCTGAAGTACATACTCCAATAGCCTCACCAGACAGAATTTTGAACATGTATTCAGACTATCGTTCTGATTTTGCAAAGAAGAATCCAGATGCTTTCTATTTTGATTGGAAAAACCTCCCCTATCGAGGACAAGGTGAATATTATGCCAATGTCACTTTTATGGATGAGCAATTAGGCCGGGTTGTAGATAAAATTAAGCAGATGGGTGAGGAAGATAACACCATCATTATTTTTACCAGTGACAATGGTCCTGTGACTCGGGAGGCAAGAAAGCCATGGGAACTCAATATGGCTGGAGAAACAGGAGGTTTCCGCGGCCGAAAAGATAACCTTCTTGAGGGTGGGATACGTGTTCCAGCCATCTTCAAATACAAATCCATAGAAGCAGGGCAAATTTCGAATGAGCCAGTCTATGGGTTAGATATCCTACCTACATTGTCGCAATTGATGCATTTTGATCTCCCTTCAGATAGAACACTCGATGGCCAGTCTATTGTCCCTACATTCTCAGGTAAAACACTAGAAAGAAAGAAGCCAATGATTTGGACTATTGACATGCCTTTTCAAGATGATGCAGTTAATGAATGGGCAATACGTGACGGCGATTGGAAACTGATCTTAGACCGAGATGAGCAGCCCAAGTACTTATTTAACTTAAAAGATGATAAATACGAAGTTTGGAACCAAGTCGGTAAACAAGATGAAATACAGAAATCATTAATGGAAAAATTCGAAGCTTACAAGAAAGATATCGAAACTGACTCCATTATGGAAAAAAGAAAAAGCTAAAGATCAAACACCTCCTACTGATTAGGAGGGTTTTTTATTTGAGATTTTAAAATGAATAATTCCCTTCCCAAAAGTTGCCATGTAATGGCTAAGCCATCAGGTTCAACTTGTAATTTAGATTGCACCTATTGTTTTTATTTGGAAAAAGAACAGCTATATCCAGATAGAAAACTGGATTGGAAGATGGAGATCTCCACTCTTAAATAGTTCATTAAACAACAAATTGATGCCCAACATGGAACAGAGGTTGTGATAGCTTGGCAAGGTGGTGAGCCTACATTATTAGGATTGGATTATTTTGAAATGGCTATGCTTTTTGTAAAAAATACGCAAAAGGAAAGAGCGTTAGCCACACAATGCAAACTAATGGAATACTACTCGACAATGCTTGGTGTTTATTCTTCAAAAAGCATGATTTTCTGATCGGCATATCTATAGATGGAACAGCAGAGATGCATGATAAGTACCGTCTCACGCGTTCAGGAAAACCGACTCATGCAAGAGTGCTAAGAGCCATTTTATTACTGCAAGAACATCAAGTTGAATTTAACACTCTAGCCGTAGTAAGTGATTACAACGTTAAATCCCCTTTGAAACTTTATAATTACTTAAAATCGATTGGCAGCAATAATATCCAATTTATCCCTCTCGTTGAACGCTTATCTAATCAAGAAGATGAAAATGGCTTGTATCTAGTCAGCCCCATGTCGAACTTAGAGTCAACAGTGTCCTCCTGGTCTGTCAAATCAATAGAATTCGGCAAGTTTCTCGCAGAGATATTCACCGAATGGGTGAAACACGATATTGGCACTGTCTATATACAAACTTTTGAACAAGCGTTCGCCGCATGGGCAAAAATGCCGGCTATTATTTGCGTTTTTGCACAGCGCTGTGGCAGTAATTTTGCCTTGGAAGCAAACGGCGATCACTACGTATACCCTGAATACAAATTAGGCAATATTCATGAAACGAGTATTAAGGCAATGAATGAGTCTTCGCTTAACCACTTATTTGGAAGTGATAAATGCTCATCACTGACTAAAAAATGCCAACAATGCGAGTTTAAATTTGCCTGCCACGGAGGTTGCCCCAAGCATAGGTTTTCCGTCAATGAAAACGGCGAGCCTGGTCATAATTACCTTTGTAGTGCATATGAGATATTTTTCAGATCCAGTAATAAAAACCTGAAGCTAATGTCGAACCTATGGGAAAAAGGTCACTCACCAATGCTGATAAAAGAAATACTGAAATAATAGAAATAGGATAAAGAGCCCTAAACCTATTGTGTAGGGCCGAGTAAGCGATTCTTCTAACTAAGATGATCAAAAATTAACTGTTATAGCTGCAAGATTAACTTTATTTTGATTGGACAGATATCGCTTCGACTTTTTGAAGACTCAATCATTAAGGTTAAAAAATGAAACAAGTCCTGATCCCTATATTTATTGCACTTGCACTAAGCGGCTGCGACAGCAATAAATTAGATTTATCTAATCTAAATCCAGAACAGAAGGAACAATTAGGTCAAATAGCCAGTGACTACTTAGTCCAGCACCCAGAATTTCTGATTCAAGCATCAGAGAAATTAAATCAGAAAAAGCAAGCTGCATTAGATAAACAGTCGATTGAAACAGCGAAAGTGATGGCGACACAATTAACTCAAGACGCAAAAACGCCATTTATAGGCCCTAAAGATGCACAAGTCAGTGTGATTGAGTTCTTTGATTATCAGTGTGTATTTTGTTCAAAAATCGCCCCTGAGGTGAAACAACTTATTGAAGAAAATGCCGATGTGAAATTTGTCTTTAAGGAGACCCCTATATTTTCCAGACGCTGGGCGCCATCGGGTTATGCAGCACAAATGGGGCAATGGATTTTCGAGCAAAAAGGAAGTAAAGCCTACGCCACCTTCCATGACAATGTTTTTGCTACCGGAAAAAATGAAGGCAAGCTAACAGAAACCGATATTAACACTCAAGCAGAAAAGGCGGGTGTGCTAGTTGCCGACTTCAAGCTAAATGATCAAGGTACTGACAGTATCAAAGCTAACTTCCAACTGTTTTCGCACCTTGGCTTTCAAGGAACGCCAGCCCTTATCGTAATGCCATCGGCCAATCCAACAATAGAAAACATCAAGATCATCAAAGGCTTTGACCCTGAGGGACTGAAAGCGGCTATTGAAGAGGTAAAAAACAAAATCTCTTAATCCTTGCTAAGCCTGCTAGCGTCCACTGGCAGGCTTATACTATTCGTCCGAGGAGCTATCACCAGGCGGAGCCAGCCTGCAGATAGTAGGTATCACTTTCTGGCCCTCTGGCGTAATCAATGCCCATATAAAATCCGTATTTTCTAACCTACTGATAGCCAAAGCCACCGCCTTTCGCTATCTGAGTCTCACTTTCTCTAAGCTCTTGGGTATCTTGACCCACTTTCCCTGCATCAATAACTTGACTAAAAAATCATCTGCTCAACTAAATTTATCCTCCAAAAAAATCAGTAAAAATCAAATCCATTTATACATAATTAATCCAATTAACTCGCCAAAAACGAGAATGAATTCACTTTAACTCACCAACAAAAGCTGCTAGCTTACAACTAGAAACACCAAGGAAACAATAACCCAACATTCTTTAGTTCTACAGACATATATGTGCTTTATCAAAAGCTCAACCCGATAAAAACAGCTCTGTTGGCAATATATCATGCCGGATATGGCATTAAGTTAGATAAGTCGAAATTAAGACAGGGAATCTCATGAGTATTCGAACACACTCAAACAACATTATCAGTCGTTTTATGCTATTCACTACGATAGCCTGCTCATCCTCAGTTCACGCCGAAGAAGGCGGCAGCGGCCACTATATGCCAGGTTCTATGGCTTCCTCTATTGACGGGGTCCCGGCAACTGAAACTGTCATTGCCCGTATCAATTACCTCACCTATTCGGGCAGCTTCGACAAAGATGTTGTAGTACCTATTGCCGGGCTTGCAGCAACCGAAGTCGATGTCGAATCTCAGGCTCTTGGCCTTACCTTGCTGTGGCGCCCACCGATTGAGTTTGCAGAGGGCTGGAGTTATGCCATGAGCACAACTATCCCCTATGTCACTATAGATGTCACCGCCAGCGTCAGCGACGTAAGTAAGAGCGTTGGTGCAAAAAAATCGAGTAGCGACTCTGGTATTGGCGATATCATCTTGATGCCGCTCATGCTCAACTACACCATAACCCCAGAGCTTAATACTAACTTTCGCATCAGTGCCTATGCACCGACTGGCGACTACGAAGTTGGTAGGCTAGCCAATACAGGTAAAAACTTCTGGAGTTTCGAGCCCACGGCATCACTGATTTATTTGAACCCGAGAACCGGTAGAGAATTTTCCACTTTCGGCGGTATCACCTTTAACCAGACCAACAGCGCCACCGATTACAAGTCAGGTGATCAGGCACATATCGAGTCAACTTTCATTCAACACCTGCCCATGTTCGGCGGTGTGGCAGGATTTGGCACAACCGCCTATTGGTATCAGCAGATCTCAGGTGATAGTGGCAGCGGCGCCAAATACGGCGATTTCAAGGCACGCAGCATAGGTGGCGGGCCAACCCTCTTCTATTCGGCCAAAACGGGCAATACCGATATTGTCGCAGAGCTCAAGTGGCTGCACGAGTTCGACACTAACAGGCGAGCCAAAGGCGATACCATCTTCTTCAAGATCTTAGCTAAATTTTGATCGAATGATGTCAATTAACATCACTCGATGACGTTTACCTTTGAACTGAATAAGCTATGTAATGGGCAGGAATTGTAAATATGGATTTTAGAAAATATGTGGCCATCACTTTTTTAGCCATGAGTCCTCTGGTTTTGCTATCACCGGCTCAGGCAGAGCAATCATTGGAGCAGGCAGCAGACGATCCCACCGCCAGCTTAATGTCCTTACAACTATCAGACTGGTACACCCAAAGTTATCATAACCTTGATAGCAAGAGTTCAAGTGATAGTGCCAATAATTTTGTACTGCGCTCCGCCATGCCTTTTAAAATAGGCCAACAATCCCACATCATGCGAATCACTGCCCCCATCATTACTTCCAGTCCTTTTCAAGACACTGGCTTGTCCGATATTACCCTGTTTGATCTGGCCACCTTCGACATAGAATGGGGACGTTGGGCCGTAGGTGCCGTCGCCCTACTACCAACTGGTGGCGAACACAGAGGGGCAGAGAAATGGGGCGCTGGTCCAGCCATAGGTTTTACGGTACACGAGAGTCATCTTTTATGGGGACTCTTCAATCAAAACATCTTCACCCTAGCCGGAGAAAATAACCGAGAAGATGTTAACGTGAGTATTCTGCAACCTCTGGTTAGTGTTTCTATAGGTGGAGGCTGGTCCGTGGGGGTATCAGAGATGACAGCAACCTATGACTGGGAGCAAGGTGAGTGGAGTAGTCTGCCACTGGGATTTAAGGTCGCTAAGCTGCATAAGTTTGGCAAACTGCCGGTACAGTTTAATGCCCAATACGAGTATAACTTTGCCGACAATGCCCTTAGTAGCCCAGAGGCAACAATCCGCTTGACGGCCAAGCTGATATTTCCATCAATCTTGTAATTGTCGCTTCGCCGACAGATAAATGACAGTTAATGAAGCAGTCTTGAACGATGTTTAGAATGTATTGAACGATGTTTAAAAAAAGTTGAACGATATCGAAACGAATTAATGGAATACACTATTAACAGGGAAAGATACATGAACAAGCCAGCCAGAATCCTGCTGCCCATGATGGCATTAAGCTGCTTCTCGATACCGTCTATGGTTTCGGCTGAAGCCGTATCGGCGCTCAGTGACGCCAAAAAGTTTAAGGAAAATATGGAGGCAGCGGTGCCTCGCCCTGAGCAGCAGAAACAAGCCGACACCAAACTCGCCACCCTAAAGCAGAAAACAGGCAAACGCCCCAATGTACTCATCCTGATGGTGGATGATTTAGGCTATGGTGATGTTGGCGCCTTCGGTGGCGGAGTGGCCATAGGTGCTGCAACCCCTAATATCGATGCGCTGGCTCAGGGCGGACTCAAGCTTACCTCTACCTATTCGCAGACTACCTGCACCCCGACTCGGTCGGCGATGATCACCGGAAGACTCCCAGTCAGAACTGGACTCTATCGTCCTATTTTAGCTGGGGATAAACTCACCGCTAACCCTTGGGACGATGAAATCACTTCAGCCAAGCTGATGAGTGATGCAGGTTATGAAACTATATTGACCGGTAAATGGCACGTGGGTGAAGCCGTGGGCATGCGTCCACAAGATGTCGGTTTCGATGAGTTCTATGGTTATTACCGTGCCCAGAAGGAGTACGTTCAGGCCTACGATAAGCGTCGTTATCCAGACTTAGTGCTGGATAAAGAAAAATTCGCGAAATATCAATCCATTGAGCAGAGCCAAGGTCTAGTTCACGGCTTTAAGAATGGAAAAACCAAAGATCTAACTCCCATCAGAAGCATAGACGATATGGCCAATGCCGACCGTATGCTCAAGGAGTTTACCGTTAAGAAAATTAAAACATTGGCGAAGGGAAATAAGCCTTTTTATCTGCAACATTCTTTCATGAAGACCCATGCGGATAATCATCCGCCCAAGGCTTTTGAAGGCGCCAGTGCCAGCAAGTATGCCTTCAAGGATGCCGTGGTGGAAGTCGATGCCTATGTGGGCGAAATTGTCGAGGCTCTACGTGAATCTGGACAGCTGGAAAACACCTTAATCTTCTTTACCTCAGATAACGGCCCACAGAGCGATAGCTGGCCAGATGCAGGTTACACCCCATTTCGCGGCGGAAAAGGTACTGGTTGGGACGGCGCAGTGCGCATTCCCGGCATCGCCTACTGGAAGGGCATGATTAAACCCGGACAAGTCAGCGATGGTCTGTTTGATTTAATGGATATCTTTAACACTTCGGTCGCCCTAGCTGGTGTTTTGGATAAGGTCCCCAGTGACAAATATATCGATGGCATAGATCAGACTGCATTTTTATTAGCCGATAACGGCCAATCTATGCGTGACAAGGTGTTTATCTGGAGCCAGAAGGACTTTCTCGCCATGCGCATGAACGAGTATAAGATCCATTTCAAGGTGATCACCACAGACTCACAGTTTCTCAATATCGATATGGCGACCATCAAGGATATTGGCTTGGCACCTTGGTTATTTAACCTGTATATCGACCCCAAGGAGCAATACCCAGTAGGACACAGACGCAATGCCTGGCTTGGTTCCATGGGCGCCGAGTCTAAGGCCCACGCCGCAACATTTAAGCAGTATCCACCCAAAGATGTTGGCTTATAACTTTACAGATTTATGTACTTAATATTAGTGGAACAAAACTTTGAGGATCGAATATGAAATACCTAACACTTATCTTGATATCGCTCTCCTTGCTACTCACTGGCTGCGCCAGCACCGAAGAGTCACAAGCCAAGGCGGCTCAATATGTGTTCCCGGATCTCGAAGAGGTTAACGCTATCGATAACTTCAGGATGGATGGCTGGAGCAATGTAGATAACCGCTCTGTGATTGTCGACAGCAGACCAAGAGAGTCTTATTTGCTGATCTTAGATGGTCCAAATAATCAGTTAAAGTTTGCCCAGGCACTCTTGGTCACTTCAACCATGGGTAAAGTAGAAGCAGGGTTCGACTCTGTGTCAACGGCAGCTGAACCTAAGCTTAAATATCGCATCAAACAGATCTACCGCCTGAAAGATAAGGCTCAGAAAGAAGAGATAAAAGACCGCATCAGTAACTTTAAACATTAATTTCAATTTGTCTAAAAACTAAGGGAATAGCCAGATGAACAAGTCTATTTTGATGCCAACATTGTTAGGCATGACTATCGCCGCGACCTTGAGTGCCTGCTCGCCTCAAAAGAATGAAGAGGCACCAGCCAAGAGCGCCTCCGAGCAATCGACCCAAACAGCTGTTAATCAAGAGGCCAAACAAGATACAAGCGGCACTGACCAGTCAGTGGCCGTCAATCCTACTAAGGATGTGTATTTTGGTGAAACCCATATGCACACGGCCTTCTCCCTAGATGCTTATCTGGGCGGTACACGCTTAACCCATGAAGATGCCTACCGCTATGCTCAGGGCGAAACCGTTAACCTGATGGGCCGCGAGCTTAAACGTCATCGTCCTTTAGACTTCATCGCCGTAACCGATCACGCCGAATACATAGGTGAGATGTATACCAACTTGACCGAGGGCGCCGAAGGACACGATCAAGAATTACTTAAAGAGCTACGGGCCATGACAGATATCAAGGATCGCGAATCCTGGTTTATGAAATATGTGATATCCAGCAACCGTGGTGCGAATCCTGCTCACCCCCCCTTCTTCACCGGTCCCGAGTCGGTCAAGAGTGCCTGGAAAATCATGCAGGAAACGGCAGACAAGTATAATCAACCAGGAAAATTCACCGCATTAAAAGCCTTCGAGTGGAGCGGCGCTCCCGGAGGCGGTAACTTGCACAGAAATGTGATATTTCGTGACGCTCAGGTACCCGATGCCCCCATCAGCTATATCGATACTAACCGCGAAGATGGTCTGTGGCAGTGGATGTCCCAACAAGAATCCAAAGGCATGAAGCTGCTGGCAATTCCCCATAACTCTAACGCCAGTAAAGGCATGATGTTCCCCAGTGTCGATGCAGAGGGCAAGCCTATCGACCTTGAATATGCCCAAACCCGTCAACATTTCGAGCCTTTGATGGAGATGATGCAAGTTAAAGGCAACTCTGAGGTTCACAGACAGTTCTGGCCTGAAGATGAATTTGCCGATTTTGAGAATGCCGATTCGATTCAGAAATCCAGTGGCCGAACCTTCCACAAGAAAGACTTCGTTCGTGAAGGGCTAAAAATGGGACTCGCTTATGAGCAATCCCTCGGCGTGAATCCGTTTAAATACGGCACTATTGGCGGCACAGATAATCATAATGGCCTGCCTTCCGCTGTTGCTGAAGACAGCTTTATCGGCGCCCATGGAGAAGACGACGGCAGCATAGATGCGCGCCGGACCGGAGCCGTTGTCGGTTGGATCGATGGCAAAGATCTCAGTATTGGAACCTTAGCCGGTGTCTGGGCAACTCAGAACACTCGTAGCGGTTTATGGGATGCGATGAAGAGCCGTGAGACATACTCAACGACAGGACCGCGCATCAAGGTGCGTTTCTTCGGCGGCGTAGAACTTCCCGCAAATCCTAAGAATGGTCAAGAGATGGTTCAGCAGGGCTACGACCTCGGCGTCCCTATGGGCAGCGATCTTCCTTCGATTGGCTCTGCACCAACCTTTACAGTCCACGCAATGAAAGATCCCGACGGCGCTAACCTCGACCGGGTACAGATAATCAAGGGATGGGTCGATGCTAAGGGCGACACACATGAAAAAATTATCGATGTAGTCTGGTCAGATAAACGTAAGAAGGGTGAAGATGGCAAGCTTATACCAGTTGGCAACACAGTCGATCTGACAACGGCTAAATACACCAATACCATAGGCGCTACCGCTCTCATTGGCAGTTGGACCGACACTGAGTTTAATCCGGAGCAACATGCTTTTTATTACACCCGAGTCATAGAGATCCCAACACCTCGTTGGACTACCTATGATGCGGTAAGAAACAAGCTGCCTCTGCTAGATGATGTGCAAGCCAGCATTCAGGAGCGCGCCTGGACATCACCTATTTGGTATAAACCTGCGGGATAAGTTCAGCTTGAATTGCCTTAGTTTAAGTACGTATTTGCTAGCTTAAACTAAGGCCCATAAACCATTTTATATTCTATCTTGCCCCCGGCACTAGGTTTTAAAGGTGTACTATGCCACTAATATTTAAAAAATTTATTCGTGATCCCTTCGCTCATTTTATGCTAATCGGCGCCGCTTTGTTCGGCCTCTACGCCTTAGTGAATGATAATGAAGAAGCGGCGCCCAATCGCATCATCATCTCAGAAGCCGATATCCAAAGAACCACAAGCCAATGGCAGCAAAAATGGCATCGTCTCCCATCAGAATCAGAGTTACTCAAGGTCATTGAACGACAGATTCGCGAGGAGATTTATTACCGTGAAGCCTTGGCCTTAGATCTGGGCCGTGAAGACCCAATTATTCGTAGACGCCTTGCAGAGAAAATGGAGTTTATCGCTAACGATCTACTTATCCCCACTGAACCATCCGATGAAGAGTTAACCGCATATCTAGCCGCTAACCCGGACAAGTTTCTTTCCCCGGTTCGTTTGAGCTTTTCTCACATATTTTTCAGCGCCGATAACCTAAGTAGTGAGAGCCTATTAAACCAAAAGTCACTGCTCGCCCGCCTCAATGAGTTGCCAACCCAACCAGTACCCTCAGGCTTAGGCGACAGTTTCAATGGCAAGCAGCACTACCAACAGATTGCAGATTATCAAGTCGCCAGAATATTTGGTCGTCAGTTCAAGGAAGCAGTCGTCACTTTGCCTGTTGGTCAATGGCTTGGGCCCATCGAGTCTGGCTATGGCCGACATCTGATAAGAGTCGATGACCACATAGATGGCCAACTTCCGCCATTGAGGGAGATACGGAGTAAAGTCTTATCCTATTGGCGAACTGAGCAACAGAAAAAAAGTAATCACTCACTTTACGCCAAGCTAAAAGAAAATTACCAGATAGTGATTATGAGTAAGCCCTCACAAATGCTTAAGAAGAGTGTCGCCAGCGAATCTCAGGCTCCAAAAGAGTCACTAGAGACGGTTAATAGGGGCTGACATGAATAATCTTCACTCTTTCCCCCTGATAGGTAAATTGATTGGTTGGAGCAAACCGTACTTAACGACCCTGCTTTTGGCAATTCCTCTGATTATGCATGCATCAATAGTAGAGGCTGATGAGATAAGACCTGCCTATTTGGAGTTGACCCAGCTCGATAACACCTCCTTCAAGATCACCTGGAAGCTCCCCAGAAAAGAGACTCGAGTACTAAAGTTAAGCCCTGAGTTTCCAGACAATTGTACTAAGCTGGAACGCATTCACAGGGTTCACACAGCGTCGGCCGACATCAGCCACTGGTCAATTCAATGTGATGGCGGCCTAGCTGACAAAACTGTCTCAATTCCTGAACTTGCCAACACCACCACAGATATTCTGATCCGGGTGCAGCACTTAAATGGCGCGACCCAGATGGCCAGATTGACTCCGGTGAACACCAGCTTCGTCATTGAATCTGCTGCCGAATCTTCTAATGCCGAGGTCATCAAGGTCTATACCTTACTCGGCATCGAGCATATTTTGCTTGGTTTTGACCACCTGCTGTTCGTGTTCGCCCTACTGCTCATTATCAAAGACAGGCGCAGACTCATAGGCGCGATAACAGCCTTCACCTTGGCCCACAGCATCACTTTGGCCTTAGCCTCACTAGGGATCGCCAGCATAGCCTTACCGCCGGTTGAAGCCGTTATTGCCCTGAGTATCTTGTTTTTAGCCGTGGAGATCATTCATGGCCAGAAGGGAAAGGTAGGCATAGCCGAACGCTCTCCTTGGATGGTGGCTTTTATCTTCGGTCTGCTCCATGGTTTTGGCTTCGCCGGCGCGTTGGCTGAGATAGGCTTACCGCAAAATGCTATCCCCCTTGCCCTGCTATTTTTTAATGTCGGTGTCGAACTAGGACAACTGGCCTTCGTGGCAGCGGTCTTGATTGCCGGCGGAATAAGTCTGAGATGGGTAAACTTGGGGTGGATTAGCCCTCACTCACGCTCTCAAGCCTTGACCTTAATGGCCTATGGCATTGGTGGACTGTCTGCATTCTGGGTAATAGAGAGAACGGTCAGCTTTTGGGCCTAATGCCTGTATCTTAGCGCTACGATTATATTTTTAACTGTATTTTTACCTTTGCTTGTCGATAAAGGGCTTATCTATATAAGCCCTTTAATTTACCTCATCGATTGACCTCATCTTAAGCTATTTAGCACAGCCTTAACTTGAGGCTGGGCACCGTGTTCAGTTATCCAATCTCTCAGAAAGACCTTAGCCTCTTGCCGATTATTGAGTTTATCTAAGCCTAAGGCATAGGTAATGGCATAGTGCCCATTAACTGGGTCCAATTCACTGGCTGTTAATAACCAATTCAGCGCCGCGGCATAATCCCTGTCGCGTACATACCAGAGCCCCATAGAATAGTTGGCGGCGGCCGAGCCAGGGAATCGTTTTAACGTCTGTTTTAACATGGCAAGGCTTTGTTTTTCACGCCCAAGCAGACGATACAGATCGGCAAGATTCAGTCCGGCGCTCTCGAACCTAGGCGATATTTTCAGTGCTTGCAGATAAGCCTGTTCTGCCAATACATAATTCTGGCGTTCGAAATAGAACAGGCCTAGTAATACCTGGCTCTCGGGAGCACTGGCATTAAACTTCGCCGACTCGATAAACTCATCAAACATAGTTAAAATCAGGTTTGCCTGAGCCTTGGGCAACTGTTCTAAAGGCAGGCTCGCCAATTGACGGGCAATCTCAACCCGCACCGACTTACTGCTTTGTTCGAGATGATTTAATAACAACCGAGCTTTAAGATCTATAGGCAAAGCGTCCATAGAGCGTACAGCTCCTAAACGCACCAAAGGATCCGCGTCCAGTAACAGAGCTTGTGTCGCCTTCAGGCTGTCTGCATTATGAAACTTACCATGGCGCAATATCGCGCTTCCCCTCGCTATCCCCACTTGCCCTGAATCCAAGGCTATTTGTAACAGCGCAGTCGAGGCATTGATTTCTCCACTTTCGGCATCGAAAAAAGCCTCGGCAAAGTCATGCTTACTCGGCTGCTTACCTCTGGCCTTATTCCAATTATCAATGGTCTTCTGAGCCCATGAGTTAGACTTGTCACTATGACATTGGCTGCAGGCATTGGGTGCACCAATGCGAGCAGCTAAGGCTGGACGGGGGATCCTAAAACTGTGATCTTGCCTGCCATCGACGCCCATATATGTGGTAGTTGGCATATGACAACTGACACATTCAGCACCCTCTCCTTCATGGTGATGATGCTCAAGCTGATCGAATACGCTTGGATTATGACACTGAGTGCAGAGTACATTGCCCTCAGCTTTCAGGCTTAAACTATGGGGATTATGGCAGTTGCTGCAGGTGACGCCCGCGGCTTGCATCTTACTCTGCAGAAAAGATCCCCAGACGAAAACCTCTTCACGCATCTGGCCATCGGCATAATAAAGCGGGCTTTGTAATAGAGAGAGTAAATGGTCATCATTATAGTCATGGCCGGGGTTCGACAATTGCAGCGGTGTGCGTCTCGAATGGCAAGCTGCGCAAGTCTCTTTTTGCCGCTGGGCTATAGGGCCACTACGGGTAAAAGTTTGATAAATATCACTACTACCCGATTTACTATCCGCTATATGCCCCCATTTAGCGAGATTATTAATGGACTGGGGAAAGCCTTTATTCAGTAAAGTCTTGGTTTTTTTACCCGGTTTTTCCGCCCATTTCAGGTGTTGCTCACCCGAACCATGGCAGGCTTCACAGCCAACATTGATTTCAAACCATTGAGTATTGAAGCTGTTGTTTTCAGGTTCATAATTAACCTCTAGTCCGGTAGAGTGGCAACCAGCGCAGCGACTGTTCCAGTTGAACATACTGCCAGTCCAGTGCAAAGGATCATTATGATCGATGGCCTCAAGTTCTGGCTCATCCACACCATGAAGCTGCTCCGGATACAGGTGATACCAGCGCTGTCCTCCCTCCTCCTTGCTACGCGTGTCCCAGATTATGCTCAATACTTGTTTGGCACCGTTAGGGAAATCAATCAGATATTGCTGTAATGGATAGACGCCGAAGGTATAGCCGATATGAAACTCTTGTAACTTGCCCTCGGCATTGTCTGTGGTGACATAAAACTTACCACCTCGACGGTAAAAACGTGAGGTCACGCCGTTGTAGGTAAATTGACTATTATTGAAATCACCTAAAACACTGGTTTGTGTGGCAACAGACATAGCTAAATAGTGATGGCTCGTTTGCCACTGGCGATATTGCTCGCTATGACAAGTCTGACAGCTAGCACTACCCACTAAGCTTGGCGAGCCATCTGCAGCCATCACGAACGGACATATGAATGTAGACAGCAGCAAAAGTCCAAGTAAAGCGATGCTCATGTGTAATACCAACTTCATTAAATAAGCTTATATACAATCACTTATAACACAGTCAAGGCTGATAACGTATTTTACGCTCACAAAAAAGCCACCGTCAATTCGCAATAACGGTGGCTTAAAATCCAAATATTTGCTGAGGAAGAGGGTTACTCTTCGCCTGCAGGCACTTTCTTAACGAAGCAAGTTAGAATAACGATACGGGTACCGCTAACGCGCCCTTCGATGTGCTCAGGATTGTTTGTCAGCGAGATACCACGGACCGTAGTACCACGCTTTGCGGTAAAGGTGGTGCCTTTAACGTTAAGATCTTTAATGATCACCACGTTATCACCAGCTTCGAGAATAGCGCCGTTACTGTCTTTATGAGGGATAAAATCTTCATCAACCTCTTCGATGCCGGCTTCGCCCCATGCCAGCATGTCGTCATCGAGATAGAGCATATCCAGTAAATCACGCGCCCATGCTTCTTCATTCAGCTGCTTAAGCATACGGTAAGCCATCACTTGAACGGCTGGAACTTGGCTCCACATGCTGTCATTGAGACAACGCCAGTGATTCATGTCTATGGTGCTGCGATCTTGGATTTGACCAGTACAAGTGTCACAGATCATGATACGCGCATCGCCGTATCCTTTTGAGTCCGGAAGCTCATAGGACGCTAGCTTTGACTCGCTAGCACACAGTTCACACTTGCTGTCGCAGCGCTTTAATAGTTCTCTAGTCATCTCGATCTCTTAAATCAAACATATACACAATAATGGGCGGCACTATAGCACAGAGTCCCAAAGTGAAAAAGTGAGTGAGGTCGATGCTTAGAGGCTACGCATATTCTTAGCGGCATCGACTACAAACTGACTCAAGATATACGCTATTTGACGCTGTAGCCTTTAGCTTCGAGACAAGCCGAGCTAGCCTTATAGTAATTATCAGTACCCTGAGTATTAGCAAGCTGAGTTTGCTGATCTGCGGCCGCTTGTGCCTGAGCCTGTTGTTGAACCGCTTGTTGCTGCGCTTGTGCTTGTTGCTCAGCAGCTTGAGTATTTGAACGTCTGCTCTGACGGCGTCCAGCAACGGCACCTACAGCAGCACCTGTTGCCGCCGCATCGCTGCGGTCATCATCCCCTACCTCGGCAATGATGGCCCCAGCCGCCGCACCAGCCATGGCGCCGCGCATTCCCGACCCTCTATCAGATCCCTGCTCTACTGGCTGTGAAGGCGTTATCGGTGCTGTATATGCTACGACTTGAGCGACCTGAGGGTTTTCAGGATCAAAACCCGTCTCCTCAATAGCCCAGACATGACAGCTCTGCTTATCAAGGTTCTGTTGCTCCTTACTTTGGCCATTTTCAGGAAAGATATACTGCTCCGCGTTAATTGCCGTAGAAAAACAAAGTGCAAAGCCTGAGAGTGCTAATGCTGAAAGCATCATTGACGATGTACGTAAAATATATTTCATAAGGGGTTCCATATAAAAGAGAAAGCTCATGACAACAAAAAATGAACCTGAAAATGAAACGTCGAAGTCAACGCCTGTATAGTTATTACAGTCTGTAAAGCGCTCAAACTGTTATAGGGGATGAGCCGCACAAAGCTTGCCGCTCATCAGATAGGAGAGATAATAGACAGAAACAAGGAAGACAAAAACAGCAACAAAAGAAACAAAGGGTTCCACATACCAGAACTAAGGCAGACAGGCTAGGCTCTTCGGCTAGATTAGGAATCGTGTTGCAGCAGGGAGCGTTGCACTTGGCATATCAGAATTTTCAAGTTCAGCAACGGCGAAATCGATAAAACGGCGTACAACTAGCGGCATAAATTGATTGCTACGGTACATAATCCAACTGTGTAGTTGATACACTACTATTTCTTCACATAGGGGGATCAATTTATTGTGACTCACCAGTAACTCACCTAAATGGACAGGCAGTGCAGCGATACCTAAACCAGACACACATGCATCAATCAAGACTTGTACATCATTAGTCACTAATACAGTGTCGAGCTTCTTAGGATCAAAATCAGGCTCTAAACTATGCTTAAATATTTTTCCATTTGGCAGGCGAGTTTGAATATACTTGTGCCCATCAAGCTGTGAAAGCTGCTTAGGTACCTGCCCCTCCTCAAAAAAGGAAGGTGCAGCATAGAGTTTTATTTTAGCGGTTTTAATTCGTCTGGCTATCAAACTACTATCTTCAAGCTCTTCACCAAAACTAAATCCGATATCAATATGCTGTTGAGAGAGGTTAAGTTCCTCATTAGTAGTGATCAACTCCGCCTTAACTTTGGGGTATTTAGCCATAAATTGATAAACGGTATTAGCCAGCAACAGTGAATGGGCATTAGCGACCATCTGTACTCTTAATTCGCCAGAAACCTCCTTGGTAGGCTCAGCCAGATCAATTAAGGTTTGCTCAAGCTCTGCCAACAAAGATTTAGATTTTTGATAAAAGACCTGCCCCTGCTCAGTTAAGCGCATTGATTTAGGCTCACGAGTGAAGAGTTTGGCACCAATCTCTAACTCCAGCGCTTTGATTCGGCGACTAATATTCGACTTAGCAAGATCTAAGGTATCCGAAGTTTTGATTAGACTGCCGCTCTCTACGACTTGTTGAAACAACTTAATATCTTCTGTTTTCAAACTCCCGCCTGATCTCATCATGCAGAAACACTAGAGGGCTTACGTTACTTCATGTTCCTAAAAACTGACAGTTAAATTTAATGTGTTCTGTATTATGAAACACTCTAACTAAGGAGTCGTATCTATGTATTAGAGACAAAAAACGCAGCCAATCGCTGCGTTTTATAGGACTAATCATACAAAAAGGGATCACTTTCCAATAATCTCTCCTTTAAGTGAATAGGCAATCATCAAGAGCTCCTGCTTTTCCTGCTCCCCAACCTCGTTCTTATCCAGAGCAACCATGATGTCATCTATTACAGCCAGGTATTCGACCTCGTTGATATTCATGCATCGATGGGCTTCTGGCATAGATTTTCCCGTGTAGTCTTGTGGACCACCAGTGCCGGCACACAAAAATTCGGTCACCACCTTGATCACCCGATCTCTGTCACTGTCTTGATAACGACTGGCCACTGTTGGGTTTGTCGCATGGGTATCGAATATATCCGCCGCTATCCCTGCGATTTTTTGCTCCCCTCCAAGACGTTCATAAAGACTCATAACATACCTCGTATCCTTTAAACTTAAAGACCCATTAAGTCTAGTAGAAACGAATATGAGTGGGCAAAAACTCTTAGTGTTTTATGATTGCAGCGGAATATCTGACGACAATTAGTCATCATAAATAAGCTAACTCAAAATAACGGGATTATTCATCAATACTGATTCAATGAACGGGTCTAGTTTATCCAAAACGGGAAAGAAAACTTAAGGTCCAGTTCACTCACCTAGCTCCAAGATCTCGCTTCGGTAAATATCAACCGACCCATCGGCAACGATGCCTATGCGGTTATCTGAATAAACGTTTATCTCAATATCTTGAAGTTGCTGGCCGTTTTCATCGTATATATTGGTGATCGTGATCGATGAGTTGGGTTTTCTAGTGAGAATGAGCATAGAACCTCCATGTCCGAATATAACTCCCTGAGCAATACACTCACTAGGTTTAGCAATGAAGTTAACTTTTAGCAAATTGAGAGTTGGCAAAATGAATCAAGTTGCATAATAAAATTCCATTTTTTATATTTTAGCTTGATAAAAAGATTCTGAGTAACAATTAATTAAACGAAGCAGCCGTGAAACCCTAAAGGCAATACCCTCGCCATCAGATCCTCAGGTAACCTAGTCCCAGTCACAATGCTTACTACATTCGATGATAATGAGCTCTTGATGGCTAGTATCACCCATGGCGCCAATGGCTTCCTACTGAAAGATGTCTCATTAGATAAGTTAATCTCCGCCATAACTAAGGTTGCTAGCGGCGGCTACCTGATAGAGGCCAATATTCTGCAACAGCTATCGAACAGTCATCAAGAACAGCTCACCGTAGGAAGCCTAAGCGAAATAAAAATAACTAGCCGTGAATCAGAGATCCTCACCCTGATGGCCGGAGGTTTTTCCAATAAAGAAATAGCCGCGGCGGTTTTCCTCGCCGAAGGCACAGTAAAAAATCACATCTCCAACATCTTACTCAAACTCGAAAGCAGAGATCGCACCCAAGCCGTATTAAAAGCCCTACGGCTCGCCCTAATATAGCCCCCCTTTTAATAGGCCATCCATAATAAATCTATGCTAAAAGTAGTATTGCACTTCTACTTTGAACAAGGGAGTATCAAAAGCCTGCCAGTTAAGATGGATGTCTGATTAAGAGGGGCGTATAAGTGCTGGCGATAGCCAAGATAAACGTATGAGTTATGTTGCAGTGTTAACTTGTGATAACTTATTTGAGAGTGTCTGTACTCTCTTTTCACAGAGCCATCACCCCTCACAAGGACAAGTTATGCCAGAGGAAATAAAAAAAATCTTAGTGCTGTTCGCCCATCCATCTCAGGAACGTTCCGAAGTCAACAAGCTGCTGTTCAAGGCCAGTCAAGAACACAGTGATGTCACCACCATCGACCTTTACCGTGAATACCCGACTTTTCACATCAATATTGATAGAGAGCAACAGCGTTTACTCGACCACGATGTGATCATTTTTCTATTTCCTCTACATTGGTACTCAACGCCCGCTATCCTGAAACAATGGCAAGATCTGGTGCTCGAATATGGATTCGCCTATGGCGCAGGTGGCACGGCGTTAAAGGGCAAAACCTTTTTCTGTGCCACCACGGCCGGCGGCAATGAAAAAGCCTATCAGGATGATGGCTATAATCACTTCACCATTCGAGAACTGCTATGTCCCATAGAGCAAACCGCCAACTTAACCGGTATGCACTATTTGGCTCCCTTCGTGCTTTTTAGCAGCCGTAATGCCAACGAAGAGGGAAGAATTCCCGGCCACATTGACACATTTAATACTTTGCTAACCTCATTAGCCGCAAACACTCTGGATTTGTCTCACGCCGCCTCCTTGCCCGTACTTAATCAGGCATTTACGCAAGAGACACAAGAAACACACTAGCCTAAGGACAAGGTAACTCATTTATGACAGCGTATTTTATTCAAGCCTTTATCTACCTCTGCGCCGCCGTGATTGCCGTGCCTCTGGCCAAACGCCTAGGGCTCGGCTCTGTGCTGGGTTATCTCATTGCTGGTGTGGTGATAGGTCCCATAGTCGGTCTGGTCGGCAGCGAAACTAACACATTGCAGCATTTCGCCGAATTCGGCGTGGTGATGATGCTCTTCTTAGTGGGTCTCGAGCTCGAGCCGCGCATGCTGTGGGATATGCGTAATAAACTCATGGGGCTTGGCGGACTACAAGTAGGTGTAACTACGGCGGTTATCATGGCCGTTGGGATCTACTTTGGCCTAGGCTGGAGTGTCGCCTTCACGGTTGGTCTCATCTTCGCCCTGTCATCCACCGCTATCGTGCTACAAACGTTCAGCGAGAAAAATCTCTCCAAGACTGAAGGGGGTAAGAATGCCTTTTCGGTGCTGCTGTTTCAGGATATTGCCGTGATCCCCATGCTGGCACTTATCCCATTGCTTGCGCTGCCGGAGCTGGTGGAAAAAGCTCAGGCCCTCGTTGGCCAAGCCGCCGAGCACCATGAGGAGCTATCACTGGTCGCAGGACTTCCAGGCTGGGCCTACGGCATAACAGTATTGCTCGCCATCGCTGCGGTCGTCGTTGGCGGCCACTATCTGAGCCGCCCACTGTTTCGCTACGTCGCTAGCTCAGGATTGAGAGAGATATTCACCGCCACCGCACTTATGTTAGTCATAGGCATCGCGGCCCTGATGAGCTTAGTCGGCCTCTCTCCTGCTCTTGGTACCTTTTTAGCCGGTGTCGTGCTGGCAAACAGCGAGTTCCGCCACGAGCTAGAGTCCAATATCGAACCCTTCAAGGGACTATTACTAGGATTATTTTTTATCACAGTGGGCGCTGGCATCGACTTTGGTGTGCTCGCCAGTAACGTAGGCCCTGTCCTCGGCATCACCGCCGGCGTTATGTTGATCAAAGCCGCAGTATTGTTCTTGCTTGCCATGATATTTAGGATAAAGAATAGCGACCGCTGGCTATTTGCTTTGAGCCTGGCTCAAGCCGGTGAGTTTGGCTTCGTACTCCTGAGCTACACGGTACAAAATCATGTTATTCCTGCAGAACTCGCCCAGATGCTCTCCCTGGTCGTCGCCCTGTCCATGTTCCTCACTCCAGGCTTGTTTATCTTGTTCGACAAGGTGATTTTACCCAGATATGAAGTGAATGAAAACAAACCCGAAGCCGATGAGATCACCGAAAAAGGCGCAGTAATAATCGCCGGTGTGGGCCGTTTTGGTCAGATGGTCAATCGTTTCCTTGTCGCCAATAAAATCAAGACAGTGGTGCTGGATCAATCTGTCGATCAGGTGGCAAACTTAAGAAAAATCAATGTCAAAAGCTTCTACGGAGACGCCACCCAGCCGGATCTACTCCACACAGCAGGCATAGAGGATGCCAGCATGTTGGTCATAGCCATAGACAACAATGAGCGCGCAGTGGAACTGACCAAATACATCAAGCACACCTATCCTAAGGTGATGATTTTTGCCCGCGCCTTCGATAGAGGGCATCACTTCGAGCTTAAGCATGCGGGCGCCGATTTCATCGTCAGCGAAACCTATCACTCGGCACTGGAGCTAGGCAAAGAGGCATTGATTGCCTTAGGAGTGCACCCCTTCAAGGCTGAGCAGAAGAAGGCCACTTTGCGTGAACTCGAGCTTTGCTATAAAGACTCACTCTATGAGATGTGGAAGAAAAACAGTGAAGACAGTAAGTACAGTACACACTTCAGAGAGCTGTTTATCGAGTTAGAAACAGCCATAGCAAAAGCGATGAAAAGTGAACATCTGGATGAACAAGCCAGAGTTGAGCGTGGCTGGACCCCGCCCCCTAAAGATTACGAAAAACGTATGAATAAGAACGAGGAATGAGATTCTAGGTTCTAGGAACTTAAGCCTTGTGCTATCCCTCCACTATCATCCCACACAGCCAAGGTGACCGACTAACCGGTCACCTTAAGCCGTTCCGATAGAAAGTCCACGAATACCTTAACCCGGTTCACCGCCTTACTCTCCTTGCTGTAAACCGCGAAAATACCGTTATCGAACGTGGTGGATGTCACCTCAAAATCCGGCAGCAGCTGTATCAATGCACCCGACTCTATTTCTGATTGTATGCCCCATACAGGCTGGATGATGATCCCCGCGCCATCGAGGGCACACTGTTTCAAAATATCGGCATTATTACTGGTCAGCACGCTGTCTTTCAGTGGAATACGATAAGATCTGCCCTGCTTTCTCAGGGTCCAGCTGTGATAGGGAGTTGAGAAGTTGAATGACAACATGGCATGGTCTCGCAGATCTTCGGGCTTGGTCACCTTTGCATGTCTGGCCAGGTAATCGGGAGAAGCCGCCATGGCAAAACTGTGGGGGCCCAATCGCCTGGCAATAAGGTTAGAGTCTTTGAGTCGGCTCAGTCGCACCGCCACATCAAATCCCTCCTCCACCAACTTGGTCATGCCATCATCGCACTGCATCACCACCCTGAGATCCGGATACATGGCGAGAAACTCAGGTAACAGGGGAGCTAGGTGCAGCTGACTGAACCACCAGGGCACAGATACTTTCAATGTTCCATGGGGACTGACACTGTCGGCGCTGAGCTCGGCAGCCAAACTTTCCATCTCCATGATCAAACCGCTGGCACGCCCATAGAGTATCTCCCCCGCGGGTGAAAGCTGAACGTGCCGTGTGGTACGAGTAAACAGAGACACATTCAACTGGCTCTCCAGCTGAGCAATCTGACGCGACACCGATGAATTCGCCATATTGAGCTTTCGAGCCGCCTTAGCGAAGCTGCTGGCCTCGGCAACAGCCATAAAACTTCTTAGATTAGGGAGTTTATCCAGCATATTATTTCGATTATTCGAATAGTTATTTCGAAGTTTAGTTATTTTTCAGCATCAATAGAAGACTTATATTAGCCCAATAACAGAGTAATCAAGGCTAACTTATGAAATATCCCGCACTATTTGACACCACAACACTAGGCTCACTCACCTTAGAAAATCGCATCGTGCTACCGCCACTGACCCGGTCCCGCAGCAGTCAACCCGGTAACATAGCCAACGAACTGATGGCGCAATATTACAGTCAAAGAGCAGGCGCTGGCTTTATGATCACCGAAGGTACTCAGATAGAGCCCAGAGGCCAGGGGTATGCCTGGACTCCTGGTATTCACTCCCCCGAGCAAGTCGAAGGCTGGCGTAAGGTGACCCAAGCCATACATGATCGAGGCAAGGTTATTTTCGCCCAGCTCTGGCATGTGGGCCGAGTGTCCCATACGAGTTTACAGCCGGGAAATGCCGCGCCAATTGCCCCCTCTGCGGGTAAGGCTGACACGGTCAGCGTATTTATCGAAACAGGGCCTGGAGAAGGGGCATTAGCAGAGCCTTCTCATGCCCGCGCACTCACCACTCTCGAGGTTAAGGAGCTGGTTCAGCTCTACAAACAGGCCGCAATCAACGCCAAAGAGGCAGGATTTGATGGCATAGAGATCCACAGTGCCAATGGTTATCTGGTAAACCAGTTTATCTCAGACAAGAGTAACTTCAGGGAAGATGAATACGGCGGTTCGTTAGAGAATCGACTCCGTTTCTTGAAGGAGATTGTCGAGGCCGTTACCCAAGTTTTCAGCCCAGAGAGAGTCGGAGTACGTTTCGCGCCAATGTTCGAGACCACACAAGAAGATCGTATCTATCTTGGCCTGTTAGAAGATGATCCCCATACCACCTATGTAACGGCAATCAAGATGCTGGAACAAGCTAGATTAGGTTATCTGTCTCTTGCCGAAGCCGACTGGGACAATGCACCTGAGCTTCCCGACAGTTTCAGGCTGGCGGTCAGAGATAGCTTTTCCGGACTCATCATCTACGCTGGACGCTACACACCTGAGCGTGGTCAAAGAGTGTTGGAGAAGAACTGGGGTGACTTGATTGCCTTCGGTCGTCCCTTCATCGCCAACCCGGACTTGCCTGAGCGGATCCGCCATGATCTTCCCCTTAATGCTGTAGATCCTATCACCATGTATGGCGGCACTGAGTTGGGTTACACCGATTACCCGACTCTAGATGGAGCTATTGTGTAACCGCATTCTTGTCGTCTCTGAATGTTAATAACTGAGCTTGGTGTCTTAAAAACTAAACTCAGTTTACTTCTAACATGGAAGGCTCCACTTCGCCGTCCACATGGAAGGCTCCACTTCGCCGTCCATAAGAGAAAACTCCCTATCGGCCTGAGTTAAGTATTCTTGCATCAGGCCATCAGATCTCATGGTTTTTAGCACCTCAGCGATTAATCCCGCCAGCTTGTTATGGCGCTTGTGCAGATAACCAAAATTATCAAAAGTCTCTAGTCTACCGACCATGTTAATCTTGGCATCACTAAACTCATCACGTTTTAATATGGGAATAATTCTAAATTCGGCACCGATATATATGTCTATCCTATCGTGTATGAGGCGTTTCAACCCATGTAGAGGATAGGTGGCGATGGTCAATTTATCGGAAGGCACCAGCGCCGACAAACGTTTCTCTGTGATGAAAATCCCACGACGATACTCGACTCGATAAGACGTATCCTTGAGATCGGTCCAGCTAGTCAGTTTGATATCGGCGCGATGGGAGAAAGCACTGAAATGAGTCGAGACAATTGGCTCTTCGATACGAACCAGATTATTAAACTTTTCACCATAATCGGCGACCCTTGCCGCTTCACCATCGACCCTGCCAGAATTGGCCATCATACTTGCCCGCGACGGTGGATAGACCTTGTAGTGAAAAGGAATATTCAGTCGCCTGAACACTTCGATATAGATAAGTTCAACCCATCTGAAGTTAACGTCAGACTTAGGGTCGCCGATAAAGGCCAAGGTCATGCCTTCATTAGTGACTCCGACATCATTTTCAACACCTCTTTCAACATCGGCTTCGGTGTCTCTTTTTAGATCTGAGTTCGCTTCAGTCCGAGGAGCTTCTATCGCATCAGCCATCGCATTTGTCATCACAGGCGTAATCCCGCCAAAGAGTATGACGTTTAAAAAAAGTAGTCTTGCGCATGTCGACATCACCACACCCACTGCAGTACAGTCACTGGTCCATGGCTTAACTATAGCCGCTGGTGTTTAAGCGTATTAAAATATGAATCAAGTTATATGAAAAAGGCCTAACCAATACGGCTAAGCCTTATATTCTAGTCATCATTACCACGCGAGGTAATGAGCTGTATCGCAAGCAACTTCACTATACTCGAACAAAACCCTTATAAGGTTGAGTTAGATAAGCTCAAACATATCCAAGTGTATGGCACAGTATTCGAAGGTAAGCTGTTTCCGATTAAGCATAAGGAGCCGGTTGCCCACCTGTCAGTCTTATATAACTTGTTAGCCTAAATGCAAAAAAGCCATCTAGATGATGGCTTTCTTCTTACCTTTAGTCCTTAGAGAGGAGCGTTATACTAGCTTCATCTCTTGTACCAGCTCATGAGCTATTTCTGCAGCATTGTTGCTTACAGGCTTTCTGAGCATAAGAAGCCGGTTGCCCACGTGTCAGTCTTATATAACTTGTTAGCCTAAATGCAAAAAAGCCATCTAGATGATGGCTTTCTTCTTACCTTTAGTCCTAGAGAGGAGCGTTATACTAGCTTCATCTCTTGTACCAGCTCATGAGCTATTTCAGGCGTAGTACTTACTGGTTTCTCATGCTTATCTGCTTTTAGCTGACCCTTACGGTGCTTGAGCGCTGCCTCGAGCTTCTTCTTGGCAATCGCAATAGCCGGATACATGACATCTTTTGTCCCCGATGCAGAGATTCGACTACCTTCATAATTAGTGCGCAGCTCAACCTGAAACTCGCCATGCTCTTTAGAGATGGTGACATCTAACGAGATGAGTGTCGGGAAATGAGTGGCTATCTTGGAAAACTTTTCGTTCAAATGTTCTTTGATTGAATCTGTAACATCTACGTGGTGACCAGAAAGATTTATTTTCATAGGTTTTCCTTTTAAGAATTACTTCAATAATAGAACTGGGGTCTCAGAATGAAAACTCAAGGGTTCATATAAAACTTTTTCGGCTTTTACATTTTCCACTGACTTTCATTTGAGGATTGGCTCACTCATCAAGCCCCGGGCTCTATATCCACTCTAACAATTGCCATAACAATTACCATTCCAGATTAAGAACCGATTATGATGAAAGTGACGCTGAGCGGCGATTACGGCCAACTAACTATGCGTTCATGTATGCTTGGTGTCTCATCATTTTCAATTCCAAACTAGCTGTCTTAATATTTACTCCTGATGCGAAACAAATGCAAGCCTCGGTTATATTCAATGTCTAAAATAAAGACAAAACTAAGATAAACGTCATAAAAATAGACAAAACGTTGATATTTTTATCACTCGAAAGACTGATAATTAACCAGCAGAGATTAAGCATAAACCATACGCGCTCCCAGTGATGATTAATTTTTATTCACACCGAATCATTTCCGTCACCTGCAACAAAAATGAGAAGCAGTTCCCACAATGTAAATTTACATGTAAATGAGAATGAAAATAGTTACCAGATTTATCCTCCTGATGTAAAATCGTGCCCACCACTTTGATGTACCTGTTTAATAACAGGATAAAACGGACTGCCAAGTAGTGACTCACTCTCACGTTACCAAGTTAACTTTTATGGAAAAAGTTAGTTTATATCGCCCCAAGCATGGCGCACTGATCTCCAGAGTACTGGCTGCGATATTTGGCGGTTATCTGGTTGCGGCCAATGTATGTGGCTTTATTGCTGCTTTACTGCCACTTCCAGCTGTTGATGCGACTTTAGTGGCAACCATGCTTGCATTCGCTATCTACGCCGTCAGTGGGATGCGAGCTTTTAGTTTACAGTCGCCAATGCGAGCCTGTTTAGAGCCTTTAATCATGAGTGCTTGCCTATACGCAGCGACTCAAATGATGAGTTAACACCAGTAACAGGCTTATTCAAATAATAAAAATAACACTCATTTACCACATTAACTTACGACTTTGTTAGTCACATGACCGAAGCAAGGTTAAATGCGTTTTTATCGTTTTAGGTAACCTAATGAAAGATTCTTTTTTTCGCTCCATGACCTGGCTCCATACTTGGGTCGGCCTGCTAGTCTGCTGGGTACTTCTCATCGTCTTCTTTGCTGGCAGCATGAGTTATTTCCGTCACGAGATATCACTGTGGACGAAACCTGAGTTACATTCTGGGACATTTCAGCACTACCAAGCTAGTGAACTCAGCAAACAGTTAGCTTCAGGGCAAGCATTCTTAAACGAACATGCCGATAATGTCAGAGACTGGCGTATCTACCTGCCAACTGAGCGCAGACCCTATCTTAGTTATGGCTGGCAAACTCAGCCAGAAACCGGACAACGCCGCGGTGAGTTTCATGAATTGATCGTTAAACCCGATAGTGAGGAGATGATTAGTGAAGTACGTGAGTCTAAAGGCGGTAACTTTTTCTATCGGTTACATTTTGACCTTCATTATATGCCAGCCAAATTTGCCCGTTGGATAGTAGGCTTCTGTACCATGTTTATGCTTATCGCCTTAATCAGCGGGATAGTGATCCATAAGCGTATCTTTAAGGACTTCTTCAGTTTCAGGCGCAATAAGGGCAGTCGTTCCTGGCTTGATGCCCACAATGTCAGCTCTGTAATGGCACTCCCCTATCACTTGATGATCACCTATACCGGTCTTATCACCTTGATGTTTATGTATATGCCTTGGGGTGTATTGACGAATTACGACGGCGATAACCGTGCCTTTCGTGCTGAGTTAAACCCATCCAGGGTGCAAACCAAGCCTAGCGGGCTAGATGCAGAACTTATTTCTGCATCTAGCTTATTACCACAAGTAAAACGTTACTGGGGAGAAGCACCAATCAAACAAGTGGTGATTACTGCGCCCCATGACAGCAATAGCCGTATCAGCTTCTATAGAAACAATGAACAACTTGTCACCGACAAACGCACTCAAATCGTGTTTAGTGGAGTCACAGGCGAGCTAATTACCATGTCACCTTTGGAAGAGTCTGCGACTCATGCAACTTACGACACCTTAATGTCATTACATACGGCTAGATTTGCCGACTTTAGCCTACGCGCATTCTTCTTTTTCTGTGGTTTGCTAGGATGCGCCATGATAGCGACAGGTGCACTACTCTGGGCGGTAAAGATACGCCAAAAGCAGCTAAAACAGATTAAACAAGGTGAACCAGTGAGTCTCGGTCTGCGATTAGTAGAAGGGCTAAACCTTACCTTTATTGCTGGACTCCCCTTAGCGACATCGGTTTTCTTTTACGCCAACCGCATACTGCCCTCAGGCATACCAAATAGAGCACAATGGGAAGTCGATTGCTTCTTTTTCACCCTAGCTCTAGTGGGACTAATAGCCTGCTTTAACCGTACACTGGCTAGTTGGCGTTTAGTCCTCGCCCTTGGCGCTTTTGGCTTTATGACCATACCTCTACTCAACGCCTTAACTTCTCCAAGCAATATTATCGATAATATTGTCAGCGGGCAGTGGACCTTAGTGGGTTTCGACCTCTTATCTTTCTTCTTAGGCTTAGGTTTATTTTTTGTCGTCAAAAGACTTAATGCTTCAAGTAAGCCAATGCCTGCGGCAACCAAGAAAAATACAGCGGAGTCTCAGAGAAAAAGCAGGGATAGAGAAAATCCTCTTACAACTAAAGTGAAGGGAGGAGCCCAATAATGATCTCTAATCTAATGATATTGAGTATATTGTGGATCAGTTATATCGCATTTGGCTGCTTAGCATTGGCCATGTTCTCTAATTTCAGGAGCACCTTCAAAAAAGCTCCTACAGCCGGACAAAGCAGGTGCTTATATTGGACTGGTTGGTTGATGCTTGGCTTAAGCTATTACTTGAGTGTCGCCAAACAAGGCATGGTTTATGGCAGTATATTCTTTACCGGGATAATTGCTGTCGCTGGGTTATTAGTAATACTCACCCTAAGTTACCGTGCTAAGTCTCTGCCCATTTTTATGGCCACGGGACTAATACCAATTGTATTAGTATGTGATCAATTCAGAGCTATCCCAGGGCTTTCAATTTAAGGCGCATTGTCGAAGAAATGGTTATTCCCTTTTAAGATAATGCTACGCATAAGTGATGGTGTTCAGCCATCATTCAGGTTAATTATTGTACAATCTGTGCCTATTCACAAAATAGTGAGACAGATATGCAAGTTAATTCAACTAATCAGTATGCCACAAGCGCATCCGCCGTTATTCAACCAGCCTCGAATCGAGTATCAACGGCTGCATATCAGGCCGAAGTTGTCGCAGCTAAACCTCTGCCAAATATCACTGATTCAATCACGCTTTCAGCACAGGCAATGGCCCTATCCAAGCAGCCACAAACGCCTTTAAATGAAGCCATACCGATAACACCCACTCGGCCTACTCTGCCTAATTCTGGTGACAATTCAAATGTTCATCAAGGAGACAAAGTAGACGAGTATATTGAGTACCGTAAGGCTGTGGCCCAATATCAGATATATTCTGATATGGAAAGCATAGCGACAGGTAACGGCAATGGTATGTCACCAGCGACAGCTTATTACCTGTCGAATAACGATGGTGCACGTGAGGCCGTAGCGGACTCCATGGTTCAGCAGGAAGAAATCTCAATTATGCAAACCTATGTAGAGACGACTCAGAGCATAAATGAGCAGGCCTAATACTTTATTGGTGGCTCCAACGGTTACAGTTAAAGGGCTATCTTTGAAAGGCTATAATAGATAATGGGAATTCAAGCTTAGTCAGTGTCTCCTACCTGACACTTTTGCTTTTTTCCTCATTCCCTCCTCCCTGCCCCCCTCATGTCTCGCCTAACTTCCTCCAGACCTTTACGACCCCAAACGCCATAAAAACCAATTGGTAAACATTGTAATTATGCT
Source organism: Shewanella psychrophila (assembly GCF_002005305.1). Classification (NCBI taxonomy): domain Bacteria; kingdom Pseudomonadati; phylum Pseudomonadota; class Gammaproteobacteria; order Alteromonadales; family Shewanellaceae; genus Shewanella; species Shewanella psychrophila. Next base: position 4,609,117 of record NZ_CP014782.1, read on the forward strand.
AATCTGCTGACATTACAACTAATAACACCTAGGAAATTAATATGGCTTTCACCTTGAAAGTGGACTGGGAATCAGATAACCGCCCCATAGCCGACGGAGATTTTTGTCGTGATCACAGGATCCACTTTGGCAGCGGCCAAATAATACAAGCATCATCGGCTCCAGAATACAAAGGCTGCGATACCAAGATAAACCCTGAAGAGCAGCTACTGGGAGCCCTTAGCTCATGTCATATGCTGACTTTTCTTACTATCGCTCACCTTAAACGACTAAAGGTTTTGAGCTATAAGGATACCGCGACAGCTGAACTGGGAAAAAATGAGATGGGAAAAATCGCCATCACAAAAATCATATTGAAACCTGTCGTTATCTTCGATAACGGCTTGGAAGTAAATCTTGAAGTATTAGCTAAAATTCATGAAAAAGCCCATGCGAACTGCTTTATTGCCAACAGTTTATCTGCCGAGATTGAAGTCCTCTACTGAATATTAAAAAGCCCCAATGAAAGGGGCTAATAAGATGTGCATAATGAGACGAATGCTAACCTCATACTTGCTATCTTGTCATCACAGCTCAGGGGCATCTTCACTGACAGTACTTGGCTCATTGTCTATCCAGGCAATAAACAATTTATAGCCCAGCCCCATCACTACCGCGCCAACAAACAAGCCGACAATTCCCGACATCATCATGCCACCGATCGCACCTAGTAAAATAACAAGCATAGGAATATCGACACCACGGCCCATCAACATAGGCTTAAGAAAGGCATCACTTGCACTGACTAGGATGGCCCACACCATAAACATAATAGCGACCGACGAGCTTTCCACTGAAAAAACATACGCTATGATAGGAGCCAAAACTAATATTGGCGGAAGTTGCACTATGGCTAAAATCAGCACGGCTAACATCCAGATCCCGGTAGCAGGTACACCGACTAAACCCATGCCGATCCCGGAAAGAATTGACTGGATAAATGCAACGCCTATCACGCCTTGAACCACACTACGAACAGTGGCAACCGACAAGGCTGAAAACTCTGCCCCATAAGAGCCTGCAAGTCTAATCGCTACCTTGTGGCACACTTCGCTGGCTCCTTTAGTATTGGTAATAAATACACCACCAATAATAATGGAGATAACAAACTGCAATATCGTCATGCCGAAACCACCTAAGGCTGCGGCGCCTTTAGCGGCAAAACTTTTAATTTCTTCGCGGTAAGTTTTAATGACATTATCTAAGTTAGTCGATGATTTATCCCAGAAGCTATACAACTTATCGCCAATCAAAGGCAAATCGGCAACGGACTCTTTAGGAGGAGGAATGACGAAAGTCCCCTCCTGAATCTCCCCAATAAAGTCTTGGGTACCGCTGACCAGAGCACCTGAAAACAGAAATGCCGGGATCAGTAGTAAGGCTAAAGACAACACTGTCACCAAGGCACTGGATCGTCCTAAACTCAATCCACTTTTCTTCGATAGTTTCGCGACTAAGGGAAACAGAGTTATCGCGATTATCCCCCCCCAGACAATGGGCATAATGAAAGGTTTTATAATCTCGAAACACCAGATCACCACCATAAAAATCACGGCGATTTTTATGGCAGCATCTACGGCATGTTTAGTGAACCAATGTGGACTATCGCTATTTTGAGCACTCATGTTAGCTCCAATAATTTTATTCGGGGTGTTAATAAAAAGTAGCACTGAATTTAAAACTATATTAAAGAAGGATGACTATCAATAAGCTAGGTGAAATAAGAATTATCCCTCTTTCTCAATAAAATCATCGCTGAAATCTGTCTCCCAATACTTATAAGCTTGGACTGTTGCTTGGGCCGCCGCCCCCATCAAGTTGACCTGATAGGTTTTCACCCCTTTTACATCCACCGATTGATTGGCTGAGGCTTGATCGCCACTTCCTTCATACTCGGCACTGGCCTCCGCCTGAGCCTGACCTTCGAACCCCGCCTCCTTAAAACGATTCAAGGCATCATGATTCATAAATACCTGTACAAAGGCCACCTGCTTCCAGCCTATACCAGCACCGACCCCACCCGTTGCAAAACGGTAATATGAAATGGATCCCTTTTCATTAAGTACACACACTCCGCCCCCTGTTGAGAGCGCGAAAAGATAGCTGTTACTGCCTGTACAAGTCACAAAAGCCACCGAATTAGCCACCGCTGTTTTCGCTCCTTTATGCTCAGAGTAAACTTCTTGCAGCGCCGCATTGGTTTCTTTACGCGCATTGGATTTTTTAGATTCAGGGGTATTACCAGTCGCACACCCCACTAATATCAGCGGAGTAACGATAGTGGCAGCTTTAACTAAACGAGTAAGATTAAATGTCATAATGCACCTTATATAACGGATTGAAAAATGTGCGAAATATACTGCATCATGCACATATGTATTTTAGAATGTTAGCCTGCGGTTAATACTGGCCCTGGCATCTAAAAATAGTTACCACTTCATGTCAGTCAGGGGGAGCACTCACTATTTTTCAGGAATAAATAACATCTCAATGATTACCTTATTAAGGCTCGGTACTCCCTAATAACCTTTCTAACACTCTTCCACCAGCCAAACATTACGGCCCCGAAAAAGGAAAAAAACACCAGTTCCCCCCACATCACTCCCGCAAATAAGGCGGTTAACGTGCCAGAAAGTACCCAGAGGATAGAGAATATAATGATGATAATAGCCAGTCCCATGACGCCTCCGACAGATAAGATAGAACGAGTATAAATTGATGCTATCTGACTTAGTTACCTTTTGATGCCAAGTAACTGAGTTGTATTTAGCTAAGAGATGATGGTTTCTCATGCAATTGAAATCTATAGGTTTTTACGATATGCACGTGGCGAGTGCCCCGTCATTCGTTTAAAAGCCCTAGAAAAATGGGCAACATCAGAATAACCCAATGTCGATGAGATACGGGTAACTGGTATCGTTCTATCTAACACCAAGTCAATCGCTTGTGCTTGTATCAGCTCTTCAACAATCTCCGAATAGCTCACCTTTTCAGCGGCTAACCGACGCTGTAACGTTCTTACACTCATATTAAGTACGATAGCCGCTTGAGTAATAGGTAGGCGCCCAATACTGATGTAGGGAATGATAGCTTTCCTGAAAGTCGCTAAAAAAGCCGAAGGGGCAACAGCTGGAACTTGGTGTTTCTTTTGGCTCCAGCCAAGCTTATGCTTCACTTTCTGCTCAAGCTCCGCATCCGTTAAGCATATAGCGCAAACAGAGCGTTCAGTGTAAAACTGGGCTCGTTTGAGTAAAAGTGCGTCTTTAAGAGCTTGGGGATGATTATATCGCATCACTACATCTGTAGGCGCCCAATCACTGCGAGTAAGACCACGAATAAGTTCCACCATAAAGATCAGTGCGAACTGTTCAGCAAGGTGATGGCTGTGCTCTAAGCTCTGCCTTCTGTCGCGGATAAACCAGTTCTTTCCTGCTAAATGACGAAGTTGAATATGAGTGTGGGTTGTTTCGGTGTGCACAAAATCAATGAAAGTATGAAGCGCGTCCTTTAATGTAGAGTCTTGTTTTATTCGAGCTATATACCTTGGAATAAATACATTTCTGCAAGCATACCAGATTAACTCTCCATACTTCTTTTGTCCTGCTTTTTCAAAAATGAGCTCAAGCAGATTAATCACCGGCGCCTCAGGGACAAAGTCATACTCTGTTTCTAATATATTCTCAGGTAGCCCAGCCATAGAAATCAGCGGATAGATATCTCTGTCTAACGTTCTTAATAGATTAACAAGCGTAGCGGTATATTCAGCGTTGAAAAGAGGAACAATCTGAGCTGAACTGGTAGGTGGCATTTAGCGCTCCATTGACTCCAAGGACGATGCATTTTAGCCAGCGATAAGGCTAAACTTAAGATGTTATAGATTAAAACTCATAAGATAGTGTCAGCATGGGTCCATGAAAGCCATAATGAATATTGGTAGTAGTATAATCACCATCGATATCGGCGGACACTTTGTAATATTTATAAGATAAGTCTGCAGCAAACTTACCTTCGAAGTTATATTCGATTCCCCCACTGAGATCGATCAACTCACCCTTTATATTATCTATTTTTATATAAAAATACTGAGCGTGGCCAGTAATACTCCAGCTATCGGTAAACTGATAATGAGCCAGTAAACCAATATCCGGCAACGGCGCTGTCACATCGGTAAACACCACAGTATCGGGAGCGATATCTATGATACTGCAATTTTCATCCAAACAAGCCCCTATCTCACCTTCAAAGCCAAGTTCTAACCACATAACATGTAAACCGGCGGTAAAAATGAGATCCCATGTCTCATCCTTATAAAAATCATAGCCATAACCTATGCGAGCGATATCGACATTAAAGGTTGTGGTGATTTCAGCGCCCAGTTGAATCGAATAAGTCTCATCAATATCCGGATCGGGATGGTCAAACTCGTAGGGTACTGTGATATTAGTATTAGTTGCATCGCGATGAAGTCGTTTCCAATCGAAATAAATACCATGCTGGGCATTGAACCAATAAGCCAGTTCGAGGAAAGGGAGAAATTCACTTTCCACCAGCTCTAAATCTGTTTCGAAATCGAGTTCAAATTGTTTATCGGTCAGCGGACTGGTGACATCCATACCAGTGTCAGAATTAGAGTAAAAACCACCTACTGCTATCTTGAAACGGCTATCATCGGCAACAACTACAGGTGATAAAGCAAGGGTCCCGACAACCAACAAGGGCATCCATGTCTGATTGAATTTCGTGTTGAGCGCCATATCCTCACCTCTCAATTTTCCTTAAAAATGTCCAATTTCTGCTTTCAAGAAAAAAAGAAGCAAAAACCATGTAGAGACCAACCATCATCAGCTGCAAGATCCGCATATAGAAGTTTTCAGCCACGCCCTTGTCAGTCGAAGACGCCGTAGAGCCTACAACGACAATCAAGGCAGAGAAAATACCGGCATACAAGGGCGCCTTTGTCGGATCTTCATATATCTTTTTCGCAAATAGTATCGCCGCTAAGCTGGCTAAAATGACATAAAAAGACAGCTCAGGAACCGTCACTAATAAATTATAGAAAACAATAGCCAGTAATCCACCTATACCATTGGTTAATAATAAAAACAGACTGACTTTAACGCTCTTCTCCCCTGCAGCTTGCAAGGATAAGATAGCGATAAAAATCATGGTAAGAAGCGCACCGGATATCTCAAGCAGATAGAAGAAACAGATAACAGGAAAGGCTAAGAGCAACGCCCGAAACGACTCATAGGCCCTATCTTCAGAAGATTGAGCCGGCATAGGATGTTGTTCTCTTTTCTCAGAAAGGTCTGGATACAGGGCGTGCATCAAGGCGAAGATGGCCACAGAGACCACACCTGAAAAACTCAGACCAACCCCGACCATAAGGGCGGCTCCCGGCTGTTGCAGCCCCAAATATGGCAACAACAAAATAGCGATAATGAGGACAGTGGCAAAGAAATTCCATTTAGGATCGCTAAATAGGTAATAGGCCCACATCATCACCATAGCAATTAAAGGTAACAGTACCAATGGATATTGAGTTGGCCCGAAACTCACCACCCAAGCGATAAATATGGTACAGATCATAGCAAGAAGTAATTCATACACTGTCTGTTTCGTTGGCTCCTGCCTATCGACAAAAAACTTGGCCACAAATACTGGTACAATAAACGCCAGTGGCCATGCAAAAGCCGCCGAGATAGCAATAGACAGGGCTATCCCTAAGGTAAAACGTAGCACCTTTCTGGTATAGACTTGCTCTTGGGTTGCGATAGCTTGACTATCGGACATAAGAGAACCAGCTAACTAAACGGATCCACGTCTTGCCAAACAAATTAAACAGGCCAGCGTCGGAAGTGTACACTAACACATCGGCTTGGCCGCCCACCCGTCTAAGGCCTTTAGTTTCTTCACCTGACATAATGATGGTGACCGGAAAACGCTGAGATTGGCGCAGCCAGCCACTCTGTCCCGAGACCTGAGCAAGTTTACCCGTCTGCTCACTCTGCCCCCAATCGACACCATAATCTATGTTACCCACTTTACCTTTAAATACCTTGCCAGGGGCATAGTCCAAAGCAAATTCGACCTCATCACCAGGCTTAATATTGCCAAGGCTGTTCTCTCTAAAGTAGGCTTCAATCCACACATCTTCCGATGAAATAAAAGTCATCAAGGGTTGACCAGCACTGGCGAATACGCCTTCCTTAAGACGAAAATTGGATGCACCACCATCGGTTGGTGCGCGGATTTCAGTTCTCTGTAAATTCAATTCAGCTTGTTGCAAAGCCAGTAATGCAGATTTCACATTGGTATTATTGTCACCTTCAGCACCTAGGCGTTCTTCTGCTTTAGCGAGATCGGCTTTTGCAGCGGCAACCCCAGTCTCAGCACTCGTTAGCTCAGCACGGGCATTATCGGCATCAGCCTGAGACATCACAGCCTTTTCGACCATAGCAAAGATTCGTTTTGACTGAACCTGAGCATTCTTGTAGTTAGCGATGGCGTTAGTCACCTTGGCTTGAGCCGCTGCAACATTGGCAGTTTGCGCCCCCATATTTTGCCCTGCTTGCTTAAGCTTTTGCTGTGCGGTTTCCAGGGCAATCTCATAATCAAGAGGATCAATCTTGGCAAGCAGAGCCCCTGCTTTCACTAAAGTATTGGGGGTGACCACAATATCAATAATCTCGCCAGAGACTTGAGGGCTAATCGGCACAACAAAGGCCCTGACACGGCCGAGATCTGTTGAAGGAATAAAGCGGTCGGCAATCAAGTGAAAAACAAACATCACCGTCGCCACTCCCAAAATGATGTTAGTCGCCTTGCGGATCTTATTCGTCTTAGCTCGACTGGCATCGACATTAGTATCTATTGAAGTCTGTGTGGGCTCTACTAGTTCTGGTGCAATATCAGTATCATTGCCTTCACGTTTCTCACTCATTTGTCTTACCTACCCATTCATCGACACATGTAAACAACTAGCCAAAAACTTAGCTTTAAATTTGTTTTTAATACTAAAAAACCAAAAATAACTCTAACAACCTTTTAACCTTAAAGACACAAAATTAATGTCGATGAGCAGTCTAACCTGCTCTATAACCGCCACTAAAACAGGATATGATTATCGATAGCAATTAGTTACCAGTTGATGCCAATTTATACCCATAGATATAAAGGTATGAGATAGATTTTTAACCAAAATCATCAATAAAAAAGCATTACGTTGAAATCAATTGAATGGTACTGATCAGTAAGAAGGGAATGAGAAAAGAAAAGCGGAAGCTATCAGCCTGGGAACTGCTTGGCTGATAACTTCCTAAAATTTCGGCCTTGGTGAGAGAACCGAAACAGACATAAGGCATGTCTGTCACAAACAAAAACTCTTGGGTAAGCATTAATATGCATTACCCATATACCTTTAACTAATTAATTTTATTTAACAAATCCTTGTTCATTTTAATGATTAGTGACTTAAATTAGTTATTATTTATGTCATCAGCCATAGATTTAGGCAGTATTGGTAACGCCTTAAGTGGCCGTATTGGCTCTTTGACCAGCTCATCTTTAAGGTAAGAAATAGCCTTCTCAAGTTGAGCATCATGCCCGGTAAAGGTGACATAGGGTAAGTTATCCACTTCGATATCCGGGCTCACTCCACGCCCTTCCAGTACCCAACGACCGTCCATGGCATATTGAGGATACTCGGCGACGCGCGCCATGCCCTTGTCCGTCAGAGAATTACGTCCCGACAGCCAAACACCGGCTCCCGCGGTCTGCTTACCGATAAGTGGCGCTATACCTAAGGCCTTAATACCTGCAGAGAAGGTTTCACCGTCTGAATAGGTCAGCTCATCGGTCAGTACCACTAAATGACCACGGAACGTCTGTTGCATATTCGCATTTGGGGTGCCACGTGTAGGCTGCCAAAATGCCCAGGTACGACGCAGTAGTTTTTCGATGATCCAGCTATCAATATTACCGCCGCGATTACGACGCACATCGATGATCAAACCTTCTTTCTCATAGTTGGCGTAAAACTCACGAGCGAAGCTGGCAATATCACCACTGCCCATGGCATACAGGTGTAAGTAACCAATCTTTCCTTCACTACTGTCACTCACCTTAGTGCCGTTATGGTTGACCCAGTCCAAATACCTGAGCTTGGTATCACTGCGAGTCGTCACGGGTTTCACTATGGTTTTATGTTGTTTATTGCCTCGTTTGAGCTGGAGCAACACCTGCTTCTTCGCCTGATTTCTTAAAAAACGAGTCACATCGGCAACATTGGTTACTCTCTTGCCGTTTATGGAAATGATGATATCTCCTACCTCAGCATCGACACTCACCTTAGCCAATGGCGCCGCCTGAGTAGGCAATTCAGGATCATTTTGATAGATGTGAGCAATCTTAACCCCAGCTTTGGTCTGCTCCAGACGCGCACCTAAACTGGCCGCTTTAGCCATCTGCTTATCTTTATCCAGATCGCCACCGCGAACCTGAGAATGAAGGGAATCGAGCTCTCCCATCATCTGCTTAAACAGATCGTTGAGTTCATGCCTGTCTGTGAGCCTGTCTACCAGAGGTTGGTATTTAGCCTTAGTCGCCTGCCAATCCAGGCCGCGCATCTTCTTATCATAGAAAGAATCCCTGTGCATCAACCAGGCATCTTCAAACATTTGTTGCCACTCAAGCTTTGGCTCAATGGCGAGCTGCCATTGCTGTATCTGCACCTTGGCATTGGTCAGTTCTTTAGGCAATTTATCACCGGCATCGACAATAAGCATATCTTTGCCGCCATGATTAGACTTGCGAATAAACAACTTCTCACCGTCCGCCGATAGGCTGTAACTGGCGACACCTTTAGCGAAGGTCTCCACGTTAGGGCTTAGAGGATCAAACTTCACCAGCTTAAGGCTCGGTTTACTGCCACGAGCGGCAGCGCGATCGAGGAAATAGAGCCCCTCCTTGTTCGCCGTCAATGCAGAATAGTTACCGGAAGCCACCGGAACCTGCCATAGCCTCTGGTTTAAACCATCCCAATCGACACTGACTTTGTCTGATTGTTTCTTGTCTTTCTCGTCGGGTTCGGGCTTAAGCAACTCATTGGGTTTTTGAAAGGCAAACCTGGCATCTTTGTTTAATGCTAAGGCAAAAATTTGGGTGCGCTTATCAAACATGGGCCCTAAGTTTCGATCACCCCAGGGCGAGGTTGGCGTCGAATTAAACTGCCTGTCGGAGAGGAAATAGAGCCAGTTACCATCCGTGCTAAATACCGGGGAGTATGATTCATACTTGTCTGTGGTCAATGTTTCTGCACGCTGCTTACTCAGAGAATAGAGCACGATTTGCGGTCTGGGCTTGCCAATTTCTGACTTAGTGACGGCGATAAACTGACTGTCACCCGACCAGGCGATATCGGCATAGGGGCCAAGCCCTTCTCCCTGAGTAATAATCTTCTTGTGCCTATTCTTCTTAAGGTCCAGCAGCCACAAGTTACCTTCATAATCATCACTGGCAATGTATCTTCCATCCGGTGACACACTGAGCGACATACGCAGGGTCTGACCATTATCGGTTAACTGTTTAGCGCCATTGCCACCATCGGCGGGGAAGCGCCAGATCTCTTGCTCACCGGACGCATCGCTGATGCCATAGACCCACTTCCCATCAGGGCTCATCACAGCATTGCGAATGCGGCTATTGCCAGGAAGTGCTATTTCAACTAGACGGGAACCATCTGTGGCCGCAACGGCCACATGACTTCTTGCCGTTATCACCACCTTGCTTGCAGAAGGTGAAAGACGAGTCGATGTCGCGTACTTCATCGGATCGTTAACCCAATGCTCACGGCGCTGCGGAAAATCTGACACTAAATTAATATCTAATACACGGGTGCTATTGGCAGCAATATCATAGAGCTTGATATCGGCCCCCTGCTGGAACACGATGCGGCCATTATCGATGCGTGCACCGCGTACCTGCCAATCGGTAAACTGAGTATGTTGCTTAAAGTCTTTTCCATCGGGTGTCATCGACCAGATGTTGTCATTGCCATCACTGTCGCTAATAAAGTAAAGGCGGTTATCCCACAGCATAGGTTGACGCACTGAACCAATGTGGTCAGATGTTAACTGCTCGGCTTCAATCTTTGAGCCCAATTTGAAGCGCCACAGCTCACCTTTAGCGCCGCCGCGATAAACCTTGGCATTGTCACCGGTAGTCTGTAGGCCAAAGCGTGTGAAATACAGATACTCGCCTTGCTCATCGATCGTCCCTTCTATGGCATCGGCCAAAGGCAAGTCTTGGGTCTCTAAGGTCTCAGGATTAACGCTCCTTAGCACCCAATAATTGGCCGGACCAAATGCATTATCAGTGGCATACAAAACCTGGCCATCGGCTGTCCAGCCCTGTACTCGCACACGGCTATTTTCGAAACTAATCCGCTTCGCCTGGCCACCTTTAATGGGGATAACATACACTTCGCTGCTACCTTCGTAGTTAGCCACATAGGCTACCCACTTTCCATCATTCGATATTGTTGCCCCTAACTCCTCTGCCGGCAAACTGGTCAGTCTCTGTGCCAGGCTCTGATCTAGACTCTTGGCCCAGAGATCGCCCTCGGCGGTAAACACTAAGGTATTGTCACTCAGTGCTGGGGCGCGAAAATAACCAGGATGAATAGCATCTGCTGAAAAAGCTGACGAAGAACTTAGGCTGCCAAGCGCTAGCAAGGTACAGGCAACAGAAAGACGAAGTTTCATGATGAGCTCGTTATTTATTATTGATATAATTTTTTCAAGGCCAACAAGGTAGCAAACTTTCATTAAACCAACAGTAAAATTTAATACATAAATCATTAGCAAATGTGTACAAAGTAAAAAGCAGCTATCATATCGATAACTGCTTTTATTCTTTTAAATAACAGGGAAATGGAATATGGCCAGCAGAAATTAGTCAGCTAGTGCGCTGTTATTTCTGCCTGCAATTCGTTCCACCTTTTATATTGCGGATGCTCCGACTCTTTGAGATTTGGATACTGCTTAGCTATCTTCTTAGCGAGCTTATCAGCCTCACCCCATTGCTTCGAATTTATCAAGTTTTGCAAATGGTTCAATGCCTGCTTGGCACTCACCACAGCCTCACGTTGCGGCATACTCTTGGTCGGTAAATCATGACTTGATAGCGCATCTTTCGATGATGCCTGACTCGGCAGCGTCTGGTTACTCGGTGCCTCAGCCCCCAGTTTTGCCCTGTCATCAGAGCCATAGGCTTCACCCATCTGTTTCATTTTCGGCTCTGCAGCCCCGCCAAACTGCTGCTCCGATGCAGATATGGCGCTCGGCGCCCTCGGTGCTTGCCTGAGCTCACTCTTAATATTGGCACTGTTAGTTTTGGGATTGTTAGCTTCAAAGTTAGCAGCTTCTGTAACATCTGCTTGTAACGACTCACGCCGCACACCGGTACTTTTTGCTTCGAAACTAGCCCCTTTAACAACATCCGCGTGCATTGATTCGAGCTGCTCATCTTGCGGCTCGCTCATCTGCATCATCATGGGCATGGCATCATCGGATAGGATATCTTGAGGGCTCTGAGGATTTAACATGATCACAGTAACCACCAGCATCACGGAAGCGGCCGACGATAATGCCCATCGATTCTGTCGCCAAAAACTGTTCTCGACCCGCACCACATTATCTGTGCGCTTATCGCTATCCAAAGTAGCCTTATGCTGACTGCTATCATCAGCCGATACGCCGTTATTCAAAGCGCTCGCCTCTGTGGCCATTTTTATGATGGCATCATCGAGTTCATCGCTTGGGTTTTCTTGCGCCTGCAGCTTATACCAGGTTTGCAGGTCGCTATCGAATTCCTCAGCTTGCTCAGTAGCAGGCTTATTGCTTTTATCATCTTTCATTTTGAACCTCCTGCCACTTATTCATCACACAAGCTTTCAGACCTTGGTTGGCATATCGAATCCGACTCTTGGTGGCTTCGAGTGTTACACCGACGATATCTGCGATAGCCCCGGCGGTAAAGCCCGCCTCCATATTGAGTAACAAGGCTTCTTTCTGCACCGTTGGCAATAATGCGATGCAACGTTTAAGCAGGCTAGCCTTGAAACTATCTTCCATCGCCCTGTCCGGTGACATAACATCACTGGGCAAAAATGCTTCGCCGTCTTGCTCTTCGGTAAAGGCCTCACTAAACAGGTCTACAGGTTTTACCGCCCTGACATGGTCGATAAGCAAGTTATGGGCAATTTTATAAAGCCAAGTAGTAAATTTGGCATCGGCCTGATAACTGGATGCTGATTTGATGATCCGCCCCCACGTCTCCTGGTAAAGGTCTTCCGCCAGCTGTTTATCCCCGAGTTGGCGGACAAAATAGCGATACAGGCCACCCTTATGTTTTTGATAGAGAGTTTCAAATGCCGAGGTGTCTCCACTGGCATAGTTCAGCATTAAGCGCTGATCTATCTCCGCCTCTGTCGATTTATCTTGCCCTAACGCTTGTGCCACACACCTCTCCTGATGAAACGCCTCTCCTTGCGACCAAAAAGCTATCGAAGGAGAGACTATAGATAGACTAGTCATGGAAAGTTTGCACGCCCTGAACACCTTTGTCTATCTCAAGCTGGTATTCTGGCGATTTTATATGGGGCGCTATGTACTTAGGTTTAGGCATAGGTTTTATGGGGGGAATGATACTCGACACATTGCCTCCCTCAACCACAGCCTCTTGATCAGCCAATAGACGCGCTGTCTTCGCTAGCTGCACAAACTCATGACGATAGCCAAATGCATCTTGACCCATTGCAGATTGAGCCAGGTCGATCACCTTGGCATAACTCAAATCATGGGTATAGAGGCTATGATTAATCAATTGCCCGAGCCCTGCAACCGCGGCGGAGAATCGATAATCATCACTGGCCTGGGCTAAGCTCTTGACCCCTGAGTCCCTACGAATCGCATATGAGATCAATCGGCTGGTATCTTCTCCAATAGGTTTATATCTCAACTTGAGGAAGGCTATCTCATCCCGGCTATATTTCTCCACGCCTGTGGCATCATCATAACCATATCTCAGCTTGTCATTGGCCTGATTGGGGCTATCGACATAACTTACCTCATAGAGCGCAGTGACTCGATGACCCGCCCCGATCTCGCCGGCATCGACTTTGTCATTATTAAAATCTTCACGATTGAGGGCGCGGTTTTCATAACCTATCAAGCGATACTCTGAGACGATTGCCGGATTGAACTCCACTTGAATCTTCACATCTTTGGCTATGGTCAGCAGGGTCGAACTCAACTCATCTACCAGCACCTTACGCGCCTCATTAAGGGTATCTATGTAGGCGTAATGGCCGTTGCCCTTATCGGCAAGTTGTTCCATCAGGTGATCATTATAATTTCCCTGACCAAAACCTAAGGTCGTTAATGCTATGCCCTTATCACGTTTGGCTTCTATCAGATCCATCAAGGCCTGATGATCTGTGGTGCCCACATTGAAATCACCATCGGTAGCCAAGATGACCCGATTAACACCCCCTTGAATGAAATGTTTCTGCGCCAGTCCGTAGGCCTGCTGGATCCCGGCGCCTCCATTGGTCGAACCACCGGCCTTAAGGTTATTCAATGCCTGAATGATAGCCTGAGTATCATTGCCTTTTACCCCGTCGAGCACCACGCCCGAAGCCCCGGCATAGACAACAATGGAGACTTGATCTTGCTCACTCAATTGCTGAGATAACATCTTCAACGATGTCTTTAGCAGCGGCAGTTTATCTTGGGAGTTCATGGAGCCGGAGACATCGAGCAAAAAGACTAAGTTGCTCGCCCCAAGCTGGGACTTATCTAACTCGTAGCCCTTAAGGCCGATGCTGAGCAACATTTTATTGTCATTAAAAGGAGACGGCGCCAGCTCGGTATTGACACTGAATGCCTGCTCCAGTGCTGAGGGAGTGGCATACTGATAATTAAAATAATTAATCATCTCCTCGACTCGAACAGTGCCCTTTTGTGGCAGGCGTCCCTGATTTATCCAGCGTCTCAGTGTCGAATAACTGCCGGTATCGGTATCGATCGAGAAGGTAGATACCGGAATCTCTCCCGCCACCATGATGCCATTGGCAGTGTGCCTCGAAAAATTATCTCTATTGATCGATTCTCTAAACGCTGGCACGCCGGGGGCACTCATCTGCCCCATAATATGAGTACGGCTTAGGGATTTCATCTTCACCATACGCTCGCTGGCCTGTTTGCCTGCGGCATAAACATCGGCTGACTTTTCCTCAGATAACTCAACTTGTGATACTAAGGGATGATCTAGCCCATCGTTTTGAGCTTGTACCTTATTAGCTGCGGCGACTTGATGATCTTGGTCTGGCTTTTTAACCTGTTCAACTTGCTGGCTTTGATTTAGATTTTTCTCAGCTTTTTCTGATTTATCTTCTGCTTGCTCACCGCTACATGCCGACAAAGCCATAAATAATGACACTGAGATAAGTGATAATCGATAGCCTTTATTCACTCTACCCGTAGAATGAATGCTATCAATAGAATGGTTATTGAACTGACCCATGAACTTCCCCTTTCACCTGTTGTTTCTCTTATTAACGAGAACTCATGCTAAAAGGGTTATTTTTTTACTAGGAACACAGCGGTCAATTAGCGAACAATGACTCTAACTTGGGTTTTAAGATTTCAGCCTCAACTTGACCAAAATGATTAAGATGCATCTCTATATATTGCTGGCTGAAGCCAGATGTGGCGTAACTTGAATCTATCACGTCAATTATAGCTAGCCCCTTAGTGGTTTTAGAGCAAGCCATATAGCCAATCATCAACGCAGCATTGTTCTCGATGGGTAAGGCGATAATCTTGTCATCTAGTCCTTCATCTTGTAGATAATCTTCAACTGAAAGCGTGTACTCAAGAATGCCATCGACCCTACCCACCAGCAACATATCGACCAATTTATCCGATGAATCTACGCCACCACGAGTAAAAACTTGGGCCGCATGCTTAACGATTTGGTTATCGAGCTCCACGCCATAGGTTCGGGATTTAACAACGCCCAGCTTTAGATCAGGGTTATTTTCGAGTTGTTGAAATGAAAATGGTGATGTGAACCGACTTTTGTTACTGGCAAGAGTGATCAATCTAACTGGAGGAAACACAGAAAGGGGGTAATGGCTATACTCGGCGATCGCTAACCTGTCTGCAGTGATCAGCTTATTCATCACACACGCATTATCGAGACGAATCAGCTCAGACCAAGAACGGCTCATGCTCACCTGTTGATAGTCTATGATCAACTGAGTTTGGCTTTTGGCTTTTGGCTTTTGGCTTTTGGCTTTTGGCTTTTGGCTTTTGGCAAGGATCATATTCCAAACACTCACAATTATATTATCTTCACCATCATTAGCGCCGCTGTAAGTGTCATTTTCGCCTAATATGACCATCTCTAACGTCTTGTCTTTTGCTGAGGTTGCAAATGGAATAATTAAGCCGAAAATCAAGACTAAGATAATCCTCAATACTCTCATTGGCAGTCCTCAATATAGACAAAATGGGTTTAAAAAATGTCACTCTTCCTTTCCTTACGGTTGCAGCGCCTTACTCAGCTAAGTATGGCTCATAAACAAAAACGCCACCTAACCCTAAGGTCAAGTGGCGCTTTATCAATAAACAGATTTTTCAGTTATGCGTTCGCTAGCTTAGCTTGCAGCTTAGCATCTTTAGCTTCAACAGCAGCGGCAGATCTTGCACGCTCCTCTTTTACCGCAACAGCCAAAGCATCATCACCAACAGCTAACATTTGCGCGGCTAAGTAACCCGCGTTTTTAGCTCCAGCACTACCAATTGCTACCGTAGCAACAGGGACGCCGCCAGGCATCATCACAGTAGAAAGCAAAGCATCATGGCCTTGTAATGGACCACAGTCCACGGGGACGCCAATCACAGGACGAGTCGTGATACCTGCAACTGCGCCCGCTAAGTGAGCAGCCAGACCGGCCGCACAGATGAAGACCTTACAACCACGCGCTTCTGCATCATGCACATAAGCATGAGTCGCAGCAGGCGTACGGTGAGCCGAAGTCACCTTAGCTTCAAATCGAATATCGAACGTCTTAAGCACATCTAGGGTAGCTTGCATAGTTGGTAAATCAGAATCAGATCCCATCAACACTGCAACGAATGGTTTGCTCATTTTTAATCCTTATTGTAGGGTATTGCTTAGAATTACTTATAATTTGTGGCGCATTCTATTAAAAACACAGCCTTGAGTAAACGGCTCCCCCAAGCCAGAGCCCAATTATCGCCTAGCTAGATTCACACTGCAAATAACTAATGCCTACAGACTAATAACAAAAACACCTTTTCCCATAGCAAACGATACTTGTCGGATAACAAGTTGCAAGTATCTTTTTTTGGGTTGGGTTCATTGGGCTGGTTTGGCGTTTGGCTAACTTCATGAATGCCATAAGTTCACTCTAATCTATAGCCTGCGGCTTGCTTAGCATGTAAACACTTCCCTGTGGGCTCTGCCACGGATAGTGGAAATGCCGAAAAATGTAGGGAACATTTTCGGCCATGCTTCGGAAGCTCGCAGCCACGTTCACACCTGATTATTTATCTCTTCGAACTAGAGTTATTTGGTTATAACTCACTTTTGGACAAAACATGCTGACTTGTCGGATCACAAGTTACTCAAGTATCTTTTGAGCTGGGTTCATTGGCCTGGTTTGATACTTGGATTAGCCTGCTGAGTACCAAAGCTTCATTGTTATCTATTGCCTGCGGCAAGCTCACATGTAGATACCTCTGTGGAACGCAGCAAGTACAGTCCCTGTAAGCTCTACCAAAACATCCATGTTTTGGAAGCCCACAGCCGTATCTACATCGGATTATTCATCTCTTCGATTGGAGCTTAAAGGTACTATCTAAACACGTTTTTGGACAAAACCTACTTAGATCTATGCTCTAATTCTGGTTTGTTACATGAAGTAAAGTAACTGAAACCATCAAGTACCATCTCACATCTACCGACATTGTTACGTTCACAAACGAGAAACACCAAGTACTGTGTGCATATACAGCAATTATAGTTTTTAGTATGATAGTTACATAAGGGTATTGAACTAATGCTCTATTTGACTATTTGGAGTCGTAAAGTGAGTCAGCACTATTTAGATAATGGTATCAGTCAACTTGTAAGTTCCTTCATTGAAGCAGGCTGCCCCTCTGTTAAAGTACAAACTATAGAAGAACGTCGTCAAGGTTATCGAAATAGCGTTCAACTTGCCGGAGGAAAAGAATCTGTTAATCAAATCGTTGATAAAGAGATCAATGGAGCAACATTAAGAATTTTTAAATCATCTGATGATAGCAACTTACCTGTTGTGATTTATTTTCATGGTGGTTGTTTTATCAGTGGTGATTTTGAAACTCATGACCAGCAATTAAGAAAGTTAGCTAATCTATCTGGTTCAATAATTGTTGCTGTAAAATACCGACTAGCCCCTGAGCATACATTTCCAGCAGCACACGACGATGCATTTCATGCATCTCAAGTGATTTACGAGCACTGTAAAGAGTGGGGGGGGAACCCTGAGAATATCATTCTCGTTGGTGATAGTGCAGGTGGTCACATATGCTTAATCACATCTTTACGATTAAGGGAAAAAGCAGCTTGGCTACCTACCAAGCAAGTACTTATTTATCCAATGTTAGATGCCACGGCAGCAAGTCAGAGCTATGTCAATAATGGTGAGGAATACATAATTACTCGTGATACCTTGCTTACTGGTTTTGATATGTATTTAGGTGACTTACCGCGTAAACATCCTGAAGCCAGCCCTCTTTTTCGAAGTGACCTATCAGGTCTTCCTGAAACTCATATATTAACAGCCGAATTTGACCCATTAGTAGATGAAGGTGAACAGCTTTATCGGAACTTAATTAGTGCAGGTGTTAAGACACAATGTCGAAGATATTTAGGTGTTATACATGGCTTTCTCCAGCTTTCAGGCGTAAGCCAAACAGCTCGAGAATCAATTAAACATGTAGCAGATATTATCGCTTCTAAATGATTATAGGGATAGACCAATTTTTTATCTGAGGTGATCCTGTTCCATAATATGGGCGATACTCAACGATAACCTCAAGTATGGCAAAATATCATGAACAGGATGTGAATGAGCAACTGCTCTAAATCATAACGGGGCAAAAGTGAGTTACTAAATACTAGCCATAAGCCACAATCGAAGAGATAAATCCCCCTGTGTAGATGCAGCTGCGAGCTTCCAAATCAGGGATGATTTGGCAGAGCTTCCATGGATGGACTTGCAGCGTCTGCACATCCCCCCGCTGGGAAGCGATAGATTACCATGAAGGTTCGACCTTCAAACCCACTTCCAAATATAAAACTAGCCAAATGAAGCAAGATAAAATGTAATCAGCCTTCATTCGAAGGCTAGCAAGTTTTGGGGCATATCCGTGTTAGCGAACTAACAAATATCCTAAAATCGAAGAGAAAAATAACCCTGTGTAGATACGGATGCGAACTTCGATTTCAGGGTGAGGTATCGCGAAGTGATACTCTTCGAACGAGAGGAGGGGATGTCGGACAGGCAGTTCAACATGGAAGTTATTGGAAATCCCAGAGCGTGCCATTAACCATGCCTGTCCTTATTTATTACTCAGCTATTCTTTGGTTGAAAATAATTCAAAGCATGCTCTCACCCTGCCCTGATATATAGCCAATTCATAATTAGCATAAATAAAATTTAATTAAAGTATAAATTAATTCAAATATTTATAATGTTGATACAAGTATACTATTTATGCCTTTGATACAGTAAGTAAAAGGCTAAAAATGAAAGGGAAACATATATCATGCGCAGTTAATAACGTGGATGCACTATCTCACTTACCAGTACACTCTCAAAAAGTGGCATTAGTGACTGAAGGGGGAGGGCAACGTGGTATTTTTACTGCGGGGGTTCTAGATGCGTTCTTGGAGGCAAAGTTTTGCCCCTTTTCGCTAATGATAGGAACATCAGCAGGTTCACTCAATTTGGCGTCATATCTGAGCGGTCAAAGTAAGCATGCTTATGATGTAATCACTAAAGCGACCACTACTAATCATTTTTTTGATTTAACTAGATTTTTATCAGGTAAAGAAGGTTTAGATCTAGACTGGTTATTAAAAGAGATGCAAACAAAAATACCTCTGAATTGGCTGCAGGCTCGTGAAAGAATGCGCTCATGTACAGTGCTTGCTTGCGCTAGCCATGTAGATACTCATAGGCCATTTTATTTTGATCTATACGATGATAATTGGCAAACATCTTTACAAGCATCATGTTCAATTCCAGCATTACGAAGACAGCCAGTTCTAAACCAAAAACAGTATTGGATAGATGGTGGCTTAGGGGCACCTATTCCAGTTCAAGAGGCCTATAAGCGCGGATATAAGCATATTGTGGTGATCCGTACTGTTCCGATCACAACAAAGTTCAATCATTGCTGGATGTCAATTTTAACCAAATCTCTCGGTAGAAGTAAGCTTTCAAATTTAATTAGTTTGCTACTTGAACATGAAGAGAATTATCGGCGAACTCAATCCTTTCTAAACTCTCCACCAAGTGATGTAACTATTTATGAGATCTACCCCAAAAATGACCTACGATCTAAATTAATTGGCAGTAGTAAGCATTCACTGGAAAGTGATTATGAACTCGGCTATCGTTCAGGCCGCTACTTTAAGGAAACTCTAGGTAAAAACTTTTCAAGCTAAAGTACCAATAAACAACCAATAAACAACCAGCAAACAACAAACAACCAATAAATAACAAGATATACATAAAATAATAAATAGCGTTATAACTTGCTAATCATCACCCTAAACTTAGTACAGCATAATGGTTGAACTTAAGGAAATAAATATAAGAAAGTAGCTTGAAAAGATTACATTTCACATAAAGTCAATTTATAAGAATGCTGCGACATTCCATCTTAACCAACCAAACAAAAGTCAGTTATAACAAACGCATAGATTAAACCTATGGGTTAGAAATAATCTTCAGGGTAGATTTAATGTAACGGTAACACTTTCAATAATTAAGGCGTAGCGATGAAGATAGAAACAGAACTGTTAGATAGAGCTGAAGAACTTATAAAAAAATACGGCGCGTTAAATCTTAGCATGACAGAGGTACATCATGGTGTGTGTTCATCAAGCCACATGTTCAGATTTTTTAAAAGCAAGAATTCATTACTTGCAAGACTTTGTGTAAGAGAGATGATGAGCAATGTCGAAAAATTAAAGTCTGACACTCCTGACTATATGAGTAGACATTTCAAGATTGTAACAGACCCTTTTATTTACGATTACTTATCCACACAAGACAAATATATGGTTAAGTATTATTTAGACATTTTCCTATCTAAACTAAGAAAAAGCAACTTAGCTGGAATAATAGGTTTCAAGCAAGCTTATGACGTCAAATAGTTTTATATAGCGTTGTTCATACGCACTCCATAATAGTTATATAAAATATCCCCTTAGATTTATAAAAAAATAACTTCAGTGGATACAATCTAAATTAAATTTAGTGATACCTATTCATAAATTCGCACACCCTATTAAACATATCTAATTGAGGTTTATTCATGTCAATAATTACCAGTTTAATGGCTGCTAGAGTCTATTCTGATTGCAGAATTCACGCCCTTAGTGAACAACAAGCATCATTAGTTGCTAGCATAATAATAGCTCAAAGACACAACAATGGTATAAAAGATGTACCGAATTCTCTATCAAATTTAAATGAAGATGAACTTTTTTTAGTTCAATTACAAGTTTGTAAATTCTTCAAATCTAATTGCCATGTTGAAGCTTATGATAATATTAAAGACCCAAGTCATATTGAAATTGCAGCCGAACTACTAGTTGAGTCAATTTCAATGTCCATTTTATACACATAAAACTCCAAACGAAGAAGTAAATAATCCAGTGTAGTTGAATCCGCTCAGACTGTTCTGAAACCTGCACTTTGAAGTAGAATGGGTATCGTTCATTTGTTAGAATCCCCCTAATTTTTATGGCAACAATCCTGACACAGGGGCTTGCTGCCATACTCTGCTTGATACTGACGGTTTCGTCACCGTTCATTTTCACACAGAGTATTCAGATTTTACGATTTAAAGGCAGGTTATGACCGTTCTTCTAATGACTCCACCTATGACCCAGCTGAATACGCCCTACCCGGCAACAGCGTATTTAACTGGTTTTTTACGCTCTCGAGGCTATGAGGCGGTTCAACGAGATCCTGCTATTGAGCTTTTCCTAGAAATGATGACAGCGCCTGCGCTAGAGATTATTCGTCAGCATGTGGAAGAAAACTTCGAGCACTTTGAAGACAATGAGCTGCCTGATGTGATCTTTAATTTTCTGGCTGAATTTGATCGTTACCAGCAGACAGTTGAGAGCGCAATTCGCTTTTTACAGGGCAAAGATCCAAGCCTTGCACTGCGCATTAACTCCCGTCGTTTTTTACCAGAAGGCCCAGCGTTTGACACTATTGCTCAGATGGAAGCGGTCTCCGGCGATGTGTTGCAGGCAGCCTTTGGCAATCTAGGCGTACAAGATAAAGCCAAATATCTAGCAACCCTGTTTATTAATGATCTATCGAACGTCATCACTCAGGGGGTTGACCCCTACTTTGAAGTCAGCCGTTATGGCGAGAAGTTAGCTGCGGCCAACCCAAGCTTTGACAATCTCTACGATACCTTGATGGACGAACCTAGCTTCAGCTCAGAAATTTTGGAACAATTAGTCGAGCAGTACCTGGAAGAAACTCAGCCTAGCGTAGTCGCGTTAACCGTGCCTTTCCCGGGCAATATGCTAGGCGCCCTACGTATTGCGCAAACCTGTAAAGCGATCAATCCTGATATTCCCATCGTAATGGGCGGTGGCTTTATCAATACCGAGCTGCGCGCGCTCAAAGACCCTAGAGTATTTGAGTTTGTCGACTTTATCTGTCTAGACGACGGCGAGCGTCCTTTTATCACGCTACTAGAGTTCTTTGAGGGAAAGCGTGAAATAGACTCCCTGATGCGAACTTACTTCCTCGCTGAAGATGAAACAGGCCAACCCTACGTACACTTCAATGAAAATGCAGAGCTCCACGATATCCCACAGACCGATGTCGGTGCACCGATATACGATGGCCTGCCATTGGGGGAATACCTATCTTTGTGTGAAATGCTCAATCCTATGCACCGTATTTGGAGCGATGGACGCTGGAATAAACTGACCATAGCTCATGGATGTTACTGGCGTAAGTGCAGCTTTTGCGATGTCAGTCTGGACTATATCGACCGTTTTGATGCCGCTGGAGCCGATGTTTTAGTGGATAGGATCGAGGAACTCATCGAAGAAACCGGACAGACAGGTTTCCACTTCGTCGATGAAGCCCTACCGCCAAAGCTTTTGTTTCAGCTTGCAAAACGCCTCATTGAACGCAATGTGGTGATCAGTTGGTGGGGCAATATCCGTTTTGAGAGGACGTTTAGCCAAGCCCGTTGCCAGTTGCTGGCAGATTCCGGTTGTATCGCTGTCAGCGGCGGCCTTGAGGTGGCGTCAGATCGTCTCTTGAAACTGATGAAAAAAGGCGTGAGTGTTGAGCGGGTCGCTCAGGTAACCAAGGCCTTCAGTGATGCGGGTATATTGGTTCACGCCTATTTGATGTATGGCTTTCCAACACAAACCGAGCAGGAAACCATAGATTCGCTCGAGATGGTACGTCAGATGATGGAGCAAGCTTGTTTCCAGTCCGCCTACTGGCACCGATTTGTAGCCACGATCCACAGTCCTATTGGCATCAACCCTGAGAAATTTGGTGTCACGCTTGCTGAGCGCCCTGAGATCTTATTCGCTGAAAACGATGTGGACTTCACCGATCCAACCGGCGTGGATCATGACATGCTTGGGGTCGGGCTTCGTAAGGCTATCTACAATTATATGCACGGTATTGGCTTTGAACAGCCAATAAGCTTCTGGTTTGAACAGACCGTTGTACGTACTGAAATGAAAAAAGACCTGATATCAAAAGCGATTAACAATCTAATCACCAGCGGTTAGGAACCTTCAGCTGCAAAGAGCCATTAGCAGTAAAGAGTCCAGAGTTGGCGAAATCATGAGCCAACTCACTTTGGTGCATTTCTTTGATCAATATTTAGGGAAATGAGGTTAATAAAATGACTTTTGCAACCAAATTGCAAAAGCCATTTTTATGTCAGACTGTATTTTCCAAGCTGTATTTTCCATAGATAGGCATCATTATGCCTATCTATGGGTTCAGCAACTGTGTTATCCAAAAAATAGACGCCATAACCAGGAAGAGTCGAGATCTTCCTTACAGGTCTTATATTGCGCGGCGTAGCGCTTAGATCTGGCATCGACCCTAGCAGCAACCTTGATCAACCAAGCTTTCTGGTTGTAAGTTTTGCGCTTATACCCGCCCCACCCTTCGTGGTAGTTCAAATACTGATTTCTCGCATCCCACTTAGAGACACCGTTAATCTTATGGGTCTTATAAATAAACCAGCCCATGAAATCCATGGCATCATCAAAATTACTGCGGCTGGACCAGGAGTTGCCCGTCTCCTTAACATAATCATCCCAGGTCATGGTCTTAGCCTGAGCATAACCATAGGCATCACTGGCACGTCCAATGGGAATAAAGCCGAGAAAGTATTCCATAGGTGGCGCAGCATTATGCTTAAAGGAGCTTTCCTGATACATCATGGCTAGGGGGACATGAACTGGCACGCCCCATTTCTCTTGAGTTTTCTGCGCGGCACTATACCAGTCGCGGTTTTCCTGATAGATGGAGCATAGGTTTTCAGGATTCTCCGGCGGAGCCGTGGCACAACCTGAGAGTAATAATGCCAAAAAAGCTGCTGTTAAAACCGAAAAGCCTTTCATATGTGCGGATACCATGTGTAATGCTAAATAAGTCATGAAACGAATCAAAACTTTAGTGTCACACCCTTAGGTAAAAGAAGCAATTAACCTTGCTTAAAAGTATCGAGTATTAACTTTATGTCACATCTTATTTCACGGGTAATTCACACTCATGCTCTTCTTCAAGCCAGATCACTGGCTGCCAAAAACCTGAGTCATTGCCTCTGTATCGTTTATCGGTATTAAATTTAGCCGCAAAATGATATCTGCGGTTGGCTTCGACGCTGATCACTAAGTCTTTAGGCACTCTGGCGGCTAACTTCACCTTCAGCGATGGCGCACTGATCAATTCGGCAAAGGTAAAGGTATATTCTCCGGGTGAGAGACGATAATTGGGTTTAGAGATAACAGGTTTGCCATCTAAGTGAGTAACAATGGCTCTATAGAGATCTTGACTCAAATCGGGGTTGAGGTAGCCTGAGACGACACCACATCTATGACTATCATCTGGCTGTGAAGCACAGCCAGAAAGAAACATCAGCACGGAAAATAGAACGAGTAATGGTTTCAAATCTTCTCTCTCAACGAAAAGTTGTATCTAATCCATTTTTACAATATGGACGGACAAGCTCAAACCACAGGCTAATCGCTTAGCCTGTGGTTTGAGTTCTATGAAGAGATAGCGGCCTTTGGTATAGGCTTACTTGATGCTTCATCTCGAAAGTAATCTTCCAGAAATGCCTCAAAACTTTGGCTAGAGTCGGCTTCCATCTTAGCTTGCTTAGACAATGAATCTAATGCCGCTTGTCGATATCGAGCGACAACTTGATCAGGCAACTGATATTCACTCAAATCTTTATGGTACTGCTTAGCTAAACTCTTAACCCAGTAACCATGATCAATCTGGCTTTGCAACAGGTGTGACATGACTTTGCCTGAAAGGGTTAAATCTGGGTCATTGACCGCTGCTAACCAAGTATCTAGCGTCTGACGGTAATGATTTTCTCCTTCACTGTCTAATAGCTCGGCAATCGAGCTCAAAGATGAAAACATCTGCTTCATCCAATCGGTGAGAGTAACAGACGTGCCATTATTGCTTAGCTCCAGACCCGGCTTACGCCCTTCTAGAATTACTCGATTCAGGTTACTGGCTATTTCGGCTTCCTGATCTTCATCCGATAACGGTGAATCACTTAATAAACAATAGAGAAGGAACATATCTAAGAAACGCACTTGAGACGCTTCTATGCCTATCGCGCTGTACGGGTTGACGTCCAGAGCCCGAACTTCGATATATTCAACTCCAGCTCGCGCCAATGCCTGGGATGGTTTTTCACCATCGAGAGCCACTCGCTTAGCTCGAATTGGCGAATAAAATTCATTCTCGATCTGCAGCACATTGGCATTAAGTTGCCTAAATTCACCATCGACTTTAACACCAATCTTCTCAAAATTAGACGAAGGCATGTTGATGGCATTCTGCATGCCTTCTAGAAACTTATCCAGAGAGTCATAGCTGATACTTAATCTGTCTTGCTCTTTATTTGTGTAACCAAGATCACTCATTCTCAATGAAGTCGCATAGGGAAGGTAAAGCGTTCCCTTGCCCATCTTCTCAAATTCAATATCTGTCTGCTGATCTTTAATGAACGAACTACACAGGGCCGGCGAGGCGCCAAAAAGATAAGGCAATACCCAAACCATGCGTCGATAATTACGAATCAGTCCTAGATAAGACTCTGAAATAAAGTCAGTCTTAGAGCCTTGTTGATCGCTTAAGAGGTACAACTTGTCCCAAAGCGGCTGAGATACAGAGAAGTTAAAATGAACGCCGGAGATTATCTGCATCTGAGCGCCGTACCGGTAAGTTAACCCCTTACGATATAAGCGCTTCATCTGCCCTGAATTTGAACTACCGTATTGTGCAATCGGGATATCGTTCACATCACCGACATAACAGGGCATGCTCACTGGCCATAATCCCTGTTGTTCCAGGTTTTGCACCGTGAATGCGTGGGTATAGGTCAGATCTTCAAGCAAGGCATCGATATCACTGAAAACAGGAGTGATGAATTCGAGCAGAGATTCACTATAATCTGTGGTGATCCTGGAATGAGTGAGCGCGGCACCAAGTTCTCTAGGATGAGCATCTGTGGCCAGCTGGCCTGAGTCACTGATTCTTAATGCTTCGCGTTCGATACCGCGTTGCATTCCCTGTAGTGCAGCACGCCCCTCTGAGTCAGAGAGTTGTTCGATCAATGTATTGAAAGAGTTCAATATTTTATTCTCTAATTTTTGTCATCATTTAGGCTTGTCAGGATCAGACCCGTTAACTGTGCATTTTCTTTCATTCGCACAATCGACGGTATATAGCTCCCTCAGGCAAGTCATCTTTACTGAGCCATGAAGCGCAGCATCCGCTCTAACAAGATGCCGCAACTTACTACCATTAGATATATGGCCTAATTCAGCGATTACAACTCTAAATTTTCCACCGGGTAACCGAGTGCTTTAATATCCGCCTCGATTGACGCCTTATCACCCACAATCAATACCACCATGCTCTTAAGGTCTAACTGTTGACTTGCCAGTTTGTTCAACTCATCTTTGCTGATTGAATTGGTGATCTTAGTCTGTTGCTCGGTGAAGTCTGTATCGAGTTGATAACGCTGTATCCGGCGCATAAAACCCGCTTTTTGATAGGGGGTTTCATAATCCAGTGCATTTCCCTGAGAAATTGAGGCTCGCATAAATGCCAACTCTTCATCAGTCATTCCCGACGTCTTGTACTTGTTTATCTCATTAAAAAACTCCACTAGGGCCAGAGATGTCACATCGGTTCGCACACTTGCCTGAGCTTCATAAACCCCCAGCTCAATGCCACCGGCAAAGTAACTACTAGCTCCATAGGTATAACCTTTATCTTCACGTAAGTTAAGGTTTATACGACTATTGAATGCACCGCCTAAGGGATAATTCATCAGGTAAGATTTAAAATACTCTCCCGTTGCATCATAGGGGAGTGCACGCTTGCCAATTTTAATCACAGATTGAGCGGCGCCAGGTTTATCTAAAATGTAGATTTTACCCCCTTGGAGTTTAGGTAAACCAGCCAATGTTGGCAGTGGAGTCGCCTCACCTTGCCACTGGCTAAAACCTGCTAACTTGCCAAGAATTTGGGATTCACTCAAATTACTCACTGTAATAATTTGCGCATTACCGGCACGATACTGCTTTTGATAGAAGGCTTTAACATCATCTAAGGTCAATGAAGAGACAGACTCTAAAGTGCCGCTACTGCTCACACCCAAGGGACTATCGCTACCATACATCAAACCATCGAAGGCAGTATTAGCCAAGAAATTAGGATCAGACATCATGTGCTGCAAGCTCTGCAACTGCTGCTGCTTCAGTCGATCGAAATCTTCGGCCTTAAACGCCGGTTCAAATAATCGCTCCTGGACGATGGCCAGTGTCTCATCGAGTCTTGAGGTTAAACTCGAGACCTTAATATAGCTCTGATAGGCACTTGAACCGAAAGTAACACCACTGCCTAGCATCTCTAATGCTTGAGCAAGCTCTTCTGAGCTGCGTTTCATACTCGATTCATTGAGCATAGCCGCGGTTAAGCCTGCAAGACCCGCCTCCTCCACTGGCACTAATCTATGGCCGCCATTCAGATAGATGATAAGTTCGACCGTGGGTGTCTCTTCACTCTCGGTGCCCATTACCTGGATATTATTAGCCAGCTTACCTGTCCACAGTTGGGGAACTTGAAGCACAGGTGCTGGTCCCGCCGCCGGCATTATGGTGCGATCGAAAGCTGATACAATTTGTTTATGATCTGCCACCGCTTCTACCGCTTCGCTGGACACTGTTAGCACTGGAGGCGTAAAAGTATCTTCATGAGCGATAAGTTGCTCTTGTCCCTCGGGAACCACGCTCATAACCACCATAGGTTTATTCTTAATATACTTCTCAAATACCCTCATCACATCGGCCTTAGTCACATTGGCATAACGCTTAAGATCAGATGAGATCATGTCGGGGTTACCAGAAAACGTCTGGTTAAAAGCTAAGGTAGAGACCTTGCCCGATACACTCTGTAAGCCGAAAATAGTCCCGGCTTCAAACTGTACTTTGACCTTTTCCAAGTCGTCATCGGTAACACCGCGCTGCTCAAACTCGGCAATTGACTCATTCATTCGCTTCTCTATGTCGGCTAAATTGCCTCCTTTGGCAGGGTTAGCCAAGGCGTACATAGAGAACTGACAAGCCAGCTCCTGACAAGGGTGACTCACGCCAGCTTGAACCGCATAGCCATCTTTGACGAGATTCTTATAAAAGATTGAAGTCTTGCCGCCACCTAAGATATTAGATAACAGGTCTAAGGCTGCCTCGTCTTGATGACGGGCGTAGACCGTTGGAAAAGCGATACGCAGCAAGGGAAGATGAACCTTATCTTCCATTGAGATATAGCGGGTCTTATCTAATGTGACTAAAGTCTTCTCGTCAGCCGAAACTTTCGGTCCTGCTGGTATTTCACCAAAATATTTATTCACCCAAGCTAATGTCTGAAACTCATCGAAATCGCCACCTATTGTAAGGGTGGCATTGTTGGGGCCATACCAGCGCTGGAAGAAGTGTTTCACATCATCGAGATTAGCTCGTTCCAGATCATCCGGCCAACCTATAACGGGCCAGGAATATTGATGACCTTGAGAATAGAAAGCTTGATTAAACTTCTCACCCATACGGCCGTATGGCTGATTATCGATGCGCTGTGCTCTCTCGTTCTTAACGGTTTCACGCTGAACTTCAAACTTCTCTTCAGTCAAAGCTGGTAAGAAAAATCCCATGCGATCGGACTCGAGCCACAGCATCTTTTCTAGCTGGTTACTCGGCACAGTCTCGAAATAGTTTGTTCTGTCGGTATTGGTTGTACCATTAAGCGTACCACCTGCCTCAGTGACCGTTTTAAAATGTTGCTCGTCACCAACATGCTGTGAGCCCTGAAACATCATGTGCTCAAAAAGGTGAGCAAAACCTGAACGGCCTTCAACTTCCCTGGCGGAGCCCACATGATAAGTCACATCCACATGAACTAAAGGATCTGAGCTGTCCTGATGGAGAATGACGGTTAGCCCATTAGCAAGCTGATACTTCTTGTAAGGGATCCCTATCCCTGACTCGGCAACCTTAACCGTTTCTAATAGCGTCACTCCCACAGGAAGATTGACTGGTGACTCCTGACTAGCACACCCCGCTAATGCAGCGGAGATGGCTGCAGCTAATATCCATTTTTTCACTTTCAAATCCTTAATATCAAATTACCTGAAGTAACATTAACCCAATCTTGGGCAATCGCCGCGACTAATAATAGGAGAAACACTTTGACTGGTTCATAGCCAATAGGAGTGTTAATCCGGCGACGAATAAAAATTAACCCACTCTGATTACTGGGTTACAATAAATGCAGTACGACCCCTGCAACTAGTAAAAAAATTAACGCGCATTTCTAATGGGTTACAACCAGTGCAGTGCAAATCCTGCGACTAAAAAATAACGCACACTTTTGCCTATTAATATCATCAGACTCGATCTGAGCAAGGGAAGTTTCATCCACCCCGCTAATAAACACAATACATCGCCAATGACTGGTGTCCAAGCTAACAACAAGGCCCAATAGCCATATTTCTCGATGAGAGCGATAGAACGCTTGTATTTTCCTTTAGCCATCTCCTCCGGGCTTCGAGCGAAACGACCTAAAGTGCCTAGATAATAACTTGTTATCGATCCTAAAGTATTACCTACGCTGGCAAGAATAACTAAGGCCAGCCAGTTCGAAGTGTCATCATTTAACAAGGCGACAAGTAAAACTTCTGATCCACCCGGCAACAAGGTTGCAGCAAGGAACGCCGCACTAAACATCAACCATAACTCTGTCATAAATGCTTACCTAATGAAAAAACGTAATTTTTTGTTATAAAAAAAGCAGAAATAGACATGTTATCCAATAGTTAAATATTAAAGTTATTAAAACAAACTCTATTATCACAATAAGTTATAACGAAATCGGTTTGTTTTGCAAGTCACTCTATCTATACAATGAAAAAATCGGATAATAACCTTATCTACTCGGGTGCTTGAACAGTCTCACAATACCGCTCAACGCTTTTTTAAATATTAATAATAAAAAATCATTTGGAAACAGAAAACATGTGGCAAACCATTAAACAGATCCCCTTTTGGCAAAAAGTCCTCGCGGGCTTTTTTTTCGGGGCAATGATAGGTGTGATCTTTGGCGAATCCGCCACTGTACTTAAACCTTTAGGCGACCTCTTTATTGGTGCCATCAAGATGCTCGTCGCACCTTTGGTATTTTGTGCCATCGTTGTCAGCATCACAGCGCTCGGCTCACAGGTGAGCTTAAAGCGCTTAAGTTTTAAAACATTAGCCATGTTTATGTTTACCGGTACCATAGCTTCCTTGATAGGCTTGACCGTAGGTTCGCTTATCGACATGGGCGGCAGTATGGATCTGGTCGCCACCGAAGTCAGAGAACGCCACGTTCCGGGCTTTGCTCAAGTGCTACTCGATATGATCCCGGTCAACCCATTTGCTTCTTTAGCCGAAGGGAAAGTCCTGCAGATTATCGTATTTGCAGCGCTCATAGGCATTGCAATCAACAAGGTTGGTGAGAAAGCCGAGCCATTGAAACGCACCTTCGAAGCAGGTGCTGAAGTGATGTTTCAACTGACTCGCATGGTCCTACAGTTGACTCCTATCGGTGTCTTTGGTTTGATGGCCTGGGTCGTAGGTGAATATGGCCTATCTACCTTACTCCCCTTAGGTAAATTTATCGCAGCCATCTATATAGCGGCCACGATTCATATCATCTTCGTCTATGGTGGCTTGATTAAGTTTGTCGCTAAACTTAGTCCACTCCAGTTTTTCCGTAAAGCCATGCCAGCACAAATTGTTGCATTTACCACAGCTTCCAGCTTCGGTACTCTACCCGCCAGCACACGCTGCACTGAATCTATGGGCGTCTCGAAACAATACGGCTCCTTCGTATTACCCCTTGGCGCGACCATGAATATGGATGGTTGTGGCGGTATTTATCCTGCAATTGCAGCCATATTTATCGCACAAATCTACGGTATTCCATTAGACATGACTGACTACATGCTGATTGCCGTAACTGCAACAGTCGCCTCTGTTGGCACAGCAGGCGTACCAGGTAGTGCCATGGTGATGTTATCTGTGACTCTTGGCGTCGTCGGCTTGCCATTAGAAGGCATCGCCTTTATCGCTGCCATCGATCGTATTATCGATATGATTAGAACCAGTACTAACGTGACTGGTGATATGATGACCGCTGTGGTGATAGGTAAATCTGAAGGTCAATTAGATGAAGAGCAGTTCTACGCCACAGAAGATGAGCCCCTAAAGCAAGAAGCTAACACCTGCTAACCCTCTGTGTTAAAACAAGCCGCTATCGCGGCTTGTTTTCGAATAGCCTGTTCAAAATCAGTGGTATAGTATTATACTTACCCCAACCTGATACTTAGATTATCTTGATAACCTGACTTCAACACCGAAGGATACACAATGGCAAAAGTCTTTCTGCTCCCTATTTTCCTTTGTCTTTTATGGACACTGTTTTTGCATTTCAACGGCGTCCCCATTAAGCAAGGAAAAAAAGGTTTCATCTATATCATAGCCATTAGCGCAACGGTGATCCTCTCCTTGGGGCTGTTACTCTGGGTTACTGCCGAGCAAAATATTCGCAATTAACTCTCAGCTCCACACACATAGCCATGTCCCATAAGTGCAGCCTTTGCCGCCTCTAAACTTCCAATAATCGCTATAGCATAGGGATTCATTGGAAATGTTGCTGCATTTATAGTATAAGCTCCCACAAATCTGCTTTATCGTTAACTCTGGAACAAATCATGTCAGATAAGTTTTTCTTCAAGGGGCGTAAAACGCCAAAACCTAAACACGAAAGCTACGGCTTTAACACTAAGCGCAGCCAGAAATCTGGCACCGATCAACACCCACTGAACTTATCCGTGGTTTCAGATGAGCGTAAGGCAGAGATAGAGGCCATTCTTGAGCAGCATGAGCTAGTAGCAAACATAGAAGTCAATGCCGATACTCTTGAAAATATCATCGAACTAGATGGCATCTTGAACAAGCCTATCACGACTCGATTCGAGAAGACTCCTAACAGGAATGACCCTTGCTCCTGTGGTAGCGGTAAGAAATACAAGAAGTGTTGTGGTTAGATTATTCCATATTAACCATCACGTAATAAAATAAAGCCACTGAACTCTCTGAGACAGTGGCTTTATTTTTATCCAATTTTTCTTTTAGTCATTGCACAAGTTTTCTGAGATATTATTTAAGTGCATCTCTAGCTCACCTTCCGTTGTAGGCATAGCGTCTAATTCAAATGATAACGGACTGCTACCATTAAACATGAATACTGACATTTCTCCATGATCATAGTGAAACCACTTACCGTTAATACACAAATCTGTATAGCAATGGGGTAATAATGCTGATGGGTTTAAATTCATGGATGCGCCTCTTTTGTTTTACGACATCTGATGCCGTCAGGTTATCATTCTTAGTCACTTAATTTCAGTTACCGTGACTTGGATCACCTTTATAAAACCTTATATCGCTAAGAGGCGTATTGATCTGAATCAAGCTAGCTTGACTCAAGGAGCCATGCTTATGCTTCGATACAGGTCGGCATTACTGCTGCGGTGAAGGTTAAACAGGAATTTCTTAATCAAGTCCTGTCCATGCCCTAAACATGTAAACTTTGCCGCAAAGATATGACTATCTACTCTCACAGGCTCTAATTCCAGCTCCACTCGGGTCTTATTCGGCAGACGCAAATTTAGCACTTTGCCAAATAGCTTCTCTCTGGAATAACTGACATCTTGCATGCTCACAGTTAAACCCGTCGAAGAAAGAGATAGGATATCCCCGAGTAAATTATCAGCTTAATCCCACAGAGACACATCTAGGGGTGTTTTTACCCGCCAGCTTCTATCACAGCCATTAATATCAATCACCTCCGGCGTACCTAAGTTAGGTTTAAACTCGCCAAATTCATCTAATTCAAGGTGTAATGGGATCCATAGCTTATACCCCACCCCTTCCGCTAACAGGGTTAAACTTGATTGATTGAGAATCGCAGCTAAACCAGCTGGAATTTGGGTTTTCACAGTGATCGTATGCCGCTTTACCGGCTCCGGTTCCGATGGTCTTTCAGAAAATAGTTTCTTGAAAAAATCCACTTCATCTGTTGAGAAATCCATATCTTCTTCGATGTAAAAAATGGTATTTTGATTATAAAGCCATCAATATTTTGCTTCAATCTCACCATAGCTTTAGCAGAGCTAATTTTATCTGAGTTAATATTTATGTGACCAATATCACCTAATAGCAGGAACGTTCTCATGCTTTAGTTTACGTCAGACAGAATATAAAACTGATAGAAAATACCTAGCCAAAGATATTTCCACATAAAAAATAATATCAATGCATCAATCTAAAACAGATTTTTTTAATCAGTTGATCGAAATCGAAGGGTTTAAGCATCACCTCATCCATGCCTGCTAACTTACACGTCTGAGTGACCTCCTCAGAGACACTCGCCGTAACTGCAAAGATAGGAACCCGATTGCCATTAACTTCCATTTTGCGTATTGCTTTTGTCGCATCGAAGCCATCCATGACAGGCATAAGACAGTCCATCAGAATCAAATCAATGTCGTGCTTTTTGAAAAGTTCTACCGCTTGAACCCCATTTTCTGCTAGATATAATTGCGTATCTAACTCTTCGAGCGGCATTCTGATTATTTCTCTATTTAGCGCAATATCATCCACTATCAGAATACGCTTCCCCTTAATGATAGAAACATCATGGCTGCATTTTTTTTCTAGACTGTGCCCCTCGCTAACAATAATGTCATGACTTATATCCAAAGATAAATTGATCATAAACTGACTGCCTACATTAGGCTGACTTGTTACATTAATCGTTCCCCCCATCTTATCTACCAACTGTTTACAAATCGATAAACCAAGGCCTGTTCCACCGTACTCTCGGGTTGTAGAAAATGAGTGCTGAATAAATGGATCAAAAATATATTCAATTCTCTCCTCGGAGATACCGATACCTGTATCAACCACTTTAAATGTCAGCTCACAAGACTTACTTGTCGTTGATCTTAATTCCAAGATAAGAGAAACCTGTCCCCGATGCGTAAATTTAAGGGCGTTGTTAACTAAGTTGATTAAGATTTGTTTTAACCTTATATCATCCACCATAACCAAAGGGATATCAGGACTAATTTGGGTATGGATCTCAACATTATTATCAGATAAAAGCTGATCACTACAAATTTTCGACACTTGAGTCATGATAGATGCCAGATCAGTGACAACCGAATGTAAAACTAACTCAGACGATTCTATTTTTGAATAATCCAGCACCTGATTTATCACTGCCAATAATTGCTGTCCTGAACAGTTTATAGTCTCCAAATAATGACCTTGAGAATTTGTTAAGCATGATTTTCCGAGTTGCTGCACCATACCTAATATGCCGTTCAACGGGGTTCTTAATTCATGGCTCATTGCAGCAAGAAACAGATCTTTAGCACGACTTGCCGCTTCAGCCTTTAACTTTTGCTCTAAGAGTAACTGGTTGTTTTTCTCTAATAAAATGGCATGATTTTTAACTAATGCCTTTAGGTACTTATCAGAGTTATTGACTGAGGCCTGGATAAGCAAGAACTCTTGGTTATCAGAAAGCAAAATGGTGCTGCAAATAAATTCTATTGTGTCCTCACGAGAATGAATTAAATACGTTTGGCAAAAACGGTATTTACGTTTTTTTTCAATCGAACGCTTAATGCGAACCAAGTCCTCAGCATTAATGAGATCACTTAAATAGTTTTCGTCCGGCCCTAAGCCCAACCAAGCAATCAGAGCTGAATTAGCCTCCAAGACCTCAAGAGTGTCCACAGAACACAAGCCGACGCCGTTATCCATAAGGTCAAATAGCTCAAGCGTTAATGGCCGCATATACTCATCCTAAGTTCAGTGCGATTATCTATGTTTGCATTACAATTTGATCTTGTAAGCTGCCTACTAACTGAATAATAGCCTCGACATCCACATCTTCAACGCCAGCCTCTTCAAGTGACTCTTCGAGCAACTCTGCAACCTCCAGAAAATCAGGCAAGCTAATATCAAGGTTAATATGGGCTTGGCGAAGATCGCGTCCTTCATAAGCATCGGGGCCACCTAAGGCTTTTGCAATGAAATTAGTTTGGTGAGCCATCAAATTATCCATATTAACGTTTCTAAAATAATGCTCCAGCTCATCACTATCTAGCACTTTTTGATAAAAACTACTCACGACGAGGGTAAACGTGTCGAATCCCCCATATTTGTCGAACAGAGATTCAGCCATAGTAAAGTCCTTTTAATTGAAATAGTTTTGAAGCCGCCATCTACTGAGAATAGAAGATATACAAACAGAGTCAAACTGATATACCTAAAGGTAAAATGATAAGAATCAAACGAAAAGCGGGCAGAAAATAAAAAGCCCATCGGATGATGGGCTCTATGTCATAGGGCGCTAAGGGTTAACCCAACACTGCAATCAACACCCCAGCGGCTACGGCCGAGCCGAGTACACCAGCTACATTAGGCCCCATGGCGTGCATCAACAGATAGTTATGCTGATTCGATTCTAGTCCCACCTTGTTAACCACTCTAGCGGCCATAGGCACAGCAGAGACCCCTGCGGCACCAATCAGCGGGTTAATCTTACCACCAGAGAGCTTACTCATTAACTTAGCCATCAAGACGCCAGTAGCCGTACCGATGGCGAACGCTATCGCGCCCAACACTAAGATCCCTAAGGTCTCAAGTTGAAGGAATTTATCGGCAGATAATTTAGAACCGACAGCTAAGCCAAGGAAGATAGTCACTATATTAATAAGCTCATTCTGAGCTGTGTTGGACAATCTATCTACCACACCGGATTCCCGCATCAGGTTGCCCAGACAGAACATACCTACCAGAGGCGTAGCTGCTGGTAGGAACAAGATGGTTAGTCCCAGCACCATCAAAGGAAAGATGATCTTCTCTTTTTTGCTCACTTCACGCAACTGCTCCATCTTTATCTGACGCTCAGACTCAGTAGTTAACAGCCTCATTATAGGAGGCTGGATCAGAGGAACCAGAGCCATATAAGAATATGCTGCTACTGCAATGGCCCCCAAGAGTTCCGGAGCGAGTTTAGAGGCTAAAAAGATGGCTGTAGGGCCATCGGCACCACCTATGATAGCGATGGCTCCAGCATCTTTCATGGTGAACTCGAAACCAGGTACCCAGTTAAGCGCTATTGCTCCGATTAAGGTTGCGAAAATACCGAACTGAGCCGCTGCGCCTAACAATAACATCTTAGGGTTGGCGATTAAGGCACCAAAATCGGTTAATGCCCCTACTCCCATGAAAATTAATAGGGGAAACACCCCGGTTTCTATGCCCACATGATAGGCAAGAAAGAGCAAACCACCTTCATCGGTGAAGCCACCATTAGGTATATTGGCCAAGATAGCCCCGAACCCTATAGGTAACAGTAACAGGGGCTCAAACCCTTTCACTATCGCCAGAAAAAGTAGCAAAGCACCCACAGCCATCATAAGTAGCTGGCCGCCTGTAAAATTTGCTATGCCTGACTCAGACCAAAATGCAATTAATCCGTCCATTGTGACTCCTAAGCTATGCCGAGTAATTGATGACCAACGGCAACAGAATCACCCTCTTTGACCCAGACCTTACTGATCACCCCATCGGTTTCGGCGCGCACTTCTGTTTCCATCTTCATCGCCTCCAAGATGATCACCACATCTCCCTCTCGAACCGTATCACCTAAAGCAACATTCACTTTAAAAATATTGCCTGACAGAGGAGCATTCATCTCAAGCTTTATTTCTGCTGCAGCTTGAGGAACTGCTTGAGTTAGATTTGGAGCCACAAAAGGAACCACATTCTCACTGGAGACTATTTGGTTGATGTCACCGCCCGGTGAGACCTCTACCACATAAGTCTGTCCCTGAACATTCACAGTATAAGTCTCTGAACTTCGCTCCGATACTGGTTTTGCCGGCTTAGCGGGAGTGGCTACCCCCTCTCCAGGCTTAGGTTCGAATGCGTCTGGATTATTGCGATTTTTGATAAACTTAAGGCCAATTTGCGGAAATAACGCATAGGTCAGGACATCATCAACCGACTCATCGGCGAGCTCAAGCCCTTCTGCATCAGCTTTCTGGAATAATTCGGCGGTGAGTCTATCCAACTCAGGTACCAATAAATCTGCTGGACGACAGGTTACAGCTTCCCCTCCCTTCAGCACGCGTGCTTGTAGCTCGGCATTAACCGGGGCTGGTGTAGCACCGTACTCCCCTTTTAAGACACCTTCGGTCTCTTTGGTCATCGATTTATAACGTTCACCAGTCAATATGTTAATCACGGATTGTGTACCGACAATTTGCGATGTCGGTGTCACTAAAGGTAAGAAACCGAGATCTTCACGCACCCTTGGAATTTCCTCGAGTACAAGATCTAACTTGTCTGCAGCGCCCTGCTCTTTGAGTTGACTCTCCATGTTCGTTAGCATGCCACCAGGCACTTGAGCCCTGAGGATCCGAGAGTCGATGCCTTTAAGCTCACCTTCAAATTGCGCATACTTCTTACGTATAACTCTGAAATAGGCGGCAATCTCTTCAAGCAAGGCCATATCGTACCCAGTTGCCCTGTCAGTACCTTCTAGCATGGCAACTAAAGTTTCGGTCGCACTATGACCATAGGTCTGACTCATGGATGACACTGCGGTGTCGAGAACATCGATACCGGCTTCAATGGCTTTAAGATAAGTTGCTGTACTGAGTCCGGTTGTAGCATGACACTGCATCGAGACCAGCAAACCAGTCTCAGATTTTATTTGGCTAATTAAATCGAAGGCATCATAAGGTTTTAACAGACCAGCCATGTCTTTAATACACAGAGAATGACAACCCATGTCTTCCAGACGTTTTGCCATATCGACCCAAGTATCTAAGGTATGCACGGGGCTGGTAGTATAAGAAATGGTTCCCTGAGCGTGCCCACCGACTTCGACTACAGCCTTGACTGATGTTTCCAGGTTACGTACGTCATTCATAGCATCGAAAATTCGAAACACATCGACGCCATTTGTATGTGCTCTTTCAACAAACTTATATACCAAATCATCGGCATAATGGCGGTAACCTAATAGATTTTGCCCCCTTAACAACATCTGCTGAGCTGTATTTGGCATCGCCTTCTTTAGCTCACGCAATCGTTCCCATGGGTCTTCCCCAAGATATCGGATACAGGAGTCAAACGTCGCTCCACCCCATGACTCCAATGACCAGAAACCAACTTTATCGAGTTTGGATGCGATGGGGAGCATATCCTCGAGACGAAGACGTGTTGCGAGGATTGATTGATGTGCATCTCTTAAAACCACATCAGTTAATGCAAGTGGATTGCTCATAGAAACTCCCTATTAATATTATTATGCTTTAGCGCGATATTGATGGATGGCCGAAGTTATCACGGCGACAATTTTAGGATCCACTCCTCCTGGCTGAGTACTTTTATTCTCTGTAATCCTTGTTTCTTTCTCTTGGGGCAAAGGGGCAAATTTCATCGCCACCAATTTAATGCACAAAATAAGTATTGTCAGAAATACAAAGACCAGACCCATGCCTAAAAACATGATGCCCACGGCTTGCACAATTTGCTCAGATATCGAGTTCATATCATCCTCAGTATTAACAGAAGCTAGTTAGCGTCGCTTGAACTCTCTGCACAAGTACCCAAAATTGAATACAAACAGAACAATTCCAGCTATTTATTCACTTATGACCTATTTATCATGCCTAAAAAATTAAAAAATGCTCGCCTAAAGAAGCATTAAGTGGCTATCACTAGAAAAACAATAACCAATCTATAACAAAATAGCGAGGTGTTTGTAAATTGGTCATACCAAGATTAATGAAATCAAACGCGCACTAATGAGATTTCAATAATAAATTATAGGATTCATCAAGAATTCATCAATTAATAGACAGTGAAATGGAAAGAATGATTAAAGATCAGAATAATGACCGGAAAGTGAATTCAGCTGAACGAACAGAAATAGCTATAAATGAAAATTTATGCAGTTTTGAGATGAAATTGAAGTTGAAGTTGAGATAAAGATAAGTAAAAGGAGAAGTATCACTGAGACTAGAGTAATAAAACTAAGCCAGACTTTAATACGTTAATTTATATTGAACGGTACGGATGGGAGGATTGGAAGCTCTAAACATCGGATTCGTAGCCAGCGACGACATTCAGCTGAACCAGACATATTTTTATACGTTAATTTATATTGAATGGTGCGGATGGGGGGATTGGAAGCTCTAAACATCGGATTCGTAGCCAGCGACGACATTCAGCTGAACCAGACATATTTTTATATACGTTAATTTATATTGAATGGTGCGGATGGGAGGATTGGAAGCTCTAAACATCGGATTCGTAGCCAGCGACGACATTCAGCTGAACCAGACATATTTTTATATACGTTAATTTATATTGAATGGTGCGGATGGGAGGAGTCGAACCTCCGACCGCCTGGTTCGTAGCCAGGTACTCTATCCAGCTGAGCTACATCCGCAACGCTGTTCAATACTATAACTTAACTTTATACAAAATGGTGCGCGTGGGAGGAGTCGAACCTCCGACCGCCTGGTTCGTAGCCAGGTACTCTATCCAGCTGAGCTACACGCGCAAATCTCGTCTTTTTATTATCTAGATCAGATAACAATTATTCCCAGTAAACTTCATACGTGAAAATAAAATATGGTGCGGATGGGAGGAGTCGAACCTCCGACCGCCTGGTTCGTAGCCAGGTACTCTATCCAGCTGAGCTACATCCGCAAATTTCATACCCATGTTATCTATAGTAGATAACAATACCCCTACTTAGCTAGTATCGAGTCGATATTAGCTAAGGGACAAAAAAACCCGTAGACATATAGTCAACGGGTTTATTTGTAATGGCGGAGAGGGAGGGATTCGAACCCTCGATGGGATTTAAAGCCCATACTCCCTTAGCAGGGGAGCGCCTTCGGCCACTCGGCCACCTCTCCAAACTTACTCACAAACAGCAAATGGTGCGCGTGGGAGGAGTCGAACCTCCGACCGCCTGGTTCGTAGCCAGGTACTCTATCCAGCTGAGCTACACGCGCAAATCTCGTCATTTCATTATCTTTATCTTTATAAGATAACGATATTTCTAGTTAACTTTATATTAACTAGAAATGGAATATGGTGCGGATGGGAGGAGTCGAACCTCCGACCGCCTGGTTCGTAGCCAGGTACTCTATCCAGCTGAGCTACATCCGCACAAATAAAACATTACTCTTTTACTACACTTATTGAATGGTGCGGATGGGAGGATTCGAACCTCCGACCGCCTGGTTCGTAGCCAGGTACTCTATCCAGCTGAGCTACATCCGCAACGCGTTCAATAATTCCCGTCAACTTACAAAAATGGTGCGGATGGGAGGAGTCGAACCTCCGACCGCCTGGTTCGTAGCCAGGTACTCTATCCAGCTGAGCTACATCCGCAACGTATTTGCAAGTAAGAAATGGCGGAGAGGGAGGGATTCGAACCCTCGATGGGATTTAAAGCCCATACTCCCTTAGCAGGGGAGCGCCTTCGGCCACTCGGCCACCTCTCCGTTTCTTGGCGCACATATTACTGTTTGACGAAAATAAGTCAAACCATTTCTTAGAAAGGATTTCTGTTTGGCCTGTTTTTAAACAGATTAGTCAGATATCAATCAAACTCGGCATAAAAAACCGTATTTATGTAATACCAAGCCTATTTAATATGTGATCTTTCAGCGGGGAGTTCAACGCGCTGTAGGCAAGAGTTATAAGTTGTTCCAGCAATAGC
Organism: Shewanella psychrophila; assembly: GCF_002005305.1. Taxonomy (NCBI): domain Bacteria; kingdom Pseudomonadati; phylum Pseudomonadota; class Gammaproteobacteria; order Alteromonadales; family Shewanellaceae; genus Shewanella; species Shewanella psychrophila. The sequence continues at coordinate 4,650,218 of NZ_CP014782.1, forward strand.
TATGACTGAGAAGAAAAACTAAAAGCCAGAAAACAAAAAAGCCAGTTAAAAACTGACTCTTCTATTTCAAGAGATAACTCTTAAGACATTTAAGACTAGAAATTTCCGCCTTCAGATGCATTACCTGCTTTTTCAGACTGAATACGCTGGTAAATCTCTTCACGATGCACAGATACTTCTTTAGGTGCGTTAACACCAATGCGTACTTGATTACCCTTAACGCCCAAAACAGTGACAGTCACTTCATCACCAATCATCAGTGTTTCACCAACACGACGAGTCAATATCAGCATTCGTTTGCTCCTTTAATTCCAAATTTAGCTTTATACGATACTATTCCGTTATATGCTCATTATAAGGTTAGCTTAGTACAAATTAATAGTACCCTAGTGGAAAACCACCATTAAAATACACCTTATTTAAGTCAAAAGCGTGATCTAGTCCTCGAACAGTACTCTCATAATGCCAGTTCCTCGAGCCCGCCGGATAACTATTATCAAACCCAGGGATTAAACTAGCATTAAAACCTAGTCCCACCAAGGGTAAAAGCGGCATTCAAGCACAACACGTTAAACACTGATCATTTAAATTAACAATATCAACATAATCAACCCAGTAGAACTCACAACCAGCCAGAATCTGTCACCTCACCTTGCTTACAGCCAGTGATTACTCAATGGACCTTTTTACACATCCCTCTCAAGAATACATATCTTTCATCACCTCGGTATAGAGAATACACCAGCTAGATGGGTGGATTAGTACTTATACTGCCAATAAAAAAGGCACTATATAAACATAGTGCCTTCTTAATTACATTTGATAAAAGCTTGTAAATACTATCTAGTCACATGCAGATTATTAACTTCGGCGTAGACCTTTACTTAACCCAAGCGCTCTTTTAACCAGGATGACACTTGAGTAAGAGCGGCATCTAAGTTCTCAGGCTGACTTCCGCCAGCCTGAGCCATATCAGGACGACCGCCACCTTTACCACCCACCTGAGATGCGATATTAGCAACCAATTCACCAGCCTTCACTTTAGAGGTCAGATCTTTGGTTACACCCACAATCAAGTTAACCTTAGCGTCACCAGCGATACCCAGTACTACTATACCTGAGCCTAGCTTTTGCTTTAACTCGTCTTGCAAGCCTCTTAACGCGCCTGGCTCGACGCCTTCAAGCTTCTTAATCAAGACTTTAACGCCATTTATCTCTTGAGCTTCACCGGCTAAGTCAGCACTTGTCGCAGCAGCAAGCTTATCCTTTAGCTGAGATAGCTCTTTCTCAAGTTGTTTAGTACGATCTAGCTGTGCTTTAAGTTTAGTCACAACAGAGTGACTATCGGCCTTAAGCAACTTTGCCGCTTGATCTAACTCAGCCTTTTGGCCTGTCACATAAGCCATTGCTGCGGCGCCAGTTACAGCTTCGATGCGACGTATCCCAGCGGCAATACCACCTTCTGAGGTTATCTTAAACAAGCCTATATCACCGGTACGTCCCACATGGGTTCCACCACAGAGCTCAATGGAGAAGTCTCCCATGGTAACGACACGTACTTCATCAGCATATTTCTCGCCGAACAGCGCCATAGCGCCCTTCTCCTTTGCCGCATCGATAGACATGACTTGAGCCGTCAATTCATGATTACAGCGAATTTGTGTGTTCACTAAATCTTCAACGGCTTGTAACTCTTCTGGCTTAACCCCTTCAAAGTGGGAGAAATCGAAACGCAAACGCTCAGGATCTACCAATGAACCTTTCTGACTCACATGTGTGCCGAGTAACTGACGTAGCGCCGCATGGAGCAAGTGAGTGACAGAGTGATTAAGCTCGGTGCGGTGACGAAGCGTCTTATCAACACTAGCCACTAAGGATTGTCCAACGGCTAGGCTTCCCGCCTTCAAGTTACCAATATGACCAACGGCTTGACCGTACTTCTGTGTATCCTTAACGATAAACTCGATACCATCTGTACTTAGCGTACCGCTATCTCCACATTGACCACCAGATTCACCGTAAAAAGGTGTGGTATCTAAAATAATGACAGCATCTTCACCTGCCCCCATTTCATTGACAGACTCGCCCGCCTTGTAGATAGCAGTGATTTTACCGTTAGCAAGCAGATCGATATAACCAGAGAACTCAGTTTCTTCATCTATCTTCAATGATTCATTATAATCAGTCTCAAACTGGCCTGCCGCTTGAGCACGTTTCCTTTGTTCAGCCATGGCTGACTCGAAACCGGCCTCATCTACCGTAATATCACGTTCACGACAAACATCAGCAGTCAGATCGACCGGGAAACCATAGGTATCGTACAACTTAAAAGCTGTCTCACCATCTAAAACGTTACCGCTAAGTCCATTGAGTGCGCCATCTAAGATCCCTAAACCACGCTCAAGAGTACGAGCAAACTGCTCCTCTTCGGCCTTTAACGACTTAACCACTATGTCCTGAGTGGCGACTAAGCCTTTAGCCGCATCCCCCATCACATCGATAAGTGTTGGTACTAACTTGTAGAAGAAAGAATCTGTCGCGCCTAACTTATTACCATGACGCACCGCACGACGTATAATACGACGTAGTACATAACCACGCCCTTCATTGGATGGCATAACACCATCGGCAATTAAGAATGCACATGAACGGATGTGATCAGAAATAACTCTTAATGATTTATTTTCAAAATCATTAACGCCCAATATCTCGGCAGTCTTCTTGATCAACGCCTGAAAGATATCAATTTCGTAGTTAGAGTGAACCCCCTGCATGATGGCTGCAATGCGTTCAATCCCCATACCGGTATCAACAGAAGGCTTAGGAAGCGCGAGCATTTCACCATTTGACTGACGGTTGTACTGCATGAAGACGATGTTCCAGATCTCGATGAATCTGTCTCCATCCTCTTCTGGAGTACCGGGTCGTCCACCCCAGATGTGATCGCCATGATCATAAAAAATCTCAGAACATGGACCACAAGGACCCGTGTCACCCATCTGCCAGAAATTGTCAGACGCGTAAGGGGCACCTTTATTATCACCGATACGGATCAAGTTTTCGGCGGGAACACCTATCTCTTTAGTCCAAATATCATAGGCTTCATCATCTGTCTCATAGATGGTGACACACAGACGCTCTTTAGGAATTTTTAACTCTTGAGTCAGGAAGTTCCATGCAAATGCAATCGCTTCACGCTTAAAATAATCACCGAAGCTAAAGTTACCTAACATCTCGAAGAAAGTGTGATGACGTGCGGTATAGCCTACATTGTCTAAATCATTATGCTTACCGCCGGCACGGACACAACGCTGAGACGAAGTTGCACGGGTGTAATTACGTTTGTCTTCACCCAGAAATACGTCTTTAAACTGGTTCATACCCGCATTGGTAAAGAGTAAAGTAGGATCGTTAACAGGGACCAGTGAACTGCTGTCCACAACCTGATGACCATTTTTGCGGAAATACTCCAAGAAAGCAGTTCTTAGCGCTGCAGTGGTTTGATACATGAAATCACCCTGAATTAAGATTACTTAAATTATTGGCACAGTGTTGGCGATTAATCTATCAAGTCGACCATCGCTATTCAAAACACACTTGCGCTATTTTGAGCCGTATTATAAGCAGTCTAAAGAATAACAACCAGAGTTTTAGGGAGGGTATTGAGCGAAATGAAGCTAGAGTGTGAAAAATACGGCTTAATATAAGAGGAACTGAGGGCTAATCGTCAAAACGTTCCTATTCCATACACAGTCAATTTGGTCACAAGTGACACTTTGACCTAACAGATAGCAAATCCGTTTTGCCTTATCTTTATGCTTTTCGATTGGGAAGTTGACAGGTTTTCAAACACTTCTTGCTTAAATTCGGTTTGTGAAGAATCGCGGCTCACACGTTGCTAAACCGCGACATTAGTGGGCCGGATGGCCCACCGAGTGACTCATGTGCTATTGCTTAAAATAAGCATATTTTTAGAATACTTCACCAGTTTCAAGATCAACATTCTCATCGCCAGACGCCGACTCAGCCGCATCAGGGGACTGCAGTAGCATACCACGTAGTGCAGTTTCAATTTCAGCTGCAATTTCTGGGTTTTCAGTTAGGTACTTACCCGCATTTGCACGACCCTGACCAATTTTACTGCCTTTATAGCTATACCAAGCACCCGCTTTCTCGACTAATTTATGTACCACACCTAGGTCGACTAATTCACCCGTACGGTTGATGCCTTGTCCATAAAGAATTTGGAATTCAGCCTGTCTAAATGGCGCTGCAATCTTGTTTTTAACGACTTTTACACGGGTCTCGTTACCGATAACTTCATCACGATCTTTGATTGCACCTGTACGGCGAATATCCAGACGAACAGAGGCGTAAAACTTAAGCGCATTACCACCAGTAGTAGTTTCTGGGTTACCGAACATGACACCAATCTTCATACGGATCTGGTTAATGAAGATAAGCATGGTATTGGTCTGCTTCAGGTTACCGGCAAGCTTACGCATTGCCTGACTCATCATACGGGCTGCGAGTCCCATATGTGAATCACCAATTTCACCTTCGATCTCTGCTTTCGGCGTTAAGGCCGCAACCGAATCGACTACGATGACATCGACGGCACCAGAGCGGGTCAATGCATCACAGATCTCCAATGCTTGTTCGCCTGTATCAGGTTGAGAACAAAGCAGGTTGTCGATATCGACACCTAATTTCTGTGCATAGATAGGATCTAAGGCATGCTCAGCATCGATAAAGGCACATACTCTACCTTCACGTTGTGCGGCGGCAATAACTTCGAGTGTCAGTGTTGTTTTACCTGAAGATTCTGGTCCGTAAATCTCAACGATACGTCCTAATGGAAGTCCACCGGCACCGAGTGCGACATCTAAAGAGAGAGATCCCGTAGAGATTGTCTCAACATCCATTGAGCGGTTCTCGCCCAGTTTCATGATAGAGCCCTTACCGAACTGCTTCTCTATCTGGCCTAAAACGGCATTCAGTGCTTTCTCTTTGTTCGCATCAATCTTCATTCCGATATCCTCTTCGCGCTTAATCTAAATCACGGCAACAATGCCGATATAAACTGGTGACGACGCCGATATTTGAGCTAAAGCAAGTTTATCTAGCTCAAATAGGGGTCTCAATATGCAAACTAGTATACTGTACAATCATACAGTATCAAGTACTGATCATGATTATTTTTTCCTATCCCTGCTTGCTCAATTAGAAGCCCCTGTTGTGGAAGAAAAATTCAATCTCACTATTTATTCTTTAAGGACGCAACGGACTCAAAAAATTGCTAATATTGGCATCATATTTTTAAGGCTGCTCCAAAGGAGCATGCTGCCTGTTCAATATTTTCATAGAAGAAACGAGCTGTAGATGAATGCATTCGATACCCAAAACTTAGAAAAACACACCCCTATGATGCGTCAATACCTGACGCTCAAGGCCGAAAACCCTGAAATGTTGCTATTTTATCGTATGGGTGACTTCTACGAGCTCTTCTACGACGATGCCAAGAGAGCATCCGAACTTTTAGGCATTTCACTCACCGCACGTGGTAAGAGTGGTGGTGATCCTATCCCAATGGCGGGTCTGCCCTATCACGCCGTCGAAGGTTATCTTGCTAAACTCGTCCAACTTAGGGTCTCAGTCGCCATTTGTGAGCAGGTCGGCGATCCAGCCACTTCTAAGGGACCGGTTGAGCGAAAAGTCGTTCGCCTTGTCACACCCGGTACCTTAACCGATGAGGCTTTACTCCAAGAAAGACAAGATAACCTACTTGCTGCCGTATATCATGGCAAAGCCGGATTCGGTTATGCCACCTTAGACTTAAGCTCCGGCCGTTTCGTGGTCAGTGAACTCGAAACAAGGGAAGGGTTAGAAGCAGAGTTACAGCGAACCAATCCAGCTGAGCTGCTCTATAGCGAAGATTTCAGTGAGATGTCCCTCATCACCGGATTCAATGGCAAGCGTAGACGCCCGGAATGGGAGTTTGACTTCGACACCTCCCGCAAGCTTCTCTTGGACCAATTTAAGACTAAAGATCTTCGGGGGTTCGGTCTGGATAACGCACGTTTATCACTACAAGCAGCCGGTTGCCTGATGCAGTATGTCAAGGATACCCAGAGAACCGCACTGCCCCACATCAATTCTATTGTGCTTTTTAATCAAGATGACAGTATCGTGTTAGATGCTGCCACAAGAAGAAATTTAGAACTGACAATCAATCTACAAGGTGGGCGTGAAAATACCTTATCAGCGATATTAGACAACACAACTACCCCTATGGGCAGTCGCATGTTACAGCGTTGGATCCACGAACCTCTTAGAAACCGCCAACAGATAGAGTCTCGCCTAGGAGCCCTAACTGAATTACTCGACAGCGGCCTATTTGACACTCTAATCCCACATTTAAAAGCCTTGGGCGACATAGAAAGAATTACGGCCAGACTCGCACTTAGGAGTGCCAGACCCAGAGATTTTTCTCGCCTGAAGCAGGCTTTATCGGTCTTGCCAGAGATCCAGCAGCTACTCGCCGATAGCCAGTCACCACACCTCAAACGTTTAGCCACTATTATCAGTGAATTCCCTGATGAACTCGCGCTACTCGACAGGGCGATCATAGACAATCCACCTATGCTGATCCGCGATGGTGGGGTCCTGAGAGATGGCTACAACGAAGAGCTAGATCAATGGCGTGCCTTAAGCCAAGGGGCAACGGATTACCTCACTGAATTGGAAACGCGCGAGAAAGAGTCGACCGGTATCTCTACTCTTAAAGTCGGCTACAACCGAGTTCATGGCTACTATATCGAAGTCAGCCGTAGAGAGTCCGATCTTGTCCCTCTCAGCTACCAGCGTAGACAAACTCTGAAAAATACCGAACGTTACATCATTGCAGAATTAAAAGAGCACGAAGAGAAGGTGCTATCCAGTCAAGGCAAAGCACTAGCACTCGAGAAGCAACTCTGGGAGCAATTATTCGATCTTATCTTGCCTAAACTCCATGAATTACAACAATTCGCTCAGGGTGCGGCAGAGCTTGATGTCATTAGTAATTTTGCCGAACGTGCCGAGACACTAAACTATCGATGCCCAACACTCACCGAAACTCCAGGGATACATATAGAGTCGGGCAGACATCCAGTGGTCGAGCAGGTCAGTCAAAGTCCTTTCATCGCAAATCCTGTAACCCTGAATTCGACGCGTAAGATGTTGATAGTCACGGGGCCAAATATGGGGGGTAAGTCAACCTATATGAGACAAGTCGCATTGATCACACTCATGGCACATATAGGCTCCTATGTTCCGGCACAAGATGCAATCATAGGTCCGGTGGATCGTATTTTTACTCGCATAGGAGCATCGGATGATCTTGCTTCTGGTCGCTCAACCTTCATGGTAGAAATGACGGAAACAGCAAATATACTTCATAATGCGACGACCCAGAGTCTGGTATTAATGGATGAAATAGGTCGTGGAACATCGACCTACGATGGACTATCTCTAGCCTGGTCCGCTGCCGAATATCTGGCAGAGAAAATAGAAGCCATGACACTATTTGCAACTCACTATTTCGAGTTAACCCAGCTGCCTGATCTCATTGAGAATGTTGAAAACGTCCATCTCGATGCCATAGAACATGGAGACACCATAGTCTTCATGCATGCGGTACAAGAAGGGGCAGCGAGTAAAAGTTATGGCCTGCAGGTTGCTGCTTTAGCAGGTGTGCCCACCAGAGTCATCTCAGCAGCTAAACATAAACTTCACCATTTAGAGAGCCGCGATAGCAAGCATGCCAATCAGGAGCCATCACAACAGGCTATGGTCTTTCCAGAGCCACAAAAGTCACCAGTTGAAGATGCTTTACAAAATATTAATCCCGATGAACTCAGCCCTAAACAGGCCTTAGAGGTTCTTTATAGGTTAAAGCAGCTAGCTTAGAAAATGCCAGCCTCCAGGAAGAAGTTTTGCAGAGCTTGTGCTGTACAGAGTGACATAACTTTTTACAACAGATGCTAGACACAAGGTCTATTTCTTGTCGTCCCTGACAAATAGACATAAGTGTTCCAGACACAAAAAGCGCACTAAAAAGTGCGCTTTTTTTGTAGTGATACTGATGTGTGATACCTACAACTGTCTGTTAAGGCGGTCGGCTAACCCTATTTACTAAGCCTGCTAAGTCCATTTACTAATGCTATTTACTTAGTCTAGTTTCAGAGCCTTAACTTTAAAAAATCTAATCACGAATGCATCAATAATAACTGTCATCTTAAAAGATAAGCAGGCTTCCTCAAAAGAAAAGTACTCTAATAATACGTGAGGTTAACCTTTAACTTGACTCTAGGAGCCTCAACTCAAAATCAAGCTAAACAAACAACAGTTTACAATTAAATCTTAAAAATGGCCTCTACCGATAAGCCCTGGGCACCGAGTAAGTCTTTAAGACGTTTCAGAGCTTCGACTTGAATTTGGCGTACGCGCTCTCGTGTTAGACCTATCTCTTTACCAACATTCTCCAGTGTAGATGGTTCATACCCCAACAAGCCAAAACGGCGCGCTAACACCTCTCTTTGTTTTGTGTTGAGTTCATCGAGCCATTTAACCACAGACTTTGACATATCTTCGTCTTGTACCTTGTAATCTGGACCTACATTATCATCAGCGGCAAGCACATCGAGTAGGGCTTTATCATTGTCTCCACCCAAAGGCGTATCGACCGAAGTGATCCTTTCATTAAGCTTCAACATACGGCTGACATCAGAACTAGGAAGATCCAGTTTAGCTGCGATTTCTTCGGCGGTGGGTTCATGATCTAACTTGTGTGCTAACTCTCTTGCTGTACGAAGATATACATTGAGTTCTTTAACCACATGGATAGGTAGGCGAATCGTTCTGGTCTGATTCATAATGGCGCGTTCGATGGTCTGTCTGATCCACCAAGTCGCATAGGTAGAAAATCTAAACCCTCTTTCAGGGTCAAATTTTTCAACCGCTCGGATCAGGCCTAAATTACCCTCTTCGATAAGATCTAATAACGCGAGTCCACGGTTGTTATAACGACGGGCTATCTTAACGACAAGTCTAAGGTTACTTTCAATCATGCGATTACGTGACTTACCACAACCTTTTAACGCTTTACGAGAGAAATACACTTCCTCTTCCGCGCTCAGTAAAGGGGAAAAACCAATCTCGCCCAAATACAATTGAGTTGCATCCAGATTTTTCTGCAGATCATCTTGAACCTGTTGTTCAAGTTCTGTCTCTTGTGACTTCTTTCCTTTTTTTGTTTCTACTTCAGACTCGTTTTTTGACAAGTCCACCAACGGCTCCGCTACTGCGGTACTAATTCTACGACCCATAAAATGATCTCCCAAATTTTCAATTTAAACTACTGCACTTTACTATCCTCCAATGCCAAACTGGCTCCTAAACCACTATTGTTTAGGTAAATATTTAAGTGGGTCAACAGACTTCCCGTGGTATCGAATCTCAAAATGTAACATGACCCGATCGGTACCCGTATTACCCATTTTTGCAAGTGTTTGTCCCACTGAGACAAACTGTTTTTCTTTAACTAAGATCTTATCGGCATGCGCATAAGCACTTAAGTAATCGTCACTGTGTTTAATAATGACTAAATTTCCATACCCTCTAAGGGCACTGCCTGCATAAACCACACGGCCATCGGCTGCAGACTTGATAATGTCGCCCCGGTTACCAGCAATCTTAATCCCTTTATTCCCTTGCTCACTCGCAGAGAATTTACCAATCAACTTACCTCTCACAGGCCAGAACCACTTACTTACTTTAGTTGGAAGCTGAGTCGTCTGCCTGTGGATAGACTTGTTAATATCTTGTTGACCAGTCGTTACAGAATACGCAGACTCTTTGACCGGATCAAGTGGTTTATTTTTAGGCGGTTTTTGGTTGTTCCTGACCACAACAACAGGTGTATCCGTTTGTTTTTTAGTCGCTTTAGTCTTGGTTGATACTACTTTAGGGGGATTATTTGGCACCGTTTTAGCCTTTTGGCTATTTGTAACAGTAGATGTCAAATTAAGGTTTAGCTTCTGTCCAGGGTAGATAGTATATGGCTTTTTAAGCTTATTTTTCCTAGCTAAATCAATGAAATCATTGTTAGATACCCAGGCAATGGAATAGAGAGTGTCACCTTTCTTAACGAGATAAGAATCAGATTTTAATGAGCCTTTATTATAAGTAGCCATCACTGGAGTCGTGACATTTACCACAGGAGCGGGTCTATCTGACCGAAAACTACAACCTACTAAGCCGATAAATACCGCTAATAGAAGTAGGTTATTACAATTCACCTTTAACCCTGTAATCAAGAATGCCCCCAACAATGAACAGCCAAGCTGCTGTAAACCAAATAAACATCTAAAAAACATCCGAAACTTAACAACAAGCCTAGGCTACTTAAGCCAGCTCCCCGTTAATCAGAGGAACAAAGCGGACCATTTCAATCACTTCTGAAGAAAAGGTCTCTCCAACACGTACAACTTTCAGCAGCTGCTGTGACTCCTCTCCCACAGGAATAACCAGTACCCCTCCATCGACTAACTGAGTCAATAAGGCTTCTGGAACGCTACTAGCCGCAGCCGTGACCATAATGGCATCGAATGGCCCTTTATTGGGCCAACCTTTCCAACCATCTCCATATTTGAATGATATATTGTGGAGATCGATTTTTTTTAACCTCTGACGAGCCTGGATCTGTAGACTCTTAATCCGCTCGACAGTGCATAGCTCAGGTACAAGTTGAGCCAATATGGCAGCCTGATACCCAGAGCCAGTACCGATTTCTAACACCTTAGATGGACTATGTTCCAAAAGAAGTTCGGTCATTCTTGCAACGATATATGGCTGTGAAATTGTTTGCCCCTGACCAATAGGCAAAGCCGTATTTTCATAGGCTTTATGTCCCAAAGCAGCATCAAGGAAGAGTTCTCTGGGTGTATTAGCTAACGCCTGCAACACCCTCTCACTCTCTATACCCGACGCATGTAAACTTCTGGCTAAATTTAATGCAGAGGTCGTCGCAACACCGTTCATATATTATCTATCCATTCTTGCAGTGGTGTGATCCTTTCGAAAGCGGTCAAGTCTACAGTTAAAGGCGTCACTGATACATAACCATTATTCACGGCATAAAAGTCAGTCCCTTCGCTGGCATCCTGCTCATCTCCAGGAGGGCCCAACCAATAGATGTCTCTTCCGCCGGGATCTTGAGCTTTAATCATCCCTTCGGCTCTGTGCCTTGCTCCCAAACGAGTAACCTTGATCCCTTTAATTTTATCGATAGGTAGATCGGGAACATTGATATTTAAAATCTGATCCTGAGCAATAGGCCTCTTAAGCAAACCTGCAATGATTCGACATGCGAAATGTGCTGCCGTGTCAAAATGCGCCAATTTAGAACCCACGAGTGAAACGGCAACCGCAGGCAAACCAAGGAAGCGTCCCTCCATTGCTGCCGCTACGGTACCAGAATACAAGGTATCATCGCCTAAATTGGCACCGGCATTGATCCCCGCCACCACCATATCGGGCTCTTCTGAATACAACTCACGTATAGCAAGATGAACACTATCGGTCGGTGTACCACTGACAGAGACAAAACCATTGCTTAACGTATTAATTCGTAAAGGGTTAGTCAAAGTTAATGAATTACTCGCCCCCGAGCAGTTACGATCTGGCCCCACAGTCATGACCTGATAGGACACTGATAATGCATCGGATAATGCCTTAATTCCCGGCGCGGTAACGCCGTCATCGTTACTGACTAAGATCTTTATCATTATTGACCCGCTCTTTAATGATTAATATTAACTGATTCGAATACACGCTAAACGATTGAATTAGCCTGTTCTTGCTCACGCCGCTCTAATTGACGTTGGCGAAATTCCCGTTCTCTGACATCTTCATAATCAAATAGTTCTCGCAGCACGGAAGTTGCGAAACTTCCCGAAGGCAGTGCAAATTTAATGATAATCACATCGTCTCCTTCAACCTCATAGGATAAATGTTGAGGTTCTAACAACAGCGGGCGGCGCTCTTGCTCTAATCCCGCATGTTCTAATCCATCACGGTCCGCATCAAACTCAGCCAACGCCTTAGCCTCAAAATCTGCCGCCTCACCTTGGGGCAATGCCGCTCCTCTGCCCCACATAGGTGCCGACAGTTGGATATCTTTTTCATTAAGACGCTTAAGTAACGCATCATCCCATAGCTCGGCAACAAAATAGCTTCGACTGCCCGCTAACATGACACTGTCACCGTTGAGCTTTTCAAGGCCATATTCGGCCAATCTAGAGGAAGTGACGAAATTGAACAGATAAGATCGAACAGCAGATAGATACATGCTGCGCTTCTTCCTGTCTTTCACCTTACGACCAGTAAACATCTGTCGACCGAAGACTAGGTTCTTGCCATCATGACCAAACCTTTGCTCACCGAAATAATTAGGCACCCCAGTCTCTTTTACTAGCGCTAATCTAGCAAGCACATCTTGCATATCGGTAATATTACGCAAAGTTAAACAGAAGCGGTTACCCGCTAAGGCACCTATTCTCAGCTTTTTACTGTGACGATGACTAGACAAGATAGTCAACTCATCACAATTTAAGCTGGCCCATTCCGGGGTCTCTTTACCGGGAATACGTACGCCAAACCACTGCTCAGTGATCGCATTCTTATCCTTCTGACCCGCATAGGTCACCTCTTTAGGATGAACATGGGCAAAACCAGATAATATCTTAGCCACATCGGCGGTATTGAGCCCCTCTTTACGGATATGAAGAAGGTGATGTTCTCCCTCCCCCGTCGGACCGAAAGGCAAAATTTCCTGAACAATGAAATCGCTATTTTGTGTACGAAGGTCGGCCTTCGATGCTGGTTTCCCGTGCAAATAATGCAGTTCTATCATGGTCACACTTATTCTCTATTTAGGTCAATCGAGTCTGTTTAACGAGCTTATGCCGTTATCTTAGTTACCAGAACGACGGCTTCAACGGCAATGCCTTCTTTACGACCGGTAAAACCTAGCTTCTCGGTTGTAGTCGCCTTAACATTGATATTATCTATACACGTTTCTAGATCTTGGCTTAGCACTTCACGAATGGCTTCTATATGGGGCGCCATTTTTGGGGCCTGAGCGATAATGGTGACATCCAAGTTACCAAGTTCAAAGCCTTTTGCCCTCGCCAACTTGTAGCAATGACGCAGAAGATGGCGACTGTCGGCTCCCTTAAACTCTTCATCAGTATCGGGAAAATGTTTTCCGATATCCCCTAGTGCAACAGAACCTAAGATAGCATCAGATATTGCATGTAACACAACATCGCCGTCTGAGTGCGCAATCAAACCAAATTCATAGGGGACATGCACACCGCCTAACAGTAAGGGAGCATTACCACCAAATTTATGTACATCAAAACCATGGCCTATGCGTATATTCATTGTTTATTCCATTTAGAGTCGGTTAATTTCGATGGTGCCCACTTAGCAATCTTAGCTATTCGGTTCGCCATGGCTTAGAAACAGTTCAGCCAAACGAAGATCGTCCGGATGAGTGATCTTAATATTATCGGCTCTACCTGTCACGAGTCCCGGCGCGACTCCGGCCCACTCCATGGCAGACGCTTCGTCGGTGATGTTTACCTTTAACATTAAGGCTTTCGCTAAATTATCTCTCAAGGACGTAACTGGAAACAACTGTGGAGTAAGGGCATGCCATAACTGTTCACGACATACAGTCTGCTCAATTCTTCCCTGTTTATCCCCTCTCTTCATGGTATCTCGAACCGGGGAGGCTAATATCGCTCCTTGGGGAAACAAGGCTAAAGAATCGATGAGCTTATCTATATCGTTATGAGTTAAACAGGGACGAGCCGCATCATGGACCATGGCCCAATAGTCGTCATCGACTCGATTCAGACATGCCAGAACAGAATCAGCTCGTTCATCACCACCGATAACGCTCTCTAATTTAGGGTGACTAGCCTCAGCGAGAGAGGAGAAATAACTATCTTGGGGGTGAAGTGCCACAATCACACGTTCGACTCTAGGGTGAGTCAACAAGAGGTGTAAGGTTAAAGATAAAATGGGTTTATCCGCTATTTTCAGATACTGCTTAGGAAGCTCGGCTCCCATACGACTACCTATGCCGGCAGCAGGGACGATGGCGACGATTTTTTTTCGGGAATCATTCATGGATCAAATTTCTGCTTTTTAAGATTAGGAGCACTATCAGTTCGCAGGGTTTAGGCTGCCACCTACTACACGAAAAAATGTTTCACCTTTTTTTACCATACCCAGTTCATTTCGAGCACGCTCTTCTAATGCTTCGGTGCCACTGCGAAGATCGATTATCTCTTCTCGCAATACTTGATTGCGTGCGACCAACTTGGCATTCCCCTCTCGCTGAAGCGCTATCTGCTCGCGAAGTTTAACAGATCCAGGCAGACTGTTTACCCCGAACCATAACTGGTACTGGAGTACGCCTAGCAAGCCTATCAATACAAATAGAAAACGTTTCATTGCAATACCAATTATTCGACACTTCAGCCGAGATAATACAACAAAAAAGGCCACCCAGTGGTGACCTTTTCATTAATAGCGACAATTTAGCCTTGCTTACCGACTCATTTTATCGAGAGCATATCTCTAATCAAGAATAAATCAGCGAGCCGACTATTATTGACCCTTAATTTCGCTACGACCAAGGTAAGGCGCTTTCTCACCTAGCTGCTCTTCGATACGAAGAAGCTGGTTGTACTTGGCGATACGATCTGAACGGCTCAGAGAACCCGTCTTAATCTGACCGGCACAAGTCGCGACAGCAAGATCTGCGATAGTCGAATCTTCGGTCTCACCACTACGGTGCGAGATAACCACTGTATAACCGGCTTCTTTCGCCATACGGATAGCCGCAAGGGTCTCAGTAAGCGTCCCGATCTGGTTGAACTTGATCAAGATAGAGTTACCTATCTTGTTATCGATACCACGCTTGAGGATCTTAGTGTTAGTCACAAACAGATCGTCGCCCACTAACTGGATCTTATCACCTAAAATCTGAGTCTGATATGCCCAACCATCCCAATCTGACTCGTCTAAGCCATCTTCGATAGACAAGATAGGGTATTGTTCAGTTAACTCCTTTAGGAAGTCAGAAAAACCATTGGCGCTGAAGACTTTACCTTCACCAGCAAGATCATATTGACCGTCTTTATAGAATTCTGAGGCTGCACAATCTAGCGCAAGTGTCACATCTTCACCTAGCTTGTAGCCAGCTTTCTCGACAGCAACCTTGATCACAGCCAGAGCATCAGCATTTGAAGCTAAATCAGGAGCGAAACCACCTTCATCACCTACTGCTGTGTTTAGACCCTTTTCCTGAAGTACTTTCTTCAAGTTATGAAAAATTTCAGCACCCATACGTAAGGCTTCACGGAAGTTCTTAGCACCGACAGGCTGAACCATGAACTCCTGAATGTCGACGTTATTATCGGCATGCTCACCACCATTGATGATATTCATCATAGGTACAGGCATAGTGTATTGGCCCGGAGTACCATTTAAGTCGGCAATGTGTGCGTATAAAGGTACACCTTTAAATGCAGCGGCGGCTTTGGCCGCAGCTAAAGATACAGCCAAGATAGCGTTAGCACCTAGCTTATCTTTGTTTTCGGTACCGTCGACATCGATCATGATCTGATCAAGATCTGCCTGGGCCGTGGCGTCTTTACCTAGTAGTGCATCGCGAATAGGGCCGTTAATGTTGGCAACGGCTTTCAGTACGCCCTTACCCATGTAGCGACTCTTGTCAGCATCACGTAGCTCTAACGCTTCGCGACTACCTGTAGATGCCCCAGACGGTGCAGCCGCCATACCATGAAAGCCACCTTCTAAGTGAACTTCGGCTTCTACAGTTGGGTTACCGCGAGAATCCATGATTTCGCGACCAATGACATTAATAATTTTAGCCATAATTTCCTCGGTTTAAGTTTAAAAATAAAATCAAAAATAAAGTAAAACTAAAATTTGTTCATCCAAATTTACATCATCAGAAAACAAAAAAGCCGCTTCCAAACTTTGGAAGCGGCTTAACGTTTCTGATTTAGCCTAAGTCGCGTTTCTGGTACGCATAGGCTGCAGCAATAAAGCCTTTAAATAATGGCTGACCGTCACGAGGGGTCGATGTAAATTCAGGGTGGAATTGACCGGCGACAAACCAAGGGTGATTTGGAAGCTCAATCATTTCAACAAGCTGGCGATCAGAGGAAAGACCACTGAATATTAGGCCTGCTTGCTCTAAACGTTCTTTATAGTTGTTGTTCACTTCGAAACGATGGCGATGGCGCTCGACACAAGAATTGCCTTCGTAAGCTTCGGCAGCCTTACTTCCCTCAGAGAGATGACAAAGCTGCGCCCCAAGACGCATGGTTCCGCCAAGATCTGATGATTCGTGACGTTCTTCGACTGCACCGTCTTCATTGAGCCACTCGGTGATCAAACCAACGACAGGATGCGGCGACTCTTTGTTAAATTCGGTAGAGTGAGCATCTTCTAAGCCAGCTACGTTTCGCGCAAACTCAATTAACGCGACCTGCATACCCAGGCAAATACCGAAATATGGCACATTATTTTCACGGGCATATCTAGCAGCCATGATCTTACCTTCAACGCCACGTTCTCCGAAACCACCAGGAACGAGTATACCGTCAAGGTCTTCTAGATCTTCAATACCCTTAGCTTCAAGAGTCTGAGAGTCAACATACTTGATATTCACCGATACTCGGTTAAACAGACCCGCATGCTTCAAGGCTTCGTTGACAGACTTATAGGCATCTGGCAGTTCAATATATTTACCTACCATTCCAATAGTGATTTCACCGGTAGGATTGGCTTCTTGATAGATCACTTGCTCCCACTCATGCAGGTCGGCTTCTTTACATTCTATGCCGAAGCGCTTGACCACGATCTCATCTAGGCTTTGAGCCTTAAGTAGAGCCGGGATCTTGTAGATGCTATCTACATCTTTGAGTGAGATGACAGCACGTTCTTCAACATTACAGAAGAGTGAAATTTTCGCTCTCTCATTGGCAGGAACCACACGATCACCACGACAGATAAGAATATCCGGAGCGATACCGATAGAGCGCAACTCTTTCACCGAGTGTTGTGTTGGCTTAGTCTTAACCTCACCTGCGGCGCCTAAGAAAGGCACCAGAGTCAGATGCATAAACAGGGTGCGATCACGACCGAGTTCAACACCTAACTGGCGAATAGATTCTAAAAATGGCAATGACTCGATATCACCGACCGTGCCGCCAATCTCGACGATAGCAACATCATGACCTTCACCACCTGCAAGCACTCTGTCTTTGATGGCGTTAGTGATATGAGGAATGACCTGAATGGTCGCACCTAAATAGTCACCACGACGCTCTTTACGAAGTACTTCTTCATAGATACGACCTGTGGTGAAGTTATTGCGACGGTTCATCTTGGTACGAATGAAACGCTCATAATGACCTAGATCAAGATCTGTCTCTGCTCCGTCCTCGGTAACAAAAACCTCTCCGTGCTGAGTCGGGCTCATGGTGCCTGGATCCACGTTAATATATGGATCTAGCTTCATAATGGTTACGTTTAGGCCTCTAGCCTCCAAAATTGCCGCTAACGATGCTGCTGCAATGCCTTTACCTAGTGATGAAACCACGCCACCAGTAACGAAGATATACCTTGTTGTCATTATGAACCTGAGAAAATGAGTTGGAAATATGTGCTTGTAAGAAAGCACTAGGACGGGGCGCAATTGTAGCAAAACTCCAGCGATACGACAAACAAGTTCAGCGATAATTTTTATCTATTTGTGCACTTCATTACGCTTTACTTTGTCCCAGTAGCCATCTAGCTCGATTAAGCTGTGCTCCTCTATCGGCTTACCGCTCTCGTCTGCTAAGGCTTCGACGCCTCTGAAACGTCGTTCAAATTTTGTATTTGCCTGACGCAGGGCCTGCTCAGGTTCAATGCCTAAATGACGCGCCAGATTGGTCACGGCAAACAGCAGATCACCCATCTCATCCTGTATCTTGTCTTTTATCGGTAGCTCTTGCTTTACTTCATGCAAGACTTCGTCAATCTCCTCATGGATTTTATCCACCACTGGGCCTAGTTCATCCCAGTCGAACCCCACCCGGGCGACACGCTGCTGAATTTTGACCGAACGTGACAGTGCCGGTAAGGCGAGTGGAATATTATCCAATACCGAATGAAGAGATTTATCTTTGCGCTCCTTGGCCTTTATGGTTTCCCAGGTTTGCTTCACTTGCTCGGCGCTCGCCTCTTTGAGGGAGCCAAATACATGGGGGTGCCTCGAAGTAAGCTTATTACATATTTTATCTACCACATCCCCAAAATCGAACAGACCTTGCTCTTTACCCAACTGACAGTAGAACACCACCTGAAACAGTAGGTCCCCAAGCTCATCGGGAAGCTCGTCTAAAGCCATACGCTCTATAGTATCGGCAACTTCATAGGCCTCTTCTAAGGTAAAGGGCACTATGGTGTTAAATGATTGGGCGAGATCCCAAGGACAACCCGATTGAGGGTCTCTGAGCCTTACCATCACATCCAGTAGAGGTTGAATTTCACTATGTTTCATCTTAATCCCGTATAAAACTAAATGCATTAAGGCGGCAAAAGCCACCTTAATGAGTCATGAATCCAAAATTAAACTTCCTCAGGATTATAAACGTCTGGCTTCACTCACACCTTCAACCTGATTAATTTTCGCCAGCACTTTAGAAAGGCCGTCAAGATTATACAATTCCAGCTCGAGTTCGATAGCAGCAGTCTGTGTCTTTACATCTGATGATGTGCTCATCGCCATTACATGGGTTTTCTCGGCGGCGAGTACAGAGGTCAAATCTCGCAGTAACCCCGAACGATCATTGGCTATAATACGCAATCTAATTTTATAGCCGCCGGAGTAGTTCTCCCCCCACACCACATCCACGGTACGCTCAGGATGGGCACGTATTAGCTCTTTGACCTGATCACAATCGGCTCTGTGTACCGAAATTCCACGTCCCTTTGTGATGAAACCGAAAATTTCATCGCCGGGTACAGGCTGGCAACAACGAGCGATATGACTCATCAAATTACCCACACCACTAACTTCAACCTGGCCCTTACCTTTCCTTCCCACCTTACTCTGGCTCTTCTTAACCAGATCTTCGACCGCTTCCTCATCGGATAACTCATGCTTACGCATTTGGCTCTGCACATGATTCACGACCTGGTTGAGCCTCACATCTCCGCCACCGATCGCGGCTAGCAGGTCATCCATGCTCACCATGTTAAATCGCTCGACCGCACTTTGAGCATCTTTGAGTTTGAGTCCCACACGTGAGAGCTCAGTTTCAAGCATCTCACGGCCAGCGACGCTATTCTTGTCTCTGTCTTGCTGTTTAAACCAGTGCTGAATCTTAGAACGTGCTCGGGATGAACGAATATAACCTAAATGTGGATTAAGCCAGTCACGCTTAGGGTTAGGCTGCTTAGAGGTGATGATCTCGATGCGTTGACCCGTTTCCACCTGATAAGTAAAAGGCACTATTCGGCCATCGACTTTTGCCCCTATGCACTTATGTCCAACATGGGAATGGATATAATAGGCGAAATCTAGCACAGTCGATCCAAGCGGCAAGTCAACCACTTCACCGCTAGGGGTAAACACATAGACTCTGTCTTCGAAGACTTGACTGCGTACCTCTTCGACTAAGTTTCCACTCTCGGCCACATCTTCTTGCCACTGCAAGATCTTACGCAGCCAGTTAATCTTCTCTTCATAGCCACTCTGCTTAGTGCCACTTGTGCCCTCTTTATATTTCCAGTGAGCGGCAACCCCGAGCTCGGCATCTTCATGCATCTGCTCGGTGCGGATTTGAATCTCGACGGTTTTCCCCTCGGGACCCACAACTATGGTATGTATGGACTGATAACCGTTAGGCTTTGGGTTCGCCACATAATCGTCGAACTCCCGGGGAATATGATGCCAAAGCGTGTGTACCACACCTAAAGCCCCATAACAGTCCTGAAGTCTATCAGTGACAATCCGCACGGCGCGGACATCAAACAGCTCATCAAATTTAAGATCTTTACCTTTCATCTTCTTCCAGATGCTATAGATATGCTTAGGGCGGCCATAAACCTTGGCCCTAATGTGATCTTTATCTAACCTAGCTTGCAGTTTACCGACAAAATTATCGATGAATGTCTCACGATCCAGTCGCTTACCATCTAGCTGTTTGGCAATCTCTTTATACGTTTCAGGATGAAGATAACGAAATGAAATATCTTCCAGCTCCCACTTTAATTGACCTATTCCTAGTCTGTTGGCCAAGGGCGCATAGATATCTGCAATTTCACGGGCCAAGAGGACTCGCGTCTCTTCATCGGCATTCTTCACCTCTCTAAGTAGGCAAATACGCTCGGCTAGCTTGATCACGACGGCGCGAACATCTTCCACCATAGCCAGCAACATACGGCGAATGTTGTCTATCTGAGGCTCTGCAGCGCGGGACTGGTCATTGATTTTCAATGCGCCGATGGCATTCATGGTTTCAACGCTTCGGACTAAGGTGGCGAGCCCTTTACCGAAGGACTCTTCGAGAGACTCTTTAGATAAAATACCAGCATCATAAACCACAAAGAGCACGGACGCCTGTAGCGTTTCTATGTCCATGTTAAGAGGCGCGAGAATTTCTATCAACTCTCTGGCACGCTGGATCAGATTAATATCATTACCATGCTGCGACACCATGGTCTCAATCTGACGCAGCAGTTCGAGTAAAGATAGGGCCTCATCGGTGTCACTGATGTAACGATTGACCCACTCTTCTAACTGAAAATCCGGATCACTAAAATGTGCTTCTCGAACAGATACCATCTCAATAACATCCTTAACTTTAAATCTTAAAGTACGCTCAGGAACTTAATCCCTTCTCGCCGAATGCCTATCTTGAGCATTCCGCTTCCAATGTCAATTAACAAACCTTGACTCAAGCGTTAATTAGTTACTAATTATACAATTAACTCAATTCAAACAATGCCATGGCTTCGATGTGATGAGTTTGAGGAAACATATCGATCAAACCCAATTTAGTTAACTTGTAACCATGTTTTAACAGATACTCACTGTCTCGTGCCAGACTCGCCGGATCACATGAAACATAAACAATGGATTTAGGTTTCATTTTCTTCAGCCATTGCAGACTCTCGAAAGCCCCGGCTCTGGCCGGATCTAGAAGCAATTTATCCACCTTACCGAGCCAGGAAGCCTTTGAGAGATCGGCGCTGAGATCGGTATGGAAAAAAGACACATTATTAACCCCATTCAGCTTGGCATTGATGCTGGCTTGTTGCACCATTTCAGGCACACCTTCAACGCCTATCACCTCGGCGCCTTTCTTGGCCAATGGCAGGCTAAAATTCCCAACGCCGCAGAAGAGGTCTAGCACCCGCTCATTGGTTTCAACGGATAACCAGTCCACGGCTTGGTTCACCATGGCATTATTGATTTCGGCATTGACCTGAACAAAATTACCCGGAGTAAAACTTAACTTTATTTCATTATCCAGTTCATAATAGGGCAGCTCACTTGAGCCAATGGCCAAGGTGTGTGGATCATCACAGATCAAGGTTAAGTCAGATTCATTACCTTGTACTATCAAGTTCACTTTGTGACTGTCGGAAAATTCTCGTAACTTTTCGGTGTCTTTTTCCGACATGGATTTTGTCGTCCTGATAACGACAAAATGACCATTACTGGCTTCGATTAGTTCCACGTGACCCAAGGCCTTCTTACTCGAGAGTCGATTTAACACACGAGATAAAGGCAAGATTAAATCTGACAGGGGGGCCGCAAGCACAGGACAATGCTCGATGTTAATGACTTGCTTACTCGCCTGAGCCCTGAAACCTAAAGTGGTGTGTTTAGTATTTCTATCATAAAAAGTAGCGAGTCTGGCCCGGCGTCGATAATCCCATTCCTTACCAAACAGTACTGGTGCTATCGTCTCTGCTTCAGCCTGACCTAGCTTAGCCATAAGACTGACCAAACTATCTTGTTTATGGCTACGCTGTTTATCGATAGCTAGATGTTGTAAATCACAACCACCACACTGGTAATAATGGGCACATTTGGGCGTGACTCGATCTTGGGATGCTCTGACAATCTCTTGCAATTTAGCACGAGCGTGACGCTTCTTCTGCTCGGTCAATTGCCCTCTTACACTTTCTCCCGGTAAAGCCCCCGGTACAAAGACAATTTTGCCATCATGATGAGCAATTCCCGCACCTAAATGATCGAGCTGGGTGATCTCTAAGCTCATTCTGGCTGATACTTGCTTAGATCTATTTGGTTTTGCTTTAAAAAACTGTGCCATTGAGGCCTCTAAATCGATAATAATACTGGCCAAGACAGGCCATTCTCTGGCAGTCTAGTGAAACGTTTGTCAACAAACTGGTAGATTAGCCAACTTAATGAATAACGCCGATAACATGACGAAATACAGCCTCCGCTCTTGGGTGCTTGTACTTGCGTTAGCGCCAACTATTCTTGTCGGTGTTCTACTAGGCAGCTATTTTACCATAAATCGTTTCTATGAACTCGAACAAACTCTCATAGAACAGGGCAGCAATATTATCGAGCCACTGGCGATTGCTGCGGCCATCGGCCTAGAGAGAAATGACTTCGAAAGTACCAAAAAACTGATCACTGCAATCCAGTTAAACAAAGCCTCTTTAGTACAGTTCATCGCTATTTTTGATACCAATAATCGTGTCATAGTCACTTCACATCATTATAAAAATCATGAAATGATGCGTTACGATCAACCTTTTAACAGCCTGCTCAATACTCAACTCGAACAAGTTGGCGACAGCATCATACTGCGCACGCCTATTTTCTCAACCGACAATGAACTTAACCTTAATACCGATGAAAACAATGATACTGAACGCCTAATCGCGACTAAGCTCGGCTACATAGCAGTATTAGTGAATAAAGAAAATGCGTTACTGGAGCAACATAGAGCTGCCGTTGCCGCCTTTATTATCGTCTTGATCGGTGTTCAGCTAAATTTACTTTTCACCTTCAGACTGGTGAAAAACGTCACTCAACCCATCACCGAAATGGTGCGAGTTGTGGCTAAGATCCGTGAAGGAAAGCTTGATACCCGAGTCGATGGCAACTTGATTGGCGAGCTGGATCTGCTCAAACGTGGTATTAATGCCATGGCAGGCTCTCTGTCGGAATATCACGATGAGATGCAGCAAAATATCGATCAGGCAACATCGGATTTAAGGGAAACCTTAGAGCAGATCGAGATCCAGAACGTTGAGCTTGATCTCGCTAAGAAACGTGCACTAGAGGCCAGTCGGATAAAATCAGAATTTCTGGCCAACATGTCCCATGAATTAAGGACTCCGCTCAACGGCGTCATAGGCTTTGCGAAACAACTCCTCAAGACGCCACTACATTCGAGTCAACAGGACTATGTTAAAACCATAGAAAAAAGCGCGACTAACCTGCTAGGGATCATTAACGATATCTTAGATTTCTCAAAACTCGAAGCGGGGAAAATGGTATTGGAAAACATGCCATTCGCACTAAGAGAGACCTTAGACGATACTATTACCTTGTTATCTAATAGCGCCCGTGAAAAAGATATTGAGTTAGTGGTAGATATCGACCAGTCGATACCTGAAGACCTCTCCGGTGATGCCATGCGCTTTAGCCAAATCATCACCAACTTGGTGGGAAATGCCATCAAATTTACCGATATCGGTAGCGTGCATTTAAAACTACAGCTAACAGAATCGACCAACGACAAGATCAATTTAAGATTTGAAGTAATAGATACCGGAATTGGTATCGATGAGGAGCAACAAGAACTGCTTTTTCAGGCTTTTGGCCAGGCAGATTCATCCATTTCCCGTCGCTTTGGCGGAACGGGTCTTGGGCTTATCATCACAAAGCGACTGATCAACCGTATGGGCGGGCAGGTTGGCTGTCACTCCAAACCGAATACGGGATCAACCTTCTGGTTCACTCTTCCTCTAAGCACCAGCTTATATCCAATAGGCCAAATCCAGTCAGTGGATAAGCTCCTCAATAAATCTATTTTATTGCTTGAACCCAGAGAGCTGTCGAACAACACCTTAGATCGCCAAGTAAGGCATTGGGGAATGCGGCTCACCAATATTCGCTCCGGTGAGCAGCTAGCTCATTACTTTAGTCAGCATGATGTTTATTATGATTATGCCCTGATCAGCAATAAGGGCATGGACAAAGACATTGATATCTCCTTACAACTTGAAAAAATTAAAGCTAGATGTCGCTACCTCATCTTCATCGGCGGAGATCAGGAATATGAACTCCACAGCATCTTACCCTTTGCCGACAAGGTCATGTCGGCGCCAATTGGCGAAAAAGTACTAGCACAAACCTTAATCGATCCTCAGCCTAACTCTGAGAATCTACAGCTACTCAAAGAATTTACGCCTCCAGAGACTATTTCAAGGGAGCCTATGAGTGTACTGGCTGTGGATGATAATCCGGCAAACCTAAAGTTAATCGATACCTTACTCAAAGAGATAGTCAGCCAAGTCTCGGTTGTTAGCAGTGGCGATGGCGCCATCAAACAGGCTAAGGAGCGTAGTTTTGATCTTATATTTATGGATATCCAGATGCCTGGTACAGATGGCATCAGCGCCACAAAACAGATACGGCAACACTCCCTCAATCGTAATACTCCTATCATAGCAGTGACGGCCCATACCATCGCCGAAGAGAGAGAGCGAATCGAGCAGAGTGGTATGGATGGCTACTTACCTAAACCCATAGATGAAGCCTCACTAAAAAGCGTGATCAGTCGCTGGAAGACCCGGCCCAGATTCACCCATTTCGATCAGTTCACCCTTAATTGGGATCTGTGTTTAACCCAGGCAAATAATAAGACAGACTTAGCTCTGGATATGCTGAAAATGTTGGTAGATTCATTACCTGAGACCACAGACCAGCTACAAGACTCCTTAGATAACCTCGATGAGAAACAGATGCTCAGCACAGTGCATAAGCTACATGGCGCGAGTTGCTACTGCGGCGTACCGACGACACAGAAACTTTGCCATGAGATAGAGTCTAGATTAAAACTAGGAATAGGTATCACCGAGGTGGAACCTGAAATACTTGAGTTACTTGATGAACTAACTAAGGTAGAATCGGCTGCAAATCAAGTGTTATCACAGTTATCAACGGATGTATTAGATGACAAACAAGCTCGGCTTCTTTAAACGCGTAAAAGCGTTAGACTTACAACAGAAAAAAGTATTCGCCATCGCATTGTGCCAACGTATGCTGCCTAATTATCAACTTTTTTCAGAGGTGTGTGAGTTTGGTGATCCACAAGTGCTCGATACTGCACTTAGCCTACTATGGCAATCTATCTATGATAAAAAGTTAAAGCTAAACATAGATATCTACCTGGAAAGGTTAGAGCTAAACACGCCAGAACCAGCCGACTTCGATGTCTATGGTGTCTATCCAGCCATGGATGCAAGCACTGCAATCATAGCCTTATTGAGTGCCATTCAGAGTAAAGTCGAAGAAGATATTGTCAATATCAGTAAGCTCTCTTCGAGCACTGTAGCCAATTACATAGAAGCGATTTCCGATGTCGAGCTTGACGAAGACGCATTCGACGACTACATCTTTAATCATGAGGTCATGGTTGAAGAGAAAGAGCTGCAAAGCACACTACTTCAACTGATTGAAGACAATCCTAAATTAAATGCAGACTTTGTGAAGTCACTGCGAAAAGAGATCATTCAATCCGGCGTATCTAACATAGGTATCGGACTGCCTGAGAGCTAAAGTTATAGCTATCAATGAGAAAATTGATTTACGAAGGCTATATCCTGACTAATTCAGAGGGCCTAACAGACACTTGGAAACTCATCATAGGTGAGCAGACTAGAGTGGGCTCTCTGTTTGAATTAAGAAGACAAATCAACTTTTTCCAGGAGCTCGGCGTTCTTCCGCCAATAAAAGGCCCCCTTCCAACCCAAGAGCCAAAAACAAAGCTCTCTAATAAACGCCTCCACAAAGCAAAACCGAAACTTCCCCTAAGACCTTAGCTTAATAGCATCCCAACGAAAAACTGTGTTACTTTGATAAAAAAAATATAATAAAAACACGACTCAAATTAGGGATGGTATTGATGTCACCTATCTTAACCCCATTGTTTGCCGTACTTGGGATCATGTTGCTGGGCTCGCTTATCCAGAGAAGCAGAATCCTGTCACCCGATACAGACCAGGTATTAAACCAATATGTTTACTACATAGCTTTCCCGGCTATCATGCTGATTGCCTTGGCTGAAACCCCTATCGAAGGTATTTTGCAATGGGGATTTATTGCCGGTTATAGCTTAGCTATGGTATTGACCTACATATTGGTGATGCTGGTGTCCTGCGTAACCAATAAAGGCCGCACTGATATAGCCGCACTCAGGGCGCTAAACACCACATTCGGTAACTGTGCTTTTATCGGCATGCCCTTACTCACCATGCTGTTTCCCGACAATGGCAACGCATTAACCGCAGCCGCCATTACGACACTTTTATCCGTCATCATTTTTGCCTTGGTCTTAGTTACCGTCGAGTTGTACCAAGGGCAGAAGCAAGTATCCCCTCTTGTCGTTATTTTTCAGTCTCTGATACAGAATCCAATTGTCATTGGCAGCACTATAGGCATGGTTATTTCGGCTCTTAATATTCACGTCAACGAATCAATATCAATCATGCTACGCCAGATAGGCATGACCTCTAGCCCTTGTGCACTTTTTGCAATCGGCATGGTACTCGCCAAGGCTACTGGCGGCCAGGAACTCCCTCTATCCTCAGCTATACCCCATGACACTCGTCAATTAACGGTTAGAGAAAAGACTTTCCATCATTTCGCCGAATTGACCTGGATTAATGTGTGCAAATTATTCATACAACCCGCGCTGGCTTATATACTCTTAATAGCCTTTGGCGTCGAGGGAGATTTGCTGATCATGGGGGTGCTGCTAGCTTCCTTACCCACGGCTGCCAGTGTGTTCTTGTTAGCACAAAGATATCGGATAAAGTCAGCAATCAGCGCTCAAACGATCATGTTAGGTACAGTGCTGAGTATCCTGACCTTGCCAAGCATAGATTATTTACTTCGTAGCTAGCATGCTCAGCAACTAGTGACTAAGTTCGATGAAGTTTCGTATTGAGTCAGAATAATATTGAACACTATTCACTCAAAGCTTTACTGTATATAAAATCAGTATATACTGTTTAAAAACACAGTACATTAAAGGGATGTCATTATGCTTTGCCAACTCAGCATCAATAATTTCGCCATAGTTCGCTTCCTTGAGCTGGACTTCAGGCCCGGAATGACCAGCATTACCGGTGAAACCGGGGCGGGTAAATCGATTGCAATTGACGCCTTAGGCCTGTGTTTAGGTAACAGAGCCGATGCCAGTACGGTAAGGCCTGGCGCGGATAAAGCTGAAGTGAGTGCCAGATTCTCCTTGAGTGATATCCCTGTTGCCAAACGTTGGCTCGAAGATAACGATCTTGACCATGATAATGACTGCATACTCAGGCGCACAGTTAATAGTGATGGACGCTCCAGGGCATACATCAATGGTAATCCTGTCCCCTTATCACAAGCCAAAAATCTAGGCCAACTGCTTATTGGTATCCACGGTCAACATGCGCACCATGCCATGCTAAAGAGTGAACATCAGCTTACCTTATTAGACAGTTACGCCAATCATAAAATGCTACTCGACTCTGTCACTGCTGGTTATCAACGCTGTAAATTGATAGAGAAAGAACTTAAAGCCTTAACGCTATCACAACATGAACGTATCTCTCGAAAACAGCTACTCCAATATCAAGTCGAAGAACTCGATGAATTCAACCTATCTCCAGGAGAATTTGAAGAGATAGAGGCAGAGCATAAGAAACTTGCCAATGGCACTGCTCTGGTCGAAGCCTGTAAAAATGAGCTGTTCATCTTACAGGAGAATGATCAGGGCAACGTCGAGTCCATGATCAATGCAGGCATCACTCAAGCCCAAGAACTGGAGTCATATGACCCTCTACTAACGAGTGTGGTCAGTATGCTAAACGAAGCCCTCATTCAAGTTCAGGAAAGCAGTAGCGAACTTGAGGCTTACCTAGCAGGGTTAGAGCTTGATCCTGAACATTTCGCACATTTAGAGCAGAGATTATCCAAGACCATGCAGCTGGCTCGTAAGCACCACGTCAGCCCGAGCGGACTAGCCGCTCACCACCTCATGCTAAAAGCTGAGCTTATCTCCCTCGACTCTGACGAAGAAGCTTTGGACGATCTCAGGCTACAGGTAGCCGCCAGTCGAGAAAGCTATCTGGTACATGCCAAGAAACTCAACCAGAGCCGCTGTCGTTATGCCAAAGAGCTAGACAAGCAGGTCACTCAATCTATCCATGAATTGAGTATGCCTAAAGGGAAATTTTCAATCTCAATCGCATTCAATGAAGAACTCAGCTCCCCTAATGGCTGCGACACCATAGAGTTTCTCGTCACTACTAATCCTGGCCAGCCTCTTCAGCCACTATCTAAAGTAGCATCGGGTGGCGAGCTGTCCAGAATAGGCCTGGGGATCCAAGTCATTACAGCCAAAAAAGTATCGACCCCGACGCTCATTTTTGATGAGGTCGATGTGGGGATTTCAGGACCAACGGCAGCAGTTGTTGGACGAATGCTGAGAAAGTTAGGTGATTCTACTCAAGTCTTGTGTGTGACCCACCTGCCTCAAGTTGCCGGTAACGGACACCAACACATGTTTGTCGACAAGAAGAGCAAAGCAGGAAAGACTGAAACATCCATGACACCATTGGACAAGAATCAGCGCATCGAAGAGCTCGCCCGTTTACTGGGTGGCGACGAAATAACCAACAACACATTAGCAAACGCGAAGGAACTATTACGAGTGTAGATTCTTTATACCACCTCACTAAATATTGGATATAGCGCTTCCCTTGGTCTATATTTTCCTTAAAGTCATTAGTCAAATGACTTTAAGGAATGAGCTAATCGGTAATAAGGCAAGGGATATGAATTATTTACTGGACACATGGAAAAGTGCAACCCAAGACTCTCTCATCATCGTCACTAAGGCGCTTCATTTACTCCCTTATCTACTCCTTCTTTTCACTCTTCCTAGCCTGGCTGATGGCAGCTATTATGGCCATGCGAGCGTCACCACAGATCATAGAGCCTATGGAGTCTCTTTGACTCAGACAGACCCTGCCGTTCAGGTACTCGCCGGATACGATGTCGGTAATGGATTTTATCTGGGTACTTTCGTATCGACATTCAATTTCATCGATGATGCTAGCCCCTATGAAGCAGGTGAAAATCTGGAAACCGATGTGTATGTCGGCTATCGTCACCTGTTCAACGAAGAAGTGTACTTATCTGTCACCCTGTATCAATACCTTATTCAGGGCTCAAACTCAGCAGACATCAGCCTGGACTTTACCGAACTCATGTTTGACCTGTACACCCCCTACGGACAATTCTCTTTTAGCCATACCTTAAATGATATCTTAGGAGACTTAAGTGTCGATAAAGCTTATCGAGTGGAATACAACAAGTCGCAATCACTGTGGGAGTCAGGCCTTAGTCTTGATATGCAACTAGGCTGGTGGAATACGAAAGATGCCCTAGGTGACGACTACGTATATTACAACTTAGGTTTGAGCTACCCCATTGGTCCGGTAACAGCTTGCTTTACCTACAATGGTACGGATAACGCAGGGCAAGACCTGTTTGGGCATATCGCCGATCCCACCTTTTTCGCCAAAGCCACCTGGACGTTTTAGTCCTAACACCTAGTCCCTCAAGTTATAAGCTTACAGAGCCAAATAGCCACCATCGACATTGTAATAAGCCCCGTTGATAAAAGTCGCTCTGTCGCTCGCCAGAAATACCACGAGTTCACTTATCTCACTTGGCAGACCAATACGTCCGATAGGATGCGCCGCTAAAATCGCTTCGACTTTATCTTCATCGACCTCAGACACCATAGGTGTAGCAATCACGCCGGGGGCAACCATATTGATACGGATCCCCGCCGATGCGTAATCGATGGCATAGGCCTTAGTTAGTCCAACAACAGCATGTTTCGAAGTGATGTAAGGTGCCGAGTTAGCCATAGCAATCTTACCCGCTACCGATGCAGTGTTGATAATTGCCGGACTCTTGTGGCCCGATGATTGAAAGAACTTAATCTGAGCATTCATAGCAAGGGCTACACCACGAACATTAACATTCATCACTTTATCGAATGATTCCATGGTTTGTTCGGCACCAGGAGTTTCTGTATCACCTATGATTCCTGCATTATTGAAACAGATATCAAGACCACCAAAAGATGAAACAGCCAACTCAATCAACTTATTATGGTCATCTTTAACCGTGACATCGACCAAGTGAAACACTAAGCGCTCATCTTTTTCTACTAACTCAGATAGTGCCATAGAACTCATAATGTCGCCTGCAACAACGTTCGCGCCTTCTTCGAGAAATAGTTTAACGGTTTCAAGACCAATACCAGATGCAGCACCAGTAATAATGGCAATTTTATTTTTCAAGAGCATGGCTTATTCCTTTCAATTGAGACTGTAAGTAATACCAATCAGTATAAAGATGTGATCGCTCAGCGAGAGTTTACCGCTTCAGAGGCAAGGCAACGAGTGAAGAGCATAGTTATTCTACGTTCTAGCTCGTTAACACAGTATATAAAGCGCTAAAACTCGCCTTTCAGGAGTGCTTTTGACCGCCTACTTCTTCGTTGAATAGCTTCACAAGGGAATAACCATTCCATCAGCTATACGCCTTGAATTAATTGCCAAAAATCACTCTGAGTAGATCACTTTCTTATACTGATTGGTATAACACCTTATGCTGTCATCATCCCTCCTGTTTATCGAGGCCAAAAATTGAAACCTCAGGTTGCCAAAAGTGAGCTTGATAAAAGTTATCAATCGATATAAGCACAAGAAGTTGAGAGAAAGTATTGAGAGAAAGGAAGATTAGAAAGAAATAAAATGAAAGCAATGAGGCAGGATTAATCCATACCTCAAATAACCAGACGGAACTTGCTAAGCGAAATAGTAAGCTAATACTTGCAGACAAATCAGCGAGAAAATTCCCGCAAGCACATCGTCTATCATGATACCGAAGCCGCCTTCGACTTTGGCATCGAGCCAACGGATGGGCCAAGGTTTCAATATATCGAAGAAGCGAAACAAGGCGAAGCCTATGACTAACCAGAGCCAACCCGCAGGCGCGGCTATCATGGTGATGAGTAATCCGGCAATTTCATCCCACACAATTGCCCCATGATCGTGAACCCCCATGTCTTTCGCGGCCTTATCACAGATATAAAAACCGGCAAGTACACTCAACAAGGTAAGTCCCAGATACCAAGGCAGGCTCAGAGGGGCCATCAAGAGAAATAGCGGAATAGCGGCTAAGGTGCCAAAGGTTCCCGGCGCTTTTGCAGCTAAGCCTGAGCCAAACCCAAGGGCTAAAAAGTGAATGGGATTCTTCAGAGAGAGATGAGTTAACGCTTTATCTTTAGATAATATGTTCATTAAGAGAAATGCTCGAAACTTATGTTAGTAAGATTAAATGGCTCTCCATTGCGTATTAATCTCAATTGTTTATCAGATGTCACCTGCCCCACCTGGGTAAATTCGACACAGGCATGGGCTAGTGCCGTCTCTAAGGCACCTTTTTGCGCCTCTGGAACGGTAAACAGTAGCTCATAGTCCTCACCACCAGATAAGGCGTAGCTTAACGCTTCTTGCTCGGGGACTGAGTCTTTTACGGCCTGGGATAGCGGCAATAGCTCCACATCGATAACCGCACCGACTTCTGAACGCTTCAGGACATGTAAAATATCCGATGCCAGACCGTCAGATAAATCGATGGCACTCGAGGCCAGGTTTCGCAACGATTGCCCCGCCAATACTCTTGGTGTCGGGTAATAATGCCGATTAATCAGATACTCATTATATTCAGTATCGACTTGCCTGTTACCTCGTATCACATCCAGGCCCAATGCCGAGTCACCTAAAGTGCCGGTGACATAGATCCAATCACCATTCTTGGCACCACCTCGAGTTAATGCCGTTCCCGCCGGCACTAATCCGTTGATGGTAATGCTGATCGAACGCGGGCCACGCGTCGTATCTCCACCTATGAGCGACACACCATAATACTCGGCAGCATCGAACAAACCGGCACTAAACTGCTCTAACCAGGTCTCATCCACATCCGGCAAGGTTAATGCCAGTGTCATCCATGCAGGTTCGGCCCCCATGGAAGCGAGGTCGGATAGGTTAACGGCTAAGGATTTATAGCCCAAGGCCTGAGGCGGAATATCGGGATAAAAATGGACATTTTCGACTAAGGTGTCACAGGAGATGGCGATGGATTTATTCGGGGCGACTTGTACCAGAGCACAATCGTCACCTATACCTAACTCGACATCGCGGCGTGTTTGAGCACGGCGATTAAAGAAGTGTTCGATTAATTGAAATTCTTTCAAGGATTAGTCTGCCCGTATCTGAGTAAGATAAGTACATCTGTTTTTATGATAAGCACTAGCTTCGCGAGGCAAAAAAAATGGCATCCTAAGATGCCGTTTTTTCGTATTACTTACGACCCACTATCTTGTCGAGAATACCGTTGACAAACTTATGGCCATCTTCTGCACCAAAAGTCTTTGCCAGCTCGATAGCTTCGTTAATCGCAACCTTATAGGGTACATCCTTGCGGAATGTAAGCTCATAGGTCGCCATTCTCAGTACCGCTTTTTCGATAGGCGAAACTTCGTCAAATGGACGCTCAACATGAGGAATAATTAGTTCATCTATTTGAGCGAGTTTCGTTGCCGTTCCCGTGAGTAACTCACGGAAGTATGCGACATCGATACCATCGATTTTTTGCTCTGTAAGAAACTCATGCTCCACATCGGCAATATTATTTCCGCTTAACTGCCAAGAATAAATGGCTTGTACGGCTAAACGGCGGGCCTTGCGGCGCTCAGAAGGTTTCATCTTTATTCCTAATCTTGCAACTGCTGTTCTAGTTCTTGCAGCACGTTAATCATTTCAATCAGGCTAAGTGCAGCTTCGCCACCCTTATTACCCGCTTTAATACCTGAGCGCTCAATCGCTTGCTCTGTGGTATCGGTAGTCAACACACCGAATGCAACAGGAACATCGTACTCAAGTGCAACTTGACCTAATCCCTTATTACATACATCTGCAACTAAATCAAAGTGTGGCGTACCGCCACGGATAATTGCACCGAGGGCAATAATGCCGTCAAACTTACCACTAGCGGCAACACGACGTGCAGCTAAAGGCAGCTCTACGGCTCCGGGGACTCGTACAACAGTGATGTTATCATCAGCGACTTGACCGAAACGCTTCAGTGTATCGACCGCGCCGTCGAGTAAGCTCTCAACAAGAAAACTGTTGAAGCGTGATACTACGATAGCAACCTTGGCGTTTTTCGACTCGATATTACCTTGAACTATGTTCATTTATCTTACCTAAATTAGCTGATTTAACCGGCTCGGGCACGGAAGAGGCGGTATGATATCACAGCCCCCTACGTTGTTCTCCATGCAAATCACAAGAATTTATTTAATTTGAATAGATTTTATTTATTCACTTATATACTCAGTCACTTCTAAGCCAAAGCCTGAAAGTGAATGATATCGTTTAGGTGAGCTAAGTAGACGCATCTTAGTCACACCGACATTGGCTAAAATTTGAGAACCGACACCCACTTGACGAGACGTGCCTTGCCACTTGGCCGGAGTAGACACCTGACCACTGTCTTCGAGCTCAAATGCTTTAACTTTTGCAAGAATATCACTGCTGTGTTCCTGGTTACCCAAGAGAACCAGTACTCCACCTTCATCGGCAATACGTTGCATCGCCTTTTCTAGCGGCCAGCTACGCTTCTGATCACGCTCCGAGTGCAGCAGGTCATTGAAGGTGTTTTGCAGATGTACACGCACTAGCACTTCTTCTTTAACTTCACCCTTAATCAACACATAGTGCAGCTGATTATCGATAGTGTCTCTAAAAGTCAGCATATCGAACTCGCCGAAACGTGTGGGCAATTTACACTTAGCCTCACGCACTACATTGCTCTCTTTGGTATTGCGATATTCGATAAGGTCGGCGATGGTGCCCATCTTAAGACCGTGTTTTTCGGCAAATACTTCAAGATCCGGACGGCGTGCCATAGTGCCATCATCATTTAATATTTCGACAATGACCGATGATGCTTCAAAACCTGCCAGCCTGGCTAAATCACAACCCGCTTCGGTATGACCCGCACGAATAAGTACCCCACCTTCTTTCGCCATCAAAGGAAAGATATGACCTGGCTGAACGATATCACTGGGCTTCGCTTCTTTTGCGACTGCGGCTTTCACCGTTACCGCTCTGTCTTGAGCCGAAATGCCGGTCGTCACGCCTTCTGCGGCCTCGATAGACATAGTGAAATTAGTCGAGAACTGAGCATTGTTATTGGTCACCATCAGCGGCAAGTTCAGCTGCTGACAACGCGCTTTCGTCAATGTCTGACAGATTAAACCACGGCCAAAGGTCGCCATAAAATTAACTGCTTCCGCTGTGACCATGTCTGCTGCCATGATCAAATCACCTTCATTCTCACGATCTTCATCGTCCATCAAGATAACCATTTTACCGAGACGAATATCTTCGATGATCTCTTCTATACTGTGTAACGACATTGTAAGGCCTTAAATTTTTATAGTTTCGAGTATCTGGTTTAGGCAAAACAGCCAGTGAACCGATATTTTTTATCAATTTAATCTTCTATTCACAGATTTTGCTAGTCTCTAGCGCAAAAAACCTGAGCGAGCTAACAGATCCATGGTCACATTTGACTCAGGCTGCGAAGCCTCTTTATTGGTGTATGTCATTAAACGTTCTAAATGACGAGCAATCAAATCGACTTCTATATTCACTTTGTCACCCGCCTTGAGGCTCTCAAGGGTCGTCTCTCCGGCGGTATGAGGCACAATCGTCAATCTAAATCGATTGTCTTGCACTTCATTAACGGTCAGGCTGACCCCATCTATGGTGATCGAACCTTTGTGGGCGATATAACGGGCCAGCTCAACAGGTGCACTCAACCAAAACTCGATGGCCTTGCCTCGGTATTGCCTGTCATCAACTGTCGCAACGCCATCTACATGGCCGCTCACCATATGACCACCTAATCGAGTGGTTGGGGTCACGGCTTTTTCAAGGTTAACTTTAGTACCGACCTGGTATTTGGCAAACCCGGTCAAACTCACGGTTTCGGCAGAAATGTCAGCAACATAGCCGTCGCCGAGACACTCGACTACCGTCAAACAGACACCATTGGTAGCTATGCTATCCCCTAGGCGTACATCAGACAGGTCGAGTTTATTACTCGCCACACTGAGGCGAATATCATCACCTCGTCGCTCTATCTTTCTTAAGGTACCCACTGACTCTATGATCCCGGTAAACATGAATTATGACCTTATTTTTAACGTCAAACGGGTATCATCACCCAATTTACGTTCATCGATTAATTTAACGGTTGGAATATCTGCCATAGCGATATAGTCAGGCAGAGAGATTAAATTTCGTCCATTGGAGCCAAGTAGCTTCATCGCCTGATAGAGGATGAGTTCATCGCCATGATTCTGGCTCATAACACTGCCGGCTAATGTTGCCCCCGCCTCGATTAACACTGAATTACAGGTTTTACCTAAGTGCGCAAACAGCGCCGCCAACTCGACTCTGCCTTCATGATCAGCTGCCAATATGAGTCCAGAGACATGCTCAGGCCAAGTGTCTTTTTCAATCTGAGGATAATCGACGCAAGAGACCAACAAGATGGGGCTGGTAATAGCAAACAGCTTAGCCGTCGATGTGAGTCTGGCGCGGCTGTCGAGTATGACCCTAAGTGGTTGGTGCAATGAGTCTGCATCGAGTTGCTGAGATAACAAGCCAAGCTCACCGTGACGCACATTGAGAGATGGATCATCGACTAACACGGTTTCTATGCCAGTCATCAAGGCGCAATGGCGTGCTCTTAGGCGTTGCACATCGCGGCGAGATTCGAGGCCGGTGATCCATTTAGACTCACCATTACTTAGGGCTGTTTTACCATCTAAACTAGCGGCAAGTTTTACCGTCACCCAAGGAAGGGAACTCTCCATGCGTTTCATAAAACCAGGATTGATTTGAGCGGCCTCATCGCTGAGCAGACCAACATCGACCTCAATACCGGCATCCCTGAGCATCTTAATGCCCCGGCCAGACACTTGGGGATTGGGGTCTTCTACGGCGACGACCACACGGGATATGCCGTGTTTAATCAGAGCCTCTGCGCAGGGAGGCGTGCGACCATAATGGCTACAAGGTTCCAGAGTCACATAGGCTGTCGCGCCCTTCAGATCGATTTGGCCACCGACGCGCTCTTTTGCCATGGCTAAAGCATGGACCTCTGCATGGGGGCCGCCGGCTCGAATATGAAAACCTTCGCCGATGATCTTATCGTCTAAACTGATGACACAACCAACGCAGGGGTTTGGACGAGTGGTATATAAACCTCGACGCGCAAGTTTAATTGCACGGCTCATAAATTCAGTATCTTCTATTGACCACATAAGTTCACAGACCAGACAAGTTTAATAAATCCCACATGGATGGGGTTGATAATGGTTTGGTTTACTTCTGCAGCTTGGCGATAGCATCACCAAACTCGGAAACATCTTCAAATGCTCGATAGACCGACGCGAAGCGGATATAAGCGACTTTATCCAGTCCCACCAGCTGATCCATCATTAAGTTTCCAATAAGCTCAGACTTGACCTCACGCTCACCAGTTCCCCTCAAGGTCGACTTAATCTTAGTCAGAGCCTGTTCAATTTGATCCATAGACACAGGGCGTTTCTCTACCGCACGAAGCATGCCGCCCCTAAGTTTGTCTTCATCGAAGGGTTGACGGCTTCCGTCTTGCTTGATTATTCGTGGCATCACCAGTTCGGCGCCTTCGAAGGTGGTGTATCTCTCATGGCATTGGACGCACTCACGGCGGCGTCTGACTTGATGGCCGTCGGCCACTAAACGGGAATCGATTACCTTGGTATCGGTTGCGCTACAAAAAGGACAATGCATCGAGCCTCCTGAATAAGTGAGAAAATAGCCTAATGACGTTTTTACTCTAACGAAATCACCAACAAAAATGGCCGCTAAATAGCGGCCATCGAAGTTTACCTGAATTAACCGTAAAGGTTAACCGTAAACAGGGAACTTAGCACACAGATCCAGAACCTGATTTTTAACACGTTCGATAGTGCCTTCATTAGTGATGTCATCCAGCACATCACACATCCAGTTAGTTAGCTCAACCGATTGCGCTTCTTTGAAGCCACGGCGAGTGATGGCCGGAGAACCTATACGCAGACCTGAAGTCACAAATGGTGAGCGTGGGTCATTCGGTACCGAGTTCTTGTTCACTGTGATGTTAGCAAGACCCAGTGCAGCGTCGGCATCTTTACCTGTCATATCTTTGCTGATCAAGTCCAGCAAGAATAGATGGTTATCAGTACCACCAGAAACCACATCATAGCCACGCTCGATGAAAGTTTTAGCCATAGCCTTTGCGTTAACAACAACTTGCTTCTGATAAACTGTGAATTCAGGCTCTAGTGCTTCTTTAAATGCAACCGCTTTAGCAGCGATAACGTGCATCAAAGGACCACCTTGACCACCTGGGAATACCGCAGAGTTTAGCTTCTTATAGATAGCTTCATCATCGATAGCCGAAAGAATCAAACCACCACGTGGGCCAGCTAGAGTCTTATGGGTCGTTGTAGTTACAACGTGGGCATGTGGAAGTGGATTCGGGTAGATGCCCGCAGCGATAAGACCGGCAACGTGTGCCATATCGACGAACAGGTAAGCACCGACTTTATCGGCAATCTCACGGAACTTGCTCCAATCGATGATGCCTGAATAAGCACTGAAACCTGCGATGATCATCTTAGGCTTGTGCTCAATGGCAAGGCGCTCAACTTCGGCGTAATCTATCTTACCCGTAGTCTCATCGATTCCGTACTGAACCGCATTATAAAGCTTACCGGAGAAGCTAACGTGTGAACCGTGAGTCAGATGACCACCGTGAGCCAGGCTCATGCCCAGCACTGTGTCGCCGCCTTGAAGCAGAGCCATAAATACTGCAGCATTTGCCTGTGAACCAGAATGTGGCTGCACGTTGGCATAAGTCGCACCAAACAGTTCTTTAGCACGAGAGATAGCCAAGTCTTCTGCGATATCTACATACTCACAACCACCATAGTAACGCTTACCAGGGTAACCTTCGGCGTACTTGTTGGTTAGCTGAGAACCTTGTGCTTCAAGAACACGAGGACTGGTGTAGTTTTCTGAAGCGATAAGTTCGATATGCTCTTCCTGGCGGCGAGTCTCATCTTCAATCGCTTTAAACAGTTGTGGATCGAAGTCCGCGATATTCATATCTTTTTTCAGCATTAGTCACTCCAGCTGTCATTTCTTATAAGTAGGGTTGCGCGGTATTCTACTCTGCTATCGATCACAATCCCAGCATTTACAACATGAAATTCCTTGGCTTTACTCATTAGTTATACTCATTACGCCCGCACCAGGCAGCGATGTTAGTATGATGTTTATGCCATCTAGCAGGCTTGAAATAGTCACTTTTAACAACACGAACCTAGCTCCCGATACAATAAGACCCGACCATTGACTGCTTTACAACTTGAGGCTAGAAACTGATCTTATAAACTAGGTCTAAAAACCCTAGCTGAAACCTAGCATGCCTCTAACTCCGTAGTATTCCACCTGTAACTGGCTGGCGAGCCTTGTTTGTACATGGGGTTAGCGGCTCATAGGTTAAATTATTCACCTCCACTAACATGAGCCTAAAAACCGTAACTGAAACCTAGCATGCCTCTAACTCCATAATATTCCACCTGTAACGGCCTGGCTGGCGAACCTTGTTTGTACATAGGGTTAGCGGCTCATAGGTTAAATTATTCATCTCCACTAACATGAGCCTAAAAACATGAGTCTAAAAACCGTAGCTGAAACCTAGCATGCCTCTAACTCCGTAGTATTCCACCTGTAACGCCCTGGCTGGCGAACCTTGATAATAAGTTAGCGGCTCATCGGTTAAATTATTCATCTCCAAATAGACCGAAGCACGCTTGCTCAGGCTATAGGAGGCCGACATATCCAGACTTCGATAGGCACCATAATAACGGTCCGAGTCCGCTGTTCTCCCGTGAGACTCGATATATTCTCCCTTATAATTCATCGCAACCCGCATTGAAAAGGTGTCGTCGTCATAATAGACGGTCAAGTTATATAACCTATCAGCCTGACGGGGGATCTTGGTTTGCTCTTCCCGGCCCGGTACCGTCATCTCTGAATCCATCAGGGTATAATTGGCCAAGATGCCGACACTTTCCAATGAGTCAGAGATAAAATCTAGGCTCTGGCTGAGGGATAACTCCGCGCCATACAAGCGAGCATCATCACCGTTTTCCGGACGGTTAATAAGCACGCCTGATTTTCCCTTATATTCACCTATACTGGTATGTTCGAAAATGGGATCTTGAATATCTTTGTAGAACAGCCCCGCCGAGAGCATACCCACATTATCGAAATAATATTCCGCCATTAGATCCAGGTTATTGGAATAGGTAGGTTCGAGTTCCGGATTGCCGGTATTAAGCTCATTGTCAGCCTCAAAATAGGTCGACCCAGGAGATAAGGCGCCAAAATCGGGACGACTAAAGCCTCGGGTCAAGGCGAGACGATAATTGGTCATCTCATCCGGCGAATATTTCACATGCAAAGAGGGCAACACAGACAAATAATCTTTCCCTCCTTTAGAAGGCATCAGGGCATCCTCATCGGCAATATAGGTGTAACCCTTCACCTCTGTTTCGGTCTGAGTCAGACGTAAGCCCCCCATCACGAACCAGAGTTCACTGAGTTCATAATCAGCCATAGCGTAGGCAGACATATGAGTCTCATCCACATCAAAATGTCGTCCCAGTGCGCCGCCATTGGAGACCAGCAGAGACTCACTCTCATCTAAGATAAAATTATCCCGGTTCTGAGTCCAAAAATTAGCCAGATCCGACAATGAGGCCACCGGAGAGAATTGCTCATGATAATCACCATTAAGCGCCCCTAGATAATCGGAGCCACCGGGCTGTTGTGACAAGGTAAAGTCACTCAGTGTCGGTACGGGACCGGCACTGGGATCCCAGGAGTAAAACTCATCGGAGAATCGTGCATTACGCTCCATGTTGCGATACTTAGCCCCCAGTTTCAGGTTCAGCTCATAGCTGATGTCCTGATTGAAATTTACCTGAGCGACTATCTTGTCCTTCTCTTTGACATTGACCTTATATAGCTCGACCCAGGACAGCATGGCCTTAGTGGGGTCCATGATAAAATTATCTGGCAAATGGGTATCTGGCATATTGGCGCTATCTTGGCCCCCATCAATCTGGTTGTAGGCATTATAACCCTCGCCGCGATCTTCCAGTCCGGTGTAGCCTACGTCTTGTTGATCGAAGCGCATCACGAAGTAACTAGCATCATCGCCATTTGGTGTATCACCATAACGAAACTCGTTGGTATAGCTGGCTAATTGCCAATCTATACTCGATGCCTCACCGATAAAATGTTCACCACCAAGCTCGAACCCCGTCATTTCAGTGATCAATTCATTGCTGATATGCTGCACTTCTACCCTGTCTTTATCGAAACGGTATCTGTGCTTGTAATGCAATTCATCATCTATCAAGGAGCCATAAATCATGCTGGCATAGAGTCGACCATCATCGAGCAGATACTCCAGCGCCCCATTGAGACCATAGGTCTCCCGAGTGCCCGTGTAATCTCTCAGCTCGAGTCGATAAATCCCACCATCCTGATCTCGTCTGGGCTCATAATTATCCGTGGCCCAGTCTCTCGACCAAACATTGGCATTGATGATAAAGCCAAATTTATCGTCTGCACTGCGATCGCCGTAGAGCAGATTGGCAGTGTAATCTAGGCCGTCATCGGCCTGAGCATGTTGCCCAACTCCGGCTGAGAGGTTAAAGGTCTGCTCCTTGGCTGCCTTACGGGTGATAAAGTTGACGCTGCCACCTATGGCATCTCCCTCTATGTCGGGAGTCAGAGCCTTAGTCACCTCTATGTATTCGATCATTTCCGCTGGAAAGAAATCAAATGCTGTCGAGCGCCCCGTGGTTTCCTCTTCGGCGGTGGGGATACGATTGCCATTGATGGTGGCACTATTCCACTGAGATGGCAGCCCGCGTACGGCAACGAAACGCCCCTCTCCTTGATCTCGCTCTATGGATACACCTGGGATGCGCTGCACCGCTTCGGCTGCATTTCTATCGGGTAACTTACTGATCTCACTGGCCGAAATAACATTGATGATGGTATTGGAGTTTTTCTGGGTGTTGAGTGCCAGCATCTCACCGCGCTGAATCGCTCCCCGCACCTGAATGACCTCTAAGGTGTTACTGTCCAGATTAAGTACTAACTCGCCTAACTCCAGACGTTCATCCCCGTCTATCTTCAGTACCTGTTGGTATTTTTGATAACCCAGATAGGAGATCTCCAACTGATACTCTCCTTCATCCAGCTGATTAAGGCTAAATTCACCGTTATAATCTGTCACGACTCTGATCCCGGTGCCGAGCACCACCACAGTCGCTCCTGCTAGAGCCGACTGATTGTCCTTTACAGTTCCCGTCACCAGATGAGTTTGCGCCACTACCTGAGGTGAATGGGACAAGATGATGGCCACGACTAATGCTTTGAGCTTCATTGTTATTACTTCCTTTAACCATTACTGGTCTAGTCCAACCGGATTAGATAAATCTTAAGCAACATTTCTTACAAGGAGATGAAACAAATGTTAAGCCTTGTGACAAATAGGATGTGACCAAGTTAAATTTCGTGCTCAAAGGCAGGTTTAACAGAAATGAAATATTGTGGACTAGACCAGATGCTATATTAAGCATAACTATTAGTCTGTCAGGTCTTAACAATGCAACAAAATGAAGCATATCTATTACTCACACCGGGTCCGCTGACCACCTCTAATCGAGTCAAAGCCACCATGCTAAAAGATTGGTGTACCTGGGATGATGAATATAACGCCGGGGTCGTGCAGGATATTCGTCAGCGTCTGGTTGCCATCGCCACCAAAGAAAAACACCAACATCACTATACCTGCGTACTCATGCAGGGCAGCGGAACGGCCAGTGTTGAATCTGTGATAGGTACAGTGCTGGGCAACGAGGAGAAACTACTGGTCATCAATAACGGTGCCTATGGCGCCAGAATGACTGAGATAGCCGACTATCTGGCCATAGATAACACTAGCCTAAATTATATAGAGACTCAGATGCCGACGACGGTCGAACTGGAGCAAGTCTTATCATCGGATCCAGACATCACCCATGTGGCTCTAGTACATTGTGAAACCACAACCGGCATGCTAAATCCAGTCGAAGCATTAGCTAAAGTTATAAAAAAACACAATAAAGTCCTTATCCTAGATGCCATGAGCAGCTTCGGTGGCCTAGCACTGGATGTCGCCGAGCTGGGTGTCGACTTTTTAATAAGCTCGGCAAACAAGTGCATTCAGGGGGTGCCGGGATTTGGATTTATCATAGCCAAGACCCATCAACTTGCAGCCTGTGAAGGCCGTGCCCGTTCGCTGAGTCTGGATCTCTATGCTCAGTGGCGCTGTATGGAAGACAATAACGGCAAATGGCGTTTCACTTCGCCAACGCACACGGTGAGAGCCTTTCAACAGGCCTTAAATGAACTGGATGAGGAAGGTGGCGTCCCTGCCCGAGCCAAACGTTACCGTGAAAACCAATCACTTCTGATCTCGGGCATGGAGAGATTGGGCTTTAAGCCACTACTGCCCACCGGACAACAATCTCCCATCATCAGCTCGTTTCACTCCCCCACACATCCGGGATATTGTTTCAGTGATTTCTATGAGCGCTTAAAGCATCAGGGCTTCGTCATCTATCCAGGCAAGGTGTCCAATGCTGATTGTTTTCGCATCGGCAATATAGGGCATATTTTCATTGAAGATATCGAGCGTCTACTGGAAGCGATTAAAGTCAGTATGCCGGAACAGGCGAATGCCTAAATAGGTAAAGGTATAAATAGGCGAACTCAGCTCATAACTTAGCGCAGGAGTCATAGTTTGCCTATGGTTGCTGCGCTAAGGTCTGATAGCAGATTAATGGCTAGTCACCACCATCTCTATGGCACCGTGTAACCAATACTCGACATTAAGATCGATCAGGACGCCCTGTGCATCATAGCGGCGGCGAATAATTTTCAAGCAAGCGGCGCCATTGCCAGTTTCTAGGCTATCGGCAAAGGCATCCGGCAGAGCCGTCACCGAAACCAAGCTGGTTTCAGATCTCACATGGATGTGATAGTCACTGGCCATGATCTCTGTGATGGAAGCGTCTAACGCTTTTTTCTCTATGGCGGGAAACATCTCAGTAGCAAAATGGATCTCCTCCAACATCACAGGCCTGCCATCTAAAAACCGGCTGCGTACCAGCTTAGTCAGAGACTGTTCACCAAACTCCTGTCTATCTATACTCGAATCGGCATCATCAGTAAACGGCCCGATAAACAGCACCTGAGTTTTGGGTTCGAAGCCCTGCTCCCGCGCCAGCCCATAAAAATTGACCTTAGTCACAGGGTTCCACTTCAAACGCTTGGGAGACACGAACCAGCCCTTACGTTGCCTACGATAAATAAGTCCCTCGGACTCCAACCTCAAGAGCGCATCACGTACTGTGATCCGCGATGAGGAAAAGACCTCCACCAGCTCCCGCTCTGAGGGGAGCTTGCCGCCGTCACCGAAACTGCCGGCTTGAATCAAGTCCTGAATATATTTGGCTATCTTTTGATACAAGAGCATGGCGAGTCACCTCCTTAGGTCATGGCCCCACGTTGCAAACATGTAGGCATATAGATACAGACGAAGCGCCATAAGCGCTTCGTTAAAAACCAGTAGATTATGCAAGTCTGTGGAGACAAATTCAATTCTGCATATCTAGCCGACTCAAGCCTAGGCAATGCGGTACCGATTCAATGATCGGCCTTACCTGCCGAAGCGGCCAGACTAGCCACTGCGGTGACCAAACCTGACACAGATAAATCTTGATCCTGACGGCGCTCCTGATATCGAATCGCGTTACGAACCAAATTGGCTCCCAGATAACGAAACGGCTCAACGGGGAATAACCCCCTTGGTCCAGTCACTAAGCCGGATCGCGTCCATGGATTATCCAACCCCAGTACCAGAGAAGATAAGATATCGCCCCCAAGATAACTCTGCACCACGCCATTGCCCGAATAGCCTAGGCCATAGAAGACATTATTATGGCCAGTCAAATGACCAAAGAAAGGCATGCCTGTCACAGAGCGATCCGATGCGCCGGTCCAGCTGCGCGCCAGCGGCAGACGAATACCGGGGAACATCCAGGCCAGTTTATCGGACAATTGTGACGAATATACACTCGGTTCATCAAAAAAGTTTCTGAC
This sequence comes from Shewanella psychrophila, assembly GCF_002005305.1. Taxonomy (NCBI): domain Bacteria; kingdom Pseudomonadati; phylum Pseudomonadota; class Gammaproteobacteria; order Alteromonadales; family Shewanellaceae; genus Shewanella; species Shewanella psychrophila. Next base: position 4,695,107 of record NZ_CP014782.1, read on the forward strand.
CCTATTCCCGAATGAGAAGGTGTTGCCTCCCTTACCTAACATCAGTCGACCATCGGGAGTGCTGCGATAATAGTGCACAAAAGTGCGCGAATCTATCACTGCGGCTCCGTGGTTCAGACCAATTGAGGCCAATGACTCGGGCACAGGTTCGGTGATCACCATATCCGAGGAGACTAAGATGATACTGCGGCGAAGCTCAGGAACCAGCTCAGGCATCCAGGCATTAGTGGCCAAGACTAATGACTTGCAGATAAGCTCCCCCTCGTCGAAATTGAGTCTATTACTCGTGCCATAATCAATGCTATTAACCGAGCTTAGTTCATGGATCTCGATTCCAAGTTTGAGTGCGATCCGTCGCAAACCCCTTACCAATTTTCCCGGATGTAAACTACCGGCTGCGCCAGAGAAGTGTCCCTCCAGATGAACCTCAGAACCCGTTTTCTGCTTGAGTTCCTCCGGCGAACACCTATGCCATGAATTAAGCTCATGCCGGCTCAATGCCTGTAACATTGAGCTCATGCCGCCTAGCTGAGACGGATTAGTGGCGGTATAGAATGCACCATCGACCCTAATATCTGCCTCGAGACCGTGAGAGAGACAAAAATCCCTGATCTCACCAACGCCAGCTTCCGATGCCTTAACTAAACGAATAGCCTCTTCCAGACCATAGAGACGACATAAGCTGGGAAACTTACTTGACCAGGTCAACATGGCGCCGCCATTACGACCCGAGGCGCCACTGCCACACAAGTTTTTCTCCACTATGGTCACCCGTAAATCAGGCCGGGCTAACTTCAGCTTAATCCCCGTCCATAACCCCGTGAACCCGCCACCGACGATAGCCACATCCGAACAGTTCTTCCCCTTCAGCGCTGTGGCGGAAGCCTTATCGTCCGTCATGGCATCATCAAACCAGAATGCTTGATGACTCATCTAAGGTCGCTCTCCCCTCGCCAATCTGGAGTTAATCAATTGCATGACAGGCACTATGTCGGCTAAGGCATCGACTACATAATGAGCGCCAGCCTCATACAAGGCGTCATAGGCTGCTTCAGTCAACAGCTTACGCTGCTGATCATCGCAGGCCTGCCACTCGGATTCTGTCATGCCTACGCCATTCCCCGTGACAGCGATACCGACAGACCACATACCTGCGTTCAGCCCCTCTTCTATGCCGGGCACTGAGTCATCGACCTTAACGCAAGCCGCCACGGATTTAATTCCTAAGCGATTGACATTTTCCAGCGCCATCCAGGGGCCCGGACGCGATCCGGCCGCGAGTTCATCGCTGGCCACCACACAATCCGGCGCATAACCTAAATCGGCGGCAACGGGAACTAACACATCCATAACGGCCTTGGGGTAACCTGAGCAGCTGCCAATCTTAATATCCTTGCTTTTCATCCAGGCAATGGCTGTCAATGCGCCTTTTATGGGCGCGGCATGTTCGACAACTTTAGCCTGTTGCAGGGGCATAAATGTCCGGTAGATGAGATCCACGTTCTCATTGCTCATAGGCTGACCGAATTGCTCCACCCAGCGAGTATTAACGCTATCCAGTTTTCCCAAGGCGCGAATGTGATCCCACTTCCCCATCCCCATGGGCACTCTGGCCTCGGCCAGAGTGATAGGGAAATCGAAGGCTTGAGAGAAGGCCTCGACGAAAATAGTCGTGGGAGCAACAGAGCCATAATCGACGACTGTTCCAGCCCAATCCAAAATAACTGCATCTATTTTATTCATATAAAATCCTATGTTGAGAGTAGTAAAGTTTAATTTAAGAGACTGATTGCTAGACAAATGTGCTAGCCAGTCTTAATCGGCTCTGGCACAGTACATTGTCCCCGTAACAAGCCAGAGAAATAAGCCAATGAGCCCAGTACCAGCGTCCCGGCCACGATGGCGACCAGATAAGTGGTATCGATAAAAAATGTCAGCCAGCTCAATTCAGGTGATCCGAAGGTCCGGTAGAGTAATATTCCCACGCTGCCCAGGTAACCAGCCGAGTCTGATATATAGATAAGAAATCCGGCGTTGGCACTCACTCCGAGCGCGGAGATCATGCGATCGAACAAGAAGCAGTTATAGGGAATATAGGCAATATAGACACCAGCGCCTAAGGCCACCATCCAGGTCTTACCTTGGATCATGCCCGCTTCAAACATCAGGGTAGACAGGCCGAACAAGCAGATCCCCAGCAGAATAACCAGATGGTTGGCGTAGAAAGCCTTCACATTATTCTTAATCAGCACCATGGCTCCGAGCGCCAACAAGACGATGAAGGCGATACGAATTCCCGTATAGGCAAATATGTTCGCCTCCTGGCCGTAGCCCAATGCTGTCCAGATCTCGGCTTCGAAATTATCTCTGAAATCCCTCAAGCCGGTTAGCATCATAAAACTCAGTACCAGAAACGTGATCCCAGGGGCGAAACTGCAGAAGAAACGCCACCTTTCCTTACCATTCATAGGCAATCTTTTCTGCCTCTGGGCAATATCAGCCGCCGAAGGAGGGGGAAGCTGACTCAGGGCCACCACAGATACCAACAAGGGCAAGATAAAGATGCCTCCGGTAAATGCTGGCATCCAGAGTTCGGGCACTCCCATATCGACAATAAGCCACTTGCCTATGGTACGAACCCAACCTGAGGCCACGATAAAGGTCACACTCAGCGCCGCGCCTAAGATCTCCGAGACCCGTCGCCCTTCTAAATAACTAAATACTAAACCCCAGATCATTCCTAGAGGTAAGCCGTTGAGGAAGAGCAAGATAAGGTTATAGGGGGCGGGCACTAAGGGGAAAATGATCAGGGCAAGCTGAGCAAACATCACCAAGGCAAAGATGCAATAAGCCCGCTGGGACGCCTTCATCTCGGACACCACCTTGATGCCGATAATTTTAGATAACAGATAGCCAAAGACCTGAGCCAATACTAGGGCGACTTTAAAGTCTATCTGAAAATCCCAGCCCGTGACCGTCTCATAAGTAGCTGCGGTGAAAGGTTTACGAAAAGCGTACATACAAAAATAGGTCATAAAGGCGGCTGAGGAGGCATACACGATCAGCCAAAATTGAGATTGATGTAATTTTTCTGTTAGCTTAAACACAACTCACTCCAAGTAGTCGACAACTGGTCTAGTCCAATGCTTAGAGATTAAATGAAGTGTGTGACGCTAATATGTCAGAAGTAAGACAATACGATTGATGAAATAATTCTCCATGAACCTCAGTGCATCTGGCGAGTGTTGAGCCAATTTAGTACACTGCCTGCAATTTCCGCTTCGCAGAGAACCATTATGGCTCAGTTCGTATATAGCATGCTTAGGGTCGGCAAGATTGTGCCGCCGAAAAAGCAAATTCTTAAAGATATTTCTCTTAGCTTCTTTCCCGGTGCCAAAATTGGTGTTTTAGGCCTCAACGGCTCGGGTAAGTCCACCCTACTTCGCATCATGGCCGGTATCGACACTGAGATTGAGGGCGAAGCACGCCCAATGCAGGACTTGAAAATTGGTTATTTGCCTCAGGAGCCTAAGCTCGATGAGTCACAAACCGTACGTGAAGCGGTTGAAGAAGCCGTATCAGAAGCAAAAAATGCATTAACGCGCTTAGATGAAGTCTACGCCTTATACGCTGAGCCTGATGCTGACTTTGATGCGCTGGCAAAAGAGCAAGGTCAACTTGAAGCCATTATCGCCTCACAAGATGCCCATAATCTGGATAACATCTTAGAGCGTGCGGCCAATGCACTACGTCTTCCTGATTGGGATGAGAAAATTGAAGTGCTATCCGGTGGTGAACGTCGCCGTGTTGCTATCTGTCGTCTGCTTCTTGAAAAACCAGACATGCTACTTCTCGATGAGCCAACTAACCACCTGGACGCCGAATCTGTCGCCTGGCTGGAACGTTTCCTTCAAGACTACACAGGTACCGTTGTAGCCATCACCCACGATAGATATTTCCTCGATAATGCTGCCGGCTGGATCTTAGAGCTTGACCGTGGTGAAGGTATTCCATGGGAAGGTAACTACTCCTCTTGGCTCGAGCAAAAAGATGCCCGCCTACAGCAAGAATCAGCGACACAAAGTGCACGCCAAAAGACTATCGCAAAAGAACTCGAATGGGTGCGCCAAGGTGCCAAAGGACGTCAGTCTAAAGGTAAGGCGCGTATGGCCCGCTTTGAGGAGCTTAATACCAACGATTACCAGAAGCGTAACGAGACCAATGAGCTGTTCATTCCGCCTGGACCTCGCCTAGGTGACAAGGTCATCGAAGTGAAGAACCTGACCAAGTCCTATGGCGATCGCGTACTTATCGACAACCTGAGTTTCTCGGTACCTAAGGGCGCAATCGTCGGTATTATCGGCGCCAACGGTGCGGGTAAATCAACCTTGTTTAAGATGATATCAGGCGCAGAGCAGCCAGACAGTGGCACAGTGGAAATTGGCGAGAGTGTGCAACTTGCCTCGGTAGATCAGTTCCGTGACTCCATGGATGATAAGAACACGGTATGGCAGGAGATTTCTGGCGGCCATGACATCATGCGCATCAACAACACTGAGATCCCAAGCCGCGCCTATGTGGGCCGCTTCAACTTCCGTGGTGGCGATCAGCAGAAGATCATCGGCACCCTATCTGGTGGTGAACGTAACCGTGTGCATTTGGCGAAACTTATCCAGTCAGGCGGCAACGTCTTGTTACTCGATGAGCCCACCAACGATCTCGATGTAGAGACCCTACGAGCCTTGGAAGAAGCGATACTCGAGTTCCCGGGTTGTGCCATGGTCATATCTCACGATCGCTGGTTCCTCGATCGCGTCGCCACCCATATCTTAGATTACCGCGACGAAGGTCAGGTTAACTTCTACGAAGGTAACTACACCGAGTATTCTACTTGGTTGAAAGAGACTATGGGTACTGACGTGGTTGAGCCTCATCGCCTCAAGTACAAGCGTATGAGTTAAAGTAGCTCGTAGCTCGTAGCTCGTAGCTCGTAGCTCAGCATAATAACTAGCCACCCTTTTGGGTGGCTTTTTGTTTTTACCAATCGAGTTGTTTACTTGTCGGATAACAAGTTACTTAAATATCTATTTGTGATTGGGTTCATTGGGCGGGTTTGATATTTGGTTAGGTTATTTGGCACCAAAGCTTCATTGGTGTTTATTGCCTGCAGCAAGCTTAAATGCAAACACTTCTGCGACTCGCTGTGAATATGTCCCTATACGCTCTGCGGTTTCATCCTTGAAACCGAAGGTCACAGCCGCGTTCACACCTGAGTGTTTATCTCTTCGATTGTGACGTTACTATAGCCAAGATACTATAGCCAAGACATCCAGAATTATTCTCTGTTAGATATCCTGTACCGACTAGAGCCTGATTGCCAGATAAGTTCATTGCTGTATCAATCCATCCTCCTGCTACCCCAAACCTATACTCAAATATTCTGTTATGAGTGAAATTTCGACTATCTCTTTGAAAATAAGACATCAGAAGAACCAAACAGCCATTTGGTAATGCTTGAATACAATAATTTGAAATGGGCATATCTGGTTCTTGATTAAGCGCTATCTAGCCATCGATGACAGTTGGCTGCACCTTGCCGGCGCTTGCGCTCAAGATGTTCACAATAGGCCGTTAACTCTTGAGTGTTACCCACGGGCCCTTTGAAAATCTTGGTAAACTCTGTGGCCAGTTTTATCCAGTTTTCTTGCGGGATATTAAGTCTATTTAAAATAGTAGCCGACTCTTGACTCATATACCCTCGCTTGTCAGCTCTGACTATTCGTCCAGTATCATCAACAAGTTGCAGATAATCTTTAGCGCTGAACATGACTCCTTTAGCTATGCCTTTGCTCTCATTACCAACAAAGGGCAGCAGTGATGTTGGCTGCTCACCTTTCATGGCAGCTTGGATGCGTTTTTGAATACTAGTGAAGTCTGAGGTTTCCGGTGTAGCGGCCATCTTGACACGGATAGGATTCAAATCTACATAGGCCATACAGGCAAGTACTGCTGCTTCATCAAGCAGAGCCTGGGACTTAAACCTTCCCTCCCAGAAACGGCCTTTACACTTGTCCTCTGCATTAGCTCTACGAGCGATAGGTTCGTTGAGTGCCCGCATAAACCAAGAGATGTCCATCAGCCTTAAGCGGTACTCTTTTACTCGTTTATTGATAATGTTTTGTTGATAGGATTCAAGTGGTTCACCTTTAACAAAATCATGATTTAGGCTATCCCCTTTAAACAGCTTTTGCCATTGGGTGACCACCTCTACATCTGACCAATGCTTAGCTAACTCCACATCAATACGTAACACGAGATGTAAATGATTACTCATGACTACATAAGCACAAATATCAATGGCAAACACAGATGAAAGTTCCAGTAGGCGACTTTCAACCCAATCCCGTCTATGCTCATAGGATTGACCTGTATAATTATCGACTCCACACAAAAAAGCCTTTCTAACACAACGAGATATGCAGTGGTAGAATAATGTATCCTCCAAACTTACTAATGATTTTCTTGATGTCGGCATAACAAATCCCCTCAACAGCTCTCACGTAAGCTTAGTCAAGGGATCTTCATCAGACAATCTTGGGTGTCTTGGTTATTGTTATTATTGTTATTGGTTGGGAGATAAATTAACCCACCGATGTGATCGCCATGGTTATGGCTTAAAATGACATCTTCTACATCGGACAGATCAACATCCAAATCTTTGGCATTTTGCAGCACAGTCTCAGGACGGTTACCGGTATCAAGCAAGATCTTCTTACCATCAACTTCAATCAGCGCAGCATATCCCCACTCACCTATGCCACGACTAGCAAGCATTGTTGATAACGTCGTGACTTTAAGCGAACTGACTTGAGTAAAATCCTTAGCTTGAACCTCCAATGGCTGGAATATATAACTAACGATTATCAGCAAAAAATATGCACATTTATTCATGTATCTTCCTTAATTATTTCTATCGATTAGTAAATAGCCACTTTACATTCATCCCTAAAACACTTTAAGTTGAATTAAGAGTTAAGGAAAGACTCATCATCTAAGTGAATTTACCCTATCACTTCGAAATAAGAATAAACGGACAGTTGGATAAATAATCAGAGTAACGCATACGACATGGCTGTTGGCCTTTGGCTACATTTCGTGATGAAAACAAAAACAACATCAGGAATGCATTATGAAAAACCACATATCACCCCTGGGCGCTTTTCGCCTAAAACCCCTTCTATATCGCAGTATAATCGCATCGAGCTTGTTACTTCCCGGCATCAGCCAGGCAGTAGATTGTAATAGCTTAGTCCTTTGGAGTGGCGATCAGGCCTATAATGGCGACGCTCAAGTTCAACATCTGGATATCGCCTATGCGGCAAATTGGTGGACCAAGGGCAACGACCCTGAAACACGTTCCGGCCCCTATCAAGAATGGAGCAGTTTAGGTACTTGTGATGGCGGCCCTACAAACACTCCGCCTCAGGTAGCACTTACCTCCCCCTTAAATAACGCTTCTTTCAGCGAGAATGACAACGCTGTCATTAACGTTAATGCCAATGACAGCGACGGCACAATTGTCAGTGTCGAGTATTTGGTAGATGGCGTCTCCATTGGCACGAGTAACCAGACTCCCTATAGCCAAAATTGGGCTGCGACCATTGGCAATCATGAGATTAAAACCATAGCCACAGACAATCTTGGTGCCAGTGCGTCCGCCATCGTCAATATCAGTGTCGCCTCAGTGGGCGGCAATATTCCGCCAAGTGCCACACAAACCAGTCCCACAGCCGATTCGCAAATAACCGCCGGTGATATTACTCTATTAACCGCAGATGCCTCAGACAGTGACGGCGCGATCACACAGGTCGATTTTTATCTGGACGATGCCCTACTTGCAACTATTGCCAGCGCACCATTTGAACATAGTTGGACCGCAACTGAAGGACTCCACAGCTTCAAGATCAAGGCCACTGACAATGACGGCGCAGTAACATTCAGCCCAGCTGTTCAACTCAATATAAGTAGCGGTCAAGTGGGTGGTGGCTGTGCTGGCGTGCCTGCATTTGTCGCGGGCACTAGCTATCAGAGCGGTAATGAAGTCGAAAACATCAATCATAAGTATCGTTGTGATGTGGCTGGTTGGTGTTCATCTAATGCCGCTTGGGCCTATGAGCCAGGTGTCGGTAATCACTGGAGTGATGCCTGGAGCGATCTCGGTGTCTGTGCCATTGTCCCTGAAGTGACTATCACTTCACCTGCGGGCAATACAGTGGTACTGGCCAATACCAGTGTCGATTTCAAGGTCGATGCCAGCGATAGTGATGGCAATGTGACACAGGTAGAGTTCTTTGCTGCTGGAGTGAGTCTAGGTATCGATTCAACCGCTCCCTACTCGACCAGCTGGACAGCAACAAACACAGGTGACATTCAACTCAAGGCAGTTGCCACAGACAACGAAGCGAATACGGCCGAAGACACCTTGTTAGTCACAGTAAGTAACCAGCCCATTGTCGCCAGTATCAGCGCAACGAACACTAATGGTACAGTTACCTTAGGCAAGACAGTTAACTTGAGTGCTACCGCCTCTTCAGTGGTGGGGGAGATCACAGGTATCGAATTTATGGTTAACGGCGCAGCACTTTCCAGTGATAGCAGCGAGCCTTACACTGCAAGCTGGACGCCGGGCTCAATTGGCAATTACACCATTACTGCCAAGGCCACAGACTCTCAAGGTAACAATGTCACCAGCCCGGCACTCAGCATCAATGTCGTCAGTGCCCCTGTGGGTCAGACTCATAAGTTGATCGGCTACTGGCACGATTTTGTTAACCCGGCAGGCTGCCCTATGCCACTCAAAGAGATCTCATCGAAATGGGATGTTATCGATATCGCCTTTGCCGATAACGATAGAAACTCCAACGGCACAGTGCACTTTAATCTGTACAGCGGCGATATTCACTCTAGTTGTCCTGCGCTTGATGCCAGTGAATTTAAGCAGGATATGGCGGCGCTTCAGGCGCAAGGTAAGATAATCGTGCTCTCTTTAGGTGGCGCTGAAGGGAATATTACCCTCAATACCGATTCTGATGAAGCTAACTTTGTGTCCAGTCTGACTGCGATTATTGCCGAATGGGGATTCGATGGTTTAGATATCGATCTCGAGAGTGGTTCTAACCTGCTCCACGGCACCCAGATCCAGGCCAGATTACCAAGGGCGCTGAAGCAGATTGAAACCAATATGGGCGGTGATATGTATCTCACTATGGCACCCGAGCATCCCTATGTTCAGGGTGGTATGGTTGCCTACTCAGGAATTTGGGGCGCTTATATCCCACTCATTAATGAGTTAAGAGATACCTTAGACCTGCTCCATGTTCAGCTCTATAACAATGGTGGACTCTCTAACCCGTACACCAACGGCGCAGCACCTGAAGGCTCAGTAGACATGATGGTGGCTTCGGTCAAGATGTTAGTTGAAGGGTTCGAGCTTGCTGATGGTTCTCAATTCTTGCCATTAAGGGACGATCAGGTTGCCATAGGTTTACCGTCCGGCCCAGCTTCGGCTAACTCAGGACAAGCGCCGACACAAAACATCATAGATGCACTGGACTGTATCACCAAGGGCGTCGCTTGTAGCAGCGTAGTACCGAGTCAACACTTTCCCAATTTTGGCGGTGTAATGACCTGGTCAATCAACTGGGATAAGTTTGATGGCTATAATTTCTCAGGTCCCATAGGCGATAAAATAGATGCCATGAACGCGGAGAATTAATAATTCAGCGATAAAATAGATTCTGGGACGTAAAACGGTCAGTCTGTAACGGGGAAAGTTGCAGACTGGCTATTTAATCAGGCCTATCCACGCACAAAAAACAATCCTGATTATTAATATATGACAAACCAAAAATCAGTAATCTCATTTCTATCTCATTTCTATCTCTATTCTATATCTATTCTCTATCCCTTCTATATCTCTTCTCTATGTTTGGCCTCTTCATGCCTAGATGCCCTGTTAAAGATAATGCTAGTATCTTGCTTGGCTGTAAATAGACACTAAACATCAAATAAGAAAAATAAGAGTGAGAGTCCATTGAATAAAATCTTAACTTTAGCCGCATTAACCTTGCTGCTTTCTAGTCAGATAAGCTTTGCTGATACAAGTGAAAAAAAAGATAAACCATCACAAATGCAAGGTGCCATCTTCGATGGCCCTTACCTGTTCGATCAGAGTAAAAATGAAAAAGCACACATGGCATATTGGATCTGTGCCAATAAGTTATTAACGACCCCCGTTACTAACAGCCAACTGAGTCGCCCGAACAGCTGTGGTCAGTTACCCGAGCCAACACTCAACCCAAAAGCTAAAGAGATTGCAGCCAACGCATATACCGGTGTCAGCAAGATTGTCGCTCTAAGTGATATCCATGGCCAGTTTGATGTGCTTATTACCCTGCTTAAAAACCAGAACATTGTCGATAAAAACAATGACTGGGCCTTCGGCAACGGTCATATGGTCATGACCGGCGATATGTTCGACCGAGGCCATCAAGTCAACGAAGTGCTCTGGTTTATGTATAAATTAGATAAACAGGCCCAAGATGCTGGCGGCAAGCTACATCTGCTGATGGGTAACCATGAGCAGATGGTAATGCGTGGTGACTTACGCTATGTAAACGAGCGCTATAAAGTTGCTGAGAAACTACTGCAACGTAACTACGATGAGCTCTATGACGATAGCAGCGAAATCGGCCAGTGGCTGCGTAGTAAGCACACCATAGTAAAAATCAACGACAGCTTGTTTCTTCATGGCGGGATCAGCGGTGAATGGGTCGACAGAAAACTCACCTTAGATAAAGCTAACCAAGTGTATCGCGACAATATAGATAAGAGTAAGCCAGAGTTAAAAAGTGATGACCTACTGAACTTTTTGTTTTTAGGCAACGGTCCAACCTGGTTCAGAGGCTACTTTGAAGATGATTATAACGAGGATGAGATCGACCGAGTGCTTGCCTATTTCGATGTGAAACATATCGTCGTCGGCCACACATCACAAACTCAGGTTTTAGGTCTGTTTAACAACAAGGTCTTAGCGGTCGATTCGAGCATCAAGAATGGCGAGTCAGGTGAGCTGTTGTTAATCACACCAAATGAAGGCCAAGACACTTTAACCCGTGGTCTATACGATGGTAGTCGTGTGACTCTATAAGGAGCCTACATAATAAGGGGCCTACATACCATGAGCTCGCAAGATGCAGGCTCATACTCCCCAACCCAGAGTTAAAAATGAAGTAATATTGAAGTCTGCATCTTCTTAGTCATCTTAGCCACCACCAGCTGAAATGAGTTATCGATCATCCGCTCGAGCTCCCCTCGGGGGATTGAGCCATCGAGAATAATGGTATTCCACAGCGCCTTGTTCATGTGATAGCCAGGTATAACCGAAGGGAATATATCCCGCAAAATAGCCGCTTCATCGGGGTCACACTTGAGGTTCATCCACCAATGCTTATTGCCTGGCTCATTACTAGAGTCATTATTAGAGCCATCACCTTTACCCATCTTGCCTATGGCCAAAGTAGCGAACATTTTTCCTTTGACCTTGAACACATAGACATCGGCACCGAAGGGGAAGTCCAATACAGTTTCAGGTTTGTTTAACAGGTATTTTTTTGCAGTTTCAAAATCCATTTAGGCCCATCCCATGGTACAAAAATCACTTTCAGCTTACGTTCATCTTCGCCTCTTTATAATCGATACACAATCAAAAATAAGTGTTTGGAGACGATATGAAGATGCACACTCGACAGAATCGAACTGGGGGGATCATGGCCCTGTGTATGATCCTCACTCTTACACTATTTGTCCCCCTTTCAAAAGCACAAGCTGAGACCCGTTTTAGTGAAGCCGAGCTGGCGCAGATGCTCGCGCCTATCGCCCTGTATCCGGATAGCCTGTTGACTCATATCCTTATCGCATCGACCTACCCACTGGAAATCGTTCAGGCTAAGCGCTTACAGGGGAAAAACAAACTCCTCCCCACAGAGCAGCTAATGGAGAAGGCCGAAGATGAAGAGTGGGATCCCAGTGTTACCGCCCTGCTTGCCTTCCCTACCGTGCTCGACAAGCTCAGTGAAGACTTAAAGTGGACACAAGACTTGGGCGATGCTTTTTTGCAAGACGAAGAGAGGATGCTCGCTAGCATTCAGATACTAAGACATCAGGCCGATAAAGCCGATAGCTTAGCCGAAATGGAAAATATGGCAGTCAGCCGGGTCGAAAATCAGATTATCATAGAGCCGGTTCAAAAAGAGATAGTCTATGTCCCTTATTATGATCCGAGAGTCGTCTACGGTCATTGGGCTTGGTATAACTACCCGCCGATATATTGGGCACCCTACCCTTATTATGTACGCCCACCTTATGGACATTTTTACTGGCACCGTGGCGTTCATATCTCTTTTAATTACTACTTCAGCGCCTTTCATTGGAACAAGCGTCATGTGGTTGTCGTTCACCATAACAATGCCCGTCACTATCGTCACCATGGCCGTATAGTAACCAGCCATGGTGCACAGAGATGGCATCATAAACCTGTGCATCGTCGCGGCGTCGCCTATCGCAGCCCTGCTGTGAAACATAGATACAAGAGCCATCGCCCGAGTTCCTTACATACTAAGCAAGTTCGCAAAGCTCAGTACAGTACCGTTTCACGTGCCAACACTCATAACAAGGTTCATACCAATACACAGGCCAAACTCAATAGAAAACCTAGCCACACGAGTAATTTAAGTCATTACAATAAACAAGTGGCTAAACAAAGGGAGCAGAAATTTTCCAACCAGATGCACCACAAGAGAAATGTGCAGGTCGGTGACCGCTCAGTGAATAAGCACAAGGTAAATAACCAGAAGCGCCATATTCAAACCCAGCAAAAGTTTAAGCAGTCATCAACTAAACCATCACAATACAGACAGGCGCAGCAAAGCAAGGCATCGAATGTGAAAAGCCAGCAAGTCAGGACGCAGGCAACAAGGCAACCGAGTCACTCGGCTCAAATGAGAAGCCCAGGTCATATAAAGACCAGTGGCCAGACACATTCTAAGGCGCAGCATCAAAGAAGTAGTAATCAAAAGAATCATAATCAAAAAGGTAATAGCCGCTCTAAACTGAGAGATTAGCAGTTAAAGGCACTGATCTCATCAGCTGTCAGATATCGCCACTCACTGAGCTCTACGTCTAGGCTCAGTTCACCCACTTGCTGTCTATGTAAACCGACCACACGATTTCCCACAGTAAAGAACATACGTTTTACCTGGTGATAGCGTCCCTCGCTGAGAGTTAACAACACCTGATGGGGAGTAATAACCTCGAGCTTAGCCGGTAGCGTTAAGGACTTTTCTCCCTGTAGCTGTAACCCCAGTTCAAAACGAGACACCAATTCATCTATGTCCCCCTTGTCTATCGGATCCCGCAGCGTCACCCGATAGGTTTTCTCACAGTGGAATTTAGGGTTGATGATGTTAAACGACCAACGGCCATCATCAGTGAGCAACAAGAGGCCGGTAGTATCGGCATCTAGCCTGCCAGTGATATGCAGATCCTCGGCTCTGTCCACATTGATGTAATTCATTACCGAAGGATAGTCGCCATCGACGTTGGAACACAGAGTATCGAGTGGCTTATGCAACATGATATAACGCGAAGGCCTGGCAACCAGACGATGCCCGGCTAACATGATGCTGTTGTTCTCATGCACTTGTGTCTGAGGCGTGACAATAACGAGTCCGTTAACCCGCACCTGCCCAGACTCAATTAAGCCTATTGATTCGGCACGGGTATTATCTGTACTCTTGCAGAGGAATTTGTCGAGGCGCATTTTCGGTAACGTTTTTAAGCTGACACAAGGTGCATCATTATCGCTATTCATCGACCAGGATCAAGCTTGTGCATTAATTATCCACAACTTGAGCATTTACCAAGCATATAGAAGAGCTAACAGTATATTTATACTTTTAGGGGGTAGTCATGACATTAACTGAACAGTATAGCTAGAACATATGCCAATTAAGTATGCGCTAATATCCAATCTACGGTATCTTCTCCACACCTTGATTCGCTATTATCTTCTTTCAGTCGCAACTTACTGTGACAATTCTCTTTTCATGGGTTTTCGGAGACACAATGATCAGATTTATATGCTGTTTAATACTCTTAAGTAGCTCCACACTCGTCTCTGCGAAAAACTGGCTGCTACACGCAGATATCAGACATAGACCCCCTGAGATGATAATTGAAGATAATCGGGCAACGGGACCATTGAAAGATGTGTTGGATGAGGCTGCCAACATGATTGGCTACAAGATAGAATGGCGTATCGCCCCTTTCGCCCGTAGTTTAAAGGGACTAGAAAATGGCAAGGTCGATCTGGTCCCGAGAGTAATAAAAACCAAAGAACGAGAGGCATTTATCGATTTTCTCGGCCCTATTGGACACAGGCAAAAAGATATCGTCTTTCTCGTCAGAAAAGGCAAAGAGAAGCTGATTAATGACTACGATGACTTGTATAACTTTGAAATAGGCATTAAACGCGATACCGCTTATTTTTCCAGGTTCGATGATGACCAAAAACTAGATAAAAAATTACTGCTCGATGACAGAAACATGTCCAGCATGTTTGCGGCCCATCGCTTCGACGTCATGATTGTACTCGACAAGGACTCCATCGAATCAGCCTTCAAGCAGATACACTTTACTGATTACGCCTACGCCGATTATAAATTTAAGCAAAATATCGGTATTTTTTACGGCCTATCTAAGCAATCAGCTAACACTAAGGTCAGCTCTGAATTAAGTCGGGTACTGCTTGATATGTTTCAATCGGGTAGGGTTGCTCAGATTTATCAAAATTATAAGCTAGAGCCCCCTCTCAGACTGTTTTAATCCGCCAGCTATATCTCTTACTCTTTGGCACGCTGGAGGTATGCCTCCATTTCATCATCAGGCACCATACCGCCACCCGTGGCCCACACCAAATGAGTCGCATCTTCCAGCTTGTCTTCGAGTCCAATTCGGCTCAGGTAGTCACGATTGCGCATCACCTGTACCATCCCCGGCATGCCCGCTAGCGCCGATGGCTCAAGCTTAATCGATTGAGAATCGTAAAGCAGGCCTAATAGCCCATACATCTCATCATCTGTGATCGTGATATAGCCATCGATCATCCGCGCCATAGCCTTTCCCACAAAACCTGACGCTCGCCCAACCGCCAGACCATCGGCGGCGGTGATATTGTCTATCCCCAGCTCTTGCACCGATATCTCATCATGAAGCCCGGTATGTACGCCCATAAGCATACAGGGAGAGTGCGTTGGCTCGGCAAAGATACAATGCACATGATCGCCAAACGCCAGTTTGAGGCCAAAGGCAACGCCCCCCGGACCGCCACCCACACCACAAGGCAGATAAACAAACAGAGGGTGAGCCTCATCGACTAAAACCCCTTGTTCATCAAACTGTTTCTTGAGGCGATCGGCTGCCACGGCATAACCCAGAAACAATGAGGTAGAGTTTTCATCATCGACAAAGTGGCAGTAAGGATCTTTTAGTGCTTCTTCCCTACCTCGTTCGACCGCCACACTGTAGTCAGACGCATACTCAACCACTTTGACCCCATGGCTGCGCAAACGATCTTTCTTCCACTGACGAGCATCGGCAGACATATGTACGCTCACTTTTAATCCTAAGGTCGCACTCATGATACCTATAGACAGACCCAGGTTTCCGGTGGAGCCCACCGCTATCTTATATTGGCCGAAGAAGTCTCTGAATTCATCTGAGTCCAGCTTGGCGTAGTCATCATCTAGCTTGAGTATTCCAGCCTCGAGGGCCAAGCTTTCCGCATGGTGCAACACCTCATGAATGCCGCCCCTTGCCTTAATCGATCCGGAGATAGGTAGTTGAGAGTCGAGTTTCACCATCAAGTCACCAGGCAGTTGAGTCTGATAACGAACGCTCAAGGCGGCCTTCATCTCAGGTATTGCCTGAAGTGGTGACTCTATGATGCCGGCGCTGATTTGGGTCTCAGGAAAGACACGCTCGATAAAAGACGCAAATCGCAGCAAGCGCTCACTGGCCAGCTTCACATCGGCCGCCGTTAACCCCACATAGGGCAAAGCCTCTTCGAAACTAGTGATTTCAGGATTAAACCAGCTCAAAGGTTTAAGACTGATCAAATCAGCCAGTAGAGGAAATTGATTGACCAGAAGTTCAACTTGTAACTTATTCATAATCGACTCTATATAAACAATAAACGCTATTTCTGAGAATTATAAATAACAGGCTTATCTAAGCGCGGCAAGTTAACTTAATATCATGATGAGTGTTCATTCAACTCGCCGTCACTCGAGTTGAAACAACCACTGATGATACAGCCTAGAACGGTAAGCGAGAGATGAAACACTTGTGACACATTTCACAACTCAATCAATAACCTTCAAACAAGTTGCATCTTTACACTGCAGGACTTGATAGTGAGACTGATTAGCATTAACATCCGCAAAATCAATCTTACAATCACATAAACATCTCATTACTGCGCGTAAAACTTGATACGGCCATCACATATTAATCCCAAATGCTTAAGGAAAAGCACCGCACACTTTGAGTCATTTAGGTTTACTCTATGAAGACCCAAGTTAAACTAATCTCTGCCGTTATCGCTGTTATTCTTCACTCGAGTGCATTTGCAGCTTCTCAAACCAATGATATTTCTCTCCAGAGCGCCACTCAAGATATTGAAGTGATCACAGTTGTTGGTCGCCAGTTGCATTACAAAACAGATCAGGCTCATGCCGCCATGCGCTCAGATGTGTCTCTGCTTGACACCCCTCAATCGGTGACGGTGATCCCAACAGAGGTCATGGATGACCAGATGATCTTGACCCTAGGCGATGCACTAAGGAATGACGCCAGTGTATCCATCGGCCGAGTCACTACCGACAGAGAGAGGTTTAGCCTACGAGGTTTTAGCTTAGATGAGAGCACTAACCTGCTTAAAGATGGCCACCAGCATTTCTCTAAGTACCGTTTACCTATGGCGCTAGTAGATAATATCGAAATTCTCAAAGGCCCCTCTAGTCTACTTTACGGTCAGTCTACGCCCGGCGGCTTAGTCAATCTGGTCACCAAGAAACCCACCTATGATTCATTTTTAGAAGTTGGCGTTAAAGGTGATGACAATGGTTCCTTGCGAGGCATGCTCGATGCCGGCGGCAGCTTAAATGAAGCAGAAACGATACGCTACCGCGCTATTGTCGAGAAACAAGACAATAAGAACAGGCGCGAATACCAAGATGGCAGCGTACAGGAGAGTGATTTCTTTGTGGGCAGCCTGATGACAGACTTCGATATCGGCGATGACCTCACGGTGTCACTACACTATGACACATCAAATGAAGTGGCAGGCCAGGACAGCGGTTCTCTTGTCGATGACCAAGGCAATGTCATCGGCGGTAATGACACCATTTGGGACATGCCCTGGACCCAAATAGATGCACAAAGCGAGAATTATGGCGCCGATATCAGTTACCAGTTAACTAACGACTGGAATATAGATGCGGGCTATAACAAGCAACATAACGAGCGTGAGCGCTGGGAAAGCAAGCCCCAAACAGGCAGTTATGACCCTGATACCGGAAGCTACAAGAACAAACCCTATAACAAGCTGGAAGATTGGAAGCAGCAATCCTTCTATTTTGACTTAGTCGGCACAGTTGAAGTTGGCGGCCTGCAACACGACCTGTTGTTCGGTGGTAACTATCTCAAGCACGAGTACAGCTCACTGAAAGTCAAAGGTAAGATGGACTCTGGCAATATCGATACTGGCATCATAGTGCCTCAGCCCGATCTGGACTACGCCAACGGCAAGTCAGAAACAGAGCATTACAAGTACTATGGCATATTCGCCCAAGACCTTATCACTTTCAACGAGCAATGGCAGCTACTCCTAGGTGTGCGTTACGACAAGCAGGAAAAAACCGATGCAGATAGTCAGTCTGTGCTACCAAAACTTGGGGTCATCTACCACCCTACAGATTATGCTTCTGTCTACGCTAATTACAGTGAGAGTTTCGAGCCACAGGGCCGAGTGCTGGATGATGAAGATGGTAACTTCGGCACCGAACTCGACCCAATCAAGGGCGAGATGTATGAGCTTGGTACTAAGTGGGAGCTGCTCTCGGGTAGGCTGCGTCTTAACGCCGCGCTATTTGACATCAAGCGCAGCAACATCATAGTCAACCAAGGTACACCCGACGACCCTATCACCACTCAAGGCGGCGTGCAGCGTCACAAGGGCTTCGAATTAGGCGCTATCGGCCAGATCAACGATGACTTATCATTGATCACCTCACTCATGTATCTTGATGCAGAATATGAGACCCAAAATGAGTTTCAGGGCAACCGCCCCGAAGATGTCCCCGAGTGGACGGCCTCTATCTGGGCCAAATACTCGATAACAGATCGCGCCGCCTTCAACTTAGGTGCCTTCTACGAAGGAGCCCGTTTCGGCGATGCCGATAACACCTTCGAAAAATCCGCCTACACCCGTATCGACACAGGCATCAGCTACATATTGCCAGTAGCCGGCAATGACCTGCAGCTAAGACTCAAGGTCGAGAATCTGTTCGATACCGATTACTTAGGTGGCGGCGAAAACGGTGAAGTGAATGTCGGCAAACCAAGAAGCCTGAAGTTTGGGGTTAGTTATAAGATCTAACCAAATGACAAGTCATCACATAGCTTAAAATTAAACAGCAATGGTCTGCTCTTGCGGGCCATATGTTGATTGAAACGTCACACATCATGACTCTCAACCAGACTTAAAAAATTATCCATAAACAATACCTGTTTACAGTTATCTATCATCATAATCTTCTCTATTGTGTAAATAGTATCTTTTTACCCACTTTATATACACTATGCGGACTTTTGTCCTAATAGTCTTTTCCTCACAGTCTTACTATCGATAAAACAAAGCTCTTGTGACTCTTTTAATCTAAAGATGCTTTCACTTTCAAACTGAGCGACTCCACTAAGTTGCAATAAGAGAGATTAGTATGACTGCACATATCAGCGGTAACAAAGGCGATTTTGCCGAGACCATTATCATGCCCGGCGATCCCCTTCGAGCAAAATATATTGCCGAGACCTTCCTCGATGATGCCGTAGAAGTCACCAATATTCGTAATATGCTGGGCTACACAGGCTTTTATAAGGGCCAACGAATCTCAGTCATGGGTCACGGCATGGGGATTCCCTCCATGGTACTTTACGCCCATGAGCTAATTAATGATTTTGACGTCAAGCGTATCATACGTGTAGGTAGCCTTGGCGCGACCCAGAAAGATGTGAAACTGCACGATGTGATTCTGGCTCAAGCGGCGGGCACCGACTCTCCCACCAATGCTAAACGTAGCAGTGGCTATCAGATGGCCACTTCGGCCACCTTCGACTTGCTTCATAAAGCCTATATGGCGGCAGTGGATAAAAACATCAGCGTCAAGGTCGGCAATATCTTCAGTGGCGATATGTACTATGACCCGGATGAAGATATGATCCCGGCCTTAGAGCGCTTCGGCGTCCTTGGTGTCGATATGGAAGTGGCAGGTCTTTACGGGCTAGCTCATCAACAAGGTATCGAGTCTTTAGCCATTTTAACGGTTTCAGACCACTGCTTAACCGGCGAGGAAACAACGGCAGAGGAGCGTCAACTATCATTTAATCAGATGATTGAATTGGCGCTAGAGACAGCTTGTAGCTAGTAAGCACATACAAACAGTGCACTCTTTCTCAGCTTATGCTCGCAGTAAACCGATATCATGACTGGCAGTTTTATTTTTAAGCTAGCCAATAAAAAAACAAATAATGAATCCACTGCGAGTCTTTAAAACGATAACTAGGTATAGATGATGAAAAACAAAGTTTCCTTAACGATTTTAAGCTTCCTCGCTAACTTTATTATGGCTGGTTTCGCCACTCAGTTTGGCATGCTGATTGAACCCATTGCCAGCAAGTTTGCAGCAAACGTCAACGAAGTGGCTTCAATTTTTTCTTTATTAAACGGAGGGGCGCTAGCCGGAACCATAGCCGCCTTCTTCTTGATTGAGAAGATAGGCGTCAAGCGCATGACCTTACTCAGTTATCTGAGTATTGCCCTAAGTGCTGCCGCACTCCACTTCACCTCATCGCTCAATGTGGTGATGATTGCCATGACCATTATCGGTCTCTGTGGCGGTGTTGGTTTATGTATTGCTGGTACTATCGTGGTGTCGGTGTGGAAAGACAAAATACAGAGCACCATGTTAGTGGTACAAGATGCGACGTTCAATGTGGCTGGCGTGGTCTTTCCGCTCATTACCACTTATGCACTTAGCCATGCATTGTCATGGAGTTACAGTTACCTCGCAGTCGGATTAGTTGCCCTAGGTACGGCTATGATGGCCATGATGACTAATTTTGACTTATGCGAAAGTAACAACTCCAATGAAACAGATTCAAGCAGTGAAAAATCAGAATGGAACTTCTCTATCATCAGTGCAGGTATTGGTTTATTCCTGGGTATGTTAGCACTTTATACTTTCCTGACTTGGGCACCTATGTTCGTCAAAGAGAAGTTTAGTATTCCCTTCGAAGAAGCTGGCAACATCATCACTCAATACTGGTCTGCAGCCCTTGTCGGTGCGCTCATTTCTACGCTTATTGTGTCTCGAGTGAAGATCCAGCACTTCCTCATGGGCATGATGACCTTAGCCTTAATCATCACTAGCCTGATTGTGACAACAGATAAACTGGAATGGATGGGCTACCTGACTTATGGTTATGGTTTTGCCTGCGCCGCCCTTTACAACGCCTTTATCGCTTATGGTGTGTCATTTGTGAAGCAAGCCAGCAGTAAAAATGTGTCTTATATTTTAATCAGCGGTAGTGCAGGTGCTATGTTCAGTCCAGCCATCAGCTCGATGTTTGAATCTATCATCGGCTTGCAAACTGTGATGTACGCCATACCCGTCATTTATGCCATCATTTTAGGCATGCTAGTTATTTCTCGTCGCCAAGCTGCAGAAAACAGTTTAGCTACGGCTTAATATCGACATAAAAAAAGCGTATAATTAGGGCAACTTTAATTCCGACATTGACAGATAAGCTAACTGCCATGCGTAAACCAAGAACGATTAGAGTTAAGACCAGAGTACGAAAAATCAGGATGAGACGAGCGAAAAGACTCAGTTTGTTGATGATGAAAGCTAGTCAGCAAGATGAAAAACAGCGTAGTCTCAACCTGCAAAAAAGGTAATTAATTTACCCCTCAAAATTACATAAAGCCCTGGTAGTTTGACTACCGGGGCTTTATTTTTTCTTTTATAAGTCAAAGAATCGCTTACTCAATATAAGCTTTTAAGCCTTCAAGATCGCAGATCACTATCCCCTCTTCCTTATCCTTTTGAATTAAGCCCAACTCCTCGAGCTTCTTGACCGCTCTACGATACACACGGTCTGTGGTCGCAAAGCGTTCTGCTTCCAAATAACATTTAGTGAAGCCATCGATAGGCAAATCATTCAGGTATTGGTGATACAGGTCGTAAGCTATGTTATAGGCAATGGGATAAAGCATTCTGCGAGTTAAGATATCGACAGTATCTTGGTAATCGACGGCGATGGCACTGGCGAAAAACAGCGCGAACATAGGTTTTTTGGTCAGTGCTTGTTGTAGCTTATCACCACAGATCACTTCTACCTCAACTGAATCTTCAGCAATAATATCCAGCTGACACCGATAATCACTGAAAAACTCCATCTCACCAAAAAGCTGCGAGTCACACATCATGGTGCCTAACTGAAAACAGCGACCATTGCGGGCCGTATACCCCATAGAGACTCGTCCTTGTTTGACTAAAATGAGCTCATCAACTTTTTGCCCCTGCTGCATCAGTTTTTTCTGGGCTGGTACCAGTTTAGTTTCACTGATGCACTCG
Source organism: Shewanella psychrophila (assembly GCF_002005305.1). Classification (NCBI taxonomy): domain Bacteria; kingdom Pseudomonadati; phylum Pseudomonadota; class Gammaproteobacteria; order Alteromonadales; family Shewanellaceae; genus Shewanella; species Shewanella psychrophila. The sequence continues at coordinate 4,717,141 of NZ_CP014782.1, forward strand.
AGCATAATCTGCTCAATTTCATCATGTTCCTGCTCCCAAAGAGATTGAAAGCGGCCTTTAGATAAGGGTTTTAGTTGCATCAAGTAAGCTCAATATCGACGTTCTAAGAACAATTATAATACCATTCCATATAAAGGAGTTTCGCTTCACCCCGATCAATCTTTAATAAACCGGCTCGGCGTCTCCCCCATATGTTGCCTAAAAAAGCTAATAAAGGCGCTATCGCTGGAAAAATCCAGAGAAAAAGCCACTTCCGAGATACTTCCGCCCTCGGCGAGTCGCACTATTGCCCCGTGTAGGCGCCACTGCTGACGCCAGGCCTGGTAAGGCATCCCAGTTTGCCTGATGAAGATACGTGAAATAGTTTTCTCGCTAGCCCCTATCATTTTGGCCATTTGATTCAGTGGCTGAGGCAAAGTATCTCCAGACATAACTAGTGCTAACCAAGGTTTCAAACGGGGATCATCAGGAATAGGCAGTGGTAACATCTCTTCCGGCGCTACCAGTAACTCCTCGATAAACAGAGCTAATACGTGCTTTTGTTGCTCGGCTGGCATATCCCATTCCCACAGAGACATACGCTCAATAAGCTGCTTAAACAGATCGTTAACACCAATAATTTTTATCTTGTCAGGCAAGCCGGTAAAGGAGTTTGTATCGAAGTACAGGGAGCGACATGTCACCACATCACGCATCTGCATTTTGGCACAATGCACTATCCCCTCTGGGATCCAGGCGGCTTTGGTCGGTGGCAAGACATATTGCATCTGCTCTAACCTGATCGTGATACAACCCGACGGGGCATACAGCAGCTGTGATTTCTTATGGCTGTGAACACCTGAATCATAAGACCCTATCCCGGAAGCGATACCGACCACCTGAGCATCAAAGTCATCTAAGCTCGCTAACATCTCTTCTGCACAATCTGAGTTTATAATCGCCATAAGTCTTAATTTTGATATTAAATGCCTCTATCATTGTAATCAGACATCTCGTTGATTGCTATAGTTTCCGACAGCAGATTTATTATCTGCTGCCACAGAGTAAGCTCCCACAAGAATAAGAGCCTATTGCTATTGCAGATAAATCTGCAACTAAGTGAAAGTAAGAAGACTTAAATAAGAAACAGCGAAGAAGAAGGAGAAAACTCACGACTCAGAGATTATCGACATCAGAAGTAACTTGCTTCCCGGCAATCCCGATCCCATTGCGGATCGGGCTTACTTCTAGCCACAATAACACCTACAGCCTTAACTTTGCCCAACGCTCCAGAGTCTCTCGACACCTTAGACTAGAGAACACCAACTCTCCTTGTTACGTGATAATCCGCAGTTAGATCTCTGGTGGGCAAGCAGAAATCCTGAGTCTTACTCGCATTGCTCAACTATGTCCTTAAGTTACCATTTAATGTCCAAATCCTAATATTGGATCACCAATGTACGCTTTATACTGTTCATTGTTTATTGCCCTTGTTTATTTATGAGGTACCGCGAGTTCAAGTTTTACACCAATATTTATGTTTCCAAATAGACCTCAAATAGTAGTTATTACTGTTCGAACCTCTCTATTTGGTTTTGTTTCTATGATAGGAGTTCTTATGTGGCAAATAGTGAAAATTGCCTCTTTTATTAGCATGGCGTTATGGATAGCAGCCTGTGGGAAAAATAATAATGCAGAGAAGAGCCATGATCCTGAAAATACGGAAGTCAGTGTTATTAAAGTTAAGAGTCAAGTTCTGGATATTCAAGTCGAATTGCCAGGCCGTAGTAAGGCTTTCCTTGAGGCTGAAGTCAAACCTCAAGCCTCGGGTATTATCATTCAGCGTAGCTTCATCGAAGGCAGTAATGTTAAGAAGGGTCAGTCTCTATATCAAATAGATTCGGCCACATATAAAGCTAGATTACTCAGCGTTGAAGCAGAACTGGCCAGTGCCAAAGCGAATCTGATTTTAGCGAAAGCGACTGTGACTCGTTATAAGGTGCTGATTAAAACTAATGTCGAGAGTCTAGAAAAGTTAGATGAGAAAATTGCGGCTTATAAAGTAGCGCTGGCAAAAGTTGTAGTGGCTAAAGCAGCTGTTAATACAGCCAAAATTAATTTGGTCTATTCAGAAGTGAAGGCACCTATCTCAGGTAGGATCGGTAAATCGAATGTCACAGTGGGGGCGTTGGTCTCAGCTGATAATCCAAAAAACCTAGCAAGGATTCAACAGTTAGACCCCATCAATGTGGATATAGCACAATCCAGTGCGCAGTTATTGCGTCTAAAAGCCAAGCTTAAACAAGGTCAATTACAGGCAACCAATAATGCCAATGTGCAGCTGATTCTTGAAGATGGTACAGCCTATGGTTATTCAGGTGTATTGCAATTTTCCGAGGTGAGTGTCGATGAGAATACCGGCTCAGTTACCTTAAGAGCCAAATTCCCCAACCCCAATGGTTTATTATTGCCGGGTATGTACGTGCGTGCAGTTCTCAATGCCGGTACCGATCTACAAGCGATTCTGATCCCCCAGGAAGCCCTCACTCGCAACACCAAGGGCCAGGCCGTCGTTATGTTAGTCGATAGTGAAAGCAGGGTCGAATCTCGAGTTGTGACCACAGCTGAGGTGATCGATCATCAATGGCGTATCACACATGGTCTTAACGTCGGGGACACCCTTATCGTCGAAGGATTGCAAATGATTCATCCCGGCGATCCAGTTAAGCCTATAGCAGCCTCTTCTGATCAATCCGCAAATATACTCGCCAGTCAATCGGCTAACCAGTAATAACAATTAAAGGTAGAGTTATGTCACGTTTCTTTATTGATCGCCCTATTTTTGCATGGGTGATCGCCATTATAGTAATGCTGGCTGGGGTCTTGTCGATATTCAAGCTCCCGGTATCTCAGTATCCAAGCATTGCACCGCCAACCGTAGTGATCTGGGCTATGTACCCAGGTGCTTCTGCTAAGACCATGGAAGATTCGGTTACTCAAGTCATCGAACAACGCATGACAGGTATCGACAACCTACGCTACATATCTTCTACCAGTGATAGCTTCGGCAATGCAGAAATCACCTTAACCTTCAATGCCGAGGCCGATCCAGATATTGCTCAGGTACAGGTGCAAAATAAGCTTCAATTGGCAATGCCACAGCTACCATTAGAAGTTCAGCAACAAGGTGTTAAGGTCACTAAGTCTAGCGAAGGTTTTTTGATGATTGTCGGCTTCGTATCTGAAGATGACTCACTGGATAAGAATGATATCTCTGACTATGTGGCATCTAATATCCAAGATCCCTTGAGCCGTGTACCTGGTGTAGGAAATATCGAGTTATTTGGTGCTCAATATGCGATGCGTATCTGGCTAGATCCTCTAAAGCTGACCGAATATAATCTGACCAGTATCGATATTATAAAGTCGATTCGTGAGCAAAATGCACAGATTTCTGCGGGTCAATTGGGTGCATCACCAGCCCTTCCAGGACAAGTGCTGAGCGCTACAGTATCGGCTCAAAGTCGTTTACAAACCCCAGAGCAATTTAAGAAAATCATTATTAAAGCTGATTCTTCAGGTGCGAAAGTGTTATTGAAGGATGTGGCTCGTGTTGAATTAGGCGGTGAAAGCTATACGGTAAACTCCTTCTACAACGGTAAGCCTACCGTCGGTATAGCTATACATTTAGCAACGGGTGCTAATGCGATAGCCACTGCTAACGCTGTTCGGCAAGCCATTGATGAGATGGAGCCATTCTTCCCTAAAGGTGTAAAGGTAGTTTCCCCCTATGACACAACACCATTCGTTGAGAGGTCCATTGAAGGCGTAGTGCACACCTTGCTCGAGGCGGTGGTCTTAGTATTCCTCATCATGTATCTGTTCCTGCAGAACTTACGTGCGACACTTATTCCGACCATCGCTGTACCAGTGGTGTTATTGGGGACTTTCGCCATTTTATCAGCCGCTGGCTTCTCGATTAATACCTTGACCATGTTTGCTATGGTTCTGGCGATTGGCCTACTGGTTGATGATGCTATCGTGGTGGTGGAAAATGTCGAACGTGTGATGCACGAAGAGGGACTTAGTCCCGTAGAAGCCACCAAGAAGTCCATGGGACAGATCACCGGAGCCCTAGTGGGTATCGGTCTGACTTTGGCTGCGGTATTCGTTCCCATGGCATTTATGTCCGGCTCCACTGGGGTTATTTACCGTCAGTTTTCAGTCACAATAATCTCAGCCATGGGACTCTCGGTGATGGTAGCCTTAATTCTGACTCCCGCTCTGTGTGCCACAATGCTTAAACCGATCAAGAAAGATAAGAGTCATATCCAGACAGGTTTCTTCGGCTGGTTTAACCGTAGCTTCGATAAGCTGACATCTGGTTATACAAATAGTGTTACCGTCATGCTCAAGCGTACAGGTCGTGTCATGTTGATCTATCTGGGGCTGGTTATTGCTATGGCTTGGATCTTCATCCATATGCCAACGGCCTTCTTACCCGATGAAGATCAAGGGATCATGTTTAATCAAGCTGTCTTGCCGGTAAACTCGAGTCTTGAAAGTACCGAGAAGGTGATGAGAAAAGTCACTGACTACTATCTCAATGATGAAAGTGAAAATGTTAACTCGGTATTCAGTGTCTCAGGCTTCAGCTTTGCGGGACGCGGCCAGAATATGGGGGTCAACTTCGTCAGCATGAAAGATTGGAGTGAACGAGGAGGTGCCGGACAAGGTATTAAGTCAGTTGCAGAACGTGCTATGGCTAAGTTTAAGCAGATAAAAGATGCTTCTGTCGTTGCATTCGTGCCTCCAGCGGTGATCGAGTTAGGGACGGCAAATGGTTTTGATTTTTATCTGCAAGACAGGAATGGCCAAGGTCACGAAAAACTTGTGGAAGCGAGAAACATGCTGCTGAACATGGCAAAGAAAAATCCCAATCTGATAAATGTACGTCCGAACGGTCCGGAAGATGCCCCTATCTATCAGATCAATATAGATCAGGCTAAGATCAGAGCACTAGATATCGATATTGACTCGGTAAACCGTGTACTGGGTACCGCCTGGGGGGGAGCATACGTGAATGATTTCATCGATCGCGGCCGAATTAAGAAGGTATTCGTACAAGGTGATGCGAACTACCGCATGAAGCCTGGAGATCTCGATAGCTGGTACGTGAAAAATAATAAGGGGGAGATGGTACCTTTCTCAGAATTTGCAACAGGTGGCTGGGAAAAGTCTTCGCCTCTTCTAGCACGTTTTAATAGCTTACCAGCAATGAATATTTTGGGTGAAACAATACCTGGTTATAGCTCCGGTGCCGCCATGTTGGATCTCGAAGAGATGGTGAAAAAATTACCACCTGGATTTGGTATCGAGTGGAATGGTCTATCCTATGAGGAACGTCTCTCGGGTGATCAGGCTCCTGCTCTGTATGCCCTATCTATTATAGTGGTATTTCTGGTTCTGGCTGCCCTCTATGAAAGTTGGTCTGTGCCCTTCTCGGTTATATTAGTGGTGCCATTAGGGGTTATTGGTGCACTTATTACCATGAATGCTCGCGGATTACCTAATGATGTCTTCTTTCAGGTCGCCCTGTTAACCACAGTAGGACTGGCGACTAAGAACGCTATTCTGATCGTGGAATTTGCCAAGGAATACTACGAGAAAGGGACCCCCCTTGTCGATGCGACGCTACATGCGGTACGTGTGCGTCTGCGTCCAATCTTGATGACCTCGTTGGCCTTCGGCTTGGGCGTATTACCCCTAGCTATCAGTAGTGGTGTAGGCTCAGGGAGTCAGAACGCCATAGGTACTGGCGTACTGGGTGGCATGATGAGCTCGACCTTCATGGGGATATTTTTCATCCCAATATTCTTCGTGGTGGTTGAGCGTATCTTCAACAAAAGAAAACAGCAGAAGATGCTCAATTCCGAGGAAAGAGCACCTCAATAAGAGGCCATAATGTCGATTTCATTGTATCGTTATAAACGATACTAGCAGGCATTTTCCCATTTTATTCAGTGGCTGGCCAAGGTCTCTACAGACATAACTTGTGCCAGCCGAGGCTCACCAACATCTCTTCTACACAGAAGAGTTTATAAAACCCACATGTCCCTATTTTGACATAATCTGCCCTTATTGTTGTGATTGGACGAGTGGTTGATCGCTATAATTCTCGGCATCAGATTTATTAGTTAATGCCACGGAGTAACATCCCATGAAAACAATGCCAAATCTCTGGCTTATATTGGCTTTAGTGATGTTTCCACAAGTTGTCGAAACCATCTATAGTCCAGCCTTACCCCACATATCACACGCGTTCGGGGTGACAGCCCAAACAGCCTCACAGACTATATCTGTGTATTTTATCGCTTTCGCCTTCGGAGTCCTTGCCTGGGGAAGGTTGAGTGACACCATAGGGCGTAGAAATGCCATGGTCCTTGGATTAGTCACCTATGGCGTTGGTGCCACAATGGCTATTTTAGCAAGCAACTTTGAGATGCTTATGCTGGCAAGGATCATATCGGCTTTCGGTGCAGCCACAGGCTCAGTCGTGACCCAAGCTATGCTAAGAGATTGCTACCAAGGATCCGAATTGACCAAGGTATTCTCGGTGATCACCATGGGTGTTTCCATCAGCCCGGTTATTGGATTATTGAGTGGCGGCATCATAGTGACTCATTTCGGCTATAGCGGAATATTCTGCAGCTTACTGATGCTAGCCATCGCACTCTGGTTACTGGCTATTATCACTCTGCCTGAAACCAACCCCGAAATGACGACTAATGCCGAGTCAGTAAAAGGCCCCGAAATTGGCATTCTGCAGCTAGCCAAACAGATGAGTCGAGACGTTAATTTATGGTGCAACGCAGGCCTGATAGCAAGCTTTAACATCATGCTATATAGCTATTACTCACTGGGCCCCTTTATCTTTCATAATTTAGGCATGACATCCACTGATTTTGGCTATAGCGGCATCTTGTTACCCATAGGTACAATAATGGGCAGTCTGCTCAGTAAACGGTTAGTATCGAAAGGCTGGCAGTCACATCAATTGATCTCTGCCGCCTCAGTTCTGGCCTTAATTTGTGCCTTTGGTGTCTGGTTACTCAGATCTGATCTGCTGTTCCTAATACCCATGATAGGCATGTTACTTTGTAGTGGCATGGCCTTACCCAATATCATGAGTAAGGCGTTAGAAAATTATCGACACGCTGTTGGCACAGCTGGCGCCCTGTTTGGCTTAACTTACTACTTGTTATTCGGAGCTGGTCTAGTACTCACCGGAATATTACAAGATCTGGGAATAGCACTTATCTTGAGTGCAGGCATATCTTGTTTACTCAGCGTAAAACTAAAACTTGGTACTCTCGCCAATAAACTGTGCCAAGATAGTTAACCCAGCTCGAACGTAGTGATGCCAAATATCTTTTCATTATCGATATTTGGCATCCCTCTTTGATACATACGCGCTGTTGCAAATACCACTTGCATATCTTCACCTTCAGCCAAGGCAACCGCTGCGGGATTACTCTCAGGCACATCCAAGATAATGGTTACGCCCTCGATACCTGACTGAGCTTGATTGAACAACAAGCTGGTAATGTCGATGTTATCCGCAAACAAGGGTCCCACCTTATAGCCTTCTACACAGCGACGTCTGACGAGATACCCAAGCACTTTACCTTCTTGACGATACACTAGAGTCAATCCATCATTCTGAGTCATCCAAGCCTGTAGAAAGGCCTCGCGGCTGGCAGGGAAGCATTGGCGGTCATAGAGGTTTATGGCATCTAACTCGGCAGTGCTAACCTTGCTATCTATATCGGTAATAGCTGCAATTGACTGAGAGCGATATGCTGCTGATTTTTGATATCTACGATTCTGATAATAAGCTCGGTAACCGATGCGCTGATAAATATCGACATTTTCGAGCACACCATCGATACCTACATTACGGTCACCACAATAGGCTAACCTATGCTCAGTGAGTGCCAAACCATAGCCTTTTCCTCTATGTTCAGGCGCGACAATATAGAGACCACAAAAAGCAAAATGGTCACCATAGGTCACCGCGCTGCCGACCGCGACAATCTCCCCCGCTAACTCACCAACAAAGAAACCATTAGGATCCGCCAGATAAAACAGCGCCGCATCATTAATCCCTGGATTCCAGCCCTCAATTTGGGCCCAGTTCACCGCTAAAAGTAACTCATCGGTAGTCATGTTCCGTATCACAAGCTTTGCTTCTGTCATCTTGTCTCTCCCTTTACATTTAATGACGTCCTATGTGTTGACTAGATTAACGGTGGCAAACCAATCCAAGTTATCCCGTCTACTCATGCTTCCAACAGAGTGTTTCATACTAAGTACTAGAGCTATGTCCTAGAGCTAAGCCAGAGAGCTAAGCCAGAAAACCAAGCTCTCAAACTCGTATAAGCTTATGTATAAAGTACCGTTTACAAGGCTACTTTACTATCACTAAAACCCGCCAGCTCTATTACGGTAACCCGGTTTATCCCATCTCTGTTATCGACCATATCAGAGATAAGCGTCGAGCCATCGGCTTGCTTATCTATGGTATATTCCGATGAGTTGCCGCTAAAGAATACGATATTAGTTGCCGTATTTCCCGTGATGCTGTTATCGAAACCATTAACGATGACATTAGTATTTTTATCACCGGTTAAGGTCACATCTTTAAGATACTGAGCATGATGTGTATAACCTAAACTCGAATTAAACTTGAGGCTAAAATCTCCCTCGAAACTCGCATCGATACGAGCATCGTAGGTCAGATAAGGATGGAAGAATTTGTTATCCATCAGCTTAGCGCCCAATGGGTCTTCATTTAAGATTTCAGATCTTGTTTTCGCCACATAGCCTCCCCACATACCATGGGTTGCACTCTCTGACCAGGCGCCCCATAGACCATAATAACTATCAACAACTGAGGCTAAATACTCCTGAGTTAAACTGTTCTCCGGTGTAAGCTCGGCAATCCAATCAGGCATGCCAATGCCCCATAACTTATCATTAAGCGCGGTTATCTGAGCGCTGCGAATTTCAGCCTGATAATCGGCCAATGCACCAATAAATTCAGGGTTTTGGTCGACGCCAATACCGTAGTCATGGAGCAAGTGTAGGATCTCTTCGAAGCTGGCGTCACGATGACCGCCATAGGTTTGATTGATATACCAGCTGCCTCCCTCGACCTGAATTTCATTCTGATACAGCGGCTGTCCACCTAGATTTGTCGCCGGATTGGTACCATCATCCTGACCATTGAGCAGTAACAAAATGGCCCCATTATCCGCCATTTTATTCGCCACTGCCGACTTGTCGCTGCCATATTCAGAACCAGGATAATTGGTAAGATAGTGAATTAAGATAGAACGTGCTCGGACAATTTGATTATCAGACAATTTATCCTGGGCAATAAGATGTATCGGCTTACCATTGGGCGCCAGCACTAAGGTATAACGGTTGAATTTAAGCGCTGAGCTGTATGTTGCCGACAAAGACTCAGGCACATTGCTAATGTTCAAGGCTAAGGTGTCAGCAGAAAGGTCACTTCCTGAACCACAGCCTGTCGAACCTGTGCCAGCTCCTGTCGTCTCAGGTACTGTTTTAGTACTTGAAGAATCTGAGTTACACGCCGCAACAGTTACTAAACTTGTTACTAGCAGGCTTGCCAATAGTACTTTATTCATAATATTTCCCCGAAATCATCTGTATCAACAAAATTATCATGGGTAAGGAGAATAAAAAGTAAGCCGCTGTAAGCTAGGCTATGACCAATGTAAGCAGGTGTAAGCGCGCTATCATTAACGGTGAGAGTCTGTAAAAATAAGCGCTTCTAGCTGATAACCTCAACATAAAATTAGGCATTAGGAGTTCCTGTGGTAAAAGCGCGCATACTCATCATAGAAGATGATTTAGAGATCTCACGCTTGACCGCCATGTATCTGGAAGCGGAAGATTATGAGACTAAGATTATCAATGATGGCCTGCTAGGTATTGATGCCATTAGTGTCTATAAACCAGACCTGATCATTCTCGACCTGATGTTACCCGGTTTAGATGGTATTGAGATCTGCAAACAGTCCCGTCATTTCTATTTTGGCCCGATACTGGTACTAACCGCCTGCGCCGATGATATGAGCGAAGTCAGCCTGTTAAAACTGGGAGCAGATGATTATCTGACAAAACCCATACGCCCTCATGTGATGGTGGCGCGCATTGACGCCCTCCTTAGACGCGCCAGTAACCAGCCACCGAAGACGGAAGTGATAGCGATAGGACAGCTAAGGCTTGATACCGCCACCAGAGAGGTCAATTTAGGCGAGATCAAACCTGTGCTCACCGAAGCGGAATATGACATCTTACTTTTGTTGGCCTCAAACCCTGGCATTATCGTCTCCAGAGATGACTGCTGCCGCTCTTTGCGCGGTATAGAACATGACGCCAATGACAGATCTGTGGATATGCGAATTTCGGGTTTAAGAAAGAAACTTGGCGATATCACCGCACCTTATCACCTTATTTTAACCGTACGTAACAAGGGGTATATGTTAGTCAATGGCTAAACTTATTCCGCCACTATTTACCCGTCTCTACTTGGGGATCATACTGGCCTTGTTCGGCAGCATTATGATGACGCTATATTTCAGCGAAGAATCTATCACTAAGAGTGCCATGGTGGATTTTCATGCCGATACCCGTTACATCTTCGATGAGATCTCGTCCTCTATAAAACACAATGGCGCGGAGCCAGAAGCTTACATTCAATCCCTGCCCAAAAAACTACTGGTTTTCGATATCCGGTGGCTGAAAATATGGAACGGATCTCTAAAATGTGAAAACTGTAAATACTTATATACCTTAGATAACAACCTTATCTATGAACGTGATGATGAAAACCTGTTAGCGGTTTTCCCTCTGGCCAATAGCCGAGGTGCGATACTTATTGGTGACTTAAGTCACCACTCAGATTGGCCTGATAATCAGACCATTGATGAATTCAATATGGATAATTTGGCCAATATATGGCAAGAAACTCCAGAAGACTTACTGCCCTTGTTAATGCTATTGGTAGCCATCTTGGCCATAAGTGCTCCCCTCTATTTTCCTATTCGCCAGTTACAAAAGCAGATAAACCAACTTATCGACACTAACGAGCGATTTGGTCACGGCGAGCTTACGGTGCGCGCCTCTCACAATTTATCAGAGCCGGTGAGCTCCCTGGCAACGAGCTTTAACCAGATGGCCAACTCAATTACTGAAACCGTGACAGAAAACCAGATATTCGCCCAGGCCGTCCCCCATGAGATGCGCACTCCTCTAAGCCGTATACAACTTGCCACAGGTCTATTACGAAAGAGCTGTACAGAGCCACAACAAGTTGCCTTGCTAGATAATATCGATACCTACATAGATGATATTGATGAGCTCACCAAGCAAGTACTGACTTTTTCTAAACTCAATGCCATCACCAGTGAAGGTAATGCCGCCAGCAAGAAGCTCATTGAACTCGAGCCATATTTAGATGAGCGCATAATTCAACTGAATCAAGAACAAACCAAGCAAGTGATCCTCTATTGTCATCAACAGCAATTGGAGTGCGATCCAGTTTGTCTGCGCTTAATGTTTGATAACTTAGTTAAGAATGCCATCAGATACGCCAAATCCACCGTCATCATCTCTGTTGAAATGAAGCAAGACTTAGATGCCAGTCACGCCTCGAAAAAGAAAAGTTCAAGGTCAAAAATGAGCAGAAGAGCGAATCAAGCCAATGCGCAGCTAATCATCACTGTTGCAGATGATGGACCGGGAATAGCGAAGGAAGATTTCGACACCATATTTATCCCCTTCTCCCGTTTAGACAAGAGCCGTAATCAACAAACAGGTGGTTTAGGGCTGGGACTCGCCATCGCTAAATCTGCAACTAAACGCATGTCTGGTGAGTTAAGCGTGAGCCGAAACCCCGAAGGCGGTGCCAGGTTTTGCTGCCGTTTACCAAGTGGTCATTAACTCGAAGGCATTAGCAGAGGCCATTTAGCTCGTCTTCGTCTGAGGACTGGACTTCTTCACCAGTTCGGCGAGTTGAATCGTTAATTGGGCTACTTGTAGCTTGAGGTCCTTGCTCTTTTCTTTACCTGAATCACTCCTGTCACTAACAGATCTCTTCAACAATTCCTTGGTCACCTTCAATTTTTTCTGCAAACGTTCCAGCTGTTGTCCGCTTGACGACTTGGAGCGACTCGATTCAGCCACACCTGTGTTGCTCTTACCTTTTGCAGTTTGACCATGAAGTTGACTTCCCAGCGCCTTTGACAATGCGGTCTGACCCTCCTTAGATATCGAAACATGATCACTCGCAGAGTCCTTATTAACCGCTGAAGAAGTAACAGCAGTGATACTCTCCTCTACTTGCTGGCCATTGCTTGCACTATCAACATGACTCGCTCTAGCCTTAACCGATACATTTGATAAACTTACTTCAACCTCAGATCTATGATTCCCCATTTTGGCAACATTCATACCATTCCCTTTGTTTAAAAAGTGGCTATTTACGATAAAAATCCAACCAGCTCTGACCTGCACTTGCGAAGACAGCTTGATTACTTGGATCCCAACTCGATCTATGACTAGCTTCTCAATTCTGAGATAAGTATTCAGTAAGCGTATGTAAGCAAGGAAATAACCAGGTTATAATTTCAAAGTAAATTCAAACTCTGCACTGTTTTCCATAGCAAGTTATGGCATAAAAGCAATGATCTGATCAGAATGCTTTATAACAGATGAATTAAATACAACTAGATAAGGGAGTCGTGGCCTCTTTTAAAGTCACTCAGCACAAAGGTAAACAACAAAAAGCACTCCCAAAAAGTGTATTTTACCTATTTTAAAACTCCGCTATTGATTGCCATCGACACGCCTAGACACAGATGTAACTATTCCGTTGATATGCTAGAATATTGTAAATAATAGCGGCTTCATTGTGAATGATGTGCTTTATGTTATTGAGTGTACTTCAGAGTTGAAATTACCAACGTAATCGTTTGATTTAGATTACTTTTAAAATAAAAACCAGCAATAAAACGTACACCTATTCATTGGTTGTAAAAACATTATCTTGCCCCTCTTAAACTTGGGCGCTAACAGCTAAGGCTATTGGAAGAAGATGGGGTACTCAACAATCACAATTAGAAGAACGAAAAGAGCAATAATGTGAAAAAAATGAGCATGGGTATTATTCGGACCATTCTGTTGTCCTTGATGATGACTCCTGGAATTGCAGCAGCATCCGACATTGCCAGCAGTGTCGGCAGTGGCGTAGAAAATCGCCTCGCCGATGGCGGCTACTTTGAACTCGGTGCCAGTGTTTATGGCGTTAATAAGATTGATGTACGCCAAACCAATCACGAATCAGTGCAACCTTCGCTATTGATCAGTGGTATGTACCAATACAAAGGATTATTTGTGGAGATGATCCACCAATCTCAGGATGGAGTTAATCTGGGATATAACTTCTGGAACTCGGAAAACTGGTCCTTAGATCTACTGCTAGCCAATCTGCAAACCTCCTGGAGCCGCCCCGAAGATATAGATCCCAGCATGCTTGATGAAGCCGGCCGCAACGCCTACCTGATGTCGGAGGAATCCCTCTACATAGGAGCAGGTTTTCGCGCCACCCGCTATTGGGGTGACCGCTATGTTTTCCAATACAGATTAGTGAGTGATTACTACGATGGTCAGGGGATCATGAGTACCGCCCGGCTGGGTGCATCCTGGCAGGTTCGTAACTGGAATTTCCACGCCTTGGGCAGCATAGAATACTCATCAGCCACATTGAACCGTTACCTTTTTGGCGTCAGCAACGAGGAAGCGACTGAGCAGTTCCCCGAATATCAGCCAGGCAGCTCCTTTAATTACGGCGTGGAGTTGGGAGTAGCGTACCCTCTGAGTGAGAGTTTCGTATTCCGTGCCATGTATCGCCTCAACGTGCTGTCTGATGAAGTGACTGACAGCCCCTTTAACCAGACTGATTATGTGTCGTTTTTTAACGCCTCCATCAGTTATGTGTTTTAGGCGGGCGAGATGAATAAATTCAATCAATGGTTGGCTTTGGCGTTGCTGGGAGTCCCCATAACAGCCTGGAGTCAGGACAATACAATTGCCTTTACCGCCACTCCCAAGCGATGCATCGCCTTGCACAAAGGCCAGACTTGCTATCAGGATGTGCTGTTCCGTTGGCAGACACCACAGAGTGGTCAATATTGTCTGGTACAGAGCAAAGATCAACGCAAGCTTACATGTTGGAATGGCAAAGCTATTCAGCAGTATCAGTACAGTTTTGAAGGGGATAAGACCACCACATTCAGTCTGATCCACATTGATGAAACACGACCGCTGGCACAATTAAAAGTGGTAGTGACCTGGGTTTATAAGGCCCCTAAACAGAGTGGATCCGGTTGGAGATTATTTTAAGCATGCCAGTTGCAAAGCAGATATTGGTGGTAGAAGACGATGCCTCACTCGCGGAGTGGATTTGTGACTATTTACTGGATCATGGCTACGGAGTAACACTGGCGAGCCAAGGTGATTATGCGCTGGAGATGATCGCCGAAGAGCAACCTGATTTGGTGTTGCTGGACGTAATGATACCGGTTAAAAACGGCTTCGATGTGTGCAAGGAAGCGAGGGAATTTTATTCCAAACCTATCCTGTTTATGACAGCCTGCAGCGAAGACGGGGACGAGATTCAGGGACTGGATGTTGGGGCCGATGATTACCTCACTAAGCCAATCCGTCCGAAGGTACTGCTGGCACGTATCAAGGCATTATTACGCCGTACCAGCGATGAGGAGGTTAAACAGCAATTGGTGTTTGGTTCCTTGGTGCTGAACGCGACAGCCAAATCGGTCACCATTGAGCAGCAGCCAGTGGGCCTAAACGCCAATGAATTCGATGTACTGTGGCAATTGGCATTGAAGGCCGGCACCATAGTCAGTCGCATCGAACTGGTGTCCCATCTGAGGGGAATTGAATACGACGGTCTGGATCGCTCAATAGACATCCGCATTTCCCGCTTGCGTAAGAAACTGCAAGAAGCCCAGCAGCAACCCTATAAAGTCAAAACTGTTCGCGGCAAGGGGTACCTTTTCTGTCGCGATGACAGTGAGCCAACGTCATGAAAAAATTGATAGCCTCTCTGGTGTTAGTGGTGCTGACCACCATCGCCAGCCTAGGCTGGTCAATCAGCGAATTTGCAGCCCTTCAGAACCCTGATACCGATAATCCCAGTGTCACTAACCGTCTTACTGCACTGAAACTCATGGGCAGCACGCTGGCACAGAGCCTAGATAACGACACCGCCCACATAGATCTATTTATTGATAACTGGAATCAGCACAATTCCGAGCAGTTATCCTTGGTAACCGAAGCGGAGTTCGGCTTGCCGGCCCCCTTGAAGGCACAATTCGATAAAGAGGCAGCCCTGCTACTCGAATCTGACGAAGGGATTTCACTGCATTACCGAATGCCCAACACAGGTCAAATACTGAACATCAATACCGAGCTGATGACACCAATAGATGCCAATTGGGGCCTGAATAAACTGTATACCATGCTGTTCTATATTGGCGTGGTGGTGATTCTGCTGGTATGGGTATCCCCACTTATCCGGCGACTGGTGAACCTAAGTAAGGCGACACAGGCATTTGGCATGGGTGAATTACAGCAACGAATTACGGTGAGCAAAACATCTTATATTGGCTCCATTGAAACCGAATTTAACCGCATGGCGGATCGTATTCAGCAATTGCTGGATGACAACAAACTGCTCAGCCGAGCGGTATCCCACGACCTGAAAACCCCCATTGCCCGCCTAAGATTTGGCATCGAAGCGCTGGAAGAAACTCAAAATGAACAGCTACGAGTCAAGTACTTCCAACGGCTAAACCGGAATCTTGACACCATGGAAGAGTTGGTAATGACACTACTCAGTTATGCCCGCCTGGATCAAGGCAACATTCAGCCGGACTGGCAGCCCATTGAACTCAATACCTGGTTGCAGGAAAAACTGACTGGCCAGACCGTCCAAGAACACCCAGTCGACTTCGTGCCCTATGGGAAACCACTGACTGTCAGCACAGATCCTAAATACCTATCGATGCAGGTGAATAACCTCCTCAGCAATGCTCAACGTTTTGGGCATTCACAGATTAGGCTAACAGTGGCTATTGAAGAGGACGTACTATGGGTACATATCGACGACGATGGCCAAGGCATCGATGCTCAGGAAGCAGACCAAGTGATAAAACCCTTTGTGCGAGGCCAGCAAAGCCGAGAGAATGCCGGTCACGGTATGGGCCTGGCCATAGTCGATCGTATCGGCTCTTGGATGGGGTCAACACTGTGTATTGGTAGAGCACCCGAATTGGGTGGAGCCCGCATGTCGTTACGGTTTGAGTCATTCTCGTAAGCGGCTAACTTAAATAAAAATAGTCTAAAATTTAAGATAGCCCCACAAATATCCAGATAAATTCTAGTCAGGCAAGATAATTCCTACAGTGAACAAATCACTGTTTGGTTATGTTCCAATGTCTTCCATTGGTATCTTGAAATTTATCAAGAGAGGTAAATATCCCTCGTTTAACCTCTCTGTAATTAATCAAAAAGAGCTATTTACCAGTCAACTTTTAAACCCTATACCGTTAAAGGTTAAGCCGTTTGGATTATGTCGCAAACGGATACCTAACCTTAAATATGAGACAGCCTACTCCCGCGATCTATTTTTAACCTATTATTTTTAACCTATATAGCCTTAGAGATCCCCTCATTTTTCAATTTTAAATAATCCCGAAAATTGAACGGTAAATAGGCTGGTTTTTAAGGTAACGATAAAAATTATCCATTAGAGGTTCTGCCCACTCTTCTCGCATCGTGGGTAACAGTTCATAGTAAATACAACCTTGGCGAAACAGAGAGTATGAGCGAGTTTTACTGGTATTTGCCTTTATTGTCTTTTCCAAGTCAGCATCCTCGCCCGCTTTTCCTAGTAGCGTCAGCAAGCCTATCGCCAAGGCGCTTAGCAAAAACAACCGGTCTCTACGTACCGGGGAACGCGTGTAGGTGGCACTCATCCCCATGCCAAAACGATAGTCTTTAATGTCACGAAAAGTCGTCTCTATCCCCCAACGTTTCCCATATAAAGTCAACATCTTGCTACTCACTAGGTCACGTCGACTTGATGCTAAATACCAAGCTTCTTTCATGCCTTTTTTCTTGGTGCAAATGACCCGAGCGACTGCTTGCTTATTACCCGTTATTTGAACGTCCTTAAGGGTTCTTGTTATGCCGCTGGGTAATAGCCAGTCCTTTACTGGAAACAGCTCTCCTACCGCATCGGTGACTTTGATATTAGCCTTAATTCTAATGATGAAGTCAAAACCCAGCTCATGTTCAATGAAGTTAAATAGTGCCGTATCACTAAAGCCTCTATCAGCAACAATTGTCACTTTAACATCCTCTGCAACGATCGACCTTAACTTAACCAACAACTCATCTTCATGGTTGTTTCTATTACCTTTTAAAGCATGTTTACGATGGGTTTTCCATAGCAGTGGCGTGTTACGTCCATGGGTTGTTTGCATACTCAGTACGATGGTTGAATGGTCGTCTGAATCAAATTCAGTCCAATCGAGAGAGACCACTATCTCTTTGCGTGCACCGATAATATAAGGCCCCCAGGAGTCCAGTAATTGCCAGACGTTTAACTTTGTATTACTGAGTAATCGGTCTACTTGTTTAATAGCAGACTTACGCTTAAGTTTATTGGCTTGGGCTAAGCCAGCGCCAATGGCATGAATAGCGAGTGACCCCTTTTCAATCACTCCGTGAGCGGCATTAGCAAGTGAGGTGACCCTTTTAGCATGCATGTCATGGCCAAAGAGTTCATCGATGTGATTATGAATAAGGGCTTTATTTATCATGTTATAAATTTTAGAACATAGAGTGATTTGGCTTATTATACTCTGGAAGCCTTGCTGCCTCTGGTTATTATGAGGGGATGCTTAAGCTATATAGCACAAATTTTTTAATTTACTTCCGCGAAACCAAATTGTCTAAATTCCTCACAGGTCATCCAATGCTCCCCCTCAGCCGGAGCAGCGTTTAGTGTAAATAAATAAAATGGAATACCTTTCTTACCTAACATTTTATTGAAGTAAGACCCTTGTTTATGATGACTTTCATTGGAAAATGGAATCTCTAACGCAACTTTTCCGTCACCGGCCCAACTATGAACTCCAACCTGTTTATGCAAACTAATTTCAATATCACTATTTTTACTGTTAACGACTCTCTCAACGCCTGCAGAGAATAAATCGGTCCCTCCTGAAAATACAGAACCATTAACACTAACTATAGTGTTCATTCGTCGTTCCCTAATCAGCAGGCCTGTATACATGTTAATATCATCATCACTGGAACCATCAATGATACTGTCAAAGACGAGTGTCATTTTTAAAGCTGGATCTAAACTATTAACCAAGTGTTCTAATTTAAGATAGCTTGAAAATCCGAGATCAGAACTCTCGTCAAACTTAGGGAAAACATTAACAGTTTTTAAAGTAACGCTACTATCAGTCGACTCTAGAACCTCAAAAGAAGTAGAGCCCATCACATTTACATATTCTGAAAACTCTAATCTCACATCATTCCCATTTAGAGTTGATTGAATCAATATTAAATCTTCATTTTCACTTCGCTTATCGGCCGAGCAGCTAAATAACTTACTTTCCGTTTGGAAAAACAATACACAAGACTGAGCTTTCTTCGTATTCTCTAAGGAGGGGATAAACATATCTATTTTATCTCCTGCATCGTTCTTTATTTTAAGTAAATCAAAAACATTAACTTTTCCTGTTTCATCCTTAAAACGAATTGTTTTTCCATATAATAAAGAAAAAGAATCGTCACCTACCGATAATTTAAATGAACTTAAAATATTCTGACGTTCTGAAATTATGTTATCTTTATCTGTTGTGAAGTCATAATCGATTTTAGGCTCTTTTAAAGGTGCTGACCCTGAGTCTCCGCAAGCCGATAACAATATAATACTTAAGCTAAAAGTCGCTATTTTTTTGATCATTTCTATTGCCTTATAACAAGTACCCATCAAATAGCAGACGTGAGTGTCGACTCTACTTATTCTCAAGATTTCCATCCTAAACATTGATGCACCTTTCCTTTCTATTCACGTAGGTTTCATCCTTTTACTATGAGCCTGAAACTCTACGCTTTCCCTCTGAATCTGGAATCGAGTAGCGGTGCATACTGATAACTCAAAGGTTCAAGCTGAGTAGTCAATATGGATATTACGCTCAGTAAATATCTCGGTAGCACGAGCAAGGATAGAGTAGAGAGCGCCTGTCAACAGTGGCAGGCGCGGATTGATGCAGTAAGTTACCCTTCGACACTCACATGACTAAGGATGTAATTAGTGTCGTATACACGTGAAGTGGCATTGTCAGGTTTGCTATTCAGCCCGGTCACTTCGACCACTACCGAGGTCTCTTTGTTCGTTGTCGAGCTGCCCCACAGCAGACTACTGCTGCTGTCCGCCACGCCGAACTGGCCCACTGAGTCGCGATCGGTTTGCTCACGAGTGAAAGTAAAGTAAGAGTAGCCTGCCTGTTGGCACAGCTCCGCCGATTTACGCATGATGTACTTGCGCGCTAATGCCCGATCTGTGTTGGTGTTACCCACAAAGCTTATCTGCCAACCGTCAGGTGCAATCTGTACGGTTTCAAATCCTTTGCCGAAAGACCAAAAGTCCTTTTCGGTATCATAGGGAGTCGCACAAGCTGACAGCAATAGCGCCAGTCCAGCACACAGCCATAAGTGTTTAAATGATTTCATATTTTGACCCTATTAGAAGCTGTAGCTCACGCCTAGCGTTGTTACCCACTGGTTACTGCTGTCCACCAAAGGGGAATCTGCCATATTGGATGCCAGATGCGAGTATCCAGTAGATTGGGTGATGTCTAAGTGTTTCGTGACCGGGATGACCATGGCATAACCCACATTGTAGGCTAAGCTACCGCTGCTCTGATAAGCCGTACGCTGCGGGGTAACTTCCGAGCGAGACACGCCTGTGTAATAGTTTACGTAGTCTTTGCTGAAGTAATGCACACCAGCGTAAGGTACGATATTGGCGAAGCCCAGATCCATTGGGTGGTAATAGGTCATATCAGCCTGATAGCCTTTATAAACACCGGTGACATCGTGCTGAAATTTAGTCGATAAGGTGCCTTTTCCCAGATGGATATCGGCGTTTAAACCCAGATCACCGCTAATCTTGCGATCCTTCATTCCTATTAAAATATCGGCATCGTCGGAGTCGAAACCAGGATTGGCAACCAAAAAGGCGCTGAAATTGACTAAACTGTCGTTGTCGCCGAAAAAACGATAGTTAATACCGGTCAGATCGATGTTGAAGTCTTCACCGTGGTAACCTCCGTTCAGGTAGGCACCAGTCTTGTGGTCCTGATCTTTATAGAACTCGCTACCAGTAGCAACGCCAGCACCAGCGAAAAACTGCCCCTGATGGCTGTAAATGTTACCGTTGCGTATGTAGGTATTGCTTTCAGCCATGGCGTGGCTAGACATCAAAGTGACTGAGATAATTAAGCATAACTTTTTCATTTTTTGATCCTGTTTACATCTGTCGAATGACTGTGGGGGCACTATATTCCACTTGCAGACAGCACTCTGTATCCAAATGTAACCTGAGATCGTTTGAGGTCAGTAGCCACCACTCATAATGTTATATCTGCCAGCTCTCTATAAATAACTGTACTTCTAGCCACTTAGTTATCCTGTTTCACCTTGATGCTCCCCACGTGAAACTCAAAACCCACTCGATTTTCACAACCCTACAACTCAAATTATTTCAATATGTTAACAGTATATTGAATGTCAATCCCATGGAGCCTAAAGCAAAAGTGATAATTTACCCCTTGTCTTTCTTATACGAGTTTTGCTATAACAATAGGGACGAATCAATTCCCTCGAGGAAAGGTAATGAAACGATTAATTGCAGTTGAGATAACCACCACCACATCAACCTAGAGTTGTTGTGTTGGCATTGTAATTACCGATTTATTACGCAAAAAATGGCTAACATGATTTCATGTTAGCCATTTTAGTTTTACCGCGCTTATTTTGATTTCATGTTGGTCTCCACTTAAGTAACGGAGATAAACAAGATGAAAAACGAACACAGAAAAATAGGCAGTGAACTTGAGCTATTTAGCCTCTCGGACTATGCGTCCGGCATGGTGTTTTGGTACCCCAAAGGTTATGCAATCTACCGTAAAGTAGAGGCCTACCTCAGAGATATTCAAGAACAATATCATTACCGTGAGATCCGCAGCCCCATCTTGGCCAACAGCCAATTATGGGATAAATCTGGCCACCTTGATAAGTTCAGAGACGACATGTTTCTGCTGCAAAGTGACGGGCAAGAACAGGCACTTAAGCCGATGAATTGCCCCTTTCACATAGAGATGTTCAATCAACTGTGTCAGTCTTATCGCCAGCTACCTCTCAGGCTTTCGGAATTTGGTCTGTGTCATCGCAATGAGGCATCTGGGGCGCTAAATGGCCTGTTAAGACTGAGAAGTTTTAATCAAGATGACGGTCATGTATTTTGCCGTGAACAGCAGATCCAATCTGAACTGATGTCCTTTGTCGAGATGCTCTATCGAGTCTATGACAAATTCGGTTTCGATGCCGATAGCATAGAAGTCAGCATCTCACTACGCGCTAGCAATAAGGCTGGCAGCGAAGATGCCTGGGATCGCGCCGAACAATACCTGCAAGATGGCCTCGAGCAGCTCAATATCCCCTTCCAACTCCAGCCCAATGAAGGTGCCTTCTACGCCCCTAAGGTCGAATTCGCCCTGAAGGACTCTCTGGGACGAAAATGGCAGTGCGGCACTTTCCAGTTAGACTTTGTATTGGCCGAAAGGATGGATGCTACATTTATCAACGAAGAAGGACAAGCTGAATACCCGGTCATACTCCACCGAGCGGTGTTGGGATCATTGGAGCGATTTATCGCCATCTTGCTGGAACATTATCAGGGCAAGCTGCCTCTGTGGTTAAATCCTAATGCCATTTCGGTATTACCTATCTCCGATAGCCATATTGCTCAAGCAGATATTGTCTATGACAGGCTTAAAAGCTTAGGTTACCAAGTCTGCATTGATAAGAGCCAAGACTCGGTAGGCTATAAATTAAGGCAACATTTCAAGCAAAAAGGCCTCTACTGTCTCATCATAGGCGATGAAGAGATAGAACAAGGTAAGGTCACAGTCAGGCAGAAGAAATCTAATGCCAAGATGAGTCTGCAAGACTTCATCGATAGTTTGGAGGCCGCCTAATACCACCACAAGTCAGCGACTCAGTTATCTGAGTCCAGTTCAAGGAGCTGGGTATACTGAGAGTTTAACCCTTAGCAAAAAATTAACGGCAGCGGCGTCATATCCACCCGCTGCCTTCTTACAAAGCTCTCCCCCATAATGCTTCCTCTCAAATCAGCACTCTAAGCCCAACATTCTAAACCCAACGAATTCAAAACAATCGGTATAACGTCATAAATCCTTAGTCATAATTTGATATTCTCCTCCTAAGTTGACTGAAAATAGAAGGGAGCGACATATCAGCTCCTTCCCCATGGATTGCCTCTAAAAATAACGGATGTACGTATGAAAAAATATGACTTCAGGCCCTATGCGCTGCTACTGACGCTCGCAACAAGCTTGTTACTGACGGCCTGTAATAACGACAAGGATAATGACGACCCTCAAGCAAAGGTTGCAGCACAGGTCGGGCCCAGACCTCTGTTTCTTGTGCGTCAGATGCAAGACAGTGAGCTCAAGACACAACTGGAACAATGCACCAGTGACAATTTCTACCGCAGTGACTTCTCCATAGGTCACCGCGGCGCGCCGATGCAGTTCCCCGAGCACACCAGAGAATCCTACCAGGCGGCCATCGACTCGGGCGCGGGCATAGTAGAATGCGATGTCACCTTCACCTCCGATAAGGCCTTAGTGTGCCGTCACTCCCAGTGCGATCTGGCGACGACCACCAATATATTGGCCATCCCAGAGCTTGCCAGTCAGTGCACTAGCTCTTTTACCCCCGCCGATCCTATCAATGGCGTAACAGCGAGTGCACAGTGCTGCACCAGTGATATCACCTTGGCCGAATTTAAGACGCTAAGAGGCAAGATGGATGGTGCGAATCCCAATGCCACCAGCGTCGAGGAATATATGGCAGGCACAGCTAACTGGCGAACGGATCTCTATTCCGGCAACGGTACCCTGATGACTCACCTCGAGAGTATCGAGATGTTCGACAAAGCCGGCATTAAGATGACCCCGGAGCTGAAAGAGGCCATGGTGCAGATGCCCTTCGATGGTTTTAGCCAGCAAGACTACGCCCAGAAGATGCTCGACGAATACACAGCCGCTGGGATAGATCCCGCTCGTGTCTACCCTCAATCTTTTCATCTCGAAGACATACAATATTGGATAGCCAGCGCACCAGAATTTGCTAGCCAAGCCGTGTTTCTCGATGACAGATACGATGATGCAGGTTTCGATCCCCAAAGCGAGACCAGTTGGGCCCCCTCCATGCCTGACTTGAAGGCTCAAGGCGTGGAAATAATCGCTCCGCCCCTATGGGTATTGGTCACGCTAGATAACGAAGGCAAACTCATTCCTTCTGAGTATGCCAATGCCGCCAACGACGCCGGACTGAAGATTATCGCTTGGTCACTGGAACGCTCCGGCTTGCTGGCCGACGGCGGTGGCTGGTACTACCAAAGCATCTCGGATGCCATAGACAATGAAGGCGATGTGTTCGAGTTACTGGACGTATTGGCTAAAGATATTGGTGTGATGGGGGTCTTCTCCGATTGGCCGTCGACCGTCACTTACTACGCCAACTGCACAAGTAAATAAACCAACAAAACGGGGCACTGGTTACTTCTGTGCCCCGCTCTCTTATCCCCAGCCACTGCTAGGCTCTAAGCTCCCACAGGTTTAATGCTAAGATTTATCACCCAATCCAAGCTATCTGTGGCCAGATACAGACGAGTGCTCGAGAGAAAATGTGTCATCTTTGAATACCTTTGAACCAATACCATCTGCCTCATATTGATCTTGATGAAAGCCAAATGGTGTTAAGAGAAATAAGGATAATTTAGGGTAATCAAACTGAGGCGGAGAAACTGTGGTATCGACGGGGAATTGATGATTAACTATTGATATTTACTCGTTTTGTCGATGGGCGCACATTATTAAAATGCTATGACTCTCGGTAACGGCATCCGGCAAGGATTAATCTACACAGGCATTAATATTTAACCGTTAATAAACAATCCATAATAATCCCCATATATATCATTATAAATAACCAGTCACTTTATTAAAGATTCATTTAAAAACTTATTTAAACGCGGAAGTTATAAAATAAGTAATTAGACTTAGCACTTTGGTTTCACTTACTCTATCGACAACCCATGTTTAGCCTGCAAATAAAGAGTAACAAGTTGATATCATGTGTATGCCCATATAGAAAAATAGTAGCATATCGAACATAAGCACTTAAATATCAAAGATAAAATCAACAACAAAAAGTAAAATGAACGAGTAATGAACAAGCCTAATTCATGACAAGCACAACCAACTAAATATACTAGCTCTCTTCTAATACCAAAATTATTACTCAATCTAGACCGTAAAACTAAAAACAAATAAAACAGAGACTTACCAATTATATATAAATAAATCTGGAATGTGACTTTTAAGTAACCACAAACTTAACAACTTGACAGATTTTATTCTAGATACTTAACTTCTCAAGCTGTTTAAATCCAGTAAACAAAATACATTTAACTTTTAAACTCATGAATAAGGATATTTATATGTTAGCTCCAATTACAGTCAAGGTCGGCGAACCAATAGTTATCACACTCGAGGATAACCCTTCTACGGGTTTTAATGTGTGTCTCACTGAATTACCTAGCTGCATCGCGCTAATAAGCGATGACTACATTCATGGTTCCAACCCCTTAGGCATGGTGGGAGTACCCGGCTCTCGCCGATTCACTTTCATTGCCACTAAGGCGGGTGAAGGTGCACTCAAGTTTAATAAAATTAAATTTACCCATCCAGAACTGACTATCTTAGATGCCGACCCCATGGAAAATCGCTTCGTGAGTGTCGAAGGCTAGCCATGTCATTGAGAATGCCGTTCACCTCTGTTGAACGGCATTCTTTATCAAATTGTTATACCTATGGGTATTGGTAACCTCTCTGGGTTATTGGCGACCAGTTTTTTTCAACTTCCTCTTTAAGAAACGCCTGCTTCTCTTTCGTCAGAGCTTCAACTGAGATCCCAATGGCTTGATGTGCCTTCTCCTTGGTGCTGATGTCGGGATAGTAAACATCCTTCACCTTCAGCACACGCAATATCTCTTTCAGCTTTTCACGGGAAAAGGTTGCCTGCTCAGTGGCCTTAGCCAGCAGTACCTTGCCCTCTTGTGGGTTATGAGCATAGAGACCATGAGAAGCCATGGCAAAATCCCAGCGCCACTGAGCATGACGAATGGCCATGATAGCATCGTTCATAGTTGGCCAACTTGCGCCAGCTACCCAGGCGGCTTTGGCTTCATAGTGCGCCTTTACCAGTAAGCTCTCTACATGTCGTGCGGCCTTATCTATGGCTTTCTTGTCTCTGTCTAACACCTTCTCAATCTTACTTTGACTGCCATGACAGCTGCTACAGGCTTTATCGAATTGCGCTAGTGCACTCCCCACCTTGTGGTTAGTATATTCCGTGCCATTTTTATCGGTCGCTGCCGGCATATGACAGGTAATACAGGTGACACCACGCTTAGCATGTTTACTGCGACTCCAATGTTCAAATTCCGGGTGGCGAGCCTTGAGGATGGGGGTCTTAGAGATAGGATGGATCCACTCATAGAAACGACGAGTGTCGTAATATTTTTCAATCGAATCGGCGTCATTACCAAATATCCAGGGGATGTTGACCTTGTTACTGCTCTCTGGCTGAAAGTAATAGCTCACATGGCATTGACCACAGACCTGAGCGCCTTGCATGCTAGTGTCTTGTTTATCGAACGGCAGATGAATCTTGGTCATGGCATCTTGTGCATGAGGCCTTGGCAGGGCTAACTCTTCAGACCCTTTAACGTGACAGTCGGTGCAGTAGACTACACTCTTTATCTCATGACCGAGATCGGTAAAGTTTTTCCCCGAAAAGCCCTGCACCCCAAGCTCATTCATTAACCTGGGCGCATCGGGGGTTTTACAGGTCCAGCAGCTGGCCGACAGGCCTTTAGTGCCTGATTCAGGTGTCACACCAGTTCTTAAAGTATGGGTTACATCGGCTACCGCAAATTGATGGCCTCTTGGGCTGTGATATTCCTTGGCAAATGAAGAGCCTGCCCACAAAATGATATTGGCCGGATAGTTGGCGAGCAAATCTTCGCGCTCGGCTTGCTCCTCTGTGGCTGCCCAGCTGTTGTACTGAGCAGGAAACTGAGCCTTATCCGCTGACTGCAGCAAATCGATTTCAGTATCAGCCAAAGATTGACCTGAGAACATCACACTCACCAAGAGAGTCACGTTTAATGCAGTCCGAGAAAGCCGTCTTATCATAAGATTGAATTACCTTAATTTTATCTACTGAAAATAGTCTAGATGAAAGGAAGAAAAGAAGATTCGAGCACAGGTTAAAAATGATAACCGGCGCTACTTTTTATCTAAAAAGAAGTATGTAAAGGCTATATCACCCAGGCCTTCCGTCGACGCGAGGGCGAGATAACACAGGTGTGTAATGCCAGACAAACAGGCCAAAGGCGATAAACCAAAGACCACCGGAGATCCACAGCCAAGTCTGATAATAAGCTGGCATTAAAGTTGGCATCAATGCTCTAAATATTGCCGCAAGCGCGATACTGGCAAAGGCTAGCGACATCTTTGGACCTGCATAAGTATTACGTCCGGTGTGACCCAGAGAAACCCGGGAGATCATCGACAGACAGATACCCGCCAAGGTACCGATAGCAAACAGATGCAGCAGATTACGATAGGCCAACAAATTATCTATGTTCCAGGCAGGCGCTATCAAGGTCACTGGCAGTAATAGATAACCTATATGTAGCGACCAAAGCATGGGCTCTTTCAGTGTCTTGTGTGGATTCCAGCGAGCCCACCTTATTAGATGAAGTACGCCAGCCACCACTAATAACCACAGCTCTACAGTCTTAGGAAAAAACTGGCCTATGGCTTGGATCACTAGCAGTAACATCACAGAGATTAGGAGATTCTCTAACAAAGGAATAGACGTGGGCTTCTCCTGCTTAATTCTAATCGCGGTAAAGAAAGGTATGACCCGCCCACCTACGATAGTGATGAGCAGTGCCATCCACCAGATCATCGCCTGCCAGATATGATTTGAAAGAATAAAGTCTCTCTCATTCAGAGCGTAGTAACTCAGTAAGTTAATGCATAAGGCCAGAAACAACATGATAGGAAAGCCTATATTGTGCCACTGTTTAACTTTATAGATGCTTGTCCAGAGTTTGAATGCGGTTAAGCCTAAGAAGAGTGAATCAAATAGAGCGGGGACTAATAGAGGAATATCGAAAGGAAGTAATAGCAAAACACGGGCGGTAAGCCAGCAAAAGAAAGTCACCCCTAAGCCAATTCCCGTCAAGCCGGGTTGATTGGTCCAGTTCTTCACCGCAGTTAGCAAGAAACCGGCGACTATCGCCATGGCGAAACCAAACAGCATCTCATGGGGGTGCCACCACAGTGGCACTACCTGGCTCCAGAACTCAGTCTGGAACAAGCTGTATTGCGGCATAAACCAGGTGACTAACCAGAGTGGGATATACAAGGCAGCTAAAATAGCGCCTCCTAAGAAGAAAGGCCTGAAAGCCAATCGCCAAATAGCCGGCGTCTTTTCTGTCACGGTAGGATCATCAATATTGAGCATCTGGGTCACCCCGCATTATAACAATCATTATTTTTACATCTTTATATTTTGACCCATTTTATGCCCGTGCTATGCACATGACAATCGATATAGGCCTGAATAACCCCCTTGATTGTTAAATCTGTGACATGTCCTCTTAATGGTTTAAATCTCAGGTTCTAATCTTAGTACGCGCCCCACTGACTTCATGCAATCTAATCTATGTCGACATTTTTTTCACTAAAAAGCCAATAGACTCCCATCTAGATAACCAAGCTCTCAGAACATAACGAGCCTTATCAAACTTAGATTGATGTATAAGAGCGAGCATAGCAATGATCCCAGCGACGACTAACCCCAAACATTTCTCTATCAGCAAGCACCTTACTTATCCCTTAATAACGTTTTTGTTAGTCGCTAGCTTGTTCGAATACTTTCAATTCGATCTATCAATAGCTCAGTTCATCTTCAATATTCAGGGAGGAGTCGATTATTGGCCATTAAGAGATCATTGGCTGACTGAAAATCTGCTCCATGAAGGCGGACGAAACTTTGTGATTCTGTTAGGTGTGCTATTGCTTTGCATGATAGGTACCAGTTTTAGACGCTCAACCTGGAGTAAATATAGACGTAGCCTGATCTGCCTGTTTATCAGCGCGCTAACCAGTATTTTACTGGTTAAATTTATCAAAGACTTCACCCATGTCAGCTGCCCTTGGGATGTCATTCAGTTTGGCGGAAGCGTCCCATACGTGCCCATCTTCAACGCCTTGCCCGAAGGAGAAAAATTGGGTCAATGTTTCCCCGGAGGTCATTCCAGCGGCGGTTATGCCTGGGTAGCCCTGTACTATTTCTTCCTCCAGGAAAAACCTCAATATCGTAAGCTAGGTTTAGCTATTGGACTCGGATTAGGCGGACTTTTTAGCCTGACTCAGCAATTTAGAGGAGCACATTTCTTCTCCCATGGGATCTGGAGCCTAGCCATATCCTGGTTTGTTGCTACAGCCTATTATTACCTATTATTTGTTCGCAATAAGGTTGAGAGTCAGCCAGTAAGAGAGCAGCAACTTGCTTAAAACCAATCAATATAAGATCAAAAAGGCGCAACCATGTGGCTGCGCCTTTTACGATTATCTCAATATTGATAACTTTATCTTCAACAGTCCATGCATTAACAAAGACGAGTTATAGACTAGAAATCAAGATTAGAAACGGCCAACCACACCTAAACCTAGGCCAACACCATCGGCATCTGAATCTAATACCTTAGAAATAGCGAAGTTAGCCGAGAAGCTATCTGAGAGGCGTAACCAATAAGCGGTACGAATGTCGAACGCATCGTCATCATCAGTATTGGTATAACCAGCACCTACAGACCAAGAGTTATTCACGTACCAATCGGCACCAAGATTGAACATGTCGTCTGAATCGCTGTGTGTCCAATTAGCCTGAAGATCGACACCCGCTGTAGATTGAAGCGCGATATAGCTACGTAATTTTAATCCGTAGCTCTCTTCGACATTGCTATCACCATCTTGGTAGAAAGCAGAAACGGCAGAAGAATCATTGAAGTAATAACCGACTTCAGCACCATAGGTATCGAAGTCGAAGTTACCAATTTCAAATCTTTGGTAATTAGCCGATACAAACCAGTTTGAATCGAAGACAAACGTGCCATCGACTCCCATAGTATCCGTATCCAGAACATCAACATTACTGTAATTAGCGCCAACATTAGACTCTTGAGCCAGGAAGCCATTTAACGCATATGGGCTCTTGCTCTGATCAACACCTTCGAAATAATAACGGTAATAGGCATTCCAGATGCCATCACTGACTTCTTCAGAATTAGTACCGTAATTAAGGCCTGCTTCGCAGGGTCAGATCGTGAACGTTATTTGAGCCGTTTCAGCAAAATATTGACCTGATCAAGTGCTTGTGATCTTATACTCCTTTTTAAGGAGTCTCATTATGTATATTGAATCATTCAAAGAGCATTTTGGCGCGATTGACGACCACCGCCAAAGTGCAAAAATCACCTATCCATTGTTCGATATATTGTTCGGTTCTCTTTGCGCTGTTATTGCAGGTTCGAATGGTTGGTTCGATATCCGAGAATACATTCTTGGTCACCACCATTGGTTCAAAACGCAAAAAATGTTTACAGGCGGGATCCCTACTGACGATACAATTGCTAGAACAATTTCTGTGATTAATCCTGATAGTTTTAACGAGTGTTTTCTAGCATGGATGCAATCGGTTCACCAGCTAACTAATGGGGAAGTCATTGCGATTGATGGAAAAACGCTACGCGGCTCATATAATCGTGATGACCGAAACAGCACTATTCATATGATAAGTGCTTATGCTTCAGCAAATAAGCTGGTACTTGGTCAATTAAAATCAGACCAAAAAAGTAATGAAATTACGGCAATCCCAGAGCTTTTAAAAATGCTAGATCTACGCGGAGCGCTAGTGACAATCGATGCTATGGGCTGTCAAACGGCTATTGCTAAAGCGATCATCGACAAAGGTGGTGATTACCTACTGGCTGTAAAAAGCAATCAAGGCCACTTAGCTAAAGCGGTAAATCAAGCTTTTAGTCAGCATCGTTCAGCAGGCTTAAGTAATGATGATTTCAATATAGAAACAGGCCATGGTCGTATTGAAAATCGAACGTGCTATGTTTTAAATTCGGCTGAACTCGAAGGTGATTTCTCACGCTGGGAAGCACTCAAATGCATTGTTATGGTTGAAAGTTTTAGGGCGGTTAAAGGTAAGGCGATAAGCCTTGAATATCGTTACTATATTAGTTCGAAAGAGTTATCAGCAGAGCAAGCCTTAAGTGCTACTCGTGAACATTGGGGTATCGAGTCAATGCACTGGGTCTTGGATGTCAACATGAACGAAGATACATGCCAGATATACAAAAATAACGGCGCTGAAAATCTAGCTTACTTGAGGCATATGGCTCTCAACATGCTTAGAAAAGAACCGACCAAACTCAGCATCGTTGGTAAACAAAAGCGCTGCTTAATGAATCCTCAACATCTAGAGAAAGTTTTACTCGCTGGATTATGTAGCTCGACTAAAAAATAAACACTCATGCGGTCGCCCTGTCCTGCTTCGTGTTGAAAATCTTTATCTTGTGCAGCAACGGCACTCATACTAGAAAGGCTAAGTAGGATGGCTAGCGCCGTAGTCGTGTGTTTCATCAATTTATTCCCTTATATTGTAGTGCTAGGAGAAAAAATAGATGTATAGAGATAATATATGATTAAAAAGATAGGTTTTATCAATCCTTGATATTATCCAGTGCCTAATTTAGTTACATCAGACCCAGTGCTCTCCTAGCGGCGAACACAATAATCTAAACCATAAAAAAGTCAAAACGAAAAAACCACCAAAAGCGAAATATCTTAACTAAACAAGCAACTTTTACACAAAAGACCAAAACGAAAAACAATAAACAAACAAATAAAAAACCAAAGGGAAACAAGTGACGCATTATTTAAACCTGAATATTTAGTCTCAGATTCAAATAACCAATATAAATGAATACAACTCGCTAAGTGCGCTCGACGGAAAATAGGACTAGTATCGAAAGGTGACCCATTTTCGTCTGATATAAACTCATTGAGTAACATGACTTAACATAAACTCGATAGAGAATTAATCAATTCCCACAGGAGTGACTATGCATTTGATAATGAAGAGCCAGTTCGATGACTTAAGACTAAACGATGATCACGAATACAGCGCCGATGATAAAGGCGGCAAGAAGGTGGTAAAAATCTTCAAGGACGGCCAGCTGATCGCTAAGAAGATAGTGGTTAAACGTTCGGTACAGTACTTCGGTGTCACGGGCGTCGAAGAACTTTTTACTCACTAAAAAACAGCCAGAGCTGTTTTTTAGTGTTTATCTGATGCTTATACCAATTGGTATTACCGTTAACGCTTCTTATCCGTTCGACGGCTAGCATAGCTCGACTTAGCGCCATCGGCGTTGCTCTTAGGTTTGCCCTTATGTTTATTGGCAGGCTTTCCTTTACGTCGTTCAAATTTCTTCTTGGTCGTAGTCAGATCTTGGTTCTCACGATATCGAGCCGGCAAAGGCGCGCCAAGTTCGTACCCAGGCAGAACGATGCGTGGCAACTTAAGCTCAATCAAACTCTCAATCTCATCGAGCATCTCCTCATCGGATGGACAGACAAAGGAGATAGCCCGCCCGGTTAAGCCTGCGCGACCAGTACGACCTACCCGGTGAATATAATCCTCGGCTCCATAAGGTAGTTCGAGATTGATCACCAGAGGCAAGGCTTGGATATCTATGCCTCGCGCCGCCACATCAGTAGCCACCATGACCCGCAGCTTACCCGACTTAAATTCCTCTAGAGTACGATTTCTCGCCCCTTGAGTTCTGTCACCATGAAACACGCCGCACTTGATACCGTCTAGGGTCAACTCATTCTTAAGATGCTCGGCGCTCTCCTTGGTTGTCGCAAAGACTAATACCTGCTGCCAGTTGTTACGGCCTATTAATTCAGAGAGTAGCTCGGCTTTACGACGCTTATCGACCAGGTAGATCTCCTGCTCAACGCTAGCGGCAGAGCGTGTCTGAGCGACATTAATCCATTGGGGAGCGGTCAGCATCTTCTCGGCTAACAGCTTGACTTCGTCACTATAAGTCGCCGAGAAAAAATGAGTTAAATGCTCTGGTGCTACCAGAGACTTGACTCTCTCGATATCGCGGACAAAACCCATGTCCAACATTCTATCAGCTTCATCTATGATAAGGCTGGTAACATCAGATAAATCGAGTCCGTGCTGCCCAACAAAATCGAACAATCGACCCGGTGTTGCCACTAGAATATCGACCCCTGCATTCAATGCCTTACGCTGAGGATTCATATTAGCCCCACCATAAACGGCTAATGTCTTTAGACTGGTAAACTGACCATAGCGAGTGATATTCTCGGCCACTTGAATAGCCAACTCTCGGGTAGGTGTCAGGATCAGCCCACGTAGACGAGGAGACTCATTTTCTTCTTTGAGTAGACGTTCTAACAGAGGCAAGGCAAATGAAGCCGTCTTACCTGTTCCGGTTTCGGCACACGCCATAAGATCGGCGCCAGATAAGGCAACCGGTATAACCTCAGACTGAACCTGTGTGAGTTGCTGATAACCACATTTATCGATGGCATCTATCAATAAGGGGTTCAAGTCGAGGGCGTCAAATTTCATGGAAAGCTCACATGGGGTAATAAATGAGCGCGGAGTCTATCAAAAACCGACTTCACTGGCTACGACGATACCTTCTCATGTCCCATCTCTGCGATTGCCCGGATATATTTATCTTCAAAATCGGCTGCAGGAATAGGTCTGGAAAAAAGGTAACCTTGACCATAGTCACATCCGGCCTTAGATAAGATATCTCTCTGATACTCAGTTTCGACCCCTTCGGCTATGACCATCATTCCTAGCTTATGCGCCATGACAATAATAGCCTCACATAGGGTCACATCATCGGTATCCGATTCTAGATTACGGGTGAAAGACTGATCAATTTTGAGATAATCTATATCAAATTTTTTCAAGTAGGCCAGTGAAGAATACCCAGTGCCAAAATCATCCAATGAAACTTGTATTCCAGCATCGCGATAGGCTAATAACTTCTCCGATACCCCCATGCTCGCGTCAAGTAATAGGCCTTCGGTGATCTCGACGCAGATACTGTTACTAGCAAGGTTTAACTCCTTTAGCTGCATAATCCAATCTTCAAAACTGTCTCCCTCGTCTCTAAACTGTATCGGGGACTTGTTGATACTGATCTGGATCTCGACGCCGTACTTTTCACGCCATAGTGCACTCTGTTTTGCCGCTTGTGCAAACACCCAGTTACCGATCTCTATGATAAGCCCAGTGTCTTCGGCGACAGGGATAAACTCGCTAGGAGATACCATGCCTCTTTCAGGATGATGCCAACGAATAAGCGCTTCCGCTTTATGTACCTCCCTGGTAGTGAGGTCGATAATAGGCTGATAAAAGATCTCAAACTCTTTCTTATTCACAGCCTCACGTAAATCACGGATCAATATCATCCGATAACGAGCGTCAGCCTGCATCGAAGCAGTAAAATAGTGGAAACGATTTCTCCCCATATCTTTAGCCGCGTACATAGCCTGATCGGCATGTTTAAGCAGACTATCTATGGTTGACGCATCATCGGGATAGAGGGTAATACCGATACTCCCACTAATATAGGCTGTGTCATTCCCCAGATTAAAGGGTTCAGATAGACGGGATAGAATATTATCAGCAACCCTATCGACACCTTTATTATCTTCGATGGCCGAAAGCACTAAAGTAAACTCATCTCCTCCCAATCTGGCGACGACATCGGATTCACGGATACAGCTTTTCAGCCTCTTAGCAGTTTCAACTAATAGCTGATCACCCACATCATGGCCTAAGGTATCGTTAACCTCTTTAAAGTAATCTAAATCTAAAAACATCAAGGCAAAGTGTTGCTTGTTACGGTCAGATTTTAATAACTCGGTACCCAAATATTCCAGCAACATGCGACGATTAGGCAGTCCCGTCAGAGGGTCATAGTTAGCCTGTTTCCAGATGATCTGTTCAGCCTGCTTTTTTTCAGTAATATCGGAGAAGAGCGCGACACGTCGATAGACTTCGCCTCGGCTATCATAGATGGTATTGATGGTTAACCAGACGATATATTCCGTTGCATTCTTATGCTTTAGCCAGAGTTCACCTTGCCACTTCCCAGTGTCCATAATTTGAAAAATCATCTGCTCAAACTGAGATTTATTGGTTCTTTCGCATCGCAAGATTTCAATATGTTGGTCAATAACCTCATCTTCCCGATAACCTGTTATTTCAGAAAATGCCGAGTTGATGGTAATAATCTTTCCCTCACTGTCTTGCACACTCATGGCTTCGCTGGAGTTATTGTAAACAGAAGCCGCTAGTTTTAATGATTCCTCAACCCTTTTTCTATCGGTAATGTCTGTGTGTGTGCCACACATACGCAGGGGAACACCTTTGCCATCTCTACTGACGACCTTACCACTGTCTAAAATCCAACGAGTTTCCCCCGAGAGCGACACGAGTCGGTACTCCATACTATGCTGGACACTTTCCCCTTTTAGATGGGCATCGATAGAACGCAGCACCGCCACTCTATCCTGGGGATGTATGCCGTTTATCCACAGCCTCTCATTGCGTTTAAGCTCATCGACACTGCAACCTAGTAGCTCAGAACATCGCTCATTCCGATCGACTCTATTGGTTTTTATATCCCAATCCCATATGCCAAGTTCACTACTAGTGAGTACAAGGGCGAGCTGCTCTTGACTCGAACGCATAGCCGATTCGGCTTGCTTCTGGGAGGTGATATCCAGCAAGCCTGAAATAACCAACTGCACCTTATCGTTTACTCTTTGGCAAGCGACAGTCAGATGGGTATAAACGATGTTTCCATCCTTAGCAACAAAACGTTTGTCCATCTCGTACTCGTCGATCTCACCTCTGAGCATGCGTTCAAACTGAAGCATATCTGTTTGAAGATCTTCAAAATAAGTCATCTCAACCCAGGTTTTAGTTAATAACTCGGCCTCGGTATATTTCAGCATCTGACATACCCTAGGGTTCACCTTTACCCAATGCTGATCCACGGTAGAGATGCCTATACCAATATTGCCTATATTAAATTGCGAACGAAACATGAAGTCATCTTGTAGCTGTATCTTGGCATCACGCTCAATCTCCAGTCTTCTGGACAGGAGTAAACCCAGTAAAGTGGTGGCCACGGGAAAAATCAGTAATACAGAAAAGCTCAACTGCATCAGAATATTGATAGCCATATCAAAGGGCAGCACAAACATCCAACTTAAGCTAAGTAGATGAAGAATAAAACCAAACAGATAGAGCTCTTTATAATTAAGATCAGCGATCACCGACTTACGCTTATAACGCCATAGACTGCCAAACAGACCCGAAGAAATAATCACTCCAACCCCGGCCCAAACGGCAGTGCCTCCCTCCATGATGCGATAGGTAGCAGCAATACAAACGGCAATAAAAGTAGGAAGCCCACCAAAGAAGAGACCAGAAATACCTAAGATCACAGAACGAGTATCAAAGAAAATACCGCTTTGATACTCCCACGGCGTCATCATAGTCGTGATGGTGATCCCACCTATGATGGCGCCAAGGGATATTCGCCATATGATAAAATATTCACTCTGCTGCTTTCTAGGCACGGCATCATAGACAAACACCATAGCTAACAGTAACGCGGCATTCTGAACTAGGGAAAAAATTACTTCTGAATCCATGAGTCGCAGTTTTCTCTCAGCATAATTGGAAGTTTAGAGCTTTGAGTGTAGCAGAAGCATACCATTAATGAGACGGTCAAATTAAGCTCAAAATAGATGACAAACATAAACTTGGAGTATGTAATTTTCGTCACAGGTTTCTAATATAGAGTAAAAAAACATAAACAAAAAAACGTATAAATAAAAGTCATCTTTAATCAAAAATGGATTAAGATGGCACTGCAATTTACATGGATATTCAGGGTAAACGGACTAATGCCAGGACCACACATCGCCTTTTTGAAGGCTTTTATATTGACTAGCTCAACCTTGCTTGGCCTATGTGGCTATGCCCATGGGGATGATACTAGCCAACAACCCACACAAGTCATCAAGCTTGCCGCTGAAGATAACTGGGCGCCATTTGCCAATGCCTCCGGTACTGGCATCTCCCATACCATTATCAATTCGGCTTTCTCTCGGGTGGGCGTTGAAGTCGAGAGTATAGTGGTGCCCTATTCTCGGGCTGTCGTCATGGCGAAGAAGGGACTCGTCGAAGGAGTCTTCAATCTAGTGAAGGAAAAAAGCACCGAAGATCATTTTGTCTTCGGCGAGCAGGCGCTATTCTCTGCAACGGCCTCTTTCTATCAGAATGCTAAAATGCCAATCCAAGCCGTGGATAAATGGAAGCTACCGCCAAATACCAAGGTGGGGATTATCGAAGGCTATGAATATGGTGATGAGCTTAATTTGCTGCCAAATGTTCAAATATTTGAGCTTTCCAATCATAACCAGTTGATCAACTTGTTGCTTCTGGACAGAATTGATCTTGCAATTATGTATGATCTAGTCGCCGATCAATATATTCAACGCATGGGTGTCACAGCTGATATCAAGCAGACCTTCACCAATCACACAGGCCAAGTCTACCTGGCTTTTTCTAAGGACAATCCACAGGCTGAAAACCTGGCAAAACTACTGGATACAGGCCTTAGTTCACTCAAAAAAGATGGCAGTTACCAAAAAATAATGGCATCGATCGAATCGACTAATTAATGAGGTAAAACCTCTTATTTTTGTCTCTGTGCTAGACTAGCGCCAATTCTCAGAGGTATTGGCGCAATACAATTATTATGCATAAGACAGTTCAAAGCGGTAAAGAGATGAATTTCAGCTCTACATTCCATTTTCCGGTTCAGATCTATTATGAAGATACAGATTTTTCCGGCGTAGTTTACCACCCTAATTTTCTAAAATACTTTGAACGTGCCAGAGAACATGTCATCGGGGCTAATATTTTAGCCACACTTTGGGATGAGCAAGGCTTAGGTTTTGCTGTCTATCGCAGTGATATGTTATGTCATGACGGCGTTGAATTCGCCGACATCATAGACATCAGGACTCGTTTCTATTTCGAGAGTAAATACAGGACAGTCTGGCATCAGGAAATTTGGCGACCCAATGCGAAAAAACCCGCCGTCACCGCCAATATCGAAATGGTGTGCATGAATAAGGCAAGGCAACTGACCCCCATGTCGGCAGATTTATTGGCACATTTAAGTCAGTCATTTACCGAAAACAACAAGAGTGTGTCGGCTCTGTGAGCACTGAATGACTCCGAATAGATAACTATCTAATAATACCGACAAGTATTAGCCTGGCCGTATCTGCTGTGCTTCGATCTCTTTAGCTGTCATGGGTTTAGCAAAGAGATCGCCCTGAATTTTGTCGATCCCCATCTCAATCAAAGCCAAACTAACCACTTGGGTTTCAACCCCTTCCACTGTGGTACTAAAGCCCAGACCTCTCGCAAGGTCTATACTCATTCGCATTATGTGTGCGGCACGTTTATCTGTCAAAAGGTCATCGAGAAAAGCCTTATCAATTTTAACTTCATCGACGGGAAAATTTTTAAGGTAAGCCAATGAAGAATGACCGGTACCAAAATCATCTATGGCGACACCTACACCTATCTCTTTTAGTTTCTCTATGGTGGTGATAGCCAACTCCATATCATCCATAAGCTGACTCTCGGTGATCTCGATAGAAAGGGAACCTGCAGACACACTATAGCCGCCCAGCTTAGTCTGAATATCATCACACAGGGTCGTGCTGATTATATCTTGGGTCGAAAGATTCACCGCGACCTGAAGATGAATACCCATGGCTTGCCACTTTGCCTGTTGACAGATCACTTGCTCCAGAGCCCACTGACTGAGTAACTCAATCATGCCACCATACTCCGCCAAGGGAATAAATTCTGCGGGGGAAATATAGCCTAATTCACTGTGCTTCCATCTCATTAAGGCTTCTACTTGGGCATATGTTCCTGTGGCCACATCTAACTTGGGCTGATAAACCAGATAAAGCTGACCTTGTTGGAGTGCTTTAGGAAGGTCATGAATAATGCTCAGTTCACGCTGATGACTCAAATCATCTCCCTGGGCATAACAGGCGAAAAAAGGTTTACCTGATTTGGCTTTGATTAGGGCTAGATCGAGACGCCTCAACAGGGCGCTAACATGGGTATGATGCTGATGGAGATCGACAACCCCCATCTGAATTTGTACCGAAATAGTACTTCCCTCTATCTCATAGAGGGCTTGAAGCTGTTCTCGCAATGCCAACAAGATGGTTTCACTCTGTTGCGCCTCAAAGTAAAGCAGAAACTCATCTTCATTCATTCTCGCCACATATGCAGCCTGAAGAGCAGGCCCTAAAAGCCGTTTCGACACTTGCCGGAGCAATTCATCTCCAACGGAGAAACCTAACAAGTCGTTAACAAACCTAAATCGATAGATATCGATTAAAACTAAACTACCTTTCTCCATGGTGCTCAATCCCGTTAAATAAGATTTCACCCCCAGACGATTAGGCAGACCGGTCAGCTTATCTTTATCGCTTGGGCCGGGCAGCTCAAAGATGAATTTTTGCAGCTCATGATATAACCGGGCATATTTTTTAGGAATGTTATCAGATGAAATGACAGGCCCTTGGCTGTCATTCAAAGGCTTGTTGCTGCGTTGGTCGAGGAAGTTTATCAGCTGTTGAAGAAAAACAGTTTCATGCTTTTTATACCGGTACCAAATGATGATACCAGCGATACACATTAACAATAACACCCAATAGGGCCAGCCACTTTCCACGCGAGTAATTTAACTCCTCAGAGAAGATTTACTTAATGATTGAACTCGTTGGCCAAATGTTCTGACTGAATACATGACTCGTAACTAATACTAACAGTTACTCATAGCTCAGCTTAATCGAATGATACTTATCGAGGAAATCATCGCTGGCTAATTCATCTGGAGTCACAGGTAAACCACGCTGCACAAATACATCTAACCTCTCTTCTAATTCGGCTCCAGATCTGAGCTCTCCGGTGTAGAAAGCTGCGGCACGAACAAAATCCATATAAGAGACATTGTCAGGCAGATAAGAAAGATCTGACCACCGCTCGACAACTTCCATCACTTCAGGAGCAAAGTCCCAGCTCTTCAACACGGCGCGGCCTATAGGCCCCTGCATCTTTCGCACTAACGCCCTTAACTGCTCGATACTAGTAAAGAGTTCAGGCTGAGCCTCGGCTTCCGTTAACACAGGCAGAGCGCCGATATTATGCACCAGTCCCGCCAGAGTCAGAGTATCGAAACTCAGCCCACTGCCTTTATGAGACTGATTATAGATCTGTAACATGGCGCAAGCCGCAGAAGTGACCTCGATAGAGGCACACCATACTTCATCCATCACCTCCCATACCATCTCGTTTGTCGAGATAAACAACTGCTCCATAGCTACTGAGGTAGCAATGGCTTTTATCTGAGTCAAGCCGATACGGGTAACTGCACTATTGACGTTTTCGGCTTTAACCCCGCGGCTATACAAGGCACTGTTAGCCACTTTAATCATCCTTGCAGAGATAGCAACATCTTGGCCTATAATCTCGGCGACCTGTTTAGGACTCGAATCGGGCCTAGCTACTACCTCCTGAACTTTCATTGCAACTTCCGGCAATGTTGGCAAAACTAAGGCGTCAGCCTTCAACTTCTTTAAAAGCCTGACCAATAGTTCATGTTCAGTAGACATTTTTGCTCCCATAATCTTTTTAGCAACTAGACTCAAGTCGATGAGTTTATAGAGTATATCAGCGCTCCCGTTAACTCGAGGTTTAAAAAGTATCCATACAGTTAACATCTTGTTTAGATTCTAGCTAATTTTAAGATTATTAGGGAGTAAATTTCTGTTAAAGCTAGAACTAAAGTGCTCACTCGATCCCGATACTTGATTTAGATCAAGTTAATGTGAGCTCTATTTGATTAACAATACAGGCTGCGAGTAAAATGCCCGCCCGCTTGTTGCGCCTTTAACTGTTAATAGAGAATCATTATGTTTAAACCTGAACTACTGTCTCCCGCTGGGACACTGAAAAACATGCGTTATGCATTTGCCTATGGCGCAGATGCAGTCTACGCAGGCCAGCCAAGATACAGCCTCAGGGTGAGAAATAATGACTTCAAGATGGAAAACTTGGCCACAGGTATCCAAGAAGCCCATAGCCTAGGCAAGAAACTCTATGTGGTGAGTAATATCGCCCCACACAATACTAAGCTAAAAACTTATATCAGGGATATGGAGCCAGTGGTCGCCATGAAGCCCAATGCCTTGATCATGTCTGATCCAGGTTTGATTATGATGGTCAGAGAAGCCTTCCCAGAACAGGTAGTCCACCTATCGGTTCAAGCTAATGCCATTAACTGGGCCTCGGTAAAATTTTGGCAGCAACAGGGCATTAAACGAGTCATTTTATCCCGTGAACTGTCACTGGATGAAATTGAAGAGATACGTCAACGTTGCCCGGATATCGAACTGGAAGTCTTCGTTCATGGTGCTCTGTGTATGGCATACTCGGGGCGCTGCTTACTGTCTGGCTATATAAACAAGCGCGATCCTAACCAGGGCACCTGCACCAACTCATGTCGCTGGAAGTACGATGTCCATGAAGCTAAACAGACAGAGACCGGTGACATAGTTGCCGTAAACCCTCAAGGCCTTGTGGATCAAAATGGTGTTCAAATTGAAAAGCCAACCTTAGGCGAAGGACAGCCCACCGACCAAGTCGTATTACTGCAGGAAGCTGGCAGACCCGGCGAGTATATGCCAGCATTTGAAGATGAACATGGCACTTACATCATGAACTCCAAAGATCTGCGCGCCATTCAACACGTCGATCGCCTGACTAAAATGGGCATAGATTCATTGAAAATCGAAGGGCGGACTAAGTCTTTCTACTATGTTGCACGTACAGCTCAGCTATATCGTCAGGCAATCGAAGATGCGGCATCGGGCAAAGACTTCGATCGCGCCTTAATGCATAACCTAGAAGGCTTGGCACACCGTGGCTATACCGAAGGCTTCCTACGTCGCCATGTCCATGACGAATACCAGAACTATGATTATGGTTACTCGATCAGCGACACCCAGCAATTCGTCGGCGAGTTCACAGGCAAGCGTAACGACGCTGGTATGGCTGAGATTGACGTTAAGAATAAGTTCTCCGTCGGTGACAGTGTCGAGGTGATGACCCCTCAGGGAAATCTTACCCTAAAGATTGAGCAGCTGATTAACCGCAAAAGCGAAAACGTCGAGGCAGCATTAGGATCGGGACATTTCGTCTTCCTGGCACTGCCCGATGGCGTAGACATAGATAAGGCGGTGCTACTGCGTAACTTGCCTCAAGGTCAAGATACCCGTAATCCACACGCCTAAGAACACTAGGTTTTAGGCAAAGATAAAACAGGTAAAACAGGTAAAACAGGTAAAACAGGTAAAACAGGTAAAACAGGTAAAACAGGTAAAACAGGTAAAACAGGTAAAATTGAAGCATGGCTTTATTAATCGACGCCACAGATATATCAGGTATCAACTGCGGCAGTTGATACCTAAGACTAAACATTTATGTATGTACAACAGGTAAAATTGAAGCATGGCTTTATTAATCGACGACAGCTGTATCAACTGCGATATGTGTGAGCCCGAATGTCCAAATCAGGCAATCACTATGGGCGAAGAGATCTATGAAATAGATGCAGATCTTTGTA
Source organism: Shewanella psychrophila (assembly GCF_002005305.1). NCBI lineage: Bacteria > Pseudomonadati > Pseudomonadota > Gammaproteobacteria > Alteromonadales > Shewanellaceae > Shewanella > Shewanella psychrophila. Next base: position 4,759,649 of record NZ_CP014782.1, read on the forward strand.
CTGAATGCGTCGGTCACTACGACAAGCCGACCTGTATTTCGGTATGTCCTATCGACTGTATCGATCCGGACCCTGACAATAAAGAAACTGACGATGAACTGCTGGTTAAATATCACCTAATCACTGGCAAACCAGTCAGCTAGCTGATTCGATATTAAAAAGGGCTTCAATTAAGCCCTTTCGCTTATCCCTTCTCTCTTTAATACTCGCCAACACAATCAATTCAACATTTTGTAGTGAATTAGATAAATTATTTCCAGATTAAATTTATTATTTTCCCAAACCGAGCACAGATACACATGCTGCAAGTTAGTGATACGCAGACGCCAGAATTCATCTAAACATGTTAACGGCCAAGTCACACAATTGACTTAAGTATCAGTAAAAGCACTCGCGCCCCAAGATTGGAAGTTTAATCAGAGTGAAAGTCGGTCTATATAGGTGCACCTAGCACTTTCCTCCCTAACTGCGCACACATATTCATCACAACAATCAGCCTACACTTGAATCAAACGCTGCAACGGCCAACTCGGTAAAGCGCTTACAAAATAGGATTGACAGCAATATAAATGACATAAAAGTGACACTTATTCTGGGTAGTCTCCCTGCCGAATTTATAAAAATTAAATCATCGGGAGCGCTTCAAATGAATCCATATAAACTGTCCGCAGTTTCACTGCTAATAGTCGCCGCAATATCGGGCTGTAACTCAAGCTCAAATGACGACAATGTAACCCCGGAACCTGAGGCTAATATCCGTATCGCCTTTATGCCTGATATTCATTTTCATGATGTCTATGGTGAGTTTTCCGATGGCGCCTTTGCAGGTTTGCCAAATAGCCATAGTGACCAAGGCGCAACCATCAGAACCATGCAATCTCAGATGGAGTCCACCAGACTATTTAATGAGAACTATTTTGCCATGATAGCGGCTCTTGATGATGTCGTAGCCAAAGGTATTAAATATGTTGCCCTTCCTGGCGATTTTAGCGATGACGGACAACCCCTTCACATGCGTGGATTAGTGAAAATATTTGACCGCTACAGTGAAGAGCATGGCTTAGAGTTCTTTGCCGCACCGGGAAACCACGATCCTAACCGTCCCTTTACCCAAGCAGCAGGTAAAAGTGATTATTTAGGAGTTGAAGGTAAGCAGCAGCGCATTTTCAGTAAAGGCAAGAATGAATGTGTCGATTATGAAGGTGACACAGCAATCATAGATGCGGGTCACGAACTTCTCACCATCTGTAGTGAAGAAGTTATCGAATGGGGCTATAAAGAGATCATGGCAATTTTAGGACCCCATGGTTTCGAGCCACAAAAACAGCACTTTTATTTTGAAACCCCTTATAGCAGCGATGATGCCCGTACAAATTACACCTATGAGAAAGCGACATCAGAGGCTCAATATGAAAACCGCCAATTCGAGATCTGCTACGAAGGCACCGGAGGAAAATATAAACAAGCAGATTACACCCAATGCTCAGTCGTACCAGACTCAAGCTATGTGGTAGAACCTGTAGAAGGGCTGTGGTTATTGGCAATCGATGCCAATGTCTATCGCCCTGATAAGCTCATTACAGATAAATATGATGGCTCGTCAAGCGCCGGGTACAACATGATGTTGACCCATAAACAGCAAGTCATTGACTGGATAAGTGATGTGGTCAAATCGGCAAAAGAGCAAGATAAAACCTTAATCTCCTTTAGCCATTTTCCCATGACTGATTTCTACAATGGTGCCTCGGAAGAGATTGAAGATATTTTTGGAGAAGGTAATTTCCAGCTGGCTCGAGAGCCAGAAGATGACACCAGTAAGGCGCTTGCAGCAACCGGCTTGAGTGTCCATGTCGGTGGCCATATGCATTTTAATGATACCGGCATGAAGAGCTACAATATCGACGGTGAGCAATATACCTTGTTCAACATACAAGCTCCCTCTCTTGCTGGTTATATTCCCGCTTATAAAGTGCTAAATGTTCTGCCTCACAGCCAAATTGAGGTAGAAACAGTGATACTCGAAGAGGTGCCTAGATTTAACGAATTATTTGAACACTATGCTCTGGAGCATGAACACCTTACAGAGAAAGGCTATGAAGGGATATGGAACAAGGCAATCTTAAATTCTGACAGCTACTATCAACTCACTGAGTGGCATATCACTGAGTTGACTCGCCTACGCTTCTTACCCAATGAGTGGCCGGAAGATATCAAGACCATGCTGTTCAATATGGATGGTAAACAGATGATGACCCTGTCTCAAATTGAAACAGATATCACAGTTTGCCAACTTAAAGCAGCTTTGGAGTTAGATTTAGCTGGCTGCCCTGAACCTAAAAATGACACTGTGCTGCTGCAGTTCTTGAAAGATTGGAAGTCAGCCATGGACAAAGCCGAAGCACTCACAATAGATAATGGCCTTGAACTGCGTGACTTTGCTCAATGGAATGGCACCGAATTAGCTCTGGACTTTTATCGCTTAAGAAACGCCGATGAACTGGCCTTCCGTGATATCGATGAAACGCGTCTGCCTCAATACAAGTTGCTGAGTGAGGAGCTATCCCAATTCGATCAAGAGATCACTTCACTAACACTGGATCAGGCTGAGGATGCCAGCGTCGGCGATTTATTTAAATCTCGCTTCGGCACACTGTTTTATATTCTGGAGAGGTTCGCTACAGGAGAGGCAAGTGATCATTTTTTAATTGATACAGAAAATGGCAGTTTAACCGACCTTAAAACAGTCACCGACAGAGCAGCCCTGCTATAGGAGCTGTTATAGGTGTTAGTAGTTAAAGCTAGTAGAGACGCTTAATGAACAACGAGCATACCAAGTCTTAACTAACCAATTGTAGAAAACCAGAGCCAAAGGCTTTGGTTTTCTACAAAATATATTGACTTGTAGCCGAGTCCTGAGACTAAGATTAAATTAGTGGTGATCAGTGTACTCTAGGGGATGTCGGCAATGATGCAATCTAGCTTCTTCAAACAGGTACTAATCTCGATATTCTTCGGGCTGCTAAGTGCTATTGCTATTGCCCCTGCACAAGCCAGTACAGAAGACGCCAGCATAGATAGGCTTAAGATACAGGTAAAAGGCATTGTCTGTTCATTCTGCGCTTATGGCGTCGAAAAAAATCTCGCCAAACTCCCCTTCTTAGACAAAACACAATTTGGTCAAAACGGGGTATTGATAGACATCAATACCCAAGAAATCACCTTAGCCTTGCTAGCCAATAGGCCCGTAGCTTATGCCAATATAGCCACTGCCATCACTAAGGGAGGTTATGACCCAGTCTCATATCGTGGCGCTATCGAAGGTACTATCCAAAACAATCACGGCAGATTGTATCTTGTCGACCAAGATAAGGAGCAAGTCTACAACTTACCTCAAACAACCGAGTTAACCAATATCATCGGAAAACGAGTATTACTCGACATCAGCCTCACCGCAGCTCAGGCTCAGGCCAGCAATGCCGAAGAAGTTCTAGTCTCTGCATTTCGAGTATCCCATGTCTATGAGTCCAGTGAACCAACTGCGCCGCATCGAGAGGCTAAGTTCAGGCCGGGCCATGATTTATAAAAATCCGATTTATAAATATTCGATTTATAACATTCGATTTATAAGTATCCGATTCAAGTATATTCGACTGCCATGCCTACTATTTCTCACTTTCACTCTCGCCCTGATTGTTACTTCCATGCCAGCACTCCCCCATCAGCCCGTGATGGATATGGCACCCCGTTGGCAAGGCGGCTGGGGCTTTCAGCTACGCCGACAAAGTATTAGCTCAGACACCTTGCTCGACGATACAACACAAATAACCAATGAATCCGGGCTCAGTAGGCGTGTAGACACACTCTGGCTCGAAGGCATTTATACCTTTAAACGTGAAATCAGGCTCAGCTTCAAACTTCCCTACATTGTGCAGAGCCGCACTGTGATGAAAGATACAGAGCCTGTAAATGAAACGGGATCGGGCATAGGCGATTTGATCATAGGTCTGCCACTGAAACGATATTGGAATGAGACTGATTCGACAGGAAATATTGCCATCACTCCCAGTATTCGCCTGCCTACCGGCGGTACTGGTGCAAGCTTTCCGGTGGGAGATGGCAGTACTGACTTGGGCTTAAGTCTCTCTGTCAGCTTCGAGGGAGCTAAATTGTATCAGTACTACGACCTCTTCTACTGGGTAAATAACAAGGGCGATATGGGAATAAATAAAGGTGATGAGTTCGGCCTGGACATTAATATCGGCTGGCACCTTTATCACGATAACCTCAGTAACACTGGTATATTCCTGATGTTGGATATCAGCGCCGCACTGGAGCAAGAAGGCCGAGACTCGGCAGGAATTACTGGGGGAAAGCGGTTATATTCCGGTCCTGTATTCGTCTGGTATCGCGCCGGAGTTATGTTTCGCGCCGAATATAAGTTCCCCCTTTATGAAGATGTGGAAGGCATTCAAATATCACATGGCGATGAGTTTACTCTTGGTATTGGGTTTGTATTTTAATTAGATCGTTAAATATTAATTTTAAAGGGAGCAAGAGATTGTAGAACGTTAATTTATAGAGAAAAACAGGACTAATTTTATATGCTTAATCGAGACAAGCTCACCACTAATGCCTCCTTACTTGGGGGCTTAGGTCTAGCCCTGATTGGCACTACCTGCTGTGCTCTGCCGATATTATTAGTGGCTCTGGGCATGGGTAGTGCCGTCGCAGCTATGGTCTCGGCCATGCCCTGGTTAGTAATGGTTTCTCAATATAAACACATCACCTTCACCCTCACGGCTATCATACTGGCTTACAGTTTCTGGAGGCTCACCAGAATGACGGCATGTGAGCCAGGTTCACAAAACACATTGAAATGGCAACGACGAGCACTATGGTTCAGTAGTGTGATTTTGATCCTTTCTATGTTTACCGCCTATCTGTTGCTTCCCTTAAGCCTATGGCTGGATGCTTAATTAATAGTGAATAGTTAAGGGTTAGTAGTTAATTCCAAAGGAAAAGTTAAACGCCGCAACAAGCCCCCTTGCCTTTCTGAGCTGGTGCCAACTGGATCGGTGGACAGGGCACTGAGCCGTAGGAGCAATAAACGCAGCAGTCTCCTGCCTTAGGTTTTAACAGGCTATGGCATTGCTCGCATTCATAGAACCATTGGCAGGCATTGGTAGGCATGGTCTCCATCTTACTATTACCACACTCAGGACAAGTTAATACCGACTCTAAGATCACCTTATCAGTCATCATTCATTCCCTTTATTACTGTTTTTCAGCTTATTAGGTTCAACGCCTTCAGAGGGGTAACCAGCTTCTTTGGTCGCCTGCATCAGGCGCTCCACACTCACCTTGTCATCATCGAAGATAACCTTGGCAGTCTTATCATTAAAATCAACCTTAGCCTGCTCCACACCATCGAGATTCTCCAATGCCTTACGCACAGTAATGAGACACATGCCGCAATCCATCGTTGGCACCATTAAGTTAACGCTGCGACTCTCGGCCGACGCCACTGTAGGCATGATGCCGAGAACAGGGGCTAGCAGGACGAGGGATATGGCAGTCGTAATAGTGCTCTTTTTGCTCACCAATATTCGTACTTTCATCTCTAGCTCCAGATAATTAGTAATACTATGCCATCATCCAGACCAACCAATAGGGGCTAGTGGCCAACATGGCGGCAATAAGGCTCGTCAGCCAGAACAGAATTCTAAAACGGCGGCGATTATCAGCTACCGCACAGATCCTGTCAGCACTACACTGGCCTAGCGGACGGTACACTTTCCAGCCCGCCCATAAGAACAAGCCGACGACAAGGACAATAAAGTAGGGTCTTAATGGATAAAATGCCCCTAAGGTGCTGATCCATGAGCCGCTGATCCCTAACATTAGCAACACGAATGGACCTGCGCAGCAAAGGCTAGCACCGATAGCAGCCAACACTCCACCTACCATAGACCAGGCGGGTGAGTCTGTTTTCAAGGTTTTATCATCAGGAACAGTATTCATAGCCTCTAGTCATCAAGTCTATCCATAAAGGATATGTAATTATGACTAGATCTTAACGCCCGTACCTAGATACGGAGTCAATAGACGAGACTTATATTAAGAGATGCTATAGCGAGTTTTAGAAGTGCTACAGCTAATGTTAAGCGTGCTCGGGAACTAAAGAGGTGATGATGGGACAGCAGGCTTCATCAGGATTATGGCGACATTGATCCACCAGATGAGTCAGACTGTGTTCCAGTCGTTGCAGATCGTCTATCTTAATCCGTACCGTTAATAGCTTCTTCTCGGCCAGTAGCTGAATATCACTGCAGTGTCCCACACTCAAAGAGATAAGCGAGGCTATTTCATGGAGAGTAAAACCCAGTCCTTGGGCACGGCGGATAAACATGAGCCTGAGCAAGGTATCTTGAGGGTATCGTCGATATCCCTGAACAGGCTTAGGTGGCTGCTTGATTAAGCCTTGCCTCTCATAATAGCGCACCGTTTCAACATTGACCTCGACGGCTTTAGCGAGTTGTCCGATAGTAAACATATTGCCTCAAGGGAACGTCAGTGGTTATCTCTATAATACTCAGCTCCCTAGATCTCAGCAATACGCTTCAAATCTATTCCATCTATGCCATCTCAGGCTCGGCTTTAAGTTGCAGCTGACGGATAACCAGTGCTAGCTTCTCTATACTGTGCCTGATAGGCGATGGCATGGTATCGAACTCGACGCTGAGTAACAGATTTTTCACCTCTAATCCCAGCTCGGTGTCACCTTCGATGGACAATTTACGCTGGAAAAAAAGCGTGTCGGGATCTTCTTTTCCCGCCGCGACCAGAAGCAGCTCCTTTGAGTGTCCCGAGAACACCACTTGTGCATCGCTTCTTGGGCGTACTAGCCAACACGAGTTATAACTGACTTCAAACTCTAGCCCCATGTCCTCGACATTAATGGCCACCCAACGTCCAGACAGGAAATCTAGCTCTTCATCCTCGGCCTGCTGCTTGAGCATTAACCCTAACAGACGGACTAACACATCGGCCTTCAACCTGAATGGCACCAGAGCCAGTGGTTGACGAATAAGCTTAGGACCGAAGGTGAGGAGTTGCTTGGCGATATTGCCAGAAAGTGGTAACTGCATATTAATCTCGTATCCAATAGCCTATATAACTCTCTGCCTACAGCAGGAGAGTCGAAAAGAAAACGATTTTACCCATATTTTATGATCACAAACCTGTTTTACATCAAGTATTGGATAGCCAATCCCTTTTACACTCACTTTTCGATTTTTGGGAGCATCTTGGAGTAAAATATGGAACTGCTGTGTCCGGCAGGTAATTTGGCGTCACTGAAAACTGCACTCAACGCAGGAGCCGATGCCGTCTACCTAGGCTTAAAGAACGACACCAATGCCAGATCATTCGCGGGCCTCAACTTTACCCCGAAAAAACTTCAGCAGGCAGCCGAATACACTAAGAAGCAAGGGAAAAAGATCTTCCTAACCATCAATACTTTTCCTAAGCCCGGAGAGGAGAAGCGTTGGTACGAAGCCGTTGATATTGCTGCCAATACTGGTATCGACGCCTTGATCATGGCCGATCTTTCATTGCTGGACTATGCCCACAGCCACTACCCTCACCTGCCACTGCATCTGTCGGTGCAGGCCAGTGCCACCAATTTAGGAGCGCTAAAACTCTATAAAGAGGAGTTTAATATCGAACGCGCCGTATTGCCTCGGGTGTTATCCATGAAGCAGGTGAGAGATCTCTCTAAGGTCACTCCGGTGGATCTGGAAGTCTTTGCATTTGGCAGCCTCTGCATCATGGCCGAAGGCCGCTGCCACCTCTCCTCTTATGTGACCGGCCAGTCACCCAATACCGGTGGCTCCTGCTCGCCTGCTAAACACGTTCGCTGGCAGGAAAAAGAGGGAACCCGATTGACGCGCCTCAACGAGGTTCTTATCGATAAGTCCTCCATAAACGAACAAATGGGCTATCCCGTCGTCTGTAAGGGCCGATACACCACCCAAGATAACAGCGAGCCGACACACCTGCTCGAATCCCCCACAAGCTTAAATACCTTAAGCCTGCTCCCTGAACTTGCCAAAGCAAAAGTGGTGTCTTTAAAAATTGAGGGCCGACAACGTAGCCCAGCTTATGTAGAGCAAGTGACCTCAGTGTGGCGACGCGCCATCGATACCTATCTCAATAACCCAACGCAGTATCGAACCCGAGATGAATGGAACAGGGCATTATCGAAAGTCTCAGAGGGGCAAACCACCACATTGGGCGCCTATGAACGAATCTGGCAGTAACTTTAGTTATTAGCTCCGCGCTGAGCATTTAAGCATTCAATAAAAGAACATGCGATGAAACTGCAGGCTCCATGGCCAGACCATGAGCACTGGAGGCTATAAGACTGAATATCAGGCAGCCCGTCAGGTGTTATACCCCATAGGAAAAACATAGGAAAACAGATGAAAGTATCACTCGGGCCACTATTATATTGCTGGCCGAAAGAGAAGGTTATCGAATTTTATCAAGCCGTTGCCAATAGTCAGCTCCCGCTGGTGTATCTGGGAGAGACCATATGCAGTCGCCGCCGCGAACTTAAGTTTACTGACTATATGGACTTGGCTCATATGCTCAGGGCCTCGGGCAAAGAGGTGGTAATCTCGACTCTGGCATTACTGGAAGCCCCATCAGAATATACCGAGCTAAAGAAACAAGTCGACAATGGTGAATTTACCATCGAAGCCAACGACATCGGCGCTGTACAGGCAGCTAAAGAGCTGGGCCTGCCCTTTATTTGCGGCCCCACAGTCAATAATTACAACTTAGCCAGCTTGAAGAAGCTACACAGCTGGGGTATGCAACGTTTCGTCATGCCAGTTGAGCTTTCTAAACATTGGCTCGACAAGGTCATATCAACCGAAACGCCCGCGTTCGAAGTCGAAGTCTTTGGTCATGGATTTATGCCCTTAGCCCTCTCGGCACGCTGCTTTACCGCCAGACACAAGGGACTGACCAAAGACAAGTGCCAGACCATCTGCATCTCAAATTCTAAGGGATTGTTAGCCCAGACTCAGGAATCAGAGCCCCTACTACGGCTTAATGGCATACAGACTCAGTCGGCAGCCAGCATCGACCTCTCGTCGGAGAAAGCCGATATGGAGAGAATGGGCGTAGATTATTTCAGGGTATCTCCCTCTAGCCTGAGGAGCGTCGAGCTTGCGGATACATTATTTGATGGCGAGCATCAGCGGCAAGTAAAACAAGAAAAGCGCGAATCTGAGCTCAGTTGCAATGGCTACTGGCATCAGCAAGCGGGCTTCAGTACGCTTTAAAACTAGTTCAGGATGACTAAAAATGATAAATACGCTCAATTCCCCCTCAACGGGCTTGCTATCGTGAGTACTTGAATCATCCTCTGGACTTTAAACTACTGACTAAGCCTAAAGTCCAGAGCATAAATAGCCCCATACAGATCCACTCCAACGTCGCAGGCCACCAGATATCCGGTCTGGGCAAGCTCATCACCATCTCCTGATAGAAGGGTCTTCCTGCGCTAGTTAACCCCAAAGACTGATGGGAAAACAAGAGAAAGCTTAAGAAACTGATGAAGGTCAACATGCCTGTGAATGTATTCCAGCGAGAATAGAACAACCTACCTCTCATCAAAATGTAGATAAGGTAGAGGAATGAGCTAACTCCCCCGCCATAGAAAAAGTATTTCAATGCCGCAGTGTGCAGGTGATAAACATTAACAGGAAATAACCCCGCTGCCGCCAATGATATAAAGGTACAAACGAGTGCGATTAATAACGGGTAGAGGGCTCTGTTATCCATCAGCTGAATTGAAAACAGGCAAAACATAATAAAACTTAAGCTACCAAAAAATAGCCCGCCATTGATCACCACGGCAAACTTAGAATGACCATAATGGCCCAGCTCACTGAGGGTATGATTAAGAAAATTAAAGCCGTGTCCCTCGAAATCTTGAAAGCCAATCACAGATAACACAGTGCCGATAATTAAACCGACACTCCCGAGTACACCAAACTTAAACGCTAAGCTGGATAGCTTTCTGCTCTTTTCTACCATTTTTCCTTAATTCACTCATCGCACACTCCCTTAACATACATGGAAGCAGAATTGATTAAAGAGGTCTAGCACCTATTTTTTACATTTCTAATCGAGAACGGTCGCTTTACTTACAAGATAAAGTTATAACTCCTTAAATATCATAGTCTAAATTAAATCAACCGTCCGACAGATCATCTTTATTACACTATGGTTTTAGGCGATCATTTCGTTTTGGCCACACAGTTCAGACTTATCGCCCAAATACATACACTGGCGATACACAGTTAAAGTACAAATAAAACAGCTACATAAGTGATACAATCAGTCTAAATAACAAATAACTGACACAGAATCTGATAGGGATGTCGCAGTTTTGAACGGGAAGTAGCATGACAAGTCAGCACAACACATCCACTGGCCGGGAGATAAAACTCACAGCCGGTGAAGAACTGATCTCAAATACGGACAAACGTGGGGTCATTACCTACGTAAACCAAACCTTTATCGATATTTCCGGATTCAGTGGATCTGATCTCATTGGACATAACCATAGTCTAGTCAGACACCCGGACATGCCAGCTGCCGCATTTAAAGAACTCTGGAATAAGCTCAAGTCGGGCCAGTCTTGGCGTGGAGTGGTCAAGAACCGCTGTAAAGATGGTTCCTATTACTGGGTCGATGCTTTCGTCTCTCCTCTGTTTGAGAAAGGTGAGATAATAGGTTATCAATCGGTTCGCATCAAAGCCTCCGACAAGCTGATCACCAGAGCCAAACAGATCTACAAGCGACTCAATCAGGGAAAAAACGTCTCAGATCCCTTGAGCTTAAATCAGAAACGCGTCTTATCGGCCATTTGTGCCACCTCAGGACTGGTATTGGCTGGTTTCATCTGGGGTTGGGGCATCATTCTAGCTGGTGCGCTGCTTATGGGGATAAACTTGACCATCTTCTATGACGAAGCCTTCAGAATTCCAGCTAAATTAATGAACATGAAGCAAGATTATGACTCGGTAAGTCGATTCATTTATTGTGGCCGCGATACCTCCTCCCTACTCGACTTCCAAATGCTGATGCAAAAGGCCAAGCTCCAGGGGGTATTGGGACGTTCTCAGGATAATGCCAAGCATATCGACGAAATAGCCGATGAACTCATCGTTGCCGCTAATCAGACCCATGCAGGTTTAGAACATGAAAGTCTGCAAGTGGAACAGATAGCCAGTGCCATGGAGGAGATGGCCTCAACCATAGGCGAAGTAGCCGTTAATATCCAATCGACCTCAAGCAATATCGACGAAACCTACCAGCTATGCCATGACAGCCGCATCAGAATGCAATCGAGCACCAGTAACATCGCCTCACTCACCCAAGCGGTAACAGAAGCGGCTGCCAACGCACACCAGCTCAACAAGGAAGCCGAGCAAGTCGCCTCTGCCATGTCTGAGATTGATGCTATTGCCGAGCAGACAAACTTGCTAGCACTCAATGCCGCCATCGAAGCCGCCCGCGCAGGCGAACAAGGACGAGGCTTTGCCGTGGTAGCCGATGAGGTCAGAGCCTTGTCTAAGCGCACACAAGAATCCACTAATAGCATCTCTCAAAGCGTCGATAAGATGTTCGCCATGATAACCAGCTGGGCTGGACAGATGGATTTAAGCCGAGTTCAAGCCGAAGTGTGTGCTACCGATACCCATGCATCGGCGGAAAAGATAGACACCATCTTTCAGGCCATCAGCACCATACACTCACTGGCTCAGCAAAACTCAGTTGCCGCAGATCAGCAAAAGCAGGTGGTCGATGAGATCAATCAAAATATTGCCGCAATCAGCCTGGCTAGCAATGATAACTTACGCGCCGTGCAAACCGTCGAAGCGTCGGTACTTGAGCTTAAGATAAATGCCGATAAAGCCAAAAGCATGAGAGATACCTTTGGTTAGTGTGTTTATGTAATGTATAGGGGGCGAGAAAAACCTTTTATAGTTCGCCCTTTTTATGAGCTTATTATGATCAGCTCACTTGGTTAACTACCTGATTAAATTTATGATTAATTGCCTGATTTATAGCTTAGGTGAGGGTGATAGGATTCGATGATCCTATTAAGGCTACCGTCCTGTTTCATTGAGTTCATAGCCTCATCGAACCTGTCACGAATGTCGGTAAGTTGATTTTGTTTGGAAAATGCCAAATAAGCCAGTCTTGCATCTATAGCTGGGGTTAACGCGATTATTTTTTTACAGCGTTTCAACTGTGAGTAGGTTTCCTTGATTAGCTGGTTAAACATATACTCACTATTACGCCTCTCCCCAACCATAATATCGGTGACTCCTGTACATAGCTTCACCAGTAGCTGTGGTATATCTACATCTTCGATGAGTTTAGTCAGCTTCTTCTGGGCGACTAAGTCATCAAAGTAAGGTCCGTAGCTAAAGTCTTTTTTTACCCCGAAGCGAAAATCACTGAGCTTAGTCAGATCTTCATCATATTCAATATCTGAGCCCTCAGTAACAAAAAGGTGTATCTGTGCCTTCGACAATGGAACCTTACTGTAGTCAATATACTCCTGTCGCTCAGGGCGAATAAATACCCCAACCATGCCATCAACCTTCCCTAACCTCAGCCAGTTCAATGCACGACTCCAGGGAATAGCATTGAACTCAATAGGGGTATCGATTCGCCTAAAGGCCTCCTCTATGATGCGAATCGATATCCCTTCAACATTATTACCAGAGGTAAAATGATAAGGGGGATACTCAACAAAGGCGATGGATAAAGCTTGCTCAGCACTATACAGATATGAAGGAGTAAGTAAGGTTATAAGCGCTAGAATCCTAAGCTTGAGTTTCATCTGATCCTCTCCCAATGCAAAAATGTACAGGTGATGGCTAAAACTTTCTATCTATAAAGCTTAGCCATCACAGGCAATAATGCCTTACAGCTAACGGCATCAAATCAAGTCCCCTTCCTTCGCCAGCCCCCAATCTATCCTCTTTCGAGTTATCTACGACTTCAAACTTCATCGGTTAACCTTGCCATCCACATTCAGCGAGTCTTGCACTTCTACTTTGAACAAGGGCGCTTTCCAATCAAGCTTAAAGGCTGGATACACTGAGAGCACACAGTGATTTTTATTTTGCTTATGATTTGAGCGATCTCATTTATAAATACTAATCAGGACAAGATGACTATGACCCCTTCAACGGCCTCCCCATTATTTGCCATCACAGATGAAGCAGGTGAGATAGGTGAAGAACAAAAAGCAGATGAAAGACGCCAAGCATCTGAGGCTAACACTAAAACCTGGACGAGGGTCATGACGAGGACTGTGAAAAAGACAAAGACAAAGACAAAAGCCAGCGAAAATATCAAGGAACAGCTGGAGCGCATAGAGCGCAGAGAGCTTTTGAAAGACCTAGGATTGACTGAAGAGGATGTTTACACCTTATAAAAGCAGAAAAGATAAGAATATATGCGCCAATCTCTCCCCTATTTCCAGCGGTGTTTATAGTGCCATTAAATGAGTGGTTCACTTCTACTTTAAACAAGGGAAAGGGAGCTGACTCATACAATTATGGGTGTCTTAGTTATTTTGTTAGTTATTTTGTCTGGCTTATAAACTCAGTTATCATGACCTTGAAGAGATGTTCGCTAAGCGAAATATCCAGTTTTATCACTCAACCCTAATTGTTATATTTTATATATAAGGTTTTAATGATGAATATCAATAACTTTCTTAGTTTTACTGTGTTAATTGCAACCATCACAGCATGTTCTCCCCAGACTCCTGAATGGGTGCTATATGGCAACATTAATGGTTTAAATCGTCAAGAGTGGTCAGGTGCAACAAATGAACAACAATTAGGTACTGCTGCATATTGGTTATTGTCGTTTGAGCGTAAAGGTTGGCTTGATGACCCTAGATTAATAAAAAATGATAACTTCAAGCCTACAGCTGCAACATTGAGAAACTGTATAAATGATTATCTTTCCTTTAGTGATGAAGAAACAAACGCTATAGTCGATAAATGTGTTCAAATAAACAGATGGTCACACTTGAGCAAGTAATGTTTAGAGGGTCGGTGTTTTATGCATCAAAGCTCAATCTCCGGGCCCTTCCATCTGCTTATCAAATTAACCCAAGCAATTAACCCAAGCCACCCATTTTAATTTCTCCAACTCGAAGCGCCACGTTCAACCTAAAGTTCCAGCCCCTACCTCACTAATTCAACATGATTTACGCTTCATGAGCTCCTAGCGGGTAGTTAATAGCTCTGGATGTCTAAATATCGGCTCAAAAACCGAGAAACAAGCAGCAAGAATAACGAACTTAAGTTCGGCTAGCCATTTTATTAAAATGGGTGCGTAATTAGGCGCTATCTAGCCATCAATGACAGTTAGCCGCCCCTTGCCTGCGTTTTCTATCTAAGTGTTCACAATAGGCATCTAACTCTTGAAGTGTTCCCACAGGGCCTTTAAATAATCGACTAAACTCAGTAGTCAGTTTCAGCCAGTTTTCTTGAGGAATGTTGAGTCTGTCGAGTAGCTGTTGGGATGTTTGACTAATGGCACTACGCTTGTCATCTCTAATAATACGCCCTGTATCATCAACTAGTTGTAAGTAATCTTTAGCACTGAACATCAGTCCTTTTGGCATATCCTTACGCTCTTTGCCCACAAATGGCAGCAGTGACTTAGGTTTCTCTCCGTTACAAGCCGCTGTAATACGTCGTTGAATACTAGTGAAGTCTGAGGTTTCCGGTGTAGCGGCCATCTTGGCGAAAATAACAACCATGGGTGTACCTGCCCATCAACAAACTCAACAACTAATCCTAAACAGCAACATACAAGAGTGTATTATCGCCACCGATTAATACTTCTTCACAGTCAATGTTTTAATGGCAAACCCCATCAAATACAAACCAAAAGCAACAAGTTCAACCATTTGTTTTTACTTTAATTTAACCAAGATGCATGGCATGAGCATCATGTTTAATAAGCTAGAAAATAAATACTCAAAAAGGTGTAATAACTATGCTTTATCTGTGATTAATCTCATCAAGCCAGAGAATCGTTTTACATACTGGATTTAAGGGGGTAATCTTGCCCCCCTCGATTTGAATGGATATTCAAAATTAATTTCAAATTGGACGAAATGTTAACTTATTGCAATTGTGCCAAAACGGTAATTTAGGGTAAAAAAAGTGGCTGAAAAACAAACCCATAACATAAAAACGATACTGACGTTTATCATTCCGTCATTGATAGGTCTGCTGCTGTTTATGACGCCTATCAGCTATAACGATGCTATCACTATCCCGATCGCTATTGTCTCTAAGGGGCTACAGAGCCTACTTGGTGACACTATCACTGCTATTGTTACCGCGATCATCGTGATAACGACCGCGGCGAGTTTGATAACTAAGTTGTTTAAGCCTGCAATGATCATCAATCATGCATTCTTCAACGCACTGCTCAATGTCACGCCAGCTTGGCTGGTTGTTCGCATACTTGGCGCCATCTTCGTGGTGATGACTTTCTTCGGTGTTGGCCCTGAAGCGATTACCTCTGGTGATACTGGTGCGTTGATCTTAAATGACCTCTTACCATCGCTATTTAGTGTCTTCATCTTCGCCGGCATGTTACTGCCGTTACTGATGAACTTTGGCTTACTCGAGTTTATCGGTACGCTGTTAACTAAAATCATGCGTCCGGTTTTTAACTTGCCAGGACGTAGCGCAGTAGACTGTATGGCTTCTTGGTTAGGTGATGGTAGTGTCGCCATCTTGATGACCAGCAAGCAATATGAGAAGCGTTTATATACCCAAAGAGAAGCGGCTGTTATCGGTACCACTTTTTCTGCCGTATCTATTACCTTCTCTCTGGTGGTTATCTCTCAGGTCAAACTCGAGCATATGTTTGTGCCTTTCTATTTAACCGTGTGTTTAGCGGGTATATTGGCTGCTGTTATCGTACCTAAACTCCCTCCACTGCGTTGGAAGAAAGATAACTATATCGATAGCACTCCAAGACATCCTGACGATGAAGTAATCCCACAGGGACACGGAGTATTTTCTTGGGGCCTAGATCAGGCACTGGCTAAAGCAGGACAAGCTAACGGTATCAAGCAGACATTTAACGACGGCATAAAGAATGTCATCGACATGGTATTTGGCGTTATTCCAGTTGTCATGGGGATTGGTACTATTGCCTTGATTATCGCTGAATATACACCGGTATTTGAATATTTAGGCATGCCGTTTATTCCGCTTTTAGAGCTATTACAGGTGCCTGAAGCGGCTGAAGCATCCAGAACCATAGTGGTCGGTTTTGCCGATATGTTTATTCCTTCGATTCTTGCCAGCTCAATCGAATCGGATATGACACGTTTCATCATTGCCGCCTTATCTGTAACTCAGCTTATCTACATGAGTGAAGTCGGCGCGCTATTGATGGGAAGCAAGATCCCGGTCAATATCTTCGAGCTTTTCGTGATTTTTATCCTTCGTACTCTAGTTACTTTGCCTATCATTGCTGGTGCGGCACATCTGATTTTCTAAGTTAATCTCCTCGAAAAAAAGAGTGGCTTTGCCACTCTTTTTTTTGTCTATAAATTCTTATACTTGATATGTGCACTTTTATTGTTAGCTTCTAAACTTAAAGACTAAATCACTTACTAGAACCTTAGACTCATTGTAATGAGAAGTCTTGCCTTTATATTGCTCTTACTCGTGACGGATTCTGTCTGGGCCAGCCCAGTCAAATTCGACTTTTTTGATGCCAAGCATGGCTTGTCCATGAATACCGTCACAGATATCGTCACAGATGATGCTGGATACCTGTGGGTGGCGACTCAAGACGGGTTGAATCGGTTTGATGGAGAACACTTTAAAATATATCGGGTGACCGGCGATAATCGCAGTCCAACTGAGCAACATATCAAAAAACTCTTCTACGGAAGAAAAAAGCAGCTTTGGTTGCTCACCAGAAGTGACGGATTAAACCTTTATCAATCGTCAACTGACACCTTTAAATCTTACAACAGCTCAAATACCCCACTTCCCAAAGCAATATATACCGACATAGGTCAAGACGGCCAAGGAAACTTATGGCTAGCAACAAACTCGATGGGTTTAATTCGATATTCTCCAACAAACAATGAAATCATCAAACATTATCGCCAGGCAAGCGGTCAGCTCAACAGTAATCACGTGGACCAAGTCTTCGTCGATAAGTTTGACCGGCTATGGATAATCACAGATAAGGGCCTATCCCAGATAAATAGCAAGCGTGAAGTGATTCACTACCCCAATATTCAAACTGCCATCATGGGTAACATTACCAGTCTCGAAGTAGGGCACAGCAATACCCTTTGGATTGGAACGAAAAACAAAGGATTGTTCTTATTCGATATCTATAAAGGCTCACTAAAAGAGATCACAGCCGCAACTAGCCTCAAAGGAAGAAAAATTACTAATATACAACAAGGCAGATTCGGTAAACTTTGGCTTGGAGTGGAATCCGTCGGATTAGCCAGATACTCCCCTCAGAATGAAACAATTCAATTTTTTATCAGCGACCCAGATGATGCTTATAGTTTGAGTAGCCCTATCGTGACAGCGTTAAACTTAGATAGTGAAAACCAGCTCTGGATTGGTACTCAAGGAGGGGGGCTCAATAAGATCTATCTCGAAGCCGCAACCTTCGGCCATATCCATCCCTTCAGCTTTACCAAACATAATATTAACAACGGTAATATCAGGAGTATCTATAGGGACTGGCATCAACAACTCTGGGTAGGCACTTCAATGGGGCTCTATCGTGCAAAGGAAAATGAGCACAAGCAGATCACGAGCTTCGAACTATTCGAAGTGCCGGGTTCTAAGCTCTCCCAGAGTTTTATCAGTTTTATTAAGGAAGATAAACAAAGAAGGTTTTGGGTCGGTACCCGAGGAGAGGGCTTGTTCATCTTCACCCCAGATAAGCAAAGTTATGTTCATTATAAACATGAGCCTAACAATCCTAATGGCCTGCCTAGCGATCTGGTGTTGAGTATTTACTTCGATCATCAAGACAATGCTTGGCTCACAACCAGGAATGCGGGAGTCGCTAAGTATATCGATGAAGACCGTGGGTTTATCCAGTATAAACATAATAGGAATGACGCAAACTCCTTAGCCAGTGACGAAGTTAATGCGGTTTTACAAGATAAAGAGAATAATTATTGGTTTGCTTCATATACTGCAGGTTTGAGTAAACTATCCCCGGAAGGTATATTCACTCATTTTAGCACTGACACTGAGATCCCCATCCCAAGCAGGCACTTACTAACTCTGTTTGAAAGCGATATGGGTCTACTTTGGGTTGGCTCTACCGAAGGGGTTTTCTCTTTCGATCCTATTACCCATAAGAGCCAAGTGTTCAATACTGATAATGGTCTCATAGGCAATACCGCCTACCTCACCATCTTAGATAAACAACAACGACTCTGGATTGGTACTTCATCAGGATTGAGCCAATTAAACACCCACAATTTCAGTATAAAAAACTACACCATGATTGATGGTCTGCAAGATAATGAATTTAATTATGGAGCTGGTTTTATCGACGATGACAACCGTGTTTATTTAGGTGGGATCAATGGATTCAACTATTTCTTTGCCTCTCAACTGCCTAAATTATCGGCGCCAAGAAAACCTGTGATTAGTCGTCTCTCAGTAAAAAACTCAGCAGATCCGGCTAGCATACAACATAAACCTTTAGCCCAAAAAACTAAGTTAACGTTAACCCATAAAGATGACCTATTCTCATTTCACTTTCATAGTCCAGAGCTTCACCGAGCACCCAGGTTAAGCTATGAATATAGGATGATAGGCCTACATGACAAATGGTTAGCCACCAATAAAGATCAATCGGTTCATTTCACAGATTTAGCCGCTGGCGCCTATATCTTCCTCTTGAAAGCTAAAGACATTAACGGCCAATTTAGTCCTGTCAGACGAGTAAACGTAAAAATAAAGCCCTCCCCTTGGCGATCTTGGTGGGCCTATGCGCTATATTCGCTGGCACTGATCGTAATATTTTCAATTACCTTTTACTCGAGAGTGAATAAATTCAATCAGCAGGCTCGTTTACTGCGAGATAAAGAAGAGAGTGAACAGAGGCTACAACTCTCATTATGGGGCAGCGGAGACGAATTTTGGGATTGGGATGTGAAAAATAGCAAGGTAGTACGCACCAATACTTTTCTCAATTATCCAAGCAATGAAACTCGTCTGCAAGAAACGATGCAAACCTGCATTCATCCTGATGATTTAGCCGATATAAAACCAAGAATTGATTCATGCATACATCAAGGTATAGATAAGTTCGAAATGATCTACCGTGGAAAAATGATGGATGGTAATTGGCTATGGGTTCAAAATCGTGGTCAAGTCATCGACAGGGATAATCAGGGCGCACCGACCAGGTTAGCCGGAACCATTAAAAATATTCAATCGCAGAAGGAGACAGAAGCTGAATTAATCTCATTAAATCAAGGTCTAGAAAAAAGAGTTCTGGATAGGACGATTCAATTTCAGCAGAGCAATGATGAGCTTAAACAAGCCTTAGATAAGCTAGAGTTTACTCAGAGTGAACTCATTAACAAAGAGAAGATGGCCACATTAGGCGGGCTCGTAGCCAGTATCACCCATGAGATAAATACACCTATAGGCATCAGTGTCACTGCAGCATCTCATCTACAGGAAAGCGTAAAAATATTTAATAAGAAGTATGGAGAAGGCGATGTATCCCATGAAGACTTCGAACAATATCAAAACGAAGTCTATGAAGCCTCGACACTATTACTGTCCAATTTAGACCGCGCAGCTAAGCTAATTAAGAGTTTTAAACAGGTCTCAGTAGATCAATCCCATGAAGATATCCAGGAATTCAACTTAAAAGTCTATCTGGATGAGATCTTCCTCGCGCTCAACCCTTTGTTGTCGAGAACCGGCCATGAGTACTCCTATCAATGTCCCGATGACCTCATGATTCAAAGTCGTCCAGGTGTTTTCTATCAAATTATCAGTAACCTATTTAATAACTCGGTCGTGCATGGCTTTCCTGACGGCCAGTCCGGAAAGTTAACCCTCAACATCATCAAAGTCGAGAATGGCATCGAGATGATCTACCAAGATAATGGCTGTGGCATGCCTGCATCTATTCAAGATCAGATATTTGATCCCTTCTTTACAACCAAACGCGGTAAGGGTGGCAGTGGTTTAGGCATGAATATCGTTTTTAACTTAGTGACTCAGGAGCTCAAGGGGGAAATACGGCTTCACTCGGAACAAGGTGCCGGCAGTACATTTAATATCTCACTTCCTATCAGTGCATTGGCAGACTAATACCAATCGGTATAAGAAAGTGGTCCACTCAGAGTTATTTTTGGCTGCATAATTCAAGGCGGATGAGTGAGGGAATGGTGATCCATTTTGAACTAATTCAACACAGAAGTAGGCTGCCAAAAACACTCCTGACAGGCGAGTTTTAGCACTTCCGATACGGCGTTAACGAGCTTAAACGTAGAATAACTATGTTCCTCACTCGTTGCCTTGCCTCACAAGCGCTAAACTCTCGCTGAGTGACCACACCTTTATATCGATTGGTATAATTCAATCGAATATTCACTTCACTCTCACTTAGGTTGCTGTTATAAATATGTAAACGCTCTGATTTTGTGAAGGGAGGCTTATATGGATTTAAAGCTTGATATAAAAGCATCGGAGATAATGAGTACCCGAATCGTCACCATAGAGATGGACGATAGACTCACGGTGGCCAAAGAGATATTTGATAATGCTCCCTTCCATCATCTGCTCGTTATCGAACACGATGAACTGCAGGGAGTACTGTCGGAACGTGACTTTCTACGAGCCCTGAGTCCTAATATAGGCAATATCAACGAAACTGAGCGTGACACAGAAACCCTACAAAGAAGAGCTCACCAGGTGATGACAAGAAACCCTGTCACTATTAGCCCAAATCACACCATCAAGCAGGCCAGTGAGCTACTGCTCGAGCATGGTATTGGTTCATTACCCGTTTTAGATAGAAAAAAGCTTGTTGGCATCATCACCTGGAAAGATCTGTTAAAAGCTTTTTCGAGCTAAAAAATAGATCCTAGGAACTTGCTCCTAGGATCTATATTCCATTATATCGCCCAACCACCCATGTAGAAGATAACCAGACCTAAGGTGATGGCTATTACACCAGGTTTTAGCGCGCGCCATTCACCACTACAAATTCGACCAATCACCAGAGTGACAAACCCCAGCATAATACCTGTGACAATATTAGAGCTTAGGATAATGAAGATGGCACAGGTCAGTCCTGCCATTGCATCGACCTTGTCATTAAAGTCTAACTTAGTGACATTGCTCAGCATCAACAGACCCACATACATAAGCGCCGGCGCCGTTGCGTAAGCAGGCACCAGATAACTCAGCGGCGCGAGAAACATCATCAACAAAAATAGTAAGCCGACTATAGTGGCTGTCAGTCCTGTCTTACCACCCGCTGCGGTACCTGCCGCTGACTCTATATACACGGCAGCAGGGGCTCCGCCGACAGCACCAGCAACAATACTACTGACAGAGTCAGAAGTTAGTGCCCTGCCTCCACCAATTATTTTATCATCTTTATCCAGCAACTCGGCTTGACCAGCAACGGCGCGGATCGTGCCTGTTGCATCGAATATTGCCGTCATTACCAAGGCTAATACGATTGGTAGAACCACAGGATTCAAGGCGCCCATGATATCCAGCTGACCAATTAAAGACTGATCAGACATGAGATCTGGCCAGGCAAACAGACCTTGATATTTAACTGCAGGATCAAATATCAGACCAAAAACTGACAAGGCAACGATCACGATAAGGATGCCGCCGGGTATACCGCGACGCTCGAAACCTATGGTGGCTGCCAGGCCAACAATAGCGGCTATCACAGGCAAGCTAGTTATATCACCGAGTTTGACTGGCAGCCCAGCATCGCTGCCGACGATGAGCAGTACGCTGTTAGTGGCAATCAATAGCAGGAACAGTCCGATACCTATACCTGTTCCAT
Organism: Shewanella psychrophila; assembly: GCF_002005305.1. Classification (NCBI taxonomy): domain Bacteria; kingdom Pseudomonadati; phylum Pseudomonadota; class Gammaproteobacteria; order Alteromonadales; family Shewanellaceae; genus Shewanella; species Shewanella psychrophila. Next base: position 4,781,843 of record NZ_CP014782.1, read on the forward strand.
GGGCTATACCCTTTGGCAGGTTAGTTAGTATCCACTGACGTAGTCCGGTAACACTCACAAATGTGAATATCACTCCCATCAAGAAGATCGCCCCTAAAGTCACGGGAATTGAGATCCCCTGACCCAAGACCATACTAAAAGCAGTAAAAGCCGTTAACGAGATGGCGCAACCTATAGCCATGGGTAAGTTAGCCCACAAGCCCATCAATAAAGAGCCGAATGCGGCAATCAGACAGGTAGAGATAAACACAGCACCGGGATCGAAGCCCGCAGCCCCTAACATGTTTGGCACCACGATCACCGAGTAGACCATAGCCAGGAATGTCGTTAACCCCGCGATGAGTTCACGTTTTAGGGTACTGCCACGTTGAGTAATACTGAAGTAGCGATCCAGGAAAGAACCAGAATCAACCTGTGTATGTATTGATGTTTCTTGTGTAGAGCTCGTCTGTTCAGACTGCATAATTTTATACCTTTGATCTCTTAAATTTATAAGGCTGTGGCAGGTAAGAGCCCCGTTAATCAACGGGTGAGAGATCCACTAATACTTGATTGTATTTTATTGTGACCTGCGAATAATCAACTTTGTAGTTAGCTATCATCAGCGTTAAACACGCTAAAGCACAACCTTTGTCGACGCATGAGTTTACAGTACCTAGTACTTTAGAACTAGAAAATGAACGGCTAAATTTACAATTGTTCTAAAAATAGAACGAGTGCGATAATTCTGTTATGGATTTTCTTGAACCTAAGCTTACATCTCTTCATCATATATATCAGATAATGAACTTCCTTGAACTCGGCATCTCAAACAAGGTTGAAGTATCCCATCTAGCAGGCTCCAGCCTGAAAGAATAACCAACAAACCTTTGTTTATTATATTGATTACAGATTTAAAGGATGAGTAGATGTCATTTTTCATCTCCCATAAAAAAGAAACAAAATGCAGGTCGATTCGAAGAGAGCTAGTTCATAAAACAGTAACTACTCCAGTATTTTCTGCCCTAGGCACTCTGTTATTGACCTTTTCGCCGAGTCCCGAGGCAAGTATGCTCGATGAATTGTTCGATCCTAAAGATGGCCAGTTAGATGCAAGCAGCTATATTCTCAACAATGCACATGGATTTATGCCGGTTCCGTTTCTGATCACCGAACCTGCCGTAGGCACTGGCGGCGGCGTGGCCTTACTCTTCTTCCATGAGACCCATGAACAAAAGACATTACGACTTGACAACCCTGACAAAGTCTCAGGTATTCCTCCAAGTGTCACAGGCGTAGTAGGTGGCTCAACAAGTAATGGCAGTAAGCTTGCGGGGGTATTTCACTCCGGCAATTGGAAGCAGGACAAGATCCGTTATTTGGGTGGTTTATTCGGTGGATCCTTTAACTTAAAATACTATGCTGACACGGCTAATATCGCTAACAACTTTACTATCGAAGGCCTGTATTTCTTGCAAGATATTGACTTTCGTTTGGGGGAGTCAAATTTTTTCTTAGGTGCCAACTATGTCAATATGGGCTCAAATTCCAGTTTCAATTTTTCAGATTCAATGCCAGATATCGACCCCATCGAACTCGACAGTAAGGATGCTTCAGTCGCCCTAAAAATCACCTATGACAGTCGAGACAATCATTTCTCCCCCCGTAGCGGAGTAAAAGCCGGGATCAAAGCCAGTTTTCACGATGAAAGGCTGGGCGGAGATTTTGATTATCATGAATATTCTGCTTTCGTGCAGAGTTACTCCCGAATAGCCCCTAAATGGGGACTCGGGATCAGGGGGGATATCAAATCTGTTTCAGACCAGGTCCCTTTTTACGCCAAACCATTTCTCGATATGCGTGGCATCCCCGCCATGCGTTATCAAGGCGATAGCACAGTCTTAGCCGAAGTGGAGCTTAGCTATGATATCGATGATCGCTGGGCTGTTTTAGGCTTTGCCGGCACAGGTAAAGCTGTCGATGATGACATAAGCTTCTCAGATACTGACTGGCAAACCTCAAAAGGGGCAGGATTCAGGTACCTCATCGCCAGGCAGCTGGGACTCAGAACAGGTATCGATATCGCTAAAGGGCCTGAAGAGTGGACTATGTATCTTCAATTTGGAGGATCGTGGAAATAAGTCTCAAAAAATAACTGGGAAATACCCCTCAGAGCGGAGGTAGTAAACCTAGAATTTAGGTTCTAGGGAGTCACATCAACATCAGGGACTAATTCACTCGTCCCGAGAGCAAGTACTTTACTTGCTCCTCTGTCAGGCCTGTGATCATCATTTTTGCGCCTAATTTCGACTGAACAGTCGCAACGTTTACTGCTTTTCCATCGAGTAACACCGCCATCTGCTTACCAAGGTTATTTGCCGTCGCACTAGATAACTTATCGGCGCCCTCCTGAGTTAACTCTATATTCACAGCGTTAGCTGAATGAGCTCCAAGGGTTAATATGTCTTGCTCCCCGATAATTTCACTTCCAAGAAAACCATAATGCTCGCCACGATACGCTATAACGCTTTTAAGGTCATTTTCCCCTTCCTCATAGCTCACTGCATCTTTTGCTATCAGGGCCACCCAAATGAAACTCAGCTTTGCCCCACTGACTTGCTCTGAGTTTTTATCATTATCACTTAAGCTTGCATCGTGACTTGAAGCCCCAAAAGAGAATACACACAGCAGCAAAATGGCTCTATAAGAAGAAAAAAGTTTCATCGGTAAAAACACCTAATTAAAAGCGGCTAAAAGAGTACTGAATACTATCCCAGCCTCACTAATTTCGGTAGTTATTTCAGTGTCCTGAATAAGGTATTGTCAGCGGGAGTTAAGGTGTTTCTACTTTTGTTCATATATTTTCACATTCTGTCAAAACTCATTCATTCCATGTATTACTTCTGTTCATATTCCTGCTCTATATTAGTGTCATCACAGATAAGATCACTAAAGAGAGTTCCCTATGACACAGCAAGCGTCATCAGAATCAGCCAAACAAGTTAAAACTAAGGAGCTTAAAGCCCTAGGTTTTATTATCTTCCTCTTGTTTCCCATCGTCACCATCACAGGCATCAGTGCCTATGGCTTCATTATCTGGATGATCCAGGCATTTGGCGGAGTTGTCGGCCACTAAATAGTGACTTAACAATACGTAAACACACAGAAACGACGAAACAAATTAAAAGATTTAAAGGATGCTGTTATGAAGTGGTTTATTAACATTTGGCGCACACTGACCAAGCCTGCCAAGTACCTAACCTTAGGTACCGTCAGTCTCTCGGCCTTTCTCATGGGTGTCATCTTCTGGGGCGGCTTTAACACGGCTCTTGAGATGACCAATACCGAAGAGTTCTGTATCAGCTGCCACAGTATGGAAAGCATGCCGTACAAAGAGCTCCAGGAAACCGTCCACTGGTCTAATCATTCTGGCGTGCGAGCCACTTGCCCCGACTGCCACGTGCCCCATAACTGGAGCCGTAAGATAGCCCGTAAAATTGAAGCCTCTCACGACATGTGGGGCTGGATGCTTCAGACGGTAAATACACCGGAGAAGTTTGAAGATAAACGTCTTGAGATGGCTAGTCGTGAGTGGAAACGATTCGACCGTGATAATTCACTGGCCTGTAAAAACTGTCATAACTACGACTCGATGAAGTGGGAAGACATGTCAAAGCTGGCCTAGAAGCAGATGAAGCGCGCCGCCGAGCTTGACCAAAGCTGTATCGATTGCCATAAGGGGATCGCACACAAGCTACCGGATATGGGGACCTCTCGTGCACCCGAGCTTATTGCCCAAGTCGGCTCAGGTGAAAGCTCACTACTGGACGAGCAAACCTATTTCACCGCCTTAACTAAGCCATTATTTTACAACGAGAAGACTGACGTTGAAGCGGGTACCCTGAACATAGCGACCAAAGTCAAAGTACTGGAAACCAAAGGTAATCGCGTCAAGGTAGGTATTGATGGATGGCGTAAGAAGATAGGTGCGGGTCGCGTTATCTATTATGATTTCGGTCTCAACATTCTATCGGCACAGCTAACCAAAGATGCGGCGCTCGAAGAAGGCGTGATGCAGGTCTTCGAAGAGAAGGAAGACCCTATGACAGGTTTAATGTGGCAACGCGTCGAGGCTAAGATCTGGACAGAAAAAGACTACCTGGTCTCAGATCTACAACCCTTGTGGGACTATGCTCGCTCTACATATTCCACCAGCTGTAGTGTGTGTCATACGCAACCCGACGAGAATCACTTCGATGCCAATAGCTGGCCGGGTATGTTCCAGGGCATGATCGCCTTCGTCAACATGGATCAAGATACTCAAGCCTTAGTACAAAAGTACCTGCAAGAGCATTCATCAACATTCGACAAGTCGGCACATTAATAATAGGGACTGTGTTATGAATATAAAAATACAAGTAAACAGTCTGAATGCAGCGTATTCATCCCCAAATTTCGACAAGTCGGCACATTAATAATAGGGACTGGGTTATGAATATCAAATTACAAGTAAACAGTCTGAATGCAGCGCATTCATACCCAAATTTCGACAAGTCGGCACATTAATAATAGGGACTGGATTATGAATATCAAAATACAAGTAAACAGTCTGAATGCAGCGTATTCACACCCCAATTTCGACAAGTCAGCGTATTAATTTAGGACAAAAGACATGAACAGAAGACACTTTTTAAAAGGACTTGTATCGACATCTTATGTGGTCCTAAGCGGCGCATCGGTACTGGCACCTCTTAATGCCTTAGCCGCTTCGGGTGCTAAATCGAAAGATGGTTGGTTAACCACGGGCACTCACTTTGGCGCGTTTAAGATAAAACGTAAGAACGGCGTTATCGATCAGGTTAAGCCATTCGACTTAGACAAGTACCCTACAGATATGATTAACGGTATCAAGGGACTGGTCTATAACCCATCACGAGTGCGCTACCCTATGGTGCGTCTCGACTTCCTGCTCAAAGGACATAAGAGTGACACCACACAACGCGGCGATTTTCGCTTTGTCCGTGTCACCTGGGACAAGGCGCTTAACCTGCTTAAAGACTCACTAGATGAAGTCCAAACCAAGTATGGTCCATCAGGACTGCATGCTGGCCAGACCGGTTGGCGTGCCACAGGTCAACTGCATTCGAGCACCAGTCATATGCAACGCGCCATCGGAATGCACGGCAACTTCGTTAAGAAGATTGGCGACTACTCCACCGGTGCCGGCCAGACCATCATGCCTTACATCTTAGGCTCCACTGAAGTCTATGCTCAGGGCACTTCCTGGCCGTTGATCCTTGAAGAATCTAAGACCATCATCTTGTGGTCCAACGATCCTTACAAGAACCTACAGGTAGGCTGGAACGCCGAAACCCACGAGTCCTTCGCTTACCTTGCTCAGCTCAAAGAGAAAGTTAAGCAAGGCAAGATCCGCGTGATCAGCATCGATCCTGTAGTCACTAAGACCCAGAAATACTTAGGCTGTGAACAGCTCTACGTCAATCCACAGACTGATGTGGCACTCATGCTAGGTATCGCCCATGAGATGGTGACTAAGGGCTTGCACGATAAGAAGTTTATCAACGGTTACAGCCTAGGTTTCGACAGATTCACGCCATACCTACTCGGTGAGAGCGATGGCGTAGCCAAGACACCAGAATGGGCGAGTTATATCTCAGGGGTAAGCCCAGAGATCATTCGTGACCTTGCCAAGGTCATGACAAAAGATCGTACTCAGTTGATGATGGGCTGGTGTATTCAGCGCCAGCAACACGGTGAGCAGCCTTACTGGATGGCGGCAGTTCTGGCCACCATGATAGGCCAGATAGGCCTGCCTGGCGGCGGTATTAGCTATGGACACCATTACTCGAGTATCGGTGTGCCATCATCGGGCGCTGCAGCACCCGGGGCATTCCCGCGTAATCTGGATGAAGATCAGAAACCGCTATTCGATAGCAATGATTTTAAGGGCGCCAGCAGCACCATTCCGGTTGCCCGCTGGATCGACGCGATTATGGAGCCAGGTAAGATTATCGATGCCAACGGCTCTAAGGTCACCTTCCCTGATATCAAGATGATGGTGTTCTCGGGCAACAATCCCTGGAACCATCATCAAGACAGAAACAAGATGAAGCAAGCGTTCCATAAGCTTGAATGTGTGGTCACTATCGACATGAACTGGACGGCTACCTGCCGCTTCTCAGACATAGTCCTGCCGGCCTGTACCACTCTTGAACGTAACGATATCGATGTGTACGGCAGCTACGCCAACCGTGGCATACTTGCGATGCAGAAGATGGTCGAACCTCTGTTCGAGAGTCTGTCTGACTTCGAGATATTCACTCGTTTCGCCGCAGTTATGGGCAAGGAGAAAGAATACACTCGAGACATGAGCGAACAGGACTGGCTGAAGAAGCTTTACAACGATTGTAAAGGGGCTAATGACGGAAAATTTGATATGCCGGACTTCGATACCTTCTGGAAAGACGGTTATGTTCACTTCGGTGAAGGCAAGCCCTGGACCCGTCATGCTGATTTCAGAGAAGATCCTGAGATCAACCCGCTTGGCACTCCATCGGGTCTAATCGAGATTTTCAGCCGCAAGATAGCTCAATTTGGCTATGATGACTGCCCAGGTCATCCAACTTGGATGGAAAAGACTGAACGAAGCCATGGCGGCCCTGGTTCAAACAAGTTCCCGGTTTGGATGCAATCGTGTCATCCGGATAAGCGTCTTCACTCGCAGATGTGTGAGTCGAAAGAGTACCGTGAAACCTATACGGTTCAAGGTCGTGAACCAGTTTATTTGAGCCCCGAAGATGCCAAGACTCGTGGTATCAAGGATGGTGACATCGTCCGCGTATTTAATGATCGTGGTCAGTTACTTGCAGGTGCAGTAGTATCAGACAGCTTCCCGAAAGGCATCATACGAATCCATGAAGGCGCTTGGTATGGCCCGGTTGGTGAAGATGGCAGCAAGGAAGGCGGAGCCGAGATTGGCGCCTTGTGTAGCTATGGTGATCCAAACACACTCACCCAAGATATCGGCACTTCTAAGCTAGCTCAAGCCTGCGCCGCTTATACCTGCCTGGTTCAGTTTGAGAAGTTCCGTGGCAAGGTCCCTCAGGTCAGCTCATTCGATGGCCCGGTTGAAACCTTGATTTAATGGAATTGGTATAACTAGCAAAGGATAGCGATAATATGGAAAACAGCATGAGTAACCCGGCAATATCAGAGGATGAGATGAATAATACAGACATGAACAAAGCACGCGCCATGATCTATCGACTGCTGTCCTCTTTGTTTGCTAAAGAGATCGATCATCAACTACTCCATGAACTGACCAGTGAACAAGCTAAGGCATTCTGGACTCAACTCGCCAGTGAGCCAAGCTTTAAGCGGGATGTAGATGCCATGGTTACCGTGCTAGAAAGTTTATCATCAGATAAGGCCTTACTGGAACTCGCTGCCGATTATTGTGGCTTGTTCCTGGTAGGCACCAAACACAGCGCCTCACCTTATGCCAGCCTCTACCTCCAGGATGAAAGCAAGAGTGCTCCAGATACTGAGGGCACTAAGAGTGGCGATCAGCCCTTGTTGTTTGGTGAGCAGCATCAAATGATGGTGCAGTTTCTAAAACAGAGCCAACTGCAGGTACAAACCAGCTTCCCAGAGCCTGCTGATCACTTAGCGGTGATCTTGGCCTATGTTGAGCACTTGTGCTTATCGGCCGGTAATGAGGAACAGCTTAGCTTTATCGAGTCATACCTCAACAGCTGGCTAGGTCAGTTTGCCGCTAAAGTGACTCTGTGTGACAGTGGCGATTTTTACTGCGCATTAGCCCGCTTAACGCAATCTTGGGTCAACTCAGACTTAACAGGATTAAGAGAAGAAAGTTAAATATGATTCCTAGAACTTAGATCCTAGGCTCTAGGTTCTAAGTTCTAAGTACATTAAATCATTTTCAACTTGCCCTTGACGGCCGCTATGCTTGAATACTGCTTAGCCGCCATTATGCAGCCCAGCTCCTTAGCAATCCTATCGAAACACTCAACCCCTTCCTTCTCGAAACAAGTCGCAACTTGCACAGCTGAGGCGCCAGCCAGCAGATACTCGAAGGCATCGGTACCTGTTTTGATTCCGCCGACTCCTATGATGTCTATGCTCGAAGGCAGGAGCTGGCTAAATGCCCTGACATTAGCCAGACCTATGGGCTTAATGTAATCACCGCACAAGCCGCCAAATCCACCTTTGGGTTTGATGATGGCACTCTCAGTTTCTGGGTCAATAACTAAGGTATTACCCACAGAGTTGATACAGGTGATAAAACTCACTGGAAACTTCTTGATGATATTTGCCATGGTGATGAAATGAGAAAAATCAAAATATGGAGGCAGTTTTAAACCAATAGGCTTACTGCCTAACTGACATATCGCTTCGAGTGCACGCTCTGTCTGTTCAAAATCGTATCCCACCTGAGGTTTGCCCTCGATATTAGGACAAGAGAAATTCACTTCGATAAGATCGGCGCTGCTCGCTTGAAACGCCTGAACCATAGTCACATTATCGCTAATTGAAAAACCTGACACACTCACTACTATCGGCTTGCCCCTACGGGAAGAGCGGGCTTGCTTTAACCTAGGCAGCATCTCAAGATAGGCTTCATAACCGAGATTGGGTAATCCCATAGACTGTATTGAACCCAGGGGTAAAGCCTGAAATCTCGGCTCGGCATTGCCCTCTCGCGGCAGCATAGTACAAGACTTAGTCATGATGGCTGCCGAGGCTGAGCCCGCTAATCTGTTTAACTCCTCCTCAGTAGTGCAACGTGGGCCGGAGGCATTAAAAAGATAGCTATCGAGTGGTAACTTAGCGATATGGGTCTTTAAGCTGGGCAGAGCTGAAATTGATGGCGAAAAATTATCAGTATGAGTAGGGCTAGGCATTGATCTTGGCTCCGAATGCGGCGCTATATATTGCGCTAATTAAGTGGTCACAAACGGGAAAATAGATTAGCAGTTATCCTGAAATAAAAATTTGATCTTAAGCGAATTTCAAACAAGTTTAATCAAAAGATTGTGATACAGGATTTGAAACCTGAGGTTCCATTTTTCGCTGTTAATCACCCAAGGAGTTTTGGTTATCATTTCGGAGTAACAGAAATAATGCACCAAAGACAAAGATGAAAAGCGTCGTCGCAACACTATAACTCCTATCCACTCCCATTTTGGCTGAAGAAAATACTGATATTGAGGCCTCAGCCTCCTCCCATTCAACAATGCCTGAGCCCAGAGAGCCAGTTATCGATATGAGCGACCCTACGGCGGTATATTCGTCAATTGGCGTCAAGGCTGACAGTTCAGGAACGCTAGATGCCAGCACAGGCTTTGCCTGGGGAAGTAACCAACTTTTAGTTGAGAGTAAAGGTGGTGCAGAATCACTGAGTCTCACCTATGCCAATATGAGTCAGGGATCAGGCTTTTATGGCGAGGCAAGTGGAAATTCAGCTCAGCGTTCAGCCTCAATAGGCTATGTCACCACGTTAATGCTATCCGAGAAGCTCAAGATCTATCCGGTAATTATGGCTGGCTATATCAATGACGAAATAATGGACCGTGTTACCGGTATAGCCACTGCAGGTTTCTATACCCGATATAACCTAGGTTCAGGTTTTCATCTCGGACTGGATCCTTGCTTCACCTTCGGTCAAGATGGTTATCAAGTCAATACATTTGATGCCTTTGTCGGCTATCAGCATAAAACCCATAGGCTGAGATTAGGTGTCAACGAAGATAGAGAGAGCAGCCTACAATACAATATGGCCTTTATCTAGCCAGCTTGTCGTCCCCGTCTTTAAAAGCAGCGATTACCTTCTAGACTTTCCGCTTGAATAAACGCGTTTCTTGGCTCGCTGCTTATGGGCATTTCGCCCCCCTTTTCTTGGGCTATCTACACTCTTAGTCAGATCAGGCTCAAAGCCTGCTAACCATTGCTGAGGAAGTCGCTTATCGAGCACGACTTCAACCTCTTCTAGCAGATGCTCATCTTCACGACAAAGTAAGGTGATTGCTACCCCCTTATTACCGGCACGGCCCGTGCGGCCGATACGATGAACATAGTCTTCGGCTTTATAAGGCAGTTCATAGTTGACCACATAGTTAAGGTCGATAATATCGATCCCCCTTGCAGCAACATCGGTTGCCACCAACACGCGAACCTCACCATCCTTAAAGCCTTGCAGCACTTTTTCCCGTGCACCTTGAGAGAGATCGCCATGAAAAGCCTGAGCAGAAATTCCCGCCTTGCATAAGTTAGCGGCCAGCTTGTCGGCGGCCACCTTCTTGCGGCTAAAAATAAGTACCTGTTGTAACTCACCAGACTCGATAAGATGAGTAACTAAGGCGAGTTTTCTGTCACTGTCGACGGCATAAACACGCTGCTCAATCTCGACAGCCGCGGCATTTCGCTCGCCCACCTCAATAAGTTTAGGGTCACGTAACAATGATTGGCTTAAACCATAGAGTGATTCATCGAATGTGGCTGAAAACAACAAGGTTTGCCGTGTCTTAGGTAGCTGTTTAACTATGGCGTCTATCTCATCTTTAAAGCCCATATCCAACATACGGTCGGCTTCATCGAATACCAAAAACTCAAGTAAACTAAGGCTCATAGAACCACGCCTTAAGTGATCCAGCAAACGCCCAGGTGTTGCCACTAATATATCGACCCCGGACGCTAAGATCTGCGCCTGAGCATCTATACTGACACCGCCATACACCAGAGCTGATTTGAGCTGAGTCTGCTTAGCGTATTTTACAAAGCTGCCATGGACCTGAAGGGCAAGTTCACGGGTTGGCGTTAACACTAAAGCGCGAATAGCAGATTTGTCTGCAGAACTTTGCGTCTCAAGCTTCTGATCACTTTGCTCCTGTAAACAGAGCTTATGCAGAATTAGCTTATGTAAAATGGGCAGCGCAAAAGCGGCAGTTTTTCCCGAGCCTGTTTGGGCACCTGCCATGATATCTTCACCGGCTAAAATTGCTGGGATCGCTTGGATCTGAATAGGTGTCGGCTGGCTATAGCCTAAATCAATCAAAACCTGCAGCAATTCAGATCTTAAGGATAAGGCTGAAAATCCTTGATTAGCAGCAGAGTTGGCGCGCTCAGACATAGGGGAAATACCTAGATTAAAACAGGAAAGAAACTCGCGCGAATTGTACCACTGTTTTATCTAGAATAAAGATTCAAACTACACCGACTCTAAACAGAGTTATTTTTCAGTAAGTATTTTTTTCTTTTCCGTTTCAAATTCTTGCTGTGTTAACACACCTTTATCTAAAAGATATTTAATTTTAGTAAGGCGATCATATTTATCCGTAGAAGCTATACTTGTTTGAGCATTTTTTCTATCAACACAAACAAATATGATTTCTATACGAGGAAAGTTCCCTAAAATATATGGTGGTGAAGCAGTATGTTCTGAAACCGTTAGCATCATTTTATTAAGATCGATTTTTTGACAAAAACTATTAGCTCTTTGTGTCGCACTTCTTCTTATTCCTGATGTGCCACTAAAGCCTGTTGACGCTTGATGAAATACTCGATACCTCTCCCCTAATATTTCAGCTTCTGAAATATAAAAATCCTTTCCTTCAAATACAGCATCTTTAAAATGTGACTCACTTTCACTTTCTTTTTCTATCGGCGACATACTTGAACAAGCTGTTAGCAATAAGAATAGAGGAACCAAAAACTTAAACGTTGTCATAAATACCTTATTAGATAGAGCGGAGCCATTAAACAATTTATTACCAAGTATTCTATCTTATTTTCAACATCCGCAAAGATCAAACCACAATAAAACCAAATAAATAAAAGACTTAACTACATATTCATTCACCTTCAAGTATTAACTCGTTGTCTCCAAAGTCACCACTCAGCAAACGACTTATTTTGCTTTCAGGTAAGCTCGAAGCGCTTCCACTGAATGTGTTAAAGTGCTGACCATTTGTTCATGTTGATTGGCTTGATATGGGGTTTTCTCCAGTGACTTACAAAGTTGAGACAGGGCTAACAGCCCCATGCTTGCGCTACTGCCCTTAAGGGCATGGAGCAACCTCGGGGTGTCTGCTGTGAGGGTTTGCAGTTCAGAGACTTGAGCCTGACTCGAGTCAATAAACAGAGCTAGCATCTCAATCACAGCCTCTTGTCCCAGATATTCGATATCTTGATCGATCTGAGTCAGATCCAGCAGCTGAGATGTCTCAGCTATTGTTTCTACTTTATCTTCATCTTTGATTTCAGTGAACGTCTCTTCGACACTGTCTTCGTCTTGGTCTTGGTCTTCGTCTTGGTCTTGGTCTTCAATAGCAGCCTCGCTCGCTAGGCCTATCCAAGCTGCTAAAGATTGCATATTGAGAGGCTTGCCTAACACGATATCAAAGCCTGCCTGCTGATAATGGGAGATATCATCGGCTTGAAGCTGTGCGGTAAATGCGGCAATAGGCACTCGATAATCGGCCCTGAGATTCGCTTTATACTTAACCGCTCTTAAATCACTGACGAGCTCGAAACCCGAGCCATCCCCCAATTGAATATCCAACATAATGGCATCAAATTCGCCAGCACTATCAACATTGTAAATTCGGCGTGCCTGTTCGCAGCTGCTCGCCAAAACAGACTCGTGACCTAAGTGGGCAAGAAATCCTTGAGCAACCATGGCATTGACCTTATTATCCTCAACAACTAAGACCCGTTTCTTCGCCACATTTTCCAGATCCTGAGCCCCACTATCACTGACTCTCTGACACTCTATCAATGGCAAACTAAAGCCAAAACGGCTGCCACGGCCCGGCTGACTCTTAACCCAGAGAGAATCCATTTGGGCTTGAACAGCCCTCTCTTGTGGACTCTTTTGTGACTTATCTTGTAACGCATCATTTGAAACTTCATATGAAGTAGACGTTTGTTTCATCAAGTCCACCAGCTCTTTACTGATAGCCAGCCCCAAACCGGTTCCTCTGGAACGCCCTTTATTGAGCTGAGCGCTATAGGCCTTAAACAAGTGCGGCATGGCATCAGCGCCGATGCCTAACCCCGTATCAATCACCTCGAAATGCAGCTCGGCTTCATCGAATGAGACTTTCAGTCTCACCTCTCCCTCAGGGGTAAACTTGATGCCATTACCAATAAGATTAAACAGCACTTGGCGAAGTTTGGGGCCATCTAAGCTGACCCATGCGGGTAAGTGCGGGCTCTCAAGTACTAGCTGCAAACCAGCGATACCAGCACCTGCGAGCATGATAGCGACCACCTCATCGACAAGTTCATTGATAGCCACAGGTCTGGTTTCGTTGGTGAGTTTACCTTGCTCTAATCTGGAAAAATCTAAGATATCGTTAAGTACGGTTTGCAACAGGGTGCCACTGTACTGGGACAAAGCCAACATCTGCTTCTGGGCAAGGGGCAGATTTGAGTGGCCGAGTAAGGTCAAGGTGCCCAGCAAGCCATTGAGGGGCGTGCGGATTTCATGGCTCATGGTGGCTAAAAACAGTGACTTGGCCTGACTCGCCTGCTCTGCCATCTCTCTGGCTTGAGCGTGGCCTCTAGCCTCTGCATCCAATTGCCTATTGGCGATGGCCAGCTCCTTAGTTCTCGCCTCGACGGTATTTTCCAACTCGGCCTTGTGCTGAGTGAGCTCGGCTGCAGTATCGAGCAACTGCACCTGCAGCTTTTGGTTGTGAGCCGTCTTCTGCTTAAATGCTTGAATCGCATTGGCCATGGCAGCTAACTCATCATCACCATGAGAATTGAGACTCACATCTGTATCTCCCAAACTCAATCTGGATAGAGCATGAGTTGCCTCATTCAGCCGGACGGCGATACCTTTATAGATGACCCGATACATGACAAATAGAATCACCAATAACATCAAGACTCCCGTAGTCCAAAGACCGGTTTTTGCCCAGAAGAGCTGCTGTAGGTAATCTCCCCGAGCCAATTCGGCTTTGGTCTGTTGGCTGGCCATGGCAGCGTCTAAGGTTCGGTTCAAACCGCTTAATTTATCCGAGAGTAACCTCAGTTGCTTATCCTGAGCTCGTAGTAAGTGAACGTACTGTCTCTGAGCCGCCAAACCTTCCGCTACCCGGCGTAGTACCACTAGCTCCGCGTTTAGCTCATCTTCCCTAACGGGATCTCTTATCAAGCCCTTGAGTAACTCAAGCGCCATCAGATCTATTTGGGATCCACTCTTATTCAGATCCGGCAAGTTAACATGACCAGGAGGGTGACTCATTACCTGATAAGTTGACGGCAAGCTGATGGAGGGTTGTTGTGACATAGAGCTGAGTAGAGTAGCCAAGGCTGTCTCATACTCAGGCGATTGCAGCAACTGCCCCACCAGAGCAATATTATGTATCACCTTGAGAGCACGATTGAGGCGCTCTTGAATATCTAAATCTTGCTCAATCACGGCGTCCAGCAGATGGGCACTTTTTACTTGGCCAGCAATTTGTGGATAGGCCAGACTCAACTTGGCCAAAATAGCCGAATTGACAACGGCCAGCTCGGCTTCAAGTAGTTCAGTGCTGTGACTAGCTGACTCAACCAAGGCCGTACCCACTCTGGATAAGTGCCCCGCCACTTCTAAACGCTTACCTACATGCTTACCTAAGCGGGAAAGTTCATGAATTATCTCTGATGCTGATAGCTCTAACCTGTGATCTTTCTGCACCCCGAGAGATTTAAGACTGGCAATGGAACCGAGTAAATGACTGCTATTAATCGACAGCATCCGACCAATAAACTGTCTTTGCGCCTCCTCCTCGACATTGCCTAGCGCCAATGCATTTTCAGCTAGTGCATTAGAAGATTGCACTAAGTTACGTGCAGCCTGTGATGCGGGAAGCGCTTCATCGTAGAGAAATTTATCCGCCAACTACACCCAGTAGAGACTCAAGCTGCCCACAGATACGAGTAACATAAGCAAGAAGGCTAGCAAGCAGAAGGACAACATAAGACGTCCAACTAAACTCTTTCCCGATAGCGTGAAAGGCATCTTTTTCCTTAACCTGATACAATAAATTTAGACATTTTACTTTCGATGATGGCCTGGCAATAATGCTGCAACACGGCACGACTCTTATAGAGACTCAACTCACAATGACCAGACTTCCAGCAACCAAAGCCAGAGTTGCCAGCCTCATAGCAACTAGAATATCAAACAAAAGAAGCAACAGATGTGTGGCCACTCTAACAGGACTCATATTCTCCATTATGCTCTTCAGTTTGAGCGGCAATTTAGCCCACGCCAGCACAAAGTTTACACCATGGTCATTAGAGCAGCGTAGCCCCTTCAATGTCAAAGTCCAACAGGCTAAAACACAAATATACCATCCTCTCAAGCACGCCAAACAAGCCTGGAAAATATGTACTCTGGTACCCCATCTCAAAGACGCCTACTGGATAGGCATAGATTATGGTCTGGTGCAGCATGCCAGAGCACTGAATATAACATTAGAACTCTTTGAGGCTGGCAGTTATTACGAAAAAGATAAGCAGCTCAGCCAGCTTTCCTACTGCATGAATGGCGATTATGATGCCATATTGCTCGGCACTGTTGATCCTAAACTTCTCGCCTCTTTTCACCAGCCCCTCACTAAGCCCGTTATCGCTCTGGTTAACAGAATAGACAACCACAAGGTGACGACCCGCATCGGTGTCAACTGGTACCAGATGGGCTGGTTTGCTGGCAATTTTATCAAGCAAGATGTTAATCAGGCTAAAGCTCAACAGGTAAGCGTTGCTTTGTTGACCGGGCCGGAAAAGCAAGGAGGTAGCGACTGGGTCGAGGAAGGGATCATGGCGGCTCTGCAACCAGCATCTGTACCTAACTCGAAAAACAACAAGATCACCATATCCTCCATCCGTCATGCTGATAACAACCGTAACCTCTATCGAGATCAGCTTTACCACCTGCTAAAAGACCAGACACCGGATTATATCTTAGGGAGTGCAGTCGCTATCGAGGCGGCCGTTGGAGAGTTAGCCATCAAGCAGGCGCGCCATGACTCGAAGCTCTCTTCGCACTCAAAGCAAGAGCCTCTGCCAGCTTCTAAAATTAAACTAGTAAGCAGTTATCTGTCCCCCGCCGTACTCAGGGGCCTATTCAGAGGTCGAGTCGCGTTTAGCTCAGATGACTCAGTAGTGCTACAGGGTAAACTCGCAATAGATGTCGTCGTTCGAGAGCTTGAAGGCGCTAAGCCCTTTGGCGATATAGGTCCGGCGATTCAAGGCTTAGAGGGTAATGTGCTAAAGAAGCATAAGCTCGAAAATAGCCTAGCACCAGCAGAGTTTTATCCGAGATATAGGGTAGCGAGTGAAAAGAAGCTATAAGCCTTAAGATCAAGATAGAGCAAAGAAATCCACGAAATGCGAGCCCAAGATTAAGAGCATAAGACCTCAAGCTACTGTTTAGCTTTCGACTTAAAACCTATCACTTTCCACTGTTCTTAGATTAAACATTTTAATCTTCTACTTTCGCCGAGAACAAATAACCTTCGCCATGGATAGTGGTAAACAATTCAGGATTGAGTTTATTTCTCAATCTTCTGATGATCACATCTATGGTTCTGTCGTTGACATCTTGGTTTCTGTGACTGGTATTCTGCATCAGACGTTCACGTGACAATACTTGCTGAGGATGTAATGCAAACGCGGCTAACAGTTCAAATTCTGCCTTGGTGAGTTTGATTATCTCGTCACCATGCTTAAGCTTGCGGCTGTTGAGTTCAAGAATATATCCATCGAAGGCAATCACATCATCGTTCTCATCAAGCTGCTCTATGACTGCTTGTTCAGCCTTCTTAACCAGGGATATCCGCCAGAGTAGATTCTTGACCCTGACTAACAACTCACGCAGTTCAAATGGCTTAGTCACGTAATCATCGGCGCCCATCTCTAAGCCAATTATCTTATCTATGGCCTCATCACGACCCGTCACTAATATAATACCAACATCTGAGCGACTACGTAGCTCTCTCGCCAGACTTAGCCCATCGACACCGGGAAGGTTGATATCTAACATCACCAGATCTACGTGTTGGCGACCAAACTGGTACCACATCTGCTCACCATCTTCGGCTTCGAGTACACGGTAGCCCTCTTTCTCGAAGTATCCTTTAAGACGGGCTCTGATAACGGCTTCGTCATCGACAACTAATACGGTATGAGGTGTAGAGTGTGCAATTGAATTAGCCATTATATCTAGAGCCGAAGGCTCACTCCTGATAAAAAAGTGGGTCTTGAAAGCAAATTAACATTACTCACCTTACATTATTCACATTTTTTCATAATTGCATATAAGCAAAAGTGAAAATAGAGACTTGAGTATTAGTTTCTTTGGTTCACTTGCTAATAAGCTCCTTATTTCTAATAACCCCCCGAGAACTTGTACACTCAATGTAAGTTGGCATATGCTTATACTAATGCCATGCTATAGCTGAACTAGAGCTAAAGTATTTATGCTTAAAGGTTAAAAAAGGAAGCGTTATGGATGAGAAACGTAAATTTTCAAGGATCTTATTTGCCACAGGTGCTCAGCTGACTCAGGCAGATAAGGCCTGGACGACCAAGATTCTCGATCTTAGTCTCAATGGTGCACTCGTTGATGAACCCGACTCCTTTACTGTAGATAGTTCGCCCATCATTCTCAGCTTCACGCTTCAGGGATCGGATATCGAGGTACAGATGGAAACCCGCCTTATCCATCAAAAGTCTGGCCATCTCGGCCTCAGGTGTGAGCATATTGATGTGGATAGCATCAGTCACCTTCGCCGCATGATAGAACTCAATACCGGTGATTCATCTATGCTAAATCGTGAACTTGAGCTATTTATTGCAGAACATGAAAGCTCCTAACTGCTAGTTGTAGCCATGTTATGTTAAGGGTTCACCTGATAAACAATATGGCTGCCGGACGAAGTCGGCAGCACATTTAAATATCTGATGTTAGCCTTTAATTGCCGTCTCTAACGCCAAGGTCAGCATCTGATTAATGCTGGTTTGTCGCTCTAAAGTACTCATTTCACTGCCCTTAACCACCAGCCCCTGCCAATTTAATATTCAAGCCTGTGAACTCGTCGAAGCCAAAGTCCTCCCTATCAAGGTGATGACAGCAATAC